>NZ_FNVO01000006.1 GCF_900108175.1 Thermomonospora echinospora
AAACCGTCCGCAACCACGTCTCCAACATCTTCATGAAACTCCACGTCGCCGACCGCGCCCAAGCCATCGTCCTCGCCCGCGAAGCAGGCCTCGGCACGGACTGACGGCGGACACGAACAAGCCCCGGCCGGTGGACCGGGGCTTCGCGGTTCATCGCTCAGGTGCGCACGGACACGGGGGCGGAGCCTCCGCCTCGGGGGCTCCGGGGGGGTCGCCCCCCGGGCAGACCCGAGCGGGGCGGCACGGCGAGCACGCCTCCCCGCCCCGCGTTCAGGCGGACTTCTCCCGCGGCTCGCGCTTGGTGCGCTCGCGTGGGACGAGGGTGGGGTTGACGTGCTCGAGGACGGCCTCGCGGGTGATGACGACGCGGGCCACGTCATGGCGGCTGGGCACCTCGTACATCACCGACAGCAGCACCTCCTCCATGATCGCCCGCAGGCCGCGGGCGCCGGTGCCGCGCAGGATGGCCTGGTCGGCAATCGCCTCCAAGGCGTCGTCGGTGAACTCCAGGTCCACCCCGTCCAGCTCAAACAGCCGATGGTACTGCTTGACCAGCGCGTTCTTCGGCTCGGTGAGGATGGAGATCAGCGCGTCCCGGTCCAGGTTGTGCACGTTGGTGATCACTGGGAGGCGACCCACGAACTCCGGGATCATCCCGAACTTCAGCAGGTCCTCCGGCATGATGTCGGCCAGGATGTCGGAGGCGGCCTCCGCCTCGGCCTTGGAGCGGATCACCGCTCCAAAGCCCATCCCCTGCTTGCCGATCCGGGACTCGACGATCTTCTCCAGCCCGGCGAAGGCGCCACCGCAGATGAACAGCACGTTGGTGGTGTCGATCTGGATGAACTCCTGGTGCGGGTGCTTGCGCCCGCCCTGCGGGGGCACGCTGGCGGTGGTGCCCTCCAGGATCTTCAGCAGCGCCTGCTGGACGCCCTCCCCGGACACGTCCCGGGTGATCGACGGGTTCTCGCTCTTGCGGGCGATCTTGTCGACCTCGTCGATGTAGATGATCCCGGTCTCGGCCTTCTTGACGTCGTAGTCGGCCGCCTGGATCAGCTTCAGCAGGATGTTCTCCACGTCCTCGCCGACATAGCCCGCCTCGGTCAGGGCCGTGGCGTCCGCGATGGCGAACGGGACGTTGAGCAGCTTGGCGAGAGTCTGCGCGAGCAGTGTCTTGCCGGATCCGGTGGGGCCGAGCAGCAGGATGTTGGACTTGGCCAGCTCGACCGCGTCGTCACGGGAGCTGTCCCCGGACTGGATCCGCTTGTAGTGGTTGTAGACGGCCACCGACAACGCCTTCTTGGCCGTCTCCTGCCCGATCACATAGCCGTCGAGAAACTCGTAGATCTCCCGCGGCTTGGGCAGGCTGTCCCACTTGAGGTCGGAGGTCTCCGAGAGCTCCTCCTCGATGATCTCGTTGCAGAGATCAATGCACTCGTCGCAGATGTACACGCCCGGACCCGCGATGAGCTTCTTGACCTGCTTCTGGCTCTTCCCGCAGAACGAGCACTTGAGCAGGTCACCGCCGTCGCCGATGCGTGCCACCCAACCGTCTCCTTTTCGTGGGGCCGCCCGCCTGAGAGCATGCGGCACGGTGTCTTGCCTGGCGGTCGGCGGCGGGCCCGCCCGGCGTCCGCCGGTGGCCGCGGCTGCTGCCGCGCCGGCGTACGGCCGGGCCGCTCGTCACCTCGCGCTCGTACCTATGATCCCTTGTGGCGGCGGGTCCACGGTACGGGCGGCGACCGGTGCCCGCTGGCATCCGCATCGCCGACCACCTCGCTCGCTCGTCGCCTCGCCGGTCATCTGCGTTCCGAAGGCTCTCGACGTCGAATTCGACGTTACCGCCTCCGGAGGACTTGGTGAGCCCCCCGCCCGGAAGTCTCCTGCGAAGCGGCGGTTCCGGGGGTCTCCCGGGCCCGCCCGGAGCCGCCGGGCGGGCCCGGCCCGGTGGGGCCGGCCTGCTCGGCCGCCTTCAGGACGACACTACCTCCGCACGGCGCTTCCTGCTGACGAAGACATCGTCCACCAAACCGTACGACTTGGCATCCTCAGCGGTCAGGATCTTGTCGCGCTCGATGTCCCGGCGGACCTCCTCCAGCGGCTTGTTGCTGTGCCGGGCGAGGATCTCCTCCAGCTGCTCGCGGATCCGCATGATCTCGCGGGCCTGGATCTCGATGTCGCTGGACTGCCCGTAGGTGCCCTCGGTGGCCGGCTGGTGGATCAGGATCCGCGAGTGCGGCAGCGCCGCCCGCTTGCCCGGCGTCCCGGCCGCCAGCAGCACCGCCGCGGCCGAGGCGGCCTGGCCGATGCACACGGTCTGGATGTCGGGCTTGACGAACTGCATCGTGTCGTAGATCGCCGTCATGGCGGTGAAGGAGCCGCCCGGCGAGTTGATGTAGATGCTGATGTCCCGGTCCGGGTCGATGGACTCCAGCGTCAGCAGCTGGGCCATCACGTCGTTGGCCGAGGCGTCGTCGATCTGCACCCCGAGGAAGATGATCCGCTCCTCGAAGAGCTTGTTGTACGGGTTCATCTCCTTGACCCCGTACGTGGTGCGCTCGACGAAGGACGGGATGATGTAACGGCTCTGCGCGGGCGCCACGCCGCCGTCCGCCCGCATGCCCGGCCTGATCAGGTCGCTCACTTGTCTGCCTCCGCTAGTCCGCTTCGTTACCGATGATCCGGCGCCGGGCGCCGGATCATCATGAGACAGGGCCCTCGGAAGGCACCTGGTTGGCGCTGCGCACCACGTGGTCCACGAAGCCGTAGTCCTTGGCCTCCTCGGCGGTGAACCAGCGGTCCCGGTCGGAGTCGCGCTCGATCTGGTCGAGCGGCTGGGCGGTGTGCATCGCGATCCGCTCGGCCAGGGTCCTCTTGACGTACAGCATCTGCTCGGCCTGGATCTTGATGTCCGAGGCGGTGCCGCCGATCCCGCCGGACGGCTGGTGCATCATGATCCGGGCGTGCGGCAGCGCGTACCGCTTGCCGGGGGCTCCCGCGCACAGCAGGAACTGCCCCATGGACGCGGCCAGGCCCATGCCGACCGTGGCGACGTCGTTGGGGACGTACTGCATGATGTCGTAGATCGCCATGCCGGCCGACACCGAGCCGCCTGGCGAGTTGATGTACAGGTAGATGTCGCGCTGGCCGTCCTCGGCCGACAGCAGCAGCAGCTCGGCGCAGATCCGGTTGGCGATGTCGTCGTCCACCTGCTGGCCCAGGAAGACGATCCGCTTGCGCAGCAGCTGCTGGAAGAGCTGGTCGCCGAGCGGCAGCAGCTGAGCCTCGGCCACGCGCGCGACGGCCGGCTGCGGCTCAGGGAAAGTCGGAGGCATGCTCACCGGGTTCCTCCGGTCTGTGTATCGGGTCAACTGATTGGACACTAACGCGCCTCGCCTGCCGCTTAAGCCGGGAGGGCGGGCTTTTCGCTGGGGGCGTACCCCGGCCTTTCCCGGGAATGCGGACGGGCCGGGACCCGCGAGCGTGTCGCGGGTCCCGGCCCGTCCGGCGTGTCGTGCGCGGGCTCAGGACTCCGGCTTGTCCTTGGCCTCCTCGGCCTTGTCGGCGGCCTTGTCCTCGGCCTCGGCGGCCTCGGTCGCCTCGGCGGTCTCAGCGGCCTCCTCGGCGGTCTCGGTCCCGGCCTCGGCGGCCTCGGCGGTCTCGCCGTTCAGCTCACGCTGGATGGCCTCCAGGTCGAGCTCGTTGCCGGCCTCGTCGGTGATCTTGACGTGCTCGACCAGCAGGTTGAGGGCCTTGCTGCGCAGCACCTCCGACACCAGCGCCGGAATCTGGCCGCTGTCGGTGAGGTGCTGGGCCAGTTGCTGCGGCTGCACGCCCATCTGCATCGCCTGGGTGACGACGTACTCGCTGAGCTCCTCGTTCTCCACGCCCAGCTCCTCGTCGAGGGCGAGCTGGTCGAGCAGGAAGCCGCCCTTGACCGCCTGGCGGGCGGCCTCGGCGATCTCGGCGTCGAACTCCTCGGCGGTCTTGTCCTCGTTCGCCAGGTAGGCGTCCCGGGTCAGCCCGCTCCACTGCAGCTGCTGCTCCAGCTGCTCGTTGCGGCGCTGGATCTCGTCCTCGACCACCTTGTCGGGCAGCGGGATGTCGACCCGCCCCAGCAGGGCCTCCAGCGCCTTGTCGCGGGCCTGGCCGATCTGCTGCATCCGCTTGTTGCGGCCCAGCCGGGTGCGCAGGTCCGCGCGCAGCTCCTCGATGGTGTCGAACTCGCTGGCCAGCTGGGCGAACTCGTCGTCGGCCTCGGGCAGGTTCTTGACCTTGACGCTCTGCACGGTGACGGTGATCTCGGCCTGCTCACCGGCGCGCTCGCCGCCCACCAGGGTGGAGGTGAACGTCGTGGACTCGCCGGCGCTCATCCCGGCCAGCGCGTCGTCCAGGCCCTCCACCGAGGAGCCACTGCCGACCTCGTAGGAGTAGCCGGTGGTGGAGGCGTCCTCCACCGCCTCGCCGTCGATCGCGGCGGCCAGGTCGATGGAGACGAAGTCGCCCTCCTGCGCCGGCCGGTCGGCGGCGGTCAGCGAGCCGAACCGCTCGCGCAGCGTGTTGAGGGTCTCCTCGATCTCCTCGTCGGTGACCGCGGCCTCCTCGACGGTCACCTCCAGGTCGTCGTAGTCGGGCACCTCGAACTTCGGCCGCACGTCCACCTCGGCGGTGAACGCCAGCTCCTTGCCGTCGTCCAGGGTGGTGATCTCCACGTCGGGCTGGCCGAGCACGAAGATCTCGGTCTCCTCGACGGCACGGCCGTACAGCTCCGGCAGGGCGTCGTTGACCGCCTCCTGCAGGACCGCGCCACGGCCGACGTACTGGTCGATCAGCGGGGCGGGCACCTTGCCGGGCCGGAACCCCTTGATGCGTACCTGCTTGCTGATCTCTTTGTACGCCCTGTCGAGGTTCGGCTTGAGCTCGTCGAACGGTACCTCGACGGTGAGCTTGACCCGCGTGGGGGTCAGCTCCTCGACATCGGTCTTCACTGGGGTCGGTCTCCTTGTCCGGCACGGTCACAGGCGCGGGTTCACATTCCGGCCGCGGCGTCTCGACGCGTTGCCGCCGGTTCTGACGCCCGGGGCGCGGGCACGCCGACGAGCGGCTCCTCGCGCCTTCGCGCGCCAAGTCTATGGTGTCCGGACGGTACGCGCTGACACTCGGTCCGCCGGTGCGGCGCGCCGCGCCCTCAGAAGTTGGAGATCACCTCGGTGAAGATGTCGCCGATGGTGTTGGGGTCGGAGGAGTCGTAGGACGCCCCCTCGGTCGCCTCCGCGATCCGTCGCAGCACGTCCTGGTCGGCGTCCTTGCCGTAGCCGATGGTGAACACGCGCACCCGCTCCTCCTGTCCGGCGCCGAGCCGGCCGATGAGGGTCTCCAGGTCGATGCCGCCGGGCCGCTCGTTCTTGCCGTCGGTCATGACGACCACGGCGTTGATGGAGCCGCCCTCGCGGGCGGCGGTCATCTTCGCGTGGGCCTCGGCGGTGGTGTTGTACAGGCCCGTGCCGCCGCCGAGGGTGAGGCCGAGCAGCCGGCCGCGCAGGGTGGACCGGTGCGCCTGGTCCATCGGCCCCACCGGGACGAGTTCCTGCCAGTCCCGCTCGCCCTGAAGCTTGGCGGAGAACATCCACAGCCCGACCTTGTCCTGCCCGCGGAACTCCGCCAGCGCCTCGGCGGCGGCCTCCTTGGCCAGGTCCCCCTTGCTCTTGCCGGTGCCGGGGACGCCCTGCTCCATGGATCCGGACCGGTCGATGACCAGCAGCACGTTGGCCGGCTTGCGCAGCTCGGCCCAGGTCTTGAGGGTCAGGTCCAGCACGTCGTCGGACGGCAGCGACAGCGTGGTCCGCGGCTCGCCGGGCAGCAGCCCGTTGTCCCGGGTGACGTGCCGGCCCGGCCGGCCCCGGTGGTCGCGGAAGCCGTGGTCGGTGAACTCTTTCTGCACCTGGTCGGTGTGCAGGAACTTCAGGAATTCGTCGGCGGCCCGCTTCTTCTCGGCGTCCATCCAGCTCAGCGGGACGAACGGATGGTCGGAGTAGATCGTTCCCTCTTTGGGGTAGATCGCCGCCAGCGGCACCTTGGGCTTGGGGTGTTTACCCAGTTGGGCGGGGTCGAGCCCGGGATTGCCCTGGTTGTAGTTCCAGACCGAGTCCTCTTCGACGGTCACGGCCGAGATGTAGGACAGCGCCTGGCCCCGGTCGTCGGCCCGTTGCAGGTTGGTCAGAAACGTCAGCGACGTGTGCCCGTAGTGCACGATCGCCTTCTCGATGTCGGCGACGAACTTGCGGTTGTCGGCGGAGGTGATGTCGGCCTCGGTGAGGTCGGAGGTCGTGCCGGTGGCCGCGAAGTACGCGCCGACGGTGGCGTGCAGGCCCGAGGTGGACAGGTTGGGGTTGGTCTTGCCGAGCCGGAACGCCCCCCACTCCGGGTGCCCGTGCCGCTTCCAGCTGTCCGTGCCGGTCGCCAGGTCGGCCAGGTCGGCCCAGCCGATCGCCTTGTCCGGCCAGCCGATCGCCTCGGCCATCGGCCGGGGCATCGCGATGGTCAGCGGCGAGGTCATGATCGGCGGGAACTCGCCCTCCGGCACCGGCGAGGTCCGGTCCTGGCCGGCCATCCGCAGCCGCAGCATGGCGGCCCACACGTTGGCGGCCGGGCTCCAGATGTCGGGGCGTTTGCCATCGGTGCTCTCGTCCCAGCCGCGGGCCAGCGCCAACATGGCGGTGCCGGAGTTCTTGGAGTCGACCTCGACCTCGACACACTTGCCGCCGATCTTACGGTCCTCGGAGAACCGGTCGGCGGCCCGCTGCAGCAGGCCGACCTTGTCCTGGGAGGCCGCCATCCGCAGCCGGACGGTGCCGGCGCAGTCGCCGCCGCCACCGCAGGCGACGGCCGTCGTGGCGGCCAGCGCGGCGGTCGCGGCCAGGGCCACCGGCCCGCGGGCGGCCCGCCGCACGCCGCCTCCGCGATGGGCCCGCGCGGCCCCGTCTGGTTCCCGTCCGCCACCGCGGAACCTGCCGAAGACGTCCACCTCAACCTCCCGACCGCGACCGCCCGCACGGGCGCCGATGCGCGCCACCCTATGGCGCAAGATCACCTGGACAAGGCAATTCGCCACACCCCGTGACGAAGGCGAAATTCTCTCGTTCGTTGGACGGGCGGAAGCGGCCGCCCGTTTCCCTGAACGTTCCACTATCGGCCGTGTCGCGGCGGTTTGCCCACGGCGATGTCGGCGGTGCGAACTCCTCGTTACTGGGGCGTGACATGGCGGGGTTTCGGCCCCTACTTTTACGGGATGGACGGGACGCTTGCGGCCTTTGGGGCCACCGGGTTGTACTACGTCGGTTTCGCCGTTTTCAAGGTCGCGGCCGACCGAATGGAACCCGTGCGCGGCCACCGTGTCCACCACATGGCCTGGGTGATCCTGCGCAGCTGGATCTTCCTGGGCGGGCTGGTGCTGGTGCTGGGCGGGCTGAGCCTGCAGATCATCGCGCTGGGCGAGCTGACCCTGGGCGTGGCCGTCCCGATCTTCGTCTCCGGGCTGGTGCCGCTGCTGCTGATCGCGCTGACCGTGTTCGGGGAGCGGCTGACCCTGCGTGAGTGGGCGAGCCTGCTGCTGGTCGCCGCGGCGATGCTGCTGCTCGCGCTGTCCATCGAGGCCCCCCACCCGATCGACGCCGGCGAGGTGGAGCCCTGGCGGCTGGCCGCGGTGGTGGTCCCCCCGCTGGCGGTGTCGCTGGCGCTGATGGCCCTCGGCGACCGCCGTCCCGACGGGCGGCACGCCCGGCCGGTGACGGGCATCGCCTACGGGATGAGCGCCGGCTTCCCGATCGGCACCGCCGAGTTGGCCATCAAGGGCTGGGGCGACTCCACCGCCCCCGGCCTGGAGATCCTACGGACTCCCTACCCCTATCTGACGGTGCTGGCCGCGGCGCTGGGCTTCGGCATCATCATCGTGGGCTTCCAGCGCTGCCGGGTCTCGGTCGTCGCCACCGTGATGACGGTCAGCGCCAAGACCTACCTGCTGGTGATGGGCACGATCCTGTACGGGGAGCCGTGGCCGGACGAGGCGGGCCAGGCCGCCCTGCGGGTCCTGGCGCTGGCCCTGGCGGTCGGCGCGGTGCTGCTGTTCCCCCGCCACGACGACCGGGCGCATTCCCGGCACTCGCCCGAACGGGACGACGGTGACCCCGAGACGCCCGACCCCGGTCAGGCACCGGCGTCGGCGCTCCAGGGGCCGCCCGTCCCCGATCCCCGGGGATCGGACGCACCCGGGCCTCCCCGGACGCCGCCGGCCGGGCCTCAGCGGGTGCAGGCGCCCGAGCCCCAGTGGTTGCCGGCGCCTGAACCGCAGCAGGCGGCCCAGCCCCGGCAGGCCCCAGAGCCGCAGCGGGCACCTCGGCCCCGGCCGGCGCCCGAGCCCGCCCCCGAGATCAGGCGGCCGTACCGGCCGGGGCCCCAGCGGCCGCCGGTGCCGGAGTCCAGGCAGCCGTCCGCAGCCGAGGGCGGGCGACCGCACACGCCGAAGTACGGGCGACCACGCACGCTGGACCACGACGCGCCCGGCGAGGAACGCCCCTGATCCCGCGACACGCGCGCATACGCATGTAAAAGCGCATACGAGAGGGGATCCCGGAAGCGCCCCGCTCCGGGATCCCCTCGTCCTCGTACGGCCGGCGCGGCCCGTCGGGTGTGGGCCGCGCCGGTCCGGATGGGGCCGTCAGACCTGGCCGGCCTTCTCCAGCGCCGTGCAGCAGGTGTCGACGAGCGCCCGGGTGACCTCGTACGGGTCGCAGTTGGCGTTGGGGCGGCGGTCCTCCAGGTAGCCCTTCTGGTCGACCTCGACCTGCCACGGGATGCGCACCGAGGCGCCGCGGTCGGCCACGCCGTAGGAGTACTCGCTCCAGGGCGCGGTCTCGTGCTGGCCGGTCAGGCGCTCCTCGATGCCGTAGCCGTAGACCGAGATGTGCTCCTTGACCCTGTCACCGAGCGCCTCGGCGGCGGTGATGATCGGGGCGTATGCCTCGCGCATGGCCTTGGTGGAGAAGTTGGTGTGCGCGCCGGCCCCGTTCCAGTCACCCTTGGCGGGCTTGGGGTCGAGGGTGGCGGCGACGTTGTACTCCTCGGCGATGCGGTACAGCAGCCAGCGGGCGATCCACAGCGCGTCGGAGACCTCCACCGGGCCCGCCGGACCGACCTGGAACTCCCACTGGCCGGGCATGACCTCGGCGTTGATGCCGGAGATCGGCAGCCCCGCCGCCAGACAGGCGTCCAGGTGCCGCTCGACGATCTCCCGGCCGAACACCTCGTCGGCGCCCACGCCGCAGTAGTACGGGCCCTGCGGGGCCGGGAAGCCGGTCTCGGGGAAGCCCAGCGGCCGGCCGGCCTGGAAGAAGGTGTACTCCTGCTCGATGCCGAACAGCGACTGCTGGTCGGCGAAGCGCTCGGCGACCGGCAGCAGCCGGGCGCGGCTGTTGGTGGCGTGCGGGGTACCGTCGGGCAGGTAGACCTCGCACAGCACCAGCCGGTGGTCGCCGCCGCGGATCGGGTCCGGGCAGGAGAAGACCGGCTTCAGCACGCAGTCCGAGTTCTTGCCAGGCGCCTGGTTGGTGCTGGAGCCGTCGAAGCCCCAGGTCGGCAGTTCGGCACCGTCGGCGAGGATCTTGGTCTTGGACCGCAGCATGGCGGTGGGCTGGGTCCCGTCGATCCAGATGTACTCGGCCTTGTAGGTCACGTCGGTCCTTTCCTGGTGGTCGGCCGCACAGGTTCCGGCCAGGAAAGAGACTAGAAATCGGTCTTTTCGGACATGTTGCTCTTATGTGAACGGCATGTTAACCAAATTTTGTACAGGCAATATGTGGCCGCGGTCACATCGGCGGCCCGGGGCGTGTCGGTGCGGCCTCGTGCGCGGCCGGGCGGGAGTCCGGGCGCCTGGGCGGTCGAGGTCACAGGCGCCCGGACGGTGGCGGCGCCCTGGCATCCGGGTAGGGCGTCGCTCACCAGTACGCGCCGCCCGGCGCCCGGGGTTCAAAACGCCGGTGATGGGCGTTCCCGGACACCACCGGCGACCCCGGTTCCGGGGGCTAAGACGGGTATGGATGCCGCATGGATGGCGAAGGCTCCCCACCGCCGGCGGACCGGCCCCTGCGCTGCCTGGTCACGGGGGCGAGCGGTTACATCGGCGGACGGCTCGTCCCCGAGCTGCTGGCGGCCGGGCATAAGGTGCGGTGCATGGCCCGCAGCCCGGACCGGCTGCGCGGCCATCCGTGGTCCGGGCGCGTCGATATCGTTCGGGCCGACGTGCTGGATCCGGACGCGACCCGCGCGGCGCTCGACGGCATCGACGTCGCCTACTACCTGATCCACACGATGGGGTCGGGCCACGACTTCGCCGAACGGGACCGGCGGGCGGCACACGTCTTCGCCGAGGCCGCCGCGCGGGCGGGGGTCGGCCGCATCGTCTACCTGGGCGGCCTGAGCTCCGGCGGCGAGTTGTCCCCGCACCTGCGTTCGCGCGGGGAGGTCGGCGACATCCTGCTGGAGTCGGGCGTG
Source organism: Thermomonospora echinospora (assembly GCF_900108175.1). Classification (GTDB taxonomy): domain Bacteria; phylum Actinomycetota; class Actinomycetes; order Streptosporangiales; family Streptosporangiaceae; genus Thermomonospora; species Thermomonospora echinospora. Next base: position 10,546 of record NZ_FNVO01000006.1, read on the forward strand.
CCGACGGCGGTACTGCGCGCCGCGGTCATCATCGGCTCGGGCTCGGCGTCCTTCGAGATGCTGCGTTATCTGACCGAACGGCTGCCGGTCATGGTGACGCCCCGGTGGGTGGACACCCGTATCCAGCCGATCGCCATCCGCGACGTGCTGCACTACCTCGTCGGCACGGCGACGCTGCCCCCACACGTCCACCGGGGCTTCGACATCGGCGGCCCGGACGTGCTCACCTATCGGGAGATGATGCGGCGCTACGCGGCGGCCGCCGGGCTGTCGCGGCGACTCATCGTGCCGGTGCCGGTGCTGTCGCCCCGGCTGTCGAGCCTGTGGATCGGGCTGATCACCCCGGTGCCGAGCACGATCGCCCGCCCGCTGGTGGAGTCGCTGCGCACCGAGGTGGTCTGCCACGAGCACGACATCGCCGCCTATGTGCCCGACCCACCGGGCGGCCTGATCGGCTTCGACCAGGCGGTGGAACTGGCCCTGCGGCGGATCCGCGAGGCCGACGTCGCCACCCGCTGGACGTCGGCCTCGCTGCCCGGCGCGCCCAGTGACCCGCTGCCCACCGACCCCCACTGGGCGGGCGGGAGCCTGTACGTGGACGAGCGGGAGCGTCGCACCACCGCCCCGCCCGAGGCCCTGTGGCGGGTCGTCGAGGGCATCGGCGGGGCCAACGGCTGGTACTCGCTGCCGGTCGCCTGGCGGCTGCGCGGCCTGCTGGACCGGATGGTCGGCGGGATCGGCCTGCGCAGGGGACGCCGCGACCTCCACCGGCTGCGCGTCGGTGACGCCGTCGACTTCTGGCGGGTGGAGGAGGTCGAGCCGGGACGGCTGCTGCGGCTGCGCGCCGAGATGCGGCTGCCGGGGCTGGCCTGGTTGGAGATGTCCGTGCGGCCCGTCCCCGGCGGGTCGGTGTACGCCCAGCGGGCCGTCTTCCATCCGCACGGCCTGCTGGGTCACCTGTACTGGCGGTCCATCGCCCCGTTCCACAGCCTGATCTTCGGCCGCATGCCCCGCAATATCGCCAGAACCGCCGAACAGGCCGCCTCTCTCCCGTCCTCCGCCCCCACCGGTGGCCCACGGCCGCCGGATCAGCCGCGCAGTGCGGCCAGCTCCTCCTCCAGCCACCCTGGGTTGCGCCGGTAGTAGCCGAGCTCTCCGGTCCCGGGGCCTCCGGGCGTCCACTCGGGGCTGTTGAGCAGTTCCCAGACCGATGCGTCGATGTCCTGCGGCCCGCGTCCCAGCAGCTCGCTGACGATCACGGCGGCGTCAACGGCCCGGACGCGTCCCGCCAGCGCCCGCCGGACCGCCGCCATCCCCTGCTCCGCCAGCAGGCCGCGGCACTCCTCGATGCGAGGTGCGAGCCATCCCGCCCGTCGGTAGTACTCCGGGCCGGGCGGATCGACCGGCTCGGTGAAGGCCCCGGCGAGCCGGTCCAGCAGCCGGTCGTGCATGCCGTCCGGGTCGATCGGCAGGTCGGGGTACTCCTTGCGGAACTCGTCCCAGTCGACCGACCTGACGGCTTCGGACAGGTCCCCGATCCCTGGCGGGCGGCTCGCGTAGGCGGTGTCGGCGGCCACCAGTGTCTCCCGCAGCAGCCGGGCGTCCAGCGGTGTCGTCCCTTCCGGCGACTCGGCCAGCAGCATCGCGTCGTACACATCCTTGGCCTGCGGGTGCATGTCGGTCAGCAGCCAGAGGACCTTCCAGGCCAGGGAAAGCCCTGGGGTCGCCGTCAGCAGCACCGGCGGCTCTCCCCCGTCGGAACGCGGGAGGGTGGTCGGCTCCGGGGCCCTCGGCAGCGGCTCGCCGAACACGAAGTCCAGCTGCACCGAGCCCGGCGGCAGCCCTTCGGCCCGCCACGGCAGCACCAGCCGCCGTCCCGGCACCCGGTCGTAGGTCCAGATCTCCTCGCTGACCGCGCCGTTCGCCTGCACCTGAACCCCGCTGTCGCCGAGGTGCCCCGGCCACGACAGTTCCTGGGAGCGATGGGCGATGTCGTCGAACATGCGTTGGGTGCGCCCGTCGTGGATGTGCCACGAGCGTGGCACGACCACGAAGTCCAGGTCGCCCGGCTCGCGCGCCGCCGGGCCCAGCCAGGCGGCCAGCAGCACGCTGCCGCGCAGCACCAGGTGATCGGCCCAGCGGGAGTCGGCGATCGCCGCGAGAACGTGGTCGAAGGCGGCGCGGCGGGCCGCGTACCAGCGGGCGCCCACCCGCTCGTCACGGAACTGCGGCTCGCCCGCCCGCATTGCCTTGACGTGCTGCTTCAGGGCAGGGTCGAACACCGGCCGCTGCACCACGCCCTCGCCAGGCACCGGACGCAGCGTCCTGGGCAGGTCCAGCCGGCGGCGGGTCGCCTCGTCCGGCGCCACTCCCGGCACCCGGCCCGTCGCCGGCCACGGGCCGAACCCGAAGTCCTGCCACCGCGAAGTCATGTCCCCATTTCCCTCTCGTCGATCCAGCCGTCGTCCAGCGACTCATCGCCGTCGAAGACCACGAACTCGCGTTCCACCTCGGCGATGCGGTGGTGCCGCTCCCGCAGCGCCGCGACCAGGGCGGCCAGGCGGCGTTCGGCGGCGGGCGCGCCGACCAGCCGGCAGCGCTGGGTGACGAACCGCTCGGCCACGCCGTCGGCACGGACCCGGCGCGCGTTGCGGGACAGCCGCGCGGCGTGCGGCGCGACCAGGGCGGTCAGCGCGGCGGCGTCGAACCCGGGCTCCAGCAGCAGCTTGAGGTGGTGCTCGAAGTAGCGGCCCGGCCCCAGTTCCGCCGCCTCGGCGTCGTCGGCGGGGACGCCCCGGTTCCAGGGGGCCGCCTCCACCTTGGACCGCGTCACCTCGAAGCCGTCGGCCCGCAGCGCCGCCGCCGTCCGCCCGGCGGCGGCCATGACCTCGGCGAGCGTGCCGGTGCCGCGCAGCGTCAGCATTGGCTGGGAGACCACCCGGCCGCGGTCCAGCACGATGTGGGCGAATCCGTGGCCGTGGGCGGCGGCCCAGCGGGCCAGCGCCTCCAGCCGCCGTTCGCCGCACCGGACGGTCAGATGCGTCTCGAACTCTCCCGTGAAATCCACCGTGCGTTCCCTCTCGTGGTCACTGCCGATGATCACACCGAGGACACGCGGGGGCACCGGGTTTTCCGTGCGGACGGGCCGGGGCCCGGCCGGTCACGAGGTCGTCAGGAGGGCGGTGAGGGTAGCGCCGAGCGGGGCGTCGAGGGTCACCAGGGCGTGGGCGTCGCCCCGGGTCGGCCCCTGGTTGACGATCGCGACGGGGACGGCGTGCCGGGCGGCGTGGCGCACGAACCGGTAGCCGGACATCACGGTCAGCGAGGAGCCGAGAACGAGCAGCAGGCCGGCGCGCTCGGTCAGCGCGTAACACTCCCGGACCCGCCAGGGCGGCACGTTCTCGCCGAAGAACACCACATCGGGCTTGAGCAGGCCGCCGCAGCCCACGCAGTCCACGATCCGGAAGGCGTCGATCCGGTCGTCGTCCAGGACGGCGTCACCGTCGGGGTTGATGGCACCGGCGTCGGCCTCCCAGCCGGGGTTGGCCGCGCGCAGGCGCCGTTCGAGGTCCTGGCGGGGGGTGCGCTCCCCACAGCCGAGGCAGATGACGCGGTCCAGGGCGCCGTGCAGTTCGATCACGTCGCGGGCGCCGGCGGCCTGGTGCAGGCCGTCGACGTTCTGTGTGATGACCCCGGCGACCAGCCCGCGGCGCTGCAGTTCGGCGACCGCGCGGTGACCGGCGTTGGGGGCGGCGCCGGTGATGTGCCGCCAGCCCAGGTGGCTGCGCGCCCAGTACCGCCGGCGCGCCGCCGCGCTGCCGACGAACGTCTGGTACGTCATCGGGCGGGCCCGCCGCCTGCGCCCGCTCTCCCCCCGATAGTCGGGGATCCCGGACTCGGTGGACAGTCCCGCCCCGCTCAGCACCACCACGTCGCCGTCCGCGACGAGGTCGGCCAGCATCTCGATCCGAGGGCCGGTGAGCCGGAGCGGTGCTCCGGATCCGCCGCCGAGGCCGTCGTCCACGAGCTGAGTCACCTCTCCATGGTGCCCGACGTCCGCACCCGCCCGTCCCGCGCGGCGGGGAACGTCCACGGCGCCGGCCCGGCCCGGGCACCCGTGGCCGCGCGAGGGCGGCATGTCACGATGAGATCATGACGACACCACCGCTCACTCCCGACGAGTTGCTGACGACCACCCGTGCCGTGCGCAAGAGGCTGGACCTGGACCGGCCCGTGCCCATGGAGCTGGTCCGGGAGTGCCTGGAGACCGCCCTCCAGGCGCCGTCCGGCAGCAACAAGCAGGACTGGGAGTGGATCGTGCTGACCGATCCGCAGCTCAAGGCCCAGGTCGGGGAGTTCTACCGGCGGGCGTTCGAAAAGTACGCCGCCTCCAGGTCGTCGGCGGCCAAGCTGTACCAGGACGATCCCGCCCGCGCCGCGGTGCAGGAGCGCGTGGGCAGCAGCGCCGCCTACCTCGCCGAGGTCATGGGGCAGGTCCCGGTCCTGCTCATCCCCTGTCTGCACGTGCCGTCGGGGCGGCTGGCGGAGGGCAACCAGGCCGGGCTGTGGGGCTCCTTGCTGCCCGCCGTGTGGAACTACATGCTGGCTGCACGCGCCCGCCGTCTGGGCACCGCCTGGACGTCACTGCACCTGGTGTACGAAAAGGAGGTCGCCGACCTGCTCGGCCTGCCGCCCGAAGTCCGGCAGGGCGCCCTGGTCCCGACGGCGTACTACACCGGCGACACCTTCCGCCCCGCTCCCCGGCGGCCGCTGGACGAGGTCCTGCACGTTAACGGCTGGCAGGGCAAGGCTTGAGTCCTCGGCACCGCCATGGCCCGCGTTACCCCCGACGCGTTAGGAGAGCCCGGTGAACGATCCGGCCAGAGCAGGTGTCATCGCACGTCATCGCATGAGATCCGCCCGCATGTCGGGCAGCGGTCGCGCGAAGGCCCGCCGTCACGCCTGGAGGGCCGCCGCCGCGGGACTGGTGTTCGTACCGGTGCTGGGGGGCCTTTCCGGCTGCGGGGACGAGGCGGCACCAGAGACGGCGCCATCGGGGGCGCCATCGGCCGCCGAGTTCGACGGCCGGGCGGAACGGCTCGGTGTCGCGGTGGAGATCATCTATGTCATCGACCTCAAGGGCTACCACCGTGCCACCGGAGCCATGGGTGTCTACGGCAACGACGGGTTCCAGGACATCTACGTGTCGGACAAGGGCGATGATGTGCGGCTGACCGTTGAGCGGCGTACCCTCACCGCCGCCAACTGCCCGGCCCTGCCGATACCGGCGGCCCAGACTCCGGGCGGATCGGTGCAATGCACGCCGGACGGTGACGGCTGGCGCCGCACGAGCGGGGACCGGCAGGAGTACGCGGTGGTCGATGGCGGTCACCTGGTGCGGGTGAGCGGCCGTGTGGGCGCCACCACTTTCGACCTGCTCCGGGACGCCGCGAAGAACGCGCACCCGGCCGACCCGGAGCAGCTCGACAAGATGCTGCCGCCCAGTGAGCCCGGCGGCCCGCCCGGAGAGACCCCCAGCGGCCAGGTGACGCCTCCCCCACGGGGAGACCTGCCTCCCCACGGCGACGGCGCCCCCGACAACCACGTCGGTCCCGGCGGCTGACCCCGCCGTTCTGTGTCGTGGCCTGGAGACCCCGGTCCACGACCGCCTGAGGTGTCTTCGGGTGTGCGTGACGGTGGAGTCCTGCGGCCGTTCCCGGCCAGACGGAAGGGCTTACGGCGGGCTTACGGGCGGGGAAAGGCGGGCATACCCGCCTATATGAATCATATTCACCTTTGCTGAGCGGCCACGCTCATCATGGGCCCGGCGTCCACCCCCGAAGAGGTGCCCATGTCCCGCCGAACCGTGCTGTTCACAATGGTCGCCGTCCTGGGCCTGCTCATAGCCCTGGTAGCCAACACCGCCTGGGCGCTCCCCCGCCCCGCCGAAGCGGCCGCCCCCCACGCCCCGCTTACCGGCACCACCCCCTCAGGCGAGGTGCGCGGCTACCTGGACGCGCACAGCCACCTGATGTCGTACGAGGGGTTCGGGGGCCGCATTTTCTGCGGCAAGACCTTCGACCCGGCCGGCATCGAGGCGGCGCTGCGCGACTGTAGGGACCACGAGCCCTACGGCATCCCCGCCTGGTTGGAGAACTTCACCCGCACGGGCAGCCCGCTGGGCACCCACGACACGGTGGGCTGGCCGACGTTCCGGGACTGGCCCGCCCACGACTCGCTCACCCACCAGCAGACCTACTATCGGTGGGTCGAGCGGTCCTGGCGGGCCGGCCAGCGCGTGCTGGTCAACCATCTGGTCTCCAACCGGATCCTGTGCGAGGTCTACCCGCTCAAGAAGTACGCCTGTGACGAGATGGGCGCGATCCGGTTGCAGGCTCAGCGCATCCGTGAGCTGGAGGCCCACATCGACGCGGAGAGCGGCGGCCCCGGCAAGGGCTGGTTCCGCGTCGTGCGCGGCCCGGCCGAGGCCCGTGACGTCATCGCCCGGGGCAAGCTCGCCGTGGTGCTGGGCATCGAGACCTCCGAGCCCTTCGGTTGCAGCGGCAGCGCCGACCGGCCGCGCTGCACCAGGGAGCAGATCGACCGGGGCCTGGACGAGGTGCAGGCGCTCGGCGTCAGCTCGATGTTCGTCTGCCACAAGTTCGACAACGCGCTGTGCGGGGTCCGGTTCGACTCCGGGACGTTCGGCGGCATCCTCAACCTCGGCAACGTGCTCAGCTCCGGCCGTTTCTGGCAGGCCGACACCTGCACCGGCGCCGCCCACGACAACACGATCGAACCGTCCGGCGACCTGGCCGCCCTGCTGGCGGGCCCGTTGCGGGCCCTGCGTCCGCTCGGCGTCACCGTGCCGCTGTATCCCAAACCCCCGCACTGCAACGTCAACGGGCTCACCGACCTCGGCGCCCACATGGTCAGGGGCATGATCGAACGCGGCATGATCGTGGAGATCGACCACATGAGCGTCAAGGCCGCCGACCGTACCCTGGGCATCCTGGAGGAGGCGGGCTACTCCGGGGTGATCTCCGGGCACAGCTGGACCGACGAGACCTACGTCCACCGGATCTACCGGCTGGGCGGCATGATCACCCCGTACGCCGCCACCGCCGACCGGTTCGCCGCGCAGTGGCGCAGGGACCGGGCGGCCCGGGACGGTCGTTACGTCTTCGGCTACGGCTACGGCCTCGACGCCAACGGCATGGGCGTCCTGCCCGGCCCCCGCCCCGGCAACGCCGCCGACCCGGTCCGCTACCCCTTCACCTCGCCCTTCGCCCCGGACGTCACCCTCGAACGCGCGCACACCGGCACCCGCGCCTGGGACGTCAACATCGAGGGCGTCGCCCACTACGGGCTGGTCCCCGACTGGATGAAGGACATCCACAACATCGGCGGCGACGAGATCATCGACGATCTGGCCCGGGGCGCCGAGGCGTACCTGCAGATGTGGGAGCGCGCCACGTCCCACTCCTAACCTGCCGCTACGCGTCGTCCGGGGCGCGGCGTGGGACGCCCTGCGGGACACTCCGCGGCGGCGGGACCTGTCCGGCGTCCGGACCGGCGCCCAGGCCGGCGGCCAGACGGGCGGCCAGGCGGCGGGAGTCGGGCCAGTGCACCTCGTAGGCCCATCCCGCTCGTTCGAAACAGCGGATCAGCCCGGCGCTCGCGTCGAGCTGTCCCTTGAGCACCCCGTGGCGGGCGCAGGTGGGCTCGGCGTGGTGCCAGTTGTGCCAGCCTTCGCCGAAGGTCAGCATCGCCACCCACCGGACGTTGCCGGAGCGGTCCCGGGTGCCGAACTCCCGGTTGCCGAAGGTGTGCGCGATGGAGTTGACCGACCAGGTCACATGGTGCACGACGGCATAGCGGACCAGGCCGCCCCAGAACATGGCGGTCCAGAAACCGGCCCAGGACATCGACCACAGCCCCCCGGCCGTGGCGGGCAGCAGGAACGACAGCGCCATGATGGCGGGGTAGGCGGCGTCGAGCCGCCTGATGTCCGGGTCCGCGAGCAGGTCCGGCACCCAGTGCCGTCGGCTGGAACGGCGGCGGGCGGTGTAGAACCACCCGACGTGGGCGTGCGCCAGCCCGCGCAGCAGGGCCGGCCAGTCCTCGCCGTACGCCCATGGGGAGTGCGGGTCGCCGGGTCGGTCGGCGTACTTGTGGTGGCGCCGGTGCTCGGCCGCCCACAGCGTGACCGGGCCCTGCAAGGCGAGACCGCCGGCCAGGGCCAGCCCGACGCGCAGCGGCCTGCGGCATTTGAACGAGCGGTGGGTCAGCAGCCGGTGATAGCCGACGCTGATCCCGAAGATACTGATCACGTACATGACGCCGGCGATCACCACGTCGCGCGGGCCGATGCCCCACCCCCAGGCGGCGCCGACCGCGGCGGCCAGCGCCAGCAACGGCAGCACCACCAGCACGACCAGGTAGGCGGTGCGGCGGCCGGACGAGATGGCGACGGTGCCGGCCGTCTCGGGCTCCGGACGTGCGGGCATGCCGTCTCCTCGGCTCGGGGCGGGGCGCGGTCCGCCCGATTCAACGGCACGGTCCGGCGGGGGCGGTAGTCACCTCGAAGCCAGGGAAATACTACTGATCGTAGTCATATCCATACTTTCAGCGCTCAACTCCTTGTGAGCGACGCTACCGATGGCTAGCTTCCAGATACCCGGCGTCATGGCCTGATCGGCTGCGGTCCGGTGACGGCCATTCATCGACCCCGAGTGGAGGCGCGGCTGCATGAACCCGTCGGATCAGATGACCGCGGACGGCTATCTGGACAGGTACGAGGCGGCCGCCGAACGCGACCCCCTGGGCGGCATCGCGCTCCTGGCGGGATGGCTGCGCACCGACTGGCGCCCCCTCTTCGCGGAGCTGCGCGCCCACCGCCCCGTCCTGGTCACCCCCGCCTTCGCCCTTGTGACGCGCTTCACCGACGTCACCGACGTGCTCTCCCGCGGCGAGGTCTTCACCGTCAGCGGGTACGCCCCCCGCCTTGAGGCGGCGCTGGGCGGGCCGGTCATGCTGACCCGCGACGGCACCCCACTGAACTGGCGGGAGAAGGCCCTGATGCAGGTCATGCTCCCGCCCGACGACGTGCCGCACGTACGCGAACTGGTCGGGCGCACCGCCGACGAGGCCCTGGACGCGGCTCGGCCCCGGGGGCGGATCGAGGCGGTCGGCGAGCTCTTCCGGCACATCTGCATGACGGTGTGCGCGCAGTACTTCGGCTTCCCCGGGCCCGACGCGCAGACCCTGTCGCGATGGTCGAGGGCGGTGATGACTGATGCCACCGCCAATCTCGCCGGGGACCCGCAGATCCACGCCGCGGCGGTGCGTGCGGGCGGGGAGATGATGGACCACCTGCACCGCCTGCTCGCCGAGCGCCGCGCCCAGCTCGCGGCGGGACGGCCGCCCGCCCCGCAGGACGTCTTCGGACGGCTCGTCCGCACCGTGCTGCCCGAGGAGCTCGCGTTGGACGACCGGCGCGTGGCCATCAACGTCGCGGCCCTCCTGCTGGGCTTCGCGGAGAACGCCTCGGGCTCCATGGTGCACGTGGTGCAGCAGATCCTGCGGCGCCCGCAGGTGCATCGCGCCGCGGCCGAGGCGGCCCACGACCCGGATCCGGCCGTCTTCGACCCCCATGTGTGGGAGGCGCTGCGCTTGGACCCGTTCCTCAAGATGATCCCGCGCACCTGCGCACACGACCACGTCCTGGCGGCGGGCACCCCGCACGAGACGAGGGTGCCGGCCGGCACCCTCGTCCTGGCCGCGGTCGCCTCGGCCATGTTCGACGAGGCCGTCGTCGCGGAGCCGGAGGAGTTCCGCCTCGACCGCCCGCGGCATGTCGGGCTGCACTTCGGCCACGGGCCGCACGCATGCCCGGGCGTGCACCCCGGCGCCGCCGTGATCTGCGAGACGGTGCGCCGGCTGCTCCGGCGGCCCGGCCTGCGGCTGCTCCCGCCACCGGACGGGCTGGTGGTGCGCGACCGGGACGTCTTCCCCGACCGGTTCCCGCTCGGGCTCGACCAGAAAGGATCGTGAGGATGGCTGACGGCGGCACCGAGGCCAAGGGGACGGGCGACGGCGGCACCGAGGCCGGCGGCACCAGGGTCAAGGCGCGCGGCATCGCCACCGACGGGGCGGTCAACCGCCTGCGGTTCCTGGCGCTGACCCACGGGCGGCCGCTGTGGCGGCTCGCCGAGTCGGTCACGCCGGTGCGGCGCCGGCTCAACGCCGCCCTGATCGACAGCGCCGTCCGCGAGATGCCCGGCCGCCCGGAGCCGCTCAGCACCCGGTCGGACTACACCTCGTGGTCCTCGCTGACCGACCGGTCCTTCATGGCGCGGCACCTGCCGCCGGTGCCCGGCGGCGACGCCGACGCCGGGCGGCCGACCCCGGAACAGGCCGCGGACCTGTTCACCCGGGGCGAGGAGATGATCCCGTGCCCGCGGTCGACGGTGCTGTTCGCCTACTTCGCCCAGTGGTTCACCGACGGGTTCCTGCGCGGGGACACGCGGGAGCCCCGGGACCCGCGCGTCAACACCTCCAACCACGAGATCGACGTCAACCCGGTCTACGGGCTCGATGAGGAGGCCACGGCCGCGATCCGGGCCTTCGAGGGGGGCCTGCTGAAGAGCCAGCTCGTCAACGGCGGGGAGTTCCCCCCGTACCTGTGCGAGCAGGGCAAGATCAAGTCCGAGTTCTCGGCGCTGAGCGCGGCCAAGTTCGACGTGCTGGACGACGCCCGGCGCGACACGCTGTTCGCGACCGGCGGCGACCGGGGCAACGTCCAGGTCGGCTTCACCATGTTCACCGTGCTGTTCCTGCGCGAGCACAACAGGGTGGCGCGCCTGCTGGCCGCGCGCCACCCCCGCTGGGACGACGAGCGGCTGTTCCAGACGGCGCGCAACATCGTCATCGCGCTGGTCATCAAGCTGGTGGTCGAGGAGTACATCAACCACATCACCCCGTACCACTTCCGGTTCCTGCTGGACCCGCGGCTGACCACCAGGCTCGCCCGCGCGCCCTGGCACCGGCAGAACTGGGCCTCGGTGGAGTTCAACCTCGTCTACCGCTGGCACAGCCTGATCCCGTCCACCCTGATCGTCGGCGACCGGGAGCTGCCGCTGGCCGCGACCCTGTTCGGCAGCGCGCTGATCCCCGAGGCCGGCCTCGGGCGGCTCTTCGAGGACGCCTCCGAGCAGCGGGCCGGCCGCATCGGCCTGTTCAACACCGACCCGGCGCTGCGCGAGGTGGACATGGCGAGCATCGCCGGATCGCGGGCCCTACGGCTGGCCTCCTACAACGACTATCGCGCGCACTGCCGCTTCCCGCGGGTGCGGCGCTTTGAGCAGATCTCCGGCGACCCGCGGGTGAGCGGCGCCCTGCGGGAGCTGTACCGCGGCGTGGACGACATCGACCTGTACGTCGGCCTGTTCGCCGAGGAGCCAGGCTCCGCGAAGGCCATCCTGCCGCCGCTGCTCACCAAGATCATCGCCATCGACGCCTTCTCGCAGGCGCTGACCAACCCGCTGCTGGCCCCGCGGGTGCTGTCCGCCGAGACCTTCTCCCCACTGGGCATGGAGATCATCGGCAGCACCCGGACGGTGTCGGACATCCTGCACCGCAACGTTCCCGAGGACCCGCAACCGCGGTTCGTGAGCATGACCTGGCGAGGCGCCCGGTAACCGCGCCGCGGCCCGGCTTCGGTGAGGAGTTCCCATGAGCACGGACGCCGTTCCCGACGACGACCGTTCGGCCCGCCTGCTGCTGCGCACCGCCGCCCGTGAGCTGGCCGAGATCGCCACCACGCTGCGCAGTGCCTCCGTCCACGCCACGGCCGCCGCCACCGACGGCGCGGTCGGCGGCGCGCTGCCCCGGGCGCCCGCCGCCGGCCTGCGGGCCCAGCGCGCCGTGCTGCGCGCGGTGACCAACCGCCGGGGGCTGGGGTACGCGGTGGCCGGCGGCACGGCCGGTGCCCTCGGCGCCAAGCTCGGCGGCATGGTCGGCGCACACAGCCTGGCCGTCCGGGTCATGACGACCTCGCTGCGGCTGCGCATCGCCGCCGTGACCCTGCAGAACCCGGAACTGGCCGCCGATCCACTGCTGCGGCGGCTCAGCGAGGCGGTGGCCGCCGACCGCGAGATCGAGTCGGTCCGGGCGCTGTGCGCCCTGGTGCGGGACCGCGGCACGGCCCGCGCCCTGTCGGCGATCGCGCCCGTCTTCGGCGAGGTCCTCGCCCTGCGGGCGCTGCTCGACCAGAACCCGCTCAACGACCGCACGGCCTGGCTGATCGCCAGCGGGTCGTCGGTCGCCAGCGCGGACCCGATCACCGGCCTGAGCAACCGGGCGATCGCGGTCCTGGACGTCGGGGAGGGGGCGGCCCGCCGGGTCGCCCCGCGGCCGGACGAGGCCGCCCGGCTGCGGTCGCGGGGCTCGCTGCTGGACTTCCTGGCCAACCTCTGCGCCGTCGGCCCCACCGGACGGGCGCTGGTGCAGAGCGTCATGGGCCCCGACGGGATCGAACGCCACGTCGTGCAGGTGCCCGGTATGCGGATCGGCGACCCCGACCACGAGTCGCCCGGCGATCTGCTCGGCGCCTTCAGCAGCACGCTGCTGGACAGCGCGCCCTTCAGCCGCGCCCTGGCCAAGGCCATCGACGACTTCGGCGTCCCCGCCGGAGCCGAGATCGCCATGGTCGGGCACAGCGCGGGCGGCGCCGCGATCATGAACCTGGCCCAGGACGCCATGTTCTGCGCCCGTTACACCCTCACCCACGTCGTGGCGATCGGCTCGCCCGTCGACTTCAAACGGCCCGCCTCCCCGCACACCTGGGTGGCCAGCATCACCAACCAGCACGATCTCGTTCCCAGCCTGGACGGGCAGGGCGCCGGCAACTGCTTCGACCTGCATCCCGACTGGTACGTGGTGGACTACACCGACCCCACCCACCTGTTCCCCGCCTGCCACAGCCTTGAGCACTACACGGCCAACCTCGCCGAGGACCTGCCCGAGGCCCGTGAGCACATCGAGCGGGAGCTGCGGCCCTATCAGGGCCCGGTCACGCGCTCACAGCTCTACCAGTTGTACGACCGCGAGGCGCCCGCCCGGCGCACGATCGAGACCCGCCGGGTGACGACCGCCGGCGGCCCCGTCGAGCTGCCGATCAGGTGCTACGAAGGACTCGCGCTCACCGCGTACTTCACCGTGGACGCGCAGGCCGCGGCGAGGCTGCTGGGAGACCGGGGGCGGGCCGTGCGCATGGGCGGCCGTGCCCTCGCCGCGATCCACGCCTTCGACAACCGGCGGTCGAGTCTGGGCGAGCACCGCGAGGTCCATCTCGGCATCGTCGTCGACGACCCGGGCGGCCGGCAGCCGCTGCGGACCTGGCGGGAACTCCTGGCGCGGGCCGACCGGCGCGCTCTGGGCACCCATTTCGTCGCCTCGGCGTTCACCGACGACCTGGTGTGCGCCGCCGCGAGCGAGGTGTGGGGGCACGCGGCCTTCGTCGGCGATCTGCGGGTGGAGTGCGACGCCGGCCGCCTGCACGTGGAGGTCGGAGCCCCACGCGATCCCGCCATGGCGCTCAGCGGGCCCCTCGGCCCGGGGCTTCCGATCACGGCCCGGGATCTCGTCGTCTACTCCCACCGCGGCGGCATCCCGTTGCGCTCGCATATCGAGGAGCGGGGAGGGCGGCGGGCGCATCCGTCACCGGGCGCGCGCCTCACGGTCGGCACGGCGGACCATCCCGTGGCCCGGCACCTCCGCGACCTGGGACTCGACGGTGCCCGGCCGATGCTGTGCCTGGTCTCCCCCGCCCGTCGCAGCCGGCGCGACGCAGGCGTTCCCTGGCCGGCCCGTTGATCCCGGAGGCCCTCATGCCCGTGCGTCCCGACGCCATCACGGCCCATGCGCAGACCCTCGGCGCCGATGCCGAGGCACTGACCGAATGCGCCACGCGCCTGCGCGCCCTCGCCGCCCGGCTGCGCACCCACAAAGCCACCCCACCCTGGCTGTACGACACCGTGAACGCCCACATCACCGCCTGCGTGGTGGCCTCGGCCGACCTGGCCGAGGCCTCCGCCCGCCTCCGCGCCTACGCCGCCCTCACCGCCGAAGGGCCGGACGACGGCCCTGTTTGAACCACCGATCCCGAAACGTCACCGCCATATCGTCCGCCCGGGCTGCGGCCGTCCGGCAGCGGGACGTTCGGTTTCCGGTGCCGTACAGGGCCGGTAGCACCGGTGGAGCGGTCACGAGCCGGCCGGGTCACGAACCGGCCGGGTCACAAGAAGTGCCGGGTCACAAGGAGTGGGGACCGAACCGCCCCCAGGCCACCACGGCGGCCAGCGCCAGCAGCACCACGTTGGCGCCGATCATCGGGAACTCCTTGCGGCGGGCGTGGACGATCGCGGCGCCGATCATGAGCACGACCAGTCCCAAGGCCGCCAGCGGCACCAGGACCGGCGCGATGCCGAGGGCGGCGGGCAGGATCAGCCCGATCGCGGCGAGCACCTCCAGGGCGCCGATGGCCTTGATCATGCCGTCGGGGAAGTCCCCGGCCCAGCCCATCCCGGACGCGACGAGCCTCTCCCTGGGCTGGGCGAGCTTCATCAGCCCGGCGGCCAGGAAGGCGGCGGCGAGCAGGCCGGCGATGATCCACAAAGCGATGTGCATGGGAGGTCCGTTCCCTCCGGGGCGAGGTGAAGGGTCAAACGCAACCTAGACATGCACGCTTGAAGCGTCAAGTGAAGAGGCGACATGTCACTTGATGTCTCAAGTTAAGGTGAGAACGTGGACGTACCGCGGGAGCCGCGCTGGCTGAGCGAGGAGGAGATGACCGCCTGGCTGGCGCTGGCCAGCGTGCTGATCAGGCTTCCGGCCGCCCTGGACGGGCAGTTGCAGCGCGACGCGGGCATCAGCCACTTCGAGTACCAGGTGCTGGCGGGCCTGTCGATGAGCCCGGAGCGCACCATGCGGATGAGCGAGCTGGCACAGCTCGCCGACGGGTCGCTGTCCCGGCTGTCCCACGTGGTCAGCCGGCTGGAAAAGCGCGGCTGGGTCCGCCGCACGCCCGACCCGGCCAACGGCCGCTACACCCTGGCCGTCCTCACCGACGACGGCTGGGAGAAGGTCGTGGCCACCGCTCCCGGCCACGTCGAGGCCGTGCGTACCCTCGTCCTGGAGCCGCTCACCAGGACCCAGATCCGCCAGCTGAGCGAGATCGGCAGCCGGATCGCCCGCGCCGTCGACCCCGACGGCGACTGCCCCACCACCCGCTTCCGCCGATAACGACGACCACCGTATTCACGTAGGCGAAGACCAGGGCTGCGGACCCGTCCCCTTGGCCGCGCACCGCGGCGGGGCTCCCCGCACGGCCGGGTCCGGTGATCGGTCGCAGAGCCGTACGGGTGCCTGCAGCCGAGGAGGGCTCGCGGCGACTTGCGTGGAGCTTTCCACGGTCGGCAGGAAGTCAGGGATACTCCGAAGATGATCATCCTCAGTAAGGGCGCGAACACCGCGTTGTCGGTGTCCGATGTGGTCGTCACCGTCCGCTGGTCGGGAGCGCAGGAGGTGGACGCCTCCGCGCTGCTCGTCGGTCCGGACGGCAAGGTCGCCTCCGACGACGACTTCGTCTTCTACAACCAGCCGGAGGCGGCCGGCGGTGCGGTGCGGCACCTCGGCGGCACCGGAGAACAGCGCCTGCGGGTGCGGCTCGCGGCACTGCCCGGGCCGGTGGAACGCGTGGTGCTCTCGGCCTCGGTGTACCAGGGCACGTTCGGCGCGGTGACCGGCCTGGAATTGCTGGTGAACGACGCCTCGGGGAATCCGCTCGTCCACTACCCGGTGGAGGGCGCGGCGAGCGAGACCGTCCTGGTGCTGGGCGAGCTCTACCGGCGTTCCGGTCAGTGGAAGGTCAGGGCCATCGGCCAGGGCTACGACACCGGCCTGGCAGGGCTCGCCACCGACTACGGCGTCACCGTGGACGACGCACCGGAGGACGACGCACCCGCACAGACCCCACAGCCCGTACCACCTCAAGCGACGGTGCCGATGCCCCTACCGGCCCCGCCTCAGCCCTCTACCGGATACCCCGCACCGCCGCCGCAGGTGACGGCACCGATGCCCGTACCGGCCCCACCCCCCGCCGGATACCCGGCGCCACCCCAGCCTCCGGCGGTATACCCAGCGCCGCCCCCGCCGCCCGCCGGATACCCAGCGCCATCACAGCCACCGGCGGGATATCCGGGTGCGGCGCCGTCCCCGGCCGACGAGACCTTTCTTCCCGTCGACATGCGCCAGCGGATCTCACTGCGCAAGCAGGCCGTGGGCGTGGCCCTGCAGAAGAAGGGCCTCACCGGAATCCGCGCCAGGGTTGCGCTGGTGCTCGACGCGTCCGGTTCGATGGCCGGGCTGTACGGCCGGGGTACGGTCGGCAGGGTGGTGGAGCGGATGGCACCGGTCGCCGCCCAGCTCGACTCCAACGCGACGCTGGACAGCTGGATCTTCGCCAGCGGCTTCGCCCGGCTCCCGGGGTTGCGGATCCCGGAGCTGCCGGCCTGGCTGTCCGCCCATGTCCCGTCCCGGCTGCCCGCCCGGATCACGACGGATCCCTCGGGCAGGCCGGTTTCCAGGCTGAGCCTCAGGCGGAACCGGTTCAGAAGTCTCGGCTACGGCAACGACGAGCCCAGGGTGATGGCCGACGTCATCGACCACTACCGGTCCGAGCCGACCGGTGAACCCACGCTGGTGCTGTTCTTCTCCGACGGCGGGGTCTACCTCGACGACGCCATCACCCTGCTGCTGCACGAGTCCTCCACACTGCCGATCTTCTGGCAGTTCGTGGGGCTGGGCAGGGCTGACTACGGAATCCTGGAGGACCTGGACACCCTGCCCGGCCGTACCGTGGACAACGCGGGCTTCTTCAGCGTCGATGACATCGACCGGCTCTCCGACGAGGAACTGTACGAACGGCTACTGACCGAGTTCCCCCGCTGGATCCAGGCCGCCCGTAACGTCGGCATCCTCCGCTGAGGACCGCCGGCAGACGACTCACCGGTTCGATCTCAGTGATCTCAGCGGTCTGTGCGGGGATGACCTGCCGAGGAAGCCACGACGCCTGCGGCGTTCCCGATGGCCGGGCAGGCTGCTCGGCAGGCCGGCCGGACGGTGACCGTCGGCTGGTCACCGTCCCCCGGACAGCCCAGCCTTCGCCCAGCCATCGTCGTGTCAATGCGGGTCGAGCTGCCCGGCCTTGATCGCAAACACGAACGCGTGCCGCTCGTCCATCTCGAAGCCGAGAACAGGACCGTCCGGGTCCTTGGAGTCCCGAGCCGGCACCATCGCGTTTCCTGGGGCGACCTCGACGCATTCACCGCTGTTTCCTGCGCTGTGGCCGCTCTTGCACCACATGCCAACCTCGGCACAGTTGTCTCGCCTCATGCTGCGACTGCTCTTGCGCCAGGAGATCCAAGAGAGGTCCGCGTCGATCATCCGGGCTCCTGGAACCGTTGGTTCATCTCACATCGTTCGCCACTTGCGCTCAGAAAGTCACCCTCGGCAGGAGCGATGTCGGGCCCGCGTGCGCTGCGGTGCTCTTGGCCGTTCCGGTCCCTCTCGCGAACCGGCCGGGTCCCGACGACCGCCTCCGGTGAACGGTCGGTCCGGTCGGATGGGCACCGGAGGCGGTGTGCGGTGTCAACGCCCGTCGGCCGATTCCTCCTGGTCGGTGGAGTGCAGGTGCTTGACCAGGACGCCTCGCGGCGGCACTCATGGGTCGCGATCACACTGATGACCCGTCGCCAGGGACGAACCGGCGGCTGATGCCCTGCCCCACCGGAAAGGCCGGGCAGCGAGCAGCACCGGGTCCCAGGACCGTGCCAGGCTGTCCGTGGACTGCTCAAGCGTCGGAGACCAGGCCGGTCCTGGGATTTGATCATGTCCTGTCGCTTGGCATCATGAGGCTCGTGAGTCACAACATCTCGTACTCCACCGCGGACAAGGCCAACGTGCTCGCTTTCCTGGGCAGCGCGGGCGACCTCACGGCGAAACAGCAGCGCCGGCTCGGCATGATGCGCGAGGCCGCCCGAGCCCGTCAGGACGATCTCGATAACCAGGGTGTTGACTGGGGCCTGTCCATCCCCGACGCCCTTGAGCACCTCATCGCGGGGCGTCTGGACTCGGACGCCCAGTATGCGGGCAACGCCTACCATGCGGCGTTGCAGCACATCATCGACTACAACGGCTCCGACCCCGACCATCTGTGCACCATGTCCAATCCCGCCCTGTTCTACGGGCTGGTGGACAAGCAGATGCGTCCTTTGGGCGTGCCCGCCGACCTGCTCCCCTACGGCTTCCTGTACGGCGGCCCGCCGGCGGAGTTCCCGTTCCTTCCCGGCTCGATCGATGGCTATCCGGCCATCGGCCACCTGCCGTTGGCCAAGGCCAAGCCCGCCGCCGACGCCTACCGCGCCGTCCTGGACCAGATGGACGCCGATTTCCGTTACGACGTCCAGGTGCTGATCGACAAGCTGGAATTCGAGCACGGAGAGTGGGAGCAGGCCACCAAGAGGCTCGACTGGTACACCCAGGACACGATCTTCTTCAGCCTCCGTTGACCGACCACGGCGACTCCCAGGCCGTCTTTCACCCACTCCGTTGATCACCTGAGGATTGAAGACGGCCTGTCAGGGACGGGCCGTAATACCGCAGAAAGGCACCGCGGCGATACGTTCACCGAGGTGGACGGGGGTGCGCCTCGGGTGAGGCGTGACGGGTGCGTGGTGCTGAATGCTCAGCGGGGACGGCACCGTGCCGCCCTTAGAAGTCACCTGGTCCCGGCTCGGGGTCCAGGTCTTCGACGTTCAGCGACAGGATCTCCTCGGCACCGGGCCGCCGTTTCGTAGAGCATGCGCCATGGCACCCGTTCTCGCAGGGCGTGGAAGTCGTCGGCGAACAGCATCTCCAGCCGGACAAGCCGGGGAACGCGACAACGGACACGGCGAGCAACCTCCCGCAGGCTGATATGACACGTAACGCTGCCGAGTCACCCCCACCGCGGCGATCAGCAACCTGGGCAGATGCGGCCAGGCAGCAGCCATGTGACAAGTAATGCAAGTTCTGTGTCAGCGGGAGCGGATACTACGTGACCGCCATGGGCTTCCTCACCCCGTCGGCAAGGAACTCCTGGAGCTCGATAGGTAGCGGTCTTCGGTCGTCGCGCTGATGGTCGGGCATTGCGGTGGCCTGGGTCGTCGGGTCGGTGTTATCTGGCGCGCTCAGGCCAAACGTTCACGTCTGGGGGCACAAGGCGGGGTCTTTGGAGCGATCCATGTGCGAGTCGCGCCGAAGGGTGCGAGCATCGCCGGGCGACCTGGAGGTGAATGACTTGAGTGAGCCCACGGTCCGGCCGAACGAGACGACGGTGCCGTTGCTGCCGTGCGCGTCGGTGGAGGAGACCTTGGCGTTCTATGAGGCGCTGGGGTTCAAGGCGACCTACAAACAAAGCAAGCCCTATGTCTATCTGGCGCTGCAGTGGAGCGGACTCCAGCTGCACTTCGGCCCAGCGCCCAAAGGCCTGGACCCTGCCCGGGAGGAGTCCGGAGGCTGCCTGGTCATGGTCGACGCCGTGGCGCCCTATCACACGGCGTTCGTCACGGCGATGCGCCAGGTCTACGGGAAGGTCCTCAGCTCCGGCCTGCCTCGGATCACCCGCTACCGGCCCGGCGCGTCCCGGTTCACGCTGACCGACCCGTCCGGGAACTCGATCATCTTCATCCAGCGCGACGAGCCCGCCGAACTGGAGTACGGCGGCTCCAAGAAACTGACGGGCCTGGCCAGAGCGCTCGACAACGCCCGGATACTGCGCGAGTTCAAACAAGATGATCGGCAGGCCTTCCGCGCACTCAAGTCCGCCGTGCGCAGGCACGGCGCGGATGCCTCGCCGGTAGAGCAGGCCATCGCCCTGTGCCACCTCATCGACCTGGCCATAGTCATCGATGAGCCCACCGACCCCTGGCTCACCGATCTACGCGGCCTGGAACTCACCACCGACGACAGGCAGCGCATCGAATCAGAACTCGGATATCTGGTCGGGCTGCAGGAGTGGCTCCCCCCACAGTAAAGCGGCCCTTGGGGAAGCAAACCCGACCAGGCGGTCAGGTCGCACCCGCCCTGGCCGTGAGCGTGACGGGCACGGCGCTGCGCCCGAACAAGGTGTAGCGCCGGCAGATCTCGAAATCACCGCCGGCGCTCAGGGCTCACAGTTCAAGGACGGCTCTGGCTCCGGTCAGGCTCCAGCGGCGCCAGTGATACCGGACCGGTCACCGACCGGGTAACGGCACGCTCCCTCGATGACACCGGTGGCGACCGGCCACCCGTTGGTCAGAGCCTGGCCGTAGCAGGAAGGCAGCATGGCCGGCCAGCGGATACAGGCGTCGATCAGCCCAGACCACAAACACCCAGCTCAGCCAGTCCCTGAAAGAAACTGCACCCGACCCGGACTGGAGAACTCCAGGGTGACGAGCATCGATCCGGCTTCAGTCAGAGGAAGGCGGGTCGCCTGGCCGCGAGTGCCGTACAGCTCCACCACATTGCCGAGCCGCTGACCACCACCCGCACTGGCCGAACACAGCCGGAACTGCGGGGGACGTGTCCGACAACCGGTGGGAGCACCGGGGCCGGGGCCAAGCGGCACAGGTTCGCCCGAACGAACGCTTCAGCCGACAGGCCGGCCCCACCACTGATCGGACACCCTCACTGCGGGCCTTTCAAACGTCGCGAGGACTACCGCCTGGCCAAGGAGGGCCGCTTCCTCCGTCGGGTGGTCAAGAGCGCAAGCACCTACCGGATCGCCAAGGTCGACCTCGCCCGATGCCTGGGCCGGGGTCCAACCGCCTCACCAGGAGGTCCCACCGGGTTCTGATCATGACATCTGTTGAACGGTGATCACGTTCAATCCCAGTGACAAAACGCTCAGAGGCTTGATCATCTCTGCGATGATCAAGCCTCTGAGCTGGGACTTCGCGTCGGGGTGGCGGGATTCGAACCCACGGCCTCGTGCACCCAAAGCACATCTGTCGTTCAATCTGACTTCTGAACGGATCTTGGATTCTTGCTAAAGTCACAGGTAAATGGCCCGTTCTGCATGCCGCGTGGTCACACACAAGATCAGGCCATGGTGCAAGATCCACGGTCAAATGACGGTCAGACGATCAAGGGGTGATCGGGTGGGCCACTCGCGCAAGCGGACCGGCAAGGACGGCAGGCCGAGGTACACCGCCTACTACCTGGACATCAAGGGCCAGGAACGATCGGCGGGCACCTTCTCCAACAAGAAGGAGGCCGACAAGGCCTGGCAGCAGGCCGAGGCCGAGGTCGCCAAGGGCCGGCACGGTCACGCCGGGCGAGGACGGCAGACCTTCCAGGAGTACGTCGAGAAGAAGTGGCTCCCCAACCACGTCATGGAGCCGCAGACCCGCCAGAGCTACACCGGCATGATCAACAAGCACGTCCTGCCGGAGTTCGGCCCCATACGGATGGTCGACATCGCCCCCGAGCACGTCCGCGCCTGGGTAGCCAGGATGCAGGCCGACGGCGCCTCCCCGCGCCTCATCCAGTACTGCAAGGGCTCCATCCTCAACGCCATCTTCACCACGGCGTTCGACGACCAGGTGATCTTCTTCCACCCCTCCCGCGGAGTGAAGACCCCCACCGTCCTCAAGAAGCCCCGCAAGATCGTCACCACCGCCCAGTTCGACAAGCTCTACCAGGCCCTCCCCACCGCGGACGCCCAACTCCTCGTCGAGACCGCCATCGAGAGCGGCCTCCGCTGGGGCGAACTCACCGAACTCCGCGTCAAGGACCTCGACTCCGAAACCCGCATCCTCACCGTCAGCCGCGCCGTGGTCGAACTCAGCCCCCGGTTCCACCCCGAAGGCAAGCGCTTCCTGGTCAAGGACTATCCCAAGGACGGCGAGTACCG
This sequence comes from Thermomonospora echinospora, assembly GCF_900108175.1. Taxonomy (GTDB): domain Bacteria; phylum Actinomycetota; class Actinomycetes; order Streptosporangiales; family Streptosporangiaceae; genus Thermomonospora; species Thermomonospora echinospora. The sequence continues at coordinate 32,543 of NZ_FNVO01000006.1, forward strand.
CCGCTTCAAACTCAGCCGCCAGATCGTCGACAAGCTCACCGCCCACATCCAGTCCGAGCGCCTCGCCGAGAATGACCTACTCTTCGCCCACCGCCAGGACGACCACCCCAAGACCCGCCGCCCCCACATCGCTCTCGACGACTCCGACCTCGGCCTCACCGAGCCCAACGAACACGGCCGCCGCTACCGCCACGGCACCATGACCGCCTACAACCTGGCCAAGTGCCGCTGCGCCCCCTGCAAGGCCTCCTACGCCACCTACCGAGCCAACCGCCGAGCCACCGGCAAGGACTCCCCTCGCCAACCCCGCCTCTGCGACACCGACGGCCACATCCCCCGAGACTGGTTCCGCCGCCAAATCTGGACCCCCGCCCGCCAAGCCGCCGCCCTGGGCTTCACCCCCCGCTTCCACGACCTCCGCCACGCCCACGCCTCCTGGCTCCTCGCCGGCGGCGCCGACCTCCAGGTCGTCAAGGAACGCCTCGGCCACAGCACCATCGCCACCACCGAGAAGTACCTCCACACCCTCCCCGACGCCGACGAAACGGCACTGGACGCACTCTCCAGGATTCGAAGCAGGCAATAACCGATCACTGCCGACGAAGCCGATCACAACGATCAATCACATCGACGAGAAGCGGTCATCCGATATGCACTAAATGACCTGACATTATCCGGGCAGTCACTTGTGGCCAATTTTTCCCTACATGTGCGTAAACCCATCACTCCGTTCGAGCGTCGGGTTATGCTCTCCACCATCCACGACAAAGCCCTCCGGGCTGGGACCTCGGAGGGCTGGTCGTCGAGATCAGGGATCATCGACCGGCAGGTAGTTGCAGCACCTACGCCGGTCCAATCTACCGGGTGGTAGTGCCTTGACGTCAAGGCACCACCGCAAGGCCCTTCTTGATCTCGGCGACGTGTCACCGTTCGTCGAGAGGAGAGCACCAGAAGTGCGCATCGGACCAAAGGCGTTGGCGGGCACCGTGATCGCCCCCGCCGCCGCCATTACCTACGAACCACGGTTCTGGATCGTGGTCGCACTCCTCGCAGCCGTTGCGATCTCCATGATCGGTTGGCATCTACAACGAGGCGGAACCATGCGTCTGGCGCGAACGCCCCGAGGGCACATGTCACTGACCTTGCGGTCGCCTTCACGCCGACGCCCGTAGCGACTGCGGCCCGAGAGCTTCGAGCAGGGCGGACATCAACCCGAGTTTCCAGCAGCTCGCTGCGGGAGTGACAACGGTGCTCCGATGTCCGCCCAGGTCAGCGGAGGGCGGCTGTGCTGAGCTGCGAATGGGCCACCTCACTGGAGCGTAGCAGCGGTGGGGACAGCAACCGCGCCGTCCCTCGCCGGTAGAGAGCGGCCGGGCGGCCGAGTTCCTGGACACGGTGTTCTCCCGTGGGTTCCACGAACCCGTCCGTCCGGGTCACCTTCCGCCGGAAGTTGCTGGGATCCAGCTTGAAGCCCCAGACCACCTCATAGACACAGCGCAGGTCGGCGATGGTGAACGGTTCAATGCAGAACGCACTGGCCACTGTCGTGTACTCGAGTTGGGACCGGGCCCGCTCCAGCGCCTCGCGCAGGATCACATCATGGTCGAAGGCCAACCCGGCCTCCTCCTGTAGCACCTGATCCACCGGCCTCCAGTCGGCGGATCTGGCGTCAGTGCCGGCTCGTGCGACCGGCATGTCGGGGGTCAGCGCCAGATAGGCCACGGTGATGACTCTGCCCCGAGGGTCACGCTCAGGGTCTCCGTAAGTCCGAAGCTGCTCGAGATGCAGTTGGCTGCCGTCCACCCCGGTCTCTTCCTGCAACTCACGCAGCGCCGCCGCGTCCAGTCGCTCCCCCACGCGGATGTATCCGCCCGGCAACGCCAGTCGACCTTCGAAGGGCGGCTGACCACGTTCGATGAGCAGTACTTGCAGGCGATCTTCACGCACAGTGAAGATCACTAGGTCCACGGTGACCAAGACCTGCTCGCGAGCCCTGCTGTCCGATCTGTTGATCATCACCCTCCTTACTAAAAGTCCTATTGACCTTAAGTCGACCCACCACTTAAGGTCAGTCCTACCTTAACCAGTCGAGCGCGAGGAACACCATGCTCACCGCCCCGACCGGCCTGAACGGCTCCAAGGTGTCGTTCAGCGAACCTCCCGATGACCACGTCAACCCCGACACAGCGGCGACCAGGCACCTGTGTGCCGGGGTCTACCTCGACCGGACTTTTCGCAGCCAGGTGCTATGCCGGGTGTACGGCGATACGCGCCATCGCGTTGCTCCTTCCTATGGGTTCGATCTGATCCCCGTCGTGGATCACGCCTGGCGTTCCTGGTGGCTGGACACCGTGCACCAGGGCATCGTCCTCGCCGTACTGGCAGCGGGCTTCGCCATGAACCGTCCGATCGTCGTGACCGTGATGTGCTGGCTCGCACTCATCTTCCTGGCGCGGATGGTGGCTGGTGCTGTCCCGGACGTCCTCCGGCTGAAGTCTCAGCGACTGGCTGACCGATTGCCCCACCGCCCCTGGCAGAACCGCAGGCAGACACCGATCGGCCGGCAACTAGAAGAGCAGAAACGCCTGGAGCACCAGGAACGGCTGCTGCGGATCGGGTCCGGAGGTTGCCTGGCGTTGCTGTTCGTCTCACTGGTGGCCGCTAGCTGGGCGGACAACCATCCCGCGGACGGGATCAAGGCCGCCTTGCGGATGCTGCTTCTTCTCGCCCTCTCCGCGGCCGGCACCGCAGCCCTGAGGCAGATGCTCCTGAACCGGATACACCACGCCTCCACGCTCCGGCCAGGCCGCCTCACCCGTCGGCAGAAGGTCATCGACGAACAGCAGGCGCACACCTACGTCATCTACCACCGCCCCAAGTCGGAAGAGGACGAGACGTGGACCGAGTTCGACCCGTTCAAGCGGAAGCCGAGCATCTTCGTGGGCAGCGGTCAGCTGGTGCACCGGTGGCTGCCGCCCTTGGTCGTCCCGCTGTTGCAGGCAGCCGGCAAGGGAATGCGTGATCGGGAGTACGACAATCCACCCTTCCGCCCTCACGAACTCGTCGACCATCTGCGTAGCGCCATGCTCACCGTTTCCGACCCCGCGGACCCCCGTCGGCTGCGCCTGCAAGTCCGTGACCGCATCTTTCTCGATGAACGGGACGTTCCAGAAAAGCGAGACTTCCTCTCCAGGAAGGTGGGGGCGGCTTGGATCCAACAGGTCATCGACGATCCCCATAACGACGCCCAGCACTTCCTGGAAATGCAGGTGAGCTCCTGCGGGGAGCTGGTGACAACGGTCTTCCTACGGGTGGCGGTACGAGGCCGCTCCCTCAGCCTCGACTTCGCCGCCTGCTCACTGACTCGCACACCGTACGACTACCGGGTGCTCGATCTCTTTGCGGAGAGCGGTCGCGGGGCCGTCGTCCGCTCAGTACTGCGGGCATTGTGGCGGCTACCCGAGGAGACCGCCGGAGTGTTCCGGCTCATCGAGCTACCGCTGATCCTCGGACTGGCCGTACTGGCCGACAAGGACCGCACGCTGCGGCCTCGGCGCAAGCTTCTCATCGGAAGCCGGTACAGCGTCAGAGAGGAGAAGTCCCTTCCGTGGAAAGATTCGCGGTTCGATGAAACCGCAATACACGACGAGATCAAACTCGTCGAGCAGCGCTTGCTCAAGGCGGCCGAGGACTTCCTAGAGTTCCGCGGTGTGGACACCTCGGCCTTCAAAAAGAAGGCCGACAGCATCATTAACAACAGCGGCGTACTCAACATGGGCGGACGCATGGAGATACACCACTCGGTGGCTGGCGCCAACGCCCAAGTCCAGATGCCCGCCCACGCGGGCACGTCACAGCAAAGTGGAGGCTGACAATGAAGCCGGACGATGACATCGGGCGATACCCGGGCACCGTACACAACGAAGGGGTGGCGAACTTCGGTGGTTCCACCGCAATCCATCACTCGGTCGTCGGCCGCAACGCGACCGTCAACATGGCGCCCCAGGCCGATCGGTCGGCTGATGACAGGGCCCACTCTCCGAGGTGGGACATCGGTGTGATCACCATCATCGGGGTCGAGACCAACGCGGTCCGGGTTGCCCTCGGCCTCCGTCCCGAGCGAGTCGGGGGACTGAGCTTCGACCTGGGCGAGGTGGACGTTGACGGCGACCGCCCGGTTCGGGTGGTCGCGACCAGGACGCTCGCACAGGGCCAGCGGTCCACCGTGATGGCATTCGACCATCTGCGCCGTCACTACGATCCCAAAATCATTGCTCTGGTGGGCATCGGAGGCGGCATCAACCGGAAGGTCGCCGTGGGCGACGTCGTGGTAGCGACCCGTGTCGTCTACTACGACCTGCGCAAAGAGCTTCCACTGCACACTCAGCGCCGGGGCGAGGAGAAGGAGGCCCCTGCCGCCGTCGGACACGCCGCCAACGCCTTCTTCACCGATCACGGTGAACCGGCCCGCTGCACCGTCACCGACCCCGGCGGCACGTCACGTACCCACCAGGTCTTCGGTGGCCTCATCGGTTCAGGCGACGCAGTGATCGCCGACCACGGCTCGGAGATCGTGAGCTATCTGGCCGGCTTCAACGACAAGATCCTCGCCGTGGACATGGAGGCGGGCGGACTCAGCCAGGCCTGTCACGAGCAGTCGGCCACGTCCGGCCTCCTCCAGGGCTGGGTGGTCATCCGCGGCATCTCCGATGACGCCGGAGCGGACAAAAACGACGACCACCAGGCCGTCGCAGCCTGGCACGCGGCCACGACCCTGCGCCGAATGCTGCCCTACCTGATCACCCTGGACACCTAGCCAGAGCCCACGGCGGCGATCCAGATCCTCTCCTGCCCTACGGGCCGATGAGGTTAGCCTGCGCAAATTCCAGGTGTCCGCCAGTCGCAAGCTGTGGGGTGGGGCATCACGATGCGGATTGCTCGTGATGATCGCTGTGTGGGAGCGGCGGCCGACGCAGCTCCCACACAGGGTCGTCTGGAGTCGGACGTCCCGTAAGCCGGCGTAGAGGCGGCCCAGCCGATGCGAGACGTCCTCTGGCGACGTTGACGAAGTCCCGTCGTCGAGATTCGATCTTGTCTCGGAGCCCAAACCAGTCACCCTCACGGGTCATACCCGCCTTGATCTTGAGATGGACCGGCCACATCTCCATATCGATCGCATGTGCGGCTTCCACGATGTCGTGATCAGCGACCAGATTCACCATCGCCAGAGCCTCGTTCCACGGCCGCCAGTCGATCAGAGTAGGAAGCCCGGCCATCGGCCTCTCCATCCGTACCAGATCAGGGTTGATCCGCTGACCATTCGCGGCAGCAAGCTCGATCAGCACGTTGGAGGATTCACGCAGCACCTGAGCGCAGGCTTCCATCTGACGGTCACGCGACCAGTGCCGCCGCTGCGACCGACTAGTGACCGCGCCACCCACCAGCACTCCCAGGAGGGTCGTCAACACGGCACCGACAGTAGTTACAATCAAGCTCCATGGCAGATCCATGAATCGCAGCTTCTCACCCTACAGGTATTCACGGCACTCACCTTGAAGACACAGAACCAAACCCGATCAAACGACAGAAGGGAATGAGAGTCCATGCGCTACAAAGTCCTCAACGCCGAGAAATTTGACGCCCGGAACCACAGGAAGGGCACAGTTGGTCATGACGGAAAATGCTCTCTGCATGGATGCGGCGAACCTGCAGTGGCAACTATGACGTGCAGTGACAGTGGTGGCAGCAGTGTTGTGCTGGCAGTATGCGAACGCGGCATCGAGGAGTACGGCCTGCGCGCTCGATTCAACCTCTGAGGCTTGGCGCCGACTCGTCGTAGGCCGTGAACCAGGTCATCACCAACCTGTACGCAACTTAATACGCGCAGGCCGAGACCGGTCAATGGTGAGCACTTCAGCCTCTTCCAACAGCACAGCCACCCAGCCTGCGGTGGCTCGCTTAATATATTTCTTCAGATGCTCGTCAAGACTTCCCTCTCGGCTGCCCAAAGAATAGGAGCTGCCGATCAGCACCCAGCCCTGTCCTCGCAGGAAATCCGGTACCTCCTCCAGCGCTCGCCACGGAAGCGGCGTCCATGCTTCCTTCTCACCGAGGAGCAGAACCAGCCCATCCGAAGTATACCGAGCCACAGTGAACTGGCCGCGACCTGACGGCGTCACCAGGGAATCGCCAGGAGAAATAGCTGCACGAACCACGTTCTCAACCAACTTCACCGCCACACCAACCCCCTTACTCGAGCGATCTCTTTTCTCTCGAACCACAGACCCGGAAGCCATCTACCCCTTTGCCGAAGAGCTCATACATCACATATTATGAGCGAAGGGCGTATCACAGACAGCGACTACATCAGGCGTGATGATGAAGTCGACACGAAAGTCGTGAGCGGACTCGGGCAGCGGTCCGTCCACGACTTGAAGGACGTGGACAGTAGTCACGACGACTGCACCAGGGCCGATAAGATCGGATTCTCTGACCAAGGCGAACTCAATGTCGGAGTAGCCGGCGCCCTTGCCAAGGCGAGCACCATCGCGGTTGACGGCGACTGAGCCGCAGACGAACAGGTCTATGGGGCGAATCGTGTCCACGTTGACCTTGGGGGCCACGGTGGCTGCGACCTTGCTGGTGGCGGCTTCGGAGGGTGGTAACGAGAGCTTGGTCGGGTCGAGTTCGTAGAAGGGGTGTTCGTCGGCCAGGTTGGGGACGGCCATGTAGACGAGCTTGCCTTCCTCCAGGGCGCGGATCCGTACGGGGAGTTGGGCGCGGTCGGGGTTGCACATGATGACCTGGGCGGACTTCCAGGCGGGCAGGGTGGCGAGGAGGTCGGCGGCTCGTTCGGAGCCGATGAAGTCTGGGATGTGGCCGTGGACGCCGGGCTCGCGGACGGCCTTCTCGCGTTCCAGCAGGTCCCAGATGCGTTCGCGGACTTCCTGCTTGGCCTGCTTAATGTCCATAGGGGATTGGTACGTGGTCAGGCGGCTGACATCAAGGCCAGCAGACGATCGGTGATCTCCTGGACGGGGCGTTCGCGGCGCCAGGGGTGGAGTTCCCGGCCTGCGGTGAAGACCAGGTTGAGGCCGCCTCCTCCCCTGGTGCCCTCGACCACCGTGATGGCCTGGTGGAGGCTGGCTACGGCCTCGTCGAGGTTGCGGAGGCGGATATGGGCGAGGCTGAGGTTGCCGAGCACGATGGCGTCGGACTTGCTTCCGTCCTGTGGGAGGGCGGCCAGGGTACTCACCGCAGATGCCGGGCTGCCGAGGTAGAGGTGGCAGGAGCCGGTAAGCCGCGCGTGATCGGTTGGGGTGAAGAACTCACCTGCGGGGTCTGCGTCGTCGGCTCTAACGAAGTGAGACTGAGCGGCTTCTAGGGCTGCATGGCATCGGCCGTGCTCGCCCAGCATGGCGTGGGCTTCGCCGACGTGCATGAGGGCTATGCCGGCGAGCGACGGGCTGGTGTCCGCGACTGTGCGCGCTGCGGACTTGGCGAGGCCCAGACCGTTGTGAGAGTCGCCGTGACCGTAGAGGGCTACGTAGCTCTTGCGCAGCTGGGCGTGTGCCTCGGTGAAGCGGTCGCGGATCTGGCGGGCGGCGGTAATGGCCTCGTTGAAGTAGCGAAGGCTCGTCGCGTGGTCGCGACGCTGGCAGGCGTCCCACACGAGCTGGCCCATGAGCGTCGCTGATTCGGCTTCGACGGCGAACAGTTCGCGTCGTACCCGGTTGGAGGCGGCGTTCTGCCGTAGGTAGGAGACCTGGCCGTGGCACTGGCCTGCAGCGGCCAGGAGCAGGGCCGACGGTACATGGTCGTACTCGTCGGTGAGGGCCTGCACTCGTTGCCATAGGTGAGCCGTCGTGATGAGATCAACGCTGGCCGGGTTGCTGAGTACCTGGTCAAGGTGCTCGTTACCGTCCCCATCGGCCGGCTCCACCTCGTCGAGGAGGTCGGCCAGCTCCTCCAGCGTGATCCGCAGTTCGGCGGCGAGCTTGGGACGGATGTAGGGCAGCGGGCTGGTTTCGGCTCGTTCCCAGCGGCCGACCGTGGAGCGTTCGATGCCGAGGAGGTCGGCAAGCCGTTCCTGACTGTGGCCGAAAGCACGCCGTCGCTGGGCGAGGCGGTGTCGCTTGAGTGCCATGCGCTGGCCTCCTGACGTCCAGGCCGTTCGATGACGACGGTCTTATGCCTGTCTGGGCTGGTCAAGTCACCTGATGCGCCACAGGTGCCGCACCGGTGCCGGGTTCGTGCTCTGGCTCGCGCCGTTCTCACGCGGTTCGGTTGTCACATGACGATTGCAGACGGACACGGATCGTGATCGCTATGGGCTTATCACGGCCATCCGTCGCCTCGCCCGGAGACGGAGGAATCGGTATGCAGGGCGACCCCCCACCGCAGCTACGCGACATGGCCGACTTCGCATGCCTGCCCAGTGCCGCCCGCTGGGCGCGCAAGCACACGGTCGGTGTGCTGCACCGCTGGCAGCTGTGCCACTTCGCCGACACCGCGGAACTGCTGGTCTCAGAACTGGTCACGAACGCCTACCGGGCATCCGGGGTGGACGTGGAGCGCAACGGCTACGCGGCGCTGGCGAGAGTCCCGTGCATCAGCATGCGGGTGGCCTCGGACCGCCGGTCGCTGCTCATCGAGGTCTGGGACGCCAATCCAGAACCACCCGTCCTCAAGGAGGCCGACGTCCACGCCGAGGGTGGACGGGGCCTGCTCCTGGTCGACTCCCTGGCTGAACGGTGGAACTTCTACTTCCCCCTGGCCGGCGGCAAGGTCGTCTGGTGCGAGATCGCGGGGAGGGACGCCCCCTGATGCGATGATGCTGCGGCCACGACAGGCGACTCGCTCTCCCGACCCAGTAAGTCCGAACGCCTGGACTGACATACACCATGAACGGCACCTGGTAGCAGGCGCACGAGCAGCAAGCGCTCACTGGCAAGCGTGTTAGCCCGAGAATCGCCACAGCCGTCAAGGTCAGACGTGTAGCTTGGTGGTTCGTGCCGCTCCGAGACGCGCTGACGGCACCTACCTACGAACCTCCCGTTCCATGGATACGGAAGCGAGATTCCGTGGCCGAGAGCACGAGCCCAGAATTCCAGATCCGCTTGCCCAACGGCGGCCCCATGGCACGCGGACGCATGCTGGACGAGATGGGCACCAACGGCAGCCAGAAGTTCGTGGTGTTTGCCGGGTCGCCCGCCCGCAGGGATGTGGTGCCCTCGTTCCCCGTCCGGATGCAGTCCTCAAGCAGGTTCCGAGAGCAGCTGATCGCCGAAGGCGCGATCGTGGAGTCCACAACCTATCCGGGGTGGCTGGAGACGACCCGGGACATCGTCTGCAACTCCCCCTCAGCCGCCGCCGAGATCCTGGTCGGCAGGAGCGCCAACGGGTTCCAGGAGTGGAAGACCGAAGATGGGCATCCACTGGCCGACTACGTCGCCAGAGTGGCCTGGGGTGCCAGACGCACGTGGCTGGTCCGGGGTTCCAACGTCGCCGGGGTCGACCTGTTCGAGCGGGAGTGGCGCGGCGAGCAGCGGGTGAGTCTGGCCGCGTCCCGGCTGCGCGCGGGCGTCGAGCCGGGCGTCAGCAAGAACGATCTGCGCGGCTTCGTGGAGGAGGACTACGAGTCCACCGCCACGTACAGCCAGAGAATCCAGCTCGTCGATGAGATGCACGCCTTCTTGTCGCGGATGAAGCACGGGGACACGGTCTGCACCGTCTCCGGCGGACGGCTGTACATCGGCGAGATCACCGGTGACCCGGTGCAGGTCGACTCCGAGGATGGGCGGTCGAGCCTGAGGCGCCCCGTGGAGTGGCAGGACATCGGCTACCCCTACGACGAGTTGCCGGAGGAAGTGCAGCAGAAGCTGTCCGTCCAGCACGACGTCGCCGACATCACCGCCGTCCAGGATCTGATCGACGGGCTTGGCCTCAGCGAGCAGGAGCTCATCGACGAGGCCGAGGTCGAAGGAGAGCCCAGGGAGAAAATCCCCGCGCTCGTGGCGCGCCGTGAGATGGAGCTGCCCGAGCCCACCGCCGAACTCGCCGACGAGTTGCTCGTCCATGACGTGGCATGGCTGCGCGAGGTGCGCGACCTGCTGCGGGACGACCGGCAGCTCGTCCTGTACGGACCGCCCGGCACCGGCAAGACGTACCTGGCGCTCAAGCTGGCCGAGTTCCTCGGCGGCGGACCCGAGCAGGTCAAGCTGGTGCAGTTCCATCCCTCGTACTCCTACGAGGACTTCTTCGAGGGCTTCCGCCCCAGGGAGGACCCCGGCAACCGGGAGGTCGCCTTGCGCCTCACCGCCGGCCCGCTGCGCGAGCTGGCCGACCTGGCCTCCCGCGAGGGCAACCGGCACATCCCGCACTTCCTCATCATCGACGAGATCAACCGGGCCAACCTGGCCAAGGTGTTCGGTGAGCTGTACTTCCTGCTGGAGTACCGCAACAAGTCGATCCGGCTGACCTACTCCCAAGAGGACTTCGCGCTCCCGCCGAACCTGTTCGTCATCGGGACCATGAACACCGCCGACCGGTCCATCGCCCTCGTGGACGCCGCGATGCGCCGCCGCTTCGCCTTCGTGGAGCTCTCCCCCAGAACCGAGCCGACCGCCGGGCTGCTGCGCCGCTGGCTCGACCGCGAGAAGCATGACCCGGAGCCCGCAGACCTCCTGGAGGCGCTCAACGCCCGTATCTCCGACCCCGACTTCCAGATCGGCCCCTCGTACCTGATGAAGAAGGGCGTCTACCGTGACGGCGGACTGGAGCGCACCTGGCGGACCAAGATCCTCCCGCTGCTGGAGGAGCACCATTACGGGGAGGGTGTGAACGTCGAAGCCCTCTACGGTCTGAACGCGCTGCGCGCCGCCTCCTCATGATGCCCATCACCCTCGTCGAGCACGGGCCTGCGGTTTCACATCCCCTCGACGACGCTCTCGGCCGTGCCCTGGCGGCTTCCCGCCTGGTCAGTGCCGCGCCCGAGGCCGGACGCCCCGGACACTGGCAGATACGCGCCAAGGGCAAGGTCGGCGTGGCGACGGTGACCGCTCCCGCAGGCGGCGCGGTCACCGTGTGGATCAGGCCCAAGGTGCCCATCGCCCGGCTGCTGTTCCTACTGGGGTACGCACTCAACCCCAGGGGCTGGCGAGATGAGGACGTGGCGCTGGACACCGATGACGAGCTGCTGCCGGTCATGGCCCGGCTTTTCGAACGGCAGGCAGAACGGGTGCTGCGACAGGGACTACTGCGTGGCTACCGCATCGCCGAGGAGACCTCCACGCTCGTCCGCGGCCGTATCCGCGAAGCGGACCAGCTCCGCCGCCATCACGGCAGGCTGGTCCCCGTCGAAATCGTCCACGACGAGTACACCTCCGACATCACCGAGAACCGTCTCCTGCTCACGGCCACCGAACGGCTTCTGCGACTGTCCCACGGGGTGCCCGCCGACGTACGCGGCGGGCTGCTGCGGCTGCGCACGCGTCTGGCCGGCATCGCCCCGATCAAACGCGGCCACGAACCGCTCGTCTGGCGGCTCAACCGGCTGAATGCCCGTTATCAGCACGCCCTGCGTCTGGCCGAGATCGTCCTCGACGGCTGCTCGGTCGAGCAGCGGCCCGGCGGGGTGACGGTGAGCGGCTTCTTGTTCGACATGTACAAGGTGTTCGAGGACTTCGTCACCATCGCACTGCGCGAGGCCCTGCCCGGCGATGGTCACTGCGAACTTCAGTCCAACCAGCACCTCGATGAGCGCCGCGAGATCCGTATGATCCCCGATCTCGTACACCATGCCGTCGACGGCACTCCCCTCGCCGTGGCCGACGCCAAGTACAAGGTCGAGAGGCCGAAGGGTTATCCCGACGCGGATCTCTACCAGATGCTCGCTTACTGCACAGCGCTCAACCTGCGGGACGGGCATCTCATCTACGCCAAGGGCAACGCCCCACACGCCGCCCACCGCGTCCGGCACGCCCGCATCACCATCCACCAGCACACCCTTGAGCTCAACCAGCCGGCAGCCGACCTGCTCACCGAAATACAGGCATTGGCACAGCGGCTTGTGCCTGGCTGACTCGGGTCACTTCGGTACGTACCGTCCTCGCTCGTTCTTCAGCAGCTCGACGGAGTCGACCGGTCGTTCCTGTGGTCGATCAACCAGGCCGCCGACCGGCCTGATCTGGCGGTGGTCCTCACCGGGGATCCGGAACGTTCACATCGGCGTGCGACCAAGCGCGGCACCTATAGCCGGCTCCAGCGCGGGGGCCTGCGTCTGGCCGCTGAGGAGAACCGTCTCTTCCTGGCCGTGGCCCGGGAACTCGGCGTTGCCGGCTGGCCGATGCTTCACCATGACATTGGTGAGGACACGCCTGAGCAAGTGGTGTCGATCATCTTGGCTCGGCTGCTGGATCACTCCTGGACTGCGCGCACCAGCGAGTCGTAGGTCTCCTCCGTGTGCTCGGCATCGATGCCCAGCCTTGCGACGAACGCGGCCAGCTGCCGCTGCGTCTCGATGGCCGAGGCGTCATCGGGGATCATGCGTTCCAGCTCCAGGAAGGTGCCGACGCCTTCCAGATCGTCCACGCAGATCGTGATATCGCCGACCGTGGCGGTCCGCCGGGTCTTGGCGACCCGGACCGTGGCGTAGAAGCCCATGTTCACGATCGCCTGGTGCATCTGCTCGCGGTCGGCCACCTCGGTCTCGTACTCCAGGCAGGCTTGGGCGTTCTCCCCCGGCTGCTTGAGCGCGAAGAAGTCCCGCCCGTCGACGGTGCGGAGCCGGACGAAGGAGACGCCCAGCTTGCTGTCGCCGAACCGCCAGCCCACCGGCGCGTAGGCCTGATCGTCCTGGTGGGTCGGCTCCCCCAGTTCGATCCCCTGCGCCTTGAGCGCGACCAGCAGCGACTCCACGTCCCGCACCCGGAACTTGACCTCGACCTCGCGCACGCATCCCCCTTGATCGGCCTACGAAGTGCGAGGAGCAGCCTTGCAGCCGGCGGGCGGACCGGCAACGCGCTTGACCAGATGCAGTGTCGTCTCGGTAGTAGACGGGCCACGACACGTCGATACGGCTGGACATCCGCCCTTCACGACACGGCTCCCACGGCATCCAACAAAACGGATTGGCATCACGTATTACTTGAAGAGATTTCCTCAAGCCACTCAGACGGAAAACCTTCGCAGGCTCCTTGACGAGCGCCCCACAGGGAGCAAGATGGGACCTACGTCATGACAAATCATGGGCCGATCACGACCCATTCTGCAAACCCTATACGTCGGACCGGGCGCGGTCCCATGGCGAAATCCAGAGGTGTTGCCAATGAGCGGCAGCGAGGACCAGGACGAGCGGAGGCGAGCACACCGACAGGTGAGGAAGCAGGGGCAGCGACGAAAGCGGATCATGCAGGTCCGGGTCGGCGACGAGGACCTGGCGGTGATCTCGGCTGGCGCGACCAGGGAAGGGCTTACCCGGAGCGCGTTCGTCATCAAGGCGAGCCTGGCCCGTGCACGAGGTGACACGACACAAACTGATCCAGTGCTGCGCGATATTCACGAGGAGCTCAAGGACGCCGCCCGTAAAGCGAACAGCATCGGAGTGAACTTCAACCAGGTCGTCAAGAAGCTCAACGCAACCGGGCATCCCACTGGAGACATCCCCGCCTACTCAGAAGCGGCTTTCCAGGCGGTACGAAGACTGGACGCGGTCGCCGTGAAGCTATGGAGGCATCTGCGGTGATAGGGAAGGTGACCCGAGGTGTCCGTGCCGCCGGACTGATCTACTACCTGTTCGGGCCGGGCCGGAGCAACGAACACGTCGATCCCCATCTGGTGGCCGGCTTCCGCCATCCCTCCGCGCTGGAACCCGGCATCCGGCCGAGTGGCAGGAGGGACTTCCGCCATCTGATCTCGGTGCTGAATCACCCACTGGAGGCGCTCCACGGAGCATCGTTCGAGCAGCCGATGTGGCAATGCTCGATGCGGGCCGCACCGACTGATCGGATCCTGTCGGACGCCGAGTGGGCCGACGTCGCCGAGGAGGTCATGCACCGGACCGGAATCGCTCCTCGCGGGGACGAGCACGGCTGCCGATGGATCGCAGTCCGGCACGCGGACGATCACATCCACATCGTTGCGACGCTCGCCCGCGAAGACGGACGACGCCCTCGGCTCTGGCGAGATCACATGCGGGTCCGGGAAGCCTGCCAGGCCGTCGAGGAACGGTTCGGATTACGATCGACCGCTCCGGCGGACCGGACGGCCGCGCCCCGGCCGAGCCGCGCGGAGAACGAGCAGGCCGCCCGGCGAGGGTGGGAGGAGCCGCCGCGGACGGCGCTACGGCGGACGGTCGCCGCAGTTGCGGCCGGGACGTGCTCGGAGAAGGAGTTCTTCGGCCGCCTGGAGGAGTGCGGAGTCCTGATCCGCAAACGGTTCAGCGTCCGCAACCCCGGCCAGATCACCGGCTACGCCGTCGCCCTGCCGGATCGCCTCAGCCGTGACGGCAAGCCGGTCTGGTTCTCCGGCGGCAAACTCGCCCCCGACCTGACGCTCCCGAAACTCCACCAGCGGTGGCTCCACGCACCGCCCGGACCGGGAGATCCAGCTAACCCTCTGGCCAGCCGTGATCGACCCGGTTCGCGGCCGGTCTCTCCGGATCTCACCCACTCCGAACGAACCGAGCTGTACCAGCAGGCCGCCCAAGCCACCGCCAAAGCGGCAGAGACATTCCGAACGACCACCGACCCGCGGGTACGAGCCGATATCGCCGCAGCGACCGCGGACACCCTGCGGACGGTCGCATGGCTGACAAGCAACCGGCATCTCATCCGGGCGTCCGACTCCTACGACCGGGCGGCCCGCGAACCCTACGGGCGCTTCCCCGCTCCGACACCCGACGGATATGCGCTCCGTACGGTCGTCAGAAGCCTCACCTGGACGATGAACCCGCTCGCCCGGCACACCCACCACGCGACCCTGGCCATGGCCGGATTGGTCCTCAACCTGATCGAACTCATCGGCGCCGTCGCCATCCACCTCCGGACCCAACGGCGCTTCGCCCAGGCCGACGCCGCCCGTTCGGCTACGCACGCTCTGCGCACCACTCCACTCTCTGATTCCCTGGTGAGCCGGCCCACCACGCAGACGATGGTCAGCAAGAGGGCGCCAGACCTGACAGCCAGCCCCGCGCAGTTGGCCGCCGCCAACTTTCCCGTCCCGATCTTCGGAGGCCCTCATACGGCCCTTGACCCCGGCTCTCCCAGTACGTCCCACTCCCACAGCCAGTCGCATCGTTCATCCCCCCGACGGTGACGCCTGGTCGTTCGATCCCACTTCCACGCTGTGCCGGCCACCACAACCACCACCGGCCATGCCTCCGACAACACATGAGGTGAGATCGCCGAGACCTGCACATCAGCGGAGGAGTCCCGATCAACGACGTTCAAGGTCCTCACGGGCGGAGCGGCCGACGCCGAAACCTTTCCGGCTCGTCGTCAACCCTCGTCCGGCTGCGTTGGAGATATTGCTTCATACGCGGCGAGTTCTTCAGGGCTGCCGACGAAGGCCGGTCCACAACCGGGTGGGAGCCGGTCGACCACCATGGCGATGGCTTGCTCCGGCGTTGCCGCCAGCCCCACCGATTCACTCCGGAGAGGTCCTTCCACCCAGTAGCCGCCTCCTTTGGCCCGTGCGACGTAGGGGATGTCCCAGGTCCATCGAGGGTTCGTGCAGCGGCTGAAGTGCAGTTCTCCCATTCCCGTCCACGGGAACAGTTGCCGCAAGCGGGGCTCAGCGTAAGCCGCATCCAACAACTCGGCAGGGATACGTCTATCAGCACGAACATCCCGCCATGCGGCCTCGACGATGTCACGGCCCGATGGAGTCGAGTTCACGAAGTCATTCTCGCCATGCATACCCTGCGTACTACACCCATGGGCGTGACCGGTGGTGGTCGAGCCTGCTGAAGGAAGGCCATCCTGTGCGTCCGAAGCAGGCAGCAGACCGCAGGAGTGTCCGACCTTCAGCTGGGCCGAGCTGCCGAGTGATGCGTTCGTGCAGGTGAATTGACGTTGCGTAGGCGACGCCAACGCGACTGCCACCGTTTTCCGGACACCCCACCGCCAGGAGGTGCCGCCCTTGTCGGTGCCTTGCCCTATCGTGCTCCCGGTGAGCGATCAACAGCTGTTTCCGGCAGAGCTGGCAGACCTCTTCGAGGACGGAGCCGGTGCACGGACACTGTCGGTTCCGTTGCCTGCCGGCCGGCTCGTCAACACCGATGAAGGTGACGGCCCTCCGGGGCTGTGGATGACCAAGGAGGCCGCTGCGGCCGGGTTGTGGGTCGAGGTTCACGCAGAGCACCACCGGTCGGGACTATGGCCGCTGCTGCTGGAGGCTCTGCACGATGACGAGGAGTTCAGGCCCTGGGGGTCTGGAGAGCTCTCGCTGAAGCGGGTCACATCGCCGGATCTTCACGACCCCGCCGACGTGCTCATCGACTGGTGGGATGAATACGCCCACTCCGATGACACGACCGCCCCGTTCCAGCGTTGGCCGGGACTCGCCCCTGGCAAGCCACCTGCAATCGACCCCGACGAGGTCGCGTGCGAGTACGCGACCCGCCTGCAGTCCTGGTCTCCGTCCATGCGCCTGGGCCTGATCGCCGCGGATCGGGGCGCGGACGCCCTGGCCGCCGCCGGATGGACCGGCCCGCTGAACCACACCAACGACACCGGCGAGATCGTCACCGTGCTGCGCAGTTGGGAGGACCGCTTCGGCGTCCGTGTCGTCGGCGCGAGCTTCGCCGACCTCTACCTCAGCGTCGCCGCGCCGCCGGCCACCCTGGAGGAAGCGATACACGTCGCGGCCGAGCACTTCGCTTTCTGCCCTGACAACATCTGGCAGAACAGCCACCCCCACACACTGATCGGATATGCCGAACGCCTCGTCAAACGCACCTCATGGTCGTTCTGGTGGGACTGAGCCCGAGCTAACAAGGGTGTGGCCGCCCTCCCTGACTGGTTGATCAGGCGGCGGTACGCTCCCCCGGTCACTCTGCCAGTGGCGCGACCCGATGCCACCCTCGTCGACTCGCTGGAATCGTCGGACGGCGATGCCGGTCCGTACACCGTTTGTGCCCGTGCCGTGATCGAGTCGGCGCGGGCACATGCCCGCGCCTGGGACCACGGTGAGGTGGGCACTGGCCATCTGCTGCTCGGTCTCGCCGACGGTCAGGGCCAAGGGATGGCAGGCGTGATCCTCCGCAGGCCGGCGCTTACACCCGACGTCATCAGGCTGCAGGTAAGGAGGCGATGAGCTTGGGCGGCCAGCCCGCTCCAGAGAACGTCCCGTACTCCGCCGAGGCCCGTCGCACACTGAACCTCGCGCTGCAGGAGAACCCGGAGCTAGGTCCCGGTCAGATCGGCACTGATCATCTGCTGCTGGGCCTGCTACACGAAGGCGGCTTCGCGGCCGGCGTTCTGGCCGCCCACAGCATTGGCTACGAGCAGGTGATCTCCGCCCGCGACAAGCTTCGCCCCACCCTCTGCTACGGCTGTGTCGAGTACGGCGTTTACGAGCTGGACACCGTGACCGGCCCGGAGACCGCCTTCCCCGGGTGGCTCCTGGATCTCGACCACCAGGTCGCCCCATACAGCAGCGGAAAGAGGCTGCGGTCGACAACCAGGACTACGAGCGAGCGGTCCTGATACGCAGTACCGAAAAGGACCTTCTCAAGCGCCGGGCGGCCCTCATCCGGCAACGCTCGGACGAGTTCGACCTCGTGACCGCGATCGACGAGAGCATCTGGCTGCGTGCGCAAGTCGCCAGCCTGCGCGGCTCGCTTCGCCAAAGCCACGATAGAACGCACGGCCAGGACGAGGGCGGCGGCAACGGCTTCCCTCGTCCTGGTGCGGAGTGAGCCCGGCGGTACACACCGCGCCCAAGTTCTCCGCCTTGCGCTGACCGGACCACCCACCTCGGCCGACAACCTGGAGAGATCAGTGTGCTACGCTCAGTGAGCGCAAGTATTGCCAAGCAGTCTCAAACGGAGTCATACGAAGCGATCGAGCGCGCGACACCGGCACACGCGGACTACTACACAAGGGGAAGAAGGGATGCCATGGAGGAGACCTCGGGACGTGACCCTGATGTGCTCACCACCAGGGAGCTGGCGGTCAAGCTCGGTCTGTCGCCGCAGACCGTCCGGCGGATGGCCAACGCCGGGCAGATCCCGGCGCTGAAGACCGGCAAGGACTTCCGCTACTCCTGGACCGCGGTCCGCGAAGTGCTGCGACAACCTCACATCCAACGGAGGACCAGCACTGATGACCCACGACCAGCCCGAGAGCCGACGGCGCGATGACGACGCCACCGCCGGCCTCGCCCAAGACCTGTACGAGCAGGTCCGGCAGCTCAACCACGCCACCGCCGGGGCACCCGGCCTGACCCGCCCGTCCACCGCCTACACCATCCTGGGGAATCTCAGCGCATCCGCCTACGGCCTCGATCAGACCTTCGTTCAGCTCGGCCGCTTCCTTCGCCGCGAGCTGGACGGCGGGCGCCTCGGTCATGACCGGGGCCACCACCCGGCACAAGCCGTCCAGGACGCCTGCGATGCTCTGTCCGAGGCCCGGGACATCACCACTCGGCTCGCACGGTCCCTCGGCAACGCTCAGAGCGCCATCAACGCCGTTCACGGCCCCGTCCACCCGGCCGCAGCCCTCGCAGGCGATGACTTTCCACTCTCCGTCTCCGAAGCGGTGAAGGCCGGCCCGGCGGACGATCGAAGCGGCCCCTCACCATCGCCGTCCACCAAAACGGCCCGCAGCGCCAGGAAGGGGATCTGAGCATGAAGCCGTTCAGCGATGCCGAGCTTCGGGCGCTCCCCTGCGTGGTCGGCGTCGAGACCGCCGCCAGGGCGCTCGGCATCAGCCGCACCCTCGCGTACCAGCTCGCCAAGGAAGGCGACTTCCCCTGTCAGGTGATCCGGATCGCCAGCACGTACCGCGTGGCGACCGCCGACCTCCTACGGGTGCTCGGCGTCACCCGCGAAGCCCCGGAGGACTCCGAACCGGTGTCCCGCAGTGCCGCCGGATGAACAGTGATCACGTCAGATCCCACGGTCGAATGACGGTCAAATGATCAGAGGCCTGATCGCCGTCTTGGCGATCAGGCCTCTGAGCTGGGACTTAGCGTCGGGGTGGCGGGATTCGAACCCACGGCCTCGTGCACCCAAAGCACGCGCGCTAGCCAAGCTGCGCCACACCCCGGCCCGCCGTCGTACGACACCTCGTGGGCGGTGACGACGACCGCAACCTGTGAAAGTGTAGTGGGGATCGACCGCCATGCCATCCCGATTACGAAGGCCGGGAGCCAGTGGCCCATCCCACGCGCGAACGCTCCCGGAGAGCCTGTACGCTACGCAGGTGACCGAGGGCCGGGAACACCGGCGGCACCTCGGTGCACGCGGGCGTAGCTCAATGGTAGAGCCCCAGTCTTCCAAACTGGCTACGCGGGT
This sequence comes from Thermomonospora echinospora, assembly GCF_900108175.1. Classification (GTDB taxonomy): domain Bacteria; phylum Actinomycetota; class Actinomycetes; order Streptosporangiales; family Streptosporangiaceae; genus Thermomonospora; species Thermomonospora echinospora. The sequence goes on from NZ_FNVO01000006.1 coordinate 52,062, forward strand.
TCGATTCCCGTCGCCCGCTCCACGTTTTCCCAGGTCAGCGGCCTGATCATCGCACAGATGATCAGGCCGAAGATCATTTGTCACTCATGTGTCACTGGGATCCGGCGCCACGATTGGACATCGAGCGTCATGCCGGGGGCTCCGCCGGCACCTTCTGGATCATGTCGGGACGGCCCTCGATCGGCTCGTGGATCTTGTGACGAGAGTCCTGCCTCGTGGTCATCGGGACCAGGGCCGGCTTCTGCCGGTCTCGTCCGGCGAGCCTCAGCGTCGGACATCACCGGTATTCGGGCGGGGCGAACGAGACAGGCCGGCGGCGGGCATGCCAGGTCATGCCGCTGGGCCGAGCGTGGCGGTCACGGTGTCCTCGGCTTGGCGGGGATACGTGGGCGGTACGGGTTCGGTGACCCCTTCCGCCTCGTCCTCTTCCGTTTTGTCGGAGACCACCGTGCCGGGACTGTTGCCGTAGGACGAACGGACATGCACGGTCACTCCGTGCCGGCAGGCGTATTCCACGCTGGACAGCGACAGCACCTTCGCGCCGGCGGCGGCCATCTCCCGCATCGTCTCGTAGGTCAGATGACGCAGCAGCCGGGCCTGTGGCACCAGTCTGGGATCTGCGGTATAGACGCCGTCCACGTCGGTGCAGATCTCGCACACGTCGGCTTTCAGGGCTGCGGCCAGTGCGACCGCCGTGGTGTCGGATCCGCCGCGGCCCAGGGTGGTGACCTCGTCGGTTTCCCGGCTCAGGCCCTGAAACCCGGCCACCAGCACGATGGTGCCCCGGTCGAGGAGGTGGCGTACGCGCTCGGGCCTGACGTCGATGATCCGGGCCTCACCGTGGTCCGAGGTCGTGATCACACCGGCTTGCGGGCCCGACAAGGAGCATGCGGGCGCACCCAGCGCGTGGATGGCCATCGCGGTCAGTGCGTTGGAGACCTGCTCACCCGACGCCAGCAGCATGTCCAGCTCGCGTGGGGGCGGAACGGGGTCCACTTCCCGGGCCAACCGGAGGAGTCCGTCGGTGGTGTCGCCCATGGCGGACACCACGACGACGATGTCGTGACCCGCTGCGTGTACCGCGACGATGCGTTCGGCGACGTACTTGATCCGCTTGGCGTTCCCCACCGAGGAGCCGCCGTACTTCCGGACGATGAGGGCCATCAGATGACACCTCGCGGCGGGCCGTTCCGGCCGGAGCGGGAGGAGGAGGTCCGAGGGCTGCACGCGGAGACGGCTTCCACGAGGATCGCGCAGGCCGTGTCCACCACCTCGGCGGTGACGTTGAGCGGGGGCAGGATCCGTACGACGGCGTCCTGTCGCCCGCCGCGTTCGACGATGAGCCCGTGCCGCAGGGCGGAGATCTGGACCTCGGACGCGACCTTGGTCGCGGGCCGGCCGTCTTCGGGGTCCGCCAGCTCGATCCCCCACATCAGACCGCGGCCGCGCACCTGACGGACCCACGGGGCGGCGGCCGGCCCTGCGAGCCGGTCTGCGATCTGCTCGCCCCGCCGAACGACGTTGCCCAGCAGGTCATCACGCCGCACGATGCGGATCGCCTCGACGCCTGCGGCGAACGCCAGCTGGTTCCCGCGGAAGGTCCCGATGTGCGCGCCGGGTGCCCAGGTGTCCAGCGCCGCGTCGTACAGGATGACGGCGACCGGTAGACCGATTCCGCTCAGCGCCTTGGAGGCCACGATGACATCCGGCTCGATGCCGTACTGCTCGAACGCGAACCAGGTGCCGGTGCGCCCGCAGCCGGTCTGCACCTCGTCGACGATGAGGGGGATGCCGAGGGAACGGGTCAACGCCCGCACCCGCCGTACGAAGTCCGTACCGGCGACGATGACCCCGCCCTCGCCCTGCACCAGTTCGAGAATGACCGCAGCGGGAAGCGGGATGCCGCCGTTGCTGTCGAGCAGCGCCCGTTCCAGCAGGGCGGCGTCGTCGGCGGTGCCGTACGGAAAGAAGTGGACGCCGGCCATCGTGTTGGGCACCGGTGCCTTCTGGGACACCAGGCCGCTGAGCGCCATGGTGGCGTGGGTGCTGCCGTGGAAAGCGCCTTGGAAGGAGATGACGTCACCACGGCCCGTCGCGATCTTGCACAGTTTCACGGCCGCCTCGACGGCGTTGGCCCCCGTCGGCCCGCAGAAGTGCACCTTCATCCGCGTGCGCAACCGCGGTGCGAGCATGGACAGCTGGGCCTGGGCGAAGGCGTCCTTGGCGGGCGTGGGGAAGTCCAGACCATGCGTGAGGCTGCCGAGCTGCCGGGCCACGACCTCGACGAGTTCCGGGTGATTGTGGCCCAGTGAAAGCACACCGGCTCCGGCGAGGAAGTCGATGAAGACATTGCCGTCGACATCGCGTACGAAGCTTCCGGCGCCCTCGGCCAATGCGATGGGCAGGTGCCGGGGATATGTGCGGGCGCTGGACTCCCACCGTTCCTGGCGTGCGAGGAGGCGGGCGGAGCCGGGTCCGGGCAGGTCGCCGCTGACATGAGGTGACGTCATCGGGGCGGACTGGAGGGATGTTGACGTTGTCACGGGATACCTCCGTGGTGGTGAGTGGCGGCGGGCTGTCCGCCGCGGCGGGGGGCCGCCGGAATGCCCTGCCAGCGGGTGCCATCAGGTAGCGATTCACCTTTCATGACCAGGGACATCGCATCCAGTGAGGTGCCGGCGCCAAGCCGCGCGTCGTACAGGACGACGGAGCGGACGCCGACCGAACCGGCTGCTCCGACCGTGACCCGGGACATCTTCATCACCCGGTCCTCGAACAAATGGGTCTGCAGGGAGGTGAATTCACCGATCGCGGCGTCATCGCCGACCGAGACCAGATCGAACTCGGTCAAGAACGTCGTGGAGAACCAGACGCGCCGGCCGATGCGGGCGCCGAACAGGCGCAGGATCACCGCTGCCCAGGGAGTGCCGGTGAGGAGGTTCATCAGGACCGGCACCACGAGGTTTTCGTACAGGCCGGTGCTCAGTTCGGTGCGCCGGACCCAGACGCTCCACAGCGGCTCGACACGCGGCCGGTAGCGCCCGATGACCAGCCACTTGAGGAGCACCGCGACGAGGGTGCAGGCGAGGGCGGCCCCGAGCAGCAGGGCCGGTCCGAGAAGGCATACGGCCGGCGGCGTGAGGACCGCGGCCAGATGCGCCCAGGCGTACAGGACGCTCAGGGCGCCCAGTGCGCCGATGGTCGCCGGGAGGGTCACCCGGAAGTACTCGATGGCCAGGCGTGCCGCGATCAGTCCGCGGGTCGGGGCGTAGGTCAGCTGCTCGGGAAAGTCCCGGCTGGACTCGCGCCGGGGCAGGAAGATCGCCGGTGATCCCAGCCAGGTCGTCTCGGGGTCGGCCGGTCTCGGCGGCGCCAGCGAGTGGACACCCAGGAGGCTGTTGTCGCCCAGCCGGTGGGATCCCGGCACCAGCGCCGCGTTGCCGACGAAGCTCCGCTGCCCGATCTCCGCCCGGTCCAGGGCGATTCGGCCTCGATGGAAGACCGCGGGCCCGATGACGCTGACGTCCGCCAGGAAGCTCTGCTCACCGATGACGAGCATGTCGGGGTCGACGAAGTTGACGGTCGCCACCTCGGCCCAGCGCCCGATCCGCGCGCCCATCCGGCGCAGGAACGGCACAAGGTAGAGGGTGGAGTACAGGGCCTGGGTCATGGTGAGGCTGAGGAGCATCAGGCCGTCGCTGATCCACTTGCGCATCCCGAAACCACTGCGCTCCGGATGGACACCCGCCCGGGCGGCCGGCATCACGGTCCGCTTGATCAGGAGAACGAAGGCGCAGGTGGCCAGGACGACCAGGGGTCCGGCCGCCGCCACCGAGGCGCAGGCCCACCAGATGCCGTAGTGCAAGGCGGTGTATTCGACCATCGTCGAGGCGGCCCCGAAGATCAGCAGCGGTATGAGCACGAGCAGCAGCGCCCCCGCGCCGTACCCGGCCAGCACCCGGGCCGGCCAGGGGCGGTCGTCGGCGGTGGCGGCCATGTCCTGAAGCAGCGGCGGGGGTGCGTCCTGGCGGGTGGCCGGAGAGCCGGCCCAGTGTTCATCCGGCGGTACGACGACGTCTTCGGGTACGAGCGACTGCTCGCCGACCGAAGCGCGGTCGCCGATGACCGCGCCGGGCTGCACGACGCTGTTGGCACCCACGAAACCGCCGGATCCGATCCGGACCGGCGCCAGCCGCAGCCAACCGCCCTCAACCGCGTACGTCTGGAGGCGGGCACCGTAGCCGATACTCGCACCGTCGCCGATCTCCAACAGGGAGGGCGGGGCGAGGACGGCCTGCAGATGACAGCCCCGGCCGATGCGGGCGCCGAGCATCCGCAGGCAGGGCGCAAGAAGCGGTGAGCCGCCCAGCAGGCGTAGCGGCGTCATGGTGAGCACCTTGCTGTGCAGCCAAAACCGCAGATAGGTGACGCCCCACAGCGGATAGTGCCCCGGGCGCACACCGGCCATCAGCAGCCGGCAGGCCACCAGCGGCAGCGGGAGCATGATGACCGCCAGCCATGCCGCTTCCAGCGCGATGAACGCCGGCAGCGGCATGTGGACGAGGCCGTCCATGACACTGCCGGCCGCCGGTGCCCCCATGGGGCCGTGCCAGGCGGCGAACTCCCGGTACAGCAGGATGACCAGCATCAGGCCGGGCAGCAGCAGCCACGTGTAGAGCCCGGCCAGTTGTGCCACACCGCAGGCCATGACCCGTGCGGTGGAATGGTGTCGGGGAACCGGCGCGGCCGCGGCGCCCGGCGACCGCTCCGCCACCGTCCCGCCGAGGCCGCTCTCGATGAGAGCGGCTTGGCCCCGGATGGTGGGATGGGCGTACAGATCCCCCATGGCCACGCCCTGCAACTGCGGGTCCAGGCGCATCCGGGATATCAGGCGGGCGGCGGTCATGGAGTGACCGCCCAGGTCGCAGAAGAAATCGTCCTCAACGGAGATCCCGTCGCAGCCGAAGATGTCCTGCCACAGCGCGGCCAGCCGGTGTTCCAGCGGTGTCCTCGCGGCGATGCGCGCCCCACAGCCGCGGGCGAGCGGCGGTGACGTCGGGGCGGGCAGCGCGGCACGGTCCACCTTGTCAGCGGTCAGCAGGGGAAACGCGTCAAGGACTTCCACATACGCGGGAATCATGTAGTCGGGCAGCCTGCGCCGCAGGACCGCGCGTAGACGTTCGCGCAGCGTGTCCTCCGCCAGAGGGGCCGACCGGTCGTTCAGCGTGACGTAACCGATCAGCTCCTGGGCGACGCCATCGCGTTCCAGTGGTGTGACGACCGCGTTCTCGACGGCGTCGTCCTCGCGCAGGACTTCTTCGATCTCCGCCGGCTCGATGCGGTAGCCGCGAATCTTCACCTGGGTGTCCACACGGCCCAGATACTCGATCTCTCCGGTGGCGGTGAACCGGCCGCGGTCGCCCGTGCGGTAGATCCGCGGAGCGTCGGCGCGGTCACGCCCCACCGGGTTGGGCACGAAACGCTCTGCGGTGAGACCAGAGCGGTTGAGGTAACCGATGGCCACCCCCGGGCCGCCGATGCAGATCTCGCCGCTGTCGCCCTCCACGACCTCCCGCAGCTCGTCGTCCATGATGTAGACGCGGTACGTGGGCAGCGGGGTGCCGATGGTGACCGGCCGGTGTGGGAGGAGCTCGCCGCACGCGGCGGTCACCGTCGTCTCGGTCGGGCCGTACGCGTTGATGATGCGCAGCCCCGGACGCCACCACTGCCGCACCAGGTCGAGAGGGCAGGCCTCGCCGCTGACCAGCAGGCTGCGTAGACAGGGCACCTCTGCGTCGAGGGTCGTCAGCAAGGTGGGCACACAGCACAAAACCGTGATCTTGTGTTCGGTGAGGAAATCCCCAAGTTCCGGCCCGGCGAGCCTGCCCCCGGACGGCCCCGCGACCAGCGTCGCCCCGGCCATCCACGCCGGCCAGATCTCCTCGACCGCGAAGTCGAAGGCGATCGACAGGCCCTGATAGACCCGGTCCTCGCTGCTCACCCGGTAGATCGGCGTGACGACCCGCAGGAAGTTGACGATGCTCGCATGGGACACCGCCACCCCCTTGGGCCTGCCCGTGGTGCCGGAGGTGTAGATGATGTAGCACTCCGACGACGGGTCGATGTCGATCGTCGGCCGGGTGTCCGGCTGCCGAGCCAACTGGTCGGATGCCTGGTCGAGTTCCAGCACGGCGCAGGGCAGGGCCTCCGTCCGTTCGCGCAGTGGCGATGCCGTCACCAGGTCGCGCAGTTCGGCGTCCTGCGCGATGAACGCCAAGCGGTCGGCGGGGAAGGACGGGGCGAGCGGGACATAGACCGCCCCCGCCTTGATCACCCCCAGCAGGGCGACGTAAATGTCGCAGGACCGCTCCAGCAGGATCCCGATGCGAGCGCCCGCCGTACCCCCGCGCGCCATGAGCAGATGTGCCAGCCGATTGGCCCGGCGGTCCAGCTCCGCGTAGCTCAGGTGCTGCCCTTCGCACACCACGGCGGTGGCTGCCGGGCTCTCGTCGCACGCGTGCGTGAAGTAGTCCGCGAGGACCCGCGCCGAGGGAGGGCGGTCGGCGGACGGTTGCCCTGCGCCGCCCCGGGCCTCGGGGAGGGGTCGTCTGCTCGTGATGTCCTTCGCATCGGGCGAAGCACTCATACTCCGACGCTATGGAAGAGCCGGTTAGCGCCCGCGAAGACGGAGGTTAGGCGACGGTTAACACCGGCGAGGCACTGGCAACGGCGCGCACTCCTCGGATACGGAGCCGCCAGTACCGCCTCTCCCCGACGCACTCTGCGGCTGGGCGAGTCCCGGCGAAGATCACCAACGGTGAGTGTCGTGGAACGTTGTTCCTTGGCGCCCACCGTGCCGATGGCATCACCATGGCAGGGGCGCCGGCCGCGCCTTCGGCCCTCTGATCGCCGTACGACGGCCGTACATCGGCGCCTACGATGGGAATCGTGGCCGCTCAGCTACTCGTCGTAGAGGACGATCCGGCCATCGGCTCGGAACTGGCCGAGGCGCTGACCGGGCATGGGTTCGGCGTGGTCCTCGCCGAAACCGGGCAGCGGGCGCTCGCCGCCGCCCGGGAGCGCCCGCCCGACCTGATCCTGCTCGATCTGGGCCTGCCCGACATCGACGGGGTGACGTTGTGCCGTCGGCTGCGCACCGCGCTGCCGTTGACGGTGATCGTGGTACTGACGGCGCGCACCCGCGAGTTCGAGGTGGTCGTGGCACTGGACGCGGGTGCCGACGACTATCTGACCAAGCCGTTCCGGCTCACCGAGCTGCTGGCCCGGTTGCGGGCGCATCTGCGCCGTCGGCAGGCGGTGCCGCAGGAGCGTGCCGTCGAGGTGGGACGGCTGCGGTTGGATCTGGCGGCTCAGCGCGCCCTGCTGGACGGCGTCGAGCTGGAGTTGCGGCCCAAGGAGTTCGACCTGCTGGCGGCCCTGGTCACCCGGGCCGGTCAGATGGTCACCCGGGAGCAGCTGATGGAGGAGGTGTGGGACGCCAACTGGTTCGGCTCCACCAAGACGCTGGATGTGCACGTCTCGGCGTTGCGCCGCAAGCTCGCCATGCTGGGCGAGGATCCCGAGCGCATCACGACCATCCGCGGGCGCGGGTACCGCTACGAGACCACCGGGTGAACATCCTGATCAGGGTAAGTGTCGTCAGCGGGCAGCAGCAGGGTGAACACCGGCGGACGGGGGGAGCCGAGCACCAAGCGGCCACCCTCGGCCTCGGCCAGCGAGCGGGCCAGCGCCAGCCCGATGCCGTGGCCGGCCGAAGGCGTGTCTCCGTCGGGCGGGCGGGGGCTGCGGCGGGCGAAGACGTCCGGTGCGTCGTCGGGGATGCCGGGCCCCTGGTCGGTGACGTCGATGGCCAGGCCGTCGCCCACATCGCCGGCCCGCACGGTGACCCGGCCACGGCCGTGTTCCAGGGCGTTGTCCAGCAGCACGTCCATGATCTGTGACAGCGCGGCGGGCGCCGCCCGGACCTGTGGCAGGGGCCGTCGTATCTCGATGTCCAGCCGGCGGCCCTGGGCGGCCAGCGGGCCGTGCCAGCGCCGCCGGGCCTGTTCCAGCAGTGCCGGGACGTTGAGCACTTGGTGGGCGGGCTCGCTGTCGCGGGCCAGGTCCAGCAAATCGTCGATGATGCTCTGAAGACGGCGGCCTCGCTCCAATGCGGTGCCGATGGCGGCGCGCAGATCCGCGCCGGGCCGCTCCAGTGCCGATTCCAGTCCCAGCAACAACCCGGTGAGGGGGGTCCGAAGCTGGTGGGAGACGTCCGCACTGAACGCGCGTTCGCGGTCCAGCACCGCCCCCAGCCGACGGGCGGTGGCCTCCAGAGCCAGACCGGCGGCGTCGGCCTCACGCAGGCCCGAGCGGCGGGTATGGACGCTGAAGTCACCGCCGCCGAGCTGCTGCGCGGCGGCCGTCAGCCGCTCCAGAGGCAGGGCCAGCCGCCGGGCCTGGTACTGGGCGAGCAGGGCGGCGCAGCCGATGACCAGCACGGCGAGCCCGGCCATCGCCAGCCAGGTCCGTTCCACCCGATCGGTGGTCAGGTCATAGGGGGCGCTGACCCGCACGACCGTGTTGATGCCTCCATCGGAGGCGACCGGGGCCGAGACGGCGAGCTGGCCGCGTTCGAGGCCATCGTGGACGCGCCCGTCGTGGCTCTGGGCGGCCAGTGGTGACACCGACGGCCCGGTCCCGGTCAGCCGTCCACCGTCGAGCCGGTAGACGCCTATGGCCAGCTGTGGCGACAGCCCTGCCAGCCGGGGCACGGGCCTGGGCTGATGATTGATGTCGTCGGGTACCACGGCGGCGACGCGGGTGGCATCGCGTTGCAGCCGGGTGATCGCCTCGTCGCGGTACAGCCGTTGTACCGCCACGGCCAGCGGCAGCGCGAACAGCACGATGGCCAGGGCCGTGACCCCGACGATCGCGACCAGGACCTGCCGACGCAGCGGCCTGCCCTTGGCCGGGCCTTGCCGGACGTCCATGCACGCCAGCCTGCCACCGGCAAGGTGAGACAAACGCCGGCCGGCCGTGGCGGTTCAGGACGAACGCGGTCTCCGTCCACATGAGTCCCACGAACCCCTGAAGTGGCCTTACGTACTTGTTCCAGCACACTACGTCGTGCGCTGGTGGCATGACGACGACTGCAGGAACGCCACCAGGCGGCCGTCGGCGCCGAGATCGTCGGCCGAGGCCACCGCGACGGCCGAGCCTCCGGCGATCATGCCGAGGGCGGCGGTAGCCCGGTCCCCCCTGGGCGCTCCAAGCTTCAGGCTCCGACGCCGGAGGAACTGCGGACCGTCCGCAACCTGATCAACGAGGCCGCGGCGATCCCGGACAGCGCCTACGAGTGGGACCTGCACGACATCTACCAGGCGGGCCTGGACCTGGTACGGGAACTACAGGTACTGGCACAGCATCCGGCCGATGACGGATACATGGAGTTGGACCGGCGCGGCGCCGAGTTGCTGTCCCAGGTCCTGACCGAGCGTGAGAAGAAGGCCGGTCTGGTCATCGTCTCCAGCGAGTCCTTCGGCAAAGCGCACATGTTCGCGCGGACCTGTGCGCGGTGGTGCCGAAGGGTTACGGGTTCAGTGTCGCGGGCGGCACTTCGTTTGGGGGCGCGCGGGCCTGCGGCTACTGGGTTCCTCGTGGGTGTGCCCGTGCGGGGGTGGGCTCCTCGTCGGTCAGGAGCGTACGTAGCGTCGGAACGTGGTTCCCGAGGCGAAGGAGCGGTGCTCGACCAGGCGCAGCCGTAGTTCTTTCCTCACGGGCAGGTACGGTTTGCCACCTCCGATGATCACGGGGAACGCATGCACCCAGAACTCGTCGATCAGGTCCAGCAGGCAGGCGGCCAGCTCGGGGCCGCCGAGTTGGAGGGTGCCGTCTGCATCTCGCCGTATCGGTGGACGACTCTAGTCATGCTCGCCCCACGGCGTGATCACCGTCAGCAGTACCGGCTCCTACCGCCTGGCCCAGGCCCGCGCCCGCACCGAACAGGCCGCCGGCCGGCCCTCCCACCACGCCTCTCCAAGGGGAGCAGCCAAGATAAGCCAGAAAAAGCCCAGGTCAACGGGAGTGTGCCCGTCTGGTGAGGCGTGACGAGGGCGTGGAATACGCTCAGCCCGCCTCGCTCCCGCCCACGGGCGGCGGGTCAGCCGTTTGCCACGACCCGGCGGTGGTGGCTTGGATGGGCCGGGTGCGTTTCGTTCGCTTCACCGACGACCAAGGGGAACCGCTCATCGACCCCCGCGCCTACCTGGAACGGCTGCCGGAACTGGCCCCCGAGTTGCCGCCGGGGGCGCGGGAGTTCGCCACCGACCCGGGGCATTACGACTTCCACGGGCAGCGGTGCGTCAAGGACCTGAAGCTGCGTTCCCAGGCCTGGGACCCGGAGGCGAATGCGCTGGAGCTGTTCTTTCGGCACAACTGCTGGAAACACGAGGAGGACCTGACGATCCGCTACGCGGGTCTGCGCAGCCTCCACACGGACCTCGCCGTGGTCTCCGACCCGGTCAGCACGACGTTCGACGTGGTGCTGGACGAGGTGCTGCCGCACCAGGGCGGCTGCCTGCACGAGATCGAGTTCTGGGGCGGAACGATGGTCGTGGCGGCCGACGACCTGACCGCCGCCTGGACCGGAGCCGACTGCCCTGACAGGTCCCGCTAGGGGCTTGTGGCGGGAATGTGCGGGACTGCGGCCCGCCTTTCGCTCATGCAGTTCCACCGCACCCCCGGTCGGAGGAACGGATCCCCTGGCCCCAGAAGGTCGGGGCGGTCAACGCTGTCCAGCCGCAGAACTGGCAAGAACGGCTCAAGCGGCGGCGCCAGGACGAGTAACGGGCCACCGACACCCGCGACCCCGTCCCGTATCCCCCGATCTGCGACCTACTGGGCAGGTGCCTGGGCGAGCGACAGGCTGTTCCCGTCGGGATCCCGCACGACGACATGGCGCACACCGTTGCCGTAGGTCTCCACCGGTTCGTGGCCGATGCCGTGCACGGCGAGGCGGGCCAGGATGTCATCGAGGTCGGTCACACCGAGCGTGATCATGGCACCGCCTGCCCGCTCGGCCCGGTCGTCGACGACCACCCACGCGTTCTCACCGACCTGCCACAGGTATTCCTCGCCGATGACCCGTCCGCCGCGCGCCCGAAGAACGCCTCGAACCACTCCAGTGCCTTGGTCCGATCACTCACCGGCATGATGCTGTACAAGTCCACTCGGACCACTCTCCTCAGCCGTTTCGGAACTTAGACCACTCCCGTGACTGGAACTCACCGGAGGAAGACGGCCCAGGTCTCCGCGAGGAACCTGAGGACAGGCGATCACTCACCCTTCCGGGAAATGTTCAGGAACCGAACGTTCTGTTTTTGAACGTCGGCCCACCGGCCGTGGACGGCCAGGGCACGCCAGGTAGGCACACCGATCTTGATGACACTCTTAGATTCCACGTGGTAGCTGTGAGTAGGCATGTTGGTTCTCGGCCCCGCCCGACCCTCATCACTCCCCCGGTCCGATCTTGGGAGGTCACCGGTGCCCAGCCCTTTCGTCCGCCGGCTCCGGCTGGCCGCCGAACTGCGCGCGCTGCGCGAGGAACGCGGAATGACCGCCGACGAGTTGTCGCGGCTGCTGTACCAGTCGCGGCCGAAGGTCTCCAAGCTGGAGAACGGCCATCTGCGCCCCGACCTGGCCCTGGTCATGAAGATCCTGGACCTGCTCGACGTCACCGGCGACAAGTGGCACGAGGTGGTCACCATCGCCCGGGACGCCGCCGAACGCGGCTGGTGGGACAGATACGGCGCCGCCATGGGCGACCGCCAACGCATGTACGCCGACATCGAGTCCGGCGCCAAGAGCATCCGTGGTTACAACCAGTTCGGCATCCCGGGGATCTTGCAGACTCCCGAGTTCACCATGGCGCTCGTCGAGCTCGACAAGGCCGACGGACCGCTGGACTACAGCCCGGAACGCATGATCAAAGCACGTCTGCAACGCCGGAAGGCCGCATTCGGCCCTGAAGGACTGACATACGAACTGATCTTGGACGAGTTCGTCATGCGGCGTCTGGCCGTCGCTCCCGAGGTCATGAGCGCCCAGCTTCTGCACCTGGTGGAAACCGCGTCCTACGAGCCTCGGCTCACCGTCCACGTCCTGCCCATGGATGCACGCATTGAGGGCGGCTTCCTGGCACGATCAACGTTTGCGATCTACACGTTCCCCGATCCGAACGACCCGACGATGGCGATCGCCGACACGGTCAACACCGACGTAGTGCACACCGCCACAACCGAAGTGGCGCGGTACATCGAGTTGTACCAGCGGCTCCGTGACGCATCCCTCTCGGCCGTCAGCAGCCTTACGTTCCTGGAGGAGGCAGCCAATCGACTTGCCAAGATGGCAGGATCGTAAGCATGTCCATCAAGTACGCGCGCTGGCGCAAGTCAAGCCACAGCGCCCCCAACGGCGACTGCGTTGAAGTAGGCATCTCCCACATGGGCGCGATCGGAGTACGTGACACTAAGCAGGACGGCACAGGCCCCGTCCTGGAGTTCACCCGCCCGGAGTGGGCCGCGTTCCTATCGGCCATCCGCTCGGCCGACCCCAGGCGATGAGCACGGCCGAGTGCGAGAGATGCGGGCTCACCATCAGGCTGGGCTGAACCTGCAACCTCACACCGGCCGGCGAGGCTATTGCGAGAAGATCCAGCCGATTGCCTGACGGGTCAGTTCGTCTTCGACCGCCGAGCTCCTCGGGCCTTCGCGCTCGGCCGCGTCCTCCTGGGTCGGGCTGGTGAGGTAGGTCCGCCGGGTGCGTGGGTCGGCGATGACGCTGGCAAAGCGCAGGTCTCCTGCGAACAGCAGTACCCCGTAGCCGTCCGTCATGGCCTGCCAGGTTTCCATACGGAACCTGACCGTGTGCTGTGCGGCGACACTGTGATCGGGAGCCAGCAGGGACACGCGGGTGACGACGTGGCTCCGGCTCTGGTGCGTGCTCTCGGCCCGGCAGGGCCACGCCTGCCAGGGTTCCCGCTGGATCATCGTGGCCATGTTCCGGGTGCGCCGTCGACGCTCTATCAGCCCCGCCCATAGCGCCAGGATGAGACCGCTTCCACCACCGGTCAGTCCCATCCACAGGAAGAGTCCTGGGAAGCCGAGGGCGCCACTGAGCAGCGCGGGGCTGGTGAGCACGATGACCAGGATGAGAGGCGGGAGCGCGGTCAGCACGGTCCAGGGCGGGAACCGGTATCCGCTGGACGCGAGAATTTCGGCGAGGGCCCATGGGGTCATCTGTGCAGCGGGCCGGGGGGTGACGGCATATCCGTACTGTCGGGCGAGCACGACCAAGAATTATGCAGGAAGGTTCTTGGGAGAGGAAGCCGCGAACCCCGATGACCAGGCCCTCCGCGCAGGTCCAAACGATCGGGAAAACAGAACATCGTCGCAGGTGGGAGCGCTATTCAACCCCATCGACATCCACGAATCAGCCCGGGCCGGCGCACCGGTGGTCAGCGCGACCTGTTTCGCGCGACGGTCAACGACCTGCGCTCGTTCCTTGTTGTGCTTTCCTCACCGACCAGGCCACTCGGGGTTATCGCCTACTGGCGAGCGGAGATAGCGGGAGACGTGGATCTTCCCGCGGTTCCCGTAAGGTCGGCCGGGCCGGCTCCGTCGGTCAGGCGTCCTCGCTGATGCCACCGAGCCGCTCGATGTCCTCGGCGGGGATTGCGGTGAACAGGGAGACGCTGGAGGTCGCCGACCCCTCGCACCTACGAAGCCTTTCGGGCATGGCCTGGCGCATCTCCGCACAGCAGTCTGACGGAGAAGGACCCGGCACGCGCTTCTCCGCGCCGTGGCCTGGGACTGTCTGCGTTCTCAGCCCACCGAACGAGAAGTCCCTCACTCGTTTCCGACGTCGGCCCCGTTCCCGCCGATGTGCAGCCCCAGGATGACTCCGAGCTTCACACCGCCGTCGTCAACGCGCTGTTGGCGTACGCCGAGCAGCACAAGTTCGCTCAAGTGGAGCCGACGGCGGAGTTCACGCAGGACCAGGAGGCGCATGAGTTCCTCCCCGAGAACGACTTCGCTTTCCTGACCGGGGCTCTCTTCGATCAGGGGTGGCGGCGGGCTCTCCGAAGCCGACTCCGGGACGTACCGATGAAGGCCGAGGCGGACGAAGCCGGAGGTCATCACTCAGTCAATCCCATGCCTGTTGACCAGCGGCAACTCACATACCACCACCGTGGACGCAACCGCTGGCCGACCGCCCCGACGTCTGGAAGGTCCGCAATGAACCACGCCTCTTCCTCGGAGAAGAGTGGAGTTGAGTACGCGGAGGTCTGGCTCTGAGTAGCCGTACTCAGGGCCAGGTCCACTGCTCGCGCCCACACTGCGATCATGAGTCGGCTTTCCGGGGAAGACCCTCGCATCGGTCGTGTACGGCGACCCTCCCGTGTCCGGCGCGGCGCGGTGCTGGCGGCGCTGTGCGCGCTCGCTCTCGCCGCATGCGGCACTGACTGGGCGAACGGCAAGGACCAGAAGACCGGGCCTCATGACCAGGGCGAGGTCGCCTCGGCCGCACCCTCCCCTACCGAGGCCGAGGAATCCGAGGGGCCCGAATTCCTGGCGTTCATGGAACTCCTCAGCTCCCTGGCCGAGCCGTGCCTGAAGGACCTCCCAGCCCCAGAACCGCCTAAGGAGCCGGGGCCGGCAAGACCGCCTACCGCACCCCTGCCCGAGCTGACCGTCCCGGACGGGCCGCCATCCCCAGGGAAACCCCGGGATCGGCAGACCGCCATGAAGGAGGTGGAGCTGAGCTCCGCGGAGAAGTGCGAGGCCCGCATCCACGCCCGCCGCATCACCAAGGCCCTCAAGAGCGCCCCCGGCCCGACGTCGCAGCACGTCGAAAAGATCCTGCGCAGCCTCGGCTACATCGACGAGCGGCTCCACGGCCCGCAACCCTCGGGCCAGAGCGTGGTGTTCACCCTCGACCTGCGGGTGCTGGGCGGCCGGCTATGCCTGTTCGGCAACGTCACCGGCACGAAGACCCACATCGAACCGTACGGCGTTTCCCCGGAAGTCGGCTGTCTCGACGTACAGCGCCGTCACTGAGCAACAAGACGGACCCCGGTAGTCGACAAGGAGCCTCCGGACGAGGAGACCGTGTTCATGGGCGGTAGGCGATGGTCACGCCGATATCGCCAGTTCCATCCTCAGCCGGGAAGTCCTGTTCATCTTCGGGCCAGATCATCCAGCAGTACCGGAAGCAGCGCCTCCTCGTGGACGGGATGTGCGGCGGCTGCCGCCGCCAGATCTCCTATGGCTGTTGTGCCGCCGGCAGCCCTGTAGGAAGTGAGGTCGAACCGCCAGGGTTGCAAGCTCGGGGCGACGGTGCGAAGCCGGTCCACGATGCCGAGGCCGACCCGGTCGAAGTCGGCGCGGGCGTGGACGGTGCATCCGGCCGAGGCAAGAGCACCGATCAGCGTCATTGCCGCTGCGGCGGCGACGCCGTCGGTACAGACGAGAGGGGCGCAGCGTGCGCCATGGCGGTCTGCGGCGGCCTCGACGATCGTCGGGTTCTCACAGACGTACACCGGCTGCGGGGAGGTAGGTCTCCACCTGCCGGTCAGGGAGCGCAGGGTCAGCCAAACCGGTTCACCGGGTGCGGCTGCCGTCAGGGCCACTGCGGGGGCGGACCCGGCCAGCGGCAGGTTGAGCACCAGGACACGGGAGGAGACCTCGTTGCACAGTACGCCGACCGCGCGCCAGGCGGTCCGCCAGGTCGGGCCGGCCCGCTGGGGGCGTTCCAGATCGTGCACCACCGCCGCAAGCCGGGCCACGGCTCTGCCCAGCGCCTGATCACCGTCGAGGGCGTGGGCGTTCCCGCACACCTCGGTGGCGAGCCGGGTCAGGTGGATCGGCTCACCGGACAGTGCATGCCAGACACGAGCGACCTTCTCACCGAGTTCGACGGCACGCGGATTCTCCGACTGCCAGGTCTCCGCATGATGAGCGGCCACCCCGGCGGACTCCAGTGCGGCTCGGACGGATGCCGCACGTGCGGTGTGCCGGGCGGCCCGCTCGGCCCTCGCCTTGGCCCGGACGGTCACCGGTCCGCAGGCGAGTTCGGCGAGTTGCAGCGGGCTCACCCCGTCGAGGGCTGCAGACAGGTCCTGCAGTCGTACGGGTCGGCCGGACACGTTCCAGGAATTGCCCACCAAGCGGGCCACCTGGCGCCGTTCATCGGCGTCCAGGTTCAGACGCAAGGTGCCCTTGTCGGTGGAGTGGCCACGCGCGGCTCGTTCTCGGATCGCTTCGATGACTTTTGCGGGACCGGGCAGCCGTGCCCAAGAGGCCAGGCTGGCGGGCAACTCGGTCGGCGGTGCGGGTTCATCCTCGGTGGACTCGGGGGTCTCATGACGCAAAGAGCGTTCCCTCCTCCTGTAGCGAGTCGGTTGAGGTGGGGCGGATGGCCTGGGTCTCTTCCAGCACGACCCATTCCCCGCCGCACCACAGATGCGGGAGAGCGTCCACACCGGGCAAGTGTTTCTGGCGGGCCAGGTCGTAGACCGCGGCGGCGGGCACGGTGGCGTACCGGCACCACTCGTCGTGCGCGGTGATCATCACGTCGAGGTCGAGTTCCACGGTGAGCCCCATGAAGCTCGCCTTCACCTCGGTGTCCACCCCGGTCATGGCCTCGTCCAGCCACACGGGACGAGGTGCGTGCGGGCCCGCCGCGTCGTAGGCGACCACGGCCGCCGCGAAGAGGGGCTGTGAGAGCAGCACCACCTTCTCTCCACCGGACTTGGAGCCGTGTCGGGCGGCGTCGAAGGGACGCCAGCGACCGGCCGGACCGGGCTTGTAGCGCAGTTGGATGCGGAGCCACGACCGGTAGTCGAGGGCGCGCGCCAGGTGGTCCTGCCAGTCGGCGACGCCTTCGGAGAGAGCGTCCTCGCGTGCCTGCTCGACCTTGCGCCGCAGGAATTCGCGGATCATGTCCTGTCTGGCCGGGGCCATGTGCTCGTAGCCCTGCCGGAGCGCCTCGATCACTCGCCCGGCGTCGATATCGGACGGGTCGGCCTGCCACTCCAGTCGCAGAGTGTGGCCCTGGCGAGTGGGATGCTTGGCCAGGCGGTCGTTGATGCGGGTGAACACCGACTCGGTGTAGTCGAGGCGTTCTTTGAGGTGTTCGATGAAGGCCGAGCCGAGAAGCCTGCTCAGCACCTGTTGCTGTTCGGCGTCGAACCGCTCCCGTTGGGCGAGCACCTGTGCGGCGAGCGTCCCATCCGCGGTCTCCGGCGGGACCCAGCCGGCGGACTGGTCGGCCAGGATCACCACGCGCGGCAGGTCGCCGTCCTCCTCCTCTCGGACGGTGCCGTCACGGTTCGGCAGCAGGACCTGCCGTAGCTTTTGCAGTTCCGCAAAGCACCGCCGCCATGCCTTGTCCTGGTCGACGGCGTCGGCGGCGACCTCGATCTCACGGCGGACCGTGCGGGCCGCATCCAGCGTCGCCTCTACCGCGCGACTGTCCGGAACGGCCACCCCGAGCGGGGCCACCAACCCACGGTCTGCGGCGACCCACCATGCTGCGGCCGCCGCCTCCCTTTCCGCTGCCGCAGTCCGCCGGGCCTGCTCGTGTTTCTCGAGGACCGCCACCGCGGAGTTCTCCGCCACTCGCAGCTCGGTGAGCCGCTCACCGAGGTCTTCGACCTTCCGTTCCAGCTCCGTTGCCTGCGTGTCGAGCTCGGCGCGGCGTTTCAACTGGTCCTGGTGCCCGGTGCTCAAGGCCTCGTAGGCGGTCCGCGCAGCGATCTCGGCGTGCCTGGCCCGTTTGTGGGCATCGGCCAGCTCTCCATCAGCGCGTTCGGAGTCGTGTGCGGCCTTGCCGTGTTCTTGTTCGGCGCGTTCGACGTGAACTTGGCGTACGCCGAGCAGCTTCAGGTCGGCGTTGTGCCGGTCGATCGCGACGCGCAGCTCTCCCAACGCATGGCGCAGAGGTCCGAGATCCTCCAGTGGAAAGGCGTGCTCGGCCGCGTAGCTCGCGACCTGCGCCCAAGCCGAGTCTCGTTCGCGGGCGGCGTCCGCATGCTGCTTCTGTACGACGGAGAGTTTGCCGCGTGCTCTATCCAGCTGTGTATGTGTCGCATCTGCGAACGCGACCGCTCGCACAAGCTCAGCCTCGCTGGGGGCGGCTTCGGCCTCCTGGGCGAGGCGCCGCAGTGTTTCGTCGGTGTCGTTGAGCAGGCGTTGGTTGGCCTCAAGCTCGGCCTGGAGCTGAGCCAGCTCCCCCTCCAGTCGGGTGATCGTGCGCTGCCGGGCCTGCTCTCGTGCGGTGGCCCCGAGATAAGAGGCGGGCTGGGGCGATTCGGCCGATCCGGTGAGCGAGCCATGGCGCCAGCTGCCGTCTGCGGCGAGCCATATCTCCTCAGCCGTCTCGGGAGGCCGTGCCGGATGCCAGCCGATGCCCCTCAGCACTGCGGAGATCCGGTCAGCGGTGACCCCACCGGCCGGGGTGGGCCCAAGGATCTCGGTGAGGTTGCGCGCCACGGCGGGAGCTATGGTGATCATGGTGTCCGGGCCGGTCACCAGGTCACCGTTCGGAGTCAGCCAGGCATCCAGCAGACCGGCGGCTGCGAGCACCGCCTCAAGCCGGTCGAGATCTTCGGATGCCAGCCCGTCTCGGGGCCGGACGCAGGCCCACAAGGGCGCACCTACGGCGTCATCGCCGGTCGGGCGCCTGCGGCGCGTCCAGAGCACAGGCGGTGGTGGTGGCTCCTCCGCAGTGTGGCGGACACGTTCCAGCTCGGCTTCAAGGGTGGTCCGCCGTTCGGTCAGCCTGGTACGGCTGGACCGCTGTTCGGCTCGTTGCTCCTGCAGATGGGACCGTGCCGCATCAAGGTGATCGTGTAGCGCCGCCGTCAGCAGAGACGATCTGCTCTGGGCCGCCTCAGGGATCCGGTCCTGCCAGTAGAGGAGATCCCTTTCAGTGCAGGGGGCGGCCCGCAGTGTGGCGGACCATGTGGTGAGCTCCTCTTCCAGCGTGGCGGCGGCCGTACGTACTGCGTCATCGGCCTCTTGAGCCTCCCCTTCCAGCCCGTGCACCGCCTGCCGTCGGTCCTCGAGGATCTGGGCGAGTTGGTCCGCCCTTGTGCGGGCGTCCCGCCAGACGCGATGCAGAGTCGTCAGGTGGTCGAGCCGTTCGGTCCGTGCCGCGTGCGCGACCCGCAGCCCGGCCAGGTCCCGGCCCCGCAGGAACGGCTCCGCGTCGATCCCAGTGTCATCGGCCGCTTTGCGAAGATGCTCGGCGCTTTCCGCCGCCTGTTCGGCGGCCTCGGCGTGTTCCCGGCGGGCGTCCGTCAGCACATGCGCGGCCTCGGCGAGCCGCCCGGCAAGGCGTGCGGCTGCGGTCTGCGCTCCCTCGACGAGCTCGGCCTCCCGATCGGCCACCTGCCGCAGGGACTCGGCGCGTTCGGTCGCCGCCACCGCGTCCTGGTAGGCGCTGCTGTCGATCAGCTCGCGCAGTTCCGCTCGCCGGTCCCCCAGCAGTTCCCTGCTCTTCCTGAGCTCTCCCTCGGTCACCTTGACGTCGTGACGGGCCGCAGTGAGTTTCTCCTCGGCCCGCCGCCGCTGTTTGGTGGTGTTGTCGAGGCGGGTGGTCGCCGAGGCCAGTGCGTCGGAGCGGCGCCGCACCACGATCTGTGCCCACCGTCGCCACGGACCGCGGGTGAACCGTGCCACGGCAGTGGCGGCGGTCTCCATCTGCTCGACGCTACGGCGCAGTTCCTCCAGCCGGTCCCAGCCTTCGGCGAGCTGAGTGACCTCGTTCGCGGCCAGGCGGGGCAGCGCGTCCCGCAGGGTCCGTTCCAGCTCTCGGGGGTTGAGCCGTTCCCCGAGTTTGGGGCGGCGTAGCTGCTTGAGCAGCTCGGTCAGGTTGTCGTAACCGGTGGGGTCCAGCTCGAAGAGCTCGGCGGCCAGGTCCGTGCGGTAGCGGGCCGCGTTGTCATAGACACGGACCCCGGCCTCCTTGCGCAGTTCCTTCTCGTCCAGCGGACCCGCCGCCGGGGCGAGCACCAGATCGGGGCCTGGTCGTCGCGTGGTGAGGAACATCCATCTCTTCACCGGCTCGGTACCGCTCCCCCTGCGGGCCGAAGCTCCCAGGCCGCAGACCAGATATTCGGGCGTTCCCTCCGCGGTGAGGCGCCCGTACTCGGCCCAGGCGTACCCCAGGCCGTTGTCGGCCATCGGGCGAGGGTCGTCCTCCTCACCAGTGGGCAGCAGGTTGAACCGCATGGTGCGGTGCTGGGAGCCGAACGGGTCGAGCACCGGGGGCGCGATCTCTCCGCGCAGCAGAAGCAGCGTGGTGAGTTCCAGCAGCTTGGTCTTGCCGGCGCCGTTGCCCCCGCGCAGTACCAGCCGCCCGTCGGCGTACCAGAACTCCGCGTCGTCGTACTCCCACAGGTTGACGACACCGACCCGCAGCGGCTGCCAGCGTTCACGTGCCGGTTCGGGTACTCCACCGGTGCGGGCGGCGGCGAGCCAGGCTTCGGGGTTCACTCTTCTCCTTCGATCCGCTGCTGTGCGGCGCGTACCTCGGGATCGCGGAAACGGGCGGCGGGCGGCATCACCCGCCAGGCGTCCATCTCGGGGCGCAGGAGGTCCAACTCGGCGAGGATGATGATCGCGGCGTCGGCGAGCCGGCCCGGGTCCTCTTTGAACGCCGTGGTCATGGCCTTCGGATGGCAGGCCACCACTTCGGCTGCCGCACCGGCGATCTGCGAGACGTCGACGATCCTTCCTGCCGCTTCCCCGCCGGTCCCGGAGCGGAGCAGGTGGTCGAGGATCATGAGGGCGCCGAAGTGGTCGGCCTTCACCCGCGGGAACGGCCGGTCCGTGCCAGTGTCGCCGTCCGGGATGAGCGCGATGCCTTCTCGGCGCTGCTCGGCCGCCCAGCCGGTCATCTCCTGGCACCAGCCGAGAATGCGTGACCGTTGTGAGGTCAGGTAGGCGCGTTCCGGCTCGGTCAGGTCCTCCATCAGACAGACCGGCAGCTCCAGCAGCCGTCTCATGATCGTGAAGCGCCGGTGGTCCTCGACCGTGGGGGCTGCGGTCCGCCGGCCGACCGCGGCCGCAAGGCTCTCCGGGTCGATCAGGCGCAGCAGCAGCTCACGCCGTACCTGGTAGGCCCCGCCGATCTCGTCTTCGCGACGAGCCCAGCCGGTGAGCATCTCCTCCCCCGCACGGCCCGTGGGGGCGAGGACGCCGAGCTCGACCAGCAGGTCGATCGCCTTGACGAACAGCTGTCGTTCGGCGAACTTGTCCGGTTCGTAGGGCGCGACCGGTGCCTCTTCTCGAGCGGCGAGGGCTCGGACACGGTCCGACAGTTCCTGCACCGTGGTGAGGTCGTCGGTGTCCTCGGCACAGGCTGCGGCGAGCAACGCCAGCACCAGGCTGCGCCGGGGTGGGCCGTGCAGGCGAGGTGGCGCGATGACCGAGCTGTCCAGCGGAAGCCGGTACAACCGTGCGGCTTCCCCGGACATGACGAGCCGATATCCGAGCCGGTCGGCGAACCATTCGGTGAGCACTGGTCGGTGCTTGCGCACCACCGGCCACAGCAGGGAGCCTCGGCCGATCACCGGTTGCGCGAGCAGCCCGGTGAACGCCTGCCGTCGCTCGTCCAGATGCTGCCGGGTCATGAGGCGGGCTGAAGTTCGAACATCCAGTCCACGGTGACCAGGCGTCCGTCGGGGCCGATCAGTGTGGCCACGTCTGCCGGGTCGGCGGGATCACCGAGCCGCACCCGCCATCGTCCGTCCTGGGTGATGGCCTCATGGCCGGGGCCGGAACGGCGGGCGGCCGCGATGAGCTCCAGCAGGAGGTCCAGCTCGGCTCCGTCCAAGCGGGGCCACTGCGACAGGCGGGTCCCTGAGCGCCGGCGCAGTGCCGCCTCGGCGGCGGCACGGGCGGCGGCGAGTTTCGCGCGCTCACGGCGGGCGGCGTCTCGGCCGGCCGCATAGTCGGCCCGGCGCGGCCGTCTACCCACCATCGCGCGGTGCCCTTGTTCGCGGAACTTGGCCGGGACTGGAGCAGGAGGGGCGCTCTCCCAGGTTTCGGTGTCGTCTTCCAAGGACTCGGCAGGCACGAGCAGGTGCCGGGCGGAGAAGACCCCCAAAGCGGTGTCCCAGAGCCTCCAGGCCGTCGTCTCGTCCGGCGCGCGCTCGATCACCGCGGCCAACTCCAGCAGTTCGGCCCGGCGGGTCACCACACCCCCGGCCTCCATCAGGAAGTGCGTGTTGCGCGCCCACGGGCTGATCACATCACGGAGTTGCCGCCGCAGCCTTCGGGCTTGTGCCTGGGGACCGCAGAACCATGTCTGCAACGCGTGCCAGGTCTGTTCCCAGCGTTCGGCCTGTGCCTGCACCATCTCCTCGTCGGGGTGCTCGGCCAGTGCTCCACGAGCGCAGGCACGCCATGCCCCGCTCGACGGGGTCCGTGTGACCATGTCGGCGATGCGTGGGCTGTAGACATCGACCTGCTCTCCCCACATGGCGATGTAAGCCCGCAGGGTGCGGCCCACCTGTTCCTGCTTGGCCTCGTCCGGTGTTCCCGACAGATTGTGCGCCAGCGTCCGCTGCCATGACCGCGCGGCTCGCGCCATCGCGTGATGCAGCGCGATGACCTGTTGGAATTCACTTGCCGCAGCCGGGTACCGTTCCTCGGCCATCGCTTCGGTGAAAGCCTTGAGCCGGTCGTGGATCGCTCGTGGAGCGAGCGTGAGATCGGCGGCCTCGTCATCGGCGTCGTCGGTCTCCGCCCAGAACGCGTGCAGCCGGGCCGCCAGCGGGGTGAGCTGGTAACGATCACGGCGACGCAGGAAGTCCTCGCCGGTGCGGGCCGGTTCCTGCCAGCGGGTGACGACCTTCCAGGCGACCAGCCGGCCCAGCCTGGCCTCCAACGCGAAGTTCGAGCCCTCCAACAGCCGCTCGGCGGTGTCCGTTCCCGCCAGCGCACGCACTCGTTCGGTCACCGCGTGCGCCACCTTGTCGTAGGACATCCCGGTCAGGTTCGTGTCCATGGCCGCCAGCAGCACGTCCACGATGACCCGGTACTGGGCCGCATACCGCGACACCAGATAGGCCGGGACCATGACCTGGCCGGGCAGCGCCCCCGCCCACAGATCCGGGCCCTCCCCCTGCTCCTCGGGCAGCTCAGCCTCGTCCATGGCATCCCATTCTCAGGGAGATCTCGCGCACTCGGCGGGGCTTCCCGAATCGCGCCGGCCATATCACTGACCTGTTCCGGCCAGCACCTTCAGCGGCTCTCTCAAGGCGGCTATTCTGGAGTCGGAGTATGTCTTGATTACCTGATCGTAGGCGGCGTCGACGCTGCGTACGGTGCGTTCCTTGGGTTGTCGACCTGCAGGAATCACTCCATCGTGCAGGCCGGACAAGCGCCGATGCCGTCGGCTGACCGAATACCGCCGATGTCCGGGCGCAGGGAGCCTCCGGCGGGAGAGTACCCATCGCTCCATCGGCATCCACAGCCGTCATCAGCCACCACACGAGCCCCAAAAATGTCACCCACTGGTGAGATAATGGATGGGTCCATGCAGTCGGCCGAGGAGTTCCGCCTATGCCCCACCGGCACGCGATTGACCTGATCAATGATGAGATCCTGATCTACTTCCCGTACAACCGGGAGAACAACCGCGCGCTACGTGAATACACCCAGCCCATCAACCTGCATTGGGACAGATCACGGCGGGCCTACTGCCTGGATGCGGCCGAGGCCGACTCGCCCGAGGTCTGTGACATCTTGCGCGGCTTCGCCAGCCGCAGAGGTCTGCGCTTCAACCGGGCCGCCGCCGCCCGACTCGGCGCCTTTGTCACCCGCAGCACCGGCGAGCGGATCCGCGCTGAAATCCGCGCGATCGACCACCTGCTCACCGTCCAGACGATGCCCAACCCGGCCGCCGACGGCCAGGATGAACTCCACGACAGACTCCACGCCCGCCGTCGTGCGCTGACCGCCATCCTGACCTGGCCGGCCTTCCCCCGCCGCCCCGAAGGCTGCGACATCGCCTCCCCCGGATGTCTCTTCCATCTCCGCTATGACGATGGCGAGGAAGAGACTCGGGTCCTCGCGGTGACCGAGATCGAGGGCTACGACAACATTCCACCGCACCGCCCGCTCGGGAAGACCCTCGGCACCGCCCGTATCGGTGACCGCATCCCTCTCGGCAGGGGCCGCGCTTCCTTCACCGTCCTCGACATCACCGACTGATCCGCGCACCCCGCATTTCCGCTGTCACCAGGACGGCGGAAATGCGGGAATGAGATCCCCGGGCGACAGCATCGGCAGTGTCATCAAGTCGCTACGTCAAGTGACCCGAGTTGGGCGGACACTGCGGTCCGCCACCCGGAGTCGCTTCACTTTCTGGGCTCGCAGAGATGGGGGGACCGCCACTGCCTCGGCGTGACGTCAGCGGATCGCAGGGCCGGGATCACCGGTGGCTTCGTGCGCATCTGGGGCCCTGTGATCAGTTCGGGCCGTATCTTGGTGCCATGGAGGACGCGGAGAAGCCGAGGCTTCTGGTCAATCGGTGGGCCGATGCGGTGGGCCCGGGCGGCGGAACCGATCGTGACTTTTGTGCATGCCTTGACCCGCGGGCCGGGCGGAGGCAAAACCCTGTCCGCTTCCATGGTGAGCGTCAGGACACCTCGGCGCCGGGGTGGCGGCGGCTGCTGGAGTTGATCGAGGAGGCGGCCGACGACGGGCGCGAGGTCTTCCAGCCGTTGACAGAGTTGAGCCCGGAAGAGCGGCGACAGATCATCACGTTGCCACCGACCATCGCCAAGCTGACCGCGGTCAAGCATCTGGTGCTGTACGGCAGCAACCTGGTGCGAGTGCCTCCACAGATCGGGGCGATGACCAGCCTGGAGGAGTTCAGCCCCTACACCTCGCACCGCCTGCACTGGTTCCCCTATGAGCTCACCAGGTGCCCGAAGCTGGTTCGCAGCACGGTCAGCACCCGTTCGCTGTACGGCAACTTCAAATTCCGCCCGCCGTTCCCCCGCCTCCAGCCGGGACCGGCCACCCTCGACGGCCTCGACCACACCGACCTCGACCCCGGCGTCCGGGGAGCCACGGCCATCCACAAGTGCAGCGTGTGCGACCAGCCCATCGGCCCTAGCGGAGTCCACCAGGTGTGGATCTCCCTGCGGGTCGCAACCGATGTCCTGCCGCTGCTGGTCAACGCCTGCTCATCGGCATGCGTGCAAGCGCTCCCCCAGCCCGCCGACGGCTATGTCCCCGCACCGCACACCGGCGGCTCCGAGATCGTCCAGCCCGATCCGAGGTGGTGACCCCTGCGGCGATCCGCCGGTCTTCGTCGGCGACGCCCAGAAGGTGACCACCACGCCGTCCACGTTGCGGTGGCGATCCCTGGACTTGAGAACCCTGTCGTGGACCGCATCGGCGCCATGCCCCTGCTCTGGATGGACGTCTCTGACCGCGCACAGCGCAGGTCCATCCAGAACAAGCCGGCTGACGTCGGGACTGTCCGGAAGACCCGGGGCACCTCACCCGACGGTGACTGCGTTGAAGTGGGCATCTCCCACATGGGCGCGATCGGAGTACGTGACACCAAGCAGAACGGCGCAGGTCCCGCCCTAGAGTTCACCCGCCCGGAGTGGGCCGCGTTCCTATCGACCATCCGCTCCGCCGACCCCAGGCGATGAGCACGGCCGAGCGCGAGAGATGCGGGCTCACCATCAGGCTCGGCTGAGCCCGCAACCTCACACCGGCCTCACCACACCGCCCCCACGAGGGCCACTACTGCTGGATCCGCTCCGGTCAGGACGGCTCGGATGTGCGTCGAGGAGTTGGTGCATCCAGGGAGTGGGGAAGGCGGGTGCGGCTCCGGCTGCTTCGACCACTTGCAGGTCGTCGTCGGTGAGCAGTGCGGGCAGGCAGGAGACCGGCAGGTTGCGATGCTCGGCCGCGGCGCGGCGAACGTGCGGGGCGGGGTCTACGGCCAGCACGCTGACGAGTGTGGCCGGCAGGTCGTCGTTTTTGAGGGCCAGGTGCCGGATACTCGGCTCGTCCGATTCGGCCAGCCGTAGAAATGCCTGCGGTGGGAAGTTCGGGTGCTCCACGAGCAGGGGACTGACCGAGAAGTCTTCGCCATGCTCACAGACCAGCCGTTCTAGTTCCTCGCCCGGCACGGTGGTGCTGCTCCTGGCGGCGATCCACCGGCTCCGGATCGTTCGCCAGTTGTTCCAGCAGGTCGACCGGGATCTCACAACCCGACTTCACCAGCTCCCGGACGACACACGACGCGGCACGGTCGCTCGCACCTCAGGATCGGGATGCGCGGCCAGCCGCCGGCGAACGGCCGTCGGAAGGTGAGTGTTGCAGCCGAGGTAACGCGACCTCCACGTCCTCCGACCCCAGCAACTCCCCCGCCAGCGCCTCGGTGATGTCCGCACGGCGCGACGCGACCGCACAAGCCGCCGAGGAGTGGATCAGCCGGAGCAACACCTTCTCGGGAACCGAAGGGTTACGCGCCAGCCCGGCAAGGACCCGGCGACCACGCCGCTCGTCCAAAGGTGGAAGCCCCATAACGCAGAAGGCTATCCACGCCGCCACGCATCCACTCCGGAACGCGCTGGTCTGGGGCGACAGGCCGAGGACGGCGCAGCGGAACAGCATCAAAAGCTCCTGGCTGGGCGCCTCTCTTTGGTCGGCTGAGGTGCTCTGGAGGCGTAGTTCCCGCCGATCACCCACCGGGGCTGAGCGACCAAGTCCTCCTGCAGGGTGGCGAACTCGTCCTTGGGCAGGCCCCTGGCCGGTGCTCACACCGGTGATTTCCCTGATTCCCGCTTCCGAGGTTCCCGCTTAAATCGGCATAGGCCGATTCTGAAACGATCTGCGGTGATCGGGAGCAGGCGCAACTCCCGCAGCCGACACGACGGTGCGCCGACACGTTCGATCGGCGCGGCCAGAAGGGATCCGACATGTCTCGTATCAGCGGGCGCCTGCGAATATTCGGCGCAGTGGCCGTCGGCATCATGGCCATGGGCGCCGCCGGCGCCATCACGACCCCCGCCTCCGCCGCCACCACGGTCTACAGCGAGGACTTTTCCAGCGGGCTCGGCACCTTCACCGCCTCCGGTTCCGTCACGACCGGTACGTACGGCGCCCGGTTGAGCGGGTCGCTGCTCTCCGACCCATCCATGACGTCCGCGCCCATCGACCTGGACGGGTACAGCGGCGTGACGGTGTCGTACACCCGGGCGGCGGCCGGACTGGACCTCGGCGAGGCCTTCACCGTGGCCTACTCGGTCGACGGCGGCTCGTTCATCACGCTGGAATCGGCGCGCACCGCCACGGGTGCGGCGTCGTTCAACCTGCCGGCCTCAGTCGATGGCCGCGACCTGCGGCTGCGGTTCTCGCTGGACGCCAACAGCGCCCTGGAGACACTGACCGTCGACGACGTGCTCGTCGAGGCCGCCGGCGGCGAGGACCCCGACCCCCCGACCGGGTCGCTGCCCCCGGTGGCCGACGTCACCAAGCCCGGGCCGTACGCGGTGACCATCAACAGGTCCGCCGGCCCTCGCGGCAGCGGGTGGCTGGTGTATCCGACGAACGCCGGCCAGAACGGTGTGGATCACCCGATCTTCGTTTGGGGGCCGGGCGCGGGGTCCGCCCCCGCCGACTATGAGGACATGCTGCGCCAGTGGGCCTCGCACGGGTTCGTCGTCTACAGCGAGGTCTCCTCCAGCAGCGGCGACTACATGGTCAACGCCCTCAACTGGCTGCAGACCCAGAACTCCACGCCGAGCAGCCCGCTGTACCAGGACCTCGACACCGCCGAGGTGGCCTTCGGCGGCCACTCCCGCGGGTCGATCGGCACGTTCGACGTGGCCGACGAGCCGCGGCTGACGACCACCGTCCACGTGGCCGGCGGCTCCTTCGACGGGAACGGCCCGAGCAATCTCCGGAAGCCGACCCTCTACATCGGCGGTGACGAGGACTTCGCCACCTCGAACATGGAGCGCGACTACACCAACACTCGCGTGCCGGTGTGGTTCAACATCCTCAACAACACCGACCACATCTATGCCACCCGCAACGGGCAGCACATCATCACCGCTTGGCTGCGGTGGCACCTGGCCGACGAAGAGTTCCGCCGCACGGAGAACTTCCTGAGCCGCACCTGCACCTTCTGCAACCTCGGTGCCGTCACGTACAAGAACTGGTGACACTGCGGTGACCGCTCTGCGCCGCCCCGCCGACATACCGGCGGGGCGGCGCAGCCTTTGCCGGGGCCCTGGCCGAGCCCCCATGCCTTCGGCCCTCCGATGTCCGCGTGGATGGAGCACTGCTAGACGGGACCGGTCGGCGGCGCAGTGCGCAGTGCCCTGAGCGGGGCCTCGAGCACACCGACCAGGTGCCGGAAGTCGCGGCTCTGGTGATGGAGGGCGTTACGGGTCTTCAAGGCCGAACAGTGCGGAGACTTGCCGTACGAGGTCTTCCTCGGTGGTCGTGGAGTCCACTCTGAGGCCGTGGAGGCCCAGATGACGGGTCTGCTCGGTGAGGCGGTCGGTGAACAGTGCGTCGCGCTGGAGCAGGTTTCGCAGTGCCTGCCGTGGGGCGCTGGTCTTGGCGAGGAATCCCCATGCCGGGCCGCCGCGGCTGTCGAAGACCGCCTGGCGGAATCGGGGAGTCGGCAGCAGCCACACGGCGTGGCTCACGTCGGCGAGCAGGGGGCGGACAAGGCCGGGCAGCAGCCGGAATCCCTCGGCGATCACCGGCCGGTCGGCGGGGAGGGCGAGGAGGTCTTCGATGATCAGGTCGAATCCCTCGCCGTGGAACCAGTGGAAGGTGTCGAGCATCTCGCGCGGGCTTCTGGCCACCCACCGTTCGTCCATGTCCATGGCGGCGAACCTGGCCAGGTGAGGAGCTTGTTCCACGGACATGCGGCGGGCGTGGTCGGGCATGACCGCGTCGGTGTCGTACAGGCGCATCCCGTACCGGTCGGCGATGTGCTGGGCGATGGTGGATTTTCCGGACCCGCTGCCGCCGCCGATCCAGTGGACGTGGCGCAGCCGCTCCCGCCGGGCGTCGGGGGAGGTCCTTTCATTCGGTGCAGAGTGCATTCGTTCGCTCCTGTCGAGTGCCCACCGGCTCGGGACATTCCCGCTGCCACTGCCCTGCGCTTCTGTGATCGCGACGCCCGCAACGCCGGTCACCGCCTGGTGGCCGTCGAGCGGGGCATCCAGGAGCTGTGCCAGGTTCTGGACGGGCACCGCCCGCTGCATCACCGTGCCATCGAAATCCGCCTCGCGGCTCGCGACGTGCTGGCCCCAGTGGCACGGGTGGCACTCACGATCGCCTGGGTTGGCCGGGGGTGGGGGCTTGGGGTGCGAGATGGTGGGTTTCGTGTGCCGTAGTGCCTCGGTGGAGGGCTGGAACGGTGCATGCTGGGAGGCCGAATTCTGCCCTCACCACGCCAGGAGTACCGTTCGATGCCCATCAGCCTGGACAAGGTCCGGTCCACCGCGCCTGGCCTGGTCGGCCTCTACCAGGCCGCCAAGGTCAACCTCGACAAGCGCGGCCTCGGCGGTGAGCGCGCCGCCGTCTATCTCGTCCTCGACCGGTCCGGTTCGATGCGCCGCTACTACAAGGACGGCACCGTTCAGCACCTGGCCGAACAAGCCCTCGCGCTGTCGGCCCATCTGGACGACGACGGCGTGGTCCCCGTGGTGTTCTTCGACAAGGTCGCGTACCCGCCGGTGGAGGTCGGCCTCACCCGGTACCAGGGGCGGATCAACGAAGAGCACGAACGTCTTGGGCACATGGGCACCACCAACTACGCCGCGGCCATGGAAGCGGTCATCGACCACTATCGGGCGGCCGCGCCCGCCGCACCGGCGTTCGTCATCTTCCAGACCGATGGATCGCCGGACTCCCGGACCGCGGCGGAGAAGGTCCTGTGCGAGGCTTCCACGCTCCCCCTCTTCTGGCAGTTCGTCGGCTTCGGTGACGATGAGTTCAAGTTCCTGCGCAAGCTCGACGACCTTCCCGTCCCCCGTAAGCGCGCGATCGACAACGCCGCCTTCTTCCCGGCCGGCCCGGACCCGCGCGGCATCGCCGACGACGACCTCTATCGGCATCTGATGGACGAGTTCCCCGCCTGGCTCGCCGCTGCCCGCGCCGCCGGAATCCTCACCTGACCGGAGCCGGCTCCCGAAGCCGGCGCGGATGACGGAGACCCGGCGCCGGGGGCGTACGGAAAGTCCGGGCCCGGTAAGACGCCCTTGACTCCCCTGGGATCAGCCTTGAAGGTTGGGCCATGGTGGACGAGAACGCGCTCCGGTTCGTCGTCGTCCGGCCGCCGGTGCTGGACGAGTCGCGGGGGCGGGTGATCGTCGATACGGAGACCGCGGACGCGGTGCTCGGGCGAATCCAGGCGAAGCGCTCCGCGCGGGCGGAGGTGACCTGGGCCGATGCCGCGGCGGCGGTCGGGGCCGAGATCGTCTCCGATGCGGCGTACTGGCCCGACAGCCCGTCGTTCTCGGTCCTGGGATTCGACACCGGGTATGTCCGTGAGTTGCTGGAGTGGGCGCGCGACAATCCCGACGATCCCGCGTCGTTCTTGCCGCAGGCGCAGCGGTGGCTTGACCGCGCCACCCCGTCTCGTGGTGATGTGCGCGAGTGGGTGGCCGGTCGGGAGTATCGCGCCGCCCGCGATTCGGCGTGGCTGAGCTGGTACGGCTTCGTCCTGCATCAGGATCGCCGGCCGCAGCAGGCGCCGGGTTTGGCCGGATCCCTCGTGTTCCTGGAACTGTTAGGGGCCGCCGTCGGAGACCGCGACAGGTTCCGTCGCACGGCGGTGGCGAGCCGGACGGAGGGCCCCGCGGTGCGCCCCGACGTGCTCCTCGGGCCGCGGCCGGTCGCCACAGCCCCGGACACGACAGCCTCGGACGCGGCGGCTCCGGAGGGGGCACGGTCACGGCAGGCGGCGGCAGAGTCCGACGAGCGCATCGATCCGTGGCTGATCGAGAACATTCGCAACCTGCGCGATGCCCGGACCGCTGTGCAGGCGTTCTTCGACGCCAAGCTCGGCCGGCAGCGGGCCGTGACCTACTACGTCACATCGGTGGACTCCACCGAGCCGAACGGTCCGGTCGGGTTCGAGGGCATCGAGCAGAGTGCCCCCTGGCGGGTGACCCAGGCCGAGCTCGACGCCGACGAAGGGCTCGCGGAGGCGCTGCGGCAGGCCGACTTCGACCTGGCCCGCGACACCCTGCCCGAGGCGCTCGAACGCATCGACGCCTCCCTCGCCGACCTGACCCAGCGGTTGTACGCGCGCCGGCGCGACACCCGGGTCACCGTCGCCGACGGCCGGCACGTACGTGTGGTCACCAACAGCCGCCCGACCACCGACCGACCGGGGTGAGCGATGAAACCGCAGGTGGAGCCGATCGGCATCGGTGACCTCAAGGTCGTCAAGCAGAATCTGCTCAGGTACGAGGCGGGCGAGATCGCGCACATCGAGAACGTGTTGCGCGGCGAGAAGCGGGAACGCCGGCACCGCCGGCTCACCCAGTACGAGGTCGTCACCGAGACCGAGGCCCTCACTGAGGAGGAGAGCCGCCGCGACCTGCAGAGCACCGAGCGCTTCGAGCTGCGCAACGAGATCGAGCACACCCTGAACACCGAGTCCAGCCTTGAGGCCGGGCTGAACCTGTCGGCCGGCTACGGCCCGGTGAACCTGAGCGTGTACGGGCGGGCGGCGTCCTCCGAGTCCAAGCAGGAGGCCGAGCGCGCCACCTCGCAGTACACCAAGGAAGTGATCGACAAGAGCACCAACCGGCTGCTGCGGCGCTCGCGCGAGCAACGGCGGGTACGGACTCTCGACGAGGCCGAGGAGACCAACCTCCACTCGCTGAACGGCGGCAGGACCAATCTCGCCGGAATCTACCGGTGGGTCGACAAGGTCTACCGGGCGAAGGCGGTCAACTACGGGCGCCGGTTGATGTACGAGTTCGTCGTGCCGGAGCCGGGCGCGTGGTACCTCCACCAGAACGCCCGACATCTGGCGGCCACCGCCCTGCCCACCCGGCCGGCCGAACCCGGCGTGCTGAACGGTTCCTTCGAGTGGGAGCCGCTGACGCCGGGGGCCGTGCGGCGGGACAACTACCTGGCCCTGGTGGCGCAGACCGGCGCGGAGGGCGTCAAGCCGCCGCCGCCCGACAGCGTCGTGCTGTCCAAGGCCTACTCCAGCCAGAACGCGCAGGCCGCCGCGGTGGCGGCGGCCGACGCCCTGGCCATCCCGCGCGGCTACCTCGCCCGGTCGGCGTTCGTGGTGGCCAACGGGTTGGGGGAGATCGCCACGGCGAAGGGCAAGATCATCATCGGGTCCAGCGTCTTCGACCTGCGTACCGGCACGGGGACGCCGGTCACCGCCTGGCACCAGGTGGCGCAGATCGCCGTCAGTTCCTGGACCTCCGCGATGTACGCCTGGTCGATGAACATCGAGGTCTACTGCACGCTGTCGCCGGAGGCGTTCCAGCAGTGGCAGCTCGACACCTACAGCGCGATCATGGCCGCCTACCGGCAGGCGCTCAGCGAGTACGAGGACAGGCTGGCCGCCGCGCAGGTCCAGGCCGGCGTCACCGTCCGAGGCCGGAACCCCGCGCTCAACCGGACCATCGAACGCGACGAGCTCAAGCGGGCCGGCCTCACCCTCTGGACGGCCGACTGGCCCGGCGTGCTGCCCGGCATCGGGGCCGGCGCCGACGGCGTCCCCGTCTACCAGCGCGCGAACGCGATCGGCAACGCGGCCACGATCGCGTTCTTCGAGGACGCCTTCGAGTGGACCAACATGGTCTACACGCTCTACCCCTACTTCTGGGGCCGGTCCAGCCAGTGGCCGAACTTCCTCGACGTCGACACCGGCGACTCCGCGTTCGACGCCTTCCTCACCGCCGGGGCCGCCCGCGTGGTCGTACCGGTGCGGCCCAGCCAGACCGCCCGGGTGCTGTGGTACCAGCTCACCGGCACCGTCTGGCCGGACGGCTCACCGCCCGACCTGTCCACCACCAGCGATCCGCGGATCGTGCAGTACAACAGCTACCTGCAGGACATGGCCGACGTGACCGATCTGGATCCCCTCGACGAGCAGGTGGACATCGATCCGCACGATCCCGCGGCGGTGCGGATCCGGCTGCCGACGACACTGGTCCACCTTCAGTCATCCGAGGAACTGCCGACGCTGCGCGATTGAGGGGACCCATGGAAACCCGCGATTTCGGCCCGGCGTATGGCAATCAGGTGCGGATCGCCGTGACCGACGGGGACGTCTCCGCCTCCGCCGACTACGCCGGGGCCCTCTCCACGGCGATTCAGGCGGTGGCGGAGGCCGTGCAGCACGCGGTCGAGACCCTCGCCGAGGGCGACTCGGGGCCTGCCGGCTGCGAGGTCAGCTTCGGCCTGCGGGCGACGGCCGCCGGCGCGCTGGCGATCGCCGCCGAGGATGCGGTGATCCAGGTACGGCTCACCTGGTCCCGCGACAGCGGCCAGGACGGCGGCCTCACCGGGCTGCTGCCCGGTCTGACACCGTGACCGTGTCGGCGGCACGGCACCGATGACCCGGTTCGAGGCGACCGTCACCGAGTCGGACGACGGCCCTCCGGTGACCCGGCTGGTCGTCGGCGGCGGCCCCGGAGACGGGCCTCCGGTAACGGTGACAATGGCGGCGGCCCCTCCGCGGTACTCCGCGCCGGCCCGCGTCACGTACCGGGACTTCGACGAGATCGCCGACACGGTGAGCGGCGTGGTCCGCCGCTACTTTCCACCCATCCGGTACGCCTACCAGTTCCTCGACGAGACGGCCGAGCGGCCGTACCCGATCCTGCGCCTGGCCGCGGCGCCCGGCGTCACGCTGACGGTCACCGGCCTGCCCGGCGCCTACCTGCCGCAACCCGGGCTACCGAACCTGGAGATCTATCGGGTCCAGGATCCGAGCCTCGTACCGCCGCAGGGCACCGACATCCTCTCCGACAACCTGGTCCACGTCGTCGAGGTCAACGCTCCACGGGTCGTCCTGGAGCCACCAGAGGACCCGGACGAGCTCCCCTGGGATCATGCGCGGCGGCTCGGCCGCCGCCCCGGGGTGATCCCGCACGACTGGTTCCTCATCGAGACGATGCCGACCGGTACGTGCGTTCGGCATGCGGCCAGTGGCCAGAGTGTGCTCATGAGGCCGCGTGAGGCGACCTTCCCCTCGTCGCCCGAACCCGGTGCGGATGGGACTGAGGCGTTCGCCTACGAGTTCCCCGCCGACGGGCAGTGGGGGGTGGCCGACCGGCCGTTGTTGCGGATCGTGGCCACGGACGCGACGAGCGTGCGGGAGTCCGGGCCCCACTACTCCGACCTGCGCCTGCTGGCCCGCACCGATGTGGACCCGCTGCTGGCCCAGCCCTGGTACGAGGTGTGGCGGGTGGACTCGGTACTGGACGTACCGGTGCAGGGAAGCGACCTGACCCCGCAACGCCATTGGCGCGGGCCATCCCAGGCAGCGCGCGACCAGGCCGTCAGCGAGGAAGTGGGCCGTCTGACGATCGACATCGCCCTCGGCGCCATCCCCGGTCTGGGCGATCTCATCGACATCGGCGAGTTCTGTTATGCGCTGGCCTACCACCGCGACCGCTGGGGCCGCCCGCTGTCCCAGTTCGACATCGCCCTCATGGGGACGTTCGCGCTGCTCCCGTTCGTCACCGCGAGTATCGTGCGCCGCGGTCGGGCACTGCTGCGCCGGTTCGGACCCAGGGCGGAACGGGCCGTGCACACCGTGCGGGCGCTGGAAAACGTCAACATCTCCGCCGCCGAGAGGGAGCTGCTGACCGAGGCTCAAGTGCTCATCCGGGCGGGCAAAGCGCTTCCAACGGAGCTGGAGGCGCGGCTGTTCGAGCTGCTGCGACGAGTCGCGCCGACCCCGCCGAACGTCGAGTCGCTGCTGAACGATGCGGGCACCGGCTTCGTCCATCAGCGCCTGCAGGAGCTGTTCCAGCGCTACAAGAAGGGGGGCGGCCCCGCCAAGCCGGCCGACTGGGCCCGGCGGGTGACCCGGGGGGAGGCGCGCGAGATCTTCGAACGCATCCTCGGAGCGGACTTCGCACGTCGTGGAACGGGGGACGTCCGGCTGAAGAACCTTGTGGACATCCCCCGGCCCAAGACTCTCACCGATGATGTCGCCATCGCCCACCTGCGCCACATCGAGGCCCAGCCGGGCAAGCTGTGGGAACGACTGGACGGGCTGGAGGAGTTGCTGCGGGATCGGCCCCGCCAGCTCGGGCCGGCCGTCCTGCAGGCGATCAAGTTCGTCCAGGCCGTACCGCTCGGGCTGTTCCACATCATGAAGGGCAACGTCGGGGAGATCCTGGCCTTCAGGAAACAACTCGATGTGCTCGCCGAGCTGGTCGCACACCTTCCGAAAGAGGTGCGCTCGTCCACCGTCCTGCTGACCGGCGTGCGGATCCGGCTGGCCGACAAGGCGGGACGGCTGAGCTCCCGCACCGTGCTGTTCAGCGACAACATCATCGCGACCATGGGCGCGCGGGATCTGACGCTGCGCGGGTTGTTCGAGGTCAAGTCCGGATCCGACGGTGTCGCGGAGGCCGCCGAGCAGGTGTTCCGGTGGGTCGAGGACCGGCTCACGCCGGGCAGCCAGATCGTGCTGCCCAAGGGCTCTGCGGTGGTGGGGGTCGACGGCAAGGTGGCCCGGCTGACCCGGGAGTACGTGTTCACCTGGGCGCCCTCCGGCGCGCTCGGCCCCGACGAGCGGACGATCTCGAACCTCAGCAAGGCCAAGCGTTACCTGGTCGTCCCCAAGGACGCCACCGGCGAACTGCCGGACGCCCTGAACATCCCCGGCGGACGGGAACTGATCCGGATGGACCAGACATCCGCCGAACTCGAATACCTCACCGGCCAGACGATCACACTCGTCCCTCCACCGAACCGAGCCGGCGGCATCCCCCGATAAGACCCACAGCGTTTCAGAGCTGCCCAGGTCAGCCTGCCGGAGGCCATCGAGCAGGCGCGGTCCGCCCTGCGGTCAGGCCGGAAGCACTCGTTCCACTCAGGGGCGGGGGGCCGGGGCGGCGAAGGTGGCGTGGACGGTGCGGGAGGTGGGGGTGCCGGTCCAGTGCCAGGTGGTGGCCAGGGCGGTGACGGTGAGGAGGCCGCGGCCGGATTCGGTGAGGGCGGTGGGGTCGGTGAGGGGCTGGACGCGAGGTTCGGTGGGGGCGCCCTGGTCGGTGACGCTGACGGTTACGCCGGTGGGGTTGTGGCGGACCTCGACGGTGAAGTGGCCGGATCGAGTGTGGCGGATGGCGTTGACGGCGAGTTCGTCGATGGTGAGGAGGACGTCGTCCAGGGTGGGGAAGCCGGGCAGCAGGAAGGCGGCAAAGGTGCGGGCGGCGCGGACTTGGGCGGCGTCGCCGGGGAAGGTACGGCGCCAGTACATGGGGGTGGCGGGCTCGGCGGGGACCAGGACGGCGGCGGGCAGTGACATCGGTTTCCTTTCACGGTGACGGGTGGGCGGGATCAGCCGGTTGTTGTGCGTCGTGGTGTCGGCGGTGTACCGGTGCTCTGGGGCCGGGGTCGGCGGGGCAGGGCGGGGGGTCGGTGGTGCGGCGCAGTGTGGCGTTCACGGTGGCGCGGGCGGCGGGGTGTAGATGAGGCGGTCGCCGCGGGCTTCGGCCAGGGCGGTGATGGTGCGCCAGCGTGCGGGGCAGTACGCCGCCTGGGCGTTGCCGGATAGGGAGAGGGTCACCAAGGACGGGCGACCGCAGCCGGGGCATGGTCTGCCGCCGACGTCCACCGAGAGGACGTACGGGCGGCGGTGAGGTCGGGGGCGGAGTGCCGGGCAGGGTGAGGGACGGGCGGGGCGGGGTGGTGAGCGGCATCGTTCGCCTCGTGGGGTGGGGTGCTGGGTGGTCCGGACGGGGTTCATCGTCACTGGGTGTGCTGGGTCGGGTACGGAGAATTGGGCGCTGGGGTGGCTGGGGGGCGGAAAGGTACTGGCGGACGGGTGGTGTTCCGGGGAGGAACGGCGCCGAGGGGAACGTTCGGGATTTGCGCGTTCGATTTCGGCAAGCCGTCCGGGGGTGGGCAGGTGGCAGTTTCCGGCCACCATTCGCGGTCGTGTCCGCCGGAAACGCTCCGATTGCGCGTGGTAACACAGGGTGGAGATGCCGATGTCAGCCCCTGTCCACCCCCGTGCCGTCCGCCACTGATCCCGGGAGGTCGCCGGTGACCAGCCCCAGTCCCTTCGTTCGACGCCGCCGGATGGGCGCCGCGCTGCGCGCCCTGCGTGAGGAACGGCGGATGACCGCCGACGACATGGCGCGGCGGCTGTGCTGCTCGCGGGCGAAACTGTCCAAGCTGGAGAACGGGCATCTACGACCGGACCTGGCCGAGGTGATGAAGATCCTCGACTTCCTGGAGGTCACCGGACAGCGGTGGGAGGAGGTCGTCAAGCTGGCCCGGGACGCGGCCGAACGCGGCTGGTGGGACGGCTACGGCCTGGCGATGGGCGACCGGCAGCGGATGTACGCCGACATCGAGTCCGGGGCCGACTCGATCCGCGAGTACAACCAGTTCGCCATCCCGGGAACCCTCCAGACTGAGGACTTCATGTGGGAGATGGTCAAGCTCGCGGAGGCCGAGAGAGACATCGACTTCGTACCCGATCGCATGGTGGAAGCCCGGCTTCGCCGCCAGGAACAGTTGCTAGGTCAGAAGGGGCCACGCTACGAAGTCATCCTCGATGAGGTGGTCATACGCCGCCCCACCGTGCCACCCGAGGTCATGATCGGCCAACTACGGCACCTCACCGAAACCGCCACCAGGCACCCCCGCGTCACGGTGCGTGTCCTCCCGTTGGTGGCCGACTTCACAGGTCGGCTGCTCCCGCTCTCAGCGTTCTTCCTCTTCACCTTCCCTGACCCGGCCGACCCGCCAATGGCGATCGTTGACACGGTGAACA
Source organism: Thermomonospora echinospora (assembly GCF_900108175.1). Classification (GTDB taxonomy): domain Bacteria; phylum Actinomycetota; class Actinomycetes; order Streptosporangiales; family Streptosporangiaceae; genus Thermomonospora; species Thermomonospora echinospora. The sequence continues at coordinate 90,129 of NZ_FNVO01000006.1, forward strand.
CCGACATCGTGCACGTTGATCACGATGAAGTGATGAGGTATACCCGACGGTACGAGCATCTTCGAGAGATTGCTCTTTCAGGTGCAGCCAGCCTCGGCCTGCTGATCGATGCAGCCGACGATCTTGAGCAAAGGATCGGCTCCTCCAGATGACCAAGGAATACCTCACTTGGCACAAGTCTCGTCGCAGCGAAGCCGGCAGTGCTTGCGTCGAGGTCGCCCCCTCCACCCACGGCACCATCGGCGTACGCGACAGCAAGAACACCACCGGCCCCGTCCTCGACTTCGCTCCCCGCACATGGGCCGCGTTCCTCAATACCCTCCGCTCTCCTCGGCACGGCGAGTGACCACCTACACGACCTGATCTGCGATCAGGTGGAATCAGACGGTAGCGGCAAGCCGCTGCTGCTGGATGCGGTGCCCGCTTTTTCGGTATCAGCGGGGACGGAAAGCATGAGTCCCCGGCTCGGGCGCGCTCGACCGAGCCGGGGACTCATTTGGGGGTGGTGGTCAGATGAGTTTGAGGATGGTGGCGAGGGTGTGGGCCTTGTTTCCGCCGGGCTGGAGGTCGGGCTTGGAGCCGAACAGGTGGGTGAGCAGTTGGTCGCGTAGCGTCCGGTACTGCACGTAGTCGGGCTTGGTGAACAGGTCGGGGTTCCTGAGGTCGGCGGGGACGTGGTACGGCCGCTCGACCAGGACCCTGGTGGGCTTGCCCTTGGGGGTGCCGCCGCCGCTGCTGCTGCCCGTGGTGGAGGCGGTGGTCGTGGCGGTGTTGAGGACTTGCAGGCCCGGGTGGCCGACGCCGAACTCGATGCTGTAGACCTTCGCCGTCCGCGTGTCGATGGTCACCTCGGCCTCGTCGGCGCTGAACTCCACGGTGGTGGCGTAGGGCAGTTCCAGGGAGTACTTGGTGCGGCGCGAGACGACCGTCATGACCTGGCCCAGCTTCGCCCAGCCCGCGGGGTCCAGCAGCGGGTGCTCCTTGCCGAGCGCATCCCGCAGCACCCGGGCGAAGGCGTTGTCGATGTTGGTGGTGTCGGTGAGGAAGGCGATCAGCCGTTCGATCTTGTGGCCGGGGATCAGGTGGCACTGGGTGGCCAGGCGGATCTTCTCACTGGAGTCGGCGAAGGAGGCGCCCTTGCAGGCGAACAGGAAGACCCCGGCACCGTCGTTGGCGGGGACGCTGCGCCGCCGCAGCACGATCTTTCTCTTCAGCAGCGAGTAGCCGGGGACGTCGTAGTAGAAGTCGTGGCAGACGACCGGGCCGTCGTTCTCCTTGCCGTCGGGCTTCTTGTCCCGCTCCATCTTGACGATGCCGAACTTCTTCTGCAGGTCGCCGCTCCGGCGGAGCTCGGCCATCAGGGACAGTACCTTGGCGTACTGCTCGGCCGAGACCTGGAACTCCGACTCGGCCTCCAGCGTCGTGGCCAGCTCCTTGCCGGGCTGGAGCAGGTCGGAGAAGGCCCGGTAGACCGGCCGGTGGTCGCGCAGCGGCTCGGCGGCGTTCCACTTCAGCTTGCGGACGGTCTCGGATTCCTTGAGGTCCTCGATCGTGATGGTGCGGATCGGCACCACGCCCGTGCCGTGCTTGGCGTCCATGCCGCCGCTGTAGTGGTTGATGGAGTTGGCCGAGGCGGTCGTGCCGGCGTCCATCCACACCACCCGGATCCCCACCTGCGGCAGGTAGGAGGTGAGGGCGGCCCGCGGGCTCTGGCCGTGCTCGGGGGTCACGTGGTAGAGCGCGCACAACTGCGCCCAGGTGTAGGTGGCCTCCAGTTCCACGGTGTTGTGTCCCTCGGGCGGGGAGATGATCGCGACGGTGTCCAGCACGGTGTCCATGGCCGAGTCCAGGTAGACCACCATCAGGTCGTACGGCTTGGCCATGTGCTCGGCGTTGCACCAGATCTTGATGGTGAAGTGCAGGCCCTCGTCGTCGTAGCCGGCCTCGGCCACCCGCATCTGCGCCAGTTTCCCGAACGTGGCGTCCAGCCCGTACTTGGGCTCCGACACCTTCGGCTCGCCCACGGACTTGAGCTCCCGGGTGTGGTCGTCGGCGCGCATCTCCAGCAGGCCCTTACGGGTCTTCTTGACCTTCTGCTCGACCGGGCCGCCGTTCACCTGGAATTTGATCAGGAAGGAGTCGGGCTCCTTGATGTCCCCGGGGTCGAAGAACACGTAGTGCATCGCGTCCCGCGACGGCGGCATCGGCGTGGCGACGCCGGGGATCTCGACCGGGTCGCGCCGGAAGACCTCGGTGCCGGGGACCCTGGCGCTCTGCTTGTTGCTGTCGTAGCGGACCTTGTAGTACGTCTTCGGGAACCCGGGCTCCGATCCCTCCACGACGGCGTTCTGGGTGCCCACGCGTACCAGGCTCCCCGCCTTCAGCGGCGGGTAGGCATTGCCGACGGCCTGGTCTGTGGGGATCTCCGCCGCTGCGGGACGGGAGGATTTTCCGTAAGGGGTGGTCATATCGCGACCCTCTGCCACTTTTCACCTCGCAACAAGCGGCGGCGCCGCCACCCAAGCCGGGCTTTCCATGAGCGGCATCCATCGCTCCCGCGACTTGCGCACATCCCGCCCGACCAGGGGTCAGATCTCCTGTTGGTCACGTACGCCACTCACCGGAACGGGACGCCCTGGTTTCGGTCGTTCCACCCGCCGCAAAAGTGCGGGACAGAGACTGCGGCCCATCCATCATGCGGACGCCCGAAAACTACCATGATGGAGAAATCCAGAGGGTTATCGCGGATTCTCGCGACGCACTGCGATATTATTGTTGATTTTTGTCCGCCCTTCGCCGAACCGGCCGGTCAACCGGACGGCCGGCGGGCGCGCCGCGCCCGCGAGGCGGAGGACGGCGATCCCCCACTACCGGCACCTCGATGAACGAGTTCGCTCCGCCCGGCATCCACGCAACCGGTTCCGGTGGATTCGGCCCGGCCTACTGCGAACGCACACCGTCCACGGCGAAGCCTCGGGGCCGTTGCCTCACCACCCTGTACCCGAGCGCTTACTTGGTAGTACTCTCCCGGTGCGGTCGCGGCGGCGAGAGGGGCGGCGGATGCCGATCACACCGACGGTGGAGGAACGCGCGGGGTGCGGGCGGGGATCGCGGCTGATGGCGCGGTTGATGCGGTGGTTCCTGCGGCCGCTCGTCGCCCGGCTGCCGTGGACCCCGTTCACGCTGCGCTGCGCCGGGCTGCTCGACCTCGGGGGTGCGCTGCTGGTCCCGCCGCGCGGCACCAGGGTCGGCAAAGTGAAGGGGCTCGGCTGTGCCGCCGAGTGGGTCTACGGTCCTGGCGTGAGCGGCGGATCCGGGAAGGTGATCCTGTACTTCCACGGCGGCGGGTTCGTGGCCTGCGGGCTGCGCACCCACCGCCGGATGATCGCCCGGATCTCCCAGGCGGCGGGCATGCCGGTGCTGTCGGTGGGCTACCGCATGCCGCCCCGGGTCACCGTCGAGACCACCATCGGCGACTGCGTCGACGCCTACCGGTGGCTGCTGGCGGAGGGGCACCAGGCCGCCGACATCGTGATCGGCGGGGACTCCGCCGGCGGCTACCTCGCCTTCGTGGCGCCGCTGCGCGCGATCCGCGACGGGCTGCCCCGGCCCGCCGGGATCGCCGCCCTGTCCCCCTTCACCGATCTGGACATCGATCTCAAGGTCGCGCACGTCAACGCCGCGCTCGATCCGTTCATCCCCGCGCCGCGCATGCGGGACATGGTCCGGACCTGCTTTCCCGGCGTCGCGCTGACCGACCCGCAGCTGTGCCCGGTGCACGCCGAGCTCGGCGGCCTGCCGCCGACCCTCATCCAGGTCGGCTCGGTCGAGGTGCTGCGCGGCGACGCCGAGCTGATGGCCGAACGTCTGGGCGCCGCGGACGTGCCCTGCACCCTGCAGATCTGGGAGGGGCAGGTGCACGTCTTCCAGATCTTCGCCGATGTCTCCCGCGAGGGCATCGCCGCCATCGCCGAGATCGGCGCCTTCGCCCGCACCGTCAGCGGCGCGGACACCCGGCAGGAGGCCGCGTAGCCGATCGCGGTCCGGCGCGGAGGCCGTCGCCGCCGTCCGGTGACCGTGCCGAGCCCCGGCGTGCGCCGGGCGTTCCGGTGTGTCAGCCGAGCTTGCGGGCCTTCTCGATGGTCTGGGCGAGGTTCTCCAGCAGGGGTGCGGCGCCCGCGTACGAGAAGCGGGGCACCGGGTCCCACGGGGCGATCTGGCCCGCCTTGACGGCGGGGAGTTCCTTCCAGGCCGGCTTGGCGGTGAGGTCGGCGGGCTGCAGCGCGGTGCCCCGGTTGTCGAGCAGGATCACGTCGGCGTCGTACTTGTCGGCGTTCTCCCAGCTCAGCTCCTCGAAGTGGCCGCCCTCCCCGGGCTTGTCCGGCACCACGACGGGCACGCCGAGCTCGGTGAAGTACACCAGGTCGGTGTTGACCTTCGGGTTCGACACGTACAGCAGGTCAGGGCTTGCGGAGGCGGCCAGGACCTTGAGTCCCGGGTTGCGCTCGACGGCCTTGCGCACGGCCTCGGCGGCCTTCTCGAACCGGGCCTTGGCCTGGGCGACCTTCGGGGCGTTCAGGTCGGCGCCGAGGGATGCGGCCAGCTCCGCGTAGCGCTCGATCGGCTGGGTCAGGAGGACCCGGGCGGTGCCGATGGCCACGCTGGGGGCCAGCCGCAGGATCTTGTCCTTGCTCTCGTCGGGCACGTACCAGAGCGCTCCCGGGTCGTACATGTGGGTGACGAGCAGATCGGGACGCAGGGCCGCGTACTTCTCGATGTTGAACTCGCCCCAGGCGTTGCCGATGACGGTGACCTTCCCGGCGTCCAGGTCGCCGGCCTGGGGTTCGAGCGTGCCGTCCTTGCGGGTGGTCTCGCCGAAGACGCCGACGATCTGCCGGTCGAGACCGAAGTCGATCAGGGCCGCCGCTGTGCCGGTGAAGGCGACGACGCGCGACGGGACGGCGTCGGCGGTGACCGGCGTCTTGCGGTCGTCGGTGAACGACCAGGGGCCGCCCTTGGCCGGGGACGCCGAGGAGGATCCCTCTTCCCCGGTCCCGCAGCCGGTGAGCAGCACGCCGAAAGCGGTGGCGCCCAGGGCCAGCAGGCCGCGGCGGGACATGGGGACGGCGGTCGGGGGGTGCGGCATCGCTTCGTCTTCCTGTTATCACGGACGCCCTCTGAGGCCAGGGCATCCCAATGAGGTGAGTTATACCTAACTTAGGCTAGCCTAAGCTAAATGATCGTCACGGATGGGGCGGCATCGCGGCCCGCGTCTGCACAGGAGGCCACCGTGTCCGCCCCTGCCAGCGCCCAGGAGCTGGAGCCGAGGTCCTCCGGCGAACGGCCGCCGGCGGCGCGCACCGCGCTGCGTGCGGCCGGGCTGGTGGGCTCCCTGCTCGTCCTGCTCGCCGTCCTGACGCTCAGCATCGGGGTCGGAGCCAGGCAACTGTCGCCCGGCGAGGTGTGGCAGGGGCTCGTCGACAGCCAGTCCGCCGCCCACGCCGTGGTGCACCAGATGCGGCTGCCGCGCACCCTGCTCGGGCTCCTCGCCGGAGCGGCACTGGGCCTGGCCGGCGGCGTGATGCAGGCGCTGACCCGCAACCCGCTCGCCGACCCCGGCCTGCTGGGGATCAACGCGGGCGCGGCGGCGGCGGTGGCCTCGGCGGGGGCCTTCCTCGGAGTGGCCACCTTCGACGGCTACGTGTGGTTCGCCCTGGCCGGAACGGCCACCGTCGCGGCGCTGGTCTACGCGGTGGGCGGCGGGCGCGGGGCGACCCCGGCCCGGCTGGCGCTCGCCGGTGCGGCGCTCAACGCCGCGCTCTACTCGTACGTGAGCGCGGTCATGCTGCTGGAGGCTGCCTCGCTGGAGAGGATGCGCTTCTGGACGGTGGGTTCGCTGGCCAGCGCACAGTCCACGACGGTGGTCAAGGTGCTGCCGTTCATCGCGGTGGGCCTGGTGCTCGCCCTGGCCCTGGCCCGGCCGCTCAACGCCCTCGCACTCGGCGACGACTCGGCCCGGGCTCTGGGCGCCCGCCCCGCCCTGGTCCGCACGGCCGCCATCGCGGCGGTGACGCTGCTGTGCGGCGCGGCCACCGCGGCCTGCGGGCCGATCGTCTTCGTCGGCCTGATGGTGCCCCATCTCGTACGGGCGCTGACCGGTCCGGACCTGCGCTGGATGTTCCCCTACTGCGCGGTGCTGGCACCGGTGCTCCTGCTGGGGGCGGACGTGCTCGGCCGGGTGCTCGCCCGGCCGGGCGAGCTGCAGGTGGGCATCGTGACGGCGGTGCTGGGCGGCCCGTTCTTCCTGTACTTCGTGAACCGGGCCAAGATGGTGGGCCGCTCATGAACGTCGTGCGTTTGGCGGGCGGCCGCTCGGTGCTGCTGCGCCCACGGGCGGCGGCCGTGGGAACGGGCCTCGTACTGCTGGCGGCGGCCATCGGCGTCGTCTCGATCGGCAGCGGCGACTACCCGATGAGCCCGGCGGAGGTCGTACGGACCCTCACGGGCGGCGGCGACCCCGCCCAGCACTTCATCGTCAACGAGCTCCGGCTGCCCCGCGTGGTCACCGCCCTGCTCGTCGGCGCCGCCCTGGGCCTGGCCGGGGCGCTCTTCCAGTCGCTGACGCGCAATCCCCTGGGCAGTCCCGACATCCTCGGGTTCACCCAGGGAGCGGCGGCCGGGGCGTTCCTGGCGGTGGTCCTGGGAGGCGGCAGCCTGGCGCTGGCGGGCGGCGCGATGGCCGGAGGCGTCCTCACCGGCGTCGTGATCTACGCCCTGGCGTCGCGGGGCGGCCTGCACGGGTACCGGCTCGTGCTGACCGGCATCGGGTGCACCGCCATCCTCACCGGCGTCAACGGCTACCTGCTGACCAGGGCCCAGCTCATGGACGCGGCGCGCGCCATGCTGTGGTTCACCGGCAGCCTCGACGGCCGGGGCTGGGAGGAGGCCGTTCCGCTGCTCGCCGGGATGGCCGTGCTGGTGCCGGTGGTGCTGCTGGGCTGCGGGCGTGCCCTGCCGGTGCTGGAGATGGGCGACGATCTGGCCAGCGGCCTGGGCGTACGGGTCCGGCGCCTGCGTCTGGTCCTGCTGGCGGCGGCGGTGCTGCTCACCTCTCTGGCGGCGGCGGCCGCCGGGCCGGTGGCCTTCGTGGCGCTCACCGCGCCCCAGGTGGCCAGGCGGATGACCAAGGCACCGGGGCCGAACCCGCTCGTGTCGATGTGCACGGGCGCCGCCCTGCTCGTCGGCGCCGACTGGGCCGCGCAGCGGCTGTTCGCCGGCCACCAGTTGCCGGTCGGCGTGCTGACGGGCCTGCTCGGCGGCGGCTATCTGGTCTGGCTGCTCATCGTCCAGCGCAGAAGCGGCCGGATATGAGGCGTAAGCACGGGCTCACGGCACGGCCTGAATCGATCTCATCTGTGGGAGAGGGAATGACCATCGAGGTTCATCAGGATTCCAGGAGCACCCCGGATCCGCGTGCGGCCGATGCCTGGGAGCCCGCCCCTGGGCCGGCGTCGGCGGACCCGAGCGTCTGCGGCGGCGAGGCTCCGTTGGACGTTCTCTCCCAGCACCTGGCGAGGCAGGCGGCGGAGCTGGGAGGCGCGCTCGGGGTGCTGCCGGAACTGGTCGCCGACGACCCCGCGCAGTGGTCCCGCGCCGCCGAACTGGCACACGAGCCGTATGAAGGGCTGCTCGCCCTGGTGAACGAGACGGCGGACCGGTGGAACGCGCCACCGCATGTGGCGGCGGCGCTGCTGTGGAAGACGTACGGATACTGGCACACGCTCCCGATGGCCCTGGGCTGGGCGCTGAACCGGCGGGTGCCGCTGATGGGCTTCGCCGACACGCTGGTCAGGCCGTCGGCGGAGGGCCTGACGATCGCCGCGGCCAAAGTGACCGTCGCGGTCCTTCCCGACGATCCCCTGGCCGGCGCCCCCGGCACGGTCGTCGTCTGTGACCTGGCGGCGGCCATCCGGGACGCGCTCATCGACGGCCAGCGCCCGGTGATCCGCGCCTTGGGCGCACTGGCCAGGATCGGTGAGCGAACCCTGTGGGGCTCCACCGCCGAGGCGCTCGCCCGCCCGATCCTCTCCCTGCGCTCCTACGACGAAGCGGCGGCGCTGCTGGACCGGATCGGGCCGCCCGTGGCCGGCCTCCTCACCCCGGACGGCGACGGCTACCGCCGCCGCACCTGCTGCCTGTGGGTCGCCCTCCCCGACACCGACCCCTGCGTCACCTGCTGCGTCCGCCGGTGAACCGCCCGGGCGAGCCGACCGTCCCTGCCCGGGCGGTGGGCGTACGCGGTCGTCAGAACCAGTTCTCGGCGAGGAGCTCGAACGACTTCATGCGGTCGGCGGGGTCGTAGGCGTAGGTGGCGACGATCAGTTCGTCGACGTCCGTGCGGCCGACGAAATCCTCAAGCGTCCCCACCACGGCCTTCGGGTCGCCGACGGCCTGGAAGCGGAGCATGGAGTCGGCGAAGGCGCTGTCCGCCACAGAGGCGGGGTCAACCGGCGGCTGCAGCCCGCGCCGCCGGCCACGGCGGACGTCCAGGAACATCTGCTGGACGGTCGTCCACTGCCGCCGCGCCTCCTCCTCGGTGGGCATCATCATGACGTTGAAGCCGGCCATGACGTACGGCTCGCCGATCTGCGCGGTAGGCGCCGACGCGTTGAACACCTCTCGGTAGAGCTCGATGGCTTCCATCACCTGCTCGGGGGCGAAGTGCGAGGCCACCGCGAACGGCAGTCCGAGCTGTCCGGCGATGGAGGCGCCGCTCACCGTGGAGCCCAGGACCCAGATCGGCACGTTGGTCCCGGCCGACACGGCGGAGAAGATCGGCGCGCTGCGGGCCGTCCCCCGGTCGCCGAACCAGCCCTGCAAGTCGAAGATGTCGTTGGCGAACGACTGCGGGTCCGCGCTGGAACGGGACAGGGCCTGGGCGGTCATCGGGTCGGTGCCGGGTGCGCGTCCCAGCCCCAGGTCGATGCGGTCGCCGAACATGTTCGCCAGCGTCCCGTACTGCTCGGCGACCATCAGCGGTGCGTGGTTCGGCAGCATCACGCCGCCCGCGCCCACCCTGATCCGTTCGGTCACCGCCGCCGCCCGGCCGATCAGCAGCGACGACGCGCTCGCCGCCAGCCCCGCGGTGTTGTGGTGCTCGGCGTACCACAGCCTGCGGTAACCCAGCCGGTCGGCCTGCCGCGCCGCCTCCATCGACGCGGCGATGCCGTCGGCGGCGGTCGCGCCCTCCGGAATGGAGACCAGATCCAGAATGCTCAACGGAACGTGACGTGACACCGCGTTCCTTTCTTCTCACCGTGGGAGCAATGAACCTGGAACCCAACCCGCGAACTCACCCGCTTATTCCCAGGCCATCGAATGCGGTCCCCCACGGTGCACCGCCCTCGCTCCCTGACGGTTCCGCCAGGATCGGCACCGACCTCCTACCGTGACACCGCGGCCGTCACCTCCACCAGCGGCACTCCCACGACACCCCGGCCGCACCGTTCGGGGAGAAGTACACGACGCCCGACTCGTCCTCGTCGCAGCCACCCGTGCGGGTCACTGTGACGTACGCGGACGCGCCCGCCGACAAGGTGCCGCCGCCCCCCGCTCTGACCGGTCCCCGCGTCCCCCGGACGCTCCACCGGACCGTGCCGCCCCGCGCGGTGACGCGAATGGAGCAGGAGTCCTGGCCCCTGTCCATCCGGCAGCCGCCGACCTCCAGGGTCCCCCGTGCCGGCGGCGAGGGTGGGGGCGGGCCGGGGCGCGGCGGCGCCGGAGTCCTCGTCGGGGCGCTCGTCGGGGCGCTCGCCGAGGCCGTGGGCGAGGGACTGGGCGAACCGGTGGTCGGCGACGCCGACGGCGAGGTCGGGCTCTCCGACGGGCTGCGGTCATCCGGGGTCGGCGATCTTCTCGGGGTCTCCGGCGGGCCCGGGTCGCCGCTCTCGCCCGAGGGAACGGACGTCCCCGGCCGGGGATCGCCGATCGCCGCGCTCTCCGAGCCGCCGGGCAGCAGCCAGAACGCTCCGCCCACCACCATGACCACCGCGGCGGCGACCGCCAGCAGCGGCAGCAGCCGCGACGCGCGCCGTCGGGGGGCTGCGGCGGCCGGGTGGGCGGCGGGCGCGTCCAACGGCAGCGGCCACCCCCACTCGTCGAACGGCTCGGCGTTTTCGGCCGCCACCGCGCGGGCCTCTTCGCCGCCGGGGCCTGCGGCGGCGCCGATCACCTCGGCGCGCAGCCCGGACGGGACGAGCGCGACCGGCAGCGCCCGCAGCAGCGACCCGGGGTCCAGCCGGGCACGGTCCTGGGCGCAGATCCGGCACCCCTCCGCCATGTGGGCGTCCACGCCGGCGACGACCTCGGGATCCAGCGGCCGTCGCTTGCCGATCACCATCGCGGTCACCTCGGGACAGTGCTCGAGCTCGGCGACCGCCGGCACCCGCAGCGCGTCGTACACGGTGGCGAGGGTCCGTTCCGCCAGCTCCGCCGCCTCGGCCTCGTTGAGGTCGAACACCCCGGCCAGTTCGGAGGACGTCAGGCCGTGCCGCACCAGCAGGTCCACCGCCTCGCGCTCGCGGTGCCGCAGACCGGCCAACGCACCGTGCACCTGGCGGCGTGTCCCCTTCCGCCGGGCCCGGTCCGACTCGTCCAGGGCCGCGTCCTCGGCCTCCGGTGCCCGTTCCGGCGGCCGGGCCTCTCCGGTGCGCGGGTCGACGATCCAGCCGTGCTCGGGCCGCCGCCCGTGCCGGTCCCGGGACCGGCGGCGGCGTAGGCACTCGTTGCGGGCCAGCGCGTACAGCCATGCCCGCAACAGATGCCGCTCGGTCAGCCGTCCGGCATGCGCGCAGGCTGCCAGCAGCGTGTCGCGCAGCGCGGCCGCGGCCGCCGCCTGGTCCGGCAGCAGCGCGTGGCAGTAGTCGTACAGCCCGGCCGCGTGGTCGTCGTAGACCTGTGTCAGGGCATCGATGTCGCCGGCGGCAAGGGCCTGGGCGAGGCGCTGGTCGTCGCCACGGTCGTCACTCGACCATCCGGACATTCCTGGAAATCTCTCCCGTGCTATGGCACCTGAGCGGTCATACCCGTCACCGGAGGCGCGGAGATTCGACGTCCCGCTCTCGCCGGGCCCCTATTTAACATGACGACCGATACATCGCGCTCGTTGACACAAAATTCCAGACAAGCCACACAAATCGGATATACGGTCGGACATCGCCTGCGGGAAGGTCGCCCCTCCGCCGTCACCTGGACTCTTCTTCCGTCACATCCGTGCGTCCCCGAAGGGCATCTCGCGAGCACAGGACACTTTTACGGAGGTCACAACGGATCGCCGCCCCGGGTCCGACCGTGTCCGGGCGACCCAGTCCAAGACCGAACCCCGCGGCCCGGCCGGCGCGGCCGGCTCCAGCGGTGTGCGCGGCGCCCCGCCGGAATGAACGATCACGCTCCGTAAGCGCACGTCATTGTGTTCGGACAAGTCTGAGTATTGGCATTCTCCATGGAGGAGAATAGCATATCCGCTAATGACGGCCGCCCGGCACGACGATTCCGTATCCACCCTCGGGGGCGTGGCCCCGCCATCGCCCCGCCGCGGACACTTGGAGCTGGCAGCATGCGCGCGATCCCCGCCGAACTGGTCAGGCGATACGAAGCCGAAGGCTGGTGGACCCAGGACACCATCGGGGATCTGCTGGAGCGTGGTCTGCGGTCCGCCGGGCCCGACGCGGCGTTCCGGGTGCATTCGCAGGTGCGGCCATGGTCGGGGACGCTCGGCGAGGTGGAGGTGGTGGCGCGCAGGCTGGCGGGAGGGCTGCGGGCACGGGGAGTGGGGCCCGGTGACGTGGTGGCGTTCCAGCTGCCGAACTGGATGGAGGCCGCCGCCGTGTTCTGGGCGTCGGCGTTCCTGGGGGCGGTGGTGGTGCCGATCGTGCACTTCTACGGGCCCAAGGAGGTCGGCTACATCCTCAAGGCGGTCGAGCCCCGGGTGTTCGTGACGGCCGAGGAGTTCGGGCGGATGCGCTTCTCGGCGGAGCTATGCGCGGACGTGCCCATCGTGGGAGTGGTGGGGCGCGACTTCGAGGACCTGCTGGACGCCGACCCGATGCCCGGTGTCCTCGCGACCGACCCGGCGGGGCCGGCTCTGATCGCCTTCACCTCGGGCACCACGCGCCATCCCAAGGGGGTCGTCCACAGCCATCAGACCCTCGGCTTCGAGACGCGCCAACTGGCCGAGCGCTACCCGCCCGACCTGGCCCGCCAGCTCACCTCGGCCCCGGTGGGGCACTTCATCGGCATGGTGAGCGCCTTCCTGATCCCACTGCTGGACGGCGCGTCGATCAACCTCGCCGACGCCTGGGACCCCGGCCGGGTGCTGGGCCTGATGAACAGCGACGGGCTCGTCGTGGGGGGCGGCGTGCCCTACTACATCACCAGCCTGCTCGACCATCCCGACTGGACGCCCGAGCATCTGCAGTACATGCGGTACGCGGGCCTGGGCGGGTCGTCCGTCCCGGTGGCGGTCACCACACGGCTGGCGGGCCTGGGCATCACCGTGTACCGCTCCTACGGCAGCACCGAGCACCCGTCGATAACGGCCTCCCTGCCCACCGCCCCCGAGCACAAGCGGCTGCACACCGACGGCAAGGCCCTGCCCGGTGTGGAGATCCGGCTGGGCGAGGACGGCGAGATCATCAGCCGTGGCCCCGACCTGTGCCTGGGATACACCGACCCGGCCCTGACCGAGGCGGCCTTCGACGCCGACGGCTGGTACCGCACGGGCGACATCGGCGTGCTGGACGAGGACGGCTATCTCACGATCACCGACCGCAAGTCCGACTTCATCATCCGCGGCGGCGAGAACATCAGCGCGCTGGAGGTGGAGGAGGTCCTGCTCACCCTGCCGGGCGTCGCGGAGGCCGTCGTGGTGGCCGCCCCCGACGCACGACTGGGTGAGCACGCCGCGGCGGTGGTACGGCTCAAGCCCGGCCACCCCGCCCCGACGATGGACCGGTTGCGCGCCCACTTCGACAAGGCGGGCCTGGCCAAGCAGAAGTGGCCGGAAGAACTGCACACGGTGGACGACTTCCCGCGCACCGCCAGCGGCAAGGTCCAGAAGTACGTCCTGCGCCGAGACCTCGCCGCCCGCGGCGCGGTGGGATGACACTTCCCGAAGAGCCGTCCGGTGCGGTAGCTCAGGAGGATTCGGAGCGGCGCTTGAGGCCCTCGGCCTCCAAGGTCAGGTAACGGCGGACGAGCCGGCCGGCGAAGACGCCCAGGAGGGGAGCGAGCGGGCCGCTCTGGTCGAAGACCAGCCGTACCGTCACCGGGCCGCCGGGCGCCGAGGTGAGTTCGTGGACCGCGGTGCTGGTGATGCCGGAGCTCTTGGAGACCCAGGTGAACGACGAGCCCGGGACGAAGTCGGTCACCTCCCACACGGCCGTGGGGAGCTTGGGCTGCTTGATCCGTACGGTGGCGCCCGTACCGAACGGCCGGTCCTCCAGACGCCGGACCTCGTCCATTGAGGCGGTCCACTCCGGCCATCGCTCGACATCGACGAGGACCTCCCAGACACGCTCGGCCGGCGCGTCGATGTCGGCCGTGATCTCGTACCGCATGGGACCTCCAGGGGGCGCGAACGATCCTGTGATCATCCTGGCAGCGACCGGCGGCGCCGGAAACCACTCCGAAGGCCCGATGTGGCCGCGCTCAGGCGGCGATGGTGGCGTGCATCTCCCACACCAGGATCTCCGCAAGCTCGCTCGCGGTGACCCGCTGCCCGCCGGTCGCGGTAAAGCGGACAGCGTCGCCGGTGCCGAGCGCTCCGGCGCCTTCGAGGTCCACCGCGCCGCGGGGCACGAAGAGGTGCAGGTACGGGGCCTCGGGCAAGTGAACGCTCTGGCCGGGTGCCAGGCGGGCGGCGTACAGCGCCGCGTACCGGTTTTTGATCCGGATTGCCGCCTCGCCGTCGTGCCGCTCCATCCCGGAGGCGACGGGAACGAGCGCACCGGACGACAGCAGCTTCTCGTCGATCTCCAGCTGTTCGTACCCCGGGGTGATGCCCTCCTCGTCGGGGACGACCCACATCTGCACGAAGTGCACCGGCTCGTCGTGCCGCTCGCCCTGCAGGCGCCAGGAGTCGTTCTTCTCCGAGTGCAGGATGCCGCGCCCGGCGCTCATCCGCTGGGCGAGGCCGGGGTAGATCACCCCGTTGTGGCCGGTGGAGTCCTGGTGGACCAGCGACCCGCGCAGCACCCAGGTGACGATCTCCATGTCGCGGTGCGGATGGGTGTCGAAGCCCGTGCCCGGCGTGACGATGTCGTCGTTGTTGACCAGCAGCAGCCCGTGGTGGGTGTTGTCGTGGTCGTAGTGGTGGCCGAACGAGAACGAGTGCTTGGAGTCCAGCCAGCCGAAGTCGGTCTTGAACCGGTCGGCGGCGCGGCGGACGTCGAGCTGCGGAGTGAGCGAGGTACGCATGGCACGGCCTTTCGCCGAGAAAGCGGAACGCGGGGTGTCGGGTGGCCGTCCCGCCGGCCCCGCGCCGGGCCGGCGGGACGGTGGCCGGGGTCAGGCGTTCTTGATCGCCGAGACCTCGAACTCAAGGGTGATCTTCTCGCTGACCAGCACGCCGCCGGTCTCCAGCGCGGCGTTCCAGGTCACGCCGTAGTCCTTGCGGTTGATCGTCACCGAGCCCTCGAAACCGGCGCGCACGTTGCCGAACGGGTCGGTCGCCAGGCCCTCGTAGGTGAACGGCACGGTCACCGGGTTGGTGACGCCCTTGATGGTCAGGTCGCCGGTCAGGTCGAAGGTGTCCTCGCCGGTCCGGCGCACCGCGGTGGAGACGAAGGTGATCTCCGGGTACTCGTCCATGGCCAGGAAGTCGTTGCTGCGCAGGTGCTCGTCGCGCTGGGCGTTGCGGGTGTCGATGCTGGCGGCCTTGATGGTCACCTTGGCGGTCGAGGCTTCGGGGTTCGCGCCGTCGATGTGGGCACCGCCCTCGAACTCGTTGAACGCGCCGCGGACCTTGGTCACCATCGCGTGCCGGGCGACGAACCCGATGCGGGTGTGCGCGGGGTCGATGGTGTAGTCGCCGGTCAGCGTGGTCAGGTCGGTCGCGAGAGTGCTCATCTTCGGGCCTCCGTCGGGTCGGTCTCGGTGTAGATGATGTGTCATCTACGCATCCCCCAACCTACATGACGAGTCATACATTCCGAAATACATGACGTGTCATCGATCACGGTAGAATGGCGACCATGACCGGCACCCAGTGGCTCGACGACGAGGAGCAGCGCGCCTGGCGGGCCTTCGTCCGGATGCAGGGGCGGCTGACCGCCCGGCTCAACCGGCAGTTGCAGACCGACTCGGGCCTGTCGCTGGCCGACTACGAGGTGCTGGTGCAGCTCACCGACACCGCCGACGGGCGGCTGCGGCCCTTCGAGCTCCAGCGCTGCCTGCACTGGGAGCAGAGCCGCCTGTCGCACCACCTCACCCGGATGCAGCGCCGCGGCCTGATCGGCCGCGAGGAGTGCACCGAGGACGGCCGCGGCGCCTTCATCGTGCTCACCGACGCCGGCCGGGACGCCATCACCGCCGCCGCGCCCGGCCACGTCGACACCGTCCGGAGCCTGTTCCTCGACGGGCTCACCCGTGACCAGATCGCCGCGCTCCGGCAGGTGTCCGAGCAGGTGCTCGGCCGGCTCGACGCCACCGCCGACACGGACGACTGAGACCCCGGACGGCCGCCCTCCACACGCCGGCACCGCGTGGGAAGTGCGGCGCATCTCTTCGCACCCGGCGACGACCGCGCCACGCCGTCGCGTGAACGCCCGAGCCCGGGAAGACGACGCGCACCGCCATTCCGCCGGTGTCCCGGGCACGTCATCATGGTGAGCCGACGTCGTCCACCGCGCCCATGCGCGGTAAGGCGACGTTCCAGGCGAGGGATCGCATCCGTTCAGACCGCAGCGACGGTCTGCCATACCCAGGGAGGGCCAGTGCCCAAGGCGTACGTCATCTTCACCGAGGCCATCAAGGACCGGGACGCCATGGACGCCTACGGCCGGGCGGCCGCGCCGACGATAGCCGAGAGCGGCGCCCGCGTCCTGGCGGTCGATCCGCAACCCCAGCCGCTCGAAGGCGAATGGCACGGTGACCAGACGGTCGTCCTGGAGTTCGACTCGGTGGAGGCGGCCCGCGCCTGGTACGAGTCGGCCACCTACCAGAAGGCCAAGGAACTGCGGCAGGCCGCGGCCGACACCAACGCCGTGATCATCTCCGGTTTCGACGTCCCGGCGTGACCGCGGCGGCCCCGGAGCGAACGCGCACCACCGGACACCGTCGCGGATGACAGGTCCGGGCGGTACGGCCGGGTCGCGGCCGTACCGCCCGGGTGCCCGTCAGGTGCGGGCCCCCACGATGGCGATCGCCGGCGGCTCCTCCCCCTCCCGCGCGTTGTGCTTGTCCGCCCAGTTGGTCAGGGCGGTCCGGCACGCGTGGTCGAGGTGCCGCAGCCCGCTCAGGTCCAGCTCGATGTGCCGGTCGCGGGGCAGCGCCTCCAGGGCGTCGAGGATCTTGGGCAGCCGCAGGAACGTGGCGTTCCCGCCGAGAGTCGCCCGGATGGGCCCGGTGCCGTCGTCGTCGACCCTGACGGTGACGTGCGAGGTCTCCCAGGCGGTCTTCAGCACCGCCAGCAGCAGGCCCAGCAGCACCCCCTCGAACAGGTTCAGGGCGACGACGGCGACCGCCGTGGTCACCAGGACGATCGCCTCGCCCCGGTGCTCACGCCACAGCGGAGCCAGCCGACCGAACGGCACCAGCTTCCAGCCGGTGTGCACCAGCACCCCGGCCAGCGCGGCCAGCGGGATGATCCCGAGCGCGGCCGGGAACAGCGCGGCGAACAGCAGCAGCCACACGCCGTGCAGCACCCGCGACGCCTTGGTGCGGGCGCCCGCGTTCACGTTGGCGGAGCTGCGGACGATGACGGCGGTCATCGGCAGCGCCCCCAGCGCCCCGCACACGGCGTTGCCCGCGCCCTGGGCCATCAGCTCCTTGTCGTAGTCGGTGCGCGGGCCGTCGTGCATCCGGTCCACGGCAGCGGCGCTGAACAGGCTCTCCGCCGAGGAGATCAGGGCGAACGCCACCACCGTGCCGATCACGCTCAGCTCGGCCAGCCGCGCCAGCTCGCCGGCGCCCGGCGGCTGGATCGCCGCCAGCAGCCCATGGATCTCCAGCCGGGCCGCCGGCAAGTCGAACACCGCCACCACGGCGGTGGCCAGCGCGACCGCCGCCAGCGGCGCCGGGACCACCCGCACCCGGGCGGGCAGCCGCGGCCAGACGACCAGCACCGCGATCGTGGCGGCGCCGACGGCCACGGCGGTGAGCGTGGCGGCCGAGCCGAACCCGTCGGCGGCCAGACCGGGCAGCCCGAAGATCTTGCCCAGCCCGGAGCCCGGCGCGTCGGCGTCGGCCATCGCGTACAGCTGCCCGGCGATGATCGTCAGCCCGATCCCGGCGAGCATGCCCTCCACCACGGCCACCGAGATGGCCCGGAACCAGCGGCCCATCCGCAGCGCGCCGAGCACAAGCTGCAACAGCCCGGCCGCCAGCACCAGCACGCCCAGGGTGGACAGGCCGTGCTGCTGCACCGCGTCGTACACCAGCACCGTCAGCCCCGCGGCCGGGCCGCTGACCTGCAGGCTGCTGCCCGGCAGCAGCCCGGCCACCAGACCGCCGACGATCCCGGTGACCAGGCCCAGCTCGGCCGGGACGCCGGAGGCGACCGCGACGCCCACGCACAGCGGCAGCGCGACCAGGAAGACGACGAGCGAGGCGGCCAGATCGCGCCGCCAGACCTCGGCGGTCATCTTGGCGGTCATCGCACCTCCCCGGTCACAGCGGTAGGAACATGTCGTCGCCGGGCTGATGGGCGTACATCAGGCCGGTGTTCACCTCGTAGAACCAGCCGTGCAGGGTGATCCGGCCGTCCGCCAGCCGCTGCCGGACCGCCGGGTAGCCGCGCAGCCGCTCCAGCTGCGCCAGCACGTGCTCGCGCACCGCGTGGTCGAGGTCGCGGACGGACGGGGCCGGGTCGGCGTGCTGGGCGAGCCAGCCGCTCATCGCCGGGACCGCGCTGAGCGCGTCGCCGCGGGACAGCGCGGCCACCGCGGCGCAGTGCGAGTGCCCGCACACCACGATGTCGTCGATGCCGAGGACCTCGACGGCGAACTCGATGGTGGCCGCCTCGCCGGTCGGCCGGTCCACGGTGTACTCGGGCACGATGCCGCCGGCGGTGCGCAGCTCGAACAGTTCGCCGGGCCGGGCTCCGGTGATCATCGACGGGATGACCCGCGAGTCGGAGCAGGTGATGAACAGCGCCTCGGGCTGCTGGCCTTCGGCCAGCCGCGCCAGCGACTCGCCGGACGCCGCCACCCGGGCGGGGAAGGAACGGGCGTGTTCGATGAACGTGTGCATGCGGAATTCCTCCAAGGGCGCCGCACGAAGGGCGGCACGTCGATGGAGCGGATATGAGCTGAGGGCGGAACGCGGACGACGGCCTCCGTGCCCACAAGCCGTGGCACGAGGCTCGGCGCATCGCGCCGGGCGCCCTCAGCAGCGCAGCACTTGGATCCGGGCGAGAACCGCCCCCATATCCGGCAGGCCTTCCCACCAGGGCCCGTCGCCGGGTCCGTACAGCCGCAGCACCAGTCCGGCCCGCCATTGGGCGAGCAGGTGCCACAACATCACCACCATCACCGGCCTGGCCGGTGCGCCGACGTTGTCGTCGGCCTCGCGCAGGCGGGACGCCTCGGCCTTGCGGGGGAGCTTCTCGGACTCCTCGCGTTGTTCGCCCATCAGGTGGTCCGGCGCGGCGATGGAGGCGCCCCGCCGATCTCCCTCGCCCCAGGACGCGGGCATCAGCACGGCGGACCAGCACAGGCACAGGCAGAGCACCCAGCCGAGCATTCTCACGGCGTTGCCGTCCGTCCTGCCGCGCATATCACCGCCCGTCCCGAGATGAACGCCAGATGACGCATGGATGAACGAGCCAGCGCCTCCTGCGGAGTAAGGAAGCGTGGCGCCAAACGGTCAGGCCTAAATTCAACCATGTCCAGATTCACCAACGCACCACCCGAAGGTTGCGAGTGACACAACCCCCACCCCGAGAACCACATCAAACTTCGCAATTGCCCATATATCGAATGTCTGCCGTTGCCAAGGACACGCCGAAAGAAGTGTCCGCGGCCCCGCCAGGGACACCTCGAAAGAGGCGTCCGCGACCCCGGGGGTGAGGCCAGCCCTGCGGGAGTCTCGGCCGTGCAGAGAGGGCGTTCACCACCGGACCGGCCGCAGGCCGCACTTTCGTTCCGCCGGTTCAAGCGTCGCAACGCGGATTCCACAATCGCGCAATGCGCGGACATTCATGGACTTTCCCAATGATTCTTTACCCGATCGACGCGGGCGGCGGTCGTCGGCCTCCACGGGCGCTCGGCGACGTCCGGCGAGCGCCCGTGGAGGCCGACAATCCGTGAAACATCTCCCACCACGACCGATATGTCAGATCCGACCATCGGCACGACCTTGACGAATTCGGTGGCGCCCCGGCAATCGAACGTTCTCTGCGATGTCCCCCGAAGACGGATTTCGGTGGCGGCGGCCCCTGCCGCCGACCGGCGCGCACGGCCGGGGCCGGCGGCGGGCCGGCCGGCGGGTCAACGCCTCGATGACGGCGCGGAGCCGGCGGGCGCCGGCGGCCTCACCCTCGGTGATCTCCAGCGCCGGGGCGGGACCGCGGCTGGGCTCACCGGCTTGCCGGCGCACCCACGTAACCACTATAAGTGGTTACATGGCTTTGCACTGGAAACTGGTCGTCGACACCCGCGACGCACCCGCCCTGGCGGACTTCTGGGCCGCCGCCCTGGAGTACGAGGTCGAGGACCAGGACTCCCTCATCGAGCATCTGCTGGCCACCGGCCGTCTGCCCGAGGACGCCGTCGCCGAGCACCGCGGCCGCCGGATCTTCTGCGGCCACGCCGCGATCCGCCACCCGGAGGACCCGTTCGACGAGACCACCGGAGTCGGCCTGGGCCGCCGCGTCCTCTTCCAGGACGTCCCCGAGGCCAAGACCGCCAAGAACCGCCTGCACCTGGACCTGCACGCCGCCCCCGGCGGCCTGGACGCCCTGGTCACCCGCCTGGAGACGCTGGGCGCCACCCGGCTCCACGAGGTGGATAAGGGCCCGGCCGGCCACTGGTGGGTCATGCAGGACCCCGAAGGAAACGAGTTCTGCGTCGCCTGAGCCCTCAGCGCCCGGGGCCGGGGGCTCCGAGGAGGCATGAGTCTTCGCGGTGGCACCGGCACCCGGAGACGAACCCACCGTGCTGAACGGCCTGCCGCCGCCCGTCCGTGACGCGGGCAGGATCGGTTCCGTTGTCGGCCGCCTCACAGCGGCGGCCGACAACGGAACGGCCGATCGTTCTCCGAGGTCAGCGCCAGCCCTGGAGTCCTGCGCCATAGGGATACAGGGGGTCGCCGTAGGTGGTGGGGACGGAGCGGCCCGCGTTGATGTGGGAGCGGATCTCGCTGCGCTGGGCGGGGGTGGCGCCCAGGTCGTAGGGGATGGTCCAGTCCTCGACGGTGTCGGCGGGGGTGTCCGTGCCGCCCGGTTTGAGGATCTGGTCGAGAGAGCGGGGCATCTGCCAGGGCAGCCTTCCGCTGGGGGCGTAGTCGCCGAACAGCAGGGCGGCGGTGGCCGGCCCCACCTCCTCACCGCCCCGGTAGGTCAGCACGACGGCGTCGGCCAGGTCGTGCCACTCGGTGATGACGGTGGGCCGGGGCAGGGTCATCACGACGACGACCGGGACACCCTGGTCGTGGAACCGGCGGATGAGCGCGAGTTGGTCGGGCGGTAGCTGGGGTTTCTCCTTCACCCAGGCGGTGGCGTGCGTGTAGGTGGGCTCCCCGACGGCCACGATGGCCAGTTCGGGATCCGGCGCGGTGTCCTGGTGGACGGTGACGCCGGCGGTCGCGGCCCGGGCCCTGATCGCCTCCAGCAGGGTCCTGGAGCCGTGTTCGGCATGGAAGTAGCTGGTCCAGATGCAGCAGGCGGTGCCGTCGGTGGCGGTGGGCCCGGCGACCACGATGTCGTCTCCGGCCCCGAGCCTGACGGGCAGGACGCCGTCGTTCTTGAGCAGAGTGTTGGCCTCCCGCGCGGCCTGGTGGGCCAGGGCGACGTAGGACGGCTGGTGGAACCGGTAGGGCCCGTTCACCGGATCCCCGTACGGGCGCTCGAAGACCCCGAGCCGGAACTTCAGCCGCAGGATCCGGGTCACCGCGTCGTCGATGCGGGCGAGCGGAACACCGGACAGGAACTGGGACATGGTGAAGCCCGGGGCTCCGGGGTCGGCGCCGCCCATCACGTCCGAGCCTGCGTTGGCGGCCTTCACCCACACTCCGGAGGGCAGCCAGTCCGTGGTGATCAGGCCCGTGTAGCCCAGGTCGTTGCGGAGGTGGTCGAGGATGGGCTTGCTGTCTCCGGCGCCCGACCCGCCCGGATCGAGAAACCTGGCGCCGGCGTAGCCGGGCATGATGTTGACGGTGCCCGCCTCGATCGCCGCCCGGAACGGGATCATGTGGTACTTGATCGTCACCTCGTCGTAGACGATCTCGGCCTCTCCCCCGGCGCCCTCGCCGGGCCAGTGCTTGACCGTGGCCAGGACCGAGTCCGGGTTCAGCTCCGGCCCGCCCTGCAGCCCGGTCACCAGCGCCCGGACCTGGGCCGCGGCGACCTCGGCGTCCTCGCCGTTGCCCTCCTGGACGCGTGGGTAGATCACCTTGGTGCCGACCTCGGCGAGCGGACCGAGCACCCCGCGGGTGCCGACCTCCAGTTGCTCGCGCCGCTGCATATCGCCCAGTTTGTAATCGAGCGGGTAGTTCTTAGCGGCGGCCAGCGCGCTCTGCAGCGGATACGTGGTCTGGTATCCGGCGATGGTGTCGCCCGCGGAGACCGGCGGGATGCCCAGGCGGGTCCCGGCCGCGTCGAGCAGGACGTCGTGCAGGTCACCGGGCTGTGCTGGCCCGAAGTGCCATCCCGACCGCGGGTACTGCTGGGCGTTGTAGAACATCTGGTACGCCTTCTCCTCCGGCGTCATCCGGCCGAGCAGGTCGCTCACCCGGGTCTCCACCGGCCGTCGCCAGTCCTCGTACGGCTCGATCGTCCCGTTCCGGTTGAGGTCGCGGGCGCCGCCGACGATCGGGACGCCGTCGTCGACCTGCTCGATCTCGGGGAGGTAGACGCTGAAGGTGCGGATCGCCGAGGCGGTCCTGCCACCGGCCCCGTCCACCGCGACCACGAACCACCGGTACGTCCAGCGGTCGGAGATGTCCCAGGTCGGGGTGTAGCCGGTGGCGGTCGTCTCGGCGACCTTGGTGTAAAGGTCCAGCA
The DNA here is from genome assembly GCF_900108175.1 of Thermomonospora echinospora. Lineage (GTDB taxonomy): Bacteria > Actinomycetota > Actinomycetes > Streptosporangiales > Streptosporangiaceae > Thermomonospora > Thermomonospora echinospora. The sequence continues at coordinate 112,567 of NZ_FNVO01000006.1, forward strand.
GGGTGCCCGACGCGGTGAAGTCGTAGTCGGCCCGGCTGACGTTGATCCACACCTCGTAGCGGGCGGTCCCCGGCACGGCCGCCCAGGACAGCGCGGGCCGCCGCGTGTCGGTGATCATCGCCTGGTCGGCCGGGGCGGACAGCGCGAACCGTCCGGTGGCCGCCGGTGCCCTGGTGGGCCTGGACAGCAGCGGCGGGGTGTCGGACGTGGTGTCGACGGTGCCGTAGACCTGGAACTCCCACAGCGAGTACCCGTACCCGGTCGCCCGGGCCGTTCCGGTGAACCGCACGTAGCGGCCCCTGCCCGAGACCGCGAGGTTCTCGATGCCGCCCTTGCCGGTGGTGGTGCTGTGGAGGGTCGTCCAGGTGGAGCCGTTGTCGGACACCTCGACGCGGTAGCCGGTGGCGTAGGCCGCCTCCCAGTTGAGGGTCAGGCCGGTGATCGTGGCGGCGCCGCCGAGGTCGATCCTCAGCCACTGGTCGTCGCCTGGAAGGCTGGCCCAGCGGGTGGTGGTCCGCCCGTCCAAGGCCGCGGCGGGCGCGTTGCCGCCTTCCCAGGACGAGGCCGAGACCTTCTTGAACGCGGAGATCGGCGTCCCCGCCGGGGCGGTGTCGCCGGTGTGGACGGCGAACTCCCACAGCGAGTACCCGTACCCGGTGCCTCGGACGGTGCCGTACATACGGATATAACGGCCGGTGCCGGTGACATCGAGGGTCTGGGTGCCGCCGGCCGCGGTACTGGTCGTGTAGATGGGCGTCCAGGCCGACCCGTCGTTGGAGACCTGGATCTGGAACGCCCTGGCATAGGCGGCCTCCCAGCGAAGCACGACCCGACAGATCGACCTGGTCGCGCCGAGGTCGGCCTGGATCCACTGCGGGTCGCTGGAGGCGCTGGACCAGCGGGTGCCGGTGTCACCGTCGAAGGCGGCGGAGGCAGGGGCTCCCGCGTTCTCGACGGACGAGGCGCTGGACGGCCTGTTCAGGGCGGCGTTCGCGGTGCCGCAGGTGGAGCCGCTGGTCTCGCCGTAGACCTGGAACTCCCACAGTGAGTAGCCGTAGCCGGTGCCCCGAGCGGTGCCGTACATGCGGAGGTAGCGGCCGGTGCCGGTGACGTTCAGTTCCTGGGTGCCGCCGCTGCCGGTCGTGGTGGAGTAGATGTCGGTCCAGGCTGAGGCGTCGGCCGAAACCTGGAGCTTGAACGCCTTGCCGTAGGCGCCCTCCCAGCGGAGCACCACACGGCTGATCGTGGCCGTACCGCCGAGATCGACCTGTAGCCACTGCGGGTCGGAGAAAGCGCTGGACCAGCGGGTGGCGGTGTCCCCGTCAACGGCGGCCGAGGCGGGGTAGGCGCCGTCCTCGGCGGAGGAGGCCGTGGCGGGCTTGCCCTGCGACAGCAGTACGGGGGCTGCGTAGGCGAAGCGAGCCGGGGCGAGGGCAGTGGCGATGAGTACGAGCGCCACGGCGAGCGCCGTGGCTGATCTACGGGGATCCATCGGAGACTCCGGCTACCAGCCGACCGCGACCAGCAGGTACTGCGGGTTGCCATGGGAGATGAACGACGACTGGTCGGCGTAGTCGTCGTACGGGAAGCCGTACGCCAGCTTGTTGATCGCGTGGTCGTGCCAGAACCTGGCGTAGTAGTTCGCCGGTGCCGCCCGGTAGAACTGGGACGGGTCCGACCACTGGGACTCGGGCAGCCCCGCAACGTGCCGGTTGAGCGCCGCGCACATCCCGGGCCGCTCGGCCAGCGGGCCCGCGCAGCCGGTGACCTCCGCCGTGGTGGCCGAGACTCCGGCCGACGCCGCGTAGGCCGTGAAGTAGTTCGCGTAGGCGCCGCCCGGCCGGAACGCGCTGGAGTTGCCGGGTGAGGGGATCCGGTACGGCGCCTCCACCTGGGCGAGGTGGTCGAACTCGGCCGGCACCTCGTCGATGAACCGCTGGAAGGTGGCCGCGCGGGACTCCTGGAAGATGTTCTGCTCCTCGCCCACGGCCACGTCATAGCCGTCGTGGGCGTGCAGCCTCATGGCGAGCTTGAGGCCGAACCCGTCGACCCTGGTGGTGTTGCCGTTGAACACCCCGGGCCCGACCGTGAACTCGATGAAGTCGTTGTACCTGCTGGTCGGCGAGCCGAGATGGAAGTACATCCGCCCGGCGGTGTTGGCCGGCATGTCGAAGTACGGCTGCTCGGCGATGGAGTGGACCTGGCCGTTGTAGCTCCAGAAGACCTGGTCGTCGGAGTACTGGCCGTTCGTGCGGTTGAGGACCTTGACCATGAGCACGTTCCGGGCGGGCGGGATCGTGGAGGTGTCGCCCCAGAACGGGTCGGAGGAGCCCTCGGTGGTGTGGACGGCGAACTCCCATAGCGAGTGGCCGTAGCCAGTGCCACGGGCGGTGCCGTACATGCGGAGGTAGCGGCCGGTGCCGGTGACGTCGAGGGTCTGGGTGCCGCCGGTGGCGGTACTGGTCGTGTAGATGGAGGTCCAGGCCGACCCGTCGTCGGAGACCTGGATCTGGAACGCCCTGGAGTAGGCGGCCTCCCAGCGGAGCACGACCCGGCAGATCGACTTGGCCGCGCCGAGGTCGACCCGCAGCCATTGCGGGTCGGAGAAGGCGCTGGACCAGCGGGTGCCGGTGTTGCCGTCGACGGCGGCCGAGGCGGGGAAGGCGCCGCTCTCCACCGAGGAGGCGGTCGCCGGGCGGTTCAGGGCGGCGTTCGCGGTGCCGCAGGCGGCGGCCTCCGCCGGTCGGGGCGCACCGGCCATGGCGCCGGCGGCCAGCAGTGTGAAGGCGCTCAGCGCCGCGGCGAGGTTTCGGGTTTTCATGAGCGTTTCCTCCGGGGGCGGGGGGACCCCGGCCGGACCGGGCCGGGGTCCCGGAGGCGTGCGATCAGGGGTGTCAGGGGTGTCAGGGGAAGGAGACGACCACGGACGGGACCGTCGAGGTGCCCGACGTCGGCGCGCCGGTGTCGTTGATCACGTGGTTGTACTGGCCGTTGCCGCCCAGCGAGACCACCAGCAGGTGGTGGAACCGGACGCCGGGCTTGACCGGGGCCTGGAACCCGTGGTGCTGCCGGATCGTGGGGTCGATGTTGTAGTAGCAGTAGGAGCCCATGCCCCAGCCCTCGTGGGTGTTCACCGAGTCGGCGACCCGGTAGGCGGCGAAGCCCTGGGTGGAGCCGTTCTGGATCGCGGCCTGGTTGGGCGCGTCGTAGGCCTTCTCGTTCTGGAAGAAGATGGTCCGGCCGCGTTCGCCGGACCACTGGACGTCGTACTTGTTGAAGTGCTCGACGAACAGGCCGGTGGCCAGCACGTCGTCACCGTTGACGACCAGGCCGTAGTCGGCGCGGTTGGTCTCCCAGCCGACGCCCTCGCCGTGGTCGGCCCGCCAGATCCAGGTGTGGTCGATGATCACGTCGTCGCTGTTGACGACCATGCTGGTGGTGGCCTTGCCGGGACCGGCGCCGCCGATCCGGATGAACACGTCCTGCACCGTGGTCGGGTCGGCGGCGTGGTCGGCGGCCGCGCCGGACGGGCCGACCTCCACCAGCGTGGCCGAGTTGGCGGGTCCGGCGTCCACCAGGAAGCCGGCCAGCCGTACCCCGTCCACGTCGGCCACCTTCACCGCGGTGACGCCGTTGTCGGGGATGACCGTCGCCAGGCCCAGGCCCAACACGACCGTCCCCGGCCGGTTGACCGCGATCGGCTGGTCCACGTGGTAGATGCCGGGTGTCAGGAGCAGGTGGAGGCCCTGTGCCAGGGCCGCGTTGATGCGTGCGGCGCTGTCACCGGGCTTGGCCACGTAGAACTGGCTCAGCGGGAGGGACGTGCCCGGGGTCGGGCCGTTCGCCCAGCTGGTGCCCCGGGCGTTGGCGCGCTTGGCCGGCAGGAACACCCGGTAGGTGTCGCCGTCCAGGTAGATGTACGGCTTCTCGCGGCTGATCGGGGTGGTGGTCAGGTCCGTGTAGGGCGGGTTGGGGAAGGTGTCGCCGGGCGAGCCCTGGACGCCGGAGAACACCATGTTCCACACGCCGTTGAGCCAGCCGCCGACGGAGCTGTCGCGGGTGTACCACTGCTGCTGCGAGTACGGCCCCACGGTCCCGTCGATCTTGCTGTCGGCGATGTAGCCGCCGCTGGCCCAGCCATAGCCGTCGGGCGCCAGGTTGAGCCCGCCGCGGACGTGCATGCGACGGAACGGCGCGGCCTGGGAGACGGCCCAGCGGTTGGTGCCGTTGACGGGCACCACCGCCAGGTTCTCGGCCGAGCGCCAGAAGTTCTGGGTGGCGTTGCCATTGAACCAGCCGGCGTCCACGGTGATGTCGCCGTTGATGGTGACGTCGTCGGGGTTGCGGCCGAGGCCGTGGACGGAGGTGTAGAAGCCGAGTTGCGCGTTCAGGCCGCTGTAGGTCCCGGGCTTGAAGAAGACGGCGTGCCGTCCGGTGCCGAACTGCGCGGACTCCTGCTGCCGGAAGATCTGGTCGAGCCGGGACTGGATGGTCGAGGACGGCATCGAGGGGTCGAAGACGTGCACGTTGGGGCCGAGGTCGCCGCCGCCCACCGGCGGCGGCTCACTGCCGCCCTCCACATGGACGGCGAACTCCCACAGCGAGTAGCCCCAGCCGGTGGCGCGGGCGGTGCCGTACATGCGGACGTACCGTCCCGAGCCGGTCACGTTGTAGCCGGCGGTGCCGCCGGTCCCGCCGGTCACGGTCGTCAGGTCGGTCCAGGACGTGCCGTTGGAGGAGGTCTGGATCCGAAAGTCCCTGCCGTAGGCGGTCTCCCAGCTCAGGTCCACCCGGCAGATGCTCTGGACGGAGCCGAGGTCGACCTGGATCCACTGGGGGTCGGAGAAGGCGCTGGACCAGCGGGTGCCGGGGTTCCCGTCGAAGGCGGCGGAGGCCGGGGTTCCGGCGTTCTCGGTGGAGGAGGCGGTGGACGGCTTGTTCAGGGCGGCGTTGCCGGTGCCGCACGCGGCGGCCTGCGCGGAGGGAGCGGCGTGCGCGGGCGGGGCGGGGACGACGAGCAGAGCTGCCAGGACCGCCGCGGCGGTCCAGGCGGGTCTGTGTCTCATGGGGCTCCTCCTGGGGTGTGGTGGGCGCGGATGATCTCGGCGTAGCGGTGGCCGCTGGCCTTGACGGTGCGGTCCTGGGTGGCGCGGTCGACGTGCACCAGCCCGAACCTCTTGTCGAGGCCGTCGGCCCATTCGAAGTTGTCCAGCAGCGACCAGGCGAAGTAGCCCTTGACCGGCGCACCGGCCGCGGCGGCGCGGGCGACGGCGGCCAGGTGGTCCTCCAGGTAGGCGATCCGGTCCTGGTCGTCGATCGAGCCGTCGGCGCCGACCTTGTCGTCCCAAGCCGAGCCGCTCTCGGTGACGTAGATCCGGGTGGCGGCGTACTCGCCGCCCAGCCGCAGCAGCAGATCGGCGAGCCCGTCGGCGTGGACCTCCCAGCCCATCGCGGTGGTCTGCGCGCCGGGCACCGGGACCTGCCGGGCGTACGGGGCGGGCCCGTCCGGGTCGTCGGCGATGACCTGCCGGAAGTAGTAGTTGAGCCCGGTGTACTCGACGGGGGCGGCGATCGTCTCCAGGTCGCTCTCCCGGACGGGCGGTTCGACCCCGTAGACCTCGATCATGTCGGCGGGGTAGCCCCGCCCGTGGGTCGGGTCCAGCCACCACCGGTTGATGTGGCCGTCCGCCCGGGTCGCGGCCTGTACGTCTTCGGCCCGGTCCGACGCCGCCACGATGGGGCTGAGGTTGTTGACCAGGCCGATCGACGGCGGTGACGCGGCGTGCGCCCGGACCGCCGCGGCGCCCAGGCCGTGGGCCAGCAGCAGGTGGTGCGAGGCGTGCACGGCCTGGTGCAGGTCGCGCAGGCCCGGCGCGAAACGCCCCTCCAGGTGCCCGATCCAGGCCGTGCACAGCGGCTCGTTGATCGTCGTCCAGTCGGTGACCCGGTCGCCGAGCCGGGCGGCGACGACGGCCGCGTAGTCGGCGAAGTGCCCGGCGGTGTCGCGGGACGGCCAGCCGCCCTGCTCCTGCAGCGCCGACGGCAGGTCCCAGTGGTAGAGGGTGACGAACGGCCGGATGCCCGCCTCCAGCAGCGCGTCCACCAGCCGGTCGTAGAAGTCCAGGCCGGGTCCGTTGACCTGGCCGGCGCCGCGCGGGACGACGCGGGGCCAGGCGACGGAGAACCGGTAGGCGTCCAGGCCCAGCCGCCGCATCAGCGCGATGTCCTCCCGCCAGCGGTGGTAGTGGTCGCAGGTGACGTCGCCGGTGTCGCCGCCCGCGACGGCGCCCGGCACCTTGCAGAAGTCGTCCCAGATGGACGGCAGCCGGCCGTCGGCGGTGACCGCGCCCTCGATCTGGTAGGCGGACGTTGCGGCACCGAAGAGGAAGTCGGCGGGAAGGTTCACGGCGGTCTTCTCCCAGGGAACGACCCGGCGGCCGGGGGGTTGGCGGTTTGGCGGGGTCACTTGACGGCGCCGGCGGTCAGGCCGGCGACCAGGAAACGTTGCAGGAGCAGGAAGCCGGCGACGACCGGCACCGAGACGATGAGCGAGGCGGCCATGACCTGGTTCCAGTAGACCTGGACCTCGGTGGAGTACTCCTGCAGGCCGACCGCGAGGGTCCGGGTGCCGGAGTCGGTCATCACCGAGGCGAACAGCACCTCGCCCCAGGCGGTCATGAACGCGTAGATGGCCACCGCGACGATGCCGGGCCTGGCGGCGGGCACCACGACCCGCAGCAGCGCGCCGAGCGGCCCATTGCCGTCGACCAGCGCGGCCTCGTCGAGTTCGCGGGGGATCGAGTCCAGGTAGCCGGCGAGCATCCAGATGGCGAACGGCAGCGAGAAGGTCAGGTAGGTCAGCACCAGCCCGAGCCGCGAGCCGTACAGCGCGACCCCGGTGGCGTTGCCCAGGTTGACGAAGATCAGGAACAGCGGGAGCAGGAACAAGATCCCGGGGAACATCTGGGTCGACAGCACGGTCACCGCGAACACCCGCCGGCCCGGGAAGCGGAACCGGCTGATCGCGTACGCCGCGAAGATCGCGATCGTCACCGACAGCGCGGTGGCGGCCCCTGACACGATCAGGCTGTTGAGGAAGTAGCGGCCGAGCGGGATCGTGGTCCAGATGTCGGCGAACGGCCGCAGCGTGACGGTGGTGGGGATCCAGTGCCAGTCGCCCTGCACGTCGCCCAGCGGCTTGAGGGCCGAGGTCACCATGGCGTACAGCGGCAGCGCGGTGAACAGCATCAGGAAGCCCAGCACCAGACGGCGGGCCCAGCCCACCCAGCGCGGCTCACGCATGCGCGTGCCTCCTCCGCGACGTCACGGCCAGATACCCGGCCGTGACCAGCAGCAGGAACAGCAGCAACAGCACCGACATCGCCGAGCCGAGGCCGAAGTTCCAGGTCACGAACGAGCTCTGGTAGATGTGGATGGAGATCAACGACGCCTCGCGCGGCGCGGACTCCCCGAACAGCACGTACGGGGTGTTGAAGTCGTTGAACGTCCACAGGAACAGCACCAGCAGCAGCACCTGGTTGACCGGGCGCAGCAGCGGCTGGGTCACCTCCCGGAACTGGCGCCACCAGCCGGCGCCGTCCAGCGCCGCGGCCTCGTACAGGTCCCGCGGGACGTTCTGCAGCCCGGCCATGATGATCAGGAAGGCGAACGGCCAGGTCCGCCACACCGACACCACCACCAGCGACCAGAAGCTGTTGCCGCCGATCAGCCAGAACGGCGCGTCCGGCCCGTCCCGGCCGAGCAGGGCGTTGACCATGCCGGTGTCGCGCTGCAGCATGAACGCCCAGGTGATCACCGCCGCGTACATCGGCAGCGCGTACGGCACCAGGAAGAAGGCGCGCAGCAGGCCGCGGCCGCGGAAGTGCCGCTGCATCAGCACGGCGGCGGCGGTGCCGAACAGCCAGGCCGTCCCGACGGAGGCGGCCGTGAAGGCGATCGTGACCCAGAACGAGTGGAGCAGGCTGCGGCCGACCGCGGAGTCGAAGTCCAGCACCACCCGGTAGTTGTCCAGACCGGCATGCGGGGCGGCCGACCAGTTGCGGATGTAGAACTGGGTGAGCTTGCGGAAGCTCATCACCAGCCCGACCAGCATCGGCACCAGGTGGACGAGCAGTTCCAGCAACACCGCGGGCAGCAGCAGCAGGTAGGGCAGCGCGATCCGGCGGCCCCGGCCGCGCGGGGGGCGGCCCCCGGCCGCCGCCGTCCGGGCGGCCGGGGTCTGGTCGAGCAGCGCGGTCATCGGGTCAGCTTCCGGCGGCCAGTTGCTGGTCGGCCTGGGCCAGCCTGGCCTTGATCTGCGCGGCGTCGACGGTCCGGCCGGAGGCGACGTCGGCGAACATCGACTTCATGGCGGTGCCGACCAGGGTTTCGAACTGGCTTTCCTGCGGCACCTGCGGCATGGGTTCGGCGGTGCCGCTCAGCACGCCCTGGAAGACCTTCACCTGCTCGGTCTGGAACGCGGGGTCGGTGTAGGCGTCCTTGACGGTGGGCAGCGAGCCATAGGTCTTGTTGAGCAGTGCCTGCTCCTCGGTGCTGGTCATGAACTTCACGAACTCCAGCGCCCCGTCGAGGTTCCTGGTGTTCTTGAACACCGCGAGGTTGATGCCGGCCACGAAGCTGTTGACCCGGCGGCCGCCGGGCGGGGGCTGGTCGGGCAGCGGAATCGGGGCCACGCCCAGGTCGTCCATCTTCATCCCGACGGCCTCGAACGAGCCGGCGGAGGCCTGGTTCATGAACATCGCGGCCTTGCCGTCGGCGAGGTCCTTGAGCGACTTGGCGGTGTCGGTGTACTCCACGTTGCTCGGGTTGACGATCTTGTGGACCTGCATCAGGTCGAGGTACTGCTTGATCGCGTCGGCGGCCGGGTCGGAGGCCAGCGTGGGCTTCTCGCCGTCGAAGAACCGCGCCCCGTGCTGGGCGCCGAGGATCGCGGCGTGGTGGGCGTTCTCGGTGACCTGGCCGGCCTGCAGCGTCAGGCCCCACTGGCCGGGCTTGGTGAGCTTCTTGCCGGTCTCGATGAGCTCGTTCCAGGTCGCCGGCGGCCTGTCGATGCCGGCCTCGCGGAACAGCTTCTTGTTGTAGTACAGGCCGTAGGCCTGGCCGTAGATGGGGACGGCGGCCGGCGGCTTGCCCTGCGCCCCGGTGGCGGCCAGGCACGGGCCGAGGAATCTGTCCCTGCCGCCGACCTTGGCGAGCGTGGCGTCGTCGAACGGCAGCAGCGCGCCGGTGGCCTGTAGGGAGGCCGACCAGGTGTTGCCGATGTTGAGCACGTCCGGGCCCCTGCCGGAGGTGGTGGCGGCCAGGATCCGGTTGAGCAGGTCGGGCCAGCCGATGACCTCCAGCTTGACCTTGATCCCGGTCTTGCGGGTGAACTTGGCGAGTTCGGGTTCCAGCACCTTGCGGTCGTGGTCGAGGCTGGTGCCCTGGTTGGAGGCCCAGTAGAGGAGTTCCTTGGGGCCGCCGGCGGACGTGCCGCCGTCGCCGCAGGCCACGGCGGTCAAGGCGACCAGCGTCAGCGCGGCGGCCGACGCCATCGTTGCGATGCCCATGGGGATCCTTGAGGGGGTCGGGGAACGGAGTGACTTACGCCACACCTTTTTTCAAGGCTTGATTTAATACGTGGGAGACTGAGGGGTCAACACTGCGGGACTACTTTTTTCAGGCCTTGTCGGAAGACGGGGCCCGAGCGGGGAAGGTGGACATGGCCGAGCGCAAGGGGGGCACGGTGCGCGACCTGCGCCGGGACAACCGGGCGGTGCTGTTGCGGGCGCTGTACTTCAGCGGTCCGCGCAGCCGGCAGGAGCTCAGCGCCGCGACGGGGCTGAGCCCGGCCTCGGTCAGCAACGTGATGCGCGAACTGCTCGGCGAGGGGGTCGTCGCCGAGGTCGGCTCGGTGGACTCCGACGGCGGGCGGCCGCGGGTGCTGCTGCAGGTGAACCCGGAGTACGGCTACGTCGTCGGCGTGGACGTCGGTGAGACCCGGGTGCAGGTGGAGCTGTTCGACCTGGCGATGACCGAGCGGGCCAAGGCCGACTTCCCGCTGGACCCGGCACGCCATCCGGCGGACGCGGTCGTCTCCCGAATCCTGGCCGGCCTCGACGCGGTGCTCGCCGACAGCGGCGTGCCGGCCGAGGCGATCTTCGGGGTGGGCATCGGCGTGCCCGGCGTCGTCCAGCAGCGCCCCGAGGTGGTCGTGGACGCCCAGACCTTCGGCTGGGACCGCGTCCCGCTGGAACGGCTGCTGCGCGCGGGCACCGACCTGCCGCTGCTCATCGACAACGGCGCCAACACCATGGGCCAGGCCGAGCTGTGGTTCGGCTCCGGCCGCGGCACCCACAACGCGGTGGTCGGGCTGATCGGATCCGGGGTCGGCGCGGCGATCATCACGCACGGCACCGCGGACCGGGGCTCGACCGCCTCCGCCGGCGAGTGGGGCCACACCCCCGTCGTCGTGGGCGGCCGGACCTGCCGCTGCGGCAACGTCGGCTGCCTGGAGGCCTACGTCGGCGCCGAGGCCATGCTGGAACGTTACGCGGAGGCGGGCGGGACGCTCGCCGCGGCCGACCAGGAGTCCGCGCTGGCCGCGATGATCCTGGAGGCCGGCACCCCGGGCACCGTCGGAGCGAGGATCATCGACGAGACCGTGCGCTACCTCGGCGCCGCCGTCGGCGGCCTGATCAACCTGCTGAACCCCGAACGCGTCATCCTCGGCGGCTGGGCCGGCCTGCTCCTCGGCGAGACCCACCTGGACGCCATCCGCGAGGCCGCCCGCTGCCACGCCCTCAAGCACCCGTTCGCGACCACCTCCATCGAACTGTGCACCCTGGGCCCCGACGCCGTCGCCCTGGGCGCGGCCACCCTCCCCCTGGAGCTGTTCCTCAACGGCTAGCCGGCGGCAAGGTCACCGTGGCGGCCCCGGGACGGCCTTCGCCGAGGGGACGGCCCCGGCCGGGCTCAAGCTCACCGGATCGGCCACCACCGAATCCGGCATCGTCTACGCCACCTGCGACTGGACGGGCAAGCTCGCCTACGGTTCCGTCACCTGAGGACGCCGCGCCCATTGCGGTGTCCAGGTCCCGACGTCGCGGTGGTCGTCGCGCAGGGAGCCGAGATGGTCGCGGAGTGCGGTGAGGGCGGCGTGCGGGTTGTCGCCGCGCCAGATCAGTGAGTGCGGGTAGACCGGTGTCGGGTCGCGCAGGGGGATGCGCCGCAGGTCCTGGTCGGCGGGCCAGACGAGGCGGGTCCGCTCGCCGACGAGGGTCGCCAGCGCCGGAGAGTCGGCGATCGTGTCCAGGAGCGGCTCGGCGCCGAAGTCCGGGCCGGTCACCTCGATGGTGAGCCCGAACGCGGCGGCGAGGTCGTCGTAGAAGCCGGCCCACTCGGTGCCGGCGACGAGGCCGGGCATCCAGATCCGGTGCCCGGCCAGCCGGGCGGGGGTGACCGCGCGGGCGGCGGCGAACTCGTGGGCCGGCCCGGTCAGAAGTTGGAGGGGCTCGTCGAAGACCCGGGCGGCCTCCATCCCGTCGGGGAGCCGCGCCGGGAGGGGGACGGCACGGAAGGACGCGTCGATCGTGCCGGACCGGACGGCGGCGATGGCCGCGTCGACGTCGAAGAGGGTCACCACGTCGAGTTCGATCTCCGGTCGCGCGCGGCGGAAGCCGCGCAGCAGATCGGCCGGCGCCAGCCGCCGGCCGATCACGTCGACGCGCAGCGCACGGCGGCCGGGCCGCACGGAGGCGGCCGCCCGTTCCGCGGCCCGCAGGAGGTCGCGGGCGTGCGGTAGGAACGCCTGCCCGTCGATGGTGAGCCGGGCTCCGCGCGGGGTGCGGGTGAACAACCGCACCCCCAGGTCCCTCTCCAGCGCGGCGACGCGCTTGGAGACGGCCTGCTGGGTGAGCGACAGCTCGGCGGCGGCCTCCTGGAACCACCCCGCGTCCGCGACGGCGACGAAGGTGCGCACGGCCTTGAGATCCACCCGGGCAACCCTAGTCGTACAACTCATGATTGTGCCCGCTGGACGAACCGGCTGCTCGACCGGCGACTCTGCCGCCGCTTCGATGGCCCGGTCAACGCAGGGTTGTTCGGATGCGGCGGCGAGAGGTGTGCCGGGCATGGGGCGGGTGGCCGCCGGGCCGGCGGTTCAGGCGTTCGGCAGGGAGCGGAACCATCGGGCGAGGTGGTCGTTCTGTTCGTCCGGGGTGCCGAGGCCGTCCTCGGGGGCCGGGTCGAGAAGGTTGGCGGTGTCGGACAGCGCGGCGGGCCTGCCCGGACGCAGCAGGGAGACCAGGTGGTGGGTGTCAGGGGCGTCGACCTGGCAACGGTGGACGTCCCGGCGAGCACCGTTGACCAGGAGCTTGACGCCCCGCTTGGCGGCGGCGCGGCACAGCCCCTGGAACGCGCCGAACAGGTCGTCGCCGAGCGCGACGATCGTCGGCCGCTGCCAGAGCCCGTCGTCGAACTGGAACGTCAGCGTCCACGGGTCATTCCGCCGCACCGTCACCAGCGCCCGCTCCGGACCGCACCCCCGGGTCGCCTGGATCTCCACGGGAATCCCCCAGACGATGTCGCCCCACCGGCTGTCCGGCCCCGGCAGCTCGACGTACCTGGCCCGGCACCTCGGACACCCCCACCGCTCCGGCCCCGGCATGCACCCACCGAGCACTAGTTCCCCGGCCGCCAGCATCCGCTCCAACTCGTCGGTGAAGTCCGGATATCCGTACATCACCGGCGCGAGGCGCCCCTGTTCGCACTTCGGGCAGACGGCCCGCTCCAGCTTCCTCATCTGTTCTCCTCCCGCCCGCGGCCGCCCCCTCTCCCCCGCAGACGCCCTGACCGCCCGGGAGGTTCATTCCGGAGGCCCGTCGCGACGCCCCGGCCCGCCGCCGTCACCGCACGCAGCGGATCACCGGCGGCGTCGGCGGATGCCCGCGGCACGGACGGCCGTCACCGATCCGGGGGGCTCGCGCGGCCCTCACCCGGAGAGCACCGGGCGCGGAGGTCTCCCTCCCGTCCGCGAGAGCCGGTGCCGGCACCGGATGTCCGCCGGCCCGAGTCCGCTCCCGGTATTTGAGGGTTGTGAATTCATATGACCAGGTCGAATAGGGGCTAATTGCGCCAACCCTCAAAAAGAACTTCAATGAGACACTTTAAGCATGAATATCAGTGAAAGCGCTGCCGGGCCGGCGGAGCCCGACCGTCGGCGCCCCGCCGACGATGGCGGCAGGGGATCGCCGAGCACCGAGCCGGCCATCGAGACCCGTGACCTGCGGATGCGTTACGGCTCCACTGAGGTGCTGCGCGGGGTGGACCTGCGCGTGCACCAGGGTGAGGTGGTGGCCCTGCTGGGGCCCAACGGCGCGGGCAAGACGACCACGATTGAGATCCTGGAGGGGTTCCGCCGTCGTTCGGACGGGCGGGTGCGCGTGCTGGGCGTCGATCCCAACGACGGCGGCGAGGCGTGGCGGGCCCGGCTGGGCGTCGTACTGCAGTCCTGGCGCGACCACGGCAGGTGGCGGGTCCGTGAGCTGCTCGGCCACCTCGGCCGCTTCTACGCCCCGTACGCCACGGCGCGGCGGCCCCGGCCGTACGACACCGGTGAGCTGCTGGAGCTGGTGGGGCTGACCGACCGCGCGGACGCGGTGATCGCCACGCTCTCCGGCGGCCAGCGGCGCCGGCTCGACGTGGCCGTCGGGCTGGTCGGCCGGCCGGATCTGCTGTTCCTGGACGAGCCGACCGTCGGCTTCGACCCGCAGGCGCGGCGCGACTTCCACGAGCTGGTGGAACGCCTGACGGGCCTGGAGGGGACCTCGGTCCTGCTCACCACGCACGATCTGGAGGAGGCCGAGCGGCTCGCCGACCGGATCGTGATCTTGGCCGGTGGCCGCATCGTCGCCGACGGCACCTCGGCGGAACTCGCCCGGCGGTTCTCCGGCAAGAGCGAGGTCCGCTACCGCAGGGACGGCCGGCGGTACGTGGAGTCGGCCGTGGACGCCACCGGCCATGTGCGCGGGCTGTTCACCGAGTACGGCGAGGCGATCGAGGACTTGGAGGTGCACCGGGTGCGCCTGGAGGACGTCTACATGACGCTGGTGCACGAGTTCGAGTCCGGACGTCGCACGGAGGCGCCGAGCGAGCTCACGGAGATGGCCCGATGAGCCCGCAGGCGGTCGCCGTCCGGGCGGGCCTGCAGCGCGCCCGGATCGAACTCCGGCAGAGCCTGGGCAACGGACAGGAACTGTGGTCGGTGACCTTCTTCCCGGTCATCTCCCTGACCGTGATGTTCCTGCTGCGGCACAGCACGGTGCCGGGCACCGACTTCTCCCTCGGCGCGCATTCCGTCCCCGGCATCCTGGGGATGACTGTCGCGTTCAACGGGATGATGGCGCTCGCGCTGTCGCTGACCATGGACCGCGAGGACGGCACCCTGCTGCGCGCGAAGGCGACGCCGAACGGCATGGTCGGCTACCTCACGGGCAAGGTCCTCTGCCGGGGCGGGACGGCCGTGGCGGGGCTGCTCATCGCGCTGGTCCCGGCGGTGTTCCTGTTCGAGGGGCTAGAGCTGGGCGGCGTGTCGTCGTGGCTGACGCTGGCCTGGGTGGTGACGCTCGGCCTGCTCGCCCTGCTGCCGCTCGGCGCGATCGTCGGCTCGCTGTTCACCAGCGCCCAGGGCGTGGGCTTCGTGACGCTGCCGATGATGGCCCTGATGGGCGTCTCGGGTGTGTTCTACCCGATCAGCGCGCTCCCCGAATGGCTGCAGTGGGTCGCCCAGCTCTTCCCGCTCTACTGGCTGGGCCTGGGACTGCGCTCGGCGATGCTGCCGCAGACCATGGCCGCCGCCGAGGTCGGCGAGTCCTGGCGCCATCTGGAGACGATCGGCGTCCTGGGCCTGTGGGCCGTCGCCGGGCTCGCCCTCGCCCCGTTCGTCCTCCGCCGGATGGCCCGCCGCGAATCAGGCTCCGCCGTCGCCGCTCGCCGCCAGCAGGCCATGCAGCGAATGGCGTAGACCCGAAGCTCTGACCGGCGATGGGATCGCCTCGCGACCGCCCCACCCGGCCGCAGGGCGATCCCTCCCCCACCCGCCCGCAACGTTCCGGGACGGCTCCCCCGTGATCATATTTCGGGACGACAGCCGATATGGACATGAAGGCCGGGAAATCCGATGCCCGCAAAGCGGGAAATAGGTGCGGGCCGAATTCCGGTGGCACCGGCCGGGCGGGCTGCGGCGCGGATCCCACCCGTAGACCAATGCGTCGAATTACCTGGATGACCTGCACGGCGAATGATAGTCAAGAGGCTTCGGGGGGTGATACGGAAGGCCATCCGGAGGGGGAGGTATGACCACGAGCGCAGCAGGCGAGTCCACCGAGCGCAGCCCTTCCACCCGGTTCATGGTGTGGTTCTTCTTCGTCTCGCTGGGCGCTTTGGTCCTCACCGTCTGGCTGCTGTCGCTGGGGGCCAAGGGCAGCGAGATCAGCGGGGTGCTGTCCCTGCTCGTGGCGCTCGTCAGCCCGTTCATCCCGGTCTTCATCGACCGGTTGAGCAGGGAACAGGGCGGACCCGGGCTGCCGTTGCCGAGCCGCAAATGGCTCATGTTCGTCACCGCCGCGCTGCTGGGCATGACGCTCTCGCTGGTGTACTGGTTCGCCTACCACAAACCCGACCTCAACGTGACCGACCGGGTGGTCCTCGGCAAGGCGGCCGGGCTTCGCGACGGGAGCACCGCGACCGTGCGGATCCGCCCACCCCTCGGCCGCAGCCACCTCTACCTCGTCTTCGGCCTGACCAACAGGTCCGAGGTCGGCGACTGCGTCGATCCGGCGACCCTGCGGGGGACGCTCACGGTGGACGGTGTCGACCGGGGGGAGATCGACGCCAGAGCCGGGCAGGAGCTCCGGTACCCCCTCGGAAAGGCCGAGAACAGCGTCGACCTCACGGTCACCTTGTCCGAAGAGAAAGGAGACCGCACCTGTTCGGTCGATCTCAGGGTCACCGAAGCGGTTCTCTACAACGAGGGATTCCTATGAACCCGTCCAATGAGCCCGGCCACAGCGCCAGGACGCGGCCCTCGCGGCAAGGGGGTCCGGTGAGCCCGTCCAACCGGACCAGGCGACGAGCCGTGTGGGTCGGCGCGGTGGTTCTCGCGATCGTCCTCGCCATAGGCGTCATAGGCGCCATCCGGGTCCTCCAGCAGGGCCCGGCGGAGCCACCGGAGCCGAAAAGCCCGTTCCCCCGGGGTTCGGTGGTCAACTTCGGCCTGATGACGGACCTGCCGGGCTGGAGCGTGGTCGAGCCCGGCCCCAACATCCGCTCCGGGTTCCAGTACGACCTGATGGGGTGGCTGGCCAACGAGATGGGCGTCAAGGCCGTCCCCGTCGACCTCACCTTCGGTGAACGCATGCTCGCCCTCCAGGATCGCAGGGCCCAGGTGATGCTCGCCAACTTCGCCATCACCGACGAGCGGGCCAAGTACGTCACGTTCGCCGGCCCCTACATGATCAACACCCAGGCCGTGATGACCCGCAGGTCGGGTGAGCGGATCCGCAAAGTGGAGGATCTGGCGGGCCGGACGGTCTGCACCATGAGCGATACCACCTCCGACGGCAACGTCGCGGAGATGCTCCGCGTCAAGGTCAACCGCGTCCTGAAGGTCGGGCTGAGCCAGTGCGTGGCGGAGTTGCGGGCCAAGCGGGTGGACGCCGTGTCAACCGCGTACCTCAACCTGCTCGGTTTCGCTCAGGAGAACCCGGACCTGCGGGTGGAGGACTTCGAGTTCGGCGCTCAGGACCGCTTCGGCATCGGCCTGCGGCTCGGCGAGGTCGAGGCCTGTGAGTTCTTCACCGGCCTGCTGCGCAAGTTCCTCACGTCCGGGACCTGGGACGCCTTCTTCAAGAAGTACTTCCCCGACGAGCCCCCGCCCCCCACAAGCCCGACCCGAACAACCTGCGGAGGTGTTCAGCGCCCCCGACCCCCTGAAGCCGTACGGCCCCTTCGACCGTCCACCTTCGTCTGTTCGCCGAATATTGAAATCGGAATCTATCACTTATCGCCAATCGCGTTGTCAAGGGCGACTCCACGCCGGTCATGCGTTGTGTCATCCACCGACAGCGGAACGAATTGGAACTGGACGGCCCGATCCGGCCATGTGACGATCCCAGGCGAGTGGCAGGAGGTCGTCATGCCGCCTGGGAATCCGGTGCTGGTGGAACGGGACGACAACCTGGCGTCACTGGTGGCGGCGCTCGCCCGGCCGCCCGTCATCGCGGTGGTGCAGGGCGAGCCGGGCGCCGGGAAGACCCGCCTGGTGCACGAGGCGCTCGCGGATCCGGCGCTCGCCGCGCGGCAGCACCTGATCGGGGACGCCCGCCCGAGCCTGGCGGCCTATCCGCTGGGGCCGATGATCGAGGCCCTCGCCACCGTGCGGCGGCCGCCCGTGCAGCCCCTGAGCGCGCTGGCCGGGGCGCTGCGCACGGTGCTCCCCGACCTGGCCGGCATCCTGCCGCCGCCGCTCCCCCCGCTGGAGGACCCGCGGCTGGACCGGCACCGCCTGGTGCGCGCCATGGTCGAACTGCTGTCCAAGCTGGGCCCGACGATCCTGGTGCTGGAGGATCTGCAGTGGGCCGACGAGGCCACGGTCGAACTGCTCCGGATGATCGACGCCCGGCCGCCGCCGAGGCTGTCGGCCGTGGTCACCTGCGGGCCCGCGGCCGTCCTCCCGGAGCCGGGGGCCGGCACCGTCCGGATCCGCCTGGCACCGCTGTCGGCGCCGGGTGCCCGCCGGCTGGCCGAGGCGGTGCTGGGCGTCGCGGAGACGGCCGTGTCCCCCGAGCTCGCCGGCCTGCTCCATGAACGCAACGGCGGCGTGCCACTCGTGGTGTGCGAAGACGTGCGGCTGCTCCGGCACCGTGGCCTGCTCCGTGCGGTGAACGGCGAATGGGTCCTCGCGGCGGACGAGGCGGACCTGTCGTCGGTGGTCCCGCCGGGGGCCGGCGCCGAGATCATCTCCCGGGTCCGTGGGCTCGGTGACGCGGGGAGCACCGTCCTGGAGGCGGCGGCCGTGCTGGCCGAGTCGGCCGAACCCGACCTGGTGGCCAGGGTCGCGGAGCTGGACGCCGGGCAGGCCTGCGCCGCCCTCGGGGAGGCGACCCGGTGCGGGCTGCTGTGCGACCAGGGACCGGACGGCGACACCGTGCGGTTTCGCCATGAGGTGGCCCGGCTCGCCGTCTACCAGGCCATCTCCGAGCCCCGGCGGCGCCGGTTGCATGCTGCCGCCGCCCGCGAGCTCACCCGTACCGGCCGCAGCGCCCTGGTCGTACGGGCGGTGGAGCACCATCGGCGTGCCGGTGACGTGCGGGGATGGGCGGCGAGCGCGGAGGCCGCCGCCGAGATCGCCGCCGCCGACGGCTCGTTCGACGCCGCCCAGGCCCAGCTGCGGGACGTGCTGCGGGCGGGCGCGGTCGCGGAGGCGAGACGGGCCGAGCTGACGATCAAGCTGGGTTGGGCCGCGCTGGGCGACGACGATCGGAGCGCGGCGACCACCACCCTGCTGGCCGAGGCGAGCGAACGCGCCCCGGCGTCACCGGAGCAGCGGGCCGAGCTGCTCCTGCTGCACCTGTGGTCGGCGCTGGAGTCCGCCGGGCCGGGACGGGAGACGGACATCGCCGCGGCCGAGCTGTGGGCCGCGCTCGGCCACCTCATGACGCGCCCGGACCTGTACGCAATCGCCTTGACCGTCCTGTCCACGCCGAACAGGCTGCCGGGCCACAACCTGCCCATGCAGATGTCGTACCTGGGCCGGGCCCGCGGGGCGCTCGCTGAGACCATCGACCCGATGGCGCACGCGGTGGTCACGACCGGCACCGCGCACCTGCTGCTCGCCTGCGGCGACCCCGAGGGCTGGTCCGTGGCCGGCGCGCTGCCGGCCCACGGCGACCGACCGGAGGTGGACCGGCAGCTCGTCCGGGGCCTGGCCGACCTGGCCGACGCGGCCCTGCATCTGGGCCACTACTCGCGCGGCCTGGAACTGGTCGAGCGGGGACGACGGCTGGCCGCCGACGTCCGGTTGAGCAGGTACGACCTGCGGCTCCACGCCACAGAGCTGCGAGTCCGCTGGACGAGGGGAGACCGCGGAGCCGAGGAGGGGCTCGCCGCCGAGGTACAGCGGCACGGGCTGCCGGCCTCCCGGCTGCTGGCGGCACAGATCCGCATCGGCCAAGGGCACCTGGACGTCGCTCGCCGCACGCTGCGCACGGTGGCCGAGGAGACGTGCGAGATCGGGGATCTGGCCATCGCGGCGCATGCCGTCGCAGAGCTCAACCGGGTGGCGCTGACCGCGGCCCAACGGCGCGTCGGACATGCCCTCGCCCGCCAGGTGCTGGACGAGCTGGCCTGCAAGCAGGTCTGGGTCTGGGCGGCACCGCTGCTGCCGTTCATCCCGCTCGATCTGGTGGACGCGGTCCTTCCCCGGTATCGCAGTGCTCTGGTGGGCCGGGACGCGCCGCTCGCCCGGGCTGCGCTCGGCTTCGCCGAGGCGCGGATGAGCGAGGAGCACGGCGACATGGGGCGGGCCTCGGCGGGCTACCGCCGTGCCCGCCGCAGGTACGCCCTGCTGCCCGACCCCCGGATGGCGGCTCATGCGTGCGCCTGCGAGATGCGCTCCCAGATCTCCGCCGGGCAGGCTCCGGACACCGACCTGCTGCGCCAGGCGTGGAGCACGTTCACCGGCCTGGGCGCCGTCTGGGACGCCAACCGGCTGAAGCAGCTGATGCGGTCGGCGGGCCTGCCGGTGCCCCACCGGCGCGGCCGGCCCGGCTACGGGAACCGGCTGTCCCCGCGGGAACGGGAGATCTCCGACCTGGCGGCCTCGGGCCGTACGAACCGGGACATCGCCGGGGACCTGTACCTGTCGGAGCGCACGGTCAAGTACCACCTCGCCAACGCCATGCGCAAGCTCCAGGTGAGCAGCCGGCGGGAGCTGCGCGACGCGCTCGAACCGGGGGGCCCGTCCGGCGGACCGCACACCTGCCGGTGTGTGCGGTGTGGTCGGGAACTAAACCCGTCCTGATCGGACGGGTTATTCGCCGGGGCCCCCGCTGACTATGAAAGAGATTCAGATTCATGGATGCGGCGCTCCTCGCACACCCCGGCGAGGAGAACGGCGCGGCCGCGTCGGACGGTGGCGGAAGGACCGCCGCCGTGCCCGAGGAGGAGGACCCCATGAGATCTGCCGGCTTGCTCGTCGGCCTCTCCGCCACCGCCCTCGTCGCCTTCATGGCGACCCCCGCCCACGCGGCCCCCGGCAAGGTCGACGGCTCGGTCACCGCCGCCGGCACGACCTGCTCCTGGACGAACGCCGACACCACCAACACGCCCCCGAACACGCTGACGATCAACCACACCACGGTCAGCCCGACCTGCACCAGCGCCCTCATCACCGTGACCCTCAGCGCCAGCCCGACGGTCACGTTCAACGACACGCCCCCCGGCACCGCCACGTCCCCGCAGGTCAACGTCGTTGCGACCGCCCCGATCGTCGGCACCTGCAACTACCGGGTGAACAACGTCACGGTCAACCGCCAGGGAACGACCAGGACCTACACCCGCACCACCCCACTCACCGCCACCAAGACCGGC
The DNA here is from genome assembly GCF_900108175.1 of Thermomonospora echinospora. Lineage (GTDB taxonomy): Bacteria > Actinomycetota > Actinomycetes > Streptosporangiales > Streptosporangiaceae > Thermomonospora > Thermomonospora echinospora. The sequence continues at coordinate 133,216 of NZ_FNVO01000006.1, forward strand.
GGCGGCATCCTGTGCCCCGCCTCCCAGGCCATCGACTCGGTGAGATTCACCTTCCACTGATCGCCTGACGGCGTCTCGCGGGGCTCCCCGGCCGGGGAGCCCCGCGAGACGCCGTCTGCGTGCGGGCCGGTCGCCGTCACAGGTCGGTGGCGATGATCTTCTCGATGTTGCGCTCGGCGAGCGCCGTGATGGTGACGAACGGGTTGACGCTGGTGTTGCCGGGAATCAGCGCGCCGTCGATGACATACAGGCCGGGGTGGCCGTGCAGCCGGCCGTAGTTGTCGGTGGCCCTGTTGAGCACCGCGCCGCCGAGCGGGTGGTAGGTGAGGTGGTCGCCCCAGATCTTGTAGGTGCCGAACAGGTCGGTCCGGTAGATCGTCCCCTCCTTGGCGTTGATCTTGTCGAAGATCGTCTTGGCCATGTCGATGGACGGCTGCTTCCAGGAGGCCTGCCAGTTCAGGTCGACCCTGCCCGTCGCACCGTTCCAGGTGAACTGGGCGCGGTTGGGGTTCCTGGTGATCGACAGGTAGAACGAGGCGAAGGTCTCGATCCCGGTGGGCAGCGGGGCGACCTCGGCGAACGCGCCGCCGGCGGCCCAGTTGTCGATCCCGGCGCAGGGGATGGTGGACTGCTGGGCGCCGGTCGGGTCCCACAGGTGGTTGGCACGGCCGCACATGACGTTGCCGTTGTCGCCCCAGCCCTTGCCGACCTCGCCGTTGAGGTTGGGCAGCGCGCCGGTGGCCTTCAGCTTGACCAGCAGCTTGCTGGTGCCGACGCTGCCGGCCGCGAAGAACACCCGGTCGGCGGTCACGGTCTTGGTGGCCGTGACGCCGCCGCCGGTGTCGAGCTGCTCGATGGTCACCGTGTAGCGGCCGCCGGCCGGGGCGACCGAGACGACCCTGTGCAGCGGCGAGATGGAGACCCTGCCGGTGGCCCTGGCCCGGGCGAGGTAGGTCTGCTGCAGCGACTTCTTGCCGTGGTTGTTGCCGAAGAGGATCTCCCCGGCCAGCGCCGACTTGGTGGCGGTCCCGGCCGCCTCCCGCTCCATGTAGTCCCAGTCGTACACGTCGGGCACGAAGACGAACGGGAAGCCGGAGCGCTGGGCGTGCTTACGGCCGACCCGGGAGAACTGGTACCAGGGGGTGCTGTCGAACCAGGCCGGATCGACGTTGGCGACCCCGAGCCCGGCGTTGGCGCGCGGGTAGTAGGTGTTGTACATCTCGTCGGCGTTCACCGACGGAAGGACGTAACTGAAGTTCTCGCGCTTGGGCGTGACCGCCATGCCGCCGTTGACCAGCGAGCCGCCGCCGACGCCGCGGCCCTGGTAGACCGTGATGCCGCCGAACTCCTCGGCGTCCAGGACCCCCGTGTAGCGGGACACGTCCCGGTCGATCGGGAAGCCGAGGAAGTAGTTGAGGGGCATCTTGGTCCTGGTGCGCAGCCAGAAGGACCGGTGGTCCGGCGAGAGCGTGCTGCAGAAGATCTTGCCGTCCGAGCCGGGGGTGTCCCAGGCCATGCCCATCTCGACCATGTGCACGTCGACGCCCGCCTGAGCCAGGCGCAGCGCGGCCACCGATCCGCCGTATCCGGTCCCGATCACCAGAGCCGGGACCTGGGCCCCGTCGCCGATCACCGCGGGGGCGGTCTTCGCCTGGGCCACGGCGGGGAGCCCAAGGGTCGCCGCACCCAAAATAGAACTCGTTCCAGCCAGGAAACCACGGCGGGATACACCCGGCAACCCCGTGCCGGGCAGGCTTCTCTCGGCCATGTGACCTACCTCACTCTCAATGGCTAGAACGAGTTCTACATTGCTCCCGTAGAGTGCGTCACTACCTACCGAGCAGTAATTTGGTTACGATCACCCACCTGAATCACCAGGTCACAGCGCGTCCACCCGATCGACGGAAGGCGACGAACCGGTCACCCTCGGAAGGGGACCGCCCGTCCAGGTGATCCCGGCACGCGGCGGTCGGCACGGCCGGGCCGCCCCGGGCCGCCGGTCGGCGCGGTCCGGCCGGATCCGACCGGTTCACTGTGACCCTGGTCACCGAACCAAGCGCTTGCTAACCTCCCAGGCATGATCTCCACGATCGTCTGGGGCACCGGCAACGTCGGCCGTCTGGCCATCCGCGCCGTCGACGCCCACCCGGGGCTGGAACTGGCGGCCGTACTCGTCCACGACCCCGGCAAGGTCGGCCGCGACGCGGGCGACCTCGGCGGGCTCGACCGTGCGCTGGGGGTCACGGCGACCGACGACGTCGACGCGGCGCTGGCCGCCGGCCCCGGGGCCGTGGTGTACGCCGCCTCCGGCGACATCCGCCCCGACGACGCCCTCGCCGACGTCATCAGGGCGATCCGGGCCGGAGCCGTGGTCGTCACCCCCTCGCTGTACGCGTTCTACGACCACCGCAACGCCCCGCCGGAACTGCGGGAACCGGTACTGGCCGCCATCTCCGACGGCGGCGGCTCGCTGTTCGTCTCTGGCATCGACCCAGGCTGGGGCAACGACGTGCTGCCGCTGCTGATCAGCGGGCTCGGCGGCACCGTGGACGCGATCCGCTGCCAGGAGATCTTCGACTACTCCACCTACGACCAGGAGGACTCGGTCCGGTATCTGGTCGGCATGGGACAGCCGATGGACTGCGAGCCGCCGATGCTCGCGCCGACGGTCCCGACCATGGTGTGGGGCGGGCAGGTGCAGCTGATGGCCAGGGCCCTCGGCGTCGAACTCGACGAGGTCCGCGAGACCCTGGAGCGGCGCCCGCTGGAGACCACGGTGAGCACCAAGACGATGGGCGAGTTCGAGGCCGGCGGCCAAGGCGCGGTGCGCTTCGAGGTGCAGGGCATCGTCGCAGGCGAGCCCCGCATCGTCATCGAGCACGTCACCCGCATCCACCCGTCCTGCGCGCCGGACTGGCCGGCGCCGCCCGACGGCGACGGCGCCCACCGGGTGATCATCGAGGGCCGCCCGCGCATCGAGGTCACGGTCGAGGCCACCGACGAGGGCGGCAACCGGGCCGCGGGCGGGAACGCCACCGCGGTCGGCCGGCTGGTGAACGCCATCGACTGGCTCGCCGACGCCGCACCCGGCCTCTACGACGCGCTCGACGTCCCGCTGCGCCCGGCGGTCGGCAGGCTCGGAAGGGAGCGACCGTGAACATCGACATCCCCGAGGGCAAGGACCCGATCGGGTACGTGTGGGGCGAGATGGTGCCCGGCATCGGGCCCGCCGCCGCGCACCTGTCGCTGGCTGTGTACGAGCACACGACCCTCGGGCTCCGCGAGTTCGAGGCCGCGCGGCTGCGGATCGCGCAGCTCAACGGGTGTCTGTTCTGCCTCGACTGGCGGACCGAACGGGACGGGCACAAGGTCGAGGAGGGGTTCGCCGACGCGGTGACCCAGTGGCGCACCACCGACGCCTTCGACGAGCGCACCCGGCTGGCCGCCGAGTACGCCGAGCGGTACGTCCTGGACCACCACGGCCTCGACGAGGAGTTCTGGACCCGGATGACCGCGCACTACAGCCAGGCCGAGATCGTGGAACTGAGCATGTGCATCGGCTCCTGGCTGGCGTTCGGCCGCCTCAACCACGTGCTGGGCCTGGACGCCATGTGCGTGCTGCCCCGCCACTGAGGCGTCCGGGGAACCCGAAGCGGTCCCATCCTGGGCGATGTGGAGGGGCGGACGGGACATCGATCTTGTCCTGTCGGGCCGATGGTGTTATAGCCGAGGTATGGGTCTTCCTGCGCCGTGGTGGCGGATCGGTGCCGTGCGTGTCGTGGCCGCGGTCGTGGTAGCCGTCGCTCTGGTCATGGGAGGCGCGGCCCTGCGGTCCTCCGGTTCCCGTGAGGCCGACGGCTCGCTCACGGCGGATGAGCAGCGGAGTCTTGCGACCCTGCGCGTGGTCGATGCGCGGCATCCGCTGCTGGCGATGACGCTTTACGCGCCGTACGACCCGTTGCGGCCGGTCGTCGCCGCGCCCGCCACCGAGCGCCCGCTGGCGTGCTCGCTGTTCCTGGCCCGGCGGGGGCCGCGCGGGCCGGTGTTCGGCCGCAACTTCGACTGGCTGGGCAATCCGGCGTTGCTGCTGACGACCCGGCCGCCCCGCGGGCCCGCGTCCATCTCGCTGGTCGACATCTCCTACCTGGGGATCACCCATGCAAAGGCGAGCCGCGTGACGCGTGACCCGGTGCTGCGGCGCAAGCTGCTGCAGGCCGCGGCGCTGCCCTTCGACGGGATGAACGAGCACGGCCTGACCATCGGACTGGCCCAGATCCCCGATGCCGAGCCCCCGCGGGTACCGGGCCGTCCCACGGTCGGCAGCGCGCGCATCCAGCGGCTCGTTCTCGACCAGGCGCGCACGGTGGACGAGGCGATCGCCGTGTTCGGCCGCTACAACGTCGAGTTCGCTCCGGGCGAGCCGGCGTTGCACTACCTCGTGGCCGACGCGCGCGGACGATCCGCGGTAGTGGAGTTCGTGGACGGCCGCGTCAAGGTGATCCGCGGAACGGGCTCGTGGCAGGGCATGGTGAATTTCGTGCTGTCCGGCGCGGGAGAGGACGTCAAGCGCTCCGACGACCGCTACCGCACCATCGCCGAGCGGATGCGGGCCACCGGCGGCGGCCTCAGCCCGGCCGGGGCGATGGACCTGCTGGCGGCGGTGGCCCAGCGGCACACCCGCTGGTCGGCGGTGTACGAGTTGCACCATGGCACCGTCCACGTCGCGCTCGGCCGCGACTACCACAAGCGCTACACCTTCTCTCTGAAGGACGACTGAGGTTTCCAGGCGCATCGGCGTCAAGGGCTGGTGCGGCGCTGAGACGCTTGGCCTTGCCGCAGCGTCAACGTTTCTCCTGAGGGCATGCGAATCGGCGGACTCGCGGCGCTGGTCGGGGTGTCCACCCGGACCGTGCGCCACTACCACCATCTGGGGCTGGTTCCCGGACAGGTGCGGCGGATCTTGGGGTTCGACGTCAAGGGCATGGTCAGTCTCGTTCTGTGGGTCGCACGGACCCGAATCCGAGGACACCGATGCCTAGCCGTCCTGCCCTTGTAGAACGGCTGGACGGCCGACGCCATCGTGCACGCGGCATCGTTCAGGAGGATCGCTCCGGCTCCCCGGCCTTGGATCACACGGAGCCTCGGATACCGCGTTCGCCTCAGCGGTGCAGGAGCACGGCGGTCAGGTCCAGTGCCGCGATCACGGCGATGACGGCGGTGAGCGCCCGGGTCGCGCGTACGTGCGCGGTCAGGACGCTGGAGGCCGTCCGGCCGCGCCCGCGCCGGTACCCGCGGGCGGCGGCGAGCCAGATCACCACGGCCACCACGATCACCGTGCCGCCGGACACGACCGCGGCCGGGCCCAGCTCGGTCGCCGCCCTGGCCAGCAGGGCCCCGTTGATCGCGATCAGCAGGGCCGTGCGCTGCCAGGCCAGCGCGGTGCGCTCCAGTTGCGCCCCCGGGTCGGCCAGGCGATCGGACCGCCCGGACGGCGGGTCCGCCGGCGTCACCTGGTGACCAGCAGCACGACCGTGCCGGAGGCCACCGCGACCGCCAGCGCCAGCACCGGCATCAGCCAGGAGTCCGGCAGCGGCTCCCCGCGCCGCATGGCCCGCTGGTTCAGCGACCACCGCCGATACCCGGCGATCATGACCGCGAGGCCCAGCACCGCCAGCGCGACGGCGGCGGCACGGCGCCATGCGGCGGTCGCCACGTCCGGGAGCAGTTGCACCACGGCCAGCCCCCCGGCGTCCAGCGCCAGCGCGGTGCGCACGTACGCCAGGAAGGTCCGCTCGTTGGCCAGCGAGAACCGATAGTCCGGCTCCTCGTCGCGCCCCTGCGGATCCGTACGGTGCGGGGTGCCCATTCGTCCCGCCCTCCCGTGGAAGTCGTCGGCCGACTAGGCAGCACCCTACGACCCGTTGGAACGGGACAAGCCACCCGCCCCCACCCGTCGCCCGGGTCGGTGCGCCCGGCCAAGGTGAACGCGGCGAACGCCGCCGCGACCGGCCGGGGCCACACGCGTGAGGCCCGCGGATCCACGCGCCGGGTAGCATCCTCGCAGGATGCGTCGCAGCGGAGGATCCCCCGAACCGGGAACGTCGCGGATCCCGCGGCTGGACCCGCAGACCGAACGCGCCATCAAGCGGGCCTGGTCGCTGCTGCTGCCGCAGATCGACGAGATCGCCGAGGGCATCACCCGGTCGCTGATCGAGACCGACCCGTACTGGCGGGAGCAGTCGCCGGCGTTGCAGGCCGACCAGCACAACACGGTCCACGAGCACGTCCGGCGCGGCGTCAAGGCCATGGCGGGGGTGTCCTCGCCCGACGAGCAGCCGATCGACCTGTGGCGGGAGAACGGCCGGGTGCGGGCACGGCAGGGCGTGCCGATGGAACGGGTGCTCAACGCCTACAACCTGGGCACCCGCGCCCTGTGGGAGGCGCTGCTGCGGCTGCGCTGGGACCAGCAGGCCGACATCGACGAGCATCTGCTGCTGCTTGCCGGGCAGCGGCTGTGGGCCGCGCTGGACATCCAGAACGCCGCCCTGATCAACTCCTACCGGCGGGAGAGCGCGCTGCTGCAACGGCGCGACCTGCAACGGCAGCAGAACTTCCTGGACGGCCTGGTCGACGGCCGCGGCACCGACCCACAGTTCTCCCAGGAGGCGCGCGAGGCGCTGGGGCTCGCCCCGGGCGATCCAGTGGCCTGTGTCGTGGCGCTGCTGGAGGATCCGCCGGACGAGCCGCTGCGGGCGCCGCAGGACCGGCTGGAACGGCTGGGCGTCTCCTCGCACTGGCACGTCCGCGGCGGCAACTACTTCGGGCTGGTGCCCCAGGGCGGCCTGGCCCTGGACGAGCTGGCCACGGCGCTGCGGCCGGGAGTGGCGGGCCGGGTCGGCATCGCCGCGGCCCTGGACGGCATCGCCGGGTTCGCCACCGCGTACCGGCTGGCCGCCCGCGCCGCCGAGTCGCTGCCACGCGGCTGCCAGCGGATCGTCACCCTCGCCGACAGGCTCCCGGAGGTGCTGGTCACCGGCAGCCCGGAGGTGGCGCCGGTGCTGGTGCACGAGACGATCGGCCCGCTGCTGGCGCAGCCGCCGAACCAGCGGGACATGCTGCTGGGCACCCTGGCCGCGCTGCTGGAGCACAACGGATCGCCGACCCAGGCCGCGCAGGTCCTGTTCTGCCACCGCAACACCGTCATCTACCGGGCCAAGCAGATCGAGACCCTCACCGGCCGGAACCTGCAGGACTCCCGTCACCGCCTGGAACTCTCCCTGGGCCTGATCGCCTCCGGCCACGACCCGACCCCGCCGGGACGCGACTCAGGCTGAGACGCCGGGGGCGTGTGGGCGCCCCCGGCGTCGCCGTTATCTCCGCTCAGGCGGCGGGCAGGTCGACCAGGCCGGCCAGCCGGGCGCGGTGGGCTCCCGGGGTGCCGAAGGCGAGCTGGTCGGCCTTGGCGCGCTTGAGGTACAGGTGCGCCGGGTGCTCCCAGGTCATGCCGACCCCGCCGTGCAGCTGGACGCACTCCTCGGCGGCCAGTACCGCGGCGTCGGCGCAGTACGCCTGGGCGACCGAGGCCGCCACCGAACGGTCGGGGTCGTCGGCCGCGACCGCCGCGGCGGCGTACCGGGCGGCGGCGCGGGCCGACTCCACCGCCACGTACAGGTCGGCCAGCCGGTGCTTGAGCGCCTGGAAGCCGCCGACGATCCGGCCGAACTGGCGGCGGATCTTCAGGTACTCCACGGTGGAGTCCAGGCACCACTGGGCGACGCCGAGCTGCTCGGAGGCCAGCAGCGCCGCGCCGGTCTCCAGCGCCCGGCCGATCGCCCGTTCGGCCGCGCCGGCGTCGGCCACCGGCCGCGAGGCCGCCCCCGCCAGCTCCACGTCGGCGATCTGCCGGGTCATGTCCAGGGAGGTCACGGGCGTGATGCGGGCGGCGTCGGCGGGCACCTCGTGCAGTTCCAGGCCACCGTCGCCCTGAACGGGAACCAGCAGCAGGTCCGCCTCCAGCGCGCCCGCCACGGCGGTCACCGTCCCGCGCAGCACGCCGTCGTGCACCGTCACCGCCGGGACGGCCCGGCCGGGGACGGTGGACAGCGGCACCGCGAGCGCCGCCGTCCGTTCCCCGGCGGCCAGCTCACCCAGACGGTCGGCGGCGCCCGCCTCCAGCAGCGCCGTCGTGGCGACCACCGCGCTGGTCAGGAACGGAACCGGCGCGGCGAACCGGCCGAGCTCCTCCAGCACCACGGACACCTCGCGGGCCGAGGCGCCGGCGCCGCCGAGGTCCTCAGGCACCAGCAGCCCGGCCAGCCCGAGGTCGGTGGACAGGGCGCGCCACAGCTCGTCAAGCCCGGTGCGGTCGCCGTCGTAGACGGCGGTCACGCGGTCGGGGGTGCACCGTTTGGCCAGCAGCGCCCGGACGCTGTCGCGCACGGACTCCTCGACGTCGGTGTAGAGCAGGTCGAGTTCGTCGCTCAACGGGGCAGGTCCTTCCACGGGGCGTCCTTGTCGGTGCGCGGCTCGGGCGGCAGGCCCAGCACCCGTTCGGCGACGATGTTGCGGAGGATCTCCGAGGTGCCGCCCTCGATCGAGTTGCCCTTGGCGCGCAGGTACCGGTAGCCGGCGTCCCGGCCGGTGAACTCCACGATCTCCGGGCGCCGCATCGTCCAGTCGGAGTACCGCAGCCCGTCCTCGGCGAGCAGTTCCAGCTCCAGGCCGGACAACTGCTGTGCCAGCCGGGCGAAGGTCAGCTTGGCCGCCGACCCCTCCGGGCCTGGCTCGCCCACGGCCAGCTTCTGCCGCAGCCGCCGGCCCGACAGCCTGGCGACCTCGGACTCCACCCACAGCCGCAGCAGCCTGTCGTGCAGCTCGGGCGTGCGCAGCTCCGGCCGCTCGCGCCAGGTGCGGGCGACGGCGCCGATCATGCCGCTCTCCCGGCGGGGGTCACCACCGCCGATGGCGACCCGCTCGTTCATCAGGGTGGCGGTGGCGACGCGCCAGCCCTCCCCCTCCGCGCCGAGCCGGTGGTCGTCGGGGATCCGCACGTCGGTCAGGAAGACCTCGTTGAACTCGGCCTCACCGGTGATCTGCCGCAGCGGCCGGACCTCGACGCCCGGGTCGGTCATGTCGCAGACGAAGTAGGTCATCCCGCGGTGCTTGGGGGCGCCGGGGTCGCTGCGGGCCACCAGGATCGCCCAGCGCGCCTTGTGCGCGCCGGACGTCCACACCTTCTGCCCGTTGACCCGCCAGTGGTCGCCGTCGCGTTCGGCGCGGGTGGCCAGGGCGGCCAGGTCGGAGCCGGCGCCGGGCTCGCTGAACAGCTGGCACCAGATCTCCTCGCCCGTCCACAGCGGGCGCAGGAAGCGCTTCTTCTGCTCCTCGGTGCCGTACGCCAGGATCGTCGGCGCGGCCATGCCCAGCCCGATGGCGTTGCGGCGGGGGTCGTTGTCGGGGGCCCCGGCCCGCGCCAGCAGCGCGTCCACGTGGATCTGCAGGTCGCGCGGCAGGCCCAGCCCGCCCAGCCCCTCGGGGAAGTGCACCCAGGCGAGCCCGGCGTCGAACCTGGCGCGCAGGAACTCCAGCCGGTCGGTGGTGGCGGGGTCGTGGTCGGCCAGCAGCCTGTCGACCCGTTCGGTGAGCCCGGTGATCAAGTCTTGGGCCATGTCAGGCCACCAGCAGCGACAGGGACTCGGCGACGCACGCGGGCTTGTCGCCGCCCTCGCGTTCCACGGTGACCCTGACCTTGGCGCGGGTGCCGGCGGAGCCCGTGGTGAGCTCCAGCAGTTCGACGCCCGCCCGCAGCCGGGAGCCGACCGGCACCGGCGACGGGAAGCGGACCTTGTCGCAGCCGTAGTTGATGCCCATCTTCAGGCCGTCCACCCGGTAGACCTGGTGCACCAGCTTGGGCAGCAGGGACAGGGTCAGGTACCCGTGGGCGATGGTGGCGCCGAACGGCCCCTGGGCCGCCTTCTCGGCGTCCACGTGGATCCACTGGTGGTCGCCGGTGGCGTCGGCGAACAGGTCGATCTGCTCCTGGGTCACCGTGTGCCAGTCGCTGTACCCCAGATGGGTGCCGACCGCCTGCTCCAGTTCGGAGATTCCGTTAAAGACCTTCATCGGGATGCTCCCCCCTTCTCCCCCGCCGCTCAGGCGCGCGGCCCGCCGGCCACGTAGATGACCTGGCCGGACACGAACCCGGCGTCCTCGCTGACGAAGAACGACACGGTGTGCGCGATGTCCTCGGGCCTGCCGACGCGCCGCACCGGGATCTGGGCGGCGGCGCCCTTCTTGTAGTCCTCGAACGGGACGCCGACGCGGGCGGCGGTGGCGGCGGTCATCTCGGTCTCGATGAAGCCGGGGGCGATGGCGTTGACGGTGACGCCGAACTTGCCCAGCTCGATCGCCAGGGTCTTGGTGAAGCCCTGCAGGCCCGCCTTGGCGGCCGAGTAGTTGGCCTGACCCCGGTTGCCCAGCGCGCTGGTGGACGACAGGTTGACGATGCGGCCCCAGCCGGCCTCGGTCATGTGCTTCTGCGCCGCCCGGCTCATCAGGAACGCGCCGCGCAGGTGGACGTTCATCACCGCGTCCCAGTCGCCGGCGCTCATCTTGAACAGCAGGTTGTCGCGGATGATCCCGGCGTTGTTGACCAGGACGGTGGGGGCGCCCAGCTCGGCGGCGATCCGCTGCACGGCGGCCTCGACGGCCTGCTCGTCGGAGACGTCGGCGCCGACCGCCAGGGCCCTGCCGCCCGCGGACTCGATCTCGGTGACGACCGGCTTGCAGGCGTCGGCGTCCAGGTCGACCACGGCGACCGCGAAGCCGTCCCGGGCGAGCCGCTTGGCCACCGCCGCGCCGATGCCTCGCGCCGCGCCGGTCACGATGGCGGTACGGGATGCCTGCTGGGTCATGGGCTCTCCTCCTCGTGGACTGCTACCCGAGCGCCCGGAAGGGACCGGGCGGATTCGCTGCGAACGCTAGTGCGTCCGTATGCCGGCCGGTCACGCAGGGGGCAGCCATCACGAACCGGACACGCGGCCGGAACGGCGCGACCGGCGACGCACGCCGCGAGGATCCCACCACATGCACAAATGTTCTAGACCTCGGGATTCATTTCATGCGGCTCGCACCATGGGTTTTGTGCACCACGCCCAATACCGGCCGCCGTGCCGCCTGCCCGGACCGCGCCCGGCCGAGTCCGTCACGCCCTCAGCCACCGCACGGCGGCGTCGCGGTAGTGGCTCAGGCCCTTGTAGTCGACCAGGTCCTCGGGGAGGCCGGCCAGGACGGCGGCGAAGCGGCGACGCCACTCGGGTACCCGGGCCAGGTCCGTCAGGGACAGCAGGTAGGTGCGGATCAGGAAGAGGATCGCGCCGGAGGGGGCCAGCCGGAGGAGGTGCTGCACCTCCACGCGCAGGTGCAGGCGGTCCCCGAGCGCGGGATCGTCCACATCGAGGAGGCGGCGGTCGGCTCCCCACTCGGGATAGGTCTCGGTGGAGGTGCCGAGCCGCCGGCCGACGGTCATGCCCCAGTTGGTGCGCCGGTACTTCAGAACCGTCCGGGGCAGAGCACGCTCGGGCCTGAAGGCCGGAGCACTGGCCCGCAGCCCGGTTGCCCGCGACCTGCCCGTACGCAGGGTGCCCGGTCACGTTAAACGACGACGAAGGTGACGGAACACCCAGGGGTCGCCGGGGCATCCGGGGGTGGCAAGTCGGTTCCAAGTCGGAGCCAAGTGGGGGCGGTCATGCTCTTATCGTCCGGCCCGGCGTCCGGCCTCGGGGGTCGCCGGTCGGGCAGCGGCGTACGGCGCCAGGGGCGCTTGCAAGGAGGAGCTGGCATGACGGGAATCGGCCACGGTGATCGGACCGGGAAACATGCCGTCGTCATCGGAGGCGGCATCGGCGGGCTGCTGGCCGCCCGGGTGCTCAGCGAGAGCTTCGCCCGGGTCAGCGTGATCGAGCGTGACGAGCCGAACAGCGGAGCCACGCCGCGCAGGGGCGTGCCGCAGGGCCACCACACGCACGGCCTGCTGGCGCGGGGACGCGAGATCGTCGAAGAGCTGTTCCCCGGGCTGACCGCCGAGCTGACCGACCTGGGCGCCGTCCCCTGCGACATCCAGGACGACTGCGTCTGGTACAACGACGGGCGGCGGCTGTACCCGGCGCCCTCCCGGCTGCGCGGGCTGGCCGTGAGCCGGCCCCGGCTGGAGGACTTCCTTCGGGCGCGGGTGGCGGACCTGCCCAACGTCGAGATCCGCTCGCGCTGCGAGGTGGTCGGGCTGCTACCCGCCGCCGGCGGCGTGCGGGTGCGTCCCGCCGGCGGCGCCGAGGCCGAGGACGTGCCGGCCGACCTGGTCGTGAACGCCTGCGGGCGGGGCAGGCGCGGGGCCGCCTGGCTGGCGGAGCTGGGATACCGGACGCCCGCGGAGGAACGCGTCGACTCCCGGCTGGTCTACGTCACCCGGGAGTACCGCGCCCATCCCGGCGACGCCGACGCCACCTCGATCCTGGTCGCACACGGCGCCGCCGCGCCCCGCGGCGGGTTCGCGATCAGGGTCGAGGGAGACCGCTGGCTGATCACTCTGCTGGGCATGGGCGACGACGTCCCGCCCACCGACCCGGACGAGTACGAGCGGTTCGCCGCCACGTTGCCGATCCCGGACATCCACCTGCTCATGCGGCGGCTCCAGCCGCTGGGCCCACCCAGGCTCATGCGCATCCCCACCAGCGTCCGCCACCGCTACGAGCGGCTCCGCCGTCTTCCCAAGCGCTACGTGGTGCTCGGGGACGCGCTGTGCCGGTTCAACCCCTCCTATGGGCAGGGCATGACGGTGGCGGCCTGCCAGGCGATCGCGCTGCGCGAGGCGCTGCGGGAGGGACCGGACGACGTGGCCCGCCGGTTCTTCCGGCTGGCCGCCCGGATCATCGACGTGCCGTGGGACATGGGGGTCTGCGGCGACCTGCGGTTCCCGCACGTCCAGGGGCGCCGCACGCCGCGGGTGAGGCTGCTCAACGCCTACCTCGCCCAGGTCCATGTGGCGGCCGAGGACGACCCGGTGGTCGGTGAGGCCTTCCTGAGCGTGGTGAACATGGTCGCTCCCCCGCAGAGCCTGTTCGCCCCGCGGCTCCTGCGCAGGGTGCTGCGCCGCCGGCCCGAGGGGGCGCGGCTGGTCCGGCACCCGGCGCCGGTCTTCGCCGAGGACGTCCTTCCCAGCGTCCCCCAGCTGACGGGGCAGGAGACCGACATGGAGACACATGCGACCACCCGGGCCGCGGCGGCCCCCCAGGGCGGCTGATCCCATGACAGGACCGGACAAGGAAGTCGCGGCGGCCTCCCGGACGTCGTCCACCACCGTCTACACGGTTCCGGCGCTGGACGAGGCGGCGGCGCTGCTCGCCGACCTGTACGCCGCCGGGGACGGGCACGGCATCCTCCCGGACGACTGGGCCGGGCCGGGTGCGGACCTGCCCGGCATCGCACTGCGCGTCGTCGCGGCCCGCTACCGCCGTGCCCATTCCCGTCGTTCCGCGCGCGAGGTCGAGGCCATGTACAAGCGCATGAAGGCCGCGCTGTCCGAGACCGGGGTCACGCCCGTGGGCGTGCACAAGGGGCGTATCGTGCTCCCCCGCCTCGACACGACCCCGCCGTGGGGGTGGTCCGGCGAGGCGGCACTGACGGTCGGCTTCTACCCCGGCGATGGCTGGACGCTGGAACTGGCGCAGGCGCGCACCCCGGTCATCGACGTGGTGGCGCCCACCGAGGCCGCGGTCGCGGCACTGGTGGCCGACATCCTCACCGGACGCCGGTCCGACCCGCTGTTCCCGCGTCCTTGACGATGAGGCCGGACAGCAGGGCGCTCGCCTCCCGCCGGGACAACCGACGTCCCTGGGCCAAGCGGCGCTCGTACTCCTGCGGCGGCAGCGCCTCGCGTACGGCGGCGGCCTCTCTGGGGCCGTCCAGCGGGTCCATCAGTTCGGGTGAGAAGCCCACCTGCCTGCCGATGCCGTCCACCGCGCCCATCACCACGGCGGCGTCTTCGGCGCGGCCGGTCACGACGAGCGCGTGGGCGGCGGTGTGCAGCAGCACCAGCCACGACGTGACGTCCATGTCACGTTCCAACATGTCGATCATGTCCCCGGCGAGCGTCAGCGCGTGCTCGGCGTCGCCGCGGTCCAGCGCCGCCTTCATGGCGGCCCAGACGGCCGAGACCACCGACCAGTGATGGTCGCAGGCACGCGCGGCGTCCATCGCCTGATCCAGCACGTCCGTCGCGGAGGGGTCGCCCAGGACCCGCCCCAGCGAGCCCTGGATCATCAGGGCTTCGGCGACCAGCCAGTCCTGGCCGCTGCGCCGGGCCACCTCCACCGCGGTGCGGGTCAGCGTCGGGATATCGAGCGGCACCCCTGCCAGCGCCCCCATGTACGGCTGGTAGACGGTCGCCAGGGACTCGGTCACCTGGTCTCCCGCCTCGTGGGCCTCGGCCGCGGCCAGCACCGCGGTCTCGTAGGCCTGCTGCACCTGGCCCGCCAGGTAGAGCAGGCCGCCCAGGCCCACCCGGGCGCGCGCCCGGACACCGGGGTCGGCGTCGGGCGTGGCCGCGAGCGCCTCCGACATCCAGGAGATCCCCTCGGCGATGTGCCCCTTGCGGTACCAGAACCAGTACAGCGCCCCGCCCAGCCGCAGCATGTACTCGCCGTCACCGGCGGCCGACGCGGAGGCGAACGCGGCGCGGTGCTCGGCCTGCTCCTCACTCAGCCGGGCCAGCAGCCCGGCCGCCTGCGGGCCCCGCAGATGGCGTTCGGCGGCCTCCGCCCGCGCCAGCACCCAGTCACGGTGCCGTTCCCGGGCCAGCGCCAGGTCGTCGGGGGCCAGTTCCCGCAGCGCGTACTGGCGCAGCGTCTCCAGCATCCGGTAGCGGCGGGGCGCGGTGCCGGGCTCGACGGTGAGCAGCGACTTGCGGACCAGCGCCGACAGCGGCGGCAGGACCGGGGTGAGGCCGGCGACCGCGCCGGCCGCCTCCAGGTCGAACCCTCCGGCGAACACCCCGAGCCGGTGGAACAGCCGCCGCTCGGCGGGCTCCAGCAGCTGGTGGCTCCAGGCGACGGTGTCCTCCAGGGTGCGGTGCCGGGCCGGGCCGCCGGCCGAGCCGCCGACCAGCACCGCGAACCGGTCCTGCAGCGCGTCGGCGACCTGGTCGATGGACAACATCCGGCACTGCGCGGCGGCCAGCTCGATGGCCAGCGGGATCCCGTCCAGCTCGGCGCACAGCGCCACGATGCGGGCTTGTTCGGCCTCGTCGGGCGTCCAGCCGGGCAGCACGGCGGCGGCCCGGCGGCGGAACAGCTCGGCCGCGTCCCCGGCCGGGTCCAGCGGCGGCACCTCGTAGACGGCCTCACCGTCCACGCCCAGCGGTTCGCGGGAGGTGGCCAGCACCCGCAGCCCGCCGCAGCGGGCCAGCAGCGTGCCGGCCAGCTCCGCCGCGGCGGCCAGCAGGTGCTCGCAGTTGTCGAGCAGGAGCACCAGTTCCCGTCCGCCGAGCACCGCGGCCAGCTGGTCGGCGGCGGCGACGCCAGGGATGCCCAGCGCCGCGGCGACCGCGGCGGGCAGCAGGCCGGGCTCGCTCAGGCTCGCCAGCTCCACCAGCCAGGGCCCGTCGGCGTCGGCGCGCTGCCGGGCGGTCTCCAGGGCCAGGCGGGTCTTGCCGACCCCGCCCGGGCCGGTGAGGGTGACCAGCCGGTGCTCGGCCAGCAGCCCGCCGGTCATGGCCAGATCGCTGGCCCGGCCGACGAAGGCCGACAGCGCGAACGGCAGGTTGCCGGAGGCCTGCGCGGGAGCCGGGGCCGGAGCCGGAGCCGGGTGCGGCCGTGCGGCGGGCACCGGGTCCAGCCGGGCGTCCTGGGCGAACATCGCCGACTCCAGTGAGCGCAACGCGGGCCCCGGTTCGATGCCCAGCTCGTCGGCCAGCCTGCGCCGGACGGTCCGCAGCGCGGCCAGCGCGTCCGCCTGCCGCCCCGACCGGTACAGCGCCAGCGCCAGCAGCTCCCAGCCGCGCTCCCGCAGTGGGTGCTGCGCCACCTGGGCCTCCAGCGGCCCCACGGCCGCCGCGTGCCGTCCCAGCTCGATCATCGCGGCCAGCCGGTCGTCCTGCACGCTGGCCCGCAGATCTTCCAGGCGCGCCACCTCCGGCGCCGCGAACCCGGTCTCGGCGAACTCCGCGTAGGCAGGCCCTCGCCACAGGTCGAGGGCCTGACCAAGCAGGTCCTCGGCCTTCTCATGCTCACCGGCCTCCAGCGCGCGCCGTCCCCGCGCGGCCAGGTCCGTGAAGCGCTCGGCGTCCACCATGTCGGGCGCGACCCGCAGCACGTAGCCCGGTCCCTCCCGCACCAGCAGCCGCGCGGGCGCCCGCGCGGCCCGCCCCGGCTCCAGCGCCCTGCGCAATTCAGAGACGTACGCGTGCAACGTGGTCGAAGACGGAGGCGGAAAGCCCTCCCAGACCGCCGACACGATCTGCTCCGCCGACACGACCCGGCCCCGCGCGATCAGCAACACCGCGAGCACCGCCCGTTGCCGGAGCCCACCGAGCTTCACCGCACAGCCGTCCAGCTCGGCGCTGAGCGGCCCGAGCACTCCGAAGCGAACCACCGAAACCCCACCCTTTTGCCCGGCTATGAGGGTATAGGATCACCACCCGTCCCGGACAGCGCCCGACCGGCACCGCCGCGCACCGCGGTTCACCGCCGAAGGTACGGCCGCGCGTGACGTGCGATTCCCCGGCCGCGGAATAACACCGATTCCGCCTGCCGCGCTCTCCAGGAGCCCGAATGGATTCCGAAAAGATCTCCCTGTCCCGGCGTCATCGGCAAAGCGATTGCGGCCATCCCAAAAGGACCATGATCTCACGAAAGAAACGTCCGAATCCGGCTTCGGCCGCCTGGAACAGGTGATCTCCCGTCCGCCCACGGCGAAGGTTGTTATTTTTGCCCCACACATGGGCGAGTCGCTGGGGGAGCACGGTGAGAGAACTACTGCGCTGGGAGTCCGAGGAGGGGCCAGTGGTCGTCGAGGTCGACTCCCGGGAGCCAGGCTTCACCTCGGTGTCGAAGAAACCCGGCCATGAAATTCACGACGTCCAGGGGCGTTTCGAGGAGGCGCTGGGCAACGTGCGCGGCGCGGCGGTGTCGGCGCTGCGCACCTTCCGTGACAGGACACTCAACCCGGACGAGGTGTCGCTGGAGTTCGGGGTCAAGCTCAACGCGGCGGCGGGCGCGGTCATCGCGAAGACCTCCGCCGAGGGCCATCTGGTGGTGCGGCTGACCTGGCGGCACGAGGACGCGGAAGACGCGCGCGACGGGCGATGACGGCCATGCGGTGGCGGGCCAGGGTGGACACGGTCGACGGCCGCACGCTCGGCGCGGGCTTGCTCGTGACCGGCAGCCGGATCCTCACGTGTGCGCACGTCGTCAAGGGGCTCACCGAGGTCTGCGTGACCTTCCCGGGGGTGGCCGAGAAACTGCCGGCCACGGTGACGACGACCGGTCCGTGGCGGAGTGTGGGCGATCCGGGTGACGTCGCCGTCCTCACGCTCGACGACCCGGTTCCGCTGGAGCCCTGCGAGTTCGCCTCGTGCGACGTACTGACGCCGTGGGCCGGCGGCGCGGCGCACGAGCTGCGGGCGCTGGGCTTCCCGCACGGCCACGAGCGGGACGGCATCCACGTCACGGTCCGCACCGACGCCTACCGGATGCTCCGCGAGGAGTGGCTGGAGATCAACGTGGCCCAGGCCCATCTCCAGCTCCTCGATGAGGGGTGCAGCGGCGCCGCCGTCTACTTCCCGGACACCGGGAAGGTGGTGGGCATGATCACTGACGCCGTGCTGGACGACGAGCGCGGAGGCGTGATCGGGCGCATGCTTCCGCTGAGCAGCATCCGTCGGCACTGGGAGGGCCTCGACGACCTGCTGCCGCTGGACTGGCTTCCCCCTGAGCCCCGCCGGGAGCTGCGGGCCCTCGTCACCGGCGCGACCTCGGACAGGGACCTGGGCTCGGTCTTCAGGGAGGCGTTCCCAACCTTCCTGCGCCCCCCGGAGACCTTCGGGTCGGTCTGGGAGGCCGTCCGTTTCGTGGGCGAGACGGTGCCAGGACAAGACCGGTTGCGGCGGTTCCTGGTGACGTTGACGCCCCGGCTGGACCAGGAGGCGCGGCCCCGACTCGCCGACTGGCTGCGGCGGCGGCTGCCATCCGCCGAGCAGTCCGCCGGCGGCCGAGCCCCGGCCTCGTCGATCATCGTCAGGCTGGATCCGCTGACCCGCGGCGCGGCCCTGGAGCTGACGGTCTCCACGATCGTCGAGGGCGTGGGGGCCGTCCGGAGCGGGCCGCTGCGAATCCGCCGGGATCAGGTACGGACCAAGGTGGAGCATGCGCTCGCCGCGCAGGTCCGCACCGTCCACGACCTCGACTGGATGATCGAGTTCGTGGTGCCCGAACGCCTGATGAACGAGCCGTTCGAGGACTGGGGCATCCCCGAGCCGGAGGCCGAGCGCCGACGGCCGCGTCCGCTGCGGTCGGTTCCGCTGGTCGTACGGCACGTGGACCGGCTCAAGCCGCTGACTGTCTCCCGGCTGACCCGCGGCCGCTGGCGGACGCTGCGCGCCCGGGGCGCCCTGCGACCCCAGCAGATCAGCTGTCGGCTGGACTACGACTACGAGGCGTTCTACGACTGGCTCGACGCCGGCGAGGAGCTGTGCGCGCTGATCTACGCGGCGCCTCCCCGGGACGACTGGCTGTCGGCGGCGCTGGACACCGGTATCCCGATCATGCTGTGGCGCCGCCGGCCCTGCGCCGACTCCCGGCACGCGGGCTGCGCCCCCGAAGGGTTCCTGGACGAGCTGGCCGCAGCCGTGTCCCATCTGGACCCGGACGCACTCCCGGTGGAGGTGATGAGGCTGCGCAAGCGGGCGCGGGCGCCCGGCGGGGGCGACCACCACTGCGGCCACCGGCTGACGCTGTTCTGGGACGATCCGGCGCGGCGCCCCGATCCACCACTGGCGATGGGAAGGCTCTGAGATGTCGGACTGGCACGTCTACACCGGCAGCCGGAGGCCGCACGACGGCATCACCCGCCTTCCCGATCCGCCACCGTGGCGGACGTTCGACGGAGCGCCCGTGCTGCCCACGCCGACCGGGGACTCGGGCAACGGGCACGACGCGCGCAGCTACCATCCCAGCGAAGCGGCGGTCCGGCATGTCAACGCCGCCCTCTACCTGCGCCGACCGCTGCTGGTGACCGGCCCGCCGGGCACCGGCAAGTCGACTCTCGCCTATGCGGTGGCGCACGAACTCAAGCTCGGCCCGGTGCTGCACTGGCCGATGACCAGCCGGGTGACCCTGCGCGACGGCCTCTACCAGTACGACCCGCTGACCCGGCTGTACGCGGCCGGGCGGACGAAGGACCCGGGCGGATCCGACGACATCGGCGACTACATCCGGCTCGGCCCGCTCGGCACCGCGCTGCTGCCGTACCAGCGGCCGCGGGTGCTGCTCGTCGACGAGATCGACAAGAGCGACATCGACCTGCCCAACGATCTGCTGACCATCTTCGAGAAGGGCTCGTACGAGATCGTCGAGCTGGCCCGGCGGGCGGACCGCACCGCTCGGGTGATGACCGCCGACCGCACCACCGACCGGGTGGAGATCCGCGACGGGATGGTCACCTGCCACGCCTTCCCGCTGGTGATCATGACGAGCAATGGCGAACGGGAGTTCCCGCCGGCCTTCCTGCGCCGCTGCGTGAGCGTCGAGCTGAAACAGCCGGCCGGCGCCGAAGAGCTCGGCGCGATCGTCGCCGAGCATCTCGGCGGCGTGATCGGCGACGACGGCGGGCTGCCGGCACAGGCCCGGCGGCTCATCGAGCACTTCCTGGAGCGCCGCGACCGCGGTATGCTCGCCAACGACCAGTTGCTCAACGCCGTCTACCTGTGCCACCACGCCGTGCTGGACGAACGGCCGCAGGACCTCCTCGAACTGGCCGACCAGGTGATGCCCCACCTGAGCACGGAGACCACCCGCGATGACGGTTGAGCGCCTGCGCGACGTCCTCAACGCGATCGGGCCGCCCGTCACCGCGCGGGAGATCGCCGAAATGCTCTGGCTGGCCGCCCGGCTGCCGCCCGCCGGACCGCCGACCGGACCGCCGGCCGAGCCGTCCGCGGAACCGCCCGCCGAGCCGGCGGGCCACGGTCACCGGCCCGGCGGCCCGGCAGGACGTGCCGATCCCGATCCGGACGAACCCACCCCGGTCCCCGTGTCCGCCCCTGACCGGCTCGCCCTGCACACCCCGCCGGCCTCCGTGGAGGAGGGCACGGACGCCGGCGGCGTGCTCGTGCCGACGGCGCCGATGCTGCGCAATCCCCTGGCGATCCAGCGGGCTCTGCGGCCGCTCAAGCTCCGGGTCCCCTCCCACCGCCACCGGATCCTCGACGAGGAGGCCACCGCGGCCCGTGCCGCCGACCGGCCGCAGGCGCGCCCGTGGATTCCGGTCATGGCACCCTCGCCCGAGCGCTGGCTGAGCCTCGCGCTGGTCGTGGACACCGGCCCGGCAATGCGGGTCTGGCGGCCCCTCGTGCGGGAGCTGCACGAGGCGCTGGTGCGGGTCGGCGCGTTCCGGGACGTGCGGCTGCGGCTGTTCGCCGACCTCGGCGACACCGTCGGGGTACGGTCCTCCCCCCGGTCCCCGGCCGCCGCTCCGGCGTCGCTGGTCGACCCGGCGGGACGCCGGGTGGTGCTCGTGCTCAGCGACTGTTCCGGGCCGCACTGGTGGGACGGACGCGCCGGAGGGGCGCTGCACCTGTGGGCGACCCGCGGGCCGACGGCGATCCTGCAGCCTCTCCCCGAACGGCTGTGGCGCCGCACCGCCGCACCCGTCGTGCCCGGCCTAGCCACCGCGGTCCGACCGGGCGCGCCCAACACGACGTTGCGCTTCAGCCCATACGAGAGCAGGGAGCGCGTCCCGCCCGGGGCCGTCCGGGTGCCGGTGCTGGAGCTGTCGCCGGAGTGGCTGGCCGACTGGGCCCGCCTGGTGACCGCGACGGGCGGGGAGGGCAGGGCCACCGCGATCACCTATGTGGGCGGCCGCGTCCTCCCCCGGGCCGAGCCGGTCTCCGCCGAGCACGACCTGCCCGTCCGGGAGCAGGTGCTGCGTTTCCAGGAGGCGGCGTCTCCGGCCGCGGCCGAACTCGCCGCGCACCTCGCGGTGTCCGTGCCCGTACTGCCGGTGATGCGGCTCGTCCAGCAGCGCATCCTGCCCGGTTCGGGGCCGAGCGATCTGGCCGAGGTACTGCTGAGCGGCCTGCTGCGCCCCGTCGACGGTGAGCAGGGCGCCTACGACTTCGTGGACGGCGCGCGCACCGCGCTGCTGGAGACGCTGCCGCGCCCGGAGTCCCTGGCCACGGCCGAGGTACTCGCCGAGATCTCCGCGGAGGTCCAGGCCAGGGCGGGTTCGGCGGCCGAGACCTTCCGGGCGCTCATGCGGGTCGCCCAGGGCACCGGGGACCGCTCCCTGTCCTCGGCGGACCAGCCCTTCGCCCTGGTCGATGAGGAGGCGCTGCGCTTCCTCAACCACACCGCCATCCCTGTCATCGACGACCCGCCACGGTCGCCACAGGACGTCGCCGGTACCGCGGCGAAGGCGTCTCGGAGGGCTGAAGCGGACGATGCCGGCGCCGAGGACATCGCGGAACGGCCCGTCGCCCGGCCGCCCGATCCCGACCGGACGGCCGCAGATTCCCGGATCGGGGTGGGACACCTGCTGGCCAGCGGCGGCCGTGACCGCACGGTGCGCCTGTGGGACCCGACCACTGGCGACCCCGTCGGCGAACCGCTCACCGGCCACACCAGCTGGGTGTTCTCCGTGACCGCGTTCCGCGCTCCGGACGCGCGGACACTGCTGGCCAGCGGGGGGTACGACGGCACCATCCGCCTGTGGGACCCGACCACCGGCGACCCCGTCGGCGAACCGCTCACCGGCCACACCGGCACCGTCGCGGTGGTGACCTCGTTCCGCGCCGACCATGGCCGGGTACTGCTGGCCAGCGGCGGCCACGACCGCACGGTCCGGCTGTGGGACCCGGCCACCGGCGACCCCGTCGGCGAACCGCTCACCGGCCACACCGGATGGGTGCGCGCAGTGGCGGCCTTCCCCCACGACGGCCGGACCCTGCTGGCCAGCAGCGGCTACGACGGCACCATCCGCCTCTGGGACCCGACCACCGGCGACCAGATCGGTGGACCCCTCACCGGCCATGCAGGGGCCGTTACGGCGCTGGCGGCCTTCACCGACGCCGACCGGACTCTGCTGGCCAGCGCCGACGAGAACGGCACCATCCACTTCTGGGACCCGGCCACCGGTTTCCCCGTGCACACGACGTTGATCGGCCACATCGGCGCCGTGACCATGCTGACGGCGTTCATGGACTCCGGCCGGACCCTGCTGGCCAGCAGCGGCGGCGACGGTGTCATCCGCCTCTGGGACCCGGCCACCGGCGTTCAGGTCGGTGGACCCCTCACCGGCCATGCAGGGGCCGTTACGGCGCTGGCGGCCTTCACCAACGCCGACCGGGCCCTGCTGGCCAGCAGCGGTGACGACGGCACCATCCGCCTCTGGGACCCGGCCACCGGCGTTCAGGTCGGCGAGCCCATCACTGGCCACGCCAGTGAGGTGATGACGCTCGTGGCCTTCAGCCGTCCGGCGGGCGTCCTGCCTGGTGGCTCCCCGCATCGCTCCGACACGTACCGGGTGTCGAGTTTGTTGCTTGCACAGGCCCGGACCGTGCGGTTCCGGGGGCGCAAGGAGGAACTCGCCCTGCTGGAACGCTGGTGCGAGGAAGACGGGTCGACACGAATCGCCCTGGTCACCGGACCCGGCGGTCAGGGAAAGACCCGGCTCGCACTGGAACTGGCCGCGCTTTTGGAAACTCGCGGCTGGCTCGTCGAGTACCACGCCCCCGACGGCCGGACCCCGCTCCGCGGTCCCGGCCGCAAGCCCTGGCTGGTGATCCTCGACTACGCGGAGAGCCGTCCCGAACAGGCCATGGGCCTGGCGAACCGGATCGCCCGGCTGGATCCGGCCAGAGCCCGGCTCCTGCTGTTGGCCCGCACGCCCGGCCATTGGTGGGGTCGCCTCCAGGCACGTCATGGCCCGACTTCTTTGCATCTGCACCTGCCCGATCTGGAGAACGGCCTCGCCGGCCGGGAGAGGGCGTTCAGGGAGGCCCTCACCGATATGGCCGACGCGCTCGGCCTCGCCCCTCCTTCGCCGGTAAGGGCGGTGCCCGATCTCAGCGATCCCGCATACGGCAATGCGCTCGCCCTGCACACGGCCGCGCTGGAGACACTGCTGCCGGACGGTGACGTCAGGTCCGGCCTGCTGCAGGCGGAACGGGCGCACGCACGCGCCGGTGCCATGGCCGCCGGCCTCCTGGTGTCGGCGAGGGTGACGGACCGGCTCCTCGCACTCACCGCGCTGTGCACACCGGTGGATGAGAACGATGCGGTCTCGCTGCTGTCCGGCATGCCGGAACTTTCCGATCAGCCCATCGACACGGTGCGGACGGCGCACTGGCTGGCCGACCTCCATCCACCTTCGCCAGGGACGTTCTGGGGGTCGCCGACGCCCCCGCAACTGGTCCACGCGCTCATCGCCGCCGTCGTCCAGGACGATCCGGAGTTCATCCGGCGCCTCGACCGGCTCTCCCCGCCCGGCTATCACGGTGGCAGGCGCGCCATCGTGGTCCAGGCGGCACGGCACTACCCGCAGGTCGCCGAGGTGCTCGGCACGGACGGTCGCCGGCAGACGGCCGACGCGTGGCGGCGGCTGATGGAGGTGCCCGGCCTGACCTCGGTGAAGGAGTCCCTGCAGGAACATCTGACGAGCCTGTGGCAGGTACGGAACAGGAGCCCGGGTTCGCCCGGCCTGCGGCATTTCGCCTTCGTCGGCAACCCTGGAACGGGCAAGAGCATGACGGCACGCCTGCTCGGGGAGATCCTGCGGGAGTCGGGCCTGCTGCGCCGCGGCCATGTCGTGGAGGTCGCGGTAAGCGACCTGATCGAACCATTCGTGGGGCAGACCGTCGGCAGAACGAACGAGGTCGTCGATCGGGCGCTGGACGGCGTACTGTTCGTCGACGACGCCCACCGGTTGGCCGACATGCCCCCCTGGGGCGACGAAGCGTTGCGCACTCTGCTCACCCGGATGGAGAACGACCGCGGGCGCCTGGTGCTGATCTTCGCGGGGTCGCAGCGCGGGATGGAGGACTTCCTGGTCTCCCATCCCGGGCTCCGCAGCAGAGTCGCTGTCCTGCCCTTCCCGGACTATACGAGCAAGGAACTGACGGAGATAGCGTTCATCCGTTTGGCCGAACACGGCCTGCACGGCGATGCGGAGTTCCGTCCGGCCCTGGTGAGAGCCGTCGAAACGGTCTGCGGCGAGCGGGAACCGCATCTCATCAACGCCGGAGACATGCGGCGGCTGGCCGATGCGATCCTCATTCGGCGGTCCGCCCGCACCGAGGACGCCTCGGCACCACTTGAGGTCACGGACATCCCCGAGCAGTGGTTCGCCCCCGCTCCCCCGCCGCCTCGGCGGCCCGCCGCCGAACCACCGGTGAAGACCTGCCGCATCGCCGTGTGGGGGCCTCCCGGCAGTGGTAGGACGACCTTCCTGACCGCGCTCGGAGTCGCCGCCGTCCGCAGCGCCGACTGGCGGCTCATGGGGACCGATGCCGTGTCCAACGACCTGCTGACGACGCACCTCCATGAATTGACGACCCGCCGGCTCTTTCCCAGCGCACAGACAGCGGTCCGGGAGCACCACTACCTGCTTCGGGGAGTCCTGGAACTTCCGGTCCGCCGGCGACTGTGGCGCTCCCGGGAGCGGATCCCGATGGACATTCGTCTTGAATCGCTCGAACCGCCGGGCCTGTCGTACTCCCCGAACGCCCTGACATCGCGTGCGGACGACCTGGTCGACCGCTTGGCGGAGTGCGACGGAATCGTCTACCTCTTCGACCCCACCAGGGACGACCACGACGATTTCTCCCACTTCAACGCCGTGGTGACCGGGCTCATGCTGCACGTCGCAGCGGGCGGCTCCGCCGGCCACCGCCTACCGCACTCGCTGGCCGTCTGCACGACCAAGTTCGATGACCCGAGGGTCTTCCGCACCGCCGGCACGCGGGGGCATCTGGCCTTCGCCCTTGACCGGCACCCCTTCCCCTACGTTCCCGACGATCGGTCCGAGGACCTCTTCCTCGACCTGTGCCAGGTGTCGTCCGTACCGAGCGCCGGCCCGCTGGTCCAGACCATCCGCAGATGGTTCCACTCCGACAGGGTCCGCTATTTCACCACCTCGTCCATCGGCTTCCACCTCGACTCCTCGGCGCGCTTCGACGAGGCCGACTACCAGAACACGGTGGCCACCGAGAGCAGCGGGCTCGCAATCCGCGGTGACATCAATCCCCTGAACGTGCTGGAGCCGTTCATCTGGCTCGCGACACGAGCAGCCGCCTCGCCGAGGCCGTGAACGAGAGCGACCGGTGTCGCGCCGGTCTCGGGAACATGCCGCCCGCCGGCCTGTCCCGGCGGAGCACGGGCCGAACCGATTACAGCAGCCGGGGGCGGGTCAGTCGGGGGCGGAGACGCGGTGGGCGGTGAGTTGGGTGAGGACGGCCTGGTGGGCCTCCCAGCCGTCGGGGAACTTGACGGGGACGTTCAGGTGGATGGGGTCGGTGGAGGGGTAGGCGTCCAGCAGGTCGGTGATGCCCGCCCGCGCCACGACGATGCAGGCCTGGCGGTGGCGGGAGGTCAGCACGCACAGGCGGCCGGCCTCCAGGTGGAAGGCGGTGGCGTCGCGGCGGCCGGACAGGGGGTGGACGACGACGACCACCTCGAACTCGCGGCCCTGGAGGCGGTTGGCGGTGTCGACGGTGATGCCGGGGACGCCGAGAGCCGCCAGGGCGCGGCGGATCTGGTCGGCCTGGTCCCGGTGGGCCACGCCGATGGCGATGTCGCCGGGGCCGATGGGACGGCCGTCGGGGTGGCGTTCGCACACCGCGACAGCGCCTCGGGTCAGGAGGCGGGCGGCCAGGCCGGCGGCGGCCTCGGCGGCCTGGGGGTCGGTCCGCAACGTGTGGCGGGCGGGGAGTTCGTGCAGCGCCCAGCCCGCCCGGCGGGCCGTCTCCAGAGTGTCGTCCAGTGGGGAACGCAGCCCCCGGGTGGTGAACTCCAGGCGGCGCGTGCCCTCGGAGGTGCCCGCCTGGAAGCCGGTGAACGGGTAGAACGCCCGTGACACCAGCGGAGCCGCCGACGCCGGAAGGCGCCAGGAGACCGGGAGACGGTGGGTCGGCAGTTCCTCGTTGTGGGCCAGCAGGACGTCGATGGCGTTCAGGCGGGGGTCATAGGACAGCCCCGTCCAGCGGGCGGTCTCCACGACGGTGAACGGGTCGAGCTGACCGGGGTCGCCGACGAACAGGCCGCGGTCGAACAGGTGCGCCACCAGCAGCAGCGCGTCGGACCTCATCTGGTAGGCCTCGTCCACGATGGCCCAGCGGCGGTGGTGGTCGCGGACGCGGGCCCACTTGGCGGCGGTGCCGAGGACGATGCGGCACTCGCCCAGGCCGTCGATCCCGGTGTCGACGGCGACATTGGCCAGCCGGTTCACGCCGTCGGGCGGGGTGTAGGCCTCGGCGGACAGCCGGCCCAGGGGGACGTCGGGGAGTTCGGCGGCGAGGCGTTCGATGAGGTCGTCGACCTGATTGTTGGTCTGGGCGATGATCATCGTGGTCTCGCCCGACTCGGTGAGGGCGCGGGCGGCCCGCACCACCAGGGTGGTCTTGCCGGCGCCGGGCGGGGAGTCGACGACCACGCCGCGGTCGCCGTCGCCGGCGCGGGCCATGTCGGCCAGCACCGACTCGACGGCCTGCTGGGACGCCGCCGACGGGTCCTCGATCACTGCTCGGCTCCCTGGGGTTCTTCGGACCCCGGCGGCGGGCCGCCGTGCGTCCATGGGGTCTCCTCCGGGGCGGGGAAGTCCTGGCCGCCCCACTGCGGGGGGACCCTCGTGTAGCGGACGGTCTCGCCCGGCTCCGGGATGGGGACGGGTTTCTTGACGGTGCCCATGCCGGAGACGACGTCCAGCACCAGCAGGCACCCGGATTCGTCCTCGGCGATTTCGCGGATCCGCACGTTCTGCTTGGGCCGGTCAGGGCACACGTAGGCCTGGTCGTCGTCCACGCGGACCGGGTCCTCGGTGCGCACGGTCAGGCGGGGGCGCAGCACGGTGCGGCCCTTGGCGGTGACCTCGGTGCGGTCGGGTTCGCCGGCGACGACGGTGCCGCCGAACGCCTCCCCCGTGGTGCGCAGCTCGGCCAGGACGAACGGGTCGTCGACGGCCTGCTGAGCCTCGAAGCGGCTCTGGGCACGTTCCAGGGTGGCCAGCCGGGCGGCCGCGGCGACGGCGTGGTCATGGCGGGGCTGCGGAGGGCCGCCCTCGGCGATGCGGTCGACGTGCCGGGTGAAGCGGTCGCGGTCGGCCGCCCAGCGCTGCTCGCAGCCGGCCGCCTCGGGCAGCTCGCGCAGCCGCCGCAGCCCCTTCCACATCAGCCGCCAGGTCGGCATGAGCTGCGAGGTGACGGCCTCGCGGACCTTGGCCTCGGCGCGGGCCGCCGCCACCGGGTCGCCGGCGTCCACGGCGCGGTCGTAGCCCTGGACGGCGGGCTGCAGGACGAGGCCGTCGAAGTCGGGGTCGGTGGCGGGGCCGGCGGGCGGGAAGTCCAGCGGGTTCTCGGCGACCTGCGCCGCGGCGGCCCCGGTGGTCCCCTCGGGCGGGCAGATCCAGGCCAGCAGCATCGCCAGGTTGGCGTCCTCCAGATCGCTCTGGCCGGTCGCCCACTGGGCGGTGAGCAGGTCGGTGAGCGCGAGCGCCAGCGAGGACCCGGGATACTCGGCCCGGTCGGCGAAGAACGTCAGCCAGCGCCCCAGCAGCGGCACGTCGTCCTCGGTCTCCTGGAACCGGGTCAGCCGCCCCGTCAGGCCGAGGTGGTCCAGCGCGGGCCGGTTGGGCACGAGGATCTGCGGGGCGTCGGCGTACCGCAGCCGGGGCTCGCCGCCGCGCGGGACGACCTCCTCGGTCTCCCCCTGCCGGGCCGCGACGTAGCCGAGCACGACGTGCGCCAGGTCGGTGAAGAAGGCGTGCTGCAGGTCACGGTTGCGCGGCTGCGGCACGGTGAGCAGCACCGGCTCGTCCGGATCGGTGCCCACCGCGCAGCCCAGCGGGGCGGCGGCTTCGCCGGCGAGCTTGAGCGGGACGATGACCAGCGGCTCGTCCACCAGATGGTGGTGCCGGAACCTGCGCAGCGGCCGGGCGTACCCGGTACGCGCGGCGTGCATCTTCTCCAGCACGGTCAGCAGGCCGCTCATCCCAGGCCGCTCCGCAGCGTCTCGGCGTGCCGGAGCGCCCGTGCGATCTCGGCCTCGTCCTCGGCGGGCGCACGCGTTCCCTCGGCCAGGCCCAGCGCGGCACAGACGGTGTCGACGCCGCCGAGCATCCCGCCGACCGCGGGGCCGAACACGTCGAGGGAGTCGGCGCAGCGGGCCTCGTCGCGGCAGAATGCGGCCAGCTCGCAGTGCGCCCGGCAGCCCGGCCGGTAGCGGGCCGGGATCTGGTGGAGAGCGGCGGCCAGCTCGGCCGGGTCGCGGGTGGGGTCGCCGTCGTCGTCGGGGGCCAGGTCGAACGACACGCCCTCGGGCAGCGCGTCCAGCAGGGTCTCGACGCGGCTCATCCGGGCCAGTACCCGGCGGACGGCGGCGAGCTGCTTGCGCACGTCGATCAGCGACACGACCGGCCGGTTGGTGAAGTCGGCCGGGGTGACCAGCAGGACCTCGTGCGAGACGGTCTCGGGGTCCAGGCCGTGGTCGGCCAGCAGCTCCCGCAGTGCCAGCACGTACACGGCGGCCTGCCGGGCGGCGGCTGTTACCTGCTCGCCGTCCACCTGGCCGTCGATGACCGCGAACGACTTGATCTCCACCACGTGGAACCGGCCGCCGACCTGGAAGGCGACCAGGTCCGGCTCCAGGTAGGCGGTGCATCCGGCGACGCGCAGCCGCAGCATCGGGTGGTCGAACAGCGTCCCCGCGTCGTCGCCCTCGCGGGCGGCGCGCAGCAACTGGGCGGTGGTGTGGCGGGCGCGCAGCTCGCGGCCGGTGTTGTCGCCCACGTCCTCCAGCGGCAGGTAGGCGGCCTCCTCGATGGTCAGGCCCAGCTTCTCGCGCAGCAGTCGCAGCAGCTGCGCGGCGCCGTTGGCCTTGATCTGCTCCTCGAACACCCGGCCGCGGGCCAGCGCGAACGGGGACTGCCCGAAGCGGCCCGGGAAGCCGACGCGGGCGCCGATCCGGTCCTTGTCGGCTCCGGAGGCGTCCAGCAGGGCGCGGCGCGCACAGCCGGGGTTCTCGTTGAGACCGGCGATGGTGCGGGCGGAGAAGCCGACCGGTGACGTCCCGCCCCGCAGGGCGGCCAGCCGGGTGTTGAGTGAGTCCACGGTAGTGACCTAAGTGATTGTCGAGTCGGTACGGAAGTATGACGCGCGCATCTGTCAGCCCTGGGCCGTTTTCCCGGGGATCGCCCGTAGCTTTGTCCCGAACAGCCGTTCCGTCTCGTCGAGCCGGCGGCGGGCGCGGTCGGCGGCGGCGGCACGGGCCTGCCGGTCGGCGTCGAGGTGCACGGCGATCTCCGCCTCGGCCGCGCGGGTGAGCAGGCCGGGGTCGATCGGTCCGGTCCCGCGGGGGGTCGCCCCGGGGATGCTGACGGCGAAGCTGCGCAGTAGGCGTTCGGTGTCGGGCGTCTCGTGCAGCCCCCGCTGCGCGGCGTCCGCGACCGCGACCGCGGCTCTCAGGAAGTCCACCCGGGGGCTGAGCGGGCCGATGATCCTGTGCTCCAGCGGCCAGGAGCTCACCGTGACGAGGCCCCTGGCGGGTGCGAGCAGGTCGGAGGTCAGCGCCGGGCACAGGTAGTACGGCCGGGCGCCCGGGGACGAGCGGAACGAGCGCTCCTCGTCCCGCCGCAGGCTGGCCAGCCGGGAGGCGGGCAGTTCGCCGGGGAAGAACGCCCGGTGCACCGCCCCGATCAGCTTGGGCGCGGCCGGGACGCCGAGCAGGGTGAGGACCTGGTGCACATGCTCCCGCGCCGGCACCAGCGGCCCCGGCGGGCGGGCGGGCTCCGGCGCGGACGGCTGCTGCCGTTCGTCTCGTTCCAGGGCGTCGGCCAGCTCGTCCCAGGCCCGCTCGACCCTGCGCAGCTCGGCCCGCAACTCCTTGACCCGGGCCGAGTCCCGACGCCTCATGGCGGCGCGCACCGAACGGCGCAACCGCGCGATCCGGTCCTCCAGCGCCTCCAGATCGTCCTGCACGACCGAACGCTAACAGATCTCCAGGGTTTTCCAGAGTTCTCCAGAGACGGCGACTGGGGAACGGTTGCGGCGGCGTGCCCGATCAACGGGCTTTTAGAGTGGCGGCGTGTCCAATCACCGCATTCTCGTCGTGGAGGACGAGCCGGCCATCGCCGACGCGGTGGCCGAACGGCTGCGGGCGGAGGGCTTCGACGCCGTGATCGCCGCCGACGGGCCCGGCGCCATCGAGTCGTTCCGCAGGTGCCCGCCGGATCTGGTGGTCCTCGACGTCATGCTGCCCGGCATCGACGGGCTGGAGGTCTGCCGGCGGATCCAGGCCGAGCGGCCCGTGCCGGTGCTGATGCTCACCGCCCGCGGCGACGAGATCGACGAGCTGGTCGGGCTGGGCGTCGGCGCCGACGACTACCTCACCAAGCCGTTCAGCATGCGGGTGCTGGTGGCACGGGTGCGTGCGCTGCTGCGGCGGGTCGAGCGCCTGCGGGCCGAACCGTCCGGGGTGGTCCGGCTCGGCGGCCTGGAGGTGGACCCGGCGGCGCACCGGGTCCGTCGTGACGGGGCCGAGGTGCATCTGACGCCGACGGAGTTCGAGCTGCTGGCGTTCCTGGCGGGCGCTCCCGGCACCGTGTTCTCCCGCGCGCAGCTCCTGGAACGGATCTGGGACTGGGCAGACGGTTCCGGGACGCGCACGGTCGACAGTCATGTGAAGGCGTTGCGCCGCAAACTCGGCGCCGGGGTCATCCGGACCGTGCACGGCGTCGGGTACGCGCTGGAGGTGCCGCGGTGATCCCTCGTCCGCTCGATCCGCTCCGTTCGATCAAGCTCAAGCTGGGCCTGCTGGTGGTGGCCAGCACCTGCGTCACCGCCCTGGTCCTCAAGGAGGCGCTGGAGACGGGCATCCGGGGGCGGCACGCCTTCCCGTTCGCCGTGCTGCTCTCCCTCGTGGTCACCCAGGTCCTGGCCCACGGCATGACGTCGCCGCTGCGCGATATGACCGCGGTGGCCCGGGAGATGGCGCGGGGGCGTTACGACCGGCGGGTACGGGCGAGTTCCCGCGACGAGGTCGGCGACCTCGCCCGCGCCTTCAACGCCATGGCCGATGATCTGGCCGAGGTGGACCGGCGGCGACGCGACTTCATCGCCAACGTCTCCCACGAGCTGCGGACGCCGATCAGCGCCCTGCACGCCCAGCTGGAGAACATCGCCGACGGGGTGACGCCGGTCCGGCGGGAGACGCTGCAGGTCGCGCTGGACCAGACCGAGCGGCTCGGGCGCCTGGTCGCACAGCTGCTCGACCTGTCCCGCGTGGACGGGGGCGGTGAGCCATTGCACCGCTCCCCGTTCGCCGTCCGGCCGTTCCTGTCGGACGCGGTGGACCAGGCGCGGACCGCGCACCCTCAGGTCCGTTTCACCGTCGAGGCCCCGCCCGGCCTGACCGTACGGGCCGACCGGGACCGGCTGCACCAGGTCGTGGCCAACCTGCTGGACAACGCCGCCCGGCACGGCCGGGGCACCGTCACGGTCACCGCGCGGGCCTCACGCGCCGGTCTGGTCCTGGAGGTCGCCGACGACGGGCCGGGCATCCCGCCGGGTGAACGGGACCGGGTGTTCGAGCGTTTCTCCCGCGGCGACCACGGCTCCGACGGCGGCACCGGCCTTGGTTTGGCGATCGCCCGCTGGGCGGTGGACCTGCACGGCGGGCGCATCGAGGTGGTCGACGCGGCGCGCGGCTGCCGGATCCGGGCGCTCATCCCGGCCACGGGCTGACCGGCGGCACCCACCGCCCCGACCGGAACGCCCACCCCGGGCACGAGCCGCCTCGCCGGCACCGGCGGGGCGGCCTCGCCCCGCAACCCTCGCCCCCGCCGCGACCCTCGTCCCGGACGCGGACCGGCCTTCACAGGCTCTTCACACAACCCGCACCCGGCCCCCGCCATCGGCGAACGGCCGGGCGGTATCCAAGTCATGGAACGACCTGGAGGAGCCCATGCAGGTAAAAATGATCTTGCCCGCGCTGACCGAGGCCACGTCCCCGTTCTTCCGCCCGATCAAGTACTCGCTGTTCCCGCCGCTCGGGCTGGCCACCCTGGCGGGCTATCTGGACCCCGGCGACGAGGTGACCATCACCGACGAGCACGTGCAGCGGGTGGACACCTCCGACGAACCCGACCTGGTGGTGATCCAGGTCTACATCACCTCCGCGCGCCGGGCGTACGAGCTGGCCGACCACTACCGGGCCAAGGGCGCCCACGTCTGCCTGGGCGGCCTGCACGTAACCTCGCTGCCGGAGGAGGCCGCCCAGCACGCCGACACGATCTTCTGCGGGCCGGGCGAGGACACCTGGCCGCGTTTCCTGGCCGACCTGCGCGCCGGGCAGCCGGCGCCCCGGTACGACTCCACCGAACGCACCCTGGCCGGGCTGCCCCCGATCCGCCGTGACCTGATCGAGCGGCACCGGTATCTGGTGCCGAACTCGATCGTGGTCTCGCGCGGCTGCCCGCACGTGTGCGACTTCTGCTACAAGGAGGCGTTCTTCGAGGGCGGCAAGTCGTTCTACACCCAGACCGTGGACGCGGCGCTGGCCGAGATCGACCGGCTGCCCGGGCGTCACCTGTACTTCCTGGACGACCACCTGTTCGGCAACGCCCGCTTCGCCACCGCCCTGTTCGACGGGATGCGCGGGATGGGACGGCTGTGGCAGGCGGCCGGAACGGTGCAGGCGGTGCTGCGTCCCGGGCTGCTGGAGAAGGCCGTCGAGTCCGGGCTGCGCAGCCTGTTCGTCGGCTTCGAGACGGTCAACGCCGGCAACCTCGCCGAGCAGCGCAAGTGGCAGAACATCGACCGGGACTACGGCGCGGTGATCCGGCGGCTGCACGACCACGGGGTGATGGTCAACGGCAGCTTCGTCTTCGGCATGGACCACGACGACCCGAGCGTGTTCGACCGCACCGTCGAGTGGGCGATCGGCCACGGCGTGGAGACCGCGACCTTCCACATCCTCACGCCCTACCCCGGCACCCGGCTCTACGACCGGATGGCCAAGGCCGGCCGGCTCCTGCACTCCGACTGGGACCGCTACGACACCCGTACCGTCGTCTTCAAGCCCGCCCGGATGACCGCCCGCCAGCTTGAAGACGGCTACTGGCGCGCCTACCGCGACTTCTACCGCTGGGGCTCGATCCTGCGCGGTGCCGCCACCAAACCCACCCTGGCGGGCAAAGCCCGCCACGCCGCCTACGCGGGCGGCTGGAAGAAGTTCGAACCCGCCTGGGATCTCATCATCCGGGCCAGACAGGCCACCCGCGCCCTGCCCGTCCTGGAAACGGTCCTCGCCGGCGGCCTCCGCTCCCGAAGGCCGGACACCTCAGGTCGGCTCCTGCCGTCCGTCGCGACGGCGGATACGGAACGGCGTCAGCCGGAGCGGGCCTGAGGCGCCCGGGCCGCGGTGGTCGTGGTCAGGTGCCGGGTGTAGCTGATACCGGCGCGCTTGGCGATGTCGAGGCGGAACCTACCGCAGGACCGGCCCGCCTCGTCCCCCACGACGCCGCCCGCAGCGTGCCCGGTCTCAGCGCCCCGGCTCGGCCGTCACCTCGGTCGCTCGCCCATGACCGAGCAGCAGAGAGCGGTCTCGGCGGTGGCCTCGGTCCGGTGGCTCAGTGAGATCTCCGGCGGAGCAGGAATACCGCCGCCACGCCCGTCCCGGTCAATGCTTGGGCGAGCAGGTAGGAGCCGAGGTCGGGGGGCTGGGCGCCCAGGGCCATCAAGGCGGGTGCGCAGCCGAGTGCGGCCAGGTCAGCGCCGGTCAGGGCCCAGAGGACCGGACCGGTGAACATGACGCCGAAGGGGGTGGGGATGGGCGGAAGCGAATGGTCCACCGGGCCACGCCGTGCCATCCGCAGGGCGCCGACGGCCAGAGCGGGTGCGGCCACCAGGCCGAACAGCCACCACGGGCCGGCGCTCAGGGCTCCGGTTGCGACGAGCCCGGTCAGCGCGAGGGCGAGCCAGCCGCCGCCTGCCAGCGCGGGCAGCAGCGCGCGTGCCGCCAATGCGGGCCGGGCGCCGATGCCGGACAGCCGCGCCAGGCTCGGGTCGTTCCTGTCGCGGCGCACCCCCGCCGTGCAGGCCGCGGCGGTGATGAGCGCTCCGGCGGCCAGCACGGTCAGGACGACCGGGGTGAGACCGCCCCCGGCCCGTGCGGCCAGGGCGGGCAGTGCGGCACTCGCCAGCAGCAGCGCCGAGCGGCCCGGACGCCGGGCCGCTCGGCGCCAGTCGGGCCAGGCCGGCGCCAGCGGGGCGGGGAGCCGCCGCGGCAGCGGCCGTGATCGCAGGCGGCGACGGCGCCAGTGCTCGTCCTCGGCGATCCAGGTCAGCGTGCCGGGGTCCAGCAGGACCGTCGCGGTGACCACCTGCCCGGTACGCGTGGAGGCGGCCAGGATGCTGCGCGCGGGGACGCGTTCGAGCGCCGCCCACGCCAGCCGCACCAGCACGGCGGTCGCGGTGGCCGCCACGACCGCGACGGCCGAGCCCACGCAGGCGGGCGCCCCGGCGACGGCGGACAGCAGCGGCCGCCACGGACCGCCGCCCAGCACCGCCGCGAGCACGGCCAGCACCACCACGGCGATGATCATTGCCAGCAGCCATGTGTCCCAGGACTGGGAGGCCTGCGCCAGCACCGCCACCGCCATCCCGCCGGTGGTCGCCGAGATCCCCAGCACGCCCGCGGTGAGCAGCCGCACCATGAACGGGTCGGGGGCGCCGAGGGCGGAC
This sequence comes from Thermomonospora echinospora, assembly GCF_900108175.1. Classification (GTDB taxonomy): domain Bacteria; phylum Actinomycetota; class Actinomycetes; order Streptosporangiales; family Streptosporangiaceae; genus Thermomonospora; species Thermomonospora echinospora. Next base: position 168,434 of record NZ_FNVO01000006.1, read on the forward strand.
AGCAGCCCCACGCCCAGGGCCAGCCCGGTCAGCAGCGCGACCGCGAGCAGGATCCCGACCGTCTTCCTGAGCACCCCGCGACGGGGCAGCGGCGAGAGCAGCAGCCATGCCGCGTCGGCGGCCGAGACGGCGACGGGACCGAACGTGCGGGCCAGCACGAGGTAGCCCGCGTAGGCCAGTGCGGCCAGGGCGACGCCCGCGCCCATCCGGGACGGATCGACCTGTCTCGTGAGGCCGGCCAGTACCTCGTCCAGCGCCGGGGCCAGCAGCACCAGCGCCACGGCGATCCCGAACGCGGTGCAGTACCGATCCGTCCAGGTCTTCATGAGGTCTGCAACGTCAGCCGACGGGCGCGGGTGGACTCCGCGAGTTGCAGGTCGTGCGTTGCCATCACCACTGTGCCGCCTTCCTCCGCGTACTCGCACAGGCTCGCCGCCAGCCGCTCCCGGAACGCCGGGTCGAGCCCGCGTTCGGGCTCGTCCAGCAGCAGCAACCGGCTCGGCCGGATCAGCGCCATGGCCAGCAACAGCCGCTGTCGCTGACCCGTCGACAGCGCCAGCGGCGCCCTGTCACCCTGCCCGGCCAGGCCGAACGTCTCCAGCGCCGCGTCGACCCCCATCCGCGCCGCGCCGTGCACCGCGGGCATCAGCTCCAGATGCTCGCGCACCGTCAGCCCCGGATACCACGCCGGCTCGTCTCCCACGAGAGCGACGTCGCGCCAGAACCCCGGCTCGTCCGCCGGAGGCCGGGCGAAGACGACGACCTGTCCCGACACCCCGGGCTGAAGCCCCGCCAGGCACCGCAGCAACGTCGACTTGCCCGCCCCGTTCTCCCCGACCACGGCCACGATGTCGCCCCGGTCCACCCGAAGCCCCACGCCGGCAAAAACCCGGCCGCCACCCAGCTCGACCCCTACATCCCGGGCGTCAACGACCATTTCCGCCATTCTCCGACCCTACGACGCGGCCGCCGTCAATGGGGGCGGAACGGCGGCCGGTCGGCGGGACGCGCGGGGATCAGCAGGTGTTGAGCATGGCGGTGAGGGCGGACTTCTCGGCGGAGTCGACCGAGAGGTTCCAGTACCACTTCACCTGGATCCAGGCTCGGGCGTAGGTGCAGCGGAAGGAGGCCAGCGGGGGCTGCCACTCGGCCGGGTCCTTGTCGCCCTTGGCCTGGTTGACGTTGTCGGTGACGGCCCACAGTTCGGGACCGCCGAGGTCGTTGGCGTAGGACTGGCGCTGGGAGGTCGTCCAGGCGTAAGCGCCGGACGACCAGGCCTCGGCCAGCGGGACCATGTGGTCGATGTCGACGTCGGAGGCGGCGCGCCAGGTGGCGCCGTCGTACGGGGAGTACCAGGAGCCGGAGGTCGCGGCGCAACCGGAGTCGGTGACCACGCCGGAGCCGTCGCGCTTGAGAACGGTCTCGCGGGTGTTGCAGGTGCCGGAGATGGTGATCCAGTGCGGGAACAGGTCGCGGTTGTAGGAGGAGTGGTTGGACTCGGCCCGTACGGTCAGGGCGGCCAGGCGGGAGGCGGCGGTCGAGGCGGACGGGATGTTCGGGGGCGTCGCGGACGCCGCGGGGGCCAGGACGATGGTGAGGACCACGGCCAGGGCGCCTGCGGACAGCAGTCGTCGCATCGGCGGGGAACCCTTCTGCCGCCACCCCGGTCAGGGAAGCGGGGGCCCTGAGCGGGCCGGGAGGGCGACAGATCGAAGATCACCCCACACAGTGACATAAGGAATAAATCGGTCTTAACTGATGCGAATCAGCAACAATCGCCCGGGTGCCACGGCTCGGCTCATTGGTCGCGCCGGTGGACGGCGATGATGGCGAGCGCGGCTGCGGCCAGGGTCCACACCGCGTAGACGGTCCAGGCTCCGCCGGTCGTCCAGGGGAAGCGGGTCGGGGCGGGGTCGACCGTCACCAGCCGGAGCCACGCCTGGAAGGGCAGGGCGTGGCCGACGACCGCCGACCAGTGGCGGCCGTCGGTGATGATCGTGGGCAGCACGATGACGACCAGCGCCGAGGCGACCATGGTCGGCGCGGTCTGCCGGATGACGGTGCCCAGCGCCAGGCCGGCGAGCGCGCACACCGGCGCCAGGAGGGTGGAGGCGAGGACGACGCGCAGGGCGCCCGGGTGACCGATGGAGACGCCCACGCCCCGGCTGCCCAGGATCGCCTGGGTCAGACCGAAGGAGATGCCCACGACGAACGCGCCGAAAACGGTCGTGAACACCGTGAGGACGACCGCCTTGGCCGCCATCACCGAACGGCGGGCCGGGACGGCCGCGAACGTCGTGCGGATGCCGCCGGTGGCGTACTCGCCGATGATCATGAGGGCGCCGAGGACGCCGAGGGCGAGCGCCATGATGGCGGCGGCGTTGATGGTGAAGGCCTCCTGCAGCGGGATCCCGTCGCGGACGAAGGCGGCCCGGTCGGCGGCGCCCTGTTCCCTCCAGTGGTTGTAGGTGTCGTAGGCGGTGCCCACGTTGATCGCGATGACGGTCAGCGCGGTGACTCCGTAGGCGATCCAGGTCGAGCGCAGCGACCGGAGCTTGATCCACTCGGCGGCGGCCAGGTCGCGGAAGCGGGCACGGGGCTCGGTGACGCGGAGCTCACCGGCGAGTTGAGCGGTCATCGGGACCCTCCTGCGAGGTACTGGGCGCTGTCGGCGGTGAGTTCCATGAACGCCTCCTCCAGCGAGGCGGATCGGGTGTCGAGGTGGCGCAGCGGGATGCGGTGCTCCAGGGCGATCTCACCGATTCGGGCCGCGGTCAGGCCGGTCACGGTGAGCAGTTCGCCCTCCGCGCGCACGGCCGCTCCCTCGGCCGTCAGCAGGTCCGCGAGGACGACGGCGGCGGGCGTTCCCACGGTGACGTTCTGCCGGGTGCCGCGCGCCGAGAACTCCGCGAGGCTCTCGGCCGCGATCAGCTCACCGCGGCCGATGACGATCAACTGGTCGGCGGTGTGCTCCATCTCCGACATCAGATGGCTGGAGACGAACACGGTGCGCCCCTCGTCGGCCAGCCGCCGGAACAGGTCGCGCACCCACTTCACGCCACCGGGGTCCAGGCCGTTGAGCGGTTCGTCGAACAGCAGCACCGGCGGGTCGCCGAGCAGGGCGGCGGCGATGCCCAGCCGCTGCTTCATGCCGAGGGAGAATCCGCCGATGCGGCGCCGGGCCACCTCGGCGAGACCGACCTCCCGCAGCACCTCCCCCACCCGGCTCCGCGGGATGCGGTTGCTTCGGGCCAGCGCGAACAGATGCGCCGCCGCCGTACGCCCGCCGTGCACGTCGTGCGCGTCGAGCAGCGAGCCGACATGACGCAGACCGCGAGGACGGTCCCGGAAGGGACGGCCGTCGACGGTGACCGTGCCGCCGGTGGGCTCGTGCAGGCCGAGGATCAGCCGCAGGGTGGTGCTCTTACCGGCGCCGTTCGGCCCGAGGAACCCGGTCACCTGGCCGGGGCGCACGGTGAAGGTCAGGTCCTTGACGGCCGTCGTGCCGCCGTAGCGCTTGGTGAGTCCGCTGACTTCAATCATGGGCCAACGGTGCCGGTGGGCGGCCCCGTTCGTCGTCGGACCACCGCCGACAATCGCCGGGCGCGGGTGTCGACCCCGGTTGTACAGCCTCAGGCCGACGACCGGTCTGCGGACACGTGGTTACGATCGCGGCATGTCCGCTTCACCGCCCCTGCTCAAACGGATACCGCCGGGCCTATGGGCGGCGCTGGCGTGGTTCACGGCGGCGGTGGAGCCCATCGTCCAGTACGTCCTGATGCCGCCGCGGCACCGTTACTCGCTCGACTATCCCCGTGACGGCCTGGACTCCTTCACGGCCAAGGCACTGCTCGCCTGCGCCTTTGTGATGGTCCTGGCCGGCAGCGCACTGCTGCGCCGCAGGACGCTGCCGGCCTACGGCCTGCTGGTGGCCGGCACGGTCGTCTCAACGCTGGCCTGGCGCCAGGACGAGATCCCGCCCCTGCAGTTCCTGGGAGTGGATGTCGCCCTCTGCTACGTCGCGGCCACCCGGCCCCGGCGCGACTCGCTCGCCGCAGCCGCCGGGGCGCTCGGGGTGCTCGCCGGTTGTTTCGTCCTCAGAGAGGTCACGGGGTACGGCTCGGGCACCGCCCCGGAGCCGTACGTGTCCCTGACCGTGGTCATCGCCTGGCTCATCGGCAACTCGGTGGCCCAGGCCCGCGTCCACACCGAGGAACTGCACGCCCAGGCCGCCGCCCAGGCCGTCACCGCCGAGCGGCTGCGCATCGCCCGCGAGATGCACGACACGGTCGCCCACAGCATCGGCATCATCGCCCTACAGGCCGGCGCCGCCGCCCGGGTCATGGAAACCCAGCCGGCCCGGGCCCGCGAGGCCATGCTCACCGTGGAGAGAACGGGCCGTGAGACGCTGTCCGGGCTGCGGCGGATGCTCGGCGCGCTGCGCGAGGCCGACCAGGACGGGCGGCGAACGCCTCCGCACCCGACCACCGGCCTGGCGGACGTGGCACGGCTCGCCGCGACGACCACGGCCGCCGGTGTCCGCGTGGAGGTGCACTGGGAGGGCAGGCACCGTCCGCTGCCTCCGGACATCGACCTGGCGGCCTTCCGGATCGTCCAGGAGTCGGTGACCAATGTCGTACGGCACTCGGGTGCCGGCTCCTGCCGCGTGAGCATCGGCCACCGCGAGGACGCGCTCGTCATCGAGGTCCGCGACCACGGAAGGGGCGGCGGCACCGGCACGGACACCGGATACGGGCTGGCCGGTATGCGCGAGCGGGTCGCACTCCTGCACGGCGACTTCACCGCAGGCCCGCAGCCCCAGGGCGGCTTCCTGGTCACGGCCCGGCTCCCCCTGCCGGAAGCGGCGGCGCCTGAGCCGGAAGCGAAGGCCGGGGCCCGATGACCGTCCGCGTCGTACTCGCCGACGACCAGCCCCTCGTCCGCGCCGCCCTGCAGATGGTCATCACCGACGCCGCCGACGTGGAGGTCGTGGGCGAGGCCGGCAACGGCGCCGAAGCGGTCCGGCTGACCGAGGAACTCGCCCCCGACGTCGTGGTGATGGACCTCCGGATGCCCGGCATGGACGGTATCGAGGCCACCCGGCGGATCACCACGGGCACCGGCGCCACGCGCGTCGTCGTCCTGACGACCTTCGATGACGACGACCACGTCTACGGGGCGCTGCGCGCCGGGGCGTCCGGCTTCCTCGTCAAGGACATGGCCCTGGAGGACATCCTCGCCGCGGTGCGGATCGTCGCCGCCGGGGACGCCCTGCTCGCCCCCGGCGTCACCCGCCGGCTCATCAAGGACTTCGCCGGCCGCCCCGCACCGGCGCCGGCGCGACGGGCCCGGCTCGACGCCGTCACCGACCGGGAACGCGAGGTGCTGACCCTGGTCGGCAGGGGTCTGTCCAACGCCGAGATCGCCGGGGAGCTGTGCATCAGCGTCGCCACCGCCAAGACCTACCTGACCCGGCTGCTCGCCAAGCTCGATGCCCGCGACCGGGTACAACTGGTGATCATCGCCTACGAGACGGGCCTGGTGGCACCGCCCCAGTGAGCCGTCACCGCACCACGCGCCCGCCGGTGGCCACGTGCAGAAGACTTCGCCCGTCCCTGGTCGTGGCGGGCCGCCCCTGACGCCGTCGGCCACGCGCGGGCCGGCGGGTGGGACGGGTCAGGTTCCCGTTCGGCACCGGTCCGGCATGGGGAAGGGGTCGGCGGCCAGTTCCCAGGCTCGTTGCAGCGGGCGGGGGTCCGTCCAGCAGCCCAGGTCGACGTGGGCGTTGATGAAGCCGTGCAGTTCCAGGAAGGCGCTCTGGGCGGCGAGCACGGCCAGGTGCTCGCCGGTCAGGTCGGGGGCGAAGTCGGTGCGCGGCCGGTGGACGTAGGCGGGGTCGCCGGTCTCCGCGGCCATGACCTGGGCCACCTCGGCGCCTCCCGCCCGGGTCCAGCGCGCCGCGCGCAGCAGTGCCGCCAGGTGGCGGGCCACCAGTTCGGGCTGGTCGGCCAGCAGGGCGGCGTGCACCGTGAGGGCGCGCGGCGTCCCGTTGTTGACGCGGATGAACGGGTCCGGGTGGTCGCCGAGTGCGGCGACCTCGACCGCCCGCAGCGCGCGCCGCACCGCGAGTCCTGCGGTCCCCCTGACCCAGATCGCGTCGACCGTTCCGTCGGCGAGCGCGGCGGCGGCCGGTCCGTGGTCATCGACGCCGGGTTCGTCCTCCACGCCGAGCCCGTCGCCGGTACGGTCCGGGAGCGTCCGTACGCGCACGTCGTCCAGGCCGAGTCCGGCCAGGCGCAGTGCGCGGTCGAAGCCGCGCAGGGCCGTCACGCCCGCCAGGCCCGCCCGGCGTCCCGGTGAGCCGGGCACGCCGACGGTGCGGCCGGCGAGGTCGGCCGGGCCGCCGATGCCCGAGTCCGGGCGGGCCAGCACGGCCTGGTACTCGTCCGCCCAGGAGATCGCCACCAGCCGGGTGGGGGCGCCGTGCGCGCGGGCCCGCAGAGCTGGAACGTTCCCGCTCTCCTGGATCAGTCCCGCCGTCCCCGGTCCGGGGTGGCCGCCCGGACCCCACGGCACCGGATCCCGCGGCGTGGGGACCGGCGGTCCGTCCGGGCCGAACTCCGCCGCGAGGAAGCCCGCCCGTGCGGCGACGGCCGTCACGGTGGGCGCCGGACAGCAGGCGTACCGGCCCATCACGGCCGCTCCGGACCGAGATGATCGCGCTCCTCCATCACCCGTTCCCTTCGCTCGGGACCTGCGCGGCCAGCACGGCACATCAGAGAGGAAAACAGACCAGAAAAGTAGATTATTACCGGATTCATGCCATGTCGTCCACCGGCCGCGGGCATCACACGGCCCGCTGTGCGGAAGGCTACGCCCAGGACCGCCGACTCCGCAGCGGACTGGTGAGATCGCCTCATAATACCTATATTATAGGTAGGTTTTGCCTAAAAATGGAGGTGGGCATGGCGTTGCCCGACGTCCTGGTCATCGGCGCGCCCAAGGCGGGCACGACGGCGTTGCACAGCGGGCTGGCCCGGCATCCGCGGCTGTTCATGTCGCCGGTCAAGGAGCCCAAGTTCTTCCTGACGGACGGGCCGCCGCCCACCCGGGGCGGTCCCGGCGACGCGCAGACCTACCGGGAGCACGTCTGGCGGCGGGCCGACTACGAAGCCCTCTTCGACGGCGCTCCCCCGGGCGCGCTGTGCGGCGAGAGCACCCCCTTCTACCTGCATGACCTTGAGGCGCAGCTCAGGATCCGGCGGCTGATCCCCGACGTCCGGCTGATCGCGGTGCTGCGGGACCCGGTGGAGCGCGCCCACTCCAACTGGGCGCACCTGTGGTCGGCGGGGCTGGAGCCGATCGGCGACGTGGTCGAGGCGTGCGCCGCCGAGGAGCAGCGGGTGCGGGCCGGGTGGGCGGCCTTCTGGCGCTACACCGGCCTGGGCAGGTACGGGGAACAACTCCAGCACCTGTTCAAGCTGTTCCCCCGCGAGCAGGTGCTCCTGCTGCGCTACCGAGAGGTGCGCGACACCCCCCGCGCCACGCTCGACCGGATCTGCGCATTCCTCGGCGTGGAGACCGGACTGATCAGCACGATCCCGGCGGAGAACGTGACCCGGCACGTCTCCGACTCCCCCGCCAACCGGGCGTTGCAGGTGCTGCTGCGCGGCGGGGCCTCACTCGGCAGGTACATGCCGGAGGCCGTCCGGCAGACGGCGCGGCGCCCCTTCCTGTCCCTGCTCCAGCGGGATCCGCGCCTGCGCCGGCCGCCCGCCCCTGAGCAACGCGAACGGCTGCTGCCCTACTTCGAGGACGACATCGCGCTGTTTCAGGAGCTCACCGGCTGGGACTGCGCCGACTGGCTCAAGGTCGGGTGAAACTCGGTGCGCAGCTCGTGCGCCCCGTCGGCGCGGGTCACCTCGTAGTAGACCCGCCAGCCCTCCCCCGGCACCCGTACCGCGTCGAGGTAGCGCAGGCCGCCACCGGCATGGGGGGAGGCCCCCAAGGGCTCCTCCCCCTGCGGGACCAGCACCGAGTATCCCTGCCCCACGGCCACACCGGTGCGCTCCTCGTAGTTCTCGGCGGCGCTGGCCCGCCCGTCGTAGAAGGCGACGGTGCGCCCCTCGTGCGGGATCACGGTCGAGACCCGGACGCCCCGGGCGTCCCAGCGTCCCGGGCGTCCGGTCAGCACGGTGCCCTGCCAGACCCACTCCAGCCCGTTGGCGCTGGTGGCGTAGTCGGTGACCATCTGGTCGGCCTCGTCGGGGTCGGCCAGCGGGTGGCAGGAGGCCCACAGGTGCCACTTGTCCCCGTCGTGGCGGATCACCGGGTCCTTCACCCCCACGAGCCGGCTGCCGGGCAGCACGACGTTGCTGCGCACCGGGTCGAACGCCGCGGGGTCGGCGGCCTCCAGCACCTCCACCCGCCAGTGCTTGGTACCGGGCGTGGCGCAGCTGACGTACAGCCGGAAGGCCCCGTCCTCGGTCACCACCAGCGCGGGGCGCTCCAGCGACTCGGCCGACATCCGGTCCTTGTCGATGACCGCGAGGGTCTCGAACCGCTCGCCGTCCTGGGACCGGGCCACCACCACCGCGTACCCGCGGCCCGCCCCGATCGGCCGGCGCAGCCGGTAGGCCAGGTAGGTCGTCCCGTCCACCAGGCAGGCGCTCGGCGCGCCCGCCCAGTACCCCGGCGCGTCCTGCGGCGGCGCGACGACGAGCCGGGAGCGCTCCGGCCGCGGCGGAGGAAACGGCAGACCGGGATCTCTATCAACCATGCATGAATACTAAAGAATTTTGCCGACGGCCGCCGCCCCGGTCAGGGGGTCTGCGGGTGGAAGTCGCCGAAGCGGCCCCGGTGGTAGAGCAGGGGGTCGCCGGGATCGCGGACCTCGACACCGGTCACCCGGCCGACGACCAGCACGTGGTCGCCGATGTCGATGGTGGTGTGCGGGGTGCACAGCAGGTGCGCGCACACGCCCTCCAGCAGCGGGGTGCCGTCGGCGGCCGGGCGCCAGCGGGTGGGGGCGGCGAAGCGGTCGACGCCGCGCAGCGCGAAGCGGGTCGCGAGGTCAGCTTGGCCGGACGACAGGATGTTCACCGCGAACCGCTGTGCCGCGCGCAGCGACGGCCAGGTGGTGGAGGTGTGGGCCACGTAGAACGACACCAGCGGCGGGGCCAGGCTCACCGAGGAGAAGGAGGTCGCGGTGAGCCCGGCCGGGGCGCCGCCGGAGGTCGCGGTGACCACCACGACCCCGGCGGCGTGCAGCGCCAGCGCGCGGCGGAACCGGTCCTCGTCGATCACCTGGTCGGGCAGCAGTTCGGTCATCACCACACGTCCTTTCGCGGAACCGCCGGCAGTCGGAAACGGGACGCCGCGGGGCCGCCGCCGCGTCGGAGGCGGCCCCGCGGCGGGTCAGGAGTACCAGGTGGGTTCGGGCAGCTTGTCCTGCAGCAGGTAGACCCCGATCTCACGGCGCTTGTAGGCCACCGGGTCGTGCAGGGTGTGGGTGCGGACGTTGCGCCAGAAGCGGTCCAGTCCCTCGCGGGAGGTCGTGGACCGGGCGCCCGTGGCCTCGAAGATCCGGCCGGCCACCTCCAGGGCGACCTCGGTGGCCTGGACCTTGGCCGCCGCCACCCGCACCTCGTGCTCGCCGCGCAGCCGCTCGGTGACCTCGTCGGGGTGCTCGTGGAACCACAGCCCCTCCTCGGCGACCTGGTCGGCCAGCGCCTCGGCGGACCACAGCGCGGCGCTGAGGTCGCCGTAGATGTCGATGATGTACGGCTCGTCGACCGCGCGCTCGTGGCCGCCGTGCAGCCACGGCCGCGTGCGGCTGCGGGTGTAGGCGATGGCGGTCTCCAGCGCCCCCCGGGCGATGCCCAGGTAGAAGTTGACGAACACCAGCTGGATCGTCGGGACGTTGAGGGTGTTGTAGACGCGCGGCTGGAACTCCTTGTCGACGTACCCGGCGGCATCGCGCCACGGCACCCGCACGTCGGAGATGGTGACGCTGCCGCTCTCGGTGAGCCGCTGGCCGATGTTGTCCCAGTCGTCGTGGAAGGTCAGGCCCGGGTCGCCGGACGGGACGATGGCGAAAACGTGCTTGTCGGTGCCCTCCAGGACCCCTTCGAGCACGGTCACGTCCGAGACCTTGCTGCCGGTGGAGAACGACTTGCGGCCGTTGAAGACGAGCGTGTCGCCCTCGTCGCGGATCACCACGTCGTCGTCGCGGGGGTTGACGGCGCCGCCGAAGAACCACCTGTTGCGGGCGGCCTCGGCCTCGACGTGCTCCCACTGCTCGCGGGTGCCGACCAGGCGGGCCGCCCAGTTCCACAGGTAGTGGTAGCCGAGCAGCTGGCCGATGGAGCCGTCGGCCTTGGCGACCTCGCGGACCACCCGGTAGGCGGTCGGCCAGTTCTGCCCGCCGCCGCCGTGCTCGGCCGGGCCGAGCAGGGTGACCAGCCCGGAGTCCTTGAGCAGCCGGACCTCGGCGTACGGGGTGGCGGCGGCCCTGTCACGTTCCACGGCGTCCGAGGCCAGGATGGCGGCCACCTCGCCGGCGCGGGCGATCCACTCTTCGGGGGTGCGGGGCGTCTCGCGGGTGGACCAGTCCGGCCCGCTGATCTCTGCGGTGGTCATGGCTCTCCTCATGAGGGTCTGTGCGGGGTGCTCGCCGTGCCGGACGGGCACGGTGGGCGGGAGGCGTCCGGCCGTTCGTTTCGAGGCGGAACGCCGGAGGTCAGGCGGCGCCGGCGAGGACCTCGGCCTCCAGTTCGCGGACGATGGGCAGCACACGGGTGCCGAAGTACTCCACGTCCTCCAGGTAGTGCAGGAAGCCGAGCAGCAGCAGGTGCACGCCGCGCTTCTTGTACTCGACGATGCGCCGGGCGACCTGCTCGGGGGTGCCGACGAGCCCGGTGCGGAAGCCGTCGTTGTACTGGACGAGGTCGGTGAACTCCGAGTCCTGCCACATGCCCTTGCCGTCGGCGGTGGACTGCCCGGCCTGCTTGACGGCGGCGCCGAAGCCGTCGACGGCCTCCCGGTCGGCCTTGGCGACGATCTCGCGGAGCACCTCGCGGGCCTCGGCCTCGGTGTCGCGGGCGACCACGAAGCCGTTGAGCCCGAAGCGCACCCGGCGGCCGTGCGTGGCCGCGACGGAGGAGACCTCGGCGATCTGCTCGGTGACGCCGTCGAAGTCCTTGCCGTTCATGAAGTACCAGTCCGACACGCGACCGGCCATCTGGCGGGCGGCGGTGGAGTTGCCGCCCTGGAAGATCTCCGGGTGCGGGCTCTGCAGCGGCTTGGGCTTGAGGGTGAAGTCGCGGACCCGGTAGAAGTCGCCGGCGAGTTCGGCGTGGTCGGTGGTCCAGATGGCCTTGAGGGCACGGATGAACTCCTCGGATCGGCGGTAGCGCTCGTCGTGCTCCAGCCAGGGCTCGCCGAGGGCGGTGAACTCGCCCTTGAACCAGCCGCTGACCACGTTCACCGCGAACCGGCCGCCCGACAGGTGGTCGGCGGTGGCGCCGAGCTTGGCGAGCACGCCGGGGTGCCACAGGCCGGGGTGGACGGCGGCGATCACCTTGAGCCGCCGGGTGGCCAGCAGCAGCGCGAGGCTGAAGCTCGTGGACTCGTGCTGTTTGTCGGCCCCGTAGCTGGCCATGTACCGCACCTGGGTGAGGGCGTAGTCGAAGCCGTTGTCCTCGGCGAGCACGGCCAGCCGACGGTTGTAGTCGTAGCTCCAGTCGGTGCGCTGCTCGATCTCGCTGACCACCAGGCCGCCGCTGACGTTGGGCACCCAGTAGGCGAACTTCAGGGGTTCGGCCGCCGGGTCGGGCGTTTCGGACATGGGCGTGCACTCCACATCGTCGAAGAGGGCGTCGTCGGACAGGGCCGGACGCGTCCGCCCCATGCGGGGCGCGACGCGGGTCCGGGACGGTGCGGGCGCGGGGTCGCCGGGCGGTTCCCGGGTGGCGCGCCGTGAACGGAGGCGGGTCGTTCAGCGGGGACGGCGACAGCGGCTCGCCGCGACCCGGACGAGGTCGACGTGCCGGCGGCGGGTGAGCAGGGGCTGAACTCGCACATCACGATGCAAACACGCCCTCCGCACACTGTCAATATTTCCTATAGGATTACTAGAGAATTGTGCCCGTGACGCCATGCCGCGCCCGCCCCTCCCCGGTCAGATCACGCCGTGCCGGGGCGGCGGCGTGCCGTTGAGCGTGTAGCGGCCGATGTGCTGGACCTTCCAGCGGACCGGGTCGTGCAGGGTGTGGGTGCGCGCGTTGCGCCAGTGCCGGTGGAGGTTGAGGCCCTCCAGGCTGGAGCGGGTGCCCGACACCTCGAACAGCGCGCTGGAGATCTCCACACAGGCCCGGTCGGCGACCGCCTTGGCGGTGGCGACCGCGATCGACGCGGCGGCGGTGGCCTCCTCGGTGAGCGTGTGCCGGGCGACCTCCACCGCCCGGCCCGCCTCGGCCAGCAGCGCCCGCGCCGACCGCTCGGCGATCGCCAGCTCGCCGAACCGCTGGACGAGCAGCGGGTCCTCGGCCGCCGTCGAGACTCCGCTCTCGAACCAGGGACGGGACTTGGTCCGCACGAACTCGGCCGCCTCACGCAGCGCGCCGCCCGCGATGCCCACGTCGATGGCCGTGTGCAGCAGTTGCGCGTACGAGCCGTGGATCTGCGGGCCGGTGAAGGTCAGGTGGTGCGGCACGACCCGCTCGGCGGGGACCCAGACGTCCTGGAGCCGTACCGTGCCGCTGGCGGTGGTGCGCTGGCCCATGCCCGACCAGTCGTCGACGACCTTCAGCCCGGGGGCGCCCCTCGGCACGTAGGCGACGTGCAGCCGGTCGCCCTCGCCCGGCACGTCGAGCTGGGCGAGCACCGGCACCCAGTGCGCGAACAGCGCGCCGGTGCAGTAGTGCTTCTCGCCGGTCAGCCGGTAGCCGCCGCCGTTGCCGTCGGGAACGAGCCGGGTCCGGTAGTCCTGGACGTGCCTGGTGCCCGCCTCCGACTGCGCGTTGCCGAAGCGCCGGCCCGCCAGTGCCTCGCCGAAGAAGTACTCGCGCTGGCGCGCGTCCCCCTGCTGGGCCAGGACGCGCAGGTAGACGACATGGCTCTGCGGAATCTGTGCGATGTTGGGGTCGGCCTCGGCCAGCAGCCGGTAGACCTCCGCGAGGGTGTCGGCGCGCACGTCGGCCCCGCCGTACTCGCGGGGCACGGTGATCGCCAGCAGCCCGCTGTCGGACAGCCGGTCGAGCTGGGGACGGGGCAGCAGCCGCCGCGCGTCGCGTTCGGCGGCGCCGGGCGCGAACTCGGCGGCCAGCCGCGCGGCGGTCTCGACCGCCTCCTCGTCGGTACGGATCACATGCGCCCGGCCGGCGGCCGGGGGCGCCACGGCTTCGTCGAAGGTGGTCATCTCGCTCCCTGGGGGACGAAGCAATATTCAGATTAATCCTACTGTTTTAATAGGCTATTTGCCCAGACCGCGGTACCCGGCGCCCGGATGGTCCTCGCGCAGCCGCCGCACCCCGGTGCCCAGCAGGTTCTCGCGCAAGGTGCTTCCCGCGTACTCCTCCGGCACCCGCCCGCGCCGCCGCAGCTCCGGGACGACCAGGTCGACGAAGTCCACGAAGGTGCCCGGAGTCACGGCGTAGGCGAGGTTGAAGCCGTCGATCCCGGTCTCCTCGACCCAGGACTCCAACTCGTCGGCCACGGTGGCGGGCGAGCCGGCGACGACCGGGCCGATGCCGCCGACCGCCAGGTACTCGGCGATGTCGCGGGGCGTCCAGCGGCGGTCCGGATCGATCGTGGTGAAGATCTCCAGCGCGGAGTGGACGGCGTCCGTCCGCACGTACTCCAGCGGCTCGTCGGGGTCGTACTCCGACAGGTCCAGTCCGCTCCATCCGCCGTACAGGGCCATCGCGCCCTCGTAGGAGGAGTGCCGCAGGTAGTCGTCGTACTTGGCGCGGGCCTCGGCGTCGGTGGGGGCGGTGATCGCGGTGAACAGGATGAAGATCTTCACGCTGTCCGGGTCGCGGCCCTCCCGCGCGGCCCTGCCGCGGATGTCCGCGACGCGCCTGCGCAGCCCCTCCTTGGTAACGGCGTTGATGAACACGCCCTCGGCGTGCCGGGCCGCGAACGCGCGCCCGGGAGCCGACGCGCCCGCCTGGTAGATGACCGGGGTGCGCTGCGGTGAGGGCTCGCTGAGGAAGGCGCCCGGCACCTGGAAGTACCGGCCCTTGTGGCCGATGTCGTGGACCTTGGCCGGGTCGGTGTAGACGCCGCGCTGCACGTCGCGCACGACGGCGTCCTCCTCCCACGAGCCCTCCCACAGCTTGTAGCAGACCTCCAGGAACTCCTCCGCCACCGCGTAACGGTCGTCGTGGTCGAGCTGGCGTTCCAGGCCCAGGTTCCTCGCCGCGCTGTCCAGGTACGAGGTGACGACGTTCCAGGCGATCCGGCCCTTGGTCAGATGGTCGAGCGTGGTGAACTTGCGGGCCAGGGCGTACGGCTGCTCGTAGGTCAGCGAGACCGTGACACCGAAGCCCAGGTGCCGCGTGGCCGCCGCCATCGCCGACACGACCAGCAGCGGATCGGTCAGCGGGATCTGCGTCGACTGCCGCAGCGCCGGGTCGCGGGAGCCGGTGTAGACGTCGTAGGCGCCCAGCACGTCGGCCAGGAACAGCGAGTCGAAACGGCCGCGCTCCAGCAGCCGCGCCAGCTCGATCCAGTAGTCCAGGTCGGTGTACCGGTACGCCTGGTCGTCGGGATGCCGCCACAGTCCGGGCGCCTGGTGGCCGACGCAGCTCATGTCGAAGGCGTTGAGGAAGATCCGTTTGGGGGGCGTGCTCACGGGCGCTCCTTGCGATGGAAAGGGGTCATTTCACGGCGCCGGCGGACAGCCCGGCCACCAGCCGGCGCTGGGCCAGCAGGGCCAGCACGTAGACGGGGGCGACGCCGACGATCGAGGCCACCGCCTGCCGGCCGAACTGAATGTTGCGGTCGCCCTGGAACAGCGACAGCGCGACGGGAAGGGTCTGCACCGAGGTCTCCTGGGCGAAGCTCAGCGCGAACAGCAGCTCGTTGTAGCCCAGGAAGAAGCAGATCAGCCCGGACGCCACGATGCCGGGGGCGATCAGCGGAGCGATCACGTGCCGCAGCACGCCCCAGCCGCCCAGCCCGTCCAGCCAGGCCGCCTCCTCGATCTCCTGCGGCACCCGGCGCACGAAGCCGTCCAGCAGCCACACCGCGACCGGCACGTTCGCCAGCCCGGTGACCAGCACCAGCCCCGCCAGCGTGTTGTTCAGCCCCGTGGTGCGCAGCAGGTAGAACAGCGGCAGCACGGCCACCACCGGCGGGGCGCAGTAGGAGGCCAGCACCAGCGACAGCAGCCGCTCGCCGCTGCGCCGGGCACGGGCGGTGTAGTGCGCCGCCGGCACCGCGATCGCCAGGGTGAGCGCCACCGCCCCCGCCGCCACGACCCACGAGTTGGCCAGATGGCGGGGCAGGTCGATCGCGCCGAACGTGTCGGGCCAGTTGCGCCAGAACACCTCGCTGGGCAGCAGCCCCCCGTTCAGCACGTCATCGCGGGAACGCAGCGACAGCGACACGATGTAGACCAGCGGCACCGCCATGAGGACCGCGACCGGCGCCAGCAGCGCGGTGAGCAGGCGGCGGCTCACCGCTCGGCCCGCACGGCCCGGCGCCGCACCAGGGCGACGATCGTGGCGACCGCGCCCACCATCACCGAGAACACCAGGGTCTCGGCGGCGGCCGTGCCCACCTGGAAGCTCTCCAGCGCCGTCCGCTGGATCTCGTAGGTGGAGGTGTTGGTGGCGGCGCCCGGACCGCCGGCGGTCACCACGTACACGATGTCGAACACCTTGAACCCTCCGACCAGCCGCAGCAGGAACACCGCCAGCAGCGCGGGACGCAGGTAGGGCAGCACCACCGAGACCAGCAGCCGCCAGTGGCCCGCCCCGTCCAGTACCGCCGCCTCGCGCAGCTCCTCCGGCACGCCCAGCAGCGCCGCGTACACCAGCAGCACCACGAACGGCGTCCACTGCCAGGTGTCGATCACGACCAGCGTCCAGAACGCGCCCCGCTCGTCGCCCAGCGGGTTGACCGCCGGAAGGCCGACCAAGGCGAGCGTCCCGTTGACCGCGCCGCCGACCGGGGCCAGCAGCAGCTTCCACGCGACGCCCACCATGACCGGTGGGGTGACCAGCGGCAGCAACAGCAGCCCGCCGAGCAGGCCCAGCCGCCGGGCCCGCGCCGCCAGCGCCAGCGCCAGCCCCGTCCCGATCACCAGTTGCCCGGCCGCCGCCAGCACCGCGAACAGCGTGGAGCGCCACAGCGACCCGGTGAAGATCTCGTTGTCCAGGGCGTTGCGGAAGTTGTCCGACCCCACCCAGGACTGCAGCGGCCGCGCCAGCGTCGACTCGGTCAGCGCCAGCCCGACCAGGTACACCAGCGGATACCCGGAGAAGACCAGCAGGGCGGCGGTCACCGGGGCGGCCTGCCACCGCGAGACCCGCGGCAACCGGGCGCGCCGCACCGCCCGTCGCCGCGTCAGCCCCGCCGGCCGGGTGATCGCGCCCTCAGCCAAGCTCCTTCTCCCAGGCGCTGTGGACCTTCTCCAGCGTCTGCCGCGCCTGCTGCTTGCCCTGGAAGGCCAGTGCCAGCTCGTCCACCAGCACTTGCAGCAGCTCGGGAGCCTTGGGGCCGTTCGGCCACACCAGCGGCGAGCCCGACAGTCCCTCGGCCACCACATCGGCGGCCCGGCCGAAGGACTTCTTGAACACCGGCGCGCTGAGCGTGCTGGTGCGGATCGGGTCCGAGCCGCTGGTCGGATCGGCGATCTGCGCCTCGTTCTGCTTCTTGCTCGCGGCGAACTTCACGAACGCGGCGGCAGCCTCCTTCCGCTTGGACAGCGTGGAGACGCCGAGCGCGAACCCGGCGTCCAGCGAGGTCGCGGGCTTGGTGTTGGAGCCGCCCACCGGCAGCGTCACCACGTCCCACTTGTCGACGACCTGGGAGTGCTCGGGGTCCTGCGCCTTCACCGAGTGGTCGGTCCAGAACTCCAGTTGCGCCGCCTTGCCGGACAGGAACGCCGGAAGCGCCTGGTCGAAGCCGGTCTGCAGCGGGGTGGGCAGCGCGTGCGGGGCGGCGTCCAGCACCGACTGCAGCGCGGCGACCGCCTCGTCCGAGGCCAGCACGGGCTTGCCCGCCTCGTCCAGGAACCGCCCGCCGAAGCCGACCAGCCGGTTGGCGAAGGTGCAGCCCAGGATGATGGGCACCTGCTGGCCCTCGATGATCACGCCGTAGTGCTCGCCCCGGCTGTCCTTGGTGATCTTCTCGGCGGCGGCGTTGGAGTCCTCCCAGGTCCTGGGCGCCTCCAGTGTGTACCGCTCGAACAGCTCGGTGTTGTAGTAGAGGATGTGGGTGTCACCGTCGAACGGCAGTCCCCACCGCTTGCCCTCGTACAGGGTGTACGGGTCGTAGATCGACGGCAGCAGGTCGCCGGTGTCGATGTCGGGGTTGGCCTTGATGTAGGCGGTCAGGTCCTCCAGCACGCCGCCGGCCGCCAGGGTGCCCAGCCCGACGTACCAGTACATGATCACATCGAACTGGCCCGCCCCGGACTGCACGTCCAGCACCGACTTGGCCAGCAGCTTGTCGTAGGCGACCGGGGTGATCTGCAGGTCGGCTCCGGTCTCGGCCTTGAACGACTTGCGCAGGATCTCGAAGGCCCCGGCGTTGGGCTGGTTGACCAGGACCTTGAGGGTGACTCCGTCCAGGTCGGGCCGGCCCGTCGGGTCGAGGGCCTCACCGGCCTCGCCGCCGCAGGCCGCCAGCAGCGGGCCGGCGGCGGCGAGCGCGCCGAGGCCGAGGGCGCCGCGCAGCACCGTGCGGCGGGAGGTGCCGGGCCGGAACAGGGGTTGGGACATCACGCGTCCGTTCTTCTTGGGTCTCGGGCGGTCAGGTGTAGAGGGTGAAGGGCGGGAACTCGCCGGTCAGGAAGTGCGCGCCGACCTCGCGCTGCTTGTAGGCCACGGGATCGTGCAGGGTGTGGGTGCGGGCGTTGCGCCAGAACCGGTCCAGGGCCAGCGCCGCCCTCGTGGACCGCGCCCCGGTGACCTCGAAGATCCGCGAGGCGACGGTCAGCGACGCCTCGGTCGCGGCGACCTTGGCGGTGGCGACCAGCACGGCCAGTTCCCCACGCCGCTCCTCGGTGAGGTCCTCGCGGCCGGGTCCGTGCAGCGCGGGCTCGATCTCCTCGATCGCCTGGTCGGCCAGCGCCCGCGCGGCCCGCAGCCGGGCCACCAGCTCGCCGTAGGTGGCCAGCACGTACGGGTCGTCCACGGCGCGTTCGACACCGCTGAGCAGCCACGGGCGGGTGGTCGTGCGGGTGTAGTCGCGGGCGGAGGCCAGCGCCCCCTCCGCGATCCCCAGGTAGAACTGCACGAACACGAGCTGGATCGCCGGGGTCACCAGCGTCACCCACGGGGAGGGGTTCTCCAGCGACCCGATGACGTCTTCGGCCGCGACCGGCACGGCGGCGAAGGAGACGCTCCCGCTGGCCGACAGCCGTTGCCCGATGTTGTCCCAGTCGTCCGGCCGGGTCACCCCGGGGTGCAGGGGGTTGGCGATGACGACGAGCGGTTCGCCCGTGTCCGCCCTGGTGGCGCCGACCGCCAGCCGGTCGCCGACCCGGGCCCCGGTGGCGAACGTCTTCGTCCCGTTCAGCTCGAAGCCTCCCGTGGGGCGCGGCGTCAGCGTCAGGTCGGGGTCGCGGGGGTTGAACGCCCCGCCCCACAGCCAGCGCGCGGCGGCGGCCTGCCGCTCGACCCGCTCCTGCAACTGGGGCGAGCCGAAGAAGTGCAGGTTCCACGACAGCAGGTAGTGGTAGCCCAGCAGTTGCCCGATGCCGCCGTCGGCGGCGGCGATCTCCCTGGTCACCTGGTAGGCGGTGCGCCAGGTGGCGCCGCCGCCCCCGCGCTCGGCGGGGATCAGCAGGGTGAGCAGACCGGCCGTGCGCAGGTACTCGATCTCCTCGAACGGGGGCCGGCCGGCCCGGTCCCGCTCGGCGGCGTCCTCGGCCAGTTCGGCGGCGACCTCGCGGGCCAGCACGAGCCAGCCGTCGTGGTCGCGCGGCTGCGCCTTGGCCTCAGGGGCGGTGTCGGTGAATGCGGTGGTCAAGGGTCCTCTCCCGGTGAACGCGCTCAGACGATGCCGTTGGGGGGCGGCGCCACGCCGTTCAGCGCGTGGTCGCCGAGGTGTTGAAGCTTCCAGCGGCGGGGGTCGTGCAGGGTGTGGGTGCGGGCGTTCCGCCAGTGGCGGTCCAAGTTGTAACGTTCCAGTGACGCGCGGGCACCGACCACGCCGAGCACTTCGCTGGACACCGTCAGCGCGGCGATGTCCCCCTGGGCCCGCGCGGCGGCCACCGCCAGCGAGGCCTCCGCCACCGGGTCCTCCGCCGTCAGGCTCCCGAACCCTCCGGACCCTCCCGGCCCGCTCCTTGGGGCGGCGGCCGGGTCGCCGGCCCCCGCGGCGGGTTCCGGATCGCCGCTGGAACGTTCCGGTCCGGCGGGACTCGGGTGCCCCAGCGCGGCGTCGAGCGCCTGGCCCGCGCGGACGAGCAGCGCCTCGGCGGCGCGGACCAGCAGCGCCAACTCGCCGAACTTCTGGATCACCAGGGGTTCGCGGGCGAGCCGGTCGACCCCCGCCTCGGGCCACGGGCGGGCCGAGGCGCGGACGAACGAGGCGCCCTCGGCCAGGGCTCCCCCGGCGATGCCCACGTCGATGGCCGCGTGCATGTACTGGCCGAAGGCGCCGAAGACCTCCGGGCGCTCGAAGGTGCGGTAGTGCGGTACGACGCGGTCGGCGGGGACGCGCACGTCGTTCAGGTGAACGGTGCCGCTGCCGGTGGTGCGCTGGCCGAAGCCCGACCAGTCGTCCACCACCTCCAGCCCCGGCGCGTCCCGCGGGATGAACACCGCGTGGACGCGGCCCTCCTCGTCGGTCGCGTACACCGGGATCCAATGCGCGAAGGGGGAGCCGGTCGCGTACGACTTCGTCCCGCTGACGGTGTAGTCGCCGTCGGGCCGACGGGTCAGCCGCGTCCTGAACTCGAAGGCGTTGGCGGCGCCCGCCTCGGCCAGCGCGTTGCCGAAGCGCCGGCCCTTGAGCAGTTCGGCGTAGAAGAACGCGCGCTGCTCGCCGGTGCCGTTCTCGGCCAGCACTCGCACGAAGAAGAAGTGGTTCTGCGGGATCTGGCCGATGCTGGGGTCGGCGGCCGACAGCAGCCGGAAGACCTCCCCCAGCGTGACGGCGCCGACCCCGGCGCCGCCGTGCTCGCGCGGCACCGTGATGCCCAGCAGCCCGGACTCCGACAGCTCGGCCAGTTCGGTGACCGGCGGCGTGCGGTCGGCGTCCCGGCGGGCCGCGCCCACCGCCAGCCGCGCCGCCAGTTCCCGCGCGACCTCGACCGCCTCGGTGTCGTCACGGATCAGATGCGCCATGGACGGCCGAACCTCCAGAACGAGAGTTGTTGACAGCAGGAATCTGAAATGACCGGGAACGGCGGACCGGGCGGCCCCCACCCCAGGGCCCCGCGTCGTGCCGGTCCGCCGCTCCCGGTGTCACGGGCCGGCCAGGCCGAGCGCGGCCTTGCCGACGATCTCGTGGACGGCCGCACACTCGCCGAACCGGCTCAGCAGGTCGTCGGTGAGCAGGGATGACTCCTGGGCGACCGTCATGGCACGCATCTCCTCGGCGGCGTCGGCGCGCACGCCGACAAAGCGGGTGAGCGCGGAGGTCACCCGTTGTCGGCAGCGCGCCGGTCGGTGTGCAGGCCCCGAACCGGCTCGGCCGGGGTCCGGGGAGGGCTCGCAGTGGGGAACGAAGCGTCGGCGGGCGTCGGCGCGGGGGCGACCGCAAGGGCGCCGCGGCAGGCGGTCAGCGCGGACACAGGGCGCTGGCCACGCGGCAAAAGTCCACGTGGCCTCGGCAGGTCAGGCGCATGGTCGGCAGCACGGAATGAGCGTAGGCACGCGACCCGCAAGAAGTCAACCTTTTTAGTAGGAAAACCATGCAATATGGCGGATCCAGGCCAAGACACCCAGGGCATTGCACACAGGGAAACAGCGGTCTACTGTGCGAAACACTGTTTCCTTTCCACCGACTCTGCCGGTGGACCGGCCCCACGCTGCCCCGCACCACCGAGCCCAAGGAGACGACAGTGAAGGTCAACCTCAGACCACGGCCCCGCCAGGCCGTGGCCGCGGTCACCGCGGCGATCGGCATGCTCATCGCGGCCATGGCCGTGGCCGCCCCGGCGGCGCAGGCCGCCACGGCGTGCTCCGGCTACTCCTCTGCCACCACCGCCTGCGTCAAGGACTCCACGACCATCGGGGGGACCTCCTACACCACCACCTGGTACCTGCCCAACGGCACCGCGTCGGCGCTGATGCTGGTCCAGCACGGGTTCAGCCGCAACTGCTCGCACCTGCGCAACAGCAGCAGGGCGATCGCCGAGAAGGGCGTCATGGTGTTCTGCGTGGACGCCGACATGACCGGCGGCAACGCGGCGCTGGGCGGCCGGCTCGGCGACCAGCTCGCCGCCCGTGCGATCACCCCGCCCAACGGCAGGGCGCTGCCGGCGAACTACATCGTCGGCGGCCACTCGGCCGGCGGCCACTTCGCGAGCGTCGTCGGCGCCCGCCTGGCCGCCGCCGGCTACCCGAACCTCAAGGGCGCGATTCTGTTCGACGGGGTGGCCTCCGACGGCTTCACCGCCAACCTGCAGGCCGTCTCCGCCGGCGGCACCCGGCCGGTGCTGGAGATCGCGGCGCGGCCGAGCGTGATCAACCTGTTCAACAACTCCTTCGGCGCGCTGGCCTCGCTCGGGGCGGACTTCGTCGGCATCCAGTTGGTGTGGACCAAGTACACCCTGGGCGTCCCCTCCGGCGGCAGTTGCCACATCGACGTCGAGGGCGAGAACACCGACGCGATCGGCGTCCTCGGCTCCGGCTGCTCCCCCAGCTCCCAGCAGACCGCCTGGCTGCGCGACTTCACCTCGACCTGGGCCAAGGACATGGCGACCGGCTCCTACACCGCCTCCCACTACTGCGCGGACTCCGACGACCTGTCGACCTGCGGCAGCCGGGCCAACGTGGTGCTCGGCGGCGGCCTGCCGCTGGCGGCGGTCATCCCCAACTCCTGACCTGTTCTTCTGGGGGCGACCCCCAGACCCCCGACGGCGCCGCCGGACGACCCGGCGGCGCCGTTCGCGTCGGGCGGCCCGCCACATCGCCGGGGGCGTTGTCCGGGGCCGGGGCCGGTCAGTGCAGCCAGCGGGTACGGGCGGCGATCTCCTCCGGGGCGGCCCCCTCGAAGCGGGCGATCTCGCCGCGCCGGACGTCGACGACGGTGCCGGCCACCGGCTCGCCCAGCGCCTCGCGCAGCACCGGGTCGGATTCGAAGGCGGCCACCGCCTCCGCCAGCGACGACGGCAGCCGGGCCACGTGCCGGGCGGCGCGCTCGGCCTCGTCCAGCGAAGCCGGGTCAACGTTCACCGGGTCGGGCAGCCGGGCGCCGCCGGCCAGCCCGTCCCGGCCCGCCGCCAGCAGCACCGTCAGCAGCAGGTAGGGGTCGGCGGCGGCGTCGAAGCACTTGACCTCGAAGTTGGCCGCCCGCGAGCGTTGCCCGGCCGGCCCGGTCACGAAGCGCAGCGCCGCCTCCCGGTTCTCCAGCCCCCAGCAGGCGAACGGGCCGGACCACTGCGAGGGGACCAGCCGCAGGTAGCTGGCGACCGTGGGGCAGCCCACGGCCAGCAGGGCGGGCAGCCGCGCCAGGACGCCGGCGGCGAACGCCTCCGCCTCGGCGCGCATCCCGTAGGGCCCGGAGCCGCCGGCCATCAGGTCGGCTCCGTCCCGCCACAGGCTCAGATGTACGTGGAAGCCGTTGCCGACCCCGTCGGCGACCACCTTGGGCGAGAAGGACGCGCGCATCCCGTGCCGGATCGTCACGGCGCGGATCGTCTGGCGCACCAGCACCGAGGTGTCGGCCGCGCCGACCGGGTCCTCGGCCGCCACCGACACCTCGTACTGCCCGGCCGCGTACTCCGGGTGCAACTGCTCGACCTCGACGCCCGCCGCGGCCAGCGAGCCCAGCACGTCCAGCAGGTACTCCGGCAGTTCGACGATGCGCGTCATGCCGTACGCCGGGCCCCGGGCGGCCGGGACGAACTCCTCCCCCGGCCCCTGCGAGACCGCCCACTCGATCTCGAAGGCGGCCCGGGCGGCCAGCCCCTGGGCGGTCAGCCGGGCGGCCTGGCCCCGCAGCAGGGCGCGGGCGTCCTGCGGATGGGCGGCGCCGTCCTGGTCGTAGCGGTCGGCGGGCGCCCACGCCCAGCCCGCCGGGGCGCCTAGGATCGTCAGCCGGTCCAGGTCGGGGTGCAGCCGCAGATCGCCCACGGGGCTGCCGGCGTACCGGCCGGCGATGACGGTGTCGTCGGCCAGATAGGCGTCGAAGACCGGCGAGACGCCCACCCCCCAGGCGGCGGCGTGCTCCAGCCGGGTGACGGGCACCGTCTTGACGCGGGTGATGCCGGCGGTGTCCACCCAGGTCAGCGCCACCGCCACGATCTGGCGGGCGGCCAGTTCCCGGGCCGCCGCCCGCGCCCGGGCGGCGCTGTGGGCGCGTTCCTGTTCGTTCATCACGTTCCTCGCCGCAATGGTCACTGTGAGCAACATCGTAGGTCGCCCGGTGGACCCGCCCGCAGACCGGTCCCTTCCCCGTGATCCGGCGGGCCGGGCGGGTAGCGGCAGCACAGGACACGAGGAGGCGACCGTGGACGTGCAATCGCTGCCGTTGATCGACCATCACTGTCACGGGCTGGTGCGCGAGGACCTCGACCGGGCCGGTTTCGAGGGCCGGCTCACCGAGGGCGACGGGGGCGGGCCGCTGGGCGGGACGTTGTTCGACTCCCATATCGGGCTGGCCGTGCGCCGCTGGTGCGCGCCGGTACTCGGCCTGCCCGCCCACGCCCCACCCGACGACTACCTGGAGCGCCGCGCGGACCTGGGCGCCGACGAGGTGAACCGGCGGCTGCTGCGCGCCGCCGGGCTGGAGGCCCTGTGCGTCGACACCGGAGTCTCCGGGCCGCTGCTGTCACCGGCCGAGCTGGGCGAGGCGGCGAACGCGCGGGCGCACGAGGTGGTGCGGTTGGAGCAAGTCGCCGAGCAGGTCGCGGCGGCGGGCGGCACCGCCGTCGGGTTCGCCGACGCCTTCCGGGCCCGGCTGGACGAGCGCGCCCGCGACGCGGTCGGGTTCAAGTCGATCGCCGCCTACCGGACGGGGCTGGCGTTGCCGGGCGACCGCCCGGACGAGGCCGAGGTGACGGCGGCGGCCGGGCGCCTGCTGGGGTCGGCGGGGCCACCCCGGGTGGCCGACGAGACGCTGCACGCCTTCCTGGTGTGGTGTGCGGCCGAGTACGGGCGGCCGATCCAGTTCCACGTCGGGTACGGCGACAACGACCTGCGCCTGGACCGGGCGGACCCGCTGCTGCTCACCGACCTGCTGCGGGCGCTGGCCTCGACCGGCGCCCCGGTGATGCTGCTGCACAACTACCCGTTCCACCGGGAGGCCGGCTATCTCGCGCAGGTCTTTCCCAACGTGTTCGTCGACGTCAGCCTGGCGGTGCACAGCGTGGGCCGGCGGGCCGGGGCGGTGATCTGCGAGGCCCTGGAACTGGTCCCGTTCGGCAAGTTCCTGTACGCCTCCGACGCCTACCTGCTGCCCGAGCTGTACCACCTGTCCGCCGTCCTGTTCCGCTGCGCCCTGGGCGGGCTGCTGGACGACGGCGTGGCCGACGGGTCCTGGACGGCCGACGACGCCGCCCGCATCGCCCGCCTGATCACCACGGAGAACGCCCGCCGCGTCTACCGCCTGCCCGCCCCCGCGGACTCGTGACGAGTCCGTAGCCACCCCAGGACACGTGGGCGCCCTCCAGAGACGTCCCCGCCCCGGTCCGAGGTCCCGGGGGGCCGCGGTCTCCGCCGGGCCGTTGCAGGGGACATCGAGGGGCACCGTGCCGGCAGGCGACGGGCCGCCGCCGGGGTTCGGCGGCGGCCCGTGCGCGCGGGGCGTCGGCGGGGTCGGTCAGCCGGTCGCGTAGAGGGTCTGGTCGAAGACGCCGGAGCCGGCCGTCTTCTCGCCCCTGACGATGCCGGCGCCGTTGGCCGTGCCGGTGGCCGGGCAGATGGCGCCGCTGCCGGACAGCCTGTCGAGCGAGGCGTTGTTCATCTTGCCCTGGGCCTCGGCGACCGAGGGGTTGGGCCGGTTGGGGTTATCGGGGTTGTACAGGTCGAAGGTGAGCGAGGAGACCGTCGACCCGAAGCCGTAGTAGCAGGTGGCCGAGATGCCGAAGACGGTGAGGTTGGCGCGGATCCGCAGGTCGGGGTCGGTGAAGGTCAGGGTGCCGTCCCGGCCGCCGGGGATCGGGGCGTAGTCCACGGTCGCGTCGGTGTAGGGCAGGTTCTGGAAGGTGATGTTGGCCGAGCCGCCGACGTTGCTGCTGCAGCCGGTGACGGTGGCGCTGTTCAGGCTGCCGGTACTGCTGGAGGTCAGCGTCCCGTTGAGGACGGCGGTGCTGCACTGCGCGGTGACGTTGACGCCGAGGATCCTGGCGTTGACGCTCAGCGGGCCGAGGTTGTCGAACCTGATGGCGCCCGAGTAGGGGAGCTCGGCGGGGCCACCGCGCCGGATGGTGGCGGGGGCGGCGGAGGCGCTGGTGGCCACCAGGCCCAGCACGGTGGCCGCGGCGAGAACGGGGGTGGCGAATCTCGCGAGGACGTGCATCGACTGCTCCTGTCGATCGGCGGGGTGGGAGGCGCCGACGTGCGGACAGCGGAGTGATCACCGGCCGGCCCCAGGGTGTCGCCGTCGGCCCGGTCACCGCCG
Organism: Thermomonospora echinospora; assembly: GCF_900108175.1. GTDB lineage: Bacteria > Actinomycetota > Actinomycetes > Streptosporangiales > Streptosporangiaceae > Thermomonospora > Thermomonospora echinospora. The sequence goes on from NZ_FNVO01000006.1 coordinate 194,405, forward strand.
CCGGCCTGGCCGACCGCCAGCAGTAACCGCTTACTGATTACTAACCCGATCCCGATCGAAGGTCAATCGTCCATTTATGACCTGGTTTGGCCATGAATGAGCCATAGATGCCTATATGAGAAATATCGGATGATTGGGGGTTCGGGCGCGGGCCGTCGAGTCGAGGCCCGGTAAGGAGGAGCAGTGGACGGGCCGGGCCCGTTCAGTGCGTGAAGTCCACGGTCAACGTCGCTGTGAGCCCTCGCGGGCTTTGCACGGTGGCGGAGTGCATCTTGCCAGAAGGAGAGAAACACTGTTTCCTTAGGCGAAACACAGTGACGAGCTGGATCCGAAAGGTGGCGGTATGCCGGTGCATGCGGGCGGTGCCGCGCTCACGATGGCCGACGGGGTGCGCGTCTTCGCGACGGCCGCACCCGACACGGTGGCCGTGATCGACGGCGGGCGGCGGCTGACCTATCGCGGGCTGGACGATCGGGCCGACCGGCTCGCCAACGCGCTGCTGGCCGCCGGACTGCGGCCGGGCGAGCGGGTCGCGGTGCTGCTGGGCAACCGGATGGAGTATCCGGAGATCATCTGCGGGGTGGCACGGGCCGGGCTGGTGCTGGTGCCGCTGGGCACTCGCGCCACGCCCGCCGAGGCCGCGCACGTCCTCGGCCACTCCGACAGCCGGGCGGTGATCCTGGACGGACGGCTGTCGGGCGCGGTCGCCGACGCGGTGGCCGACCTGGGCGTCCGCACCGTACTGTCCATCGGGCCCGCCGAACTGGGACCGCCGTACGAGTCGGCGCTGGCCACCGCGCCGGCCGCCGCCCCGCGCGTGGACCTCGACGAGCGCGAGCCCTTCGCCGTCTACTACACCTCCGGGACGACCGGCAGGCCCAAGGGCGTGCTCAGCAGCCACCGGTCCCGCGCCCTGATGTGCTACCTGTCCGCGCTGGAGTGGGGGCTGGGCACCGGCCGCACCAGCATCGCCGTCGCCCCGATGTACCACGGCGCCGGCATGGTCTTCTCGGGTACGCCCCCATCCTCACCGGCGGCACGGTCAGCATGCTGCGCTCCTGGGACCCCGAGGAGATGGCGGCGACGGTCGCCCGCGACCGCGCCCAGTCGGCGTTCCTGGTCCCCACCCATGCCCACGCGCTGCGCGCGCTCGGCGAGGACGCCCTGCGCAGGCACGACCTGTCCAGCCTGGACACCCTCTACTTCAACGCGGCGCCGTTCCCGAGCCCGCTCAAGGAATGGGTGCTGGACGCCTTCCCCCGCGTCGGAGTGCACGAGCTGTACGGGTCGACCGAGGCCGGGATCATCACCAACTGCCGGCCTGCCGACGCCCGGCGCAAGGCCGGCTCGGTGGGCCCGCCCTGGCATCTGACCGAGATCCGGGTGGTCGGCGACGACGGCGAGCCGGTCGCCCCGGGCGAGCGCGGCGAGCTGTTCAGCCGCTCGCCGTTCCTGATGAACGGCTACCTGAACGACGACGAGGCCACCCGGGCCTGCACCACCCCCGATGGGTTCGTGACCTCCGGCGACATCGTGGTGCGCGACGAGGACGGCTTCGTCAGCATCGTCGACCGCAAGAAGGACATGATCATCTCCGGCGGAGTGAACGTCGCGCCCCGCGAGGTGGAGGAGGTCGTCGCTGCCTTCCCCGGCGTCGCCGAGGTCGCCGTGGTGGGCGCCCCGTCCGAACGGTGGGGCGAGCAGGTCACCGCCTTCGTCGTCGCGCTGCCCGGCCACCGCGTCGCCCCCGACGCGCTCGACGCGCACTGCCGGCAGCGGCTGTCGGGCCCCAAGCTCCCCCGCTCCTTCGTCTTCGTCGAAGCGCTGCCCCGCAACGCCTCCGGCAAGGTCCTCAAGCGCGAGCTGCGCTGATCCGTCCGAGGCTCCGAACCGGCAGGAGAACGGGCGCCCGTCGCACTACCCTTCCCTGGCGTTCCGTTCATGGATACGCTGTTTCCATGATGAGATCCCGGGGACCGGCGCTGGCGACGGGACTGGCGGCCGGGCTGATGCTCACCGGGGGCGCCGCCTCCGCCTCCCCCCAGCCCGCTCCCAGCAGCGCGCCATCCCCCACGGCCGCCGCCACCGAGGACAGCCTGGCCAGGGTCTGCGCCTACGGGCAGATGGCCACGGCCGGGCTGGGGCCGTGGGGGCCCGAACGGCCCCAGCTGCCCATCGACAACGTCGTCCACCGGGACATGGAGTCGTTCGTGGCCGCCAAGCCCCAGGTCCGGCCACTGCGGACGCACCAGTTCGTCAGCCGGGACGCCGACGGGCGCGCCGTCCAAATCCGGTGCAAGGGCAAGTCCGCCGACCACATCAACACCGTCCACGGCGACGGGACGGCCTCCGGTGAAGGCGCCTGCGGCGCCATCAACCGCACCACCCTGCGGTCGGTCGGCGCCTCGCTCAGCGCGCCCGAACGGGCCAGCGCCGTCCACGACCCGGCGGAGGTGGTCGTGGACGAGGACACGCAGACCCTCACCGGCGGCGAGTGGACCCAGGAGTTCTCCTCGACCGCCGTCGAGGACGGGGTGCTCCACCTGCGGGCGTACGCGCTGGTGGTCGAGTGGCTGGACCCCCGCTGGCAGAACCTGCCCGAGGCGTTCCGCGGCGTCCACTACTGCACCCTGATCGCTCCCGGCCACCTGCGCCGCGTCCTGCTCGGGGAGGTCCCGGCGTGACCGGCGACCTGGACGCGGACTACGCGGCGGCCGGCTTCGGCGGCTCGCTGCCGTTCGGCTCCCGCCCGGCCGTGGTCGCCATCGACATCGCCCGTGCCTACCTCGACCCCGGCTCCCCGCTGTACGCGGGCGTCGAGGACGCCGTGGCGGCGGCGGCCCGGCTGGTCTCCGCCGCCCGCGACCGAGGCGTCCCGGTGCTGTTCACCCGTGTCGAATACGGCCCGGACGGCCGTGACGGCGGGCTGTTCTACCGGAAGGTGGCGGCGCTGCGCTGCTTCGACGCGGGCAACCCGCTCGGGGACTTCCCGGACGAGCCCCGCCCCCGGCCGGACGAGACCGTGGTCGTCAAGCAGTACGCCAGTGCCTTCTTCGGCACCAGCCTCGCCGCCACCCTGACGGCCACGCGCGTCGACACCCTGCTGTTGTGCGGGCTGTCCACCAGCGGCTGCGTGCGCGCCAGCGCCGTCGACGCCGTCCAGCACGGCTTCGTGCCCATCGTGGTCCGTGACGCCTGCGGCGACCGGGACCCGCGCCCGCACGAGGCGAACCTGTTCGACCTGCAGGCCAAGTACGCCGAGGTCGTCTCCCTGGAGGCCGCCCTGGCCTACCTGTCCGGCCTGCCCTGATGCGTTCGCCGGAAGGCTCGCCGGAAAGGTGAAGGCCCCCGCGGTACCAGCCGGTACTGCGGGGGCCTGTTCGTCACTTCACGTACTGGACGGTGACGCTGCTGTCGACGGCGTCGCCGACGCCCCACAGCCACACGCCGGACCAGACGTCGCCCAGGATCGTCCGCAGGTACATGGCGCTCCAGCGCGCGGACGCCTTGATACTGGTCTCCTGGGTCACCGTCTGCGGCGAGGGGTCGGGGAGTGCCCCCGCCGGAGCCTGCGTGTCGGTGATGCCGTAGTGGTTGGCCCCGGTGACCGACACGAGCATCTTCGGAGGCGTCTGGATGGCGTTGTAGGTGCCCTCGGCGGCGGCGGGCGTCGCCCTGCCGTCCGCGGTCCCCTGGATGAGCGCGACCGGGACGGTGTTGGCCACCGGCGGGTTGACCGACCCGCCGGGCGGGAGGTTGTTGGTGCCGTAGAAGGCCCCGCCCTTCAGCTCGGCGGGCTTGGTGGTGGGCGTATCGCAGAACGGGGCGACGCAGGCCCCGGTGGTCAGGGTGAGCCCCGCCGCGCCGCCGAAGGAATGGCCGAGCAGGACCAGCGAGCCGGTGTCGATCTTGCCCTTGAGCGGCGACCCGGTGCGGGCGTCCTCCTGCTTCATCCAGGTGACGGTCCAGGCCGCCTGGGCTTCCTCCGCGTACAGGCCGGGCTGTCCGAAGATGACGCGCTGGTGGTTGGGCACCACCACGACGAAGCCGTAGCCGGCGACGGCGCGGGCGTACGCGGCATAGTTGGACTTGTCGACGTTGGCGCCCTGAAGCAGCAGCGCGACCGGCAGGTCGGCCTTGATGTCGCCGGGCGCCGGCGCGTAGACGTCGGCCGCGTCGCCGTTCACGGTGGTCGCGAACTCGATGGGCGCGTCGGCGGCGGCCGGGGCGGCGGGGAGGGCGACGGCGGCGAGCGCGACGGCGGCGGCGAGCGCCGTACCGGCCTTACGGGTTCTCATGAACGCCCTTTCTGTCGGCGCGGGAGGATGAGGAGGGCGGCGGCTCCGGCCATCACGAGGGCCGAGGCCACCAGGGCATAGGTGGGCACACCGTCGGGGCTGCCGGTGTTCGGGAGGTTCTCGTCGCCTCCGCCTCCACCTCCGCCGCCTCCGTTGTCCCCGTCGCCGCCGTCGTCTCCGCCGTCATCGCCCCCGTCGTCGCCGCCTCCCCCGGTGAAGGTGAGCGGGATCTCGGCGGTGTTGGCGGCCATGTTGGCGCCGACCGCGGTGACGGCGAGGACGCAGGCGCCCGCCTTGGAGGCGCAGTCGACGCCACCGGCCTTGGCGCTGAGCTTGACCTCGGCGTCCTTGGACCCGCCCTTGGTCACGAAGTTGCCGTCACCGTCGGAGGTGCCCAGCAGCGAACCCCCGCTGTCCTGCGAGGCGCAGTCGTTCGGGCCCCCCGCGTCGGGCTTGCACTGCCCGAGCGTCACGAAGCCCTCGTTGGGGCTCAGGCCGGTCACCTGGACGGTGATGGTGTCCCCCGCCTTCAGACCGGTGGTCTTGCTGGCGGTGATCTTCGGCGCGGCCAGCGCCGGCGGGGCGAGCGCCAGCACGCAGGCTCCGGTGAGCGCGGCGATGGCACCAGCGCGGTGCCGGACTGTGGTCATGATGTGCTCCTTGGGTGTTGGCTGCGGCGTTGCGCGGCGGCGACAGCGGCACCGGCGAGGACGAGGACGCCCAGGGTGGCGGCCCAGAGCGGGGTCGAGGGGCCGCCCGTGTCGGGGCCCGCGGCGGCCTGTGGCGCGGCGGCCGCCGGGGTGGCGCCGCCCTTGAACTGCGACCCCTTGAAGCCGACGCGGACGATCGCGGTGTTGGCGTTGACGATGGCGGGCGGGTTGGTGGTGGGCAGCGGCGCGGCGCCGATGACGCACTGGCGGGTCATGCAGTCGATGCCGTTGAACTTCGAGCGGGCCTTGAGCCGGACCGTGGGGAAGGCGCCGTGCGCGTCGATGTTGACGAAGGTGGCGCCGCCGCCCAGGTCGCAGTCCTTGAGCCCGTTGGTGTACCCCTCCCGGCACAGCCCGACGGCCACCGACTTCAGGCCCGGCCGGAAGCCGGTGCCGGTGACGGTGATCTCCTCTCCCTCGGCCAGGTCGGCGACCCGGCTGATCCGCAGTGCGGGCGCGGCGGCCCGGTCGGCGGGCACGGCCGGCGCCGTGAGCGGGGACAGGGCCAGGGCGGCGAGCACGATCGTGATCATCGGGCGGGGCCTCCTGCGCTGTGGGCCCCCGGCAGCAGCCGGTGGACCTCGTCGGGTTCGGGCCGGGCGAGTTCGGCGACGACGCGGCCCCGGCCGAGGACGTAGGCGCGGTCGGCGACCGTGAGGGCGGCCGGGACCTCCGGCTCGCAGAGCACGACGGCGGTGCCCGTGGCGGCCAGCCGCCGCAGCACGGTGCGGGCGGCGTCGGCGTACGGGCCGGCGACGAGGCCGTCCACCAGCAGGAGCCTGGGCCTGGTGAGCAGCGCCTCGGCGAGCGCCAGCAGCCCCCGTTCGGGTCCGGTCAGTTTCCCGGCGGGCTCGTCGCCGTGCCCGCGCAGCGCCGGGAAGACCTCCAGGACGCCGCGGACGGCGGCCCCGGGGTCGGCGTGGCCGAGCGAGCGGGCGTGACCGGCCAGCCCTTCGGCGATCGTCTGCTCGTCCGGGATGCGCGGGTCGGGGCCCACCAGGTGGCACAGTCCCAGCCCGGTCCGCTGCCCGGCCGGGAAGGCGGTCAGGTCGGCGCCACCGAGCAGCGCCTTCCCCCGGGCCGGGGCGTGCCCGGCCAGCGCGGCCAGCAGCGTTCGGGAGCCCGGTCCGAACAGCGCGACGCACTCGCCCGCCGCCACCCGCAGCGCGACCTTCCGCAGCGGCGCCGGCCCTCGCCGCACCGACAGGGCACGGACCTCCAGGAAGGCGGGTTCGGCGGCCGGCAGCTGAGGGCCCCGGACGCGCAGCGCCAGCAGCGCGCCGAGCACCGGCGGGACGGCCGTCAGCGTCAGCGCGGAACCTTCGGCGAGGACCCCGCGCAGGCCGGCGGCGCAGCCGACCCCGGCCAGCCCGCCGAACACGGCGGCCACGGCGGTGAGCCCGGCGGCGGCCGGTCGGCGGTCGTCCGGCAGCGGGTGCAGCACAGCGCTGTCGAGCGCGGCGGCGGCCAGGCAGCCGGCGGCCGTCGCCACCGCGAACCCGGCCGCGAGCAGGGCCGGCCCGGGTGCGGTCGCCATCAGCATCGGCGCCGCGGCGGCGGCCAGCAGCAGCCACGGCGCGGTCTGCACGGTGCGGGCCGCCCTCCGTCCGGCCGCGACCAGCGCGACGGCCGGCAGCAGCGCCCATGCCAGGTGCTGAACCGGTTCCTCGCCGACCAGGTTCCAGCGGAAGGTCAGCAGGTGCAGGCCGCCCATGACCGGTGCGCCGATGGCCCAGCCGACCAGCGTGTAGACGGGCAGCGCGGCCCGCACGTCCCGTGCCCGCGCCGCGTCCCGCACCTTCGCCGTCTCGGCGTGGGCACCGTCCGGGACGACGATGGCGGTGACGGCCAGGACGGCGGCCACCACGCCCGCGAAGACCAGTGCCGTGCCGGGGGCGGCGGACCAGGCCGTCGCGAGCCAGGCGGCGGCGGCCGTCCCGGCGAGCGCGGCGGCCTGCCACCAGGCGGGGGCTCCGGGCGTCCGGGCGGCCTGTGCCCTGGGCACGGTGAGCAGCGGGCCCGCCAGAGCGCCGGCCACCATCACGGCGGTCGCGAAGACCGGGGCGGCGGGCACCAGGCCCGCCAGGGCGACGGCGAGCGCGGCGAGCGCACCGGTGACCGCGACGAGCCCGGACGGGGGCAGCCGCCGGGCCAGCCACAGCGCGGGCGCCAGCCCGGCGCACGCGAGCGCGAGGCCGGTGAGCGCCATGTAGGTCACCACTTCGCCGGGAACCTTTACGACGCCGCCGAGGGCGTCGGCGAGCAGCAGCACGGTGGCTCCGGCCAGCGGCCCGGCGGCGGCCGTGCCGAGCAGGCCCGCCCTGGTGACGGCACGCGACGGCGTCATCGGTCCTCTCCCCGGGGCAGGGCGAGGAACCGGTCCAGCGCCTCGATGTCGACGGGTTCCATGGCGCCGCCGCGCCGGCCCTCCAGGTAGCCGATCAGTTCGTCCCGGTCGACCACGTACGCGCCGGACGGCGAGCTCGCCACGGAGTCGAGGTAGGCGATCAGGTCGGCGACCTCGACCGCGTCGGAGGAGCGCGGGGCCACCCGGTGGTGCGCCGGTCCGGCACCGGCGGCGGAGGTGGCCCCGCGCGCTGAGGAGGCCGCCGTGCGGCGGCGACGGCGGCGGGCCGCCCAGCGGCCCAGTGCCAGCCGGATGCCGAACAGCAGCAGCAGCGCGGCGAGCAGGTTCACGCCGAGCAGCCCCCACGGGTAGGTGCTGAAGGCGGTCTCGAACGGGACGGAGCCCGCGTATCGGCCGCCGACCACGAAGCGGCCGAAGGAGGCCGGGGGAAGCTCCACCGGGATGCGGTAGGTGGCGGTCTGGCCGGGCTGAAGGATGCCGGTCCGGGGGGCGTCCAGCGGGGTGTCGGGGGTGTCGCCGGCGCCCCAGCCGGCCACCAGCGGGGCGTTCTCGATGGGTTCGGGGCCGGAGTTGCGGATCTGGAGCACCAGGGTGCGCCGGGGTCTGCCGCCGAACAGTTCGCCGCGTTCCCCGCCACCGACGACCTCCAGTCCGACCACGTCGGCACGGACCGGTACGACGTCCTTGATGACGGGTTCGACGCGGTGTCCCTGCACGGTGAACGGTGTGACGACGGTGACGGGCTCGCCCGCCCCTCCCGGCAGCGTGCTCACCCGGATGACGCACGGGCATGCGGCGGGCGGTGCGCCCACGGTGAGGCCCGCCTCGAACGCCCCGGTGGGGGCGACCATGGCGGTGACGCCGTGTTCGGTGTCGCAGTCGGCCGAGCCGTGCACCGCGTTGGCGCCGCACACCTGGATCTGCACGGTCGTCCCCGGCGTCCAGGCGCTGCCGCGCACCCGCGCGGACGTGCCCGCCGCGGCCTGGCCGGGCTCGACGCTCACACCCGGCCTCGGCCCGGCGGCGGCCTGGGCGGGGGTGATCGTGCAGGCGGCGAGCAGCGCCGCGACGGCCACGAGCCTCATCCGAGGGCCTCCGTGTCGTCGGAGACCAGGCCGGCCCGTTCCCGCCAGCGCCGCACCAGTCGGGGCAGCACCGACCACAGCACGAAGACGGTGCCGAGGAGGGTGAGCAGCGCCGCCCAGGGCACCGCGTTGAACTGGCTCTGGGCGCGGGCCCTGATCCCTCCGTCGGCGGTCAGTTCGACCCGGACGGTGACCGCGTCCAGCGGCGGGGTGCCGTTCCACGGCAGTGTGATCTCGGTGCGCTGGCCGGGCAGGATCTCCGGCAGGCGCCGGTCGGGCCACTGCTTGATGCGGCGGCCGAACGCCCCGGTCGCCCACACCCGCGCGGTCGGCGTGATCCGCTGGTTACCGGTGTTGACGACGCTGTAGCGGATCGTCCCCCGCCCCTGCCGCAGGAAGGGCATCAGCGGTTCGGTCCGGGTGACGGTCAGGTTCTCGGGCCGCAGGCCGGGATTGAGGGGGCCGGTGACGCGCAGGTAGACGCGTGCGCCCACGGCCCGCCGCACCCCGACGCGGGCGCCGCCGGACTCCTGGACGCTCTCGATGGTGGTGTTCAGCGCGACGATGCCGCCGATGTGCTCGCCGGGGGTGGCGTCGGCGGGGACCTTCAGGGTGAAGGGGACCTCCCTGGCGGTCCGTGCCGGGACCTTCAGCGTCCCGGCCTTCAGGGCGATCCAGGCGCCGACGTCCCGGCGCGGCTCGTCGACGGTGCGCAGCGCGAACCCGGCGTCGCGGGGGGTGTTGTAGGCGTCGGCCCCGTAGAGCTGGAAGGTGATGGGCTCGCCGGTCAGGTTGGTGATCCGCACGGCGTCCTTGACGGTCGCGCCGGGCGGCGCCTCGATCGCGAAGTGGGGCCGGGCGGCCAGGGCCTTGCTGCGGTTGGCCGGCCCCACCGACCAGGACCCGTTGCCGGTCGCGGGAGCGGGCTCGCCGGCGGCCGCGTCCTCGGCCCCGGCGGCCCCGGGCACGGCGGCCAGGGCCGCCGCCGCGGCGACGGCGGCGATCCGATGGCTGGGTCTCATGGGTCACCTCGGGACGGCCGGGCGGCGATCGTCGCCGCGGTCCGGCCGTGGGTTCGAGAGGGTGCGGGTCAGGCGGCCAAAGGGGAGGGCCGCCTGACCCGCTCTTGGGGGCTGGGGGGTCGTCCGGGTGCGGGTCGGGCGGTCGGAGGAGAGATCACCCGACCCGCACCGGGGGCCGAGTGGTTCCCCCCAGGCGAACGGTCGTCAGGACAGGGTGAGGGTGAGGATGGCGGTGTACTGGCCGGCCCCGGTCGCCGGGGGGACCTTCAGGTTGAGCGCGGCGCCGGCGGTGTAGGTGCCGCCGACGATCTGGCCGGCCCCGTCGGGGGCGCTGCAGAGCGTGGCCGCGGTGGTGTCGTCGAGCGGCCCCGCGCTGCCGGGGGTGACGGCGCTGGCCCCGGGCCCGGCGGTGCACGCCGGGGTCCACGACAGGTTGCCCGCGGAGATCTTGGTGCCGGCGGCGGAGCTGAAGTCGGTCAGCGTGCCGGTGAGCGACCAGCCGGTGCTGCCGCCCCGCGCGTCGACCACCTCGACCTGCCGCAGGTCGCCGGTGGCGGTCTGCTCGGTGCCGTTCAGCGTGATCGGGGTCAGGTCGACCTCCCCGGGCTGCTGGGACATGGTGAGCGGGCCGCCGTTGACGGTGAGGTTGATCTTCTGCTCGCCGCACTGGCCGACGGGCTTGTCGGCGCACTGGCCGGTGGGCGGCGGCGTCTTCTCGGTGACGGTCAGCGCCACGCTCTTGCTGACCGCGCCCTGGGTGACCACGATGGTACGGGCCCCCGGCGCCGCCTCCTCGGCGATGGTCGCCGAGCCGGTGAGCTTGCCGTCGGCGCCCACCGAGGCGGACACGTCGGTCAGGTCCTCGGCCTTGCACTCGGTGCCGTTGGAGTCGCACAGGGCGACGTCGACGGCGCCCGGTTCCCAGCCCGCGCCGGTGAGGGTGATGGCGCCGCCCTGGTGGATCGTGCCCGGAGCGACCGAGACCCCGGGGCCGCCCGTCGCGACGTCGATCGCGGCGAGCGGGCCGGGGGCGCTCTTGGGCGTGCAGGCGATGGTCGCCTGTGCGCCGGCGTCGGCGAGGATGGACAGCGCCGCCGGGGCGAGCTTCACCTCGCCGGGGGTGGTCAGAGTGAGCTTGCCGGTGGCCTTGCCGATCGGCACCGCGCCGTAGGCCGGGATCGGGCCGACCCGCTCGGGCACCGCGATCGACACCGAGCCGGACTGCGCCCCGGAGACCGTGAGCGAGCCGGAGGTCGTCCACTTGTTGACCGGTAGCGGAGCGACCCCGGGCAGGTCGGAGAAGTCGGCCTCGACGGTCACCTCGTCGCCGACCTTGGCCGAGGCGGGCGCGGTCACCGTGACGGTGGCGTTGTAGTCGAACTTGGTGCCGAAGATCTGGCATTGGTAGGCGACCTGGCCCGTGCCGGCGTGCGCGGGGGTCGCGGCCGCCAGCGGGACCGTCACGGCCCCCGCCGCGGTGAGGGCCGCCGCCGCGCCCCTCAGTGCCGTGCGTGTGCGTCTCATCGTGTGCTGCTCCTTTCTGCCGACCGCTCCGCCTGGACGGCGGGGCGGGAGGGCCGGGCAGCCGGCTGCCGCACCACCAGTCCGCCATGCGAACCAGCGCCCTGGGCCATATCGCGCTCCCCTTGTTTCGTAGAGGGAAACAGGGTTTCGCAACGTGCCCATAGCGAAACCGCTGCACGCGGGCGATGTCAAGGGTCGGGCGCAGCCGGAAACAGAATCGTTTCATCCAAGGGATCGCCGTTTCCCTTCTGAGGGGTTACGGTTCCCGATCATGCGCACGGTGCTGCGGGGCCTGGCCGAACTCACGGTGACCGCCGGCCTCATCCTCGCCCTGTTCGTCGGCTACCTGGCCTGGGGCACCGGGGAGTACACCCGGAGGCAGCAGGGCGACCTGCGCGACGACCTCGAACGACAGTGGAGCGCGGACCGGGTCCGCCGGCTGGCCGACGTCCAGCCGGCCGGCTCCGGCACAGCGCCCGCCCCGGCCGCCGGGCAGGCGCTGGCGATCCTGCGCGTTCCCCGGTTCGGCGCGTCCTACCGGTACGCGGTGGTCGAGGGCGTGAGCGTGGCGGACCTGCGCAAGGGGCCGGGCCACTATCCCGGGACGGCCGGGCCGGGCGAGATCGGCAACATGGTGATCGCCGGCCACCGGACCACCTACGGCGGGCCGTTCGAGCGCAACGACGAGCTGGCGCGCGGGGACGAGATCCTCGTCGACACCGCTACCACGACCTACGTCTACCGGGTCACCGGCCGGACCGTGGTGCGCCCCAGCGGGATCGAGGTGACCGCCCCCGTGCCGGGCCGGCCGGGGCGCAAGCCCCGCAAGGCGATGCTGACCCTCACCACCTGCCATCCGAAGTTCTCCGCCGCCTACCGGCTGGTGGTCTTCGCCGAACTGGCCGGGCGCCGCGCACGCGCGGCCGGGGTCTGATCCGCATGTTACGGTTCCCCACAACGAAACAGCGTTTCCCTAGGGAGGGCAGTTGTGGGACCGCATGCGCACGGCTGGTGGATCCTGCTGCACCTGGTGCTCTTCGTCTTCTGGCTGGGCGGCGACCTGGGCGTCTTCTACTCCAGCCGGTACGTCCTCAAGCCCGACCTGGCCCCGGCGGCGCGCGCCGCCACGCTCGGCGTGATGAGCGGGCTCGACCTCGGCCCCAAGATCTGCCTGGTGCTGTTCCTGCCGAGCGGGGTGACGCTGATGGCGCTGGAGCCGCACGGGGCCGAGCTGTTCGGCGCCCCCGCCTTCGGCTGGTGGCAGGTCTCGCTGGTGTGGCTGTTCGCGCTGGCCTGGCTGGCGGCGACGGTCGCCGACCACCGTACGCACGGTCGCTTTCCCTGGGTGCGCCGTGCCGACTGGGCGGTGCGGATCGGGCTGATCGCCGTCCTCGGCACGGTGGCGGCCTACACGATGCTCGCCGACCGCCCGTTCGGCGTCACCACCGACCCGCGCTGGCTGGGCGCCAAAGTCGCCCTCTACACCGCCGCCATTGCCTGCGGCCTGGGCATCAGGCTCACGCTGCGGCCCTTCGGCCCGGCCTTCGGCGCACTGATGAGCGGCGGCTCCACCCCCGAGGTGGAGCGCGCCCTCAAACGCTCGGTGGACGGCTGCCTGCCCTACGTCTACGGCATCTGGGCCGCCGTCCTGAGCGCCGCGGCCCTCGGCGTCCTCAAGCCGGGCGCCGACCTGTGACCCGTGGCCGTCCCGCTAGCCGGTGTGGCCGAGCTGGGCGGAGATGCGGACCGCGGACTCCACCACCAGGGGCGCGCACTCGTTCAGGCGCGGCTTGAAGCGGGTCAGCGGGCCGGCGACGCTCAACCCCGCGATGACCCGCCCGTCATGGTCGAAGATCGGCGCGGCGACGGAGGCCGCGCCCTCCTGGCGCTCGCCCAGGGAGGTGGCGTAGCCGCGCCTGCGGATCGCCGCCAGCTCCTTACGCAGCCTGCCCTCGTCGACGAGGGTCTTGTCGGTGAGCGCCTCCAGGGGGTGGCGGCGCAGGTAGCCGTCCACCTCGATGTCGTCGAGGAAGGCCAGGATCACCTTGGAGGAGCTGCCGGCGTGCAGCGGGTACGGGATGCCGAGGCTGACCTCCATGCGCAGCTCGTTGGGCGGCACGACCTGGTCGACGTAGAGCCGGGTGTCGCCCCGCCGTATCGACAGCGTGGCCGTCTCGCCCGTCTGCTGGGCGAGGCGGCGCAGCTCGGGGGCGGCCATCGCGCGCAGGTCCATCCGCGCCAGGTAGGCCCGGCCGAGCGCGATCGCGGCATGGCCGAGGGCGTAGCGGCGGGTCACCGGGTCGACGGTGATGAGTTCGCGGCTGCGCAGCGCGGTCAGGATGCGGTGTACCGCCGCCTTGGTCAGCCCCAGCTCGGTGGCGATCTCGGTGACCCCCAGGTCGGGCCGGGTACTGCGGCCGAACAACAGCAGCACGTCCATCGCGCGCTCCACGGCCGCGATCGAGCGGCTCTGCCCCTCCCCCTCCTCGGTGGCGGCGGCCTTGCTGGGGTTCGTCGCACTGCGCGACACGGCGGTTCCTTCCCACGGACGGGCGGTCAGCCGCAGTCTAAGGCATGGCGTTTCGCTTGGGGAAACGGTTGACGGACCCGGGGCGTTGACACCCATCAACACCGCTCGTTACCGTGAATGAGACGGTGTTTCCTTAAGCGAAACGAAGGGCACGGTGCCGTGGCGGTCGACGCGCAGACCTTTCGGGCGGTGCTGGGGCAGTGGCCGACCGGGGTCGCGGTGGTCACCACCACCGCCGGGGGCCGCTGGCACGGCATGACCGCAAGTTCCTTCAGCAGCGTCAGCCTCGACCCCCCGCTGGTGCTGGTCTGCCTGGCCCGGCACATCTACACCCACGAGCTGGTCGAGCGCAGCGGGGTCTTCGCCGTCAGCTTCCTCGGCAAGGACCAGGCGCCGATCGGGCACCGCTTCGCCGGGCGCGAGCCGGGCGATCGGTTCGCCGAGCATCCCTGGACCGCCGCGCCCACCGGCGCCCCGGTGCTGGACGCGGCGCTGGCGTGGCTGGACTGCCGGGTCGCGCACGCCTACCCGGGCGGCGACCACACCATCTTCGTGGGCGAGGTGCTGACCGCGCGGATCCCGCGCCGCACCGCGCCGCTGTTGTTCCACTCCCGCGCCTGGGGCCAGCTCGCCGACCCGCTGCCCGACGAGGTGACCATCGCCGACACCGGGCTGGCCGCCGCCCTGCACCGCAGGCTCCGGGCCGGCGGCACCGCCCCCGCCCGGGTCACCCAGGCCGGCGTCGCCCGTCTGCTGGAGGCGGTCCGCGCCGCCGGGGTCCGCATCCGCACACCGCTGCCCGCGCCGCCCGGCAACGGGACCCGCCCGGCCGTGTCGGTGCTGGTCGAGGACGCGACACGCCTGGCGGCGGTGCCCCGGGAGGCCCCCGTCGTGGCCGAGGTCGTGCACGGGCCGGACGCACCGGACCTGGTCGCGGCGGCGCGCGAACGCGGGCTGCCCGTGGTGGGGCGGGTCCCCGATGCGTTCTCCCCCGAGCGGCAGACGGCCGTGTTGGCGGCCGTCGACCGGCTGGTCGAGGCGGGCTGTGCCGAGATCGCCTTGGACGAGGGCCCGGACGCCGCCTCGCCGCTGCGGGTCCGCAACCTGCTGCAGGACGCGGTGGCCCGCACCCGGCCGGTGCCGCTGCGGGTGCGGCTGCGCGAGGCCCACGGGCTGGGCCTGGTGAACGCGCTGACCGCGATGAAGAGCGGAGTGCGGCACTTCGACGTGACGCTGGGCGGCGTCGACGGGGGCCTGTGCGCCGAGGACGTGCTGTTCCTGGCCGCCAGGCTCGACGTCGCCACCCCGATCGACCGGGCCGCCCTGGTGACGGCCGCCACCGACCTGGAGGCGATCTGGGGCTCGGCCCTGCCGGGCCGCACCTACCGGATCGCCTCCTGAAGCACCTGAAGGGAAGCCACGGGAATGACACTGACCGGCGAACGGCTCGTCGAGAACATGACCGACGCCGAGCGCGAGCGGGCCAAGCGCGTGGAGTCGGTACTGCCGAACCTGCGCGAGGCCGCCGCACACGCCGACACCACCGCCGAGTTCCCCATCGAGCACGTGGCGCTGCTGCGCGAGGCCGGGCTGCTCGGCCTGGTGGTGCCCACCGAGCACGGCGGCCTCGGCGGCGGGCTGCGCGACCTGGCCGCGGCCACCTACGCGATGGGCACCGCCTGCCCGTCCACCGCGCTGTCGTTCTTCTTCCACAACACCAGCGCCTCGCGCGGGCTGCTGCCGCTGGAGGCGATCGAGGCGGGGCTGTTCACCGGTGACGAGGTCGGGCCGGTGCGGGCGTTCGCCGAGAAGGTGCTGCGCAGGATGGCCGGCGGAACCTGGATGGCCAACTTCGCCAGCGAGGAGGTCAAGAGCTCCGGCGCCAACATCGCGATCGCCACCACCGCCGCCCCGGCCGAGGGCGGCTGGCTGCTCAACGGGGTCAAGTCGTTCGGCTGCGCCACCGGCGTCGCCGACACCTACCTGGTGACCGCCCGGGTGGAGGGCACCGAGGGCGCCGACGGGCTGGCGCTGTTCCTGGTGCCGCGCGACGCCGAGGGGGTCGTCTCGCGCGACCCGTGGAACGGGTTCGGGATGCGGGCCTCCAACAACCACGGGGTGACGCTGACCGACGTGTTCATCCCCGCCGACGAGGCGCTCACCGTGCCCGGCTCGTTCGTGCGGATGCTGAAGATGAGCCGGGGCAGCTTCGTGGGCAACCAGTTGGCCATCTCGGCGACCTACCTGGGCGCCGCGCAGAACGTCTACGACTTCGCCCTGACGCGCCTGACCCGCAAGACCTTCGCCGACTCCGGCCGCCCCATTGCCTCCTCCCCCATGCACCAGGTGATCATCGGGGATATGACCGAACGACTGGAGACCGCCTACCTGTGGATCCGCCGGCAACTGGAGCTGGAGACCTCCGAGCCGCCGCTGCTGCCCAAGGCCGAGGTCTACCGGCAGTGGCGGATCGCCAAGGGCGACATCACCGAGGCGTGCTTCCAGGTGGCGCTGGGCGCGTTCAAGGCGTGCGGCACCTCGGCCGCCACGATGGACGGGGTGATCGGCCGGGCGCTGCGCGACCTGGCGATGGGCCTGGTGATGACGTTCCCGGCCGAGCGGGGCAGGCTGGAGGCCGCCCAGATCATCACCCAGGACCGGGAGAACGAGCTTTTCGCGAGCGTGCCCCGGTGACCCCGCGCGACCTGGTGGCCGGGGAGTGGGCCGACTCGTCCGCCGAGCTCGACCTCGTCCTGGAGGACCCCGCCACCGGCGAGCCGCTCGGCCCGGCCCGGGCCACCGACGGGCAACGCCTGGAGCGCGCGCTGGCGGCTGCCGAGGCCGCCGCCGACGGCTGGGCCGCCCGCCCGGCCGGCGAGCGCGCCGAACTGCTGGAGGCGGTCGCCGCCGCCCTCGAACCGGCCGTCGACCGGATCGTCGCGCTGGAGGCCGCGGCGACCGGCGTGCCGATCCGGCAGGCGGCCCCGCTCGGCATGATCGTGACCGGGTCGTTCCGGCTGGCCGCCGCCGGGCTGCGCGAGGGCGGGCTGGAGCAGGCCATGACCCGCGAGGACGGCCGCGCGGTGGAGGTGCGGCGGCTGCCGTGGGGGCCGGCCCTGTGCCTGGTTCCGTGGAACGCGCCCGCCCCGATGGCCGCGCACAAGGTGGCCAACGCGCTGGCCGCCGGCTGCCCCGCACTGCTCAAGCCCAGCGAGTTCGCCCCGTTCGGCGCCCAGCGGTTCGCCGAGGTCGTGGCGCAGGCGCTGGCGGAGCGGGGCGTGCCCGGCGGGGTCTTCCAGCTCGTCCACGGCGACGGCGCGACCGGCGCCCGGTTGACCGGCGACCCCCGGATCCGGGCGGTGTCGTTCACCGGCGGCGCGGCGGGCGGCCGGTCGGTGGCCGCCGCCTGCGCCGCCGGGATCAAGCCGGTGCAGCTTGAACTGGGCGGCAACAACCCGCTGGTGGTCATGCCGGACGCCGATCCACAGCGCGCCGCGCGGGCCGCCGTCGACCTGCTCACCACGCTGAACGGCCAGTGGTGCCGGGCGCTGGGCCGCCTCATCGTGCCCGCCGGCGCCCAGGACGCGCTGCTGGAGGCGATCGGGGAACGGCTGGCGGCGCTGCGCGCGGGCCCGCCGCTGGAGGAGGACACCGACCTCGGGCCACTGGTGCACTCACGGCACCGCGACCTGGTCGCCGCCCGGCGCGACGCGCTCGGCGGCCGGCTCGTCTCTACCACCAAAGTGCCCGACCAGGGCAACTACCTGGCCCCCGCACTGGTCGTCGGGGTGGCCCCGGCCGACGCCACCGAGGAGATCTTCGGGCCGGTCGCCACCGTCCACCCCTACCGGACGACGGAGGAGGCGGTGGCGCTGGCCAACGGCACGTCCTACGGGCTCGAAGGGTACGTGGTCGGCGCCGACGAGGACGCCGCCCTGGCGGTGGCCCGCCGGATCAGGGCCGGGGAGGTCAAGGTCAACGGTTCGAGCGTGATGAGCCTGCACCTGTTCGCCCCGCGCCCGGCGTGGGGGGCGTCCGGGCTGGGCGAGGAGGGCACGGCCGAGACGCTGCGCTTCTTCACCAACCCGCGGGTCGTGGGCGTGGAGGGCGGCTTCGCTCTGCACTCGCGGGAGACGCCTTGACGCGGGTGCTGGTGGCGGGGGCGGGCCCGGTGGGGCTGACGGCGGCGCTGGCGCTGGCCCGGCGCGGCGTCCCGGCGACGGTCCTGGAGGCCGGGCCCGCGCTGGCCGCCGAGTCGCGGGCCTCGACCTTCCACCCGCCTTCCCTGGAGATGCTGGACGCCCTCGGGGTGCTGGAGGAGCTGATGGCGCGGGGGTTGATCTCGCGGACGTTCCAGTACCGGGAGCGGCGCGGCGGGATCATCGCCGAACTCGACCTGTCGGTGCTGTCCGGTGACACCCCCTACCCGTTCCGCGTCCAATGCGAGCAGAGCAAGCTCACCCCGATCCTGCGCGCCCACCTGGAGGCGGCCGGCGGCGAGGTCCGGTTCGGCGCACAGGTCCGCCAGGTGCTGCCGCGCGCGGACGGGGTCGAGGTGGTGACCTCCGCCGGGGAACGGGCGGACGCCGACTGGCTGATCGGCGCGGACGGCGCGGGCTCGGCGGTGCGGCACGGCCTGGGGGTGGGGTTCGAGGGGATCACCTACCCCGAACGGTTCCTGGTCGCCTCCACCCGCACCGACCTGGAGGCGCTGCTGCCCGGGATCGCGGCGGTGAACTACGTCTTCGACCCCGACGAGTGGCTGGTGCTGCTGCGCACCCCCGACCACTGGCGGGTGCTGTTCCCCACTCCGGAGGGGACGGCCGACGACCACGAGCTGGCCCGGCTGCCCGAGCGGCTGCGCGGCGTCGCCGACACCGACTGGGACGTGGCGCACGCCAGCCTGTACCGCGTCCACCAGCGGGTGGCCGAACGGTTCCGCAGCGGTCGGGTGCTGCTGGCCGGGGACGCCGCGCACGTCAACAACCCGCTCGGCGGGATGGGCATGAACAGCGGCATCCATGACGCCGTCCTGCTGGCCGGCGCCCTCGCCGACGTGCTGGACGGCGGCCCCGAGACCGCCCTGGACGCCGTGGTGCGGGCCCGCCGCGACACGGCGCTGTCGTTCGTGCAGTCGATGACCCACGCCAACTGGGAACGGCTGCGCGCCGCCGACCCGGCCGCCTATCACGACGAACTGCGGGCCCTGGCCGCAGACCCCGCCGAGTCCCGCCGGTACCTGCTGCGCACCTCGATGATCGCCTCACTGCGGGACGTGGCCTGATGGCGGCGCCGCCCCAGGGACCGGCCCCCGAACGCCCGCAAAGCCACATCGTGCGGGAGAACCCCGCACGGATCGGTGAGATCGTGGGGCGGGTCCCGGTGGCGGACGCGGCTCGGGTGGACCGGGTCGTCCGGGACGCCGAGGCCGGGCAGCGGGACTGGCGGGAGGTTCCGGCCGAGGAGCGGGCCGACGTGCTGCGCCGGGCGGCCGACGCCATGGACGCCCTGCCGGGCATCGCGGCGCTGCTGGCCCGGGAGAGCGGCAAGCCGCTGGGCGACTGCGCGGGCGAGCTGCGGTTCGCCGCCGCCTACCTGCGCTGGGCGGCCTCGCAGGCGCCCGCCGTGTACGCCGACCGGGAGGTGGACGATGCGGCCGGGCGGCTGGTGCTGCGCCGTCGCCCGTACGGGGTGGTCGCGGCGGTCACGCCGTGGAACGCGCCGGTCATCCTGACCCTGTTGAAGGTGGGCCCGGCGCTGGCCGCCGGCAACACGGTCGTGGTGAAGCCGTCGCCGCTGGCTCCGCTGGCGGTGACACGGGTGCTGGAGCTGTTCCCGCCGGGGCTGGTGCAGGTGGTGCATGGCGGCGCCGAGACGGGCCGTGCGCTGGTCGGCCATCCCGCCGTGCACCGGGTGGCGTTCACCGGCGGCGCCGAGGCCGCCCGCGACATCGGGGCCACCGCCGCCAGGGTCATCACCCCCACGGTGATGGAGCTGGGCGGCAACGACCCGGTGGTGCTGCTGGACGACGCCGACCTGTCGGACGAGGCGATGGACCGGCTGGTGATGGCGTCCTTCGCCACCGCCGGCCAGGTCTGCATGGCCGCCAAGCGGCTGTACGCGCCCAGGTCGCGGCTCGCCGAGGTCCGGGACGCCTATCTGGCGGCGGCCGACCGCACCCTGGTGCTGGGTGATCCGCTGGAGGAGGGGACGACGGTCGGTCCGGTGATCTCCGCGGGCGCGGCGGCCCGGGTGCGGGCGCTGGTGGCGGACGCGGTGCAGCGGGGCGGCACGGCCATCGGGCTGGGGGCGGTGCGCGTGGACGTCGAGCGGGGCCACTTCGTGCGGCCGACCCTGGTCATGGGGGTGGCCGACGACGCCCCGGTGGTGGCCGAGGAGCAGTTCGGCCCGGTGGTGCCGCTGTTGCCCTACGACGACGAGGACGAGGCGGTGGCCCGCGCCAACACGGGTGAGCTGGGCCTGGGCGCCTCGGTCTGGTCGGCCGACGAGGAGCGGGCGTTCGCGTTCGCCCGCCGTTTCGAGGCGGGCTTCACCTTCGTCAACACCCACAACCGCACGGGGATGGCGCTGCGCGCACCGTTCGGCGGGGTCAAGCGCAGCGGCCACGGCCGCGAGTACGGCGCCGAGGGCCTGCTGGAGTACGTGCAGACCTGCGCCGTCCACGCCCCGGCCGCCTTCCGCCCGGGCGGCGCCGGGATGGGCGCGGGCGCCTATCCCCTCTGAGTCCCTGCTTAGGTGCTGCCGGTGCAGGTCGTCTGCTACGCGGTGGCCACTGCCGGGTTCTCCGTCGCCACCCCCGGCCTGACGGCGGCCAACGCCGACGTCGTCAGCGCCGACGCCGCCCGGGCTCTGGGCGGGACGGCCGCCGGGGGCTGATCCCGCACAAAGGCGACGGCCGCGCCCGTTCGGGCGCGGCCGTTCCGTTACGGGTCAGCTCTCGTGGTCGACGACCGCGCGGGCGGCCAGCCGCGGCCTCAGCCACCCGGCCACCTCCAGGTGGGCGGGGTGCCCCTGGTAGGCGCGCAGTTCCTCCACCGAGTCGTGGGTGGTGGTCATGCACAGGTCATAGGAGACGTCGGTGTGCAGCAGGTCCAGTCCGACGGTCATGGACGTGATCTGCTCAACCGTGCCGACCAGCCCTTCCAACCGTTCCTTGGCCTCGGGGGCGTCGGCGGGATCGGTGAACTTCATCAGCACGACATGGGTGAGCATTGCGGGGCCTCCCAGCCTCGGTTAACACGAAGTTTCTTCACGGTGGCTCTGGCGGGCACGGGACCGCGATTGTAGAGTTTGGAAACAGCGTTTCGCTAGAGGAACCAGGAGGCCCGATGGCTCCGGTCCGGGTTGCCGCCGTCCAGTTCGCGATCGGCCGGGACGTGTCCGCCAACCTCGCCACCTGCCTGCGGATGATCGACAAGGCGGCGGCCGAGGGTGCCGACATCATCGTGTTGCCGGAGTTTTGCAACCACTTGTCCTGGTATGAAGATCGGGTAACCGCCGAGCGGCTGGCCTGCACCATCGACGGCCCCTTCCTGTCGGCGATCGCCGACCGGGCCGCCGGGCACCGGGCGCACGTCAAGGTCAACGTCACCCTGCTCGGCGACGACGGGCGGACCACCGTCGGCAACCTGCTCTACGGCCCCGGCGGCGAACTGCTCGGCCGCTCCGACAAGCTCACCCTGATGGGCGCCGAGGGCGACCACCTCGACCCCGGCACCGCCGCCGGCCCGGTCATCGACACCCCGCACGGCAGGCTCGGCATGTACGCCTGCATGGAGGGCGTCACCAGCGACGTCCCCCGCGACCTGGCGGTGCGCGGCGCGCAGGTGATGCTCAACAGCCTCAACTCCTTCGCCACCGACGAGGCCGGCCTGCACATCCCGGTGCGGGCCGCCGAGAACCGCGTGTGGGTGGTGGCGGCCAACAAGGTCGGCCCGCTGCTCCCCATAGAGCTGCTGCCGGCCATCAGCGAGCGGCTCGGCGTGCCGCCCCACTGGCTGGACGGCGCGGGCGAGAGCCAGATCGTCGCCCCGGACGGGACCGTGGCGGCCAAGGCGCCCCGCACCGGCGAGGCGGTCGTCGTCGCCGACATCGACCCCGCCCTGGCCGACGACAAGACCCGGCCGGACGGCACCGACGTGTTCGCCGCCCGCAGGCCGGGCCTGTACACGCCGATCGTCCGCCCCCCGAGGCCGCGGGCCGCCGCGCCCGGCGCCGAGACGCTGACCGCCGCCGTCGTCCGTTCCCCCGACCTGGTCGCCCGGGCCGCGCGGGCGGGCGCCGAGCTGATCGTCCTGCCGGAGCTGGCGTTCGGCGTCGAGACGGACGCCGCCGGCGTCACCGCCGCGCTGGCCGAGGCGGTCCGTGGCACCGCCGCGCACGTGGTGACCAGCGCGCGCGACGGCCGCGGCCACGCCGCCCTGCTGGTGAACGCCGGCGGCCCGGTGGGCCGCCAGCCGCAGTTGCACGCCAGCGCCCGGCACGCCGCCTGGGCCGCCGAGTACGGCGACGGGCTGGAGGTCTTCGCCCTCCCCTGGGGACGGCTCGCGCTCGTCGTCGGCGACGACGCGCTCTACCCCGAGACCTTCCGGCTGGCCGCCATCGCCGAGGCCGACGTCGTCGCGGTGCCGTTCACCCCGCAGGAGCCGTGGGAGACCGCGCTCGGCCTGCCCGAGCGGGCCGCCGAGAACCGGCTGAACGTCGTCGCCGCGGGGCCCGACGACGGGCTGATCCTGGCGCTGCCCGCCGACTTCACCCTGTGGACCCCCTGGCAAGGCCCCTTCCAGGGCCGCATCAGCCATCCCCTGGTCACCCGGGCCGTCGAGCCCGTCACGACGGCGGCCGTCCACCCCGCCCAGGCCGTCAACCGGCTTGTCTCCAAGAACACCGACCTGGTCGGCGGACGTCCCGCGCACGCGGTCGCCGCGCTGGCCGCCGACGCACCGAGCGGAGCGCACCGTTGAAGGAAACCCTGCAGCACGTCGAGCAGATGCTGGACCAGTCCCCCGTCATCGACGTGACGGAGACCTTCCACCGGTTCGAGTCGATCCTGGCCGGGCTCAAGGAGAAGATCGACGCCCGGTTCGAGCTGACCCGCGACCCGTCCACCGAGCCGCTGGAGTCCTACGGGACCTATCCGGACGGGCCGGGCGGGCGGCTGGCCGCCTACAGCGGGCCGGAGGTCGACTGGATGGTGCACTCCTGGCTCGGCAATCCGAAGGCCAGCTTCGCCAACCTGCACCTGACGGTGTGGCTCGGCCCGCACATCCGGGTGCCGCACCTGGGCATCGCGATGCTGGTCTGGCCGGAGGGCTGGTTCTACGTGGACTCCATCCCCCGCACCAACCTGCTCGTGGACGGCGAGTACTACGACAAGTACTACGAGCCGCTCAACGACGGATGGCTGGCGTTCCGGGAGGAGAACCCGGAGTTCGAGTGGTTCACCAGCCGGGCCGGGTTCATCCGGACCAGTCTGTCGCCCACCGCGCACTGCTATTCCTTCCCCCGCGCCGAGAAGAACATCGACCTGGTGGGCCGGGTGCTGGACGAGCACGTGGACCGGTGGCTGGGCTGGGTGGCCGAGGCCGAGCCCGTCCCCGAGGACGAGCGGGCCGCGCTCGCCGCCACCGACCTGGCCATCCGCCGCAACATCGCCGAACGCGACCCCGCCAACGTGATGGGCGTCCGCTACTTCGGCCAGGAGACCACCGACCGTCTCGTCCGCGCTCTATGGGGCGGCGACCGAGAGCTGCCCCGCCCATGACCGGACCCGTGACCGTCCGATCGCTGTGGTGGTCGGCGCAGACCGGCGGCCCGCCGCCCTTCGGCACCGCCCATCTGAAGGTCTACTATCCGGCCCGCGCCGAGGGTACCGACGCCGAACGGCTGACCGGGGTGTTCCCGCCCGACCCGCAGGGCGCGCCGTACCCGGTGGTCGTGTTCTGCTCCGGCGTGAACGTCGAGCAGTCGGTCTACCGGCCGCTGGCGGCCGACATCGCCGCCGCCGGTTTCGTCGTGGTGACGTTCGACCGGGTGGCCGAGCTGTTCGGCGGCCAGGTCGGGCTCACCCCGGGCGTGGACCTGGACGCGGCCCGCCCCGACGCCTACGGCACCCGTCCCACCTGCCCCGCCATCGGCGCCGTGCTGGACGCCCTCGGCGACATCGACCTGCTCAAGGGGATGCTCGATCTCGACCGGATCGCGCTCGGCGGGCACTCGGCGGGCGGGACGGTGGTGCTGCAGTCGGCCAGGTTCTTCCCGGGCGTGCGGGCCTGCTTCGCCTACGGCACCCACACCATGGTCGCCACCATGCTGGGCTGGCCGCCCGGCACGGTGCTGCCCGCCCAGGTCCGGTGCCCGGTGCTGCTGGGCGTCGGCACCCGGGACGGCGTCATCGCGGGCAGCTCGGACCGCTACGGCCAGAGTGCGCCCGCCGACCCGGTGACCCGCACCTTCACCGAGGCGCTGACGGACCCCGGCGATCTGCTCGCCGTGCTCAAGGGCGCCAACCACTTCGCCGTCGCGGACCCGGTCGACCCGACCGCGGCCCGCGCCTTCCTGGACCTGGACACCGAAACCGACCCCGCCGCCAGCCGCCGTGCCTACACGGACCTGGTCGTCGCGTTCCTGCGCGCCCATCTGCGCGACGAGGACGTCACGCCGTCCGCGGACCCGGCGCTCGTCGACCTGCGGCGCCGATAGGAGCCCGCCATGCTCAAGAACTTCTGGTACGCGGTGGAGTTCGCGCACGCCGTCACCCGAGCTCCCAAGAAGGTCACCTGTCTCGGCCAGGACTTCGTCCTGTACCGCAAGCGCGACGGGAGCGTGGTCTGCCTGTCGGACCTGTGCGTGCACCGCGGGGCGGCGCTGTCGGCGGGCACGCTCGTCGAGGACCGGATCGCCTGCCCGTACCACGGCTGGGAGTACGGGCCCGACGGCGCCTGCACGAAGATCCCGGCCAACCCGGAGGGGCGCGGCATCCCCAAGAAGGCCAGGGTCGACTCCTATCCCGTCCTGGAGAAGTACGGCATGGTCTGGGCGTTCCTCGGCGACCTGCCCGAGGAGGAGCGCCCGCCCATCCCGCACTTCCCCGAGCACGAGGACCCCGCCTTCCGGGCCGTGTACGTCGAGATGGTCATCGACGCCAACTACGAGCGGACCTTCGAGAACGTGGTGGACGCCGCGCACACCCCCTTCGTGCACGGCACCCGGTTCGGCAACCCGGACAAGCCGCAGATCCCCGACTACGAGATCACCCAGGACGAGTGGTCGGCGGCGGCCGACATCCTGCTCAGCCCGCCGCCGGCCAAGGGGCTGTGGAAGCGGCTGTACAAGGAGCGGCCCGAGGAGGTCATGGTCACCAACGGCTGGTACCTGCCGAACATCGTCAAGCTGCACGTGCGGCTGCCGTTCGGGGACATGATCCTCTATGACCACAACGTCCCGCTGGACCGGCACCGGACCCTGGTCAAGATCGTCGGCTACCGCAACTTCTTCACCGGCAAATGGGCCGACCCCGACGCCCGTAAGCGCATCCGCAGCATCCTGTTGCAGGACAAGCCGGTGGTCGAGAGCCAGCGCCCCGAACTGCTGCCCTACGACCTGCCCGACGAACTGCACCTGCGCAGCGACTCCCTCCAGGTCGCCTACCGGCGGCGGCGACAGCAGCTGATGGCCGAGGGCTGGTGGGTCGGCGACGACGAGACGGCCGCCGGCGGCCCGCGCGGGAGCGCCACCGTCATCCCCTCGCCCGCCCGCCGGGAAAACCCCGAACTGGCCCGGGCCTGGCAGCACAAGGCGCGGGGCGGGGACCCCGTACCCGTCAAGCGCGCCATCGACGACACCGGCCCCGCCGAGAGCACCGTGGACGACACCGGCTCCGCCGGGAAGACCACCGGCGGCGCCGACTCTGCCAAGAGCGCCACGGGCGGCACCGAACCTGCCGGAAAGACCACCGGCGCCGATCCGGCCGGGAAGACCGCCGGCGGCGGCCCCGCCGAGAGCGCCGCCAGGGATGCCGTTCTGGCCGAGAAGACCACCACCGAAGGAGGGCCCGAGTGAGCGTGTCGCTGCCCAAGGCGCTGAGCGACCGGACGCTGGCCGCGCTGAACGAGGTCGAGGAGCTGACGACCGTCCGCGAACGGGACCTGACCAGCCCGATGTCGCCGGCCCCGGTCGGCGCGCTGAAGGTCTTGCGCGGCGAGCGGATCGCCAAGGTCGTCTACATCGGGCTGACCGTCGAGGCGATCGGCATGGACAGCCACATGATCTTCGCCTTCACCGGCGCGGACTCGGCCGTCCCGCACTTCACCCTCGACTCGGTCATGGCCGGCGGCTATCTCGCCTACCACATCGACCTGGTACCGCGCGCCGAGCTGGCCTCACACCTGGAGTACACCAACACCGCGTTCCACCCGCTGACCCCGGTGTTCGAGGAGATCCGCGAGCGGTTCGGCCCGTCCACCGCCTCGATCGGCCCCCGCCAGTACGCCATGATGTCGCCCTGGATGCTGGTCAACCGGGCCACTGAGGAGCAGTTCCAGCAGCTCGACGGATATCTGGACCGCTACTTCGAGCACTGGCGCGGCCTGGTCGACAAGGGTCTGCCCGACGACGTCCTGGCCACCCTCGCCGACACCGACCTGGCCGACCGGGATGCCCGCAACCGGGCGAATCTGTTCAACCCCGAGGTCGACCCGGTGTGGGGCAACGTGGCCCGGCTGCTCGGCGACGAGCAGACCGACGCGCTGCGCGCCGAGCTGCTGACCAACGACCTGCCGGCCGGGGAGGCGTCCGATGGCTGAACCGAGCGAGTGGCAGACCCGGATCGCCGGCGAGTGGCACGGCCGCCCGTCGCTGTTCGACGCGACCGGGACGTGGCAGGGCTATGAGGACATCCGCCGCTCCTCGGTCTTCGAGGACGGCGCCACCACCTACTACATGGACGGCGGGCTGGAGGGCGGCGGCCCGTTGGCCGGGCGGTTCCGGTTGGGCGCCCCGTTCGCGTTCGGGGTGGTCGACTCCGATCGCGACCGGATCTACACCGGGCCCGACTTCCACGGCACCGGCCAGCCCTACGGCGGGTTCGTCGACGCCCACTACTACGGGCCGGGCTGGCAGGTCGACCTCAACACCTGGAACCACGTGCTGCCCGACGGCGAGACCCAGGTGTACTCGTCCACGCTCTACCAGGGCTGGGCGGTGGTGGGCTGCTTCAACGGCGTCTACAAACGCACCACCGACTACGACGCCAGCCCCGAGACCAGGGCCGCGATCGAGGAGTTCCTGGCGGGTGAGACCCGGCACGGCCCGGTCCCCTACATCCTGCCCACCAAGCAGCGCGGCGCCTACTCGGGCACGTGCGAGCTGTGGGGCGCCGACCAGAAACTGATCGGCGACGTCACCGTGTCGATCGAACTGGAGCCCGTCAATCTGCTGCGCACCCGCCAGCACGTCACCTGGACCGGCGCGATCGAGCGGCGTTACACGGTGGAGGCCCGCCGGGACGGGTTCCGCCACTTCTACGAGGGGCCGGACGCCTGGGGCAACGCCCAGTCCTTCGGCCGGGCCAACTACCCCGTCCTGCACTTCACCGACGTGTGGAAGGCCAAGGGCCGGGAGTTCATGATCGACGCCAGGCCCGGCATGACGGCGGGTGAGACGTTGACCGTGGTCTACGAGCTGTTCGAGGGCAACGTCCTCAACTGCGTCCTGCACGGCGTACTGACCTGGGAGGCGTCATGACCGCGGTGGTCGTCACGGGCGGCACCCGGGGCATCGGGCTCGGGCTGGCCAGGGAGTTCGTGGCCAGGGATGTCAAGGTCGCGATCTGCGGACGGTCGCAGGAGTCGGTCGACAAGGCGCTGGGCGAGCTGGGCGAGGGCGTGGTCGGGGCGGTCTGTGACATGGCCGACCGGGCCCAGGTGCAGGCGCTGTGGGACACGGCCGTCGAGGCGTTCGGGCGGATCGATCACTGGATCAACAACGCCGGGGTCTCCACCGCCCGCAGGCCCCTGACCGAGGTGCCGCCCGAGCAGCTCGAAACGGTGGTGGCCGCCAACCTGCTCGGCGTGCTGCACGGCAGCGCGGTCGCGGTGGCGGGCATGACCGCCCAGGGCGGCGGGACGGTCTGGAACATGGCCGGCCTGGGCAGCGACGGGCGCACCGTGCCCGGGCTGATCGCCTACGGGGCGACCAAGCGGGGCTCGGACTACCTGACCACCGGCCTGGCCAAGGAGGTCAAGGGCGGCCCGGTCAAGGTGGCGCACCTGTCCCCCGGCATGGTCGTCACCGACCTGCTGATCCAGGACTACTCCCCCGAGGAGCTGGAGAAGGCCAAGAAGGTCTTCAACATCCTGGCCGACCGGGTGGAGACGGTGACGCCCTGGCTGGCCGCCAAGGTCCTGGCCGGGACGAAGAACGGCGGCACGGTCGCCTGGCTGACCACTCCCAAGATCGCGGGACGGTTCGCCACCGCCGCCTTCCGCAAACGCGACCTGTTCTCCGGCACATGAGCGGCTACGACTACCCGGTCGCCCTGGCTCTGGAGGACTACGTCCCGGTGCTGCTGACCGGGGCGGGGCTGGCGCTGCTGGTGCCGTACGCCCGCCGGTTCGGCACCGCGCCGGTCGTGGCCCTCGGCGCGGTGCTGGCCACCGCCGGCGGGCTGTCCAAGGCCACCTGGAAGCTGGTCGTCGCGTTGGACGGCCCGGATCTGCACTGGCTGAACAGCGCGCTGTTCCCGCTGCTGTGCACCGCGTTCCTGCTGCTGCTGTACGCCTTCCACCGGCCGCGGGACGCCCGGCGGCGGGCCGCGCTGACGGCCGGGCTGGCCGTGCTGTTCGCGCTGGGGCAGGGGGCCTGCGTCGCGGTGGGCGACACCTGGCCGGCGATGGCCCTGATGATCGTCGCGGTGAGCGTGCTGACCGTGCGGTTCGTCATGCTGGCCCGGGCGGCCGGCGATGTCCCGGCCGTGGTGCTGTTCTCGCTGTGGCAGATCGGCCAGTACCTGCTGGGCCCGATGGCCGCACGGGCCGACCAGAGCGTGACCCTGCAGTGGGTCGAGCAGAGCTGCAACACCGTCGCCCAGGGCGCGTTCGCGGTGGCGACCTGGCGGCTGGCCCACGCGCCCGGCGCACCGATATCAGCTTCGACACCGGCTTCGACCAGGGAGGTCCCGGCGGCATGACCGACGCACTCGGCTGGCGGCGCAAGTTCGGGGTGATCGCGCCGTCCACCAACACCATCGTGGAACCGGACTTCTACCGGATGGGCGTCCCCGGGGTGACGTCCCACTTCTCTCGCATCCACATCCGCGACCAGAACATGGACGGCGACGAGGGTATGCAGCGGCTGCTAGAGCAGATCCGCGCCGAGATCGGCGCGGCCTGCGAGCGGGTGCTGACCTGCGAGCCCGACTACATGGTGATGGGCATGTCCGCCGAGACGTTCTGGGGCGGCGTGGCGGGCAACAAGGAGTTCGTCCGGCAGATCCACGACATCACCGGCCTGCGGGTGGCCACGGGGGCGGAGGCGTGCGAGCGGGCGCTCAAGCTGTACGGGGCCCGGCGCATCGGCGTCGTCACCCCCTACCAGCCGATCGGCGACGAGAACGTGGTGCGGTTCTTCGGCGAGCTGGGCTTCGAGGTCGACCGGATCATCGGCCTGAAGTGCCCGACGGCGGTGTCGATCGCGCACGTCACCGAGGACGAGCTGCGCTCGGCGCTGCGCGAGCTGGCCGCCGGCGAGGTGGACGCCCTCGTCCAGTGCGGCACCAACCTGTCGATGGTGGGCCTGGCCGACGAGGCCGAGCGCTGGCTCGGCCTGCCGGTCATCGCGATCAACGCCGCCACCTGGTGGATGGCGCTGCGCGACAACGGCATTGAGGACAAGGTCCACGGCGCCGGCAGCCTGCTGCGCGAACACTGACCGCACGTGACGCAGGGCCCGGCAGGCCCACCGCACCCCGGGCGGTGGGCCCCAGAGCCCTTTTGACCTGGAGAGACGCGCGCTCCCCCGGTGCCTGGCGCGGTGACGTCGAGGACGGCGGGCGGGTGGGGTCAGATGGTGCCGGAGGCGGTCAGGGCCTCGATCTCCTCGGGGGTCAGGCCGAGCAGGCCGCGGTAGATCTCGTCGTTGTGCTCGCCCAGTTCGGGGCCGAGGGAGCGGACGGTGCCGGGGGTGTTCGACAGTTTGGGGACGACGTTCTGCATCGGGAAGTCGCCGAACTCGGGGTGGGCGAGGCGGATGATCGCCTCCCGCGCCCTGAAGTGCGGGTCGTCCAGCATGTCCTTGGCCCGGTAGGTCAGCCCGGCCGGGATGCCGTTGGCGTGCAGGGTCTCCAGCAGCGGCGCCGACTCCTGCCCGGCCGTCCATTCGGCGATCAGCTCGTCCAGCTCCTCGGCGTTGGCGCCGCGCGCGCCGTGGGTGGCGTAGCGCTCGTCGGCGGCCAGTTCGGGACGTCCCATCACCTCGGCCAGCCGGGTCCAGATGGTGTCCCGGTTGGCGGCGATGAGGACGGGGCCGTCCTTGGTGGGGTAGACGTTGCTGGGCGCGACGTTCGGCAACACCGACCCGGTGCGCTCGCGCTGGTAGCCGGCCAGTTCCCATTCGGGGAGCAGCGACTCCATCATCGCCAGCACCGCTTCGTACAGCGCCGAGTCGACGACCTGGCCGCGCCCGGTGCGGCTGCGGGCGTGCAGCGCGACCAGGGTGCCGAGGGCGGCGAAGGTGCCCGCCAGCTCGTCGCCGAGGGAGATCCCGGCCCGCGACGGCGGCCGGTCCGGGTCGCCGGTCACGTAGCGGATGCCGCCCATCGCCTCGCCGATGGAGCCGAATCCGGCGCGGGGCGCGTACGGCCCGGACTGGCCGTAGCCGGTGACGCGGGTGACGACCAGCCCGGGGTTGTCGGCCCAGAGGGTCTCGGGGTCCAGGCCCCACCGTTCGAGGGTGCCGGGGCGGAAGTTCTCCACCAGCACGTCGGCCTCGGCGATGATCCGGCGGGCCAGCCGCTGGCCCTCCTCGGTGCGCAGGTTCAGCGTCACCGACTTCTTGTTGCGCGCCAGGATCGGCCACCACAGCGACTTGCCGTGCGGCTTCTCCCGCCCCCAGTCGCGCATCGGGTCGCCGGTGCCGGGGGGCTCGAACTTGACGACCTCGGCGCCGAAGTCGCCGAGCAACTGGCCGCAGAACGGCCCGGCCAGCAACTGGCCCATCTCGACCACGCGCAGGTCCGACAGGGGGAGTTCGGTCATGTTCGGTCCTCGTTGTGCCGCAGGTGTGCGGACAGGCGGCGGGCCGCGCCCGGCTCGCAGTAGCGCGACACCCTAGATTGCATGCAATCTAGACACTAGTCTAGAAAATAGCGCTATATCAAGCAGATTGGACAGAATGTTGCATACAACAGTGGTCGAGGTCGGGCCCCGGGACGGGCTGCAGAACGAGTCGGTGATCCTGCCCGCCGCCGACAAGGTGGAGCTGATCCGCCGCAGCGTCGAGGCCGGTGTCCGCCGCATCGAGGCCGTGTCCTTCGTCAACCCCAAGCGGGTGCCGCAGATGGCCGACGCCGAGGAGGTGATGGCGGCCGTACCGCGCACGCCCGAGGTCTCCTACATCGGCCTGGTCCTCAACCGGCGCGGGCTCGACCGCGCCCTGGCCGCCGCCGTCGACGAGGTCAACGTCGTCGTGGTGGCCACCGACACCTTCTGCGTCCGCAACCAGGGCTGCACCACCGACGAGGCGCTGGCCGCCTGGGACGACATCGCCCGCGCCGCCGCGGACGCCGGGGTCCCGGCGAGCATGACGATCGCCGCCGCCTTCGGCTGCCCGTTCGAGGGGACCACCCCACCGTCCCGGGTCGCCGAGATCGCCCGCCGCGCGCACGCCGCCGGGGCCGCCGAGATAGCGCTGGCCGACACGATCGGCGTCGGGGTCCCGCGCCAGGTCCGCGAGCTGACCCGGCTGGTGCGCCGGGCCGCTCCGGGCACCCCGCTGCGCTTCCACTTCCACAACACCCGCAACACCGGGTACGCCAACGCCCTCGCCGCCGTCGAGGAGGGCGTGCACGTGCTGGACGCCAGCACCGGCGGGTTCGGCGGCTGCCCGTTCGCCCCCGCCGCCACCGGCAACATCGCCACCGAGGACCTGCTGTACGCCCTGCACCACAGCGGCCTGACCACCGGCGTCTCCCTGGAGGCGGTCGCCGCCACCGGCGCCTGGCTCGGCGAGCGCCTCGGCAAGCCCGCCCCCGCCCTCCTCGGCCGCGCCGGCGACTTTTGAGCCCCGCTCGACGAACTCGCCGAGCTTGACGTCGTGACGCCTCGGCCCGCGTTCGGACCGCGACGATGTCAAGATCGGCGAGATGCGGCGGGCGAGGGCGGGCGGGTTGTCCGCAATCGGCCATCAAGGGGGGCGGGACGCACGGGGGCGCAGTAGATTCCATGATCGTTGTTGGATGGCCCAACCAGCGCACAGCAAGGAGCCCCCGTGACCGACAACCTCGACCAAAACGCCGGGAACACCCCGGTGGTCGACCAGACCGTGCCGCAGACCGCGCGCATCTGGAACTACTGGCTGGGCGGTAAGGACAACTACGAGGTCGACCGCAAGGTCGGCGACGACATCCTCCAGATCATCCCGGACATGGCCGTCATGGCGCGCGCCACCCGGCAGTTCCTCATCCGGGCCGTCCGTTACCTCTCCGGCGAGGCCGGGGTGCGCCAGTTCCTCGACATCGGCACCGGGCTGCCCACCGTGGACAACACCCACGAGGTCGCGCAGGCCGTCGCGCCCGAGGCCCGCATCGTCTACGTCGACAACGACCCGCTGGTGCTGGCCCACGCCCGCGCCCTGCTCACCAGCTCCCCCGAGGGCGCCACCACCTACATCGACGCCGACCTGCACGACCCCGGCAGGATCCTCGACGAGGCCAGGAAGACGCTCGACTTCGACCGGCCCATCGCGCTCATGCTGATGGGCATCCTGGGCCACATCACCGACTTCGCGCAGGCGCAGTCGATCGTGCGGCAACTGCTGGACGCCCTGCCCTCCGGCAGCTACCTGGCCCTCTACGACGCCACCAACGTCATCCGCAGCCCGGAGACCAACGAGGCCATCCGCATCTGGAACGAGTCCGCCAAGCCCCCCTACGTCCTGCGCTCCCCCGACGACCTGGCCCGCTTCTTCGACGGCCTGGACCTCGTCGAACCCGGCATCGTCTCCTGCCCCCGCTGGCGCCCCGCCCCCGGCCTCCCCGGCGAACCGGACGAGATGGACGAATTCTGCGGCGTCGGCCGCAAACCCTGACCCCTCCGCAGGGATGAGTGGTCCGCCCCACCGACCGAGTCGCTCGGGGCGGTCACCTGTCCGGGTTCACCTCGTCGAAAGCACCGATCCACCTTGCCGGCGGAGCACACATTCCGGGGCCAGGAGACCGGGCATGGGTGGTGGCTCAGTCGGCGGGGCGGAGCAAAGCCGCCTCATGCAGTTGTCGCCATGCACAGTGGACGTCTTCGGCGGAGAAGAGACGTCGTTTGCGCTCGCTCCACCGGGCGACCTCGGTGGCAACGGTGTCGGGGTCGGCCGCGCCAGGCTGCCGCGCAGCGACGAAGTGGACGGTACTGAGCAGTTCCATGCCATCGGGGTACTCGTAGCCGAAGGCCGCACGCGACACCTGGAACCAGGCCGACTGGAATGCCATGTCATCGGTGATGAGGGACTCGGCCTGGTCGGCTGCCGACAGCAGGCGGAGGTCGGCTTTGGCGCCTGAGGTACCGTCCCCGTACCCGATCAGGTAGTGCCCCTCCATAGCGGAGATCTCACGGTTGAGGTCAGCGGAGAAAGGGCCGTAGTGCCCTCGCTCGAAGCGGTATCCCAGCCTGAGCCCGGCGCCCTGCAAAAGGTAGGTCACCTTCTGGGCTTCGAGGAGCGAAGTATTGACGTCGACGGCCACACCGGCTTCGAAGGCGAGGATCGCATAACGTCGCAGCGCGGCCAGGAGCCGGGCGCGGTTCTTCGTCAGCGGGGGCCGCCGGGACCGCACCGGCATGTCCTCGGGGGCAGGGGTGCCGGGACCGTACAGCCGGATCTCCGCATCGAGGCCGCCGAGCCTTTCGATGATCAACCGGCGGACGACCTCCCAGTCCAGCCCGCCGTTCCCGCATCCCAGCGGAGGGAGAGCGACGCTCGTCAGGTTCAACTCGACGACGGTCCGGGCGAGGGCGTCCAGCCCCGAGCGGATGTCCTCCAGGCGGGAGGGCTGCCGCCAGTGCCGTTTCGTGGGGAAGTTGAGGATCCACCGGTCGTCGGCGAACGGGGTGGCGAAGATCCGTCCCGGCCGGACCCGGCCGTCCTTGCACGCCTGGGCGTAGGCGTCGAAGTTGGCCGGGAACGCCCGCTTGAACTGCAGAGCCAGCCCCTTCCCCATCACACCGACCGTGTTGACGGTGTTCACGAGGGCCTGGGCGTCGTCGCGCAGAAGATTGCCCGTCCTCTCAACGATCATCGGTTTCACCTCCTTCTCCATCCCATGCCCCCTGACACGAACAGCCACTGGGGACCTCAAAGTACCAATCGGGTTTGACGATCACTCGAAGGGTGGCGCCCGCCTCGGCGAGCCGGTCCCGCACCTGGCCCACCCGTTGGGAGCAGCAGACCACAAGATGGCTGAACACCGGCCAGGGAACCGTGCCGTGGACCAGCAGTTCCGCCATCCGCCGCTCGCGGCGAGAGCCGTCTTCCGGGGTGTTGCCCCAGAAGCGGACGTTCATGATCTCCCAGTCGATGTGGTCGGCGAGTTCCACGGCCTCCACGGCGAACCTCGCCGTGTGAAGGACCGCGTTGCGATCGGTCGCGACCCAGGCCAGACCGGCGTCGATCACCCGAGACAGCCGGGTCACCAGGTAGATCAGGTGTGTTTGGTCGCTGTCATACTGGCGCACCCGACCTCCGACGATGCTGCGGAGCATCGGGGAACGCGGAGCGAAGTAGAAAGGGGCGTAGTCCGCGACGACCCCACCTGGCGGTACCGGCACCCCTCGTCTGCGACGGCGTTCCTTGATGCTCGGCTGACCGCACTCGCGGACGTCACGCTGCCGCTGGTTATCGGCCAGCAGTCCGGCGTGGGCGATGCCGGGCAGATTGTCCATGTGCGTGAAGTGCATCAGCCAGGGATCGTCAGGACCAATCATGAGGCGGCCATCGTAGCGAGGGCCACTGACAAGGAGCGCCGCTCAGCGATGCTCAGCTTCCCGGGTTCGAGGACGCCGCCGTGCGGTCCTTTGGGTACGGGCCGACGAGGGCGCATGAGGCGCCCTCGTCGGTCGGTGTTCAGGGGGTCGGGGGGTGGCGCTTGATCTGGGCGAGGAGTGCGGTGAACTGGTCGGCGCTCAGGTTGAGGTGACCCGCGGCCGGGTTCTTGGAGTCCCGCACTCCGACACCCTGCGGGAGACGCCCCACCTCAACGCAGTGCGCGTCGTTAACGCCGCTGCTGTGGGAGCTCTTCCGCCAGTGGATGATCACGTGTAGCCCTCCAGATACTGGTCGATGAGAGAGCGGGTGGCACCCTCCGGGAGGGCTTTCGCGCCGATGCGATCGAAGTTGTTGATCGTTTCTCTCACCTCGACTGGCTCTTCGATCAGACGTCCGGAGTTCTGCGCTCCCGCGTAGGCGACGTCCCGGCCCTCCAGGCTGAGGATCTGGAGCGGACCGTCGTACCCGGGGTGCGGACCCGCCGATGGTGGGACAAACCGCAGAATAACGTTTGGAAGATCCGCTGTCACGCGAAGATGCCGGAGCTGCTCTTTCATGATCTCCGGGTCTTCCATGCGGCAGGCCAGGACGCTTTCATCGAGGAGTATCCAGTAGAACTGAGGGGTCTCACGGTCGAGGATGGCCTGCTGCTGGGCGATTCGCTTGGCCACCTCCGCTTCGACGTCGATGGTGCTCCCCGCCTCGACGATTGCCCGGATGTACCTCTCGGTCTGGAACGGTCGCGGTACCGCATGGGCGTTGTAGATCTTGATCGTGTTCGCCTGCACTTCGTACAGGTAGTGCTGGCGTCCCCAGTTGGGGTCGTGGGCCATCTGGGCGAACCACAGGAGCATCTGGAACAGGATGCCGGTCCCGTAGTTGAGGTCGAGCAGTCGCATCTGATGGTCGTGCGGGCGCAGTCTGCCCGCCTCGATGTTGCAGACGGTGGAGCGCGCCGCGTGGACGATCTTGCCGCACTGGGCCAGGGACAGGCCGTGCTTCTCCCGCATGAAGCGGAGGTAGAAGGCGAGGAAGTGCCACATCGAGATCTTGGGATCGAGGGGTTCGCGGACGTTCGTCATTGACCCTCCGCAGTTCGTCGGTTCTCTCGGATGGACAGATCCTAGGTCGATCCCGCGACAGTTTTGGCGCAAATCAACAACCGAGCAAGCGTGATGTAACTACGGCGGCGATATCGAACGAATGTCCGAGCCGATGTACAGCCTCTGGCATCCGGCAGGGAGACGACCAGCGAGTCCAAAGAATTGAAGAATTCTCATATCACGGCCGGCGCACTTCCGCTCAGCATCGGCGTTCCCAAATGAAAGGAAAACACGGAGCCGTTTCCAGGATCGGTCGATGCGGTGACGTGGAGGATCGCCGGACGAGAGTGGTGATCCCGGCAGGTGAGCAGTGGTCCCGCGCAGGTGCATCGGCACCGGCAGGATTCGGCGGGCGGCGGCAGCACCCGCCGAGAGGAAGCGAACCGGAGGAGAAACAGCCCACTGCCAGCAGGTTGTCCGGATCAGGACAAGGGTCCGGCACGCCGTGAACACGAAGCCGGTGGCCGGTCGGGCAAGGTTCCGTGAGGATGTCCGACGTTGCCGGAGGGGGCACATGATGGTCATGCTTGGCCGTGTCCCGTGTGCTTGAGGAGTTTCCTGGTGGTAGCCGAGATACCGAACGCCGACCGGTCCGGCCGGGCCGCTGGAGGGCAGGACCGGTCGCAGCCGTCGGGGTTGCCGCCCAAGGCGTCGCCTTCGCGGGCGGGCGATCCGCGGCGTCTCGGCGCGTACGAGGTGCTCGGCTTTCTCGGTGAGGGGGGCATGGGCAGCGTCCACCTCGGGCGCGGGCCGGACGGGGAGTTGGTCGCCATCAAGGTGGTGCGTTCCCCCTACGCGCGGGACGCCCGGTTCCGGGCCCGGTTCCGGCGGGAGGCCGACAGCGCCCTGCGGGTGCCGCGTTTCTGCACGGCCGAGGTACTGGCCGCCGATCCCGACGCCGATCCGCCGTTCCTAGTGACGGAGTTCATCGACGGGCCGACGCTGGAGGAGGCGGTGCAGACGGGCGGGCCGCTGCGGCGCGGCGAGCTGGAGCAGCTCGGGGTCAGCATGGCGGCGGCGCTGACGAGCATCCACGGCGCGGGGGTCGTGCACCGGGATCTCAAGCCGAGCAACGTGTTGCTCTCCCGGCTGGGACCCCGGGTGATCGACTTCGGGATCGCCAGTGCCCTGGACGTCACCTCCGCCCTCACCACGACCGGCGCGATCATCGGCACTCCCACCTTCATGGCTCCCGAGCAGTTCGAGGGCCACGAGGCCGTTCCGGCCACGGACGTGTTCGCCTGGGGCGGGGTGATGATCTTCGCCGCGACCGGACGGCGGCCCTTCGGCGCCGGTCCGGTCCAGGCCGTCGGCTATCGCGTCGTCCACGGCGAGCCGGACCTGGACGGCCTGGACGGCCGGATGCGCGAGATCGTGGCCGCGGCACTGCACAAGGACCCCGCGCGGCGCCCCACGGCCCGGCAGTTGCTGGAGATCATGGGGGTCTCCGACGGCGACCCGGCCACGGCCGTCCGGGAACGGCTGAGCACCCGGCAGGCATCCCCCGCCGACGACCCACGGCGGTACGACGCGCCAGGCCCGTACGGTCCGGCGACGGGGACGAGGCCCCCGATGGCCGCGCCGCCCGCAGGTCCCGGCCAGGGGTTTCCGGGCGTACCGACCCGGCCGGTCACGGCACGCCGCTCCCGCACGGGCTGGGTGGTGGGCGCGGCGGCGGGCGCCTTCGCTCTCGTCATCGCGCTCGCCCTCACCCTCGTCCTGATCACACGGGGAAACGGCGAGGACCTGGAGGGCTACTGGCGCGGCACCTACGGCGACCAGTACGTGAGCGTCGAGGGCTCCAAGGTGCGCATGTACTACCCGTCGCGGAACGGGCGGATCGCCGCGACACTGAACGGCGACACGATCCAAGGCTGGTGGGTCGAGGGCGACGACACCAGCGGAGGCGGCCGGGTCACCTTCCGCATCGTGCGCGACGGCGACTCGCTCAAAATGGACGGCGCCTGGTCGTCCGGCCGGGCGGAGCCGAGCGACGAGTGGGATCTGACCCGCGTGAACGGCGACATCCTGGCATCCGCCCAGGCGGTGCTGAACAACGACGCGCTCTTCCCCACACCCACCGGCGGCTGACGTCCCGCCGCCATGCCGCGCGCCGTCCGTCAGATGGCCGGCCTTCCGGCGGATCGTGGCCCGGGTCAGCCTTCGATGCGGGCCTTTTCGAGGTCGGCCAGGATTGCGCGCACGCTCTGGTCCGGGGTCTGGTGGGTGGTGTCCAGCCACAGGCCACGCCGTGGGGTCTGGTGGCGGAGGGCGTCGTCGAGGGCTTCGACGGCCCAGGCGCCGTAGCCGGTTTTGGCCCGCGCGGCCTCACGGGCGGCCACGGCCTGCGCGTCGGGGACCAGAACGACGAGGTACAGGGGACGGCTGCGGAGTGCGGCCAGGTATTCGTTCAGGTGCTCGCCGAGGATGACGTCCTGCACGATCACGGTCCAGCCCGCCTGTGCGTACAGGTCCGCGACGGACGCCGACGCCTGGTAGCGCAGCCGGAGCTGGGCGACGGCCTCGGCGTCCGCCTCGGGCGTCATTTCCGCGCGGCCGGAGACGATCATCCGGCGGAACAGGTCGCCGCGCAGGTGGACGGCGCGCGGCAGGCGCTCGGCGAGCAGTTGCGCGACGGTCGACTTACCCGAGGCCATGATCCCGGTGATGAGCACCACCGCCCCGTCCAGCTCCCGCACCATGCCGCTCCCCCGTGTTCGCCGTCCGCGCGGCGCGCGGCGCCCTGCCTCGGGACAGGTCGCACCGCAAGATCATGTCCGTGGACGCCGGAGATCCTACGCTGATCGTTCATGCCGCTGTCCCCCCGGCCGCCTGGGGACGGGCCGCCAGAGAGCCGGGCGGGGGTGGGCGCTTTCCGGTCCTGCCGTGACCGGGTTTCAGCAGCCTTCGGACAGCGCGCGGCCTTCGGACGGCGGGCGGTGGGCGGCTTCCGGTGGTGGAGCGGCTGTTCGGCAGGGGTCAGCCGTCGTGCAGGGTTCTGGCGAGTTCGCGGCGCAGGATCTGCTGGAAGGCGCCGACGTGGTCGGCGTTCATGAGGGTGTAGTGGGCGCCGGGGACCTCGATGTAGCGGTTTTCGCCGCGGGTGAAGGCGTCCCACTGGTGCAACTCGTTGTCGAGCCAGTCCTGTTTGGTGCCATGCAGCGGGTCGGCGTAGAAGATGCTGAGCGACGCCACGCTCCCGGTGGGTTCGTAGGAACGGCCCGCCCTGATGAGGGACTGAGCCAGATCGACCCAGGCCGCGAATCCCGCGCGGTCCAGGTTCAGCTCGGTGAGGCGTCGCGGGGAGGCGATCGCCATGATGTGGTCCAGTTGCCGGTCCGCTGGGATGCCGCGCAGCGGCTCGGCCAGGTCGCTCGTCTGCTGCGGGGTGATGAGGTCGAGGAACAGCGCCAGGTGCAGCGCGCCCTCGGTGAAGTCGATCTCGTGCATGCGGGCCTTGATGTGCGGCGGCAGGTTGATGATGCCGGCGAAGCCGACCTTCTGGCCCTGTGCCTCCAGCGTCCTGGCGATCTCGTACGCCACGGCGCCGCCGTAGGAGTATCCGGCGATGGCGTACGGGCCGGTGGGCCGGCGTCGGCGAATGGCGGCCACGTAGCAGGAGACCATTTCCCCGAAGTCGGCGAAGTGCCGTTCGCCGGGGCCGAAGCCGCGGGCCCGCAGCGCGTAGAAGGGGCGCTCGCCGGTGAAGTAGGCGGCCAGGTTGACGAACACCAGCACCTCCCCCACGCCCGGGTGCACACAGAACAGCGGCGTACGGTCGCCGGTGAGCTGGAGCGGCACGATCGGGTCGTAGCCGCCCGGCCGCGCCGAGCCGTCGAGCAGGGCGGCCAGCGCGCGGACGGTCGGGGCGCGCAGGATCGACGCCAGGGAGAGGTCGGCGTGCGGATGGGTGCGGCGCAGGCGCTGCTGCAGCCGGAGCACGTCCAGCGACGTCCCGCCGAGCTCCAGGAAGCCGGCCGTGGCGCTGACCTCGTCGGGGGCGAGCTGGAACAGGTCGGCGTAGACGGCGGCGACGGCCCGTTCGGTGGGGGTGCCGGGCGGCACGTGACCGCCCAGTCGCCGCCGGGTCAGCTCGGCGATCCACCGCTGCCGGTCGGCGAACCGGCCGGCCTCCAGCCTCTCGCGCAGCAGCGTGCGCTGGATCTTCCCGAGGCTGGTCTTGGGGAGGTCCGGCTTGGGCAGCGGGAGGATCAGGGCGGGGCGGAAACCCCACAGCAGGACGACGGTGTTGCGGATGGCGGCCAGCGCCTGGTGGATGCCCGCCTCGTCGGTCATGGGCACGGCCGGGGCGAACATGACGGCCAGTTGCTCGGTGTCGCCGCCGGGCGGCCGGATCGGAACGGCGGCGACCCAGGCCGCCTCCACCTCCGGGAGCCGCCCCAGCGCCGTCTCCAGTTCGTGGCTGAAGTAGTTGACGCCGTTGACGATGACGCTGTCCTTGCTGCGGCCGGTCAGGCGCAGCCGCCCGTCGTCGAGACGGCCGCGGTCTCCGGTACGGAACCAGCGGTCCCGGGTGAAGGCCCCGGCGGTCGCGGCCGGGTTGCGGTAGTAGCCGGAGAAGACCATGGGGCCGCGCACCTGGAGTTCGCCTTCGGCGCCCGCGGGAACGGGGAGGTCCCGCTCGTCGGCGATGCGTACGTCCAGGCCGGGGATCGGCGGGCCGAGGGAGGCGAACTCCTCGCCGGCGTCCGCGTCGGGGAAGTCGAGGTTCATGGTGCTGCCGGCGCACGTCTCGGTCATCCCGAACGCGGGCACGATCACCTGACGGCGCAGCCCGTACGGGGCGAGGGCGTTCAGAAAGCGCCGTGCGGTGGCGCACACCACCGCCTCGCCGCCGGACAGGACGCGCCGCAGCGCCGACAGGTCGAGCGGCCCGTCCGGGGCCGCCTCGCCCAATGCCTTGTTGATCTCGCCGAACAGGAAGTTGGGGGCGAAGCTCAGGGTGACGCGGTGCTCGGCGGCCAGGCGCAGGAACCGTACCGGGTCGGTCAGGATGAACTGCGGCTGCACCTGGACCTGGGCCGCGCCGACCGACATCGGCAGCAGATGCCCCTCGAAGGCGGCGATGTGGTCGAAGGCGATCCAGTTCATCATCACGTCGTCGGCCAGGCAGGCCAGCCGTTCGGCCTTGGCGGCCAGGGCCGCCCGCAGATTGCCGTGGGTGAGCGCCACGGCCTTACTGGCGCCCGTGGACCCGGAGGTGAGCATCAGCAACGCCACGTCGTCGGGGCCGGGCACGGACGGCTCCGGCTCGGCCGCGGCGCCCGGCAGCCGGTCGGCACGGACGACTCTGCGGCCGGGCATGGGCGGCAGGTCGCGCTGGACGGCTTCGCTGGTGACGATCAGCGGGTCGTCCAGCAGCGCGGCGACGTGTTCCAGGTGCTCGGCCCAGCGGGCGGCGTCCCCGTGCATCGGGGCCATCGGACAGGGGACGAAGCCGCCGAGCACGCACGCCCAGAAGGCCGGGACGACATCGTGCGGCCGGTCCAGCAGCAGCGCCACCGGGTCGCCCGGCCGCAGCCCCTGGTCGCGCAGCCCGGCGAGGAGGCGACAGGCCAGGTCCCGCAGGTCCGCGTACGACTGCACGGCCACGGCGCCGCCGTCATCGACATAGCGCACCCCGCACGTCGGCGGCAAGGTCGCCGCGGCCCGCAACAGCAGACCGGCGATCCCACCGGTGGCCACGGTTCCTGCCGGGGATGTCTGCGACTGGCTGGTCATTGCTTGCCTCCCGTACGGCAGGCGTGGAGCCGTCCGCCGGGGCCACGGGCGGCCGGCGCCGCCCGCGACGGCTAGGGACGATCCGATTCCAGCCTGTCGAGCCTGCTTTTGAGAGCGTCGATGTCGTTGAGCCGCGGAAAGGGCTCGTCAAGAGGAGGGGCGACGCCGAGGAAGGTGCACAGCGGCTCCCACCCCTGACGCACGTCGAACACCAGCAGGCGGCCGGCGGGCAGGCTTTCCCGGACCGTGGTGGCATACCGCTGGAAAGCCGCCACGGCCTGGTCC
Organism: Thermomonospora echinospora; assembly: GCF_900108175.1. Lineage (GTDB taxonomy): Bacteria > Actinomycetota > Actinomycetes > Streptosporangiales > Streptosporangiaceae > Thermomonospora > Thermomonospora echinospora. The sequence goes on from NZ_FNVO01000006.1 coordinate 236,339, forward strand.
TCGTCGGGCAGCCATTCGGGGAACGGCCTGGTGTTGCCGAAGGTCTGGTGCGCGATGTGCTCCAGCAGCGGACGGAGCCGGGCGACGCTCGCCCGCGAGGCCAGGGCGGCCTGCGAGGGGTCCTCCTCGGCCAGCGAGGCGGCGCGCAGCCGGATCAGCGCGCGGAAACTGGCGTACCAACTCCCGGGGTCGCGGACCGTGAGGACGACCTTGGCCCATGGGAACGCCTCGGCCAGCTCACGCCAGAAGAAACTGGCCGGCCAGTCCATCGTCGAACGGTAACCGGCGAACACCCGTTGCCAGCCCACCGCGTCGTCGGGCACCTCGGGCAGCCACCGGTCGATCAGTTCGGGGTGGTCGAAGAGTTCGAACATGTGGTGACAGGGGCCGAAGCCCAGCCGCTCCAGCGCCGTCTTGAGCGACAGCGTCCCGGTACGCGGCAGCCCCGCCCCGATCACCTCGATCATGCCTGAGAACTCATCGGCTCGATATCAGCGCCCCCGCTTCGAAGCGGCCTGCCCACCAGCCTGCGCCACGGCAACAGGCCGATCATCGCCGCTGCTGCGTACTCCCCACCCTCTTGTCTTTCCACGCTACTCCGCCCTTACCCGCTGTAATGGCCGTGGGGTTCGGTCAGAGGGCTCGGCCGCCCTCGCGGGTGCGCAGGGCGCGTTCCAGGGCCTGGAGGGCGGGGACCGCCCGCAGGAGCGCTTCGGCGTGGTCAGGGGGAAGCTCGCCGAGCACCTCGTCGAGCATGCGGGCCCTGGCGTCCTCGATGCGGCGGGCGTTCTCGACGGCCCGGGGGGTGGGCAGGACGCGCCAGGTGCGCCGGTCGGCCGGGTCGGTCTCGCGGACGATCAGGCCCAGGTCGGTCAGGTGCCGCAGCGCCGCGCTGACGTTGCTGGGCTTCATGTGCATCTCGGCCGCGAGCCGGCCGGGGCTCACCCCCGGACTGCGGACGATCAACCGCAGCATGTCCGCCTCGGAGGCGGGCAGCGGATCGATCCCCGCCCGGGTCGGGCCGACGCGCAGCAGGGTGCGGGAGATCTCCCGCAACAGCGGGGCCAGTTCCCGGAGGGCGGAATGACGGTCCATGAACCGAGGTTAGTTTACTTATCCTTACATAAGTAACTTTCCCGCGCCAGAGGACCCCATGCCCCAAACCCCAGCCGCCCCGTCCAAGCCCGGTGTGTCAGGTGCCCTCCTGGCCGTCCTCGCCCTGTTGTCCGCGGTGGCCCCCTTCGCCACCGACATGTACCTGCCGGCCTTCACCGACATGGCCGACGACCTGGACGCCGGAGCCGCCGGCGTCCAGCTCACGCTGACCGCCTTCCTGGTCGGGCTCGCCACCGGGCAGTTCATCTCCGGTCCGCTGTCGGACCGGTTCGGCCGCCGCGCGCCGCTACTGCTCGCCACCTCCGTGGCCACCCTCGCCGCCGCCCTGTGCGCGCTGGCCCCCAACGTCGGGACGCTGGTCGCGATGCGGTTCGTCCAGGGGTTCACCGGCGCGGCGGGCATCGTCATCGCCCGCGCGGTGGTCGCCGACCGCACGACCGGGCAGGCGGCGGCCAAGGTCTTCTCGCTGCTGGCCAGCATCGGCGGCATCGCCCCCGTGGTGGCCCCCCTGGCGGGCGGCGCGCTGGTCCCGGCCGGCTGGCGGAGCGTGTTCTGGGCGCTGACCGGAATTTCGGCGCTGATGCTGCTCGGCGCGCTGTTCGTCGTCCCCGAGTCGCTGCCCCGGGCACGACGGCACAGCGGGGGCCTGGCGGCCACCGGCCGGGCGATGCGGCGGCTGCTCACCGACCGCGGCTACCTCGGCCACATCCTGACCTTCGCCTTCGCTTTCGCCGGGCTGATGGGCTACATCTCGGCCTCGCCGTTCGTGGTCCAGAACGTGCTGGGCCTGTCCACCACCGCCTACACCCTGGACTTCGCGGCCAACGCCCTCGGCATGGTGGTCACCGGTCTGGTCAACGCCCGGCTGATCGGCCGCTTCACCCCGCAGGCCCTGCTGCGCTTCGGCCAGGGCGCCGTGCTGCTCGGCTCCGCCGCCCTGGCGGCGATGCTGGCCGCCGGGCTGCCCGCGGCGGCCGTGCTGCCGGTGCTGTTCCTGGTGGTGAGCTCCTTCGGCCTCGTCATGGGCAACTCCTCCGCCCTGGCCATGGGCCGCGCCCCGTACGCGCTGGGAACGGGCGCCGCCATGATGGGCGCCCTGCAGTTCAGCCTCGGCGCGCTGGTCTCCCCCCTGGTCGGCCTCGGCGGGGAGGAGACCGGCATCCCCATGGGCATCACGATGCTGACCGCCGCCCTGCTGGGCGTCGCCGCCCACCTGCTGAGCCGCCACGCCCCTCCGCTGCCGCCCCAGACCGCGACGCCCCAGACCGAGACCACGGCCCCCCAGACCGAGACCACACCACAGAGCTGACGTCTCCCGGGCCCGGCCCGGGAGGAGACGTCAGAGCCCCAGGCGCTTGGCGATGATCTCGTTCATGATCTCGGTGGTGCCGCCGCCGATGCCCAGGATGCGGATGTCGCGGTAGTGCCGCTCGACCTCGGACTCGCGCAGGTAGCCCATGCCGCCGTGCAGTTGGACGGCCTCGTTGACGACCTGCTCGCAGGCCTGGACCGCGGTGTTCTTGGCGTAGGCCATCTCGGTGAGGACGTCCTCCCCGGCCACGTACCGCTCGGTAATCCGCCGCGTGTAGGTGCGCGCGACGTCCACCTGGCGGGCCATCTCGGCGACCTTGTGGCGGATCACCTGCCGGGAGGACAGCGGACGCCCGAAGGTCTCCCGCTCACGAATCCACGCGAGGGTCAGGTCCAGGCAGCGCTGGGCGTGGGCGTAGGCCTGCACGGCCAGCGACAGGCGCTCGGCGACGAAGTTCTGCATGATCTGCACGAACCCGCCGTTCTCCGGCCCGACCAGGTTGGCGGCGGGCACCCGCACGTCGGTGAAGGACAACTCGGCGGTGTCGGAGCACAGCCAGCCCATCTTCCGCAGCGACCGCGACACCCCGAACCCCGGCGTGCCCTTCTCGATCACCAGCAGCGAGATCCCGCCGAACCCGGGCCCGCCGGTCCGCACGGCCGTGGTCACGAAGTCCGCCCGCACCCCGGAGGTGATGTAGAGCTTGGCCCCGTTGACCACGTAGTCGTCGCCGTCCCGTACGGCCGTGGTCCGCAGCCCCGCCACGTCGGACCCGGCGTCCGGCTCGGTGACGCCCAGCGCCCCGATCTTCTCCCCGGCCAGGGTGGGCACGGCGAACCGCCGGATCTGGTCGGGGTCGCCGGCCTTGACGATGTGCGGCAGGGCGATCCCGTGCGTGAACAGCGACGCCACCAGGCCGCCGGACCCGCCCGCCTGGATCATCTCCTCGGCCACGATCAGGGCGTCGATCGTGTCGCCGCCCCCGCCCCCGGCCGACTCGGGGAACCCGGCCCCCAGCAGCCCGGCCTCGGCCGCCTTGACGTGCAGCGACCTGGGCAGCTCACCGTCCTCCTCCCACTGGTCGAGGTGCGGCAGGATCTCGCGGACGGTGAAGTCGCGGACCATTCGCCGCAGGGCGATGCGTTCCGGTGTGTGCCACGGGTCGACGGTCATGGGCGCGCCCTCACAGTGAAGTAACCGAACGGGATTCGGCACCATCCTGTCAGATCCCGCCGGGTGCGTTCATCCGGGGAAACGCGCGTTCGCCCAGGCGGTGAGCTCGGTGCGGGCGGCGGTGAGCCGGTCGGGGGTGACGGCCGGGCCGGTCGCGGCGTTGACGACCAGCGCGACGCGGACGGTCCCGGCGGCGGCCGGGTCGATCAGCAGGCGGCGGGCGGACGGGGAGCCGGGCTCCTGAGCGGTCCTGATCGGGCCCGCGGCGGGCAGGCCGTTGAGGGTGGCGATATCGCTGACGACGGCGGTCCTGGCCGGGTCGAACGAGGCGGGGAGGTGCAGTTCGGTCGGTGCCGCCGGTGCGGTCGCGGGGGTGCGCCAGACCAGTACGCCGAACTGGCGGTCCTTGATGAGCGCCGCCACGTTGGGCAGGTCGGACGGGACGGCGAGCCACGGGGTCTGCTGGCCCTGGCCGCCGTAGCCGGAGCGGGCCAGGTCCTCGTAGGCGAACGCCAGGGCGTCCCCGGCCACGGCCGTGGGGTAGAGCCGGTCGAGAACCCGCTGGTCCAGCCGCAGGACCACCTTGCCCGTGTCGTCGGCGCGCACGACGGAGAAGTCCTCGTCGTTCCAGGCGTCGCCCTCGGTCCGCACCTTATCGGGGTTGCCGTTCATGAGTTCGCGGTGGCGTCCGCTGTAGACGTCCCAGTGCCAGTGGGTGGACGACAGGACGTTCCCGCCGGACGCGGCGGCGGTCCACCAGGTGCGGCCGGAGACGCCATAGTCCATAGCCTGGTACATCGCGCGCACCATCCAGGGCGTGCGCCCGCTGCCCGTGCCGGACATCCGGTTGCCGAACTCGGAGACGAACGGGGCGGTCGCCAGCGTCCGCGCCCGGCCCCGGATCTCGTTCATCGCCGCGTCGTACACGCCGTCCCCGGCGGGCGTGGGGTCGATGGTCATGCGGGCGCCGTCGTAGAAGTGGCTGTTGAACACGTACCGCGTGCCCAGCGCGCCGACCGACGACAGGCCGCCCTGCTCGAAGAACCCGGTGTTCCAGAACGGCAGCGGCTCCACGAAGGCGGGCTTGGCGGTCCACCCGGCCGCGTCCATCGCGGCGCGCATCCGCTGGTAGAACGGCAGCAGGCGGGTCCGTTCCCAGTCGGTGCCGCTGCCGCCGTCCAGGCCGCCGTCGAAAGGCTCGTTGAACGGGTCCAGCCCGATGATCGCCTGGAATTCCTGCGCGGTCAGTTTCTGCCTGAGGTGGGTCATGGCCGCGGTCGCCTGCTGGACATAGGCGTCCTGAACGCGGACCGGGCCCGCCGACGTCGGCATCTCACGGTTGCGCCAGAAGTCGTAGGCGGCCTTGCGCACCGCCTCGTTCGACATCATGTTCTGCCCCCACAGGAGGCAGATGCCGCACGACTCCTTGGGATAGCCGCCGTTCTCGACCGCCCATTTCGGCGCGCCGTCCCCGGTGTACCAGCTGCCGGAGTTGAACAGGTGGGCCGAGTACAGGTCCTGGTGGTAGTCGAGCAGGACGTAGAAGCCCCGGTCGGTGAACGCGCGGATCTGCTCGACCGCCCGGTCCAGGTAGGCGTGGTCGATGCGGTCGGGGGCCGGCTGCACCCCCTCCCAGGTGATGAGGAAGCGGATCGCGTTGGCTCCGGTGAGGTCCCGCATGGCCTGCGCCGACCTGGCCGCGTCCGCCGCGTTCCGGAAGGGCAGCAGGCCGTTCTCGTAAAGCTTGGCGCTGCCCGAAACGTTGAAACCCCGCAGGGTGACCTCGCGCCCCGCCTGGTCGCGGAACACCCAGTCCCGCTGCTTGGGCGCCACCGTCAGGGCCTGCTGCCCGGCGGCGGCGAGGCCGGCGGGCAACGGCGCGGCGTCGGCCGCTGGGCGCCCGCCGAGCGCCGCCAGGCCCGAGGCGGCCGTCAGGGACAGGACCAGGAGCACCCGCGCCGCCCCGGCCCGGCCGGTGCCGCCGGTCCGTGGTCGCGTTCTGGCCTGGGCTGCTCGCCGTCCGGTCCGGCGCTTGGGCTTGGGCGCGGTGCGGAGGAGTCCGCGCAGGTGGGCCGCATGGGGTGGGAGTGGCTTCATGGGCGATGCGCCCCTTCCTGCCGAACCGTCGGGCCCTCACTGTGCAAGAACCTTCTTGCAAACGCAAGAGCTATCTTGCGGCAGTGACCTCCACGACGCGCGAGCGAATCCTCGACGCCGCCCTGGCGCTGATCATGCGGCACGGCTTCGGCGGAACGGCCGTCACCGACATCGAGGCGGCGGCCGGGCTGTCCCCCGGCAGCGGCAGCTTCTACCGGCACTTCCGTTCCAAGGAGGAGGTGTTCACCGCCGTGTTCGAACGCGAATTGGAACGTGCCCAAGAGCACCGCCGCACGTTCGAGCGAGGTCCGGTCACCGGCGACCCGCAGGAGGTGCTGGCCCGCCGCTTCCGGCAGCAACTCGCCTACCTGACCGCGGTCCGGCCGCTCATCGCGCTGCTGGCGCGCGAGCACACGCGGTTCCCCGAACTGGCCGACAAGATCGGCGGTGTGCTGCTGGACGAGGGGATCTCCGAGGAGGCCGCCCACCTGAGCGGGGACCTGGGGACACGGCTGCTGTCCGACGACCCGCACGCCACGCTGGCCGTCGTGGTGTCCGCCCTCACCGGCTACCACCTGGCGCGGGAGTTCTTCGGTCACCCTCCCGCCGACATCGACGAGCACCGCTTCGCGGCGGCCCTGGCCGCGCTGCTGGCGCCGCCCACGCCCTGACCGCCGCGAGCACGGTCACAGGGTGCGGCCGTAGCGGATCAAGGACCAGGCCAGGCAGGCGAGGGCGGCGGTGCACAGGACGGCGCGGACGACGTTCCAGCGGACCCACCTGGTCTCGAAGGCGGCGCGCACGGCGGCCAGGTCGGGGATGCGGTCCACGTCACCGGCCGCGTCGAGGGCGTTGTTGAGCGGGACGTTGACGGCGAACGTGATGACCAGCACCGCCGCGTACAGCACGAACGCGGCGATGAGCCACGGCAGCACGGCACGATGGCCAGAGCCCAGATGCAGGGCGGCGGCCAGGCCGGTGCAGACGATCGCACCGGCGAATCCGACGGCGAACCAGCCGTTCAGGATCGCCGCGTTGATCCGCTGCATCGCCTCGACGAACACCCGGTCCTCGGTGCGCCCCAGGCCGGGCATGACGGAGTAGGAGAATGCCGCGAACAACCCGGCCATCAGGCCCATCGTCGTCGTGGCCGAGATCAGGGAAAGGGTCTGGAACAGCTTCAACATCACGTCTCCAGGGGGAAGGGCGGCCCCCGCGGCCGTGGTGCCGCAGGGGCGGGCGTCTCGGTCAGGACACGTCCCACACGCCGGTGGCGGCGGCCGAGCGAGCGTAGTCGGTGAAATCCCGGGGGGCGCGGCCCAGTGCCTGCCGTACGCCGTCCTCAAGGTGGGAGTTGCGGCCGTCCATGACGGTCACGAACAGGTAGGTCAGGAAGTCGACGTACTCGGCGGGGACGCCGGCTCCCTTGAGGACGTCCGAGTACTCGTCCGGCGGGACCTGGGTCAGGCGGATGTCACGCCCGGTCGCCGCGGACAGTTCCGTGACGACGTCGGTGAAGGTCAGCAGGCGGGGGCCGGTGACCTCGTAGAGGCGACCCGCATGGCCGTCCTCGGTGAGGGCCGCCACCGCCACATCGGCGATGTCCTCGGCGTCGATGTACGGCTCCGGCGCGGTTCCCGACGGGACGACCAGTTCGCCGCCGAGGACCGAGCCCAGCAGTTCGCCCTCGCTGAAGTTCTGGGCGAACCAGCTCGCGCGGACGATCGTCCATTCGGCGCCGCCGTGGCGCACGATCCGCTCGCACTGCTGGGCCATCTCCTCGCCCCGGCCGGACAGCAGCACCAGCCGCCGCACGCCCGCCTCCGCCGCGGCCTCGGTGAACGCTTCGATCGCCGCGGGCGCCTGCGGGACGGCCAGGTCGGGGAAGTACGACACGTAGGCCGCTCCGACGTCGTGCAGGGCGGGCGCCCAGCCGGCGGGGTCCTCCCAGTCGAAGGGGGGCTCGGCGGAGCGGGAGCCGATCCGTACCGGCACGCCACGGGCCTTGAGCCGTTGCGTTATGCGGCGGCCGGTCTTGCCGGTGCCGCCGAGGACCAGGGTCACGTCGTTGTCTGCCATGCCCTCCAGTGAAGCGGCGGCGGGTGAGACGAGCCATGGCCGAAAAGCTCTCTTCCATACGCAAGCGTCTACACTCGGATCATGGACGCGCTGGCGGGCCTGCTGGACGGGCCGAGGGCACGGGGGGCCTTCCTGCTGCGGACCGCCCTGGATCCGCCCTGGGGGCTGCGGATCCAGGACAGGGCGCCGCTCACGCTGATGGTGGTGCTGCGCGGACATGCCTGGGCGATGCCGGACGAGGGCGAGCCGGTCCAGGCCCGCGCCGGGGACGTGATGATCGCGCGGGGGCCGGACCCGTACACGGTGGCCGACGATCCGGCCACACCGCCTGGCATCGTCATCCACCCCGGCGGGCGCTGCGCGACCCCGGACGGGCGGGACCTGTACGACGAGATGCTGCTGGGCGTGCGAACCTGGGGCACCGGCCCGGACGCCGCGCACCAGATGCTGGTCGGGACCTACCAGATGAGCGGTGAGATCGGCGGGCGGCTACTGGACGCGCTGCCCGCGCTGCTGGTGCTGCCCGGCGAGGCACTGGACTCACCGCTGGTGACACTGCTCGCCGCGGAGATGGCCAGGGACGAGCCCGGCCAGGAGGTCATGCTGGACCGGCTGCTGGACCTGCTGCTCATCACGGTGCTGCGGGCCTGGTTCGCCCGGCGGGAAGCGGCGGCCCCGGCCTGGTACCGGGCGCATTCCGACCCCGTGGTGGGCCGGGCGCTGCGGATGCTGCACAACGACCCGGCGCGCCCGTGGACGGTGGCCTCGCTGGCGGCCGAGGCGGGCGTGTCCCGCGCCGCCCTGGCCCGCCGCTTCACCGCACTGGTCGGCGAGCCGCCGATGGCGTACTTGACCGGCTGGCGGCTGGCACTGGCCGCCGACCTGCTGCGCGAGCCGGACGCCACCGTGGGCTCGGTGGCCCGGCAGGTGGGGTACGCCGGCCCGTTCGCGCTCAGCGCGGCGTTCAAGCGGGTACGCGGCGTCAGCCCGCGGCAGCACCGGTCCAGGGTCCTCCATGACCGACACGACCACCCGGCAAATCTCCGCAAGCCCGTCGAATCCGGCGATCAATCACAAATTGATTGAGGGTTCACGAACGGTTCTTCCGCCCGGTGATCCACGGTGCCTACTCTCGCGCGCATGCCCCGAACTCCAGCAGCCCGCACCGCGGCGGCCCTGTCGGCCGCCCTCGCCGCCGGCCTTCTCGTCGGCCTCGGCGCCACCGGCGCCCAGGCGGCCCCGGGCGACGTCGTGATCAGCACCGTCTACGGAGGCGGCGGCAACACCGGCGCTCCGCTCACCCATGACTTCGTCGAGCTGTTCAACCGCAGCTCCTCCCCCGTCGAGCTGGCCGGCTGGTCGGTGCAGTACACCAGCGCGACCGGCACCGGGCACTTCGCCGCCAACAGGGTCAACGTCACCGGGACGCTGGAGCCGGGCCAGTACCTGCTGATCCAGATGGCCGGCGGCGCCAACGGCGCGCCACTGCCGCCCGCCGACGTCACCGGCTCGATCGCGATGGGGGCCACCGGCGGCAAGGTCGCACTGGTGCGCTCCACCCAGGGCCTGGCCTGCAACGGCGGGTCGGCGCCCTGCACCGAGACGCAGCAGGCACAGATCGCCGACCTGGTCGGGTACGGCAACGCCAACTTCCACGAGGGCGCGGGCCCGGCCCCCGCCCCGTCCAACAGCAGTGCCGTCGTCCGCGCGTCCGGCGGGTGCGCCGACACCGACGACAACGCCGCCGACTTCACAGTCGCCGACCCCGCGCCCCGCAACACCGGCAGCGCCAAGACGCCCTGCGGACCCGCCCGGGAGCCGGACTGCGTCACCCCGGCGACGCACCAGATCGCCGAGGTCCAGGGCACCGGCGGCAGCACCCCCCTGTCCGGGCGCACCGTACGCGTCGAAGGCATCGTCACCGGCGACTTCCAGCGCGGCGACCAGCTCGGCGGCTTCTACCTCCAGGACCCGACCCCCGACGACGACCCGGCGACCTCCGAGGGCCTGTTCGCGTTCGCGGGCCCCGGCCTGGGCGACGTGAAGGTCGGCGACCGGGTACTGGTCACCGGCCGGGCCATCGAGTTCAACGGGCTGACCGAGCTGTCGCCCGTCACCGCCGTGGACGTGTGCGGCACCGGCACGATCCTGCCCAGCTTCCAGCACCTGCCGCGCCCGGCGGACGTCACGTTCGAGCCGCTGGAGAACATGCTGGTCACCTTCCCCGAGCGGCTCACCGCCACCGAGCACTACCAGCTCGGGCGGTACGGCGAGGTGACGGTGGCCGGAGACGGGCGGCTGTTCCAGCCGACCGACCGGCCCGGCGTCTCGCAGGCCCTCAACGACCGTCAGCGGCTGCTGATCGACGACGGCTCCAACCGGGAGAACCCGCCGTCCGTCCCCTACACCTCGCCTGAGGCGGTGCGGCTCGGCGACACCGTCAGCGGGCTGACCGGCGTGCTGAGCTACGGCTTCAGCCGGTACCGGCTCCAGCCCACCCGGCCGGTGACCTTCCAGCGGGAGAACCCGCGCCCGGCCGCCCCCGGCTCGGTCGGGACGGCCAACGTGAAGGTGGCGTCGTTCAACACCCTCAACTGGTTCACCACGCTGGACCGGCGCGGCGCCGACACCCCGCAGGAGCAGGAGCGCCAGATCACCAAGCTGGTCGCCGCCCTCCAGGGCCTGGACTCCGACGTGGTCGGCCTGATGGAGGTCGAGAACAACGGCGACACCGCCGTCAAGGCGCTGGTCGACCGGCTCAACTCCGTGGTGGGCGCGGGCACCTACTCGTGGGTGCGGCACCCCGACCCCGGCACCGACGAGATCCACGTCGCGCTGATCTACCGGACCGGCGCGGTCGAGCCGGTGGGCGAGGCCCGGTCGTCGGCCGATCCGATCTTCGACCGGCCGCCCCTGGTGCAGACCTTCCGGCGCGTCTCCGGCGGCGAGTCGTTCACCGTGCTCGTCAACCACTTCAAGTCCAAGGGCTGCGACGAGGCCACCGGCCCCGACGCCGACCAGGGCGACGGGCAGAGCTGCTGGAACGCCAAGCGCGTCAAGCAGGCCCAGGCGATCGCCGCGCTGGCCGCCGACGTGCCGAACCCGCTGGTGATCGGCGACCTGAACGCCTACGGCGAGGAGGACCCGATCAAGACGCTGGAGGCGGCCGGCCTGACCAGCCAGACCGAGCGCTTCGTCGCCGAGCGGCGGCGCTACAGCTACGTGTTCGACGGCCAGTCCGGCGAACTCGACCACGCGCTGGCCGGGCCGTCCCTGGCCCGGCGGGTCACCGGCGCCACGATCTGGCACATCAACGCCGACGAGCCCAACATCCTCGACTACAACACCGAGTACAACCCGCCGTCACTGTACCGGCCCGACGCCTACCGGTCCTCCGACCACGACCCGGTGATCGTCGGCCTGCGGCTGCGCGACTGACCGCACCGGACGCGGCGGGCGCGTGGCCGATCGGGAAGACGGCCACGCGCCCGCCGGTTATCACCGGTCATGAGCATTCCGTTCTCCGTTCTCGACCTGGCCCCCGTGGTCAGCGGCTCCACCTCGGCACAGGCCCTGCGCAACACCCTCGACCTGGCGCGGCACACCGAACGGCTGGGGTACACCCGCTACTGGCTGGCCGAGCACCACAACATGCCCGGCATCGCCAGCTCGGCCACGTCCGTGCTGATCGGGCAGGTGGCCGCCGCCACATCACGGATCCGGGTCGGGTCGGGCGGGGTGATGCTCCCCAACCACGCGCCCCTGGTGGTGGCCGAGCAGTTCGGCACCCTGGAGGCCCTGTATCCGGGGCGGATCGACCTGGGCTTGGGCCGCGCCCCCGGCACCGACCCCGCCACCGCCCAGGCGCTGCGCCGCTCGACCTCCCCGCTGTCGGCCGACGACTTCCCCGAGCAGGTCATCGAACTGCAGCGCTACTTTGACGAGCACAGCCCCGTCACCCCGGCCGCCGGCAACCGGCCCCCGATATGGCTGCTGGGCTCCAGCGGCTTCAGCGCCCGTCTGGCAGGGCTGCTGGGCCTGCCGTTCGCGTTCGCCCACCACTTCAGCGCGGAGAACACCCTGCCCGCCCTGGAGCTGTACCGCGAGTCGTTCCGTCCCTCGGCCGACCTGGAACGCCCGTACGCGATGATCGCGGTCTCGGTGACGGCCGCCGACACCGACGAGCGGGCCAGGGAACTGGCCCGCCCCCAGGCCCTGCAGTTCCTACGACTCCGCCAGGGCCACCCCGGCCCCCTGCCCTCCCCAGAGGAGGCCGCCGCCCACCCGTACACCCCCCTGGAACGCGACCTCATCGACCACCGCCTCTCCACCCAGGTCGTAGGCGGCCCCGACACCGTCCGCACCCAGATGGACACCCTCATCAAGGCCACCGACGCCGACGAGGTCATGGTCACGACCAGCGTCTACGACCACACCGACCGTCTCCGCTCCTACGACCTGCTCGCCACCCTCTACAACCTGACCGCCACCGAACCGGCCCAATCCGCTCACTGAGAGAGGACCGGCTCCCAGAGGGGTTCCGTGCGAGTGAGCCTCACCGCATGTGGTGCGGCCCGTTTCGGGCGAGCGGGTCGATGGCCGCCCCGGACGTCGTTGGCCGGGGCGGCGGCTCGGTGGGGGGCGGGTCAGCTCTGGGTGGTGGCTTCGAGGGCCTCGGTGAGGATGTCCAGGCCCTCGTTCAGGAGGTGCTCGGGGATGACCAGGGGCGGCAGGAAGCGCAGGACGTTGCCGTAGGTGCCGGCGGTCAGAACCAGCAGGCCGGACTGGTGGCAGTGGCGGACGATCCGGGCGGTCAGGTCCGGGTCGGGGTCCTTGGTGCCGGGGCGGACCAGTTCGATGGCGATCATGGCGCCGCGGCCGCGGACGTCGCCGATCTGCGGGTGGCGGGCGGCCAGGTCGCGCAGCCGGGGCAGCATGATCTCGCCGATGCGGCGGGCCCGCTCGACCAGCTTGCCCTCCTCGATCTCCGCCAGGACGGCCAGCGCGGCCTCGCAGGCCAGCGGGTTGCCGCCGTAGGTGCCGCCGAGGCCGCCGGGGTGGACCTTGTCCATGATGTCGGCGCGGCCGGTGACGGCGGCCAGCGGCAGCCCGCCGGCGATGCCCTTGGCGGTGGTGACCAGGTCGGGCACCACGCCCTCGTGCTCGCAGGCGAACAGGTCGCCGGTGCGGGCGAAACCGGTCTGCACCTCGTCGGCCACCAGCAGGATCCCGTTGGCCCGGCAGAACTCGGCCAGCGCGGGCAGGAAGCCGGGGGCCGGCTCGATGAAGCCGCCCTCACCGGCGATCGGCTCGATCACCACGGCGGCCACGTTGTCGGCGCCGATCTGCTTGGTGATCTGGTCGATGGCCTGCGCCGCCGCCTCGGGGCCGCAGTTGTCCGGGCCGGTCGGCCAGCGATACGGGTAGGCCAGCGGCATCCGGTAGACCTCGGGCGCGTACGGGCCGAACCGGTGCTTGTAGGGCATGTTCTTGGCGGTCAGCGTCATGGTGAGCAGCGTGCGGCCGTGGTAGCCGTGGTCGAAGACCACCACGGCGGGCCGCCCGGTGGCGTACCGGGCGATCTTGACGGCGTTCTCCACCGCCTCGGCGCCGCTGTTGACCAGGATCGAGCGCTTGTCGTGGTCGCCGGGGGTGAGCCGGTTGAGGGCCTCGCACACCGCCACGTACGACTCGTACGGGGTGACCATGAAGCAGGTGTGGGTGAACCGGCCGGCCTGCTCGCGCACCCGCCCGGCCACCCGGGGGTTGGCGTTGCCGACGTTGGTGACCGCGATGCCGGAGCCGAAGTCGATCAGCGAGTTGCCGTCCACGTCCACGAGCACGCCGCCGCCCGCGTCGGTGACGTAGACCGGCAGCGTGCTGCCCACGCCGGGCGGCACCGCGCCGACACGCCGCTGCTGCAGCTCCCGGGAACGGGGACCGGGGATCTCGGTGACGAGGCGGCGCTCCTGCGGCAGCTCGGACACGCCGGCGGTGTATTCGCTGGTCATGGCGCGACCATAAGCCGGAAACCGCTTAGGCTGAACCGTACATGCCGTCCATTGGCCGCCGTCCGATTAGACACTGTGGAGAGACGTGCCCCCCACCCTCGCGGCGGTCGCCGCGCTGCCCCAGCTGGACCTGCGGATCCTGACCGGCGCGCCGGACGCGCTGACCGCCGAGGTGTGCTGGGTGGCGGTCAGCGAGCTGGAGGACCCCACCCCCTTCCTGGAGGGCGGCGAACTGCTGCTCACCACCGGGATGCGGCTGGACGCCGCGGGCGCCGAGCCGTACGTGGCCCGGCTGGTGCGGCGCGAGGTGGCGGGTCTGGGCTTCGGGGTGGGGCTCGGGCACCCGTCCGTCCCCGGGGAGCTGGTCGACTCGGCCGCCGCGCACGGCCTGCCGCTGGTGGAGGTGCCGCGCAGGACGCCGTTCATCGCGATCGGCAAGGCGGTGTCGCGGATGCTGGCGGCCGAGCGGTACGAGGCCGTCACCCGCGCTTTCCAGGCCCAGCGCAAGCTGACCGGCGCCGCACTCAAGGGGCCGCAGGCGCTGATCGCCCGGCTGGCCCGCGAGCTCGGCGGCTGGGCGCTGCTGCTCGACCCCGACGGCGCCGTCCGGCACGCCGCGCCCGACGGCGCCCGCGAGCAGGCCACCGAACTCGCCGGAGAGCTCGACCGGCTGCGCGGCGGGGGCGCCAGCGCGGCGCTGTCGGGCCGGGACTTCCACGTGGTGATCCAGGGCATCGGCGTGGCCGGGCGGCCCCGCGGGTTCCTCGCGGTGGGCACGGCCGAGCCGCTGCCGCCGGTTGCGCACACCATCGTCGGGGCGGCGGCCTCGCTGCTGACGCTGCGTTCGGAGTCCTCCCCGCCCGGCCGGGCGCTGCGCGCCGCGCTGGCCGGGCTGCTGCTGGGCGAGGAGCCCGGCCCCGGGCTGCCCGGCCTGCCCCGGTTCCCGGTCCGGGTGCTGGCCTGCGCGGGCGGGCGGGCGGTGCTGGACGCGCTGGACGCCGGGCCGTTCGCCGAGCGCTGCCTGGCGCTGGAACGGCCGGACGGCGCGGTGGTGATCGTCGCGGACGGGCAGGCCGAGCAGGTGATCGCCACGGCCGCGGCCACCGGCCCGGTCGGGGTCAGCGGGCCCGCCGCGCCGGACGCCCTGGACGGCGCGCTGACCGAGGCCGAGCGGGCGCTGGCGGCGGCCCGGCGGCTGCGCCGCGACGGTCCGGCGGTGCTGCGGTACGGGGAACTGCCCGGACAGGGCGTGCACGGGCTGCTCGACCCGCAGGCCGCCCGCGGGTTCGCCGACGCGCTGCTGGCGCCGCTGCGCGCCGAGGACCCCCAGCTCGTCCGTTCCCTGCACGCCTACCTGGCCGCCAACGGGCAGGGCGAGACGGCCGCGCGCAACCTGGGCGTCCACCGGCACACGCTGCGCCACCGCATGCGCAGAGCCGCCGAGATCCTCGGCCGTGACCTGGACGACCCCGGGGTCCGCGCCGAGCTGTGGATCGCGCTCACCCTCCCGGCCCGCTGAACGGTGTCCACCGCGGACTGCCGGCGGCCCCCGGTTGGACACTGTGGACGGCCACCGGAGGGCGGTGCGCGGATAGCGTGGAGGGCATGACCCAGGTGAGCCCCTTCTGGCTGGCCGGACGGCCGGCGACCGGCGACGGCGAGATCGTCGTGACCCACCCCTATGACGGCCGTGTCGTCGGTGCCGCGTCGGTGCCGACGCAACAGCAGGTCGAGGAGGCGGTGGCCGCCGCCCACGCGGTGCGCGCCCAGGCCGCCGCGCTGCCCCTGCACGTGCGGGCCGAGGCCCTGGCGCACGTCGCCCGGCGGCTGGCCGAACGCGCCGAGGAGATCGCCCGGCTGATCACCGGGGAGAACGGCAAGCCACTGCTGTGGGCGCGCGGCGAGGTGGCCCGGGCCGTCTCGACGTTCCGGTTCGCCGCCGAGGAGACCCGCCGGTGGAGCGGCCACACCCAGCGGCTGGACACCGAGCCCGCCGCCGCCGGGCGGCTGGCCTACGTCACCCGGGTGCCGCACGGCCCGGTGCTGGCGATCACGCCGTTCAACTTCCCGCTCAACCTGACCGCGCACAAGGTCGCCCCGGCCATCGCGGTGGGCGCCCCGGTGCTCGTCAAGCCCGCCCCGGCCACCCCGCTGTCGGCGCTGCTGCTGGGCGAGATCCTGGCCGAGACCGAGCTTCCCGAGGGGATGTTCTCGGTGCTTCCGGTGCCCAACGACCGCGCCTCCGCCCTGGTGGAGGACCCGCGGCTGCCGGTGGTGTCGTTCACCGGGTCCGGCCCGGTGGGCTGGGCGATCAAGGATCGGGTGCCGCGCAAGCACGTGACGCTGGAACTCGGCGGCAACGCCGCGGCCGTGGTCTGCGCCGACGCCGACCTCGACCACGCCGCCGCCCGCCTCGGGCTGTTCTCCAACTACCAGGCCGGGCAGAGCTGTATCGCGGTGCAGCGGGTGTACGTGGCCCGCGAGGCGTACGAGGAGTTCGTGCCCAGGCTCGTCGCCGCGGTCGAGGGGCTGGTCACCGGGGACCCGTGGCAGGACACCACCCAGGTCGGCCCGCTGATCAGCGTGGACGCCGCCGAGCGGGTCGAGACGTGGGTGAAGGAGGCCGTCGAGGGCGGGGCCGAGGTACTGACCGGCGGCGTCCGCGACGGCGCCGCCTACGCGCCGACCGTGCTGGCCGGCGTGCCCGCCGACGCCCGGGTCTCCTGCGAGGAGGTCTTCGGGCCGGTGCTGATCGTGCAGCCGTTCGACGGGCTGGACGAGGCGTTCGAGCTGGTCAACGCCTCCCGTTACGGGCTGCAGGCGGGCGTGTTCACCCGCTCGCTGGACGTGGCGTTCCAGGCCGGCCGACAGCTGGAGGTCGGCGGCGTGGTCATCGGCGACGTGCCGTCCTACCGAGCCGACCAGATGCCGTACGGCGGGGTCAAGGAGTCGGGGGTGGGCCGCGAGGGGCTGCGCTCGGCGATGGAGGACTTCACCTACGAGAAGGTCATGATTCTGACCGGCCTGTCTCTTTGAGGGGCAGCCGCAGGACCAGCAGCGCACCGCCCTGCTCGCTGTCGCCGATGACGAGGGTGCCGCCGTGGGCGTTGACGATGTCCCGGGCGATCGGCAGGCCCAGCCCGCTGCCGTGCGCGTCGCGCTGACGGCTCTCCGGCAACCGCTGGAACCGCTGGAACACCCGATCCCGGTCCTTGAGCGGGATGCCGGAGCCGTCGTCGGCGACCTCCAGGACGGCCTCCTCGCCGTCCCGGTAGACCGAGATGCGGATCTCCGAGCTGGCGTGCCGTTCGGCGTTGTCCAGCAGGTTGGTCAGCACCCGCACCAGCTGGGTGCGGCTGGCGTAGACGATCAGCGGACGCGCGACGTCGTGTACGTGGACGTGCACCGGGACCTTGCGGGGCCGGTCGGTGGCCTCGGCGCGGGCCAGCTCGCCCAGGTCGACCGGCCCGCGTTCGGAACGCACCCCGGCGTCCAGCCTGGCCAGCATCAACACGTCGGTGACGATCCGCTGCAGCCGGTCGGCATCGGCCAGCGCCGCCCGCGCCACCGCCGGCCAGTCCTCATCATCCGGGTGGGCCAGGGCCACCTCCAGCTGGGCGCGCAGCCCGGTCAGCGGGCTGCGCAGCTCGTGCGAGACGTCGGCGACGAACCCGCGCTGTGCCTCCACGAACCGCTGCAACCGCTCCAGGGTGATGTTGACCGACCGGGCCAGGTCGGCCACCTCGTCGTCGGTGTCGGGCACGGTCACCCGCCGACCCATGCAGCCGCCGGTGATCTGCGCCAGCTCGCGGCGCATCAGCGCGAACGGCCGCAGCGCATGGCCGACCGAGACCCACACGGTCCACCCCACCAGGCCCAGCACCAGCGGGAGCATCGCCCCGGCGACCAGGCTGAAGACCCGCCGGAACTGCTCCACCTCCCGCATCGAGGCCGCGGCCAGCGCGATCCGCGGTCCGTCCGGGGTGTTCACCCGCTCGGCGACGACGTACAGCGGGGTGGACTGGCCCGGCACATGCACGACCCGCCGCACCGGCCGGCCCTCCCGGCCGGGCCGAACATCGTCCACCAGCGGGCGGCCGCGCAGCGCCGGGCTGCTGGCGATCACCCGGCCCTGGTCGTCGGCGATCTGCAGCATGAAGAACCCGAACACCCGGGAGACCATCTCCGGGGGTGGAGGGCCGCGCCGGGCCGTGTCGGCGACCTGCCGCACCGCGACGGTCCCGCGCTCCCGCAGCTCCCCCATGATCTGCCTGTGCATGACCCCGAAGAGGACCAGCAGGCCCAGGCACATGACCAGGCCCACGATCCCCGTGGCGATGAAGGTCAGCCGCCACTGGACAGACCGCCGAGAGGCATGCCGCCGCTCGTCCTCCGCCACGCGTCGTCAACCCTCCCTCGCCGATGACCGTGTCCTCCGCGGGGGGTTGGCCGGCTGAAATTACAAAGAATCAGCAGAGCTTGTTGTAACCGAGGCATTGCCCGGCGAAACCTGGATCCGGCCCCGGATCGAAGGCCGGCGCCCAGAGGACCGTCCGTCCCGAGGACCGTCCGTCCCGCCGGGACCGGTCCACGGACACGCGTCCGTGCAAGCGGAACCTCCCACCCCTGGGGTACCGCTTGCACGGACGGCGGTCCACCGCGCCTTCCGCCGGCCGTTCGTCTTCGTACGTCGAGGAGGATCCCGTTCGACGACGAACCGGGCCGGTCTGCCGGCGCGGCCCCGTTCCGTCCCCTCCGGGGAGGGGGCCGGCTCGGTGACCTGTTCTCTACTGTGCCGGGCGCGAGTTCATCCCGTGCTACATCGAGGTGACGATCACGTTTCCAGCGCCCCGGGATCAGGTGCCGTCAGCGGCGCCAGATCAGCACCAGGGCGCAGTCGTCGTCGCGGGCGGCGGCCATGGTCTCCACCAGTTCCTTGGCGCCCTTGCCGAAACCCTGCGGCACCAGCCGCTCGGCCTCGGTCAGCAGCCGGTCGATCCCGGCGTCCAGGTCCTGGCCGGGCGCCTCGACCAGCCCGTCGGTGTACAGCAGCAGCGCGTCGCCGGAGCGCAGCGTCCCCCGCTCGGGCTCGCAGCGCAGCTCGGGCACCACGCCCAGCACCACGCCCTTGGCCGAGTTGACCTGCCAGGTGCCGACGGTGGAGTCGAACTGGGCGGTCGGCGGGTGCCCGGCGGACTCGACCACATAGTCCCCGGTGGTCAGGTCCAGCACCAGGTGCACCGCGGTCACGAACCCCTCGTCCCAGCGCTGCCGGTGCAGGTAGTCGTTGCACGAGGGCAGGAAACGGTCCGGCTGGATCGATCCAAGGAGCCCACCGAAAGCCCCCGACAGCATCAGCGCCCGTGTCCCGGCGTCGACGCCCTTGCCGGAGACGTCCACCAGCGCCACCTCCAGCGTCTTGCCGTCGCAGGAGGAGACCACGAAGTCGCCGCCGAAGGAGGAGCCCCCGGCCTGCAACAGCACCACCTGGGCTCCCCAGCCGGGCGGCAGCGGCGGCATCTCGCCCTGCCTGCGCAGCCGGTCGCGCAGCTCCAGCAGCATGTACTCGCCGCGCAGACCCTGCACGCCGAGCTGCTGGCGGGTACGGGCCAGGGTCAGCGCCAGCACCGCCGTGATGACCACGGTGGCGATCATGCCGGGGCCGACCTTGGCGACGCTCAACTGCCACATGTCGTACCCGAGCATCACCGCCACCACGCCGAGCAGCGCCACCAGGCTGCGCACCCGCAGCAGTAGCCCGCCGGCGAGCACGGTCAGCACCAGCGCCCCGGACGGCGCCCACGCCTCCGACCAGGTGGCGCTGAAGCCCAGGCCGACGGCCACCAGGGCCAGCACGACGAACATGTAGCGTTCGCGGGTCAGCCTGCCTCGTCTGAGCCACTGGTAGAACCGCACGAGAACGGGGATGCGGCGCAGGAAGGCGCGCACCCTCGGCGGCAGAAGGTGGACCAGACGTTGAAGCATCTCCGGCACTGTACCCAGCAACCACCCCCTCCGGCGGGAATCCGCGCCAGGGATGACGTGTTGTGGCGTTTCGGCGACGTCCGGTGAGTGACCCGCCCGCACGGGAGCGGCATGATGGAGTGATGGAGGTGACGCGATGAGTCAGCCGGGAATGCGGATCACGGTGGACGCCGCGATGCGGGCCAGGGACGTGTCCCGGCCGCGGGCCGAGGGCGAGGAGCCCGCACCGGACGGGCCCGCCGAGCCCCCCAAGCTCCCCAAATCCCGCGAGCTGTCCAAGAACGAGCGGCGGCGGCTCGGTAAACGCGGTGCCAAGCGCCGCTAGACCCGCTTGCAGGCCCGCCGACAGGCCCGGCTGAGCTCCGGTGCGACACGCTAGGGCAGCGGCGGCAGCTCTCCGGTGTCCTCGTACTCGGTGAGCATGTCGATCCGCCGGGTGTGCCGCTCCTCCTTGGAGTAGGGCGTGTTCAGGAAGATCTCCACGAACCGGATGGCGGCGGCGGTGTCGTGCTGGCGGGCGCCGATGCTGATCACGTTGGCGTCGTTGTGCTCGCGGGCCAGGATCGCGATCTCCTCGCTCCACACCAGGGCCGCGCGGATGCCCTTGACCTTGTTGGCGGCGATCGCCTCGCCGTTGCCGGAGCCGCCGAGCACGATCCCGAACGAGCCGGAGTCGGCCGCGGTGCGCTCGGCCGCCCGCAGCACGAACGGCGGGTAGTCGTCGACGGCGTCGTAGACCTGCGGCCCGCAGTCGACCGGGTCATGGCCGTTGTCGGTCAGCCAGCCGATGAGGTGCTGCTTCAACTCGAAGCCCGCGTGGTCGGATCCAAGGTAGACGCGCATGTCCCGCAGTCTTTCAGGTCCCCGCCGCCGCCTCCCCCCGGACCCCCACCCTCCGCGAAGAAGGGTCAGATGGTAGAGGCCAGGGGGAAGCCGGGGTCGATCTGCGCCTCCAGGTCCTCGCCCACGGCTCGGTTGGCCCAGCTCCGGGCGTTCTTGATGTGGAACTCCACGGCCTGCCGGTGAAACTTCGCCCAGTCCTTGGCGCAGGCGTCCACCGCCTGGAGCATCCGCTCCAGCGCGGCCTCGTTGGCCTCCTCCAGCGCGATCCCGTCACGGCCCTGCTCCATCGCCCGTACGGCGGCGGACTGACCCAGCCAGGTCAGCAGGTCGTCACCGACGTGCTCGCGCAGGTAGGCCACGTCCTGCTCACCCTGCACCTTGTTGCCCACCACCTTGATCGCCACGTCGTAGTCGGCGGCGTACTCGGTGTACTGCCGGTAGACGCCCACACCCTTGCGGGTGGGCTCGGCGACCAGGAACATCAGGTCGAACCGGGTGAACAGGCCGGAGGCGAAGGTGTCGGCGCCCGCGGTCATGTCGACCACCACGTACTCCCCCGGCCCGTCGACCAGGTGGTTGAGATAGAGCTCGACCGCTCCGGTCTTGGAGTGGTAGCAGGCCACGCCCAGGTCGTCGTCGTTGAACGGTCCGGTGACCAGCAGCGTCGCCCCATCCACCGGCTCGCCGAGGGCGTGCACCGGATCGTCGCCGCCGATCCGCAGCAGCCGGGAGCCCCGGCCGGGCGGGGTGGTCTTGACCATGACGGCGGCCGAGCCGATCCGCGGGTTGTCGCCACGCAGATGGTCCTTGATCTCGGTGAGGTGGTCGCCCATCGCCGGGAGCTTGGCGGCCCGCCCCTCGTCGAGTCCCAGGGCCACGCCCAGATGCTGGTTGATGTCGGCGTCGATGGCCACCACCGGCAGCCCCCGCCCGGCCAGATGCCGGATGAACAGCGACGACAGGGTGGTCTTGCCGCTGCCGCCCTTGCCGACGAACGCCACCTTCATGAGCTTCCTCCCGATCTGGATATGAAAACCGTTCCCATGTTTGGAAGGATGAGCCTACCGGGGGCGGTCGCCCGGGTGAGGAGAATCCCGCAACCGGCCCCCGCCGCACGCAACAGCCCCTGAACGAGCGGACAGCGGCGGACACACGGGCGGACACATAGGCAGATATGCGGGCGGACACGTGGGCGGACGCCTGACCGGGCACACGGGCAGGCACACGGCCGGGCACCTGGACGGCACGGGCGAACGCCTGACCGGGCACGCGGGCGGGATGCCCGGACGCGCAGGCGGATGGTCGCGAGGGGTCAGCGGCGGGCGAAGAAGGCGGGGTCGAAGCCGTAGGGCAGTTCGAGGCGGTGGGCGCGCAGCAGGGCCTCGTCGCCCAGCACCTCCGGTGTCGGGCCGTCCGCGGCGATCACCCCGCCGGACAGCACCAGGGAACGGGGGCACAGCTCGGCCGCGTACGGCAGATCGTGGGTGACCATCAGCATGGTCACGTCCAGACCGAGCAGGATCTCGGCCAGCTCCCGGCGCCCGGCCGGGTCGAGGTTGGAGGAGGGCTCGTCCAGCACGAGGATCTCCGGCTCCATGGCCAGCACGGTGGCCACCGCCACCCGCCGCCGCTGGCCGAAGCTCAGGTGCTGCGGGGGCCGGTCGGCCACCTCCAACATGCCGACCCGGGCGAGTGCGGTCTCGACCCGCCGCTCCAGCTCGGCGCCGCCGACGCCCAGGTTGGCCGGGCCGAACGCGACGTCCTCGCGGACGGTGGGCATGAAAAGCTGGTCGTCGGGGTCCTGGAAGACGATGCCGACCCGCCGCCGGATCTCCCGCAGCCCCTTGCGGTCCTTGGGGTCCACGGTGAGCCCGCCGACCCGCACGGTGCCCAGCCCGCCGTGCAGGATGCCGTTCAGGTGCAGCACCAGGGTGGTCTTGCCGGCGCCGTTGGGGCCCAGCAGAGCGACCCGCTCGCCCTTGCCGATGGTGACGTCCACGCCGTACAGCGCCTGCGTGCCATCGGGATAGGCGTAGGCCAGGCCGCTCACCTCAAGGGACGGGGTCATCCCACCATCCAAGCACCCGAGGCGACCAGGACGGCCGCCACGGGGAGCACGGCGGCGACCGCCCACTGGGCGCGGGTGGCGGCGATCTCGTTCAAGACGGGCATCCGGCCGTCGTAGCCGCGGCTCAGCATCGCCAGGTAGACGCGTTCGCCCCGTTCGTAGGACCGCAGGAACAGCGCGCCCGCCGAGCGGGCCAGCACCCCGAACGCGCGCACGTCGCGCCCGTCGAAGCCGCGGGCGGCCCGCGCCAGCCTCATCCGCCGCATCTCCCCCACGATCACGTCCGCGTAGCGGAGCATGAACGTCGCGATCTGCACCAGCAGGGGCGGCAGCCGCAGCCGTTCCAGACCCAGCAGCAACTGGCGTGGCTCGGTGGTGGCGGCCAGCAGGACGGACGCGGCGGTGCCCAGGCTGGCCTTGGCCAGGATGTTCCACGCCGACCACAGCCCGCTCTGGCTCAACGCCAGCCCGAGCACCTCGACGCGGGGCCCGCGCGCCACGAACGGCAGCAGCACCGCGAACGCCACGAACGGCACCTCGACGGCCATGCGCCGCACCAGGAACCCGGGCGTCACCCGGGCCAGCGCCGCGACGGCGGCCAGCAGGAGCGCGAAGCCGCCGAACGCCCACACCGCCTCACGCGGCGTGCACACGACCGCCAGCACGAACGCCGCCGTCGCCACCAGCTTGCACTGCGGCGGCAGCCGGTGGACCGGCGTGCTCCCCGGCCGGTGCAGCCGGTGCCCGAGCCCCGTCATCGGCGTTCGCTCGACCCCGCGGGAACGTCGCCGGACGGGGTGGCTCGGGGCCGGCGGCGCACCGCCCAGAACAGCCCGCCGCCGACCGCCGCGGTCAGGCCGACCCCGATGACCCCGGCCAGGCCGCCGGACAGCCGCTCGTTCTCCACGCCCTTGACGCCGTAGTCGCCCAGCGGGGAGTCCTTGAGCGCGTGGTCCTCCTCCTGGGCGGCGAAGCCCTTGTCCTCGGCGACCTTGCTCAGCCCGTCGGGGTCGCCGCTGGCGTAGAAGCTCACCACCCCGGCCACCACCAGGGCGACCAGCAGGAAGGCCAGCAGGAAGGCCAGCAGGAAACGCCTGTTACCGGTCGTCATCGCGTTCACACCTCCGCCGGACGGGGGCTGCGGATCTCCAGCGGCGTGCGCTCGCCGCGCAGCGCGTACACCAGGTCGGGTCGGACGGCCGCGACGGTGCCGACGGTCAAGGCGGTGATCACGCCTTCCCCGATGCCGATCAGCAGGTGGACGCCGAGCATCGCGGTCAGCACGGCGCCCAGCGACAGGTCGGCGGTGCCGCCCAGCGCGTAGAGCCCGACGAACGTCAGCGCCGAGGCCGGCACCGACGCCAGCGCCCCCAGGAAGGCGGCCGCCGTCACCTTGGCCTTGGCGGGAACGCTCCCGGGGAGCGCCGCGGTCACCAGACGGAAGACCCCGTAGCCCACCAGCACGCCGACGAGGGCCATGAGCGTGACGTTGATCCCGTACGCGCTCACCCCGCCGTCGGCGAACAGCATCTGCACCAGCAGCACCACTGAGATGCACAGCACTCCGGCGTACGGCCCCACCAGGATCGCCGCCAGCGCACCGCCCATCAGGTGTCCGCTGGTGCCGGCCGCCACCGGAAAGTTGATCATCTGGGCGGCGAACACGAACGCCGCGCTCAGCCCCGCCAACGGCGCGGTGCGGTCGTCCAGTTCTCGGCGGGCGCCGCGCAGGCTGACCGCGATGCCCGCGGCCGCGACGACGCCCGCCCCTATCGATACCGGGGCGTCGAAGAACCCGTCAGGTACGTGCACTGCGCCACCTTCCTCACCGAACCTGCCATGAGGCCCAGTTTGGCGGCATATATCTGGTAATTGCAAACATGTCGCAACTAATGCTCACGGTGTGCATTCAAACCGTCACGCTGATAGATTCGGCGCCGCCCACGGCCGAGTCCTCGGCCCCGCACATGCGGGGATGTTCCGCGGACAAGGACCGAAGATCCCACCTTCGAGTGTTCGTCCCCGCACATGCGGGGTGATCCACCGGCGTCGAGGCCACTGCCAGGACGCCGTCCATGGGCTCGGCCGTGGGCAGCCCTCAGGTGAAGCTAGGGTCTGCGGTCCTCGTCCTCTTCAGCTCGAAGAAGCCCTTGGTCCCGGCGACCGCGAGCACGCCGTCCCAGAGCTTGACCGCCTCCTCACCGCGCGGGATCGGGGTGACGACCGGGCCGAAGAAGGCCACGTCGTTCACCTCGATCACCGGGGTGCCGACCTCCTGCCCCACCCGGTCGATGCCGTCCTTGTGGGAGGCGCGGACCGCGTCGTCGTACTCGGTGGAGTCGGCCGCCGCCGCCAGCTCGGGGTCCAGCCCGGCCGCCGTCAGCGCCGCCTCGATGGTCTCCCGGTTGAACGGGAGCCGCTGGTGGTGGCGCCGGACGCCCAGCTCGGTGTAGAGATCGCCGAGGACCTGGGAGCCGTACTTCTGCTCGGCGGCGATGCACACCCGCACCGGCCCCCAGCCTTCGGCGATCATCTGCCGGTACTGCTCCGGAACGTCCTTGTCCTCGTTCAGCACGGACAGGCTCATCACGTGCCACCGCGGCTCGATCGGCCGGAGGGCGGCCACCTCGTGGATCCAACGCGAGGTGATCCATGCCCACGGGCACAGAGGGTCGAACCAGAAGTCCACGGGGGTACGGTCCTGCGTCACTGCAAGCCTCCAGTCGCGAGGTCGGCATATGTCCGTCGGGGACAACCGGAGCCGCCGCCGGGCAATTCCCGTTCCGCCCTCTCCGGGCGACACCGCCGAGGGCCGGTTGATAGACATGGACGAGCGGTTAACCGACTTCAAGGAGTGGATGTGGCAGGCAACCTCACGCGCGACGAGGCGCGGGAACGTGCCCGACTGCTCGCCGTCGAGTCCTACGAGGTGGATCTGGATCTGACGACCGGCGACGAGCGGTTCGGATCCACCACCGTGATCCGATTCGGCTGCGGTGAGCCCGGCGCGTCCACGTTCATCGATCTGCACGGCGCCGAGGTGCGCGAGATCGTGCTCAACGACCGGGCGCTGGACCCGGCGACCTACGACGCCGGCAAGGGCCGTATCCCGCTGCCCGAGCTGGCCGCCGACAACGAGCTGCGGGTGGTCGCCGACTGCCGGTACTCGCGCTCCGGCGAGGGCCTGCACCGTTTCGTCGACCCGGTGGACCGGCAGGTGTACCTGTACACCCAGTTCGAGACCGCCGACGCGCACCGCATGTTCACCTGTTTCGACCAGCCGGACCTCAAGGCGACCTTCCAGCTGTCGGTGCTGGCCCCCGAGGGCTGGGAGGTGATCACCAACGAGGCGCCGGAGGCCGTCGGCGAGGGCCGCTGGACCTTCGCGCCGACTCCCCGGGTCTCCACTTACATCACCGCGCTGGTGGCCGGGCCGTATCACGTGGTCCGCGACGAGTACCGCCGCCCGGACGGCTCGGCGATCCCGCTGGGCGTGTTCTGCCGGGCCTCGCTGGCCGAGCACCTGGACGCCGACGCCATCATCGACGTCACCCGGCAGGGTTTCGCGTTCTTCGAGGAGGTGTTCGCCCGGCCCTACCCGTTCGCCAAGTACGACCAGCTGTTCGTGCCGGAGTTCAACGCCGGCGCCATGGAGAACGCCGGGTGTGTCACGTTCCTGGAGGACTACGTCTTCCGGTCGCGGGTCACCGATGCCGCCTACGAGCGGCGTGCCGAGACGATCCTGCACGAGATGGCGCACATGTGGTTCGGCGACCTGGTCACCATGCGCTGGTGGGACGACCTGTGGCTGAACGAGTCGTTCGCCACCTACATGAGCGTGCTGTGCCAGGCCGAGGCCACCCGGTGGAAGGGCGCCTGGACGACCTTCGCCAACGCCGAGAAGGCCTGGGCCTACCGCCAGGACCAGCTGCCCTCCACGCACCCCATCTCCGCCGACATCCCCGACATCCAGGCGGTCGAGGTCAACTTCGACGGCATCACCTACGCCAAGGGCGCCAGCGTGCTCAAGCAGCTGGTCGCCTACGTGGGGCGCGACAACTTCCTGGAGGGGGTCCGCCGCTACTTCGACCAGCACGCCTGGGGCAACACCGTCCTGGACGACCTGCTCGGCCCGCTGGAGGAGACCTCCGGGCGCGACCTGACGTCCTGGTCCAAGGAGTGGCTGGAGACCGCCGGGGTCAACACGCTGCGGCCGGTCTACGAGACCGACGGCGACGGCACGTTCACCTCCTTCACGGTGCTGCAGGAGGCCAAGCCCGACTATCCGACGCTGCGCTCGCACCGGGTGGCGATCGGCCTGTACGACCGCACCGGCGAGGGCATCGTCCGGCGCAGGCGGGTGGAGCTGGACGTGGTCGGCGAGCGCACCGACGTCCCCGAGCTGGTCGGCGAGCGCCGCCCGGACCTGGTGCTGGTCAACGACGACGACCTGACCTACGCCAAGATCCGGCTCGACGAGCACTCGCTGCGCACCCTCGTCGAGGGCATCGGCGACGTCCGCGACGGCCTGCCCCGGGCGCTGTGCTGGTCGGCGGCCTGGGACATGACCCGCGACGCCGAGATGGCCACCCGCGACTACGTCCGGCTGGTGCTGTCGGGCATCCGCGGCGTCACCGACATCTCGGTGACGCAGACGCTGCTGCGGCAGGCGCGCACCGCCGTGCACCAGTACGCCGACCCGGCCTGGCGGACGACCGGCCTGCAGGTGATGGCCGACGCGCTGCTCGAACTGGCGCAGGAGGCCGAGCCCGGCTCGGACTTCCAGCTGTGCTACGTCCAGGCGTTCGCGGCCGTGGCCACCTCCAACGAGCACCTGGCGTTCGTGCGGGGCCTGCTGGAGGGCACCCAGGCGCTGGAGGGCCTGACCGTCGACACCGAGCTGCGGTGGGGGCTGCTGCGGCGGCTGGTGGTGACCGGCGCGGCGGGTCCGGCCGAGATCGACGACGAGTACGCGCGGGACGCCACCGCCGCCGGCGAGCGGCACGCCGCCGCCTGCAAGGCCGCCATCCCCACCACCGAGGCCAAGGCCGACGCCTGGGCCCGCATCATCGGCGGCGAGCTGCCCAACGCGGTGTTCCGCGCCACGCTGGGCGGCTTCGTGGAGCCCGAGCAGGTCGACCTGCTCATGCCCTACGTGGACGGCTACTTCTCCGAAGTGGGGCGCCTCTGGGCGGAGTGGAGCAGCGACATGGCCCAGACGTTCGCCGAGCTGGCCTACCCGTTCCTGGTGATCGACCAGTCCACGGTGGCCCGCACCGACGCCTACATCGAGGCCGGCGATCCGCCGCCCGCGCTGCGCCGGCTGCTGCTGGAGGGCCGTGACGGCGTCGGCCGCGCGCTGCGTGCCCGCGCCAAGGACGCCTCCGCGGGCTGACCGCGGTGGAGTCTGCACAGGATCTGCTCGGGGCGCTGGCCCGCCGGTACGCCTTCGGTGATCTGGGCGCGCTGGCGGGCCGGGCCCTGCCCCCGGAGGCGGCCGCCCGGGTGGCGGCGCTATGCGCGTTCGGGCAGCGCGTGCTGGAGCTGGACGCCGAGGACTTCGGCATGCCGGAGGCCGCCGGCGAGGTCCCGGTCGACCTGCTGGACCGGGCGCGGGCCAGCCGGATGCCGCAGTCGCCGCGCGAGCGCCCGCGCGGCGCGCTGGCCACCCTGCACCCCGGGTACGCGCTGCTGCTGGAGGTCATCGGGATCCACTGGCGCCGGCGGGAGATGGCGGCGCTGGTGGGGGTGATCCACATCGTCTCCGAGTACCTGCCGGTGCTGGCCTGGGAGCCGGTGCTGGGCCATGCCGCCGACCCGGCGCTGCTGCCCGCCGCGGTCACCGGGCCCGACAGCCGGTTCGGAACGGCGCTCGACCCGGACGCCCCGCGCCGCTGTGGCCACACCCAGGCCGAGCGGTCGGCGTGTGCGCGGTCCCTGCGGGTGGCCCGTGAGCCGGCCGCCGGCTGGCGGGCCTACCTGGACCGCCAGCACAGCCAGGTGGCCCAGGCCCTCGGCGTGTGCGCAGCCGAGTGCCGCACCCCCTGCTCGGTGATCACCCGGCTGGAGGACAAGGAACGGGCCGCCCTGGTCGCCCGCTGCACACTCGCCCACACCTTCACCGAGAGCGCCCTGGTACGCCTGCGCCACTCGGCCCCGGTCGGCCACGGCTTCGGCGTCCCGTCCTGTGAGGAGGTCGAGGAAGCCTGGGCCCGCGCCTGCGCCTCCCTGCGCCGGCAGCCGCTGGGTGAGGCCGCCCTCGCCGACGCCGGGCAGGACTCCTATCCGCTACCGGGCCTGCCCGCGCTGGTCTCCGCGATCGCCGGGGCTCCCATCGCGCCCGGCACCCTGCTGCGCGACGTCACCCACCGCCTCGTCTCCGTCCTGGCTTCCTGAGGCTCCCCTCTTGAGGACGGGGGCGAGCAGGGTGTGGATGCGTTCCAGGGGGAGGTCGTCCAGGAGGACCGGGCGGCCCTTGGCGTCGGCCAGGGGGACGCGCCAGTTGGGGTATTCGTCGGAGGTGCCGGGCTGGTTCTGGGTGCGGCGCTCCCCCACGGCGTCGGCCAGAGCGATGCCCACCAGCCGGGCGGGGGTGCGGGCCAGCAGGGCGTGCAGGGCGGTGACCACCTCCTCGTCGTACTCGGTGGAGCCGGCGGCCAGGGCGCGCAGGATCTCGTCCGGGCGGGTGGTCAGCAGGCCCTCCTCGGCGAGCAGGGCCAGCCAGTCGGTGAGCTGACGCCGGTGGTCGGCCTCCTCCTCGGCGGCCGAGCGGGTGAGCAGGCCGAGGCGTTCGCGCAGCCCGACGTGGTCGCCGTGCAGGAAGCCGGTGATCGGAGGCATGTCGTGAGTGCCGACCGTGGCCAGGGACGGCTCGCGCCACTGGGCGGGGCGGCGCGGCCGGCCCTCGCGGTCGCGTTCGAACCACAGCAGGGAGGTGCCGAGGATGCCGCGGCTCGCCAGGTCCTCGCGGACCTCGGGCTCGACGGTGCCCAGGTCCTCGCCGACGACCACCGCGCCGGTGCGGGCGGCCTCCCACACCAGGCACGACAGCATCGCGTTGCGGTCGTAGCCGACGTAGGTGCCGTCCGCCGGGGAGAAGCCCTCCGGCACCCACCACAGGCGGGAGACCTGCATGGCGTGGTCGAGGCGCAACCCGCCCCCGTGCCGCAGTGCGGCGGCGAGCATGCTGCGGTACGGCGCGTACTCGGCCTCGGCGAGGCGTTCGGGATGCCAGGGCGGCTGGCCCCAGTCCTGGCCGCGCTGGTTGAACTCGTCCGGAGGGGCGCCCACGCTCATGCCGGGGGCGAACAGGGAGCGGTAGATCCAGGCGTCGGCGCTGCCCTGGCCCACTCCCACGGCGAGATCGTGGACGACGCCGAGCGCCATCCCCGACGCGCGGGCGGCCGACTGGGCCGCCGCGAGCTGCTCGTCTAGCTGCCACTGCAGCCAGGCGTGGAAGTCGACGCGCCCGGCGAGGCGTTCGCGGGCGGCCGTCACGGCGGGGCCGTGCGGGTCCTGCAGCTCGGCGGGCCAACGCCGCCAGTCGGACCCGTGCTCCTCGGCGAGCGCGCACCAGGTGGCGAACGCGGTGAGCGGGTCGCCCTCCCGTGCCCGGAACCGCTCGTACTCCTGCTGCCGCCGGGTGCCGCGCGGCTGCCGGTGGAGGAGTTCGAGCGCGGCGCGTTTGGCCTCCCAGATCCTGTTGCGGTCGATCTCGTCCAGGGTGTGGACGTTCTCGCGCAGCGGCCGTGCCAGGGCGTCGACGCGTTCGCGGTCGGCGGGGCCCAGCGCCGCGTACTCGGGCACGTCCTCCACCCGCAGGTAGAGGGGGCCGGCGAAGCGGCGGCTCATCGGCGAGTAGGGGGACGGGTTGACCGGTAGGGCGGGCTCGGCCGCGTGCAGCGGGTTGACCAGCACGAAGTCCGCGCCGAGGTCGCGGGCGCTCCAGGCGGCCAGGTCCGCGAGGTCCCGCAGGTCGCCCATGGCCCACGAGGCGCGGGAGCGCACGGAGTAGAGCTGGGCCATCAGGCCCCAGGTACGGGCCGTCCTGCCCAGCCGGGACGGGGCCACCAGCAGCGCGGCACTCTGCTCCCGCGACCCCTGCCGCACATGCAGCCGGTGCCAGCCCGGCGGTGTCCCCTCAGGGAGCCGGTAGGTCTCGTGGGAGGTGGTGTGTGCGCCCCTGCCGCCGCCCGTGTGACCGGCGGGCAGCGGCTGCACCGTCTCGCCGTCGGCCAGCGTCACGGAGAGCTCGGTGATTCCCTCGGCGGAGGCCGGGACGGCGATCTCGTCCGGCCTCATGAGCGGAACCTCCGCCGAGGGCGTCCCGACGCGCCGGTGGCGGTCGACGGGGATGTCCTCCGCCCGGTAGACGACTACCGGGGGCAGCAGGCGGGTGCGCCCGCGCTCCTCCAGCCGGGCCAGCTCGGCCCGGACGGCCGCCGGGGTGGACGCGTCCACGCCGAGCGCGGCCAGGACCGCGACGATGGTGTCGCGGGGCACGGCCGCCTCGCGCCCGCGCCAGTCGACATATCCGGTGCCGACACGGTGTCCCCGGGCCAGCCTGATCAGTTGCTCGTCAGCCACGGCCCTATCCATGCCCGCGAATCCCCCTGGGCAACTGCGGTTCGCGGGCGGTCGGTCAGGCGTCCCAGATCGGCGGGCGTCGGTCGTGCCAAGGGTGGGCGGCCTCCAGCTGGGCCGACAGGGAGATCAGCGTGCCCTCGCCGCCGAGGCGGCCGGCCAGCATCACGCCGATCGGCAGGCCGTCGGCGTTCCAGTGCAGCGGGACGTTGACGGCGGGCTGGCCGGACACGTTGTAGACGGCGCAGAACGGGGTGAAGCGGGTCTGCCGGTGGAAGTTCTCCGCCGGCTCGGCGTCGTGGAAGTGGCCGACCGGCATCGGCGGCTGGGCCAGCGTGGGCGACAGGATGGCGTCGAACCCGTTCATCACCGGGAACGCGGCGCGCATCGCCGCCTGGAAACGGGCCTGCGCCATCAGCAGCTCGGGGCCGGTCACGGCATGGCCGCGCTCGCGCAGCCAGCGGGTGAGCGGCAGCAGCCGGTCCCCGCGGGCGGGGTCGACGGGCGTGAGGGTGGCCATGACCCCCCACAGCAGCTCGAAGTCCGGCACCAGCTCGGGGCCGAACAGCACGGGCAGCTCCACCACCTCGTGGCCCAGTTCCTCCAGCAGGACCGAGGTCTTCTCGTAGGCGGCGACGCAGTCGGGGTGGACCTCGGCGCCGGGCACGGCCGGGGTGATGGTCCGGGCGATCCGCAGCCTGCCGGGGTCACGGCCGGCGTATCCGGCGAACGTCTCACCGGGCGGCAGCGGCGGGGCGGTGTACAGGTCGCCCGGCTCCGGGCCGTGCATCGCGTCCAGCAGCGCGGCCGCGTCGCGCACCGTACGGGCGATGGGGCCGTTGGTGGCCAGTCCGAACAGGTCGGGGTTGATCGGGCCGTGCGAGATCCGGCCCCGGGTCGGCTTGATGCCGAACAGCCCGCACACGCTGCTGGGGATGCGGATGGACCCGCCCCCGTCGCTGCCCTGGGCGGCCGGCGCCAGCCCGGCGGCGACCGCGGCGGCGGCCCCGCCGCTGGACCCGCCGGCCGACCGGGTCAGGTCCCAGGGGGTACGGGCGGGAGGCGACACGTCCGTCTCCGTGTAGCAGGGAAGGCCGAACTCGGGGGTGGCGGTCTTGCCGAGCAGCACGGTGCCCGCCTCCCGCAGCCGGACGACCACGGTGTCGTCGGCGAACCCGACCAGGTCGTCGAACGCGGCCGAGCCGAGCATCATCCGCACGCCCCGCACCATGTTCAGGTCCTTGATCGGCACCGGCACTCCGTGCAACGGTGGCAGCGTCACCGGGTCGGCGCACCGCAGCACCCGCTCGGCCGCCCGCGCGGCCTGGTCCCGGGCGGCCTCGGCGGTGACCGTCACGTATGCCCCCACCTGGGCGTCCAGCCGTTCGATCCGGTCCAGGTAGTGGTCGGTGAGCTCCACCGGGGAAAGGTCCCGGGCGCGGATCGCGGCGGCCTGTTCCACCATGGTCAGGTCATGGATTTGTGTCACAGCGCCGAACAGTAGACGCGGCACCGCCCAGGGCCAAAAATGTCGTTAAGGATGTACGGCCTCAGAAGGGGGTGAACAACAATCTACCCACCTGCGCAAGGTGTCAACCGTCCAGATCAGGCGACAAAACTATGAACGAGGCATCACTAGTCGCCCGACAGCGAGATCGTTACTCTGCGCGCAGAGGATCATGCCTCCCGTTCGGAAGGAACACGGAGCGTCACAATGGCGACCACGAAGCGGGGCGAGACCGGCCAGGGCCACCCCAGCGAACAGACCCTCCGCGGCTCGAAGCCGCGGCCGTCCCGGTCCCCGCGTGACCTGCTGAACGATCCGCGGCTCCGGCGCTGGATCCCGCGTCCGCCGGGTGGAGCGCCGGGCGGGTCGCCCGGCACGTCGCCGGGCAAGCCGCCGGGCAAGCCGCGACCGCCCCGGTCCGCACGTGACCTGCGGAACGATCCACGGGTCCGGCAGTGGGTCCCGCGGGTCGGTGTGGCCCTCCTCGTCGGGCTCGTGGTGACGCTGATGTTCAGCCTGAAGGCCGGCGTCCTGGTGGCGGCGCTGCTACTGGCCGCCGACACCTACCGCCGCTCCCGTACCAGTTCCACCGTGGTGGCCTGGCAGAAGTCCTCGGCCGCCGAGCGGCGCACCGAACGCCAGCTGCGCTCGCTGGCCAAGAACGGCTACCGCATCCTGCACGCCCGCGCCGTGCCGCGCGACGACGAGGGCGTCAGCGACGGCAAGATCGACCACCTGGTGGTGGGCCCCAGCGGCGTGTACGCCATCGACTCCGAGAAGTGGGACCGCCGGCTGCCGGTGCGCACGCTGTCGCACCGCAAACTGTTCCACGGCCCGTTCAACAAGAAGGACCGGCTGGACGAGGCCCGCTGGGAGGCCCGGCAGGCCAGCAAGAAGCTCACCGCCGAGGTGGGCTTCGAGGTCCCGGTGCAGCCCTCGGTGGCCATCTACGGCCCGTCCATCCCCTGGAAGGTCATGCGGGTCCGCGACGTCGACGTCTACGCCGGCAACCGTGCCCGCGCCTACCTGCGCCGCCGCCCCAAGATCCTGACCGAGGCCGACGTCCAGCGCATCTTCCAGGCCGCCGAGGCCGCCCTGCCCCCCAAGTACCCCACCGACAACTGACCCGCCCCGCCGGAGCGCTCAGGCGGCACGCCCCGGTGCGCCACCTGACAGCGCGCCACCCCTGGCGCCGCGCCACCCCTGGCGCCGCGCCACCCCTGGCGCCGCGCCACCCCTGGCGCCGCGCCACCCGCACGCCCCGTGCGGGGCGTGCGGGTGGCGCGGCGGGTAGCATCTGAGGGACGTACACCGGCCGCACGCGACCTCTGTGGGCCGGCGCCAGCGCCGCGATCCGCCGCTGATGCATTTCCCCAGGCCCGGTCGGCCCGGTCGTTCGATCATGGACACACGGGTCATACGATCGTTGGCACCGTTCGACGAAGTTTGGGAGAGGTCCCCATGCCACCGCTCAGGTCACGTACCGTCACGCACGGCAGGAACATGGCGGGCGCACGCGCCCTGCTGCGCGCCACCGGAGTGGCGCGGGAGGACTTCGGCAAGCCGATCGTCGCGGTGGCCAACAGCTTCACCCAGTTCGTGCCCGGCCACGTCCACCTGCGCGAGGTCGGCGACGTGGTGGCCGAGGCGGTGCGTGAGGCCGGCGGGGTGCCGCGCGAGTTCAACACCATCGCCGTCGACGACGGCATCGCGATGGGCCACGACGGCATGCTGTACTCGCTGCCGTCCCGCGAGCTGATCGCCGACGCGGTCGAGTACATGGTGCAGGCGCACCGGGCCGACGCGCTGATCTGCGTGTCCAACTGCGACAAGATCACCCCGGGGATGCTGCTGGCGGCGCTGCGGCTCAACATCCCCACCGTGTTCGTCTCCGGCGGGCCGATGGAGGCCGGCAAGCCGATCACCGGGACCGGGCACAAGCTGGACCTGATCGACCCGATGATCGCCGCCGCCGACCAGAGCGTCTCGGCGGAGACCCTGGCCGAGATGGAGGAGAACGCCTGCCCGACCTGCGGGTCCTGCTCGGGCATGTTCACCGCCAACTCGATGAACTGCCTGACCGAGGCGATCGGGCTGTCGCTGCCCGGCAACGGCACCATCCTGGCCACCCACACCGCCCGCAAGAAGCTGTTCCAGGACGCCGGTCGGCGGGTCGTCGAGATCGCCCAGCGGTACTACGAGAACGACGACGACTCGGTGCTGCCGCTCAACATCGCCACCCGTGACGCGTTCGAGAACGCGATGGCGCTGGACGTGGCGATGGGCGGCTCCACCAACACGATCCTGCACCTGCTGGCCGCCGCCACCGAGGCGGGCGTGGACTTCGGCCTCAAGGAGATCGACGAGCTGTCGCGCCGGGTGCCGTGCATCTGCAAGGTCGCCCCGGCCACCGCCAAGTACCACGTCGAGGACGTTCACCGCGCCGGCGGCATCCCCGCCCTGCTGGGCGAGCTGGACCGGGCGGGCCTGCTCAACCGGGACGTGCACACCATCCACTCGGCCACCCTGGGCGAGTTCCTCACCTCCTGGGACGTCCGCTCCCCCGACGCCACGCCCGAGTCGAAGGAACTGTGGCACGCCGCGCCCGGCGGGGTCCGCACCACCCGCGCCTACAGCCAGTCCTCCCGGTGGGAGGACCTCGACCTCGACCGCGAGCAGGGCTGCATCCGCGACGTCGAGCACGCCTACACCGCCGACGGCGGCCTGGCCGTCCTGTACGGCAACATCGCCCCCGAGGGCGCCATCGTGAAGACCGCCGGCGTCGAGGAGGAGCTGTGGACCTTCGCCGGCCCGGCGGTGGTCTTCGAGAGCCAGGACGACGCGGTCGAGGGCATCCTCGGCGGCAAGGTCAAGGAGGGCGACGTCGTCGTCATCCGCTACGAGGGGCCCAAGGGCGGGCCGGGCATGCAGGAGATGCTCTACCCGACCTCGTTCCTGAAGGGCCGCGGCCTCGGCAAGGCCTGCGCGCTGATCACCGACGGCCGGTTCTCCGGCGGCACCTCCGGACTGTCCATCGGCCACGCCTCCCCCGAGGCGGCCGCCGGCGGCATGATCGCGCTGGTGGAGAACGGCGACCGGATCGTCATCGACATCCCCCGCCGCTCCCTGGAGCTGGACGTCGCGGCCGACGAGCTGGCCGCCCGCCGCGAGCGGCTGCTGGCCGAGCTGGGCCGCTACCGGCCGCGCGACCGGCAGCGCCCGGTCAGCGCCGCGCTGCAGGCGTACGCCGCGATGGCCACCTCGGCCTCCACCGGCGCCGCCCGCGACATCAGCCAGCTCGCCGGCAACTGACACGCCCGCCCCCACCGCACCACCCGCCGACGCGCCGCCGTGCCCCCACGGCGGCGCGTCGCGTTGCGGCACGTCGCATCTCGAACGTCACGTCCCGGCATTGCCGGCGCAGCACGCCCAGGTGTTGTCAGGGTTCGGTGACCGCGCAGCCGGCCGGGGCGTTGACGGGATTGCAGCGGACGGGGACGAAGCCGGGCAGGGCCGCGTAGTAGCCGGTGCCGAAGCGGGCGGCCAGGCCCGGCACGGGATAGTCGGTGCTGACCCACTGGGCGCCGGTGGCCAGGGCGGTGTCGCGCGTCGTGGTGTCGCCGCTGCGCGCCTGGGCGGTGTCGGCGTCGGCGCGGGTCCGTACGAGGTAGCCCCTGGCGACCAGGTCGCGGATGCCGGGCGCCGGGTCGTTGCGCTTGATGAACGCGGCGTCGGGACGGCCGGGCTCGGAACTGGTGAACAGGGTCCGCCCTTCGAGGCCGGGATTGCCGGTGACGTAGCGGTCCCGGTGGACCCCGGTGTTGTCCATCAGGAACATGACCTTCCCCCGCGCGGCGGACAGGGTGGGCCAGCCGCCTTCCAGCACCGACTGCTCAAGGGTGCGGCCGGGCCTGCGCACGGTGTCCGGGGTGATCAGGTCGGCGGGCGCGAAGACCGAGCGGATCTCCTCCTCCACGCCCAGCATGCGTTCCCGGGTCCAGGTGACCAGCGGAATCGACACGCCGCCCGGGACCGGCAGGTCCAGGGTGTCCTTGAACTCCAGCAGGATCGCCACGGGCACGTGCCCCGGATTGCCGCGCGACCAGTCGCGCACGGCGGCCAGGCAGTCGGTCAGCGCGAGGCAGTTGCTGCGGTAGTCGAGCCCGGCCACGTGCAGGACCTTGGTGCCCGGCTCCCTCATCCGCGGGTCGTACTCGGGCGGCTGGCCGGTGAGCCGCCGGATCGCCGGGCGGGCGTAGCGGCCGCCGTCCGGGTCGGCGTACAGGTCGAGTTCGATCTGCCGGACGTGCTGGCCGGCGAACTGCTGGCCGAGCGGCGGGTGGCTGTACTGCAGCCCGCCGGCCTGGGCCCCGGCGACGGTGGACATCAGCCCGAACTCCGCGGGGCCCGGCTCGATGTGGTAGCTGTTGTGGGTCCCGATGACCTGGATCTGGTTCAGCCTGGGCTCGACGGCCCGGGCGGCGGCACTTCCGGCCTGGGCGGCCGGGAGGGCGACGGCGGCCGCCAGCGCGATGGCGGCCAGGGCGGCGGCGCGGCCGGGCGGCCTTCGCCGGCCGCGGAACGGGGGGCGGGAGATCATGAACGCGAGAAAATCTCAGCTTCCCCCGCCCGTCAAGATCCCGGCCCCGCGCTCAGCCGCCCCGAGCCGCCCGGCCGCTCCCCGGCCGCGCCCATGTCCTCGCCGACGAGCCGGGCGGCTCGCCGGCGGCGGTGACGCGTGCGGGTTTCTCGATCAGTTCGGGCGTGCCGTCGGCACGCCGTATTGGGGGGCGGTCAGCCGCAGCAGCCGCCGCCACAGCACCCACCGCCGCCGGAGGGGGCGGGCGGAGCCGATGGGGCGGAGCCTGCGCCGCGGCCGGTGACGGCGACCGTGGACAGCAGCTTGACCGTGTCGTCGTGACCGGCCGGGCAGGAGGCGGGCGCGGAGGCCTCGCTCATGGGGCGGGACACCTCGAAGGTGGACCCGCAGGCACGGCAGCGGAAGTCATAACGTGGCACGCCACCAGGATAAGAGCCGACCGCGCCGTTCGCCCAGTCCGAGCGGGCGGCGCGGCCGGGCGGTCAGGCGGTCAGGCGGCGGACTGGGCCATGTACGGCGCCCACTGCGGGTCGCCGCCCGGGACGCCGATCAGCCGCCAGTGCGCCCCGCGCGGCACCACCGGCGTCACGTTCAGCGCCCAGCCCAGCTCCTCCAGCAGCCGATCGGCCTTGCGGTGATTGCAGGGGCCGCAGGAGGCGACGCAGTTCTCCCAGACGTGCTTGCCGCCGCGGCTGCGCGGGATCACGTGGTCGATGGTCTCGGCGCGGTGGCCGCAGTAGGCGCACCGGAAATTGTCGCGCCGCATCAGCGCGGCCCTGGTCAGCGGCACGCGGGTACGGAAGGGGATGCGCACGTAGCGGCGCAGGCGGATCACGGACGGGACCTCGATCACCATGGAGGCCGAGTGCAGCACCGCCCCGGTGGAGTCATGGTGGACGATCTCGGCCTTGTCGCGGAGGACCAGGCACACCGCACGCCGCAGCGGGAGCGTGGTGAGCGGCTCATAGGACGCGTTCAACAGGAGGACTTGGCGCATCACACGTCCCCTGCCGGCTCGTGCACTCCGGTCGCCTCGGCGTATCCGCTCCCGCGTTTCCTACGCCGAGGCTCGAGTATGGATTCGAGCACCTGCGCACCCGTCATGTGGGCCTCCCCAGGGCGATCGAGCTGAAATCAGTGTGACTGCTGAGCCGCCTTTCCCGCTACCCATAAATTTCCCGTCGCGGCGACGGTTTGAACTCGTCATGGCACGGCGCGGCGGGCTGCCCCGACGGCCCGCCCGGCGCCGGCCGAACCCTCCCCTGGCCGCTCCGGCCCGCGCGGAGGGCGCATAGGGTTCGAGTCATGAGCCGTCCGCCATACCCGCCCGCGCCGCGCCAGGACATCGTCGACGAGCTGCACGGTCACCGGATCGCCGATCCCTACCGCTGGCTGGAGGATCCGGGTTCGGTCGAGACCAAGAAGTGGCTGGCCGGGCAGGACGAGCTGTTCCACGCGCTGGTGGACGACCTGCCGGGCCGTGCGCGGCTGCGCGACCGCATCGCCGGGCTGCTGCGGGCCGGCAGCGTGGGCCCGCCGGTCTGGCGCGGCGGGCGGCGGTTCTTCTCCCGCCGCACCGCCGAGCAGGAGCACGCCGTGCTGTACACGGTGGATCCGGACGGGACCGAACGCGCGCTGATCGACCCGATGGAGATCGACCCCTCCGGTGTCACGACGCTCGACTCCTGGGCGCCGGACAAGGAGGGGCGGCTGCTGGCGTACATGCTCTCGCACGGCGGCGACGAGGAGTCGCTGCTGCACGTGATGGACGTGGCCACCGGCGAGCGCGTCGAAGGGCCGATCGAACGGGCCCGCTACTCGCCGATCGCCTGGCTGCCCGCCCGCGCGGACGAGCCCTCGGCGTACTACTACGTCCGGCGGCTGCCGGCCGACCGGGTGCCCGAGGGCGAGGACCAGTACCACCGGCGGGTCTACCTGCACCGGGTGGGCACCGACCCGGAGACCGACGACGTGCTGGTCTTCGGCGAGGGCCTGGACAAGACCAACTACTACGGGGTGGGCGTCAGCCGGGACGGCCGCTGGCTGACCGTGTCGGCCTCGCAGGGCACCGCCCCCCGTTCGGACGTGTGGATCGCCGACCTGTCGGCCGCCGCTCCGCACGAGCCCGCGCTCACCCCCGTCCAGGTCGGGGTCGACGCCTACACCAGCGTGCACGTGGGCCGGGACGGCCGCGCCTACGTCTTCACCGACCGGGACGCGCCGCGCGGCCGGCTGTGCGTGGCCGACCCGACCGACCCGGCCTACGGCTCCTGGCGGGAGCTCCTCCCCGAAGACGCCGAGGCGGTGCTGGCCGACTACGCCGTCCTGGACGGGCCCGAACTGGAGCGCCCCCTGCTGTTGGCGGGCTGGACCCGGCACGCGATCAGCGAGATCACCGTCCATGACCTGGCCACCGGCGAGCGGATCGGGCAGGTGCCCACCCCGGGCCTGGGCTCGATCGGCGGGCTGGTCGAACGGCCGGAGGGCGGCCACGAGGTCTGGTTCACCTACACCGACAACACGACCCCGGTGTCCGTGCGGCGCTACGACGCGCTGACCGGCCGGACCTCGCTGTGGGCCGCCGCCCCCGGCACGGTGGACGTGCCCGAGGTCGAGACCCGGCAGATCACCTACGAGTCCTACGACGGCACCGCGGTGCGGATGCTGGTGATCGCGCGACCCGGCGTCGAGGGCCCCCGCCCGACGATCCTGTACGGCTACGGCGGCTTCAATGTCCCGCTCACCCCCGCCTACTCGGCGGGGGTGCTGGCCTGGGCGGAGGCGGGCGGCGTCTACGCCATCGCCAATCTGCGCGGCGGCTCGGAGGAGGGCGAGGAGTGGCACCGCGCCGGGATGCGCGAGCGCAAGCAGAACGTCTTCGACGACTGCCACGCCGCCGCCGAGAAGCTGGTCGCCGACGGCTGGACCACTCCCGAGCGGCTGGGCATCTCCGGCGGGTCCAACGGCGGGCTGCTGGTCGGCGCGGCGATCACCCAGCGGCCCGACCTGTACGCGGCGGCCGTCTGCTCGGCGCCGCTGCTGGACATGGTGCGCTACGAGAGGTTCGGACTCGGCCAGACCTGGAACGACGAGTACGGCTCCGCCGAGATCCCCGAGGAGCTGGAGTGGCTGCTGGCCTACTCGCCGTACCACCACGTGCGCGAGGGCGTGGCGTACCCGGCGACGCTGTTCACGGTGTTCGACGGCGACACCCGGGTCGATCCGCTGCACGCCCGCAAGATGTGCGCCGCGATGCAGCACGCCACGGCCTCGTCCGCGCCGGTGCTGCTGCGCAACGAGGCCGAGGTCGGACACGCGGGGCGGGCGGTGAGCCGGTCGGTGGAGCTGTCGGCCGACACCATGGCGTTCCTGGCCGCGCACACCGGACTGCGGCTCGACGACGAACGGGCACGGTGAGAGCTACATCACTTTCGGTGCCGAACGCCTGCGTCCTGCGGCGAACGCAGTGATCCAATAAGGAGATGAGCACGACGGCCGTACAACCGCACGGCGTACACGAACGGATCGTGAAGCTGCTCGCCTCCCCGCCCGCCGAGCCGGACGCCTCCGCGGGCTACCTGGACCTGCTCGGCCCCGGCGGCGAGCCCGCCCCGACGCCCGCCCAGCGGGTCATGCAGTCGACCTTCCTGCCGCAGATCTACGAGCGGCTGTGGCGGCCGATCGGCTTCAACCTGGCCAAGGGCTGGCCGGCCGGGCCCGACACCGCCGAGGAGAACGCGCTGGCGCGCTCCTGGCTGGCCCTCGGACGGCCCGCCGACCCGCGCAAGCCGGACATGACCGTGCTGGACGTGGCGTGCGGGCCGGGCAACGTGACCCGCGCGCTGGCCGAGGGGGTCGGGCCGGGCGGGCTGGTGGTCGGGCTGGACGCGTCGGCCACCATGCTGGCCCGCGCCGTGGCCGAGCCCGTCCCCGGCACGGTCGGCTACGTCCGCGGGAACGCAGGGGACCTGCCGTTCCGGGACGGGGTGTTCGACGCGGTGTGCTGCTTCGGCGGGCTCTACCTGTTCAAGGACCCGTGGGCGGCGCTGGACGGTATGACCCGGGTGCTCAGGCCGGGCGGCAGGCTGGCGATCCTCACCTCCCGGCGCCCGGCGGCGCCCCTGGTCGGGCGCGGCAGCGAGCTGGCGGGCCGGATCACCGGGGTCGCCATGTTCGGCGACAAGGAGATCGTCCGGGCCCTCGAAGAGCGCGGATACCGCCAGATCAGGCATCGCCGCCTGCCGCTGATGCAGTTCGCGGGCGGGCGGCTGGGCTGAGCGCCCCTCCGGGCGGGCAGGATCCCGCCACGGCGGGGAGGGGTCCGGGTCGTGGTGGGCCCCGCACCGGGCCGCGCCGCCGGTGCGGGGTCCGCCACGACCCGGTGCTTCAGGGCAGGACCTTCTCGAAGTAGACGTTCACGAGCCCGCCGATGACCTCCCGCCGGGTCTCCCGCCAGCCGAACCCGCGGTAGAGCTCCATCGCGGCGACCTGCCGGTCGGTGGTGTCACAGTGCAGTGTCCGGTAGCCGAGTTCGGCGGCGCGCTCCTCCAGCGCCCGTACGATCGCCGAGCCGTAGCCGCGGCGCCACGCCCGCGCGTGCACGCGCAGCCGTACCATCTCGGCCGTGTCGGTCCGCGGCGGCAGCCCCACCGCGTACCCGCCGTGCGCCCGGGTGACCCCGGTGGGGATGATGTCGGCCCGGCGCAGCCCGCCCATCGCGACGAGCTCGCCGTGCCGCTCGCCGACCACGAACTCGCCGCCCCGGCGCAGGTAGACGTCCTCGATCTGGAACAGGTCGTGCTCGTAGTAGACGCCGTCGCCGGGCCGCAGCCCGACCTGGGCCAGGCCCTGACGGTGCAGGTCCATGACGGCGGCGTGGTCGGCCGCGGTGTAGCGGCGGATCAGCAGGTCGCGGTACTCCCAGCGGGGCGGCTCCCGGTGGGACCGCAGGAACGTGCCGGCGTCCCCGCCCGAGGGGACCATCTCAGGCCTGCTGCGCGGGCCTGGGCCGCGGGGCGGCCGGACTGCTCACCGAGGGGCCCGACAGCGCCTCGCGGAAGCTCTTGATCCGTTCGATCTCGCCGTGTCGGGCCACCACGGCGGCGCCGAGCTGGCGGGCCCGGTGCACCAGGATGTCGGAACGGTGGTCCTCCGACAGCTCCAGGATCGCCTCCTGCGCGACGTCCAGCGCCGCATCCGGATGCCCGGCGTGCAGCCGGCAGGCGGCCCGGTCCAGCCGTACCAGGGTCAGGTCGACCCAGTCGGTGGGGGCGTACAGCGTGAGGGCACGGCTCAGCACCTCGTCACCGGCCTTGTGGTCGCCGAGGTTGGTGAAGGTGTCGCCCTCGTAGAAGGCCATCTGCCGTTCGGTGAAACCAAAGGCCAGATCGCTGGTGTGCGCCTTGGGCAACTGGTCGAAGACCGACCTGCCGCGCACCAGCGCCCGGCGGGCGCTGGGCGCGGCGTCCGACCGCCCCCGCATCGCCAGCAGCCCCAGCGCGCGCGCCTCCACCGCGGGCGCCATCGCCGCCGCCACGCTGGGCGTCCGGCCGGCCAGGTCCTGGGCCTTGCGGGCCAGGTGCAGCGCCTCGCGCGGGTCGCCGTAGTACATCGGCACCAGCGCCTCGCGCACCGTCACCCAGGCGCGCAGCGCCCGGTCCCCGGTCTCGTCGGCGGCGGTGCTGGCGGTGCGGAAGAACGAGCGGGCCAGCCGGTGGTCGCCCAGATTGATCATGATCAGGCCGGACAGCCCGGCCAGCTGGGCAGCGATCCGGCACAGCCGTTCCTGCAGTTCCACCGGCTGCCGCTGGTCGCACATCCGGCGCACCTCGCTGAAGTCCAGCAGCACGTCGCACAGCATGCGCAGCGAGGGAGTGGCCTGGTAGAGCCGGCCGTAGCCGAGGGTGGTCTCCTCCCACTGGTCCAGCATGGTGGGCGACACCGTGGCGTTGACCAGCGTGTCGTCCATCCTCCGACGCAGGTGGTCCACGGCTCCGAGGAACTCGCCGTCGAGCGCCACGCCCGCGCCGGCCAGCAGTTGCAAGAGGGTCCTGCGAAGCACCACGTCCTCCTCTCCGACGTCCGCGGACAGGGGGCCGCCGGCGCGGTCCGGGCCCCGGCTGTCGCCGACGGTGATCCAATGACGGTCGTCCGGCAGCGGTACGACCACGTGCCCGACCAGGGCGTCGGGCTCGTCCAGGGGGCGGGAGGCGGCGGCGCGGCGATCGGCCGGCGGCATGGGCGACCGGGCCGGTGCCCGGCAGGCGGACACCGCGCGCAGCGTGTGGCCGTGCCCGCAGATGCAGGGGCCCTCGAAGCCGAGCTCGGCCGGCTCCACCCGGTAGACGGCGCACAGGTAGTGCAGGTAGGCCGGTCCCGGGCGCTTGTAGCCGCTCTCGTAGGCCGACAGCAGTGTCTCGCCCAGCTTGGGCTGGGGTTTG
This sequence comes from Thermomonospora echinospora, assembly GCF_900108175.1. Lineage (GTDB taxonomy): Bacteria > Actinomycetota > Actinomycetes > Streptosporangiales > Streptosporangiaceae > Thermomonospora > Thermomonospora echinospora. Next base: position 280,153 of record NZ_FNVO01000006.1, read on the forward strand.
CCGTCGATCTCGTGCAGTGCGCGGACCTGGGCGACGATGTCCGACAGCGCCACCCCGTGGGCCAGCCGATGCGACTTGATCCGGGTCGTGCCGAACAGCGGGCCGCACTGCTCGTGAATGTCGGCGGCGATCTCCACCGGAGTGCGTCCCCGGGCGAGGCCGTGCGCACGGACCCGGCGGGCGATGTCCGTCTCTTTTCTCGGGGCGTCCCCGGGGGGTTCCGGCATTGCTCCGGCCTTCCTGCCCTCGAAGCGGCGCCCGTGCCGCTCCCGGTCCGCACACCCGGTATGAGACCGGTCCGACCCTGTGGTCCGGCACCCATTCCGGGCGAAAGCTGACCATCTGGCCACAACTGATTACCTCTCGCGCACGCAGCGTAACTCCCGGATCGGGGCAGGCCAACCCATTCGCAGAAAACGGGAGCGGACGGGTGCGGGCATCGACCACCCGGGTGGAGATTTCTCCTCCGCGGGCGAAGGAAGCCAACCCGAAGGAGGGGAAATCCCGTCCCCGGCGAGCCTGGTACCGCTTGACCGGTCGCCGGGATAGTTGCAATTCTCAGTTTCGTTGACGAAGCGCATCCAGTCGATCACACAGCAGTCTCACCGGATGCAGAGGGAGGGGTACGGGGTGGCCAGCGACTACCGCGTCGGCTGTCTGGAGGACCTCGGACAGGCCGTCGGCTCGCAAGGGCTGGTGGCCAAAGTGGTGCAGACCCGGTCCGGGCCGACCTTCCTGCGGGTGGTCAACCCGGAGGCCGGCAGCCTGGCCGAGGACGTGACCTGCGCTCCGGCCCCGGGCACGCCCGAGCACTACTACTGGTGGTCGTGGGGAGAGCGCATGCATCGGGTGGACGATCCGGGAGGCGCCGCGTCGAAGCTGGCGCACGTCCTGCAGCCGCTGCCGCACGAGGCGCACGGCTCCCGGAGTTGAGGCCGGTCGTGTCCCGCGCGGCCGCGGCGGGGAACGGCGCGGCAGCCGTCGGTCCGCGGGACACGGCCACCGGCCTCCGGCCCGGTCAGGGCCTTTCACGGACATACGCCCTTCACGTCGATCTGTGACGTTCGACACGTGAGCCGAGGTGTGGAGCGGCCCTTCCCGGGGCGGCGCATCCCTCGCCCCCCCTCCGCCCACGGGGCTCGCAGCACCCCGGAGACCCTTCCCGGTCCGGCGGGTCACATGACCATGAGCGCGTACGGACGGCCGGTCGGCTTCCCCTAACATCGGCTCGTACCGCCGCAGGTCCATGGTGGTGTACACACCACCGCCCCGGGAGGATCTTCCGTTGTTCGATTCCGCGGCCCTGTGGGCGGCCGCTCCCCTGTTCGACACCGACGAGCGACCGGAGACGTACTGCGGGGAAAAACCGCTCATGCCGTGCCGGCTGTTCTGGAACATCACCCACAGCCCGGACGCGACCAAGTTCGTCAAGGACTACCACCTGGACCTGTGGACCAACCGGCTGTTCGTCATCGTCCTCACGCTGAGCATCGCGCTGCTGCTGCGGCGCTTCGCGCACGGGATGATCACCAAGATCACCGCCCGGATGGCCGAGGGCACCATGCCCGAGCGGCTGCGCGAGCGCTCCCGCACCGCCTTCGACGGCAGCCACGCCGTACTCAGCGAACGGCGCCGGCAGCGCGCCAAGACGCTCGGCTCGGTGCTGCGCAGCATCGCCTCCATCGTGATCATGGGCACCGCGGTGTTCAGCGCGCTGGGCGAGCTGGGCCTGAACCTGGCCCCCATCCTGGCCAGCGCCAGCGTGATCGGCGTCGCGGTCGGCTTCGGTGCCCAGAACATCGTCAAGGACTTCCTGGCGGGCCTGTTCATGCTGCTGGAGGACCAGTTCGGGGTCGGTGACGTGGTCGACCTGGGGCCCGCCAAGGGCACCGTGGAGGCGGTCACGCTGCGCGTCACCCGGATACGCGACGTCAACGGCGTGGTGTGGTACATCCGCAACGGCGAGATCATGCGGGTCGGCAACGAGTCGCAGAACTGGGCCCGGGCGGTGCTGGACATCCCGGTCGACTACGGCGAGGACACCGCCAAGGTCAAGGAGGTCCTCAAGGCCACCGCCGACCGGCTGGCCGACGACCCCGCCTGGAAGGAGATCATCCTGGAGGAGCCGTCGGTGTGGGGCGTGCAGGGCCTGACCGGTGAGGCGGTGGTCGTCCGCCTGGTGGTCAAGACCGCCCCCGGCCGCCAGGGCGAGGTCGCCCGCGAGCTGCGCGAGCGCGTCAAGCGCTCCTTCGACGACGCGGGCGTCACCGTCGCCACTCCCCCACCGGCGTGACCCGGCCGGCGTGACCCGGAACTCACCCACCCGTCATCCCGCTCACATAGGGTGGAGGGCATCATGGCCCAAGAAGTGACCTTCTATGAGGCGGTCGGCGGCGAGGAGACCTTCCGGCGCCTGGTCCACCGCTTCTACCAGGGCGTCGCCGACGACCCCCTGCTGCGCCCCCTGTACCCCGAGGAGGACCTCGGCCCGGCCGAGGAGCGGCTGCGCCTCTTCCTCATCCAATACTGGGGCGGCCCCCGCACCTACAGCATCCAGCGCGGGCACCCCCGGCTGCGTATGCGTCACGTCCCGTTCACGATCGGGACGGCCGAGCGGGACGCCTGGCTGCGGCATATGCGGGACGCGCTGGACGAACTGGACCTGCCCGAGCAACTGGAGCAAATGCTCTGGGAGTACCTGGAGATGGCCGCCCGCAGCCTGATCAACTCCCCCGACTGACCGCCGCCCGCAGCGCCCCGGCCGCCGAGACACCGGATGCACCCGCATCGCTCCTCGGGGATCGGGGCCGCCCCCACCACCGCACCGACGTGGGGTTCGTCGACCGGTCCGGGGCGCCCGGAATGCCGCCGGAGACCAGGGTCCTCATGGACGAGGAGATGCCGTCCTGCGAAGGCGCGTCCGTCGTCCGCGATCCGTGCGCGCCGTGACCGTTCGGCCCTCGCCTCGGACGGGCACCAGGGGGACGGCGGCCAGCGAGAACGCCACGGCGATGGCGAACGCCGCGCCGTAGCCGGGCCCGCCGACCACCATGCCCACCAGCGGCGGGGTCGCCATCGCCAACGCGTTCTGCGCGGTGTTCTGCGTGCCCAGCGCGCGTCCGGCCCAGGCGCGTCCGGCGTACTCGGCGACGGCGGTGTACGCCAGCCCGTTGGGGCTCACGGTGATCACTCCGGCCACCAGCAGCACCGCGACGGCGACCCCGGACCCGGTCAGGGCCCCGGCCGCCAGCGCCGCCATCACCACGGCGATGGCAGCGGCGACCAGCCGGAACGGCCGCAGCCTGCTGCCCGCCCGGTCCGACCAGACCCCGGCGCCGATCCGCGCCAGCGCACCGCCCACCTGAACGGCGGCCAGCACCCGCCCGGCCGTCGCCGCGTCCCAGCCATGCTCGTCGATCAGGAAGACCAGGGCGAACGTGGCGACCGTGAACTGCGGCACGACCAGCAGCGCGCTGGCCGCGTGCAGCCGCCACAGCACCGGCGTGGCATAGGGGGATCCGGCGCCTTGCGCCGACTCCTGTGCGGTCCGTCGCGGATCCCGTACGAACAGCGCCACAGCGGCGGCCATCACCAGGCAGAAGAGCGCCGAGGCCAGCAGCGGGGCGGCCAGCCCGCCGACCGCCAGCGGCGGCAGGGCCAGCGCAGCCACGCCAATGCCGAGCGGCTGGGCGGTCTGCCGGATGCCCATCGCCAGCCCGCGCTCACGTGCGCCGAACCAGCCGAGGATCAGCCGGCCGCTGGCCGCGTGCACCGAGGCGCCGCCCGCACCGGCGGCGACCAGGCAGGCCCCCAGCGCCAGCGGACGCCCCGCCACCGCCGCCGCGGCCAGCAGGGCCAGGCCGGCGACGCCCAGGCCGAGGGAGAGGACCAGCCGCTCCCCCCAGCGGTCGGCGGCGGCGCCCCACGCGATGAGGGCGACCATGAGCCCGGCCGTCGGGCAGGCGACCAGCATGCCCGCCTGCCCCAGAGACAGCCCGTCCGCCCGTAGCACGGGCAGCAGGTAGGGCAGCCCGAACTGGAACACGCATCCGGCGACTATCGCCCCCAGCCCGACACCCAGCACCACCCAGCGCCGGCCGTCCGGACCACCCTCCACGTTGACCATATATTGATACTAGACGTCCACTATGTGGATATATCAGCAGCATGCCACCGAGTCGACCAGGGGCCTTCAGAAATCACGGGGCATGCACAAGACCGGCGGTCGGCGGTCGGCGGAGCGTACGTGCGCGGCTGAGCGCACTTTCGGGACTCATGGGCACGCACAAGGCGATGGAGAGACCGCTCGCCTCTGGACGCGCTCGACAGGCCGGGTCAGGACGGGGGGACGTAGCGCTTGATGAAGTCCCGTTCGTACGGGGTGAAACGGCGCAGGCTGTTGCGCTCCACGTCGAAGGCCACCAGCGTCGAGGTGGCGGTCGCGAAGACCTGCTCGTCGTCGCGGACCTCATAGGCCAGCTTGAACGAGGCAGCGCGGGCCTCGGTCACCCACGTCTCCACTCGGATCGGGTAGACGGTGGGCAGCAGCGGACGACGGTAGTCGATCTCATGCCGGGCGATCACCATGCCGCGCACCGGCTCCTCGCCCTTGCGGACCGGGTCGCCATGGAACATCTCCAGGCGGGCGTCCTCCAGGTAGCCGAGGAACTTGACGTTGTTCACGTGGCCCTGCGAGTCGATGTCACCGAACCGGATGTTGAACTCGTAGACATGCCGGTACTCGGCGGGAGGCGTGTCGGTATCCATGTCCTCGCCTGGGGTCTGGGGTCTCGCCCGGGAACGGGCTGCCACTCATGAATCAGGCCGATCGTAGCGACAGCCCGTCCCGCTCTCCCAGCCCGCCGGATTGTGGGATTGGCCTCTCTGAGGTCATGGAGACCAGCGCGACGGCTCCGGCGCAGGCGACGGACAACCCACAACGCAGCCCCATCTCACCACCGCAAGAGCCCGGCGGCCGACCATGCCCACTGCCGATATCCACCTGGACGACCAGAACATGCGGAAGGTGCCGACGCCCGCCGGGCGCTGGATGCCACCAGCGTCCATACGGACAAGCAGAACCCGCCACGGCGGGAAGAGGCCGGTTACGGCGGATGCCGGACCGGCCCCTCGCTATGTCGGCCCGTCGTGGCAGGCATGCGGCGTTCTGGAGATCCGCCCGCGCGCACACGGGGTCCGTACCGCCGTGGTGTGGGCCACGGCGGTACGGAACGCGGGTCAGTTGCGGGTCAACTTGCGGTGGGTGACGCGGTGCGGGCGGGCCGCCTCGGCGCCCAGGCGCTCGATCTTGTTCTTCTCGTAGTCGGCGAAGTTGCCCTCGAACCAGAACCAGTTGGAGCCCTCTTCCCACGCCAGGATGTGGGTGGCGATGCGGTCGAGGAACCACCGGTCGTGCGAGGTGATCACGGCGCAGCCGGGGAACTCCAGCAGCGCGTTCTCCAGCGAGCTCAGGGTCTCGGTGTCCAGGTCGTTGGTGGGCTCGTCCAGCAGCAGCACGTTGCCGCCCTGCTTGAGGGTCAGCGCCAGGTTGAGCCGGTTGCGCTCACCGCCGGACAGCACGCCCGACGGCTTCTGCTGGTCGGGGCCCTTGAAGCCGAAGGCCGCCACGTACGCCCGCGAGGGCATCTCGACCTGGCCGACCTTGATGTGGTCGAGGCCGTCGGAGACCACCTGCCAGACGGACTGCTCAGGGTCGATGCCGCCCCGGGACTGGTCCACGTACGAGATCTGCACCGTCTCGCCGACCTTCAGGGCGCCCGAGTCGGGGGTCTCCTCGCCCACGATCATGCGGAACAGCGTGGTCTTGCCGACGCCGTTGGGGCCGATCACGCCGACGATGCCGTTGGGGGGCAGATTGAGCGACAGGTCCTCGATCAGCAGCCGGTCGCCGAAGCCCTTGGTGAGGTTCTCGGCGACGATCACCGTGTTGCCCAGCCGCGGGCCCGGCGGGATCTGGATCTCCTCGAAGTCCAGCTTGCGGGTCTTGGCGGCCTCGGCGGCCATCTCCTCGTAGCGCTGCAGCCGGGCCTTGCTCTTGGTCTGCCGGGCCTTGGGGTTGGAGCGGACCCACTCCAGCTCCTCGGTCAGGCGCTTCTTGCGCTTGGCGTCCTTGTTGCCCTCGACCTTGAGCCGGTCGGCCTTCTTCTCCAGGTAGGTGGAGTAGTTGCCCTCGTACGGGTAGCAGCGGCCGCGGTCCAGCTCCAGGATCCAGGTGGCCACGTTGTCCAGGAAGTACCGGTCGTGGGTGACCGCCAGGACGGTGCCCTCGTACTTCTCCAGGTACTGCTCCAGCCACTGCACGCTCTCGGCGTCCAGGTGGTTGGTGGGCTCGTCCAGCAGCAGCAGGTCGGGCGCCTCCAGCAGCAGCTTGCACAGCGCCACGCGGCGGCGCTCACCACCGGACAGCTTGGTCACGTCGGCGTCCGGGGGCGGGCAGCGCAGCGCGTCCATCGCCTGCTCGAGCTGGCTGTCGAGGTCCCAGGCGTTGCGATGGTCGAGCTGCTCCTGCAGCTTGCCCATCTCCTCCATCAGCTCGTCGGAGTAGTCGGTCGCCATCTGCTCGGCGATCTCGTTGAACCGGTCGAGCAGCGCCTTGGTCTCGGCCACGCCCTCCTCGACGTTGCCGAGGACGGTCTTGCTCTCGTTGAGCGGCGGCTCCTGCTGGAGCATCCCCACCGAGTATCCGGGCATGAGCCGCGCGTCGCCGTTGGACGGCTGCTCCAGACCGGCCATCATCCGCAGCAGCGTGGACTTGCCGGTCCCGTTCGGGCCGAGGACGCCGATCTTGGCTCCCGGCAGGAAGCTCAAGGTGACATCGTCAAGGATCACCTTGTCGCCGTGCGCCTTGCGCACGCGCTGCATCGTGTAGATGTACTCGGGCATGCTTTAAAGCCTATGGGGTGGCGGCCACCACTCGTTGCACGTCCGCCCACCCCTCCCGCCCCTTTCCACACCACCGCCCCAACCGCCCCGCCGGCGAAGCCCACCCCTCCTTGGCGCGTCCACGCCGCCGACCCGGCCAGGGCCGGCCGCCTCGACGGGGCTTGCCTCTCCCCGGTGCGCGCGTGCCGTCGGTCCGGGCGGGTCAGACGCCCGGGGCGCGGGGGTCGTCGAGGGCGGGCAGGCAGACGCGGTCGCGGCCGGACTGCTTGGCCCGGTACAGGGCGAGGTCGGCAGCGGTCAGCAGCTCGATCAGGTCCTGGCCGTGGGTGCGCAGCAGCGACACGCCCACCGAGATGGTGACGCCGACCGTGCCCTCCTCGGCCGGGACCGTCAGGCGGCGCACCCGGCCACGCAGGCGCTCGGCCACCCGGCACGCCTCCACCGTGTCGGCGCCCGGCAGCAGGACCACGAACTCCTCTCCCCCGAACCGGCCGACCACGTCGTAGTCGCGCAGCTGGCTGCACAACGTGGTGGCGACCCCGACGAGGACCTGATCGCCGATCAGGTGGCCGTGGGTGTCGTTGACCCTCTTGAAGTGGTCGATGTCGATGAGCAGCAGGGCGAGCGGCTCGTTGGTGCGGTCGGCGCGCGACAGCTCGGTGTCGGCCTCGCGCTGCCAGGCGGCGGCGTTGAGCAGGCCCGTCTTGGCGTCGGTCCGGGCGGCGGCCTGCAACTGCTGGTGCATCAGGCTGCGCTGGAGCAGCACGACCGGCGGCAGGGCCAGGACCAGCAGCGCCAGCGACAGCGCGCTGATGATGGCCACGATGAGCCCCACGCACAGCTCGACGACGTCCAGCAGCAGGCTCTCGCGCGTCCACAGCACGTCCCGCCACCGGCTCTCGGGGTCGGCGGCGTGCGCCGCGATCGCCACCAGGGCGGTGTTGACCACGGTGAACAGGGCCGCACAGCCCACCGCGACGAGCACTCCCGGGTGGACGTCGATCACCCAGGCCGGGGAGCCCTGCAGCGGCTCGGGCACCGTCCGGTGAAAGGCGGTGGACGCGCACGCCCCGGCCAGGCCGAGCGCGGAGGCGACCAGCACCCGCCGGTACAGCAGGGTGCGCCGTACCCGGAGCTGCAGCAGCGCCTGTATCGGTATCGGCGCCAGCAGCGCGTAGACCGGCGGCAGCAGCAGCGCCACCGGCAGCCACCAGGCCGACAGCAGGTCCCGGGCGACCCCGGCGGGCATGCCCAGCCGCCGGGAGACCTCGATGCACACCGCCCCGCAGGCCAGCAGCGCGGCGAAGGTGCGCAGGTCCTCAGCCCGGACGGGGGTCCGGACGATGCCGTCGGCCGCCAGCGCCAGGTAGAGCCCGGCGACCGCGACCACGTAGAGCGCCAGCAGCGAAGGCCGCGCGAGCCGGCGGCCGAACCAGCCCGCCAGCTCCCCTCGGTCCTCCGCCGACGACTGCACTGCCGTCATCCTTCCCCCCAATCCTCACGTTGTGTAACACGATAGTTGCAACGTGTGCGACGTGGGTCTGGAATCAAGACGTTCGTCAACACTTCACGATCATCGCCCCGCACATCACCTTTCCCAGCATGAGAATCCTCCTCCTCCGCCTCCCGCCCCGGCGGCCCTTTGACGCCTCCCGTCAGATGCCCCCGCGGAGCCCTCCGCAGCGGGACCGACCGCAAGAGGCCACCCGGACACAGGACGGCGGATCTCCTCGGCCAGGCCCGCATGCCACGCGCCCCCGGCGCAGGTGAGCAGGCCGGTGCGGATGGCGTCGGTGGCGGTGCCCTTGAGGGGCCGCCCGGGTGCAGGTGGGCGGCCCCTCGTGGGCGGGGGTCAGGCGGCCTGGGTGCGGAGTTCGAACAGGTCGTGGTCGTCGGTGTCCGTGGCGGTCGCGCGGGGGTCCGCGGGCTCGCCGAAGAGGTCGGCGTCCTCGTTGCGGAGGGTGTCGGTCGGCTCGGTGGCCTGGGGGTTCTCGGTGTCGGTGGCCGAGTCACGGGTGGTCTCGCCATCGGTGGGGCTCTCGGCCAGGGACCACTGGTCGGTGAGCTCCCTGGCCTCCCGGCGGTCCTCCTCCGTCATGGTGCCGCGCTGGACGCGGCGGAACTGGGCGCTGCCCCGGCTGAGGTCGTGGCCGACGGTGGTGGCCTCGATCTCGGCGGAGAAGCGCAGCCGGCCGTCCTTGACGTACTCGCGGATGCGCAGCCGGCCGGACACCACGACGGGCTCGCCGCGCTTCATGTCGCTGGCGTTGACATTCTCAGCCAGGGAGCGCCAGCAGTTGACGGTCAGGAACATCGGCTCCAAGTCCTGCCACTGGCCGCTCTGCCGGTCGTAGCGGCGCGGGGTGCAGCCGACTCTCAGGGCCAGGAAGGGAGTGCCGTTGGCCGTCATCGTGAAGAAGGGGTCCTGGGCGAGCCAGCCGATGACGGTGACCTGTGCTTCGTTCATGGGGGTCCTCCACTTCGCGGTCGGTGCGCGGTGTCGGACGCCGCGCACTGACCACGGTGGCGGACCGGCCAAGGCCCGAGAAGCCTCCGGCGGAACTGTGGACAACCGGCCGGAACGGCGGCCCGGATCAGCCCCGGAAGAGCCCGGCAGGCGGTTCAGCTTCCGGAAGAGCCCAGCAGACGGTCGGCCTCGGCCTGGAAGCGGGCATAGGCCCGCAACTCGTCCGCGACCGGGTAGAGGACCTTCTGCTCGGCGACCTCGGCGATGCGCTCGCGCATGTGCAGTTCCATCCGCTCGCCGTGCCTGGCCGAGGACAGGGCGATCACGTTGCGGCAGGCCGACGAGGTGAGCGCTCCCATGCCCAGCACGCAGGCCAGCAGGACGGTGACGTACGGGATCAGCCCGGGGTTGCCGACCAGGTCCGGCGGCTGCTCGCTGATGCCGAGGACTCCGTAGGCGACCAGCAGGGCGATCCAGATCAGGGCCAGGGCGGCGATCAGGACCAGGAAGTACTGCCAGGTCTTGACCAGCCACCACCAGCGCGGCACCTGGTTGAAGGCCGGCAGCGTGTCCTTGAGGGAGTCGCCGAGGGCCTCGGGCAGCTCGGCGGCGTGCGAGCGGCCGGCGGCGCGGACCGAGCGGGCCCACGCCGGCGGCAGGCCGGTGACGACGTCGTCGGCGATGCCCTGCAGGGCGTTGTCCACGTCCCCCTGCTGGGCGCCGACCGGGCCGGTGAACGCGCCGCGCAGCTCATCGCGCAGCTCGGTCAGCCGCATCTTGCGCAGCGGGTCGCTGCGCAGCCGGGCGGCCAGCTTGGCCACCGGCCAGCCCACGTAGTCCACGGCGCGCAGCTCATAGGCGCTCTCCATGGCCTCGGCGACCGCCGGGACGCCCGCCGCGTCGGTGAGCGCGTCGGCCAGCTCCGCGGCGCGGCGCTCGTCGATCATGGACGGCGGCTCGGTGACGGCCCGCTGGTCGGCGAACCGCGCCACCAGCCGGTCGATGTCGACGGCCAGCCGCTGGGCGCGGGCGCGGCGGGCCGCGACGGTGTCGGCCAGCACCTCACGGAACCCGGCGACGCCGCCCTCGGCCACCGTGGAGGTGGTCACGATGCGCGGATCGGCCAGCCCCTCGGCCTCCAGCAGGCGGCGCAGGTCCGACACGCACTCGTCGATCTCCTCCTCCTGCAGCCGGTCGACCTGGTTGAGGACGATGAGGGTGACCCCGGCGTGCCGGGCGAAGGGAACGATGTAGTTGCGGTGCAGCGCGGCGTCGGCGTACTTCTGCGGGTCCACCACCCACACCAGCAGGTCGGCGACGCCGACGAACCGGTCGACCTCGGCGCGGTGCATCTCGGCGATGGAGTCGTGGTCGGGCAGGTCGATCAGGACCAGGCCCTGCAGCGACCCGGACTCGGCCCCGTTCCGGCCGCCCTCGGGCTCCAGCGCGCTGGCCCGGGCGTAGCGGTGCCGCTTGTCGACCTGCAGCCAGTCCAGCAGCGGCCCGGCGCCGTCCAGCCCCCACACGCAGGCGTGCGCCTTGGACGTCATGGGGCGGCGCATCCCGGTCGGCGACAGGTCCAGCCCGCAGACGGCGTTGAACAGGGAGGACTTGCCGCTGCCGGTGCCGCCGGCGAGGGTGACGACGGTGTGGTCGCCCGACAGCCGCAGCCGTTCCCCGGCACGGGTGAGCAGCGCGGTGGTGTCGGCCAGCAGGTCCGGGTCGATCCGTCCGGTGCCCAGGTCGACCAGCCGCTGCAGACCGTCGATCCTGGCCGCCAGGCCCGGGCCGGCGGGCTCGTCCGCGTTCCCGGCGGCCGGCTGCGGGGGGACCGCCGAGGTGGTCGTCGTCATCTGGTTCAAGTGCCGACCTCTAGGTTGTCCGGGGGTGTTCCGACGGGTCCGCCGGGCGGCGACCGCAGGTGGGCGCGCGACCGGCGGCCGCCGTCATCGAGCGACCTCTAGGTTGTAGGTGGCCTGGTAGAGCTGGACGGCGGCGGTCTCGTCGGGGATCCCGGCGGCGTCCAGCGCCTGACCGTAGCGGATGGCCTCCTCGTCGAACAGCATCCCGATGCGGCTACGCAGGTCGGCGCGGGCCTTGGCGCCCATGCCGCGCAGCGACTCGGCGCCGAACAGCGCCTTGAGCAGCCGCTGCGGCACCGCGCTGGTGCCCCCCTCGACCGTCACGTCGGTGGTCCCGTAGCCCAGCAGCCCGATCATCAGGACCAGGGACAGCGCCTCCTCGTCGAAGGTGACCAGCTTGGCCACCGACCGCTTGGTGACGCCCTCCGTGCGGATCAGCTCCAGGACGTGGTCCTGCCAGGAGCTGACCGCCCGGGTGACCCGCCGCGGCAGCTCCGGGGAGACCCCGGACAGGGCGCCGGCCGGGCCGGCCAGGATCTGCCCGCCGGCCGGGTGGGCGCGCCAGCGGGCCAGCACCTCCTCGGCGGCGTGCTCGGCGGAGGCCAGGATCAGCGACTCCAGCCCGGCGCGCAGCGCGCCCTTGAGGGCGCGCAGCCGGGCCGGGGCGCGGCGGCGCTTGCTGCTGCGATGGCCGGAACGGCCGCGCTGGACGCGCAGCGAGCGCAGCAGGTCGCCGGTGCCGGCGAAGTCCTGCCAGCGGGCCAGCACCTCGCCGCGCAGCAGCGAGCCGTTGCGGGTGGCCTCGTCCAGCTCGGCCATCGCGGTGGCGTAGGCGGCCTCGACCTCCTCGCGCAGCACGGTACGCACCTCGACCTGGGCCTCGACCTGCTTGGCCAGCTCGGGAACGCGGACCCGGAAGCTGTCCAGGACGCCGCCGAAGGTGTCGCGGATGACCTTGGAGCGGCGCTCGATGTTCTCCGACAGCTCCAGCAGCCAGGACCGGATGTCCTCGACGGCCTCCTCGGGCAGCCGGCTGTTCTCGATCCGGGTCTCGGGGATGGTGAACCGGCGGGCCTCCCCGACGCCCTGCTGCTCCAGCATCTCGCCGAAGTGGTCGACGACCTCCGAGCCGGCGCCCTGGGGGACGCGCGAGAGCACCACGCCGATGGTGGCGCCCTGCTCGCGGGCGCGCTGGAGCATCTGCCACACCTGGGCGTCGGCGTACCGGGCGGCGGTGGTGACGCACAACCACAGGTCGGCGGCGGACATCAGCTTGGTGGCGAACTCGTAGTGGTCCTCGAAGACCGAGTCGAAGTCGGGGCTGTCCAGCAGTGCCAGGCCCTCGGGGAGTTGGTCGCTGCTGATGATGACCAGCTGGTCACCGGCGATGGCGTCCGGGGCGGGACCGGGCACCCGGCCCATGTCGGGCAGCAGCGGCCCCTTGAGGAACCACTCGGCGTGGTCGGGGTGGCAGACCAGGATCGGGCTGCTGGTGGTGGGCCGCAGCACGCCGGTCGCGCTGACCCGGGACCCCACCAACGTGTTGACCAGGGTGGACTTGCCGGCCCCGGTGGAGCCGCCGAGCACCACCAGCATCGGGGCGCTCTTGCCGCGGATGCGGGGCAGCACGTAGTCGTCGAGCTGGCTCTTGATCTCCAGCTGGGCCGCCCGGGCGTCCTCGACCCCGGGCATGTCCAGTACGAACCGCACCTCGCTGACCTGGTCGCGCAGCTCGGTCAGTACCCGCGCCAGATCGACCTCCCGAGTGGGATCGGGAGCGACGCTCACCAGCCGCCCGCCCGCGCCACCGGACGCGCCCGCGCCGCGGCCGGTCCGCTCCGCGCCACCGGACGTCCCGGACGAGACCGGCGACCCACTCCGCTCGTCCCGCCCATCGGCCCCTGACGCACCGCCCGAACCGCCGGACACGCCGCTCGAATCACCGGATGTGCCTCCCGGGCCGTCGGACGCGCCGCTCGGACCGCCGGACGCCGTGGAGCCGGAAGATCCGGCGGCCCCGGAGGCCGACTCGTCCCGTTCGTCGGTCCCGGAGGACCCGGCGGCGCGCTCGTCACGTTCAGCGGCCCCGGAGGGCCGGGCGGCGCGCTCGTCGCGGTCGGCGGGCACGGAGGACCCGGCGGCCGGGGCCGGCTCGGTGGCGGCGGGGTCGGCCGGGCCCTCGGGGTGGCGGCCGTCGTGCACCGCGCTCTGGTCTGCTGGGGGTGTCACGGAGCCCGTCCCAAATCTCCATGCCGGTCTGCCGGGGATGCCGCGGAGCCCGCCCTGGAGGCCAGGTAGTCCGCTCGTATCATGTCGATCTCTCGCGCCACGTCCACCACGTCGCCCACGACCACGATCGCCGGAGGTCGCACGCCGGCGGCCGTCATCTCCTCCACCACCGTTCCGAGCGTGGCCGTCAGGGCCCGCTGGTCCGGAAGCGTACCGTCCTGGACGACGGCGACGGGCGTGTCAGGCGACCGACCATAGCGCATCAGGGCGTTGGCGATGCGGTCCATCCGCTCGACCGCCATCAGCAACACCAGAGTGCCCTGCGAGCGTCCGAGGGCCGCCCAGTCGACGGTGGAGGCGGGGTCGCCGGGGACCACGTGCGCGGACACCACGTGGAACTCCTGAGCGACGCCGCGGTGGGTGACCGGGATGCCGGCCGCCGAGGGCACCGCCACCGCGCTGGTGATCCCGGGGACCACGGTCACCGGAACGCCGTGCCTGGCGCAGTGCAGCACCTCCTCGGCGCCGCGGCCGAACACGAACGGGTCGCCGCCCTTGAGCCGCACCACGAACCTGCCCGCCTTGGCGTGCTCCACCAGGTAGTCGTTGATCCGTTCCTGGGTGACGGTGCGGCCGTAGGGGATCTTGGCGGCGTCGATCACCTCGACGTCCGCGGGCAGCTCGTCCAGCAGCAGCCGGGGCGCCAGCCGGTCGGTGACCACCACGTCGGCCTGCGCCAGCAGTTGCCGCCCGCGCACGGTGATCAGGCCGGGGTCACCGGGGCCGCCGCCGACCAGGGCCACCCCGGTCGGCTTGTGCCGCGAGTGGCGCATCCCGCCCAGCGGTACGAGAGTGGCGTCGCGCAGCCCGTCCACGACGGCGTCGCGGATGCCGGCGGCCCGGCGCGGGTCTCCGCCGGCCAGCACGCCGACGCTGGTCTCACCCACCTGTCCGGTGGCCGGGGTCCAGGCCGCCGACGCCTCGGCGTCGTCGGCCCGCACGTACCAGATCCGGGACTCCTCGGCCTCGGCGGCGACCGCCGCGTTCACCTTGGGGTCGTCGGCGGCGGCCTGGACGAGCCAGGCGCCGGCCAGGTCGCCGTCCTGGTAGGGCCGCCGCAGCCAGGTCAGCCGGCCGTCCGCGACGAGGTCGTCCAGGGAGGGGGTCACCTCCGGGGCGATCAGCACCACGTCGGCCCCGGCCGCCAGCAGCGCGGGGACACGGCGCTGGGCCACCCGGCCGCCGCCGACGACGACGACGCGGCGCCCACTCAGTCGCAGGCCAAGCAGGTACGGCGGCACGGTGCTCTCTCGATCGGGACGGTCAGGATAAGAAGGGACGGGCATGTCTGTTTGTCGACCAAAGGTACTCGGGTTCATGGACATATGGAGAGTGGTCGGCCTCAGTCGATAGCCGAGCGTGACACTACCGGCCGCCGTTCTTGTCGCTGACACCCGCGGAGTCGAACGTGGCCACCTCGTGCAGGACGCGCACCGCGCTCTGCACCAGGGGCAGCGCCAGCAGCGCCCCGGTGCCCTCGCCGAGCCGCAGTTCGAGATCGACCAGCGGGCGCAGCCGCAGGTGCTCCAGAGCGGCGGCGTGGCCCGGCTCGGCCGAACGGTGCCCCGCCACGCAGGCGCCGAGCACGTCCGGGCACAGCGCCGCCGCCACCAGCGCCGCCGCCCCGGCGATCACCCCGTCTAGAACGACCGGGACGCGCGCGGCCGCGCCGCCGAGGATGAACCCGGCCAGCGCCGCGTGCTCCAGCCCGCCGACCGCCGCCAGCACCCGCATCGGATCGGCGGCGACCGTGACGCTCTCCCCCGCCGGGCCGCCGCCCGCCCCGATCACGGCGGACTCGGCGGGGGCCAGGCCGTGGCGGGCGAGGGCGGCACGGACGACCTCGATCTTGTGGGCGTGGGCGGCGTCGTCGATGCCGGTGCCGCGACCGGTGACCCGCTCGGGCGGCAGGCCGGTGAACGCGGCGATCAGGGCGGCCGAGGCGGTGGTGTTGGCGATGCCCATGTCGCCGGTGACCAGGCAGCGGTTGCCCGCGGCGACCAGTTCGCGGGCGACCTCGATGCCCGTCTCCATCGCCCGGCGGGCCTGCTCGGGCGCCATGGCCGGGCCCCGGGTCAGGTCGGCGGTGCCGGGCGCGATCTTGCGCGGCAGCAGTCCGGGGGCAGGGGCCAGCGGCGCGGCGACACCGACGTCCACGACGGTGACCTCGGCGCCGACCTGGGCGGCGAAGGCGTTGACCACGGCCCCGCCGGCCAGAAAGTTGGCGACCATCTGCGCGGTCACCTCCTGCGGCCATGGGGACACGCCCTGGGCGTGCACGCCGTGGTCGGCGGCGAAGACGGCGACGGCGGCGGGTTCGGGGGACGGCGGCGGGCAGCGCCCGGCCAGCCCGGCCAGCCGGACCGACAGTTCCTCCAGGACGCCGAGGGCGCCCGGCGGCTTGGTCAGCCGAGACTGCAGGTCGCGGGCGTCGGCCATGGCCGCCTCGTCCAGCGGCCCGACGGCGGCGATCGTCTGCTCGATCAGGTCCACGGGCGCCTCCCCTGGCAGGCCACGCCGGCCGTAGGTCTCCTGGTGGACGGCCCACGCCAGCGGGCGGCGGCGCGCCCAGCCGTTGAGGGCCAGTTCGGGTACGGGCGGGAACCCCTCGACGTGCCCGACGCACAGGTAGGCGACCACCTCGACATGCTCGGGCAGGCCCAGCTCGGCTGCCAGCTCGCGCTCGTCGAAGAAGCTGACCCAGCCCACGCCCAGGCCCTCGGCACGGGCGGCCAGCCACAGGTTCTGCACGGCGCAGGCCACCGAGTACGGGGCGGTGCGGGGCTGGGTGTGCCGGCCCAGCGGGGCCCGGCCGCCGCGGGTGGGGTCGCAGGTCACGGCGATGTTGATGGGAGCCTCGCGGATCGCCTCGACCTTGAGGTCGTCGAAACGGTCGCGCCGGGCGGCCGGCAGGGTGCGGGCGTAGTCCCGGCGGTGCTTTTCGGCCAGTTCCCTGATCCGCCCGCGGCGGACCGGGTCCCGGATGATCAGGAAGTCCCAGGGCTGGGTGAGGCCGACTGAGGGGCCCCGGTGGGCGGCCTGGAGCACCCGGGTGAGCATGGCGTCGTCAACCGGATCGGGCAGAAAGCCGGTGCGGATGTCCCGGCGCTCCTCGATCACCCGGTAGAGGCTCTCGCGGGCGAGCGGCTCCCAGGGTCGGTCGGGGGCCCGTTCAGGGTCGGAGATCATCGAGCACCTCCAGCAGGGCGTTGTCGGCGGCCCGGTCCCGGACGGCGATCCGCAGCCAGTCCGGGCCCAGGCCGGGGAAGGTGTCGCCGCGCCGTACGGCGAAGCCCCGCCCGCGCAGCCGTTCGCGGAGCTCCGACGCGCCGGGCGTGTGAACGCACAGGAAGGACGCCCGCGCTCCGGGCACGGCGGTGAGCCCGCGCAGGGCCAGCTCCCCCGCCAGCCGGTCCCGTTCGGCGGCCATCTCGCGGGCCCAGACGTCCGCCTCGGCCAGGGCGGGCGGCTCGCAGCACGCCTCGATCGCGACGAGGGCGGGTGTGGACACCGCCCACAGCGGCTGGGCCTGTGCCAGGGCGGCGACCAGGGGCGGCTCGGCCAGGACGTATCCGGCGCGCAGCCCGGCCAGGCCCCAGGTCTTGGTGAGGCTGCGCAGCACCACCAGCCCGGGGACAGCGGCGGCGGCCAGGCTCTCCGGCTCGCCGGGCACGCAGTCCATGAACGCCTCGTCCACCACGACCGTACGGCCGGGGCGGGCCAGCGCGGCGATCTCGGCGGCGGGGTGCAGCACCGAGGTGGGGTTGGTGGGGTTGCCGATCATGACCAGGTCGGCGTCCGGGGGGATCCGGCCGGGGTCGAGCTTGAAGTCCCCGTCCAGGACGGCGCGTTCGACGGGGCGGCCGGCCGCCCGCAGCGCCGCCTCCGGCTCGGTGAACTGGGGGTGGACGACGACGGCGCGGCGCGGCGCCAGCACCCGGGCCAGCAGCACGAACGCCTCGGCGGCCCCGGCGGTCAGCAGGACGTCCTCGACGGCCCGGCCGTGCCTGCGCGCGACCGCCCGGCGGGCCGGGCCCGGGTCGGGGTAGGCGGCCAGGTCACCGACCGAGCGGCGGATCCGTTCGGCCAGCCAGGCGGGCGGGGTGCCACCGCGCACGTTGACGGCAAAGTCGGCGAGCCCCCCGCCGACCTCGGAATCCCCATGGTGCCGCAGGTCGACATCGCCGCAATCGGCCACCTTCCGTCCGGCGGTACTCGGGTCGGCTGTCTTCTGGTCGGCTGGGTTCCGGTCGGGGGCGTCAGTGGGCATGGCCATGTGCGGGGCCGTGTGCGTGGCCGTGGCCGTGGGCCGGGTCGTCGGGGTGGTGGTGCGGGGTCTGGGGGGCGCCGACGCGGTCCTCGAAGCCGGGCAGGGCGATGCGGTAGACGCAGGTGTCGCAGTTCATCCGGATGTCGCCGGCCAGGGCCTCCTCGTAGCGTTCGGCCACCAGGTCGGCCAGCCCGTCGCAGTCACCGATCACCTCGGCGCAGCGCACGTCCAGTTCCGGGTGCGCCGCCGCGTACTCCCGGGCCTCCGCGACCACTCGGTCCGGCAGGACGCCCGGGAACAGGAAGTACGGCAGCACGACGACGCGGCGGGCGCCGAGGCGGCGGCAGCGTTCCAGCCCCTCGGCGACGCTGGGGCGGGCCAGCGACACGAACGCCGCCTCGACCGCCATCAGCCCGGCCCCCTGGTCGGGCCCGCCCGCGCCGCGTCCCTCCCAGAACAGGCGGGCGACCTTATGCACCTCGGCGTTGGCGTCCGGGTCGGTCGAGCCGCGCCCGACCAGCAGCACCGCCGTGTCCTGTTCGCCGGGCGGCTGGACGGCGCGCAGGCGTTCCTCCAGCAGCGCCAGCAGGGTCGGGTGGGGGCCGAGGGGACGCCCGTAGACGTAGGAGAGGCCGGGGTGGCGCACCTGCTCGCGGGCCATCGCGGCCGGGATGTCGCCCTTGCCGTGCCCGGCCGCCACCAGGACGATCGGGACGGCGGCGATCCGGCGGTGCCCCCGCCCGTACAGCTCGGCGGCGGCCTCGGTCAGCGGCGGCGCGGACAGTTCGATGAACCCGCCGGCCACGTCGACGGGCATCCGGGACCGCAGCCGTTCCACGAACCTGCCGAACTCGGCGACGCCGGCGTCGTCGCGTGTCCCGTGCCCCACCATCAACAGCGGCGGTTTCACCGTATCCCTCACGATTCGTAGTAGAGCAGTGCGTTGACGGCGGCGGCGGCGACGGCCGACCCGCCCTTCTCGGAGACGTTGGACACCTGAGGCAGCCCGCTGGCGCGCAGCGCCTGCTTGGACTCGGCGGCGCCCACGAAGCCGACCGGCAGCCCGATCACCAGCGCGGGCCGCACGTCCAGCTTGATGATCTCCTCCAGCGCGGTGGGAGCACAGCCGACCACCCAGACCGCCCCCGGCCCCACCTCCGAGTACGACAGCCGGACCGCCGCCGCCGAACGGGTGATCCCGGCGGCCTTGGCCATCCGGGCGGCGGCCGGGTCGCCGATGTGGCACAGCGTCGGGCGGGCGGTGATCCCGGCGGCGACCATGCCCACGTCGGTCACGACCGGCGCCCCGGCCCGCAGCGCCGCCAGCCCCCGCGCCAGGTGGTCCTCGTCGGTGACCAGGTCGACCGCGTACTCCAGGTCGGCGCTGGCGTGGATGACCCGCTCGGCGACCGCCCGCCACAGCGGCGGCATCGGCGACAGGTCGACCCGGGAGCGCAGGATCTCGTACGAGCGCACCTCGATCGGGTGGGGCCTGCGGGCCGATGGTCGCTCGCCGCCGGGACGCCCCGGGGCGGCCTTCGTCACGTGTTCACTCATGAACTCTCCTCAGCGGCCCTCGGTGGCGTCGATGGCGTCCACGGGGCAGATCTCCACGCATTCCAGGCATCCGGTGCACAGGTCGGCCCGTACCTCCAGCGCCGGGCCGTACGGGCGGATGGCGTGCTCGGGGCAGGTCAGCAGGCACGCGCCGCAGCCCTGGCAGCGCCGGGTGACCGTGACGGGCGCCCCGTCGGCGCGCATCAGGCCCATCGGTACCCCCTGGGGGTGACGAACCGCCCCGCGACCGTCCGGCTGCGGCTGGAGCCGACCAGCACGACCGTGAACATGTCGACGCGGGCCGGGTCCATCTCCCCGAGCGTAGTGATCATCAGGGACTGATCCGGGCGACCGGCGTTGCGGACGATCCCGACCGGTGTCGCGGCGGGGCGGTGCCCGGCGAGGATGTCCAGCGCCTTGGGCAGCTGCCAGTCGCGGGCCCTGCTGCGGGGGTTGTAGAAGCAGACCGTGAAGTCGCCCTCGGCGGCGGCGCGGACCCGGCGCTCGATGGCCTCCCACGGGGTGTGCAGGTCCGACAGGGAGATGTAGGCGTGGTCGTGGCCGAGGGGCGCGCCGAGCAGGTTGGCGGCGGCGATGGCGGCGGTGATGCCGGGCACGCCCTCGACCTCAATGTCCGCGCCGGCGAACTCCAGCGCCGGGCTGGCCATGGCGTAGATGCCCGCGTCGCCGGAGCCGATCAGCGCCACCGCGTTGCCCTGCTGGGCCTCCTCGACGGCGGCCCGCGCGCGTTCCTCCTCCTGGCCCAGGCCGCTGGCCAGGACGCGGGTGCCGGGCCGCAGCAGGTCGCGGACCTGGTCGACGTACTGGTCCAGGCCGACGACGACCGAGGCCCGCTGCAGCGCCGCGACGGCCCGGGGGGTGAGCAGGTCGCGGGCGCCGGGCCCGAGGCCGACGATCGCGAGCCGCCCCTTGGGGGCGAGGCGGGCCACGGCCGCGGTGGCGTTGGCGGTCTTGCGCTTCTCGACGGCCAGTTCGGCGCTCCTGCCGTACGCGCGGGCGGCGTGCAGCGCGGCGGCCTCGGCCACGCTGGGAGTGCCGACCTCCGCCCGGACGGTCTCGGACGGGTTGGGAACGTCGACGGCCGCCAGCACGGAAGCCGGGAAGGTGAGGACCTCCCAGCCCCGTTCCCGGGCCGCCGCCACGATCCCCTCCTCGTCCGCCTTCAGATCGACGGTCGCCACGCACCGCACCGACGCCGGAGACAGCCCCGCCTCGGCCAGCACCCGATCGATCAGCCCGCCGGCCTCGGCCGCGGACACCCCGCGCGCCGACCCGACCCCGACGACCAGCGAAGGCGGCCGGTAGACCAGCTCACCTCCGGCCTCACCCGCCCGGCCGACGGACGGCGCCCCGGGGGCGGGTTCGTCGCCGGGCGGTGTGGCGGCCCGGTCGGTGATGCGGAGGGTGAGGGGGGACTCGGCGTCCGGGTGGACGTTGGGGGGCAGCGGAGGCAGGGGCCAGCCCTGCGCGCCGGTGAGGCGGACCGGCTCGCGGGACAGGACGGCGGCGCCGACACGAGCGAGCATGGCCGGATTGTCCACCTTGAAGCCGAGGTCGGCACCATAAGAATCCAGTGCGGTGACATTGCCCTGGTCGCTGGCGGTGGTGACCACCGGCCGGCAGCCGAGGGCCGCGGCCAGCCGGTGGGCGAGAGCGTTGGCGCCGTGGTGTCCGCCCAGGACGGCGACGGCGTGCTGGAGGCCCTCGTCCACGCAGACCACGGCGGGGTCGTCGGTCTTGTGCGCCAGCAGGGGCGCCAGGATCCGCACGGTGGCGCCCACGGCCAGGAAGCCGACGATCGCGTCGCACTCCTGCCAGGCCCGGCGCAGCCCGTCGGCGGCCTTGCCGTCGGTGAACAGCCGCACCTCGTCCGGCCAGGCCTCGGCCAGCGTGGCGGCGGCCGCCCGTCCGGCGGCGGTCGCGGCGACGATTCCGATCATTGGTCTGTCTCCGGAAGCTCGGCGAGGGTCTGGGGACGGCGGGCGGGCCGGGCGGCCCGTGCCGGTGGCGGGCCGGCGTTCCGCTCGCCCCAGACGAGGAAGACCGGGTTGGTGGCGGCCAGCCGGTGCACGTCGCCGGGCAGCGGGGACAGCCGGTTGGCCTGGAGCTGGACGGCCTCGGCGGTGAGCCCTTCGGCGGTGAGCGCGTCCAGGGCGGGCCGCACCCGTTCGATCGACGCCAGCGCCACCACGACGCTGCGCAGTGCGCGGGACGCGCAGGCGCGGACGACGTCGGGTCCGCCGCCTCCGACGAAGACCGCGTCGGGGTCGGGCAGGTGCTCCAGCACGGCGGGGACCTCGCCGCGTGACACCGCGACCCGTACCCCATGGGCCCGGACGTTGCCGCGGATGCGCTCGCAGGACGCCGCGTCACGCTCGACCGCGACGGCGGCGGCGCCGAACCGAGCGCACTCAATGGCGACCGAGCCGGAGCCCGCGCCGATGTCCCAGATCAGGTCACCGACCCGCGGCCCCAGCCTGGCCAGCGCGAACGCCCGTACCTCCGCCTTGGTCACCACCGAGTTGCGGTGCTCGAAGGCGTCCTCGGGCAGCGCCCACGACGGCGGCCCGGGACGGGCGCCGGCGATCCAGCCCCGCTCCTCCGCCGGGCGGCGTTCGTCCAGGACGAGCACCACGTTGGGGTCGCGCCAGTGCCGGGTGGTGGCCTCGGCGGGGCGGCAGCGGGTGACCCGCTCGTCCGGGCCGCCGAGGTCCTCGCACACCACGAACACGCGGGGATGCTGGGGGAACAGCGCGCGGCCCAGCTCGGCCGGCCCGGCGCCGGGGGCGGTCAGGACGGCGACCTTGGGGTGGGCGCGGCAGGCGTTGACGGCCCGGCGCAGCTCCCGGCCATGTGCGGAGACCACCAGCGCGTCGTCCCAGGGCAGCCCGACGCGGGCGAACGCCTGCGCCACCGACGACAGCGCGGGCAGCACCTGCGGCCGGTGCCCCCGCTCGCGCAGCGCCCGGACGATCCCGAAGAATCCCGGGTCACCACTGGCCAGCACCACCACGCCGCCCTCGTCGGCGGCGTTCCGGGAGGGCGCGGCCCGGTCGCCGAGTTCCTTGTCGATCTCGTCGAGGGCGGCGGTGACGTCGCCCATCACGACCGTCCGGGCGCCCGGCGGGAGCGGCACCGCCGACAGGTGCCGGGCGCCGCCCACCACCAGGCTCGCCTGTGCCAGCCGTTCCAGGGCCAGGGCGGGCAGGGGCGACCCGTCGTACCCGACCACGGTGATCATCGGGCCAGCCGCCCGTACATGGCGACCATGCGCTCGCCGGTGAAGTCCACCATCACCACCTGCACGGCCAGCTCGCCCCCGGCCTCCTCCACCGCGAACCGCTCCAGCACGTCGGCGGTCCGGCGGCACAGCTCGCGCCCGCAACGGCCCAGCAGCCCGGCGTTCTCCCACAGCTCGTAGGCGTGCCGGGCGGTGTTGGCCCGTGCGACCTCGGCGGCCAGCTCGGGGGTGCCGCCCATGTCGGTGGTGATGCCGCTCAGCAGCTCGGTGGACACCCGGGAACGGGTGTAGTGGGTCATCAGCACGCCGGAGGCCAGCTTGGTGAGCTTGCCGACCATGCCGACGAAGACGACCTGCCGCAGGCCGTGCCCGACCGCGCGGCGCAGCGCCGCCCCGGTGAAGTCGCCGACCTCCACGAAGCACACCTCGGGCAGCTTGGGCAGCATCTTCATGGCGCCCTTCTCGGTGCGCCCGCCGGTGCACAGCACCAGGGTGCTCTCGCCCTGCGCGGCCATCACCGACACGGCCTGCTCGACGCTGGCCCGCCAGGAGGCGGTGGAGAACGGCCGGACGATGCCGGTGGTGCCCAGAATGGAGATGCCGCCGAGGATGCCCAGCCGCTTGTTGGTGGTCTTGCGGGCCATCCGCTCGCCGTCGGGCACCGAGATGACCACGCGCACGCCGCGTCCGGTGCCGGGGTCGGCGGGCGCGGGCGGCGCCTGCTCCAGCGCGTCCCCGGTCAGCGCCTCGGCCACCGCGTGGGTGATCATGCGGCGCGGCACCGGGTTGATGGCGGGGCCGCCCAGCTCCAGGCCCAGGCCCGGCTTGGTGACCACGCCGACGCCCTCGCCGCCGTCCAACTCGACGCCGGGCCCGTCCAGCCAGGAAACGTCGGCGGTGACGCGGGCGCCATGCGTGACGTCGGGGTCGTCGCCGGCGTCCTTGACGACCACGGCGCGGGCCCGGCCGCGGGCGGTGTCCAGGTCGCAGTCCTCGACCCGGAACGTCACCCGGTTGCCGGACGGCAGGGCGATCTCCACGTGGTCGGGCCGCCGGCCGGTGCGCAGCAGCGAGGTGGCGGCCTTGGCGGCGGCCGAGGCGCACGAGCCGGTGGTCCAGCCGGTGCGCAGCGCCCGCTGCCGCACCTTCATGGTGCGCGGCAGGTCCGGCTCGCGCAGCCGTGGTTCCTCGGGTGTCATGCCCGGTGAGCCTTCCTCAGCTCCGCCCGGGCCGTACGGTCGGCGCGCCGGAAGCCGTGGAAGTGACCGGGGTGGTACAGGTGCGAGCGAGTGCCGTCGGCCGACAGGGCCGGGCCGACCAGCACCAGCGTGTGCTTCCACAGCTTGTGCGCCTTGACGGTGTCGGCCAGCTCGCCGAGCGTGCAGCGGACGATCAGCTCGTCCGGCCAG
This sequence comes from Thermomonospora echinospora, assembly GCF_900108175.1. Taxonomy (GTDB): domain Bacteria; phylum Actinomycetota; class Actinomycetes; order Streptosporangiales; family Streptosporangiaceae; genus Thermomonospora; species Thermomonospora echinospora. The sequence goes on from NZ_FNVO01000006.1 coordinate 304,172, forward strand.
GTGCACTGGTAGGCGACCACGCAAGGGGTGTCGGGCGGATAGCCGCCCTCGGTCAGCTCGTCCTGCAACTGGCGGGAGCGCGCCGCCGACAGGAACAGCGCCATCGTGGTGCCGTGCCGGGCGAACTCGCGGACCTCCTCCCCCGGCGGCATGGGTGTCTTGCCGCCGCCGAGCCGGGTCAGCACGACCGACTGGGCGACCTCGGGGATCGTCAGCTCCCGCTGCACGGCGGCGGCGACCGCGCTGAAGCTGGACACGCCGGGGATCACCTCGGTGCTCAGGCCCATCTCGCGGCACCGGTCGATCTGCTCCTGCAGCGCCCCCCACAGGGCCGGGTCGCCGGAGTGGATGCGCGCGACGGTCAGTCCCTCGGCCAGCGCCCGCTCGTAGTAGGGCAGTACGCCCTCCATCGGCAGCCTGGCCGAGTCGACGATCTCCGCGTCCGGGCGGGCGTGCTCCAGGACGTCGGGGTGGACGAGGCTGGCGGCCCAGATCACCACGTCGGCCTCGCCGATGGCCCGTGCCGCCCGGAACGTCAGCAGGTCCGCCGCACCCGGCCCGGCCCCGACGAAGACGACCTTTCCACTGGTCAAAGCTTTCCTCCTCGGGAGGTACGGGGGCTGGGGGCGATCAGCGTGGACAGGTAGGGGACAGGCCCGGCCAGGTCGCGGGCGGGCCCCACCTTCTCGCCGGGCAGACCGAGGCGGGCGCCGTAGACGGCGTCGTCGAGCCGTCCGGCCTCCTTGAGGACCTCGACGACCTGGTCGGCGACCGCGCCGAACTTGTAGGCCACGACGGTGTCACAGGTCCGCAGGGCGTCGCGGAGGCGTTCGACGCCGGAGGTCAGCGGGACCAGGCCGAGCGACTCGGCGCCCTCGGTGAGCACCGTGCCCGAGCGGGCCGCCAGGTCCTGCATGGCGGTGACGCCCGGGACGGTCTCGACGGTGACGCCCGGACGCCGCGACCGCACCGTCTGGGCGAGGTAGGTGAACGTCGAGTAGACGTTGGGGTCGCCGATGGTGGCGAACGCGACCGTGCTCGCGCCCTCGTCGAACGCGCTCACCACCCGGTCGGCCGCCCCGTCCCAGGCGGCGGCGCGTCGGGAGGTCACCCCGCCCCGGTCGTTGAGCGCGAACACGACCCGCTCGGCCCGGTCGGTGTAGGCGCGCACGACCGACTCGGCCCGGCCCTGTTCGTCCAGCGCCATCACCGGTACGAGGGTCAAGTCGGCCTCCCGCAGGATCCGCACGGCCTTGACCGTCACCAGCTCCGGGTCGCCGGGCCCGACACCGATCCCGACCAGTTTCATGCCCGGTCCCCCTTCATGCGTTCCTGCCGGAGGCGGTCTCCGGAAATCCGCTCGGCCGTTCCCCGTTCTTCGGGCGGCCGTTCGCAAGGGCCACGTCGCCGAAGACCGGCTCGGTCACCCCGGGCTCCGCCGCGGTCGGTTGAGTCGGGCGAACATGACCATGTCGGTGCGCTCGCCGCCGAACAGGACCCCGGCCTCGCGCAGCACGGCCTCCCGTGTGAACCCGGCGCGCTCGGCGACCCGATGGGACGCCTCGTTGCCCACGGCGGCCAGTAGCTCGATGCGGTGCAGGCCCTTGCCGAAGCCGTAGTCGACCAGCGCCCGGACCGCCTCGGTGATCAGTCCCCGGCCGCGCGCCCAGGGCGCCAGCCAGTAGCCGATCTCGGCCCGGCCGAACAGCCACTCCGCCCGCTGCAGGCTGACCGAGCCGCAGCAGCGGCCCGCGGCCTCGACGGCGAAGCAGATCTTCTGCTGCGGATCCTCGTGGGCGGCCCTGGTGCAGAACTCGTGGGCCTGCGCCGGGGTCTGGTTCGGAGCCCACGCCATCCACCGCCGCATCTCGCGGTCGCGGCCCGCCTCCAGCACATCGGGCACATCGTGTTCGGTGAACGGGCGCAGCAGCAGCCGGTCGGTGGTCAGGGTGATGTCACGGTCGAAGGTCATCGGGCGGCCTCCATCGCGTCCACGAAACGCCGGGCGGTCCTCGGTTCACCAGCCCAGTGCAGATGGAGATAGGAGGCAAGCTGGTTTCCCCGGGCGAAGCCGTCCCGGCGGGAGCCGCTCGGCCGCATCGCCCACTGCCAGGCGGCCGTCTCGTCCGGCCCGTGGGCGGGCTGCACGGCGGTGCGGTGGAACTCGTGGCCGTTCAGCCGTTCGCCGGTACGGGCGACCACGGAGTCGGCGGTGGCGACGGCGGTGCGGTAGCCCAGCGTCAGCCGGGGCGTCATGGTGGCCGTGGCGTCCAGCACCCCGCACATCGGGACGCCGTCGAGCTCCCGCACCAGGTAGAGCAGGCCGGCGCACTCGGCGTACACGGGCGTCCGCGGAGTAACCAGCTGCCTGATCTGCTCGCGGAGGGGCTCGTTGGCCGACAGCTCGGCGGCGTACATCTCCGGGAAGCCGCCGCCGATGACCAGCCCCCGCGTTCCCTCCGGCAGCGTCTCGTCGCGCAGCGGGTCGAACCGGACGACCTCGGCCCCGGCCGCCGCCAGCAGTTCCTCGTTCTCGGCGTACCCGAAGGTGAACGCGGCGCCGCCGGCCACCGCCACCACCCGCCGCCGACCTGCCCGACCTGCCCGGCCGGCCTCGCCGTCCCGGGCGGCCCGGGCGGCGTCGTGCTCGCCGAGGGCATCGTCCGGGCTCCAGGCGGGGGCGGTGAGCGGGGGCGCGCTGCGGGCCAGGGCCAACAGCGCGTCCAGGTCGCAGCCCTCGGTGACGATCTCGCCCAGCCGCTCGACCGTCGCGACGGCCTCCGCGTTGCGTTCGGCCGCCGGGATCAGGCCCAGATGGCGGGACGGGGTGGCCACGTCGTCGCGGCGCCGCAGCACGCCCAGGACGGGGACCGACAGCTCCTCCACCGCCGTACGGCACAGGTGCTCGTGCCCGTCGGAGCCGATCCGGTTGAGGATCACCCCGCCGATCCGCACGTCACCGTAGGTGCGAAAGCCGTGCACGACGGCGGCCACCGACCGGCCCGCCGCCGAGGCGTCCACCACCAGCACGACCGGGGCGTCCAGCAGCCGGGCGATGTGCGCGGTCGAGGCGAAGTCGTCCTGCCCGGACGCCCCGTCGTACAGGCCCATCACGCCCTCGACCACCGCCACGTCCGCACCGCGCGCACCGTGCCGCAGCAGCGGCACGATCAGTTCCTCGCTGGTGAGGAACGGGTCCAGGTTGCGTCCAGGGCGGCCGGTGGCCAGCGTGTGATAGCCGGGGTCGATGTAGTCGGGCCCCACCTTGTGCGGCGAGACCCGCAGGCCCCGCGCCGCGAACGCCGCCATGAGCCCGGTCGCCACCGTCGTCTTGCCCGCCCCGGAGGCCGGGGCGGCGACGACGAGCCGCGGTGTCACCACTCGATGCCCTTCTGGCCCTTCTGGCCGCGGTCCATCGGGTGCTTGACCTTGCCCATCTCGGTGACGAGGTCGGCGAAGTCCACCAGGTCGGGGTGCGCGTCGCGGCCGGTGATGACCACGTGCTGGGCGCCCGGCCGGGCGGCCAGCGTCTCGATCACCTCGGCGACGTCGATCCAGCCCCACTTGATCGGGTAGGTGAACTCGTCCAGCACGTACAGCCGGTAGGTCTCGGCCGCCAGGTCGCGCCTGATCTGCGCCCAGCCCTCGCGGGCGTCGGCGGCGTGGTCGGCCTCGGTGCCGGGCCGCTGGATCCACGACCAGCCCTCGCCCATCTTGTTCCAGCTCACCGTGCCGCCCTGGCCGGACTCCCCCAGCACCCGCAGCGCGGTCTCCTCGCCGATCCGCCACTTGGCCGATTTGACGAACTGGAACACTCCGATCGGCCAGCCCTGGTTCCAGGCGCGCAGCGCGAGCCCGAACGCGGCGGTCGACTTGCCCTTGCCCTGCCCGGTGTGCACGATCACCAGCGGCCGGTTGCGGCGCTGCCTGGTGGTCAGCCCGTCGTCCGGGACGTGTTCCGGCCTGCCCTGCGGCATGTCAGCCCTCCCTCTTCACGCCGTACCCCGGCACGACGCCTCTCCTCGCGCCGCGCCCCGCCACACCGTGCTCCATCAGGCTGCGTTCCGGCCGGTGCGGGCGTCCCGGACGACCCGTGTCAGGCCGTCGACGGCCAGTTCCTCCAGCCGCACCGCCTCGGCGCCGAGGTGCGCCGCCAGGCGTTCGGCCAGGCCGAGCCGTACCGGGCCCGACTCACAGTCCACCACCACCCCGGCGACCCCGCGCAGCAGGGCGGCGGCCCGCTCGGGGTCGGGGCCGTGCGTGGCGCGGCCGTCGGTCACCGTCACCAGCAGCGGACGGCGGGCGGGGTCGCGCAGGCGCTCGACCCGCAGCACCTCGGCGGCGCGCAGCAGCCCGGCGGTCAGCGGGGTGCGTCCCCCGGTCGGCAGCCGTTCCAGCCTGCGGGCGCCCGCCTCGACCGATGAGGTCGGGGGCAGCACCAGCTCGGCTGACGTGCCCCGGAACGTGATCAGCCCGACCTTGTCGCGGCGCTGGTAGGCGTCCAGCAGCAGGCTCAGCACCGCGCCCTTGACCGCCCGCATCCGCTGCCGGGCGGCCATCGAGCCGCTGGCGTCCACGACGAACAGCACCAGGTTGCCTTCACGGCCGTCCCGTACGGTCTCGCGGAGGTCCTCGGGGGCGATGACCAGCCCGGCGCCGGTGCGTCCGCGGGCCCGCTGGTGGGGGGCGGCGGCACGGAGCGTGGCCATCAGATGGACGCCGCGCGTGCCGGGACGCGCGCCCGACACCCGCCCGTACGGGGTGCGGGCCTTGGACCGGCGGCCGGGTGCCCCGGTGCCGACACCGGGGACGGTGAACAGGCGCGGCCGGTACGCGGCGTCCACGGGCGCCGGATCGCCGTCGCCGGACGCTCCCGGCCCGCCGTCCGAGGGCTCCGCGTCCGTATTGTCCGACGGATTGTCCGACGGCGAAGCGTTCTGCGCGGACGTCCCTGCGCCGTCGCCGGCGAGCGGCTCCTGCGTCGCGGCGGCGTCCGCGCCTTCCGGTCGAGTCCCGGTGGCCTCGGCATCCCGGGGCTCGGGCGCGGCGTCGGCGTCCGGAGCCCGGCCGCCGCCAGGGCCTCCGGGGCCGCTGGGGTCGTCGTCGGGCGGCTCCGGGTCGGCGTGCTCGGCGAGGGCCTGTTCGAGCTTGTCGTGGTCGAGGCCGGGGGCGTCGAACGGGTCGCGGCGGCGGCGGTGCGGCAGCGCCAGCCGGGCCGCCAGCCGCACGTCCTCGGCGGTCACCGTGTCCCGGCCGTGCCAGGCGGCCAGCGCGATCGCGGCCCGGGCCGTCACCAGGTCGGCGCGCAGCCCGTCCACCTCGAAGGCGGCGCAGACGGCGGTGATCTGGCGCAGCGCGGCGTCGGTCAGCCGGACGGCGGGCAGCCGGGCGCGGGCGGCGGCGATCCGCTCGGCCAGCGCGGCCTCGGCCGCGGCCCACTCGGCGGCGAAGCCCTCCGGGGCGTCCTCGAAGCGCAGCCGCCGCCGGACCACCTCGGCGCGCTCGGCCGGGTCGCGGGTGGCGGCGACCTCGACAGTCAGCCCGAACCGGTCCAGCAACTGGGGACGCAGCTCGCCCTCTTCCGGGTTCATCGTGCCGACCAGCAGGAAGCGGGCGGCGTGCCGGACCGACACGCCCTCGCGCTCCACGTACGAGCGGCCCATGGCGGCGGCGTCCAGCAGCAGGTCGACCAGGTGGTCGTGCAGCAGGTTGACCTCGTCGACGTACAGCACGCCCCGGTGCGCGGCGGCCAGCAGACCGGGCTCGAACGCCTTGACGCCCTCGGTGAGCGCCCGTTCGATGTCCAGCGACCCGGTCAGCCGGTCCTCGGAGGCGCCGACGGGCAGCTCGACCAGCCGGGCCAGGCGGCTGCCGGCCGCCGGGCCGTCCGCCGGGCCGTCCGCCGGGTGCGGGCCGTCGGGACAGGCGGGGTCGGGGGCGGCCGGGTCGCAGGAGAAGCGGCAGCCGGCGACGACCTCGACCGGGGGCAGCAGCGCGGCCAGCGCCCGCACGATCGTCGACTTGGCGGTGCCCTTCTCGCCGCGGACCAGCACTCCTCCGACGCCCGGCGAGACCGCGTTGATGAGGAGCGCCAGTTTGAGGTCGTCCATCCCGACGACGGCGGAGAAGGGGTAGCGGGGGGCGCTCATGTCGCCTCGGGCACGGCGAGGTGGGGCAGCGGCATGCGTGGTTCGTCCTTCCTCGGGTGTCCACGCCCGTGGGGGTCGGCTCCATCCGACGGCCGGCGTTCCTGGCTCCCGGCCGTCCGCAGGAGGCGAACCGACCGGTCACAGTTGCGGGACAGCCCCGGATTCGCACCGGGTTCCACCGCGTCCGTCGCCTGCACAGGATGACATACCGCCCCTTCCGCCCCAAGTCAGGAGGGGGTGACAAGGCTCGCAGGAAGGTTCCGCCGGAGTGCGGGCGCGGCAGTACAGTGCGGCCGCACCGTGAGAAAGGCGGCCGGCCCGGCGGGCGCGGTCGGCCCTACTAGGGGACTCGTGGGAGTCAGGGCTCGAAGTGGGGCGGGCAGTGCACCGGGGACGGCAGCGCGAACCACACCGCCTTGCCCGGCGGATGGTCACCGAAGCGCGAACGGTCACGGCACATCCCCCAGCGCTCGCCGGACAGCTCGCGGACGATGCTCAGCCCCCGGCCGCAGTCGCCGGAGGTCCAGGAGTAGCCGGGCAGCCGGGTGTCGGGCAGCCCGTCGAAGATGGCGCACCGCAGCTCCCGGCCCGGCCCCTGCGGCCCGTGCGGGTAGAGCCACAGCTCGTAAGGTCCCTGGTCGGGGGCGTGCTGGTAGGCATTGGTGGCGAGCTCGCTGACCATGAGCTGGGCGTCAGCAATCAGGTCGGCGGGGGCGCCGAGCGCGCCGAGCGCCTGCCCCAGCACCGTCCGGGCCTCCCGCGCGCAGGCCGGGCCGCCGGGCAGGGTCCACGCCCAGCCGGGCGGACGCCGCCACGGGCCGTCCCCGGCGACGGCCGCCTTCGCCTCGACACCCGCCTCGACATCCTCGGCGGTGTCCGGGACGGCCGTACGGGCACGGCCGACGGCGGGCTCGGTGATATCGGGTGAGGTCTTCAACGGGGTCGCCTCCAGCCGCTACGTCAGGTAGGCCATTGTCACGCTTGGTCCCCGACTGGTCACTGAGCTACAGGTTCTCGTGAGATTCTCAGCCCTGCAACCATGTCTGCCAGATTCCCGTACCGGACTGGCCGTTCTCGTTGTGCGGTGCCTTCCGAAACACCACACTTGCGCCATGACGTACCGGCCCACCGTGCGCGGTCGCCGGCTGGCGCGGGAACTGCGCCGGCTGCGCGAGCAAGAGGGACTCACCCTGCAGGACGTCGCCGACCGGCTCGGCTGGTCGCGGGCGACGGTCTCCCGGCTGGAGACGGGGCAGACCCGGCCCCGTCCCGGCGACGTCGCCGACATCCTCGACCTGTACGGCGTGCCCAGCCCGCAGCGGGACGCGCTGATCGCCCTGGCCAAGCAGGCCGGGCTGCGCGGCTGGTGGACGGCCTACGCCGACGTGTTCACCGGCAGCTACGTCGCGCTGGAGGACGAGGCGTCGCAGATCCGCTCCTGGGACGCCCAGCTGATCCACGGGCTGCTGCAGACCGAGGACTACGCCCGTGCGGTGATCAGCGCCGGGCGGATGCTGCCGACGGCGGCCGATGTGGACCGCCGGATCGACGCCCGCAAGGCCCGTCAGGCGCTGCTCGACCGGGCCAACGCCCCGCACCTGCACATCGCGATCGACGAGGCGGTGGTGCGCCGCCCGATCGGCGGCCGCGAGGTGATGCGCGAGCAGTTGCTGTCGCTGGTCAGGGCCGCCGAGCGGCCGCAGGTCACGATCCAGGTGCTGCCGTACGCCGCCGGGGCTCACGCGGGACTTGACGGACGGTTCACGATCTTGTCGTTCCCGGACCCCGCCGACCCCGATATCGCCTATGTAGAGGGCACCATGGGTGACGTTTACCTTGAGAGCACAGTGGAAACAGGACAGCATGGGTCGAGATTCGACCGCATTATCAAGGCAGCCCTTTCACCGGAGGAATCCGCGCACCTCCTAGCAGAGGCAGCGAAGGAGTAAAACGGCTCGTGAACGACGTCCACCCCTCGATCGAGACGGAACTGTCCCGCGCCGTCTGGCGCAAGTCCTCCCACAGCGGCAGCGGTGATCAGTGCGTGGAGGTGGCCGCGCTGCGCGGTGGCCGCCGCGCGCTGCGCGACTCCAAGGACCCGCAGGGTCCGGCACTGTTGCTGACCGCCGCCACGTGGCGGACGCTGATCGGGGACCTCGGCAGCCGCTGAGCCCCGGCACTCTCGACGAGCACCTCCGGACGAGCCGCACACCCTCACCTTCCCGAGACACTAGAACGTGTTCTAGTATCACGGTGCGTCGCTACCGACCGGAGGTGCTCGTACGGTGTCCGCCCCCTTTAAACTCGGCATCAACGTCGGCTACTGGCAGCGCGACCCGGACGACCAGACCGAGACGGTGCTGGCCGCCGAGCGCCTCGGCTACGACTCGGTGTTCACCGCCGAGGCCTACGGCTCCGACGCCCTCACCACCCTGACCTGGTACGCCGCCCGCACGTCCCGCATCAAGCTCGGCACCGCGGTCGTCCAGTTGTCGGCGCGCACCCCGGCCGCCACCGCGATGCACGCGCTGACCCTGGACGCGCTGTCGGGCGGGCGCCTCATCCTCGGTCTCGGCGCGTCCGGTCCCCAGGTGGTGGAGGGCTGGTACGGGACGCCGTTCCCCCGGCCGCTGGCCCGCACCCGCGAGTACGTCGACATCTTGCGCAAGGTGTGGCGCCGCGAGGAGCCGGTGACCGCTCCCGGCCCGCACTACCCGCTGCCGCTGCCGGGCGGCACCGGTCTCGGCAAGCCGCTGAAGTCGATCGTCCATCCCGTCCGGCCCGACATCCCGATCTACCTCGGCGCCGAGGGGCCGAAGAACGTCGCGCTGGCCGCCGAGATCGCCCAGGGCTGGCTGCCGCTGTTCGTGGACCCCGCCCAGATCGACACCCTGTTCGGGCCGTCCCTGGCCGGCCGGCCGGATGACTTCGAGATCGCCGCCACGGTGACCACGATCGTCACCGACGACCTGCCGTCCGCGCTGGAGTTCGCCAAGGTCCCGCTGGCGTTCTACATCGGCGGGATGGGCGCCCGGGAGCGCAACTTCCATCTCGACCTGATCGGCCGCCTCGGCTACGCCGAGCAGGCGGCCAAGGTCCAGGAACTGTTCCTGAGCGGCCGCCGCGACGAGGCGATCAGGGCGGTCCCCGACGAACTGGCCGACTCCATCTCGCTGCTGGGCCCCATCGGCCGCATCCGCGAACGCCTCCAGTTGTGGCGCGACAGCCCGGTCACCACCCTCCTGATCGCCGGAGTCCGCGACGAGCCCACCCTCCGCGCCATCCGCGACGCCGCCTTCGACTGACCCACCGGCGCACTGGCAGGCCCAGACACGACCGGCAGGCCGGCGTTGACCGCCGGCCGCCGGACGTGTCGCGTCCTGGGCTCCCCTTCACCGGCGAGGTCCCGCGCTTGAGGCCGACTTCAAGCGCGGGACCACGGCGGTGAAGGGAGGCCGGGGCGGGGTCAGGCCGCCAGCACCGTGCGGGCGGGCGGCGTCGGCTGAGGGTCGAGGGCGGTCACGGTGGCCAGGCGGTGCGTCTCGGCGGCCGCGCGGGGTCGCTCGTCGGGGTAGGCGTTGGTCATCAGGCCGGCGTACTCGGTGAGCCAGGGCTCGATGAGCGTGCGCTCGGCGGGACCGTCCAGCGAGGCGTGCGCGATGTGGGACTTGCCGTTCGGGTCTGTCATAGCCGCTGTCCCCTTTCCGTGTCGCCCGCCGGGACCGCTTACCTGGGAGTACGGAGCGGCGGGCGTGAGGGGTTCATCCCCCGTTTCACTCCAAGCTATCCAGCCCCACTGACATTCCTTCGAACAGAAAATCGATCCCGGAGATCGGCCGAACGGCTGATGGAGGGCCGGGCGCGAGCCCGTACCCTCGGCTGCCATGAACAGCGGGGTGGTCGTTCAGGAGGACGCGCTGGAGCGGATCCACTCCTGCGGCGGGGTGCTGGTCCGGGCCGCGGTGCGGGGGCTGTCCGGGTTCTTCCTGCTGTTGTGCCTGCTGCTCGTCGGCCCGTCACCGGTCCGGCTGGGGCTGGTCGTCGCGGCCGGAGTGGCCGCGTTCGGAGCGGTCAGCGTCCGGGGAACGGCCATCTGGACGGTGGCCGCGTCCGGCGCGTCCGTCGTGGTGACCGTCCTGCTGGTGCAGCCGAGCGCCCCCGCGCTGAGCCCGGCCATGGTCGTGGAGGGGCCGGGGCTGGTGGTGCTGCTGGTACGGATGGTGTGGCGGGCCCCGGCGCACCGCGTTCCGCTGCTGGCGCCGCTGCCCGCGCTGGCACTGGCGGTGATGCCGCTACGGGCCTCTCCGATGTTCGCGGTGGCGGCGTCGATCCCGCTGGCCGGGCTGCTGGTGACCGCCGTCTGCATCGGCCTCTACCTGCGGGCGCTGGACGCGCGGCGGGCGCGGACCATCACCGACGCCCGCCGGGACGAACGGCTGGAGCTCGCCCGGGACCTGCACGACTTCGTCGCCCACCACGTCACCGGGATCGTCGTACAGGCCCAGGCCGCCCGGTTCGCGGCCGGCTCGGGGGCCGCGCAGACCCCCGAGCAGTTGGACGCGATGCTCGGCGGCATCGAGAAGGCGGGCACCGAGGCGCTGACCTCGATGCGGCGCATGGTGGGCCTGCTGCGCGACGACGGGGACACCTCTCCCGACGGGCACGCGCACGGCGGCCGTACCCGCCCCGTCGGAGACCTGGACCGGCTGGAGGAGCTGGTCGCCGGGTTCAACGACCCGCCCGCCTCCCTCGTGGTGGACCCCGGGGTGCGCGGGCTGCCCCCGGAGGTGGCCACGTCCGCGCACCGGATCGTGCAGGAGGCGTTGACCAACGCCCGCAAGCACGCCGCCGACGCAACCGCCGTACACGTCAGCGTCCGGCGCTTCCCTGAGGGAGTGGAGATCGCGGTACGCGACGACGGCCGGGGCGGAGGCCGCCGGCTGCCCGGCGGCGGCTACGGCCTGACGGGACTGGCCGAACGGGTACATGCGCTCGGCGGCCGACTGCACGCCGGACCGAGCCCGGTGGGCGGCTGGGAGGTCGTGGCCTTCCTGCCCGTGCCCTGACTTCCTCCCTCTGCCCGACACCGCAGCCAAACGGACACGCACGTCCGGCAACCGGCCACACACCCAACCAGGTCCGGTGGACGGCTGGGGGGCGAGGGCGTTTCTGTCCGTGTCCCGATCTCCCGTGGCCTGGAGGGCGCTGGAGGAACGGGCAGGGGCGTGGGCTGGGATGATGGCGCGATGATCCGCGTGCTGATCGCCGACGACCAGCGGATGGTCCGGGCCGGCTTCCGGATGATCATCGATGCGCAGCCCGGCATGCGGGTGGTGGCCGAGGCCGCCGACGGGGCGGAGGCCGTCGAACTGGCCCGCCGGCTGCGCCCGGACGTGAGCCTGCTGGACATCCGGATGCCGCGGCTGGACGGACTGGCGGCCACCCGACTGCTGGCCGGGCCGCAGGTGCCCGATCCGCTGCGGGTGGTGATCGTCACCACGTTCGACCTGGACGAGTACGTGTACGGAGCGCTGCGCGGCGGCGCGGTGGGATTCCTGCTCAAGGACGGCGGGCCCGCGCTGCTGGTCGAGGCGGTGCGCGCGGCGGTGAAGGGCGACACGCTGGTGTCCCCCTCGGTGACGGTACGGCTGCTGGAGCATCTGACCCGGCCCCGGCCGCCGGCGCGCCGGCCCCACGAGCCGCTCACCGGCCGCGAACTGGAGGTCGTCCGGCTGGTGGCGCGGGGCCGGACCAACGACGAGATCGCTGGGGAACTGTACGTGTCGCTGTCCACGGTCAAGACCCATCTGGGCAGCGTGCAGCGCAAGCTGGCGGCCCGGAACCGGGTGGAGGTCGCGGCCTGGGCGTGGGAGTCGGGGATCGTCCGTTGACGCTGACGGCGTTGCTGGTCCTCGCGGGTGCCGGCTGGCTGCTGGCCGCCGCCGGGCTGGGTCGCGGACCGGCGGAGACGGCGCGGACGGCGGCGCTGACCGCGCACGCACTCACCCCGTTCGGCGCGCTGCTGGTCAACGCGATCCTCGGCTACGGACTGCTGTACACGCTGATCGCGCTGACCGCCGAGTGGTGGGCGCTGTCGCTGGCCACACTGGGCCGTCCGCGGCGGCTGACCGACCCCGCCTCCGGCGGCCTGACCTGGCTGGTGGCCTGGCTGGCCGGGACGGCGGCGCTGACGTACGGGCTGGCCGCGTTGATCGTCTGAACGGCCGGGCCGCGACGACCGTCAAACCTACGTAGCATCTGCTTGAAATGGCCGCAAAGACTTCCGGAGGTGGCCAATGCCGTGTGCGCTGTGCGGCGACATCATCCCCACCGAGGTCGCCCGCTGCCCGGCCTGTGGCGCCTGGGCCCGGCGGCGCGACTTCCGGGCCATCGGTGTGGCGGTGTTCATGCTGCTGGGCTTCAACGCCTTCATCGCCCTCGGCTCCGGGATCAGCCTGCTGCGGTTGGACCGCCCGCTGGCCGAACTCACCCGGGACGGCTACGACGCCGGGGCCACCGGCCGGGCGCTGGCCCCCTACGCTGATGTCTTTACCGTCTCGGCGGTGCTGGCCGGGATCACCGGGGTGCTGTACCTGGCCTGGCTGTGGCGGGCCTACCGGCAGGCGTCCGGCCCCCGCCCCTACCGCAGCGGCTGGGTGGTCCTCGGCTGGGTGGTGCCGGTGATCAACCTGTGGCTGCCGCCCCGGATCGTGCACGACCTGTGGATCAGCAGCGGCCGGTTCAGCTCGGCGGGCCGGCACGCGGTGGGCGCGGTGGTGACCGTCTGGTGGGCCAGCGTACTGGCGGCGATCGGGCTGGCCCAGGCGTTCCCCGGCGGGGTCGCCAGCCTGGCCGAGGCCCGGTTCAGCGTCCATCTGGGGGTCGCGGCGACGGCCTGCCAGGCGCTGGCCGCCGCACTGTGCATGGTGACCGTCTTCCAGATCACCCGCCTCCAGGTCGGCCGCCCCCTGGCCGCCTGACCCGCTTCCGCCAAACGGCTTGTGCCCGGTCCACGCCGTGGACCGGGCACAAGCCGTTCTTCCGGACGCGTTCCACCGAACGGATCCCACCACGTGAGTTCCGCCGAACGGGTCCCACTGGACGGGTTCCGCAAATCCTGCCCGGACGGATTCCACAGAACGGCCGGACCCGCGCACCCACCTGGCGAAGCACTGGCCCCCACTGGAGCCGCAGGGCACCTGACGGGTGGGCTCCACCGGGCGGCTGGGATCAGGCGCCGACTCGGCGAGGCTCCGGTTCCGGTTGGGGTTGCAGGGTGGGGGCTGCAGGCTCGGTGCGCAGCACGGCGAGGGCGACGATCAATGCCAGGGCGGCCAGGCCCGCGCCGATGCCGAATGCCAGGTGGTAGCCGCCGGTCAGCGCCGCCGCGGCGGACTCGCCCTGGGCGCGCAGCCCGTCCGCCCGTCCGGCCGCCAGGGTGAGCAGGGTGGCCGAGCCGAGCGCCGCGCCGATCTGCTGGGTGGTGTTGAACAGGCCGGAGACGACCCCGGAGTCCTGCTCGGTGGCCCCGGACATGCCCAGCCCGGCCATCGAGGGCAGCGCCAGCCCGGCCCCGGCGGCCGCCAGCATCATCGGGACCAGCAGGTCCGGCACGTACCGGGCGTCCTCCGGCACCTGAGTGAGCAGCGTCAGCCCGGCGGCGATCAGCAGTAGGCCCGCCGCCAGCACGGCCCGCGCCCCGAAGCGGGCGATGAGCCGGGCGGTGACGAACAGCGTCAGGACGCCGATCACCGCGGCGATGGGGAACATCGCCCAGCCGGTCCGCGCCGCCTCATAGCCGAGGACCCGCTGCAGGTAGAGGGCCATGACGAACTGGAAGCCGAACATCCCGGCGACCACCAGAGCCTGGACCAGGTTGGCGCCGGAGACGTTGCGGGAGCGGAAGACCCGCAGCGGCAGCAGCGGCTGGGCGGCCCGGCTCTGGCGGAGCACGAAGGCGGCCAGCAGCGCCAGCGACAGCGCGCCGGTGCCCAGGGTGCGCGCCGACGTCCAGCCGTGCCGTTCGGTCTCCACGATCGCGTAGACGCCGATCATCAGCCCGCCGGTGACCAGCAGGGCGCCCAGCACGTCGGCGCCCCGGCCGAGCCCGATCCCCCGGTCGGCGACCAGCACCCGCGCCGCCAGCGTCCCGGCGAGGACCCCGATCGGCACGTTGACGAAGAAGATCCAGTGCCAGCCGAGCGCGTCGGTGAGCACGCCGCCGGCCACCAGCCCGAGCGAGGCCCCGGCGGCGCCGACGAAGCTGTAGGCGCCGATCGCCCGCATCCGCTCGCGCGGCTCGGGGAACAGCAGCACGATCATGCCCAGGCTCACCGCCGAGGCCAGCGCGCCGCCCACCCCCTGGGCGAACCGGGCGGCGATCAGCATCGCCGGGGTGGTGGCCAGCCCGCACAGCAGCGAGGCCAGCGTGAACAGCGCCAGCCCGGCCAGGAACACGCGCTTGCGGCCGACCAGGTCGCCGAGCCGGCCGGCCAGCAGCAGCAGTCCGCCGAAGGCGATCAGGTAGGCGTTGACCACCCAGGCCAGCCCGGAGGCGGACAGGCCCAGGTCGGACTGGACGGCCGGCAGCGCCACGGTCACGATCGTGCCGTCCAGGATGATCATCATCATTCCGGCGCAGAGCAGCACCAGGGCGAGCCGGCGGGACCGGCCGCCCGGCGGGGTCGAGGACATGGTCGTCTCCTGTGTTCGTCGCACAGGAGAGACCGTAGCAGATAGTTTTGTTGTAGACGATCCTCTATGGATTTATCTTCTTGCGGACTACTTTCGGGCCGTCCGGGCCCGTCGCACCGGCCGGCCACTCTCGGCGGGCACCGCCAGATGCCCGGCGACCAGCCGTTCCAGAGCGCTGACGAACACCTCCCGCTCCTCCTCCGGCAGCGCCTCCAGCACCCCCCGATGGACGGCGTCCACGATCTCCACTCCCGCCCGCGCCTTGCGCGCCCCGGCCTCGGTGACCGAGACGATCCGGGCGCGCCGGTCGGTGCTGGAGGTCCGCCGCTCGGCCAGCCCTGCCTTCTCCAGGGCGTCGACCGTCACCACCATCGTGGTCTTGTCCAGATCCGCCAGTTCCGCCAGTTCCGCCTGGGTCCGCTCGGCCTCCATGGCGTGTATCAACACGCAGATGGCGCGCGGCGTGACGTCGATCTCGTCCAGCGCCGCCGCCAGCCGAGTGTGGAGCACATGGCCGGCATGGTTGAGCAGGGCGGCGAGATCGGGGACGGTACGAACCGGGGCGGCGGACGTGGTGAGCATGACACCACGATACCCGGATCGTTCCGCTAGTAGATAATCTGCCGACGAAACCAAATCGGCCGCCCACGCGGCGCCGAGAAGGTCACGCCCGCACAATGCCCCGAGTAAGGGCATTGCGACGCGCGGGTCCGGGAGGGTGTCCCTTCAGGCCCCTCTCCGCGAGAGCGTCCAGGCGTCGGCGGCCGACTCGTGGCGCAGTTCGCAGAGCACGAGTTCGTCGCCGCAGGATGCCTCAACCTTCCAGAACTCGCGTTCTCCGGGGTTCTCCCAGAACGGGTCGCCGGTGTGCTGCTCGTTCCACCAGTTCCGGGTGGTGATCCAGTGCTCCAGTACGCGCAGCACGCGGTGCGGCCGCCCCCGCCATGTGAACTCGACCGGCCGCCCGCAGGCCACCACGACCTCGATCGGATCCCCGAACACCCGCGCCATCCGCCTGCCCCGCCTCCGAGGCCGGGACGCCCGGGACCGCCCGAGAGGGGCGTCCCGCCCGCACGGCCTCATAGCTCCGGACGAGTGCCGCACGGGGGAAGGCATGCGGCTCTCCTTCGAACATACGTTCGCAGGGCAGTCTAGGAAGCCCAGGGGCGGGGCCGCAAACACCGGCCCGACACCCGGCCCGTCGCGGTCACCCGGCCGAGGGCACCGGTCAGCCCAGCATGCGGGCTATCTGGTCGGCCGCGCGGGCGGGCTGCGTGACGTCCCCCATGCCGCCCCCGGCCCATAGGTAGAACCAGCCGTCCCCGGTCGGCATGGCGACCACCATCACCTGCCGCCGGGTCACCGGGTTGGCCACGTGCAGCACCGACTCGCCCGGCCCGGCCAGCCGCCAGCTCAGCCCACGAGCCTCAATCTCATATGCCAGCGCGGCGAGATGATGCCGCCGCGCGTCGGCCATCTCCCGCGCCCCGACCACCGCCACCCGATCAACCGCCTCGCCTGTGCGAGCAGTCGACGCCAGGTGGCGCACCGCAAGGAAACGGCGACATTCGGTAACTCCGCCTCAAGGATGACCCGCTCACTGCCGACAAGGCACCCGGTCAAATCGATCAACCGGTCCCAACGGGACAATAGCGGTTCGGACCACGTGTTTTCGTCGTAACGCAGACGGAGCGCGCGCCGGGCGCGTTCCCGGGATCGGCAGGCACGGGCGAACCGTCCCCAGACGGGAGATCCGTCCCGCTATGGTGGCCCTGGCCAGGCAGTCGACCCCAGGACCGAGATGACCACCCACGCCGGATCCCATGGCAACGCGTTGCACCCGGAAGACCCCCGGGAACTGGGCTCCTACCGGCTGCTGGGCAGACTGGGCCGCGGCGGCATGGGCACCGTCCTGCTCGGTCAGGACGCCGCCGGCCGGCGCGTCGCCGTCAAGGTCATCAACCGGGAACTGGCCGGGGAGGCGGCGTTCCGGGAACGGTTCCGGCGCGAGGTCACCGCCGCCCGCCAGGTCCGCCGCTTCTGCACCGCCCCGGTCCTGGACGCCGAACTGGACCGCGACCCGCTGTACGTCGTCACCGAGTTCATCGAGGGCCCCAGCCTGGAACGCGCCGTGGCCGAGCGTGGCCCGCTGCCGGGCTCGGACCTGGAGGGCCTGGCCGTCGGGGTGGCGACCGCGCTGGCGGCCATCCACGGGGCGGGCATCGTGCACCGCGACCTCAAGCCCGCCAACGTGCTGCTGTCGGCCACCGGCCCGCGGGTCATCGACTTCGGCATCGCCCGTGCACTGGACGCGGTGGACGGCCCCACCCGTACCGGCCAGTTCGTCGGCACGCCCAGCTACCTGCCGCCGGAACTGCTCCGCGGCGAGCCGGTCACCCCCGCCTCCGACATCTTCTCGTGGGGCTGCGTGATCGCCTACGCGGGCACCGGACGGGCGCCGTTCGCCGGCGCCACCCTCCCGGAGATCCTCTACAAGGTCGCGCACGAGGAGCCGAGGCTGGACGGCCTGGACCCGATGCTGCGCGGCCTGGTCACCGCCGCACTCGACAAGGACCCGCGCAACCGCCCCACCACCGGGGACCTGCTGGCCCGGCTGGTCGGCCAGGAGCAGCCCGACCCGGCCCGGCTGGCCGAGACCGTCCAGGCGGCCTGGCACGGCCCCGCTCACCTCGCCGCCGCATCCGTTCCGCCGGGCGGGTCGCCCGGCGGGGCCCATGTCGTCCCCGGGCGACCGGACGAGGCCGCGCGTCCGTCCCCGAACGGGGGCACGCACGCGCTCCCGGATGGCCCTGGCGGCATCGCGCACCCGTCCCCCGGCGGATCGGGGGAACCCACCCGCGCCGACCACGTGTCACCGCGCACCGGACGACGGCGGGGGCCGGTCCTCGGGGGCGTCGCCGTGCTCGCGGCGGCGGCCCTGGCCGCCGGAGCGGCCGCCTGGTTCACCCTCCGGCCCGGCGACGGCGCGCCGAAGACGTCCGAGCTGCCGACGATGCTGCTCGACGACAACTTCAACGACCCGCAGTCCGGATGGGACCAGGGCGTCTTCAAGGACCGCTACAAGGACGGCTACTACACCCTGCCGGTCGACTCGGTCATCGACACCTCGAAGGCGTCCCAGACCCCGGTCCCCGCCGAGAAGCTGCCGGAGTCGATCGTCGCCGAGGTCAAGGTCCGGGTCGACTCCGAGGGCGCCCAGGCCGAGGGCGGCCTGTACTGCGGCCGTGAGGACCTGTGGTACGAGCTGCTGCTACGACGCGACGGCACGGCCCGGATCCGCAAGGTGACCAAGGACCGCGGGCTGGAGATCGGGACCGCGGGCAAGGCCACGATCGACCCGAAGGCGTTCAACCGGGTGACGGCCCGCTGCGCCCAGGGGGAGGACCGGATGACCCTCACCCTCTGGGTGAACGGCAAGCGAATGGCCGAGGTGACCGACCACGACCGGCCGCCCCTGCCGGTGGACCGGATCGGGCTCGTCGCGGGCCGGCCGTCCACCAAGGACCCCACCCTGGTGGCCCGCTTCGACGACTACGTGCTGGGCGGCGAGGGCAAGTAGCCGCGCATCCACCGGTCCAGTTCGTCGAACACCTGGTCACGAGCCTGCTTGGCGGACAGCACCAGATCGTGCACCCCGCCCTCGACCCGCACCAGCGTCACATGCGGGCCGAGCCGGGGCGCCCACCGGGCGATCTGCTGCACATCCAGCACGACGTCCGCGCTGGACACCGCGGCCGCCGCGGCCCTGCCCCGGGCGCTACGGGTGGAGGCCATCACCAGCACCGGCACGTCGATGTCCAGACCCGCGTGCAGCCGCGCCTGGCCCCGCCGGATGGCCGCCAGCCAGGCCGCCCGCACCGGGAACCCGTACAGCGGCTTCCACTCCAGGTTGAACTCCCACTCACCGTCGTGGTCGCAGTGCAGGCTGCGGGCGTACACCCCGGCCGGGGGCGCCGGCAGCTTGGCCTTCGGCCAGCGCGCCCGCAGCACCTTGGAGAACACGTCGCCCGCCACCCGGACCGCCGGGGGGATGTTCATGTCGAAGAACGGGCTGTTGAGGAACAGCCCCTGCACCAGGCCGCGCCCCGTGACCCGGTCGGCCCACAGCGCGGTGGTCAGCCCGCCGGTCGAGTGGGCGTTGACCAGCAGCACATCGTGCCCGTCCTCCTCCCGGACGATCCGCACGGCCTCGTCGATCTCGGCGAAGTACTCGCTCAGGCTGTGGACGAAGTTCGGCGTCTGGTGCGGCAGCAGCGAACGGCCGTACTTGCGCAGGTCCAGCGCGTAGAAGTCGAACCCGCGCGCCACGTAGAAGTCGGCCAGGTGCTTCTGGAAGAAATAGTCCACGAACCCGTGCACGTACAGCACGGCCCGCCGTGACGGGTCGGTGCACCGCCGCCGCACCAGCGTGGCGACGACCTCCCCTTCGGAGTCCTTCCCCATCGGCAGCACGATCGCCTCGTACTCGGGACCGAGCACGTCCACCGACACGTCCACAGGCAGCTCCCTCCGCGCGCGTAGGGGTCAGACTAGGTCACTTCACCCTTAGGACGGCGACCGGGAAGGCGTCCACGGACGTGGCGTCCTCGGAGACGACCACGTACCGGCCGCCCTGGGAGTACAGCGCCACGTCGGACGTCAGCCAGCGGAAGCGGGTCACCCCGAGGTGAGTGGCCCTGCCGTCGCGCAGTGACAGGGAGAGCAGGTCAGGAGCCCGGGGGCCGTCGACGAGGACCAGGACCCGGTCCCGCTCGGCCTGGACGGCCTCGATGTCCTCCACCCGCGTGGACCAGCGCAGCCTGCCGTCGCCGAGCCCGTACGCCTGCAGGTCGTTGCGGCCCCTGTCCTTTTGGGCCGAGGCGACGAGCAGGTCGCCCTGGACCATCAGCCCGCGGACCGGCGCGGCGTCGAAGCCGGCGTCGCTGGTGTTCAGCCGCCGGTGCCCGTCGTCGATCTCGACGGTGGCGAGGATACGGCCGCTCTGGTCGAGCGACACCACAACGTCGATCCCCCGCTGCCCTCCCTCCCGTACGTGCGCGACGGCGGGCGAGGCCGACAGCAGGGTGACGTTGGCGGAGGTGCTGCGGATCGGCACCGGGACCTCCCAGCGGGTCTTGCCGTCGGCAGGGTCCACGGCCCACAACTTCGGCGCGGCCTCCGCGCAGGTGACCTCGACCAGGAACTGGCCCGCGCCGCCGGCCACGTCGTCGAAACGGCAACGCTCGTCCGCCTGCCGCTCCCAGCTCTTCTCGCCTTCACGCAGGCCGAATCCCTGCAGCAGACGGTCGGTCTGCACGACCGCCACGTCACCGGCCACCGCCACCATGTCCGGGGTCGTCCCCCTCGGCAGGGACAGGGGCACCGTGAGCCCACCCGGCCGTCTGTACTGCTCTCTGGTCTGCGGCGGCAGCCCCCGCAGGTACTCCTCCGTCGCAGCGGCGGCCAGGTCCTTGGTCCACAATGCCCGCCCGTTCGACAGGTTGACCGCGGCGACCTGGGAGCACATGTCGTTCTCCTTGCCGTACCCGACCAGGCCGACGCCGCCGTCGGCGCCACGGCTCATCGCGCACAGCACCTGCGGGGCGGGCACGTGGTAGACCCAGCGGACGTCCCCGGTGGCCAGGTCGTAGGCCGACAGCCGGTCGAAACGGGCCCGGATCACGGTGGAGCCGTGCAGCCAGCTTCCCTCGCCCTGGACTCCGGAGGGCCGCTCCCGGGCCGCCGCCCAGGCCGTCTCCAGGACGTCGCCGTGCAGCCAGCCGAAGAGCAGCTGGCCGGGGACGACGCCCAGCAGCGCCGCGACCGCCAGCACCGGCAGGCCGAGCCTGGCCTTCAACCCGCTGACCAGCGCGACGAACGCCACCGGCACGGTGACTATCAGGGACAGGAACGACAGGGTCAGCATGAGCGTGCTGCCGCGCGGGCAGTTCCCGTAGCTGACGCCCTCGCCGCTCCCGCACGAGCCCCCGGACTCCACGCCCAGCGCATGCCAGTTGCGCACCTGCAACGTCACCGCGACGCCGAGGGCGAACGCGGCCACAAGGCCGATCGCCAGACGCTTCACCGGGACCCGGGCGAGCCGTTTTCCCGCAGACTCCGATGCCATGGCAGCGGCCCTCCTTCACGCGACCGCGCCGTGCGGTGCGCCGGGATTATGACGGGCCGCAGGGCCCGTCCGGCAACAGATCCCGGCCGATCGGCACTGTCCGGATCCGGACATCAACCTGGCGTCCGGGGGCCGGTCAGGCTACTGTCCCGCCTCCAGGTCTCCTTCGAGTTCGAGGTAGGTCGCGCGCAGCCGGTCCAGGACGGCCGGGTCCGGCTCGGCCCACAGGCCCCGGTCGGCGGCCTCCAGCAGGCGTTCGGTGATGCCGCGCAGCGCCCACGGGTTGGACCTGTTCATGAACTCGCGGTTCTCGGCGTCGAAGACGTACTCCTTGGCGAGGGTCTCGTACATCCAGTCGTCCACGACCCCGGCCGTGGCGTCGTACCCGAACAGGTAGTCCACGGTGGCGGCCAGCTCGAACGCGCCCTTGTAGCCGTGCCGCCGCATCGCCGCGATCCAGCGCGGGTTGACGACCCGGGCGCGGAACACCCGGTGCGTCTCCTCCGCCAGCGTACGGGTCCGCACCTGGTCGGGCACCGCCGAGTCGCCGACGTAGGCGGCCGGATTGGCGCCGGTCAACGACCGGACCATGGCGACCATGCCGCCGTGATACTGGAAGTAGTCGTCGGAGTCGACGATGTCGTGCTCGCGGGTGTCGGCGTTCTTGGCCGCCACCGAGATCCGCCGGAACGCGGCCTCCATGTCAGGGCGGGCCTGGCGGCCGTCCAGGCCCCGCCCGTAGGCGTAGCCGCCCCACACCGCGTACACCTCGGCCAGGTCGTGGTCGTCGCGCCAGTTGCGGGCGTCGATCAGCGGCAGCAGCCCCGCCCCGTACACGCCCGGCTTGGAGCCGAAGATCCGGGTGGTGGCCCGCCGCCAGTCGCCGTGCCGGGCCTGGTCCTCCAGGGCGTGCGCCCGCAGGTAGTTGCGGTCGGTGGGCTCCTCCAGCGCGGCGACCGCCGCGATGGCGTCATCGAGCAGCCCGATGACGTGGGGGAACGCGTCCCGGAAGAAACCGGAGATGCGCAGCGTCACGTCGATGCGGGGCCGGCCCAGCTCCGCCAGGGGGACGACCTCGAAGCCGGTGACCCGGCGGGAGGCGTCGTCCCACACCGGGCGGCAGCCGATCAGCGCCAGCACCTCGGCGATGTCGTCGCCCTGGGTGCGCATCGCGCTGGTCCCCCAGACGGTCAGGCCCACGCTGGAGGGGTACTCGCCGGTGTCGTCCAGGTGCCGCTTGATCAGCGAGTCGGCCAGCGCGACGCCGACGTCCCAGGCGTTGCGGGACGGGATCGCCTTGGGATCCACGGAGTAGAAGTTGCGGCCGGTCGGCAGCACGTTGACCAGCCCGCGGGTGGGCGAGCCGGACGGCCCGGCGGGGACGTGGCCACCGTCGAGGGCGTGCAGCACCGCGTCGATCTCCCCGGAGGTGGCCGCCAGCCGGGGGACCAGTTCCCCTGAGGCGAAGCGCAGCAGGTCCTCCATCCACTGGCCGGGCGCCTCCAGCACCCTGCCGCAGACCTCGTCGAGGATGGGCGCGGAGGTGTCCCAGTCGTGCTCCTCCATGGCCTCGACGACTGCGCGGGCCAGCCCCTCCAGGATGTCGACGACGTCGGAGGCGGTGCGCGGCGGCTCGGGCCAGCGGGCGTGGTGGACGGCGAGCCGGTACGGGACGGGGATCGTCCCCGGCGGGGCGGTGTCGGGGTTCTCCTCGCCGTCCGGGCCGGGCCGGATGTGCACCCTGCGGCCGGGCTCGGTCAGCAGTTCCTTCTCGTCCACGTCGTACATACGGGCCAGCAGGGCGCGCAGGCCGGGGAACGCCCCGGCCTGGCCGCCCCAGACCTGGGTGGCGCGCAGGACCGCCAGGATCAGGTTGACGCGGGCCTCGCCCTCGGGCGCCTGGCCGAGGATGTGCAGCCCGTCGCGGATCTGCACGTCCTTGATCTCGCACAGGTAGCCGTCGACGTGCAGCAGGAAGTCGTCGAACTCCTCCTCGCCCGGCATCTCCTCGGTGTGCAGGTCGTGGTGGAGCTGCGCGGCCTGGATCAGCGTCCAGATCTGTGCCCGTACCGCCGGGAGCTTGGCCGGGTCGAGCGCCTGCACGGTGGCGTACTCGTCCAGCAGTTGCTCCAGCTTGGCCAGGTCGCCGTAGGTGTCGGCGCGGGCCATCGGCGGCACCAGGTGGTCGACGACGGTGGCGTGCCCGCGCCGCTTGGCCTGGGTGCCCTCACCGGGGTCGTTGACGATGAACGGGTAGACCAGCGGGAGGTCGCCGAGCACCGCGTCGGGCGCGCAGCCGGCGGCCAGCCCCAGCCCCTTGCCCGGCAGCCACTCCAGCGTGCCGTGCTTGCCCAGGTGGATCACCGCGTCCGCGCCGAACTCGGCGTCCAGCCAGCGGTAGGCGGCCAGGTAGTGGTGGGACGGCGGCAGGTCCGGGTCGTGGTAGATCGCGATCGGGTTCTCCCCGAAGCCCCGGGGCGGCTGGATCATCAGCACCACGTTGCCGAACCGCAGCGCGGCCAGCACGATGTCCTCTGATTCTCCTGAGGTGTCCACGTACAGCTCGCCGGGCGGCTCGCCCCAATGCTCCCGGATGCCCTCGCGCAGCTCGTCCGGCAGGGCGGCGAACCACTGCTCGTAGGTCTTCAGGGGGACGCGGGCGGGCGCCTGCCGCAGTTGCTCCTCGGTCAGCCACTCCACGTCGTGGCCACCCGCCGCAATCAGCGCATGGATGAGGGCGTCGCCGCTGCCGGGGTCCTGCCAGAGGGTGTGGTCGTCGCCGAGGTCGTAGCCCGCCTCGGCCATGCGGCGCAGTAGCCGCACCGCCGAGGTGGGAGTGTCCAGCCCGACGGCGTTGCCCACCCGCGAGTGCTTGGTCGGGTACGACGACAGCACGACGGCGACGCGGCGTTCGGCGGCGGGCCGGTGCCGCAGCCTGGCGTGCCGCACCGCGATCCCGGCGACCCGCGCGGCCCGCTCTGGATCGGCCTCGTACACGGGGATGCCGTCGGGGCCCTCCTCCTTGAACGAGAACGGCACCGAGATCAGTCGGCCGTCGAACTCGGGGATCGCCACCTGCATCGCCGCGTCCATCGGCGACAGCGCCGCGTCCGACGCCTCCCACGTCGCCCTGGAGGTGGTCAGGCACAGCCCCTGGATCACCGGCACGTCCAGCGCGGCCAGCGCCCCGGCGTCCCAGGCGTCCTCGTCGCCCCCCGCGCCGGCCGCCGAGGCGACCGCGCCGCCGGCCGCCAGCACCGTCGCGACCAGCGCGTCGGCCCGGCCCAGCAGGTCCAGCAGCCCCTGGTCGGCGCCGCGCAGGGAGCCGCAGAAGACCGGCAGCGCGTTGCCGCCGCGCCGCTCGACGGCCTCGCACAGCGTCTCCACGAACGCGGTGTTGCCCGACAGCTCGTGCGCCCGGTAGAAGACCACTCCCACCGTGGGCCTGCCGTCGTGCCAGGGCCGCTCGCCGTGCACCCCGTACGAGGGCATCGCGACCGGCGGCTCGAACCCCTCGCCGGTCAGTAGCACCGTGTCCGACAGGAAACGGGCCAGCTCCCGCAGGTTGGCCACCCCGCCCTCGCGCAGGTAGTCCAGCGCCTCGGCGGCGACCCCCGCCGGAACGGTCGACAGCGCCATCAGCTCGGCGTCCGGGTCGGCCTCCCCGCCCAGCAGAACGAGCGGCAGCCCGGTGGCCCGCAGCGCCTCGATCCCCTCCGGCCACGTCTTGCGGCCCCCCAGCAGCCGGACGACCACCACGTCCACGCCCTCGGTCAGCGCGGGCAGCTCCGTAGGCTCCACCCGCACCGGATTGGCGGTCACATACCCGGCCCGCGCCGCGCGGGCGGCGAGCAGCTCGGTGTCGGCCGTGGACAGCAGCAGTACGCGCATCGGGCGCCTCCCCCGGGGTTCCGCGCCCCGGCATCGAGTGAAGCGGTCGGCGACGGCGGGCAGTCTCCTGGCTCCCGGATCACCGCGTCTCCCCCGGCCTTCCAGCGTCACCGCCGTGGCCACCTGCGGGGGAACGCTCCCCGGTCACAGTTGCGGGACAGCCCCGGATTCTCACCGGGTTCCTCCCCTGCCGTCGCCCGGCAGTCTAGGCAACACCGGCCCGCAGTGGCCCGCCGGGGCAGGGCGCGTCCTGCGACCGGTCACCCACCCGTGGCACCGCGCACAGAGAGCGGAGCATGAACCCGGCCGCTGCCCCGGGTCATTTCGTCACCCCCGGTCCCTACAGTGCGGAGCATGGCGAGCGTTGCGGTGCCCGAGCGGCTGACCTGGGCGGTGGAGACCTTGGAGGTGCGGCCCGGCGATCGGCTGCTGGAGATCGGCTGCGGGCGCGGGGTGGCCGTCGCGCTCGTCTGCCCCCGGCTGGACGGCGGGCACATCACGGCCATCGACCGTTCGGCGACGGCGATCGAGGCCGCCGTGCGACGCAACGCCGAGCACGTCGCCGCGGGCAGGGCGGCCTTCGAGCACATCGACCTGGAGACCGCGGACCTCGACGACCGGTGCTTCGACAAGATCTTCGCCGTCAACGTCAACCACTTCTGGGTCCGTGACCCCGCCACCGAACTGGACCGCCTCGTTCGGGTCCTGAATCCGGGTGGTGCTCTCTACCTGTTCTACGAGCCGCCCTCTGCCGCCAAGGCCGCCGAAATCACCGCCAGCCTACGGCCCGCGCTGATCCGGCACCGCCTCACCGTCACCACGTCAACGGCCCGCACCGCCAAGCGGACACCCTTGCTGTGCCTGAAGGCCGGCACGTAGACGACCAGATCACTGCAGTTCCAGGCCCTTCACGGCGAGCACCACGTCAGGCCCGAGGACATCGACGCCGTACGGCCGTCGCAGGCAGCCCGGGATCGGCTTCGCGGCGGCGAGCCGGCGTGCCCGGTTCGGCGGACGAGGTCCTCGGCGGTCAGACCGGGTAGCGGGTGGCCTCGTCGAGCTTCGTGGGGCCGGGATCGGCGATGGCCTGGGGAAGGGGCGGGACCTCCTGTTCGGCGACCAGGTCCTCCAGCGGTGTGCGCGGGGGCAGGGCCCGCCACCGCTTCGTCTCGGCCGGCTGCTGTCGATCATCGCTCATGCGACCATCATGCACGCGGATATCCGTTTTGCGCATGGCAGGTCGATGCTTTCTCCCCGCCGGTGTGCCGCCCTCCGGATGCGGCGGGGCATGGTCCTTCGGGCCGGTCGGCCGGGGCGGCGTTCTACTCCAGGCGGCGGATGATGGGGTTGATCAGCTCGTTCAGCTCCTTGACCATGACGGCGACCGCGTGGCGGGCCGTCTCCTCGAAGTCGGCGTCCGGGCCTTCGGGCGCGGCGGGGAGGTGGTCGAGCGGGACGGGGGCGTCCACCAGCAGGGTGGTGCGCAGGTGGGGGCTTTTGCTGAGCTCCTCGTCGGAGGGTTTCAGGAACTGCCCGAACACCTGCGGCCACCCCCGCCAGCCCCGGTCGCGCCACCACTCGCGAGAGGCGGTGAGCTCGGCGGGCGGCGGCGACACCAGCTTGATGTGCGCGGTCAGGCTGCCGTCCCAGGCGTTACGGGTACAGGTCGCCTTCCACACCCGGCGGTGCCAGCGGACATATCCCGGCGTCAGCGAGGGCACGGTGGCCAGCCGCCAGGCCGTGCAGGCGAACGTCACCGGAGCGATGTCCCCCCAGCTCTCGGCGAAATCGGCCACGTTGCGGCGCACGTGCTCGCCGTAGCGGCTCAGGCCCGTGACGGCACGTTCCCGGTCGTAGTCGTGGTCGACCCAGAAGGCCACATGCTCGCCCAAGTCCCCTCCCTGGCGGTGGCGTCCTCCCAAGCCAGTCTCAGGGAGCGCACGCACCGGACAGGCGCGATTCCGTTCTCAGCGGAACAGGCTGTGAGCGAACACCCCCGAACGCCCCGTACCCGGCCGGCCGACGTGTGACAGCACGTTCCGTACTGTCGCCAGGCGGGGAACGCGCTCTAAGCGAACAGTTCCCAGGACGTTCCGCGCCGTACCAGCAGGTCCCTGGTCAGCAGGAGGTGGGGGCGCTGGGGGGCCAGGCCGTGGGGAGGGATGCCGGAGGCGTCCTCGGGCGGCAGGCGGCGGTCGTCGGACCAGATCTGGTCGACGACCCAGCGGAGCTTCTCGACGCCGTCCGGGTGGCCGGTGCCGGTGGCCACGAACAGGTCCCGGGCGGGGATCGCCACGACCAGGTCGCCCTCCACGTCCTGGGCGAGCTTGTCCACGAAGCCGTCGTCGAGGACCAGCCCGGCCTCCAGGTCGCCGCCCGCCGTCACCGAGACCGCGCGCACGTCCGGGTACCAGTTGAACGACACGTCCGGGCGCCGCACGCGCAGGTTGGCCACGGCATGTTCACGCAGCTCCGGCGGTTCCACGCCCAGCTCGGCGCAGTGCCGCGGCGCGATGTGCTCTAGCGCGCAGGTCTCGGCGGGGGCCTCCGCCTCGGGCCGGTCGATCGCCCGGTCGATCACCCGGTCGATCGCGTAGCCGACCAGCAGGTTCCCGGCGAACGGCTCGGCCAGCGGCACCTCGGTGGCGGGCAGCGGGAACTCCAGCTGCATCTCCACGGGCACCCGGGCCTTCATCACCGGGACGACCAGGGCGAGCGCCTCGGTCTGCGGTGGGGCGACGGCGCTGTGCCGGGGCTGCCTCATGCACGATCCTCCTGCGGCTTTCGGCTTGAAACCGATCACCTTACCGGCATCATGGCCGGTCCACGGTGTGCGCCGGTCCTCCGGCCTGTCGTTCCGCCGGTGCGCCTCACGGGACGAGATCGGCTCCCGCGGGGGGCACTACGGGCAGGCCGGGCGGGGCGCCCCGCTCGATCAGCCGCCAGAGCGCGGCGGTGTCGAGGTGCCGTTCCACCATGTCCCCGAGCGCGTCCAGCCTGGCCTCGCGCAACGCGCCGAACGACACGTCGGGGGCAGGGGTGAAGTCCCGCCCGGCCAGGTCCGCGACCTCTCGCAGGAACGCCCGACGGAACCCATCGTTCTCCAGCGCGCCATGCCAGGTGGTGCCCCACACCGCGCCCGCCCGGCAGCCGTCCAGGAACGGCTCGGCGCCCTCGTCCACCGTCGCGATCCCGTGATGGATCTCATAGGCCCGCACGTCGTGGCCATAGGCGGCCCCGGACGGACGGCGCAGCGTCTTGTCTGCGGCGAACTCCACCCGTACGGGCAGCAACCCCAGCCCTTCGACCCGGCCGGCAGCGGACTCCACCTCGTCGACGATCTCCGCCGCGAGCATCTGGTAGCCCCCGCAGATGCCCAACACCGGACGTCCCGCCGCGGCCCGCCGTACGATCTGGTCGGCCAGCCCCCGGGCGCGCAGCCAGCCGAGGTCGGAGACGGTGGCGCGCGAGCCGGGCAGCACCACCAGGTCGGCGTCGGCCAACTCGCCGGGCGTGGTCGCGTACCGCACCGACACGCCGGGCTCACAGGTCAGCGCATCGATGTCGGTGAAGTTGGAGATCCGTGGCAGCCGGACGACCGCCACCCGCAGTGTCTCGGCCCCGTGCGGGGCCGGCGCCGCGGGGAGCGGAACGTCCAGGCCCAGGCTGTCCTCCACGTCCAGTTGGAGGCCGTCCAGCCAGGGCAGCACGCCGTAGGTGGGGCGCCCGGTCAGCCGTTGCAGCTGTTGCAGCCCCGGGGCCAGTAGTTCCTGCGCGCCCCGGAACTTGTTGATGACGAATCCGGCGATGAGGGCCTGGTCGGCGGGCTCCAGCAGCCCCACCGTCCCGTACAGCGCGGCGAACACCCCGCCGCGGTCGATGTCGCCCACCACCAGGACGGGTAGCCCGGCGGCCCGCGCCAGGCCCATGTTGGCGATGTCACCGGCCCGCAGGTTGATCTCCGCCGGGCTGCCCGCGCCCTCGCAGATCACCACGTCGTACTCGGCGCGCAGCCGCTCCAGGCTGGCCAGCGCCACGTCCCGCAGCCGGTCCTTGTGCTCGCGGTACTCCAGCGCGTCCACGTCCGCCACCGGACGGCCGAGCACCACCACCTGGCTGCGGCGGTCGCTGCCGGGCTTGAGCAGGACGGGGTTCATGTGGGCGGTGGGCTCGATCCGCGCCGCCTGCGCCTGCGTCACCTGAGCCCGGCCGATCTCCGCGCCGTCCAGGGTGACCATCGAGTTCAGCGACATGTTCTGCGCCTTGAACGGGGCGACCTTCACCCCCTGCCGCACCAGCCACCGGCACAGCCCGGCGGTCAGGACGCTCTTGCCCGCGTCCGAGGTCGTCCCGGCGACCAGCAACGCCCCGCTCATCCGAACGCCCCCACTTCCCTTCGGCCGACCGCTCGGGCCGACCCGTCCACTCTGCTCGCCCTCCGCCGCGCTCCAGGCCACGCGCCCTCTCCGGGGGCCGCGTCTTTCCTCTGACTCCTTGAAGCGTGGAGACCCCCGCCTTGAGGCAGGGGAGGAAGTCAACCTGGTCGCGTTCCAGTGCCGGCCGCTCCGCGTCGTACGGCCAAGGCGCCCGCCGCGCACACCGCGGCCGCGGCCAGCCCGACGGCGGTCGACAGGCGGACCGCCCGGCGGATGTCATCGACCTCCGGCGGTGGGCCGTCCCCCAGTTCGGGGCGGTGCTCGGCCCGCCCGCCGTAGACGTTCGTGCCGCCGAGCCGCACGCCGAGCGCCCCGGCGAAGGCCGCCTCGCACCGGCCGGCGTTGGGACTGGGATGCGCCGCGCCGTCACGCCGCATCACTGCGTGGGAGCGCCGCATCGTCCCGCCCGCGAACGGAGCGCAGGCCACGGTGAGCAGGGCGGTCAGCCGGGCCGGCACCCAGTTGGCCACGTCGTCGGACCGTGCCGACGCCCACCCGAACCTCTCGTACCGCTCGTTGCGGTAGCCCACCATCGCGTCGAGCGTGTTGATCGCCCGATAGGCCAGCAGCCCCGGGACACCGGCCACCGCTCCCCACACCAGCGGGGCGACCACGGCATCGGAGGTGTTCTCCGCGACGGACTCGACCGTGGCCCTGGCCAGTTCCTTCGGCCCCAGGCCGGCCGGGTTGCGGGCGCACAGGTGGGGCAGGCGGGCGCGGGCCGCCTCCAGGTCTCCGTCCTGGAGGGCTTTGGCCATGGCCCGGCCCTCCCGGCCCAGCGACGTACCGCCGAGCACCGCCCAGGTCGCCGCAGCCGTCACCGCCACCTGGGCACAGCGCCCCCGGGTCGCTCGTTCGACGGCGACACCGGCCATCGCGGCCCCGGTGACCAGGATTCCGGCGTAGACCGCTCCGCGTGCCCTGGAGTCGGCGTACATCCGCCGTTCCAGCGCCGCCGCCGTACGGCCGAACGCCGCCACCGGATGCCCGCGCCGGGGATCGCCCGTGGCCGCGTCCAGCGCCACCCCGAGCAGCAGCCCCGCCGCGCGTGCGCCGGCGGCCCTACCCGAGCCGGGCATCCAGTACGTCCCAGCTCTGCTCCAGCCAGTCCTGTCCCCGACGGATGCGCACGCCTATGCCGCCCCGCCACATGCGCTCCCAGCCGCCGCCCAGCCGCTCGGCGCGCGCCCGCATCGCCAGGTAGGAGCGTTCGAACCGCAGCCGCGCGACCGGCAGCACCCGCCGCCGCTCCTCCCGGCCCAGCCCGTAGGCATCGCAGAACCGCCGGATCCGCCGCCCCACGGCGTCCGCGTCCAGCCTGGCGAACACCTCGTCACGGTCGGCCGGATCGGCCAGCGGCGCCCACGTCCGCAACGTGTTCACCACGTCGAACAGCCGTGTCGTGGGCCGTGCCAGATCGAAGTCGATCAGCCCGTACGGAACACCGTCCCGGAACACCACGTTGTCCGGCGTCACGTCGCAATGCCCGATCAGCTCCGGAGGATCGTCCACATTGGTGGTGAACGCCACGTCCCAGGGCGCGTCAGGCGGCGCCTCGTACATGCTCACCGCATCGTGGAACCGCCGCAGCAACCGCGCGACCCCGCGCAGCGCCTCCTCGGTGGCGGCGTACTCCCGCATCGGCCGGCCCGGAGTCTCCCCCGGCATCCACGTGAGCACCTCCCGGCCCAGCTCGTCGATGCCCAGGAACCGCGGCGCCCCCTCGAACCCCACCCGCTCCAGATGCCCCAGCAGCCCGTGCACCGCCGGGCTGTGGGCCCGCAGCGGACGCCGCACCGTGTCCCCCGCCCGAACGACACCCTCCGTGACGTCTCCGCCCGTCAGAACGACCTCATGCCCCTGCTCCACAGCCACGGGCAACAAAGATAGGCCCCGGCGGCCACTTCTCCACCCCAGATCTCCATGGCCTGAAGCCACAGGTCCCCCCTACACTGTGGGTCGGCGTCCGGCCCTCGGCCGGATCCCACGCTCAGCCGAGGGCTCCGCGAACCACGCGTTCGCCCCCGCCACCGGCCAGGCGAGGTGTGCGAGCGCCCGTAGCTCAGCTGGATAGAGCATCGGACTTCTAATCCGACGGTCGCAGGTTCGAATCCTGCCGGGCGCGCCTTCCTCACCCAGGAAAACTCCCTACGACCAGGGGAACGCACTCTCTCACCAGCGGTGACATAGCCTGGTTACACGGAGAGCCTCTGGAGACGCGCTTAGCCCGGCACATTGCCGAATGAGGCTGTTTGAGATCAAGGCGGCGGTGCTGCGCGCTGCTGCTGCGGTCCGCTGGCCGCGCTGCCCGGCGCGTGCGGCGTGGGCGCCGGTCACCGCCGCCGGTCCGGCCGGCCGCTGCGCATCGTGCCCCACCGCCAAGTGCTCGCTGTACCGGCGGTCACCGAGTCCGCGTCACCACCCCCGAAAACGGCTGGCGGCCCAACCGTGCGACTGTGACGATCGGCCCATGAGCGAGGAATCCGACCGGCTCGATGGCCTGATCCTCAACTGCCAGGTACTCCGTGCCGTACGGCTGATCATGGAGTTGTTCGAGTGCGGTCTTCGCGAAGCCATCGGGCTCTTCGACGCCCGGTACCACGAGCTACGCGAGACACGGCCCGATGACTTCATCGTGAGCCCGGACGAATACGGCCACGGCGTCTACACCTGAAAGAGCACGCCTCCGGCGGGGGTACTCCGGCCCCGGAAGCCCAGCCCACACGGGCACCGGTGGTCTGTGGTGAGGGTGGAAGTCTGGTCCTCGCCCACCGCCGTCCCAGGCAGAGCCGAGCCATGTGCCCTGGCCTCGCTACCATGTGGGCGGGCCAATCACCGGAAGTGATCCATGCCTCGCCGCCCCCCGGCACAAGTACGTTCCAGGCTTCCCCGCCGGTCTCGCCGGTACCGCTGCTCGATCCCCGGGCTGCCGGCATCAGTCCACCGCCAACTCCAGAACTACGAGCTGGACAACGGCTTGGACCTCGGCCAAGTTGCCGATGCCTACGGCAGATACAGACGGTTCGCCCTTCGAGGGAAGCCATACAGGCGTTTTGCCGGATGGACACCGGACAACGCCTATGACTGGCGAGCCGACCTCGACACCCCCCGCAACATGCTCGAACTCGCCATGCGGAGCCTCAGCCCCCGAGCCAGACGCCGGCTTCAAGCGCTGATCACACCGCTCGATGAGGCTTACCAGGCATGGTCGCTTAACAACCCGTTCGCTCCGCCGGACCTCCCCTGGTGGATGCGCCGTATCAACAGCGTCCATTAGCAGTGGCAGCAGCGACAAGCCGCATCCACCACAGGCACGCCGCACGGTTCCGAAGCCTGTTTCAGGAGCCTTGCCCTCTGCGATCATTCCGGCATGAGCTACGACCTGGCGGTCTGGGAGGGCAACCCGCCCGCAGACGATCGGGAAGCCCTGTCGGTGCATCTGGCCTTGTTCGATGAGTACCTTGAGGCCGATATCGGCGAGTTGCTTCCAGGGAACCCCCTCGTCAAGGAGTTCGTGACGGCGATGGCAGAACGCTGGCCCGACTCCCTCGGAGAGGACACCCCGTGGTCCGCTGGCGCTCCCGACGAAGGGTCGGCCGCCGGCCCGATCGCCTACCTTGCGATCTCGTACAGCCGGGCCGAGGAGGTGGCGGCCTACGCGGAAAGCGTTGCCGCGGAACTTGGACTCATCTGTTTCGACATAAACCAAGGACGCCTGCGCACGTGTCCTCCAGCCTCCAGAAGGTGAGGGGCAGGCCCTGAGACCGGCTGATCGAGCGTGACTCTGGGGACTCCGCCGTCCCCAGACCCCTGCGCGCCAGAGCACTCGTCCGCGCGCTTTCGTCTGTCACACCGTCTCACCGTTCGCGCGGACGAGCACTCTGGACCGACGCGCCTCCGTCTGGCGCGTTGGTGAAGCGGTGGAGTGGCGATTGGCCTGATTCACTCCCGCAGCAGGGATTCCGCCGTGGTGCGGACCTGCTCCACCTGGTCGGCGGTGAGGCGTCGGACGTCCCAGATCAGTTCGGCCACGTCGGCTGCCACCGGGTTCTGCCGCGGTGCCACGTCGGGCAGTTCGATACCGGTCAGGGCGGCCATGTCGTCGGCGGGGATGCCCAGCACGGTTGCGAAATCGGCCAGCAGGTCGGGGGTCAGTTCCTTGCGGCCGCCCCCCACCGCCCCGATCGTGGCCCCGGCCAGATACCGGCCGGTCAGACAGAGCAGCACCATGGCGGATCCCGTCCATGCCAGACTGCGGTTGCGGAGCATGCGCACGAGCAAGGCGCCGAAGCCCGGCTGGTACTGCTCCCATGCCGGCGGGGGTGGAACCGGCTGTGTGCGGTTCTGCTGCGGCAGTGAGCGAACGAGCTGACGCAACCGATGTACGTGCTCTGAGGGCAGGGACACGGCACGCTTCACCAGGGGCGGGACCAAGAGCCCGGCCTTCGCGTCCAAAGGGGCCAGATCGTCCGGCACCACCGCCCCTGCCATCACGAACAGGTCTGCGGTACGCAGCCCGAGCACGGGCGCGAGCCGTCGAAGCAGCGATGAGTCCGGCGCCGCACCGCCCATGACCGCTTGCAGTTCAGGCTCACCGGCCCCGACCAGCGGGGACAGGGCACCAACATCTAGATTCCGGTGGGCTGACAACCTCGCCAACAACACGCCAAAGCCCGGATGTTCCGTCATCCCGCCCAGCCTAGTTCCGGTCGACGCGACACCACAGGGCTGGAAGGACCATCTCCCCCGAATCCGTGAGCGCTGGCAGCGGTGACGGCAGGACAGCCCGCCGCGGACGTTGCTCACCTTCAGGGCGGAACGAACTGGTAAGGATAAGGCCGGGAAGCCAAGCGGTTGCCGAAAGCAGGGACCGAAGGGGCCTTCGACCGCTGCGGGATATACGCGGGATGGAAAACATTCGGGTCACACCCGGCAGAGGCGTTCGGGCAGATGAGAGCGCCGACGAGTGTGGAACGGGCGCTCGATTCCTAAACCGTTGCGCCGCCATGGTCAGGTGGTGATCAACGTCAGTCCTTCGTGGGTGGCGAAGTCTTCGAAGTCCTTGGCGTTCAGGGTGGCCAGCGGGAGGCCGTACGCCAAGGCGCAGGCGGCTATCCAGGAGTCGTTGGCCGGCCGGGGGCGGCCGCGGCGGATCGCGGCGGCGGAGATGTGGCCCCAGGTGATCGCGACGTCCTCCGTGTAGGGCAGGACGATCACGCCGTTCAGCCAGTGGCCGAGAGCCTCGCGGTTGCGGCGGCCCCACTGGCGCAGCTCGGCCCACTGGGTCAGTTCACCCAGGGTGATGAACGTGATGCAGGGCTGCTTGCCGATCAGGCGCGTCATCACCGGGGAGGGGACGCGGCGCTTGAGGCTCAGGGAGGCTACGTCGGTGTCGAGGACCACACGATCCATGGGTGATCAGGCTAGGTCCGCTCGGCGCTCCGCCGCGACGTGTTCGAGGAAAGCGTCCAACTCCTCATCGGAGTCGAACACGCCGTCCTGGGCGAGATCATCGGCGGACTGGACCGGCCGGACGCTCTTGCGGCGCGCCAGTTCATCGAGCGACACCGAGCCGCCCAGCGGAGGCTCCGCCGCGTAGTCTGCGCTGCTCGTGGTCACCGTCACCCCAGACTCTCTAAGGGCTGTCTAAGTGCTGTCCGACCAGTGTCTCATCCTGATGCCAGGTAGCGACAGATAAGGACAGGTAGCGACAGGCACGCCCAGGACGAGTCCACGATCCAGGCACTGCGTCAGACTCAGAACCGCTCACAGGACCGCGCACCGCGTCGACCGGGTTGACCAAGATCCGGAGCATGCACGGAATGATCTTGCTGGTGGACGCGCGCTGGCGAGCGATCGCGGCAGGTCAAGCTGTACGGGGCCTGGTGGTTCACGGTCGGACTTCTAATCCGACGGTCGCAGGTTCGAATCCTGCCGGGCGCGCCTTCCTCACCAGGAAAACCCCTACGACCAGGGGAACGCGCTTTCTCCGCTGATCGCCCAGGTGCAGCCGCAGACCGCCGTCAGCAGCGCCCACGGAACGATCTTGGTGGTGTTCACGCGGGTCAGCACGGGCAGCAGAGAGGTCCTGAACGATTCCGGGGCCTGTACGCGGGGTCGTCATCACGCCGCCGATGCGCCCTCAACACGTTGGTCTGCGGCCTCGCGTTCCCCGTCGGTGCACCACCCGGCGCACCACAGACACAAGACCGCCTATCGAGAAGTCTCCACGCTTTGAGGGGATTGCCATACCCTCATCCTAGAAAATCAGCAGAGACGACTCAGAGCCGAGCATATCTAGGAACACGAGTGCGCAATCATGTGCGAAGCAACGAGACCCAATGAGCACGGAATCCCCTGACCACAAGTCGGATGGCTGCATTGGCGCAGGCCATGTCGCATGTTTCCAAAAAACCCAGCCTGTAGGCCGGTTTGTCTGCTACAAAATAGGCATGACCATCTTCTTCTGCGCCAAGTGCGGGGCCGCGCTCACACAGGAGCTTGAGGCACTGCCAAGTGTTCCTGAGATCGAGGATCTCAATAACAGACGAGATCCCAAGACTCGACGGGCACCGTCCACGGTTCCGCTCGGCTACTATGCGATCGAGACGGAACCATGGGGTGCGCCCTACGTCCCAGCGCAGGGACAGAAGAAACCCAAGCCCGCACAGCCACGCGGTCCAGTCATGATCATCGGTGGCACATTTGTGATCTCCGCCGGAGTGACCAACAGCGTGGTGGTAAATCCGGATGACGCGCCGCACCTCCGGCCATTGACCGACGGGGCCAACAGCCTCGGTTGCTGTGGACCCTCAGGCGAATACGGACTCAATCGCGCCTGTCCTTGCGGTGCACCCATCGCCACCCTAACCGCGGATTGCATGGGCCCATACGAGCTCCACCTAGATCCCGTACGGGCATACGCCTTCGATCAGTGAATCCAGCCCCGTGGTCGACCATGCCCGGCCTCAGCTCACGTGTCACGCACATGAGCTTGCGCTCATGCGCGAGACGTCAGAAGCGTTGAGGGCCGGAACTCCCGGCCAGGAGATGCCCCGCCCCTCGTGCAGTCCTAACGGGTGGACCATCGCACCGCAGCGCGGAAGACTCGCCATGAAGCCGGGGGTAAGCAGCTAGCCCGACACGTTGCCGAATTGGGCTGTTTGGGATCAAGGTGGCGGCGCAAGCGCCGCCTCTACGGTCGCCGGTGGCGGTCAGGCGTGGGCACCTTCGGTCAGTTACAGGGCGCCGCCTCGGTTTCCCACCCAGGCCAGCGCAAGGTGTCGTAGAACTGCGTCAGCGAACCGGTGAGCACGGCGTACGGCCAGTCGGCGTACCCCTGCTCCAAGTCCAGCCAGTCGAGATCATACGGGCCGAAGCAGTGGACGGTCGGTGGCGCTCCCGGACTGGTCGACGCCCAGGTCGCCGATGACGGATGTCAGCTTGTTCTCGGGGCGAGGTCGATGTACTCCCCGTCAAGGTGAGGTGCAGCGATGTCCTGACGCGCATACAGTCGCACGAGCGCCTGCCCGTCCCACAGCACCAGGCAGGGAAGACGCTCCGCCGTGGTCAGCCGGGCAATATCGGTCGAGGGGACCACACCCCAATACCATCGCGCAGGATCGATTCGATCCGGAAGTTCCAACTCCAACTCCATGTGCATGATGAGGTTCTTTTTGCGGGCGCCCGGGCCGGGGTCCCGGTAATTGACGACACGAGCCGCCCCGCGGATTCCCTGCTCGGCGAAACGTCGGTCGAATTGCGCCTGAACATTCTTGGCCTCACGACCGAACAGCGTGAACCCCACGAAAGAGAACACCAAGGTGGCAATGATTCCTACTTGGAGGGCAAGCCAGCCCGTCCCACCTGAGATCACATCGGTGAATCTGGCCAGCACCACGGCGCCAATTCCGCCGAGAAACGACACGATGGCCGCCATAACAGCACCAAGGAGGGGTATGCGCAGACTTTTCCCTTGCATCATGCCCCTAGAGGCTACCAGGGGATCCAGTTTCCACCTAGCCGTGCTGTGCCGCCAAAATGGGGGCGTGCGGCACGGGATCGTGTTCACGTTCCCTTCCGGGGTGGCCTGGCGGGACGGTCCGGGCCGGGCGTGCGCCCTGGGACCAGTCCCGGTCCGGCCGCCCGGCTCCGCCGGCCGGAGCGTGCGGCGTGGACGCCGGCCGCCGGGCGGTGAACCGTCGAGCCGTGTCCCCTCCACGACCGGCCTGATCAGACTGTTCTCGGTGAGGGGCGTCGCTGGGCTCAGTCGCGCTCTGGAGGCCATCGACGGACGTGTTCCAGCGCCAGCTCACGACATGTCGGGCAGGACTTCTCCCGGTCGGTATAGAAGGGATGCCGGTAGATTTCGACCTTCTCACCAGGCAGGCCGCAGAGCGTGCCCTCATAGGTGGCGGCGTGCTCGATCTCCGACCGGCGAGTCGAGCCGGCAGCCCAACGCCCGACGAGTGGGCCGAAGAGGCGGCGGCGGGGAGCCTCACCGGCTCGCTTGGTGTAGGTCACGTCGCAAGCCGGGCAACGAAGCCGCCGGGTGCGGCGGTCGACATGGCCACGCGGAACCAGGTCACCACCACAGAACTCGCAGCGCATACAGCCAGGGTGACAGGAACATCCGATGCACGCTCACCTTGCCCCTGCCGACCGCGAACGCCGTGGGCTACTGGCGTCCGGCCAGACGGCAGTTGATCCCTATCACGATATGTTGCGGGAGTTGTAGCCCTGCATATGCGGCAGCCGTTCGGGTGAGGCCGGACCGAACTCATCGATGTTCCAAGCGATGATCCGGCGCGGATGGATGCGGAGCGTCTCGTTGTCGAACACCGGCATCAGCGGCGGGTCGAGGGGCACGATCTCAACTCGTCCGCGAATCTCAATGCCGCACCCCCTCTGGCCGATCGGGTTGGGCTCGTCGGACTCACCGTCCACGATGAAGGAGACCCGTGGGTCAGCCTGGACGTTGCGGAACTTCTGGCTACGGGTCAACGCAGGGCCGCCGATGTCGAGGGTTCCAGCGTCAGCGTTGACCCAGAAGGCCACAGGATGAATCTGTGGTGCTCCATCCGGCCCGATGGTCGCCAAGCGACCCAACGGATGTTCGACCAGATACGTGAGCTCAGCCTCAGTGAAGGTCATGCCACCAGCCTGATACCTCAACCTCAATTGAGGTCAAGCCTCATTCCAGTACAGCCAGACGCATGGGCCCACCCGGAACTCGGTCAGGTCTGGTACGTCGTGAGGCTGACGGCAATGACGGCAACAGGAACGACACCCCTCGCGCACTAACGGCCTTGAGCCGCAGGACATCCCGAAAGGGGACTCTGATCACCTTGAATGGGAACAAACTGATGATCTTGCTGGCGTTCGTGCAGGTCAGCGCCGGGAGGCAGACAGGCCCCGGAACGGTTCCGGGGCCTGATAGAACGTGTTTCAGTCAACCGTCCCCCACGGTGCCGGGGGCGGGCTCATGGCGGGGGCGCAGTGCGTTCACCGCGGGCGCGGCGTCGTCGGCGAAGAAGCGGATCGTGCGGACCTGGGCACGGCGGCCGAAGGGGCGTACGGCGGTGACCGG
Organism: Thermomonospora echinospora; assembly: GCF_900108175.1. Classification (GTDB taxonomy): domain Bacteria; phylum Actinomycetota; class Actinomycetes; order Streptosporangiales; family Streptosporangiaceae; genus Thermomonospora; species Thermomonospora echinospora. Next base: position 343,058 of record NZ_FNVO01000006.1, read on the forward strand.
TTCGGTCAGTTCGATGACCAGGTTGGTCTGGGAGGCCACTGCCACGGTGAGCCGGTCGCCGTCCACCTTCACCATGCCGCTCTCGTCGTAGCTGCGGACGTGCCGTACCTCGGCGATCAGCTCGCGGGGGACGTGCAGGTCGAAGAACGCGCCGTAGCGGATGCGCACCCCGTCGGTGGAGACGACGTGGGGCCGGGTGATGCAGGCCGCGACGACCGCCAGCACGGCCAGGATCGTGTAGGCGTCGATCACGAAGACCACGGCGCGCAGGCCGGCAGGTACGCCGAGCGCCCGCAGCACGATCTCCACGCCCACCAGTTCCACGACCATCGCGAACAGGAACATCAGCATCGTGGAGGTCTGCGCGCGGGAGTAGGAGACGGCGACGGCGCCGGGCGGCACGCCGTGGCGGCGGCGGGCGACCCACAGCGCGAGGCTGACCATGCCCTTGGAGTCGAAGCCCACGATCCGCCGCACCTGTTCGGGGACCAGCCGTTCCCAGGCGCCGCGCAACGCCGCCCGGCGGTCCGCGCCCGCCCGGCGTTCGGCCCGGAACAGCCGGTATCCGGCCGCCGCCTCCAGCACGAGCACGGCCAGGACACCGACCTCGACCGCCACGACCACCGGGTGGGGCAGGGGGACCCCGGACACGAGCAGGACCGCGAGCACCAGCTCCGCGGGCACCATGGCGAACAGCGCGGCACGCGCGACCCTCAACATCTCACCCTCTCCTTCAGCATGATCACCACCAGCCGGAAGACCTCCGCCTGCGCGGCCGACAGTTCCTCCCACATCGCCTCCATCCAGTGGTCGGTCGCGGGGTCTTCGAGACTGCCGATCATCACCGACGCCATCTCGTCGGGGATGTAGGCGGCCACGTCGTCGGCGAGGGCGGCGACGCGGGGATCGCCGACACCGGCGTCGGCGATCTCGTCCAGCCGCGCGTAGAGGGCCCGGCCCTGCTCGGAGACCGCGGGCTCGGTGAACGGCCGCAACAGCTCGACGAACTCGGCCCGGTCGGCAGGATCGGCCCCAGTGTCGGCCAGCGCCAGCAGCCCGCGGTCGAACTCGGCGAACGTCGAGCCCTCGGTAGAGAGCCCGCGCAGTACCGCCGCCATGTCGGGCGAGACCGTCGAGTCGGGGTGCAGCGAAGTCTCCGCCAGCAGCGCCGCCAGCCGCTTCCGCCTGGCCTCGATGGCCCGCTGCTGCCGGGCCAGGTCGGCGTCCAGTTCCAGCAGCACCTCCCGCAGCTCCCGGCCCCGGTCGTCGGCCAGAACGTCGCGGATCTCGTCCAGCGACAGGCCCAGCTCGGCCAGCCGGCGCACGCGGGCCAGAGCCACCGCGTCCCGCAGCCGGTACTCCCGATAGCCGTTGGCCAGCCGTTCGGGCTCGGGCAGAAGGCCCAGGTGGTGGTAGTGGCGCACGGTACGGGTGGACACCCCGACCAGCGCCGCGAGTTCGCCGATCCGCATGCCCCCAGTAGAAACGTTGACGCTACGACAAGGTCAAGCTCGGGCACGGCCCGCCGGTCCCACGGCCGGAATGATGGGCGGGTCGTGGGGTACGCACGGGGTTTCGGAAGGCCGTGGGTGAACGGGGTGAGGTCGCATGAGGATGAAGGGGAAGGTGGTCGTCGTCACCGGGGCGTCCAGTGGCATCGGGCTGGCGACCGCGCTGGCGTTCGCGGCGCGGGAGGCGTCGGTCGTGCTCGCGGCCCGCCGTAAGGGCGTGCTCGAACAGGTGGCCGCCGACTGTGAGGAGCAGGGCGGTTCCGCTCTGGCGGTGCCGACCGACATGACCGATCTGAAGGCCGTGGAGGAGTTGGCGCGGCGGGCGGTGGAGCGGTTCGGGCGGATCGACGTGTGGGTGAACTGTGCGGCGGTCGGCATCTACGGGCCATTCACCGAGACCCCGCTGGAGGATTTCCGCCGGGTGCTGGACGTGAACATCATGGGCTACGTCCACGGGGCCAGGGCGGTGCTGCCGTACCTGCGGGAGCAGGGCGAGGGCGTCATCGTGAACGTGGCGTCGATCGCGGGGGTCCTCTCCCAGCCCTACGCGCACGCCTACTCGATGTCGAAGTTCGCGGTCCGTGCCATGAGTGCGAGCCTGCGGCAGGAGCTGGCGTTGGAGGGCGCTCGGGGCATCAAGGTCTGCACGGTGCTGCCCGCGGCCATCGACACGCCGTTCTTCCAGCACGCGGCCAACTACACCGGCCGCAAGGTGCGGGCGATGCCGCCGATCTACACGCCCGAACGGGTCGCCCACGCGATCGTCGACCTGGTGCGGGTGCCGCGTCGTGAGGTCGTCGTGGGCCCGGCGGGGCGTGGCCTGGTGCTGCAGTCCCGGTTCACACCCGGCCTGGTGGAGCGGATGATGGCCCGGCAGGTGGACCGCACCCATCTGTCGCGGAAGGAGGCGGCGCCGGCCACGTCCGGCAGCCTGTACGCGCCAAAGGACGACCGGGGAACGGTCGGAGGCGGCTGGCACGGCAAGCGCAAGACGGCCGTACGCCGGGGAATGGCGCTGGCCGCCCTGGCCGGTGGCGCCGCCGGCGCCCGACGCCTGCTCCGCTGAACGGGCCAACGGGCCGGACAGGCTGAGCCGGGCTGAACAGGCTAAGCGGGGTGGGGCACGGCCCTCAGCGCCGTGTCTCCCCTGTGGCGCGGCGGGTCGCCGGCTCCAGCAGGGTGGCGCCGGTGGTCGGTGGCGTGTCCGGGCGCAGCACCTCTCCCGTCTCGATCAGCGACTTGGTCTCTCGCAGGGCGGCGCGCACCGCCTGTCGCGGGTCGTCGCCGCGTATCCGGTCGAGGGCGCCGGCCACGACACCGTTGCGCGGACGCGCCGCCAGCTCGGTGCCCCGGCCGCCGGGGGCCGGGCTCATCCGCAGTTCGACGTTGTCACGCAGCCGTTCCAGGGGCTCGGGAAGTGGGTCCGACAAGCGCTCGGGCGGGCAGTTCACGGTGACCACGAACCATCGGCCGTCCTCGTACAGGAGCTTTCCGACGGCGCGGGCCTTCAGCCGCTTGGCGACCCCCACCGCGACGCCCGCGGCCAGTGCGGCGAAGGCGACCGTACGCCTCATGATCTCTCCTTGTCGGTGCTGCCCCGAGCGATGGCCAGGGTTGTCCCCGCCATACCGCCGTAAAACCCCCGTCCGCGGAAACTTCGCCCCGTGGTGATCTGTGCGGCGGATTGGGCAGGGAACGGGCCGCAGACGGCGACCACGACGATGTGAGGAGCGATCGTGACGATCACGGTGGACCACGTACGGCAACTGTTCGCCTCCGACGAGCCGGGGGCGACGCTGGTGATCGTGGCGGGACGGCCCCAGATCACCTCGAACCCCGCCGAGGACGACGGCCTGGTGGTGGCGGGCCGCGAGGACCTGATGCGGGGCCGCGACACCCCGCCCGGCGAGGACGAGCTGAACAGGCTCGCCGAGACCCTGAACGCCACCGTCTCCGAACTCGGCGGCTGACGGCCGAGGCGCCGGCCCGCGGGGGTCGGACCGCAAGGTGAGGGTTTACCCGACCGAAATGACCGCGTAACTTCGCAGGGCACCGCATAGGTTCTCATTCTAGTGCAAATCACTCAAATCCCATCAGCCCCGATAACGCACTGATGGGCATCTGAGGCACAGCACTCGAAGGGACACATATGCCCTGGCACAGACGCGCCTGGCGACAGGCGGTCATCGGGGTCGCGCTGACCTCCGCGACCCTCGCGGCCGGGCCGGTGTACGCCGATCCGGCACCGGCGAAGAACTGGACCGTCGAGGCCGTCGAGGGCGGCGGGCACCGCATCACGCTCCGGCTGGACGAGCCCCTGCCGGTCCGCGACGCCGTACCCGAGATCGCCGTCGACGGCAGGTCACTGGGCCCGGCCCGGGAGTCCGCGGACGGCAGGACGCTGACAATCACCACCGACGACCCGCGCGCGGCCCGAGCCTCCTCCGTCCAGCTCGCCTGGAACGGCGAAGTCCCCTCCAGCACCGGCCCGAGGGCCAAGGCGGCCCCCGCGCCCGGGCAACAGAAGAAGGCCGAGGAACTGCCCGTCGACCCGGGAGAGCCCGGCCCCTACGCCGTGGAGAAGGACGCCTACGACCTGGGCGACACTGCCATCACCCTGGCCGGTCTCGGCGGCCGCAAGGCGGAGATCCGCGCCGTCACGTACATGCCCAAGACGTCGGGCAAGCGGCCCGTGGTGCTCTTCCTGCACGGCCGCCACTCTGCCTGCTACGACCCCGTCACCTGGCGCACGTCCAACACGCAGTGGCCCTGCCCGGAGGGGCAGAAGCCCATCGACAGCCACAAGGGCTACGACGGCCCCGCCGAGGCGCTGGCCAGCCACGGATACGCCGTGGTGTCGGTCAGCGCGAACGGCGTCAACGCCGCCGACAACCCCTACAGCGACGACCGCGGGGCGCTCGCCCGCGGCGAAGTCGTCATGCGGCACCTCGACCTGCTCGCCGACGCCGCCAAGGGCAAGGGCGACCCCGCGCTGGCCCGCCTCTTCAAGGGCCGCATCAACATGTCCGACATCGGGCTGATGGGCCACTCCCGTGGCGGCGAAGGCGTCGTCAAGGCCGCCCTGATGAACGACGGCCGCGGCAAGCCGTACGGGATCAAGGCGGTGCTGCCGCTGGCGCCCACCGACTTCGCCCGCGCCACGCTGCCCAACATCCCGATGTCGGTGATCCTGCCGTACTGCGACGGGGACGTCTCCAACCAGCAGGGACAGCACTTCTACGACGACACCCGCTACGCCGACGGCAGGGACCGGGCGTTCCGCTCATCTCTGATGGTCATGGGGACGAACCACAACTTCTTCAACACCGAGTGGACCCCGGGCGTGGCCAAGTTCCCCGCCAACGACGACTGGTTCAACAACGCCGACCCGGTGTGCGGCAACACCGCTCCCTCGCGGCTGAGCGCAGCCGAGCAGTACGCCGTCGGAACCGCCTACATCGCCGGGTTCTTCCGGCTGGTGCAGGGCGGCGAGGACAAGCTGATGCCGCTGTTCGACGGCACCGGTGGAACGGTCCCGTCCGCCGGGCGGGTCGAGGTCCACACCGTCGCCCAGGCCCCCGCGCAGCAGCGGATGGACGTGGCCACGTTCACCTCGGCGAACCCGGCGGTGAGCGTCACGGGCGCGGCGACCGGCGCCGTCTGCGCGGGCATGCTGGACCGTTCCCCGGGCAGCGGCCTCCCGTCGTGCGCCACCGCGCTGACCACCTCCCAGGCCCCGTCCTGGACCCCGGCGACCTACGCCCCCAACGTGGCCTCCACGCCCGTCATGCGGTTCCGCTGGACGGCCCCTGACGGCCAGATGAAGGTCGCGATGCCGGCCGGGCGCGGCAACGTCGGCGACTACGACGCGCTGACGTTCCGGGCCGCGCTGGACGAGTCCTCCGGGGCCGCCGACCTGACCGTCACCGTGCTCGACCATAAGGGCCGCTCCGCCGAGGTCCGGGTGTCGGAGGTCAGCACCGCGCTGACCCGCTTCCCCGGCGCCGCCTCGCCGCTGCCCAAGACCTGGCTGCGCACCGTGCGCATCCCGGTCGCCTCCCTGGAGGGCGTCGACCTGCGCAACGTCCGCGAGGTGCGGATCGGGGCCGGCAGCGAGTCCGGCGGGGTCTACCTGGCCGACCTGGCGTTCACCGACATGGACGCCGGTAAGGACCGCCAGTCGGCGCTGCCGCAGGTGTCGGTCGAGAACCTCACCGTCCCTGAGGGAGACGGGGCGGGCACGGCCACCATGACTCTGACCCTGTCCAAGCCCGCCGACGCGCCCGTGACCGTCAACGTGCAGTCGCTCGTCACCGGGGCGGCCCCGGTGATCGAGCAGGTCGCCCGCGAGGTGGTGATCCCGCGCGGCGCCACGTCGGCGACGTTCCAGATCCCCGTGCTGGGCAACGACTCCGTGGCGAGCGCCGCCCAGTCCTACCAGGTCATCGCCTCGTCCCCGACGAACGCGGTGATCGGCAACGGCTTCGCCCGCCTGGTCGTCACCGACGACGAGGCCGCGGCCTGACCCACGCCACCGGCCGCCCGCCGGATCCCGCCCGGGGTCCGGCGGGCGGTCTTCTTCGGTCTTGGACCGGCTTTCGGCGAAGAGGCGGCCGCCTGACCGGCCGCCTCCCTGACCCCGCCGGAGAAAGGGGCGAGGGTAATTCGGTGGATTCGTCCCATCCGCTCCCCGTAAATTCGCCGGGCGTCAAAGCCGTCACGGGGAGCAGGCCATGCGAGTGCATTATCCGCGTACTCCGCATCTGCCGTGGTCTCCGGGGGTGACCTCGGACGACGTGCGGGCCGGGGGTCTGGCGGGGCTGGCCGGGCGCGAGGTCGTGGTCACCGAGAAGCTCGACGGGGAGAACACGACCCTGTATTCCGACGGGCTGCACGCGCGTTCGCTGGACTCGGCGCACCATCCGTCGCGGGCCTGGGTGAAGGCGCTGCACGGCAGGATCGCGCGGCTGATCCCGCCGGGGTGGCGGGTGTGCGGGGAGAACATGCACGCTCGGCACTCCCTCGCCTACGACGATCTGGAGAGCTGGTTCTACGCGTTCTCGGTGTGGGACGGTGACCGCTGTCTAGGCTGGGACGCCACCGTGCGGTTCGCGCGGCGGCTGGGAGTGCCGGTGCCGCGGGTGCTGTGGCGTGGAGTGTTCGACGAACGGGCTATCAGGGCGCTGAAGCCGGACACCGCACGGCAGGAGGGCTATGTCGTGCGGACCGTCGAGGGGTTCGCCTACGACGAGTTCCCTGAACGGGTGGCCAAGTGGGTGCGCAAGGGTCACGTGCAGACCGACGAGCACTGGATGCTCGCGCCGGTCATTGAGAACGGCCTGAGCCCGGCCGCCGCGCTGTGGGAGGTGCGTTCGGGCGGCCGTCCCGCCGTACCGGCGCTGCTGGCCGCGCTGGGCATGGCGAACGCCCGGCAGAGCCTGATCGCGGACATGAGGGACACCAGGCCGGACGGGGCCGCCGCTCCGCAGGCTCACTGGCCGGGCATGGGCGGCGCCGTGGAGCGGGCCGTGGCCGAGCGGGCTGAGACGACCGTGGCCGAGCGGGCCGAGCGGGCCGAGACGACCGTGGCCGAGCGGGCCGAGGCGGCCGTGGACGACGTCTATGCGCGCCTTGATCTGCTGGGCAGGCCGGGGGACGCGCGGCTGGCCGGGGTGGTGGCGGTGCTGCTGCACGGCGCGTACCGGTCCTGGCTGGGACCTCGGCTCGTGGCGCCGCTGGGAATGCCGGTGGCCAGGCGGGTCGCCGACCTGGTCGGGCTGCACGCGATGCTGCACCGCGACTTCCCCGACGACGAGCGCCGCGCCGGGCTGGCACGGCTGGCCTGGGCCGCCGATCTCGGGGTGCTGCACGCGGTCGCCGCCTCGGTCCTGACCGGACGCGACGACGCGGAGGCCGCCGCCGCACGCGAGCAGGTCGGCTGGTCCGAGCTCAACGCCGAGGACGCCGGGCTGCTCGGCGAGGCGCCGCTGGAGCCGCTGCGCGCGGGCATGTGCGAGGCGTTGGCCGGATACGACACCGATGTGGCCGACCGGTGCTGGGCGGAGGCCCGCCAGGCGTACGCGCTGGGACGCGCCTCGACCGTGGAGGCGGCCTTGGCGCTGACCCGGCGGTGGCGGCCCGGTGGGTTCCCCCGGCTCGTCATCACGGTGGGGCCGTCGGGCAGCGGCAAGAGCACGTTCGCCCGGAGCCTGCCGGATGCCGATGCCGTCGTCTCGCTCGATGACCTGCGCGAGGCCCGAGGGTCGCGGGCCGACCAGAAGGCCAACGCCGAGGTGCTGCGCGACGGCCTGGACCGGCTGGACGCGCTGCTGGGGCGCGGCGGCACCGTCGTGTGGGACGCCACGGCGCTGAACCGGCACCAGCGTTCCCTGGTGCACGCGGTGGCCCGCCGCCGTGACGCGCTGACGACGCACGCGGTGATGCTCGTTCCCAAGGAGGTGCTGACCCGGCGCAACGCGGGGCGCGAGCACCGGGTGCCGCCGGCGGTGCTGGCGGCCCAGCAGCGCCGCTTCTCCCCGCCGTATCCCGGGGAGGCGCACCGCACCTGGTACGTCGGGGCGGAGGGCCGCATCGGCGACACCGCCGGAGGCCTGTGCGGCGAGGAGGGATGAGGATGCGCACCAGCGAGGAGGTCTACCACCGGATCCGCTGGGACCCCCGGTTCGACGCCGCCCGGTTCGTGGTGGGGATCACCATGCGGGGGGCCGAGCCCAAGCGGATGCCGCTGCCCTCGTTCGTGCCCGGGGGCGACATCCCCTGGCACCGGATCGTGTTCTTCGAGGCGGACGGCGAGCTGGTCTGGGACCGTTCGACCGGCCGGGACGTGATCGACTCCTCCCGGGCCGGGCGGACCCGGGACGCCCGCCGGCTCCGCGAGCCGTTCTTCACCGCCAGGACCCCGTTCGCCTGGGACCCGCTCACCGGCTGGCGTCCGCTCGAAGGCCCGCCCGCCCAGGCGACGCGGGCCGGGCTCCGGGTGCTGACGTGGAACACCCTGTGGGACCGCTACGACGGCGACCGGATCGACACCGACCGGCGCAGGCCGCTGCTGCTGGAGGCGCTGAGGCGGGCCGACGCCGACGTCATCGCGCTGCAGGAGGTCGAGGCCGGGCTGCTGGCCATGCTGCTACGGGCCCCGTGGGTCCGTTCCGGCTACACGCTGAGCACCGGTCCCTCGGGGCGGGACATCACCGAGTACGGGCTGCTGCTGCTCAGCCGCCTGCCCGTGCTGGAGGCCGGCCGCCACGTGCTCGGCCGCCACAAGGCGGTCGAGGCCGTCACGGTGCAGACCGCCGGCGGGCCGGTCGTGGTGGCCGTCACGCATCTGACCAGCGACCATTCCGAGGGCGGCGCCGTCCGGCGCGAGGGCGAGCTGGCCCGGCTCGCCGAGGTGCTGGCGGGCGTGGACGGTGACATGGTCGTGCTGGGCGACTTCAACGACGGCGGGAACGGGCCGGTCCGGGCGCTGGACATGCGGGACGCCTGGACCGAGGTCCACGGTCCCGGCGACACGACCGTGACCTTCGACCCGCGGGCCAACCCGCTGGCGGCGGTCTCGTCGCTGTCGGGCCGCGCGTCCCGGCTGGACCGCGTCCTGCTGCGCGGGCCACGGGCCGCCGGCGCCGCCCTGCTGGGCGACTCCCCCGCGACCCCGGACGGCCTGTTCGTCTCCGACCACTACGGCGTCGTCGTGGACATCGCCCCCGGCGAGGGCGAGGGCGACCCCTCCGGAGTCCTGGACGCCCGGCCGACCGCGCGGACGGCGGTGGCCTGGATCCCCCCGGCCGAGCTGTGGCCGGCGATCCAGGAGATCCGCGAACGGTACGACCCGCGGGTGCGCCGATGGCCGCCGCATGTCAACGTGCTGTTCGGGTTCGTTCCCGAGTCCGGTTTCGAGCAGGCGGCCCCGCTGTTGTCGTCCGCGGCGGCCGCGATCGCGCCGTTCACCGTCCGGCTGGAGGGCGTGCACACCTTCACGCATCGCGACGACTGCACCGTCTGGCTCGACCCGACCGCGGCCGGATGGGAACCGTGGGAGGCACTGCACGATGCGCTGGAACGCGCGTTCCCTCACTGCAAGGGCCGCGCCGAGGGTTACACCCCTCACCTGACCCTGGCGAGGACACGCCATCCGGAACGGCTCGTCGCCGAGTGTCAGGCCCGGCTCGGCGGCATGTCCGCGCACGTCGGCGAGCTGGTCCTGCTGTCACGCCGGGGCGAGGAGCCCATGCGCCCCCGGGCGACCGTCGCTCTGGGCACCGGAGAGATCCACTGGCTCGACGACGAGCCCGCCTTCCCCGGAGCCGTCCCGTACGGCAGTGCCGCGCGGCCGGCGGGCCGGTCCCAGGCAGGCACCCCCCATGTCGCCGCCTCCGATGCCGCGCGGGTGGTCGATCAGTTGCGGGCCGTGCTGCCGGAGGGCGTCGTCCATGTGGCCGGATCTCGGCGGCTGGGATGTGAGCTGCCCGGCGCGGACCTGGACCTGGTGGTGGCGTTGCCGGGCGAGGTCGGCACCGCCGCCGTCGAGGCCCGTGTCAGGGAGGCCCTGCCGCAGGCGGCAGGGCTGCGGCGTGTCATTGGGGCCCGGGCGCCCGGCCTGCGGCTGCGGGCCGGTGACCTGGGAGTGGATCTGGTCGTCGTCGCCACCGGCGGCGTTCCCCCGGACGAGGCGGTGCGGCGTCGTGCCGAGCTGGACGAGGCCGCCGCGATCGCGTTGAGCGCCGTCAGCGACGCGGACGCGGTGCTCGACGCGGTCGGCGAGCGGCGTCCGGCGTTCCTCGGGCTGGCCCGGCAGGTCAAGGCGTGGGCCAGGGCGCGCGGGCTGGACTCGGCCCCGTTCGGCGGGCTACCGGGCGTCGCCTGGGCCGTCCTGGCCGCACGGACGGTACGGGAGGCCGACCCGCCCCCCGGTGACCTGCTGCGGCACTTCTTCGGCCACTGGGCCGCCTGGGACTGGCGCGACCCGATCGCGCTCGGGCCGGGCGAGGAGAGCTGCGCCGAGGCCCCGGTCCGCGTCCTGACCCCGTCGGCCCCCGTCCGGCTGTGCAGCGAGCAGGTCGGCGCGGGCATGCGCGACCTGCTGACCCAGGAGCTGTACACCGCCTGGGAGACCCTGGAGTCGGCGCCGGAGACCGGCGTCCTGTCGCCGCCGCCGATGCACCGCCGGCACGCCGCCTGGGCGGTCGTGACCGTCCGTTCGGAGAACCTCGACACGGCGGTGGGCCGCGTGCGGGGCCGGATGCGTTCGCTCCTCACCGCCCTGGAGGAGGCGGGCGCCCACGACGCCCACGCCTGGCCGAGGCCGTTCGTGACCGGATCCGGGCTCGCGCGGTTCGCCATCGGGCTGGGGCAGTCCGCCCTGGACGCGGGAACGATCTCCGAGGTGGCGGGCTCCTGGACCGCGGGCCTGCGCGGAGTGGACCTGGCCTGGAAGGAAGGCGGCCACGTGCCCACGCTCCTGCCGGAGGACCTCGCCCGCTGACGTCCACGGCCGGGGCGCGGGCCGGAAAGACCGAAGACCCGCCCGGGAAGGTTCCCGGGCGGGTCTTCGACGATGACGCCGATGTGCGGGTCGCCTCTCGGCGAAAGGCACAACGCGGCTCCAGCCGGACGGTATTCCGCGAAGGCGATAGATGAGGCCCGGGGACACCAGGCACATCGGCGACACCGTGTATAACCCTACCGTCGGCGGGATTGTTCCCGCCCGGGAGGGCTGCCGACCGCCCGAGGTGCGTCAAGGCCGGCGGAGGTCTCTCCTCGGCTTCGGTGATCCGGAGCGGTGGGTCGACGACGCGGTGTGTCCTCCCGGCCACGTTTCCCCTATCGGCGGATAAGGCTTCTTGCTCCGGCACGTCGGGCGCTTCCCCTCTACAGTGAGGCCGGGGGCGGACGGGCCTCCCGAGGTTGGCGGGACGGGAGCCTCGATGGTCCAATGGGGCGGTGCCCGCAGCCGGTGCGTCGAGTTCGGGTCGGAGGCGAAGTGATGGCTGACGGTCGGCGGTCCCTCGCCGAGATCCTCGACGGGCTGTGCCTGCGCCCGGTCGGCCGCCCGGACCCCTACACCAACACCGAGCTGGCCCGGCTGGTCAACGAGCGCGGTGGGGACATCACCGACGGCTATATCTCGCACCTGCGCAAGGGGCACCGGGACAATCCCACCCTGCAGACCTTGCAGGACCTGGCCGCCGCGCTCGGCGTGTGCCCGGCGGTCTTTGTGGGCGGGCGGCTGGAGCGTCTGGACGAGGAGTGCCCGCGCCGGTCGTTCTCGGCCAAGCTGCGGCACCTGTTCACGGCGGTCTACCCGCCCGAGCGCGGGCCGTACACCCCGGAGGACGTGGCGGCGGCGATCAGCGCCGGCGGCAGGTACGGGACGATCTCCGCCAGCCACATCCGGGACCTGCTGAACCCGGGCCCGGGCTCACTGCCCAACCCCCGGCTCAAGCACATCCTGGGGCTGGCCGACCACTTCGGGCTGGCCGACGAGCACGGCCCGCAGGCCGCCTACTTCCTCGACGACCGGCTCGCCGCCACCATCGACGCCGAGCTGGCCGATCTGATGGCGCTGCGGGACGCCGGGGTGGTGGACTTCGTCACCCGGGTGGCCGCGCACGCGCCCGCCTGGAGCCCGGAGCTGCGCCGCCAGGCCGTACGAGCGATCACCCAGGCGCTGGAGTCGGGGGACGCGGGCACCGGCTGGGTGTTCCCGCTCACCGGCGAGCGGCTTTCTACCGAGTAGGGACGCGAGCAGGGCGGCAGGGACGTTGCGACAAGGGCCGGCCGCCGGGACGGAGGTGCGGTGAGATGAGCGGGCTGAACCGGCACCGGAGCCGCGCGCTCTGCGACCAGGTCGTCGAACGGCTGGACCTGCCGGCGTCGGCGACCTACCGGGACGCCTGCCGCCGTACCGGCGAGGTGATGAGCGAGCTGCTCGGCGCGCAGGTGGAGCTGAAGTTCGTCGGGCTGCACAACACGCCGTTCAGCGGCGCCACGGTGCGGCGCGCGGACGGCACCTACGTGGTCTACTGCGCCCGCTCGCGGTCCTGGTACCACCGGCTCGGCATCCTGCTGCACGAGCTGGCGCACGTCCTGCTGGGACACGACCCCGTCTCCTTCGCCGGCGGCTCGGGGCCGCACCGACTCGCCCCGCATCTGCCGGGCAAGATGGCACGCATCCTGGCGGGGCGCACCAACCATGTCGGGGAGGAGGAGCGCCAGGCCGAGGAGTTGGCTGACCGGCTGCTGGAACGGCTGACCGAGCGGCACGCGCGGCGTCCCGAGCGGCCCGCGCCGGAGGTGGCCCCGCACGTCCGGCGGATCGCCGAGGGGCTGGCGCCCTATCCGGCCGACACCCGGCACTGAAGTTCCTACCGGACAGTTCATACTCGGCTGGAAATCTTTCCGTCGATCCTTACATCACAGTTGAATGACTTGACTCCGGGAACTACGCTGCTGCCCGAACGGCCCTACTGCCGTCCCGGCAGAGGGCTCGTCCTGCCGCCGCAGTATGGGGACCGTGAGACATGGCACTATCCGCCGCACCGCGCCCCTCGGCGGGCGCCCCGGAGTTCAGCCTGTCCAGGCCCAATGTGGCCCGTATGTGCAACTATCTGCTGAACGGCAAGGACAACTTCGAGGCCGACCGCCTCGCCGCCGACGACGTCCTGCGCCGCGCCCCCGAAATGCTCACGCTGGTCCGGGCCAACCGCGATTTCCTGACCCGGGCGATCCGGCGGCTGACCGAGGGGCCGGGCATCGGCCAGTTCCTGGACCTGGGCACCGGAATGCCCATGTCGCCGAGCGTGCACGAGATCGCCGCCCGGTTCCATCCGTCCCCCAGAGTCGCCTATGTCGACAACGACAGCGTCGCCGTCGCCCACGCCCGGGCGCTGCTGGACAACGGCGACACCGTCGTCGCCGTCGACGGCGACCTGCGCGAGCCCGAGCGCATCCTCGCCGACCCTCGGCTGACCTCCGTCATCGACTTCGAGCGGCCGGTGGCCGTGCTGCTGTCGGCGGTGCTGCACTTCGTCACCGACGAGGAGGGAGCGGCCAGGATCGTCGGCGCGCTGCGCGACGCGCTGGCCCCGGGCAGCGCCCTGGTCATCAGCCACGCCTGCCTCGACCACGCCGACCCGCAGGTGCTGGCCGACGTGGCGGAGGTGTACACGCGGACCGGCCTCCCCCTGGTCCCCCGCAGCCGCGCCCGGATCGGCGAGTTCTTCACCGGATTTGAGCTGATCGACCCCGGCCTGACGGACGTCGCCCACTGGCCGCTGACGACCGGCCCCCGGCCGCGTCCCGCCCTCACGTTCTACGGCGGCGTCGCCGGCTACCCGGCGCGGCACCGGATGGGTTAGCCGTCCCATCCCTCGGGGACACGGCCGCCGGGGTCAGCGGGAGGCTGGCGCGGCGCCGCGGATCCCGGCGACGGCGCGCTCCACCACGGGCGAGTCCTTGAAGGCCCGGGCCACCTGGCACCACCAGGCCAGCTCCAGATCGATGTCGTTGCCGTCCCGCTCGTCGTGGAAGCGGTCCGCCGGCGCCTCGGCACCCCGGGCGCCCCGCCGCCAGGACTCCAGCGCGACCCGCAACTGGGCGGCCTCGACCAGGACGGGCAACTGCTCGGCGGGCACGCCGCGGGCCCGGCCCAGCGCCCACACCGCGTCCTCGACCGCGGTGTCGAACAGCGGCGCCAGCGCCCACCGCCAGTCGCTCAACTCGATGATCGCGCGGCGGATCCGGTGCTGCAGGTCCAGCCTGCGCCCCCGGGCCACGAAGACCACCGACGGGTTGACCTCGGTGAGACGGCGGTGCAGGGAGCGCAGCGTCCGGTATCTCGGCCACCGGCGGACCGTCCGCCGCACGACCGGCCAGCGCGGCCCCCACATCGGCACGACCATCGCCGCGGTCAGGAAGAAGCAGCCGAACGGCGCCGCGACCAGGGAAGTGACCGACCCGGCCTGGTTGAGGACGTCCGTGCCGAACCAGTTGCCGCCGATCGACACCAGCCGCAGCGCCGAGTAGGTCGTCATGGTCACCCCGGCCCCCGCGTACAGCCGCAGCCCGCGCCGCAGGTAGGGCAGGGCCGCGTAGTCGTCGTGCCGCGCCCAGGTGAAGCACCAGCGGGCCAGGATCGCCGAGCCGATCAGCGTCGCCGAGTAGTAGATCGCGTAGGAGACCGCGACCGTCGGCTGGGTGGCGTAGTAGTACGGGTAGTCGATGGTGCGCTCGACGGGCACCTCCGACAGCGCGAACAGCACGCTGATCGTGACGATCACCAGCGAGTAGACCACCAGGACCCAGCGGAGCCGCCGCCAGGCCACCGCGGCCGGGTAGCGCCACAGCAGCGCCAGCACCAGAAACGAGGCCGCCAGCGCGGACAGGCACACCGCCGCCACCAGCTCGGCCAGGTTGGTGACCCCGGTGACCCGGTTGATCCAGGCAGCGCTGGCGGGGGACGCCGACCACATCGTCATCCCGAAGAAGAACACCGTGCCGCACAGCGCCCACAGCCCGGCGTTGCCCCGCTGTGCGCGCATGTGCCGCACCTTGTAGACGAGGATGCCGGTCAGCACGAGGGCAAAGAACGGGAACGCGATGTTCCTGACCATCGTTCCTCCGACCGCTCCGGCCCCGGCACCGGGACGCCGCATGTCCGCAGGGAGCACCGCCGGCGGTCCGGCCACCGGTCGTGCACAACGATTCACGATCCGGCATCGCCCCGCCAGCGGTACGACGGATATCGACCGGAACGGGACGGCCGTCAGCGCGCGGAGCCCAGCGCGGCCTTGTCGACCTTCCCGTCCGGGCGGCGGACGGCCACGTCGCCGGTGCGCAGGAACCCGTCCGGGGTGAACGCCTGCTCGGTCGCCTCCTCCAGCCCCAGGTAACCGGTCATCATGCACGGGTTGCGGAGCTGGATCTCACCGGGCCTGCCCGGCGGCGCCTCGGCCCCGCCGTCGTCCACCAGCCGCAGCTCCAGCCGGGGGTCGGGGCGGCCGATCGTCGTCGCCAGCGTCTCGTCGTCGGCGGCCGGGTCGTTGTAGGCGACCGCGACGCAGCTCTCGGTCAGGCCGTACACGGTGGTGAGGCGGGCGCCGGTGGCGCGCAGCGCGCCACGTCCTCGGCCGCCTACCGATGGATGCGGCGCGTCCCCGCCAGGTCGTCCAGTGGCGCGTCGGGACGGCGCTCGGCCCAGTAATCCAGGAAGCCGCAGGCCCGGTCGGCCTCGGGGACGATCCCCTCCCCGGGCAGCTCAGGCACCGGGCGCCTTCGGGTCCACGAACAGCGTGATCCAGTCGGCGATCATCGCGGGCCCCTCGGCCCCCTCGACCTCCAGGACGTTGCGGGTGACGAGGCGCATCCGCCCCGGCGCCTTCTCGCGGGCCTCGACCAGCTCGGCACGCACCCGGACCCGCTGCCCTGCCAGGACGGGCCGCAGGAAGCGCACCCGGTCCACGCCGTAGTTCAGCCCGTAGCGGCCTTCCAGGTCCACGTCCAGGTCGCGTTTGTGGAAGGCCACCAGGATCGACAGCAGCAGGAACCCGGAGATCATCCTGTCCCCGTAGGGGTCGCCGTTGGACGGCGGGCGGCCCAGGAAGTCCTCCCGCAGAAAGGTGGCCTCGGCGAACGCCTGCTCGTCGGCGGCGCCCAGCTCCGCCCACCCGGAGCACATCAGCTCCTCGCCCACGTGCTCGGGCAGTTCAGCCAGCGTGTACGTCATCGGTCTCCCCTTCGCGGGTGGCGGCGGTGGCGGACGCCGGATGTCCGATGCGGGCGTACCGCCGTGGGTCGGCGTGCCGCAGCCGGGCCGCGTACAGGGCCGCGGCCAGCGCCAGCGCCATCACCAGGTACGGCAGTGCGAGGATCACCAGGGCGTCGCTGTGCGCCAGCGTCCGGAAGTTCGCCAGCAGCAGGGCGGTCGCCGTCAGCAGCCCGGCGCACCCGGCCAGCGGGGCGGCCAGCGTCCTGAGCACCGTCCCGGCCCGGTGGCGGCGGAAGTACACCACCACCGCGATCGCCGCGAACGCCTGCAGCAGCACGATCCCCAGGGTCGACAGCCCGCTCATGATCGTCACCAGGTTGCGGTAGGGATCCAGCCCGGCGATCGCGAACGCGGCCACCACCAGGGCGGTGAAGGCGGTCTGCGCCAGGCTCGCGGCGTACGGGGACCGGTGCCGCGGATGCACCCGGCCCAGTCGGGCGGGGGCCAGTCCGTCGCGGGCCAGCGAGAACAGGTAGCGGCCCGCCGCGTTGTGCGAGGACAGCAGCGAGGCGAACACGCTGGTGATCACCAGCAGCCCGAACACCGCCTCCACCCCCGTGCCCAGGAACTCCCGGGTCAGGTTGAACAGCAGGTCGCCCTCCTCGGCGTCGGCGACCGGCTGCGCCCGTTCGGCGCCCAGCGCCCCGACCGTCAGCCAGCTGGTCAGGGTGTAGAATAGGCCGATCACCAGGACGGCCGTGTAGGTGGCGCGCGGCACCGCCCGGGCCGGGTCCCTGGTCTCCTCCGCATAGAGCGCGGCCCCCTCGAACCCGGCGAACGAGCCGAACGCGAACATGAACGCCACGCCCGGCGCCCCGGCCAGCACCGTCCCCGGGTCGAACGAGGCGGCGACGAAGGCGTCCAGCCCCCGGTCGGCCAGCACCGCGACGTCGAAGACCAGCAGCACCGCCACCTCGCAGGTCAGCAGCACCGCCAGCAGCTTCGCGGACAGGTCCACGCTGCGGAAGCCGAGCACCGCCATGATCGCGATCGCGGCGGCGCTCCACGCCCACCACGGGCCGGGCGCCTCGGCCCCGTCGGTGAGGAAGTAGCCGATGCCTCCGGCCAGCGCCGCCACCAGCGCGTTGTAGGCGACGAGCGCGAACACCGCCCCGGCGGCGGCCACCGGGCGTCCCAGCCCGCGCGCCAGGTAGGTGTAGAAACCGCCGCCGTCGGTGACGCGCCGCGCCATGGCCGCGTACCCCACCGAGAAGCACAGCAGCGTCACGGTCGCGACGAGATAGGCGCCGGGCACGCCCGCCCCGTTCCCGGCGCCCATCGACAGCGGCACCGTGCCCGCCATCGCCACCAGCGGCGCGGCCGCCGCCACCACCAGGAACACGATCTTCGGTGTGCTCAGCGTGCGGCCGAGCCGCTGTGCGACGTCCTGTTCGCCGGCGTCCACCGCCATGCGCCCCCCTCGGGCCGAACCTGAAACTCGTTCAGATCTGACATGGCGGGCGGACACCTGGCAACCCATATGGATCATGAGTGAGCAAATCGTGCCGTAAATCCCGTGCGTCCCCTGGGCAACCGAAATACGGACCGCAGTAAAAGGGATTTGCCGAATGGCCTCTTCAGCGTCGGGGACTGCGCGGCAACGTGGCGTACGGACCTGAGGGCGCGGCGTTCACCGAGGGGGCCGGGCGGATCCGGCCGGCCGGCCGCGCGGGGCGGCCTCAGATCTCCAGCTCCTCCTCGATGGACTTGAGGCGGTGGCGGGCGAGCGCGAGGTTGGCCCGCGACCGGTCCAAGGCCGCGTACAGGAACAGGCCCGAGTTCTTGCGGCCGGTGAGCGGGCGGATGATGTGGTACTGGCCGGACAGCGTGATGAGGATGTCCTCGATGTCGTCCTTGAGGCCGAGCTGCTCCATCGTGCGCAGCTTGGCCCGCACCACCTCGGTGTTGCCCGCGGCGGCGACGTTCAGGTCCAGGACCTTGGAACTGCTCAGCGTCCCGAGGGCCATTCCGCTGCCGTAGTCCACGACGGCGGCGCCCACGGCCCCGTCGATCGCCATGATGTCCTTGAGCGCGATGTCGATGTTCGCCATGTACATATCCCTTCACTGGTCACTGACGGTTTCGGCGATGGCGCGGGCCCTCGGCGGGCGGCGGGCGCGGCGCGGCGGCGCCGGCCTCCTCCAGCAGGGCGGCGATCCGGGCGGCCGCCGGCCGGGACTCCAGGTGCAGCCGGCCGACGTTGACGCCGGGACCGGCCAGCACGGTCAGGGACGCGACGAGACCGGCCGCGTAGGTCACCACGTAGCCGCCGGTGGCGCGGATCACCACCTCCTGGAACCCGCCGTCCTGGACGGTCAGCGCGATCCGTTGGGACAGCGCCAGGCCGGAGGTGGTCAGCGCGGCCATCCCGGCCGGCTCGACCTGCGGGGGCAGGTCCGCGGCCACCGGCAGGCCGTCCGCGGAGGCGACCAGGCTGCCGGTGAGCCCGGGCAGCCGGTGGCGCAGCGCGTGCAGTTCGCCGAGCACCGACGCGCCGGGCACTGCGGGCGTGCGGCCGTCGGCCGGGGGTTGGACCGTCACCTTGGTCAGCCTTTCGATCAGGTTCTCCAGTTGCCGCCGCATCGGGCTCACCGGGTCACGCCATCTGTTCCAGTGCCGCACGCAGCCGGTGCAGCACGTCCTGGTCGACCGGCCCCCACCGGATCGGCACGGCGGACGGCTCCGCAGAAGGCTCTGCGGGCGGCTCCGCGGGCGGCTCCGCGCCGGGCGGCTGACGCGGTGTGCCCGCGTGTTCGATCAGCGCGTCGGCGGCCAGGCCGCGCACCGCCAGCAGGCAGCCGTAGGCGGTACGGCCGAGGTCGCGGGCCAGCTCGGCGGGGGTACGCCGACCGTCGGCGTTGAGCAGGATCTCCGCCTGCAGGCCGGTCAGCACCAGCCGCTGGCGGCGCAGCCTGCGGACCGGGACGACCGGCGCCTCGTCGGCCTGCGCCGAGGGCCACTGCGCGTCCAGCAGCGCCCGGCGGTGCTCGGCCTCGAAGGCCAGGGTGCCGGGGGCGATGCGGCAGATCGGCGCCAGATCGTGCCGCACGTCCTCGGCGAAGTGCGCCTCGGACCGCGAGCCGAGCAGGAAGTAGCCGGCGTCGAAGGTCGTCAGTAGCGCGAACAGCTCCAGTTCGGCCCGGCCGAGCCCGCCGGGCGGGCGCCCGGCCCGGCGGTCGCGCCACCACTGCTCGGCCGGCACCCGGCCGGAGGCGGTCACCAACTCGTCCAGCCCGGGGGCACGGCGGTGCTGGGCGAAGGTGACGGCGCCGTCGACGAGGAAGAACGCCCCCTCGGCGCCCACCCGCAGCATTCCGGTGGCCCGCCGCTCGCCCAGCCGGTGCAGTTCGGCCGCGATCCGGTCGGTCGGCGGCATCTCACGAGCCCGTCATCTCGCGCACGATCTCGCGCATCCTGATCCTGGCCAGCGCCAGGTTCCCGGCGCCGCCGTCGATGTGCACGTGCAGGAACAGCCGGCCGTCGAAAGCGGTGCCGAGCAGGGTGAGCAGGTGGTACCCGTGGGCGCCGGAGACGATGATGTCCTCGACGTCCTCGCCCGTTCCGCTGGTCCGCAGGCTCGGGGCGGCCAGCACGGCGCGTACCACGTCGGTCGTGCCGGCGGCGTCCTCGTGCTGGTCCGCGAGGTCCGCACGGCCGGCGGCGGCCACCGCGAGCCCGCTGGCGCCGTCCACCAACGTCACGCGCTGCGCCCCGGGAATGGCCATGACGTGGTCCAGGCAATGGTCGATACCGAGCACGGTCTCCCCTCCGATGGGAGTCGCGGGCCGCCTGACCGTCCGGCGGCGACGATGGCCGACGTTACCCAGGAATTCGACGCGCCGACCACCGAAGAACCAGTAAATGTCTCCAGTTATCTGAAATTCCTCCACAGTCCACTCGAAACACGACAATGGAAGATGAATACCCACCGGTATCGGCGGCTGGAATACGTCTTTACGGTTCCCGCGGATAACGGGAGGGGCGCCTTCAAGGCCTCCGCACGACACCCGCACCGCTCCACCCGTGCGCAAACGGCCAACGACACCGGGCGCTTCGCGGGGAGCGGCTGCGGCCCCGCGCCGGCGGGATCACGGCGCGCCGGCCACCAGGGCAATGCGCCGGACGGGGCGGGAGTTCACCGCCGCGCCACAGGACGTGGTCCGGATCATCACGGCGCTGCACAAGGGCGCCCTCGTGCAGCGCTACCTGGAGCCGGACCTTGTCCCGCAGGGCCGCCTGGAACGCCTGGCGCTGCCCGTCCTGCCGCGCTCTTTCTCCCGGTCGGTGATGGGGCCGGTCACTCGGGATAGTCGGCCAGCACGCTCTCGATGATCTCCGGGGTGCGGTCGGGCGGCTCGGCCTCGGTCACCAGCGTGTGGAACGCCTGCCAGTAGTAGTCGATCTCGGCGGGCCGGTCCGGGTAGACGGCGCTGTCGAGTTGCTCCAGAAAGACCGTGTCCTGCAGGTCCGGATGCGGGAGGCGGACCAGGGTGACCGAGCCGCCCGCCGCCGCGTGCCCGCCGGCCGCGAACGGCACGATCTGGACGGTGACGTTCGGCATCCGGCAGACCTCGACCAGACGCTCCAGTTGGCCCCGCATCGTCGCCGGGCCGCCGATGGGCCGCCGCAGCACCGCCTCGTCCAGCACCGCCCACAGGTTGACCGGTCGGGACCGCCGGGTCAGGATTCGCTGGCGGCCCATCCGCAGTTCGAGGCGGCGGGCCAGCTCCGGGGCCGGGACGGCGGCGTGGTCGAGCCGGATGACCTCGCGGGCGTAGTCCTCGGTCTGCAGCAGTCCGGGAACGAACTGGACCTCGAAGCACCGGATGTGGCTGGCGGTCTGCTCGGCGCTCAGGTAGGCCCGCAGCCAGTGGGGCACGATGTCGTGGTAGGCCTGCCACCAGGCGGGGGCGTTGGCCCGCTCCACCAGGGCGAGCAGGGTGGAACGTTCCGACCGCTCGGCGTCGTAGAGGTCCAGCAGATCGGTTACGTCCCGCAGCTTGCAGCCGGTGCGGCCGAGCTCCAGCCGGCTGATCTTGGAGGAGGAGGCCCGGATCGTCCGGCCCGCCTGCTCCCGCGAGATGCCGCGGGACTCCCGCAACTCGCGCAACCGCGCGCCCAGCACCATCCGTGCGATCAGGGGACCGGCCGGGTCGGGCTCGGCGGGAGCCCGACCGGAGCCGTCGTTGACAGTGGTGGAGATCAAGGGCGGATCCTCATCAGATGACGGCCTGAACAGGCGGTCGTTACAGCTTCACACCAGGGCCATGCGCACGCATGCGGACACACGCGACAAAATGGCCGGACCCGGCCATGTTTCTCAGGTTTCGGACGGGACCGGGTCCGGACTCCAGGTCTGCTGAAACCGGAGAATCAGGGCTTGCGCGCGACGGCGGCCAGCGTCGGGTGGTCCTTGTGCTCCAGCGGCTCCACCTCGGGACGCCACTGCGGGCCCTGCACCAGCCCCGGCTCCACCAGCTCCAGCCCCTCGAAGTACCGCTCGATCACCTCGCGGCTGCGCAGCCGGTAGGGGGTCGCGCCGGTGTCGTCGTAACCGCTCTGGGCCTCCTGGAACGACTGGTCGGTGTCGGTGGCCTCGTAGAAGGCCATGTAGCCGCCCGACGGCAGCTCCGCAGCCAGCCGCCGGACGATCGACACCGCCTCCTCGTCGGTGACGTGCCCGAGCACCCCCATCAGCATGATGGCCACCGGCTGGGAGAAGTCCAGCAGATCCTTGGCCCTCTCGATGATCTTCTCCGGGTCGCGCACGTCGGCGTCCAGGTAGGTGGTGGCGCCCTCGGGGGTGCTGGTCAGCAGGGCCCGGGCGTGCGCCAGCACCAGCGGGTCGTTGTCGACGTAGACGATCCGGGCGTCCGGCGCGATCCGCTGGGCGACCTCGTGGGTGTTGTCCACGGTCGGCAGCCCGGTGCCGATGTCCAGGAACTGGCGGACCTTGGCCTCGCCGGCCAGGTAGTGGATGGCCCGTGCCAGGAAGTGCCGGCCCGACCGGGCCAGCTCGACGATCTGCGGGAACACCGCCATGTACTGGTCGCCGGCGATCCGGTCGACCTCGTAGTTGTCCTTGCCGCCCAGCCAGTAGTTCCAAATCCGGGCCGAGTGCGGCACGGAGGTGTCGATCTTGGGAGGTGCCTGGTCGGGCGTCTCGTCGGTCACGTCGGGATTCCTTCCGTCCCTCGGCCTGTACTGCGCACCAAACTTAACGCCGCAGGGCACGGACTGCCGAGAATCGGAGATTTCACCCATCCGTGACCCGCGAACGGACCGCACGGGGACGGCCGCAGGCCCGGCCGGACGGGGACGGCCGGGCCTGCGGGCGGGTGGCCTCGGCGCGGCGGGAGTCGCCTGGCCCGCGCCTCGGCCGCGGTCGGACGGGTCAGGAGACGTGGTCGTTGAAGTTGACGGTGACGGTGTGGGTCTGCGAGGGCCAGTTCGGGATGGTGATCCGGGTGGGCCGACCGCCGCCGCGCTGGGTGGTGGCCAGCGTGACGGTGCCGGTCGCCGGCTCCGCCGAGGCCATGAACAGGTCGACGGCGGTCATGAAGGGCAGGGCGGGGAACAGCCCGAACGAGCGGTCCGGGTGGGAGCGGCGGTCGGAGAACCGGTCGAAGGCGAACAGCCCGATCGCCCGCTTGTCGCGCGGGGCGGTGCCCTCGTTCACCACCGGGACCCCGTTGATGGTCAGGGTGTCGCCGCCGGCGCCCTGGTCGCCCCACCACTCCTTGTTGCGGTACGCCAGCAGGGCCACATGGCCGGGGCCGCGCTGGATGAGCCGGTCCACACCCCTGCCCGGGTCCGAGCTGAGCAGGCGGACGCCGAGGTCGGTGCGCCGGAACGGCTCGAAGTACAGGTGGTGCTGCTGGTCGGTGTCGGAACGGGTGAGCCGGAACTCGTAGTAGGCGCTGCCACTGGCGCGGAACGGCCCGAACGAGCCGTCGGCGCTCACCCGCATCGACTGGATCGGCTGCTGGGTGGTGCGCCGCCCGGTGGCGGGGTCCACCTCGAACACGTCCACCACGGCGTCGCCGGGACTGGTGTTGCTCGGGAAGCGCACCGCGCGCCCGGCGAGCTGGATCTCCCCCTGCTCGGCGACGACCTGGGTGGTCTGCGGCTTCCGCCCGGTGAAAAACTCGTACATAGCGGCGAAGGACGCCGGGGACGAGGCGTTCTCCACATGCGACTCGTTGGGCAGGTGCACGTTGGTCGCGCCGGTGATGGTGCTGTCCTCGCGTCCCTCGGCCCACAGCGCCAGCGTGGGCACGCCGCCCGGCAGGGAGGTGGCGGTCGTGCCGTCGATGTTGACGTAGTGCGCGACATCGGCCGCCCGTTGTGGCGAGCTGTTGAGGTACTCCTGCGAGATCGAGGTGCCCAGGGAATGCCCGACCAACTCGACCTTGTCGGCGCCCGTGGCCGCCTTCAACTGCGCGATGCGCCGGTCGAGCGAGGCGAGCACCTCCTCGCGGGTGTTGCTGACGAACAGCGAGTCGTACTCCTCGTACTGGATGTGGGAGGCCGGGTAGCCGTTGGAGGCGAACCGCTTGGCCTGGGTGGCGAACTGACTGCCGGACCCGAAGAACCCGTGCACGAACACGATCGGCCGCAGCGCGGCCCGCGCCGCCGCCCCGGCGGTGGCCGGCACCAGCGCCGTCAGCAGGAGCACGGCGGCCAGCAGGCCGAACGCGCGGCGCAGCCGAGACGCGCCCACCGGGGGGATTCCTGGAGTGCAACGCATGTGGGGGACCTCCTGCGTGCCGGAACGTCTGGCCTGACGTTTGTATGCGCCCGGCGCCCGGAAGTCCTCGAACGCGCTGACAAAGTCGGCGGGCACTTTTGTCAGCCGGACGTGCCCCGGTGCGCCGCATGCGTCCAGCGCCCGGACTCGTCGCAGCTCACGCGGGGAACGCTGTAGGGCCAGGTGGGACCGTTCCCCGCCGACGGCGCAGGACCGCGCACCGGTCCCGGCCAGACCCACCGCAACCCGGACCGGACTCACCGCACCCCGGGTGGGAAACGCCGCAGGCTTGGACGGAGTCGTTTCCGTCCGAGCCTGCCACCGGCTCAGGCCAGCACGCGGCGGACGCCGGCAGCGATCTCCAGGTCCTCTCGTGAGGTGACGACCAGGGTGCGGACGGCGGCGCCCGCGGCGGTGATGTCGGCGTCGGCGTGCGCGGACTCGTTGGCCTCCTCGTCCACGTCCACGCCCAGATAGGCCAGCCCCTCGGCCACGCTCCGCCGCACCCGGGCGTCGTGCTCGCCGACACCGCCGGTGAACACCAGCACGTCCAGGCCGCCGAGCGCGGCGGTCATGGCGGCGATGCAGCCGCGCAGCCGGTGCAGGTACACCTCCACCGCCAGCTGAGCCGCCATGTCGCCGCCGGCCGCGCGCCGCTCGATCTCGCGCATGTCGCCCGTCCCGGCCAGCGCCTTCAGCCCCGACCGGTGGATGAGCGCCTCGGAGAGCTCCTCGATCGCAACGTCGTGCTGCAGCAGCCACATCAGCAGGCCGGGGTCCACGCTGCCGGGCCGGGTCGCCATGACCAGCCCGTCGATCGGCGTGAACCCCATCGTCGTGTCGACCGACCGGCCGCCCGCCACGGCGGCCAGCGAGGCGCCCGCCCCCAGGTGGCACACCACGATGCGCAGCCTGGCCGGATCGACCTCCAGCATCTGGCCCGTCCGCCGCGTCGCGTAGGCGTGGGAGAGCCCGTGGAAGCCGTAGCGCCGCAGCTTGAAGCGCTCCCGCCATTCCGCGGGCAGGGGGAAGGTGGCGGCGGCGTCCGGCAGCTCGGCGTGGAAGGCGGTGTCGAAGCACGCCACGGCAGGGACGTCCGGCAGCGCGCGCCTTATCTCCTCCAGCCCGTACAGCGACAGCGGCTGGTGTAGCGGCGCGAGGTCGACCAGCTCGTACAGCCGCTTGGTCACGGCGTCGTCGATGAGCACCGGACCGTGATAGTCCGAGCCGCCGTGGACGAAGCGCAGGCCGACCGCGTCCGGGACGGGCATCCGCGACAGCGCCGCGGCCAGCACCTCGCCCTCGCGCTCGGCCGGGCCGGTCGCCAGGTCGGCGCGTGAGACCGTCGTGTCGTCGTCCTCCAGCAGGCTGAGCTTGAGGCTGCTGGACCCGGGGTTGACCGTCAGCACCCGCATGAATCGCCTCCTGTCAGTAGGGCCAGACCCACTCGTTGATGTCGGCGGGATCCTGGCCGTACTCGCGGGTGTAGGCGCGGTGGCGGAACCGTTCGTCCATCATGTGCTGGCGGACGTGCCCGGCCCGGCCGCGCAGCGCGGGGATCCGGTCGATGACGTCCATGACCAGGTGGAAGCGGTCAAGGTCGTTGAGCATCACCATGTCGAACGGCGTGGTCGTGGTGCCCTCCTCCTTGTAGCCCCGCACGTGCAGGTTGGCGTGGCCGTTGCGGCGGTAGGTGAGCCGGTGGATCAGGTACGGGTAGCCGTGGAAGGCGAAGATGATCGGCTTGTCGGTGGTGAACAGCGAGTCGAACTCCCGGTCGCTCAGGCCGTGCGGGTGCTCGGTGTCGGGCTGTAGCCGCATCAGGTCCACCACGTTGACGACCCGTACCCGGATCTCCGGCAGGTGCCGCCGCAGCAGGTCGACGGCGGCCAGCGTCTCCAGCGTCGGAACGTCGCCCGCGCAGGCCAGCACCACGTCGGGGTCGGCGCCGGCGTCGGTGCTCGCCCACTCCCAGATGCCGATGCCGCGGGCGCAGTGCACGACCGCCTCGTCCATCGGCAGCCAGTTCAGCACCGGCTGCTTGCCCGCCACGACCACGTTGACGTAGTCCCGCGAGCGCAGGCAGTGGTCGGCCACCGACAGCAGCGTGTTGGCGTCCGGCGGCAGGTAGACCCGGATGATCTCGGGCTTCTTGTTCATC
Source organism: Thermomonospora echinospora (assembly GCF_900108175.1). Lineage (GTDB taxonomy): Bacteria > Actinomycetota > Actinomycetes > Streptosporangiales > Streptosporangiaceae > Thermomonospora > Thermomonospora echinospora. Next base: position 369,265 of record NZ_FNVO01000006.1, read on the forward strand.
ACCACGTCCAGGAAGCCGGGGTCCTGGTGGGTGAAGCCGTTGTGGTCCTGCCGCCACACGTGCGAGGACAGCAGGTAGTTCAGCGAGGCGATGGGCCGCCGCCACGGCAGGTGGCGGGTGACCTTCAGCCACTTGGCGTGCTGGTTGAACATCGCGTCCACGATGTGGATGAACGCCTCGTAGCTGTTGAACAACCCGTGCCGGCCGGTCAGCAGGTAGCCCTCCAGCCAGCCCTGGCACAGGTGCTCGCTGAGCACCTCCATCACCTGGCCGGACGACGCCAGGTGCTCGTCGGTGGGCAGCCGTTCGGCCTCCCACACCCGGTCGGTCACCTCGAAGACGGCGCCCAGCCGGTTGGAGGCGGTCTCGTCCGGCCCCATGATGCGGAAGTTGTCGGGGTTGCGGGCGACCACGTCCCGCAGCATGGAGCCGAGCACCCGGGTCGGCTCGCTGAAGGTCGTGCCGGGCTCGTCCACCGGGACCGCGTAGTCGCGGAAGTCGGGCAGCACCAGCGGGTGCAGCAGCAGACCCCCGTTGGCGTGCGGATTCGCGCTCATCCGCCGATCCCCCTGCGGGGCCTGCGCACGTACCTGCGGCACTGGGCGCCCGATCTCGTCGAACAACTCCTCGGGGCGGTACGACCGCAGCCACTTCTCCAGTTGTGCCAGGTGAGCGGGGTTGTCGCGCACTCCGGCCAGCGGCACCTGGTGGGACCGCCAGGTGCCCTCCACCGGCAGGCCGTCCACCTCCCTGGGGCCGGTCCAGCCCTTGGGCGTGCGCAGGATGATCATCGGCCAGCGGGGCCGGACGCCGTCCCGGCCACCGCGCCGGGCCGTGGCCTGGATGTCGGCGATCTCGTCCATCGCCAGGTCGAGGGCCTCGGCCATCCGGGCGTGCATGACGGCCGGGTCGTCACCGCTGACCAGGTAAGGCCGGTACCCGTACCCCTCGAACAGCGCCACCAGTTCGGCCTCGGGGATGCGGGCCAGCACCGTCGGGTTGGCGATCTTGTAGCCGTTCAGGTGCAGGATCGGCAGCACCGCGCCGTCACCGGCCGGGTCGAGGAACTTGTTGGAGTGCCAGCTGGTCGCCAGCGGGCCCGTCTCGGCCTCGCCGTCGCCCACGATGCAGGCGACCACCAGGTCCGGGTTGTCGAACGCGGCGCCGAACGCGTGCGCCAGCGAGTAGCCGAGCTCGCCGCCCTCGTGGATCGAGCCGGGCGTCTCCGGGGCGACGTGGCTGGGCACGCCGCCGGGGAAGGAGAACTGCCGGAACAGCCGGGCCATCCCCGCCTCGTCCTGCGACACCTCCGGGTAGACCTCGCTGTAGGTGCCCTCCAGCCAGGCGTTGGCGACCGCGGAGGGACCGCCGTGCCCCGGCCCCATGATGTAGATCATGTCCTGGTCGCGGGCTCTGATGACCCGGTTGAGGTGGGCGTAGCAGAAGTTCAGGCCCGGTGAGGTGCCCCAGTGACCCAGCAGCCGCGGCTTGATGTCGGACGGCTTCAGCGGCTCCCGCAGCAGCGGGTTGTCCAGCAGGTAGATCTGCCCCGCCGACAGGTAGTTGGCCGCTCGCCAGTACGCGTCGAGCAGACGGAGTTCCTCGTCGAGGAGGGCGTCGGTGCGGGCGTGTGTCGCGGCATCGGTCATGGAGCCGTGTTCCTTAGGGGTCGATGATCCTGGACGGGCGTGACGTTCCCCACCCTCGGCACGCTGAACGACGTGCCCCGATCCGGCGCGGCAAATCATGCCGCCGCGATCACGCCGTACCCGTCCGCGGGCCGCGGCACACGGGCCGTATCGGGCCACGCCCCGTCCGCGGAACGGCGCGCGAACGGACGGCCGGGGCGGCGCGAGGGCGAGACCAGGCGGCATGCGACGATGAACGCCGGACCGAAGGGGATTCGACATGCCGGACGAGCCGACGGACCAGCTCCCGCCCGCCCTCGCGCGGATGCTGGCCCTGCAGCCGCTGGACGGGGACGTCTTCGTCGCCGACTCCCCCGCCCTGGGCCGGGAGCGGCTGTTCGGCGGGCAGGTCGCCGCCCAGAGCCTGCGCGCCGCCTGCCTGACCGTCGACGCCGGGCGCCCGCCGCACTCGCTGCACGCCTACTTCATCCGTCCCGGGCTCCCCGGCGAGCCGCTGCGCCTGGAGGTCGGCCGCACCCGGGACGGGCGCACCTTCTCCACCCGCCACGTCACCGCCGCCCAGGGCGGCAAGCCGATCTTCGAGATGGTGGCGTCCTTCCACGACCCCGAGCCCGGACACGACTGGCAGCCGCCCCCACCCGCCCCGGTGCCCGGCCCGCAGGGGCTGGAGCCGCCGCGGCTGCCGCGGCATCCGCCCGCGTTCGACATCCGGCTGGTCCGGCGGCCCGACCCCGGCGGCTCCCTGCTGCCCCACCCGTTCTGGATCCGGGTCCGCGAGCCGCTGGGGGACGACCCGGCGCTGCACGCCTGCCTGATCACCTACCTGTCCGACATGGCGGTGGTCAGCAGCGCCGTCGCACCCGGCTCGCCCCGGCGATCCCTGGCCATGGCGGTCAGCCTGGACCACGCCCTGTGGTTCCACCGGCCGGCGCGCGTCGACCGGTGGCTGCTGTACTCGGTGGACCCGGTGACCAACTTCGGCGCACGCGGCCTGGCCCGTGGCACGCTGCACACGGCGGACGGCGTCCTGGTGGCGTCCATCGCCCAGGAGGCCCTGCTGCGCCCCGCGGGCGAGGCGGGCCTGACCGTTCTCCGGGACCGCCGACCCGGCCCGGCTGGCTAGACTGCCCCCGGCGCAGTCCGCCACCGGCCACGGGCCAGGCCCGGCCCCGTGGGCAGGCCGCTCCCGTCGGGTTCCGGCGGCCGGTCCGGCCCGATACATTCGGTCCGGTCTTGTTCGCACGGTTTCACACTGCCCTTAGGCCGGTGCTGGCAAGGTGTGCTCTGAGGTGTCGTCTAGCCGGAGACAGTGAGGAAAATGCCCGAGGATGACAAGCCGAGCGGCGGCTCACCGGCCCCCAGCCCGCGGCTGAAGGCGAAGCTGCCCAGCGCCCAGGGCATCAAACGTCCGGACTTCACGCCGCACGGGATCAGCGGCGGGTCTACCCGCCGCACCCCGCCTCGCCCGTCCGCGCTGACCGCGGCCCAGGCGAAGAAGCGCCGCCGGATCATGATCGCCGGGCTGCTGGTGGCCGCGCTCGCGGTGGCCGGCGGGACCGCCTGGTACCTCACCCGGCCGGGTCCCGAGGTCGAGATCACCGGGGCCTTCGGCAAGGAGCCCAAGGTGGAGATCCCCAAGGACCTGCACCCCAGCGGCAAGTACACCTCCAGCGTCCTGATCAAGGGCACCGGTCCCGCGCTCGCCGCCGGCGACCTCGCCTACGTCCATCTGACGTACTACAAGTGGCCCGCCAAGAGCGCCACCCAGAGCCCTGCCGCCTCCACCGGCGAGGAGGACGAGGAGGGCGGCAGCACCAAGATCAACAGCACCTACGCCAAGAACGAGGAGACCGGCCAGGCCGGCAAGCCGGCCACCTTCCAGGTCGGCAACAAGGACCTGACCGGCATCGACAAGACCCTCGACAAGCTGCTGAGCGGCCAGACCGTCGGCAGCCGGGTGATGGCCGAGATCCCGCCGGCCGACGGGTTCGGCAAGGAGGGCCAGCCCCAGCTGGGCATCTCCGGCACCGACTCGATGCTGTTCGTCCTGGACGTCGTCGAGTCCGTCCCCAAGAACGCCCCGCCGTACGGGAAGCAGAAGAAGTTCTCCGAGGACGGGCTGCCGACCGTCGAGGCCGACGAGGGCAAGGCCCCCAAGGTGACGATGCCGGACGCCGAGGCCCCCGACAAGCTGGTGGTCAAGACCCTGGTCGAGGGCGACGGCCCGGCGCTGGCCAAGGGCGACACCGCGGTCACCCGCTACCAGGGGCAGATCTGGAAGAACGGCAAGGAGTTCGACTCGAGCTGGAAGCGCGGCACCCCGCAGCCGTTCGAGATCGGCACCGGCCAGACCGTGCCCGGCTTCGACAAGGGCCTGCTCGGTAAGAAGGTCGGCAGCCGGGTGATGCTGATCCTGCCGCCCAAGGAGGGGTACGGCAAGCAGGGCAACCCGCAGGGCGGCATCAAGGGTGACGACACCCTGGTGTTCATCGTGGACCTCCTGGGCGTCGCGCCCAAGTAGGCCCACACCCACGCGAACGTCGGAGACGGCGGAGAACCCGGACGGGGTTCCCGCCGTCTCCTCTTTCGGTCGCCCGTAAAACGGCCGTGAGGCAGGCCGTACGGGCCCGGTGACAACGACCACGACAACCTTTGAGAGGTGTTGATCGTCCTGTTTGTGGAAGCCAGAGGACGTGGACGGTGACGGATCGGTACCCCGGATGCCCTCGGGTATCGTCGGTCACAGGAACATCACGGGGGGCATGTGAGTAGCAGCGGCATGGGCTCGGACCCTACGAGGCCCATCGAGCCGGACGACAGCGACACCGACGCGGCCCCGGCCGCCGCCGGTGACCCTCCGCTCCCCGCGGACCCCGCGGACCCCGCGGACCCGCCGGACTCCCCCGGCACGCCGCCCGCCACCGCCGCGGACGCGCCCCAGGAGTCCGAGAAGACCCGCATCGACCTCCCGCAGCTCTCCGACGAAGCCCTGGAGACCCGCGCCGACTCCCCGGCCCTCCCGCAGGGCGCCGTCGAGACCCGCATCGACCTCCCGCAGCTCTCCGACGACGCGGTACAGCCGGACGGCACACCCGGAGAGTCCCTCGACCAGACCACGGATGCGCCCGATGACGCCGCGGCGGTCCCGGCCGGAGCCGCAACGGCGTCGGGTGATGCCGCCCTGGCCGGAGCCGTGGCTCCGGGTGATGCCTCGGCGGATGTGGACCACGCGGAGACCTCCGAGGCCGCGAAGACGACTGACGAGACCACGGATGCGCCCGGCGACGCCGTAGCGGCGCCCGACGAGGCCATGGAGACGACCGGCGAGGTCGCGGAGACGCCCGACGACGCCGTGGCGGTCCCAGCCGGGGCCGCGACGGCGGCGGACGACGCCTCAGCGGATGTGGATCACGCGGAGACCTCCGAGGTCGCCGAGGTAGCGGCACAGGCCGCTGATCCGGTGGAGCCGGCGGTCGTGGCGGAGTCCGCCCACCGGGTGGAGGCGGGCACCGGCTCGCCGGAGCCCGCCGGGGACGGGGGCGGCGAGCCGGCCGGGGTCACGCGGAGCATGACGCCGCCCGCCGAGGCGGCGGCCGAGCCTGTCGGGGTGGCGGCGGCCAGCGGTGCCGCGGCGTCGGGCGCGGGCGCGGGCGCGGCCGGGGCCGCCCCGGCGACGGCCGGAAGCACCGGTACAGCGGTGTTGACGGCCGCCGAGCCGGGAAGTGTCGCGGTGATGGACAAAGAGGAGGACAAGGCGGCCACGGAGAAACCGGAGGCGAGCACCGGGCACGGCGGGCGCAGGCCGCGCAAGGAGCGCAAGCAGCGCAGCCGGCTGGTGCGCTACACGCGCCGGATCGCGTTCGGGGTGCTGGGGTTCGTCGTGCTGGCCATCGCCGCGTTCGCGGTGGCGTACATGCTCACGCCCGTCCCCTCCCCGCAGGAGGACGCCACGGCGCAGGGGCCGGAGTTCTACTACGACGACGGCAAGACCCTGATCGCCAAGATCGGCGTGAACCGGCAGAAGGTCGAGTTGGACGCCGTCCCCGAGCACGTCCGCGACGCGGTGATCGCGGCGGAGAACCGCAGCTTCTACGAGGACCCGGGGGTCTCGGTACGGGGCACGTTCCGCGCGTTCTGGTCGACGGTCTCCGGCGAGCAGTTGCAGGGCGGCTCGACCATCACCCAGCAGATGGTGCGCAACTACTACCAGGGCCTCGGCCAGGAGCGCACGGTCAGCCGCAAGCTCAAGGAGATCATGGTCTCCCTGAAGGTGGGCAGCCAGAAGGACAAGGACTGGATCCTTGAGCAGTACCTGAACACCATCTACTTCGGCCGGGACGCCTACGGCATCCAGGCCGCCGCCCAGGCGTACTACAACAAGGACGTCAGCAAGCTCACCCCCGGAGAGGCGGCCTACCTGGCGGCGGCGATCCAGCAGCCCACCCCGTTCGGCGACCCCACCGGCAGCCACCGCGCGATGGCCGAGGAGCGCTGGCACTCGGTGGTGAGCGCGATGACCGAGACCGGGGCGCTCACGCCCGCCGAGGCGGCGGCGATGAGCTTCCCGGCACCGGTCAAGCAGAAGGTCACCGACATCCTCAAGGGCCAGACCGGCTACATGGTCCGCATCGCCCAGAAGGAGCTGCGTGAGCGGCGCGGCTACACCGAGGACGAGATCAACCGCGGCGGGCTGAAGATCACCACCACGTTCGACAAGAAGCTGATGGACGCCGCCGAGCGGGCGGTGAAGGCCAACCTGCCCGAGGACATCGGCAAGTCCACCCTCACCGGGCTGGTCTCGGTCGATCCCGACACCGGCCGGGTGGTGGCCTTCTACGGCGGCCGCGGCTATCTGGAGGAGCAGCTGAGCACCTCCTTCGGCCACTGGGCGCAGGCCGGTTCGGGGTTCAAGCCGATCGTGCTGGCCGCCGCGCTCGACGACGGCAAGACGCTGGGCAGCGTGGTGGACGGCCGGTCCCCGCAGTACTACAACGACTCCGAGGTCAAGAACAGCGGCGGCACCAGCTACGGGATGATCAACCTGGTCACCGCCACCCAGAACTCGGTGAACACCGCCTATGTCAATCTGGGCCAGGAGATCGGGCTGGACAAGGTCACCGAGATGGCCGAGAAGCTGGGCATCCCCAAGGAGCAGCTGACCGCCAACGGCGCCAACCACGCGCCGACCTTCCCGCTGGGCGTGGTGTCCGTGCACCCGGTGCAGCAGGCCGGGGTGTACGCGACGTTCGCCGCCGAGGGCGTCCACCGCACCCCGTACGTGGTCAAGGCCGTCACCGGGCTGGACGGCGAGGAGCACGAGTACACCGAGAAGGGCGAGCGGGTCTTCAGCGAGCAGGTCGCGCGGGACGCCACGTACGCGATGACCAGGGTGGTGCAGAGCGGGACCGGTACCGGCGCCCAGCTGTACGACGGGCGGGACGTGGCCGGCAAGACGGGCACCACCGACAACGGCAACGCGCTGTGGTTCAACGGCTTCGTCCCGCAGCTGGCCACCTCGGTCGCCATCTTCCGCAGCGACAGCCCGAGCAAACAGGTCCAGATCGGCGGCTACAGCGCGTTCGGCGGTGTGCTCCCCGCGCAGATCTGGCGGACGTACATGACCGACGCGGTCGACATCCTGAACCTGTCGCCCAAGAGCTTCGGCTCCCCGTCCGGCTACACCTGGGACGGCGGTGGCCAGGACCGGACCACCACGCCGCCGCAGGACCCCGGCCCGCGGTCCCCAGACCAGCCGTCGGCACCGCCGAGGCCGGATCCAGAGCCGTCCGAGCCCGGCCCTGGGGGACCCGGCGGTCCGGGTGATCCGGGCGGGCCGGAGGACCCGCAGGAGCCGCCGCCGCAGGATCCCGGCCCCTCGGATCCGGGCGGAGACGGCGGCGGCGGCGGTGGTGGTGGTGGCGGCGGCGGAGACGGCGGCGGGCAGCAGCGGATCGTGCCCCAGCAGGCTCCGGCCCACGAGAGTCCCGTCCGCCGCGACTAGGCGCTCATCACCACGAGGAGGCGGCGTGGGGTCCATCGCCCCACGCCGCCTCCTCGTGTCATGCGCAGGCGTCGCCGAGGCGCGCCGGGGTGTCGGTGAGGGTCTTGTTGAGGGCGGCGGCGTCGCCGGTGCCCAGGGCGGTGGCCGCGGTGCGCAGCCCGGCCGCCTGGTCCTTGAGCGCCTTGCGCAGCGCCTGGTCCTCGGCCGTGCCGGCCAGCACGTCGAACCGGGCGGCGAGTTGCTCGGTGGCCTGCTTCCACTGCGCGGGTTCGTTGGCGGCCACCGTCCGGAGCCGGCTCACGTACTGCTCGACCGCCTTCCTGCTGTCTGCGCAGACCTCGCTCTTGTTGCCGCCGAGCATGCCGCAGCCGGCGGTGACGAACGTCAGCACCGCGCCCCCGGCCAGCACCCGCACCGCACCGCGGGCCTTCACCCCATAGCGCATCGAACCTCCCCAGACTGGACCCCGTCGGCGAGTGTTCATCCTTGCGCATCCGGCACCGCGGCCGCGTTCCCCTCAGGCCGCTGGCAGCCTCGCCATCCGACGCCTACGCTGAACGGACGTCCGAACGGGGCCGTCGGTCGGCCACCCCGCGACGGGCGCTTACTGTCTATTCGCCCGTGTAGCGTAGGCGGGTCCGTAAGTGTGCTCGCAGATGAGGGGCGCACTGAGCCTCAGGGGGTGGCGAACGTGGCCGACGCGTGGCGGCCGGCGAACGAGCTCGAGCACCGGATGCTGGACGCGTTGCAGGCCGGTGACCAGGAGGCCTATTTCCGGCTGCTCGCGGAGGCCGAACTCGTCGTTCCCGTCCCGCCCGACCGGCTCGACGGCGTCCTGACCGGCCAGGCCCAACCCACCTGGCCGACCGTCGAGGAGGACGGGCGCGTCCACGTGCTGGCGTTCACGTCCGCCGCCGCCATGCGCGAGTCCATCGGGTCCGGCCACCGGCACTTCCTCGGCCTGAAGTTCAGCGACGCCGCCGCCGCCTGGCCGGACGTCCGCTGGTGGCTGGCCATCGACGCCGGCCTGCCGGTCGAGGCCCGGCTGCCGGCCTGGTTCGTCCGGCAGATCGCCGAGGGCGACCCCCGCCCCCCACGTGCCGGCCGCCCCGCACCGGCCGCCCGGTCCGCCCCGCAGGACGCGCGGCCGCACCCCGAGGACCCGCGCCTCCAAGCACCCGCGCCCCCCGCGGCGCCTCGGCACGCGGCCGTGCCGCCCGCCGACGCCCGGACGCCCGCCGCCGCCCAGGACCCGGCGACGTACCGGCAGTCCCCGCCGCAGGAGAACGCCCGTCCGCACGAGGCCACCGGACCTCACAGGAGCGTCACGGCACCGGGCCCCACCGCGACACCCGAGCCCGGCACGGCCCCGGTCCCCGGCGCAGCCCCGGGACCCGGTGCGGCACCGGGACCCGGTGCGGCACCGGAGCCCAGCATCGCACCGGCACCCGCCGCACTGCGGGAGCCGGCCACGACACCCGAGCCCGGCACACCAGGGGAACCCGTCGCGACACGGGAGCCGCTCCCAAGGCGGGAAACCGGCCCGATACGGGAAACCGGCGCGTTCCAGGAGCCCGGCATGGCGCCAGAGCCCGGCGTAGCAAGGGAGCCCGGAGCGACACCCGAGCCCGCCGCACTACGGGAACCCAGCGCGATGCGGGAACCCGGCTCGATACGGGAGCCTGGCTCGGTGCAAAAGCCCGGCTCGATACGGGAGCCTGGCTCGGTACGTGAAACCGGCCCGATACGGGAACCCGGCATGGTGCCGGAGCCCGGCGCCATGCGAGAGCCCGGCGTACTAAAGGAGCCCGGAGCAGTATCCGAGCCCGCCGCAGTACGGGAACCCGGCTCGGTGCAGGAGCCCGGCGCAGTAAGGGAGCCCGGTTCGGTGCGGGAGCCCGGTGCGATACCCGAGCCCGGGGCAGTGCAGGGGTCTGGGCCGGTACTGGAGCCTGGGGTCACGTCCGGGCTCGGCGCGGTGTCGACGTCTGGTGCGGCGCCCGAGAGCCGCGCTGTTTCGGAGCCCGGCGCGGTGCCGGAGGCCGGCATGATGTCCGAGGCCGGCGCGGTGCCGAAGCCCGCAGGGGCGCCGGAGGCCGGTGGAGTGCCGGTGGGTGGGCCCGTGGCCGGGGGCGTCGCCCCCGATGCTGCCGGAGCCTCGGAGGGCGCCGGATTCCAGCCTGCGAACGAGGTCGAGCGGGAACTGCTGCGCGCGGTGGCGGGCGGCGACCAGGACGCCTACCTGAAGGTGCTGGCGGCGACGGAGGTGCTACTGCCGGTCCCGCAGGAGATGGACTACTCGCTCAAGCCCGGCCGGGCCGGCTTCCCCTGGCAGACCGGCGAGATCGACGGCGTCACCGTGATCCCGGTCTTCACCTCCCCCGAGCGTATGCGCGACCTGGTCGGCGAGGCGGCCGGCTCCGGGCAGGGCGCCCCGGACTACATCGTGCTCCCGTTCACCACGGTGGCGCGCTACTGGCCGGACCACGGCTGGGGGCTGGCGGTCAACAGCGGCACCCCGGTGGGCGCCACGCTGCCCGGCGAACGGCTGCGGGCCCTGTCGGAGTGGGCCGACCAGATCGCCGCGCAGCGCATGGTGGACGGCTTCGAGCCGCAGAACGACATCGAGCGGCGGCTGTTCGAGGCGGCGGTCCACCGCGACGGCGACGCCTTCTTCAAGGTGCTGGCCGGCGCCCAGGTGCTGGTGCCCGCCGACCCGGAGACCCCGTGGGGCATCCGGCCCGACGACCCGGAGTTCCCCTGGCGGCCGGTCCCGGTGCGCGGGGCGGTCTCGGTCCAGGTGTTCACGTCCCTGAAGTGGATGCACGAGACCATCGGCCCGTCCCGCTTCATCATGCCCGCCTTCCAGGAGATCCTGTCCGCCTGGCCGGACACCGGCTGGACGCTGGTCCTCAATCCCGGCACCCCGGTCAACGCCGTCCTGCCGAGCGAGCAGATCCGGGCCCTCGCCGAGTCCGTGCGGGCGGCGGCGCCGGACGAGCCCGCCGGACTCCCGGCCGTCCCGCCCGTTCCCGAGACGGTCGGGTCCGCCGCCGCGACGACCGGGCGGCCGGTGCCGGGCCCGGCCGAGCCGGTCGCCGAGTCCCCGGCCGACGGCACGCCCGCCGACCGGAACGACGACCGGAACGCGGACCGGAACGACGACCGGAACGCGGACTGGACTCCGGCCCCGCGCCGGGAGGAGGTCGCCCCGGAGACCGCCGCGCAGGCGGCGCCCGAGCTCGAGCCGCCGTTCGAACCCGGCAACCGGATCGACCAGGAGCTGTACGAGGCGGCGCTGGCCGGGGACACCGACGCGTTCCTGCGGGTGCTGCTGGCGGCCAACGTGCTGGTGCCGATCCCCGCGGACGCGCCGCTGGAGGTGACCCCCGTCCAGCCGGAGTTCCGCTGGGAGGCGGCGATGCGGGACGCCTCGTCGGTGCAGGTGTTCACGTCGCTGGTGCGGTTGCGGGAGGCGCTGCCGGCGTCCCGCTTCGTATACGCCGACTTCCGTGAGCTGATCGGCTGCTGGCCGCGTACCGACTGGGCGATGGTGCTCAACCCGGGCACCCGCATCGGCGCCTCGCTGCTGGGCGACCAGGTGCAGGCGCTCAGCGAGTGGGCCGTCCGGGTGGGTCTGATCCAGCCCCGCCCGCAGGCCCCGGACCCGGCGGCGTCTCCCGGCGCCGACCGGCGGCCGCCGTTCGCCGACTCGGCCCAGGCGACCGCCGACCCGACCCGGACCGTCGTCGACCCGGCCCGGCTGGCGGCGGATCCAACGCAGACCACGGTCGATCCGGTGCGGGCGCCCGCCCGGACGGCGGCCGACCCGACTGAGACGGTCACCGACCTGGAGCCGGTGGTGGCCGCCCACGCGTCGCCCGGCCCCGGCCGGGAGCCGTCTGAGGAGACCGCGGACCCTGTGCAGCCCGTCGTGCTGCAGAAGGTGCTCCCGCACGGCCATGTCGGCTGGTACCTCGAACAGGGCTATGACCGGGTCGGCGGCTTCGTGCACCCGGTCTCCGACGTCACCGACCTGCAGACCCCGGCGCAGCTTTATGCGGCCCTCGGCCTGCTGTACGAGGACTCGCCGTTCTCCCCGGCCGACGAGGGCGTCTACGTCATCCGCTGGCCGGGCTACTGCCCCGGCCTGTACCGCATCCCGTTCGGCGGGCAGACGGAGCAGGACCTGCTGGCCTGGGGTGAGTCGGGCTGGGTGCAGGAACGCGCGCCGTTCACCGGTGACGGGTTCGCCCCCGGCAGCGCCGGGTCGATCCGCGAGTACAAGGTGGACAGCGCCCGGCTGCCGTACGGGGCGGAGATGTACCACCTCGGCCGCGACCGCACGGAGCGGTTCGTCGCCATGTACGACCCCGACCGGCTGGCCTGGGTGCGGCCGGGCGACGACGCCGGGGCCGGAGATCCGAGTACGCGCGGTGACGGCACGGAACCGGGCGACAGGGCGGAGGTGACGCGATGATCCGGGACGGTTATCTGGTGCGCTGGCGGGGCCGGGAGTACGAGGCCGGCCCCGGCGCGGACGGGGAGATCAGGCTCTACACCACCGAGCCCGCCGACGGGTTCGAGGAGATCCGGCCGGGCCGGCACCGCCGGGTGGTCCCGCCCGACGAGGTCGAGGGCATCCGCTACGTCCGTACGGTCTGCACCTGGCGCGGCGAGCCGTTCATCGTGGTCGGCGAGCACGACAACTGGCTGCGGGTGGAGTACGCCGGCGGCCGGGCGCAGGTCGCCGAGCGGCTGCAACTGGACCGCATCGACCACGGGGTCTGGCAGGCGTGGGCGTCCCGCGCCGAGGTCGAGGACCTCCGCGAGGAGTACCTTTGACCTCCTTCCCGTCTGGCAGGCGGAGAGGCCCCGTCGCAGGCGCCCTGTGAGGAATGCAATCGGGCGCCGACTTGATCGACGGGCCCATCCGTGATCGCATGATTTCCTGTGACCGCTCCCGGGTAAAGGGGGCGGTGTGGTGTGAGGGCTGACAGAGCCGCTCGGATCGAGGGCGATGCGACGGAGGTGCGGGGCGTGTTCCGCTCGGTGGGCAACCCGATCTTCCTCGGGCTCGGCACGGCGGCGATCCTCGCGATGGGCGCGTCCGCCCCTGTCCAGGCCGAGACGGCGCCGTCCCCGGGCGCGCAGCCGTCACCGTCGGTCTCGGCCCCCTTCCCGTCCGTCCCGGACGACTCCGGCTCCCCCAGCTCTCCGGACGGCTCCGGCTCTCCGGACTCCCCGGAGGAGCCCACGCCCACGCCCGACCCCTGGGAGATGGCCGTCGACATCACGGTCCCCAAGGGCAAGGTCTTCGAGGGCGACGAGGTCACCGTCACCGTGGAGGTCAAGGCCGAGAAGGTCACCCGCGGGACGCGGCTGACCCTGGCGGCCAAGGGACGGCCCGCCCCTGCCCTGTCCAAGTGCGCCACCACCCCCTGCAAGCTCGGCAAGGTCGATTGGCGCGGCAGGAAGCTGGACGTCAAGCTCACCATCCCCAAGGAGATGAAGTCCGGCAGCGTGCGGCTGACCGCGGCGGTCTCCGGTGAGGGCGCCGAGGACGCCTCGCTGGAGAAGACCATCGAGGTGCACAAGAAGCTGGACCCCAAGCCGTCCCCGTCCCCGAGCAAGTCCGGCGGCGGGTCGGGCTCGGGCGGCTCGGGTGGTTCCGGCGGATCGAGCGGTTCGGGGGGCGACACCACCTACACCCCGCCCGCGCCCAACGGAAGCTTCAACGGCTCCAGCGCCGTGCCGTCGCCCCAGGTCGATCTGCCGCAGGTCAGCCCGCCGTCGCCGGAGCTGGCCGGCCCCGGGCCGTCCGCCCAGGCCTTCCCGCAGAGCGCGCTGCGCAGCAACGACAGCCCCGCCGACCAGCAGCTGAGGTTCGAGCGGCTGGCCAGCACCCAGGCGGCCTGGCTGGCGGCGCTGCTGGTGGCGTTCTCGCTGCTGCTCACCCAGCTTCGCCTCGGCCGCCGGCCGGCCGCCGGCGCCGCCGCGACCAGACGTCCCAAGGGGGCGCACCGTCGCCCCCGCCGCGGGAAGTCCCGCGGCTGACCCGCCCTTCCCGGGGACGGGCCCGCGGCGCGGTCAGGAGCGCATCAGGCCGTAGCAGGCGATGGATGCGGCGGCCACCACGTTGAGCGAGTCGACGCCGCGGGCCATCGCGTCGGCGCTCATCGGGATGCACACGGCCTCGTCCGCCGCCTTCAGCCATCGTGAGGACAGCCCATCGCCCTCCGAGCCGAGCAGCAGCGCGACCCGCTCCCCCGTGACCGCCTTCTCGATGGGCACGGCGGACTGGTCGGGGGTCAGCGCCAGCAGCCGGAACCCCACCTCGCGCAGCTCGCCGAGCCCGTGGTGCCAGTCGTCCATCCGGGCGTACGGGATCGCGAAGACCGCTCCCATGGACACCTTGACCGCCCGCCGGTACAGCGGGTCCGCGCATCGGGGCGACAGCACGACCGCATCCACCCCGAGCGCCGCCGCGCAACGGTAGATCGCCCCCACGTTGCCGTGGTCGACGAGGTCCTCCAGCACCAGCACGCGGCGGGCCGTCCCGAGCAGCTCGGGCACTGGCGGCAGCGGCTTCCTGGACATGGCGGCCAGTGCGCCGCGGTGCACCGCGAACCCGGCGACGTCCTCCAGCACCCGCTCGTCGGCCACGTACACCGGGGCGTCCACCCGCTGGAGCAGGTCCGCTAGCGGCTCCGCCCAGCGCCGGGCCATGAGCAGGGACCGCACCGGGTATCCGGTCTCCACCGCCCGGCGGATGACCTTCTCCCCCTCCGCAATGAACAGCCCGTGCTCGGCCTCCAGGCTCTTGCGCAGTTGTACGTCGCGCAGCCGTACGTAGTCGGCGAGCCGAGGGTCGGCGGAGTCCTCGACCGGGACCAGACGCACCATTCCTCCAGTCTGCCGGTCGGTCACCGCTCCCCGTGCATCAGCCCCGCGCCGATCAGGGCAGGCGGATGTCGGCGAACACCGCGCGATGGTCGCTGCCCGGCAGGTCGTACACCTTCACCTGGCGTACGGCGCAGCGCCGGTCCACCAGCACGTGGTCGATGGTCAGCCTGGCCAGTCGCCCCCAGGTGGGGACGAGCCCCTGGCCCGTCCGATCGGCCGCGTCCGCATATCCGCGCGAAAGCACCTGCCGCAGGGGCGAGTGGTCGAGCGTGGCGTTGTAGTCGCCCGCCAGGATCCGTATCGGCTGCCGCGCGGCGCCGCCGCCATCACTGGCCGGGGGCAGCATCCGCAGGTCGTGCCGCCATTGCCGGATGGCCGGGCGGGAGATGGGCGGGGGTGGATGCACCGCCGTCACCTCCACCCGGTGCCCGCCGGGCAGGGCGAACTCCGCCCGTGGCATCGCCATCACCGTGCCGGGCAGCGCGGGGAGGGGGCGCAGCGGGTGACGGGCGTACAGCCCGCTGCCCGCCGCCCCTTCCCTCGGGTCAAGGACCGCGTGCGGCAGCAGCCGGTTCAGCCCGGCGGCCTCAAGGCGGGCCGCCGCTTCAGGGGTCAGTTCCTGAACGCTCAGCACGTCCACGTCGTGACGTCGCAGGAGGTCGAGGATCCGTTCCGGTTCGGCCTGCCCGAACAGCAGGTTGGCGGTCAGCACCCGCACCGCCGGGCCGTGGGCGGACGGCTGGTCACCGGACATCGCGCGCGGCAGCACCGCCGCCGCCAGGCCGACGGCGACGAGCATGCTCCCCGCCAGCGCCCAGCGGTGGCGCACCAGCGCGGCGCAGGCCACGGGCACCAGAACCGTGGCGGCCACGTACGGGGTGAACGAGATCAGCGGCGTGCTCAGCACCTCCACGCCCGGCAGCCGGTCGGCCCCGGCCAGGCGCGCCAGCGCCCAGGCGCCCCAGCAGCCCGCCGCCGTCCACGCCACCGCCGCACGCCACCAGTTCACAGGCCGCCCGGCCGGTACGGGCTCGGCCGTCTCCTCGGTGGCTGCTCCACTCACCGGGCACGCTCGAACGCCCGCACGAAAACCCCTGGTCGCCCCACTCTGGCCCCCGTTCTCCGGTCACCGGTCTCACCAGTAGTGACGCATCCCACGCCGAGGGAGTTGCCCATGATCAAATATGGGACTTCTGGTGATGTTCCGGAAGAATCAGGGCGAATCCCAGATATCATCCTCTTTCGGCGCGTAGCATGCCGAGACACGGTGCGGGAACCGGACGCACGGCCGATCGGGACGAAGCCGTCAGGCGTGTGAGACGGCACACTCCCTGGGAGCGGCGGGGTCGTGAGCGGCGCGCGAGCTGCCACGGCGGCCATGCGCACGCCTGTGACCTGCAACGTCGACCGCCTTCACTCTTGGTCACCCCTGCCGGGTACCACTACAGTGCCGGGGAACATGGGACGGTTTCTGGTGAAACGAGGACAGCCGTGAGCGGACGTCATCGCAATGACCTGCCGGACGAGCCCGGCGACGGCGGATACGACGCCTCCACTCCGCCGGTCTTCGGCCCGGCCAACGACGGTTCGTCCGACTGGTTCAGCCCCCGTGAGAGCCAGAACCCTCCCGTCACCCCCAGGGGCGGCGGTTACGACGTCCCGGACGACCCCCTCGGCGGCCCGGCGAACCGTTCCTCCGGTTACGGCGGGACCCCCGGCTACGGCGGGTCCTCCGAGTACGGCAGGTCCCCCGGGCACAGCGGGTCCTCGGAGTACGGCAGGTCCCCCGGTTACGGCGAGTCCTCGGAGTACGGCGGATCCTCCGGTTACGGCGGCGGCTCCGGCGGCTACCGCGTCCCGGGCGAGCGCGGTGCGGCGGGCGGGATGCCCGGCGGCGCCACCGGCTCGGGTGAGAGCGACATCCCGGACTGGTTCGGCAACACCGCCGAGCGCCGCCCCGGTTACGGCGCCGGCGGCTTCGGCGGCGCCTCCGACCCGGGCGGGCGCGGATCGGGACGGGCGGCGTACGAATCCGGGAGCCACGGCGGGGCGGGCGTGCCCGGCGGCTCCCGCGCCGAGGGCTCCTTCGGCGGGCCGACCGGCTCGGCGGGTCCGGCCGGTCACGAGCGCAGGGACGCCCGCGCCCCCTCCGGGCGCGAGGAGTCGTCCTTCTCCGGTGCCGGTTACGGTGCGTACGACTCCATCAGCAGGTCCGACGGCGGACGGACCGGGGCGGGGGGCTCGGGCCGTTCAGGCGGCTCGGGTGGCTCGGGCGGCTCGGGCCGTTCCGGCGGCAGCGGCGACTACGAGTACGGGCGGCGCCGCAAGCGCAGCGCGGCCGGGCTGATCGGGCCGATGGCCGGCGCCGTCGGGCTGGCGCTGCTGCTCGGCGTCGGCGTCTACGCGTTCGCCGGGGCCGGCGGGGGCTGCGACGGGGACGACGCCCTCGCCCTCGACATCGCGGCAGCGCCGGAGATCGCGCCGGCGATCAGCAAGACGGTCAGCCGCTTCAACGACGCCAAGCACAAGGTCGACGGCAAATGCGTCAAGGCCGCGGTGCGCTCGGCCGACCCGTCGGTGATCACCACGCTGCTGTCCGGCCAGGGCGTGGAGAGCGGCGGCAACCGGCGCCCCGACGTGTGGATCCCGGACTCGTCCCTGTGGGTCTCGCTGGTGAGCACGTCCGCCAAGGGCAAGGACAGCGTCCGCCTCACCAGGACCTCGGTCGCGCAGACCCCCATCGTGGTGGGCATGCCGCAGACCCTGGCGGCGAGCCTGCGCAACCAGGGCGTCATCGCCAACCCGTCCTGGGACAACCTGCTCAACGCGGCCGGCGGCACCACCGGCGGGGCGGTCACCAAGAACCAGGTGATCCCGGCCGGCAGCGTCCGGCTGTTCGTGCCGGACCCGACCCGCAACGCGGTCGGGATGGGCTCGCTGCTGCTCACCAACACCCTGCTGGCCAACGACCCCAACCGCGAGGCGATCTTCACCGGGATCGTGCGGACCATGCGGGAGAACACCACCCCGTCGGTCAAGGCCCAGTTCGCCTCGTTCCGCAAGGACCGCAAGGGCCGCTACCCGATCGCGCTGGCGCCCGAGCAGGCCGTGTGGTCGCACAACCGGGCCGGCCCGGCCGAGCCGGCGGTCGCGGTGTACCCGACCGAGGGCACCCTGACCATGGACTACCCGCTGGCCGTCACCAGCGGTGAGTCCGCCAAGCAGCAGGCCGCCCGGCTGCTGGAGCAGGCGGTCAACACCGAGCCCGCCCGCGACGACGTGCGCGGGCTGGGATTCCGGTCGGCCGACGGCAAGGCGCCCACCACGTTCGGCACCAAGACCGGGGTCAGCCCGCGGCGGCCGCGCCAGCTGCCGGCGCCGCAGCCGGCCGTCGTGCAGCAGATCATGCAGGCGTGGTCCAAGCTGTCGCTGAGCATCCGGATGCTGTCGGTCATCGACATCTCCGGCTCGATGCTGGAGAAGGTCGACGGCGTGACCCGGATGCAGGCCACCGCGCGGGTGGCGCAGGGCGGGCTGTCGATGATGCCCAACGACAGCGAGCTGGGCCAGTGGGTGTTCTCCACCGAGGTGGACGGCAGCAAGGACTACAAGGAGATCGTCCCGATGGGGGCGCTGGGCGACCGGATCGGCTCGGCCACCCGCCGCCAGCTCCTGCTGTCGAGCCTGGGCCAGCTCAAGCCCAAGCCGACCGGCAACACCGGGCTCTACGACACCATCCTGGCCGCCTACAAGTACATGGCCGACAGCTATAAGCCGGAGTTCGGCAACTCGATCGTGCTGTTCACCGACGGCGAGAACGACGACGAGAACGGCCCCTCGCTGCGCGAGACCCTCTCCCGGCTGGAGAGCATGGTCGACCCCACCCGCCCGGTCCAGGTGATCATGATCGGATTCGGCTCGGGGGTGGACGTCAACGAGCTCAAGCAGATCGCCAAGGCCACCCGGGGCAGCGTGTACGTGGCGCAGACCCCCGGTGAGATCCAGCGGATCTTCCTGCAGGCGCTGTCCCGTCGCATCTCGGACTGAGCGGTGCCGGATTTTCGGAGAGGTTGGGCGAAACCGGTGTCAACCGATGGGGCGGCTCGGCCGTCCAGTTAGGTGGGGGCCCGACGGGAGCGGGGCGTCGGGCCTCCTCTCACGCCATGGGCCGGTGGCACCCCAGTACTGAACGCGGGAGTACGTAGTGTCCGGATGGCCGAGTCTCGACCGAAGCGAAGACCAGCGGCTCGCCGAAGCGCTGGCCGCCGGGGACCTGGACGCGCTGGCGCAGGTCTTCGACGCCTACGCGGCCCGCCTGTACGACTACTGCCACGCCCTGCTGCGGGACCAGGATGCGGCGTCCGCGGCGCTGCACGACACGCTGCTGGCGGCGTGCGCCCACGCCGGCGGGCTGACCGAGCCGGAACGGCTGCGCGCCTGGCTGTACGCGCTGGTGCGCAACGAGTGCCTGCGCCGGCTGCACGCCTCTGACGCGCACGGCAACCCCCCGCCGCCCGGCATGGTCGTCGATCCCTATACCGGGGAGAGCAGGCCGCCGCGGCAGGCGCCGGAGGTCCAGGACGCGTTCCTGGACGAAAGCGACCGGGCCCGGCGGATGGAGCTGCGCCGGCTGGTGCACGGGGCGCTGTCGGGCCTGGGTGGCCGCCGCCGTGAGGCCCTGGACCTGCTGCTGCGGCACGCCCTGAGCTCCGACGAGGTGGCCGGCGTGCTCGGCCTCAACGAGTCGGAGGCGGCCGAGCTTGCGGTGGAGGCGCGGGGCCGGCTGGACGAGGCGCTGCTGGTGTCGATCATCGCGCAGGCCCGCCGGTGCCCGGAGGTGTCGGCGCTGATGGAGGGGCAGCAGTGGCCCCCGGAGCCGGCGGTCGCCCGCGAGGTGGGCCGGCACCTCGACGACGGCTGCCCGGTGTGCGCCGAGCAGCGTGAGCGCCGGGTGGCCACCGGGCGGCTGCTGCAGGTCCTGCCGGTGGCGCTGCTGCCGGCCGACCTGCGCGGCGCGGTGCTCGACTCCGCCACCGCCCCCGAGTACGCCGAGACCCGCGCCGCGATCGCCGAGCAGGCCGAGCCGTTCGACGAGTGGGGCTGGCCGGTGCCGGTGGGACGCTCGGCCTACCGGCCCACCCGTGGGGCCGGCGGACGCCAGGGGCCGCGGCTGCTGCCCGCGGTGGCCGCCGCCGTCCTGGTCGTCCTGGTGGTGGGCGCCGCGTTCCTGTGGCTGCCAGGCGGGTCCGGGACCCCGGCCGCCAGTGGTTCCTCCGCGAAGGTCACCGCGTCGGGCGACGATCCCTCGCCGAGCACCACACAGGAGTCGCCGAGCCCCGACGACAGCCCGTCGCCGACCGTGTCGGTGCCGACGGTGACGCCGTCGTCCGCCAGGCCGGACTCGCCGTCGCCCACCCGGTCGGCCAGCAGGTCGCCCAGCGCCCCCGGCACGCTGGCGGTCGGCGGCTGCAGCATCCCCGCGGGCGCCAGTTCCTGCACCATCACCGTGTCTGCCCGCGGCGGCCCGGTCCGTTGGAGCGTCGTCGGCCGCAGCGGGGTGGTCGCGGTGGGCGGCGGCATCCTGTCCACCGGCCGCTCGGCAACCGTCCGGGCCACCCGCCTCGGCCGGTGCACGGAAAGCGGCTCCGGCAGCGTCTCGTTCTCCCCCAACGGCACCGCGTCCGTCACCTGGACCTGCCCACCGCCTGACGACCCCGGCCCGGAGGACCCGGGAGAGCCGGAAGAGCCCGGCGTTCCGCCGGGCCCCCGCGGCTGACGGCCGTGCGGCGGGCCCGGTGCCCCGGGCCCGCCGTACGGGTCACCAGGGGGAGCCGGTGTCGAGAATGCGGTGGGCGCGGTCCAGCAGCAGGGGGACCCCGTCGCCGATCTTGTCGAAGCCCTCGCCGACCGTGGCGTTCTGCAGGTAGCGGGCGTGGATGCCCTCCAAGATCACCGCGAGCTTGAAGCAGGCGAACGCGACGTAGAAGTCGATGTCCGACAGGTCGAACCCGGTGATCTCGGCGTACCGCTCGGCGAACCGCCGGCGGGTGAGGAAGCCGGGGGCGGCGGTGACGGTGGCGCCGACCGGCAGCCGGTCGGCGTCGTCGGCCTCCGCCCAGTACACCAGGGTGAGGCCGAGGTCGGACAGCGGGTCGCCCAGCGTCGACATCTCCCAGTCCACGACCGCGGCGATCTGCGGCCGGGGCTCCAGCAGGGTCAGCGCGTTGTCCAGCCGGTAGTCCCCGTGCACCAGGGAGAACCGGCCGTCGGCGGGCAGCCGTTCGCCCAGCCGCGCCACCAGCCGTTCGTAGGCGGGCAGGTCTCGGGAGGCGCCGGTGGCCGCGATGGCCTCCTGCGAGCGCTCCCACTGCTGTCCCCACCGCTTGAGCTGGCGGGCCATGTAGCCGGCGGGGCGGCCGAAGTCGGCGAGCCCGGCGGCCTCCACGTCCACGGTGTGGATCGCGGCGAGCACCTCGGCCAGCCGTTCGCTCAGCTCGCGGGCCTGCTCGGGCGTGACGTCGGCGGCGTCCTCCGCGGTGCGCAGCACCCGGCCGTCGACATGGTCCATGAGGTAGAACCGGGCGCCGATCACGTCCTCGTCGGAGCAGAACGCCAGCGGCTGCGGCACGGGCACGCCGGTGCCGCCGGCCAGCGCGGACAGCACCCGGTACTCGCGCGCCATGTCGTGGGCGGTCGGCAGCACGTGTCCCAGCGGGGGGCGGCGCAGCACGATCCGCCGGCCGCCGTCCAGCGTGATCCCGTAGGTCAGGTTGGACCGGCCACCGGCGATCAGCCGCACTCCGGTGATCCGGCCGCCGCCGGGCAGCGTCCGGTCCAGCCAGGCGGCCAGCCGGGGCACGTCCACACCGGGAACCTCGGTCGCAAGCTCGCCGCTCATGAAACCATCCCATCCAGTGGTCGGCCGGGTGCGGCCGGGTGGGCGTGTCCCGCCCGCCGGGGCGCCCGGCTGCTGTGCTCGCTCATGGCGCTCTATTAGAACGCAACTCGGTTTGCGGGGCGAGAGCCGGGGGTGCCGGGATCGGCCCGCCGAGCGACCCCAGTAACCTGTTGGCCACTTCCGGACGTAAATCGAAGATTTCCTACACACCCGCTCACCCCCGCCTTCACCTGCGACGACGCACCCGACACCGGGGCGGAGCCCGGGAGCGCGCCGGGATTTCCCACCGAATCAGGTGCTTTTCGGAGGGCGGCAGGGTACGCATCAGCGACGACGCATGATCAGAGCGACATCCACCTGACGTTGCATTTGATATGCACCCAACCGGCCATCCGGGCTCTGGCCTGGACTTACCGGTCGGTCTGGGCTAACAACGAAGGATTGGACCATTCGGGGCTCATCGCCCGATTGGGGGGGACACGCAGTGGCCGACGCATGGCTACCCGGTGCCGGACGTATTCCGGCCGAACTGGACGGCGGACAACTGAAGGGAGGTGCCCCCAGGGTCGTCTGGTTCACCAGCGAGCACGACCCCCGGTCGGTCTCGGCTCGCTCGGCGGCCCATGATCTGGCCCGCACGGGCCGTCCCGCCCATCTGGTGTGGAATCCGCACACCGGGGAGATCGTCCAGTTGCTGCCCGCCACCCGCGCCGCCTGCCTGCTGGCCGACCCGGTGCGCGGGGAGGGCCGCGTCTGCCTACAGATCCTGGTGATCGGGCTGGCCCGTGAGCCGTTCACCGGCGGCCCGCTCAACGGCCTGGACGCCATCATGCGCTGGCTGGACGGCTGGGGCGTCCCCCGCCGCTGGCCGGCCGGCCCGCCGCTGCCCTCGCCGCAGTCCTACCACTCCGACAGGCAGCGCCGCCCGTGGGCGCGCGGCGGCCACTTCGGCGCCTCCCAGGTGCCCGAGTGCGTGTTGCCCGACCCCGGAGGGCTGGACATCCACCGCATCACCGGGCAGGACACCCCCGCGGTGGAGATCCCGCGTCCCCGCCCCCCGGCCGGCCAGCGGACCACCCCCGCCACGCCGGCCGCCTCCGGAGCGCCGCCCCAGGTCCTCCCCCACCGTCTGGCCAGGACCGCCGAGCCCCTGCTGACTCCAGGCCCGGTCTGACCGCCCCCCGCCTCCAGGGGGCGGCGCCGGTCAGGCCGTGAGGTCGTCGATCAGGCCACGGACGAGCAGGCACCCGGCGCGCAGCCGTGCGGTGGGAGCCGCGCTGTAGCCGATCACCAGGCCGGTCACCGACGGCCGCCCGCCATAGTGCCGTTCGAGCGTGTCCAGCAGCACGCCCGCCTGGCCGGCCCGTGCCACCACCCGCGCCACGACCTCCGCGGGCAGTTCCACGACCAGGTGCAGCCCGGCGGTGTCCCCGCGCAGCGGCAGGCCCGCGAACACCTCCACGACCATGGCGCGGCGGCGGGCGTACTCGGCGCGGACACGACGGATGTGGCGGTCGAGGTCGCCGCGTTCGAGCAGCAGCCGGACGGCCTCCTGCGGCACCACCGCCGTCCGGTCGCCCAGGTCCAGGCGGCGGGCGGCGACCGCCTCGGCCAGGTCCGGGCGCGCCGCCAGCCAGCCGACCCCGATGTCGGCGGCCAGTCTCTTGGACATGGTGCCCAGGTAGACGACCACCCGCGGGTCCATCCCGTACAGCGCGGGCAGCGGCGCGACGTCGTAGCGGAACTCACCGTCGTAGTCGTCCTCGGCGATGAGCGCGCCGGTGCGCCGCGCCCACGCCAGCAGCGCCTGACGGCGCGGCACCGGCAGCACACCGCCCAGCGGGTACTGGTGCGAGGGCGTCGTGTAGACCAGCCGCAGCCCGTCGGGAAGTCCGTCCACGACCAGCCCGTGCTCGTCCACCGGGCAGGGCACCACCTCGGCGCCGCGCGCGGCCAGCACGGAACGCGCCCGCAGGTAGCCGGGCTCCTCCACGCCCACCCGGTCACCAGGACGCAGCACCGTGGCGGCCAGCATGTCCAGGGCGTTCGTCGTCCCGCGCGTCACGACCACCTGCTCCGCCTGGCAGGCGACGCCCCGGCTGCGCCGCATGTGCTCGCACAACGCCTCCCGTAGCCCGTCCAGCCCCCATGGATCCGACCTGCCTCCCGGAGCGATCGAGGCCGCCGTCCGCCACGCACGCCGCCAGGCGGGCGTGTCCAGACCTCCGGCCCACGGCACCCCCGGCCGCAGATCGGTGGCTCCCTCTGGAGCCGCCTCCCCATTCCCCCGGCATCCACCGGACGTGCCGGCGACGCCATGCCCGATCGGCTCCGCGTCGTCCCCGGACGTACGGAGACGGAGCACGCCACTGGACATGCTGGTGCCGCCATACCCGGTGGCCGTGGCTGAGGCACCGCGGTTCCGCCGCACGCCCGGCACGGTCGGTTCGTCGCCGGTGGCGAGCGGGGCCGTTCCGGGGGCTTCGGGGCTTACGTCCGCGACGTACGTACCCGAGCCGTGCCGGCCCTCCAGCCAGCCCTCGGCGTAAAGCTGCGCGTACGCGTCCATCACCACCGTGCGGCTGACGCCCAGCACTGCGGCCAGCGCACGGGAGGAGGACAGCCGCTCCCCCGAGGTGAGCCGTCCCTCCTTGATGGCGGTGCGCAACTGCCCGGTGAGCTGAGCGGTCAGTGACTCGGCCGCCGTACGGTCGACGAGCAGCGGCAGATCGGGCTGTACGCGCGGTCCGCCGCCTGAAGGCGCTGTCGCCAAGTGGTCTCCTGAAAACACCGAAAAGTGGCTCTGTGGGCCTGGCCACTTCCCGCCTAGCGTAAGGCCCATGAGCACGACGGAACTGTCCAGCACCAGCCGCACCAGGCTCGGACGGGCGCGCGAGCGCGGCCTGACCGACCGGACCTCGCTGTACGAGGTCCTCGACGCGGGCATGATCTGCCATCTGGGCGTCGTCGTGGACGGCCTGCCCCGGGTGATCCCCACCGGGTACGGGCGCGACGGCGACATCCTCTACCTGCACGGCTCCACCGGGGCACGGAGCCTGACGGAGGGGTCCCGGCAGGAGGTCTGCGTCACCGTCACGCATCTGGACGGCATCGTGCTGGCCCGCTCGATCTTCCATCACTCGGTCAACTACCGCAGCGCGATGATCTACGGAACGCCACGGCGGGTCACCGACCCCGACGAGTTGCTCACCGCCCTGCGCGCCATCTCCGAACGGCTCGCGCCCGGCCGGTGGGACGCCGCCCGGCCGCCCACCCGCCGGGAACTGGCGGCCACCGCGGTGCTGGCGCTGCCGCTGGAGGAGGCCTCGGTCAAGATGCGGCAGGGACCGCCCAGCGACGACGAGGAGGACCACTCGCTCGGCGTCTGGGCCGGAGTCCTCCCGGTGCACCAGGTGTTCGGCGAGCCCGTCCCCGACCCCCGCCTGCGTCCCGGCATCCCCGTTCCCGACCATGTCCGCGGCCGTTCCGCCGAGCGGTGACGCGACCGTTCTCCGGCCCACCCGGCATCGGCGGCATCGGCGGCGTCCGCGGTCAAATCACGATGGGGTGACCCCATCGTGATTTGACTCGCATAATCTCTGCCCCATGAGCGGCCAGATTCCGGCGGGCTGGTACCACGACCCCTACGGCACGCCCGGCCTGCTGCGTTACTGGGACGGCGGCCAGTGGACGCAGGCCACCCAACCCTCCGACGAGTGGAACGACGCCGAGCCCACGCAGGGCGGTGCCGCACCGGCCGACGCTCCGGTGCCCTCCGGCCCTCCCGAGTCCTCTCCGGCGCCCTCCGGACCCCCGGCGTCCTCCGGCTCCCCGGCGCTCTCCGGACCCCCGGTGCCCGCGGGCTTCTCGCCGGACGCCGGGGCCGGGCAGCCGGGTGGCTCCACGCCGCCGCCGTGGATGCCCCCGGCCGACGGTCGGCCCAACTGGAACTGGGACGGCCCGCCCGCCGGCCCGGCGACACCCCAGCCCTGGCAGGCATCCAAAGGCCCCCAGACCCCGCCGCCCTGGCAGTCCCCCCAGGGGCCGGGCACGCCCCAGCCCTGGCAGACTGGCCCGCCCCAGCCCGCCGGCAGCAACACCGGGCTGCTGTGGGCCCTCGGCGGTGGCGGCGTGGTGGTCATCGTCCTCATCGTGCTGGTCGCACTGTTCGCCACCGGTGTCCTGGGCGGCGGCCCCGAGCCGTCCTCGGCGACGGCCGCCCCCGCTCCCACCGCCACCGTTCCCTCGGTGAACCCCACCGGGCGTTCACCGGTGACCGGGACCATCACCGACGACACCGCCGGCGTCTCCTACGCCCAGCTCGGCGGCGGCTGGCAGCCCCAGCAGATCGACCCGAACAGCCCCTTCGCCCGCGAGCGCGGCTTCAGCCGCGGCCAGATCGCCGTCGTCCAGAACGACTACAACGGCTCGGGCGGCCAGTACCTGGCCTCGGTCTACTCCGGCCGGCTGCCCGAGTCGGTCGGCTACGACGGGCCCGAAGACCTCCAGACGGCGATCAGCGACTTCGCCAGGAGCATCGAGACCGAGCCCGAGCCCACCGGCAGCTACCCCTCGCACACCCGCGAGGATCTGGAGTCGGCCTCCCGCACCATCGGCGACCACAAGGCCCACCTGGTCAGGTTCCGGCTCTCCTTCCCCCAGGCCGCCTCCCGCGGCTGGAACTTCCGCAGCGAGACGGTGGCCTTCGTACTGATCGACCAGGGCTCCGGACAGCGGCCCAGCGTGGTCTGGATCACCGTTCCCGACAGCCACGGCAACGGCGGCGACCTCGATCTGCTGCTGGAGTCGATCAAGGTTCTGTGAACCGTCCGGACCGTCCCGGCGTCCCGGCCGATTAGGGTGAAACCCATGAACGACCTGTTGGTGTGGGCCGATTGCGAGATGACAGGGCTCGACCTGCGCAGGGACGCGCTGGTCGAGATCGCCGTGCTCGTGACGGACAGCGAGCTCAACATCCTCGACAAGGGCGTGGATGTGGTGATCAAGCCTCCCGAGGAGGCCGTCGCCCAGATGTCCAAGGTCGTCAGGGACATGCACACCACGTCGGGTCTGCTGGCGGCCCTGCCGAACGGCGTCTCGGTCGGCGAGGCCGAGGACATGGTGCTCAGCTACCTGCGCACCCACGTCCGCGACCCCAAGAAGGCCCCGCTGTGCGGCAACTCCATCGCCACCGACCGGTCGTTCATCGCCCGTGACATGCCGGCCCTGGACGCCCACCTGCACTACCGCATGGTGGACGTGTCGTCGATCAAGGAACTCGCCCGGCGCTGGTACCCCCGCGTCTATTTCGCCAGCCCGCAGAAGACCGGCGGGCACCGGGCCCTGGCCGACATCACCGAGAGCATCCGGGAACTGCGCTACTACCGCCAGGCGATCTTCGTGCCGCAGCCCGGCCCCGACTCCGACACCGCCCGTTCCCTGGCCGCCGAGGTGGTCGCCGCCGCGACCCGACTCCCCGGGTAGCCCCCTTCGCGCAATCATCGCCTGAGAACCGCTACACTTCTCTAGGCCGGTCACTCCGGTTCTTGGTGGGTGTAGCTCAGTCGGCAGAGCACCAGGTTGTGGTCCTGGGTGTCGGGGGTTCAAGTCCCCTCACTCACCCTGACGGCACAGGCCCCGTCGCGGTCATCGCGACGGGGCCTGTGGCTTTTCCCCGGCGGTGACGCGCCGACGACGCGCGGCACGACCAGATCTTTGGCACACCGTTACGCACGCGTGCCCGCCGCCACCGCGGGCCGCCGTCCGGCCGCCTGACCACGCTTGTTGGATCTCGGTGATCGGCGGGTTATGCTCCGGCCTTATCAACTCCGGCACCGCCCAAGTCGACCGACGGAGGCTGGATGAGCGTGCACGGAACGACCCCCCTGCGCATCCTGGTGGTCGACGCGGACCCCGGGACCCGCGCCGACGTCGTCGCCCGCCTGTCCGCCCACGACGAGCTCACGGTCGTCGCCGAGGTGCCCGACGGCCCCGGCGCCGTGGACCTGGCCGAACGCGTCCACCCCGACATCGTGCTGCTCGACCCGCCGGCCGTGCGCGCCGGCCACACCGCCGCCCTCGGCCGGCGCGCCCGTGTCTTCGTGCTCGCCCCCGCCGACGACCCCGCCGTCCAGGAGGCCCTGCGCGCCGGCGCCTGCGGCCATCTGGTCCCCGGCGCCCTGACCCCCGGGGACGTCATCCGCGGCGTCCGCGACGCCAGCCGCGTCCGTCACGGGCTGTCCGCCCGTGAGGCCGAGGTCATGGACCTGATCGCCACCGGCCGGTCCAACGGCGAGATCGCCCGCCAACTCTTCCTCAGCGAGAAGACCGTCAAGAACCACGTCAACCGCATCTACGCCAAGCTCGGCGTCGGCTCCCGGGCCACCGCCATAGCCCTGTGGCGCGGCGTCCTGCACCCGGCCGCCGCCGGCGACCGCCCCTCCCGGGACGCCGCAGCTCATCCCCGTCCAACCGATTCGCGCACCCCGCCCGCTCCTGATAAAGTTCCTGACGTCGCAAGGGGGGACACCCCCAGCACGACGGGCGCCGTTAGCTCAATTGGCAGAGCAGCGGACTCTTAATCCGCGGGTTCGGGGTTCAAGTCCCTGACGGCGCACCCGCTCCGACTTGGGCAAGCGTGAGATGATCACGTTTGCCCATCGTCATGTCCGGGGTCGTTCGCCCCCACGTCCACCGTCCCAAGGCCGAGCCGGAACGGGTCCGGCGGAGCCCGGGGCGGGGTCCGCGATCACGCGGACACCACCGCCCGGACAGGGGAAAGGTCAGCCGACGTCGGGAGCCGCCGACTGGCGGCGGAGGCGTTCCAGCTCGCGCCGGTCACGCTTGGTGGGGCGGCCCGCGCCGCGCTCCCGCAACCCGATCGGGATCAGCGCCTCACGGGGCGGCGGTGGCGGGCTCTTGTCGATCAGGCATTCCCGGGCGACGGGCGGGCCCACCCGCTTGCGCACGATGCGCTGCACGACGACGATCCGTTCCCGGCCGTCCAGGCGCACCCGCACCTCGTCACCGGGACGCACCACCGAGGCCGGCTTGACCCGCACGTCGTTCACCCGGACATGGCCCGCGCGGCAGGCGTTGGTCGCCTGTGAACGGGTCTTCACCAGCCGGACGGACCAGATCCACACATCGACCCGTACCGAGCCCTCCTCAGCCGCCATACCCCGACCTTAACGCCACGCACCCCCATACCGATCGCCGGTCATCGCGCCCGCCGCCGGATCGCCAGGCGCGGCCGACGAAGACGTGACCGGAGCCGCGGCACCGGCCGGGCGCACGCCCGCTCGCGTCCGCCGGCGCCGGGCCCTCTTTCGACCCGCGCGCCGGCCGGGAAGGCGATATGCCGTCACATCGTCTATTCACTTAATTCTTAGCGCTTTACTGATCAACGGCCCGAATTTACGCTTGCGCCGTCCTACGGTCACCCCCCGCCGTTGGAGGCTGCATTGCGAAGGAGACCCCTGCTCGCCATGCTCGGTCTGTGCGTTCTGCTCGTCGTGAGCGCACTCGCCGGCACCGGTGCCTCGGCCCAGACCGCCGCCGTGGCGCCCGAATCACAGGAAACGCACGCGTACGACGTCACCGGCCTGCGGAACGCGGCCGACCGCACCCTGATCGCCCGCACCGGCGCGGCGATCGACGAGGCGCACGGCCGGCACGTCGTCATCACCGCCACCGCACAGGAGGTGGCGGCCGTACGGCGGCTCGGCTTCACCGTCACCCGGCTGCCCGCCGAGCAGACGGGCCGACAGGAGGCCACGACCCTGGACTTCCCGCCCGCCGACTCGGGGTACCACAACTTCGCCGAGCTGACCACGCTGGTGAACCAGGTGGCCGCCGACCACTCCAGCATCGTCCGCAAGTCCGTGATCGGCCGCTCCTACGAGGGTCGCGACATCATGGCCGTCAAGATCAGCGACAACCCGGGCACGGACGAGGCCGAGCCCGAGGTGCTGTTCACCCACCACCAGCACGCCCGTGAGCACCTGACCGTCGAGATGGCGGTCTACCTGCTCAACGAGCTGACCGACAAGTACGGCACGGACTCGCGCATCACCAACCTGGTCAACAGCCGGGAGATCTGGATCCTGCCGGACCTCAACCCCGACGGCGGCGAGTACGACATCGCGACCGGCACCTACCGCTCCTGGCGCAAGAACCGGCAGCCCAACTCGGGATCCAGCGCCGTGGGCACGGACCTGAACCGCAACTGGGCCTACAACTGGGGATGCTGCGGCGGTTCCTCCATCACCCCGTCCAGCGCCACTTACCGCGGCTCGGCCGCCGAGTCCGCGACCGAGGTCCGCGTCACGGCCAACTTCATCCGCAGCCGGGTGGTCGGCGGACGCCAGCAGATCAGGGCGGCCATCGACTTCCACACCTACAGCGAGCTGGTGCTGTGGCCGTACGGCTACACCTACGCCGACACCGGCCCCGGGCTGACCCAGGACGACCGCAACGCGCACGCCACCCTCGGCCAGAACATGGCCTCGACCAACGGCTACACGGCCGAGCAGGCCAGCGACCTCTACATCACCGACGGAACGATCAACGACTGGATGTGGGGGGTCTACAAGATCTTCAACTACACGTTCGAGATGTATCCGCGCACGGCCAGCCCCGGCTTCTACCCGCCGGACGAGGTCATCGCACGGGAGACCTCCCGCAACCGCGAGGCCGTGCTGCGGCTGATGGAGTACGCCGACTGCGTCTACCGCAT
This sequence comes from Thermomonospora echinospora, assembly GCF_900108175.1. Classification (GTDB taxonomy): domain Bacteria; phylum Actinomycetota; class Actinomycetes; order Streptosporangiales; family Streptosporangiaceae; genus Thermomonospora; species Thermomonospora echinospora. The sequence goes on from NZ_FNVO01000006.1 coordinate 399,456, forward strand.
CATCAACAAGCCGGCGCTCTGCACGGCCTGACCGGGTCCTGACACCCGTCCCATCCTCAGGACACCCGTCCTGAGGTGCGGCAGGGCCGCCGCCGCCGTCACCGGTGGCGGCGGCCTCTGCACGTCTCCCCTCGATCACCGTCAGTAGCCGACGGCTCGTCGTCCGCATCCCGGCAATCCAGGAATGCCGGACCACCTGGGCAAACAAGGCTTTTCGTAATGGCGCAGGTCGGCAGAGTTCCCCGAATGCGGCCAACGGTTATTTACGCGCCCGCATCCCGGTAATTCCCGTGACGACGGGATCGCACATGGTAAGGATGTGACTCCCGCAAGATGTCATCTTGCGCTGAGTAACCATCCCCCTTCCCGGGAGCCCCGCTCCCTTGGAGTTGATGTGAACCATCGTTGGCAACGAGTACGCCGACGCGGCCCGGTGGCGGCCGGGCGGTCCCGCCCCGGCCGGCGCGGCCGCACGGCCGCCGGCGCCGCGGTCGCGGCGGCCGTCGCGGTGCTGGTGACGGGCTGCGGCGGTGACCAGCAGACGGCGACCGGCCGGACCTCGACGGCGGAACTGTCGAAACTGCCGCAGGCGACGACGTTCACCACGTTGCGCGGCCTGCCGCGGGACTCCGCCCCGTCTGCGGAGACCGACGGCACGGTGGTGAACCCCGCCGCCACGCTGCCGGTGTCGGCCGAGCCCGGCGGCCCGCCCGTCGCGGCGCTGCCCGCCACGCAACTGGACGGCCCCACCTGGGTGCCGGTGATCGAGAGCCGGCCGGGCTGGCACCGGGTGCTGCTGCCCAGCAAGCCGAACGGGACGACCGGCTGGATCCCGCAGTCCGGCGGCAGGCTGACCACCGCCCGCAGCCCCTACCTGGTCAAGGTCGAGACGGGAGCGCGCCGGCTCACCCTCGTGCGGTCCGGCCGCAAGATCGGCGCCTGGACGGTGGCGGTGGGCGCCGCCAAGACGCCCACCCCGGCCGGACGCACGTTCCTGCTCGGCCTGCTCAAGCCGTCCGACCCCAAGCCCAGCCCGCTGATCATGCCGGTGGGAGCGCACTCGGAGACGCTCGACACCTTCGGCGGCGGGCCCGGCACGGTCGCCTTCCACGGCTGGGCCGACGAGTCCGTCTTCGGCAGGGCCGTCACCCACGGCTGCGTCCGGGTGCCCGACGACGCGCTGACCCGGCTGTCGAAGGTGCCGCTCGGCACCC
>NZ_FNVO01000005.1 GCF_900108175.1 Thermomonospora echinospora
GCGCCGGCTCACCCTCGTGCGGTCCGGCCGCAAGATCGGCGCCTGGACGGTGGCGGTGGGCGCCGCCAAGACGCCCACCCCGGCCGGACGCACGTTCCTGCTCGGCCTGCTCAAGCCGTCCGACCCCAAGCCCAGCCCGCTGATCATGCCGGTGGGAGCGCACTCGGAGACGCTCGACACCTTCGGCGGCGGGCCCGGCACGGTCGCCTTCCACGGCTGGGCCGACGAGTCCGTCTTCGGCAGGGCCGTCACCCACGGCTGCGTCCGGGTGCCCGACGACGCGCTGACCCGGCTGTCGAAGGTGCCGCTCGGCACCCCCGTCCTCATCACGGTCTAGCCCCCGTACCCCGAGCATTCTCGAAGGAGCGACATGCGTTCGATACATCTGACCAGATCCGCCGTGCTCGCCGGCGTCATTGCGGCGCCCCTGGCCGTCGCGGCGGCACCGGCCTCCCACGCCGCCGCCGGCCACGGCTCGGCCTACGCCGTGTCCGCCGCCGGACCGGTCGCCATCCCCGCCACCCCGGCGGTGACCTCCTCCGGCGCGCCGGCCCGCAGGAGCGTCGCCGAACTGTCCGGCAACCCGCTGGTGAGCGCCTCGGTGCTGACGGCGGCCGCGGCGGCCGGGCGGGGCCGGGCCTCCGTCGCCGACCTGAGGATCGCCAGGGCCGCGCTGACCGCCGAGGCGGTCACCGTCAGGTGCGAGAACGGCAGGGCCGTCGCCCACCTGGCCAACGCCGAGATCGCCGGCAGGCGGCTGCAGGCGAGCCCCGCGCCCAACAGCGGCGTCACGGTGTCGCTGGACCGGGTCGGCAAGGTCTCGCTGACCCTCAACAAGCAGGTCCGCAACGCCGACGGCGGCCTGACCGTCACCGCGATCGCGCTCGCCCTGCCCCCCGTGGCGGGCAGGTCCCAGACGATCAGCATCGCCTCCGTCACCTGCGGCCCGTCGGACGCGGCGCCGGCGCCCACCCACAGGCCCAGCACCCCGCCGGACGACGCCCCGCCGCACGACATCCCGCCGAGCACGATGCCCTCGCCCAACACACACCTCCCGCAGGCGCCCGCACCCACCCCCGTGGCCAAGGACCTGCCGGTGACCGGCTGACCCCCTTGTGACGAGGGCGAGGCCCCGTGCGCTCCGCGCACGGGGCCTCGCCCGTTTCTCCGCGAAAACGACCCCGGTACCAGGCACGAGCCGGAACGTGTCCGGCGGGGAGATCGCCGGTGCCGAGGTGTCACGGCCCGGACACAGCGCCTGGTCGGCCTCGGCGGACAACCGGTCCCGCGGTTCGGCGGGCCGTACGCGACGAGCCGCTGCGAGGTGAGATCCCGCCGCCTGGAGGGTTCGGCCAGGGTGGCACTCCCCGGTTTCCGTGTCTCGGCGCGACGACGGAATGAGGACCGGACCGAACCCTCCGGGCGGCGGAGCAAAGGTGGCGGGACAGGTGGATCGCAGCGGAGCGTCGGCGAAGCGGGGGCCGGATGACCCGCACTCCGGAGAGCTGGGAGTCGTCCTCCCGGAGGAGGGCTCAGGCGATCGCGGCGGAACGCCGGTGCAATGAGATCATCGGGATCTGCTTGGGGGCCGGGGGCCGCCCCAGACTCCACGGACGACCCGTGCTTCAGGGATCTGGGGCGCCCCCGGACCGGGGGATCAGGGTTCTACGGGTGACCAGCAGCCTTCGTCTGCGGCGCTGCGCTCGACCGCGTCGAGCACCCGCTGGACGCGGAGGCCGTCGGCGAACGAGGGCGTCGGGTCGGTGCCGGCGGCGATCGCCTCCAGGAAGTCCTTCACCTCGTGGGTGAACGTGTGCTCGTAGCCGAGACCGTGTCCCGGCGGCCACCAGGCCCCCGCGTACGGGTGGTCGGACTCGGTGACCAGGATGCGGCGGAAACCCGCCTCCTCGGCCGCGAGCGTGTGGTCGTGGAACCACAGTTCGTTCATCGCCTCGAAGTCGAACCAGAGGCTGCCCAGCGAGCCGTTCAGCTCGAAGCGCATGGCGTTCTTGCGCCCCGCGGCGAACCGGGTCGCCTCGAAGGAGGCCATCGCGCCGCCCTCCAGGCGGCCGATGAACAGGGCCGCGTCGTCGACCGTGACCTCGCCGACGCCGTCCTCCTCAGGCAGGGGACGTTCCTTGACGAAGGTCTCGGTCAGGCCGGACACGCCGGTCACCCGCTGCCCCGCGACGAACTGGACGATGTCGATGATGTGCGCACCGATGTCGCCGAGCGCACCCGACCCCGCCTTGTCCCGCTGCAGCCGCCAGACCAGCGGATGCTCGGGATCGACGATCCAGTCCTGCAGGTACTGGGCACGGGCGTGGCGGATCTCGCCGAGCCGTCCCGCCGCAACGAGGTCCCGGGCCAGAGCGACCGCGGGCACCCGCCGGTAGTTGAAGGCGACCATGCTGCGGACCCCGCGGGCCGCGGCGTCCCGGGCGGCCTCCGTCATGGCCTCCGCCTCGGCGACCGTGTTGGCCAGCGGCTTTTCGCACAGCACGTGCTTGCCGGCCTGGAGCGCCGCGATGGCGATCTCGGCGTGCGAGTCACCCGGCGTGCAGATGTCGATGATGTGCACGTCGTCGCGGCGCAGCAGCGCCTTCCAGTCCGTCTCGGCGTGCGCCCAGCCCATCTCGGCCGCGGCAGCGTCGACGCGCTGCCGCGACCGGCCGCAAAGGACCGTCATCTCAGGCCGCACCGGCAGGTCGAAGAACGCCCCCACGCTACGCCACGCCTGCGAGTGCACCCGGCCCATGAAGGCGTGGCCGACCATGCCGACCCCGAGTGTGGGCCTGTTGTCCTCCACAGATCTGCTCCCGTCAGGACTCAAAGCCGAGCGGCAGGTACTGGTCCACGTTGTCCTTGGTGATGGTCTCCGAGGCCAGGGTGATGGACTGCGGAACCTGCTTTTCCACCAGGTCGGCCATGCCCTTGCCCTGCGCGATCAACCGGGCCAGCTTGATGGCCGAGGAGGCCATGGACGGGCTGTAGGTGACGGTGGCCTCCAGCACCCCGCCGTTCTTGATCTCGCGCATGGCGTTGGCCGACCCGGCACCGCCGACCATGAAGAACTCGTTGCGGTTGGCCTGCTTGATCGCCGCCAGCACACCCACACCCTGGTCATCATCGTGGTTCCACAACGCGTCGATCTTCTTGTGCGCCTGCAGCAGGTTGCCCGCCACCTCGTTGCCCGACTCCACCGTGAACTGGGCGTCCTGCTGCGCGGTCACCTCGAAACCGTAGGTCTTCAGCGCGTCGGCGAAGCCCTTGCTGCGGTCCTGGGTCAACGGCAGCGTCGCGATCCCCTGGATCTCCAAGATCACCGGCTTGGCGACACCCTTGTCCTTGAGCTTCTTGCCGATGTAGTGCCCGGCGGCCACCCCCATGCCGTAGTTGTCGCCGCCCACCCACGTCCGGTACGACAGCTTGTCGGGGAACACCCGGTCCAGGTTGACCACCGGAATACCGGCATCCATCGCCTTACGCGCCACCTGGTTGAGCTGCTGACCATCATTGGGCAGGATCACCAACGCACCGACCTTCTGCGCGATCAGCGACTCCACCGCCGAGATCTGCTGGTTGATGTCATTGGTCGGCTCCACCGGCTTGAAATCCACATCCGAGTACTGCTTGGCCTGCGCCTCGGCATTCTTGGCGATCGCCGCGATCCAACCATGGTCGGCGGCCGGAGCCGAAAAACCAATGGTGACCTTCGTACCGGGCTTGTCATTGTCCCCACCGGTGGAGACGCTCTGCTGGTTGGTGTTGCCGGTCTCCTCGGAGTTGCTCGTGCAGGCCGTGGCGAGCACTCCCGCTCCCACGAGCGATCCGGTGAGCAGGAAGCGGCGGCGGCCGACGTTGCTGGTCATGATGTTCTCCCAGGGGGGTGGAATCAGGAGCTGCTTCGCAGGCTGCGGCGCTGCAGGAGCACCGCGGCCACGATGATGAGTCCCTTGGCGATGAGCTGGTCGCTGGTGTTGAGACCGTTGAGGATGAACAGGTTGGTGATCACGGTGAAGATCAGCAGACCGAGGATGGAGCCGATGATGGTGCCCCGCCCGCCGGTCAGCAGGGTGCCACCGATGATGACGGCGGCGATGGCGTCCAGTTCGTACAGGTTGCCGTGGGTGGAGGAACCTGTCGTGGTCCTGGCCATGATGAGGATCGCGGCGATGCCGCAGCACACTCCGGACAGCGTGTAGAGCAGCATCGTGTGCCGCCGTACGTCGATGCCGGCCAGCCGGGCGGCCTCGGGGTTGCCGCCGACCGCGAAGGTGCGGCGGCCGAACGTGGTGCGGTTGAGCAGCACCCAGCCGGCCGCCACGACCGCGGCGAAGATGTAGACGAGCAGGGGCAGGCCCAGCACCTTCGTGGTGGACAGCGCCATGATCGCGTCGTTCTCGGGGCGGACCAGCTGGGTGCGCCGGTCCGACATCCGCTGTGCCAGGCCGCCGGCCGCCACCATCATCGCCAGCGTGGCGATGAAGGGGACCATCCGGCCGTAGGAGATGAGGAAGCCGTTCAGCGCGCCCGCCCCGGCGCCGACCAGGATCGCGCACAGCGCCATCACCACCGGCCCATAGGACTGGGTGGCCACCGTGGTCGCCCACACCGAGGCCAGCGCCATGATCGCGCCCACCGACAGGTCGATGCCGCCACCGATGATCACAAAGGTCATGCCGACCGTGATCACCCCGATGGTGGCCGCCAGCGCCAGCACGCTGACCAGGTTGGACGAGGTGGCGAAGTTGTCGGGCTGGGTGACCAGCCCGACGATGGCCAGCAGCACCAGGGCCGCGACCAGCCCCAGGTGCCGCGCCCCGCCGAGGCCGCGGACCGACCGGGACGATGCCGGCGCCGGCGCCTTGCCCGCCGGCTCCGCCGACAACGTGCGCGTGTCGTTCACAGCGCGCTCCCCTCCATGATCATGTCAAGAACCCGGTGTTCGTCGAGGTCACGGGCATCGGACTGGTGGACGGCCCGGCCTTCGCGGATCACCAGCACCCGGTCGGCCAGGCCGAGCACCTCCGGCAGCTCGCTGGAGACCAGCAGCACGCCGATGCCCTCGTCGGCCAGCCGCCGGATCACCGCGTACAGGTCGGCCCGCGCCCCCACGTCCACACCGCGGGTCGGCTCGTCCAGCAGCAGCAACTTGCGCCGGTTGACCAGCCAGCGGGCCAGCACGGCCTTCTGCTGGTTGCCGCCGGACAGCGTCCTGATCGGCCGGCTCGGGTCGGCCGGCCGCAGGTCCAGCTCGTCGATCTGCGCCTTGGCGTCGGCCAGTTCGCGCTTGCGGTCCAGCCAGCCGAGCCTGGAGTAGAGGCCGAGGCCGCTCAGGGTGATGTTGCCGGCCACGCTCTGGTCCATCAGCAGCGCCTGGGCCTTGCGCTCCTCGGGCGCCAGCCCGATTCCCAGCCGTACGGCCGAGGAGATGCCCCGTACCGGGGCGCCGTTGAGCTCGATCCGGCCGGAGCAGCCGCGCGCCCCGTACACCGCCTCCAGGATCTCCGAGCGACCGGAGCCGACCAGCCCGGCCAGCCCGACGATCTCACCCTCGCGGACGCTGAAGGAGACGTCGGTGACCACGCCGGGGACGGTCAGGCCCTCGACGCGCAGTACCTCGGGCCGGCCGTCGTGGCTGCCGGGGGCCGGGCGCTCGGGGAAGACGTTCTCCATGTCGCGGCCCGTCATCAGCGAGATGATCTCGCGGGTCGGGGTCTCGCGGGCCGGCAGGCCGACGGCGACCGTCCGGCCGTCCTTGAGCACGGTGATCCGGTCGCCGATCTCGCGGATCTCCTCCAGCCGGTGCGAGATGTAGACGACCGCGACCCCGGCGGCGGTCAGCTCCCGCACGATCCGGAACAGGTTGTCCACCTCGTCGTGGGCCAGCGCCGCCGACGGCTCGTCCATCACGATCAGCCGGGTGTCGTGGGACAGCGCCCGGGCCATGCTGACCACCTGCTTGCCCGCGGGCGGCAGCGTGCCCACCTCGGTGGTCGGCGCGATCTCGCCGTGGCCGAGCCGGCCCAGCAGTTCGGCCGCCGCCCGGTTGGTGTCCCCGGTGCGGGTGAAGCCGAAGGCCGCCTTCTCGTGGCCGAGGAAGATGTTGTCGGCCACGCTCAGCCCGTCCACCAGGTCCAGCTCCTGGTAGATGGTGGAGATGCCGAGCTTGATGGCGGCGATCGGCCCGGTCAGCCGCACCTCCTGGCCGGCGAAGGTGATGGTGCCCTCGTCCGGCTGGTGCGCTCCGGCCAGCGTCTTGATGAGCGTGGACTTGCCCGCGCCGTTCTGGCCGAGCAGGCAGTGCACCTCACCCGCCCGTACCTCCAGGTCCACGCCGTCCAGCGCGCGGACGCCGGGGAACTGCTTGACGATGCCCCGCATGACAAGCAACGGATCCCTCATGTCCTGCATGTTTCGGGACGATAGGCGCGACTTATGATTCCTGTCAACGGAAGTCCGTCGATGATCAGAGTAAAGTGAGCTGCATGCCAAGTGAAGCCAACGGTCAGAGCATCGGCGCGGGAGCGCTGCTCGCGATCCTCCGAGACGGTCAGGCCCGCACCCGGGCGGAGCTGGCACAACTCACCGGACTGGCCCGATCCACGGTGTCGCAGCGGCTCGACGCCCTGATGAGCCACCGCTGGGTGGTGACCACCGAGGACGCGATCTCCTCCGGCGGCCGGCCCGCCGCCGCGTTCGCCTTCAACGAGAACGTACGGGTCGTGCTCGCGGCCGACCTGGGCGCCACGCACGCCCGGCTGGCCGTCATCGACCTCGGCATGAGCGTGCTCGCCGAGCGGGCCGAGGAACTGCCCATCGACCGGGGGCCCGAGGCCACGCTGGACTGGCTGGTCGCCGCCTTCCAGGAGATGCTGGCCGAGACCGGCCGCGACCAGACGCAGGTGTGCGGGGTCGGGGTCGGCCTGCCGGGGCCGGTCGAGCACGCCTCCGGCCGGCCGGTGAACCCGCCGATCATGCCCGGCTGGGACGACTTCCCGGTGCCCGAGTGGCTCGGGGAGCGCCTGGGCGCCCCCGTCCTGGTCGACAACGACGTCAACATCATGGCCCTCGGCGAGCACTGGGCCGCCGGGCCGGAGGTCGACCACCTGATCTTCATCAAGATCGGCACGGGCATCGGCTGCGGGATCATCTCCGACCGCAGGCTGCACCGCGGCGCGCAGGGCGCCGCCGGCGACGTCGGCCACATCCGGGTCCCCTCGTCGGACGCGCTGTGCCGGTGCGGCAACATCGGCTGCCTGGAGGCGGTCGCCAGCGGGGCGTCGATGGCGGCGGCGCTGCGCGCCGCGGGGGTCGAAGCCCAGGGCAGCCGCGACGTGGTGGCGCTGATGCGCGCCGGGGACACCCGGGCCGCACGGCTCATCCGGCAGGCGGGCCGCGAGGTCGGCGGCGTGATGGCCTCGATCGTGAACTTCTTCAACCCGTCGGTCATCGTGCTCGGCGGCGACATCGCCGAGGCCGGCGAGCAGGTGCTGGCGGGGGTGCGGGAGACCATCTACAGCCGGTCACTGCCGCTGGCCACCCAGCACCTGACCATCCGGGCCAGCGAGTTGGGCGACCGGGCGGGCGTCATCGGCGCCGCCGTCATGATCGTCGAGTACGTGCTCGCGCCGGAGACCATCGACCAGACGGTCACCGGTTGACCCCATTGACCCCATCACGCCCACGCAGTAACAATGTGGGCGTCTCAGGCTCAACGGCGGTGGCACGCCCGACGGGACTGGACCTCGAATCATTGTGACGCGGTCGGCGCACGCGTCCCACCAGAAGGGATACGTGCGTGAAGTTCCGTCATGCACAAGAAGAGCCGAACCCGCAGGACGAGGCACTGCGTCGTGGGCTGGGCCTGAGCCGTCGTCAGCTGCTGGCGGCCACCACCGGTATCGCCGCCGCCGCGGTGGCGGTCCCCGCGCTGCCCGGCCGGGCAGCAGCCACCGAGACCCCGCTGATCCGCGACAGCAAGCGCGGCATCATCCTCTACACGGTCCGGGACGCGATCTCGCGTGACCCGCGGACCACCAACCTGCCGTCGGGCTTCCGCCAGGTGTTCGAGGCGCTCAGCAAGATCGGCTTCGAGCGGGTCGAGTTCGCCGGCTACACCCAGCACGCCGCCTCCGAGGGCGGGGCCAACCTGGAGACCGTCGAGGGCGCCCGGCTGCTGCGCAGCTGGCTCGACGACAACGGGCTGCGGGCCGAGGGCAACCACGGCTTCATCCCCAGCTCCTGGCCGCTGTCGCAGAGCGACCTGGACCGTTTCAAGCGGACCCTGGAGATCGCCAACATCCTGGGCCTGGACCACATGGGCACCGGCAGCGACCCCACCAACAGCGCCTACAAGGCCGACTGGGACGTGGCGGCCGAGAAGTGGAACAAGCTCGGCGAGATCGCCCGGGCGGCCGGCTACACCAAGCTGTACACCCACAACCACGACGCGGCCTACAACTTCCTGCTCGACAGCGGACCGCTGGACGCGCAGGGCCGGCCGACCCGCTCCTCGGGCATCCGCCGGCTGGAGTACTTCCTCCAGATCACCGACCCCAAGTACGTCTACCTGGAGCTGGACATCTACTGGGCGCACGTGGCCCAGTACAAGTTCAAGACCTACACCGCGCCCGACGGCTCGGTGCAGACGAAGATCTTCGACCCGCTGGCGGTCGTCAAGCCGAACGAGCGGCGGTTCCCGCTGTTCCACGCCAAGGACGGCAAGCTGAACCCGGCCAACGGCAACGGCTACGACATGGTGCCGTTCGGCACCGGCGACATCGACTACGCCCGCTTCTTCGGGTCGCTGGAGAGCCAGCACCACTACCCGATGTACGAGCAGGACAACGCGCCGGGCGGCACCGCCAACCCGGCCCAGTCCCTGCAGTTCGCGGAGCTGAGCTACAAGAACCTGTCGGATCTGCGCGCTTAGGACACAAAACCGGGCCGTTACGCGGTCCTGCCGTGGCAGCGGCAGACGTAGCGGCCCGGGTTCCTGACACCCCCCTTATTAGGAGCATCATCCAATGCAGCGTACCCGAACGGTGCTGGGCGCTCTGGTGGGCGCCGCGGCGCTGACGCTGTCGGCGTTCAGCACGCCGGCACTCGCCCACCCCGGGCACGATCCGGCCACCGAGTGGTCGAGCTACGACAAGGTCACCCTCACCAAGAACGTCGGCGAGCCGATCGACATGGCGGTGCTGCCGGACCGGCGCGTCCTGCACACCGCCCGCAACGGCGACATCCGGCTGACCGACCCCTCCGCCGGCGTCACCAAGGTCATCAACACCATCCCGGTGTACGCCAACTCCGAGGACGGCCTGCAGACCATCGCCATCGACCCCAACTTCGAGCAGAACAAGTGGGTCTACGTCTTCTACGCCCCGCGGACCATGACGGGGCCCTACCCGGAGACGACCCCGACCGGCTCGGCGCCCAACTCGCTGCCCGCCGGCCAGGACGAGTCGTACTGGGACCGCTGGAAGGGCTACAACCAGCTCTCCCGCTTCAAGTGGGACGGCGGCAAGCTGGACCTGTCCACCGAGCAGGTCATCATCAAGGTCGAGGTCCAGCGCGGCCAGTGCTGTCACGTCGCCGGTGACCTGGACTGGGACGCCGACGGCAACCTCTACCTGGCCACCGGTGACAACACGCCCGCCGGCGCGCCGGGCGCCAGCGGCTACGCGCCCAACAACGACGCGCCCGGCATGAACCCCGGCTTCGACGCCCGGCGGGGCGCCGGCAACAGCAACGACCTGCGCGGCAAGATCCTGCGGATCAAGGTGCAGGAGGACGGCTCGTACACGATCCCCGAGGGCAACCTGTTCGCGCCGGGGACGCCGAAGACCCGTCCGGAGATCTTCGTGACCGGGGTGCGCAACCCGTTCCGGATCGACGTGGACGCCAAGACCAACACGCTGTCGTGGGGCGACTACGGGCCCGACGCCGGCACCAACAACGCCCAGCGGGGCCCCCTGGGCTACGTCGAGTGGAACATCACCCCCCTCAACAAGCCGATGAACAGCGGCTGGCCGTACTGCACCGGCAACAACTTCAACTACAACGACTGGAACTTCGCGACCTCACAGCCGCGTGAGTGGTTCGACTGCGCGGCCGGTCCGAAGAACACCTCGCGCTGGAACACCGGCATCGCGCAGCTCCCGCCGGCCACGCCCGCCGACCTGTACTACGGCGACAACCCCAGCCACCAGCCCGCGGAGTGGGCCGGTCTGGTCGACTTCGACCCGCAGGGCGGCCAGGGCCCGATGGGCGGTCCCGTCTACCACTACGACGAGAACAACCCCTCGCCCACCAAGTTCCCCAAGTACTGGGACGGCAAGGCGTTCTTCGCCGAGTTCTCCCAGGACTACCTGGCGGCGTTCACCTTCGAGGGCGCGGACGGTCCGGTCACCAAGCTGGAGCACTTCCTGCCCAACAGCGCGCTGAACACCGCGGCCATGCCGATCACCGACAGCCCGATGGACATCGAGTTCGGCCCGGACGGCTCGCTGTACGTGCTGGACTACGGCGACGGCTTCTTCCGCGCCAACCCCGACGCCGGTCTCTACCGGATCGACTACTCGCCGAACAACAAGCTGCCCCAGCCGCGGATCACCGTGGACAAGAACTCCAGCAGCGAGGCGCCGCTGACGGTGAAGTTCGACGCCTCCAAGTCCACCGACACCGAGGAGGGCCCGCTCACCTACGACTGGGACTTCGACGGTGACGGCACGTTCGACGCCTCCGGCGTGACGGCCACCCACACCTACACCGAGCTGGGGCTGTACTACGCACGGCTGCGGGTCACCGACTCCGGTGGCCGGGCGGCGCTGATCTCGACCGAGATCAGCGTGGGCAACACCGCCCCCGTGGTGACCATTGAGAAGGCTGTCCACGGCGGCTTCTTCGACTGGGGCCAGCCGCTGCCGTTCAAGGTCAACGTCACCGACGCCGAGGACGGCAACAACCCGGTGTGCAGCCGGGTGCAGTGGGGCTTCGGCCTCGGCCACGACGTGCACGCCCACCCGGAGACCTCGGGCACCGGCTGCAGCGGCGCCTGGCCGACCCCGGTGAACGCGCCCGAGCACGGTGAGACCGAGAACATCTACGGCGTGATCGTCGTCAGCTACCGCGACAACGGGGCCAACGGCGTTCCCCCGGCGCTCGGCGAGGCGACCCTGATCGTCAACCCCAAGCTGATGCAGGCCGAGCACGGTGACGTCAACAGCGGGCTGACCCGGGTCGCCGACGACACCGCCTCCGGCAAGTTCAAGATCACCGGCTTCGACCCCGGTGACTACATCGCCTACGACCCGGTCAACTTCACCGGCATCGAGTCGGTCGAGATGCGGGCCGCGGGCAAGGGCACGGTGTCGCTGCGCTGGAACTCCCCGACCGCCGAGCCGTTCGCCGACCTCACCATCTCCAGCGGCTCCGGCTGGCGGACGAAGAACGTCAAGCTGGACAACGCGCCCAGCGGCACCGGCCGGCTGTACGTCACCTCGACCGGTGGCCTGGACGTGGACTCCTTCATCTTCCAGGGCAAGGGCATAGCCGACTCGACCGCCCCGACCGCGGACCTGACGTTCAACCCGGCCCAGCCCAACGGCGCGCACGACTGGTACACCACCAACGTCACGGTCAACGTCACCGCGGCCGACGACGGTGTGGTCTCCAGCCGGCAGTACTCGCTGAACGGCGGCGCCACCTGGGTCAACATGCCCAACAACGGGCTGACCATCAGCACCGAGGGCGAGACCGAGATCCGCTACCGGGCCACCGACAGCGGCGGCAACCTGTCGGAGGTCGGCCGGGCCAAGGTCCGCATCGACAAGACCGCCCCGGCGGTCTCGCTGAGCGGGGTCGAGGCCAAGCAGTACGGCATCAACGAGTCCATCACCCCCGTCTTCTCCGCGACCGACGCCATCTCGGGCATCGACACCCTGAAGGCCGACCTCGACGGCAAGAAGATCACCTCTGGCGAGGCGATCCCGCTGCGGAGCCTGGGGGCCGGTGAGCACGAGCTCGTCGTGACCGCGGTCGACAGGGCCGGCCACGTCACCAAGAAGACCGTGAAGTTCGAGGTCACCCCCTGACCTCCTGACCCCATGTAGCACCAGTCCGTGTCCCCGGCGAGGCGGCCTCCGCCCCGTCGGGGACACGGCGTCATCGTCTCGCCCCGCGCGAGGCACCGTAGACCGGGGAGGGCTCCAGGCCCTCCCCCCTGCCGAAGGAGGCGGCCGAATGTCCCGTCCGATCACCCTCTTCACCGGTCAGTGGGCCGATCTGCCGTTCGAGGAGGTGTGCCGTCTGGCTGCCGAGTGGGGCTACGACGGTCTGGAGATCGCCTGCTGGGGTGACCACTTCGAGGTGGACCGGGCGCTGGCCGAGGACGACTACGTGCGGGGCCGCCTGGACATCCTCGACAAGTACGGGCTGAAGGTGTGGACGATCTCCAACCACCTGGTCGGTCAGGCGGTGTGCGACCACCCGATCGACGAGCGGCACCAGGACATCGTGCCCGCCCGCGTGTGGGGCGACGGGGAGCCCGAGGGGGTGCGGCAGCGGGCCGCCGAGGAGATCAAGAACACCGCCCGGGCCGCCGCCCGGCTCGGGGTGGACACCGTGGTGGGCTTCACCGGCTCGTCGATCTGGCACACCGTGGCGATGTTCCCGCCCGTCACGGAGGCGGCCATCGAGCGCGGGTACGCCGACTTCGCCGAGCGGTGGAACCCGATCCTGGACGTCTTCGACCAGGAGGGGGTGCGGTTCGCGCACGAGGTGCACCCCAGCGAGATCGCCTACGACCACTGGACCACCGTGCGCGCCCTGGAGGCCATCGGGCACCGGCCGGCCTTCGGGCTGAACTGGGACCCCAGCCACATGGTCTGGCAGGACATCGACCCGGTCGGGTTCATCCTGGACTTCGCCGACCGGATCTACCACGTCGACTGCAAGGACGCCCGCCGCCGCACCGGCAACGGCCGCAACGGCCGGATGGGCTCCCATCTGCCGTGGGGCAACCCGCGCCGCGGCTGGGACTTCGTGTCCACCGGTCACGGCGACGTGCCCTGGGAGGACTGCTTCCGCGCCCTGAACGCCATCGGCTACGACGGCCCCATCTCCATCGAGTGGGAGGACGCCGGGATGGACCGCCTCATCGGCGCCCCCGACGCCCTGAACTTCATCCGCGGCCTCACCCGGATCGAGCCCCCGGCCGCGTCGTTCGACTCCGCGTTCAGCCGCGGCTGACCGCACGCCCGGCACGCCCGGTGAAGGGCGGACGCGAGATCCTCGCGTCCGCCCTTCACCTTTTCCCGGGCGGCACCGTCCGGGAAGAACCAAGCGACGCGCCCCGCCCGGGTGATCCCGGTCCGCCGATGGCAACCGGAGCGTCCCGAAGTTCGAAAGAATGGGCGGAAGGCGGGCTTTGGGACGGATCGATGAACGAGGACGGCACACAGGAGGCGGGCTACGGCATCGGCGCCGTCGCCCGGAGACTCGGAGTGCCCGCCGCCACGCTGCGGACCTGGAACCTGCGCTACGGCATCGGCCCCAGCAGGCGCAGCCCCGGCGGGCACCGCCGCTACGGCACGGCCGACCTGCGCCGGCTGGAGACGATGAGCCGGCTGGTGCGGGAGGGCATGCCGCCGGCCGAGGCCGCCCGCAAGGCGCTCCGGCTGCCCGGCGGCCCGCCCGCCGCGCCGGACGGCGTTCCCTCGGCCCCGGCGCTGGTCGAGGCGGCGCTGGCCCTGGACAGCCGGGCCGTCGCGGACGGGCTGGCGGCGGCGCTGGCCGGGCACGGTGCCACCTGGACGTGGCAGCGGCTGGTGCGGCCGGTCTTCGCGGCGATCGTCGACAGGCAGGCCGAGACCGGCGGATGCGTCGACGTCGAGCATCTGTTCTCCGAGCGGCTGCTGGCCGCGCTGCTGCCACTGGGCGAGCCGCCCGGCAGCCCGGCCGGCCGGCTGCGTCCGGTCCTGCTGGCGTGCGCCGAGGACGAGCAGCACAGCCTGCCGGTGCACGTGCTGGCGGCCGTGCTGGCCGGCGAGCACGGGGTGGGGGTCCGGGTGCTGGGCGCCCGCACCCCCTATTCCGCGCTGGCCGCCTCGATGAGCGCGCTCGACCCGGCCGTCGTCTTCGTCTGGGCCCAGCGGTCCGTGACGGGTGATCCGGCTCCGCTGGCGGCGCTGCCCGGCCCACCGGAGCGGATCGTGGTCGGCGGCCCGGGGTGGACCGCCGCGCCGCCGGCCGGGATCGCCCAGGTGACCTCGCTGGACGAGGCCGTCTCCCGGGTGCTCGCCGCTTTCCGATGATCTCCTCCCGATTGGTTGTGCTCCTCCGGTCCGTCCCGTATGAATAAGTTTTGAATAAGTTTTCGGGGATGAGGGGAGAGTCCATGGAGCCGCTCGCCGACTGCTACCGGACCCATGCCCCGCTGGTGCGCGCCTACCTACGGCGCCTGGTGCCACCGCAGGACATCGACGACGTGGCGCAGGTGGTCTTCACCGAGGTCTGGCGCTTCCGGCACCGCTACGACCCGTCCCGGCGCCTGGAGCCCTGGCTGCTCGCCATCGCCCGCAGACGCGCCGTCGACCATCTGCGCGGGCGCACCCCGCCGACCGTTCCGCTGGAGGCGGCCGGCGATCCGCTCGGCCACGACGGCAGGGCCGACGGCGACGCGCTGGCCGACCGCGACCGGGTCCGCCGGGCGCTGGCCGCGCTGCCCGCACCACAGCGGCAGGCCATCGAGCTGGCCTACTACGGCGACCTCTCGCAGCGGGAGATCGCCGAGCGGCTGCACGTGCCGCTCGGCACCGTCAAGGCCCGCACCACGCGCGGGCTGCGGCACCTGTCCACCCTGCTGACCCCGGCATGACCGCATGGGGCGGGTGCGGGACGGCCCGGCGGGAACGGCCGAGGGCGTTCACCGTCGCGGGGGCTGGCTGCCTGGCCGCGATGGTGGCCGCGCAGGTGCTGTCGGGGTTGCAACCGCGGCCCGTCCGGCTGACCAGCGTGGTGGTCGTCCTGCTGGCGGCGAGCGCACTGGCGTTCGCGGCGGGCCGCCACGGCCCGCGCCGGGCGGTGGGGGCGCTGGCCGCGACGGTGGCCGCGGGCTACGCGGCCGAGTGGATCGGCGTCCGCACCGGCGTGCCGTTCGGGCGCTACTCCTACACCCCGGTGCTGCAGCCGCAGGTGGGCGGCGTGCCGCTGATCGTGGCGCTGGCATGGGGCGGCATGGGCCTGGCGGCGCACGCGGTCGCCACCGCGATCGTGCCCGGCGGCGGCCTCGCACGGATCGCCACGGGGGCCGCCGCGCTGACGGCGTGGGACCTCTTCCTCGACCCGCAGATGCTCCGCCTCGGCCTGTGGACCTGGGCGGACCCGGGCCCCTACCGGGGGGTGCCGATCAGCAACCTCCTCGGCTGGCTGCTGGTATCGGCGCTGGTCATGGCCTTGATCGATGCTCGGCTGGGACGGACGGACGCGGTGGCCGCCGGTTTGGCCGTCCTCTACGCCGTGATGGCGGCGATGGAGACGCTGGCCTTCGCCGCGGTGTTCGACCCGCCGGACCGGCTGGTGGCGGCGGCCGGCGGGATCGCCATGGGGACGTTCCTGGTGCTGGCCGGCAGGCGCCGATGGCCGAGGTGATCGTGTGGCCGAGGTGATCGTGGTCGGCGGCGGGGTCGGCGGGATGGTGACCGCGCTGCTGCTGGCGCGGGGCGGGCATCACGTCCGGCTGTACGAGCGGCTGGACCGGCTCGGCGGCAAGCTGGCCGAGCACCGGCGCGACGGCTTCACCTTCGCGCTGGGGCCCTCGCTGCTCACGCTGCCCGGTCTCTTCCGGAACCTGGGAGTCGGACGCGACCTGGTGGAACTGGACGAGCTGTGCCGGTACCGCTTCGCCGACGGGTCCACGCTGCGCGCGTTCCGCGACCCCGGCCGGATGGCCGCGCAGGTCGACCGGCTGGCCCCCGGCCAGGGTGCGGCCTGGCGGGCCTTCTACGGCTGGGCGCGGGACTGCCTGCGGGCGTCGCGCCGCACGTTCTTCGCCGGACCGCTGGGCCGTCCCGCCGAGCAGGCCCGGCTCGCCGACCTGCGCGCGGTCGCGCCGGGCCATACCCTCGACGGCCTGGCACGGCGCTTCTTCCGCGACCCCCGGCTGCGCCAGTACGTCGGCCGCTACGCCACCTACGCCGGGTCGAGCCCCTACCGGGCGCCGGCCGCGCTGGGCTGCGTCCCGGCGATCGAGCACGATGATGGCGGCTGGTACGTCCCGGGCGGGCTGGCCCGGCTCGCCGACGACCTCGCCGGGCTGCTCGCGGACGCCGGCGTGGAGGTCCGGACGGGCACCGAGGTGACCGAGGTGGTCGCCGGCCGCCGCGCGGTCTCGGGGGTGGCGCTGGCCTCCGGCGAGCGGGAGAAGGCCGACGCCGTGGTGGTCAACGCCGACGCCGCCGCGCTGTACAGCCGGCTGCTGCCCGACCGGCGGCGGCTACACGGGATCGCCGCCCTGGGCCCGTCGTCGTCGGCGTTCCTGCTGCTGGCCGGCGTGCGGGGCCGCACCGAGGGGCTGCCCCACCACTCCGTCGTCTTCTCGGCCGGCTACCGGCGGGAGTTCGCCGACATCTTCCGGCGGCGGCGGCCTCCGGAGGACCCGACCGTCTACATCGGCTGCTCGGCGGTGCACGACCCGTCCCAGGCTCCCGAGGGGATGGAGAACTGGGTCATGCTGGTCAACGTCCCCGCCGGGGATCCGGGGCAGTGGCCGGTGACCCCCGAGTCCTACCGGGACCTGGTGCTCGAACGGCTGGCGCACCGGGGCCACGACCTGTCGGGGCGGCTGTGCTTCGTGGACCTGTTCACCCCGGCCGACCTGCGCGACCGGTACGGCGCGTGGGACGGGGCGATCTACGGCACGGCCTACCGGGGCAGACTCGCGCCGTTCCGCAGGCCGGGCAACCGCGGTCCGCGGCGCGGGCTGTACCTGGTGGGCGGATCGGCGCACCCGGGCGGCGGCCTCCCGCTGGTCGCGATGGGCGGCCGCATCGTCGCCTCCCTGGTGGAGGAGGACTTCCCGGCCGCCGGAGGGGTGCGGTCGGGATGAGGCCGCTGACGCTCCCACAGGCGGCCGCCGCCGTGGTCGTGGCGGCACGGCTGGCGCGCGGCCGCGACCGGCTCGCGCCGCTGGCTCCGCCGCCCCCAGATGCCGTCCCGCAGCCGATCTCCGTGGTCATCCCGGCCCGCGACGAGGAGTCCCGCCTCGGCGCCTGCCTGGCGGCGGTGCTGACCGACCCGGCGGTGCGCGAAGTGATCGTCGTGGACGACGAGTCCCGCGACGGGACGGCCCGGCTCGCCGCCCGGCTCGGCGCCACCGTTGTCCCCGGCGCGCCGCTGCCGGACGGATGGGTCGGCAAGCAGTGGGCGCTGCGACAGGGCGTGTCGGCCGCCGCCGGACCCGTCATCGTCACCCTGGACGCCGACGCCCGTCCCCGGCCAGGTCTGTTCGGGGCGCTCGCCGCCCTGCTGGACGCCTACGACCTGGTCACGGTCGGGCCGCGGTTCGCCTGTGCCGGCGTGGCCGAGCAGGCGCTGCACGCCTCATTCCTGGCGACGCTGGTCTACCGCTTCGGCCCGGTCGGCCCGGCGCGCCCGCCCCCGCCGCACCGGCTGCTGGCCAACGGCCAGTGCACGGCCTTCCGGAAGGCGGCCATGGCCGAGGCCGACGGGTTCGGGCGGGTCCGCCGCCATCTGACCGACGACGTCGCGCTCGTGCGGGTGCTCGCCCGGGACGGCTGGCGGATCGGCTTCCTGGACGCCGGCTCCCTACTCGAAGTGGACATGCACGAGTCCGCCGCGCAGGTGTGGCGCGAGTGGGGACGCTCCCTCGCCCTGCGGGACGTGACCACCAGGAGCCGGCTGGCCGGGGACCTGGCCGTGATCTGGCTGACCGCCGCGCTGCCGCTGCTGCGGCTGGCGGCCGGGCGGCCGACCCGGCTCGACCTCGCCCTGCTGGGCCAGCGGCTGCTGCTGATGGCCGCCCTGCGCGGCGCCTACGTGCGGCCGGGACCGGGCCTGGCCCTGTCACCGCTGTTCGACGTGGCGGCGGCGGTGCGCCTCACGCAGGCCGCGCTGTGGCCGGCGCGCACCTGGCGCGGCCGCACGTACGGCCCCGAGGCGGTCAGTCACGCCGACCGGCCAGCGCCGCCTGACCGAAGCGCAGCCCGATGAGGCCCATCAGCGCGCCGGTCGCGGCCGCCTGCGCCGCCGGGGCGAACGCCAGTTGCAGCACCGGCAGAGAGAACACCCCGACCCGCGCGCCCAGGGAGAAGGAACGCCCCAGCAGGCCGGTCACGACCACCAGCCCGAGCCCGAGCCCGAACGCCGGCGGGCAGATCACGGCGAACCCGCCGGCGAAGGTGAGGATCGAGCGGCCGCCCCGCCCCCCGGCGAACACCGGCCAGGCGTGGCCTGCCATCGCCGCGGCCACCGCCGCGTACACCGGCACGACGCTCGCCCCCGCCACCACTCCCAGCGCGCCCGTCTCCGCCCCGCTCACCGCCAGGCCCAGCAGCCCGGCCGCGGTCCCCTTGAGCAGGTCGCCGAGGAAGACCGGGACGGCCGCCCGCCCGCCGAGCAGCTCACGGACGTTCCAGAAACCGGGATTGCGGTCGCCGGCCTCGCGGGGGTCGAGGCCGTGGCGACGGCAGACCAGCACCGCGACCGGAACCGAGCCGAGCAGGTAACCGCCGATGACCGCCGCGAGCACAGAACCCATCGCCTCGTTTCACCTCATCAGATACGCGGGAGTGGACGCCATGCGGCACATGGCCTTCGACCGGCCGGTGCTGCGCGGCACCGGCGGGCTGACCTTCTGGCGGCTGCTGGGCACGGGCCGGGGCCGTTCCATGAGCCTGGGCGCGGACCTGCGACGCTGGGCGCTGTTCGCGGTGTGGGACGGCGAGGCCGCGCTGGAGGACTTCCTGGGGTGCTCGCCGGTGGCGGCCCGGTGGCGCGCCCAAGCGGTGGAGTCCTGGCACGTGCGGCTGGCGCCGCGGGTCTGGCATGGCAGGTGGGGAGGGTCCGATCCGCTCGGCGGGACACGTTCCCGCTGGCGGGACGACGCGCCGGTGGCCGTGCTGACCAGAGCTTCGATCCGGCCGTCCCGGCTGATGGCGTTCTACCGTTCGGTACCGGAGGTGGACGGCGCGCTGGGCCGCCAGGACGGGTGCCTGGCGTCGGTCGGCATCGGCGAATGGCCGCTGGCCCGGCAGGCGACGTTCTCCCTGTGGCGTGATGATGCCGCCATCACCCGCTTCGCCTACCGCGGGGCGGCGCACCGCGGAGTCATCGCACGAGTGCACGCCGAGCGCTGGTACTCCGAGGAGCTCTTCGCCCGGTTCGTCCCCTACGGCAGCGAGGGCACCTGGGACGGGCGGGATCCGCTGCGGCCTCGCGGAGGAGCGTGAGCCGGTCACGGAACCGGCCCCACCGGCGGGCACGCGCCCGCAGGCCGTCCCGCGGCCAGGTCGCGCGCCACCACGCAGGCGCGTGCGATGGCCGTGGAACGGGACGAGCCGTGCGCGACGACGACCGTTCCGGCCAGCCCCAGCAAGGCGGCCCCTCCATGGGTCTCGGCGGCGTAGCGGCGGGCGACCTCGCGCAGCCGGTCGGGCGCCGCGACCCCCGCGTCCGCGACAAGGGCCAGCGTCGCGCGGACGCAGCCCTCGACGCTCTTCAGCACCACGTTGCCGGTGAAGCCGTCGGTCACGACCACGTCCACGGTGCCCGCCAGCACGTCGTGCCCCTCGATGTTGCCGTGGAAGCGGACGGGCAGGCGCGGCAGCAACCCGGCCGCCCGGCGGGCCAGTCGGTTGCCCTTGCCGGGCTCGGCGCCGACGGACAGCAGACCCACCAACGGGTCGGCCACCCCGAGGACGCGCCGAGCGTACCCGGCGCCCAGCAGCGCGAACCGCGCGACCATCTCCGGTGTCGGGTCGGTGGTGGCCCCGGCGTCGACCAGGACCGTGGCGCCGCCGGTCACCGACGGCACCGCAACCGCCAGCGCCGGGCGCAGGACGCCCAGCTCCCTGCCCAGGACGCGGACCGCGCACGTCACGACGGCGCCGGTGGACCCGGCCGACACGAACGCCGCCCCCGCTCCCCGCCGGACCAGCTCACAGCCGACCATCAGACTGGACTCCCGTCTGGCGGCGGCCCCGGAGCCCCGCTCGGCCATGCGGACCACGTCGGCGGCGTGCACCATCTCGATCTCACCGGCCGCGTCGTGCCGCAGCAGCTCACGGTGGACCTCGGGGGCCCGCCCGACGAGGAGCACCGGCACACCGTACTCACGCCGCGCCGTCACCGCGCCCCGCACCGTCTCGGCCGGCCCGTGGTCCCCGCCCATCGCGTCCAGCACGACCGGGCGCGCCCTCGCGTCCTCCTCGCGGCACTCCCCCAAGACCGCCCCGCCGCTCTCTTTATCGGAGAGCCCCGGCCATCTCGCGTTCTCCTCGCGGCGCTTTCCCGGGACCGTCCGGGCCTCGTCCGTCTTGGGGCGTCCCGGCTGTCCCGCCTCCTTCCGGCCCGTCAGCTCAGGGACCATGTCAGGGCACCTGGACCGTCACGCGCCGCTCGGCCCGGCCCGCGGCGGACGCCGCCAGCAGGTGCCGCGCGAAGATCGTGGCCCGCCGCCGGCGAGGTACCCGCGCCCGCCGGGACAGCACGTCGTACCCGGCGGCGGCGATCTCGGCGAGGATGCCGCCGTACAGCTCGTAGGCGGCGCGGACACAGGGCTGTGAGGACGGCGTCAGCAGCCGCACGCCGGCCAGGGCGCGGCGGTAGTGGGCGCGGGCGCGGCCGGACTCGAAGGCCACCAAGTCCCGCAGGGCCGCGGTGGCCGTGGGAAGGGCCAGGTCTTTCTCCGGCACGCCGAACTTCTGCAGATCGGCCTGCGGCAGGTAGACACGGCCGCGCGCCAGGTCCTCGGCCACGTCCCGCAGGAAGTTGGTCAGCTGGAACGCCAGGCCCAGCTCGCGGGCGGGCTCACGGGCGGCCCGCTCCGCCCCGGCCACGGTCTCCAGCACCGGCAGCATCATCGTGCCGATCACCGCGGCCGACCCCTCCATGTATCCCAGCAGGTCGACGTAGGTGTCGTACCGGGTGACCGTCAGATCGGCGCGCATCGACCGCAGGAACGCGTCGATGTCGGCGCGTTCGATGCCGAACGAGCGCACCGTGTGCGTGAACGCGGGCAGCACCGGGTCCTCGACCGGATCGCCCGCCAGACTCTTGCCCAGCCGGGCGGCCAGGTCGTCGAGGGCCTCGGCGCGGCCGTCCGGGGCGCCGAACGCGTCCACGATCTCGTCGGCGTACCGGGCGAACCCGTACAGCGCGTGCACGTGCCGCCGCTTCCACTCGGGCAGCAGCATGGTGGCCAGGTAGTAGGAGCGGCCGTGGCGGGCGTGCAGCCGGCGGCACCACTCGTAGCTGGCGGTCAGCGTCATCGGGCGCCCTCCAGGATCCGGGCGGCGGCCAGCCGTCCGGAGATCAGGACGGGGGGCACGCCCACGCCCGGCGCGGTGTACATCCCGGCGAAGTGCAGGCCGGGGACCCGGCGGGCCCGGCCCGAGGGCCGCAGCCACGCCGTCTGGCGGAGGCGGTGGTCCAGGGCGAACGGGGTGCCCGCCGAATGCCCCCGCCGTGCCCAGGCGGGCGGGTCGAGGACCATCCTGGGCGCCCCCGACAGGTCGCCGTATCCCAGGTCGGCCAGGCGGCTCAGCAGCCGCCTCTCCAGCCGTGGCGTGAGCGTCTCCCAGTCGGTCCCGCCCGTCAGGTTGGGGGCGGGCTCCAGCACGCTCAGCGTCGGGTGGCCGGGCGAGGCCGCCGTGCCGTCGGTCTGCGGGCAGGTGACCAGCAGGTTGGGGTCGGGCTGCGGGCGTCCGGCCGTCAGCGCGGAGAACGTGGCCCGCCACTCCCGGCCGAAGTGCAGAGTGTGGTGCGCCCGTTCCGCCGGGCGCCGGTCGAGGCCGAAGTGCACGAGCAGGCAGGACGGCGAGTAGCGGGGACGGCGCAGCCGCCAGTCGGCGGCGGCCTCGGGCAGCAGCCCGTCGTGGGCCCGTGGCAGGTCGCAGGCCACCACGACGTGGCCCGCGGCGAGCCGTTCGCCGGTGTCCAGCCGGACCGCCGCCACCCCGGAGGTGTTCGTCTCGACCTTCGTGGCGCGGACGCCGTACCGGACCGCGGCCCCAGCCTTCTCGGCGACGGCGGCCATGACCCGCGGGATGGCGTGCATGCCGCCGTCCCTGGGAAAGTAGACGCCCCCCACGGTGTCCATGTGGGCGATGACGGCGTAGATGCCGAGCGCCGCGTACGGGGGCAGCCCCACGTAAAGCGCCTGGAAGGTGTGCGCCCTGATGAGCCGCTCGTCGGTCAGGTGGGCGCCCACCAGCCGGTCCAGGCGCCGGAACCCGCCCGCCATGGCCAGTTTGAGCAGCGCGTACGGGCGGGCCACAGCGCGCAGCCGGGTCATGTCCGCGTCGATGAACGCCGGCCATTCCGCCGCGTACATCGCCCCGAGCCGTTCCCGGAACCGCAGGTACCGCGTGGCCTCGGCCGGGCCGCACAGCGCACGGACCTGCTCGGCCATCTCCTCGGCCCCGGCCACCACGTCCAGGTGCGTGCCGTCGTGGAAGGTCAGCCTGTAGAAGGGGTCCAGCCGCCGCAATGGCAGCACGTGGTGCAGTTCCTCGCCCGCCGCGCCGAAGACCTCGGCCAGCACGCCCGGCATGGTCAGCACCGAGGGCCCGGTGTCGAACCGGTAGGGGCCCAGGTGCGCGGTGCCGCAGCATCCTCCGGGCCCGTCACGGGCCTCGACGACCACCACCTCGCGCCCACGCGCCGCCAGGTGCACCGCCGCCGACAGGCCGCCCAGACCGGCACCGACCACCACGATCGGATCGCCGGCCCCCATCAGCGCCGTCCGCCCGGCGTCCGGTCCTTCCGGGAAGTCACCGTCTGCTCCACCGCGCCCCCTCGAATCCGCTACTGGGAACTTCGAGAGGCGGGGGCCGATCGGATGCATCACCGTGGCCTGGGGAGGGCGGCCGTTCCGTCAGGCCTCAGAGAAGAGTGCGCCGGTGCGCCGCCCAGGGAGGGTGCCCGGGCGGCGCACCGGCCGCGGGTCAGTCGTCAGTCGTCGTCGCCGTCGTTGTCACCGCCGTCATCGTCATCGTCGCCGTCGTCCTCCGCGGCACAGCCCGCCGTGACGGCGACGGTCGTGCCGACCGCCGCGACGACGGCGACGGCCGGAACGGAGGAGGGGGTCAGCGCCGCCACGAAGGCGAGCAGGCTCTTGACGAGGCCGAGTAGTGCTTTGGAAAGCACGGGCGTCTCCCGGATCGCTGGGCTGGAACGGTCGGGGCCGGGAACGGCGGGACATCCCCGGACATGAACTCCTTGATCGGTTTTGTACCAAACGTTCCGGCTCCCAAACCGCCTTGTCTCCCGGACGCGGCGCCCGGGGATCAGCCGGAGAGGGGCACCGCCGTCCCGGACACGCGGACCCGGGGATCGCCCTCGCGCAGCTCCACCGTCAGCACGGAGGGACGCCCCATGTCCTCGCCCTGGTGGAGGGTCAGCTCGGCCGCCGGGCCCACCTGGCCGAGCTCCCGCAGGTACGCGCCGAACGCCGCCGCGGCGGCCCCGGTCGCCGGGTCCTCGACCACACCGCCCACCGGGAAGGGGTCGCGCACATGGAAGGTGTCCGCCGACTCGCGCCACACCAGCTGAACGGTGACGAGGTCCCGAGCGGTCATGTACGCCGTCAGCCGCTCGAAGTCGTAGTCCAGGTCGGCCAGCCGCGCCCGGGTGGCGGCGGCCAGGACCAGGTGCCTGGCGCCGGCGTAGGCGATCCGCGGCGGCAGCGCGGGATCCAGCTCTTCCGCACGCCAGCCCAGCGCGGCGAGGGCCTCGGACACGTCCGCCTCCCCGGCCTCCTCGACGTACGGCTCGACGCTGGTCAGCGTTGCCCGCAGCGCTCCCTGCGGATCCTCGGCGACCTCGACGGGAACGGTCCCGGACCGGGTGGCGAACACCAGCGGCCCCGGTCCGATGCGTTCGGCGAGGGCCACGGCCGTGGCGATCGTCGCGTGCCCGCAGAACGGCACCTCGGCCTTGGGGCTGAAGTACCGCACCGTGAAGGCGCGGCCCTCCTCCCCCAGCCCGTCCGGCGGAGCGGTCAGGAAGGCCGTCTCCGAGTAACCCAGGTCGGCGGCGATGCCGAGCATCGCGGCGTCGTCGAGGCCGGCGGCGTCCAGCACCACCCCGGCCCGGTTGCCGCCGGCCGGATCGGTGGTGAACGCCGTGTAGCGGACGATCTGCACGCCGGAGGCGGAAGGAGGATTCGTCATGTTCCGTCGAACACCGCTCCGCGGTCCCCGCTTCCCGCCGTCGGTGCATCAGCGCATCAGCCAGGTGTCCTTGGAGCCGCCTCCCTGGGAGGAGTTGACGATCCTGCTGCTGGCGGGGGCCACCCGGGTCAGCGCCAGCGGGACAACGACCGGCTCGGGACCCTGCACCACGAACGCCCGCAGGTCGACCGCGCGGGGCTCCAGGCGGCCGTCCACGAACGTCGGGTGGGTGGACAGCTCCACGGTCTCCTGCGCGATCCACCGGGCCGGCTCGGCGAGGATCCGCTCGCGGGCCTCCGCCAGTTCGGCGGCGGAGGCCTCCGGGCCGATCAGCACATCGCTGCCGCCGTAGCCGTCGACCGGCTTGATCACGAGTTCCTTGAGCCGGTCCAGGGCCTCGGCGCGCTGGTCGGGGTCGCGGCACAGGTAGGTCGTCACGTTGTCCAGCAGCGGACGCTCGCCCAGGTAGTACTCGATGAGCCGGGGGACGTGGACGTACAGCGCCTTGTCGTCGCCGACGCCGTTGCCGGGCGCGTTGGCCAGCGTCACCGCGCCCCGCTCCATCGCCTCCAGCAGCCCCGGCCCGACCGCGTCGAACAGTTCGTCCTCGCCGACCCGCCGGTAGAGGACCTCCACGTGGGCGCCTTCGGGGCCGTCGATCCGCACGCCGTCGCCGGTGACCACGAGCCGGTCGGGGGTGACCAGCGGGACGCCCATTTCCCGGGCCAGCATCCGGTGCTCGTAGAAGGCCGAGTCCCGCTCCCCCGAGGTCACCACCGCGAGGGCGGGCGAGGCGCTGGTGAGGGCGGCGCGCAGGACGGCGACGGCGCGGGAGGGCGGCGGCATCCGGGAGGTGCGGACCAGCTCGGGCAGCACCCGGGTGGTCAGCCACCGGTTCGCCATGGCGTAGCCGATGCCCGAGGGCACGCGCAGGTTGTCCTCCAGCACCACCCAGCGGCCCGCGCCGTCCCGGACCAGGTCGAGCCCGGCGACCGCGCAGCGCACGGCCGAGCGGGGCACCCGCCGTCCCTCCGGCCGCAGCCCCGGCGAGTCGTCGATCGCCCAGGCGGGCAGCACGCCGTCCCGGACCGCGGCGCGCTCGCCGTAGGCGTCGTGCAGGAACGCCTCCAGAGCGCGTACCCGCTGCCGCAGCCCGGCCTGCAACGGCCGCCAGTCCTCGGCGGCGATCACCCGGGGCACCAGGTCGAACGGGAAGAGGCGTTCCTCCTCCTCGCCCGCCACCCGGAAGGTCATGCCCAGCCGCCGCTGCACCTCGTCGCGCTCACGCTCGCGCTCGCGCAGCCCGTCGGCGCCGAGCCGGTCCAGCACCGCCATGATCATCTCGTACGGCGCCCGCGCGCTGCCGTCGAAGACCACCGCCTCGTCGGACTCGGTCCGGTAGTCGGCGGTCATCCGGGTCACCGACCGGCGGGGCGGGCCCGGCGCCCATTCGGTGTTGGCGCGCGTCTCGGCCAGCAGCAGCTCCACCACGTCGTCCATGCCGCCGACGGCGAACGCCGCCCGCTGCCGGGCCGCCGAGTCGCCCCGGGTCAGCGCCCCCTCGGTCATCTCGGCGACCAGCTCCCAGTCGCCGGTCCGCTCCAGCATCGGGCGCAGGTCGTCCAGCAGCCCGCGCAGCAGCTCGCCGGCGGGCACCGGGACGCCGCTGCGCGGATCGACCAGCTCGCCGTCCAGCCCGGACCGGGCCGCCCGCCATGTCGCCGCCCGCACCAGCTCGGTGCGCACCGGCGCGGCCGGCTCACCCGCGGCGACCGCGTCCATCTCCCGGATCACCAGCGCGCGGAACAGCCCCGCCAGCAGCACCACGTCCTCCACCCGGGGGCAGGCGTCGCAGACCCGCAGCTCGACGGTGGGCAGGTGGGCGGAGGGCCGCACGTCGAAGTAGGCCATGCCCGGGTCGCTGATCACGCCCGAGCGCACCAGGTCGGCCAGCATCCGGTCGTACTCCTCGGCCGACGCGAAGGCGCCCAGCGGGCCGGTGGTCGGCCAGCGCTGCCACAGCAGCGTGCGGTAGCTGGCGTAGCCGGTGTCGGTGCCGAGCCAGTACGGCGAGCTGGCCGAGAGCGCCAGCAGCGGGGGCAGCCAGGGCCCGATCCGGTGCGCCACCGCCACCGCCATGTCGCGGTCGCCGGCGTCCACGTGCACCTGCGCCCCGCAGATGAGCTGCTCGCGGGTCAGCTGCTGGTACTCCTCCAGCATGTTCTCGTAGCGCTCGTCGGGTGTGACCTTGAGCGCGTCCAGGTCGACCAGCGGCACCGTCCCGGCGGCCACGATGCCCAGCCCGAGCGGCTCGGCGGCCTCCACCACCCGGCGGCGCAGGGCGGCGAGGTCCTCGGCCAGGTCGGCCAGCCGTACGAACGGGCGGCTGTTGGTCTCCACCACCGACCGCTGCAGCTCGGCCACGAACCGGTCGGGATGCAACTGCTCCAGCAGGCCGTCGGCTCTGGGGCGCAGGCGGTGGGTCTCCAGGTCGACGGTGTGGAACTCCTCCTCCACCCCCACGGCCACCAGTTCGGGACGCTCAACCGCCATGCGGCACCCCGCCCTCGCCGTCACGCGGATGTATGCGTTGTGTGTTCAGCGTCCCTCCCACCCGAGTCGGGTCATGGCGGGCTGTGGATTCCCCCTGATTGTCCGTCTATGCGCCCCGCCGCCCGCCCGTCCTGGCGGCCCCGCGTACCGCTTCCGCCACCTGGGGACGGGCGGGCCGTGGTTCGGCGACGAGGGCGCCGGCAGGATCGACGCCCGGGGCGGCGTCATCGCCCTCCGGGTCTCTTGGGCATTCGCGGTCGTGCCCGCCCTGACCTGCGCATACCGTCCTGCTCACCGATCAGGGCGTTGTTGTAGAAGAGGTTGGCCCGGCGCTTGCCCGGTTCGCCGGAGGCCATGCCGAAGAAGAGCCGGACCTCGCCTTCCACCGTCCGGTGGATCGCCATGCCCTCCGGTTCGCGGAAGGTCAGCGCGCTGCCCGCCGTGGTGAGCGTGGGGCCCTCGACCCGCCTGCCGGTTTCGAGGTCGATGGTGGACAGCCGGGCGTTGCCCGGAGGGGGGTTACCGGGGCCGTAGGGGTTTCCGGAGTAGGTGTACAGGTACTTGCCGTACAGCGCGTATCCCTGGAAGGTCTCACCGCCCAGGGACGGCTGGGCGATGTCGAAGACCGGGTCGTCGTAGTGGTGCGCCTTCAGGTCCGCCAGGTCGTACACCGCGATCCGCCAACCGTCCTCCTTGTAGCGCATGGCCAGCCGTCCGTTGACCGGGTCGATGGTGGCGGTGACGCCGCTGACGTCCGGGACGGGCTGGTACTTGGTCAGCTCGGGCGACTCGTTGGTCAGCGTGACGCCGTCGACGAACTTGAACCGGGCGAGCTGCGTGCCGCGTGCACTGAAGCCCGTGGGGTCCACCTCGACCCACAGGTACGACGCGTCGCCGGACGACTCGACCCCGATCGCGGTCCCGTGCCCGAACCCCTCCAGGTGCATGTGACCCAGGAGGTTTCCGGCCAGATCCAGGCGGCTGATCGTCAGGTCGCCGTTCTCGTCGGACCACGGGCCGCTCTTGAGCTGCGCCGTGAACAGCCGCCCGTTGGCGATGTCGAAACCGAAGCTCTGCATGACGGTCCCGTCCTTGAGCCTCCTGTCCTGGAACAGGGCGTGGGACGGCGCGGTCAAGGCGAACCGCCGAGAGTCGGACGGGTGCACGGCGCCGGTCGCCGCGGCGGCGACGCCCACCCCGCCGGCCGGGCCTGCGCCGACCACCAAGGCCATGGCGAACAGCGGCGCCGCCCCCACCATGGCCGCCCTCGTTCCGGCACGCTTTCGGCGACTGAACGCCGTTTTCCCCATGACCCCCGCCCTCGCCTCGACCGGCCGAAAAAATCCGGACGGCACGATACCGGCGCGGGTGCATTCCGTACGGCCGAATCACCGCGACCGGCGCGGTCGGCGGAAATCGCCGGGAGGAGAATCGGTGGCGATCCGGCGGAAAATCGGTGAAATCACTCGGGCGGCAAGGCCTCCGTCACGGGTCGCCCGCCGCCGGGAGCGCCGGGGCCGGTCACCCGAGGCCGCACCCCGGAGAGGGGGCGTCCTGCGCCAGCGGGCTGCCCGCCGGGTTCACATACAGAGCCTCCAGGACGACCGCGGTGGAGCCGAGGTTGCGCCCGATATGGACGTTGCCGGGTCCGCTCTGTTCGACGACCACGCTGCCGCGGGGGTGGGTCACCGTCGCACAGTCGGCCAGGGTCCTGGTGAGCGTGCCCTGCTTGACCAGCGCGTACAGCGTGCCGTCATGGTAGTGCCAGCCGGTGCTCCCGCCCGGCCAGATGGTGATCTCCCGCAGGACATAGTCGCGGCCGTCCACCGTCGTCTGGGCGATGGTCCGGCTCGTCACGCCCGAACCGGGGGTGGCGGCGGCGATCGCGGGGACCGCGGGGACCATGGTCAGCGGGACGGCCGTCACGGCCACCGCCAGCAGCAGGGGCATTCGGCGGATTCCGTCCATCAGAAGATATCCGGCACCGTGCACACGGAAAGGGTAGCGAGGACGACCGCTTCGGTCAGGGACTTCAACTCATCCGGTCACCAACATGACGGATCCGGTAGGGGAACCCTGATTCAGGACGCCCGGAACAAGGCCGACTTAATTTACTGAAATCCGTTTTCGGATCTCCGGGCCGGCCCGGTGGCCGATCGCCGTCCCGTCGTCACGAGGGGCGGGCGGCCAGCGCCCGGGCCAGCTCGCCGAGTTGTTCGTCGGCGACGGCCACCTTCGCCTGGTCGAGCGTGATGCCGATGACGAACCGGTCGCCGGAGGCGCGCAGATAGAACAGCGCCCCGGCCTCGACGTCGAGCACGGTCCTGCCCAGCACGCCGCCCAGCAGCGGGAGCAGCGTACGGTCGAGCCGGTTGGTGACGAGGTACAGCAGCTTGCCGATCCGCTGGTAGTGCCGGCGGCGGTCCCGGCTGTCGGTGCCGAAGGTCAGCGCCGCCAGCCCCGGGTGGGCCAGCAGGTCCACCGAGCAGATCGGCTCGGCGCCCTGGAAGCAGGCGACGTAGTGCACCGCCTCCGGGTCCAGCACCGCCCGGCACAGGTCCAGCATGTCGGACGGCGCCCCGCCGGGGTTGGCCGTGTCGACGTAGACGTCCTCGTCGTCGACGATGTCGCCCCGGCGGACGTTCACCTCGTAGCGGCTGTGCTCGCCTGCGTAGTTCGGGGTGCCGCCGAACCCCCGGGCCAGCCGGATCTCCTCGCTCAGCCAGACCATCGACGCGTCGGCCCCGGAGATCCGCTCGTCGTGCAGGGTGGCGCCCACCAGGTACTCCCCGGGAGACGGGGAGAAGTACAGCAGCGCCCCCGCCCCCACATCGAACACGCAGCGGATCAGCCGGCCTCGTTGGACCGGGGTGAAGGCCTGGTCCAGCCGCGCGACGACGAAGTGCAGTTGCTGGCCGCCGGTCAGGAGGCTGTCGCGCTCCCGCTTGATCTGCTCCGGCGACAGGTCGCTGAACGGGTCACGGGGGTCGAAGACGTCCAGCCACACCTGCCAGTTGCCGCGGATGTAGTAGGCGACGTACTGGAGCGCTCCCTGCTGGAGCGCCTGCCGGCACAGGTCCACGATGGTGTCGAACTCCGAGCCCACATGGTCGGCCCGGTGCTCGGAGATGTGCTCGGGAAGGGGGCCGAAGGAACCCTTCGTCGGTTCTGACGTCATCAGGCATCCTGTCGTCGGTCGGTCGTCAGGTCGACGGGATGTCGATGTCGACGTCCCGGCGCGCGCCGCGCTGCGCGCCGGCTCCGGTGCCCGCCATCGACTCCTCGGTGGCCTGCAGGTTCGTGTAGGCGATCTGGGTGTGGGGGTGACCGTCGCCGAGCCGCTCCCGGAACGACCCGTGGGCGTGGCGCTCCCGCTCGGCCGCCTCGTCGAACCGGTCCGCCGCGGCCAGCGCGTTGGCGAAGGCGAGCTCCGCGCTGAGCGTGAAGGGATGGTCGGGGCCGACGTCCGGGTCCTCGGCCAGCGTGCGCCAGGCCTGCTCGCCGTGCCGCAGGGCCTGGTCGGCCCGCCCGCCGAGCCGGGCGTAGATGGCCAGGTTGGCCTGGCAGGCGCGGGTGAAGGGATGGTCCTCGCCGAACAGCTCGCGGTAGAGGTCGAGGTTGAGCGTGGCGTCGTCCAGCGCCTCATCGTGCCTGCCGTGGGCGGCCAGGCTCGCCGCCAGACTCACCTGGCAGGCCAGCGTGGCCGGATGCCGCGGACCGTGGAACGCCCTGGTGTCCCGCAGCGCCTCCTGGATCCGATCGAGCGCCTCCGCACGCTCACCGGCGTGGCGCAGCGTCACCGCCAGCTCCTTGGCGGCACGCAGGGTCGCCGGCGCGGCCCCGCCGGCGACCGCGCGCAGCATCCCCAGCGCGCTCTCCAGTTGCTTACGCGAGTTGGCATGGTCGCCGAGCTCGCGGTAGTGGATGCCGAGCCTGGTCACCGAGTGCCAGGTGAAGACGTGCCGGTCGCCGAGCACCCGCATCCTGATCTGGTAGGTCTGGCGGTCCTGGCGCATGGCCTCGTCCACCGCACCGATCAGCAGCAGCGACAGCGCCAGGTTGTTGGCCGCGCTCAGGGTCTGCGGATGCTCCTCGCCGAGGCGCTCCTGGAACAGCTCCAGGGTCTGCTGGTCCATCTTCACGGCCTCCCGGAAGCGGCCGCGGGCCCGCAGGTCGGCTCCGAGACTGCGCCTGATCATCAGGTTGAGCAGCTGGTTGGCCGGCTGGGCGGCGCGTCGGCGCCGGTGCGCCTCCTGGTCCCACTTGTGGGCCTCGGCGTGGTGGCCGAGCTCCCGGAGCGCGTTGGCGAGCTGGACCAGCAGCC
Organism: Thermomonospora echinospora; assembly: GCF_900108175.1. GTDB lineage: Bacteria > Actinomycetota > Actinomycetes > Streptosporangiales > Streptosporangiaceae > Thermomonospora > Thermomonospora echinospora. Next base: position 31,297 of record NZ_FNVO01000005.1, read on the forward strand.
GCAGTCGCAGCCGGTCGTCGAGGCCGAACTCGGCGCTCCAGCGCACCCGCAGCTGGTGCGCGATCTCCACAGCGAGCCGCCAGTTGTTGGTGAGGTACAGGTAGCGGACCTGGTTGACCGCCCAGCGCCGTACGGAGTCGTCGGCGTTGGCGGTGCTCAGCAGCTCGCAGGGCTGCACGTGCCGCTGCAACTCCAGGTAGCGCAGGGTGTGCGAGGGGTCGTCGGCCTCCTGCTCGCTGGGCGCGTAGGCGCCCAGCGCGAGCTGCGCCGCCGACCTGGCCCGCACCCGCTCCTCCTCGGTCATCCGCTCCCGGATCACCTGCAGGCTCCGCTGGTGGACGTGCAGCCGGTCGAACTGCTGGTCCAGCCTGGCCAGCGAGTACCGCTTCAGCAGCTGGACGATCTCGTCGATGCTCACGTCCTTGTCACGGACCGCCGGATCGTGCACGGCGAGCCGCTCCAGCATCCCCGCGGACCTGACCAGGTGCATGGACACGCCCTCCCCGGACAGGAAGGCGCAGATCCGCAGCAGCCACAGCGCGCCCGGCCGCTCCTCCTCCAGCCGGGCCAGGGAGGCCGTGACCGTGCGCACCGCGGCCTCGCCCTGCTCGGCCCCGGTCTCCTCGACGGGCCGTCCCAGCTCGGCGAGCAGGTCGTCGACCAGCCGGTCCTCGACGTCCCCGGTGGCGAGCCGCCCCTGCGCGGGCCTGATCTTCAGCCAGTGGGCCTTCATCCAGCCCGCCGCCTGGTCGATGGCCAGCGGCTGGTCGGCCAGCCAGCCGGCGATCCGGTCGGCGGCCTGGTCCGACACCCCGCTCACGCCGCTGCGCCGCCGGAGCAGGTCGATGCTCTCCGGCCGCTGGAAGCGGCCGACCTCGATCATGGCGCCGGCGGACGGCCAGTCGTCGCGCTGGGAGGTCACCAGGACGTGACCGGTCCCGTCGGCGGGCATCAGGCCGGCCAGCGCCTCGGGGTCGGCCGCGTTGTCGTAGACCAGCAACCAGCGGCGCTGGAGCGCGCCCAGCGTCTCCAGCACCTGCGGGACGGCGTCGTAGGAGTCGGCGGAGGCCCGCGGGTCGGCGCCCGTCAGGGACCGCAGCCGCGGCAGCAGCTCGGCCAGGGTGACCCGGACCTCGTGCTGCGTACCTGCGGGGATCCACCAGACGATGTCGTAGTCGTAGCCGAACTGCAGGGCGTACTCCATGGCGATGTGGCTCTTGCCCATCGCCGCCGGCCCGTGCAGCACGGCCGGGCGGCCCGCGGCGCCGCCGTCGCGCAGCACCCGGCGCAGCCGCAGCAGCAGCTCGCCGCGGCCGACGAAGTCCTTGTCGGCCAGCGGGACGTTCCACAGCTCGGGCATGCGCCTGGGGAACCGCGGCATGGCGGACGGGTCGGCGTCCTCGCGGACCGTGACGCCGCCCGGGACGAACTGCGCCACCAGCCTGTCGCGGGCCTGTGCCTCATCCCCGCACGCCACCAGGTCCAGGCCGACAATGGAGGCCAGCACGTCCCCCAGCACGCCCTCCCGGACCCGGATGCCGACCAGGCGGCCGGTGTCGCGGCCGCGCGCCGAGCTCTCCTGGTCGATGATGAGCTCCTGCGCCTGCAGGTACTGGGGCGACTCCGGCGACTCGGCCAGCCGGGGGGACAGCAGGACGATGGTGGTCTCCGCCGGCTGCGCGGAGTCGGCGGGACGGACCCGGATGTCGTACCCGTCCAGCACCGCGCCGATCCACTCCGCCCAGGGCTGGTCCGCGGGGGCGTGCACGATCGCGACGTCGAAGGCGGCGCTGGGCGGGTCGAACAGCTTGCGCAACGCCCGGCGGCGGTCCTCGTCCATGGGGGCGAGCCTGAGGTCCCGGTCGCCGGTGATCGCGGCCGCCAGCGCCTCGTAGGACTTCAGGATGGTGCGCTGCCCGTGCGGGTTCTCGGCGAAGACCGCGAGCATGTTGCGAACGTTGTAGAAGGGCTTGTAGGGAACGGTGACGCTCCCCCAGTACCGCCTGCGCTCGGTGCCCTGCAGGTGCTGCGGGAACCCCGCGAAGCGCCGCTCGGCGAACTCCTTGGCGAACCCGAGCGCGTCGTGCTCGCCGCCGTCGTCGTCCATCATCGGCACCGGCAGCACCCGAATGCCGCCGGCCGACCTGGCCCGGGTGCGTTCGAGGAGGTCCCGGGTGGCCGCGGCGCTGTGCGTGATGTCCTCGACGTTGATGTTGAAACAGCTGACCAGCACGTCCGCGAGGTGGACGGTGGGCGCCCAGGCCAGGTCCGAGCGTCCGGGACGGCTGTCGAGCAGCACGTAGTCGTACTTGCTCTCGGCGAGTTCGGCGCGCATCCGCGCCATGAAGTACACCCCGTGCTCGGACCGCAGGAAGGCGCCCCAGTCCAGCCGGGTCGCGTGCGGGCTGCGGCCCCGGTCGGCGCGGCGGCCGGGGCCGAGGTAGCCGATCTCACCGCTCAGCTCGAAGTCCACGTGGCGGTCCCCCCAGCCGACGTGGATGACGTCGTCGGCCCAGCGGACGTGCCGCGGCCACAGCTCGGCCGGATCGGCGTCGGGCTCCTCGCGCCCGGCCCGGCGGTAGCCCTGGACGTAGTCCAGGATCCCGGCCTGTTCCAGGACCGTCTCGTCGCTGGGAAAGAGCCTGGTGAAATACCTGTCCAGCGGTCTGCCGTCGGTTTCCAGCGCCCAGTCGACCACCAGCACCTTCCGGCCGGCGCTGGCCATGATCCAGGCCGTGTTGGCCAGGGCCATCGAGCAGCCTATTCGGGGCTGCCCGCCGTAGAACGCGATGATCTTTTCTGGGAGCCCCGTCCCGCCCGTTCCGTGTTGTTGGACGCTCACCGCCACCCCCAGCCTGGAAAACCGGCGCCGCGCACAACGAAAGAATACTGGGGGCGGCCGCGATTTGTTCGATTCGCCAAGCTCCCCGCCGCCCGGCCGGACCCTCCCTGCCACGGTAACGAGTTTTGGACGACCCGAAATCAAGTGATTTCAATCCACAAATCCGACTTCGGGCTCCTGGCCCGATCCGGTCGATCAAGAATATCGCCTAGTGACGGGCGTCCGGCCGGAGGGGACATGCTGACCTGGGCGATGGCTTTTACTTCTCGTGACCCGGCGTACCCGACCTAACCTTTAGGATAGCCGCGACGCCAGGCCGCTCCCGGGGCCCGCCACCCCGGTCGGCGCTCGGGTGCCATGAGGACTCCGGGGGTCCCTATGCCGCCATGCGAGGTGACGTGAAGACCTACTTCTTCACCAGCTACGCCCCGGGCGAGGACCGGCCCTGGGTCCGCCGCTTTCACTCCGATCTCGAACGGGAACTGCGGATACGGCAGGGACCGTACGCCGGGGGCGCGATGGCCGCGCCGCCGGCCGATCCGGTCCGGGTCGCCGCGACGGCCCCCGCCATGGTCGCCCTGATCTCCGACCGCTATCTGCGCGATCTCGGCTGCGGCCGGCAATGGGCGATCTTCGCGGAGCGGTCGCGGCCGGACGCGGGGGCGCGCGACCACTGCCTCATTCCCATCCGCTGGCGCCCGCTGCGCGGCCCGCTGCCCGATGCGGTGCGTCCCATGCCCGACTTCTGGGCCTCCGTCACACCGGAGCCCTACCGGACGTCGGGCCTGTACGAGCTGATGCGCACCCACCAACTGCGCGACGAGGGCGGTTACTACGGGATGGTGCGCAGGATCGCCGAACAGGTCTTCGCGGCCGAGCGGGTCCGGCTACGGCAACTGGACCCGGCCGCCGCCGCGGCCGTGCGCCCGGCCTTCGGCTCCCAGGAGCCCGGCGACGACCGCCGCGCGGGAGCGGCGGCGCCGGCCGAACGGCCGCGCACCGTCGCGATCAGTTATGTCGGCGCCGACCAGCCCTGGGCGGAGTGGATCGGCAACCTGCTGCGCGACAACGACTACGAGGTGGAGCTGATCCGCTGGAACGCGGGCCGCTCCGAACGGCTCACCGAGGCGGTCGACCGGGCCCGGCGCACCGGGGACCGGGTCATCGCCGTGCTGTCGCACAACTACGTCGCCCCCCACCGGGCCCCGATCCGCGAGGAGGACCCGGACTGGCAGTCGGTGCTGGCCCCGGACGAGGACGAGCACGAGGAGCTGATTCGGGTCCAGATCGACCGCGAACCGCTGCCCGGCGGCCTCGGCGAACGCGTCATCAGGCTCTACGGGCTGGAGGCCGGCGTGATCAGGGAGTTGCTCAACGCGGTACGAAGACGTAGCGCCTAGCCCGCCCACCACGATGGCCCCGATCCCCCCGAGACCGCCGGGCCCGCCCCGGGGTCCCACGTCACCGCCCCCCGCCTGCAACCGAGGCCCGCGCAACCGGCACTTCGTCGGCCGCGACGACGAACTGCAGCAGGTCAGCGAGCTGCTCCGGCGACGGCCCGTGCTGCTGTGCGACGCCGAGGGGCTGCCCCGCTCCGGCAAGACCGCGTTCGCGCTGGAGTACTGTCACCGCTTCGGCCAGCGTTACAACCTGATCTGGTGGTTCGACTGCCGTCCGGGCCGGGACCTGGACGCCCAGTACGACGTGTTCGCCAGGACCGCGCGGGCCGGCGGCGGGCCGGTCCCGGCCCGCGACGGCCGCGGCGGGCTCGTCCTGGACCCGTGGTCGCTGCTGGTCTTCGACGGCGCCGAGGAACCCGGCTCCCTGCCGTCCTGGCTGCCCTCCGGTCCCGGGCACGTGCTGATCACCGGCCGCAACGGCGCCGCGGAGGCCGAGCCGGTCCGGCTGGCACGGCTGTCCCGCCGCGAGTCGATCATTCTGCTGACGGCGATGGCATCCCGGGGCGACGGGACCGGCGACCCGTCCCGGCCCGAGCGGATCGAGCAGATCGCGCGGATCGAGCAGATCGCGCGGCTGCTCGACGACCGGCCCGCCCTGCTCAGCGAGGTCGGCCGGCACCTCCACGACCGGCGGGAGCTGTCGATCGAGCTGTGCCTGCGCCTGCTCGGCCTCGCCGAGCAGGCGCATCCCCGGGCGGACGCGCCGGCGTCCCCGGTCGTTCCACCCGTTCGCCAGGACCCCGGACCGCCACGGGTCTCCGTGGTCCAGCGGGCCCCGGCATCGGAGGACGGTGTGACCGGACCCCCCGTCACCTTCTTCACCAGCTACGCCCGTGACGTCGACCGCGAACTCGTGGTGGGCTTCCACGAGGACGTCGAGGAGGGCGTCAAGGCCCTGGTGGGCCCCGGCCGGGAGGTGCGCGGCTTCATCGACCATCACGGGCTGCTCGTCGGGGACCTGTGGGAGGAGGTCCTCATCGACAAGGTCCGCACCACGCGCGTCATGCTCGCCCTGCTGTCCAACAAGTACCTGGGCAGCCGCTGGTGCGGGCGCGAGTGGGCCGTCTTCGACGAGCGGATCGGCCGCGCGGTCCGCGATGGCGGGCCGCGCCCGCGCTGCCTGCTGCCGCTGCGCTGGTCGAAGACCAACAGGTCGCTGCCGCCCGCCATCGCACGGCTGCAGAACACCCAGGGGGGATTCGGGGACGTCCCTCTGCTCGACCTCTACCGGGAGAGCGGCAAGGCCTATTTCGACCTCCGCGCGCAGGTGGCCAAGGCCGTCATCGCGGCCGCGGATCTCGACCTCCCCCCGCTGGACCACGGGATGGCGGTGGCGGTGCCGCCCGCCTTCCCCTCCCCCGCCGCGCCGTCCACGCCCCGCTCCTCCGTCTCCTCCGTCCCCGCCCTCGACGTGGAGACGCCCGAGCAGGACCGCGGCGGTGCGGCGGGCACCGTCCGCCAGCAGATGGTCCCGGTGCTGGCCCAGGTGGAGGCGATCCGGGAGGAGGCCACGTTCCGGGCGTGGATCCGGGGCATCGAGGACGTGCACGGGCCGCTCGGCCTGCCGTACTCGGACTTCCTGTCGACCAGGCTGTCCAATCTGGTCAGCCGGTGCCTGCGGCACCGCACCCCGGAACTGCTGCTGACCATGGTGGCCGAGCTGACCATCCTGGCCCCCAACGATCCGGTGCTGCCGGAGATCCTCCGGATTGCTCAGCGGGCCGCCGGCTCCTGGGGCGGCGGTCCGGCGGCCCAGGGGTAGCTCAGGGACGGCTCAAGGGTAATCGTCGTCGATGAGGGACTGGAAAGCGACCGCCGCCTCCGCCGACTTTGTGTCAAGTGACACAATTATCCGGGACAGCGCGTGCGCCAACGCCGATTCGCCCAGTTCATCGAGCGCACGCAACGGGATGCCGCCGACATCGGGCAACCGGTCAGGAGAATCCGATCCGGCTTCGCACATGAGCACCCCCTCAGGACCGCAGGCCCGCTTCGCCCGCCTGCCGGCGATTTTTGCAGAAAACCTTTCACCGCGCGACGGCGTGCTACAGCCGATCACATTCCGATAAGCGCTTTCTGCGGTCCCTGGGTTACCATGGGGCCGACGGTGACCGGCATTGATCCGGGCGGTCGAAATGATCTCGTATACCGGTTCGGACGGTTCGGACGGTTCCGGCGCAGCCGCGCCGTGGCCCGCCGGCCTCGACGTCGGGGCACTGCTCGCCGGCGGCTGGCGGCCCACCGCCTTCCGGGAGTTCGTGCTCAAGGTCCACGGCCGCTGCGATCTGGCCTGCGACCACTGCTACGTCTACGAGATGGCCGACCAGAGCTGGCGGGACCGGCCGACGCGGATGTCCCCCTCCGTCGTCGCGCAGACCGCTCGCCGCATCGCCGAGCACGTCCGCGACCACGATCTGCCCTCGGTGAAGCTCATCCTGCACGGCGGCGAGCCGCTGCTGGCGGGCGCCGAGACGCTGGGCCGCACGGTGCGCGACATACGCGCGGCGGTGCGCGCCACCGCGGGCCCGTCCCCGCACGGCGGGGAGCGGGTCGTGGCGCGTGTCCAGACCAACGCCCTGCGCCTCGGCGAGCGGGAGCTGCAGGTCTTCGACCGGCAGCTGATCCGGGTCGGGGTGAGCCTGGACGGCACCGCCGAGGGCCATGACCGCCACCGCCGGCACGCCGACGGCCGGGGCAGCCACGCGCAGGTGCGCACCGCCCTCCAGCGGCTGACCGCGGACCGGTACCGGCACCTCTTCACGGGGCTGCTGTGCACCGTCGACGTCCGCAACGACCCGGTCGCCACCTACGAGGCGCTGCTGGAGTTCGCGCCCCCGGCCGTCGACTTCCTGCTGCCGCACGGCAACTGGTCGGCTCCTCCGCCGGGGCGCACGGCGGGATCTCCCGCGACCCCGTACGGCGACTGGCTGGCCGCCGTTTTCGACCGCTGGTACGGGGCGCCGAGGCGGGAGACCAAGGTCAGGATCTTCCAGGACGTCATGCATCTGCTGCTGGGCGGGCCCTCCTCCAGCGAGGCGGTGGGGCTGTCCCCGGTGGGCGTCGTGGTCGTCGAGACCGACGGCTCCATCGAGCAGTCCGACATTCTCAAGTCCGCATATCCGGGAGCGCCGGCCACCGGTATGAACGTCGCCCGGGATCCGTTCGACTCGGTGCTGCGTTCACCGTTCGTCGCGGCCCGGCAGATCGGCGCCCGGGCGTTGTGCGCCACCTGCGCCCGGTGTCCCGAAAAAGAGATCTGTGGTGGCGGGCATTACGCGCACCGATACCACCTCCGGAACGGTTTCCGGAATCCTTCGGTCTACTGCCCGGACATGCTCCGGCTGATCAGGCACATCAGATCCAGGCTGGCCCGTGACATCTCCCGGCTGGCGGACCGAGGGGGCGGGTGTGCGCGTTCGTTATCACCGGGTTCCGGAGGAGACGCTGGCGGAACTCGCCGCCGGGCGCGGCGGCGGGGCTGGGCAGCGGCTACTGCGCGGCATCTGGTTGAGCCGGCACACGCTACTCGTCCGGGGGGTGCTGGAGGCCGCGCGGACCGCCGGCGATCCCGACACGGCGGCCTGGGTGCACGCCGGGTACGAGGCACTGGCCGGTCTCCAGGAACGTCATCCGGCCGCCGTCCGGGCGGTGATCTGCCACCCCTCGGTCGGGGCGTGGGCCGGGCTCGCGGTCAGGGCGCTGCTCCGGGGGATCCCTCCCCCGGCCGGGGCGGCCGGTCCTGAGCAGATGGGCGCGCTGGCCGCCGCGGCGGCCGTCCGGGCGGGCGCGGACTGCTCGGTACGGGTGCCGGTCAGCGGGGGCCGCCTGATGCTGCCCTCCCTGGGCTTGGCGCTGCCGGGCGGCGGGCGGTCGTCGGCCATGGTGCGCGTCACGGCGGAGGGCGCGCGGATCACGTCCGGCGGCGCCCGGATCACTGTCCCGGCCGACCCGCACCGGGACGCGCCGGGCTGGCGCGGGCTGCGCCGGGTGTCGGCGGTCTGCGACGGTCTGCGGCTGGATCTGCTGATCGACGACCTGGACCCGTACCGGATGCCCGCGCTCGGGGTCCGGGACCGGCTGACCGCGGCCGAGACCCAGGACTGGGAGAGCGACCTGCGGGCCGCCTGGCGGCTGCTGGTACGGCGGCATCCCGGCACCGCCGCGGAGATCCGCGGGCTGATCCGGGTGATCACCCCGCTGGCCGGGCCGGCCCGTGGCCGCAGCAGCGCCAGTTCCCGCGAGGTGCACGGCACCATCGCCCTGTCGGCGGCCGGTGAGCCCCGCGCGCTGGCGCTCACCCTGGCGCACGAGGTCCAGCACGTGAAGCTGGCGATGCTGCTCGACGCCGTCGCGCTGATCAGGCCCGGACACCAGCGGCGCTACTACGCACCCTGGCGTGACGACCCCCGTCCGATCTACGGGCTGTTGCAGGGCGCCTACGCGCATCTGGGAGTCGCGGACTTCTGGCGCCGCGAACGCCGCCACCAGCCGCACGACGTGGAACCGCACGCGGAGTTCGAGCGGTGGCGGTCGGCGACACTACTGGCCTGCACGGAGCTGCTGCGGGGGGACGGACTGACCGCGACCGGCACGGCATTCGTCAACGAGATGGCGCGTACCCTGCGCGACTGGGGGAACGAGCCGATCCCCCCGCACGCGGTCCGGCTGGCCCGGCTCAGGGCCGAGCGGCACCGCACGCTGTGGAGCAGGCACAACGGCGCCCCTGCCAGGTGACGCCCGCCGTACGCCGGAGGTCTCCCCGGCCGCCTGACCATGGCCGCCAAAAGACCACTCCCACCAGGAATTGCCGGAATTGCGGCTTATGACATTTTTGGTGAGCGCCCCGTGGCCCGTGGGATGCCGGGTGATGGGCCGCGAGCCTGCGGGCGGACGGTGCAGTTCGGCGGGAAACCCGCATTCGGGCGAGCATACGGCGATATTGCGGATGGCCTTAATAGAGTCATCGGTGGGCATGGATGCGCGCCCATGGTGCCCGGAAGCGCATCGGTGAAACCAGAGAACCCCGCCGGCGGCCGGGGAAACTGGTGAACGATCTTTCGCCGGATTACACTGAGATCGCCCTGCAGGAACGCTCGACATGGAGATGTCAGGGCCTGGCGGCGCCCTGTGTCCTCGACATGGAACGGGGAATGCCGCGTGAACGTGCAGAAATACCTGGGGAGCGGTTCGGCGGGGGGCAGGCTCGCCGTCGCGGCCGTGGTGACCTCCGTCGGCGTCGCCCTGGGCCGTGCCGCCGGTCCCGGCCCGGTCATGGACCTGGTGACCGGTGAGCCCTACTTCCTCCTCGTCACCGCGCTGCTGGCGATCGGCCTCTACAGCAGCACGCACGGGATCGAGCTGCGGCATCTGCGGGCCGACCTGCGCACGGTCGTGCTCGCGGTGACGGTGGGGGTGCTGGTCAAGGCCGTGCTCATCACCGCCGTCATGGTGGTGCTGTTCCCGGGCCCCGAGGCGCTGGTGCTCGGGGTGGCGGTGGCGCAGATCGACCCGCTGTCGGTGTCGGCCCTCCAGCACTCGTCCCGGATGTCCGAACGGGGCAAGGCGCTGCTGCTGTCGTGGGCGTCGTTCGACGACCCGGTGACCACACTGCTGACCATCTACGCCGCGACGCTGTCGGTGACCCTGCACCATCTGGACGGGTCGGCCGAGTTCACCGCCTTCACCGCCGGCGGCGCGGGGGGCGTGCTCCTCGGGCTGGCCGCCAACCTGGCCCTCGCGGCGGTCTTCACCGGGACGTGGTTCTTCGTCCGAGGGCGGATCCGGGCCCGGCGCGGATCCGGTGCCGACCTGTCCTTCGCCGTGGCCTGCGGGCTGCTGCTGGCCGCCGCGGCGGTGGCCGTCAGCCAGTTCTGGATGCTCGGCATCGCGCTGCTGGGGCTGTTCGTCCGTCCCGTCGTGCGCGGTGCGCCCGAGGCGTTCGCACGCGTGCTCGACGGACTCACCCAGACGGCCTTCCTGCTGGCCGTCCTGGGGGTGGGCGTCATCTTGTCGGTGCGGGTCGACCTCGCGGCCGGGCTGGTGCTGGGCGTCACCGCCTTCGCGGCCCAGGCGGTGGTGAGCGTGTTCCTGACCCGGGCGCAGGAGCCGGGCGACCGGATCCCGCTGGCCATCGCCCAGCAGAACGGGATCACCGCCATCATCCTGGCGCTGCTGCTGCAGCCGATGTTCCCCGCGGTCGTGGGGATCGTGGCCCCGGCGGTCCTGGTCGTCAACGTCCTGCACCTGGTGGCGAACGCGCTGTACGCGCGGTACGACAGGGGCGACATCGCGGTGCCGCTCCCGGGCGCGCGATGGTGGGCCGGGCGGTCGGCACGGCGGCGCCCCGATCCCGCCTCCGGCCGAGGACCCGGCGCGTCCGCCGCCCTGGCCCGCGGCATCGGAGCATCCGGCGACCGCACCGCGCCCGAGGACGATCACGGAGCCGAGGACGACCGCTTGCCCGAGGGCGGTCTACCGGCCGAGAGCGGCTCCACCGCGCACTCCCCCGCCCTGGTGCACGGCACCGGGACCGGGGGCGGCCCGGTCCGGCCCGGACACGTTTCCTTCGGCGACCGGCCGTCCGCCGGGACGGCGGACCCGCTCGCCCCGCCCTTCGGCCGATATCCCGCGCCGCCCCCGGCCGGAGGCAGGCTCGTCGCCCTGATCGGCAGGTTCGGCCGATGGCCCGCATGAACTCGGCGGTCGGCACGGGGACGGCACGATGACGGGAAGGTCCCCGGAGGATTCCGCGCCCTCCCCGCCGCGGCCCCGGCCGGACGATGACGGGATCGCGACGGCCGCCCGGGTGTGGCGGCGGCAGAGCCAGTGGTCGCAGGCCGCCGGCCGGCTGAAGGCCGGGATCGGGCGGGCGCGTCTGGCCGGTCTGCTGCTCGGGACCGCCGCCGCCGTCCTGGGCACCGCCGCCGCCCAGCTGATGGGCTGGAACGCCCCGCTGGGCAAGGGACTGGCCTTCGGATCCGCCGCCGCGGCGGCGCTGGTGCCGATCGTCGTGCGCGGTGCCAGGCCGGAGACGGTCCGGGACTGGACGAGGCTGCGCTCGATCTCCGAGGCGCTGAAGTCGGAGGTCTATGTCTTCCTGGCCGGAGCGGGCCCCTACCGCGGGCCGGACCGGGCGGTGCTGCTGCTGGAGCGCACGGACCGCGTCCAGGCCGACGGCTCGGATCTGACGCGCCACCTCACGGGACTCGAACCGGTCCGGCGCGAACTGCCGGACATCACCGGCATCGGCGGTTACGTCACCCGGCGGGTGGAGGCGCAGCTCGACGGGTACTACCGGCCCGGCGCGCGGAGGATGCGGCGCCGGGTCACGGCCGTCCGCCGGATCGAGATCGCCCTCGGCGCCCTGGGCGCCGTCCTCGGCGCCTTGGCCGGCGCGTTCGCCGTGGCGCAGGCCGCCGCCTGGGTCGCCGTGGCCACCACGGTGGCGGTCGCCGTGGCGACGCACTCGGCCGCGTCCAGGTACGAGTACCAGGAACTGGAGTTCTCCCGTACCGCCGACCAGTTGGAGAGGCTGCTGGCGCGCCGGACGGCCATGGGCGGCGGCGACCCTGAAGCCGACGACGAGTTCGTCGCCGAATGCGAACTGGTGATCTCCGCGCAGAACGAGGCGTGGATGGCCAAGGTCTCGGGCGACGAGTGACCCACCGGGTCCTGAGCACAGGTCGTCCGGCCCCACCGGAGATCGGACACTCCCCGGTGCGCGGCGCCTCGAACGGCCGAGGTGCGCGGACGGCGTCTCCCGGACCCGGCGGGGCCACCGCGGCGGGTCCTCGGCCGCCCGGTGCCGTCGGGTGCCGTCAGGTGCCTCAGGTGAGGCAGGTGGCGGCGGTGACGATCTCGGCGCGCATGTTGCGCTCCATCATCTGCAGGGCGGCCTCGCCCAGGTGCGGGTCGATGTGCGCGACGGCGTCCCGGGGCACCTTGATCTTCAGATGGCGGACGTAGGCGTCCAGGGCGCTGTAGAGGATGCACTGCTCGGTGACCTGGCCGACCAGGACGACATCCCCGATCTGCTCACGAAGCAGCAGGTACTCCAGCGAGGTGCCGTAGAACGCGCTGTGCCTGACCTTGGGCAGGAACGCGCAGTCGGGCGTGGGGGCGATGGGCTCCACCAGGTCGGGCCGCTGCCCCTTCAGGGCGCTCTCGACCAGATCGTCCCGGGTGGTCGAGAAGTCTCCGTAGTTGTCGTTGACGTACAGCAGGCGGACGTCGTCCCGCTCGCGGGCCCGCTCGATCAGACCTCGCAGCGGCTCGACGATCTTCTCGACGCTGTCCGCGAGGGCGTCGGCGTCCTCGTGCTCGTACGGGTTCAGCATGTCGATGACGATCAGCGCGGTGGTACTCACCCCCCGCATCTGCCCAGGAGGACCCGGCCTACTCGTCTCACGGCGGCCCGCCCCGCCGGTGGCGGGGCGGGCCGCCGGCGGGGCAGAACGGGGTTCTCAGGAGTCCAGGAACAGCGCGGACAGGCGGGGAAGGCGGCGGCGGCACTCGTCCTCGTCCTCGGGGTCCCAGCTCTCGCCCGCCGCGCGTGCCGGCCGGTCCATCCCGCGCAGGGCGGCCTCCATGGCCGCGTCGAACGACTCCCGCTCGCCCCGCAGGCGCTCGTAGGCGTTCACCGCCACGTAGTTCATGCCCTCGCAGCCGATCCAGCCGCCCTCGTCGCGGCCCATCCGGGCCACGACGGGCAGACCGGCCAGCGAGTCGGGATCGGCGACGGCCTGGGTGAAGACGGCGCGGCCCTGGAGCACCAGCCCGGCGCGGAAGTCCATGAAGCCGTCGTCGCCGCAGCCGCCCTCGATGAGGTAGGCGGCGTTCCAGAGCGGGTACCGGTAGGCGGTGTCCATGACCTCGACCAGGATCCGGTCGAAGTCGATGATCTGGGCGGCCCCCAGCTCGTACAACAGTCCGGTGAGGATGTCCGGCAGGGGGTCGTCGGGGAGGTCGCGGTCGTCGGCCCGGTCGCCGGCCGCCCGCCGCGCCCGTTCGACGAGGCCCCACCAGATGTCGATGTCCACGACGATCAACCTAGTGGAGCCCCGTCGGGCCGGGTCCGCTACGCGGTGGACGGCGCCGCGGCGGGGCGGTGCGGACGCAGGAACAGGTACATCACCGGGACCGCGTACAGGCACCACATGACCAGTTGCAGCCAGGTGATGGTGGGGGTGACGTTGAGGATGCCGTGCAGGAGGGTCTGCAGCCACTCGCCGACCCGGCCGAGCCCGGCGAAGAAGGAGGCCGGTTCCAGGGCCACCGCGTTGAGACCGGGCAGCACGTCCGCCTCCTGCAGATCGTGGAAGCCGTAGCCGAAGACCCCGGCGGCGACGAGGATCAGACCGGCGCCCGTCCAGGTGAAGAAGGTGCGCAGGTTCAGCTTGAGGCCGCCCCGGTACAGCAGGTAGCCGATGACGACGGCGGTGGCCAGGCCAAGCACCGCGCCGATGATGGGCTGGGCGCCGGACTGGGAGTTCTGCGTGTTGGTCCACAGGAACAGCGCGGTCTCCAGGCCCTCCCGGCCGACCGCCAGGAAGCCGACCGTGGCCAGGGCCAGCGGGCCGACGTCCAGGGCGCCCTCCAGCCGGCCCTCCAACTCGCCCTTGAGGGAACGGGCGGCGGTACGCATCCAGAAGATCATCCAGGTGACCAGCCCGACCGCCACCAGCGACAGGATGCCGCCGGCCAGCTCCTGGATCCGGAAGTGCTGTTCCCGGGAGATCAGCAGGTTGAGCACCAGCGCGAAGCAGACGCTCAGCGCGATGGCGGACCCGACCCCGGTCCACACGGGCAGCAGCGCCTCCCGGCGGTCCCGTCTGACGAGGTAGGCGACGAGGATGCTGACGACCAGCGCGGCCTCCAGGCCCTCTCGCAGGCCGATCAGGTAGTTGCCCAGCAGCACCGGTTGCTCCTTTCGATGGCGTGGGGCGCGGGTCAGCGGAACAGGGTGTCGCCCCAGTAACCGCCGCGCCGGACGCCGGGCGGGCAGGCCCACAGCCCCGACCCGACGTGCTGGAGGTATTCGTTGAGCGAGTCGCCGGCCAGGTTGCGCTGGATGCGGATGAATCCCGTCCGCGGGTCGCGCTGGTAGGCGAGGAAGAACAGGCCGGCGTCCAGGCGGCCGAGGCCGTCGCTGCCGTCGGTGAACGAGTAGCCGCGCCGCAGGATGCGGGCGCCGCCGTTGCTGTCGGGGTGGGCCAGCCGGACGTGCGCGTCCGCCGCCAGACGGCGCAGGTCGACCGGGTCGTGCTCGCGGCGGGCGCCGAGCGGGGCGCCCTCCTTCTTGTCGCGACCGATGATCTGCTCCTGCTCGGCCAGCGAGGCGCGGTCCCAGGTCTCGATGTGCATCCGGATGCGCCGGGCCACCAGGTAGGAGCCCCCGGCCATCCAGTCGGCCCCGTCCGCGGCCGCCGCCCAGACGTGTTTGGCGAGCAGGTCGTCGTCGGTGCCGGGGATGTTGGCGGTGCCGTCCTTGAAGCCCATCAGGTTGCGCGGGGTCTGCGCGTCCGGGGTGGTGGAGGAGGTCTTGCCGAAGCCGAGCTGGGACCAGCGCACCGACACCACGCCGAAGCCGATGCGGGCCAGGTTGCGCACGGCGTGCACCGCGACCTGCGGGTCGTCCGCGCACGCCTGGACGGCGATGTCGCCGTCGCTGCGCTGGGGGTCGAGCTTGTCGCCGGGAAAGTGCGGCAGGTCGACCAGGGCGGGCGGGCGGCGGTCCTGGAGGCCGAAGCGGTCCTTGGCGAACAGCGAGGCGCCGAACCCGATGGTCAGGGTGAGCCGGGAGGGCGGCAGCCCCAGGGCCTCCCCGGTGTCGTCGGGCGGGGCTTCGGCCACCCCGCCGACCGCGCCCCGTCCCACCGGGCGGCCCGCCGTCATGGCGGCGGCGGCCGCGGTCCACTCCTTCAGCAGCCGGACGAGCCGGTCGCGGTCCTCGGTGACGACGTCGAACGCGGCGAAGTGCAGCCGGTCCTGGACGGGGGTGGCGATGCCCGCCTGGTGGGCGCCGTGGAAGGGCACGGCCCCGCCGGGGGTCTCGTGGTGGTCGGCCAGTGCCCGGTCCACTCCGGCGCCGGCCGCCGCGCCCACCAGCAGCCCGGCCCCGGACAGGCCCAGCATCCGGCGGCGGGAGACCCGCCCGCCGCCCGCCGTGTCCGGCCCGGCGGTCATCGCGAGATCACTCCCGCGATCCTGGAGACCGGCTCGTGCAGCCCGTTGACCGCGTCCGACAGCTTCTTGCGCTCGTCCTGGCCGACGGTGTCGTAGGAGACGTAGCCGTCGCCCTTCTCGTACCGGGCCAGCAGCGAGTGCACCTTGCCGAACTCCTCGTCCAGCGTGACGGCCAGCGCCGGGTCCTTGGCCTGCACGACCGGCTTGAGCAGCTCGTGGACCTTCTGCGCGCCGTCCAGGTTGGCCTTGAAGTCGGCCAGGTCGGTGTGCGAGAACGCCTCCTCCTCACCGGTGATCTTGCCGGTGGAGATCTCGTCCAGCAGTTCCTTGGCGCCGTTGGCCATGTTGACCGGCTTGAACTCCAGGGCCGGGATCCGCGATCGCAGCTCCTCCAGGTCCTTGACGAGCCGGTCGGCGGTGGCCTCCTCGCCCTTGACCGAGCCGGTCTTCCACAGCGCCTTCTCCAGCTTGTGCCAGCCGGTCCACTCCTGGCCCTCCTCCAGGTCGGCCTCCCGGGCGTCGATGCGCGGGTCGAGGTCGCCGAACGACTCGGCGACCGGCTCGACGCTCTCCCAGCCGAGGCGGGACGGGGCGTACAGCCGCTTGGCCTGCGCGACGTCGCCGTCCTTGACCGCCTTGACGAACTCGCGGGTCCTGGCGAGGGTGTCGTCCACCTGGGCGGTGACGTAGACCTTGTAGTCGGCGGCGGCCTTGGCCAGCTGGGGGTCGCCTGCGGCGGCGCGCCCGGTGACGGTGATGTCCTTGCGGATGCCGTCGCCGACCATGCCGGGCTTGCAGGCGATCTGGTACTTGCCCGCGTCGAGCTGGACGGTGAAGTCCACCGAGGTGCCGGGACCGATGTTCTCCCGCTCGGTCATGATCTTGTCGCCGGGGCCGTAGACGTAGACCTCGGTGACCTTGCTGCCCTTGTTGGTGACCTTGAAGTCGATGGTCCCGGCCGGGAACTCGGTACGGCCGACCTCGCAGGCGGTGTCGGTGGCGTCGATCGCCGTGGCGGCCGCCGCCCCGCCGCCCGCGTCGTCGGTTCCGCCGCAGGCGGCCAGCAGAGGGATCATGAGCGCGGCAAGACCGGCGAGACGAACGGATGGCATGCGGACTCCCAGAGGGGACAGGTAAGGCTGGCCTAAGGTACTCCTCCTCGCCCGACGTTCCAACGGGCAGGCCCCCTTTTTCGGCCAGCCCCTAAGTCGCAATCTGCCCACTTCAGGGGCAGGTTCATGTCACCGGGCCGTACCCGGCGGCGTGAGGGCGCGTTTGAGGATCTTGCCGGTGGGTCCGGTGGGCAGTTCGTCGACGCACGAGACGTGGCGGGGGTACTTGTAGGCGGCGACCCGTTCCCGGACGAACTCGCGCAGTTCCTCCGGCTCGACCGGGGCGCGCAACGCCACCACCGCCGCGACCTCCTCGCCGAGCTCGGGATGCGGGACGCCGACGACGGCGGCCTGGCGCACGGCGGGGTGCTCGTGCAGCACCTCCTCGACCTCGCCGGGGTACACCGTGCGGCCACCGCGGATGATCACGTCGCGGCGGCGGCCGACCAGGAAGAAGAACCCGTCGCCGTCCGTACGGCCGAGGTCGCCGGTGTGGAACCAGCCGTCGCGGATCGCCTCGGCGGTCGCGGCCGGGTCCCGCCAGTAGCCCTTCATGACGTTGGGGCCGCGCACGACGATCTCGCCGATCTCGCCGGGCGACAGCTCTCGCCCATCGTCACCGACCACCCGCATCTCCACGCCCGGCACGGGACGGCCGACGGAGCCGGGCCTGCGCCGGTGGCCACCCCGGTTGGCGGCGGCCACCGCCGAGGTCTCGCTCAGCCCGTAGCCCTCGACGATCCGGCAGCCGAACCGGGTCTCGTAGGCCCGCAGCACGGCCGGCGGCAGGGCCGCGCCGCCACTGACGCACACGCGCAGCAGCGACATGTCCGAGGCGCCGGGCTGGTCCAGCAGCGCGATGTACATGGCGGGCACGCCCTGGAAGACGGTCACCCCGTCGCGCCGGATGAGCTCCAGGGCCCGGCCCGGGTCGAAGCGCGGCATCAGGGTCAGCCGCCCGCCCGCGTGGACGGTGGCGTTGAGCGCGCAGGTCTGCCCGAACGCGTGGTAGAGCGGCAGCGCCCCGAGCACCACGTCGTCCACGCCGAGGGCGTGCATGCGGGCGACGGTCGCGGCGTTGCCCGCGAGGTTGCCGTGGGTCAGCTCGATGCCCTTGGGCCGGCCGGTCGTCCCGGCGGTGTAGAGCAGGACGGCGATGTCGTCGGGCGAGGTCGCGGCGACCTCGCCGACGGGCACCGCCCCGCGCAGCAGTCGGCGGAACTCCTCGGGCACCACGAACAGGCAGTCGGCGCCGGTGCCGGCGGTCCCGGCCTCGGCCGCCTCGGCACAGGCGTGCCAGGCGACCAGCAGCCGGGCCCCGCAATCGCCGACGTAGGCGGCGATCTCCCGCCGCTTCAGCAGCGGGTCGAGCGGGACGACCACGGCGCCGGCCCGCAGCGCTCCGTAGTAGACGACGGCGAACTCCGGGACGTTCGGCAGCATGACCGCGACCCGGTCGCCGGGCCCGACGCCGCGCCCGCGCAGCAGCCCGGCGACCCGGGCGCTCAGCGCCTCCAGCGCGTGGTAGCTGAGCCCCGCGCCGTCGAGGGTGAGAACCGTCCTGCCGCCGAGCCGTCCGGCGGCGGCGGGCAGCCGGTCCGCGAGGTTCATGCCCCAGAAGGTACGTCCGCGCTCCGGCCGTCCTCATTGGTCGCGGAGACCAGTCTTTTCCGCCCCGGATTGGTGGCCCGCGGCCGGGAGTCCTGCAGCGCGATGGCCACCAACAACTCGACCAGGTCGGTGATGTGGCGCAGGTTGCGGCCGGTCCGCTCCTGGATGCGGCGCAGCCGGTACTGGGCGGTGTTGTGGTGGATCTGCAGCCGCTCGGCGGAGGCGCGCAGGTTGAGGTCGGCGGCGGCGAACGCGCGGATCGTGGCGGTCAGCACGCCGCCGCGCTCCCGGTCCTCGGCCAGCAGCGCGGCGATGCGCGGGTCGACCAGGTGCCGGGCCGTGTCGTCGGCCCGCATCGCCAGGTACTGGAACGGGGTGAGCCGGGGCAGCGCCGCCACGCCCCCGTCCTCGGGCAGGAACTCCAGCGCCGCGCGGGCCTCCCGGTAGGCCTGCGGGACCTGGCCGATGCCGCAGGCCACGGTGCTGATGCCCATCGCCAGCGCGATGCCCTCGCCGAGCAGTCCCTCGCGTACCGCCTGCAGCCGGTCGCACAGTCGCCCGGCGTCGCCGCCGGGGCCGAGCGCGGGAACGGCCACGATCTCCGAGCGGCGGACGACCGACAGCGTCCGCAGGCCGTTCACCCCCGTCCGGGCGATCGCCGCGCAGGCCGCGTGCCGGGCGTCGGCGCCCTGGTCGGGCCCCGTGGCCACCGCCGTCCGGTCGGCCGGACCGACCAGAACGGCGACGACCACCACCAGGGGCGTGCGGGTGCCGGGGGTCAGGCCGTGCGCGCCGGCGGCGGCCAGTTGCGGGCCCCGCGTGGGCGCCTCCCCGTCCAGCAGGGTCTCCAGCAGGTCCCGGCTCTCGCGGACCGCCTCGGCGGCGGCGTACTGCTGGAATTCCATGTACGCGTTGGCGGCCTGGGTGCTGGCGAAGTCGCAGTAGCGCATCAGCGGGGCGGCCAGCGTGAGGGCGGCCTCGTGACCGGCGAACGTGCGCCCGGCGCGCTCGACCACCGCCTCCCAGAAGACCTGCTGGCCGACCCGGAAGGCGTTGATGTAGTCGGCCAGGGCCAGCCCGGCCCGGGCCCGCCGCATCGCCGCGCGGCGGGTGAAGGCGATGTCGTCGAGGGTCACCGTGCGCTCCTCCAGCAGCACGGCGAGCTTGGTGCGGTAGTGCCGGGCGATCTGGTCGCGGGCGTCGGCGAGGAAGCCGGCATCCCTGTCCCGGTAGGCGGGGATCTCCGCGCGCATCGCCGCCAGCGCCGTCGCGGCCAGGTCGTCCACGTGGTGCAGGAGGTCGGACAGGATGCGCGAGCGTTCAGCGCGGACGGTGTCCGCACCGGTGAGCGTTTCCGTGCTGAAACCACCGGACATGCCCGGATGATCCTTGCCGGTCCGGGGCGCGTCAACGCCCCGTGACCCCTCCGAGACAGAGCCTGTGTGCGGTGGACAAGTCCCGCCCGCCATCTTGGGTGATCGTGCCCAATGCGGCCCTGACCGGCGGATCTTACGCTGACGCCCTACTCCGCAAGGCCGCCCGCCGCCCACCCCCAGGAGGCCGGATGCTGGAGGTACGCGATCTCACCGTCCGCTTCGGCGGCATCACGGCCCTGGACGGGGTCGGCTTCGAGGTGCGGCACGGCGAGACGGTCGGGCTGATCGGCCCGAACGGAGCCGGCAAGACGACCCTGTTCAACTGCCTGACCCGCCGGTACCGGGCCGACGCGGGCACGGTCCGCTACCAGGGCGCCGACCTGCTGGCGGTGCCGCCGCACGCGGTCGCGGCGCTGGGCATCGCCCGAACCTTCCAGAACCTGGGCCTGTTCCCGCGCCTGTCGGTGCGCGACAACGTGCTGGTCGGCGCGCACCACCACGGGCGGGCCGGCTTCCTGTCGGCCGGGATGCGGCTGCCCGGGGTGCGCCGCGAGGAGGAGCGGCTGCGCGCGGAGGCCGACGGGCTACTGCGGCGGCTGGACCTGGCCCACGTGGCCGGCCATCCGGCGGCCGGGCTGCCGTTCGGCACCCTCAAACGGGTCGAGTTGGCCCGCGCGCTGGCCGCCCGTCCCCGGCTGCTGCTGCTGGACGAGCCGGTGAACGGGCTGAACTCGGCGGAGGTCGCCGAGTTCGCCGGCACCCTGCGGGCCGTCCGCGACGACTTCGAGGTGACCGTGGTCGTGGTCGAGCACCACATGGGCTTCGTGATGGGCACCTGCGACCGGGTGGTGTGCCTGGACTTCGGCCGCAAGATCGCCGAGGGCTCGCCCGCGGAGGTCCAGCAGAACCCGGCCGTCGTCGAGGCCTACCTGGGGACCCCCGCATGAGCACGCCGGACGACGACTTCCTGGTGGTGGAGGACCTGCACGCCGGATACGGCGGCGCGCGGGTGCTGCACGGGGTGAGCCTGACGGTGGGCCGGGGCGAGGTCTGCGCGATCCTCGGCCCCAACGGCGCGGGCAAGACGACGCTGCTGCGGGCGCTGTGCGGCATGGTCAAGGGCCGCGGCGCCGTCCGGCTCGGCGGCACCGGCCTGCTGGGACGGCCGCCGGACGCGGTGGCCCGGCTGGGGGTCGCCCACGTGCCCGAGGGGCGCGGCACGTTCCTGCCGCTGACCGTCGAGGAGAACCTGCGGCTGGGCGCCTTCACCCGGCGGGACCGCGCCGCCGTGCAGGCCGACCTGGAACGGGTCCACGGCTACTTCCCGGTGCTGCGGAAACGGCTGAAGCAGCAGGCGGGCAGCCTCAGCGGCGGCGAGCAGCAGATGCTCGCGCTCGGGCGGGCGCTGATGCTGCGGCCCCGGCTGCTGCTGCTGGACGAGCCGTCCCTCGGCCTGGCCCCGATGGTCACCCGGGAGTTGTTCGGCATCGTGCGGTCCATCAACGAGGAGGAGCGGACCACCGTGGTCGTCGTCGAGCAGAACGCCCACCTGGCGCTGGGCATCGCCCGGCAGGCGCACGTCCTGGAGACCGGCCGGATCGTGCTGTCGGGACCGGCCGAGCGGATCCGGGCCGACGAGCAGGTCGCCCGGTCCTACCTGGGATACCGGGTCTGACATGGCCGGGTTCGCGCAGCAGGTCGTGGAGGGCATGGGCGCGGGGGCGATCTACGCCGGCCTGGCCCTGGCCCTGGTGCTGATCCACCGGTTCACCGGCATCGTGAATTTCGCGCAGGGCGAGCTGGCCATGTTCTCCACCTATGTGGCCTGGCAGTTCATGGACGCGGGGCTGCCGTTCTGGGCGGCCTTGGCGATCACGCTGACGGTGTCGTTCACCGGCGGAATGCTGATCGAGCGGGTGGTGATCCGTCCGGTGGAGGGCGCTCCCGAGCTGACCATGGTGATCGTCACTGTGGGGCTGTTCATCTTCGTCAACGCCGCCGCCGGCTGGATCTGGTCGTTCCTGATCAAGGACTTTCCCAACCCGTTCCCCGACGGCGCGCTGCGGGCCGGCGGGGTCGCCGTCGGCTACCCGACGCTGGGGATCCTGGCCGTGGTGGGGCTGGTGATGGGGCTGTTGTACCTGCTGTTCCGGCACACCGGGATCGGGCTGGGGATGCGCGCGGTGGCCGCCGACCCCGACTCGGCGCGGCTGGTGGGCATCCGGGTGGGCCGGACGCTGGCGCTCGGCTGGGGCCTGGCCGCCACCGTGGGGGCGGTGTCGGGGGTGCTGGTGGCCCCGCTGCTGTTCCTGGAGCCCAACATGATGGGCGGCGTCCTGATCTACGCGTTCGCGGCGGCGACCCTCGGCGGCTTCGACAGCCCGGCCGGCGCGGTGGTCGGCGGGCTGGTCGTCGGCGTCGCCGAGACCCTGGCCGGGGCGTACGTGGACGTCGTCGGCTCGGACCTGAAGATCGGGGTGCCGCTGGTCATCATCCTGGTCGTCCTGCTGCTGCGGCCCCAGGGCCTGTTCGGGCGGGCGACGGTGGAGCGGGCATGAGCGAGACGGCGAACACGGCAAACACGGCGAGCACGGCGAACGAGGCCGCGGCGGAGCCCGCCGAGGTCCAGGCCCCCGGGCGGGACGCGTCCGGGGAGCCCGGCTCGTGGGGCGCGCGGCTGCGGGACGCGGCGGTGGAGCGGTGGCGGCCGATCGCGCTGGCGGCACTGCTCCTGGCGGCCTGCTATGCGCCGTTCCAACTGGTGCCGTTCCGGGTCTTCCAGTTGACGATGGTGCTGGTCTACGCGGTGGCGCTGCTGGGGCTGAACCTGCTGGTCGGCCATGCCGGGCAGATCTCGCTGGGGCACGGGGCGTTCTTCGCGGTGGGGGCGTACGCGGCGGCCCTCATGCTCGACCGCTGGGACGTGCCCTACCTGCTGACCCTGCCCGTCGCCGCGGCGGTGGCGTTCGTGCTCGGCCTGGGGCTGGGGGTGCCGGCGGTCCGGCTGCACGGCCTGTACCTGGCGCTGGTGACGCTGTCCATCGCGGTTTTCCTGGTCCCACTGCTCAAGCGGTTCGAGTCGGTGACCGGCGGCTCCATGGGGCTGACGCTGACGAAGCCGGCGCCGCCCGCGTGGACCGGACTGGCCGAGGACCAGTGGCTGTACTTCCTGGCGCTCGCGGTCGCGGTCGCCGCCTTCCTGCTCGCCCGCAACCTGCTGCGCTCGCGGGTCGGCCGGGCCCTGCACGCCGTCCGCGACAACGAGGCGGCGGCCGAGGTCATGGGCGTGCGGCTGCCGTTCTACAAGACGCTCGCCTTCGCCTGGAGCGCGATGTTCGCCGGGGCGGCGGGCTGCGTCTACACGTGGGTGATCGGGTTCGTCTCCCCGGACTCGTTCCCGGTCACCCTCTCGATCACCCTGCTCGCGGGGATCGTCGTCGGCGGTCTGGGCTCGCTGTCCGGGCCGCTGCTCGGGGGGCTGTTCGTGATGTTCGTGCCGTCCTGGTCCCAGGACATCAACAAGGCCGCGCCCGGCGTGATCTTCGGCCTGCTGATCATCGCGGTGATGTACGTCGCCCCGACCGGGCTGGCCGGGCTGGCCGGACGGGCGGCGGGCCGGATTCGCAGGACCCTCCGGAGGGAGTGACAGATGGGTGCATCGACGATCCGCCGGACGGCGGCGGTGGCGGCCGTACTGCTGGCGGCGACCGCCTGCGGCGGGCGGGGGGACGACGGCGGGGGTACCGCGGCCTCGGGCGCGTGCAAGGGGCAGCAGACCACCGGCATCACCGACAAGAGCATCAAACTGGGCGGCATCTACCCGCTGTCGGGGCCCGCCTCCGCCTACGGCGACATACCCAAGGGCATCAAGGCGTACTTCGACTACGTCAACGCCGAGCAGAACGGGATCGGCGGGCGCAAGGTGGAGTTCCTGGTCCGCGACGACGGCTACCAGCCGCCCAAGGCGGTCGAGGAGGCCCGCCGGCTGGTCGAGCAGGAGCAGGTCTTCGCCCTGTTCCAGACACTGGGCACCCCGTCCACGGCGGCGACCTGGGACTACACCAACCAGCGCAAGGTGCCGCAGGTGTTCGTGGCCACCGGCGCCTCCCTGTGGGGCACCGACACCAGGCACCCGTGGACCATCGGCTGGCAGCCCAACTACGTCTCCGAGGCCCGCGTCTACGCCCGGTACCTCAAGACCGACCGGCCCGCCGCCAAGGTGGCGGTGCTCTACCAGAACGACGACTTCGGCAAGGACCTGCTCGGCGGGTTCAAGAAGGCCATCGCGGGCAGCGGCGTCAAGGTCGTCGCCGAGCAGAGCTACGAGGTCTCCGACCCCAGCATCGACCCGCAGATGCGCAACCTCGCCGGTTCCAAGGCCGACGTGTTCCTGAACGTCACCACGCCCAAGTTCGGCTCGCAGGCGCTGGCCGCCGACGCCAGGAACACCGACTGGAACCCGCTGCACATCGTCAACAACGTGGCCGCCTCGCGGACCGTCCTGCAGCCGGTCGGCTTCAAGAACGTGCAGGGCGTCGTCTCGGCCACCTACTACAAGGACCCCACCGACCCGCAGTGGAACGACGACGCGGAGATGCGGCTGTACCGGGCGAAGATGAAGCAGTACGCGCCCGGCGCCGACCCGAACATCCCCTACCACGCCTTCGGCTGGGCGGTGGCCAGCAGCTTCCACAAGGCGATGCAGGCCGCCAAGTGCCCGACCCGCGAGGGGCTGCGCGACTCCGTCCGCAACCTGAACAACGTCCAGGTCGACATGCTGCTGCCGGGCGTGACGCTGCAGACCGGACCCGACGACGGCTTCCCGATCGAGTCGATGCAGCTCATGCGCTTCAAGGGCGAGCGCTGGGAGCTGTTCGGCAATGTCATCGACACCCGCAAGGAGTTCGGCCCGCTGACCGACTAGCCCGGCCCCCGGCTCCCGGCCTCCGGCCCGGCGCGGACCTCTCCCGCGCCGGGCCGCTGGTCCGTGTCCGCCGCACGGCCGGGTGCCCTCACCACGGGCTTGGCGGCGGGATTTCGTTCCGGACGCTCCGGCCCGGTGGCCGCCGTCTCGGGGTGGCTACTCCCCCTCAGCGGTGGTGCGGATCCAGGAGACGGTGAGGGACTCGCGGGTGCCGAACCTCTCCAGGTGGCGGCCGACCACGTCCTCGACGCGGGCCAGGCCCTCGGCGTCGGGGGCGGTGGCGGTCATCACCAGGACGCCGTCCTCGGCCCGCAGGTCGCAGGCGCCCGCGCCTTCGGGGAGTGCGACGTGGCCGGTGTCGCCCTCGACGGTGGTGGTGACCCTGCGGCCGAGGTGGTCGCACAGTTGCTTGATGTAGCGGGCGGGCCGGTCGGTGGTCACCCGGGCGGTCGACTCGATCATTACGGCGCTCCTCAGGCGGCATACGCACATATCACGACGTACCTGAATACGGTTCGACAATAACCGCCACCAGAGCCATCCGAATCTGGTGGGCGGCCCGGAGTCCGGGCCGCCACGAGGATCAGCGGGCGCGCAGGAAGCGGGCGGCCAGGGGGGCGGCGACCTCGGGGCCCGAGCCGCCGCCGGCGACGAAGGCGGCGAAGGCCAGGTCGTCCCGGTAGCCGACGAACCAGGCGTGGGGTTCCCCGCCGCCGACCTCGGCGGTGCCGGTCTTGCCGGCGGTGCCGGACGGAAGGCCGGCACGTTCGGCGGTGCCGTCGGTGACGACCGCGCGCATCATGGTGCGCAGCGCGGCGGCGTTCGGGACGTCGTGGGACGGCTGGGGGCGGTCGCCGGTCCCGCGGATCAGCTTGGCGTCGACCAGCCGGGGCGAGCGCCAGGTTCCGTCGGCGACCGCCGCGGCGACCATGGCCATCACCAGGGGGCTGGCCTGGACGCGGCCCTGCCCGATCGCCGCCTCGGCCAGTTCCGCGCCGTTGCCCGGCTCGGGGAAGGAGCCCCGGACGGCCGCGATGCCGGGGGCTATGGGTCCGCCGAAGCCGAACGTTCCGGCGGCCTCGGCGAGCTTGGCGGCGCGCAGCCGTTCGACCGCCAGCCGAGCGAAGGTGGTGTTGCAGGAGTGGGCGAAGGCCTCTCGCAGCGAGGTGCCGCCGAGGGCCAGGCCCTCAGAGTTGCGGATGGTGCGCTGGGCGGTGACGACCGACCCGGGGCAGTCGACGCCGCCGGAGGAGGACATGCCGTCCGACAGCAGGGCGGCGGCGGTGACGACCTTGAAGGTGGAGCCGGGCGGGTAGTTCCCCAGGAAGGCGTTGCGTCCGCCGAGCCGGTCGGCGACGGCCAGGATCTCGCCGGTGGACGGGCGGACGGCCACGATCGCGGCGGTCTTACCGGAGACGGCCTTCTCGGCGGCGGACTGCAACGTGCGGTCCAGGGTGGTGCGAATCCTCTCGGGGGACTCGGCACCGAGCACGGCCAGCCGCCGGGGACCGGCGCCGGGCTGGATCAACTCGACGGCCCAGCCCCGGGTGTCGTCACCGGAGTCGCCGGAGTCGCCGGAGTCGCCGAAGCGTTCGGCCAGGGCGGCGATATAGGGCTGGAGGGTTCCGTCTCCTGGCAGCGGCCGCTTGTCCCGGGCCAGGAACGTGGCCGGGGCCGACTCGGTCTCGGCCAGCTTCCAGGTGGCGGGGCCGCGCAGGTCGGGGTGCAGGGTGGCGGGCGACCACAGGACCTTCCATCGCCGGTCCACCAGGCCCATGCGCAGGGTCGACCGGTAGGTCCAGGTGACGCGGCCGGCGAGGTTCCGCGTGACCTCGAACTCCTGGTACGCGCTCTCACCCCCGGGATCCCGGACGAGGGGCCCCGGTTCGAGCTCGACCGAGTAGACCTTCAGCCCGTTGGACAGGGCGCGGTGCTGAACGGCGAAGTCGCCGGGAGGGTCGGCGACCAGCCGCGACATCCGTTCCAGCCCGCCGTCCCGCCAGGCGGCGAAGTAGTCGCGGGAGGCCTGCTCGGGGCTGCCCCGCACTTTGCGCGACATCGAGAACGCGGTGACCGCGCCGGCGGCCAGGACGACCGCCAGCATCCCGGCCAGGACGAGCACCCCACGAGACCGCACGGCCGACTCCCTTCGACGTTCCCCGGCATTGTGTTCACCTGAAGGTGCCGGAGGCCGCGAACGGCCGGTTCCGGCCGGAATCCACCGCGAGACGGACTCCTCCGGAATCGTCCACTGGGACGAACGGCGCGGAACCGACGGGCGATCCGTGACACATGGACTCCGGCCGGAATCCACCGCCGCCGTCCGCAGCACCGGAAGACGCACGGAACCGACGGGCGATCCCGCGGCGCGCGGGCTCCGGCCGGATCCCGGCGGTCGGTCCGGTCGGATCCCGGCGGCGGCGCCGCGGCGGGTCAGGCTCCTGCGGGCGAGCGCCGGCGGTCTCGGAGCCCTTGTGGCGGCCCGGTCAGGCGCCCTCCCCCTCGGCGGCCTCCTTGGCGGCCGGGCGGTAGGTGGCGATGATGACCCCGTTGGTGAAGACCTTGGTCTCGGCCGCCTCGAAGGAGGCGCCGAAACCCTCCCGGGTGAGCAGTTCCTCGGGGTCGCCGGTGCCGACGATCACCGGGTGGATCCACAGCCGCAGCTCGTCCAGCAGGCCGTGCTCGATCAGCAGCCGGGTGACCGGGCCGTAGCCGTACTGCAGGATGTCCTGGCCCGGCCGCTCCTTGAGCTCGGCGATCTCCTTCACCACGTTGTCGGAGATGACGGCGGTGTTCTTCCACTCCGGGTCCTTCAGGGTGGTGGATACCACGTACTTGGACATGGTGTTCATCCGGACGCCGAAGTCCCCGGTCTCCTCCTCCATGTGGGGCCAGCTCGCGGCGAAGCCCTCGTAGCTCTTGCGGCCCATCAGCAGGGCGTCGCAGGAGAACAGCTGGTCGTAGGCGAACTTCTGGGCCTCCTCGTTGAAGTACTCGAAAGTCCACTCGTTCGGCCGGGCGATGACGCCGTCGAGGGAGACGTAGGTCGAGTTGATGATCTTGCGCATGGTTTTCTCCGGTCTCATGAGGGGTTGGTCAGGTCGTGTAGGGCCGCCGGACCCGGGCCTCCCGGAGGGCGAGCGCCCACCAGGTCAGCTGGTCCAGCGTGGTCTTGACGGCGGTGTTGCAGTCGGCGCCGGCCTTGGGCCAGGAGCCGTCGGCGGCGAACTGCTCCCAGTAGCAGGGCAGGCTGATCCCGTCCCTGATGGTGACCGCGTGCAGCTCTCCGAACACCTGGCGGAGCTGGGCGGCGGCGTTGCGGCCGCCGGACTCCCTGCCGTAGGTGATCAGCGCGACCGGCTTGGCCTTCCACTCGTCGTAGTACCAGTCGATCGCGGTCTTGAGCGGGGCCGGGTAGCCGTGGTTGTACTCGGGCGTCACCACCGCGAAGGCGTCGGCGGCGGCCAGCCGGGGCGCCAGCGCCCGCACCGGCTCCGGCAGGTCGCCGTCGTGGTCGGGCAGCGTCTGCGGCAACCGGGCCTCGGCCAGGTCGATCAGGTCGACCTCCAGGTCGGCGCGGCGGCGGGCGCGGGAGGCCAGCCAGCCGGCCACGGTCGGGCCGAAACGGCCGTCACGGGTGCTGCCGATGATGATCGCCAGTCGGAGCCGATCCGTTCCGCTCATCTGCCGCTCCCTTCGCCGCGGTGTTCCGTCCGACACGTCCCACTGTGCGGGGACCCCCTTACGGGATCTTTACGGCCGGTTTTCCGCCCCCGCGCCGGCGTCCGCGGCACCGCTCGTCCGTTTATGGCCCCGCCCGCCCGCCAGGGGCGGTTATCGTGCGGCTCATGCGTTTCGGGGTGCTGGGTCCGCTGTCTGTGTGGACCGACGACGGCCGGCTCGTCACAGTGCCCGGCCTCAAGGTGCGGGCGCTGCTGGCCGACCTGCTGGTGTACGAGGGGCGTCCGGTCCCGGCCGACCGGCTGATCGACGACCTGTGGGGCCAGGATCCGCCCAGTAACCCGCCCGCCGCGCTGTCGGTCAAGGTCTCCCAGTTGCGGCGGGTGCTGGAGGACGCCGAGCCCGGCGCACGGTCGCTGGTGGTGTCCCGCCCGGCGGGCTACCTGCTTCAGGCCGATGACGAGCGGGTGGACGCGCGGCGCTTTCGCGCCCTCACCGCCCGGGCGCGCGAGACCGCCGAGCCTGCGGCGCGGGCGGGGGCGCTCGCGGAGGCGCTGGCGCTGTGGCGGGGCCCGGCGTTCGCCGACTTCGCCGACGAGCCGTTCGTCCAGCCGGTGATCGCCCGGCTGGAGGAGCTGCGGCTGGCCGCGCTGGAGGACCACGCCGAGGTGCGGCTGGCGCTGGGCGAGCACGGGGTGCTGGCGGCCGAGCTGGGCGACCTGCTGGCGGCGCACCCGCTGCGGGAACGGCTGCGGGCCGCGCACATGCGGGCCCTGTATCGGGCGGGCCGGCAGAGCGAGGCACTGGACAGTTACGAGCGGCTGCGGGCCGAACTGGCCGACGAGCTGGGCCTGGATCCCGGCCCGGAGCTGGTCGCCCTGCACCGGGCGATCCTGACGCAGGACCCCGCGCTGGACGCGCCGCCCGCGCCGGCCGCACCGCTGGCGGCGGACGCTTCCCGGCCCCGCACCAACCTGCACGCCCCCGCCACCGGCCTGGTCGGCAGGGACGAGGCCGTCGCCGAGATCAGCGCTCGGCTGGAGAGCGACCGGCTGGTGACGCTGACCGGGCCCGGCGGGGTGGGCAAGACCCGGCTGGCGACCGAGACGGCCGGGCGGCTGCTCGGCGCGTTCCCCGACGGGGTGTGGATGGTCGAACTGGCCGCCTTCGAACACCCGTCCGCCGCCGAGTTGGCCGACGCGGTACTGCGGGTGCTGGACATCCGGGACTCCCCCGGTCAGAGCGCGGCGGCCCCGGTTGGCCGGCTGGCCGAGGCGCTGGCGGCCCGGCGGCTGCTGCTGGTGCTGGACAACTGCGAGCACGTCGTCGAGCAGGTCGCGGACCTGGCCGAGCCGCTGCTGCGGGCCGTGCCGCGATTGCGGGTGCTGGCCACCAGCCGCGAACCGCTGGGGCTGCCCGGCGAGGTGGTCTGGAACGTCCCGCCGCTGACGGTGCCCGGGCGCGACGCCGAGCCCGACCCGCAGACGCTGGCGGAGTCGGGCGCGGTGCGGCTGTTCGTGGAGCGGGCGTCGGCCGCCGCGCGCGGGTTCCGTCTCGACGCCGAGAACGCGGCGGCCGTCGCGGTGCTGTGCCGGCGGCTGGACGGGATCCCGCTGGCGCTGGAGCTGGCCGCCACCCGGGTGCGGGCGCTGGGCGTGCACGGGCTGGTGGCCCGGCTGGACGACCGGTTCCGGCTGCTGGCGACCGGACAGCGGGGCGCCCCGCACCGGCAGCGCACCCTGACGGCGATGATCGACTGGAGCTGGGACCTGCTGGCCGAGCCGGAGCGGGCGGTGCTGCGCCGGCTGGCCGTACACGCCGACGGGTGCTCACTGGAGGCCGCCGAGGCCGTCTGCGCCGGGGACGACCTGCCCGCACAGGAGGTACTCGACCTGCTGGTCCGGCTGGTGGACCGCTCCCTGGTGGTGATGGACGAGCGCAGCGACGAAGGGCCCCGCTACCGGCTGCTGGAGTCGGTGGCCGCCTACTGCGCCGACCGCATGGACGAGGCGGGCGAGCACGAGCGGGTACGACTGCGCCACCGCCGCTACTACATCGAGGTGGCCGAACGCGCCGAACCCGAGCTGTACGGGCATGGCCAGGGGCGATGGCTGCGGCTGCTGGACGGCGAGGCCGCCAACCTGCGCTCGGCGTTCGACGGCGCCGTCGCCTCCGGGGACGCCGAGGACGCGCTGCGGCTGGTGAACGCGCTGTCCTGGTATTGGTTCCTGCGCGGCAGGCTGGCCGAGGCCCGGCGGTCCTTGGCGGCGGCGCTGGCATTGCGGGCTGCGGAAAGCAGCCCGGTCGCGTCCCGGGCCAGGGCCATGGCGTGGCACGCGGGCTTCGCGGCGCTCCAGGGCGACACCGCCGACTGGGCCGGCCGGTGTGACGCGGCGCTGCGGCTGCTGGAGGAGGCCGGCGATCCGGTGGCGCTGGCCCGGGCCCAGTGGTTCCTGGCGTTCACCGGCAGCGAGAGCGCCGACTTCACCGACAACAAGCACCTGCTGGACCGTGCCATGGAGGGGTTCCGGGCGTCCGGCGACCGGTGGGGGGAGGCGGCCACCCTGATCCAGCGCGCCCTGCACGCGCACTCGCGGGGCAAGACGGCGGTGCTGCGGCGGGAGGCCGAACGGGCGGCGCGGCTGTTCGGCGAGGCCGGCGACCGGTGGGGGCAGCTCCAGGCGGCCGCGTGGCTGGGCGCCCACGCCGAGCTGACCGGCGACCATGTCCGGGCGGAACGGTTGCAGCATGAGGGCCTGCGGCGGGCCGAGGAACTGCGGCTGTGGCCGGACGTCGCCATGCTGCTGGGTTGGATAGGTTGGATCACGATGCTGCGCGGCGACCACACGGCGGCGCGCGGGCACTGCGAGCGGGCCCGACGGCTGGCCCTTGAGCACGGGCACCGCCACGCCTTCAACCTCGCCGAGATCGGACTGAGCATGGCCGCCATCCGGCAGGGCGAGTTGGACGTCGCCGAGGAGCACCTGCAGGGCCTGCTGAAGGACATCCCCCAGGACGGCGACGCCGATCCGCCGATGCATCTAACGCTGGTCCAGATCGGGCTGGGCCTGGTGGCCGAGCGCCGTGGCGACGCGGCCTCGGCCCTGGCGCTCCACCGCGACGCGCTGGCCGTCGCGATCCGCTACGGCGCGCCCCGCGACACGGCGGGCGCCCTGGAGGGCGCGGCCGGTGCGCTCAGCCTGGCGGGCCGCCACGCCGAGGCCGCCCGCATGCTGGGACAGGCGGCGGCGGTGCGCGACTCCTACGGGCTGACCGCGGGCCTGGTCGAGCGCGAGGACATCGCCCGCGTCACCGGGCGGATCCGCGCCGCCCTGCCGCAGGACGCCCTCGACGCCGAGTTCGAGCGCGGGGCCGCGCTCTCCCCGGCCGACTGCCTGCGGGAGGCCGAGGCCGTCCGGCTCACCGGACCCGGGTGAGGGGGATGCTGCCGCCGCGCTCCACGGGGATCATCCGGTCGCTCAGCCCGCGCCGCCGCAGTTCCGCCTCGAAGTCCGACAGCGGCGACTTCATCACCGAGTAGTCGTCGTAGTGGACCGGCATGACCCTGTCGGGCTGCACCGTCTCCACCCAGTCGGCGCCCTGCCGCCCGTCCATGGTCACCGTGACCAGGTTCAGCGGCCGGGTGCCGCCCAGATGGACGATGCCCAGGTCGATGTCGGGGTAGCGGTGCCGGACCTCGGCGATCTGGTCGTACATCACCGTGTCCCCGCTCTGGTACAGGCGCAGGTCGGTCGAGCCGCCGGTGCCGAACTCCAGCAGCGTGCCGATCACCGGCGGGAGCAGGAGGTGCACCGGGTCGGGGCCGTGCCGGCCGGGCAGCGCGGTGATGCGGACCCACCGGTCCCCCTTGGTCAGGGTGCGGTGCCGCCAGATCTCCAGCCCGTCCGCCTCGCCGAAGCCCCGCCTGCGCAGGGCGCGGGCGGCCGCCTGGGTGGTCACGATCGGCAGCGACCGGTCGAGGTGACGTTCGGCCACGCCGTCCCAGTGGTCGCCGTGCAGGTGGGACAGCACCACCGCGTCGAGTTCGGGCAGGTCCTCCACGGCCAGGGCCGGATCCTTCAGCCGGGTGGTCACGATGCCGTAGCCGAGGTGGACCCGGTGGCCGCGCGGCACGAAGTTGGGATCGGTCAGCAGCGTGAAGGCGCCATAGTGAATGATCACGGTGGCGTTCCCGACGAACGTCACCGCGTCGCGGGTGATGGCCGGGCCTGAGCCGCCCGGAACCGGGACATCGGCCATGACGCGTCCTTTCGTCCGAGCACCCGCCGCGGACGCGTGTCACGTACGCGGGCGCGTGCGCGTGCCGTGAGCGCAGCCCCCTTACCCAGGACCCGGACGACCCATGCGACCGCTCGTTCCCGGGGACTTTACGAACCGGCCCGGCGGACGGCCGCGGCCCGTCCACGGCGGCCGCGCCCGCCGGCGACCGCCCGTCCGGCCGCTTCGCGGGTCCACGGCCGGCGGCGCCCGTCCGAGGCTCCGCGCCGGTACCGCCGTCATCTCGGCGCGGGCCGGAGCCGCCATGGAACGTCGTGTATCGCACCTGGAATCGGTCAATTAAGGCCGCGGGCCTTTTACCTCGCACAGCCCTCCGCGCACCCGGCGCCGGCCGGAAATCACCCGGCGCCGAGAGCGGTGAAGAGTCCTCATCGATTTCCGCCGGACCGTCCGCGCAGCCCACGGCCACCCGACCCCCTTCACAACCCAGCGTGACCATCGACGTCAACACAGAGTGAACAACTCTCCCTTTCTTCACACAAGAGCCTCTGTTTCGTGATACGTCCGAGGGTCGCCAACCAAAAGGGATATGAGTAGCTTCGCCTGGTCGGGCTGAGAACCTGACGTTCCTTACCCCTGGACAGGAGGTGTGACAGTGCGGCGAGTCGTCCTCGCAGTAACCGGCGCCGTCACCGCGACGATGCTGGCGCTCCCCGCCTATGCGGGACCGACCAAACCGCAGGCCGAGGAACGGGCCACCGAGTACGTGGTCCTCTACAAGGAAGGGGTCTCCCTGGACAAGGCCCGCGCGGCCGTCAAGGCCGCCGGGGGCACGGTCCTCAAGGAGAACGCCTCCGTCGGGGTCGCCACGATCCGCACCTCCAACGCCCGGTTCGCCGCCGACGCCGGGCGGCAGGCGGCGATCGAGGGCGCGGCCGCCAACCGGACCATCGGGCACGCCCCCAAGGCGGCGCGCAGCCTGCACAAGCGCACGTCCGTCGAGAAGGAGGGCCGCGACGCCCACCGGCGGCAGGCCCCCAAGGGCGGCGCGAAGGGCTCCGAGCCCCTGGCGGACCTGCAGTGGGACATGAAGCAGATCGGCGCCACCGACTCCGGCTCCTACCGGGTGGAGCCGGGTGACCGGCGGGTGCTGGTCGGCATCATCGACACCGGCGTCGACGGGTCACACCCCGACATCGCGCCCAACTTCAACCGCAGGCTGAGCCGCAACTTCACCACCGACATCCCGGTGGACGCCAACGGCGACGAGGTCGACGGGCCGTGCGAGGTCGCCAGTTGTGTCGACCCGGCGGACGTGGACGACAACGACCACGGCACGCACGTGGCCTCCACCATCGGCTCGCCGCGCAACGGCCTGGGCATCGCCGGTGTCGCCCCGAAGGTGTCCCTGGTCAACCTGCGCGCCGGGCAGGACTCGGGGTACTTCTTCCTGCAGCCGTCCATCGACGCGCTGACCTACGCCGGCGACCACGGCATCGACGTGGTCAACATGTCGTATTACATCGACCCCTGGCTGTTCAACTGCACGGCCAACCCGGCGGACTCCCCCGCCGACCAGGCCGAGCAGCGGGTCATCATCAAGGCCACCCAGCGGGCGCTGGACTACGCCCGCAAGCGGGGCGTGACGCTGGTCGCCGCCGCCGGCAACGAGGCGGCCGACTACACCAAGCCCTTCCTCGACAGCAGCAGCCCGGACTACGCCTCCGAGCCCGGCGAGGCCCCCCGCGACCGGGAGATCCCGCCGAGCTGCATCTCGATGCCGTCGGAGGGCAAGGGCGTCATCCCGGTGTCCTCGACCGGCATCAGCAAGCGCAAGGCGTACTACTCCAGCTTCGGCAAGGGCTACGTCGCGGTGGCGGCGCCCGGCGGCGACAAGTACGACACCGCCGACGGCAAGATCGACCACAACCGGGGCATCTGGGCCGCCTACCCCGAGCGGCTGGCCCGCGAGCGGGGCGAACTGAACGCCGACGGCACGCCCAACGTCCCGTACGTGATCCGCAGTTGCAAGGGCGGCGAGTGCGCCTACTACCAGTCGCTGCAGGGCACCTCGATGGCCTCGCCGCACGCGGCGGGCGTGGCCGCGCTGATCGTCAGCAAGTACGGCAGGCGCGACCGCGGCGGCCTGACGCTCGACCCGCGCGTCACCGAGTCGATCCTGCGCTCCACCGCCACCGAGACGGCCTGCCCGGCGGGTGGCTCGTACACCTACACCCGGTACGTGCTGCAGGGGGACGGCGGCTACACCAAGGTGGTCACCACCCACACCTGTGAGGGCTCCAAGAGCAACAACGGGTTCTACGGGAGCGGCATCGTCAACGCCCTGACCGCGGTCAAGCGCTGACGTCCCCTCCTCTGGCGGCCCCGCACCGGCTCCGGTGCGGGGCCGCTTCATGTGCTCCTTTTCCGTCCTCCTGACCTGCACGAACGGGCGCCGTTCCGGACCGTGCCGCACCGTGCGCGGCCGCCCAAGCCCAAGAACTCCATACCCGAACGGGCGTTTTCGTGACTCCGCAGCGGAAAGTGAAAGTCACAGCTAGTGATCGCGGAGCGGGAGGACCGTTGGCCGTCCGGGAGCCCACGTGGAGCGTGCGGGAGCACCGCCGTACGCTCGACGAACTGGTCCGCCGGGAGAACTTTCCGGTCGCGACACGGCTGCTGCCGCCCCGGTACCGGGCCCGCCTGCTGGCGGTGTACGGATTCGCGCGGCTGGTCGACGACATCGGTGACGAAGCGCCGCCGGACGAGCGCGGCACACTGCTCGACCTGGTGGAACGCGACCTCGACGTGCTGTACGCGGGCGGGCGGCCACAGCTGCCGCAGCTGCGCGAGCTGGCCGGCACCGTGGCCGCCTGCCGGATCCCGGCCGAGCCGTTCCACCGGCTGATCCGGGCCAACCGGCAGGACCAGGTGGTCCACCGCTACGACACCTTCGAGCGGCTCCGGGAGTACTGCGTGCTGTCGGCCAATCCGGTCGGGCACATCGTGCTGCACGTCTTCGGCGCCGCCACTGCCCACCGCATGGCCTTCGCCGACCGGATCTGCACCGCGCTGCAGCTCGTCGAGCACTGCCAGGACGTCGGCGAGGACTACCGGCGCGGGCGCGTCTACCTGCCGGCCGAGGACCTGCGCAGGTTCGGCTGCACCGAGGCGGACCTGGGACGGCCGGTGACGCCCACCCGGCTGCGCGGCCTGCTGGCGTTCCAGGTGGACCGCGCCCGGCGGCTGCTGAACGAGGGGGCCCCGCTGATCGGGACGCTGTCCGGCTGGGCCCGGATCGCGGTGGCGGGCTATGTGGCCGGCGGGCGCGCCACCCTGGCCGCCTTCGAACGCGGTGGTTACGACGTGCTCGGCGGGCGGCTGCGGGCCGGCCGGGCGAGGCTGCCGGCCGAGTGGTCGCGCGCCCTCGGAAGGAGTCGACCTTGACGGTGCCGAGCGCCTACCAGCACTGCGAGCAGATCGTGCGCGGCCAGGCCCGCAACTTCTGCTACGGCATCATGCTGATGCCACCGCCCAAGCGGCGGGCGTTATCGGCGGTCTACGCCTTCGCCCGGCGGATCGACGACATCGGCGACGGCGACGAGCCCGCCGAGCGGCGGCTGGTGCTGCTGGCGCAGGCGCGCTGGCAGTTGGAGGCCGTGCGCAACGTCAGCCACGGCTGCGCGGGCACGGGCGACCTGGACGGTGATCCGGTGCTGGTGGCGCTGGCCGACGCGGCGACCCGCCACCCGATCCCGCTGAGCGCCTTCGCCGAGCTGATCGACGGCTGCGAGAGCGACGTGCGGGGCGCCGAGTACGCCACCTTCGAGGACCTGCTGCAGTACTGCCGCCGGGTGGCGGGCTCGGTGGGACGGCTGTCACTGGGCGTGTTCGGCGCCGCCCGGCCGCGGGAGGCCGCCCCGCTCGCCGACGCCCTCGGCGTCGCACTGCAGCTCACCAACATCCTGCGGGACCTGCGCGAGGACCGTGCCGGCGGCCGCGTCTACCTACCCGCCGAGGACCTGGCCAGGTTCGGCTGCACCCTGGACCTGGACGGGGCCGGCCGGTTCACCGACCCGCCGGACCGGCTGCGCGAGCTGGTGCGGTTCGAGGCGACCCGGGCACGGGCCTGGTACGAGACCGGGCTGCGGCTGCTGCCGATGCTCGACCGGCGCAGCGCCGCCTGCACCGGCGCCATGGCGGGCATCTACCGCCGGCTGCTGGAGCGGATCGCCGACCGTCCCGAGACCGCGCTGCACGCACGCATGTCCCTGCCCACCTGGCAGAAGGCGATGGTCGCGACCCGGGCGCTGACGGGGGTGAAGCGGTGAGCGTGGTCATCGTCGGCGGCGGCCTGGCCGGGATCAGCGCCGCGCTGGCCCTGCAGGAGGTGGGAGTGCCGGTCACCCTCGTCGAGGCGCGGCCCCGGCTGGGCGGCGCTACCCACTCGTTCCACCGGCGCGGCCTGGCCGTCGACAACGGCCAGCACGTCTTCCTGCGGTGCTGCACGGCGTACCGGGGGCTGCTGGAACGGCTCGGCACGCACCACCACGTGCACGTCCAGGACCGCTTCGACGTCACCGTCCTGCGGCCCGGCGGGGTCGCCGGCCGGCTGCGTCGGTCCCGGCTTCCCGGGCCGCTGCACATGCTCCCGGCGCTGGCCCGGTACTCGGCGCTGCCCGTGGCCGACCGGCTGCGGACCGTCCGCGCGGCGCTCGCCCTGCGGCGCCTGGACCCCGGCGCCCCAGAGCTGGACGAGATCAGCGCGGGGCGGTGGCTGGCCGCGCACGGGCAGCGGGAACGGGCACGGCGGGAACTGTGGGAGCCACTTCTCATGGCGGCGCTCAACGCCGGGCTCGACGAGGCGGCGATGGGAGCGGCGGGCATGGTGTGCCGCACAGCGCTGCTCGGCCGCCGCGACGCCGCCGACATCGGTGTCCCCGCCCTGCCGCTCGGCGACCTGCACGGCGCCGCCGCCCTGCGGCGGATCGAGGAGGGCGGCGGCAACGTCCTGCTGCGGGCCAGGGCGGAGGCGGTGACGGCCGACCCCAAGGTGGTCGTGAACGGTACGCCGCTCGGCGCGGACGCGGTGATCCTGGCCGTCCCGCACGAGGCGGCGGCCCGGCTGGCCGGCGAGGAGACCTGCCCCGACCGGGACCGCTGGCCCGCGCTGGGCGCCGCCCCCATCGTCAACGTGCACGTCATCTACGACCGGCCGGTGCTGGACCTGCCGTTCGCCGCCGCCGTCGGCTCACCGGTGCAGTGGGTCTTCGACCGGACGGCGCCCAGCGGCCTGGCCGAGGGCCAGTACCTGGCGGTGTCACTGTCGGCCGCCGACCGCTGGATCGAGCTGTCCACCGCCGAACTGCGGGCGGTGTTCGTGCCCGAGCTGGCCCGGCTGCTGCCCGCCGCACGGCACGCCCGGGTGCTGGACCTGTTCGTCACCCGGGAACGGCGGGCGACGTTCCGCCAGGCCCCGGGCAGCACGGCGGGGCGCCCCGGTGCGGCGACCCGTACGCCAGGGATCTTCCTCGCCGGCGCGTGGACCGCCACGGGCTGGCCCGACACCATGGAGGGCGCCGTGCGCAGTGGCCTCACCGCCGCCCGGCTGGTCCGCCGCCACCTGCGGGAGGTGCGGCAGCGATGACCACCGTGCCGATCTCGATGCTGGACGTGCGGGCGCAGATCGACGGCGCGATGCGCGCCGCGGTCGGCCGGCTCGATCCCCGCACCCACCGGGTGGCGGCCTACCACCTCGGCTGGGCCGACGCCGCAGGCCGCCCGGCCGACGCCGGCGGCAAGTCGCTGCGGCCCGCGCTGGCATTGCTGTCGGCCCGCGCCGCCGGGGCCGATCCCGAGGTCGGGGTGCCCGGCGCGGTCGCGGTCGAGCTGACACACGCGTTCTCGCTGCTGCACGACGACATCATGGACGGCGACCGGACGCGCCGGCACCGCCCCGCCGCCTGGACGGTGTTCGGCGAGCCGGCCGCCATCCTCACCGGGGACGCGCTGGCGGCGCTGGCCGGTGAGCTGCTGCTGGAGGTCCCCGGCCCGGGCGGCCCCCGGGCGGCGCGCTCACTGGCCGCCGCCACCCGCCGGCTCATCGCGGGTCAGGCGCTCGACCTCGGCTTCGAGGAGCGCGACCAGGTCGGCCTGCGCGAATGCCTGACCATGTCCGCCGACAAGACGGCGTCCCTGCTGGCGTGCTCGTGCTCGATCGGGGCGGTGCTGGCCGGGGCGCCCGAGCCGCTGGTCGCCGGGCTCGCCGCGTTCGGCGCCGAGCTGGGCCTGGCCTTCCAGCTGGTGGACGACCTGCTCGGGGTGTGGGGCGAGCCCGCCGTCACCGGCAAGCCCGCGCTGTCGGACCTGCGCTCCCGCAAGAAGACCCTTCCCGTGGTGGCCGCGCTCACCGCGGGGACGGCCGAGTCCGCCCGGCTGGCCGAACTGTACGCGCGGCCGTCACCGCTGTCGGACGCCGAACTGCGCGAGGCCGCCCGGCTGGTCGAGGCGGCCGGGGGACGCGGCTGGGCCGAGGCGGAGGCCGGGCGCCGCGTCGAGCGGGCCGCCGCCCACCTGGCCGACGCGGACCTGCCCGACCTGGTCCGTACCGAGTTCCTCGACATCGCCGCCTTCGTGACCCGCAGGGACCACTGATCGACCACGAGCCGCGCGCTTTCACCGCCGGGGTGAGTCCCGTCCGAAGGCGGAGGTCTCCACGTCCAAGGAGTTCCATGTCCACGACCGTTCCCAGTGTTCCGGCCACGACCGGGCCGGGCCCGACCACCACACCGACCACGGTCGCCGCCCCGGAGGTGGCGTCCGCCACCGCGTTGCGGGCCGCCACCGCACTGCGGGCCGCCCGCGACCACCTGCTCTCGCTGCAGTCTCCCGAGGGCTGGTGGAAGGGCGAGCTGCGGACCAACGTCACCATGGACGCCGAGGACCTGCTGCTGCGGGAGTTCCTCGGCGTCCGCTCCGAGGCCGACACCCGGGGGGCCGCCGACTGGATCCGCTCCCAGCAGGCTCCCGACGGGACCTGGGCCAACTTCCACGGCGGCCCGCCGGACCTGTCCACCACCGTGGAGGCGTACACGGCGCTGCGGCTGGCCGGGGATCCCGTCGACGCCGCGCACATGCGCCGGGCCGCCGAGTACGTCCGGCGGGAGGGCGGCATCGAGGGCACCCGGGTGTTCACCCGGATCTGGCTGGCCCTGTTCGGGCAGTGGTCCTGGGACGACCTGCCGGTGATGCCGCCGGAGCTGATGTTCCTGCCGCCCTGGTGCCCGCTGAACGTCTACGACTGGGCGTGCTGGGCCCGTCAGACGATCGTGCCGCTCACGGTCGTCGGATCGGTGCGTCCGGTGCGCCCGCTCCCGTTCGGCCTGACCGAGCTGCACGCCGGGCGACGGCCGTCCGGGCGGTCCGGGCGGCCGTCCCTGCCCGGCTGGCGGGAGGTCTTCGCCGGCCTGGACCGCGCCCTGCACGTGTACGAGCGGCGTCCGCTGCGCGGCCTGCGGACGGCCGCGCTGCGCCGGGCCGGCGAGTGGATCCTGGCCCGCCAGGAGGCGGACGGCTCGTGGGGCGGCATCCAGCCGCCCTGGGTGTACTCGCTGATCGCACTGAACCTGCTCGGGTACCAGGTGGACCATCCGGTGATGCGGCGCGGCCTGGCCGGCCTCGACCGGTTCACCATCCGGGACGGTCAGGGACGGCGGCTGGAGGCGTGCCAGTCGCCGGTGTGGGACACCGTGCTGGCCGTGAACGCGCTGGCCGACGCGGGCCTGCCCGCCGACCATCCGGCACTGCTGCGCGCCGCCGACTGGGTGCTCGGCGAGGAGGTGCGGGGGCCCGGCGACTGGGCGGTGCGGCGCCCGGAGGTGCCGCCGGGCGGGTGGGCGTTCGAGTTCGACAACGACTGCTACCCCGACACCGACGACACCGCCGAGGTGATCCTGGCGCTGAGCCGGGTGGCCCATCCGCAGTCGGACCCGGCGGTCGAGCGGGCCGTGCGCTGGCTGGTCGGGATGGCCTCGCGGGACGGCGGGTTCGCCGCCTTCGACGCCGACAACACCCGCACGCTGTGCACCAGGCTGCCGTTCTGCGACTTCGGCGCGGTGATCGACCCGCCGTCCGCGGACGTCACCGCGCACGTCATCGAGGCGCTGTGCCGGCAGGGCCTGGCGGACTCGCCGGTGGTGCGGCGGGCGGGCGTGTGGCTGCTGAAGGCGCAGGAGCCGGACGGGTCCTGGTTCGGCCGGTGGGGCGCCAACCACGTGTACGGCCTTGGGTGTGTCGTCCCGGCCCTGGTCGCCGCGGGTGTGCGGCCGGACGCGCCGCAGATCCGCCGCGCCGTCGCCTGGCTGGAGCGGCACCAGAACACCGACGGAGGCTGGGGCGAGGACATGCGCTCCTACCGCGACCCGGCATGGATCGGCCGGGGCGAGTCGACCCCCTCGCAGACCGCCTGGGCGCTGCTGGCGCTGCTGGCCGCCGGTGAACGCTCCACCGCCGTCCACCACGGCGTCACCTGGCTGGTCGAGCATCAGCGGGAGGACGGCGGCTGGGACGAAGACCACTACACCGGCACCGGCTTCCCCGGCGACTTCTACATCAACTACGAGATCTACCGGCTGGTGTTCCCCCTGAGCGCGCTCGGGCGCTACCTGAAGGGGACCTCATGACCGCCCGCCTGGCCGTCTGCGCCGCCCTCGGCATCGAGGCACGGGCCCTGGCGCGCGGCGGCCTGCACGTCACGCGGACCGGGATGGGCCCGCGCCGGACGCTGGCCGCCGCGGCCCGGCTGCCGACGTTCGACGCGCTGGCGATGGCGGGTTTCGCGGGCGCGCTGGACGACCGGCTGCGGCCGGGCGATCTGCTGGTCGCAACCGAGGTGCGGGTGGGCGACCGGACGCTGCGGTGCCGCTCGGCCGAGCTGCTGGCCAGCCGGCTGGCCCGGGGCGGGGGCAGGGTGCGGCTGGGCCCGCTGGTCAGCACCGACCACCTCGTCAGCGGCGCCGAACGCCGTGCCCTGGCCGCCACCGGGGCACTGGCGGTGGACATGGAGTCCGGTTTCCTCGCGGCGGTCTCCGGGACCCGGCCCTGGGCGGTGGTCCGCGCCATCGTCGACACCTCGGACCGCCCCCTGCTGCACCCTTCGACCATCGGGGGCGCCCTGGCCGCGCGGCGGCGGCTGCGGGAGGTCGGCCCCGCCCTGACCGACTGGGCCGCGGCGCTGGGTCCCCGCCGGGTGCTGCTGCCCTCGCCCCGGTCCTTCTGCGCCGGGGTCGAGCGGGCCATCGAGGTGGTGGAACGGGCGCTGGACCGGTACGGCGCGCCGGTGTACGTCCGCAAGCAGATCGTCCACAACACCCACGTGGTCGACGGCCTGCGGCGGCGCGGCGCGGTGTTCGTGGAGGAACTGGACGAGGTGCCGCCCGGCGCGGTCGTGGTGTTCTCCGCGCACGGGGTGGCGCCGGCGGTGCGGGAGCAGGCCGGCCGCGCCGGGCTGCGGGTGATCGACGCGACCTGTCCGCTGGTGGCCAAGGTGCACGCGGAGGCCCGGCGGCTGGCCGCCCGCGGGGACCTGGTGGCACTGATCGGGCACGCGGGTCATGAGGAGACCGAGGGCACGCTGGGCGAGGCCCCTGACTCGACGGTGCTGGTGGAGACCGTCGAGGACGTGGCGAACCTGCCCGCCGGGCGCCGGGTCTCCTACCTGATGCAGACCACGCTGGCCGCCGACGAGGCGGGGCGGGTCGCCGACGCGATCAGGCGCCGGTTCCCGGACGCGCAGGGGCCGCGCTCGGCCGACATCTGTTACGCCACCACCAACCGGCAGCGGGCCGTGTGCGAGGTC
The DNA here is from genome assembly GCF_900108175.1 of Thermomonospora echinospora. GTDB lineage: Bacteria > Actinomycetota > Actinomycetes > Streptosporangiales > Streptosporangiaceae > Thermomonospora > Thermomonospora echinospora. The sequence goes on from NZ_FNVO01000005.1 coordinate 73,582, forward strand.
ACCGGCGAGGCCGACCTGGTGCTGGTGGTCGGCTCGGCCAACTCCTCCAACTCCCGCCGGCTGGTCGAGGTCGCCGAGCGGGAGGGCACGCCCGCGCTGCTGGTCGACGGCCCGGCCGACATCCCGCTGGACCGGCTGGCCGGAGTCGGCACGGTCGGGCTGACCGCCGGGGCGTCCGCGCCGCCGGCGCTGGTGGACGCGGTCGTCGAGGCGCTGCGCGGCCTCGGCCCGGTCAGGGTGGAGGAACGGTCCGTCGTGACGGAAACGGTGGAGTTCGGCCTGCCCAAGGAGGTGCGTCCCTGATGGGGATGCCACTGCGTCAGGCGCTGCGCGTCGGCGGCCACATCCTGGCCAACAGGCTGCGTGGCCGCGAGAAGTTCCCGCTGCTGGTGGAGCTGGAGCCGCTGTTCGCCTGCAATCTGGCCTGTGCGGGCTGCGGCAAGATCCAGCACCCGGCCGCCGTGCTGAAGCAGCGGATGCCGGTGGAGCAGGCGGTCGCCGCGATCCGCGAGTGCGGGGCGCCCATGGTCTCCATCGCGGGCGGCGAGCCGCTCATGCACCCGCAGATCGGGGAGCTGGTCGCCGAGCTGGTCCGGATGCGGCGGTACGTGTTCCTGTGCACCAACGCGCTGTTGCTCCCCAGGAAGATCGACCTGTTCAAGCCGTCCCGCTACTTCGCCTGGACGGTGCACGTCGACGGGCTGCGCGACCGGCACGACGCGTCGGTCTGCCGGGAGGGGGTGTTCGACGAGGCGGTCGAGGCGATCCGGCTGTGCCGCGAGCGCGGGTTCCGGGTGACCACCAACACCACCTTCTTCAACACCGACACTCCGCGGACCGTCATCGACGTGCTGAACCACCTCAACGACGACCTGGGCGTGGACCAGATGATGATCTCCCCGGCCTACGCCTACGAGAAGGCGCCCGACCAGGAGCACTTCCCGGCCGTGGAGGAGACCCGGGCGCTGTTCCGCGCGGCGTTCGCGGGAGGCAACCGGCGGCGCTGGCGGCTCAACCACTCCCCGCTGTTCCTGGACTTCTTGGAGGGCAGGGTCGACTTCCCCTGCACCGCGTGGGCGATCCCGTCGTACTCGGTCTTCGGCTGGCAGCGGCCGTGCTACCTGATGAGCGACGGTTACGCGCAGACCTACCAGGAGCTCGTCGAGACCACCGACTGGGACTCCTACGGCCGGGGCCGCGACGAACGGTGCGCCAACTGCATGGCCCACTGCGGCTACGAGCCCACCGCCGTGTTCGCCACGCTGGGCTCGCTCCGCCAGTCGCTGCGGGCGCTGGGCGGCGGTTGATCAGCGGGGGTCCGCCGGGGTCACGCGTTCGCCGAACCGGCCGGCCAGCGTGCGGTAGACGGCGGGCGCCAGGCCGCGCACCGCGACCGGCAGCCGCAGCCATCCGGGCACGTAGATCTCGGGGGAGCCCGCCGCGATCCCGCGTACCAGCGCGCCGGCGACCCGGTCGGGCGGCAGCGGCCTGGGCCGCCCGCGGGTGTACGGCGCTCCCCGGCGGACGAAGAACGGGGTGTCGACCACGCCGGGGACCAACACCCCCACCGTCACACCGCTGCCTCGCAGTTCCTGCCGGAGGCTTTCGGCGAAGGCGTCCAGGCCCGCCTTGGTCGCCGCGTACACCGCCTCCCCCGCCACGCCGAGCCGCCCGGCGATGGAGGTGACGTACACCAGGCGGCCGCCGCCACGGCGGCGCATCTGCGGCAGCAGCAGGCGGGTGAGGCCGATGGGCGCGGCCAGGTTCACCGCCACGAGTCGGTCGCCGTCGGCGGCGGGCATCGCCTCGAACGGGCCCGCCCAGCCCGCCCCGGCGTTGCAGACCAGCACGTCGATCCGGGCGGCGACGTCCAGCGCCGCCGCGGCCACCCGTTCCACCTCGGCGGGGACGGCCAGGTCGCCCGGCACGGCCACGCCGCCCACCGCCCCGGCCACCTCCGCCAGCCGGGCGGCGTCCCGGCCGTGCACGATCACCTGGGCGCCGGCCTCGGCCAGCGCGGCGGCGGTGGCCCTGCCGAGCCCCGAGGACGCCCCGGTGACCAGCGCGACCCGGCCGCGCAGCCCGTCCCCCGTCATCTGCGCCGCTCCTCATGTACGGTCACGGCACCCCCGTTCGCATCGCCCCGGTGGCGGGGCGGCGGACAGACCGCCCGCTCGGACATCACTACCCACTGTGATCACGCCGATCACGTCACCGGCCTTCCGGCCGTGTGGCGGCCTCGCCATGACCGGGCCGCCTCCGGGCGTGAGGTGACGACACGGCGGACGGGTTGCTGTCAACGTCTGATCGTTCGCGCGAGGTGCGCAGGTCCCTAAGATGCGCGGCGAGTCGTCTTCCTTCAGGAGCCCCCCATGACGCAGCACCCACGCCCACGCCGCCTCGCGGCGGTCACGGCCATCGCCGCGCTGGCCGTGGCCGGGCCACTGGCCACCCCCGGATCGGCCGCGCCGGCCGCCGGGCACGGCGGGCCCGCGTTCACGCTGACGATCCTGCACAACAACGACGGCGAGTCCAAGCTGCTCAGCGCGCCGGGCCAGCCGGACTACGGCGGCGTCGCCCGCTTCGCCACCCTGGTCGGCAAGCTCCGCGCGCAGGCCACCACCGGCCGGCCGGGCCGCGGCCAGGCCGCCCGGCGCGGGGCGATCACGCTGTCGTCGGGCGACAACTTCCTGGCCGGCCCGGAGTTCTCCGCCAGCCTGCGCAAGGGGGTGCCCTTCTACGACGCGCTCGCGCTCAAGGCCGTCGGCTACGACGCGATGGCGATCGGCAACCACGAGTTCGACTTCGGCCCGGACATCCTGGCCGACTTCATCGGCAGCTTCGGCGCCGCGCCGCCCCCGTTCGTGTCGGCCAACCTCGACATGAGCGACGAGGCGCGGCTGAACGCGCTGGTGAAGAAGGGCACCATCGTCTCGTCGGTCACGGTGCGCGAACGCGGCGAGCGGATCGGCGTCGTCGGTGCCACCACGCCCGCACTGGCGGCCCTGTCCAGCCCCCGCCGGGTCAAGGTGCTGCAGGACGTGGCGGGACTGGTGCAGGCCCAGGTCGACCGGCTGTCCCGGCGCGGCGTCGACAAGATCGTCCTGATCAGCCATCTGCAGGGGCTGACCGAGGACCGGGCGCTGGTGCCGATGCTGCGGAACGTGGACGTGGTCATCGCGGGCGGCGGCGACGAACTGATGGCCTCCGACACCACCCCGCTGGTCCCCGGCGATGTGATCACCACTGATCCGGCCACCGGCGAGCGGCTGCGCTACCCGATGTACGCCCGGGACCGGGCGGGGGTGGACGTCCCGGTGGTGACCACCGCGGGCGACTACAAGTACGTCGGCCGCCTGGTGGTGAACTTCGACCGCCGCGGCAAGGTGGTCGGGGTCGACCGCGGCAGCGGCCCGGTGCGGGTCTCCGGGGTGGCGCCCGACGCCGTCGCCCCCGACCGCCGGGTGCAGCGCACGGTGGTCGAGCCGGTCTCGCAGTTCGTGGACGACATGGCGGCCAACGTCCTCGGCGAGTCGGCCGTTCCCCTGGAGGGCCGCCGGGATCCGGGCGTGCGCACCAAGGAGACCAACCTCGGCAACCTGATGGCCGACTCCCTGCTGGCCGCCGGGCGCAAGAACGCCGCCGCCTACGGCGTCACGCCGCCGCAGGTCGCCCTGCAGAACGGCGGCGGCATCCGCAACAACAGCCTGATCCCCGCCGGGCCGGTCACCGAGCTCAACACCTTCCAGATCGCCGCGTTCAGCAACTTCGTCTCGGTGGTGCCGGACGTGCCGCGCGCCCAGTTCAAGGAGATCCTGGAGAACGCCGTCTCCCGGATGCCCGTCGCCGACGGCCGGTTCGCGCAGGTGGCGGGCTTCCGCTTCACCTACGACCCGGCCGGCACCGCGCAGGTGGTGGACGACGCGGGCACCGTGCTGACCCCCGGCACGCGGGTGCGCTCGGTCACGCTGGACGACGGCACCGTCATCGTCGCCAACGGCCAGGTGGTGCCGGGCGCGGGCCTGTCGGTGGCCACCAACGACTTCAGCGCACGCGGCGGCGACCAGTGGCCGTTCCGCGGCCTGCCGTTCACCACGGTCGGGCTGACCTACCAGCAGGCGCTGGCCGACTACATCACCGGCGACCTCGGTGGCCGGATCACAGCGGCGGCCTACCCGGAGGCGGGCTCCGGCCGCATCACCACGCCGTAACCCCGGCGACCGGCCGACCGCGCCCCGCCGCCCGATGCACGGCCGGCGGGGCGCGGCGCCCGGCGAATCTCGACAACCTGTCCTTAATAGGACAGAGCACCCACTCCTTGCGGCATCACCGTTAGCCTTCCACCCAGACGAGCATGGCGTGTGGCCGCCCACAAGTCCGTACGCAACGGGAGGTTGCGGTGCACGACGACGAGCCGGCGTTCTCGTGGACCGAGGCGCACAAGGACCTCATGGCCGGGATCGACGCCTCCGTCCCGCACTCGGCGCGGATCTGGAACTACTGGCTGGGCGGCAAGGACCACTACCCCGTCGACCAGGAGGCCGGGGACGCCTACGTCAGGGTCTTCCCCGGCATCCTGGACATCGCCCGGGGCCAGCGGTACTTCCTGGCCAGGGCCGTGCGGTACCTGGCCGGTGAGGCGGGCATCGACCAGTTCCTCGACATCGGCACCGGCCTGCCCACCGTCGACAACACCCACGAGGTCGCCCAGCGGGTGAACCCCGCCTGCCGCATCGTCTACGTCGACAACGACCCCCTGGTGCTGGTGCACGCCCGCGCCCTGCTGGGCGGGACCTCGCAGGGCGTCACCCAGTACATCGACGCCGACGCCCGTGACCCCGAGGCCGTCCTGCGGCAGGCGGCCGAGACGCTGGACCTCACCCGGCCCGTCGGGCTGATGATGCTGGGCATCCTGGGCCATGTCACCGACGACGAGGAGGCGCGGTCGATCGTGCGCCGGCTGCTGGAGAGCCTGCCGTCCGGCAGCCATCTGGTGCTCGCCGACGGCACCGACACCGACCCGGCGTTCGTCGAGGCGCAGCGGTACTACAACGACGGCGGCGCGGCCCCCTACGAACTGCGCAGCCCCGAACGCATCGCCCGGTTCTTCGACGGCCTGGAGATGGTGGAGCCCGGCGTGGTCACGCTGCCGCACTGGCGCCCCGACATGCCCCCGCTCGATGACGGGAACGCCCACGTCGCCGAGGTCTGCGGCGTCGGCCGCAAACCCTAGCCGGACGTGGCCTGCGAGCCCTGCGCCCACCACCCCGAAGACGCGGGACGACGCCCGCCGGATGTCGCGCGCACCTCGACGATGACCGACTCGTTCCCCCCGGGCCCGCGACGATGCCCTGGTCACGAATTGCCGCATTGCTCCGGGAATGTCCCCGTGCGGCGTCCGGCTGGTCTAGCCTGACCAGCACATTGGCCGGACCCGAACGGGTATTCGCCGCGGCGCGGTGCCGCGCCTCCCCTCCCGAGGGCGGGAGCCTGCACACTAAGGAGTTCTGGTGAACAGAACGGAGCTGATCGAGGCGGTGGCGGCGCGGGCCGGCAGCGACCCGGCGGTGGCTCGACGCCATGTGGACGCCGTGTTCGAGACGATCATGGATCGGGTGGCGGACGGCGAGCGGGTCCTGGTGACCGGTTTCGGAACCTTCGACCGGGTCTCCCGTCCGGCCCGCACCGCCCGCAACCCCCGCACCGGCCTGCCGGTGGAGGTGGCGGCCACCGAGGCGCCGCGGTTCCGGGTCGGCCAGACCTTCCGGGACCGGGTGGCCGGCAGCGTGGCCGTCCTGGAGGCCGTGGCCGAGCCCGAGCCGGAGGTCCGGCCCGGGCCCGTCGCGGTGGTGCGGGACGGCAAGGTCGGCACCGAGCCGCCGCGCAAGGGCAAGAAGTCCAAGAAGGACGTCAAGCCCGCCGCCGAGGCGCCCAAGAAGGCGAAGAAGAAGCCCGGCAAGCCTGGTAAGCCCGGCAAGGACGTCCAGGAGAGCAGGGCCAAGGACGCCAAGGGCGGCAAGCCCAAGGGCAAGAAGGCCGTCAAGTCCCGCTGAGGCGGCGCGGGTCCCGGGTCACAGCGCCCAGCGCGGCGGGCGCTTCTCGAAGAAGGCGCGCCGGCCCTCCTCCCCCTCGGGACTGGCGAAGAACTCCATCGAGACCCGTTCGGCCAGGGTGAACGCCTCGTCGCGGGCCATCCCGTCCAGTTCGACCAGCAGCCGCTTGGTCCGCGCCACCGCCTTCGGCTCGGTGGCGCGGAAGGCGGTCAGCAGCCCGCCGACCGTCTCGTCCAGTTCCTCCCGCGGGCAGGCGGCGGTGAGCAGCCCGGACTCCACGGCTTGGGCGGCGGTGAAGGTCTCGCCGGTCAGGAAGTAGCGCGACAGCGCGCGGGAGTCCATCCGCGTCCGGCACACCACCGCGATCATGGCGGGCACCACCCCGATCCTGACCTCGGTGAAGGCGAAGGTGACGTCGTCGGGCGCCACCGCCAGGTCGCAGGCCGCCACGATGCCCAGCCCGCCGGCCCGGGCCGGCCCGTTGAGCCTGGCCACCACGGGCTTGGGCAGGTCCATGACGGCCGCCAGCAGTTCGGGCACCGACGGCCCCCGCTCCGCTCCGCCCGAGGCGATCTCCTTGAGGTCGGCGCCCGCGCAGAACACCGTGCCCGCGCCGGTCAGCACCACGGCCCGTACGTCGTCGTCGGCCCCGGCCTCGGCGAGCCGCGCGGCCAGCCCGGTGCGCAGCGCCTGCGACAGGGCGTTGCGGTTGGCCGGGGAGTTGAGCGTGATCGTGGCGATCCCGCGGTCAACCTCCAGCAGGACCGGCTGCTCCTCGGTCGTGGTCATCGACCCTCCTCACCTGCGGCCGTCCCCGGCCGCCTCCCTCGTCGATCACTGCTTTATATCGCCACTGCCCAGGCGGGCCGCCGCCCGGCGGGTGCCGGGATGACGGCCCCTGGGCCGGGCGCGCGGTCGTACGGCGCCGACCGGCTCGTTCCGCAATTCGGGAAAACGACCGTTCCGGCAACGGCGATGCGCGGCATACCGCATTTACGCGGCCGGCCGTTTCGCCGCCGCGGGCGGAAAGCGGCCGGCCGGTCCGAAGCCCCGGCCGGCACTGCGGGCGTGACCGACAGGCGGGCCGGGCGTCAGGTGATCCGTGTCCGCGGCGGGGTTTAGGGCGGTACCCGCGGGAACGGCAATGCCAGGTCCCGAACGGAACCGGGGTGGCCGCAGGACGAGGTGAGCGCGACGATGTACCGGGCGTTTTCTGTGATCTTCAGCATGCTGGGCGGCATGCTGGCCGGGATGCTCTTCAAACGGGTCTGGAAACTGGCCGCCGGGGAGAAGGACACACCCCACGCCGAGGATTTGGAGCGGGACCTGGTCGAGGTGATGGCCGCGGCGGCGTTGCAGGGGGCGATCGCCGGGATGATCAGGGGGGCCACCAAGCGGGCGGGCGCCAGGGGAAGGCTCCGCACCGCCCAGCGCAAGGCCGCCAGGGAACTGGCGGGCATCGCGTCATGAACTGGCGCATCAGAACGCACGCGCGAGAAGAGCAGGCGCGAGAAGAGCAGGCGCGGACGCACGACGAGCAGGACCGGATGCGGAACGAGCAGGCACAGGCACTGGACGAGCGGGAGCCGGGACTGCCCGACCGGGAAGGGACCCGGGACGAGCGGGCGCGGCCAGGGAACGGGCAGACGCCGGCACGGCACGCCGGGGACGAGCGGAGGGCGGCGGACGGGGCGGCCCCGGCCGCCGGGCAGGAGGAGGACTCGCCGACCTCGCTGTCGAAGAAGTCCTGGGTGCAGGCCGTCAAGCGGACGTTCCGCGAGTTCAAGACCGACAACCTGACCGACTGGGCGGCCGCCCTCACCTACTACGGGGTGCTGTCGATCTTTCCGGCGATGCTGGTGATCGTCTCGCTGGTCGGGCTGGGCGGCACCTCGCTGTCCCAGTCCATCGTCCAGAACGTCGGCGATCTGGCGCCCGGGGCGGTACGGGACGTGCTGGCCAACGCGCTGGCCGAATTGCAGCGGGGACGGGGCGGCGCGGGACTGTTCGCGATCATCGGTCTGCTGGCGGCGGTGTGGTCGGCGTCCGGGTACGTCGCGGCGTTCATGCGGGCCTCGAACGCGATCTACGACATCCCGGAGGGGCGGCCGATCTGGAAGACCATGCCGCTGCGGATCGGGGTGACGCTGGCGGCGCTGGTGCTGCTGTCGGCCTCGGCGATCGCGGTGGTGCTGTCCGGGCCGCTGGCCCAGAAGGTCGGGAACCTGCTGGGGATGGGTGCGGCCGCGGTGACCGCCTGGAACATCGCCAAGTGGCCGGTGATGCTGGTGGCCATCAGCTTCCTGTTCTCGCTGCTGTACTGGGCCTCGCCCAATGTCAAGCAGGGCTTCAGGTGGGTGACGCCCGGCGGGATCCTCGCCCTGGTGGTGTGGCTGCTGGCCTCGGCGGGCTTCGCGTTCTACGTCGCCAACTTCGGCTCCTACAACAAGACCTACGGCAGCCTGGCCGCGCTGATCATCTTTCTGGTCTGGCTGTGGATCAGCAATATCGCGCTGCTGCTGGGGGTCGAGCTCAACGCCGAGCTCCAGCGGGGACACGCCATCGCCGAGGGGCATCCGCAGGACGAGGAGCCCTATGTGGAGCCCCGTGACACCCGCAAGTTCCCCGACGACCTGCGCACCGAGGACCGGGACCGGCCTAGCAGGGACCTGACCTAGCACCGGCCGGGGCCGCTCACCGGATGGGACCGCTCCGCCCGGTGAGCGGCCCTTCGGCCCGACGGGCCTGACAAGGCCGACGATCAGCCCGACGAGGCCGCCGACCTCACCGAGTGTCGGCGGCCTCGTCTCTCGCAGACGCCTTCGGTCCGGCGCCAGGTACTCGGCGCGTTCAGGCCCGGCCGCCGAACGACGGCTGCCCCTCGTCCTCGGGCGGCTCCTCGCCCCGGTCGCCGGACGGCGTTCCCGTCTCCTCCTCGTCGGCCGGCCGGGCCGTCTCGCCGGGACGGGCCCGCACACCCGCGAGGATGTCGTCCTCCCCCGTCTGGTAGCCCTCGGCGGCGCTGGCGGTACCGGGCACCACCCGTTCCTGCACCTGCCTCTCGTGGCCGGAGTGGGCCCCCGGGCCGCGGTCCTGCTGCGGCCTGCTCTCCCGCCGGTCGTCGTCCTCGGGGCTGGTCATCACTGCCTCCGCTGCTGTCCTCGGCATCGTCGTCAAGTCGCCGGGCTGCCCCGGCCCCGGTACGGCTACCCGCCTGCCACCTGTGCTAACGCCCCGGCACAGGGTTGCCCGCCCGATCACCGGGCGGAGGACCGGACCACCTGACGGACCGGACCACCCGACGGACCGAGGCATCCGGCCGGCCGGGTCACCCGGCGGTCGGCCTCCTCGGCCGACCGCTCCAGGGAGCGTTCGGGCATCCGCTGCGTCACGTACCGGGCCCGGCGGGACCCGAGAGCCGGAACCGGACCTGGGGGCACGGTCCACCCGATACCGGACGTACTGTTGCCGAGGTGCCGGACCGTGGCCTTAGATCGTTGATCGTGGATTCGAGAACACGACACGGTGTGGCCCTGGTCAGCGGAGCATCCCGGGGGCTGGGCGCGGCCATCGCGCGGCGGCTGGGCGCCGACGGATGGGCGGTGGCGGTCAACTACCGGTCCGACGCCGCGGGCGCCGGGCGGGTGGTGCAGGACATCCGCGCGGCGGGCGGGACCGCCGAGGCGTTCGGCGCGGACGTCACCGACGAGGACGGCGTCGCCGACCTGGTGGCCCGGGTCACCGAGAGCCTCGGCGGGATCGGGGTGCTGGTCGCCAACGCCACCGGGCCGCAGCCGCAGGTCCCGTTCGAGGAGCTGACCTGGCAGGACCACCTGGACCAGCTGGTGTTCTTCGTCAAGAGCCCCACCCTGCTGGCACAGGCGGTGGTGCCCGGCATGAAGGAACAGGGCGGCGGGCGCATCATCCAGATCGGCTCGGACGTGTTCGAGCGCGCCCTGCCCCGTATGTCCGCCTACACCGCCGCCAAGGGGGCCCAGATCGGGCTCGCCCGGTCGTGGGCGCGGGAGCTGGGCCCGTTCGGCATCACCGTCAACGTGGTCGCGCCCGGCTGGATCCCGGTGGAGCGGCACGCCGGCGCCTCGGCCGAGGACTTGGGCTCCTACACCGCCGACGTGCCGCTGGGAAAGATCGGCAAGCCCGAGGACGTCGCCGCCGCCGTGGCGTTCCTGGCCTCCGACGGAGGCGGCTACGTCACCGGGGAGCGGATCATCGTCAACGGCGGTCACACCATCGGCTGACCCTCCGCCGGGACGGGGCGACCGCACCGGAACCCGGTGCGGCGCGGATCGTCCGCTCCCCTCGCCTACCAGGCCTGGCCCGACGTTACGTGAGGGACGGCCGGAAAGTCCGCGCCGGGCAGGGACACGGCCGCCCCACCGGCGGGCGGGGCGGCCGTGCCGAGGTTCAGCGGATCTCGACGTCCAGCGAGATGCCGCCGCCCACGATCCGGTCGAGCAGCCTGCGGTCGCGCACCGTCGCCCTGGCCTTGCCGGAGCCGAGGACGAGGCTGCCGACCAGGTGGTCGTTGCGCGGCGTCGCCTTCAGCTTGGCCAGCAGGTCGGGGAAGCTCTTGGCCCGGACGTCGTCGGCACAGGCGCCGGGCTCGCCGATCAGGCATTCGAGGCTCGCCTTGGACTCGTCCAGCCCGCCGGCGATGGACAGCGTGCCCGAGGTGCCGCTGCGCTTCTTGGGCACGGTGAACCTGACGTCCACCGTCCGGGCGGGCGCCCGGAAGGCGGTCAGCCGCACGCGGACCACGACCTTCTTGCCCGCGGTGACGGGCAGGACCTTGTTGGGGTTGAGCGCGACCCACGTGCCGTTCCGCTTCACCAGCAGCCCGGCGACGGTGTACTTGCCGTACGTGCTGTTACCGGCGGCATTGAGCCGCAGGTCGGTGAACTTGACGGCGGTGTACGGGTTGTCGGCCAGCGCATCGAGCCGGCCGGCGATGTCCATGCCGGCGTCGTAGGTGGCGTCCCCGCGGTCGGAGTACCGGTTGCCCAGGGTGATCTCCCAGGGCTTGCCGGCCGCGGTGCCGCGCACCGTCCAGGTGGCGGTGGTGGTGCCTCCGGTGACCTGGTCGCGGGCCTGGTCGACGGCCGCCCACAGGTGCAATGTGGCGGTGGACGGCACGTCTTCGGGGCTGCTGACGTATGTGGTGTCGTTACGGGTCGTCCCGTCGGCGGCGGCCCGCGAGACGATCGGCGTCACCGCCGGGCCGGCGCCCAGCCGGGAGACCACGCCGGTGTGCCGGTCCTGGGTGAGGGTGCCCGCGACGCCGCTGAAGTTGGCCAGCTTGAACGCCCCGAAGGTGGAGTCGGGGACGATCGAGAGCGCCTCACCGGCGACCGCGGTCAGCCGGACCGGCCCACCGGGGTAAAGGAAGTAGGGATGCCCGAAGGCCAGCGCCCGGCCGTCGCAGACGGCAGTGGTGGTGCCGATGGCGCCCTGGGTCACCGTCCCGTACGACTGGAGCACGCCGAAGTTGCCGCCGGGCACGACCGTGCCCGGCTGGGCCTTGGCCCCGGAGGCGGACCCGGTGCGGTAGAGCCGGACCTCGCTGCCCTTGCGGGCCAGTGCGGCGTTCAGCGCGTTGACCCGCTTCTGGCTGAGCCCGGAGACGCCGACCGGCAGCGGCAGCCGCGACAGCCCCGCGGCGGCGGCCTTCGCGCCGACCAGTCCGCGGGAGGTGAGTTCACGCTGCATCGAGGCGGGCAGCGTCACACGTCCGGCGGCCTTTGCCGCGGCGACCTGCTCGGGCTTGCTCAGCAGCCCGTACATGGCCTTGGCGGGGGTGATGCCGGCGAGCTTGGAGGTGCCGCTGAAGCCGTAGCCCACCGCGCCGAGCAGCCGCCCGTCCTTGCTGTAGACCGGAGAGCCCGACATGCCGGCCCAGATGGATCCGGCCGCGTCGAGGGCGGGCGAGTCCGCCTCGGCCAGGATCATGTCGACGCCCGGGGCGATGCCGTCCTTGAGCACGCCCTGGACCTTCACCGTGAAGCGCTCGGGCGTGGTCCCCTTGCTGACCGTCAGCCCCCAGCCGGTCATCCCTTTGCCGACCTCGGCGACGGGGTACGGTGCCGGGCAGCCCGCGGGCGCGGTCCGCGCGTGCGCCGTGACCGGCGTCGACACTGCGAGCGGGGCGGCCACCGCGAGCGCGATGGCCAGTCCCGCCGCGTGCCTTGACGAGTTGTGCAATGGAGCCCCTTTCACCGTGCGGCGACCTGGAGGTCGCCTGACGTCTATGAGACGAGCCCTATGGGGAGAATGTTGTTCATATGGCGGAATGCGGCCAATGGGGAGACTGCGCCCGATGTGTCTGGAAGAATTCCCCGCCGCTCGCCGCAGGGCCGTCGGCGGCTCATCGATGACCACGGAAAGGAAAGCGGCGAATGCGGATCGACATGCACAGCCACAGCACCGCCTCGGACGGGACCGAGCCGCCCGGGACGGTGATGCGGCGGGCCCACCAGGCAGGACTGGACGTGGTGGCGCTGACCGACCATGACACCGTGGCCGGTCTGCCGGACGCCGCCGCCGCGCTGCCCGCCGGGTTGACGCTGGTGCCCGGCATGGAGTTGTCGTGCCTGCGGGAGGGGACGAGCGTCCATCTGCTGGCGTATCTCTTCGACCCCGCCGACCCCGCACTGACCGCCGAATGCGCGCGCATCCGGGAGTCGCGGGAAACCCGCGGCCGCAGAATGGTTGAAAAATTGATCGAACTGGGCGTTCCCGTCACCTGGGAACAGGTGCGGTCCCTGGCCGGAGACGCCCCGGTGGGACGTCCGCACATCGCGCGGGCCATGGTCGCCGCCGGGACGATCGACGACCCGGCGCAGGCGTTCACCGACGCGTGGATCGCCCCCGGCGGGCGCGCCCACGCGCAGCGGTACGCCCCGGACCCGCCCGCGGCGATCCGCATGGTGCGGGCCGCGGGCGGCGTCCCGGTGCTGGCCCACCCCAGGGCGGGCAGGCGGGGCCAGGGGATGAGCGACGCCCAGATCGCCGAGCTGGCCGCGGCTGGGCTGTTCGGGCTGGAGGTCGACCATCCCGACCACGGTCCCGCCGACCGCGAGCACCTGCGCGGGCTGGCCGCCGACCTGAGGCTGGCCGTGACCGGCTCCAGCGACGACCACGGCGAGCTGAGCGGCCATCGGCTGGGCCGTGAGACCACCGCCCCACAGGTGTACGAACGGTTGCTGGCCGAGGCGACCGGCGCCCGCCCGATCACCGCGCCGCCCCACCGGCCCGCACATCCCCCGGCCGGCCCCGGCCCGTCCGGGCGAGACATGCCCGGAGTCCACTGAGGCGGCCGTGCACTCCGGTTTAAGGCGGGGTCGGTGGGCAGATCGACTCCTGAGGGAAGGAGTCAGATGACCGCCGTCCAACGCCCCGTCGTCACCTCCGCACGGCCGTCCCGGGTGAACCAGGCGTCCGTGGCCGACACGCTGCGCATCGGCGCCACCGTGCTCGTTCCCACCGTGGCCCGGGGCGTCCTGGCCCGCCGGCCGCGGATCGTTCGGCTGGCCGAGGCCATCGACGCCGACCGCCGTGCCGGTGACCTGCTGCAGCGGATGCGGTCCCGGTACGGGCCGGGGCCCCTGCTGCTGCGCCTTCCCGGCCGGCGGCTGGCCCTGGTGCTCTCCCCCGGCGACGTGGAACGGGTGCTGACCGGCTCGCCCGAGCCCTTCTCTCCGGCCAACCTGGAGAAGCGCAGCGCGCTGTCGCAGTTCCAGCCGCACGGCGTGCTGATCTCCGACGCTGCCAAGCGGCCGGACCGGCGCCGGTTCAACGAGGCCGTGCTGGACACCTCCGCCCCCGTCCACCGCTACGGGGAGGCCATCACCGCCAAGGTGCGCGAGGAGGCCGAGCTGCTGCGCGAGGAGATCGGCCGTACCGGCGAGCTGGACTGGGACACCTTCCGGGTGGCGTGGTGGCGGGTGATCCGCCGGGTGGTGCTCGGTGACGCGGCCCGCGACGACTCCGAGATCAGCGACCTGCTCACCCGGCTGCGGATGAGCGCCAACTGGGCGTACGCGATGCCCCGGCGCAGGATCCTGCGCCACCGCTTCCAGCACCGGCTGCGGCACTACCTGGATCTGGCCGAGCCGGGCAGCCTGGCCGAGCTGGTCGCCCGCGCTCCCAGCACCTCCGGCACCGAGCCCGCCGACCAGGTGCCGCAGTGGCTGTTCGCCTTCGAACCCGCCGGGATGGCCGCCTACCGGGCGCTGGCGCTGCTGGCGACGCATCCCGACCAGGCCCGCAAGGCCCGCGAGGAGGTGGACGGGCGCGACCTCGAACAGCCCCAGGACCTGCCCTACCTGCGTGCCTGCGTCCAGGAGTCGGTCCGGCTGTGGCCCACCACGCTGGCGCTGCTGCGCGAGACCACCGCCGAGACGGCCTGGGACGGCACCCGGATGCCCGCCGGCACCGCGCTGCTCGTGCACACCCCGTTCCTGCAGCGCGACGACCGGACGCTGCCGTACGCCGACACGTTCGCGCCGTGGATCTGGCTGGACGGCACCGCCCGGCGGAGTTGGTCGGACATCCCGTTCAGCGGCGGACCCGTCGAGTGCCCCGGCCGCAACCTGGTGCTGCTGACCACCGGCCTGTTCCTGGCCATGCTGATCCAGCGGCACGAGTACCGGCTGGCCTCCGGGCAGCCCCTCACCTACGCCCAGCCGCTGCCGCGCACCCTCGGCCCGTTCGGGCTGCGCTTCCAGGTACGGCCCCGCTCGACGGCGTAGCTCCGCCAGGGGCGGGCATCGGGGAAATCATCGGCGCCCCTAGCCCGATCACGAAACCGCCGGACATTTCCCGTTCGACCGTGCCGGATACGCAAATCATGAAATCGGCTGCCGGTGCCCGGGATCGGCATCATCCGGCGCACCGGCCACGGCGCGTTATGTGGACGCCGACCAGGCCCGTCAGGGTGTGATGGGAATCATGGTCGGCCGGGTGGACGAGGAATGACGAACCCGTGTGCGGGTCGCGATTCCGCTGCTCCACCCGCCACTACTGGGGAGAGGTGATTTCATGATCCCGCTGGATCGTTTCTCCGGGCCGGTGCTCTCGCTGTTTCGCATCGTGACCGGGTTATTGTTCGGGTGCCACGGAACGGCCTCGATGTTCGGCGTGTTCGGCGGCGTCCGCGGCACCGGCCAGGCGGTCGACCTCCTCGCCTGGCCGGGCTGGTGGGCGGCGCTCATCCAGCTCGTCTGCGGCGGGCTGGTGCTGGCCGGGCTGTTCACCCGCGTCAACGCCGTCCTCGCGTCCGGTTCCATGGCGTACGCGTACTTCGTGGTGCACCAGCCCGACGCGCTGCTGCCGCTGCAAAACGACGGGGAGCCGGCGGCGATCTACTGCTGGGCCTTCCTGCTGATCGCGGTGCTCGGCCCCGGCCCCTGGTCGCTGGACGCGCTCCTGAACCGCCGCGCCCGGCACACCGGCCGCGGCGCCGTGGACAAGGCACCCGCCCTGTCCCGCATCGGCTCCGCCACCTGACGGCCCGCCGACCGGCCCGAGGGTCCCCCAGGGCCCTCGGGCCACCGTCACGAGGACCGGACCACCGGCGCCCAGTACACCCGCGGCACCGTCGCTATGGCCGGCGCCGAGGAGGACAACGGCCAAGGTGACGGCCGCCCCAGGAAGCTCCTCACCATTCGCCGGTTCCGCACCGCCCAGAGCCGACGAGCCGGGCGCAGGAGGTCAGGCGGGCTGTTTGCGGGCCAGGACCCGGTAGGTGTTGCTGGAGCCTCTCAGGAACGGGAGGGTGAGCAGGTCCAGGGTCAGGCCGACGGCCAGCAGGGGCAGGGCCAGGAGCTGGGCGGAGAGGGCGCGGGCGTACTGGCGGGGACCCGGGGGGCGGGGATGGCGCCAGGGGAACTCGACGTCCACGCCGATCAGGTTGACCAGGGCGGCGGCCGCAGGGGCGATGTCCTGGCCGCGGCGAGCCTCGCGGCGCTGTTCGACGAGCACCTCCAGGCCCCGTTCCTCCAGGGCCTTCCTGAGGTTGCCCAAAGGGATCAGGTGCAGGTGCTGCGGGGGCAGGTAGGGCAGCCACAGGGTGCGCAGCACGGCGGCGAAGCGGGACTCGGGGTCGGGCATCTCCACCAGCAGGAGGCCGCCGGTGTCGAGGATCTTGGCGACCAGGTCCAGCTCGGCCAGCGGGTCGGTGGTGTGCTCCAGGTAGTGGTTCATGCTGACCACGTCGTAGCGGCCGATCATGTCCGTGCCGACGTCCAGGAACTGCGCGCGGTAGGCGTGGCGTATCCAGCCCCGGTGAGCGGCCTCCTCGACGCCGTCGCCCATGTCGAGGCCGTCGAACTCAGTGCCGGGCAGGACTGTGCCGGCGGCGCGGCAAAAGTGCCCCTTGCCGGTGCCGATGTCCAGCCAGGTGCGCGGGGTGGTGAACCGCCGGACCAGGCGAGCGCGGGCCAGGTAGTCGCCGGTGGTGGAGCTGAGGATGATCTCGGCCGACTGGTCGCCGAGGCCGTCGTAGGCGTCGCGGTAGTAAAAGTCCAGGCCCTCGGGGGTCACCTGGGGGTTCTGGAAGACGTGCCCGCAGCCCCGGCAGCGCTCCAGCGGGAACCGGCCGGGCTTGGCCTGGATGACGTCGCGGGTGACCAGGTGGGGGGCCAGGTCGCGGGAGCCGCACCAGGGGCAGTCGGTGCGGCGCTCGCCGAGGTAGCGTTCGACGCCCGCCTCGATCTCGGCGCGGTAGCGGGCGCGCGCCTCCTCCCGGCGGGCCAGCAGCCGCCGCTCCCACCGGGTGCGGGGGGCGCGCAGCGTCCGCCAGATCGTCAGCGGGACGCGGGCGATCCGCAGCCAGGCGGCCCGGTGCAGGTCGGCCGGGGACAGCGCGGTCCCGGCGAAGACCAGGTACGGGGCCAGGCTGTACAGCAGCACCAGGCCCAGGCCCGGCCACAGGTCGATCAGCGGGCCGGACAGGACCAGCAGATAGCCCGCGCCCGCCAGGTAGGTGGTCTGCGGCAGCGCCACGGACGGTGGCAGCGTCAGCGCCTGCGAGCGCAGCCACGCCCGCCGCTGCGCGGTCCGGTCCGTCGCGTGGAACGGGGCGACCACCATGTCCGCCGAGCCCACGTAGAACCGGATCCGGGTGGTCGCCTCCCCCATCTCGCCGGCGTCCAGGCCGCCGTGCGGCTCCGTCCGCGAGCGTTCCAGGGCGTCGCTGTCGACGAGCACCGCGTAACCGGCGCCCCTGCCCAGGCCGAACCGGTCCTTGCGGTAGGCCCGCGGATCGACGTGACGCACCAGGTCGAGCGCCTGGTCCACCGGCAGGTCGGCCGGGACCAGGTCGAGCATGCCCAGCCCGTCCTGCCGAGCGTGGTCGGCGGCCGCGCGCAGCACGTGGTCGGGGACCGCCGCGTCCTCGGCGGTCAGCGTCGTGTACCCGTCCAGGACGTGCACCGTGCGCCCCGGCGGCAGCCTGCGCAGCCCGGTGACCCTGTGGCGCAGCCGCAGGGCGTTGCCGAGGACGCCGGCCGCCACCAGCCAGATCATCCAGTTCACGCGTGCGTCTCCTCACCCTCGGCTCCCGAACGCGCCGGGAATCCGGGTCGTGATCGATCGCCGTGGGCAGGGATCCTGTCAAGAAAGCCCGCAAGCGGACACTAACCCCCCGGACAACGGGAGGCGGTCCGATGTCACTCAGCTGACAAGACCACCCGCCGTTGTCAGGCGACTGACAAAAAACCCGCCCGCGCCGGTGCGCCCGTCGGCAAGAAATCCGGCGGCCGGCGCGGCAGACTGCCCCGCTATGGCGATCACTCGCGAACCGCCCGGGCTGCTGGGCGAGCGTCGGCTGGGCCCCAGGCTGTACGAACTGGCGGTCCGGTCGGCGGCGGTCGGCCGTACCGTGAAGATGCATTTGCTGGTCCCGCACGGTTGGTCGCGCGAGGCAGATCGAACCTGGCCACTGCTTTACCTCTTCCATGGCGGCGACGACGACTACCGGTCGTGGGTCCGCGAGACGGATGTGGACGGCCTCAGCGCCGGCTCCGACGTGCTGGTGGTCATCCCGGACGGCGGACGGGCGGGCGGCTACACCAACTGGTGGAACTTCGACCGCCCCGGCGCGCCGCAGTGGGAGACGTTCCATCTGGAAGAGGTGGGGCGGCTGATGCGCGAGACCTACCGCGCCGGTGACGCCCAGGCCCTGGCGGGGGTGTCCGGCGGCGGTTACGGGGCGCTGATCTACTCGGCCCGCCATCCCGGCGCCTACCGCTACGCCGCCGCGTTCAGCTCGCCCTGCTCGATCCGCTCACCGCTGGTGGCCACCAGCCTGCTGCTGGCCACCGCCTCGGTCGGCCGTACGAACCCGCTGGCCATGTGGGGGCTGCCAGTCGTGCACGACCGGATCTGGCGCTCGTTCGACCCGGTCCGCATGGCGCACGGGCTGCGCGGCACCGGCCTGTACCTGTCGGCGGGCACCGGGCGGCGGGGCCCGCTGGACCCGCCGGACGCCCGCCGCGACATGGCCGCCCTCGCCGAGCCCATCGTCCGCTCCACGATCGGCCCGTTCCTGCGGCGGCTGCGCGAGCTGAACATCCCCATCACCACCCACCTGTACGACCGTGGCACCCACAGCTGGCCGTACTGGCGGCGGGAGCTGCACTACGCCTGGCCGCTGATCATGCGGTCGCTGGGCAGCGGCTGACCGGGCCGAAGTCCGACGCCGGCGGGTGGCCGACGCCATGTCCCCGAGCGTGGCCGTCCGTCTCGATGCCGCAAAGTGTTCGGTACCGCGAAACTTGCCCGTTGTCGGGGTGCGCATTCCGGCCTAGCGTCCGAATCAGCCGCGCGGCTCCGGCACCCGGCGGGACCCCCACCGGCGGGTCTGCCCGGACGCTCGCGGTCGGCAGCAGCGCGGGCGGGCGCGGGTCCGGTCGCGTCCATCCGCTGGCCGAGGAGGGCACATGGCGGAACAGCGCACCCCCGTTCCGGGGACGGTCGGCGAGATGGCCGCCGAGTTCGCCGGGACGATGATCCTCATCCTGTTCGGAGTGGGCGTGGTCGCCCAGGTCGTGGCCGGGGGCCTCGGCGACCACGACAGCATCGCCTGGGCGTGGGGCCTGGGCGTCACGCTCGGCGTCTACGTCTCGGCCCGGGTCAGCGGCGCCCATCTCAACCCGGCCGTCACCTTCACCCTGGCGGTGTTCCGGGACTTTCCCTGGCGCAAGGTGCTGCCCTACACGCTGGCGCAGACCGCCGGCGCCTTCGTGGCGGCCCTGATCGTCCGCTGGAACTACGCCGAGGTGCTGGCCAAGGTCGATCCGGACCACACCCTCAAGACCCAGGGCGTGTTCTCCACCCTGCCCGGCAACGGCACCCTGCCGGTGCACACCATGGGCGCCCTGCGCGACCAGATCATCGGCACGGCCATCCTGCTGTTCCTGATCCTGGCGCTGACCGATCCGCGCAACTCCGGCCCGGCCGCCAACCTGGGCCCGGTGGTGATCGGGCTGGTGGTGGTGGCCATCGGGTTCGCCTGGGGCACCGACGCCGGCTACGCCATCAACCCGGCCCGCGACTTCGGGCCCCGGCTGGCCTCGTTCCTGACCGGCTACCAGGGTGCCTGGCGGGACCAGTACGGCGAGCTGTACTTCTGGGTCCCGATCGTCGGGCCGCTGGTCGGCGGGGTGCTCGGCGCGGGACTCTACAAGGGGCTGGTCGGGCGGTTCCTGCCCACCGGGGACGGCACTCCCCCGGTGGACGTTCCGAGCAGATCCCACTACGAGGCGGCCTGAGCCGCCCGGACCCGAGGAGGGATGTCAGATGGCCGACTTCGTCGGAGCCGTTGACCAGGGCACCACCAGCACCCGATTCATGATCTTCGACCACGGCGGCAACGAGGTGGCCCGGCACCAGCTGGAGCACGAGCAGATCCTGCCGCAGGCCGGCTGGGTCGAGCATGACCCCACCGAGATCTGGGAACGCACCCGGGCGGTCGTGCAGAGCGGGCTGAACAAGGCCGGCCTGGGCGCGGGCGACCTGGCCGCGCTCGGCATCACCAACCAGCGGGAGACGGCCGTGGTGTGGGACCGGCGTACCGGCCGCCCGTACCACAACGCGATCGTCTGGCAGGACACCCGCACCGACCGCATCGCCTCGGCGCTGGAGCGCGACGGCCGCGGCGACGTCATCCGCCGCAAGGCCGGGCTGCCGCCGGCGACCTACTTCTCCGGCGGCAAGGTGCAGTGGCTGCTGGAGAACGTCGATGGGCTGCGCGCGGCCGCCGAGTCCGGCGACGCGCTGTTCGGCACCATCGACAGCTGGCTGATCTGGAACCTCACCGGCGGCACGGACGGCGGCGTGCACGTCACCGACGTCACCAACGCCAGCCGCACCATGCTGATGGACCTGGAGACCCTCGACTGGGACGACGAGTTGCTGTCGTTCTTCGGCATCCCGCGCCGGATGCTGCCGGCGATCAGGCCGTCCTGCGACCCGGCCGGCTACGGGACGACCCGGGCGGACGGTCCGCTGGGCGGGGAGGTGACGCTGTCAGGGGCGCTGGGCGACCAGCAGGCGGCCACGGTCGGCCAGGTCTGCTTCGAGCCCGGCCAGGCCAAGAACACCTACGGCACCGGCAACTTCCTGCTGATGAACACCGGCACCGAGCCGGTCCGCTCCGAGCACGGCCTGCTCACCACCGTCTGCTACCAGGTCGGCGGCGCCAAGCCGGTGTACGCCCTGGAGGGCTCCATCGCGGTCACCGGCTCGGCGGTGCAGTGGCTGCGCGACCAGCTCGGCATCATCTCCGGCGCCGCGCAGAGCGAGAACCTGGCCCGCCAGGTCCCCGACAACGGCGGCGTGTACTTCGTGCCGGCGTTCTCCGGGCTGTTCGCCCCGTACTGGCGCTCAGACGCGCGCGGCGCCATCGTCGGGCTGTCGCGCTACAACAACAACGCCCACATCGCCCGCGCCACGCTGGAGGCGATCTGCTATCAGACGCGCGACGTGGTCGAGGCGATGCAGCAGGACTCCGGCGTGGTGCTGGACGTGCTGCGGGTGGACGGCGGCGTCACCGCCAACGAGTTGTGCATGCAGATCCAGGCCGACATCCTCGGCGTCCCGGTCTCCCGGCCGGTCGTGGCCGAGACCACCGCGCTGGGCGCCGCCTACGCCGCCGGGATGGCGGTCGGTTTCTGGAAGTCCACCGAGGAACTGGTCCGCAACTGGAACGAGGACCGGCGCTGGCTGCCGCAGTGGAGCCGGGAACAGCGCGAGGAGGGCTACGCAGGCTGGAAGAAGGCCGTCGCACGGACGCTGGACTGGGTCGACGTCGACTGAGGCCGGCTGATCACGCGCCGCCGTCGAAGCGGCGGCCGCGAGCCGCCATCCGCACGGCCGGATCGGCGGCGGCCAGCGCGGCCAGCTCTTCGGCGATCATCACGGCGGCCCGCGCGCAGAACTCCTGCGGCTCCTCGGCGGCATCGGGACACTCGGGAAGGAGCCGGTCGGCGATGCCGGCGGCGAGCAGGTCGGCGGAACGGACGCCCTGCGCCCGCGCCATCTCGGCGGCCCGCTCGGTGGTGCGGTGGACGATCGCGGACGCGCCCTCGGGCGGCAGCGGCGACAGCCAGCCGTGCCGGGCGCACAGCACCCGGTCGGCGGGCAGCAGGGCCAGCGCCGCGCCGCCGGTGCCCTCGCCCAGCAGCACGCACAGCGTCGGCACCGCGAGCGTGGTCAGCTCGGCCAGGCAGCGGGCGATCTCACCGGCCAGGCCCCGTTCCTCGGCCTCGGCCGACAGGACGGCGCCGGGGGTGTCCACCACGGTGAGCAGGGGCAGGCCGAGTTCGCGGGACAGGCGCATCCCGCGTCGGGCCACGCGCAGCCCGGCCGGGCCCAGCGGGTGGCCGGTGCGCTGGCTGAGCCGGTCCTGGCCGACGACCACGCAGGCCGCCTCGCCGAACCGGGCCAGGGCCAGCAGCAGGCCGGGTTCGGCCTCCCCCTCCCCGGTGCCCGACAGCACCGTGACGTCGCGGGCGCCGTACCGCAGCAGGTCCCGCACGCCGGGACGATCGGGGCGGCGGGACCGCTCGATCGACTCCCAGGCGGAGACCTCGCCCGGAACGTCGCCGGACGGCTCGGGCGCGGGCGGGACGGCGGGCGGATCCCCGGCGCACAGCACCGCCAGGGCCCGGGCGGCGACCTCCGGCAGGTCGTCGATGCCCACGACAGCGTCCACCAGGCCCTTGGCCGCCAGGTTCTCGGCGACCTGGACGCCCGGCGGGAACGGCTCCCCGTGCAGAGCCTCGTAGACGCGCGGACCCAGGAAGCCGATCAGCGCCCCGGGCTCGGCGGCCGTGACGTGTCCCAGCGACCCCCACGAGGCCAGCACCCCGCCCGTCGTCGGATGCCGCAGGTAGACCGTGTAGGGCAGCCCGGCGGCGCGGTGCCGCATCACGGCGGCGGTGATCCGCGCCATCTGGACGAACGCGGCGGTGCCCTCCTGCATCCGGGTGCCGCCGGAGGAAGGGGCCGCCAGCAGCGGGAGGCCCTCGGCGGTGGCCCGCTCGACCGCCGCGACGATCCGGTCGGCGGTGGCCCGGCCGATGGAGCCCGCCAGGAAGCCGAACTCCGAGACGACGAAGGCCACCCGGCGGCCCCGCAGCAGCCCCTCCCCGGTGATGACGGCCTCGTCGCAGCCGGAGCGTTCCCGCGCCGCCGCCAGCTCCGCCGCGTACGCCGAGCCGGGGGCCGCGACCGGGCGGGGCGGAGCGTCCCAGGACGTCCGGCTGCCGGCATCGAGGATCCGGTCGATCAGCTCCCGCGCCCCGATCCGCGTCACGGCGAGGCCGTCCGGTCCGCGCCGGCCGCCCGGTCCGCCTCGTCCAGCCAGGCCAGGATCGCGTCGGTGTGCTGGCCCAGCAGCGGGGGCGCGGAGTGCTCGCGGGGCTCGGCGCCGTCGAAGCGCAGCGGCGGGCCGGGCAGCTCGATGGTGCCGAGCCGTGGATGGTCGACCTCGATCACCAGCCCCTGGGAGCGGGTCTGTTCCCACTGGTAGACCTCGTCGATCGAGCGGATGGACCCGGCCGGGACGCCGGCCTCGGCGAGCCGCTCCAGCCAGGTCTGCCGGGGCGCGGTGGCCAGCGCCTTCTCGATATCGGCGGTCAGCCCGGCGCGGCGGGCGGAGCGGTCCGGGATCGTGGCGTAGCGCTCGTCGTCGGGGTCGATGCCCACGAGGGGGGCGAACCTGCGCCACAGGTTCTGGTTGGCGACGCCGATCTGGATCTCCCCGTCGGCGCAGCGGAACGTCCCGTAGGGGGCGATGGAGGGATGGTCGTTGCCGATCGAGACGGGCACGTCGTGGGCGACCGTCCAGCGGGTGCCCTGGTAGGTGTGGGCGCCGACCGTGGAGGCCAGCAGGGAGGTGCGCACGACCCTGCCCCGGCCGGTGCGGGTGCGCTCGTACAGGGCGGCGACCACCCCGTAGGCCCCGTTCATCCCGGCGAGCACGTCGCAGATCGACAGGCCGAGCTTGGAGGGCTGGCCGGGCGGGCCGGTGACGCTCATGATCCCGGCCTCGCCCTGCATGATGGCGTCGTAGCCGGGGCGCCCGCCCTCGGGGCCGTCGTGCCCGAAGCCGGTGATGGACAGCACCACCAGGCCGGGATTGAGCTCGTGCAGGTGCTCGACGGGGAAGCCCAGACGGTCCAGCACGCCGGTGCGGAAGTTCTCCACCAGCACGTCGGCGTGCCGCACCAGGCGGGTCAGCACCTGCCTGCCCTCGGCGGACTTCAGGTCGAGGGCGATCGACTCCTTGTTGCGGTTGCAGGACAGGTAGTAGGTGCTCACCTGGTCCTCGCCGACGAAGGGCGGGCCCCACTGCCGGGTCTCGTCCCCGGTCTCGGCCTCCACCTTGATGACGCGGGCCCCGAGATCGGCCAGCATCATCGTGGCGTGCGGCCCGGCCAGCACCCGGCTCAGATCGACGACGAGGACACCTTCCAGCGGTCCGGACAACGCGTTCCTCCTGGTCAGGCGGGACTGGTCGCGGGGGCGCGGCAGGGCGTCGATGATCACCCGCCCCGTCCCGGCGCCGTCGGCCGCCCCTGCCGGTGCCGGCGGCGCGGTCCAGGACATACCCACCCGGCACGACTTTTGATCTTGCCTGGGCGGGGCATGACGCCCGTCCGGAAAGCCGACGCAGGCGAGGTGGGCCATGCCGCAGCGGCCGGACGTCAGCGTCGTCGTCATCGCCTACGACGACGCCGCCCGGCTGCCGCGGGCCGTGGGGTCGGTGCTGGCCCAGTCGCTGGGCGGGGTCGAGACGATCGTCGTCGACGACGGCAGCACGGACGGCACCGGGCGGGTCGCCGACCGGCTCGCCGCCGCCCACCCCGGCCGGGTCCGCGCGGTGCACCTACCGGAGAACTCCGGAGGCTGCGGCCGGCCCCGCAACGAGGGCGCGCGGCGGGCACGCGGCGCGTACGTGATGTTCCTGGACAGCGATGACGTCCTGGACCGGCACGCCTGCCTCAACCTGTTCGCGGCGGCCGAGGAGACCGGCGCCGACCTGGTGTCGGGACGGTGCGTGCGGGTCCGTCCGGACGACCCCGGCGACCGGGGCCGGGCCTGGTACCCGCGGCTGTACGAGCGGCGCACGGTCCTCGACTCGATCCGGCAGCGGCCGGACCTGCTGTACGACACCCTGGCGACCAACAAGTGCTACCGCCGTGACTTCCTGACCGGCAACGGCCTGGCCTTCGTCGAGGATCTGCACTACGAAGACCTGCTGTTCAGCGCGCAGGCGTACCTGGCCGCCCGGCGGATCGCGCTCATCCCGCACCGGGTCTACACCTGGCACTGGCAGCAGGAGGCCGGGCGGGGCTCCATCTCCAGCCGCCGCGACGAGCTGCGCAACTTCGCCGACCGGCTGGAGATCCACCGCAGGATCGACGCCGCGCTGCGCGCGTACGACGCCGCCGACCTCAAGCTGCACAAGGACGCCAAGTTCGTCAACCACGACCTGCTGCTGTACCTGCGCGAGCTGCGCAGGCGCGGTCCGCGGTACCGGCGCCGCTTCCTGGAGCTGGCCGCCGCCTACATGGCCGAGCTGGACCCCCGGGTACTGGAGATCGCCAACCCGATGCCCGCCATCGCCGCGTTCCTGCTGGGCCGCTCCGATCTGGAGGGCGCGCTGGCCGCCGCCGAGTACGGGCGCTCGAAGGTCCCGGAGCTGCGCGCCGAGCTGACCGAGCGGGACGGCCGGGTGTACTGGGGCCGTCTCGACGGGCGGCCGGGCCACCCGGTGCTCGACGTCACCGGGCTGGGCGTCCACACCGCCCCGCTGGACCGGGTCCGGCCCGACAACACGCTGACCCGGCTGGAGCGGCACGGCCCGCTGGTGCGGATGGCGGGCCGGGTGCGCAACCCGCTGGGCCGGATTCCGCCGGACGCGCAGATGGCCGCGCAGGTGGAGTTCGTCGACCGGCGGCACGGGCGCCGGGTGTTCCGGACGCCCGCCGAGACCGCGCATGCCGGGGACCGCATCGAGTGGTGGGCGGAGTTCGCGCCGGCCCGGCTGGTGCGCCCGCTGGGGTTCACCGATCCGATCTGGGACGTGCGGTTGCGGCTGACGGTGGGCCGTGAGCGGGCGCTGACCAGGCCGCGTCCCGGTGACGGCGCCCTGCCCGAGGTGACGCTGCCGGTGCGCCCGAGGCTGACCCGGCTCGCCGGCGACCGGCTCACCCCGTACGTCACCGAGGGCGACTATGTGGCGTTCCGTCTCACCGGCGGCCGACGATGGCAACGCGCCGCCCACAGGATCGTCCGGTACGCCGCCTCCACACCCGTGGGCGGCCGGTTGTGGAGGCGCGTCCGCGAGGCCGAACGGCGGATGCGGCGCCGGCTGAACAGCCGTAGGACCAAGCTGGCCGTCTACAACCGGCTGCTGGTGCGGCTGCCGGTCCGTAAGGGCACCGCCGTCTTCGAGAGCGGGCTGGGAGCGCACTACTCGGGTAACCCCCGCTACATCTACGAGGAGCTGCGCAGGTCGTCCCGGCCCGTACGGGTGTTCTGGTCGTACGCGAAGACCCCGCACGGCTTCCCCGAGGACGCCGACCTCGTCCGCCGGGACTCGTGGGGCTACTACCTGGCTCTGGCACGGGCCGAGTTCTGGGTGGACGACCAGGGGTTCCCCAGCGGGCTGCGCAAGCGGCCGGGCACCACCTACCTCCAGACCTGGCACGGCTCGGCGTTCAAGCGGATGGGGTTCGACCATCCCGAGCTCAAGCTCGCCGGGCCCGGCGAGCAGCAGCGGTTCCGGCGCATGGTCGAGCGTTTCGACTGTTTCCT
The DNA here is from genome assembly GCF_900108175.1 of Thermomonospora echinospora. GTDB lineage: Bacteria > Actinomycetota > Actinomycetes > Streptosporangiales > Streptosporangiaceae > Thermomonospora > Thermomonospora echinospora. The sequence goes on from NZ_FNVO01000005.1 coordinate 99,981, forward strand.
GGTGCGGTCGCGGCATGATGTCCGCACGCTCGCCCGGGGCCTGGGGGTCGCCCCGGCCACGCTGCTGCCGGTGGGGTACCCCCGCAACGACCCGCTGATCAACGGGGGCGACCCGGCCGCACTGGCGGCGCTGCGCCGGTCGCTGGACCTGGACGGACGCCGGGTCGTGCTGTACGCGCCGACGTTCCGCGCCGAAGGCGACGGGGGCGCGGCCGGGCGCCTGGAGCTGCCGTTCGACCCGATGCGGTTCGCGCGGGAGCTGGGCGACACCCATGTCCTGCTGGTCCGGCCGCACTACCTGTCGGCGGTCGGCCTGCCGCCCGGGGCCCGGCACGCGGTGCGCGACGTCGGCCGGCTGCCCGACGTCACCCCGCTGCTGCTGCTCGCGGACGCGCTGGTGACCGACTATTCCTCGATCATGTTCGACTACGCCCTGCTCGACCGTCCGATGATCTTCTACACGCCGGACCTGGCCGAGTACGCGGGCCGGGCCCGTGGCTGCTACTTCGACCTGGCCGAGCACGCCCCCGGGCCCGTCCTGGACGACGAGGACGCCCTGCTGGCGGCGTTGGCGGACCTGGACGGGCAGCGCGTCGCCCACGCCGCCCGCCGTCGCGCGTTCGCGGCCCGGTTCGGCGAGTACGACCGGGGCATCGCGGCGCGGGCGGTGGTCGAGCGGTTCTTCGACGGCGGGGGGCGGCGGTGACCGGCCGGGACGTCTTCCTCGTCTGCAACAACGTGGACGAGCCGGGCGGCGTCCAGCGGTGGGCGCACCACCTGGCGGGGCTGCTGGCCGGCCGCGGGCACCGGGTCACCCTGGTCGGCGTCACCCGTGCCGGCGAGCCGCACGGCCGTCCCCGGGACGTCCCGTACGCGGTGACGGTACTGCACGAGCGGTGGCGGCCGCCGGCGCTGGGATGGCGGCCCGGCCCCGGGTGGTCCCGGCTGGACGTGCGCGCCCGGCTGCGCGACCGGTGGCGGACGGCCGCGATGCGGCAGGGCGCCGGCCGGCTGTCGGAGCTGCTGCGCGCCGCCCGGCCCGGCGGCGTCGTCATCGCCGCGCAGGTGTGGGCGATGGAGTGGGTCCGGCTGGCCGACACCACCGGCCTGAAGGTCATCGGGATGAGTCACGAGTCGTACCAGGCCTCCCGGCGCTCCTCGCGCCACCGCCGGGTGCGGGAGTTCTACGCCGACGCCGACCGCATGCTCGCGCTCACCGCCGAGGACGCCGACGCCTGGGCGCGGACCGGCATGACCAACGCCGACCACATGCCCAACCCGCTGCCCCTCTCCCCCGCCCCCCGCGCCGACCTGGACGCCCGGGTCGTGGCCTGCCTGGGACGGCTGTCCCATGAGAAGGGCGTGGACATGGCGCTGGAGGCGTGGGCGGAGGTGAGTGCGGCCCATCCCGGGTGGCGGCTGCACGTCCACGGGTCCGGGCCTCAGGAGGACGCGCTGCGCGAGCAGGCCCGCTCGTTCGGGATCGCCGGGACGGTGGAGTTTCGCGGGCCGGCGGCCGACGCCGTGGCCGCCCTGTCCCGGGCGTCGGTGTTCCTGCTGCCCTCGCGGCAGGAGGGTCTGCCGATGTCGCTGATGGAGGCGATGGCCTGCGGGCTGCCGTCGGTGGCCTTCGACTGCGCGCCGGGCGTGCGCGAGTTGGTGACCGACGAGGTGGACGGGCTGCTGGTGCCGCCGGGCCACACCCCGGCGCTGGCGGCGGCGCTGGAACGGCTGATCCGGGACGGCGACCTGCGCCGCGAGTTCGGCGCCGGCGCCGCCGCCGCCGTGCTGCGCTTCCGGCCCGAGCCGGTGCTGGAGCGCTGGGAGCGGCTGTTCGCACTGCTGCACCGTGATCAATTCGTTACATAGTGTAATCTCGACGCTACAAGCAGTGACTCACCTGAGGAGGAGAGCCATGCCGTTCGTCAGGCATGCCGCATTAGCCGCCGCCCTGGCCGGTGCCGTCGCCGTACCCGCGGTGCCCGCGCTGGCCGAGCAGGCTCCCCGCGTCATCACCGCCACCGGGCCGACCTACGTCTATGACCGCGCCTACCAGAGCGTCCGGACGACGGTCCAGGCCGGGGAGACCGGCAACGGCAGCTGGGTGGTCCTGGAGGCCACCGGGTTCCCCAGCACCGCCGTGGGCAAGACGTTCGGCGCCCACGTCCACACCAACAAGTGCGGAGCCCGGCCCGAGGACGCGGGACCGCACTACCAGGACCCGCGCACGCCCAGGAACGCGTCGCTGTCGACGCGGGAGGTCTGGCTGGACTTCACGGTCGGCCCGGACCGCGTCGGGCGGGCGGCGGCGGTGCGTGGCTGGAAGATCCCCAAGGGGGCGGCCAACTCGATCGTCATCCACGCCCACAGCACCAACCCGTGGACCGGCGACGCCGGCGGCCGCCTGATGTGCCAGACGGTGCCGTTCGGCGACTCCCGCCGCTGAGCGGTCGCACCACCGGAGCACCCGGACGACCCGGGCCTGCCGCTCGACCGGCGCAGGACCCCGGGTCGTCCCATGCCCGTCGCAGGCAACGCGCCGCTCAGGCGGTCTTACGGCTGCGGCTCTTGGCCGGTGTCTTCCTGCGGGGCGGCGCCTTCTTCTCCGCCTTCTCCGCCTTCTCCGCCTTCTCCGCGGCCTCGCCAGTAGCCGCCGCACCCTCCGGCGCCCTGGCCTCGGCCGGCCCGCCGACGGAGGCAGCACGGCCCTTCCTGGCCGACTCCACGCTGGCGCGCAGCGCGCTGAGCAGGTCGGTGGCGGCCGGCTCCTCCTCGGGCTCCGCCGCCCGGACGATCTCCTCGCCCTCCACCTTGCTCTCGATCAGCGCCAGCAGCGCCTCCCGGTAGGAGTCGGTGTACTCCGACGGGTCGAAGGGGCCCGACATCGTCTCGATCAGCGACCCGGCCATGGCCAGTTCCTGGGGCCGCACCTGGACGCCGTCCTCCAGGAACTCGAACTCGGGGGTGCGGATCTCGTCCGGCCACAGCATCGTCTCCAGCACGAACACCCCGTCGCGCACCCGCAGCGTGGCCAGCGACTCGCGCTGCCGCAGCGCCACCTTGACCACCGCCACCTGGCCGGACTGCTCCAGCGCGTCGCGCAGCAGCACGTACGGCTTGGCGCCGTCGCCGTCCGGCTCCAGGTAGTAGGACCTGGCGAAGTAGATGGGGTCCACCTGATCGGCCGGGGTGAACTGGAGCACCTCGATCCGGCGACTGGTGGGCAGCGGCAGCTCGGCGAAGTCCTCGTCGGTGAGCACCACCATGTCGCCGCCGGGCAGTTCGTAGCCCTTGGCGACGTCGGAGTACGGCACCTCTTCACCGTCCACCGTGCACACCCGCCGGTACCTGATGCGTCCGCCGTCCTCACGATGGACCTGGTGGAACGACACGTCCCGCTCCTCGGTCGCCGCATAGGCCTTGACCGGAATGGTGACCAGGCCGAAGGAGACGGCGCCCTTCCAGATGCTGCGCATGAGGGCTCCTTACCCACGGGCCGTTTCCCTAGCCTCGCAATATCGCCGGGTTTGCGCTACATGTCCTGTGAGATCCTTTTCCCTCTCCTGGGTTGCGGGGTAGAACCCAGCTATGACCATGCCGTGGCCGGTGGAGCCGATGATGGCCGCCACCGGCGACCTGCCGGAGGACGCCGACCACTGGGGCCTGGAGCTCAAGTGGGACGGCGTACGCGTGATCTCCTCCGTCACCGCCGCGGGCGTCCGGGCGACCGGGCGCCGGGGCGCGGACGTCACCGGCCGGTACCCGGAGCTGTCCGGGCTGGCCGATCTCGTCCAGGGCCACGACGTCGTCCTCGACGGCGAGGTGGTGGCGTTCCGGAACGGGCGGCCCAGCTTCGAGTGGCTGCAGCGCCGTATGCACGTCTCCCGCCCCGACCCCATGCTCGTCCGCCGGGTGCCCGTCCGCTACGTGGTGTTCGACCTGCTCCACCTCGACGGCCGGGCGCTCTACGACGTGCCCTACACCCGGCGTCGGGAGCTGCTGGACGCCCTGGACCTGGCCGCCGCCGGCCCCGTCGAGGCCCCGCCCTACCTGCACGCCGCCGATACCGACCAGGTCAAGGAGCTGATCGAGTACACCTGGGAGCAGCGGCTGGAGGGCATGGTGGCCAAGCGACTGGACTCCCCCTACCGGCCCGGCCGGCGGGTGGACTTCTGGCGCAAGGTCAAGAACTTCCAGACCCAGGAGGTCGTCATCTGCGGCTGGAAGCCCGGCCAAGGCCGCCGCGAGGGCGGCGTCGGGTCGCTGCTGCTGGGCGTCCACGACGACAAGGGCGCGCTGTGCTTCGCCGGCCATGTCGGCACCGGCTTCACCGACCACGCGCTGGACGACATCTACGAACGGCTGTGGCCGCTGCGCCGCCCCACCAGCCCGTACGACGACGTGGTCCCCCGCGAGCACGCCCGCGACGCCCAGTGGGTCGAGCCGGTGCTGGTCGGGGAGGTCTCCCACAGCGCGTGGACGCGGGAGGGCCGCCTGCGCACCCCCTCCTGGCGCGGCCTGCGCGACGACAAGGACCCCCGAGAGGTGACCTATGACCCGCCCTGAACCAAGCCACGCCCATGAACGCGCGAGTGGGCCTGCCCGGCCTGGATCGAGGAGCGGGGAAGGTCGGGCGGCGGAAGGCCTGCTCGCCGCCGCCCCGGAGGCGCGGCCATGAGCAAGGGCGAGCGGGTACGGGTACAGGTCGACGGCCGGGTGCTCAGCCTGTCGAACCTCGACAAGGTGCTCTACCCCAAGGACGGGTTCACCAAGGGCGAGATGATCGACTACTACACGCGGATCACACCCGTCCTGCTGCCGCACCTGCGGGACCGGCCGGTGACCCGCAAGCGCTATCCCGACGGCATGCCCGGCCAGTCCTTCATCGAGAAGAACGCGCCTGCGGGCACCCCGGACTGGGTGCGCACCGTGAACCTGCCGACCCCTGGCAGCGCCAAGGGACGCGCGTCGGCCGACTACGTGATGGTCGACGGCCTGCCCACGGTGGTGTGGCTGGCCAACCTCGCCGCGGTGGAGTTGCACGTCCCGCAGTGGCGGGTCGGCCCGCGCGGCGGCGTGCACCGCCCGGACCTGATGGTGTTCGACCTGGACCCGGGTCCGCCCGCCACCATCGTGGACGCCTGCCAGGTGGCCTGCGCGCTGCGTGAGCTGCTGGACTCCGACGGGCTGACCGCCTACCCCAAGACCAGCGGCAAGAAGGGCCTGCACCTGTACGTGCCGGTGCGGGAGAGCGGACGGACCCGCGACTACGCCGAGAAGGCGGCGCTGCGGTTGGAGGAGTCCGACCCCCGCCACGTCACCACCCGGATGGACAAGCGGCTGCGCAGGCGCAAGGTCTTCATCGACTGGACCCAGAACGACCCGGGCAAGACCACCGTCGCCCCGTACTCGATGCGCGGCTCCGACCGTCCCGCGGTGTCGGCCCCGGTCACCTGGGACGAGGTCGAGGCGTGCCGGGAGCCGGCCGACCTGGCGTTCGTCACCGACCAGGTGCTCGCTCGCGTCGAGGAGCACGGCGACCTGATGGCGCCGCTGCTGGAGGAGGGACCGCCGCTGCCCTGACCGCCCGCGCGGAAGGCGATCGGGCCTGTGCGGCGGGAGCCGGGCGGCCCGCGCCGTGCCGGAGTTCCGCCGCGGCGCGCCCCACCTTGATCGGCGCGTTATGTGTTCGAATGGGCACGCAGCGGCGCCGCGATTCCGCCACCATTGCCCCACGGGGGTCAACGAGGTGAAGGTGGAGGGAAAGCGGTGGCGGCGACCAGGAAACCGCACTACGACGTCGTGGTGCTGGGCGGGGGAACGGCGGGCGAGCTGGCCGCCCGCGCGCTCGCGGAGGCGGGACGTCATGTCGCGTTGGTGGAGAACCGGCTGGTCGGCGGGGAGTCGCCCTACTTCGCGTCCATCCCGTCCAAGTCGCTGCTGCACTCGGCCCGCCGGGGCGAGACCTGGGAGACGGCCATCGTCCGGCGTGACGAGCTGACCGGGGAGCTGGACGACGCGCCGGCGGTGGCGCGGCTGGCGCAGGCAGGGGTCACGGTGCTGCGCGGCTACGGGCAGGTCGCCGAGCCAGGGACGGTCGAGGTGGACGGCGCCGCCTACGGCTACGGCGACTTGGTCGTGTGCACCGGGGGCGAGCCGGTGGTGCCGGGCGTCGAGGGGTTGGCCGACGCCCCGATCTGGACCAGCGACGAGGCGCTGGCCGTGCCCGACCTGCCGCGCCGGCTGGTGGTGCTGGGCGGCGGCCGGGTGGGCTGCGAGCTGGCCCAGATCTACGCCGCGTTCGGCTCCCAGGTCGCCGTGGTCGAGACCGCCCCGGGGCTGCTGGCCGACGAGGCCGCCTTCACCGGGGAGGTCCTGGCCGGCGCGCTCCGCCGGATGGGCGTGGACCTGCGCCTGGGCACCGAGCCGGCCAAGGTGGAGCGCACCCGTACGGGGCTGCGGCTGTGGCTGTCGGACGGCGGCACCCTCGACACCGACCGGGTCCTGGTCGCCACCGGGCGACGCCCGCGCACCGAGGATCTGGGCCTGGAGGCGCTGGGCGTCACGGTGGCGCCAGGCGAGCCGCTGCCGGTGAACGAGACCTGCCGGGTGCCGGACGCCGAGGGCCTGTGGGCGGCCGGCGAGGTGACCGGCGTCAGCACCGCGCACGCCGCCGCCTACCAGGCCCGGGTGGTGGTCGACAACGTCCTCGGCAAGCGCCGGGAGGCCGACTACCGGGCGATCCCCCGGGTGCTGTTCACCACCCCATCGGTGTACGCGATCGGGGTCTCTCCGCGGCATGCCGAGAAAGCGGGACTGGACCTGCTGTCGGCCGGGTACGATCTCGCAGCCACCGCCCGGGGCAGGGTGGAGGACAGCGGCCTGGGCGGACTGGGCGGCCGAATCGACAGCCGGATGGAGGGCCGGGTGGAACTGTACGCCGACCGGGCCACCGGTCTGCTGACCGGTGCCGCCGCCGTCGGCCCGTACGCTGAGGAATGGATGGGCGAGATCGCGTTGGCGATCCGGGCGCAGGTGCCGCTGCGCGTGCTCGCCGACGTCGTGCACGCCTTCCCGACGTACGGCGAGGCCGTCGAGGTGCCGCTGCGCGAACTCGCCGAGCGGTTGTGAAAGCGGGGGATGGGGGTCTCATGAGCGAGATGGACGACATGGACGTACAGGACGTCGAGGCGCCGGAGGCCGACGCCACCGAGCAACACCTTTCGGCGGGCGCTGGGGATGCCCGCCCGGTCTGGCCGACCGAGGTGCCGCTGGACGCCAACGAGGCCGACGCCACCGAGCAGAGCCTTCCAGCCGGCGCCGCCAGGGACGTTCCGACCTGGCCACGGGAGGTGCCGCTGGACGCCAACGAGGCTGACGTCACCGAGCAGGAACAGGTCGTGGAGCTCGATGAGGACGACTACCGTTGACGGGCTGGCTGATCACGGCCACGGATCCTGGGTGACCGGCAAGGTTACCGGCGCGTAGGATGATGCAATCGACCCACCAGGCGGCGCCCGTGCGCCGCCCGACGAAGCGATCGGAGAATGTGGTGACCGCGAGCCCGGACGCCCGCCCGCGTGGCACGAGGTTGCCTCGGATGGCCCGCCGGCGGCAGCTGCTCGGCGCGGCCCAGGAGGTCTTCGTCGCCCAGGGCTACCACGCCGCCGCGATGGACGAGATCGCCGAACGCGCCGGCGTCAGCAAGCCCGTGCTTTACCAGCACTTCCCCGGCAAGCTGGAGCTGTACCTGGCGCTGCTGGACGAGCACGCCGAGGCGCTGGTGAAGATCGTGCGCGAGGCACTGGAGTCCACCACCGACAACAAGCGCCGCGTGCAGGCCAGCATGCAGGCGTTCTACGACTTCGTGGCCGGGGACGGCGAGGCCTACCGGCTGGTCTTCGAGTCCGACCTGCGCAACGTGGCGCCGGTGCGGGCCCGGGTGGAGCGGGCCAACCACCAGTGCGCCGAGATGATCGCCAGAGTGATCGCCGAGGACACCCAGGCGCCCTCCGACGAGGCGTTCCTGCTGGGCATGGGCCTGGTGGGGATGGCCGAGGTCAGCGCCCGCTACTGGCTGTCGCAGCACCGCTCCATCCCCAAGGACACCGCCGAGAAGCTGATCGCCCGGCTGGCCTGGCGGGGCATCTCCGGCTTCCCGGTGGCCGGCTGAGGCGCTTCCTGGTGGCCCGCTGAGGTCACGGGCCCCGCCGTACGCTCCCGGCGTATCGCCGGCCGGGCCCGCGCGGGTCCGCGCGTGCGACCATCGGAAACGGAACAGTCCGCCGAAGGGAGCATGGTGCAGGTACGTATCGGGGTGCAGTATGTGCCCAAGGAGCTGGTCGTGGAGACGTCGCTGTCGGCCGACGAGGTCGAGCGGGCCCTGACCGACGCGCTGGCCGCCGAGCACGGCGTCCTGGTGCTGCGGGACCAGCGCGGCGGCCGGGTGGCGATCCCGGCGGCCCGGGTCGGCTACCTGGAGATCGGCGAGGAGGAGAACCGCACGGTCGGCTTCGGCACCCTCTAGCCGGCGCTCCCGCCGGCTCAGGACCTCTTCGGGACGGGCGTCCCGCCGGACAGCATCGCGGCGAACTGCGGCCTCATCAGGTCGCGCACCCTGTCGTACGGGACGGTGAACGTCTCGAACTGGCAGAACTGGCCGCCGGTGGTGGGCACCGAGAACGTCATCCCGGCGTTCGCGAGGCCGAGGTCCACGGGGGCGTCGCCCACGCCCTGCGCGGCGGGGCGCAGGTCGGCGGGCCTGAGCCGGGCGGGCGGGCGGCACTCCTCGCCGAGCGGATCGGGCGTGGGCGCCGGCTTGGGGACGCGTGACCACAGCCCGTTCAGCCCCGCCTGGGTGAGGGCGGCCGGGGTGAGCATGTCGGTCGGGCCCAGCGCCTTGCCGGTGTCGAGCGCGACGGTGACGGTGATCGCCCAGTCGGTGATGAAGTCGCTGTTGCAGACCCAGCCGGCCCGCAGCTCGTAGCGGACGGACACCAGCCGGGAGTTGCGCAGGCCGGGGAACGCCTTGGACGACAGGCTCGCGCCGGGGCAGCCCGGCCCCGGGCGGCCCATCTGCGGGTCCCGCCGCACGCTCTGCTGAGCGGCCTGGACCGCCGCGTCCAGGGGGCGCCGCAGCGCCGCGTTGATCTGCCGCTGGACCGCCGGGTCGGAGTGCCCGGACACCTGCACGTACCGAGCGTCCCGCACCAGGAACCGCCGCCCTCCCGGGATCGTCAGCGTCCGGTCGGCCAGGGCGGGAGTGCTCAGGCTGACGTTCTGCACGACGGGTGCGGCGGGCTCGTCGTCGTCACCGCCCGCCACCACGGCCGCCGTCGTGCCCGCGCCGACCGCCAGCGCGGTGCCCACCACGGCCATCGTGACCTTGGCTCCCGCCGTGGCGAGCAGGCCGGTCCCGGCGGAGGCGGCGACGGCCGAGCCCCCGGCGGCCGAGGTCGCGCTCGCCGCACCGGCGCCCACCGCTCCGGCCGCTCCGGCCACGGCCGGGGCGAGGGCCGCCGCGCCCAGCGGGAACAGCGCCGCCAGCGCCACCGCTCCGGCGGCCAGCGTGCGGATGCCCCGGTGCTCCCAATCCGCGCCGTACGCCGCGGACGCCACCGCCTCCAGTTCCGCCACGAACGCCGCCGCGCCGGACGGACGCCGGACGCCCTCCTTGGCCATGCCGCGTTCCACCAGGGGCCGCAGCGGCTCGGGGACGGCCTCCACCGGGACGGGGGCGGTCAGGTGCTGGTGCCTCAGCGCCACCACGGTGTCTGCGGTGAACGGTCTGGCACCGGTCACGCATTCGAAGAACACGCAGGTCGCCGCGTACACGTCGGTGGCGGGAGCGGCGGGCCGCCCCTCCCACTGCTCGGGCGCCATGTAGGCGGGGCTGCCCGACCGGGAGCCGGCGCCCACCACGGCCGCGACGCCGAAGTCGATCAGCTTGCTGAGCCCGTCCGCCTGCACCATCACGTTGGCGGGCTTGTAGTCCCGGTGCACCACGCCCACCGCGTGCGCGGCGGCCAGCCCCAGCAGCGAGCCCTTGAGGACCACCAGCGCGGCCTCGGCGGGCATCGCCCCGTGGCGCGCCAGCAGTTCCTTCAACGAGACCCCGGGGACGGCCTCCATCACCAGCGCGGCGCCCCGCTCCCCCGCCACGAACTCGTAGAGCCGCGCCACATGGGGGTCGGGCACCCGGGCCAGCATGACCGCCTCCTGCCGCAGCCGGTCGACGGCCTCCTCGTCGCCTTCACTGCGGGCCAGGTACTTGATCGCCACATGGGCTCCCGACCCCAGGCGCCGCGCCAGCACCACCCGGCCCTGCGCGCCCGCCCCCAGCTCGCGGATCTCCTCGTACCCGTCGAGCCGCCACTGGTCCGTCATGGCCACGATCTTTCCAGGGCCATCGCCGGCCCGGGCCGCAACAGATCGCGCCCGCCTTTTCGGATGTTCTCGGGATATCGCGCACCGCACGATCACGTCCCTCGAAGCTTTCGGACCGTCCGGCGAGGACGCCGTGCGGGGCCCGGGACGCGGCGGGCGCGGAATAACCCGCGACACGCGAGCGTTAGCACAGCCGAACGGCTATTGGTGTCAGGAACCGAAGACCGGTACTATGCGTCGCAAAGTGTGACCGCGTGCAGTCACGAACAGTGATTGTGCTTACCCCTGACAGCGGTCGCCGAGGTACTGATTGACGGTTGGTCCCTCCCGCGCGTCGGCGCGGCCACTGGACGCGATCGGCAGGAACGCACAGGTCCTGCCGCGACCGATGGTGAGATCCGCGGCCCTGCGGCAAAGGCGAGGAGGTTCGCGCCGACGAGGCGCGGACCCGAGCGCGGACCCGGGAGTGAGGACCCCGCACGACGGAGGCTGAACGCCCTGACTACTTTCCGTGAACTCGGAGTACGCTCCGAGATAGCCGATGCCCTGGAGTCCGAGGGCATCGTCGACGCGTTTCCCATCCAGGCCCTGGCCCTGCCCATCGGGCTCGGCGGGCACGACATCATCGGCCAGGCCCGTACCGGCACCGGCAAGACCCTCGCGTTCGGGATCCCGCTGCTGCAGCGCATCGAGCACGGCGGCAAGACCCCGCGCGGGCTGGTGCTGGCCCCGACCCGTGAGCTGGCCTCGCAGGTCACCGACGACCTGCTGGTGGCCGGCGGCAAGCTGGGCACCCGGGTGCTGGCGGTGTACGGCGGCCGGGCCTACGAGCCGCAGATCCAGGCCCTGCGCGACGGCGTGGACGTCGTCGTCGGCACCCCGGGCCGGCTGCTGGACCTGGTGCGCCAGCGGCACCTGGACCTGTCGCAGGTCGAGATGCTGGTGCTGGACGAGGCCGACCGCATGCTCGACCTGGGCTTCCTGCCCGACATCGAGCGGATCATCGAGCAGGTCCCGGACCAACGGCAGACCATGCTGTTCTCGGCCACCATGCCGGGCGAGATCGTGGCGCTGTCGCGGCGCTACCTGACCCGGCCCACCAACGTGCGGGCCGAGTCGCACGCCGAGTCGGAGGCCACCCCGCAGGTCGTCCAGCACGTCTTCCAGGCCCACCAGATGGACAAGCCGGAGATGCTGGCCCGGCTGCTGCAGGCCGAGGGCCGCGGGCTGACCATGGTGTTCTGCCAGACCAAGCGGGCCTGTGACCGGGTCGCCGCCGACCTGTCCAAGCGCGGGTTCGCCGCCGCCGCCGTGCACGGCGACCTGGGGCAGGGCCAGCGCGAGCGGGCGCTGCGCGCGTTCCGTTCCGGCAAGATCGACGTGCTGGTGGCCACCGACGTCGCCGCCCGCGGGCTGGACGTGGACGACGTCACCCACGTCGTCAACTACGAGTGCCCGGACTCGGCGGAGACCTACGTGCACCGCATCGGCCGTACCGGCCGCGCGGGCAAGGAGGGCATCGCGGTCACCCTGGTGGACTGGAGCGACCTGCCGCGCTGGAAGCTGATCAACAGCGCGCTGGACCTGCCGTTCGCCGAGCCGCAGGAGACCTACTCCACCTCCGACCACCTCCACGAGGCGCTGGCCATCCCGGCGGGCATCACCGGCACGCTGCCCAAGGAGCGGCGCGAGCGCGCCGGGCTGGCCGCCGAGGAGTTGGAGGACATCGGCGAGACCGGCAAGACCCGCTCTCGCGACCGGGACCGGGACCGGGACCGGGACCGGGACCGCGAGCAGGACCGGGAGCGGCCGCGCGCCCGCAAGCGCAACCGCAAGCGGGTGCGCACCCGCAGCGGCAGGCCGGTCGAGTCGACCGCCGACCAGGACGCCGAGCAGGGCGCCGAACCGGCCGCCGCCGAGCAGCCGGCCGCACAGCCCGCCGCACAGCCGGACGAGCGGGCCGCTGAGCGGCCTGCCGACGCCGCGCCGGACCAGGCCTCCGAGGCCCCTGAGGTCCCGGCCGTCCCCGTGGCCCCGGCGCCCGAGCCGATCGTGCCGCCGACCGACGCGGTCACCGGTGTCCCCCTGGTCACCTTCCAGCCGCCGCCGGGCGGCGGGACCGACCACGACCCGATCGCCGAGGCTCAGGCTCCGCAGCGGCAGCGCGGCCGTTCCCGGCGGCGCACCCGGGGCGGCCGGCCCACCGGCGACCGGACCGGCTGACTCCCGGACTCGACGTGATCATGTGGCCGGGCTCCGGCCACAGGGTCACGGCGTCCCCGACCGCAGGGCCAGGGCCCGTTCGGGGCGGTCGGTGATCAGTACGGCCACCCGGTGGTCGGTCAGGAAGCGGCGCATCAGCGGCTCGGCGTTGACCGTCCACACCATGGCCGGGAATCCGGCGCGGGCGCACTGCCGCAGCACGCCGATCCTGGCCAGCCGGTGGTTGAGCGCCACCATGTCCGCCCCGCACCCGCGGACCAGTGACAGCGGGGACAGGTCGCGGACCGCTCCCCGCTCCCACAGCGCGCGTCCCAGCGACAGCGCCGTGCGCACCTCGGGGAAGTCGCGCTTGATCAGCCGGATGGACTGGGTGTACCGGGTGGTCACCACGAACCGGCCCGGGCCCAGCCGCTGCAGTGCCAGCTCCACCGCCTCGTGCTCGCAGCCGGGTTCCTTGAGGTCCAGATGGCCCATCGCACGGCCCGCGATGGCCGCCAGGGCGTCCCGGAGCAGCGGCACCCGCCCCGTCCCGGCCGCCAGGATCCGCTGGTAGGTGCAGCGCCCCAGCGGCAGCCCGCCGATGATGCGGTCGTGGTGGACGACGAGTTCCCCGTCGCCGGTCCGGCGTACGTCCATCTCCACGTACTCCACGCCGAGGCCGGCCGCCCGTTCGAAGGCGCCGTCATGGGCACGGCGATGGGCGGAGATCGCGGGGGGTCCAAGGGCTCGCACCGTCCCCAGGGTACGGACGCCCGGCCCGCGGCATCAGGACCACGCAGGTCACAGGCGGGCGAACCCCAGGTAAAACGGCTGCCGGGCCCTTGCCCGGGGCTGGGTATGCTGGCGGCCTGTGAGTACGCCCCGGTTCCTGACCCTGCCCCCTGATGTGCGCCGGACGGGCATCGCGACCTCCCGCGGGACGTTCGCCGCGCTGGAGGCCCTTCCCGGCTCCGGTGTACCCGAACGCTGTCCCGCCCTGCTGGTGCCCGGCCTCACCGGCAGCAAGGAGGACTTCATCGCCGTGCTGCCGACCCTTGCGCGGACCGGCCGGCGGGTGGTGGCCATCGACATGCGCGGCCAGTACGAGACCGAGGGGCCCGACGACCCGGCCGCCTACACCTGTGCCGCGCTGGGCGCCGACATCGCGGCGCTGCTGGAGGCCCTCGGCCCCGAGCCGGCCCATCTGGTGGGGCACTCCTTCGGCGGGCTGGTGACCCGTGAGGCGATCCTGACCGCCGGCGCCCGCCCCCTGACGTACACGCTGATGAGCTCGGGTCCGGGCGCCATCTCCGGGCCCCGCGCCGCCGACGCCGGCGCGCTGCTGGCCACCCTGCCGCGGATCGGGATCGACCAGATGTGGACACTGCACCTGGAGCCGGACGCGGTGGCCAGGCAGGTGCCGGAGGAGATCCTCGTCTTCCTGCGCAGGCGGATGCTGAGCAACTCCGTGCACGGCCTGCTGGGCATGGCCCAGGAGATCCTGGTCTGCCCGGACCGGGTGGACGAGTTGGCCAAGACGGCCGTCGAGACCGGCCTGCCGGTGCTGGTGCTGTACGGCGAGGACGACAACGCCTGGGATCCGCAGGCCCAGGCGGAGATGGCCGAGCGGCTGGGTGCGTCCAAGGTGGTGATCCCGAGCGCGGCGCACTCCCCGGCCGTGGAGGCCCCGGAGACCACCGCCAGCGCCCTGGCGGACTTCTGGCGCCGGGCCGAGTGCCGGCCGGCCGCCGGCCGCTGACCTCCCGGCGGTCCCACCGCCCCCGAGCCCGCGAGCGGAACCTCTGCTCGCGGGCTCTCCCGTCTCCGGTACGGCTCCGGCAGAGCTGGGCTTCCGTGCGGCTCCGACGAGCTGCACGTCTTCTGTGTGGCTCCGACGAGCTTTATGCCTTCGCTATGAGGCCTGTCACATGAGACGGGATTTGTCGCATGTAACGATACACTTACTGCGCTTCGTCTCACGGTCCCGAACACCGGAGGTCTCCATGGCGGTGACGGTCCAGCCCCCCGAGAGTGTCACCTGGCGGATCCAGATCGACCGTTCCATGTGGGTCGGCGGAGTGCGCGGCCTCATGCTGCAGGCCCTGCACCCCAAGGCGATGTGGGGGGTGTGGCAGAACTCCAACTTCCAGGAGGACCCGTTCGGCCGCCTCCAGCGCACGGCCGACTTCGTGGGCGTCGCCACGTTCGGCACTCCGGAGGAGATCGCGGAGCTCGGCGCCAAGGTGCGCGGAATCCACCGCCGGCTGCGCATCCTCGACCACGACACCGGCCGGGTCGAGCGGCTGGACCAGCCCGAACTGCTGCTGTGGGTGCACTGCGCCGAGGTCTGCTCCTACCTGGAGGTCGCCCGGCGGGCCGGGCTCCCCCTGACCGACGCGATGGCCGACCGGTACCTGGCCGAGCAGCGCAGGACCGCCACCTACGTCGGGTTGCACGAGGAGGACGTGCCGGGCAGCGTCGCGGAGATGGAGGCGTACTTCGAGGAGATGCGGCCCCAGTTGCGCGCCACCGACGAAGCCCTGGAGACGGTGAAGTTCCTGCTGTGGCCCAAGCTGCCGGAGAGGCTGAAGTTCCTCTCGGCGGGCAGGCCGGCCTACTTCCCGTTCGGCGCGCTGTGCTACTACACGCTGCCGGCGTGGGCGCGGCGGATGTACGGGCTGCTGCCGGAGGTCCCGCAGGCCGCCGTGACCACCGCGCTGCGGTCGTTCCGGCTGGCGATGAACTCCGTGCCCGAGAGCCTGCACGACTACTCGTTCATGAAGCCCACCCGGGACATGCTGGAGCGGGCCCGGACCGGGCTGGCGGCTGAGGGCTACGACCTCAGCAGGGGCCTGATCGGGCTGCGCGACCCGCGCCGCTGGCCGGCCCACCGCACCGCCCTCACCGGCGCCTGACCGTTCCGGGACGGCGCCGGACCATCGCGCTCACCTGGCCTGTCCCTCGCGGAGAAACCCCGACCTCCGCGATGGGCCTGGAGAACCACACCAGAGCATCCGCGCATGTCCGCAAACGAGGTCAGGACTCAGGACGGCTCCTCGGCGGCGGTCACCGCGGCCCACGGCTCCTTGGGCGCGGCCGCCTGCCTGCCCTCGGGGCAGTGCCGGTTGAAGTCGCACCAGGCGCACAGGTTCCCGGGCCGCGGTGGGAACACTTCGTCGAAGGGCGAGTGGTCGATGCCCTCCTCGCCGGCGAGGCGGCGTTTCGAGGCCGCGGGCGCCAGATCGCCGCGGTACGCCTCGTCTGCCGCGGACGCCTCGGCGGCGATCTGCTCGGCGCGCCGGACGTGGCGGTCCAGCGAGTCGTCGGTGTGCTCCCAGGCGGCGACCGTGCCGGTCGGCAGGTGGTGCAGCTCGACCGTCCGGCACGGGCGGCGCAGCACCCGGGACGCGGCGACCGCGTAGAGGGCCAGGGCCAGGGAGCTGCGGGCGTCGTCGGCGGTGGGCTCGCGCCGCCCGGTCTTGTAGTCGACCACCACCAGCTCGCCGCCCCGGGCGTCGAGCCGGTCGATACGGCCCTGCATCGCGATGCGGGCGGTCTTGGCGGCGACCGTGCGTTCCACGCCCAGCGGCTCGTCGGCCGGGTCGAGCCGGGAGACGTACCGTTCCACCATCGCGCGGGCGCGCTCCCGCCAGGCGGCCGACTGCTCGGCGTCCCGGTAGCCCTCGGTGAGCCAGCCCCGCAGCAGCAGCGTCCCGGCCATCTCGGCGGTGCGTTCGGGCAGGGGCAGCCGCCACCAGGCGGCCAGCGCGTTGTGCACGCTGATGCCGAGGCTGTTGTGCGCCCAGGGCGGGCCCTTGGGCGGCGCCGGACGGTCCAGATAGGTCATCCGGTACCGCCGGGGGCAGTCCAGCCAGGTGTTCAGCCGCGACGGCGTGCACGGATACAGCCGCTGCGGCATCCCCTCGAAACCGAGCTGTTCCGCCACCGCAGGGAGCCCGTCAGTCGTCGGTTTCCCTGGCGAGGGCGCCCCAGCTCTCCCAGCGGGCGTCCTCGTCGCCGACCGTGGTCTCCCCGCCCTGGCCGGGCAGCACCCGGATGTCCTTGGGCAGCGGGGTCAGCAGCGAGCCGATCGAGTTGAGCTGCCTGCGCAGGTCGGAGAAGACCCCACCGACCGAGCCGGGCCGGCCGCGGTGCAGGGTGTCGCCGGAGAACAGCACGCTCAGCTGCTCGCAGTAGACGATCACGCTGCCCGGGGTGTGCCCGGGGGTGTGCTGGATCTCCAGCTGGACCCCGCCGATCTCGAAGACGCCGCCGTCCTCCAGCCAGATGTCGGGCTCCAGCGAGCGCAGCGCCTTGGCGTCCTCCGGGTCGTCCTCCTCCTTGGCGAGCTGCGCGAAGTAGTCCCGCCACAGGATCCGGTCGTTGCGGTGCAGGGCGATCGGGGCCCAGTTCTCCTCGTCGTCCTCCCCGGCGGCCGCCACCTCCAGCACGGAGTTCAGGTGGGAGTCGAGGCCGTCAGTGCAGATGACCGCCATGACCTCCCGGTCGCCGACCGCCTTGAGAACGCCCTCGGCGTCATGGGCCGGGTCGATCACGATGACCTCGTCGTCGTCCCCGACGATGTAGGTGTTGCTCTCGACCTCGTACTCGGTGTCGTCCAGGGTGCACTTGCCCTTCGACACCACCTGTTCGATACGCGCGTCCACGGCTCAGACCCTATCCGTTCGCCGGGGTCCCGTGGCCGTCGAAGAGCTCGGCTACTCCTCCAGGCGGGAGCAGAAGACGCCGTACGGCAGGTCTAGGTCCATGCCGGGCTCACGCAGGTCGATCAGGTGCAGCTCGTCGACCATGAGGACCCCCGCGTCGGCGGGCCACAGCACGATCCACAGCCAGTTGCCCATCGCCTCGCCGATGTAGACCGCCCGGTCGCGGCCTCCCGTCAGGGCCCACAGGGGCAGTTGGTGAGGGCGCGTCCCGGTGGCCTGGATCTCAACCTTGGCGTGCGGGGGGCCGTCGCCGATCCTTCTGCCCGGGTCGACCTCCTCCAGCCCCGCGTACCAGGCGCCGAGCCCCACTCCGGGCTCCTCGGCGATCAGCAGCATGTCGGCGGTCCCCTGCAGCAGGGCGGGGCCGGAGACCGCCACGGCGCAGGCGCGTGCGCCGCTGCGCTCGTCGCCCACGTTCAGAAAACCGGTGACCAGCCAGCCGGGCGGCAGCGGCCAGGGCATCCACAGCGGAACCCGGGCGTCGTGCAGGGCGGCGGCCAGCCCTTCGGGGGACGGCGGCCGGGCAGGCTGCCTCGGCAGCACGGCACCGTGCACGGGGCAGGTCCACTCGCCGGACCCGGCCCCCGGCCCGTGCAGCGGCCTGTCGCACCGCGGGCAGGTGGGCTCGACCCTCACGAGAACTTACGGTTGTCCGCGGACGTGACCGAGTCAAGTGCCTTGACGACGGCTATGGCTCCCGTTGACCCGGACAATAGAACAATGAGGACCGTGCGCTGCGTGGGCGCGATCGTCCGGGACGAGGCGGGCCGGCTGCTGATGATCCGCCGTGGCCACCCGCCGGGCGAGGGCCTGTGGTCGATACCGGGCGGGCGGGTGGAGCCCGGCGAGTCCGACGCCGCCGCCGTGGTCCGGGAGCTGCACGAGGAGACGGGCCTGGCGGTACGGGTCGGCGGGCCGGCCGGGGTGGTGCGCAGGCCGGGGCCCGAGAACGTGACGTACGAGATCCACGACTACGTGGCCGAGGCGACGGGAGGCACCCTGCGGGCGGGCGACGACGCCGCCGACGCCCGCTGGGTCACCGCCGAAGAGCTGCGCGGGCTGCCCACCACCGCGGGGCTGCTGGAAGCCCTCACCGCGTGGGACCTGCTGCCCTCCTGACTGTTATCGTCTCTTTGACGATTAACCTCGGAGGCGCCCGTGTCCCTGCACGACCTGCTGGAACCCCTGCTGCGACCGGCCTTTCACCTGGGCACCGTGCCGACCAGCCGGGCGGAGTTGCTCGGCTTCGTCACCGGCGCCGTCACCGTCTGGCTGGTGGTGCGGCAGAACATCTGGAACTGGCCCATCGGCATCGCCAACGTGGTCCTGCTGGGCCTGGTGTTCCTGGACGGCGGGCTGTACGCGGACGCCACCCTCCAGATCGTCTACGTCGTCCTGCAGTCCTACGGCTGGTGGGCGTGGCTGTACGGCGGGCAGGACCGCACCCGGCTGGTGGTCACCCGCACCTCGGCCCCCGAATGGGGCGGGCTGCTGGCCGCCGGGCTGGCCGCCACCGCCGCGATGACCTGGGTACTGCACACCTGGACCGACTCGACGGTGCCGTTCTGGGACGCCCTGACCACCGCGCTGTCGCTGATGGCCACCTACGGGCAGTGCCGCAAGCGGCTGGAGTCGTGGTGGTTGTGGATCACCGCCGACCTGGTCTACATCCCGCTGTACGCCTACAAGGAGCTGTACCTGACCAGCGCCCTGTACGTGGTTTTCCTGACGCTGTGCGTGCTGGGGCTGCTGGCCTGGCGCGGCGACTGGCGGGCGCACCGGGGCGCGCAGCCGGCCGAGGCCGCCCGATGACGGCCGGGCGCGCCTTCCGGCACGGGATGGTGATCGGGAAGTTCTATCCGCCGCACGCCGGCCACCACCACCTGATCGACACCGCGGCCGGGGCGTGCGAGCGGGTCACCGTGGTGGTGGCGGCCGCCACCGTGGAGACCGTCCCGCTGGCGCTGCGAGCGGCCTGGCTGCGGGAGGCTCATCCGCAGCCGCATGTGGAGATCGTCCCGGTGGTGGACGACGTCGAGATCGACTACGGCTCGCCGGACGTCTGGGCGGCCCATGTGGCGATCTTCCGGGACGGCCTGGCGCTCGGCCACGGGCTCGGAGTGCGGCCGCCGGCCGTCGACGCGGTGTTCAGCTCCGAGCCGTACGGCCCCGAACTGGCCCGCCGGATGTCGGCCGTGCATGTGCCGGTGGACCCGCCCCGCGACCGCTTCCCGGTCAGCGGCACGCGGGTGCGCGAAGACCCGGCGGGCTGCTGGCAGTGGCTGTCGCCGCCGGTGCGCGGGTACCTGGCCCGCCGGGTGGTGGTGGCCGGTGCCGAGTCGTCCGGGACGACCACCCTGGCCCGCGCGCTGGCGGCGCACTACGCGGCGCGCGGCGGGGTGTGGGCGGCGACCCGGTGGGTGCCGGAGTACGGCCGGACGTACTGCGAGGAGAAGCTCGCCGTCGCCCGCCGGGACGACCCGTCGCTGTGGATCGGGGATCTGCCGTGGTCCACGGAGGAGTTCACGCTGATCGCCGAGCGGCACCTCGCGCTGGAGGAGGCCGCCGCGCGGTCCGGCTCACCGCTGCTGGTGTGCGACACCGACGCCCTGGCCACCTCGCTGTGGCACGAGCGGTACCTGGGATCGCTTTCCCCGGAGGTGGAGCGGTTGCACGAGCGGGCGCCGCACCATCTGTGGATCCTCACCGACGTCGCCGGTGTGCCGTTCGAGCAGGACGGCTGGCGGGACGGGGAGAAGATCCGCGACGCGATGGCCCAGCGGTTCCGCGATGAACTGGACCGCCGGGACCTGCCGCATCTGGTGGTGTCCGGGCCGCATGAGCGGCGCCTGGCCACGGCCGTCGACGCGATCGACGAGCTGCTGGCCCGGGGCTGGGAGTTCGGCGAGCCGCTGCGCCCGGCGGACTGACCGGTCCGGCGTCCCCATGAGCGGACGGCAGGACCTCCGCGTCGGCGAAGTCGCCCACTGCGGCAAGGATCTCCCGCCGAGCCCCGGCCGATCCCACCCGGGTCCGGCCGGGCAGGGCGCTACGCGGCGACGGGCACGGGACCGGCGGCCGGGGGGCTGACCGTCTCCAGCTCCCGTCGGCGGGCCAGCCTGGCGACGAGGGCGGCGTACAGCAGCAGCGGCGCGAGGTCGGCGAGCACGTACGGCCAGGGGATGTCGCCCTGCTCCAGGCTGAGCTGCCCGACCGCGGCCGGGAGCAGGAACGCCACCACGTTGTTGACCACATGGATGGCGATCGCCGCCTCCAGCCCGCCGGTGCGCACCGTCAGCCAGCCGGTGATCGCCGCGAAGCCGAAGATGGCGACCATCCCCCAGCCGGTGTAGCCGTGCACCGACACGAAGGCCAGCCCGCCGATGCAGATCGCCGGCCAGGGCGTGCGGAACACCGGGCTCAGCGCGCGGGCGACCCGGCCGGTACGGGTCTCCAGCGTGCAACCGCCGATGGACTGCAGCAGCCAGCCGCGGAAGAAGTACTCCTCGGCGGTCGCCTGAAACGGCACCAGCAGCACCACGATCAGCAGCGGCACCGCAAAGGCGCCCCAGCCGACCCATGCCCCCTCCTCGGGGGCGGGCCGGTCCACCAGCAGGCTCGCCAGCCAGGCGCATCCGAACGACACCAGGCTGGTCAGCACCGACAGCCCCGCGCACACCAGCAGCCAGCGCCAGCGCAGCCGGCCGGTGACCGAGGACAGGCTGCCAGGCCGGCGGCGCTGGAACGCCCAGGCGGCCAGCAGGATGAACGGCAGGAAGACCGCCACGCTGACCAGGGTGAAGCCCAGCTCGGCGTTGGAGTCGCGCAGCAGCGGGCCGTCCGCCTCGCCCGCCACCTCGGCGACCCGCACCACGCTCACACCGCTGGTCAGGGACTCGACGAGGACCCAGGCGACCATGATGGGCACGATCGCGGCCAGCCCGGACAGCAGGATCGCCACGGTGCCCGCGATCGGCCGCCACCAGCGCTGCGCAGGGGTGCGGGCCAGCCGGTGGTACGGGGTGCCCGGGGGCGCCTCCACCACCCAGGGCCGCCTGACCTGCGGCGGCCCGTACGGCGGCTGTCCATACGGGGGCTGCCCGTACGGCGGCTGCCCGTACGGCGGCTGCCCGTAAAGACCCGGCCCGTACGGGGGCGGACCGTACGGAGGTGACCCGTACGGCGGTGGATCAGACGAAGGCGGGCCGTACGAGGTCTGTTCGTACGAGGTCTGTTCGTACGGAGTCGGACCGGGCGAAGGCTGCCCGTACGACGACTGTCCGTACGGCGGCGGCCCGGCGTGCCCGGCATTTCCGGGGTGGCCCGGTGGGACGGGAGGCGACTCCAGCGGCGGCGCGAAGTCCGGGCGGGGCCTCGACGAGACGGCGGCGGGCTTCGTCAGGTCATCGGACGGCTCCGCCGCACCCTGGGGCCGTTCCCGCGGTGACTGCACCGGGTCGGTCGGCGGCCGGCCCTGCATGTCCCCCTCATCGGTCACGCCCTACTCCCTGCCCCTGACGCCCGGTCACCATCGCCTGTCGGACGAATGGTATGCGGAGTTCAGTTCCCGGGCGGCTCGAAGGACCTGGTGCGCGACAGCCCCGCCGCCCGTCCCTTGGCCGCGATCACCAGGGCCATCTTGCGGGACGCCTCGTCGATCATCTCGTCGCCGAGCATGGCCGCGCCGCGCCGTTCCACGGTGGTGTAGTACTCGTAGGCGTCCAGGATCAGCTCGGCGTGGTCGTAGTCCTCCTGGGCCGGGGAGAACACCTCGTTGGCCGCCTCGACCTGGGACGGGTGCAGCACCCACTTGCCGTCGAAGCCGAGCGCCGCCGAGCGCCGCGCCACCCGGGTGAAGGCGTCCACATCGCGGACGTTGAAGTAGGGCCCGTCGATGGCCTGCAGGTCATGGGCGCGGGCGGCCATCAGGATGCGCATCAGGATGTAGTGGTAGGCGTCGCCCTCGGTGTAGCCGGGCGGCTGCTCCCCCACCACCAGCGTCCGCATGTTGATCGAGGCCATGAAGTCGCCCGGCCCGAACACCAGCGTCTCCAGCCGGGGCGAGGAGGCGGCGATGGCGTCGATGCCGACCATGCCGCGGGCGTCCTCGATCTGCGCCTCGATGCCGATCCGGCCGACCTCGTACCCCATGGTGGTCTCGATCTGGGTGAGCAACCGGTCCAGCCACCGCACGTCGTCGGGCCCCTGGACCTTGGGCAGCAGCACGCAGTCGAGGTCGGCGCCCGCGCCCTCCACGACCTCGATCACGTCCCGGTAGGTCCAGTGGGTCCGCAGGTCGTTGACGCGCACCACGCGGACCCGCTCGCCCCAGTCGCCCTCGTTGAGCGCGGCGACCACGTTCTTGCGGGCCTCCTCCTTGGCGGCCGGGGCGACCGCGTCCTCCAGGTCCAGGAAGATCTCGTCGGCGGGCAGGCCCTGGGCCTTCTCGATGAACCGGGGGTTGCTGGCGGGGACCGCCAGAGTCGAACGACGCGAGCGCATGCCCGGATGCTACCCATCCGTTATCCGCCGGGTGCGCGCAGGTGCTCGACGGCCATCCGGGCGGTGGTACCGATCACCGCGTCTGCCCGGGGCAGCACGGAGGCGGTGCTCAGGCTGCGAGTGAAGACCGCCACCGCGTACCGGCCGCCGTCGGGGTACTCCACCACCCCGGCCTCGTTGCGGATCGTCGGCAGCGTGCCGGTCTTGCCGCTCACCTGCACGTCGTCGAACGGGAAGCCGGAAGCCAGCCGGTGCGGCCACACCTGCAGCCCGAACAGCCGCCGCATCCGGGCGCACTCGGCCGCCGGCGCCGCCTCGTCCCGCCAGATCGCCGCGAACAGCTGGGCGATCTCCTCGGGGGTGCTGCGGGCGGTGCGGGCCGGGTCCAGCGCCCGCAGCCGGGCCATCAGCCCCGGCTCGTCCAGCACCGCCCACAGCTCGTCCATCCCGTCCACCCCGGCGTCCGCCAGCAGCGTGTCGAACAGCTCCCGGCAGCAGCCGGGGATGTGGGTGCGGTGCAGGCCCAGCTCGGCCAGCACCGCGTTGACGGTCTCCACCCCGACCCGGGCGAACAACGTGTCGGCGGCGGCGTTGTCGCTGACGGTGATCATCATCGCGGCCAGGTCGCGCAGCGACATCCGCACCTCGTCCTGCAGCACCGCCACGCCCGTCGGGCCGGTGGTGCGCTCGCCGGGGCGCAGCACGACCTGCTCGGACAGGTCGACGATCCCGGCGGCGGCCTGCCGGTGCAGCGCCACCAGCAGCGGCACCTTCAGCACCGAGGCGATCACCACCGGCCGGTCGGCGCGTACCCCGACCAGCCGCCCGTCGTCCAGGTCGATCGCGGCCAGGCACCCGACGACGCCGGCGTCCCGGAACGCCCGCTCGATGCGCTCCTCGATCCCGCTCACGCCAGGAACCCCGAGGAGGGGCGGGCCACGACCCGGCGGGCGGTGCTGCGGTCGAGCGGGACCATGCCGGCGTGCCGGCGCAGCACCCCGGTGGCGATCGAGGTGAAGTGCTCGACCGCGCGTTCCAGGACGGGGTCGCGGCGGCCCCGGGGCCAGGCGCACGAGGTGCGCAGGGCCAGCGGGTCGCCGGCGAACGGCCGCCAGACGGCGCCCTCGGCGTCCTCGGTGCGCGGGGTCAGCGCCACGGCGGTGCCCGCCAGCACCAGACCGAGGGCGAACTGCGGGTGCCGGGCCTCGTGCACGGCGGACGGGTCGAGGCCGTGCCGGCGGCAGGCCGCCAGCAGTTCGTCGTGCGCGCCGGGCGCGTCCTCGCGCGGGAACAGCACCACCTCCCGGCCCGCCAGGTCGGCCGGGTGCAGCGCGGCCCGCGCGCCGTGCGGCGAGCCGGCGGGCAGCACCGCGCCGACGGGCTGCAGCAGCATCGGACCCAGTTCCAGGTCCCGCACGTCACAGGGATGGCGCAGCACGCCCACGTCCAGCGCGCCCTCGGTCAGCGCGCGCCCCTGCTCGGCGCTGCCGAGTTCGCGCAGCTCCAGCCGCAGGTCGGGGCAGTGCTCGCGGAACCCCTCAATCAGCGCGGCCAGCACCGGGCCGCCCAGGCCGGCCGGCAGCCCGGCGCGCACGGTGCCCACCGCGCCCAGCCGGGCGCGGGCGGCCAGCGAGTAGATCCGATCCACGCGGGCGAGGATGTCACGGGCCTCCTCCAGCAGCAGCCGCCCGGGCGGGGTCAGCTCGACATGACGGCTGGACCGGTCGAACAACCGGATGCCCAGTTCCCGCTCCAGCCGCTGGATGCGTTGGCTCAGCGGCGGCTGAGCCATGCCGAGCCGCTCGGCCGCGTGGCCGAAGTGCAGCTCCTCGGCTACGGCCACGAAGCACTCCAGATGCCCCACCAGATTCACGAGCAGGGACTATATCGGTATTCATATCGATCTACCGGAGATATGCACTTGGACATCATGGCCGGTCGGCTGGTCTGCTGTGGGGAGATGCGACGCTAGGGGGGTACGACATGCGCCGATCCCATGCGGCCGTGGCCGTCGCGGCCGTGGCGGTGCTCGTGGGGACGAGCCTGTGGTGGTTCCTGCGGGGCGACGGGGGCCCGCAGGAGACTGCACGGCGGTATCTGGACGCCTGGCAGCGCGGCGACTACGCCGCGATGCAGGCCCTGGTGGACGACCCGCCGGCCGACTTCGCCGAGCGGCACCGGCGGCTGCGCGACGACCTGGGGGCCGCCCGCTGGATGTTCACTCTGGCCTCGCTCGGCGACGCCAAGGACGGTGTCGCCGGCGGCGCCTATGAGGCCAAGATCACACTGGCCGGCGACCGGACCTGGGCCTACCAGGCCGCGCTGCCCTTCGTACAGCGGGACGGCGCGTGGCGGGTCGACTGGAACACGCGGGTGCTGCACCCCGACCTGAAGGACGGGCAGCGGCTGCGCGCCTCCCGGGCCTGGCCCGACCGGGCGCCGATCCTGTCCGCCGAGGGCAGTTCGCTGCTCGGGCACTCCTCCGGCTCGGTGCAGCAACTGGTCGGCGCCGTCGGCAAGCTGACCGCCGAGCAGGCCAAGCAGCTCGGCGCGCCCTACCGGGAGGGTGACCCGGCCGGGACCTCCGGGCTGCAGCAGCAGTACGAGAAGCGGCTGGCCGGGACGCCCGCCCTCGCCGTTCAGATCGTCGACGGCGAGGGCGGCGTGGTCAAGACCCTGCAGCGGTTCGGCGGCAAGGAGGGCGCGCCACTGCGCACCACCATCGACCCGGCCGTGCAGCAGTCGGCCGGGGAGGCGCTGGCCGACGTGGACAAGCCCGCCTCGCTGGTGGCCGTACGACCCGCCACCGGGGAGATCCTGGCGGTCGCCAACAAGCCCGGCGGCTACAACCGGGCGCTGATGGGGCAGTACCCGCCCGGCTCCACCTTCAAGATCATCACGGCCGCCGCTCTGGTGGCCGACGGGGTGTCGCCGTCCTCCTCGGTCGCGTGCCCGGCCACCACCAACGTGGGCGGCCGCTCCTTCCGCAACTCCGAGCACAAGGACTACGGCACCGTCTCCTTCCGGGACGCCTTCGCCCACTCGTGCAACACCACGTTCGCGCGGATGGCGGTCGACCGGCTCGGCGAGGAGCGGCTGGCCCAGGTCGCCCACATGTTCGGGTTCGGCGCCCCCATCATCGGCGGGCTGCCCGCCGTGCGCGGCGCCTTCCCCTCGACCAAGGACGCCACCGCGCTGGCCGCCGCGTCGTTCGGGCAGGGCCAGGTGCTGGCCAGCCCACTGAACATGGCCTCCGTGGCGGCCGCCGCCGCGGACGGCACCTGGCGCTCGCCCCGGCTCGTCCCGGCCGCCGACGCCCCGCAGGCGCTGGACGCCAAGGGCCGCAAGCCCGAGCGGCCGCGCCCGCTGGAGAGCGGCGTCACGCGGGCGCTGCGCAGCCTCATGCCCGCCGTGGTCAGCGAGGGCACCGCCGCCGGGGTCGGCTTCCCGTCCGGCACCGCCGGCAAGACCGGCACCGCCGAGTTCGGCTCTGGCGACAAGCCCCCGACGCACGCCTGGTTCGTCGGCTACCGCAAGGACGTGGCGTTCGCCGTCATCGTGGAGGGCGGCGGCACCGGCGCCGAGGCGGCGGCCCCGATCGCCGCCCGCTTCCTGCGCGGCCTGTGAACCGGCGCGCCACCCGACGTCCGGGGGCAGGTGCGGCCACTCGGACGGCACGGTGAACGCGCCGGCGACCCGCCGAAACCATGCCCCAGGGCTCCCGCCCGCCGGAGCCAGACCCTGGGGTTAGGGTTCGACACATGGCAGAGGTGACGGCCGCGCTCATCGAAGAGGCGATGAAGAAGTCCGCGCTGGTGTGGCTGACGCTCCCCGGGCTGCCCCAGCCCCGGGCGGCCTGGCATGTCTGGCACGACGGCGCCGCCTACGTCCTCACCGGCGGAGAGGGCGAGCAGCCGCTGCCCGGCCTGCCCGAGGCGGACCGGGTGCCGGTGACGGTGCGCAGCAAGGACAAGGGGGGGCGGCTGCTGTCGTGGGTGGCGGCGTGCGAGCACGTCGAGCCGGGCGGCGATCTGTGGAACGAGGTGGCGCCGCTGCTGGCCAAGGAACGGCTCAACGCGCCGACCCACGAAGGCCAGCTGGAGCGGTGGGCGAGCGAGTCCTACGTCATCCGGCTCGTCCCGACCGGCGAGATCACGGAGGCACCGGGCGGGTACGACGGCGACTACGCCACCGTCCGCCCGGTGCCCACCCCCGCCACCACGGCGGGGACGCCGCCCCGTCTGCTCGGCGCCAAGAAGCGGCACGCCGACCGCTGACCGCGCCCCCTCAGCGGGTGAGGCGGCGTCCGGCCGCCAGGGCCCGCAGCTTGTCCGGGTTGACCACCACATGGATCTCCGTGACCCGGCCCCGGTCATCGGCGTCCACGGTGACCGCCATCAAAGGTCCGTCCGGGCCGTGGAAGACCAGGCCGGGCGCACCGTTGACGTCCGCCTGCGCGATCCGCATGCCGCTCAACCGCACCCCGCCGATCGATTGGCGCGACACCCCGTCCAGCCAGCGGCCCACCTTGTCGGCGCCCACGATGACGCGCCGCGCCGCGCGGACCTTGCCGCCGCCGTCGCTCCACAGTGTCACGTCGGGGGCGAGCACCTGCATCAGCTCGTTGACGTCCCCGCCGACCGCCGCGGCGAAGAACCGCTCCACCGCCTGCCGCCGCTCGTCCCGGCCGCTCTCGAAACGGGGCCGCCGGGCCTGCACGTGCTTGCGGGCCCGGGTGCCGAGCTGGCGGACCGACGTCTCCGAGCGGTCCAGCGTCTGGGCGATCTCCGCGTACGGGTAGCCGAACACCTCCCGCAGCACGAACACCGCGCGCTCCAGCGGGCTGAGGGTCTCCAGCACCACCAGCATCGCCATCGACACCGACTCGGCCAGCTCGACGTCCTCGGCGACGTCCGGGGAGGTCAGCACGGGCTCCGGCAGCCACGGGCCGACATAGGTCTCCCGCCGGACCCGCGCCGACCGCAGCCGGTCCAGCGACACGTTGGTGGTGATCCGCACCAGGTAGGCGCGCGGATCGTCCACCCGCGCACGGTCGGCGGCGTCCCAGCGCAGCCAGGCGTCCTGGACCACGTCCTCGGCGTCGGCGGCGGTGCCCAGCATCCGGTACGCCACCGCGAACAGCAGGTCGCGGTGCTCCTCGAACACCGCGACCCGGCGGTCATCTCCCGCGTTCACCGGACTCCTTTCCCGCCCCGGCCGGGATCTCGCAGCGGTCCTTGAACCCCTGCCCGGTCAGCCCGGCGGCGGCGTTGAACCGCGACCGCAGGTTCTCCACCGCCACGATCATCGTCAGCTCCACCAGCCCCGCGTCGTCGAAACCATGCCTGCGCAGCGCCTCCACCAGCTCGTCGGTGACGCCCGGCGGGTCCTCGGTCATCGCCTCGGCATATTCCATCACCAGCCGCTCCACCGGGCTGAACAGGTCGCTGTCGCGCCAGTGCGGCACCGCCTGGACCTTCTCCAAGGGGATGCCGTGCATGTGCGACTCCCAGGTTCCGAAGTCCACGCACCACGAGCAGCCGATCTTGACGGCGGCGGCCATCACCGCCAGGTCCTTGAGCGTGCGGTCCACCTTCCGCCACCGCGGCACCTGCAGCTCGAACATCGCATAGGCGGTGCCCACCCCCCGGTGGTGCCCCATCGCGCGGACCGGGTCCAGCGCGGCGCCGTACTGGCGGCGGACGAACCACTCGCCCATCCGGTACCACAGTGTGCGCGGCGGGTTCAGGGAGATTCTCGTCATGGCTTCGGCCTCCTCGGCTGTGTGCTCTCGTCCTTACGACGAGACCCGGCCGCCGGACGTGACATCGCCCACGGATTACGGGCCCGGCCATGGGTAACCTCTGTCCCGAAATCGGGACAGCATCGGCGGTCGCAGGGAGGGGAAGCCTTGAGCGCTCCGACGCGGGTGTTCATCGCCAGGCTCGCCGGGATCGCCGTCTTCGACCCGGCTGGCGACCAGGTGGGCCGGGTCCGCGACGTGGTGGTGGCGCTGCGGATCGGGCCCCGGCCGCCGCGCGTCCTCGGGCTGGTGGTGGAGGTGCAGCCGCGCCGCCCGGTGTTCCTGCCGATCACCCGGGTGACCACCATCGAGGCCGACCAGGTCGTCTTCAACGGGCGGCTGAACATGCGCCGCTTCCAGCAGCGCGAGTCCGAGACCCTGGCCATCGCCGAACTGCTGGACCGCACCGTCCGGCTCGCCGACACCGGGGAGCAGGTCGCGGTGGTGGACGTGGCCATGGAGCCCACCCGCTCCCGCGACTGGCTGCTGACCAAGGCGGCCGTGCGGCGCGGCGGCGGGCGGGGGCTGCGGCGGCGGCGCGGCGAGATCCTGGTGGTGGACTGGGACGCCATCACCGGGCTGTCCGGGGTGGAGTACGGGCAGGGCGCCGCCGGGCTGATCGCCGCCTTCGAGCAGCTCAAGGCCCCCGACCTGGCCAACATCATCCACGAGCTGCCGGAGAAGCGGCGGGCCGAGGTGGCCGCGGCGCTCGACGACGAGCGGCTGGCCGACATCCTGGAGGAGCTGCCCGAGGACGAGCAGATCGAGATCCTCGGCAAGCTGGACTCCGACCGGGCCGCCGACGTGCTGGACGCCATGGACCCCGACGACGCCGCCGACCTGCTCGGCGAGCTGCCGGCCGACCAGCGGGAACGGCTGCTGACGCTGATGGAGCCGGAGGAGGCCGCCCCGGTGCGGCGGCTGCTGACCTACGCCGACAACACCGCGGGCGGGCTGATGACCACCGACCCGGTGATCGTCCCGCCGGACGCCACCGTGGCCGAGGCGCTGGCGCACATCCGCAACCCCGACCTGGACCCGGCGCTGGCCGCCCAGGTGTACGTGTGCCGGCCGCCCACCGACACCCCCACCGGCCGCTACCTGGGCACCGTGCACTTCCAGCGGCTGCTGCGCGAACCACCGTCGGAGCTGGTCAGCGGGCTGGTGGACACCGAGCTGGCACCGCTGCGCCCGGCCCTGTCGCTGGAGGCGGTGGCCACCTTCCTGGCCACCTACAACCTGGTGGCCGCCGCCGTGGTGGACGACGCCGGGCACCTGCTCGGCGCGGTCAGCATCGACGACGTGCTGGACCACCTGCTGCCCGAGGACTGGCGCGAGACGGTGCTGGAGGCCATCGCCGACGAGTCCACCGATCCCGAGGAAGAGGCCCTGCGCCGTTCCGCCCACGCTCGCCAGGAGCCATGATGACCACCCGGCCGTACCGTCTGGACCAGCCGCTGGAGCAGCGCCGCACGCTGCTGCCCAAGCCGCACTACGACCCGGAGTCGTTCGGCCGGCTGTCGGAACGGTTCGCCCGCTTCCTGGGCACCGCCCGGTTCCTGGTCTACATGACCGGGTTCGTGGCGGTGTGGATCGGCTGGAACATCCTGGCCCCGCCGGCGCTGCGGTTCGACTCGTACCCGTTCATCTTCCTGACGCTGATGCTGTCGCTGCAGGCCTCCTACGCCGCGCCGCTGATCCTGCTGGCGCAGAACCGGCAGGGCGACCGCGACCGCGTCCAGTACGAGCAGGACCGGGCGCGCGGCGAACGCACCGTGGCCGACACCGAGTACCTCGCCCGGGAGATCGCCGGGCTGCGGCAGGCGCTCAGCGAGGTCGCCACCCGCGACTTTCTGCGCTCGGAACTGCAGCAGACGCTCAAGGAACTCGACGCCCGCCATGACGGCCGCCATGAGCCCCACCACCGGGTGCCCCCGGAGGGCGGTTACGCCTCGCACGGCCTGTGACCGGTGGCCCTCACGCCACGGCCGTATTCCCTGACGGTGCGTGACCATGGTTACCGGGGCGGATTGGCGGACGACTCGACGGAGTTCATACCATGGATGCCATGGCCTCCCCTGTGACGATCGATCAGGTGACCGCGGCGCTCGCCACGGTGATCGATCCCGAGATCCGCAAGCCCATCACCGAGCTCGACATGGTCAAGAGCGTCGACATCGCACCGGACGGCACGGTGCGCGTCGCGGTGTACCTGACCGTGGCCGGCTGCCCGATGCGCGACCGGATCACCAAGGACACCACCGAGGCGGTCGCCAAGCTGCCCGGGGTGACGTCGGTGCAGGTCGAGCTGGACGTGATGAGCGACGAGCAGCGCCGGGCGCTACGCGAGAAGCTGCGTCCGGGCGAGGTCGCCAAGGAGATCCCGTTCGCCAAGCCCAGCTCGCTGACCAAGGTGTACGCGGTCGCCAGCGGCAAGGGCGGGGTCGGCAAGTCCTCGGTGACGGTCAACCTGGCCGCCGCGCTGGCCGCGATGGGCCGCAAGGTGGGCGTGGTGGACGCCGACATCTACGGCCACTCGGTGCCCCGGATGCTGGGCGTGCAGGGCCGCCCCACCAAGGTCGAAGACATGATCATGCCGCCGTCCGCGCACGAGGTGAAGGTGATCTCGGTCGGCATGTTCACCGCCGGGAACCAGCCGGTGGTCTGGCGCGGCCCGATGCTGCACCGCGCGCTGCAGCAGTTCCTGGCCGACGTCTACTGGGGCGACCTGGACATCCTGCTGATGGACCTGCCGCCGGGCACCGGCGACATCGCGATCTCGGTGGCCCAGCTGCTGCCGGCCGCGGAGATCCTGGTGGTGACCACCCCGCAGCAGGCCGCCGCCGAGGTGGCCGAGCGGGCCGGAGCGATCGCCGCGCAGACCCACCAGCAGGTCGCCGGGGTGATCGAGAACATGGCGTACCTGGAGTGCGGGCACTGCGGGGAGCGCAACGAGATCTTCGGTTCGGGCGGCGGGCAGCAGGTGGCCGACGCGCTGAGCCGGACGCTGGGCACCAAGGTCCCGCTGCTGGGCCAGGTGCCGATCGACACCCGGCTGCGCGAGGGCGGTGACAACGGCCTCCCGCTGGTGCTGTCGGAGCCGGACGCCGGCGCCGCCAAGGAGCTGCGCACCATCGCCGAGTCGCTGGCGGGCCGCTCGCGCGGCCTGGTGGGCCGCTCACTGGGCATCAGCCCCACCCGGCGCGGCTGACCCGCGGGTCCGCGAGAACGGCATCGAGCCCGGCCGCAGTCCGCGGCCGGGCTCGTTCGTCACTCGCGCGTTCGTCGTCCGCTTGGTCGTTACCCGCTTGGTCGTTGCCCGCGCGTTCGTCGCTCGTTCGGTCGTTGCCCGCGCGTTCGTCGTTCGTTCGTCGGCGCGGGTCGCCGCCGGTGCGGCCCGCTCAGGTGGCCTCGGAGTCGAACGGCGGGCGCTCCCCGTAACCGAGGTCGTCCGGGCCGGTGGAGGAGTACGCCGGCTCCAGGCCGTCGAAGCGGCTCGCCGGCCGGTCGTCGTCGTTGTCCTCCAGCAGATGCTTGCGGACGAACGTCTTGGGGTGCAGGTCGGCGATGTCGAAGTCCTTGAACTCCGGGCCCAGGCCCTCCTGCAGATCTCGTTTGGCGCTGTCGGCCATGCCCCGCAACTGACGCAGCATCCGGCCGGCCTGACCGGCCACGGACGGCAGCCGGTCGCCGAAGATGACCAGGGCCAGTACGACGAGCACCAGCATCTCGCCGAGTCCGACGTCGAACACCCAACCTCCACATGACCCTGAGGGGCCGGACCTGCGGGTCCGGCCCCCTCAGAGTATCGGCAGCCCGGATCGTCCCGGAATGGGATGTCCCAGGTTGGTCCCTCGGCCGGCCGCTCAGTTGGCGGCGGCGAGGACCACCTCCACCGTCTGTTCCTTGCCGCCCCGCTGGAAGGTCACCTTGACCCTGGTGCCGGGCGCCTTGCTCTGGATGGCCGCCGACAGGTCCACCCGGTCCTCGATCGGCTTGCCGTCGATGGCGGTGATGACGTCACCGGGCTTGAGACCCGCCTTGTCGGCCGGGCCGTCGGGAACGATCGGCTGCACGCCGTTCTGCTCCCGCTCGGCGATGCGCACCCCGGGGCCGGGGAACGCCGGGTCCATGCCGATGCCGATCAGCGTCCGCTTGGCGGTGCCGGTGTTGATGATCTCCTGGGCGATCCGGCGGCCGTGGTTGATCGGGATGGCGAAGCCCAGGCCGATGTTGCCGCCCTGCTCGCCGAGCCCGCCGCCCAGGGTGACGATCGCGGTGTTGATGCCGATCACCCGGCCGTTGCCGTCCACCAGCGGGCCGCCGGAGTTGCCCGGGTTGATGGCCGCGTCGGTCTGGATCGCGGGGATCACCGAGGCGTCGGCGCCCTCGCCGCGGGTGGGCACCGCCCGGTTCAGCGCGCTGACGATCCCGGAGGTCACCGAGCCCTGCAGGCCCAGCGGCGAGCCGATGGCGATCACCGGGTCGCCCACCGCCAGGGAGTCGGAGTCCCCCATGGCCAGCGCCGGCAGGTTGTGGGTGGTGCGCGGCTTGAGCACCGCGATGTCGGAGGCCGGGTCGCGGCCCTGCACGTCGGCCGGCGAGGTCTTCTTGTCGTGGAAGACGATCTCGATCTGGCCGCCGCCCTCGGCGACCGAGGAGACCACGTGGTTGTTGGTGATGATGTAGCCGCCGTTGACGATGAAGCCGGTGCCGGCGCCGTTCTCCCCGCCGGACTGCACCCGGATCATGACCACGCTGGGAATGACCCGCTGGGCGATCCCGGCGACCGACTGCGGCGGCCGCTGCTTGACGGGCTCGGAGTCCCCGGGGCCACCCAGGCTGACGGCGGTGGGGTCGCCGGAGTCATCGGTGGCCATCACCCCGATGCCCGCACCGACGGCACCGGCCACCAGCGCGACGATCAGCGCGATGGCGGCCAGCACCCCGAGCGGGGGGCTGCCGCGGCGCGGCGCCGGCGGGGCCGGGACCGGCGCCCAGTTGGGCGCGCCGCCCGGACCGCCCGGACCGCCGAACGCCCCGCCCAGCGGTGCGGTGCCCGGAGGCGGCGGCGCGGTCGACAGCGGCGGGCCGGACGGAGGCGGCGGCCCCTGGTGCTGTGCGGGCGGCCAGCCGTACCGACCGGGCCCACCGGCGTCCTGGCCGTGCGGGACGAACCCGGGGCGCGGACGGCCGTCCGGCGGGAAGGGCCCGCCGGAGGGCTCCTGCCCGTACGGGGAGGGCTCCCGGTAGGGGGGCGGCTGCTCGTGCCCGGCCGCTTGGTCGGCCATCGGGTTGAACGGCGGCGCCTCCTGGTAGGGGGGCGGTGGCTGCCCGTACGGCTCGTACCGGGGCTCGGGCCCGGCCTCGTGGGCGCCGGCCGCCTGGTCCGCCCGGGGGTGCGGGGACACCAGCAGCTTGTCGGCGGGATCCCTGACCGGCGCGCCCGGGGTGTCGGGCGGCGCGAAGCCGGCGCCGGCGGGCGCCTCGTCGCGCGGCGCGCCGGCGGGCGGGCCGTCCTGCGGAAGGTCGTCCTGCGGAAGGTCGTCCTGGGGAAGGTCGGCGGGCGGGTCGTCCTGCGGGAGGTCGGCGCGCCGGTCGGCGGGCTCGGCCCGCTCGATGTCGTCGGCGGTCTGGGGCGCGGTGCCCTGGCCCTCGTCGTGCTGCCGGGCGGCGAAGCCGGGAACGATGTCGTCGTCCTCGCGCGGCGGATCGTCGACAGACCTGCGGCTGTCTTCCGTCATGTGCGCCATCTCTCCTAGCGGGCAAGTTCTCGTCGTCCGGGGCCATCGTGCCCGTCACGACATGTGATGAGCATAAGACCCGATCAGTTCCAGGGATTCGCCCATGTACCGATCCGCCGGACCCCTCGCCGCAGGCGTCCCCACAGGCCGGTGTCGGCCTGCGGCAACGCGGCCACCACCGTGTCGGAGGCGGCCCGGGGGGCGTCGGTAACGACCGTGTAGACATGACCGTCGGCGGCCCACACGGCCCAGCGCTGGCTGTCCTCGCGATGGAAGACCGCCCCCGAGCGGCGCCAGCCGGCCAGCCGCCGCTCGTCCAGCCGACCCCGCTGGACGAACACCGACACTGCCGCCAGCCCGTCGGAGTAGCCCAGGTGCAGCGTCCCGCCGTCGGCCGGGCCGGACCGCCGCACCTCGTTCAGCACGAACCCGCCGGGCAGGTCCTGCGGCACGGTCCAGCCCCGTCCGCGCAGCCCGGCGACCTCGGCGGCGCCCACCGCCGCCCACGGCGCGGCGCGCGAGGCGCCCGCCACCGCGGGGGTGCGGGGCTCGGCGATGCGCACGTCGGAGAAGCCGAGGGCGCTGACCACCCGGCCGCCGTCGTCCAGCAGTTCGCGGTGCAGCATGATCCCGGTCTCGGCGTCGATCCGGAACCGTCCGGCGGTGCCGCCGTCGGCGCGGCGGGCCTCGACGACGTGGGCCGCGCGCCCGCAGGCGTCGTCGTCGGCCGCCTGCACCACCGTGTAGTTGCGGGTCAGCAGGGCGAGCAGGGCGGGGGTGAAACCGGCCAGCCCACCGGTCGCGGTGACGTCGGCCGCTCCCCCGGTCGTCGAGGAGGCGTCCTGTACGAGGATGCCGTGCAGCGGGGTGACGGTGTCCGTCGCGTGCGCCACCTTCACAGCGGTCCTGGTATGTCCACCGCCGGTGAGCGTGGTGCGGATCTGGGTGCCCTCGTACGGGGTGCGGCGCGCGGCGGCGGCGGTCTCGCGCAGCAGTTCCAGGGCTTCGGGGTCGCTGTCGGCGCGGCGTCCCGCACCGGCGTTCCCGGCCAGCGTCCAGGCCAGCAGCAGGGCGGCGGCCAGCCCGCCCACCACCCAGGCGCTCCGCCCCCCGAACGGGCCGGACGGACCGAACGGGGTGGTCTGCGCGGAGGTCACGGGGCGGCCGGCGCGGACGGGGCCGGCGCGGGTGACATCTCCGTCATCGGGATGATCCCGTTGGTCAGCGCGTGCTCGGCCTCCAGCCGGTCGAACGCGGGGACCACGGAAGGCTGCTGCTCGGTCACGCCGCCCAGGGCGTAGGAGGCCGAGCCGAGGCCCAGCACCATGGCCGCCGCGCCCACCGCTAGGTAACGACGGGGGATGCGGCGCCGGACCGGCACCGCGGCGGCGCCTACCCGGACCGGCACACCGCCGTCACCGGCGAAGGGACGCGCGTGGCGCCGGCGCGTCGCGGCTGCTCGCATGGGCATCGGCGACGGCCCGCGAAGCGGCGGAACCCGCCGGGCACCCGGATGCGGGGGCCATGCCCCCGTCCCGCCCACGGGCGGACCGGACGCGTCACCGCTGCCGGGACGCTGCTCGCCCAGCGCGCGCAGCCGGTTCAGGAAGTCGTCGCCGGGCAGGTCCGGGGCGACTGCGGGATCCTGCGGGGGGCTCGCCAGCGCGCGCAGCCGGCCCTTGAGCCGGCGCATCGTGTCGGCCTCCTGCCGACACGCCCGGCAGACGGCCAGATGGGCGAGCGCGCGGTCGCGCTCGTCGTGATCCAGCTCGCCGTCGACCAGGGCGGTCAGACGCTCCCCCAGACAAGTCACGCGTTGTCCTCCATCAGGTCCCTCACCGGGCCTCCGGCGCCGCCAGGCGGCGCGGCGCGCGGTGCTCCAGGGCGGCCCGCAGCTGCGCCCGCCCCCGGTGGATCCGGCTGCGCACCGTGCCGAGCTTCACGCCCAGCGTGGCGGCGATCTCCTCGTAGGACAGCCCCTCGATGTCGCACAGCACCACGGCGGCACGGTACTCCGGCGCCAGCGCGTCCAGCGCCGCCTGCACGTCGGCGTCGAGGTTGCGGTCGTCGTACGCCTGCGCCGGAGTGGGCTCGCGGCCCTGCAGCCGGTCGGCGGCGTCGTCGGCGAGCCCCTCGAACCTGATGCGCTGCTTGCGGCGCGCCATGTCGAGGAACAGGTTGGTGGTGATGCGGTGCAGCCAGCCCTCGAAGGTGCCCGGCGTGTAGTTCGACAACGAGCGGAACACCCGGACGAAGACCTCCTGGGTGAGGTCCTCGGCGTCGTGCGGGTTACCGGTCAGCCGGTAGGCAAGGCGGTAGACGCGGGCCGAGTGCTCGCGGACGACCTCGTCCCACGACGGAGGCTCCCACCGGGCCTCCGGCACATGCTCGCGATCCAGAGCCGCTGCTCCCCCCTTCAACGCAAGTGCCGCCACGTTCATGGTCGCACCTCCGGCGCTCCGCCTCCCATGGCTGGGTCCTCTCTCACGACGAACATGCCGCGACGAGGCGACACGGTCACGCCTGGGCTGGGCGTTCGTGGACCGACTTCTCTTTGAACGCCGGGGCGCGCCGGTTAGTTCCCCGCCCGGTCCCACCGGCCGGCCGGGGTCCGCGGGGGCCCGCCGAGCCCCGTGGCAAAGGGAGGCCATGAACACGCGAGCGTTCCACCGGTCAGCGATATGGTCTTTCCCAGCAGACCAGGGGACTTAGGGAGGCGGCCATCGACGCGGTAAAAGCCACCCTGGCTTTCGTGGAGGACTACCTCCCCGAGGACGAGGCGCTGCTCGACGCCCGGCGGCTCGGCGAGGAGGTCGGCGCGGTGCCGATCGGCCCTGCCGGTGGGGCGGCCCTGCGCTTCCTGGCCGCCGTACTGGACGCCCGCACGGTGGTGGAGATCGGCTCCGGGTGCGGCGTGTCCGGGATCTGGCTGCTGCGCGGGATGCGCCCGGACGGCGTACTGACCAGCGTGGACTTGGAGCTGGCCAACCAGCGGCTGGCCAAGGAGGCCTACACGGCGGCGGGCTTCAGCTCCTCGCGCACCCGCATGATCGTGGGGCGTGCCCTGGACGTGCTACCCAGGCTCACCGACGGCGCCTACGACATGGTGTTCTGCGACGCCGCCAAGGAGGAGTACCCCGAGTACCTGGCCGCCGCACTGCGGCTGCTGCGTCCCGGCGGGGTGGTGGCCTTCGACAACGCGCTGTGGCACGACCGGGTCGCCGACCCAAACCGGCGCGACCCGGAGACCCTGGCGATCCGCGAGGTGGGGCGGCTGATCCGCGAGGACGAGCGGCTGGTACCGCTGCTGCTGCCGGTCGGCGACGGCCTGCTGTGCGCGCTCAAGCGCGGCTGACCGGCCGCCGGCTCCCCCGGCGGTCGGGATGCTGACGGTACGGGCACGGCCCTCCTGGTACCGGGCGGGCCGGGTGGCCTCCCCGCTGATCGCGTTCGGTGCGTCCGTGGCGTTCGTCACCGGCGGCGCGCGGGGCGGGACGGGGTTCGCCGCCATGGGGTTCCTAGTCCTGGGCGTGCTGGGGATCGCCTTCTTCGGCGCCGGGACGGTGCTGGCCGCCGGAAACCTGCTCGGCCGCCGCCCCGTGCTGGAACTGGACGAGCAGGGGGTGCGCCGGCCGGCCCCCTGGCCGCGCCGCCGCCGCCGGGACCGGGTGCTGCCCTGGCCGCAGGTCGAGGCGCTGTGCCTGGTCAGCCGGGGCGTCGCGGCGCGCGGCAGCCGGGTCCGCGACCACCTGGTCTTCCTGTCCAGCCCGCAGGCCGCCGAGCACGCCCGCACCGCCCCCAAGCCGCAGCTCGTCGCGCTCGTCCTCACCGACCTGCCCGGCGGGTCCGAGCACGCGCCCTGGCTGCTGATGGCCGACCCCGACTGGAACGTCCCGTTGAAGGACATCGTCGCCGAGGTCCGCCGGCATGGCGTCCCGATCATCGACCGCCGCCGCAAGTGACCGGCCGCCGGCCCTGCCCGCAAACGCGTCAGGGCCGAAGCGGAACAGCCCGCGGAACCCGCGGCCGGCCGCTCCCGGCTTGCCCGAACGCCGGCCCGGCTTGCCAGAGCCCGGCGGACGGGCCGCCGACGATCCGGAGCAACCCGTCCCGGCGGGTCGTGGGGTCCGCTAGTTCTGGGCGATGAGCCAGTTGAGCAGGAGGCGGGCGCCGTAGCCGGTGGCCCCCTTGGTGATCTCGGCGTCGTCCGCGGTGGCGCGGCCGGGTCCGGCCACGTCCAGGTGCGCCCAGGGGCGCTTGCCGGCGAACTCGCGCAGGAACAGGGCGGCCATGATGGCACCGCCGCCGAAGCCCCGGCGCTCGATGTTGGCCACGTCCGCCACCTCGGACTCGATCGCCACCCGGTAGTCGTCGACCAGTGGCATCCGCCACACCGGCTCCCCGGCGGCGGTGCCCGCCCCGGTGAGCCCCTCGGCCAGCGCGTCGTCGGTGGCGAACAGCGCGGCGTGCCGCAGCCCCAGCGCCACCTTGGCCGCGCCGGTCAGGGTGGCCACGTCCACCACCGCGTCCGGCTCCAGGACGGCGTCGGCGTAGGCCAGCGCGTCGGCCAGCACTAGCCGGCCCTCGGCGTCGGTGTTGAGCACCTCCGAGGTCCGGCCGCCGTAGTGGGTGATCACGTCGCTGGGCCGCATGGCGCTGCCGGAGGGCATGTTCTCGGCCGCCGCCACCAACCCGGTCACCCTGGCCCGCACGCCCAGCGCCGGCAGTGCGGCCAGCACCGCCATGACCACGCCGCCGGCGGCCATGTCGGTCTTCATGGTCTTCATGTTGTCGTTGGGCTTGAGCGACAGCCCACCGCTGTCGAAGGTGATGCCCTTGCCGACCAGCACCAGGTGCCGGTCGGCTCCGCCCTCGGGCTCGTAGGTCAGCTCGATGAGGCGGGGCGGGCGCACCGATCCGGCGCCGACCGCGATCAGCCCGCCGAAGCCCTCCTCGCGCAGCGCGCCCTCGTCACGGATCCGCACACCCAGCCCGGACCGCTCGGCGAGCTCGGCCGCGCGGTCGGCCAGCCAGGCCGGACTCTTGTCCACCGAGGGGGTGTTGGCCAGGTCGCGGGCCAGCGCGGCCGCCTCCGCGATGACCGTGCCGCGCTCAACGGCGGCCCGGTCGGCGCCGAGCACCGTGATGGTGCCGACCGACCGTCTGCGGGGCGCCTCGCCGATCCAGAACTCGTACGACCCCAGCAGCGCGCCCTCGGCGAACGCGGCCGCGTCGCCCTCGGGGGCCAGCACGACCAGCCCGTCGCGGCCCTTGGCACGGCGGGCCAGCGCGGCACCCGCCCGGCGCAGCGCGCCCGGCGACCCGTCGCCGACCCCGTACAGCAGCAGCTCGCCGGTGCCGTCGCCGAGCCGCAGGGGGCAGGCCACCACCTCGCCCGGCTCGCCCTTGGCGTCGTGAAAGGCCAGCAGGTCGGCCGGGTCCAGCGGCGGTGCGACGCCGAGATCGGCGCCGTGGACCTCGGGGCCCGGCCGGACCGGGACGGCCACCAGCTCGGCCCCGTTGTCCAGCGCGACACGGCCCACCGGACGGGCGTCCGGTTCCGTGCGGATCCGGGTGTGGATCGGCATTGGTCCCCCTGAGTCATTGCCGGTGTACCCGCGGCGCCGTGACGACGGTGGTCCCGACGCCGGGACCACCCACCGCGAATCGTCAGATTTTGAGCCGTACCGGGCCGGGCGACCACGGTGCGGCTCCAGCGGAGCGAGGATCGCCCGACCCGCGTCGGGAGGGGTCAGGCCATCGCACGGCGAAGCGAGGAGTGCCTGACGGCCTGCGGGATCCGGGGGCGTCCCCGGGCCGGCAGGTCAGCCGACGACGTTCTTCAGAGCGTCGCCCAGCTCGCTGGCCTCTTCAGCGGAGAGCTCGACGACGAGGCGTCCGCCACCCTCCAGCGGGACGCGCATCACGATGCCGCGCCCCTCCTTCGTCACTTCGAGCGGACCGTCACCCGTCCGCGGCTTCATCGCCGCCATGCGTGCATCCCCTTCCTGCCTAGGGCCGCGTGCCGGACATCCTTGGCCGCGTGGCCGCCGTTCGCATCCGCACCATCAGTAGTGGTCCATTATCTCGTCTTCCGGCCGCGAAGTGGTAACGATCAGCATCCAGATCGCCTGGCGGACCGGTCCGCGAGGCCTGCCGCACGCTGTTCGGCCTGGTAGCGGGCATGGTCGGCGGTGCCCGGCAGTCCGATGATCCGGCAGGTGGGCGCCCGTGGCCGCCCGGGACGGGGTGACTCTCGGTGTGGCGATGGTCACGCCATCGTCACCGACGGCACCAGTCCACGTGGGTAGGGCTCAAAGTAGGTCTGGGCGAGCAGGTAGGCGCAGCCCTCGCCGCGGGCGTGGTGGCGCAGCAGGGCCATCGGCACGCCGAGCGGCACCGTCCCCTGGCGGTACTCCTCGATGGCGGTGACGATGTCGTGGCGGCGGGCGTCGTCGAGCCGTTCGCTCATCGGGCCGAACACGTGCAGCAGCGCGTTGACGTGCCTGCCCCGCCGGGGACGGACGGCCAGCGCGGCGGCGAACAGCTCGGCGTACCCGGCCTCGACCCGCGTTCTCGGGGCCGACCCGGCCTCCGCCACCACCCGTCCCAGCCGCCGGTAACGGTCCGGGTCGTGGGCGAGGAGCTGCAGCTTGTGCCTGGTGTGGAAGGCCACCAGGTCGCGCGGCCGCCAGTCGCCGGCCAGCAGCGCGCGCAGCCGGGCGCGGGCGAAGATCCGCTCGACGAAGTGCGCGCGCAGCACGTCGTCGTGCAGCCGCCCCTCCTCCTCCACCGGCAGCAGCGGCAGCCGCTCGGTCAGCCGTTCGGCAAAGACGCCCCGGCCGCGGCGGTCGGCCGGCTGCCCCTTGCGGTAGCGGGGGATGCCGCGCAGCCCGCAGCTCGGCGAGCGGGCCTTGAGCACCCAGCCGTCCACCCCGGCCAGCTCTTCGGCGCGCCGGTCGGCCAGCGCCCGCATCGCCTCGGTGTGGTCGGCGTCCCCCTCCCGGGTGACCAGGCGGACCTCACCGCTGTCGGTGACCAGCCGCAGCGTGGGCCGGGGGGCGCCCAGCCCGATCTCGATCTCCGGGCAGACCGGCCTCCAGTCGACGTACCGGTCGAGCTCCTCGGCCAGGAAGCGGTCGCGGCTGTGCCCGCCGTTGTAGCGGACGGGCGCGCCCAGCAGGCAACTGGACACCGCGACCAGCGGCCGTACGTGCTCCATGCCTCCTCCAGCCGGTCACGCCATCGCACCGGCGTTCTCGGCGGCCTCGTCCACCGGTTCATCGCCGTGCTGGAGGACATCACACCCAAAAGCGCACAAAATGACGTTTCTACGGGCGTAGCGCCGTGTAGGCGCCCCTTCGGTGACAGTCGGCGAGATGGTCGTCCACCAACCCGCACGCCTGCATGAGGGCATAGGCGGTCGTGGGGCCCACGAACGTGAACCCGTGCTTCTTGAGCTCCTTGGCCAGAGCCCGGGAGCCGGCGGTCGAAGCGGGCACGTCCGCGGTGGTGCGGGGCGCGGGGGCGTCGTGGTCGGCGTGGCGCCACACCAGCGCGGCCAGCCCGCCGGGCAGGTCCAGGGCCGCGCGGGCGTTGGCGACGGCCGCCTCGATCTTGGCGCGGTTGCGGACGATCGCGGTGTCCGCCAGCAGCCGCGCGACGTCCTCGGGGCCGAATCCGGCCACCTCGGCCATGTCGAAGCCCTTGAAGGCCGCGCGGAAGCCCTCCCGCTTGCGCAGGATGGTGATCCACGACAGCCCCGACTGGAACGCCTCCAGGCACAGCCGCTCGTACAGCCCCTGGTCGTCGGTGACCGGGCGGCCCCACTCCTCGTCGTGGTAGGCGACGTAGTCCGGCGTCGACAGAGCCCAGGGGCAGCGGCCCAGCCCGTCCGCACCGACCACCGCCGCGCTCATGACGGCCCCCCGGCGCCGGAGCGGCTCGCGCCTCCTCCGGCTCCGGCCAGCCGGACCAGACGGCGCAGGCCCAGCCGCATGAACCAGCGGACCGGCGGCCCGACCAGCAGCCAGCCGGCCCGTCCCAGCGGACCCAGCGGCAGGTCCAGCCGTTCGGCCCACAGCACGGTGCTGCCGCCGCCGGGCAGCGGGCCGGTCTCGAACCACGCCTCGCCGCGCACCAGCCGGCCGGTGTGCCGTACGGCCACCCGGCGGCCCGGCACCCACTCGGTGATCACCATGGTGTCCAGGAAGCCCACCGGGCCGACGCCCGTCCACCCCCGTACGGAGGCGCCGACCTCATGGCCGCCCTCGGCACGGGTGAATGGCATCCACTCGGCATGCCGGGGCCAGTCGGTGAGCACCTCGAAGACCCGGTCGGCCGGGACACAGGAGGAGACGTCGGCGCTCACCGACACCGTGCTCATCCCGCCTCCTTGCCCGGGGCGCCCGGCAGGTCGCCGGCGTGCCGCCCCACGAGGTCGTCGTCCTGGGCGGGCTCGGCGGACTCGGCGGACTCGGCGGCGGGCTCGCCGTCGTCCGGGTCGTCGTGCCGGTCGCCGGCGGGTGCCTCCTCCCACGGGACCGGCTGCGGGTCGTCCCAGGGCCCGGGGTCGTCGTGCCGGGCGGGGCGATAGTGCAGTTCGGCGAGCTGAGCCTCCAGTGCGGCCACCCGAGCGTCGCGCTCGCTCAGCGCGTAGGCCAGCCGGTGCAGCACCTCGTCGGTGACGTCCACCTGGTAGCCCCAGATGCCGTGCGGCAGGCGCAGCAGCGCCACGTCGGTGCCGGTCAGCCGGCGCCCCGTCGGCATCCGCAGCGGCGGGTGGTCGGCGTGTACCTCGGTCAGCTCCCCTCCCCGGCCCATGGCGAGGACGACGACCGCCGCCAGGACGGCCAAGCCGGCCAGGGCGAGGACCACAAGCACGATCTTGCTCCCCTCAGTTCGGGCTCCCCACCACGATCGTGCCACGATCTCAGGCATGGAGTTGCGGCTTGGGTCCCGGGTCTTCGGCGCGGGGGACTTCGCGATCTGGCTTTCCGGCGGCGCCGAGCGCCCTCCGGAGCACACGGACGTCCCGGAACGGGCGGACATCCCTGAGGGGGCGGACGTCCCGGAGCCAGTGAACGTTCCGGAATGGGCGGACGTTCCGGGGCCGGGGGACGTCCCCGAGGGGGTGGACATCGTCACGGCCACGGGTGGCGGTCCAGTGGCGGCCAGCCTGGTCGTCGCGCAGTTCGCGCCCGTACCGGGCGATGCGGGCGGTAGGGCGGCGCTGCTGGTGGGCGACGAGCTGGCGGAGACGGCCGCGGCCACCGGTGCGGGGCTGGTGTGCCGCGACCCGCAGCGGGCACTGACGGCCGGGGTGCGGGCAGACGGCATTGTTGTGGACGCCGGGCCGCGGCCCCCGGCCCAGCGGGTGGCGGAGCTGACGAAGGACGGGCTCGCCGTCATGGTGAGCCTTGACGACGAGCCCGTCGGAGAGGACACGGGCCTGCTGGCCGCGGTCTCGATCTACGCGTGGCTGGGTGTGCGGGTGTTCCGGGTGGCCGCGCCGGACGTGGCACCCGTACGCCAGGTGCTGGACATGGTCGCCTCCATCGCAGGGACCCGTCCCCCCGCCCTAACCCGGCGCGGCCTGGCCTAGACAGTGGCCTGGCCTAAACGGACGTGGCGTCAGGGACCGCCCCGGTCCCCGACGCCCCGTGCCCCCGTCAGTCCTCCACCAGCTTGTGCCAGGGACCGGTGATGGCGAAGGTCACGCCCGGCGACTGGCGGTTGGCGAACAGGATGCGGCCGTCCGGGGAGAAGGTCACCCCGGCGAACTCGCTGCCGTTGAAGGCATTGCGGGCGAACGCGAACGGCTCGCCCTTGCGGGTGGTGCCGACCAGGAACTGCTCGCCGTCGCCGTCCTCGGCCAGGATCACGCCGCCGCCGTACGGGGAAACGGTGATGTTGTCCGGCCCGTCGAACTTCCCGCCCGGCTTGAAGACCAGTTCCAGCTCCAGGATCTGGCTGCGCGGGTCGTAGCGCCACACCTGCCCGGCGTGGTCACCGGCCGCACCGGCGCCGCGCTCGGCGTAGCTGGCCACGAAGTAGCACACGCCCCGGCCCCACCAGGCGCCCTCCAGCTTCTGGCTACGGGTGATCTTGCCGTTCTCGAACTGCTTGCGGGTCGAGGTGGTGACCGCCTCGGGGTCGGGCACCTTCACCCACTCGACGCGGAACTTGGCGCCGGCCTCGTCCACCGCCGCCAGGTCGGGCAGACCCGGCACGTACATGGCCTCCAGCGTCCCGCCCGCCTGGTAGGCGTGGTAGACGCCGCGGCGGATGTTGGGGGTGAAGCGGTAGAACAGGCCGAACGGCCCGCCGGCGTCCTCGGTCAGGTAGGCCACGTGGGTCTGCGGGTCGACCGCGACGGCCTCGTGCGCGAACCGGCCCATCGCCTTGATCGGCTCGGGCTTGGTGGCCCGGCCCCACGGGTCGACCTCGAAGACCCAGCCGTGGGACTTGGTCTGGGCACCGAAGCCCTCGGTCTCCTCACAGGTCAGCCAGGTGTGCCAGGGGGTCTTGCCACCGGCGCAGTTGGTGGCGGTGCCGGCCAGGCTGACGCGGTGGCCGACCAGGTTGCCGTCGAGGTCCACCTCCAGCGTGGTGG
This sequence comes from Thermomonospora echinospora, assembly GCF_900108175.1. Lineage (GTDB taxonomy): Bacteria > Actinomycetota > Actinomycetes > Streptosporangiales > Streptosporangiaceae > Thermomonospora > Thermomonospora echinospora. The sequence continues at coordinate 144,960 of NZ_FNVO01000005.1, forward strand.
TGCCCCCGAACGCGGCCGGGTCGTAGGTCAGTTCGGCGGGCGCGACCGTCTTGGTCCCGCTGCCGCCCTGCTCGTGGTTGCGCACCAGCAGCCAGTTGCCCGAGTGGCGGTCCTTGAACGTGGACATGCCGTCGTGCGCGCCGGGGACCACCACGCCCGGGGCGATGGGGTCGCCCACCGCCGAGAACGCCTTGTAGGAGAAGCCCTCGGGCAGGTCCAGCACGCCCTTGGGGTCCGGAACGAGCGGGCCGTAGCCGGCGCCGGTGTCGGCGGCGGCCGAGGTCCGGAAGACGGTGTCCAGGCTGCCGGCCAGCGCGATGGACAGCGCTCCGGCGGTCCCGCCCTTCATGAGGCCGCGGCGAGAAACGGACATGTGTGCTCCTTTGCATGAAACTCAGTCATGTGGAGCGTTCCGGGTGGCCGTGAACCGGGCGTGAACGGCCTGTTGACCACTCATGATCATGCCGTTGACGTCGCAGCCCTCCGCGCCGGCCAGACCCCGCGGCCCCCGCCTCCGGCGGCACGGAGACGGGCGGAGGCGAGGTGGGGCGAGCCCTCCGTCAGCGGAGGGCGGGGCCCGGCCGGCCGGCGCGGCTCACGGCTCGGCCTCGGCGTAGTCCTCGGCGGTCGGCTGGATGCGGACCGGGGCGCCCTCCAGCAGGTCGAAGGCTTCGGTGACCGAGCCGGTCCAGCCGATCGCGTCGAAGATCTTCGGGCGGGTGAAGCCCTGGTCGGACAGCTTGACCATCAGCTCGCGCAGCGGGTCGTACACCCCGTACGGGTCCAGGATCACCAGGGGCTTGTCGTGCATGCCCAGCACCCGGCCGGTCCAGATCTCGAACAGCTCCTCCAGGGTGCCGATCCCGCCGGGCAGCACTAGGAAGGCGTCCGAGCGCCGGTCCATCTCCCCCTTACGGGAGCGCATGTCGGGCGTGACGATCAGCTCGTCGTTGTCCTCGTCGGAGATCTCCACGCTGACCAGCGCCTGCGGGATGACCCCGATGGTGCGGGCGCCCCCGGCGCGGGCGGCGCGGGCCACCGCGCCCATGCACGACACCTGGGCGCCGCCGCTGACCAGGGTGTGGCCGCGGCGGGCGAGCTCGGCGCCCGCCTGCCCGGCCAGCTCCAGGTAACGCCGGTCGATCCGGCTGCTGGAGGCGCAGAACACGCAGACGGCCAGGCCCATCAGCTGCCGGCCTCGTCGGCGGCCGCACGGACGGCGGCCTCCTCCTCCAGCCGCCGCTGCGCCTCGGCGTGCGCCTCCTGGATCACCCGGACCACCTCGGCCGGGTCGTCGGTCAGGTGGACCAGCTCCAGGTCCGAGGGGTGGATCTTGCCGGCCGGCAGCATCACGTTCTTGATCCACTCCAGCAGGCCGCCCCAGAAGGCGGTGCCCACCAGCACGATCGGGAACCGGGTGATCTTGCCGGTCTGCACCAGGGTGATCGCCTCGAACAGCTCGTCCATGGTGCCGAACCCGCCGGGCAGCACCACGAACGCCTGCGAGTACTTGACGAACATGGTCTTGCGGACGAAGAAGTAGCGGAACTCCAGGCCGATGTCGACGTGGTCGTTCATCCGCTGCTCGAACGGCAGCTCGATGCCGAGCCCGACCGACACCCCGCCGGCCTTGACGGCGCCCAGGTTGCCGGCCTCCATGATCCCCGGGCCGCCGCCGGTGATCACCGCGTAGCCGGCCTCGACCAGCCGGGTGCCGATCTCCACGCCCAGCCGGTACTCCTCGGAGTCGGGGTCGGTGCGGGCCGAGCCGAACACGCTGACCGCCTTGCCCAGCTCGGCCAGCAGCCCGAAGCCCTCCACGAACTCCGCCTGGATGCGTAGCACGCGCCAGGGATCGGCGTGCAGCCAGTCCACCGGGCCCCTGCTGTCGAGCAGTCGCTGGTCGGTCGTGCTGTGCGGAATGGCCTTGCCCCGCAGCATCGCGGGCCCCTGCCGGTACGTGCGCTGGTCGTCCTCGGAATCCATGGCCTTCACGGTAGCCCGGTACCCGGCGGGTTTTCAGACCATTATCGGCCGGGGAGCGTCCTGTTCGGCCCGTGCCGTCCCTGCCCGGACGAGGAGGCCGGCCAGCAGCGCGCCGGCCAGGGCGATCCCGGCCGCGATCAGCATGGCCAGCCGGTATCCCTCGTTCAGGGCGACCACCGGCACCCGCTCACCGGCCGCGAGCACGTCCTGGGTACGGGCGGTGGCGGCGGCGACCACCAGCGCCAGGCCGAGCGAGCCGCCGACCTGCTGGGCGGTGTTGATCAGACCCGAGGCCAGCCCCGCCTCCTCGGGCCGGACCCCGCTCGTCGCGGCGATCGTGACCGACACGAACGCCAGGCCGCCGCCCAGACCCATCACGACGGACGGCCCGAGCACGTCGGTCGTGAAGCCGCCGTCGGCCGACATCCGGGAGAACCAGCCCAGCCCGGCGGCCACCAGCGTCAGCCCGGCCGCCAGCGGGACGGCGTACCCGAACCGGGTGACCAGCTGGGAGCCCACGGACGCGGCGGCGGCGAGGGCCACCGCGACCGGCAGCCCGCCCAGGCCCGCCCGGACCGGCTCGTACCCGAGCACCTGCTGCAGGTAGAAGGTCATGAGGAAGAACATCGGGAACATCGCCATGGTGGTCAGTGCGGCCAGGACGTTGGCGGCGCGCAGCGTGCCCCGCCGGAAGATCCGCAGCGGCACCAGCGGGTGCGCCGAGCGGGCCTCGACCGCGACGAACACGGCGATCAGCACCGCCGCGGCGGCGCACAGGCCCAGGGTCCGGGGCGAGCCCCAGCCGGCGTCGGCCGAGTCCACCAGCGCGTACACCAGCAGCGTCAGCCCGGCCGTCACGGTGACCGCGCCGGCGAGGTCGAAGCCGCGCGCCCGCTGCCGGGCGTCCCGTCCGGCCGGCAGCAGCCGGGGGGCCAGCGCGATGACGACCGCGCCGACCGGCACGTTCACGTACAGCGTGGCCTGCCAGCCGAGCCACTCGGTGAGCACGCCGCCCAGGATCGAACCGGCGGCGCCGCCCGCCCCGGCGAGCGCGCCGAAGACGCCCAGCGCCCGGTTGCGGTCCGGGCCGGGCTCGAAGATCGTCATGACCAGGGACAGCGCCGCCGGGGCCACCAGCGCGGCACCGGCGCCCTGCGCCGCCCGCGCCAGCACCAGCATGGTCGCGTTCACCGACAGCGCCCCGGCCAGCGAGGCCGCCGTGAACAGGCCCAGGCCGAGCGCGAACACGCGGCGGCGCCCGGTCAGGTCGGCGACGCGTCCGCCGAGCAGCAGCAGCCCGCCGAACGTCAGCGTGTAGGCGTTGGCCACCCAGGACAGGTCCTCGGGCGCGAACCCCAGGTCGGGGCCGATGGAGGGCAGCGCCACGCCCACGATCGAGGCGTCCAGGATCAGCACGAACTGCGTCACCGCCAGCAGCGCCAGGGCCGACCAGCGGGAGGGGACAACGGACACGGTCACATCCTAACTGGAACTTGAATTCCGATTCCGTTTGATGGCCGGGACGATACGGAATGCGGATTCCGCTTGTCAATCCGGGTCTAGACTTGACATCGATGGCCGAGCCGACTCTCACCTCGAGCACCCCCGGCGAGCGTCCGCTGCGCGCCGACGCCCGCCGCAACCGCGAGCGCGTGCTGGCCGCCGCGCGCGCCGCCTTCGCCCAGGAGGGCGAGGAGGTGCAGATGGAGGCCATCGCCAAGCGCGCCGGGGTGGGCGTCGGCACCGTCTACCGGCACTTCCCCACCAAGCGGGCGCTGCTGGACACCCTGCGCAGGCAGTGGCTGGCCGACGGTGCCGCCCACGCCACCCTGGCGCTGTCCCATGTCGAGCCCGCCAAGGCACTGACCGTCTTCGTGCGCCGCGCGGCCGACCTGCTGGCCCGCGACCGGGGCATCCGTGAGGCGTTCGAGCGGCTGGATCGGGGGTCCGGCGAGACCGTGTGGTCCCCCGAGTTCGAGGGCTACCGGACGGGTGTCGCCCGGCTCCTCGACCGTGCCCACGAGGCCGGCGTCCTCCGGGAGGAGATCGACCTCAGCCGCTTCCTGGCCCTGCTGTCCGGCGTCGGCGCCGCGGTCGGCAACGGCCTCGATCCCCGGCTCGCCGCCGACGTGCTGCTCCAGGGGATCCGTCCGCCCGCGCCATGAACCTCTGACCCATGGCCCCACGCTCGCAGGCGTGGGCGACATCCCTATGTCGGTGTTTTGAGCATTCCTCGAACGCCGGGCCGCCGCGATCGAGCGGGAGGTGGCCGACCGCGGCCCGGGTCTGATGCCAGGCGGCGCGATCGAGGAGCGATGTCCCGGCCGGTCAGGCGTTCAGGAGGTGAGCCAGGTCCGCATCCGCTGCTCGCAGTCGTGGATGCGGGGAATCCGCACGTACTCGTCCCTGGTGTGCGACAGCGGCGGGTCGCCCGGCCCGTAGTTGACCGCCGGAACGCCCAGCGCGGAAAAGCGGGCCACGTCGGTCCAGCCGAGCTTGGCCCGGGGCGTGCCGCCGACCGCCGCGACAAAGTCGGCCGCCGCCGGATGGGTCAGGCCCGGGCGCGCCGACTCGGCCGCGTCCACCACCTTCACCTCGAACGCCACGAACAGCTCGCGCAGGTACGTCTCCGCATCGGCCTGCGTCTTGTCCGGCGCGAACCGGTAGTTGACGGTGACGACGCACTCGTCGGGGATCACGTTGCCCGCCACCCCGCCGCGGACGAACACCGCGTTCAGCCCCTCGTGGTACTCCAGCCCGTCCACCACCGGCTTACGCGGCTCGTAGGCCCGCAGGATGTCGAGGATCTGCCCCGCCTTGTGGATGGCGTTGGAGCCCATCCACGCCCGCGCGCTGTGGGCCCGTTCCCCCCGTGCCGTCACCTCGACGCGCATGGTGCCCTGGCAGCCGCCCTCGATGGCGGCGTCGGTGGGCTCCATCAGGACCGCGAAGTCGCCGGCCAGCAGCTCGGGGCGCGAGACGGCCAGCCTGGCCAGCCCGTTGCGGGCGGCCTCGACCTCCTCGCACTCGTAGAACAGGTACGTCACATCCCGCGTCGGCTCGGGCACGGTGGCGGCCAGCTTCAGCATCACCGCCAGCCCGCTCTTCATGTCGCTGGTGCCGCACCCGTAGAGCCGGTCGCCCTCCACCCTGGACGGGAGGTTCCCGTTCACCGGCACCGTGTCCAGGTGCCCCGCGATCACGACGCGCTCCGAACGCCCCAGGGACGTCCGGGCGATCACCGCGTCCCCGTCCCGCTCGACGCTCAGATGCGGCAACGGCCGCAACGCCTCCTCGACGGCGTCGGCGAGGTCCTTCTCCGATCCGCTCACCGACTCGACATCGACGATCGCCGCCGTCAGCTCCGCCACGTCCGCGCCAAGGTCCAGCCTCATGACACCCGACCATACCGACGCGCCCGCATCCCCTGTGTGACGCCGGTCGCACCACAGCAACGGAAGTCGGTGCCCGAAGAGCCGAAGGGCGACCGGGAGGACCCACTCCAACCGGGCCGGGCGGCCGCCAGACCACCGGCCCGGTGCCGCAGGACCCCGGTCAGGCGTTGGCGCCGTGTTCGCGGAGGATCTCGTTGAGGGCGAGCTTGTCGTGCTGCTGGCCCTCCTCCAGGCGCTTGAGGACGAGCAGGCACTGCATACCGAACTCGCCGCCCGGGAACTTCTTGGGCCGGGTGCCGCTGACGCACACCGACCAGGCGGGGGCCTCGCCGCGCGGGAGCTCCTCGCCGGTCTCGACGTCGTATACGCGGGTGGTCTTGGTCAGGATGGCGCCGGCGCCGAGCTTGGCGCCCCGGCGGACCCGGGCGCCGTCCACGACCATGCAGCGCGAGCCCACGAAGGCGTCGTCCTCCACCACGACCGGGACGGCGTTCGGCGGCTCCAGCACGCCGCCGATGCCGACGCCGCCGGACAGGTGGACGTTCTTGCCGATCTGCGCGCAGGAGCCGACCGTGGCCCAGGTGTCGACCATGGTGCCGCTGTCGACGTAGGCGCCGATGTTGGTGAACGAGGGCATCAGCACGACGCCCGGGGCCAGGTAGGCGCCCCAGCGGGCGATGGCGCCGGGCACGACGCGCACGCCGTCCAGGCGGGTCTTGAGCGGAATCCGGTCGTGGTGGTGGAAGTCGCCGACCTGGGCGCGCACCATGCCGAGGACCTTGAAGCTCAGCAGGATCGCCCGCTTGGCCCGCTCGTCGACGACGACCTCGTCGGTGGCCGGGTCGACGAAGGCGACGCGCGCCTGGCCGGTGTCGATCTGATCCACGGCGGCGACGATCGCCGCGCGGGCGTCGGCGTCGTCGGGGCTGAGCTGGTCACGCCGCTCCCACAGCTCGTCGATGAGACCGGGGATCGGGCTGGTGAACGTATCGGTCATGACACGTGAGCTTAGTGGTGGCCATCTGCCGGTACGGTCTTGGTGTGCGGGGTTGGGAATGGCGGCGTCGGCGCCCGGTTGTGGTCCTGCTCGTGATCGTGGTGGCGCTGGGTGCCGGCGGTTATGTGGTGTGGTCGTACGTCCGGCCTTACCTGCACGGCTCCAACTGTGAGGTGGCCGCGGTCGAGAGGACGGTGCCGCTGGACCTGGAGCAGGCCGCCAACGCGGCGACCATCGCGGGCGTGGCGTTCCGCAAGTCGCTGCCCGAGCGGGCGGTGGTGATCGCCTACGCGACCGCGATCCAGGAGTCGCACATCCGCAACCTGCCCGGCGGCGACCGCGACTCGGTGGGGATCTTCCAGCAGCGCCCGTCGCAGGGCTGGGGGCGGGTCGACCAGTTGCGCGACCCGGTCTACGCGACCAGCAAGTTCTTCGACTCGCTGGTGAAGGTCAAGGACTACCTGGACCGGGACCTGCACGACGCGGCGCAGCAGGTGCAGCGCAGTGCCGACGGCCGGGCCTACGCCCCGCACGAGGACCGGGCCAAGCAACTGGCCGAGGCGTACACCGGGCGGCGCCCGGCCGCGGTGCGCTGCTGGTTCTCCCCCAGCAAGCGGACCGAGCCGCGGCGGGAGGAGGCCGTCCGCGCCCTGCACCAAACGTTCGGCACCAGCAGGCTCCCGGTGACCAGGGACGGCGACCGGCACACGGTGAAGGTGCCCACGCGGCGTACCGGCTGGGCGGTGGCGTCCTGGGCGGTCTCCCACGCCCAGGGCTACGGCCTGTCGGAGGTCCGCTACGCCGGCTACCGCTGGAAGTCCGAGGCGGGCCACGACGGCTGGACCGAGGACGGGCACGCCCCCGCCGACCACGTCGCCATCCGCTGATCCCTGCGGAGCCGGACGTACCGGCACGGGTTCCTGGTGATGTATCCCGCCGCCCGGCGGCGGTCAACGTCCCTGGTGGCTCAAGCCTGTTCCAGGGCTTCCCCGAAGTCGTGGACGGCTTGGTCGCTGCGGTCGCCGGCCAGCAGGTGCCCTAGGCCGATGACGGCCGCGACGGGCCAATCGATCACTCCCGCCATGGCGAGGAGGCCGACACCTCCGATGAAGGCGAGCTGATTGCGCGGTGGGAGCTTGACGGTGCCCACCACGGGCAGCTCCAAGCGCGTGGCACCGTGCTCTCTGGAGCGGGCCGCAGCGCGCCGCCAGCTCCCGGGCTCGAAAGCGGCCTGCGAACGCCCCCCTCTACCGGTCGGCACTCCGCGGACCGGGGTGCCCTTCGTCTGCTTGTGGGTCGCGGTCGTCATGGAACCACCACCCCTCTCCTGCTACGGCTCCTGTCCCCGACCCACCGCGCGTTCCCCCGTCCAGCACCGCTATGTCACAACTTCGGCAAAGCCGAACTCCCCGCCGACGTAGCCTTCGCCGTAGGGGTCTATCGGCTCCGTCTGTCACTCCGGGTGGTCGTTCGCCCCGCCGTCCAGGGCTTCCTTGGGTGGGGTGTAGAGGATCTCGCGGGCCTGTTCCGCGGCGCGGGCGAGGCTTTCGCCGACGAAGTCGAGGTAGCGGGCGATGTTCTCGAGGCGGACCGCGGCCGGGGTGTCGGGGCCGAGCACGTCGGCGCCCTGCCGGGCGACCTCGACCTGCCTGGTGATGTCCCGGACGCTGGCCATCATCGACTGGTAGTAGAGGTCGCCGTCGACGACGTAGCGCTCGCGGCGGCGTTCGTCGCGTTCCCGGCGGACGAGGGTGTGCCTCTCCAGGAAGGCGATCGCTTTGGAGATGGACGCCGGGCTGACCTGGAGGCGCTGGACGAGCTCGGCGGCGGTGAGGCTGCCGGAGTCGGTGGTGTAGAGGCAGACCAGCACCCGCGCCATCATCTTGGGCACGCCTGAGGCTATGAGGACGTCTGTGAACGTCTCCTCGTACTCACGGAGGGCCTCGGCGTCGTGTCCGTGCGGCCGGGGGGCCGACTGCGCACCTCGGGACGAGGCAGGCCGGCGCCGCTGGGCGCGCCGTTCGGTGGCGCGGTGGGCCAGGTCGGCGCGGTAGCCGGTGGGGCCGCCGTTGCGCATCACCTCACGCGTGACCGTCGAGGTCGGCCGGTCGAGACCTCTGGCTATCTCCGCGTAGGCGAGCCCATCCGCCAGCCCCAAGGCGATCTGCCGGCGTTCGGCGTGGGTGAGCCTGCCCCCTGGCATCGCGCTCTCCTTCGTGCGTCCGTGATGCCCCAAGCATAGCGTTCACCCCTTGCGATTGCAACGAATCCAGTGCTGTATGTTGCGTTAAGTCATCATCCATTGCAACGATCTTATCGTCACTACCTGCATAGATGTGACTTTTATGCAACGAGAGCGTTGTGAGATTCTTGAACGCAACGTAGCGTTTCCGGTGTTCGAAACAACGAGTCGCAGGAGAGCACGATGCAGAAGTTCGACACCCCCGCCCCGATCTCGGCCGTCCTGGACATCCCCGCGGGGCGCGTGCGGTTCATCGCCGCCGACCGGGCCGACACCGTGGTCGAGGTCCTGCCCGCGAACGCCGCCAAGGGCCGCGACGTGAAGGCCGCGGAGCAGACCAAGGTCGAATACGCCGACGGCGTCCTGCGGATCGAGACTTCGGCGAAGAACCAGTACCTGGGCCCCTCCGGATCCATCGAGGTGACGGTCCGGTTGCCGGCCGGTTCCCGGGTCGAGGGGAAGGCGGCCTGCACCGAACTCCGGGTCGTCGGCCGCCTCGGTGACGTCGTCTTCGAAGGCGCGTACCACCAGATCAAGCTGGACGAGGCCGCGAGCGTCCGCCTCACTGCGATCGACGGCGACGTCGAGGTCGGCCGGCTGGGCGGCCCCGCGGAGATCAGCACCCACAGGGGCGACATCCGGATCGCCGAGGCCGTGCGCGGCAAGGTCGTGCTCCGCACCCGGTCCGGCGACATCTCGGTCGGCGCCGCCGCCGGCGTCTCGGCCTCCCTGGACGCCGGCACCGGCTACGGCCGCATCACCAACGCCCTCAAGAACGACGGCACCGCCGGACTCGACATCCACGCCACCACCTCCCAGGGCGACATCGCCGCCCGCAGCCTCTAAAAGGAGCACCACCATGACCGACCTGGCCATCGCGGCGAACGGGCTGCGCAAGTCCTACCGTGACAAGGACGGCGACAAGGTCGTCCTGGACGGCATCGACCTGGCCGTCCCCGAAGGAACGATCTTCTCCCTGCTCGGCCCGAACGGCGCCGGCAAGACCACCACCGTGCAGATCCTGTCCACGCTGATCCGCGCCGACGGCGGCCAGGTCCAGATCGCGGGATACGACTTGAACCGTCAGGCCGACGATGTGCGCGGCATGATCGGGGTGACCGGGCAGTACTCGGCGGTCGACAAGCTGCTGACCGGTGAGGAGAACCTGCTCCTCATGGCCGATCTGAAGCACCTGCCGAAGCGCACGGGCCGGCAGAAGGCCAAGGAACTGCTTGAGCGCTTCGACCTGGTCGACGCGGCCGGCAGGCCCGCCGCCACCTACTCCGGCGGCATGCAGCGCCGGCTCGACCTGGCGATGACCCTGGTCGGCGATCCCCGCCTGATCTTCCTGGACGAGCCCACCACCGGCCTGGACCCGCGCAGCCGCCGCACCATGTGGGGCATCGTCCGCGAACTCGTCGCCGGCGGCGTCACCATCTTCCTGACCACGCAGTACCTGGAGGAGGCCGACGAGCTCGCCGACCGGATCGCCCTGCTCGACCACGGGCGGCTGATCGCCGAAGGCACCGCCGAGGAGCTCAAGCGGCTCATCCCCGGCGGCCACGTCCTGCTGAAGTTCGCCGACCCGGGCCGTCTCGACGCGGCCCGGCTGGTCCTCGGCCTCGGCACCCCCGACCCCGAGGCGCTCACCCTGCAGGTACCGAGCGACGGCAGCGTCCGGGTGATCCGGCAGGTCCTCGCCGTCCTGGACGAGCACTCGATCGAGATCGACGAGATGTCGATGCACACCCCCGACCTCGACGACGTCTTCCTCACCCTCACCGGCCAGAACGGCGACCAGGACAAGGAGCCCGTCCGATGAGCACCCTCACCCTCGCCCTGCGCGACTCGGCCACCATGGTCCGGCGCCAGCTCAAGCGCCTGCTCCGCTACCCGTCCATGACCGTGCAGCTGGTCGTCACGCCCGTCATCATCCTGGTCCTGTTCGTCTACGTCTTCGGCGGCACCCTCGGCGCCGGCCTCGGCGGCGGCCGCGACGTCTACGTCGACTACGTCGTCCCCGGCATCCTGCTCATGGCGGCGGCCACGGCCGCGACCGGAACCGCCGTCATGGTCGCCACCGACATGACCGAGGGCATCATCGCCCGCTTCCGCACCATGCGGATCTCCCGGGCCTCAGTCCTCACCGGCCACGTCGTCGGCAGCGTCATCCAACAACTCCTCGGCATGGCCGTCGTCATCGGCGTCGCCCTGGCCATCGGGTTCCGGCCCAACGCGACACCCGTCGAATGGCTGGCCGCCACCGGCCTGCTCACCCTGCTCGTCGTGGCCGTCACCTGGCTCGCGGTCGCCCTCGGCATGAAGTCCCCGACCCCCGAGGCCGCCAGCAACGCCCCGATGCCCCTGGTCTTCCTGCCCTTCCTCGGCAGCGGCTTCGTCCCCACCGACTCCATGCCGGCCGTCCTACGCTGGTTCGCCGAGTACCAGCCCTTCACCCCGATCATGGAGACCGTCCGCGGCCTCCTGCTCGGCACCCCGATCGGCAACAGCGCCGCCATCGCCACCGCCTGGTGCACCGGCATCGCCACCGCCTCCTACCTGTGGGCCAAGCACACCTTCGACAAGGCCTGACCGTGGACCGACCGGACAGGGCCGCCAGACCCCGCTCAACGGGTCTGGCGGCCCGTTCGCACGCCACCCCCTCCGCGGCCGCACCGCCCATCGCGATGATCTTGAGGTGGCCACACCCTCGGCCGCACGAGAGCCCAGAAACCCAGGTCGGCCTAGACGCCGAGGCTACGGCCGATGATCTCCTTCATGATCTCGGTGGTGCCGCCGAAGATGGTCTGGATGCGGACGTCCTGGTAGGCCTTGCCGATGGGGTACTCGGTCATGTAGCCGTAGCCGCCGTGGAGCTGGACGCAGCGGTCGACGACCGTCTTGACCAGTTCGGTGTTCCAGTACTTGAGCATCGCGGCCTCTTCGGCGCTCAGCTCGCCCTCGCTCTCCTTGAGCACGCACTGGTCGGTGAACGCGCGGGCCACGGTGAGCTCGGTCTTCATCTCCGCCAGCGTGAACCGGTTGTGCTGGAACTTGCCGATCGGGCGGCCGAACGCCTCGCGGGTCTTGCAGTACTCCAGGGTCTGCTCGAAGGCGGTCTCGGCACCGGCCAGGGCGGTGGCGCCGATGGACAGCCGCTCGCGGGCCAGGTTCTGCATCAGGTAGATGAAGCCCATGCCCTCCTCGCCGAGGAGGTTCTCCTTGGGCACCCGGACGTTGTCGAAGAACAGCTCGGCGGTGTCCTGGGCGTGCATGCCGACCTTGTCGAGGTTGCGGCCCCGCTCGAAGCCCTCCATGCCGCGCTCGACGACCAGCAGGCTGACGCCGCGCGCCCCGGCCGACGGGTCGGTCTTGGCGGCAACGATCACCAGGTCGGACAGGATGCCGTTGGAGATGAACGTCTTGGAGCCGTTGAGGACGTAGTGGTCGCCGTCGCGGACCGCGGTGGTCTTCATGCCCTGCAGGTCGGAGCCTGCGGCGGGCTCGGTCATCGCGATGGCGGTGATGATCTCGCCGGAGCAGTAGCCGGGCAGCCAGCGGCGCTTCTGCTCCTCGTTGCACAGCTTGAGCAGGTAGGCGCCGTTGATGTCGTTGTGCACCGCGAACCCGGGACCATGCACCCCGGCCCTGGCCAGCTCCTCATTGAAGATCATGTAGTAGCGGTAGTCGTCGATGCCGCCCCCGCCGTACTCCTCGGGCACCTCGATGCCGAGCAGCCCCTGCCGGCCCGCGGCCAGCCACACGTCGCGGGAGACGATGCCGTCCTTCTCCCACTGCTCGTGGTACGGGGCGATCTCCTTCTCGATGAAGGACCGCACCATGTCGCGGAAGGCCTCGTGTTCCTCGGTGAAGATCTCGCGTCCCATCCGGCGGGTCTCCTCAGTTGTAAGTGCTTCCTGATGCAGGCTTAATGTAACACCGGGACTGTCACATAAGGGAGGGCGCATGGAGCTCACGGTGGACGAGCTGGCCGCCCGGGCCGGGGTGTCGGTCCGGACCGTGCGCTACTACGCCGGACGCGGCCTGCTGCCACCCCCTCGCCTGCGCGGGCGCACCGGCCTCTACGGCGCCGAGCACCTGGCCCGGCTGGAGCTCGTCCGCGAGCTGCAGTCGCTCGGGCTGACGCTGGCCGCGATCGAGCACCATCTGCAGCGCATCCCCGAGGACGCCCCGCCGGAGGACCTGGCGCTGCAACGCGCCCTGCTGTCGCCCTGGACCCCCGACCGCCCCGAGGAGATGGACCGGCACGAGCTGGACCGCCGCGCCGGACGGCACCTGGACGACGACGTCCTCAAACGGCTGGAGGCGCTGGGCGTGGTGGAGCAGGCGTCCGGCGACACGGTTCGGGTGATCAGCACGGGGCTGTTGCGGGTCGGCGCCGAACTGGCCGCGCTGCCGCTGCCCCTGGAGACCCTGGCCGCCTCCCACGAGGCCGTCGAACGCCACACCACCGCGCTGGCCGAGGAGCTCCAGCGCAACTTCCAGGACAGCGTGGTGCGCCCGTACCGGGAACGGGGGCGACAGCCGCGGGAGCGGGAGATGCTGCTGGAGATGGCCAACCGGCTCAAGCCGCTGATGATCCAGTCACTGGTCACCTCGTTCCAGCACGCCGTCGACCGGGCCATCCGCAAGTCCGTGCCCGGCGACGAGGACGACCGGGACTAGAGGTCGCGCCACTCCTGGCGCTGATAGTCGATCAGCTTCGGCTTGACCAACGTGTTGATCTCCACGTCGTCGCGCCGCAGGTCCCTGGCGAACACCGCCGACGCCCGCAGCACGTCGGCGTCCAGGAACCGCAGCCCGGAGACGGCCGGGTCCATCCGCAGCCCCGGGGCGTCCTGGCCGGCGGCGGCCAGCACGTAGCCCCAGTCGCCGAAGCTCGGCACGTCCACGTGGTACGGAACGGTCGCCAGCCCGGCCGACCGGATGGTTTTCTCGATGGACCAGAACGAGCGCGGCGCGAAGAACGGCGAGCCCGACTGGACGACCACCCGGCCGCCGGGTGCGAGCGCCCGTTGCAGCAGGCCGTAGAACTCCACCGAGTAGAGCTTGGCGGTCGGCACGTCGTCCGGGTCGGGGAAGTCCACGACCACCGCGTCGAACGTGCCCGCCCGGGACGCCACCAGGTCGCGCAGCCAGGAGAAGGCGTCGGCGTTGACCACGTGCGCCCTCGGGTCGTCGAAGGCGCGGGAGTTCAGCTCGGCCATCTCCGCGTACGTCCGGGCCAGCCTGACCATCTCCGGGTCCAGCTCCACCAGCGTGACCTGCCGGACGTCGCGGTAACGCAGCACCTCGCGCAGCGCCAGCCCGTCCCCGCCGCCGAGGATCAGCACGTTGCCGCGCGTGCCCGATAGGGCCGGATGCACCAGCGCCTCGTGGTAGCGGTACTCGTCGATGGAGGAGAACTGCAGGTCGCCGTTCAGGAACAGCCGCAGGTCCGGACGGCCGGACAGCGCCACCGAACGGGTGATCACGATCTCCTGGTAGGGCGTCCGTTCGGCCAGGGCGATCGGGTCGCGGTACAGCGCCTGCCGCGCGGACACCTCGAATCGGTCAGCCAGCGCGTACGTTCCGCCGAGCACCGCCAGCACCAGCGCCAGGCCCGTCCACAGCGCCAGCCGGGCGCCCCGCCGCACCTGCCCGCGGAACAGCCACAGCACCACCGCGATGCCCGCCACGGCGTTGCCCGCGCCCACCAGCAGTGTGCCCTTGATGTGCCCGAACAGCGGCAGCAGCAGGAACGGGAAGGCCAGCCCGCCGAGCAGCGCCCCCACGTAGTCGGCGGCGAACAGGTCGGCCACCGCGCTGCCGGCGTCCTGCTTGCGGATCCGCTGCAGCAGCGTCATCAGCAGCGGGATCTCCGCGCCGATCAGCGCGCCCACCCCGAACGCGATGGCCACCAGGGCGGGCGTGTACAGGCCCAGCCAGGAGTAGGCGGCGTACAGCGCGAGCACCGACAGCCCGCCGAGCAGCGCCAGCGCGCCCTCCACCGCCGCGAACGCGACGACCGCGTGCCGTTGCAGGGGCTTGGCGGCCAGCGAGCCGACGCCCATGGCGAAGACCATGACCGACAGCACGACCGACGCCTGGGTGACCGAGTTGCCGATCAGGTAGCTGCCCAGCGCCACCAGCGCCAGCTCGTACACCAGCCCGCAGGCCGCGCACGCGAACACCGCCAGCAGCACCAGTACCCGCGCGGTGCGCACCGGCATCCGGAGCCCCGCCACCCGCTCGGGCGCCGGCGCACCCGCCTCTGCCTGCTCAGCGGTCACAGCCACTCCCCTTCCATCCGGGCGGAAGGCTACCCGTCCCGCGGTGGCCGCTCCGACCAGGCGACGGCCACCACGACCGGCCCGCGCAGCAATGGCCGCTCCGGTCAGACAGTGGCCGCCGTGACGCGCCAGCCGTTCCGGTCAGGCGATGGCTGCCGTGACCGGCCCGTGCGGCGATGGCCGTTCCGGCTAGGCGATGGCTGCGGCGACTATGGCGGCGATGGCCAGGTCGGTGGCGGCCACCACCCAGCAGGCGGGGGCCATCTGGCCGGAGGGGGTCTCGCCCTCGTGGCCGACCACGATGGCGCCCAGGCTGCCAGGCGTCAGCACGTCCAGCAGGTAGAAGGCCAGCGTCATCACGATGATGCCGAGCACCCCGTACACCGCCGTGCTCACCAGGCCGTCGGCCAGCCCGTCCTCACTGGTGGCGATGGCGGTGGTGATGATGGCGCCGACCCCGACCAGCTTGGCGGCCAGGATCAGGGCGGCTCCCCGGTTGCCCTCGGTCCAGATCTGCCGGCCCAGCTTGCCGGGGGTCGTGACCTCGACCACCAGGAAGCCCAGGGCCAGCAGGGCGACGCCGACCGCGCCGTACGCCAGCGCGGCCCCGCCTTCCTCGATGATGTCGTTCAGCATCAAGCACTCCTACGGCTTCGTACGGCGGCGATGACGATCCAGACGAGCCCGCCGGCGACCAGGACGCCCCCGATCCCCATCCACACGTAGCGGGCCATGCCGGGCGGGGAGATCTTGTCCCCGGCGGGCGGGGCCTGCACGTCGATCTGCGGGACCGGCGGCGCGGCGCCCTTCTCCGCCACGATCATGGGCAGCGCCCCGACGGCGTCGGCCAGCCGGGCGTTGGCCTGGTCGCCGAGCAGGTCCACCTCGGTGATCCCGGCCTGTCGCAGGTCGGAGGGGCTCAGTTGCAGCGGGAGGTTGGTCTCGATGCCCTGGGTCACCGAGGTCCACTCCTCCTCGGTGATGTCGTAGTAGTAGTCGGCTGTGAACACCACCCAGCGGGGGCATTCCTGGGGACGTTCCCGCGGGTCGACGCCGGTGCCGAGGTTGGACCCGACGTCCACTCCCGGCTCGGCGGCCAGGGTGTCCCGCAGCCGCTGCTCCGTCTCCGACTGCGGCGTCCCGGGCGCCGGGGTCGGCAGGGGCGTGGCTCCGGGCGCCGGGGTCCGCAGGGCGGGGGCGGAGGGAGTGACCGGAGTGATGTAGTCGGTCATCCCGGGCAGGTCGGAGTCGATCTCCCAGCCGTAGCAGATCTGCTGCGCGCCGGCGGCCGCGTTCAGCCGCTCCACCAGTCGGCCGGCGCCCTCGCTGCCGAACAGGCCACCGCCGCTGAAGCCGACCTCGTCGTCGTTGTTGTCGGCGACCACGAGCACGACGATGAGCCCGATCACGCCGAGGACGATCGACCAGATGACGATCTGGCGCCCGACGGTGTCGGCGGTCTTCCCGCGCTTGCCGGAGCCGCTCACTTGCCCGACCCCGGTCCGCCGCCGCGGAAGACGGAGGCGCGGCCACTGGGACCGCCCCACCTGCTTCCGATGTAGCTGTAGTGCCGCCGGTAGCCGCGGTCGACGTCATCGATCAGCACCCGGCTGCCCTTGCCGTCCGGCAGCACCGCGACGACCGCGTTGGGGTACCGCAGGAACACCCCGGCCGGGTCGTAGGCCCGGTCCGACGGCTTGAACTTGCGGGTGAGGGTGGCCGCCACCGCCGTCGGCGGTCCGGGCGCCCGGTAGACGCCGTTCCCGACCTTGCTGTAGTGCGACCCGATCCAGCCGCGCGGCGAGGTGTTCCCGCTGACCAGCGCACCGGCCAGCACGATCGCCCCGAGCACGGCCAGCAGGCCGCCGCCCACGAAATGTTTCACAGCGCGACCTCCAGGAGGGTGCGGGTCACGACGATCTGTCGGGTCTGCGGGTAGGCGTGCCAGGTGCGCCAGCCCAGGGTGCCGGTGCCCGGGTCGCCGTCCAGGGCCAGGGCGGTCACCGCGTACGGCGAGCCTGGGAACGTGCCGGTCAGCGCGTCGTCCCGGTCGGCGAGCCGGGCGCACAGTTCCCGCACCGTCGCCGTGAACGTCAGGCCGCTGTCGTAGGACTGGACGCTCGCGCCGAAGTCGTACGTCCAGCCGTCCACTTCGGTGCGCATCCCGCCGGGCAGCGGGACGGGGCGGCCGGGCAGGCAGGCGACGGTCTCGCTGACCGGCCCGGCGAAGACCTGGTGGGAGGCGCCCAGCAGGCGCATCTCCACCCGGATCCCGGCGCGCTCCACCGGCAGGACGGCCAGCGCGTCCAGCGGCGCCAGGCCGAGCGCGAACGACAGCGCGTCGGCGCGGGTGTCCAGGTAGGGGGTGTCGAGGGCGGTGTGCACCGGGGTCAGCTTTCGGTCTGGTGAGCGCGCATGGTCAGCGTCTCGTCCGGCGCCGCCAACGGGCCACCCGTCGAGCGGGCTGCGCGGTCGTCGTTCCTGGGAGACATGGGGGGCATGGCGTCAGCTTCCGGGGTAGATGGTCAGCGTCCCGGTGGGGACGCGCTCGCCGGTGCCGGCCTCCCAAGATCCGCCGCCGAACTTCTCGAACGACAGGTAGCGGCCGCCAGGGCCTTCGTAGTCGACGTACTCGACCCGGCCGGTGTCGCCGAGACCGGTGGTGCCCTCGGTGCGGTACTCGGCGGTGCCGTGCTCCTCGCGCCGGTACTCCACCCCGTCGAGGGTCAGCGTGGACCTGTCGGGGCGCAGGTCGCCGACGTCCCGCTCGGTCCACCAGACCACTTCGAGGTCGGGGTCCTCCTCGACCGACACCCACACCTTGGTGCCCTCGATGGTGTCGGCGTCCAGCAGGTGCTCGCTCCAGGTGTAGCCGCCCTCGCGCAGGCGCACCGAGCCGCGCACGAAGTAGCGGGTGCCCAGGTACTCGACCATGTCGCCGGCCTTCAGCGTCCGAGGATCACCGGCCACCTCGCCCACGGAGGCGAACGGGTCGGCGGGCGCCGCCGGCGCCTGCTCCGTCCCGCCCCCGGTGCCCCGGCGGCGCAGCAGCACCGCGATGAGCACGACCAGGGCGACCAGGATCAGCACCAGCAACGTGATCACCACGGCCAGCATGCCCACCTCCACGCACGGGGATCGGTCAAGGCCCCGGCGTGCGGATACTACCGATCGCACACGTACCAGGCGCAACATGCATCCGATGACAGATCGGTGTATCCGGTTCCAATTTGGTTTCAGAGCCGCTGGACGGCGGCGGCGACCCGTTCGTCGGTGGCGGTGAAGGCAACCCGGACGTGCCGGGCCCCGGCCGGGCCGTAGAAGTCGCCGGGGGCGACGCTGATGCCCAGCTCGGCCAGGTGGGCGACGGTGTCCCAGCAGGACTCGTCGCGGGTGGCCCACAGGTACAGGGACGCCTCGGAGTGGTCGATGCGGAAGCCGTGCCGGACCAGCGCCGTCCGCAACGCCTCCCGGCGGCGGGCGTAGCGAGCCCACTGCTCGTCCACGTGGGCGTCGTCGCCGTAGGCCACGGTCATCGCGGCCTGCACCGGCGCGGGAACGATCATGCCGGCGTGCTTGCGCACCTCCAGCAGCCGCCCGACCACGGCGGGGTCGCCGGTGACGAACCCGGCCCGGTAGCCGGCCAGGTTGGAGCGCTTGGACAGCGAGTGGATCGCCAGCAGCCCCTCGTGGGTGCCCCCGCACACGTCCGGGTGCAGGATCGACACCGGCCGCCCGGCCGGGCCGTCGTCCCACACCAGCTCGATGTAGCACTCGTCGCTGACCACCAGGGCGCCCCGTTCGCGGGCCCAGGAGACCACCTTGCGCAGGTGCTCGGCGGGCAGCACCCGGCCGGTCGGGTTGGACGGCGAGTTGACCCACACGAGCTTCGGCGTCACGGGCCCCAGGCTCAGCAGCCCGTCGGAGGCCACCGGCTCGGCCCCCGCCAGCCGGGCGCCCACGTCGTAGGTCGGGTAGGCGAGCTCGGGGAAGACCACCCGGTCGCCGGGACCGGCGCCCAGCAGCGTCGGCAGCCAGGCCACCAGTTCCTTGGTGCCGATCACCGGCAGCACGGCGGCCGGGTCGGCGCCGGCCACCCCGAGCCGGCGGCGCAGCCATCCGGCCACCGCCTCGCGCAGGGCCGGGGTGCCGTGGGTCTGGGGATAGCCGGGTGCGTCCGCCGCCTCGCACAGCGCCCGCCGGATCGGCTCCGGCGTCGGATCGACGGGCGTGCCGACCGAAAGGTCCACCAGCCCGCCGGGATGTCCGGCGGCGATCTCCTTGTACGGGGCCAGCCGGTCCCAGGGGAAGTCCGGGAGCGTACGCACCGCTGTGCCTCTCCTCACCTCGTCTCGTCACGCCACAAGGCCGTGACCCCCCACGGAGGCCACGGCCCGGCGCTCAGCTGAGCGTGTCATCGTGGAGCGGTCCCCACGACGACCCGTGCACCGCCCGTCAGTCCTCGTTCTGCGGGGGCAGTGCGGCCACGATCGGGTGATCCTTGTCGATCTTCCCGACCTTGGAGGCGCCGCCGGGCGAGCCGAGGTCGTCGAAGAACTCCACGTTGACCTTGTAGAAGTCCTTCCACTGGTCGGGGACGTCGTCCTCGTAGTAGATCGCCTCAACCGGGCAGACGGGCTCGCACGCACCGCAGTCGACGCACTCGTCCGGGTGGATGTAGAGCTGGCGCTTGCCCTCGTAGATGCAGTCGACCGGGCATTCCTCAATGCACGCCTTGTCGAGCACGTCCACACAGGGCTGCGCAATGACGTAGGTCACGTCGTGACTCCTCTCGGGTTCTTCCGGCCCCGCCGTGCGCCACGGCTCACCGCAAGCTCGCTCCACCTAGTATTGCGGCAGCGAGATGTCCATTCGACTTGGGGGTCGCCACATGTCCGCCCGTTTCGCCGCGCGACTCGTGGTCTCCATCTCGCAGGCCGACGTGGGTGAGCGGGTCTCGCTGCGCCGCCGGCTGCCGACGGGAGGGTACAGCGATGTCGTGGGCGTCCTCGAATCGTGGACCGGCGACGTGCTGACGGTCCGGCGCCGTACCGGCGAGGTGGTCGAGGTGCCCCGCGACGTCCTCGTGGCGGGCAAGGTCGTCCCGCCCGCGTCCTCGGCTCGTTCCCGGACGGGCGGCGCCTCGCGCCCCGTGTAGAGCCGGCCGGGTTGCAGGGGCGTCCCGTTGAAGAGCTCGGAGACCGTCACGAACCGGTAGCCCCTGCCGCTCAGCTGCGCCAGGATCCCCGGGACCGCCGCGACGCTCGCCTCCTTGACGTCGTGGAGCAGCACGATGGATCCGGGCCGCGTGTCCCGCAGCACCACCTGGGTCGTGCGCGCCGCATCAGGCCGGCGCCAGTCCATCGGGTCGACGCTCCACATGATCTGCGGGAGCCCGGCCGCGTTCCCGACCTGGGCGTTCGTCGCGCCGTACGGAGGCCGGAAGATCGTCGGCCGGACGCCCGCGACCTGCTGGACCACTTCCTGGGTCCGCTGCACCTCCGACCGCGCCTCGGCCTCCGACAGCCTGGGCAGGTACGGGTGCGACCAGGTGTGGTTGCCCACGTCGTGCCCCTCGGCGACCATCCGCCGCACTAACTCGGCGTTCGGCCCCACGTGCGCGCCGAGCACGAAGAACGTGGCCCGCGCCCGCGCCTTCGCCAGGTCGTCCAGCAGCCGCCCGGTGTACGGGCCGGGTCCGTCGTCGAAGGTCAGCGCCACGCATTTCGCCCTGGTGCAGTCGACGGGAGGAGTGCTCGGCGTCTGCCGGGGACGGGCCACGGCCCCGTCCGGCGCCTTCGTCCGCCGGGACGCCGTCCGCACCTGGGCGTCCTGCCCGCAGGCCGACAGCAGGCAGGCTCCGACCGCCACGGCGACCAGGACGGCCGATCGTCTGTTCCGCACCATGCACCCCCGAATGTCGCTCCATCCGGGGAGATACCCCTCCCCACCTGGTCAAAGCGATCATCCGGGGGCGTCACGGGGCGCGGCCCGGACGGCTCAGCGCAGGGGCCAGTCGGGGACCTCGGCGGGCAGGTCGGTGCTGACGCGCATCGGGAAGACGGCCGGGCGCTTCTCCAGGAAAGAGGTGACGCCCTCGGCCGCGTCCGGCGCCGCGCCCAGCGCCGCCATCAGCCGCGAGTCGGCCACGTGCGCGTCCCAGGGAGTGCTGGACGACAGCCCCGACCACATCAGCCGGCGGATCGCCGCGACCGACACTCCCGAGGTGTTGTCGGCGATCTCCCGGGCCAGCTCGTAGGCGGCGGGCAGCAGCTCGTCGGGGGCGTACACCCGCGAGACCAGCCGGCCGGCGAGGGCCTCCCGCGCGTCGAACACCCGGCCGGTGGCCGCCCACTCCATGGCCTGGGAGATGCCCACCAGCCGGGGCAGGAACCAGCTGGAGGCCGCCTCGCTGACGATGCCGCGCCGGGCGAACACGAACCCGAACCCGGCCTTGTCGGAGGCCAGCCGGACGTCCATGGGCAGCGTCATCGTGACTCCCACGCCCACGGCCGCACCGTTGAAGGCGGCGATGACCGGCTTGAGGCAGCGCGCGATCCGCAGCGCCACGGTGCCGCCGCCGTCGCGGGGCGTGCCGTCCTCCAGCAGGTCGTCGCCGCCGAACATGTCCTGGCGCTTGTCCTTGTTGAAGGTGTCGCCGCCGCCCTCCAGGTCGGCGCCCGCGCAGAACGCCCGCCCCGCCCCGGTGACCACGACCGCCCGTACCTCGTCGTCGGCGTCGATCCGGTCGAAGACGTCCAGCATCTCGTTCCGCATCGTGAACGTGTAGGCGTTCATCCGGTCGGGCCGGTTGAGCGTGACCGTCGCGACCCGGTCCTGCACCTCGTACTCGATCTCGGTGTATGTCACCGTGCGTCCCCTCTCGTACCGGCCGTGGCAGAACGGGATTCTAGGGGCGGGGCGAGGCGGCTCAGCGGCGGGCGGCGGGGAAAACCTCGGTGACCAGGTCGGTGTGCCAGCGTTCCCGGGGGCCGGTGTAGTCCGGGGGCGGCGCCGGGGTCAGCAGGTCGCCGTGCCGGGCGAGGCCGACCGTGATCTGCGAGCAGCCGGCGGAGACGGGTTCGCCGAGGGCCGTGCGCAGGTCGTCCGGGGTCAGCGCGATCCGGTCGGGGACGTCGCCCGCGTGGGCGGCCAGGCGGAACGCCAGTGCGGCCAGCAGACGGGCCCATCCCCGGCCGAGGTAGGGCGGCAGGCCGGTGACGGTGATCTCCGGCAGACCCCGTGCGGCCAGCCCCCTGGTGACGAGCGTCAGGCCGGCCGGCGTCTCCCGCCCGGCGATCGTGATCTCGCCCGCCGCTCCCCGCTGTGCGCCCATGCCCCGCACCGTACCGGGACGCCACCGCGGTCCCGTCCCCGTCCACCCAACGTCCCTGCTCAGACGCTGTGGGTAATGAGAATCGCCGCGTGACGCATACCCTTGGCCAACCCTCGTCCGGCTGTTCTCATTGTCGGCTAAGTTACGAACGTGAACTGGGCCGTTGCGACGTACGACTCCGCGTTCGGATACGTGTCCGCGCACGGCGCTCCGCTGGTCGACCTGCTCGATCCGCAGCCCGACGAGCGCATCATCGACCTGGGCTGCGGCACCGGCCTGTTCGCCGCCACCATCGCCGAGCGGGGCGCCGAGGTGCTGGGCATCGACGGGTCGCCGGAGATGATCGCGCAGGCCGCCGCGGCCTACCCGCAGTTGTCGTTCGCGGTCGGCGACGCCCACGACTTCACCACCAGCGAGCCCTACGACGCGGTCGCCTCCAATGCGGCGCTGCACTGGATGACCCGCGACCCCGACGCGGTGATCGGCGCGGTGCACGCGGCGCTGCGGCCGGGCGGGCGGTTCGTCGCCGAGATGGGCGGGGCCGGCAACTGCGCGGAGCTGATCGCCGCGATGCAGACCGCCTGGCGGATCTTCGGGCTGGCCGAGCCCGAGCTGCCGTGGTACTTCCCCACCCCCGCCGAGTACACCTCCAAGCTGGAGGCCGCCGGCTTCACGGTGCGGCTGCTGGAGTACTTCGACCGGCCCACCCGGATGACCGAGGGCCCGGGCGGCGCCGCCGACTGGGTGCGGGTGTTCGCCGCGAGCGCGCTCAAGGAAGTGCCGCCGGAGATCGTTGAGCCGTTGCTGGCGCGCATCAACGAGCTGGCCGCCCCCGCGCTGCGGCGGGAGTCCGGCTGGGTCGCCGACTACGTGCGGCTGCGCTTCGCGGCGGTGCGCAAGCCGGACGGCAGCGCGCCCATGCCGGAGGGGCCGGCGGGTCCGGCCGCGGCCGCGGGGCCGCCGCCCACGGTGGTCACCCCACCGCCCATGGGGCCTTCCGCGCCGCCTCCCTCGGGTGCGCCCGGTGAGCCGCCCCTCCAGGGGGCGCCAGGCGCACCGGGCATGCCGGGTGCGTCCTCGCCGGGTGTACCCGGTGCGCAGGCCCAGCAAGGTCCTCCACCGCCCTCACCGGGCGTTCCGGGTACGCAACCCCAGCAAGGCGCGCCAGGTATGCCGGCGCCTTCTCCCGGCGTGCCGAGTGCGCAGCCTCAGCAAGGTGCGCCGCCCCCGATGCATACCGTTCCCATGGCGCCCGGGGCCGGTCCGGCGAACGTGCACGCCACCGCGCCGCCGCCCTCGCCCGGGGGCGAGCCTCCGTTCGAGGTTCCCGCCGTGCACCGGCACTGACGCGGCGCCATGGACGGGACACTACGGCTTTACGACCCCGGCAACGGGCGGCTGGAAGAGCTGCCGCCGGGTCCGCTCCATATTCATGTACGCGGGCCCGGGCTGCGCGCATTCGTCATCGCGGACCTGCTCCGCCGGGTCGCGGGCAGGCGGCGCCGTCGCGTACGCGTCACATGTTCCGGCCCGTTCCCTGAAGTCCGCGCCCTCGCCGACTTCAACGTTCTGGAAATGGAGGCGGGCGAAACCGCGTCCGCACAGGTGGTGGTGGCGGAGGGTGACGAGTCGAACGCAATTCAGCCGAATACGGCGCGTCTGCTGCTCGTCCCGGCTTTCGAGCCGCCACCGGCGGATGAGGATCCGATGACGCTGCGCCTGGCGATCCTGCACACCGCCTACCGTGACCCGCTCCCTTGGTCCGAGCGACTCGCGGACGCGCGTGCCCGGCTCGACCGATGGCGCGCCCTCATGGCGGAGTGGGCCGAGTCCCCCGGCAGACCAATGGACCGGACATACGCGGCGGACGCGGAGCGTGCGCTCACCGACGACTTGGACAGCCCCGCCGCGCTCGCCGTACTGGAAGGGCTCGCCGCCGATCCCGCCGTCGCCCCCGGGGCCAAGTTCGAGACGTTCGTTCACTTGGACCTGGTACTGGCCCTCGATCTGGTGCGCGATATCGGTCACCGCTGAACGTCCGGCGAGATGACCGTAAACCGGCCCGTCACCTGGTGATCATCTGCTGTTCAGATGGACCCCGCGGGCGATCCCGGCAACCGGAACGGCAGATCGGCCAGATCCGGCCGTCCGGACCTGCGGATACCCCGACAGAGAAGCCCAAACGTCATCGGGGTGAAGCAAACCACCAAATTCCGACTTGACGCAAGGACCGGAAACCTGCTTGGTTTGCCGGTCGTACCCCGCCTCCACCCGTCTCAAACGGAAGGCATCAGCTTGCGTCTTTCAGCCCCCCGCCTCGCCGTCTCGGCCGCCGTCATCGGCACGGCCGCCGTGACCGCGAGCGTGGCATTCGCCGCAGCCGGGCCGGGCGACCCCGCCCCGGTGACCAAGGCGGGCGCCCCCACGGCGACGTCGGACCCGGTGGTCCACACGTTCAGTGACATCTCCACCTCCGCGGTGGAGCAGTACTGGACCCCGGCGCGGATGCGCGCCGCCAAGCCGGTTTCCCTCCCCAAGACCGTCCAGGGCACCGCGGCCACCCCGGTCGCCGAGGCCTCCGCCCAGACCGGCGACGTCCCGGCCGCCCCGGTCGGCGGGACCGTCGCCTCCGGCGACGTCTCCACCGCTGCCGTTGTCGGCGCCAAGCAGTGGAGCAACCAGAAGTCCGGCATCGCCCGGACCACGGGTCGTATCTACTTCTCCCGTGGTGGCAGCGACTACGTGTGCAGCGGCACCGTCGTCAACGCCGCCAACAAGCGCACTGTCTGGACCGCCGCCCACTGCCTGCACAGCGGTGGCCCCAAGGGCGTCTGGCACCGCAACGTGCTCTTCGTCCCCGGCTACCGGGACGGCAAGAGCCCGCTCGGCCGGTACGCGGGCCTGCACGGAGCCGTCACCCCCCAGTGGGTCAACAGCACGAACGCCAACTACCGGTTCGCCCACGACCTCGCGACCTTCACCGTGGGGAACTCCGGCGGCAAGCGGGTTCAGGCCCGCACCGGCGCCCAGGGCATCGTCTGGGGCTACAAGAAGCGCACGTACGCCATGCGTGCCTTCGGTTACCCGGTGGTCTTCCTGCCGTCCAACAAGCGGACCCAGGGTCACCGCCTCTACTACTGCAGCGGCACGACCAAGGGCATCCGCTTCCACGCCAAGGCGCCGGTCAGCATGTCCCTGGCCTGCACCATGGGCGGTGGCGCCAGCGGCGGCTCCTGGCTGTACGGCATGAACAGCAAGGGCTGGGGCAAGGTCGCGGGTGTCAACAGCACCCACAGCACGCAGGACAACCGCATGTTCAGCCCCTACCAGGGCGCCGCGGCCCAGAAGCTGTACAACTACATCAAGAACAGGTAGGCCAAGTAGGCATCGCCTACCGCAGGCCACTGACACGGGCTGTGCCGGAGTCGTCTCCGGCACAGCCCGTGCTCGCGTCCACGGCTCCTCGGGCAGCACCCGCGCCCTACCGCGTGTCCAGCCCTACCGGGGTGCTCTCCGGCCCGGATCGTCTCCATCGGCAGCGGCAAGGAGACGCCCTGACGCGAACGGGCCGCCACCGGAGTCACCTCCGGTGGCGGCCCGCTGCTCTGCGTGCCTGAGGCGCGTCACCTCGTCCGGGACACGCCCTAGTGAGTCACTCGGCGTCCGGCGCCGGCATCTGGACCGGCTTGGCGTTACGCATCCGCTCCTCGGTCCAGTACTCCTCGACCTCCTGCGGGTCCTGCTGCACCTGGTGGTGGACCACCGACTGCGTCGGATCCTGCGGCTCGGGGTCGTTGTCCGCCTGGCCCGTCGCTGCGAACCCCACCACCGTGACCGCCGCAATGGCTGCCGCCGCACCTGTCAGGACGATGATTCGCCGTCGGCTCATGACTGATCCTCCGTGTCAGAAGTCGGGCGGGCCCTGCCCATGCGCTTACCTGGAGCCCTCTGAGCAGCAATCCGTACGGGCCCATGCTAGGACGCAGTCCGCTCAACGAACCGGTCCTCTCGCAGGTTTCAGCCTCGTCCCGCCAGGTACGCCACCGCAAGCCTCTTCGGCGCCGACAACCGCCACGCCTCGACGACGAGCTCCTCCAGCTCGTCCACCGGAACCTCGGCCAGCCGCACCTTCACCCAGCCGAACCGGCCTGAGGTGTAGGCGACCTCGTAGGCCGCCGGGTTCTCCGCCACCAGGGCCTCCTGCTCCTCCCGGGTCGCCTTGAGCAGCACCTCCTGCCCGTCCTGTGCCAGGTAGCAGAACCCCTTCCCGCGCACCTTCAGGCTCACCCAGTTGGCGTGCTCGCGTTCCTCCACCTCGGGGAGGTCCATCACCATCCGCTGGAACGCCTCCGCGTCCGCCCCGCCCATCTCGTCCACGGTCCACCCCTACCAGGCGGATCCGACATTTCTCCGCCTCGATCCGGCGAGGTCACATCCACCTAACCATTCGCCCGTCGGCAGGGTCCCCAGTAACGAACCTCTTTTCGCGCCACATGCGTCTCTGTAAGCTTTCGCTGCGTACCCCGCCCTGCAGACAGCTCGACTCGATCAGGGATTGGCATGCTCGCCCCGCTCGTTCGGCCCCTCGGCCTCCTAGCAGTGGCCGGACTCACCGTGGGCTGCGGCACCGGCTCCTCCTCGTCAGGCACCTTCCAGCCCTCCGGCAGTCTCGCCGACCCCGCCTCTCCCAGCACCGGCCCCACCGGCCCCGGCGCTCTGCCCACCGAGCAGGTCGACGCCCAGGTCCTCAAGCGCTACGCCGCCTACCAGAAGGCCTACAAGACCGCCTACGAGACCAACGACCCCTCCGGCCTTTCCGCCGTGGCCACCGACCCCCTGCTGACCACCGTCACCAGGGACGTGGAACGCACCCGCGCCAAGGGCGAGATCTGGCGCTTCGTCAACATCTCCAACGCCCGCGTCTACGCTCGTTCCAAGGACGGCCTGACCGTCTACGTCGTCGACTGCATGCGCACCCTCGCCGGCTACCGCTTCTCCGCCCGCACCGGCGAACGCACCGGCGGCGGCACCGGCGGCAGCCACCAGTACCGCACCGCCCTCAAGTACGACGCAGGCACCTGGAAAGTCTCCGACACGAAGCGGGACAAGCCATGCTGACCCCCACTCCATCCGGCCTCCGCCCGACGCGGCTCTCGGCACTGAGCGCAGCGACGATCGTCCTCGCCGGCTCCCTCACCGTGCTGAACGGAGTCTTCCTGAACGAGTCACCGGCCCTGGCCGACCCCTGCGGCGGAGGCGGCCAGAACTTCGGCTGCGGCCTCGAAGACGGCGGCGGCGGCTCCGGCGGCGGAGGCGGCGGTAATGGTGGCGGCGGCGGCGGTGGGACCGGGGAGATCCCTGATGTGAACCAGGACGGAGGAGCAGGCGGTCCGGGGGCGCCCAACAATCCCGCACAACCGGCGCCGGAACCCGCGACGCTGGACTTGGCCGCCCAGGCCCGTTCCACCGCGGAACTGCCGACACCAACGGCGCATACCGCGCCGAGCGACAAGACATACGTCAGCCTGCGCACACGGCTATGGGTGGATGGGTTCGTCCCAGTCAGCACCGAGCCGATCAACGTGGGCAACCAAATCGTGGTCGCGACCGCCACACCGCGCACGGTCACGTGGAGCCTTGGAGAGACCACAGTGACCTGCAACGGCCCAGGCAGCAAGACCAGCGATGCCTGTAGTCATGTCTTCCAGCGTTCTTCGGCGAGCACGCCCGGCGGCGCCCACCAGGTCACCGCGACCATCACCTTCTCGGTGACCTGGACCTGTGTGGGCAGCGGATGCGATGCCCCCGGCGGAACACTGGACGACCTGACGTCCACGTCGATTCCTCAGCCACTGGTGGTCAGCGAGATCCAGACGAACTCCCGGCCATGAAACCGACATCGAAGAGCGAGCGAACGGCACTTCATGGTACGGCCTGGGCCACCTTGGCCCTGCTGGGCCTGACTCTTGCCGGCTGTGGTGGAGATGACGAGCCGAGGAAACCGTCCACAGCGCGTACGTCCGCCACGCCGACCGCCTCCACCCCACCTCCCAGCTATTCGGCTTCTCAGGTCAAGACTCGCCTACTGACGGCCGGCGAGGTCGGAGACGGCATCTACAACGCTCCTGTCGAGTTTCTGCCATTCAAGGACCGTAAGGCACCTTCGTGCTCACTGTCGGGGGTCTCGCTACCGGCCGACCCCGAGCTGACATTCCGGCAGTACTCCAACCGCACCCGGCAAGCACGCAAAGAAGTCAAGTACGCGCAGCTCATCGCCCGCTTCAAAAGCCCCGAGGACGCCACAGGGGCCTATGAGAAGCTGAGGAAGCGGGCACGGTCATGCCCGGCCAAGCAACAGGTGCCCGCCAAGAAGATCAGGGAGAACTTCACCCTTTTCCCGCATAACGATACCTGGCGGGTCAGCGAGGACACCATCGCCGGCTGGCAGCATCTACGCGGCACCGAAAAGCAGGTCATCCCAAGAGGCTACACAAAGCACAACGTTCTTCATTACATGTACGACTACGCACTGCGCGGCAATCTTGTGGTCGCTACAGCGTACTGGGAGCGCACGGAGCCGGACGAGTCCGGCGATCCGGCCGCCAAGCGCGCCACGGAAGTGCTAACCAGGCAGCTGCGCAAACTCGGTTGACCGGCCCTGCGGGGACACACTCTTATTCGCCTACCGGGGCGAGCAGCATGCCATTCCTCCAGACAAGTGGCGAATGATTTCCGCTAATTCGCCGCGGGTGATGTCCGGGATGTGTCTTGGGGCGGGACGCCGTACGGCAGGAGGGCTGTGAGGCGACCGACGGCCTCGGGCAGGGGCGCCGGGCGGATGGAGTTTGGGGGGCGGGTTCGTGGGGGCATGGTGGTTGACCGGATCGGTCCGGTTCGGGGCTTGATCGTGTCTTCTGGGGTGGGGGCGGGGGTGAGCAGGATCGGGGTATGAGGCGAGCAGTGATCGTGATCGATGTCCAGGAGTCGTTCCGGCGGCAGCCGATCTGGGAGGCGACGTCCAATCCCGCGGTCGTGCGGCAGGTGCGGCGGCTGGTGGAGCATGCGCGGGGCGAGGGCGACCTGGTGGTGTGGGTGCTGCACGCCGAGGCGGGGTCGGGGACGGTCTTCGATCCGGCGCTCGGGTTCGTCCGGCTGATGGACGGGCTGGCGGCCGGGGAGGGGGAGCCGGTGCTGACCAAGACGGCGCACAACGCGTTCACCACGACGAACCTCCAGCAGATCCTGACGGCGCGGGGGGTGCGCGAGGTGGTGGTGTGCGGGATCCGTACCGAGCAGTGCTGTGAGACGACCGCGCGACTGGCCTCCGACCTCGGGTTCGAGGTGACGTTCGTGACGGACGCGACCGCGACCACGCCGATCGCGCACCGGGACGCGCCGGGTGGGCGGACGGTGGCCGAGATCCTGGCCGATCCGCGGACGCTGGGGACCGACGAGATCATCACGCGGACCGAGTACGCGCTGGCCGGCCGGTTCGCCACGATCCGTACCGTGGAGGAAGTGACCGGAGTGCTGGTGGAGGGCTGACCGGATCGTGACGCGTGTCGTCTTCCTGCTCGTGCCGCGCCTGCACCTGCTGGACCTCGCCGGACCCGCCCAGGTGTTCTCCACGGCGGCCGACCTTGGCCACGGGTATGAGCTGGGCTACGTGGCCGGGCAGGAGGACGTGCCCTCGGCACAGGGGGTGCGGCTGCGGGCGGAGACCGTCTGGCCGGAGCTGTGCCCCGACGATCTCGTCCTGGTGCCGGGCTGGCGGGCTCCGACGCTGCGCGGGCACCCGGGGGTCGGCGCGGATCTCGCCGAGCGGCTGGCCGAGCACCATGCCCGCGGCGGCACGGTCGCGAGCGTGTGCGCGGGGGCGGACGCGCTCGGGCGGGCCGGGCTGCTGGACGGCCGCCGGTGCACCACGCATCACGAGCTGCAGGACGAGCTGGCCGCCCGGTATCCGAAGGCGACGGTGGTGCGGGACGTGCTGTTCGTGATCGACGACCGGGTGGTGACGTCGGCGGGCATCGCCAGCGGGATCGACCTGGCCCTGCACCTCATCGCGGGCAGGCACGGGCCCGGCGTGGCCGCGCGGATCGCCCGCACGATGGTGGTGTACGCCCGCCGTAACGGGGAGGAGCGGCAGGCCAGCGCGATGCTGCGGCACCGGGCCCACCTCAGTGACGTGGTGCACCGGGTGCAGGACCTCATCGATGCCCGGTTCACCCAGCGGCTGACGCTGGCGGATCTGGCCGCGTCCGCCGGGGTCAGCGAGCGCACGCTGACGCGGCTGTTCGGGCGGGCGACCGGCATGACGCCGCTGCGCTACCAGCAGGTGCTGCGGCTGGAGCGGGCCGACCATCTCATCGGGCAGGGCGCCACGGTGGAGGCGGCGGCCCGTGCGGTCGGGTTCCAGGACGCCCGGATGCTCCGCAGGCTCAGGTCGAGGCCGCTCCCCGGCGCCTCCTGACGTCCGGTCGGGCTCCGGAAACCGACAGGCCGGGCGAACCGGACGCCGGTTCGCTGCATCGTAGAGGGCGCAGTGCCCATCAAGGTCCAAGCGGCGGGACCGAAAGACGTCACGAAAGAGAACCCAGGTCTTGTCCAGGTACCACCGTTCGGTATTGGCCCTTGTCTGCGCCTCCGTTCTGCTGCCGCTGTCGGCGTGTGAGTTCGAGGTCGGCACCACTTCGCCGGCCGGCGGCTCGCCGGACACCGGCCCGTCCGCCGGAGGGGACGCCCCGCAGACCGGGTCACAGGACGGCCCGGCAGGTCAGACGATCGATTTCAACGGGTTGAACGTCCAGCTCCCGGCGTCGTGGAAGGCCG
Organism: Thermomonospora echinospora; assembly: GCF_900108175.1. Lineage (GTDB taxonomy): Bacteria > Actinomycetota > Actinomycetes > Streptosporangiales > Streptosporangiaceae > Thermomonospora > Thermomonospora echinospora. Next base: position 176,041 of record NZ_FNVO01000005.1, read on the forward strand.
TACCCGACGGGAACGGCGGCGGCCGCTGGCACATCACCACCGGCGGTTCATGCGGCTCCTACGGCTACCTGGAGGCCGACGCCTGCCGCGGCTGGTGGCTGCTGGGAGCCGACGACATCGCCCAGGGGAACGAGGGGAGCCCCTACTCCCCCGGCCGGCCCTACTACCCGCAGACGGACTCGGTCCCGTGTCCCACCGACCCGGAGACCTACCAGACCACGCCGCAGTCCCCGCAGGCACAGGGACTGGTACCGGTCGGCGACCACCGGGGCGACTACCGGGAGTGGGCCATCACCTGCATCAGCCCGGCGGGCGGCGCACGCACCGGCGGCTTCGTCCAGCGCCTGGTCTACCTGCCCGAGTCGCGCATCCTGGTCGTGGACAACTGGCAGACGCCGGGCCTGATGAACCTGCTGAAGAACGCCACCTGGCGCTGACGGGCGACAAGCCGACGCAAGCGCCGGCCGGGCGCCCTAGGCCTGCCGCTCCTTCCCGTCGCCGTGGGGCCGTGGGCCGGATGCGGGTCAGAGGAGGGGGCGGGCGGCCACGACGATGCCGTCCTCGTCGCTGTAGAGCCAGTGGCCCGGGTGGAACTCGGTGTCGCCGAAGGCGACGGGGACGTCCACCTCGCCGGCGCCGTCCTTGGCGCTCTTGCGGGGGTTGGAGCCCAGGGCCTTGATGCCCAGGTCGAGGGTGCGCAGGGCGGCCACGTCGCGTACTGCGCCGTTGATCACCACCCCGGACCAGCCGTTGCGCACCGCGGCAGCGGCGATCAGGTCGCCCATCAGCGCGGACGCCAGTGAGCCGGCGCCGTCCACCACCAGGACGCGACCCTCGCCGGGGGTGTTGAGCAGCTTCTTGACCAGCGCGTTGTCGCGGTGGCAGCGGACGGTGGCGATCGGGCCGGCGAACGCGGTGCGCCCGCCGTACTGCCGGAACTGGGTCTGGCAGCTGGCCAGCTCGGCGTCGAAGTCGTCGATCAGGTCGGCGGTCGCGAACTCCATGCCGGAAGCCTACCGTCCGGTAACCCCGTGGCCCTGGATCGGGTCCGGGAAGGGCATTGTGGAAAATCTGACAGACAACCTCCGGTTCCGGTAAGAAGGTCCGGAACCGGAGGAGGTACCCATGCAGCCCCCCGCCCAGCCGAACAACGTGTTCGATCCCCTGGCTCCGGAGGATCCACCGCACCTCGGGGGGTACCGGATCCTGGCGCGGATCGGGGCGGGCGGCATGGGCCGGGTCTACCTCGGCGCCACGCAGAGCGGACGGCGGCTCGCGATCAAGGTGGTGCGCCCGGAGTTCGCCGACGATCCGGAGTTCCGCCGCCGGTTCCGGCAGGAGGTCACCGCCGCGCAGCGGGTGCAGAGCCTGTACACCGCAGCGGTCATCGACGCCGAACTGGACGGGCCCAGGCCGTGGATGGCCACCGTGTACGTGCCGGGGCCGTCGCTGGCGCAGGTCGTCGCCGAGCAGGGGCCACTGGCGCCGGAGACGGTCCGTCCGCTGGCCGCCGGAGTGGCCGAGGCGCTGGTGGCCATCCACCGGGCCGGGGTGATCCACCGCGATCTGAAGCCGTCCAACGTACTGCTGGCGCCGGACGGGCCACAGGTGATCGACTTCGGGATCGCCCGGGCCGCCGACGCCACCCCGCTCACCCGGACCGGCGTGCGGATCGGCACCCCGCATTTCATGGCGCCCGAGCAGGCCCTCGGGCGGCACTGCACCCCCGCAGTGGATGTGTTCTCGCTGGGGGTGCTGGTGTTCTTCGCCGCGACCGGCCGCTCCCCGTTCGGCGAGGGACCCGACCAGGCGGTGCTGTTCCGGATCGCCAGGGAGGAGCCGAACCTTGACGGCTGCCCGGACGACCTGCATCCGCTGATCGAGCGCTGCCTGGCCAAGGAACCGGACGCACGGCCCGCGCTGCGCGAACTGATGGACGAACTCAACCCCGGCGGCGATGCCCCACCACCCGGATGGCTGCCGCCCGAGGTGACCCGTCGGCTGGACTCCTATTCGGCCGAGCCGCCCCCGCCGGCCGTTCCGCCGCGGCCCGGGCCTCCCGGCCCGCCGGCATCGCCCGTTCGGCCCGGAACGCCACCCGCCACGGCGCCACCGCCCGGCGCCCTGGCACGTACGGCTCCGGGCCCGCAGCCGTACGCCGGGCCGCCCGTCGCCGTCCCGGGAGCGCCGGGGAGTCGTTCCACCACCAGCCGGACGCTCGCCATCGCGCTGGGCGGAGTCGGGGCCGTGGCGCTGCTCCTGCTGGTCACCGTGATCGTCCTGCTCGCCGACGGCCCGGCCGAGCCGACCGCTCCCCAGGGCCGGGACGAGCGTTCCGCCGCGGCCCCGGCCCCCGATCCGGCCGGACCGCCGACCTCATCCGGCCCCCTCCCCTCCGCGAGCGACGCGCCGGCCGGGGGGACTCCCCCCGGCACTCTGCTGAAGGAGTACGAGGGCATCCAGCTCGCGACCGACTACACGATCGACTTCCTCGGCGATCCGAAACATCCGCGGGAGGGCGACGACGGCGACCTGTCCTACTCGGCCTACAGGTCCGACGAGATCAGGGCGGACCGGCTCGCGGTGCTCGACCCCGGTCAGCCGGACACCTACCAGGCCTGCCGCGACAACACCCGGTACACCGAATACCTGGACGACGACGGCTACAAGCGGGGCACCCGGTTCTGCGTCTATACCGATCAGGGGCTGACGGTGCTGGTGAAGGTCACCGACCTCCAGTCCGACCCCAGCGACTTCGTCACGCTCGACCTCAAGATCTGGCAGGGCTTCCCCGCGCCGAGTCCCACCGGGTGAGCGCGATCGTCTGTCTCCCCACGGGGATCTAAGGGCCTTCCCGGGGCGACCGGCCTCAGGTGTCGGGGCCGTCGGTGGGGCGGCCGATCAGGCGGGACAGCACGATCGAGGTCTTGGTCTGGGCGATCTTGGGCTCGCGGCGGAGGCGTTCGAGGGTCTCCTCCAGGTGGGCGATGTCGCGGGCCCGCAGGTGAATCAGGGCGTCGGCCTCCCCGGTGACGGTGTAGGCGGCGATGACCTCCGGGTGCCGGCGGACGCTCTCGTACGTCTCCTCCGGTGAACGGGCCCCGTTGTAGAAGATCTCGATGAACGCCTCGGTGGTCCAGCCGAGGGCCGCCGGGTCGACCACGGCGGCGAAACCGGTGATGACGCCCTCCTCGCGCAGCCGGTCGACCCGGCGTTTGACCGCGGGCGCCGACAGGCCGACGGCGTCGCCGATCTGGGCGTAGGAGGCCCGGGCATCCTCCAGTAGTCGCGCAACGATCCGACGGTCAAGGTCGTCAAGACGCAATGAACACAGCCCCTGAAGCAGGTTTTTGTAATTGGTCGTGCCTCATCGCCGACCTTACGCTGTGTGCTGGGTACGCGGCCACCCGCGGACCCCGCCGTATCGTTCCCGCGGCACCGGTGACCCCGGTGCCGGCACTCCGGCCACGGTCATCTGGGGTCGGCGGACCGCCGAAGGAGCATCGTGACGCGAACCCAGCAGCTGCGCGCCCTGTCCGAAGAGCACAGCGCCCACAACTACCACCCGCTTCCGGTCGTGATCGCCGAGGCCGAGGGGGCCTGGGTGACCGATGTCGAGGGCAGGCGCTACCTGGACATGCTGTCGGCGTACTCGGCGGTCAATTTCGGGCACCGCAACCCCCGGCTGATCGCCGCCGCGCAGCGCCAGCTGGAACGGGTCACCCTGGTCAGCCGGGCCTTCGACCACGACCAGTTCGGCCCGTTCGTCGCCGAGCTGGCCGAGCTGGCCGGCAAGGACATGGTGCTGCCGATGAACAGCGGGGCCGAGGCCGTCGAGACCGCCCTCAAGGCCGCCCGCAAGTGGGGGTACGAGGTCAAGGGCGTGCCGGCCGACCAGGCCGGCATCATCACCTTCGAGGGCAACTTCCACGGCCGGACGACCACGATCGTCGGCTTCTCCACCGACCCGGACGCCAGGAACTCCTACGGCCCCTACACGCCGGGCTTCCGCACCGTCCCGTACGGGGACGCCGAGGCGCTGCGGGCGGCGATGGACGAGAACACGGTGGGCGTGCTCATCGAGCCGATCCAGGGCGAGGCCGGGGTGAACGTGCCGCCCAGCGGGTTCCTGAAGACGGTGCGGGAGCTGTGCACCGCGGGGAACGCGCTGATGATCGCCGACGAGATCCAGTCCGGGCTGGGCCGTACCGGCGCCACGTTCGCGGTCGAGCACGAGGGCGTGGTCCCCGACATGTACCTGCTGGGCAAGGCGCTGGGCGGCGGCATCCTGCCGGTGTCGGCGGTGGTGGCCGACGCCGATGTGCTGGGGGTGTTCCGGCCGGGCCAGCACGGCTCGACGTTCGGCGGCAACCCGCTGGCCTGCGCGGTGGGCCGCGAGGTGGTCGCGATGCTGCGGACCGGCGAGTTCCAGGAACGGTCGCGGACGCTGGGCGCGCACCTGCACCGGCGGCTGGGCGCGCTGCCGGGCGACGTCGTCCGCGAGGTGCGCGGGCGCGGCCTGTGGGCCGGGGTGGAGCTGAACGGCAAGGCCCGCCCGGTCAGCGAGCGGCTGATGGAGCTGGGCGTGCTGGCCAAGGAGACCCACGAGACCACGCTGCGGCTGGCTCCCCCGCTGATGATCGACCAGGAGGATCTGGACTGGGCGCTCGACCAGTTGGAGATCGCCCTGCGCGACTGACCGGGCCGCCCGGCGGCCGTACCGGCCAGCAGCGTTCCGGCCGAGACCCGGCCAGGGCGATCCACGCGGCCTCCGCCGAGGCGTCGCGGACGCGCCGGTCCTGAACGCTCACGCCCTGTCAGGCGTTCGGCCGCCCGGCCGCAAGGGCACCGCCACGCCCACGGCGGCACGGCGAACTCCGCTGGAGCCGCATCACCTCGGCGGAAGGGTCCGGGGGATCAGGCCAGGCGCCGGTAGTGGCCCTCGTAGTACAGCAGGGGGCGGCGGTTCTTGGGGGCGGGCGTCTGGACCGCGAGGACCTCGCCCACCACGATGCTGTGGTCGCCGCCGTCGTGCACGGCGTGCGTGCGGCACTCCAGGGACGCCACCGACTCATCGAAGATCGCCGCACCCGTGTGCGCGCCCCGTTCGAACGGATGGCCGCCGAGCCGGTCGTCCAGGGGGCGGCCACGGGTGGCGAACCACTGGGAGAGGTCCTCGGCCTCCTCGGGCAGCACCGACACCGCCCAGCCGCCCGACTTCAGCACGGCGTCGTGCAGGCGCGCGATCTTCTCCGCACAGAACAGCACGAGCAGCGGATCCAGGGAGACCGAGGTGAAGGCGTTGATGGTCATCGCGTGGTCCACCCCGTCGGCGACAGTGGAGACGATCGCCACACCGGTGGCGAACCGGCCCACCACCCGGCGGAACTCCCGGGGATCCACCCGCGCGGGGGACGGCTTCGGCGGCGGCTGCGGGAGATGGTCTTTGTTCACGATTCAGCCAGGTTATCCGGCTCGCCCACCAGGGCCTTCGGTCAGGGCCGGTCCCGCACGCCCGGCCCCAGCAGCCAGGAGCCCGGCACACCGGCCGACCGGGTGAGCGCGACGGCCAGCCCACCGGCCACCATGCCGCCCACGATGAACAGATAGCCGGCCAGGTCGCCGGTGATGAGCAGGTCGCCCTCGGACCGCCGGCTGGACGCGGCGATCACCACGGCCATCCAGGTCACCCACGGGACCGCCGCCCCCGGCTTGGCGCGCATCCCCCAGCCGGCCAGCCACAGCACGCCGAAGTTCAGCGCCACCAGCACGATCGCCGCCAGCGGGACCGGCCCGACGGTCCAGCCGTAGTGCAGCGAGCCGACGACCCCCAGGACCACGCCCAACAGGGCCAGCATCCCGTAGGCGGCACCGGTGACGAACGCCCGCAGCCGCTCGTTCCCGGCCCCGGCCCCCCTGCCGCCGTCACCGGCCGGCCCCTCCCCAGCCGGATGGGCCGCCGGAGGCCGATCGGCCGGACCGTCCGACGGCGGGTCGCCCGGGGACGATGCGCCACCGTCCTTGGTCAGCGGCACTCCGGCGTCCTGGTCCTTGTCCACAGCCACTGAGGTTATCGAGTCGGCGCCGGTGTCCCGAGCCAGGTCCCCACCGCCCGCGCCCGACCGGGCCCTACTCCCGGCCGGGCAGCCCCGAGAACAGGCCGCTCTCCCGGCCGCCCGCCGCCGAGGGGCCGCGCCGCCCGTCGAGCAGCGTGTAGTACTCGGCGCCGAACGCCTGCTGGCCGATGTTGTTGGACAGGGCGAAGAACGGCCCCTGGTCCTCGGAGGCCACCGTGATCTGGGTGCGGTGGGCGCGTAGTGCCGCCAGCTTGGCGGGCAGGTGGGCGCGGGCGTCCACCACCGTGGTGACCTGGTCGTCGGGCACGCCGTAGCCGAGCTGGTCGATGCTGGAGACCCGTTCGAACGGGTGCCGGGACTCGCGCATCAGCGCGATCGACCGGGACAGCACCGTGCGCGGCGCGGCGGTGGCGTAGAACTTGGCGGCCAGCCAGGGCTCGCCCTCCCCATGGCCGGGGTCGGCGGCCAGTTCGCGGGCCCGCCGCGCCACCCGGTGGGCCTGGATGTGGTCGGGGTGCCCGTAGTGGCCGTGCTCGTCATAGGTGACGAGCACCTGCGGGCGCACCTCGCGGATGGTCTCGGCCAGGAGCGCGCCCGCCTCGTCCACGTCCGCCCGCCAGAAGCAGCGGGGGTGCTCGTTGGACGGGGCGCCCATCATGCCCGAGTCCCGCCAGCGGCCGGGGCCGCCGAGGAAGCGGTGGTCGGTGACGCCGAGCGCCGCGCACGCCTCGGCCAGTTCGCCGATCCGGAACTCGCCGAGCCGGTCCTCCTTGTCGGCGGCCAGATGGCGCAGCTCGTCCGGGATGATCTCGCCCTCCTCGCCGAGCGTGCAGGTGACGAGGCAGACATGGGCGCCTTCGGCGGCGTATTTGGCCATCGTCGCGCCGGTGCTGATCGATTCGTCGTCCGGGTGCGCGTGGACGAACAAGATCCGCCAGATGGGATCACTCATGAGGCTAGGCTAGAACCTGCCCGGCGGCGAGGGCCAAGCCGACCGGCTCGGCGGGTCGTGAGGCCCGTGGGATCCCCGGCCCGGGCCCGCCCGGGAACCCGGCGGGTCACCGCTGGAACCTCTCCGGCCCCAAGGTCGCGGGCCGCCCCACTGGCCTCACTCGGCGGCCTGGCCGTCTGTTCCCTCCCCGGCACCGCCGTTACCAGGGTTACCCCCACCGCCGCCGTCACCGGGATTGGTGCCGCCACCGCCGTCACCGGTACCGCCGTCGTCGCCCGTGCCCCCGTCGTCGCCGGTGCCGCCGCTGGGCGGCGGAGCGGAGGGCTGCTGGGACGGCTCCGAGGGCTGGGACGGCTCCTGGGTGGGCTGCGGGTTCTGGGTGGTGGGCTCCGGCTCCGGCTCCGGCTCACTGCTGTACTGCGGCGGGTCGGAGTCCTGCGGCCCCTGCGGGACCTGCTGCTCGTCGTCGCCCTGGTCTTCGGTGGTGCGCTCGACGGTGGGCGAGGGGCTCACCTGGTCGGTCGGGTCGTCGCGGCCCGAGGCGTACACCAGCCCGCCGATCAGCAGCAGGATCAGGGCGACCGCGGCCGCCGTGGCGATGAGCGGGCCCTTCGAGCGGTCCTGCCCGTCCCCAGGCCGGGGCCGTCCCGGCGGGGGCGGGTAGCCGGGCACGCCCGGCAGCGTCCCGCCCACCGGGCCGGCCGCCCGGGTCCGGCTCGCGCCGGTGGTCCGTCCCGCGATCTGCTGGCCCTCCGCCAGCACCGCGGTGGGAAGCTCGTCCCCGGCCGCCGCCGCGCCCGCGGCGCCCATCGCCGCGGCCATCCCCGGACCGGCGACCCGGGTGGCGTCGACCGCCCCGGGCCCGTCCAGCCGGGTGGCGTCGGCCGCCGGGCCGGCGGGGGGCGCCGCGACCGGGCCGCTGCCGCCGCCGATCAGCCGCATCATCAGGGCCTGCGCGGTGGGCCGCGCCTGCGGGTCCTTGGCCAGGCACTCGCGGATCAGGTCGCGCAGGTCGCCCGGCACCCCGTCCAGGTTCGGCTCCTCGTGGAGCAGCCGGTTGATCACGGCGGGAATGGTGTCCTGGCCGAACGGGGGCCGCCCGGTCGCGGCGAACACCATCGTCGAGCCCCAGGAGAAGACGTCCACCGCCTCGGTCAGCGAGGTGCCCATCACCTGCTCGGGCGCCATGTAGGCGGGGGTGCCGATGGCCTTGGTGCTGGCCGCCGAGCCGGGGTCCAGGGCCCGGGCGATCCCGAAGTCGATCACCCGGGGGCCGTCCGGCGCCATCAGCACGTTGTGCGGCTTGAAGTCGCGGTGCACGATCCCGGCCTGGTGGATGGCCACCAGCGCGGTCATCGTGCCGATGGCCAGCCGGTCCAGCGCCGCACCGGTGCGCGGGCCCTCGTCGGTGACCAGCTTCTGCAGCGACGGGCCCGGCACGTACTCGCTGGCGATGTAGGGCCGGTCGCCGGCCACGTCGGCCTCCAGCACCTGCGCGGTGCAGAACCGGGCGACCTGCTTGGCGGCCTGAACCTCACGCACGAACCGGCTGCGGGCCGTCTCGTCCTCGGTCAGGTCCGCACGCAGCAACTTGATGGCGACCTTGGTGCCCGTGGCGTCCTGTCCCAGGTAGACGACGCCCTGGCCGCCTTCGCCGAGACGTTCCAGGATCTCGTAGGAACCCAGTCGCCGCGGATCACCCGAACGCAGCTCCGGCATCGACACTCCTGTACGCGGGACCTAAGGGCAGAACTCCGAACTTACCGGAGAAGGGGCTCGCTCACCGGGCCTCGGCGGGAGCTGGCGGTGACCGGCCACGTGGCGTTCACCTCATGCACGGGTCTTCACGGTACTCCTCCCGGCGGCGTTCTCGGATCATCTCGCCGGACCCGGGGGCTTTCCGGTCACCCCGCCGTGCCCGAGGGCTTTCCGATCACCTCGGGATACCGGGAGGGGAGGATGGGTCGACCGCCCGGCCCCGGCTGGCAGACTCGGGAGACATGACCATGAGCTTCCCACGGCAGAGCGCCCGTACCCGTCGGTTCACCCTGGGAGTCCCGCGCGGCTTCCACATCGCGCCGGACGGCTCGCGGCTGGCGTTCCTGCGGACGAAGTCGGGCACCGACCCGGTCACCTGCCTGTGGACGCTGGACCTGGCCACCGGCGAGGAGCGGCTGGTGGCCGACCCGGCGGCGATGGCGCTGCCCGGCGAGGAGGACCTGCCCGCCGAGGAGCGGGCCCGCCGCGAGCGCGCCCGCGAGCAGGCCGGCGGCATCGTCGGGTTCGCCGCCGACCGGGAGCTGCGGACGGCGGCGTTCGCGCTGGGCGGCCGGCTGCTGGTGGCCGACCTGCGGGAGGGGACGGTACGGCCGCTGGAGGCGAGCACGCCGGTGTTCGACCCGCGCCCCGACCCGGCCGGACGGCGGGTGGCGTACGTGTCCGGGCGGACGCTGCGGGTCGTCGAACTCGACGGCTCCGGCGACCGGGCGCTGGTGCAGCCGGAGAGCGAGCAGATCTCCTACGGGCTCGCCGAGTTCATCGCGGCCGAGGAGATGGGCCGCATGCGCGGCTACTGGTGGGCGCCGGACGGCACGTCCCTGCTGGTGGCCCGGGTGGACGAGACGCCGGTGACGCGCTGGCACATCGCCGACCCCGCCAACCCGGAACGCCCGGCCACCGAGGTCGCCTACCCGGCGGCGGGCACCCCCAACGCCTACGTGGCGCTGTACCTCATCGACGTCAACGGCTCCCGTAAGGCCATCGTGTGGGACCGGGCCGAGTTCCCCTACCTGGTGACCGCCGTCTGGGACCGGCACGGGCCGATGGCCGTCGTCCAGTCGCGCGACCAGCGGATCATGCGGGTGCTGGGCGTGGACCCGGCCACCGGCGAGACCTCGGTGCTGCATGTCGCCCACGACCCGGTGTGGCTGGACGTCGTCTCCGGCGTGCCCGCCCGTACCGGCGGCGGCGACCTGGTGTGGACGGTCGAGGACCCCGACACCGACACCCGGCGGCTGACCGTGGGTGGGACCCCGGTTACCCCGGCGGGCCTGCAGGTGCGATCGGTGCTGGGGGTCGAGGGCGACTCGGTGCTGTTCACCGCCTCCGAGGAGCCGACCGAGGTCCACGTGTGGTCCTACGGCCCCGGCGAGCTGACCCGGCTGAGCGAGGGTCAGGGTGTGTTCGGCGGCGCCCGGTCGGGGAAGGTGACCCTGCTCACCGCCTCCCGGCTGGACCGGGACGGCGTCGAGGTGCGGGTGAGCGGCCCCGGCGGCATGTACTCGATCGCCTCCCGCGCGGAGACCCCGGTGATCACGCCGACGGTGCACCTGCTGCGGGCGGGCGAGCGGGAGATCCGCACGGCGGTGGTGCTGCCGACCGGATGGGAGCCGGGGGCCGGGAGGCTGCCGGTGCTGATGGACCCCTACGGCGGGCCGCACGCCCAGCGGGTGCTGGCGGTACGGCGCGCCTACAACGAGGCGCAGTGGCTGGCCGACCAGGGGTTCGCGGTGGTCATCGCCGACGGCCGGGGAACCTCCGGTCGCGGCCCGGCCTGGGACCGCGCGGTGCGTGGCGACTTCGTCGGCCCCGTGCTGGAGGACCAGATCACCGCACTGGAGGAGGCCGTCCGCTGCTTCCCGGACGCCCTGGACATCGACCGGGTGGGCATCCGCGGCTGGTCGTTCGGCGGCTGGCTGGCGGCGCTGGCGGTCATGTACCGCCCGGACGTCTTCCATGCGGCGGTCGCCGGCGCCCCGGTGACCGACTGGAGGCTGTACGACACCCACTACACCGAGCGCTATCTGGGCCACCCCGAGGAGGAGCCGGAGAACTACACCCGCAACTCCCTGATCGAGGCCGCCGGCCGCCTCGAACGCCCGCTGCTGCTCATCCACGGCCTCGCCGACGACAACGTGGTGGCCGCCCACACCCTGCGCCTGTCGTCGGCGCTGCTGGCGGCGGGCAAGCCGCACACCGTGCTGCCGCTGTCCGGGGTGACCCACATGACCCCGCAGGAGATCGTCGCGGAGAACCTGCTGCTGCTCCAGGTCTCCTTCCTGAAGACCCACCTCACCTGAGGAGTCCGGCCGATACGCCCGGTCGTCCCCGCGCAGGTCCCGGGGCGGTCAGGTGGAGCCGTGCCAGGAGCGCCACAGGGCGGCGTAGGGACCATCGGCCTCGATCAGCTCGTGGTGGGAGCCCAGCTCGCTGATGCGGCCGTCCTCGACCACCGCGACCCGGTCGGCGTCGTGGGCGGTGTGCAGGCGATGAGCGACGGCCACGACGGTGCGGCCGTCCAGCACGGCGGCCAGTGAGCGTTCCAGCCGCCGGGCCGCCCGCGGGTCCAGCAGGGAGGTGGCCTCGTCCAGCACCAGCGTGTGCGGGTCGGCCAGCACCAGGCGGGCCAGCGCGAGCTGCTGGGCCTGCGCCGGGGACAGCTCCCGCCCGGCGGAGCCGACGACCGCGTCCGGGCCGGGCCCGTCCCAGCCGACCGCCGCCAGGGCGGCATGCACCTGCTCATCGGTGGCGTCGGGACGGGCCATGACCAGGTTGTCGCGCACGGTGCCGTGGAACACATGGTGCTCCTGGGTGACCAGGGCAACATGGCCGCGCAGCTCGTCCAGCGGCAGTTCGACCAGCGGCACCTCGCAGCCGTCCGCGCCCACCGTCACCGAGCCGGTGCGGGGCCCGTGGATCCCGGCCAGCAGCCGACCCAGGGTGGATTTGCCCGCCCCGCTCGGCCCGACGACCGCCAGCCGCTCCCCCGGCCGCAGCACCAGGTCGACGCCGTGCAGCACGTCATGACCCGCACGGTAGGCGTACCGGACGTCACGGGCCGCCAGCCGCGTCCCGGCCGCGTCCTGGCCGGGACGCGGCCGGGCGGCGCCGGGCGCGCGGTCGGCCGGGACGGTGGCCACCCCCAACAGCCTGGCCAGCGAGGCGCCGCCCAATTGGAGGGAGTCGAGCTGGTCCAGCAGGCGCTCCACCGGGCCGGCGAGCTGCTGGACGTACAGGGTGGCGGCGGTCACCTGGGCCAGCGACGCCCAGCCGTGGACGTGGTAGATCCCGCCGATCAGCAGCGTGGCGGTCACCTGGAGCCCGAAGCTCATCGTGACCACCGGGTAGGCCACCAGGCGCAGCCCGAGGGTGTAGCGCTCGCGTTCCCAGCTGCCCGCGATGTCGGCGTCGGCGCGCCGGTGCCGCCGCTCCTGCAGGCCGAGCGCCTCGACGGTACGGGCCCCCGCCACGGTCTCGGCCAGGCCGTCGGTGAGCGTCGCCCACGCCTCGTTCTCGCGCAGATAGCCGGTGCGGGCGCGCGGCAGGTACCAGCGGTTGACCGCCCAGATCGCCGGGACGGCCAGCAGGCACGGCAGCATGAGCAGCGGCCCGACCAGCAGCAGCGCGCCCGCCGTGAACACCACCACGACCACCGAGATCATCGCCTCCGGGGCGGCGAAGCGGACCACGCTGGACAGCCCGCCCACGTCTCGGGACGTCCGGCTCACCAGGTCGCCGGTGCCGGCGCGCTCCACCGCCGACAGCGGCAGCGCCAGCACCCGGTCGACGAACTCCTCCCGCAGCCCGGCCAGTACCCGCTCCCCCAGTCGGGCGGAGGCGTAGTAGGCGTAACGCAGCAGCACGGCCTGGGCGATCACGAACCCGGCGATGGCCAGGGCGATGCCGTCGACGGCGGCGTGGCCGTCGGCCACGTCCTGCACCAGGCCGCCCAGCAGCCGGGGGCCCACCAGCCCGGCGGCCGCCGCCAGGGCGTGCAGCAGCAGCGCCCCGGCCAGCGCCCGCGGATGCCGCAGCACGAGCCGCCGCGCGTACGCCCGTACCTGGGCGGACGTCGCCACCGGCAGGATGTCGGCGCTCACTCGATCATCACCTCCGCCCGGCCGGCTCAGGCGCCGTCGGGAATACGGTCACGGTCCTGTCCTCGGGTCACCGTGGCCGCGTAGCGCGGCTCGGTGTCGAGCAACTCGCGGTGCGAGCCCTCGGCGACGACCCTCCCACCCTCGACGAAGACCACGTGGTCGGCCCGGTCGAGGACCAGCGGGCTGGTGGTGCACACGACGGTGGTGCGGCCCGCCCTGGCCCGGCCCAGCCGGCCGGCGATCCGGGCCTCGGTGTGCGCGTCCACCGCGCTGGTCGGCTCCACCAGCACCAGCACCTCGGGATCGGCGGCCACCGCCCGCGCCAGCCGCAGCCGCTGCTGCTGGCCGCCGGAGAACTCCCGGCCCGCCTCCACCACGTAGGCGTCCAGGCCCACCGCGTCCACGATGTCCTCGGCGGCGGCCGCATGGACCGCCCCGGCCAGGTCCCGGCCCGGGACGCCGCCGGTCAGCGTGTCCGCCAGCCGGCCGGACAGCAGGACGTCCTCGTTGACGGCGACGATGATCCGCTCGCGCAGGTCCGCCACGTCCCGCAGCGGCACGCCGCCGTAGGTGACCTCGCCGTCGGCGTAGCGGCCGAGGCGGTCGGCGATGGCGCGGGCGTCCACCGGGTCGGCGGCGGCCACGGCGGTCAGCAGGCCCGGCCGTACGACCAGGCCGCTGGCCGGGTCGGCCAGCGCCGCCGGGGAGGGCGGTACGGTGGTGCCCCGGTCGGGCAGCTCGGGCTCCAGCGCCAGGAAGCCGACCACCCGTCCGGCCGCCACATGGCCCTTGGTCAGCTTGTCGGCGGCCTCCCCGAGGGTGGCCATCGGGTGGATCAGGAAGACCGCGTAGCCGTAGCAGGTGACCAGCTCGCCGGGAGTGATCGTGCCGGAGACCGCCAGCCGGGCGCCCAGCCAGATGACCGCCACGATCAGCAGCCCCGGCAGCAGCGCCTCCGCGCCGGCCAGCATCGATTCCGAGCGCGCCACCTGCACCCCGGCCCGCCGGACCCGCTGCGACTCGGCGCGGTAGCGCTCGGCGAACAGCGCCTCACCGCCGATGCCGCGCAGCACTCGCAGCCCCGCCACGATGTCGGTGGCCCGCGTGTTGAGGTCGCCGACCAGCTCGCGCAGCCGCCGGTTGTGGCGGTGGTACGGGCGCAGCAGCGGCGCGGCGGCCACCAGGACCAGCGGCACGCCGGCCAGCACGACCAGGCCCAGCGGCGGGGACGCCGCCAGCATCAGCGCCGTCACCGCCACGATCGCCACCACCGCGCTGGTGCCGCGGATCACGATGTCCAGGGCGTCGCCGATGTGCGAGACGTCGGAGACGCCCACGCTGACGACCTCGCCGGCGCCGATCCGCCTGGGCAGGGTGGCGCCGAGCCGGGTGGCCTGCCGGGTCACCACCTGGACGGTGCGGTAGGCGGCCCCCAGCCAGGTGAACACCGCCAGCCGGTGCCGCCGCGCGGTGCTCACGGCCTGCACAATGGCCAGTCCCAGCAGCACGGCCGACCACCGCACCAGTGCGCCGGTGTCCCCGGCGGCCACGCCCTCGTCGATCGCCCGCCCGATCACGGCCGGGGCCAGCGCCATGCTGAGCATCCACAGCACGCCCCAGCCGATGCCACGGAGCACCGTCCTGGCCTGGGCACGCGTCAGCCACCACAGGTACCGCCAGGCCGACCGGTGGTCGGGTATAGCGGGATCGGGTACCGGTAAAGCTCTCCTCACGGGGCGACAGTAGGCGGGCACCGGCCGGAATCTCGAACGGTTTTTCCCGGGGCGCGCCGCCCCGCGCCCCGGCTTGATCAAGATCGAGTGCGCTCCGACCGGGTGCGGACCCCGGAACGAAGACGGTAAGGTCGATGACGTACGGAGTGGGCCCGGGGACCTTCCCGGCGCTGCTCCTTGAGCCGGGACACCGGCGGTCAGGACAGCGCCGCCGTGCCCGGCGCGGCCACCTGTGTGGTCGGTGACGCCATGCCGAGCCTGTGCCTGCCCCTACCGAGCCGCCCATGCCGAGCCTTGTCCCGGGCCATCGCCCTCGCCGACCATCCGGAAGCCATTAGTGAGCACAACCAGCGACCACACCACCACGGCAGTGCCGGGGATCGACGGCAGACTGCGCCTGCTCCTCATCGAGGACGACCCCGGCGACGCCTTCCTGGTCGAGGAACTGCTCGCCGACTCCGGCCTGGACGTGGAGATCCTGCACGCCCGCACGCTGGGCGAGGCGCGCCGCCGGATGTCGGCCCGGATCCACTGTGTGCTGGCCGACATGTCGCTGCCCGACGCCGGCGGCCTGGACCTGCTGCGCGAGGTGCTGAGTCTGACCGAGCGGGCGGCCGTGGTGGTGCTGACCGGGCTGGCCGACGCCCATCTGGGGGTGCGAGCGGTCGCTCTGGGCGCCGAGGACTACCTGGTCAAGGGCGAGGTGGACGGGCCGCTGCTGGCCCGGGCCATCCGCTACGCCATCGAGCGCAAGCGGGCCGAGGAGAGCGAGCGGCGGCTGGTGGAGGCCCGCATCGTCGGCCGGGAGAACGCCCGGCTGGAGCGGGGGCTGCTGCCGGTCCCGCTGATCGACGACGCTTCGCTGCACCACCACGCCCGCTACCGGCCCGGTCGGCGCCGGGCGCTGCTGGGCGGCGACTTCTACGACACGGTGCAGACCGCCGACGGCGCGGTGCACCTGATGATCGGCGACGTGTGCGGGCACGGCCCGGACGAGGCGGCGCTGGGCGTGTGCATGCGGATGGCCTGGCGCACGCTGGTGCTGGCCGGGCACACCGGCGGCCACCTGCTGGCCACGCTGAACACCGTGCTCGGCCACGAGCGGCGCAGCGACGAGCTGTTCACCACGGTCTGCACGCTGACCGTGGACCCGTCCCGGCGCACCGCCCGCATGCACCTGGCCGGCCACCCGCCCCCGCTGCTGCTGGCCGGGGACGAGGTGATCGCCGGGCCGGAGGAGCCGGCCGGGCCGGCGCTGGGACTGCCGACCGAGCTGGTGGACCAGAGCGCCTGGCCGGCCGCCGAGATCGAGCTGACCGATGCCTGGGGCCTGCTGCTGTACACCGACGGGCTGATCGAGGGCCGGATCGGCCAGGGCTCGGCCCGGCTGGGCACCGAGGGCCTGGTGGCGTTGGCCCGCGAGGCCCGCCGCACCGGCGTCGCCGGCGGCGCGCTGATCGACGCCCTGGTCGCCGAGGTCGAGTCGCTCAACGGCGAGGAGCTGACCGACGACGTGGCGGTGCTGCTGCTGTCCAACCAGGAGCAGGAGCGCCCTTGACCGCCGCACCCTCCCCACACCTGCGGCAGCAGCCGCCGCAGACCGGGGCGTCCCGTTCGATGAGCGCCAGCTCGCCGCTGCCGCCGCAGCTGGCGCCGCTGCGCCCGCCCGCTCCGCGCCGCGGGCTGAGCCGGATCCGGCTGGGCCAGTGGTTCTACGCCAGCGGGCTGGTGCTGGCGATGCTGCTGCTGGCCGCGGTGATCCTGTCAGTGCTGGCGCTGCAGGGCTACAACCAGGCCCGCGACGTCCTCATCGACCGGGTCGACCCGGCCGCGCTGCAGCAGTTCCAGCTCACCACCTCGCTCGACGAGCAGGACACCGCGATCCGGGCGTACCTCCGCAACGGCAGGCGCGCCGACCTGGCCGCCTATCGGGAGGCGGTGACGCAGGAGGGCCAGGCCGTCGCCGCCATGCGCAGGCAGCTGACCGGGGTGTCCGGCGCGGACGACGCCCGCAGGCGGCTCGACCAGGCCACCGCCGCCATCGCCACCTGGCGGATGCGGTTCGCCGCCCCGCTGGCAGCGGGGGCGCAGCTGACGCCGGAGGCCAACGAGGCCGGGCGGGACCTGTACCGGGTGGCCAACTTCGCCAACTCCGCGACGCAGCGCGAGCTGACCCTGCTGCACAACACCTACGACCAGCAGCTACGCGACCGGGCACGCACCTTGTACGTCTCGCTGGCGTTCACCGGGGTGGTGATCGTACTGGGGGCGGTGGCGCTGGTGATCCTGATCCGGCGCACCGTGCTGCGCCCGGTGGCGCGGCTGACCGACCAGGTGCGGGCGGTCTCGCAGGGCGACTTCGCCCATCCGCTGCGGATCTCAGGACCCGCCGAGCTGGCCGAGCTGGCCGGGATCGTGGACTCGATGCGGCACCGCATCGTGCAGGAGTGGCGGGCCACCTCCGAGGCCCGGCAGACGGTCGCCGAGCAGGCCGCCGAGCTGCGCCGCTCCAACGCCGAGCTGGAGCAGTTCGCCTATGTCGCCAGCCACGACCTGCAGGAGCCGCTGCGCAAGGTGGCCAGCTTCTGCCAGATGATCGAGCGCAGGTACGGCGACCGGCTGGACGAGCGGGGACGGCGGTACATCGACTTCGCGGTGGACGGCGCCAAGCGCATGCAGGCGCTCATCAACGACCTGCTCATGCTGTCGCGGGTCGGCCGTTCCGAGCGCAAGGTGGAGCCGGTGGACCTGGGGGCGGTGCTGGAGCGGACCCGGCACGACCTGGGGCACGTCATCGAGGAGACCGGCGCCGAGGTCACCGCCGGGGAGCTGCCGACGGTGACCGGCGACCGGACGCTGCTGGCGATGCTGCTGCAGAACCTGGTCGGCAACGCGATCAAGTTCCACGGGGAGGATCCGCCGCGGGTGCGCGTCACCGCCGAGCGGTCGGCCGACCATCCCGACATGTGGGAGTTCTCCTGCTCCGACAACGGGATCGGCATCGACCCCAAGTACGCCGAGCGGATCTTCCTGATCTTCCAGCGGCTGCATCCGCAGGACACCTACAGCGGCACCGGCATCGGGCTGGCCATGTGCAAGAAGATCGTGGAGTACCACGGCGGGCGCATCTGGCTGGATCCCGACCACGACGGGCCCGGTACCGTCTTCCGCTGGACGCTGCCGGCGCAGCGGGCGGGCGTGGCCACGAAGCGGGCGGACACCGACGGCAACACCGACAGCGACACCGAGGGCAAGGAAGGCGACGAGGCTGCCGATGAGTGACACCGGACGCGCGATCGAGGTGCTGCTGGTCGAGGACGACCCCGGCGACGTGCTGCTGACCCGCGAGGCGTTCGAGGACAACAAGGTCGGCAACAACCTCAACGTGGTCAGCGACGGCGAGGAGGCGATGGCCTACCTGCGCCGCGAGGGCGCCTACGCCGACGCGCCCCGGCCGGACCTGATCCTGCTGGACCTCAACCTGCCCCGTAAGGACGGCCGGGAGGTGCTCGGCGAGGTCAAGGCCGACCCGCAGCTGCGCTCCATCCCGGTGGTGGTGCTGACCACCTCCGAGGCCGACGAGGACATCCTGCGCAGCTACCACCTGCACGCCAACGCGTACGTGACCAAGCCGGTGGACTTCGAGCGGTTCATCGAGGTGGTCCGGCAGATCGACGACTTCTTCGTCACCGTGGTGAAGCTGCCGCGCTGACGGCGATCGGGCCGGTGAAGTTCCCCGGGCCCGTGTGAGGTCTCTCACCTGCGACAACACCTAGAAAGGGACGAAAGTCCCTTGTCGCACGTTTCATAGCCGAAAGCTATCGAAACGAGTGTGATCATGACTTGGACGCGTTGACCAGGCACGACCTACCGTGCACGCGTGCTCCAGACTTCACCCCGCGCGATCCCGGCGTTGTACCGCTCCTCGGTCGGCAAGAAAGCGATCATGGCGGTCACCGGCGTCCTGTTGGTCCTGTTCCTGATCGCCCACATGGTCGGCAACCTGAAGGTCTTCCTCGGCCCGGCCGAGATCGACGAGTACGCCGCCTGGCTGCGCACGATCGGCGCCCCCCTGCTGCACCACGAGTGGTTCCTGTGGATCCAGCGGGTGGTGCTGCTGGCTGCGCTGGTGCTGCACATGACCATGGCCTACCAGCTGGCCCGCCGGGCCAGGCGGGCCCGCCCGGTCCGCTACCGGCACCGGGCCAAGGTGCAGGGCTCGTACGCGGCCCGCACCATGCGCTGGGGCGGTGTGATCATCGCGCTGTTCGTGATCTACCACATCCTGGACCTGACGACCGGCACGGTGAACCCCGGCTACCAGCACGGCGAGGTCTACCGCAATCTCGTCGCCGACTTCGCCCCCGAGCGCTGGTACGTGACCCTCTTCTACACCCTGGCGGTCGTCGCGGTGGGCTTCCATCTGCGGCACGGCCTGGTCAGCGCCACGCAGAGCCTGGGAGCCGCGAGCCCGCAGCGGGCCCGCACCCTCAACCTGGCCGCCACGGCGTTCGCCGTCGTCATGGTCGCCGGCTATCTGTCCGTACCGTTCGCGGTCACCGTGGGATTGGTGGACTGAACATGACCGACAGCTTCTACGCCAGCGGCGAGCCGATCGCCGACACCAAGGCGCCCAAGGGCCCCATCGAGGACCGCTGGAGCACCCGCAAGTTCGAGGCCAAGCTGGTCAACCCGGCCAACAAGCGCAAGAAGACGATCATCGTCGTGGGCACCGGGCTGGCCGGCGGCTCGGCCGGCGCCACCCTGGCCGAGCTGGGCTACCAGGTCGTGCAGTTCTGCTTCCAGGACAGCCCGCGGCGGGCGCACTCGATCGCCGCGCAGGGCGGCATCAACGCGGCCAAGAACTACCGCAACGACGGCGACAGCGTGCACCGGCTGTTCTACGACACGGTCAAGGGCGGCGACTTCCGCGCCCGCGAGTCGAACGTGCACCGGCTGGCGGAGATCAGCACCCAGATCATCGACCAGTGCGTCGCGCAGGGCGTGCCGTTCGCCCGTGAGTACGGCGGCCTGCTGGACAACCGCTCCTTCGGCGGCGCGCAGGTCTCCCGCACCTTCTACGCCCGCGGCCAGACGGGCCAGCAGCTGCTGCTGGGCGCCTACCAGGCGCTGATGCGGCAGGTGGACGCCGGCAACGTCGAACTGCACCCACGGCACGAGATGCTCGACCTGGTGATGGTGAACGATGGAGATCGGGGGGCACGTGCTCGCGGCGTCGTCGTCCGCAACCTCATCACCGGCGAGATCAAGACCTACACCGGGGACGCGGTGGTGCTGGCCACCGGCGGCTACGGCAACGTCTACTACCTGTCCACCAACGCGATGGGCTCCAACGCCACCGCGATCTGGCGGGCGCACAAGCACGGCGCGCTGTTCGGCAACCCCTGCTACACGCAGATCCACCCGACCTGCATCCCGGTCAGCGGCGACCACCAGTCCAAGCTGACGCTGATGTCGGAGTCGCTGCGCAACGACGGCCGGGTGTGGGTGCCCAAGAAGGCGGGCGACACCCGCCGTCCCGCCGACATCCCCGAGGACGAGCGCGACTACTACCTGGAGCGCATCTACCCGGCGTTCGGCAACCTGGTGCCCCGCGACATCGCCTCCCGGGCCGCCAAGAACGTCTGCGACGAGGGACGCGGCGTCGGCCCCGGCGGGCTGGGCGTCTACCTGGACTTCGCCGACGCGATCGGCCGGCTGGGCCTGCCGGCCGTCAAGGCCAAGTACGGCAACCTGTTCGACATGTACGAGCGGATCACGGGTGAGAACCCGTACGAGACGCCGATGCGGATCTACCCGGCCGTCCACTACACGATGGGCGGGCTGTGGGTGGACTACGACCTGGAGTCCACCGTCCCGGGCCTGTTCGTGATCGGGGAGGCCAACTTCTCCGACCACGGCGCCAACCGGCTCGGCGCGTCCGCGCTGATGCAGGGCCTGGCCGACGGGTACTTCGTGCTGCCGAACACCATCGGCGACTACATCGCCAAGAACAACGGGCTCGGCGAGGTGCCGGCCGAGGCCGTGACCGAGGCCGAGGGCCGGGTCCAGGCCCAGATCGACAGGCTGCTGTCGATCGACGGGGACCGCACCGTCGACTCCTTTCACCGCGAGCTGGGCCACATCATGTGGGAGTACTGCGGGATGGAGCGCACCGAGGAGGGCCTGCGCAAGGCGCTGGAGCTGATCCCGGCGCTGCGCGAGGAGTTCTGGCAGCGGGTCAAGGTGCCCGGCTCGGCCGCCGACCTCAACCAGTCCCTGGAGAAGGCCGGCCGGGTGGCCGACTTCCTGGAGCTGGCCGAGCTGATGGTCATCGACGCGCTGCACCGCACCGAGTCGTGCGGCGGCCACTTCCGCGCCGAGTCCCAGGACTCCGACGGCGAGGCCAAGCGCGACGACGTCAACTTCTCCTACGTGGCCGCCTGGGAGTGGGCGGGCGCGGGCCAGCGGCCCGTCCTGCACAAGGAGGCCCTCGAATTCGAATACGTCAAGCCGAGCCAGCGGTCCTACAAGTGACGCGGACCGCGCGCCTCGTGCCCACGAAGAGGTCTTGATCATGAAACTGACACTGCGCGTCTGGCGCCAGAAGGGCCCGCAGGACAAGGGCGGGATGGTCGAGTACCAGCTCGACGACGTCTCCCCCGACATGTCCTTCCTGGAGATGCTGGACGTGTTGAACGAGCGGCTGATCCTGGACGGCGAGGACCCGATCGCCTTCGACCACGACTGCCGCGAGGGCATCTGCGGCATGTGCTCGCTGGTCATCAACGGCACCCCGCACGGCCCGGAGAAGGCCACCACCACCTGCCAGCTGCACATGCGCAAGTTCTCCGACGGCGAGGTCATCGACATCGAGCCCTGGCGCTCCCAGGCGTTCCCGGTGATCAAGGACCTGGTGGTGGACCGGTCGGCGTTCGACAAGATCATCGAGGCCGGGGGCTACATCTCCGCCCCGACCGGCTCGGCCCCGGACGCGCACGCCGTCCCGGTGCCCAAGCCGGACGCCGACCGGGCGTTCGAGGCGGCCGAGTGCATCGCCTGCGGCGCCTGCGTGGCGGCCTGCCCGAACGGCTCGGCGATGCTGTTCACCGCCGCCAAGGTCACCCACCTGGGGCTGCTGCCGCAGGGCCAGCCCGAGCGCTACGACCGGGTGGTGAACATGGTCGAGGCCCACGACGAGGCGGGCTTCGGCGGCTGCACCGTCACCGGCGAGTGCACCGTGGCCTGCCCCAAGGGCATCCCGCTGGACACCATCGCCCAGCTCAACCGCGACTACCTGGCCGCCACCGCCGGCCGCAGGAAGAAGTCGTAGGGCCGCCACCCCCAGACAAGGGGCGCCCCGCCATGTTCGGATCACTGGCGGGGCGCCCCGATCCATCTCCCGGCCGCCCGTGCAGAGCGGTCTCCCGTGCAGAGCGGTCTCCCGTGCGGAGCGGCCGACCGCCGGGGTGGCATCCCGCCGTGAAGTGCGGACTTTACCGGGCCGTACGCTACGGAACGTGCAGTTGCAGCAGCTCTCGTACTTCATCGCCGTCGCCGAGATCCGGCACTTCACCCATGCGGCCGAGGCGCTGCGGGTGGCGCAGCCGTCGTTGTCCAAGCAGATCCGCGCGCTGGAGACCGAGCTCGGGGCGTCCCTGTTCAGCCGGGCGCGCGGCAACATCACGCTGACCCCGGCCGGGGAGGCGCTGCTGCCGCTGGCCAAGCGGATACTGGCCGACGTCGACACCGCCCGGCTGGAGGTGCAGGAGCTGGTCGGGCTGCGGCGCGGCCGGGTCCGGCTGGGCGCCACGCCGTCGCTGTGCGCCGGGCTGCTGGCCGACGTGCTGCGCCGCTTCCACGACGCCTATCCCGGGATCCAACTGCTGGTGGAGGAGGGCGGGTCGCGTGACCTGGTGCGGGAGCTGACCCGCGGGTCGCTGGACCTGGCCCTGGTGATCCTGCCGCTGTCGGGGGACGCGCCGCTGGAGACCACCGCGATCCTGCGCGAGCACCTGGTGGTGGCCTCCCCCGCGCCCCGGCCCGAGGACCCCGCGGCGGCCCCTCGGGGCACGCTGCTGCCGCGCCGCCCCTACCTGCGGATCGAGGACCTGCGGGACCGCCCGCTGGTGATGTTCCGGTCCGGGTACGACCTGCGCGAGGCGACAATCGGGGCCTGCCGGCAGGCGGGGTTCGAGCCGCGGTTCGCGGTAGAGGGCGGCGAGATGGACGCCGTGCTGCGCTTCGTCGAGGTGGGGCTGGGCGTGGCCGTCGTCCCCAGCATGGTGCTGGCCGGACGGCCGGGGCTGCGCGGCACCCCGCTGGCCGTGGGCGACCGTCCGGGCGTCGCCGACCGGCAGGACGGGCCCCCGTCCGCCCTGACGGGACGACGCGGCGAGCCCGTCCCCGGGCTGCTGCGCACCATCGCGATGGCGCACCGCAAGGACGTGACGCTCACCCACGCCGCCCGCGCGTTCCAGAGCGTGCTGGAGACCTTCGTCCGCGAGGCGGCCCGCGCCGGCACCCTGCCGCCCGGGGTCGAGGCGCTGGTGCCGCTCTGAGGTAACTCATCACTTTTACACAGTTTCGAACGTGGGCTTTCTTCCCACGTGCGTATGGTCGGGCCCTCCGGATGATCACTACGCTGCTCGCACTCCACCCCACCCCCACCGGAGGCCTCATGAGACGTCCCCGCCTGACCGCACGCCCCGCAAAAGGCCGCCCTCCGGGGCCTCGGAAGATCCCCGCTCCGCCGGCGCTCCGTCGCGGCCGGCTGGCCGGCGGCCTCGGCGCCCTGGCCCTGTCGGCCGGCCTGCTGGCCGCTCCGGCGACCGCCGCGCACGCCGAGAGCGCCTACCAGCCGGGCCCGGCCGACTTCGACGACTGCCCGCAGCTGCCCCCGGGCGTGCTGCCGGCGCTGTGGCACTGCCTGGCGATCACCGTCGTCGGCGGCAGGATGACGCTCGGCTCGCTCGAACAGGAGCTGACCCAGCCCGTCCAGATCACCGTCGCGATGGGCCCCAAGGACCGCAAGCTCACCCTGCTGGAGGGCGGAATCAAGAGCGACCCGATCCCGGTGAACCCGCTGCCGCTGCCGGTCGACCTGCTGGGGATGACCGTCGAAGTGCGGCAGGCCGGGCCGATCGTGCCCGCACCGATCCTGCCGGCGTCCATCCCGCTGAAGATCAAGGTCAACCAGTTGCTGGTGGGCGGCAACTGCTACATCGGCAGCGACGCCGAACCGATCGCGGTCAAGCCCAACCTGGGCGAGCTGGCGCTGGGCTCCATCGGCGGCGTCCCGGTGATCACCACCCGGATCACCGACGACACGTTCGCGGTGCCCGCGGTCACCACCTGCGGACTGCTCGGCAATCCCGCCATCAACCTGATCGCCGGGCTGCCCAGCGCGGCCGGGAAGAACTCGGCCACCATGGACGTGGCCATCCGGGTCAAGAACTACCGGCTCGGCGTGATCACCGGGCCGTACGCCCGGGACAACGCCATCGGCTGACCCGTCCGGGTCCGGGCGGGCGCCGCACCGCGCCCGCCCGTCGCCGCCCGTCGCCTGTCGTCGCCCGGCTCGAACGCCCGCGGGCACGGCCCCTCAGCGGGCGTGGCGGCGCAGCGCCTGCAGATCGTGGACGATCACGCGACGGCGCCCGGTCTCGATCCAGCCGTGGCCGCGCAGGGTGCGCAGCGCCTTGCTGACCGCCTCCCGGGACGCGCCGACCCAGCCGGCCAGCTCCTCCTGCGTCAGGTTCAGCGTGATCCGCACGCTTCCCGGCGGCTGCGACAGCCCCCTCGGCTCGCGCGGCCCGGGCACCCGGCCGGCGACGGCCCGCTCCGCCCCGCGCCGGGGCTCGTACGGCTCGCTGTACCGCTCGGCCAGCTCGACCAGCCGCTGGGCGACCCGGCCGGTGGTGTCGAACATGCCGAACTCGATCCGCTTGCGGTCGGCGTCCCGCCACCGCTGGCACAGCATTCGCATCAACTGCACCGACACCCTGCTGTGGCCGTGCAGGAAGTCCATGAACTCCTCGGCCCGCAGCGCCCGCACCGACGCCCGCTCCAGCGCCGACACCGTCGCCGACCGGGGCAGCCCGTCGATCGCCGACACCTCACCGAGCAGCGCGCCGGGACCCCGCACCGCCAGCACCACCTCGATCCCGTTGTCGCCGTAGGAGCACGCCTTCACCGTCCCCGACAGCAGCACCGCCACCCAGGTCGTCGACTCCCCCTCGACGAACAGCGTCTCCCCGCGCTCCACACGGCGTTCCCGACCCCGCCCCAACAGGTCGCCCCGCTCCTCGACGGTCAGCTCGGCAAGGAAGGACCCAGGTTCGTACACGCTCATACGGTCACTACATCACGGCATGTGTGCACTTCTCCCTAGTTCACGCATCACGGATTGGGAGACAGTGACCCCGTGCCGTGTGCGCTGCCGGAGCGCAAGGGGAACGGCCGATCGGTGGGCGGCGTCGCCGGGGCACGCCGCCCACCGGCGTCACAGCCCGCAGCGGACGGCCAGGTCGGCGACGCTCTCCGCCACCGTCACCCAGCGGTCGCCCCACGACGCCAGATAGCACACCCCCGGTTCCCCGGGGCCGCGGTAGTCCAGCGCGAAGGGCAGGTCGGGCCCCAGATCCCCGATGAGAAGCGAACGGCGGGGGTCGATGTCGCCGGGAGGGCGGATCGGATCGGGCTCTCCGAGGTAGTACGGCGAGGTCTCCCCCGCCCAGGCTGCGTTCTCCGAGAGCATCAGGTCGACCTGGTAGAAGACGGGCTGGACGGGGCGGTCGCCGAACACCTCCGCAAGGCGCGCACGGTCGTCCGGCACCCGCCATCTGCCGGAGTCCAGCAGGTCGAGCAGTTCCCGGGGCAACGGGAGTCCGTTGATCTCCGTGATGTTCATCTGACTCCTTGGAGCGTGGAGACCCCCGCCTTCGGGCGGAGGAGGAAGTCAAGGGGCTCCCTCGACGACCCGGCCAGTGGTCTCCCGGATCGCATCGAGTATGGATTCGCGCAGATGCTCGGGTACATGGCTGCCTCTGAACGAGGGGTTCCGCCCGTTGACCCCCCGCGAGAACCACTCCACCCTCAGCGCTCCGTCTTTACCGATGAGGATCGTGAATCCCACGTGTTTTTTGGGGTCGCCTTTCGTCGCTCTGCGGAGTTGCTCGCTGAGCATCCCATGACCGCCCCGGCGCGGCACGGTGAAGGTCCGCTGCCCGTCCCTGCGGACGGTGCCCCCGCTCGGACGGGCCAGGAACGTGCCGCTCTCGGGGTCGTACACTCCGGAGAAACCCGATCCCGGCGCGTAGTCGTCCAGGTTCAGGCCCCCCGACGCACGGCGCATCCAGCGTCTCAGGCCCGCGTAGCGGCCCAGGTTGGTGAGCGCGCCGCGGGCCTCCGACTGCGGGATGTCGGGGGCCACGGGGGCTGCGGCCGGATCGTCGGGGCCGTCGCGGGGCTGGGCCTGGACCGGATCCCCCCGATCGCTCCCGTCGCCCAGAGCACGGAGCTTGCCGACGCCCTTCCCGCCGAAGATCGACCCCAGGATCGACGGGATCGCCCGGGTGACCGCCCGTCCCTCATGGCCGGTCTGCCAGTCGTGGACTATCTCCTTGGTGGCCTCCTCGACCCCGGTCTTGACACTGCCCCACGGGTCATCGGCGATGGCCTTCCAGGTGCTCCAACTGTCGTCGAAGTTGTCCGGGCCGCACGCATACGTAGAGCACGCCACCAGCGCCAGGCCTTCGAGGCCGTCCTTGACCATGTCGACGAGGCCCAGGCCGGTCCCCTGCGCGACGTCGCACCCGATTTGGAACCAGCCGCATTTCCAGGGCTCGTCGTAGTCCTCCCGGCTGATGATCGGGCCCTCGAAAGGCCTCATCACCGGCCGGTCCTTCAGATCCCGCGGGTGCGCAGGGTCCTGCGCGCCCGCGGGCGGAGGAGACGTGCCGTCATCCCTGCCGGGCGCGTCGACGGGCTGCACCCTGCCGGCCGCCGTTTCACAACTGACGTCCCGTTTCAACGGGCACAACGCGGACTCGGCGGCGTCGCGGACCGCGCCCGGCAGCCCGGCGGACGTCAGGGCGACGACCACCGTCGCGGCCAGGACCACCAGCGACACCCATGACACCGAGACCGAGCCGCAGTCGCCGCCGGCGGAGTCCCGGTATCGGCCGGCCAGCATGGCCCTCCCGTCGTCGCACATGATCGCAGCGCAAGCTAACCGACGGGCAAAAGCCGGCCCAGAGCCCCAGGACCCAGTGCTGGGGCCATTTTTCACGACGCACGCCCGGATCCGTCGAAGGATCCGGGGCGTACGCGTGCCGGGTGAAGGGACGTGCCGAGGGAGTGTCCCGGCCCTTCCGGCGATGCCGAACCCGACACCGAGGCAGACCAGTGCGTCGTACCGCTCGCCGCCCCCGCTCCCTGCTGACCGCCTCGCGGGACGCGCTGCCCATCGGCACACGCGGACCGGCGTCAGGGCAGGATCGTCCCGAACACCTTCCAGAGGCCGCCCTCGTTGACGACCTCGTCGATCCGGTAGCGCTGCCCGCGGTCCAGCAGCAGTTCGGTGTCGGTACCGGGGGCCCGCCGACCCCCCTCCACTACCTCCGGCAGGTGGATGCCGCGCGTGCCCGCCGGCGCGCGCAGGTAGAGCGAGACGTACTCCTTACCGGTGCCGAAGTGATGCGCCCACATGTGGGGGCGCTTGGTCGTGGCCGTCGACATGAAACCCGGGTCGGTCTGGACGCTGCCCTTCAGCTCCGCCGGGGGGCGGTCGAAGGCGTCGGTGCCGACGTACCGGGTGACGATCATGTCGACGGGCAGATACGAGCCGTCCATGGCCGCGTCGATGGCCGCGATGCGCTCCCTGGTCTGCTCCGAGGCGTCCCGCCGCCCGCGCAGGTAGCCGTTGATCTCCTGGTACGGCTCTTTGTAGCGGTAGGCGTCCAGCGCGTCCCGCGGCCCCTCCGGCAGTTGCGGGTACCGGTGGGTCAGGTTCTTGACCACCCAGTCCCGGTAGGCCGCGTCCGACGGGAAGCGGACCGCGTCCTTGGCCCAGTCCGCGTAGCCCTCCCAGTCGGTGGGGAACTGCTGCCACAGCAGGTTCTGGTCGGCGAGGTCCGGCAGCTCCGTGTCCAGGAACCTCTTGATCACGCGCGGATCGTTCTCCGGCTTGGCCCCGTGGACCTCGAGGGTGTTGGTGTCCTCGACGTAATGGGTTCCCAGCTTGGGATTCCAGTCGGGATCGCCAGGCCTGATCAGCCGCAGGTCGATGCCGTACCGCTTGAGCAGGGTGAAGTCGCTGGGGGTGAGCCCGGCGGTGGTGGCCCGTGCGGCCAGGTCGGACAGACGGCGCACCTGCTGTGCCCGATCCTCGACCGCGGCGATCGCGGGATCCCCGGCAGGATGCCGCTTCTGCGCCTCTTGGAGGATGAGCGCCGCGTCCTCGGCGGCCTGCTGGACGGCACCGGGAATCCCGTTGAGCAGGCCCCAGCGCGCCTTGCCCCGCAGGGCCTCCACGGCCGCCTCTTGGCCGGGAACGTCCCTGGGGACGGCCGGGTCCTGGCCCGGCCGGTCGCGGGGGGACGGCCCGCCGCCGTCCCTCTCCGGTCTTTTCGGCCCGGACGGGAGGTCGTCGACCCGGTTGATGCCCTTGCCGCCGAAGACCGCGCCGAGCACGTCGGGGAGGAGCCGTCCGACGGACCGCCAGCCGTGGCCGGTGTTCCAGTCGTTGACGTGGTCCTTGGTGGCGCCGTCCCAGATCTGCTGGGCGGTGTCGAGGGGATTGGTGGTGAAGAGCCTGCCCCAGGTGTCCCTGGTCTCGTCGAATCTGTCTCCGCCGCATATGTAGGTGAGGCAGAAGAAGAGCCCTGCGCCTTCGTTGACCCCTTGGACGGTGTCGACGGCGCCGATCCAGGCGCCCTGGCCGAGGTCGCAGACCCCCTGGAGCAGTTCCCAGCACTGCAGGGGCTCGTCCCAGTCCTCGCTGGGGATGATCTTGCGGCTGTCGTCCGGCGCCGAGAACGTGTGCTCCGGCCTGGGCACGGCCGGGGACGAGTGGGCCGGCTCGGCGACGACGGGGGCGCCCCGCGCGGGGACGACACCGGCGTCCGTGCCCGGTTCGCAACCGGCGTCCTGCTTCAGCGGGCACAGCGCGGATTCGGCGGCGTCGCGGACCGTACCCGGCAGCCCGGCGGACGTCAGGGCGACGACCACCGTCGCGACCAGGGCCACCAGCGACACCCACGACACCGAGACCGAGCCACGGTCGGACGCGCGGGAGCGCCCGAGAGAGAGGAGGAGTCGGCCGGCGGGCACAGCGCTCCCGTCGTCACGCACGGCGTTGTCCCGCCGCAAGCTAGCCGACGGAGGAGACCGGGCACAGGGTCCCAGGACCCATCACGGACCCTAAGGAAACGGTGACGCCCCGGACCCGCGAGGGATCCGGGGCGCCGGCGCAAACGAGTCAGGGGGGCGGGGAACAGGTGTGTCCTGGCCCGCCCTGGTGATGACCGGTCAGGCGGGCGGGAAACAGGTGTGTCCTGGCCCGCCCTGGTGATGACCGGTCAGGCGGAGGGGGTGTCCTGGCCCTTCTTGACGATGCCGAGCTTGGAGCCGAGCCAGACCAGCGGGTCGTACCGCTTGCCGGCCACCCGCTCCTTCATCGGGATCAGCGCGTTGTCGGTGATCTTGATGTGCTCGGGGCAGACCTCGGTGCAGCACTTGGTGATGTTGCAGAAGCCCAGCCCGTGGTCGTCCTGGGCGATCTGGCGGCGGTCGGACTCGTCGGCCGGGTGCATCTCCAACTCGGCGATCCGCATCAGGAAGCGCGGCCCGGCGAACTGCGGCTTGTTCTCCTCGTGGTCACGGATGACGTGGCAGACGTTGTTGCACAGGAAGCACTCGATGCACTTGCGGAACTCCTGCGAGCGCTGCACGTCCTGCTGCATCATCCGGAACTCGCCCGGCTTGGTGTCGCCCGGGTCGAACGAGGGGATCTGCCGCGCCTTCTCGTAGTTGAAGGACACGTCGGTGACCAGGTCGCGGATCACCGGGAACGTCCGCACCGGGGTGACCGTGATGGTCTCGTCCTCGGTGAAGGTGGACATCCGGGTCATGCACATCAGCCGCGGCATGCCGTTGATCTCCGCCGAGCACGAGCCGCACTTGCCCGCCTTGCAGTTCCATCGCACCGCCAGGTCGGGCGCCTGGGTGGCCTGCAGCCGGTGGATGATGTCGAGGACGACCTCGCCCTCGTTGACCTCGACGGTGTAGTCGACCAGCTCGCCGTCGCCGTCGTCCCCGCGCCAGACCCGGAACTTCGCCTGGTAGCTCACTTGTCGCCCTCCTTGGTGGTCACGGCGGCGTCCTTCGCCTCAGCGGGCAGCTCTTCGGCGGTGAGGTACTTCTTCAGCTCGTCGTTGTCGAACAGCGCGATCAGGTCCTCGCGCATCGGCTCCATCGGCTGGCGCTTCAGCTCGACCCGGGGATCGTCGGCGTTGCCCGCCAGCCGGCAGACCAGGTTCACCTTGCGCCACTCGGCGGACATCCCCGGGTGGTCCTCCCGGGTGTGCCCGCCCCGGCTCTCGGTCCGCTCCAGCGCCGCCTTGGCGATGCACTCGGACACGATCAGCATGTTGCGCAGGTCCAGCGCCAGGTGCCAGCCCGGGTTGTAGCCGTGCCCGCCCTGGACGGACACGTTCGCCACCCGGGTGCGCAGCTTGTCCAGCGCCTCCAGCGCCTGCTTGAGCTCCTCCTCGGTGCGGATGATGCCGACCAGGTCGTTCATCGTCTGCTGGAGCTCGGCGTGGACGGCGTAGGGGTTCTCCCCGCCCTCGCGCTCGAACGGCGCCAGCGCCTCGGCGACGGCCCGGTCGATCTCCTCCTGCGCCGGGGCCGGGCGGTCCTCGCCGAGCGCGTCCACGTACTCGGCGGCGCCCATCCCGGCGCGGCGGCCGAACACCAGCAGGTCGGTCAGCGAGTTGCCGCCGAGCCGGTTGGAGCCGTGCATGCCGCCGGCCACCTCGCCGGCCGCGAACAGGCCGGGCACCAGGGCCGCGGCGGTGTCCGGGTCGACCTCCACCCCGCCCATCACGTAGTGGCAGGTCGGGCCGACCTCCATCGGCTCGGAGGTGATGTCGACGTCGGCCAGCTCCTTGAACTGGTGGTGCATGGCCGGCAGCCGTCGCTTGATCTCCTCGGCGCCGCCCGGCATCCGGCCCACCACGGTCAGGAACACCCCGCCGTGCGGGGAGCCGCGGCCCTCCTTGACCTCGGTGTTGATGGCCCGGGCCACCTCGTCACGGGGCAGCAGCTCCGGCGGGCGGCGGTTGTTGTCCGGGTCGTCGTACCAGCGGTCGGCCTCCTCCGGGGTGGTGGCGTACTTGTCCTTGAACACCTCGGGGATGTACTTGAACATGAACCGCTTGCCCTCGGAGTTCAGCAGGATGCCGCGGTCACCGCGCACCGACTCGGTGACCAGGATTCCCTTCACCGACGGGGGCCAGACCATCCCGGTCGGGTGGAACTGCACGAACTCCATGTTCAGCAGCGTCCCGCCGGCCAGCAGCGCCAGCGCGTGGCCGTCGCCGGTGTACTCCCAGGAGTTGGAGGTGACCTTGAACGCCTTGCCGATGCCGCCGGTGGCCAGCACCACGGCCGGCGCCTCCAGGACCACGAACCTGCCGGTCTCGCGGACGTAGGCGAACACACCGGCGATCTTGCCGTCCTGCACCAGCAGCCGGGTGACGGTGGTCTCCGCCCACACCTTCAGCCGGGCCTCGTAGTCGCCGAACTCGCGGTGGTCCTCCTGCTGGAGGGCCACCACCTTCTGCTGGACGGTACGGATCAGCTCCAGGCCGGTGCGGTCACCGACGTGCGCCAGGCGGGGGTACTCGTGGCCGCCGAAGTTGCGCTGGCTGATCTTGCCGTCCTTGGTCCGGTCGAACAGCGCGCCCCAGTGCTCCAGCTCCCAGACCCGGTCCGGGGCCTCCTTGGCGTGCAGCTCGGCCATCCGCCAGTTGTTGAGGAACTTGCCGCCGCGCATGGTGTCGCGGAAGTGGACCTGCCAGTTGTCGTTGGGGTTGACGTTCCCCATCGCGGCGGCGGCGCCGCCCTCGGCCATCACGGTGTGCGCCTTGCCGAGCAGCGACTTGGAGATGATCGCCGTCTTCTTGCCCTGCAGCCGCGCCTCGATCGCCGCGCGCAGCCCGGACCCGCCGGCGCCGATCACGACGACGTCGTAGGAGTGCCTTTCGATCTCGGTCATGATCAGTCGATCCTCAGTTGTAGATGCGCAGGTCGGAGATGGCTCCGCCGGACACCAGCGCCACGTACAGGTCCGCGACCACCAGCGAGCCCAGGGTGATCAGGGCGAACTGGCCGTGCCGCTCGTTGAGCTTGGAGACCACGCCCCAGGCCCAGTAGCGCACCGGGTGCTTGGAGAAGTTCTTCAGCCGTCCGCCCACGATGTGCCGGCAGGAGTGGCACGACAGCGTGTACCCCCACAGCAGCACCACGTTGGCCAGCAGGATCAGCGAGCCCAGCCCGATGCCGAAGCCGCCGTCCTTGCCGTGGAAGGCCAGCAGGGCGTCATAGGTGTTGATCAGGGAGATCACGGCCGCGATGGCCCAGAAGTAGCGGTGCAGGTTCTGCCCGACCAGCGGGAACCGCCGCTCCCCGGTGTACTTGGCGTGCGGCTCGCGTACGGCGCAGGCCGAGGGGGACGCCCAGTAGCCCCGGTAGTAGGCCTTGCGGTAGTAGTAGCAGGTCAGCCGGAAGAGCAACAGGAACGGCAACGAGATCGCGGCGAACGGGATGAAGAACGGCAGCTTCGGCAGGAAGGTGCCGAAGTGGGCCGACCCCTCCACACAGCTCTCACTGACACAGGGCGAGTAGAACGGGGTGAGGTAGTGGTACTCGTCCACCCAGTAGTACTTGCCCATCATCGCCCGCACGGTGGCGTACGCCACCCATGCCGTGAACACAACCACGACGAAA
This sequence comes from Thermomonospora echinospora, assembly GCF_900108175.1. Taxonomy (GTDB): domain Bacteria; phylum Actinomycetota; class Actinomycetes; order Streptosporangiales; family Streptosporangiaceae; genus Thermomonospora; species Thermomonospora echinospora. Next base: position 208,697 of record NZ_FNVO01000005.1, read on the forward strand.
ATCGGATAGCCGCGCCAGTTGTCCGTCCGGAGCGTGCGTGCGGCGATCTGCGCGCGCTTCTTGCCCGGCGCTTCCACAGTGCTCATCGATAGCACTCCAGTTTTAAGGTCTTCGCTCGTGCGGGAGCTGATCCGCACGTCGGGCCGTCGCGCCACGGCTACATGCAGTACACCCGCTGCTGGCTAGGCGACCATACGCCACCAGCGTGGCGCTGTGACACACGCAACAACCAGGCGGGGCATGTGACCCTGGCCACAGGGGGTGGCATGGTACCCCTGGACGCTGGGGTCATGCCAGGAACCTATGAAACCGATCAGCTTGGGCTATCGAACCGCAGCGTCCGGGCACGTCCAACACTGCTCGAAAGCCCCCGTCCACCCGCCGCGCCGGGGGCGGCAGGGCGTCAGCAGGGGCCGTCGTCGGGCCTGCGGAGCTCCTTCAGCGTCCGGTGAGAACGCGCTCACTCGGTGAGCGGCCGTGTCGGCTCGCCGCGCAGGCGGCCGGCCCGAGCCCGCGACGACACCCCGGCAGGCGGTGGCACCAAGGCGACGGGCCGCGCGTCGCCACGGGCCGAGCCTGCGCATTTGACGCAGACCGTCTTCCCGATGGCCTCGCGGGCCATGTCGGCGACGGCCTCGCCGGGGCCGGAGCCCACGAGGGCGGCGACGATCGAAACGGTGCGGGCCATGATGCCGACGCACTCCGCGGACGTCCCCCCACGTCGCCCACCTCGGTGAACGGAGCGCGTTTTCCCCATGAACAAGAAGTGTCATATCCGCATATATTACGCACGCAGGGACCAGCGGCCCAATATGTAGGTCAAGCGGCCGGATCATTGGGTCCGCAGCCCCTTTCCGCCGCCCTTTAACGATCATTAACTTCGGGCCGGTGAAAACGGTTTCGAGGCGCAGACGTGGGCCTGGCGAACGAGGCCGACGGCCGGGCGCAGGAAGAAGGACGCCGCCGAGCGCGCCTACCTGGAGACGCAACTGTGGACGCTGGAACTGCACAGCAGATACGGCCGCAACCCCTCTGCAGAGAACAGACAGGCGCTTCAACTGGCCGAAGAGGCGTTGGAGGGCGCCCGGGCGGCGATCGAGTCGCCGGGATGACAGACAGGGCCCCCGGCTGGGCCCTGGGGCCCTGGGCCGCCCCCCACCTACTGTTTAACTTTCTGGAAATGTGGCGAGGAAGATCCCCCGGCACGCGCTCATGGCGGCCGTCGGTACTCCCCGGACCCATGCAGGCGGCGCGTGTCCTGCTGTACGCCGCCGCCGCGCTGACGGTGATCGCCGCACTCGACGCCTGGATCGCGGCCGACGGCACCGCCGGGCTCGGCCAGGTGATCGCGTTGAGCGTTCTCGCCGTCCCGTGCGTCCTGCTCGCCCGGCGGGCGGCGCACCCGGGGCCGTGGACCTGGTCGGCGATCCTGGCCCTGGAGACCTTCTCCCTGCTCTGGCAGCTCGGGCGTATCGCGTCAGGTGATCCGTTCGGGCTGCTGGGCCTGACGTTCCCCATCGCGCTCATCGTGCTGGTCGCCCGGTGGGCCGTCCGTGGACACCTGCGGGTCAGGCCGTGGCAGCGGCGAAACCTCCGCCCGAGAACGGCCGACTGCGGCTCGGCCTCGTCGTACTGAGCCGATGCCCATGCGACAGCCGAACCGAACGCGGCGAGCGAAATCACACCGGCCAGGGGCCAAGAACGGTCGTCCTTGGCTCATGCCCACGCCACCGGGGTCGGCACGGGCGGCGCGGGTGCTCCTGTACGTCGCCGCCGGTCTGACCTCGATGAGCGCCCTCGACGCCTGGCTCGAGATCGGCGGCCTGTCCGGGCTCGGCCAGGCGACCGTGCTCTGCGTCCCCGTCGTCGTCGGCGTCCTGCTCGCCCGGCGGGTGGGACGCCCGGGGCCGTGGACCTGGTCGGCGATCCTGGCCCTGGAGACCTTCTACCTGCTCTGGCAGCTCGGGCGGATCGCGGCGGGCGATCCCCTGGGCCTGCTCGGTCTGACGTTCCCGACCGCCATCATCGCCTGCGTCACCCGGCCCGCCGCCCGCGAATACCTGCGGATCAGGCCGTGGCGGCGGCGGTGCCCCGGCCTCCGCCGGCCGACGTCCGACCGGGGCTCGGTGACGGTGTCCCAGGTCGGGCTGGTGGCGCTGGTCGCCGGCGTTGTCACCGCGCTGCTGGCGGGGGGCCTGCCCGGCACGGTCTCCAGCGCCGCCGGCAGAGCCCTGTGCCCCCTGGTCCAGGCGGCCTGTGAGGACCCGGCACCCGGCGACGGCGCCACCGCCGCCCCCCCGGCCTCGTCCGTTCCCCAGCCGGCACAGCCGATCCGGGCCGACGACGGCGACCGCCCAACCGTCCCCGACGAGGAGTACGACAAGCCGCTGAACTGCTGGTGGTGGGCTCAGGGCGTCTGCGACCTCGGCCAGGGAGCCTGGATCGGCACCGTCGACACCGTCCAGGGCCTCAACGACGGCGCGGGCCTGATCGTCTGCCTGTCCTACCTGTGCGGCGGGGACAAGTTCGACCAGACCGTCGACACCTGGGACGCCCTCCTCACCACCAACCCCCTCGACACCGCACAACAGGTCTGGGACGGCACCACCAGGGACCACGTCAACGACTGGAGCACCGGACACGGCTGGCGCTCCATCGGACGACTCGCCCCCGACGTGCTCGGCGCGGTCTTCGGCAGCAAGGGCGTCCACCGGCTCGCCAAACTCCCGGACGGCCCGGACGGCCCCGATCAGCCTGCCGTCCAGCAGCCGGTCCATCCCCCCGTCCTGTACAAGGACGCTGAGATGACCGATGGCGGCAGGTCCTGGGACCGATTGAACAACGTCCCCATCCTGACACGGGCCCAGCGCGAGCACTACAGGATCACCCCGCGCAGGGATCCCGACGGCGTGGTCCGGCTGTACGACAGCAAGGGCAGGAGGTTCGACAGCAGCACCGCGAGCCCGCTCCACCCCGGCGACGAATCGGGCAGGGCCATCTTCGTCATGCTGAAGAACGGTGACTTCTTCGCCTCCGCCTACCACGCGCCAGGCCGTTTCCATCACTCGACCCTGGCGGCCGGGGACAGGGTCGCGGCCGCCGGCCAGCTCAAAGTCATCGACGGGAGGCTCGTCGCCTACGACGACCGCAGCGGTCATTACCAGCCCCAGCGCTGGCAGACCCGTCAGTTCGTCGACTGGCTGGAACGCTCGGGCGTCGACCTTGACGGCGTCGATGTGCACCTCGAAGCCCCACCGAACTGACGCGGCGCAGCCGGGCGGTCGGCAGGGCGCCGATGACGGCTCCGGCTGCGGTCAGCGCCGGGTGGAGCAGCGCAGCAATCCCCTGGCCGCCGAGCAGGGCGGCGACCGCCACCACTCCGGCTGTCACCACTGCGGCGGTTCCGGGTCCGGCGCCCGGCAGGCCCGGCGGGCGTTCACTCCCCGTTGCCGCCCTCCGGCTCAGGGAACACGTCCGTCCGCGGTGCCGGCAGTTCCGGCCTTCGTCGCCTCCGACCCGCCGCTCGAATGGGGACCGTTCTGGGCCCTGGGACCCTGGGCGCGTTCCAGTCCCGCTGTTTAGCTCCTCCGTATGCAGCGAGCAAAATCGCGCCGGGGCACGTCGGGACGCCCGGCACCGTGGCTCGTGCGGACACTGCCGGGTTCGGTGCGGGCGGTGCGGGTCCTGCTCTACGTCACCGCCGGGCTGACCGTGATGGCCGCGCTCGACACCTGGATCGCGATCGGCGGCGCCTCCGGGCTGGGCCAGGCGCTGGCGGTCTGCGTCCCCGCCGCCGCGGCGGCGGCGCTCGCCAGGCGGGTGGCCCGCCCGGGGCCGCGCACCTGGGCGGCGATCGTCGCCCTGGCGGTCTGCTACCTGTTCTGGCAGTTCGGACGGGTCGCGGGTGGCGATCCGTTCGGGTTGCTCGGGCTGACGTTCCCGATCGCCCTCATCGTCTGCGTCACCCGGCCCGCCGCCCGTGAACACCTGCGACCCGAGCCTGGACGCCGGCTGCGGCCGGGCAGGTCACGCCGGCCGGCCGGCCGCCGCTCGCTCCAGCCCTGACGGACCCGGTACAGGCGCCCCCGCACCATGGCGCCCGACGGAATCAGGGAACGGCGGTGGCCGCCCTGACCGTGCTCGGTCACCTGCTCGCCGTACGGGCGGGCCGCCCCGGCCGTGCACGGTCACCACGACGGCACGCCGAGCGGCTCCACGAGGTGATGTCCCGGCAGAACTTCGGCAACGACGTCACCGCCAGATTCCCGGTCATCGCCAACGGCCGGCCTGCTGCCGCCCGTTCCGGCGCCCACGGCCCCAGGCCGCACCGAGGAGGGCGCCGGCCAGGGTGACCGCCCCGTACAGCGCCGCGCTCGCCGGGGGCCCGGACACCAGGGTCGGGACGGAGGCCAGCAGGACCACGGTCAGCGGGCCGGACAGCGCCAGCGGCAGCCGCCACCGCCCGGCCTCCCGGACCCGGCGGGCCGCCAGGCGTCCTGCCGTCAGGGCGGTCCCGGCCAGGATCGACAGCAGCACCAGGCCCGTCGCCCAGCCGGACCAGCTGCGCAGTGCGACGTCCGGGAACGCGGCGAGGACGGCGGCCAGCGACAGCACCATGACGAGCATCCCGGCGGCCGTCACCGCGAGCCCGTCGAGGAAGGCGCGGACGGGGCGGTTCATTCGTCCACCCGCAGGGAGTCGGCAACGCGGGCCAGACCGGCGGCGTCGAAGTCGACCATGGGAGCCCGCACCGCGAGGTCCAGGAGGGTGCCGTCGCGGGTGAGCGCGTAGACGTCCACGATGCGGACCCGCACCGTCGCACCGCCCGGGGCGGTGTCGTCGTAGACGGCCTCGATCCGGTGGGCCTCGACAGCGCCGGGCACGTCGGCCGGGCGGTCCACGACGACCTGCCGTCCGCTCACCTGGTTCAGCAGCCGGACCTGGGCGAGTTGGTCGCGCATGGTCCCGGTGTAGGCGTCCCGCCGGGCGACGACGGCCTGGCTGCGGGCGGCGCCCTGGGGGCCGTCGGCCCCGCGCAGCTCCACCAGCGGGGCGCCGCCCTCGTCGGTGGTGCGGATCTCCCGCCAGCCAGCCGGGTGCGCAAGCGTATAGCCGTCGCCGGCGTACCGCTGGAACCCCGGCGGCGGCTCCGGCGGCCCGGAGCAGGCCGCGGCGAAGACGGCCGCCATCGTCAGCGCGAGCAGCCGGACCAGGGAACCCATCCCACACCTTCCTTCCACATCTGGGCGTCGGCCAGCGCGTTGTGCTCGCCCTCCAGCTTCAGCTCCACGCCGCCGATGCCGCGCACGCTGACCCGGTCGGAACTGAGCTTGCCCTTCAGGACGTCGGAGTCGTAGACGAGCTTGGTCACCGTGCCGTGCGTACGGAATCGTTCCTCCAGCTTGGTACGCGTCCCACCCGAGACGGAGTCCGGCAGCAGCCGGTCCCACTCACTGTGCAGGCCCTTCGCCGCGAAGTCCTGGACGAGCTTGAGGCTGGTGGGATCGCCCAGGTCCAGGGACCGCTGTTCGCGGGTGCGCTCGCCGCTGATCGGCACGTCGATGTTCGCCGCCAGATCCCGCAGCTTCGTCTTGGACGGCTCGCCGGGACGCTTGGGGGCCGCCTCGCTGACCTTGTCGGCACCACGGCCGAACCAGTTGAGCTGGCTGTCCACGATCTGGGTGAACGTTTTGAGGGTGCCCTTGGCGTCGGCGCCGAGCCGGTAGTAGGTCGAAGCCTTCCCCTTGGCCGAGACGCCGACGTCGGGCCAGTTCTTCTTCAGGTGCTCGCGGACTTGCAGGGGCAGCCGCACCCGGCCGCCGGTGCCCGCCTCGACCCTCCGGGCCAGTTCCTCGACGCCCTCGTTGACCCGGCCGACGAACTTCTTGCGGACGTCGGCGGGCATGTAACGGCCGATATCGGTGATGGCCGCGCCCTCCAGCTCGCCCGCCGACCGGACGGTCATCTCGAAGCTGCCGTCCGGTTTGTACCGCATTCCACCCAGATGCCAGCCCCGGCCTCCGGCGGACACTCCCAGGAATTTCTTGAACAGGTCGGCCTTCGCGGTGAACCCGGCGGTGGGGCCGCCCTCGATCAGCCACTCCTTGCGAGGCGGCAACGGCGCAGGGGCCACCGGCCTGCTGCTCAACAGGTACGGGAGCGAGGTGAGCGGATTCGTGGCCAGCGACAGATCCGCGGCCTGGCGCAGGCGATGCGCGGCGTAGTCCGTCGGGAACTGCCGGGCCTGCTTCTCGTTGTCGAACTCGTAGATGTCGGCAAGAGTGCCGTTCACGCCCAGCCAGGCGCCCGCGGGAACCTTGCGCAGGCTGTCGAGGCCCAGCGCGTCGTCGGATTCCACCTGCGCGGTGGCCAGCCCCGGCGTCGCCCCAGCGAGCTCCCCCCAGCCGTAGACCCACACCTGCCACGCGTCGGGCTTCCCCGGGCGGGCCACCCGGCGGATCTGGTAGCCGAGCCGGGTTCCGCCGCGCACGTCGACATAGCGGACGGGGACGGTGACGTTCAGCTCGGCATAACCGATGTCGATACTGCGATAGCAGGAGTTCTCCGGCCGCTTCACGCCCGACTGCACCGGATTAAGCGGTCCGGCGGGGCCGGACGCTCCCGGGCATGAGGAATTCCGGGACAGTGGGCACAGCGCCCGGCGGGCGGCATCCCGCACCCTCTCGCCGAGGCCCCCGTCCAACAGGGCCAGCGCGACACCGACGACAAGCGCCAGTATCGCCACCGACTCCGTTGTGGTGACCCCTCGTTCGCCCCGATCGACGGTGCACGGGCACGGCTCAGATCGCAAACGCGCACGCATATCCGCGAAGCAATCATTGCGGCGCGCACACCCGTTAGGCCCGAAGACCTAGCGGATAGACCTAAATCCATCCATTAATCCACGAGTCGCCGATAATTCATGATATTTCCGCGCAGGCGGCCTTGCGGCACCGCGGTTCAGCCGGGCCGTCGTCGGCCGGCGCCCTTCACCGCGGCCCTGCGGACGCCCAGCAGCACCCCGCCGGCGGCGGCCAGGATCGGAACGAGCATGCCGGGCAGCGCAGGTATCCCCTCCACCGGGTGCAGGTTGATCAGCAGCGCGATGGTCAGCGGCGCCGCGACGGCCAACGCGTACCGGGCACGCCCCCTCTCCACCCCCGCCCGCGCCAGCCGGGGACCGGCCAGGTGACCGGCCAGCAGGCCACCCACCAACTGCACTACGACCACGGCGACCGCCGACGCCCAGAACACCCCGTCCGACACCACCAGTTCTGGATCGGCCAGCGCCAGCGCCACCACGACGGTCATCGCCGCCACCGGCACCGCCAGCGCGGCGACCGCCGACACTGCGACGGCCGCCGCGACCCCGCGGTGATGGACCATGATCATTTCTCCTTGATCCGGAACGATTCGAGCACTTCGGGCAGTCCGGCGGCCTCGCCGCCGCCCTCGGGGGCACGGACGGCGATGTTCACCATCACCCCGTCCTCCGTCAGCGCGTACAGGTCGATGACCTCCATGCGCACCGACCGGCCCGGGTTCGTCGACATCTCTCCCACGGCCTCGAAACGGTGGGCCACTTCGGCGCCCGGCACCTTCGTCGAGCGGTCCATCCGGATCCGACGCTCGGTGAGCAGGCTCGCCGCCCGGTACTCACCCAACTGGAGCTCGAAACGCCGCCGTTGCGCCTGTGACCCGTACGGACGCGCCTCGGACTGCCCGCCGACCAGCACCTCGCCCTGCGGTGCGCCCGAGGCCGTCGGCGGGCCGACCAGCCAGATCTCCGGTTCACCCCGCACGTTGCGCCGCGGCTTGCGCGTCCAGTCCGCCGGGTGGGCGAAGGAGTACACCGGGCCGTCGTACCTGACGAAACCGGCGGGCGTCGGCGGCGTGTCCGCATCGCCGTCCGCGCATCCGGCCGCCGCCAGGACCGCCGCCAGGACCGCGGCGATCATCCGAGTCCGCATTTGTCCCACTTCACCCAGCCGGTTCCCGGCTTCCAGTACGAGGCGTCGGTCGCGGTGCTCGTGGTCTGGTCGTACTCCCACTCTCCGCCGACCACGACCGCCCCTATCGACGCGTTGAACGTGGAGACCTCGTTGTCGAAGTTCACCGTCGACATCGTCCCCGCGCCGTCGAGGAACATCTGGTTCAGATCCCTGAACGGCTTTATCGGGTTCTGCGTAGCCGCGGCGGGCTGCACGCTGGTCTTGAGGTAACGGTCGAAGGCCGCCTTGTCCTCCGGCTTGGTGAGGTCCAGGACCTTCGTCGTCCGCTCCCGGAAACCTTCCTGGGAATTCTGGTACCAGGCGCTCGCCGGGCCCACGTCAAGGTCTGCGCGCAGATGCCAGCTGCCCTGCTTGTCGTCGATCTGGGTGAACTCCACCGGCTTCCCGTTCTCGTCGACGGTGATGCCGATCCAGGTGGATCCCGTACCGCGCAGCCCGATGCCCACACCGCTGTCGGTGGCGATTGCGCGCTTCACCGGGTCCGGCAGCTTCATCGTCGTGCCAAGCTTGTCGGCCAACTGCCTCTCGACATCGGAGATCCGATTCTGCACGGAGTTGGGAAAGCGTTTCTTCGCCTTCTTGATCATCGTATCTATGTCGGCCTCCGCCGACTCCATGATCTGCTGGCTGCCCTGGAAGTAGAATGTCGTATTTTCCTTCTTGTCACCTTGGGCATAGGTCCGCCAGACGCCGGCCGAGGTCGTCCCGAAGTTCTTGCCGACGATCGACAGCGGTAGGGGGCCCAGCTGGATGTCGTTGTAGAAGCCGTTGTAGAGGCCGCCGTCCCAGTACTCCTGGGCCGGTTTCCGGTCGGGTTCGTTCGCACCGATCTGGTCACCGATCCGGTCACCGATCCCGAAGGGAAGATGTCCGGCCAGCCAGTGGGCGGGGCCGGTCAGCGGATTGGTGCGGACCGCCACCTTGATCGGGTCTCCGATCCGATAGTTCTCCATCTTCTTGTAGAACTCCCTGGCCTCCTTCTCGTTGTCGAACTCGTAGATCTCGGCCTTGGAGCCCTCGGCGGTCGCCCACGCCCCGGCGTTCAGAAAGGCCAGACGGCTCTTGTCCGGGATGCCGACTCCACCGCCGACGTCCATCCAGGACATGTCCCAGACCTGCCAGGTGTCAGGCTTCCCGTTGCCGTTCACATATCGCCGGAGCTGCAACTGGGTGCCGCCGTCGGAGAGGATGCTGAAGATACGTCCGTTCCCGATGGCGGTGAACTCCCCATACCTACTGTGCAGGTTCGTCAGGCACGCCCCGCCCGGCTCATCCGGATCGCCCATCGTCACGGGCTGAGTTCCCGGAGGGCCCGGGCACCCCAACGACGGGGAGAGCTTGCACAATTCCCGCCGCACACCGTCCCGGACCGTGTCATTGACCCCGGCGGTGACCAGCCCCAGGACGACGGCGACGGCGACGGCGAGAACACCCACCCCGTCCACGGTGACGGAGCCTTGGTCGACGACAATTCCCGATCGGCTCTTCGAAGCACGGAACACCATCGAAGATTCGCATGATCGGGACGATCCGCCATGAGCCCCGAGACCCAAACACGGACCCAATTTTCATCGGCTGTCCATCTGACGTTCACCCACGATCTCCGCCCGGCTATTCCTTACCGAATCTGGCGAGTGGACGGGTGAAGCCCATGACATTGGGACGGTTGGCGTACGAGGTGACGCTGATGGGACCGCACAGCCGGCACCGGGCCTCGATCATGAGTTTCTTCTCCGGGTCGACCACCATCGCGACGTGGCCGGGACGATTCGGTCCGGACCCCGGGCCGGAATTGAAGAAGATCAGGTCACCGGGTTTCTCCGCGCCGCCCGGTACCCGAACCCCGAACGGCCACTGGGTGAACGTGGTGCGCGGGATCGCCACCCCGGCCGACTTGTAGGCGGCGTAAATCAGCCCGGAGCAGTCGAACGCGCTGGGCCCCACGCCTCCCCACAGGTACGGCTTGCCGATCTGTGCGTACGCGTAGGCGAGGATCTTCTTGATGAGGTCGGAGGCGTCGGCGGGCAGTTCGGGCAGTTGCGGCAGCGGGCCGACCTGCCCCGGCGGGAAGATGTCGTCGTAGTCGGGCCCGCCCTTGTAGGCCACCGGGTCCTCGGCGTCGACCAACCGGAGCTTGAACATCTTCGCCACCCGGTCCCGGTCCCCGTTCGGCCAAACCTGCACCCCGTCGCACACCAGCCGGTTGTAGTCGGGGTTGCCGTCCTCCAGTTGGTCACCGGGAATGGGAGGGTAGACGCAGTCGGGGATGATCAGCCGGCCCACGGCGGTGGCCTTCCCGGCCCGGCCGACGCCCTTCTCTCCGTCGGTGCCGGTGCACAGGTCCTCGCCCTCCTGAAGCGCCCGCCGCTCCTTGTCGGTCAGGTTCCGCTCGTTCTTCAGCTGGCACTTGCGGGTGACCGTACTCACCTTCGCGGTCGTTCCCAGCCGCCCGCTCAGCTTGACCTCGCCGACCAGGTCGGTCTCGTTCTCCCCGGCGTACCGCTTGGCCGGCACCTCGGGCTCGGTGTTGGTCATCCAGTAGCCGACGCCAGACGGGGAGATGCCCTCCAGCGCCAGGTCGATGGCCTGGTTGCGCAGCGGCTCCAGCGCCCCGAGCGCGGCGGCGTCCGCCCCGATCTGTGCCTGGGTGCGCATGTCCCCGGCCTCGGCGATCTTGAAGATCAGCAGGGTGGCCGCCGCCAGCGCCAGCGACACGTAGAGGACCAGGAGCGTGGTCGCCAGTCCCTCGTCGCCGGTCCGGCCCCGGGTCCGCCGGATCATGCGAGGACCCCGCCGGACATGACGCCGAGCAGCGCCCCGGCCAGCATGAAGGGGCCGAAGGGCATCTCGTCCTTGCGCCCGACCCGGCCGAGCAGCATGCAGGTGATGCCGAACAGCCCGCCGAGCAACAGCCCGGCCATCGCTCCGGTGACCCATTCAGCCTGCCCCAGCCAGCCGAGATGAAGACCGATGACCCCGGCCAGTTTCACGTCGCCGCGGCCCATGGCGTCTGGCCGAAGATAGTGCTGGACGGCGTAGCAGAACCACAGCGCCGCCATTCCCAGCAGCGCGTGAACGAACCGGAACATCCCGTCGGCGACGAAAAAGGCAGCCATTCCCAGCAGCACTATCCCGACCCCGTACGACGGAAGGGTGAAGAAGTCGGGAAGCCGCTTGACGGCGATGTCGATCACCGCCAGCAGGGATCCGACGACACCCAGATAGCAGAAGGCCAGTAGTTCCACTCCCATGCCGAGCCGCCAGGTCAGCATAACCGTCACGGCGCCGCCCAGGGCCGCCAGGACAATCCGGCGATGTCGCGTGACGGGGCCGCAGTACCGGGTGGTCAACGGAGCGGAGAACCAGCCCGCCCCCGAGCCCGCAAGCCCGGCGACCGAAAGCGTCAAAAACTGGATCATTGCCACCGATCAGTTTCCGGAACCAGAACCGCCGTGTCACCGCGATCACTCGGCGGGCGTGTCGAGAATCTTGCCGATCCAGTCGTCGACCGCGCTCGCGGCCTTCTCCGGAAGCCCGATCGAGTAGACCCCCGCAATGATCCCGGCCACCAGGATCAGCACTCCGGCCCATTCGAAGACCTCGACGCCGCGATCCCCGCCCCGCCGCGGGTCCGCGCTCCTGGCGCGCGTGAACGCCGCCCACGCGGCCACGCCGTCCCGCAGGCACATCATGATCCGCACATACAGTGCCATCGTCCGGTTCATCGCGGCCCCACAGGTACGGGCGCTTTCATCGAGGTCATCGCCATGGGCCTTCACCAATGCGGAACAGCGGGCCCGCGGTCAGGGAACCCCGGCCACAGGCCCGCTCGAAGCCCTGGGGTGATATCAGCCGCCGCCCTCGGCGGGCTTCGCACCCTTGAGCTTCTGCAGTTGCTCGTCGATCATGTTCAGTATCCACTTGCCGATATCGGCCTGGATGAGGACTAGGGCGATCGCCACGACCACGGCGATGAGGCCGACCATCTCGGCGGAAAGAGCGATACCACGGTCGTCGCGCTGGCGGGCGCGCTCGACGCGACCCTTCACGAACAGGGTGCTCTTCTCCGCTCCGTCGCGCAGGAGCGTCGCGGTATATACGTATGCGGGAATCAGCATTTTCATCTCGGCCTCCCAGTCGCCCACTGCCGTCCACGTGCCAATAACGGTAGTAATCACGCCCGGTCGGCTCCAGGGTCCTGTGCCTCAACCCCGCCGATGCCGCGACTGGGGCCCAGGGCCCAGTGCCGTTGCCAGAGATGTTCATTCGCTTTCTCCCGCCGTGCCGATCCAGCAGGCTATCGCCGCCGCACGCGAGGTGACCCCGAGCTTCGCATAGATCCGGTTGACGTGGTTCTTGACGGTCTTCTCGGCCAGGAACAGGCCGCGGGCGATCTCGCCGTTCGAACGGCCCCGGACGATGAGGCCCATGACCTCCGCCTCACGCGCGGACAGGCCGTAGCGCTCCCCCGGCCGTCCGCCGGACCGCGCCTGTGGCCGATCCTGCTCCGTACCCTGGCGGACCGCACCAACCAGGGCCGACACCGCCGCACGCGACAGCGGATGGGCACCGCCGACCGCGTCGTTGATCGCCCTCGTCAGCTCCTCGACGGTGAAGGTGCCGTGGACCAGGTATCCCACCGCACCGTTGCCGATGGCTGCGCGGATGGTGTCCGGGTCGTCGGTGTAGGTCAGCATCACCACCCGGCTGATGGAGCTGAGCGCCTGAGCCGCCGCCACCCCGTCGAGCAGGGGCATGCGGACGTCCAGCAGCACCAGGTCGGGACGCAGCCGCTCGGCCATCTCGACGGCGAGCCGGCCGTCGCCGGCCTCACCCACGACCTCGATTCCGCTCGCCTCCAGCAGCGACACCAGCCCCTGTCGTACGACGGGGTTGTCGTCGACCACCATCACGCGTGGGGCGTTCATTCAGCTCGCCTCCGCCAGTCGATTGTCAAAACGTTCACCGCGATGCCGTGCGGGCAGGCGGAGTTCCACGGTGGTGCCCGCCCCGGGCACGGCCTGGACCGTCACCGTGCCGCCCACCCGTTCGGCCCGCTCCCGCATGCCGATCAAGCCGTAGTGGCCCTGGCGGGCCAGGTCGGGAAGCTCTTCGGGGTGGAACCCGCGGCCGTCGTCCCGTATGGTCAGCACCACCTGACCGTCCTCCTCGGCCAGGCTCACGGTGACCAGCCCGGCCTCCGCGTGCCGGGCCGTGTTGGTCAGCGCCTCGGTGAGCACGGCCAGCGCCTCGTATCTCGTCCGCAGTGGCACGTCGGTGTCCGGGGCCAGTGCGCAGCGGACCTCGATCCCGGTCTCGGCCTGCCAGCGGTCCGCCGCGGCGCGCACCGCCTCGGCCAGCGGCCGGGTGACGGTGGTGTCGCGCAGTTCGGTGAGCAGCCCGCGGGCCTCCCGGGAGGCCACCTCGGTCGCGGTGGCGATGCGCACCGCCTCCTCGGCGGCCCGGGCCGGGTCCCGCCGGGCCCAGGCGGGCAGCGCCGCCGCCGCCAGCGCGATGCCGCGCAGGGTCTTGGCCAGCGAGTCGTGCATCTCCCGGGCCAGCCGGGCCCGCTCCTCGGCGGCGGCCGCCGCCACCTCCGCCCTGATCCGGGCCTCCTCCTGGACGGACTGCTCCTCGAAGATCCGGCGCAGCGCCACGCCCGCGAACCCGACCAGCGGGTAGTAGGCCGGCTGGCCGACCAGCACCTGGAAGCTTCCGGTGTCCTCGGTCTGGGCCGCGTCGAAGGCGAATGTCAGGTAATAGCAGGCGATCTGGGCCGCCGACACCCCGAGCATGCCCGGCCACCGGTACAGCAGCCCCGCCGCGGCGGCTGTGGCCACGGTGGACAGGAAGAACGGGCCCGCCGGGCCGCACACCGCCAGGACGGTGAAGGAGGCCGCCACGTCGAGCAGAACCAGCGACGGGTGGGCCAACAGCCGGGGAACGATCTCCGTCACATAGCGGGCCACCAGCCAGGCGAGCAGGCCCACGCACACCAGCGTGACGAACGCCGCCACCGACAGCCGCCCGGTCGACAGCAACAGCAGCGTGATGCCCGCGATCGACATGCGGATCTGCATGAGCAGGCGGAAGGCCGCGTTGATCCGGAGCCCGGCGGATCCGCCGGCGACGCCCGTCCGCGCGCTCATCTCAGCGGTCCAGGACGTTGCCGAAGTCGGACTCCGAACCGAGCAGCAGCGCCCCGAGCATCAGCAGGCCCATCGCCGGCATCGCCATCACCGTGGTGACCAGGGTGACCCGGGGGGTGACCCGCTGGGCCTTGCGCTTGGCCCACTGGGCGGACTCCCGGCGCATGTCCTGCGCGATGCCGATCAGCGCGGACGCCAGCGGAGCGCCCAGTTCCTCCGCCTGCAGGATGGCGGTGACGAACTGCCCCAGCATCCCCGAGCGGTTGCGCTCACGCAGATTCTGGAACGCATCCCGGCGCGGCGTGCCCAGCTCCATCTGGCGCAGCGTGATGAAGAACTCGTCGGCCAGCGGGCCCGGCATGCTCTCGGCGACCCGGGCCAGGGAGTGCCGGAAGCTCAGCCCCGCGGACACGGTGACGGCCAGGACGTCGAGGAAGTCGGGCAGGCTCCGTTCGATCTGATCGCGCCGCATGGACGCCCGCAGCACCAGGTTGAGCTCGTTCTGCAGCACACCGACCAGAAAGAGCAGGCCTATCAGCAGTTGGCCGGACAGCACCAGCAGCAGGCTGAGCGAACCGAACAGCACCACGTAGCCCATCGTGCTCTGCACGTAGGACTCCACCGTCATCCCGGCCGGCCGGCCCGCGGCGTCGATGCGCCTGCGGATCCGCGGATGCCAGGGCCGCAGCCTCCCCATCGCCCAGCCGGTGAAGGGCCGGCCGAACGGCATGACCATCCTGTGCAGCGGCTGCCCCTGAGGCTTCGCCGGGCCGGTGGCCTGTCCGGCCAGCGCGGAGGGCGCCACCCGCTCGCCGCCGCGCGCCAGCGCGTACCCCCACAGCGCCGCGACCACGCACAGCGCCCCGCCCGAGGCCATCACCACGACCATCGGCGCCTCACACGTCGATCCGGGTCATCCGCTGGATGATCAGCAGGCTGCCCGCGAACAGTCCCCCGGCGACGACCAGGATGAGCTGCCCCACAGGATTCTCGCTCATCCGCTGCAGCGTCCCGGGCTGGATCTGCTCGATCAGCACCAGGCCCAGGAGGCCGAACACGCCGACCGTCCAGTTGCTGATCACGGCCTCTCCCATGATCGTCTTCACTTCCCGCCGGAGTTCCTTGCGGTCCTCCAGCGTGCCGGCGATGCTGCGCAGCGAGGTGACCAGCGAGCCGCCCGAGCGGGCCGCCACGATCATCGTGCTGATCAGCACGCCCAGTTCCCGGGACGGCAGCCGGTTCGCCAGGTCCCGCAACGCCGACTCCAGCGACTGGCCGAGCCGCAACGCATCGGCGGTGCGGCTCAGCTCCGACTTGGCGGGCTCGCCGAGCTCCTCCGCCGCGATCTCGACCGCAGTGCGCAGCGACAGGCCGGCCTGGGTGGCGTTGGACATCACCCGCGCGAGCTCGGGAAGCTGGGCGATGAACTCCTCCTTCCGGCGTTCCTCAAGGCGCCGCAGGTAGCCGAAGGCCATCCAGCCCACCACCAGCGCCGCGGCCAGGCCGAACGCCGGCGCCAGCCATCTGCTGATCAGCATGACGGCCAGGACGACGGCGGCGCCCAGCAGCAGCAGGAACGCCGACACCCCGATCCGCACACCCGCGGCGACGAGACGGCGGCCCACGGCACGCCCGAACTCCGTACGGGCCAACCGCCGGTCGAGCCTGGATAGCAGGCTCTGGCGCACGTCCTCATGGCCCAGCACGGCCCGCTCGGTGAGCCTGCGCCGCTGCTCGTAACCGGCGGCCAGTTCCCCGACCCCCCATACGGAGATCGCCAGCGTGAACGCCAGCATCAGCAAGATCGTCGGCAGGGACACCTCATGACACCTCCCTGAACTCGCCCTCGGCGGCGTCGAAGATCGCCGGCACGCTCTCGCCGGCGTGCGCCAGCCGGGTCGCCAGCTCCGCCGGCAGCCGGAACCGCCGGAACACACCGCGCACCACCAGATCCGACCCGATCGGCTCGCTCTCGAACTTCATGATCGTTTTCAGTGCGAACCCGGATCGGCCGTGTCCGTCGGCCACGGCGATCTCACCGATCCGCCGTGAGCCGTCCGGCCCCCGCTCCAGATGCACCATCACGTCGACCGCGCTGTTGATCTGCTCCCGGATGGTCTCGAACGGCAGCTTGACATCGCTCATGCTGGCCAGCGTCTGCAGCCGGTGGACGGCGTCCTCGGTGGAGTTGGCGTGCACCGTCACCATCGAGCCGTCGTGACCGGTGTTCATGGCCTGGAGCATGTCGAGCGTCTCACCGCCGCGGACCTCACCGACGATGATGCGGTCGGGGCGCATCCGCAGCGCGTTGCGGACCAGGTCACGGATGCTGATGCGGCCCTCCCCCTCGATGTTGGGCGGCCGGGCCTCCAGCGGCACCACATGCTCCTGGACCAGTTGGAGTTCGGCGGAGTCCTCGATGGTCACGATCCGCTCGTGCTCGGGGACGAAGGCCGACAACGCGTTGAGCATGGTGGTCTTGCCGGTGCCGGTGCCTCCAGAGATCACGACGTTGAGCCGGGCACGGATGAAGGCGGCCAGCAACTGCCCCGACGCCTCGTCCAAGGACCCCTTGGCGGCCAGCTCGGCCACGGTGTAGGCGCGGGGGAAGCGCCGGATGGTCAGCACCGGCCCCACCAGCGACAGCGGCGGGATAATGACGTTCACCCGCTCGCCGGTCGGCAGACGCGCGTCGACCATCGGGCTGGACTCGTCCACCCGCCGGTTGACCTGGGCGACGATGCGGTCGATGGTCTGGTAGAGCTGGTCCTCGCTGGCGAAGGTGGTGTCGACCCGCTGCACCCGGCCGTTGCGCTCGACGAAGATGTTCTTGGGGCCGTTCACCATGATCTCGGTGATCGTCTGGTCGTGCAGCAGCGGCTCCAGCACGCCCAGCCCGAGGGCCTCGTCGACCACCCGGCGGATCAGCGCGGCCCGCTCGTTGGCCGACAGCACCGGCCCCTCACGGCCCACGATGAGCGCGGTGACCTTCTCCAGCCGCGCCCTGCGCTGGGTCAGGTTGAGCCCGTTCAGCTCGTCGAGGTTGACCTCCTCCAGCAGTCGCTGCCGCCAGTGCGAGACACCGACCGAACCGGCCCGGTCCGCGGCGAGCCGGTCGACCTCCAGGCGATCTCTGAGTCCCATCTTCTTCTCATCCCTGCGGCATGGTGACGGTGCGTTCGACGGTGAAGTCCAACGGAACGCCCGGGAACAGCACCGGAACCGTGGCCCGGACCCGGCACTGGACGCCGTTCCCGGACGGCGTCCCGGACGCCGAGTAGTCGTTCAGCCAGCCCGGCATGGCGGCCTGCGCTCCCGGAACACAGGCGCCGGAATCCTGGCTCTGGCCGGCCAGACGGGCCCCGGTACGCGCCGCGTTCTCCACCCGCTCGATGGTCCAGGCGGCCATCAGCGCCTCGAACGAGAACAACATGATCATCACCACGGTGGGCAGCATCGCGGCGAGCTCCACCGAGGCGGTGCCCTCCTCACCCCCGCGCCGCCGGTCAGTCATCGCCGTCGCCCTCGTACACGATCCGCGAAGTGCTGGAGACGTCGAAGGACGTCCACCAGCCGGGCACCACGCCCGGCGTCTCGATGGTCACCTTGGCGAACCCGTCACCGACCTCGATGCTCAGATGCTCCTCGTCGCCCCATGGCCCACTGATCCGGGCGACGGTCCGCTTGCGCACCTCCATCTGTGCCGCCGGGGTGTCGTAGCCCAGCACGGACACCGCTCGCGCGGCCTCGTTGGCGGCATGACCGGAGTGCATGAGCGTCAGCCCGACGAGCACGATCTGCCAGGCGATCAGAACCAGCACGCCGAGCAGCGGGAGGAGCGCCACGAACTCGTAAAGTGACGCGCCCTTGTCGGAGGCCGGGTCGGGCGCGCCGTCCGGCTCGCCCTCCAACTCCAGCTCCCCGACGATCCGGGCGATGGCCCGCCGGTAGTCGTTGCTCCTGACCGCCGACGGCAGCCCGGTGTTGACGGCCTCCTCCAAAGCCCGGAAGTCGGCCGGGACGGTGACGGCCAGCAGCGGCATGCCGAGCATCTTGCGGGCCAGATCGGGCTGGATCTCGTTGCGCTTGTGGTGCCGGACGAAGACGGCCGAGGCGTCCTCCTCCTTGCGGATGCCCAGCCGGTCCCACAGTCGGCCGAGCCGCTTGGCGCCGCGCAGCGACGGGAGGTCGGGGGTGCAGGTGACCAGCACCCGGTCCGCCAGTTCCACGGCCACCGCGTTCCCGTCGAACATGTGGCTGCCGCAGTCGATCACGACCAGGTCGTAACGGGAACGCAGAGCGGCCAGGATCCGCCGGGCGACCCGGGCCGAAACGCTCTCGGCATCCTCCCCGTTGGGGGGCGCCAGCAGCAGGTGCAGACCCGACTGGTGGACGAACAGCGCCTCGGCCAGCGCGGTGCCGTCCAGGTCCTCGGCCACCGAGATCAGGTCGATGATGCTGCGGCGGTGGTGGATGTCCAGATAACTCGGCAGATCGCCCTTCTGCAGGTCCATGTCCACCAGGCACACCGACTGCCCGGTCTCCGCCGCCGCCATCGCCACGTGCACGGCCAGTGTGGTCGCGCCGGTACCGCCCTTGGAACCGCAGACCGCCAGCAGGGAGCCCATCCGGCCGGACCGGGTGACCGTGCTGGACTCGGCGAAGTGCCGCCGCATGCTCCGCGACCACTCGGCCGCCGACTCGATCCGGCTCTGCAGTTCCGACACCGTCGAGTCCCGGGCGATGACACCGCGGGCGCCGGCCGCCATCGCCGCGCCGTAGATCGCCGCGGTCGCCTCGTCTGCGACCAGCACCACGGCCAGGTGGGGGTGGCGGATGGCCAATTCACGGATGAGATCAGTGGCCGGCTGCGGGCCCAGCTCCTGGTGGAGCAGGATCACGTCGAGTCCCGGCAGCCCACCGGCGATCGCCTGCACGACCTCGCCCGAGGTTCCCTCCACCCCGGCCAGCGTCACCTCGGAGATCTCGTGGAGCTGGGTGGTCAGCGAGGCCACCAAGTCGCGGTCGGCGCTGCCCATGAGTACCCGGATCACGGCGTTCACTGTCCCAACGGGGTGTCGCAGACCGGGGCCAGCTTGTTCGGCCCGGTGTCGCCCTGGCCGATCAGCGCCAGCCGAACCTTGCCGGCGTAGCTTTCGGCGTAGGTCAGCTTGAGACTGTCCTTGGCGGTCAGCGCGAACGTGATCGGCACCACTCGGTTGACGTCACCGGCGTTCTGGCCTTCGCGCTGCTCCTGCAACCGGCCGACCTGGATGACTAGCGCCTGCTTGATCACCCGGGCCGCGCAGGTGCGCTGCCGCTGCTGCTGCTGTTCGGAGAAGGTGGCGTAGATGTCGACGTGCATGCCGGGCCGGACCTTGCCGGCCACTCCGGTCTCGGCGTCGATCATGATGGCGATCTCACGTTCACCCGGCTGCAGGGTCGGGGCCGCCACCACCATGCCGCGCTGCAGATGCGTGCCGGCCTGCAGATCGGCGGCGGCCACCTTGCCCTGCAACTCGACCGGGTTGGAGATCATGGTGGTCGGTGCCCAGCGGCGCGGCACCTGGACCCGTTCCAGTGCCTGCACGTTGATCGGCTCATAGGCGGTCACCGGCTGTCTGAGCCGCAGCACGGAGATCATGTCCCCGATCTCGGCGCGGACCGAGCCGACGTACCCGACGATGCTCATGAAGACCGCGACGGCGCCGATGCCGGCCAGGACCATCAGCAGCACTCCACGTCGCTGGCGGGGGTTCATTCGACTCCGTTTCTCGATCGGGAGGGACACCGGGGACGGGCTTGTCGGGCCTACGGCGTCAGGCGGGACGTACCGGCTGGGACGTGGAGATCCGCGGCTGCGAGGCCCTGTGCCGTTCCGTCCCGGCGGGCCGGACTGCCTGGGGTGGCGGCACCCGCTGGGCAGATCGGGCGGGCGGGGCCTGCTGGGTGTGCGATGCCGGTGGAGGACGCCACACCGGCTGGGGAGGACCTGCCGCCCGGGGTGCCCGGGCGGGCCCGGCGGCCCGTGGGCCCTGAACGGACCCGTTGGTCTGCGTCCCCTGCGCGGGCCCGGCGCCCCGGGGGTGCCAGCCGGGCGCGGGGGCGCTCGGCCGGGACGGGGGGCGACGGGGCGGCGGGGGCTGCACCATCGAGCAGAACGCGCAGACGGTCAGGGCGGTGACCTCGCCGCACCATCGGCACGGACGGCCCTTGGCCGCCCGAGCGGCGCGGGTCAGGGCGCCGGGATGCCCGCTGAAGGCCACGAACTCGACGTACTTGCGGGTGCCCCAGTAGACCGGGCTGAGCGGCTGGGGCTCTACGAGAGTCACCACGGCGGCGGCGATGTGCGGCTTGAACGCGGTGTGCAACCAGGAAGGATCGGCGTCACCGGTGCTGGCCAGTACGACCACCGGGTCCGTGGGACGGGTGTTTAGCCGCGCCACCGGCGCGCCCTCGGTGATGCGGTGCACGCCCGCCTGCGCACCCGCGGTCACCATGAACGCGCTGCCGGGCAGGTAGGAGGACAGGTGCGGGCCGAGCCCGGTCTCGATGTGCTCCAGCCTGGCCACGCTGTTGACCCACGCGCCCGCGACCACCTCCGCCGCCAGCCGCCGGGCGAGCCCGGTCAGCACACCGGGGGCGACGTGGCGGGCCATGTAGGCGAGCTGGTCGGCGATCAGGGACAGCGCGAGGGGCGGCAGATCCAGCGGCACGGCGGCGATCCGGTCGGTGCGCAGCACGCCGCGGGCCAGCCGGACGAGGCGCTCGGTGGGCTCGGGCCGCCAGGAGGGGTAGAGCACCAGGGCGGCCCGGTGGCCCCGCAGCGCCCGAGCCAGCCGGTCGATGAACGCGGTGACCTCGGGCTCGGCGGCGTCACCGGTGGTCAGCCGGCCAGCCCGCACCTCCCGAATCACTCCGCAGCTGGGCACGTCCACCGCCACCAGGACCGCGGTCACCGGCGCCTCGGGCGGTCCATGGGCCTCATCGCACCGCTTCCTCTCCCTTTCCGGGACGCCCGACATGCCCTCCGAAGAGACGGGGACCGGGGGCCAGACGACGATAACCCCCCTACCGATTTGGGCACAAGTGAACATTTTGTCGGCCCGGCCCGCGCCAATTGAACAATGTGCCCCGTCCCGGCGGCGATCGATGCACGTCGTCGGCCGGACAGGCGGCCGCGCATGGCCTGCGGGGCTCCCGGGGGACCCGGGGCCCGGTCCTGGATTGGGACCTGTTTTGGGCCCACGGGCCCATTGTTCGGCGCAACAATGAGGGGTCGCTCCGCGCCGGTTTGCCCAACACGCCCGCCGCCATTTGCGGCCACCGCCGACGGCCGGAGACGGGCGCGATGACGGCCGTGACACGTCACCGAGATGTGACAGCGCCGGGCGCGTCACACCCCGCCGCGCGGGAACCGTTCTAGAGTCGGCATGTCGCCGTGCCGGCGGCCCCGCACGCGCGTCCCAGGGAGACCAAGGCGATGAGCAACCCCCCCGGCCCCCACAACCGCGGCCCAGGCTACGGGCCCGGCCCCGGTCCTGGAGGCGGTCAGGGCCCGGGCCCCGCCCCGGGCGGTCACGGCCCGGGTCCCGTTCCCGGTCCGGGCGCGCAGCCGCCGCAGGGGGCACGGCCGACCGGGCCACCGCCCGGCCCGGGCACGGCCGGCTGGGCGGGCGGACGGCCGGCGCCCCGGGAGAAGGGCGTGATCGGCGCGCTCCTGGACACCCGCTTCGACCACCTGGTGACACCCAAGCTGATCAGGCTCTGGTACGTCGTCGCCCTGCTGCTCATCAGCATGCAGTGCCTGGTCTTCCTGGCCCTCGGGCTGTGGATACTGACCTGGGAGGACGGCTGGGCCTGGGGCCTGATGACGGTCATCGCGACCCCGCTGGTGTGGCTGTTCGAGGCGCTGATGGTACGGATCGTGATGGAGGCCGTGGTGGTCCGCTTCAAGGGCGTCGAACACCTGCGGGTCATCAAGGACAAGATCTGAACCGGCACGTTAGGCTCACCGGAGTCACAGCGGCATCAACGGAGCGGTAAGTGGCCGAGTTCGAGGAGTTCCCGCACCGGACGCGGCGGGACCCCGGCGTGACGCACCGCGATCCGCACGCTCCGGAGGCGCCCGCCCCCGGCCCCGCGGCCACCCGCCGGGACGTCCCCACAGCGCCCGCCGACCCGCTGATCCGACTGCCCGGATCGCTGGCCGAGCGCTTCGCCGTGGTCGGCGAGCTGCCCGTCCAGGGAGCCGAGTCGGACCTGCTGCTGGTCCGGGACGCGGCCGGCGTCCGGTACGTGGTCAAGGTGTTCCGGCGGGGATACGCCGCCGACCGTGACGTGTGGGCCAAGCTGCCGGCGCTCGGCTCCCCGCACGTGGTGCGGATCCTGGAGAACGGGCACGCCGACGGCCGCGACTACGAGCTGAGCGAGTACGCGCCCGCCGGCAACCTGCGCGCGGTGATGGGCGCGCCGCTGCCGCCGGACACGGTCGCCGCGATCGTGGCGCAGCTGGCCGCCGGGCTGGACGCGCTGCACCGGGCGGGCATCGTGCACCGCGACCTCAAACCCGAGAACATCCTGCTCACCGGCACCGATCCCCTACAGGTGGCGATCACCGACTTCGGGCTCAGCAAGGTGCTGGACCAGAGCGTGGTGTTCGCCTCCTCGTCCCGGACGCTGGCCTACGCCGCCCCCGAGTCGCTGTCCGGGCAGGTGTCCCCGGCCCGGGACTGGTGGTCGCTGGGCATGATCGTGCGGGAGCTGGCCACCGGCCGGCCGCCGTTCGCCGGGATGAGCGAGACCGTGGTGGTCGACCACCTGGCCACCCGGCCGATCGACAACTCCGACGTGGCCGACCCGCGGCTGCGGCTGCTGTGCCAGGGGCTGCTGGCCCGCGACCCCCGGCACCGCTGGACCGCCGCCCAGGTCACCGGCTGGCTGGAGGGACAGAGCCCGCCCGTCGCCGCCGAGTCGCCCGCCTCCTTCGACCGGCCGGCGCCGGCCGCCGGTCCGGGGCTGCCGTTCGCCGGACGGCGCTTCACCGACCGGGCCGAGCTGGCCCGCGCTCTGGTGGAACGGTGGGACGAGGCAGCCCGCTACTTCTTCGCTCGGGGCGAGCGCGGAGAGGCCTGGCGGGCACTGCGGGATTGGCTGGCCGGATTCCCCGACGACGGCCGCATCGAGCTGATCGACGGCTATCTGACGACCGCCCTGCCGCCGGACGTCAAGGTGCTGCACCTGGTGCGCTGGCTGGATCCCGCGCTGCCGCCGCACTACCTGGGCCGCCGGGTGGGCGCCGGCGACCTGCCCGGGCTCGCCGCGCTGGCGGGGGATCCGGGTCATCCCGACCACCGCACCGCCTGCCTCATCGGCCGGGCGCTGTGGGAGCACCGGCTGCTGCCCGAGCTGGCGGCGTTCGAGGGGGCGGCGGACCTGCGCCGAATCGACGACCGGTGGCGGGTGCACGTCGCCGAGTGGAACCGGCTGGTCGGCTGGTTGCGCGGCGGCGCCGGGCCGCAGGCGCCCAGCCCGTTCGCCGGGACGGTGCACCTACCGGACGCCGGTGAGCCGGGCCCCGGTTCGGGCCGCCCCGGCGTCCCAGCCGACGAGCCGCCGGTGGTGCTGCTGACCCTGCTGGCGCTGGCTGCCGCCCCTGGGCAGACCGCATCGTTGCTGGCTGACGCCGCGAGACGGGCCCGCGCCGCCGTGCGGGAACCGGTGCCGTGGTTCGACCAGCTGGCGGCCTGGGCCGGAGCAGACGACCCGCGGGGCGGCGACCCGCTGCGGCTGCTGGCGGTGGTGCGGGCCGGGTCCGACGCCGCCCTGGCCGCCCAGGCCGTCGCCCAGGAGCGCCAGGTCACCGAACGGCGGCTCGCCGAACGCGAACGGCACTGGGCCGAACGCGAACGACAACGCCTGTCCGGCCGCGGCGCCGCCATGACCCGCGCCGTCCTGTGGACCCTCCCCCTCCTGGCCCTGTGGCTCTTCGGCAGCTTGGTGGTGGGCTCGATCTCCGGCGGTGGTGAAGACGACGGAGTGCAAGGGTACGGCGGCTTCGAGTCCTCTGCCAGAGTGCCGTTCGGGCTGTTGGCAGCGGTTTCGCTGCTCGCCTGGGCCGCCCAGTGCGGTGCGGAGGTGCTGCTGGCCCGCCGGCAGGGCGGCGACTATCTCCCCTACGGTCCCTGGTCGTGGCTGTCCAAGGTGCTCGGTGCGGGCGGCCGGGGGCTTTCCCGGGCGTCGCAGACCATGTCGGCGTCCGCCCGCACCACCGGGCGGCGGGGCTGCGGGCTGCTGCTGCTCGCCGGGATCGTCCCCCTGCTGATCATCCTGCTGCTGGTGAGCCTGCTGACGGCGCTGGCCGGGCTGCTGTGGCTGCTGGTGCTGGTCATGGTGCCCGTCGCGCACGCGATCGCGGCCGGGGTACGACTGCACCATTGGAAGGCCGAACACGAGCGCGCCAGGCAGGCGTCCCTCGGGACGCCCTGATGCCCTCGGCGCCTGGAGGAACTGTATGAGCAGTGGGGTCGAGGCCGATATCGCGCTGGACGCGGCGGTCGTCCTCAGCCTGGGGATGACCCGGGTGGCGGGCCGGGCCGCCGGGCTGACCGCGGCCGGGGCGCAGGCGCTGGCGGCGCTGGCCCAGGGCCGGGCCGATGCGCGCGCCGCCGCGCTGGCCGAGGCCGAGCGCCAGGACCGCGCCGTGCGGGAGGTGATCGACCGCAACGCCCGGATCGCCGTGCTCGCCGAGGCGCAGCGCGAGACCGGGACGCGGGTGCCGCTGCCCGCGCCGCTGCCGCCCGGCGACGGCTCTCCCGAGGAGCTGGCCGCCTGGTGCGCCGCCACCGACCGGGCACTGGCCGAGGCCGAACGGCGGATCCGGGAGCAGGCGGCCGCCGGTGTCGCGGCGAAGGTCTTCGGCGTCCCGGCCGACGGGCTGCGCGCCGACCTCGACGCGCCGGCGCCCGCGCCGGGCGACGTCGGCCGCGCCGACCAGGCCGGTCACCGCGCCGAGACGCTGGTCCGGGTGCTGGCCAGGCTGGCGCCGGACACCGCCGCCGCCGACCGGGAGTTCGTCGCCGAGGCCGCCGGCCGGCTGCCCGGCGCGGCCACCGACGCCGAGGCCGAGGCGCTGCTCACCGAGGTACGGCTGCGCGTGCAGACCGCCAACGAGCGCACCGCCGAGCGCCGGGAGGCCGAACGGCGGCAGGCGGCCGAACGGGACGCCGCCGAGCAGGCCGAGGCCGAGCGGCGGTACGTGCTGGACGCCGTGACCACCGCCTTCGAGGAGCTGGGCTATGAGGTCGACGCCGGGTTCGAGACGCTGACCGCCCGGGACGGCACCGTGGTCCTCAGCCGGGGCGGCTGGCCCGACCACAGCGTGAAGATGCGCGTCGAGGACGCCCGTACGATCAGGGCGGCGATGGTCCGTACCCGGGCCCCGCGCAGCGAGGACGACCGGCGCCGGGACGCCGAGCGCGAGCGCGAGTGGTGCGCGGCCTTCGAGGCGGCCCGCGAGCGGCTGGCCGCCGCCGGGATCGACTCCACCGTGACCTGGCGGATCGAGCCGGGCGACCACGAACTGCCGGTGGCCGCGCAGGCACGGCAGACTAGAGCCCGGACCAGGCAACGAGCACGGGAGCGCGGGCGGGAGCGCGAATCATGACCGAGTCACCGACATTGGGGGGACGGCTGCAGGGCTGGCCGGCGTTCATCCGGGAACTGGACGCCACGCTGTCGGTGCACTCGCAGTACGTCCTGTCGGGGAACCTGCACGACAGCTTCCTGGCGCCGCCCGCCGAGGGCGGGCCGGCCGGGCTGCTGCCGCTGCGCGACCTGCTGTGGGAGTCGCTGCGGTCCAGCGGCTTCTCCTGCCTGGTGGTGTACGACCCGGTGGACGGGCTGCTGGTGCACCCCGACACCGACGACGAGGCCGGCGACGCGGCGGCCGCGGCGGCCGAGCGGCTGCTGGGCAAGCTCAAGCCGGAGGACAAGCCGTCGCTGGAGGCGCTGACCCGGCAGCTGGCGGCCGTGGCCAGGCCGGCCGACAACGTGCGCGCCGCATTCGTGATCGACTCGGCGTCGCGGATCGCGCGCACCCCCACCGACCTGGAGCCGGCCGAGCGGGACTTCTTCCGGTACTGCGAGCGCCTGTCGCGCACCGCCCGTCCGGTGCGGGTGGCCGGGCCGCGGCCCAAGCCGCTGTACAACCCGGTCATCTGGCTGGTGGAACGGCCCGGCGACCTGCCGCCCTGGCTGACCACCGGCAACGAGAACATCCGGGAGATCACCATCCCGCGGCCGCATCTGGGCGACCGGCAGGAGACCGCCCGGCTGCTGGCCCGGGCCTTCGGAGTGCCCGACGTCGGCGCCGACCCGGTGGCGGCCGAGGCGTGCGACGCGTTCGCCGAGCAGGCCGACGGGCTGACCCTGCAGTCGATGATCGAGATCACCCGGCTGGCCCGCGAGCGCAATGTCGCCCTGACCGAGCTTCCCGATGCGGTACGCACCTACAAGCTGGGCGTGCTGGACAACCCGTGGAGCCGGGGCCATCTGCGGCGGCGGGTGCTGGAGGGCGAGAGCAAGGTGCCCGAGCGGGTGGTCGGCCAGCCGCAGGCGGTCACCAAGACCCTGGACATCCTCAAGCGGGCGGTGCTGGGGCTGTCGGGCGCCCAGGCCACCCGGTCCGGCAGCCGGCCGCGCGGGGTGCTGTTCTTCGCCGGGCCCACCGGCACCGGCAAGACCGAGCTGGCCAAGGCGATCACCGAGCTGATCTTCGGGGACGAGTCGGCGTACCTGCGCTTCGACATGAGCGAGTTCTCTTCCGACCACGCCGGCGAGCGGCTGATCGGGGCGCCGCCCGGCTATGTGGGGCACGAGGCCGGCGGGGAGCTGACCAACGCGATCCGCGAGGACCCGTTCCGGGTGATCCTGTTCGACGAGATCGAGAAGGCGCACCCGCGGATCCTGGACAAGTTCCTGCAGATCCTGGAGGACGGGCGGCTGACCGACGGGCGCGGCAACACCGTGCACTTCTCCGAGGCGATCCTGATCTTCACCTCGAACCTGGGGATGTACGTGGAGGCGCCCGCCCTGCCCGGCGCCACCCGGCCGGAGACCGGCTTCTCCCCCGGCACGCGGGTGCAGAACATCCATCCCGGCATGTCGTACGACGAGATCGAGACCAAGCTCAAGGGCGCCATCTCCGATCACTTCACCGCCGTGCTGAACCGGCCGGAGCTGCTGAACCGGTTCGGCGACAACATCGTGGTGTTCAACTTCATCTCGGCCGAGGCCGCCGACCGGATCTTCGATCTGCAGCTGGCCAACATCTGCCGTCGGGTCGCCGACGAGCACCGGCTGTCGCTGACCATCAAGGGCGAGGTCCGCAAGACGTTGCGTGAGTGGTGCACCGGCGAGCTGGACAAGGGCGGCCGGGGCATCGGGATGGCGCTGGAGTCGCACTTCGTCAACCCGCTGGCGCGCGCCCTGTTCGACCGGGAGCTGGCGGGCGACGAGCGGATCACGGTGGCCGGGATCGAACGCAGGGGCGGCATCGTCCAGCTGGAACTGCTATGAGCCCGGCACCGCCGCTGCTGCTGGCCAAGGCGCACTATCCGGTCACCACGCTGGGTCCCGGAAGGCGGGCGGGCGTCTGGACGCAGGGCTGCACGCTGCACTGCCCCGGCTGCCTGTCGCGGGACACCTGGGAGGCCGACCCGGGGACGGCCGTGCCGGTCGACGCGGTGCTCGGTTGGCTGGAGTCGCTGCCCGTCCGGCCGGACGGGGTGACGATCTCCGGCGGGGAGCCGTTCCAGCAACCCGAGGCGCTGGCGGCGCTGCTGCGGGGAATCCACCGCTGGAGGGCGAACCTTCCGATGGACATACTCGTCTACAGTGGATATGTCTACTCTCGGCTCTCGCGTTCGGCGGCGACCCGCGACATCTTGGACCTGTGCGACGCCGTCGTCACGGGGCCGTACATCGACCGGCTCAATCCCGTGGGGGCCGAGGGGGGACGCCCCGGTGAGGGCTCTCTACTCTGGAAGGGGTCGGCAAACCAACGCATCGTGCCACTGACCGCCCTGGGTCGTGAACGGTACGGGTCGCCGATCGGCGGCGAAGGGCCCGAGGGTGCCGCTCCTTCCGCGGAAGGGCGGCCACGGGTACAGGTGTCCGTTGACGAAGGGCCGGAGGGAAGGCGGGTGTACTACATCGGTATCCCGCGACGAGGTGACATGTCTCACCTGGCGTCGATGCTGGAGCAGGCCGGAGTACGTTCGGGGGAGGTGTCCTGGCGGCCATGAGCAGTCCCACCTGTCCCATCTGCGACGAGCCGTTCCAGCCCGGTGATCTGTTGTGCATGTCCTGCGGGGCGAACCTGGCCCGGGTCGGGGGAGCGCGCCGGCACGCGCCGACGAGCGAGCAGCAGCCTCCGCCGCACGGCTACGGCCCACCTCAGCACCAGCCCCACCAGGCCCCGCCGCAGCACGGCCACCAGCCCCAGCAGGGGCAGCAGGACGCGTGGCCGCCGCAGCAGGACGCATGGGCGCCGCCGCCTCAGCAGCAGGCGCCCCACCAACAGGGCCGGCATGCCGGCCCGCACGGTGGCCGGCACGAGCAGCCCGCCGAGGACTGGCGGTCTCCGCAGCCGCATCACCAGCAGCCCCCGCCGGCGGACCAGGGGCACGGCCCCCAGTGGGCTCCCGCCCAGGGCGGGCAGGGAGCCGGTCAGGACTGGCCCCCGGCGCAGGGCCAGGGAGCGCAAGGAGCCGACCAGGGCTGGCCGCCCGCGCAAGGCCAGGGAGCGCAAGGAGCCGGTCAGGGCTGGCCGCCCGCGCAAGGTCAAGGAGCGCAAGGGGCCGACCAGGGCTGGCCGCCCGCCCAGGGCCAGGGAGCGCAAGGAGCCGGTCAGGACTGGCCGCCCGCACAGGGCGGCGGACAGGCGCCGGCCCAGGACTGGCCTCCCGCCCAGGAGGGGTGGCCGCCGGCCCAGCAGCATCAGGCGTCCCCGCACCAAGGGCCCGCGCAGCATCAGGCGCCGCACCAGCAGGCCCCCCAGCACCAGGCCCCGTACCAGCAGGGGATGCCGCACGGCCCGGCCGACCACCAGATGCCGCCCCCCCAGCACGGCGGCCGGCCGCTCACGCCCCCGCCGCACGGCCGGGAGGCGACGCTACTGCCACCCGACGAGGCCGGGCACCGCGGGTCCCCCGACAGCACGGCGTTCATGTGCCCGCACTGCGAGGCGGTGCTGAGCAATCCGGCGGCCGCCCAGTGCGACAACTGCCTGCGCCCGCTGCGCCAGCAGGCCCCCGTGCTGCGGGTGGTCTTCCCGTCCGGGGAGCTGAAGATCTCGGTGGGCCAGCACCTGGTGCTGGGCCGCGACGCCGGCCAGTCCCCCGTTGCGTCCACGTTCACCCAGTACGACAACGTGTCACGGCGGCACTCGACGGTGTGGCTCGACCCGTCCGGCACGGCCTGGGTCCGGGACGAGGGCTCCACCAACGGGACGTTCGTGAACGGCGAGCGGCTGCCGCGCGGCGTGGAGGCGCCGCTGCGCGACGGCGACCAGCTCCGGCTGGCCGCCGACGTCACCGGAACCGTACAACTGGCCTGAACCGTCCAAGCGAGGCGACGGCCTGATCACCGGTCGCCAACATTCCGGTCAGTGTTCGCTTTCGCAGCGGCACACCGGCATATGGGTCCGGTAGGGTCATGCGTCGCATACCCCGCGCGCATACGGACGACACCGCAGTCAGGAGTTCACCGATGGGTACCCCCTACGGTCCGGGTCAGCCCCCCGGCTGGCAGCAGCCCGGGCAGCCCTACCCACCCCAACCCGCCGCGTACCAGCAGCCCGCGGGTCCGCGCTACGACAACGACAAGGGCTTCTTCGGATCGCTCTTCGACTTCAGCTTCGACAATTTCATCGCGCCGAAGCTGGTGAAGTTCCTCTACGTGGTGTCGCTCATCCTGCTGACGCTGTTCGCGATCGGTTACATCATCTTCGGCTTCGCCGCGATGGCCTCCGGTGACGACAGCGGCGCGGTGGTGGGACTCCTGATCATCATCGCCGCCCCCATCATCTGGTTCCTGTACGTGATGGTCACCCGGGTGTGGCTGGAACTGCTCATCGTCATGTTCAAGATCAGCGAGGACATCAAGGACATCCGCGACAGCCGCACGCTGCGCTGACGAGTCCGGCAGCAACCGAAGAGCCCGCCTCGCGCTCGCGCGGGGCGGGCTCTTCGTCGCCGGGCCGGCTCAGCCGGAGCGCTTGGCGCGGGCGCGGGTGCGCTCGCGCTCCTTGGCGTCCAGCACCACCTTGCGGATCCGGATCGCGCCGGGCGTCACCTCGACGCACTCGTCCTCGCGGATGAACTCCAGCGCCTCCTCCAGGGACAGCACCCGCGGCGGAGTCAGCCGCTCCAGCTCGTCACCGGTGGAGGAGCGCATGTTGGTGAGCTTCTTCTCCTTGGTGATGTTGACGTCCATGTCGTCGGCGCGGGAGTTCTCGCCCACGATCATGCCCTCGTACACCTCGGTGCCCGGGCCCACGAAGAAGGTGCCGCGCTCCTGCAGGTTGGTGATGGCGAACGCGGTCGCCGCGCCGGCCCGGTCGGCCACCAGCGAGCCGGACGGGCGGGTGCGCAGGTCGCCGAACCAGGGCTCGTACGCCTCGAACACGTGGTGCGCCATGCCGGTGCCGCGGGTGTCGGTCAGGAACTCGGTGCGGAAGCCGATCAGGCCGCGGGCGGGGACCAGGAACTCCATGCGCACCCAGCCGGTGCCGTGGTTGGCCATGTGCTCCATCCGGCCCTTGCGCACCGCCAGCAGCTGGGTGACCGCGCCGAGGTGCTCCTCGGGGATGTCCACCGTCAGCCGCTCGACCGGCTCGTGCCTCCTGCCGTCGATCTCGCGGGTGACCACCTGGGGCTTGCCGACGGTCAGCTCGTAGCCCTCCCGGCGCATGTTCTCCACCAGGATGGCCAGCGCCAGCTCGCCGCGGCCCTGCACCTCCCAGGCGTCCGGCCGCTCGGTGGGCAGCACCCGGATCGACACGTTGCCGACCAGCTCGCGGTCGAGGCGGTCCTTGACCATCCGGGCGGTGACCTTGGTGCCCTTCTCCCGGCCGGCCATCGGGCCGGTGTTGGTGCCCAGCACCATCGAGATGGCCGGCTCGTCCACCGTGATCAGCGGCAGCGGGCGCGGGTCGTCGGGGTCGGCCAGGGTGTCGCCGATCATGATGTCCGGGATGCCGGCGATGGCGACGATGTCGCCGGGGCCGGCCTCGTCGGCGGGCCTGCGCTCCAGCGCCTCGGTCATCAGCAGCTCGGTGATCTTGACCCGCTCGGTCCCGCCGTCATGGCGGCACCAGGCGACCTGCTGCCCCTTCTTCAGGGTGCCGGCGTGCACGCGGCACAGCGCGATGCGGCCCAGGAAGTTGGAGGCGTCCAGGTTGGTGACGTGCGCCTGCAGTGGGGTGTCCGGGTCGTAGGTGGGCGCCGGGATGGTCTGCAGGATCGTGGTGAACAGCGGCTCCAGGTCCGGGCTGTCGGGCAGCTCGCCGTTGCCGGGCTTGGTCAGCGAGGCCCGCCCGGCCCGGCCCGAGGCGTACACGATCGGGAAGTCGATCTGGTCCTCGGCGGCGTCGAGGTCCATGAACAGCTCGTAGGTCTCGTCGACGACCTCGTCGATCCGCGCGTCCGGCCGGTCGGTCTTGTTGACCACCAGGATCACCGGCAGCCGCGCGGCCAGCGCCTTGCGCAGCACGAACCGGGTCTGCGGCAGCGGCCCCTCGCTGGCGTCCACCAGCAGCACCACCCCGTCCACCATGGACAGCCCGCGCTCCACCTCGCCGCCGAAGTCGGCGTGCCCCGGGGTGTCGATGATGTTGATCGTCATCCCGTCCCGGCGGATCGCGGTGTTCTTGGCCAGGATGGTGATGCCCTTCTCCCGCTCCAGGTCATTGGAATCCATGACGCGCTCGTCGACGTCCTGGTTGGCGCGGAAGGCTCCGGACTGCCAGAGCATCGCGTCGACCAGGGTGGTCTTCCCGTGGTCGACATGAGCAACGATCGCGACGTTACGGAGATCGTCGCGCGTGGAGATGGGCATGCGTTCTCGCCTTGGGGTCTGGGTGATGGAGCCGCCGCAGACGGGGCGCGGCACGGTCGATTCTACGGGGCCGCCGGCGGCGGCACTTACCACAGAAGGTGCGGGGCGGGTCACCTTCGACCCCCCACGGCGAAGCCAACATCCCGCGATAGGGCCTTATTCCAGGCGAGGATCTAGGATCGCCGCCATGACAACGGTTCTCGTCCTGCCCGGTTATGAGAACTCCGGTCCCGAGCACTGGCAGTCCCGGTGGGAGCGGGAGCACCCGGACCACCGCCGGGTGGAGCAGCGCGACTGGTCGTTCCCCCTCGTGGACGACTGGGTGTCGGCGCTGGACGAGGCGGTCGCCGCCGAGCCCGGCGAGGTCGCCCTGGTCGCCCACAGCCTCGGCTGCATCACCGCCGTACGGTGGGCGGTGGCCGACCCGGAGCGGGCCCGGGACCGGGTGCGGGGCGCCCTGCTGGTCGCACCCGCCGACGTGGAACGCCTGCCGGACCTTCCGCTGGGGTCGTTCGCCCCCATTCCCCGCGCCGCACTTCCGTTCCGTACGACCGTGGTGGGCAGCCGCGACGATCCGTACATGTCCTTTGACCGGACGGAGGAGTTCGCCGCGGCCTGGGGCGCGGACCTCGTCGACCTGGGCGACGCCGGCCACATCAACGCCGACAGCGGCCTCGGCTCCTGGCCCCGGGGAAGGCAACTGCTGGCCGCACTCCTCGGGGCCTGACCGACGCGTTCACGGCCGGCCACGCCGGTGCGGCCGGCCGTTCGGCTGAGGCGGATGAAGGTCAGTCAGCCGATGGGTCAGACCCGGGCGAGGTACTCGCCTGCATCCTCACCGTCAGCGGAGGTGGTCGTGCAGGGCGCCGATGACGGGCAGGTCGCCCGGCAGCCAGTCGACCTCGTACAGCTCGGCGGGGCCCAGCCAGCGCAGCGCGAGATGTTCCAGGGCCGCCGGCTCGCCTTCGAGGATCTCGGCGGTCCAGACCCGCAGCACGCTGCCCTCGTCGCTCAGCGGCCAGTCGCCGCCGATCCGCGCGCCCAGCCCGACCTTGACGCCCAGTTCCTCGTGGCACTCGCGGACGAGCGCGTCCTCCTCCGACTCCCCCGGATCGACCTTGCCGCCCGGCAGCTCCCAGCCGCCCGCCAGCCGCGGCGGCTCGGCCCGCTGGGCGGCCAGCAGCCGGCCGGCGCGGATGATCGCGGCTCCGACCACGACGACGATCAGGACCACCCCGCTTCGCTCCGGTCCGCGCCCGCCGCGGACACGCCGCCCATCATCTCGCGGCCGGCCCGCCGTCCCGCGCCGGCCGCCACTCCCCCGGGAACGCCAGCCGGCTCAGCACCCCCAGCAGCGCGCCACGGTCAGGGATGCCCGCGAAGTAGCCGTCATCGGTGTCCCGGACCACCTGGACCGCCTCCTCGGCCAGCTTGCGGCCCTCGTCGGTGATGGTCAGGACGCGCTTGCGGGCGTCCCGTGGATCGACGGCGCGCCGCAGCAGGCCCTTGTCCTCCAGGACCCGCACCACCTGGCTGGTCATCATCACGTCGGTGCTCGCCTGGTCGGCCAGCTCCCGCTGGCTGGGGTAGCGGCCCTGCACGTCGAACCGCCACAGGCCCTCCAGCAGGACGAACTGCACATAAGTCAGTTCGAGGGGCTTGAGCGCCATGGTGATCTCACGCTGCCATCGCAGCGTGGCCCGCCACAGCAGAAAGCCCGGGCTGACTCCCGGGCCACCGTGCGTCCGTGCGCTCACCGGCTCACCGTCTGCTCTCCGCGTTCCGCCTCTCGGTCCGTACGAACGAATCTGCCCAGCGCGGCCCCGGAAAATCCGGCAGGCGCACATCCGCAGGACCCGGCATCGCCCGTATCTGGACCAAAAGGTCACGCCGAACCGGGAATCTCCGCCGACCGGGGCCACGGGGCGCCGACGGGTTCGTGGTCGCGCGCCATGTCCCAGCGGCCGGCCGCCCATGCTCCCGGCCACATGCTCAGGGCAGGGCGGTCGTCACCGTGCCCGGATCAACCCGCCTGGAGCCTCTCCAGCGCCTTCTTGAGCTCCGGCTTGGCCAGCGGGCGGGTCACCCCGACCCAGTCCGAGCGCTTGTAGCTCTGTACCCCGATGTTCGGCACGCAGGTGGAGCAGCGGGCGGCGATCATCTTGCCGTTGCCGATGACCATTCCCACATGGCCGGGAGCCGACCACGACGTCCCGGGACCGGAGTTGAAGAACACCAGGTCGCCCGGCACCTCATTGCCCTTGGGCACCTTCACGCCGAACGGCCACTGATCCCAGGTGGTCCGCGGGATGGTGAGGCCGACCGAACGGTAGGCGCCCTGCAGCAGGCTGGAGCAGTCCCACGCGTCCGGGCCGTTCGCCCCGAAGATGTACCGCTTGCCGCGCTGCGCCATGGCGAAGTTGATGATGCGCTGGATCACCTCGTCGACGTTCTCGGGCAGCCCTTCGGTGTCGGAGCACTTGGGGCCGTCGGCCTGCACGACCTCGAAGTCACCGCCGCCGTAGCGCTTGGACCAGGACAGCACCAGGTCCACGTAGTCCCACGAGTGGTTGTACATGTACAGCGCGGTCCGCATCCGCTCGGGAGCGCCGTTGTGCTTGAGGTAGCGCGCGGCCGACGGAATGGCGTCCGCGGGGTCGTAGCGGTCCTTCTTGCCGTCCTTGTTGCCGTCCACGGCGAACGCCTTGAAGGTGGCCTTCAGGAACTGCATCGGGCCGCCGGCCCCGGCGTAGTTCTCACCCGAGGAGACACCGGGCAGCTTCGAGGTGCCATGGCTGGTCTCCACCTTCCCGATGCCCGCCAGGACATTCCACGGCAGGCCGTAGTCCGCCCCGGCCTTCTTGTACAGCTCCAGGTAATTACTCGGGATCGACCTGGCGTCGGCAGCCTCCTGCGGCTGGTTTCCCGCCCCACTGGTGTCGATGCAGGACGCCCCGGCCCCCCCGCCGTACATGAACTGGCCGGCCCCCAGGAACACCGGCATGACGATCAGGGCCGCGAAGAGCATCCCGACCGCCGCGGCGGCCACGACGAACACCAGACGCCGTCTCATCCCGTCTCACCCACCTCTGCGAGATCGCCTCCGGCCGCGTCGGCACCCAGCGCCGGGAGAGCCCGTCTCCCGGCGGGTGCGCACCGGCCCGGCCCCGCCGCGTCCCACGGCGTCGATGGTCATTCCTCGTCACCGGTCCGGCCCGTGTCGCCGGCCTGGCCGTCGTCGGCGGGCCCGAACGCGTACACCCGCAGGGCGGCCCCGTCGCGCGCGACCGTCACCGCGAACTGTTTGCTCTCCTGGCCGGTCTCGCCGGACCTGGTGAGCTGCTGGTTTCCGGTGACCAGGAAGATGATGGAGTTCGCCTCGATGTCCCGCACGCTGTCGAGGGTGGCGGTGCTCCGCGCGACGATCTGTTCGCTCCGGCGCTGCTCGATCAGCCCCGGCGAGGACGCGCCCCGCGCGATCTCCGCCCCGAGCTCCTCGGTGACCATCGGGGTGAGCCGGGCCATGTACGCCTGCGGATCCTCGTCGTAGCGGTAGGTGCCGTAGGCGGCGGTGAACCGCTGGGCCAGCTCGGCGGCGGCGACGAAGTCGCGCTTGGGGAACGGCAGCAGCCGGTAGATGTCGAAGTTCTCCGGGGTGATGGTGGAGTCGATCCCCACCGGCGGCACGGACGGCGCGGCAGGTCCCGCCGGGACCGCCGTGCTGCGATCGCCCTGCGGCTCCGCGCGTTCGGTGGTGGTGCCGGAGTCGGCCATCGTGAGGTAGACGCCGACGGCGACCAGCACCACCACCAGCCCTGCGAACAGCAGCTTGCGCCGGCGATCGGAGAGCTCCATCAGTCCTCTCGCTCACTCGCGCCTTCGGCCGGGCGAAGCCAGAACGGCAGTGGCGGGCCCTCCTCGCGGGCCCGGCTGCCCCACAGCGGCGGCGGGGACTTCCTTCCAGCGCCCTGGCCCGCGCCCTCGTTCCCGGCACGCGGCCGGGGGACACCGGCCGCTGGATCCGCCGGACGTCCCTTGTCTCCACCGGACGAGGCACCGCCACCGGAGCCCTCGGACCCGCCAGAGCCGCCGCCGAACCAGCCCCGGCCGCGGCCGGAGCCGTTGGCCCCCCGTCCGACCGACCCGCCACCATCGGACGAGCCACCGCCGGACGCCCGGCCACCACCCGACGAGCCGCCTGCCGACGCGCCGCCACCACCGGACGACCCGCCGCCGAACCCACGGCCACCGCCCCCCGACGGACGACCGCCCCCCGACGGACGACCGCCGCCGGACGCCCGGCCGCCACCGGACGAGCCGCCCGAGACGACACCGCCGGAGGAACCTTCGCCGCCGGAGGCTCCACGACCGCTGCTCCGCCGCGAACGGCCACCGCCATTGGACGCACCGCCGCCGGTGCCCGCGCCGACGAGCCCGCCGGCGCCGTCCGTTCCTCCGCCGCCGGACCCTCGCCCTGCCCGGCCGCCCACCCACGACGTGGGTCTGGCGACCCCGGAGCCGGACGGTCCGGCATCGGCGACGGTCTCGTCCGTACCGGCCGAACCGGCCGAGCCCACCGATGCGCCGGCCGCGGCCCGGCCACCGGAACGCGCATCCCCCGAAGGCTTGCCCCGGGTGGGCAGATTGAGCGGCGGCGCCGCCGCACGTCCCCGGCCCGCGCCCGCCGCGGCCGAACCGCCCGCCCGGCTCTTGCCCGCGATCGCCCCGGCGACATCGCCGGTGGAGGTGTCGGCCGTCGCGAGGCCGCCACGCCGTTCGGCCGCGGCGCCGCCCGCCGAGGTCTCCCCCGCCGCGCCCGCCTCGGCCGAGTCGCGGTTGGCCCACCGCGCCAGCCGGTAACCGGCGGCCCCGGGCACCACCGCCGTGGCCGCGCCCACCGTGCTCTTGCGAGCCTCGGCGATCGACTTGTCCAGATGGGCCTCGCTCTTCTCCCGCGACCCCACCGCCGAGTAGCCGACCGCGGAGAACAGATGCTGGAACGGCTTGCGGTAGATGAACGCCGCGAACGTGACCAACGAGATGAGCAGGATCTGCAGGCCCCATGGCAGTCCCTCGCTGAGGATCAGCCCGTAGGCCCACAGCAACAGGGACAGCACACCGATCAGCGCCGCCTGTTTGAGCAGCATGGACAGCAGCAGTTCCAGCCAGCGGATCGCGATCACCCGGCCGATCCCCGGATGGATGCCGATGCCCAGGAAGATCGGTCCGGCCACCAGCAACAGCAGGAAGGCGATCTTCACCACGATCAGCGCGATCGCGATGACGAGCACCAGCAGCCCGGCGACCGTGGCGGCGAACAGCGCGCCGAAGGCCACCGCCAGCCGGCTGGTCCAGTTCTTGCCCTGGAAGATCGGATAGGCGCCGGGGTGCTCCTCCTTGACGTTCTTGGCGACCTCCTTGTAGGCGTCGGCCTTCTTGCTCAGATCGAGCTTCTCCTGACCGTACGCCTCGGACAGGTCGACCGCCTGCGACCACAGCAGCCTGTCGGCGTTGTCCTTGACGATCTTGGCATTGGGGTCGGCGGTGCCGAACTGGCCCATCAACCAGGGCTTGCAGACCAGCGCCACCCACAGCCCGTTGGCGTTACGGGTGGTGGCGTCGACGTCCGGCGAGGCCAGCGGGTTCTTTCCGGCGGGTGAGGGGATGCAGGTGGTGCCCCGGTTGTCGGCTTGGGGCAGCGCCGCGTTGAACGCCGCGCCGGTCGCCTCGGACACCTTGGTCCCCAGCGTGGTGAAGTCGGCCGGCCTGGCGACCAGCCAGATCAGCGCCACCATCGCGGCGACCATCCAGATGGTGCCCTCGGTGACCTTGCTGGCGCGCTTGCGGACCAGTCCCCACCAGGCCAGCCAGATCGCGCCCAGGATGACCACCCACGACCAGTACCGGGCATTGAAGGTCTTGCCCATGTCGCTGATCACGTCGTCGACCGTCTTCTTCAGCCAGCCCAGCAGCGACTCGGAGGCGGCCGCCTGGTAGACGGTGATCGTCGTGCGGTCCATCACCCGCACCAGCGTGAACGTGGTGTTGGCCAGGGCGTTGCCCATCATGTTCATGGCGTCCGAGCAGCCCATGTCGACCGCGTACCAGAACTGGCCGACGGTGCCGTACCGGTCGTAGTAGGTCAGCTGCTCCGGCGGGGTCCGCTTGAGTTTCTCGCTCGGGTAATCCGGCGGCCTGATCATGGCCTCGGGACCCGACCCGTACATCTCCGGGGACGGATTGTCGGCCGGGCGGCAGGGGTCGCCGCCGAAAGGGCCGGCGCTGGCCGGGGCGATCGGGCTCAACATGAACAGCATCAGTACCGCCAGCAGCACCGCGGCCCGGCGGCGCCGGCGGGCGGGACCGAAGCGGCGTCCCCGACCGGCCAGGGAGACGCCCTCGGACGGCGACCGCTGCAGGCGCATGCCGCCCGGCGGACGGACAGGCCCGCCCCGCCCGGCCGGTGGCCGGGCACGGCCGCCCGCGCCCGACGGCCGAACGCGGCTCCGCCACGACCCGTTCATGGGCAGACCTCCTAGATCTTCAGTGGGGACTCCGGGCGGACCCGGGTCGGGTTGGTGTCCAGCCAGGCCAGCAGTTCCTCCGAGACCAGGTCCACCCCGATCCGGCCGGCGCGCCCGTCCAGGTCACGGAAGACGCACTCACCGTTGCCCAGGTTGCGCAGCACGGCCTTGTGCTCCTCGGAGGACTCCACGCCCAGCAGCGACATCACGTTGCCGACCTCGTGCCGCTCGGAGGAACGGAACGAGAACACCGACGACAGGCAGTTGGTCACCTGCTCGTTGAGCAGGTCCTCGGCGTTCTGGGAGACCAGGATCAGCGCGGTGTTGCGGGAGCGGCCCATCCGCGACACCTCCGGCACCAGCTTGGCGCCCTCGGGGGTGGAGGTGATCGCCCACGCCTCGTCCAGGAAGATCGCCTTGGGCAGCCTGCGGTCCAGCCCGTGCATCAGCCGCCGCGCGAACTGCGACACCAGGTACATCAGCGCGACCGACAGCCGCTGCTCGTAGGAGTAGTCCTCCCGGGAGATCGCCACATCCGGCAGCGTCAGCCCGCCCAGGGTGAACACCGTCGTCCAGCCGGCGGTGTCGATCTGCTCCCCGCCGGACGGGTCGAAGCACAGCCGGGCCAGCCGCATCTCCGACATCGACCGCAGCACCGCGCCGAGGTTCTTGGACGCCGGGTCCTGCGAGCCCTCCAGGTAGTCCACCACCCGTCCCAGGGACGGCCGCTCGCCGTTGGCCACCGCGCCGACCGCCTGGATCATCGCCGACTCGCGCTCCTCCGACATGCGCGGCAGCAGCAGCCGCAGCGTCTCGGTGGCCATGGTCTTCTTGGCGGCCAGGTCGTCGCCGAAGGAGAATGGGTCCAGCAGGCCGGGCGCCGCCGAGCCCAGCGGCAGGATGCGCGCCTTGCGCCCCCGCGCCCGCAGCAGTTCCACCAGCGACTCGGCGTCGCCCTTGGGGTCGATGGCGGCGATCGTCACCCCGCGCAACGCCATCTGGTAGATCAGCAGCAGCGCCAGGGTGGTCTTGCCGCCACCGGGCTCGCCGGTGATCGCCACCGCGGTCGGCCGGTTGCGGGCCGCCGCCACCAGCGGGTCGAAGTGGACGATCGACCGGGCCCGGCCCAGCGTCTGCCCGATGTACGGGCCGACCCAGCCGCCTCCCGTCTCGTCCCGTCGGTCACCAAGGTCCACGGTCGCCGTCGGCATGCCGCCGGCGATGGTGCGCAGCGGCTGGCGCTGGGCGTAGGCGCCCAGCCGGATCCGGTCGCCCGGCAGCGACTCCATGAACAGCGAGAACTGGTCGCCGGTGGAGTTGACGACGTCGATGCCGATGTCGCGGTAGTGCTCGACCACCGCGTCCACCCGCTGGGCCAGCAGGTCCTCGGTGGGCGCGGTCACGATCAGCCGGTGCCAGCCGTACACGAACGGCAGCCGCTCCTTGGTGATGCCGTGCTCGAGCATCCGGGCGGCGTCGATCTGCTCGGCGAGCGCCAGCGGCGCCTCCGCGCCGGCCTCCCGGATGTGCTGGTCCATGTCGCGGGCGTGCGCCAGCTTGCGGGAGACGTCCTTGGACGCCTTGGCGGGCGGGATCAGCTTCATCCGGGAGCTGATCTCCACCGGGAACGGCAACGCGTCGGCGTAGTGCAGCCACGGCTCGCCGTCCGGGAACGGCATCAGGTCGGGAAAGCGCGCGAAGCTGAGGTAGGCCACGAACGAGGCGCTGACCGCCCCGCCGCTGCCGTTGGTGCCGGGCTGCTCCATGCGCAGGTACGAGCGACCATTGTGGATCGCCCCCTCCACCAGCGCCTCGATCTCCCCGGCCCCCCAGGTGCGGCGCGGCACCGCCGACGGCGGAGGGTCGAGCAGCGACGCCGTCACCGCGTGCTGGAACAGCCACGCCACCTCGACGGAGGTGGCGTGCCGCGCGTACAGGGCGGAGCCGCCCAGCGCCCGGCCGATCCGCTCGGCCTGCTCGGTCCAGCGGGCGATCTCCTTGGAGTCGATCGCGTCGTCCTCGATGCCGAGCGCCTGCTCGCTGCGCTTGTAGAAGCCGAGCAGCTGCGCCAGCACCCCGCCGGACAGCTGTGCGCCCACGCCCCGGGGACCCAGTCGTACGCCCAGGTAGACCTCCTTGGTCCAGAACTCCTGGCCCCAGACGTGGGCGTACATCTCCTCCAGGTAGTCGTGCCAACCGGGGCCGCCGTCGGAGGTGTGGTCCAGGCTGCGCGCCCACTCGGCGGCCGGGTAGAGGCGGTGCGCGATCCGCAGGTGCACCTCGGCGTCCTGCATCCGGATACCGGCCAGCGCGATGGTGATGTTGGTGGCCAGCGCCTCGCGTTCCTCGCCGGTGGTGAACTCGTACGACACCGTCGGCAGCCGGAAGTACGCCCAGGCGGCCTGGTCGGTCAGCAGGATGCGGTCATCGAAGTACCGCACCGCCAGACGGCTGGAACGCGCCCTGCCCCTGCTCATCTCGTCCGCTCCGCTCGCATCCCGCGGCCCTTCGGCCGCGGCCTCGTCTCGCCGGAAGAACGCCGGCACCTCACCGGAGCCGCCTCCCCGACGGCCGCGCCGTCCCGTGCACCGCCCTGAGCGCGTGGTCTGCCCACAGGGTCCCCCGTCCCTTCCCCGACGCCATCTCGCCCGGACGCCACATCAGACCGGCCCCGTGAGGAGCCTGACGCGCCTTCCGGATCTGGAACGACCGGATCCCGTCCCGAAAAGTCACCCGGTCTCCCGCCGCCAGAGCGCATCCCGCGGCGGCACACCGGCACGGCACGGGCGCTCATCGGCTGCTCTCCTGCTGCCGATCCACGTCCTCCTGCACATAACGCTCGGGCAGCTCGGCAAATCCGCCGGCGACGACGCCGGCCAGGGCCAGATAGGCGCGCCGCGTGGGCGAGCGCAGCGACTTCAGCTCGTTCCGGGGGGCCCGGTCCATACTGAGGTGATCGTCCCACGGGATGCGCACCAGCGCCCGGCAACGCCCCCGGGCGACCGCCTCGGCCTGTTCGACGTCGTCCATGCTGCGCCTGCTGACCCCGTTGATCACGGTCACCGCGCGGGAGCGCAGCCCGTCGTACCCGTGCCCGTCGAGCCACTCGAAGGTCATGGCCACCGCCCGCGGCGCGTCCGCGCTGGCCGGGGCGACCAGCACGATCTGGTCGGCGTGCGGCAGCACCCGCGCCACTACCGCCGCCGCGGCGTCCAGCAGTGTGATCGAGTAGAACCGGTCGATGGTCCGGATGGCCAGCGCGTAGTCCCGGTCGTCCAGCGCCTGCAGCGGGTTCTTGCCCGCGGCGATGACGTCGAGGCCGGACTTGGCCTGCGAGGTGTAGCGGCGCATGGCGGTCAGCGAGGTGACCTGGTCGGCCCGGGTGATCAGCCCGGTGAGGGTCTCGTGGGTGTCGCTGCGGCTGCGGCGGGCCAGCGCCCCGGGACCGGGGTTGACGTCGATCGCGACCACCGGCTCGCCGCAGTACTGCGCGAACGTGTGTCCCAGCATCAGCGCGGTGACGGTCTGCCCGGCCCCTCCGGTGCAGCCCAGCACCACGATGTGCCGGGACCCCTGGAACGGCCGCTGCAGCCGCTCCTCGTACTCCTCGTCGAGCTGGCTGTGTCCGCCGCCGACGGCCGCGATGAGCCGGCGCAGCCCGCCGCCCGGCGCGGTCTCCTGCTCCAGGTCCGGAGGGGTGATCGCCGGGGTGCTCGGCGGCGGTGGCGGAGGCGGCGGCGGGATCGGGCGCGGCCGGACGGGCGAGGCGGGCCCCGACCGGACCTCGCGGGCCGGCGCGGGCGGCGGAGCCGGCGCCGCGGCCTCTCTGGGACGCCCGCCCTCCGGGCCGGCGACCCGCTGGTCCGCGGGCGGCACGGCGGGCCGGGCCGGCGGGCCGAACGGCATGCCCTGCCCGGGGCCGGCTGGGGAGCCCGGCGCCTCCGCGGGCCGCCCGGTGACACGGCCGTGGGACGGTGGCCCCATCGGGCGGACCGGCCTGGCCGCGGGCCCGTCCCCGGGCTGTCGCCGTCCAGGCTCGGGACGTCCTGTGGGCTCGGGACGAGCCTCGGCGGGGTGCCCCGCAGGCGGCCAGGGCGAACGCACCGCAGGCGGAGGACCTGCGGGCGGCCGCCCCTCGGGCGACGCCCCTGCAGGCGGATACCCGGCCGGTGAGGGACCGGCAGGCGGCTGCCCCGTCGCAGGGGGACCGGCGGGCGGCCGCGCCGTGCGTGATGGCGGACCGGCGGGCGTCTGCCCTGCGGGGGGCGGTGCGGCGGGCGGCAGTCCTCCGGGTGGTGTGGCCGTACCGCCCTGGGCGGCCGGTATGCCCGGCACCTGCGGAGGCGGTGCCGCACGCCCCGGCTCCCTCACCTGTCCGGCATCCGGCGAGGCGCTGGTGCTTTCCGGCGTGTTCTGCCCACGGGTCCACATCGGCCCGCTTCCAGGGGCTGACACCGGGGGCCACACCAGCGCGTCCGTCGTCGCCGCGCGCAGTGGACGGGACAGACCGTCCCGCCAAGGCTTCGTCGGGCCCTTGGGGCGGCTCGGCTCGCCTTCCTCCCCGTCACCCGGCCGGGGCTCGGCGGAGGCCGCGGCGGGCCGGGTTTCGGTGCCCTCGTCCGCCGCGACGCCGGTGTCCTCCGGCTCCGCCTGGTCGTCCCGCCGGGCGGCGCCGAACGTCTCGGGCACCTTGGGGATGTCGGGGACCGTCGCCGGAGGCGTCTGCGGGATGTCCGGGCGGGTCGTCCGCGTCGACGCCCCATCCGCGGGCTCA
Source organism: Thermomonospora echinospora (assembly GCF_900108175.1). GTDB lineage: Bacteria > Actinomycetota > Actinomycetes > Streptosporangiales > Streptosporangiaceae > Thermomonospora > Thermomonospora echinospora. The sequence goes on from NZ_FNVO01000005.1 coordinate 252,276, forward strand.
TGCCCGTCCGGAGCTTCGCCTGCGGCGGCCTGCGGAGCCCGCTCGGCCCGAGCGGGCTCAACGTCGGGTCCCGTCTCCGCGACCGACTCCACCGGAGCATCCGGTGCGGCCTGCGTCGGGATGTCCGGTGCCGTCGAGGCGGCGACCGGCGCGTCTCCTACCTCTCCTACCTCGCCCTCGTCGCCTTCTCCGGCCGACCGGGCCTGCCGCGGCGGCTCGGGAACGGACGGCCCCTCCACGGACTGCTGCGGAATGTCCGAGGCCACGGCCTGCACCGAACGAGCGGACGCAGCCTGGTCAGCCCCCTCGTCCTCCTCTGCCCGGGACTCCACCGCCCCGGCCTCGGCCCCTTCCGGCGCCCGCTGGGACGCATCCGGATGGCCGGGTGCATCCGCGGACCGCTGCGGAACGTCCGGAGCCGTGGCCGGTGCTGGACGGGCGGACGCAGCCTGGTCAGCCCTCTCCTCCTCGGCAGCCCGGGACTCCACCACCCCGGCTTCGGACTCCTCCGGCACCCGCTGGGACACGTCCGGACGCCGAAGCGCCTGCTGGGACTGCTGCGGAACGTCCGGAACCGTGGCCGGTGCCGGGCGGACGGGCGTGGTCTGGTCGGCTCGCTCGTCCTCGGCGGCCCGGGAGTCCACCGTCTCGGCCTTAGCCGACGCCTCGGGCTCCTCTGGTGTCCGACGAGGCGCATCCTGATGGTCGGACATATTCGCAGGCTGCTGCGGAACGTCCGAGACCGTGGTCGGTGCCGGACGAGCGGGCGCGGTCTGTCCGGCTCCCTCCTCGGCCGGCCGGGACTCCGCCGTCCCGGTTTCGGTCGAGGCCTTGGGCTCCTCCGGTGTCGGCTGGGACGTGTCGGGATGCCGAAGCGCCTGCGGGGGCTGCTGTGGAATGTCCGGGGCCGTGGTCGGTGCCGGACGGGTGGGCGTGGCCTGGTCGGCTTCCTCGTTCTCGGTGGCCTGGGAGTCCACTGCTCCGGAACCGGTCGGCGCTGCGGGCTCCTCCGGCCGGCGGTGGGGTGCGGCCTGATGCGGGGAGGTCTCCGGGGAGCGCTGTGGAACGCCGGGGGGCGTGGGCGGAGCGGGCTGAGGGGTGTCCCCGCCGGTTCGAGCCGCTTCCGGGGGCAGTTCCTGGGGGGTGCCGGTGTCTGAGTGCCCGGTGGGTTGCCCCTCGGGAAGGGTGGGCTGCGGGCCGGTGGCGCGTTCCGGAGACGGGGCGCCGGCGGGCCGGTCGGCGGCGCGCCAGAACTCGGCGGCTTCGCCGGGACGTTTGATGCCGGAGGCCAGGGCCCGCTTGCCAGAGCCCGGCTGGCGCGCCGGAGGGATCTCCAGGCGCGGAGTGGCGGGCGGGCGCTCCATCTCGGCGGAGCCGGCGGGACGGGGCGCCGGCGGCGGGGCCGGGACCGGAGGGAGGGCAGGCGACGGCGGAGCATCGGACTCGTGGGAGATGCTGCGCGGCGTAGTGCGCCGCCAGGGCTTGGCGGCGCGGCGGGCGGGCTCTCCGGCGCCGTGGACGTCCGGGGCGAGCCGGGGGGCGGGAGATACGGCGGGCCGGACGGCGGTGGACGTGTGGGACTGCGTTGCCGTGGCCATGGCCGCCGGGACGGGGACCACGGCGGGGTGGCTGCGGGCGGCCTCGCGCTCCTTGCGGTGGGCGCGGACGGCGGCGCGTTCGGGGGCGGCGGCCGGGGCGGGCAGCCCGGCGTGGCGCCGCCAGACGCGGGCCACGATCACGACCTCGCGGGGCTCGCGGATCGGGGTCAGCCGGCACCAGGTGCGGGGCTCGGCCAGGTAGCGCGTCTGGGACAGCAGCAGTTCGGTCAGTCGCTTGCCCTCGATGACCGGACGGGTGGCCAGCCAGGTCAGGACTCCGGGCGGCACCAGGTACAACACGTGCCAGGGCGTCTCCAGCGGGACGCCGACCAGCATCAGCAGCAGGACCCAGGGCACGAAGACGCCGACGAAGACACCGATCTGCACGAGCGGAAGGGGCATCGGCAGGCGCAGGTCGTACAGCTTGTACAACCGCTTCTCGATGCGCCATATGTTCGTGTACGTGGGTAGATCCACGCCCCTACTCCCCTAACTGTGACGAGCACAGCGCCGTGCCGACTCCTCCGCGGATCCGCACCGGTGTCGCCGCCGTCCGGCGGCTCGGTCAGCTCAATTCGACTCCCAGGGCCCGGGCGATCGCCTTCGCCGTGGTCTCGATGATGTTGGGCACATAGAAGATGATTCCGATTCCGATCGCCAGGACGATGAACTGCACGAAGCGGGTGATCTCGCGGGTGAACAGGAAGAAGATCGCCACGATCGACACGATGACGAGGAACAGCGGTCCGAATATCTGGCGCAGCCAGTCGGCGAGGTTGTCGGTCTGCAGATCGTCCGGCGAAGCCAGAATCTGGTCGGAGATCGACGCCATGGTGTGCAGCAGCATCGACTGACTACCTCTCTGGTTCGGCGGGTTTGTCGCGGTCGTGGGGGGCCGGGCCCGGGGGGTCGCTCATGTCGGGCCTCTCATGGTCCGGTGGGCCGGCCGGCGCCCCGGATGTCTCTGACGTACCAGGTCCCGTCCTTCTTCACCACCGTGAGCTCGTAGGTCTGGTCCAGTTCGGCGGCCGCGGCGCCGTCCCGGCCAGGCAGCTGCCAGGTGACGGTCACCGTGACGGTGCGCCGGTCGGCCTGGCCGCGGGGGGCGACCACCTCGGCCAGCTTGACGAAGGTGACCGACCTGGCCAGCCCGGTGATGGGGGGACCGTCGGTGAACCGTGCCAGCGAGGTGGTGTCGCTGGCGGCGTAGGCCGGGAAGAAGCTGCCGAACAGCGCGCTCTGCAGCTCACCCTCCAGCGCGGTGTCGCGCTCGCCGACCCCGCCGCTGGGCAGCGCGGCCTTGGCGGGCGGCGGCAGCAGCGCCGGACGTGCGGAGACCACCATGGCGCCGTCCCTGGCGTAGACGGGCACGGCCAGCGACAGCCAGCGGTCGTCGGCGCGCGCCAGCAACGTGACGACCGCGTTGTGCTCGTCGCGCACCTCCACCCCGGCGACCTGCACCGACTGGATCTGCAGCGCGCCGGCCCCGTTCCAGCCGAACTGGCCGGCCGTGCCCTCGGGCAGGAACGGCTGGAGCCGGCGCTCGCGGTCGGGGGCGGACTGCTGGTCGTAGTTGAGGTAGACGTTGCCGAACTGCAGCGCGAACGCCGATGCCGCACCGGTGGGAAAACTCGGCTGGGACGGCCGCCCGGACGTGGTGGGGGCGGCAGTGCCGCTCTCGGTGAACCGTTCGAACGGGGCGCGCACGCCGTTCACCACGATGACGATGATCAGCGCCCACAGCACGGCGCGGCCCAGCCAGACCCACCAGCGGCCGCCGGAGCCGGCCCAGCGGCCGCCGCCCCGGCCGCCCGCCCTGGACCGCCGGCCGCCCCGCCGGCCGCGCGAGGCGTCCAGGGAGTCGGGGTGGCCGCCGGACTCCAAGGCCACCGGGACGCCCGAGGACGACCCGGTCACCGCGGCGTCCTCATGGACAGCCGTATCCCCGCCGTGTGCCACGGCCTGCTCCCGCGCCAACGCTCGGCGAGCCATCGCGCCTCCGCTCGCGCCTGCCCCCGGTCGGCGCGGTCATCTGCCTGCTCTGGTCGTTGTGTTCGGCTCGGGTCGTTCAAGGCCCGTTCAGCCTAACCCCGGCCCAGCCTAACCACGGAAGTCAATTGTTCCAGCGCCGCAGGGCGGAACACACCCCGCCGCGCGGATGTGGACAACACAATCCACCGCACACCGGAAGGGGGAAGATGACCGAAAGGTGACGATCCACTAACCTCCGACGAACCGGCCCGGCCGCCGAAAAGAACGCCGAATGCCCAGGTCAGACGTTGAAACGGAACTCCACGACATCGCCGTCGCGCATCACGTAGTCCTTGCCCTCGATGCGGACCTTGCCCGCGGTGCGCGCGGCGGCCATCGACCCGGCCTCGACCAGGTCCTCGAACGAGACGACCTCGGCCTTGATGAATCCGCGCTGGAAGTCGCTGTGGATGACGCCGGCCGCCTCGGGCGCGGTGGCCCCCTTGCGGATCGTCCAGGCGCGGGCCTCCTTGGGCCCGGCGGTCAGGTAGGTCTGCAGCCCGAGCGTGTCGAATCCCACTCGCACCAGCTGCGAGAGGCCGGACTCCTGCTGCCCCATGCCCTGCAGCAGCTCCAGCGCCTCCTCGTCGGGCAGCTCGATCAGCTCGGCCTCGATCTTGGCGTCCAGGAAGATGGCCTCGGCGGGCGCCACCAGCTCGCGCAGCCGCCCGAGCAGCGCCTCGTCGCCCAGCTCGTCCTCGTCCAGGTTGAACACGTACAGGAACGGCTTGGCGGTCAGCAGCTGCAACTCGCGCAGCAGCGTCAGGTCGATGCCGGCCGCCGCGGCGCCGGCGAACAGCGTGGTGCCGCCGTCCAGCACCTTCTGCGCGGCGACGACGGCGTCGACGACCGCCAGCCCGTCGCGGTCCTTCTTGGTCCGCGCCTCCTTCTCCAGGCGCGGCAGGGCCTTGTCGATGGTCTGCAGGTCGGCCAGGATCAGCTCGGTGTTGATGGTCTCGATGTCGCGCAGGGGCTCGACCGCACCGTCCACATGGGTCACGTCCGGGTCGTCGAACACCCGGATGACCTGGCAGATCGCATTGGTCTCACGGATGTTGGCCAGGAACTTGTTGCCCAGCCCCTGGCCCTCGTAGGCGCCGCGCACGATGCCGGCGATGTCCACGAACTCCATGGTGGCCGGCAGGATCCTGGCCGAGCCGTGGATCTTCGCCAGCGCCTCCAGCCGCGGGTCCGGCACGCCGACCACACCCACGTTGGGCTCGATCGTGGCGAACGGGTAGTTGGCGGCCAGCGCGTCGTTTTTGGTCAGCGCGTTGAACAGGGTGGACTTGCCGACGTTGGGCAGCCCGACGATTCCGATGGACAGGCTCACGCCACGCGAGTCTATTGGCTGCCGGGCGGGCCGCCGCCCGACGGCCGCCGTCCGGGCGGTCGGTCAGCGCTCGACGCGGCGCAGGAACTCGGCCATGTGCCGGAAGGCCGCCTTGCCCTCGGGGACGAAGTCGGCGAACACCGGGAAGACGTGCACCAGCCCGCCCCACTCCTGGTGGACGACGTCGACGCCGGCGGCGCGGGCCCGGACGGCCAGGTCTCGGACGTCGTCGCGGAGGATCTCGGTGCCGCTGGCCATGAGCATCATCGGCGGCAGGCCCGACAGATCTCCCCGCAAAGGGGAGAACAACGGGTCGTTCTCCTCCTTGTCCGCGCAGAACCGCCGCCCCAATGAGGCGAGTTTGTCCGCCGGGATGAGAACGTCACTGCGCCGGTTGAGCTTGTGCGACTCGGCGGCGCACATGAGGTCCACCCAAGGGGAAAGGCAGATCGCGGCCTTGGGCAGCGGTATGCCCTTTTCCTTGAGCGCGAGCAGCAGCGCGAGCGTGAGGTGGCCGCCCGCCGAGTCGCCGCCTATGACGATGTCCTCGGCCGGGTATCCGCGCCCGAGGAGGAATTCGTACGCCTCCAGGGCGTCTTCGAGCGCGTCGGCCGGTGTGTGCTCCGGCACGAGCCGGTAGTCCAGTGCCAGTACGGGGCGGCGCGTCGCGGCCGACAGCCGCCAGTTGAACGGTCTGTAGAGGCGGGGGCTGCCGAAGAAATAGCCGCCCCCGTGCAGATAAAGGAAGACCTTGCGCTCGTCGGGCAGGCCGGCCCGTACCCATTCGCTGCCGCCCGTCCGGCCGAGGTCCTGCGGGCTCACCGCCACGCCGGGTGGTACGAGCTGAAGGCGGCCCAGGAAGTCGGTGGCCCGCTGGATGCGTACCAGCCCGGCGTCGCCGTCCGGCCCGTACTGCCAGGCCGACTTGGCGAAGGCGCGGATGAATCCTCCGACGATGCGGGCCCGTGGGGTCGGGGCGTCCTCCGGCTCCAGTGTGAGCGCCCGGGCGACGCGGCGCTGCGCGGGCGTCACCGCGACGGGTCGGATCGGAACCTCCCGGGGGGTGGTCGGCATCCCGCCTCCTGTCCAGACAGCATCCGGCCGCCCGGCGCGGGGGCGCCCGTCGTGCACCACTAGTGAACGATGAGTCTAATTGTCGGAACGGCGCGTGTCTCGGCGCGTCGAGTCGGTTGGATCACAGCGCAATGTCACGATTCAGGTCATGGATCTCGCGCTGCTGCTCGGCCTCGCGCTGGGCGTCGCCCTGGGAGCGGTGGCCGGGTACTCGCTGGCCACCACCCGTCAGGCCGCGCTGATCGCCCGGGCCAGGGCGGCCGAGGAGCAGGTGGCCTACGTCGAGGAGCGGCTGGCCGGACACTTCGAGGCCCTGTCGGCCAAGGCGCTGGACGCCAGCAACCAGCGGTTCCTGGAGCTGGCCGACACCCGGCTGCGGGCGGCCGGCATCGAGGCCGCCGGTGAGCTGGAGCGGCGCAAGCAGGCCGTCGAGCACCTGGTGGAGCCGCTGCGCGAGACCCTGGCCAAGGTCGAAGAGCAGTTGCGCGAGGTCGAGACCGGCCGCCGCGAGTCGCACGCCATGCTGGCCAAGCAGGTGGAGTTCGTGCGCCGCAGCTCCGAGGAGCTGCGCGCGGAGACGCAGGCGCTGGTGCGCGCCCTGCAGCGGCCCGACGCCCGTGGCCGCTGGGGCGAGCTGCAGCTGCGCCGGGTGGTGGAGCTGGCCGGCATGACCCGGCACTGTGACTTCGACGAGCAGGTCACCGCCCGTACCGCGGACGGCTCGCTGCGGCCCGACCTGGTGGTGCGGCTGGTCGGCGACAAGAGCATCGTGGTCGACTCCAAGGTCCCGCTGACCGCCTATCTGGAGGCCGCCGCCACCGACGACCCCGAGCTGCGGGCGGCCCGGCTGGACGCGCACGCCCGGCATGTGCGCGACCACGTCGACCGGCTGGCGTCCAAGGCGTACTGGCAGGCGTTCAGCCCGGCGCCGGAGTTCGTGGTGCTGTTCATCCCGGGCGAGGCGTTCCTGGCGCCGGCCCTCGAACGCTCCCCCGAGCTGCTGGAGTACGCGATCGGCCGCCGGGTGCACATCGCCACCCCCACCACGCTGGTGTCGATGCTGCGCACCGCGGCGTACGCCTGGCAGCAGGCGGCGCTGTCGCGCAACGCGCGGGCGGTGTTCGAGCTGGGCCGGGAGCTGTACGAGCGGCTCGGCACGATGGGCGGGCACCTGGACGAGCTGGGACGGTCGCTGGCCGGTGCGGTCAGGTCCTACAACCGCACGGTCGGATCGCTGGAGAGCCGGGTGCTGGTGAGCGCCCGCAGGCTGAACGACCTGGGCCTGGTCGACGGCCCCCTGGACGCGCCGGAGCCGGTGGCCGACAGTCCCCGCTCCCCGTCGGCCGCCGAACTGGCCGGCGGGTTCCCCGAAGCCGGCATCGGCGCCTCCACGGGTGAGGGGCCGCCCGGCAAACCGGTAGGTTTCGCGGAACAGGTCGTCCCCAACCGGTCCGGCCGGGCAGCATCGGCCTCGGCGGACGGCCCCGCCGTGGACGCCGCCGCCAACGGGCGGGGGCACGGGAGGCCGACACGGCCGTCCTCCGGGACGCCCGCTCCGGACGCCGGGGCCCGCCACACGGATCGCGCGAGCGAGGAGGACTCGGGATGACCGCCACCGCGGCACGCGGCCCGTCCAAGGACACGCCGCCTGCGACCTCGGGAGGACCTGGCTCGCGCCGGGCCGGCCGCCGGTCGGCGGCCACGGTCACCGGCCGGGGGGGCGTCGTCATCATCTTCGCGCTGGGCCTGCTCGGCGCGCTGCTGTCGCGCTGGCTGGGGGTGGGCCTGCTCGCCGGGCTGGGTTTCATGGCCGGGTGCGTGCTGGCCGCGCTCGCCACCCGTCCGGCCGACCTGCTGAGCCTGTCGGTGTGCCCGCCGCTGCTGTTCCTGGGGCTCACCCTGCTCGCCGAGATCCTGACCACGCTCGGCGAGGAGTCCCTGCTGCGCGGCGTGCTGGTCGGCATGGTCACCTCGCTGGCCACCACCGCGCCCTGGCTGTTCCTGGGCACCGCGCTGGTGGTGGCCATCGCGATCCCGCGCGGGCTGCCGGCCGCGGTGCGTGACCTGCGCGACCGCCTGGCCGGCAGCCGCATCCTGCAGGAGGACGAGAACGAGGACCCGGTCCGCTGGGACGAGTCCCCGCGCCTTCACCACGGCGAGGTGGACTGAGCCGTCCCCCGGGACGGGAGCCGTCCCCCGGGACGGGAGCCGTCCCCCGGGACGGCTCAGTCCGGTCACGGACGGGTCAGGCCGGGGCGCGCAGGTCCTTGCGCAGCTCGTGCGGCAGGGCGAAGCGCATGCTCTCGGGAACGGACTCGACCTCTTCGACCCGGTCGTAGCCGCGCTCGGCCAGCCACTGCAGGACACCGCGGACCAGCACCTCCGGCACCGAGGCTCCGCTGGTCAGCCCGACCGTGGTGACGCCCTCCAGCCAGGCGGGGTCGATCTGGTCGGCGTAGTCCACCAGGTGGGCCGCGTCCGCTCCGTACTCCTTGGCCACCTCGACCAGCCGCACCGAGTTGGAGGAGTTGGTCGAGCCCACCACGATGACCAGCTCGGCCTGCGCGGCGATCTGCTTGACGGCGGTCTGCCGGTTCTGGGTGGCGTAGCAGATGTCGTCGGACGGGGGGTCGATCAGGTTGGGGAAGCGCTCGCGCAGCGCCGCCACGGTGGCCATGGTCTCGTCCACCGACAGCGTGGTCTGCGACAGCCAGGCCACCTTGTCGGGGTCGCGGACCTGCACGCCCGCGACGTCGCCGGGGCCGTCGACCAGGTGGATGTGGTCGGGCGCCTCACCGGAGGTGCCGATGACCTCCTCGTGCCCCTCATGGCCGATCAGCAGGATGTCGTAGTCGTCGGCGGCGAACCGCACCGCCTCCTTGTGCACCTTGGTGACCAGTGGGCAGGTCGCGTCGATGGTGCGCAGGCTACGGCCGCGCGCCTCCTCGTGCACCACCGGCGCCACGCCGTGCGCGGAGAACACCACGATGGCGCCCTCGGGGACCTCCTCGGTCTCGTCGACGAAGACGGCCCCGCGCTCCTCCAGCGTCTTGACCACGTGCACGTTGTGCACGATCTGCTTGCGGACGTAGATCGGCGATCCGTACTTCTCCAGGGCGATCTCCACCGCCTGCACGGCGCGATCGACGCCCGCGCAGTAGCCGCGGGGTTTGGCCAGCAGGACACGACGGTCAGTGGTGGAGGTCATGTCCCAATTGTACGAGCGGGACGGCTCGCCCCGTGTCGCCACGGCTCCGGCGGGTACCGGCAGGGGAGACGAAACTCAGGTGAAGCCGGCCGGATGACACGATGTGACCTAGGCCATGTTCCGATTCGATGGAAACAGGTTGACCCAAGGTGACCGCGCTCGCACCCGTACGGCACAGTGATACATGACGGCCGTGGTGTATCGGTCCGCACAGCCGACCGGTCCGGGCCCGTCGAGACCGACCTTCCGGTACAGCAGGGAGACGAGGACGATGACCAAGTCGCCACGCCGCCTCAAGCAGCAAGTCCAGGACACCGTGGGCGAGCAGGTCCGTGACCTCCCGCTGCACGCGGTCCGGCTGGCGATGTTCGGCGTTGGCCGGGCATTGCTGCTGAGCGACCGGGTGACCAGGGACTACAAGGAGATGCGCGAGAACGGGGTGGGCCCCGTACTGAACCGACTCCGTGACGACGCCCAGCATGCGGCGGTCAAGGTGGCGGGCCGCGTGGCCGACCTGGTGCGCGGCGGCGAGGAGGCCGCCGAGCCCCCGGTCGCCACCCCGCCCAGGCCCCGGCCCGCTTCGTCGGAGATCTCGGTCGGCAAGCCCACCGCCAGGCCCGCTCCCAAGCCCGCCCCGAAGCCTGCCGCCAAGGCCGCTCCGGAACCCGTCGCCAAGCCCGCTCCGGAACCCACCGCCAAGGCCGCTCCCAAGCCTGCCCCGGCTCCCAGCCCCAAGCCCGCCGCCCAGGCCCGGCCGGTGCCGGAGCCCGCGGCCACGGCCGAGACGAAGGCGGAGCCGGAGCGGAAGCCGGAGCCCAAGGCCGAGCCGGAGCCGAAGGTCGAAGCGAAGCCCACAGCCGAGCCGGAGCCCAAGCCCGAGCCGGAGGCCAGGCCGGCCGGCAAGGCCGAGACGAAGGCCGCCGACCTGCCGGTGCCCGACTACGACACCGCCACGCTGCCGCAGTTGCGGGCCCGGCTGCGCGGGCTGACCGCCGACCAGGTCAAGCTGCTGCGCGAGTACGAGCGCAGGCACGCCGCCCGCGCCGAGGTGCTGCGCATGTACGAGAACCGCATCGCCAAGCTCAACGGCACCGCCTGACCTGGGCCGCAACCCAACAGAAGATCACGAACCGCTCTTCGAGGGCACATCCAGGGCACTCGGGCGGTCGGCGGCACCGAAGAAGTCGTCGACCGCCCGCCGGCCGACGTCCCGCACGTCGGGCATCAGGTGGGCGTAGGTCCGCAGGGTGAAGCCGGGATCGGTGTGGCCGAGCCACGCCGCGAGCTTCAGGATGTCGGCGCCGCCGGCCAGCTGGATGCTGGCGAACGTGTGCCGCAACCCGTGGAACCGGCCGTTCTCGTCCGGCGGGGGCGGCGCCCCGGCCGCCGCGCGGGCCGCGGTCCATGTGTGCTCGAACGCCTGCCGATACCACGGCAGTCCGTCGGCCTTGACAAACAGCAGCCGGAAGGTTCGCGGCTTGCCGTCCGGCCGGCCCCACGGCAGCGTCACCGGCACCGGCGGCCGCTTGGCCATCTGCTCGGACAGCCGCAGCGACAGCGTGTCCGACAGCGGCACCTCACGCTCCTTGCCGCGCTTCGGCAACGCGAACACCAGCTGGTATCGACCCTCGGCGTCCTTGATCCGCTTGATCTGCCGCCGCACGAGGATCTTCCGGTCGGCGCCCAGGAACACGATGTCCTCCTCGGCGAACGCGAACACCTCGCTCTCGCGCAGGCCGGCGGCGGCGGCCAGGTCCACCATCGCTCCAGAGGAGTGCCGCCGGTCGACCTCGGCTCGCGCGGCCTGGACCATCTCCAGCGTCCACGGGCGGACCTTGCGGTCAGGCACCGTGGGCAGCCGCACCGACTTGGATCGCACCGGGTTGCGGGAGATCCGGCCGTCCTCGATCGCCGCGGCGAAGATGGTCGACAGGGTGGTGGTGATCGCCTTGACGTAGCCGGGCGCCAGTCCCTTGGCCTCCAGGCTCTTGACCCACTGCTGGATCGCGCTGGGGGACTTGGCCAGGGCGCGCATCTCCCGGTGCCCGATCGGGGACGAGCCCGGGGCGCGCTTGGTCCTGTCGGTCCGCTCAACGTCGTAGATGTGCGCCAGGTGCTTGTCGACGGTCTCCAGGCTGGCGGGGTCGGAGGCCAGTCCGCCGCGCCACTGCTTGGCGTAGGCCTCCAGGGTGATCTTCCCCAGCTCCGGGTCGATCCAGCTGTCGGCGTCGAGCTCGGCGTTGACCTTCGCATCGCACGCGGCGGCGTGCCGTTCGGGGTCGTCGCCGACCTTCTCGGTGAAGTTCTTCTTGCGCTGGCGGCCGGACTCGTCGCGCCAGCGGACCTGCCAGCGCCGGGCCGTGCCGTGGTCGGCGCTGGGGTAGAGCTTGTTGCGGCCCCGCCCGCACTTGCAGGGTTCGGCGCCCTCGGGTGGGTGGGACAGGTGCCATCGGTCATAGACGGCCACGGTGGGGTGCTCCTTCGGGGGGTGAGCCGGCCGTCCGTGGGTGAGCGGGGACGCCCACGGACGGCCGGGGTCTCAGTTTCCGGTGCGGCGGCGCGAGAGGTCGTCTTCGTACCGCTCGGCGAGGGCGGCGGCGATGCTCTCTTCGTGCCGCTCGACGCGCTCCAGGCGCCGCTCCAAGCGCTGCTCCAGGTGCCGGTCGGACCCGTCCACCTCCATTAGGGCGCGGGATGAGGTGATGGAGATGTGCTCCATCACCAGCTGCGCAATGTAGGCGGCGACGGCGAGGGCGCCGGCCATGCCGCCCAGGATGATGACGGCCAGGGCCGTGTTATAGACCGGCCAGTGGCTCGTCCCCGCCACCGCGGCGACGGCGATCATGCCGCCCCCCGCGACGACGAGGGAGGCGGCATAGCAGGCGCGCCGCACGACGTACAGCCTGGCCAGCGGGTAGGGCGACGTGGACTCATGATGGTGACTGCCTGTGATGGTGGCATCCGTCGTCATCGTCTCGTGCTCACAGGTCAACCGAGGGCCCCTTTCACTTTGGAATTCCGGGGGGGGGGTGCTCCTCGCTGAGTCCTTTCTGCCTGGAGGGGAGTGATGTGGCCACGTGGACCGCTCCGAGCAACCGTCTCCACCGTCACCCTCCGTGATGCGCCGCTCATCCGAAGGGACGACGATTATTGACACAGGCCCTAATGGAACGGAAGGGCCGACCGCCCCCCGGGTTTCACAGTGTGAGACGATCGTCTCGCCGTATGTTATTTCCGCAGGTCAGTTGCCACTTACTAGAACAACCTTCTAGGGATTCTCACTGCTATAGGTAGCAACTCGAACGCGGTACGCAACGTGACCGAAACTCGTGAATCGGTGCCGCGCCGCGCCGCTCGCGGCAGTTAACTTGCAGGTCAACCCGCGTCCCGCCCTCGCCAGGAGTTCAGCAGCTCCTCCAGGACCTCGGCTCGTTTCTGGTCCTGCTTACTGTCCTCGCGCCGCACCTGGCGCCACTCGTCCACCAGCCGGTCCAGCCGCTCGAACACGGTCTCCTCGGGCGGGGCCGGGACGTTCAGCCCTCCGTAATGGATGCGGCCCACCTTTAGGGGCTCCGGATCGCCGCCGGCCAGGATGCGATCGACGGAGCCCGGCGCCCACTCCAGTGCCCGCTCGATGCGCGCCTTGGTGAGCTGCCGCATCGGCCGATCCTCGAACCGGATGGTGTGCAGCCCCTGCTTGCTCAGGGGCGCGCGTTTAGCGACGTCATCCCATGTGAGATCGAGTTCGGCGCGGCGCTCGTCCATGAGCCGCGCCAGCCGTTGACGCGGCGTCTCCTGCCCCGGGGAAGCCATGGCCCCATCTTCGCGGGCCGAGTCTGTCAGGTCCAGTCATCTCACGTCAGATAAAGGCAGCTTCCGGGGCAAGCGAAGACTGATCACCCCTCACCGAGGGTCCAATGACACAAACTTACGTCTGATGAGACCTGCTTATCCCTTGCAAGCTGACACTAGTTGACCTAATCTGACCGACATGGAAGAGCCCACCGCAACATCGGGGCAGCCAACGGCAGACGAGGCCCGTCACCTCACCCCGGACGACCTCGCCGCCCGCCTGGGCATCTCGGTCGGCGCGGTCTACCAGATGAACAGGCGCCGCACCGGCCCTCAGTACCTGAAGATCGGCCGCCGGGTCCGCTACAAGCTCACCGACGTCATCGAGTGGGAGAACGCCCACTACCGCGCCAGGAGTGCCTCGTGAGCCCGCGCCGCAAGGGCGACGACCGCGAGCACCGCGAGGCAATCGCCCGAGAGCTGGCAGCCGAGGCCGAGGGCCTCAAAAAGATCAAGGACGAGATGGCCAAGTCCCTGGCCAAGAAGAAGAAGGACGGCAAGAAGTGATGGCCGCCCGCACGCAGACCCCCACCCGGTCCCGGCCCGGCTGGGCCACCACCGACCAGGCCGCACAGCACCTCGGCGTGGCCCGGCAGACCCTCGCCAACTGGCGCAGCCAGGGCCGGGGGCCGACCTGGAGCAAGCGCGGCGGCGTCGTCCGCTACCGCTGGGCCGACCTCGACGCCTGGATGTCCGACTCCCCCTGACGAATGAGCCCCGACCTGTCGCGAGCAGGCCGGGGCGGTGCGGAGCACCCGCACCTGACCAGAGTAGGAGCACCCTCCCTTGACCACCATCCTGATCTTGCTGGCCGTCTGGACGGCGGTGGCGCTGCTGATCGCCCCGCCGATCGGCCGCATGCTGCGCCGCGCGGCCGACGCCGAGATCCTCGCCCCCCTCGACAGCGAGGACGACGGCCCCACCCTGGCCATGACCGCCGTGGGCGACTGCCCCGACTGGTGCCCCGGCCAGCACACCCCCGGCGCCCACCGCCGCACCGTGGACGTGCGGGAGAAGACCGGCGATCCCGGCGGAGTTTGGGTCGAGCTGGCTTGGTACACGGTCCCGGGTCGTCCGCCGGTCGGCCAGCCCGAGGTGACGCTGGTGTCGATCGTCGGCACCGACGAGACGCTCATGCCCATGTCGCCCGGCGAGGCCGGGATGCTCGCCGCGTCCATCGCGTTCCCGGACGCGGACAGCACGCTGGCGGCGTGGGGGCGGGCGCTGTCCGGTGACGCCGGGTGGCTGGCCGAGACGCTGGCCCGCGCGGCGGTGATGGCCGGGTACTCCCCTTGCGGCGGGTGCGGGACGCCGACCGATGCGCGGCCGGAGTACGACCAGGCGAGCGGTGAGCTCGTAGCGCGGTGCGCCGGCTGCCACCGCGAGGCGCTGACGGGCGGTGAGGTCCGGTGACCCGCTTCCTGCCCGGCGAGATCGTCAACATCACCATCACCGGCGGCCGGATCGACGAGGTCAGCAAGAACGGCATCCACGTCGTCCTGCCCAACGGCACGACTGCCACCGTCGAGCTGAGCAACCTGGAGGCCGTCACCGTCGAACGGGTCGCCCCCGCCGAGTGGCCGCCCCAGCCGGGCGACCTGTGGCGGACCGAGCGGCAGCCGTACTTCGCCATGTACAGCGACGGCGCCATGGTCTTGGTCAACCTCGGCGGCGAGCGGTTCAGCCCCGACTTCGTGCTGGCCCACGGATCGCTGACGCTGGTCCACCGCGAGGAGCAGGACGGCGGTGAGGTCCGGTGACGGCGCTGTCGACCGCCCGCCGCGAGATCGGCCACCTGGCCGGCGTCGTGAAGTCCGACGTGCCGCTGCCGGCCGACCGGCGGCTGCGCTGCCACCGCTGCCGCAAGCTCAACCGGTCGGCGACGTGGCGGCAGTGGCTGACGCTGAAGGCCGGCCGCAAGCCGAAGCACTGGTGTGGGGCCCGGATGACGCTGGTGGACATCAGCACCTGGACCGCCCGGCAGGTGACCCGGTGAAGATCATCCGCCGCGACAACGGCCGCAACCACTGGTACATCGACACCGAGACCGGCGACCGAATCCCCGGCGTCACCACCATCCTCGGCGACGGCCTGCCCAAGAAGGCCCTCATCAACTGGTCGGCGAACGCCACCGCCGAATACGCCGTCGACCACTGGGACGAGCTCGCCGAACTGCCGCCGTCCGCCCGGCTGAAGAAGCTCCAGGGCGGCCGGTACGAGGCCAAGGACGAGGCCGCCAACCGCGGCACCCAGGTCCACAAGATGGGTGAGCGGCTGATCGCGGGAGAGTCCGTCGTCGTCCCCGATCTGCTGCGCCCCTACGTCGAGTCCTACGTGCGTTTCCTGGACGAGTTCCAGCTTCGCGCCCGCTACGTCGAGGCCGTCGTCTACTCGGCGTCGCACCGGTACGTGGGCACGCTCGACATCTTCGGCGACATCCTCCTGCCCGACATGCCGGAGTACGAGCACCTGCCGCGCGATGAGGACGGGTTCGTCTGCGACGTGCTGATCGACGCGAAGACGAACCGGTCGGGGATCTTCGGTGAGACCGCTCTTCAGCTGGCCGGCTACCGGTTCGCCGAGTTCATGCAGCCCGACCCGAAGGATCCGGACACCGCGATCCCGATGCCGGACGTCACCTGGACCGGTGCGCTGTGGATCCGGCCCGACGGCTACTCCCTGATCCCGGTCACCGCGGGCCCCGAGCAGCACCGCGCCTTCCTGTACGTGCAGCAGGTGGGCGTCTTCGACCGGGGGGCGCGGGACCTGATCGGTGAGGCGATCGAACCGCCGACCGCCTCCCGGTACGTACTGGCCAAGGCCGGAGAGGCGGACGAGCGATGACGTCCACGCCCACGCCGTCGTTGGCCGCTGCGCTGGCCAAGGTCCAGGCCGAGCTGCCGAAGCTGGAGCGCGACCGCACGGTCGAGGTGACCCAGAAGAACGGCGGCACCTACTCCTACAGCTACGTCACCTTGGCCCGCCTGTCGGAGGTGGTGCTGCCGCTGCTGGCCAAGCACGGCTTGTCGTTCGCGGCCATGCCGGGCCTTGGGGCGGACGGGAAGATGGCCGTCCGTTACACCCTGCTCCACGAGTCCGGGGAGGCGCTGACCGGGGAGTTCCCCATCAGCGGTGAGGGCGGCATCCAGATGATCGGCGGGCGGATCACCTACGCCCGCCGCTACTGCCTGGCCGCGGTCGTCGGCGTGGCGGCGGATGAGGACGACGAGTCCCGGCTGGCCGATGACGGCGCGCCGCGCGCTGTTCAGCGGGCCGGGCAGCGGCCCCGGCGGCAGGCGTCGACACCGAAGCCGGGAGAGGGCGCGGCGACGGTTCAGCGGGCCGCGTCCCGCCCCCAGGCGTCCTTGCCGCCGCTGCCGGGCGAGGAGCCCCCGCCGCCCGCCGCGCCGCCGGTCGGAGACGACCAGGACAACGGCGAGCCGGTGACGAAGCCCCAGCTGGCGAAGATCGGGATCCTGTTCCAGCGCGTCGGCTGGACGGAGCGGGCCGACAAGCTGCGTGCGTCCTCGACGATCGTCGGTCGCCCGATCGCGTCGTCCACGGAGTTGACCAAGAAGCAGGCGTCGACGCTGATCGACGCGCTGGAGATGGTCGCCGCCGACGACGACCCGGCCGACCGGTTGACGGCGCTGCTGGAGGAGATCCGCCGGCAGGAGGGCGGCCAGTGACCCCCGAGGACCGGCTGCGCGCCGTGCTGCACGCCCACGCCGCCCGGGTCGAGCCCGGCCGGGACGGGCTGGAGCGGATCCGCGCCGGCATCACCCGCCGCCCCCGCTGGCGGCGGCTCATCGACCGCATGAAGAAGGCCCGGGCGGGTGCGACCGCCCGGGCCCAGTCCCCCACCAACCGATGAAGGAGCACAACGACATGACCCAGGGTACGAGATCGATCTCCCCAGCGGCGCTGGCCGTCGGCCGGATCATCACCGTCTGCCCCGACCCGATGGCCACCGAGGCCCGGCAGCCCGGCGAGTGGACGATGAACCGCCACCCGATCGAGTACGGCGAGTTCGTCCGCCTCGACGTCACCGACCCGCGCGGCAAGGCGTCCGTGTGGCTGGTGCACACCGACCACGCGGTCACCGTCCAGCTGACCCGCGGCGAGGAGCAGGCCGCCGCCGCCCGCGTGATCGCCGACCTGGCCGGCGCCGGCCTGCCCGACATCTACGAGTGGGAGATCCGCGACGGCCGGGTCCGCGCCTGGCTGGCCGCCCAGTCGTGGGAGGCCGCCCAGTCCCGCGCCGACCTGGCCGCGTGGGCCGAGCACCTGGGCTGCGAGGTGGCCGAGGAGGAGCAGGACGGGCGCACGCTGCTGACGGCGGCCGGTGAGGTGGACGGCGTGCCGGTGGAGGTGCGGACGTCGATCTACGACGCCGACAAGGAGAAGGCCGAGGTGGCGTCGTGATCGACATCGCCGCTGACCTGCTCGCGCACGCCGACCGGTACACCGCGTCCGCCCGCGCCGTCATGGACGCCGCCCCCGCCCCGCTGCCCGACCTGGAGACCGCCCGCGCCGAGCTGCTGGAGCAGCTGGCGGACGTGGACCGGCGGATCACCGCCCGCACGGCCGCCGAGAAGCGGTGCGCCGACCTGGCCCGGGTCGCCGCCCGGCTGCGGGACCTGGCCGGCCAGCACCAGGAGGAGACCGCCCCGCCCCCGGCCCCGGTGGGCGACGCCTTGGCCGCCGCCCTCCGCGCGGGGGGTGAGCAGGTCCCGGTCCCGTCGCCACTGTCCCCGGAGACGGCCCGGTGGTCCGAGGACGGCGCGTCCGAGCCGCTGGGTGAGCCCGTCGCCGGCCACGCCACCACGCAGACCCGTCCCGAGCCGCCCCAGGAGCCGCGCCGGGAGCGGCCCTTTCCCGGTGAGGGTGTCCCGGGCCCGCTGGGGGTGGGCGGCGGTGACGGTGCGGCTGTGGCCCCCGCACACCGGCCGCCGGGTGGCGGCGTGACCCAGGAGGAGCAGACCCATGGCTGAGCTGGACGAGCAGGACCGCGCCATGCTGGACGAGCTGGGCCGCGACTGGAACCGCGTCAACTGGGAGCCCAACCCGGTCCGCGACCCCGCCGACGAGGCCCTGTCCCCCACCCCGGAGGAGATGGCCGAAGCGCCCGGCGCCGAGCAGCGCACCTACCGGATCACCTACGAGCGGGTGGGCCGCCGGGGCGGCCGGAACGGCAGCGAGCCCCCGCCGCCGCTGACCGCGCGGGTGATGTCCACCGATCACCTCGCCGTGCGGATCTGGGAGGACGTGAAGCCCTTCCTGCTGTCGAGCGACGTCGAGGTGTCCGTCGACCTGGAGAGCGGCCGGGGTCAGATCTTCTGCGGGTTCAACAACGGCGGGTCGTTCGCGATCGAGCGGCTGGACGGGCAGGCCGATGGCTGACCGTCCCGCCGACCGGACCCCCGGGGCCCTCACCGGCCCCGGGGCCACCCGGCCCACCCAGGACCACATTCACCAGTGGTTCGAGCTGACCTACGCCAACTACCTGGTGCTGCCCCGGGCGGTCCTCCAGTCCGCTCCCGACACCTGGCAGGCGCAGTTCGTCGCGCTGCTGCGCGAGCTGGACGAGATGTACGAGCACCTGGACTGGCCCAGCTACCGGGTCAACGCCGTCGACGACAACGGCCGGTTCATCAAGGACCCGATCCCGCACTACCGGCGCGGCCGGACCTACATCCCGCCGAAGCCCAGCGCGCCGAATCCCGACTCCGAGGAGGACGGCCGTGGCTGACCAGACCATCCGGCCCCTGCCCGACCGCGTCCGGCGGGCCATCTCCGACCCCGGTGCCATCCTCCCCCGCGCCGTCGAGGTACGGGATGGGGAGGAGATACGCGAGACGGTGCCGAGCTGGAGCACCCGCGCCGTGCTGGCGGTGCTGGCCGACGCGGGCAGCCCCCTCGCCCCGGAGCGGGCTGCCGAGATCGAGGCCCTCACCGCCGCCGCCACCCCCGGGCCCTGGAGCGTGGACACCGTGGGCGGCCTGTTCGTCGAGGCGGCCGAGGGTGCGGTCGCCGATCTGGCCTGGGCTGCCCAGGACGAGACCGAGTTGGCCGCGATAAAGGCGGACGCCGAGTTCATCGCCGCCGCCCGCGCGGACGTGCCCTTGTTGCTGGCCGCCTACCGAGAGGTCGACGCACACCGCTGCGTCCAGGCGTCCCGCATCGCCGACCTGGAGGCCGAGCGGGACCGCGCCCGCAACGTCGCGCTCGCCGCCGAGAGGACGCTCGGCGAGCAGATCGACCGCGCCTTGCGATGCGAGGCCGAGCGGAACGCCCTCCGCGCGCAGGCGGACCGCTACGTCCAGCGGATCCAGGAGCTGGCGGCCGCACACCGCGGGAAGCAGGCCGCCGCCGCCGAATGGAAGCGGCTGCACGGCAACCTCAAGACCGACCGAGACCGGCTCGCCGCACAACGGCAGGCCGCCCTCGACGTGGCCGCCCAACACCACGACATCGCCCCAGAGGGCGAGGAGTGCGCGGTCGGCTGCCCCGGCTGCCAGGTCGAGGCCGCTCTCGGCGTCGCGAAGGGCGGTGCGTGATGCAGCTGATCGCCGCCGCCGTCCTCATGGGCCTGGCCGCCGCCGCCATCGCCTGGGCGGAAACCGGCCGGACCCTGCGCCACCTCACCCGCCACCGGGACGGTGACCAGTGAGACCGATCGCCTACAAGATCCCGCTCACCGACGGCACCATCGGCCAGCACGCCGGACACCCCACCACCGTCCCCGGCCTGCTCATCTCCCAGCGCTACCGCCCCTGCCAGCTGCACGAATCCACCTGCTGGCGGGTCGTGCACCACCGCTCCGGACGCGGCGCGCCGTTCTGCTTCGAGAGCCCCGAGGCCGCGCTGGAGCTGGCCCGCCGCATGGCCCGGCTCGGCTGCTGGCGGGTCGACGAGATCACCGTCATCCGCCGGGTGACCGTGATGGTCGGCATCGACAACGAGGTGACTGGGTGATGGAACCGCTGTTCGACACCAAGGACCGGGCGTCCGCACTCCTCCCTGCGGACGCCCCGGCCGGGCCCGCGACCCCCGCGACGGGCCCGGCCACCCCAACCGCCCGGGCTGAGCAGAGGCAGGGGAAGGCCTCGCTCAGCCCGGGCCCCCGGGTGCTGGGACTGGACCTCAGCCTCACCAGCACCGGCCTCGCCTACGCCGACGACCGCGGCACCATCGCCATCCGCGCGATCACCACCACCAAACAGGGCGACACCATCACCGACCAGCACCACCGGCTCAGCCGCATCCTCGAGGAGATCTGGCGACCCATCCACATGGGCCACCAGCCCGACCTCGTCGTCCTCGAAGGCCCGTCCTACGGATCGAAGGGCGCCGGAACCTGGGACCGCGGCGGGCTGTGGTGGCTGGTCGTCTCCCACTTCCTCACCCAGCGCATCCCGCTCGCGGTCGTACCGCCGGCGCTGCTGAAGAAGTACGCCACCGGCAAAGGCGGCGGTAAGGACGCCTCCAAAACCGCCGTCGCCTCCACCGCGGCCAACCGGTACGGGCGGGTGTTCGCCAGCGACGACGAGGCCGACGCCTACGTGCTGTGCGCCATGGGCCTCGACCACCTCGGGCACCCGCCGGCGCCCGTCCCCCAGACCCACCGCCAGGCGCTGGCCAAGGTCGCCTGGCCCACCGCCCGAATCGAGACGCCATGACCGCCACACCGGCGCGCGGCGACGCCACCGCGCACGTCCTCGCGCAGAAGATCACCGTCCTGCGCATCGAGAAGATCGAACCCCACCCCTCCAACGTCCGCGAGGACCTCGGCGACCTCGGCGACCTGTCCCGCAGCATCCGGCAGCAGGGCATCCTCCAGCCCCTCATCGCCCAGCCCAGCCCCGACCAGCCCGGCATGTACCGGCTGCTGGCCGGACACCGCCGCTACGCCGCCGCCCTCCTGGCCGGCCTGGACGCCGTCCCCGTCATCATCCGCCACGGCGTCACCGACTCCGGCGCCCTGGAGCTGATGCTGGTCGAGAACTGCCAGCGGCAGGAACTCAACGCCATGGAACGGGCCGAGGCCCTCGGCGCCCTGATCAACCGCGGCTACACCCAGCACCAGATCGCCCAGAAGACCGGCATGTCCCAGTCGTGGGTCGGCTACTACCTCACCCTCCTGGACCTGGACGAGGACGCGCGGGAGAAGGTCCGCACCGGCGAACTGGCGGTCACCACGGCGATCAACGCCGTCCGCAAGACCCGCAAGAAGACGCGCCGCAAGAAGGGGTCGACGGCCACCTACGCGTGGGAGCCCGACCACCTCACCGACCGGCACCCGCTGGCGCGCACGGCCCGGCGGCTGTGCGACGCCCGCGACCACACCATGCGCCGCCGCATCGGCGACACCGCGTGCGGCCAGTGCTGGGAGACCGCGATCCGCCTCGACGAGCGCACCGTCATGGGCGCCGTCACCAACACCAAGGGAGACACCACCAAGTGACTGCGATCAAGCTGGACAGCAAGCTGGGACGCAGCGCCACCGATGCGCTGGAGCCCCACGTCCTGCCCCTGTACGGACGGCTCGGCGCCCGCATCGTCGCCGTCCTGGAGTTCGAGGCCATCGAACGCAACCAGGTCGCCGAAGACGCCGACAAGGACGCCTGGGTCAAGCTCCGCATCACCGGCATGGAGATCCCCACCCGCGAGCAGGAGAACGCCCTGCGGGAGGCCATGCGCGTCCTGTACCTCCAGCGCACCGCGTTCGGGACGCTGGAGGAGGACGGCAGCATCGAACTGTCGGAGGACACCCTCAAGCACGCCGCCGGTGTCCTGGCCGACATCGAGGCCGCCAAGCTCCGCGCGGGCGTCGCCCACTGGGCCGGCCGGGTCCGGCGCACGACCGGCGCCGCGAAGGACTTCACCGTCGCCGAGCTGCTGGCCGAGATGCGGCAGATCCGCGACGGCCTGGACGCCCTCCTCGACCGCGGGCAGCTGGCCCTCGAGGACGCCTGATGGGCTGGCCGCTGGACAACCGCGCCGAACTCGCCGACAAGATCGACCACGAAGGCGGCATCTGGGCCGCCCTCGAGTACGGCATCGCCGCCGACGACATGCCCGCGGGAGACGAGGAACTCCGCGAGCGGTGGATCGAGCTGGCCGGCGCGTTCGGTGAGGCCCGGGACGCCTGGAACCGGGTCCGGGAGCTCCTCCCCGAGCCCGGCGCCACCCCCGACGAGGACGAGGCATGACGGCCGGCCAGGACGACACCTGCCGCATCGTGGACATCGACGGAACCCCCGTCCGCGTCCGCGGCGCCGCCGACATGGACGCCACCGACCGGGCCATGCTCGGCGAAGTGGTGGCCGCCGCCCGACGCAAGCACGAACAGGAGACGCCCACCGACCGGGCCGCCCTCACCTGCCCCGTGCCGAACTGCGGACACCGCAAACAGGCCCGGCAGTACCTGTGCCGCGGCTGCTGGGCCACCCTGCCCCGCCACGCCCGCACCGCCCTGTCCCGCCGAGACGACAAGGCGATGCGCCGCCTGTCCGAACTGCTCGACCAGGTACGCGACGGCGTGCCCCTCCACCAGGTCCGCGTCCAGCCGTGACCGGACCCTGTGACGTGCCCCGGGCGGAACCCGCCGCCCGGGGCGCACCCCTGCCCACACCCAAGCGCAAGGGCCGCCCCCGGCCCCGGCGCAAACGCCGCCGCACCAAGCGCCGCTAGCAGACCCCACCGACAACCAACCGCAACGGCTCGAATGGAGCAACCTTGGCCCGCATCCGGTCGATCAAGCCGGGCTTCTTCACCTCCGAGGACGTGTCAGAGCTGCCACTGCGCGCACGCCTGACATGGATCGGCCTCTGGACGCACTGCGACGACCAGGGCCGCACCAAGGACAACGTGAAGCTCATCAAGGCCGCCCTCTGGCCTTTGGATGCGGTGTCGCTGAAGGACATCGAGGAGGACCTGACCCTGCTCGCCGCCCGCGGGCGCATTGTGCGCTACGAGATCGACGGCAAGCGGTACCTGGCGGTCACGAACTGGCATGTCCACCAGAAGGTCAGCAAGCCCACCCCGAGCCGCATCCCGCCGCCGCCCCGGGCCGGCGAGCGGCCCCCGGCGGCCCCCGAAGACCCGGAACCGACCCCGCCGAACCCTGTGGATAACCCCGAAGAGAGTTATCCACAGGACCCCGGAGAACCGGACACAGACAACCAAAACGACTCCCGGAATCCTCCCGGAACCCTCCCGGAACCCTCCGGTGGGGAAGGGAAAGGAAGGGAAAGGAGAGGAAAGGATCAGTCCGCGCGCGCGTGCGCGCGAGGCCCGACGCTGGCTCCACCGCAACTACGGACTGACCGACGACGAAGCCGACGCGGTCATCACCGAAGCCGAACGCCGCGCCCCCAACCCGATCACCCACCTCGTGCCGTACCTCGCCGGCATGGCCGACCGCGGAGACCTCGCCGACATCGTCGCCGCCGTCCAGGCCACCACCGAACCGCCGGACACCCCCGACCCCACCGAGCCCGGCCCGGCCCCCGACCCGGCGCCGGCCAGCACCGAACCCGCCTGCCCCCGCCACCCGCACGGGGCGGCCATCGACCCCAACCCGCCCACCGGATGGGGCAACTGCCTGATCTGCAACACCCACCGCCACCGCGCCAACCGGCGCGAACGGCAGGGAGCCGAACCATGACCGACGACCCCACCCCCATGTCCGCCGTTCCCGAACTCCTCGCCCTCGCCGCCAAGACCCGCCACGACATCGACCAGCGGGACCTGGAAGGCGCCATCAGCGACGCCATCACCCGCCGCGGCTGGCCCTGGACCCTCGCCCACACCGCCGGGATGCTCGCCCGCGGCGAGCAGGTCCGGGACCTGCGCAATGCCATCGGACCGATCGGAAGGAAGACCCGATGACCCTCGGTGAACTCATCGCCGCCCTCGAAGCCGCCGACCCCACCAAGGTCGCCCCCAACGGCTTCGCCAACCCCCACTCCTACCGGGGCTACTACGAGGACCTGGCGTTCGAGCCCGCCCGCAACATCACCATCGGCGCCATGCTCGCCGCCGCCCGCTCCGCCGTCGGCACCACCTACCAGGGGTGGAAGGGCGGCGACTACACCATGACCGCCGACACCGACGTGTGGCTGGCCGACGAGGGCTACTGCGGTGAGACGCTCGGGCCCACGCTGCTCAGGCTCATACTGGAGGGCGCCCAGGACGCGCCCAGTCTGCGCGACCGGCTCCGCGAGGCGCTCACCCGGCCGCTGCCGTGCCCCCGCTGCGGGAGCACCCGGCCCTGCCGCTGCTACGTCGAGGCCACCGAGAAGACCGACGCCCGTCTCGACGCCCTGATGGCCGTGCTGGACGAGGAGACCCGTTGATCCCCTGCCCCGTCGAGACGTGCGACCGGCCCCGGCGCGGCACCGAGCAGATCTGCTCGGCCTGCGCGGGTGAGCTGATCCGCGCCCTGGACGCCGTCCCCGCCCTCGCGCGCGAGCTGGACGTCACCCTGGCCCGGCAGACCAGCACCGGCACCGGCGGACGCTCCACCGAGATCCCGCTTCCCTACGACCCGCGCGCCGGCGAGGCCGCCTCAGTGCTGCGGTCCGCCCTCGTCGGATGGGTGCGGGCGATCTGGGAGGGCCACGAGGACACCGCCCGCGTCGAAGGGCCGCGCTGCCGGTCCTGCTCGCACCCCTCGTGCCGTCTGATCGCCGACCTCGCGGTGCTCACCACCCGGCCCGCCGACACCCTCACGAGCATGGCCGTATGGCTCTCGGCGCTCCACAGGCGGCTCGTAGGCCATGCGGCGGCCGAGGAGGCGCACGGGGAGATCGTGGCGGCCGTGCGGGCCGTGCGGACCGTCGTGGACCGGCCCGCACCTCTCGCCTTCGCCGGACGCTGCCCCGACTGCAGTACGGCCCTGTACGCCCGCCCCGGCCGAGCCCGCGCCACCTGCCGTGAATGCGGCCAGCGCACCGAGGTCGCCGACCAGCTCGACCAGATGCGCGCCGCCGTCGAACACCAGCTCGCCCACTCCGTAGCCATGGCCGGACTGCTGGACCACCTCGGCGTGCGGGTACCCGCCGCCACCATCCGCTACTGGGCGCAGGCGGGGCGGCTCGTGCCCCACGGACGCGACCAGCGAGGCCGGCCGCTCTACCGGGTCGGGGACGTGCTCGACCTCGCGCTGAAGCGGCCCGTCAAGGCGGGTTAGGCGGGTTAGTTGCTCGGCGTCACCACCATCAGTACGCTGTGATCAGCTAGAACACGTAGGCCCGGGACTCACCTCCCGGGCTTCGTTGCGTCCGGGGGTGAACATGCCCAGCGAAGGCAGCACCACCGCACGCGGCTACGGCTACAACCACCAGCAGCTACGCAAGGCCCTGCTCGCCAAACTCAAGGCCAGGCCCGGCCAGCCCTGCCCCCACTGCGGACACCCCATGCACCCCGACCAGGCGCTGGACCTGGACCACACCGACGACCGCACCGCCTACCGCGGCCTGGCCCACCGCTCGTGCAACACCGCCGCCGGCGCCCGCAAGCTGGCACGGCGGCGACGCAAGGCGAAGGCGGCCAAGCTCACAGGCCGGTGGTGAGCGTGCTCACCGTCGTGGTCGGCCCGCCCTGCTCCGGCAAGACCACCTACGTCCAGGCCCACGCGCAGGACGGCGACATCGTCATCGACCTCGACCTGATCGCCCAGGCCCTCGGCTCCCCCGTCACCCACGGCCACGCCGACGCCATCACCCGCACCGCCCAGGCCGCGCGCCGTGCGGCCATCACCACCGCCATCCGCCAGCACCACCGAGGCGCACGCGTGTGGATCGTCGAGTGCGACCCCAGCCGGCAACGCCGAGCCGAGTACCACCGGGCCGGCGCCCGCTTCGTGCCGATGCAGGCCAGCCGTGCCGAGCTGCACCGCCGTGCGGCCGACCGGCCACCGCACTGGCACACCCTCATCGACCAGCAGCTGGCCCGGCAGTCACCGCAGACCCACGACCGGGACGCCCGGACCACACGCACGGGCCGGTGGTGACCTGGTCGGCACCACCGCAGGTCAGAGGCCCGAGCCACCTCGATCAACGGTACTCGCATCGTCGCAGGTCAAAGGCATGATCCGTTTTAAGGGGACCGGACCTATAGACCCCGCATGCCGTCAACATTTCTCCCCCCGACCGACCCCCCACCCTAGGAGGTACACGGGTGCCCCCTAGGCGCACGCTGAAGGCCGTGGAGCCTCAGACGAACGATCGGGAGACCCCCAACCTGTGTCAGGCCGTCTTGGGGGCTCTGGAGGCCATGACCTGGCTGACCGAGTCGGATTCGGCGCTGATTGCGCTCGCTCTGCGGTATGCCGACGAGATCGAGCAGGCGACCGAGCAGGCCGCCGAGCTGGAGCGGCTCACCCGCGATCTGGCGGGCGACGAGGGGGCGTACAAGCGCCTGAAGGCGCTGGAGGCGAAGGTCGATGTGACCAAGCGGGTCGGGTGGCTGGGCCCGCAGTTGCAGGGCGTCCTGCGGGACCTGGGCGGCACGCCGGCGGCGCGTAAGGCGATGGGTGCGGACAAGCCGGTGGGGGGTCGTCTTGCAGAGCTTCGCCGTGGCGCCGGTAAGGGTGCTGGGAAGTACGACTCCTAGGGTCTGGACGCCCCCGCTGGTGCAGGGGCGGCCGGGCCCGTGCGGGTGCGGGTGCGCGCTCACCCCGGCGACGTCGCTGGGCTTCTCTGCGGTCGACTTCGCCCGGGACGTGCTCGGGATCGAGCCGCTGCCGTGGCAGCGCTGGCTGCTGATCCACGCGCTGGAGCTGCGCCCGGACGGCCGGTTCCGGTACCGGACGGTGCTGATCCTGGTGGCCAGGCAGAACGGCAAGACGTCCCTGGTAGAGATCAAGAACCTGTGGAAGATGTACGTCTTGCAGGTGCCGCTGGTCATCGGGACCGCGCAGCAGCTGGACAAGGCCGAGGAGTCCTGGAACAAGGCCGTCGAGATCGTGGAGTCGATCCCGGAGCTCAAGGCCGAGATCAAGCACATCGACAAGACCAACGGCAAGAAGGCCCTGTCGCTGGTCGGCGGCCCTCGATGGAAGATCGAGACCGCCTCACGCCGGGGCGGCCGTGGCCTGTCGGGCGATGACGTCAACCTGGATGAGCTGCGCGAGCACCAGCACTGGGACGCCTGGGGTGCGGTCACCAAGACCACGATGGCCCGCCCGAACGCCCAGGTGTGGGCCTTCTCGAACGCCGGCGACGATCGGTCGGTAGTGCTCAACGACCTACAGGCCAAGGGCCGTGCGGCGGCCGGGAACCCGGACGCCGCGGACCTGACGCTGGGGTTCTTCGAGTGGTCGGCGCCTGACGAGGTGGCCTGCACCTGTGGGCGCCCGGAGGGTGTCCATGCTGTGGACTGCGCGCTGGCCGACCGGCGGTACTGGGCGATGGCGAACCCCTCGCTGGGCTACACCATCACCGAGGAGGCGCTGGCGTCCGCGCTGGCGACCGACCCGGACCCGGTGTATCGGACCGAGTGCCTGTGCCAGCGGGTGCCGGACCTGCAACCGGACTGGGCGGTCATCGGGGAACGCGCATGGAGCGTCCTGGTGACCGACCCGCCCGACCCGGCCGGGCTCAAGCCGGTGGCGTTCGCGGTGGACGTCAACCCCGAACGGTCGCATGCCGCCGTCGGGGTGGCCGGGCGGCTGGGCGGGCTGCTGTACGTGGAGGTCGCCGCCTACGAGCGCGGCACCGACTGGGTTCCGGCGTGGCTGACCGAGCGGTCCGGCGCGTGGGGGCCGTGCGCGGTGGTGGTCGACCGCAACGGCCCGGCCGGGTCGCTGATCGCCGACATCGAGGCCGCCGGGGTCACCGTCCGTACCCCGTCCGGGAACGAGGTCGCCCAAGCGTGCGGCGCCCTGTACGACGCGGTGGTCCGGCCACCGGACGCTCCCGAGGACTGGGCGCCGCGGCTGCGGCATCCCGGGCAGGAGGAGCTGGACGACGCGGTGCGGCGGGCGGCCCGCAAGGACCTGGGGGACGGGGCGTGGAAGTGGGCGCGGACCACGTCCACCGCCGACATCTCCCCGCTGGTGGCGGTGACGCTGGCGGCGTGGGGACAGGTGAAGTTCGCCGGCCCGGCCGCCGACTACGACGTTGCCGAATCGATCTACTGAGGGGGTCGGGTGCGCGAACTGGTGACGACCCTGCTCGACGCGGTGGGCCTGGGTCTGGTGGCGGCCGGTGCGGCGGCTGCGGTGTTCCCGCTGGTGGGCTGGGCTGGCCTGGCGCTGGCGGGTGGGGTGGTGCTGGCCGGGTCGTGGTGGGCGGCCCGGCCGGCGCGTCCGGCGGGTGATGGCCGGTGAGCCTGTTCTCCCGGCGGCACGCCGCCTTGACGGTGCTGGCCGACCAGCTGATCCCGGCGCGTCCGCAGCGGTCGGGTACGCCGACGGTGACACAGGAGACGGCGCTGCGGCACAGCGCGGTGTGGGCGTGCCTGCGGCTGCGCGCCGACCTGGTGTCCACGATGCCGGTGGATGTGTTCCGGCGCGTGGCCAGGCGGCAGGTGGAGGTGCCCAGGCCGCCGGTGCTGGTGGCGCCCGGCGCCACGGTGATCACCACGAACGGCGACCGCGTGGACCTGGGCGAGTGGCTGTACGCCACGCAGATGGACCTGGACCGCGGCGGCAACGTCTTCGGTCTGATCACCGAGCGGGACGGGATGGGGCTGCCGGCGCGGATCGACCTGGTGCCGCTGGCGGACGTGACGGTGGTGATCCGGGACGGGGTGCTGACCTACCGGATCGCCGGGACGAAGTACGAGCCGCACCAGGTGTGGCACGAGCGCCAGTTCACCGTGGCGGGGCTGCCGGTGGGCCTGTCGCCGGTGGCGTATGCGGCCTGGAGCATCGGCGAGTACCTGAGCGTGCAGGACTTCGCGCTGGACTGGTTCGGGTCGGGCGCCATTCCCAGCGCCCACTTGAAGAACACGGTCAAGCAGACGCTGACGGCCGGCGAGGCGTCGGTGGCCAAGGAGCGGTTCAAGGCGGCGGTGGAGGGCCGGGACCTGTTCGTCACGGGCTCGGACTGGGAGTACTCCATGATCCAGGCCGAGGCGGCCGGGGCGGACTGGCTGGAGGCCAAGCGGTTCGGCATCGGCGACATCGCCCGGTTCTTCGGCTGCCCAGGTGACCTGATCGACGCGGCCGTGTCCACCGGCAGCATCACCTACGCGAACATCACGCAGAGGAACCTGCAGTTCCTCATCATGAACCTGGGGCCGACGATCATCCGCCGGGAGAACGCCCTGTCGCGGCGGCTGCTGCCGCAGCCGAGGTTCGTGAAGTTCAACACCGACGCGCTGCTGCGGATGGACCCGCAGACCCGCGCGCAGACCATCAAGACGCAGCTGGACGCGCGGATCCTGGCGCCGTCGGAGGCGCGGGAGCTGGACAACCGGCCGCCGTTCACCGACCAGCAGCTGGCCGAGTTCGACCGGCTGTACGGGGTGCCCCGAACCCAGCCGTCCACCGCAGCAGCGACAGGAGTGACCCCATGAGCGAGCTGATGCGCCGGGCCGCCGAGGCTCGCGCCCAGCACATCCGCCAGCGCGCCGACCGCCCTTCGCAGCGGCGCTGCGCCGAGCACCCCGCCGCCCGAGCCGCGGCCCGGGTGCCCGCCCGGGTGGAGCTGCGCGAGGCCACCGGGGATGGCGGGCTGCTGGAGTTCATCGGCTACGCCAGCGCCTACGAGTACGGGTACGAGATGTGGGACTACTACGGCCCGTACACCGAGATCGTGTCGGCGGGCGCGGGCGCCGAGTCCCTGGCGCGGGCGGACCTGGACGTGCCGCTGGTGCTGGGGCATGACCAGCTGCGCCGGATAGCCCGCACCATCACCGGCACGCTCACCCTGACCGAGGACGAGCGCGGCCTGTCGGTGCACGCTCCGCAGCTGGACCCGGCCGACTACGACGTGGCGTACATCGCGCCGAAGCTTCGCGCGGGGCTCATCGATGAGATGTCGTTCGCGTTCCGGATCGAGTCGGGCCAATGGTCGCCGGACTACACCGAGTACCGGATCACGAAGTACGACATCCACCGCGGTGACGTCGCGATCGTCGGCTACGGGGCGAACCCGGCGACGGACGCCGCCCTGCGCAAGCAGCGGCAGCCGGAGCCCTCCAGCCGGGCCCGGGCGCTGCTGGAGATCGCGCTGGCCCGCTGACCCACCACTGGACTACCCGCCACGGGCGGGTTGCTTGCCCTGCGCTCTGCGCGCACGAGCCCATCCGGCGCATGTGCCTCGGATGGCCGTCTGACCTGGACCGGGGCGTCACCGAATCCCATCGAGAACAAGGGAGACGACGAGCATGACGCTCGACGACCTGATCAATCAGGCGCGCCAGGCGCTGCAGGAGGCGCTGGCCGCGCGGCAGCGGGAGCAGGACGCGCTGATGGCGCTCCGTGAGGACCCGAACCTGACCGAGGACGCCGTGAGCGAGCGCGTCGCGGCCCGGGACGCGGCCGACGCGGAGGTCACCCGCCGCCAGGAGGCCCTCGACGGGCTGCTCGCCGAGCAGGCCCGCGAGGAGGAGATCGCCGCCCTCCAGGCCCGCATCACCCCGACCGACGTCCGCCGCCCCGCCTACGACCAGGTGGCGCGCGTCGGTGCCGAGGAGCGCACCTACCGGCCCGACACCGACCCGCGCGGCGCGCGGTTCCAGCGCGATGTCATCGCCGCGGTCCGCGGGGACTATGAGGCCCAGGGCCGCCTCGCGCGGCACATGCAGGAGGAGCGCGTGGAGCGCGCCGCCGCGCTGACCGGTGGGGAGGAGCGGGCCGTGGGCACCGGCGCGTTCGGCGGGCTGGTCATCCCGCAATACCTGGTGGACCTGTACGCCCCCCTGGCGCGCACCGCGCGCCCCTTCGCCGACGCCTGCCGGCAGCACCCGCTGCCCGCCCAGGGCATGACGGTGGAGCTCGCGCGGGTGACCACCGGCACCAACGTCGACAACCAGGCCAACCAGCACGACGCGGTGGCCGAGACCGACATCGACGACACCACGCTGTCCATCCCGGTCCGCACCGCCGCCGGCCAGCAGACCGTCTCCCGCCAGGCCCTGGAGCGGGGCGCCGGCGTGGAGGAGGTCATCCTGGATGACCTGTTCCGGGCCTACGCCACCCGCATCGACACCACGATGATCAACGTGGCCACCGTGGGCCTGTCCGCGGTCGCCACCGCAGTCACCTACACCGACGCGAGCCCCACTACGGCCGAGCTGTACCCGAAGGTGATCGAGGGTCTGGCCGGTGTCGAGGCGTCCCTGCTCGACCAGGCGAGCGGCGACAACCTCGCGGTCATGCACTCGCGCCGCTGGTACTGGATGCAGAACGCCATGGGCAGCTCCTACCCGCTGATCACTCAGCCGGGCGTCGTGCCCCAGACCCTCGGCGCGAACTACGCCGAGGTGTACGGCCGGGGAGTGCGCGGCATCCTGCCCAACGGCACGCCGGTGATCGTGGACAACAACATCGCCACCAACCTCGGCGCGGGCACCAACGAGGACGAGGTCTACCTGGTGGACCGGCGCGAGTGCCACCTGTGGGAGGACCCGTCCGCCCCGATGTACATCCGCGCCGAGCAGACCAAGGCCGCGACCCTGGGCGTGCTCATGGTCGTGTACGGCTACTACGCCTTCACCTTCCAGCGGCAGCCGCACGCCCGCAAGATCAGCGGCACCGGCCTGGTCACCCCGACCTTCACCGGCGCCTGACCACACCCGTCGACGCGCGTCCGGGGCCCGCACCGCGGGCCCCGGCGCCGTGAGGAGGAACGGAGGAACGATGGCCGACGAGCCGCAGACCGAAGACCCGATGGTCGCCGCGCTGCTGCGCGAGCGCGCCGGCTACGTGCAGCGCGGCCTGGACGACCGGGTGGCGGCCGTGGACGAGCAGCTGAAGCTGCGCGGCCACACCCCGCCCGACCAGGACGCGACCCTGCGCGAGACGGACCCGCCGCGGCGCCGCACCCGCCCCAAGAGCACCACGGCCAAGGACTGACCCGTGGGGGCGCTCGACATCATCTCGACGACCGACGCCAAGGCCCAGCTCAACATGTCCGACTCCACGTCGGACACCGAGCTGGCCGGCTACGTCTCGGCGGCCTCCCGGGTGGTGGAGAAGTATGTCGGCGCAGTCATCCACCGCACGGTCACCGACACCTTCGACGGCGGCCGCTCCCAGCTGCTGCTCAGCACTCTCCCGGTGGTGTCGATCACCTCGGTGACCGACACCGGCACCGCGCTGGCCGCTGACGGCTACACGGTCGACCTGCGGGCCGGGGTGCTGACCCGCCTGGTCGGCACCAGCCCAACGCCGTTCGAGGCCGGCTATCAGAGCGTGCAGGTGGTGTACACGGCCGGGCAGGCGGCGGACATCGCCGCGGTGGCCGCCGACCTGGCCGACTACCGGCTGGCCGCCCTCATCATCGTGCAGCACCTGTGGGAGACGCAGCGCCCGGCCGCCCGGGGCCCATTCGACCAAGGCGCCGACGACTACGACCCGCGGTACTCCTACAGCATCCCGCGCAGGGCGCTGGAGCTGCTCGGCGAGCCGGTCGGAGGGATCGCCTGATGGCCAGCAAGGTTCCCGACGCGATCGACCGGCTGTATGCCCTATTCGAGGCGGCGCTACCCGCTGCAACGGTGGTCGACGGGTTCCTGATCGCCTGGCCCCCCGGCGACTGGGCGGTGGTCGGTGGCGACGGTGCCGTCTCGGAGGAGGAGGACGCCGCCCGTTCCACCCAGATGTGGAAGGGCCTGGGCGCACGGATCCGTGACGAGTCGATCGACGTGATCTGCGCCGTCGGCAGTTCGACCGGCAACACCGAGGACGGGCCCCGCACCCGCCGGCAGGCGGCCTACGCGATGCTCACCGCGATCGAGGCCGGCCTGCGCGCCGACCCGGGTCTGGGGGGTTTCACGACGGGTGGGGCGGCTGCCATCACGGACCAGGCGCTGCGGTACGTCGCCAACGACAAGGGCACTGCGGCGGCGATCGTCTTCACGATCAACGTCCCGGTCCGCTCCTGAAGGAGAGAGGCATGCGCAAGAAGTTCGTCGGGCCGGTGAACCCGGGCCCGGACGGCAAGGACATGGGCCACGACGTGGTCATCGGCGGCCGGTCGCTCGGCAACGTCAAGCGAAACGACGTCATCGAGGTGCCCGCCGACATCGCCCAGATGGACCCGGCACCGGTGTGGCCGGAGGGCCTGTGGGAGGACGCTCCCGCCAAGAAGAAGAGCGAAGGTGAGAGCTGATGGGAACCCGGTCGGGTCTGGACGCGCAGCTGGGGTTCGCGGCTGAGAGCGTCTATGGAACGGGAGTCGTGCCGTCCCGGTTCCTGGAGTTCGACGAGGAGGACCTGCGGGAGACCCCCACCTGGTTGGAGGGTGAGGGGATCCGCGCCGGCAGGAAGTACAAGCGGTCCAGCCGTCTGTCGATCTCCCGGTTCGACGTGAAGGGCAAGGTCGACCTGAAGGCGCCGTCCAAGGGTCTGGGTCTGCTGCTGAAGCACATGATCGGGTCCAGCGCGACGGCAACGCAGATCGCGAGCACCACGGCCTACAAGCAGATCCACACCCCCGGCGACCACGTCGGCAAGTCGCTGACGTGGCAGGTGGGGCGGCCGGAGCCGGGTACGGGCACTGTGCGCCCGTTCACTTACCTGGGCTGCAAGTGCCTGTCCTGGGAGCTGTCCGTCTCCGACGGCGAGCACGTCAAGCTCAGCACGAACTGGTCGGGCCGGGAGGAGAGCACCTCGACTGGCCTGGCCGCCGCGTCCTACGCCAGCGGGGCGGGGCTGTACAACTTCTCGCACGCGTCGCTGAAGCTCGGCGGCACCGCGTCCACGTCCAGCGGTGAGATGTCGGTGTCGGGCGGCAGCGCGGTCACCACCGTCATCAACTCCATCAGCATCAAGGGTGAGAACCCGATGGCCGACGAGCGGTACGGCATCGGCAACAGCGGCCGCAAGAGCGAGCCGCTGGAGAACGACTACCCCACGCTGACCGGCAGCCTCGACGCCGAGTTCAGCAAGGCTGAGCTGTACGACGTGTTCAAGTCGGCCGACTCCATCCCGCTCGAGCTCGTCTTCGCGTTCGGCGACGCCGGCGGTGGCAACCCCTTCGAGCTGTCGTTCATCGGGCCCGCGATCACGATGAAGGAGGCGGCCCCCAGCGTCAACGGGCCCGGCCTCGTGCGGATGAGCACGGAGTTCGAGGTGTACGACGACGAGACGAACGCCCCCTACCAGTTCCGGTACGTCTCCACCGACACGACGGTCTGAGACGCCATGGAGGTGCACGTCCGGCACAGCGACCTGCGCGAGCTCGGCCGCGACTTCCGCGCGGCCGGGCGCCGGGACCTGTCGCGGGACATGCTCAAGGAGATGCGCGGCAGCGTGAAGCCGATCGTTCCCCAGCTGCGGTCGGCGCTGCGCGGTAGCCCATCGCGGACCGGCGACCAGCGGACCGAGTCCGCCCGCCAGGCCCGGCCGCGGGGGCTGCGCGATGCGATGGCGCGCGGCGTCCAGACCAAGGCGTCCCTGGCCGGGCCGCGGGTCGGCGTGCGCCTGCGCATCGACCCGCGGCATTTCCCGGACAAGCAGAAGAGCCTGCCGAAGTACCGGGAGGGCGTGCTACCTCGCTGGCGGTCCCCGAACTGGGGACGGGACGAGTGGAAGCAGCAGCAGAGCCACCCGGTGTTCTTCCCGACGATCCGCCCGCACATCCCCCGCGTGCAGCGGGACCTGCGCCGGATCGTCGATGAGTACGTCGACCGCGTCGCCCGAGAAACGGACACCCCCGAATGATCATCATCTCCCATAAGTGCCTCGTCGCCGGCTGCCCGGAGACCTCCCACAAATGGGAGTGGAACGGACAGCCGACCCTGCGTGAGCTGCTGTACGTCCAGGAGACCCTCGGCATGGAGCCGGCCGAGTACCGCGAGGCGCTCAACTCGGCGATGACCGGGCTGACGACCGCGGGCATCAAGGCGGCGCTCATGATGGTCCATCTGCTGCATCGGCGGGACGGCATCCTCACCCCGTTCGAGGACGTCGACCTGGACCCCACCCAGCTGGAGACCATCCTCGACCCGGCGCCGGACGACCCTGCCGAGAGCGAGGGAAAAGGTACCGGCACGCCGACGACTCCCTCCCGCCCCCTCGACGACGCCACGAGCTCAACATCTGGCCCCGCAGCCGAGGAGGGCTCAGAGCCCAGGTCGTCCACTACGCCGCCGACCTCTGGCGGTGGTACGGGCTGACCGTCGTCACCGTGTGGGACGTCGACCCGCCGACGTTCTCCGGGCTGATCACCGGCATCGACCGGGCGCGCGAAAGGGAGGAGGTGACGCCAGGTGGCTGACGAGCGGCGCAGAGTCCAATTCGACTTCATCGGCCGCGACCAGCTGTCGCAGGTGATGCGGCGCATGGGCGAGGACGCCGAGAAGCTCGACGGGCAGATGGCCGCCATGGGCGCCGCGGCCGGCGCGCTGGCCGGGCCGATCGCCGCCGCCGGCGCCTCCTTCCTGGGCTTCGCCGCCGTCGCGCGCCCGGCGATCATGGGCGTGGTCGAGGCGCAGGAAGACCTGGTCGGCAGTTGGGAGGACCTGAGCAGTACGCAGCGGGTCAGTGCTGCCGGGCTGCGGGACCTGCGGGGCGAGTTCCAGGAGCTCGCGGCCTCCTATGAGCCGCAGGCCCTGGCCATCTTCAACCAGGTGATGGACGACGCCACCGACCTGTTGCCGGAGTTCACCAAGCTCGCGGACGCCGGCGCGATCGGCGTGGACAGCCTGGTCGATCGGCTGGGCGCTTTCGCCACCGGTCCCGAGGTCGCCTCGTTCGTACAGTTCGCCGCGGAGACCGGCCCGGAGGCGATGGACCAGCTGGGGCAGGCGGCCACCACCACTGGTGAGATCGCTCTCCAGACGGTGCAGGACATGGCGCCGCTGGGCCTGAGCATGTTGCAGCTGGCCAACGGCACGCTGTCGGCGGTGAACGCCGCGGCGTCCTGGAATCCGGCGCTGGCGCAGATGGCCGTTACCACGCTGCTGCTGCGCGGCCCCCTCACTGCGATGGTCGGTGGCGTCGGGGGCATGGCCACCCGGATGCGGGAGGCCGCCGCCCCCACCCAGAACCTGTCCCGCGGGCAGAAGGCGCTGAACCTCGCCGCCGCGGCCGGGCCCGGCCTGTACATCGCGGCCGGAGCGGCGCTGGGCTTCCTCGCGGTCAAGACGCTGACGGCCAAGTCCGAGACGGAGAAGATGGCCGACTCGCTCCGGTCGACGTACCGGGCGTTCGGCAACAACGTCGAGGGCTTCCAGACCTGGGCCGGTGTGCTCCGGACCCAGTTCACCCAGGCGGTGGGCGGCGCCGACGTCGCGCTGCGGAAGGTCAACATCGGCGGGCGCGAGATGGAGGCCTGGGTCGACACCTCGACGGGCAAGGTGCGGATCCTGTCCTCCGGCCAGCAGGACCTCGCCGACAAGATCGCGTTCGCGGACGGGCATGTCCGCAAGCTGAACGGTGCCATCGCCCAGGTGGCGTCCACGTTCGGGATCTCCCAGGACGCGGCCAAGCGGCTGGCCGATGCGGCGGGCGTGGACCTGGCGGCGAGCCTGGACAAGTCGGGGAACCTGACGCAGGAGGCCGTGCTGAAGCTGGGCGCCTACCGCAGCGCGGCCCAGCAGGCCAACGACCCGTCGTGGCGTCTGTCGCAGACGATGAAGATCCTGGCCGACAATACGAGCACGGCTGAGCAGCGGACGCAGGCGCTGACCAGCGCGTACAACGCCGAGCTTGGTCCGGCCATCGCCGCGATCAACGCCAACCTTCAGCTGAAGGACGGGTACGCGCAGCTGTCGGAGCAGCTGTCCAAGGCCAAGGCCCGGATGAACGGCAGCGGCGAGGCGTCCCGCCAGCTGCAACAGAACCTCGTCCAGCAGATCGACACCGTGTGGCGGCTGTATCAGGCCAACGTCGAACAGAACGGGACCACCGAGCAGGGCACCGCCGCCGTGCGCCGGCAGCTGCCGGTGCTGTACGCGCTGGCCGGCCGCAACACCGAGCTGCGCAAGCTGGTGGACGCGCTGGCCCGCAGCACGGGCAACGTCACCGGCGTCACCGACATCTCCCGGCGGTCGTTCCTGCGGATGGCCGAGTCGATGAGGATCGGCCGCGCTGCTGCTGAGCGGCTCTGGGACGAGCTGAAGCAGATGAAGGACCGCAAGGTCGACATCCTCGTCCACGGCAAGGGCAACTGGAGCGTTGGCGGCGCGCACCCGGGGGCGAAGTTCCCGGGCATGGCGGCCGGGGGTGCCGTGCCGCTGGTGTCCGGCGCCGAGCCCGGCAAGGACAGCGTTCCGGCGTTGCTGATGCCGGACGAGCACGTCTGGACCACGAGGGAGGTCGCCGCCGCCGGCGGACACGAGGCGATGTTCCGGCTGCGGAAGGCGGCGCTAGCCGGGCACCTGAAGGGCTACGCCAAGGGCGGCCCGGTCAACATGACCTCTGCGCGGGTGTCTCCGCAGCGGGCGGCCGACATCATCACCGAGCCGATCTGGGAGGGCATGACCGGGCTGGTCGCCTCGATCGGCCGGGAGATGGGCCGCCAGTGGAAGAAGTACATGATGTCGGGCGGCGGTGTGGTTGCCGCGGCCCGGTCGATGATTGGCTACCCGTACAGCTGGGGTGGTGGCGGAAAGGGCGGCCCGTCCTACGGCATCGGCCGCGGCGCCCGGACGTTCGGCTTCGACTGCTCAGGTCTCACCGAGTACGCCTGGTGGAAGGGCCGCGGCATCTCCATCGGCGGCACCACCTACAGCCAGCACCCCAACAGCGTGGCGATCGGTACGCCGAAGCCCGGCGCGCTGGGCTTCCCCCACATGGGCCACGTGGTGATCGCCAGCAACCGGCCGGGCTACATCATCGAGGCGCCCTACACCGGCGCGCACGTGCGCGAACGGGCAGCCTCCAGCGGCTACGACTGGCGGTGGCCAAAGGCGGCCTTCTACGCCGGCGGCCCGGTCAAGCGGCTGGGTGAGCTGGCCACCACCCCCATGGCACTGCGCGCCGAACGGGAGATGGCCCGCCTCGCCCAGGTCATCGGCAACCCGTCCCGGCGCCGCGCGCACGGCGGCCCCATATCGGCTGGCCTGCCGTACCTGGTGGGCGAGATGGGCCCGGAAGTCGTCGTGCCCCGCGTCGGCGGGACGGTGCACCCCGCCGCCAGCGCCGCCGGCGGGACGACCATCACGATCGAGCGGCTGGAGCTGCGCTTTGCCGATGACCGCAACCTGGTCGAGAAGGGTCGCCAGTTCGCCGAGGCATTGCGCGCCTACAAGTCCAAGGGAGGGCAGCTCCCATGAGCGGCAGTGACGGCGTGTTCACCGTGGCCAAGGGCCGGGTCGGCCACTATGCCGGGCTGCCGGCCGCCGATGACGTGCTGGTCGGTGTGCTCCTCCAGGCCGATGGGCTGGAGGACGACAGCGTGCTGGCCGATCACGACACCCTGGCGTCGGTGCTGTCCGGAGGGAACGCTGAATGTGACTTCACCGGCTACGTGCGGCAGGTCCTGGCCGGGGTCGCCTGGGTGGTGGACGACGACGCGGGCACTGCGGACGGCAGCGTCGATGTCATCGTGTGGCCGTCGGCGGGCGGCGCCCACAACAACGCGGTGGGCAAGCTGCTGATCTGCTACCGGCCGGCGGCGGCCAGCACCGATGAGGAGATCGTGCCGCTGACCTTCCACTCGGTGGACGTGGAAACGAACGGGAGCACGGTCAGAGTGCGGCTGCCGTCCGGGTTTGTGCGGGTGGCGTGATGGCCGTCGCCTTCGTCGCCGCGACCGCGAACGCGGTCAACTCCACCACGTTGCCCCTGACGTGGCCGGCGGTGTCCAGCGGGCATGTGGCGCTGCTGGGCTGGTCGGGCCTGTCGACCGCGGTGTGGACGCCGCCGGCCGGGTGGACGCTGCTGGACGCGGTCACCGCCGACAGCGGCAACCACGCCTCCCGCGTCTACTGGCGGCCGTGCGACGGCAGCGAGTCGGGCACGATCACCCTGACGCACGACACCCTCAACAAGCAGTCCGCGGTCCTGATCGTCTGGTCCGGCGTGGACACCGCGACGCCGATCGACGCCTACGCCGTGCGCGACGAGAACACCGCGGGCACCTCGCATGCCTCGCCGTCGGCGAGCGCCACCATGGCCGGGGTGGTGGCCGTGGCCATGGTGTCCGAGCGGGTCACCGACTCCACCCCGTCCTACACCGCGCCGGCCGGGTACACGATCCGGGCGCAGCCGACGCCGATCGGGCTGGGCGGGTCGGTGTCGCTGGCCATGGCCGACCTGCTGACCGGCACCGGCGGCGCCACCACCGTCACCCCGGGCGCGTGGACCGGGACCGTGTCCACCGCCAACGTCCTGACCTGGACGATCCTGCTGCGCCCGCTCGTGGTCGTGGCTGGGGCGTCCCCTGTTCCGTCCGCCGCCCGGCGGCTTCGCCCCCTACTCGTGAGGTGACTCATGGCAATCGTCGTTGGCACGTCCCTGGACGCCGCCGCCACTCCGGGGCCGGGGGCGGTGGTGGACTGCGAGGCCACCACCTACCGGCTGCACACCGCAATCGTGACCGTCGCCGGCACGGCAGTGACCGACGTACAGGTGGCCCTGGAGGTCTCGCACAACACGACGGACTGGGCGCTGGCCGAGACGCTGGCGCTGCCCGGCGCGGGCTGCCAGCAGGTGACCTTCAGCAGCGCCGCCCGATACCTGCGGGCGAACCTGACCACCCTGAACGGTGATGCGGACACCACGGTCACCGCCGTCATCTCCAACGGCTGAGGAGGCCGCAATGAGTCTCGGAATGATGTACACCGCCGTGTTCACCGGCGTGGCCGTCACGGCTCAGCAGGACCTGTTCGAGCTGACCGCCCCGTCCACCCGGGCCGTGGTGATCCACCAGGTGGTGCTGTCGCAGTCCACGGAGGTGGGCGACGCCCAGGAGGAGAGCCTGTCGGTGCTGCTGCGCCGCGGGTCCAGCGCGACCACGTCCGGGTCGGGCGGCGGCACGGCGACCCCGGCCCGGCTGCAGTCCGGGTTCGCGGCGGCCGGGTCCACGGTCGAGATCAACAACACCACGAAGATGAGCGGCGGCACGATCACGACGGTGCACAGCGAGAACTGGAACGTGCGGGCGCCGCTGGTCATCCTGCCGCCGCCGGAGCTGCGGATCGTCCTGTCGCCCGGTGAGCGGTTCACCGTCGAGCTGGCGGCCACGCCGGCCGACTCCTTCACCGTGTCGGGCACGCTGTACTTCGAGGAGATCGGCGGCTGACCATGGCCCGCTCCTATCCGTCCCGCTCGTCCCGGCCGGGCGTCTACCGGCCGGCGTCGCGGCGTGCGTTCCGGCCGCGGCCTGTGGTGCCGCCGCTGAACGTCACCGACGTCACCGCCGGACCGGCGGCAGAGGCGTACACGGCGGGCTCGGCGGTGGTCGAGACGGTGGCGGGTGGGCTCACGCAGATGCCGCGCCTGATCGTGGAGGTCGCCTTTGCCAGCGGGGCCAGCACGGTCAGCAGTTACCTGACGGTCGATGACCCGACCCGTGGCCTGATCGGCGTCGGGAAGATCGCCCCCGCCGGAGGTGGCGGCGACTCCAGCCAGGATCCCGTCTGGACGGACATCACCGACTGGGTGCTGTCCGGGACGATCCGCCGCGATTCCGGTCGGATCGACTCGCCGGTGGTGCGCTACGAGCCGGGCACGTGCACGATCGCCCTGGACAACTCCGACAGACGATTCGACCCGACCAACGCCGCCGGACCCTACGTCGACGGCGACGGCGTCACCCAGGTCCGCCCGATGCGGGCCGTGCGGGTGCGCGCCGTCTGGGATGACGAGTACTACGAGCTGTTCCGCGGCTACGTCGATGAGTGGGGCATCACCTGGGAGGATCCCGGCTGGTCCACGGCGGTGCTGACCGCCACCGACGCCATGAAGGTGCTGCGCAACATCAAGCGCATCCCCGTGGCGGCCACCGGCACCGGCGACACCACCAGTACCCGCATCGGCCGCATCCTCGACTCGATCGCCTGGGACCCCGGCGACCGGCTGATCGGGTCGGGCAGCGTCACCGTCCAGGCCACGACCCTGGAGGGTGACGCGCTCGCTGAGCTCCAGCTGACCGCTGACACCGAGCTGGGCGAGCTGTACGTGGACGGCGGCGGCCGGGTCGTTTTCCGGGGGCGGGCGGCGGCTACGAGCGAGGACCGCTCGCGTCTGGCGCAGGCGGTGTTCAGCGACGGCGACGACGGCCTCACCTACCACAACCTGGCCATCTCGGCCGACCACGAGACGATGTTCAACCGGGTGCGGATCACGCGGGTCGGCGGGTCCGAGCAGAACGCCCTGGACTCGGTGTCGGTGACCGAGTACTTCGAGCGCACCTACCAACGTGACGACCTGGTGATGCAGACCGACGCGCAGGCGCTGGCCTACGCCCAGTACGTCCTGGCGCTCGCCCGTGCCCCGGAGCTGAGGTTCACCGAGCTTGCCGTTGAGCCGACCGCCGACCCGGCCGGGCTGTACCCGCACGCTCTGGGCCGGCAGATCGGTGACCGCATCAACGTCACCCGGCGCCCACCCGGCGGCGGCGCACCCATCACCCGGGACGTGTGGATCCGCGGCATCACGCACGAGTTCGACGACAGCACGTGGCGGACGCGGTGGACGCTTCAGCAGGCGCTGGACGGGGTGGCTCCGCCGCCGCAGCTGTCGCCACCCGGCCTGGACCGCCGCCACCACGTCCGTATCCGCCGCACGCCCGCCCTACGGGCCGCGCGGCGGCGTCCGGTTCCGTTGCCAAGCAGGAGGGGATAGAGATGGGATCTGGCTGGCGGGACTGGCAGCCTGGGGACACGGTCACCGAGCCGTTCATCCAGGGCTACCTCCAGGATCAGACGGTCATGGTGTTCGCCAGCGGGACTGCCCGGGACGCGGCGATCACCAGCCCACAGCGCGGCATGTGCGTGTACCTGCTGGACACCAAGCGGTTCAGCATCTACGAGTCGTCGGCGCCGGCCGGGTGGATCTCCAGCATCCAGATCGGCGAGTGGTCCACCTACACCCCGCAGCTGCTCGGCAGCATCCAGAACTTCGGCGCCGGCAACGGCAGCGCGACGGGCCGGTGGGCGAGGTGGGGCAGCCTGGTCACCTTCTACGCCGAGATCGTCTACGGCTCCACGTCGACGTCCGCGCTCGGGAACTTGTCGATGACGCTCCCGGCGACCGGGCCCAGGACCGGCAATGAGCAGTGGGTCGACTGCTCTCTCAAGGACGCCTCGGCCGGCAGGATCTTCCCCGGCCAGGCGGGGCCGCTGGCTGCCGCCTCCGTGCCGCTGTACACCCAGTCGGGCACTGGCGGGTCCCTGGAGCGGATGACGGACATCAGCCCCGCCGGGCAGGTGGTGACGAACACCGGCGACGCGATCCGCATGTGGGGCCAGTACGAGGTCGCCGTATGAGCACCGTGAGGGGGCCCGGTGCATGAGCCGACCACCGGTGAGCTCTCCCGCAGCTTGGCCGATGCGAAGACGGACTTCCGCGAGCGGTCCGCCGCCCTGTCCGCGCGCATCGACACCATGACCCCGCTGGCGCTCTACCAGGCACACGTCGAGGGCGCCCGCCGCGAGCATGACGAGCTCGCGGCCGACATCGCGGCCCTGTCCGCTCGGCTGGACGCCGAGCGAGAGCAGCGGGAGAACGCCGAGCGGCAGCGCGCGGCCGACCGGCGGATGACCCTCACCGCCATCTTCACCGCGCTGCTGGCACCACTGGCGCTGATGCTGCTCCAGTTCTATGTGATCAGCCGGGGCCGGGCATGAGCCGGGCGCGGATGGTGGGGCCGCCGCTGCTGATCGCGGCCGGCGCGACGCTCGTCCTGATCGTGATCGCGTCGCTGCTGCTCGACCAGGACCAGCGGATCGGGCAGCTGGAGCGCGACCGGGCGACCCTGGCCGAGCAGGTGCGGGAGATGGGCGGTGAGCCCCGGGTGCCGGTGCCCACGCCGCCGCCCGGTGAGCAGGGTCCGACTGGGGAGACCGGCCCGGCCGGTGCTCAGGGTGATGCGGGGCCGCGGGGTCCGGCCGGTCCGGCGGGGCCGTCCGGGGCGCCGGGTGTTGCGGGCCAGCGCGGCGAGCAGGGGGAGGCGGGGCCGGCGGGCCCAAAAGGTGACCCGGGCGAGCAGGGTCCGGCCGGTCCGCGCGGTGAGCCTGGGCCGCCTGGCGAGCAGGGCCCGTCCGGGCCGCCGGGTCCGGCGTGTCCGCCCGGGTGGCGGCGCGAGCAGGTGACCGTGATGACGCCCGGTGGCCCGCGTGAGACGACGACGTGTGTGCGAGAGGACGGCTGATGGAGTTCGAGCGGCGTTCGGTGTTCGGCTGGGGTGCGACCCCGGCTCCGTTTGCCCCCTGTGATGCGGGGCTGGTCGTCCACTACGACGGCTCGAATCAGGGCCTGGCCAGCAAGCCGCACTCGGCGTGCCGCCGCTACTGGG
This sequence comes from Thermomonospora echinospora, assembly GCF_900108175.1. Lineage (GTDB taxonomy): Bacteria > Actinomycetota > Actinomycetes > Streptosporangiales > Streptosporangiaceae > Thermomonospora > Thermomonospora echinospora. Next base: position 295,962 of record NZ_FNVO01000005.1, read on the forward strand.
ACCAGACCCGCGACTTCCACATGCGGGCCAACGGGTGGATTGACGTGGGCTACGGGTTTGCCGTCTGTCCGCACTCCATCGTCATGGAGGGCCGCGGCTGGCAGCGCGCCCAGGCGGCCCAGCCTGGTGGCAACACCACGTGGACGTCGGTGACGTTCATGAGCGGGCCGGGCGAGGACCCCACCGCCGGGCAGATCCGCGCCTTCAAGGAGTTGCGGGCGTGGCTGCGCGGCAAGGGCCTGGGGTCGGGGATCCGCGGCCACCGCGACTTCATCTCGACCAGCTGCCCGGGCGACCGGCTGTACCGGCTGGTCCGGGACGGCACCCTCACGGGCGCCCCCGCGAAGAACTGGACGGAGGACATGGTGAAGAAGCTGCCCACCCTCGGCAAGGGCGCCAAGCCGTCCGAGGACATGCAGACCCTGCGCTCTTTGCTGCTGGCCCGCTCGCACCCGGAGGTGGGCGGCATCGAGGGCGGGTTCGACGCGACCGTGGAGCGCGCGGTCAAGGCCGTCCAGGAGTGGGGCGGCATCGAGGCTGACGGGATCGTCGGCCCCAAGACGTGGCCCGTGCTCCTGCGGGTCCACAAGTAAGGAGATCGAGATGCGAGTCTCTGCCTACACGAAGTTCATCGTGGCCGCCCTGGCCGCGGTCGGCGTCGCGCTGAACCTGGCGATCGGCGACGACACCCTGACCACCTCGGAGATCGTGGACCTGGTCCTGGTCGGGCTGGGTGCGCTGGGCGTGTACGCCCTGCCGAACCGTCCGGCCGGGCCGCGCCCGTAGCAGCCCCTGCCGACAGAACGGCCCCGCCCCGATTCCCCGGGGGCGGGGCCGTCTTCCTGCTCTCAGTCCACCCGCAACCACAGACCGCAGTCCCGGCTGGTGAACCCGCCATCGCTCGGTGCGATGGTCACGGTCACGCCCTTCGGAGCGTTGGTGACGAAGTTGTTGTCGATCGTGTCGCCGCCACCTGTCGACCGTTCCCAGTAGCAGTCGGTCACTCCACCGTCGGTGCGGTAGGTGCCCGGCTTGATGTCCTCACCGACCTCCCACGTCCCGTCCTCGAAAGAGCCCTCCAGGCGCTTCTGCTCCTTCTTCAGCAGCGGCAGGTACTTGGGGCACAGGTGGGTGATCGCCGCCTCGTACAACGATTCGTCGGGGTTGTCGCGCAGGATCTTCGCCGTGGGGGGACCGTCCACGTCCGGGAACTCGTCGCCGGCGAGGTAGTCGCGGTCATCGCCGGTGCATGCATACCACCCGTTCCCGAGGGTTCCCTTGTGTTCGCTGGTGTAGGGCTCCTCTTCCCCCATCTCTTCCAGGAAGGCGCGCTCACGGTCGCTGAGGGCTGTTAGAGCGGTCTCGGTGGGGGAGGGTGTCGGGCTGGTGATGAGTGGCAGGTCGACGGGGGGTGGGGCGGCGGACTCGTCCCGGCCGGCGGCCAGCGCCCATACCACCAGGATGACGATCATGCCGGCTGTGATGATGGCCCCGGCTTTCTGGTGGCGGGTGGTGGGCTCGCTCATGGGGGTGCTCCAGGGTGAGGGGTTCGGACCTGTGACGCACGGCACTGCTGGGCGGTTCACACGAAGCGGCCCCGCTCCCCTCGCTGGGGGCGGGGCCGCTTCGTCGCGTCCGGGGATCAGGGCTCGTTGCAGGAGCAGCCGTCGCTGCTCCCACACCCCAGGCAGGCGTCCTCATCCACCATGGACAAGTCGTTGCAATGGCACTCCTTGTCCTCGGCGTTCGGGTATCGGACGTAGTCGCAGTTCCACGAGTGGTTCATGGTCACCTCCAGGTGCTCGTCATCGGGTACGGCCTGCCCGATGGGGGTCAGGCGTCGGGCTGCTCGTCCTGCTCGCCGCGAGCTCCCGGCCGCCGCTCCTCGAACGCGGCCAGCGCTCGCTCGGCGATCTCCGGGTCACCGTGGTCCGGGTGGCCGACCTTCGGCAAGTTGTCCAGCCACACCCCGAACGCGGCGGCCCGCTCGGAGATCCTGCGGCGCTCATCCCTGTCCATGGTCACCTCCAAGGGGCGGGCCCGCCGGTCCTCCCCTCCCAGGGAGCCGGCGGGCCCGCGCTTCGAGGGGCGGCGGCCCTCCCCGCGAGGCTGTACCTGCCGCCGCCCCAGCTCTATACGATGCCGAGCCGACCGAGCGCGAGCCGCGCCTGAGCAGCCGGCGAGTACTCCACCGTCCACCCCTCGCGCTTCAGGTCGCCCTCGCGCGGCCACCAGTGGATCGCGCACCACAGCTCACGCTCTGGCGTTCGCACCACAGCGGGAATCGGGTGGTCGCCGTGGATCGCCGCTTCGCACCACCGCTCGGGTGGCGCGGCGTCGACCCGGTAGACCAGCGCGTCGTCGCTCATGCCGCCGCCTGGACGAGTCCGAGCCGCTCGCCGAGCCGCCACATGCCATTGCGGCGGTGCGGCTGCGCGGGCGGGCTGGCGCTGGACTCGACCGGCCAGCCCTCCGCACGGCGGCTGTGGCGGGGGACGTAGGCCTCGTCCGTCGGGCTGGTGGGCGCGGTGGGGCGGGACGCCACGGGGTCGGTGGTCGGCGTCGACCGCGCCACCGCGCCACCCTCACCGGGCCGGGGCTGCTGGGCCGGGGCCGGGCGAGGGGTCTGGGAGGTGGCCCCGGCCGGCGCGCGGCGCTGGGTCGGACGCGCGGGCGCCGGACGGGGGGAACGGGGGTGCCGGGCGTAGTACTCGCCGAGCTCGTAGCGCAGCGCGCTCAGGCTGGCGGCGGACACCAGGCACTCGGAGTCGGCTCCGGCGGGGAGCGCCCACCAGGCGCCGGTCGCCTCACCGAGCCACACGACCGCGCGGGGGTGGTCGCGGCGGATCGCGGCCAGGTGCTGCTCGGCGGTGGTGGTGTGCACCGTCCAGGGTGCGGGCGTTACGGGGGCGCGTTCCTCGGTACGATTCATGACAGCCAGGACCTCCATCCTGGTCAGGTCCCGGACTCGGTGATAGCGCACCGGCCGGGGCCGCTTCGTGTCAGGGGCAGCCGCGCCGATCCCTTCTCGGGAGCCGGTGCGGCTGCCCCTTCACCATGCACGAATCCTTCATTGATCACAAGAAACGTTTCGATTTTCTTCGCTTCTCAGTGCCCGTATTGCTACCCACCGGTACGGGCGTAGCGTGCTCGCATGACCGAGCACGGACCCACCACCCGGCAACGTCGGCTGGCGGCCGAACTGCGCAAGCTCCGCGAGGCGAACGGTCTGACCATGGACCGCGCCGCTACCGCCCTCGGCTGGCCGCAGTCGAAGCTGTCCGAGCTGGAGACGGCAAGGCAGATCCCCAAGACAGGGGACGTGGAAGCGATCCTGGCGACCTACGGCGGCGTCGACCAGGCGGTCAAGCTCGCGCTGCTCCAGCTCGTCCGCGACGTCCGCCAGCGCGGATGGTGGGCGTCCTTCGGCGATGTGCTCTCCGGGAGCTACGCCGAACTTGAGTACGCCGCCGACCGCATCCGCATCTGGCAGGTCCAGCTCGTGCCCGGCCTGCTCCAGACCGAGGACTACGCCCGCACGCTGATCCGCCGCCACTTCCCCGACGAGTCGGACGCCGAGATCGACCGGCGCGTCCAGGTCCGTGTCACCCGTCGGGCGATGCTGACCCGCCAGAAGCCGCCACGCCTGGAGGTGCTGCTGGCTGAAGAGGTCATCCGTCGTCCGGTCGGTGGCCGGGAGATCATGCGTGGCCAGCTCGGCGCGCTGCTGCACGCCGGCCAGCGCCCGAACGTGTCCATCCGGGTTGTGCCGATCTCGGCGGGTGACTATCCGTCGATGGGCACTGGTGGGGTGGTCTTGTTCGAGTTCGATGAGAGTTCGGTGGTGGACCTGTCGGTCGCCTACCTGGAGACCATGGCGGGCAGTCGATACGAGGAGGACATATCGCAGGTCAGAGCTTGTAGTTTGATGTACGACCGCATCGCCGAATTCGCGCTGACCGAGTCGGATTCGGCGGACCTTATCCGCACCACCATGAAGGAGATGTGATGGGCGACTTCCCCAGCCCACGCCCGCAGTGGCGCAAGAGCAGCCATAGCGGTGGCGGGAACGACGCGTGCGTCGAGGTGGCCGACCTGGGCCAGGCCGTCGGGATCCGGGACAGCAAGGACCCCGACGGCCCGGCGCTGGCCGTCTCGCGCACCGCTCTGGGCAGCTTCCTGAAGGGCATCCGGAACAGCTGACCGTCCCCCTGGTTGCGCAACAGCCCCCGGCCCCGACGGGTCGGGGGCTGTTCCATTGAACCTCATGTCGGCCCAGTGCGCAGGCTGGTCGGGCCCCGCCCCGGGGCGACTTACCGGCGGATACCGGGGGCACATCGAGGGCACATCGACGCGGTAATAGCGGGTATCCGCCGGTATCCCCAGGTAACCCGTATCGGCAGGTCAGACGGCAACCGCGATCATCGCCGCAGGTCACAAAGCCCCCGGTTTCTGAAGTACGAGAACCGCATCGCCAAGCTCAACGGCACCGCCTGAGACGACAGCCGATGCCGGGAACGCCGCCGCTCGGCGCGTCCCCGGCATCGGCTTGCCCGGCCACGGGCCCGCGGCGGGCCGCCGTCGGTCAGCGAGCCCAGCACCGCCGTCTGCTGCGAGGTGACCGGCTGGTCGGCGCTAACCCGGCGCAGCAGCACCACCGCGCGCATCCGCAGGTTGAACTCCTCGGCGAGTTCCAGCTCGCTGCGGCCCACGATCACCTCTTAGATACTTAGCCAAGCTAACTTAGCCTTGCTAAGCGTTCATCGTGGGGCCGGTCACGCGGTTAGGCTGCCGGACATGGCGATGGAGACCTCGGCCGAGTCCCCGGTACCGGTGCGGACCGTGCTGAACGCGGTGTCCGGCTGGGTCGGCAGGCTGGGCCGCATCTGGGTGGAGGGCCAGATCACCGAGCTCAACCGGCGCGCCGGCACCGTCTACCTGACGCTGCGTGACCCGGTGGCCAACATGTCGGTGCGGGTGGTCGGCCCCCGCGCGGTGTTCGAGGCCGCCGGGCCGGCGGTGACCGACGGCGCCCGGGTGGTCGTCCACGCCAAGCCGGACTTCTGGGTCAACCGGGGCACCTTCTCGCTCAGCGCGCTGGAGGTCCGCCCGGTCGGCGTCGGCGAGCTGCTGGCCCGGCTGGAGCGGCTCAAGCAGGTGTTGGCCGCCGAGGGGCTGTTCCGGCCCGAGCGCAAGCGGCCGCTGCCGTTCCTGCCAGGGACGGTCGGGCTGATCTGCGGGCGCGACTCCGACGCCGAGCACGATGTGCTGCAGAACGCGCGGCGCCGCTGGCCGGCCGTGCGGTTCCGGGTCGAGAACACCGCCGTGCAGGGCTCCCACGCCGTCGGCGAGGTGCTGGAGGCGCTGCGCGGGCTGGACGCCGATCCGCAGGTCGAAGTGATCATCATCGCCCGGGGCGGCGGGGCCATGGAGGACCTGCTGCCGTTCTCCGACGAGGCCCTGGTCCGCGCCGTCGCCGCCGCCCGCACGCCGGTGGTCAGCGCGATCGGGCACGAGCAGGACAGCCCGATCCTGGACCTGGTCGCCGACGTGCGGGCCTCGACCCCGACCGACGCGGCCAAGAAGGTCGTCCCGGACGTCCGCGAGCAGGTCCAGCTCGTCCGGCAGTTGCGGGACCGGGGGCGGCGCTGCCTGTCCGGCCGGGTGGAGCGGGAGCGGGCCTGGCTGGAGGCGACGCGGTCCCGGCCCGCGCTGGCCGACCCGGTGCGGGAGGTCGAGCGCAAGGCCGAGCAGGTGCTGGCGTTGCGCGACCGGGCCCGCCGCTGCCTGTCGGGCGCCCTGGACCGGGCCGGCGACCAGTTGTCCCACACCCGGGCGCGGCTACTGGCCCTGTCCCCCGCCGCCACGCTGGACCGCGGCTACGCCATCGTGCAGCGGCCGGACGGGGCGGTGCTGCGGTCGGCGGCGGAGGCGGAAAAGGGCGGCGAGCTGCTGATCAGGCTGCCGGACGGGCGGCTGCGCACCACCGTCGAGGGGCCCGCCGACTAGGCTGAACGCCGTGACGGACGACAACAGGCCCTCCTACGAGCAGGCCCGGGACGAGCTGGCCGACGTGGTGCGGCGGCTGGAGGCCGGCGGGCTCACGCTGGAGGAGTCGCTGAACCTCTGGGAACGCGGCGAGAAGCTCGCCGAGATCTGCGAGGAGTGGCTGGAAGGGGCCCGCGCCCGGCTCGCCGCGGCGATGGCCGAGCCCGGGAACGGAGCCGGGCCCGAGCCCACCCCCTTCTAGCGGCCCCTCCTGCTCAGGGCCGGCGAATCCGGGCTCAGGGCCGGTCCGCCGGTGTGGCCGATGGAGACGTGCTCGCGGCCGGGGCCGACGGGGACGCGGACGCGCCGTTCTTGGGCTGCGGCTTGAGGGCGGCGGCCAGCACGGCCAGTTCCTCGTAGGAGGCGGTGCCGGTGACCACCAGGGTGAGCCCGGGCAGCGTGCGCACCAGCGAGCGCTGGTCCTTGTCCTTGCGGTAGTAGCGCTGCCAGGTCTGCCCGGCGACCTGCTGGACGCCGACCGGCTCGCGGGAGTTGGTCATCCGCCACAGGTACTCGCCGACGGGCCGCTCGTCGCTCTGCTCCAGCGCCGCGTACTCCTCCGACGGCGTCACCATGCCCAGGTGCCAGGCCACCGGCCCCTCGCCGTCCAGGCCGGACACCCGGGAACTGGTGGTCCGCCAGGTGAAGGGCAGGCCCTGGGGGGCGTACGGGGTGTAGGGGGCCTTGTTGCGCAGCGCGAACAGGTGGTTGCCGTAGTCGGCGGTCGGCAGGGTCTCCTTGTGCTCACGCGGAGTGATCAGCGCGATCAGGCCGACGATCAGCAGGCAGGACAGCATCGCGATGCTGTAGCCGCCCAGGCCGGTGGTCAGCCGTTTGTAGACCCCGGGCGTCACCTCGTACGGCCCCTCGGCCGCCGCGGCGGGGCCCGCGGCGGCCTGCCGAGCTGCGGTTCGCGCGGAGTCGACGGGCTGCTGGGAGGTCTTGTCGGTCACCCTGCCAGGATCGCGCACGTTCAGGACTGCTCCGCACGGGGGTTCCGGATCGTGCCGATGATGGTCATGATGTCGGAGGCCAGCCGCCGGGAGGCCGCCTCGTCCTCGCCGAGGGAGATCTCCGTCACGGCCGCCGCCATCGCGCCGGTGAGCACGGTGACCAGCGGCTCGTCCACCCCGCCGTCGGGGGTGTGGAACAGTGCCGCATTGCGGCGGGCCCACTTGCGCAGCCGTTTCTGCATCACCCGGTCGAATCCGGGCGGGCCGTCGCCCCGGATGAACAGCCGGGCGATCCGCCGGTCGGCCAGGCAGCCGTCGAGGTAGGCGGTGGCGCCCGCGATGAACAGCTGCATCGGGTCGTTCTCGCCGGCGGCGCGGGCGGCGTGCACCGCCTCGCGGGTGCGTTCCTGCTGGCGGACCTGGAACTCCTCCCACAGGGTCAGGTACAGGTCGGCCTTGCCGTTGAAGTGGTGGTAGAGGCTGCCGACGCTGGCGCCCGCGCGGGCGACGATGTCGGTCACCGCGGCCTGGGCGAACCCGGACTCGGCGAAGACGTCCCGCGCCGCGGCAAGCAGGGCGCTGCGGGTGGCGGCCCCGCGGTCGGAGACCCGCACCGCAGGCTCGCCGCCGACCGGGCCCCGGTCGGTGTCCCCGGCGGCACCGCCCGTCCCGGACTCGCCGGGCGGCACATGGATGTCGCTGCTCATGGAAGCAGAGATTACGCCCTAAGCGGCGGTGGCAACGATTCCTCGCTACGGCCCGTCATCTGATCGAAACGGCGGGGCGTGGGGGAGAACCGCCGTACCGGGGGTAGGTCCCCCTCGTCACCAGCGCCGTCGGTTGGTCTGGTCCAATTTTGCAGGCCCGGCCGGTCGAACGGAGAATTCCAAGCACCTGCCGACCGAAAGGGCTGTAACGCATGTCTGCCATGTCCGCCAGGTCCGACACCACGCCCGTCCCGTCCCCGCTCGCCACGGAGCCGGCCGCTCCCGACCGCAACCTGGCCATGGAGCTGGTCCGGGTGACCGAGGCCGCCGCCATGGCCGCCGCCCGCTGGGTGGGCCGCGGCGACAAGAACGGCGCGGACGGCGCGGCCGTCAACGCCATGCGCCAGCTGATCAACACGGTGTCCATGCGGGGCGTCGTGGTCATCGGCGAGGGCGAGAAGGACAACGCCCCCATGCTCTATAACGGGGAGGAGGTGGGGGACGGCGGCGGCCCCGAGTGCGACGTCGCGGTCGACCCGATCGACGGCACCCGGCTGACCGCGATGGGCATGCCGAACGCCATCGCGGTGATCGCGGTGGCCGCCCGGGGCTCGATGTACGACCCGTCGGCGGTCTTCTACATGGAGAAGCTCGTCACCGGCCCGGAGGCGGCCGACGTGGTGGACATCCAGCGGCCGATCGGCGACAACATCAGGGCGGTGGCCAAGGCCAAGGGGTCCTCGGTGGAGGACGTGACCGTGGTGATCCTGGACCGGCCGCGGCACGAGGCGATCGTCAAGGAGATCCGCGAGGCCGGCGCCCGGATCAAGTTCATCACCGACGGCGACGTGGCCGGCGCGATCATGGCGGCCCGCGAGGGCACCGGGGTGGACATGCTGCTGGGCATCGGCGGCACCCCCGAGGGCATCATCGCCGCCTGCGCGGTCAAGGCGATGGGCGGGGTCATCCAGGGCCGGCTGTGGCCGCAGGACGAGGCCGAGCGGCGCAAGGCCCTCGACGCCGGGCACGACCTGTCACGGGTGCTGACCACCGACGACCTGGTCACCTCCGACGACGTGTTCTTCGCCGCCACCGGCATCACCGACGGCGAGCTGGTCGGCGGGGTGCGCTACCGCAAGGGCACGGCGGTCACCCACTCGCTGGTGATGCGCTCGCGCAGCGGCACCATCCGCAAGGTGGAGAGCGAGCACCAACTGGGCAAGCTGCGCGCCTACAGCGCGATCAACTTCGACCAGGCGGTCTAGCCCGGTCCGGCCGGCCCGGCCCCCGGCGGGCGGGTGGTCAGGGCTCCTTGCGGAGCCGGCCGCGCATCCTCTCACGCAGCGTGCGTCGGGGGGCGCGGGCCCGCACCGAGCCCAGGACCATCCGTCCGCTGATCTCCACGGTGGGCCCGTCGTCGGCGGGCCTGACCCGCACCTCGCGGGTGCTCAGGATGCTACGGCCCGTCACGTCCACCCGTACGCCGTCCGGGACCAGCAGCCGGATGCGCCCGCACAGCACCAGCGAGTCCAGCACCACGTGGCGGCGCTGCAGGATGGCTTCGCGCAGGTCGAGTTCTACGGTGCCGAACAGGGCCAGCAGCGGCAGCCGCACCGGCATCACCCAGCGTCCCTCCCGCCGCAGGGAGCCGAAGGTGGCCTGCAGGGGCCGGTCGTCGACGAGGATGGGCTGCGCCTCGGCGGGGGTCAGGTCGCCGGTGAGGCCGGTCAGCTCGCCCAGTGTGCGGGCCGAGTAGACCAGGGAGGTGCGCTCGGCGTGCTCCTCGATGGTGAGCCGCCCGTCCGCGAGCGCCTCGGAGAGCACCTGCGCCACCCGCTCGCGGTCGGCGTCGGAGGCGCGCAGGTCGTGCACGCGCGTCACCGGCTCCGCGGGAACCGGGCGCCAAGGGACTTCCACACCTAGACGATAGCGTTCCCCCGCCATTGACCCCGGCGATCCGCGCTCCCTACGCTGACGTGAATCTCCTTCATGTTCATCGCCCGACCCGGAGGAACGCCCATGGGCTCACGGGACCGCCAGGCCCGGCTGTCGGCGTACGCCGCGTTCGCGGTCCAGGGGCTGTGCTTCGCCACGCTGGTGACCCGGGTGCCGCAGGTCCAGGACGCGCATGGCCTCAGTGACGGGGCGCTGGCACTGGTGCTGCTGCTGGTGCCGCTGATCGCCGGGGTGGGCAGCGTGGTGGCGGGCGCCCTGTTCGCCCGGCTCGGCAGCGGGCCGGTGCTGCGCGTCGCGCAGCCGGGGGTGTGCGTCGCCGTGACGCTGGTCGGTCTGACCGGTGGCGAGGTGCTGCCGCTGTACGCGGCCGTGGCGCTGTTCGGGCTGTTCGTCGGCGCGGTGGACGCGGGCATGAACGCGCAGGCGGTGGCGGTCGAGCGGCGGTACGGGGTGAGCCTGCTGACCGGCTTCTACGCGGTGTGGAGCGTGGCCGGCATCCTCGGCGGGCTGTGGGTGGCGCTGGCCAACCGGCTGGACCTGACGCTGCTGGCGGGCTTCGTCGTCCCCTCCGTGCTGGGCGTGGCCGTGGCGCTGGCCACCGGCCCGCGGCTGCTGCGCAAGGACGAGGAAGGGACAGGACCGAGCGCCGAGGAGCTCAAGGCGGCGGCGAGGCGGGTGCCCTGGCGTCCGGTCCTCGTCGTGGGCGCGGCCATGGGGGTCTTCTACCTGGCCGACGCCGCCGTCTCCAACTACAGCGCCAAGTACCTGCAGGACGAGCTCGGCGCCGGCGACTACGCCGCCCCGCTCGGGTACGTGGCGTACCAGATCGCCATGGTCGCCAGCCGGGCCGCCGCGGACCTGGCGGTGCGCCGCCACGGGGGCGTCCTGATCGTCAGGCTCGGCGGGCTGGTGGGGCTGCTCGGGATGATCGGTGTCGTGGCGGCCCCCAACGCCGCCGCCGCCATCGCCGCCTTCGCCGTGGCCGGGCTCGGGCTCGCCGTCGTCGCCCCGGTGGCGTTCTCGGCCGCCGGTCGGGTCGACCCGACCGGGCTGGGCGTGGCGGTGGCCCGGCTGAACGTCTTCAACTACGTGGGCTTCGTGCTGGGCGCGGCGGTGGTGGGGGCCGTCGCACCGCTCAGCGCGACCGACGGACTGCGGCTGGCCTTCGTCGTACCCGCCGCACTGGTCGCGACGATCGTCGTGCTGGCCCGGGGCTTCGCCCCGCAGCCGGTCACCGCGGCACGCCCGGCCACCGTGACCGGCTGACCGGGCCTGCTAGGCCGAGTGGCGTTCCTCCAGAGCGGCCACCGCCTGCTCGCCCTGGGCGGAGGCCTCCTCGGGACTGAGGCTGTGCAGCGCCTGCTGCAGTGACAGGGCCGCGGCGTCCACCGCCGCACGTGCCGTGATCACGTGCTCCTGCGCCCGCTCCAGATCGCCCAGCCCCACACAGTCGAACGCCACCTGTGCGTCGTGCACGGCCAGTTTGAGCTGGCGAGCCGTCTCGTCCAGACTCATCCGTCACCCCTCTTCCGTCTGGTCGCCCCCTCCTACCCGTGAATGCCACGGGCAATCACCCGATCCAGGATGTCCACCGCGGACCTCAGCCGGGTCTCGTTTACCCGCGCATAGCCGATGACCAGGGCGGGCTTTGCCGGCCTGGACCACATGGGGGCGGCGCCCTGCAGCAGCAGGCCGTGGTGGGCGGCCTCGGCGACCACCTTCTCCTCGTCGCACCCGGCGGGCAGTTCGACGTACAGGTGCAGCCCCGCCGCCACCCCCTGGACCCGTACGTCCGGCAGGCGGGCGGCGAGCGCGCCGGCCAGCGCGTCACGGCGGGCGCGGTACCGGCGCCGCATCGCCCGCAGATGCCGGTCGTAGGCGCCGGAGGCCAGCAGGTGCGCCAGCGCGTGCTGTTCGAGGACGGGCCCGCCGATGTCGGTGTTCATCCGGTGCATTCGCAGCCGTTCGGCCAGCGAGGCCGGGACGACCGCCCAGCCCAGCCGCAGCGCCGGGGCCAGCGACTTGCTCACCGACCCGGCCAGCACCACTCGCTCGGGCGCCAGGCCCTGCAGGCAGCCCACCGGACTGCGGTCGTAGCGGAACTCGGCGTCGTAGTCGTCCTCGATGACCAGGCCGTTCACCGCGCGGGCCCACTGGATCAGCTCGGCCCGGCGGCCGGGCGCCAGCACCACCCCGGTCGGGTACTGGTGCGCCGGGGTGACCAGCACCGCGCGGGCCGGGGAGGCGGCCAGCGCGGCGACGTCGATGCCGTGGGCGTCCACCGGGATCCGCACCAGCCCGACCCCGGCGGCCTCCAGCATCGGCGGCTGCCGGTGGCCGGACGGGTCCTCCACCGCCAGCACCGTGTGCCCGGCCGCCGCCAGCAGCCGGACGACCGAGGAGATCACGTGTGCGACCCCGTTCATCACGACGATCCGCTCGGGGACGGCGTGGGCGGCCCGCACCCGGCCCAGGTATCCGGCCAGCTCGCCGCGCAGCTCGGCGGCCCCGCTCGGCTCCGGGTAGGACAGCGCGTCGCTGGGGATCGTGCGCAGCGCCGTCCGGATCGCCGCCGCCCACAGCTCCCGGGGGAACGCCGACAGGTCCGGGCCCGGCCGCAGGTCGCACGGGCTTGTCCCGGCCCGCGCGGCGGGCTCCTCGTCCGGCCAGACGGGGGCCGACCGCAGCGGCGGCAGGTCCGGCCGGGCCAGCGGCGCCACCCGGGTGCCGTCGCCGCGCCGCGAGACCAGGAATCCCTCGGCGACCAACTGCTCGTAGGCGGTGACCACGACCCCGCGGGAGACGCCCAGGTCACGGGCCAGGTCCCGACTGGAGGGCAGCCTGGTTCCACCGGCCAGCCGGCCGTCGCGGACCGCGGCGCGCAGCCCGGCGGCGAGCTGCGCCGACAGCCGTCCGGCCGCCGGGTCCAGGGGCAGATGCAGGTCCGTCACATCGCTCTCCGGGGAGGGTTGGTCCGGGTTTTCGCGGGTCGATTGGTCCTGTCTCCCGGTCCAATCGGCTCCTAGCGTGACATGCCATGACCTCCTCCACCAGATCCCCGGCCACCGGGCCGCGCGGCGCCGCCGAGGCGGCGGCCGCCATGTTCCTTGTCGGGACGCTGACCGCCGTCTCGGCCACCATCGGCGGGTATCCGCTCTTCGGCGGGCAGGCGCTGCGTTACACCGTCGCCGCCGCGCTGCTGCTGGCCGTGGTCCGGCTGATGGAGCGGGGGCGGCCGGCGATCCGGCCGACGGGGCGGGAGTGGGCGCTGCTGGCGGCGCTGGCGGCGACCGGGCTGGTGGCCTTCAACGCGTTCGTGGTGGCGGCCACCGAGCACACCGGCCCCGCCACCGTGGGCACGGTGATCGCCACCGTGCCGGTCCTGCTGGCCGTGGCCGGGCCGCTCCAGCAACGCCGCCGCCCCGCCGCCCGGGTGGTGGCCTCCGCCGTGGTCGTCGCGGCCGGCGCCGGCCTGGCCACCGGGCTGGGCGGCGGCGACCCGGCCGGGGTACTGCTGTCTCTGGGGGCGCTCGCCGGCGAGCTGTGCTTCTCGCTGCTGGCCGTCCCGCTGCTGCCCCGGCTGGGGCCGCTGCGGGTGTCGGCCTACTCGGCGGCACTGGCCGTGCCGATGCTGGTGGCCCTCGGGCTGCTGGTGGACGGCCGCGCCCTGGTGCGGGTGCCGACCGCCGGGGAGGCCGCCGCGCTCGGCTACCTGGCCGTGGTCGTCACCACTGTGGCGTTCTTCCTCTGGTACGACGCGCTGGGCAGGTTGGGCGCCGACCGTGCCGGGCTGCTGGCGGGCGTCCTGCCGATCAGCGCCGTCATCACCACCATGGTCCTCGGGCTCGGCCGGCCGGGCGCCGCGGAGTTCGCGGGCGCCGTGCTGGTCGCAGCGGGCGTCGCGGTGGGGATGCGGCCCGACCGGCGGCCCGACCGGCGGTCCGGCCTGCGGTTCGCCGGCCCCGCGCAACACCGTCCCGGGCGCGTCGTAACCTGAGGGACGCCCCTGCCACTGGCGTGATGCGAGGAACGTGACGATGGCTGAGTTCTCCTATACCGATCTGCTGCCGACCGGCCCGGACGAGACCGAGTACCGGTTGCTCACCGCCGACGGGGTGTCGACGTTCGAGGCGGGAGGCCGGACGTTCCTCCAGGTCGAACCGGAGGCGCTGCGGCTGCTCACCGAGACCGCCGTCCACGACATCTCGCACCTGCTGCGCCCGGCCCACCTGCGCCAGCTCCGCCGGATCCTCGACGACCCCGAGGCCTCCCCCAACGACCGCTTCGTCGCGCTGGACCTGCTCAAGAACGCCAACATCGCCGCAGCCGGGGTGCTACCCATGTGCCAGGACACCGGCACGGCCATCATCATGGGCAAGCGCGGCCAGCACGTGCTCACCGACGGCCGCGACGAAGAGCACCTGTCGCGCGGTGTGTACGACGCCTACACCAAGCTCAACCTGCGCTACTCCCAGCTCGCTCCGCTGAGCATGTGGGAGGAGAAGAACACCGGCAGCAACCTGCCCGCGCAGATCGAGCTGTACGCCACCCCGGGCGAGGCCTACAAGTTCCTGTTCATGGCCAAGGGCGGCGGCAGCGCCAACAAGTCGTTCCTCTACCAGGAGACCAAGGCCGTCCTGAACCCCAAGCGGATGATGGCCTTCCTGGAGGAGAAGATCCGCTCCCTGGGCACCGCCGCGTGCCCGCCGTACCACCTGGCCATCGTGGTGGGCGGCACCAGCGCCGAGTACGCGCTCAAGACCGCCAAGTACGCCTCCGCGCACTACCTGGACGGGCTGCCGACCTCGGGCTCGATGTCCGGGCACGGGTTCCGCGACCTGGAGCTGGAGCAGCAGGTGTTCGAGCTGACCCAGAAGCTGGGCATCGGCGCCCAGTTCGGCGGCAAGTACTTCTGCCACGACGTGCGCGTGGTGCGCCTGCCCCGGCACGGCGCGTCCTGCCCGGTGGCCGTCGCGGTCTCGTGCAGCGCCGACCGGCAGGCCGTCGCCAAGATCACCGCCGAGGGCGTGTTCCTGGAGCAGTTGGAGACCGACCCGGCCCGCTACCTGCCCGACACCACCGAGGACCAGCTCGAGGGCGACGTCGTCCGCATCGACCTCAACCGGCCGATGGACGAGATCCGCGCCGAGCTGACCAAGTACCCGGTCAAGACCCGGCTGTCGCTGACCGGCCCGCTGGTGGTCGCCCGCGACATCGCGCACGCCAAGATCAAGGAGCGGCTGGACGCCGGCGAGCCGATGCCGCAGTACCTGCGCGACCACGCCGTCTACTACGCCGGCCCCGCCAAGACCCCCGAGGGCTACGCCAGCGGCTCGTTCGGGCCGACCACGGCGGGCCGGATGGACTCCTACGTCGAGCAGTTCCAGGCCGCCGGCGGCTCGTTCGTGATGCTCGCCAAGGGCAACCGGTCCCAGCAGGTCACCGACGCGTGCAAGGCGCACGGCGGCTTCTACCTCGGCTCGATCGGCGGGCCGGCGGCCCGGCTGGCCCAGGACTGCATCAAGAAGGTCGAGGTCCTGGAGTACCCGGAGCTGGGCATGGAGGCGGTCTGGAAAATCGAGGTGGAGGACTTCCCCGCGTTCATCGTGGTGGACGACAAGGGCAACGACTTCTTCGCCGACACCACGGGCCCGCTGCTGACGATCGGCCGCCGCTGAGCCTCAGCGGTCCTCGCCGCCGGGCGCCCTGCCCTCGTTCACCTGCTGACTCCCCTTTCCGTTTCCGTTCCCGTTGCCCTTTCCGTTGCCGTTGCCGCTCCCGTTGTCGTTGTCGTTCCCGTCGTCGGAGGGGGGCTCCTGCGACGGCGTGGGCTCGGGCTCGTCCGGCGGCGCGGTGATCGAGGGGCGGGGCTCAGGGGCCGGATCCTCCGGCGGCGGGGTGGGCGCCCCGGGCCGCGCCGGCCGCGTCTCGGTGCCCGAGGTGGGGCCGGCCGACGGCCGACCGACGCCGGGATCCCGCATCGGCCCACCGGCCGGCCCGGTCGCCGGGCCGGGCCTGGAGGACTCCGGCGCGGGCTTCCCGGGCACGGAGGCGGTCACCGTCACATGCAGGCGGGGCGGCGGCTCGGCGCTCGCGCCACCGTTCATGAGGCCGCTGCCGACGAACAGGCCGGCGAAGGCGCCCGCGCCCAGCGACACCGCCGCGGTGACCAGGCCCGCCCTCCGCCGGGACGGCTCACGCCGGCGGCGCGGCGGGGCGGCCTCCCCTGCCGCCCTCGGCTCCTGTGCCGCCTGCGGCGGGGCCGGCGTCCACAGCTCGGCGACCGCCAGCGCCGCGGTCTCCTCGGCACGGGGCTTGAGCAGGGTGCTGAGCAGGTCCTCGGCGGTCGGCCGCAGCGCCGGGTCCTTGGCGAGCGCGGCCTCGGCCAAGCTCCGCAGCGGCTCCTTCATCCCGGTCAGATCCGGCGGCATGGTGAGGATCCGCTCGGCGAGTTGCTCCCCGTCGCCCTCCCCGAACGGGTGACGGCCCAGCGCCGCGTAGGCGACCAGCAGGCCCCAGCCGAACACGTCGCAGGACGTCCCGGCGGCCCCGCCGGTGAGCCGTTCGGGAGCGATCCAGCCGGGGCTGCCCATGACCACCCCGGCCTGGGTCTGGCCCTCGGCCCGCTCCAGCGGGTGCGCGATGCCGAAGTCGATGATGCGCGGCCCGTCGTCGGCGAGCAGCACGTTGGACGGCTTGACGTCGCGGTGCACCACCCCGGCCCGGTGGATGGCGGCCAGCGCGTCGGCGACCCCGATGGCGACCGCGTGCTGCGAGCCCGGCGGCAGCGGCCCCCGCTCCTGCACGACCTGCGACAGCGGCGGCCCCTCGATGAACTCGGTGACCAGGTACGGGCGGGTGCGGGCGCTGCCGTCCTCGATGACCCGGGCGGTGCAGCAGGAATCGATCCGACGCGCGTAGGCGGCCTCGGCGCGGAAACGCCGCCGCGCCTCGGGGTCCAGGGAATGCGCCGGATACAGCGTCTTGACGGCGACCAGACGGTGCTCACCAGGATCGGCGGCGGGCTCGCCCAGGTAGACCATCCCCATGCCGCCGGCGCCCAGCCGCCCGAGCAGCCGGTAGGACCCCACCTCGGAGGGGTCTGCGGCCATCAGCGGCACCACGCCGGCCGGCAGCGAGCGCTCCTGTGCGTCCAACACCTGTCCTCCCACAGGAGACGGACGTCCAGGATGGCCCGTCTCTGATGTGCGCAGCCCTACCTTCCCCGAAGAACGCATCCGATGCAGGTCAGGGACGACCAACAATTCTTTCGGCGAAGGTGACTCGTTCTCCCCAGTGACAAGGGGGTCATTCCGGTATCTTTCTCGCCATGTCTCAGTCAGAGCGCCTCGTGCTGGCGACGCGCTATCGGCTGGTCTCCGAAATCGGACAGGGTGCCAACGGAACGGTGTGGCGGGGGCACGACGACCTGCTGGACCGCGCCGTGGCGGTCAAGGAACTGAGGCTGCCCGCCGATCTCGGCGAGGACGACCGGGTGGTCTTCTATCGCCGTACCCTGCGTGAGGCCCGCGCCCCGGCCCAGCTGCGCACCCCCTCGATCGTCGAGGTCTACGACGTGGTGATCGAGCAGGGCCGGCCGTGGATCGTCATGGAGCTGATCGAGGCGCCCAACCTGGAGCAGCTCATCGAGCGCGACGGCCCGCTGCCGCCCGAACGGGTGGCGCACATCGGCCGGCAACTGCTGGACGCGCTGGCGGTGGCGCACCGCTCCGGCATCATCCACCGCGATCTCAAGCCCAGCAACGTGCTGCTGGACGGTGACCGGGTGGTACTCACCGACTTCGGCCTGGCCTTCTCCCCCGGCGCGGCGCACCTGACCAAGTCGGGGCACTTCGTGGGCTCCCCCGCGTACGTGGCACCCGAGGTGGCCGCCGGCGAACGGGCCACCCCGCAGTCGGACCTGTGGTCGCTGGGCGCCACCCTGTACGCCGCGCTGGAGGGCCGCCCTCCGTTCGACCGGGGCAACGTGATGGCCACGCTCAGCGCGCTGGCCAACGAGGAGCCGGCCCCTCCGCAGAACGCGGGCCCGCTGGCCCCGGTGCTGACCGGGCTGCTGCAGAAGAATCCACTGCGGCGGCTCAGCCACGCCCGCGCGGTCGACCGGCTGGAACGGGCGATGTCCGCGCCCCGCGCCGCCCGCCGCCAGGCCACCCCGCGCTACCGGCTGGCGGTGGTGGTCGGGCTGATCGCGGCGACCGTCGCCTCCTGCGGCGTCGGCACCGGCGCGCTGATCGTCGGGATGATGAAGGAGAGCCCGGGCCGGGCCGCGGCCGGCGAGAGCCCGGCCTCGGCCACCGGGCGGCCCGCCGCGATGCCGCCGGCCGCCGCCGCCAACCCGCTGGTGGTACGGGCGATCGGCGACACCTGCAAGATCTTCGTGACCGAGGCGGGCTCGCTGAACTTCGAGTTCCGGGGCACCATGGCCCGGGGCGAGGAACGGGTCTTCGACAAGCCCCGGCTGTCGGTGGTCATCTACGACACCGCCGCCTGCGAGGTGTGGATCAAGGGTGTCAAGCAGCCCCAGGGGCAGCCCGGCACCCGCAGGGACCTGCTGGTCAACAGGTGATCGGGGACCGGCGGGCGCAAGATTCCGCCGGTCGGTGGGAATGCGACGGGCACTCCGGCGACTGCAATCTGACGGATGGGTAGGTTGCAGCCGGAGGTGACCAGAATGACCGAACAGGGCTACCGGGTCGAACGTGACTCCATGGGCGAGGTGCGGGTTCCGGCCGGGGCCAGGTGGCGCGCGCAGACCCAGCGGGCGGTGGAGAACTTCCCGATCTCGGGACGTCCTTTGGAGCCGGCGCAGATCGCCGCGCTGGGCCGCATCAAGGCCGCCGCCGCCGAGGTGAACGCCGAACTGGGGGTGCTGGACGCGGACGTGGCCGCGGCGATCGCGGCGGCGGCCCGCGAGGTGGCGGCCGGCGCGTGGGACGAGCACTTCCCGGTCGACGTGTTCCAGACCGGTTCGGGCACCTCGTCCAACATGAACGCCAACGAGGTGATCGCCACGCTGGCGGCCGAGCGGCTGGGCCGGCCGGTGCATCCCAACGATGACGTGAACGCCTCCCAGTCCTCCAACGACGTGTTCCCGTCCGCGATCCACATCGCCGCCACCGAGGGGGTGGTGCGCGAGCTCGTCCCCGCGCTGGGGCATCTGGCCGCCGCGCTGGAGCGCAAGGCCGCCGAGTTCCGCGACGTGGTGAAGGCGGGCCGCACCCATCTGATGGACGCCACCCCGGTCACGCTGGGCCAGGAGTTCGGCGGTTACGCGGCCCAGATGCGCTACGGCGTGCAGCGGCTGGAGGGGGTGCTGCCGCGGGTGGCCGAACTGCCACTGGGCGGCACGGCGGTCGGCACCGGCATCAACACCCCGCCCGGGTTCGCCGCCCGGGTGATCGCCGTGATCGCCCAGGAGACCGGACTGCCGCTGACCGAGGCCCGCGACCACTTCGAGGCGCAGGGCGCCCGCGACGCGCTGGTGGAGCTCAGCGGGGTGCTGCGCACCGTCGCGGTCGGGCTCAACAAGATCGCCAATGATCTGCGCTGGATGGGCTCGGGGCCGACCGCCGGGCTGGCCGAGATCCGGCTGCCGGACCTGCAGCCCGGTTCCTCGATCATGCCGGGCAAGGTCAACCCGGTGATCTGCGAGGCGGTCCTGCAGGTGGCCGCGCAGGTGATCGGCAACGACGCGGCGGTGGCGTTCGGCGGCGCGGCCGGCAACTTCGAGCTCAACGTGATGCTGCCGATGCTGGCCCGCAACGTCCTGGAGTCGGTCCGGTTGCTGGCCGCCGCCTCCCGACTGCTGGCCGACCGCTGCGTGGACGGCATCGAGGCCGACGCCGAGCGCTGCCGGACCTATGCCGAGTCTTCACCGTCGATCGTCACCCCGCTGAACCGCCACCTCGGCTACGAGGAGGCGGCGGCCATCGCCAAGCAGGCGCTGCGCGAGCACAAGACGATCCGGCAGGTGGTGCTGGAACGCGGCCATGTCGACCAGGGCAGGCTCACCCTCGAACAACTCGACGCCGCTCTCGACGTGCTCGCGATGACCGGTCGCCGAACGGACTAGACACCATTTTTGGTCCGATTTGCGAGCCATTTCGAAAATGGGGCCATCACCGGGCCCGCAGCGGCTCAGTACCAGCCGTTGTCCCGGAAGTACGCCCAGGCGCGGCAGGGCGTCCCGTAACGGATGTCGATGTAGAGCAGGCCCCACCTGATCTGGGTGCGCGGGTTGGTCCGCCAGTCGTCGCCGGAGCGGGCCATCTTGTCGCCCGGCAGCGCCTGCGGGATGCCGTAGGCGCCGGAGTCCGGGTTGTGGGCACGGTGGTTCCAGCCGCTCTCCGAGGTCCACAGCCGGTCCAGGCAGCGGTACTGCCGGGGGCCGCCGCCGTGGCGCCGGACGATTTTCCGGGCGAGCAGGCGGTTGCGGTCCGCCCTGGCCAGGCGCTGCCGGTAGGCGTGCCGCAGCGGTACGGACGGGTGTCCGCGCCGCTGCGGCGCGGACGAATGGACGTGCTGTCGTGGCGCCGACGAGGCGGCGGAGATTCCGGCGGGCTGCCGCGCGGGCTGTGCCGGAATGGCGGCGACGGCCTGTTCCGAGGCCGTGACCGTCGGCACGAGCGCGACCGTCATCGCGGTCAGCGCGGTTCCCGCCCGCCGTTTACGCAGTCGGCATTCAGCGTCGTTTCGATGTCGTGACACAGGTGTTAACGTGCGGCGGATCCATCGAATCAATGCATGGCGGCCGCCATTTTCTGCCGCCGCTTTACCGACTCCTCGACCACCTCATGCGTTGGCAGGCGGAAAGGGCGGGATCGTCGGCCCGCCCTTCTCCGCGCCGCCGGGCGGGCGGCTCAGTACCAGCCCACGCGCTGGGAGTGGCTCCAGGCTCCGCAGGGATTGCCGTAGCGACCCTTGATGTAGCCCAGGCCCCATTTGATCTGGGTGCGCGGGTTGGTCCGCCAGTCGGCGCCTGCGCTGGCCATCTTGGAGCCGGGCAGCGCCTGCGGGATGCCGTAGGCGCCGGAGGTGGGGTTCTGGGCGGTGTGCCGCCAGCCGCTCTCCTTCTGCCACAGGTTGACCAGGCAGCCGAACTGGGTGCTCGGGTCGAAGCCGAAGCTCGGCAGCATCGCCTTGGCGATCCGCTGCGCCTCACCGGCCGGGACGGGGTTGCCCGCGGGCGGGGCGTCGCCGTCGCCGCCGGCGGCCGACGTGGGCGTGGGGGTGGGGGTGTGCCCCTTGGCCTCCAGCTCCATCGGCTTGCCCGCGTCCTTGACGGCCGCGCGGGAGGCCCGGTCGAGGTTCTGCTGCCGCCGCTGCTCCTCCAGGACCTTCGGGTCCGGCGGCTTGGGGGCGTCGGCCAGCGCCCGGGGCTTGACGGTGGTGTTCTCCTCGCCGCCGGTCATCGCGAAGGCGGCCACGGCGCCCACGCCGACCAGCACCACCGCCGCACCGGCCACCGCGGCGAGCTTCACCGGAAGACGGGTCGCCAGGCCCTTGCCCGCCGCGCCGCTCCCGGGCGCCCCGGCACGGGCGGAGCCGTCGTCGTCGCCGATGGTGTCCGCCCCGTGCGGCCTGCCCGGCATCGACCCGTCGCCCTGGCCCGGCCCGGCCGGCGCCCCGAAGGGGTTTCCGGCGACCCGGACGTCCTCGGGGGGCACCGCCGGGCCGAACGGGTGCCGCGCCTGCTCGGGCGGGCTCGGCTGCCGCGCGTCGCTGTGCTCGTCTCGCCTACCAGGGGACCTCGGGTGGTCTCCGTACAAGGCGGCCCTTCCGACGGTCGCACGCGCATGGGCGCGCGTACGAAGGCGTCCACCTCCCGGCCGTCAGCCCGTCAGCGTCGCGGGCCTGGCCCGGAGCGGTGACCGGTCCAGCGGGATCGTCAAGGGGGTTCCGATGGACCCGCACCGCTCGGAGGTGCTTACGGCTGCTCACAATGCATGAGGTCAGGGGGTACTTCGCAACAAGAACGAGACATTTGTGTCGCCTGCGACCGCTGTCAACCCACCGCCGGGCGCCCTGAATCCAGGGCGAGAGCTGGGATTCCGCCGGATTGGCCGGGTTCGTGTGGCGTTAGTCACATTACTGCACAACGCGTTTAACGATCTACACGCTGTGACGGATTGTGCTCTTGCGAGACATGCGAAGGCCCGCGACCGGCCGAAGCCGATCGCGGGCCCACGCGCCTCTCAGGCGCCGACGTCGCCGAGCAGGTCGGTCACCAGCGCGGCGATCGGGGAACGTTCCGAACGGGTCAGGGTCACGTGCGCGAACAGCGGGTGCCCCTTGAGCTTCTCCACCACCGCGACCACCCCGTCGTGCCGGCCCACCCGCAGGTTGTCGCGCTGGGCGACGTCATGGGTGAGCACGACCCGCGAGCCGGCGCCGATCCGCGACAGCACGGTCAGCAGCACCCCGCGTTCCAGCGACTGCGCCTCGTCCACGATGACGAACGCGTCGTGCAGGGAGCGGCCGCGGATGTGGGTCAGCGGCAGCACCTCGAGCATGTCACGGTCCAAGACCTCCTCGATGACCTCCGGGGTGGTCACCGCCGACAGCGTGTCGTAGACCGCCTGCGCCCAGGGCGACATCTTCTCGTTCTCGGACCCGGGCAGGTAGCCCAGCTCCTGGCCGCCGACCGCGTACAGCGGCCGGAAGACCACGACCTTGCGGTGCCGGCGGCGCTCCAGCACCGCCTCCAGGCCCGCGCACAGCGCCAGCGCCGACTTTCCGGTGCCCGCCCGGCCGCCCAGGGAGACGATGCCCACGTCCTCGTCCATCAGCAGGTCCAGCGCGACCCGCTGCTCGGCGGACCGGCCGCGCAGCCCGAACACCTCCCGGTCGCCGCGCACCAGCCGTACCGACTTGTCCGGCTGCACCCTGCCCAGCGCCGAGCCGCGCTCCGACAGCAGCCGCAGCCCGGTGTGGCAGGGCAGTTCCCGCGCCTCCGGCAGATCCAGCGACCCGGTGTCGTAGAGCTCCTCGACCTGGGCGGCGGTCGCCTCCAGCTCCCGCATCCCGGTCCAGCCGGACTCCACCACCGCCAGCTCGGCGCGGTACTCCTCGGCGGCCAGGCCCACCGCCGAGGCCTTCACCCGCAGCGGCAGGTCCTTGGAGACCAGGACCACGTCCTTGCCCTCCCGGGCCAGCCAGGCGGCCACCGACAGGATCCGGGTGTCGTTGTCGCCGAGCCGGAACCCGTCCGGCAGCACCCCGGGGTCGGCGTGGTTGAGCTCGACGCGCAGCGAACCGCCCAGCTCACCGAGCGGGATGGCCTCGTCCAGGCGGCCGTGCTCCACCCGCAGGTCGTCGAGGATGCGCAGCGCCTGGCGGGCGAAGTAGCCCAGCTCCGGGTGGTGCCGCTTGGCCTCGAGCTCGGTGATGACGACGATGGGGAGTACGACCTCGTGCTCGGCGAACCGGGTCATCGCCCCCGGATCGGCGAGCAGGACACTGGTGTCGAGGACGTAGGTGCGCCGCTGCGGCTGCTCGGTGTCGCGGCGCCTGGAGGAAGTGGCCACTCGCTCTCCTTCGGGTCCCGCCGCCGGATCGCCGTCGCGAACCCTTGGGCGGACGCCCCTTGGTGTGGTCCGGAGGAGGCCCTCCGGATCGACGGAGCGCCCCGGCCCGGTACCGTCACCCGCCGAGTGTGCGGGGCCGGCGGACAGGGCGTCCCGCCGGACCACGGGTCAGGAACCGAAGCGCCGGTGCCGCGCGGCGTAGGAGCGGAGCGCACGCAGGAAGTCGACCCTGCGGAAGTCCGGCCAGTGGACCTCGCAGAAGTGGAACTCCGAGTGGGCGCTCTGCCAGAGCAGGAAGCCCGACAGACGCTGCTCTCCCGAGGTGCGGATGACCAGGTCGGGATCGGGCTGGCCGCGCGTGTAGAGATGCTCGGCGATGTGCTCGACTTCGAGGACCTCGGCGAGTTCCTCGATGCTGGTGCCCTTACCCGCCTGCTCCAGGAGCAGTGAGCGCACCGCATCAGCGATCTCACGCCTACCTCCATACCCAACGGCGACGTTCACAATCAGCCCAGGGCGGTCGGATGTGGTCTCCTCGGCCTGTTTGAGGACGCGGGCGGTCGAGTCGGGCAGCAGGTCCATCGCGCCCACCGCCTTGACGTGCCAGCCGTCGGCGGCCAGCTTGGCGACGGTGTTCTCGATGATGTCCAGCAGCGGGTCCAGCTCCTTGGCGGGCCGGTTGAGGTTGTCGGTGGACAGCATCCACAGCGTGACCAGCTCGACGCCGGCCTCGGTGCACCAGTGCAGCAGCTCGGTGATCTTGTCGGCGCCACGCTGGTGGCCGGTGTTGACGTCGGCCAGGCCCATCGAGCGGGCCCAGCGCCGGTTGCCGTCCAGGATCACGCCGACGTGGCGGGGCACGTTGTCGGTGGGCAGCGAAGCCTCGACGCGGCGCTCGTACATCCGGTAGATGGACTCCCGCAGCGCCCCGTACATCCCGCTGCGCCTGATCGCCGCGGTCAGCCTTTCCCGTCGGACAGTCATGGGCCTACCTCCCGCGCGCGTCCCCCGTCAGACGACGCCTAATTATGGCCCGGATCGTCGTGAGTGCGGCCCATCCGTAACATCTCGCCCGATCCGGACAGGAGCGGGCCCGGGGCCGGGACCGGCCCGGCGTTCGGCCTCGGCGAGCAGTCCGGACAGGAATCCGGCCAGCTCGGCGGAGGTCAGCACGGCGCGCACGCCGCCTCCGTCGTCGCCCCACGCCTCCACGATCGCCCGGCGCGCCACCCGCCAGCGGCCCCGCAGGGAGGACGGCGGGGCGCCGGGGTCGGCCGGGCCGGGCAGCCAGACCGCCGAGGTACGCACCGAGCAGCGCAGCTCGCCCGTGCTGGGGAGGTCCACGCGGTCGCGGTACCGGAAGGAGAACAGCTCGGGGTCGGCCGGAGGCTGCCCGGGTACCCCGGCTCCCCGGCCCTCGCACGGGCAGCGCGCCGTATGGGTGCCACGCGGATGACCGGCCTGGGGCGGCACCACGTACGACCGGCCGGCAGGCGGCACGGGAAACCGGTCGTCGGGGTCGGGCCACCGCAGGGCCTCGGGCGAGCCGTCGGCGCGCGCGGCGGCCAACCGGTCGGCCACCACGGCCAGCAGGTGACCACAGCGCTGGCCGACCACGCCGAACCGCCGGCCGTCCCGGCGCAGCTCCAGCGTGACCTCGTACGGCGTCCCGCCGCGGTCGCGCTCGGCCACCGGGACCACCGTCAGCGACGACCCGTCCGTGCAGCGCAGGCTTCCCACATCGGCACACTAGGGCGGGTCGGCGCCCTGATCACACCCGTGGTACGCCGCGTTCGCGTAAGGGCGCGTAAGGGATGGCTAAACCCGGGGTCCGGCGGCGCGGGCCCGTTCGACGTGCTGCAGGGCCTCGCGCAGCTCCGCCAGCCACTCGTCGGCGTTGCGGCCCACCAGCCGCACGCACCAGGCCAGCGCGTCGCTGCGGCTGCGCGCCACGCCCGCCTCCACCAGGGTGTCCAGAACCCGGCGCTCGGGCTGTCGCAGCCGGGTCATCACCGGGACCGACAGGGTGGTGAACATCTCCCGCAGGCCGCCGCATTCGACGCCCCAGGAGACCTTGTGGCCGAAACGGTGCTCGGCCTCGCGGGCGATGGCGATGCGCCGTTCCCGGGTCTCCTCGCGGAACCGCTGGACGTGCCCGGCCAGCATGGCGGTGCGCTCGGCGTCGGACATGCCCTCGGCCGCCGGCGGCGGGGCCAGCGTGCCGATCACGCTGACCTCCTCGCGGTCGACGACGACCTCCGGCGGCCCGGCGAACCAGTCCTGCGGCAGCCGGCCGGTGAACCAGCCCCGGAGCTTGTCCGCCGCTTCGCTTGTATTCATGTAATCAATATTACAAGCCTACGGGTGCGCTGCCCAGACCGCACCGCCCCCATAACGGCCTGGGGGTCGCGGGGAGGGGGATCAGAGGCCGGAGGCGGCCAGGCGGGCGCCCATCCGGGGGTTCACGCGGACCGCGCCCTTCATGTTGCGGGTGTAGACGTTCTGGATCTGCACCACGGTGCCGCGGCGGGGGGCCGCCAGCATCTTGCCCCCGCCGAGGTAGAGGGCGATGTGCGAGATGTAGCCGGGGGCGGTGGGGTCGTTGGCCCAGATCAGCATGTCGCCCGGCCGGGCCTTGCTGTAGGGGATCACCCAGCCGGCGCGGGCCTGGTCGGCGGCCACCCGGGGAAGCCGGATCCCGGCCCTGGCGAAGGCGTACTGCATCAGGCCGGAGCAGTCGTACCCGCCCTCGGCCTCCGACTCCCCGCCCCACACGTACGGCCAGCCCAGCCTGCTGTGCGCCGCCTTGATCACGACCTGCACCTGCTCGGCGGTCATCACCTGGCCCCTGGCGGCGGGCAACTGGCCGCCCGGCGCCGGGTAGTCGATCTTGGGATCGACCTCGATGGTCCTGGCGCCCTTGGGCAGCACCTTGCGCAGCGCCCGCACGAGCTTGCCGCGGTCGGCCTTGGGCGCGCTGATCAGCAGCGCGTTGCCGGCCGGCACCCCCAGCGCTCGGGCGGCCGAGCGGGAGACCACCGCGTCCACGTCGCCGAGCCCCATGGTGGCGTACGCGCCGACGCGCAACTGCGTCTGCCGCTGCTGCCCACCCACCGGGATCCGGGTGCCGAGCTGGACGCCGCCGTCATTGCCCATGGTGAACGAGATGGCGATGTCGCCGCCGGCGATGTTGCGCCACAGCGCGTCGGACTCGGCGGTGGGCTTGGGAGTGAACGCGCGGAAGGTGGAGGGGTCCACGCCGATCAGGCCGACCCGCTTGCCACCGACCATCGCCTGCGCCGCGTCCAGCACCTCCACCCGCTTGACGCCCTTCGCCCGGCGCACCCGCTCCACCACGTCGGCGGGCAGCGTGGACGAGGCGGCGACCATCAGGTGCGGGGTCACCCGGTCCCGCAGCGGCGCCACCGCGGTGGGCGCGATCCACGTGCCGGAGGAGGCCGCGACGTAGTGCTGCCGCTGGTCCAGCCGCTGAACGGGATCGGAGGACCGCCACGAGACCAGGACCGCGCCGTTGGCCGCCAGGGTCGTCACCACTCCTACACCGATGACCGTCGGGAGAACACGGCGGCTCGGCCTTCGCACTGCAACACTCCCTCGTCAGCGACCCCGTCGGCCGTCGGTCAACCCGGCCGGCACAGACCCCCCATGACTATCGCCGATGGATCGGGCGATCGTCCAGATACCTGGACGCATCACGGACCCCCGCGGTTGTCAGGACGGCGAACCGCCGGGGAGGCGTGCGTTACTCAGTGGTAACACCAAGCGGGGACGAGATCAAGGTCACGTCCCGGTCGAATTGCACCGCGAGTCCAATGAGAGGGCCGGCGCGAGGTCAGCCACCCGCCAGTTCGCTCGCCAGATCGGCGGGGGTGGTGACCGGGAGCCGGCAGGCGAAGTCGCGGCACACGTAGGCCGCCGGGGCGCCGTCCACCAGGCCCCGGCCCCGCAGCAGCGGGACGTCCCCCGCCTCGGCGCCGGTGCCCAGGGTGACGACCGCGCCGGGGGCCACGGAGGACAGCGCGGTGGTGTGCAGGGCCCGGGTGCGCTCGTCGGACGGATCACCGACGATGGCGATCTCCAGGGGGCCCGAGACCAGCGCCTCGGCCACCGCCAGGCTCCACCCGGTGAACCTGGCGTGCTTGTCGGCCAGCAACGCGGCCGGACCGAGCGCGGCGACGGCGGCCTCGCGGTGCCGGGCCGAGCCGGTCAGCGCCGCGTACGACAGCAGCGCCCCGGCGGCGGCGGACTGGCCGGAGGGGGTGGCGTTGTCGGTGGGATCCTGCGGGCGCCGGAACAGCCGTTCGGCGTCGTCGGCGGTGTCGTAGAAGCCGCCGTCCCCGTCCGGGAAGTGCGTCAGGACCGCGTCCAGGAGCGTCCCGGCCGTACGCACGTGGGCGGGGTCGCCGGTGACCGCGTGCAGGGCCAGCAGCCCCTCGGCAAGGTCGGCGTAGTCCTCCAGGACGCCGGCGTTCGCGCCGGGCACGCCGTCGCGGGAGGTCCGCACCA
Source organism: Thermomonospora echinospora (assembly GCF_900108175.1). Taxonomy (GTDB): domain Bacteria; phylum Actinomycetota; class Actinomycetes; order Streptosporangiales; family Streptosporangiaceae; genus Thermomonospora; species Thermomonospora echinospora. The sequence continues at coordinate 323,700 of NZ_FNVO01000005.1, forward strand.
GGCGCCCGTCGGACAGGTGGACCTGCTCGATCAGACGGGCGACCTGCTCGGCGGCGACGATCAGGTCGGGCCTGCCGAGCAGCGCCCCGCAGTCGGCCAGCGCCGCGATCGCCAGCCCGTTCCAGGCCGCGACCACCTTGTCGTCGCGGGCCGGCGGGACGCGCTCCTCGCGCGCCGCCAGCAGCCGGGCGCGGACCCGCCGGTACACCTCCGGGTCGGCCGGGTCCTCGGGCAACTGCAGCACGGACGTGCCGTGCTCGAACGTGCCGGAGTCGGTGACCTTGAACAGCGCCGCCGCCTCGGCCCCGTCGGCGTCCCCGAGCACCTGGCGCAACTGCTCGGGCGTCCACACGTAGAACCTGCCCTCCACGCCCTCGCTGTCGGCGTCGAGCGCGGAGGCCAGACCGCCCTGCGGGGTGCGCAGGTCGTTCAGCATCCAGTCGCAGGTCTCCAGGGCGACGCGCTTGGCCAGCGGACTGCCGGTCAGCCGCCACCAGTGCGCGTAGACGCGGGCCAGCAGCGCGTTGTCGTACAGCATCTTCTCGAAGTGCGGCACCAGCCAGTTCTCGTCCACCGAGTAGCGGGCGAAGCCGCCGCCGAGCTGGTCGTAGATCCCGCCCCGCGCCATCGCCTCCAGCGTGTGCGAGGCCATCGCCAGGGCCTGGGCGTCCTGGGTGCGGGCGTAGTGGCGCAGCAGGAACTCCAGCACCATCGACGGGGGGAACTTGGGCGCGCCGCCGAAGCCGCCACGGGCGGTGTCGTAGGAGGCCGACAGCGACCCGACCGCCCGCGCCAGCCGCTCCTCGGAGGGCGGCTCGGCCCCGCCCGCGAGCGGGCCGCGCGAGGTCAGCGCGTCCACGACCTTGCGTCCCTGGCTCACGACGTCGTCGCGTTCCTCGCGCCAGGCCCGGGTGACCGCGTTCAGCAGCGCCTGGAAGTGCTGGCGGGGGAAGTAGGTGCCGCAGTAGAACGGCGCCCCGTCGGGCGTCATGAACACCGTCATCGGCCAGCCGCCCTGGCCGGTCATGGCCTGGGTGGCCTCCATGTAGACGGCGTCAACGTCGGGCCGCTCCTCCCGGTCGACCTTGATGTTCACGAACAGGTCGTTCATCAGGCGCGCGGTCTCGGGGTCCTCGAAGGACTCGTGTGCCATCACGTGACACCAGTGGCAGGCCGCGTAGCCGACGCTCAGCAGGACCGGCACGTCACGCCGTCGGGCCTCGGCGAATGCCTCGTCACTCCACTCCCACCAGTCCACGGGGTTGTCCGCGTGCTGGAGCAGGTACGGGCTGGTCGCGTCCTTGAGGCGGTTCATACGAGCGATCCTCCCCCATTTCGGCGCCATGACCCTCGCCATAGGCGGGGCGTCCTACACCTCCAGGTCCTTGACGGCGGTCTCGATGGCGCGGTGGAAGGTCGGATAGGCGTAGATCATGTGCCGGAGCCGCTCGACCGGCACCTCGCCGTGCACGGCGACCGCCAGCGCGCTCAGCACCTCGCCGCCGGCCGGTCCCGCCGAGGTCGCGCCGACCAGGACGCCCCGGTCGGCGTCCTGGACCAGCTTGATGAAGCCGTCGTTGCCCGCCTTGTGGATCCAGCCGCGCGAGGACTCGGGGATGCGGGTGAGGCCGGTGCGGACGTTGATCCCCCGCTCCCGCGCCTGCGCCTCGGTCAGCCCGACGGCCCCCACCTCCGGGTCGGTGAACGTCACCCGCGGCACCGCCCGGTAGTCGGCGGGCGGCCCGCCCTGCCCGAGGATGTCGCGGACGACGATGTCAGCCTGGTACATCGACATGTGCGTGAAGGCGCCCTTGCCGGTGACGTCGCCGATCGCCCACACTCCCTCGGCGGCGCGCATCCACTCGTCGGTCTCGATCGTCCGGGCGTCCGCGTCAAGGCCGATCGCGCCGACGCCCAGCTCGCGCAGCCGGGTGCGGCGGCCGGTCGACACCAGCAGCGCCTCGCCCCGCACGGTCTCCCCGCCGAGATCCACGGTGAACGCGCCGTCCGCGTGGCGGACCGCGGTGGCCCGGGCGCCGGTCCGCACGGTGATGCCCTCCCGCTCGAAGACCTCCCGCAGCAGGTCGCACGCCTCGGGCTCCTCCACCGCCAGCAGCCGGTCCCGCGACTCGACCACGGTGACCCGGGTGCCGAAGCGGGAGAACGCCTGCGCCATCTCGGTGCCGATGGCCCCGCCGCCCAGCACGACCAGCGAGCCCGGCGCAGCCTCGGCCCGCACGGCCTCGCGGTTGGTCCAGAACGGGGTGCCGGCCAGCCCGTCGATCGGCGGTACGACCGGCTCGGTGCCGGGGTTGAGCACGATGCCCCGGCGCGGGCGGAAGACCTGGTCGCCCACGGTGACCTCGCCGGGCGCGGTGATCCGGCCGTACCCGCGCACCAGCCGCCCGCCCCGGCCGGTGAACCGCTCGGCGGCCACCCGGTCGTCCCAGGAGTCGGTGGCCTCCTCGCGGATCCGCTTGGCGACCTGCGTCCAGTCGGCCGTGACGGTGGCGTCACCGGCCAGGCCCGGGATCCGGCGGCCCTCGGCCAGCAGGTTCGCGCCCCGGATCATCATCTTGGTGGGGACACAGCCGTAGTACGGGCACTCGCCGCCGACCAGCCGGGCCTCGACGCCGACCACCGACAACCCAGCCTCGGCCAGCCGCCCGGCCGCGTCCTCACCTCCCGGGCCCATCCCGATGACGACGACATCGACCTCTTCCGCGTTGTGGACAGCCATGTCCCGAAACTACCCGCCGGAACGGCGTGGGCACCTACCGCCTCGGTGGCGGGCGGGACCGGGACCAGGCCCGAGCCGGACCCGGAAGGCTCAGGCCCGGCGCCGGGCCGGGACGGAGATGCGGTCGAGGTCGCGGGCCAGGACGATGTCGCCGCCGTAGCACTCCGCGGCCTGCTCGGCGAAACGCGGGAAGTCCTCGGCTCGGTAGCGCTCGGAGAAGTGGGTCAGCACCAGCCGCCGGACGCCGCCCTTCGCGGCGATCTCGCCGGCCTGCCGCACGGTCAGATGGGCGTACTCGCGGGCGAGGGCCGCGTCCTCCTCCAGGAAGGTGGACTCGATGACCAGCATGTCGACGCCGTCCGCCAGTTCGTAGGCCGCCGCGCACAACCGGGTGTCCATCACGAACGCCAGCTTCTGCCCCGGCCGGGGGACGCTGCACTCCTCCAGCGTGACCGTGCGGCCGTCGCGCGCGGTGACCCGGCCCTCCCGCTGGAGGCGTCCGACCAGCGGGCCCCCGACGCCGTGCTCGGCGAGCCGGTCCGGCAGCATCGTGACGCCGTCGGGCTCCTCCAGCCGGTACCCGTACGCCTCCACAGGGTGGTCCAGCCGCCGCGCGGACAGCGTGAACGGGGAGCCGCCGGAGTCGATCTCGGCGTGGGCGCCGTCGAGGGGCCGCTCGTGGACGACCTCGGTGTCCCGGAACGCGGTCGCGTGCCGCAGCCGCTCCCAGTAGTGCTGCCCGGCGGCCGGGAAGACCGCCCGCACCGGATGCTCGACGCCGTCCCGGGCGATGCGCTGGATCACCCCCGGCACGCCGAGGCAGTGGTCGCCGTGGAAGTGGGTGACGCAGATCCAGTCGATGTCGTGCGCGGCCACCCCGGCGCGGACCATCTGCCGCTGCGTGCCCTCCCCCGGGTCGAACAGCAGTCCCTGCCCGTCCCAGCGCACCAGGTAGCCGTTGTGGTTGCGGGACTTGGTCGGAACGGCGCTGGCAGTGCCGAGAACCAGAAGATCGCGGGTCGACATGTCTCCATTGTGGGACCGGGCGTTATCGTGGCCGCGTCCGACGACGGCGCCGAGCGAGGAGAACCCGGTGGGCGGCAAGCGTGACCAGATCAAGATGACCCCCGACGAGGTGGCCGCGTTCCTCGCCGAGCAGTTCAAGGTGCAGGTGGCCACCCTGGACCCCGATGGCGCCCCGCACCTGGTCACCATGTTCTACGCGCTGCTGGACGGCCGGATCGCCTTCTCCACCTACGCCTCCTCGCAGAAGGTGGTCAACCTGCGCCGCAACCCCGTCATGACCTGCCTGGTGGAGGCCGGCACCGAGTACGCCGAGCTGCGCGGGGTCAAGCTCAAGGGCAAAGGCCGCATCGTCGAGGACCCCGACGTCAGGCTGAAGGTCGGCGCCGTGGTGGGCTCCCGGCTGGCCGGCCTGCCGGTGCCGGAGCTCGGCGCCCCGCTGGACCCCGGCTTCGCCGAGGCCCTGCGGCAGTCGATGGCCAAGCGGGTCATCATCGTCATGGACCCTGACCACGTCGCCAGCTGGGACCACCGCAAGCTGTGACCCCGTCCGCAGCCGTGCCCGGCGGCTACTCCCGGGCCGGCGCGGTGCAGGGCGCTCCGGCGCAGACGTCCACGACCTCGCCGGTCTCCAGGAAGATCGCCTTCTGCCGGCGGGCGTCGGCGGAGTTGCGCGGGTCGGCGTGCGGGTCACGGCCGTACTGCGGGCCGGACGGCGGCGTGTTGGTCAGCGGCTGGTACGGGGTGCCGCTGTCCCAGATGACGAGGGCCGAGCCCCGGTACGGGTAGCCGCCGATCGCGGGGATCCCCCAGTAGGGCACCCGGTCGGGGTTGCGTCCGGGCGCGACCGCCGGGGTGTGGAGGCGGGCCCCGATGGTGCGGGCCTCGACCTCGGCCGCCGTCGGCGACACCTGGTGGTCGCCGAAGGCCACGTGCATCAGCACCCGGTGGCTCGGCGTCCCCGGCAGCGGCCGGTCGGTCATGTGCTGGGCGTAGCCGTTGGCCTCGCCGCGGTCCCACAGCATCTGGATCAGCGCGAAGCACAGTTGCTGGTCGAGCTTGTCGGGGTAGGCCGCGTTCAGCACGACCGAGTACTGGTCGAAGTCGACGCTGCGGTTGAGCAGCGTGCTGTAGTTCATGGCGGGCACCCCGAGCACCGCCCGGCGGACGTCGGTGGACACGGCGGTGAGCGCGCCGCCCATGATCCCGCCCTGGCTGTTGCCGTCGAAGACCAGCCCGGCCCCGGTGTCGATCAGCGGCCTGCCGTCCGGCGTCCGGAACGCCCGGTGCGCGGCCAGCCCCCGGTCGTGGATCATCGCCCGGCCCAGCCACAGCATGTTGAGCATGCCCTGCTGCAGCCGGTCGGCGACCGTGGAGAACCGGCTCAGGTCGGCCAGCACGGTCACCACGTTCGGCACGTCGTCCCTGGACATCCCGGCCCACTTGGTGGCGCAGAACAGGAAGCCGTGCTCGTCGGCCATGTCGCGGACGTTCCCGGCGCCCACCTCGCTCTCGGCGCCCAGCAGCCCGTGCCCGTACAGCGCGGGACGGGCCGGCCTGGTGAACGCCGCACGCGGGATCGTGCACTGGAATGTCGGGGCCTGCGTGTTGCCCGGCAGTCGTGCGGGCAGGCCGTCGCGCCCGTAGTGGAAGCCCGACCCCGGCGGGCCGCCCGGCAGGTTGAGGTAGCTGGGGACGAGGATGCGGCCCTTCACCGTCCGCGCCGTCCGGTCCTCTGGCGGGTTGTCGGTGACCTCGGTGACGACGAAGCGCGGCGCCCTGTCCCCCAGCCCGGCGAACGAGTCGTCGCGGATGCGGAGCATCCTCTCCGACAGACTGCGGCGGCTGGCCACGGTGAAGTCCCAGGCCAGGTAGAGGTCACCGGTGCCGATCCCGTGCCTGGCCAGGTCCGCCAGCGCCCGGCGGGCGTGCCGCTGGCGGGCGTGCAGCGGGTCGCCCTTCGGCAGCGTACGGCCCTTGATCCGGGCGAACGCCCGCCCGGCGGGAATCGTGGCGCCCCGCCCGTCCTTGAGCCGCCGCAGCGCCACCACGTACCGGTGGCCCTCCAGGAAGTTGCGGGCCGGCCGGATGATCAGCGCCTGCCGGTCCGGCCGGGTCGCCTGCGCGTCCAGTTCCGCCCAGTGCGGCCAGCGCCGTCCGGTCGTCGTGTCGATGATCACGATCGGCGAGTCCGCGGCCAGCGACCGCCCGATGTCGGTGATCGGCGCCGCCCCCGACCTGGCCAGGTCGACGCCGGGCACCCGGGTCAGCACCGGCGACCCCGGCGAGAACCCGTCGCTGCGGTTCCACTCGGCCGGGTCGATCGCTTTGCCCAGCCGGTTGCGCGGCATGGCGGCGGCCCGGAACGCCACCCGCCGCCCGGTCGCGGTGGACCGGTCGGCCACCGTGAACCAGTCGTTGGGGAACGGCATCAGGCAGTCCGCCGGATCCACCGGATCGCATCCCCGCGCCGTGACCTGCGCGGCCGCCGGGCTCGCCGGCCCGGCCGGCACCACGAGCCCGCTCGCCCCGACAACGGCCGCCACGAGCAGACCCCGGATTCGCACCGATGACCTCCAGGCACAGCGACGGTGGAGCCAACCTGAAAAAGGCTCACATACCGCCGCCCAGAATGCGCCCGCCCGTCTCGGGAGTCAACGCCCGTCCCACCGCTCACGGCGGCGACGGCCGGGACCGGTCGGCCGGTGGCGGAGGAAGGAGGTCAGTCCCTGCCGTCGTCCCCAGAATCCCGGTCGGCCTGCCCGGCGGCCTTCCCGGCCTTGGCGGTCCCGGCAGGCTCGGCGGCCTTGGCGGGCTCAGCGGCCCGGTTCCGCTCCCACGCCTCCTGGTCGAGGTCGGCCTGCCGCGGGGCCTGGATCTTGCGCATCTGCCGGTTCATGGAGCGGATCAGCAGGAAGACCGCCACGCACAGGGCCGCGAAGACGGCGAAGCCGAGCAGGCCGGGGCTCACGGTGTCGTCGTTGAGCGGGAAGTCGTTGCCCGGCTCGGCGAGCAGCAGCGCTACAGACATACCTTCTCCCTGACCCCCGCGAACAGGTCGTCCTCGGGCAGTTCGGTGTCCACCAGGGACCTCGCCAAATGGTAGTCCTCGGTCGGCCATGCCCTGCGCTGCAGGTCCAGCGGGCACATGAACCAAAAGCCGTTCGGGTCGATCTGGGTCGCGTGCGCCAGCAGCGCCTTGTCCCGGGTCTCGAAGTGGTCGGCGCACGGCACCCGGGTGGTGACCGCCCACGGGGCGGGGCCGTCGTCGAACCGCTTGAGCCAGTCGCCGTACGGGGACTCCAGACCGGCCTCCTCCATCGCCGCGTGCAGCGCCACCAGCCGGTCCTTGTGGAACGTCATGTGGTAGTAGAGCTTGAGCGGCTGCCAGGGCTCGCCGGTGCCGGGGTAGCGGTCCGGGTCCCCGGCGGCTTCGAACGCCTCCACCGACACCTCGTGGCACTTGACGTGGTCGGGGTGGGGGTAGCCGCCCTTCTCGTCATAGGTGAGGATCACGTGCGGGCGGAACGCCCGTACCGCGCGGACGAGGGGCTCGGCCGCCACCTCCAGCGGCTGCAGGGCGAAGCAGCCCTCCGGCAGCGGGGGCGGCGGGTCGCCCTCGGGAAAGCCGGAGTCCACGAAGCCCAGCCACTCCTGCCGGACACCCAGGATCTCGCGGGCCCGCGCCATCTCCTGCTCGCGGACGGCGCCGATGTTCGCCTTGATCTCCGGCTTGTCCATGGCCGGGTTGAGGATGTCGCCGCGCTCACCGCCGGTGCAGGTGACCACCATCACCTCGGCGCCGTCCGCGACGTAGCGGGCCATGGTGGCCGCGCCCTTGCTGGACTCGTCGTCGGGGTGCGCGTGGACGGCCATCAGCCGCAGCGGGCCGTCATCGCACGAGGTCGTACCGGTCGGTACTTCGGACACCACAGCGTCTCCCTGTCAACCGTTCAGCAGCGCCCGCGCCGACCCCCCAGTACGGGGCACCCGCCGCGGCAGACGACAATTGTCCCTGACAACATCGATCGTCCGCACGGAGATTCCCGCCATGAGCACCAGCGTCAGCCAGGCCCCGGACCGCCGACCGCGGCGCGGCGGCCGGCTCGGTTACGTGATCATCGGCCTGGTGGTGGCGGTCTGCGCGGTGGGCTGGGCCGTCATCATGGCCAACGCGGGCCGGACCCCGGGCATCAGCCAGCAGACGATCACCTACCGGATCCTCGACGACTCCCGGGTCGAGGTCCGCTGGCAGGTCGCCAAGCCGTCCGGCAAGCGCGTGCGGTGCCTGGTGGACGCGGTGGACGTCAACTTCGCCCCGGTGGCCGAGCGCGAGGTCATCGTGCCGGCCGGCCAGTCCACGCTGAAACGCACCGATCTGCTGCAGACCACCCGGCGCGCCACCGCCGCCCGGGTCAAGGAGTGCCGCACCATGTGACGGTCTGACGGATTGCGGGTGAACGCAGAGGGGAACCTTTACTCTCACATACCAGATAGGCTTGAGGTTTCGCCCGGCCCGCAGGTCGGCCCGCCGGAGGCGGGCCGAGGATCGATACGTGTGGACAGAGGAGTATCCGTGACCGAGACCCGTGCTGACAACGTCAACTGGCTCACCCAGGAGGCGTACGACCGGCTCAAGGCTGAGCTGGAGCATCTGTCGGGCCCGGGCCGCATCGAGATCGCGCAGAAGATCGAGGCGGCACGGGAGGAGGGCGACCTGCGCGAGAACGGCGGCTACCACGCGGCCAAGGAGGAGCAGGGCAAGATCGAGGGCCGGATTCTCCAGATCCAGCACATCCTGGAGAACTCCCAGGTCGGCGAGGCCCCCCGCACCGACGGCGTGGTCGGCCCCGGCATGACGGTCACGGTCGCCTTCGAGGGCGACGACGAGGAGGTCACCTTCCTGCTGGCCTCCCGCGAGGAGAGCGGCGCCCCCATCGACGTCTACTCCCCCAAGTCCCCGCTGGGCGCCGCCATCAACGGCAAGAAGGTCGGCGAGAAGGCCACCTACACGCTGCCCAACGGCCGCAGCATGACCGTGGAGATCATCGACGCCACGGCCTACGCGGGCGCCTGAGGCGACCCGACCGATCCACTCCGGGCATCCCTGACGACCCGCCGGCGCACCTCACCGGCGGGTCGTCCGGCATGTTCCGGCCTTTCGCCGCCGCCCCGGCCGTCCCGGCCGCCCCCACTGCCGCCCTGGCCACCCCCGCCGTCCCCGCCGTCCGTGCCGGACACCGCCCGTACCAGGGGGAGGGTGCGGAACGGGATCTGGGTGGCCAGAGAGATCACCGAGGACGCGCGCTCCACCCCGGAGACCGCGACCACCAGGTCGATCACCCGCTGCAGGTCGGCGTTGCTGCGGGCCACGATGCGGCACAGCATGTCGCCGGCCCCGGTGATGGTGTGCGCCTCGATGACCTCCGGGATGGCGGCCAGCCGCTCGGCCACCGGGTCGTGCCCGCCCGGCTGCCGGATCTGCAGGGTGACGAACGCGGTCACCCCGTAGCCCAGCGCCCCCGGATCGACCTGCGGGCCGTAGCCGCGGATCACCCCGTCGCGCGCCAGCCGGTCCAGCCGCGCCTGCACGGTGCCGCGGGCCACCCCCAGCCGCCGGGACGCCTCCAGCACCCCGATGCGGGGCTCGGCGGTGAACAGCTCGATCACCCGCCCGTCCAGTTCATCGATCGGCAACGGGATCTCCCGGGGATGGTCAGGCTGTACAGATGTTCCGGGGCTTTCCGGATCTGGCTGTACAGATTGCTCAGCTTTTCAAGTCACTCTTGCACACCCTGTAGGGCCCATCGGACATTGACGTCATGAGTGACGTATTTCCGGTCAAGGGCATGGACGCCGTCGTCTTCGCCGTCGGGAACGCCAAGCAGGCCGCGCACTACTACTCCACCGCGTTCGGCATGCGCCGGGTGGCCTACCGAGGGCCGGAGACCGGCTGTCCCGACGAGGCCGCCCACGTGCTGGAGTCGGGCGGCGCGCGGTTCGTGCTGCGCGGGCCGGTGCGGGCCGGCACCGACCTGGGCCGCCACGTGGCCGACCACGGCGACGGAGTGGTGGACCTGGCGATCGAGGTGCCCGACGTCGAGGCCGCCTACCGGCACGCGGTCGCGCAGGGCGCCCGGGGCATCGAGGAGCCGTACGCGCTGGAGGACGAGCACGGCAAGGTGATGCTGGCCGCCATCGCCACCTACGGCCAGACCCGGCACACGCTGGTCGACCGCTCCAACTACTCCGGCCCCTACCTGCCCGGGTACGTGGCCGCCGAGCCGATCGTGGAGCCCCCCGCCAAGCGCTTCTTCCAGGCCATCGACCACTGCGTCGGCAACGTGGAGCGGATGGACGAGTGGGTCGACTTCTACCACCGGGTGATGGGCTTCACCGACATGGCGGAGTTCATCGGCGACGACATCGCCACCGAGTACTCGGCGCTGATGTCCAAGGTGGTGGCCGACGGGACGCGCAAGGTCAAGTTCCCGCTCAACGAGCCGGCCGAGGGACGCCGCAAGTCGCAGATCGAGGAGTACCTGGAGTTCTACGGCGGGCCCGGCGTGCAGCACATCGCACTGGCCACCAACGACATCCTGGCCTCGGTGGACCGGATGCGGGCGGCCGGGGTGGAGTTCCTGGACACCCCCGACTCCTACTACGACGACCCCGAACTGCGGGCCCGGATCGGCCAGGTCCGCGTCCCGGTGGAGGAACTGCGCAAGCGCCGCATCCTGGTGGACCGGGACGAGGACGGCTACCTGCTGCAGATCTTCACCAAGCCGGTGCAGGACCGTCCCACCGTGTTCTTCGAGCTGATCGAGCGGCACGGCTCGCTGGGCTTCGGCAAGGGCAACTTCAAGGCGCTGTTCGAGGCCATCGAGCGGGAGCAGGCCCGGCGCGGAAACCTGTGACCGACCCCCGCTAAAGATCGTCTCTCTTCCGCGGGGGCCGGGGTTAGCCGGGGCCGCGCATGCCCATGTTGACGGTATGACGCAACCGCCGCACGGCCCGTCCCCCGACGAGCAGCCCTGGAAGCCGCCGCACGAGCAGCCTCATCCGGGATGGCAGCCCGGTCCGTACGGCGGGGGCCGGCAGCCCCCGCCGTACCCGGGCCCCTACGGCGGCCAGCCGCCCCCGTACGGCGGTTACGGGGGCCTGCCGGGCTACCCGGGAGAGCCGGGCGGTTATGTGGATCCGGCCGCGGGGCTGGCCAGCCGCTGGGCGCGGCTGGCCGCGGCGATCGTCGACCTGGTCCTGCTGACCATCATCATCGGGCTGGTGACCTTCCCGTTCATCAACTACCGCAGGATCATCGAGACCGGGAACACCGGGGCCGTCCCGGCCGGCCAGTGGGCCGCCAACTTCGTCAGCGTCGTGATCGCCTTCCTGTACTACTGGCTGCTGACCTACAAGTGGGGCCAGACACTCGGCAAGAAGCTGCTGGGCATCCAGGTCGTGCGAGCCGCGGACGGCGGTGCGGTCACCCAGGGGCAGGCGGTGGGCCGGTCGGCGTTCTTCACCGTGCTGGGCGGTCTGTGCGGATGCATCGGCTTCATCGACGTGCTGTGGCTGCTGTGGGATCCGCGCAGGCAGGCGCTGCACGACAAGGTCGCCCAGACGGTGGTGCGCAAGGTCCCACCGGGCGGCCCGGACCCCTACGCCGGGCGCTGACACCGGCCCCGGCGCCGTCGGCCGGTGGTGGCCGGGATGTCGCGTGACGATCCGAGCCGCCGGTTCGTCCGTCTAGGCTGTGCACGTGATGACGGCCGGAAGACCCCGCCTTGCCCTCCCGTTCGCCCCCCGTCCTGTAGTGCGCGGGGCCATGGCGCTCACCCTGGCGGCCTCGCTGACGGCATGCCAGGTGTCCTTCCGCAGCGACGGCTCCCAGCCGTCCGAATCCGTCCCCGCCCCGACGGCCGCCGGACCGAACGTGCCGGGCGGGCTGGACAGCGCCGGCGACGACTACGTGCCCGGGGACGGCAACGGCGGTTACGACGTCCAGCACTACAAGCTCGACCTGGACATCCGGCCCGGCCAGTCGCCCGAGCTCAGCGCCACCGCCGACATCACCGCCAAGGCGACCCAGCGGCTCAGCCGGTTCAACCTCGACCTGACCGGGCTGAACGTCGCCGAGGTGAAGGTGAACGGCGGCGCGGCCCGGCACGAGCGGCAGGGCAGCGAGCTGGTCGTCTCCCCGCCGCAGGCGCTGGCCAAGGACGCCGACTTCACCGTGACGGTGCGCTACTCCGGGACGCCGCGCCCGGTCTCCAAGCCGCCGCTGGGCATCTACGGGTGGGTGCGCACCTCCGACGGGGTGTTCGTGGCCTGCCAGCCCAGCGGCGCGCACACCTGGTTCCCGAGCAACGACCACCCCAGCGACAAGGCCACCTTCGAGTTCCGGGTGACCGTGCCGCAGGGGCTGACCGCCATCGCCAACGGCGAGCCGGACGGCGCCCTGCCCAGCGGGTCGCCCAGCCCCGGCCCCAGCACCGGGCAGACCGGCGGAGCCGGTGTCGTCCCGGTGGCCCACCGGGCGGCCGCCCCGGTCACCTGGCGGGTCAAGGAGCCGATGGCGCCCTACCTGGCGACGGTGACCGTGGGACGGTTCGACGTGCGCACCGGCAAGTCGCCCGGCGGCATCCCGGTCATCACCGCCGTCGACCCGGCCGTGGTCAACACCGACGTGGCCGAGTTCCACGCCAAGAACGCGGAGATCACCGACGCGTTCGTGAAGATGTTCGGCCCCTACCCGTTCTCCTCCACCGGCGGGCTGGTCGACAATGCGGACGTGGGGTTCGCGCTGGAGACGCAGACCCGCCCGGTGTACGGGTCGTTCGGCGCGGACGAGGGGATCGTCGCCCACGAGCTCGCGCACATGTGGTTCGGCGACAGCGTCAGCGTCACCCGGTGGAAGGACATCTGGCTGAACGAGGGCTTCGCCACCTACGCCGAGTGGATCTGGTCCGAGCGGGTCACCGGGAAGTCCCCGCAGCAGCAGTTCGACGAGCTGTACCGGCAGGCCGACAACCCGAGCCTGTGGAAGGTCGCCACCGGCGACCCCGGCCGGGACGAGATGTTCAGCTCCGACGCCGTCTACAACCGGGGCGCGATGACACTGCACGCGTTGCGCAAGAAGGTCGGGGACGACACGTTCTTCAAGATCCTCAAGACCTGGACCGACAGGTACCGGCACGCCAACGCCACCACGCCGCAGTTCATCGAGGTGGCCGAGCAGGTCTCCGGGCAGCAGCTGGACTCCTTCTTCCAGGCGTGGCTGTACCAGCGCAGCCGCCCTGCCCTGTAAAGGCCGGACAGGCGACCCCGCCGTCGGGTGAACGGCGGGCAAAGGACCGCCTAAGTTACGGAGAGTAACGAGCGGTGACGGTTCGGCGTCAGCAGGGTGGGCAGGGTGAACGCCCACGTCCCGCTCGGCAGAGTGCCCCTGCCCCTCAAGATCACCAGCATGGTGGCCGCCGCCACGGCCCTCGCGCTGTCGGCCTCCGGCGGTAACGCCGCCACCACCTCGGCCGGTCAGCAGACCGGCCACGGGCCGGCGGCCGGACCGCCGCCACGGCCATGCCCCGTGTCCGGGCCGTCCCCGCAGCCCCGCAGGACCGGATCCGCCGGGACCGGCTGCTCGCCCGCCCAGGGGCGGATCGTGGCCAACCCCGCTCCCCGGCCCATCCGGCCGGCGCTCCCCCTGTCGCCCGCCGCCCCACGGGGAAAACGGGGCGCGACCGGGCTGGGCGACCCCTACTACCCGGCGGCCGGCAACGGCGGCTACGACGCCCTCGACTACGACGTCGCCCTCGACTACAAGCGCAGCCGGCGCATCGAGGCCACCGTGACCATGACCGCAAAGGCCACCCAGGACCTCAGCGGCTTCTCCCTCGACTTCCGCGGCCCCAAGGTCAAGGACGTCCTGGTCAACGGCCGCGGCGCCGCGTTCTCCCGCAAGGGACAGGAACTGATGATCACCCCGGCGGCGGGGCTGCCGACGGGCCGGACGTTCACCACGCAGGTCCGCTACGCCGGCAGCCCCGGCCCGCTGACCAACGACCGGCTCGGCACGTACGGCTGGATCCCGACGCGGGAGGGCGTCATCACGGTCTCCGAACCGGACGGGACGCCCTCGTGGATGCCGGTCAACGACCATCCGCTGGACAAGGCCACCTACACCTTCCGGGTGACCGTCCCCAACGGGATGCAGGTCATCGCCAACGGCGCGCCGTCCACCCCCGTGCACGAGGCGGACACCACCACCCACACCTGGTCGGTGCGGTCGCCCATGGCCAGCTATCTGGTCATGGTGGCGATCGGCGAGTTCAAGGAGCTGCACGGCAGGGCCGGCGACATCCCGGTCATCACCGCCGTCGACCCCCAGTACCAGAGCCACGCCGCCAAACTGCACCGCAACACCATCACGGTGACGAAGTGGCTGACCGAGAAGTTCGGCCCCTACCCGTTCGCCACCTCCGGCGGTCTCATCGACGACCAACGGCTGGGATACGCGCTGGAGACCCAGGAACGCCCGGTGTACGCGGGGTTCGTCCCCTCGATGAACTTCGTCGTCCACGAACTGGCCCACCAGTGGTTCGGCAACAGCGTCAGCATCCGGCGGTGGTCGGACATCTGGCTCAACGAGGGCCTGTCCACCTACGCCGAATGGCTGTGGCAGGAGGACCGCCGCCGGGGGAACACCGCGCAGAAGATCTTCCGCCGCTACTACCGGCAGCCGGCCGACTCGGTCGTCTTCAGGCCGCCGCCGGGACGGCCGGGGCGTCGCGACCTGTTCGGCTACTCCGTCTACATCCGCGGCGCGATGACCGTCCACGCGCTGCGCCGGCGGATCGGCGACGAGGCGTTCTTCCGCACCCTGCGGGCCTGGAACGAGCGGTACCGGTACGGCAACGCCCAGACCGACGACTTCGTCGCGCTGGCCGAGAAGGAGTCCGGCAAGCGGCTCGACCGGCTGTTCCGGGTCTGGCTCTACACCAAGGGCAAGCCCGTGAACTGGTGAGACCACTGGGGGCACTGGTCCAATCGAGACCGAATCGCGCTTGTGCCGTCCGTTCCCCGCTGGAAGTTTGGGGATCATGGAGACGTTCAACACTCCGAGGACCCCCATGCGCACAGCCCCCCGAGCCCTGGCCACCGTCGCACTGACCGTCGCCGCGGGCCTGGTCGTATCGGCCGTTCCCGCACACGCGGCTCCCCGGTTCACGCCGGGCGCCCCGGGCGCCGGTGACCCCTACTTCCCCGACATGGGCAACGGCGGCTACGACGTGGCCCACTACGACGTGAGCCTGCGGTACACGCCCGCGAACAAGGGCATCAAGGCCACCACCCGCGTCCAGGCCAAGGCCACCCAGCACCTGTCGCGCTTCAACCTCGACTTCCTCGGGCCGCTGAAGGTGCACTCGGTCACCGTCAACGGCAAGGCCGCCGCCTTCCGGCGGACCGGCGCCCAGGAGCTGGTGATCACGCCGAAGCAGGGGCTGCGCAAGGGCAAGCGCTTCACCGTCGCGGTGTCCTACTCCGGCGTCCCCCAGCGGATCGACGACGAGACGCTGGGCACCTCCGGCTGGGTGGCCACCGACGACGGGGCGGTGGCGCTCAACCAGCCGTTCGGCACCGCCACCTGGATGCCGGTCAACGACACCCCCAGGGACAAGGCGTCCTACAGCTTCGCGCTCACCGTGCCGAAGGACCTGCAGGCGCTGTCCAACGGCGACTTCGCCGGCCGCAAGACCTCCGGCGGCCTGACCACCTGGCGGTGGGAGATGCCCAGGCCCATGGCCAGCGAACTCGCCATGGTCGCGATCGGCAGGTACAACCTCACCTGGGGCAGGACCCCCAAGGGCGTGCCCAACATCACGGCCATCGACAGCAAGCTCGACACCGCCGTCGACCAGGGCAAGAACTTCCACAAGCTCACCGCCGACATCACCGACTGGGGCTCGAAGCTCTTCGGGAAGTACCCGTTCGGCTCCACCGGCGGCATCGTGGACGCCATCGGCGTCGGCTACGCGCTGGAGACCCAGGGCCGCCCGGTCTACGACCGCATCAACCGTCCGGGCGTCAACCCCAGCGCCTCCCTGGTCGCCCACGAGATCGGCCACCAGTGGTTCGGCAACAGCGTCACCCCCGAGCAGTGGAAGGACATCTGGCTGAACGAGGGCTTCGCCACCTACACCGAGTGGCTGCAGAGCGAGCAGTCCGGTGGCGACACCGCCCAGCAGATCTTCGACGAGGTCTACGCCACCCCGGCCGGCGACGCGCTGTGGCAGGTCAAGGTCGCCGACCCGGGCCGCGACGACATCTACGCCCACGCCGTCTACGACCGCGGCGCCATGACCCTGCACGCCGTCCGCCAGACCGTCGGTGACAAGAAGTTCTTCCAGCTCCTGAGCACCTGGTACGCCCGCAACCGCGACGGCAACGTCACCACCGCCGACTTCGTCGCCCACGCCAAGAAGTACGGCGACGCCAAGCGGCTCGACGCCCTCTTCAACAAGTGGATCCACACGACCGGCAAGCCGGCCCTGTAACCCCGTCCCACCAACGGGCGTGCCCACTGCGGGCACGCCCGTTTCTCGTCACCCTGCCGTAGGGCTCAGCTCAGTTCGAGGGTGTAGCCCTTGGAGCGCAGGCGGCCGAGAACCTCGTCGCAGTGGTCCGGACCCCGGGTCTCCAGCTGGAGGAGGACCTCGGCCTCCTCCATGTGCAGGCGGGCGGCCACGCGTTCGTGCATGACGTCCAGGACGTTCACGCCGAGTTCGGCCAGTTCGCGCAGGAGGATGACCAGGGCGCCGGGGCGGTCGGCGAGGCGGCAGCGCACGACCAGGTAGCGGCCGGCGCCGGCCAGGCCGTGGCGGAGGACTTTGGACAGCAGCAGGGGGTCGATGTTGCCGCCCGACAGGACGGCGACGACGGGCGGCTCGAAGGCGTGGGCGTGCTCCAGGAGGGCGGCCACGGCAGCGGCTCCGGCGGGCTCCACGACCTGTTTCGCGCGTTCCAGGCACAGCAGCAGGGCCTGGGAGATGGACTCCTCGGTGACCGTCACCACCGTGTCGACCAGCTCACTGACCAGGGCGTAGGTGAGCTCTCCGGGGCTGCCCACGGCGATGCCGTCGGCCATGGTCGGCCCGGGACGGATGTGCACCGGGTGCCCGGCGGCCAGCGACGGCGGAAACGCCGCGGCGCGCTTGGCCTGAACGCCGACGATCGGGACGCCCCCACCTGCGTGGGGCGCGCCCGCGGCCGCCACCGCGATACCGGCCGCGAGGCCGCCGCCGCCCACCGGCGTCACGATGGTGCGGACATCCGGGCACTTTTCGAGGATCTCCAACCCGATCGTGCCCTGGCCGGCAATGACATCCGGGTGGTCGAACGGATGGACCAGGACGGCCCCTTGCCTGTCGGCGTACTCCCTGGCCGCGATGAGGCACTCGTCCACGCTCGGGCCGGGGAACAGCACCTCGGCGCCGTAGGAGCGGGTGGCGGCGACCTTGGGCAGCGGGGCGCCCTCCGGCATGAACACGGTGGCCTTGCAGCCCAGCAGGGACGCGGCCAGCGCGACGCCCTGGGCGTGGTTGCCCGCGCTCGCCGCGACCACGCCGCGGGCCCGCTCGTCCTCGGTGAGCCGGGCGATCCTCACATAGGCGCCGCGCGCCTTGAACGAGCCGGTGCGCTGCAGGTTCTCGCACTTGAGCAGCACCGGGCCGCCCAGCATCTCCGACAGCACCCGCGAGTGCAGCAGCGGAGTCTCCACGATCACGTCGTGCAGCAGCTCACGGGCCGCACGTACCTCATCCACGCTGACGAGTGCCACGACGGCAGTGTAGGACCCGCCCGCGGCCCCGGGTGGCCGCGAGCGGGCGCGCCTTCAGTCCGCGCTCCAGTAGCGGTCGGCGGCGAAGACCAGGGCGGCGGCGCCGATCAGCCCGGCGGTCTGGCCCAGGGCGGCGGGCACCACCCGCACCTCGCGGGCGAAGTCCATCCGGGCGTGCGCGCGGAACGCCTCCTCCAGCGGGTCGAACAGCAGCGGTCCGGCCTGGGACAGCCCGCCGCCCACCGAGACCACCTCCAGGTCGCACAGGTGGGTGGCCGAGGCGATCGCCACGCCGAGCGCCCGCCCGGCCCGACGCATCGCGGCGGTCGCCACCGGGTGGCCACGGCGGGCGTCGTCGGCCAGCTCGACCCCGGTGACCTCGGCGCGGTCGGGCCGCCAGCCCTGCTCCTGCGCCCAGGCGACCAGGCCGGGGCCGCGGGCGACGGCCTCCAGGCAGCCCCGGCCGCCGCACTTGCACGGCGGCCCCTCGGGGTCGACGACCACGTGCCCGATGTGCCCGGCGTTGCCGCTGGCCCCGTCGATCAGGTGGCCGCCCAGGATCAGCCCGCCGCCGACCCCGGTGGAGACCACCATGCCGAGCACGTTGTCGCGGCCCCGCCCGGCGCCGCGCCAGTGCTCGCCCACCGCCATGCAGATCGCGTCGTTGTGGACACGGACGGGCAGGCCCGGATGGCGGGCCCGCAGCCGTTCGCGCAGCGGGAAGTCCCGCCAGGCGGGGATGTTGAGCGGGGAGACCTCGGCGGACGGCCAGCGCATCGGCCCGCCGCAGCCCACCCCGACACCGGCCAGGTCACCGCCGCCCGCCTCGGCCAGCAGCTTGTCCAGCAGCGCCTCCAGGCTGCGCCACAGGCCCTCGGCGTCCAGGTCGACCGGGGTCTGCATACGGTCGTAGTGGGCGATCCGCCCGCCCGGCTCGACCAGCGCGGCGGCCAGCTTCGTCCCGCCGATGTCGACGGCCAGCGCGAACACCGGGCTCATCCGCGACCCGCCGGGCCGAAGGCGAGGATGGAGGCGGTGAAGCCGTGCACGTGGTTGCGGCCGGAGACCGGGCCGATCTCGCCGGCGGCGAAGAATCCGCCGACCCCGGCCCGGCCGAAGATACGGTGCAGCAGCCGCACGTCGTGGTCGGAGCTGGGGAACATCGCCCGGCCCCGCCCGTTGCAGGAGAACAGCAGCGCCCCCTCGACCGGGGCGAGGTCGAAGCGCTCCAGCAGCTCGGCCAGGTCCTCGTCGGCGGCCCCGGCGTCACGGACCTGGAAGCGGACGGTCCGGCCGACCTCCACCACGTCGCCGATGGCGATGGCGCCGGTGTCGGTGTCGGCGCCGACCACCCCGCGCACCAGGAAGTCGCCGTGCTCGTGCTCCTCGGCGTACTCGTCCATGGCCACCCCGATCAGCAGCCCGCCGGCGGCCATCTCCTGCTCCTCCTCGGGCAGGGTGAGCACGATTTGCTCCAGCTTCTCCAGCGCGGGCATCCCGGCCAGCTCGTACAGCACGTTCTCGTCGGCCTTGGTGACCACCATGTCGGGGCCGATCGGGCGGGCGCCCTGGCTGACCACGGTGGCCGCGGTGACGGGACCGCCCAGCACCACGCCGACCGCCCCGTCGGAGAAGACCTCCTCGTTGAGCATCAGCCGGGTTCGGCCCGGGCCCTGGCCGCCGGCCAGCCCGCCCACCAGCGGCAGGCCGGGCAGCGCCTCGCCGGACCGCTCGACGAAGGCGTCCACCGGGAAGGTGTAGGGGTCGGCCAGCAGCATGCCGACCACGTCGTCGTCGCGGCCCTCCGGCATGCCGACGACCACCAGCCTGTCCTCGGCGCGCAGGGTCTCCAGCCGGAACTCCTCCAGCCGAGCCTCCGGCAGCACCCCCGCCCAGGCGCTGACCGCGCTGGCTTCCTCAACCCCGCGGTTGCCGCCGATCACGCCGCTGCCGTTGCAGCCGATCACAATGCGGGCGCCCGCGCCGGTGGCCATCCGCATGGCCCGGCGGGCCGCCTCCTCCACCGCGGCGGGGTCCTCGGAGCCGACGAACACGCACACAAGGTCGGGGGGTGCGGTGAGCGGTGCCAGCGCCTGCCGGACGGCCGACTCGGCGGCACTGGTCAGATCGGGTCCGAGGGCCAGGCCGTCACCGAAGCGCGCCATCGGCCTCCCCTCCCTCGCGCTGTCCCTGAATCCGGGTCATCCTTCGATTCTCCCCGTTCACCTGCCCGGTACCCAAGGTCCGCGGCGGTGCCGGCGGGTGGTTTTCCCGGGGAGCCGGTGCGAGTACGCCGGTCGGCGACGTACTGTCGATCTCGTGCCTTCTACAACGAACGAATCCGCGCCGGCCGACACCACCGTCGGCGCGCTGCGCGCCGACGGCCACCTCCAGCGGCCGGTGAAGGCCGAGATCAGGCACAACCTGCTGGAGCGGCTGAGATCCGGGCGTTCCCGCTTCCCCGGCATCGTGGGGTTCGACGACACCGTGCTGCCGCACCTGGAGCGGGCGCTGCTGGCCGGGCACGACATGGTGCTGCTCGGCGAGCGCGGCCAGGGCAAGACCCGGCTGATCCGCACCCTGGTGGGGCTGCTGGACGAGTGGACGCCGGTGGTGGCCGGCTGCGAGATCAACGACCATCCGTACGCGCCGGTGTGCGTGCGCTGCCGGCGGCTGGCCGCCGAGCTGGGCGAGGAGCTGCCGGTCGGCTGGCGGCACCGGGACGAGCGGTTCGGCGAGAAGCTGGCCACCCCGGACACCAGCGTCGGCGACCTGATCGGCGACGTCGACCCGATCAAGGTGGCCGAGGGGCGCACCCTGGGCGACCCGGAGACGGTGCACTTCGGGCTGGTGCCGCGCACCAACCGGGGGATCTTCGCCATCAACGAGCTGCCCGACCTGGCCGAGCGGATCCAGGTGGCGCTGCTGAACGTGCTGGAGGAGCGGGACGTGCAGATCCGCGGCTACGCGCTGCGGCTGCCGCTGGACGTGCTGCTGGTGGCCAGCGCCAACCCCGAGGACTACACCAACCGGGGCCGGATCATCACCCCGCTCAAGGACCGGTTCGGCGCCGAGATCCGCACCCACTACCCGCTGGCGCTGGAGGACGAGCTGGACCTGATCCGCCAGGAGGCGGCGCTGGCCGAGCTGGACGCCCAGGTGCCCGACCACCTGCTGGAGGTGGTGGCCCGCTTCACCCGGCTGGTGCGCGACTCGAACGCGGTCGACACCCGGTCCGGGGTGTCGGCCCGGTTCGCCATCGCCGGGGCGGAGACGATCGCCGCCGGCGCGGTCCGGCGGGCCGCGCTGACCGGGGAGCGGGAGGCGGTGGCGCGGGTGTGCGATCTGCCCGCCGTGGTGCCGACGCTGATGGGCAAGGTGGAGTTCGAGGTCAGCGAGGAGGGCCGCGAGCAGGAGGTGCTGGAGCACCTGCTGCGCCGGGCCACCGCCGAGACCTACCGCCGCACCCTGGGCGCCGCCGACCTGAGCGGGCTGCTGGAGAAGTTCGACGCGGGCGACAGCGTGGAGTCCGGGGAGCTGGTCCCGGCCACCGAGCTGCTGCGCCGGATCGGGCAGGTCCCCGGGCTGGCCAAGCTCGTGCAGCGGCTGGGGATGTCCGGGGAGTCGCCCGGCCAGGCCGCGGCCGCCCTGGAGTTCGCGCTGGAGGGGCTGTTCCTCACCCGCCGGCTGTCCAAGGACGTCTCGCAGGGCGGGGCCGACGGGACCGCCACCTACCGCACCTGAGGACGTGACGGCGATGAGCCGACATCCGGCCCGTGGCGCCTACCACGACAGGCCGTACCCGCACCGCCTATCGGATCGGGGGACATGGCGATGAGTCGTTATCGGTACGGTGCTTATCACGACGGGCCGGATCCGCTGGCCCCGCCCTACGACATCCGGTCGGCGCTGGACGCCATGGGCGACTCGGTGCTGGAGGGTTCCAGTCCCGGTGAGGCCCTGCGCGAGCTGCTGCGCCGGGGGCTGCCCGGCGAGCAGGGCGACCGGTCCCGGCGGGGGCTGGACGACCTGTTGCGCCAGGTGCGGGAGCGGCGGCGGGCGCTGCGCGACCGGGGCCGCCTGGACGGCACCCTGGAGCAGGCCCGCGCGCTGCTGGACACCGCGATCGGGCAGGAGCGGGCCGAGCTGTTCCCCGACCCGAGCGACGAGGCCCGGCTGCGCGAGGCCGAACTGGACACGCTGCCCGACGACACCGCGCAGGCGATCCGGCGGCTGTCGGACTACGACTGGCGGTCGGACGCGGCCCGCGCCACGTTCGAGGAGCTGCGGAACCTGCTGCGCCGCGACGTCCTGGACGCCCAGTTCCAGGGCATGCGAGACGCGCTGGCCAACTCGGACCCGCAGGCCATGGAGCGGGTCAAGGACATGATGGCCGCGCTGAACGCGATGCTCGACGCCGACGCCCGCGGCGAGCACACCCAGGCCGACTTCGACGACTTCATGCGCGAGTACGGGGACTTCTTCCCCGACGCCCCCGCGAACCTGGAGGAGCTGGTCGACGCGCTGGCCCGGCGGGCGGCGGCGATGGACCGGCTGATGGCCTCGCTGAGTCCCGAGCAGCGCGAGGAGCTGGCCGGGCTGATGGCGCAGGCGATGGAGGACGCCGGGCTGGCGATGGAGATGACCCGGCTGGGCGACGCGCTGCGGGCCCGCCGCCCCGATCTGGGCTGGGGCGTCCCGGAGCGGATGACCGGCGAGAACCCGCTGGGCGTCAGCGACGCCACCACCGCGCTGGCCGAGCTGGCCGACCTGGCCGAGCTGGAGGCGGCGCTGGCGCAGGACTATCCGGGCGCCCGCCTCGACGACATCGACGAGGAGGCGGTCCGCCGGGCGCTCGGCCGCCGGGCGGTCGACGATCTGGCCGAGCTGCGCCGGATCGAGGCCGAGCTGGAGCGGCAGGGCTACCTGCAGCGCAAGGGCGGCAACCTGGAGCTGACGCCCAAGGCCGTGCGCAGGCTGGGCGAGACCGCGCTGCGCCGGGTGTTCGCCCATCTGGACGGCGGCCGGCGCGGCGACCACGACCAGCGGGACGCCGGGCAGACCGGCGAGCTGACCGGGGCGTCGCGGGAGTGGCGTTTCGGCGACGAGCAGCCGCTGGACGTGGTCCGCACCGTGAGCAACGCCATCCGCCGCAGTGCCGCCGCCCCCACCGGGGACCGGTCGGTCCGGCTGGCGGTGGACGACTTCGAGGTGCTGGAGACCGAGCGGCGGACGGCGGCGGCGGTGTGCCTGCTGGTGGACCTGTCGTACTCGATGGTGCTGCGCGGCACCTGGGGGGCGGCCAAGCAGACCGCGCTGGCCCTGCACTCGCTGGTCACCGGCAAGTATCCGCAGGACGCCATCCAGATCATCGGGTTCTCCAACTACGCCCGGGTGCTGCAGCCCACCGAGATGGCCGGGCTGGACTGGGACATGGTGCAGGGCACCAACCTGCACCACGCGCTGCTGATCGCCGGACGGCACCTGGACCGGCATCCGGACTTCGAGCCGATCGTGCTGGTGGTCACCGACGGCGAGCCGACCGCCCATCTGCGGCCGGACGGGCGCTCGCTGTTCGACTACCCGCCGTCCCGGGAGACGCTGACGCTGACGCTGGCGGAGATCGACAAGATGACCCGCCGGGGCGCCACGATGAACGTGTTCATGCTGGCCGACGACCGGCGGCTGGTGTCGTTCGTGGAGGAGGTCGCCCGGCGCAACGGCGGCCGGGTGTTCGCCCCGGACGCGGGCCGGCTGGGCGAGTACGTGGTCAGCGACTATCTGCGGATACGCCGCGGCCACCGGTGAGGGAGGGTCGCGCCCTGCTGGGTAGGGTTCCGGCATGTCGACCTCCGACCGCCTGCTGCTGATCCTCCATGTCGGCTTCGCGATCTTCACGCTGGGGCCGCTGACCGCCGCGACCATGGCGACCCCCCGCTACATCCGGCACCGGAATGTGGGCGTGCTGCGCTATCTGCACCGGGCCACCCGCCTGTACGGGCTGCTGACCCTGGGCATCTTCCTGTTCGGGCTGTTCCTGGCCAAGGGGCAGTTCGCCCAGGTCTGGCTGTCGGCGTCCATGACGCTGTTCATCGTGGCGATCGGCCTGCTGCTACTGGTCGAACGCGACCAGCGCAGGGCGATCCACCTGCTGGAGGTGGCCGCCGCGGAGGGCGTCCAGGCCCCGGCGCCGGCCGCCGGGAAGGTCCGCGGGCCCGAGGAGCAGACGGCCACCGCCACTGAGCCTGAGACGGCGCCAGCCCCGGCCCCGGCCCCGGAGATCGCGCAGGTGGAACGGGGCCGGATCGCGGCGATCTCCGGTGTGATCGCGCTGCTGTGGCTGGTGATCCTGATCCTGATGATCTGGTACGGCCGGTAGTGCTCAGCCCTTGGCGACCGAGTCGATCCAGGCGATGACCGACTCCCGCAGCCGCTCGTCGTTCAGCAGCGTGCCGCCGTGCGCGTCGCCCGGCACGGTGCGCACCGTGACCGGGACCCCGGCGGCCCGCAGCGCCTCGGCCAGCCCTTCGCTGTGGGACACCGGGACGAACTCCTCGGCGCTGTGCACCAGCAGCATGGGGGCGTCCCCGGCGCCGGCGTGCGCGGCCGACGAGGCGTCCTCCAGCCGGTCGAGGCACTCGGGGGCGCCCTCGTCGGGCGAGCATCCCACCAGCATCTGCACCGCGTGCCGCAGCTTGACTCTGGGGTAGTCGGCCCCGGCCAGGCCACCGTCCTGGTAGGCCTGGGAGGGCGAGACCACCGGGGACAGCGCGACGACCCCGCGGACGCGCCGGGCGCCCTCGCCGTAGGTGCCCAGCTGGGTGGCCAGGTGACCGCCTGCCGAGGAGCCCAGGACCACGATGCGCGACGGGTCGAGGTTCCACCGGTGGGCGTGGCTCCTGATGTAGTCCAGCGCCGCCTCGACGTCCTCGCGCTGCGAGGGCCACCGCGAACTCGGGATGAGCCGGTAGTTCGCCGAGAAGACCACGTACCCGCGGGTGACCAGCCTGCGGGCCATGTACCTCCAGGACCCCTTGTCCCCGGACATCCAGTAGCCGCCGTGCAGGATCAGGACCGCCGGCCGGGGGGCCGCGTCGTCCGGGCCGGAGTCGCGCCAGTAGGCGTCCAGCTTCTGGCGGGCGCCCTTGCCGTAGGAGTAGGTGGCGGTTTTCGGCGGTAGCGGGGTGACCATGACGGCCCGCGCGGTCACCCCGACGCCGCCGCCGGGATTCGTCTGTACGGTCCCGCGCCCCGGCGTGACCGGGGCGTTCACGGCCGGGCCGGGCTCCGTGTGAGCCTCGGCCGGAACGGCCACGGTGGACAGCGAGGCCGCGGCCAACGCCGTACCGAACACCAGCACCTTGCGCACCAATGCCACCTCCGAGGAGGAACCTAGCGCAATCCCGGCGGAATTTTGACCTTGTCCAGATCAAGATCGACCGCCGTGGCCGGTGCCTGCCCGGTCAACCGAGTGCGCTCCGCAGATCGGCCAGCAGGTCCTCGACGTTCTCGATGCCGACCGACAGCCGCACCAGATCGGCGGGGACCTCCAGTGGAGAGCCCGCCGCCGAGGCGTGCGTCATGCGTCCAGGATGCTCGATGAGCGACTCCACACCGCCCAGCGACTCGCCGAGGGTGAACAGTTCGGTGCGCTCGCACACCCGCACGGCCGCCTCCTCGGAGGCCATCCGGAACGACACCATCCCGCCGAACGCCCGCATCTGCTTGACGGCGACCTCGTGCCCGGGGTGGTCGGGCAGCCCCGGGTAGAGCACCGTCCGCACCGCCGGGTGGCGGGTCAGCATGTCCGCCACCGCGACGGCGTTGGCGCAGTGCCGGTCCATCCGCACGCCCAGCGTCTTGATCCCGCGCAGCGTCAGCCAGGCGTCGAACGGGCCGGCGACCGCGCCCATGGCGTTCTGGTGGAAGGCCAGCCGCTCCCCCAACTCCGCGTCGGAGGTCACCAGCGCGCCGCCGACCACGTCGGAGTGGCCGCCGAGGTACTTGGTGGTGGAGTGCACGACCACGTGGGCGCCCAGGTCCAGCGGGCGCTGCAGGTAGGGGGAGGCGAAGGTGTTGTCGACCACCAGCAGCGCCCCGGTGTCCCGGGCGACGGCGGCCAGCGCCTCGATGTCGGCCACGCCGAGCAGCGGGTTGGTCGGCGTCTCCACCCAGATCGCCTTGGTGTCGGGCCGGACGGCGGCCCGCACCGCGTCCAGGTCCCCCAGCGGCACCGGGTCGTAGGCGACCCCCCAGCGCTCGTACACCTTGGCGAACAGCCGGTACGTGCCGCCGTAGGCGTCGTTGGGCACGATGATGTGGTCGCCGGGCACGCAGAGGGTGCGCAGCAGCGCGTCCTCGGCGGCCAGGCCAGAGGCGAACGCCAGCCCGCGCACTCCCCCTTCCAGAGCCGCCAGGCACTCCTCCAGCGCCGTGCGCGTCGGGTTGGCCGAGCGGCTGTACTCATAGCCGCCGCGCAGCCCGCCCACGCCGTCCTGCTTGTACGTGGAGACCTGATAGATCGGAGGTACCACCGCACCGGTCGTGGGGTCGGGTTCCTGCCCCGCGTGGATGGCCAGTGTCTCGAAGCCCTGTTGAACGTCCTTGTCCATGAAACACGAGGTTAGTAGGCCCTCTCCCCTCCTGGAGGAGGAGGTGCTCCCTCCCAGGTATCACTTCGGATTTCCCCGCCCGGACCGACTCGCACCATTGATCTGACCCGTACCGTTCTGGGGGTAATCAACAAAGTTCCCACTAAGGAAGGCGCGGATGTTCGCTGCACTGGCACGCGTCGTCGTAAGACACCCGTGGTGGACGATCGCGGCCTGGCTGGTCGCCGCGGCGGTCATCATCGGGCTGTCCCCCAGTCTTGAAACCGAATCCGACCAGGGCGAGTTCCTGCCCTCCGGGTACGAGTCCGTCCAGGCCGCGGAGCTGGCCGAGAAGGCGTTCCCGCAACAGGCGGCGATGACCGCACTGATCGTGGTGCAACGCGGCGACGGCGGGCAGATCACCCCGGCCGACACCGCCAAGGTGACCCGGGCGGCCCAGAACCTGACGGCCAAGAAGTACCCGACGGTCCAGGGGTTCGTGACCGGGCCGCAGGCGGTGGCGCCCAACAAGGCCATCCAGCTGATCAGCGTGCCGATGGAGGCGGCCACCGGCGAGGCCGCCAAGAAGCAGAGTCAGGCGATCAAGGACATCCGCACCCAGCTGCCCAAGGAACTGGGCACCGGGCTGCAGGCCAAGGTCGGCGGCGAGGTCGCCGCGTTCGTCGACAACGAGGACTCCTTCACCGATTCGTTCAAGATCATTTCCATTGCCACCTTCGCGCTGATCATCGGGCTGATCCTGCTGATCTTCCGGGCCCCGCTGGCGGCGGTGCTGCCGATCGTGGTGATCTTCGCCACCGAGATGGTGTCGATGAAGCTGATCGGCGCCGCCTCCAAGCTGCTGGACTTCTCCGGTGACGACAGCCTGCAGATCATCCTGACCATCGTGCTGTTCGGCGTCGGCGCCGACTACTACCTGTTCCTGCTGTTCCGCTACCGGGAGCGGCTGCGGGCCGGCGATGACAAGAAGACCGCGCTGATCGTCGCGGTGGAGCGGGTCGGTGAGGTCATCACCTCCGCGGCGGCGGCCATCGCGGCCACCTTCCTGGTGCTGATGCTGGCCTCCTTCGGGATCTTCGCCGCCTGGGGCCCGTCGCTGGCCATCGGCGTGCTGGTGATGGGCATCACCTCGCTGACGCTGTTCCCGGCCATCCTGTCGCTGCTGGGCACCGCGGTCTTCTGGCCGTCGAGGTCGTGGAGGAAGCAGCCCAAGGCCACCACGTCGGCCCGGCTGGGCCGGCTGGTCGGCGCGCGCCCGGCCCTGGTCGCCCTCGGCTCGGCCGCCCTGCTGGTCGCGCTGGCCGTCGGGGCGATGAGCTTCAAGTCCGACTACGACTTCCAGTCCAGCTTCCCGCAGGACACCGAGTCCGCGCAGGCCATGAAGGACCTGCAGAAGGGCTTCCCGGCCGGTCAGAACACCCCGGTCCAGGTGATGGTCCAGTCCACCGACGGGCAGCCGCTGAGCAAGGCCGAGCTGGACGCCTTCGGCCAGCGGGCCATGAGCCTGCCGGGCGTCGGCGGGGTTCAGCCCGCCGAGCGGAGCAAGGACCCCGCGGTGGCCCGGGTGAACCTGGTGCTCAAGGGCAACCCGGTCGACAACGACGCGGTCAACCTGGTCAAGAACGAGCTGCGGCCGGCCGTCCACGACGTCGCGCCACAGGGCACCAAGGTGCTGGTGGGCGGCGAGACCGCGATCTACGGCGACATCAACAAGGTGGTCAACCGGGACCTGTCGGTGATCCTGCCGGTCGCCGGGGTGCTCATCGCGCTGATCCTGCTGGCGCTGCTGCGCTCGGTGGTCGCGCCGCTGTACCTGGTCCCGGCGGTGCTGCTGGGCTTCGCCGCCACCCTGGGTGCCGCGGTGTACGTCTTCCAGGGCCTGATGGACAAGCCCGGCGAGATCTTCCACCTGCCGATCATGCTGTACCTGTTCGTGCTGGCCATCGGCACCGACTACAACATCCTGATGACCGCCCGGCTGCGCGAGGAGGCCAAGGAGGGCAACGAGCCGCGCAAGGCCGCCGCGCTGGCGGTCGAGCACGGCGGCCCGACGGTCGCCGCCGCCGGGCTGATCCTGGCCGGCACGTTCTCGGTGATGCTGCTGGCGAAGGTCTCGATGCTGCAGCAGATGGGCTTCTCCATCGCGCTCGGCATCGCACTGTCGGCCTTCGTGATGGCGATCTTCCTGGTGCCGGCCGTCACCGCCCTGCTGGGCCACCGGGCCTGGTGGCCGGGCCACGGCGACGAGCCCAAGACGCCCAAGGCCCCACCGGCGTCCGACGACCGGTTCGCCCCGGAGACCGCCGGACACCGCTAGAGCCGCCGGGGCGCGGCCGGGCGGCACAGAGAGCCGCCCGCGCAGGCCGCCCGCCCGCGCCCCGGCACCCGACATGAGAAGGGCCCGCGTTCTCGCGGGCCCTTCCCCTTTCCCCAAGCCTTACAGCTCCCCCACCCCAGACCTCGCACCCCTCCGGTACCGAAGACCACCCGCGAGCGGTACTCCAAAGACCCTGCACCTTCGGCCTTGAAGACCACCCGCGAGCGGGCCCGCGCGGTCTGGACTGAGGAGCGGTGAAGATCGCGAGGAACGAGCGATCTTCACCGCGACGAGGGAAGACCGCGCGTCCCCAGGCCCGCTCGCCGTCGCGGCGAAGCCGCGACCATAAGCACGCCCGCGAGCCGTCGCGGCGGAGCCGCGACCATGAACACGCCCGCGACCATTAACTCGCGAGGTAGGCGAGCAGATCCTGGCGGGTGATGAGGCCGGTGGGCTTGCCGTCGTCCAGGACCACGGCGGCGCCCGCCTTCTCCAGGACGCCGACGGCCTTGCTGACCGGGTCGCCGGCGCCGACCATGGGCAGCGGCTCGGCCATGTGCACATCGAGCTGGTCGGCGAGCTTGGCGTGCCCGCTGACCAGGGCGGACAGCAGGTCGCTCTCCCGGATGGCGCCGACCACCTCGGCGGCCATGACGGGCGGCTCCTCCTTCATCACCGGCAGCTGCGAGACGCCGTACTCGCGCATCACCGAGATCGCCGCCTCCACCGTCTCGTAGGGGTGGACGTGCACGAACTGCGGCAGCCCGGAGTTCTTGCGGGCCAGCACCTCGCGGATGCGGGCCTCCTCGGTGGGGGTCGACAGGAAGCCGTAGCTGGCCATCCAGTCGTCGTTGAAGATCTTGGACAGGTAGCCGCGCCCGCCGTCCGGCAGCAGCACCACGATCACGTCGTCCGGGGCCGCCCGCTCGGCCACCCGCAGCGCGGCGACCACCGCCATCCCGCAGGAGCCGCCGACCAGCAGCGCCTCCTCGCGGGCCAGCCGGCGGGTCATGGTGAAGGAGTCCTTGTCGGAGATCGCCAGGATCTCGTCGCAGACGTCGCGGTCGTAGGTCTCCGGCCAGATGTCCTCGCCGACGCCCTCGACCAGGTAGGGACGGCCGGTGCCGCCGGAGTAGACCGAGCCCTCCGGGTCGGCGCCGATGATCTTCACCCGGCCGCCGGAGACCTCCTTGAGGTAGCGGCCGGTGCCGCTGATGGTGCCGCCGGTGCCGATGCCCGCCACGAAGTGGGTGATGCGGCCGTCGGTCTGCTCCCACAGCTCCGGGCCAGTGGTCTCGTAGTGCGAGCGCGGGTTGTGGGGGTTGGCGTACTGGTTGGGCTTCCAGGCCCCGGGGATCTCGGCGGCCAACCGGTCCGACACCGAGTAGTAGGACTCCGGGTGGTCGGGGGCCACGGCGGTGGGGCACACCACCACCTCCGCGCCGTAGGCCCGCAGCACGTCGATCTTGTCCTGGGCGACCTTGTCGGGGCAGACGAACACGCAGCGGTAGCCGCGTTCCTGCGCCACGATGGCCAGGCCGATGCCGGTGTTGCCGGAAGTCGGCTCGACGATGGTCCCGCCGGGGCGCAGCCGCCCGGAGGCCTCGGCGGCGTCGATCATCCGGACCGCGATGCGGTCCTTGACTGAGCCGCCGGGGTTGAAGTACTCGACCTTGGCCAGCACCTGGGGGGCCAGTCCCTCGGTCACCTTGCGCAGCCGGACGAGCGGGGTGTCGCCCATCAGCTCGGTCAGCGAATCATGAACACGCACGGTCGACGTCCTTGTCGGATCGGGGCGCGAAGAGATGTTGCGCCCACGTTTCCACACCGTGCACCTGCGATGCGCAGCACGCACGGTCGGATAGATTTCTCTACCTGACGGTAGCCGACAACAGCGTACGAGGGGATCACACCTTCACAGGGTCGTCACGCCGTGTGATCGACACGGCTGGCTGGGACGGGGCGGGTGAGCGATGCTGAGGGCACTGACGGCGCGGCGGATCGCGACGGCGGCGGTCTACGGGGGCGGCGGCATCACCGCACTGGGCGGGCTGACCTTCGGCCTGGTCGTACTGGAGGCCAGGCTCGCCCGGCGGATCATCCAGGCCACCCCGAACGGGGACCCGCCGGTGGCCGACGGGCTGTACGGTGCGGCGCTGCCCGGCGAGCCGGTCTCGTTCGCGGTGCTGGGCGACTCCACCGCCGCCGGGCTGGGCGTGCACCGGCCGGACGAGACCCCGGCCGCACTGCTGGCCACCGGGCTGTCGGCGATCGCCGGCCGGCCGGTGCGGCTGACCAACGTGGCGCGTTCGGGGTCCCGCAGCGAGGTGCTGGACGGCCAGGTCACCCAGGCGCTGACGGCCCGGCCGGACATCGCGGTCATCATGATCGGCGCCAATGACGTGACCGCTCGGATCCCCCCGGCGGTGTCGGTGCGCCATCTGGACGACGCGGTGCGGCGGCTGCTGGCGGCCGGCTGCCAGGTGGTGGTCGGTACCTGCCCGGACCTGGGGTCGGTCGAGCCGCTGATGCAGCCGCTGCGCTGGATCGCCCAGCGGGCCAGCCGGCAGTTGGCCGCCGCCCAGACCATCGCGGTGGTGGAGCGGGGCGCCCGTTCGGTGTCCCTGGGGGACCTGCTGGGACGGGAGTTCGCCGCCGAGCCGGGCGAGATGTTCTCCAAGGATCGTTACCATCCGTCTGCGAGAGGTTACGCCGCGGCGGCCATGGCGCTGCTACCGTCGATGGCGGCCGCGCTGGGGCTGGAGCCCGAGGAACCCGAGCTGATGCCCGATCCCAGCCGCGGCGTAGGCGTCCTGCCCGTCTATCTCGCGGCGGCCGAGGCCGCTGAGGAGCCCGGCATGGAGGTGGCCGGCACCCGGGTCGCGGGCCGTGAGCGCGGTCCCCGGGGCCGTTGGGCCACCCTGCTGCGGCGCCGCGGCGCGCCGGCCGACGACGAGGCCGACGGTCCGGCGGCCGAGGTGGCGCCGGGTCCGACGGGCGCCATCTGACCGGCGCCCGTACCCCGGGCGACGTCCGACCCAGCAAGCGTCCCGCAGACCCCCAGGAGTCAGCCCATGGTCCCGCACGCCATCTTTCGACTACCGTCCGCAGTCAGTTCTGCACGATTGGCCATCGGGGCCGTGCTGCTGGGCACCGCGGGATGCACCGGCAGCGCCGGCGGCCATGTCGCCGAGACCGTCGCGGCCTGGTCGGACACCTCGGTCAACGCGGTCAGCCGGCCGATGAGCCGGGGCGGTGTCACGGCGGTGACCGGGCTGCGGCCCGACGGCCGGCTGGAGACCGCCGTATACGACCTGGCGACCGGCCGGCGCCGGTGGTCGCAGCCGGCCGCGATGGCCGGGCGGCTGCCGGGGATGGGCGTCCAGCCGCCCGCGGTGGCGGGGCCGGCCCGGGCGCCGGTGGTGGCCGCCCTGGAGCCCCGCGGGTCCGGACGGGGGCGGGCGACGCTGGTGGTCCGGGACGCGCGGACCGGCGCGCAGCGGTGGACCAGGCCGGTGGACTCGACGTTCGGCCCGGTGCGCTGCGGCCCGCAGCTGTGCATGTCGGAGTTCACCACCGCGAGGAACGCCCGGTTCGTGGCGCTGGACTCCGCCACCGGCCGCACCCTGTGGAGCATGCCGGGGGTCGCCGAGGTCGAGGCGTCCGACGAGCGGCGTGCGGTGGTGTACCGGATGGCCCGGCATCCGGTGCTGGAGAGCCGTGATCTGCGGACGGGCCGGACGCTGTGGTCGTTCCCGGTGGAGCGCGCGGTGGGTGAGGGGGTCGCGCTGTCCGGCGGCTGGTCGTTCACCGCCCTCGGCGACACCATGGTCGGCTATCTGGCCCCCTATCAGGAGGCCAAGGGCCGCCCGCTGTCGGCGTTCGGGTTCTTCGGGCTGCGGATGGCCGACGGCAGGCCGGTGTGGACGCGCAAGCGGCTGCTGCGCGTGTATCCGGGCGCCAGTCCCGCGGTCTCGTTGATGGCCCGGGAGGTCGATGCCAGGGGCGGGTACGGCGGCTTCGCGCAGCTCGACCCGCGCACCGGCCGGACCATCGCGCGGGTGCCGGCCGACCGGGCACCCAGGACGGCGTGGTGGCTGGCCTTCCCCGACGACCTGTCCAAGCTCGGCTTCCTCTCCCAGAACGGCCGGGGGACAGCGTTCGACCTGCGGCGCGGGGCCGAGGTGCCGGCACGCGGCCTACGCGCCTGGTCGTTCTGCACGGTCAACCCCGCCGAGCTGCGGATCGAGGGGCACCGCGGGTTCTACCCGATCGCCCCGCTGTGCGCCTACGACCTGGGCACCGGGCGCAGGGTGGCCGACCCCGGCCCGCCGCCGGCCTGGTACACCGGCGCGGTCGACGGATGGCGGGTGTGGCGGGACGAGCAGGGGGTGCTGCACGCTGTGCGCGACACCACCACGACGATCCCCGGAATGTACGGCTGACCAGGCCGGTTTCGGTACGTGACGTAAGCGTGCACTTATTGGATGAAAGGGTCAATAAAGCCCCACCCCGACGTGTGCGGAACGGGCGGCAGCGACTAGGTTGCCCTTATGACCGGACAGTAACACCGGTCGCCGACCACAAGGGAGACCGATATGCCCGAGGCCGTCATCGTCTCGACCGCCCGTTCGCCGATCGGACGCGCGTTCAAGGGGTCGCTGAAGGATCTGCGCGCCGACCTCCTGACCGCGCAGATGGTCACCGCCGCGATGGCGAAGGTGCCGCAGCTGGGCGCCGACGACATCGACGACCTGCTGCTGGGCTGCGGGCTGCCCGGCGGCGAGCAGGGCTACAACATGGCCCGCGTGGTCTCGGTCCTGCTGGGCTGGGACCAGGTGCCCGGCGCGACGATCACCCGTTACTGCTCGTCCTCGCTGCAGACCACCCGGATGGCGATGCACGCGATCCGGGCGGGCGAGGCCGACGTGATCGTCTCGGCCGGGGTGGAGATGGTCAGCCGCTTCGCCAAGGGCAGCAGCGACGGCCTGCCCGACACCAAGAACGAGCTGTTCGCCGACTCCGAGGCGCGCAGCGCCAAGGCCGCCGAGGGCGGCGCCGGGGTCTGGCACGACCCGCGCGAGGACGGCCAGATCCCCGACGTCTACATCGCCATGGGGCAGACCGCCGAGAACGTGGCCTCGCTGCGCGGCGTCTCCCGGCAGGCCCAGGACGAGTTCGGTGTGCGCTCGCAGAACCTCGCCGAGAAGGCCCTGGCCAACGGGTTCTGGGAGCAGGACATCACCCCGGCGATCCTGCCCGACGGCAGCACCGTGACCAAGGACGACGGTCCCCGGCCCGGCACCACGCTGGAGAAGGTCAGCGGGCTCCAGCCGTCGTTCCGGCCGGATGGCACGGTGACCGCCGCCAACTGCTGCCCGCTCAACGACGGCGCCGCCGCGGTGATCGTGATGAGCGACACCAAGGCCGCCGAGCTGGGCATCACCCCGCTGGCGCGGATCGTGTCCACCGGGGTCAGCGGGCTGTCCCCGGAGATCATGGGCCTGGGCCCGGTGGAGGCCTCCCGCCGGGCGCTGGCCCGGGCCGGCATGACCATCGACGACATCGACCTGGTGGAGATCAACGAGGCGTTCGCCGCCCAGGTGCTGCCGTCCGCCGAGGACCTCGGCGTGGACATCGACAAGCTGAACGTCAACGGCGGCGCCATCGCGGTCGGCCACCCGTTCGGCATGACCGGTGCGCGGATCACCAGCACGCTGATCAACAGCCTGCGCTTCCACGACAAGCAGTTCGGGCTGGAGACCATGTGCGTGGGCGGCGGCCAGGGCATGGCCATGGTGCTCGAGCGCCTGAGCTGACGCCACGCCGCTGCCACCGGTCCGACGGGCCCGGCTCACCGAGGCGGCCCGTACGTCGTGCGGGCCGCCTCGCCGTCACCAAGAATGATCTACGTTACGGATTGGATAGGTCCCCGTTAGGGGGTTGTCACTTTGTGAGCCGTGTTGCAGAGTCAACAGGAAGAGCCCTGCGACCTGGAGGTGCCGATGTCACTGAGCCACTCGCCGGAAACGCACACCAAGCTCCTCGCGCGCATCCCAGCGGTCACGGGACGTGACCTCCCCGAGTGGTTCGAGACCATCGAGAACGGGCCGTCGTTCCTGCGCTGCACGGAACGTTCACACTGGCTGGCCGACGAGCACGGGATCTCGCACGGCTACGCCACCGCCCTCGTCCGGGAGCACGAGCGCACCCGGCGCCTGCGTCACTACTAGCGCGGGCGTGCCCCGCCGCGGACATGAGTCGGCCCCCGCCGGATTCCGGCGGGGGCCGACTCATGTCACCTCGCGAGTGTCGCCTCGCGAGCCGGTCGCGCGGGCTAGTCGCGGAAGTACGACAGCAGCCGCAGCAGCTCCAGGTAGATCCACACCAGGCTCAGCACCAGGCCGAACGCGCAGTACCAGGCGAACTTCTCCGGGGCCCCGGCGCGCACCCCCTGCTCGATGGTGTCGAAGTCCAGCAGCAGGAAGAAGCAGCCGAGCAGGATCGCCACCACGCTGAAGGTGATGCCCATCGGGCCGTTCTCCCGGATCCCGATGCCGGTGTCGTTGAACAGCGAGATGACCAGGTTGACCAGCATCAGGCCGACCATGGCGAAACCGGCGGCGACGACGAACCGGGTCAGCTTGGGCGTCACCCGGATGACGTGCAGCGAGTGCACCGCCAGCATCGCGGCGAACGCCAGCGCGGTGCCGATCACCGCCTGGAGGACCACTCCGCTGTAGAGCGTCTCGTAGTAGTGGCTGATCGCGCCCACACCGACGCCGTACAGACCGGCGAACGCCAGCACGAGCGGCGCGTTGGCCTTCTGCCCGAAGCTGATGAACATCGCCAGCCCGAACTGCAGCAGGAAGGCGACCACGGCCACCGCCAGCGCCGTCTGCAGCGGGACGAACGCCCAGGTCAGCGCTCCGGTCAACACCAGGGTGCCCAGCGCCAGGAAGCTCTTGACGACCACGTCGTCGTAGGTCATCGTGCGCTGCGCCGGCGGCGTGTACGCCGGCTGGTTGTACATGTCCTGCAACATCTGCGGGGTGGGCGCCTGCCCCTGACCCATGTGCTGGCCGAAGCGGTCGCTCCGGAAGGCGGGGTTCCGGCTGTCCATGTTGGCCTCCGAACTACACAGTCGTTCGACAAGTGTAGACGTCGCAGCGGCCCGCAGAGTTCCCGGGACGTGACGGGTCGGTATCGATGCTGGTGCCCCCGGTCGGATTCGAACCGACACCAAAGGCCCTTTTAGGGGGCCCGCCTCTCCCGTTGGGCCACGGGGGCGGCGCCAGCCTATCGAAACCGACGGGAAAGAAACGCGCTCCGATATTGGACCGAGACCGGCTTTTGCCCATTCCGGGTCCAGCTATTTCCTAAAGCCTGGCGAGTCCCCGCAATTCACCCACGTTCCGGGGCCGGCGAAGGCCCGGCGACACGCCCTCACCGTCCGGCGCCGTGCACCGCCAGCGCGTCCACCAGGCTCTCCCCCGCCCGGCCGTCCCGGTCGCGGCGTACGGCGTAGATCTCGTGCACGCCGATCCGGCCGCTCTCGCAGGCCAGCGCCGAGGCGGCCAGGTACAGCAGCCACACCCGGGCCCGGCCGGGGCTGGCCAGCTCACCGGCCTCGGTCCAGTGCCGGCGCAGGCCGGCCGCCCACGAGCGCAGCGTGCGGGCGTAGTGCTCGCGCAGCGCGGTGACCCCGCGCACCTCCAGCCCGGCCTCCTCCAGCAGCGAGACCACCTCGCCGAGCGGGCGCAGCTCACCGTCCTCGGGGAACATGTAGCTGGTGGTGAACGTGCGACGCACGTGGTGCGGGCCGGGCCTGCGCAGGGTCTGCTGCACCAGCAACCGCCCGCCGGGGGCCAGCAGCTCGTACAGCCGGGCGGCGGGCAGCGCGGCCGAGCCGACCCCGCCGCCGAGGTCGGCGCCGCCCAGCCCCACGATCGCGTCGTACGGGCCGTCGCCCGCCGCGGTCAGGTCGCCCAGCCGCGGCTCCACCCGGTCCGACAGCCCCTCCTCCGCCGCGCGCCGCCGGATGTGGTCGGCCTGGGCCCGGGACCGGACGAGGCCGACCACGCGCACCGGCTCCCGCGTGGCGGCGTGGAAGGCGAACGCGCCCCATCCGCAGTTCAGGTCGAGTACCCGGGCCCCAGGGAAGAGGCCGAGCCGGGAGGTAACGGCCTCGCGCATCGCGCGCTGGGCCTCGTCGAGGTCCCGGGCACCCTCCCAGTCGCCACAACCGTAGGCCAGGCTGTCCCCCAGCAGCAGCCGGAAGAAGGCCGCCGACTCCCCGAACGGCCCGGCCAAGCCGGGATTGTCGGTGTGACGCCCGGTGGGGAACTCCTCGGGCGGCGGCTTGGGCTCGGGGCCGACCGCGCCGAGCATCACGGCGGTGCGCACGATCTCGCGCTTGTCGTCGCTGCCCAGCCGGATCGGCTCGTCCCCGTGCCGCATCACCCGCTGGACGGCGCCCAGCGCGGCGAAGATGTCGCCCTCGATGTCCAGCTCACCGGCCACGTAGGCACGCACCAGGCCCATCTCGCCGGGCTTCCACAGCATCCGGCGCAGCGCCCGCCGGTGCCGGATCACGAACGTCGGGGCCGTGTCCGGGCCGATCGAGCTGCCGTCCCAGGCCCGTACCCTGATCGGCAGCTCGGCCGCCGCGACCTGCGCGTCCCGGTCCCCGGAGTGCTCCGGGCCGAGCAGGATCCTGGTGAGCAGCGGCGCGAGCCGTGGGGCGACACCGTCCTGCATGCCAGGCCCACCTCCCTGTCATCGCTGGAGGGATGCCTCGCGCCGGCCGGTGGCCAGCGCGAACTCCTCCCGTGGACGATGGATCTCGCCCATCGAGACGATCTCACGGCGGAAGAACGTCGAGAGCGTCCAGTCCGCGGTCACCCGGGCCTTGCGATTGATCGTCGGCATCCGCGACAAATGGTATGTGCGGTGCAGGAACCAGGCGGGGAACCCCCGCAACTTCGTGCCGTAGACGTTCGCCACACCCTTGTACAGCCCCAGGCTCGCCACCGAGCCGACGTAGGCGTGCCGGTACGGCTGCCGTGGCTGACCCCGCAGGTCGGCCACGAGGTTGTCGGCCAGTCGGCGGGCCTGCCGGACCGCGTGCTGGGCGTTGGGCGCGCAGTACTGGCCGGGTTTGGTGAGATCGGGCACCGCCGCGTTGTCCCCGGCGGAGTAGACGCCCTCGACGCCCTCCACCACCAGTTCGGCGGTGACCTTGAGCCGTCCCCGCTCGTCCAGCGGGAGGCTGGTGGCGGCCAGCACCGGGTTGGGCTTGACCCCGGCGGTCCACACCAGCGTGCCGGACTCGAACTCCTCGCCGTCACTGAGCACGATGGTGCCGTCCTCGGCGGACTTGAGCTGGGTGCCGAGCTTGACCTCGATGCCGCGGCGGCGCAGCGTCTCCACCGTCCACCGCCCCATCTCCTCGCCGACCTCGGGCAGGATCCGCCCGGTGGCCTCGACCAGGACCCAGCGCATGTCGCCGGGCGTGATGGCGGGGTACCACTTGCAGGCGTCGCGGGCCATGTCCTCCAGTTCGCCCAGCGCCTCCACCCCGGCGTAGCCGCCGCCGACGAAGACGAACGTCAGGGTCCGGCGGCGGACCCGCTCGTCCTCGCTGGACGCCGCGATGTCCATCTGGGCGAGGACGTGGTTGCGCAGGTAGATGGCTTCGCCGAGGGTCTTGAAGCCGATGCCGCACTCGCTCAGGCCAGGGATCGGCAGCGTCTTGGAGACCGAGCCGAGGGCCACCACCAGCCGGTCGTAGGTCAGCTCCCGCTCGCCGTCCGCCATCAGTTCGGCGCCCACCACCCGGACCCTGGCCCGCCGCGCGGCGTGGTCGATGCTCAGCACGCGGCCGTTGAGGATGGTGCAGCGGTTGAGCACCCGGCGCAGCGGGGCGACCACATGTCGGGGCTCCAGGTTGCCGGCCGCCGCCTCGGGCAGGAACGGCTGGTAGGTCATGTAGGACTGGGGGTCGATGACGGTGATGTGCACCTGGCCTCGGGAGATCTCACGGCGGAGCTTGCGTTGCAGCCGCAGGGCGGTGTACATGCCGACGTAGCCGCCGCCGACGATCAGCACTCGGGTGGTCTTTCGCGCGTTCGTAGCAGGCATGGGGCTCCGGTACCCGCAACCACCGGCCTCATCCGCACCGGGACCGCGCTCCCGCCGCCGGGGGCGGCGTCCGGATCTTCACAGAAAAACCAGGAGTTCCTCCGAACCCCGGGCCCCGCATCGGCATCTCACCTCGTGTACGGGGAGCGTCGGCGGGTCAGGGCCCGACGGGGGCCTCAGCGGCCACGCCGCTGGGCAAGGCCCTGACCCGGCCCGCACCACGGGCCAGACCGGCCGCTCCCCCGGGTTCCCGGCGGTTTCCGGCGCTAGGCGGCCGGCGGGTCCGCCAGATCACGGGCCCGGGTGAACACCGCGTCGAGCATCTCCTCGGTGACCCGGCCGGTGAAGGTGTTCTGCTGGCTCGGGTGGTAGCAGCCCAGCAGCGTCACCGGTCCCGGCCCCGATCCCGCGGGCGGGGTCAGTTCCACCTCCACGCCGTGGCCGAACGGGGGGCGCGGCCGAGGCACCTCGTATCCCGCCTTCTTCAGCGCCGGCCACACGCCCTGCCAGGCGTACCCGCCCAGGGCCACGATCGCCCGTACCCTCGGGGCCACCTCCGCCACCTCGTGTTCCAGCCAGGGCAGGCAGGTGGCGCGCTCGGCCGGGGTGGGCTTGTTGTCGGGAGGGGCGCAGCGCACCGTGGCCACCACCCGCGTGCCCAGCAGGCGCTGCCCGTCCGCGGCGTGGACACTGGTGGGCTGCGCCGCCAGACCCACCCGGTGCAGCGATGCGAACAGCCAGTCGCCGCTGCGGTCACCGGTGAAGATCCGCCCGGTGCGGTTGCCGCCGTGCGCCGCCGGGGCCAGCCCGACGATCAGGACGCGCGGCCGCTCCTCGCCCCAGCCGGGGATGGGCCGTCCCCAGTACTCCTGGTCGGCGAACGCCCGGCGCCGCTCGACCGCCACCCGCTCGCGCCACTCCACCAGCCGGGGGCAGGCCCGGCACACCGACTCGCGGGCGCACAACTCGTGCAGCGTCGGCGCCCGGTCGGCCAGTTCCCGTACCTCCTGCGGGGTGCGGGCGACGGGCGTGCCGGGGGTCGCCGGGTCACCCGGCCATCCGCTGCCCGGCGGGACGAAGGGGGCGTTCACGGTGGTCACGGCCCGATCCTCGCACAGCCCCTGCCCGGCCCGCCGGTCGGATGGGGCCGGATGGGGCCGGATGGGATCGTTCCGGTCAGGCCAGCGACCAGGCGATGCCGTCGAGGATGTCGTGCTCGCTGACCACCACGGCGCCGAAGCCGTACTCGCGCATGATCCGGTCGAGGATCAGGGCGCCCATGCCGATCACGTCGACCCGGCCGGGGTGCATGACGCCGACCGCCGCCCGCTCGTCGTGGGACATGTGCAGCAGGTCGCGGGTGACCTCGTGGACCTGCGAGGCGGTGATGCGGGACAGGTGGATGCGCGCCGGGTCGTACTCGGTCAGCCCGAGCGCCATCCCGGCCACGGTGGTGACCGAGCCGGCCAGGCCGACCAGCGTGCGCGCCTCGTCCACCGGCACGCGTCGCCGGACGTCGGCCAGCGCGCCGTCGATGTCGGCCACCGCGGCGGCGATGCGCTCCGGGCTGGGCGGCGCGCCACCGGTGTCGCGCACGTGCCGCTCGGTCATCCGTACGCAGCCGATGTCCACCGAACGGGACGCCTGCGCGTGGGAGGAGCCCAGCACGAACTCCGTCGATCCGCCGCCGATGTCCACCACCAGGTAGGGGCGCGGCGGGCGCAGCTCGGCCAGCTCGCGGGTGGCGCCGAGGAACGACAGCTCGGCCTCCTCCTCACCGGTGACGACCTCCGGCTGCACGCCGAAGATGTCCACCACCCCGGCGACGAAGTCGGCCCGGTTGGCCGCGTCGCGGGTGGCGCTGGTGGCCACCACCCGGGTGCTCTCGGCGCCGTGCACGTCGATGAGCTTGGCGTAGGCGCGCATCGCGGTGAACGTGCGCTCCAGCGCCTGCGGCGCCAGCCGCCCGGTCTCGTCCACGCCCTCGCCCAGCCGGACGATCTCCATCCGGCGTTCCAGGTCGGTGAGCCTGCCGTCGGCGATGTCGGCGATCAGCAGCCGGACCGAGTTGGTCCCGCAGTCCACGGCCGCCACCCGGGTCATCGGGCCTCCTCGGTCTGTACGCAGGGTCCTTCGCACCACCAGTCGGGCAGCGCGTCCAGCGCCTCCCGGCCGAACGGGTTGACGCCCGGCACGGCCAGCTCGTGGCCGACCAGGGCGTGCAGGCATTTGACCCGCTCGGGCATGCCGCCGGCGCTCTGGGTGCCCGGCGGGAGCGGCTCGACACCCTCGTCCCGGGCCGCCTCGGCACGGCGGCGCAGGTAGTCGTCATGGGCGGCGCGGTAGCGGGCGGCCAGGTCCGGGTCGGTGGCCAGCCGCTCCTGCATCCGGCGCATCAGCCCGCTCGCCTCCAGGGTGCCGATGGCCGAGGCCGCCTTGGGGCAGGTCAGGTAGAACAGGGTCGGGAAGGGCGTGCCGCCGGGCAGCCGCGGGGTGGTCTCGATCACGTCGGGCAGCCCGCACGGGCAGCGGTGGGCCACCGCGCGCACCCCGCGCGGCTGTCGTCCCAGCTGCGCGGCGACGGCGGCCAGGTCGGCGCGCCGGACCGGCTCACCCGGGCCGCGGCCGCCGGGTTCGCCCTCGGGTCGCTCGCTCAAGCCTTCCTCACAATCGCGCCGGGTCAGCGGCCGTCGGCGGTCTCCACCGACCGCCACAGCGTCTGGTACCACGGCGGCCGCTGCCGTGCGCCGGGCTGCTGCGGGCGGTCGTCACCGCCGCCGCCGTCCAGCACGACGAAGCACTTCTCCCCCGGCATGCAGTAGTGCAGCCGCCGCCGGGCCTCCTGTTTAATGTACGACTCGTCGGCCAGCCGCTTCTGGTGGCGCTGCAGCCGCTCTACCTGCTGCTGGGCCAGGCGCTCCTGGTGCCGCAGCTCGGCGATCTCCTGGCGCTGGGCGATGTACTCGCGCACCGGATAGGCCAGGGTCAGCGCGATAGCGCACACCACCAGCGCCAGGATGGCCGCACGGCCGGTCAGATGGCCGCCGCCGGGCCGCCGGGACGCGGGGCGTCCGGCGGCCGGCGAGGGACTACGCTCGCCCGGCACGGCGGGGCGGTCAGCCGTTCCAGCCGAAGCGCGGGAACGCGGCGGCACCGGCGTAGCGGGCGGCGTCGCCGAGCAGTTCCTCGATGCGCAGCAGCTGGTTGTACTTGGCCACCCGGTCGCTGCGCGCCGGGGCGCCGGTCTTGATCTGGCCGCAGTTGGTGGCCACCGCCAGGTCGGCGATGGTGGTGTCCTCGGTCTCGCCGCTGCGGTGGCTCATCATGCAGCGGTAGCCGTTGCCGTGTGCCAGCGCCACCGCGTCCAGGGTCTCGGTGAGCGTGCCGATCTGGTTGACCTTGACCAGCAGGGCGTTGGCGGTGTCGGCCCCGATGCCGCGGGCCAGCCGCTCGGGGTTGGTGACGAACAGGTCGTCGCCGACCAGCTGGAGCCGGTCGCCCAGCCGCTCGGTCAGCGCCCGCCAGCCGTCCCAGTCCTCCTCGTCCAGCGGGTCCTCGATGGACACCAGCGGGTACGCGTCGGCCAGCTCGGCATAGTAGGCGGCCATCTCCTCGGCGCTGCGCTTGCCGCCCTCGAAGGAGTAGACGCCGTCGGAGCAGAACTCGGTGGCGGCCACGTCCAGGGCCAGCGCGATATCGGTGCCGGGGGTGAAGCCGGCCCGGCCGATCGCCTCCAGGATCAGGTCCAGCGCCTCGCGGTTGCTGGGCAGCTCGGGGGCGAAGCCGCCCTCGTCGCCCAGCCCGGTGGCCAGGCCGCGGCCCTTGAGCACGGCCTTGAGCGCGTGATAGACCTCCGCGCCCCAGCGCAGCGCCTCGCGGAAGGTGCCGGCGCCGATCGGGGCGACCATGAACTCCTGAATGTCCACGCTGGTGTCGGCGTGCGCGCCGCCGTTGAGGATGTTCATCATCGGCACCGGCAGCAGGTGCGCGTTGGGCCCGCCGACGTAGCGGAACAGGGGCAGCTCGGCGGACTCGGCGGCGGCCTTGGCCACCGCCAGCGAGACGCCCAGCACGGCGTTGGCGCCGAGCCGGGACTTGTCCGGGGTACCGTCCAGGTCGATCAGCCGCTGGTCGACCAGCCGCTGGTCGCTGGCCAGGTAGCCGACCAGGGCCTCGTCGATCTCGTCGTTGACGGCCTTGACGGCCCGCTCCACGCCCTTGCCGCCGTACCGGTCACCGCCGTCGCGCAGCTCCACGGCCTCGAACTGGCCGGTGGAGGCGCCGGAGGGCACCGCGGCGCGGGCCTCGGTCCCGTCGTCGAGGAGCACCTCGACCTCGACGGTGGGGTTTCCGCGGGAGTCGAGGATCTCCCGAGCGAACACTGCCTCGATCGAGGACACGGATCACTCCCTGGTGATGACGGCTGAGCTGTTCCTCCCAGAGCCTAGCCGGGGCCCCTCGGCGCCGACCAACTGGCACGCCGCTCCCGGCATATCAGGCGCCACCGACCAATCCGCGTTATCGATCCGTGTCCGGCGAGCGACTTGACCTAATCCCTATCGATATTGTCTACTACTCGCGGCTAACCGACATGATTAGTAGGGAAACTGTCCAATGCTACGCACGCTGAAGCGACGCACCGTCGCGGCCGCCCTCCTCCTGTTCGCCGGCACGGGGGCGCTGGCCGCCTGTGGCGGCTCCGACGACGACGGCGGCTCCGGTGGCGGGGACGGCCAGCTCAAGCTGGGCTTCTTCCCGAACATCACGCACGCCACCGCCCTGGTCGGGGTGGACAAGGGGATCTTCGCCAAGCACCTGGGCACCGCCCCCAAGACCGCCACCTTCAACGCGGGCCCCGCGGCGGTGGAGGCGCTGTTCGCCAAG
Organism: Thermomonospora echinospora; assembly: GCF_900108175.1. GTDB lineage: Bacteria > Actinomycetota > Actinomycetes > Streptosporangiales > Streptosporangiaceae > Thermomonospora > Thermomonospora echinospora. Next base: position 367,259 of record NZ_FNVO01000005.1, read on the forward strand.
GGCGTCGACGCCACGTTCATCGGCCCCAACCCGGCCATCAACGCCTGGGCCAAGTCCAAGGGCCAGGGCATCAAGATCATCTCTGGGGCGGCCTCCGGCGGCGCCTCGCTGGTGGTCAAGCCCGAGATCAAGTCCATCGAGGACCTGAAGGGCAAGAAGATCGCCACCCCGCAGCTCGGCAACACCCAGGACGTGGCGGCGCGGTCGTACTTCAAGTCCAAGGGGCTGACCGCCAACAAGGACGGCAGCGGCGACATCAAGATCGTCCCGCAGGAGAACTCGCAGACCATCGACACCTTCAAGCAGGGCGCCATCGACGGCGCCTGGGTGCCCGAGCCGTTCGCCTCCCGGCTGATCCTGGAGAGCGGCGGCAAGGAGCTGCTCAACGAGAAGGACCTGTGGCCGGGCGGCAAGTTCGTGGTCACCCACCTGATCGTGCGGACCGACTTCGCCAAGGAGCACCCCGACACGGTGCGCAAGCTGATCGAGGCCACCGTCGAGGCCACCGACTACATCAACACCAACCCCGACGAGGCCAAGAAGTCGGTGAACGCCCAGCTGACCAAGCTGTCGGGCAAGCCGATCAAGGACGACGTGCTGGACGCGGCGTTCAAGAACATCACCTTCACCACCGACCCGGTCGCCTCCTCGCTGCTCACCGGCGCCAAGAACGCCGAGGCCGTCGATCTGCTGGAGCCGGTGGACCTGAACGGCATCTACGACCTCACCACCCTCAACGAAGTCCTGAAGGCAGGCGGAAAGGCACAGGTCAAGGCAGCATGAGCCAGGCCACTACGGCCACGCCGAGCCGGACCGCGGCAGCGGTCCGGCTCAGTGGCGTCTCCAAAGCATTCGGTTCCGGCGACACGGCGCTGCTCGCGCTGGACAACGTCTCCCTGGAGGTGTCCCCGGGCGAGTTCGTCTGCCTGCTGGGCGCCTCCGGGTGCGGCAAGAGCACCCTGCTCAACCTGGTGGCCGACCTGGACAAGGTCACCGCGGGCAGCATCGACGTGGGCGGCGCCCGGGTGGCGCTGATGTTCCAGGAGCCCGCGCTGTTCCCCTGGCTGACCGTCACCGGCAACCTCGAACTGGCGCTGCGTCAGCGCGGCGTGCCCCGGCAGGAGCGCCGGGCCCGCGCCGCCGAGCTGCTGGCCTCGGTGCATCTGAGCGGCTTCGAGAAGAAGCGCCCGCACCAGTTGTCGGGCGGCATGCGCCAGCGGGTCGCGCTGGCCCGCGCGCTGGCCCTCACCGTGGACGAGGACGGCGACGGCGGCCGGGGCACCGTGCTGCTGATGGACGAGCCGTTCGGGGCGCTGGACGCGATGACCCGCGACCTGCTGCACGACGAGATCGAGCGGATCTGGCGGGAGCGCGGGCTGACCGTCCTGTTCGTCACCCACAACGTCCGTGAGGCGGTGCGGCTCGGCGACCGGGTGGTGCTGCTCAGCAGCCGGCCCGGCCGGGTGGTGGAGGAGTTCGCGGTGCCGATGGAGCGGCCCCGCCGGATCGACTCCACCGAGGTCGCCACGCTGGCCGCCACGATCACCGACCGGCTGCGCGCGGAGGTGGGCCGTCATGGCGCTTGAGACCCGCAAGCCCGGGACCGGCAGATCGCCCGACGTCAACCGGGAGCTGGCCGGGCTGGACGCGCTGGAGCTGGCGGCCGGCGCCCGGCGGAGCCCGCTGTCGCGGCTGTGGTCGGCGGTGTGGCCGATGCTCGTCGCCGTCGCGATCGCGCTCGGCGCCTGGGAGCTGGTGGTGCTCAGCGGCTGGAAGGAGCCCTGGGTGCTGCCCGGCCCGCGCGACGTGCTGCCGGAGTTCTGGAACGTGGTAACGGACGGCCGGTTCTGGGACGCCGTGGGGCTGACCATGCAGCGGGCCGTGATCGGGTTCGCGGTGGCGACCGCGATCGGCGTGCTGATCGGCGCGGTGGTGTCCCGGTCGATGATCCTGCGCCGGGCCTTCGGCTCGCTGATCACCGGGCTGCAGACCATGCCGTCGATCGCCTGGTTCCCGCTGGCCATCCTGCTGTTCCAGCTCAGCGAGAGCGCGATCCTGTTCGTGGTGGTGCTGGGCGCGGCCCCGTCCATCGCCAACGGGCTGATCACGGGGGTCGACTACACGCCGCCGATCCTGCTGCGGGCGGGCAAGGTGATGGGGCTGCGCGGGCTGGGCCTGTACCGGCACCTGATCATCCCGGCCTCGCTGCCGTCCTTCGTGGCCGGGCTCAAGCAGGGTTGGGCGTTCGCCTGGCGCAGCCTGATGGCCGGCGAGCTGCTGGTGATCATCGGCGACACCCAGTCGGTGGGCACCCTGCTGCACTTCGCCCGCGAGCTGTCGGACACCGAGCGGATGATCTCGGTGATGATCGTGATCCTGATCATCGGCATCCTGGTCGACCAGCTGTTCGCGCTGGCCGACCGGACGCTGCGCAACCGCTGGGGGCTGAACACCGACTGAGATGCCGGCCGACCCGTCGTTCCGGGGGGCGCACCGGCCCCCCGGAACACGGTTCAGACGAGGTCGGCGGCCGTGACCGAGACCTCGATCTCCGCGCTGGACTCGGCGCCGAGGGCCCGCGCCAGCCTGCGGTGGCGCCCGGCCTCGTCCGGGCGTCCGGCGCGCTCCAGAGTGCGGGCCAGCGCCTCGTAGGCCCAGCCGTCGGCCGGGTCCAGCTCCACCAGCCGGCGGAAGGCGCGCTCGGCCCGACCGAGCGAAGCGCTGTGGAAGTGGGCGCGGCCCAGCAGCTCGGTCACCGCGCGGTTGCCCGGCTCCCGCTCGGCGATGGGGGCCAGGATCCGGCTCGCCCCGGCGTAGTCCTTGGCCTCGAAGAAGTCGACGGCGCGGCGGTACTCCTCGTAGAGGTCCAGTTGCTTCATGAAACCCACTAACACGGCGGTGCGCGCCGATGTTCCCGTCAGAAGATCAGGACCGGCTTGACGGCCGCGCCGTCGCGGGCGGCGGCCATCGCCTCGTTGACGTCGGCGAAGGAGAACGTGCGCACCAGCCTCTCCACCGGCAGCTCACCGGCCCGGTGGTGCTCGATGAGCCGGGGGATGAAGCGCTGCGGGATGGCGTCGCCCCCGACCGAACCCCGGATCCCCCGGCCCATCACCAGCATGGTCTGGTCCAGCCGGACGGGGTTGGCCCGCCCCTGGAAGCCGACGGTGACGCACATGCCCGGAGTCGCCAGCGAGGCGACCGCCGCCTGCACCACGAAGGGCAGGCCGGAGCATTCGACGGCGTGGTCCACCCCGCCGGTCAGCTCGACGACCGCCTCCGCCGGGGGGCCCGCCGTGGGGTCCACCACGGCGGTGGCGCCCAGCGCCTCGGCCAGGGCGCGGCGGTGGGGGTCGGGGTCCACCGCGACGATCGGCTCACAGCCGGCGATCCTGGCGGCCATCACCGCGCTCAGCCCCACCGCACCGGCCCCGAACACCGCCAGGGAGGAGCCCTTGCGGGGCCGCAGCGCGTTGAGCACGGCCCCGGCGCCGGTCTGCACGCCGCAGCCCAGCGGCGCCAGGTGCTCCAGCGGCAGGTCGGACGCGACACGGACCACGTTGCGCTCGGTCGTCAGGGAGTAGGCCGCCCAGGACGACTGGCCGAAGAAGTGGGACCGGATCGGCTCGCCGTCCCGGCTCATGGCGGTGCTGCCGTCCGGCCGCGTCCCGTGGTGGTTCAGCTCCAGGAAGCTGTCGCAGTAGGCCATCCTGCCCTGCCCGCACTTGGCGCACAGCCCGCACCAGCCATAGCTGAGCACGACGTGGTCGCCGGGCTGCACGGCCTCGACGTCGGCGCCCACCGCCTCGACGACCCCGGCGCCCTCGTGGCCGAGCACCAGCGGCGGCGCCGCCGGATCGTGGCCGGCGGCGGTCACCAGGTCGGTGTGGCAGACGCCGGCGGCGACCAGCCGCACCAACACCTCGTCGGGCCGCGGCCCCTCCAGTTCGGTCTCCTCCAGCGCGAGCGGCTCGTGCGGGGCCCGCAGCACGGCGGCGGTGATCTTCATCGAACCTCCTGGGCGAGCTGTGCGCGCAGCACCTGGGGCGCGGTCACCAGCGAGGGGCCGTACCAGGTCAGATGGCGTCCGCTGACCAGGGCGCAGGCGATCTGGGGAAAGCTCTCCGGGCCGTCCTCGGCGGTGAACCGGTAGGGCTCGTCCGGCAGCACCACCAGGTCGGGGCGGGCGGCCACCAGCGCGCCGACGCCGATCCTGGGATAACGCTCGGCATGGCCGGCGTACAGGTTGTCCACGCCGAGCCGGGCCAGCACGTCACCGGCGAAGGTGTCGCGGCCCACCACCATCCACGGCCGCCGCCACACCGGGATCACCGCACCGCGGCGCCGCTCCGGCTCGGGCAACGCCGCCCACACCCGTTCGGCCTCCTCCAGCCAGGAGGGGACGGGCAGCCGGCAGGCGCCGGTGAGCAGGCGGCGCAGCGAGGCCAGCGCCTGGTCCACGGTGCGGATGACGGTGACCCAGACCGGCAGCCCGGCCTCCCGCAGCGCGGCCAGATCCGGGGCCCGGTTCTCCTCCTCGTTGGCCAGCACGACGTCGGGACGCAGCGCCCGGACGAGTTCGACGTCCGGGTTCTTGGTGCCGCGCACCCGGGTGACCTCCAGCCCGGCCGGGTGGCTGCACCAGTCGGTGGCGCCGACCAGCAGCCCGGGATCGGTGGCGGCGACCGTCTCGGTGAGCGAGGGCACCAGCGAGACCACCCGCCGTACCCGATCCGGTACGGGCACCTCGGCCCCCGTGTCGTCGCGCAGCACCACCACTCCCCTGCTCACCCTGAACCGAACCTGATTCTAGGGGTGGCGCCGCCCGGATGCGCGGCGGCCACGCGCGGCGGCCGCCGCCTCCGGCGCGTTCCCGCGGTGCCGGCCGCCGCCTCCTACACGTTCCTGCGGTACTGGCCGCCCGCCTCGAACAGGGCCTCGGTGATCTGCCCCAGGGAGCAGACCCGCGCGGTGTCCATCAGCACCGCGAAGGCGTTCTCCCCGAAGGTGGCCGCCTCACGCAGCCGCCGCAGCGCCGCCGGGGCCTCCTCGCGGTGGGCCGCCTGGAACTCCGCCAGCCGCCGCAGCTGGCCGCGCTTCTCCTCCTCGGTGCCCCGGGCCAGCTCGATCGGGCCGGACGGCTCCTGCGAGGCCTCGGAGGTGAAGGTGTTGACTCCGACGATCGGCAGGCTGCCGTCGTGCTTGCGCTGCTCGTAGAGCATCGACTCGTCCTGGATGCGGCCCCGCTGGTAGCCGGTCTCCATCGCGCCGAGCACCCCGCCGCGCTCGCTGAGGCGCTCGAACTCGGCCAGCACCGCCTCCTCCACCAGGTCGGTGAGCTGCTCGATGATGAACGAGCCCTGGTTGGGGTTCTCGTTCTTGGCCAGACCCCACTCGCGGTTGATGATCAGCTGGATGGCCAGCGCGCGGCGCACCGACTCCTCGGTCGGGGTGGTGATGGCCTCGTCGTAGGCGTTGGTGTGCAGGCTGTTGCAGTTGTCGTAGATGGCGATCAGCGCCTGCAGCGTGGTGCGGATGTCGTTGAAGTCCATCTCCTGGGCGTGCAGCGACCGCCCGGAGGTCTGGACGTGGTACTTCAGCTTCTGGCCGCGCTCGCTCGCCCCGTACCGCTCCCGCATGGCGATCGCCCAGATGCGGCGGGCGACCCGGCCGAGCACCGAGTATTCGGGGTCCATGCCGTTGGAGAAGAAGAACGACAGGTTGTGGGCGAAGTCGTCGATGTGCATGCCCCGCGCCAGGTACGCCTCCACGTAGGTGAAGCCGTTGGCCAGCGTGAAGGCGAGCTGGCTGATGGGGTTGGCCCCGGCCTCGGCGATGTGGTAGCCGGAGATCGACACCGAGTAGAAGTTGCGGACGCCGTTCTGGACGAACCACTCCTGGATGTCGGCCATCATCCGCAGGCTGAACTCGGTGGAGAAGATGCAGGTGTTCTGCCCCTGGTCCTCCTTGAGGATGTCGGCCTGCACGGTGCCCCGCACCGTGGCCAGCACGGCGGCGCGCACCTCGGCGGCCTCCTGCTGCGACGGCTCCCGGCCGTGCTCGGTGGCGAAGCGCTCCATCGCCTGGTCGATGGCGGTGTTGAGGAAGAACGCCAGGATCGTCGGGGCCGGCCCGTTGATCGTCATCGACACCGAGGTGGTCGGGTCGGTGAGGTCGAACCCGTCGTAGAGCGCCTTCATGTCGTCCAGCGTGGCGATCGACACCCCTGAGGTGCCCACCTTGCCGTAGATGTCGGGGCGTTCGGCCGGGTCCTGGCCGTACAGCGTCACCGAGTCGAACGCGGTGGACAGCCGGGTGGCGGGCTGGCCCTGCGAGAGCCTCTTGAAGCGCCGGTTGGTGCGGAAGGCGTCGCCCTCCCCGGCGAACATGCGGGTGGGGTCCTCGTCGTCCCGCTTGAACGGGAAGACCCCGGCGGTGAACGGGAACATGCCCGGCAGGTTCTCCAAGCGCAGGAATCGCAGCAGGTCACCGTCGTCGGACAGCCTCGGCAGCGCCACCCGCGGGATGCGGGTGCCCGACAGGGTCTCCCGCCACAGCGGCGTGTGGATCTCCCGGTCCCGGACGCGGACCACCAGTTCGTCGCCCGAGTAGGCGTCCCGGGTCTCGGCCCAGCCGTCCAGCAGGGCCCGCGCCTCGTCGCCGACCTCCTCCTCGGCCGCGGCCAGCAGCCGTTCCAGCTCGGCGACGTCCCCGCCGGCCTCGGCGAGCAGCTCGCGGGCGGTCCGCAGCCGCTGGCGGCGGCGGGCCGCCTCGGCCTGCGCCTCGGTCTCGGCGTGGTAGGCGGCCACGGTCCGGGCGATCTCCGCCAGGTAGCCGGCGCGTTCCGGCGGGATGACGGCCTGGATGCGGGAGGAGACCCTGCCGGGCACCCGGGCCAGCGCGCCGGGGGCGGCGGGCAGGCCGTGCTCGGCGAGGCGCTCGCGCAGCTCGTGGTAGAGCGCGGTGACCCCGTCGTCGTTGAAGCGGGCGGCGATGGTGCCGAACACCGGCATGTCCTCGGGCCGGGCCCCGAACGCCTCCCGGTTGCGCACCAGCTGGCGGCGCACGTCACGCAGCGCGTCCTCGGCGCCGCGCCGCTCGAACTTGTTGATCGCCACCGCGTCGGCGAAGTCCAGCATGTCGATCTTCTCCAGCTGGGACGCGGCGCCGAACTCCGGGGTCATCACGTACAGCTTGACGTCGGCGAACGGCACGATCGCGGCGTCGCCCTGCCCGATGCCCGGGGTCTCCACGATCACCAGGTCATAACCGGCGGCCTGGCAGGCGGCGATGACGTCCCCGAGGTGCTCGGGCAGCTCGCGGGCGCCCCGGGTGGCCAGCGACCGGAAGAAGGTGGTGCCCTCGTGCAGGGAGTTCATCCGGATCCGGTCACCCAGCAGCGCGCCGCCGCTGCGGCGGCGGGTGGGGTCCACGGCGATCACGGCGATCCGCAGCTTGTCCTCGGTGTCCACCCGGAAGCGGCGGACCAGCTCGTCGGTGAGCGAGGACTTGCCGGACCCGCCGGTGCCGGTGATGCCCAGCACGGGCACGGTACGCCCCGCCGCGGCCTCCCGCACCGCCCGCAGGCCGTCCTCGTCGGCCTGGCCCGCCTCGATGACCGTAATGGCGCGGGCCAGCGCCCGGACGTCCCCGCCGGTCAGCCCCTCGCCCGGCAGGCCGCCCGCGGCCGGGTCCACGTCGCAGTCCCGGATCAGCTCGTTGATCATGCCGGTCAGGCCGAGCCGCTGGCCGTCCTCCGGGGAGAAGATCCGCGCCACCCCGTGGGCGTGCAGCAGTTCGATCTCCTCGGGAACGATGACGCCGCCGCCCCCGCCGTAGACCTTGATGTGCCCGGCGCCACGCTCGGCCAGCAGGTCCACCAGGTAGCGGAAGAACTCCACGTGGCCGCCCTGGTAGGAGCTGATGGCCACGCCCTGCGCGTCCTCCTGGATCGCGGCCTCGACGATCTCGGCGACCGAGCGGTTGTGCCCCAGGTGGATCACCTCGGCGCCCTGGGACTGCAGGATCCGCCGCATGATGTTGATCGCCGCGTCGTGCCCGTCGAACAGCGCCGCCGCGGTGACGAACCGGACCGGGTGGACGGGCTTGTACAAGGTGGCCATGACCAAATACTAGGACGTCCTACTATTTGGCGTCCACACAAGGGGGTGCGGGAACCGGGGCTCAGTGCGCGGTGCTCGTCCAGGGATCGGCCACCTCAGGGCCGAAGTCGCCGGCCGCCCGCCGGATCCGGCGCAGCAGCCCGCTCAGCGTCACCGCGTCCGGCTCCGCCAGCGCGCCCAGCCCGAAGTCGATGGCGTTGAGCACCTCGGTGGCCGCCGCCGCCACCTCGTGGCCGCGCTCGCTGATCTCCGCCAGCACCCGCCGCCGGTCGGCCGGGTCCGCTACCCGCCGCACCAGCCCGGCCGCCTGCAACCGGTCGATGGTGTTGGTGACGCTGGTCGGATGCACCATGAGCCGCTCGCCCATCTTGCCCAGCGGCAGCCGCCCCGCCCGGCTGAAGTGCAGCAGCACCAGCGCCTCGTAACTGGCGAACGTCAGCCCGTACGGCTTGAGCGCGCGTTCCACCTCGCCCAGCAGGATCTGCTGCACCCGCATCACCGAGGTGATGGCGGCCATGTGCTCGGCATGCTCGGGCCACCGCCGCAGCCACTGCCGGCGGGCCTCGGCGATCGGGTCAAGGGGGGCTCCGGACGTCATCACCGGTCACCGTACCGTTCGCCGGGCCGGGTGGCCGCGACGAGGTACGGCTCAGGTCTCGTCGTCGTCGTCCTCGTCCGGCCGGCCGAGCTCGTCGAGCAGCCGGTCGCGTTCGGTCTCCAGGGCCGCGACCAGGGCGGCGCGCTCCTCGCGCGCGGCGAGGTCCCCCCCGGCGTCCCCGAAGTCCTGGGGCTCACCGGTGGGCGGGCCGAGTTCGGCGCGCAGGGCGGCCAGGTCGATCTCGATCTCCCGCAACCGTGCCCACCTGTCGTCGGCGGTTCGACCGCCGGCAGCGTCCGTGCCCATCTGCCCCCCTTTGTCCGCCGCTCTGGTGGAGGCACTTTCCCGCGGCCCCGCCGCCCAATCCGGCCGGTGCCCTCCGCCCCGTTCGGCCCGGCCGGTGCCGGCGGGAAGGCCGAAACGACCTTCCCGGGCGTTCCATCACGCTCCACACCGCCTACGCTCCGTTCCGAGTGGCGAACGAAGGGACTGAGAGTGTCGAAGCCTGTGATCTTGACGGTGGACGACGATCCGGGGGTGTCCCGGGCCGTGGGCCGGGATCTGCGCCGCCGGTACGCCGAGTCGTACCGGATCGTCCGCGCCGAGTCCGGGCCGCAGGCCCTGCAGACGCTCAAGGAGGTCCGGCTGCGCGGCGACGAGGTCGCACTGCTGGTCGCCGACCACCGGATGCCGGAGATGACCGGGGTGGAGTTCCTGGAACAGGCGATGGACCTGTACCCGTTCGCCCGGCGGGTGCTACTGACCGCCTACGCCGACACCGACGCGGCGATCCGGGCGATCAACGTGGTCGACCTGGACCACTACCTGATGAAGCCGTGGAACCCGCCCGAGGAGAAGTTCTACCCGGTCATCGACGCCCAACTGGACGCCTGGCAGCGGCAGGACCGACGGCTGCCCGGCGAGCTGCGGGTGATCGGGCACCGCTGGTCGACCCGTTCCTACGAGGTGCGCGACTTCCTGGCGCGCAACCAGGTGCCCTACTCGTGGATGCTGGAGGAGGACCCCGAGGCCGCGCCGCTGCTGGCGGCGGCCGGGGACGGGTGCGAGCTGCCGCTGGTGGTGACCGCCGACGGCGAGGTGCTGCAGGCGCCGACGGACGCCGAGCTGGCCGCGGCGGTGGGCCTGGCCACCGTCCCGGACGCCGACTTCTACGACCTGGTGGTGGTCGGCGGCGGCCCGGGCGGGCTGGGCGCCGCCGTCTACGGGGCCTCCGAGGGGCTGCGCACCGTGCTGGTCGAACGGCACGCCACCGGCGGGCAGGCCGGACAGAGCTCCCGCATCGAGAACTACCTGGGCTTCCCCGACGGGCTGTCGGGCTCCCAGCTGGCCGAGCGGGCCCGGCGCCAGGCCGTCCGGCTCGGCGCCGAGCTGCTGACCGCCTGCCAGATCGTCGCGCTGGAGCAGCGCGGGCGGGCCCGGGTGGTGCGGCTGGCGGACGGCCGGGAGATCGCCGCGCACGCGGTCATCCTGGCGATGGGCGTGAACTACCGCCGGCTGGACGCGCCCGGGCTGGAGGACCTGGTCGGCCGGGGCGTCTACTACGGGGCCGCGCTCACCGAGGCGCCCAACTGCTCCGGCCAGGAGGTGTACGTGATCGGCGGGGCCAACTCCGCCGGGCAGGCCGCCGTCCACCTGGCCAGGGTCGCCGAGAAGGTGCACATCCTGGTGCGGGCGGACGGCCTGGAGAAGTCCATGTCGCACTACCTGATCCAGCAGATCGCCGAGACCGGCAACATCGAGGTGCACACCCGCACCGTGGTGAAGTCCGGCGCGGGCGAGGACCATTTGGAACGGCTCACCCTGGCCTCCCCCGAGGGCGAGCGGACGGTGGACGCTCAGTACCTGTTCGTCTTCATCGGCGCCGAGCCGCACACCTCCTGGCTGGAGGGCGTGGTCGAACGAGACGCCCGCGGCTTCGTCCTCACCGGGCCGGACCTGGTCGCCGGGGGGCGGCGGCCGGCCGGCTGGCCGCTGCAACGCCAGCCCTACCACCTGGAGACCAGCGTGCCCGGGGTGTTCGCGGCCGGGGACGTACGGGCCGAGTCGATGAAACGGGTCGCCTCGGCGGTCGGCGACGGCGCCATGGCCGTCGCGCTGGTCCACCGCTACCTGGAGAAAGCATGATGGGAACGCCGATCACGATCGACGAGCTGCGGCCGCTGTTCCTGTTCGAGAAGCTGACCGACGAGCAGCTGACGCTGCTGGCCGCGCACGGCCACGTCCACGAGTACAAGGCCGGCGTCGAGGTCTGCCGGCAGGGCGATCCGGCCGAGTACCTGTACGTGCTGCTGGACGGCGAGATCGCGCTGACCAAGAACGTGGGGGGCCACGAGGTCGAGCTGACCCGCGGCGCCCGGCCCGGCGTCTACGGCGGCGCCACCCAGGCGTACCTGGGCGACCGGATCGAGCAGCGGTACCAGAACACCGTGCGGACGGTGCGGCGCACCAGGCTGTTCGCGCTGCCCGCCCGCAAGTTCGCGCACATCGTCAGCGAGTGGTTCCCGATGGGCATGCACCTGCTGGAGGGCCTGTTCTTCGGGTTGAGCAGCACCAAGCAGCTGGTGGACCAGCGCGAGCGGCTGACCGCGCTGGGCACCATCACCGCCGGGCTCACCCACGAGCTCAACAACCCGGCGGCCGCCGCCGCGCGGGCCAACGCCGAACTGGGCGAGCTGCTGGCCTCCTCCCAGCAGCGGCTGGCCAAGCTGGCCGCGCACGGGGTGGACTGCGCGCGGCTCGGCGACCTGGTGCTGACGCAGGAACGGCTGGCCAAGCGGGCCGCACAGGCCGCCTCCCGGACCCCGCTGCAGGTCAGCGATGCCGAGGACGAGCTGGGCGACCGACTGGAGGAGCTGGGCGTGGCCGACGCCTGGGAGCTGGCGCCCAGCCTGGTGGCCGCCGGGTTCGGCGGCGCGGACATCACCGAGGTCGCCGACCTGGTCGGCGCGGAGCACCTGCCGGCGGCGCTGCGCTGGCTGGCCGAGGTGCTGGAGATCGCCCAGCTTCAGTCGGAGATCACCGACGCGCTGACCCGGATCACCGCGCTGCTGGGCTCGGCCCGCCAGTACTCCCAGATGGACCGGGCGCCCGACCAGACGGTGGACCTGCGCGAGCTGCTGAACAGCACCCTCACCATGCTCAAACGCAAGATCGGCGAGGGCGTCCGGGTGACCACCGACTACACCGCGGACCTGCCGCAGGTCCAGGTCTACGCCGCCGAGCTCAACCAGGTGTGGACCAACATCATCGACAACGCCCTGTACGCCATGGGCGGCTCGGGGACGCTGACGGTCCGCACCGCCCGGGAGGGCGACCACGCGCTGGTGGAGATCGGCGACACCGGCCCCGGTATCCCCGAGGACGACCTGCCGCGGATCTTCACCCCGTTCTTCACCACCAAGCCGGTGGGTGAAGGCACCGGGCTCGGCCTGGACATCTCCTGGCGGATCGTGGTCGACCGGCACGGCGGCGACATCCGGGTGCACTCGCGGCCCGGCGACACCCGATTCCAGGTGCTGCTCCCGCTCACCGTGAGGTGACCGCCGGGCGCGGGCGGCGGGATCAGTCCGGCAGCCGCGGGCCGTCGGGGAAGGGCAGGTCCGGGAACGGGTCCTCAGGATCGTCGTCCGGCGGCTCCGTGGGATCCGGCTCCGGCCGCCCGTCGCTCGGGTAGAGGGTGACGTACGTGCCGGGCTCGGTCCGCGCGCCCGGTGCCGGGGACATGTCGGCGACGGTGCCCTTGGGGTACTCCGACTCGACCCCCCCGCCGACGTTCACCCGGAACCCGGCGGACCGCAGCCGGGCGATGGCCGCCGACAGTTTCAAGCCCCGCACGTCCGGCAACGTGACCAGGTCCTCGCCGGAGCCCCGGCTGAAGTAACGCGAGGGCGGCCGGTGGAAGGAGCCCGCCTCCCGTCCCGCCAGCGCGCCGATCATGCTGTCGCGCCAGATCGGCGCGGGGATGGTGGCGCCGAACACCGAGCCGTAGCAGCGGCCGTCCATGCACAGGCTGGTCATCGGGTACTTGTAGCCGCCGCGCGGGTCGCCCACCCACACCGCCGCCGCCAGGTCGGGGGTGTAGCCGGCGAACCAGGCGGCCGAGAAATTGTCGACGGTGCCGGTCTTACCGGCGGCCGGGCGGCCGATGCCCATGCCGCGGGCGGTGCCGCTGGTCAGCACGCCCTTCATCACGTGGTTGACGGCGTCGGCGGCGCCCTTGTCCATCACCTGCTCGCAGTCGGCGCGGGGCACCTTGAGCTTCTTGCCGCTGCTGTGCGTCACGGACGTGAGGGCGATGGGCTTGCAGTACTTGCCGCGGGCGCCGAACGCCGCGTACGCCGCCGCCATCCGCAGCGGGGAGACGGTGTTGAACCCCAGCGTGAACGACGGGTACTGCTGCAGCGGCTTGCCGTTGGCCTGCCGCATCCCGAGCTTCTCGGCCATCTCCACCGTGTCGCACAGCCCGACCTCGCGCTGCAGGGCCAGGAAGAAGGTGTTGACCGAGTGGTGGGTGCCGGTGACCAGGCTGAAGGAGCGCCCGCCCTCCCCGTCGGCGGAGTTGCGCAGCGGGGTGGTGGCGTTGACCGGATCGCCGTCGCAGTTGCGGTAGCCGGTGGGGATGAACCGGACCGGCGCCATCAGCCGGGTGCCGAACGGCATCCCCTCCTCCAGCGCCGCCGCCAGGGTGAACGCCTTGAAGGTGGAGCCGGCCTGCATGCCGATGCTGGAGCCGTGGCTGGCGTCGGCGGCGAAGTTGATCCAGGTCTTGCCGCGCTCGGAGTCGGGTCCCAGCTTGCGGTCGACCACCATGCCCTTGATCTCGCCGGTGCCCGGCTCGACCAGCACCTCGGCGGCGGCCTTGCCGGCGGAGTTCTTCGGCGGCACGTGCCGGTCGACGGCGCGCTGGGCGGCCTGCTGGGTCTGCGGGTCCAGGGTGGTGCGGATGGTCAGGCCGCCCCGCTTGAGCAGCCGCTCGCGCTCCTTGGCGGTCTTGCCGAACACCGGGTTGGTGAGGATCTCCCGCTGGACGTAGTCGCAGAAGAACGGGGCCTTGCTGACCGTGCAGCCGTTCGGGGTCTCAGTGATCTTCAGCTTGACCTGGTCGGCGGCGGCCCGGCGGGCCTCGTCCGCCGGCAGCCAGTCCAGCTCGACCATCCGGTTCAGCACGGTGTCCCGGCGCTGCCGGGCCGCGCCCGGGTGCAGCCGGGGATTGTAGGCCTGCGGGTTGCGGGTGACCCCGGCCAGGGTGGCCGCCTCCGCCAGCGTCAGCTTGGCGGCGGACTTGGAGAAGTAGCGCCGGGAGGCGGCCTCGATGCCGTACGCGCCGTCCCCGAAGTAGGCGATGTTGAGGTAGCGGCGCAGGATCTCGTCCTTGGGGAACCGCTTCTCCACCGCCACCGCGTACCGCAGTTCGCGGATCTTGCGGGCCGGGGTGAGCGCCAGCGCCTGCTGCTGCTCGGCCTTGGTGTCGGCCTGCTCCAGCAGCAGGTTCTTGACGTACTGCTGGGTGATGCCCGATCCGCCCTGGGTGACCTCGCCGGAGTTGAGGTTGCTGAGCAGGGCCCGCAGCGTGCCCTGGGAGTCCAGCGCCCCGTGCTGGTAGAACCGGCTGTCCTCGATCGCCAGCACCGCCCGCCGGGCGATCGGGGCGATCTGGTCCAGCCGCACCTCGACCCGGTTCTGGTAGTAGAAGGTGGCGATGGTGGAGCCGTCGGCGGCCAGGATCTTCGAGCGCTGCGCCGACGGCCGCAGGTCCAGGTCCTGCGGCTCCTCCTGGAACCAGTGGGCACTGTCGCGGGCCCCCACCCCGACCGTGCAGGCCACGGGCAGCACGAGCAGGGCGACCAGCACCCCGGCCAGCAAGCCCATCCCGGCCAGCCCCCGCAGGGCGCCGGCCGGGCCCTTGCGCTGCGGGCGTTCGAATGATCGTGGCGGCACGCCCCTAATGTAGACCGGGCGCCGGGCGTGCCCCTAGCCCGCCGCCCCGCACCTGCGATCTTGTCGCCGGGCCGCGCGGCGATCGGTGACGAACGCCCGGAACGCCCCTCAGTCCCGCCGCCCGGACTCCCAGTCGCGCACCCGCGCGGCGTACGCGCGGGCCACCGCGCGCAGCGCGGCCTCGGGATCCTCTCCGGCGTCCTGCGCCCGCCGGACGATCCGGAACAGCTCGGCGCCCAGGTCCTCGCCCAGGCCCGCGTACAGCTCCTCGGGGGCTCCGGCCCGTACGGCGCGGCGGTACAACTGTGCCGCCAGCGACAGGGCGGGCTGTCCCATCGCGACGCCGTCCAGCGCGGACGGCTCGGTGCCCTTGGCGGCCCGTTCGGCGGCCTTGATCTGCTCCCAGTTGGCGTTGACCTCGTCGGCGTCGGCCACCGTCACGTCGCCGAAGACGTGCGGGTGCCGGCGCACCAGCTTGTCGACGATGCCGCCGGCCACGTCGTCGATGGTGAACCGGGTGTCGTCGGTGCGCTCCTCGGCCACCCGGGCGTGGAAGGCCACCTGCATCAGCACGTCGCCGAGTTCCTCGCGCAGCGCCTGGTAGTCGATGTCCTCCGCGTCGTTCACCGTGTCGGCCAGCTCGTAGGCCTCCTCCAGCAGGTGCGGCACCAGCGTGGCGTGGGTCTGCTTGCGGTCCCATGGGCACTGGCGGCGCAGTGTGTCCATCACCGACACCAGGTCCAGCAGCCGCGCCCCCGGCAGGTCGTAGGAGCCGTGCAGCACCTCCACGTCCACCGGCTCGGGCGCCTGCACCACCAGTTCGCCGACCCGGCGCATCAGCTCCTCGTCGCCCCCGGGGTCGGCCACCCACACCACCGTCCCGGCGGCGGCGGCCGACACCAGCGCCGGGGCCAGCAGCATGGGCTCGTCCGGCTCGGCGATCTCGACGGTGACGCCCGCCTCCCGCAGGTACGGCAGCTGGGGCTGTCCCCGGCGGGCCAGCACGCGGTCGGCCGACCGCAGCACGTCCCAGGCCTGCCAGGTCAGCAGCCCGTCCGCCACCCGGTGGGTGGTCGCCAGCATGATCAGGCCCATGTCAGCCGGTGTTCCCCGGGAGCAGGCCGGTACCGGTCTCGCCCCTCGACAGCCGGTAGGTGACGGGGGCGACCATGAGCTGGGCCGTGTCGAAGTCCCCGTAGCGCGGGTTGACCTTGACGCCGAGCCGCCGGACGACGTCGGTGTAGACCGCGATCGCCCGCTGCTGCGCCTGCCGGGCGGCCGGGCTGCCCTCGACCCCGTCGAAGCCGTGCCGCCGCAGCAGCGTCAGCTGGATCAGCTGGTCCCGGATCAGGTCCCGGGTGTAGCGGCCCGGCAGGCCCATCGCCAGCGTGGTGGACTCGGCCTCGCGCGGCCCGCCCGACTGGTCGATGACCTGGTCGATCTGGTCGGCCGGGACGTCGATCCGCTCCTGGCGGGCGACCTCGTCGCTGATCCGGATCCGCACGATCCGGGTGAGCGCGTCGCGCATCTGCGAGTCGGAGACGGCGTCCATGGGCAGCCGCTGCTGGCCCGGGGTGGCCGAGCCGGTGCGCTTCATGTTGGCCTCGGGGCTGGCGCGGAACTGCTCGTTCCACTCCTGGACGGTGCGGTCCAGCGAGGCGGTGGTGATCCGCTCGTCACCGATGATGACCGCCGAGCCCATCTTCACGGGCCCGCAGGCGGTCAGCGCCAGGGCGGCGACCCCGGCCACCAGCGCCGTCTTCACAGTGGTACGGAACACGAGGCTCCCATCGTCACGTTCGTTTCGGGGCATCTCAGGTGCGCGCCGGCTCCAGGAACATCGCCTCCACCAGGTCGGTGGCCCACTTCAGCAGGGCGGTGTCCCGCAGCGGGCGGCCGCCCAGCGGCGCCGTCTTCGGCGCCGGCACCAGCAGGGTATTGGTCGTCGGCTTGTAGATGCTCCTGGGGTAGAGCCGTTGCAGCCGCACCTGCTTGGAGTCGGGCAGCTGGACGGGCGCGAACTTGACGTGGTTGCCCTGCACGGTGACCTCGGTGAGCCCGGCCCGGCGGGCGCGGGCCCGGAACCGGGCCACCTCCAGCAGGTTCAGCACCGGCTCCGGCGGCGTCCCGAACCGGTCCGTCAGCTCTTCCAGCACGCCGGCGATCTCCTCGTCGGAGGTGATCGCGGCGATCCGCCGGTAGGCGTCCAGTCGCAGCCGTTCCCCGGGCACGTAATCGTGCGGCAGGTGCGCGTCGACCGGCAGCTCCACCTTGGTCTCGGGCAGCTCGGCGGGCTCGGCCTCGCCGCCGGCCTTGGCCTTCAGCTCGCGGACCGCCTCGCCGACCATCCGCACGTACAGGTCGAAGCCGACGCCGGCGACATGCCCGGACTGCTCCACGCCCAGGATGTTGCCGGCGCCCCGGATCTCCAGGTCCTTCATCGCCACGTACATGCCGGCGCCCATCTCGGTGTGCTGGGCGATCGTGGCCAGCCGCTCGTGCGCGGTCTCGGTCAGCGGAGTCTCCGGCGGGTACAGGAAGTAGGCGTAGCCGCGCTCACGGCCCCGGCCGACCCGCCCGCGCAGCTGGTGCAGCTGCGACAGGCCGTAGGTGTCGGCCCGGTCGACGATCAGGGTGTTGGCGTTGGGGATGTCCAGGCCGGACTCGACGATGGTGGTGGCCACCAGCACGTCGTAGTTCTTCTCCCAGAAGTCCACCATGACCGCTTCGAGCTGCTGCTCGTTCATCTGGCCGTGCGCGGTGGCGATGCGCGCCTCGGGGACCAGCTGCTGGAGGGTGGCGGCCACCCGGTCGATGGAGCGGACCCGGTTGTGCACGAAGAACACCTGGCCCTCGCGCAGCAGCTCACGGCGGATGGCGGCGGCGATCTGCTTGTCGTCGTAGGGACCGACGAACGTCAGGATCGGGTGCCGCTCCTCCGGCGGGGTCAGGATGGTGGACATCTCCCGGATGCCGGTCAGGCCCATCTCCAGCGTGCGCGGGATCGGGGTGGCCGACATCGCCAGCACGTCCACCTGGGTGCGCAGCCGCTTGAGCTCCTCCTTGTGCTCGACGCCGAACCGCTGCTCCTCGTCGATGATCACCAGGCCGAGGTTCTTGAAGCGGCTCTGCGCCGCGAACAGCCGGTGCGTGCCGATCACCAGGTCCACCGTGCCGTCGGCGGCCCCGCGCAGGGTCTCGGTGATCTCGGCGTCGGTCTGGAACCGGCTGACCGGCTTGACCACCACCGGGAACGGGGCGAACCGCTCGGAGAACGTCGACAGGTGCTGCTGCACCAGCAGCGTCGTGGGTACCAGCACCGCGACCTGCTTGCCGTCCTGGATCGCCTTGAAGGCCGCGCGCACCGCGATCTCGGTCTTGCCGTAGCCGACGTCGCCGCAGATCAGCCGGTCCATCGGGACCGGCTTCTCCATGTCGCCCTTGACCTCATCGATGGCGGCGAGCTGGTCGGCGGTCTCCACGTAGGGGAAGGCGTCCTCCAGCTCCCGCTGCCAGGGGGTGTCGGGGGCGAACGCGTGGCCGGGAGTGGCCATCCGCGCCGAGTACAGCCGGATCAGCTCCCCGGCGATCTGCTTGACCGCCTTGCGGGCCTTGGACTTGGACTTCTGCCAGTCGGCGCCGCCGAGACGGTGCAGCGTCGGCGCCTCCCCGCCCACGTAGCGGGTGACCTCCTCCAGCTGGTCGGTGGGGACGAACAGCCGGTCGCCGCGGGCGTACTCCAGCACCAGGTACTCGCGGGTGGCGCCCTGCACGGTGCGGCTGACCATCTCGACGTACCGGCCGACGCCGTGCTGCTCGTGCACCACGTAGTCGCCGACGCGCAGTCGCAGCGGGTCGATGCCGCCGCGCCGCCGCGACGGCAGCCGCCGCATGTCCTTGGTGGAGGCCCGCTGGCCGGACAGGTCGGTCTCGGTGAGCACCGCGAGCCGGGCCGCCGGCCAGACGAAGCCGTTGTCGAGCATCCCGGTCGTCACGTTCACGACCGAGGGCTCAGGGGGCTCGGGCAGGTCCGCCAGGCGGGCGCCCAGGCCCTCCTCGCGCAGCACCTCCACCAACCGTTCGGCGGGGCCGTGCCCGGCCGTCACCAGCACGACCCGCCACTGGTCGTCCACCCAGCGCTTGATGTCGCCGATCACCCGGGCGGTGTCGCCCCGGTACTGCTCGGCGGCGTGCACGTCGAGGCCGAGCGCCTCGCCCTCGGGGTTGAGGGCGGTCACCGTCCAGCGGGGCAGCCCGAGCCGCGCCGCCTGCTCCCGGACCTCCTCCAGGGTGCGGAACGCGGCGGCCCCCAGGTCGATGGGGACCTGTCCCCCGGCGGCGGCGTTGACCCAGCTCGCCTCCAGGAACTCCTGGCTGGTACGTACCAGCTCGTGCGCGCGGGTGCGGATCCGCTCCGGCTCGCACACCAGCAGGGCCGACTCCGGCGGCAGGAGGTCCACCAGCAGTTCCATCCGGTCGGCGAGCACCGGGGAGAACGCCTCCATGCCCTCGACCGCCTCGCCGTCGGCGATCCGGGTGAGGATCTCCTGCAGCGCCGGATGCTGTTCGGCCAGCTCGCGGGCCCGTTCCCGGACGGTCTCGGTCAGCGGCAGCTCGCGGCACGGCGGCGCCCACAGCCCGTCCCGGGCGGCTTCCAGGGAGCGCTGGTCGGCGGCCTTGAAGTAGCGGACCTCCTCGACGGTGTCGCCCCAGAACTCCACCCGCAGCGGGTGCTCCTCGGTGGGCGGGAACACGTCGAGGATGCCGCCGCGCACCGCGAACTCGCCGCGCTTCTCGACCAGGTCGACCCGGTGGTACCCGGCGTCGGCCAGCCGCCGCACCACGTCGCCCGGGTCGGCGTCCTCACTGGCCCGCAGCCGTACGGGCTCCAGGTCGCCCAGCCCCGTCACGATCGGCTGCAGCACCGCCCGCACCGGCGCGACCACCACGTCCAGCGGGCCGCCGGCGGGGTCGTCCGGATCGGGGTGGGCCAGCCGCCGCAGCACCGCCAGCCGCCGCCCGACGGTGTCCGAGCGCGGCGACAGCTTCTCGTGCGGCAGGGTCTCCCAGGCCGGGAAGTGCGCCACCCGGTGCGGGTCCAGGAAGCAGGTCAGCGCCGCCTCCAGGTCCTCGGCCTCACGGCCGGTGGCGGTCACCGCCAGCAGCGTGCCCGACCCGGCGGTCCGCGCCAGCGCCGCGGCCAGGATCGGCCACAGCGGCGCCGGGGCCACCACGTCGTGGTCCACCCGCGCCCGCGCCAGCGCCTCCGCCAGGGCGCGGTCGCGAACGGCGACATCGAGAAGTCCAGTCAGAGTCATGATCACCCAGAGTCCGGCCGGCCAAGCCGACAGCCATGCCCAGCGTCCGGGGCAGCCCGAAGACCCGGGCTCCGTCGATGACCCCCGGGTCGCCCTCAGTCTACGCGTCGCGGTCCGGCCGCCGCCCGGCCCGTCGGGACGGTTGCCATGGGACACGTCAAGATGGCGTAAATAACGGACGCTGCGCAGTCGGATGACTACCCTGCGAAGCGTGACCGATCTCCGCACACCGCCGGTCAACGACGGCGATCTGTTCTCCGCACGTGCCCGCCAGTACGCCTGCGAGCACCGCGGGCAGGTCCTCCAGGTCCTGGAGGCGGGCTGCGGCTGGGGGGCCGGACTCGACCTCGGCGACCGCGAGCGCCAGGTGACCGGTGTGGACCTGGACGTCCCGGCACTGCGCGCGCACACCGAGGCGCGCACCGATCTGCACGCCTTCCACCTGGGCGACCTGCGCACGGTGCCGATGCCGCCGCGGGCCTACGACATCGTGCACGCCCCGTTCCTGATCGAGCGGGTGCCGCACGCCGAACTGGTGCTGGACCGGATCGTGGCCGCGCTCCGGCCGGGCGGGCTGCTGCTGCTCCGGCTGCGCGACCGCGACACCGCCTTCGGTCTCGTGGACCGCCTGCTGCCCGCCCGGCTGCCGGTCCGGCACCGGTCCCGCCAGGCCGCCGCCGGGCCGCCGCCGGCCGTCTACGAGAGCGTGGCCTCCCGCAAGGGCATGCAGTGGTACTGCATGATGCGCGGGCTGGCCATCGCCGAGGAGTACGTCTCCGGCGAGCTGGCGGCCGAGGCCGGGCGCGGCATCGCCGGGATGTGCCGGCTGGTGGCGGCGTTCAGCCGGGGCAGGCTGCCGGCCGGCCACAGCGAGGTGACCATGGTCGTCCGCAAGCCGGAGAACCGCTTCGCCCGGGTCATCTGACCCGGTGGTTCCGGACCCGCGAGGACGAGGCCGGCCGGCCCGCACCGCGCCGTACGACCCCGACCTCGACCCTGGGTGTGCGCCCGGCCGCCCCGCGGCAGTATTTTTTGGCGCGTACCCCAACTGACCTGGCCGGCCCGGCACGACCCCCGGGCCGGGAACGGAGACTGCGGTGACCGCCGAAGCCGGCCTTCCCGACACGCTGCGCGACCTGCCGGCCTGGACGCCCGACCCGGTCGAGCTGGCCGACCTGGAACTGCTGCTGACGGGCGCCTACCACCCACTGACCGGGTTCCTCGGCTCGTTCGACGCGGCGATGGTGATCGCCGGCGGGCGGCTGGCGGACGGCACCCCCTGGCCGGTGCCGGTCACCCTGGCGGTCCCCAAGGAGCTGACCGTCCACGAGCGCCTGGTGCTGCAGGACCCCGAGGGCGTGCCGCTGGCCGTGCTGCGGGTCGCCGAGGCGTGGCAGGACCCCACCTCGTCACGGTGGTGCCTGGCGGGCCCGCTGGAACCGCTGCGGGCCCCCGCGCACGGACCGTTCCACCGGCTGCGGCGCCGCCCCGAGGAGATCGCCGGCGGGCTGCCGGACGGCCCGGTGCTGGCGGTGGCCACCCGCGAGCCGCTGCACCGCAAGCAGCTCGGCCAGCTCCGCCAGCTCACCGACAAGCTCGGCGCGAACGTGCTGATGCTGCCGCTGCTGGGCGGCGACCACGACGAGGCTCTGGTGCGGGCGCTGCTGGCGGTGCGGCGGGACCTGCCGGAGGGCGCCCGGCTCGTGCCCGTGCCGCTGCCGCCGCGCGGGGACGGGGACGCCCGGCGTGACCTGCTGCTGCGCTCGCACGTGGCGGCCGCCTACGGGGCGACCCACATCATGGGCGAGCAGGAGGCCGAGGGCACCGCGATCCCGGTGGTCGTCCCCGAGCCCTGGGCCTACGACGCCGACGTGGAGGTGTGGCGGCCCGTCGCCCGCATCGAGCCCGACCACGTCCAGGCGGAGCTGACCCCGGCCGAGCTGGCGGAGCTGCTGGACCGGGGCGAGCCGATCCCCGAGTGGTTCACCCCGCCCGCGGTGGCCGCCGAGCTGGCCGTGGCGCGCCCGCCGAAGCTGCGGCGCGGCCTCACGGTCTTCTTCACCGGGCTGTCGGGCTCGGGCAAGTCGACGGTGGCGCGCGGGCTGGCCGACGCCCTCGTCGAGCGGGGCGGCCGCACCGTCACACTGCTGGACGGGGACGTGGTGCGGCGGTTGCTGTCGGCCGGGCTGACGTTCTCCCGGGCCGACCGGGATCTCAACATCCGGCGGATCGGCTATGTCGCCGCCGAGATCACCCGGCATGGCGGAGTGGCGATCTGTGCGCCCATCGCCCCGTACGCGGCCACCCGCGCCGAGGTGCGGCGGATGGTGACGGCGGCCGGCGACTTCGTACTGGTGCACGTGGCCACCCCGCTGGAGGAGTGCGAGCGCCGCGACCGCAAGGGGCTGTACGCCAAGGCGCGGGCGGGGCTGATCCCGGAATTCACCGGTATCTCCGACCCCTACGAGGAGCCCGACGACGCCGACCTGGTGCTGGACACCTCCCGGCTGTCGCCCGAGGAGGCGGTGGGCCGGGTCCTGGATCTGCTGGTGGCCGGAGGGTGGGTCCGGCCGGAGTAGTTTTCGGCCGGCGCGTATCCTCATAGGCGCTTTGCCGGAATTCTCCACTTATCAAGTAGGTCATGCCGATGCACTTTGACTACACCATGGCGTTCGGCTCGTTCCTGGTGGCCATCGTCGTCGGACTCACCGGCATGGGCGGCGGGGCGCTGATGACGCCGATGCTGGTGACCTTCTTCGGGGTGCCGCCGCTGACCGCGGTCTCCAGCGACCTGGTGGCCGCCGCGGTGATGAAGCCGGTCGGCAGCGCCGTGCACTACCGCCAGGGCACCATCAACATGCGCCTGGTGGCCTGGCTGTGCGTCGGCTCGGTGCCGGCCGCCTTCTGCGGGGTGCTGGTCGCCAGAGCCCTCGGGGACGGCGAGGAGGTCCAGAACTTCATCGAGAAGGCCATGGGGGTCGCCCTGCTGATCGCCGCCACCGGCCTGGCCGTGCGGATCTACCAGGCGATGGTGGACCGGGTGGCCCGGCACTCGGGCGCCCGGCGGCGCACCGCCGCGCCCGGCGACCCGGCCGCCGTGGAGCCGCCCGAGATCAGGGTGCGGCCCGTCGCCACCACCCTGGTCGGCGCAGTCGGCGGGCTGGTGGTCGGCATCACCTCGGTGGGCTCCGGCTCGCTGATCATCGTGGCGCTGCTGGCGCTGTACCCGGCGCTGAAGGCCAACCAACTGGTGGGCACCGACCTGCTGCAGGCCGTCCCGATGGTCATCTCCGCCGCCCTGGGCCACCTGCTGTTCGGCGACTTCCACCTGGAGGTCACCCTGGCGCTGCTGGCCGGCTCCATCCCGGGCGTCTACATCGGCTCGCGGATCTCCTCCCGCGCCCCCGGTGGCCTGATCCGCCGCCTGCTGGCCCTGGTCCTGCTGGCCTCGGCCCTGAAGATGTTCGGCCTGGGCCCGGTGCCGATGGCCTGGACGATCGTGGGCGCGGTACTGGCCGCCGTGGTGGTGTGGATGTTCGTCCGCCACCGCCACGGCCTGCCGTTGATGGCGCTGCGCCGCACCGCCGCCGAGCCCGATGAGCCCGAGCAGGCACCGGTGTCCAGTCGCTGAACGCGGCCGATCGCGCGCACCGTGACCGGTCGGGCCGATCGTGAGACGCCGCGTCCGGCCCGCGGTTAAGGTGACCGCCATGCGCAACGGGGACAGAGCCGGCTATATCTCGGCGGCCTACTACGGAATCCTGTGCTTTCTACTCGCCGCCGTCCTGCTCGATTTCCTGGGCGACCTGCTCCCGTTCGGCGCCAAGCACATCGCCCGCAATAGCGAGGGTCTCACCGCGGCGATCATCGTCGGGCTGTGGGTCCAGTTCGCCCGCCCCCGGTTGCACGGCTCCCGCTGGGAGTGGCCGCTCACCGCGGCGGCCTCGCTGGGCTTCCTGACGGTGGCGCTGGTGTTCTACCACGCCGGCTCCTGGCCGACCCGGGTGACCACCCTGAACGAGACGCTGTTCGCACTGGTCGCGGTCATCCCGTTCGTGCAGGCGAGCCGCCGGCGTCCAAGGCCCGCACTGGCGGTCTCCGGCCTGGTGCTGGCGGTCATCCTCGTCGGCCAGGGCATCGATCTGGTGACGAACATGGCCGAGACCCTGGCCATCCTGCTGCTGGTGCCGATCGGGCTGGATTTCATCGACCGCGGCATCCTCGATCCGGACGGTCCCACCCGCCGCGCCGTCCGCTACGGCTGGTACCTGTTCCTCATCGTGGCCCCCGTCGCATTCCACGTCCTGCAATACCGGATGGATTCCACGGGGTGGCTGGGCGACATCGTCCAATACGGCGTCCGCCTCAACGAGGCGTTCATCTTCATGCTGCTGTTCGAGGTGTACTTCACGTTCGGACTCGGCCGGGCCGGAAAGCCGGCAGAGCGCGGCCGGCCCCGGCCCGCCGCGGTCACCGACCTGCGGTCCCCGGCCTGACCACGACCGCCCGGCAGGGCCGTCGCGACCGGCGAAAGATCCGATTCACCTGACGTGCCTCACGCCGTGTGGTACACAAGTCCAGTTCCTCGCGCCCCCTCCAGAGCCAACCGGGAGCAAATCATGCGGCGACGCGTCACCGTGACGGCGATGGCCGCCACACTGGCGTTCACCGGGGCCATCTCACCCCCCCACGCAACGGCCGACATCAAGCATTCCGCAGTGGTCACCGCCAATCCCATCGACCGGACCCCCCACGTGCTCGACGGCACGGTACGGGCCATCGCGGTGGTGGGCGGCAAGGTGATCGTCGGAGGTAATTTCACCAAGGTCCGCGAGGCCTCCTCCAAGACCGAGATCGCCCGCAAGAACCTCTTCGCCTTCGACTTCGCCACCGGCAAGATCGACACCAAGTTCAAGCCGTCGGTCAACAGCACCGTGTACGCGCTGCAGACCGGCGACAACAACACCGTCTACGCCGCGGGCGGCTTCTGGATCGTCAACGGCGTGCAGACGGGCTCGCTGGTCAAGCTGAACGTGCCGAGCGGGTCCACGGTCACCGCCTTCAAGCCCAACGTGGGCGGCGGGTTGGTGTACGACATCAAGCGGCACGGCTCGCGCGTCTACCTCGGCGGAATGTTCACCAAGGTGCGCGGGGTGGCCCGCAACACCCTGGCCCGTGTCGACGCCACCTCCGGCGCCGTGGACACCGCCTTCGACATCAAGCCCAGCGACCCACGCGCCGGTGACCTCAAGGTCTACAAGATGGCGCTCAACCCGGCGGGCACCCGGCTGCTCATCAACGGCACCTTCACCAGGGTGAACGGCCAGCGCCGGGTGCAGATCGCGATGATAAACACCTCGACGTCACCGGCCGGGCTGTCCAGTTGGGCCACCGAACGGTACGCGGCCACCTGCAACATCAACGCCTTCCACACCTACATGCGGGGCATGGACTTCTCCCCGGACGGCTCGTACTTCGTCGTGGTCACCACCGGCGGCCCGTACGGCAACGTGACCCTGTGCGACACGGCGGCCCGGTGGGAGACCGACCGCAGCGGCGGCGGCCAGCAGCCCACCTGGGTGAACTGGACCGGCGGCGACACCCTGCTGTCCACCGCGGTGACCGGCGCGGCGGTCTACGTCGGCGGGCACCAGCGCTGGCACGACAACCCGCTCGGCAGCGACTTCGCCGGACCCGGCGCGGTGTCCCGGCCCGGCATCGCCGCGTTGAACCCCACCACCGGCAAGGCCCTGTCCTGGAACCCGACCCGCACCCGCGGGCACGGTGTGGAGGCACTGGTGGCCACCTCCCAGGGACTGTTCGTCGGCAGTGACACCGACCAGCTCGGCAAGGAGTACCACGGGCGCATCGGGTTCTTCCCGCTGCCCTGAGCGGGGACGCCGACCGTGATGCCCGGGGCCCACGGCCCCGGGCATCGTCGGTTCCGCACCGGTTCCGTCGGCGGCCCCGACACCGCATTTACCCATTACGGGTGGTGCCCCTGACAGCCCAGTGATAACGAAACACGGCGAACCCTGGTGGGCGGGAAACCGTATAACTATAGTCTTCGGCCATGGCCACGCGACGTTCCCGTTCTCCGCACACCGGCCGCCGTTTCCGGATCCGCCCCGTCCTCGCCGCCGTCACCGGGGTCTGCTGCGGAGCCGTCGCCACGATGGTCGCCTTGGACCCCGGCACGCCGTCCGGGCAGGCATTCTCCGCCTCCCAGGCCGTTCGCCAGGAGGGGCCACGGCCGGTTCCCCCGCCCATCGAACGATTGCCGGATGTTCCCGGCAACGCCGTCCCCGACAGCCGCGACGCGGCGCCCGCCGCCCCGCGGCAGACCGGCGAATGCACGGTGGACAGACTGCTGGTTCCCTCGTGCGGGGCCTGGTGGGGCGCGGCCGTCTCGGACTTCCCGCAGGATCAGGCGGTGCGCGATTTCGAGCACAAGATCGGTCGGCCGCTGGCCATTTACCACGACTACCATCGGGGCCGCAAACTCTTCCCCACCGAGACCGACATCGCCATCGCCCGGGAGCCCGGCAGAAGGCGGCTGCTGCTGCTCAACTGGAAGCCCGACGACGGCGAATCGTGGGCCCAGGTCGCGGCCGGGTCCATGGACGACCATATCGACGTGCTCTCCCGGCACATCAAACGGAATTTCCCGGAGCGCTTCTGGCTGGCCATCCACCACGAACCGGAGGACGAGGTACGGGAATCGCCCGGCTCCGGCTACACCGCCACCGACTTCCGCAACATGTTCCGGCACGTGGTGCAGCGGTTCCGCGCCAACGGGGTGGACAACGCCATCTTCACGGTCGTCTTCATGGCCTACTCCGGGTATGTGATCAAACCGTGGTACAAGAAGCTCTACCCCGGTGACGACGTGGTCGACTGGATCGGCTACGACGCCTATGCCTTCGCCACCACCAAGACGTTCTCGCAACTGGTGGACCAGGCCGCGCCCAACGAGCACAAGCAGGGCCTGGAGGGCTTCTACCGGTGGTCACGGCGCCACTTCTCCGACGACAAGCCGATGATGCTCGGCGAATGGGGCGGCAGCGAACTGAGCGGCGATCCGGGCGACAAGGCCCGGCTGTTCCGCAGCCTCGGCCGGCAGATCAAGAACTTCCCGGCCCTCAAGGCGCTGGTCTACTGGGAGCATCCGAACGGGCCCAAGTTCGGCGACACCCGGGTCGACTCCAGCCCGATGGCGTTGCAGGCATATCGCGAAATCGGCCGACTGCCCTACTTCAATCCGCCCGTCCCGCCGCGCTGACGCGGTTCCCCGCATCACCACGCTGACCAGGTCAGTTCCGGTAGTATCCGCTTTATGCCGACTCTTCAACGTCAGCCGACCGTCTCCTACGACAGCCAGCAGTTCGAACGCCGCATTCGCGAGTACGCCGCGGAGCGGCCCGGCATGCGACTGCGCATCCTGGAGGCCGGCTGCGGGCGGCGCTGGACGCTCGACCTGGAGGGAGTCGACTACCACCTCACCGGGTTGGACGCCAACGAGCATTCGATGCGGATGCGCATCGACGAAGTCGGCGACCTCGACGAGGCCATTGTCGGCGACCTCCGCACGGCGGAACTGGAGCTCGGCTCCTACGACGTGGTGTTCAACTCGTTCGTGCTCGAGCACATCGCGGGCGCGCGGCAGGTGCTGGACCTGATGGTCGGCGCGCTGCGGCCCGGCGGCCTGCTGCTGCTGCGCATCCCCGACCGCGACTCGATGTACGGGTTCATCACCCGGCACACCCCGCACCGGCTGCACGTCACCTACAAGCGGCGGATCCGGGGTAAGAAGCTGGCCGGCACCCCGGGCCGGGGCCCCTTCCCCACGGTCTACGACAAGGTCGTCTCCTACAGGGGCATCGTCGACTACTGCGCGTCCGCCGGGCTGGTCATCGAGAGCGCCTACTCCTCCAACCACCACATCGACTTCTTCGGGCGTCTGGCCCCGGTCGTGGACAGAGGGCTACGCACGGCCGCCGCGCTGTCGTTCGGCCGGCTCACCGCCGACCACAGCAACCTGTCGTTCATCATCCGCAAGGCAGCGTGAGGCAGCACCGCCCTGGGAGGGCAGATGGATAAGCAGCTCGGGCTCGGCAAGTCCAGCGCGAAGGGCGAGCGGGGCATCACCAAGCGCCTGGACGCGCTGTCCAGACAGACCGCACTGCGCGGCGACCGGCTGCTGGACGTCGGCTGCGGCGACGGCGTCTACACGGTCCGGCTGGCCGACGGCTTCTCCGGGGTCGAGGCGATCGACATCCAGGAGGACCGGCTGGCGCTGTTCACCGAGCGCATCAAGGACACCCCGCTGCAGCGGAGCATCACGGTGCGGGCCATGTCCGCCGCCGAGCTGGACTACCCTGACGCCAGCTTCGACCTGGTGACGGCCATCGAGGTGATGGAGCACGTCGCGGAGCTGCCCAGGACCCTGGCCGAGATCCACCGGGTGCTGCGCCCCGGCGGGCGGCTGTGCATCACCACCCCGAACCGGTGGTTCCCGTTCGAGACGCACGGCGTGCTGTACCGAGGGCGGCGCTACCCGAGCAGCCGGGCACCGTTCGTCACCTGGGTACGCCCGGTACACCGGCGCTTCTCCGACGCCCGCACGTTCACCGCCGCCGAGCTGCGGCAGCACCTGGCCGAGGCGGGACTGCGGACGCTGTCGGTCGACTACATGATGCCGCCGTTCGACCGCTCCGGCATCGGCAGGCGCATCCGCGACGTCACCGACCGGATCGAGCGGTCCCCCCTCAGCTTCTTCGGCATGACCCTGATCGTCACCGCGGAGAAGCCGGCCTAACGCCGGGGCCGGCACCCCCACGGCGGAGGGCGGCCCAGAACCAGCCAGAACCGGCCAGAACCGAAAGGCCCGGCCCGGGGAGTCCCCGGGCCGGGCCTTCGGCCTCGTCGGCGTGCTAGCTCTTGCGGGCCAGCACGATCGTCCACATCAGCGCCCGGCTGGCCGCGTCCGTGGTGGCGGTGAGGCCGCCGTACGAGCCGGTCTGCACCGCCCCGCCACTGTCGGCCACCAGCGAGGTCACCCGGCCAGAGCCGGTACCGATGCTGGTCGCCCGGGTCGTCACGCTGCCCGGCGCGGTCCAGGTGTTCGTGGTGGAGGACTTGTCGCCCCAGTAGGAGACGACCCAGCTACCGCCGCCGGCAACGTTGGCGGACGGTGTGGTGTGGTCGACCACCGACGCCGGGTCCGCGGCCTGGCCCACCGCCGCCACCGGATCGGTGGCGCTGGTGCCGGAGTAGGCCAGCAGCCTCAGGTCGGCCTTGGCGTAGGCGTCGAGGGCCACCTCCACGGTCTTGCCGGCGTCATCGGCCTGGGCGACCCGCTGCCAGACCGTCGACCGGGCGATGCCGGACTGGGTGGCGACCTCCTGCCATCCGGCCGGCGGCGTGATCCCCACACCGGTGCCGTTGACGTTCAGGATCAGCAGCATCCCGTCGCCCGGCTGCACGTTCGCCGGGACGGTGACGGTGGCCTTGACGGTGTTGGCGTTGTACCCATCGGTGCCGCGGAACCCGATGTTGACCTGGGTGGGCGACACCGTGATCTGCTGCGTCGCGGTGCCGGTGTCACCTCGGTTGTCGGTCACGGTGAGCTTGACCGTGTAGGTGCCCGCCTCGGTGTAGGTGTGGGACGCCGTCTGCCCGGTGCCGGTGGACCCGTCGCCGAAGTCCCACTCGTAGCCGGTGATGGTCCCGTCCGAGTCGGTGGAGCCCGAGGCGTTGAAGCCGCACTCCAGTTGGTCGCAGTTGCGCGTGAACGAGGCGGTGGGCGGCTCGTTCGGGGTGGGGGCGTTGAGGAACAGCACCCGGCCCCGCCAGTCGCCCTGATCCACCACCACGGGGCTGCCGGAGATCACCCCGCCCTGGAAGGCGATCTTCCGGAGCCGCCCGTCGGAGCTGCTGACGTAGTACAGCTGGCCGGCGTGCACGAACATGCCGTACACGCTGGACCAGTTGCCGCCGGGCAGGCTGGTGCTGGCGGTCCACTCCTGCGGGCCGACCACGCCGCTCTGCGGGGTGAAGTAGCGGTAGTACAGCGCGTTGCTGCCGCGGGTGTAGTAGATCCGGCCTCCGGCGAAGAACATGCCCTGGATGCTCTTGACCTGGTTGTGCCAGGTGGACATGTACGTGAGCTGGTCGGAGCCGTCGATCGCCGTCGGCTGCCCGAAGGTCGTGCCGTCGAAGTCACGGACGTAGAAGTTGCCGTCCGAGGAGCCGTGGTACAGCTTGCCGCTGATCATGAAGGCGCCGCGCTGGTTGCGCCAGTCGATCCCGCCGGTGGCGTCGTTGACCGGCGACTGCGCGGTGGTGCCGTCGAAGGAACGGTGCCGCAGGTAGTTCTGGGCCCCGAAGCCGACGCCGCCGCCGTAGTAGACGTTGCCGGGCAGCTTGCCGAGGTTCTTCTTGGGCACCTCGGTGCCGCCGGCCAGCGGGAACATGGCCAGCTTCATGTGGACCTCGCCGCCGGCGATGTCGGTGTCGCTGCCCATCCACAGGCCCTGGTCGGTGGCCAGCAGGTCGAACACGCCGATGCCGCGGGTACGCCCGGGGTTCCAGGAGAACGGCATGCCGTTGTCGGGGTCGAGCGCGGCGATGCCCTCCCGGGAGACGGCGCCCTGACCGGCGGTGTCGCTGCCGAACGGGTTGCTGGACCAGCGGAAGTGGCCGCCCACGTACACGGCGGTCTCGGTGATCTCCACTGCGTAGGTGGTGTCGCCGCCGGTCTGGTTCACCCAGGTCGGCTGGAGGTTACTGCCGGTCGCGGCGGTCTCCCAGCGGGCCTGGGTGTCGCACAGCTTGGTGGTGCCGCCGGCGGCGCCGGTGGTGGTGATCACGAAGAACTCGCCGTCCGGCGAGAAGTCCACGTCCCGCATGTAGCTGTCGTAGGCGCTGACGCAGGCGGCCTCGTAGCGGTGGGTGTGCCAGTCGGCCAGTTGCGCGGTGGACCCGCTGAGGTCGATCATCACGGCCTGCTGGCGGCGCTGGCCGGCCACGTGGGTGAAGTTGCCCACGACCACCAGCTTGGACTCGTCGGGGCTGACGTCCATCTTGTAGGCGAGCGTGCTGCCGCCGTTCTGGGTGCCGGTGAACTGCAGGTCCAGGAAGTCGTCACGCGCGCCGGTGGCCGGGTCGACAGTGGCCAGCGCGGGCCGGGCGACACCCGAGACGGTGGCGAAGTTGCCGCCGACGTACAGTCGGTCGCCGGCCAGCCGCAGGTCCTTGATTCGCGCGTCGAACTGCGGCCGGAAGGCGGTGTCCAGGGCGCCGGTGGTGGCATTGATCTTGCCGAGCACGAAGCGGCTGGTACCGCCGATGGTCTTGAACGCTCCGCCCACGTACAGCGACTTGCCGTCCTTGGACGGCAGCACCACGCTGACCTCGCCGCCCTGCACGTCCGGGTCGAAGTCGGGGATGATCTCGCCGGTGGTGGCCTTGACCGCGAACAGACCGTTGCGGGTGATGGTCGGCTTGTTGGACCCGGCCTCCTTGACCTGGGTGAACGAGCCGCCGATGTAGACCCGGTCACCGATCTGCACGATCGACTTGACGGCGCCGTCCTGGACGTGCGGCGTGAAGTCGACCGGATCGGCGCTGACCACCTTGCCATGGACGGCCGCGGTGGCCGGCGGGCTCGTCACGATCGCGGCCACGGAGCCGGTGATCAGAGTCAGCCCGATTGCAGAGGCCCATATTCTGCGCAGGGACAATTCTTGCGCCCTCCCCTATCGCTGTACGGCCTCGCCGAGGCCGCGGCCCGAGCGGGCCCTACGGAGCGGGGTGCACGCCGCTGGTTGTTTCGTGGTCCCCGCTCCATGCCCCCGTGGAGCGGGCAGGTTCCGCACGCCCGTCCGCCGGGCCACAGTACAGCTCACATGTCGGGCGCGCCGGGACCATGTTTAACTTTTTGGTCTCATCGCCGCCTCCTGCGCCGCACGGCCGGACCAGCCCGTCGAGGGGAATGTCCCCGACGCGTCCCGGCTCCGGGGGCGACGGGTTAATCTGCGGATGCGGCGAGGTGGGGGAAATGTGAACGGATCGAGCGCTGACGGTGTGCGGCCGGCTCCGTTCGTGCGCCGGCGGGCCCTGCCGCCCTGGCGCCGGCGCGGGCTGCGGACCCGTCCGATGCCGGGAGCCGTCCCCCACTTCGGGCGGACCGGGCGCCGGCCCGGTCCGATCGGCGCGCTGCGGGCGCGGCTGGGGCCCGGCTGGCCGCTGACAGTGATCTTCATCGGCTTCCCGGTGTGGTGGCTGCTGGGCCTGGGCGCGATCATCTTCCTGCTGATGACGGTGCCGATGGCGCTGCACCTGTGGCGGCACCGGGACAGGGTGGTGGTGCCCCGCGGGTTCGGCTGGTGGCTGTTCTTCCTGGCCTGGGTGATGCTGGGGGTCGGGACGCTGTGGGCCGACGCGCCCGGCGCGGTGCTGGGCGGCGGCGCGGGGCGGCTGTTCGTGTTCCTGTGGCGGATGTCGTGGTACCTGGCCGCCACCGTCGTGCTGCTGTTCATCGGCAATCTCAGCGAGCGGGACCTGCCGACCCGGCGGGTGGCGGACCTGCTGGCGCTGATGTTCATCTTCACCACCGCCGGAGGGCTCGTCGGCTCGTTCCTGCCCAACCTGGAACTCACCTCGCCGATGGAGCTGGTGCTGCCGAACGCGCTGGCCAAGAACGCCTTCGTCTACGACTGGATCCATCCCAAGGTCGCCTCCATCGAGACGATCCTGGGCTTCGAGCAGGCCAGGCCCCAGGCGCCGTTCGGCTATGCCAACGTGTGGGGCTCGGCCTACGCCTTCTTCCTGCCGTTCTTCATCATCACGTGGCTGATCCAGGGCGGCCGGTGGCGGCGGGTGACGGGCACGCTGATCTTGGCGATCTCGCTGTGGCCGGTGGTCTACTCGCTGAACCGGGGGCTGTGGCTGTCGCTGGGCCTGATGTCGGCGTTCGTGATCGGCAAGATCCTGATGAGCGGCAACGTCCGCGCGGTGCGCCGGACGCTGGCGGCGCTGACCGTGGGCGCACTGCTGTTCGCCGCCTCGCCGCTGCCGGGCCTGATCCAGGCCCGGCTGGACAATCCGCACAGCAACAACCGGCGGGGGCTGCTGGCCGAGCAGACCGTGCGCAGCGCGCTGACCGGCTCCCCGATCGTCGGGTTCGGCTCGACCAGGGACGTGCAGGGCAACTTCGCCTCGGTGGCCGGCGGCGACCGGCCGGGCTGCCGCGCCTGCGGGGTGCCGCCGATGGGCACCCAGGGGCACATCTGGCTGCTGGTCTTCGCCACCGGAGTGGGCGGTACGGTCTCCTTCATCGCGTTCTTCGTGGTGCGCTTCGCCCGCCATTGGCGTGAACGCTCGCACTACGGCATCGCCGGATGCGCCATTCTGCTGTGCTTCGGGCAGTTCCTTTTCACCTACGACCTCGTGGAGATTCCGCTGTTCACGGTGATGGTTTCGACAGCGCTGACATGGCGTGCGCGCCGCACGGCCGACGCCGCACCGGGCGGAAGGCCCGGATCGGACGCGGAGGCGACGGCCGCCATCGCGCTCGGGCCGGCCGCCGCGGAGCCGGCCCGATGACCGCGACGGCCTGGGTGGAGACGGTCGCGGCGCTGTGGCCGGGCGCCCGCGTGGAACCGTCCGGGGCGCGGGATGGCGGGCCGGCGCGCCGTGAGTTCGTCTTCCTGCCCGACGCGGACCGGCCCCGGCTGCTGCTGCCGGCCGGGTTGCCCGGCGCGGCCGCGGCGGCGCTGCGTCGCTACAGCCACGACCTGGGGCCGGCCCAGCGGATCTCGCGCAGCCTGACCGCCACGGCGGTGCGCACCGGGCTGCCGGAGCGGGCGCTCCGGGACCGGCTGCGCGTGGTCGGCGGGGACGGCGAGTCGGTGGAGGAACGGCTGGGCGGGCTGCTGGGGCGCCAGGTGGTGGTCAGCGTCGGGCTCGGCACCGTCCGGGCCAACCGCAAACCGATCCTGCACGTCCTGACGCCCGCCGGTGAACCCGTCGCGTTCGTCAAGGTCGGGGACAATCCGACGGCACGGGGGCTGATCGCCGCGGAGGCGGCGGCGCTGGAACGGCTGGCGGGGCTGTCGCCGCCCGGCCTCAGCGTGCCGCGGGTGCTGCACCACGGCGACTGGCAGGGTCTGGGGCTGCTGGTGCTGTCGCCGCTGCCGACCAGCGCGCTCGGCTGGCGGCCCCGCCGCAACCCGCCGGTCGCCGCGATGCGCGCCCTGGCCGGGGCCGCCGGCATCGAACGGGCGGCGCTGGAGGACAGCCCCTACTGGACGGGAATGCGACAGGTGCCCGCCCGGCTGGCGGACACTGCCGTCGCCGAACGGCTGGCCGGGGTCATCGAGCGGATCGGCGCCCGTCACGGCGCCCGGAAGCTGGACTTCGGCGCATGGCACGGCGACTGGACGCCCTGGAACATGGCCTGGCATCGGGGCGTCCTACAGCTATGGGACTGGGAGCGGTTCGCCGTCGGCGTGCCGTTCGGTTTCGACCTGCTGCACTACCGGCTGCAGGAGGCCGCCCGACTGTCGGCCCGGTCGCCGTACGAGGCATGGCCGGACGGGGCGCCGGCCTTGCTGGAGCCGCTGGGCGCGTCGGTCTCCGGAGGCGCCGGCCGGGCCACCGTGGAGCTGTACTACCTGGAGCTGTGCGCGCGCTACCTGCTGGCCGCCCAGGAGCCGATCGGCGACCCGCTGCGGGAACAGTCCCGCCGGCTGCTCGACCTGCTGCACGACCATGCGGGGAGGAACCGATGATCTCAAGGCGCGACGCGCCGCTGTGGGTGAAGCAGACGGGCCGGGCGGTGTCCCGCGGCGCCGGGCGGCTCACCGCCGGGACGCGGATGCTGCCCGGTTTCCTGATGGTGGGCACCCAGCGCGGCGGCACCACCTCGCTGTTCCGGTCGCTGGCCGAGCATCCAGGGATCGTTCAGCCCAACTTCCACAAGGGCGTGCACTACTTCGACGTCAACTACCACCGGGGCCCCACCTGGTACCAGGGGCACTTCCCGACGCGGGCGGCGGCCCGCAAACGGGCCGCCGGGACCACCGACCGGCCGCTGGCGTTCGAGTCCGCCGGCTACTACATGCACCACCCGCTGGCCCCCGGCAGGATCGCCGCCGACCTTCCCGGGGTGAAGCTGATCGTGCTGCTGCGCGATCCGGTGGAGCGGGCGTACTCGGCGCACAAGCACGAACTGGCCCGGGGGTTCGAGACCGAGCCGTTCGAGCGGGCGCTGGAACTGGAGCCCGAGCGGCTGGCCGGGGAGGTGGAGAAGATGCGCGCCGACGACGCCTATCTGAGCCACAGCCACCGCCACCACTCGTACGTGAACCGCGGGCAGTACGCCGACCAGTTGGAGGTGCTGTTCGAGCTGTTCGGCCAGGATCGGGTGCTGGTGCTGTTCGCCGAGGACTTCTTCGCCGAGCCCGAGCCCCACTACGACCGCGTCATCGACTTCCTGGGGCTGCCCCACTGGCGTCCGGCCTCCTTCGAACGCCACAACGCCCGGCCCAGTTCGCCCATGCCGGCGACGGTGCGGGCCCGGCTGTCGGCGCACTTCGAGCCGTACGACGAGAAACTCGCCGCGCTGCTCGGTGAGGTTCCCGCCTGGCGGCGATGACGTGAGCACGCGGTCTGAGGCCCCGGCCGCCGGCGGCCGTACGGCGGCCACGGACGCGACGTCCGCGTTGCCCCAGGTCTCGGTGGCGCCCCCACGGCCCGCCGCGATCGGCCGTCCCTCCCGCGTCCCGGTGCCGGACGCCGTCTCCCTGACGTGGTACACCGGGCTGGTCCGCCGGCAGTGGTGGGTCCTGGTGGCCGCCGTCCTGGTGGGTGCGCTGCTGGGCACGCTGCGCACGATGCTGCTGGTGGAGCCGACCTACACCGCGACGGTGGCGGTGCTGGCGCCGCCGGTGTCGCTGCACTCCGGCCTGCAGGCGTCCACACCGCTGGCCGGCAGCGCGGACTCGGCGGCCAAGCGCCGCCCGCGCGACTCGACCATGGACACCGAGACCCAGCTCGTGCTCTCCAACGAGGTGCTCAGCAGGCTGTCCACCTTCCCGGGGTTCCGGGTCGAGCGCCAGGAACTGGTGGAACGGATCTCCATGCGGGTGCCGCCCAACACCCGGGTGTTGACGATCATGGTGCGGGCCGACAGCCCGGCCGCCGCCCGCGACGGCGCCGACGTCCTCGCCGAGGCGTACCTGACCCTGCGCGAGGAGATCCTGGGCGGCATCCAGCAGCGCAACCGGGAGAGTCTGCAGCGCCGCCAGAAGCTGTTGCAGGAGGAGCTGGAGGCGCTGCCGGGCGACCCGGCCGAGCTGACCCGGCTGACCGTGCGCACCCGCCGGCAGGCCATCAACCGCGAAATCAGCGAGGTGCAGCGGCAACTGTCGGCGCTGGACGGCACCGCCGTCCAGCCCGGTGAGGTGGTGCGCGGTGCGGGCCTGCCGGCCGCACCCGACAACCCCGGCCGCCAGGTGTCCCGCACCGGCGGCGCGGCCCTGGGGCTGCTGGCCGGGGTGGCGCTGGCACTGCGGCGTGACCGCCGTCCGCGGCGGCTGCGCTCCACCGGCGACGTGCGCGACTCACTGGCGCTGCCGGTGCTGGCCGAGGTGACCGGGCGGCGGGCGTCCCGCCTGCACGCCTACCGGCGGCTGCGCAACCTGATCAACGAGCGGCGGGCCCGGACCCTGCTGCTGGCCGGCGCGCCGACCCGAGACGTGGTGGAACTGGCGCACGGGGTCGCCGCCGCCTGCAAGGAGGGCGGGATGGACGTCGCCGTGCTGGAGATCGGCGCCCGGGCCGCCGCCCGCTCGACGCCCTACCGGGTGGTGGCGGTCGGCGTCGACGAGGAGGAGCGGGTGATCACCGCCGCGCTGGCCAGAGCCCGCCCGGACACCGACGTGGTGATCGTGACGGGCATGTCGCTGGGCGAGGCGGACTCGGTCGGCGGCGCGGTCGGCTGTGATCTGACCGTGCTGGCCGCCGACGTCGAGCACGTGCTGGACCGGGAACTGATCGCCGGCGTCGAGGCTCTGGAGAAGGTGACGGCGGCGCCGTACGGGCTGGTGCTGATCGTCCCCGACGGCTCGCGCACACGCCGCGGCCCGGGGCTCTCCCGGCTGCGCGGACGGCGGCCGTGACGGGCCAACGGCACCGACGATCGGATGAATGGACGGTAATGTCGAGGCAATCAGACGGCCAGGAGCCGGTCTGCACGTCGGGGCCTCGCTCATCAGGGAGACGAAGTGGCGACTGACCAGTTCGGGACGACCCAGGCCCAGGCCATCGCCGCGCTACGGCGGCACCGGATGCTGATCATCGTCATTACGGTGCTGGCCGCCGCGGCCGGCCTGGGGTTCGGCGTGCTCACCTCCAA
The DNA here is from genome assembly GCF_900108175.1 of Thermomonospora echinospora. Lineage (GTDB taxonomy): Bacteria > Actinomycetota > Actinomycetes > Streptosporangiales > Streptosporangiaceae > Thermomonospora > Thermomonospora echinospora. The sequence goes on from NZ_FNVO01000005.1 coordinate 404,678, forward strand.
CACCTACACCGCGTCCGCCGCGGTGCTGGTGAACCCGTTGGAGGGCAATCCGTACTCCCCCCAGGGCCGTGGCGACGACCTGCTGAACCTGGAGACCGAGGCACAACTGGTCAAGACCGACGGGGTGGCGCAGCTGGCGCGCACCCGGATGCGGTCCACCTCCTACCCCGGTGAGCTGCGTGCCCGCGTCTCGGTGCAGGTGCCGCCCAACACCCAGGTCCTCAACATCGCGTTCACCGCCGGCGACCCCCGGCGGGCCCGCGACGGGGCGCAGGCGTTCGCCGAGTCCTACCTGGAATACCGCAGACAGCGCACGCAGAGCCTGCTGGACGGCAAGCTGAAGAAGCTGGCCGACAGCTCCCACCGGGTGGAGCTGTCGCTCCAGGCCGCCACCAGGAAGGCCCAGGTCTCCAGCGGGGCGACCCGCTCGTTCTGGGAGACCCGCATCCAGGCCTACACCAACCAGCTCGGCGTGATCGAGGAGCAGTCCAACGACGTGCGCAGCACGCCGATCAACCCCGGCCAGGTGATCACCCCGGCCGTGCTGCCGAGCGGGCCGGGCGTCAAACAGCCGCTGACCTTCGGCGGTGTGGGCCTGCTGGCGGGGCTGGCGCTGGCGGTGGCCATCGTGCTGATCCGCCAGCGCACCGAGCGCAGGCTCTACAGCGCGGAGGAGGTGGAGCAGCTCGGCGTGCCCGTGCTGAGCACGCTGCAGCGCCCGCGGTCGGGCGAGAGCCAGTTGCCGCTGGTGGACCTGCCGAAGGGCGGCGCCGGTGACGCCTACCGCAAGCTGCGCGCGGCGGTGGTGGCCACCGCGCCCAAGGCACCGGTGACGCTGCTGGTGACCAGCGCCACCCCGAACCGGTCGGCCACGCTGGTCAGCGCGAACCTGGCGGTGGCCCTGGCCTTCGCCGGCTCCGCCACGATCCTGGTGGACGCGGCCACCTGTGACGTGGATCCCGCTCCGCTGTTCCGCCTGCGCCAGGCCAAGGGACTGTCGGACTCCCTGCTGCACGGGGTGGACCCCGCCGAGCTGCTGGTGCACGTGGACTCCCAGCTTCGGCTGCTGCCACGGGGCGGACAGGCCCGGGAGGCCGCGCACCGGTTCAGCGGGCCGCGGATGCGCGAGGCCATCAAGGTGCTGCGGCGCCGGGCGGGGTTCCTGGTGGTCAACGCCGACAGCGTCAGCGACGCCGACGCCCAGGCCCTGTGCGTGATGGCCGACGCGGTACTGCTGATCATCACCCCGGGGGTGACCACCCGCGACGAGCTGGAGCAGGCGTACGCGGAGGCGCAGCGGGCCAACACCATGGTGATCGGAACAGTGCTGGACACGCCGCCGCCCAAGAAGGGGCTCAGGGGCCGCAAGGACTCCACGGGCCAGCACCCCCTTCCTCCCGAGGAAGACCGGGCCGACGCCGCGGAGCCCGCGGACGGGGCCGCGTCGGAAGCCCAGGGCAGAACGGCCCAGCCGCGCAGGAAGGCCATCGCCGCCTTGGCCCCGGCCGAGCACGACGGCCCGGCCCCGCGCTCGCAGCCGACGCCCACCAGGTCCTCGCAGGAGGTGCTGGGAGAGGCGGATATATCGGGCTCCTGGGGCGACACGTCGGTGGCCGGCGGCTCGTCCCCGCGGGGCGAGACGTCCTCGCAGCGGGCCGCCCAGCCGGGTAACCACATCACGCCCGCCAAGGCGATCCGGGGCGCCCAGTCCACGGGCAAGCGGGCCAGGCAGTCCGCTCCCGCCGGGCACGCCGACGCGACCCTGCTCGGCGGCGAGGAGCGGATGGCCGAGGGCTCCACGAGCGAGCCGGCCGGCTGAGCCGATGGACCTTCTCCCTTCCCCGGCCCGTCACGCATGAGCGCACAACCCGCTACAGGCCCCAACCTGGGACGCCTGGCGAGAGGAGGCGCGCTCAACCTGGCCGGCGCCATGTCGGCCGGCGTCCTCGGCCTGGCGTTGATCTTCATCGTCGCGCACGGCCACGACCAGGCCACCGCGGGCGCGTTCTTCGCCGCCACCTCGCTGTTCATCATCCTCGGCGCCGCCGCCGGGCTGGGCTCGGACGCCGGGCTGCTGCGCTGGCTGCCGCGCCATCTGGCGCTGGGCGACCATGTCGCGGCCCGCCGCGTCCTGCCGATCGCGCTCATCCCGGTGACCGTGCTGGCCGTCGTGGCGGCGGCCGGGCTGGCGCTGGCCGCCCCGACCCTGGCCGCCGTGCTCGGCGCCGACGACCCCGGCCAGGTCACCGTGATGCTGCGGGTGCTGGCGGCGTTCCTGCCGCTGGCCGTGGTGCAGGACACGCTGCTGGCCGCCACCCGCGGTCACGGCACGATGCGCCCCACCGTGCTCATCGACAAGATGTTCCGCCAGATCGCCCAGGTCGGCGGTGTCCTGGTGGTGCCGCTGGCGTCCGGCCATCCGGCGGCGCTGGCGTTCGCCTGGGCACTGCCGTACCTGCCCGGTCTGCTCGCCGCCGCCCTGTGGTATCGGCGGCTGGCCGCCGCCGGCCCGGCCGGCGGCGGGGACTCCGCCTCCGTCAGAGGGCTGGCCGGGGACTTCTGGCGGTACACCGCCCCCCGGGCGGTCGGCTACATCTGCCAGCAGGCCCTGCAACGGGCCGACATCGTGCTGATGGCCGCCCTCAGCTCCCCTCGGGACGCCGCCGTCTACACCGCCGCCACCCGCTTCATCGTGATCGGGCAGCTCGGCACGCAGGCCGTCCAGAACGTCATGCAGCCCGCGGTGAGCCGGCTGCTGGCGCTGGAGGACCGCGCCGGGGCGCAGCGGATCTTCGCGGTCGCCACCACCTGGACGGTCGTGCTCACCTGGCCGGTGCACCTGACCGTCGCGGTCGGTGCTCCCGTCTACATGTCCACGTTCGGGTCCGAGTACGCCGACGCCGGCCAGTGGCCCACCGTCATCCTGGCGACGGCCATGCTGCTGGCCACCGCGACCGGGCCGCTGGACGTGATGCTGCTGATGGCCGGCCACAGCGGCCTGAGCCTGGCCAACAACGCCGCCGCGCTGGCCGTGAACATCGCGCTCAACCTGGTGCTGATACCCGAGCTGGGACCCACCGGGGCGGCCACCGCCTGGGCCGCCGCCATCGTGACCCGCAACCTGCTGGGCATGGTGCAGGTGCGGCGGCTGCTGGCCATGAGCCCGCGAGGGGCCGGGATGCCCCTCGCCGTACTGGCGGCGGTCCTGGCCTTCGGTATCGTGCCGCTGGCCGCACGGGCGGTCTTCGGCGCGAATCCGGCAGGGCTTGCAATCGGGCTGATTCCCGGCGTCTGCGGCTACCTTGTCCTACTGTGGGTCGGCCGGGACCGCCTGGCGCTCACCGCGTTCGCCGCGCTGCTTCCGGGCCGCCGTGGCGGCGGGCGGACGGTCCCGTCCGATGACGACTCCCCGAGGAGAGTGCATGTCCCCGATGCTTGACCAGGTGCGACGCCGCTCCCGAACGGTTCTGCGCAAGGCGGGCGTGGCGCCGAACGGGCCGGTGTACGGACGCCTCGTCGACGCGGGTCGTTCGGTGCCGATCCCACCGCGTGCCAGGGTCGCGCTGTCCACCGCGGTGCTGCGCCGCCCCTGGCCGATCACGGTCCCGCTGGACCGGCTGCTGCTCGGCGCGCAGGGCGGCTGGACCGCCCGGGAGTTCGCCGAGCGCACCGGGGACCTGCTGTGGCCGTCCACGCCGCTGCTGGAGGGCCCGCACGTGGCGCTGCTGCGGCTGGCCGACGAACGCGGCGAGCCGTCCGACGACGAGCTGTCCGACACCGCCTACTGCCGGCTGGGGATGCGGTGCGTGGCGGCGGGCGGCAACTACTTCGGCGCGACCGACGAGGAGGGCGTGATCCGGGCCGCGCGGGCCTTCATCGCCCGTTACCGGGGGAAGACCCCGGCCTCGGACGCCCTGCGGCCCGCGCAGAGCGGCCCGCGGGACCCGGTGCTGGTCGCTCCGGTGCGCGGGTCGGGTTACTACCAGGTACTCGACGGCCACCACAGGCTCGCCGTGGCCGCCGTGCGCGGCCGCACCACGGTTCCGGTGGTCGCCAAGTGGATGCCGGTGACGACCCCGCTGCAGGACCACCTGCTGCGGATGAGCTGGCTGGACGGCACCAAACAGCTCTACCAGCCGATCGACTCCCCGGAACTGCGGTCGGGCTGGGTGACGGTGCGCCGCTGCACCGACCGACTCGACAAGATGACGGACTTCCTGGCCGAGCGCGGCATCGCCGCCCCGGCAAGCTATCTGGACGTGGCCAGTTGCTACGGCTGGTTCGTCGCCGAGATGGGGCGCCGCGGTTTCGACGCCACCGGAATGGAGCGCGACCCGCTGGCGGTGCCGCTGGGCCAGGCCGTGTACGGGCTCACCGACGGCGCGGTGACCACCGGTGACGCTGTCGAGCTGCTGCGCGGCGCCGACCGCTCCTGGGACGTGGTGTCCTGCTTCAGCCTGCTGCACCACTTCGTCCTCGGCCGTGGCTCCGTCGGCCCCGAGGAGCTGATCAGACTGCTGGACGGCGTCACCGGCCGGGTACTGTTCTTCGAAACCGGGCAGGGGCACGAGACGTGGTTCCGCGACAGCCTGCGGGGCTGGGACACCGCCCGCGTCGAGGCGTTCCTGCGCGCCCACACCACCTTCGACGAGATCGTCGACCTCGGCCCCGACGACGACGCCCGGCCGCCGTTCGCCGACAACTACGGGCGCACGCTGTTCGCGTGTGTGCGCACGAGGTGAGCGCCTTCTGCCATGGACATGCATCGGCGACGGACCCTGCCGGCCGCGCTCCCGCCCGCGCTGGCCGCGCTCTGCCTGCTCAGCGGCTGTAGCGACGCCGGACCGGCCGCGGGCGACAAGCCCCGGGTCGTGTCTCCCCCGCCGGCGGGCACGGCTGGCAAGGTCTCCGGCGAGGTGTGGACGGCGGGGTACAACACCGACGGGCAGCTCGGCCGTCGTACCGCCAAGGACATGGACGTCGCGCTGGGCCCGGCGATGGGCCTGCAGGGGCAGGGCAGGTTGCGCGGCGTATTGGCCATGGCGGGGGGCGGACGTCACTCCCTGGCGATCCTGGCCGACCATCGGGTCGTCGCGTGGGGCGCCAACGACAAGAGCCAGCTCGGCGACGGCACCAAGACCGCGCGTGCCTTCCCCACCCCGGTCCGGGCCCCTGACGGCAAGCCGGGGAATCTCTCCGATGTGGCCGCGGTGGCCGCCGACGCCGATTTCTCCATGGCCTTGCTGGGGAACGGGACGGTGGTGACCTGGGGGACCGGAGAGTCGGGTCAGCGCGGTATCGGGCGCAAGGCGGCCCCCGCCTTCCCCACCACACTCCGGCGGCCGGACGGGCGCGGCCCGCTCACCGGGGTGACCGCCATCGCGGTCAACGGCCGTACCGGGCTGGCCCTCACGAAGAGCGGGACGGTGTTCGGCTGGGGCGCCAATCGCTACGGCATGGTCGGTGATGGCACCGCGACCGACCGCCCCCTGCCCCGCCCCGTGCGCGGCCCGAACGGTGCGCCCAAGCTCACCGGTGTCCGGCAGATCTCCCTCGGCGGCCGGCACGCGCTGGCGCGGCTGGCCAACGGCACCGTCGTGGCGTGGGGCGCCAACAACGCCGGGCAGCTCGGCGACGGCACCCGCCGCAACCATGCCGCCCCGACGACGGTGGCCGGCCCGCACGGGCTGCCGATCCTGCGCAACGTCACCTCGGTCAGCGCGGGCGCGAACCACAACTACGCGCTGCGCGGCGACGGCACCGTGGTCGCCTGGGGCGAGAACGTGTCCGGCCAGCTCGGCAACGGCTCGGTGGAGGACTCCCTGCGCCCCGTCCCGGTCCTCGGGGTCCGCAGCTCTCATCTCCGCGGTGTCGCGCAGATCCATGCCAGCGGGACCTACGGGGTCGCCGTCCTCACCGACGGCACGGCGCTCACCTGGGGCTCCGGCGGCAAGGGCCAGCTCGGCTCCGGGAACCTGATGCCCCGCAGCCGGCCGGGAACGGTCGTGCTCACCGGCGGACGCCCCGCTGGACGGGTCATCGGCGTCGGCACGGGCCAGCGCCACCTTCAGCTTCTCATGCGCTGGTAGAGGTCGTCCCGTACCAGCCCGGTCCCATGACGGCGGGGCCGTCCGGCGCGGTCGCGCGCGCCGGACGGCCCCGCCGTCATTGTGCGGCTATCGCCCGTTGTTCGGCCCCTGGCCCGGGTCGCCGGCCTGGCCGGTTCCGGGGCCGCCGAACGGACTCTGGCCGGCGCCGCCGGGGTAGGGGCCGTCGCCGGTGGGGCCGGGGGCCGGGGCGGTGCCGCCCGGAGTGGAGCCGGGCGCACCAGGAGCGGGCGTGTTCGCGGGCTGCGTGGAGGCGTTCGCAGAGGCCGGTGCCGGACGGGTGCGGCGGCGGCGCAGCAGGAGGAAGCCTCCCGCCGCGACGGCCGCCAGGACCACCGCGGCGCCGGCCAGGATCGGCAGCATGCCGGGCCCGTCGGACTTGTCGGCGTTCTTGCGGGCCTGCTCGGCGGCCGCTCCGGGCAGCGGGGCGCCCTGCTGGGGGGCCGGCTGTTCACCTGCCTTGTTCTTCGGCAGCGGCTGGGGCCGCTCGGTACGGCCGGGGATCTGGTTGCCGACCTTCTCCTCGTCCAGTTCGCGGACGAAGGCCACCAGCGACTGGGCGGGCTTGCCCTTGTAGGTGCCCACCGCCTTCTTGTAGGCCCGCTGTACCGTCGGACTGGACAGGGCGGTCGAGGTGGCCTGGAGTCGGTTCCCTGCCAGCACGACGTACGTGCCCTTGCGCTTCAGGTTCGACTGGATGCGGGACAGGGCGGTGGCGGGCGGCACGGAGGCCGGCAGCACCGCGATGAAGACCGGGGTGGACCTGTCCTGGGCGTTGCGCAGCAGATCCAGCGCCTTGTCGCTCTTGAAGTACTTGGCCTCGGAGTCGACGTAGTAGCCGGCCTCACCGATGGACTCGGCGACCATGTTCCAGTCGAGGTCGGCCGCCCTGGCCGGGGTGGCCGTCCAGCCGCACACGATCAGCAGGACCAGCGCGACGAGGCCCGGCAGCGTCGCCGGACGCGGTTTGGTGTCCAAGGGGGGCGCTCCTTAGGCGAATCGGTGCGGCTTCGACCGTACCGGGACGTGCGGTCGTGCGAGGGGCGGTCAGCGCTGTTTGCCGTGGCGGATGCGGTACGCCAGCACTCGCAGCACGTACGAGCCCAGTTCGATGGTGTAGCGGCGCCACATGGCCCGGGGGTCGCGGAACAGCCGGTACAGCCAGCCGAGCCGCAGCCTGAGGATCCACGCCGGGTAGTACTCCCGCCGCTCGGCCAGATGCTCGAAATAGGCGCCGCAGGTGACGATGACCGGTGCGGTCAGCCGGCCCAGGTGCTCGTTCACGAAGATCTGCTGGAGCGGGGTGCCCAGACCCACGTGCAGGATGTCGGGCCTGGCCTCGTTGATCTCCCGGACGAGGCGGTCGGCCGTCTCGTCGGGGATCCGTCCGGAGGCGTCGGCCCAGTGGCCGTGCTGCGTGCCGACGATCTGGACGCCGGGGTACCACCGGCGCAGGTTCTCCGCCGCCGCCTGCGCGACTCCCGGGGCGTTGCCGAACAGGAAGACCCGCCAGCCCCGCTCGGCCGACAGCCCGAAGAACTCGTCGGTGAGGTCGTCGTTGGCCATCCGGCTCGGCACCGGCTTGCCGAAGATCCTGGCCGCCATCACGACCCCCCAGCCGTCGGCCAGGTTCAGGTCGAAGGAGTTCATCAGCTCGCGCAGCGTCGGGTCCTTGCGCGCGGCCATCACGTAGTTGGGGTTTGCGAACGTGATCGTCAACTGGTCGCGGCGTTCGATCGCCTCACACAGCCGGCGCCGCAGCAGCGGAACATCGACCACGCTGACCCGGACGCCCAGTACGTCCACGGAGTCGTGGGTCCGGGCCGTGACCATACGCCCCCTTTATCCAGAGCTGACATGAGCGCCACCTGATCGGAAGGGAAATCCTATCGGCGGGTGACGCGCCGGTTATCGCCTTTGCCGCAGATCGGCGGGGGCGATCCGCGGCCCACGACTAGATCCCGCGTCCCCTGGTGTGCAGGGCCAGCAGCACTCGTTCGCCCGAGACCAGTCCGGACGCCACCGCCAGGGCGAACGGCACCCGGCGTTCCCTCCAGTTGGCCCGCAGCGCCCGGCCCGACCAGCGCAGCGCCTCCCCGCGCCGCCCGTTGCAAGCGTGGCCGAACGCGATCTGCCCGTACACCCGCGCCGCCGCGGCCGGCTCCCGCGCGATCTCCGGATACCGGTCCAGGAACCATCGCATCGCCGCGACCTTGGTCTCCCAGGCGTGTGCGTAGTGCGAGGTCAGGCCCCACAGGACGCGCACGTACGGGCGGTCGACGTGCACGATGGGATGGCGGCGGGCGGCCCGCAGCGCCAGATCCCAGTCCTCGCCCTGACTGCCGGGTATCTCCTCGTCCACCATGCCGATCTCGACGAGCTCGGCGCGGCGGGCCAGATAGGTCGAGGAGTGCACCATCATCAGCCGGTCGCGGATCAGCTCGTCGTAGGTGACCCGGGCGCGGCCGGCCACCCGGGGCAGCTCGCGGCCGTCGAAGTCGATGACTATCGCCGAACTGGCCAGCACCGCCCGCGGCTCGGCGCGCAGCGCGGCGACCTGGGCGGCCAGCTTGCCGGGCAGCCAGACGTCGTCGTCGTCGCAGAACGCCACCAGGTCGGTGTCCAGAGCCAGGATGCCGGTGTTGCGCGCCCCGGCGAGCCCGGGCGTGCGGTCGTTGGCCAGCACCCGCACCCGGTCGCCGGCGAGGCTCTCGTCGGGCGTCGCCCTGTCGTAGACGACGACCGCGTGGACCTCGCCCCCGTAGTCCTGCGCCAGCACCGACTCCAGGGCCCGCCGCAGCATCTCGGGCCGGTCGTGGGTGGGCAGCACGACGCCCACGGAGGGGTACGCGTCACTCACGGGCTCACCTTCACCCTCGTTCGGCCGGGAACGGCCCATTGTGCCCTGCTCGTCGCGTCGCCGTCCGCGCGATCGCGGATCCGGCGGCCGGTCAGCCGGTGCCGGTGATCATCCCGGCCCCGACGGTGCCGTTGGTGGCCTCGTCGATGAGGATGAAGCCCCCGGTCAGCCGGTTGCGGCCGTAGTCGTCGACGAACAGCGGCTGGGTGACCCGCAGGCTGATCCGGCCGATCTCGTTGAGGCCGAGGCCGTCGGCCTGCTCGTCGCGGTGCAGGGTGTTGACGTCCAGCCGGTAGTGCACGTCCTTGACCATGGTGCGGGCGGTCCGGGTGGTGTGCTTGATCACCAGCTTCATCCGGGGATTCAGCCGCCGCTCGTCGGACATCCAGCACACCAGCGCGTCGAGGTCCTGGGCGACCTCCGGCCGGTTGTGGGGCCGGGCGATCATGTCGCCCCGGGAGATGTCGATCTCGTCGGCCAGCCGCAGCGTCACCGACATCGGCGGGAACGCCTCGGCGACCGGCCCGTTCGGCCCGTCGATGTGGGTGATCGTGGTGGTCAGCCCGGACGGCAGGTGCACCACCTCGTCGCCCGGCTTGAGCACGCCCCCGGCGACCTGCCCGGCGTAGCCGCGGTAGTCGTGCAGCTCCGGGTCGGTGGACTTGTAGGGCCGGATCACGTACTGCACCGGGAAGCGCACGTCGATCAGGTTGCGGTCGGAGGCGATGTGCACGTGCTCCAGGTGGTGCAGCAGCGACGGCCCGTCGTACCAGGGCATGTTGACCGAGCGGTCCACCACGTTGTCGCCGTGCAGCGCCGAGATCGGGATGAACGTCAGGTCGCCGATGTCCAGCTTGGCGGCGAACGCGGTGAACTCGTCCTGGATCGCCTGGTAGACCGACTCCTCGTAGTCGACCAGGTCCATCTTGTTGATCGCCACGACCAGGTGCGGGACGCGCAGCAGCGTGGTCAGGAAGGCGTGCCGCCGCGACTGCTCCACGATGCCCTTGCGCGCGTCCACCAGGATGATCGCCAGGTCGGCGGTGGACGCCCCGGTCACCATGTTCCGGGTGTACTGGATGTGCCCCGGGGTGTCGGCGATGATGAACTTGCGCCGCGGGGTGGCGAAGTAGCGGTAGGCGACGTCGATGGTGATGCCCTGCTCCCGTTCGGCCCGCAGGCCGTCGGTCAGCAGCGCCAGGTTGGTGTACTCCTCGCCGCGGTCGGCGCTGGTGCGTTCCACCGCCTCCAGCTGGTCCTCGAAGATGGACTTGGAGTCGTACAGCAGTCGGCCGATCAGCGTGGACTTGCCGTCGTCGACCGAGCCGGCGGTGGCGAACCGCAGGATGTCCATGGCCATGGCTAGAAGTACCCTTCCTTCTTGCGGTCCTCCATGGCGGCCTCGCTGGTGCGGTCGTCGGCGCGGGTCTGGCCGCGTTCGGTGATCCGCGTGGCCATGATCTCCTCGATCACCGCGTCCAGCGTGGTGGCCGTGGACTTGACCGCCCCGGTGCAGCTGGCGTCGCCGACCGTGCGGTAGCGCACCATCGCCTCGAAGGTCGGCTCGTCCTCGTCGCGGTGCGCGTACGGGTTGTCGTCCAGCAGCATCCCGTCGCGCTCGAACACCGTCCGGGTGTGCGCGAAGTAGATGGAGGGGATCTCCAGCTCCTCACGCCGGATGTAGTCCCACACGTCCAGCTCGGTCCAGTTCGACAGCGGGAACACCCGTACGTGCTCGCCCTGGCGGATCTTGGTGTTGTACAGGTTCCACAGCTCGGGGCGCTGGTTCTTGGGGTCCCACTGCCCGAAGTCGTCGCGGAAGGACACCACCCGCTCCTTGGCGCGGGCCTTCTCCTCGTCACGGCGGGCCCCGCCGAAGGCGGCGTCGAAGCGGTGCTCCTCGATGGCGTCCAGCAGCGTGGTGGTCTGCAGCCGGTTGCGGCTGGCCCGCTTACCGGTCTCCTCCACCACCCGGCCGGAGTCGATCGACTCCTGCACCGAGGCGATGATCAGCCGCACCCCCAGCTCGGCGACCCGCCGGTCCCGGAACTCGATGACCTCGGGGAAGTTGTGGCCGGTGTCCACGTGCATCACCGGGAACGGGATCGGCGCGGGCCGGAAAGCCTTCTGCGCGAGCCGGAGCATCACGATGCTGTCCTTGCCCCCGGAGAAGAGCAGGACGGGCCGCTCGAACTCGGCGGCCACCTCGCGGATGATGTGGATCGACTCGGCCTCGAGCACATCGAGCTGGGACAGCAGGTAGTCACTGCGCTGCATTATCAAGGGCTTTCTCTCGGCTCGTCAGCCTGGCAGGTCTTGCTTGACGTCCCGGATGCCGGCCAGCAGCATCGGCGCCGACCCAGGATGGCAGACAAGGATATCCGGGAGCAGGGGGTCGGTCTGGTTGTAGGTGGGCTCGGCGCCATCGATCCGGCTGGCGTGCGCCCCGGCGGCCACGGCCACCGCGACCGGGGCGGCGTTGTCCCACTCGTACTGCCCGCCGGCGTGCACGTAGGCGTCGACGTCGCCGAGCAGCACCGCGGAGATCTTGGCCCCGGCCGATCCGATCGGCACCAGCTCCACCTTCACCTCCAGCAGCTCGGCGAGCCGCTGGACGAACTGCGGCGGGCGGGTCCGGCTCACCGCGATCCGCAGCCGGCCGGGCTCGGGGGCCGGCGCCCGCAGCGGGGAGTCGCCGTCCCCGGTCGTCACCACCGCGCGGGCACCCGCCGGGTCCGCGGCGGTGTGCAGGGTCCGGCCCTGCGCGGGCAGCGCGACCGCACCGGCGGCCAGCCTGCCCCGCTCCCACAGGGCGACGTGGACGGCCCAGTCGCTACGGCCCTCCTCGGAGAACTCCCGGGTGCCGTCGAGCGGGTCGACGATCCACACCCGGTCGGAGCCCAGCCGGACGGGGTCGTCCTTGCCCTCCTCCGACAGCACCGCGTCACCCGGACGGCGCGCGGCCAGCTCGGCCATCAGGAACTCGTGCGAGCCCTGGTCGCCGGCGTCCTTGAGCGCCTTGCCGTCGGCGTGCCCCACCCGTGCGCGGATGCCCAGCAGCACCTCGCCCGCGGCGGTCGCCAGCTCGGCCGCCAGCGCATGGTCATCGGACTCGGAGATGGGCGCCATGTAGTCGACTTCCAGACTCGGTTAAGTGGGATGCCCGTCCATTGTCCCCCATGATCTGGACGTCTCGTCCGGGAGTCCCGCTCTTCGAACGCTACGGTCCCGCCCGGTCACCCGGCCCGGTGCGCCCGGTCCGGCCCGGTGCCCGCCTCAGTAGGCCCCGGCCCCCCGCAGCACCGCCGACCAGGTCTTCCAGATGATCTGGAAGTCCAGCACCAGCGACCAGTTCTCCACATAGCGCAGGTCGATCCGGACCGACTCCTCCCAGCTCAGGTCGGAGCGGCCGCTGACCTGCCACAGCCCGGTCATGCCCGGCTTGACCACCAGCCTGCGGCGCACGTCGTCACCGTACCGCTCGACCTCCTCGGGCAGCGGCGGGCGCGGTCCCACCAGCGACATGTCCCCGCGCAGCACGTTGAGCAGCTGCGGTAGCTCGTCCAGGGAGTAGCGGCGCAGCACCCGCCCGACCCGGGTGACCCGCGGGTCCTGCCGCATCTTGAACAGCACCCCGTCGTGCTCGTTGTGCGCGGCCAGCTCCGCCTTGCGGGCCTCGGCGTCGCTGACCATCGTGCGGAACTTCACCATGGTGAACTCGCGGCCGTCGCGGCCCACCCGGGTCTGCCGGAACAGCACCGGACCGCCGTCGAAGATCCTGATCGCCAGGGTGACCGCCAGCAGCAGCGGGGACAGCGCCAGCAGCGCGGCCAGGGCGCCCACCTTGTCCGACAGGCTCTTGACCAGCCGTCGGCCGCCGCTCAGCTCCGGGTGCTCCACGTGCAGCAGCGGCAGCCCCGCCACCGGGCGGATGGAGATGCGGGGGCCGACCACGTCCATCAGCGCCGGCGCCACCACCAGTTCCACGTCGTCGGCCTCGAGCTGCCAGGCGAGCCGGCGCAGCGCCGCCCCGTCCATCTCCGGGCAGGCCAGCACCGCCACCGAGTCGGCGTCCACCGTCGCGACCACCTCGGCGATCCGGCCGAAGTCGCCCAGCACCGGCACGCCCTCCACGTGGTCGACCGCGTTCTCGCCCCAGCTCAGGGCCGGTGGCAGGCAGACCGCGACGATGTCCATACCGTGGTAGCGGTGCTTCTCCAGCAGCTTGACCAGGTCGGAGACGGCACCGCGGTGCCCGGCCACCACCACCCGGCGCATGCACTCGCCGTGCCAGCGCCGCCGGTGCAGCCGCTTGCGCAGCCGGTACCGCAGCACCCAGGTCAGCAGCGTGCCCAGCGGCAGCGCGAGCACCACATAGCCGCGGGCGATCTCGGTCTTGGTGGCGTAGGCGACCGTCGCCACGATGGCGATCATCACCACCCCGGACCGCAGGACGCGGTGGAACTCCTCCCAGCCCACGCCGATGAAACGGGGCTCGTAGGCCCGTCCGATCGACAGCGTCGCCACCCACAGCAGCGGCAGCGCCGCCGCCAGCCCGACATAGGGGATGGTGTACTCGGCCGGGACCAGGCTGAACCGCATCACGAAGGCGACCGCCCCCGCCACCAGCATCGCGAGGAAGTCCAGCGCGAGGGCCTGGTAGAGGTAGCGGGGAATCCACGCGGTGGGATCGTCACGATGCCGGGCAGCGTCCTGTGATCTCTCCACCCCGACTTCGTCAACGATGGCCATGAGCGCCCTCACAAGACTGGGCGGCGAAGCACCCCTCAACTCACCTACGTCTCAAGGACGCGCATCCGCCGCTACTGGTTCACACGCCGCGTGAGCCTCTGGACATGTCCAGATCTTAGAGTTCACCACGGAGCGACAGGGCAAGATCACGTGGCCACAATGCGACAGCCCGGATTATTGTCACAAGTTGCCGATAACCAACCCGGCCGACCGGCAAGCGTCAGAGGCCGGGCACCCTCCGTCAGGACCCGGTACGGGCGTGGTAGGCGTTCTGGGCCGCCTGCAGACCCTCCGCCAGCACCATCTCGACCGCGTCGGCGGCCACCTCGACGTGCAGGTCCAGTTCCTTGCGCTCGGTCGCCGAGAAGTCCCGCAGCACGAACGCGGCCGGGTCCATCCGGCCGGGCGGCCGGCCCACCCCGAACCGGACCCGCAGGTAGTCCGGCGTGCCCAGCGACCTGCTGATCGACCGCAGCCCGTTGTGGCCGCCCGCGCCGCCGCCCTGCTTCAGCCGCACCGCCCCGTAGGGGATGTCCAGCTCGTCGTGGACCACCACGACCCGCTCGGCCGGCACCTTGAAGAAGTCCCGCAGCCCGGCCACCGGGCCGCCCGACTCGTTCATGAACGAGCGCGGCTTGGCCAGCACCACCCGCCGGCCCGCCAGCCGTCCCTCGACGACGTCGGCGCGGGACTTGTGCGCCCTGAACCGGCTCGCGGCCCGCCCGGCCAGCACGTCGAGCACCATGAACCCGGCGTTGTGCCGGTTTCCGGCGTAGCCCGGCCCGGGGTTGCCCAGCCCGATGACCAGCCACAGATCCGTTTCCATCACGCCCGTCCGACTCGTTCGCGTCCCCGGCCCCCATGCGAACGGCCCCCGTGCCGGAGGATCCGCACACGGGGGCCGATGCGACAGCCTGTGATCCCTACTCGGCGGAGGTGCCCTCGCCGGCCTCGGCGGCGGGCTCGGCGCCCTCGGCCGCCTCGGCCGTCTCGGCCTCCGCCACCTCGCCGGTGGCCACGGTCGCGTCCACGATCTGCAGGATGAGCGTGTCGGCGTCGGCGGCCAGGTCGGCGCCCGACGGCAGCTTCAGGTCCCCGGCCAGCAGCGAGGCGCCGACCTCCAGGCCGGTGATGTCCACCTCGACGGCCTCGGGGATGTGGGTGGCCTCGGCCTCCACCGCGAGCTGGATGACCGGCTGCTCCAGCCGGCCGCCCGCCACCACGTCGCCGACGGCGTTGACCGGGATCTCGACGGTGACCTTCTCCCCGCGCTTGACCAGCAGCAGGTCCACGTGCTCCAGGAAGCCCTTGATCGGGTCCCGCTGCACGTCCTTGGGCAGGGCGAGCGCGTCGCCGTCGGCCAGGCCCTGCACCCGCAGCAGCACGTTGGGCGTCTTGAGGGCCAGCATCAGGTCATGGCCCGGCAGCGTGATGTGCTGCGGAGCGGTGCCGTGACCATAGAGGACGGCGGGCACCTTGCCGGCCCGGCGGGTGCGTCGAGCGGCACCCTTACCGAACTCGGTGCGCGGCTCGGCGGCAATACGTACCTCGGACACGGCGAGAACTCCTCATGTTGCGATCCACGGCCGTCCCCCGCGGGACGTCCGTTACGGACAGTGCGTATCAAGGCGAAGGCTCGATGCGGTGAGCGCCTCGTTAAGATCCTCTGCGGTCCCCGGGGAGTGCGAGTCCTCCGTCGGAGCCGTACTGAACGACCCGGGGCACACACGGATCACCAAGTTTAGCCGATCGCGGACGGCCCGGATGCCACGGACCGCGTCATCGGGGCCCGCCGGACCCCGCGTCCCGCCCTCACCAGGCCGGCGTCCGGGCGGCGGGGCCGACGAAAAAAGCCGGGCCCCGCCGTGACGGCGGGGCCCGGCGTGCCGTGGTCGGTCAGCTATGGCCGCCGAACAGGCTGGTCACCGAGCCGTCGCTGAACACCTCGTGGATCGCCTGGGCGATCAGCGGCGCGATCGACAGCACCGTCAGCTTGTCGAACTGCTTGTCCTCGGGGATCGGCAGCGTGTTGGTCAGGATCACCTCGGAGATCCGGGAGTTCTTCAGCCGGTCCACCGCCGGGCCCGACAGCACCCCGTGCGTGGCGGTGGCCACCACCCGGGCGGCGCCCTGCTCGAACAGCGCGTCGGCGGCCTTGACGATGGTGCCGCCGGTGTCGATCATGTCGTCCACGATCACGCAGGTGCGGCCCTCGACCTCGCCGACCACCTCGAACACCTTGACCTCGTTGGCCACCTCGGGGTCGCGGCGCTTGTGGATGATCGCCAGCGGGCAGCCCAGCCGGTCGGTCCACCGCTCGGCCACCCGCACCCGGCCCGCGTCCGGGGCCACCACGGTCACCTGCGAGGTGTCCAGCTTGGACTCCACGTGGTCGGCCAGCAGTTCCAGCGCGAACAGATGGTCCACCGGCCCGTCGAAGAAGCCCTGGATCTGCGCGGTGTGCAGGTCCACGGTGATCAGCCGGTCCGCGCCCGCGGTCTTGAACAGGTCCGCCATCAGCCGGGCCGAGATCGGCTCCCGGCCCCGGTGCTTCTTGTCCTGCCGGGCGTAGCCGAAGAACGGGGCGACCACAGTGATCCGGTTGGCCGAGGCGCGCTTGAGCGCGTCGACCATGATCAGCTGCTCCATGATCCACTGGTTGATCGGCGCGGTGTGCGACTGGATCACGAACGCGTCCGAACCGCGCACCGACTCCAGGAAGCGCACGAAGGTCTCGCCGTTGGCGAAGTCATAGGCCGCGGTCGGCGTCAGTTCTACGCGGAGGTTGTCGGCGACCTCCTTGGCCAGGTCCGGGTGCGCCCGGCCAGAGAAGAGCATCAGCTTCTTCTCACCGCTCGCCTTGATCCCACTCACCTGAGACAACTCCCCCTCGCTGGAAAGATCATTCGCCGGACACGGCCTCTTCTTCGGCCTGTGCTGTGGCCCGGCGCGCCGCCTGTGCGGCGGGGGTCCCGGGCCGCTTGCGCTCGACCCACCCCTCGATGTTGCGCTGCCGACCCCGCGCGACCGCCATGGCCCCGGGCGGGACGTCGTTGACGATCACCGAACCGGCCGCCGTGTAGGCCCCATCGCCTATGGTCACCGGCGCGACCAGCATGTTGTCGCTGCCGATCTTGACATGGTCGCCCACCACACTGCGGTGCTTGGCCACCCCGTCGTAGTTGACGAACACCGAGCTCGCGCCGATGTTCGAGCCCTCACCTATGTCGGCGTCGCCGACATAGGTGAGGTGGGGCACCTTCGACCCCTCCCCCACGACGGCGTTCTTCATCTCCACGTACGTGCCCGCCTTGGCCTTGCGGGCCAGCCTGGTGCCCGGCCGCAGGTACGCGTACGGGCCCACCGTGGCCTCCGGGCCGATTTCGGCGCCCTCGGCCACCGCGTTGGTGACCACGGCTCCGGCGCCCACCGAGGTGTCGGTCAGCGTGACGTTCGGGCCGACCTCCGCTCCCTCCTGGAGGCTGGTGCGGCCGTGGAGCTGGGTGTTGGGGTGGATCACCACGTCGGGCTCGGCGGTGACGTCCACGTCGACCCACGTGCTGGCCGGGTCGACGACGGTCACCCCGGCGCGCATGTGCCCCTCCAGGAGCCGGGCGTTCAGCAGCCGGCGCGCCTGGGCCAGCTGCACGCGGTCGTTGACGCCCTGCGTCTCCACCCAGTCGGGCGCGGTGAACGCCCCGACCCGGTGGCCCTGCGCGCGCAGGATCGCCGGCACGTCCGTCAGGTACTCCTCGCCGCCGGCGTTGTCCGTCGTCACCTGCTTGAGCGCGGCCTCCAGCAGGGCGCCGTCGAAGGCGTACATGCCCACGTTGATCTCACGGACCGCGCGCTGCGCCTCGTCGGCGTCCTTGTGCTCGACGATCGCGGTCACCGCGCCGTCCGGGCCGCGCAGGATCCGGCCGTACCCGGTGGGGTCGGGCACCTCGGTGGTCAGGACGGTGGTGGCGTTGCCCTCGCGCTCGTGGGTGCGCACCAGTTCGGCGAGCGTCTCGCCGCGCAGCAGCGGATGGTCGCCGTTGGTGACGACCACGGTCCCGGTCAGCGTCCCCACCCGCTCCAGGACGGTCCGGACCGCGTGCCCGGTACCGCCCTGCCGCTCCTGCACGACCGGCTCGGCCTGCGGGGCATGCTCGGCGAGATGCTCGATCACCTGCTCGCGGCGGTGCCCGACCACCACGATCAGCCGTTCGGGCCGCAGCTCGCGGGCGGCGGCCAGGACGTGCCCGACCATGCTCCGACCGCACAGCTCGTGCAGCACCTTCGACTTTCGGGACTTCATCCTGGTGCCCTCACCTGCGGCGAGGACGATGACGGCAGCCGGGCGGCGCGCACTCACGGGAGGCTCCTCGGCATCGCGGACTGGGTCTGATCGGGTTGCGGCAGACGGTATGGAACTGTCCAGGACGCCCACGACCTGCACCGTTAGTGGGCAGGCGGCCATCACTCACCCGACAGGTGCAGGATACCGTCCCGCTCCGTCCTGTCACCCCACGAGCCGCCCGTACCCGGCGGTGTGGTCACGGCGCCCATAGGGCACCACATGGGGAGGTCGATCCGGCTCCCGGGGAAGGAATCGAACCCTCATTAGAGCAACCAAAATGCCCTGTCCTGCCGTTAGACGACCCGGGAAGGTCAGGCCCCGAGGGGCCTGGCCCTCAGGATACCGGCTGCCGCTCGGCGGAACCTCCCCTTAACCGCCGTGATCACGGCGGTCGGCCCGTCCCCGCCGACGGCGCGGCCGGTCGCGCAGACCCGTCGTACAAGGCCGTCCCGCACAGTGGAGGTGCGCGGCGGCCACCGCGTCCGCGCCCGGCGAATGGGAGGGTGGACGGCCGATCGCCGGCCCAATGCCACGTGCTTCAGGAACGGGGAAGAAACCGGCCTGCATCAGGTCAGGGTTGCGGAACGCGGCCCGCCCGCCGCTCCGATACGGCGTGTTCTCCGCCTGCTGCGCATAGGCGGGCAGGGCGCCCGTCATTCGCGATTCCGGGCGTTGTCGTGCGGATACGTGACGTCGTGGTTTTGTGCCCGATGTCATACCGTCCGGCGCTGGGCGGAGAGGGTCGAGGGGGTCGGGGAGGACTTCGCGGGGCCCGGTGCCAGGGGGCACCGTGCTGGAGCCGGTCCAGCGCTCCCAGTGCTCCGGCGCCGCGGCGGCGCCTGGCGCCGCACCGCTCCGCGAAAGTATCGGACCAGGTCGGCGCGGTCGATCCGGTGGCGCCGGTTTAGGACGTCGATTATCGAGCACGCCGTCTGAGTACCGTCCGACCACTTCCACGGCGCGGGCGGCAAACCGGACGTAGCAGAGACGGCACGGTTGTGGAGCAGGAAGAACTGATCCCCGAAGGCGTCGCCGACCGGCAGGCCGGTCAGCGGCACCCGGGCCGGTGCCATGCGTCGGTCATGGGCGAGCGCCATCACCCCCCTCCCTGGGGTGCACCGGCGGACCGCGCCGACCATATGTGACCTCTGCGACAGGCTCCGCCTGATTTTACCGAAGAGCACTGTCCAACCTACGCAACCGTAGGTTACGGTGGCGTAGGTAAGACACCCGAACCTGGAGCGTTTCGTATGACTACAGCCCCCGTACTCGACCCGCCCGGCGCGCCGCCCCGCTCCGATATGGAGCCGGACCGCTCGAGCACCGCCGAACGGGTCCTCGTAGGGGTCTTCACCGGCGTGCCCTTCCTGGCCCTGTTCGCGGCGATCCCGCTGGCCTGGGGGCACTTCCTCGGCTGGACCGACGTGGCGCTGATGGTGGTCTTCTACCTGGTGTCGGCGGGCGGCATCACGGTGGGCTACCACCGGTACTTCACGCACGGCTCGTTCAAGGCCAAGCGGCCGCTGCGCATCGCGCTGGCCATCGCGGGCAGCCTCGCCATGGAGGGCCCGGTCATCACCTGGGTCGCCGACCACCGACGGCACCACAAGTACTCCGACAAGGAGGAGGACCCGCACTCGCCCTGGCGGTTCGGCAACGACTGGAAGGCGCTGGCCAAGGGCCTGGGATGGGCCCACTACGGCTGGCTGTTCGACGGGTCCCGCACCTCCAAGCGCCGGTTCACGCCCGACCTGCTGGACGACAAGGACATCGTCCGCATCCACCGGTGGTTCCCGGGCCTGGTGGCCGTGTCGTTCCTGCTGCCGGCCGCGCTGGGCGGGCTGCTGACCATGTCCTGGCAGGGCGCGCTGACCGCGCTGTTCTGGGCCGGGTTCCTGCGGATCACCCTCGTCCACCACGTGACCTGGTCGATCAACTCCATCTGCCACACCTTCGGTAAGGAGCACTTCGACGTGCGCGACAAGTCCCGCAACGTGTGGTGGCTGGCCATCCCGTCGCTGGGCGAGTCGTGGCACAACCTGCACCACTCCGACCCCACCTGCGCGCGGCACGGTGTGCTCAAGGGCCAGGTGGACATCTCCGCCCGCATCATCTGGGCGTTCGAGAAGCTCGGCTGGGCCCACGCGGTCCGCTGGCCCAACCCGGAGCGGCTGGCCGCCAAGCGGGTCGGATGAGGGCGCGTTCGCGGGACAATTGACCCGTGACTGAACCCGCCCCACGTTCCCGGCGTAAGCGCATGACCGGTAAGGAACGACGAGAGCAGCTTCTCGGGATAGGCCGGACCCTGTTCGCCGAGCGCGGGCTCGACGGCACCTCGGTGGAGGAGATCGCCGCCGCGGCGGGGGTCTCCAAGCCCGTGGTGTACGAGCACTTCGGCGGCAAGGAGGGCCTGTACGCGGTCGTGGTGGACCGCGAGTTCGAGAGGCTGCTCGGGCTGGTCACCGACGCCCTGCTGGCGGGGACCCACTACCGGCAGAAACTGGAGAAGGCCGCGCTGGCGCTGCTGGAGTACATCGAGGAGAGCAGCGACGGGTTCCGCATCCTGGTGCGCGACTCGCACGGCGGTACGGGCACCGGGAGCTTCGCCAGTCTGCTGAGCGAGATCGCCGGCCATGTGGAGCATCTGCTGGCCCGCGAGTTCGACCGGCACGGCTACGACGACAAGCACGCCCCGATGTACGCGCAGATGCTCGTCGGCATGGTGGCACTCACCGGCCAGTGGTGGCTGGACGTGCGCAAGCCCGGGCGCGAGGAGGTCGCCGCGCACGTGGTGAACCTCGCCTGGAACGGTCTTTCCGGCCTGGAGCCCAAGCCCACTCTCGATCCCAAGCGCCGCCGCAAGGAGCGGGAACGGCTGCGGCGGGTGCGGGAGAAGGAGGCCGCCAAGCAGGAGAAGGCCGAGGAGAAGGCGGCGGCCAAGGCTGAGAAGGCCCAGCGCAAGGCCCGCCGTGACGAGCCCGCCAAGCCCGACCAGTTCGAGCAGCTCCACGAGCATGACCAGTTCGACGAGCATGACCGGCCCGATGAGCCGGGCCCGGCCGCCGGGCTCGGCGAAGCCGACGAACTCGACAGAGCCGACGAGCCGGGTACGCCCGGCCCGCAGCCGGCCGAGGAGACCGAGCACGGCCTGGACACACCGGCGCCCGGCCGGTCCTACTGATCCCAGAGCCTGCGGGCCCGGCCATGTCCGGGTGCCGCAACACTTCCAACGACCGCTGGTGCGGTGAGAGGATGCATCTCCCCGGCCACAGCGGTGACCGCCCGGAGTTCGTCCGGACGGCCACCGGCCAGGGGTCACCGGGCTCGGATCGCGAGACCGGAGTCTTACGGATGCCGCCCGCCGCGTGGAGGGCACACCGCAGGGGAACGAGACGCCCTCGTCCGCGCGGTGGGCGGCACCCCGTTCAAGGTGGCGGCCCCACGCCCGCCTCGGGCCGCCGAGCCACCACGAAGATCCGTCGGAACGGGAAGACGGTGCCGTACGGGCGCGGCGGATACGCCTCCCGCAACCGCGCCCCGTACTCGGCGAGGAACTCCTCCGCTTTCCGCTCGTCAAGCGCGGACAGGACAGGGCGCAGCGCGGTGCCCTTGACCCATTCCAGCACCGCGTCCTCGCCCTGAAGGACCTGGACGTAGGTGGTCTCCCAGGCGTCCACGGCGCAGCCGAGCCCGGCGAGCAGTTCCAGGTAGCCGGCCGCGTCCCGCACCGGGCGCCAGTGCAGCGCGTCCGCGAGCCGGTCCCGCCACCGTGCGGACCGGCAGACCTCCCGCAGCAGCATGTGGCTGGGGGCCTCGTAGTTCCCCGGGACCTGGAACGCCAGGCATCCTCCGGGCGCCAGGTCGCCCGCCCAGCGCACCAGGAGCTCTTCGTGCTCGGGCACCCACTGCAGCACGGCGTTCGAGACGATCACGTCCACCGGTCGCCCCGGACGCCAGGTCCGTACGTCCCCCACCGCGAACCGCACCCGCTCCGCGGCGGCGCCGCTCCCGGCTGTGGTCGGCTCCTGTCCGCCGGCAGCGGATTCGCGCCCAGGAGCGTCGGCGGCGTCCTCGCGTGCGGGCAACCCGATGACCGCCTCGCGTCCGGCGGTCCCGGATGCGGTCGCGCGGGCGATCATCTCGGGGGAACCGTCGAGGGCGTCGATCCGCGCGCCGGGCCAGCGATCGGCCAGCAACATGGTGAGCTCGCCCGATCCACAGCCCAGGTCGACGACGTGGGCGGGGTCCCGCAGCGGTATCCGGCCGACAAGCTCGGCGAACGCACGGCCGCGCTCCGCACCGAAAACGGCGTACTGAGCGGGGTCCCAGACGGGTCCACGCCCTGCGGCCACCGTTTCTCTCGACATCAAGACAGATGATGTCCGGCAAATATCTTGATGTCAAGTATCTTCGCGACAAGAAACCGGGAGGCCCCGGCCCTCCGGGCCGCCGACGCGCTGGAGCCGGGCTGCGCGCGGATGGCCGGGGTCGGTCAGTCGTCCGGGTCGCGCAGGAAGGCGATGACCGCGACGGCGATGACGATCATCAGGGCGGCGCTGATGGCGGCGGTCAGCTGGAAACCCTGGGTGAAGGCGGCGCGGGCCGTCTCCAGCAGCCGCGCCCCGGCCGGGGCGGGCAGGTCGGCGGTGGCCGCGACCGCGGCCGTGAGGTTGTCGCGGGCGGCCGGCACCGCCGCGGCCATCCGGTCCCGGTAGACGGCGGTGATGACGCTGCCCAGGACGGCGATGCCGAGCGCCCCGCCGAGCTGCGGAGCGGTCGAGGAGATCGCCGAGGCGGCGCCGGCGCGTTCCGGCGGAGCGGAGCCGACGACGATGTCGGTGGCCAGGGCCATCATGGGACCGAGCCCGGCGGAGACGACGACCGACCCGGCGACCAACACGACGAGCCCGCCCGCGACCTCCACCCCGGCCAGGACGCCGTAGCCGATCGCGGAGATCACCAGGCCGGCGCCGATGACCCGGCCGGGGCCGACCCTGCGGACGATCCTGGGGGCCAGCATCGACCCGGCGATGACACCGACGGCGGACGGGGCCGTCCACAGCCCCGCCTCCAGCGGTGACAGTCCGCGAACGAGCTGGAGGTACTGCGCGATGGCGTAGTTCGAGCCCCACAGCACGAAGATCCCGAGGAACAACGTGACCACTGCCACGGCGAAGGCCCGGTCCGCGAACAGCCGCAGGTCGACCAGTGGGTCGGCCAGGCGACGCTGTCGCCGCACGAAGATCCCCGCCATGACGAGGCCGACGAGCACCGCCGCCGCGGAGCCGGGGGCCGCCCCCTCGGCGGCGATCCGCTTGAGCCCGTACACCACCGGCAGCACCGCGGCCAGCGACAACAGGACGCCGGTGAGGTCGAGACGGCCCGGCCCGGGCGCACGGCGTTCGGGCAGCAGGATCGGCCCGATCACCAGCAGCAGGGCCATGACCGGCACGCCCAGCAGGAAGGCCGAGCCCCACCACAGGCGCTCCAGTAGCCAGCCGCCGGCCAGCGGGCCGATCGCCGTCCCGCCCGAGACCGCGGCGACGACGATCCCGATGGCGGTCGTCCGCTGGCGGGGGTCGGTGAACATGACGGCGACCAGGGCGAGGATCGACGGCATCAGCGTCGCCCCTGCCACGCCCATCAGCGCGCGGGCGGCGATCAACATGGTGGCGCTCGGAGCGTACGCGGCCAGCACCGAGGCCACCCCGTACCCCGCCGCGCCGAGCAGCAGCAGCCTGCGGCGGCCGATCCGGTCGCCCAGCGCCCCCATGGTGAGCAGCGATCCGGCGAGCAGGAACGCGTAGATGTCCACGATCCACAGCAGTTGGGTGCTGTTGGCGCCCAGATCCCGGCCGATGGACGGCAGCGCCAGGTGGGTGACGGTCAGTTCCAGGGAGGCCAGCAGCGCGGGCAGGGCCAGGACGCCGAGGCCGGCCCACTCCCGGCGCCCCGCCCTCGTCTCACCGGGAGCCCTCGCCCCGGTCCTCGTCGATGTGGTCATGCCGCCATCCTTGAACCTCAATTAATATTGAGGTCAATCCCGCGGGCCGGGGCGGTGACCGGCTCGTCGGCGGCGGGCCGGAAGACGACGGAAGACATCAGACATCTTGATGTCGAGACATGTAGGCTCCTGCCATGGAGGATGAGGTCGACCGGCTGGTCACGGCCTGGCAGGCCGAGCGGCCGGATCTGGACGTTCGGCCGCTGCACGTCCTCAGCCGGGTGTCCAGGCTGGCCCGGCATCTGGATCGTGCCCGGCGGGCGGTGTTCGCGGCGCATGACCTGGAGCCCTGGGAGTTCGACGTGCTGACCGCGCTGCGCCGCGCGGGCAGCCCCTACCAGCTGAGCCCGGGCCGGCTGCTGCGGGCCACGCTGGTGACCTCCGGGACGATGACCAACCGGATCGACCGGCTGGAGGCCGCCGGGCTGGTGCGGCGGCATCCCGACCCGGCCGACAAGCGGGGCGTCCAGGTCCGGCTGACCGACAAGGGCCGTACCCGGGTGGACGCCGCGTTCGCCGACCTGCTCAACCGCGAGCACGACATCCTGGCCGGGCTCAGCGCGTCCGAACGCGCCACCCTGGCGGACCTGCTACGCACCCTGCTGGCCCCCTTCGACGCTCCACCCGGCTCCTGACGACCGCCCCGAAGTACCGTCACGCTGTTCGCGGTCACCATCCGGCTCATGCTCGAACCGGGCGTCCCGGGTCAGGCACCCCCGCCAGAGGTGCGGGTGGGACTCAGCCGACGTCCTCGGCGAGGAGGAGCCACTGCTCCTCCACCTCGGCGGCCTCGGCCTGGACGGCCTTGAGGCGGTCGCCGAGTTCGGTGAGCTTCTCGTAGTCGGTGGCGTGGGCGGCCAGTTGCTCGTGCAGCTCCGACTCCTGTTGGGCGAGCTTGTCCAGGCGGCGTTCGAGGCGGTCGAGTTCCTTCCTGGCCTTCCAGCTCCGCTCGGCCGACCTGGCCTTGGCGGGTGCGGCGGCCGGGGCCGGGGCCGAGGCGGGGGCCTGGGCGCGGGCCGACCGGCGGCGGGACAGGTAGTCGTCGACGCCGCCGGGCAGCAGATGGACCCGGCCGTCGCCGAGGAGGGCGACGACATGGTCGGTGACGCGCTCCAGGAAGTAGCGGTCGTGGCTGACCACGACCAGGGTGCCCGGCCAGCCGTCGAGCAGGTCCTCCAGCTCGGTCAGGGTCTCGATGTCCAGGTCGTTGGTGGGCTCGTCCAGCAGCAGCACGTTCGGCTCGTCCATCAGCAGCCGCAGCAACTGCAGCCGGCGGCGCTCACCGCCGGACAGGTCGCCGACCGGGGTCCACTGGGCGTCGCCGCGGAAGCCGAGGCGCTCCAGCAGCTGGCTCGCGGTCCACTCGCGCTTGCCGACGGTGATGCGGCGCCGGATCTCCTCCACCGACTCCAGGACACGGCGGGTCGGGTCGAGTTCCTCAAGGTTCTGCGACAGGTGGGCGAGCTGGACGGTCTTACCGCGGACGATCCGACCCGCCGACGCGGCCAGGCTGCCATCGAGCAGGCGCAGCAGGGTGCTCTTACCACTGCCGTTCACGCCCACCAGACCGACCCGGTCGCCGGGGCCGAGCCGCCAGGTCAGGTGCTGGAAGAGGTCCCGGTGGCCCAGCCGAACGGACACGTCCTCCAGGTCCAGGACGGTCTTGCCGAGGCGGGCGGTGGCGAAGCTGGTCAGCTCGACGGTGTCGCGCGCCGGCGGCTCATCGGCGATCAGCGCCTGGGCGGCGTCCACCCGGAACTTGGGCTTGGAGGTGCGGGCCTGCGGGCCGCGGCGCAGCCAGGCCAGCTCCTTGCGCAGCAGGTTCTGCCGCTTCTCCTCGGTGGCGGCGGCGATGCGGGCGCGTTCCGCCTTGGCCAGGACGTACGCGGAGTAGCCGCCCTCATAGCGTTCGACCCGGCCGTCCACGACCTCCCAGGTACGGTCGGTGACCTCGTCCAGGAACCAGCGGTCGTGGGTGACGACGACCAGCGCCCCGCGCCGCTCCCGCAGGTGGCGGGCCAGCCAGTCGATCGCCTCGATGTCGAGGTGGTTGGTGGGCTCGTCCAGGACGATCAGGTCGGACTCGGGAACCAGCAGCCGGGCCAGGGCGACCCGCCGCCGCTCGCCGCCGGACATCCCGGCCAGCGGGGCGTCCAGCGCCAGGTCGGCCAGCAGGCCGGACAGGATCTCGCGGACGCGGGTGTCCCCGGCCCACTCGTGCTCGGCACGGTCGCCGAGGACCGCGGAACGGACGGTGGTGCCCTCGGCGAACTCGTCGCGCTGGGCCAGATGGCCCAGCCGCAGCCCGCGGGCATGGGTCACCCGCCCCTCGTCGGGCTCGACGCGCTTGGCCAGCAGGGCGACCAGCGTGCTCTTGCCGCCCCCGTTGCGGCCGACGACACCGATCCGGTCGCCGTCGTCGACTCCGAGGGACACGGCGTCCAGCAGAGGCTTGGGCCCGTAGGACTTGGTGACGGTCTCAAGATTGATCAGGTTCACGGCACTGTCCAGGCTAGTGGCTCCCGCCGGGTCGCCTGGCCGCCCTTGTCAGAAGGACGAGGAACCGCTGTCCGACGAACCCGACGAACCGCTGTCGGAGCCGGAGGAGCCTGACGAGCCGCTGTCGTACGAGGACCCGCCGTCGTACGAACCGCCGTGAGAGTGACCGTCGTGGAACGACCCGCCGGAGTGCCCGTGGTGATGGTCGTGGTGGTAGTACCCGCCGTCGTAGGAGAAGGGGCCGGGGTCGAAGCCGGAGCCCCCCACGTCATCGTGGCCATGGTGCCAGGACGGCGACGAGTGGCTCCCCGGGGCCGGCCCGTACCCCGGACGTCCCGGCCAGGGCGGGACGGGAGGCGTGACGCGCTGCGCCCTGCGGATCAGCAGGATGATGACACCGATGAGCACGGCCATCGGGACCAGCGCGGCAACGACGATCATGATCATGATGAGCAACCCCGCAGCCGTCATCGGCCCTCCCTGCGCTCGTCCCGGCGGCGCCGGGTACGGATCGTATGACGGCGGGCGGCGACGGCCGGTTCACCGGAACGCTGCCGAGAGTGGACTCGGCACGGCCTCCAGGACCTTCCGGCCGAGCGGCATGGTGTCCCTCCAGTGGCGTCGAGGCCGTACGCCGAAGGGCCGCCTACACGATGGTGGCGCCCGGGACGGGGCCGTACGCCTGCACGGCGGAACGGGCGACACCGGCCTTGGACAGCGCCGCCGTGAGCTCCCCCGCGTGGTCGGCCGACTCGGCGAGGAAGGCGCAGGTCGGGCCGGAGCCGGAGACCAGTGCGCCCAGCGCGCCGTGCTCCCGGCCCGCCGCCAGGGTGTCGCGCAGCGCCGGGCGCAGCGACAGCGCGGCGGGCTGCAGGTCGTTGCCGAGGGCGGCGCCGAGGGCATGGGCGTCCCCGGCGGCCAGCGCGGCCATCAGGTCCTGCGACGCCTGCGGCGGGGCGGGCCGCCACCCTTCGGCCTCGCGCAGCCGGTCACACTCGGCGTACACGGCAGGGGTCGACAGCCCGCCGTCGGCGAGGGCGAACACCCAGTGGAAGCGCCCGGCCGTCTGCACCGGGGTGAGCACCTCGCCGCGTCCGGTGCCCAGCGCGGTGCCGCCCAGCAGGGCGAACGGGACGTCGCTGCCCAGGATCGCGGCCGGCTCCCACAGGTCCGCGTCGGCGTCGCCGGCGCCCCACAGCCGGGCGCAGGCGACCAGCGCGGCGGCCGCGTCGGCGCTGCCGCCGGCCATGCCCCCGGCGACCGGGATCGTCTTGCGGATGGTCAGCGCCACGTTCGGCGCGACGCCCAGCCGCTCGGCCAGCAGCAGGGCGGCGCGGGCGGCGAGGTTGTCGGCGTTCACCGGCACGCCCTCGATCGACCCGCCCTCGACCGTGACGCTCAGCGCGTCGGCGGGCGCGGCGGTCACCTCGTCGAACAGGGAGACGGCGTGGAAGACGTTGACCAGATCGTGGTAGCCGTCGTCACGCAGCGGCCCCACCGCCAGCTGCAGGTTCACCTTGGCGGGCACGCGGACGGTCACGGAGGTCACGGCCGAGATCGTAGCGGGCGCGGACCGGCCCCCGGGCCCGCCGCGGTCACTCCCCCGCGGTGACCGGCAGGTTGCGGGGGTTGAAGTACGGGGTGGTGGCCAGCTCCCGCAGCGCCGACAGCGCCGTACGGTCGCCGGCCGTGGAGTACTCGTAGCGGCGCTCGCCGGACTCGTCGGCGCCGCCCTCGTCGGAGTCGTAGTAGACGACCGCCTTGACCTGCGGGTCCTGCAGGTAGGTGGCGGTCTTGCGGAGCCATTCGGCGCGGCGCTCGCCATAGGAGCGCGGCACCCCGAACTCGGGGATCATGATCGGCTTGGGGCGTTCGTCGGCCCAGTCCATGAAGAACCGGGCCGCCTCGGAGAAGTCCCGGTAGTCGTAGGTGCCGCCGGGGTAGACCTCCGCCGCGATCCAGTCCACCTGGTCGTCGCCGGGGTAGAAGGCCTCGGCCTCGCCGCCGCGGAAGCCGCCGGCGGTGGGCGACCACACCCAGGCCACGTTGTCGGCCTTCTCCCGCCGGAAGATCTCGCGCAGATGCCGCCAGGCGGCCGTGAAGTCCCCGGCGGAGTGGACCCTGTCCCGGACCTTGTCGGCGTCCATACCGGACTGCCAGCGCAGGAAGACCGGCTTTCCCAGGGACTTGACGGCACGGGCCTGCTGCCGGATGTGGTCGTCGTGCTCGCCGGCGACGATCTCCCGGGTGTCGGTGCCGGACCAGGTCACCAGCAGGTAGCGGCCCTCGGACAGCAGCTCGGCGTCGGAGTCCTGGGGCAGGCGCTGCTTCCAGCTGCGGTAGGCGGCGACGATGTCGAGCCGCCGCCCCATGTCGCGCTCGAACCCGGTGACCGCGTCCACCCGCGCCCGCTCGGACGGGGACGCCGTCTTCGAGGGCGAGGCGGACGCCGACGGCGAACCGGACGGCGCGGGCGAACCTGAGCCGTCGCGCGCCGGGTCCACCCAGGCCCCGAAGTAGGCGCCCTTCGTCGGCGGGGTGGGCGCGACCCCGGGACGGACCGTGGTCTGGATCTTCGGGGTCTTGGAGCCCCCGTCACAGCCCGGCAGGGTCAGCACCGCCGCGAGCACCATCGCCCCTACGGCCCGCGACCGCCCCTTCACCATGATCCTCCGTACGTTCGTCCACCGCGACGAGAGGACGATACTGGGCGATGCGGGCGAAGGCGGCCACATCCAAGGCCTCACCCCGGGCGCGCGGGTCCACCTCGGCGGCGCGCAGGGCCCGTTCGGCCGCGTCCGCCGACCCCGCCCAGCCCGTCAGCGCCGCCCGCAGCGTCTTGCGGCGCTGCGCGAACGCGGCGTCGACCGCCGCGAACACCTCCTCGCGCAGGGACGCGTCCACGGGCGGTTCACGCCGGGTGAACGCCACCAGCCCGGAGTCGACGTTGGGCACCGGCCAGAACACCGCGCGTCCCACCGGCCCGGCCCGCCGGGCTTCGGCGTACCAGGCCAGCTTCACCGACGGCACCCCGTACACCTTGCTGCCCGGAGGGGCCACCAGCCGGTCGGCTACCTCGGCCTGCACCATCACCAGCCCGCGCCGCAGCGAGGGGAAGGTCGCCAGTAGATGCAGTACGACGGGGACGGCGACGTTGTAGGGGAGGTTGGCGACCAGCGCGGTCGGCGCGGGGCCGGGCAGGTCGGTGATGCGCAGCGCGTCGGCGTGCACCACCTCCAGCCTTTCGGCCAGTTCCGGCGCCCGGTCTCGTACGGTGTGCGGGAGCTGCTCGGCCAACACCGGGTCGATCTCGACGGCGACCACGCGGCGCGCCCGTTCCAGCAGCGCCAGGGTGAGCGAGCCCAGCCCCGGCCCCACCTCGATCACCACGTCGTCGGCGTCCAGTTCGGCGGCCCGGACGATGCGCCGCACCGTGTTGGCGTCGATGACGAAGTTCTGCCCGAGCGTCTTGGTCGGCCGTACGCCCAGCCGCGCGGCCAGTTCGCGCACCTCGGCCGGCCCCAGCAGCACCTGTGAGTCCCCCACCGGCCCAGTGTCCCAGCCCCGCCGGGGTGCCGATGCAACGGTCGTCCCGGTGCCGGTGAGAAGGGATGGCCTACGAGGAATTCCCGGCTCCCTCAGGAGAGAGATCCGCTCTCGGGAAGCTCGTCCCGCCACCACAGATCCAGCCCGAGCCGGTCGGCGGCCCTGCCCGCGCTGACCCAGTGCCCCTGCTGCATACCGCCGGGCCCCACCGTCACGGCGCCCCCGCCGGGCATCGCCAGGCCGTAGAGGACCACCTCACCGGGGTCGTCGCCGATGCCCTCCGCCTCCTCCGGAACGTACGTCAGGACGAAAAGCCTGGGCCAGACGATCCCGCGCTGCGCAGCGGCGTCGGTGGCTCCCTCACCCATGTCGTGGTACACAGGCGGGAAGCCGGACTCAGGTCGATGTTCCATGGGACATCCCTTCCGGCTCCCGGCCGGGGCGGGTCTCAGCCTCGCACGCGAACCCCGCCCCGGCCCTTGTCGTCCACGCAGACGAATCTCGTGATCATCTCCGTGTAATCGAACGGTCACGGACAGGTTGACATCAATCCAACACACAGACAAGCTTGCACTTAGAAAAGCTTGAAAAGTGTCAGCATTGTCGCCTTTGTCGCATTCTCCGTGATCGGGAGGCACCATGCCGCCGTCCAAGAAAGGCCCGACGCTCCGCTCACAATGGCTGGGCAAGCACCTACGGGAGCTTCGCGAGAGCGCCGGGCTCACCCTCCGCGATGCGGGCGACTACGTCCAGCGCGACCAGGGTGCGATCAGCCGCTGGGAGACGGGCATAGTCCCGGCCCGCGTCCCCGACGTCCTCGCCCTGCTCAACCTGTACGGCGTCCACGACCCGGCCATCCGGAACGCCTTGGAGCAACTCAGCCGCGACATCTGGCAGAAAGGCTGGTGGGACGACTACGCCCGGGAGACCAAGACCCGCGTCATCGACCTGGCCTGGCTGGAATCACGGGCCAGGAGGACGAAAATGTACAAGGCGGTGGTCCTCGATGGGCTCCTCCAAACCCGTGACTACGCCCGGGAGATCATGACAGCCAACCGTCCGGACTACTCCCCCGCCAAGCTCGAACGCTGGCTTGAGTTTCGTGCATCCCGCCAGCGGAAGCTCACCGATGACGACCCGCTACTGCTGGACGTCGTTCTCGACGAGGCCACACTGCGCCGGATGGTCGGCGGAGCCAAGGTCATGCGCGCCCAGTTCGCTCATCTGGAAGATCTGGCCGAACGCCCCAACATCACCATCCGCGTGCTGCCGTTCGACGCTGGAGCACACGCCAGCCCTCTGGGAGCGTTCACCATCTTCGAGATGCCCGAACCCTACCCGGATGCATCCCACATCGAGACGGAGGCGGGTTCGATCTACTTGGAAGCCGAGAGTGTCGAACGTTTCGCCCTCACCTACGATTGTCTACTGAACAGTGCGCTCCCACCCGAGCAGTCATTGGCGTTCATCCGGGCGCTCGCGGAGCGTCTGAGTCGGTGACAAGGAGAGTCGCAGCATGAGCACCCCCCGCAAGCCGAGCAACGTCTCCTGGCACATCAGCACCTACAGCGGCAGCGGTGGACCCGAGTGCGTTGAGGCGGGGCCGCTGAACGACGGAAGCGAGCAAGTGGCCGTCCGGCACAGCCGCCGACCCGACGCCGAGACCATCCTCTACACCCGCGCCGAATGGGAAGCCTTCGTCAAGGGCGTCAAAGACGGAGAGTTCGACTTCTTCACCAGCTGAACCCGATCAGCCGAGCAAGAGCCCACCACAATCGGGCCACTGGCCCTGCCAACGGTCTCCCGCCTTGTCGTAGAGAAACTGAGCGCGGTACGTCTGCCCGGCTGTGCGGCGAGTTCGTGCGCCTCGGTCGGGCTCGGCGGCGTCTGAGCCCCCGTTCGTCCAGTCCCTCAGCATCCGTGTGCCGTGGATGCAACAGTTGCCCCGCCCTGCGCGTCCCGGGGGTGACGAAGAAGGGATGCCTGTGGACGACGACGGTGTGACGTACGAGGAGTTCGTGACCACCCGTGCCCAGACGCTCCTTCGCTACGGCTACGTGCTGACCGGCAATCCCCATGACGCCGCCGATCTGCTCCAGGAGAGCCTGGTGCGGCTGCGCGCCGCCTGGCCCCGGGTGGTCAACAAACGCGACCCCGAGGGCTACACGCGGACGATCATGGCACGCCAGCACATCAGCATCTGGCGGCGGCGAAGACGCGAGAGCCTGGTCGGCGAGGTCCCCGACGGCCAGTACATCGAGCCGGGCCTGGACCGGGCCGAGCACGACCCGAGGCTGTGGGAACTGCTGTCGGCGCTCCCCCGCCGCCAGCGGGCGGTGCTGGTGCTGCGCTACTACGAGGACATGTCGGACGCGGAGATCTCCGCGACGCTCGGCATCTCGCGCGGCACCGTGCGCAGTCAGGCCGCCCGTGCCCTGGACAAGCTGCGCACCGGTTGGCATCCGGCCGCCGAGCGCGCCGAGAGCAGGAGCTCACGATGAACGACGAACTCACCGAAGCACTGAAGGGGACGCTGAAGACGGCCGCCCGGCAGGCGCCGGCCCCGGCGCCGGACCTGCTCCACCAAGTGCACGGACGGCACCGCCGCAGGCGCCGCGCCCAGGCGGGAATGGCCGCGGCGGCGGTACTGGTGACGCTCGGCGGATCCGGCGCGCTCACCTCCGTCCTCGGCTCCGCCGAGGACCCGGCGCGGCCCGCCGCCCAGAGCAAGCCCGGCCCGTTGAAGGCCGTCACCGTCGGCAAGCCGGTCCCGGTGGAACGGCTGTGGCCGCAGGCGGTCCGGCCCCTTCCGGAGAGACTGCCCGGCGGCCGCGCCTACCGGGCCATCACCCTCCTGGACGACGACACACTGCTGGTCACCACCGAGTCGAGCTTCGAGAAGACCGATCAGATCCTGACCTACGACCTCAGGACACGGCGGACCACCCAGATCACCCGGACACCGGTGCCGTCCGGCTCCGACCTGTTCCCCTCGGGATTCTCCGTGGGTGACGGCCGGATCGCCTGGTGGGTCAGGTACAAGCAGGGCGGCCGGCACACCGTCGAGATCTGGGCGGCACCGCTGTCCGGCGGTGACGCGTACCGGGTCGCCGCCACACAGCATGATCTCTCCGAGGATGCGTCCGTACGGCGGCTGACCATCGGCGGTGGAAAGGTCTACTGGTCCATGGCGGGCCGGAACACCTCGTCCCAGGGGGTGTACGAGTCCCAGGGGGTGTACGAGGCGCCCGTGTCCGGGGGCGGCACGGCCCGCCAGGTCCCCGGCACCACCGGATTCCAAGTGCTGGCCTGGCCCTGGATCGGCGGGCCGGGCCTGACCGGGCCGATGGACGCCGAGCGGGCCAAGCCGGGCGAGGTCTTCCATCGGACCCTGCGCGACCTGCGCAACGGGCGGACGACGAAGGCCGGCCTGGCAACGATCAAGGGCTCCTGGAACTGCGGCATCACCTGGTGCGTGGCTCACAAGAGCCTCCCAAAGCAATGGAGCGGGGGGCATGGGCCCGTGCCGGAGACCTACCTGCAGCGCCGGGACGGCACCGGAGGTCGCATGTTCCGGATGCTCGGGGGCCGCAGGCACCTTATGCAGCGCCTCGATGGTTTCCTGGCCTATGACCGCTTCCTGCCCTACATGGCGGAGCCGGCCGGCGGATCGGTCCAGTGGCTGCTCTACGACACGCAGACCGGCGACGTGGCCTCGGTGGCCGTCCCGCAGGACGGGGGCGGCTACAGCGCGATCGGCCTCTTCCGGGATCCCGCCGAACGGATCGTCGAGGTCGACAGCGTGAACGGCCGCCTGCTGATCGATCTGGCGAAGGTCAGCTGAACAGGAACCTGCCGCAGTTGGGCCACTGCCCCTGCCAGCGGCCCTGGACCTTGTTGTAGAGGAGTTGGGCGCGGTAGGTCTGCTCGGCCGGGGAGGCATTGGACGGCAGTCCGGTGCCTCCGACCGAGCCCCAGGTCTGCAGGGAGAACTGGTACAGGCCGTAGTAGCCGGCGGGGTTGACCGCGTTGGGCCGTCCGCCCGACTCGCACTTGGCCAGCCCCGCCCAGTTCAGGCCGGCGGCGGTGCCCCCGACGCTGGCGGGCTGCGGGCCGACCTCCAGGATCTGGGTCACCGGCTTGCGGGTGATCTTCTCGGCCACCACCGCCTTGACCTTCTTGCCCTTCTTGTCCCGGACATAGGCGGTCATGACGACCTTGAGGCCGTCCCGGCCCTTGCGGGCGGTCCGCTGGCTCCAGGGGCCCAGCTTGGAGTTCGTCTTCCGCTTGACCGGCGCCTGGATCTTCAGCGTCCTGGTCACCGGCTTGGACAGCAGCAGCCGCACCTTGACCGCGTTCCCGGCGGGCTCGTCGATCTTCGGTTTGACCAGGTAGTACCGGCCGAGCTGGACGCCCGCCTGGGTCAGCACCTCGCGGACGGTGGTGCCGGTGGTCATGGCGGTGGTCGTCCTGCCGTCCACGGTGATGGTCACCTGCCGGGCGGGGGGCGTGGTGACCTTGGGGGCGTCCGCCGCGGCGGGCCGGGAGCCGCCGCCGTCGTCACCGCCGCAGGCGGACGTGGACGCCGCGAGCAGCACGGCCGTGAGCGCGAGGGCGGGGGTCCGGCGCACCAAGGGTTCCTCCTGGCCAAAACGGCATCAACCGCGCCAGACGATAAGGGCACCCAGCACCACATCGCCACCGAAACCGGGACACTTCAGCATCGTGATGTCCCGATCAGTGGCCGTGGCAGGCTTACCGGAGGGCCGTCACCAGGGGCCGAACAGGCGGCGGCCGGTGTCGGCGATGGCCTCGCACAGGGCCGCGACCTCGACGTCCTTCACCTCGGCCATGAACCGGACCGTCCACGGGATCAGGTAGGAGGCGTTGGGCTTGCCCCGGTGCGGGACGGGGGTGAGGAACGGGGCGTCGGTCTCCACCAGGATCAGGTCGAGGGGGGCGACGCGCAGCGCCTCGCGCAGCGGCTCGGCGTTCTTGAACGTGACGTTGCCGGCGAAGCTCATCACGTAGCCGCGGTCGGCGCACACCTTGGCCATCTCGGCGTCGCCGGAGAAGCAGTGGAAGACCACCTGCTCGGGGGAGCCCTCCTCGGCCAGGATGCGCAACACGTCGTCGTGGGCGTCCCGGTCGTGGATCATCAGCGGCTTGCCGGTGCGCTTGGCGATGTCGATGTGCGCGCGGAACGAGCGCTGCTGGTCCTCCTTCGGGGCCCAGTCGCGGTAGTAGTCCAGCCCGGTCTCGCCGACCGCCCGCACCTCGGGCCGCGTCGCCAGCTTGGCGATGTCGTCGAGCACGTCGTCGCCGATGCCGGTGGTCTCGTTGGGATGGACGGCGACCCCGGCGTACACGTCGCCGTTCTCGCGGGCGGTCTGCGCCGCCCAGCCCGAGGACTTCAGGTCGCAGCCGATCGTCATGATCTGCCGGATGCCGACCGCGCGCGCCGCGGCCACGGCGTGCGACACCGGCACCTCCAGCAGGTCGAGGTGGCAGTGGCTGTCGCAGATGCCGATCGGGAGCGCCTCGGGCAGCGCCGGGAAGCTCGCCCCGGCGAAGCCGTCACCGGCCTGTTCGCTGATCATGACCCGTACTCCGTGTGAGACCCGGCCGCCGGGAGAGCGGCCGGCCGTCCTCTATCCTTACAACAACGGGCCGGTCAGGACTCTTCCAGCCGGGCCAGTTCCTCGTCCACGATCGAGGCGTCCAGCTTGGCGAACAACGGCTTGGGCTTGGCCAGCGGGGTGCCGGGCCGGATCGGCCGGTGCTCCCAGCGGGCCCGCTCGACCGCGTAGTCGCCGGTGACCACCGGGTAGGACGGGCCGCCCTCCTCGTCAACCTCGCGGATCTCCGGCATGGCCGCCCACACGCCCTCGCCCCCGAGCATCGTGTGCACCTTGTCCGACGACTTGGGCAGGAACGGCGTCAGCAGCGTCTTGGCGTCGTCCACCACCTGGAGCGCGACGTGCAGGATGGTGCC
This sequence comes from Thermomonospora echinospora, assembly GCF_900108175.1. Taxonomy (GTDB): domain Bacteria; phylum Actinomycetota; class Actinomycetes; order Streptosporangiales; family Streptosporangiaceae; genus Thermomonospora; species Thermomonospora echinospora. Next base: position 440,783 of record NZ_FNVO01000005.1, read on the forward strand.
CTTGCGGGTCTTGTCCTCGGTCTTCCACGGCTCCTGCGCCGACAGGTAGCCGTTGGCCTCCCGGACGACGTCGAACGCCTCGGTGACGGCGTTCTTGAACCGGGAGCGGCCCAGCTCGCCACCGACCCGGTCGAACGCGGCGCGACTGCGCTCCAGCAGCGCCCGGTCGGCGTCGGTCAGCTCCCCGGCCTCGGGGATCGCGCCGTACTCCTTGGCGGCCATGTTGAGCGAGCGGTTGACCAGGTTGCCCCACTGGGCGACCAGCTCGTTGTTGTTGCGCTCGCGGAAGTGCTGCCAGGTGAAGTCGGTGTCCTGGTTCTCCGGCCCGGCCACCGCGATGTAGTAGCGCAGCGCGTCCACGTCGTAGCGCTCCAGGAAGTCCCTGACGTAGATGACCACCTGGCGGGAGGAGGAGAACTTGCGGCCCTCCATGGTCAGGAACTCCGAGGACACCACCTCGGTCGGCAGGTTCAGCGCGCCCAGGGAGCCCGGCTCGCCGCCCTTGTCGCCCCGGCCGTTGTAGCCCAGCAGCATCGCGGGCCAGATCTCGGAGTGGAAGACGATGTTGTCCTTGCCCATGAAGTAGTACGACAGCGCCTGCGGGTCCTGCCACCAGGCCCGCCACGCGTCCGGGTCGCCCGAGCGCCTGGCCCACTCCACCGAGGCGGAGAAGTAGCCGACCACCGCGTCGAACCACACGTACAGCCGCTTGTTCGGCTGGTCGCGCCAGCCCTCCAGCGGCACCGGGACGCCCCAGTCGAGGTCACGGCTGATCGCCCGGGGCTGCAGGTCCTCCAGCAGGTTGAGGGAGAACTTCAGCACGTTGGGCCGCCACTCCCCCTGCTTGGCGCGCAGGTAGTCGCCGAGAGCGTCGGTGAAGGCGGGCAGGTCGAGCATGAAGTGCTCGGTCTCGACGAACCGGGGCACCTCCCCGTTGACCCGGCTGCGGGGGTTGATCAGGTCCACCGGGTCGAGCTGGTTGCCGCAGTTGTCGCACTGGTCGCCGCGCGCCCCGTCGTACCCGCAGATCGGGCAGGTGCCCTCGATGTAGCGGTCGGGCAGGGTGCGGCCGGTGGACGGCGAGATCGCGCCCAGCGTCGTCTTCGGGAAGATGTAGCCGTTGTCGTACAAGCCCTTGAAGATCTCCTGGACGACCGCGTAGTGGTTGCGGGTGGTCGTCCGGGTGAACAGGTCGTAGGACATGCCCAGCGCCTGCAGGTCCCCGGCGATGACCCGGTTGTAGCGGTCGGCGAGCTCACGGGGGCTGACGCCCTCGGAGTCCGCCTGCACCTGGATGGGAGTGCCGTGCTCGTCGGTGCCGCTGACCATCAGGACCTGGTTGCCCGCCATCCGCTGGTAGCGGCTGAACATGTCGCACGGCAACGCGAAACCGGAGACGTGCCCGATGTGGCGGGGCCCGTTGGCGTACGGCCAGGCGGGCGCGGTCAGGATGTGCCTGGACTGGCTACTCGACGAGGACATGGGCCAAGCCTATTTGGCCCGGCGGGCTGGGCCTAACAGGTTCGGCATCCCGGACGTCCCGGACGTGATCATGGAAGGGCGCCGATACGCTGACGGGCGATTCCCGCGACAGCTCCGACAGCTCAAGGCAGAGGTTGAGATCCGGCATGGCCCAGACCACGGTCCGCGAGTCCGCCACGGAACGTTCCGGTGAGGAGGGGCCGCGCCGCGGGCCGCTGCGCCGCCGGGTGGTGTGGTTCTCGGCGCTGGTGGCCGCGGTCACCGTGGCCGTCCAGTGGGTCGTCATGACGCCGCCGCTGTACTACGACCCGTACTACGTGTTCGAGGCGGCGCGGCGATGGCCGGACATCCCGCTGGACCAGTGGCCGTTTGACCAGGTGCCGCACCAGGTCAACCGGATCGGGCTGGTGCTGCCGACCCGGCTGATGCAGGAGCTGCTGGGGTCGGGGCAGGCGGCGTACTTCGCGATGGCGGCGCTCGGCGGGATCGTCTTCTACGTCGGCTGCTACCTGCTGGTCCGGTCGCTGTTCGGGGATCGGGTGGGGCTGCCGGCGACGTTGCTGCTGATGGCCCACCCGTTCTTCACGATGACCAACCCGTTCGCCGGCCAGGAGATCACCTGGTCGATGGGGGTGCTGCTGCCGGACATGCCGGGCGCGGGGTTGTTCGCCCTCGGTGTCGCCGGGCTGGTCGTGGCGAGCCGCCGGACCGGGCGCCGGCAGACGGTGCTGCTGGTGGCGGCGGGCCTGTGCCTGGGGTCGGCGTTCCTGGTCCGCGACTTCGTCGCGTTCATGTACCTGGGGATCCCGGTGTTCTTCCGGCTGCTGGGGATCTCCTGGCGGCGGCTGTGGGTGGTGGCGGCGCCGATGCTGGGGGTGCTGGCCGTCAGCATGATCCACAACCAGCTCGTGTGGGGCAACGCCATGTCGGCGATCCGGTCGGCGGCCGGGCACGGCGGGGAGCCGAACGAGCCGGTGACCCGGATGCTGGCGCTGCGCTCGTTCGAGCGGGCGATGACCGACTGGCATCCGCTCGGCTGGGTCTTCGTGGCGCTGCTGGCGCTGAACGTCGTCGGCTGGGCGGTCACCCGGGACCGGCGGCTGGCGCTGACGCTGGTGTGGTTCGTGACGCTGGCGGTGCCGCTGACGCTGCTGTCGGGGCTGACGGACCCGCACCACATCACGCTACGGGGCTGGCTGCTGCGGTACTGGTTCCCGGTGCTCCCGGCGTTCCTGGCCGGGGGGCTGGGCGCGCTGGTGCTGCTGCTCGGCCGGGTCTCCGCCGTGCGGGTGCGGACCGGGCTGGCGGTGGCGTGCTGCGCGCTGGCCGGCGCGTACCTGCCGGTGGCGGTCGCGCAGGTGCCGGACCTGCCGCGCGACAAGGCGTGGAACGAGCTGCGGGCCTGGCTGGACGGCCGTGACGACCTGCCGGTGATCTGGTCGGACTACCGGCTGGCGCAGACGCTGACCTTCTACACCAAGGACGTGTGGGGCCGGCCGCAGTGGCACGGGCGGATCCGCTCGTTCCCCCACGAGTACCGGGCGATCCCCGTCATCGCCGAGAACGGGCCGTTCCTGTTCACCCGGTGGCGCGGCCAGGAGCCCGCCATGGTCGCCAACACGCGGCTGGACGCCGAGGGCGGCTACCGGCGGCTGTGGCGGTCCTCCGACGGGCTGCTGGAGATCTGGGCGCGCTGATCCGGCCTCAGAGCCGACGTCAGGGCCGGCTCTGAGCCAACCGTCAGGGCCGACGTCAGGAGCGCCGCCAGGCGACCCAGTGGCCTTCGGCGGTGCGGCGGCTGCCGGCGACCCGCCAGCCGGCCGGCGGGTCCGCCCACGTCCGCTCAGCCGGGACCTTCCCGTCCCACACCATCAGCACCAGGTCGGCCCGCGTCGGGGGCCGCTCGTAGCGGCTGTCGAACCACAGCACCTGCGACCACGACACCTGGTAGAGCTGCATCACCCAGATCTTCCAGTCGACGTTGCCGTCGATGGCCACCCGCGGCTTCGCCGCCGGGTCGAGCAGGCCGCTCAGGTCGGAGGCGGCGGTCATCTCGCGGACGAACGGCCGCGACACCCGCGCGGCGGTCGCCACGCTCGCCGCCGCGTTGACCACCAGCAGCACCCCCACCAGCAGAACGGCCCCGCTCCGCCGGCCGGCCACGGCCATGGCCACCGTGAGCGCCAGCAGCCCCAGGCCCGCCAGCGTCGCCGTCCACAGCCGCAGCGAGTCCCAGTCCCAGGTGAGGAAACCGGTCTCGGGGAAGTCGAACGGGAAGAACACGTACTCGCCGAAACTGCCGCCGGCACGCAACTCGATCAGCGCGGCGGCGGCGGCCGTCACCACCGCGACGGCGGCGGCCGCCCGCAGCGCGGTGCGGCGGGAGGCGCGCAGCAGCACCGCCACCCCCACCGCGAACAGCAGCGGCGCCAGGCAGGCCAGATAACGGCCGTAGGCGTGGTTGCCGACGCGCTGCTCGTCCGGGAGGGCGGCGGCGGTGGCGAACGCGATGCCCGCGACGGTGGCGAGCACCCCCAGCGCCAGCGCGCGCAGCCGGGACGGGACGCCCCGGCCGAACGCGACCGCCGCCATGGCCAGCAGCCCGATCCCGGCCAGCCCCCAGGAGCCGACGATCAGATACCAGATCTGGCCGATCCCCACCGGGATCGTCCACCCGTAGCCCTCGGGGGTGGTGAGCCGGTCGACCAGCATCGACCCCATGTCGTAGGAGCCCCGGGGATACAACTGCGGCCAGATCCAGCCGTTCAGCAGGCTGCCGGCACCGGCCACGAGGGCGGCCGCCAGGGCGCCCAGGCCCGCCGACCACCACGGCCGCCACCGGCGCACCACCGCCAGCAGCAGCAGCCCGGCATGCACGGCGACGATCACCACGCCCCGCGAGTGCATGGTGTAGGCGTAGGCCGCCGCGAGGCTCGCCCCCGCCCCGTACAGCGCCATTCTCGCGGGGGAAACGTCACCGACCAGCCAGGAGTGCAGCAACAGCAGCCAGCCCAGCAGGACGACCGGGAGCACCGCGTCGGTCAGCGCGTACTGGGTGTAGAAGACGGCGGCGGGAAGTAGCGCTGTCACGTGCGCGACCGCGTACGCCCACCCCGGCGACAGCCCGAGCCGGCGCAGCAACTGGTACGCCAGCAGCAGGAGCGTGGCGCCCAGCAGCGCGTTGATGACGAGGGCGAGCCGGTAGACGGTCACCGGGTCCTCGCCGCCCAGCCAGACCGCGGGCAGGATCAGCAGCGAGTAGCCGCCCCGGTAGGGGGTGCTGTTGGAGATGTCGGCGGGCGGGCCGCCCGACAGCAGGCGCGCGGCGAACAGGTAACCCGTCTCGTCCGGGTTGGCCACCGGCATGGTCTGCCCCGCCGCCAGCCCTACCCGTACCCCGGCCTGCGCCAGCCAGCCCACCGCCAGCAGCAGCCACCAGGGCAGCCACCGGGGCGGCAGCCGCCGTGCCTCGGGGTCCTGCGGCCTGTCGGCCGAGGCGGGCTCCCGGCTCAGCCGGTGCGGATCCGGTAGGAGGACGTCCATCGTCACTGGCTCCGCAGGCCGGTCGGGGGCGGGGGATTCATGGCTGGACATGCTGCCATACGGAGGACGCCGTGGCGTTCCCGCGGCACGGCCGCCTCACCGCCTCAGCGGTCGCCCCCGGCCTCGCCCTCCGCGGCCACCGCGACCCTGGCCTCCTTGGCTTCCTTGGCCTCCCGCGCCTCCTCGGCGGCCACCCGGTCGGCGGCGGCGTCCACCACCACGGCGGCCTCGTCGGCCGGGTCGGGCAGCGCCGGGTGCTCGCGGCGGCGGATGTACAGGATGCTCACGAACATCGAGGCGAAGATCGCCTGGAAGCTCATCACCAGCGCGGTCGCGGCCGGGACCACCATGCGCAGCGACTGGCGCGGGTCCAGTTCGCCGAAGTTGTTGATCCGCCAGTGCAGCAGCGAGGCCGCCAGCCCCACCAGACCGGCCAGCGCCAGCAGTCCGCCCAGCACCAGCCCGCGCTCCATGGTCCACCAGGCGACCAGCCGGTCCACCCGGCGGTCCCGCGGCAGGAAGCCCTCCTCCATCGCGTAGACCTTGGTGAACAGCGCGAACAGCACCGCCTGGAAGCCGATCACCATCGCCGCCCCGGCGCCCACCAGGGTGTCGACGTCGAAGGCGATCTCGCCCACCCGCACCGGGCCGAACGACAGCGCGACCCCGGCCACCAGCCCGACCAGCATGAACAGCAGGCCGGGGATCAGGAACAGCCAGCGCGGGCTGTACAGCAGCAGAAAGCGCAGATGGCGCCAGCCGTCCCGCCAGGTGTTCAGGTGCGGGGGCCGCGACCGGCCGTCCTTGGACAGCGTGGTCGGCACCTCGCGGATGTCGTACCGGGCGAGGGTGGCCTTGACCACCATCTCGCTGGCGAACTCCATCCCGCCGGTCTGCAGCCCCAGCCGCATGATCGAGTCCTTGCGGAAGGCGCGCAGCCCACAGTGGAAGTCGCCGATCTTGCTGCCGAAGAACAGCCGGCCGACGAAGCTGAGCACCGGGTTGCCCAGATAGCGGTGCAGCGGCGGCATCGCCCCCGGCTCGATCCCGCCCTTGAAACGGTTGCCCATCACCAGGTCGGCGCCGTCCCGCAGCTCGTGCAGGAACGGCAGCAGCGTGGTGAAGTCGTAGGAGTCGTCCGCGTCGCCCATCGCGACGTACCGGCCGCGGGCGGCGCGGATGCCGCCCATCAGCGCGTTGCCGTAGCCCTTGTCGGCCACCGGCACCACCCGGGCACCGGCCGCGCGGGCGAGCTGCTGGCTGCCGTCGGTGCTGCCGTTGTCGGCGATGACGACCTCGCCGTCGATGCCGTTGTCCTCGAAGAAGCCGATCGTCTTGCGCACACAGGTCTCGATCGTCTCGGCCTCATTGAGACACGGCATCACCACGGAGAGTTCCACAGAGATCTCCTTCGTTACCGTGGGTGACCGTATTCGGTGCTGTCGCTTACTCTTTACAGGTTCCGGCAAGCGGGCGGCCGCACTACATGATGCACGGCCGGGGCCAATGACGCGGCCCGCTTCGTGCATGAGCGTCCGTATCGTGTTGCAAAGATGCAACGCGTTGGCCCTCTGGCGGAGGGGCTGGGGCGGCAGGCTAAGGGACAAGCATACGGGCACCACGGCCCGGAAAGGTTGGGGTCGGCCTTGACGGATGAAGCCGCCGGTACGGCCGAGCGCACGGACGGCGCCGACGCCGACGGCGGGCGCACGGGCCGTCCCGATGTCGTGCACATCGGACGTGACCTGGCAAAACGGTTTCGGGTAATGGCCATGAGGCATCCGGTGTTCGCCGTGGTCCTCACCCTGGGCGCATTGCTGCGGCTGTTGACGATGCTGGGCTATCGGCCGGCGATGTACTTCAACGACAGCTTCGACTATCTGCACGTGGCGATCGAGCCGTATCCGCATCCGCTGCGGCCCGGCGGTTACTCGTTCCTGCTGCTGGCGCTCAAACCACTGCACAGCTTCGCGCTGGTCACCGCGCTTCAGCACCTGATGGGCCTGGCCATGGGCCTGATGATCTACGCGGTGCTGCGGCACCGGTTCGGCCTGCCGGGCTGGGGCGCGGCGCTGGCCGCCGCCCCCGTGCTGCTGGACGCCTACCAGATCCAGCTGGAGCACCTCGTGCTGTCGGACACGCTGTTCGCCTTCCTGGTGGTCTGCGCGGTCACCCTGCTGCTGTGGCACGAGCGGCCGGGCTGGAAGGTCGCCGCGGCGATCGGGCTGCTGGCCGCGGCGGCCTGGCTGACCCGGTCGGTGGGCCTGCCGGTGCTGGTGGGCCTGTGCGTGTTCATGGTGCTGCGGCGGGCCGGCTGGCGGGCCCTGACGGTGATGCTGGTCACCTGTGCGATCCCGGTCACCGCCTACATGGGCTGGTTCGCCGGTGTGCACGGCAAGTTCGCGATGACCGAGAGCGACGGGGTGTTCCTGTTCGCGCGGGCCTACAAGTTCGCCGACTGCCACAAGATCCCCGACCTGACGGTCGACGAGCAGCAGTTGTGCGTGCTGCCCGGCAACAAGCTGCCCAACTCCCAGGACGGCATCTGGGACCGCAGGTCGCCGCTCAAGCGGGTGGTGGACCTGCGGTTCGGGCCCCGGCAGAACGAGATCGCCGGCGGGTTCTCCCGCAAGGCGATCATGGCTCAGCCGGGCGACTACCTGGGCGTGGTCGCCGGGGACTTCTTCCGCGCGTTCCGCTGGGACCGCGAGGTGTTCCCCGACCTGAAGACCTACCGGATGTACGAGTTCGAGAAGTCGGCGACGCCGCTGCCGGTGTGGCGGATGGACAACGACTCCACCGCCGCGGACGAGGCGGTCCGCTACGAGGCCGGTCCCGCGCAGCCCCGTGTGGTGGAGCCGTTCGCCGGGGTGATGCGCAGCTACCAGGACCACGTCTACGTGCGGGGCACGATGCTCGGCGGGCTGCTGCTGGTCGGCCTGGCGGGGCTGGTGCCGCTGTGGCGCCGGTTCGGGGGCGCGGCGTTCCTGCCGTGGACGCTGGCGACCGGCCTGCTGCTGACGCCCGCCGCGACGGCCGAGTTCGACTACCGGTACGTGCTGCCGGCCGTTCCGCTGGCGTCACTGGCCGCCGCGCTGGCGTTCGCCAGACCGCTGGGGGCCGCGCCGGCCCGGCGGCGATCCCGTCAGGCCCTGCCGGGCGACGACACCGAGGACGCCGAGGACACCACGGTCGTCCCGGACGACGCCGTCCGGGAACGTCCCGCCGTCGCGTCCCCCGCCTAGCCTCCCACCCGGCCGGGGCGCCTCAGTAGGCACCCATCCTGCGCAGGTGGAACAGCAGCGCCAGGTCGTCGGAGTTGTAGTGGGCCTGGCTGGGCACCGCCCTGTGCAGAGGCGCCGCGAGCGTCTTGACGTTCTGGCTGTTGCATCGGGGGCACAGATGGTCGCACCAGGGCGACATGCAGGGTTGCCCGTCGTGCTGGTAGACCACCGCCTCGCCGCCGTGCCCGTCGGCGACGTGCCGGGCGTCGTACTCCTCGTCCCAGGTGTGGAGGCACCTGTTGCATTCGTAGAGCCAGACCTCGTGGGCGGTCCACATGTCGCGCATCGCCCTCACCTCCTGGTGAGCCGCCGCATCGCGCTTTCACTTCAATTGTGACTCCGCAGCGGCGCCACCGACAGGTGTCATACGGGTGACACCTCACCCGCGTCCGGCCACCACGGCGTCGTAGACGACCCGCTTGGGCAGGCCGTTGCGCCGGGCCACCTCGGCGATGGCGGCCTTGCGGGGGGTGCCGCCGCTCTCCAGGGCGGTGACGGCGGCGGCCAGCTCGGCCGGGTCGGTGACCGCCTCCGTCTCTTCCGGGGCCCCGCCGACCACCACGGTGATCTCGCCCCTGACGCCCTCCTCGGCCCAGCGGGCCAGCTCGCCGAGCGGGCCGCGCCGGACCTCCTCGTAGGTCTTGGTGAGCTCCCGGCAGACGGCGGCCGGCCGGTCGGCGCCGAACGCCTCGGCCATCGCGGCCAGGGTGACGGCCAGCCGGTGCGGGGCCTCGAAGAAGACCATGGTGCGCGGCTCGCCGGCCAGCCGGTGCAGCGCGCGGCTCCGTTCGCCGGGCCGGCGCGGGGGAAAGCCCTCGAAGCAGAACCGGTCGGACGGCAGCCCGGAGATCACCAGCGCGGTGGTGACGGCCGACGGCCCGGGCAGCACGGTCACCGGCACCCCCTCGGCCACCGCGGCGGTGACGAGCCGGTAGCCGGGATCGGACACCCCCGGCAGCCCCGCGTCGGTCACCACCAGCACGTCGCGCCCGGCCAGCAGCTCCCCGACCAGCTCGGCGGCGCGCCCGCGCTCGTTCTGGTCGTAGTAGGACACCACCCTGGCGCCCAGCGTGACGCCCAGGTCGGCGGCCAGCCGGCGCAGCCTGCGGGTGTCCTCCGCGGCGATGATCTCAACCTCGGCCAGCGCGTCCCGCAGCCGCGCCGAGGCGTCCTCGACCCGCCCGATGGGCGCGGCGGCCAGCATCAGCGTCCCCGTCTCCACGTGCCCATTGTCGCGCGTGCTCACGGCCGCGCGTGCCCACGGCCACGGCTCCGCCGCGACGACGAGCGGGTCGCCTCGGTACCCGGGGTGCGGAGTCCCGGGAATGGTGGCGAGCGGTATCAGGGCTCGTCATCTGGGAAAAGGCCGGGCGGGCGGGGAGCGGATACGTCCGGGTTCGGTGACTTGCGCGGGGCTTATGGGGGACCCCCCTACGATGGCGGGATGGCGATGACGGAGATCGAGCCGGTGAAGGATCCGGCGGAGCGCCGCCGCCCGCCGTCGCTGCGGGACTGGCTGGCGCCGCCGATCCCGGGGAGCGCGCTGTGGGGCTGGATCGGCCCGCTGCTGGTCACGGCGCTCGCCGGATTCCTGCGGTTCGACCGCCTGGCGGTACCCCGGGCGGTGGTCTTCGACGAGACCTACTACGCCAAGGACGCGCTGGCCCTGCTGAGGTTCGGCTGGGAGCACAACGCGGTCAAGGACGCCGACAAGCTGCTGATCGCGAACAAGTCGGACGTCGATATCTGGACCGGCGGTGGATCGTTCGTCGCCCATCCCCCGGCCGGCAAGTGGATGATCGCGATCGGCGAGCAGCTGTTCAATGCCACCCCGTTCGGCTGGCGGTTCATGCCCGCGCTGATCGGGACGCTGTCGGTGCTGATCCTGTGCCGCGTGGCCCGCCGGATGACCGGCTCCACCCTGCTGGGCTGCGCGGCCGGGCTGCTGCTGGCGGTGGACGGGCTGGCGTTCGTCACCAGCCGGACCGCGCTGCTGGACGTGTTCGTGATGTTCTGGATCCTGGCCGCGTTCGCCTGCCTGGTCCTGGACCGGGACCTGTCGCGGCGGGAGCTGGCGCGCCGGGTGGAGGAGGGCGGCGGCGCCGGGCTGGGGCCGTTCGTCATGCACTGGTGGCGGATCCCGGCGGGCGTCTGCCTGGGCATGGCCTGCGCCACCAAGTGGACCGGGATCTTCTATGTCGCGGCGTTCGGGATCATGGTGGTGCTGTGGGACGCGGGCGCCCGCAAAGCCGCCCGGGTACAGAGTCCCTACTCCGGGGCGCTCATGCTGGAGGCGGGGCCGGCGTTCGTGTCGCTGGTCGTGGTGGGCGCGTTCACCTATCTGGCGTCCTGGTGGGGATGGATCTTCAAGCCGGGCGGCTGGGGCCGCGGCGAGGTGGCCGGCAACGTGCTGCTGCGCCCGCTGGAGGCGATGCCGGACCTGCTGAAGTACCACAAGGAGATCCTGGACTTCCACAGCGGGCTGTCGACCCACCACAACTACCAGTCGTGGCCGTGGGACTGGCCGATCCTGCGCCGCCCGGTCGCGTTCTGGTACAGCGAGCCGCCGGGGGCCTGCGACGCCGCGCGCTGCTCCCGGGAGATCCTGGGCATCGGGACCCCGGCCTTCTGGTGGGGGGCGCTGATCGCCCTGGTGGTGCTGGTGGGGGTCTGGCTGCTGCGGCGCGACTGGCGGGCCGGCGCGATCGTGCTGGGCTTCCTGGCGGGCTGGGTGCCGTGGTTCGTCCCGGCGTTCGGCGACCGCACGATGTTCCTGTTCTACGCCACGCCGATGCTGCCGTTCATGGCGCTGGCGGTGGCGCTGGCACTGGGCATGCTGATCGGCCCGGCGCGGTCACCGGACCCGGCCGGGCGTTCGGCCCTGCCGGTGCCGGGCAACCGCCGGGTGCTGGGCGCGGCCGTCGCAGGGGCCTACCTGCTGGTGGTGCTGGCCAACTTCGCCTACTTCTATCCGCTGCTGGCGGCCAAGGTGCTCCCGTACGACGACTGGCACGCCCGGATCTGGTTCGACTCCTGGGTCTGACCGGGTCCGGCGTTCCGGCGGCCACGGCAGGGGCGCCGTGCGTCCGCGCCGTGCGGACGTTCCGCGGATTCCGTCCGCATCCGCTCTCGGCCGGGTGCCGGTCCCTCGCCCGCGTCCGCCCCGGCCGGGTACGGCCCTTCGTCCGCGCCTGCCGGAGCGGTGCACGGATCGGCGGGCGGGGAGCGTTCAGCGGGTCTCGTCCGCGCCCACCTGGGGCCCCGGCATGGGCAGGATCGTGACGTCCGCCTTGGTGGGGCGGATGGTGTGGCGGGCCAGCAGGCATACCGCCAGGGCGAGGATGCCGCCCGCTCCGGCGCCCGCGAAGGCGCCCGGGACGCCGGCCAGGTCCTGGCCCAGCCCGGCGACCGCCGAGCCGAGGGCGGCGCCCGCGCCGATCGCGGCCACGATCCAGGCGAACGCCTCAGTGACCGTGCCGCGCGGGGCCAGCCGGTCGACCAGGGTGAAGCTGCAGGCCAGCACGGGGGCCAGGAAGACGCCGCTGAGGAAGGCCAGCACCAGCATGATCGGCAGGGCGGGGGCCAGCGCGAGCGGCAGGTAGCCCAGGGCCAGGCCACCGAGCAGGTAGGGCAGGCGCCGGTGGTCCTCGCCCGGCCAGGGCCGCGCCCCGTACACCAGGCCGCCGGTCAGCGCGCCCCCCGACATCACGGCCAGCAGCAGGCCCGAGGCCGCTTCGCTGCCGAGTCGCTCGGCGTAGGCGACCACCGCCACGCTGTAGACGCCCAGCGCGATGCCCGCGCAGGCCAGGGCGGCGACCAGGGTCCGCATGCCCGGGGAGCGCAGCGGCCCGGCCCAGTCGGCGGCCCGTGGCTCGCCGCGCCACTCGCGCGACGGCCGCGAGGAGGTGACGACCACCGTCCCGGCGATGCCGAGGGCCCCGGTGAGCCACAGCGCGGTCTCGGTGGACAGCGTGGCCGCGGCCACCACGACCAGCGGCCCGACGGTGAACAGGATCTCCTGCGAGGCCGCGTCCAGCGCGTAGGCGGCCCGGACATGGGCGGGGCCGGGCAGCACGACCGGCCACAGCGCGCGCAGGCCGGCCTCCAGCGGCGGGGTGGCGAACCCGGCCAGGACGACCGCCGCCACCGTGAGCGGCAGCGGATCGGTGCCCAGCACGGCCAGCAGGACGAACCCGGCCGCCGCCGCCCAGGCACTGGCCGTCAGCACCCGGGGCTGGCCGAGCCGGTCCATGACCCTGCCGAGGACGGGCTGGCCGGCCGCCGTGGCCAGCCCGTAGACCGCCGCCAGTGCCCCAGCCAGCGGATAGCCGCCGCCCTGGTCGCGTACGTGCAGCACGATCGCCAGCGCGCCCATGCCGTTGGGCAGCCGCCCGAGCAGAGTCCCGCCGAGCAGCCTGCCCGCGTACGGCAGCCGCAGGAACGCCACGTAGGCACGCACCGCCGTGCCTCCTTCACCTGGATCCGTCATACGTATTACTTGGTGCGTCATACGTATCACTGAACGGGCCGTCCGCTCTACCCTGTTTCCAACCATCCGCTCAGACAGGAGCCCGACGGTGCCCGGATCCGGCCGCCAGACCAGCCGTCCCGCCGCCGGCCCCGGCGGGCGTTCCGACGGGCGTTCCGACGGCGTGGACGGCGCGGCGACCGGCCCGTCCGGTCGCCCGGCGACCCGTCCGACCAGCAGGGACGTAGCCCAGCTCGCCGGGGTGTCGCAGTCCACCGTCTCGCTGGTGCTGGCCGGCAAGTGGACCGGCCGGGTCTCCCCCGGCACCGCCGAGGCCGTGCACGAGGCCGCCGCCCGGCTCGGCTACCGGCCCAACCAGGCCGCGCGCAGCCTGCGGCTCGGCCGCACCCGCACGGTGCTGCTGGTGCTGCCCACCCTGTCCAGCCCCTTCTTCGGCGCGCTCTACACCGGCGCCGCCCGGGTGGCCGCCGGGCACGGCTTCCGCATCGTCGTCTACCCGTGGCCGGACGGCGCCGGCCCCGCCGACAACCCGTTCGCCGCCCCGCACGAGGCCATCGACGGCATCCTGGCCTCGTCCATGGCGGTCGAGGCGCTCAGCGAGTTCCGCGGCACCCCCGTGGTGATGCTCGACAGCGACCCGGCCGGAGCGGCGCCTACCGTCGACTTCGACGTCGCCGACGGCATGCGCCGGGTCGCCGGCCACGTGCTGGGGCTGGGCCACCGCCATGTCGGGCATGTCGCGGCCGACGTGGACGAGTGGACGTTCCGTTCCCGGGGCCGGGCCCTGGCGGCCGCCGTGGAGGCGACGCCGGGCGGGCGGCTGTCGCGGGTCACCGCCGCCATCGACGTCGCCGCCGCCCGCCGGGCCGCCGGTGGCCTGCTGCGTCGTCCCGACCGGCCGACCGTCCTGGTCTGCGACGACGACCAGTTGGCGGCCGGCGCCTACAAGGCGGCGCGGGAGCTGGGCCTGGACGTCCCCGCCGGGCTGTCGATCACCGGGTTCGACGACGTGCTGCTGGCCACCGCGCTGGAGCCGGAGCTGACCACGGTACGGCTGCCCGCCGAGGAACTGGGGGCCGCCGGGATGGCCACCCTGCTGGAGATGCTGGAGGGCGGCGCCCCGCGGTCCCGCTCGCTGCCCGGCGAGCTGGTGGTGCGCGGCTCCACGGCGCCCCCGCCGTGACGCCGCGGCGACCGGCCCGATTCGTCGCCGTCCACCTGCCGAATGTCGGACGACTCGGGTAAAAGATTCACATGTCACATGTGCCGCCGATGGTCCATTCCACGACAGCGAACGGTCCGGTCTACCTGCTCGCCTGGGAACGGTCCCCGGACGGCGCGTGGGAGGCGGACATCGCCTGGATCGAGGTCCACGAGGAGGGCCGACAGGGCCGTACCGCCCGGGTCGCCGCCGACGACATCACCAAGATCGAGGGCCAGGACTACTCCGACGTCCCCCGCCGCTCCGGCTGATCGCACGGGCCGCACCGGCCGCACCTCGGCCGAGCAAGCAGGCGATCTTTCCGGGCAGGCGGGTAGAGGGGGTCCATGTTCTTCTTTTTCTCCAACCGGCTCGGATGCCTCGGATCGCTGGCGATCAGCCTGCTCATCACCGCCGTCCTGCTGCTGGTGTTCATGCGGTGACGCGTCAGGGGCGGGGAGAGGTGCGGGTCCAGCGGCGCTGACCGAGACGGCGCCCCATGGCCGCCGCGCAGCGCGGGCACACCCGCTGGACCCTGTCGACCGCCCCGCGCCTCCGCCGGATCGGGAGCCCCGGCGCCCTCGTGGTCAGGGGAACGCGTGCTCCACACGCAGGTGCTCGCGCAGGGAGGTCAGCTCCAGCAGCGCCTGGTGACAGCGGCCGCAGATCCACACGCCGTCGGGCACCGTGAGACCGCGCGCGGCCGCGTCGTCGCGGGCGCAGACCAGAAGATAGGACCGAACGGCCCGCCGCCATGCCCGCCGACAGTGACCGACCACCAAGGACATCTACCGCTCCTTCCCGACACCATCCTGCGATCGGCCCAGAATAGGACAAAAGGAAGGTAAACGGGCATGGAGCCGGGCTCCGGCGCGCACACCGGTCCGCCGTCGTCGCGGCGGCCGGCGTGCGGCGCGGAGCCCGCGTCAGGTCCGCGTCAGGTCCGCGTCAGGTCCGCGGCGGGTCCGCGGCGGGTCACTGACCGATTTTCACCCCCGGCTGGCCGTACCGGTACTCCAGCGGCCGGTAGTCCCGGCTGCCCGGGACGTGGGCCGCGGCACGGTGCCTGCCCAGCGGCAGGACCGTGCGGCCGAAGCTGTTCTCGAACATCATCGCCGCGGCCGTGTAGAGGGCGATCACGGAAGAGATCACGAACAGCCATCCTCCGATGCGCTGCGCCCACGTGGCGCCCGCGAAGAAGCCGGCCGCGGTGAACCCCGACGCCACGGCGAGGACCGCCAGGGTCGCGGCCAGGCCCAGGTTCTGGCCCAGCGCGGCCACCGCCCCCAGGGCGGTGATCACGGTCAGCACCACGAACCAGAACGCGAAGCTCGAGCTCGCCGCCCCGATCAGCGGGATCTGCGTCAAGGGAAGCGCGCCCAGGGCGGCCACCAGGAACAGCAGCCCCCACGCCAGCCAGAACGCGCCCCACATCCCGTGCATCGCGGTGGCCAGCCCGTCCCGCGCCCGGTAGGACCACATGCCGGACAGGAACTGGGCGAGCCCACCGAAGGTCAGCACGAACGGGAACACCACCAGCGGCGTGGCCGCGTTGCCGTACCAGCCCGCCTGCCAGGCGCCCACCATCATGAGGGCGCCCGCGAGCCCGAACAGGCCCAGGATCGACGGCGCCGCGACCGGCTGGAGGAAGACCCGGGTCCTACCCTCCCAGAGGGCGTGCTCCTCCCCCGCGCGCTCCAGGTGCTCCGTACCTCCGGGTGCCATCGGCGCGGCGGGCTCCCTGCCTCCGGCCCCCATCGGTGTGGCGGGTTGTCTTCGTTCCGTCATGATTCCCCCCTTGGACACTGGGTCCCTGCATTCGCCCGTAACCGGGATTGAGCAGCTCAAACCGCTATCAAGAGACGATCAGGGCGACACCCCGCAGGCGGCGGCCCGGATCCGTTCACCGGGCACGAGCCGCCTGCGCCGCTCACGGTGGAGGGGGGATACGCCGGATGACCCGGAATCCATGGAGCCGGGGATCACCCCGGCCCGGTGCGGAAAACCCTCACTCCCCCGAGGAGGACCGCTCGGGCCGGAGGCCCCTGATCGTCGATACGGTCAGGGCGCTCTCGACCACCGCATCGGCGAGCGCCGGTCGGCGCCATCGCGAGGCGAACGGTGCCACCGCCAGGCAACTGGCGACGTGCAGCACGTCGACGGCACCGCCCACCGCGCACGCGACCGGGGTCGGATGCCGCACGTACAACCCGGCCTGTACCAGGTGCCGAAGGCCCAGGACGCGCAGCACCCACCGGTCGGCGGGGCTCGTGGGCCGACCGGCCGACGCCCGCAGCAGGAGCCCCGGAGCAACGAGCAGGGCCGCACCCCAGCAACCTCGGGCCAGGAGAGCCGACGCCCCCGGATGCGGCCGCTTTCCCGGCCGGCCGTCGCCCGGTGCCCTGCGGGAGGCGGTCAGCATCCCGCATCCCTCGAAACCGGCGTCCGAGCCCGGGAGCGGGCCATGGCATCGGGGATCCACATGAGCTCAGCATATTCAGCCGCCGCCGTGGACCCAGACCACGTCTCCGCAGGGCAACCGCCGCTTTATCCAGGCCGAGTCCGTACCCGGTGTCCTTCCAGAAATCCTGGTACGGCTCGGCCGGAACGGTCCTCTTCATCTCCCCCGGCAGCGCCGGGCGCAGCAGCCGGGCGGACCCAGCGCTGAGGCACCCGGATGCCCGCCGTCACGGTTCCGATACGGCGCAGCGTCCGGTCAGGAACCACAATCCCCTGATGTCTCGTTAGGGGAACACTTTTCACGGGCCCCGGCGTCCCGGACCCGCGGACCGTCGGCCGCCAGGACCAGGCGGGTTCCGACGTTGATGACCATCCGCAGCTGCTCCTTCCGCCTGCCGTGCCCCGGCGCGGCCTCGACCTCCCCGGCTCTGCCTGTGACCAGCAGTTCGCTGGTCCGCAGGCGCAGGTGCGGCACGGGCTGCAGCGCCAGATGGGGGCCGAGCCGCTTGATCGTGCGGCCCACCGCCGAATGCGTCACTCCGAACAGGACGGCCAGTTGCCGAACGCTCGCGTTCGAGCGGTAGTAGCAGGCCACCAGCAGGATCCGGTCGACTAGGGAGAGCGCCCAGGGCCGGCCTGTCCGCCCGCGGTCGGCGCCGTCGCCGGTCCGGGCCCGCACCGTGGCCGCCAACGTCATGAATTCCGGCAGGGACAGCCCGGTGAACCACTCGACCGACCGGGCATCAACAGAGTTGATCGAGCATGAGCCAAGATCGCCGCGTTCCACGGCACCTCAGCACCCCAGGGCGCGGGAATACATGTGAGCCCGACCGAAAATGGCCGCCGCCCTGCGGCCTCCGGCGAAGGCGGCGTGAACCGGCTGCCGGTGTGCGGCGGCCGCCTGGGCAGGCCGCACCGGTGACCGCAACAGGCCAGAGAACGGCCGTTGTCGGTCAAGGAGCTGTGGAAGGATTGCGAGCGTCATGGGGCTCCGGTCGGTGGTGCGCTGGTTGCGCGCGGCGGCGTTCGCCGCGTCCTGCGCCGGGCTGGCCGCGGCAGGGCACCTGATCGGCGGCGGCGCCGTCGACCCGCCGACCCTGCTGCTCGGATTCCTGATCATCTTCGTCCCGGGCCTGCTGCTGACCGCACGCGAGCGCACCCTCGCGACGATCCTGCCGGCGGTCGCGCTCTCCCAGGTCGTCCTGCACGTCCTGCTGACGCGGTCGGCCGCCGAGACGGCGCCGGCGCCGTTCCCGGACCCCGCGGTCGCCGCGCCTCATCACGGCGGCTCGCCGGGGCTGGCCATGTTCCTCATGCACACGGTGTCGGTGCTCGTCACGGCATGGTGGCTGGAGTACGGGGAGGCCAGACTCTGCGGCCTGGCCCGGCAACTGGCCCTATGGGTGCTGCGGCCCCTGCTGCTCCTGATCGGGTACGCCGCGCCCGGCGACCCGTCCCGTCCGTCGGTCTGGTTCTGGACACGGCCCCGGCCCGTGGTCGCGGTGCTCCGTCACAGCGTGGTCGGGCGGGGACCGCCGGCGTCCGGTCGCCCTGGGACCATCAGGCCGCCGGCCACCGCGCTTCCCGTCATGCGGTGAGGACGGCCTGACGTTCCTGGGCGGCCGAGGGCCGGGGGCGATGCACGCCGCCCGGCTCGTACGCGTTCCCTCGTACTCCCGGGAGTCGTCGAACGCCGTGCCGTGCGCGCGGTCGTTCCCGGCGTCGCGCCCGAGACATCCGTACGGGTGATCCGGCCGCGTTCGTTCGCCGACGACTCCTCCACCTGCCGTGGAGGAACAACCTGTGATCTCGCAATCCCGGACCCGCCGCTGTGCGCCGGGCGTCGTGGCCTTGGCGCTCGCCTCGTCCCTGACCGCCTGCGGAGGTTCACCCCCCACCAGCGCGGAAGGCCGCACACCGTCCTTCGGCCCGGCACAGCGGACGTCCTATCCGCTCACCCTGGACAACTGCGGCCAAAAGCTCACGTTCTCGCAGCCCCCGCGCCGCGTGCTGATCCTCAACGGCGCCTCGGTGGGTGAGGTGGAAAGCCTCCTCGCGCTCGGCCTGGGCAAGAGCGTCATCGCCAACGCGCAGTCCTACGGCGTCTCCGACGATCCCTCGATGGTCGCGGCCATCAAGGCGCTGCCGACGGGCGGCCTGAGCACCAACGGCAACTTCGACGTGCCCGCCGAACAGGTCCTGGCGGCCAAGCCCGACCTGGTGATCTCCACCTGGTCGGGTGGGTTCGACGCCAAGAAGGGGTTCGCCACCCGCGAGCGGCTGGCCGCCGCCGGGATCCAGACGCTGGTCAATCCGGCCAACTGCGCGCTGGGCAAGCCCGAGGCCACCCCCGAGGAGAAGCGGGCCCTCAAGAACCAGTCGACCAACTCCTCACTGGAGTTCATCGCCCTGCTCGGCCGGGTCTTCGACGTCCAGCAGCGGGCGGTCGAGCTGATCGGCCGGATCCGCGCGCGGATCGACGCGGTCCGCACCAGGGTCGCCGGCCGACCGCCCAAGAAGGTGCTGATCGTGTACCCGGGCATGGCGGCGATGAACGCCAACGGGCTGCCCGCCGTGATGACCGGCGGCATCTACGACGACATCGTCACGGCCGCGGGCGGCGTCAACGCCTTCGCCGGCCGCGGCGAGGAGACCACCCGCACCCTCACCAAGGAACAGTTGGCCACCGCCCAGGTCGACGTCCTCGTGGTCGGCCGGTACACCCCCGCCGAGCGGCCCGAGGCCGAGGCCACGAAGCTGTTCGCCCAGTTCCCGCACTGGAACGCAGCCAAGACCAGGACGTTCACGGTCGTCTCCGACAGCGTCTACCTCGGACCGCTCAACGCCGTGGCGGTCGAGCGGCTGGCCCAGGTGATGCACCGATGACCACGGAAATGACCACGGAATCGGTACCTGCACCGCGGTACCGGGGACCGCACCTGGTGCCGGCCCCCGCGACCGGACTGCTCATCTCCGCCCTGGCCGCGGCCTGGCTCCTCGCCTCCCTGCTCGCCATCTCGCTCGGCTCGGTCCACCTGCCGCTGAGCTCCGTCTGGGAGGTCGTCGGCGCCCACCTGACCGGACGCGCGGAGACCGCCGATCCGCTGCACGACCAGGTGGTGTGGGACATCCGCACCCCTCGCGTCCTGCTGGCCGCGCTGGTCGGGGCCGGCCTCAGCGTCGCCGGAGTCGTCTTCCAGGCGCTGGTGCGCAACCCGCTGGCCGACCCGTACGTGCTGGGCGTGTCCTCCGGGGCCTCGCTGGGCGCCGTCCTGGTCACCGCGGCCGGCACCGCCGCCCTCGGCGGGCTCGGCGGGCTCGGCGTCACCGGCGCGGCGTTCACCACTGCCCTGCTGACCGTCCTGGTCGTTTACCTGCTCGCCCAGCGCGGCGGGCGCCTGCTGGACTCGTGGCTGCTCCTGGTCGGGGTGGCGGTCGGCTACTTGTGCGCCGCCGCCACCACCTACGCCCAGCTCCAGCTCGACCCGAGCGAACTGCAGGGCGTCATGTTCTGGCTGATGGGCAGCGTGGCCGGCGCGACCTGGCAGCAGCTCGGCGTTCCCGCCGCCGTGATCGCGGTCTGCCTGGCCTACCTGATGGTGCAGGCGCGCGCCCTGAACGCCCTGCTGGCCGGGGAGGACACCGCCGCCGGGCTCGGCGTGCCGGTGCACGCCCAGCGGATCGCGCTGCTGGTGATCGGCTCGCTGCTCACCGCCACCATGGTCAGCGTCGCCGGCGGCATCGGCTTCGTCGGGCTGATGGTGCCGCACATGGCCCGCCTCATCGTCGGCCCCGACCACCGCCGGCTGCTGCCGGTGGCGATGCTGTCCGGGGCCGTGTTCCTCGTCCTGGTCGACCTGGCCGCCCGCACCGCCCACCGGCCCGAGGAACTGCCGGTCGGCGTCTTCACCACCGGGCTCGGCGTGCCCTTCTTCCTGTGGCTGCTGCGCCGCCGTTCCGCACGGAGGACCTGATGCGTCTCGACCTCACCGGCATCGATGCCGAGATCGACTCCCGGCCGATCCTCACCGACGTCCACCTGTCGGCCGCCCCGGGCGACTTCGTCGCCCTTATCGGCCCCAACGGCAGCGGCAAGTCCACGTTGCTGCGCACCGTCTACCGGGCGCTGCGCCCGACCGGCGGCGTCGTACGGCTGGACGGCGCCGACCTGTGGGGCATGCCGGCCCGCCGGGCGGCCCGCCACCGCGCGGTGCTCACCCAGCACTCCGACGCGGACGTCGACTTCTCCGTGACCGAGCTCGTGACCACCGGCCGGATTCCCCACAAGCGCCTGCTGGAACGCGAGAACGAGACCGACCGCGCCATCGTCGAACACTGCCTCGACCGGGTCGGCATGCGCTGGGCGGCGGACCGTCTCGTCTCGACCCTCTCCGGCGGCGAGCGGCAACGCGTCCTGCTGGCGCGCGCCCTCGCCCAGCAGGCCCCCCTGCTCGTTCTGGACGAGCCGACCAACCACCTGGACGTACGCGCCCAGCTCGACCTCCTCGACCTGGTGCGTTCTCTGGGCCTCACCGTCCTGGCCGCACTCCACGACCTCGACCATGCCGCCGCCTACGCCGACCATGTGGTCGTCCTGTCCAAAGGCCGCGTCGTGGGTCACGGCCCGCCGTTGGACGTGCTCACGCCGGCCTTCATCGAGGAGGTCTTCGGTGTACGGGCGCATGTGGACGTCCACCCCCTGACGGGACGGCCGCACATCGCCCTGGCGTCCCTGGCACCGCAGGCCGTGTCGTAGTGCGCTGCGCGGTCATTCGTCCGGGCTGACCAGTCCTGTCCGGTAGGCGATGACGACCAGTTGCGCACGGTCGCGCGCACCCAGTTTCGCCATCGCGCGGCTGACATGGGTGCGCGCGGTGGCCGGGCTGAGGAACAGTTCGGCGCCGATCTCCTGGTTGCTCAGGCCCTGCCCCACCAGGGCCAGCACCTCCCGCTCGCGCTCGGTGAGCACGGCCAGCCGGTCCTGTGCGGACTTGGCCGCGGTGCGCCGCGCGGTGAACTGGCCGATCAGGCGTCTGGTGATCCGCGGCGCGAGCAGGGCCTCCCCCGCGGCGACCACCCGGATGGCGTGCAGGAGCTCGGCCGGCCCGGCGTCCTTGAGCAGAAAGCCGCTGGCGCCGGCCTGCAGCGCCTCGAAGACGTGGGCGTCGGTGTCGTAGGTGGTGAGGATGAGGATCCGGACGCCCTCCAGCCCGCGCATCCGGGTGATCTCGGCTGTGGCCTGGATTCCGTCCAGCTTCGGCATGCGGATGTCCATGAGGACGACGTCGGGGCGGGCGGCGCGGGCGCGCTCGACGGCTTCGGCGCCGTCGGCCGCCTCCGCGACCACGGTGATGTCGTCTTCGAGGTCGAGCAGCACTTTGAACCCCGAGCGCACCAGCCCCTCGTCGTCGGCGAGCAGCACCCTGATCGCAGCGGTGGCCGGCGGTTCCGCGGACGCCGTGTTCACAGCCGCGCCCCGGTCGGTGCGAGCGGCAGCCGGGCGGTGACCTCGAACCCTCCGCCCGGAAGCGGCCCGGCGTCGAGCTCCCCGCCGAGCAGCCGGCAGCGTTCGCGCATGCCCAGGATTCCGCGGCCGGGCTTGGCCGGCGTGTCCACGCCGTTGCCGGGCGGCCGATCCGCACGGCCGTCACCGGAGCCGGTGCGGCGGCCCTCGTCGGTCACCCGGATCTCCAGGACGTCGATCCCCGGGTTCAGTGCGACCGTCACCCGGGTCGGGCCGACGTGCCGGATCACATTGGTGATCGACTCCTGGAGGATCCGGTAGGCGGCACCGCCCACCGCGCTCGGCAGCGGCGTCGGGGGCTCGGTCGCCTGGAGCGTGACGTCCAGCCCGGCTTCGCGTGCCTTGGCGGTGAGTTCGTCGATCTGTTCCAGGCCGGGGTGCGGCGCGCGGCCGTCGTTGTCGTCACGGAGCACGCCGAGGATGGCGCGCATCTCCCGCAGCGCCCGGGAACTGGTCTGCTCGATGGCCCGCAGCGCCTCGCGCGCCTGTTCGGGCCGCTTGTCGAGCACGTGCGCGGTGACCCCGGCCTGCACGTTGATGATCGCGATGGCGTGCGCGACGGTGTCGTGGACCTCGCGCGCGATCCGGAGCCGTTCGGCGTCGACCCGTGCGCGCGCCTCCTCCTCGCGGGTCCGTTCGGCCAGTTCCGCGCGTTCCTGGGCTTCGGCCGCGATGACCCGCCGGGACCGGACGGACTCGCCGAGAGCCGCGCTCAGAACCGACACGCCGATGCGGAAGAACACCCAGCCGATGGCGGCGCGCGGCTCGATGTCGGCCGCCGCCACCAGCCACCCGGCGGCCAGCACCGCGATGCCCGCGCCGGCGATCACCAGTGACCGGCGCCCGTCACCATAGGCGGCGAGGGTGTACAGGGAGACGAAGAGCCCGATCCAGGCCGGCCCGTCCGGGAAGTCGAGCCCGTAGTACACCAGGCCGGCGAGTGCGGTGGTGACGAACACCGGTACCGGCCACCGGCGGCGGACGGCCACCACCAGGCCGCTCACCACCAGCAGCGTGAAGCCGAGGTTTCCGAAGTCGGTGAGCGGACGCGGTGCCCCCTCGGCGGCGGCGCGGGCGACCGTGCCCTGCACCTGCATCACGGTGACGAAGAGCGCGAGCACCACGTCCTGCACCGCCGCACGCAGGGGGAACGGTCCGGCGCGGCGTTCCATGCCGTGATCGTACAGTTCCGGCGCGCGGACGAGGCTCCGCCCGAACGCGTGACCTGCTACGTCGACGGGCGTAGCGGAACCCGGTCCGGCTACGCCCGACTGCGTAGCCGCCGCCGTCCGCGGTCCGAGGCCACGGCCGCCGCATCGGCGCGACGATCGCCGCCATGAACGATCACCCTCACCCCTCTCGCGGAGCGCGCCATGCGTAGATCCTTCACCGGCCTGGCGGCCCTGCTGACGCTGGCCGTGGTCGCCCAGTTCTTCCTGGCCGCGGCCGGCGCGTTCGACACCGCGCCCAACGACGAGTCCTTCCAGCCGCACCGCGCGCTGGGCTACGGGATCATCCTGCTCGCGGTCCTGGCGACCGTCGCCGCCGCGGCGGCCCGGATGCCCGGACGGATCATCGGGATGAGCGGCCTGGTCGCCGGGCTCGCGGTCGTCCAGGTCGTGATCCGGGGGATCGCCAAGGCGTTCGATGACACCGGCGGCAGCACGGCCGCCGGCGAGCTCGTCTTCGGCCTGCACGCGGTCAACGGCCTGGCCATCCTGGCGGTGGCCGTGATGCTCGTCCGCCAGGCCCGGCAGCCGTCCAGGGCGGCCGCGCCCACCGGGCAGGCACCATGACCACCGGGCTGTGGATTGCCCTGGACCATGGCGTCGCGCTGCTGAGCGCGGCCACCTGGTTTGCGGCCGGGGTCACGCTGGCGCTGCGGCGCGCCCGGTCGGCGCTCGCCGCCCTCGTCGCGGCGGTGCTCGTGACGCTCGCCCGGGTCGTCACCGTGGCGATCCTGGCCGGCCGGGGCTGGTGGTTCGTCCAGGAGAAGGTGCTCCTGGGGCTGCCGATGCTGGGGGCCGCCGGGGCCGTCGCCGTGCTGCTCGCCGGCCCGCGGCTGTTCGCGGCGACGCGGGGGCGGGGCGACGGCGGGTCGGCGGGCGGCGTGATCTCGGTGTTCACCGCGGCTTACGCGGCGCTGGCCGGTCTCGCGGTGACCTTCCTGGTCGGGTACCCGCTCACCGTGAGCACGGCCTTGATCACGATCTCGCTCGTGTGCGCCGGTGCGCTGCTGACCGCGCGAGTGGTCGCGCCCCCCGCCGAGAACGCCCATGGCCGTCCTTCGGGCGAAGTCCTGGGGACCGTGGGGTCCGTCCCCGGAGGAGACGCCGAGGCGGGCGCCGCGCGGGCACCGGAGGGCCGAAGCGCGATCTCACGCCGCCGGTTCATCGGCTGGACCGGCGGCGCGGTCGCAGTGACCGCGGCCGGTGCCGGCACCGGGCTGTCGTTCCTCCCCGCCGAATCGGTGACCACGGGAGGCGGCCCCGGACGCACGTCCCGGGCGGCCGTGTCAGTGGCCGGCCTGCGGGGCTCCGGCTCACCGGCGCCGGGGGGCATCGTGCGGCGGCATGTGCTCACCGCGAAGAAGGCCACCGTGCAGCTCCCGTCCGGACGCCGGATCGACGCGTGGACCTACAACGGCCAGGTCCCCGGTCCGGCGATCACCGCGACCCAGGGCGACCTGATCGAAGTGCGGCTGCACAACACCGACATCGGGGACGGCGTGACCCTGCACTGGCACGGCTACGACGTACCGTGCGGCGAGGACGGCGCGCCGGGTGTGACCCAGCGGGCTGTGGGACCCGGTGAGGACTTCGTCTACCGGTTCCGCGCCGACCAGGCGGGCACCTACTGGTACCACACCCATCACGCGTCCCACGTCGGCGTACGCAAGGGGTTGTACGGAACCCTCGTCGTGAAACCGCGCGACGGACGGCGAGCCGACGAGCACTCCGCGGCGGAGCAGGTGGACCTGACCCTGCCCGTGCACACCTTCGACGGCACCGTCGTGATCGCAGGCGGGGACGGCCGGACCGAACACCCCGCGCCACCCGGTGCGCCCGTGCGGCTGCGATTGATCAACACCGACTCGGATCCGCACCGGATCGTCCTCACCGGAACCCCGTTCCGGGTGGTGGCCGTCGACGGCCGGGACCTCAACCGGCCCGGCGAGGTCGGCGACGTCGGGCTGCGCCTGCCCGCAGGCGGCCGGTACGACCTGGTGTTCCGTATGCCGGACACGTCCGTGGCGCTCGTCATCGACGACGATCGTGACGGCGGAGTGCGCCTGCGCCCGCAGGGCGGTGCCCCCGGTGAGGCGCGCGTCGAGGACACCTCCGGCCTGCCCGAGCTCGACCTGCTGCGGTACGGGACTCCGGCCGCCGTGCCCTTCGACGCCCGCAACGCCGACCGGCACTTCACCATGGTCCTCGACCGCGGAGTGGCCATGGTCGACGGTCGCCCGGCGTATGCGCACACCGTCAACGGCCGGGGCCACCCCGCCATCCCCGACCAGCTCGTCACCGAAGGCGACATCGTCCGGTTCACGGTCGTCAACCGGAGCCTGGAAACGCATCCCTGGCATCTGCACGGCCATCCCGTGCTGATTCTGTCCAGGGACGGGACACCGTCGAGGGGCAGTCCGCTGTGGGTGGACACCTTCGACGTCCGGCCGGGCGAGAAATGGGAGGTCGCATTCCGCGCCGCGAATCCCGGAATCTGGATGAACCACTGCCACAATCTGCCCCACGCGCATCAGGGCATGATGCTCCAGCTCCGCTACGACGGCGTCACCACGCCATTCGGCGGCTCGCACCACGGCAGCCCGGGCCATGGCCACTGACCTCCCGCGCCGCCCATCGTCGTCCTCGGGATCGCCGTATGACCGGACTCCCACGATCCGCCCTATCGGCCAGAGCCCGCAATTGAGCGCAATGCGCAAAGAATCAAGGAGAAAATGATGACGGCCGAAACTCCCCGTACGGGGGGAGCCCTGGCGGGACTGGCCCGGTTCTGTTACCGGCGCCGCCGCCTGGTCCTCCTGGCCTGGATCGCCGGCGTGATCGCCGTGGCGTTCGCCGGCTTCGGCTATGGCGCCGCCTCCGACAACGACTTCTCCGGCGGGGACTCCGGGTCCGCCAGGGCGCAGGAACTGATCGACAAGCACTTCCCCGAGCAGCGGGGGGACACGCTGACCCTCGCGATCAAGGCGGACCGGGGCATCGACGACCCCGCCGCCCGGCAAAAGATCGAGAGGGTCATCGCCGAACTGGCCGCCTCACCCGTCACCGGACCGGTGATCTCGCCGTACCAGGACGAGGATCTGGTGACGCAGGATCGCCGTATCGCCCGTACGACCATCCCGCTGACCGACAAGGAGGTGAAGAAGAGCGAGGTCGAGCCCCTGGTGACCACGGTCCGGGACGCCTCCGGCGACGGCGTGACACTGGGGCTGGGCGGGGACCGGGCGGAGAAGGCCGAGACGCCCGGGCAGGGGCCGGCCGAGAGCGTGGGTGTCCTGGCGGCGGCGGTGATCCTGTTCGTCGCCTTCGGGTCGCTGGTGGCGATGGGCCTGCCGATCGTGACCGCGCTGCTGGCGATCCTCGGCGGCATCGCCCTGATGAAGCTGGTGGGGCACGTGGTCCCCGCGCCGGACTTCACCGTGGTCCTCGCCGCGATGATCGGGCTCGGCGTGGGCATCGACTACGCACTGTTCATCGTGACCCGCTACAAGGACGCCCTGCGGGACGGCGACGAGCCCGAGAGCGCCACGGTCCGGGCCATCACCACCGCGGGTCACGCGGTGCTGTTCGCGGGCACGACCGTCGTGATCGCGCTGCTGGGCCTGGTCGTCATGGGGCAACGGCTGATGACCGGCGTGGCCGTCGCCGCGTCGGTGACCGTGCTGGTGACGATGATCGCCGCGGTGACCCTGCTGCCGGCGTTCCTGGGCTTCACCGGCCACCGGATCGACGCGCTGCGCCTGCCCCGTCGCGCGTCCCGCCATCAGGGGGCCGGCGGTGCCCCATCCCGGGAGCGCCGCACTCCCGCCGAGCGCTGGGCCGGTGTGGTGCAGCGCAGGCCGCTGGTCGCCGCGCTCGTGGCCGTCGCGGTCTTGCTGGTGCTGGCCGCCCCCGCGCTGTCGATGCGGCTGAGCCTGCCCGACGCCAGTGTCCAGCCCCGCGACAGGAGCAGCTACATCTCGTACGAGATCCTCTCCGAGGGCTTCGGTCCCGGCTACGGCGCGCCCCTAATCTTCGCCACTCGGGTCGGCTCTCGGGACGCCGACCTGCGCCCCGTCGTCGAAGCGGTCGGCAGGACCGAGGGCATCGCCCACGTCACCCCGCCTCGGATCAGCGAGGACGGGCGGGCCGCGACCTTCATGGCCTTCCCCACGACCGGGTACCAGGAGGAGGCGACCGCGGACCTGGTGCACAGGCTCCGTGACGACGTGCTGCCCAGGGCACCCGGCGGCGAAGGGGTCCACGTCGGCGGCCCCAACGCCGGCACGATCGACTTCGCCGAGGAGGTCGGCTCACGGCTGCCCCTGATGATCGCGGTCGTCATCGCGTTGTCCCTGGTGCTACTGATCGCGCTGGTCCGGTCGGTCACGATCGCGCTGCAGGCCGCCGTGCTGAACCTGCTGTCGATCGGCGCCGCCTACGGGGTGATCGTCGCGGTCGTGCAGTGGGGATGGCTGGGCCCGGCCCTCGGCTTCCCCACCGAGATGCCGATCACGGCCTGGGTGCCGATGATGATGTTCCCGGTGTTGTTCGGCCTGTCCATGGACTACGAGGTCTTCCTGATCTCACGGGTCCGTGAGGAGTACGGGCGCACCGGCGACACCCGGACGGCCGTCACCCGCGGGCTGGCGCGCACCGCCAAGGTCATCACGGCCGCGGCCGCCATCATGATCGCCGTCTTCACCACCTCCCTGCTCGGCCCCGACGTCTCAGTTAAGCAGGGCGGGCTGGGCATGGCCGTCGCCGTGCTCATCGACGCCTCCATCATCCGGATGGTCCTCGTCCCTGCGGTGATGGAACTGTGCGGCAAGGCCAACTGGTGGATGCCCGGACGCCGGGAGCCGAAGGCGACCTCGGCTCCACCGGCCGGAGTCGAGGCAGAGGCCGGGGTCTGACCCTTCCGACTCGGAGCGCCGGGGAGCCCTCGGAAAGGGTTCCCCGGGACCGAGGGCCGCCTACGGGTCGTTCACCGGGGTGCCGCCGCCGTCGGATGCGGGAAAGTCCGCCTCCACGGACGACTTCGCCCGGGAGGTGATCACGAGGTCCGGCTCCGGGTGAGGTCGCGCAGGGCGGCGGCGAGGCGGTCGACGTCGTCGGCCGAGGTGAACAGCGCCGGGGTGACGCGGACGCAGGCGCCCCTGGCGGGACCGGCCTTGTGCACGGTGAAGATCTTGTACCGGTCGAACAGGCGCTCGGCGATCGTGACGTTGTCGGCCTCGGAGGTGTGCCCGGCCAGCCGGAACGCGGTGATGGCCCCATACATGGCGGGATCGTCGGGGGTGAGGATCTGCAGGCCGGGCAGGTCGCGCACCTGGTGGACCCAGCGGTCGCGCAGATGGCGCAGGCGTGCCTGCTTGGCCGGGGCGCCGAGGGCGTGGTGGAAGTCCAGGGCGGTGGGCACGGTGAGGAAGGGCGCGACGTTGTGGGTGCCGGAGTGCACCCGGGAGCGGATGTCGTCGGCGGGGTGGGTCTCGTCGGCGAAGGCCGGGTCGATGTGCGCCAGGCGGCCGCGGCGGATGTAGAGGAATCCGGTTCCCAGCGGCACTCCCATCCACTTGTGGAGGGAGAACCCGGCGAAGTCCGCTCCCAGGTCGTCGATGGTGAAGTCGAGTTGGCCCCAGGAGTGGGCGGCGTCGACGATCACGTCCACGCCCCTGTCCCGGGCCATCGTGACGATCTGGCGGACCGGTACGACCAGGCCGGTGCGGTTGTTCATGTGGCTGAGCAGGAGCAGCCTCACCTCGGGGTGGTCGCGCAGCGCCCTGGCGTAGGCGTCCAGCACCGCCTGGCGGGTGGCGGGTTCCGGGACGGTGATCTTCTCGACGCGTACGCCGCGCCGCTCGCGCAGCCAGTTCATGGCGTACTGCGCGCTGTGGTAGTCGAGGTCGGCGTACATGACGGCGTCGCCCGGCCGGAGCCGGTTGTAGCCGGCGATCAGGTTCTGCAGGGCCTCGGTGCCGCCGCGGGTGAGGGCGATCTCCTCCCGGGAGGCGCCGAGGACGGCGGCGACACGCTCCCTGATCTGGTCGGCCTGGGCCTTGTAGGTGGTGCGCAGCAGGTGGGAGTTGCGCTCGTTGAGGTGGTCGACGTTGCGGTGGTAGGCGTGGCGCACCGGCTCGGGCATGATCCCGTAGTAGCCGTTCTCCAGGTTGGTGAAGGCCGGGCTGACCCGGTACTGCCGTGCGACGGTACGCCAGAACCCCTCGTCGCGGGCGAGCCGGTCGGGTGAAACGCCGGCCGGGACCACCGGCACCGTAGCCGGCGTCGGATCCGCGGCCGGTGACGGGTTCGGCGCGGGAAAGGCGGCCAGCGCCCCTAACCCGGCGACCATCTCACGCCTGGACGGGGCCATCGAACCTCCCGGCACGGTCCGGCCGAAACCCCCCGCAGGCTCCGGCGCTCGTCGGTGTCCAGGGTTCCAGTGTGCGCGGCCCGGCCCCGCCAGGGCGGCATCCCCGCTGTTCAGGCGTGGCGCGTGGGGCTGACCGGGCACGATGACTTGCACCCGTTGTTACTGTTTCAACACGGATAGTGATGTACGTTGATTGTGTGATCTTGTCGTCTCGGTGGGCGCCGCGACGCGGCGGAACATTGGTCACCGTGCTGGTGGCCCTGCTCGCGATGGCCGCGACCCTCCACGCCGGCCACCATCTCGCCTTCCGGCTGACGGCGGCCTCCCAGCAGACGACGGCCTCGGCGCCCGCACCTGGATCGGCGGCTCCGTCGGCGGACGAGGCCACCGCGCCTCGCTCCGAGGAGCCCTCGCCGCATTCCCCGGTCGATGAGGACCACCACGTCTGCGGGGCGACGACCCCCGCGGGCGTGTTCCTCATGCCCGCGCCCACCCTGGCGTCATGGACGCTTTCGGTGGACCAGATCGCCTGCGCGTTCCCCCTGGTGTCCTGGGTGACCGGACGGGCCGCCGACCCGGCCCGGCCGGGTGCGGGCGGGCTCGCGTTGCTCCAACTGCTGTCCATCTCCCGTACGTGACGGCCCTCCTCGGGTGCGCCGAGGGCCACGCCCATGCCGAACGAGGCGTGCGCGCCCTGGCTCCGGCCTGCCCGCGAGCAGTGATCGAGGAGGCGTACGAACACGTTCGGGGATGAACGATGACCGAGATGATCGCCGGCTTCGGCATGCCGTCGCCGAGTCAACTGGTGGCGGGCGCCACCTGTCACACGCCGGAACGGGTGGTGGGGAACACCCCGGTCCTGTGGATACCGGAGCTCATAGAGGGCGGGGGCGGCTTCTGGGCGAAGCTCGAAGGCGGTAATCCCGGCGGGATCAAAGACCGTGCCGCGCTGCACATCGTCGAGCGGGCACGCCGGCGGGGCGACCTGGCGCCCGGCGCGCCGATCGTGGAGTCCACCAGCGGCACCTTCGGTCTCGGCCTGGCGTTGGCCGGGATCGTCCACGGCCACCCGGTGACGCTGGTCACCGATCCCGGCATGGAGCCGCTGATGCGTCACCTGCTGGGCGCCTACGGCGCGCGCATCGAGATGGTCGACCGGCCGCACCCACGCGGCGGCTGGCAGCAGGCGCGCCGGGAACGGGTCGAGTCGCTGATGGCGCCGGGGGCCTACTGGCCGGACCAGTACAACAACCCCGACAACGTCACCGCCTACCAGGGCCTGGCGGCCGAGCTCGCCGGGCAGCTCGGCCGCATCGACGTGCTGGTGTGCAGTGTCGGGACCGGCGGCCACAGCGCCGGGGTGTCCCGGGCGCTGCGCGGCTACTATCCCGACCTGCGGCTGGTGGGAGTCGACACGATCGGGTCGACGATCTTCGGGCAGCCCGCCCGGCCCCGGCTGATGCGCGGGCTGGGCAGCAGCGTCCACCCCCGCAACGTCGACTACGGGGCGTTCTCCGAGGTGCACTGGGTCGCCCCCGGCGAGGCGGTCTGGACCTGCCGGCGGCTGGCCGCGCTCCGCTACGCCACCGGCGGCTGGAGCGTCGGAGCGGTCGCCCTGGTGGCCTCCTGGCTGGCCCGCACACTGCCCGGCCACACCCGCATCGCCGCGGTCTTCCCCGACGGCCCGCACCGCTACTTCGACACCGTCTACAACGACGACTACTGCGCCGCCAACCGCCTGCTGGAAGCGCCTCCCGCGGCCGACCCCGACCAGATCGCCCACCCGTCCGAACGTGAGCCGGTGCGCTGGACGCGCTGCACCACCGTCATCGACCCGCTGGGGAGCTCCCGGCCCGCGTCCGGCGGCAACGGGAGCGGGTCATGCTGAGCACCCTGGCGCTGGCCCGTTCGTTCGACCGTCCGGTCCGGCTCCTGCTGATCAACCAGCTCACCATCAACACCGGGTTCTACATGCTCATGCCCTACCTGGCCGGGCACCTGTCGGGGAACCTGGGCCTGTCGGCGGCCCTGGTCGGGCTGGTCCTGGGCGTGCGCAACCTCAGCCAGCAGGGGATGTTCCTGATCGGCGGCAGTCTGGCCGACCGGCTCGGCTGCAAGCCGATGATCGTCGCGGGCTGCGCGCTGCGGACCGTCGCGTTCCTGCTGCTCGGGGTGGCGGGCTCGGTGCCGGTCCTCATCGTCGCCTCGGCGCTCACCGGCCTGGCCGGGGCCCTGTTCAACCCGGCCGTCCGCGCCTACCTCACCCACCGGGCGGGGGACCGCAAGGTCGAGGCGTTCGCCGCGTTCAACGCCTTCTACCAACTGGGCATCCTGATCGGCCCGCTGATCGGGCTCGTCCTGAACGGCGTGGCCTTCCGCCTGGTGTGCCTGACCGCCGGCCTGATGTTCGCCGTCCTGACGGTCGCGCAGATCCGCGCGCTGCCAGCGCAGGCGGGCGGGGCCGCCGGCACGCGGCGCACGATGCTGGCCGACTGGCGCGAGGCGCTGGCCAACCGCGCCTTCCTGATGTTCTCCGCCGCGATGGCCGGCTCCTACATCCTCAATTTTCAGGTCTACCTCGGGCTGCCGCTGGAGGTACGGCGCACCACCGCGAGCCAGGCCGGCGTCACGGCCATCTTCGTGATCTCCGGTGTGCTGACCATCGCCGGCCAGGCCCGCGTCACCGGATGGGCCCAGCGGCACTGGCGGCCGGCCCGGGCCATCACCTGGGGGCTGGTGCTCATGGCCGGGGCGTTCGTGCCCGTGGCGCTCGCCGCTCCGTTCCTGCGCACCGCCGCGACGTCCCCCGGCTGGCCGGCCCACCTGCTCGCCCTGCTCCCCATCATGGCCGCCGCGGCACTGCTCACCCTCGCCACGATGATCGTCTATCCGTTCGAGATGGCCACGATCACCACACTGGGTGGCGAACGCATGGTCGGCACCTACTACGGGCTCTACAGCACCCTGTCCGGGGTCGGCATCGCAGCGGGAAATCTGCTGTCCGGCGCCGCACTCGACGCCGGACGGGCCATCGGCATGCCCGGCCTTCCCTGGCTCGCCCTCACGCTGACGGGTGTCATCTCCGCGCTCGCCCTGTACGTCCTCGACCGGACAAACCGGCTGACGCCCGTCCCCGACCTCACAACGCACCCACCCGAAAACACAGCACAACCGGCCAGGCCGGCGACCGGAACGGGATGACCCGCTGACGGACGGGTCTTGCTCTCACCACCGGCACGGAGAGGCGACCTGCCGAGTGGGTCGACGCCGTACGGCCCCGCCCCGCCGGACCGCGGAGGCGGGGCCGGGCAATCCGCCGGCGCGCGTTCCCGGAATCTGCGGGTTGACAGGTCACTGGGAAACCGCTGAAGTACATCTATGAACAGATCTTCATACGATCGGATGACAGAGTTCGACGGGGGCGCAGGGCGGGTGGTGGACGCACCCTCGGGCGGCCTCGGTGCGCGGGCGCAGGTGAGCCGAACGGGAGCCGATCAGCATCGCCGAGGTGACCGGACCGCAGCCGGACCTGGGCCGGGCCACAGGCGCCGGTACCACGCCTGGTAACCCCCGCACCGACCCTGGAGAACGTCATGGCGACAGCCGCATTGATCATTTATCTCGTTTGGGCCGCCCTGGCCTTCGGGCTCCGCAGTTGGGTGCAATGGCGGCGCACCGGCGACGCCGGGTTCCGCGGTTCCGGACTGCGCCCGGGCAGCATGCAGTGGTGGGTCCGGCTGCTGTTCACCAGCGCCATGGTCATCGGCGCCGCGGGGCCGATCGCCGCCCTGGCCGGCCTGGCCCCGATCGACGTTCTGGATCGGCCTGTGGTCCAGGTGGCCGGGGCCGTCCTGGCACTGGGCGGTGTCGCCGCGACCCTGGCGGCCCAGACCTCGATGGGCGCCTCCTGGCGCATCGGCGTGGACGAGGCCGAACGCACCGCGCTGGTCACCACGGGGGCGTTCGCGTTGGCCCGCAATCCCATCTTCACCGCCATGATGGCCACCGCTACGGGGCTGACCGCGATGGTGCCCAACCCGGTGTCGCTGTTCGGCCTGCTGCTGACAGTGCTGGCGATCCAGTTGCAGGTTCGCGTGGTCGAGGAGCCTTACCTGCAACGTGTCCACGGTGACGCCTACGCCCGCTACGCCGCCGCCGTCGGTCGGTTCCTGCCGGGGCTCGGGCATCTGCGGTCACCACTGCGGCACCGACCGCATCACACCCCGGCGCCTGCCGATGAACCACCCTCCGTTTCCGATATGTCGGCGGATCGGTGACAGGCGTGGGCCTGCCGGCTGGCGGCAGGCCCACACAACGATTCAACGCTTCCCGCCGCCGGTGAGCGCCTCAACCAGCGGCGGGATCAGGAGGTGGGGTGCAGGCGGTGGGCGAGGGCGGTGTGGCGGCGGCCTGCTCCCGGGGTGCGTACTGCGGCGGCCAGGGCGCGGCGGGAACCGACGAGCACGACGAGCTTCTTGGCGCGGGTGACGGCGGTGTAGAGCAGGTTGCGTTGCAGCATCGTCCAGGCGCTGGTGGTCAGCGGGATGACCACGGCGGGGTACTCGCTGCCCTGGGAGCGATGGACGGTGACGGCGTAGGCGTGGGCGAGCTCGTCGAGTTCGGCGAAGTCGTAGTCGATGAGCTCGTCCTCGTCGGTGCGTACCGTCAACGCGCCTTCTTCCGAGGACAGGGCGGTGACGACGCCGACGGTGCCGTTGAAGACGCCGGCCTTGCCCTTGTCGTAGTTGTTGCGCAACTGGGTGACCTTGTCGCCGGGGCGGAAGACCCGGCCGCCGTAGCGGCGTTCGGGTACGCCGTCGCGGTGCGGGGTCAGCGCCTCCTGCAACAGTACGTTGAGGTTGCCCGCCCCGGCCGGACCCCGGTGCATCGGGGCCAGGACCTGGACGTCGCGGCGAGGGTCCAGGCCGAAGCGGGCCGGGATGCGGCGGGCGACGATGTCGACGACGAGCTTGGCGGTCTCCTCGGCCGGGTGCAGCCCGGAGTCCTCGGGCGGCTCGCAGCCGAACCAGAAGAAGTCCGCGAACCCCGTCAGCGCCGGGGACGTGCCCGCGTTGATCTTGTGGGCGTTGACCACGATCCCCGACCGCTGGGCCTGCCGGAAGACCTTCCGCAGCCGAACGCGCGGGATGGCCTCGGCGGCCAGCAGGTCGCGCAGGACCTCACCGGCGCCGACGGAGGGGAGTTGGTCGACATCGCCCACCAGCAGCAGGTGCGCTCCGGGCGGAACGGCCTTGACCAGCTTGTTCGCCAGGATCACGTCCATCATCGAGGACTCGTCCACCACGACCAGGTCGGCGTCCAGCGGATGGTCCCGGTCGTAGGCGGGATCACCGCCGGGCTGCAGCTCCAGCAGGCGGTGGACGGTGGAGGCCTCATGGCCGGTCAGCTCGGCCAGCCGCTTGGCGGCACGGCCGGTCGGTGCGACCAGCAGCACGGTGGCCTTCTTGGCCCGCGCCAGTTCCACCACCGAGCGGACGGTGAAGCTCTTGCCGCAGCCGGGACCGCCGGTGAGCACCGCGACCTTACGGGTCAGCGCCAGCCGGACGGCCTCGGCCTGTTCGTCGGCCAGCTGCTGGCCGGTACGCCGTTGCAGCCAGCCCCACGCCGCCTCCCAGTCCACCTCGGCAAAGGCGGGCAGCCGTTCGGCGCCGGAGTGCAGCAGGCCCAGCAGTCCGGCGGCCAGCGAACGTTCGGCTCGGTGGAAGGGCAGCAGGTACACCGCCGGCACCTGGTGACCGTCAGCGGTGTGCACCGTCTCGCGGACCACGCCCTCGGCGGCGGCCAGATCATCCAGGCAGGGCCCGACCAGGTCGTGGTCGACCTCCAGGATCTTGGTGGCTTCGGTGAGCAGGTTCGGCTCGGGCAGGTAGCAGTGCCCGGCCTCGGCGGCCTGCGACAACGTGTACTGCACCCCGGCCTTGATCCGCTCGGGGCTGTCGTGCGGGATGCCGACCGCCTGGGCGATGGTGTCAGCGGTCTTGAACCCGATGCCCCACACGTCGGCGGCCAGCCGGTAGGGCTCGTGACGCACCACATCGATGGAGGCGTCACCGTACCTCTTGTAGATGCGCACCGCCAGGGAGGTCGACACGCCCACCCCGGCCAGGAACACCATCACCTCCTTGATCGCCTTCTGTTCCTCCCAGGCGTCGGCGATCCGCCGCATCCGCTTGGGGCCGAGCCCGTACACCTCGGTCAGCCGGGCGGGCTCCTCCTCGATGATCCGCAGGATGTCGGTGCCGAAATGGTCGACCATCCGCTCGGCCATCATGGGGCCGATCCCCTTGATCAGCCCCGATCCCAGATACCGCCGCAATCCCTGCACGGTGGCCGGTAGCACCGTGGTGAAGGAGTGCACCTGGAACTGCCGCCCGTACTTGGGATGAGAGGCCCACCGGCCGCGCAACCGCAGGCTCTCACCGATCTGGGCGCCCAGCAGCGGCCCCACCACGGTCAGCAGATCGGGTCCGGTCCGCTCGGTGGCCACC
The DNA here is from genome assembly GCF_900108175.1 of Thermomonospora echinospora. GTDB lineage: Bacteria > Actinomycetota > Actinomycetes > Streptosporangiales > Streptosporangiaceae > Thermomonospora > Thermomonospora echinospora. The sequence continues at coordinate 476,874 of NZ_FNVO01000005.1, forward strand.
CGGGCGATGGTGTACCCGGTGTCCTCGTTGGCGAAGGTGATGCGCTCCAACACCGCCTCCAGCACCACCTCCCGCTGCGGCACGCCTGGCGCAGCGCCGGAGGAAGAGGCGGCGGACGAAGGACGCGGATCGCTCACACCCGCCTATTGTGCCGGGCACATGCGCCCCCCCGTGCCGACCGCTGCCGTTCCCCGTGGGCCGGACAGCGCGGACGGCTTGGCCGTTGCCGGTCCTTACCTTCGCGGCGTTGTGGGAGCCTGATGGACTTCTTCCACCGTGAGATGGTGCCGGTTCCTGCGGGCCGAGGTCTTGCCGCGGTCATCTCCGTTGACGTCTTTGTCGGCGCGGTGGGCGGCCGTCCTGCTGGAGCGCCCGGGCGAGGCGGTCTGGTCGAGGGCCGGTGGGCTGCCATGTCCAGGCGACGGTGCGGGTTTCCTTGGAAGTGATGGTCAGCGGGGTGAGGCGATCGGGGCCGGGCAGGCCAAGCCTGTGGACGGCCGCCTCCTCGTACAGGTAGCCGGAGACGATGAGGGCCAGGTCACCAGTGGCGGCGGCCTTGAAAGCGGGGGCCTCCAGGAGACGGAACAGGTGGTTGACGGCGGTGCCGGTGACACCGTACGGGTCGGCGTACACGAAACCGGCGTGCACGGCCATCCGCAGTCGCAGGCGGGCCGAACGGCCGGCGACCTTGTTGTGAGCGCGCAGCCCGGCGAGCAGGTGACCGACGAGGGGGTGCAGCAGGATGTGGACGCCTGCGGCCGGTGGGGCGATCAGCAGTAGCCCGTCGCCGCGGTCCTCACGGTGACATGCGTCCCAGTCCAGTCCGGCCGACCGGCAGGCCTCGTGGGTGATGCGGTAGAGGGCCTGCCGTAGGTGAAGTTGGAGGTGCGGGTCGGCTCGGCGCGCGAAGCCGGTGATGTCCAAGGCGATCATGCCGCAGTGGACCGGCCACTGCCGTGCGGGCGGGCGCAACACGGCGGCGTGCTGGGTGAGGTCGGGCGGCGGGGGGTCGCCGAAGGCGGGTGGTGGCGCGGTGTTCATCGCTACCTGCTTCATCGTTGAAGGAGGGATCGAGCAAGGCCCGGCGCCGGGGGCGCAGGGACGGGCGGCCCGGGGAACAGGACCGCTGCGGCCGGAGGGCTCACACGGGTTCGGCCCAGAACTCCAGCAGCTGGTCGGCGGGCAGGTGATGGGCCAGCGGCGGCTGGTTCAGCCGCCGCCCGGTGGCCAGCATCCATGTCGTGGTCAACGCCACGCCCAAGGTGACTTCCTCGGCCGAGCACGGACCATGGTCGGCGGGTCTCATCGGTGCGGTGACGGCCTGCCTGCCAGGCCGTCGTTCGATGACCGGTACGGGCCGGCGCGTCGGCGGCCCGGCGGCCACTGGGACCGAGGTCTTCGCACGACGGTGCGGCATCGTGGTGATCATCGGCGGATCACACCGCCGTCGTCATGGCCGGCGTCGTTCGAGGCGCCGGCGGCCGGGTCTGCGGCGGCTGAGGCTCCGGCGGCCGGGTCCGCGCTGGTGTCGAGGACATCGGCGGGGGCCGCCTGCGGAGGTACGCCGGTCGCGTCGGGGATGGTGTCGGCTTCACCCTCCCGCTGGGCGGGCTCGTACGGCGCTGGACGCTCGCCCGCGGCAGGCTGTTCGCCGGACGCCGCACACTCTGGGGCGAGGGCGGTGCGGGCCTGCTGCAGACGCTCGATCCAGGTGGGCACGGTGTCCACGCCCGGGTCGGCCGAGATGACGAAAGTCTCAAAGGCCCGCCGCTGGCAGGCCAGCACGAAACTCACCACCCAGCCCGCCGACGGCAGCCCCGCCCGCCGGCCGCCGAGCACCTCGGAGATCGCGCTCACCGACAGCTTCGGCAGATTCCGCTCGCGCACCTGCTCGGGATACAGGTCCGCCAGCCGCCCGGAGACGTCCACCAGCGACCGGTACGCCGGCGCCCCGCAGGCGAGGTGAAACTCCCGCAGCTGAGCGACGAAGGCCGCCACCACGGGGTTGTGAACATCTTGTGCCATCACTCCTCGTTCTTGTCGACTTCCGGCATTTACGCCGTTCCCTGCTGTAGGGCCACATGCTGTCAGCCCAAGACGCCTCTCGTCGGCAAAATCGGCAAAAACCAGATATACGAAATGCTCGCTTTTGTTCTGTGTTGTTCTAGAGCTGCGATCAGAGTCGTGACCAGCAAAAACACGCATGGAGTGGACACTCACGAAGAGGGCGTCGAGATGCGCCACCCGCGCTGCACGAGCGACGGTAAGTGCTCTTGCACGTGCGCTCGCACTTGCACCATTAGGCCACCGGAGTGGGGGCTGTGGCCCATCGGTTTCGCGCATGCCAAAAGACGCCGGACCCGGCTTTTACGGGAACGGCGTTGCCGGCGCGCGTCTTGCGCCGGACCCCTCGGCCTGGCCGAGGGAGGCCTGGACGGCCCATGGACAGGCCACGACGGCGCGCTGCCGCCACTGTGACCACTGCCCGAGCGACAGTTCTGCGTCACCTGCCACAGACGGGCGGCACCAGGACCGGCCGCCGATCACCGCCCGCGGGCGGCCGTTCTTGCCGGCCGAGGGTCCGTATGTGGGCGATTTGCAAGGATCAGGGGGTCATGTGCTGGGATGGTGCGCGTCTCGGTGAAGATCCAGAAAGGAGACTCGTCCATGCGCGTGGCGCTGAGTGTCGCGGTCCTCGGGCTGACCGCCGGCCTGCTGTCCGCCTGTGGCGGCGACGGCGACGAGCCGGACGATGCCCAGGCGTCGTCGTCCCCGGCCGCGACCGCTCCGGCGACACAGCAGCCGGCGGAGCAGGCCAACGGCCTGGCCGGAACGTGGAAGCCGATCAACAAGAGCCCGATCGCCACGCTCACGATCACCGGCACGACCGCGCAGACGACCGGCGAACTCGCCTGCCCCGGCACCATCACCGGCGCCGACTCGGCCAAGCCGACCCTCACCCTGGACTGCACCACGCCGAACGAGGACCGCAAGCGCGGAACCCTGAAGCTCAAGCCGGACGGCTCCGCGCTCGTCATCACCTGGGACGGCCCCGCCTGGGGCGGCATGATCGACAGCATGAAGCGAGCCGGCTGATCCCGCCGACGCGACGCCGGGTGATCGAACGCACCTGGCCCGGCTGACCGGCTGCCGCCGCCTTCTTGGCGTTGGCATGGACCAGTGCCGCCGGCCTCAAGGGCCACTGACGCGATCGCTGCGCGACGGCCTACGGCCGCCGTCCTCGGCCCCGGAGACCTCCACGGCCCCTACGGGCGGCAAGGGCGGGCAGGTCCAGGCCTGCCCTCATCACCACCCGGCGCCCGACAAACACAAGATCATTTATTGGGAGTCTCCACGGTTCACGGGCATTGACCCCCTGGCCGTCCCCTCGGATCGTGGAGACCTTCAGTAGCTGGTCCTCATCAGTACAGGGCGGGAACGAGCCCGCCGTCGGCTTCGGCTCCAACGGCGGCGCCCGTCCGGCTGGGACCGCAGCGGGCTGACCCTGCACGCGGTTTACCAGGCCACCGGTCGGCAGATGATCCCTCAAACCTGTATCTGGCGGCTCCGCAAAGACATCAGTGAGCGGCAGGGGCTGCTACCTGCGGTGATGCGAAGCCGTACACCGGACGGGGTAACCATGCTGTCCGGTCGGCCTTCATGGCGGTCCGCCGTGGCTTCAAGAGTTCTCGGCCGCTACGGACGCGGGTCCAGGGAAATGTGCGGGGACAACGCACGGAGGAAGTCGGGGGCGTCGAACATCTCGCCGGCGGAGGCGACGCCGACGGTCCTGGTCCGTCCGGTGAGTATGCGGTCGACCGCTTCCACCACGAGTGGCGCGGTGACGGCGTAGATGTCCTGGCCGCTTGCCGTAGCGCGCCGTTCAGTGCCGCCGGAACGTACGACGACGTCGACGAGGAAGGTCTGCGCGGACCGCCCATGCTCGTCGGCCGCGGCCGGCGCCGGTGTGTCAGGGGCCGCCAGATCCCTGGCCGCCTCGACCGTCATGTAGGTGCACACCTCGGGGACGGACAGGTGGCTGGGAATGGTGACGACGTCAGCCATCGTGAACTCCCCGATGACCTCCCGGGTGCCCATCGGGTCGGGGAAGGACCACTTCAGGGTGGGCGGGGCATCAGCGCGGTACTCCAGCCGCCCGTTCGCATAGCGGACACGTCCGCCGTTCCGCCGGTCCCGGGAGACCTTACCCGAGGCGCGTGTCCCGTCCGTGGGGTGCCAACTGCTCAGCCCGTACGCGATGTGCGCCTCGTCGGCCGCCGTCCAGTCGCCCATCGCCGCGGTGGCCAGCAGGTCGCCGAGGCCGCCGAAGAAGGCCATCGCGGGGACGATCACCGCTCCCGCGGCGCGGGCGCGGTCGGTGAAGTGCGCGAACGTGTCGGCGTTGGCCTCGATCTCGGCCGCCACATCCACGTATGGGATCCCGGCGCGCAGTGCCGCCTCGATCACGGGAGCGGCCGTCGTGGCAAAGGGGCCGGCGCAGTTGATCACCGCCGCCGTATCGGCCAGCGCGCGGTCGAGCGCGACCGGATCGTCGGCCGACGCCACCTGGGTCCGCAGTCCGGGATGGGACGCCGCCAACGCCTGCAGCTTATCGGCGTCGCGGCCGGAGAGAACCGGGACGAACCCGCGCCGCAGCAGCTCTGCCACCACGAACCGGCCGGTGTGCCCGTACGCGCCGAATACCGCCACCATCTGCCCCGATCCCATGGGCTCTCCCCTGTGCTCGAATGATCCGCCACGGACATCCTGATGGAGGCGGGCATCCGACCACGAGTGTCCGGAACGCCATGACCCATACAATTCCGGACATGGGCACTGTCGCGTTGGCCGTCACCGACGGAATGCTGCACTTCGAACTGTCCCAGGCGTACGAGGTCTTCGCCTCCGCTCCGGCCGGCGTAACGGTCCCCTGGTACGACGTCACCGTCTGCGGGCCGGTCGCCGTACGGGTCGGCCGATTCCACCTGGAGCCCGACCTCGGACTCGACCGGCTCCAGCACGCCGACACCGTGATCGTCCCGGGCTGGGCCGACATCGACGAGGAGCCACCCGCCGGTTTGGTCGACGCGGTACGCGCGGCCCACGAGGCAGGCGCACGCGTGGCCTCCCTCTGCACGGGCGCGTTCGTACTGGCCGCCGCCGGCCTGCTGGACGGAAAGCGCGCAACCACGCACTGGGCGCACACCGATGTTCTGGCCGCCCGCTACCCCCGGGTGGAGGTCGACCCGGACGTGCTCTACGTGGACAACGGCAGCGTGCTCACCTCCGCCGGCAAGGCCGCGGCCATGGACCTGTGCCTGCACCTTGTCCGCCTCGACCACGGCTCGTCGATCGCCAACGCGGTCGCCCGTCGCCTGGTCGTGCCACCGCACCGGGCCGGCGGCCAGGCCCAGTTCGTCACCACCCCGGTGCCCGCCCAGGACGACCACCCGCTCGCCGCCCTGTTCCCCTGGATCCTCGAACGACTGGACCAACCGCTGACCGTGGAGGACTTGGCCCGCCAGGCACGGATGAGCTCACGCCACCTGGGCCGCCACTTCAAGTCGGTGACCGGTACCACTCCGCTGCAATGGCTGCTGACCCAGCGGATTCGCCATGCCCAGGAGTTGCTGGAGACCACCGACGACAGCATCGACACCATCGCGGCGGCCACCGGCATGGGCACCGCCACGACACTACGCCGCCACTTCAACCGTACGATCGGCGTGCCTCCGGACACCTACCGCCGCACCTTCCGCGAAGAGCACCCAAAACTCGCATAGTCACGCCCAGGGAAAAAGCAGCGGCGAGCTGTCTTGCCCGGCGGACGCCCGCCCGCCCATGCTGGCCCTCACCGACGCCGGCGAGCCCTGGCCCATGAACGCCTGGGCCACTAGATGGAGAGCTCCACACCCCCTGACCGGAAGGTGCGACCACGGTGGCCGTCCCAAATGAACCGCCCACCAACCAAGACCACACCCTCGCCCATAACAAGGGGGGCCTTGGATTTGGGCGGCACGCCCTGTACTACCCGTACTTCCACGTGCGTGACGAGCGGTGGCTGAAGCTGGCAGCGCTGTACTGGCCCAAGCTGGTGCGCATCGTCCCGGACGGCTACCGGACCCGGGACAGCGACACCGTGCTGGCGCTCGGCGACGAGTTCATCGTGCGTCTGCCTCCAGGTCGGTCGGTGGACGCGGTGGCCCCGTTGTTTGTCCGCCTGTCGGCCGACCACGCCGACCGGGTGCGTCCTGTACTGGGCGTCCTGAACGAGCAGACCGAGCTCGCTCGATGGTTCCAGCGGCGGCGGACGCGGAATCTTCATCCTCTGGCGAGGAGGGCTGAACATCCCTTGACGGGAGTGCATGTGACCCAGGTCGCACCCGCTGTCCTGGAGGCACTGCAGGAGGCCGGGTTGGCCGTGGCGCCTGATACCGGTCTGTGGCACAGCGCGCTCCACCAACAGAACCGCGGCTGGCCGGAGAGCGCACTGGACGGCCGTCCGCACGCGGACTACGCCGAATGGGTCGTGATGCGGGCAGAGTTGGCCGCGGTGTACACCACAGTGCTTGCACAAGACTTCGCCGCGGCCAATAGCCTGCAGCCCACCACGGACCAGGAGGATGCCTACACGGTGGCGACCGATTGGACCACCGACGGCATCGCCGCCGCATTGCTCCACCAGCCGCGGCCACCTTCACCCTCGCAAGGCGAACTGGCACAACGGCTTGGCTTCCTCGCTCTGGACGTGGTCGTGCCCGCTCATCTGGACACGATCCCGGTCCAGAAGATCCTCGAAGTCCGACGGCGCTACGGCGCGGAGTTCTTCGCCTTCGGCCGGGCCGTGGACGAAGCGGCCACAGCGCTGGCCCAAGACCTCCCCCACATTACAGACCAGGTAGTTCTCGAGAACTACCTGCGTGACATCGTCGCCACCCAGTTCGACCAGCCGCGCGAAGAACTCCGCCGTGCGCTACGCAGGGCGATGGGCGACGCGGCGCTAGCGTCGATCAACGTCAAGGTGGACCTGCCCGCCGGGGCCGCGATCGCAGGTGGCGCATGGCTGACCGGGCACCCACTGTTGGCGGGCACCCTAGGCGCCGCGATCGGCCTTATGACCATCGGTCGCGGAGCCCGTCAACAACGCGACGCCGCCCGGCAGTCCTCGCTCGCGGTGAGCTACCTCCTTCACACTGAGAGCTCTTTGCAAGCTCACGGATTGCTGGCGCGCACGCTCGCCAGGCTGACGCACATGACTGGTGACACACACTGACGCGCTCGCGGATCGGGGTCCCTTCCCTCGTGGCGGTTGGATCCACTGACACTAATTCCGCGCATACCACTGTCACTTTCTCCGCGCTCAACACTGGGCACCACGCGGGACGCGGCCGCAGGTGGTGGTGCGCGGCCGAGGCGGCGGCCGGGTGAGCATGGCCGGCGTGGTGTGCTTCCGCCCCGGCGGCCGGCCGCACCTGTTCTCCGTGCTGCGCCTGCACCACGGACGCAAGAGCGAACCCAAGGGCTTTGCCTGGACCGACTACCGTGACTTGATCATCGCGACCCACCGGCACCTGGACGCGCCGGTGGTGTGGTGCCGGGACAACCTGAACGTCCACCTGGCGCCGCAACTGGCCACCTTCGCCGCCGACAACGCCGCATGGCTGCGGGTGTTCCAGTTGCCCTCTTACGCTCCCGAGCTCAACCCGGCCGAGGGCGTCTGGCCACTGCTCAAACGCGCCATGGCCAACTTCGCCGCCGCCAAGAGGTGCGGAACCGAAGCGGGCTCTCACCTCTCAGATAAGGAGACAGACGCACGGAAAGGGGCGGTCCGGTGTCGAAGGTGAAGAATTTCCTCGAATGGTTTTTCATCGTCGCCTGGTTCCTGCCGGGTCCCTGCTTGCTGCTCTGGGCCTCCGTCACGCTAGGAGTGCCGGAGGTCAAGCCGACGTGGGATGCGGTCCGGGGCCGGGGGACCTTGGGTGTCTTCCAGGTCGAGACGGCGTCGCACAACGGGGGCTGGAGCTGGTGGGGGACCTTCACCTCCGGGGACGCACACGTGCGGCGTTCTGTCCGCTATACCGGAGAAGAGCTGCATGGGGAAGCCGTGGGAGAGGTCGTCTACGCACGCGACACCGGGTCGCCCTCGCGGGTCTTCGGCGGACAGGACACCAGCGCTTGGGAACTGATGGTCCCCCTCCTCACGTCCTTGCCGGTACTGCTCGTTCTGCTGCTCGTCCTGCTGTTCCTCCCGTTCCTCTCCCGGAAGGCCGTCGGCTACTGCGCGAGCGTGCAGAGAAGGCTGAGAAGCAGGTACAAGGCCTGGAAGTTCCGGTGAGAGAGGGCATGAGGAGGGGCCGGGACCAAAGACCGGTCACGGTGCTGCCGGCGGGCGTGCCACGGGCCGCAGACGGGGCCGTTCGCTGTTCTTGCATGCAGCGCGTGAAGCCGATGGCACGGGACCGGACAGGCCTGCCCATCGTGGAGGCCGGGGGCGGGTCAGCGTCGGTTCTGGCCGGGTTCGAGGCCTTGGGGGTTCGTCCCGGACGACGGCTCGGAGCCGGTCGCGGAGCCCGGCGGCGGTTCCGCGTCGGGCCCGACAGACATAGCGACACCACATCGCTTTGAAACATGGACGATCCGCCGCGCGACAACGCCCACGAGGTCAGTGCGAAGCCCCGAAGTAGTGGATGATCTTCCCGAGACTCCCTCTACCGTTGATGATCATCCATACCTCAGAGCGATCCCCCTTCCGGTCGTGGCGCACGTGCGTCTCGTGTTCGCGCGGGTAGGATGCGTCGTCAGCGCACGATGACGACTTTTCCGCTGGTGCGCCGGTGCGCGAGGTCTTCGAGCGCTTCCGGGGCCGCCTCGAACGGGCGCCTGTCGACCAGAGGACGGATCCTGCCTTGGTCGAGCAAGTCGAGTAGCTCGGTCAGGGTGTCCCGGACAAGTTCGGGGTCGCGCTGTACATAGGGGCCCCAGTGCAGGCCGACCAGGCTGATATTGCGCATGAGGATCCGGTTGGCGGCGATGGAGGGGATCTCGCCGCCGGCGAAGCCCGCGACGATGACCCTGCCCTCCCAAGCGGTGCACTTGATCGAGTTGCTCAGGACGCTTCCCCCGACCGGGTCCACGATCAGGTCGGCGCCGCGCCCGTCAGTGGCTTCGAGCGTCCGGGATACGAAGTCCTCACTGTTGTAGTCGATGGCGACCTCGGCCCCGAGACGGCGGCAGATCTCCACCTTCTCCGCCGAACCTGCCGTTGCGATCACCCGTGCGCCGGCGGCAACGCCGAGTTGGATGGCCGCCGACCCGACCCCGCCGGCACCGGCGTGGACCAGCAGGGTCTCTCCCGGTTCGATCCGCGCCCGCCTGTGCAGGGCGAAGTGCGCCGTCTGATAGGTGCCGAAAAGGCAGGACACCAGGTCCAAGGGCAAGCTGTCCTTGATGGGATAGATGTGCTGGGCACTGACGACGATTCGCTCGGCCAGAGCACCGGACGGCAGTTGGGGGATCGCGATCGCACGCATGCCGGGCGCTACTCCGGTCACGCCTGGCCCGACTTCGAGGACGGTGCCGGCCGCCTCCAAGCCGGGGGTGAACGGCAGGTCCGGTCGCTGCTGGTAGGCGCCGCGACACAGCAGAACGTCGGGGAAGTTCAGGGAACAGGCGGCCACGTCCAGGACCACCTCTCCGGCACCCGGCCGTGGGGCCGGCCGGTCACGCAGGTCGAGGACCTCGTGCGGTTCACCCAGAGTTTCGACGAGCCATGCACGCAATTCGTGTTTCTCCGTCCTGAGATTCGGGGTGGGTCACCGCCGGCCATCCAGCCAGTCGGAGAAGATCGAAGTCGCGCGGGCTCGCAGGTCGGCGCGGTCGAAGGGCTCTCCGGCTCTGGCCTGGCGCAGCCAGGCCTTCGTGGTCGCGACCGCCGCCGGTGACGGCAGACCCGCGAGCCGTTCGGCGAGCCGCCGGGCCGCCGCGTCCAACTCGGCGTCGGGCACCACCTGCGTGTAGAGGCCGGCCTTCGCCGCCTCACCGGCCCCCATTCGGCGGCCGGTGAGGACGAGTTCCGTGGCCACACCGGGCAGGACCAGCTGTGCCAGCCGGTGAACCGGTGCCGGGAATCCCGCCGCCACCTCCGGTAGGCAGAACCGTGCCGACTCGCCGGCGATCCTCATGTCGCAGGCGAGGGCGAGTTCGGCGGCGCTGCCCTGGCACCACTTGCGGATGACCGCCACGGTGGGGCACGGCAGCCGCTCGACCAGTTCGTACAGGTCGAGTTCGGCGTCGAGCAGGCCCGCGAACTCCTCGGCGGTCATGCGTCCGAGCTCCGTCAGATCCGCCCCGGCGCTGAAGCTCTCGCCGCCGTGGAGCATCACCGCGGCGGGCGGGGCGTCGAGGAACGGCGCAAGCTTCCGGGTGAGCGCGGACAGCGCGCCGACGTCGAGGAGGTTGTGCGGGCCCGAGCCCTCGATCCTCACCCATGCGATGCCCGATTCCGAGCCGGTCATGTGTGGTGTTCCTTCCGGGTCGGGGCCGTGTCAGGCCAGGTAGGCGTCGAAGATGGCGTCGGCGTCGCCCGTGTCGGCGGAATGCTCGCTCAGCTCGCCGTTGCTCAGAACCTGCACGGTGGTGGCCACCCGCGTGGCGACCGCTGCGTTCTGCTCGGCGAGCAGGATCGAGGTCCCCGAGTCGAGGACGCCTTGAAGGCTGGCGATGATCTCGCTGACCATGATCGGAGCGAGTCCCATGGTCGGCTCGTCGATCATGAGCAGTTTCGGGCGGCTCATCAGGCCGCGGGCGACCGCGAGGATCTGCTGCTGGCCGCCGGAGAGCAGACCGGCGCGAGAGCGGCGACGCTCGGAGAGCACCGGGAACATCTCATACATCTCGTCGGCGCGCCGGTCCTGGGTGGAACGATCCAGCCGCTGCCCTCCAAGCCGGAGATTGTCCTCGACGGTCAGGTCGTCGAAGATCCCTCGCCCTTCCGGGACGTGGAGCAGGCCTTGTCTCGCCCGCCGGTGGGCGGGCAGCCGGGTGATGTCGGTACCGCTGAGGATCACGCTTCCGCCGGTCGGCCGGATCAGCCCGGAGAGCGACTTCAGCAGCGTTGTCTTGCCGGCTCCGTTGGGCCCGAGGATCGTGACGATCTGGCCGGGCTCGACGGTGAGCGAGACACCGCGGATGACCGAGAGCGAGCCGTAGCCGGCGTGGACGTCCTTGAGTTCGAGGATCACGAGTCGGCTCCCGTCATGGTCTCCTCGTCGTCACCGAGGTAGGCGCGGCGGACGAGTTGGTTCTGCCAGATGGCCTTCGGTTCGTCCTCGGCGATCACCTTGCCGAAGTCCAGGACCGCGACGCGGTCACAGACCTGGTTGACCAGCGAGATGTTGTGGTCGATCAGCAGCACGGTGATTCCGTGCTCGCGGATGCGCCGGATCAGGCCGGCGACCTCGTCCGACTCGGTGCGGGTCATGCCGGCGGTCGGTTCGTCGAGGAGCAGCAGCCGGGGCTCCAGGGCGAGCGCGCGGGCGATCTCTACTTTCCGGCGCAGGCCGTAGGGCAGACTGTCGACCGGCTCGGCCGCCACGTCACCCAGTCCCACGAAGTCCACCCATTTGAGGGCGGCCGCACGCTGGGACTTTTCGAATTTTCCGCCCAGGAACGGCAGCAGCACGTGACCTTCGAACCACCGGTGCCTCCCGATGAGGACGTTGTCCGCGACGGTGACGCCCTCGAAGAGCCGCAGGCTCTGGAAGGTGCGCGAGACTCCCCGGGCGGCCAGCTGCCGCGGCTTCAGCCGGGTGATCTCCGTGTCCTCGAACCGGATCTGCCCGCTGTCGGGCCGCATGTACGCCGTGATCAGGTTGACCGCGGTCGTCTTGCCGGCGCCGTTCGGGCCGATCAGGCCGAAGATCTCGCCGTCCCCGACCCGGAACGTGACGCCGTCGGAGGCGACGACCCCGCCGAAGCGTTTGCGGACGTCCTGGAGTTCGAGTGTCATACCGCGGCCACCTTCGCCTCGCGCTTCGCCTGGAGCTTCGACTTGAGCCTGCGCCACATCGCCGGATCCGACAGTCCCTGGGGGGCGAGCACCATGGTCACGACCAGCAGCAGTCCGTAGACGATGTCCTCCACCTCGGTGCCGAGCAGGCCGACCCACTCGCGGAGCACGATCACCGCGGCGGTCACCAGCACCGGGCCGACCCAGTGCCCGACACCGCCCACCAGAACATAGGTGAGGATCACGACCAGCAGCCCGAAGTCGAACTGCGAGGGCGCGACGGTGCCGTTGGAGTGGACGTCGAGGGCGCCGGACAGGCCCGCCAGCGCACCGCTGATCACGAACGCCACGAGACGGTAGCGGTACGCGCTGACGCCCAGGCCCTGCGCGGTGCGCTCATCGAGCCGGATCGCGGCCAGTCCGCGGCCGACGTACGAGCGCCGCACCATCTCCAGCGCGGCACAGGCGACCACGACCAGCACCACCAGCAGGACGGTCGGCACACCCATCGGGATGGCGTTGAGACCCAGCTGTCCCCCGGTGAACTCCACGGCACCGATGATCACGACGATCGCCTGTCCCAGGGCCAGGCTGCCCATGGCGAAATAGATGCCTCTGAGCCTGAGCACCGGAACGGCGAAGAGCAGTGCGAGCAGTCCCGTGGTCAGGGCACCGGCGAGGGCGCCGACCGTCATGGAGACCCCTGCCTCAACGGTGAGCAGGGCCGAGGTGTAGGCGCCGAAGGCCATGAACCCGACGGGCGCGAGGTTCAGCAGGCCCGCCTGCATCGCGATCAGGACGCTGATGACCAGCAGCCCGATGATCAGGCTCTGATGGATGAGGATGGCGTTGTAGTAGCCGAGGAAATCAAACACGAGACGCCTCCGCGCGGCCCATCAGGCCGGATGGCCGCAGGACCAGGACGACCAGGATGAAGAGCAGGGCGATCGCGTCCCGCAGCTCGCTGGAAAGGTGCACCTGGGCCATCACCTCGACGACGCCGAGGATCAGGCCGCCCGCGCAGGCGCCGGCCACCGACCCCATGCCGCCCAGGATGATCACCGCCACCGCGACCAGCAGCAGATGGCTGGCCGAGGAATAGGACAGGCTCGCGGTCGACGCGGCGATGAAGACGCCGGCCAGGACCGTGATCATCCCGGAGATGAAGAACGCGACCCGGTACGCGGCCCCGGAGTTGATACCGAGCAGCTCGGCGTCGTCCCGGGAGTAGGCCACGGCGCGGAGCGAACGGCCGAAGGAGCTGCGGTGCAGCCATAGCGACAGGGCGGCCACGCACAGGAGTCCGATCGCAAGGGTGGCCAGGTGGAGCCACGGGAGCGAAAGAGACCCGATCCGCAGCGCCCCCTGGGGAAAGCCGTCCCGGGGGAACGCTTCGGTGCTGCCGTCGGTGAGCATGCGCAGCACGGTCTCCAAGACCAGCGCCAGTCCGATCGTCACGATGACGTAGGAGAACTCGCCGGCGTTCCGCGAGCGGAGCGGACGCAGGACCGTCGCGTCGATGGCGATATAGACGACGCCGCCGAACAGCATCCCGGCCAGCACCGCCAGCGGCACCGGAAGCCCCGTCCGCAGCAGCCACAGCGTGACGAAGGTTCCCCACGTGAGCACCTGCACGTGGACGAAGGTCAGGATCCGCAGGAGCCCCCAGATCAGCGTTACGCCAACGCCGACCAGCACGTAGGTGCTCCCGAGCGCGAGCCCGTTGATCAGTTGTTGCATGTCACCGTCCTCGCGCCGGTGCGGGACGGTCGGAGGCGGGTCAGGCCGTGCACGACTGGCCGCTCTCGTACGCCTTGGCCTTGCCACCGTCGATGATCATCGCCTCGCCGCTCAGGGTGGGGGCGCCGGTGCCCTGGGTGTAGTCGTAGGTGCCCAGCGCGCCCTGGTGGTCCTTGATCTTCAGTAGGGCCTCGCGGACTTTGCCGGGCTGCGTGGAGTTGGCGGCCTTCATGGCCGTCGCCAGGACCCACAGCCCGTCATAGGACGCCGCGGCGAACGTGTCCGGCTCGCGCTCGCTGCGCTTGTCGAACTCCTTGATGAAGTGCTCGTTGTTCCCCTTGGTGCTGATGGTGGACCAGACCGCCTGGAACACGGCGCACTGCAGCTCCTCACCCGCCGCCTTGAGGGTCGCCGGCGTCTGCGTGCCGTCAACGGTGATCATGCGGGAGTCGAGACCGACCTCGGCCGCCTGGGAGGCGAACGCCGGGACCTGCCCCGGAGTGGTGCTGGCGACCACGACGTCAGGGGAGGCCCCCTTGAGCTTGGTCAGGGCCGCCCGCAGCTCGGTGTCCTGGGAACCGATCGCGACGTTCTCCACGACCTTGACGCCGGCCTTCTCCAGGGCTTCCTTGCGCGCCTTGTTGATCGCGACCGAGGAGTCGTTGTCACTGGCGTAGATCAGCCCGGCGGTCTTGGCGCCGAAGTCCTTGGCGAAGGCCACGTCTGCCGGCGGGTAGACGGTCGTGGCGACGTTGGGATACGTGCGGAACACGAGGTCACCGGTCTCTTCGACCCCGCCGCCACTGAGACCGACGGCGACCACCGGGATCTTGGTGCGCTGCGCGACCGGTGCCGCGGCGGCGAAGGAGGGAGTGAGCGTGAACCCGACGATGCCGTGGACACCCTTGTCGACGTACTGGGTCACGGCCTTCACCGCCTCGTTGCGGTTGGCGGCGGTGTCGGTCTCCATCAAGACGATCTTGGAGTCGCCCAGGAGGCCGGACTCGTTGATCTCCGCCGCCGCGACGCGGATGCCCTCGCGCTCGCTGAGACCGATCTCGACCACCGGGCCGACGGGGCCGGAGGTGTCGAGCGGGACGCCGATCCGGATCTCACGGGGGAACCCTTCCGCGGGCTGCTCCGCCTGTCCGGGAGCCGAGCACGCGGAGACGGCCGCCACGCCGAGAACAACGGCCGCCGTGACCGGCCTGAGCTTCCTCGTGAACATGCGATTCTCCTCACATGGCGATGATTGTATGCAACAATGAGCCGCGACATGGGGAAACGTCAAGGGATGAGGCGATGAAGGATCCAGATCGCACACAATTTGGTCCCAGCGGCTACGCGCTGATCGATGAGCCGACCCTGCCGGCGCTGGTCTCGGAGTGGGCTCAGGTCAGTCCGGACCGCGGTTTCCTGGACCCCGTCGGCGGGACCCCGAGGACGTTCGGACAGGTGCACGAGGCCGCGAACCGGTGGGCCGTGGCGCACGCCGGCGCGGGTGTCGGCCGTGGGGATCTGGTGCTGAGCATGCTGCGTCCCGGAAGCGTCGCGGTCGAGCAGTGGCTGGGAACCGCCCGGGCAGGAGCGATCGACGTCGGCGTCAACACCGACCTCATCGGTACGGCGCTGCACTACGTGCTACGCGACACCGCCGCCCGGGTCGCCGTCGTGGAGCCCGACTACCTCGACCGGTTCGCGGCCCTGCCCGACCTGGCGGAACTAACCCTCATCGTGGTCGCGGGCGACGTGCCGCCAGAGGCGGCGTCCCTCCCGTGTGCCGTGGTCACCACGGAGGCGCACCTCGCAGCGGCCGACGCGGACGCGGCGCCGGTGGAGCAGCCCGCACGCCACGACATCGCCTGCATCATCTACACCTCGGGGACGACGGGTTCCCCCAAGGGAGTGATGATGCCGTGGGGCCAGTTCTCGGCGCTCCTGCCCGAGCAGTGGCAGAGCGGCGCGGAGCACGAGGCACAGTACGTGCCGTTCCCCTTCTACCACGTGGCCGGACGCATGACGGTCCATCTGATGGCCCGCCTCGGTGGGCGCGCGGTACTCCGGTCGCGGTTCAGCCTCAGCGCCTTCTGGGACGACATCAAACGCCACAACTGCACGATGGTCCTGCTGGCAGGCGCCGTCCCCCAGATGCTTCTCGGCGCGAAACGACCCGAGCACACCGACAACCCGCTACGGCGAGTGATCATGGCCCCGGTCATCGAGGCACACGAGGAGTTCACGTCCGCGTTCGGGGTCGACATCGTCACCGGCTACAACATGACCGAGACGAGCCTCCCCTTCTACCAGCCGGACGGCGTGCGGGACTGGCGATCCTGCGGGCGGCTGCGCGACGGCTTCCCCTACTACGAGGCCCGCCTGGTCGACGAGAACGACCAGGAAGTCCCCACTGGGCAGGTCGGCGAGCTCATGGTCCGGACCGGCGTCCCTTGGACCCTCAACGCCGGGTACTTCGGCAAGCCCGAGGCCACCGTGCGGGCATGGCGGAACGGCTGGTTCCACACGGGGGACGCGTTCCGCCGCGACGACGAGGGCAGCTACTACTTCGTGGACCGGATGACCGACAGCATCCGCCGCCGCGGAGAGAACATCTCCTCCGCGGACATCGAAGCGGCAGTCCTCAATGTCGAGTCGGTCGCCGAGTGCGCGGCCATCGGAGTCCCCTCGCCCTTGGGCGAACAGGACATCAAGATCGTGGTCCGCCTGCACCAGGGGGTCAGGCCGGCAGAGGCCGAACTACTCGACGGGCTGACTCGGGTACTTCCCCGTTTCATGGTTCCCCGGTACGTCGAGTACGTGACAGACTTTCCTCGCACGGAGGCCACTCACCGCATCCGCAAGACGACACTCCGAGCAAAGTGGCGAAATGAGCGGGTGTGGGACGGTGAGCGTGGTGACTGGCTCCCCGAGGACCCCGCGAGCTGAACGGATAAGATCACCGTTCATGGCGGCAAGTGTCCTGGAAGGGCTTGAACCATGACCGGAATCAAGGGCAATGGACTCCTCGCGTACGAGCGGATCCGCCAGCAGATCATCGAGGGGAACTATTTGCCCGGCTCGCGCCTGGTCGAACAGCGTCTCGGTATCGAGCTGGGACTTTCCCGAACACCGGTACGCGAGGCATTGCGGCGGCTGGAGGCCGAAGGGCTGGTCCGCAGCGAACCCAACCGCGGCGCCGTCGTCCGCTCCGTGACCTACAACGAAGTCCGTGACATTTACGGTCTCCGTGCTCAACTGGAATCCTACGGCGCCGGCCTGGCCGCCGAGAACGCCACCCATGAGGACTTGGAGCGCATCGACGAAGGCATCGAACTCTTCGGACACCTGATCCATCAACTATCCGGGGACTCCTTGGGCAGCGTCCGCGCCGTCCACGACGCGAACGAGGAGATTCACGCGGCGATCGTCGCGAGCGCCCACCACCAACGGCTCGGATACCTCCTCGCCCGCACAGTCGACGTACCTTTGGTCTTCCAGTCGTTCCGCCATTTCGACCTGGCCAGGAGCCAGCGTTCGCATCTGTTCCATCAAATGATCCGCGATGCGATCGCAGCCCGCGATCCGATCAGGGCAGCCAACCTCATGACCGAGCACATTTTGCAAGGCCGAGATGTATTGCTGGAGCAATTGCAGCGGAACGAGGGGCCTCCCCCGGAGCTTTTCAACACCAGTGAATAAACTCTGGACCCCAAAATTCCCGCACCCGCAAAATGACGCACCGCCGCAAAGGCCCAGTCCGTCGCCCTTCTGACTCAAGCCTTCGCCGCCCAGGACAACGGACGCCCGGTGGGCAGGTGTGAGGGGCCCTGCGTTTTTCGGACAGCGTCCTGATGGGTGACCTACGCGGCCTGCTGTCGGCTCAGGTACTCGGTGTGGACCTCCAGAGGGGTCCGGTACCCGATCGCCGAGTGAAGCCTGCGTCGATTATAGAAACCTTCGATGTATTGCACGACCGCGCGGCGGGCCTTGGCGCGTGTGACAAATACCATGCGGCTGAGCCACTCACTCTTCAGGGCACCGAAGAACGACTCGGCCATGGCATTATCCCAGCACACTCCGGTCCGCCCTACCGAGCGACGCATCTGGTACTTGCTCAGCTGGCGGCCAAACTCGTCGCTGGTGTAGTTCTTGGGTTCAAGGAGTCGTTGCAACGTTGCTGTTCGGTGAGCATAGATGCTGGTTGAAGGCTTCGGCGGGGGTCTTCCAACCGAAGGTTTTGCGGGGGCGGCTGCTGCATCGGGCCAGTTGAACCCAGGGCGGCTTTTTTCAGGAACTCGTTCTCTTCGCGGAGTTTGCGGTTTTCTCGCTCGAGCTGGAGTTCCCGCTCGCTCTTGTGCTCGCCTCCGCCAGTGTCGGCGGCGGCCGCGTCGCCGTGTCTTCTGCGGTATGCCTTCACCCAGTTGCCCAGGGTGGTGTCGTGGATCCCGACCTCACGCGCAACGTGCGCGATCGGTCTCGGGCCGTCCAGGACCATGCGGACGATCTCGTCCTTGTGCTCCTGGGTGAAATGCCGCCTCTGTCGCGCCAACGACCTTCCTTTCCGGTTCTCCCCAACTCTAGTTGGGGAGCTGTCCGGAAGATCCGGGGTACCTCACACCCGCGGCACCGTCCGCGGTCCCGGCCGTTGCAGCAGGCCGGCGATCCGCGTCGGCGACAGCGGCCCGCCCAACGGTGGCCGCCACTGCGCGGCCGGTCGGCCAGGGCGGCCGCCCCACGATCGTTGAACCGGGCGATCCAGCGGCGCACCGTGCCCGCATCACGGTCCAGCGGCACGGCGATCTGCGCCGCCGACAAACCGTGCAGCGACAGCAGCACCATCACCGCCCGCACCGCCACCCGCCACCCGCCACCGGCCCCGCAGATCGGGGCGCAACTGGTGCACCTGGACGTCCGAGCGGTTGGCGAACACACTGAGCGGGCGCATACCGGCCACGACCTCGCCGGGCGGGGTGGACGTTGCGGGCAACTTCGATCCAACCCCCGGCGAGGCCGGTGTCAACGCCCTCCCACCCCGGCGATCTCACACCCGGTTACACGCAGAACCTTTGGATACGCGCTTAGGAACCGGCCTCTGACCTGCACCTTTGGGTCGGGTGGCGGGATTTGAACCCACGACCTCTTCGTCCCGAACAAGGATCACCCACGCCTCTGACCTGGGAGCATGAAGTATTCCCAGGTCAGAGGCATGGCATCGCCTCACCTGACGTGGGTTGACCCCGCCTGACCCGCCACCCCGTCCCACAGATTTCCCACAGGATGAACCGGCCTCATCGCCTGGGGGCTCACGCCAACGACCCGTGTGCCTGACGTCCAGCTCCATAGCAGAGGGTCTGACAGATGGTCTCGTGACAGACATGCCACCCAGACTTGCCGGGGTGCTCGACGCGCAGTCACGCGGCTATCTACTGCGGGCTCCACTCCAGCTCCAGCTTGGCCTGCACCAGGGAGCGCAGCGCGCCGTCCTGCATCAGCTTGCCGGCGCGTTCGCGCCGTGCGTTGGCCGGGCGCGGGCGATCTCGCGCACGCCGTGGCCACGCTCATGCAGGGTGGCGATGCGCTGTCGCTCCAGCAGCGACAGGTACCGCGACGAGCGGGACGCCTCGGCCACCCGCGCGAGAAGGATGCCGCCCCGCTCGGCCCGCCACCGGTATCCGGTCTTGCGGCCGATCCCCACCCGGCGGCACGCCTCGACCGTCCCGACACCGGCCAGGATCAGCCTCCAGTACTCGTCCTCGAGCTCCAACTGCCGCTTACGTCCCCGCCGCCCCAACTCCACACCCCTTCACATAGCAGGAGTGTTGCGACAAGTACTGGAACCCGCCCGTCGCCAGGGGATCAAGATTCGAGCTTCATTGACATCTACTGCCCTCGATCCTGGACCTGCTCTCTCGCGGTGTGTGGGCTTCGCCGTGGACGGCCACCATGACACCGCCCCGACCAAGGTCGCCTCGCAAGCCGCCTCACGGTACGCGGCGGAGCGGTCGATGAGATCATCACGCACACTGACCTGGCTCGAGCATCGAGCCCGCCAGCGGGCCTGGCATGAGTTCCTGTGCGTGCCCGGCGGACAGCATCGAGACCATGTGGTCAACTAGCAGGAGACCAGGGCTTGCGTAGGGATACGACGGGAGCAACCACAAGATCGTCTTCATCGATTTCAGCAAACCCCCCGGCTCAGATGCACAACCGGAGGTTCACTGCAAAACCAAGCCGTATCAGCCCGTCCTCATCCCCGTTGGCCTGGGCCTTTACTTTGGGGGGTCCTCATCGCCCCTGCGAGGGGTCGCAACGACACGAGCAAGATTCGGCCGCGTCGCATGTAGTCGGGTCCTCATCGCCCCTGCGAGGGGTCGCAACGTGCGTCCCACCGCGCCCTCGGCCTACGGCCATAGGGTCCTCATCGCCCCTGCGAGGGGTCGCAACTCGTCGCCCTCGTCCCAGGTGTCCAGGTCCCACGAGGTCCTCATCGCCCCTGCGAGGGGTCGCAACGACACGAGCAAGATTCGGCCGCGTCGCATGTAGTCGGGTCCTCATCGCCCCTGCGAGGGGTCGCAACACGCCGTAGGCGGCGAACTGCCCCTTGATGTCGGCGTCCTCATCGCCCCTGCGAGGGGTCGCAACGCGTCGAACTGCGCCGCCAGCGCACGCGCGACGGGTCCTCATCGCCCCTGCGAGGGGTCGCAACACACGGGTCGTCCCGTCCCCTCCGCCCTGCGGATCGCGTCCTCATCGCCCCTGCGAGGGGTCACAGCGCGGGGCTTCGAAGTCCTGCCAGACGCGCAGTAGGCGTCCTCATCGCCCCCACGAGGTGACGGCGTCAGAGACGGCGGTGGGTGGACATCGCGTTGATACCGGCGAACTGCTGGCGCCTCGCGCCGACGCCCCGGCCGGGGGCAGGCTCTGGGGACAGCCTGCTTCGGGGAGCTGAACCGGCCCCGAGAATGAGATCACCTTTAACTCTTCCTACTCAGCGCAGGCATCCAGTGCCCGCATGTACACGTTGACCAGTGCATATACGTGAGTATAGATTCAGATCACCACGTTCACTCAAGTAGGTTCCAGGTCGGCGTTGGCTGAGCGTGGAGGTCCAGGGTCCATGCCTGGGTGGTTTGTCCCGGCGGGTGCGAGTTGCCACGACCGGGTCTGTACGGTTTTCGGCACCTCTCTGTGTCAAGCCGCAGTGAGCAGAGAGGTGCCTTTAGCTGGACAGACCCATCTGGAGTCCGTACGGGCCCGCGCGGCATCGGCGGCTGATGCGCCGAGCGAGGAGAACGCAGCGGGAGATCGTCTCCAGGTCAGGCCATGGGCGAGGGCGAGGGCTCGCCCAGGTGTTCACGGATCTGCAGGGCGAGTTCGTCCCGCTGTTCGGTGCTGAGGTCCTCCTCGTCGGGGCGGCCGAGCAGTGTGAACACCTTCGGTCCGCGTAGCTCCGCCGGCATGTGGCCGCTGCGCGCGATGATGTGGAAGTGGACATGGCCGAAGCCCTCGGCTTCGGCGAACTGGGCGACATAGGTCTTGACGCAACCGGTCACCGCGTGCAGTGCCCGCGACAGCCGCACCTGCCAGATCCCCAGCGCGGCGGCCTCGGCGTCGGTCAGCTCGGCGACGGCCGTCACGTGACGGCGGGGTAGGAGCACCAGCCAGCCGGGCAGCCTGGTGCCGAACGCGTGCGCCACCCGCCAGTACGGATCGGCGGCGATCAGCTCACGCGGCGGAAGCCGATCAAAGCGCGCGTTATTCGCACAGACCATGCATGCCGCCGAGCCCGTCACGGTGCCGACCCTACGAAAGAAGGCGGCACCAGTGTCAGCCAGACAGCCCAGGATGGGGCCGCGGCCCTGGAATGGACCCCTCCCAGACGACGCCCCCGAGGGGGTTGGGCGTCGCTCCTCCAGGGCCGCGGCGTCATGGTCGGCTCACCGGCCGGTGGCCGGGAGCCGGTGGGACCGCGGCGGGTCAGGGACTCCAAGCGCGTTTTCTCGTGTCGGCCTGGCCCGCCGCGGGGTTCAGAACAGCCGTGACCGTTCGATGAAGGTGCGCTCCCTGCGGTCGGTGCGGCTGCGCGACCAGCGGGCGTACTGGTCCCACAGGTCGAACCGGGTGATGATCTCCTCGTCCAGATGGGCGACGGCCTCCGTGTAGGCGTCCAGCTGACCGCGGAGATCGGCCAGGTCGGCCTTGCCGCCCTGCAGGCGCTGCGATGCCCGGGTCAGGTGGTCCACCCGGTCGGTGAGGATCTTGCGGAACTGTCCGATGGCCTCGGCCAGGTCGGTCAGGGTCTCGCTCTCGTTCAGGTCCTTGGGCAGGACGAGCACCAGGTCCGGTGTCCGGGTGGTGCGGCTGATCAGCGAACGCCGTCGAATAGACATGGGCAGGCTCCCTGGGAATGTCGTGGTCGGCAGGACGGGCGGCGATGGTCGCGTAAGCCGGGCACGCGCACGGGTCGTGCCCTGTGGGGTGAAGCACGCAGTGAGGCGACTCCAGCCGTGAAGGCAGCCGCGGTCATGCTGGGCCGGGCTGCGCAGGCGGTCACCGGGCTCCGGCTGCGGTTCATCCAGCCACCAGGGCGCGGTCGGTCGCCCACGGGTTCCACCAGGCCAGGACGACCTTGCCTCCTGCCGGGCTGGAATAGGAGTTCCAGCCCATGGCGTAGGCCGCGACCAGGAACAGCCCGCGGCCGTTCTCGTCCAGGAGCCCTGGAACGGTGGTGGGAACGGGCGGTAGCGGGCTGCTGTCCCAGACCTCGCAGACCAGGCGGTGCCTGGTCAGCCTCAGTTGCAGGACGATGACCGCCGGGGTGCGATCGTGCAGTGCGGTGTGGCCGGAGGGGATGGTTCGGCTGCCGGTCGCGGTGACCGCGTTGGTGACGAGTTCGGAGGCGACGAGTTCGCAGGCCTCGGCCAGCCGGTCCAGGTCCCACTTGTGCAGCCGTGCCCTCACGAACCGGCGGGCGTGGCCGGCCGCGCTGGGCAGGGCGGCCAGGTGCAGCTCCTCGCGGTCGCGGTCGGGGTCGTGGGGGTGGGAGCGAAAACGTGCGGGCGGCATCGGGGTGCGCCGTTCTGTGGGGAGCACGGACATGTACGGCTCCAGACGAATACGGGAATTCCGAGGGCTGAAGCAGTTCCCGGACCTCAGGGGTGGGGTTCTGTTCACCGAGACCAAGTGAACGCCTTCCCAAGCCGCCCGTCACCAGGCGTGACGACATGCTTTCCATGCTCCCGGCAACCCGCCTGACCTGCTGATTCACCTCTTCGGAGCATCGGTCCATGTCACCGGGAAGGACAGTGCCCGGTTTGTGCGGTTGCCGCATTCACCGCCGCCGGTGAATCTGGCTTCACGAGCCCCACACAAGGAGATCTTTATGGGCGGGTGGAGCAAACGGGACGTTAACCGGTTACGCGCACAAATGGCACGACAGGGCCGCAGTCTGGAGGAAATGGCGGCCGAGATCCGGCAGATGACCGGATGCTCGCCGCTGGCGTCCTTCCGGACGGCGCTCGGCTGGTCCCAGCCCGAGGTCGTGGAGCGCTACGCCGAGTCGGCTCCCGGCTCCGTCATGGACCAGCCGCTGCTGTCCCGGCTGGAGGGCTTCCCGGCGGCCGGCTCACGCCCGCCGCAGGCCACCCAGATCATCACGCTGGCGTCGCTGTACGGCACCAGCCCGCTGCGGTTGCTGTCCCCCACGGCGCTCGACCGGCTTGACGAGCACGAACGCGCCGTGCTGATCCGCTGCAACGCCGCGTTCACCGCCGTCCCGGCTCCTGCCGGACCACCGGCCCGCGAGAACAGCACCGCCCTCGCGATCTCCCAACCCCCGACGACACCGCGGGCGCTGTCCGCAACCGATCATCTGGAAAGGCAGGTTGACATGGCTGCACGCCGCGCCCTGCGGTTCGCCGTCACCGCCGAAGGCAGCAACATCGGCCCCGAAACCCTCGACCAGCTCCGCGACGAGGTGGCCTGGATCGCCGCCGCCTACCCGCAACAACCCCTCCCGTCGCTGCTCGGCGACCTGATCGACCTCCAGGACGTCGCGTTCCGGCTGCTGGAGGGACGGCAGCGTCCCACCGAGACCTCCGAGCTGTACGTGCTGGCCGGAGCGATCAGCGGAATGCTCGCCAAGGCCTCTCACGACCTGGGCAACCCGCAGGCGGCCATGACCCAGGCCCGCACCGCCTACGTGTGCGCCGACAACGCCGGTCACGACGGGCTGCGCGCTTGGACCCGCTGCCTGCAGTCGATGATCGCCTACTGGGCGGGCTGGCCCAACGACTCCGTCCGCTACGCCCGGCTCGGCGCCCAGCCCGCCGCCCGTACCACCGGCACCTCCTCCGTCTGGCTGCACGCCCAGGAGGCTCGCGCCTGGGCCATCCTCGGCGACGCCGACAAGGCCGAAGCCGCCATCATCCGCGCCGCCGACGCCCGCGACGCCGTCCGGGGCGATGACCTGGACGCCCTGGGCGGCATCATGGCCTTCTCCCGGCCCCGTCAGCTGTACTACGCCGCCGACGCCCGCACCTGGCTGCCCGGCGCCGACGACCTCGCCGAACAGGCCGCCACCGAGGCCATCGACGCCTACGAAACCGCCGACCCGGCCGAACGCTCCTTCAGCGACGAGGCCGGCGCGCGCACCGACCAGGCCCTCGCCCGCGTCAACACCGGCAACCTCGACGGCGCCGCCGAGGCTCTCCGCCCCGTCCTGGACCTGCCACCCGGCCAGCGCATCGGCGGCATCCTCACCAGCGTCATGCGCGTCCACAACGCCCTACGCCACTCCGAACACCGGGCGGCCTCCATCGCCCGCGACACCCAGCTCGCCATCGAGGCCTACACCCAGGTCCCAGCCGCCGCTGCCCTGCCCAACGGTCGCTGAAAGAACTGCCAGGCCGACGACGAGACCGCTAGCGAACAAGCACAGGTGAGCCGTCAGACCGGCAACTGACGGGCCCGTGCCTGGCAGCGGGTTCAAGCAACCCGGCGGGAATGAGAAATTCCCTTCCCACGGCTGCCAGGCACCGGACTCACCACGTCCAGCTCTTTTCAGCAGAACGCAGAACAGCCGGACAGGAACGCACTCACCCAGCGCACCTGATCCACCATCCGGCAACGCTCCGCAACTGAGTGCCCGTGCCGTCTCATCGGCCATGACGCCGCTCGATAACCTCGCTGAACATGTATCCGGTCACGGTCCCAGGACAGCGCCTCGTCCTCCGCGAGTTCACCGAAGCCGACATCGACGCCGTCATTGCCATCTACGGCGACCCCATCGTCACCGAACACCTCAGCTTCGAACCCCGCACCCGAGACCAGGTGACCACCACCATCCAGACCGTGACCAAAGCCGCCCGCGCACAGCCGCGGACCGAGTACTCCCTCGCCGCAGCGCTGGCCTCCACCAACGAGGCCATCGGCTTCGCCCGCCTGGCCATCGACACCGGGCATCCCGGCCAGTCCAGCGCCCAGCTCGGCTTCGCCCTCCGCAAAGACCACTGGGGCCAGGGCCTGGGCTCGGAGATGCTCCAGCTCCTGCTCGCCCTCGGCTTCGACCACCTCGGCCTGCACCGCCTCTGGGGCGCACGCTCCCCCGCCAACATCACCTCCGACCAGCTCATGCGCAAACACGGCATGGTCGAAGAAGGCCGTATCCGCCACCACCTGCGCATCCGCGACCAGTGGCGCGACTCCATCGTCCACTCCATCCTCGAACACGAACGACAGGCGTCCTCGTGACAGAGCGCCGATGGCTTCGCCGCCGAGCAGATCACAACGGACGATCCTGCAAAGAAGACCTCCGCCGGCATCCAGCCACCGAAACTCGACGAGATCAGCAATGCTGACCTGCGTCTATACGGAATACCTCCTGCGGCGCGGCCAGTGTGCGACGGTCATGCCGAGTAAACATCAATGATCTCGCCCTCGTGCTTTCCGTCCGATGTGTAGGGTCAGACCAAGATCGAAAACGAGGTCCGGCGTTGTTGATGCCGGACCTGTGACCCCCCGGAGACCACGTGCGGCGGCTTGGCTCTTGTGCCCTCGTCCTTGTGCTGGCGGGCAGCATGGTCGTCGGGCCGATCGCCGGGCACGCGGCGGCGGACAACACGGGTATCGCGGTCTGGGCGACGCTCGACCGGATGGATCCGGCGCATCCCGTCGATCTCGATCTGTGGGCTAGCTCCCCGAAGGGCATTACGGCCGTCCGGGTGAAGCTCCGTCACCTCAAGCGCGATGCCGAGCCGTACGCCGTCGTCGAGGACTTCACCCTCTATCAGGGAGACGACAAGGACGGCAGGTGGCGGGCCGCCTATCCGGTCGACATCGAGGCCCGGCCGGGTCTGACCTTCGTCGAGGCCGAGGCCGACGTGGCCGACGGCACCGTCAAGAACGGCTGGTTCGCCCCCTTCACCGCCTGCTACAAATCCACGCTCACCGAGATGTCGGTGCAGCCGGACGTCATCGACATCGACCATCGCGACATCGTCGTCCGCGGCCGCGCCACCTTCCAAAGGTCACGCGACCACGCCCCGGAACCGGTGGTGAACGCACAGGCCTATCTGCAGGGGCAACGTAACAGCGCGGCGCACACGGATGCCGACGGCCGATTCGAGTACCAGGCCGTGGCGGGCTCAGACTCGGTGATCTCGTATGTGGACCCGAGCCCTCATGCGCCGTCATGCACCGCGTCCACATGGGTGAACCTGCAGACGGTGCCGCAGGAGACGCAGATCTCCGCCCGGCTGGTCGAGCCCACCGGACGCATCAATGCTGGCGACCCGATCGTCATCGAGGGCAGGGTGCTGCGCAAGGCGGCCTCCGGGATGGTGCCGGCCCAGGTCACCGTCCAGGCCATGCTCGACACCGGACCCGGCGAGAACGACCACACCTACCTGCCCGACGGGGTCTCCACGGCGGCGGACGGGACGTTCCGGCTCCAGACCCCCGCGCCGCGATCAGGACGGCTGTCGGTACGCAACGGGTCGACCCCCTTCCTCACCGAGAACTCCGTACCGGTCGGAGAGATCGACGTAGTCCACCCGACCAAGTTCATCCAATTCTTCGCCTCCAAGGCCGGCAGCGGTGTCGTGACGGTGCAGGGAATCCTGTCCAGGCAGGAGGCCACGGGCCTCTTCACGTTGCCGTACCGCCGAGTGATCATCGAGTCCTCCACCAACGGCAAGACCTGGTCACAGCAGGGCGACGCCCTCACCGACGGCAACGGCCAGTTCCGCACGCACGTTGCAACACGGATCGAAGGTCACTGGCGGGCACGCTACGTGGGCGAAGGCGCCGAAGTGTCCTCGCACAGCCCGGCACGATACGTGCAGCTCTACACGCCCACCCGATTCGCGGGGTTCAACGTCACCCCCGAACCGGTTGGCAAGGGCTCGACCGTGACCGCTAGGGGGCGCCTGCTCCAGACCTCCGCAGACGACGGCACCGAGTTCGGCCTGGCGAACACGCCGGTGGCACTGGAGTTCTCCACCGACGGCGTCCGCTGGCGGACGGTCAGACAAGGCCGCACCGGGTCGGACGCGTGGGCGACCCTGAAAGCGCCCGCCACCACAGACGGCCAGTGGCGGATGCGGTACGCCGGAGACGCCGAACTTCGTGCGGTGCACAGCACCGCCGACCATGTGGACGTGCGCTTGCGTACCTCCGTCACCGCGTTCAACGCCGCCCCCGAGCCCGTCCGCAAGGGCGCGATGCTGACGGTGAGCGGACGCCTGAACCGCTACGACACCAGCTGGGGACCGATCACCGGCCGGCGCAAGCTCACCGTCTACTTCCGCGCCAAAGGCGCGACCAAGTGGACGAAGGTGGGCACGGTGACCACCGACACCAAGGGCCGGTTCAGCAAGCGGTACAAGGCCACCAAGCACGGCAGCTGGCGGGTCTCCTTCGCCGGCGACCTGAACCACCTGCCCACGGTCAGCGCCGCCGACCACGTCAACGTCCGCTGAGACCTATCGCGAAACCATCCACAGCAGCCCTCCCCAAATCGGTCAGGGCCTGGGACCTGCCCCCGACCACGCCGCACCACTGCACACCGCAGGCCAGGCTGCCATCCACCAGATCCAGCCGACCACGGCCGCCAGCAAGGCCCGCGCGGAAGGCCCAGGAGCGGCAACAGGACAGCACTGCCACCACCACGATCCGCCGCGCGGGCCGGGTCGGGCCCATCCGTGTCCTAGTCACCCATGATGCGCCGATGGGCTCGCTCGGCTCGACGCCAACCACCTGAAAACCAGGCGGTCACCGTAGCTGCGGCCCCTCACAGGGCTGATGAGGACACGGGATGGACATCGAGCACCCGGCCGACTGCCCCACGTTGCGACCCCTCGTAGGGCTGATGAGGACCCCCCGGGGAGGCGGCGTGATCACCCGCCTGGTGTTGTTGCGACCCCTCCTAGGGCTGATGAGGACGCCTACGCCAGTGCGGACGCGCCTTTCACGGTCATGTTGCGACCCCTCGTAGGGCTGATGAGGACATCAGGAAAAGGTCATCGCGTTCGGTGTGGACGACATGTTGCGACCCCTCGTAGGGCTGATGAGGACGGGTTCTCCACCGGCCTCGGTCACGTCGTCCTGGCGTCGTTGCGACCCCTCGTAGGGCTGATGAGGACCACCGAGGGCGACACCACGAAGTTCGCCGTCGCCCTGTTGCGACCCCTCGTAGGGCTGATGAGGACCCCCCCAGAGTAAAGCGGCAGGTTGAGCGGGGGAAGGGGATGGGGTTGGAGGCCAATTTTGCAGCGGACCTCCGGTTGTGCATCTGGGCCGGGAGGTTTGCTGAAATCATTGATGGTGATCTTGGCTTGGGGTTAAAGGATGTCCGTGGGGGAGTCTTGCGGGCGTCCCCAGGACTGGCGTTCTGGGGTGGCGCCGGGGGGATAGGTGTAGACGAGGACGCTGTCGTAGCCGGAGTCGATGCAGGACTCGACGGCGGCCTTGAAGCGGCGGAGCTGGGCGGGGCTCAGGGAGCCCTCGAAGACGCTGCGTTGGACGTGGTGCAGGTACTGGCGGCAGGTACGGAGGATCTTGGGGTTGCGTTCGGCTGCCGTGTCGTAGACGACGACCACGTACATCGATCACCACCAGATCCGGAACGGCTTGTAGGGGGTGCCTTCCAGGAGGCGGCGGGTGAGGCGGAGGGCCTCGAGGTAGAGGAGTTCTTCGTAGGCGACCTTGCGGCCCAGGGTTCGGTGGTGGACGGTGACGCCGAGTTCGTCGCGGATGGTTTGGACGACCAGCTTGCGGCCCGCCTCGCTCAGCATGGCGTGGTTGGTGCCGGTGTCGAAGTGGTGGGGCTTGAGCTGGCCCCGGTTGCTGAGGCGGAGGAGCAGGCGTTCGGCAAACAGGGGCTTGAAGACCTCGGCCAGGTCCAGCACGAGGGTGTGGCGCTGGCGTTCCATCGTGCTGTGCAGGAAGCCGATGCCGGTGTGGAGCGGCGTCAGGCGCAGCGCGGTGAGCACGCGGGCGTAGGTGATGCCGTTGGTGTACGAGATGAAGGCGTTGCCGGCATTGGCGGGCGGGCGGCGGCTGCGGCCGTTCAGCTGGAGCCAGGCGGGGAGCTTGGTGTCCAGGACGTCCCAGGCCGAGCGGCGGTAGATGCCCTCGGCGCCCATCAGTCCGGCTTGGCCGGTGGCTGCGGCGGCGGATTTCTGCAGGACTTCGTACGGGGTCTTGAGCAAGTCTCGGTCGATGACGCGGCGGATGTTAAACGCCGTGGCCAGCACCAGGTCGCGGGCGATCTGCAGGCCGGCCTCTTCGTCCATCGCCACGCGGGCTTGGGCCAGGACGGTTTCGCCGGAGGTGCTGGTGTCGGAGGTCAGCAGGGATCCGGCGTAGTCGCCGTAGTGGCCGAGCAGGTGGATGCTGATGCGGTGACGGTTGAGCAGGGACACGACCGCGGTGTTCACGTCGACGGGTTCGCAGGCCACGATGTCGCGGACGTCGGTGATGGGGATGTGCACGTTCCCGCCGCTTTCTCGCTCGATGAGCAAGGACTGATCCTTGCGCCGGATCCGGCATGGGGTGGTCAGCCAGTAGGTGCGTCCGGCGGCGGGCATCATTCGCTCCAGCAGTAGTCGGTGTAGCTGCAGCCTCGGCAGGCGGTTCGTGACAGGCGAGGCGGTGACTCCGGTGCCCCGGCGACGGCGAGGACCTGGGCGATGTCGGCCTCGGCCTGGGCCGCTCGTTCCTCGGTGTACTCCAGGCGCGTGGTCCGCCGGGTCTTGGGGTAGTGCAGGATGCCGCCGGCGGCCGGGACGCCCACCTCGTGCAGCCGGTAGCAGTAGTGGATCACCTGCGCCGTGTCCGCCGAGGTGGGGCGGTTGGACGACTTGACCTCGTGGACCCAGTGCCGGCCGTCGAGGTGGTCGAGGCGGGCTGCGCCGAGGTCGACGGGGGTGCTGCGGGTGTAGGAGGTCTCGTGGACGGCCTCCCCGAGCTGGACGGTGGCGCTGAGGTGTTCGGGACGGATGCCGCGTGCGTACAGCCAGAGCTGGCGATGGCAGTGGTGCAGGTACTTGATGTGGACTCCGCCCACGTTGGCGGGCTGCATCAGATCAGTTCTCCCAGCTGGTAGGACGCCTGGACCGGGCCGTGCACGGTCAGCAGCCCGCGGTCTTCGTCGTAGTCGCCGTCCACGATCCGGATGCCGAGTTCGCGTTCCCAGCTGGCGAGGGGCGCGGCCCAGTGCGGCATGGGGATCAGGTAGTCCTCCGCGAGGAGCCGTCCGGCCGCACCGTCGGCGGTGCTCAGGGCCTCGCGGTAGGCGTCCAGGTCGGACTGAAGGATCGCTTCGGTGCCGTCGAAGAGTTCGTCGAACGCCTCGGCCAGGTCGCTGCGGTCGTGGAACGGGTGGCCGAACGTCAGGAACGTGTCCTGGAACGCCTTTCGGCACTCCCTGACCTCGGTCGACCACGTGCCGCCCCACGGGGTGGCGTACACGTCGTTCAGCCAGGTCGTTGCCTGGGCCTCGTCCACCACCGCGCCCTGGTGGCGGAGCAGGATGTCGAAGCCGACCTCGACCGGCTCGCGCGGGTAGACGCCGTCGGCGTAGTCCTCCTGCCCCTTCCTGCGCGGCGCGTAGGTGGGAGTGTGGACGATGACGTCCGCCGGGGGCAGCAGGCCGACCCGGTTGACCCGGCCGAACCTCTGGAGCAGTGCCTCCAGCGGCGCGGCCGAGGTGAACAGCATGTCGAAGTCCACGTCGAGAGAGACCTCGACGACCTGGGTGGCCACCACGAGACCGGGTCGGCGGTCGCCGCCCGTGCCGTATCGGGTCCGGAGCCGTTCCTCGATGTTCAGGCGGTCCTTCCGGCGGAAGCGGGAGTGCAGGAGTACCGCGGCATCGGAGTCGTCCCCGGCGACAGGCGCGAGTTCGTCGAACAAGTGCTGGGCGTCCTTGATGTTGTTGGCGACGACCAGGACGGAACGGCCTCCGCGGATCCGTTCGCCGATCTCTGCGATCGCCGCGGGGTCGGTCAGGTGGTGGGAGCGGATCCGCAGCCGGTGGCGTTGCGGGAGCCCGAGGTCGGGAGTGCTGATCTCGGGGACGTCCTCCCCCAGCGTTTCCCGGAGCAGCTCGGCCAGAGCCTGCGGGAGCGTGGCCGACAGCACCGCGACGCTGCCGCCGAGGCGGTCCCAAAAGGAGGCCGTGGCCAGCAGGTAGCCGAGCCGTTTGGGGTCGTAGGCGTGCAGCTCGTCCAGGACGAACACCGAGTTGGCCGCATCGACGAGAACGCTCGAATGGGACGGGCCGGCGAGCGCCCCGCGCATGAGCTGGTATGGGGTGCCGACTCTGACGGTCTCCCGGAACAGCCGGGTGGCCTTGGCCCGGGACACCGCCTTGTGGGCGGCGTCCGCGCGGTCGGGCTCGTCGTCCTCGGGGGTGATCGCGGTGGTCAGGTGGTACGACGCGGCTCGTGAGTGCGCCACTCCGATCAGTTCGTTGTCGCCCAGCAGCTTCCCGAGGCGGCGGGCCATCGAGTTGATCGAGGCCAGGTACGGCAGGGTGTAGAAGACCCGCGGCACTCCCCTGCCCGCGCTCATGAGCCGGGCGACCTGCGTACTGGACCACAGCAGTCCCGCTTCGGTCTTGCCGCTTCCGGTGGGAGCCCGCAGGAGCAGGTGGCCGTTCACCTCTGCGGCGCGCTTTTGGTGCTCACGTAGTTCACGGCCTTGCCGGATGAAGTGCCGTTCCAGTAGAGCGGGGAAGCCGGGGCCGAGCGGCTGAACGGAGTGCAGAGAGCCGTGGGCCGACGACAGATGGTCGGCGAGGGTGACGGCTCCCTGGAGCAGAACAGCGCCGATGCCCTCGGAGTCTTCGTATACAGGCGGCCACCAGGTTTCCAAGACTTCGTTCAGCTGGTGATGTGCCTCTGCGACGACATCCATGGGCAGCGTGGATGCAACAGGGAGGCCGGCGCCTTGGGCTGTCGTGGCGAGCCAGGCCGCCAGCGCTTGCGCGTCCGCCGGTGGGAGCGGCTCCACGAGGGTCCGGAACTCCTCTAGCGCCACGTCACCGTAG
Organism: Thermomonospora echinospora; assembly: GCF_900108175.1. GTDB lineage: Bacteria > Actinomycetota > Actinomycetes > Streptosporangiales > Streptosporangiaceae > Thermomonospora > Thermomonospora echinospora. The sequence continues at coordinate 509,171 of NZ_FNVO01000005.1, forward strand.
AGAGCGGTCAGCGACCGTCCTCGTTCGTCACTCAATGGCCGATGGTGGGTGGCGACGGCCACCGCGACCCACCGCCGCAGGTCGGGATCAGGGATCAGCGCGGGCAGCCACCCCAGGGAGACGACCTCGTGGCGCTGCCCCCAGCTCTTCGAACGCCCCCAGACGACGTCCTGGAAACACTCGCAGGCCTTTCCGCAGTCGTGGCAGAGGATGCCCAGCAGCACGGCCGTCCAGAAGTCCTCCCCGAAGACAGGGGTGAGTGCCTCGATCCGGCCGACCCGTTCACGCAATGCTTGGGCGGCCGCCAGCCCAGCCTGCAGGTGGTCGGTGAGTTCCTCGGCGGATCGGCCACCTTGTGCGCTCTTGGCCCGCAAGTGCGGCAACGGCCCCATCTACTCGCCGCTCCTCGCCTCGGCGTGTGCGGGATGGGCCGGCGGCAGCAGCACGACCGCCCGGCCTTCGGAGTCCGCCTGGCCGAGCGGCAGGTCGGCCTTCCCCGAGGTGTCGTAGCGGTAGCCGTCCCAGCGGGTGTGGCCGCGGTCGAGTGACACTGCGGTGGGCAGCCGCAGCAGCCGCCCCTGCACGCTGAGATCGGCCGGGACCACAGCCTGCCCTTGCCGGCCCGGGGCGTCATCCAGCTCCACGCACCGGGTCCGGACCGCGACGAGGTCCTGGCTGCGGCCCAGTCGCAGGGGCCAGCGGGGGCGCCGGAGCCGGCGTTCCCACAGCGGGATGTCGTCCACCAGCCAGACGGTCAGCGTGACGTCGGCGAGGAAGGCGCGTTCCCGGGGCGTGGGGTCGGCCTTCTTCCCGGTGGCCTCCAGCGGGTGGTACGTCTCCAGGTCCACGCCCTCGCCACGGCACCGGAACGCCATCGCGAAGCGGGTCTGCGGATCCATCTCCGACCAGCCCCCGGCAGCCGCCGCAAGCATCCCGCCGACCGTCGCCGGAGGAGGGCACGGCAACGACACCTGCACCCCCGCGTACAGGGGATTGCGGAACGAGGCGACCGGAGCGGTGACCGTCACCTCCAGCGCTTGCGAGCTCACGCCTTGGGGTCCTCGAACCAGCCGTCCCGTCGACCGGCCTGGATGTCGACGGCAAGCTCGTTCAGCACCTTGCGGGGATGGCCGAGCACCAGCCGTTCGTCGGTGATCAGGTCGGTGAGCTCGGTTTCGGCCCGGGCGCGCTGCCTGCCGAGGAACCCCGGCGCCCAGCCGAGCAGCACCGGGCCGTCCAGCTCGTCGGCCCAGGCGTCCAGTTCCTCGCGCAGCACGTCGGTGGAGAACACGACCTTGTCGTTCTCGACGCCGAGCACCCGGGTGAACGGGTTGACGCCGCCCTTCATTGGAGCCAGCAGTACCAGCGCGGGAGTCCGGTCGCCGTAGTGCAGCGACTGCTTGGCCCCGCCCCGCAGCCCCGCCAGGGTCCGCAGGAGCACTGCGACGCGGCGGCGGCGTTCGTCGATCGGCAGCCGCAGCGCCCGTGTCCCGCACAGCTCCACCGGCTCGGCGCCGCCCTGCTCGGCCTCGGTGGCGGCCGTGGCGGTCAGCGCGACCTTCAGCCCGGTGCCGTCCGTCTCGAAGACGCCGACCCTGGGCAGGTCCACCAGCAGGTCGCCGGCCAGCTCTGCGGTGTAGAACTCGTGCTCGTGGATGACCGGGTTCTCGCCCGCCGCGAAGTCCCGGCTCATGGTGCCCCAGTCCTTCTCGGGCCTGCGCGGCGCCACCGCCACCAGCGTGCCGTTGGCCACGACGGTGTCGCGCTGGCAGGTGTCGGCCCCCTTGACCGCGACCATGTAGCCGAACAGGTCGTCGTCCAGGTAGCGGTCGGGGCGGCCGGCCGTGTACGCCTGCTGCTTCTTGCCGCTCCCCGAACGGACCACCGTGGACCGCGGCTCGTCCGCCGGCAGCGAGTCGCGCAGCCACCGCCGGAACGCCTGCGCCGAGACGTACGGGTGAACGTCACGGCCGACCCGCATCTGCTTGACCTTGGCCACGTTGTCCTGGCCGAGGCCGTTGTTGGGCGCCCCCGCGACCACGTCGAGCGCGATCTTCCCCACCAGAAACGTCATCGTGCCTCCACTTCCTCCTCCAGGGCCTGCAGGCCCTCGGCACCGTGTTCTTCGGCCAGCTCCTCGGCCACCTGCGCTCCGTCCTTGGGCCGCCAGCCCCGGGTGTGCAGCTCCTCCAGCACGGCGACCAGCAGCATCTGCCGGTTGAGCCACGCCTGGATGTCGGGGTCGGGGTCGAACAGCAGCTCCATGGCACGGCTGGTCATCAGTGGGCCGTCGGCGTCCTTCGGCCCGACCAGCGCCCAGTCGACGCCCCGTCTCATCAGCCAGTGCCGCATCCGGGCGGGCTCCTTGAGCGTGGCGTAGAACTCCTTGAGCCTCCCGCCGCTCTCCTGGGTGCCCAGCACGGTGGCGACCCTGGCCGCGGTCGCCTGGATCTCGGTCATGTCCTTGGGGTTCATGCTCATCACCTCGATGGCGAAGGAACGGCACAGCTCGGCGAGGTCGGCCGTGTAGTCGGGAATGACGCCGCGTTCACCACGTTCGGCCAGCAGCCGGGCCGCCGCGCCGAGGATCCTGGCCGGTTCACGGAACGCGTTGCGGGCCAGCCCGACAGCCGCGGTTTGTCTGGGCGTCCAGTGGGCCCCGAGCAGGGCTTTGAAGCCTCGCTTGAGCTGGGGAGACCGCATGGTGCGGCGCAGCCATTCGGCCAGCGGCTGCTCCATGGACTCGATGGTCAGCGCCTGCCCGCGGTTGTTGTTGGTGAAGACCAGCAGCTCCACGCCCGACCTGATCGGCTCCCCGTAGCGGCGCAGCTCCCAGAGCGCGACCACCTCGCTGTCGACCGTCTTGTCCCGCGGGGAGCCGCCCAGCGTGAACGACTGCCGGTTGTGCCCGACCCGGCGGGCCGTCGTTCCGCCGAGGAACGCGTCATGCCAGCTGTGCAGGGCGGTCAGCGGCCCACCGGTCAGCCGGCAGCCGTACGGGAGGGCGTAGAAGCAGACCACGCACGGCCAGCACAACGCCATCCCGTCATGACCACGCGGAGTGGTGTTGCGATAGATGTCGCTCTCCGCCAGCGGAACGTCCACCTTGCCGAAGAACTCCACCGCCTGCCGACCGCACAGCACACAGTCGGCGTCCGGCCAGCCCGTAGGGTCCGGCATCGTCCGCCACCGCCGAACGGCGGACCTGATCGTCTCGTCGTCCTTCTTCCCGTTGCTGGGATGCGCCATCGGCGAGTTCGGGAAGACCGAGAAACTGCACTTGAGCCAGAAGTCCCGCTTGGTGTCCCGCACCAGCGCCGACCGGACCGCATCCTCCCGCAGGACCCCTTCAACCTCGGCGAACGCCCCGGCATCCACATCCTCGGGACGGCGCCGCCTGGCCAGCGCCGCCACCGCATAGGTCCCGACGCGCTGCAGCGGATGCGCGGTTAACACCAGCCGCGCCTGCTCGTCCCGGCTCACGCCGACACCCAGCCGAAGCCGGCGGAGTTGTCTTGCCCCAACCCCCAGCTCCACAGCGCCTGCAGAGTCTCGGGAGCCCCCCGCAACTCCACCTCGATCGGCGCTCCCGGTTTCCTCCCCCTGCCTACGTTGAACGTGCGCCGGGCTCCCATCCAGGTGATCCGTTCCAGGCTGACGTCCGGGTCCAGCCCCAGCGTCTCGGCCTTGCGACGCAGATTCCCCTCGAAGTACGCCGGGAACTCCGAGTCGGTGGGCATCAGCCACGCCTGCCGGGACCGCCGCACCCCCTGCTCGTCCCGCCCGGACCCCTTCATGACGACCGGCGTGGCCGTCCTCAACCGCGCCCGTCCCGCGGCGAACGCCGGCGCGTCCACGATCGTGACCCCCAGCAGCCGGAACGCCACCCCGCCCCAGTCGATCAGCTCCCGCTGCCGCAACCCCGTCGCCCAGGCCTCCACCACCGCCAGCAGCGGACTCCCCAGCTCCAGGAAGCCCTTGCCCCCGGCCGCGTACACCCCCCGCTGCCGTCTCGCCTCCGGGAACATCGGCGCCCCGTACCCGAACGGCGTCATCCCGTGCGGCCCCCACCCGGACTCGTGCAGCTTCCGCCCCAACTCCGGCGCCGTACGAGCCAGCAGGTCATAGACCAGCGACCGCCCAGGCGACAACACCGCCGACCACGGAATGGCCTCCGCAGACGTCACGAACTCCACCTGCAACCGCACAGCCACTCCTTCCTCAGATTTCCACAAACGGTACGACCCACCACCGACAAATTCGCCACCCCCAATCCAACGACCCCAAGATCAACAATTCCAAGAATCCCAAACAAGATCCAAAAACCGAAAATCACCCAAATACACCATTCGGGTCCTGTTCGGCGGCAAGCACGCCACCCAGGACACCCCGCCCGTGCCCATCCGGCCCCCCTCGGTCCTCCGTGAGCGCCTTCCACCACGTACTGATGGACGAAGGACGACCCGGGCGCGACGTGCTTCGACAGCTCACCGCCCTCCAGGAGGCCGGAGAGCACAGTCTTCGCCGGAGCGATGCAAGCGGATGAGACCCCGCCCACTCTCGTGCAGCGTCCAAAGCCGCAGCCCACCAGGCGCGTCGATGACTATGAACTGAGCCTCGCCAGCACTGGGGACTGCGGCCTCTCATAGAGCCAACAAGAATGCCGGGTGAGCGAGGTGCGTCAGGGGTGCAAGTTACGACCCCTCGTAGGGCTGATGAGGACCTGTCGCAGGCCGACGACGCCTGGTACGCCCAGTGGTTGTTGCGACCCCTCGTAGGGCTGATGAGGACCCTCAGGAGCAACAGCAATGAGTCTGTGTCAGTTCTCGGTTGCGACTCCTCGTAGGGCTGATGAGGACGCCTGGCGGCCCGACGAGATCGTCGTGGTGATCGTCACGTTGCGACCCCTCGTAGGGCTGATGAGGACCATCGGCGTCACCCGCCGCACCGGCGACCGCTACGCCGCGTTGCGACCCCTCGTAGGGCTGATGAGGACCGCGATCACCAGCTACCGGCTGTTGGAGTACGTCCTGTTGCGACCCCTCGTAGGGCTGATGAGGACCCCGCGCGGCTCGACGTGCGGGCCGGGCAAGCCGCTGTTGCGACCCCTCGTAGGGCTGATGAGGACCATGTGCTGGTGTTCCTCGACCGGCGGCTCTCGGCGTTGCGACCCCTCGTAGGGCTGATGAGGACCCGGAGGGTCGGTGGGAGTTCTCCGAGACGCTCACGGTGTTGCGACCCCTCGTAGGGCTGATGAGGACCCCCAGAGTAAAGCCGCAGGTGGGTGATGGCGGGGGCGGGGCTGAACGGGGTGGTTTTGCAGCGGACCTCCGGTTGTGCGGATGGGCCGGGGGGTTTGCTGAAATCCGAGCTGATGATCTTAGGGGTTCGGTGTTGTGCACGGAGTGAATCATGAGGGCGACGGGGCGGGGAAGGGCTCGTAGGTGTTGGTGGTGTTGTCGAAGGTGTAGGCGGTCCAGCGGTCGGGGTGGGCGGCGGCCAGGCGGGCTCCGAGGGCTATCGAGATGGCGACGGGGCCGCTGAGGAACACTGCGTGGTGGCCGTTGCGGGCGGCGGTGGGCAAGGGGGCCTCGCGCCAGGCGCGGCAGGTCTGCTCCACCACGGCGCCGAACGTCTTCGCGTTCTCCTCCAGGGTGTCGGTGGTGTTCCGCAGCAGGAGGAGGGTGCCGATGCCGTGTTGTCGGCAGGCCGCCCTGACCGGCTGGCGGAAGTCCTCGCCCCGGCCCTGCAGGTCCAGTGCGAGAGCGACCCGCAACGGGTCGCCGCCGTCGATGGTCTCCAGCGGCTCCACGGTCAGTGGCTCCATCGTGGTCGCCATGGCCCGCAGCGTGGTGGCGGGGAAGTAGGCGGGTGCGCCGTCCGCCTGGCGTATCGCGTGGACGGCGATTTCCCGTGCGTGGGTGTGCCCGATCCTGGCTCCGAACCGGAAGCCGGTGTGCAGGGGCATGGTGGGGATCAGGTTGATCCGGGTGGCGCCGGCGGTCAGCCGTTCCGCCATCGTCACGGCTGTGAGGGTCTCGTCGGCGAGGGCGTCGATCCCCTCTCGCGGCCACGGTCGGGTCTCGGGCAACCGCAGGCCCGTCTTCAATGTCACCGCACAGGTGTCCCGGCTGTAGGTCTCGGCCTGCTCCTCCAGCCGGGCCGCCCTGGCCGCGCCGCGTCCGGTGTCGGCGGCCGTGACCACGATGCCGACCTGGACCTTGGCCGCCGCGCGGGCCCTCAGCCACAGGCCGACGCCCACGAGCGCGATCCCGAGGACGCACAGGAGCACGAACCACCAGCGTCCGGCGGGGTCGCCGACTATCACCGACTTGGCCGCCTCCACTCCGAATCCGGTCACCAATCCCCCGCCGATCTGGAAGACGGTGCCGTCGGCGACGGCACGGCCGAACGCTGATCCGGTCGGGGCGTTGGACGCCCCGACCACGGTCAGCCGGGGGTCGTTCGTCTCTTCCTGAATCGTCATCGGCAGGCCTCCGCTCCGAGTCGCGCCCCGGCTCCGTGTCGGCCACGGGTGGGCGCGGATGTCCACAACGTACGGATGGACGGTGCGTCCGGGCGGCCACTTCCGGCCAGCCGACAGCCGGGGCAAATCCCCGATGCGGCCGATCACACCTGGTTGGCTCACATCCAGGGATCCCGACCTATCCGGCATAGCGCGAACGGTCAGCCTGACCTGCGGTGATGTGTTTCGTCCATCGGAATAGAGCGGAGGCCGGGCGAGGAGGTCCGGCACGACGGGGAGGACGATCTGTTGAGTCGTGATCCGAGGGCACGGCAGGCACGGGGGTCGGGGTGAGGGTTCATGTCGTCGTGATCGCCACGTCCGGCAACCAGCGGTTCATCTTCGCCTCCAACAAGCGGAGGGAGAACGTCGGCGCCTCGCACCTGATCACCCGGGTCGAGGAGAGGTGGCTGGACGAGGCGCTGCTGGCCGTCACCGGCAGCGAGGAACGCCACCGGTCCATCACCGGGCATCCGGTGGAGATCGTGACCGCGAACGCCGGCGGGATCACCGCGCTGGTCCGGGAGCCCGAGATCGGGCGGGAACTGGTCACGCGGATCACGCTTCAGGCGTTGCGGGAGGCACCGGGGCTCGACGTGTGCGGCGTTGTCGGTGAGGCCGTGGAGTGGGACGGGCTCGGGGCCTCCGCTCTGGCGAAGCTCATCCGCCAGACCCGTGGCATGCTGCCGGCGGCGCAGATGAGCCGGCCCGGACCGCAGTTGCGGTTCCCCGGCGTGCCGATCGCCGCGCGGTGTCTGTCCAGCGGGCTGCCCGCCGCCCAGATCGTCCAATCCACGTCCCGGGAACGTCCCGAGCCTCGCTCCGCGCCGAGCATGGCCAAGCTCAACGCGTTCCCAGAGGCGCTGGACCGCCTGGCGGACGAGATGGGAATGAGCGGTCTTGGGAAACAGGAGGCCCACCGGAGGCTGGCCCGGGTCGTCGACTGGCTGAACAACAAGGCCGAGTGGGTGGCCGTCGTACACGCGGACGGCAACGGCATGGGCCGGGTCTTCCAGGAGTTCTCCGCGATCGTGGAGAAGCTGGGCCACACCACCGCCGAGGAGTACGTACGTCACCTGCGCGATTTCTCCCAGGGGGTGGACGACTGCGCGGCCGAGGCGCTGCGGAGGGTGGTCGCCGCCATGAAGAAGCCGGACGGCGAGGGCAGGCGGCCGTTCCGGTTGATCGCCGGCGAGCCGGCGCTGCTGCCGCTCGTCCTCGGCGGTGACGACCTGACCGTGGTCTGCGACGGGTCGATCGCTCTGCCGTTCGCCGAGCAGTATCTGACCGAGTTCGCCCGCCTGGCCCGAGAGAACAAGCGCGTCGGGGGGCTGCTGCGACAAGCGGAACGGCAGGGGCTGGGAGCCTGTGCCGGGGTCGCGATCGTCAAGCGGCACTACCCGTTCCACAGCGCGGTCGGCCTCGCCGAGGAGCTGACCAAGGAGGCCAAGGCCGTCAAGGGCGCCTTGGGTCAGGATCACTGCGCGCTGTCGTTCCACGTGCTGTACGAGAGCGCGGTGGCGGAACTGTCCCGGCTGCGGGAGGAGACGACACTGCCGGACGGCACCCGGCTGACCGCCCAGCCGTACGTGGTCGGTGACGTCACCAAGGATCCGCACGGCTGGGCCAGGCACCGGCACTGGAACGACCTGCTGCGCCGCATCGCCGCGTTGACCCGGACCGATGAGGAGGACGGCCGCCGGGTGCTGTCCGGTGCGCAGGCGCATGACCTGCGCGGCGGCCTGTTCCACGGACGCGGAGTGGCCGACGCCCGCTACCGGCTGCTGGCCGATCGGCTCGGCCGTGACGCCGACGACCTGGCGGGCGAGGGACGCTCGCTGTTCTGGAAGGTCGAGGGCCAGGCGCTCACCGGCCTGTTGGACGCGATGAACGCGACCGGCTTCCTGCCCCGTCCCGAGCGGACCGAACGTACCGAGCAGGAGCAGCCCGCATGAGCGACTCCACGGTCATCATCTCGCTGACGCTGCGGATGCTGAGCGACTGGCACATCGGCACCGGTACCGCGGCGCACGGCCACATCAGCCGTCGGGTGCTCCGTGATGAGCACGGCCTGCCCTACGTCCCGGCCAAGACGCTGAACGGGGTGTGGCGGGACGCCTGCGAAGTGGCCGCCCACGCCTTGGACTCCGGCCCGGCGGGGGTGTGGCACGACTGGGTCGAGTACCTGTTCGGCAGCCAGCCCGCATACCCCGGAGAGGAGGCGACCCGGGAGCCGGACGCCATCGCACGGCATCCCCGATCGGCCGCCCTGCGGCTGCGAGGACCGCTGCGCCTGCCCGGCAAGCTCGGGCCGGCGCTGGTCGGCCGCAAGGAGCTCCGCGACGCCGTGACGTTCGTCAGGCCCGGGGTCGCCATCGACGCATGCACCGGAACGGCCGCCGAGGACAAGCTGCGCTTCGACGAGATGGCGCGTGGCGGCCTGAGCCTGGTGGGAAAGGCCGAGCTGCCCGCATCCCTGAACGAGGCAGAGCGCGGCTGCGCGTTGGCGCTGCTGTGGGCGGGAGCGGCGCTGGTGGAGGGCATCGGCGCCAAACGTCGGCGCGGTGCGGGACGCTGCCGCCTGGAGCCGTCCGGTCCCGGCATGCCGCCCAGCCCGCAACGGCTGCGGGAGCTGGCGCAGGCCCCTGTCCCTCCGCCGGAGGCCGACCAGCCGGCCGGTCCTGATCCGGTCGAGGTACCGCAGGCGTCCGGTCCCGGCTGGGAACGCGCCCTGCTGCGGATGGAACTGGTGACCCCGCTGATCGCCTACGACCGTACGATCGGCAACGCCGTCCAAAGCCGTGACCATGCGCCGGGGTGGATGCTGCTGCGCGAGGTGCTGTCGCGGCTCGGATCCCAGGCCGCGGCGGCGGCGCGGCGCGGCGACCTGGTGGTGACGCCTGCGACCCCGATGATCGACGACATGCCGGGGCGGCCCGTGCCTCGGGTGCTGGCTCAGGGCAAGGACTCCCCGGAGCAGTTCGTCAACCGGATGGCGGGCCGGGAGCCGGAATCCGACGAGGTCTTCAAGCGGGTCCGGTCGGGATACCTTCCGGCCGTTCCCGGGCACGGGCTCACCCTGAGCAGGCCGCGGACCGTGCTGCGAATGCACAACACGATCGCCGACGCCTCCCAGCGGCCCAGTGCCCGCCTCGGCGGGGTGTACGTCTACCGGGCGCTGGCGGCGGGCACCGTGCTGGCCGCCGAGGTCCGGGTCCGTTCGGAGCTGCTGGAGAAGGGGTGGCCCGAACGGCTGGCGGGTGAATGGCGGCTGGGGCGTTCCCGTAAGGACGACTACGGCTTGGTGAGGGTCACCATCGTCCCGGAGGTTCGCTCCGATCCACCGCACCGCGAACTCCGAGAGGGCGATCGGCTGAAGGTCTGGCTGCTGTCGGACACCCTGGTCCGCAACCTCAGGCTGGCCCCGAGCACGGATCCCGCCGATCTGGCCCGCGCGCTCCAGAACGCCTTCGCCGCCGCGGGCGCCTCCGGGGTCGTCCTACAGGCGGTGGACGCAGACGACGGTCTGATGCACGCCTCGTTCGAGACGTCCCGCACCGACTCCTGGCATACCGGCTGGCGGCTGCCTCGCCCCACCTTGCTGGGGTTCGCCGCCGGTGGCTGCCTGGAGTTCAGGGTCGTCGCCGGGCGAATCGACGCTGATGCGCTGGTGGCCGTGGAGATGGCGGGCATCGGCGAGCGGCGCGGCGAGGGCTTCGGCCGGATAAGGCTGAACGATCCGCTGCTCGACGAGGCGCACCCCGCCATCGCTTCTTCCGAGCGCGCCGCCCGGCCGCCGGTCTCCGAGGGCACACCGCTGCCGTTCGAGGTCGGCAAGCCCGGTCACGCCGAGGCGCGGATCATCGAGGAGGCCGCCTGGCGGACGGAGATCTGGCGGTGCAGTGAGAAGCGGGCCGCCGACCTGGACAGACCGGTGCTGGGAGACCTGACTGCGCTGTCCCCCACCCAGCTCAACGCGATCCGGACCCTGTTCGGCCACCTGGACGAGCCCGAACCGAGACTCCGAGCCCGTATCGAACGGCTCACCCGCCGGTGGAACAGGCAGTCGGGCGCCCGGCAGGCCCTGGAGGACCTGCTGCTCACGCCCACTCAGCCCTGGGAACTGCTGAACCTCCCCGAAAGTACGTTGAGCCTGACCAAGGACGGCCCCCAGCGGCTGCAACGTGAGCTGCGTTCCGAGGCGTTGCGCAGTCTGCTCACCGCCTGCATGGCCGCCCACTCCCGCCACCAGGCCCACCTGTCCCCCCAGGAGGCACGATGACACGGCGCCGCGGACGTCCCATGGACCTGCGGCTGCGGGTCCGGGGCTGGCTCGAGATCCGGACTCCGCTGCATGTGGGCGGCATCGCCCGCGACCCGGCCGATGCGCTGCCGGTGGCGGTCGACGGGCAGGGCCGGGTGTACGTGCCGGGCACCGGGCTGGCCGGGGCGTTGCGTGGCTGGATGCGCGGCGTTCCCGATGCCGAGGACCCGCTGCGGGAGCTGTGGGGCTTCTCCGCCGAACCGGGCGACGAACAGACGCCGCGCAATGACGGCAGCCGTGTCCTGAGCGCCGCCGACCCGCAGCGCAACGGGCAGGCCCCGCACACCGGCCCGATGCCGGGCTGGGACGACGATCTCAATGATGGGCAGGCCAGCCGGGTCGTTATCCGCGACGCGGTCATCGCAACCTCGACCCGTACCGATGCCGACGGGCTGCCCGCCGACCCCCTCGCGCCGGCGTCCCTGCCGGTGCGGCACGGTGTGGGCATCGACCGGGTCACCGGGGCGGCGGCAACCGAGTTCCTGTACGCCCGTACCGTCGTTCCACCTGGCCACTACCTGCGGCTGGAGCTCGATATCGAGACGATCGCGAAGCACCAGGACCGGGACAGGGCACGTCTGCACGCCCTGCTGTCGGCGTTGTCCTCGGAGCAGATCCGGCTCGGCGGGGCCAGGGGCAGGGGGCTGGGCGTGGTCCGTCTGCTGGGTTCGCCGCTGGCCGTCCACGAACACGACTTCACCGGCCCTGCCGGACTGCTCGCCCTGCTGAGCGGTGAGCCGACACGGCTGGAGCCGGCGGACCTGACCGGATCCCCCGCCGAGCTGCCGGACCGCAGGGAGCTGCTGAGCGTGCGCATCGAGTGGCGTCCCGCTGCTCCGGTCATGGTTCGGGAGGGCGAGGAGGGCGCCTACGTCGGAACCCTCCCGCTGACCACCCGGGCCTCCGGCGACACGGTGGCCCTCGCGCTGACCGGCGGCTCCATCAAGGGCGCCCTGCGCAGCCATGCCGAGTTCATCGAGCGCACCGCTCGAAGGATCGACGCCCCTCGGGCCTCGGTGAACGCCCCCGCTCGTGAGCACAGCCGGGACTTCCTTGACCAGCTCGACGAACTGCGCGCCGTCAGGGCCCTGTTCGGGACGGCCCGTACGTCACCGAACCCCGGCGACGAGCGCCCCCTGGGCGCGGGGGCTCTGATCGCGGAGGAGTGCGTCAGCCGCACCCGTCTGCCCGCCGACCTGTGGGACCTGGTGCTCCAGGGACCGTCGGACGACGAGCAGGCCGCATCGGAGAAGAGCTCCGGCGAAGAGCGCTGGACACCGCGCAGCGACGAGGGCGGCAGGCGGCCTCTGTCATTGCCCCCGGCGGTGCGGGAACGGCTGTCGGCGCTCGGCCTGGACCAGGCCGAGCATGTCGCCATCGACCGCTGGACCGGTGGCGCCGCCGACAAGCTGCTGTTCTCCGTGCTGGAGCCGCACGACGTCGAGTGGGAGCCGATCCGCCTCACCGTGGACCTCACCCGCCTGGGCCCCGACCGGGACGTCGCGCTCGCCCTGCTGTTGCTCGTCCTGCGCGATCTGCGGCACGGCCTGATCCGGCTGGGCGGCATGGTCAACCGCGGCTTCGGCGACGTCGAGGTCGACTCGATCGTCCTCACCGGCGGCGCCTGGCCCGACGGCACAGCGCTCGAAGACGCGCTGCGGCCCTCCGACGAGACCTGTACCGCCCTGGAAGAGGCATGGTTCACCTACCTGGATTCGCGCTGATGAACGTCGTCCTGCACACCGCCGCCCGTGACGGCCTGTCCTTCCCCGAGGTGCTGGCGTACGCCCCGGACGGCGTGGCACTGCTCATCACCCCGTGGCGCTACCACGTGGCCCTCGTCCGTGACGGCCGGGTGCTGCCCCACCGCGACGAGATCGACTTGACGGAGACCTTCGACGTCCGGGTCTTCAACGAGAACGCCGAGCTGCGCTGGCTGCAAAGCGGCGGGAGTGGCCGGGCCGTCCTGCTGACCGAGGACGCCACCGCGCTTCCCGCCGACTTCACCGAACGCGACGGTGACGTCCACGCGATCGCCGTTCAGAAGGGCCAGTACCTGCTGTGGGGCCGTTCGGTCGGCACGAGCGGCGGCTGGACCACCCTGACCACCGAACGCATCGGCGCCATCCGCGTCCCCGTGGACATCCCGCGGCGGCCGGGATACGCCGCCCTGACCACCCGCGAGTACATCGCCCGCGACCCCCGGCACGGCAACGCCTATGTCGCGGAGGAACGCCTGCTGGGCTTTGCCCCGACCTCGATCACCCGTCCCCGAGCCGAGGACACCGCCTCATGACAGACCAGCGTTCCACCAGGCCCGTCCCTGGCCCCACCAAGCGTCCAGGCTCCGGCTCGTCCGGCAACGGTGGGGGAGGGCGCCGAGGGAACACCACTTCGAAGAAAAAGTCCGAGACCACCTACGTGTCGGATCCGAAGGCGAAGTTCCTCAATCCCTACACCTTCGTTCCGGCGCCGCCCCGAGCGGGGCTGCCCGGACCGCTGGGTGAGGACTCCAAGCCTCGCGGGCACGACCGGCTGCACGAAGACTGCTGGACCGGGTCGATCGCCGTCACGCTCACGGTGCGCACACCCCTGCTGCTGCTCGACACCGCCCGCGACGTCGCCCCCGAGTCCGGGGCGCAGGAGCACCGCGTCTACCCGGTGCTGACCCGACGGGGGAAGCCGTACCTGCCGGCGACCTCGGTCAAGGGGATGCTGCGGTCGGCGTACGAGGCCATCACCGGCTCCCGGTTCGGGGTGTTCCACTCCAACGACCTGCCCCTGGGATGGCGGCGGACCGCCGAGGACGCGCTGTCCATGAAACCGGCGAGGGTGAGCAACGACGGCACCAGGTTGGAGATCCACGAAGCGGTGGCCCGGCTCCCCTACTACCCCTCCAAGGACTCCTCCAAGGATTTGCCCAGGTATCCCGGTGGGGCCGCCCCTGAGCCTCTGGACGAGGTGCACGTGCGCATCAAGAAGAAGGGGAACGTCAGCACGGTCACCGACATCAGGAAGGGGCCGCCGCCCGACGGTGCCAAGGACTGGAAGCACGGCTATGTGTGCGTCACCGGGAACAACGCCCCCGGCAAGACGCATGAGCGGGTCTTCTTGGTGTCCAAGGACCCTCAGCGGCCCGCGATCACCACAGCGATGCACGAGCGGTGGAACGCCCTCATGCGCAGTTACGGCGACGCGCACGACCCCGGGGAGATCTGGGGCCGGGACGGAGCGAAGGACGAGCCGGGCAAGCGGCTGGGCGACGAGCCCGGAAAGCTCGGCTGGAGCGCGCACCTATGGCAGCAGGAGCGCAGCGAACTGCACCCTGGGGCGCTGTGTTACGTCCGGCTGAAGAGAGGTGTCGTGGCCGGCATCTATCCGGTGACCGTCACCCGCGACATCGCGGCCGAGACCCCCGGCGAGATGCTGCCGGACGACCTGCACCCGGCACCGGATCTGGCGAGCCTGTCCATCGCCGACCGAGTGTTCGGCTGGGTCGCGCCGAAGGGGTCGAGCACCCGTCCCGCCGGATACCGGGGACGCGTGCGGATCGGCCCGGTCGAATGCACGGCCGACGAACGGCAGACGGTGACCGAGTTCGACGGAGACGGGCTGCCGCTGGCCGTCCTCAGTGCGCCCAAACCCGCCCAGGGGCGCTTCTACCTGTCGGAGGTGTCCGACCCCAGCAGGCCGGTGAAGGCGCGAGCCTCCAAAGAGGAGGTGTACACGGCCAAGGGCCGGAAGCTGCGAGGCCGCAAGGTCTACTGGCACCACGCCGCCGTCACCGACGACCCCGACTACTGGGACGCGGCCGGCAAGGGCTCCGCCGACCCGACCCAGCAGCCGGTCAACGACAAGGGCCACCGCGAGTACCGGCGGCCCCGCAAGCCCGCCGAGGGCGACGGCGTCATCTCCGGCGGCCGGTTCGTCACTCGAGACGAGGAGCAGCGCGACAGCCAGAACCGTTCGGTGCGCGGCTGGGTGAAGCCGGGAACGACCTTCACCTTCCGGGTGGACGTCCACGACCTCGATGACGTCGAGCTCGGGGCGCTGATCTGGCTGCTGCGACTGCCCGAGGACTGCTTCCACCGGCTCGGCCTCGGCAAGCCCCTCGGTTTCGGCAGCGTCCGTCTCGACATCGATCCGGACGGAACGACGCTGCATTCGGGCCAGGATTGGTCCGATTACTACCACCTCCTGACGGACCCGCTGGCCGACAACGACGCCTCGTCCATCCTGGACCGCTGCGCGCAGGCGTTCGAGGAGCTGCTCGGCCAGGGCGAAATGCCGAAGATCCGGGACGTCTTCCTCGCCACCGCCCGTGGACACGCAGACCTGCCCGTGCACTACCCACGCGTCCGTCCCCTGGAGCTGAAGGCCGGCCGTCTCATTCCACCCGACCCGCGTGGACTGGCGTACGAGTGGTTCACCGCCAACGAACGTATGGAGGGCAAGGAGGTCGCCAAAGGCCACGGCCAGTCACTGCCCGACCCCACCGGCTCCCCTTCCCTGGTCGCCTACAAAGAGGCGGAGAAGAAGAACGACTCCAGCAATGGCCGGGGACGATAGCCCTTTCCTGTCGGAACAGCCACGCCCGGCGCGCACCACAGCAGGTACGTCTCGTGCCGCCTTCCCGAAGAGCGGAGTGCGAGAATTCCGGCTGACGGAACCGGCGACCGAGGAGGCCGATGGGGTCGAGGATGGCCCTCCTGTTGCATGCCATCGGGGCAGGCGACCTCGGGATCGACTGGCGCGGCGAGACCACCGCGCCAGTCGACATCGAAGGTGACCCGGACGCGACGGGAAAGCAGCGCAGGCCGCTGCGCAAGGTGTTCGGGGGGCTCGCCGAGGCGGGCATCCCCATCGATGCCGTCGCGCTGATCGCCACCCGCAACGGCAACCCCTTCGGCGACGAACCGTTCACCGAACACGCCCGCCGGATCCGGGAACGGCTGCGCTCCCCCGAGGGCCTGTTCGGCCGCCGCTTCTCCGCCGACCGGGTACGGGTGGTGGAGGTGGCCTCACCGGCAATGCGGCACACGGTCCGTCCGGTCGCCGAGACGCTCGACGAACTCGCTCCCGGCACCTGCCTGGTCACCTCCGGGGTGGGCTCGTACGCCCTCGGCGCGGGGGCGTTGCTGGCCGCCATCGAGGCCGATGTGCCAGTGAGCCTGGTGCCGGTGGACGACGTGTCCGCCGTCTACCGGTTGAAGGAACTGGTCTCGCCCGCCGAGCCGCTGCGTGCCTGGCTGGTACGGCACCGGTTCTGGGACGAGCTGGCCGAACTCTGCCCGGAGGACGCCAAGGTCTGGCGGCTGCTGGCCGCCCGGCAACGCGGCGACGTCACCGCCGCCCGCCAGGCCCGGGCCGCCGGAGGAGCGCCGGGCCTGTCCTCGGGGCAACTCGGGAAACTGACCGAGCCCTGGCAGACCGTGCAGGCGGCATTCTTCGAGCGCGTCGCCCGGGGCGAGGCCATCGACCAGTCACTGCTGCGCACCTGGTACGGGCACCGGCTGGCCGGCCGGTTGAAGAAAGAGCGCGACCGACTCCCACCCCGCACCGTCGCGATGGTCTCCGAGCTGGTCGACGCGCTGAACCATCGCGAGGAAGGGCGGCGCGGCGGCGCGGCGTTGATCGACCAAGCCCGGCAACGGCTTCCCTTGACGGCGGACGGTGGCTGCGCGGCGATGCTCCAAGACACCGAGCTGACGAACTTCTACCGCGATGCCGCCACCCACAGCGCCCACCTGCGCGAACCGGGCGCCGAGATGCGCCCGCTCCCTCGGACGGTCATCGACCAGGCCGACGCCTGGGAAGGCGGCGACTTCGTCCCCGCGCTCCTGGCCACTCGCGGGCTGCCCCCGTGGCCGGTGCTGGGCAGCGGTGACGTACTGGCTCTCATGGGCGTCGGCCTTCCCCACCATGACGATCCCACCGACGAACAGGGCCGCCGGGCGCTGCACGAGGTCATCTCCTGGGCGTCCGGTCGCCGCGACCGCCTCGCCCGCCGCGGCCGGATCCGCCTGCGCCTGCTGGCCAGTGCCGAGACCATGCAGCGAGCCGAGTCCCAGGTGTCGCTGGCGTTGTCCATGGCCCCGGAGGGCACCATCGACGCCCGCGTCCTGGGGCCGCTGCCCGTCGAGCCCGGTGCCGCAGCGCGGATCCGCGAGGCCGTCCTGCGTTCCCTGGCCGATGAGGGATCGCCGACCGGCCGCTTCGGCTCGTCATCCCTGCGGGACGTCGACGAGGTCGTCCTCGTCGCCAACCCGGGCAAGCCCGTCATCCTCAACGGCATGATCGCCGCCGGCGTCGAATGGTCCCTGACCGCCGCCTGTCCCCTGCAGGTCATCGAACTCACCCGCGACCACGGCGTCACCTCACTCGCCCGGGACGGCGACCGCATTCTGTGCCGTCTCGGCCTGGACCACCAGCTCGCCCGCCTCGCCGGCTACGCCCTGGCCCGCCTGGACACCCGTACGGCCTGGCAGCTCCTCGGCCACGGATCTCCCGCACTCGCCGACGTCCGCAAGACCACCGCCCGCCTCCACCATGACCTGCACGCCGACCCCGGCCCGTCCGTCGACCTCGCCCAACGCCGCGCCTTGGCCCGCCGACGCCTGACCCTGATCGCCCACGTTCTGGCCGACCGGCCCTGGCCCGCCTGCTACCTGGCCGTCGAAGCCCTGCGCCCCAACCTCTTCGACTGGCCCACCTGGAACGCGCTCCTCTCCCTCAGGGAAGAGGCCCGCCCGTTCAGGGAGCTGAACCGCCTGCGTAACCAGACCCCGTACGCCCACCTCCTCAGCCGCATGCGCCAGAGCAACCGCCGCCGCCCGGAGCTCCCGCCCTCACCTCAGCGAGTGACCGACCTGCTCACCCAGGCCATCGCCGCCCTCCGCGCCCCAGCCCCTTCCCCGTTGAACGACCACAAGCTGGTCACCGACTACGACCGCCTCCGCACCGCCCTCGCCGGCTTGTCCGCCAGTCCCCGCGAAGGCTCGTCCCGTTCCTGACCCCGGGCGCCGGAGGCGTCGTGCGGAACGTGGACGCGGATCTGCAAGCCCATATCCGGCAGCCCCCTCGGGGTCGGGCATTTCAGGACGCCGAGCGGCGTCACCATGCCATACTGGGGCTCGTTCGACGGCTGTTGCCGGAGAGCGTTTCGAGGCCTGTCGGCCTCCTGAGGTTGGCCCGTTCGCGGACGTCACGTCCGGAACGCGGCCGAGTTCTGCTGACCTCAGGAGGGACAGTATGCGGCCCGTCTCCCATCTGGCCGATCGCAGCGATGCCATTGCCTTCCCCGCGTTCAACGCCCTGGTCGGTCCCGCACTGCGTGCCGCCACCCGCAAACCGCTGCGCCGGGCCCGGCACGCGGACCGTGACTGCTGGGCGCCGGTCGAGCCGGGATGGTGCGCCGACTGCGAGACCACAGCCGGCGACCTGATGATGGCCGGTTTCACCCGCCTCCGTGAGGTCCTCAACGGCTCGGTCCCCGTCACCAGAACCGGCGAACCGGTCCGGGAATGGGCCGTGCTGCGCGCCCACCTGACCTCCCCCGAGGCCGAGCACGAGAACACCGCCGAACTCGCCACCGCGCTGTGCCACCCCGCCGCCGACGACGAGGCCCCCTGGCTGCGCGCCGCCCGCGCCCAGCTCGTTCACTATCCGCTGCGGCACCTGGAGGAACGGACCCGACGAGAGGACGCCGTCGCCCGCGGCGCAGCGGCCCGCCCCGAACGTGACCTGAACCAGGCACGCTGGGCGGCCCCGCTGCGCACCGACCCAATGCTGCTCGACCTGCTGATCGTCGCGGTGTTCCGCACCCGCCGCGGCCTCACCGACCTGCTCTACGTCCCCGACGACGTGCGCGAACGCCACAACCTGACCCCCGCCCAGGCCACCGAGGCGATGCGCAAGGCCCTGACGGCCCTGCACACCGTCAACCCCGCCTTCTTCGCCGCCAACCTCGGCGACACGGCCGTCTCCCTGCTCCGTCCCGCCCCTTCGGGGATCCGGCCACACCACGCCGACCCATTCACCCCCCTCACCGCGGCCATGGAACGAGCCCAGGCACGAGTTACCCTGCGCCGGCTCGTCACCCCAGCCCACCGCCGGCACCCCGACCACCGCCCGGTCATCGCCGCCATATGCGACATCGACGCAGGCGAGAACACCGACCCCGTCAAAGTCGCCCGCCGCACCCTCGGACTGGCCCCCGAACCCGCCCACCGCCTCGTCCGCCGCCTGGTCACCCTGGTCGCGACAGCAGGCATCGACTGGACCGAGCAGCTCGTCACCCCACTCACCCGGCCAACGTCCGCCTCTCATCACGGCGCGGCCGGTGGACGGCCTTGGCTGTAGCCGGGACGGCGGGCCTTGCCCTCCCGGGTGGTTGTGGTGTTGCGCCGGCCTGGCGGAGGGAAACCCGGCTCTCGCTGCGCTCGTTCCGGCCGGGTGGCCCTCCGCGGGCGGCCGTCGCACGTGGTCTTCCCTCCGGGAAGGCAGGCCCTTGGCCCTCCCCCGGGATCCGGAAGGGACCACACATCCATGACCACATTCGCATCGGCCGCAGAGTCCGCCACCCGGCACGCCGAGCTGAAGGACCTGGTGGCGTTGCTGCGTGACCAGCAGGGCCGCAAGGTCGACATCGTCGCCCCGCCCTCGGCGCTGCGGGCCGAGGGCGGGCAGTTGCTGATCTCGGGCACCGAGCCGATCCTGACTCCGACCGGGGTCACCTGCGCCGACGGCGTCTACCGGTCGACCGCCACCTGTGAGAAGGGCATCGCCGAGAAGCTGAAGATCAACCTGCCGTACCTGCGTAAGTGCCGTGACGAGGCGATCGAGTTGTGGGACGCCAACGGCAACGGCTGGCTGGAGCGGGCGCCGGCCTCGGCCAAGTTCCTGATCCGGGGGTTTCGCGGGTCGGGCGGTGAGGGTGTCGCGCGGGCGTTGCTGTCGGATGCCTACAAGCGGGTCGATCACCTCGACGTGCTGACCGCCGCCCTGGAAGGGGTGGAGCGGGCGGGGGTCCCGATCACCGTCCAGGGCTGTGACCTGACCGAGCAGCGCATGTACGTACGGGTCTACTCATCGGCCGTCGAGGTGCTGGCGCCCCGGCTGCTGGAGGGGTACCGGTCCCCGTTCACCGGCGCGCAAGGGGCGGCCAACCCGGTGGTGTGGGGCGGGTTCGTGATCACCAACTCCGAGACCGGCTGCGGCGCCGCCGCGATCACCCCGCGGATCGTGGTCAAGGTCTGCGACAACGGCTACACCATCACCGCCGACGCACACCGGGCCGTGCACCTGGGCGGCAAGCTCGACGAGGGAATCATCGACTGGAGCGGCCAGACGCACCAGAAGAACCTGGAGCTGATCACGGCCAAGACCACCGACGCCGTCCACCGGTTCTTCACCCCCGCCTACGTGCAGAAGATCGTGACCACGATGCAGGCCGAGGCCGGCGTCCCGATCGAGCGTCCCGCCGAGACCATCCAGGTGGTCTCCCAGCGGCTGCGGTTCTCCGAGGAGCAGCAGGACGCGATCCTGGGCCACTTCATCCGGGGCGGTGACCTGACCGCGGGCGGGGTGATGCACGCGGTCACCTCCGTCGCCCGTACCCTGCCCGACGCCGACACCGCGCACGAGATGGAGTCACGGGCCTTGCAGGCGCTCCAGCTGGCCACACGCGGCTGATCCCCGTTCGCTCTCTGGCTCCGCCCCGGCATCCGCCTGGGGCGGAGCCATCTCATGACCAGCCTCTTTGTCAGAAAGGAGTGGCCGATGGCACGCCACCTCAAGGCCGTCCCGGAGCCTCCTTCGGGGTCCGCTCACGCCGCCTCGCCTGGTGGTCGGCCTGCCGAGCCGGCGGACGAGACGTTCCTCCACCGTGTGCTGGCCGCGACGCTGGCCCGTGTGCAACCCGGGGCCGGGCAGATCACGGTGGAACGCCTCGAACGCGACGACGGCACACTGATCACCTACCTCGACGCCGCCGACGTGGTGGCCGTCTACACCGGTCAGACCACCCACGGCAGCCCGCAGGCCGACAGCGGTACCGACGCCGGGCCGGTGGTGATCGACGTGCATCGGCGTACCGACGCCGCCCAACGCCGCCTCCGGTTCCTTCTCGACGATGCACCAGCGTGGCTGCTCGCACTGGAGCCCGCCCAGTTCCGAGTGGTCGCCTCCGCAGGCTCACCGCAGGGCTCTCTGGAGCTGATCTGCGTGCGCTGCCAGGACAGCGTGCCGGCCGAACCGTCAGGTCTTCTCCACATGCTGCTGGAGACCGCCGCCCAGCGCTCCTGCCCCGCCGAACCCGCCTGGGCGAACGGAGCCGACCCATGCGACTGACCAGCAAGAACGCCTACCACGGGCACGCCCTGTGCAAGACCCCGGACACCGAGGTGACCAGCGGCTGGTGGTTCGTCCCCGACCTGAGGATGCACCTCAAACTCCACCAGCGGTGGCGGGCGGAGATCTGGCTGCCGGCGGACAGCCTGCACCTGGCCCGCCTGCAGATCTACGACCATTTCAGCGGCGCCGAATGGCTGGACGCCTCCTACCCACCCGACACCAGCGGCGTGGTGCCGTTCCAGCGGGCCGACCGGTTCATGCTGGACGGCCGGATGCCCGGCTGGGGCGAATGGCCGAGCGAACCCACCAGCAACGGGCGTGTCCCGATGCTCGCCTGCCTGTACTGCCACAGCCCGGTCAGCCGAACCGAAGTGGTGGTCATCGGCCCCGGACCGGTACTCGGCCGCATCTATCCGGTCCTGACCGTGCGGGCTCCCCGCGCCCACCGCTCCTGCCATCGAAGCCACCAGCGCAAGCAGAGCACGGCAGACCACCCACAGCCCTGAGGACGGACATGAGCAACGACACCACCATCACCGTGGTCGGCGACCTCGTCGCCGACCCCTCGATATCAGGACGCGACCACCGCGGAGTGGAAGGACGCCGACACCCTGCTCATCACCTGCAACACATGGGGCCGCCAAGCCGAGAACACAGCCGAAAGCCTCTGCGCGGGTCGACGGTTGATCGTTAGGGTGAGCATCGTCGTTTGACGACGGTCTCGGGGATTGCCCGGTGACCTCGATGGATCGGGCGCGTATCCGCGGTTTGCGCACGGTGGGGCCAGCGCGGGAGCCGACGGGGACGTTTGACCGGCAGCCGGAGCGCCGGCATCGGCTGCCCCTTACCGACCGAGGGGCGTAAGCGTGGCCGTGCTCTTTTTCGGAGATCCGGTGCCTCCGCCTCGAGCCTGGCTGCTCGGGCTGGCCAAGAATGCGCAGGCTCCTGCGTCGGTCCTGTTGCGTCTACTCGACCATGATGCCGAGGCGGCCGTGTCGGAGCTCGCCTGGCGCAGGCTTCCCGAACAGGTGGTCGCCGCCGTCATAGACCACCCGGACCCCCGCGTCCGCAGGATTTTCGCCGGCGGCCACGGAGCGCCGATGGAGCATAAGGCACGGCTGGCCGATGATCCGGATCCGAAGGTCCGCCGTGCTCTGGTCGGGGCCGCTGTGGACTTCGGCTTCTCCGTGCCGGAGGGGGTCCTGGAGAAGCTGCTGAATGATCCGGACACCGGTGTCAGGCGGGAGATCAGCATGTTGCCGCTGCCGGCCCGGTTGCGCGTCGCACTGGCGCGCGACCCGGATCCGGAGATCCGCGCCAAGACGTGCGTCAGTGCCTGGGAACACCTGCCGGCGGGAGACCGGAACCGGCTCCTGGCCGACACCGATCCCCGGGTGCGCAGCGAAGCCGAACTCGCCGCGTTCGGGCGGCATCCGATCCCGGTGGAATGCTTCGACCGGATCCCCGATACGTACCGCCGCGAGTCCGTCGCCCAGAGCCGGATGCTCGCGCGTGACCTGGCGGAACGGCTGGCCACGCACCAGGAGGCACGGTGGCGCAGCCGAGTTGCCGAAAATCCGCATCTGCCCGTCGACCTGGTCAGGCGGCTCGCCGAGGACGATGACTCGGAGGTCCGCCGCAAGGTCTCGACACATCCCGCGCTCACCGAGGAGGAACGGTCGGCGATCGAGGTGGGGTTCGATCCCGTGGTCCGCTACCACCTGCCCGCCTGGGTGCGCGCACGGCAGGATGACGCCCAGTTCATGCGAGCCTGCGCCGCCTCGTCCAACGTACTGATCCGCCGTGCGGCCGCCTGCGCGGAGAACCTCCCCGCCGATGTCGTGGAACGGCTCACCGAGGACGAGGACTACGCGGTGCGCCTGCTGCTGGCCGAGCACTGCCGCCAGGCCCCTGCCTCCCTCCTGCTCTTCATCTGGGGCAGTTGGAAGGGCCTATCCCGCCACCGGCTGCGCGCGCACCCGAACTTCCCCCGCCAAGGGCTGGCGCGGTTCGCCGATGACCCCAATCCCCGGATGCGTGAACTGGTCTTCTTCGATGACCAGGCACCCGCCGAACTGATCCACCGGCTCAGTCACGACGAGAATCCCGAAGCCCGCTGGCATGCCCTGCACGACGCAAGACTGAGCCTTGAGCGTGTCATCGAGCTCCTCCAGGACCCCGATCCCAACCTGCACCGGGGAGCAGCGGCAGACCCACGACTGCCGTTGGAAACCCTGCTGGAGCTGCTCGACGACGAGAAGCTGGCCGAACCCGCGGCGACCAACCCGGCGTTGCCCGTGGAGACCATGCACCGGCTTCTGGACCGAGCCGGAGTCGCCTGATCACAACCGCCTGGGGAAGATGAGCAGGAACGCTTCCTGCCGATGGCGCTCACACCACCGACGCCGAAGAGCTCCGCCGACCCACTGAGCCGATTCCACCCTCACCCCCTGCCACCAGGTCGGACGAAGATGGAATGAGCTCCCCGAAGGCCGCAGCCGATTCCCTTGGCTGCGACCTTCGTCATTCCTGCTCACGGAAAGGATGGAGCAGACGTGGACAAGGTCGTTTTGTCGCTGGGCATGGGTATGCATTCCGTGGGAGTGCTCACCCGGTTCCTGCTCGAACCCGACACCCGTGGCTTCGAACTGGACGACCTGACCGTGATGACGGCCATGACCAGGGACGAGTTCACCGGAACCGCCGAACACATGGAGCGCTTCGCACTCCCACCAATGCGCAAATTCTCCATCCGGCACATCCAGCTTTCCCGAGATGGTCGGCTCGCCACATCCCGGTACGCAGCGCTGGACGACGCTTAATTGAAACCGATGCCGACCTCCAGGAGGCCGTCAAAACCCTCCTCACCCCACTTCTGTTCCCTCGCAGCAGGCGTTAAATTGGAACATCTCGGTCATCAACTCGATATACGAGCGCGGCGCGTTTCCATGCCCTCGTATCGGGCGTTGAACTGGAACATCAGTGAGGGAATGGCCTGGGCGCTGCCGCTCGCAGGTTTCTATGCCCTCATAGCGGGCGTTGAATTGAAACACAATATGCCGAGCTTTGGCGACTGGGGATAGATCATCGGGTCGCCGAGTTTCTATGCCCTTATGGCGGGCGTTGAATTGAAACCCTTCGGGGTTTCTTGGGGGTCTGGCCTGCGGGAACGGTGTCCGTTGCGCGCGATCTCGGTTGTGAGGGTCTGCGGCCGGGTGTTCCGGGCCACAGTGTAGCCGACAAGGCTGGGACGTGCGGCGATGGATCGCGCGCGATCACGGGTTTTCAGGGGCCGGAGGGTTGTGCTGTACCGGGGTGCCAGGTGGACGGTAGCGGCCGGGGCGGGCGGCCCCGCAGTGGTGCGGACCGGGTCCGGCACCGGCCGGTTCGGTGGATGTCGCCGGTCGAGTCAGGTGCGGGTGGTTACGGTGGCCTGCGAGT
Source organism: Thermomonospora echinospora (assembly GCF_900108175.1). Taxonomy (GTDB): domain Bacteria; phylum Actinomycetota; class Actinomycetes; order Streptosporangiales; family Streptosporangiaceae; genus Thermomonospora; species Thermomonospora echinospora. The sequence continues at coordinate 533,815 of NZ_FNVO01000005.1, forward strand.
GACTGTACGGGAAGGGCTGGGCGTATGCCGGTGTCGTGGGGGCTGGAACTCGCCGGGCAGCCGTCGCGGCCTCTTCGGTGGCGTTTTGACGTGCTGCACGCGATCGCCTGCCGGTTCTTCGAGGGGCCGGACGCCGTACATGAGGCCAACGAGAAGTGTTTCAGCGTCCGGGTCGGCGAGAACGGGCGCCGGGTGGTGTTGACATGGCTGGACGACCGTGCGGTGCCGCAGGTGGTGATCCCGGGCAGGCTGCAGGTCGGCAGCGACGAGGAGATCGCCGTCGCGGCGGCCGAGCGGACCGCCGTGGGGTTCGAGGACATCGAAACCGGCCCGGTGCGGACCAGGTGGCGGCTGATGGTGCAGACGCCGGCGTTGTTCCGGCACCACGGGCTCAACTACCCGTTGCCGGATCCGCAGGTGATGTTCGCGGGGCTGGCACGCCGCTACCGGGCGCTGCGGCCGGACGCCGCGCCGGACGAGGAGGTCGTGCGGCAGATGGGCCGCAGGGTCGCGACGCTGCGGTACCGGCTGCGGACCGAGCGGTTCAGCTGGCACGGGCGGACCGATGCAGGGTTCGTGGGGCAGGTCGAGCTGGGACTGGCACGGTCGGCGACCACGGAGGCGGCCAGGGCCTTCACCACGTTGGGGATCTTCGCGGGGCTGGCGGGTCTGGGACGTGGCACCACGCATGGGCTGGGATCCACGGTGGTGACGTCGGATGACCGACAACGGCCGCCTTGATGGCATCCGGAACGGCCGGCCGGGAGGTGCGCCACCTCTGTGGCCGAAGCCTTGCGGGAAGTGAACAGGGCACAGGGGCGGTGATCGCCTAACGCCATGCTGGAGGACGCATCGGGGCTCGATCTGGTCGCCGCGGCGATCGCCGGCATGCAGGCGTTCGTGGCCGAGTCGCGGCATACGGCCGATCTCCTCGCCTCGAACGCGTTCCTCCCACTCCCACCACTCGTCATGCCGCGCGGCGGCAAGCCATCCCAGGGTGTCCGAGACCGCACGCTCACGAGTCTCGGACACCAGGACGCCCCCGTGGTGATCGACGGGCCGTTGGTGTTGCCGCGGGGCTCGGTCAAACACGTCGCGGTGCGCAGCCCTTCCCACGGTGCCTGTCTTCTGTGCTTTGAAATCGAAGATCCCGGCTCGTTCATCACCTGTGTCCCGGTCCCGGCGCACTGGTGTTGGGAAGGGCTCGCTAATCGGCTCAGGACCCTGCTGTGCATCGATCCGGAACGGTACTGGGACGGTGTCACGCCGTTTGCCAGTCAAAGCCGACTCGTCGGTGCTTTGGGCATCGCACCACGAAGCCCAGGCCGTTGTCGCCCCAGGTGTGGGGTACGCCCTCGCCGGAACAAATCTGCAGCACCAGCTGGGTCATCCGGTGCGGTGCTCCTTGAGGGCAGGTCGGATAGTTCGCGTCCTGGACCCAGTTCGGCCAGCCGCCGAGCTTGTCGCCCTGTCGGTTGAGCCGGAACGCCGCGCCTCGTTCCTCGGGCAGGAGAACGGATTCGTCACCGTCACGGTACGGATAATCCTTGACCGCGTGACCCCAGCCGACGATCGGCCGGGCGGGGAATATCTCGGCCTTGTCCGGCACCGCGTCCGGGACCGCTGTTCCCGCCGGGTCGATGACCCGCACCTGCCGGATGTCGGTGACGGCGCTCGGCATGCAGGTCGTGCAGTGGAACAACTGCAGCAGGCCTTCGCCGAAGATCTCACGGGCGGCCTTCGGCGTGCGTCCCAGGTCGACCTGGACGACGAAGGTCAACGGGGCCTGGCAGCGGGCGCAGCAAGGCCATTCCTCGCCTTGGCGCAGCCAAGGCAGTCCGCCGAAACACGACGGGTCGCCGGGTGCGGCCGCTGTGCTCAGACGTGGTGTCCAAGCGGTACGTGCCTGGTCGGCGAGCTTTTTCCTGGTCGACCGTTCGATCGCGGCGGCGGTTCGCGCGGTCGCTCCCGCGGCCCGCAGCATCTGCACGATCTCCGTGTGACCGCCGGAACGGGCTTTGGCCAGCGCGTTCTCGGTGTCCCACCTTCCATGCTCCTGAAGGTCGGCTCCGGCGTCCACCAGGGCCCGTACCGCCCAGACGCGCCCGCGTTCGGCGGCCAGAACGAGCGGAGGCGCGCTGTAAGGAGTATCGGATGAGTCGATGTCGACCCCCGCCGCCAGCAGCGGCGGCAGGACCTCGGGGACGTCGTAGACGATGCTCTGCGCCATGGTGTCCCGCAACCGGCCAGGCTCGATCCCGCCATGACCGAGGATCTCCACCGCGGTCTCGGCCTGCCGCTTCTGCACGGCATGGACCAGGGCCAGCCCGCGCTCCTCGACACTGGCCGACGGCAGCAACTCCCGTACCCGCGCCACGAATCCTCGCTCCGCCGCCTGGCCGATCTCCAGATCCTCCGGCGCGACCCGCCGCGCACCGCGCTCACGCAGGAGCCGGACGATGTCAGGATTTCCGAGGCTCTCGGCGATGTCGAGGGGACGCAGCACCTGCGGTGTGATCACGTCGATGTCGGCGCCCGCGTCGAGCAACACCGTGACGGCCTCGACGGACGCGCAGGAGATCGCCGCGAGAAGGGGGAGTTTGAGGCCGCCCGGTGCATCTGTGTCCTCCATGAAGGTGTCCGGGTCGGCGCCCGCGTCGAGCAGCAGGCGTAGGGATCCGACGCTCCCGGACTCAGCCGCCGCCCACAGCGGGGCAACGTAGGTGTGGCACGCATCGGGCGAGGCACCGGCCGCGAGCAGCGCCCTGACCATGGCCACGGCGTCCCGCCTGACGGCATGGTCGAGCGCCGCGTCGAGATCCCACTGCGACGGCCGGTGCTTGAGAACGCATTCGAGCACCGGGATGCGGTCCTTCTGCGCCGCCTGCTGCAGGGCGAAGCCCACCTCATCCGGATGCCGTGTCAGGTGCGTCGACAGCGCGCCCTCATCGAAAAGTCGACCAAGATCCACCCGGCGACACTACGGCGGAGGTGTGTCACTGCGCTGCCCGATCAGGGCCGAAGCATGAAGGTGGTGCCGGACTCGTTGACGGTGGTGGGCGTAGCGGCCGCCGGCCTTCGATGAGCTTGGCGGGCTCGGCCTCGACATCGACGTTGATGAAGCCGAAACGGCCGCGCCACGTACTGAACGAGTCCATGACAGACGTCGAGCGTGGCAGGATGGGGAATCACGTGGAGTTTTCCGGGTGAACAAGGTCTTGTGGTGATCCCTTCATTTCCATATCGGAAGGTGGACGGCAGGTGCAGTCGCAGGTAGCGGCCTTGGCGGACTTCGAGATCGCTCACCTCTACCCCGAGCGGGGTTTGGTCATGACCGGAGCATTGGACGAGCTTCGAACAGAGGCGCTGGAAACCCTGTCCCCGGGGTCCTACCGGTCCACGCACGGTGATGTGATCACGGCGCCGGAGGAGGTCTTCAGGCTGCTTGACACCTTCCTCGAAAAGCGGCTGGTGGAGGCGTTCGGCTCGCTGGAAGAACGGAAGCACTGGGACGACGACGAGGAGGCCGGGCCGCTGCCCGCCGGGCCCGGACCGTACGGTTCGGGAATACGAGCGCTCGGCGGCACTGGCGAGCGGATCGAGCTGGCGGCCGGCTGGAATTCACGTCAGCTCCTGGCCTCATTCGCCGAGGAGGACGAGGGGCCCGATGATGATGCCCCGCATGCGCGGGAGCCATGGCAAGAAGTGATCGGCGACCGCGGCATGTTGCGGGAATGGCTCTGCCACATGATGCGGTGGACCGACAACGACGGCCACTTCACCATGTATCCACGAACCGAGCAGGAGCGGGCCTGGTTGACGGAAACGAAAGCCAGCAGGATCGAATTGGCCGACCGGCTGCTGATGGCGTTTCCTCCGGAGAGCAGCCGGTACTTTATCGGCGGACACGCCGGCTGGGACCGGTGGAGTGAGGACTACCTGTCACGGGATGAGGTGATCGCGTTCGTCTCCGGAGATGATGTCGCGGTCTTGTGGTTGAGCTTTTACCGCTTCTACGGCTGACAGCACCACCGGCCTCGCCCCGTTCGACGTCGAGGCATGGTGCCTGCGCCTGGGCCGTGGCCTGCCTTGCGGGCATCCCGTGCTGGGGCTGTCGGCGCTGTGCATCGGGCATCTGTCGCGTCGCTTCGGACACCTCAGCGGCGAGGCGCGCGCCCTGGTCGAGGAACTGGCGGCGCGCTGCCGCCGTGATCCCACCGACGTCGACGGGAACGCTCTGTCCGGGCTTGAAGACGTCGAATGGTACGCACCCCGACGTCCCCGGCTCGTGAAGCTCACGCGATGGCATCGCCGTACCTGGAACCAGATCCGGTGGGCGTTCAGCCGCTCCTGACGGCTGCGGCCGCGACGGGAACCGCTGCAGGGAACCCCGACGGCTTCGCTCTCCGAAATCGGAGGGCAGTTCCGAACCGGCGACGCCGGTCCTGTCCGGACTCATCTTTCAACTCGCAGCTCAGCGAGCCGACGGCTGTCCCGGCTCCGTACGGGGCCGCGCGAGCTGGACGAGGCTCTTGCCGCAACCCTCCTGCGCATCCACTGGATCACCAGCCCGTGCTCGGAATCCCACCTGCCAGGGATGTCCATGTCCGTGTGCATCGGTGATGAGGAGCTTCGCCCCATGCCTTACCGGCAGCGGGACGCCTGATGCCGCTGCCGTACCGCCACGAAGCTGGGAGCAAGCCCTGCGCTCGGGCGGCCGTTGTCGGTGAGCGGTATCCGGAGCCATAGGACGCTGCTGGTGGCAAGGGCCGGGAAAGGCGCGTCGCCTCTCCTCGATCTCCGGTTCACGCCCTTGCCTGGCGCGGGGCATCGAGGGATGCTCCCGGGCCCGGGTCTTGGGCTCGCAAGCTTTGCTCGGTCGTCCGTGCGATCGGGGCGCTCGCTGGGCCCGGTCGGCCTTGAAGCTTGCTGCCCTGGTCAGGAAGCTCCAGCCGTTCCGGGACAACCGGTGTGCGCTCCTCGCCCTGTCCGCCCGCGCACGGCCTCACCCTCAAGGCCGTCTCCCCGGATTCACGCGCACGGACAACGGAGGGCCGGCGTACGGTGTGCTGCCGAGCCGGCCGCGGTCGGGAGCCGATCCGGTCATGGGGCCGACGGGGCGTGTCGAGGTCTCCGGCGAGGGTGACTCGCTAGCCTGGCCGCCATGAGTTTTGCCGGTCCCGCCTTCGACATCTCCCGCTCCGCTCCCCCGATCGCCGGGCATCCGCAGGAGGGTGGTCGAAACACCGGTGCGGCGGCGGTCGGTGGGCCGTGCCCGCTGTGCGGCGAACGGGTCCGCCAGACCCGTCAGGAGGACGGACTCGCGCTGATGGTCATGCTGCCCTGCGGATGTGCCGTCTGAGCGATCCGCTTTCGCCGGTGGCCGCCCATCACACCTGGTGTCGCCAGGTCAACGACAGGCCGGACCGGGCGAGGGGCCACCCCCGGCTGTCGTTTGGGGCACTGGCGCGGTGTCAGGTAGTGGGTCTTCCGGACCGGCGCAATCTGGCCTGCCGATGGCCCCGGTCGAGGTGAGGCGTTCGGCCTCTGTCGGCCCCGGTCCTGTCACGGTATCCGTTTGACAGAGCACGGGGCTCGCGAGAAGGTCCCGCCGATGGAGATCGCCGATCTGACGCCCGCCGAGCGCCGTGTGTGGCAGGCGTTCCCCCGGGGCGAGGTGGTCGACTTCCGCCGCTCCGATGACGAGGACGCCGAGGACGGCCACGCCTGGGGGCCGGAGCGCACCGTACGCGCCAAGGTCCTGCGCGCCCTTCTGCTTTCTGGCACCGCCGAGGAGGGCGAGGTCGCGGCACTACGGGTCGTCGGTGCCCGGATCACCGGCATACTCGACCTGCAGTACGCGACCGTCGAGCACGCCGTCCGTCTGTGGGGTTGCCACTTCGAGCGCGCGGCCATCTTGTACGGCGCGCACGTCCGCCAGCTCAATCTCAGCCACTCCTACCTGCCCGCCCTGGAGGCGGCCACCCTCCACGTCGAGGGCGTCCTGCGGCTCACCGACTGCCGCGTCCCGGGACAGGTCCGGCTCGGCGGCGCACGGCTGTCCGGCATCACCCGCACCGTCAGCCGCCAGTAGAACCACCGGGACCCGTCCCGAAGGACCGCGGGCTGATGTAGTCACAGATCAGCGGGGTCGGCGGCCGGAGTGAGGCTGTCAGTCCTTGATCGGTGCCAACGCTGCGGTGGTCATGACCGGCCTGCCCGTTCCCGTGTCGCCGGGGTCGTGAAGAACTCGGCGAGCGGGTTGACCAGTCTCGGGCGTGCCCTGTTGATGGCGTCGTGGCCGCTGCGGGGAATCTGCAGGGTCCGTACCCGGGGCAGGGCGTGTGCCAGCGCCTCGTTGACTTCGACGTAGTAGGGCGGGCCGTCGGCGCCGCAGGCCAGCAGCACCTCGGCGGTGACCCCGGCCCACTGGTCGGCGGGACCGTCGTGCGCTCGTATCAGCTCGGTCTCGTCCAGGGTCATCGGCAGCAGGTCGCCCATGGTCCGCCCGATCGGGGTGCGCAGGAACAGGCCGCAGATCGCGGTCCGGACACGGAGCGGAAGCTTCGCGGCCGCCGACTGCGTGTTGATGCCGGCGCTGGTGATCGCGAGGCCCCGGGCGGTGTCGCCGGCCCGCAGCGCCTCCCGCGCGGCCTCCAGCCAGGCGGCGGGGAAGACGCCGTCGATGGAGATCGCCGCGTCGTAGAGCGCGAGCCGGTCCATCGGCAGCCGCAGCGCGGCCTGCAGCGCGATGAAGCCACCAGAGCTGTGCCCGATGACGTTCCGGGCGCCGGTGTGCTCCAGCACGACGGCGAGGTCGTCGATGTCCTGCTCGAACGTGTAGGGCTCCGACCTGGGCGGGGCGTCGGCCCGCCCCCGCCGGTTGTAGAGGTGCACCGTGAACCGGTCGGCCAGCGCCGCGGCCAGCCGGCGGTAGACGCCGATGGTGACCCCGCCTCCGTGCACCACGACGATGCCGGGTCCGCTTCCCGTGGAGTGCAGCGCGATGCTCGCGCCGTCCCGTGCCGTGATCGGTTCCATGACTCACCCGTCCTCTCCGGCCAAAACTGCGAACGATGTTCGCAGTTTACAATGGATCGGTGAGCGACGCACCCACGGATTCCGGCAGGGGCGGTTCCGACCGGCGGCCCATCTGGGCCAGGCCCGAACGCGGCACCCGTGGCCCGGTCCCCGCGCACAGCCGGAACGCCATCGTCACGGCCGCCGTCGCCCTGGCGGACGCCGAGGGACTCGCCGCGGTGTCGATGCGGGCCATCGCCGCCGCGCTGGGCACCAGCGCCGGATCGCTCTACCGGTACCTGTCGTCCCGTGACGACCTGCTGGACCTGATGACCGACCAGGTCGTGGGCGAGTTGCAGCCGTACCCTGAGGCCGACGGCGACTGGCTGGACGGGATGCTGCTGCTGGCCCGCCGGCAACTGGCGCTGTACCAGCGCCACCCGTGGCTGCTGGAGGTGATGCATCGGACGTCCGGCATCGGCCCGCAGAGCCTGGCCTGGTTCGACAACTGCCTGCGGGTCCTGGAGCCCGTCCCCTGCGCCGTCACCGCCAAGTTCGAGGCGATCGCGATGATGACCGGCCTGGTCAGCCTCTTCGCCCGCAGCCAGACCGCCTCTCCCCCGTTCACCTTCGACGGCGTCGACCTCGCGGTGTATCCGCACCTGGCTGCGGCCTTCACCCAACCCCCCGCGCCCACTCCCCAGGGGGACCTTTTCGAGCGGACCCTCCGGAGCCTGCTGGCCGGGCTACTCGTCCCCGAGCCTCCAGACCGGCCCTGAACACCGGCGTACAACCGTTTATCGCCGGCCGTTCCCAAAGCCCGGCCGCAGCGCCGAGCCCCCATCTGCAATGCCGATCACCTGGGACCCGTCGGGGAACGCAGTCGCAGTCGCGGATGACCGCCCGGTCCGCCGGGCAAAGGCGCAGGCCGATGAGGGCGCTTGCCAGGGAGCCGGCCTACAGAGCGGCCCCTGATGACTGCTCGCGAGTCGGCCTGACGCGGCAGACTCCGGCCTGAACAGCCACTGGCGGGTGAGCGCTCCTGACCCCTTGGACACTCGAGCCCTGAAGAAAGATCGTGCCCCTGCCCGCATGGGTCTTCTCGATCACGCACTCGTCATCACCCCCGGCATGGCCCTTGCAGGCGTTCGTTGTCGGGCTGCACCCGGCAGACGTAGCCGAAACCAGTCGTTCCCGTGATGGCCAGTGGGATCGGCTAGGGCGTTGCGGGGCCGGGCACCGCAGGGTCCCGGCTCGTGCAGGGCTCGTCTCTGGGGTGTAGGCCGGTGTGGGGTCCGCCTGGGCTGGTGGGCCTGTCTGCACTCCCTGATCCCGGCTTGGCCGCCTACGTCGCACTTGCCGTTACCGCCACCGGTCTTGAGCGAGCTCATCCCCGGCCGGCAGGCGGTCCCGTCCGCGCGCGTCGTGGTCGTCTGCCTGCCGGGAACGGGGCAGACGGCCCCAGGCCGCCGACACGGCGGACCGATCCGCCCGGCCAGACCCGGGAGGCATCCCATGAACAGCCAGCTGTCCGCTCACATCGTCGGCCACCTCATCGCCGAGCCCCGCATCTTCGAGCTGCGCAACGGCGTCGGCTGCGATCTGCGGGTCCTGGTCACCCGCCGCTACTACGACGGCCTGGGCATCCCCAGCACCGCCGAGACCCGCCTCAAGGTCGTCACCTACGACACCGTGATGGCCGAGCGGCTGGTCAGCGAGTTCAAGGCGGGCAACTTCGTGGAGCTCATCGCCGACAACGTCCGGGGCGAGAAGGCATGGGAGAACAAGGACGGCAAGTGGGTCTCCGGGAGTGCCGTCTTCCACCTGGCCAAGATCCGGCACGTGCCCGTCGAGGCCCCCACCGAGGCGCCGGCCGAGCAGGCCACTGAGACACCCGAAGTCCTCGCCAGGGTCGTCGCTTCCTGACCCGCGCCCTGTCCCGGGCGGCCGGTGGCCGCCCGGGACGGGGCGGCTTCCGCTTCTGCGGCTCGGTGCACCGCACGCACTGAGCTCCGTTCTTCTCCGGCCGCTTCGGCTGCGGCCGTTGAGTCTTCTCACGACAAGGACTTCACCCATGGACAAGACCCCGAAGCTCGTCATCACCAGCCCGGCCGACGCCGTCGCCGTCATCCCCTACCTGCTGGGCTTCCACCCCGACAACTCCCTGGTGATCCTGTGCTGGAACACCCAAAGCAACTTCGCGGCTCGGCTGGACCTGGTGGACCGCGAGCACTACAGCGACCTGCTGATGCAGGTGCTCGGGATGGTGATCCGCAACGCGGCCGACGCCGCGATCCTGCTCGGCTACGGCGGCAAGGATCTGGCGCTGCCGCTGCTGGCCGAGGTCAAGGACGCGCTGGAGGACGTCCTGACCGTCAAGGAGGTCCTGCACGTCGACGGCGGCCGGTGGCGGTCGCTGGTGTGCCACAACCGCGACTGCTGCCCCGAAGAGGGCACCCCCTACGACATCACGACCTCCAAGGTGGCGGCCCAGGCCACCTACGCCGGGCTGGTCGCCTACGGCAGCCGCCAGGACAAGGCGGCCACCCTCACCCCGGTCGAGGGCCAAGACCGGGTGTGGATGGTGGCCGAGACCGAACGCGCCGAGGCCGACCTGCTGCGCGAAGGGTCCAGCTCGGATCTGCTGGTCCGCGAAGGCCTGCCGATGGTCCGCTCGCTCATCGGCCAGGACCGTAGGCTCACCGACCAGGAGGCGGCCCGGCTGTCGGTCGTGTTAACCCACCTTCGGGTTCGTGATGAGGCCTGGATCCGGATCGCCGGCCACGACCCCATGCAGCAGCTGCGGTTGTGGCAGGACGTGACCCGCCGCGCGGTCGAGGCGTACGCGGCGGCGCCCGCGGCCCTGCTCGCCTACACCGCTTACCTGAGCGGTGATGGCGGGCTGGCCCAGATGGCGCTGGCCCGCTGCCGCCAGGCGTCGCCGTCCTACGCCCTGGCCTGGCTGCTTCAGCAATGCCTGGACTACGCCGTTCCGCCGAAAGTGATCCGGGAGCGTTTCAGCCTCACGCCGGAGGCGCTCGCCCAAGCCTGGGGCGATTCCACAGAGGCCACCTGACGGTCTCACGCAGGGGTGGCGGGCAGCACCCGGCCACCCCTGCGCAGGTCTCACACCCCTGGAGCACTCCTCGTCTCCAGAGCGTCTGCATGACTCTCAGGCGAAGGACTTCTTGGATCGCTGCGAGTTCGGTCCATGCGTCCCCGGCCCGCAGACGAGGGTGTGGGTCGCCGTGATCCCACCATTACCTCGAGCCGGTTGACGGCGGTCATGAGGTGCGTTGCCGTTGGCGGGCTGATCGAGGAGCTGGGCCGCCTGATGGCAGGCAGGGAGTGACTCAGGTAGCGCCCCATGTCAGACCTGAGGCCGGATCGGGGTCGTTGCCCGCCTCCTGGACGGGTCCTCATCACCCCTACGAGGGGTCGCAACAGGTAGGTCGCGACGATCCCGCCCCAGTGGCTAACTAGTCCTCATCGCCCCTACGAGGGGTCGCAACAGGGCCTGCAGCCGCACCCTGTAGGTGGTGATCTAGGTCCTCATCGCCCCTACGAAGAGTCGCTGCCCTGCATTGGGAGCTTCTGATCAGGTCGGAGCTGGTGCGCGGTCCGGCGGTTCGCCGCCCGGTGACCGGCGCCGCCGCTCTTGATCCTAAAAACTGAATTCGGCAGGGTTCTGGCCACCGCCCGATCATGACCTGGGGCGAGAACGGATCCTCGAGTTACCCCTGGCGTCCGAGGTTTCGGCGACTCTCTGCCAACGGCGCCAAGGGGCTTGAGGGGCTGTTCTCGGTCTCTTCGGGGTAACCAGAAATTGGACAGTCTCTATCTCACCGGCGGCCGCGAGCTCGCTGGCAGAAGTCATGTCTCAGTCTCCTGCATCGTCCTCCGGCCCACTGCACATCACACCGCTACTCCCAGCGTCGCCTCAACACGTCGGCTGGGAGGTGAGAACTCAGTCAGGGCCTACCAGGAGTAGCCAGTGGCATCCTCACCCGCCGGCGGAGGCGGGCGCCGCCCCCTCACCGGCGGTGGCAAGCCCGACCCGGCCGTTGCGGCCCTCGAGTGCGTGGGCCCTGCGCGACCACTGATCAAGGACGGTGTAGTCGGCGTCGGTGAGGCCTTGGCGGGCATCGACGCGGTGGAGGAGGGCCTCACCCGGATGGTGAGCGGTGACCCAGGCTTGATCGATGTCGGTGATCTCGTCATCGACCCAGGCGAACGCGTGCCCCGCCGCCCAGGCGACCAGGGCCCGGGTCTTCCAGTGCAGTCCGCTTCGTTCGTCCTGCTCATCGAGGTCGGACGGCTCCGGCCAGTTCACCACCGGCAACTGCGGCAAGCCCAGACGCGGGCAGATGCACTCGTTGGCGTCGGCCATCCAGCTCGACGCCCAGACCAGCTCGCACGGCAGTGCCCTGAGCCGGAGCCCGTGCTCGGGATCGATCCTGTTCAGGAGCGGATGAGAACCAGACCCTTCTGGCCGAGGTCCCACGTGGTAGGTCGGGTACTGCTGTGCCGCCCCGAAAGGGATGAGCGGCCCGTCGACGTCGAGGAACAGCAGCGGAGGCTGCGCACAGCCGGTCACGTCCGCACCATAGCGCGCGCCCACGTTGCCGCCGTGAGGTCCGACCCAAGTGATCGCACCGGGCCGACACGTCCTGCAGCAGCAGTCAGATCTCGCGGTGCCGTCGCAGTTTGGTCCCGTCCATCGCTATGGCCGCTCGGTTGCCACCGCCCGACCACCTGCGCGGCCCTTGCCGTACGGCACCCTCACCCCGTACGCGGTCACCGAGGCCATCCCGCCGCCCCGCCCGTGCGCGGCACCTGGAACCACACCGTCGTGTACCCGTTCCGATCGCGCGACCAGTCCCAGCGGGCCGCCAGCTCCTGCACGATCAGCAGACCTCGGCCGCTCAGTACCGGATACGGCGGGATCCACGGTTCGCTCCTCGCTTCGCTCTGATCGATGACCTCGACCCGGACCTGTTCGTCCGTGGCGATCACAGCCGCCCACACCTGCCCACCCGGCCGGCCGCTGGCGGTGTGCCGTACCGCGTTGGTGACGATCTCGGCGGCCATCAGGTCCACGTCGTCCAGGTCCGCTCCCGCGCCGTCCAGCGCCTCGCGCAGGTAGGCCGGCACCTCTCGCACGTTCACCTGTGCCTCTGGCGAGACGTTCTCGACCGGGAACCGGACCACTTCCACAAAGCGTCCCGTGGGCACTGCCCGGCGCTCCATTGCTGGGGCTGGAGTCGATCTCTCATGCCGATGAGCGGACGTCCGATCTTCACTCCGTACAGCGTTCGGCGAGTTGCTTGAAGGTGAGCAGCTGCCGTCGGGCCATGACCAGGTCCCCGACGGACAACCCGAGAGCGACCACACGGTTTGTTCGCATCACGACCTTGAGCAGCAGGCGCGTGGTGTTGTGCTCCTCGGGTACCAGGACGTAGGACATGACGGCATTCATGATCCTTCCGGTCAGTTGTTTCCCGGGCTCGACCGAGAGGATTCTGCCCCGCTTCCGCCCACCGGCGGTGGTGAACGCCTCTCCCACTCGAGGTTCGGGGAGGCCGACCAGCTGCCGAGGTGAGCGGCGGCCGAGATTGTCGATCCAGTCGTAGGAGTAGGGCGCCAGCCGCACCTGGGCGACCCACGGCCATACCACTGTGGCAGGCGCGTTCACTCCTACCCCTCGCCATGCCCGCAGTGTGGGTGAGACGACGAAGTCGTCGCACGGATAGGCGCGCAAGATCTCCCTGTCGGTCACGCCCCACCGGTCACCGAGCATGTATCCGCCTTCCACCCTGGCCCAGCACCAGCGTGGTGCGCAGATCGAGTACGACGGTGCCGCCGAAGTCGTCGACCAGTCGGCCGAGGGCGGTCAGTCCACGCTGTTGCTGCTCCGGCGACCGGGACAGGTACGGCCCGAAGGTACGCACCAGGTCGAGATAGCGTTCCCTGTCGAGTGGCAGGTCGCGCCGGAAGACCTCCTTGCGGACGTTGACGAACCGCCCGTGGTCGACGACGTCCTGGTGGAACCAGTCCGCGGGTCGCTCCCGTACGGTGGGGTCGATGGCGTGCAGCGCGGATCGGATCGCCGCCCGCTGGCCGGGGTCGGCGTAGTCATAGCGATGCCCGAAGAGCGCCAGTGTGCCGCCGGGCGCGAGTGCTTGCCGCGCGTGCGTGTTGCGGGTGGCCGGGTCCAGCCAGTGCCAGGCCATGGCGCAGGCCAGCACACCGACCCCACCGGCGGGTGGCGACCACCGTTCGAAGGTGCTGGCGCGGATGCGAACGTCGGGAAATCGCGTGGCCAGCAACGCCGCCATCCGGGGATCTGGCTCGAGGCAGGTCAAGGGTGCGCCGATACGGGCGAGCACTTCGGTTCCCTTGCCCGTGCCGGCGCCGATCTCGACCACGGACGCCGGCGTGCCGCCGTGGTAGGCGACGATCTCCTCGGCGATCTCGGGCGGATAGCCCGGCCGGGCGGTCTCGTACAGGTCGGCCACCGACCCGAAGACGTCCACCACCTCACCTCTTTCGATCAAGGTCGATGTGCGCTGCTACCACCCGGGCCTGGAGCCGGTATCCGGCTGCCCGAGGGGTGGAGCCGGTTCGCGCCGAAGAAGCCGCGCGGGGGGAACCTTTCGGCGGCCCCGGATCCACGTCGTTCCCCCCGGGCACTGCGGGCAGACCTGCCGGGAGACCGCGTCCACGGCCGCCGCCCGTTCGCCGAGGTGAGGCAGGAGCCGGTCCGGCGAGTCGCGGCGCCGAACCGACCCACCGCACCCCGGTCGACGGGCCGGCCGGCACAGGCGGCAGGAGCGGGTTCACAACGTCGCCTCCACGCCTCGCAGGGAGTCGATCGCGGCCTGGCTGCCCTCGCTCAAATCCACGTTCAACGCCTGCAGCATCACCACCAACGCGCCGAGCGCGAGCGTGTCCCGCAACTCCCGCGGTCCTGCCGTGGACCGATGCTCGGCCTCGTCCAGGATCCCGCCGATCATCGCCCGGCAGCGCGCCGCGACCGCCTCGTCGGAGCGGGCCGCCGCGCAGGCCTGCAACCACAGGCCGGTGACGACGCCGTCGGCGATCAGCGCCCGGAAGTCGGCGCGTATCGCCGGCAGCGGGTCACCCGGGTTCTGGGCCGCCGCCTGCTGGAGCACCCGCCGGATACGGGCCTCCATCTCATCCACGCAGGCCAGAAAGAAGTCGCGCTTACTGCCGAACAGCCGGAAAACGTACGGCTGTGACACACCCATCTGGTCGGCCACCTTCTGCACCGACGCGGTCGTCAGTCCGTGGTCGGCGAAGACTCGCATGCCGATGTCGACCGCGTCCGTACGTCGCCGCGATGCCGTACTGCGCTGCGTTCCCATGCCTGCAGCATTACATTAGTAACCACTTACAAACAAGGTCGGTGCGTGACGTACAGGCAATCCCCGCCTCACTCCTGATCAAGTGCGTACATCCGCCGCTGTCCGCGCTGCCGTGCGTCGGTTGGGAACAGTGAAACAGGAGGTCCCCCATCGTGATCCCGACACTGATCCTGTTCGGCCTTCTACTCGGACGCTGGTGGCGGTCGTCACTCATCGCCGCCGGTCTGGGATGGCCGATCTTGCTGGTCACAAGCGACGTGATGAGCGTCGAGCCGGGGTTGCTCGGCGCGTCTGGGCTCGCCATGGCCAACACCGGCGTCGGCGTGTTGATCCATCAGGGCATCCTGCTCATGGTCCGGACACGGCGACGTTCTCGGTCGCCGGATTCGAACGCATGACCTGTGCGCCCACCCGTTCCTGCGGCTTGCGATGCGAGCGACGCCCCCAACTGCCGTTGAGCGGAAACTCGATCATGCCGGCAGCGAAGCGCTTGCTCCTCGCCGGTGACGGGTGGGTCGCTGTGGTCGGCCGGCCAGTGGCCACCGCTGCGGTATCTGCCGGGGTAGGTGGGGAAGCCGGCGGAGTAGGTGGCCGGTCGTCCGCTCATTCCGGCGTGCGCGGCCGTCTGGTCGATGCCGCGTCCCAGGCTGTTGATCACCTTCTGCGCGGTCTGGACGCCCGCCATGAGCGCTGCGGGACCCACCGCTCCCCCGCCTCGCCCGCCGCCGAAGGTCGCCATGGTGCGGGCCTCGGCTTCCCGGGAGAACTGGTCAGGCTCCACCCCGGCGGGTGCTCTACCGCTGCCGCCGCCGGTGTGCCCGGCCGCGGCCCCCAGGAGGGCGCCGAATCCGGTGCTGCCGCCGACCGCGGCCGAGGCGAAGGAGAAGAACCGGGCGATCGCCGGCCACGCGAACACCGCCAGCAGCAGGATCAGCATCCCGGCCAGCAGTCCCTGGATGTCCTTGCTCTGCCCTGTCATGCCGAAGCCGAGCGCGAACACCAGCGCGATCACCGGCTTGAGGACGATCAGTTGGGCGGTGGCCACGGCGGTCTTGGTCCACCACTGCCGGGTGGACTCCGTTACCAGGCCAGCCGCCGCGATCGGGGAGGTGGCCACCAGCGCCGCGATCGCCGCGTTACGCAGCAGCAGCTCGAACCACAGCACCAGCGTGAGCACGATGCCGACGACGGCCAGGATCAGCAGCAACGCGGAGGCCTCCGCCAGGCCCTGGGTCTGGTTCCAGACGATCAGGTGCGCCAGCTTGTCGGTCAGTGCCCTGGTCGAGCCGAAGGAGCGCACCACGATGTAGTCGGTCAGCTCGTCGGAGGCCCGCAGCGCCGTCCCGGTGATCGCGACGGTGAGCAGGATCGCCAGCGCCGCCTTGATCAGGCCGACGACTCCCTGCGCCAGGGCGGAGCCGTCCTGGGTCACCGCCGTCCGGATCACCTGGCCCAGTAACAGCAGCGCCGCGACGACCGTGGCCAGGCCCAGGCTGGTGCCGTAGATGCCGGTGATGCCGGGCGAGTCCAGATCGATGGGCGGAATCGCCACGAACGCCTTGGCGAACGCCTCCAGCAGGGTGTTGGCGGCGGAGATGAACGACCGCACGATCGCATCGAAGGCGCTGCCGGCCAGGGTGTCCAAGCCGTCGCGCAGGAGACCTCGGCACAGGCCCGGGGTGAACAAGCCGCAGGACATGGGGAGCTCCGTCCGGAGAAGTCGGGGTCAGTACCACAGGGGCCGCCAGCCCAGGGCCATGGCCTCAGCGGATCCGGGCGGGGCCCTCAGCTCGGAGTAGTCGGCGTCCTGGGTGGGGGCGGGCAGCTTCCAGTCCCCTGCGATCCAGCGCAGCTGCGCGGGGAAGACACCTGGGCCGGTTTCCGGTTCCCAGCCGGGGACGGTGGTCTCGTAGTAGGCCAGGAGCAGGACGAACACCGCATCGGGCGTGACGTCCCGGAGCTGGTAGGCCATCGGCGTCAGCCGCACGGCGGCCCCTTGCGGCACCGGTCCGGCTGTCGGCAGCCCGAGCATGCGGCGGGTGTGGACCGGGCCTTGTGCCAGGTCCTGCGGGGCGGTCTTCCATGCCGGATCGGCCACGATGCGCCCGATCACGTAGGCACGCGCGGGCTTGAGCGTGGAGCCGATCTGGCCCCAGTAGTGCACCGCGGCTGAGACCGCACCGGCCGTCGTGTGCGGGAAACCGACCGGTACGTCCTTGACGACGGCCCTGCCCGCCAAGACCCGCAGCGGCCCTGCGGTCAGCGTGTCATCGTCTCCTGGAGCGATTCCGGCTGGAAGAGTGGCCGCGGGACGCCGGGTGCCGGGTTCGGTGTGCGTTGTCAGTGCTTGGACCAGCAGCCAGGCGATGAGGCAGCCCACCACCACGATCACCGCGACGGCCAGGCATGAGGTGCTCGGGCGACGGCGGCGCAGGAAGAAGTTGTCCATGAGTGTCTCCCCGGTCCGCTCAGGCCGCCGCGCTGAAGACCGTGTTGACCATCGGGATCGCGATCGCGGTGACCACGACCCCGGCCAGCGACCAGATCAGCGCCCGTTTGCCCTTGTCGGCGCTGTCGGGACGGTTGGTCAGGGTTCCCACGGCGAGCAGGCCGCCGGAGACCACCGCACAGATCGCACACGCCGTCAGGGCGCCTCACTTGGCGTAGCTGAGCAGCAGGCTGATCCCCTTGGACCCGTTCGTCGGGTCGGCCGGCGCGGGGTTGTCGATGGGATCGGCCAGCAGCCTGACCAGCCCGGCCGCGCCCGAGGCGACGTCATGGACGCACAGCAGAAGGGACATGCACGGCTCCTTGAAGGGGCGGGTCCTGGAGAGGTGGATCCGCCCGGGTCGCAAGAGGTGGACCGCCACGTGTTCGCAGCGGTAGAGGCGACCTGCTCATTTGCCACAGCAAACGTCAAGGTTCTGTAATGGCGAGTTGCCATTGCTACAGCAGATTGGGCATTCTGGCCGGGAGAGGCGACCCCGATGACGACCACACCGCGGCAGCCCGCCGCCCCCGCCCCGGATCCAGACCCCGGCCCGATCGCCCGGCGTCTGGATCACCTGTTCCGCACCGTCCATCCACGCGACCGCGGCCCGTACACGCACAAGGAAGCGGCCGAGGCGATCAACGCCGCGGCCGGCGAACAGGTGATCTCACCCGCCTACCTGTGGCAACTACGCAAGGGCACCCGCACCGAGCCCGGCCACAAACGCCTGGTGGCCATCGCGAAGTTCTTCGGCGTCGACGTCACCTACTTCACCGACGACCAGACCGCCGCGCACGCCGCCTCGATCGTCGCGCCCCCTCGATCGCCTCCAGCGCGGCCGCGGGCACGCCGGACGCCCGGCGGGCCCTGGTCGGGTATCCGGTCGGCGACCGCGCGGTACCCGGCGATCAGGTCGGCCCGTGAGCAGCAACCGAACGGTGGACGGCGGTAACTCCGCCCGAACTGGCTCGCCATCGCCGTTGGCCGTTCGGTTGTTGGTCAAGGGCCGACTAACCGGCTAGTGGACGGTGAACCTGTCGGATGAAGGCCGGCGTCCCGGCCGCTGGATGTGGCCGACTCGATCGTTGACTACGGTGAACGTAGACGCCCTACAGGCCGTTGGGTGACATCCAGGACCCCGGCTTTGAGGAACAGCGGTACAGCCGACGTCTACCGCGTTGTCGAACGCGCCTCAGCGCTATCGACCCAGAGACGATGCAGGTCGGTGCGCTACTTCACGCCCCAACGCGTGAGACGACCGTAGCCGGGCCGGTAGATCGTACGCGTGACCGGGTAACGAGCCTTCTTAACCGCATACCACGCTTCCTCGGCCCCGCGCAGCCGCCACCAGCGCCAGAACTCGACATCCTCATAACTGTTCTTCATCTCAAAGCACAGTCCGTACTCCAGGCCATCTCTGCACACATAGACCTTGGCTGGTCTTCCCCCCGTTGTTCGGACACCTGACCTGAGGTGACCGTCGGATCACCGAGGGGAAGGAGTCGTTCGTGCCTGCACCTCACCCGCCGGAGTTCCGGCAACGCGCCGTTGAGCTGGCCCGCCAAGGCGGCAAGCCGATCTCGTTGATCGCCAAGAGCCTGGGGATCAGCGAGTCGTGCCTGCGGAACTGGATGGCCCAGGCCGACGCCGATGACAACGGCGGCCCAGGGCGGCTGACCACGGCGGAAAGGAAGGAACTGGCCCGGCTGCGGCGTAAGACGCGGCAGCTGGAGATGGAGAACGAGATCCTCAAGCGGGCGGCCGCTTACTTCGCCCGAGAGAACGTGCTCCCAAAATAAAGTACTCGCTGGTGCATGAACTCGCCGCCGACGGTATCCCGGTTGCGATCGCCTGCCGAGTGTTGGGCGTTTCCCGGTCGGGATACCACGACTGGGCCGGCCGGCCCGTCTCCGCCCGTGAGCAACGCAATCAGGAGCTGACCAAATTGATCAAAGAGATTCATGAGGAGTCCCGGGGCAGCTATGGCGCGCCCCGCGTCCACGCCGAGTTACGGCTCGGCCTGGGCGAGCATGTCAACCGCAAGCGGGTCGAGCGGCTCATGCGCATCGCCGGCCTGCAGGGGCTGCCCCGCCGCAAGGGACACCGCAACCTCGCAGGCCAGGCCACCGCAGAGGACCTGCTGCACCGTGACTTCACCGCCACCGCTGCGGACCGGCTGTGGCTGACCGACATCACCGAGCACCCCACCACCGAGGGGAAACTGTACTGCGCGGCCATCCTGGACGCCTACTCCCGGCGCATCATCGGCTGGTCCATCGACAAACGCCAGACCAGCGAACTCGTCGTCGCCGCCCTGGCCATGGCCGTGGCCCGCAGGAACCCGCACAACGGGTCCACGATCCTGCACTCAGATCACGGTGCCCAATACACATCTCTGGCGTTCGGGAAACGCCTCCGCGCCGCCGGGCTGCTCGGCTCCATGGGCACCATCGGAGACTGCTACGACAACGCCATGATGGAAGCGTTCTGGGCAACGATGCAACGCGAACTCCTTGACGCCAAGTCCTGGGAGACCCGCGATGAACTCGCCACCGCCATGTTTGAATGGATGGAGTGCTGGTACAACCCGCATAGGCGCCATTCCAGCATCGGAATGCACAGCCCCATCACCTACGAAGGGCTCTACGAACCGCCCGACACCATCACCTGACCCCACACCACCGGTGTCCGAGCAACGGGGGAACCCCGGGCCACTTCATCCCGCGGAATCGGATAGTCGCCTTTCCGGCTCCGGAGCCACACCTCGCCCTCACCCACGACGAGCCAGCAATACCTGAACCAGGCATACCTGAGCCAGGAAGACCCGTACTCCGCCATCCTGCTCTTGGGCAAGGCCACAAAGGCCGAACCTCGCCACGTGCGGACCACCGCAAAACCTCCTCGGCCTTGCCCTCCAGTCTGCCGCAGTCAAGCATTCGACGCCACGGGTGATCGACGCACAGTCCAAGAGGGCGCCGGTATCTCTTGCGCCTGCCGACAGCCACTGGCCGAGCAGGTAGAGCACGTGCGGGCACCAGCGCTTGCCGAGGATCGCGAACACGGCCAAGGCCTGGTCGGGCATCGTCAACGCAGCCGACGCGCAGACTGACGCACCCGGTCCGCTCTCACCGAAGCCTGCCGTGACGTCGATGTGATCGCTCAGTTCCTTAACACCCGGCTGTACTGAGCTCGCAAGCGCCGCCGACATCGGCACGTATTCGGCACAGACGGCCGTACGTTGCCATAGACAGCCGTAGACCGTCGCACACGGACAAGACAGCGCTCTACCGCGTTCCCGCAGGTAGGGCACTATTAGCGCTGCTCTGGAGAGTGCGCCCGGCAGGATTCGAACCTGCGGCACACGGTTTGGGAACACCCCAAAGCCCACCCCGGTGACCTGCGGACACACGCCGCAGCAACCAGCCGTACCCGTGCCCTACCCGTCCGAGGGGTTACCTCGCGGCCCTTGACCCCAGACAGCGGACGTCGTCGGCGATCGCTCGGGGCCGGCTCGAAGAGATCGCACGCCGGGCCGCCGACAACGTCCGTCCAGTTGGCGGTGTGGGCCACGTTCGGGAGAAGGACGCCAGCCTGGCGCGGGCCTGCGCGGTGGGCGCGGTGCCGCAGAGGACACCGGCAGTGGTCACCTACAGCAGCGGCAGACCATGATCAAGATGTCGAGACGTTCATGGGTGGAGGAAGCGCTCGGCGGTGTCCGCGAGCCGGCGCAGCTCCTCACCGGCTTCCAGGGACAGGACGATCCGGGCTGACCATCCGCCAGGGTCGTGAGGACAGTCGCGCAGGGTAACTGCGATCGACACGTACGCCCGACCGTCGTGGCCGGCCTCGAGTGTCATCTCGCCGTCCATCGACGTCCAGGAACGGACGCCCGGCCAGCCCCGCCAGTCCTTTGCCAGCCCGAGCAGGAAGTCCTGCAAGTTCTCTGGGGTCCGGCCCTCGAAGGTCGCATGCCCGCTGGCCGTGAGCCCCTCATCGCTGAGCTCGACGAGCATGGTGTGGACGTAGCCCTCGCCGTAGGGGTCGATCGGCCTGTGCACGACCCAGCGTGGCGTCGAGCCGCTCGAGGGGATGACGAAACGGTCCTCCTCATCGATCACCGGGCCATCCTCCCATTCCGTTATCGGACCAGCCCTGGCCGCCTGAGGAGACCAGCCCCGCTCTTCGCTCCACCGGCGCCGTGGCCGTTCCAGCCGAGCCGGACGTCCGCACCGAACCGCAGTCTCTCCAAACGTCATTGGCGGCGGCCGATGGTCAGGACGGCGGACCAGTGGCGGGTGAGTCGCCGGTCCGGGCGGGTGGCGAGGCGGTGGCGTATCTCGCGGTGGAGGCGTTCGCGTTTGGCGGGGGCCATGGCGATGTGGCCGGAGAAGGTGTCCAGCAGGGCAAGGTATTCGTCGGCGGTGTAGCGCAGGGCCCACACGTAGCGGCGTGTGCCGACGACGGTGAAGCGTCCGGAGGTCTCGAACTCGGTGGCGGTGGGGTCGGGCCGCTCCTGTGGGGGTGGCGGTGGCCAGGGGCCGCCGTCGCCTTCGCCGAGCTCGTCGTAGACCTGCTGGATCTCGGTGAAGAACGGGTCGAAGCCGGCGGGGAAGGCGTGCCCGGCGTTCCATACCGCCAGGTGGCCGCCTTGCGGGAGGAGGGCGGCGGCCTTGGCGTACTTGACCTGCGGGTCCACCCATTTCCAGGCGGTGGCCGCATAGACGAGGTCGAACAGGACGCCGGCCGGTGGCTGCCAGTCCTCGAACGAGGAGGTGATGACCGAGACGTCGGGGAAGCCGGCCAGGTGGCGGCGGGCCTGCGCCGCCAGGGCGTCACCGAGTTCGATCGCGGTGATCTGGAAGCCTCTGCGGGCCAGTGGCAGCGTGGCCTTCCCCGGGCCGCAGCCCACTTCGAGCAGGTGCGCGGGGGGTGCGATCCCCGTGATCGCGAGCAGGTCGCCATACAGCTCGGCCGGATAGTCGGGACGCGCGTTCTGGTAGAGGGCGGCGGCTGCGTCGAAGGCGGCTCGCAGCCGACGGTCACCGGACATGCTCCCCATCTCCCCATGGTGCACGGCGGGACGGCAGCCCTCTCATCGTCGGCCCGGCCATCGGACATCACCACCCCCCTTTGATCCGCCGGCTCTGCGGGCGCTCCCGGCCGAGCCGGGCATCCCTACCGATACGACAGCAAACTCAGCACCCGCAAAGCACCGCCGACGTTTGCTGTAGCTGGCGAGCACTCTCCGTGACCGTAGAGTCGCATCCCATTCGGCGTTTGCTACAGCAAAGCACAGTGGCGTCCGCAGTCTTCCCACCCGTCAGTGTCTCCGGCACCATTCCAGGACCTCGCATGCACATGATCATTCTCGTCGCCGTCCCTCGTCCGGCCGCATGAGCCCGCCCAGCAGCCTGCTCGGGGTCGTGGCGGCCGGGGCCGTCGCGCCGATCACGCTGGCGGTCGGGATCGGGCTGGGTACGGCGTCCGGCTCCGAGAACACTCAGGTGCCGGGCACCGATCCCTCCTGTCTGGGCACCACGGGCGCCGGCATGGACGCCGGCCAGGGGAAGATCAACGAGGCCCAGGCGCGCAACGCGCAGACGATCTACCAGGTCGCCACCGCCGCCAAGCTGCCCGCACGAGCCGCAGTGATCGCGATCGCCACGGCCATGCAGAAGCCGCGGCTGGTCAACCACACCACCACCGACCACGACAGCCTGGGGTTGTTCCAGCAGCGCCCCTCCCAGGGCTGGGGAACCCCGGCCCAGGTCACCGACCCCGCCCACGCCGCCAAACGGTTCTATGCCCGCCTGGTCGAAGTCCCCCGCTGGCAGAACATCCCGCTGACCCGCGCCGCTCAAGCCGTGCAGCGCTCCGCATACCCGGACGCCTATGCCCGCTGAGAGCCGTTCGCCACCGCGCTCGTGGCCGCCCTCCAGGCCAAGGCCGCCACCTGCCCTCCCCCGGTCCCCTCCGGCGGCCTCGGCGGCCGGATCCTCTTCCACGCGCAGCGGTGGGTGGGCACCCCGTACCAGTACGGAGGTGGCAACGAGAACGGGCCCACCGTCGGCTTTGACTCCAACGGCAGCGGCCGACCCGGCTGGGACTGCAGCGGGCTGACCCTGCACGCGGTCCACCAGGCCACCGGCGGCCGAGTGAAACTGGCCCGGGTGGCCGCCGCCCAGTTCAACGACCGCCGCTTCCCACGCATCCCCTACGACCAGCTCCAACCGGGCGACCTAGTGTTCTGGGCCGGCTCCCACGGCACCGCCACCGCCCCCGGCCACGTAGGCATCTACGCGGGCGACCAGCGGTTCCTGCACGCCCCGCAGACCGGCGACAAGGTCCGCTTCGCATCCATGGCCCCGGGCACCCATCGGCACCGCACCTTCCTGGCAGGCCTCCGCATCACCTACTGAACCTTTCAACACATGGCCCAGGGTCGGCCAGTTCCCTCAGGTCAAGCGGCGGTCGTGAGGCCGTCGCCGCGGGGGTGGAGACCCAGGGAGTGAGAACGGTCCCATCCCTTGGACCTGACCGATGAGCGGTGGGCGAACAGATCATGACGGTGTTACGCCGCCGGCCGCTCGCCCGATCCGCCGGCGGTGCCGGACTCCCAGCGCGTCAAGGGAGCCGGCACCGTCGGCGCCGGCTCCCGGGGCCATGGCGACCACGAGCGGATCAACAGCCGCAGACGGTTCGTCGTCACCGGCACTCTCGGGCGGCCGATCGCGGTGGTGGTCCGTCCGCCCGGCGAGCAGGACCTCACCCTCTGGAACACCTCCGATGATCGCCTGTCGAACGCTCACTGAACGTGACAAGGCGTCATCTCCGTCACCACCGGAAGAACGACAGAGCCGGACTCTTTCAGACAGTCCCCGTGGCGCCTGGTGGGTGACGGTCGAAGGACATCGCGATTCGGTTCGGGTCGAGTTTGACGTCGACCATGAGAGGAAGCCGCGCTTCGTGGATCATCTGGGTCACGGTGTCGAGGTCGCCTGGTTTCTTGACTTCGACGCCGTGGCCGCCGAGCGCGCGTCCGATCGGGGCGAAGTCCGGCCATTCGAAGTACGACATGGTCGGAGCGACGCCGCGTCGGGTCATCTGGTGGTGTTCGGCGCCATAGCATCCGTCGTTCATCACGAAGACGGCGAGTTTGCTTCGGTTGCGGACGGCGGTGGTGAACTCGGACAGTCCCCCGAGCATCAGGCCGCCGTCCCCGGTCACCAGAACAGACAGGCGTTCCGGGTCCGCGAAGGAGGCTCCCAGCGCGAGGCCCACGCCGAGCCCGATGGAACCCATGCTCATCGTGTGCACATAGTCGTGCGGAGTCGCCACTGACAGCCGCCGGACCGACTCGAAGAACATCCGGCCGCCGTCAACGGTGAGCAGACGGTCGGGAGGCAGAACCCGGTCGAGGGTGTCCAGTGTCCGGAGGAAGTCCACGGTGTTCGGACGGCCTTCCCCCATGGGGCGGTGGGGCTTCGGGGACGGGACTTCGTTCGCAAGGTCCCAGGGCTCCTGGTCTTCGGTGAAGCCCAGGTCTTCGAGATGCCTGAGGAGGAGCGGCACCGTGGTGTCGACGCTTCCGTGGACGAAGGATTCCGCCCTGGCGTGTTCCGATCGGTCGTCGATCTGCAGGAGGTGTTTGCCGTGCAGTCCGGCGCCCTGCGAGGTGGTGTAGGAATTCAGGCTCGCACCGACCGAGATAATGGTGTCCGCGGCGTCGAAGTACGCGTTCGCGCGGCTGGTGGCCAGTCCACCGAAGATGCCCAGGTCCGCCGGATCACCGGTGAAGAGGTCCTTCGCCCGCAACGTGGTGGCGACGCGGGCACCTACGCGGTGGGCGAGTTCGAGCAAGGATTCGCGGTCGTTGGGTGCTATGGCCCCGCGTCCGGCGAGGAGAACCGGGCGCTGTGCCCGCGCGAGCACGTTCGCGGCCCTCGCGACGGCGGCCTCATCCGGGGTGACCTGTGCAGGCGGCCTGAGGGGGGTGATCCGGGGGAGGGGGCCTTGCCGGTTCATGAGATCGCTCGGGACGCCGAGGACCACCGGGCCGGGAGTACGGGCGGCACGTCCGAAGGCCAGGGACAGGACGTGGCCGGCTTCCGCCAGGTCGTCGATGCGCAGGTACTCCGCTCCCGTTGACCGCGCGATCTGTCCGGTGGGGACGTGCTGAACGTTGTCGGTGTCCCATTGCGGGGTCTCTCCGGTGAGCAGTACCAGGGGGTGGTGCGACCGCGCCGCGTCCGCCAGCGCCGTGACGGTGTTGGTGATGGCGCCCTGGGTGATGGTGGCGATGCCGACGCGGCCGGACACGCTGGCGTAACCGGCCGCCATGAGTACCGCGCCGCCCTCGTGCGTGGCCGCGACGTACAGGCCGCCCAGTCTCGCGAAGGAGTCGACGAGGAAGAGGTTCGAGTCGCCCGCGACTCCGAAGACCGGCACGTTCCGGGCTAGGAGCGCCTCTGCGAGTCCCTCGTGGAAGGTGCTTTCGTTCACCGCGCCTCTCCGGTCGTGAGGGCCGCTCGATGGGCGTGTTCGGGGGCGTACAGGCCTTCGAACCCGCGTTCTTCGATGGCGGCGCGGAGGTGGCCAAGGGTCGTGGTCATGTCGGTCGGGAGTCTCAGTGCGGGCTGCGCATGACGCGCGAGGACCGAGATGTCGTACTCGTCCGCCAGCCCGGCGGCACCATGGAACTGCTGGGACATGCGCAGGACGTTGCGAACCACCCGTTGTGCCTCATGCTTGGCGGCGAGCGCGTCCGGCAGCGCGTCCGACGATCCGGTGAAGATCTGCCACAGGGCGAAGCGGCACAGGAGCGCCAGGCCTTCGAGGCCGACCGAGAGATCGGCCACGCTGTGACGGATCACCTGGAAGCCACTGAGGGGCCGGCCGAACTGTTCTCGTTCGCGTGTGTGCTTGATGGCCAGTTCGAGAGCCTGTTGGCCTGTTCCAAGCAGCTGGAACGCGCTGAGGGCCAGGGCGAGCTGGACGTCCTGTGGTGAGGCGGGTTCGTCGTCGAGCCGCGTCAGGCCGACTTTCATGGCGAACGGCGACAGGTTCGAACCGGTGCGTTGCACGACCCTGGCCTCGTAGACGTCACCGGACAGGGTCGCGGCCCGCCAGAGCGGTGCGGCCGCCGCATGGTCGATGATCGGGCATTCGTCCGAGACGAGCGCGAACGGCTTGTCGGCCGGGTCTCTCAAGATGATGCCCACGACGGGGCACGGGGCGGCTTGTGCCCCGGCCACGCGGCAGAGCTCGGCCGCCGCGGCCGCCGAGTCGAGGTCGTCGCGCGGGTCGATGTCGTACATGCCTACCTGCGACAACGCTTTCAGTGCGAGGTCGGCCGCTGCGTAGTCGGCTTCGGCGTCCCGCGCCAGGCCGATGCCACCGGCGCGCTGGAGCGCGCTGTCGACGCTTCGGCCGAAGTCGAGGATCGGTTCGGGCATTGTGGTGCGCATCGGCTCGCCGCCTACCTTCCGAGCAGTTCGCGCGAGACGATTTCGCGCTGGATCTCGATGGTTCCCGAGGCGACGGTGGCCGCCTGGGCGTATCTCCAGTGGTCCTCGAACGCACCGTGGAGCGGCGCCTCACCGGCCGGGCCGAGCAGCGACCGGCCGCCGAGGAGTTCGGCGAGGACCTCGGCCACCATCTGGTCGCAGGTCGTCGAGGCGATTCGCGCCTGGCTGGCCTGGCGATCGACACGGTCGCTGAGCTGCTGCTCCTCCACGGTCCGGTAGGCGAGGAGCCGTGCCACCCGGGTCTGGACGAGCGCGTCGGCCCACCGGTCGCGCAGTGACTCCGGCAGACCGGCCCATTCCTCACCGATGCTCGACCGGGCGGACCAGAGGAGACGCTCACAACGCGCATAGCGCGCGATGCCGATGCGCTCGTGGGCGAGTGCGTGCCGGATCACCGCCCAGCCCTCGTTCACGGCTCCGAGCACCTCGTCGTCGGTGGCGTGAACGGAGTCGAAGAAGCACTCGTTGAGGTGGTGCGGGCCGAGCATCGAGCGGATCGGCCGGACGGTGATGCCGGGCCGGTCCATCGGGACCAGGAACAACGAGATGCCGCGGTGGCGACTGTCCTTGTCACCCGTTCGGGCGGCCAGCACGCACCAGGCGGCCATGCCCGCGTACGACGTCCAGATCTTCTGACCGCTTATTTTCCAGCCGCCCTCGATCC
Source organism: Thermomonospora echinospora (assembly GCF_900108175.1). GTDB lineage: Bacteria > Actinomycetota > Actinomycetes > Streptosporangiales > Streptosporangiaceae > Thermomonospora > Thermomonospora echinospora. The sequence goes on from NZ_FNVO01000005.1 coordinate 560,905, forward strand.
GGACGGCGCGCGTCTGCAGCGATGCAAGGTCCGAGCCGCTTTCCGGTTCGCTGAAGCCCTGGCACCAGATCGTTTCGCCGGCGGCGATCGGCGGCAGGTGCCTGTTCTTCTGTTCCGCGGTGCCGTACGCCATGATCGCCGGACCGACCCAGTTCAGGCCCATGTATTGCGCCCCGCGGGGTTCGTGGTGGGCCCACATCTCCTCGCGGACGACCGTCTGCTCCCACACGCTTCCGTCGGCACCGCCGTACTCGCGAGGCCATGCGAGGGTGAGAAGCCCCTCCCGGGCCAGGGTGCGGGAGAACTTCTGGGTGGTCGCGAGGTCCTTCGGGTCGTCGGTGAAGGCCCCGAGGAATCCTTCGGGGAGGTGCTCGCCGACCATCTCCCGGAGCCGGACGCGAAGCGCCGCCGCGCTGTCACCCATGCTGAAGTCAAGCTTGGTCATTGCTTCCTTCCCTGGATCCGAGCCGGTCGACGGCCGTGGCGCCCTCCGGGAGTTTCGGGAGTGCCGCCGTCAGGCTCGCGCCGACGGCCCTGCGGGCTTCGTCGGCGGGTGTCCCGAGTGCCTGGTTGAGCTTCGCGCGGCGGAGCAGCAGGTGGCAGGGGTGCTCCCAGGTGTAACCGACCGCTCCGTGGCTTTGCAGCGCCGAGCGGGTGACCTCGGCGGCGGCTTCGCAGGCGGCGGCCTTCGCCCGCAGACACCTCTCCGCCGCACCCGAGCCGAACCGGGTGACCGCCTCTTCCAGGAGCACTTCGGCGCATTGCACGTGGACGAACATGTCCACGCTGCGGTGCTTGACGGCCTGGAAGGACCCGATCGGAGCACCGAACTGCTCACGCACCTTCGCGTAAGCCAACGTGAGGTCGAGTGCGGCCTTCGCGACTCCCAGGCTGTCGAGCGCCAAGCTCAGGTTCACGCGTTCCTTCAGCTCCGCGACCAGCGCTACGGCCTCATCGTCCCGAGCCAGCACCTGAGTCTGCGCAACGGGCATGGCGTCCGCCGACCAATGCGCGAACGCCCGGGTCGGATCGGAGGAGGAGACCTGCTCAAGGCGGGTGCGTTCGGCGTGGACCGGTACGAGGAGGACCACCGGCCGCCCCTCGTGGTCGGCCGGCGTCAGGAGCCGGGCGTCGGGCGCGCCGCCGAGTACCCAGGGGACGCTCCCTGTCATCTCCAGTTGATCACCTTCGCCGTCCAGTACCGGGGCGTCCGCATCCCGTCGCCACACCGGCGCGGTCCAGGAGACCGCGAATCGGTCCGAGCCGATGCCTCCCTGCGCGACGGTGCTCAGCATGGGGCCGACAGTCAGATTGGTGACCAGCTCTCCGGGCCCGAGGACGGAGCCCAGCTGTTCGAGGACGGTCGCCGTGAACGTGAAGCCGTCCGCATCCTCTTCCAGGTCTCCCCAGCCGAGCTCCTCGGCCAGTGAGAGGAGGCGGCCAGGCACGGGTGGCAGGGACCGCTGCGAACCGTACTCCGGGAGGGGCGGCCAAGCGTCGGCGAGTACCTGCTGGACGACCTCCTGCAGGGCCTCCCTGTCGCTCATCGCGTACCTCCGCGCGGCAGGCCCAGCACCCGTTCTCCGACCACGTTGCGCAGCACGTCGTTGGCCCCTCCACCGATCGTCCACTCCCATGACCCCAGGTAGTCGGCGAACCAGTGGCCGCTCTGCCACGTGCCCGTCCAGCTCGTCCCGTCGACGTGCCCGTCGAGCCCGGCCAGCGACAGCCCGGCATCGGAGATGTCCTGCAGGAGTTCGCTGTACACGAGCTTGAGGATCGAGGCGGCGGCGACGTCGGCTCCTTCCACGGACGCGTCGAGAACGCGCGCGACGAGCAGCCGGAACGCTTCGACCCGTTCGGAGTAGCGGCCGAGGATCCGCAGACCTTCCTCGCGGCTACCGGGTGCCAGACCGGCGACGAGCCGGACGAGGTGCTGCATGCCGGTGGCCATCTCCTCGGAGCGTTCGAGCATCGTCAAGCCGCGCTCTTCGCTGAGGGTCGCGTTGGCGATCCGCCAGCCCTCGTTCTCGGCGCCGACCCGCGATTCTTCGGGGACGAAGACGTCGTTGCAGAAGATCTCGCAGAACTCCTCCTGGCCACTTGCGTTGCGGATGGGGCGCACTTCGACGCCCGGTGACGCGAGGTCGAGCAGGAAGTACGAGATTCCGGCGCGGCCCGGCCCCCCGGTACGGGCGAGCAGAAGACACATGTCGGCATGCGCGGCTCCGGTGGACCATGTTTTGTGACCGGTGACCCGGTAGCCGCCCTCGGCCGGAACCGCCCGGCACCGCAGCGACGCAAGGTCGGAGCCGGCCTCGGGTTCGGAGAAGCCCTGGCACCAGCGCCGACCGGTTCGGATGGCGGGGAGGTGGGTCTCACGCTGCTCGGGTGTGCCCGCCACGATCAAGGTCGCGGCGGCGTGGTACAGGGCGACGAAGTGCAGGTCCAGGCGTGGTGCCCCACCACGGATGAGTTCACGCGCGATGACGAGCTGCTCGGCTCGCGACCGGCCACCGCCCCAGGCGGCGGGCCAGTGCGGATACGCATAACCCTGCTCGGCCAGCCGCAGGAACCACTCTCGCTGGAGGTCAGCGCGTGCCTGTGGGTCGGCGGCGGCCATCCGGGCCGCCCAGCCTGTGGCGTCCCGTACCGCGCACCATTTCCGGACCTCTTGAGCGAGGTCGTCGAGCCCGGTCTCGGTCTCCCCCGCGACCTCTTGACCGGTGTCATGGAGTGACACGGATGGTTCCTCCGTCCACCAGCAGGGCGCTGCCCGCGATCCAGGACGCGCGTTCGGAGCACAGGAAGGCGATGGCATCGGCCACCTCCGCCGGCTCACCGGTCCGTCCCGCCGCGATGGGCTGCAGTTCGAGCATGCGGCGTTCCACGTCCTCGGGTGTGACCCCGAGCCGCTCAGCCTGCTCCTCATAGCCCGCCAACACGCCCTCGGTCCGGGTCAGGCCGGGTAGGACACAGTTGGTGAGGACCCCATGCTTGGCGTACCCGAGCGCCAGCGACTTCGCGGCGTGCAGAAGGGCCGCCTTGGCGGCACCGTACGCGGCGAATCTGGGGTCGGCCTCGCGGCCGGCCGTCGAGCCGACGAAGACGATGCGGCCCCATTTCCTCTCCCGCATCGCCGGCACGCACCGCATGGCGAGGGCGACCGCGCTCAGCACGTTCAGTTCATAGAGTTCGATCCACTGGTCCCAGCTGAAGTCACGCAGTGGGCCGTGGCCTCCGCCCGCTGTGCACACGGCGATGTCGACCTGTCCGTAAGCCGAGATCGCGGCCTCGTAGATACCGTCGATGTCCTCGGCGCGGGCGGCGTCGGCGACGTGCCCGACCGCTTCCACACCATCGTCCCGGAGACGTCCGACCGCGGCCTCCAGATCGGTCTCCCCGCGTGCGCTGAGCACCAGCCTGGCTCCGGCGCGGCCGAGTTCGGTCGCCGCCGCCAGGCCGATGCCCTTGCTGCCACCGGTCACGATGGCAACGCGGTCCTTGATGTTGAGATCCACTGCTCATTCACCAGCTTTCCTGTGCATTGCTCCGCCTGGTTTCGGTGCTCGGCCGGCGGTGGCCGCGGCACGGTCGATGACCTCGCCGTCGAGTCCGGTGGCGCGCAGCATCCCCTTCTCGACCTTCTGCGTGGGCGTACGCGGCAGAGCGGGCAGCACTCTGACGAACCGTGGAACGGCATACCGGGGGAGGCGGTGTTCCACCGCGGCGACGACGGCGGCCCCGTCGGCATCCGGTCGCAGGACCATGGCCGCCATCACCTCGTCCTCCTCGGCGTCCGCCGGGCGCACGGCGTATACGGCGCACTCCACGACGTCCGGGTGGGACAGGAGCACCGACTCGATCTCCCAGGCCGAGATGTTCTCGCCCTTGCGCCGGATCGCGTCTTTGAGACGGTCGGCGAAGAAGAGGTCGCCGTCCTCGCTGAGCCAGCCCGCGTCTCCGGTGTGAAACCACAGGTCCCGTGTTGCGGCGACGGTGTCGGCGTCGCGGCCTAGGTAACCGCGCATGAAGATGTTCGAGCGCTTCGGGCGCAACCGGATCTGGCCGACCTCGCCGGGCGCGGCGGGCTCACCGTCGGACCGGACGACCTGCACGTGGAACAGGTCGCTCTCCCTGCCGGCGGACCCGACCGGAGACCGGTCGACCGACCGGTTGACAGTGGCCATCGGCGCCTCGGTCAGGCCGTAGACCTCGGTGATCGAGACTCCGAACCGGCTCTCGAACGGCGCCCACACCTCGCGCGGCGCACCCGCACCCCACGCCAGCCGTACCGAATGGTCGCGCGCCTCCCGGTCGTCGAGATCCTGGGAAGTCTTGAGGATCATTCCCAGCACCGAGCCGAGGTAGTTGAACGCCGTGACCCGCCCGGCGCGGCAGATGTCCCAGAAACGCGAACTGCTGAACTGGCGGTCGAGCTGGAAACCCGCCCCCGATGCCAGGGCGGCGCCCACTCCCGTGTACCGAGCGTTCTGGTGATAGAGCGGAAAGAAGTTCAGGAGCGTGTCCTCGCTCCCGTAGCCGTTCAGTCGCGCGACCGCACGGGCGAGCTCGACACACGACTCCTGGGAGTGGTGAACCCCCTTGGACGGTCCTGTCGTCCCCGACGTGTAGAGGACCACTCCGCTGGACGTCTTGGAGCACCACCGCCCGAACTCGGCGCTCTCGCCCCGAGAGCCGGCCGCGAGCCCGATGACCGGCCGGTCACCGTCATGCTCGGGGACATCGCCGGCGACGAGCACGTGACGGACCGATGTCCCCGGCAGGCTCTCGGTCAGGGTCCCCAAGAGCTCGGCGTCGCAGAACACGACTTCCACGCCGGAGTCCCGCAGGAGATAACCGAGCAGGTCGCCCCGGTAGTTGGTGTTGAGAGGCACCTCCAGACAGCCGACCATGGCCGAGCCGAACCACACCGCGAGCGCCTCGGTACCGGTGTTCATGAACGTCGCGACGTGAGAGGTGTGGTCCACGCCCAGGGAGCGCAGCTGCTCGGCCACTGCGCAGGCCTGCCCGACCACCATCTCCGCCGCCACGTCCTCGCCGTTGACGCGGAGTCGTGCACCAGTGGCGAGCCAACTGTCGAGCATTTTTGCGAACGGATTCATGCGCGCGGCACATCCTCGGCTGATTCGTCGTCGTCACGGCCGATATAGGCGTCGATCACCTCCGGTGAGTTCAGGACGACGTCGGGCTCACCGACGGCCAGGACCGCGCCCGCGGCGAGGACGACCACGTTGGAGCACAGCTGGTTGATGACCCGCATGTCGTGCTCGACGATCACCAGGGTCGGGCCGTCCTGGACACGGAGCCCGGAGAGGACCTCAACGACCTCCTCCTTCTCCGAGCGCGACAAACCGGCCATGGGCTCGTCCAGCAAGATGCATCGGGGCTCACTGACGAGCGCGCGGGCCAGGTCGACCCTCTTCTGCACTCCATAGGGCAGTTCCTTGGTCGTCTGCTCCGCGTAGCGCAGCAGTCCGACCCGCTCGAGCGCGTGCATCGCACGTTCCCGTGCCTCCCGCTCCGCACGGCGAGCCCTGGGCAGGGACAGTCCTGCCGCGACCATGCCGATGCGGACGGCGAGGTGGTCGCCGACCATCACGTTCTCGACCGCGGTGAGCTCCATCACGAGCTGCGCACCCTGGTAGGACCGGCTGATCCCCATCGCGGCGAGCCGATGTGGTCTGATCCCCGTGCTGCGTTCCTCGTACAGGTAGACCTCGCCCGAGGTGGCCGGCACCAGTCCGCTGACGCAGTTGAGCAATGTCGTCTTGCCCGCCCCGTTGGGACCGATGAGGCCGGACGTCGCGCCCACCGCGAACGAGACGGTCGCCGCGCGCACGGCGTGCGTCCCGCCGAGCCGAACATCGAGTTTCTCGGTACGGACGGCCGCCGGTCCCCCGGCCGCAGGTGCTGTGCCGTTCTCCGCCACCGGCTCAGACCTCCAATCCCAGATAGGTGCGCCGGACCTGCTCGCTCTCGAGCACCTCCCGCGCCGGGCCGCTGAGCGCGAAGGTCCCCGACACCATGACGTGGGCGCGGTCCGCGATCGCGCGTGCCGCCCGCACGTTCTGCTCCACGATCAGCAACGTCATGCCCTTGGCCGCGACCAGGGAGTGAAGCGAGTCGAACACCTTCCTGACGGCGATCGGTGAAAGCCCGAGCGACGCCTCGTCCACCATGAGCAGGCGAGGTTTGAGCAGGAGAGCACGGGCGATTCCGAGTAGCTGGCGCTCCCCGCCGCTGAGTTGTCCCGCGGGCAGGTCCATCCGCTCCCTGATGAAGGGGAACAGCGAGACGACTTCGTCCAGCAGTTCCCGTCGGGAACCGCGGTCGCCCGTCATGGGGGCCGCACGCAGGTTCTCCCCGACCGTCAGCGTCCGGAAGACCTTGTTCTCCTCGGGCACGAGGACGACGCCGTGCCCGACCATCGTGCGCGGCGGACGCCCGGTGACGTCGGCACCACCGATCAGCACCTTTCCGCTCCGGACACGGCCACGCTCGCTTGCGGCGAACCCGCCGATGCCGCGCAGCAGCGAGGTCTTGCCCGCCCCGTTCGCACCGAGCACGAGGCAGACCTCGCCGTCGTGCACGTCGAGGTCGACCTGGTCGACCGCGACGCTGCCGCCGCCGTAGGACACCGTCAGGCCACGGACCTGGAGAAGTGGCTCGTTCACCGCTTCGCGCTCTCGCGCCGGCCCGGTAGGAACATCGTGGACAGGGCGCGGGCCAGTCCCGCGATCCCGTCAGGACGCCAGATCAGGAAGACCACCACCAGGGTTCCGTACATGATCAGTTGGAAGTCGCCCAGGTTCTGCTGCAGAAACCCGGCCGCGTACATATCGGGCGGGAGCAGCGCGATCAGCCTCGACAGGATGGTGGGCAGGAGGATGACGAAGGCCGCTCCGGCGATCGCGCCGCCCGCCGATCCCATCCCGCCGATGATCACCATGGCGATGTACTGGATGGCCAGCTCCAGGGTGAAGCTCTCGATGTAGACCGTCTGCTGGGAGTAGGCCAGGAAGGCACCGGACATCGAGATGAGCGCCGAGGAGATGATGAAGGCGGACAGTTTGTAGGTCGAAAGGGAGATGCCCTGGCTGGCCGCCGCGAGCGGGGTGTCGCGGATGAGCATCCAGGCCCGTCCGTACTTGCTCCTCTTCAGGTTCTGCACCATCCACCAGGTGAACAGCACCACGATGGCGAGGAGCACATACCATTTGAAGGTCGTGTCGATCGCCAGGCCGCCGATCGTGGCGATGGGGAGGAAGAATCCCGCGGAACCGACGGCCTGCGTCTGGTACTCGTTGAACGCGAAGACCACGATGAAGTGAAGAGCGAGCGTTGCGATCGCCAGGTAGATTCCGGTCACGCGCAGGGCGGGCAGGCCCGCGAGCAGGCCGACCAATCCACCGGCCAGCACCGTGCCCACGACCACCACGGGGAAGGGCAGCCCCATTTCGGCTCCGCCCATCGCCGCGCCGTACGCGCCGAGCGCGAGAAGCGCGGCATTGCCCGCCGTCACCAGCCCGACGAAACCCATGACCACCGTGAGGGCCAGCGCGCCCAGCGCGGCGATCAGAGCCGAGTTCACCAGGGACAACTGGTAGTCCTGAAGGACGAGCGGCAGCACGCACACCAGCAGGGCCACCGCACCCGGGCCGGCGAAGCGTCGCAACGGCGCCTGAGCCGGTCGCTCGCGGGTGCCTTTCACCAACTGTTCCGTGGCCGTCATACGCGTTCCACCTGCTTTTCCCCGAACAGTCCCTGGGGCCGGATCAGCAGCACGACGAGGATGACGACCCACGCCGCGACATCCTGGGCCGAGCCACCGAATAGCTTCACTCCGAAGGTCTCGGCAAGCCCGATGATCAACGCGCCGGGGATGACGCCCTTGATGCTGGTGAGTCCGCCGACGAGGGCCGGTGCGATGCCGCGCAGGCCCAGGGCGTCGACCCCGTGGAAGCTCAGCGTCGTCTGGTAGGCGTACATGATCCCGGCGATCGCCGCGGCGGTGAGCGCGATCGCCCATCCGAGCACGTAGACCCAGTCCACGGCTATGCCTCCCTGGGAGGCGAGCACCGAGTTCTCCGCAGCGGCACGCATGCGGATCCCGGTGGTCGAGTACCGGAAGAACGCGTGCGCGGCGGCGAACACGACGAGCGCCGCCACCAGCCCGAAGATGCCGTAGAGGGTGGTCGAGACACCGTCGAGGAGTTCCACGACACGACCTTCGACCGGCTCGCGCATCACCCGAGCCTCGGTGCCCCACGTGAGCGAGCTGAGGCCCTTGAGCGCACTGGCCAGCCCGAGGGTCGCGACGACCAGGGCGAACTCGGGCTGGCCCGCGAGCTTCCGGAAGATCAGCCAGTGGGTGACCGCGCCGAGCGCCACCACGGTGGCGAGGGTGCCCAGCACCACCACCGGCCAGGGCAGGCCCCAGCTGGTGGCGTACTGGTTGAAGATGAACGCGCCGAGCGCGAGTTGCGCCCCCGTCGCCAGGTTCAGGATCCCGTTGGTGCGCCGGAGCAGCACCCACGCGAAGCCGACCAGCGCGTAGATCGCGGAGAGCACCAGGGCTCCCACAAGCAGGCTCAGCATGGCCGCCGCGTCCTTCTCTCGTACTGGTCCCGGATCACTCGAACGCCTTGATCCAGTCGGTCAGCGGCTTGGCCGTGTCACCAGCCTTGTCCCAGGTGAAGAATCGGACGGTGCTGACCATTTCGTGGCTTTCGGGACCTACGGTGAGGGGACCGGACAGCCCGTTGGTGTCGATCTCGCCCAGACCTTCCAGGGCGTCCCGGAACTTCTCACCGGACGGGCAGTCCTGTCCGCACTTCTTCAGGGTCTGCTCGATCAGGGAGCCTGCGACCCAGCCCTGCGTGAAGTACGGGTTCGTCATGCTCTCGGCTTCGCCCGCCTTGGTGGCCGCCTCCTTCATCGCGTCCACCGCCGGGTTGTTCTTCTCGGTGGGGCTGGCGTAGGTGCGGAACGCGATGTAGTTCTCGCCGAGCTGTTTGAGCGTCGCGTCCGCGGACCCCGCCCACTGGTTGATCACCGGCACGGTGACGCCCTGTGCCCGCAGGCCGCGGACGGCGACGAGCGAGCCCGCGTCGTTGTGACTCAGCAGCACGTAGTCCGGGTCGCTCGCCTTGATCTCGGCCGCCTGTGCCGTCACGTCGGTCGGGGCGACCGGCATGTACTGGGTGGTGGTGTGCGTCCAGCCGCGGGACTTGATGTTCTTGACGGCGAGTTCGACCATGTCCCTGTTGGATGGAGTGTCGACGGAGAAGACCGCCACGCGCGGCTTCTCGATGCCGTCCCCCTCCGTCCGGGTGGCGATGTAGTTGAGGATCGCCGACTCCAGGCGCTCGGCCCGCAACTCGTAGGAGAAGAAGTAGGACTTGACCGGCTCGAACAGCTTGCCGGGCCCGCCCAGCCCGACGATCGGGGTCTTCCGGGACTCCGCGACCGGCAGGCCCGCGAGACTCAGGTTCGACAGAATGAAGCCGAAGATCGCCAGGCGCTTCTCGGAGGAGAACTGCTGGATGTTCACCCGGCCCTTCGCGACGTCGGAGCCGTCGTCGAGGATCTTCAGATCGACCTTCCGGCCGTTGACGCCACCGCGTTTGTTCAGGTCGGAGACATAGGCGCGCAGGCCGGCCGCCGCGGGCTTGCCGTTGAAGGCGATGGCGCCCGAGAGGTCCATGGACATGCCGATCTTGTAGGGGTCGTCCGACGCCCCGCCGGCCCCGCCGCCACCGCATCCGGCGATCGCCGTCACCATCGCCATGCCGGCCGTGACGGCCGCCCATCTGCTGCGTTCGCGCTTCACTGCTGGTTCCCTTCGGGTGCTTGGGCCGCAGGCGCCGCGTTGGGCTTGTCCCGCGATCCGAACTGCTGGAGATGAAGCCGGACCTCCTCCCTCAGGAGGGAGTCGTAGGCGTCGCTCATGGACGGCAGGGGCATCGCTTCGTTGAAGATCGACTTGAGCTTCGCGATCGCCGTCATCGACGAGCCGCGCAGCTGGTCGAGGATGTCGGCCGTCCGGCGGCCCAGGTCCTCGGCGTCGGTGGCGAGCTCGGACAGCAGACCGTTCCGCCATGCCTCCTGGGCGGTGAACGGGGCGCCGGTGTACGTCCAGCGCCGCAGGATCGCCGGAGCGACGCGGTCTCGCAGGAGTCGCGGGAGGTGCCCGTCGACGATGCCGACCCGCGCCTCCGGGATGGCGAACTTGGAGGACTCGGTCGCGATCCGCAGGTCGCACATCAGCGCGAGGGTGAGGCCACCGCCCATGCACAGGCCGTCGATGACGGCGATCGTGGGCTTCGGCAGCTGGCGCACCGCCTCGAAGGGAAGGTGGTCCTCGTAACCGAGGATGGTGGCCGGGTTCGGGCCGGTGAGCATGGCCCGCATCTCCTTGAGGTCACCGCCCACGGCGAAGGATCCGCCCGAGCCGGTGATCACTAGGACGTCGATGGCCGGATCGGTCCGAGCGGCGCGGGCGACGTCCCGCACGGCGGCGTACATCGCGCGACTGAGCGCGTTCTTGGCTTCCGGCCGGTCGAGGGTCAACCACCCGACCCGCTCGCGGACCTCGAACCGCACCGAGGGAGGAAGGTCTAGGGGCACGACATTTCTCCTATATTGTGACGTCCGTTACACGGATCTAAGCAATCTTTAAGCAGATAGTCAACTACCTGCGCCAACATTCGGGGCCACAGCGGGGGTGCTCCTCCGCCAGCCGGTCGCGCACGACCTTGCCGGTCACTCCCCTCGGGAACTGCTCCGGTCCGAGCACGTGCACCGCGAACGGGCGCTCGAAGGCCGCGAGGCCGGTGGCGCACTCCTCCAGCAGGGTCGCGGTATCGATCTCCTCGGCGAGCGCGACGTACGCCGCTGGGACCTGCTGGAACCGGGGGTGCGGGACCGGCACCACCGCGGCCTCGCCGACCGCGGGGTGAGCCAGGAACGTGCGCTCGATCGTCGCGGGGTAGACGTTCTCGCCACCGCACTTGAACATCCGTCCGCGGCGCTCGACGAACTCGATCGCGTTCGTCGCCGTCGCCCTCACGAGGTCGCCGGTGGGGAACCAGCCGCCGCGGAAGGCGGCGCGGGAGAGCCGGCCGTCCTCCCAGTAGCCGGAGAACAGCGTCGGGCCGCGAAGCCACAGCTCACCAGGCACGCCGGGCTCCACGTCCTCGCCCTGGTCGTTCACTATCCGGTGCTGGCAGAACATCGTCACCCGCTTGTCCAGGCGGGGCCTGCCGCCGTCCCATGCGACGGGTCCGGCACCGGGTACCAGGCCCGCCTCGGTGCTGCCGAAGGTGTTCAGGTACGGCGCGCCCAGCCGCTCCTCGGCGTCGCGCAGCTGGTTCGGGGCGACGAGGTCGGCCATGGCGCCGACGTACTTGACGCGGCGGGGACGACGCTCACCGAGCGCCGCCAGCAGCTCCGGGATCAGGCCGGGTATCAGGAACAGCCAGCCCACGTCACGGTCGAGAAGTTCCCTGGTCACGGCCTGGGGATCGAAGCCCTGGTGGACGACGAACGTCCCGCCGAGGATGAGGCTCGCGTAAAGGTAGTCGGTCGACGAGATGTGGAAGAGCGGGGCCCACCCGACAAAGGAGTCGAGCGCATCGACGCCGAGTTCGGCGTGCAGCACGAGCGCCCGCGCGACCATCGCCGCCTGTGAGATCACCACTCCCTTGGGACGTCCGGTGGAACCGCTCGTCGACATGATCGTCATGGGATCCGAGCCGCTGACCCGGTGCGGATCCAGCCCATGGCGGCCCGTACCGGGGCGTGCTCTCCAGCGTGGGTCCTCGTCGAGGTCGATGACGGCGGCTCCGGGCACGCCTTCGGCGACCGCGCGATGCGCGTGCGAGCAGAACACCGCGCTCGGCGCCACTCCGCCGAGGTACTCGGCGGCCGCCGCGGCCGGCAGCCTCCAGTTGGCCGGCGCGACGGTCACACCCGCCGCCGCGGCGGCGACCATCACCAGCACGACGTCGAGCCGGTTCGGTGCCGCGATCCCGATCCGGTCACCGCGCCGCACGCCCAGACGCTCCAGTTCGGCGATCACCTCGGCGGCCCGCGAACCCACGTCGGCGTAGGTCAGCTCCACGTTCCGGTCCGCGAGCGCGACCGCCTCCGGTCGTTCGCGGACGTTGCGCCAGAACGCGTGCGCGAAGGTCATCTGCCCGTTCGCGTCACTCATGCCGTACCGTCCTCCCTGAGGCAGAAACTGTGTTATCTTTACACAGAAAGAGAGACGTGCAAAGAGTGATCGGAGGTACCATGCCGGATGCGACCCCATCGCCGTCTTCGGCACATCCGGCCGCCCAGCTCGCCCAGCCCGCCATCGCGGATCTGGTCGCCGAGTCGATAAGGGACCGCATCATCAGCGGAGAACTGGTGGAGGGCGACCTGCTTCCCCGGCAGGAGGAGATGCTCCGCGAGCTGAACGTGAGCCGCCCGTCGTACCGCGAGGCGCTCCGGATCCTGGAGGCCGAGGGGCTGATCTCAGTGCGGCGCGGAAACCGCGGGGGAGTCGTCGTCCACTCCCCGTCACAGCACACGACCACCTACACTCTGGGGCTCCTGCTGCGGTACCGGCAGGTGAGCCTGGGCGACCTCTCAGACGCGATCAGCGAGATCGAACCGCTGTGTGCCGGGGTGGCCGCCGGCCTTCCCGACCGGCACGAGAAACTGATCCCGGAGCTCAACACCCTCGTGGACACCCAGGAACGCGCCCTGGGAGAGGCCCAGGAGTTCACCCGGATCGGGCGCGAGTTCCACGAGGCACTGGTGGGCGGCTGCGGGAACATGACACTCATCTCCACCGCGGGCGCGCTCGCCCAGCTCTGGTCGAAGCAGGAACTGGAGTGGGCGGACGTGGTCGCGGCGAACGCCGCCTACCCCGCCGTCGAGCAGCAGCGTCAGGTACTGCAGACGCACCGCATGATCGTCGCCGCCGTCGCCGCCGGGGATCGGCAACAGGCCACCAACCTTGCCCGCGCGCACTCGCTGGCCTCACATCACCATGTCCTGGAGGGGCGACGCGACCTCACGGTCATCCATCCCCGAAGCTCCCGAGTCCCGGGCCGCGGCACGGTCGGCTGACACAGGGGCACTCGAACCACCAGGTCCGCGTAATGGCTGGAGAGGAGCCGAGTTGACCGTCCCCCTGGGGAAACTCCCGGGCGCCGAAACCGGCGACCTGCTGTTCGACATCGATGACCACGGCATCGCCCACCTCACGCTGAACCGGCCCGAGCGCGGCAACGCGATCACCGTCGAGATGTTCCCGCAACTGCGCGCGGTCTGGGAGGAGGTGCGGACCAATCCGGCGGTGCGCTGCGTGATCATCACCGGTGCGGGAAGCAGGCACTTCTGCACCGGTGTCGATGTGGACTCGGTGGCCGCGACCGGCAAGGTGTCCATGGGCTCGGGGAACATCACCGACGAGATCGTCTTCACCTCCCGCCAGAACCGGGTCTGGAAACCCGTCATCTGCGCTGTGAACGGGCTGGCCGCCGGAGGCGGGCTGCACTTCGTCGTGGACAGCGACATCGTGGTGGCCGTTGAGGACGCCGCCTTCGTGGACACGCACGTCAACGTGGGCATGGTCGGGGGCATCGAGAACACGGGGCTGGCCCGCCGGCTTCCCCTGGGTACCGCGCTGCGGATGACGCTGCAGGGACGCAACTTCCGGCTCCCGGCGTCGCGGGCCTATCAGCTTGGGTTGGTCGACGAGCTCACATCCGAGGAGGAGTTGTACGGCACCGCGATGCGGATCGCACAGGACATCGCGGCGAACTCGCCCCAGGCCGTCTCGCTGTCCCAGCAGGCGGTGTGGGCCTCCACCGAGATGCCCTACAGCCACTCGGTCGAGTACGCCTGGGGGCTGGTCCGTTCCCACTGGTCGCACCCCGACTTCGTCGAAGGCCCCCGAGCCTTCGCCGAACGCCGTCCTCCGCGGTGGTCGGTCACATGACCGCCGACGTGACCGATACCAGGCACGCGCCATTGACCGGTCGTGTCGTGGTCAGCCTCGCCGAGCAGTACCCCGGGCCGTACGCGACGATGCTGCTGGCCGATCTGGGCGCCGACGTCACCATGGTCGAACGGCCGGGAGGCGAGCCGACCCGCCGACATCCAGCGCTCTTCGGCGCGCTCAATCGCAGCAAGCGGTCGGTCACGCTGGACCTCAAGTCCGAGGACGGCCGGGCGGTGCTGGAGTCGATGCTCGCCGGTGCCGACGTCCTTCTTGAGGGCTTCCGGCCAGGCGTCATGGAAAGGATGGGCTTCGCCCCGGAACGGCTCCGGCGCGAGTACCCGCAGCTGGTCATCGTGTCGATCTCGTCCTATGGGCAGACCGGACCGGACCGTGAGCAGGGCGCCCACGACCTGGCCCTCCAAGGGCGTGCCGGTCTCCTGACGGGGACGTCCGATGTACTCGGGGCCGTGCCGACCGCCGACCTCGTCTCCGGCGTCTTCGCGGCGCTCGGTGCGGTGAGCGCCCTTGTCGCGCGCGGCGACCACGGTGACGGCACCCATGTGGACGTGTCCATGTTCGACTGCCTCCTCGCCTGGCAGGCGGTCCGCGTGACTGCGTCCCTCAATGGCGAGGTGACGACGGGTTATCCGCCGCGCGAGCCGGCATACGGCGTCTTCAGATGTGCGGACGGCCGCGACATCGTCCTCGCGGTCGCGGGCGAAGACCACCAGTGGTCCGCGTTGTGCGACGAGCTCGATCTTTTCGAGGCACGCGGATACCGGACGGCCGAGCGTGAGCAACGCTCCGATGAGCTGCGTGTCCTGCTCGGGGAGGCCCTTGCGCGCCGACGTTCCGACCAGGTTCTGTCCCGGCTGGAGGCCGCCCGCGTGAGCTGCGGTCCGGTGAAAGACCCCGCCGAGGTGATGGACGACGAACAGGTACAGGCGCGGAACATGGTGGTGAGGACCGTCCCCTCGCAGCGACGGGTCGTCCGGCAGCCGCTCCTGTTCGACGGTGAGGCGCTGACGTCCTGCGTTGACGCCCCGGCCCCGAACCCGGTCCCCCCGGGCGGGGCCCGTCGGAATGATTCGACCCGTCATGTCTGACATGGGTTCGGGACCGCCCGGCGGGGACACGCCCACGTGCGAGATAGGCCTGGCGATCCAGGCCGACCTGCTCACCGCTGACGGGACGGACTTGGCGGCGTTCGGACGAGCGGTCCTCGACGCCGGACTCGGATACGTGTCCATCGGGGACCATGTCAGCCACAGAGGAGGGCAGGGGCTGGACGGCATCGTCGCGGCGACGGCGCTCCTCGCCGCACAGCCCCGCCTCCGGGTCGTGGTGGGCGCCTATCAGCTTGCGCTGCGTCACCCCTTTGTCGTGGCGCGGCAACTGGCGACCCTGACGGCACTCGCTCCACGACGACTGATCCTCGCCGTCGGTGCCGGCGGTGACGACCGCCGCGAGGTCCTCAACTGCGGTGTGGACCCCAGAACGCGCGGCGACCGCCTGAACGAGAGCATCGCCCTGCTTCATCGCCTCCTCGCGGGTGAGAACGTCGACCACCACGGAACGCATTTCGACCTCGAACAGGCCTTCATCAGCGATGGCGGACCGCCACCGGACCTGGTCGTAGCCGGCAGGGGAGAAGCCGCGAGCAAGCGAGCCGCGCGGTTCGGCACAGGATGGCTGGGACTCCTGGTCACACCCGGGCGCTACCACGAGATGCGCACCTCGGTCGTGGCGGAGGCCGAGGCGCTCGGACGTCCCACGCCCACCTGGTTCGGCCTCAACGTGTGGTGCGCGCCGGCCGAGAACGAACGCGAATCCAGAGAACGGCTGGCCGAGTCTTTGACCCGTTCGTTCGGCTCCGCGGCCGACCGCGCACTGCGTTACTGCGGTGTCGGCGACACTACCAAGATCGCTTCTTGGCTGGCCGGATACGTGCATGCGGGCGCTGCTCACCTGAGCCTCACCGTTCCCGCACGGCATGCAGAAGAAGCCGTCGAACGCGCCCACTCCCTCGCGACCGCGCTGGCGGAACACGTCCAATCGCCCTGAGAAGGGGATTGACACACCTGCTACCGAGTTTGAATGTTCAGGGTCAGGCTGGGCTGAGGGACAGTCCGGTGTGGGCCAGGAAGCCGGTGAGCAGGTCGGGCCGGTGCTGCAGACGTCGCAGCCGGGCGGTGATGGCGGCTTTGAGGTCGTCCAGGCGGTCGAACCGGTGATTGCCCAGACCGGTGGTGAGGTTGGCCCACACGCCCTCGGCGGGGTTGAGGTCGGGGGCGTAGGCGGGCAGCCGGTGGACCGTCAGCCAGGGCCGGGCGGCGAGGTAGCGGCGCATCGCACGGCTGAGGTGAGTGTTGAGGATGCCCCTATGTTGCGTCTGAGCTTCCCCCTGTAGCACGGACTGCTGACCTGAGGTCACCTGTGATCATCAGGAAGGATGTCCGCCATGCCCTCACCACACCCACCCGAGTTCCGCCGCCGCGCCGTCGAGCTGGCGCGCCAGGGTGACAAACCGCTCGTCCAGCTCGCCAAGGACCTGGGAATCAGCCGTTCCTGTCTGCAGAACCGGGTCAGCCAGGCCGACGCCGATGACGGCCAAAGCGGCGAGTCCGGTCGGCTGACGAGCACTGAGAAGAAGGAACTGGCCGAACTGCGGCGCCGTAACCGGCAGCTGGAGACCGAAAACGAGATCCTCAAGCGGGCCGCCGCCTACTTCGCCCGCAAAAACGTCCTCCCAAAGTAATCTACTCGCTGGTCCGTGAACTCGCCGCCGACTCAATCCCGGTCGCGGTGGCCTGCCGGGTATTGAACGTCTCCACCTCGGGATACTACGACTGGCTCGGGCGGCCCGAATCACCGCGTGCTCTGCGCAACAAGGAACCGGCGAAGATGATCCGCGAAATCCATGCAGAATCGCGCGGCAGCCATGGCTCGCCACGGGTACATGCCGAGCCGGCGCTCGGGCTGGGCGAGCAGGTGAACCGCAAGCGGGTCGAGCGGCTGATGCGCCGGGCCGGGCTGCAGGGCGTCTACCGGCGGCGAGGGCGCCGCGACCTGGTGAACGCCGCGACGGAGGAGGACCTGGTGCAGCGCCACTTCGACGTCG
>NZ_FNVO01000011.1 GCF_900108175.1 Thermomonospora echinospora
CGGCCCGACCTCGGTCGACACCGTCTTGGCCGAGCTGCCGTTGCGGTGATTGCCGGTCGGCGCGGCCGGGTGTTCACCGCGCTCATAGCCCAGATGCTCGGTCATCTCGGCCTCCAGCGCGGCCTGCAGCACGGTCTTGGTGATCCCGGCCAAGAGCCCGTCCGGGCCGACCAGCGACACCCCCTCGGCCTTGGCCTTGGCGACCAGCTCGGCGGCGAGCTGGACATCCAGCCCGCCCTGCGGCTCGTCCTCGTCGTGGTTGGTCACGTGTGATCCTTCCCGGCCGGGGCATCGGCCCCAGCCTTCCGGATCACCACCCCACCCACACGATCTTTAGGACAGTCCCGGTCCGCTCGTCCCGTGTGCTGCGACACTGCTCGGATGAACGTCAGACTCGCCTGTGGGCAGGATGTGCCTGGCTTTCTTGATCTGGCGGGGCAGGTCGAGCACTGGTTCGGCCCCATGGTGCAGGACCCGGGGTTTCACGCCGCCGTGGACAAGCACATCAGTCGGGCCACGGCGCTCGTCGCGGTGGACGGGGCGAACGTGGTCGGCGGTCTGCTCTTCGGTGCTGAACCCCCGACCTATCACGTGCACTGGCTCGTGGTTTGTGAGCAAGCGCGCGGGCAGGGGGTCGGCCGCGCCCTGATGGCGGACGTCATGGGCCGGTTCGTGCAGCGCCCTGCGACCGTGGAGGTCGTGACCTTCGGCGCAGACCACCCCGGCGCCGAGGAAAGCGGCGCCCGCGTCTTCTACGAAAGACTCGGATTCGTCCCCGCCGAGCCGGCGCCCCCAGGCCCTGAAGGCGGGTCCCGCCAGGTCTACCGCAAAAACGTCACCTGACCACGTGGTCCCAGCTTGTGGGCCAGGAGGGTGTCCAGGCCGAAGCGCTGACGGCAGTGACGGCGACACGGGCGAACACCGGCACACTCAGGAGGCCATCAGCGTCGGGACATCGACGCCGCACACCTTGTGATCACCTTGGGGCGGATCGAGCCGACAAGGGTGAGGCCGGTGGTCTCGTGGAGGTCGGTCTTTTGTTGGGCGTTGGAGTGCTCGGCCCGGTCAGAGGAATTCGCAGCCGTACTTGACGAGTGCGGCTTCCAACGTGGTGCGGGCGGGGATCTCGTCCTCCAAGCCGGGTGGGGGGAGGGCGGAGGGACCGGGGAGCGGGATGCCCGTCTCGAAGAAGTAGCCCTCGAAGCCGGCCGGTGTGCCCAAGACGAAGAAGCGGGCCTGCTGGGAGGTCGCGCGCCAGTCGTGCGGCAGGTGCCGGGGGGCGTAGGCGATGTCGCCCGGCCCCAGTTTCAGAGTCCGGTCGTCCACGCGTACGGTCAGCTCGCCGTCGGCGACCATGAACGTCTCGTCCTCGCGGGTATGCCGGTGCAGCGGGGCGGAGCTGCCCTGCGGGGCGGTGACGTCCGCGAGCCAGAAGTGACCTTCGGTCTGGTCGCCGGTGGCGATGAATCTCATCATCGAGCCCAGATGCCAGACGTGCTGTCCCTCGGCGGGGCGGACCAGGAGAGGCGCCGTGGTCGTCATCGGGTTCCTCCCTTCCTGTGCTTGGTGCGAGCCTGAAAGGGTCAGCGGCTTGCCCTCAACTCCGGTGGGGCGATCAGCCCAACGGCCGATGCCGTGTCCGATGACACTGCCCTACCCGTTTCCGGCACCGCCACCTGCCCGATGTCGCCGAGGCTCGTGCCCGGTGGACCACCGTCATGGTGCGCCTCTCGGCCAACCCGCCGCCCACCGCGGCGTCGCCGTGTCCGGCGGCGGTCTGAAGCCCGGCTTCCTCTGCTATGTCCGGCAGTACGGCACCTTCCCTGGATCCGCACGTTCTGCTGTGGTTGAGGCGGTGGGGGCTAGGGTGGCCCGTCTTGACCTCTTCCCCTGCCTGAAGGCGGGGGGTTCCAACCGTCGCCGGTTGGTCTTCCTGTTTCACCGCCGGTCGCCCCGCCCGAGAGGACTCTCGTTGAGGTCTTACACCAGCTCCACAGGCGTTTCAGCTCTCCGCCAGCCCGGCGGCGAGCACGTTCTTGGCGGCGTTGACGTCGCGGTCGTGGATGGTGCCGCAGTGCGGGCACTGCCACTCGCGGACGTTCAGCGGCATCGTCTCCTGCAAGGTGCCGCACGCCGAGCACAGCTTGGAGGAGGGGAACCAGCGGTCCACCGCCACCAGCGTGCGCCCGTACCAGGCGGCCTTGTACTCCAGCATCATCCGCAGTTCTCGCCAGGCCGCGTCCGAGATCGCGCGAGCCAGGCTGTGGTTGCGGACCAGGTTGCGGACGGTCAGGTCTTCCACGGCGATCACTTGGTTCTCGCGAACAAGCCGTGTGGTGACCTTGTGCAGGTGATCCCTCCTGCGATCAGCGATGCGGGCGTACACCCGCGCCACCTTGAGCCGGGCCTTGGCCCGGTTGTTCGACCCCTTGGCCTTGCGGGCAAGGGCACGCTGCGCCTTCGCAAGCCGCTTGCGGTCGGCCCGCTCGTGACGCGGGTTGACGATCTTCTCTCCGGTGGACAGCGTCGCCAGCGCCGTGACGCCCGCGTCCACGCCCACCGACTGCTCCACCGGGACAAGCGGGGCGATCTTCTCCTCGACCAGGATCGACACGAACCAGCGTCCAGCCGCATCCCGACAGACCGTCACCGTGGACGGCTCCGAACCTTCCGGGAGGGGACGCGACCACACGATGTGCAGCGGCGTGTCCATCTTCGCCAGCGTCAACCGGCCGTCCCGCCAGCGGAAGGCGGAGCGGGTGTACTCGGCGGACGCGCGGGACTTCTTCTTGCTCTTGAACGTTGGGTACTTGGCCCGCTTGGCGAAGAAGTTCGCGAATGCGGCCTGCAGGTGCCGCAGCGCCTGCTGCAACGGCACCGACGACACCTCACCCAGGAACGCCAACTCGGGTGTCTTCTTCCACTGAGTGAGCGCGGCCGAGGACTCCACGTAGGAGACGCGGCGGCCCTCCAGGGTGTAGGCGCGGGTGCGCTCCTGTAACGCCTTGTTGTAGACGAGGCGGACGCAGCCGAACGTCCGGGCAAGCTCTTCGGCCTGCTCGCAAGTCGGGTAGAAGCGGTACTTGTAGGCCCGCTTCACGATCTGCGCCACGCCTTACATCATACCGCTAGATCAGTTAAAGACTGCTCTGCCGTGGTAGACGGCGGTCCGCCTGGCGGCGAATCGCCTACCCCTGTCCTGCTCCGCAGGGGTCCGATTCCTCCCCCGCCTGAAGGCAGGGGCTTCCTCGGAGGTTTCTGATGACCGCGAGTTCCTCTTATCTCCGTGTGACGGCGGAGGCCTACGACGCCGTTGCCGCCCTCTATGCCGATCTCTTCCGGGGGGCGCTCGATGACCAGCCGCTGGATCGTGCGGCGCTGGCCGTGTTCGCCGAGGTCGTACGGACCGCCGGTGGCGGGCCCGTCGCCGAGCTCGGATGCGGCCCCGGACATGTGACGGCGTACCTGCGGAAGCTGGGACTGGACGTCTCGGGCCTCGACCTGTCGCCGGTGATGATCGACCTTGCCCGCCGGGAGTATCCCGACCTGCGCTTTGAGGTCGGTTCGATGGACGCCCTGGACCTGGCCGACGGGGAGCTGGGCGGCATCGTGTCCTGGTACTCGGTCATCCACACGCCGCCGCAGGAACTGCCGGCGTACTTCAGCGAGTTCTGCCGGGTCTTGGCCCCGGGCGGCCACCTGCTGCTCGGCTTCTTCGAGTCCGAGGGTGCGCCGGTGACGCCCTTCGACCACAAGGCGGCGCCGGCCTACCGGTGGCCGATCGACGACCTGGCCGCGCTGGCACGCCAGGCCGGGTTCGTCGAAGTCGGCCGGGTGCTGCGCGAGCCCGGCGAGGGGGAACGGTACCGCCAGGGCCGTCTGCTGATGCGCCGACAGTAGGTCCGGTCTGGGGCGCGACGACGTACCATCTCCCGGCCCGATCCTGCCGACAGTGACCGACCCGGGCTCCGAACGGGGCACTGAGACACCCCACCGCCGATCCCGATGGAGCAGACGCCTCCGGCGGGAGTGCTCCGGCTCCGGGAAGCCCGGGGCGGGCCGGTACCGGTGGAGGCTGCTGCCCCTGTCGGCGCTCGACGGGCTCTGAGGGCTCTGCGGGCTCTGCGGCGCGGCCGGGTGGATCGCCCACCAGGGCGGACACCCGTTCGGGTGATGCTTCAGCGGCGTGCCGGAGCTCTGGGGCTAGGGTCCTGTGCCAGGGCAGGTATCTGGGCCGCGGAGTGCGGCCGGGTTGGTGTCGTGGAGGAAAGGGGCGTGCTGATGGAGCTTTCGGGGGTCGGGATCTGGAGTCAGCAACTGCGGTACGGGGACCCGGGCGAGGCCGCTGAGGCAGCCGCGGAGCTGGAGGAGCTGGGGTTCAGCGCGCTGTGGGTGCCCGATGTCGGCGGGCCGTTGTTCGATGCGGTCGGCCGGTTGCTGGCGGCGACCCGCAGTGCGGTCGTCGCGACCGGCATCCTCAACCTGTGGATGCACGCACCGGCGGACGCTGCGGCGTCGTACGCGTCGCTGACGGACGCGCACGGTGCGCGGTTCCTGATGGGCATCGGGGTGAGCCACGCTCCGCTGATCGACGCTGACGAGCCCGGCCGGTATCGGCGGCCGCTGGCGGCTATGGCGGGCTTCCTCGACGGTCTGGACAGCGCGGATCCCCCGGTGCCCGCCACGGAGCGGGTGTTGGCCGCGCTGGGTCCGAAGATGACGGCGCTGGCGGCCGAGCGGGCTCGCGGAGTCCATCCCTATCTCGTGACGCCCGAGCACACCCGGAGCGCCCGTGAGGCGCTGGGCGAGGGGCCGCTCGTCCTGCCCGAGCAGACGGTCATCCTGTGCTCGGGGGCCGAGGAGGCGCGGGCGATCGGGGTCGACTGGCTGCGCGGCTATCTGGGGCTGCCGAACTATGCCAACAACCTGCTGCGTCAGGGATTCACGCCCGAGGACGTGGCCTCGGTGAGCGACCGTCTGTTCGACGCCCTGATCGCCTGGGGCGATGAGGAGGCGATCATGCGCAGGGTGGACGAGCATCGCGCCGCCGGCGCCGACCATGTCTGCGTGCAGGTACTCACGGCCGACTCCCGGACGTTCCCGCGGGAGCAGTGGCGCCGCCTCGCCGCCGCCTTGCGCTGATCCCGCCGCGGAGACTCCGGCGCCCTACCGCGGAGACTTCCGTGCCCCGCCACGGAGACTCCCGCGCGGACCGTGCCGAGGCCTCTCCTGGGCCGTGCCCGGTGGTGCCGGGACGGGGCGTTCCGCCGTCCCGTCCCGGCACCGGCGGGGTCAGCGGCCGGCCGGGCCGGTCCAGCCGGCCGGCAGGTGGGCCAGGCGGACCCGCTGGGGGTGGTCGCCGACGGGGACGGAAGTGATCTTGCGGCCGGTGGCGAAGTCGATGGCGGTGACCTGGTCGGCGCCGCTCTCGGAGATGACGCAGGCCCGGCCGTCGCCGCTGACGGTGGCCCAGTACGGCTTGGCGGCCGTCACCAGCGGGCCCTCCTGCAGGGTGGCGCGGTCGACGATGGTGGCGTAGTCGTCCATGGTCCCGGCGATGCACAGCTTGGTGCCGGCGGGGTTCATGGACATGCCGTGGTGGCGGGAGTCGTTGACGAACGTGGTGCGGTCGTCATCGGTGGCCGGGTTCTCCGGGAGGGTCTTCATCCGGGTGATCCGGTCGGCGGCCACGTCGTACTCGAAGAAGCCGTTGAAGAAGGAGACCTGGAAGTACAGCGTGGACTCGTCGGGGGTGAAGGCGACCGGCCGTACCGCGTCGGACATGTCGCGGCGGCCGAAGGCGTCCAGGCGCTGCCGCATGTCGATGACCTTGACCTGCCGGAAGGTCGCGGCATCGGCGATGGTGATCTTGCGGTCGCCCTTGAGGAAGTCCTGCCAGGGGGCGTCGAAGTCGTTGTTGACCTCGCCGATCGACATGTTCCAGATGTACCGGCCGCCGTTGGTGAAGACGTTCTCGTGGGGCTTGTCGCCGGTGGCGAAGGAGCCGACCTGCTGGCCGGTGTTGATGTTCAGGACGTGGACGGTGTTGCCGGTGGAGGCGGACACCGCCACCTTGGTGCCGTCGGGGGAGACGGCCATGTGGTCCGACCGGTAACCCGAGACGGGGAAGCGCCACTTCAGCGCGCCGGTGGCGGTGTCGATGGAGGCCACGTCGGCGAAGCTGGGGCGGGAGACCACGATGGCCGAGCCGTCGGGGGTGGTGTACATGTCGTCGACGTACTGGTCGTGGCCCTCGCCGACGGTCTCCCGGATGCCGAGGAAGAAGGCCAGCCGGATGGGGTTGAGGTAGATCTCGCGCAGCCGCTGGTCCTTGTCGGGGATGAGGTTGATCCGGCCGATCTTGGCGAAGTCGCCGGTGGACTTGATGACGTCGGCGGTGCCTTCCCAGTTGTTGCCGACGAGCATCACCTCCTGCAGCGCGGGAGCGGCGTTCACGGGAGCGGCGCAGACGCCGACGGCCGTCATGGCCGCCACGGCGCCGCCGAGCAGGGATCTACGCCAGCGCGCAGGGAGCGAGGCCTGCATGTTCTTCCTCCAGGGGGGTGGGAGGTACGCGGAACTGGAGAACGGTGCGGGGCCCGTGGGCCTCCACACGGAGGGAACACGGCGATCGGGCACGGCCGGCCGGAGAGCCCGCGGGCCTTGGGGCCTTGTGGGCCTGGCGCACGGACCCGGAAAGTCTGAATATGGAGATATTCAGACTTGTTACTCGATGGTAGGCACACGTGACGTCCACCACAAGACCCGATGGGCGAAAATCGGGACAGCGTGGAACGGAGGACACGGTGGCGGGCAGGATCACGCCGGCGGCGGGCCGGTACGGGGGCAGATCGGCGGCCGAACGGCAGGCCGAACGCCGCCGCCGCTTTCTGGAGGCGGGCCTGGACCTGTTCGGCGCCGGCCCCGGCTACCGTGCCACCAAGATCACGGACGTGTGCCGGGCCGCCGGGCTGTCCACCCGCCAGTTCTACGAGGAGTTCCGCACCCTGGAGGACCTGCTGGCCGAGTTGCACCTGTACGTCAACGACGTCGCCGCGCAGGCCGTGGTGGACCTCCTGCCGCAGGTGCAGCACCTGGACCCCATCGACCGCTACACCCGGCTGTTCCGCGCCTACGCCGCCGGGGTCACCGCCGACCCCCGCCACACCCGCATCGCCTTCGTCGAGATCATCGGCGTCAGCCCCCGCCTGGACCGCCAGCGCCTGGACCGCCGTGCCCGCTGGATCGACTTCCTGTGCGAGCAGGCCGAGGCCGCCGCCGCCCGGGGCGAGATCCCCGCCCGTGACTTCCGCGTCCCCGCCGCCGCGTTCATCGGAGCCATCAACGGCCTCATGCACGACTGGGCCGTCGGCTGGGTCGACGCCACCCTCGACCAGATCATCGACGAACTCCTGCAGATCCTGCTGGGCAGGCTCCAGTTCGCCGCCGGAGAAGGCCCCGCCCGCTGACCCCCGTACCGCCGTCATGCCCGCCGTGGTCGGGTCGGCGGGAGTCCAGGGGTGACGGCGGGTTCTTGGTGGAGGGTTGGCGGGGGCGGTGTGTTGGCCTTCGCCTCGTGGAGCACGCGTTTGCTTAACAGTCGGTACCCGTGCAGATGCTGTGGGTATTCGCGGGGTGGGATGTGCCGGACCCGGTGCATCAGCCGTTCATGCATGGAAGGAGATGGTCGTGTCCGGCAGTACCGACACCGTCCCTCAGCAGTCCCCGATCGTGCAGCAGCCGGTGGTGGCGACGCCGGCGCGGCAGTACCCGAGCGCGCAGGACGTCCCGCTGCGGGTGGCGCTGGTCAACGGCGGCTTCGAGGAGCCCGCGATCACCGCCCGGGAGGACTGGCAGTACTTCGGGGAGGACCAGGTGCCGGGCTGGCGCACCACCGCCGTCGGTCGCCAGATCGAGTTGCGCAGGTCGGGGGCGGAGGGGGTCGAGACCGAGAGCGGCGCGCAGTACGGCGAGCTGAACGCCGAGGAAGCCGCCACGCTCTACCAGGACCTGCCGACCACGCCGGGCACCAAGCTGTACTGGAGGCTGTCGCACCGGGGCCGGCGGGGCATGGACACGATGGCGCTGGACATCGGCGCCCCCGACAACCCGGTCCAGCAGCGGACGATGACCGACGGCAAGGACAGGTGGGGCCACTACTCCGGCGAGTACGTGGTGCCTCCCGGGCAGACGATCACCCGGTTCGCCTTCCGTGCGGTCTCGGCGGCGGGCGGCCACCAGCACGAGGGCAACCTGCTGGACAACGTCGTGTTCGGGACGGCGCCGTGCGTGGTGGTCACCAAGACCGCCGAGCCGGTCTCCGGGGCCCGGGTCGGGGAGATCGTCACCTACCGGGTCAACCTCAGGAACGAGGGCGGCGCCCCGGCCGGCAACGTGATGCTGATCGACGGCATCCCGGACGGCACCAGCTACGTGCCCGGCTCGTTGCGCATCATCGACGGCCCCGGTGGCGGTGGGCTCGGCGGCTACGACCCGCACGCCCGCCAGTTGACCCTGCCCGTCGGGGAGGGCGCCACCGCCAACCGTGGCGGCTCGCTGCCCTCCACCATCGACGTCCCCAACGGCGTCACCGCCGAGTTCCGCGTCCGTGTCGAACGTGAGGGCGCCGGTCGTACCATCGCCAACCAGGCGACCGTCACCTACGACAACACCCTGGGCAAGCAGGTGGAGCACCTGCACTCCACCTCCGACGCCGCCGCCTTCACCACCGCCCAGCCCGTCACGCTGGCCCTGGTGAAGGCCGCCGACCGGTCCAATGCGGGACTGGGCGAAGTCGTGACCTTCCACCTCAGTGTCACCAACCAGGGCCCCACCCCGGCCACCGGTGTCACCGTCACCGACCGCCTGCCCGCCGGCAGCCTGGCCTTCCTGGGCGCCACCGCCAGCCTGGGCCGCTACGAGGCGGCGGGCGGTCAGTGGACCATCGGGGACCTGCCGGTCGGGGGCACCGCCAGCCTGCAACTGCAGGCCAAGGTCACCGCGCTCGGCCCGATCCGCAACACGGCCATGGCCACCGCCAACGAGACCAGCACCGAGGCGACTGGCACCGTCGAGGTGACCTTGTGCGGGCAGCCCGCCGCCACCGCCTGCCCCGTCCCCATGTCCCTGCCGATGCCCGGCCCGGTTCCCGGTCCGATGCCACAGCCCGTTCCCATGCCGGGGCCTGGCCCGTACGGTTCAGGAGGGTGGCCATGGCCCGGGTACAGCCTCTACCCCGGGGCCTACGGCCAGGAGATGCAGCACGGCGGTCAGCAGCCGGGTGGACCCCAGCCCGGCGGGCAACAGGCCGGCGGACAACCGCACGGCGGTCAGCAGCACGGATACTGGGCCTGGTACGGCCCCGCCCCTGAACAGCACGGCCACCCCGGCCCTGGCCACGAGGCCCCTCAGGAGGCCGCCGCCGGACCGCCGTACTACCCGCAATACCAGTGGTACTGGGTCGCCAACGGCGGATCGGGCCACCACTCCGGCCCCGGCTCCACCCCCACCGGCCAAGGCCAGGCCCCCGGCCAGGCTTCCGGCCAGGGTCAGGGCCAGGGTCAGGGCCAGGCCGCAGGTCAGGGACAGGCTCCCGGCATGTGGTCGATGCCGGCCCATGGACCCTGGGGCTGGTACCAGCCCGGCCCCGCCCCGTACGGGTCCGGCCCCGGCGGCGCCATGAACTGCTCCTGTTCCTGCTCCTGACACCAGCCCATCCACCCCTGTACGCCCGGCTCCGCTTTGTGCGAAGCGGTACATCGAGCGACGCGAGTGCGAGAGGAGGGGGCCGGGCGGCTAGCCGTTCCCGGTGGCCTGGCGGTGTACGGCGGCGCACACGCCACCGTCGATGAGGATGTCCGTGCCGGTCAGGAAGCCGGCTTCGGCCGACAGCAGGAAGGCGACGACGGCGGCGACCTCCTCGGGGCGGCCCGCGCGGCCGAGAGGGGTCTGCTGGACGAGCCTGTCCATCGACGGGTGGTTCGCCGCCTCCTGCCGTCCTTGGGGCGTGTCGATGATGCCGGGGGAGACCGAGCAGACGCGGGCGCCCACCGGGCCGAGCCTCGTGGCCTCCTGCTGCACGAAGCGGTGCACGCCGTGCTTGGCGAACGCGTAGGCGGCTCCGGGGTCCTCGATGGCCGGGCCGAGGGCCTCGTGGAGCCGGTCGAGGAACCGTTCGTGCAGCGGGGCGTCCAGGATCGCGGCGACGGCCGGATCCGGCCGGGTACGGGCGAGCACCGGTGCCATCGAGGCGAAGCACACCATCGCCGTCCCGGCGGTGGCCAGCGGGCGGAGCGCCTCGGCGAGCAGCGCGGTCCCGACGAGGTCGACGGTGAGGATGCGGCGCCAGTCGGCCATGGTGGGAGAGATCCCGGCGGCGTGGGCGACGGCGCGCAGCGTGCCGAGTTCCGAGACGCGGGCGGCCAGCCGGGCGAGGCCGTCGCGATCGGTGATGTCGAGGACGAACGGCTCGACGGCCGTGCCGCCGCCGGAGGCCGACAAGTCCTCGGCGGCCGCGGCCACGGTCGCCTCGTCCCGGTCCACCAGTAGCAACGTGTCGACCATGCCGGTGAACCGGCGGGCGCATGCCAGCCCCATCCCGCGCCCGGCTCCGGTCGCGATGCCCACGGTCGTCATGCGTTCTCTCCTCCGGCGGTTCGTTCGGCGGACGCGCAGGCCCGGTACCGTTCCAGGCTCGGGTTTCGGCGGCGGACGGTGGTGGCCGGCCGATCGGCCCTTCCGCTCGCGACGGCCGAACCCGACGGCGGGCACGCGACTCTCATCCTTTGTCCGGAATGAGACCCCAAAGGAGCCGTATGTCCTCCGACTATCCCGACGCGGTCGTGGCGATACTGGCCGAGAGCTTTCCCAGGCTCGCCGAGCCTGCCGCCGCACAGGCCGCGGCCGAGGCCATCCGGCGCCATACCCTGCAGCCCGACGAGGCGTTCGAGTACATCGTGGACGATCAAGAACAGGCGGACTGGCGGATCCACGCCGACCGGCGGAACCCCGGACGGGTGATGCTGTCCTGCTTCCGGTACACGCTGACGGCCTTCGACTACCACCGCGAAGAGCGCGTGAACACCGCCTTGGCCGAGTTGCCCCTCTGACCCGACCGCAGACCCCGGCCTTTCGAGCCGGCGGTGTTCTCCCGAGCGTGACCCCGGCCCTGAAGTGACGGCGAGACAGGCCACGGTTGCCGGCCGACCACATCCATGACGTCGGCGAGCCCGGCCCGGAAGACGTGGCGGCCTGGAGAGACCGTCGAGGGTGAGGAGGCCCGAGCCGCTCACCCCTGCCATCGCGTCTCCCTCTCGCCGCGGCCAAGGCCAGAAGACCGTTCGGAGAAGTGAGAATAACCCTCTCCTTGGCAAGAGTGATATTTCCATAGGCCAGGCGGGGTCGCAATCCCTCAGGGCACGGCCGGACGGGTGCTCGCCGCCGGGCCGGCGGGGTGAACGGACGCGGCCAAGGTCAGCGGGTCCGTAGTTTCGCACTGATGTCGGCGGCGGTGCCGCGGAGCCGTTCCAGGATGGTGCCGTGCAGGGCGCTCTCCGGGTGCCGGGCGGTCGAGACCGCCACGTTGACCGCGGCGACCGGCAGGTCGTCGGCGCCGAAGACCGGCACCGAGACCGACCGGAGGCCCTGGGCGAGCTCCTGGTCCTGGATCGCGTACCCGTCCCGCCGGATCTGTTCCAGCCGGTCGCGCAGCTCCGGGACGCTGGAGACGGCGTTGGGGCCGGCACCCGGCGTGAAGGAGGCCGCGGTGATCCGGCGGTCGAACTCGTCGGGCGGCAGGTAGGCCAGCAGCAGCTTGCCCATGGAGGTGTACGGGGCGGGCAGCGTCGAGCCCACGTGCACGTTCGCGGTGACGAGGTCGGCGTTACGCAGCCGCGCCAGGTACAGCACGCGGTCCTCGACCAGGACGCCGAGGTTGACCGTCTCGCCGGTCGCCTCGGCCAGCAGCCGCAGCGGGCGGTCGCTGAGCTGCACCAGACCCGAGCCCCGCATCGCGGCGGAGCCGAGGGTCAGCACCTTCACCCCGGGCTGCAGCGCGCCGTCGTGCGTGCGTTCGAGATAGCCGAGCTCCTCCAGCGTGGAGACGATCCGGAACGTCGTGGGCATGGGGATGCCGGTCCGGGCCGCGATGTCGCTGGTGCGCAGGGACAGCGTGGTGCCGTCGAAGAGGCTGAGCACCTGCAGGCCCTTGGCCAGCGCCGCGATGTGGTACCGCGACCTGTCGCCGTCGGCGGTGCCGCGAGCGCCCATGGTCCCCCCGAGCCCGGATGCGTTGACGAGATCATCTGTGTCCCACAATACTCTTCCTGGGTGAAAGTAGCTTTCATGTAGTGAAAGTCGTAGGGAGTCGCGGGTGGCGCAGGCATCACCGGACGGGACGGCGGGCTGGCTGGGCCTCGACGGCGCTCGGGTCCTCGTTCTCGGGGCGGGCGGCATCGGCGCGGAGTGCATCCGCGGCTACCTCGACGCCGGGGCGCACGTACTGGCGGTGGACCGGGACGCGGCCCGCCTGGACGAGCTGCGCGTACGGCACCCGGAGTTGCACGGCCGCACCGCCGACCTCACCGAGCCGGGCGCCGGCGCCGACGTCGTCCGGCAGGCGCTGGAGACGCTCGGCGGGCTCGACGTGCTGCTGCACTGCGTCGGCGTCAACGACCGCCGGCCGATCCTGGAGTTCACCGAGGACGAATGGGACCGGGTGCTGCGCGTCAACCTGTCGACCGCGTTCAGGGCCGCGCAGGCGGCGGGACGCCACATGGTGGCGGCCGGCGCCGGGCGCATCGTCTTCCTGTCCTCGGTCTCGGGCCACCTGGCGCACCGCGATCACGGCCCGTACGCCGCCTCCAAGGGCGGGCTGAACCAGATGATGCGGGTGATGGCCGCCGAGTGGGCCGCCCACGGGGTCACCGTGAACGCGGTCGCGCCCGGCTACATCGAGACGCCGCTGACGGCCGCCCACCTCGCCCGGCCCGGAGTGCGCGAGGGCCTGGTGCGCCTGGTCCCGGCCGGCCGGCTGGGCACCCCGCAGGAGGTCGTGGGGCCGGTGCTGTTTCTTTCCTCACCGCACGCGGCGTTCATGACCGGCCATGTCATGTACGTCGACGGCGGACGCACGCTCGTCTGAGCAGGGACGGAGAACACGATGAGTCGGATCTTCCCCCGGTTCGCCGGGAAGTCGGTGCTGGTCACGGGGGCCGGTACCGGGTTCGGCGCCGAGATCGCCTTCCGTGCGGCGCAGGAGGGCGCCCGGGTCGGGGTGCACTACAACCGCTCGAAGCAGGGCGCCGAGCGGACCGCCGAACGCATCCGCGAGATCGGCGGCGAGGCGTTCACCGTGCGGGCGGACATCTCGTCCTGGGAGGCCATCCAGCGGCTGACCGAGGAGGTCTTCGACCACTTCGGGGTGCTGGACGTCCTGGTCAACAACGTCGGGGACGTGGCGACCGAGCAGATGTCGTGGCGTCAGCTCACCCAGGAGTCGCTGGACCGCGTCATCGACGTGGACCTCAAGGGGACCCTGCTGATGACGCACGAGTTCGGGTCCCGGATGCTGGAGCAGGGGCACGGCTCCATCGTCAACATCGGGTCGACCGTGGTGGTCCGAGGCAGTGCGCGCGCCCCGCAGTACGCCGCCGCCAAGTACGGGCTGCTCGGCGTCACCAAGTCGTACGCCGCCGCGTTCGCGCCGACCGTGCGGGTCAACACCTTCGCCCCCGGCTTCATGGAAACCGGGGCCACCCTGGAACGCGAGGACTGGAAGTCCGGGCGCCGCGAGAAGCTCATCGCGCAGACCCCCATGGGGACGATCCCCCCGCCGGAGGCGGTGGCGGGCACCGCCCTCTTCCTGGCGACCGAGGAGGCCTCGCACATCACGGGCGCCTACATGCTCGCCGACGGCGGCTTCAACATGGTCGGCGCCTGACGGCGCGGCCGGCCACGACCCGTCCAACGACCGGAAGGACCCGCATGAAGCTGATCACCTTCGACGAGGGCCGGGTCGGGCGCCTCGACGGCGACGACGTCATCGAGCTCGACGTCCCCTCCACCCGCGCGTTCTTCGAACGCGAGGGCCGAGTCGGCGAGACCGGCGAACGGCTGAAGCTCGACCAGGTGAGGCTGCGCGCGCCGATCCGGCCCCGGAAGTTCTTCCACACCGCCGGGAACTTCGCCGACCACCACGAGGAGCTCCAGGCGGTCAACTGGTCGCACCCGGTGCACAAGGGCATCGTGTTCTTCCAGAACGTCGACGCGATCATCGGCCCGGACGAGCCGGTCGTGCATCCCGAGCACCTCACCGAGGAGCTCGACTACGAGATCGAGCTGGCCGTGATCATCGGCAGGCCCGGCAAGTTCTTCGGGCCCGAGCAGGCCACAGAGCACATCGCCGGTTTCACCGTCTTCAACGACATCACCGCCCGCGACATCCAGCGCCGCGAGATGGAGTCCGGGGTCTTCTCCTTCAGCAAGGCCATCGACACCTTCTGCCCGATCGGCCCCTGGATCGTCACCGCCGACGAGATCGAGGACATGCAGGACCTCGCGCTCCAGCTCAGGGTGAACGGTGAGGTCCGGCAGACCGGGCACACCGGCCAGATGCGCGTGTCGATCCCACACCTGGTCGCCTACCACTCGCCGCAGGTCTACAGCGCCGGCGACATCATCACCACCGGCACGGTGTCCGGTGTCGCGGCCGTCCAGCCGAACCCGTTCGACTTCTACCTGCGTCCCGGAGACGTGATCGAGGCGGAGATCGAGGGGGTGGGGGTGCTGCGTAACCCCGTCGTCTCCTGGCAGGACGCCTACGGCGAGCCCGCTCCGGAGCGGGTCGGCTGGTGAGGACGGCCAATCTCGGCGGCCGGCTGGCCGTCATCGTCGGGGACCGGGCGGTGGACGTCGCCCGGGCCAGCGAGGGCCGCTTCCCCGCCGACCCGCAGGCCGTCTTCGCCGAGTGGGACGCCTTCGCCCGCTGGGGCGGGGACCTGGACGCCGCGCTCGGGAGGCCGTTCGACCCGGAGGAGCTGGGGCCGCCGGTGCCCCGGCCCGCCCAGGTCTTCGCCATCGGCATCAACTACGCCGAGCACGCGCGCGAGGCCGGCTATCCGCCCGAGTCGCCGCCGGTGACGTTCACGAAGTTCCCGAGCTGCCTGGCCGGGCCCGTGTGCGAGGTGGAACTGCCCACCGGCACGGTGGACTGGGAGGTCGAGGCGGTGGTGGCGCTGTCCCGGCCGGCCTTCCGGGTGAGCCGGCAGGACGCCTGGGACCACGTCGCCGGCATCACGCTCGGCCAGGACCTGTCGGAACGGACCTCGCAGCTCGCCGGTGCCAAGCCGCAGTTCAGCCTGGCGAAGTCGTTCCCCGGGTTCGGTCCCACCGGGCCGTGGCTGGTCACCCCCGACGAGTTCGACGACCCGGGGGACCTGGCCATCTCGTGCAGCCTGTCGGGCGAGGTCGTGCAGAGCGCGCGCACCTCCGCCATGATCTACGACATTCCCGAGCTGGTGTTCCGGCTGTCCCACGTGTGCCGGCTGTACCCGGGAGACCTCATCTTCACGGGCACGCCGCCGGGCGTCGGCAACGCCCGCTCCCCCAAGCGCTTCCTCCGGCCGGGCGAGGTCCTGGTCAGCGAGCTGGAGGGGGTCGGCTCCATCACCCAGCGGTTCACCGCGCCTCGGCACGGCCCGGACACCTGATGCCGTTCCGGCTCGACCGGCCGCACCGCGGGCCGAACGAGCCGATCCCCGACGGCCTGGCGTGCGGGAACGCGGCAGACGCGTTCTTTACCCGGGTATGAGGATTTTTTGAGGGTAAGGGGCGCGCATGACCGTCTACGGGATTCATGCGTCCCACGAGCAGATCGCGCCCGGTGCGCTGCTGGCGGCCATGGTGCACGCCGAGGAGGCCGGGTTCGCGGCGGCGATGTGCTCGGACCACTTCTCGCCGTGGAGCGCGCGGCAGGGGCAGTCCGGGTTCGCCTGGTCGTGGCTGGGGGCCGCGCTGCAGGCCACCGGCCTGCCGTTCGGCGTGGTCAACGCGCCCGGCCAGCGGTACCACCCGGCCATCATCGCGCAGGCCATCGGAACGCTGGGGGAGATGTTCCCCGGCCGGTTCTGGGCGGCGCTCGGCAGCGGCGAGGCCAGCAACGAGCACATCACCGGCGAGCCCTGGCCCCGCAAGGAGGTGCGCAACGCGCGGCTGCGCGAGTGCGTCGACATCATCCGGGCGCTGCTGGCCGGGGAGGAGGTCAGCCATGACGGGCTGGTCACCGTGGACCGCGCCCGGCTGTGGACCCGCCCGGACACCGTACCGCCGCTGATCGGGGCGGCGGTCAGCGAGGCCACCGCCCGCTGGTGCGCCGAGTGGGCCGACGGGCTGGTCACCGTGAACGCCCCGGCCCCCACGCTCCGGCGCATCGTCGCCGCCTACCGCGACGCCGGAGGCCGCGGGCCGCTGGCCCTCCAGGTGCACCTGAGCTGGGCGCCGGACGAGGAGGAGGCCGTCCGCATCGCGCACGAGCAGTGGCGCAGCAACGTGTTCCCCCCACCGGTCTGCTGGGACCTGGAGATGACCGACCACTTCGACGCGGTCTCCGAGCGCGTCACCGCCGGGCAGGTCGCCGAGGTCGTCAACATCTCCTCCGACCTGGGCCGGCACACCGCCCGGCTGCACGAGTACGCCGAACTCGGCTTCGACCGCGTCTACCTCCACCACGTCGGCCAGGACCTGGGCCCGTTCATCGACGCCTTCGGCGCCAAGGTGCTGCCCCAGCTCACCGGGGACCGTCCGTCATGAAGCTGACCCGCACGGCCGACCTGTGGTGGAAGACAGCGGTCGTCTACTGCCTGGACGTGGAGACGTTTCGGGACGGCGACGGGGACGGGTGCGGTGACTTCCGGGGACTCACCCAGAAGATCGACTACCTTGACCGGCTGGGTGTCACCTGCATCTGGCTGATGCCGTTCTATCCGTCGCCCGACCGCGACGACGGCTACGACATCACCGACTTTTACGGGGTGGACCCGAGGCTGGGCACGCTCGGCGACTTCGTGGAGTTCGTCCGCACCGCGCGGGACCGGGGCATGCGGGTGATCGCCGACCTGGTCGTCAACCACACCTCCGACCGGCATCCGTGGTTTCAGGACGCCCGGTCCGGCCGCGACTCGCGCCACCGCGACTGGTACGTGTGGGCGGACGAGCCGCCCCCCGACGGGCCCAAGGGCGTGGTCTTCCCCGACAAGGAGGACAGCCTGTGGCAGTACGACGAGCACACCGGGCAGTACTACCTGCACCGTTTCTACAAGCACCAGCCCGACCTCAACGTCGCCAACCCCGAGGTGCGCGACGAGATCGCCCGGATCATGGGCTTCTGGATGGAGCTGGGGCTGTCGGGTTTCCGGGTGGACGCGGTTCCGTTCATGCTGGAGACCGACGGCCAGGCCGACGCCTCGCGGCTGCCCGACCCGCACGACTACCTGGCCGACCTGCGAGCGTTCCTGTCGCGCCGCAACGGTGAGGCGGTGCTGCTCGGCGAGGTGAACCTGCCCTACGCCGACACGATGGCCTTCTACGGCGGCGAACAGGGCGACGAGCTGACGATGTGCTTCGACTTCGTCGGCATGCAGAAGATGTACCTGGCGCTGGCCCGCCGGGTCGCCCGTCCGCTGGCCGAGGCCCTGCGGGAGCGGCCCGCGCCGCCCAAGGACGGCCACTGGGCCACGTTCGTCCGCAACCATGACGAGCTGACGCTGGACCGGCTGTCGGACGCCGAACGCGAAGAGGTCTTCCAGGCGTTCGGCCCCGAGGAGAACATGCAGCTCTACGGCCGTGGCCTGCGCCGGCGCCTGCCGCCGATGCTGGACGGCGACCCGAAGCGCCTGAAGATGGTCTACAGCCTGCTGTTCTCCCTGCCCGGCACTCCGGTGCTGTTCTACGGCGAGGAGATCGGCATGGGCGAGGACCTGCGGGCTGAGGGCCGTCTCGCGGTACGTACGCCGATGCAGTGGCGGCCGGGCCCGGGGGCGGGCTTCTCCGACGCGGACCCGTCACGGTTCCCGGGCCAGGTGGTCGAGGGCCGGTACGGGCCCGACAGGGTCAGCGCGGCGGCCCAGCGCCGCGACCCCGGTTCGCTGCTGTCGTGGATCGGCATGCTCACCCGGCGCTACCGGGAGAACCCGGAACTGGCCTGGGGCGATCTCGACATCCTCGACACCGGGACCGATCAGGTGCTGGCCCACCGGTGCTCCCGCGAGGGCGGCACCGTCGTGGCGCTGCACAACTTCTCCCAGGACCCGGTGGAGGCCCGCCTGACGCTGGACGAGCTCGACTCCTCCTGGCTGCTGACCGACCTGCTGGTGGACGGCACCACCGAGGTCGCTTCGGACGGCACCGCCGTGGTCCGCCTCGACGGCTACGGCTGCCGGTGGCTGCGCCCCGTTCCCCGCGACCAGGCTCTGCCGGACTGATCGCCGTGTCCGTATCGAGGGCCGTGCGTTCGGGACGCCACGGGGCCGGCGCGGCGGTACGCGAGGCGACCGTGGACCTCCCCGTGCCGGACGGTGTACGTTCGACCGCCGACCTGGCACGACGCGTCGACCGGCGGCTGCTGCTCTGGGTGGTGGGGCACTCCCGCCCCGTCCTGGACCGGTGGATGCCGCGAGCCTCACGGGCCACCGACCACCTGCTGGGATGGTGGGCGGTGGCGGCGGTGATGACCGCCGCCGGCGATCCGGCCGTACGGTCGGCCGCACGGCGTGCGGTGGCCGCGATGCTGCTGGCCGAGCCGGTGTGCAACAAGGCCGCCAAACGGGTGGTGGACAGGTCCCGGCCGCCCCGCTCGTTGCGTGGCCGGCGGCCCGGCCGGATCCCGGACACCGGAGGGTTCCCCTCGGGTCACACCGCCGCCGCGGCGGCCTTCACCACGGCGGTGATTGCGACCACACCCCGGGTAGGGGTGCCGGTGGGGCTGCTGGGCGCCGTCGTGGCCTATTCGCGTCTCTACACCGGAGCCCACTACCCCAGCGATGTGGCCGCCGGTGCGCTGGCGGGGGCCACGACCGCGCTGGCCCTGCACTGGAGCGTCACACGAGGGTGGCCGGACCGGATACTTCGCCCGCACGTTCGGGGTGCCCACGTTTAGGACGCCAAGGCCGGGCATGGACTTGTCCTGAGACAAGCAAACCGGACTGCCGACAGTCCAAGGCACCGCCAGGACGGACGACCGTGCAGGTCATTGCGGAGATCGAAGGGGAGAGACACCGATGGCGACCAGTGAGTCGAGACCGACGGCGGCACGTTCCCAGCAGAACGGCAGCGCGGGTGCCCACCAGGCCGAAGCGAAGGACGGCGCCCAGGAACTGCGGACCGACATCGAGCGCACCCGCGCCGAACTCGGGGAGACCGTGGAGGCGCTGGCGAGTAAGGCCGACGTGAAGACCCGCGCCAAGGACAAGGCCGGGCAGTTCAAGGAGAACATCACCGCGCAGGCCCAGCACGGGATCGAGACCGTCCGGGACAGGACCGCCCCCGCCGCGCAGAAGGCCCAGGAGAAGACCCGCGAGTTGGCGGCCAAGGCCCGGGAGACCTCCTCCTCGGAGGAGGTACGGGCGAAGGCCGCCCCCGGCGGCGCGGCCGCGGCCGCCGGCACCGGTGCGGCCGCGGTGGCCGTGTGGCTGTGGCGCCGCCGCCGGGCCCGCCGGACGACCCGCTGGCAGGCCGCGATGCAGACGGCCCAGCAGGCCGGCGTCCAGGTCCGCGACCAGCTCCGGAGCGGGGCCGCCGGCATCTCCAGCGCCTCCGGCGACCTGATGAACGCTCAGGTGCCCGCCAAGGTGGCCGCCCAGGCCCGTACCGCCATGTCCTCGCCGACCACCCGACCGCGGGTCCAGGGTGCCGCCGCGGCGGCGCTGGTGCTGCTGGCGGCCGGCCGGATCCGGCGGCGCCGCGCCCGCAAGGCCGCCATGCCGAAGTGACCGAAAGCCCGGCAGACGGCTGACGCCACCCGTTCACCGAACGGGTGGCGTCAGCCGTTTTACGACACCCGCCTCAAGGAACCGCTCTCCTCTCCGCTCTCGCCTCACCGGCGCCCGGCACCGCCACCTCAAGGCGCCGCCCTGCTCTCCGCCGTCGGCTCACCGAACGGGCGGCGCATGCGGAGCGTGGAGCGGGTATCCCTCTCCCGGTGGGGCGCCGGTCACCGGTATTTCGGGGAGAGACCATGAACAGCACCGCCCTTCAACTCACCGTCCGCTCGCGGTGCGGAGAACATTGCGAAGCACGGATCCGCCGGCATGTGATCCACATCGACCAGCCCCCGGACGTGCTCGATCACGACACCGGCCCGACCCCGGTGGAGCTCTTCGTAGCGGGGGTCGCGGCCGACCTCGCCCAGCACGCCCGGCGCTACCTGAACCGACTCGGCCTGCCGGCCTGCGTGTCCGTCACCGCCCACTACCGAACGGAGCTGCAGCCCGCCCGCCTCGGCGGGATCGAGATGGAGGTCGCGGTCACCGACCTCCCCCTCGGCCTGCGCGCCTCGCTCCTCAACGTCCTGGAACGCTGCACCCTCTACGAAACACTCCGCCTCCAGCCGGACCTGTCGATCAAACTCACCTCCACCACCCCGCACATGGCCACTGAGAAGACCTAGGCGGTGGTGGCTTGACCGGGGTAGGGGGCGCTTACGCGGCGGCTGCTGTGGGCGGGTGGCGGCCGGAGTTAGGCTGCCGGTGCAGGTGTTACAGGCGGGATTTGTAGGGCATGCGGACCAGGCGGCCGGATGTCGGCGGCCGGATCGTTCGTTCTCCATGGCGGCGCTCGTTCAAGCGGAGAGACCATGCCTCGCAGCGGCGGAGTGCCGGCGGCCAGGGCCGCCGGAGTCCTGGTGGGATTCCTCGGTGCCGCCGCGTTGCTGCCGGGCTGCGGCGGTGCCGGCGGCGGTGACCCGCAGGGCGGGATCACGACTCCCGGCGTCTTTAGCCCGGCGGTGACCCAGGCTCCCACGACGGCGCCGAATCCCCCGGTGGCGCCGGACACCTCGAAGACGGGACGAGACGACGGGGACGACGCCCGTTACACCTACTTCGGCCTGCGTCTTCGGCTGCGGCCGGAATGGCGGGTGGCCGGTGCCGACCGGCGTGGCCGCGGGTATTCGGTCGAGGTCCGGACCGGTGACTGCGTACGGACCACCAAGGGGGACGAGAAGTGCCCCGGCTTCCTGCTGGTCGGCCCGGAGGGCGTCCAGCGTGCCTACGATGACGACGACGTGACGCGCAACCCCTACACGCCGGCCCGCCCGTACCATCCCCGGACGGACGTGCAGGTCTGCCTCGATCGCAATGCCGCTCCCGCGCTGGAGGCCGGACCTGCCCGGCTGACCAGGGCTTCCATGGCGAAGGTGGCGGGCAGGGAGGCGACCTACCGGCAGTGGCGGGTTCCCTGCCGGGACGAGAGCACGGGCCGGGTGGGAGAACGGTTCTACGTCCAGCGGGAGTGGTATCTCGCCGCGGAACGGATACTGATCGTGGACCGCTGGCAGACCCCGGGGCTCGACGAGGCGCTGGCCGGAGCCGACTGGGGGTGACGGAATTGGCGTTCGGAGTCGCCGCCGAGCGGAGGGCAAGGCGTAACCGGGGAGTGGCCCCGTATTCAGCTTCCGCTGCGAAGAGAACGGCTGGAAAGGCGCCCGGTCAACGGCCGGATACGCCTTGGCCAGGGTGTCCGGTCACGCGCTTCGGCTCGGCCGCGACCGTATGCTCTGGGCGGCCTTGCGCTGGGCGGCGGCAAGGCGTGCCCGGACCATGCTTTCCCGTACCTGGGCCGCGCCCCGGGCCGCCGTGGAGGCGTCCTTGACCCGATCCGCATAGGCGGCCAGCACCTCCCATACGGGAGGTGGAGACCATTCCTCCCGGACGGGCAGTGCCGGCGAGTTCCCGTTAGCGGTGGCGAGCGTGAGTGGCGTGCGGCAGTGGGGGCACCGCACGCCCGATTGGGCTTCTCTGCTCATACCACGAATCATTCCCCGGGGGTCTGACAAAACAACCCTTTCCCATACCGGTGGTCGTCCGGCCATAGGACGTCATGTGCGGATTGCGCGACGCGGGTGAGGGCGCCGCGACGGGGCCTGCCGGGGAACGACGAGTTCCGGGGCTCCGGCCGGTCCGTACCGCGGAAGGGCAGAGGACGAACCGAAGGAGACCATGGTGGCTCAGGAGCCAGTGACCGAGGCGGGCCCCAGGTTCAGCGATGCGAAGGCGACCGCGACCCGCTGGCGGTTCCGGACCTGACGTCCTCGGCCAACGGAGGTCCGGGCGAAGACCCGGCGGTGCCGGAAGGCGCCGCCGGCGGTCCATTTGTGAACCAGTGCGTTGAAGAACCGGTCAAGCCGGTAATCGCCTGGTGTCTTCATCTTTGCGCCGGGCCGGTCCGATGCCGACGAGGCCACGGCGAGGTGGGCCCTTCCGGGCGCACCACCGTGGCCTCGCTCCCCCGGCCCTGTTTTCGGCTCACCGATGCGGGCGTTGGGACCGTCGTGCGATCCCATCCCCCGGTCACCCGCCATCGAGCGCCCCCACTGGGTGCGAAAAAGCTAACTCCTACTCCTGTGTAGGTTCGCCCCAACGACAGGGGCGTCGACGAGCGGTCGGCGCCCTGCGACGAGCGGGCCGAGACCTGCCACGAACGTCGGCCCGACACCTGCGACGAGCGGCAGGCCAAAGCCGTGCCGCGAGTGTCGGAC
This sequence comes from Thermomonospora echinospora, assembly GCF_900108175.1. Lineage (GTDB taxonomy): Bacteria > Actinomycetota > Actinomycetes > Streptosporangiales > Streptosporangiaceae > Thermomonospora > Thermomonospora echinospora. Next base: position 22,748 of record NZ_FNVO01000011.1, read on the forward strand.
CGAGACTTGCTGCGAGTGCCGGGCCGCGGCCTGTCGCGAGCGCCAGGCCGGAGTCGTGTCGCGAGCGGTGGCCGAGGTCTGCTGTGACGAGCGGCGGGCCGGAGCCGTGCCCGAGCGCCGGTCCTGAGGAGTGACCCGGGCAAGTGCGGGTGTCAGGTGGCGGCCAGGCGCCACAGGGAGGTCGTCTCCGCAGCGCGTGCCGCGTGCAGGGGGTCGGTGCTGTCGGAGACCTTCGGGTGACGGGGCCTGATGTCCAGCCGGTCCACCGGGGTCAGTCCTGCGGTGGTGAACGCGGCCATGAGTTCGGCGCGGGACCGTAGCCCGAGGTGTTCGGCGATATCCGACAGCACCAACCAGCCCTCGCCGCCCGGCTCCAGGTGATCGGCCAGCCCCTCGACGAAGCCGCGCAGCATACGACCGTCATGGTCGTAGACGGCGCGCTCGATGGACGTGGTGGCGCGGGCGGGAATCCAGGGCGGATTGCACACCACCAGCCGCGCCCGGCCCGGTGGGAACAAATCCGCCCGGACGAGTTCCACCCGGTCGGCCAGTCCCAGCCGGTCGAGGTTCTCCCGGGCGCAGCCCAGCGCACGCGGGTCTGCGTCGGTGGCCACGACGCGTGCGACGCCCCGGCGGGCCAGGACGGCGGCCAGCACGCCCGTACCGGTGCCGATGTCGAACGCCGGGGCCGGCGCAGAGGGCAACGGCGCCCGCGCGACCAGATCCACGTACTCGCCCCGGACGGGGGAGAACACGCCATAGTGCGGGTGGATGCGGTCGCCGAGCGCGGGCACCTCGACGCCTTTCCTGCGCCACTCGTGGGCGCCCACCAGGCCGAGCAGCTCCCGCAGGGACACCAGCGACGGCTCGTCCGCCGGTCCGTACGCCTCCAGGCACGCCTGCCGCACGTCGGGGGAGCGCCGCAGCGGGACGCCATAGCCGGAGTCGAGCGGCACCAGGAGCATGCCGAGCGTGCGGGCGCGCTGCGCCTGCGCCATCCGGTGCAGGTGGAACGCCTGGGCCGGGGAGGGGACTTCGGACGCGCCCGGCCGGCGTCGGCGCCTGGGCCGGTCGAGACGCCGGGACATCGCCTGCAGGAGCTGGCGTGCGTTGTGGAAGTCGCCGCGCCACAGGATCGCCGTGCCCTCACAGGCCAGCCGGTACGCGACATCGGCCTTCATCCGGTCGTCGGCGATCGTCACGCGCTTGGGCGGCGGCGCCCCGTTCTCCGAGCGCCAGCGAGCGGAGCGGGCCTGGCCCGCTTCGGTCCAATGAACGAGCTCTTCGGTGCGCACAGGGGCTCCCCGGCAGGTTGCGACCGAACCTACCCGGATTCTCTCCGCCGACCGAGACCTTCGTACGGCGGGTCCTGCCCTGTACGGGCCGCGTCGGCGGTTGAATCAGAGGGTGGAAAACCGGGGCCTTTCTGGGGATCTCCCTGGGGACATCCGGTGTACGACCACGACTCTCCGCTGGTCGAGCCCTGTGCAGATCGGTTATCCACAACCTGTGGACATCGCTGTCGCCTCCGAGTATCCACAGCGCCTTCCCCAGGGCGACGCCGGGGCGTGGACAACCACTGCGAATCTGGGGACTGCCCTGGGGAAACGCAGTGGACACCCGGGGGGTTCCGCAGCTCACCTACTGTGGGCGAACGTTGTCCACTGCCTGTGGATAACTCGCACCCCGGTCCGGGTCGCTCCCCGCAGGAAGCACCTGTGGATATCCCTGTGCATTGACGCCCGCCCGCGCAGCGCGTTACCTGTCCTCCGATGCCCGATATCCCCTCCCCCCTCCCCAGACGCCCCGAACGCCCCGACGCCCGCCCGGCACAGCCACCTCCGGACGGCCTGCAAGCCGCCCACCGGCAGGACGGCCACGAGCAGGACGATCATCGGCGGGGTGGTCGTCAGCAGGACGGTGACCGCCAGGGTGATCGGCAGGACGGCTCTGGGCGGGGTGATGGGCGGTGGAGCGATCGCCGAAAGGACGGTCGGGGCCGGGTCGGGGAGATCGACGTGGTGCGGGGGCTGGCGTTGTGCGGCATCCTGTCGGCCAACATCGTCGCCATCACCGGAATCCAGGTGTGGGGGACGGCCGGAGCCGATCCGGGGCTCGTCGGTCATCTCTACGAGACCCTTGTGCACCAGCGGTTCTTTCCGGTGTTCTCGTTCCTGTTCGGCCTCAGCGCCGTGCTGTTCTTGGGCGCCGCGCGGGGAGGGATGGAGCCGCCGCGCACCGTGCTGTTGGCCAGGTTCGGGTTCCTGCTTCCGTTCGGGCTGGCCCACCAGGTCCTGCAGCCGGGCGAGGTGCTCGTGTCCTATGCCGTCATCGGGATCGTGTTCGGGCTGCCCGCCTCGTTCCTCCCCCGGCGGGCCGTCCTGGCCGGCGGGACGGCCGCCACGCTCGCCTCTCTGCTCATCGCGGAGGGCGGCGTCACCCTCATCCCCGGCCTGTTCCTGCTGGGGATGGCCGCGGGCGCCTATGACGTGCCCGGCCTCATCGCACGCAGGAGCGGCCGGATAGCGGCGGCCTTCTATCCGACGGCGCTCCTGGCGGCCGGGCTGAACGTCTGGCAGGTGACGATGGGCGCGGCGGCCTTCGACTCACCGCTGCCCGCGGCCGCCGGAGCCGTCACCGGGGCCGCCTATGCCATCGGGCTGCTGATGCTGTTGAGACGCGAACGCCTGCACGCGGCCCTCTCGTTCGTCCTGCAACCGCTGGGCAGGCTGGCCCTGACCAACTACATCACCGCCACACCCCTGGTGATCGCGGCCGACCACCTGCTCGACCTGGGCGGCCACCCCCGCGTCGCCGCCGTGGTCGGCACCGCCCTGGCGATCCTCGCCCTCCAGGTGCTGTTCAGCCGGGCATGGCTGCGCCACCACCGCTACGGCCCACTGGAATGGGCATGGCGCTGCCTCACCTGGTGGCGCCTCGTACCCAACCGCCCCCGGCCGGCAGCCGAACGCTGATCTTTCGGTGGGCGTCTGCCCGGCCGTCTCCCCCGGCGCGTTCCGGCGGCGGAGGTGACTCGGCGGACTCCTCCATGTGAACGATGCCCGGCCGCACCGGATCAGGGCGGCGGCCGGGCGCTGATTCATCGGACTCCTAAAGCTGTGGAGACCCCTGCCTTCAGAGGGAAGCCAATCGGGCGACCGCTCAGATGGGTGGGAGCAGTGCGGCGAGGGCGGTGGGCAGCGGATGGCCGTCCGTGTGGACGATGCCGAGCCGCTTCGTCGCCCGCGTCAGGGCGACGAAGAGATCGTTGGCTCCGCGTGGGCCCTCGGCCAGGATCCGGGCGGGCTCCACGACCAGGACGGAGTCGAACTCCAGGCCCTTGGCCTGGCCGACCGCCAGCACCACGACCTGGTCACGCAGCTCCGGGTCTTCGCCCGGTTCGGGGGAGGGGACGGCGACCGCCCGCGCCAGCTCGTCCCGCAGGCTTCCCGGCGTCAGCACCGCAAGGCGTCCCTCGCCCAGTTCCGCGACCTCGGCGGCCACCAGCTCGGCCAGACGTCCGGGCAGTTCACCCGGGGAGACCTCCAGACGCCACGGGTCCGAGCCGATCTCACGTACCGACACGAGCGTCTCCGCCGCGAGGCGGCCCGACGTCTCCTCGGCGGAGGGGAGCCCATGACCGTCTGCCGGGTCGTCCCGATGGCCGTTCGGCAGGTCGGGGGCGGTGGTCAGCTCGGCCCGTACGGTGGTGGCGACCTTCAGGAACTCGGCGGGCATCCGGTAGTTGACGGTGAGCCGCTCCAGGCGCCAGCGGCCCGGGACATGAGGGTCGAGCACCTGTTCCCAGGAGGACGCCCCGGCGGCGTCGCCGGTCTGAGCCAGGTCGCCGACGAGCGTCATCCAGCGGGTCGGGCAACGCCGGAACAGCAGCCGCCAGGCCATCGGCGACAGCTCCTGCGCCTCGTCCACGATGACGTGCCCGAACGCCCACGTCCGGTCGGCCGCCGCGCGTTCGGCGGTGGTCCGCGGGTCGTGCTCGTCGTGGCGGCCGGCCAGCATCTCGGCGTCCACCAGGTCGCCCGGCATCAGCGCGGCCTCCTCGTCGTCCTCCAGGTCGATGGAACGCGAGCCGAACGCGACGTCCAGCACGCCCTGCGCGTAGGCGATCCGGCGGCGGTGGGCCGCCTCCGCCTGCGCCTTCGCCGCGCGCTCGTCCTCGCCCAGCAACTCGGCGGCCTCGTCGAGCAGCGGAACGTCGGCGGGCGTCCAGGGCGCGGCGGGATCCCGCAGCAGCAGATCCCGCTCGTCCTGGGTGAGCTCGGGTGCGGCCGAGGCCAGCCGCTCGGCGGAGGAGTACAGGCCGGCCAGCAGCTCCTGTGGGGTCAGCGCGGGCCACACCTGGTCGAGGGCGGCATGGACGGCGGGGTCGTGCGCGAGTTCCCGCCGGAACGCCGCCACGTCGTCGGCGTCGAACAGGTCGGTGACCTCCTCCTCGCCGGGCTCCAGACCCAGGTCGGCGAGCACCTCGGGCAGCAGGATGCTCGCGTTGAGCCGGTCGGCGGCCTGGCGGGCGAGCACGTCGAGCAGTTCGCGGACCACGATCGGCCGGGCCTGGTTGTGCAGCAGCCTCGACCGGCGGGCCAGATCCCGGACGCGTTCGCAGGTGGCCCGGTCGAGGTGCAGTGTGCCCTGCTCGGCCTTGACCTCCAGGACGTCCGGCGGCACCCACTGCCGGTCGCGCACGGCGGCGGCGACCACGTCCACCATGACGGCTCGGCCCTTGATGGCGGCGGCCTGTGGGGACTCAGTCCCATCCGCCCGTACCCCGGGGAACAGGCCGCCGATGGTGGACAGCAGCACCCCGGTCTCGCCCAGCGCCGGCAGCACATCCTCGATGTACCGCAGGAACGTGGTGTTCGGCCCGATGACCAGCACCCCGCGCTTGGCCAGCAGGTCCCGGTACGTGTAGAGCAGGTACGCGGCACGGTGCAGGGCGACGACGGTCTTGCCGGTGCCGGGGCCGCCCTGGACCACCAGCACGCCCCGGTGCCCGGACCGGATGATGACGTCCTGCTCGGCCTGGATGGTGGCCACGATGTCGCCCATCCGGCCGGAGCGGTCGGCGTTGAGCGCCGCCATCAGCGCCGCCTCGCCGATCAGTTCGGTGTCGGCGGGCTGCCCGTCCTCCCGCAGGTCGAGGATCTCGTCGTTGAGGTCGATGACCTGGCGCCCCTTGGTCCTGATGTGGCGGCGTCGGCGTACGCCGTCGGGGGCGAGTGCGGTGGCCAGATAGAACGGCCTGGCCGCCGGTGCCCGCCAGTCGAGCAGCAGGGGCTCGGCGTCCTCTTCGGTGTCCTCGCCGTCCTCGGCGGGCAGGCCGATCCGGCCGACGTAGCGGCTGGGCCCGTCGCGGAAGTCGAGCCGGCCGAAGCACAGCCCCTGCTCGGCCGCCGCCAGCCGGGCCAGCCGCTCGGTGTGGCGGGCGGCGGTGGCCTCGCGCTCCCACAGCTCCGTGGCGGTGCCGTCGGAGTGCCTCAGCGTGCCCGCCAGCCGGGCCGAGGCCTGCTCCCGGAGCCCGTCCAGCCGCCGGTAGAGCCGCGACACGTACGCCTGCTCGCGCTCCATTTCGGCATTCGACAATTTCTCCTCCATCTGCTATAATGGAGACAGAGGATTTGAATCCTCTGAATATGGCGACGAAATAACGAGAATATCCCGCCGTGTTGTTCCCGGCGGCCCAAAAGGGGCGTCGTCGCCGTGGCCGATCGCCGCACAGCAGCTCTTACCAGGGCAAATGCTGTTCGTCCGGTTCCGGCCAGCTGGCTCGGCGACACGAAGGTAAAGCCCGGCCCGTCGAGTCGAATACCAGTTCGATCATCCGATAGGGTCCGGTGCGCATGGGCCACCTGTACAACGAGTCGATCGATGCCGAGACGGACCCTTCAGGGCGGCTCACCGCCTATCGGTGGCGCGGACTGCGCTACACCGTCCACCAGGTCCTGAAGGCGTACGGCCCGGAGGAGGACGTCCGCGTCTACCGCGTCAGAGTGAGCGGCGAGGACGAGGCCGTCGCGGTAGCCGAACTCGCCCGCGACGCCGACCGGTGGCGGTTGCGCCACCTGTTCTCCGCCTGACCACGACGGCCTCGGGAACGCCCGTCGAGGTGCGTTCCCGAGGCCATGCTTCCCGATGGCCGGCGAGCCCGACCGCCTCCCCGTCCGGTACGCGTGGACTGCCGGGCAGCCCCTCGGCGGTCCGGCGTCGGTGCCTGGGCCGGACCCGGTTCGGGGAAGTCCCGCCCGGTCGGGGGCTACCGGGTGAGTGTGCGGAAGAACTCCCGGATATCGCCGGCCAGCAGGTCCGGGGCTTCCAAAGCGGCGAAGTGACCGCCGCGGTCGAACTCCGACCAGTGCACGATGTTGTGGGCCTTCTCGGCGAAGCGCCGGATGGACACGTCGGTGGTGAAGACCGCGACCCCGGTCGGCACGGGCGAACGCCCGCTCGGAGCCCACATGGCCGGGTCGTTGAACCGCTCGTAGTAGGTGTGGGCGGCCGAGCCCGCGGTCCCGGTGAACCAGTAGACGCCGACATCGGTGAGGATCCGGTCGCGGTCGACGGCGTCCTCGGGCAGGTCGGCGGCCGGGTCGGTCCAGTCCTTGAACTTCTCGACGATCCACGCCAGTTGCCCGGCCGGCGAGTCGGTCAGCGAGTGCGCGAGGGTCTGCGGCCGGGTGCCCTGCAACTGCAGATAGGCGCCCATCTTCTCCTGCCACTGCTTCATCAGGGCCAGCCGTTCGCGCTCGGCCCCGGTCAGCGCGGCCATGTCGGCCGGGTCCCCGGTCGGGAACGTGACGAGCGCGTTCACATGGACGCCAATGACGTGCTCCGGGGCGACCCGGCCCATCAGCGGGGCGACGAACGCGCCCACGTCCCCGCCCTGCACCCCGTACCGCTCGTACCCCAGTCGGGACATCAGCTCGGTGAGCGCGGTGGCGGTGCGTCCATCCGTCCAACCAGGACCGGGCAGGGGGCCGGAGAATCCGTAGCCGGGCAGGGACGGGATGACCAGGTGGAACGCGTCGGCGGGGTCGCCGCCGTGCGTGGCCGGGTCGGTGAGCGGCCCGATCAGGTCCGTGAACTCCACGACCGAGCCGGGCCAGCCGTGCAGCAGCATCAGCGGGGTGGCCTCGGGCTCGGGCGAGCGCACGTGCAGGAAATGCACGCCCGCCCCGTCGATGGTGGTGGTGAACTGGGGGAGGTCGTTCAGCGCGGCCTCGTGGACGCGCCAGTCGTAGTCCCCGGCCCAGTACTCGGCCAGCTCCCGCAGGTAGGCGGTGGGCACCCCGCGCTCCCAGCCGGTGCCCGGCAGGTCGGCGGCCCATCGGGTGCGGGCCAGGCGCTCGCGGAGATCGTCGATGTCGGCCTGCGGGATCTCGATGCGGAACGGGCGGATGGCGGTGTCGTTCGTCGTCATGCCCCTGACGCTAGGAACGATTGGTGACAGGTCCCGGCACCGATCGACGACAGAATCTCCTTCATGCTGGAAACCTCGGCGAGGCTGTTGCGCTTGCTGTCCCTGCTCCAGTCACGCCGCGACTGGACCGGCGCCGAACTGGCCGAACGCCTGGACGTGGGATTGCGGACGATACGGCGCGACATCGACCGCCTGCGCGACCTCGGCTATCCGGTCGACGCGACCCCCGGTGTCGCAGGCGGCTACCGGCTCGGCGCCGGAGCGGCCCTGCCTCCGCTGCTCCTAGACGACGAGGAGGCCGTGGCCACGGCGATCAGCCTCCGCGCCGCCGCCACGGGTCCGGTGGCCGGCCTGGCGGAACCGGCCGTACGAGCACTGGCCAAGCTGGAACAGGTGCTTCCGTCCAGGCTGCGGCACCGGGTGACCGCGCTCCAGGCGGCCACCGTTCCGCTGACCGGCCCGGCGGGCGGGGATGAGGCGGTGGACCCCGGGCTGCTGGCCGCGATGGCGGCCGCCTGCCGGGACCACCGGCGGCTGCGGCTGCGCTACCGGGGCAGGGACGGCTCCACCACCTTGCGGACGCTGGAACCGCATCGCCTGGTGCACACGCCGCGCCGCTGGTACCTGCTGGCCTGGGACGTCGACCGCGAGGACTGGCGGACGTTCCGGGTCGACCGGTTCGACGGTCCGCCGGGTCCGCCGGGCGCGCGCTTCACCGCCCGCACACCACCGGACGAGGACGTCGCCGGGTACGTGTCGCGCTCCATCTCGTCGGCTCCGTACCGCTACCGGGCGCGAGTCCTCATGCACGGGCCGATCGAGGAGGTCGGCCGGCACGCCTCCCCCACGGCAGGACGGCTGGAGGCGGTCGACGCTGACACCTGCATCCTGCACACCGGCTCCGACTCCCTGGAGGAGCTGGCGATCTACATCAGCGCCAAGGGCTTCGACTTCGAGGTCCTCGACCCTCCCGAACTCACCGGCGTCCTGCGTGCGATGTCCGACCGCCTGCGCCGAGCCGCGAACGCCTCGCGTCCCTCCCCATGAGCCACCGACGATCCGTGGTCACGTGCACGGCCCGGCCTCGTGCGCCGGCCGCCCGTGCCGGATCGCGGCCTCCCGGAGAGGGCGTCAGGCCAGGTCGCCGAGCTGTTCGACCTCTTCGGGGGTCAGCGAGATGGTGGCGGCGGCGACGTTCTCCTCAAGGTGGGCGACCCGGGACGTACCGGGGATGGGCAGCATGACGGGGGACCGGTGCAACAGCCAGGCCAGCGCCAGTTGCGCCGGGGTGACCCCGTGCCGGGCCGCGGCCTCGGCCAGCCTGCCGCCGGGCTCGGCCAGCTTGCCGGTGGCCAGCGGGAACCAGGGGATGAACCCCATGTCGTGCCGCTCGCAGTACTCCAGCACCGGCTCGGCCTGACGGTGCGAGAGGTTGTAGAGGTTCTGCACGGAGGCGATCTCCACGATCCGCCGGGCGGCCTCGATCTCCTCCACATCGACCTCCGACAGCCCGATGTGCCGGATCTTGCCCTCGTCGCGCATGTCGCGCAGCACGCCGAGCTGGTCCTCCAGCGGCACCTCGGGGTCGATCCGGTGCAGCTGGTACAGGTCGATGCGCTCCAGCCGCAACCGGCGCAGGCTCATCTCCACGCACTGGCGCAGATACTCCGGCCGCCCCACCGGCTGCCAGATGTTCGGCCCCTGCCGGGTGAAGCCGCCCTTGGTGGCGATCACCAGATCCTCGGGATACGGGTACAGCGCCTCGGCGATCAGGTCCTCGCTGACGAACGGGCCGTAGGAGTCGGCCGTGTCGATCAGCGACACACCGAGCTCGACGGCGCGGCGCAGCACCCGGATCGCCTCGTCACGGTCGGCGGGCTCGCCCCACACCCCGGATCCGGTGATCCGCATCGCGCCGAAGCCGAGTCGGCGCACCCGCAGGTCACCGCCGATGGCGAACTCGCCGCTCTGCGCGGCGGGACGCTCGGTCAACTCTGTCATCTCTCTCCGCCCCCTGCCTCGGCCCCGCGAACGGGGAAGATCATCAGTGTTACAGGAAGATCATCAGTGTTGCAGCCCGTGGACGGAGGACCACCGTCCACCCCGCCCGGACGGACGGCAACACCGGACGTTATGGGCTTCCCCCGGCAGCGAGGAGGTATCGCCTCAAGCGGCGATGACCGGGAGGCGCGGGAGGGCGCGGTCCGGCTGACATTGGTGCCCGGCATGTCCGGAGTGCGAGTGTTGGTGCTCGCCGTTCTCGCGCTGCGACGGGGTCCGTCCCCGGCTGGAGGTCGTCCGTGAGCCGCCGTGGCTGGGTGCTGTTCGCCCTGATGAGCGTGATCTGGGGCATCCCCTATTTGATGATCAAGGTAGCGGTGGAGGGCGTCTCGGCGCCCGTGCTGGTGTTCGCGCGGACCGCGGTCGGCGCGGCGGTGCTGCTGCCGCTGGCGCTGCACGCGCACGGCCCGCGTGAGCTGCGGGACCTGCTGCGCCGGTACTGGCTGCCGATGCTGCTGTTCTCCGTCGTGGAGATCCTCGCCCCGTGGCTGCTGCTGGCGGACGCCGAGCGGGTGCTGACCAGCTCGATGACCGGGCTGCTGATCGCCGTCTCCCCCGTCGTCTCGGTGCTGATCGTCCGGCTGACCGGCGGCGCCGAACGGCTCGGCGCCTGGCAGTGGGCCGGCCTGGCGGTCGGGTTCGGCGGCGTCACCGTGCTGGCCGCCCCCGAACTCGGCGGCGGGGACACCTGGTCGATCATGGAGGTGCTGCTGACCGCCTGCGGCTACGCCCTCGGCACGCTCATCACCGCCCGCTGGCTCAAGGACGTCCCGGCGCTGCCGATGACCGCGCTGTGCCTGACCTTCGCAGCCCTGGTCTACACGCCTCCGGCGGTGATGACCTGGCCGGACGCGGTGCCGTCCGGACGGGTGCTGGCGGCCCTGGCGGGCCTGGCGCTGATCTGCACGGCGCTGGCCTTCCTGGTGTTCTTCGCCCTGATCAGGGAGGTGGGGCCGTCCCGGGCGCTGGTGTTCACCTACGTCAACCCGGCCGTGGCGGTGCTGGCGGGTGTACTCCTGCTCGGCGAGCCCCTCACCGTCACCATCGTCGTCTCGTTCGTACTGATCCTCGGCGGGTCGATCCTGGCCATGACCCGCCGGCCGGACCCGGACACCACCGACCCGCAGCCGGAGCCCCGGGCCGCGGCCCCCGAGGCGGCGATCTCCGCAACGGCGACTTCCGAGCACGTGGACTCCGAGAATGGGGGTTCCGAGGCGGTGGACTCCGAGACCCGCTGACGGTCGTCCGGCCCGGCGTCGATGGCCGCAGTAAGTCTCGTCGACGTCGGACCGCCGGGTTCGCCGACGGCGCCGGGCCCGCCGGCGGGGGACGTGGTCAGCGTTTGGTGCGCTGGCCCTTGGCCAGGGCGCGGGTGACCTCGGCTCCGCCGAAGTGGCGTTGCACGAAGGCGTTCAGGCCGGGGGAGACCTGGGCGACCAGGACGCCGAGCCGCAGGCCCAGCGGGGCCACGTCGACCTCGGCCCGGTTGCGCTCGACGGCCCTGATCGTCGCTCGCGCCACGTCCTGCGGTGAACGGGTGCCGACGCCGCGCGGCAGGGTGACGTTCGCGTCGGCGAACATCCCCGCCTCGCGGATGAACCCGGGGAAGACGGTGGAGACCCCCACGCCGCGGGGCCGCAGCTCCTCCCGCAGCGCCAGCGCGAAACCGCGCATCCCGAACTTGGTGGCGTTGTAGAGGGACGCCCCGCCCGACGCCGACTTGCCCGACAGCGAGGAGATGAACACCAGGTGGCCGCGGCCTCGTTCGGCCATCCGTTCCCCGGCCAGCCGCGCCATCACGATGGGGGCCCGCAGGTTGACGTCGAGCGCCCGGTCGATCTCGCCGACCGTGAAGTCCGGCAGCCGCCCGGAGGCGGGCAGCGCGGCGTTGGCGACCAGGATGTCGATCTCGCCGGCCCGGTCGAGCAGGTCCCCGATGACCGACCGGTCGGTCAGGTCGGCCACGACGGCCCGGCCGCCGAGCCGCTCGGCGAGCGGCTCCAGCACGTCGGCGCGCCGCCCGGTGAGTATCACGTGCGCGCCTCGGGCGGCGAACGCGGCGGCCAGCGCCTGCCCAATCCCACCGCTCGCTCCGGTCAGCAGCACCCTCGCACCACGGACGTCCATGGCCGCGATGATCGCACCGTCACCGCACCGGACGCCAGACGACACCGCCCGGTGTCAAAAGCCGCTCAAGGACGCGGCTCAAAACCCTATTCGCCAGAACAGCAGAATGAGCCCGGACAGCGTCAGCCCGGCGACGCCCAGCGCGGTACAACCCAGGAAGAACGACAATGCGCAACCGAGCGCGATCACCGCGGTGACGGCCAGCATGGTCCAGCCCCCGGGGCGCCGGTCGGCTGCATCGTCCATCTCCGCCTGCGACTCGCCCGGACCCCCGGCCTCCTCCCTCATCCCGTCCGGCCCCTTGACCTCCGCCCTCAACTCGTCCGGACCCTTGGGTCCTGTTCCGCGCTTGCCAGGGCTTCCGGGAACCGTTCCGCGTCTGTCCAGGCTTTCGGGATCCGCTCTGAGCTCGTCCGGGCTTCCAGACTCTGTCCCGAGCTCGTCCAGGCCTCCGGAACCTGCCCCGAGCTCCTCCAGGCTCCCGGGATTTGCCCCAGGCTCGTCCGGGCTTCCGGAATTTGCCGCGAGTCCGTCTGGGCTTTCGGGATCCGCCCCCGGCTCAGGTCCTCGTCCAAGCTCATCCGGGCGTTGGGGGCCCGTTCCAGGGGAGCCCTCCGCCACCGTATCCGGCCGCCGACCGCTCGTACTCCCCCGGCTCCCTCGGCTCCGCCGCGGATCATCGGCCGGCTCGGGCCCGTCCGTGCCCGCGGCCTCGGACCAGAGGTCGTCCGCGCCGCCGGTCTCCGGCGGCGCGGCCGACGGCCCCCGCAGCTCACGCTCCCAGAGGTCGAAGTCGTCCTGTACGCCCATGGGACTCCCTGACCGTCGCACGGACACTTCCCGTAATCTCCATCATCAGACTTTCCCGTCCTGATGGCCACGCCAGGTCCGGCACAGGGGGCGAAATTGGGTGACGGGGTGCGGAGCCGGCCGTCCCGGTTGCTAGGCTGCGGAGAGCCCGTGGAAGCGGCCACTTGCCGTCCTGGGCGCAAATCGTCGAGGTGAAGAGGTCCCACCATGAAGAAGCTGATTGTTCTCGCTGTCATCGCTCTCGGCGGCCTGGTGGTGTGGCGCCGTCTGCAGCAGGACCGTGCCGAGCTGGACCTGTGGACCGAGGCCACGTCCTCCGACAGCTGATCCGAGAGTTCACGGGGGTGCGGCGCCCCCACACCTTCCCGGCCGTACGCGGACGCTCCATCCGCTGAGCCCGGCCGGGACACGGCGCGCGGCGGTGGAGCGGCCGGCGCCATCGCTGCGGCGGCCCCGGCGATCCGCCGCAGCGGCCGGACTCCACAGGATGCGGCCCGTTCACGGACGATGCGCGCGTACCGGGAGTATGCGCGTCATCATCCGTGCGGGCCCCGCATCCGTCACACATGCCGGCTCGCGCGCGCCCGCACCCATCCAGACCCCGTGTCGGGACCTGGATGGGCGGCGCGCCTGTCCTGGCGTTTCTCAGGTGATGGGCGACTCCCAGGCCTCCCGCCATGTCTGCGGCCCGACGATGCCGTCGACCTCCAGTCCCTTCTCCTCCTGGAACGCGCGGCACACCTCCTCCGAACGCGGGCCGTACGCCCCGTCCACGGTGATGTGCCAGCCGCGTTCGCGCATCCGGGCCTGCCACTGCCGGACGTCGTCGCCGACCATGACCGGGGGCTGGGTGATGTACCGGCCCGGCCAGCGCGGCGCCGGCGTTCCGGGCTTGGGCGGCGCGGGCTCGCCGCCGTCGCCGGATCCGTAGGCGGGCCGTCCGTACCCGGCGATCACGCTCGCCGAGCGGACGCGCCGCTTCACCGCGTCACCGGTGTTGCCCTCGATGGTCTGCAGCCGGCCGCCGCCGAGCACCTTCTCCACCACGCCCACGTGGTCGATGGCGCCGACCGAGTTGGAGGCGCCCCAGTCGAAGAAGACGATGTCCCCGGGCCTGGCCCGGTCCACGTTGGCGGTGGTGCCGGTGTGCCACCGGCCGATCTTCTGGAAGTCCTGCGCGTGCCAGACGGTGTACGCCCGGTCCCCGCCCGGCAGGACGGCGGCCCGGTTGCCGCTTTGGCGCGCCCAGTACGTGACGGCCATGTCGCACCAGGCCGCCCGCAGGAACTCACCGCCGTGCCGGGCGGCGTAGTCCCGGGTGATCGTGTTCGGCCGGCCGGTCATTCCCAGGGACGCCCGGGCCGCCGCCAGCATTCCGCTCGCGGTGCCCACTACGCCCCCTCTCCACGGAAGATCCCGTCCGCGTCCGGCGCGCCGTACAACTCGCGCAGCACCTGCTCCTCGTCCGGCTCGGTCGCCCGGTGGACGTCCGGATGCACGTCCACCTCATCCATGTGGGCGAGCTCGGGCGAGCTTCCCGCCTCGTTAGGCTCGGGCATGTTCGTCTCTCCTGGTCTTCGAGATCGGGGGGTGGCGGCACGGCCAGGACATGGCCGGAAGGATCACGGCCGGTACGACGTGCCGCCTGGTTCGTCAACGGTGACGATGCACCCTGACACCTTTGCCCGGCGCACGGCGAAGCACACCCCGTCCCGCGCGAACCAGGCCCGCTCCAGGGAGCGGCACACTACGAGTCCATCCTGCGACCCCAGGAGGCGACCTGTCCGGCCATTCACCCAAAGTTAAGCTCTTCGGACACATCGATCTCACGCCTCCCCCCACCCCCGGACGCTCCGCCATCGCAGGTCCACGGTGTACGATCGGTCGCGTTCTCTCGCAGCGGAGCCCGCGGCCACCCACCGGAGAACAAGGGGCCTTAGCTCAGTTGGCAGAGCACCGGCTTTGCAAGCCGGGTGTCAGGGGTTCGAATCCCCTAGGCTCCACCTGCGACAACGCCCCTGTCCCGATCATGGACAGGGGCGTTCGTGCCATTAACGTGCCATTAGGCCACCGGCACCAGCGCACCGGCCGCCCCGTCCTCGTCGTCGTCCTGGCCGTCACCGTCCGTGGACATGACCGCCCCGATCCGGGCGTCGAGCGAGTCGGCGATGGCCTTGTCCGCTTCGGACGTCGCGTGCTGGTAGATCATCGCCGCGCGCACCGAGTCATGCCCCATCCGGTTCATCAGGTCCCGCAGACTGGCCCCGCTCTGGGCCGCGATCGTGTTGCCGGTATGCCGAAGATCGTGGAAGTGCAGGCCCGGCACGCCCAGCGCCGCCACCGTCTCAGCCCACCGGGAGGCCCGCCGGAAGTTGCCCCGCCGCAGGACACCGCCGTTCGCACCGGTGAAGACCAGGGCCGCCGGGTCGTCCGCGGCGTACCGGTCGAGGTGATCCCGGATCGCCGGAACGATCCCCGCCGGGAACACGACGGTACGAGCGCCGGCCCGTGACTTGGTCGGCCCGAGCACCAGGTCTCCCGAATCCATCTCCAGGTATTGGCGCCGTACCGTCACCGTCCGCGCGGCAAGATCGATGTCCCTGCGCTGGAGAGCCACCGCCTCACCCCATCGCAGACTCGCAAAAGTGGCCAGCAGGACCAGCGCCCGGAAGCGATCATCACGGCGCACGTTGGCGTGTCCGTCGTCGGCCATCTTCGAGAGCACCTGTTCGGCCGCTTCCTTGTTCGGAAAGGTCATCGGGAAGGCCCGCATCTCCCCGTTGCCGAGCTGGTAGCGGAGCCGGTATTCACCCGTGGGCAGCTTGCGGACGTTGCCGACCGGCCGCCGGCCGATCCGTTCCGCCAGGTCGAAGACCTGAGCGACGGTCAACACCGGACGCTCGTCCGGTTTCTCGTCACCGGCACCGCGGATACGGCATGGGTTGCGCGGGATGATCCGGTCGTCCTCGGCCGCAGTGGTCAGCACCGCCCGCAGGAACCGGTAAGCCTTGGCCGTCACCGAGGCCGACACGCCCTCACCGAGCAGCGTCATACGCCACTCCCGGATCATGGGAGTGCTGAGCTTGCCCAGCGGAACCCCGCCCAGGTGCGGAGCGATCTGCCGCCGGAGAAGCCGCCGGTACAACTCCACCGTGCGGGGACGCAGGCCCGGACGCTGTTCGATCCACTTGGCGGCGTATTCGCCGAGCTTGACCTTGGCCCGCTCTGGGTCCGTCCACTCCCCGTTGAGGATCTGCGCCTCGATCAAGGTCAGATACCGATCGGCCTCACCCTTGGTGGCGAACGTGTTGGGCGCAGTCCGCATCCTGCCGTCAGGCCCCGGATAGCGAACCTGATGACGCCCGGACGGCAGCTTGCGGATATTGCCGAAACGCCGGTGGCCATCCTTGTTGGCCATCAGGCAGCACCTTTCCAGACCTTAGAGGCCGTCATCGGCTCGACCAGGCCATCCGCGATGAACTCCCGGAGCGCGGATTCGGGGATGCGAACGTGCCCACGCTTGCCCTCTTCGCCGAGCCGCACGAACCGGATACGCCGTTCGGCGATCAACCCCGGGGGAACCGCTGGGAAGTGTTGAGCAGTTCGGCCGCCTCCGCCACGGTCAGCAGCCGATCACCGGCCGGAAGGGGACTGATCTGGTTGCGGTTACTGGTCACGCTGCCTCCGGGATTGCCGAAAGTTGGGTGGCCGTCTGGGTTGCTTGGTCGAGTTGGGCGCGTCGTTGGATGCGTTCGTCGATCAGGTGGAGGAGTCGTTCGTCCAGGGGTCTGACGTCGGGGTCGCCGGGTCCGGCGCGTTCCCAGGCGTAGACGCCGGTCGGGTCCTCGGTGCGGGTTGCCGAGATCCCGGCCTCGGCGAGGCGGGCCAGCACCCACGCCTTGCGGTCGGCCTTGTGGTCGGCCAGCGTCTTGCCGGACCAGCGCCGAGACACCAGCACCCGCCGGCCGCCGTAGCCGAGATGTTCGCGGCGGTGTGCCTTGCCCTTGCAGAAGCCGGGGACCAGGCCGGGCCGGGGGTTCTTGGGCTGGACGCCGTAGCGCAGCCAGTTGGCGCACGTCGGCGAGCAGGGTTCGTAGCGCAGGGCGTCGGCCAGCCGCTCGACGTGCGCTCGCTGCGCGTCGGTCTCGGCGGTGTGGCAGTCGGCGACGCTTTTGATCAGGTACTTGGTCAGGTAGCCGATGCACCGCCGCGCGTCCGGCGTGTCCGCAAGCACGCCCTCCGCATGGATCTGCTCGCCGAACCGGGCCACGTGCAGGGGTTCGGCCGCGTCGTCCTGGCCGATCGCGTCGAGTGCCTCATCCCAGGTCGGCAGGACCGCGCCGGTGTCCCGGTCGATGTAGCCGCCGGTCTCCCCGGCCGCCGCGTCCCAGACCGGCAGCCGCCCGTTCGGATAGACGACGTGATCGGTCGAGGGCCACCACACCTGGTGGTAGGTGGCCGCCGCCACCTGCCGCAGTTCCGCGCGGGAGATGGTGCCGCGGATCGCCATGTGCAGGTGCGGAGCCAACCGGCGTTGGGGTTCGACGGTGGCGAAGTACTGCACGTCGAAGCCGACGAACCGGCGCAGGTTCTGCACGAACCGGTCCACCAGCTTGGAGAAGTGCAGCGCATCGCGCGCCGCCCGCCGGTAGTCGTAGGTGGCCGGATCGACCGGCGTCCCGTCACTTTTGACCTTGCCGTAGGAGTCGAGGGTGAGGGTGAGGAAGATCGACGGCCGGAACGTCCTACCGCCACGGCCGAGGAAGGTCCGCCCGACGGTGCGGTTTTCGACCGGCCGCCGGGGCAGGTCGGGCGCGTCCTGACGCCGCCGGGTGGATCGGGTCCGCCGAGCGGGCTGGTCACCGGTCTTGAGAGTGCCGGCCACCCCCGCCTTTTCGATTTCGCGGTCCAGTTCGCCCAGGAGGCCGTCCCACCAGGCCAGGTCTCCGCCGTCGTCTGGCCCGTGGACCTCGACCCGATCCCGCCGGGCTTGGGCCTTGGCCCGCAGTTCCATCAGGTAGCGCTGTTCGGCATCCGGGTCGGCCCGCTCGATGACCGGCTCGGAATCGAGGTGCCAGCCCTGGGCGCACTGCACGGCCCGGAGCTTGCGCTTGCGTTCGGCGCAAGTGGGGCAGACCGAGGCAAGGGTGTGCCCGCAGGGCACGTCCACCCGTTCGGTCTCGCCGGTGTGCAGGTTGACCCGCCGCATCGGCACCGGCCGGATGCATACCCCGTGTTCGATGGCGACGGCCTTGACGACCTCCCGGGCCAGCGGAGGCCGCACCTTCACCGGCACCGACCCGGCAGCAGTCTCCGCAGGAGCGGTCACGCGACCTCCCAGGCGTCCACACCGCCTGTGGCCCAAGCGACCATCGCGCGGATGTCGGTATCGGAGACATACGCCGCACGCACCCGCACCGGGTCCGGGCAACTCTCCAACCGGACGAACCCGACCCCGGCGCCGATCTCCGGAACGGACGAGATCTGATCGGCCAGCGCGCCCCGATCGCGTGCCCCGTCGCCGAGGACCATGTCCACCTGTTCGTCTTCGTCCAGCCGCAGCGCGATCCGGTCGGGGAACAGGTTGCGCAGGTTGTTGACCTCCTTGCGCGCGTCCTGCTGCGCGCCGATCACGCAGTACCCCACCGACCGGCCCTGTGTGGTCAGCACCGCCAGCGCCGATTCGGCGCGTTTGCGGAGGTCGCGTTCGGGGCTGTAGGCGGTCAGGAACGCCAGCTCATCGACCACGACGATCCGGAACGGATGCTCCACCGACGGCGCGAACGACCGGGTCAGCCCGGCGAACTCCTCCGCCCGCGCGTTCATGTCGCTTGCGGCCTCTTCCAGCAGGGCGACCATGCCGCCGGACGGGTCGGAGGAGTAGCGGCCGTAGCGTTCGAACAGGGCGCGGCCGTAGGACAGTTCCATGCGCTTGGGGTCGATCGCCCATACCTCGACCAGCCCGGCGGCCATCAGCGGCAGCACCCCGCGGATCGCCGACCACAGCACCGAGCCCTTGCCGGAGCCGGTCGCGCCCGCGATCAGGACATGCGTGCCGAGCAGCCGCAGCCGCCAGGGCGAGCCGTCCTCTTGTCTGCCGACCGGCACCGCCCGCAGATCCACCGCCGCAGCGTCGAGCAGCGGCAGTGCCGGGAGCGGGGAGGCCAGGGCGTCGATGCGGACGAACTCCAGCCACAGGCGGCCGGGTCGGTCGCCGTCACGGACGCGGACCAGGGTGGCGCCGAAGCCGTGCGCCAGGTTGGCCGCCGCCTTCTCCCAGACGTCCGGGGCCTGCCCCTTGAGCATGACCACCAGGACGCGATCCGACGTGGGACCGGCCATGACCGTGCGCAGGGTCGGCAGGTACTCGCGGCCCCGGTGGGTCTTGGTGAGTCCGGCGGTGACGAGGACCGGTTGCCAGTGCCGCCGGTACACCCACCAGGCCCGCCACCGCGACCGGACCGGGCGCACGACCCAGCGGGCGAAGGACGGCCGATCGGCCACCGCCCAGGCCGACAGACCCAGTCCGGCCAGGACGGCCAGGAGCGCGGGGACGTGCCAGCCGTAGCGGACGCCCAGCCAGCCGGCCCCGGCCGCCGCCCCGACCGTGATCGGGTGCCGGACGCAGAAGGCCAGCAGCCGGGCCAGGACGCGCAGCAGGCCGACGAGCAGGACCAGGCCCTCGGGCATGTGCCACACCGGCGGCGCCCACTTGGGCGCGGCGAACGGGTCGCGTTGCGCCTCGACCGCCACATTCTCACCCGGCTTGACCTTGCGGAACTCCCACGACATACGCTGATCACCTCTCTTCGAGTTGCGGTTTGGGGAGAGAGACCGGGGCGGCTGGAGGTGCCAGCTCCAGCCGCCCCACCTGTTCGTCAGACCGCCGACCGGCCCGCGCCAGGCGACCCGGAGGAGCGCGCGTTCTGGTCGTGCAGGCGCTCGACGTCGGTGACGTAGGAGGTGACCGCCTCCAGCAGCGCCCGAGCCACCGCGACGTCCCCGGCGGTCACCCGACCCGGCTTGTCCGGGGTGAGCATCACGTTGACCCCGCCGTGGGAGATGGCCAGCACCGGTTCCGCCCCCTCCGGATGGGTCACGCAGAAGGCCCGGCAGTTGGCCCGCTCGTCCAAGGGCAGCGTGACCGAGGCATTGGGGTCACGGCCGGGAAGATCGACGTTCACCGAGATCCGCGAACGCCCCATCAGGCCGCGTCCTTACCAGCCGGACGAGCGGCCCGGCCCGCGCCGCCGGGAGCCTGCACACCGGTCGCCCGGTAGGAGTAGGCCACCCGGGTGATCGGCTCACCCTTGGGGTTCTTGCCGGCCACCTCCACATACGGGGTAACCGTCATCCCGGTGAACTCCACCGGCCGGAACGGCCCCATCACCGGCTCCGGCAGCACCGGGCACACCTTGGCCAGCACCCGCACCCGAATCGCCGACGCCTTGTGCTTGGCCGTCGGGTCCGCGTCGTAGACGTTCACCACCCACACCGGCAGACCGGTCTCCTTGTCGATCTTTTGCTGCTTGGTGTCGTAGTTCTCCAACGGCTGAGCCGCATCGGTCGCGAACACCCCGTGCGGGAACACCTGACCGAACTCCACCGGGATACGTCCCTGGATCCCCACGTGACCACCTCCAATCAGTCAACTGGTCGTCAGTTGACCTATCAAGTGACTTGATCGGAGGTTACCCGCTTGCTCTATCAAGTGACCCGCTCAGATGTGGCCGAATCCGGCCAACGCCTCAACGCAGCGGATATGCGTCTTCCAGCTCATGCCGGTCGGCGGGCAACACCGCCTCGACCACCAGCAGCGGACGCCCCGTGGCGTCCCGCACCGCGGCGAACACCACCAACACCGGCACATCCCTGCCCAGCCCCAGAGTCTGCGCCTCTTCCGTCGTGGGCATACGTGCGGTGATCTGCTCCAACACGTGATCGAACACCACGCCCTTACGGCTCTCCAGGTGTTCGCGGATGCCCTGTCGCAAAGGCTGGTCACTGGTCAGGCCGGTTCCCTCCGCCAGTTCCAGCGGCAGCCACAGCGACAGCAGCTCTGACGGCTCATCCTGGTAGGTCAGCAGCCGCCGCCGTAGGAACACCCGCCCTGACGCGGGGACGTCCAACAGCGCCGCGATCCGCTTGGGCGCGGTGACCGCGCCGGCCTCGACCACATCCCCGGCAAGGTCGATCTCTGGACCCGACAGCCGGAGCTGTCCCGCCCGCACGTGCTCCAGTGCCGACAGGACCGGACGCCCCCGCACGAACCGGCCTTTGCCCTGCCGAGCCTCGATCCAGCCCTCTTCCCGCAGCACCCGCAGCGCCGCCACCACGGTCGGCCGGGACACCGAGAACTCGGCGATGAGCTGATGTTCACTGGGCAGCATCTCGCCGGGCGGGTACTGGCCCGCCTCGATCCGCCGCTTCAGCTCCGCGACCAACTGGGCGTACTTCGGTGGCACCGACTCAAGAGCCATCACGACCATCCAACATTCGACAGGTTGTCTTACCAGGTAGGACGCTACCGGCACACTCGCGTCCTGTCACCGACCGATCTTCAACCGCCCAGCGGCAACGTCCTCAGCGTGCACGTCCCCGTAGCAGCCGGAACCACAGATCCTCCGCCGCTTTGGCCGGGATCGCCGGGGACTCCTCGACCACCGGTCCACCAGGACCACGGGTCGTCCGGCGGATCAGGTAGGCGCCACCCCGCCCGCACAACTCGAACACCGTGGCCAGGCACTCACAGGTGTGCGCCACCACCCGCACCCGCTCCAACGGTGGATGCACCCGCCGCCACTCGATGCCCTCACACCCAAGCCGCCGCATCTGGACATGCGGTCCGTGGAACTCCTCCGGCCTGTCCGGACTCCACTGCGGCGACCGTGCCCAAGCCCACATCCGCTCACCCCGTGCGTCAGCGGACGGGTCAAGAGAGGAAGGCGGGACCGGCGGCACTCCCGGGGGGTCGGTCGCTGGAGCATCCACGCCGCCGGCCCCGCCGCTCATGACCCCTCGACCTTCGCCGGGTCACCCCCGGCCGGATCGGGGGAAGCCTGATCGATCCACCGCAGCGCGTCCCGCAGCTCGACCGCCGAGGCCCGTACCACCACCGGCCCACCCTTACGAGCAGCGATCCACTGGCCGGTCACCTCACGGACCCGCCAGCCCGGGAACTGCTCTCGCAGCACCGCTTCCCGCCGAGCGGTCAACGCCCTACTCACCGGCCCCACCGCCCGCGGATCGCGCATCGGAGGACAGTGAACCGCCGCAGTCGCGCACCAGCGTCAACACCGCCTCCACAGCGCCCGGCACGTCCTCGATCGAATGCCGCCGGAACGACGGCCGGAACACGAACTGCGCCCCGTCCTCGTCCATCCGCACGTCGATCACGACACCGGAAGGCCCGGTCACCTCCAGGCGCGGAATCGCGTCCCGGAACGCCACCTTCACCGCAGGCCAGGAAGCCCGGACGAGCTGTAGGAACAGCGCCGACAGCACCCGCACCGCGTGCGTCTCGACTTCATACGGATCACTCATCACACCCACACCCGCCCCCAGGCTGGACGCGGGACCGGTGACGCGGCGATCCCCTGGCCGCCCCCACCTACACGGCCGCCCGGGAAAGGCCGGCCCCACTCCGGCCACATCCGGACCACGCCACCGGCCCCGCAGCTCATCACGCCGCCTCAGCGGCCAGACCCGACCCGCCGCAGTCCAAGCACGCATCCACCCGAACCGGCACCGAGTCACCCTCCACCGGAGCGACCACGACCAGCCGCCGGGAGCTGCGCAGCTTCTCGCCACGCCCACCGCACGACTGGCACGGATTCACGGAACGCTCATCCCTCATGCCTTAAAGGCTTCCGAAGAGAGTGATGTAACTCCCATGTCCTAGTGCTGCCTCAGCACTGAACTTCCACTGCACTTAGGGATGTCCGTTGATCAACTGCGGTGTCAGACTGAGGACATGGCGGAACTCGACGGCGCACCTGTCGCCCCCGAAGCGCTCCAGGCCCTCGGATTGATCAACTACGGCCACTTCACGTCCATGCGCGTCGATGAGCAGCACATACGCGGCCTATCGCACCACCTTGACCGGCTTGTCCGCGATTGCCGAGAACTGTTCGATGCCGACCTCGACCGGGAGCGAGTGCGCGAGTACGTTCGGCACGCCATCGCAGGCAGGCCGGGATCATTCGTCGTCCGGGTGACCGTCTTCGACCCCGCCCTAGAGCTTGGACATCCCGGATCCGCAGCCGAGCCGCATGTTCTGGTCACCACCCGGCCGGCGGGAGCATGGCCGCCGCCCCCGATGCGCGTTCAATCGGCCGTCTACCGGCGAGATCTTCCGTTGGTCAAGCACATCGGCCTGTTCGGCGCCCTATGGTGCCGCCGGAACGCCCAGCTCAACGGGTACGACGATGCCCTGTTCCTGGACCCGTCGTCATTCATCTCCGAAGGCGCGACCTGGAACATCGGTTTCTATGACGGAGAGCGGGTCATCTGGCCGAACGCCGACGTCCTCCCCGGCGTGACCATGCGCCTGATCACCCAAGTGCACGAGCAGACCATCACGGCACCGGTCAACCTGCGCAACGTCCCGAACATGCAGGCCGCATTCGCGACCAACACCACCGTAGGCGTTCGCCCCATCACCGCCATCGACAACATCCAGCTACCGGCCGAACACCCGATCTTCGACGCCCTCCGCAAGGAGTACGAGGAAATCCCGCCGGAAAGCCTCTGACGACCAGCGATCCCCTTTCGCCCCCGAAGGAGATTCGATTGACCCCCACCGTCCAACTCTGGTCAGGCCGCGAAGTGCGAGCGCTCCGTGAGGCCAAGCGGATGAGCATCCGAGCGTTCGCCGCCCACCTGGGCGTCAGCGAGCGCATGGTGTCCAAGTGGGAGAAGGGCGCCGAGAGCATCCATCCCCGCCCCGTCAATCAACAGGCCCTCGACTCCTCTCTAGCCGCGTCGAGCGCCGACGTCCAAGCCCGGTTTGCCAACCTCGTCGGCCCGACCGCAGTACCCGCCCCAGCCGCCAACCCCGCCCGCCAGGCCACCCAACCCGCCGTGCCCGCTCCGCTCCCATTGAACGAGCCGCACCAGGTGCGCCACCCCATCGACGGCAAGCTCATGACCCTTGTCGAAGAAGGCATCTTCCTGGCCGGAGAGAACAACGAACCCCTCCACCTCCCCGCCTTCTACATCGACGTCTTCCCGACCACGAACGCCGACTACGCCCGCTTCGTAGCCGCCACCGGCCACCCATCCCCCCAGCACTGGAACGGCAACAACCCACCGGACGGCATCTTTGATCACCCCGTCGTCTTCGTCACCTGGCACGATGCCACCGCTTACGCCCAGTGGGCAGCCAAGGCACTCCCCACCAGCCAGCAATGGGAAAAGGCCGCCCGAGGCACCCGAGGCGACACCTACCCCTGGGGCAGCCAACTCACCCCCGCCAAGTGCAACGTCCGTGAAAGCGACCTCCGCACCACCACCCCCGTCAACCGCTACCACAGCGGCGTAAGCCCCTACGGCGTCTACGACATGTGCGGCAACACCTGGGAATGGTGCTCCACCGAATCCGAACCAGGCCGCCACGAACTCAAGGGCAGCGCCTTCACCAGCCCGTTCCTCCGCTGCACCCCCTCCACCTTCAACGACGCCTCAGCCGACATGCTCGACGACGACACCGGCTTCCGCTGCGTAACCCCCGCCGAAACACTGCGTGCCTTGCTCAGGATGAACGGATAGCTAGATGGATAGTGAGTTATCCAGTCCGCTCAGGCGTCACGCTCAGGCGTCACGAACACTGCCGAATTCAGCTTTTTAGGATCAAGAGCGGCGGCGCTGCGCGCCGCCGCCACGGCCCGCCGGCCACGCCGCCCGGCGCGTGCGGCGTGGGCGCCGGTCCCCGGGCGGCGAACCGCCGGGCCGCGCACCACGACACCGCCACATGCCCCCTCCACCAGCAGCCACCAGGTACCCGCCGCCACAGCCCGCTTCGGTCCGTCCCATGTGCCGCGATAATCAGCCGCGTGCATCTACAGATCGACCCTGATCGCTATGTCCGTACCGACACCTGTGGCTGCTGCGGCACCCCTTTCGAACAGGTGACAGGGTTCATCAACAGCGAGGCCGGGGCTCATGCCATCTACTACGCACGGTGCTACCACCACCAGGGCATACACGAGGCGTACATCGATGTGGTCCTCGACGACTACTGGGACCCCGATGACGTCGCGGACCGCCCCAGCCCCAACCGCGTCACGTTCGGATGCCGTATCGGCCCGATCGAGGGCCATCCGAACATCGCATGTTCCCTGGTCACCGGGGCGTCCGTTGCCCCCGACAGCCCGCTCTACGGCCGCAAGCTCGACCCGGACCAGGCCCGGGAACACCCCTGGCTGACGACGTACTGGGAAACAATCGATCACATCCTGGAACACGACGAGACAGTCGCCCGCCACTTCCAAGGACCCACCGCCGCAGAGCATCCCAAGTAGAAACGCCTCCGGCGGGGGCACTCCGGCTCCGGGAAGCCCAGCCCCACGGGCACCGGTGATCTGTGGTGAGGGTGGAAGCCTGGTCTTCCCGCCTACCGCCATCCCAGGGCGAGCCGAGCAGACCAGGGCCAGGGCGCGAAGGTCGTTCGTCCGGTGGGGCGCTCCACCTTCACGCCCTGGCCCCGGCCCGCTCCCCGCAGGGTGGGACGACGGCAGACGGGAAGACCAGGCAAGGCGGTATGTGCGCGTCGCGCAGAGCAGGGCATCCGTGTGGTCTACACGTCGCCTGCCGGAGAATGCGGGCCATGGAGCGTTTCGAGACTGAGAGCCTGGCGCTTTTGCCCGGTCAGCGGGTCCGGGCGAAGATCCTCAGTCATCAGCCGTGGGGCGTGGTCGCTGAGATCGTCGGCCATGAGCGTATCGGTGCGTCGGTGGACATGATCCAGCAGTTCGGCTCAGCGACCGGCAGCTACGACGAGTTGAAGGCGATGTACCCGCCGGTCGGCTCACAGGTCGATGCCGTGGTCGAGCAGGTCCACAGGTATAACCCGCCGGCCTGGGTCCGGCTCAGCATCCATCCCGAGGACTTCGAGTCGTTCGGGTGGCCATGCGACTTCTGCGGGAAGCCGGCCGTCCTGAGCCTGGGAGGTGACGGTCTCGTCCTAGACGTGCGAAGCAACGACGGCCCAGGAAGCCATACGGTCATCTCTCACCGGACGTGTCTGGCTGACCGCATTCGCCCAGACAACAGCGGCGAACGAGCACGGGCACTCAAGGTCGGGAAGCGCGATGGCTGACGGCAACGGTGACGGCAACGCAGGCGAACACCACCGCACCCAGACGACGGTCAGCCGCAGGGCATCAACACAGCGGACGTTGATCACCTTGGGGCGGAACGAACTGATAAGGATGAGGCCGACTGTCCAACCTGCTTGGCGCGCACGAGGCTGAGGCCATGCCAGGGACATGGTGTACGAGCAGGTCAGCAACCTGCCGCCGTGCCATTAGCGTGCCATTAGGGGTGGTGATCAGGGGGCAATCACGGTCACTTGCGGATCATGGGATGTGCTGGTCAGAGGGGTGATCGGGGGTGATCTCCGCGGATTTGCAAGCCGGGTGTCAGGGGTTCGAATCCCCTAGGCTCCACCCACGACGAAGCCCAGGTCAGAGACCCTTTCTCTGCCTGGGCTTTGATCATTTACGGGGTCCTCTTCCGCTTGCGTGTCCGATTGGTTCCGGCGTGCCTGTTTCAGCTCCGTCTTGGCCATGGCGCTGAGCGTGTCCGCGATCTCCCGGTGCCGCTCGTCGGTGGCGTGCAGGTAGATCATCGCCGCCCGGTCGCTGGCGTGGCCCATCCGCTGCTTCAGCTCCGGGAGCGTCGCGTCCGCGATGGCCGCCAGCGTGTTGCCGGTGTGCCGTAGGTCATGGAGCCGGACGTCCTTGATGCCGGGCTTGTCCAGTGCCCGCAGCCGGTTGGGCCGGAAGTTTTGCGCGAAACGGTCTGTCACGCGGTGTGCGTCGTTCGCGCGAACGAGTACCCCGGAGCGATGCGGTGGCGCACCCGTCCCGGGCACGGGAACCGGCGATCAGTATCCACCGTCTCAGCGGGATGAGCGTGTCGACGACAATCCTGCCGCTGGCGGGGGTGGCTCTCGGTTCCGCTGGAACTCTGATCGGTCAGTATCTCTCTACACGTGTGGAGGCACGACGCGCGCGATTCGAGCAGGCCAGTGCGGAACGCGCGGAGCGCAAGGAAGCGCTCATGGAGTTCCTGTCCGCGGCCCAGCAGGTGGAATTGTGCTTGGACCGCCTCTCCATGGGAGAGCAGCTTGAGGAGTCCGAGAAGTGGGAACACCTGCACACGCTTTGGCTTGCCAAGAAGGTCCCGGAACTCGTGTGCACCCCTGCAGTCGCCCAGGCCGCCCACGACTACACACTGGCCCTCCACGCGCTGCTTCGGGGGCAGGCCACCGAGGCGGGCGCGCCGCCCAAGCGTGAACTCCGCTTCGCGTTCATGGAGGCCGCTCGTCAAGAACTCGGTATGGCAAGCGAGCCGCTGAGGAGGGATCTCCCCGCACGAGAACTCGGCCAGTAGCCATCTCCGGTGGAGTTGCCGACGGCGCTGACGGCAATACCAGCGGACGCGACCGAACATCGTCAGCACTCAGCAGAAGGTCAGCACGGCCGCTGAGCCACCAGCACCAGCGCACCGGCCGCCCCGTCCAGCAGGGTTCCCCGCCTTCAAGCCCTGGCCCGCTTTTCGGAAGGTGGGGACGGCGGCGGACGGGAAGGTCGGGCGGCCGAACGCATGCCTGGCGGTATTGGCTGACCTAGACTGCGCGCATGAATCTCACCGATGCGACCCGCATGATCATGGCGGAGTCTGCGGCCTTTCCGGAGTTGATGAGGGCCGCGCGCGACGTCTACGACGAGTTGTCCGCTGGTCGCCGGGTGCATTACACCGCCCTCAACTGGATACTCAGGGAGGCCGGCCGCAAGGACCTCTACGGTGTCCTCAGGCAGAAGCACGGTACCGGCGCCTTCGAGGACATGGTCACCGCTCTGTGCCGTGAGATCGATCGGCAGGCACCGGTCCCCAGTCGCTGACGGCGATGACGGCGGCGGTGACGGTGACAGGGGCGAACACCGGTGCACGCCGGCAGCAGTTCAGCAGCCTGCCATCGTGCCATCAGAGGTGGTGATCGGGGGGTCGGCCGCGGTCGCTTGCGGGTCATGGGGTGTGCTGGTCAGAGGGGTGATCTCCGCGGGTGTCAGAGGGTGCGAATTCCCTGGGCCCCCCACGTCGGACGCCCTTTCCCGGGAGACGGGGGTCGTATCCCGGATCGAGAGACGATCTCCCCATGGGTCGTCATGTGGTGTGGCGAGCAGATCGTTCGGCAGCGGCATCATCGTGGCCGGCTCGTCCGCGGCGTCGGGGCCGCTGATCTGCGGGACACTGGAACGGTGACTGCTGAGAACGGCCGCCCTGGTCCGCCGGTGACCAGCATCTCCATCGTGGTGCTGATACTGGCGCGCCGGGTCGAGGCCGAACTCAACGCCGCCCTTGGGCCGCTGGGGCTCACCGTCGGCAGGCTCGGGCTTCTCGGCCACATCGCCAGGGTGCCGGGCGCGTCGTTCACCGAGTTGGCGCGGATGTCAGGGGTCACCGTCCAGAGCGTGCACGGGGCGGTGAAGGCGCTCACCGCCGCCGGGCTGGTGCGCGATCACAACGCTCGTGCCGGATCGGCTTCGACGCTTGAGCTCACCCCCCAGGGGGCCCGCCTCCTGGAGGAGGCCGAGCGGGCGGCGGCCGAGGTCGATGACCGGATGTTCGGCCCTGACGCCGATCCGGCCCGGCGGCGGATCGGTGCCGCCGTACGTGCCATGTTTTCAGCTCAGCCTCCCTCCTGACCTGGGAGCGGGCGACGCCCTCGCCTGCTCTCCCACCCCAACCTTCAGGGTGCCTGAAGGTTGCTCTAAGCTTCAGGCATCCTGAAGATAACAGGCAAGGGGTTCCACATGCCCGATCGACCGGAAAGCCGTTTCTCCCGCCGTGGCGTCATCACCACCTTTGCGGCGACCGCCGGTGTGGCAGCCGGCGGAGCGCTGCTGGCGAACGGCGGTGGCACCGAGGCGTCGCCGCGCTCCACCGAGGAGGGACGGCGGACCGAACCGTTCCACGGAGCGCACCAGCCGGGCATCGCCACACCACAGCAGCGCTACGCGCTCTTCGCCGCCTTCGACCTGGAGGCCGTCCACCCAGTGCGCAAGCGCCCCCTGACCACCGAGCAGGTCGCGGCCAACTTCCGTACGCTCATGGAGCAGTGGACGGTCGTCGCCGAAAGCCTCATGCAGGGCCGCCCGCCCCGCCTGCGACCTGTCGGCTCGCCCCAGGCGCCGCTGGACTCCGGCATCGCCGACGGCCTCGACCCGTCCCGGCTGACCGTCACCTTCGGCCTCGGACCGGAACTGTTCGAGCGCATCGGACGGCAACGGGAACGGCCTCACCGGCTGCGCCCGCTCCCCGCCTTCCGGACCGATCGGCTGGAGGACGCCTGGAGCGGCGGTGAACTCCTCGTCCAGGTCTGCGCCGATGACCCCCAGGTCGTCAGCCGGGCGTTCCGCTCTCTGCGCACCCGCGCCCCGGGCGTGGCCCGGCTGCGCTGGAGCCAGCAGGGCTTCCTGGGCGTGTTCGGCGACTCCACCCCGCGGAACCTGTTCGGCCACAAGGACGGCACCGCCAATCCCCGCCTGGGGAGCGCGGAGTTCGACGCGGCGGTCTGGGCCACCCCACAGGACGAACCGGCCTGGTTCTCCGGCGGCACCTACCTGGTCTTCCGCAAGATCCGCATGGACCTGCCGAAGTGGGACACCTCCCCGGCCCACACCCAGGACCAGGCCATCGGCCGCCGCCGGGACAACGGGGCCCCGCTCAGCGGCGGGCACGAGTTCACCGATCTCGACCTCACCAGGACCGGGCCGGACGGCAAGCCCCTGATCCCGGCCGACTCCCACGTGGCCCTGATCCGGGACATTCCGATGCTGCGCCGCTCCTACAACTACGACTACGGCTTCCAGGGCATCACCGAGCCGATCGTGACCGCCCCTCACGATGACGGGCACGCCGATCACGACCACGGCCCGGGGATGCCGAAGCACGCCGGCGGCGGGCACGACATCTACGACAGCGGCGTGCTCTTCTGCGCCTACCTACGCGACCCCGAGGAGTTCGTCCGGGCCCAGCGCAAGCTGGCCGAGTCCGACCGGCTGAACGACTTCATCCGGCATACCGGCAGCGCCGTCTTCGCCGTCCCACCGGGGGTACGCCCCGGCGGGCACCTTGCCGCCGGCCTGTTCCCCACTCGGTGACACACCCGTCATCTCTAGCCAGGCAACTGTGACCTGAGTGCATGTCTTGGCGGCCCAGAGAGAAGGTCTTCCTGGTGAAGGCGGTCTCCCCGGTGCGGCTCCAGGTCGCCCGGTGCTCCGGGATTCCGGTGGGTGAGTCGGACAGTCCGTAGGCGAGCGGAGCGCGTGCACCGACACGAGCAAGACGCGGTCACGGTGATGCGCTGTTGTCAGAGTGTCCGGGACGCGCCGCCTTCAGCACGACGCAGGCCACAGCGGGATTGTGCGCGCCCACAGCGAAAGATCCAAGCCTGGCGCGGAGATCGATCTCGTTCTTAGGCTGAGCGGCGTTCGGAGTCGTGGAGAGGAAAGGGGCGGCCGATGGCGATCGATCCGAGGGCGGACGACCTGGAGCGGTTGATGACCGAGGACCCCGGTGGGCCGGTGGTCATGCTCAACCTCTTGAGGTTCGCTCCGGACGGGCAGGCGTCGTACCAGGAGTACGCGCGCAGCACGGCCCCCTTCCTGAAGCGCTACGGCGGTGAGGTGCTGTACGCCGGGCAGGGGTCCACCGCCCTGGTCGCCGAGGCCGGGCAGGCATGGGACGCCGTCCTGCTCGTGCGTTATCCGAGCCGGGAGGCGTTCATCCGGATGGTCGCCGACCCCGAGTACCGCAAGGTGACGGCGCTGCGCAGGCAGGCACTCACCGAAGCCGTCCTCCAGGCCACCGAGCCGTGGCTCAGCCAGTCGCCCGCACCGGACGCCGACCCTGGAAACGATCCGCGGGCTTGAGGAGTCTCCGGGGAACCCGGCCGCACGGGTCACCGGACGCCGATCAGCGTTGGCTGCGGCGCTTGCGACGGCTCATCCCGAACGGCGCTTGGACAGCACGACCAGGCCGAGCCATGACCCCACAAGGGTCCCGAGAAGGGCGTTTCCGATCACACCGGTCCCGCTGACGGCTCCCCAGAGCACCCCCACCGTTCCACCGACCAGCAGGCCGACCAGTCCACCGTTCACCGGAACACCTCCGCCGATCGCCGATCCCGATGATCGTCCATCCCGCGCACCCGGAGGACAACGCCTCCGGCTCGCCGAGGGTGTCCGAGAACGGTGGGACTCGTGTCGGCGCCGCTTACGCGATGCCGGTCCACCTGCGCGAACGTCTCGCTCGGCGAGTCGGCCGTACGGAAGGCCGGGCGCTCCCAGGGCGGGTGGCCGTTTGTGGGCGGTTGACGGGCGGCGGGGCGGGTGCTGGCGTGGAGGCATGGGAGAGCGGGTTGCTGATGAGCTGGTGGCGCGGGCGTTGCGGGAGAGTGCGGGGCGTGCCGGAGAGAACCGGTTCCTGGAACTGCTGGAGGCCGGTGCGGTGCCGGCCGAACGGTTGAGACGGCTGGCCGGGGAGGAGTACCGGATCGTCAGCAGTGATCGGCGCAGCTTCGCGCTGCTGGGCGCCCGGTTCGCGGACGGGGCCGCCGGGGAGATGTTCCTGTCGCTGGCGGCGGGCGAGGGGCAGGCGCTGGGGCTGCTGAGGGAGTTCGCGGCGGCGCTCGGGATGGGGGACGAGGAACTGCGCGGGTACGAGCCGCATCCGTTCGCGCAGGCGTACCCGGCATTCCTGGCCCAGCGGGCCGCGTTCGGGACGAGCAGCGAGGTGGCGCTGGCGATGCTGGCCAACCTGGAGGAGTGGGGGGCGTACTGCGGCCGGGCGGCCGTGGCGCTGCGCGAGCGGTACGGGCTCACAGAGGAGGCGGTGGGGTTCTTCACCTTCTTCGCCCAGGCGCCGCCCGGGTTCGCCGAGCAGGCGACCGAGGTGATCGCCGCCGGGCTGGCGGCGGGCGAGGACCCGGACGAGGCGCTGCTGGCGGCCCGCCTGCTGCACACCTACGAGACCGCGTTCTGGGACAGCCTCGCCGAAGGCCTCGACGATGTTGAAGCCTAGAGAAAAGGCTCGACGATGTTGAAGCCTAGAGAAAAGGCTCGACGATGTTGAAGCCTAGAGAAAAGGCTCGGCGAGGTCGGAGCCTAGAGAAAAGGCTCGGCGGCTGACGTTCGGGGGCTGAGGCTCAGGGGCTGACGGCCAGGAAGAGGAAGCCGGCGAACAGGACCAGGTGGACGCCGCTCTGCAGCAGGGTGGCGCGGCCGGGCACCACGGTGAGGGTGGTCACGGCGACGGTGAGCGCCAGCAGGACCATGTGGGTGGCGCCCAGGCCCAGGGTCAGCGGGCCGGACAGCCAGATCGAGGCGATGGCGATGGCGGGGATGGTCAGGCCGATGCTGGCCATCGCCGAGCCCAGGGCGAGATTGAAGCTGGTCTGCAGCCGGTCCCGGCGGGCGGCGCGGACCGCGGCGAGGGTCTCCGGCAGCAGCACCAGCAGGGCGATGACGACGCCGACGACCGCCGGCGGCAGCCCGGCTTCGATGACCACCTTCTCTATGAT
Source organism: Thermomonospora echinospora (assembly GCF_900108175.1). Classification (GTDB taxonomy): domain Bacteria; phylum Actinomycetota; class Actinomycetes; order Streptosporangiales; family Streptosporangiaceae; genus Thermomonospora; species Thermomonospora echinospora. Next base: position 54,991 of record NZ_FNVO01000011.1, read on the forward strand.
CGGCGACTCGACCTTGGCCAGCCCGACGACGGCGATGAGGGCGATCAGCAGCATGCCGAGGCTGATCAGGGCGCGGCGGGCGGTGGGGGCGGCGGCGTGCTCCTCGGCCTCGATGACCGTGCCGCTGGAGTTGACCGGCAGGAAGTAGTCGCGGTGCCGCACCGTCTGGGTGAGCACGAACAGGCCGTACAGGATGAGCGAGGCGACCGCGGCGAAGGCGAGTTGGGCCGGGGAGAAGGACGGGCCCGGCTTGCTGGTGGTGAAGGTCGGCAGCACCAGGCTCAGGGTGGCCAGGGTGGTGACGGTCGCCAGCGCGCCGCCGCTGCCCTCGGCGTTGAACACCGCCACCCGGCGGCGGATCGTGGCGAACAGCAGGGACAGCCCGACGATCCCGTTGCAGGTGATCATCACCGCGGAGAACACGGTGTCGCGGGCCAGCGTGGCGGCCTTGTCGCCGCCGGAGATCATCAGGCTGACGATCAGCGCCACCTCGATGACCGTGACGGCCACCGCCAGGACCAGCGATCCGAACGGCTCGCCCACCCGGTGGGCCACCACCTCGGCATGGTGCACCGCGGCGAGCACCGATCCGGCCAGGAACAGCGCGACGAGCACGGCGAGCGCGGTGGGCGGTGTCCGCCCCCAGGACAGCGCCAGAGCCAGCACGGCAAGTAGTGGAACGGCAACGGACCAGGAAACAGCGGGCAAACGGCGCATCGAGATCATTCTAGGCGATATGTTCGGATGCTTCGTACGAACGGACCGGACGGTCGGCTTTCCCTGACGCCGAGTTCCCAATACATTACTGTGCGTGATCAATGGAGGTGTGGGGCGTCCGTCCGAGACGTCCCCGCGAAGCGGTGGCAGACGTCTGCTCACCCGCCGCACGTTCCTGTTCGGCGCGGCGACCGCCGCGGCGGTGACGGGGATCTGCGGCAGGACGTCCCGGCCGGGGGCGGACGACGGACGGCCGAACGTCCTGCTGGTCGTCACCGACGACCAGCCGCTCGGCACCGAGTGGGCGACCCCGGCCCTCCGCGAGCTGGTCGGCGGGCAGGGCGTGACGTTCACCCGCGCGTACGCCACGACGCCGCTGTGCGCGCCGTCCCGCGCCTCGATCCTGTCCGGGCGGTACGCGCACAACCACGGCGTCCTGCAGAACGAACGGCCGCAGAGACTGGACCAGGGGACGGTCCTGCCGCGCTACCTGCGGGAGGCCGGCTACCGCACCGCGCTGTTCGGCAAGTACCTCAACGGCTGGAACGTCCACCAGGCCCCGCCGCACTTCGACGAGTACGCCCTCATGCAGCCACCGAAGTACGGCAGCGCCATGTGGAACGTCAACGGGACGGTGAGCAGCCAGTCCGCCTACAGCACATCCTTGATCAGGGACCATGCCGTGGAGTTCCTGCGGCGTCAGAGGCGGAGCGAACGCCCCTGGTTCCTGTACGTCTCCCCCTATGCGCCGCATAAGCCGTTCACCCCGGAGCAGGGGTACGCGGGCCTGGCCGTTCCCGAGTGGAACGGCAACCCCGCCGTGGCCGAGACCGACAAGAGGGACAAGCCCGAGTACGTCCAGCAGGCCGACACCACCCTCGGCGAGGGCCGGGAGATCCGCGCGGGACAGCTGCGCACGCTGCGCTCGGTGGACGACCTGTTCCGGGCGTTGCGGGCCGAACTCCTCGCCCAGGGGCAGCTGGACGACACGCTCATCATCGTGATCAGCGACAACGGCTACTGCTGGGCGGACCACGGGTGGGGGGCCAAGAGCGTCCCGTACGGGCCGGCGGTACGGATCCCGCTGTACATGTCATGGCCCGCCGGGGGGATCGCCGGAGGCGGCGTCGACGACCGTCTGGTGGCGAACATCGACATCGCCCCCACGATCCTGGACGCCGTGGACGTCAGGCACGGCGGCCCGCTGAGCGGACGGGGCGGCCTGCTGGACGGCGGGCTGGACGGCCGGTCGCTGCTACGTCCGCAGGTGCGCGACCGGCTGCTGCTCGAATGGTGGCGGGCCGGTCCCCACCAGGCCAGACACAGCTGGGCGGCGACGGTCACGGCCGACTACCAGTACGTCGAGTACTACGACACCGTGCTGCACGGAGGCGTCCTGACCGGGACGGGCGCGATCCTGTACCGCGAGTACTACGACCTGCGCCGGGATCCGTACCAGCTCACCAACCTGCTCCACGACGCCACACCCGCCGTGATGGACCAGCTCGACACGACCTTCCTGTCCGCACGGCTGGCGGCGGACCGGAAGTCGGGGCACGGCGGCGGCGCGCCCTGGAGGACGGCTCAGGGAGTCGTGTCGCGGAACGTACGCCGGTAGGCCGACGGCGAGGTCTTCATGATCCGGGTGAAGTGGTGCCGGAAGGTGGCAGGGCTGCCGAAGCCGACGGCCGCGCCGACCTCCTCGACCGGCATCGACCCGGCCTCGAGCAGCGGCAGGCTGGCCATGACCCGCTGGACGACCACCCAGCGGAGCGGGCTGGTCCCGGTCTGGCGGCCGAAGTGCCGCAGGAACGTGCGGGGCGCCAGATGAGCCCGCCGGGCGAGGTCGGCCACCGTGATCGGCTCAGCGAGATGGTCCAGTGCCCAGGCCATGCTGCGGGCCACGGCGTCGTCCCGGGCGGGCTCGGCGACGGCGGCCTCCACGAACTGCGCCTGGCCGCCCTCCCGGTGCGGCGGGACGACCAGCCGCCGCGCCACCGCGTTGGCGACCCGGGCGCCGTGGTCCCGGCGGATCAGATGCAGGCACAGGTCGAGGCCCGCGGCGCTGCCCGCGCTGGTGAGGACGTCGCCGTCGTCCACGTACAGCACGTCGGGGTCGACCCGAACGCGCGGATACCGGCGTTGCAGCAGCTCGGCGTAGCGCCAGTGGGTGGTCGCCGTCCGCCCGTCCAGCAGCCCGGCCGCCGCCAGTGCGAACGCGCCGGAACAGATCGACACCACCCGTGCGCCGCGCCCGTGCGCCGTCCGCAACGCGCCGACCAGGGCCGGGGGCACCTCGGCCCGCACGTCCGGCACGGCCACCACCACGACCGTGTCGGCGGCGGCGAACTCCTCCAGCCCGTGTCCGGCGGTCAGCGCCAGCCCGCCGAAGGAGCGCATCATGCGGTCGGGCCGCTCGGCGCACACCCGCAGCTCGTACCAGGGAACGCGCAGCTCGGGCCGGGGCAGGCCGAAGATCTCCGCTACCGAGCCCAGCTCGAACGGTGACATGCCGTCGAAGGCGAGCACCGCGACGACATGCGGCCTGACCGGCGGGGGAACGGCGGAACGACCGGCCGGCCGAAGGCTTGCGGCCATGGCGCGATCTTAGCGACGAGGGGCGTTCACGCCACTGTTCCGGTGCCGGCCGCACGGGCGAACATCGACGCGACAGCACCGTCCAGAGGGAGAACCCGCATGTCAGAGGCCATCGCCCCGTCCACCGAACCTTCCGCCGGGCAGTCCGGGGCGGTGGCCTCCGGGTCCGGCTCACCCATCGGGTCCGGCTCGCCCGCCCCGCTCGCTCCGGCCGCCGGGTTCGCCTCGGCCGTCACCGCCGCTCCCGCGGCCTCCCCCGCCGAGGCGGTGGCGCACTTCACGGCCCGGCTGGCGTTCGAGACGGACGTCTCCGACGTGGCGGCCGACCTCGCCGCGGGCGTTCCCGGCGTCGTGGTGGTGGACACCCGCGACGGCCGTGGCTGGGACCAGGGGCATGTGCTGGGCGCCGTGCACATCCCCACCCGGGACATCGCGGCGCGGGCGCCGGACCTGATCGGCCGGGACGTGACCGTCGTCGTGCACTGCTGGGGGCCGGGGTGCAACGGTGCGACGAAGGCCGCGCTGGAGTTCGCCCGGCTCGGCTACGCGGTCAAGGAGATGATCGGCGGGTTCGAGTACTGGGCACGTGAGGGACTGCCCGTCCAGACCGGTTCGGGAGAGGTCGTCCGGCACGCTCCGGACCCCCTCACCGGGCCCGTTGTCGGCGCGGCGTGCGCCTGCTGAACGGGGCCTGTGACGCACCACCCACGAAGATTCCCGACGACTGGGGCATATCGCGGTACAGGAGCAACGTTAGACTTGGTGAATCACTCTTATGACGCCCAGCGCGTCAGGCTCGTCCTTGTAGCCCACAGCCTCTGATCGTGGTGCCTTCTCGAGACGTGCCCCCCTCTGGAAGGTAACGCGTGACAGTTGCTCATGCTCCGGGTTCAACCCCGGAGAACACGGCCGTGCCCACGTTCGCCGAGCTCGGCCTGCCGGATGCCCTCGTCGCCGCGCTGGCGCGGCAGGGGATCGACAGCCCGTTCCCCATCCAGGCGGCGGCCATCCCCGACGTCCTGGCCGGACGGGACGTCCTCGGCCGGGGCAAGACCGGCTCCGGCAAGACACTGGCGTTCGGGCTGCCGCTGCTGACCCGGGTCGCCGGTCAACGGGCACAGTCCCGGCGCCCCCGCGCACTGATCCTGGTCCCCACCCGCGAACTGGCCCAGCAGGTGCAGACCAACCTGGAGCCGCTGGGCCGCGCCGTCGGGCTGCGGTTCAAGACCGTCATCGGCCAGACCTCGATGTTCAAGCAGATCGACGCGCTGCGCCGTGGGGTCGAGGTGCTGGTGGCCACCCCCGGCCGGCTCAAGGACCTGATGCGCCAGGGCGCCTGCGACCTCGGCGACGTCGAGGTCGTGGTGCTGGACGAGGCCGACCACATGGCCGACATGGGCTTCCTGCCCGACGTCACCGACATCCTCGACGCGGTCCGGCCCGGCGGCCAGCGGCTGCTGTTCTCGGCGACCCTGGACAAGGACGTGGACGTCCTGGTCAAGCGGTACCTGAACGACCCGGTGACGCATGCGATCGGCCCGGTGGACGAGCCGGTGGCCACCATGGACCACCATCTGCTGCTGATCGCGCCGCGCGACAAGAGCGCGATCACCGCCGAGATCGCCAACCGCGAGGGCCGCACCATCCTGTTCGCCCGCACCAAGCACGGCGTGGACCGGCTGGCCAAGCAGCTCGCCCAGGTCGGCGTACGGGCCGGCGCGCTGCACGGCGGCAAGAGCCAGGGCCTGCGCACCCGCACGCTGGCCGAGTTCCGCGAGGGCTCGATCAGCGTCCTGGTCGCCACCGACGTCGCCGCGCGCGGCATCCATGTCGACGACGTCAGCCTGGTGCTGCACATCGACCCGCCGGCCGACCACAAGGACTACATGCACCGCGCCGGCCGCACCGCCCGCGCCGGCGAGCGCGGCACGGTCGTCACCCTGGTGCTCCCCCACCAGGTGCGCGCCACCGCCGCGATGACCCGCCGGGCCGGTGTCGAGGCGTCCCGCACCAAGGTCGCCACCGGCGACGAGACCCTCGTCCGGCTGACCGGGGCGCGCCCGCCGAGCGGCATCCCCATCACCGAGCCGATCATCCCGGAGGCCCCGCGCCGCTCCCGCAACGGCCGCCCCGGGGGACGTCCCGGCGGCCGTGGACGGCGGGACGTCCGCCGCGGCGAGGGCCACGACGGGGACCGGTCGGGCAGTGAGGGCCGCCGCGACCGTTCGGCCTCGTACGGCGACGACCGTTCGGCGTCCCATGGCGGTGACCGCCGCGACCGTCCCCACAGTGACCGCCGCCGCCCCTTCAACGGAGAGCGTGGCGCCGACCGTCCCCACGGCGGACGGGGAGGCGCGCGCGGCAAGCACCGCGACGGCGGCCGCCCGGCCCGCCAGAGCTGATCCGTTCGCTCCCCGGCGGCCCGTACCCGGCCGCCGGGGAGCACGCCGGACCCACCGCAGACCTCCGGGGCGGCGGCCCTGCCTCGCCCGTCCAGGGGAACGGGGTCAGCCGGCCGCCTCTTCGGTGAGGTCTTCCTGCGCTCGGAGCCTGTCCTGTTCGCGGAGCTTGTCCTGGAGGATCTGCAGGCCCGCCAGGCCCTCGGTGGACAGCTTGGCCAGCTCGTCCAGGGAGACCAGGGGGGAGCGGGAGCGCATCGGGGGCAGCCAGCCCTCGTCCGGGTCGTGACGGCGGATGACCTTGGCGGGGACCCCGCCGATGACGCAGTGGTCGGGGAACTCGCCGCGCACCACCGCGCCGCCGGCGACCGCCACGTTCCGGCCGAGCCGGGTGCCGGGCAGGATGATCGCGCCGGTGCCGATCCAGCAGCCGTCCCCGATCACCACCGGGTTGTTCTCCGGCCACTGCCGGCCGATCGGCATGTCCAGGTCGCCGTAGCTGTGGTTCTGGTCGGTGATGTAGACGTTCGGACCGGTGAAGACGTCGTTGCCGATCTCGATGGACTGGTGGCCCACGATGTGGGTGCCGCGCCCCAGCGAGCAACTGCTGCCGATCCTGACCACCAGGTCCGGGCCCAGATCCAGGCCGGGAACGAAGCCCGCCGAGATCGTGACGTGGGTGCCGATCAGGGTGTGGTCGCCGATGGAGATCCACGGCTCGCCGTAGATGGCGCCCGAGGGGAACCCGATGCAGGCGCCTTCGCCGAGGTAGGCGAAACGGTGTCGGCCGGGCGTGGACGGCGTGATCTCACCCTGCCGTTGAACCCATTCCCAGCCGCGGTGCACGGCCGTGTGGAGGCAACGCCGAGCCCGCGTGGCCAGAACGTGTTTCAGCGACATGCGCCACACGTTACCGGGTGGTAAGCGTGGTACGGAAAGGGCCGCCGGGCACGAACGGGCACGAATGGGCCGCGGACGCGAAAGGGCCCGCCCTCCGTCGGGCGGGCCCCTCGCGGGTCACCGTGCGCCGCTACTGGGCGGAGATCCCCCCGTTGCCGACAGGGGCGTGTTCCGGCGTCTGCTCGGGCAGGGAGTGCGAACTCCGTCGGGCGGCCGCCGCTCCGGCCAGCCCCAGCGCCGCGACCGCCCCCAGCATCGCCAGGGCGGCGTTGCGGGTCCGGGGCGTCCGCTTCGGGGGCTCGATCCGGTGGGCGGTGCCGGTCAGGAACGAGGACACCCTGGGGGCCAGGTCGTGCTCGACGTAACCGGCCGCCCGTTCCAGCTGCGGGGCGCTCCAGCTGCGGGCGTCCATCACGCGTTCGGTGGCGTAGACACGCGAGCGCTGTGCCGCGGGGCCGAGCCGGTCGGCCGCGGTCAGCGCGCCCTGTCTGGCCACCTCCTGCATGTGACGCAGCCGCGAGGTGTCGATCGAGACCTGGGGCCTGCGACGAACTGATATCAAAGGGGACACGTTAACCTCCCTATTTGCGAGGTCCTGTCAGCACCCTTCCCTCAGGGCGCAAGGTAAACCCCGTTCGTGGGAGGATGCGATCACGCATTGTGAGGCAGATACCGGCCCGCACTCTGGGTAGGAACGGGCCGGCCGGAACCAGATTCCGGCCGGACGGACGCGGCGCGGCCGGCGACCCCGGCGCTCCCGCCCGCGTACCCGATCATGACCGGCGGGCACCGACATCGAAGGAGGCGGCCTTCCATGGCTGAGGAACTCATCGCGACCATGAACACCACCCTGGGGCCGATCGTGCTGCGGCTCTTCCCCGAGCAGTCGCCCAAGACGGTGCAGAACTTCGTGGGCCTGGCGGAGGGTTCGCGGCAGTGGACCGACCCGCGCACCGGCCGGCCGTCCAACGAGCCGCTCTACAACGGGACGATCTTCCACCGGGTGATCGACGGTTTCATGATCCAGGGCGGTGACCCGCTGGGCACCGGCACCGGCGGCCCCGGCTACAAGTTCGAGGACGAGTTCGCCTCGGGGCTGGCGTTCGACCGGCCGTACCTGCTGGCCATGGCCAACGCCGGGGCCAACACCAACGGCTCGCAGTTCTTCATCACGCTGTCGGTGGAGCAGACCGCGCACCTGACCGGCGGGCACACCATCTTCGGTGAGGTGATCTCGGGCACCGACGTGGTCGACCGGATCGCCAAGGTTCCCACCGGTCCGCGGAACCGCCCTGTTCAGGACATTACGATCGAGTCGGTGACGATCGAGCGTCGCCAGTCGTAGTCAAGGGTGTGAACCTCTCCAGCGCGTTCGCGCCCCGGCCAGGAGCGTGAACGATGAACGCACAAGCCCCCGGGGCGCCCACCGAGGCGCCGACCTGCTACCGCCATCCGGACCGGGAGACCTACGTCCGGTGCACCCGGTGCGACCGGTACATCTGCCCGGACTGCATGCGGGACGCCGCCGTGGGTCACCAGTGTGTGGAGTGCGTGCGGGAGGGCAACCGGACGGTGCGGCAGCCGCGGACCGTCTTCGGCGGCCAGGTGTCGGCGACCCCGGTGATCACCTACACCCTGATCGCGCTGAACGTGCTGGCCTACGTCGCGCAGATCTCCCGGCCGCGCCTGGTGGGCGAGTTCATGATGGTGGGGGTGTTCACCGACCGGTTCGGCTTCGTGCATCCCGGCGGGGTGGCCGACGGTGAGTGGTACCGGCTGATCACCGCGGCCTTCCTGCACTCGCCGCCCGATGGCGGGTCCTTCGGCATCACCCACATCCTGTTCAACATGTGGGCGTTGTGGGTGATCGGCCCGCAACTGGAACGGGTGCTGGGCCACTGGCGCTTCATCACGCTGTACCTGCTGTCGGCGCTCGGCGGATCGGTGCTGCTGTACCTGGTCGATCCGGCGGGTGCCGCGGTCGGCGCGTCCGGGGCGATCTTCGGGTTGTTCGGCGCGTTCTTCGTGATCGCCAAGCGGATGAACGCCCCGGCCGGGGGCATCGTGTTCCTGCTGGTCCTCAACCTGGTGATCACGTTCACCGTGCCGGGGATCTCCTGGGAGGGCCATGTGGGCGGCCTGCTGGTCGGCGGTGCCCTGGCCGCCGCCTACGCCTACGTCCCGGCCGCCCGGGAGCAGGACGGGCGCCGGACCGTCCTGCACGCGGCGGCCGGCGCGGCCATGCTGGTACTGCTGGTCGCGCTGGTGGTGGTCAAGACGTCGCAACTGGCCGGGATGACCGCCCTGTGACCCGCCTCGCGGAGGCCGACCTCCGCGAGGTGCCGGTCCCAGGGCAGCACTGTGGGACCGGGCAGGGTGATGCCCGGTCCGTCCACATCCTGTGGATAACTTTCGTGGATTAGCGCGGCTGGATCATGGGTAACCCCGCGGCGCTCCCGCTCGGGGACGCCGTCAGCGCCAGCGGGTGGAGAGCACGACGCCCAGGATGATGGCGCCGAACCCGATGCCCAGGTTCCAGTTCCCCAGGTCGGTCATCACCGGAACGTTCGTGCCGGTGCTCGCCGTCACGTAGAAGGTGGCGATCCAGGCCAGTCCCGCCAGCCACAGGGTGAGCATGGTCGGCACCAGCCAGCGCGGGCTGACCTCGACCTTCTGTGACTTCTGCGGCGGCGTGTAGACGGCCTTCTTGCGCACTTTCGACTTGGCCACGGTGGCTCGTTCTCCTCGGGCGGACGGCGGGCGGCGCGACGATCCGCGCATGGCTGGTTTGTCGGCTAGCGTAGTCGCTGGTGAGCAGCGTACGACCTGACGGCCGGTGGAGCGAGACCACGCGGCGGAACGCGCGTGGGCGAGCATTATTACAGCCCCGCCCTTTGCGAGAGTACTCTGTCCGCCGCCGGCGCCGGTAGCGTGCCGAGCGGTCATGGCCTGGACGTAGCCGGAACGAGGACGGAACACTGCGAGCCATCATCCGCGGCCTCGGCGAGCTGTGCATCACCGCCGGCCTGATCCTGCTGTTGTTCATGACGTACGAGTTGTGGGGCACCGGCCGCTACACCAAGGAGCAGCAGAGCCGGCTCAACGACGCGCTCCTCAAATCCTGGAACGCGCCCGCCCACCAGGTCACCACCGAGAGGGTCAAGCTCGGTGACGGCCTGGCGCTGATCCGCATCCCCCGCCTCGGGAAGGAGTACCGCTACGTGGTCGTCGAAGGCGTCAAGCCCGCCGACCTGCGCAAGGGCCCCGGCCACTACCCGGGCAGCGCGCTGCCGGGCCAGATCGGCAACTTCGTGGTCTCCGGCCACCGCACCACCTACTCCGCCCCGTTCAACCAGATCGACAGGCTGCGCGACGGCGACCGCATCCTCATCGACACCCGCCGCACCCAGTACGTCTACAAGGTCACCGGCCGGCGCGTCGTCAAGCCGAACGCGGTCGAGGTGACCGCCCCCGTCCCGTTCCACCCCGGCCGCCGGCCCACCGAGCCGCTGATCACCCTCACCACCTGCCACCCCAAGTACTCGGCCGCCAAGCGCCTCATCATCTTCGGTGAACTGGCCGAGGAGCGCCCCCGCCGGCTCACCACCGCCTCCGGCAGGTGACCCGCCCGGCAACGCGGCGGGCACGAAAGCCACCGGCGGAGGAGCGCCCGCGTCGGGCCGTCGGCTCCAGCGGTGGGTAGTCTCCTCGACAGGGCGGTGTGCGCGAAGGCCGTCGGTGGCCGACCGGTGCGGTGGGGTGGGCGAGGGAGGGCCGATGTACGGATGGATCTGGCGGCGACTGCCTGGGCAGGGCCTGGTCAAGGTGCTGGTCGCGGTGGGACTGGTGGCCGCCATCGTGTTGTTGTTGTGGTACGCCGTTTTTCCCTGGGCCGAGTCGAAGATCCAGTTCGACCAGAACACGGTCGAGCACGGCGGCGCACCCGCCCCCGCCGGAACGTCCGGCCCCGACCACCACTGAGGATCCCGATGGCCGTCCACGTGCTCGTCGTGGACAACCACGACAGCTTCGTGTTCAACATCGTGCAGTACCTGCTCGAACTGGGCGCCGACTGCACGGTCAAGGACCGCTCGGACGTGACGCCGGGCGACGCCGCCGGCGTGGACGGCGTGCTGCTGAGCCCCGGGCCGGGGCATCCCGCCGACAGCGGCGTCTGCCTCGACCTGGTACACGAGGCCGAACGGCGGCGCCTGCCCCTGCTGGGCGTGTGCCTGGGCCACCAGATCATCGCCCACGTGTACGGGGCCAAGGTGTCCCGGGCGCCCGAACTCGTCCACGGCTACACCAGCCTCGTCGGCCACGGCGGCGAGGGAGTCCTGGCGGGCCTGCCCGACCCGTTCCCGGCCACCCGCTACCACTCGCTGGCCGTGGAGCCCGCCGGCTTTCCGCAGGCCCTGGAGGTCACGGCGCGCACCCCGGACGGCGTCATCATGGGGCTGCGCCACCGCGACCGGCCCATCGAGGGCGTCCAGTTCCATCCGGAGTCCGTCCTGTCCGAGGGCGGTCACCGGCTGTTCGGCAACTGGCTCGCCACCTGCGATCCGGCGACCCGAGAGCCCTCCCGCCCCGCACCGCGGGGACCTTCGGAAAATTTCGGTGGAGAGTTGTAACAACCGGGCGGTGAGACGCGAATCACTCAATGAGGGCTTCCGCCATTGCCCCCGAGTGGCGGAAGCCCTCCTTCATGCCCGCCCCATGCGCCCCGACCTGCCGCCATCCGGCATCCGGCAGGACGTGGAGACGAGACGGCCCCCGCACGACGAGACCCCGGCCGTCATCGAGACGGCCGGGGTCCGGCGGAAACGAAAGGCTCAGTCCTCCCGGTGGTTGCCCGGCAGGCCCGGACCACCCGGACCGGGGTCGCCCGGGTCACCCGGGTCGCCGCCGTCGCCGTTCTGCACCACGTGGATGATCACCGTGGTGCCCGGCCGGACCTGCTGACCGGCCTGCAGGCTCTGCCGGACGACCGTGCCCACCTGCTGGTCCGGGGACTGCTGCGGCACCGTGACGACCTGCGCCTGCAGCCCGGCCTCGCGCAGGGTCGCGACGGCGTCGGACTCGGTCTGGCCCACCACGTTCGGCACGGTGGACGCCTCCGGGCCGGACGAGACGATCATGACCACCGTGGAGTTCTGGGGGGCCTGCTGACCGCCCCGCGGGTTGGTCTGGATGACCATGCCCTTCTCCACGTTGGAGGAGGCCATGGTGCGCTGGCTGACCTTGAAGCCCGCCCCCTCCAGGGCCTGCTTGGCCGCGGCGGCGGGCTGGCCGCTCACGTCGGGGACCTGGACCTGCTCCGGCGGCTGCTCGCCCTTGGAGACGGTCAGCGTGACCTCGGTGCCGCGCTCGACAGAGTCACCGGCTGAGGGGTTGGTGCTGATCACCCGGCCCTCGGCGACCTCCTCGCTGAACTCCTCCTCCACCGAGCCGACCTTGAGCCCGGCCTTGCGCAATTCGTCCTCGGCGTCGCTTCGGCGCTTGCCCTCGACATCGGGCACCTTGACCGCCTGGACGGACGCCGACGGGCTGCTGCCCGGGTCGTCCCCCCCACCGCCGGACATGGCGTAACCGATGACCGCGGCACCGCCGATGAACAGCAGCACCACCAGCGCCCAGATGGCGATCTTCCTGCCGTTGCCATTGGGGCGCTCGGGGTCCTCGTAGTCCACCGGGGGCAGGTCGTAGCCGGTGTTGACCGGCCGCTGCATCCGGGTGTGCGGCGGCATCCCGCCGGGGCCGCCGTGACCGCCGGGCACCGGGCTCATCACCTGGGTGCCCTGTGGGGCGGCGCCGCCCATCACCATGGTGGACGCCGCGTTCGCCGCCACCGGCATGCCCTGCATGGCCCGCTGGATGTCGGCGCGGAACTCCGCCGCGCTCTGGTAGCGGTGGTTGGCGTCCTTGGCCATCGCCTTCAGGACGATGTTGTCGCACCACTGCGGGATGTCCGGATCCACCTGGGACGGCGGGATCGGCTCCTCCCGGACGTGCTGGTAGGCGATCGCCACCGGGGAGTCGCCGGTGAACGGCGGACGGCCGGTCAGCAGTTCGTACAGCACGCAGCCGGTGGAGTACAGGTCGCTGCGGGCGTCCACCCGCTCGCCGCGCGCCTGCTCCGGCGACAGGTACTGGGCCGTGCCGATGACCTGGGCGGTCTGCGTCATGGTGGCGGCCGAGTCGGCCATCGCCCGGGCGATGCCGAAGTCCATCACCTTGACCTCGTGACCGCGGGTCAGCATCACGTTGGCCGGCTTGATGTCCCGGTGGATGATCCCGCCGCGGTGGCTGTAGTCCAGCGCCCGCAGGATCCCGTCGGTGATCTCCAGCGCCCGTTCGGGGACCAGCCGGCCGCCCTCGCGGAGCAGGTCGCGCAGGGTGTGCCCCTCGACGTACTCCATCACGATGTACGGGATGGAGGTGTCGCCGATCTGGTCCTCGCCGGTGTCGTACACGGCGATCACCGACGGGTGGTTCAGCGAGGCGGCCGACTGGGCCTCACGGCTGAACCGGGCCTGGAAGATCGGGTCGCGGGCCAGGTCGGAGCGGAGGGTCTTGACCGCGACGATCCGATCCAGCCGCCGGTCCTTGGCACGGTAGACCTCGGCCATGCCGCCGCGCCCGACGACGCCATCGAGCTCGTAACGGCCACCGAGCAGCCGAGGCTGAGTCATGTCGAATGCACTTTCCCTCGTACGTCTACACCTACTCCGAACCTGACTGCCCCTCGCCGGGGGACGAGCCGTCCGGTGGCGGGTCCACCGGCGAGGGGCTGGAGGTATTGCTTTCCGTCGGGGTCGGTGTCGGCTCTTCGGGGGGTGGACTGGGTCGTGTCGGGGAGGGGCTGAGCCTCCCCGTAGGAGACGCGCTGGGCGTCGGAGTCGTTGACGCGGTGGAGTTGTGGACGTCCGGCCTCCGGCTCGGCCACGACGGCGGACCCGTCATGCCCGCCGGCGATGGTACCCGTGAAGGAACCGGCGATTGCGACTCGGGTACTGCGGCGGGGGCCTGGTCCCTGGTCTTCTTGTAGTCGGCCGAGGCCGAGTCCGAACCCCGCCAGATCGTGCCGGCGGCGACGACCCCGAGCAGCAACACCCCGGTGGCCACCGAGGCGATCACCAGCACCGTGCGCCGTTGCAGCGATGCCTTCACTCCCGCGAGAGTATCCGGAGATCCCGCAGCCGCAACAGAAGCCGTGGATCTCGTTCCCGCGAGAGCGGCCGCGGATTCCGCTCCTGCGAGCGAACCCTCGGCCCTCCCTCCTGCGAGAGATGCCCTGGACCTCGCTCCCGCGAGAGGTGCTTCGGGCTTCACTTCCGCGAGCGAGTCCCAGGGCTTTGCACTCGCGAGAGAGTCCCAGGGCTTTGCACTCGCGAGCGAGTCCCAGGGCTTTGCACTCGCGAGAGTATCCGGGGCACCGTCGCCGTCCAACTCGGATCGGCCGGCGGATGCGCCGTTCCGCCGCCACGCTCCCGTACCGAACCCGCCGACGACGGTCGGGGCCGGCTCGCCCGGGCGCCCCCCGGGCCCGGTGTCGTGCCCGCCGCCCGGCGGGTCCTCGAAGACGTCGTCGAACAGGTCGTCGCCGAACGAGTACCCGGACGAGGCCGCGAACGGGTCGTCGAACGAGCCGGTCACCGGCTCGCCCGCCAGCAGCGCGTCGTGGATCATGTACGCCTCGTCCGCGACGGCCTGCGCGTCGCCGGGCCGCTCCTGCGGATCCTTGGCCAGCAGGGCGCGCACCAGGGCGCGCACCGCGTCCGGCACCTCGGCGGACAGCTCCGGCGGTGCCTCCCGGACGTGCTTGAGGGCGATGGCCACCGGCTGCTCGGCGTCGAACGGCGGCCGCCCGGTCAGGCACTCGAACGCCACCACGCCGAGGGAGTACAGGTCGGTGGCGAAGGTGATCGGCTGGCCCGACGCCTGCTCGGGGGAGACGTAGTGGGCGGTGCCCATCACCATGCCGGTCTGGGTGAGAGTGCTCACATTCAGCCCGCGGGCGATGCCGAAGTCGGTGATCTTCACCGTGCCCTCGGCGGTCACCATCAGGTTGCCGGGCTTGACGTCGCGGTGGATGATCCCGGCCGTGTGGGCGACCTGCAGCGCCCGTGCGGCCTGGGCCACCACGTCCAGGGTGGCCTCGGGGGTGAGCCCGCCGGTGCGGGCCAGGATCCGCGACAGCGACTCCCCCGGCACCAGCTCCATCACCAGGTAGGCCCGGTCGTCGTGCTCGCCGTAGTCGTAGACCTGGGCGATGCCGCCGTGCTGTAGCGCCGCCGCGTACCGGGCCTCGGCCCGGAACCTGGCCCGCGCGTGCTCGTCGCCGACGTGCTCCTGGCGCAGCAGCTTGACCGCGACCGGGCGGTTGAGCAGCTCGTCGCTGCCCTCCCAGACCTCGCCCATGCCCCCGGTGGCCAGCCGCCGCAGCAGCCGGTACCGGGAGTCCAGGACGAGATCCGCGGAGGTCACTTCTTGAGCACCTCGCGCATGACGTTGACGGCGATCGGGGCCGCGGCCTCACCACCGGAGCCGATGCCCTGGGTGAACACCGCGAAGGCGTACCGCGGGTTCTGCGCCGGCGCGAAGCCGGCGAACCAGCGGTTGTTGTACTCGACGCCGTCGATGTCGGCGGTTCCGGTCTTGCCCGCCACGTCGCCGACGCCCTTGGCGGTGCCGGTGCTGGTCACCGCCCGCATCATGTCGGCCAGCTGGTCGGCCTGGCCGCCCGACAGCGGCTCGGCGAGCTGCTGCGGGTCGGCCTCCTCCAGCACGCTCTGGTCGGCCGCCCGCACCCGCTGCACCAGATAGGGCTTCATGATCCGGCCGTCGTTGGCGGCGGCGGCCGCGATCATCATGATGTGCAGGGGCGTGGCGTTGTTGTCGCCCTGGCCGATGGAGGCCAGCGCGGTCCTGGCGCCGTCGGCGTCCGGGAAGGCGCTCTGCACGCTCGACAGGTCGGGCTCGACCTTGATCCGCTGGTCGTAGTGGAACTCCTTGGCGGTCTCGAGCACCTTGGCGGTGCCGAGCTCCTGGGCGCCGAGGATGCCGTAGGTGGTGTTGCACGACTCGGCGAAGGTGCTGATCAGCGGGGCCGTTCCGGCGCCGCCGCACGCGCCGCCCTCGTGGCTGTTGGGCAGCGAGGTGCGGGTACCGGGGAGCAGATAGGTGGACGGCGCGGGCACGGCGCTGTCCTTGGAGTACCCGTTCTCCAGCGCGGAGGCGGCGATCAGCGCCTTGAACGACGAGCCCGGCGAGAACGTGTCCTCCAGCACGTTGTTGATCAGCGGCTTGAGCCGCTTGTTG
Source organism: Thermomonospora echinospora (assembly GCF_900108175.1). Taxonomy (GTDB): domain Bacteria; phylum Actinomycetota; class Actinomycetes; order Streptosporangiales; family Streptosporangiaceae; genus Thermomonospora; species Thermomonospora echinospora. The sequence continues at coordinate 70,926 of NZ_FNVO01000011.1, forward strand.
CGCTCGTTGACCTCGCCCTTGGAGTTGGGCTTGCCCTCCAGCTCGACGAGGCGCTCGCCGCCCTTGAGGCCGGTCTGCGGGGCGACGTCGGTCGGGTCGTAGGAGGGGTAGGTGGCCATCACCACGATCGCCCCGGTGCGGATGTCCATCACCACGACCGCGCCGCGCAGGTTCGGGTTGGCCCGGCGCAGCTCCTCGTAGGCCCGGCGCTGGGCGGCCGGCATGATGGTGGTCTCGACGTCGGCGCCCAGCGCCTTCTTGCCGATGAACTGGTCGAACCAGCGCTGGTTGGTGATCCGCTTGTCACGGCCGTCCAGCAGCGAGTTGTAGGCCCGCTCGATCCCGTTGGCCCCGCCGTTGAAGTACCCGGTGACCGGTGCGAAGACCTCGCCGTTCTTGTAGGTGCGGGCGTAGTTCTCGCTCTCCTTCGGCTTGGTGGAGGAGACCAGCACCTCGCCGCCCGCCAGGATCTTGCCGCGGGGGCGCTTGAACACGTCCAGGAACTGCCGGTTGTTCAGGTCGTGGGTCTGCAGCTTCTCGGCCTGGCTGCCCTGGATGTAGTTGACCTGCACCATCAGCGCGAAGATCAGCAGTAGGCCGAAGACGGTGACCCACCGCAGCGGCTTGTCCATGTTCATGCTCGCGAACCCCCGATCGCAGGCTGCCGGTCATCGGTCATCGCAGGCTCACCACCTGGGTCATGCCCTCGTCCTGGATCGCCTGGGGAGCGGGCTGGCGCGCCTGGTGGCTCATCCGCACCAGTACGCCGATCAGGATCCAGTTGGCCATCAGCGATGAGCCGCCCTGGGCCAGGAACGGCGTCGTCAGACCGGTGAGCGGGATCAGCCGGGTGACACCGCCGACGATGACGAACACCTGGAGCGCCAGGACGAACGACACGCCCCCGGCGAAGAGCTTGAGGAACGGGTCGCGGGCCGACACGGCGGTCTTCATGCCGCGCTGCACGATCAGCGCGTACAGCAGCAGGATGACCATCAGCCCGGTCAGCCCGAGCTCCTCGCCCATCGAGTCGAAGATGAAGTCGCTGAAGGCCAGCGGGGTGCGCCACGGCTCGCCCTGGCCCAGGCCCTTGCCCAGCACGCCGCCTTCGCCCAGCGCGAACAGGCCCTTCATCAGCTGGGCACTGTCGGCGAACTTGCCGCCCATCTCGGCGCAGGCGGCCAGCCCGGAGCCGACCGTGTTGCCGGCCGCGATGTAGGGCTCGGTGCCCGGCGCCACCGAGACGACCTTGCCGCTGTCCAGCAGGCAGCCGCCGTCGAAGTAGGGCTCGGGGTTCTGCCAGATGCTCAGCCGCTGGTTGACATGGCCCAGGAAGGGCAACTGGGTGGCCACCAGGATGCCCAGCGCCAGCATCCCGACGCCGATCAGCACCCAGGAGATCCGCTGCGTGGCGATGTAGATCATCGACACGAACAGCCCGAAGTACAGCAGCGCGGTGCCCAGGTCCTTCTGGACGAACAGAATGCCCAGCCCGAAGATCCAGATGACCATGATCGGGCCCAGGTCCCGGCCGCGCGGCAGGGCCAGCGGGCCGATCTTCCTGCCGACCAGCGACATCGCCTGCCGCTTGTTGACCAGGTAGCCGGCGAAGAACACCACCAGCAGCAGCTTGGCGAACTCGCCCGGCTGCACCGAGAACGGGCCGATGAAGATCCACACCCGGGCGCCGTTGATCTCCGCGCCCAGCCCGGGCACGATCGGCAGCAGCAGCAGGATGATCGCGCAGGCGCCCAGCGTGTACATGTAGCGCTGCAGGATCTTGGAGTCCTTCAGGAACAGCACCGTCAGCGCGAACAGCAGGATGCCGACGAAGGTCCACTGCAACTGGGTGCCCGCCGAGGCCAGCCCGGAGGTGACCACCTTCTTGCCGTCCCGGATGGCGTCCTGGACGTCCCTGCTGGTGGACAGGTCCAGCCGGTAGATCATCGCCAGGCCGAGCCCGTTCAGCGCCACCGCCAGCGGCAGCAGCAGGGGGTCGGCGTACGGCGCGAACCTGGCCTGCACGTAGTAGGCCGCCCCGGCCAGCACCGCCAGGCCGCCGCCGTAGCCGAGCAGACCGGCCGGGATCCGGCCGTCCCGGGCGAGGCCGACCTCGGCGAACGCCGCCAGGGTCATGACCATCGCGAAGACCAGCAGCGCCAGGCAGGCGGCCTTGCGCGGCTGGTTCGGCAGCGGGACCTGGTCGGGGGCTGCGCTCATTACGGCCGCCTCCCTCCGTCGGTGGTGGTGCCGGCCGGACAATCGGTGATGTTGCTGGTCGCGGGGTTCTTGCAGGCCTTGCGGCGGTCGTCCAGCTCCTTGAGCTTGGCCAGCGCCGCCTGCCTGTTGGCGAACTTCAGCTTGCCGTCCTGCACGTCCTTGCGGTCGGAGTCCGGCAGCTCCGTCAGCTTGATGGTGAGGTTGCCGTCGACCAGGGTGGGCTTACAGTCGTTCTGGCCGTTGCCCTGCTTGATCACGACCTGGTCGCCTTCCGGCAACAGAGAGTACATGCAGATCTGGCGGGCCAGGTTCCGCCAGCCGCCGGCGCCGTTGAGGTCCACGAAGGGCTTGGTCCTCAGCCGGTCCCGCAGCGGCTGCGGCAGATCGGCGACCTGGATCGGCGGGTTGGGCTGCTCGGCGGCCTTGCTGTGCAGGCTCAGCCCCAGCAGGGTCTCCGGCGAACCCCGGTAGACCACGACGCGGCCGCCCTCCGCGGTGGCGTAGAAGCCGTCGCTGCGCATCGACCGCACGGCGAACGCCGAGACGCCGGCCAGCACCACCACGAACAGGCCCAGCGCGACGACCAGCCAGGTCCAGCGGCGGCGCGGCGCCCGCGGCGGGGCCTGCGGCATCGGCTCGGGCGGGCGCCCCATCGGCTGCTCGCGCAACTGCGGCGCCGGCGCCGGCTGTGGCGGCGGCATCTCGTCCACCACCACGGGCGGCTGCGGCATCGTGTCGCGCAACTGCGCGGCCCGGCCGGCCGGGGTGTCGGCGGGCCGTTCGGCGTGCATCGGCGGGCCGCCCGGTCCGCCGGGCAGGTCGCCGCGCTGGGCGTTGGCCGCGGCGCCGACCGCCTGCGGAGCGCCGCCCGGCGGCGCCGCGCCCGGCGGCAGCTCGATCACGTCGGCGACCACACAGGTGATGTTGTCCGGCCCGCCGCCCCGGTTGGCCAGGTCGATCAGCTGCCGCACCGCCTGCTCGAGATCCTGATAGTCGGTGAGCACCTGGAAGATCGTCTCTGCGGTGACCACCCCGGACAGGCCGTCGGAGCACAGCAGGTAGCGGTCGCCGACCTTGGCCTCGCGCAGCGACAGGTCCGGGTCGACCTCGCCCCGGCCGTCCAGCGCCCGCAGCAGCAGCGAGCGCTGCGGATGGGAGGCGGCCTCGTCCGGGCTGATCCGGCCCTCGTCGACCAGCGACTGCACCAGCGTGTGGTCGTGCGTGATCTGGAAGAGGCTGCCGTCGCGCAGCAGGTAGGCGCGCGAGTCGCCGATGTGGACCAGGGCGACCTGGCTGCCCGACCACAGCATGGCCGTCAGCGTGGTCCCCATCCCCTGCAGTGCGGGGTCGGACTCCACGATGCGGTGCAGCTTGTCGTTGGCGGCCCGGACGGTGTGCTCCAGCGCGGCCAGCAGCTCGCTGGCCGGCAGGTCGGTGTCGAGCTTGCGCAGCTCGCCGATGGCCGCCGCGCTGGCGATCTCGCCGCCGACGTGCCCCCCCATGCCGTCGGCGACCGCGAGCAGGTGCGCGCCCGCGTATGCCGAGTCCTCGTTGCCCTCGCGCAGCATGCCGACGTCGGAGCGCGCGGCGTAACGGATTCCTATGGTCATGGGCGCAACTCGATGACGGTCTTGCCGATACGGATCGGGACCCCGGGCGGGACCGGGGTCGGCTGGTTCACCTTGTTACGTCCGAGATAGGTGCCGTTGGTCGAGCCGAGATCTTCCACGATCCACTGACCGTCCTGCGCGAAAAGTCGGGCATGCCGGCTCGAAGCGTAGTCGTCGGAGACCACGATCGTGGCGTCATTGGCCCGACCGATGGTGATGGTGCCCCCGGTCGCCAGGTCGATGGTCATGCCGGCCCGATCGCCCTGGGTGACGACGAGCTGGCGTGGTCCGCGCGGCTGCGGCGCCTGCTGTGCCCGCTGCGGCCGGGGACGACGGGCGGGCCGGGGGGCCCGGGAGCGGGCCGCCGCCCGGGCCGCGGCTCTGCTGGAGCCGAACAGGTCGGCCCGGATCACGCCGACGGCCGCGATGACGAACAGCCACAGCACCGCGAGGAACGCCAGCTTGATCAGCGTGAGGGTGAATTCGGACATCGGAGTGGGGGCTACTCCCTATCGCGGCGGAACACGAGAGTGGTCCGGCCCATCGTGACCCGGGCACCATCGACGAGAGTGACCCGTCGAATGGGGTTGCCGTTCACGAAGGAGCCGTTGGTCGACCCTAGATCCACGAGGACGATTTCGGGACCCTCTACGCGGATCTCGGCGTGATGCCGTGAGACCCCCGGGTCCACCAGACGCAGGTCGCAGTCGGTGCCGCGGCCGAGCAGCGTCACCGGCGTGGTGATGTCGTAGGTCTGCTGGGTGCTGGGCCCCACGTCCTGAGCCGTGGTGACCAGCAGCCGCGGCCGGCCGGCGAAACCCCCGGTCCGGCCCTGCGGCACGTCGCTGGCCGGTCTGCGGATCTCGCCGCCCTCGACGGTGGACCCTCGGATGACCCCCGAACGGATCCGGAACATTCCCGTCGCCAGATCGCCGGCGCTCTCGAAGCGCACCCGCACCGGGCCCACGAACGAGTAACCCTGCTCCTTGGCGTACTCGCGGGCCAGGTTCGCCAGCTCCTGGCTCAGGCTGTCGGCGTACACCGCCAGCCGCTGGCCGTCGGCCTGCGAGATCTCGACGACGAAGTCGTTCGGCACCAGTGTGCGCCCGGCGGCCACGATGGCGGCGCGCTCGTCCATCTCCCGCTGTACGGCGCTGGCCACCTCCACCGGCTGCAGCTCCGACTTGAACGCACGAGCGAAGGCACCCTCCACCATGCCCTCAAGACGTCGCTCGAAGCGCTGTAGGACACCCACGGGCACCTCCTTTCTCCACTGGTAGACGATCGTATCCGTGCTGGGGTTCGCTGGAAGTATCCGTGTGCCGAACCAGTGCTTGGCCCGTGCTAATCTTTTCGAGCACCCAGAGGGCGGGTGGCGGAACGGCAGACGCGCACGGTTCAGGTCCGTGTGTCCGCAAGGACGTGAGGGTTCAAATCCCTCCTCGCCCACTCGGGGGTGGTGACGCAAGTCGCCCCTTCATAGTGACGGAACGAGCCCGGTCGCACTAGGCGACCGGGCTCTTACGTTATGTGCGTCTAGTAGATGAGGCGGGACTGACCAAGCGTGGGGTCTCTGTGAGCCAGATGTTGTTCGAGGGCAGGCAGGGGCTCCGGTGCCGGCGGGGCGTGTTTTCGGGTAGGGAGCTGAAGCCGGGCTCGATGAGGTCAGGCTGCGGGGTCGTTGTCCAAGTGACCTTTGGGCGTCCAGGTGCCTAGGGGTTTGCTGGTGCGACGTCTGGCACGGCGCCGTGGGTGGCCATCGGGACCAGGCATGGTGTCGCGCCAGGCGTTGATCTTGCGGATGTTGACATGGGCGAGCTGGAAGGCCAGCAGGAGAGCCTGGGCGGCTATGCCTCGGACGCGGCGGCCTTGGGAGCGTTCGATGCTCTCGCGGGCGTCGTTTTTGGCGTAGCCGTTGATGCCTTCGGTGGCGTTGCGCAGCCGACCGTAGATCTTTTGCCAGACGGCGCTGCCGTAGGGGTGGGCCTGCCAGTGCTTGGCGCCGTACTCAGGGGCGAAGGTGACGCTGGTCTGAGTGCAGATCTTGGGTGGGGCCACAGGGCTGGGCTGGACATCGACCAGAGGAAGGCGGGGGTCGGTGCCCAGGCTGGCTGGCTTGAGTGCGCATTGGACCTTGCCTGCTGTGGCAGGGCATTGGCAGCGCTGGTGCCCTTCGGCGTCGGGTCGGCCCTTGGCGGGCAGGGCGTAGGGGGCGCGGGCGTCGATGCGGACCCGCCAGGTCGCGGGATCGATCGCTGCGGGGTCGGTGGAAGGCCGGTGAAGGTCTTGAGTGGCGGTGACCAGTTGGTCGGGCATGTGGGGGCAGTACCAGGTTCCCTCGACCATGCGGGCACCGTGGGCTTGGGCTTGGACGCCGAGCTGGTCCTGGCGATAGCTGTAGGCGGGCCGGTAGCCAAGGGCGCGTAGAGGCAACTGCCAGTCCTCGGGCTTGGAGTTGTTGTAGGCGGCGTCGGCGGCGAGGTGCCCCGCAGGGTGGCCGCGGCGGCGGATGCCGGTCAAGACGGCGATGCCGTTGGTCCCGGGGTTGTGACCGGGCCGGCCGAGTCTCATGCCCATGATCAGCGCTGGGAGCTTCGCAGGGTCACCGCAGCCGTTGGTTCGGGGGCTGGGGTCGTGGTGGGGGTTGCGGGCGACGGCCAGGGTGAGGTCGTAACCGAAGACCATCTTGTTCTTGTTCTTGCGCTTGTCCGCTGACGTGGTCGTTGGTCCCAGTGGCACGGCGGCGGGGTTGGGATGGTCGGGGTCGGCATGGTCGCCGTCGCGCACGTACCAGCCGGCATCGGGGTCGGTGGAGGTGAGAGGACCTTTGGTCCTGGTGCCTCGGGCGAAGGTGGCGATGACGGTGGCATCGACCCCGAGTGAGCCGTCCCAGTGTTCGTCGAGGAGGTGGCGAACGCAGGCGCTGGATGCCTCCAGGATCTGGTTGGTGACGCGGTCGAGCAGGGCTTGGCGGGCTTCCAGGTCGTCATGGTCGGCGCAGATGGTCAGTCGGGCGGCTTCGTCCCGAGGCAGCCGCCTGTTCTTGGGCAGCGGGGATGGGTCCATGGCCGCCCGCAGATCGTGGAACAGCCGCAGGACGACGGCGTAGGCGGCCTCGAAACCGCGGGCGTTGTCAGGCCGGTCCTTGAGAGCGAACCGTCGCCTCCAGTGGTCGGGTATGCCCCAGTGGAGGATGTCGGTGACCAGGTTGAGGGGCACCGCGCTGCCTTCAGTGCGGCGGCAGGCGAGCGTCAGGCCGACCAGCAGCCCGAGCACGGTACAGGTGCGGGGTCGTCCGGTCGGCTTGGTGATGAGGGCTTGCAGCTCGTCGGCGATGCCCGCCTGTTCGATGAACTCGACCGCGCTGCGCACTCGCAGATCGGAGAATTCCACCCGTTCCTCGCGGATGCGCCCCCACCCGTGATCTCGCGCCACACCGCCGGTGCCGTCCCGAGTGGCTTGCTCGCTGTCAGCAGCGTTGAGGGACTTGGTGGTTTCGTCCTGTGGCGGCTGTGGTGAGGTCATGGCTTGCCTCGCAGCAGCTCGGCGGCCCGGTCGGTCGAGGCGCCCTTGACATAGGGCAGGACGCGCGACAGCCCGTGCAAGGTGTCGACACCGGCGGCCGCCACGATGACCGGCAGGGGAAGGTTGCCCTCGATCAGTTCGACCAGCCAGCTCGTGCGCAGCCGGGACATCTTCAGCGCGGGAGTTCCTGGAGCGTCATGCGTACGCGCCAGGAAACCGGTGATTGTGTTCTTGGCCCTGGCATGAAGACCGGGCCGGAACAGGTGGGCGGCTTGGCCGCGGAACCGGGCAGCCTCCTCCGCCAGGACGCGTTCCCACGGACGGCGGCACACCACCAGCCGCTCCCGTCGTCCACGCACGGTGACGACGACCGCGCCGTTGTCGTGACGCCGGACGTCGTGGGCGCGCAAGGGGATGACCTCGGGGGAGTCCAGGCCGCACCCCCGGCCCAGAGCCAGCAGCAGTGTGCAGCCCCTGCGCAGTTCCTCGGTGGGCTGACCTTGTGCCCACGTCCACAAAGTGGTCATCTCTGCGGGTGTGTAGGGCTTGGAGGTGTCAGAGGCCGACAGTTTGACCGGCTTGCCGCTGCGGCAGTCCGGCCCGCAGACTGCCTCCCGCAGGCGCAGCAGCTTGGACCGATAGTTACCGCGCGTCGCAGCCGACACATCGGTGCAGCCCACGGTGATGAATCGTTCGATGAACTCCCGCGACAGCCACACCTGGGCGTCGGCGCGGCACCCTTGCCCGTCGGCGAAGAGCGCCAGCCTGGCCAGCACGCTCATCAGCTCACCGGCCCGGTACGGGGTCAGCGGCTCGGCGACGGTCACGACACGGCGCACCTCGGCGGCGACCCGCTCCCAGGCGGGCGGCGCCCCCGCAGGCACATAGGAGTCGATACGCGCGGACACCGCGACCTGCCACAGGTAGACACCAGGAGGCGCGAAAGCACCCCTATGCACCGTTACCCCACCAAATGGCTGCTATCGCAATAGCAACGAGTGCTTGGCCCTTTGACGGGACAAGACAGAAGACGTGGCCGGCAACGACTCCCGAAGCAGACCACCCCGCGACTTCGTCATCGACGGGGCCTGGCCACACGCCACGCTCACCGACCACCACGGCGCCCACGTCGCCCAGCGGCTGGCCCGCCGCCTCGCCCAGGCGATGGCCGAGCAGGGACTCAGCGCCAACCGGCTTGCCCACGACAGCGGCGTCAACCGCCAGACGATCGCCAACGTCTTGGCCGGTGCGGTGTGGCCCGACCTGCTGACCATCGCCAAACTCGAACGCGCGTTGGCCTGCCACCTGTGGCCCGCTCACCAGCACACCCGGTGACCGGACGGCCGCGGTGACGTCGCCCTGACCACGGCCCGCCCAGGGCCCGAGGCGGTTCCCCGAAGAACTGACCACAAGGACGGCCGAGCAGAGCCGGAACGGCCGGTTGCGCACGATGGATGATTTCTCCGCATGGGCACCTCGCCTCTCCCCGGGTGCCGGGGAGATCGCGTCGAAAAGACGGCACGGCGATATGCCCGAATGCCCGCAACGCGGCCACGCACGCGGTATCTTCGGAGATACGGCGCACCGTCAGTTGATTGCTGTGGGGTCGTCGTAACGGCCGCCGCCGAAGGTGAGAGCTCGGCGGCGGCCACCTGATTCCTGCCGGCACCGCCAAGCGGTACCGGACGTTCGAGTGCTAGATCACCGGATCACCCACCGTTTCCGCCTCCAGGGCCCGGAAGATCACGCCCATCGTTGTATCGGAACGAAGCGGATTTCTTGACCAACCGGCCCTGCTTGGTCATCTGATCCAACAGGACCCGCAGACTCCGATGATTGTCGACGCCGAGCTCCTCGGCGATCTGGCGGGTCTTCCACCACCGGCTGGGATCCTGGCCGAGCAGGGACTCCACCTGCACCCTGCGCGGGACCGCCGTGCCCTTGTCCTCCTGGGCCGCGTTCGGTGGCCCCGCGGCCGGTCCCTGAGCCGTTGAGGGACCAGGCCCTTCCTGGCTGCCCGGCCGCTGTGCGGAGGGATCTGACGCCGATGGGCCTCCTTCGGGCCCTGTGGTCGAAGGGGAACCGTACCGGCGCTGCCACTCCTCCCGCGTCTCGGCCATCCGCGTCACCAGTTCGATCCGCTCCGCGACGTCACCCAACTGTTGCTCGAGGGCGGCCCGTTGTGACCGCAACTGCTCGAGAACGCCGGAGGGATCGGCGACCACTGCCTCCCAGGGAAGCTGGCTCATGGCTGCACGATATAGCGTGCCAGTGCTCCCCTGAGGCCGGTTCTGCAATGTCCTGCCATTGAGAGAAAAGCCGAGCGCGAGACAGTCAAGAAATCGCTGGTCAGCGCGTGATCATTTGGATGGCGTGGACCCTTCGGGCATGCAGTTTCCCATTGGCCTCACATGGGCTTGGGAGCATCGACGCCCTTGATGGCAAATTATGCGTTTCATGACATTATCCAGCCTATGGGAGTTTGATGTGGATTCGGCGCGTCATGTTCGCCGTGGTCATGTGAGCCCATCCGGCATGAGGCTGGCGGCAGCGAAGGAGCGATCTGACCGAAGTCGACCCAGGCGCCGAGAGGGACGTCCCACCGCGATCCGCAGGGCGTTGGAGCGGTGCCGGGGGCCAGTCCGCCTGAACGTCGAGCCGGTCGGTGGTGCACCGATCCCGGTGGATCGGTGCAATGGGCAGGCGCCGTCGAGGATGCGCCCGGGATGGGCCCCTTCCGCTCGGGGCGGACGGGCCGTCCAGGGGAGGCCCGGAATCTCGCCCTGGGGCCTCAGGCGGTGAGCTCGGTGATGAGTTCTTCGACGCGCTTGCGGATCTCGTCGCGGATGGGGCGGACCGCCTCCAGGCCCTGGCCGGCGGGGTCGTCGAGCTTCCAGTCCAGGTAGCGCTTGCCGGGGAAGTAGGGGCAGGCGTCGCCGCAGCCCATGGTGATGACCACGTCGGAGGCCTGCACGGCCTCGCCGGTCAGGACCTTGGGGGTCTCGGCGGAGACGTCGATGCCCTCCTCGGCCATCGCCTCCACCACGGCGGGGTTGACCCGGTCGGCGGGCTCTGACCCCGCCGACCGGACCTCGATCCGGTTCCCGGCCAGGTGGGTGAGGTAGGCGGCGGCTATCTGGGAGCGGCCGGCGTTGTGCACGCAGACGAACAGCACGCTGGGCTTGTCGGACATGGGGCGGATCTCCTTGTCGTTCACTGACGGGCGGATGGCAGGCCGATGAGTTCGGCCAGCAGTTCGCGGACGCGTTCGTCGATGTGGTCGCGGATCGCGCGGACCTCCTCCAGGGGGGCGTCCTCGGGTTCGTCCAGCAGCCAGTCCTGGTAGCGCTTGCCCGGATACACCGGGCAGGCGTCGCCGCAGCCCATGGTGACCACCACGTCGGCGGCGGCCACGACCTCGTCGGTCAGCGGCTTGGGAAACTCCATCCCCGGATCCAGGCCGATCTCGGTCAGCGCCAGCCCCACCATCGGATCGATCCGCCCGGCCGGGCAGGTACCCGCGGTGCGCACGTGCACGCGACCGCCGGCGTGCCGGGCGGTCAGCGCCGCGGCGATCTGGGAACGCCCGGCGTTGGCGGTGCACACGAACAGCACCTCGGGCACTGGCTTGGCGGCCAGGCCCTGGGACTGGGCGAGCGCGACCAGCCGCTGGCGGGCGAACCGCTCGGCCAGCACCGGCAGATGCCGCCCCACCGTGGAGGGACGCTCCAGCAGGTTGTGGCATTCGCGCACGTACCACTCCACGGTCTGACGGGACAGCGACCCGTCGAAACGCGGCGCCAGCGACGCGGCGATCCGCGCCAGCAGCGCCTCCCGCCGCTCGTCCGCGGCACCGCCCATCAGCCCCTCCTCACGTCCGCCCGCCTGCGGCTTCGCACGGCTGGTAACGTATCAGTCCATGGTGATGTCAGTCGAGAATGATGTATGGCGGCTGCTGGCCGACCCGCTGCGGGCGCGGATCGTGGAGCTACTGTCGCGTGAGGCGCTGTGCACCTGCCATCTGGTCGCCGAGACCGGCGCGCGGCAGACCAACATCTCCAACCATCTGCGGGTGCTGCGCGAGGCCGGGCTGGTGGAGACCGAGCCGTGCGGCCGGTTCACCTACTACCGGCTGCGCCCCGAGCCGCTGCGCGAGCTCGCCGACCGCTGCGCCGCCTTGGCCGAGGCGGCTCGTGCCGCCTACGACGACGACATCCGGAGGCCCTGCTGATGGCCCGGACCCGCGCCACGCCCACCGATCCCGCCGCGCCGGTCCTGGCCCGCATGTCCACGCTGGACCGCTTCCTGCCGGTGTGGATCATCCTGGCCATGGTCGCCGGCCTGGCACTGGGCAGGTTCGTCCCGGACGTGCGGGACTGGCTGGAGGCGGTCAAGATCGACGGCACCTCGCTGCCGATCGCGGCCGGGCTGCTGGCGATGATGTACCCGGTGCTGGCCAAGGTCCGCTATGAGGAGATCGGCCACCTGGCCCGTGACCGCCGCATGATGTGGCTGTCGCTGGTGCTGAACTGGGTGGTCGGCCCGGCGTTGATGTTCGCCCTGGCGTGGGCGTTCCTGCCGGACGAGCCCGCCTATCGCACCGGTCTGATCGTGGTCGGCCTGGCCCGCTGCATCGCCATGGTGCTGATCTGGAACGACCTGGCGCGTGGCGACCGTGAGGCCGCCGCCCTGCTGGTGGCGGTCAACTCGATCTTCCAGATCGCCGCCTACGCCCTGCTGGGCACCTTCTACCTGAAGATCCTGCCCGGCTGGCTCGGCTGGCAGACCCAAGACGTGGACTTCTCCATGTGGGGCATCACCAAGGCCGTTCTGATCTTCCTCGGTATTCCGCTGGCGGCCGGCTACCTGACCCGCCGCATCGGCATCCGCCGCGTGGGCGCCGAGCGCTACGAGCAGCGGTTCCTGCCCAGGATCGGGCCGATCGCGCTGTACGGGCTGCTGTTCACCATCGTGGTGATGTTCGCCCTGCAGGGCGAGACGATCACCGGCGAGCCGCTGACGGTGGCCCGCATCGCCCTGCCCCTGCTGGCCTACTTCGCGTTGATGTGGACGATCTCGTTCTGGGCCTCCCGTCGGGCGGGCCTGGGCTACGACCGCACCGCCACCGTGGCGTTCACCGCAGCGGGCAACAACTTCGAACTCGCCATCGCGGTGGCCATCGGCATGTGGGGCGTCACCTCCGGCCAGGCCCTGGCCGGGGTCGTCGGCCCGCTGATCGAGGTCCCCGTCCTGGTCGCCCTGGTCTACGTCGCCTTGTGGCTGCGCCGCCGCATGCTCGCGGCACCGACCACCACATGAGCAAATCCGGGCAACTGGCCACCGCCGATGTCGTCGTGATCGGCGGTGGCCAGGCCGGGCTGGCGGCCGGCTACTACCTGCGCCGCGCCGGGCTGGACTTCGTGATCCTGGACGCCCAGGACGGGCCGGGCGGAGCCTGGCGGCACGTCTGGCCGTCCCTGCGGCTGTTCTCGCCCGCCCAGCACAGCTCGCTGCCCGGCCGGCCGATGCCCGCCACCAGAGAGCCCTACCCGTCGGCGGCCCACGTGGTCGACTACCTGGCCGACTACGAGAAACGCTACGCGCTGCCGGTGCACCGGCCGGTCCGCGTCCACCACGTCCATCGCGACGGCCCCGGGCTGCGGGTGGACACCGACCGGGGCACCTGGCACGCCGCACACGTCATCAGCGCCACCGGCACCTGGTGGCAGCCCTATCTGCCGCACTACCCCGGCCGCGCCCTCTACCAGGGCCAACAGCTGCACACCGTGCACTACCGCGGCCCCGCCCCGTTCCAAGGGCAGCGCGTGGTGATCGTCGGAGGCGGCAACTCCGCCGCGCAGATCCTCGCCGACCTCACCGATCCCGCCCTCGGGCGCGGCGGGTCGGCGGCCGAGGCCGTGTGGGTCACCCGGAGGCCGCCCCGGCTGCTGCCCGACCACATCGACGGCCGCGCCCTGTTCACCCTCGCCGCACGCCGCCGCGCCGACCTGCACGCCGGACGAGCCGACACCGGCGGCGTCGGCGGCCTGGGCGACATCGTCGCCGTCCCACCGGTACGAGCCGCCCGCGACCGCGGCGCGCTGCAGGCCCGCCCAATGTTCACCCGCCTCACCGAAACCGGCATCGGCTGGGACGACGGCCCCCGCATCGACTGTGAGGCGATCATCTGGTGCACCGGATTCCGGCCCGCCCTGCGGCACCTGTCCCCGCTCCGCCTGCGCACAGATGACGGAGCCATCCCTCTCACCGGCACCCGCGCCCATGGCGAACCCCGGTTGCACCTGATCGGCTACGGCGACTGGACCGGCTTGGCCTCGGCCACCCTCATCGGCGCCGGCATGAACGCCCGCGACGCCGTACGCGCCCTCACCTCCCACCCGCGCCAACCACGCTGATCCCCTTCACGCCAGCTCATCCCTCCAGCCCTGATCGACCCTCAGGCCACCGCGCCTGGCCTCGGCCGGTCCACGCCCCGGCCGACTCGGTGGTGCTGCGGCAGGACGCCCAAGGCGCTTAAGGCTTGACACCCCACCCAAAAGCTTGCATCTTTGTGCAAGTGAGCAAGGATCAGAATATGGGCGATCTCGGGACGGTGCTGTCGCACCAGCTCTTCCGCGCTTTGGGTGATCCGACCCGGGTGCGGCTGCTGGACCTGCTGGCCGAACGCTGCCGTGCCTGCTCGGTGTCGGAGTTGGCCGACTGCATGGACCTGGACCTGTCGGTGGTGTCCCGGCATCTGGCCCTGCTGCGGGCCGCCGGCGTGCTACGCGCCACCAAGACCGGCCGCAACGTGCTGTACGAGATCCAGTTCGACGCGCTCGCCGAGGCCCTGCGCGGCATCGCCGACGCGCTCGAACGCGCCCGCGACGACTTCGAGAGCGCCGGCTCCTGCAGCCCGGCCAACCAGGAAGCCGACCAGGAAGAAGGATCGCAATGACCACCGCCCAGGCCCACGACGTCCTTTCGCCCGTTCTCCCGCCGACCCTGCGGGACGCGCCGCCGCGGGTACGGCTGAGCGTGGAGTACTGGACCGTCACCATGGACGGCGCCGACTCCTGCGGCTCCTGCGATGAGACCCTGACCGCCCTGCAGACCGCACTCGCCCAGGTCCGGCCTGTGGCCCAGGCGCTGGGCATCGACGTCGACATCGTGCCCCGCACCGTCGCGACCTGGGCGCAGGCGCTCGAACACGTGATCGTCGCATCGCCGACCATCCGTGCCGAGGGCATCGAGCTGCACCCCATGCACTCCGGCGACACCGAGGCCCGAGTGTGGTGGTGGCGCGGCGCCATCAGCGACACCGTTCCGGGACAGGCGCTGACGGACCTGCTGGTGCGCGCACTGGCCGCACGCAGCCGACGGCTCGGCGTCTATCTCGAGCAGGGAGGTCCGGCACCCTACGTCCGCCGCTACCTGCAGGTCGATCCGGCCGCCGTGATGCCGGTCGCTTCCGGTTCCGGCTGCGGACCGTCCGCCTGCTCGTAGCAGGCCCGCCGCCCGCAGTGGCTTCTTGATCTGCGGGGATGCGGGGAGATGGTCCCGGGAGCGCAGGGCGCGTGATCGTCCGGGCTCGGCCGTCAGCACGCCGAAGGGTCCCGGCCCAAGCATGGACGGGGTGGAGCCGTTGGCGGGGGGAAACTCGTCGCCGTTCCACCCTGGCGCCTCGGGGTGGAACGGTCGGTCATCGGCTCAGCAGCACTCGCCGTCGCAGCACGAGCCGTCGCAGGTGGGGTCGTCGCAGCACGGGCACATCGGCGTTCACCTCCCCTCTGTCTCCAGGGCGGGTGGGCACCAGGTGCCCGGGACGGGATCGGGGCAGTCCGGGCCGGGCATCGCCGCCAGCATCCGCGTCAACTCGCCGCGCAACGCGGCCAGCCGGTTCATCTCGGCGTCGATCTCGCTCACATGGCGGTGCAGCAGTGTGGCGGCTGGCTCGCAGGCGCACACCCCGGTGTCGCGGACCTCCAGCAGTCGGCGGATCTCGGACAGCCGCAGCCCCAGACGCTGCGCCCCGCGGATGAACAGCAACCGGTCCAGCGCCCGCTCGTCGTAGCGGCGGTGCTCACCGCTGGTGCGCTGCGGCGACGGCAGCAGCCCTGCGCGTTCGTAGTAGCGGATCGTGTCGGTGCGCACCCCCGCGCGGGCGGCCAGGCGGCCCACCGTCAACGGCCCGGTGTCCGGTTCAGCCCTCATACCGCCACGCTAGATCCTGGACCCCACTCCAGATTCAAGCCCCGAACAGCACGATCTGCTGTCCAGCCTGTTCGATGGGGTCAATCACGCACCGTTCGAATTCAGCGACGTTCGAACCGAGCAGTGAGGGCTCGGTCTTGTTCCTCAGCGCCGAGAGTCCTGCGGCCTGGGCCGTGCCGGGCCACAATGACTCATGGCCGCCCCCCTCACCCCCTTGGCCCTGCGTAACGCCATCACCGAGGCGTTGTGGGCGAATGTGAAGTCCTATGAGCTGGCCGAGGTGTGCGAGCACCTGGGACTGGAGCCCCAGCGCCCGAACGAGGACCCTCATTCCAGCAAGCGGTCCTACGTCAATGCCCGGCTGCTGGGCATGGATCTGGCGCACCTGGCCGAGATCGCCCGCAAGGTCGATGAGCAGTTCGGCGATGAGGATCTGGCCAAGGTGCTGGCCCGGCTGGGGGCCAAGGGTGTGGCCGGGGAGCTGAAGAACCTGATCTTCGCCGCCGACGGCCCCAAGCCGAAGATCGTGCTGCGCGACGCGGTCAACAACGTGATCGAGATCGTGGAGAACGCCCAGTACTGCCTGGTCTACGACCGGCCGCTGACCGAGCGGGGACTGACCTGGCAGGAGCTGGTCGACTGGTGGATCGCCACCCGGCAGCCGTCGTCCGGTGATGAACGCCGGCACGCCCGAGATCTATATGAGCGGCTGTGGCGCTCGATGGCCGGCAACGGCCCAGAGCAGGTGCTGTTCCGCACCTACTGCGAGCGGTACGCCCGCCCGGGCGGGTTTGAGCTGCCCGCCCTGATACCGCAGGTCTACCTGCACTACGACCCCTACACCCGGCGCCACTACCCCGATCGCCAAGGCCCGCTGCAGCGCCAGCGGATGGACTTCCTGCTGCTGATGCCGCACCGCGCCCGCGTGGTCATCGAGATCGACGGCCGGCTGCACTACGCCGACGAGGACGGCCGCGCCGACCCGCAGCGCTACGCCGCGATGATGGCCGAGGATCGAGCCCTGAAGCTCAGCGGCTATGAGGTCTACCGGTTCGGCGCCGCCGAGTTCACCCGCCCCCAGGACGCTCAGGCTCTCCTTGCCGCCTTCTTCGACGACCTGCTCACCCGCCACAGCTGCGTGCCCGCCGCCGACACCACCTCCCACTTCGGACAAGTGCACACCAGCCCCTGAGTCACAGTTGCCGCGGATCGCCCCCGGAGCCGCCCTGCAGATTTCAGCGCTGCAAGCTCGCGGCCCGCCGCGTTCACCGCGGGCTCGATGACGCCGAGCGGGTCGAGCAGGTGTCGCCCAGATGCCGATGGATCAGCGACGTTCTGGCGGGCAGCAGGTGCGCAGGTAGTTCTGCAGCTCGCTCAGGGACCGTTCGACCGCGGTGGCATCGATGCGGTAGTGGACCTGTTTGCCGTCCTTGCGGGAGGTCAGCAGCCCGACGCGGCGCAGCAGCGCGAGCTGCTGGGATGCGGTGGGCTGGGCGATGCCCAGGCGTTCGGCCACGGTGCCCACGGTCAGCTCGATACCGCCGGCGAACAACTCCAGCATCTGCTGCCGCTGCTCGCTGGCCAGCGCCTTGAGGAACTCCCGGGCCCCGGGACCGAGCTGCACGGCGGCCGGCCCGCATTCGGCCGCGCCGTCGTCCGGGCCGCACGCCGCGTCCACCGGCCCGCCTGCCGGTTCGGTCGTCGATTCGGTCATCGCCGTAGTTCCTCCCGCCGTGATCGCGTGCGACCCACCCTACCCACCCATTGTTACATTGACATATTACAAAGTGACAATATGATGTGGTGTCATGCCCACGACTACCGCACCGCTGGTCATCATCGGTGGCGGCCAGGCCGGCCTGGCCACCGCTCACACCGCCCGCGTCCTCGGCCTGAACCCGCTGGTCCTGGAGGCGGCCGACCGGGCGGCCGGATCCTGGCCGCACTACTACGACAGCCTCACCCTCTTCTCCCCGGCCCGCCGCAGTTCACTGCCCGGACGGCCGTTTCCCGGCGACCCCGACGGCTACCCGACCCGGGATGAGGTCGTCGCCTACCTGGCCGACTACGCGGCCCGCCTGGATGCCGACATCCGCACCGGTCACCGCGTGACGAAGGTGACCGCAGCCGGCGCGGACGGGTTCGAGGTTGTCACCGCCGGTGGCCAGGCCTTCATCGCGCCCCTGGTGATCGCCGCGACGGGGGCGTTCAGTCGCCCGTACCGCCCGGCGCTGCCGGGCCTGGACTCCTTCACCGGAACGGTGCTGCATTCGTCGCAGTACCGGCGGCCCGAGCCGCTGGCCGGCACGCGGATCGTGATCGTGGGCGGCGGGAACTCCGCGGTGCAGATCGCCATCGAGCTGGCCGGCCATGCGCGCGTGAGCCTGGCCACGCGGCATCCGTTGCGATTCATGGCGCAGAAGGTGCTGGGCAAGGACATGCACCTGTGGCTGGCCTGGAGTGGGCTGGACGCCGCCGGATGGGCGCGGCCGCTGCTGACCGGCGGCCAGGGCACCCCGGTGTTCGACACCGGCACCTACCGGGCCCGGATCGCCACCGGCAACCCCGACCGCCGCCCGATGTTCACCCGCCTGGACGGCGACCACATCACCTGGAGCGACGGAACACGCGAGCACGTCGACGTGGCGCTGCTGGCCACCGGCTACCGGCCCGGCCTGGGCTACCTCACCGGCCTGGACGGTGCGCTGGACGCCGACGGGCAGCCGCGCCATCGGGGCGGCGTCTCCCTCGCCCATCCCGGGCTGGGGTTCGTCGGTCTGGAGTGGCAGCGCTCGTTCGCCTCCGCCACCCTGCGCGGCGTCGGCGCCGACGCCCGCCACGTCCTGACCCGCCTGCGCAGGCAGCAGGTCGGCAGTGCTCCGGCGGGCGTCCGCCGATGAGCCGGGGTCAGGCGCTGGTGAGCGCCGGCAGGGCGAACAGGCCCGACAGGCGGGTGAGCGCCTCGGGGATCACCTGGTAGTACACCCAGGTCCCACGTCGCTCACCGGTGATCAGCCCGGCTTGGCGCAGCACCTTCAGATGGTGGGAGATCGTCGGCCCGGTCAGCTCGAACGGCCCGGTCAGATCGCACACGCACGCCTCCCCTCCCTCTTGAGAGGCGATCAGGTTCAGCAACCTGAGCCGGACCGGGTCGGCCAGCGCCTTGAACACCCTGGCCAGCTCGGCCGCCTCCTGTTCCGACAGGGCTGGGTCGCTCAACGGGGCGCAGCAGGCGAGGGAGGCGTCCACCACAGGCAGTTTAGACATGCATCTAATTTGACATCCATCTAGTCAGTGATGCAAGCTGACGCTACTTAGATAGATTTCTAAACAGGAGGTCGCTGTGAAGGCGCTGCTCACCCGGCTGGCCGCACACCATGCCCGCGTCCAGGCGTCGTCGGTGGTGTTCCACGAGCGCGGCGGCGAGGTCTGCACCCGCGCCTGCCGATCGGCCGCCCACCGTGACCGCGTCACCACCGCCGCCCTGCGCGCCCGGCTCTGACCCCGCCCCTACCGCCCGTCTGGATCGAGGACAACGGAGGACACCATGAGCGAGAGCACCAGCCCGACCACCGAGCCAGCCATCGAGCCCGGCACGGACGCCGCCCAGGCGGCGGAGGCGTGCTGCGGGGTGAGCGCCTGCTGCACCCCCGGCGAGCAGTCCGTCGACCCGGCGACCACCGCGCGGCAGGCCAAGACCGACGCCGGCTGCGGCTGCGTCACCGGCTCCGAGGGCGGGGACGAGCTGCCGGTGGTGGTGATCGGGGCCGGGCCGATCGGTCTCGCGGCTGCGGCGCACCTGGCCGAGCGCGGTCTGGACTTCCTCGTTCTGGAGGCCGGTGAGCAGGTCGGGGCGGCGATCAGTGAGTGGGGGCACGTGCGGCTGTTCTCCCCGTGGCGGTACGACATCGACGCCGCCGCCCGCCGCCTGCTGGAGGCCACCGGCTGGACCGCCCCGCCCGCCGACGCGCTGCCGACCGGCGCCGAGTTGGTCCGTGACTACCTGATCCCGCTGTCGCAGGTCCCGGCGCTGGCCGGCCGCATACGCACCGGCACCCGCGTCATCGCGGTGACCCGCCATGGCGTCGACGTCACCCGCACCGTCGACCGCGAGGAGCGTCCGCTGCTGGTGCGCGCCGTCGAGGCGGACGGCACCGTCCGCGACCTGCGGGCCCGTGCCGTCATCGACGCCTCGGGCACCTGGGGCCGCCGCAACCCGCTCGGCCACTCCGGCCTGCCCGCCCCCGGCGAAGAACAGGCCGCCGACCACATCACCGGTCCGCTGCCCGACGTCCTCGGCCGCGACCGCCACCGGTTCTCCGGCCACCACACCCTGGTGGTCGGCATGGGCCACTCGGCCGCCAATACTCTGCTCTCCCTCGTCGAACTCGCCGAAACGGAGCCGGGCACCCGTATCACCTGGGCCGTTCGCGGCGCCTCGGTCGCCCGCCTGTACGGGGGCGGTGACGCCGACGGGCTGCCCGCCCGGGGCGCGCTCGGCACCCGCCTCAAGCGGGCCGTCGCCTCCGGGGCGATCGAGCTGGTCCGCAGTTTCACCATCACCCGCTTCACCGTCCCCGACGGCGGACCGGTCACCGGTTCGGTCGAGGTCATCGGCGCCACGCCCGATGGTGAGCGCGTCCTGGCGGCCGATGTCGTGGTCGCCGCCACCGGTTTTCGGCCCGACCTGGACATGCTGCGCGAGGTCCGCGTCGACCTCGACCCGGCCACCGAGGCCCCGGTCAAGCTGGCCCCGCTGATCGACCCCAACTTCCACTCCTGCGGCACCGTCCCCCCGCACGGTGAACGGGAGCTGGCCCACCCGGAGCAGGGTTTCTACCTGGCCGGGATGAAGAGCTACGGCCGTGCTCCGACCTTCCTGATGGCCACCGGGTACGAGCAGGTCCGCTCCATCGCCGCCGCCCTGGCCGGCGACAGGGAGGCCGCCGACACCGTCCAGCTCGACCTGCCCGCCACCGGCGTGTGCTCCACCGACCTGCCTACCGAGGATGAAGCCGGTGAGCCGGCAGCGGTCCAGCAGGACCAGGCGTCCTCGTGCTGCGGCGGCTCGGCGCCGGAACCGGTCACCATCGGCATCGGCGCCCCCGCCGGTGTCGGGTTCGCCACCGGCCATCTGCACGGCTACTCCGGCGACGCCGAACGCGGCGGCGCCTGACCCGACCCGCGACACCCGAGCCGAGCACATGGCTTCTTCCTCCGCCGCACCGGTCCCGGCGACCACGACCGCCGGGACCGGCAGGCCCCCGCACGGCGTGCTGACCGCCCTGTGCATCACCGAGATCACCAGCTGGGGCGTGCTCTACTACGCCTTCCCGGTCCTGGCCCCGGCCATCACCGTCGACACCGGCTGGTCCACCCCCGCCATCACCGCCGCCTTCTCCGCCGCCCTGGTGATCGCGGCCCTGGTCGGCATCCCCGTCGGCCGCCTGCTGGACCGGCACGGCCCCCATGCGCTGATGACCACCGGATCCGTCCTGGCGACCACCGCCGTCGTCGGCCTGGCGCTCGCGCCGTCACTGGCCTGGTTCGCCGTGGCCTGGATGCTGGCCGGGGTCGCCCAGGCGGCGGTGCTGTACCAGCCCGCCTTCGCCGCCCTCACCCGCTACTACGGCCCCCGCCACCTGGCCGCCCTGACCACCCTCACCCTGGTCGCCGGGCTGGCCAGCACCGTCTTCGCGCCCCTCACCGACGCGCTGGCCGCCCACCTGTCCTGGCGCGGCGTCTACCTCACCCTCGCCGCCATCCTGGCCGCCGTCACCATCCCCCTGCACGCCCTGGCCCTGCGCCGCCCCTGGCCCCCACCCCACAACCACCCGCACCACGACACGACAGCCGCACATCACCGCACGACCCAGGTACGACGCATTACCCGCAGCCGCCCGTTTTGGATGCTGGCCGCCGCCCTCACCTTGTCGGCGTTCGCCATGTACGCCGTCCTGACCAACCTCATCACCCTGCTCACCACCCGCGGCGCCACCCCCACCACCGCCGCCTGGGCACTCGGCCTCGGCGGCCTCGGGCAGGTCGCCGGACGCCTGGGTTACGGGGCGCTGACCCGCCGCACCACCGTCCGTTCCCGCACCGTAGGGATCCTGGCCCTGTCGGCCGCCACCACCGCCGCCCTGGCCGTCCTCCCCGGACCGGTCGTCCTGCTGGTCACGGTCGCGGTCTTGGCCGGCACCACCCGCGGCATCGCCACCCTCCTGCAGGCCACCGCCGTCACCGACCGCTGGGGCACCGCCTCCTACGCCACCCTGTCGGGCATCCTGGCCGCCCCCACCACCATCGCCGGAGCCATCGCCCCCTGGGCCGGAGCCGCCCTCGCCACTACCCTCGGCGGCTACCCCGCTCTCTTCGCCCTCCTTGCCGTCATCGCGGCGATCGCCGCCGTACTGGCCATCGGTAGCTGTCCACGCTTTCGATGACAGATCCGAGGCCGTGCGGCAGTACCGCGCTGTCAGGGACGCCTCCTGCGAGAGGGTGAACGAGTGCTCGTTCCTACGTCGCCACAGCGCCGCCACGTCACAAGGAATATTTTGATGGAGTAGAGTGAGGGATGTCGGGTGGTGTTCACTGTGGTTTGGAGGTGAGGTGTGGGCAGCCTTCCGGGCACGACGGCGCAGGCGAGCATGCTGGTGCTGGCTCGTGAGTCGCGGGGGATGACCCAGACCTCTCTGGCCGCGGCGATGTCGGCCCTGGCCGGTGAACGGGTGAGCCAGGGGTACGTCAGCAAGGCCGAGGCCGGGCGACTTGCCGTCGAAGGTGACCGGCTCGCCCTCTACGCCAAAGCGCTGGAGTATCCGGCTGGGGTGTTGTGTGCGGATCCGGAGCTGTCAGGGATCGGCATCGGGTTGGTCCACCACCGCAAGAAGGCCGCCCTGGGCGCGCAGGCGCTGCGCCGCATCCATGCGCAGCTCGCTCTGGCGCGGCTGCAGGTCAGGGCTCTGATCGGTTCCGAGGCGCAGCGGCGGCACCGGTTCGAGCGGATCGCGGTGAGTGATCTGGACACCCCGGCTGAGGCGGCGCAGTCACTGCGCAAGCTGTGGAATCTGCCGACCGGGCCGATCCCCGATCTGGTGGGGGCGATCGAGCGGGCCGGTGGCCTGGTCCTGGTCCGTGACCTGGAGACCCGTGACCTGGACGCGGTGAGCCAGTGGGACGGACGGGAGGCTCCGTTGTTCCTGCTGAGCGCGCATGCGCCGGCCGACCGCTTCCGGTTCAGCCTCGCCCATGAACTCGGCCATATCGTGATGCACCCCGAACCCGGCACCACCGCTGTGCAGGAGCGTCAGGCCGACGAGTTCGCCAGCGAACTGCTGATGCCCGCGAGCGACATCGCCGCCGAGCTGAACCCGCCTCTGGACCTCACCCGGCTGCTGGACCTCAAACGGCGCTGGGGAGTGTCCATGGCGGCCCTGGCCCGCAAGGCGCTGACGCTCGCGGTGATCAGCGAGTGGCAGTACCGCAACCTGATGATCGAGATGTCCACTCTCGGCTACCGCACCCAGGAGCCGGGAGAGATCTGGCGCGAGGTTCCGCGCGTGGTGCCCGCCGCGGCGCAGCGGCTCGTCCACGAGCACGGTCTCGATCGCGCCGCCGACCTGGTGGGCGTGCTCCCGGAGGAGTTCGTCCGGCTGTTTTCCCCTGAGCCCGGCTCGGCCGGGCTCCCCGCTACCGGTTGAGTCTCACGGGGTGAGCACATGAACGACCGCACCACCGCACAGCCCCGCTCTGCGTCGGGCTCTTTGCTTTCTTCCTCCGACGCTCAGGGCACGGCTGCCCGGGCGGTCGCCCAGCGCATCCTGGTGCTGGAGCGGGCCAGGCTGCTGCGGGAGTCCCCCGACTACCTCGACCCCGATCATGGCGGGCTGGTGCTGTGCGGGCGTGACTGCTCGGCCCGGCTCCGTGAGCTGGCGGGGACCTTCACCGGCGTGCTGGCCGAGGACTGCGCGGCCTACGAGAGAGAGGTCGCCACACCCGATGCCCCGTTCTCCCTCCCCGAGGGAGTCCTGTTCGGCGGTGACCTCGACAGTGCCCTGCAGGAACAGCTCGACCGGGGCGCGACCTTCGCGATCGCACCCACTCGCTACGTGAGGGCGGGAGACTCGGCCTCGTTGAAGGCCGTCATGAAGACGGTGAACGAGCTCGAGCGCGACGACGTCGTCGTCCCGCTGCCGGTATCGATCAGCTGGCTGCGGACGGAGGGGAGAACTCAGCTCACCGCCGTGATCCGCGCCATCCGCCATCCGGTCGCCTTGATCCTCGGCGGGCAGTACGACCCGCTGCAGCAGTTCGCCAAGGCTCCGGAGAACCTGCGCGGGCTGCTGGCCGACGTGCCCGGCACCGGGCTGTGGCGCACCGACCTGGCAGGGTTCGACGCCCTGGCCCACGGCGGCGGATTCGCAGCAATCGGCGCCGGCGGCTCGGTACGGCACCTGGTGCCCGCCGGCGAGCGAGCCGAAAGCTCAGGAGGCGGCCCGAACTACCCGTCCGTCCTGGTCCCCGAACTGCTGCGGTTCAGCACCGCCAAGTTCCTGGCCGACGCCTACGCCAACACCACGCCCCCGCGCTGCCACTGCGCCCGGTGCGACGGCAGGTACCTGGACGCCTTCTTCGACCGGACCGATGCGGCGAAGGCGGCAGCCCACGCCCACAACAGCGCCACCTGGAACAGCTGGCTGCCCGACTTCTTGGAGCAGCCGACGCTCACCGACCGGCAGCGCTGGTGGCAGGGCCGCTGCAAGCTCGCCGTCGATGCCCACGCCCTGGAGAACAACCGGATCGGGCAGCCAGGCAAGTTCAAGCCGTCCCGCCCGCTGGAGAAGTGGGCCACCCTGCCCATCAGCGCAGACACCACCACCGGTGCCTGATCAGCGACCTTCCGCCAAGGCGACCTGCTGATACGTCTCTTCGAGGAAGAGCCATCCCGCCGCGGTGAACCGCCGACGCTCGAACGGCTGCGGTGGAACGACGATCTCCGGCTCGGCTTCGTCGGCGACGATCACCCCGATGCCGTAGAAGTCGGCCTCCATCCGCAGCACATCGAGATCACGCGGGCGCCTGCGCAGCACCATCGCCCGCGAGCAGAACGGCGCGAACCTCCCGGCGAGTTCCAGGCCCTGCCGCCATGACCGAGCCGGCACCATCGCCAACCCAACCTCGACCGGCGGAACCGCCAGCCTGATCACAGACCCGGCTTCGACGCGCACCACGCCCCGCGGAGCCGACCGCAGCGCAGCCCGTTCGCCCCGCCCCAACCTGGTCATCGGCACCGGAACGCCGATGGGCAGACCCAGCAGGAGCCGCAGGGCTCCAGGTGAGGTGACGGCCCCCAAGCCGACCAGCCGTCTACGCTCGACCTCAGATCGATCAAGACCATAGGTCAGCACGGCATGGGTGCCCTGAAGCCGTACCCGCGACGACGCGGCGAACCCGGTGACCGCCGAGAGCGCAGAGGCGGCCGCATCCACGGCCGCCGGGGAGACCTCTGCCACACCTCTCATGCCCGCACCCTCTCGCACCCCGCCTCAGGCCTTGTGCCTGCCCCCTGCCTTCCCAGCCACACAGAGGTTCCCTGCAGCTGTTCTATCGCGCCCTACAGCAGCTGTCGCGCCTGACCCAACCCCTACCGACGGAACCGTTCCCACCACCACCGACCGGACGAACGACTGGGTCGGCAGACCTCCGCCCGACCCAGCAGGCCGGAAGATGATCTTCCTTAGCGCGGAATCACCGCTCGGGACGCCTGGCCGTCGGAGCAGGTCACAGTGGTTTCGTCGGTTCCCCACTGACCACGACGCCGAACAGGTCCAGGACATGGTCGACCGTGTCCACCGGGCATTGGACGGCGATGTCCGAGCCGCCTACCGGGACCGCAGCGGCGAGACCCGCTCCCTCTGAGCGCCATGGTCATCGAACCGGCATGGTCATCGAACCGGAGGGGGTTCCGCGGCCGGGATGCGCGGCATGAAGAGGATGCCGAGGACGAACGCGGCCAGGCATGCCCGGCGCCCGGATCTGGATGACCGCTTGACGCGGCTCGCCCGAGACCCTTCCGGTGTGCGTGAGGAGCATGAACCGGCGGCTCGGCAGCCTGCCCAGGCCGAACCGGTAAAGGCGGATCGGCGGCCGCCACAGCAGACGGTCCGGTCGGCGGCCGTGCCGTTTGACGACCTCTCTGCCTCCCGGTCTCCGGCACCTCCTGGGCACCGTCACCTGCGGGGTTCCTCTGCCTCTCAGATCACGGCCGCGTGATCGGCCGAAGCGGTGGTCCGCGGTACGGATCGGGCTTTCCGGGAACGGCGAACGGGGGAGGTGAGGGGACATGGGGACGTTTCGGTTCCGCGCGCTCGTCACCATCGATCCGGCCGCCGCGCGAACATGGGATCGGTCCAGTGCGATCCGCCACCTCGTCATACGCGTCCATCGGGACGAGCCGGAGCGGATCTGCTTCTTCGACGCGGTGCTGTCCACCGACGACCAGGAGCCGCTAGTGCCGGGCGACACCGACCACGTCGTCACCATGACGCTCACCGATGAGACGGCCCTGGACGTCCTCGCCCCCGGCGAGCACTTCGAACTGTGGGGCCATGGCGAGGCGGGGCACGGCGTGATCTCACGCCGGGTCTTCCTGTAGGTCTCGGTGGGGTCGCCGGGCTCCCGCCTCTTCGCGACCTGGGTCTGGTCGGCTCTTGGAGTCTCGTTGCGAGGGGCCGGTTGGCGAGGGGCCGGGCCTTGAGTCCACGCCGGCGTCGGGATCGGTTGAGGTGAAGGGGCCCTTGGTGCGGGAAGGCGGCGATGACGGTGGCGTCGACGCCGAGTGAGCCGTCCCAGTGTTCGGCGAGGGTGTGCCGGACGCAGGCGTAGAGGCTTCGAGGATCTGGTTGCTGGCGCGGATCAGCAGGGCTTGGCGGGCTTGGAGGGTTTCCTGGTCGGCGGTGGCCATGAGCCGGTCGGCCTCATGGCAGGGGGTCCGCTTGTTCCCGGGATCGGGGACGGGGCCATGACGGCCAGTACGTCATGGAATAACCGCAGGATGACGGCGTAGGCGGCTTCGAACCCGCGGGCGTCGTCGGTGCGGTCCTTGAGGGCGAACCACCGCTTCCAGGGGTCGGGGGTGCCCCAGTGCAGGATGTCGGTGACCAGGTTGAGCGGTACCGCGCCCTGCTAGGTTTCGTGTCAGTGGTAACACGCACACCCACTGCCGCAGCCGGGATCCGAGGTCACTGCCGGCGGCCACCGGCCGTACCGCTGCCCAGGACTGAACATGTCCGCACTGTGTTGACGGGATCTGGATGCGCAGGTGCGGCGGCAGGTGACGACCGGGTTGCCGTGGGCTGGTGGCCGGTCCCTCGCCGTAGCGCGGCGTCGAGGCTGCCATGCACCGCCTGCGCGGCCATCGTCGGACAGGACGAGACCTCGGTCATCGAAGCCGGGACCGCCGTATAGGCCGCCGGTGATGGGTGGAGAATGCGAAGCGGCGCCCACCGGGCCGTGAGGGAACGTGTTCTGAGCATGATCCCGGCCTGGTGGGCGCCGCGGTTCGTGGGCCCGGCCGGGTCAGGCGTTCTTGGCGGCGGTGAGGCGGGCGGCGACGTCGTTCCAGTTGACCAGGTCCCACAGCTTGGCGACGTAGTCCGGGCGGACGTTGCGGTACTGCAGGTAGTAGGCGTGCTCCCAGGCGTCGAACACCAGCAGCGGGGTGGCGCCGATGCCGACGTTGCCGTGGTGGTCGTACACCTGCTGGACGATCAGCCGCTGTCCGCGCGGTTCCCAGCCGAGCACGCCCCAGCCCGATCCCTGCACGGTGGCGGTGGCGGTGGTCAGCTGCGCCTTGAACGCCTCGAAGGAACCGAAGTGCTCGTCGATCGCTGTGGCCAGCTCACCGTCGGGGCGGTCGCCGCCGTCCGGGGACAGGTTGTCCCAGAAGATCGAGTGCAGCACGTGCCCGGACAGGTTGAACGCCAGCGTCTTCTCCAGTCCCACTAGGCCGCCGTACTGCTCCTTGTCGCGCGCCTCAGCCAGCTTCTCCAGCGTGTCGTTGGCGCCCTTGACGTAGGCGGCGTGGTGCTTGGCGTGGTGCAGCTCCAGGATCTCCCCGGTGATCGCCGGCTCCAGCGCGGCGTAGTCGTAGGGCAGGTCCGGCAGTGAGTACGTCGTCATGAGGTCACTATTGCAAACTCCTCGCAACTGCATCAACAATGCAGGAATGTCGCCCCCCGGGCCCGCTCCCCCCCCGACCCCGTGCGGCGGTGCGGCTGGGCGCTGGCCCGGCTGCGCGCGGCGGGTCACCGCCGCACCCGTTCACGCGTCCTGCTGTTGAACGTTCTCGCTGGTGCCGACGGGCATCTGACGGTCGAGGCCATCCATCGGCGGGCGGCCGTATCGGGGCGTCTTGATCTGTCGACCGTGTACCGGACGCTGGCCGTCTTCGAGCGGCTCCAGCTCGTGCACACCCTGGAGATCGGCGGGCGCATCACCTACGGGTTGGCCGACCACCCGCACGCGCATGCGCTGGCTGCTCGCCGCCCCCCAGTTCGCGTCGTCGTGCTCACCGGCACGGTCCTGACGTTCCTCACCATGGCTTGGGAGTCCACCCTCGTCCTGCTGGCCACCGGCCCGATGGGCGTCTCCGACGCTGGCTACGGCCTCATGCTCGCCATCGGCGCCATCGGCGGCGTGCTCGGAGCGGCGGTGACACCTCTGCTCACCCGGCGGTTCCCCCAGCGTGCCCTGCAGATCGGCGCGCTGGCCGCCACCGCCGCGATCGACCTGACGCTCGCGCTGTTCCCCACCCCGGCGACGGCCGCGCTCGCCTGGGGCGGCACCGGATTCGCCTTCACCGTCTGGAACGTGCTGTCGGTCTCCCTGCGCCAACGGCTGGTGCCCCCCGACCTGCTGGGGCGCGTCAACGGCGCCAACCGCGCCTTCTCCATGACGGCCGTCCCGGCGGGCGCCCTGGCCGGGGCCTCCTCGCCGACGCCTTCGGCCTGCACGCCCCGCCCTGGATCAGCGGCATCGCCCTCACCGCCCTGACCATCACCTACGCCCTGGCCACACGTCCACGCTCGGCCGCACCTGGACGAGAGGCTTCCGACACCCTCGGGAGGCAGGATGAGCCTGTCGGCTGAACACCTCGACGCCGCCGCCACGCTCGCACTCAGCGACCAGGTGGAGCCGCTGTACCGGAGCTGTTTCTCCGAGCCGCCCTGGAACGAGACCGAGGAGGAACTGGCCGCCTGCGGCCTGCGCCTGTCACGGGCCGTGTGCAGACCCGGTTTCCGGGCACTGGCCGTCCGCGACACCGACGGCACGCTCCTGGCGCTCTGCTACGGCTGGCCCACTCCACCGAACCTGACGGGCTGCGACGTCTACGCACGCCTCACGGCGGCCATCGGATCGACCGCCGCGCACGACCTGACGCGCGGCGCATTCGAGATCGCCGAACTCATGGTCGCGCCCCGGGCACGCGGTCGCGGGATCGGCGGCCGGCTCCTGACGACCATCACCGCCCCATGGCCGAGGGCCTGGCTGTCCACGCTCCTCGACTCGCCCGCCGCGCGCCTCTACCAGCGCCACGGCTGGCGGCGAGCCTGCCCGCTGCCCCATCCCGGCTCGGACAAGACCTGGGCGGTGTTTACCTGGACCGCCTCACCGAACGCCCCATGACGAAGAGCCGCAAGCCGGCCGGGTCCGGTCTGCGACACCCTGGGTCCTGCCGGGCATCGCGCCGATGGTGATCGGGATGTCCCGGGCGGCCCTGCTGCGGGCCGCCCGGGACATCCGGTCGGTCGTGATCGCTTCGATGGCCGACGACTGCGTGGTGCCGATCCCGTGCGGCTGGCTGCCGGGCGTTCGTCTCGGCTGCGGCCTGCCCAACCTCTACTTCGCCTGGGTCTCCTTCGCGTCTTCTGCGTGGCTCTGCTCACTGTGCGTCGCCGGCTCGTCTTGTTCGGCATCGCTTGAGCACGCGGCTACGGGCGTACCGGGGTCACGCGCGGGGGCGGGTTGGTGGTGGGGGTCTTGTTCTTGGAGAAGGACCAGCCCTCCCAGCTTCCCTGTGGGGGAACGTAGCTGCCGGCGCCCAGAGAGCTGTAGGTCCAGCTCCCGCCGTTGGGGGCGTGCCAGTACGACCAGTAGGCGCTGGCGGGCGGGGTGTCGATGCACGGCTCGGTGGCGGCGGTGGGCTTGCCGTTGATGCGGCACACGAACGCCTTGCCCCACCGTTGGGTTCCGGTGACGGTGAAACCGGCGTTCTCCAGCGCGGCCAGGCCGCTGGGCTGGGCGCCGGGAGCGCACCGCACCTCGGTTGCGCCGCCCAGTTCCTGGTAGTCGACGACGACCGTCACGCCCGAGGCGGTCGGGCACGGGCCCGCCGTACCGGTGCGGGCCGGCGCCGGTGTCCGCGTGACATCTGCCTGCGCCGGCAGCAGGCCGCTGGAGGCCGTGACGGCGGCGGTGGCGGTGATGATGACGAGCCTTCGCATCCGCGATCCTTTCGATGGCGGCCTCGGGAAGGCGTCTGGCCCCGCAGAACACGAAACCCCCGAGGCGCGTGCGCGCCGTCAGGGGTAGGGACCGGGAGCCCGGACTCCACCCTGCAGACCTCGACAGAAGTGAGTCGTTGCATCGCTCCCGGACGGGCATTCCGGCTCGCGGCCACGAGGGCCGCCTACGGTTGCGGGTCAGCGCCGGCTTCGGACCGGCTTCCCCCACCCGGGAACGTCTTCGGTTGTGCCGACCGTGCGCCGAAGCGGACGATCATGTCGAATATAACCTGCCCCCATGTCCCCGCACATGAGGGGAATGTGTCACCGGTTCGTTCGTACGGGCTTTCCTTCAGGCCATTGCCGTTCGTCCACGCAAAGGGTGTCGAAGGCGACCGGGGCGTCGAAGGCGGCCCGACGGGAGGCCCGGCGGAGGGCGGCCAGCACGGCGGGGCCGACGATGACGATGGCGGCCAGGTTGGTCAGGGCACGTCCGGTGTCCCAGCCGAACGTCGAGGTGACCACGGTGAAGACGGCGAAGCGATGCAGGTTCTCCAGGACGGGCGCGCCCGCCACGTAGGAGACCTGGGTGTCGACTCCGGTGGTGTAGGGCCAGAACCACAGGTTCATGATGAAGCCGAAGAAGTAGGCGGAGCAGACGCCGTACACGGCGAGCATGGCGATCTCCCGGCGGCCGCGCACGTTCCGGGGCAGCAGGCCCGCGCCCAGTCCGACCCAGGAAGAGGACAGCATCTGGAACGGCAGCCACGGCCCGACCCCGGCGGTCAGCAGTGCCGAGGCGAACAGGGAGGTGGAGCCGAGCACGAAGCCGAAACCGGGTCCGAACACCCGCCCGGCCAGGACGAGGAGGAAGAACACGGTCTCGATCCCGGCGACTCCGGCCCCCAGCGGGCGCAGCGCGGCGTTGATGGCCGACAGGACTCCGAGCATGGCCAGCGCCTTGGTGTCGATGCCGCCGGAGGTGATCTCCGCGAGGACGATCGCGATGAGCACCGGCACCACCACGATGAAGATCAGTGGTGCGTCGGAGGTGTGCGCGATGCCCGCCGGCTCGGGGGTGATGAGCAGCGGCCAGCAGAACATCGCCAGCCCGGCGGCGGAGGCGAGCGCGAGCGCGACGGCCGTGCGTGGCCTGATCCGGACGGCGTGGGTCATGTCAGGGCCTGTTCCACTTCGGCGACGGTGAGCCAGGGGTCGGGGCTGAGGACCTTGGCGACCTGCGGGGCGAACGCGGGCGAGGAGACCACCACCTCGACTGTGGGGCCGTCGGCGACCACGTCGCCCTCGGCCATGACGACCACCCGGGATGCGGTGCCCGCGACGAACTCCACGTCGTGGGTCGCCAGCACGACGGCGTGGCCCGCCGCGGCCAGCTCGGTGACGATCTCGCTGAGCCGGGCCTTGGCGAGATAGTCCAGGCCCCGGGTGGGTTCGTCGAGCAGCAGCACGGGAGGTGCGGCGGTGAGCTGGATCGCCAGGACGAGCGCGAGCCGTTGCCCCTCGGACAGGTCACGGGGATGTACCGCGTCGTCGATGCCCGGGGCCAGCCGGTCCAGGAGGGCACGGCACGAGCCCGGCCGAGCATCGGACTCGCGGTCGGCCTGGGCGCATTCGGCGGCCACGCTGTTCAGGTACAGCAGGTCCGACGGCGTCTGGGGGACGAGGCCGACCAGCCGCCGGGCCTTGCGCGCCGGCAGCTCGGCGGGGTCCCGGCCCGTCACGTCCACGGTGCCGTGCCGGCGGCGGCCGGAGCCTTGCAGGGCCCACAGCAGGGACGACTTGCCCGATCCGTTACGCCCCATCAGCGCCACGACCTCTCCGACGCGCAGGTCGAGGTCGACCTTGCGGACGGCGATGATCTCGCCGTAGCGGACCACGATCTGCCGGGCCGTCAGCGCCGCCGCGCTCCCGGGCTCCGGACGCGACGGGCGTGGCCGTCCGGCGAGCCGGGCTCGCAGGGCCGGGGCCCGGCGGCGGGCGTCGCGGACCGACAGGGGCAGCGGTTCCCACCCGGCCAGCCGTCCCAGCTCGACCACCGGCGGCGCCAGCACCGGCCCGCCGGCCAGGACGTCGGTGGGCGGGCCGTCCAGCACCCGGCCGTCGCCGGGCAGGTAGAGCATCCGGTCGGCGTACTGCACGACCCGTTCCATCCGGTGCTCGGCCATCAGCACGGTCACTCCGAGGTCGTGAACCAGCCGGGTGACGGCGGCCAGCACGTCTTCGGCGGCCGTCGGGTCCAGGGCGGAGGTGGGCTCGTCCAGCACCAGGACGCGGGGGTGGGCGGTGAGCACCGAGCCGATCGCGACCCGCTGCTGCTGGCCGCCGGACAGGTCCCGCAGCGGGCGGCGGCGCAGTTCGGCGATGCCCAGCAGGTCCAGCGTCTCCTCCACCCGCTTGCGCATCACCGCGGCGGGCACGGCGAGCTGCTCCATGCCGTAGGCGAGTTCCTCCTCCACGGTGTCGGTGACGAATCCGGCCAGCGGGTCCTGGCCCACCACCCCGACGTGTCCGGCGAACTCGCGGGGCCGGTGGGTGCGGGTGTCGCGCCCGGCGACCCGTACCCGGCCGCGCAGCAGCCCGCCGGTGAAGTGCGGCACGAGCCCGTTGACCGCGCCGAGCAGCGTGGACTTGCCCGATCCGGTGGGCCCGGCCACCAGGCACAGCTCCCCTTCCCCGATCCGCAGGTCCACCCCGGACAGCACCGGTTCGGCGGCGTCGGGGTAGATGACGGTGACGGCGTCGAACTCGATCACACGGAGCTCCGGGGCGGGGGCGGGGCCAGCCAGGCCGGCAGTGCTCCGGCCAGGACGGCGAACGCGGACAGCAGGGGAAGTTCGGGCCAGGACAGTGGGCTGAGCGAGGGGTACAGGTCGGCGGCGTCCACTTCGGCGGTGAGGAAGAGCAGCGCGCCGGTGCCCAGCCCGCACAGCGCCACCAGCGTCTCGGCCGGACGCCAGCGATCGGGCCGGTACACGGTACGGCGCACGCCGCGCCCGCCGATGACGAACCCGGCGGTCGCCACCAGCAGCCCTGTGCCGAGCATCGGCAGGCCGAGATAGCGGGGCGTGGTCGCGTCCAGGACCCCGTACACGCCGACGCACACCCCCGACAGGCCGGCCAGGACCAGGGCGCCGGTGAGGAGCCGGATCCGGCGCGGCAGGTCGCCGGTACGGCCGTAGCCGCGGGAGTCCATCGCGGCGGCCAGGGCGAGGGAACGGTCCAGGGAGTCCTCCAGGACGGGGATGACGATGCCGTGCAGCGCCCGCATCCCGCGCTGGGCCCCGCCCCGCAGTTTGCGCGCCCGGCGGACCCGCAGGACGCTCTCGGCGAGCTGGGGGGCGACCGACAACGCCACCGTGACGGCCACCCCCACCTCGTACAGGGCGGACGGCATGGCCTTGAGCATCCGTTTGGGGTTGGCGAGCGCGTTGGCGGCGCCCAGGCAGATCAGCATCGTCGCCAGCCGCAGCCCGTCGTACAGGCCGCCCAGCAGTTGCTCGGCGGCCACCGGCCCGAACAGCCGGATCCCGGCCGCCCAGGCGGGCAGCGGGATCTGCGGCAGGGTGAACAGGATGTGCTCGCCCTCACCGCCGCCGAAGATGATCCGGAACACCACCCGGCCCGTCACCACACAACATCCCAGCAGCAGGTACAGGCGGAACGCCAGCGTCCAGGGGGCCTGGCTGCGCCGGTTCACCACGACCAGGCCCGCCGCCGCGGCGATCAGCAGCAACAGCAGCGGGTTGGTCGTGCGGCTGGCGGCGGTGGCCAGCCCGAGCGCCCACAGCCACCAGGCGCCGGGGTGCAGGTTGCGCGGCAGCCGTACGGTCACCGGCGGTCACGGCGGGCCCGTACCACGGTCGCGTAGACGGCGGCGATGAGCAGGGACAGCAGGAACCCGATGCCCAGGGCGGTGGAGACGGGCATCGGCTCCGAGGCGGCCGACGGCACGGCCGGGGGCAGTTCCGCGCCGCCGGTCCAGCCCGGAGCCTGCGTCGGGGTGTCGGTCGGGCCTGGAGTCGGCTCGGCGCTGTCGGAGACGGTGGGCGTCGAGCTGGCAGATGCGGACGGGGATGCGGACGGGGGCGGGGACGCGGATGTGCTCGGCGATGGTCTCCCCGAGGACCGCGGGGCCGGGGAGTCCGGGTCCTTCGGGCGTTCTGGGCGGACGGGGGCGATCCGCGGCTGCGGGTTGGTGGCGGCGGTGCGGTTCTTGGAAAACGACCAGCCCTCGAAGCTGCCGGGCGGTGGTCTGCGGTTCTTCACGCCCCAGTCGCTGTAGTGCCAGGTGCCGCCGTTGGGCGCGTGCCAGTACGACCAGTACGCGCTGGCGGGCGGGGTGTCGATGCACGGCTCGCTGGACGGGCCGGGCTTGCCCTCGATCCGGCAGATGAACCCCAGCCCCCACCGTGCGGTGCCGGTGACCGAGATTCCGGCGTTCTGCAACGCCGCCAGCCCGGTGTCCTGCGGGCCGGGGGCGCAGCGGACGATCGACGGTCCGCCCAGCTCCTGGAAGTCGATGACGACCGTGACACCGCCTGCGTCCGGGCAGAAGCCGGGCGTGCCCCGGCGCGGGTCGGCCTGCGCCGGGGGCGTGTGCAGCACCGCGATCGCGGCGGCCAGCACCACCGCGATCGCTCGTCCCGATCTCATCTGCCGATGTCGGCCAGGGAGACCCTGGCCAGCACGAGCAGAGCCTGCGGGGTGGCCCGCCGCCACTGGTCCCGGGTGACCTGGGTGATGCCGTCCTCGGCCGCCGTGCGCAGGGCGGCCCGGTTGTAGGCGATGGCGCCGACGTCCGGCCTGGCCTTGCCCGCGTTGGCCGGGGTGAGCTGGTGGGTGCGGACCCAGTGGCCCGCCCGGTTGGCGGCTTGGCGCAGTTCGCCGGCGGTCTTGGGCGTCACCAGCTTCGTGGCGGCGACCGCCCGTAGCGCCTGCCCGGCCAGGCCGGTGCTGTTGGTGTTGGAGGCCGCGGTCGGCCCCGAGCCGCCGAAGGAGCCGTCCTTGCGCTGGATGCGCTTGAGCCACAGCGCGCCCTTGCGGGCCGCGTCACCGGCGGGCTTGTCGCCCGCCTTGTAGGCGGCCAGCAGCGCCTGCACGGCGATGCCGGTGCTGTCGGGGTCCAGCACCGGCTTGGTGGCCTTGTCGCAGGTCGGCGCGGGCGTGCCGAACTGGTTCGGCGACAGCCGGAAGCCACCGGCCTTGCACTGCTGCCGGATCAGGAACGTCACCGCC
Source organism: Thermomonospora echinospora (assembly GCF_900108175.1). GTDB lineage: Bacteria > Actinomycetota > Actinomycetes > Streptosporangiales > Streptosporangiaceae > Thermomonospora > Thermomonospora echinospora. The sequence continues at coordinate 106,258 of NZ_FNVO01000011.1, forward strand.
TCCCTCGGCACTCCGCCGGAACGCGCCAGGCCGAGCACGTTGAAGGACTGGCCGAAGGTGTTGCTGTTGTCGGTGGTGCCCCGGTCCTTGAACCGGCCCTTGTCCGGGCCCGATTTCACCATCAGGCCCAGCGACTCGGCCCGCAGGTTGTACTTGCCGAACTTGCGCGGGTTCGACTTGGTCGCGACGGCGACGTACAGCAGCTTGCCGGTCGGACCGGCCAGCCGCACGCCCTGCTGGCCCCAGTCGTCGAAGCTGTTGTAGGAGCGGACGTGCCCGGCCACGTACGCGGTCGACTTCTTGACCACGGCGGGCTTCACACCCGTCGCACGCAAAGCGATGAGCGTGTCCAGGGTGAGGCCCCAGTCGACGACCTGGTACTGGGGGTTGTAGACGACGCCGTTGGCGTTGAGCTGGCGGGACTGCCACTGCGCCGCCTTGACCGCCGACTGCTTCAACAGGTCCGGCGCGGCCTGCGCGGGCAGCGCGGCCCCGCCGACCACGACGGCTCCGGCGGTGAGGGGGACGAGCACCCGCCTGACGGTGACGTGCATGAATGAGGCCCTTTCGCTCGGGTCGCGAGAGGCACCCCGGAGCGGCCAGAAACGACGAACCGCCTGCTGCGCGCCGGACGACGCGGGCAGGCGGGGCACGGACCTGGCGATCCGGACTCCACCTGTAGACCACGACAGTTGAGAGTCGTACGCGCCCCGGCCGGGCATTCCGGCTCACGGCCACAAGGGCCGCCTACGGTTGCGGGTCAGCGCCGGCTTTGGACCGGCTTCCCCCGACCGGGACGCTGAAGTTGTCCCCGGGATGCTAACCCAGACCGGGCATCCCGCCCATAGGACAGGTGCACCCGTTCACCGCCCGGACGGGAACACCGACGTCACAACGGCCGGAATGCCGGAAGCGGCCACCTGAGCGGTCCGTCCCAGGACGCTCAACGGCGCACGGCCGGCGAGCCGGCGATCGGTGTCTGCGAACAACCCCCGTCGCCATGGGCGGGCCGATCCGGGGTGTCTATACTCCGGAGCGCGGATGGTTCACCCGCCTCCTGCGCGGGGGTGGGTGTCGTAAGAGGGAACCCGGTGGGAATCCGGGACTGCCCCGCAGCGGTGAACGGGAACGACCGCCGTCACATGGCACTGGGCCTCGGGCCTGGGAAGCGACGGCCAGTAGGGCGCGCCTGCCTCCAGCAGGTGCGGTGCCCGTGAGTCCGAAGACCTGCCTCCGCCCGCGCGCCGTCCGGCGCGCGGTGGTCCGTGGCCTCGCGGGAGGGCCTGGGACGCGGCGGCCCGTCGTGCTCTGACTCCCGTGCGGCCACGGTGATGGCACGCGAGGGAGAGTCGCCATGAACACGACCGTGCTCGGTTATCCGCGGATCGGCGGGCGTCGGGAGCTGAAGAAGGCCACCGAGGCGTACTGGGCGGGCCGCCTCGATGCCGCCGGACTGGAAAGGGCCGCCGAGGGGCTGCGCCGTCAGACCTGGGACACGCTGGCGGAGGCCGGGGTCGGGCTGATCCCGTCGAACACCTTCTCGCTGTACGACCAGATGCTCGACATGAGCGTGCTGGTGGACGCGGTGCCCGGCCGGTTCCGGCATCTGGAGGGGCTGGACGCCTACTTCGCGATGGCCCGCGGCGCCGAGGGAGTGGCGCCGCTGGAGATGACCAAGTGGTTCGACACCAACTACCACTACATCGTCCCCGAAATCGGCCCGGACACCGGTTTCCGCGTTCCCGCGCCGACCGACGCCAAGCCGATCGCCGAGTACCGGGAGGCCGCCGGGCTGGGAATCGAGACTCGGCCCGTGCTCGTCGGCCCGCTCAGCTACCTGCTGCTGTCCAAGCCCGCTCCGGGCTCTCCCACGGGGTTCCGGCCGCTGGACCTGCTGGATCCGCTGGTGGAGGTGTACGCCGAACTGCTGGAGCGGCTGGCCGGAGCAGGAACGCAATGGGTACAGCTGGATGAGCCCGTGCTGGCGGCCGACCGTTCCAACGCGGAACTGGCGGCGCTGCGCCGCGCCTACGACCGGCTGGGCAGCCTGCCGTCCCGGCCGCGGCTGCTGGTGGCGACCTACTTCGGGGAGATCAGGGACGCGCTGCCGGTGCTCGCGGCCACCAAGGTGGAGGCGATCGGGCTGGACTTCGTGGCCGGGCCGGGCAACCGCCAGGCCCTGGGCGCCATCGGCGGGCTCGGCCCCGCCAAGACCCTGGTGGCCGGGGTCGTGGACGGCCGCAACGTGTGGCGCACCGACCTGAACGCCGCCATGGGGACGTGCGCGTCCCTGCTGGGCCTGTCCGGTGAGCTCGTGGTGGGCACCTCCTGCTCCCTGCTGCACGTCCCCCTCGACGTCGAGGAGGAGACCGGCCTGGACCCCCGGCTGGCCGGGCGGCTGGCGTTCGCCCGCCAGAAGGTGGACGAGGTCGTCCTGGTCGGCCGGGCACTGCGCGAAGGCAGGGAGGCCGTCGCCGACCGCATCCCCGCAGCCGGTGTGGCCGAGGAGTTCGTCAACGCCCGGGTACGGGCCAGGCTGGATGCCCTCGGCGACGGCGCGCCCCGCCGGGACTACGCCGAACGTCGTGCCGCACAACTCGACCTGCCGCTGCTGCCGACCACTACCATCGGCTCGTTCCCCCAGACTGACGAGGTGCGCCGCGCCCGCGCCGACCACCGCGCCGGACGCATCGACGCCGCCGCCTACCAAGCCGCGATGCGGGCCGAGATCGACCGGGTCATCGCCCTGCAGGAGGACATCGGCCTGGACGTCCTCGTGCACGGCGAGCCCGAACGCAACGACATGGTGCAGTACTTCGCCGAACGCCTGGACGGCTACGCCCACACCGTCCACGGGTGGGTGCAGTCCTACGGCACCCGCTACGTGCGCCCGCCGATCCTGTTCGGCGACGTGGCACGGCCGGAACCGATGACCGTGGCGTGGACGACCTACGCCCAGTCGCAGACGACCAAGCCGGTCAAGGGCATGCTCACCGGGCCGGTCACCATGCTCGCCTGGTCGTTCGTGCGCACCGACCAGCCGCTGGCCGACACCGCCCGCCAGGTCGCCCTGGCCTTGCGGGACGAGGTCCACGACCTGGAGCAGGCCGGGATCCGCGTCATCCAGGTGGACGAACCCGCGCTGCGTGAGCTGCTGCCGCTGCGCCGGGCCGACCACGCCGCCTACCTGGACTGGGCCGTCGGCGCCTTCCGCCTGGCCACCTGCGGCGCCGCCGCCTCCACCCAGATCCACACCCACATGTGCTACTCCGAATTCGGCGACGTCATCGACGCCATCGGCGCCCTGGACGCCGACGTCACCAGCGTCGAGGCCGCCCGCTCCCGCATGGAACTGCTCACCGACCTGGACGACGCCGGCTACCGCCAGTCGATCGGGCCCGGTGTCTACGACATCCACTCACCCCGCGTCCCCGATGCCGAGGAGATGGAACAGGCCCTCCGCCACGCCCTGGACGCGGTGGACGCCGACCGGCTGTGGGTCAACCCCGACTGCGGCCTGAAGACCCGCGGCTACGCCGAGGTCGAACCCGCGCTGCGCAACATGGTCACCGCCGCCCGGCGCGTCCGCGCCACACTGTGACCTTCCCTGCCGGGGTGGCCCTGTGCCGCCCCGGCGAGCCCTGGGCTCGGGCGGCGGAGGTGCGGATGGTCACGCCCATCGGCCCTCATCTCGGCTATCTCGCAGATGCCATGGCATGTCAGTATGTCGGGGTAGGCGACGGCGGAACGAGGAAGCCGGTGGAAATCCGGCGCGGTCCCGCCACTGTGATCGGTGAGCGACTCCCGACATGGCCACTGCCCGCGCTGCGGGTGGGAAGGCCGGGAGGAGCCTCGACCCGAGAGCCAGGAGACTCACGCGGTCGCCTCCTCGATGAGGCTGGGGCGGATTTCCCCAGAGAGGAGGATGCGTCGGCATGCCCGAGGTCAAGGGCGGCCCGGTGCCGTGCCGGGTCACGGTGTGCCGGGACTGCTGCTGCGGCAGCGCCAAGGTGACCGGCATCGACCATGACGAGCAGGTCGCGTTCCTGTGCGGGCAGGTCCCGGTGCGCGTGTCGGAGTGCTTGGACGTGTGCGAGCAGGCCAACGTGATCGTCGTGCAGCCGTCGGCCGCCGGCCGTGCGGCCGGAGCCCGGCCGGTCTGGTTCGGGCTGGTCAACGATGCCGCGGGCACCGAGGACATCGCGGCCCGGGTGCGCGCCGGGGGCCCCGGCGTCGCCCCGCTGCCCGACGTCCTGGACCTGTACGCCTTCACCCCGCCGCGGCGCGCCGCGTCCAGTCCGCCCCGCAGTCGATGACCATCAACGCCTGCGGGCCATGAGGCTGCGCGGGAGAAAGCCCGCGAGCCGTCGTGCTTGGGGCACGGCTCTGAACGCCCCCTGAAAGGACTCACTTCATGATGGGCAGACGCCCACTGTCCCTGCTGCTGGCCCTTGCCTCGGTCCTGTTCGTCGCCGCCTGCGGTGGCTCCTCAGGCGGGGCCGGGGCCGGGGCGCCCGCCGCCGAGGGCTTTCCCGTGACGGTGACGAACTGCGGGGTGAGGACCACTTACCAGCGTCCGCCGCAGCGTGCGGTGACGCTTAACCAGCACGCGACCGAGATCGTGCTGGCGCTCGGGCTGGAGAGGTCGATGGTCGGCACCGGCTACCTCGACGATGAGGTCCTGCCGGAGTTGCGGGCCGCCTATGACCAGGTCAAGGTGCTGTCCAAGGAGTACCCCTCGTATGAGGCCCTGCTATCGGCCGAGCCCGACTTCGTGTACGGCGGGTGGTCGAGCGCGTTCGCCGAGAAGGAGGGCCGCAGCCGGGCGGCCCTGAGGAAGGCCGGGATCGCCACCCATCTGAACATCGAGGAGTGCCCGTCCGGGCCGGTGACCATGGCCACGGTGGAGGAGGAGATCCGGACGATCGCCAAGATCTTCGGTGTGCCGGAACGGGCCGAGCGGCGGATCGCGTCCCTGCGCACCGTCCTGGACGGGGTCGAGGGCGCGCTGGCCGGTGTTGCGCCGGTCAAGGCCGCCGTCTACGACAGCGGCGACAAGACCGTCTTCACCGCGGGCGGCGCGGGCATCGGCAACGAGATGATCCGGCTGGCCGGCGGGACCAATCTGTTCTCCGACGTGCAGAAGGCCTATGGGGACGTGTCGTTCGAGCAACTGGCCGAGCGGGCGCCCGAGGTGATCGTCATCTATGACTACGGCGAGCGGTCGGCCGAGGACAAGAAGCGGTTCCTGCTGGCCAATCCGGCGCTGAAGGACGTGCCCGCGATCAGGAACGAGCGGTTCGCGGTGCTGCCGCTGTCGTCCACCGTGACCGGGATTCGGGTGGCGGGCGCGGTGGAGTCGCTGGCCCGGCAGCTGCACCCGGACCGTTTCGCGTGACCGACATCGCCGAACCGCGCACCTCCGGCGGCGTGGCGATCACCGCGCCACGCCGCCCGCGGCTGCCGTACCCGTTGGTCCTGCCGGTGCTGGCCGCCCTGGTGGCGGTGGCGGCGACGGCCGGGATCGCGGCCGGGTCGGTGGGCGTCCCGGCCGGCGAGGTGTGGGGCATCCTGGCGCACCGGCTGCATCCGGCGCTGGCCGACCCGACCTGGACGCCGGTCCGCGAGACCATCGTGATCGACGTCCGGCTGCCCCGCGTGCTGCTGTGCGGTGTGGTCGGGGCGGGGCTGTCGGTGTGCGGGATGGCGCTGCAGGCGCTGGTGCGCAACCCGCTGGCCGACCCGATGCTGCTGGGGGTCTCCTCGGGCGCGACGGTCGGCGCCGTCGTGGTCGTGGTGTTCGGCCTGACGCTTTTCGGCCCGTTCTCCCTGCCGCTGGCCGCGTTCTGCGGCGCGCTCGCCGCCCTGGTGGCGGTCTACCTGCTGGCCCACTCCGGCGGGCGGATGACCACGGTGCGGCTCGTGCTGGCCGGGGTGGCGACCGCCGAGGTGCTGTCGGCGGTCGCCAGCTATCTGGTCGTCACCTCTGACGACCCTCATGCGGCCGAGTCCGCGTTGCGCTGGATGCTCGGCGGGCTGGGCGGCACCACCTGGGACCTGCTGCCGATCCCCGCCGCCGCCGTGCTCGCCGGCACGGCCGTGCTGCTGGGCGTGTCCCGTCCGCTGAACCTGCTGCTGGCGGGGGAGGAGGCCGCCGCCGCCCTCGGGCTGACCGTGCACCGTTTCCGGGCGGCGATGTTCGTCCTGGTCGCGTTGATGATCGGGACGATGGTCGCGGTCAGCGGCTCGATCGGCTTCGTGGGGCTGATCATGCCGCACATCGTGCGGCTGCTGGTCGGCGCCGACCACCGCCGGGCGCTGCCCGCCGCCGCGCTGCTCGGCGCGGCGTTCCTGATCGTCGCCGACCTGGCCGCCCGTACCCTCATCAGCCCGGAGGAGATCCCCGTCGGCATCATCACCGCCCTGGTCGGCGGCCCGTTCTTCCTGTGGCTCATGCGACGCCGGGCGGCCTCATGACCCCCGCCGACAAGCCCGGTGCGCTGCAGTTCGAGGACGTGTCGGTCGTCGCCGGCGGCCGGACCCTGGTGGAGCGGGTGTCCCTGACGGTGGCGCCGGGCGAGGTGGTGGCCCTGGCCGGGCCCAACGGCGCGGGCAAGTCCACGCTGCTGCGCACCTGCTACCGGGCGCTGCGTCCCACCTCGGGACGGGTGCGGCTGGATGGCGAGGACGTGTGGCGGACGCCCGGCAGGCGTCTGGCACGAAGGCTGGCCGCCGTCCCGCAGGAGAGCACCGGCGACTTCGAGCTCAGCGCCTACGACGTGGTCGCGATGGGGCGCACCCCCCACAAACGCCCCTTCGCGGGGGACGACTCCGACGACCGCGACATCATCATGCAGTCGCTGGACCGGCTGGACATCGCCGGCCTGGCCCACGCCCCCTTCGACCGGCTGTCGGGCGGCGAGAAACAACGAGTGCTGATCGCCCGCGCGCTCGCCCAGCGCACCGGCACGATGGTGCTGGACGAACCCACCAACCACCTGGACCTGCGGCACCAGCTCGACGCCCTCCACCTGGTGCGCGGGCTCGGCGTCACCGCCCTCATCGCCCTGCACGACCTCAACCTCGCCGCGGCGTTCTGCGACCGCATCTGCGTCCTGGACGGCGGCCGTACGGTGGCCGTCGGTCCACCGGCCCAGGTGCTGACCGCCGAACTGCTGGCCGAGGTCTACCGCGTCGACGCCGAGGTCACCGAGCATCCCCGCACCGGCATCCCCCAGATCACCGTGCTCCCGGGACGGGACGGACCGGAAAGGAGCATGCCCACGAACTGAACGGCTCGGCGGTGCGCCATGTGCCGAGCTTCCCCGAAAACACGGCAATGCGGTGCCGCATTGCCCACCGCGCCCCGGACGCCGCTCACCCGAAGATCACCCCAACGGCCGGGGACCGGAGTCTCCCGACGCGACCGCACTACGAAATGCCTGCGCCGAATCCGTCGCCGCCGCCCTCACCGACACCGCCGACATCGGTGGGTTCTTCACGATCACCGTGGGCGGCCCGGACCGGGGCCGGCACCCGGTCGCCGCCGACTACGCCCGCGGCGTCCCGGACCTGATCACGGCGAACACCGAACGGTACGGCACCCCGGAAGCGCGGATCGGCGCGTCGATCATGCAGCTAGGCCACGCCGCGCGGCTGTGGTCACCGGTACTGGCCTGCACCATTGTGCACGGCCTCGTTCCGGACCTGACCGACCTGCACCGTGCCGAAGACGGCCTGGCACTACGGCTGCCCGCCCCCGGCGGCCGATGCCGATGTCGGCGAGATGCCCGGCCGGCCTGGTGGCGGCCGGAAGGTGCCGATCCGTGAGCTGATCGATGACCGGGTGCTGGACCTGCCGGCCGAGCAGTCCCGGGATGAGGCCGGGTAGCAGGGGATGTGGCCGGTGACTCAGATTCTGTGCCATACCCCTGCAGCGGCGGGCCCTTTTACGATGCCTGGTCGAGCGGCCTGGGGCCGGCGGCTGCCGGCCCCTTCCCGGTCGCCGGGGAGGGGCGGGTGTTCAGGCTAGGAGGGTTTCGCCGATCCAGCCGCCTGTGGTGCAGCCGGGTGGGAGGGCGAAGACGGCGGAGCCGATGGGGGTGGTCCAGGCGTTGAGCAGGTCGGTGGCGGCCAGGCGTTGCTGGACGGGGATGAACTGGCGGGTGATGTCGGCCTGGTAGGAGATGAACAGCAGGCCGGTGTCGGTGACGCCGTCGGCGCTGACGGTTTCGTCGTAGTTGTAGCTGCGGCGGAGCATCCGCTGAGCGGGGTCGGCGGTGTGGGCCAGGCGGATGTGGGCGGCGTCGTCGATGACCGGGAAGCCGACGTGGTCTTTGGCGTGCAGGTCGGGTTCGTCGTGCTCGTTGTGGCCGGTGAGGGGTGCGCCGGTGGCCAGGCGCCGGCCGATGGAGAACTCCTTGGCCGCTTCATCGGCTCTGTCCCATTTCTCTAGGTCCATGTGGATACGGCGGAGCACCATGAGGGTGCCGCCGTGCAGCCAGGCGGGCCCGTCGCTGATCCAGACGGCCTTGCCGAGGTCGGTGGGCTGGACGGTGCCGTCGAGCTGGCCCATGAGGTTGCGCTGGGTGTGTCCGGCGGGCTGGGATGTGGGTGGGCGGCGGAAGCCGCGTTGGGTCCAGCGGACGGTGGCGAACGCGCGGGCGTCCTTGGTGATCAGGCGCAGCGCGTGGGCGAGGGTGACGGGGTCGTCGGCGCAGATTTGGACCAGCAGGTCGCCGTCGCTCCAGCGGTCTTGGAGCTTGTCGATGGAGAACTTGGGCAGGTCGATGGCCGGACGCTGGTGCTTGAGGCCGGCGGCGGTGAACAGGCCGGGCCCGAACCCGAAGGTGACGGTGAGGCGGGCGGGGATGTCGGCGAGTTCGGGCTGGGCGTCGGCCAGGCCGGCTTGCCCTTCGGTGAGGCGGCGGGCGTCGTCGGTGAGGATGCGCATGAGGCGGCCGAGGGCTTCGCGGTCGGTGCCGGGCCGCAGGTCCAGGCCGAGGAGGGCGGCGTGGGTCTGCGGGCTGGTGGCGATACCGGCCTGGTGGGGGCCGTGGAACGGCTCGGTGGCCGGGGCTGCGGTGGATGGCGCGGGGCTGGTGGGCTGGTCGTCGGGGCGGGGGGCGGCGAGGTAGCCGCTGGTGGCGGCGAGCGTGGAGCCCGCCGCCACCGCGCCTCCGAGGATCAGGCCGCGCCGGGTGAGGTCGCGGCGCATGGTCAGTGCCCCGGCGCGTAGGTCTCGTTGCCGCCGTTGAAGTCCTTGGCCAGCGCGGAGAACCGGATCGTGGACCGGTCGGCGAGGGTGAGGGTGAAGGCGACCTGCCGGCCGGGTTCGATCGGTCCGGTGACGTCCATGAGCATGATGTGATAGCCGCCGGGCTTGAGTTCGAGCTTTCCGCCGGCGGGGACGGTGAAGCCGCCCTGCTTGGGCCGCATCTTCATCTCGCCGCCGGAGCCGGCGACCTCGTGCAGCTCGACCTTGGGCGAGGCCGGGGTCGCGGCCGACACGATGGTCACCTCGGCGCCGGTGGTGTTGGTGATGGTGCCGAACGCGGCGGTCATCCCCTTGTCGACGGTCTTCACCCACGGGTTGGTGATGGTCAGGGCCTCCTTGGGCGCCGAGGCCGAGGCCGAGGCCGCAGGCGTGACGGTGGCCGCCGCCCCGGTCGTGTCATCTCCGCTGCCGCAGGCCGCCAGCGGCAGCGCGAGCAGGGGCAGGGCGGGAACGATGATGCGGATGTTCAACACACGTCGCCTTTCAACGGAATATGAGTGAAACGCTCGTGGCCCTGGGGTCGCTGCGGCCGTGGCCGCGCCTCGGGGAACGGGACCGGGTCAGGGCGACACGGTGCCCGTGCGGGTCCTGCGCCGGATGAGGGCGCCGATCACGGCGTCCACAACGAGGAAGCCCAGGAGGGTGTAGCCGAACAGCGGGACCAGCCAGGCGGCACCGAGCGCGAGCGCGCCGAGCGGGACCAGCAGCCAGGGCGGGGCGCTGCGCCAGGCGCCGCGCGGGATCGGGCGGCCGAAGCCGTGCCGGCCGCGCCGCCACCACATCAGGTAACCCAGCACGATCAGCGTGATGAGACCGGCCGCCAGCGCGGCCAGCAGCAACTGGTTGACCGGACCGAACAGCGATCCCATGTGCGCGGAGATGCCGATCGCGGTCAGCTTGGCCAGGAACGGGTAATCGGCGAACGCCAGCGTGTCGATCACCTGCGCGGAGGAGGGATCGATCGCCTTGGAGTCCTGGCGCAGCGGCCAGGACCGGTCGACCTGCTGCACCACGAACGCCTCGTCGGCCGCCTTGGGATAGGTGACCTCGACCGGGCCGGCCAGGCCCGCCGCCGCCAGGATCCGGTCGACGTCGGCCTGGGACGGGGAAGCGTCGTGGCCGTGGTCGTGTCCCGTGCCGCCCGAACCGTGGTGGCCGGCGGCTGCGGTTCCCGACAGGGTCGGGGTGACGCCGTTCAGCTTCTCCTGCAGGACGTTCACCCGTGCCCCGGCGTACTGCGACCAGGTCAGGCCGGTGGCCGACAGGAACAGCAGCCCGGCCGCCGCCCACAGGCCGACCGTGCCGTGCAGCGACAGCGTCCGGCGCCGCCCCCGAGCCTTCAGGTCGGGAAAGGCCAGCTCACGGCGCCGCGTGCGGCGCCGTGAAATCCACAGCACCAGGCCGCCGAGGACGACCACCCACAGCCAGGACGCGGCCATCTCGCTGTAGAGCCGCCCCGGATCGCCCAGGTGCAGATGGCGGTGGGTCTGGGACAGCCACGCCCGCACCGGCAGCGCCTCGGAACCGCCGTAGACGGTCAGCTCGCCCCTGACCGTCCCGCGGTACGGGTCGACGTAGACGGCGAGCTTCTCGGAGGTGCCCAGCCCGGCGACGTCCATCAGCACCCGGGTGGTCTGGCCGGTCTCCACCGACGGTCGGACGCCCAGCACGGTCCCGTCGGGCCGGGCCACCTTGGCGATCTGCACCTGCCGTTCGACCGGCAGCCGCTCGCCGGCGGCAGGCACCCGCAGCTGGTCGGCGTAGATGATCTTTTCGGCCTGCCAGGAGCACGCGTACAGAAAGCCGGTGGTGGCGGCCACCAGCAGGAAGGGCGCGATCAGCATGCCGGCGTAGAAGTGCAGGCGCAACGCCAGCGCCGCAAGCCCGCTTCTGACGGACCGGGGCGCCTGCGTGGGCTCGGGTGGGGCGGGGACGGAGGTTTGCAGTGACAACGTCGGCTCCTCAACGAAACTTTCAGTGGGCCTTGGCGGGAGAGCACAGAAGGCTCGGACCGGATCGGGGCGCGGCCAGGGGCGGCGCGGGGTGCTCGGTGAGACCGGCGCCGGTTCGGCCCGAGAGCATCGTTCGGGGCCGGACCGGCGCCGGAGTCTGTGGTCAGTGCGCGGCCAGGCTCTGCAGGCAGGCGTCGTACGTGCCGGAACGGGCCTGGCCGATGAGGTCCTGGGACTTCTCGGCGCTCATCTGGATCCGCTGGCCGAAGCCGGCGGCGCAGCCCGAGGACGGCGCGCAGCAGCGCGCTGTCGCCCGACCCGCCGGCCCCGGTGACGGCCACCCGCTCGCCCGGCTCCACCCGCAGGCCGACGCCGTCGAGGGCGGGACACCGGCCATACCGGCAGCGCACCGCGCGCAGCCGCAGGGCCAGGCCGCCCGGCAGCCCCCGCTCACGTGCGAGGAACGGCGGATCCGAGCAAGGAACGGTACGTGCCGCGCGCGGCACGTCGAGAAGGGCTGATCACCGATATCTCCTGGACGAGGTGTGAAGGGTGTCCGGGCGGCGCGGTGAGAAGGCACCGCGACGGGCCCGGCGGCACACTTCGCCCCAGGAGCGCCGGATCGGGAAATCAGGAGAAGAGCAGGACCGAATCAGCGATCAGGCGGCCGCACCGGGGACGCACCACGTCCCGGGAGGGCCTCGCCGCACCACGGCGTACCGCAGAACGGCCTGCACGGGCGCGCACTCACCGGTACGCGCGCCGACGATCGGACGGGGCCAGGTGGAAGCCGACCCGGCCGCGAGGTACAGCAGGAACAGCAGCGGGCGCAGCACCCAGCCGGTCAGCTGCCGGACCAGAGCGCACAGCCGCGCCTCCCCCCACTCCAGCCAGGCGGAGGTCACCAGCACGCTCACCGCGTGCATCAGCAGCATCCCCAGGCCCGGAGTGCCGTGCTCCATCGCCTCCATACCCGCGGCCCCGCCCATGGGAGCAGCCGGCGCGGCCGGCGCCGGGGCGGCCCCCTGAGCCTTGGTCAGCAGAACATGCAGCACGACCTGCGACACAGCGGTGGCGGGCAGGATGGAGGCCAGGGTGCGTTCCCGGCCGGTCAACGCCAACGCGGGAACCACAATGACCAGAAACCCGGTCAGCACCGCCGACCGGTCAAGGGAGCCACCACCAGTGAGATGCCCGAGCGTGGCCAGAACGGCGCACGTGGCGGCGAAGCTCACCGCACGCACCCACCGCACCACCGACATCAGGCCCATAACGCTCGAATACTCCCATACCATGGCCGGGCCCGGTACCCTGACCGGCCGCGGCTGGACCTGGCCAGGTCATCACCTCATACCCGGCCTCGACGATCGCCGTGCGCACCACGGCCTTCCTCGACCGCGACGGCGGCGATGTCCAAGGCGGCGATCGGGTCGGCCCAGGACCAGCCGAGCAGGCTGTTGAGCGCCAGGGGCCCACCAGCAGCAGCTTTCCAGCTCGGCATCCGGGCAGGTGCAGTCGGCGGCCACCGTCACCACGGCGGTGCGCAGGTCGTCCAAGACGTGACCGAGGCGGGCGTCGGCCGGCTCGTAGCGGCCCCGGCGACCCTTGGAGACGGCGACCACCAGGCCGCAGTCGCGCAGGCACGTCAGATGCTTCGGCAGCCGCGTCCGGGAGACGCCCGGCCCTCGGCCAGGTCGACCGGATGCGCCGGGCCGCCGGTAGGGGGAACGGTGACAAGGTCACAGAACGGATCACTCCAACTGGAAGATGATCTTCCTTAGCGTGGAATCACCGCTAGGGACACCTGTCGTCGAAGCAGGTCAGGGAGTTTCGTCGGTTCCCCACTCGGGACGAGGGACCGCATGGTCGAAGCTTCGCTTCTTCCCGGCGGTCCCTCGTCGTTTTTTCCGGGGGGCGACCCCCGGACCCCCGCGTGTGGGGGCGCTGCCCCCACGCCCCCGCTTCGGGGGTGGGAGGCCTTGAGAGCTTGAGACCTTGGTGGCTTGGGAACTGGGGCTTGAGGGCTTGGGATCCGAGAGCTTGAGGGCTGGGAGCTTGGGGCCGGGAGCCTTGGGACGGGGCTGGGAGGCCCTGGGAGGCCCTGGGGACTTGTTGTCGCTGAGGGTGACTTCATGATTGCTCGGCGTTGTGTTGTGGGTGGGGCTTTGCCGGGGTGATCGCCGGTGGGGCGGGGTGGTCGTTGGTATTCGGCCCCCTGTTCTGGGGGGCGGGACTTTTTGACGGGCCGGTCGGGGTGTGCTCGGGGCTGGTGAGGGGCCGCCTGCCTGTTGTCTCTGTCTACCCGATCGGTCTGGTGGGTGGCCTACCCGTCTGGTCTGGGTTTTGTCGGACCTGATGGCGGAGGCGATGCCGTCCCTGCCGGTTCCCACTCGGGGCCGGGGGCGCATGGTCGCAGCCGGTCTTCCCGTGTGGACCCTCGCCGGTTCGTGAATATCTGGGCGGGGTCGGGTAGGGGGGTGGGACGCATTCGGAAGGGGGATGTCATGGCTTCGACGACCATGCAGATGCTGGAGACCTATCCGGCCGAGATCGAGCTCGACCGCCGCATGCTGGCCGAGGTGATCGACGCGTTGAAGGACTGCGCGCAGACCTGTACGGCGTGTGCGGACGCCTGTCTGTCCGAGCCGGTGGAGGAGTTGCAGAACCTGACCCGCTGCATCCGCGACAACCTCGACTGCGCGGAGATCTGCACCACCACCGCCTCGGTGCTGTCCCGGCACACCGGCTACGACGCCAACCTCACCCACGCGCAGGTCCAGTCCGCCATCCAGGCGACGAAGACCTGTGGCGACTCCTGCGACGAGCACCGCGACACCCATGAGCACTGCCGTATCTGCGCCGAGACGTGCCGGTCCACCGAGCAGGCGCTCAACGGCCTGCTCCCCCACCTGGAGCCCTCTGGCAAGGGCGCGCAGAGGCCCGGCCGGGCCGCCCCGCAGCAGGGTCGTTGATCCGCTGCGGCGTCCGAGCTCCTGACGTCTGTGTTCGCCGGACGTTGACGCCGTCTCACCGGACGGGAACGCCCGGCGGACGAGGGGACCGGTGCCGGCCGGACGTGCCGCCGGCCGGGTCTCTGGTGGGCGCTGAGCGGGTGGACGAGGGGGTCGGCGGCCGACCGCTCGGCGATGTGGGGGTTCAGCCGGTGGCGTCAGAGCTCCATCAGTCGGTCGGCGTCCGGCAGTTCGGCCGGCACGTTCGCCAGTGGTCGCCGATGAGGCCACCCCCGGCACCGGCTCGACGAGGTCGTCGGCGCCCCGGGGTGCTTCGCGAGCATGGCCGCCAGGCTCAGGCGGCAGGCTCGATGCTCAGCTCGCGGGCGAGGCAGGCGGCCAGCTCGGCGTTCAGCCGGTAGGCGGTGCGCACCTCCTCGATGATCCGCAGGCGCTCGGCCTCGTCCCAGGGCGCAGTGTCGAGGAGTTCCCGGTAGCGGTCCTTCAGCCGCTTCGGCCGCTCGGCGAAGCGGTAGAAGCGCACGCCCTCGTCGCCGGTCAGACCGTAGGTCCGCGACACCCGGTCACCGATGACCTGCCCGCCGGACAGGTCGCCGAGGTAGCGGGTGTAGTGGTGGGCCACGAAGCCGCCGGGCCAGTCGAAGCAGACCTCGCGCATCCGCTCGCAGTAGCGCCGGGTCGCCTCGTTGGCCGTGGTCCGCTCGGCCCAGTCCGGCCCGTGGAAGAACGCCAGGTCGGCCTGGAGGGCCTCGCGGCGGCGCAGGCCGTCCAGGTCGAACAGGCCGCCCACCTCGTCGTCGCGCATACGGTCGGCGGCCTCCTCCAGCAGGTCGTAGACGAAGTGCAACTGGCCGATCAGCGCGGCGTACTCCTCGCGGCCGAGCCGTCCCTCCAGCAGCGCGCTCATGTAGGTCGAGTCCTCGTTGTGGCCGTGATCGGCCCGGGTGGCTGCTCGCAGCCGGGCCGAGAACCGCTCCTGCATGGTCTCCGGGTGCTCACCGGCCACAGAGTCCTCCTTGATACCGGATAATTGATCAAGGTTAGGTTAGCCTTACCTAAATCATTTGGGAAGAGGTGGGCGAGGTCAGTGGCGAGACGGTGTCCATGCGGCCGTTCGCGGTGAGTCGTTCAGCACCGGCCCGCCGCCGGGACGAGCGACCGCCCCGGCGGCGGACGGCCGACGTCAGTGGGCACCGTTCTGGTCCCGCTGCGGCAGGCCCAGCGCGGCGCGCGCCTCGTCGTACATCCGCACCACCTCGGCCCGTACCTGCGCCCGCTCCGTCAACCGCCGGCTCCACGGGATGCGCACCGGCACGGATCCTCCGCCCGCCTCGACGGTGAAGTCGACGCCGTCGGCGTCCAGCCCGGTCAGCACCGCGGACGTGGCGTCCGGCAGGCCGCCCAGCGCCCGGACGATCAGCACCGAGTCCTCGACGTGGTCCTCGTTCATGTGCCGGGCGATCGCCGCGACCACGTCCTCGGAGAAGGTTTCCTGACTCATGTCCTGCCTTTCTGACGACTGTCGTCCCGCGCGCCTCAGCGGCGGGGAAGAATGATCGGACGGTCCGTGCGCGGGTGTGGCAGCACCTCGATGCCGTGCCGGTAGACCTCGCTGAGCAACGGCGCGGTGAGCACCTCCGGCGGCGGGCCGCAGGCCACCAGCCTTCCCCTGGACAGCATGGCGACCCGGTCGGCGTAGGCCGCGGCCAGGTCCAGGTCATGCACGACCGCCACGATCGCCCTGCCTCGTTCCGCTTCGGCGCACAGAGCCGAGAAGACCAGTTCCTGGTGGCCGATGTCCAAGGCCGAGGTCGGCTCGTCCAGCAGCAGCGTCTCGGTGTGCTGGGCCAGTACCCGGGCCAGCGCGGTCCGCGCCTGCTCCCCGCCCGACAGCGAGGTGAACGCCCTGTCCGCGAACTCGGCGATTCCGGCGTCCCGCATGGCCCGCAGCACCACGACGTCGTCCTCGTCCTCCAGCGGAGTGCCCGCCCACGGCGAGCGACCCATCCGGACGACGTCCGCCACGGTGAAGGAGAACGCCAGAGAGTGCTGCTGGGGCAGCACCGCACGGCGCATGGCCAGCTCGCGCGTCGTCCACGCCTCCAGCGGACGGCCCTGGAGCACGACCTCGCCCGCCGCCGGACGCAGGTCGCCGCTGAGCGCCGCCAGCAGTGTGGACTTGCCCGCCCCGTTGGGCCCCACCAGCATCAGCAACTCGCCGTGCCGGACCTGGAGGCCGACGTCCGACAACACGTCCCGCCCGGCACGCCGCACGAACACCCCGCGTGCGGCCAGCGCCACCTCGCCCCGTTCGACGGGCCCGGGAAGCCGCGGACGGCGGCGCAGACCGATCATCCCCAGCCTCCCGCCCGGTTGCGGGTGCGCCGCAGCAGCCAGAAGAAGAACGGCCCGCCCACCAGCGCGGTGAGCACGCCCAGCGGCAGTTCCTGGTAGGGGATCGAGGTACGGGCCACCAGATCGGCGGCGACCACCAGCACCGCCCCGCCCAGCGCGCTGGCCGGGATCAGGACCCGGTGCCCCGGCCCCACCGCCATCCGGACCAGGTGCGGCACCACCAGGCCGACGAACGAGATGATCCCGCTGAACGCCACCGCCGCCGAGGTGGTCAGGGCGATGACCGCGACCCCGGTGAGCCGTAGCCGTTCCACGTCCACCCCGAGCTGCCGGGCGGCCCGCTCGCCGAGCGCCAGCACGTCCAGCCGGCGGGCGCAGGCGCAGGACACCGCGAGACCGGCCGCCGTGCACGGCGCCACCGCGGCCACCGCGGGCCAGGTCGCCGAGGCCAGGCTGCCGAGCTGCCAGGACGTGATCGCGCGCAGCGCGTCGTTGCCGGAGGCGAACATCAGCAGGCCCAGCAGCGCCGAGGCGACCGCGGTCACCGCGATGCCGGTCAGCAGCAGCGTGACGACCTCGGTCCGGCCGCCCGACCGCGCCACCGCGTAGACCAGCAGCGTGGTGAGCAGCCCGGCCGCGAAGGCGGCCAGCACCACCGTCCAGTTGCCCAGCGCGTTCAGGCCGAACACGATCACGGCGGCGGCGCCCACCGCCGCGCCCGAGGAGACCCCGATGACCCCGGGCTCGGCCAGCGGGTTGCCGAACACGCCCTGCATCACCGCGCCGGCGCAGGCCAGCGACGCGCCGGTGACCGCCGCCAGGGCGACCCGGGGGAAGCGCACCACCCACAGCGCGTTCTCGGCCTGAGGGCCGGTCGGCTGCGGCCCGAGGTCCAGGCCGAGCCGGTGCATGACCGATCCGAGGACCTCCTGCGGGGGGATGCTGACCTGGCCGAGGCTGGCCGCCACGACGACCGCCACCACGAGGGCCACCGCCAGGGCGGCGATCAGCAGCCCGCCGCGCAGCGCACGCGTGTGCCGCGGGGCCTCCGGGGCGGCGGGCCCGGTCTCCGTCGTGCTCGTCATCGTGCCCCACAAGGCCGGTGGACGGCTTCGGCCAGCGCCCTGATGGTCTTGCCGGTGCGGGGGCCGAAGGTCAGCAACGCCCCGTCGTCGGCCGACACGATCCGCCGGTTCCGCCCGGCGGGTGTCTGGCCCACGCCGGGCAGCCTCACCAGGCCGTCCACGCCGCCGACCGATTCCAGGCCACCGGTCAGCACCAGGATCACGTCGGGCGCGGCGTTGATCATGCCTTCACTGGTCAGCGGCCGGAACCCGGCCAGCCCGGCGGCGGCTCCGGCGTCGGTGGCCCCGATCGCCTCGATCAGCGCGTCTGATCCGGCGCCCCGGCCGCCGATCAGGTAGACGCCCGCGGTGCCGCGCAGGTAGAGGAACGCGATGCGCAGCGGCTCGGCGCCCGCCGCCGACTCGGCGCGGGCCGCGTCGATCTGCTCGCCGACCTGCTCCTTGAGCGCGCGGCCAGCCTCCGGGACGCCCAGCGCGGCGGCGACCTCGGTGATGTGCTCGCCGATCGCCGGCAGGGTCTGCTGATCGCCGATCAGGACGACCGGGATCCCCGAGTCGCGCAACTGGTCCACCGCCCCGGCCGGGCCGATCCCGGCGTCCAGCAGCACCACGGTCGGGTCGAGCCGCAGGACGGCCTCGGCCGACAGGTCGTGCCCGTTGGTGGTCACCAGCGGCAGGTCGGCGGCGGCCTCGAACGTGGTGGAGGCGTCCCGGCCGACCACCCGGTCCCCCAGCCCCAGGCTGAAGACGATCTCGGCGATCGAGCCGTACATGTTGACTGCCAGGATCCGGTCGGCGCTGCGCACGGTCACCGGCCGCCCGTCGGCGGACTCGACGGTCACCGGCAGCTTCGGCGTGGGCGCCGGCTCGACCGGCTCGATCGCCTGGCCGGTCCGCACGACGGAGGGACCGCACGAGGCCGCCGGGTCCGTTCCCCCGGTCGCGGACGCACCGCCCACCGCGCACCCGCCCAGCCCCAGCGCCGCCAGCACGGCCAGGGTCGCGGTCCGCGCTCCGCGAACGCGGATCCGGAGTGCGGCGCTCACCGGCCGGGCTCCGGCTCGGCGGCGCGGGAGCGGCGGCGCAGCAGGAGGATTCCGCCCGCGGCGGCGATGATGACGGCGCCGCCGCCGGCCCACCAGACCGGGGAGACGCCCGCCGGACCGCCCGGCTCCGCGAACGAGACGGGGACGCGCACATCCTGGGAGCGGTCGGCGCTGCGGGTGTGGTCGGCGCGGGTGGCTACCACGCACTTCACCTCGGTGCAGTCGACCGTGTCGGACAGCTTGGCGGAGACGGTGATCGTGACCTCGAAGGAGCCGCCCTCCCCATAGGGGACGGCCAGGTTCCTGCCGTACGGCGGCGGATTGGACGACACCCAGTGGGAGCCCCCGGTGCTGCCGGTGGTGTCGGCGCCACCGCCGCACGGCGAGGGGGCCTTCCCGGGGCCGTTGTCCCGGCAGAAGGCGACGTAGACGCCCTTGCCGGTGTCGAAGCCCCGGCCGGTCACGGTGATCTTCTCACCGTCGGCCGCGACGTCGGCGGCCTTGGAGATCGTGAGGGTCTGGCCCCGGGGTCCGGTGGCCGAGACGCCGTCGGCGTACGCGCTCGGAGCGATCCACGCGGCCAGACCCAGGACGCCGAGCAGCAAGGGGGGTTTGAACGTTTTCATCATCTGTCCCAGCCATCGTCACCTTCATCACCGGCATCCGCTTTACACCGGATGGGGCAGCACTCTAGCTTAGGTTTGCCTAACTTTACTTAGGTGAGGCTTACCTAAGGAGAAATGTGTATGAGGTGGGGTCATCGGGTCCTGACCGCGGCCGCTGCCGTGGTCGCCGCCGGCCTGAGCTCGGTCCATATGGCCGCACCCGCGCACGCGGCGTCCCTGCGCGTGTCCCCGTCCGCGGGGCTGGACCCCGGTGGGCAGACGATCTCGGTCTCCGGCTCGGGCTTCGACCCTCGCCGCAACAACAGGTTCGGCGTGTACGTGGTGTTCGGTCCCCGGGGTGCCGACTTTCACAAGAACGCCAACGCCTACGGCGCCGCGGTCTGGGTGCACCCCGGCGGCAAGGGGGCGGGCGGCGGCCAGGCCCCGATGACCGACTCCGGCGCGTTCTCGGTCAGCCTGACGGTGAAGGCCGCCTACACCGACGGCGACGGCCGCTCGGTGGACTGCACCGCGACCCGCTGCTACGTGATGACGTTCGCCGCCCACGGCGTCGCCGACCGCAGCCAGGACACCGTGATCCCGGTGTCCTTCAAGGGCTCCGGCGGCTCGGGCGGCTCCGGTGACTCGGGCGGCTCGGGGCCGGGATCGGGTTCGGGTCCGGGATCGGGCTCCGGCCCGGGGACCGGTCGCGGGCTCACCAGCACGCCCGTCCCGGCGGGCACCGCCGCCCCGCAGAACTCCGTCTCGCAGAGCTCTCCTGCGAGCCCGGCCACCCCCATGACCGTCCAGCCGTTCCGGAACACCGCGTCCAGTGCCCCCGCCCAGTCCTCCTGGCCGTTCTGGCTGGCGACCGGTGGCGCGATCACGGCCGGTCTCACCGCACGCAACCTCGTCCGGCGCCGCCGCCTGCGCCGTTCCTGACACCCGCCGTGCCCGCTACGGCCGGAGCGCGGAGACGGCGGAGGCCGCTCCCTCCCGTCCCCTCCCTTCCCGCGGGCCACCGTCTCCGGCGTGCCCCCACGCCGGTTCCCTCACGCAAGGAGAATCCATGAAGTTCGCTTTCCGACGCGTCCTGCGCGGCACCGCCGTCATGACCGGCGCCGGTCTGCTCGGGCTCGGCCTGACCGCGGCCCCCGCCCATGCGGACAGCCTCTCGGTCACCGTCACCCCGACGGCCGAGGCCGACCCCGACGGCCAGGACATCCGCGTCACCGGCTCCGGGTTCGACCCCGGCAAGAACAACGGCTTCGGCATCTACGTCGCGTTCGGCCCCAAGAACGGCGACGACTGGTACACCAACGCCAACGCCTTCCAGGCCACCAAGTGGGTGCACAAGAACGCCTCCACCAGCCCCGGCCAGGCCAAGCTGAACGCCGACGGCACCTTCGACCTCACCCTGACCGGAATCAAGGCCCAGTACACCGACGGTGACGGCAACCAGGTCGACTGCCTCACCACGCAGTGCTACGTCCTCACCTTCACCGCGCACGGCCTGCCCGACCGTAGCCAAGACACCCTCACCCCGGTGACGTTCGTCGGTGGCGAGAACCCGGGCGGTGAGAACCCCGGTGGCGAGAACCCCGGAGGGAGCAGCAAGGACCAGCTCATCACCACCAACGTCACCCGGGTCGGCGCGCTGAGCCTGTCGGTCGCGGGCACCAACGTGACGCTGAGCGACGCCGAGCCCGGCGGCAACTCCACCGGCACCCTCAACACCGCCACCGTGACCGACGCGCGCGGCACCGACGCCGGCTGGAGCCTGGTCGGCCAGATGAGCGACCTGGCCGCGGCCGAGGGCGGCGCCATCCCGGCCGCCAACATGGCGTGGACCCCGAACGCCGCCGTGGTGAACGACGGCTCCAACGGCACGGTCGTCCCCGGCCCGTCCGTCCGCGGCCTGGACGCCGCCCGCACCCTGGCCTCCTCCGAGGCCGGCGCCAGCGGCGGCATCTTCCAGGCCGGCGCCGGGCTGGACCTGCTGATCCCGGCCGGCGCCGCCCCCGGCGCCTACGTCGGCACCCTCACCCTGACCCTGTCCTGACCCCGGGCGCGGCGCCGTCCCGGCCGGGACGGCGCCGCGCCGCATCCCTGGCGGAGCCCTCCATGACCACAGCGGCTGCCCTCGCGGCCGGCCTCACCCTGACGGCGGCGGCCCTCGCTCCCGTCCCCGCGGCGGCGCACGGCGCCCCGGCGGCACCCGGTGCGGACGACCTGACCTGGGCCGTGCGGCCCTCGGGCCCCACAGGCCCCAGCGGACGCGACTACTTCGTCTATACCGCGTCCCCGGGCCAGACGATCAAGGACAAGGTGTCCATCTCCAACCTCAGCGGCCGGACGCTGACGTTCCGGGTGTACGCCACCGACGCCTTCAACACCGCCGACGGCGCGTTCACCCTGCTCACCGCCGACCGCGCACCCACCGGCATCGGCACGTGGCTGAAGTTCGGCGGGGGCTTCCACAGCGTCAAGGCGGGCAAGACCGTGCAGGTGCCGTTCACCCTCACGGTGCCGCACGACGCCACGCCGGGCGACCACGGCGGCGGCATCATCGCCTCCATCACCCAGCAGCAGACCACCGCGCGGGGGCAGCGCGTCAACGTCGACCGGCGCGTGGCCGCCCGCGTCTACCTGCGGGCACAGGGGCCCGTCACGCCCTCTCTGCAGATCTCCGAGCTGCGCACCGGCTATTCCGCCCCGGTGCTGGGCGGCGGCCGGATGAAGGTCACCTACACCGTCCGCAACACCGGCAACATCCGGGTGACCGCCCTGGCCCGGATCGGCGTCCAAGGCCCCTTCGGGGTCCCGCTGGGCGGGCGGGCGTCCCGGCGGATCCCCGAACTGCTGCCCGGCAACAGCTACACCTTCACCGAACAGGTCGGCGGGATCGCCCCCGCCGGACGGCTGACCGCCTCGGTCCGCCTCTCCCTCACCGACCCGCAGAACGGCACGCCCCTGGCCGCCCGTCCCGTCGCGCGCCGCTCCTCGCTTTGGAACGTCCCATGGCTCCCGATCTCCGTCGTCCTGGTCATCGCCGCCGCCCTGGTCGTGCGGCGCCGCCGTCCCGGAGCGGCCCGGTGAAGGCGCGCGCCGGCCGGGTCGCCGTCCTGGCCCTGGGCATCCTGGGCGTCCTGCCCGCCGCCCCGGCCCACGCCGCCCCCGCCATCGACCTGGACCGCGACACGGTCAAGCCCGGCCAGACGGTCACCGTCCGCCTCACCGGCTGGGATCCCGGCAACCTGCTGGTGGAGTTGTGCGGCAACGAGGCCCGGCGCGGCACCGCCGACTGTGCCGTCGCCTCCTCGGCCACCACCCACGTCCGGGAGGGCGAGGCCGCCACCGTCCTGCTCAACGTCACCGCCCCGCCGGTCGGATGCCCCTGCGTGATCTCGGTCCGCCCGGTCACCGGCGGCACCCCCCGCACCGTCCCCATCACGGTGACGGACGTGCCCGTCCTCTCGCCGTCCCAGCGCCGCACCGCCACCGCCGCCGGGGCTGACCGCCAGATCACCGCCACCAAGGTGACCGTGCGCGGCGGCGGCTTCGGCGAGTCCTGGTTCGGCGGCACGGCCCACCGCACCCTTCGCGTCACCCTGCTCAACGAGGGCGACGCCCCTTTGACCGACCCGCCCCTGTCCCTCACCGCGGGCCGCGGCTCCGAGCCCGCCGACCTGGTCACCGCCCCGGCCCTGGGCACCCTGGCCCCCGGCGAGGAGCGCACCTACGAGATCCCGGTCTCCCTGCCCGCCCCCGCTTTCGGCCGCTACACCATTCGCGGCGAGATCACCGGCGTCGACGAGCCCATTGCGTTCACCGCCACCACCTCCTCCTACCCCTGGGCACTCCCCGTTCTGGCGGCCCTGCTCATCCCACTGCCCGCGCTGACCCGCCGAAGGCCGCCTGCACGCGGCACCGCGCTGGACGCCGGCACAGTCCGTCCGGCCACCTCCTTCACGATGAACCAGACGGTGGCCGCCAACGTCGCCTGGTGGTCGCGTATCCGCGAGCTGCCCCCCGAGTCGGTCGCCGACTCCCTGGCCTCCCTGACCGGCCGCCCGCGCACCCCCGCCGACCTGGCCTCGGCCAACCCCGTCTGTTCCTTCGATGCCGACGACCTGCAGGCCCTCAGCCAGATCCTCGACATCCCCCTCCCGGCCCTCCTGCTCCCCGCCCCGGCCCCCGACAAGCCCGAAAGCCCTCCCAAGCCCGCCCGCCGGACGAAGGACGCCCCCCGGCCGCCCGAGAAGAGCACCCCGACGGTCCCTCTCCCCATACGCCCCGACCAGTCGGCGAAGTGATCTCGGGCCACCGTCCTGGCCCCGCCACCGCAAGCCGAGCGAAAGACGGTTGGGCGGGCTTTATCCGCTGAGCAGGAGAGGCGCGTTGCCGACCGTGTGGGCGACAATGCAGGGGAACAGGTTCCGGGTCCGTGCGTACAGGATGGTGGGCAGGAGGGCTCCCACCGCGACCACGGTCAGGGAACTGGCCCAGCCTGATCCCGGGATGTGGCTGCCGACGAAGATCGCGTACGCGGCGGCTGCGGCGAGTGCGGGTCTGCCGGTGAGGTCGATGACCCGTTCGATGAGGAAGCCGCGGAAGAACAGTTCCTCCACGACCGCCGCATTGATGATCAGGTGTGCGAGCTGGACGGTGGACAGCGATGCGATGATCTGGTCGGTCTGCGTGGACTGCTCCGGTTGCCCGCCGGTCACCAGCAGGTGCAGGCCGACCCCCGCCATCGTCATCGGCAACGCCAGCGACGCCGCGACGAGCAGGTGCTTGCGGTGCGGCTTGTCCAGACCGAGTGAAGACGGCGGCCGGCGTTCGACCGTCAGCACGAACACCAGCAGCAGTACGGTGGCGGCCCAGCGCAGCACCAGGGTGGCCATGAACCAGGCGGCGTCGTCGTCGGTGCCGTCGGCCAGCAGCCCCAGGCCTTTCAAGGCGTCGGCGATCGGCTCGGTGAGTGGCTGGCCGAT
This sequence comes from Thermomonospora echinospora, assembly GCF_900108175.1. Classification (GTDB taxonomy): domain Bacteria; phylum Actinomycetota; class Actinomycetes; order Streptosporangiales; family Streptosporangiaceae; genus Thermomonospora; species Thermomonospora echinospora. The sequence goes on from NZ_FNVO01000011.1 coordinate 130,547, forward strand.
GGTCGGGATGAACCACAGCAGCGTGCCGACGGCCAGCGCCGCCGCCGGCCAGACCCGAGCGCGTGGCGGTTCGCTCATCGGTGTGCCTCCCCGCCGCCACAGGCCACGACCTTGGTCCCCGCCGCCTGTTCCAGGACACGCCGGGGCTGTGCACACAGCACCGGCAGCCAATCAAGCCAGACCAGCGGCCCCAGGAGTAGACCAATGCGCCGGAGGATGCCCGCCCACATCGGGATCCTGAGCCCTTCGGTGGTGACCACTTTGAGTCCGCACAGCCGCTTGCCCGGCGTGGTGCCGGTGCGCGATTCCAGCATCCCCAGCCCGAGAACGGACCAGGCCAGAGCGATCGGCACACCGACGCCGTAAAGCAGGCCGGCGCCCTGGTAGGGGTCGGCCTCGCAGGTGAACGGGAGTGTCCCGACGCAGACACCACCGACCTCGACGACCAGGAACGGCGGGAAGGCCAGCCCCATCGTCCACTCGTCCGGTCCGGCCAGCCGAACCAGTTGGTGGATGAGCAGCGCGACCGTCACACCGGCCAGCGGCAGGTTGTCCAGCAACGCGGCGGCCAGCCGCCGGCCGCCGGCCGCCGGCGGTGCGGGATGGTCGTGGGCGAAGGCCCTGGCGGCCGCCGCGGGATCGCCCAGCCGCCGCAGCGTCTGGTCCAGTTCACCGGCCGCGGCGGCATCGGACAGATGATCGACCAGCTCGGCCCGGGCCCGTGACCGTTCCCTCGCCGGTCCGGCCAGCCGCCGCTCGAACGCATCGGCGTAGGCGGCGATGGTGGTCTCGTGGTCGGTCATGTCGGCTCCTCGTCGAGGAGGTGCCCCATCGCCTCGACCAGCGCTGCCCACTCGGCGCGCAGCACGGCGAGATGGGCGCGGCCCTCCGGCGTGATGGAGTAGTACTTGCGCGGTCTGGACCGCCCCTCAGCCTCCCAGGCCGCGGTGATGAGACCGGCGTCCTCCAGCCGGTGCAGCAACGGGTAGAGCGTCCCTTCCTTGATCTCCAGGACGCCGCCGCCCGCCTGTCCGAGCCGCTTCATCAGCTCGTAGCCGTATCTGCGCTGCGACGCCAGCACCGACAGCACGGCCAGCTCGGTGGTCCCCCGCGCCAGCTCCCGCCGCAGCCGGGCGGCCGGTCCCGCCGGCACTGGCTCCGGCCACTCGCCGACGTTCACGGGACGCTTGGACACCTGAGCATCGTATGACCTAATACCTCGGGCAACAAGGTAAATGTGTGACCGATACGAAGCCGTGGCGCCCGTATGCGGCTCGCCGACCGGCCCCGGCCCTGCTCCGCCCGGTCGTCCTGGCCGCCGTGCTGCCTCGTTCCTTGGGGGAGCGTGCGGCGGGGGTTGACCTGGTGGGGAGTGTCGGCGGCCTACGCTGCGTACCGTGATTGCTTCGCTGCTGAGGGTGCTTGCTGGGGGTGGGCGGCCTTGGTGGGCGGGGGCAGGACCGGGTGGGTTGCGCGTTGGGGTGAGGTTCGGGGCGGTGGGGGCTTGAAGCGTGTGGGTGCGCTTGTGCTGGCGGTGGGTGTCGTCGTGGTCGGGTGTTCGACGGCGGACCGTACGTCCGGTGGGTCGCATGAGCATGGGAGCGGTGGAGGCCCTGTGCCGGCTGCGCCGCCTCCGCCGAGGGCGAGGAATGCCTCGGTGGACGTGTACGCCCATGGGCGGGCCGGGATGCTCAGCCCGGTCGTACGGGGCATGCCCGCGCGGGTTTACGTACCGAACTCCGAGAGCGATGACGTCATCGTGTTCGACCAGCGGACCTTCAAGGAGGTAGGGCGCTTTCGGGTGGGGCGGCGGCCGCAGCACGTGGTGCCGTCGTGGGACCTGCGGACGTTGTGGGTCAACGACAACGACTCCAACGACCTGATCCCGATCGATCCCTGGACCGGGAAGCCCGGGAGGCGGGTGCCGGTCGAGGACCCGTACAACATGTACTTCACCGTGGACGGGCGGTTCGCGGTCGTCATGGCCGAGCGGTTGCAGCGCATCGACTTCCGGGACGCGCGGACGATGCGGCTGCAGCGGAGCCTGCCGGTGCCGTGCCGGGGCCCGAACCACGCCGACTTCTCGGTGAACGGGGACTTCTTCGTCACGGCGTGCGAGTTCTCCGGGGATCTGGTGCGGGTCGACACCCGCCGGCAGCGGGTCACCGGTGTGCTGAACCTGGCGCGAGGGGCGATGCCGCAGGACGTCAAGCTCTCCCCGGACGGCAGCACGTTCTACGTCGCGGACATGATGTCCGGCGGGATCTGGGCGATCGACGCGGCGACCTTCCGCAAGACCGGGTTCATCCGTACCGGGGCGGGAGCCCACGGGCTTTACGTGAGCCGTGATTCCCAGCACATGTACGTCAGCAACCGGGGTGAGGGCTCCATCTCGGTGTTCTCGTTCGCCACCGGCCGGGTCGTCCAGCGGTGGCGGCTGCCCGGCGGCGGATCACCCGACATGGGCGGCGTGTCCGCCGACGGGAAAGTGCTGTGGCTGTCGGGCCGCTACCACTCGGAGGTGTACGCCATCTCCACCGCCGACGGCCGGCTGATCCGCAGGCTCCGGGTCGGGAAGGGGCCGCACGGCCTGTGCGTCTATCCCCAGCCGGGCCGCTATTCGCTGGGGCATACCGGCGTCCTCCGCTGAGCGCCCGCCCTGGTGAAGCCGGTGGCGGGCCGGGTCGCGCCTTCCGGGACGGCTGACGGTCAGCCGGGATGCAGGGCGCTGTCGGCGATCTCGCGGAGGGCGGTGCAGTGGTCGGTGAAGGCGGACCGGCCCTGCGGGGTCAGGGAGAGCCAGGTGCGGGGGCGCTTGCCCACATAGCCCTTGGTGACCTTGACGTAGCCGGCCTTCTCCAGGGTGGCGACCTGCTTGGAGAGGGCGGAGTCGGTGACCTCGACGGTGTCGCGGACGAAGCCGAACTCGGCCTTGTCGGCGGCGGCCAGCGTCGCCACGATCGCGAAGCGCACCGGGGAGTGGATGACCTCGTCGAGCCGGTGGCGGGGATGGCTGCTCATCGGCGTCCCTCCAGGTGCGCGCCGATGAAGGCGGGCAGGGAGACCAGGACCGCGCCGGGCAGCCACCAGACGGGCTCACCCTGGAACCAGATCGTGCCGGGCACCAGCACGGCGGCGTAGAGGACCGCCCAGCAGCCGATGATCAGGCGGTGGCGGCGGCCGAAACCGCGGCGGGCCACCGGCTGGCGGGCGGCGTAGACCGACAGGGCGGCGATGACCACGCCCCACAGGGCCACCGAGCCGACCACCCAGCCCTTGCCCCAGCAGAGCATGAGGGTCATGACGAAGGCCGCGGCGCCGTAGCACCGCAGGTAGCGGGCGTACCACAGGGAACGGTGGCGCACCTTGTCCTGCAGGGCCTCGGCCTGGGCGAGCACGGCCGAGGCGGCCATCGAGTCCGGCATGGCAGGTCCTTTCCGGTCTGGAGGTACTTCACCCTAGATAAGTAGTTGCCAGTCTGGCAAGTACTTGCCATGGCAAGCGGTGCCGGTGTGCGGCGATTGGGGCCGGCGGGAACGCGGCCGTCCCGGCGGACCGGGTCGGTGCGGTCGCCGTCTCGACCGTTCGATCAGGCAGTTACCCTCGAACGCGCAGTTCGGCGGGTGGGGAGGTCGGGACGCGGCGAGCCGTTCGAACGGGCCGTCAGCCTCGGACGCGCGGTCCATCGCGCGCTCCCCGGCGCGAGCGGTGCCGCTCGGGGCGGACCGCCGGCCGCATGCCGGCTGTGGGACGGATCCCTGTCGGCCTGCGCGGGTACCGGGACGCGCCCCGGCATGGACGGGGGCTTTGGGCGGTTTGCGCTGGATGGCATGGCGGAGGCCGGTTCTGGGATCATGGCCGACGCTCGGGCGATGTGTGATTCGTCCGTTTTGGAAGGAGTGACCGTGGACGTAGAACGGACAGCATTGCCCGGGATCGGGTTGCAGCATGTCTTCACCACCCGCCGGGGGCGGCAGGTGGGAGTGGTGTCGCACCGGACCGGCCGGCGGGACCTGGCGGTCTACGACAAGGAAGACCCCGACACCTGTGTGGTGACGGTGCAGCTGACCCCCGAGGAGGCGAACGTGCTGGCCGAACTGCTCGGCACCGGCCGGGTGGTGGAACGGCTGGCCGACCTGCACCGGCAGGTGGAGGGACTGGTGACCGAGTTGATCCCGATCATGGACGGGTCGCCGTACGACGGGCGGTCGCTGGGCGAGACCCAGGCCCGGTCCCGGACCGGCGCGTCCATCGTGGCGGTGGTCCGCGGCCCCCAGGTGCACGCCAGCCCGCGTCCCGGCTTCGTCTTCGCCGCCGGTGACAAGGTCGTGGTGGTGGGCACGGGCGAGGGGACCGCGGGCGTGGCCCGCATCCTCTCGGACGGGTGATCGATGCATTCGGTCGCCGTTCAGCTCATCGAAATCGGTGCGATCATCCTGGTGCTCGGCGTGCTGGGATCCATCGCCGTACGTTTCTCCATCTCGGCGATCCCGCTGTACCTGATCGCCGGCCTGGCGTTCGGGTCGGGCGGGATCCTGCCGCTGACCGACAGCGAGGAATTCGTCGCGATCGGCGCCGAGGTCGGGGTCATCCTGCTGCTGTTCACACTGGGCCTGGAGTACACCGCCGGTGAACTGATCGGCACGCTGCGGACCTCGGCCCCGGTGGGCCTGGCGGACCTGGTACTGAACGCCACGCCCGGGGTGGCCGTGGCGCTGCTGCTGGGCTGGGGCCCGCTGGCGGCGCTCGCGCTGGGCGGCATCACGTACGTGACGTCCTCGGGGATCACCGCGAAGGTGATGGGGGACCTGGGCTGGCTGGGCAACCGGGAGACCCCGGCGGTGCTGTCGGTGCTGGTCTTCGAGGACCTGGCGATGGCCGCCTACCTGCCCATCCTGACCACGGTGCTGGCCGGCGCCGGGCTGGTCGCCGGGGCGCAGAGCCTGGCCATCGCGGCGCTGACCGTGACGGTGATCCTCTACATCGCGGTACGGCACGGGGCGCTGGTGGAGCGGTTCGTGACCAGTCCCACCGACGAGGTGCTGCTGCTGAAGGTGCTGGGACTGACCGTGCTGGTCGCCGGGCTGGCCCAGCAACTGCAGGTGTCGGCGGCGGTCGGGGCGTTCCTGGTCGGCATCGCCCTGTCGGGACCGCTGGCGCACACCGCCCGCGAACTGCTGACCCCGTTGAAGGACCTGTTCGCGGCGGTGTTCTTCGTGTTCTTCGGGCTGCACACCGATCCGGCCGACCTGCCGCCGGTGCTGGGCATCGCGGCGCTGCTGGCCGTCGTCGGGGTGCTGACCAAGCTGGGAACGGGCTGGCTGGCGGCGAAACGGGCGGGTATCGCGCTGACCGGACGACTGCGGGCGGGCGTGGCGCTGGCCCCGCGCGGTGAGTTCAACATCGTCATCGCCGGGCTGGCGGTGGCGGGCGGCGCCGATCCCCGGCTCGGCTCGCTGGCCGCGGCCTACGTGCTGATCCTCGCGGTCATCGGGCCGCTGCTGGCGCGCACCGCCGAGCCGCTGGCCCGCAAGATCAAAGGGCAGCACAGGCCGAAGGCGCAGATGGACACCGACCCGGTGGTCGAGACCGGCGTGCCGGCCCCGGCGCTCCCCGGCGATGAGGACCTGGACGACGTCCGGGAGGCGAAAGAGATTCCGTGACATCCGGCCGTACGGCCGCGTTCCGCCACGATGCCCGGCGGACGCGGCCGTACGGCTGTTCAGGGTTCGGTCGTTCGGGGGCGTGCGTTGCGATCCGACGAGCGGGCTCGTTCGGCCGGGTGCCGTGGTGGAGCGTTGCCGAGGCGAGGCGGGGTCACCCCGGAACGTCCGTCAGTTCAGCACCCGCCGCACCGGCTGCCCGGTGACCGCCGCGATGCAGTCGAAGTCCTTGTCGTCGTGCAGCACGGTCAGCCGGTGCTCCTCCGCCGCCGCGGCGAGCAGCAGGTCGGCCAGGCCGGCCGAGCGGTGCGTGCCCCTTTGCACCATGAGTTCCTGGATATCCAGCGCACGCTCAAAGGCCTGCTCGGGGATGGGCACCCAGCCGAAGACCTGACGTAGCCGCGCGTTGGCGCGCTGGTAATCACGGCTGGATCGTGCGCTGTAGAAGACCTCGATCTCCGTGACCGGACAGACGGCGATCAGACCAGCGTTGAGCTGGTCATCCCAGTGCCTCGCTATGGCCGGGACTCCGTCGATCCGGTGAAATGCGCTGGTGTCTGCGAGGAATGCCTCTGCCGCCACGGCTGCTCCAATGCCTCCAGGTCAAGGGCTCCTGAGGCGAAGAGTTCGGCCAGCTCCCGCTGTGCGGGTTTGGCCAGCCGGACGCGCACCGCCGCCGCCTGTACCGCGAGGTTCACTGCCTTGTCGCGGTCGTCGGTCTCAAGAAGCTCCATCAGCTCGGTGAGGGCCGCTTCGTCGATGTCGATGTTCATGCGTGTCATCTCCGCCCTCCCGGACCGGCCGGCTGCCATGGCCCCTCCATGGTAGGCGTCCGTCCGGGTTGTCACCGTGACGCTACTAGGAGTTATTGTGGTCTCGCAGGCGATTTGCGATGTGTCCCGGGCTTCGTGTGAGACTTCCGGCATGAGCGTTGCCGCGTATCTGGAGGAACTCGGTCGTCCGCTGCTCGACGAGCAGTTGGGGCATCCGACGGTGGTGGGGATCGCGAAGGGTGATCTGGACGAGCGGGTGTTCCGCTCCTGGCTGGAGCAGGACTATCTGTTCCTGCTGGACTACGTCCGGGTGTTCTCCCGGCTGGCGTGGCAGGCGCCGGACGGGCACCTGGGCGATCTGGTGGACCTGGCGTACGCGACGTTTCACGAGGAACTTTCCCTGCACCGTTCGCTGGCCGCCGAGTTCGGCGCGGACCTGGAGGGGGCGCGCAAGGGCCCGGCCTGTGCGGCGTACACGGGGTTCCTGCTGGAGTCGGCCGCCTCGTACGGCGAGGGGCTGGCCGCGCTCTACCCCTGTATGTGGGGTTACTCGACGCTGGGCGGCATCCTGGCCGCCGACCCTCCGGCAGAGCCCCGCTACCGGCGCTGGGTCGACACCTACGCCGACCCGGGCTTCGCCGCCCTGGCCCGCCGTATCGCTGAGATGATCGACGAGGCGGCCCCCAGCCTGGAACGGGCCGAGCAGAAGTTCCGCGAGGGCATGCGGCACGAACTGGCCTTCTGGAGTGTCCCGCTGACCGATTGACCGTACTTTCCGGACGGCCGTTCGGGTGGTCCGCTGAGGGCGGTCGGCCGGGTGCTTCCCCATGGACGGCCGTTCGGACGGAAGGGAACGGGGCGGGCGGCCGGTGGCCGCCCGCCCCGTGGAGAGGTGTCGCCGGTCAGGCCGGCGGCCTGTTCCGGCCGGTCGTGTTCGACGGGACGAGCGGGATTCCGGACGGGACCGGGGCGTTGACGACGCCGAAGTTGTCGCCGGGCAGGGCGGGCAGCTTCACCAGGTAGGCGCCCTTGCCCAGGGCGTTCGGCAGCACCGTGACGCTGCCCCGCCGGGCGTTGGCCCCGATGTCGCCCACGACCAGGTCGGCGGTGCGGGCTCCCCGCAGTCGCAGGAACGCCATGTAGCTGCCGAAGACGCTGTTCTTGCGCGTCGTGCCGGGCACGCCCGCGCTGTTCTGGGTGATCCAGCGGGCACCCGAGGTGGTCAGCGCCTTCTTGGCGCCGCGCAGCACCACCACCATCTGGCGGCCCTGGCCGCTGACGGCCAGTTCGGCGTAGCCGTCCCCGTTGGCGTCGCCGCCGGTCACCGTCATGCCCAGGCGGTCCTCGGCCCTGGCGGCCCCGGGGACGCCCGCGGTGTCCAGCGTGTACTGCTTGTTGCCGGTGGCGGTCAGGCCCTTGGCGGAGCCGTAGATGAGGTTGACCGTCCCGGCGTCCTGGTAGGTCTTGCCGCTCCGCTTGACCGGCGTGCCGGGCGCGCTGACGGCCACGTCGTCGCGGCCGTCTCCGTTGTAGTCGGCCACCGCCACCGACCAGCCGAAGTGGTCGGGTTGGTCCTTCTTCCAGGAGCCGACCGTGCCGTAGATGCCGCGCGAGTCCTTGTCCCAGAACTGGGCGGAACGGAAGCGGAACGAGGAGCCGCCGCCCTTCTTCCCGTACAGCGCCACGATCGAGCCGTAGGTGCCGTACTTGGGGCTCCAGTCGTACGCGTTGGCGACGACCAGGTCGTCGTAGCCGTCCCCGTCGAGGTCGCCGCCGGCCAGTCCCCAGCCGAACGACTCCCAGTTGTGGGCCTTACCGGGCACTCCGCCCGCACCGGGGCGCAGCCGCAGCGGAGCCTGGGTGCCGACTCCTCCCGGACCGCCGAGGTACAGCAGCACGGACTGGCCCTTGCCGGGAGCGCCCACGGCGAGGTCGTCGTACCCGTCGTTGTTGACGTCCAGCGACGCCACCGAGAGGCCGAAGGACCCCAGGCTGTGGCGCAGGACACGGTTGCCGTTCGAGGTCAGGCCGGTGGCCGAGCCGTAGATGACGTTGACGGCGCCCTTCCTGCCCTCCTCGGCGGGCGCGCCGACCGCCACGTCCTCGTAGCCGTCGCCGTTGAAGTCGCCACCGGTGTGGGAGTAGCCGAACCAGTCGTTCGCTTCGGCGACGTCGGCGATCCCCGGGGTGTCCTGGTCGTAGAGCGTGGCAGGCCCGGTGGCCCCGGTGGGGCTTCCGGCGGTCACGGCCAGCGCTCCGGCGTTGTCCAGGCCGTTCACCGGACGTCCGGCCGCGCCGGTCCGCAGCTCGGCGCGGCCGTCCCGGTTGATGTCGCCGGGCACCCGGCGGCTGGTCCTGGCGCGGGCGCCCGCGGGGTTCTGCGCGGTGGTGCCCGCGAACTCGGCGGTGTAGGTGAACACCCCGAATCCGAGCTTGCCGTCGGTGTAGGAGAAGGTGCCGTCGGCCTTGGTGGTGACGGTGCCGGTCCACCGGACCTGGCCGTCGAGGGCGCGGGTGAGCTTGACCTGCTGCGGGCTGCCCGGAGCCCGGCCGCCGAAGGTGAGCCTGCCGCTCAGCCGGACGGGCTTGGTGGGCTCGGTCCGAACGGTGGTCTTCAGGGTGAGCGCGCTGGTCTGCGCGGCCGCCGCGGCCGTCGGCGGCAGGGCGAGGCCGGCAGCCGCGGTGAGCGCGGCGACGGCGAGCGCGGGCACGCCTGCCCGGCTCCTAAGAATGGAGGAAGGCAAAAGGGGTCTCCCAAGAGAAATTCAACGGGGAGTGATGATGATCATCATGTCACCGGTCGCCGACAGGACGGGCCTTTTGACCGGAGTCGGCCGCGCTTCCCGTGCCCGTCCTCTGCCCCCGGACCGCGGATGAGCGGCCGCGTCCACCCGCCGCCTGGACCATGTCGGCTCCGCTCTCGAATCCGTCGCCCGGGCGGCCGCCCGCAAGGCCAGGTCCGGCCGGTGACCTGCTCCTCCGCGCGCTCGCGTAACGTGGGCCGATGATCAGCCTGACCCCCGCGACGTTGAACGACGCGGAGATCGACGAGATGCACGCCGTGTGCTCGACCAACCGTCTCTACTGGCAGTACAGCGGTGACCTCGACCCCGACGACATCTCACGGGACGCGGTCGCGGCCATGCTCCGCGAGGAGGCCGGGACCGGCGGCCAGGAGTTGCGGATCGCCCGGGACCGGACCGGCAGGCTGGTCGGGTTCACGGCGCTGCTGCTGCGGCACCCGGTCGACGGCCACCCCTGGATCGGGCTGCTGCTGGTGGACGGCCGCCTCCGCCGCCAGGGCCACGGCAGGGCCATCGCCACCGCCCTCGAACAGCGGTTCCGCACCGAGGGCGAACCGGGAATCCGCCTGGGCATCCTGGAGAACAACACCGAGGCCCGCCGCTTCTGGACGGCCCTGGGATACCACGAGATCGACCGCCGCCCCGACCTGGCCAAGGGCCGCCCGACCCTGGTCATGCACAAGGACCTCGTTCCCTGAACACCCGGCCGCGCCGCTCGTCCGGGGACTTGGCCCGGACCTAAAGACCCTGGGCGACGTCACGGTCCGCGTCGGCGGTCACCAACGCCCGCGAGCACGACGCGTCCGGCCGTTCTCGATGGGCTTCTCCAGTGTGTTCGAGGGGGTGTTCAGGCGGTGGCCGGCTCGTTTCCGGCGCTCCACAGGTCCAGCCCGGCGTAGGCGGACCGCCATTCGTCCCGGTAGGCGGTGCGGATGGATTCCGGTAGGCGGGCGAGGATGGCGGCGGCGGCCTCCTCGTTCGCGTCGTCCAGCACCCACGGCAGGTAGCGGGGCGCCGCGGTGCCGATCCGGTCGCGGTGGACCGCGCCGAAGTGCTGCCACTGCTGTTCGGTCAGGGTGGCGTCGATCAGCGGCAGTCCTTCGCTCTCCTCGTGCCCGAGGTGCTCGCCCAGCGTGACGGCCAGGGCGTCGGTCAGGTCGCCGAGCCGCTCCGGCCCGTGGTCGCGGTCGGTCAGGGCCGTGTCGACGGCGTTCAGCAGCGGGTCGATGGCGGCGTGCTCGGCCTCCATCGCCTCCAGCAGGGCCAGGCCGTCCGGCCGGTCGGCCAGGGCCTGCCGCATCACCGGCCACAGCGCGTCGTCCTCGGACGTGTGGTGCACGCGCAGGTACGTCTTGAACATCTCCCAGCCGGCGGCGGTGCGTAGCACCCGCCGGGGGTCGTCGTCCGTGCGCGCGGTGATCCGCGCGATGCGCTCCAGGTCGCGCCGGAAGGCGTTGTGGACGGCGACCATCATCCGCATGTCGAGCCGGTAGGTCCTGTCGCTCATGCTCGCTTCCTCTCCGCTTCGGGGACCCTCACGCTAACCGTGCACATGCTAAATCGTCAACATCCCAACTAATAACCTGCTTAACCATCAATCCTGGGAGTACCCTTACCCCAGGAGGTGGACCGGTGGGTCAGCGGGACGTCGGGGAGCCGGGGAAGGCGGACCTGGGCACGGCGCTGCGCGCCTCTCCCGGCTACCTGCTGCGCCGGGTGTTCGTGCTGTTCACCGGCGAGGCGATGCGGGACGGCCCGCACTCGCGCGACTTCGTCGTGCTGGACGTGCTCGCCGACCAGGACGCCACCTCCCAGCAGGAGCTGGCCGAACGGCTCGGCATCAACCGGACGATCATGGTGCGGCTGATCGACCGGCTGCAGGACGCCGGGTACGTGACACGGACCCGCAACCCCGCCAACCGCCGTACCCACGTGCTGTCGCTGACCGAGGACGGCCACGGGGCGCTGGACGAGATGCGCCGGGAGATGTCCGACCGCGACGCGCGGATCACCGCCCCGCTGACCCCGGACGAACGGCTCCGGCTGAACGAGCTGCTGAACGAACTGCTGCCCGAGCCGGGACGGCCGCCGGTCCAGAGCACCGAGTACCTGGTCGCCCAGGCGCACTACCGGCTGCGCCGGCTGGGCGACGGCCTGCTGGCCGACGTCGGCCTGCGGACCAGGCACTTCAGCCCGCTGGCGGCCCTCCAGCAACTGGCCCCCTGCCCGCAGCAGCGACTCGCCGACGCCCTGGCGATCACCGAACCGGCCGCCGCCCAGGTGGTGGACGAGCTGGTCCAGGCCGGTCTGGTGGTACGGGGCCGGGATCCGCACGACCGCCGCCGCTACGCCCTGGAGCTCACCGACCTCGGCCGGCAACGGCTCCCCGTCGTCCACGACGCGGCACGACGACTGCGGGCCGAAGTGGTGGACCTCCTCGGCGCCGAGGCCGAGCAGGAGCTACGCGCCCTGCTGACCAAACTGCTCCCCACCGAGGACGACAGGCCGACCTCGGACTGAGACCGTTCCCCGTCGGCGCGAGCGCTTGAACCTGCCGTTCAAGTTCGGCGTGCAGTGCGTGTCCGCCGCCTGCGGCTCCAGGCCCGGCCCTGGTGAGCGGACGATCCTGGCGCACCGCCGCCGTGGTCATGCGGGGCATGGCCACGGCGGCGGATTGCGGGCGGCGGTCAGGAAGAGGCGGGGACCTTCTCCGGAGACGAGGACGGGGACGATGCGGAGGTTTCGGGCTCCGGGGCGGTGAGGGACCTGAAGCGGCGCAGGCGGAGGCTGTTGCCGACCACGAAGACCGACGAGAAGGCCATCGCGCCACCGGCGATCATCGGGTTGAGCAGGCCGGCGGCGGCCAGCGGCAGGGCGGCCACGTTGTAGGCGAAGGCCCAGAACAGGTTGCCCTTGATGGTGGCCAGGGTGCGCCGGGACAGCCGGATCGCGTCGGCCGCCGCCCGCAGGTCGCCCCGTACCAGGGTCAGGTCGGACGCCTCGATGGCCACGTCGGTGCCGGTGCCCATCGCCAGGCCCAGGTCGGCCTGGGCCAGGGCGGCGGCGTCGTTGACCCCGTCACCGACCATCGCGACCGTACGGCCCTGCGCCTGCAGCCGCTTGACCACGTCCACCTTGTCGGCGGGCAGCACCTCGGCGATCACCGTGTCCGGCCCGGGGTCGATCCCGACCTCGGCCGCGACCGTGCGTGCCACGGTCTCGTTGTCGCCGGTGAGCAGGACCGGGCGCAGGCCCAGGGCGCGGAAGCGTTCGATGGCCTCCGGTGAGGTGGGCTTGATCCGGTCGGCGACGGTGATGACCGCGCGGGCCGCCCCGTCCCAGCCGACCGCGACGGCGGTGTGGCCGAGCGCCTGGGCCTTGGCCATCGCCTCCTCCAGCTCGGGGGTGAGGTGGTGCGACCACTCGGCCAGCAGGCGGGGGCGTCCGGCGAGCACGCCGTGGCCCTCCACTACGCCCTGCACGCCGAGACCCTCGACGTTGGCGAACTCCTCCACCGCGGGCAGGTCGCCGACGCGCTCGGCGGCGCCCCTGGCGATGGCCTGGGCGATGGGGTGCTCGGAGGCGTTCTCCAGCGCCCCGGCCAGGCGCAGGGCCTCGCCGGCGTCCACGCCGTCGGCGGTGACCACGTCGACCAGCGTCATTGTGCCGGTGGTGACGGTGCCGGTCTTGTCCAGCACCACGGTGTCGATGGAACGGGTGGACTCCAGCACCTCCGGGCCCTTGATCAGGATGCCGAGCTGGGCGCCCCGGCCCGTTCCGACCATCAGGGCGGTGGGGGTGGCCAGACCGAGCGCGCACGGGCAGGCGATGATCAGCACGGCGACCGCGGCGGTGAACGCGGCGGCCGCGCCCGCGCCGCTGCCCAGCCAGAAGCCCAGGGTGGCCACGGCCAGCGCGATCACGACGGGGACGAACACGCCGGAGATCCGGTCGGCCAGCCGCTGCACCCGGGCCTTGCCGGTCTGGGCCTCCTCGACCAGGCGGGCCATCTGGGCGAGCCGGGTGTCGGAGCCGATCCGGGTGGCCCGTACGACCAGCCGCCCGCCGGCGTTGACGGTGGCCCCGGCCACGGCGTCGCCGGGGCCGACCTCCACCGGGACGGACTCGCCGGTGAGCATGGAGGCGTCCACCGCGGACGAGCCCTCGACGACCTCGCCGTCCGTGGCGATCTTCTCGCCGGGACGGACCGCGAACAGGTCGCCGACGGCGAGCCGGTCGATCGGGACGCGCTCCTCGCGGCCGTCGCGCAGCACCGACACGTCCTTGGCGCCGAGTTCCAGCAGGGCCCGCAGGGCGGCGCCCGCGCGGCGCTTGGAGCGGGCCTCGAAGTAGCGGCCGGCGAGGATGAACATGGTCACCCCGGCGGCGGCCTCCAGGTAGATGTTCATGGAGCCGTCGCCGCGGGTCATGCTGAACTCGAAGCCGTGCCGCATCCCCGGCATGCCCGCCTCGCCGAGGAACAGCGCCCACAGCGACCAGCCGAACGCCGCCAGCGTGCCCAGCGAGACCAGTGTGTCCATGGTGGCGGCGCCGTGCCGCAGGTTGACCAAGGCGGCCCGGTGGAACGGCCAGCCCGCGTACGTCACGACCGGGCCGGCCAGGGCCAGCGACAGCCACTGCCAGTTGTCGAACTGCAGCGCTGGGATCATCGCCATCGCGATGACCGGGACGGACAGCACGACGGAGGTGATCAGCCGCTGGCGCAGCGGCCGCAGTTCGTCGGGCTCGGCATCGGCCCTGGTGTCGGTCTCGGCCGGGCGCGGGGGCTCGGGGAGCGCGGCGGTGTATCCGGTCTTCTCCACGGTGGCGATCAGGTCCTCGACGGTGACGCCCTCGGACACGGTGACCGTGGCCTTCTCGGTGGCGTAGTTGACCGTCGCGGTGACGCCGTCCATCCTGTTCAGCTTGCGTTCGACCCGGGCGGCGCAGGAGGCGCAGGTCATACCGCCGATCGCCAGCTCGATGGGACCGGTGGTCATCGTTCCTCCCGTGTGATCGTGCGGTGGTCGTTCATGGGTCCGCCCGCTCAGTGGCCGTGGGTGTGGCCGTGGCCGTCGTCCGCGGGTGCGGGTGCGGGCGCGGCGGGGATCTCGCCGTGGCCCGCGACCGCGGTGAACTCGGCGGTGCGGACCTTGCCACCATGCTGGAAGTCCAGGTACAGGCGGTACGCGCCGGAGCTGGGGACCTCGGCGTAGAAGGTGATCTGCGGGCCGGGCCTGGTCCTGCCGTCGCCGGGCGACCCGTCCGGGTGGACGTGCAGGTAGGCCAGGTCGCCGCTGCGCAACGCCACCAGATGGCCGTAAGCCTCCAGGTAGGGCTCCAGGTCGGTGACGGGCCTGCCGTCCTTGTGCACCGTGAGCGTCAGCTTGCTGGTCCGTCCCGGGACGAGCGTGCCCTCCAGCTTCACCTCGTAACCGTCCACCCGGGCGGTCTGTTCCGCCTTGGGCAGGGCCTCCGGCCGGTAGTCGCCGGGGGCGGTGACGTCCACGCCCAGGGTGAGCTGGCGGGCGGCGCCCTCGGGCTGGACGTCGGTGAACATTCGGTAGGCGCCCGGGTCGGGCAGGGTCAGCGGGATCGACCATACCCCCGCCCCGTTCTCGGTGGGGTGCAGGTGCTGGAAGCCCGACAGGTCCCGGCGGACCACGATCAGGTGCAGCTTCTTGCCGTGGAGGGTGGCGAAGCGGGTGACCGGTCGGCCGTCCCGCCCGTTGACGGTGAACGTGAAGTCGGTCTTCTCGCCCGCCGGCACGGTGACCGACCGCGGGACCAGCGTGTAGCCGTCCTGGGTGACCTGCAGTCCGCCGCTGATCGGACCGGCGGGGGCGGTGGCGGGGGTGCCGTGCGCGCCGTGTCCGTCGGAGGCCTTCGCCTCGGTCTTCGCGGTGGCGGGGCCGGCGACGTCGCCGACCCCGACCGCCCCCGCGAAGACCGCGGCCAGGCCGAGGACGTAGGCCCCCAGCTTGGTCGGGGTGTTCATGGTTCTAGCCCTTCAGCTGATAACCGGCCTCCTCGACGGCGTCCCGCACGCGGGAGCCGTCGAGCGGACCGTCCGAGGTCACCGTCATGCGGCCGCTGTCCAGGTCGACCTCCACGCCGGTGACCCCGGGCACCTCGCCGACCTCCTCCTTGACCGACATCACGCAGTGGCCGCAGGTCATCCCAACGACGGTGTAGGTGCTGGTGCTCATACCGAATCCTCCTCATATTACCCCTAGGGGGTATCTGTGTCCGATGCTGCCACGCCCGGCCCGCCCCGGCAACCCCTACCCCCTACCCGTTTATGAGACATGCATCATAGGTGGCCACATACCAGGTGGGGGTAACCGACCCTCCGGTGTACGCCTTCGGTGGGGGTGGGCCCGAAGCCGCGGGCCCCTGGCGTGGCCCGCGTCCGGTCGGGTGGACGGCGGATGGACGGTGGGCGGGCGGCGGCGGGGCGGTTTGGGCGAGCCGTTGCGAAGAAGTTATCCACAGGGTCATGGGATGCCGTGTTCCACGACGGGTCAGAGGTATGTCCGAGTTCATGCCGGTATACAGCTCGGGATCCCCGGGAATCCGGCCTCTCCCCACGTTATCCACAGGACTGTCCACAGTGATCCACAGGCATGTGGACATCGGGTGTGCCGCTCACACACCGACTCCGTGCCGATACTTGAAGCATGCCCGAGCTGCCCGAGGTCGAGGCGCTGGCGTCGTTCCTGCGCGAGCGCGCCGTCGGCCGTGCCGTCGCCCGTGTGGACGTCGTCGCGATCTCCGCGCTCAAGACCTACGACCCGCCGGTCACCGCACTCCAGGGCCTGACCGTCACCGGGGTCGCCCGGCACGGCACGTTCCTGGACGTGGACGTCGACGGCGTCCACCTCGTCGCGCACCTCGCCCACGCGGGCCGGCTGCGTTGGCAGGATCGGGTCCCGGCCCGGCCCGCCCGCCCTGGCGGCAGGAATCCGCTGGCGGTGCGCGTCCACCTCGACGACGGCTCCGGCTTCGACCTGACCGAGACCGGCACCAGGAAGGGCCTGGCCGTCCACGTCGTCCGCGACCCCGCCGAGGTGCCGGGGATCACCGCGCTCGGCCCCGATCCGCTGGACCCCTCGTTCACCCCGCAGACCCTGCGCGGCATCGTGACCGGCCGCCGCACCCAGATCAAGGGCCTGCTCCGCGACCAGACGACGATCGCCGGAATCGGCGACGCCTACTCCGACGAGATCCTGCACACCGCCCGGACGTCCCCCTTCAAGCTCGCCGCCGCCCTTACCGACGAGGAGATCGAGACCCTCCACGAGGCCATCGTCGGGACTCTGCGTGAGGCCGTGGAACGCTCGGCGAGCACCGCCGAGCCAGGGGCCGAGGAAAGGACCGGCCTGCGCGTCCACGGCCGCACCGGCCAGGAGTGCCCGGTCTGCGGCGACACCATCCGCGAGGTGTCCTTCGCCGACGGCGCCCTGCAGTACTGCCCCACCTGCCAGACCGGCGGCAACCCCCTGGCCGACCGCCGCATGTCTCGCCTGCTCAAGTAACAGGTGACAAGCGAGACAAGCGAGTCGAGTGACCCGGCCGGGTCAGGCCGGGTCGCCGAAGAGCGGCGCGACCTTCTCCCAGCGGTCGATCTCGCAGCCGTTGAGGCGGGTGAACCGGGCGTTCACCGGGGTGCCGCGCCAGGTGCCGGTGACGGTGGCGACCTGGTCACCCCCGTAGATCTCGGTGCAGATGGCGTCCTTGGGGACGGGCTTGAACGGGTCCTTGGCCTTGGCGAGGGCCTGGCAGGCGGCGGCGGCCCGCGGGTGCGTGCCGCCGGGCGGGTCGCAGGTGAGCGTCCACGTCTTGGGCGTGCCCTGGGGGGAGGGCCGGACCTCGACGGTCAGCCGGGTCTGGGCCGCCGGGGACAGCGTGCCGGACGGGGAACCGCCGCCGTTGTCCTCGGAGCCGCAGCCGGCCAGCGCGATGACGGCCAGGCAGGCGAGACCGGCCGTGGTGATGAGTGGCGTACGGTACGGCATGAGGATTCGACGCACGGGGGTCCGGCGGGGTTCCATGGGGGCGTGATGTTTTTCGGGGAGGACGTGCCGTCCGCCAAGGTTGCGGACGTGCCGCAGGACGCCTATCTGCTCGACGTCCGCGAGCAGGACGAGTGGGACGCCGGTCATGCGCCGGCCGCCGTGCACATTCCGATGGGGCAGTTGGGCGACCGGGCCGGGGAGATCCCCCAGGACCGGGAGGTCTACGTGATCTGCCGGTCGGGGGTGCGCTCGGCCCAGGTGACGGTGGCGCTCAACAACGCGGGCTGGACGGCCAGGAACGTCGACGGCGGAATGCAGGAGTGGGCCGGCGCCGGCCGCCCCATGGTCGCCGAGTCCGGCCCCGGACCGTACGTCGCCTGACACGGCGGGGTGAACCCGGCCGGGGGGCTGTACGGCGGTTTCATGCGGGTTGTACGATCTGGCCGACCTAACTGAATCACCGCGGGAGCTCGGGCCTACCGGGCTGAGAGGGCGACAGGACGGCGTCGCCGACCGCATGAACCTGTCCGGGTAATGCCGGCGTAGGGAGCGTGCCGCGTGAAGTCGGTCCTGCGTGCCTCCAGGGAGGCCGCGCCTCGTGACGAGGCTCCGTACACCCTCGACGAGCCGGCCCCGAAGGTGCTCGGCTTCTGGGACCAGAGCGCCTTCTGGGCCAACCTCGGGGTCAGCCTGTTCGCCTTCTCCGGCGCGTACACCGTGCTGGCGCCCGACGAGGACGGGGCGGCGCGGCTGCCGGTCACCGCGGGCATCGCCGCGATGGTTGTGGGCACCGTGCTGGGCGGGCTGATGCTCGGCCTGGCCGCGGTGCCCGGCGCGCGCACCGGGCGGCCCGCCATGGTGCTGCTGCGCGGCCTGTTCGGCGCGCGGCTGTCGTACGTGCCGACCGCGCTCAACATCGTCCAGCTCATCGGCTGGGGGACGTTCGAGCTGATCGTGATCGCGGACGCGGCGCGGCAGTTGTACGACGGGGTGCCGCGCTGGGCGTACGCGGTGGCGGCCGGGCTGCTGACCACAGTGCTGGCGATCTGGCCGTTGGGATCGGTGCGGCTGCTGCGCCGGTACGTGACCGCCGCCGTGATGGTGGCGCTGGTCTACTTCTACGTCCAGTTGCTGCGCGAGCCGCTGCCGGACCTGGGGCTGGTGCCGGGGTCGGGGAGCGACGCGGCGTCCTGGAGCCTGTTCTGGGTCGGGGCGGACGCGGCGCTGGCGGTGTCGATCTCGTGGGTGCCGCTGGCCGCCGACTACACTCGGCACGCCCGCAGCGCGCGGGGCGCGTTCGGGGCGGCGACGGTCGCCTACGCGGTGACGCAGATCGTCGCCTACGTCCTGGGGCTGCTGGCGCTGGCGCTGGTGGCGGGGAACTCGGCGGAGGTCTACTCGCCGTTCCTCGGGGTGACGCTGGGGGCGTGGTTCTTCGCGGTATTCGTGCTGCGGGAGGCCGACCAGTCGTTCGCCAACGTGTACTCCACGGCGGTATCGATCCAGAACATCGTGCCCCGGGCCGACCGCCGGGTGCTGGCGGTGCTGCTGGGCGCGATGATCACTGGGCTGGCGCTGGTGCTGGACATGGGGGACTACGCCGGTTTCCTGTCGCTGATCGGTTCGTTGTTCGTGCCCATGCTGGGGGTGCTGGCGGTCGACTTCTTCCTGGGCCGGGGACGGCGGGGCTGGGACCTGTCGGCGGCGGCCCCGCCCCGGTGGGGGATGATCGCCGCGTGGGCGCTGGGCTTCGTGGCGTACCAGCTGATCAATCCGGGGACGGTGGCCGGCTGGTCGGCGTGGTGGACGGATCTGCGGGACGCGCTCGGCTTCGCCCCGCAGACCTGGATGAGCGCCTCGCTGCTGTCGTTCCTGGTCGCAGGGCTGGCCGCCGGCGTCATCGGCCGGCTGCGGCCGGGGCGGGGCACGGTGGGCTGAGGTCGAGCCCCGCCTGGTGGCAGGCCGCACCCGGCTCGGTAGAGTGCGGCGATTTCACCGTTCGGGAGCGGGGTGGGACGTGCGGTACGGCACTCGTGCGGCCGGCCGGGGCTGGGCGGCGGCGCCGGGCTCGGACGGTGCCCGGCGGGGGCGGCCCAGGGGCGCCCAGGGTGGCGTTCCTGCAGTCACCAGGTCGCTGACGTGGGAATCTTTCCTCAGCGCCGACGCCGTCATGACGTCTTTCCTGGGGGCTTCCACCGGCACGGTGGCAGGTCCGGTGGCACGATGACAGACGTGGGGCAGGACCGAGACGGCCAGGACGCGATCACCCGCGCGGTCATCGAGTGCGCGGCGGACGCGATCGTCGCCGTGGACGCGCAGGACCGGGTGACGCTGTGGAACCCGGCCGCCGAGCGGATGTTCGGCTGGCCGGCCGCCGAGGTGCTCGGCCAGGTGCCGACGATCGTCCCCGACGAGCTGAAGGCCGAGCGCAACGCGGTGCAGGAGCGGGTCCGCGAGGGCGGCCAGATCTCGATCGCGACCCGGCGGTTCCGCCGCGACGGGCAGTTGATCGACGTGCGCATCGACACCAGCGCGCTGCACGACGCCGACGGCCGGCTACTCGGCTGGGTGGCCGTCTACCACCCGGTGGACGAGGCGGACGTGACCCGGCACCACATGGCCGAGCGCGCCCGGCTGGTGCGCCGGCTCAACGACGTGGTCGCCGACCTGGGCGCCGAACTGGACCTGGCGACCGTCCTGGACCGCATCACCACCGCGCTGGTCGAGCTGACCGGGGCCGACGCGGGTGGCTTCGTGCAGATCAAGGACGACGCGCTGGAGCTGGTCAGTATGCACGGGCTGCCGGAGCACATGCACGGCGCGGTCGCCGAGCTGGGCCCCAGCCTGGTCGGCGAGCTGCTGCGCTCGGGCAAGACGGTGATGATGGCCGGCGGGGAGCGGCGGCTGGGCGACCTGATCTGGTCCCAGCTGCCGGGGCTGCACACGATCGCGCTGGGCCTGTCGTACCTGCAGAACCGGCCGTACGGGGCGCTGTACGCGTTGTTCTCCGGCGGCAGGGTGGGGCACGTCGAGCTGGAGCTGCTGGAGCTGCTGGCCGGGCATGCCGGGGTGGCCGTCGGTAACGCGATGGCCTACGCCGACGCGGTCCGGCAGCGGGCCCACGAACGCGCGGTCATCGACTCCAGCGCGGACGGCATCGTGGTGCTGGACCGCTCCGGGATCGTCCGGCAGTGGAACCCGTCCGCCGGCCGGCTGACCGGGGTGCCCGCCGAGGAGGTGATCGGCCGCCCGCCGCCGTTCGAGGTGCCCGCGCCCGGCAGCCCGCTCACCCTGCGGCTGGAGTCGGGGACCTGGCTGAACCTGCTGTGCGCCGAGGTCGAGGAGACCGGCGAGCTGGTGGTCGACATCCGGGACGTCACCGAGGCCAAGGACCTGGAGGCGGCCAAAGACCTGTTCCTGGCCACCGCCGGCCACGAGCTGCGTACCCCGATCACGGTGGTGCAGGGTTTCGCCAGCACGCTGGTCAACCGCTGGGACAAGCTGGGCGACGCCGAGCGGCGCGCGGCGGTGGAGACGATCGCCGAGCGGGCGCGGGCGCTGGGCCGGCTGGTGGAGCATCTGCTGCTGGGCTCGCGGGCCGGGGCCGACGAGCTGAAGGTGACGATCGAGCGCTTCGACCTTGGTCGGCTGCTGGAGGCGGCGGTGGCGGGCTTCCGCTCGCTGTCGGAGCTGCACCGGGTGGAGCTGGAGGTGGCCCCGGACCTGCCGCAGGTGGGCGGGGACCGGATGGCGACCGACATCATCCTGGGCCAGGTGTTGGAGAACGCGTTCAAGTACTCGCCGGACGGCGGGACGGTGTCGGTGCGGGCCTGGGCCGAGGGCGGCGACCTGGTGGTCACGGTGTCGGACGAGGGGGTCGGCATCGCCCCGGGCGACCATGAGCGGATCTTCGAGCGCTTCGTGCAGGGGGACGCCGGCGACCGCCGCCGTTTCGGCGGTATGGGCCTGGGCCTGTACATCGTCCGGCGGCTGGCGGAGGCCCAGCGGGGCGACGTGTCCGCCCATTCCCGTCCGGGCGGCGGCACCACCGTGCGGCTGACCCTGCGCGCCGCCGAGTGACCTGACCGCCCGTGCCGCCGCGGTTCGTCGGCATGCCCGCAACGGTGTCGTGTGTCCAGGATGTGACAGAGGAAACGCCCATGACAGGAGTAATCCGCCCGCGCGCTGGATAGGTCCACATGCGGATCGTCTGCGGTCCTGTCCGCTTTGGGAGGTGATTGGCTGTGCCGGAACGGCCGACCGCTCATTGCGCTGGTGGCAGGGCCTTTGCGCCAGGTTTCCGGCCATCCCGATCAGGGCATTTCGGTCGTAACATGAGAGCCGCAGACCAGTCCGGCCAGGCATAGGGGGGTGGGGGCGTCGAGCGTCGTACTACTGCCACACGCACCGTCCAGCGTCGCGGTCGCCCGCAGGCGCCTCAGCTCCGACCTCCTCGCCCACGGCGTCCGTGCGGGCGTGGTCGACGACGCCAACGTCATCATCAGCGAACTGCTGAGCAACGCCCTCCGGCACGCCAGGCCGCTGGCGTCCGGGCAGATCAGGGTGAGCTGGGTGCGCAACGGGGACGAGGTCGAGGTCGCGGTGAGCGACGGCGGGGCGATGACCGAGCCGCGCCGCAGCCGGCCGACCCTCTCGTCACTGGGCGGGCGGGGCCTGGGCATCGTGGAGGCCCTCGCCCGGTGCTGGGGGGTCCGGCACGAGGAGGAGTGCACCACGGTCTGGGCCGTTCTCAGCGCCCCGCGGACCGCATCGACCACCAGCGCGGCGGCGGCCCCCGGCATGGCCCGCGCCGCCGTGCTCGCCGAGGACGCCGAGGTCATGGAGCCGGCCTCGTCCCGGCTGAACAGCCCCTCCTTCCGGCTGAGCTGACGGCCGCCGGCCCGCTCCGTACCCCCGTGGTGACGACCCGCGGTGACGCGAACGGTCATTTGATCTCAGATGAATGTGGGATGAAGCACATTCCTGTCCAATCCATGCGGCGACCTGTATGGTCATCCACAGCTCGGGCGCTGTCGTGCCCCCGTCGACACCGCCCGAGCATCCAGACCCGCATGCGGACCTGCGCGGTCCCGGTCAGGCCGGATCGCGCAGGAGCGGGCAGGACATGCAGCGCGGGCCGCCCCGGCCGCTGCCGAGTTCGCTGCCACTGATCCGGATGACCTCGACGCCCGCCGCCTCCAGCTGCGCGTTGGTCTCGGTGTTGCGCTCGTAGGCGACCGCCAGGCGCGGCGCCACCGCCAGGGTGTTGTTGCCGTCGTCCCACTGCTCGCGCTCGGCCGTCACCGGGTCCAGGCCGGTGTCGATCACACGCAGCCGGTCCACCCCCATCGCCTCGGCGGCGGCCTCCAGGAACGGGCGCTCCGGCGACACCCGCAGATCCCCGTTGTCCCGGGTCACCACGTAGGCGGTCAGCGAGTACGCCACCGGCGGGTACATCACCACCGTGTCCACGTCGACCATCGTGCAGACGGTGTCCAGGTGCATGGTCGCCCGCTTCTGCGCGATCGGCACGGCCAGCACGGTGTGCGCGACCCCGGCGGCGAACACCTGCCGGGCCAGCCGCTCGACGCCCGCCGGGGTGGTGCGCTCCCCGGTGCCGACCGCGATCACCCCGGGCGCCAGTAGCAGGATGTCGCCGCCCTCCACGTGCTCCAGCGCCGGTCCGTAGACCGTCTCGACCCCGCGGAACCGCGGGTGGAAGCCGTAGATCAGCTTGGTCAGCGACGTCTCCCGCCGCCGGGCCGGCATCGCCAGGCTGGTCACCGCCACCCGGGACCCGATCCAGGCGCTGGAGTCCCGGGTGAACAGCAGGTTGGGCAGCGGGTCGATGACGAAGTCCAGCCGGTCCATCAGCCGGTAGACCAGCCCGTGCGCGGCCTTGAGCTCCTCGTGCGCCAGCCCGGCGATCAGGGTGTGCGCCAGCCGCTCGGGGTCCAGCTCGCGCAGATGGCCCTCCACGACGGGGCGCAGCTGGTCGCCGAGCCGGGGATCGGCGACGACCCCGGCGATGGCCTCATCGCGGGCGTCCTCGTACTCCAGGGTGTCCTGCAGGAGCTCGGTCACGTACAGCACCTCGACGCCGTGGTCGCGCAGCGCCTGCGCGAAGGCGTCGTGCTCCTCCTGCGCCCTGCCCACCCAGGGGATGCCGTCGAACAACAGCTTGTCGTTGTTGCGCGGGGTGAGACGTTTCAGCTCGTCACCCGGCCGATGCATCAGCACGGTACGGAGCCTGCCGACCTCACTATCGACACGGTACTTATGCGTCACCTTGACCAGCCTATGCCCGTCTGTACCAAACGCTCCGACCATGCCCCTTCCGCGGGCGATCATGTCCCGGTGCGGGCGCGTCCTGGCCGAGGGCGGTCAGCAGGGCGCCACCCGCCCGCCGGCAGGGGCAAGATCAAGACATGCGCAGGGAACGGACGGGCCGGTGAGCGGGACGGTCTGGCGGGTCGAGGGCTTCACCGAGATTCGGGAGCTGGGGGCGGGCGCGCACGGGCGGGTCGTGCTGGCCCGGCACGACACCGCCGGGACGCCCGTCGCGATCAAGTACCTGAACCGCCGCGACGGTGACGAGCGGGCCGTCGCCCGGTTGCGGGAAGAGGCCGTCATGCTGGGCCGGGTCCGGGACCCGCACGTCGTCCGGCTGTACCGGTTCGTCAGCGGCGAGCACGGCGCGGCGCTGGTGATGGAGGCCGTGAACGGGGTGTCGCTGCGCGAGATCCTGGCCGAGCACGGGGCGCTGGCACCGGAGGCGGCGCTGACCGTGCTCAAGGGCTCGCTGCTGGGCCTGGCCGCCGCGCACTCGGCCGGCGTGGTGCACCGCGACTACAAGCCCGCCAACGTGGTCGTACGGGCGGACGGCCTCAGCAAGCTGATCGACTTCGGGATCGCCGGGCCGGCCGGTGACGGCGGGCGGTCCGGGACACCCGCCTACATGGCGCCCGAGCAGTGGCACGGCGAGCCCGCCTCACCCGCCACCGATGTGTACGCGGCGACGTGCGTGTTCGTGGAGTGCGTCGCGGGACGGCGGCCGTTCACGGGCGGTGACCTGGGGACGCTCAGACGGCTGCACCTGACCGAGCCGCCGCCCGCCGGCCTGGTGCCCGAGCCGCTGCGTCCGCTGGTGGAGCAGGGCATGGCCAAGGACGCCGCGGACCGCCCGGGGAGCGCGGCCGAGTTCGCGGCCGAGCTGGAACGGGCGGCCCGCACCGCCTACGGCACCGACTGGGAACAGCGCGGGCTGCGGATCGCCGCCGGGGCGGCCACCGCGCTCGCGGCGCTCTTCCCGCTGGTGGCGGCGGGCCTCGCCCCGGCCGGCGCGGTCGCGGCGGGCGCGGGCGGTGCCGTGGGAACGGCCGGTGCGGCGGGTGCGGCCGGTGCGGCAGGCGGCGCGGCGGGCGCGGGTGGTGTGGCGGCCGGTGGCGGGCTCGCCGTCGTGACCGGCGCGAAGGCGGCGGTAGCGGTCGCCACGGCCGCGGTGGTCGCCGCCGGCGGAGCCGGTGTGTACGCGGTGAACAGGAACGACGAGCCGCAGCGTACGGCCCCGGTGCGCGTCGCGGTCAGTCCCGCCTCCTACACCCGGGAGCTGACGCGGCCCGCGCTGAGCGTCTCGGTGCGCTACCCGCGCGTGACGGGCCTGCGGACGTCCGCCATCGAGGCCGCCGCCAACAAGGCGCTGCGCGCCCCCGTCGACACATGGGTGAACGACGTGCACACCGACATCGGCTCCTTCGAGGGACCCGACGGCTCGGCGGAGCAGTACCACCCGTCGGCCACCTATCGGGTGGGGGTCGCCGGGCCACGGCTGATGTCGGTCCGCTACGACGTCCGGGGCGGCCAGCGGAACACCGTGTATCCGCTGTACGTCACCGTGGACCTCGGCACCGGCCGCGAGGTCACCACCGCGGACATGCTCACGGCGCGGACGGCGACCCTGGAAGGGGCCAAGAGCCTGACGTTGCTGCTGGAACGCAACGCGTTCGAGGGCGGCTCACTGTGCAAGGACTCCGAGCCGCCGTGGCGGCGGAGCGACTCGTCCTACGGCGAAGGCCGCTACCTGCTGCCCAAGCACATCACCGAAGGCGGTCTGCGGATGTTTCTGACCGCGCGGGGTGCCGAGTTCGTCCCGCCGCACTGGGCCCTCGGCTACAGCATGGCCTGCAACCGGAACTCCGACGCGACCCTGCTGCGGTACGACCAACTGCGCGGCGTCCTGCGCCCCGAGATCATCCAGGGCGCGACCGCACGGAGTTGACGCTGACGGTGCTCGTGGAGACCGCCCGGAAGACGATCACCACGAGCCGGTCTATGCTCGTCCGTACCATGCGGAGCTCCCCTGAACCACCCGTATGGGCATGAAGCCCCGGGGCGGCCGTCCCACCGCTCACACGGTGCACCTCGGCGCGGCCACGTTGCTGCGGGTGTCGGCCGAGGGGCTCGGCACCGCGCTGGTGCTGATCGTCCAGGCGCGGACGGGGCAGGCCGCGACGGCAGGGTTCCTGCAGACCGCCATGATGCTGCCGTACGTGCTGGTGGGCCCGGTGGCCGGACACGCGCTCGACCGGACGCCGCGTCCGCGCTCCCTCGTCCTGACGATGGCGGCCTGCTACGTGCTGGCCGCCGGTCTGCTGCTGGCGGCGGCCGGACGGGTGCCGATGCTGATCGCGCTGCTGGTCGCCGCCGTCGTGGGCTGTGCCGAGCCGATCGTGGTCGCGCTCACCGGCCTGCTGCCCCGCTTTGTCCCGCCCGGCCGGCTGACCTGGGCGTACGGGCTGGAGGCGGCCACCTACAACGTGGCGGCCATCGCGGGGCCGGGGCTGGCGGCCGTCCTGGCGGCGGCCGGGGCGGGCTACGCCGGGGCCGCCGTCGTCGGCAGCGCCGTTCTGGGGCTGCTGCTGCTCCCTCTGCTGGCCGTTCCGCCACCGGACGCCGTCCCGGACGCCGCGCATCCCGGCCCCGCCCTGCCCGACGACGATCCGCTCGACGGTGATCCGCCCGTACGGGCGGCGGGCGTGGAGCGGCCCGGCTCCGGCCGGGCGCCGGTGTTCGACGTGATCACCGGGGGCCTGGTCGTCCTGGTGGCCAACCGGACGCTGCGGGCCGTCACCGTCGCGACGACCATGGCGTTCCTGGGGATGGGCGGGATCGCGGTCACCGCCGTGCTGTTCGCCGAGCACATCGGGGAGCGCGCCAGCGCCGGCGGGCAACTGATCGCCGCGTTCGCGGTGGGCTCGCTGATCGGGTCGCTGGCGGCGGCGCGCTGGCTGTCGGCGCGGTGGGCCGAGTGGGTGCTGGTGGGTGGCATGGTGGCGTTCGGGACGGCGCTGGCCGCGATCGCCTGGGCGCCGAGTCTGCCGTGGGCGCTGGCCGGGTTCGTCATCGCCGGGATCTGCGACGGCCCGGTGTTCGCCGCCACGTTGACGGTCCGGCAGCGCGAGGCCCCCGCCGACCGGCTGGGGCAGGTCAACACCACCGGTGGCAGCCTCAAGATCGGGTCGGCGGCGCTGGGCGCCGCGCTGACCGGCGTGCTGGCGGGCCAGGTCGGCGCGACCGGCCTGCTGCTGGGCATGGCCGCCCTTCAGCTGCTCGGAGCGGTCCTCGGCACCCTGCTGCTCATCTTCCGGAGGCGGTCGGGGGCGGGCGGAACGGCATGACCGCACGTTGCGGGACGGTTCATGCCGTGATCGGGCCGCCCTGCGGGTGAGCGACGCCGGGCTGCACGGCGTACGTGGCGGTAAATATCGCATTAACCGGGTGTTCTGGACGGGCAAGGGCATTGCCGGATCGAAGTGGTGAGATCGCCGGAGAGTGGAGCTCCAGCCATTGTCGAAATGAGCGTATTGTCCGATTGCTCCACATTGTCTGGCGTGGTGAGCGGCAATGAAATTGCCAACTGGTCTGGTTTTTACCTTTCGCCGATTGCGGTAGTCGCCGGTAAGCGTGTTATTCCTGAAGTGCTGCACCAATCGGACGCAGCACTCCCGGCAATGAACATAGGGGGCTCAGATGGTGAAACGACTGACTACGGTCGGCTTCGCGTCCGCCGTTCTCGGTGGCGCTCTGCTGGCGGTGCCGCCCGCCCTGGCGATGGAGAGCGCCTCCGCCAGCGTCGCATCCGTCGCCGGCGTGCCGGGCGGAGGCGTGCCGAAGGCGGGCGTGCCCGCGCGCAGGCCCGTGCACAGGCCCGTGGTCAGGCACGTGCACGTTCGGGCGGTCCAGTGCCGCAAGTGCCACCGCCGGCATGTGGTCCGGCACGGGCGCCAGGTCATCCACGTGCACGTTCACAGCAAGAACAAGAACATCAACAAGAACCTGAACATCAACCGGAACGACAACCACACCCGTCACCACAACCTGCAGCACTTCGGTCACCACCACCACAACCGCCACCACTTCGGTCACCACCACAACACCCGCCACCACTTCGGTCACCACCACCACCGCCGCCACCACCACGGCTTCGGTGACGGCTTCGGTGACTGGGACGGCGGCTTCGGCGACGACGGCGGCTGGGGTGACGACGACGACTAAAGGTCGCTTGACGGGGCTCCGGTAGCCTCGGGTGATTCCGACGGAGGTCACCGAGGAATTCCGGCCGAAGGAGGTGCGGCCGGAGTATCCGAGCTGATTCGCCGTCACTGTCTGAAAGCAGTGAAGCCCCTGGTGGGGCGGGGCCGCCATAAGAGCGCCGCCCATGTCACCAGGGGTTTCACGCCGGTTGGCCACCCATCGGAAAATCGTTCGACCACGGGCCGGTGCCGCACGTACGATCCCGGCATGTTCTTCGCGGCCGGCACCCGCCCGCTCGCGGACCTCGGTCCGCTGAGCGCGGTGTCGGCCGCCTTCCCCACCTCGGCCCTGTTCTCGGCCCTGGCCTCGTACGACGGCCTGCGACGCTGACCCTCCTCCGAGCCGTCCTTCGAGAACCACCGGAGGAGGGTGGTCACACCGGCGGGGCATGACCCGCCCGGTTCTCACGTCCCCCTTCCACGTGAGGACATCCGACTCATGGCCAAGAAGCTGTACGAACGCGGCAAGCCCCACCTCAACATCGGCACGATGGGGCACGTCGACCACGGCAAGACCACCCTCACCGCCGCGATCACCAAGGTGCTCGCCGACCGGGGGCTGGCCGGGGCCGTGCCGTTCGAGGGCATCGACCGAGCCCCCGAGGAGCGCGACCGCGGCATCACCATCAACGTCGCGCACGTCCACTACGAGACCGCCACCAGGCACTACGCCCATATCGACATGCCCGGCCACGCCGACTACGTGAAGAACATGATCACCGGTGCGGCCCAGATCGACGGGGCGGTGCTGGTGGTCTCCGCGCAGGACGGCGCGATGCCGCAGACCCGCGAGCACATCGTGCTGGCCCGCCAGGTCGGCGTCCGGCACATCGTGGTCGCCCTCAACAAGGCGGACGCGGTGACCGACCCCGAGCTGCTCGACCTGGTCGAGCTGGAGGTGCGCGAGCTGCTGACCGAGTACGGGTTCCCCGGCGAGGAGATCCCGGTCGTGCGGGTGTCGGGCCTGCGCGCCCTGGAGGGCGACCCGTACTGGGCGGCGCGGATCGGCGACCTGCTGGACGCGATCGACGCCTACGTGCCGGTGCCGCCGCGCATCCTGGACCGGCCGTTCCTGATGCCGATCGAGAACGTGCTGACCATCACCGGCCGCGGCACCGTGGTCACCGGCGTGGTCGCCCAGGGCTCGCTGCGCGTCGGCGAGCCGGTCGAGGTGGTCGGGCTGGCCGAGCAGACCCTGTCCACGGTGGCCACCGGGCTGGAGACCTTCGGCCAGGCGATGGACCACGCCGAGGCCGGGGACAACACCGCGATGCTGCTGCGCGGCGTCCGCCGTGAGCAGGTGCAGCGCGGCCAGGTGGTCAGCGCCCCCGGCGCGATCCGTCCCCACCTGAGGTTCCGTGCCCGGGTCCGGGTGCTGACCGCCGAGGAGGGCGGCCGCAGCCGGCCGTTCTTCCACGGCTACCGGCCCCAGTTCCACTTCCGCACCACCGACGTGGTCGGCGGGGTGGACCTGGGCGGCGAGGGCGCCATGGCGCTGCCGGGCGACTCCGTCGAGATGACGGTCGACCTCGGCAAGCCGGTCGCCATGGCCGAGGGCCTCGGCTTCGCCATCCGCGAGGGCGGCCGCACCGTCGGCGCCGGCACCGTCACCGCCCTGCTCGACTGACCGTTCGAACGCAGGCCCGGCGTACCTTCCGCGCCGGGCCTGCCTGCGGACGAGTGGTTACCTCTCGGGTAATCGCCTCGCCTTGGGGCGCCCGGAAGACTACCGGTGAGTCGAAGCCGCTGAGAGAGGACGCCGATGACCACCGAACAGCACACCCGTCGGACCGTCGAGGAACTGCTGGACCGGATCGGCGCGGGGGAGCCGGAACGGATCGCCGAGATGTTCGCCGAGCCGGTCGAGTGGGGGTTGAGCTGGCCGGCCGAGGGCCATCCGGCGCTGCCGTGGATCCGGCCCCGTTCCAACAGGGCCGATGTCGCCGATCATTTCCGCCAGTTGGACGACTTTCACGTGCGGGAGAAGAACGGCACGACGGTGGACCGGATTCTCGTGGACGGGGCGGACGCGGTGGTGCTCGGCCGGATCGTCCAGACGGTCAAGGCCACGGGACGGGAGTACGCCTCTCCCGTCGCGCTGCATCTGACGGTCGAGAACGGCCTGATCAGCCGCTACCACATCTATGAGGACAGCCTCACGATCGCCGAGGCGCTCACCGCCGGTCCCCGGTGAGGTGACACGGCCGCCCACCATGGCCGAGGGTCTCGCGGTCGCCGTCCGCGCGCACCTGCTCGACATGGCGGGCGACGGGCGGGCGGCGCGCGCCCAGGACGAACTGGCCGTCCGCCGCACCCTCAGCATCCCCGAACGCCACTAACTGGAGTCCCGCGCCGCCCGGGGCGCGCTCTAGGACACCGGTCCCTTGTGGGACCGGTGCCCCTCGCCGAGGGTCGGAGTTGTTCTCCGGCGGAGGTGAGGGCTTCATGTACATCCTGGTGGCCATTTTCGCGGCGGTTTTCCTGGCGGTCGGCTGGGTGGGGCGGATGCAGTACACCGCGATGCTCCGCACGGTCACCCTCACCTGCGCCCAACTGACCGTGCAGGCGCCCTTCTCGGCCAAGTGCGAGGTGACCGGGACGGTACGGGGGCCCGCAGGCCCGATGCTCACCGCCCCGTTCTCCGGGACGCCCTGCGTCTGGTACCGGGTGCGGGCCACCGCCAAGCACCGGACGGGCAGCGACAACGAGTTCCACAAGGAGGACTCCGAAGCGCCCTTCGAGGTCTGGGACGGCACCGGCGCCATCGAGGTCTTCCCCGAGGGGAAGAACATCGACGGGACGGTCAAGAGCTTCGACGCGAAGGTGTCCCCCGGCAACGGGGGCGCGCTGCCGACGCCCGCCTGGAGCCCCGACCAGGACAAGGAGTACCACTACGAGGAGTGGACGCTGCCGGTCGGCAGTGCGCTGTACGCGCGGGGCACGGCGATGTTCGACGGCAGGCGGCTGGTCATGCGGGCGCCCGGCGGGCACGGCGACGAATCGGACCCCTACATCCTCAGCACCCGATCGGAGAAGCAGTTGCGGCGGCGGGCGCTGGCGTTGATGCTGGTCGGCTACGTCGTGGGCGCGCTGTTGGTCGTCCTGGCCGGGGTGGTGGCGGTCATCGAGTCCAACGGGGACTGAGCCGCCGGCCTGGTCGCGATGACGACGGTGGCGTCCAATTCGTCGGAGACGACTACCCGCGGGGCCAGTCCGCCGCCGGCGATGGCGGCGACGGCCTGCGGCACCTGGCGCTCGCTCGTCTCGAACAGCAGGTGGCCGCCCGGTGTCAGCCACCGCGGCGCCTCGGCGGCCACCCGCCGCAGGACATCGAGCCCGTCCGCGCCCCCGTCGAGCGCCACCCGCGCTTCGTGCACGCGGGCCTCCGGGGGCAGCAGCCCGACCGCCTCGGTGGGGACGTAGGGCACGTTGGCGACCAGGATGTCGATGCGGCCCCGTAGCGCGGTGGGCAACGGCTCGTAGAGGTCGCCTTCGTACACCTGGCCGCCGACGGCCGCGACGTTGTGACGGGCGCACCGCACCGCCACGGGGTCGATGTCGGCGGCGTGCAACTCGACCCGGCCCAGCGCCGCCGCCAGCGCCACGCCCAACGCCCCCGAACCACAGCACAGATCGACGACGACCCGTTCCCGGTCCGAGCCCGACCCCTGACCGCCCGAACCGACGGCCCGGCCGTCACGAACGACGCCCTGCCCGGTGGGGGCGGTGGCCTGTCCGGTGGGAGCGGTGCCTTGGCCGGTGGGGGCGGTGGCCTGGTGGGCGAGGGCGGTGGCCTGGTGGATGAGGAACTCGGTGCGGCGGCGAGGGACGAAGACGCCGGAGTCCACGGCTATGCGCAGGCCGCAGAACTCCGCCCAGCCCAGGACGTGTTCGAGGGGCAGGCTGGCGACCCGCCGGTCCACCATGGCGTCGAGGTCGGCCGGCGTGCGCGCCGTCCGGATGAGCAGTCGCGCCTCGTCCTCGGCGAAGACGCAGCCGGCGGCCCGGAGCCTGGTGACGATGGCGGAGTGGGAGGCCGGTGACGGGAGAACTGACATGCGAGCCCTTCGGGATGCCGTTGGGCGCTCCCCGGCCGCTATGTCGGGCGGACCGTACGGCCGTGGGAGGGGAGCACCCGGTCTGATCTGGCGTTGACGGGTCTCACCTCCTCGGTCGTCCACTGCTGGGAACGGCAACCCTACCGGACCGGGCGTCGGCGTACGCACTGTGACCGGCTGCCGCGCCCCGGCCGGGCGGGGCGCGGCGGTTCGACGGATCAGTGGACGGCGCGGTCCTGGCCCTCCCAGTAGGGCTCGCGGAGTTCGCGCTTGAGGACCTTGCCGGTGGGGTTGCGGGGGATGGCGTCGGTGAAGTCGACCGAGGTGGGGCACTTGAAGTGGGCCAGCCGTTCGCGGCAGTAGTCGATGAGCTGCTGCTCGGTGACCTCGCCGGTTTTGACCACGACGGCCTTGGGGGTCTCCCCCCAGCGGTCACTGGGCACGCCGATGACCGCGCAGTCGGCCACCTCGGGATGGCTCATCAGGACGTTCTCCACCTCGGCCGGGTAGATGTTCTCCCCGCCGGAGATGATCATGTCCTTGACCCGGTCGTGGATGTAGAGGTAGCCGTCGGCGTCCAGGTAGCCGGCGTCGCCGGTGCGGAACCAGCCGCCGTCCAGCAGCGCCGCCTGGGTGGCCTCGGGCAGGCCCCAGTAGCCCAGCATGTTCTGCGGGGACCGCACCAGGATCTCGCCGACCTGCCCGGTGGGCACCTCCTCCAGGGTGGCCGGGTCGGCGATCTTGATCTCGGTGCCCTCGTTGGGCAGGCCCGCGCTGGCCAGCCGGTGCACGTTCGGCCCGTCCGGGTCGTGGTCCTCCGGCGGCAGCGCGGTGATCGCGCCGGTGGTCTCGGTGAGGCCGTACACCTGGTGGAACGCGGTGTGCGGCAGCAGCTTCAGAGCGCCGCGCAACACCTCCTGGCTGATCGGGGACGCCCCGTACAGCAGCACCTGCAGGCTGGACAGGTCGCACTCGGCGACCTCCGGCATGCTCTGCCAGAACAGCAGCAGCACCGGCACCAGGAACAGGTGGGTGACCCGGCGCCGCTCGATGTCGCGGGCGATGCCGAGCGGGTCGGGCTCGCGGGAGACGACCCCGGTGATGCCGTCGAACACCACGGCGACGCTGAGCGCGTTGCCGGCGATGTGGTACATCGGCATCGCGATCATCAGCCGGGTGTGCTCGTCCATGTCCCACGCCTCGCGGGTGCGGGGCAGGATCGCCAGGAAGTTGTCGTGGGTGAGCATGACCCCCTTGGGCCGCCCGGTGGTGCCCGAGGAGTACAACTGCACGAACACGTCGGAGGTGGCCGCCTCGTGTTGGGGCGGGGTGGGCTCGTGGGAACCGATCCAGTCGGCGTAGTCCAGCCGGGGCGCGGCCGTGCCCTCCCCGTCGATCACCACCAGGTGGGTCGTGTGCTCCAGGTCGCCGGCCACGGTGTCCAGCACGCCGGTGAACTCGGGGCCGACGATGAACACCTTGGCGCGGGCGTTGTTGACGATGTAGGCGACCTCGGGCGGGGCCAGCCGGTAGTTGACCGGCACCTGGACGGCGCCGATCCGGGCCGCGCCGAACATCTGCTCCACGTACTCGATGGAGTTCTTGTCGAGGATGGCGACGCGGTCGCCGGGCCCGACCCCGGCGGCGTGCAGCGCGGTCGCCACACGATCGACCCGTTCGTCGAACTCACGGTAGGTGATCTCGCGATCACCGTAGTAGTAGGCGATCTTTTCCGGGGTGGCCTGTGCGCGTTCCCGCAGTACGTCGGTCAGAGCCTTCATGGGTGGGGGTCCCCTTCGCCCGGGTCCGGCGGATGGTGTGCACATCCTGCGCCAGCGGGCACCCGCGCACAAGCCCCTTGATCATCTCCTTGTGGACGACTTCGCCAGCAGCGTGACGACCAGGACCACCACCGCCCCCAGCAGGGCGATCATGAAGAAGAACTTCACCGTCGACAGGATCGCGCCGGCCACCGAGGCGATCAGCCAGATGGCGAGCACGATTCCCGCGACCTTCAGCAACAATCCACCCATGCCGCCACGGTACGCCGCTCCCGATCAGGCGGCATCCCCCTGGGGGACGATCTGGCCGTGGTCCCCTGCAGCCCGTCACCGTACGTCCGGTGCGGGCTACGGACGGGTCAAGGCCGTTGTGGCGCCGGACGTACGGCGCCCACGAAGCACGCGCCGATCATCTCGGCGGCGGACGATGCCGGACCCGCCGGCCACCCGGGCGGCTCTACAGGAACCTGCGGATGGGCGTGACGGAAAGCTCCTTGGCGCGGTGCAGGTGCGAACGCCTCCTCCAGCGCCCCGGGGCGATCCGCTCGCTGACGGCGAAGTCCTTCTCGAAGTGGCCGTCGAGGGTGGCGGTGAGCTCCCGGTCGATGACGGCGAGCATGATCTCCTCGTCGTGGTCCATCGAACGCCGGTTGAAGTTGGTGGAGCCGACCAGCGACACGATGCCGTCCATGGTCAGGATCTTGGCGTGCATCATGGTCGGCTGGTACTCCCAGACCCGTACCCCGTCGGCCAGCAGCCGGTCGTAGTGCTGCCGCCCGGCCAGCAGGCTGACCCGCTTGTCGGCGTGCGGACCGGGCAGCAGGATGTCGACCTCCACCCCGCGCCGGGCGGTGCTCCCCAGCAGCTCGGTGAAGTAGTCGTCGGGCGCGAAGTAGGCCGTGGCCAGCCGTACCCGATGCTGCGCCGACTCCAGGACGACCCGCATCAGGGTCTGCATGTCCTGCCAGCCGATGCTGGCCGAGCCGCGGACCACCTGCACGACCGCGTCCCCGGCGGACTCGTGCGGGGTGAAGCGGTCCCGGTCGTCGAAGAGCTCGTCGTGGCACTCGGCCCAGCCCTGGGCGAACGCGGCGGCGATGCCGTCCACCGCGGGCCCGCGGACCTGGACGTGGGTGTCCCGCCATTCGTGCTCGTTGCGGGCGTCACCGCACCATTCCTCGGCGATGCCGACCCCGCCGGTATAGGCGACGGTCTCGTCCACCACCAGGACCTTGCGGTGGCAGCGGTGGTTCTGCTTGAACGGCGACAGCAGCAGGGGCTTGCGGAACCAGGCCACCGTGACGCCGGACTCGCTCATGTCGTCCAGCAGGTCGTGCTCGATCGGGTGGCAGCCGATGCCGTCCAGCAGCAGCCGTACGCGCACCCCCGCCTTGGCGCGCTCGCACAGCGCGGCGGCGAACCGGCGGGCGATGTCGCCGCGCCAGTACACGTAGGTCATCATGTCGATGGTGCGTTCGGCGGAGCGGATGCTCTCCAGCATGGCCGGAAAGATCTCGTCGCCGTTGCGCAGCGGGAGCAGCGTGTTTCCCTCGGTCGCCGCGATCCCGATCAGCCGCTCCAGGCGGCGGCGTATTCGCTGCTCGTCCGGCTCCGCCTGCGCGGCGGGGGCCTCGTCGGCGGGTGCGGCGTCGGCCAGTGCGGCGTCGGCCGGGGAGCCGCAGCGAGGGCCAGGGACAAAGGGGGGCACTGGTCTTCCTGTCTCCGTCGGGGTCCGGGTCAGGTGATGCCCAGGCCACGGCGGCCGTGCGTCCGTCGTCGGACGGGACGCCGCCCGGTGACCGGGGTGGGCCGGCGTTCCGTCAGAAGGGGAGCCGGCCACGGGCGCGGCGTCCGGCCCGTCCGCTGCGGCCCACGGCCCGCGACGAGTTCCGGAACGGCTTGCTCAGCAGCCGCCCGAGACCGCCGGGCGCCGACCCTCCTGCCCGCGACCCTGCCCCGAACGCGCGCTGCGCACCGCGCTGCGGGTGACGCGAGAGTCGCGGCAGCAGGAACGCCAGGACGAGCAGTACCGCGCACAACGCGATGACACCTGCGATGGCCATGAGAAAACTCCTTATCTTTACCGAAGTCCGACCCTCGTTTACCCCTGCCTTTGCAAGCCATGCACTCATGCGGTGCCACGTGCGCGTTCCGAGGATCGGACGGCCGGGCGGCCTGGCGTGGGAGGCGCCGGTCACAGGACACGGCGGGGCGGTTCACGTACGTCCTGACCAGCGATGACGACAGAGACAGAGCACTGGGAAGCACGCCGAAGCGGCTATGGGGGTGTCACCGGAAAAAGGGACTTTGGTCACCCGGCCGATGGCGGCGCCCCGGCGCGGGCGGTACGGGGGCTTTCCCCCCGAGGCGACGACTCGGCACACTCCTGATGATCGATGCGTCGGGAGGACCCGTCATGACCGTTGGGGAGCCGGACGAGTGCGAGCGTCGCATCGTGGCGGCGGTGCTGGCCGGGACGCCGGTCGATCTGCGCGCCGGCGACCCCGGGCAGGACGATCCGGCGCACGGCGCCGCCTGGGACGCCACCCGCACCGTGCGCGCCGAACTGCTGGTCGAGCTGCTCACCGCGGAGCCGGACGACGGGCGTCCGCGGCCGGTCAGGATCCGCGGCGCCCGCATCACCGGCCGGCTCGACCTGGAGGCGTGCGCCATCGTCCGCCCGCTGCTGCTGGACGGCTGCCACCTGGAGGAACCGGTCCGCCTCGACGAGGCCACCGCCCCGACGATCCGCCTGCCCGGCTGCCATCTGCCGGGCCTGTCCGCCCAGCAGTTGCACACCACCGGCAACCTGGAGCTCAACGACGGCTTCACCGCGTACGGGACGGTCGATCTCCTCGGCGCCCGCATCGGAGGCAAGCTCTCCCTCAGCGGAGCCCGGCTGTCCGACCCCGGCGGGCGGGCGTTGAACGCCGACCGGCTCACCGCTGGCCAGGGCGTGTTCGGCCGGGACGGCTTCACCGCCGACGGCGAGGTACGCCTGCTCGGCGCCCGCATCGACGGCCGGCTCGACCTGAACGGGGCCCGGCTGTCCAACCCCGGCGGGACCGCGTTGCAGGCCAACGGCATCAGCGTGGGAGACCACATGCTCTGCTCGGACGGGTTCCGCGCCGAAGGCAGGCTCAGCCTGGCCGGCGCCCGCCTCCCCCACCTCGACCTGTCGGGAGCCGCACTGTCCGCTCCGGGCGGGCAGGCGCTGAACGGATACGGCCTCATCGTCGACCGGGATCTGCTCTGCCATGACGGCTTCACCGCCGACGGGGAGACCTGCCTGGCCGGCGCCCAGGTCAACGGCCGGATCCGGTTCGACGCGGCGGCCCTGTCCCATCCCGGCGGGCAGGCGCTGCAGGCCAATGCGATCACTGTCGGCCAGTCGCTGTTCTGCCGGGACGGGTTCACCGCCGAGGGGGAGGTCCACCTCATCGGCGCCCGGATCGGCGGTGTCTGCGACTTCGAAGGCGCCCGGCTGTCCAATCCCGGTGGCCGCGCCCTGTACGCCGTGCGGCTCCGCGTCGACGGTGATCTGCTGTGCCGGAACGGCTTCACCGCCGAGGGCCAGGTCCAGTTGTCCGGCGCCGTCGTCGGCGGCCAGGTCGAGCTGACCGGGGCCCGGCTGTCCAACCCCGGCCATCAGGCCCTGGACCTGGGGGCCGCGACCGCCGCCGCGCTGCTCCTGCTGCCGAGCCGGCCGCCGGACGGGATCGTGAACCTCACCGACGCCCGGGTCGGCGTCTTCGAAGACGACCTGGCGACCTGGCCCGCCACGATCCGCCTCCGGGGGTTCGTCTACGACACCCTCGCCAACGACGGGGCCGACGTGCGTGAGCGGCTGCGCCGGCTGAGCCGCCAACCCGGCGGCTACACCCCCCGCGTCTACGACCAGCTCGCCTCCGCCTACCGGCGGGCCGGACGGGAAGAGGCCGCCCGTCAGGTGGCGATCGCCAAGCAATGGCACCGGCGCACGGTGCTCGGCCCCGCCGGCAAACTGGCCAACTGGCTGCTGTACCTGACCGTCGGCTACGGCTACCGCACCCGGCTCGCCGCCGTGTGGCTGGCCGGGCTGCTCGCTATGGGGACCTGGGTGTTCGCCCAGGCGCACCCGCGCCACATGACCCGCGCCGACCCGAACGGCCCCGCCTTCCACGCCGCCGCCTACACGCTGGACGTCCTGCTGCCCATCATCGACCTGGGCCAGCAGAAGGCCTGGCAGCCCCACGGCGCGGCCACGTACTGGTCCTGGGCACTCATCGCGGCCGGCTGGGTGCTCACCACCGCCGTCGTCGCCGGGCTGACGGGGGTCGTCAAACGCGACTAGCGCGGCGTCCGCCGAGGTTCGGCGGGCTTTTCGTGTTCAGCGGAGGGTGGCGTGTGCGATGGCGCCGACCTCCGGGCCCGCCTGGGCGATCGCGTTCCCGTCGGGTGTCCAGATGGCCGAACGGCCGGCGGCCTGGTCGTAGCCGCCGCCGGTGGAGCCGGCGAAGCTCGCCACCGCGACCCAGACCTGGTGGCTGGTGATGATGCGGTGGGCGCGCTCGGCCGGGACGTGCGCGTCCTCAACGTGCTCCAGGACGCCGGCCACGTAGCCGTCGATGCCCAGGGCGGCGGTGTCGGAGGCGTGCTGGGCGATGCCGGTGTCCTTGCAGATGGCAAGGCCGAGCCGGTGGCCGTCGACGTCGAGTACGGACGGCTTGCCGCCCGGGGCGAACCGTTCGGCCTCGGCCGCGCCCAGCCACATCTTGCGGTAGGCGACGGTGGCCCCGGTGCCTTCGACGGCCAGTATCGCGATGTACGGCCGTCCCTGCTCGCCCTGTACCGGCGCGCCCACCAGCGCCAGCGACCCCGTCTCGGCGCAGGCGTCGACGATGGGCGCCAGCCGCGGATCCTCGGCCGTGATCGCCGGGGCGTCCAGTTCGTACCCGGTCAGCGACATCTCGGGGAAGACCACCACCCGAGTGCCGGCGGAGCGAACGGTCTGCGCGTGTGTGGCCGCATTGGCCACGACGTCGTAGGACACGCACAACGGCTGGGCTACCGCGATCGTGAGCGGTTCACGCATGGGTACCACCCCCTCGGACCTGATCATCCAGGGAGGCCGGTCACCCGTTCAAGGCCCTCGCCGGCCTGCCGTATTTCCCGGCGGATCGCCGGACGAAACCCGGAACCTGCCCTGAATACGAGCCCTTTTCCTGTGGGCAGACGCCCTTTGAATACCGGCGGGCATGGTCGAGCTCCGGCGGTGCCGGAGCGCGCAAGGCTATTCAATCAGGGCAGAAGATCAGTTTCTCCGCACCTTGACGGCCGTGTTATCAGCGTGCTTTCAGAGCCGCCTCCGGCCGTGTTATTCTGAGGTCACTGCGCCATGGGAAGTGTCGGTGGCCGCAGTGGTTGGACGGTCCGTCCCCGGCGGAGACCGGAATGGATTTCCGGTCTCCGCCGGGGACGGCGAACCCACGGTGCGGCCGGTTCACCGGCCGCACCCGGCCGGTCCGCCACTCGGTTCCACTTCACCAGTTGACATCCGCTGAGGATCGGTTCGCCCGACGGTTTGTCACCGCCGACCGTGGGTCGGTCGTGCCGCGACGGCCGGGTGAACGAGGATCAGCGATATCCGCCGGGCTCTCCAGCCTTACCAGACACCGCCACCGACGGTCCCCGTAGTGGGGCGGTGGTGGTGGTGCATCCGGTGGTGGTGCCGGTCGTGGTGGTGCCGGAAGTGCCGGTCGAAGTGGTTGTGGTGCCGGAAGTGCCGGTCGTGGTGGTGATGGAACCGGCGGTCGTGGTGCATGTGGTGGTGGTGCTGCCGGTTGAAGTTGAAGTTCTCGTTGACGTTGACGTTGCGGTTCTTGTTGGAACCGTGCTGCCTGTGGTGGTGACGCCAGCCGCCGAGGCCCACGCCCTGCTCACCCGCAGCCGCCGAGACGGTGGCGCTGGAGCCGGTGTTCGGTGCCGCCATGGCGTTCGGCGTCGCCATCAGAACGCCACCCATGGCAACGGACGCGATGCCGACCATAGCCAGTCGTTTGATCATCTGAGCCTCCTGCTTCATTTCTCGGAGTGCTTTTGTCTGCGTGGTGCAGCACTTCAGGGATAACACGCTTCCCGGTAACTCCTGCAGTCTTCGGAGGGTAAAGCCTGGGCATTTGGACCGGTCATTGCCGTCTGTCTGCCTTTGGTGGACTGTCCGATGTTCGAGAAGTGCGGAATGTGCATTTTCGGTGCAGCCTGGAATATGACCGTTGGCCGGGCACGTCACGTGAATCCGGTAATGGTCGGACCGGTCTGGAATGCCCGTTTGATGCGGTGCCGGTCACCGGCCGCCGGGCATGGCGGAGCGCCCGCCGGCCCGGCGGGCGGATGAGGCCGACGGTACGGATCCGCGTCGGCGGGATGGCCGCGGTGGGGGCGGGGACCACCGGCCTTACGAGGGCATCGCCCGGTCCGGCGAGGGGGAACGGCGACCCGAGGGGCGTGGTGTCGCCGGGAAGTCTTTCCGGCATGTCGTCCTGGTCGCGCAACCGCCTGTCAGCGGTGTCCGGGAACCGTGCCGTGGCCTGCCGCGCCGACCGCACCCGGATGGCACTCGGTGATCCGGCACCGTTGGCGGGGCGTACCGGATGAGGCGGAGGGGCTCCTGGGCTCCGGTGCGGCGACACGGCCGCGGGTGGCCGCGCGGACCTGGGGCCACCCGCATTGTCGACCGTGTCGGCGGCGGTGGTGAACGAGGTCCGCGTCACCGGCCGCCACATCGGCCCGAAGGCCGCACCGCCAACGGCTCGTTAGCGCTGACCCCGGCCAGGTCGTTCCTCAACGGCCGTCATGAGCGCGGGCCGGCGCTGCCCCGTGCCGATTTGTCGGAATGCCGGGATGCCGTCAGCGGTAGTCGTAGTGCACGTGGCGGTGGTACGAGTGCCAGGGACTGCGGTGGTGCCTGTACCAGTGCCAGTGGCCGGGGTAGGTGTGCCAGGAGTCAGGGTGCCTGTGCGAGCGGCCGTGGTGCCCGTGGCCCCCATAGCTCCCGTGGCGGCCATAGCCGTCGTAGCCCCGACCGTAGCCGCCGTAGCCGCCGTAGCCGCCCTGGCCCCCAGCGTGGCTGTAGCCCCCGGGGTAGCCGTCGTAGCACCTGCTGTGCCCACCCCCGGTCGTGCAGTCATGGTGCCTGGCGTACCTGTCCGCGATGACCGGGACGGCGGTGTTGCGGCCGCCGCGGTCGGCCGCCATGGCGGGCGGCGCCGCCGCCAGCGCACCGCCGAGAGCGATCGATGCGAGACCGACCGTGATCAGTCGTTTCATCATCTGAGCCTCCTGAGCTCTTTGTTGGGAGCGCTCTTTTCCTGCGAGACGCAGTGCACCAGGGATAACACGCCGCCTCATGACCGGCGGGTGGGCGAGACGGCGGAAT
Organism: Thermomonospora echinospora; assembly: GCF_900108175.1. GTDB lineage: Bacteria > Actinomycetota > Actinomycetes > Streptosporangiales > Streptosporangiaceae > Thermomonospora > Thermomonospora echinospora. Next base: position 171,653 of record NZ_FNVO01000011.1, read on the forward strand.
CGCATATTTGGCGAGAGCATTGCCGTCCGCTGGCGCATGCCGCGAAAGAAGTGCGGAACGCGCCCTTTCCGGGATTCCCGAAGTATGGGGCGTCCGCATGCCGCCGTATGCGAAATTCGTGAGGTGACCGTCCGGTTTTCGCCGTACCCCCGGAATTCGGCGGGCGCCTGGAGGCGCCGGCCGGGCGGCCCCGCAAGCGGCTCGCCCCGCAGGGCCTCGGCCCCCGGCAGGCGGCCGGCCGGCCGGTTCACCGAACGGGTGCGGGACAATGGAGTCTCGTCCACGGCGCTGCGGAGAGCGGCGCTCACCTGCGGCAGGAGATCACACGTTGCCTCGCGAGGGGGAGACCCCCACCGGCCCGGACCGTTCCGGTCTGCGGGCCGACTGCGCGAACTGTTTCGGGCTCTGCTGCGTCGCGCTGCCCTTCGCCGCCTCCGCCGACTTCGCGGCCGACAAGGCCGCCGGGCAGCCGTGCGCGAACCTGCGGGCCGACTTCGGCTGCGGCATCCACGCGCACCTGCGCGAGCGGGGCTTCCCCGGCTGTGCCGTTTTCGACTGCTTCGGCGCGGGGCAGCAGGTCTCCCAGATCACCTTCGGCGGGCGGGACTGGCGGCGGAACCCGCACACCGCGTCGCGGATGTTCGAGGTGTTCCCCGTCATGCGGCAGCTCCACGAGCTGCTGTGGTACCTGGCCGAAGCGCTGGCGCTGCCGCCGGCCCGTCCCGTCCACGCCGACCTGCGCCGGGTGCGCGACGACATCGACCGCCTCACCCACGGCACCCCCGAAACACTCGTGGAGCTGGACGTGGCGGCACTGCGCGCCGACGCCAACGCCCTGCTGCTGCGCGCCAGTGAACTGGTGCGGGCCAAGATCCCGGGCCGCAGGAGGAACCACCGGGGAGCCGACCTCATCGGGGCCAGGCTCAGCGGCGCCGACCTGCGGGGCGCCAACCTTCGCGGGGCCTACCTCATCGCGGCCGACCTCACGAACGCCGACCTGAGAACGGCCGACCTCATCGGCGCCGACCTGCGGGGCGCCGACCTGAGCGGCGCCGATCTCACCGGGAGCATCTTCCTCACCCAGGCCCAGCTCAACGCGGCCAAGGGCGATGCCGCCACCAGGCTGCCCCGTACGCTGGTCCACCCCGCCCACTGGCGCCCCGCCCGCAAAGCGGCCGGCAGCAAGCCCTAGGAAGCCGGAGGACAGGGCCATGGGCGCCCTCGTTCGTTAACGGTCGCTTACGTGGTGCCGTCGGGGCTCGCCCGCAGGAAACCCGCGCGCCTACGGTGTGAGGGTGAACGAGGAGATCACCGGGCGGATCCTGGTCGTCGACGACGATCCGACCGTGGCCGAGGTGGTCATGCGGTATCTCGTCCGGGACGGGCACGAGGTGAGATGCGTGGCCGACGGGCACGAGGCGCTGGCCAGTGTCCGTGCCCAACCGCCCGACCTGGTCGTCCTCGACCTGATGCTGCCGGGCGTCAGCGGGCTGGAGATCTGCCGGCGGCTGCGGGAGAACTCGGCGGTGCCGATCGTCATGCTCACCGCGCTGGGCGAGGAGACCGACCGGCTGGCGGGGCTGGAGACCGGCGCCGACGACTACGTGACCAAGCCGTTCAGCCCCCGTGAGCTGGCGCTGCGGGTCAGGTCGGTGCTGCGACGGGCGCACGGGGGGCTCGCCCCGGCCGGTCGGGGGCCGGCCCGGCTGGGCGACGGGGAACTGGTCGTGGACACCGGCGCCCATGAGGCGTTCCTCGGGGGGCGGCGGCTCGCCCTGACCGCCCGGGAGTTCGACCTGCTGGCGTTCCTGATGCGGCATCCGCGGCGCGCGTTCACCCGCGGCGAGCTGCTCGAACAGGTCTGGGGCTGGTCGTTCGGGGACTCCTCCACCGTCACCGTCCACGTGCGCAGGCTGCGGGAGAAGATCGAGAGGGACCCGACCGTGCCGCACCGGATCGTGACGGTGTGGGGCGTGGGCTACCGCTACGAGCCGGGGAGCGCGGACTCGTGATCCCGTTCGCGGATCTGCTGTGGGTGGCCTGGTACGCGGCCGTCGCCGCCGCCGTGGTCGCGGTGGTCGGCCTGGTGCTGCTGCACGCGCTGCGCGGCCGGTCGATGGCCGTCCAGCTCGCCGTGGTGGGCGTGGCGACCGTGCTGGCGACCGTGTCCGGGATCGTCGTGATCACGCTGATGATGTACCTGGACGCGCACGACCGTTCGGTGGCGCTGGCCGTGGTGATCGCCGCCGGGACGGTGGCGATGGGCGTGTCGGTGCTGCTCGGGCGGCGGCTGGTGGCCGCCAACCGGATGCTGGTGGACGCCGTGCGCGCCGACCCCTACCGCCCGCCCGAGGGCCGGCTGCCCGCCGAGCTGGCCGAGCTGGCGCGGGAGCTGGACGCCGCGTACGGGCGGCTGGCCGCCGCGCACGAACGCGAGCAGGCGCTGGAGGCCAGCCGGCGGGAGTTGGTGGCCTGGGTCAGCCACGACCTGCGCACGCCACTGGCCGGGATGCGCGCGATGGCCGAGGCGCTTGAGGACGAGGTGGTGTCCGACCCGGAGACCGTACGCGCCTACCACGGCCGCATCCGCCAGGAGATCGACCGGCTGACCGGCATGGTGGACGACCTGTTCGAGCTGTCCCGCATCCATGCCGGGGCGCTGCGGCTCTACCGCCGCCGGGTGGGGCTGGACGACCTGGTGGCGGAGGCGGTCGAGGGGACCGAGCCGCTCGCGCGGGCCAAGGGCGTGCAGCTGAACGGCCGGGCCCGCGAGGGGCTGCCGCTGGAGGTGGACGCCGCCGAGCTGGGCCGGGCGCTGCGCAACCTGGTGGTGAACGCGATCAGGCACACGCCGAGCGACGGCACGGTCGAGGTCGTCGGCGGGGTCGAGGACGGCATGGCCTGCGTGACGGTCTCCGACGCCTGCGGTGGCATCCCGGAGGACGACCTGCCCCGGGTGTTCGACGTGGCGTTCCGGGGCGAGACGGCCCGCACCCCGGGAGGCGGCGGGGCCGGGCTGGGCCTGGCCATCGCCCGTGGCATCGTGGAGGCCCACGCGGGGAAGATCGGCGTCACCAACGCCGAAACCGGCTGCCGCTTCATGATCCGCCTGCCCCTGGCGCCCTGACCCCCTGATCAGCACCTCACCAGTGATCCACGTCGTCCCGGGCCGCTCCCGGCCCGTGCCGGCGGACCGGCCCGGCCCTGTGATCACACGTGCGGCAGGCCGGCCGAGGACTCGCCGGTGAGGTGATCCACGTCGTTCCGGGCCGCTCACGGCCCCCGCGTAGGTGGATCGGACCGGCCAGACGGGTCAGCGGCCGACCGACTCGTCGATGAGGCGGAAGGTCGGGCACGGCCAGCGCCACATGCAGGCGCGGCAGCGCTGGATCGGGTTGGTCGGATCGCTGGTGATGCCGCCGGCGTCCCGGGGCCGGTGCAGCTCGACCAGGCGCAGCGCCAGGTCGGCGAACGCGATCATCTCGTCGCGTGCGCCGGTCAGGAAGGTGAGGTCGGCGCGGGACAGCCGCGCGTGGATCGGAACGAAGCCCTCGCGATTGATCAGGCGGGCCAGGTAACGGCTGGAGGAGTCCCATGGAGTGGACTTCTCCGACCGTGCCCGGACCGCCTCCAGACGCTCGCGAAGTCGCGCCTGTCGCGGATCGCCCTCCGCATGGCCAAGCCGCTGCTGCACGCGCACAGCATCCCGCACTCCTCGTCCGCCCGCGAAGGGAATTCCGCAGTTCATGGGCTTGGGAACGTTCCGAAACGGGGCGTATGCCCCACAGGTGCCCATAGTCCTCCCCGTGGACGGGTGCGGCGGCGGATCCACCCGGGTCGCGCACGGCTCACCGGGCCGGGCGTCCCGGAACGGCGGAGCCGATCTCCGGGCCTTGTGCACCGGGTGGACGGCCGTGCAGCGTCAACCCCGTACCAGGTGATCCCCCAGCGTGGGCAAGACGGGGCCCTGCACCCGGCAACAGGCCGATCGCCGAGGACCGCCGCGGCCTCCGCGAGCGGATAGTGTGCCGCTCGTGGAGCTGAATGTCTCGACCTCGTCTCGGGGAGATCACGCCGTCGTCACAGCGACCGGCGAGCTGGACCTGTACACGGCGCCGCGCCTGCAGACCGCGCTGGCGGCCGTGCTGCGCGACCAGGCCGGCCGTGTGGTGGTCGACCTGAGCGGCGTGGAGTTCTGCGACTCCACGGGGATGAACGTCCTGCTGGCGGCGATGAAACGGCTCAAGGAGCAGGGCGGCGCGTTCGAACTGGCCGCGCCGCGCCCGGCGGTGCGGCGGATCCTCCAGGTCACCGGCCTGGACGGCGTCTTCACCATCACCGACGCGCTGCCCGCGCCGGGCACCGGCTGACCGCATCCCCGCCCCCGCCGGTCGTCCCGACGTGGGGGAACGCCCGTCCGGCGCGCACTACGATCGGCTGCATGCAGCCACAGGAGCGATCGGACAGCCCGCCGCCGGCGGGCGGTGACGTGGCGGTCGTCATTCCCGCCAAGGACGAGGGCGACCGGATCGCGGCCACCGTCAAGGCCGCCGCCGAACTGCCGGGCGTGGACCTGATCGTCGTCGTGGACGACGGCTCGTCCGACAGCACCGGGCGGCTGGCGGCCGAGGCCGGCGCCCGGGTCGTGCGGCACAGCCGCAACCGGGGCAAGGGTGCCGCCATGGAGAGCGGCGCCGAGGCGGTCAGGCTCCTGGACGAGGGCCGCGAGGAGCCCCGCCACCTGCTGTTCCTGGACGCCGACCTGGCCGACACCGCCCGCGAGGCAGTCCCCCTCGTCGAGCCGGTCCGGCGTGGCGAGGCCGACATGACCATCGCCACGTTCACCACCACCGTCAAGCTCGGCGGGCACGGCTTCGTGGTGCGGCTGTCGCGGGACGGCATCCGCCGGGCCACCGGCTGGGAGGCCACCCAGCCGCTCAACGGCCAGCGCTGCCTGACCCGCGCCGCGTTCGAGGCGGGCCTGCCGCTGGCCGCCGGGTTCGGCGTGGAGACCGCGCTCACCATCGACCTGGTGCGGTGCGGCTTCCGCGTCCTGGAGGTCGAGGTGCCGCTCGCCCACCGGGCCACCGGCACCGACTGGAAGGCCCAGCTCCACCGCGCCCGCCAGTTCCGCGACGTCGCCCGCGCGCTGGCCGCCCGCGAGCCGATGATCGCCACCCGCCTGGCCCACCGCCGCAGGTGACCTCCCCCACCCCCATGCCCTCGGACCCCGGCCGCACGTCCCCGAACGAGCCCCCACGGCCCGCACCCGCCCACCCGGCCGAGGCCGGGCAGAGCGAACGGGCCGCGCCGGTGGGTGCGAACGGTGCTGGATGGGCCGAGCCGGTCGAGCCTGCAGGCTCGGGGGAGGCCGGGCGGGCTGTGTCCGTCGGACGGGGCGTTCGCGGGCTCGGGGCGGCGGGGCTGGGGGGTGTCGGGGCGGGGTTGGTGTGCTTTCTGCTCACCGCGTTGCTCGGGCCGTCCGTGATGCAGCCGGTGCTGCGGGGGGCATCAGGGCAGCCGCCTTATTCACTGGATGCCGGGGCCTCGCCGTATGTGGTGATCGGGTTGATCGCCGGTGGGGTGCTGCTCGGTACGGCCGGGCTCGGGCTGTGCCTGTACGCGGTGCAGCGGGGATGGCGTTGCTCGGCCCGTCGCCTGATGGCCGCCGGGGTGCTGGTGGCGGCGGCGTTCGCGGTGATGCCTCCGATCGGCTCGTCCGACCATCTCAACTACGCCGCGTACGGGCGGATGGCCGTCACCGGTCACGATCCGTACAGCACCCGGGCGGTCGACCTGCCCGGTGATCCGGTCATCGGTGCCGTCGAGGAGTGGCGCCACGCGCCCTCGGTGTACGGGCCAATTGCCACGGCGCAGGAGGCGTTCGCGTCCTGGGTCGGGGGAGACTCGGTCCGGCTGACCGTGTTCGCGCTGTCGGTCACCAACGCGCTGGCGTTCGTGCTCGCCGGCTGGATCCTCTACCGCGTGTGCCGTACTCCGCGGGGACGGCTGCGCGCGGCGTTGCTGTGGACGTGCAACCCGCTGATGCTGCTCCATCTGGTCGCGGGCGCCCACAACGACACTCTGGCGATCGCGGCGGCGGTGGGGGCGCTGGGCGTCTTCGCCGGCGCGTCCCGTCCGCTGCCGCGCGCCCTGGCGGCGGGAGCCCTCGCGGGCGCCGCCGCCGCGATCAAGTTCCCGGCGGCGTTGGTGGGCGGCGGGCCCGCCTGGACGATGCTGCGGCGTCGCGGGTTCGGCGGGCTCGCCGGGCTGGGCGCGGCGGCCGCCACGGTCGCCCTGGCCGCCTACTCCCTCGCCGGAGATCACGCTTTCGACCAGGTCAGAAGGGCCGCCAACTCGGTCTCGCTGGCCACCCCCTGGCATCTGCTGGACGCCGCGATGGGCGTGGGCCAGCACCGGATCGTGATCCGGATCGGCTCGCTGGTGCTGCTGGCCGCCCTGATCTGGCTGCTGCTGCGCGCCCTGCCCCGCGACCCGGGCCGCGACCCGGACGTGGCCGACGGTCTGGCGGTCGCGGCCGCGCTGGTGCTGGCCTGGCTGCTGGCCGCCACCTACGCGCTGCCCTGGTACGACGGGCTCGGCTGGGCGGTGCTGGTGCTGCTGCCCTGGTCACGGTTCGACTGGGCGCTGCTGGCGCACACCGCCGCGCTCAGCCTGGCCTACCTGCCGGCCCGCGATCCGCGGCTGATCGGCCTGCCGGACGACCTGACCTGGCTGGTCACGGTGCTGCGCCCGGACGTCATCCCGTGGCTGCTGACCGGGGTCGTGGCATGGGTGGCGGTGACGTCGATCCGCCGTCCGTGGTCTCGTCCAGTTCCAGCGCCCGGACACTCGCCGCCAGCGTCAGCGGGATCGCCAGGCTGAACGCGATCGCCGGGATCACCACCCCGGAGTCGTTCACCAGCATCCCGGCGATGGCCAGCGTCAGCGCCGACAGCAGCGCGGGCCGCAGCGTCCGGCTGCGGTGGTAGGCCCGCTCCAGCAGTGCGGCCCGCCACTGCAGCGGCTTGGCCAGCACGAAGAACAGGAAGCACAGCGCCGCGACCACCGCCACCGTGAACGGCCAGTAGCCCAGGCTGCGCAGCATCGCGCCCGCCTTGCGCGCGATGACGCCCCCCGCCTCCCCGCCTACCAGGTCGTCCCAGAACCGTCCCAGGTGGGACGGGTCCGCGCGCAGCGAGTCGGCGAACGCGATCGCCAGCACCACCACCGCCCCGGCGACGCAGAACAGTCCCAGCCGCACCGCCGACACCCGCCGCCCCGAGATCAGCAGCCCCAGCACCGCGAACGCCGGGACCATCGCGATCACACCGCCGAAGTCGCTGCCCCAGGAGGGCCAGCCGTCGATCGCGACCGCCGCCACCGCGATCGCCGTGACCACGGCCACCGCGGCCCGCTCGCGGCCCGCCCGCAGCGGGCGTTCGGCCAGCCAGGCCGCCGTCAGCAGCGCCGCCACCGCGAACAGCGCGAACGCCTGGTTGCCGAACCCGTAGAACCGCCCCGCCACCAGCGCCGTGTACCCCATCAGCGAGTTGAGTTGGAGCCGCGAGCCGGTCATCACGTCCACGGCGAGCACCAGCGCGGTGATGGCGGCGATGACCAGCCCGGCGCCGACCAGCGACCGCCGCCACGGCCCGGCCAGTGCCAGCGCGGTGATGGCGGTGATCCACGCCACCACGGTGAGGATCAGCGCGGGCAGTGGATGCTCCGACCGCCACCACGGCAGCAGGTTGGCCAGGAACGAGGCCACCGGCGTCGCCGCCCCCACCAGCGCGATCACCCGCGTCCCGGCGAGGATCCGCTGCCGCGCCGCATACCGGGAGCCCGCATCGGGAGAGCGCCCCGGCCGCGTGCCGGACGCCTCCCGGCCGGACGGCCCACCCTCGGTGGCCTTGTCCACAGGACGTTCTTGCCGTGCGCCGGACGCCTCCTGGCCGGACTGTCCATCCTCTGCGGTCTCGTCCAGCATGCTGGACGCCTCCGAGCCGGCGGCTCCGTTCAAGGAGCGCCGGGTCTCCTCGGCGCCCTGTACGGGCGACGCCTCGGTCTCGGCGGACGTGTTCGGGGGGTCTTCTCGGCGGTCGGAGGTCCCCCAGCGGCGGCGCAGCGCCACCGTCGCCAGGCCGTACAGCAGCAGTTGGCCGCCGAACAGGACGATGAAGAAGGCCGGCTGCACCCGGCGGATCGCCTGGGCCGCGACGTCCTCATCGTCGAGATCGTGGACCTTGTCCGCCACGGTCGCCTCGGTCGGCTCGGCCCGCCAGGCCGACCCGACGGCCTGCTTCGGCTGCGGCAGGCCCAGGGCCTTCAGTGTGGTCGCCGTCACGTCGGTCAGCGTGACGATGCCCGGCTGCCGGGTGGCGTTCGAGGTGAGATAGGCGGGGCCGAACCCGGCGCCGCCGGCCAGCGCGACGTGCAGATGGGGGACGCCGCCGGTGTCCGACAGGCCCGCCACCAGCAGCGTCGTGCCGGTGGGCAGCGCGCCGAGCACCGCCGCGAGCTGCCGGTCGGCCGCCGTGGCCGCCTCCGCCCGGGCCGTGCGGCGGATCGGGATCGAGGAGCCCTCGGCGTCCACCCCCGTCCTGATGTGGGCGCGATGGATGTCGTCGATCTCCACCGCCGTCAGCGCGCACCGCGACCAGCCCCCGGCGGGCACCTGCCGCGGGGACGGCGCGTAGACGTCCACCCGCCCGCCGCCGTCGGCGGCCCCGAGCACCGCGCCGGGCCCGACCGCCATCGTGCACCCGCCGGCCCGGTGGACGGCGTCGCCCAGCAGTCCGGTCTGCGCCTCGTACGAGGTGCCCGCGTTGTCGTTCCTGATCTGGGCCCAGTCGGGGGCGCTCGCCGAGACGCCGGAGACGGACGGGACGGGGGCCAGCGCGCACTCGCCGTGGGCGAACCTGGCCCGCTGACCGGCGGACACGGTCAGCCACCCGTCCGCGGGGCAGGTGTTCACCCGGGTCGTCCGGACGCTCAGCGCCCCGGCGGACCCCTCCCGCGTCAGCCTCCACAGGGTCGGGGTGCCGTGTTCGCTGACATCGCTCCAGCGCAGGCCCGGAATCCCGACCAGCGCCACCCGCCCGTTCGCCCGGGAACCGTCGGCCGCGTCGGCGTGGGCGGACTGCCGTGCCCAGAACGCGGGGCCGAGGATCATGAGCAGGACCATGCCGAGTACCGGGAACACCGACAGGAAAGCGGCGCTCACGCCGCCGAAGGGTGTCGCCCCCCGCTGCGCCACCTGGCCACCTCCATCGTCTGGTCCGTGCCCAGGCTAGTGGGACGTTTACGCCAGGATGGATCCATGGGTGAACGAAACGGGGACCGTACGGGCAGGTCGGCGGTCGATCTCGCGATCCTGTTCGCGGGGGTGGTGATCGCCGTCACGGCGGTCGCGCCGATCGCGGTGCACTGGCTGACCAACCCTCCCGACCAGCGGCTTGTGGACGTCGACGTCTACCGGGCGGGCGGGGACGCGGTGCTGCGCGGGGCCCCGGTCTACGACCTGCTCACCCAGCCGCCCCAGTTGCTGCCGTTCACCTACCCGCCGTTCGCCGCCCTGCTGGCGGTGCCGCTGGCGGTGCTGCCCTGGCCGGTGGTGCAGGTGCTGTGGGTGGCCGCGATCTACCTGGCGCTGGCCGTCGTGGTCTGGTACGCGTTCCGCCCGCTGCTGGCCCGGGCCGGGCGGTACGCGCCGCTCGCGGCGGGCGCCCTGGTCGGCGCGCTGGCCTACCTGCAGCCGGTGCACGACCAGACCCGGTTCGGCCAGGTCGGGCTGTTCCTGATGGCCATGTGCGCGGCCGACTGCCTGGCGCCGTCCACCCGCTGGCCGCGCGGGGTGCTGGTCGGGCTGGCGACCGCGATCAAGCTGGTGCCCGGGGTGTTCCTGATCTACTTCCTGATCACCGGCCGGCGCCAGGCCGCCTGGCACGCCACGCTGACCGCCGCCGCCGCCTCGCTGGCCGCCTTCGCGGTGCTGCCGGGCGACTCGATGGACTTCTGGTTCGACGCGGTGCTCAACAACGACCGGGTCGGGGCCAACAACGGCACCACCAACCAGTCGCTGAACGGGATGCTGCTGCGGCTGTACTGGCCGGACACGGTGACGACGCTGCTGTGGGCGGCCTGCGTGGTGCTGCTGGCCGTGGTCGGCTTCCGGCTGGCCCGCCGGGCCTCGCTGGCCGCCGCCCGGCTGGACGGGACGGGCTCGCACAGCCTGGAACTGGCCGGGATCGCGATCACCGGGCTGCTGTCGGTGCTGCTGTCCCCGGTGGGGTGGGTGCACCACCTGGTGTGGGTCGTCCTGGTCATCGGCGCCCTGGCCGGGGACGGCCGCGACGTACGGCGCTGGCTGGCCGCCGCCGGGGTCGCGGTCTTCTTCGCGTTCCGGATCCCCTGGTGGGGGACCCGCCTCATCGGCGAGGAACACAGCGCCGTCGAACGTTTCACCGGCCGTATCGTGCAGGACTCCTTTGGACTGGCCGCCGTCGGGCTGATCGCCGTGCTGGGTCTGTGGTTGGTCAACCGTGCCAAAGCACAAAGTGACCCTGCCATTCCTTCTCCCGACCAGGTCAAGGCCGGTACGCTCGCTTCGTGATCCTTGTCGCAGTGGCCATAGCCGGGGTGGTGGCGGGAGTGGCCGGCCTCTCGATCGCGGTGGTCGCCCACAACCGGGTCAACCAAGTCGTCGCGGAGTGCGCCGAGATGGTGCACCGGCAACTCCAGACCCTCGACGGGTCCGTGGACAACCAGGCGCTGCGCGACGTCGCGGTCGTGCACTACGACGCGCTCAAGGAGATGGCCGGGCGGCGCTCGTTCTCGATGGCACTGATCAACGCGCTCGGCGACGGCGTGGTGATCAGCTCCATCAACGGGCGGACCGAGACCCGCACCTACGCCAAGGCGATCCGCGGCGGCCGCAGCCTGGAGGTGCTGTCGCCGGAGGAGGACCAGGCGCTGCGCGGCGCCCGGCTCGGCAAGGGCCCGGTGGTGAGCATGGACGACCCGCTGCCCGACTTCGGCGGCAACACCGCCTCCTCGGCGCGCGCCTGACGCCCGGCGATCGGCGGGTCCGGTCCCGGCGCCCGCGAACGGCCACGTAAACTCGGGTGTTGACACCGTTGCCGTCTCACGCCCGCCGTGCACTCCTCGCCTCGGCGGAGGAGTGCTGCTGATGCGTTACGCCTATCTCGGCCCCCAGGGCACCTTCACCGAGGCCGCGCTGAATTCCGTCCCCGAGGCGGCCGGCGCCGAGCACCTGCCGTACGCCACCGTCCCCGCCGCCTTGGACGCGCTGCGTCGCGGCGAGGTGGAGGCGGCCGTGGTCGCGCTGGAGAACTCGGTCGAGGGCTCGGTCCCCACCACGCTGGACGAGCTGGCGACCGGCCAGCCGCTGCAGATCGTCGGCGAGGTGCACCTGCCGGTCTCGTTCGCGCTGCTGGTCCGGCCGGGCACCACGTTCGGCGACATCAAGACGGTCGCCTCGCACCCGCACGCCCAGCCGCAGTGCCGCCGCTGGCTGGCCGCGCACGTGCCGGACGCCGAGTGGCGGGCGGCCACCTCCAACGCCGAGGCCGCCCAGCACGTCGCCGACGGCCACTACGACGCCGCGCTGGCCGGGTCGTTCGCCGCGGCCCGCTACGGGCTGTCGGTGCTGGCCGAGGACATCCACGACGTGGCCGACGCGGTCACCCGCTTCGTGGTGCTGCGCCGCCCGTGCCCGCCGCCCCCGCCCACCGGCATGGACCGCACCACCGTGGTCGCCTTCATCGGCGAGGACCACCCGGGCGCCCTGTTGGAGATCTTGAACGAGTTCTCGATGCGGGGCATCAACCTGACCCTGATCCAGTCCCGCCCGACCGGCCAAGGCCTCGGCTCCTACCTGTTCTGGATGGACTTCGAGGGCCATGTCGCCGACGCCCGGGTCGGCGAGGCCCTGATGGGCCTGCGCCGCATCTGCGCCGACGTCCGCTTCGTGGGCTCCTACACGCGGGCCGACCGGATCCGGCCACAGATCCGCCGCGGCACCCACGACACCGACTTCACCGAGGCCGCAGCCTGGCTGACCGCCATCCGCTCCGGCCACTCCTGACCTGCGGCCGTCCCGGACCGCCGGTGGGCCGCACCGGGTTTTCCGTACGCCGGGCGCCCGGTGTGCCGGGCGGCCTTCACAGGCGCGGAAGCCCTGACCCGGCGGTGATCCCAGCTCGGGGGGACAGGAGCCAGACCGCCGAGGTGCCCAGGCCCGTGGGAGGGAGCAGGGGGCCGGAGCGGTGGCCCAGGTAGGTGCGGCGGAGTTCGGGCTCGGTGTAGCGGGCGCAGCGGCGGTGCCATTCGAGGATGCCGGACATCCAGTCCTTGAGGTCGTCGGCGTAGCGGGTGAGGGCGGCGCGGGCGGGGCCCGACAGGGCGTGCTCCTCGAAGAGGGCCGGGAGGCCGACGGCCACGAGGTGCTCGAACTGGCGCATCCGGGCGGCCATCAAGTCGGCCACCACCTGCGCGGCGCGTTCGCGGCTCACCTCCAGGAAGGTCTCCACGACCAGAACGAGGTTGCACCGCTCGCCCTCGAACTCGATCTCCTTCTGGTAGGAGAACAGGTCGTTGGTGAAGGTGGCGTAGTCCTGGGCGGCGTTCTCCAGCTCCCACAGGGTCCGGGTCTCGTGGATCTCCGGCGGGACGATGTCGTCGTGGGCGATCTGCGCCAGGCTCATCGTCATGTCGGAGCCGAACGTCCGGCGGCGCATCTCCACATAGTCGATCGGGTCGGGGACGCGCTGCTGGGTGTCACCGGCCAGCTCCCACAGCCAGCTTGAAGTCATGTCCTCCACGGCCTTGCGGAACCGGCGGCGGGCCTGGGGGCTCATCGGCCCGGCGGTGCGGCGCCACAGGTCGGCCAGGCCCCGTTCGAGCGGATTCTGCGGGGGCGGCGTGACCTGCGTCTCCAACGGCATGAACAGCGACAGCCGCTCGTTGCAGATCTTCGCCGCGGCCAGATCGCGCCGCTTGCCGAACACCAGCGGGAAGTAGTCGTCGCCGTAGGTGCCCCAGGAGAGCCAGTCGGTGCTCAGGTACAGCTCCTCGGGGGTGGCATCGGCGTGGATCATCGAGGCACAGTGCGCCAGGTCGAAGACGGCGAACCGCCGCTCGTCCCACACCCCGCCCAGCTCTACCCCGGGCACCGAGTCGAAGAACCCCATCCGCCGCGCCCAGCCGACCGAGTACCGCCGCGCGTCGTCCAGATGAGGGCTCATCCGGAACCGGTAGGGCATGTAAAGCTCGGGCACCCGCAGCGGACCCACCGGCTGGTGCGCGACGTGGGCGTACTGCCGGGACCTGACCGCCAGCCCCAGCCGCGCCGGGAAGGCGCCCGGCCGGAACGCGGAGGTGCCCAGCCCGGTGGGGCTCCACGAGAACGACGAGGACGCCAGGCCCTCGTTCATGTAGCGGCTCGACCTGGCGTGCCACTCGTGCCCGCCGGCCTGCCAGTCCTGTAGACCCTTGACGAAGGCGGCCACCGCGAGCTGCTCGTCCGGTGTCGCCGCGTACTCGGCCAGCAGCCCCGGCACCTCGGTCAGCGCGGTGTTCTCGAACTGCTGGAGCCGGGAGGTCAGCAGGTCGTTGACGAGCTCGGCGGCCTGCTGCGTCGGGCAGTCGAAGAACCGCTCGAAGACCAGCACGGCGTTGGAGTTCTCCCCCTCCGTGCGGACCTCGCGCTCGTAGGAGAACAGGTCGTTGCGCAGGTGCACCGCGTCGGCGAACGTGTCCACCAGCACTTCCAGCGGGCGCGTGCCGGCCAGCCGGGGCGGGACTTCGGCACCGGCGGCGTACTCGACCAGGTTGGCCGACCAGGGCGCCCCGCCGACCCGGCGCCGCATCTGCACGTACTCGATCGGGTCGGCGATCCGGCCGCGGCCGATGTTGTCCAGCTCCCACATCGACTCGACCATCAGGTGGCGGGTGCTGCGGATGAAGCGGCACCGCCAGTCGTCCGACATCGCCGGGACGGTGCGCTCCCACAGGTCCTTGAGCCCGGCCTCGGCGGGGTTGCGCGGCTCCGGTGGCTCCTCGGTCATGAACTGCTGGAGCCGGTCCAGGTGGGCCCTGGCGCCGGTGAGGTCACGCGAGTACTTGAACAGCTCCAGGAAGTGGTCGTCGAAGAAGAACACCCACACGTACCAGTCGGTGATCAGATCGAGCGCGGGCCCGTCACAGTCGGGATGGGTGTAGGCGCACATCAGCGGATAGTCCATCCGCGCCAGCGCGTCCTCGTCCCAGACGACGCCGCCGCCCGGCTTGGGCGAGTCCAGCATCCCCATCCGCCGCGCCCACTCCATGCTGTGCGCGCGGGCGCCCTCCAGATGCGGGTTGAGCCTGGCCGGGTACGGCAGATAGAAGTCGGGCATCGTGAACGGCTGCATGACCAGGCCCTCTCCACAAGATCCGCCAGGGCGGCCGCACCGGTCGGCCGCCCACCTCCACCGGCATTCCGCCGCACTGCGGCGGGTCCGGCAAGCGCCCATCCCGTGCGCCGGAACGCCGCCGTCCGGCGTTACGCGGCGAGGGCGGAGGCTCGTACGGTGGAGGCGTGCCGAATGCCTTCGATGAGTACGAACGCGAGTTGTGGGACGGGCGGGCCGACGCCTACGAGCGGGGGTTCGCGCATCTGACGGCGTACACGGTCGGGTTCCTGCTGGACGCGGCCGGGGTACGGGCCGGTACGCGAGTGCTGGACGTGGGGACCGGGCCGGGCGTCGTGGCGGCCGAGGCGGTGCGGCGGGGCGCGAAGGTGTCGGCCGTGGACGCCGATCCGGGGATGGCGCGGACGGCCGCCCGCAACGTGCCCGAGGCGGACGTACGGGTGGCGGTGCTGCCGGGCCTGCCGCATGAGGACGGGGCGTTCGACGCCGTGGTGGGCAACTTCGTCATCAACCATGTGGGCGAGCCCGTGACCGTCGTCCGGGAGTTGCGGCGGGTGCTGTGCCCCGGCGGGCGGCTGGCGCTGACCTGCTGGGTGCTGCCGGGCAGCGGGGCTTTGGGGATCATCAAGGAGTCCATGGACGAGGTGGGCGTCGAGTGGCCCGCCGACGTCCCCGTCACGCCGTTCATGGAGTACGGCAACCCGGAGGGTTTCGCAGGGCTGCTGAAGGCCGCCGGGCTCGACGACGTGACCGTCCGGGAGCTGGACTGGGAGCACGTCGTCGACCCGGAGGAGTGGTGGCAGGCGGGGCCGATGGCCCGGGTGGGCTCCAACGGGGTGATCCTGGCCCGCCAGACCCCCGAGGTGATCGCCGAGGTCAAGGCCGAGTACCGCAGGCGGATCGCCTCCCACACCCGGCCCGGCGGCGAGGTGGCGCTGCCCGCCCATGCTTTGCTGGCCCATGGGGTGTCCGGTTCTCCACAGGGGTGATATCCGGCGGCGAGCGGTGGAACGGACCGGTAGCCTCGGGTCTGTGATTGACCTGCGAGCTCTTCGAGAGGATCCCGAGCGGCTGCGCGCCTCCCAGCGCGCCCGCGGCGAGGACGAGGCCGTCGTCGACCGGCTGATCGAACTGGACGGGCGGCGGCGGGCCGCGCTGTCGCGCTTCGAGCAGTTGCGGGCTGAGCAGAAGAGTTTCGGCAAGTCGGTCTCCAAGGCCAAGGGCGAGGAGCGCCAAGCCCTGTTGGAGCGGGCGAAGGAGCTGGCCCAGCAGGTCAAGGAGGCCGAGAGCGAGGCCGACCGGCTGGCCGAGGAGCTCGACGGGCTGCTGCGGACCGTCCCCAACATCATCGAGGACGGCGCGCCGGCCGGCGGCGAGCAGGACTTCGTGGTGCTGGAGCACGTCGGCGAGCCGCCGAGCTTCGACTTCGAGCCCCGCGACCACCTGGAGCTGGGCGAGCGGCTGGGCGCCATCGACACCGAACGCGGCGCCAAGGTCTCCGGGGCCCGCTTCTACTACCTGACCGGGGTGGGCGCGCGGTTGCAGCTGGCCCTGCTCAGCCTGGCCATGGAGCAGGCGATCGAGGCGGGCTTCGTGCCGATGTACCCGCCGGTCCTGGTCAAGCCGGAGGCGATGGAGGGCACCGGCTTCCTCGGCGCGCACGCCGCGGAGGTCTACCGGCTGCCCGACGACGACCTCTACCTGGTGGGCACCTCCGAGGTCCCCCTCGCCGCCTACCACATGAACGAGATCATCGACGAGCTGCCCAGGCGCTACGCGGCCTGGTCGTCCTGCTTCCGCCGGGAGGCCGGCTCCTACGGCAAGGACACCCGCGGCATCATCCGCGTCCACCAGTTCGACAAGGTCGAGATGTTCTCCTACTGCGCCCCCGAGGAGGCGCACGCCGAACATCTGCGGCTGCTCGACTGGGAGAAGCAGATGCTCGCCAAGGTCGAGGTGCCGTACCGGGTGATCGACGTGGCGGCGGGCGACCTGGGCGCCAGCGCGGCCCGCAAGTACGACTGCGAGGCCTGGGTGCCGACGCAGCACGCCTACCGCGAGGTCACCTCGACGTCCAACTGCACCGATTTCCAGGCCCGCCGCCTGGCGGTCCGCCACCGCGACGAGAGCGGCAAGGCGCGCCCGGTGGCCACCCTGAACGGCACGCTGGCCACCACCCGCTGGATCGTCGCGATCCTGGAGAACCACCAGCAGCCCGACGGCTCGGTCCGCGTCCCCAAGGCCCTCCAGCGCCACCTCGGCCTGGAGGTCCTCGAACCCATCCGCTGACCCACCGCCCACCCGACGCCGGGCCCCGGACTTCGGGGCCCGGCGTTGCGCCGTCCGGTGGAAGAGCAGCCGGACGCGGGGCATCCCAAGACCGCATCCCCCGAGACCGGGCCAGGGCACTTGGGACAGGGAAGAGGCATCCGGCCGGCGTTCCGCTGGGCTGTGTCCGTTTGATGCGTCGGCCGGCAGTGTGCCCGCTTGCCGCGTCCGTGAGGTTCCGGTGTACGTCGCCGGACGTCGTGCCGGTGCCGGGGCGGAGAAGGCTGACCGGCGTTCTGGGGAGCGATCACGGCGATTAAGGTGGTTTGGCGCCAGATGCGGCGGTCCGTTGGACGGGGCGACGGAGGGAGCGGGATGGTCGACGTGGGGCGATGCTGGAGGGGTTGTGGCTGAGCCGATCCCCGCCGAGGGCCGGGCGCCGCTGCTGGTCGCCACCGATCTGGACGGGACCGTCGTACGGTCCGACGGCACGATCTCGGCGCGTACCGTCGCGGCGCTGGCCCGGGTGGAGCAGGCCGGTGCCACGCTGGTCATGGTCACCGGGCGGCCGCCACGCTGGATGCGGGACATCGCCACCGCCGTCGACCACCACGGCATCGCCATCTGCGCCAACGGGGCGGTGCTGTACGACCTGCACACCGAGACCGTGCTCCGCACCCGGCTGATCGAGGCCGAGGTGATCGCCGAGGCGGTGGAACGGCTGCGCACGGCCGTCCCGGAGCTGCGCTTCGCCGTCGAGTACGCCGACGGGTTCGTCTTCGAGGCCCGCTACAACCTCGGCCGCTGGGACGCCGAGGCGCTGGGCGGCCGTCCGGTGGACGGACGGACGCTGGTCAGCCGGGGCGGCACCAAGCTGCTGGCGTTCCATCCCAGCGCCGACCCCGACCGGCTGGCCGAGCAGGTGCACACCTCCGTGGGGGACCTGGTCACCGTGACCCACTCGTCCGGCCGGGGCCTGATGGAGATGAGCGCGCAGGGCGTCACCAAGGCCAGCGCCCTGGCGGAGCTGTGCGCCGAGCGGGGAGTGGCCGCCGCCGACGTGGTCGCCTTCGGCGACATGCCCAACGACCTGCCGATGCTCACCTGGGCCGGCACCTCGTACGGTGTCGCCAACGGGCACCCCGACGTCCTGTCGGCCGTCACCCACACCATCGCCCGCAACGACGACGACGGCGTCGCCCAGACCCTCGAACGCCTCTTCCCCGCCTCCGACATCGCCACCCGGTAGGCCGCCCTGATCACCGGGTGGCCTACCGTCGATCACGACGGCACCTCCGCCGTACCCCGGCACGAGCCACCGCCCGCCGACCACAGCCGCTGCGTATGAGCGCACACCGCGGGACATCAGGCCGCACGTTGGGATACGGCGTCGCACCGATCACGGAGCCCATTCCCACCTGGCTGGTGGGCCCTGCGTGGCCGGCGCCGGAACACCTAGGCTGCGGCCGTAAAAGCGACCGGATCCGCAGGCCACGATGTCGGCATGGGGCTGCATACGGACAGCCGGCGCCGCGTGTCGGTGCGGGGGCGGGGGTCGGTCAGAGGTAGGGGCCGGAGGTGTGGCCGGGGTGCTTGGGCTGGTCGTCCTCGCCGCGGCCCGGGGTCATGCCGGGGGGCAGGACGCCGGCCGGCAGGGCCCGGCGCATCTGTTCGAGCTGGGCGCGGGCGGCCATCTGCTGGGCGAACAGGGTGGTCTGGATGCCGTGGAACAGGCCCTCCAGCCAGCCGACCAGCTGGGCCTGGGCGATCCGCAGCTCGGCCTCGCTGGGCACCGAGCCCTCGGCGAACGGCAGTGACAGGCGTTCCAGCTCCTCGGTCAGCTCGGGGGCGAGCCCGTCCTCCAGCTCTTTGATCGAGGAGGCGTGGATCTCCTTGAGCCGGGCCCGGCTGGCCTCGTCCAGCGGCGCGGCCTTGACCTCCTCCAGCAGCTGCCGGATCATCCCGCCGATCCGCATGACCTTGGCGGGCTGCTCGACCATCTCGGTGATGGGACGCTCGTCGCCCTCGGAGTCGCCGCCCTCCACCGTCATGCCGTTCGGGCCGACCACGAGGATCTGAGGGTTCTGCTCTGGCTCGTTGCTTCGGGGCTCGTTCATAATGCCTCCCATTTTCCCCCAACGCTTACCGTGCGGGTGCCCCGGCTGCAAACCGGGGGCTTCAGCCCGAGGCGGCCGGCACGGACAGCACGATCTTGCCGATATGGCCGCTCTCCTCCAGGACGCGGTGGGCCCAGGCCGCCTCGGTGATCGGCAGGACGCGGTCGACGATCGGTGCGACGCGGCCCTCCTCGATCAGTGGCCAGACGTGCTCGCGCACCGCCGACACGATCGCGGCCTTCTCCGCCAGGGGCCGTGCCCGTAGGGAGGTCGCGTGGACGGCGGCCCGCTTGCGCAGCAGCGCGTTCAGGTCCAGCTCGGCCCGCGTGCCTCCCTGGAGGCCGATCACCACGAGCCGGCCGCCGGCGTTCAACGCCTCCACATTACGCGCCAGGTACGCGGCGCCCATGTTGTCGAGGATCACGTCGAACGGCCCGGCGGCGACGAAGTCCTCCTCGCGGTAGTTGACGGTCACGTCCGCGCCCAGCTCCCGGCAGCGCGCGGCCTTCTCCGGGCTGCCCACGGTGCACGCGACCCGGGCCCCGTGGGCGTGCGCGAGCTGGATCGCCATGGTGCCGATGCCGCTGGCACCGCCGTGCACGAGGAACGACTCGCCGGGGGCCAGACGCGCCAGCGTGAACACGTTCGACCAGACCGTGCAGGCGACCTCGGGCAGCGCCGCCGCCTCCGCCAGGCCGAGCCCCCGGGGAACGGGCAGGAGCTGCCCGGCGGGCACTGCCACCCGTTCGGCGTAGCCGCCGCCCGCCAGCAGGGCGCAGACCTCGTCACCGATCTGCCAGCCCGTCACGCCCTCGCCGATCTCGGCGATCCGGCCGGACGCCTCCAGCCCGGGGTACGGGGGCGCACCGGGGGGCGGGGGGTAGAAGCCGCGCCGCTGCATCACGTCGGCCCGGTTGACCGCCGTGGCGGCCACCTCGATGACGACTTCCCCGGGCGCGGGCGCCGGGTCGGGCACCTCGGTCCATTCCAGGACGTCGGGCTCACCGGGTTCCCGAATAACGATCGCATGCATACAGATCACGCTATCGGGGCCTGGGGCGGCCGCCGAAGCGGAAGGCGGGGTCTCGGGGAGGTGACGGGACGACAACATCGCCTCGGAACAGTGTTTTCAGGCGACGTCGCGGTATTGGAGGGAGTACACGTTGCCTTAGGCTGCTGAAGACCTGTTCTTGACAGACCGCTCGGGGACAAGTCCGGAGGGAGAACCGGTGGCGAAAAACGATCAGGACCGTCGTTCCCTCGAGGAGCGACTGGCCTCTCTGGACGCCATGAGCAGGGAACGCGGCGACTCCGAATCCCCGGAGCAGGGCTCCGCGCCACCGCCCGACGCCCCGCCGGCGGCCCAGACCCCGGACTACCCCGCCGACCCCTGGCCCGCGACCCCGCCGCCGTTCCCGGGGCAGGGACCGGCGCCGGGGCCGATGGGCTATGCGCCGCCCCCGCCTGCGGAGGCGTTCCCCCAGTACGGTGGCGGTCCTGTGCCCCAGCCGCCGGGCAACGGGCAGCAGCCGCCTCCGCTGGATCCGCTGCCCGAGTACGGAGCGGGGCCGCAGACGCTCCCGGAAGAGCACCGGCCCGACCCGCCCGCCTATGCGGAGGCGCCACCGGCGGAGTTTCCACAGCCTGAGCCCGGTTGGCCGCAGGGCGGCGCACCGGGCTCGCCCGACTTCCAGAGCCCGCCGCCGCAGGATCAGCCGTTGCAGGGCGAGGTGCTCCCAGGCCGGCCGTCGCAGGACGAGCCGCCCCAGGGGCAGCCGCCGCAGGGCGAGCCGGGCTTGGCGGGTCCGCCTCCGCCGCTGGGGCCGCCCGGTCTGGACGACCCTTCTCTCGGTGCACCCTCGTTCTATGGCCCGGTGGCTCCCGGCGTCCCCGCGCCGTATCCGCCAGGCCCAGGGCACGAAGGCCCGGCGCCTCAGGGTCCTCCGCCGGGGCCGTACGGTCCGGGGCTCCAGGGACCCGCCCCACAGGGGACGCCCGGTGCGCAGGGTCCGTACGGTCCGGGACCGGAGGGATTCGCCCCGCAAGGTCCGTACGCTCCGGAAGCTCAGGGGCCCGGTGCGCAGGGTCCGTACGGGCCAGGACCTGAGGGATCCGTTCCGCAGGGTCCATACGGTCCGGGATTCGAGGGGTCCGCCCCGCAGGGTCCGTACGATCCGGGGTCTCAAGGATCCGTTCCGCAGGGTCCGTACGGATCGGGACCTCAAGGATCCATGTCGCAAGGTCCGTACGGTCCGGGAGCGCAAGGACCCGGTGCGCAGGGTCCGTATGGGCCGGGATTCGAGGGGTCCGCCCCGCAGGGGACGCCCGGCGTGCCGGGGCCGTATGGGCCGGGGCCGCAGGGGCCGGTTCCACCGCAGGGGCCGCCGCTCGCGCCGCTGCCGCCCGTCCAGGAGGCGCCGCGGCCGGCCGTGCCGCAGACCGCCGACAGCCTCAGCGCCGAGACGCTGCTGCGCGGGCGCCGGAACGCTCCCACCGGCGGCTGGCGCAAGATGCTCTACAAGGCCACCGGCGGTGCGATCCACCCCGGCGAGTCCCCCGCCGAGCTGCGCCGCCGCGAGCTCGTCGCGCGGGCCAGCACCCCCGTGGCCGGCGGTCACCACCGGGTCGCGGTGATGTCCCTCAAGGGCGGCGTCGGCAAGACCACCACCACGGTCGGGCTCGGGGCCACGCTGGCGTCGCTGCGCGGCGACCGGGTGATCGCGGTGGACGCCAACCCCGACCGCGGCACGCTGTCGGACAAGGTGCGGCTGGAGACCGCCGCGACCGTACGGGACCTGCTGAACGAGCGCGACCAGATCCAGCGGTACGCCGACGTGCGCGCGTTCACCTCGCAGGCCACGTCCCGGCTGGAGGTGCTGGCCTCCGACCGCGACCCGGCGGTCAGCGAGGCGTTCAGCGCCGACGACTACCGCGCGGTCGCCGAGGTGCTGGAGCACTTCTACTCGATCTGCCTCACCGACTGTGGCACCGGGCTGCTGCACTCGGCGATGGCCGGGGTGCTGAGCCTGGCCAACCAGCTGGTGCTGGTCAGCTCGCCCTCGGTGGACGGCGCCCGCTCGGCCAGCGCCACCCTGGACTGGCTGGAGGCCCACGACCACGGCGACCTGGTGCGCAACGGCGTGGTGGTGCTGTCGATGGTGCGCGCCCGCAGCAAGAGCACCGTCGACCTGGACCGGCTCCAGGCGCATTTCGAGAGCCGCTGCCGGGGCGTCGTGCGGATCCCCTACGACGACCACCTGGAGGAGGGCGCCGAGGTGGAGCTGGACCTGCTCTCCCCCGAGTGCCAGGACGCCTACCTGCAGCTCGCCGCCGTCGTCGGGGACGGCTTCGCCTGGCCATAGTTGGGACGAGCGGCCGCCAAGGGACGGGAAGGGCAGCGCGAACACGGCGCGGTCCCCGCTATCGTGGTGCTGCCGCTCGGCACGGAGAGTTCGCATAGTGGACTAGTGCAGGCGCCTTGAAAGCGCCCAGGGCTGGGGACAGTCCTCGTGGGTTCGAATCCCACACTCTCCGCTCACCACCGGGGCAGCGCGCCGGGGACAGAGTTTCCCGGCACGCTGCCCCGCGCTGTTTGACGGGGGCCGTGGAGGTCAGGGGGATGCGCTCACCCCGAGGCGGACGGTCCCGTCATGGGCGGTGGCGGTCAGGGAGCGGCCGTCCGGGCTGAAGGTGACGGCGGTGACGGGGCCCCGGGCGGGGGAGAACGTGGTGAGGCGGCGGTGTCGTTCGATGTCCCACAGGGTCACCGTGCCGTCGTGGCCGCCTGAGGCGAGCGTTCGTCCGTCCGGGCTGAAAGCCACGGTGAGTACTGCGTGCCCGTGTCCTGTCAGGGTGGCGAGCCGTCTGCGTTCGGCCGCGTCGAACAGCAGGATCGTGCCGTCCGCACCGGCGGTGGCCAGGGTGCGGCCGTCCGGGCTGAAAGCGACGGTGTTCGGCTTGCCGGGGACCTGCGGCAACACGGTGGACGGGGCGGATCCGATGACCGCGGCGTTCAGGTGCCTGGCCGGGCGGGCGGCATCGGCGCCGCCGGGCCCCTCCAGCCACAGTAACGTGCCCGTTCCCACCGCCAGCGCGATCGTCACCGCCGCCGCCGTGAGCACGCCTCGTCCGGTACGGGCGGGGAGCCGGAGGCCGGGGTGGGTGGGTTCGGTACGGATCTGCGTTGGCGGGAGCGCGGATCCGGGGTCATGCTCGGCCCCGGCGGGGAGGTCGATGATCTGCTGGAGCAGCACGACGGCCTGCGCGGCGGTGAGCCTGTCGGCGACGTCGTGGCGCATCAGGCCGGTGATGACGGGGGCCAGCCGCCCGGCATGGGCGGGCACGGGGGGCTCCCGGCTCAGGATGGCGTGGAAGGTCGCGTTGGCGTTGGCCCCGGGGTACGGCCGGTGCCCCTCCACCGCGTAGAACAGCGTCGCGCCCAGGGACCACAGGTCGGACGCGGGGACGGCGGGCTCGCCACGGGCGCGTTCGGGCGCGGTGTAGGCGGGCGCCCCCATGACGAAGCCGGAGTGGGTGAGGACCGGGTCGCCCTCGATGGTGGCGATCCCGAAGTCGGTGAGGACGGCCCGGCGTTCGCCGATCAGCACGTTGCCGGGTTTGACGTCCCGGTGGACGACCCCGGCGGCGTGCGCGGCCTGGAGCGCGCCGAGGATCTCCAGGCCGACCTGGGCGGCGCGGCGGGGCGACAGCGGCCCGTCCCGCTTGACGATGGCGTTGAGGGCACGGCCGTCGATCAGCTCCATGATGATCCAGGGGCAGCCGTCATGCTCGACCACGTCATAGACGGTGACCGCCCCGGGGTGCCCGATCCGGGCCGCCGACCTGGCCTCCCGCAGGCCGCGCCGGTGGCGTTCGTCCCGCCGGTCCCCGCCCGGATAGGTGGGCGGGAACAGTTCCTTGGCGGCCACGTTCCGGTGCAGCCGCTCGTCGCGGGCCCGCCAGACCACCCCGAAACCGCCCCGGCCGAGTTCTTCGGCAAGACGGTACTGCCCGGCGATCAGTGCACCTGGGCCGCTGGTCATGCCAGGAACATATATGTTGATTGAGCTGTGAAACATTACCTGCGGGAGCGTTTAACCGACCGCGGGTTCACGCGCCGGGCGGCGCCGGGAAATTCGATGGCCCACCCGGTGGCGGGCCGGTTAACGTGCGGACATGCCGAGCCTGTCGACCCTGGTCCTCTACGTGATCGCGGCCACCCTGGTGCTGGTCGCCCCCGGCCCCGCCGTTCTGTACGTGGTGTCCCAGGGCATCCGGCACGGCTCCCGCGCCGCCGTCACCGCCGTCCTCGGCGTGCACGCGGGCACCCTCGTGCAGGTGGCCGCCGCCGTGCTGGGCCTGTCGTGGCTGCTGCTGAACTCCTCCCTGGCGTTCATGGTCGTGAAGTACGTCGGCGCCGCGTACCTGATCTACCTGGGTGTGAAGGCCCTGCTCAGCCGTACCAAGGCGATGGAGGACCCGGCGGCCGAGGCGAAGACGTCGCGGCGGCTGCTCGGCGAGGGCTTCCTGGTCAACCTGCTGAACCCGAAGCTCGCCCTGTTCTTCCTGGCCTTCCTGCCCCAGTTCGTGGACCCGTCCCGAGGCGCCCCCGCCCTCCAGATCACGGTGTTCGGCCTGATCTTCGTCCTGCTGGGCCTGTGCACCGACGGCGCGTACGCCCTGCTGGCCGGAGTGATCGGCCCCTGGCTGCGCGGCCGTTCCCGCGTGCTGCGCGGCGAACGCTACGTCGTCGGCACCACCTTCATCGGCCTCGGCCTGTTCGCCGCCCTCACCCCGTCCACCCAGCGCCACAACTGAGCTTCGGCCGCGGGGTGTATCGCCTGGGTCAGGTCACCAGGCCTCGGCGGTAGGCGTAGACCACTGCCTGGACGCGGTCGCGCAGGTCGAGTTTGGTGAGGATGCGGGAGACGTACGTTTTGACGGTCTCCTGGCTGAGGACGAGGGTCGCGGCGATCTCGCTGTTGGACAGGCCGTCGGCGATGAGGCGCAGCACCTCCATTTCGCGGGGGGTCAGCGCGTTGTCGGCCGGGGTGCTCTCGGCGGGGCGGATCCGCGCCGCGTATCTGCCGACGAGCTGCCGCGTCACCTCGGGGGCCAGCAGCGCGGCGCCGGCCGCGACGGTCCGGATGCCGTGCAGCAGTTGCGCCGGCGGGGCGTCCTTGAGCAGGAAGCCGCTCGCTCCCGCGCGCAGCGCCTCGTACACGTACTCGTCCAGGTTGAACGTGGTCACCACGAGCACCTTGACGGGGTCGGCGACCCCGGCGCCGGCCAGCAGGCGGGTCGCCTCGATGCCGTCGAGGACCGGCATCCGGACGTCCATCACCACCATGTCCGGGACGAGGCGGCGGGCGAGGTCGACGGCGGCGCGGCCGTCACCGCACTCGCCCACCACCTCCAGGTCGGGCTGCGCGTCGATGATCGTCGCGAATCCGGTGCGGATCAGCGCCTGGTCGTCGGCGACCAGGACCCGGACCGGCGTGCTCACGACGGGCTCCCCGAAGGGATGCGGGCCCGTACGACGAAGCCGCCGTCCGGCCGCGGGTCCGCGGTGAAGTCGCCGCCCAGGGCGCCGACCCGGTCGCGGAGCCCGGCCAGGCCACGGCCGCTCCCGCCGGGGGAGGCGGCCGGCGAGCCGGAACCGTCGGTGCCGACCTCCACGCTGATCTCCTTGTCGCGGTAGTGCACCCGGACCACGGTACGGCTGCCGTGGGCGTACTTGAGGGCGTTCGTCAGGGACTCCTGCACGACCCGGTAGGCCACGAACTCGGCGCTGCCGGCCGACTCCGCCGGCTCGCCCGCCGCGGTGAACTCGACCGGCTGCCCGGCCCGGCGCGTCTGCTCCACGAGCGCGGGGAGCTCGCCGACGGACGGCATCCTGGCGTCGGTTCCGTGGTCGGGGTTGAGCAGGTCGAGCAGGTGCCGTAGGTCGGTGATGGCCCGCCGGCCGGTGTCGGTGACGGCGCTCAGGGTCTCGTCGAGGCGGTCGGGGGCGGCGGTCAGGTACCGTGCCGCCTCCGCCTGGACGACCATCGCCGTGACGTGGTGGGTCACGACGTCGTGGAGCTCGCGGGCGATGCGGGTGCGTTCGGCCGCGCGGGTGGCCTCGGCGACGTGGCGGCGGCGTTCCGCCTCGGCGGCCCGGGTGGAGCGCAGCCACGCCCCGATGCCCCACGCGAGGACGGTCACCAGGTAGAACGTCACGTACCCGTCCAGGCGCTCGGGGGCGCCGAGCCGGTGGAGTGCGATCGCCAGCAGCACGTACGCCGCGGAGAGGACGGCCGCGGTGGTGTACCGGCGGCGTTCCAGGTGGGCGCCCGCGCTCACCAGTGCGATCGCCAGGGCGCTGCCCGCGAACGAGTGGTAGGCGCGGAGCTGGTCGGCGGCGAAGCCGAGCGTCACGAGGGCGAGGCAGAGGGCCGGCCAGCGCCGGCGCACGGCGAGCGGGAGGCAGGTGAGGAGGATCACCGGGACGGTCAGCGCGTCGAACGGGCGGGCCGGCAGGTCGCCGACCTGCGTCCCGTGGGTCTGGAACGCCGGGACGAACGACGCGGCGACGAGCAGCAGCGGAAGCGGAAGATCCCGCACCGTGACGTCCAGCCGACGCCACAGGTCCGGGATCCGCCGGATGTCGATCACTGGGCGAGCGTAGCGGTCGCGGCGGCCCGGGCGCTCCGGCGCAGGGGGACGATGGTGCCGCGGCGGCGGGCCAGCCACATGAACACGATCGTCAGGACCGCGCCGGCGCCGACCGCGTACAGGCTCGCCTCCGGGCCGAACTCGCCGCCGCTGAGCAGGACCGGACCCGAGGTCACGCCCTCGATCAGCCCTTCGGGGGCGTCCTTGCCGGAGACGGCGGTGCCGAAGATGCCGGCCCCGGCGAAGTTCCAGGCGAAGTGCAGGCCGATCGGCACCCAGAGGTTGCGGGTGGCGATGTAGGCGGCGGCGAGCATGCCGCCGGCCTCGATGGCGATGGCCAGCGAGCTCCACAGGGTGGCGTTCGGGTTGGGCAGGTGCATCAGGCCGAACACCAGGCCGGTCAGTGCCAGTGCCATCCAGGAGCCGATGCGTTCCTCGATGATCCGGAGCAGCACGCCGCGGAACATCACCTCCTCCGTCACCGCGGCGGCGGCCATGAAGCCGAGCAGCGCGACCGCGCCGGCCGTGGAGCCGGGCCCGTCGATCCGGTAGTGGCCGAGGAAGGCGATGTTCACGATGACGGCGCCGAACATCGCGAACCCGATCAGCATTCCGCGGGTGACGGCGCCGCCGGCGCCCTTCAGGGCCACCTCCGCCGGCGCGCGGTGCTCGGTCCGCCGCACCACCCAGCGGTACGCGAGCAGGGTGAGCACCGCCGCCGCGACACCGAGGACGAGCGTGAGGACCGGGTCCCACTGCACGGCGCCGACGCCCGCGCTGCCGGCGGCGGCGACCACCACGACGACCACGAGCTGCTTCAACAGTCGCATGTTGACTCCTTCGGGGATTCCGCGGCCGGAGCACCGCGGCTTCGCCCGAAAAGCTACGGATTCAAGGGGTCCCAGATCTTCACCGCACGGTGGACACCTGCGGGTAGCTCGTACGGGGGACAAGCCCCACCGAGGCTGGCCTATGGCCTTAGGAGCGGGAGGGTCTCGGGATCTTTTGGCGTATCAGCTCTGGGCCGTTCGGCCCCACGCTGTGTCCTCGGTATCTCACTGCTCGTCGGCCGGTGGATGCTCGGCGACGAACGAGCCGAGTCCACGCGTGGTCACGATCAGTCCTTCGTTCCGCAACAGGGCGACCGCCTTCTTGATCGTGCCGCGCGCCAAGCCGGTCTCCATCTCCAGCTCGGTCTCGGAGGGGATCGGGTCGCCAGGTTCCATGGCAGCGATACGACGGCGCAGGATGGCCGCAAGCTGCTGATACTTCGGGATCGGCCCTACCTTGATCTCCTCCATGGCCGCACGCTAGGCATCCATGCCGGTGCATGCATAGGCACTGCTAGCCATGCTTGGGACACGGACAATCACGAATAAGTGCCCTGCCGGACATCGGCACGGAACACGTACTCGCTGCGCATCACGGCGTTCGCAGTTTCGATGCCTAGCCTGTCGGCGACACGCGGTGTCGCCTTGTCCCGCTCACTACGGACCGTCCGGTCGCCCATGGCACCTTGGGCCGCCATGTCCGCACGGAACGGCGAGCCGCCGCGTGCCTCGCGATACCAGGAGCGGGCCCGCCGGGTGACGGTGGGCCCTCGGTGCTCGTCGGCAAGTTACTGCTCGTCCGCCGCCCGCAGCCGGGTCCGGTCTGCCGGATACACCTCGGGCTCCTGCCCTGGCCGCTTCACCACGAACACCGGCACGCCCTCGGGGATCTTCAGACGTCTCCGTTCGTCTGGGCTCGGCATCCGAGCCTCGGCCTCCTGCCCTGGCACCAGGGTGACGATCTCGGCGTCGGCGCGGGGCCGTACGACTGTTCCCCGGCGCGGCACGGTGACGACCAGGCCCTCGCCGCGCAGCACGGCCAGCGCCTGGCGGGCGGTGCTGCGGGCCACCCCGAACTCATCCACCATGTGCGGCTCAGACGGCAACAGTTGGCCGGGGGCGAGTTCGCCCGTCCGGATACGGTCGCGCAGGATGTCGGCGACCTGCTGGTAGACGGGCCTGTCGGCGGTCGGATCGACGCTCACAGGATATGACGGTAGGTAGCGATGTGCCTACGTTCCCTTGTGCCTACATACGTACAAGGGGTAACGTCGGCAAACAGACGGCCCCGGCCCGACGGTGCAAGCGTCGGGAGGTCCCGGGGCCTGGCCAGGAGGCAAGTCCTGACGTGAGTATGAATCTAGCGGCACCGCCGCAATGGAAGATCCCGCATCCCCCTCCGGGGTGGCAACTCGCCCAGATCCGGGCGCAGTACCCCGATGCCCTCGCCTGGTACGGGGAGGCGTCCGGGCTTTGGCTGGCGGCACCGTCCGGCGCCGCCGAGATGATCCATGCGCACACCGCGGCGGGCCTCGCGTACCGGCTTGACGAGCACTACAGGCAGTACCTCCCCCAGTCCCCCCGTCCGGCCCCCGCGCGTCAGACCCGGCACCGCGGACCGGTCGGGGACCACAATCCCCGCCCGACCCGGATGGAGCAGCACCGTCCGGCGGGCGGGGGGTCCGGCGCGGTGGCACGGCCGGTGTCGCATCGGCCTGCGGCTCGCCGCGTCACCGCGCCACCTCCGAGGCGGCCCCGGCACGAGACACCCCGCAGGCCCGGTCGGTTCCGGCGGGCCATGATGCGGCTCGGATTGGTGGCCGAGCAGCCATAGGCCGGGGCGGCGGTACAGGCCCGAGCCGCCGCCCCACCCAGACGGCGGCAGCGTCCGGCGCGGGGACGCTGCCGCCCCCAGGGCCAGACACCGACCGTTGAGTGACAGATGTTTGCCGGTGACATTCCGTGCGGCCACCCCTACAGTGCGGCGCGAGCACCGGCCCGAGAAGGGAGAGAACACGATGGGTGACAAGCACGCTGGTAAGCCGCAGGAGACCAAGCCGTTCGAGCCGAAGGACAAGCCGAGCCCGGACGGTTCCAAGGGTGGCGGCGGGAAGCGCGAGAAGTGAACGGCGCCCGCGACGTGGGGGTGCTGGTCGATGCGCTGGCCGACGCGGTCGGCGCACCGGCCGAGTGGCGGGCCGCGATGCACCGCGTTCCCCGCCACCAGTTCACCCCCGATGTGGTCCTGGCCGATTCCGAGAACGGTCCCGATCGCGTGGTCGATCGGGGCGCCGACCCGGACGGCTGGTGGCAGGCGGTGTACTCGGACATCGCGCTCGTGACGCAACTGGACCGGGGCGCCGCCGATGTGGCCGCCGGTCTGGCCGCCAGCTCCGGGGACTGCACCAGCTCTTGCAGCCAGCCGTCCATGGTGATCGCGTTCCTGCGGCAGCTCGACCCCTACGACCGCCACCGGGTGCTGGAGATCGGCACCGGCACCGGATGGACGGCCGGGCTGCTGTCGGCCCGCCTCGGTGCCGAGCACGTCACCTCGATCGAGGTGGACGAACAGATCGCCAAGACCGCGGCGGCCAACCTGCGGGACGCCGGTCTGCATCCCACGCTGGTCGTCGGGGACGGCGCGGCAGGCCGGCCGGACGCGGCACCGTTCGACCGGGTCCACGTCACCTGTGCCGTGCGGGACATCCCGTACACCTGGGTGGAGCAGACCCGGCCCGGTGGGATCATCGCCCTGCCATGGTCGCCCGGGGGAGTGGACGGCTGGCAGGTCCGCCTGCATGTCCAACGCGACGGGACCGCCCTCGGCCGCATCACCGGCACGTCCAACTACATGCTGCTGCGCGCCCAGCGCCGCAGGTCCTGGGACTGGACCGGGGACGCCGAAGAATCGGCCACGCGCCTGGACCCGCGGTCGCTGGTGTGGGACTCCTATGGTGCCGACCTGGCCCTGGCCGCGCTGCTACCCGGGGTACGGCTGTTCGAGCAGCCCGGCCCGGACGACGGGCAGCACACCGTCTGGCTCGCCGACCCCGCAACCGATTCGTGGGCG
Source organism: Thermomonospora echinospora (assembly GCF_900108175.1). GTDB lineage: Bacteria > Actinomycetota > Actinomycetes > Streptosporangiales > Streptosporangiaceae > Thermomonospora > Thermomonospora echinospora. Next base: position 202,029 of record NZ_FNVO01000011.1, read on the forward strand.
ACCGCGCAGTTCACCCCGGGCGCCGACGCGTACCCCATCCGCCAGCACGGCCCCCGCCGACTGTGGGACGAGGCCGAGGACGCCTACTGGCGCTGGCAGTCCTGGGGCCGCCCGGCCCGTGACCGCTACGGGATCACGGTCACCCCGAACGGCCAGCACCTCTGGCTGGACGAACCGGCCAATCCACTCACCTGACAGGGCAGGCCGAGCGACGGCAGAAGGGGCCGCGGCACCGGGAGAGGAGGCGCCGCGGCCCCGCCCGAAGAGAAATCGGCAGGGCTAGCGGCCGTTGCTGCTGAAGTGTTGGTAGTCCTTGACGCCGGTCCAGTTGCCGCCCCAGCCCCAGCCGATGTCGGCGAACGCCTGGACGGTCTTGTCGCCGCGGTGGATCAGGCCGGGGACGTCGAGGGAGCGGTCCTTGTACTTCACGCAGTCCTTGTGGGAGATGGTGCCGTCGGCGGAGACGTACGGGTTCTCGCACGGGTTGATGTCGACCGCCAGGCCGTAGGCGTGCTGCGACCAGCTGCCCGAGCCGGTGGCCTGCCGGCAGTTGAACGCCGAGGTGTTGTTGGCCTCGATGGAGTCGAAGTCGCTGCCCCGGTACTTGTCGACCGGCTCCATGCGCGCAATCGGGTACTTCCGGTCGAACAGCTTGTGGAAGACGCCGGTGAGCTCCTCGGCGGCCGAGGCGTTGACGATCAGGCGGCCGTTGTGGACCTTGCCGTCCATGCCCCAGTGGTTCATGTCGATCGCCCGCAGCCCGGACACCGGCACTGGGCAGCCCTCGCGCCAGGAGTACTTCAGGTCCGGACGCGACACCTTCTTGATGTCGGCGGTGAACCGCGGCGGGCCGGACGGGCTCGGCGGGGACGTGGCCGGGCCGGTCGCCCTGGGCGGGGACACCGGGCTCCCCGCGCCGTTGTCCCCGGAGCCGCCCCCGCCGCATCCGGCCAGGACCGCTCCCAGCATCATCACCATCGAAACCGCGCTGATCAGGGGTTTCTTAGCCACCTCACCAGCATCGCACGAAAGCGGACGTGGTTCGGACCCGGCCGCGTGGATGTCCTGGCCCGACCCAGGGGTATCCGTTACGGTGCCGGGTAGATGGTCTGTCCACGCACCGGCACGGGAATCGTGATGACCGACCCGCAGAACAAGGAAATCCCCACACTCGAAGACGAGCTGTTCGACCTGGCGCCGGACGGCAGGGCCGTCGGTGGACGGGCCGAGCCGATCATCCGGACGCCCTCCTCCCCGCCCTGGGAGCTGTTCGCCAAACTGGACCGGCGTGACGTCGTCCGGGGGGCGGCCGGGTTCATGACGTTCACCTTCATCGACTTCGTGATGATGTACGGACGGTTGACGGGGCACAACCGGGCCAGCGTGCTGCCGCAGACCGTGACGCTGCTGGTGCTGGCGTTCGGGCTCGGCGGCCTGCTCGCCTGGCACGTACGAGGGGCGTGGCGGCCCTACGGCTTCGGGATGATGCTGGGCTGGGTGGCCCTGACGCTGCTCTCCGCCGGATGGCTCACCGGCGTGATCCGCTGAGCCGTACGCCGGGAGGCCGGGACGTCGGGAGGTCGGGAGGCCGGAGGGCGTTCCCAGGCCCGCCCGGGTGCTTCTCCCCGGTACTGCGGCAGGCCGATCGTTCCCGGTCTCGGCCGGGTGCGAGACTGCCGGGGTGGAGGACACACTGCGGTCGATGGTCGGTGTCCGGCGGGGGCATTTCCGGCTGGAGTCCGGACACCATGGTGATCTCTGGCTGGACCTGGACTCCCTGTTCCACCGGCCGGTGCGGCTGCGGCCCATGGTGGAGTCGCTGGCGCGGCGCATCGCCGGTCATGGGGCGGACATGGTCTGCGGGCCGCTGAGCGGGGGCGCGTTCGTCGCGCAGATGGTGGCCTTGGAATTGGACATCGAGTTCTGCCATACCGAGCGCACCGAGGCACCGCAGGGCGATGGGCTGTATTCGGCCCGTTATCGGCTGCCCCGGGGAGTTTCGGTACGCGGTCGGCGGGTGGCCGTGGTCGATGATGTGATCAACGCCGGTTCGGCGGTGCGGTCCACGCTCACCGCCTTGCGTACGGGCCAGGCCGACCCGGTGGCGATCGGCGCGCTGCTCACGCTGGGCACACCCGCGTCGGCGCTGGCGGCCGACCAGGGGATCGCCCTGGAAGCGGTGGGCCGCCTCGACAACACGCTGTGGGAGCCGCAGGACTGCCCGCTGTGCGCCGCCGGCGAAGCCCTGCAAGACCTGGTCGTTCACGACAGCGACGCCGGTTAGGGGAGAGCGGACCGAGCCGTCGGCGAAGCCCCGCATGACCTGGTCGTTCATGACGGTGCTTCCGGTTGAGGAACGAAGGGCCGAGCCGCCGCCGATGGTGCCTTGGAGATGACTCGCCTCCCGCACAGGCCTGCCGTAGCCGGCGCTTTCGCTAAGCGCGTGTGCAGGAGTTCCGCAGGTGACCGGGACGCCGTGCGACCGGCTGAACGCCGGCCGCCGCGTCGGCTCCGATCTCCGTGGTGAGCAGGGCCTCCGAAAGACCGCTCAGCTCTTCAGGCAGATGCAGAACGGATGGCCGGCCGGGTCGGTGAGCACCCGCCACCGGTCTCCACCCGGCTGGAAGTCCGGCTTGGCCGCGCCGAGCTTAAGGCAGGACGCCTCCGCCTCGTCCAGGTCGTTCACGTAGAGATCCAGGTGGTAGCGCTTGGGGGAGTCGGCCTCCGGCCAGTTCGGCGGGCGGAAGCCGTCGACGCGTCCGAAGCCGATGGGGGCTCCCGGCCCGGTGATCATGGCGTAGTCGTCCTCGGCATGGGTGATCTCCCAGCCGAGGATCTGGTGGTAGAACTCGGCCAGCGCACGCGGGTCGGCGCAGTCCAGGTTGACCATGGCAAGTTCGGCGAATCCAGTCATGGCAGCAGCCTGTCGGGGATTCCTGACACCTTCTGGCAGGATCATCGGGCGTTGTTGCCGCAGACCGCCCGATCCCTGGCCGGCCTGTACGGCTAGGCGGTCTTTCGGACAGGCCCTACCGGGCGGGTTCGTCCCTGGGCGCCTGGCTCGGGAGGAGGGCGTGGCGCATCATGTCCGACAGCCATCGGCGGTAGGCGTCTTCAGGCCAGCCTTGTTGGCGTACCAGGGCGTTGTGGTGGGCGGGGTCGTTGAAGAACCAGAGGACGTCAACGGCCCGTTCGATGTCCGGGTCCTCGCGGAGCGGCCCCAGGGAACGGGCGTGTTCGGCCACCATGCGGGCTCCGGCGCGGCGGTTGCGCAGCAGCGTGTCCCATAGGTCGGCGACCTCGGGGGTGGCGTCGGCGGCGCGGCGGACGGTTTCGAAGATCGGTCCGGCCCGGCCGTTGATGATCGTGCATACCCCGGCATAGGCGTCCAGGACCCCGGCGGGGGTGGTGGCGTCCCACACCGGGCGGAACCAGGGCCGGTCGGCCACCGGGACGGGTTCGTCGTCGCCGGCCAGGGCCTGGTCCAGCACCTGTTTGAGCAGGGCGGGCTTGGAGCCGAACGCGGCGGACACCGTCGGACGGGCCACCCCGGCGGCTGCGGCGATGTCGGCCAGCGAGGTGGCCGCGTAGCCGTGCCGGACGAACAACTCGCCCGCGGCGGCCACGATCGCCTGCCGGGTACGGCGAGCGCCGTCCTGACGCACCCGGGACTGATACCGCCGCTTCGGTCGCTGCTCCTTGACCATCGTCACGATGCTAGTGCTACATTCATAATAACGCTGGCTATCCAATAGTCGCTGTCTAGCCAAAGGAGTCCAGGCCATGACCCAGCCGGACAGTCCTCCGACCACCGTCCGTCCCTACGTCCGCCGTGACGGCGAGGGCGAGGCGTTCTGGTTCCTGGGCAATCTCGTCACCGTCAAGGCCGCCGGTGCCCACACCCGGGGACGGCTGACCGTCGTGGAGTTCGTCAACCCGCCCGGCTTCGCTCCGCCACTGCACCGCCACCTGGAGGAGGACGAGCTGTTCTACATCCTGGACGGCACCGCGCGCTTCCAGTGCGACGGCGAGGACCTGGCCGCCGGGCCCGGTGACCTGGTGCACCTGCCCGTCGGGCTGCCGCACACCTTCGTCGTCGGCCCCGACCGGCCCCTGCGGTGCCTGCAGATCACCACTCCCTCCGGATTCGAGAACTACGTCGCCGCCCTCAGCGAGCCCGCGGCCGAGCGCCGCCTGCCCGACCCGCCTCCCGCCGACGCCCCCATCGACCTGGCCGCCCTCGGCCCCATCCACGCCCGGCACGCCATCGAACTCCTCGGCCCGCCCCCACAACACTGACCGCCGCCCGGTCGTACGACCACGTACGCGCCACCCGGCGGCCGACGATCACGGTGGGCGCGGTCTCAGGCCGCATGCTTTGAAGGGGCCGGGGTGACGATGGGCCGATTGCAGCGGTGCCATCGTCGTTCGGGTGCCGGGGGCGGGAACGCCGGAATCGGCGCTCATCCCTTCGGGGCGACGCGGTGGACGAGGTCGTCCGCCGCGTCAGCGGACCTCGGCGATGCGTTCGTTGACGGCGCGGAAGGCCCGGCCGATGGCCTGGAGGTCCTCGGGGTCGATGACGTCGATGAAGAAGTCGCGTACGGTTTCGACATGGTCGCGGGCGGCGCGTTCCAGGGCGGCGAAGCCCTCGTCGGTGAGGTGGGCGAAGACGCCGCGCTTGTCGTTGGGGCAGGACTCGCGGCGCACCAGGCCCTTGGTCTCCAGCCGGGTGCAGGTGTGCGACAGCCGGCTGCGGGACTGACTGGCGTGGTCGGCGAGCTCGGCCATGCGCAGGCTGTGCCCCGGTGCCTCCGAGAGCCGCACCAGGATCTCGTACTCCGACTCCGAGAGCCCGTGCTTGCTCTTCAGGTCGCGGTCCATCAGGTCGTGCAGGCGGAGGCTGCCGTCGACGAAGGCGCGCCAGTCCCGCTGCTGGCCGGCGTCGAGCCATCGCGGTTCACTCATGCCGTCTAGCATACTTCACAAGTTTAATTTTCAATTACTTTCCACCCCAACCCGCCCCCCTTGGGATGTTGTCACCCGGTCTGTGCCCTGGATGCGGGCGGCGCACGCCTCGCCGGACGGCCCATCGCACCCGAGTCCATGATCCATGGAACCGCCCGCGCCGACGGTCGGGAATAGTTTAGTTTTCAACTAGGTTGTCATCGGACGCCACACCGGAACGGCCCTTGGAGGACCCGATGCCCGCCGTCACCGCCGACACCCTCACCCTGCCGCGCCTGCCCCGTCTGCCCGAGTCGGAGAAGGCCGGACGCCGGGTCGCCAAGGTCGTCACCGCCCGCCGCTCCGTGGAGGGCGAGGGCTTCGAGGTCCGGCGCCCCTTCCCCGGCATGGACCTCGCGCTGGCCGACCCGTTCCTGCTGCTCGACCACATGGGCGCCGTCGAGTACGCGCCCGGCGAGGCCAAGGGCACGCCCTGGCACCCGCACCGCGGCTTCGAGACCGTCACCTACATCATCGACGGGGCGTTCCAGCACCAGGACACCACCGGCGGCGGCGGGCTGATCGCCGACGGCGACACCCAGTGGATGACCGCCGGGGCCGGGATCCAGCACATCGAGCAGCCCCCGCCCGAGCTGGTCGCCAAGGGCGGCCTGTTCCACGGCGTGCAGCTGTGGGTGAACCTGCCCCGCGCCCAGAAGTGGGCGCCGCCCCGCTACCAGGACATCGGCTCCCGCGACATCACGCTGCTGGCCAGTGCCGACGGCGCCGCGCTGGTCCGAGTGATCGCCGGTTCGCTCGCCGGGCACGAGGGCCCGGGGGTCACCCACACGCCGATCACCTACCTGCACGCGACCGTCGCCCCCGGCGCCCGCCTCACCCTGCCGTGGCCCCGGGACTTCAACGCCCTGGCCTACGTCCTGTCCGGCCATGGCACCGCGGGCCCGGAGGACCGCCCGGTGAACGAGGGGCAGCTCGCGGTCTTCGGTGGCTCGCACCACACCGAGCACGGCGACGCGCTCACCCTGCGGGCCGCCGACAGCCAGCCACTGAACAGCAAGAACGGCTGGGAGGTCCTGCTGCTGGGCGGCCTGCCGCTCCGCGAGCCCATCGCCCGCTACGGCCCCTTCGTGATGAACACCCGCGAGGAGATCGTCCAGGCTTTCGAGGACTTCCAGGCCGGCCGCATGGGCCGGATCCCCGCCGAGCAGGTCCCGCACCGCTCCGCCGCCGACGAGCCCATCGCCGGCTGACCCCTCCCCGTGGCCCGCCCCTCCCGAAGGGGCGGGCCACGGTCTGCTTTCCAGAGGGTTCGGCGGAGCCGCCGGGCGAGGTACGGGTCCGTTGGGGGCTGGCCCGCTCTTCCGCCCGTGGCTTGCTCCTCCTGGAGGGACGGGCTGGTCTGTTCCCTGGACGGTCCGGTGGGGCCGCCGGGTGGGTGCGAGTCCGTTGCGGGCTGGTCCGTCCTTCCGCCTATGGCCCGTCCCTCCGGAGGGGCGGGCCGTGGCACGCTGGCGGGGTGAAGCCACCTGAATCGCTGACCGAGGTACGGGCCCGCATCGACGCGCTGGACGGTGAACTCGTGCGGCTGCTCGCCGACCGTCAGCGGCTCGTCCGCGCCGCCGCCACGTTCAAGACCGACGAGCAGGCCGTCCGGGCTCCCGACCGGGTCGAGCGGGTCGTCGCCGCAGTCCGGGAACGCGCCGCCGCAGCAGGGCTGGCCCCCGAGGTCGCCGAGTCCGTCTGGCGCGCGATGATCGCCGCGTTCATCGAGTACGAGCTGGCTCAGCACCGTTCCGCCGCCGACGGGACCGGGACCGCCACGGGCTGACCGGCTACGCCGTCCGGTCCAGGAGGGTGCGCAGGATGGGCTCGGCGTGCGTCCACAGGACCGCGCCGCCGATCCCCGGGATGACGTGCCGGGTGGCGCCGGGGATGCGGGTCGCCAGTGTGGCCCCGTTGTCCGGGGAGTGGCTGGTGTCCTCCTCGCCGTACCAAAGGTCGACCGGTACGGCGATGGACGCCAGGTCGAACGGCCAGCGGCCCATGGCGAGCACCGTGTCCCGGGCGTATCCCTGCGGGCCTTGGGCGAAGCCCTCCTCCAGCGCCCTGCGGTAGGCGGACGCGAACGCGGGGTCCTGGTAGACGGCCAGGTCCGACTGTGGGCTGCCGCCCATGACCATGTCCCACATCGCCTGGGGACCGAAGCCGGCGAACACGCCCTCCGCGCGTACCGGATCGGAGGTCACCGTCTCGACCAGGCCGCGCAGGTCGCCGGGCAGGGCGTCGGCGAACTCGGGCGCGGCGACCTCGTCCGCCCCGGACACCACCGCCAGACCCGCCACGACGCCCTCGGCGGCGCAGGCGAGCGCGAAGGGCGTCCCCTGCGAGTTGGCGACCATCGCCGGACGTCCCAGGCCCAGCAGCGCGGCCAGTTCGCGGATGTCGGCGGCATGGTCGGCGAACGTCCGGCCCGGCGCCGGAGTGGAGGCGCCCAGCCCCGGCCGGTCGACGGAGATCAGCCGAACGCCCAGCCGGTCCAGCGCGCCGCCGCCGAAGCCCAGCCATCGGCTGGTCGCCGCGCCCGGTGACAGCAGAACCGGGATCCCGCCCGGCGGCCCCCACTCCGCCCAGCCCAGCAGCCGCCCGCCGGGCAGCCGGCTCTCGCCGAGCCGGACGGGGTCATCGACGTGTACGTTCATGATCGTGATTGTGGCCGTCCACCGGCCGCGCCGACGACAGGTTTTCGCTGGTGGAGCCGTATCGGCCTGGGCGACGTCTACCCACGCTGATCCTTGTGCGGGTCAGCCCGTGAGAGGTACGGCGGCGACGGTGTCCCACCGATACAGGTGACCGTCGCGCACCTGCTCCACCAGATAGGCCCACCGCACCGTAAGCCGGCAGGGCTCCGGAGGGTCGGCCAGCGCCTCGAAGATCGGTTCCGCGGGCCCGTCGGTGTTGCAGTAGGCGACGGACAGATGCGGCGTCCAGTCCGGCTGGTCGTCCAGTTGGTGGGCGGTGACGGTCTGCGCGACGCCCCGGCGGATGGCGTCCCGCACCGGATCCAGCGCCCGTTCGGGTTCGACCCCCAGCGCCACGCCCTCCTCGTAGAAGTACAGGCGCCCGATCCGCGCGGTGACCGGGGGCAGCGTCCGGAACGACTCGGCCACGGCCGAGGTCATCGCCTTCACCTCGTCCCGGGGGATCTCGTCGGCGAATCCCACGATCTGCGTGGTCAGGTGCAGCCACTCGTCGGGCACGGGATCCAGCCCGCCGACTCCCGCCAGCCGCTCCCGGAACCGGCCCGCCAGCGCCCGTACATCCGGCTGGTCGTCCACCAGCAGATGCCACAGCAGCATCCGCCGCCCGGGCCGCGCTCCCGGTCGCCACCACCAGTGATCACGCATCCTCTGCACCACAGCCCTCCTCAGGTGAACGGCCGGACCCGTCCATTCTCCGTTGGGACGGCGGACACGGCCGCTCGTCCGGCGAAGAACCACCGACGGACCCGGCTCGCGGAGGGGGTTGACGAGGGTGCGGTGGATCATCTAGTTTCCGTACTAGTTAATTAACCGAAGAGGAAAATATGGCTCAGGATGATCCGCTCAGCGTCACGTTCGCCGCGCTCGCCGATCCGACGCGGCGGGCGATCCTGGCGCGGCTGGCCGAGGGCGAGGCCACGGTGGGCGAGCTGGCGGAGCCGTTCGACGTGAGCCTGCCCGCCATCTCCAAGCACCTGAAGGTGCTGCAGCGGGCCGGGCTCGTGGAGCAGGGGCGGCAGGCGCAGTGGCGCCCGTGCCGGCTCCGGCCGCAGCCGCTCCAGGAGGTGGCCGCGTGGATGGCGCAGTACCGGGAGTTCATCGGCCAGAGCTACGACCGCCTCGATGACTACCTGCAGGAACTTCAGCAGGACCGCGAAAAGGAAGAGGGAAAGTGATGGGCAGCGAGACGACCACCGTGACGACCGAGGGCACCGAGCTGGTCATGGAGCGGGTGTTCAACGCACCCCGCGAGCTGGTCTGGGCCGCGTTCACCGAGGCCGAGCACGTCCGCCGCTGGTGGGGTCCGAAGGGGACGACTGTCACCGTGGTCGAGATGGACGTGCGGCCCGGCGGCACCTGGCGGTACGTCACCCACGGGCCGGACGGGCAGGACGCCCCCTTCAAGGGCGAGTACCTGGAGGTCGTGCCGAACGAGCGGATCGTCCGCACGTTCGTCTTCGACGTCGAGCCGTTCAACGACCACAGCGCCGTCGAGACCCTGACGTTCGAGGACCTCGGCGGGCGGACCAAGGTCAGCACCCGCTCGCGGTACTCCTCGCGGGAGGCGCTCGACGGGGCGCTGGCGGCCGGCATGGAGCAGGGCGCCACCGAGACCTACGACCGCCTCGCCGACATCCTCACCGAACTGACCACCGGCCTGAACTGAGCCGCACCCCGGCACGCTGGAAGGAACACGGACGATGACCTCCCTCACGACCACGCCACTGGCCGCCCCCGCCCTGCCGGCCGTGTCCGCCGACCGCACCACCCGGACGCTGCTGGCCGGCGGCGTCATCGCCGGGCCGCTGTTCGTCACCGTGGTGCTGGCCCAGGCGCTCACCCGCGACGGGTTCGACCCCCGGCGGCACCCGCTGAGCCTGCTCGGCCTCGGTGACCTCGGCTGGATCCAGATCGCCGACTTCGTGCTCGCCGGGCTGCTGTTCCTGGGCGCCGCCGTCGGCCTGCGCCGGGCACTGCATCCGGGCCGGGGCGGCACCTGGGGCCCGCTGCTGGTCGGCGTCATCGGGCTGTCCATGGTGTGGGCGGGGGTCTTCGTCGCCGACCCCTACCAGGGCTACCCGGTGGGCGTCCCCGAGCAGGCCACCTGGCACGGGGCCCTGCACAACATCGCCCCCGCCCTGTCCGGGCTGGCCCAGGGCGCGGCCTGCCTGGTGATGGCCCGCCGGTACGCCGGGCTGAAGCGGCGGGGCTGGGCGGCCTACTGCGTGATCACGATGGTGGCCGGCCTCGTCCTCAACCACGCCGCCATGGCGGTCGGTGACTTCCGACTGATGCTGGCCGGCGGCGTCATCGCCTGGCTGTGGGTGTCGGTCGTCATCGCCGACGTCCTGACCGGCCTGCGGCCCGCGGCGCGGCACTGACGCCAGGGGCCTGATCACCGAGAACGCGGAAGACCGGGACCGTGCGCCGCACGGCCCCGGTCTTCCGCGTGGGCGGTGCCCGGGCGACCTGACGCCGGCTCGCCGGACCCGATGCGGCCGGGCGGCATCGGGGAGACCGCCGGCGGCGCGATGGGCAGGGCCGTTCGCTCCCGGTGACCACCATCGGCCTGGGTCCTGAACGACCGGTCGTTCAGGACAGGCGGCGGATGCGCCAGAAGCAGAAGGCCGTGAGGCCGAGGGTGAGGACCATGTAGATCCCGGTCTCGGTCCACTGGAAGGCCCAGAAGCGGTCGGCGGGGTGATACGACACCTCTTGCCGGTAGCCGAGCCGGTTGAGCTCGTTGAGACATGGATCAGGCCCCTGCTGCCTGCGGTCGCGGAGCGCACAGGGGCCTGACGCGGTGGACACGGGGAGGACGCCGTGGACCTCGTTTCCGGACTTGTCGATGAGCCGGGTGGACAGGACCCAACCGCCCTTGTCGGGTGCCATGGCCCGCAGGTGCACGTCCACTCCTTCATCGGGCCGCAGCCCGAGCTGGTTCAGGTTCGAGGTACTGAGCTCGACGGTCGCATGGACGGGTGCGCGCAGGTGCGGGCGGACCAGCAGCGGCATGGCGACCTGTACGGCGGTGAAGACGGCCAGGGTGACGGCCATGGCGGGCAGGGCGCGGCGGACCAGCATCCCGACGGCCACGCCGAGGATGAAGGCGAAGGCCGCGTAGCCGATGGGGGCGATGCCGCGCACGTCGAACAACAGCGGCCCCATCCTCGGGAAGCCGGGATCGTTCGCGGCGCCCGCCTGGTCGAGAGGGCTGGACCACCAGCTCAACGCGAGGCTGGCCAGCCCTGCGGTGGTCATGACGGCCAGGCCGGTGAGGGCGAGCTTGACCGCCAGCCAGCGGGTGCGGGTGATGCTCTGGTTCCACACCAGCTGGTGCGTGCCGGACTCCAGCTCCCGCGTGATCATCGGCGCTCCCCAGAAGAGCCCGATCAGGGCGGGCAGGGCCAGCATGACGGCGGTGAGGCCGAAGAAGGGTGCCTGGTTGTCCTGGAAGAAGCCCTCCCGGAACCGCGCGCAGTCGCTGCCCTGGGCGGTGCAGGCGGCGATCCCGGCGGAGTAGTCGTCGGCCAGGCCGGGGCCGGTGAGGGCCAGGACGGCGGCGAGCGCGGCGAGCGCGGCGGCCGTCGCCACCGCCGCGGCGCGGAACTGGCGCCAGGTCAGCCAGATCATCGCTGGACCTCCAGGGCGGGCCGACGGCGGGTGGCGGCGGACTTGTGCAGGTAGGCCAGGATCAGGTCCTCCAGGCTGACCTGGCTGACGGTCCAGGCGGGGTCGTGGATCGGGGCGTCGGTGCGTACCAGGAAGGTGCTCTGCCGGTCGGTGTGGCTGGCGGAGACGACATGCTGGTCGGCGGGCAGCCGGGCGGGGTCACGGCGCGGCCCGGTCAGCCGGTGGTGGGCGGCCAGCAGTTCCTCGACCTCGCCGGCCACCTGGACCCGGGAGTCCACCAGCACGATCAGATAGTCGCAGGTGCGCTCCACGTCGGAGACCAGGTGGGAGGACAGCACCACGCTGAGCCGCTGGTCGACGGCGGCCTCCATCAGGCTCTGCAGGAACTCCCGGCGGGCCAGCGGGTCCAGCGCGGCGACCGGCTCGTCCAGGAGCAGCAGCTCGGGCCGCTTGGCCAGTCCCAGCGTCAGGGCGAGCTGTGCGCGCTGCCCGCCCGACAGCTTCCCCGCCTTGCGGGCGGGGTCCAGGCCGAGCCGCTCGATCCGCTCGCGCGCCAGCGCGTCGTCCCACCCGGGGTTGAGCCGGGCGCCCAGCTTCAGGTGCTCGGCGATGCTCAGCCCGGCATAGGTGGGGGTGTCCTGGGCGACGAACCCGACCTTGGCCAGCTGACCGGGACCCGCCCCGGGGCTGCCGCCGAGCACCGTGATGCCGCCCGTGGTCGGCGTCAGCTGTCCGGCGGCCAGTTTCAGCAGCGTGGTCTTGCCCGCGCCGTTGGGCCCCACCAGGCCCACGATGTGCCCGGCCGGGATGTCCAGGGTGCAGTCGCTCAGCGCCCAGCGCTTTCCGTACCTTCTGCCCAGGCCCTCGGCCCGCAGGACGGCGCTCACGCTATGTCCTCCTGAGCGGCGTTCCGAAAGGTGGTCATGAACAGCGCCTCGATGCTCTCGTCGTCGAGGCCGGCCCGGCGGGCCTTGGCCAGCCAGCGCCGCAGCTCCTGACGCAGCGGGCCGTGCGCGGCCAGCGAGGCGTCGGCCAGCGTCGTGGTCACGAACGTGCCCACCCCCGGCCGGGCGGCCACCAGGCCCTCGTGTTCGAGCTCCCGGTAGGCCTTGAGCACCGTGTTCGGGTTGATGGCCAGCCGCGCCACCACCTCCTTGACCGTGGGGAGCCGGTCGCCCTCGCGCAGCAGGCCCAGCCGCAGGGCCTGCCGCACCTGGCGGACCAGCTGTTGGTACGGCGAGACACCGGACCGCTCGTCCAGATGGAACTCGATCATCGAAACCTCATTTATCTAGTGTCCTAGTACTTTAGGACTCTAGAGATACCCGCTGTCAACCCGGAACGAGGGACACCGGCCGGCCGCCTTCCTTTGCGGATGGCCGGTATGAGGGGTGAACGACCGATACGGTCCCTTCGTGTAAAGCGGCGACGGATCGGCGGGGTCACCGAGGCGATGACCGGTCCGGCCGCACCACGGACAGGTGAGTTGAGGAGCGTTCATGTCCTATGACCTGAGCGGTCAGGTCCGGGTGGCCGTCATCTACTACTCGGCGACCGGGACGGTGTACGAGCTGGCCAAGACGGCGGCCATCGCGGCGGAGAAGGCCGGGGCCGAGGTACGGCTGCGCAAGGTCAGGGAGATGGCCCCGCAGGAAGTGATCTCCGCCAACCGGATGTGGACCGAGCACGTCCACGCCACCCGGCACATCGCCGAGGCCGGTCTGGAGGACCTCGACTGGGCGGACGCGGTGCTGCTGGGGGCGCCCACCCGGTACGGGATGCCGGCGGCGCAGCTCAAGCAGTTCATCGACACCACCGGGCCACTGTGGGGACAGGGCCGGCTGATCAACAAGATCGCCTCGTCGTTCACCGCGACGGCCACCGCGCACGGCGGGCAGGAGGCGACGATCCTGGCGCTGAACAACACCTTCTACCACTGGGGCGCCATCATCGTCCCGCCCGGCTATGCCGACCCCGTCCAGTTCCGCGCCGGCAACCCGTACGGGACGAGCCACACTTCCCAGAACGGCGAGATCCCGCCCGGGGACGTGCAACTGGCGGCGATGGAGTTCCAGGCCAGGCGGGTGGTGGACATCGCCCAGGCGTTCAAGCGCGGCCGCATCGGCTGACCGCCCGCACCCGCGCCGGCCATGCCGCCGGACGCCCGTGACGTGCGGCGGTGACCGCTGTCGGACACCGCGAGGGCTGTCCGGAGCACATGTGCGCAGGGGCGCGCGGGACCGTCCGAAGCGCGTGACGGAGGGGCGGGCGTGCGCTACTGTGTTCGAACCGTCGAACACAGGTTCGACGTGCGGTGACGTGCGGTGAGGTGCCGGGAGGCGGCATGGTGGCGACGCGTGCGGGCGCTCAGGCCCGGTGCCGGGGTGCGCGGCACGCGACACGCCGCAGTGCTTTCTACGGAAATCTACGGCCCCAGGTATACGAGCTCATACAGTCCGAGAGCGTGGACCCCGTGCGCAACCCCTACGCCCCGGGCGCCGGGCAGCGCCCGCCGGAGCTGGCCGGGCGCGACCGCGAGCTGCGGCAGTTCGAGGTCGTGCTGGAACGGGTGGCCCGGGGACGGCCCGAACGCAGCATGATCATCACCGGGCTGCGCGGGGTCGGCAAGACGGTGCTGCTCAACACGTTCCGGTCGATGGCCATCCAGCGGCTATGGGGCACCGGCAAGATTGAGGCCCGGCCCGAGCAGTCGATCCGCCGCCCGGTGGCCTCCGCCCTGCACATGGCGATCCGCGAGCTGGCGCCCCGGCACCGCGCCCCCGAGCGCATCGAGTACTTCCTCGGCGTGCTCAAGGCGTTCGCCCAGGCCGGTGAGGAGGCCGGCGGCAAGGGCAGGGCGCGGGCGCACCGCTGGCAGCCGGGCATCGAAGTCCCGGCGGTACGGGGCCGGGCCGACTCCGGCGACCTGGAGATCGACCTGACCGAGCTGTTCGTGGACGCCGCCTCGGTCGCCACCGATCTCGGGGTCGGCATCGGGCTGTTCGTGGACGAGATGCAGGACGTGCCCGCCGACGACGTGTCCGCGCTGTGCGCCGCCTGCCATGAGCTGTCGCAGATCGGCGGCCCGCTGATCGTGGTGGGCGCGGGCCTGCCGCACCTGCCGGCCGTGCTGTCGGCCAGCAAGTCCTACTCCGAGCGGCTGTTCCGGTACGCGCGGATCGACCGCCTCGACCGCGCGTCCGCCGACCTCGCCCTGCTGGCCCCCGCCGAACGCGAGGAGGTCACCTTCACCCCCGAGGCGCTGGACGCGCTGTACGAGGCGGCCGACGGGTACCCGTACTTCGTCCAGGCGTACGCGAAGGTGGCCTGGGACATCGCACCGGCCAGCCCCATCAACGCCGAGGACATCGAGGTGGCCGCCCCGGAGGCCGAGAGCGAGCTGGCGGTGGGCTTCTTCGGCAGCCGGTACGAGCGCGCCACCCCCGCCGAACGCGACTACATGCGCGCCATGGCGATGCTGGGCGACGACCCGGTGCCGACCGCGGCGGTCGCCGAGGAGCTGGGCCGCAAGCCCTCCAGCCTGTCGCCCGCCCGGGACGGCCTGATCAAGAAGGGCCTGATCTACAGCGCCGAACGCGGCCTGGTGGCCTTCACCGTCCCGCACTTCGGCAAGTTCCTGCGCTCCCAGCCCACCTGACGCCCCGGCGGCCCGCCCGCCTCTGCGGCTGTCTACCGCCGTCTACCGATTCACCTAGAGAGCGGTAGACGGGCCTACGGGCCTGTGGTCTCAGGAAATCTAGGCATGTCTGGCCTTGATCCTAGAGAGCGCTAGATTTCGCCATGCTCTCGGGCCGACGGCCGTTGGACGACCTTGCGGGCGCTGCTCGCAGCTGAGTGGAGCGACGCCGCATGGGCCTGTGGACCTAATGCATCCTGCGTGCCCCGGCCATTACTCTCCGGGTCGACGATGACCCGACCCCGTGAGGAGGTGCCCGAAGTGCTGACGGACGGTGATCGGGTCGAGCCCGTACCGGCCCGCTACGAGGCGGCCGACCTCGACCGGCGGCTGAGCGGCGGGCACCAGGTCGCGTTCGCCGACGGGGAGATCCTGACGCTGGCCTGCCGGGGAACGGACGCGGTCGCCCATGTCTTCGACCTGGAGATCCCAATGGTCCCCGTGGGCGCCGCCGGCCTGCTCGCGCTGTCGCTGCGGGTGCCTCGGCTGGAGGAGGCGATCGTGAGCTTCCACTGTGAGGCCGAGCCCGCCCCGGACCGGCCGCCGGGGTACGGGCTGTGGCGGGGGCCGAAGGCGCCGCCGCCGGTGCGGCGGGCGCCGGTGACGCTCGCGCAGGTCCGGACGGTCCCCCTGCGCAGCGCCGCGCTGGGCGGGCCGCGCACGCTGCGGGTCTACCATCCGCCGATCCCGCCCGGCGCCCCCCGGCGGGTGCTGTTCGGCACCGACGGCGAGGCGTGGGAGCAGGTCGTCGAGCCGCTGATCCGCGACGGCGCGCTGCCCGCGATCATCGCGATCGGAGTGGAGAACGGCGGCCCGGCGAGGCTGCGCGAGTACGTCGCCGGGATCGACCGCGTGCGGTTCGCCGCACACCGCCGGTTCTTCGCCCGGGAGGTCGTCGGCTGGGCCGAGCGCGAACTGGGGATCTCGCCCGACCCCGCACACCGGGCGGTCGCCGGGGTCTCCAACGGCGCCGACTTCGCCGCCGCGATCGGCGTGCTGGAACCCGGCCGCTTCGGCGGCGTCATCGCCCTGTCATGCGGCCGGATAGACCCGCGGCGCGTCCCTCCGGGCCGGGGCGGCGCGCGGCAGTGGCTGGCGGCCGGGACGCTGGAGCCGGGGTTCCGCAAGGTGACCGGCCGCTGGGCGGACGCCCTGGAACGGGCCGGCGTCGAGCATGTGCACCGGGTCCGGGTGGCGGCGCACGACCCGGCCATGTGGGGGCAGGAGGTCGCCGCAGCCCTGCCGTGGATCTTCCGGTGACGGGCGCGGGATCTCCCGGCGACGGGCGCGCGGGCCGGATCCGGTCGTACCGCCGGGTCCGCAGGTCGGATCCGGCCGTACCGTCGCAGGTCCACGGGCCGGTCCGGTCGTACCGCCGGGCGCGGGCCGGATCCGGTCATTCTGTCGGGTCTGCGGGCCCTTGACGGCTTTGGTGGCCCTGTTCCGACTGTCCGGTTTGAGTCTGTGGGCCCTGGGCGTCCACCCGGGGCCGTGAGAGCGTCGAAGCAGTCCAGCAGAGCGGGAGGAGGCCCCATGCCCCTCTGGTCACCGGTGGCGGCAGGATGACCTTCCTGCGCCTCGACCCTCCGGAACTGACCGGGACGAACATGGTCGTCCGCGCGGTCCCGGCCGACGCCAGAGCGCTCCGCAGGTCCGATCCGCACGCCCCCTTCGCCTATCTCTACGAGCAGCCGCCGCCGTTCTCCCCGGAGGAGGACATCGTGCTCGCCGCCGGCCACTACGACGAGGTCAACCTCGTGTGGTCCTTCTCCGGAGAGATCCACGGCATCACCGGCATCACCGAACCCCGACCGTCCCCCGAATCCCTCGAAGGAGGAGCCCCATGTCCACCGTCCTGACCAAGAACCCCCTGTGGACCAGCCGGTCCATGCTCCCCAGCGAGCCCCTCAAGCTGGAGGAGTCGGTGCTGAACCCGACCACTCCCGAGGAGTCACGCCCGCTGGCCTATCTCTACTGCGACTGGGACCCGGGCATCAGCGGCGACAGCTCGCCCGAGGTCGAGTTCGGCCACTACGACCCCGTGACCCAGACCTGGGACGACACCAACAGCCCCATCAAGGCCGGCGTCATCACCCAGACCAGGCGGTGGACCGAGTACGCCCCGGGCACCGGCTGGTGGGACTACGTGTCCGACGACGCCTGCCAGTAAGGGCGGCGGAATGACCTCAGCCCAGCCGACCGTGCTGATCCTGACCCAGGAGTTCGATCCCACTGTGGACCCCGTCGTCCGCAGTCTCGGGGAGAAGGGCGCCACGGTCGTACGGGTCGATCTGAGCTACTTCCCGCAGCACCTGTCGTTCACCACCGCGAACTTCGGCGGTGGACGGCGGGTGCTGCGGCACCAGGACCGCACCGTCGACCTCCAGGAGGTCTCCGGCGTCTGGTACCGCCGCCCGACCGCCTTCGTCTTCGACGAGACGATGGGCGAGGCGGAACGGCAGTTCGCGCACAAGGAGGCCCGGCACGGCATCGGCGGGATCCTGCGCGGCACCGACTGCCTGTGGGTCAACCGCCCCGACCTCGACGCGGTCGCCGAGCTCAAGCCCTACCAGCTCACGCTCGCCGAGAAGGCCGGGCTCCACGTCCCCCGCACCCTGCTCACCAACGACCCGCAGGAGGCCGCCGCGATGGTGCGCGACAGCCCCCGGCCCGTCGTCTACAAGGCCCTGAGCGGCGGGGTGGTCCCCTACCCCGGAGGATTCCCGAGCGGGCTGCTCACCACCGTGGTCGGTGACGAGTTCGCCGAGCACGCCGAACGGGTGCGGCACACCATCTGCATGTTCCAGGAGTACGTGGAGAAGGCCTATGAGATAAGGCTGACCGTCATCGGCAACACCTACTTCCCCGTGGTGATCCGTTCCCAGGACAACGACGCCACCAAAGTGGACTGGCGGGGCGCCGACCACCAGCCCTACGGGGACTACGAGCCGCTGCCCGAGGAGGTCGTCAAGGGCGTCCAGGCGCTGCTCGGGGAGCTCGGCCTGGTCTACGGCGCCGTCGACTTCATCGTCACACCGGAGGGAGAGTACGTCTTCCTGGAGGTCAACCCGGGCGGCCAGTTCATCTGGATGCAGCACGAACTGGGCCTTCCGCTCAGCGACTGCATCGCCGACCTGCTGATGGCCGGCGGCCCGTTCCACCGCGACGAAGTCACCCAGGTCGGCTACTGAACGGCGAAACGGCAGCGCCGCCGCCCATCACACTGCGGCGCACACCCGCACTGCTGGGCCGGGCGCTCCGGCTGGCCTGGACGGCCGCGCCCGCTGAACTCCTGCTCGTCGTCATCCTGCAGGGGATCAGCGGGCTCGGCCTGGTGCTGCCGATCGTGGCGGGCCGGGAACTGCTCGGCGCCCTGACGGCTCCAGAGAGCATCGACCGGCCGACGGTGGTCCTACAGGCGGCCGTGGTGCTGGGGCTGCTGGGCCTGCTCGGCCTGGCGGGCGCGGTGGGGCTCGGCCGTGACGAGATCCTCGGCGAGCTCATCAACCGGCACGCGCAGCGGCGCATCCTGGACGTGGCGTGCTCGGCCGAGCTGGAGGACTTCGAACGCCCTGCCTTCCACGACCGGCTCGGGCGCGTGGCGCAGAACGCCGGGTCGCGCGCCCACCAGCTCGCCCAGTCCCTGGTCGCGCTGGTGCAGGCGATGATGGCCGCGACCGGCGTGCTGGTGACCGTCATCGCGATCGAGCCGGTGCTGGGCCTGGTGACCCTGCTGGCCGGGCTGCCGCTGTGGGCGGCCGGGGTCCGCAGCGGCCAAGTGTCGTTCGCCATGGCCTTCCAGCTCACCCCGGTCGAGCGCGAGCGCGGCTACCTGCTCGGCCTGCTCACCGGCCGCCGCCCGGCGACCGAGATCCGCGCCTTCGGGCTGGCGCCCTACCTGCGCGGCCGCTGGGAGCGCCGGACCGACGAACGGCTCGCCGAGCTGCGCGTGACCGTGCGGACCCGGCTGCGGATCACCCTGGTCGCCAGGCTGGTCAGCGGCGCGGCCATCGGGGCCGTACTCGGCCTGGTGGTCCTGCTGGTCTCGACCGGCCGGCTGACGGTGCCGGACGCCGGCGCCGCGGTGGGCGGGATCCTGCTGCTGACCGGCCGGCTACGGTCGGCCGCGCTGGGCACCGACCAGCTCTTCGAGGCGGCCCCGTTCGTGGCGGACCTGGACGCCTTCCTGGCGGACGCCGAGCCGGGACACGACACCGGCGCCCGCGTCGCGGCCCCCACCGGCTTCCAGCGGCTGACCGTCGAGGACCTGACCTTCACCTACCCGTCGGGCGCACGACCGGCACTGCGGGACGTCCACCTGGAGATCCGGGCCGGTGAGGTGGTGGCGCTGGTCGGGGAGAACGGCTCGGGGAAGACCACGCTCGCCAAGCTGCTGTGCGGCCTGTACCGACCGCAGTCGGGGCGGATCCGTTATGACGGCGTCGATGTCGCCGACCTCGACGCCGATGAGCTGCGCGGCTCCCTCACGGTGCTGTTCCAGGACTTCCAGCGCTACGTGCTGCCGGCCGCCGACAACATCGGCGTGGGCCGCTGGGAGCGGGCCGACGATCGGGAGCGGGTACGGCGGGCGGCCGAGCTGGCGGGCGCCGACGGCTTCTTGTCCGCCCTCTCCGACGGATACGACACGCTGCTCGGCCCGGAGTTCTCCGGCGGGACCGACCTGTCGGGCGGTCAGTGGCAGCGGATCGCGCTCGCCCGCGCCTTCTTTCGCGACGCGCCGTTCGTCATCCTCGACGAGCCGACCGCCGCGCTCGACGCACGCGCCGAGCACGAGCTGTTCCAGCGCATCCGGACCCTCTTCGCAGGCCGCACGGTCCTGCTGATCTCGCACCGCTTCGCCACCGTACGGTCGGCCGACCGCATCTACGTACTGGCGGACGGCCGGGTCGCCGAGCACGGCACCCACGAAGAGCTCATGGCCAAGGCAGGCCGCTATGCGGAACTGTTCACCCTGCAGGCCGCCCACTACCTCTGATCGAGATGGTCCGTGGCCGGAGTCGTCGGCGCGCAACGGTGGGGGCCGCAGGTCAAAAGGCGATCGTTCTCGGGAGTGACGTGGGCCGGTGCGCACGAGACCGTCAAACCTGGATGAGCTTTATCTGGAAGACATATCGGCGGGAGCCGGATCGGGCCACGATGCCATGCTGGTTTACGGACATGGCCTGATGGCTTCGTTGTGCGGCCGGTTCATGGTCCCGGCGTGTTCCGCCACTGATCCGGTGAGATGCGGGCGAACTCGGGTGCGTACCTGAACTTATTCGTCGTACACCCGGTCTTTTCTCCTGACAGGATTTGGCCGGAACGCCGAAAGGCGCAACGGTCCACCACCGGTGGTGTTCGACGGGGGGCGCACAGGATGGATCCTCTCCTACCGGGTGATCCGAGCCGGGTCGGCGATTACGAGTTGCTGGGCCGGCTGGGCGCGGGCGGGATGGGGCAGGTGTTCTACGGCCGCTCCCGCAGCGGCCGGCCGGTGGCGGTGAAGCTCATCCATCCCCAGCACGCCGGGGAACGGCGGTTCCGCGCCCGGTTCGCCCGGGAGATCAGGGCCGCCCAGCGCGTCAGCGGCTTCTACACCGCGCCGGTCGTCGACGCCGACCCTGAGGCCCCGCAACCCTGGATGGCCACCGCCTACATCCCCGGCCCGTCCCTGCGCGCAAGGGTCCGTGAGCACGGCCCGCTCTCTTCACGGGAGGTCCGCGCGCTGGGCGCCGGGCTCGCCGAGGGGCTGGCCGCCATCCACACCCATGACCTGGTGCACCGCGACCTCACCCCGGCGAACGTGATCATGGCCGCCGACGGGCCCCGGATCATCGACTTCGGGGTCGCCCGCGCACTGGACGCCAGCGCGATGACCGAGATCGGCGGCCTGCTGGGCACCGTCGCCTACATGTCCCCGGAACAGGTGCACGGGCAGCCCGCCGGTCCCGCCTCGGACGTGTTCTCCCTGGGGTCCCTGCTGGTCTTCGCCGCCACCGGCCGCAGCCCGTTCGACGCGGCCACCGTCCCGGCGATCGCGCAGCGGGTCATCGCCGGGGCGCCCGACCTCGGTGAGATCGCCGGTGACCTGCGGGACCTGATCGACGGCTGCCTGGCCAAGGACCCGGCCGACCGCCCCACCGTGGACGAGATCCTCACCCGCCTCACCGCACCGGAGCCCGCCGCCGTCCACCTCGCCCCGGGCACCGGCCCGAACGGCCACGACAAGGCCACCGTCCCCGACCCACCGGACCGGCCGACCGTGCCGGACGTCACGGAACGGGACGCCGAACCCCCCTCCTCCAACGGCAACGCCGACGCCGACGCCGACGCCGGGGAACCTGCGCGAAGCCCGACCCCGGCACCGTCCGCGACATCGGACGGCGGAGACAACTCGGCCGGGACCGCGATCGGTCTGGGCGGCGTGGCCGGGGTCGTCCTCGTCATCATCGTCATCGTCATCGGCGTCGGCTACACCGGCACGGACATCCGGCTCGTCTACGCCACGGGCACCCGGCCGGCCACCGCGAAAGACGACTGGCCGGACCAGACGCTCTCCTGGCGCATCCCGGCGGGCGGCCGCATCGACACGACCTGGCGGGTGCCCCCCGGGTCCCGGGTCGTCGGCCTCGACGGCTACCTGGGACGGCGCAGGTCGGACGTAATGCCGCCGGAGAAGTGCCAGGGGCAGGTCGAATGGGCCATCTCCACCGACCGGACCCGGATCGCCGGCGGTGTCGTGACCTTCGACAAGCGGAGGGTCCGCAGCGCATCCCTGAACCGCTTCAAGATCAAGGATCGGCCGGGCACGGTCCGGCTGACCGCCCGCCGCATCGACCGGAGCCCGTGCGCCATCCTCCTGGAGTGGGCCGGCGCGGGCCTGGACGCACCGGGCCGAGGCCCGCTGTGGCAATGACCCCTGACGATGACGGACACCCGGCCTCGGCCCCGATGCCGGTGGCGTTCGGGCGTACCGGCGGCTCAGCCGGAAGCACGGCGGCGCGGACGGTGCGGTCGCGGTGGGCGGAGACCGTCACGACGGTCAGCCGGACATGACGTAGTACGGGCCGGGCTCCTCGGTGACGGGTGCCCCGGTGCCGGTGGCGTTCGGGCGTGTCGGCGGTTCGGCCGGAAGCAGTGACCCCTAGCGGTGACGGGTGCCTTGGCGTCGGCGTTGGTGGCGTTCGGGTGTGCCGGTGGCTCGGTCGGGGCGTGGCGGTGCGGATGGTGCGGTTGTGGTGGAGGTCGCCGCGATGGTCAGCCGGACATGATGTAGTGCGGGCCGGATTCCTCGGTGTCCTCGATGGCGGGCGACTCGGCGTGGGTGGCGTTTGGGTGTATCGGTGGCTCGGTGGGGAGTACGGCGGCGCGGACGGTGCGGTTGCGGTGGGCGGTGGAGACCGCGAACACGACCTCGACCTGGTGGCCGTTCTGGTGGGCGGAGTAGGCCAGGAAGCGCCAGCAGCCCTCGCGCCAGACGTCGAGTGGGTCGCCGCCGTCGAGCATGTGGCGGTGTCGCCGCCAAGGGTCGCTGCGCCGTAGGGTCGCGTACGTCTCGGTCAGTGGGCTGCGGCGGCGTTCGCACGGCACCGTGGGGCGCTGCCGGCGTCGCAGCAGTGCGGCAGGTTCGGGGGACAGGGCGGCCAGCAGCGCCAGTTCCAGGCCGCACAGTGCCCACACCTGCCACGGGCCGGTCCGCGCGATCTGGACTCCGGTGTCCGTGGCGCCCAGCGTCGCGAAGGCGGCGGCGGCCAGCAGGGCCGTCCGGGCGATGTCGCGCAGCCCGACGCGTTCGTCGCTCAGCCCGCCGAAGCAGCCGCACCCGGCGTCGGGGGTGCGTTGCCTCAGCTCGGCGACGACCCAGGTGGCCGCCGCCAGCAGGGTGGCGGCCGCCGCCCGTACCGCCGGGTACGGGCACAGCATCAGCCCGGCGCCCAACGTCACCTCGGCCAGCCCGAGCCCCGCGGCCACCGGACGGCTGCGCCGCAGCGTGACCGCCCACCCGGTGGCGGCGGGAGGCTCCGGGACACCGTGCACCGGCGGGGGACGGACCGGCACGGGCTCACGGACCAGCAGCTTGGCCAGACCGGCCCCGGCCAGCACCATGGCCAGCAGGAGCACCTGGGCGTCGACGGCCGGATCGATCATGGCGGACCCTCCACGGCGGGGCTCCGCACCACGGCGGTGGCGGCCAGATCGAGCGTGACGTTGAAGCAGCCGGCGTCCAGGTCGCCGCCGAGATCGGCGAAGCAGGCCGGGGTCAGCTCGACGATTCGGCCGCGCGGGGACGTCCCGCACTCCACGCACCGGTCGCAGTAGCGGGCGGCGACGCAGCCGCACTCGATCACCGGCACCCGGGCGGCACGGCCGTTGCACTCGTTGCGGACGATCAGCTCACTGCCGTACGACAGGTAGGGCAGCGGGGCGCATCCCTGGGGAGCGTCCACACAGCCACCGGCATCTCCTTCCGGATCGACCGCTGGATAGGCCGCCCCCCGCAACGCACCGCCGATACCCGCCATAAGGCCGTCAGGTCCGGACGGCCTGGCACTGTGCGGAGCAGGGTCTTGCCGCTGAGAGCCGGACGCGCTGCGGCCGGGTGGTGCGGCATCGTGTGAAGAGGAGCCTTGCCACCCGGAGCCGGACGTACCGCGGCCGGGTGCGCCGGGGTGCGGTCCGGGGTGGGGGGCCGGTGAGCGTAGGTCGCCGAACCAGGTGGCGGTGCCTCGTACGGTCGTGGACGGGGGTGTGCCGGCGGCTGGTGGGGTGAGGCGGTTGGCGCGGTGGCCGGGCTGGGAGGTGCCGGGGCGTACGGCGCGCGGGCCGTCCGGGGAGCGTACGCAGATGACGTCCATCAGGTAGCCGGGCTCCAGGTGGGGATGCCGTACGAGGACCCGGCCCAGGGCTCCGGTGGAGATGCTCACGTGGGTCCGGCCGCGGTGGGGCCCTCCGTCCACCTCCACCAGCCGGCCGTCGTAGGACAGGATCGTCCCGGTGACGCGCATGATGTCGACCCAGACACGGTCGGCCCCGGGCCCGTCCGCACTCGGCCGTACGATCGCCTCCCGTCCGGGGACCAGTACGTGCAGCCCGGACCTGCCGCCGTACCAGATCGAGGTGGAAGGGGCCAGCGGCAGCCGCACCGGCTCGGCGTCTCCGGTGTCCAGGATCAGCAGGTGGGGGCTGGCGTCCACGATGGCCCCGCACACGGCGTGCGGCCCCGGCACGGCGCCCCCGTGTTCAGTGGCCGTGCCGGGGCGGACCCGGGCCTCCTCCCGCGCGGGCGGCCCGGTACGGGTCGACGCCGCGGGGCCGGTCTCCGCGGCGAGCGGAGCGCCGAGGACCGCCCGGCCGCGCAGCCGCCGCCGGTCTCCGTCATGCTGGGACATCAGCGCTCCCGGAATGATCGTTTGACGGCGGTGCGGTAAGGACGCTGGTCAAGGCTGGCCGTTCACCGCCCGAATGTCGACGGATATGTCGGATTGGATCGGTCGTCAGGATGAGGTTCTCCGCACCGGGGTAGAGGATTCCTCTCCGGGTTGACCCGAATATGCCCTTTTTGTTGATCCGGAATTACGATCTTCGTGCGAGGGTCGAGACGACGGCATGTGAGTGCTCCGGTCCGCACCGACCGGCGCGACGGGTCACGGCGCGCCCGGCGGACCGGGACCAAGGCTCCGCACAATCCCCTGGGGTCGGTGATCAGGTGAGCAGGGCGGCGAGGCACGAGGAGTTCCGCCAGTACGTCTCCGCCCGGGGGCCGGTGCTGCTGCGGTCCGCCATGCAGCTCACCGGCGACCGCACCGAGGCCGAGGACCTGCTCCAGGTGGCGCTGGCCAAGACCTACCTGGCCTGGGATCGCATCAACGACCGCTCGGCGGTGGACGGCTACGTCCGGCGTGCCATGGTCAACACGCAGATCTCCTGGTGGCGGCGGCGCAAGCTGGACATCTACCCCACCGACGTGCTGCCCGACCAGCCCGTGGACGACCACACCCGGCGCAGCGAGATGCGCGACGCCCTCTCCCGCGCGCTGGACCGGCTGCCCAAGCGGCAGCGGCTGGCGGTGATGCTGCGCTACTACGAGGACATGTCCGAGGCGGAGATCGCCGAGGTGCTCGGGGTGAGCGTGGGAACGGTGAAGAGCACCGTCTCCCGGGCGATGGCCAAGCTCCGCGACGACACCGACCTGGGAAACGACTTCACCGCCTCCCCCGAGGTGATCGACACCACCGACCGCAACCAGTGAGCCCGGCCCCGTGCGACTGCTGACATTTGCGCCGCACCGTTCGACAATTCGATCGGCAACTCCAACTGAGCCTGTTCGAGATCACCCCCCACCGGAGGCGCCCAGTGTGGAGCACGATGCAGGACGGCCCCCTGACCATCACCTCGATCCTGCGGCATGGCACCGACGTGTTCGGCGACGGCGAGGTCGTCACCTACACCGGTGAAGGCACACGTCGCAGGTCGTACGCCGAGCTGGGAGTCCGCGCCGCACGGCTGGCGGCGGCGCTGCGCGGGCTCGGTGTCGACGCCGACCAACGCGTCGCCACGTTCATGTGGAACAACGCCGAGCACCTGGAGGCGTACTTCGCCGTGCCGTCCATGGGCGCGGTCCTTCACACGCTCAACCTGAGGCTCTTCCCCGAGCAGCTCACCTACATCGCCGACCATGCCGAGGACCGGGTCGTCATCGTGGACGGCCGGCTCGTCCCCCTGCTGGCGGGCGTGCTGGCGGACATGAAGACCGTCCGGCACGTCATCGTCACCGGCGAGGGGGACCGTACGCCGCTGGAGGGCGCGGGCAAGGAGCTGCACGACTACGAGGAACTGCTGGCCGCCCAGCCCGGCGACGGTTTCGACTGGCCCGACCTGGACGAACGGTCGGCCGCCGCGATGTGCTACACCAGCGGGACGACCGGCAACCCCAAGGGCGTGGTGTACTCCCACCGGTCGGCCTACCTGCACTCCATGTCGGTCTGCACCGGCAACGCGGTGGGCCTGAGCGCCGCCGACAAGGTGCTGCCCATCGTGCCGATGTTCCACGCCAACGCCTGGGGGTTCCCCTACGCGGCGGTCATGGCGGGGGCGTCGCTGCTCATGCCCGACAGGTTCCTGCAGGCCGAGCCGCTGTGCCGGATGATCGAGGACGAACGCCCGACGGTCTCCGGCGCGGTGCCCACCATCTGGGGCGACGTGCTGCGGCACGTCCGCGAGCACGGCGCCGACCTGACCTCGCTGCGGATGGTGACGTGCGGCGGGTCCGCGGTGCCCGAGGCGCTGATGCGCGCCTTCGAGGAGATCGGCGTCCGGATCGTGCAGGCGTGGGGGATGACCGAGACCTCGCCGCTGGCCACGATCGCCCACCCGCCCGCCGGGGCCGCCGGTGACGAGCACTGGCGCTACCGGGCGACGCAGGGCCGCGCGCTGGCCGGGGTGGAGGTCCGGGTGGTCGGCGATGGGGACGTGGTGCTGCCCAAGGACGGCCGGTCCGTCGGCGAGATCCAGGTGCGCGGGCCGTGGGTCACCGGCGCCTACCACCGCGACGAGGACCCCGGCCGGTTCCACGACGGCTGGCTCCGCACGGGCGACGTCGGCACCGTCTCACCGGACGGCTACATGGTGCTCACCGACCGCGCCAAGGACGTCATCAAGTCCGGCGGCGAGTGGATCTCCTCGGTGGAACTGGAGAACCATCTGATGGCCCATCCCGACGTGATCGAGGCCGCCGTCGTCGGGGTGCCCGACGAGCGCTGGGCCGAGCGCCCGCTGGCGTCGGTGGTGGTGCGCGACGGCGCTCGGGTGAGCGCCGCCGAGCTGAAGAAGTTCCTGGCAGAGCGGGTGGCCCGCTGGCAGTTGCCGGAACGCTGGGCCTTCGTCGCGGAGATCCCCAAGACCTCGGTCGGCAAGTTCAGCAAGCGCACGCTCCGGCAGCGCTACGCCGACGGGGAGATGGAGGTCGTCCGCGTGGACTGATCCAGGCCGCCGAGCCCGTCGTCATGACGGGTTCGGCGCACCCCGTCACGCTATGGGACGCATATTGGTGATCTTGTGGTGCATGCTGCGGAAGTGGTGTAAGCAAGTGGTCCCGTACTGTTGTCGCGGCTCCGCACCCGACGGGAGCCCCCTCACCGCTGTGGCGGGAGTGAGCACATGCCCCGATGGACTTCGCAGACCCCGGACGCCGACCGCCGGTTCGTCCAGGGGCTGAACGAGGAGAACGAGGAGTCTCTGGGCGCGCTCTACGACACTTACGGCGAGCAGCTCTACGACTACTGCCTGTCCATGGCGGCCGAGCCGAAGGCGGCGGCCGACCTCGTCCACGACACGTTCATCGACGCCCAGCGCCGCGCCCCCCGGATGCGCGACCGCACGCAACTACGCGCCTGGCTGTACGGCGCCGCCCGGCGCCGCTGCATGCAGCGGGGGCGCACCCGGGGCCTGTCGTGGAACTGGGCCAGCGGGTCGGCGTGGATGCAGGAGGTGTTCGGCACCGACGCCGGGGTGACGCCCGGCGAGCTGCGGGAACTGGTGGAGTCGGCGCTGGGCCGGCTGGACTTCGCCGACCAGGAGGTGCTGCTGCTGACCCTGCGGCACGGCCTGCGGGCCGCCGAGACCTCCGTCGTCCTCGGGCAGCCGGCGCGGCGGGTCACCGCGCTGGTGGCGCAGGCGCGGGCCCGCGCGGAGGCCGCGGTCACCGCGGAGCTGCGCTCGATGTCGCGGCGCTGCCAGGCGGGGCGGGCGCCGGTGCCGGCGCTGCACCCGGCCGAGGCCCCCGTCGAGCTGGCCGATCGTACCGCGGAGCTGGAATCCAGCGTCGGGGCGCGGGCGGGCGGCACGTCATCGCCCTCGGACGTGCGCGTGGCTCCGGTGCCGGGCGGACGCCGCCTGACGAGGAACGGCGCGTCCGCGGGCGGGGACGCGCCGCCGGAGGGGACCAAGGGCGCCGAGGACGCCGAGGGAGCCGAGGACGCTAAGGACGCCGCTCACGCGGGGGGACGCACGTCCGGCGGGCTGGTGGTCGGCGCCGGCAGCGCGGTGGACGGCCCTGAGACCCGGCGGCGGGCGGCCGGGCGGCACGGCAGGACGGCCCGGGGCCGCCGCCGCAGGGCCGCGGGCGCCCCGTGCCCGAGCTCCGACCCGGCGCTGGACCGCCACCTGGACGACTGCGCGGAGTGCGGACGACGCGACCGGGTGACCGTCGCGGCGCTGCTGGTGCTGGCGCCGGCGCCGGTGCTGCCCGCCGCACTGCGGCACCGGGTGGTGCACACCGCCACCGACCCCGAGCTGGCCGGCCACCGGACCGACATCGCGGCGCGCGGCGGCACCCTGACCCCCGAGGGGCTGCCCCGCCAGCCCGACGTGCCGTCCCAGTACACCCGCCGCTGGCTGTTCGTCGGCGGCGGGGCGGCCGGCGCGCTGGTCACCACGCTGGTGGCGATCCTGCTGATGAACCCGGTCAGCTCCGACATCAGGTTCCCGTTCGACCCGCGCCCGCAGCCGTCCATCGGGGACGTGCGGCAGGGGGCGTCCGACGGGCGGCTCGGCGACCGGCCGATGGCTCAGGGGCCGGACGGGAGCCCGCAGGTCCCGCCCTCACCCGGCGGGCAGACCCCGCAGGTCCCGCACCCGGAGGACACGCCCCCGGATCGGGACGGCCGCACGCCCAGGGCCCCGCAGCCGCCGCCGGACCCTGAGGACCCGCAGAAACCCGAGGATCCCCAGTCGCCGCAGCAGCCGCCGCTGCCGCCGCAGGCCGGGGAGCTGGCCGTGGGCCCCGCCGAGGTGACGGTCGGCCGGAACGGCGCGGTCATCACGCTCACCGCCCAGGACGGGCCGGTGGCCTGGAGCGCGGTGACCACCAGCGACAAGCTGAGCCTGTCGGCCAGCGACGGCACGTTGGAGGCCGGCGCCTCCACCGACCTGCACGTCCTGCTCAAGGACCGGTCGCTGATCAACCTGCCGGGGGAAGCCATGATCACCGTGACCGACCGGCAGGGCGAGCGGCACGAGATCGACGTGCGGTGGCACCTGTCGCTGCTGTGACGGTGCCACGGGCCGAGCCGGGCTGCGGTGACGGCGCGGCGGGCCGGGCTCAGGAGGTGCTCTCGGCCTCGGCGGGCAGGTGGTCGCGGATCAGCTCCAGCCGCGCGCCCAGCGCCTCCTGGGTCTGGGTCTCCATGGCGCGGGCGATGAACGGCTCCACCACCATCTTCACCAGCGGGCGCATCCGCCGTACGATCGCGGCGAGCTGGGCCGGCTCCTCGCCGCCGGGCGCCGGGTCGGCGCCGAGCCGGTCGAAGACGTGCTCGTTGACCAGGCCGACGAACCGCCCGGCGATCACCTCGCAGTCGTCGCGGATCTGCTCGGCGATGTCCAGCACCGCCTCCAGCGGGATCCCGGCGGCGACCAGTTCGCCGCCCACGTGCAGCAGCCGGGGGCTGGGCACCCGGTAGTGGTCGCCCTCCGGCTCGATCAGGCCCAGCGTCACCGCCCGTTCCAGGAACGCGCCGACCTCGGCGTCGGACAGGCCGGCGCCGAAGACGTCCACCAGTTCCTCGGCCTTGATCTGGCCGGGGATCTCGTCGGACCAGGGGTCGGTGAGCACCTTCTCCAGGCCGAGGACCTCGCTGACGTCCTTGCCGTGCTCCCAGGCCAGCAGCAGTTCCTTGATGATGGCGAAGGTGTAGCCGCGGGCCAGCAACTGGCCGATCAGCCGGAGCCGGGCCAGGTGGGAGTCGTCGTAGTAGCCGACCCGGCCCTCCAGCCGGGGCGGCGGCAACAACCCGCGGTCCTGGTAGGCGCGGATGTTGCGGACGGTGGTGCCGGCTTCGTGGGCCAGCTCGTCGATGCGGTAGTCGGCCATGACGCGGATCGCCTCTCCTTGACCGCTCCGATCTTACGCTCGACTATTGTGACATCGATCGATGACACGGTTTCTGGGAAAGGCCGGCCATGACTGGTGCCCCGCCGGATGAGCGGCAGATCGAGGAGAAGCTGCTGGGCGGGCCCCTGCGCCACACCCGCGCGGAGGTCGAGGCGCTATCGGGCATCCGGCAGGACTACGGCCTGCGGATCTGGCGGGCGCTGGGCTTCCCCACCCCCGCCACCGACGAGGTCGCCTTCACCGACGCCGACGTCGCCGCACTGCGCGAGATCCGCGAGCTGCTGGACACCGACCTGGTCGACGAGGAGATGGTGCTGCAGCTGGCCCGCGGGGTCGGGCAGACCATGGGCCGGCTGGCCGGGTGGCTCGGCGGCACCTGGCTACGCCGGCTGGGCGAGGAACTGCCCGCCGACGAGCCGGTCACCGAAGAGCTGGTGTTCGCCGCG
Organism: Thermomonospora echinospora; assembly: GCF_900108175.1. Taxonomy (GTDB): domain Bacteria; phylum Actinomycetota; class Actinomycetes; order Streptosporangiales; family Streptosporangiaceae; genus Thermomonospora; species Thermomonospora echinospora. Next base: position 232,422 of record NZ_FNVO01000011.1, read on the forward strand.
CTGGCGGCCACCGAGGAACTGCGGCCCCGCTTCGAACGGCTGCTGCTGCACGGCTGGCGGCGTCAGCTGGCCGCCGCCGGGCTGCGCTCGCTGTCCACCACCGCCGCCGCGACCGCCGACCCGGTCGGCGGGGTCGCCCTGATGGCGGCCGGCTTCGCCGACGTGGTCTCCTTCACCCGGCTCAGCCGGGCGATGGAGGGCCAGGAGCTGGCCGAGTTCGTGGAACGCTTCGAGGCGACCGCCGCCGAGGTCATCGCCGACCTCGGCGGGCAACTGGTCAAGACGCTGGGCGACGAGGTCTTCTTCGTCGCCGACGACGCCGCCGTCGCCGCCGAGATCGGGCTGACGCTGGCCGGCCGGCACGAGACCGACCCCGGCTTCCCCCGCCTGCGGGTCGGCCTGGCCCAGGGGGAGGTCATCCTGCGCCTGGGCGACTTCTTCGGCACCCCGGTCAACCTGGCCGCCCGGCTCACCTCCATCGCCTACCCGGGCGCGGTGCTGGTGGACGGAGAACTGGCCACCGCGCTCGCCGCCGACGACGACCGCTACGACATCTCCGCCCTGCGTCCCCGCCCGCTCCAGGGCCTGGGCCGCGTCCGCCCCAGGCTGCTGCGCCGCCGCTCACCCCACCCCGAACGGACCTAGACCCTGGTCCGATCCGTCGCAGGGCCGGGCCGCTATCCATCGCCCACCTCAGCCGGGACAAAGGCAGCCCGCGGCTTGGGTTCACAGGAGGGATTGGGGCGTGTCCGGGGCCGTGACGTCGTGCTTCCGGCGGGGATGCCCGTCCGGCCCCTTGGGACGGCCGGTGGGCCTGCGGCTTTAGGAGAGCAGTTTCAGGGCGCGTTCGGTGAGGTCGGCGGAGGCCGTCAGGGCGGAGCCGCTGTCGAACGGGGGGCGCGGGTCGTACTCGATGGCGAGCTGGACGGCCCGTGCGGTGGGCTCACCGGCGGCCAGCGCCAGCAGTGCCAGGGCCATGTCGATGCCCGCCGACACGCCGGCCGCGGTGACGATCCGGCCCTCGGCCACGAACCGCTCGTTCACAGGTTCGGCGCCCATCTCCGCCAGCTGTTCCAGCAGGGCCCAGTAGGTGGTCGCCTTCAGCCCCTCCAGCAGGCCCGCGGCCCCCAGCAGGAACGATCCGCTGCACACTGAGGTCGTCCACCGGGTGTGCTCGTGGGCCTGGGCGATCCAATCGACCAGCGCCCGGTCTTCCAGCGCCTCCAGAGTGCCGGGTCCGCCGGGGACGACGATCACGTCCGGGCGGGGCAGGTCGGCGTAGGCCGCCGTGGCGGTCAGGGTGAGGCTGCCCCGGTCGTCGGTGACCGGTCCCGGCTCGGCGGCCACGAACGTGACCGTCCAGCCGGGCGCGAACGCCAGCACGGTGTACGGGCCGACCGCGTCCAGGGCGGTGAAGCGGGGGTAGAGCGGGATGGCGACCTGCATGTTCAGCTCTCCTTGAGGTGGAACCGGCGGCGGTAGTCGCCGGGTGAGATCCGCCAGTGCCGGCGGAAGACGCGATAGAGGGTCTCGGGCGAGCCCAGCCCGCACTCCCTGGCCACCCGCTCCAGCGGATGGTCGGTGATCTCCAGCAGCCGCCGGGCGGCGTCGGCCCGGCTGAGCTCGACGTACCGGCCGGGCGGCAGGCCGGTCTGCGCGGTGAACACGCGGGAGAAGTGCCGCTCGCTCATCCCGGTCCGCCGGGCCAGCGCGGGCACGCTCAGATCGTCGGCCGGATGTGCGTCGATGAACGCCTGCAGTTCCCGGAAGGGCTCGCGGGGCGGCGCCAGGGCGCGCATCGCCGTGCTGAACTGGCTCTGCCCGCCGGGGCGGTGCAGGTAGACGACCAGCCCGCAGGCCACGTCCCGGGCCAGCGCGTGGCCGTGGTCGTCGGCGACCAGGGCGAGCGCCAGATCCACCCCGGCCGACACCCCGGCCGAGGTCCACACGTCCCCGTCCCTGATGTAGATCGGGTCGGCGTCCACCTCGACCCGGGGATACAGGGCGGCCAGGTCACGGGCCACCAGCCAGTGCGTGGTGGCCCGCCGCCCGTCCAGCAGCCCGGCCTCCGCCAGGACGAACGCCCCGTTGCACACCGAGGCGACCCGGCGGGCCGTGTCCGCCAGCCGGGCGACCTGCCCGACCAACTCCCGATCGTCCAGACACGCCGGGACGGACAGCCCGCCCACCACGATCAGCGTGTCGATCGGGCCGGTCACCTCGCGCAGCGCGCCGCCCGCCAGGACCGGGATCCCGTTCAGCGCCGCGACGGCACCGGCCCGCACCGCGACGACCTCCGTCCGGTACCCGCCGTCCGGAACCAGCAGGTCCGCCGTCGCGAACACGTCGGCCGGGCCCGCCAGATCCGTCATCTGGAAGCCCTCGAAGGCCACGAACACCACCCGCCGTCGCATGCCTTCGATGCTGGTCGCCGCGCCGTCATGGCGTCAATGACACGAACCTTGCAGATCACGCCATGCCGGCCCCACCGCGCCGTCCGCACCGGGGTCGGCGGGCGTGTCCGGGCGTCCGCCGTTTCCGCCGTGGTGGTCCGGGAGGGTGCGGTCGTGTTTCCGCCGGAAATGTCGGTCCGATCGCCGCCGGAACGGCACCGGGCGAGCGGAATACCTTCACTGCCGTGCCCCGGCGAGGGGCGTTCGGAATGAAGGGAACAGTCGATGGATCTGCAGCTTTCCGGCCGGGTCGCGGTCGTCACCGGAGCCTCCAAGGGCATCGGGCTGGCCGTCGTCCGCACTTTGCTGGCCGAAGGCGCCCGGGTGGTGGCGGCCTCGCGCAAGACCACCCCCGAACTGGACGCCCTCGCCGGGCCGAGCCTGCTCCACGTGCCGGTCGACCTGATGGACCACGATGCGCCGGGACAGGTGGTGGAGCGGGCGGTACGGGAATTCGGCGGGCTGGACGTCCTGGTCAACAACGCCGGTGGCCCGCCGCCCGGCGTACGGCTGCCCCGCTCCTCCTTCCTGGAGGCCGACGACGGGCAGTGGCTCGCGATGTTCGAGTTCAACCTGTTCGCAGTGGTCCGCGCCGTGCGGGCCGCCCTCCCGCACCTGATCGAACGGGGCGGCGGCGCGATCGTCAACGTCTCCTCCGGCAACGCCCGGCAGCCGTCGCCGATGAACGTGGACTACGGCGCGGCCAAGGCGGCGCTGAACAACCTGGGACAAGCACTGTCGGAGGAGTTCGCCGCCAGGGGCGTCCGGGTCAACACCGTCTCTCCCGGCCCCGTCCGCACCGCCTGGTGGACGGACGAGGGCGGTGTCGCCGACATGTTCGCCGCCCAGGCGGGCACCGACCGCGACACGGTGATGGACTCGGTCGTGCCGGAGACGATGGGGCTGACCATCGGCCGCATGATCGATCCGCAGGAGGTCGCCGACGCCGTCGTCCTGCTGGCCTCGCCGCGTTCGGCCGGCACCACGGGCGCGGAGTTCGTCGTCGACGGCGGTTTCCTCAAGACGGTCTGACCCCGCTCACCGGCCTGTCGGCGGAACGACCGCCGTTGCCATCCGTTCGCCTCACCCGGCAAGAGGTGGCGGGCCGTTCCCGGGTCCGGTGCGGTCGCCGTCCTGGTCTGCGCCGGACCGGTCGGCCGTGAAGAAGCGCCGGAAATGGTGGGAAATGTCTGGCTGATTCGGTATCTCCGGGGTGTCCGGCGCATTTGCCGGGCGGCCGGGAGTAGCCGGGGGCGGTCGGCGGGGCGATCTGGGTGAGGGTTACCCGCGAGCCGGGAGCGCTTTACGTCGATCCCCCGGGGTCGGAGTTCCGTCCGGTATTCCAAAATCCATGCAATGTGAACTTATGCTCCATTGTGATGTTGCCGGACGGATGTCTCTAATGGGAGGCGTCCGAGCTCAAGGAGGTAACGGATGCTCGCCCAGAGGGAAATCGCCGGTATCGGCGTTGGAACGGATGCCGCCGATATCGGTGCGCTGATGGTGGAACCGGAGACCGCGATCAGCGACGCGCCGGTGTTCACCCCCAACGGCGCACTTCTCCTGCTCGCCGCGGTGCTGCTGTCGCCGAAGGGGCCGAAGAGCAGGTGAGCCGGGCAACACCGATCGCCCCGGCGCCGGCCGCCGCCGGTGCGGACCTGCTGCGGGCCCGCGACGAGGGCGTCCGGTGAAGGTCCCCGCAGCAGGCCCGTCCCGGACCGCCTTCGTCACGGCGGCCGACGACCTGGCCGATCGCGTTCTCAGCGCCCTGCGGGGCGCTGAGAACGCACCCTTCCTGGCCAGGCACGTCGAGCAGGCGCCCGACCGGGGGGCCGCGCTGGCGGCCGTCCGCCTGGTCGGCGCCGACGTCTTCGTTCCGCACCTGCTGGCCGGCTTCCCCCTGGACGGGCAGGACGCGGCGGCGGTGACGCGGTCGCTGGCCGTCTTCCCGCAGGAGGCCGTCATCGCCGGGGCCGGGGACGCCGGATCGGCCGTCGCCTGGCGCGACTGGGCGGTGGCCGAACTGCTGACCCGGTTCGACGGCGGGCGCCCCGCCGTACCGCCGGGCGAGGAGCCCGCCGAAGATCCCGCCGCCACCGGATGGCGGCCATGGTGCGCGCGGATGGCCGGGTTGTCGCCGCTGGCCATCGCCGGTCTCGACGGGCCGGTCCACCAGGCCGCCCGGTGCGGCGCCCTGCCCCTGAGCCGGGGGGCCGCCCGCTCGATGCTGCGCCGCGACTACCTCACCGCCGTCCGCCTGATCCGCTGGCTGGCCTGGCTGCACCACGACGGCGTGCCGCTGCCGCTGGACCTGGAAGCCGCCCTCGACCACGCCGTCCTGCTCGGCGGGCACGGCCCCCGTACCGCACTGGACATCGCCGTCGCCGAACGGTTGCTCGGCCGGCCCGACGACGCGCACCGGAGGCGATGACGATGACGGGCTGCGCGCCGGTGGCCGAGACGGCCCGCAGGCTCTGCGACCGTGCGCTGTCCTGGCTGCACGCCCACCGCGAACTGGACACCCTGCCGAGCACCTCCGACCTCGGCGACCCCGACAGCGTCTACAAACCGCTCGGTGAGACCACGCTGGCCGCATCGCTGGTCGTACGCGACGGCACGGCCGGCCCCGGACGGCGGGCGGCGGCGCGGAGCCTGCTCGACTTCACCTGGGCGCAGATGCGCGGCGGCGACCTGCTGTACGAGCGGCTGCTCCAGCACACGCTGCTGACCGACCCGGCCGAGACCTACGCGCATTTCGTCCGCGCCGGCTACCGGCATCCGCGCCTGGACGAACTGCTGGCCCATCAGGTCCGGCTGCGTTCGGTACGCGCCGTGGAGCTGATCCCCGACCGGAAGCTGGCCGTCGCCAACGCGCACCGCATCATCGGCCTCGACGACGACGCCGACTGGGACGCGCTGATCCGCGCCACCTGGCTCGGCGGTCTCCCCGAGCCGTGGGCGATCGACTGGATGACCGCCTACCAGATGACCCACACCGTCTTCCACAGCACCGACTGGGGGGCCCTGCCGTACCGCCTGCCCGCCGACCTGACCGCCTACCTGCACGACTGGCTGCCGGTCTGGATCGATATCTGGCGTGAGATCCGACAGTGGGACCTGGTGGCGGAGCTGCTCGTCGTGGGGGCGTGCCTGGAGGAGCCGTACTGCGATCCGGACGACTGGCGGGCACTGGCCGAGATCCAGCACGAGGACGGCTTCGTCCCACGCGACGGCGATCCCATCGACGAGAATCCTGTGCAACGGTTCAAGGACCACCAGCACACCGTCGTGGTCACCGCGGTCGCGGGGACCATCGCCGCGGCCCGCGCCTCGGCGGGGCGATCGTGAACGGGGCGGCGCTGGACGACCTGCTCGGCCCGGTGCTGGGGGCGGCTCCCGGTGCCTGCGCGGTCGTGGCCGGGGCCGTGCGCGGCGGAGAACACCTCATCCGGTGCCGGGGAACCAGCGCCCGCCACGTCCGCGGTGCGGAGCCGGAGCCCGCCGTTCCCGGTACACGGTTCGAGATCGGGTCGCTCACCAAGACGTTCACGGGGCTGCTGCTCGCCGAGATGGTGGCCGCCGGGCAGGTCGGTTACGACGACCCTGTCAACCACTACCTGCCGTACCGTGCCCGCCGCACCGGCCCCGACATCACCCTGCTGCACCTGGCCACCCACACGTCGGGGCTGCCGTGCCTGCCGCCCGGCCTGCTACGCCGGGCGATGCCCCGCATGTTCACCAACCCGTACGCGACGTACACCACCGCCGACCTCCTGGCGGCCGTGCCGCGCGCCCGCCTGCGCGCCCGTCCGGGGACCCGGGTGCGCTACTCCAACTTCGGGGTGGGTCTGCTCGGTCATCTGCTGGCCCGCGCCGCGGGGGGCGGCACACGTTACGAAGACCTCCTGGACGCCCGTGTGCTGATCCCGCTCGGCCTGACCGGCACCGACTGCGACCCGTACCGCCCCCAGGCCACCGGCTACTGGCACGGCAGGGCCCGGCCGACCTGGCTCATCCCCGGCATGGCCGGTGCCGGAGCACTGCGCTCCACGGCCCGGGACATGCTGCGCTACCTGACGGCGCTGCTCGACCCGGCCACCGTGCCCGGCCCGACGCTGGGCGCCGCGCTCGCCGACATGCGGCGCCCCCGCGCCGTCGTTCCCGGGAACGAGCCGCGCCCGCTGATCTGGAATCTCCACCGGGGCGATGACCACGACCTGCTGCATCACAGCGGAGTGACCCGGGGCTTCACCGCCTTCGCCGGATTCGGCCCGCAGACCCGGGTCGCGCTCGTCGCCCTGACCAACACCACGGCGTCACTGCGGACCACCTTCGTCCAGGCCGCCTACGACGCCCTGGACGCGCTCGCCGCACAGCAGTCCCGGAGCGCGGGCCAAGGCGCCCGGACATGACGGAAGACCACTCCGTGAGTGCCCGGTGGGCCGTCACCGGCAGGTCGCACAGCGGGAGGTCAGGGGGCGGAGCTTCAGCAGGGCGTAGCCGATGGGGTCGCCGCAGCGCTCGCAGCGGCCGAAGTCGCCCTCACCGATGCGTTCCAGGGCCCGGCGCAGCTCGGCGAGGTGCGTCTCGGCGGCGATGACCTCGGCGAGCAGCCCCGGCCGTTCGGTACCGGACAGCGGGTCCTCGCGCAGCCTGGTCACCAGCTGGTCCAGCCGGATCGCCCGCCACGACAGGTCGGCCTCGATCCGCTCGCGCAGCGCCTGGAGCTGCACGCTGGACAGCCGGCCGGGGGCGTCGGTCGCCATGGCTCCTCCTTTCACCCGATCCCAGGACGTGGTGATCGCCTGATCTCAGGACGTGGTGACGACCTGCCGCCAGGCCGCCGGGGACAGACAGATCCGCGCCAGTCCGCGGATCGTCGCCCGGGACGGGTCGCGCGCCACGCTGATGGTCAGCCCGATCTCCGCGGTGAGCCGGCCCGGGAGGGAGGGCATCCGGGCGCCCCCTCCGGTGAGTAGCAGCCCGCCCTTGCGGGCCGCCACCCGCTGCTGGGAGGGCAGGTCGCCGAGCACCTGGTGGACGGTGACCGCGAGCCGCTCCCGCAGGTGCTCCGAAAGGTGCGGGACGGGTCGCCCGGCCACCCGCTCCGGGTCGTACTGGATGGAACGGGCGGACAGCACGCGGGCGCGGGCGATGACGACCGTCTCGATGATGCCCGCGCCGATGTCCATCACCAGCCGGGGCCGCGGATCGGCGATGTCGAGCCCCGCGCCGGCCGCCGCCGCCAGCGGCGCCTGCATCGTGTGCACCGGGCAGTCGGTGGCGGCCTGCACGGCGGTGGCCGCCCGGTGCCGCTGGAACCTGTCGGCGGCGACCGGCACCCCCAGCAGCACCTCGCTCAGCTCGGGCATCGGGTCGATCTCCCGCAGCGTCCGGCGGGTCAGCCGAATGCAGCCGGGCACATCGGTCACCGCGCCGTACCGGATCGGACCCACCCGCACGGTGTCGGGCGAGGGCGGCCGGCCGGCGGCGGCGCCGACCGAGGAGGGGAGGTCAACGATCACGTCCAGGCCGGGCAGGCTCGCCCGGACACGGCTGCTGCCCAGATCCACGGCGGCCCGCGGGCACGGCCGCCGTGCGGAGTCTAGGAGCGGTCCGGGGACCACAGGATCACCTCGAACCACGGGTGCGGCACCCGTCCGCCACGGCCACCGCCGGCGGAGACGCTCATGCCCGCCCCCGCTGCCGCTGCTGGCACACCACACAGAACCGGGCGTACGGCAGGATCTCCAGCCGCCCTTCCGGGATCGGCTTGCCGCATCCCTCGCACAGCCCGTAACGGCCCTCCTCCAGCCGCCCGAGCGCCTCCTCGATCTCCTCCAGGGTCCGCCGCAGGGTGTCGAGCCGGCCCGGCGCCGTCTCGTCGGGCTGCCCCTCGTCCGGCCCTTCCAGGACGATCAGCTGCGCCGCCCGGTTCCGGCGTTCCCGCTCCAGCCGCTCTCGGGCCTGGCGGGCCGCCGTGCTCCCTGGCGAGTACTCACCGGACGTGCCATGCACCGTGTTCGCGGTCATCGGATGGGCTCCCTTCGGGCACCGTTCGGCCCCGGATATTCCAAAGCCCCCCACGCATCCGTGGGGGGCGTGCCACATCGCCGGTATCCGGGCGCTGGGTTCGAGGCGCTGGTCCGGATGCCGGCGACGCGGGATGGGCAGGATTTTCGGATCCTTCTCCACCATGGAAGACCGGCGCGGCCGGCGCCATCGGGGACACCACCCACTTTCCGCGGGGCGACCATGTAGGGGACGGGCCGTTCCGGGCGGCCCGCCCCCCGGCAATGGACGCCCCGCCCGATCGACCCGCCGGGGCGGGGCGGGCACAGTGGAGGTAGGGGCCGGGAACGGCGAACGACGATGGGGGACTGCGGTCGGTGCGGCTGTTCTGGCGGGTGTTCTGGCTGAACGCGCTGGTGGGAGCGGTGGCCACCGTGCTGCTGATGGTCGGTCCCTGGACGGTGTCGGTGCCGATCCGGCTGACCGAGGCGCTGGTGCTGACGGCCGGGCTGGTGGTGATGCTGACCGCCAACGCCGCCCTGCTGCGCTGGGGGCTGGCCCCGCTGGACCGGCTCACCCGGCTGATGACCACCGTGGACCTGCTGCGCCCCGGCGAGCGGCTGCCGGTGACCGGTAGCGGCGAGGTCGCGGCGCTGATCGACACGTTCAACCAGATGCTCCAGCGGCTGGAGGCCGAGCGCGGCGCCAGCAGCGCCCGCGCCCTGTCCGCCCAGGAGGACGAGCGCCGCCGCATCGCCCAGGAACTGCACGACGAGATCGGGCAGAGCCTGACCGCCGTGCTGCTGGACCTCAAACGGCTCGCCGACCGGGCGCCCGAGCCGCTGCGCGAGGACCTGCGGTACGCGCAGGAGACCACCCGGGACAGCCTGGACGAGGTGCGCCGGATCGCCCGCCGGCTGCGTCCCGGCGTGCTGGAGGACCTTGGGCTGGCCAGCGCGCTCACCGCGTTGACCGGCCAGTTCTCCGCCCATGCCGGGATCCGGGTGCGGCGGCGGCTGCATCCCGGCCTGCCCCCGCTCAGCTCCCAGGTCGAGCTGGTGCTGTACCGGATCGCCCAGGAGGCGCTGACCAACGCCGCCCGGCACTCCGGCGCCGCGACGGTCGAGCTGAGCCTGGCGCCGGCGGACGGCGGCGTGCTGCTGAGCGTCACCGACGACGGCGCCGGGCTGGGCGGCTCCGCCGAGGGCGCCGGGATCCGGGGTATGCGCGAACGCGCCCTGCTCGTCGGCGGGGAGCTCACCGTCGGCTCCGTTCCCGAGGGCGGCACCCGGGTCGCGCTGTACGTGCCCATCGCCGAGGAAGGACCACCACCATGACCGACGGCGCCCCTGGACCCACCAGGACGCGCATCCTGCTCGCCGACGACCACGCGCTGGTGCGCCGGGGCGTCCGGCTCATCCTGGACGGCGAGCCCGACCTGGAGGTCGTCGCCGAGGCGGGGGACGGGGCCGAGGCGCTCCAGCAGGCCGACAAGGTCGAGGCCGACCTGGCCGTCCTGGACGTGGCCATGCCCCGGATGACCGGCCTGCAGGCGGCCCGCGAGCTGTCACGGCGGCATCCGGGCCTGCGCATCCTCATCCTCACCATGCACGACAACGAGCAGTACCTGTTCGAGGCGCTCAAGGCGGGCGCCGCGGGCTACGTGCTCAAGTCGCTGGCCGACCGCGACCTGGTGCAGGCGTGCCGGGCGGCGATGCGCGGCGAGCCGTTCCTGTATCCCGGCGCGGTCACCGTCCTGATCCGCAGTTACCTCGACCAGGCCAGGCAGGGGGAGGCCCCCGACACGCTGCTCACCCCGCGCGAGGAGGAGATCCTCAAGCTGGTCGCCGAGGGCCACTCGTCCCGCGAGATCGCCGACACCCTCTTCATCAGCGTCAAGACGGTCGAACGGCACCGCGCCAACATCCTGGCCAAGCTCGGCATGAAGGACCGCCTGGAACTGACCCGCTACGCCATCCGCACCGGCCTGGTCGAGCCTTGAACGAGCCCTGATCGCGAGCCCTGACCGGGTGCGCCGGGCGTGCTCACCGCACGGCCGGCGGGCCTCAGTGCCGGCGCTGCGGAAGCGTCACCGTGTCGGCGCCGCGGTGCAGGCCGGGGCCGCCGGCCAACTCGCCGAGCTGCAGGGTCCGGCTGATGTCGCTGGGTGTGACCAGCCCGATGACCCGTTCGTCCGGCGTCACCACCACGGCGCGCCCGTCGGTGCAGCCGGTCATCTCCGCCATGAGCTCGATGATCGGCTGCTCCGGCCGCCCCCGGGGGACCTCCTGGGGCGGGCAGGCGATCTCCCGCAGCGTGGTGTCCGCCCGCCGCTCGGCGGGGACCGCGCGGATCCGGTTCAGGGTGACCAGCCCGCTGAGCCGGCCGGCCTCGTCCAGCAGCGGGTACGTGGAGAAGCGGTGCGAGAGCACGACCCGGTCGATGAAGCCGGCCACCGTGTCGTCCGGGTGCGCCGCGACCGGCTGCGGCGTCATGACGTCGGCGACCCGCACCCCGCCCAGCGCCGACTGGACGGCGGTCTGCTGCTCCTCGGCGGAGGCCGCGCTGACCAGGAACCAGCCGATCAGCGCCAGCCACAGCCCGTTGAACCCGAACCCGGCGAAGATCTGCACCGCCCCCAGCACTATCAGGACGAACCCGAACACCCGTCCCGCGCGGGTCGCGCTGATCGCCGCCCGGTGCCGGTCGCCCCACCACCGCCACAGCGCGGCGCGCAGCACCCGCCCCCCGTCCAGCGGCGCCGCCGGGATCAGGTTGAACACCGCCAGGACCAGGTTCACCAGCGCCAGGTAGGCCAGCACTCCCGTGGCCAGCCGCGACCCCGTCGCCCGGGCCACCAGCTCGGCGAGCAGCGCGAACACCAGGCCCAGCAGCACGCTGGTGAGCGGCCCGATGAACGCGATCCGGAAGTCGGCCCCCGGGCTGCGGGGTTCGCCGCGCAGCCGCGCCACCCCGCCCAGCAGCCACAGCGTGATCCCCTCCACCTCCAGCCCGTTGCGCCGCGCCACGATCGCGTGCGCCAGCTCGTGCGCCAGCAGCGAGGCCAGGAACGCCACCGCCGCCAGCACCCCGGCCAGCACGTACTCCGCCGGCGAATACCCGCGGAAGGCGGCCGGGAGCTGCCCGAACGCCAGCCCGATCACCACGATCGCGACGATGACCAGCACGCTGAGGTTGAGACCCACGCGGATTCCGGCGATGCGCCCGAGCCGGATCGACTCGTTCATCTGAACTCCTCAACCATGGAGACCCGCCTTCCGGCGGGGGAGAGATCACGGCACTCCGCCGTGGGGAACAGGCGTTCGGTGGACGGATGCCGCTCCCCCCGCTGTACCCGGCAGCGGCCGGCTCATGACGCGGCGCACCGTCCACGCGACCCGTGCCGATGGCCGCATTCGGAGTTATTTGCGCAGGTGAGGGTAGATATCGGTGTCCTGGGAACGAAGCCGGTCCGAGGGGTGCGGTGTCCTCCCGCGGGCCGTCGTGAGCGCACCGGAGGGAGCCATGCGCACCGAGCCCGAACGCGGCGAGCCGCAGCGCGTCGACAGTACGGAATCCGAGGGGATGAGCGCCGCCCGGCCCTCGCCGGCCGAAGGAAGGATCTCCGGCCGGGCCGCCGAGAGCACCCGGCCGGACTGGGACTACGGCATGACCGGCAACACCGCCCATCGCCCCGAGGAGTTCAACCCCGACGACTTCGAGTGAGCCGTCAGTGAGCCCTGCGTGAGCCTTGAGTAAGCGGGCGTACGCCGTCGCCGGACGGAGGGGCGGCCGGGTAAACCGCCGATGATCCTTCGGAGTCTTCCTAGTGAAGTTCCCCCCTTCACAGGAGGTTTCGTGCGGATCCGGTCCATCACCCATGCGGGCGCGCTGGCCGCCCTTCTCGCCGTGCCCTTCACCGGTACGGCCCACGCGGCGGACCGGCCCGCCGGGCCCGGCACGGCCGCCAAGCCTGCGATCTCGGGCGACTTCGACGGCGATGGACGGCGCGACCTGGTGGCGGCCAGCCCCAACGGACGGGCCGCAGGCCAGGAGGCCGCCGGCTTCGTCACCGTGCTCTACGCGGGCCGGACCGGGCGGCAGGTGATCACGCGCAACAGCCCCGGTGTCGCCGGGACCCCACGGACCTTCGACTTCTTCGGGGGGTCCACCGCCTCGGCCGACTTCGACCGTGACGGCTACGCCGACCTGGCGATCGGCAGCGGCGGGCGGTACCACGGCGTCGCCGTCCTCTACGGCGGACCCGGCGGGCTGACCGGGCGCGGGATCACGCTGTCGATCCCGAACGCCTACCTGGGCTCCGACCTCGCCGCCGGGGACTTCGACCGCAACGGGGGCGTGGACCTGATCGTCGCCGGTGCCCGCAAGCTGGAGGACGCCCCCACGGGCGCCGGCTTCTGGACGTTCCGGGACGTCCGCAAGGCCCCGGTGCCCGGAACGCACACCCCGGTGCCCTCGCGCGGGGAGGACGGGCTCGCCGCGTGGACGGCGCCGGCGGTCGCCGACTTCGACCGCGACGGGTACCCCGACCTGGCGATGTCGATCGCCGGGAACATGGACGGCGAGACCGTGGGCGCCCGGCTGGAGCTGCGCCGGGGCTCGGCGAAGGGCCTGGGCGCCCCCCGGGTCCTGCTCCGGCAGACCGGCCGGGCGATCGGGGCCGGGGACATCAACGGCGACGGCCGGGCCGACCTGGTGGTGGGCGGGCTGATCTCCTCCGACCAGCACGGCCGTACCAACCGGTTCCACGTCCTGCTCGGCGGGCCCGGCGGCCCCGGCAAGCCGAAGACGTTCACGCAGTCCACCCCCGGTGTCCCGGGTACCGACGAGGCGAACGACTTCTTCGGCACCGCGCTGGCGGTCGGTGACGTCAACGGTGACGGCCGGGCCGATGTCGCGGTCGGCGCCCAGGGCGAGGACGTCGGCAAGATCGAGGACGCCGGGTCGGTGACCGTCCTGTACGGCACGCCCACCGGGCTCGGCACCCGGAACGCGCAGATCTTCGGCCAGAACACCAAGGGCGTGCCCGGCGCCGCCGAACGCCGCGACCTGTTCGGCGCCGCCGTGCTGCTGGCGGACCGCAATGGTGACGGCCGGGCCGACCTGTTCATCGGCGCCCCGGGCGAGAACGCCCCGGCCGGCCGCCTCCACCTGCTCTTCGGCAGCCGGGCCGGAGTCACCACCAAGGGCACCAAGTCCTTCGGCCCGGCCGACCTGGGCATCGGCGGCCGCCAGGCGGAACTCGGCGGCACCCTGGACTGACCCCCGCCCGGGAGCGGGACTTGTTCTCAGGGCTTTTCTCGTGCGGGACCTGCTCTCAGGGTTTCGTCGAGGTTCGACGGTCTCGTGCGCACCGGCCGCGGCACTTCCGCGGCCGGTCGCACCCCGGCCGGCGACCTCCGCCGGTGCGCGCCGACGACTCCGGCCGCGACCCCGATCGTCACACCTCGGCGGCCTCGCGGGGTCAGGCTCCCATACGGTGGCCGTCGCCGCAGGTCAGCTCCTCTGTGAGCAGGCTCGCGCCAATGCCCAGCAGCCAGACGTCCTTGGCGACCGACAGCCCCTGCTCGGTGGGAAGGACGCTGCCCTCCCGCCGCATCCCCGGCGTTCTGAGGTAGAAGCCCAGCAGCCCCGCCGAGAACGCGGTGAGCGCCGCCCCGGCCACCACGCTGGGAACGACGGGCAGCAGCAGCGCCGCACCGAGCGCGATCTCCGAACAGGACAAGAGCCTGGTGAAGGCGGCCGGATCCATCTCCTTGAGGAAGGGGTAGGCGCCCGCGGCCATGCCGTGCAGCCCGGCGGCCTTCTGCTCGTCGGCGTCCTTCTTGGACAACCCGGAGTGCAGGATGAGCGCCCCGGCGGCCATCCTGGCCGGCAACTGGTGGGTACGTGCCAGGAATCGCATGGTCTCCCCCGATCTGTGGTGTCTCGCGCGTCCCCTACCCCAGGGATCGGTGAAATGCGGTCGCTCTCGCGTGGACTTGCCGGGCTCCCCTCGTGCCGGGCTGGGTCACGCCGCTGGAATGCGCCGCAGGCGTCTCCGGTTGACCTGGGCGTGAACGTAGAGATCTTCTCCGACGTGGTCTGTCCCTGGTGCTACCTCGGTCAGGCCCGGTTCCGCGCCGCTGTGGCGCGCTTCGCCGGCGAGGTCCGGGTGACCTGGCGTCCCTTCCAGCTCGACCCGGGCGCCCCGGCCACCGCCACTCCGGCCGCCGACCACCTGGCCGCCAAGCTCGGCGGCCCCGAGCGGGTCGCCGCCGCCCACGACCGGCTGCGCGCGCTGACCGCCGCCGAGGGCCTGCCGTTCGCGCCGGAGAAGGCCCTGCGCGTCAACACCGGCGACGCCCACCGGGTCATCGCGCTGGCCGGCCGTGCGGGCGTCCAGGACGCCGTGGTCGAACGGCTCTTCCGCGCCCAGCACGCCGAGGGCCGCGACATCGGGGACGCCGGCACGCTCGCCGAACTGGCCGCCGAGGCGGGCTTGGACGTCGCCGCCGTACGTACCCTGCTGGACTCCGACGAGGGCGTGGCCGAACTGGAACAGGACCTCGCCCGAGCCCGCGCCCTGGGCATCAACGGCGTTCCGTTCTTCCTCTTCGAGGAGAAGTGGGCGGTCTCCGGCGGCCAGCCCACCGAGGTCTTCGAGGGCGCCCTGCAGGAGGTGGCCTCGAACCTGACCGCCGGAAACCCGCAGTAACGGAGGCGACCGCCGGGATAATGAATCATGACCGGTTCGAGGCTCGTCGGTGCCATCCAGTTGCCCGGGGGTTCCTGGGTCCGTGGGCGTGGCCTGCGCCATCCGCCGCCGGAGGGGCCTGAGCCCGTCTTCGGCCTCTACCTGGGCTCGGGCCGCCTCCGCCGCCGTCACGAAGGCGAGATGTCCTGGCAGGAACTGTGGGTCGAGTGGCCCGACTTCCTGCTGCCCCGCGATCGGGAGCAGGCCGTCCAGGGCATCCGCGCGCTGCACGGCCAGGCCGGGGAGGGCCAGCCGGTCGAGGTCGCCTGCGGCGGCGGCGTCGGCCGTACCGGCACCGTCATCGCCTGCCTCGCCGTCCTGGACGGCCTCCCCCCGGCGGAGGCCGTCGCCTGGGCGCGGGCGCACCACCACCCCCGGGCCGTTGAAACGCCGTGGCAGCGCAGGTGGGTGGCTCGCTTCCCGAACGGCTGACCTTCCCCGACCAGGGGATCACCGGACAGCAGGCCGAGGGCCGCTTTTCGTACCGTCCACCGGGACTCGGCCACAACGACGACCGTTCCGTTCCCGCCACCGGACGCCGATCGGGGCGGGGCCGGGGCCAGGTCGTCGGCGCCGTCAGGCGGCGGGAACGATCTTCTGCATCCAGTGGCCGCCCACCTGCCAGCCGAGGAAGCGGCGGGCCGTGGGCGCGGTCCCGTCGTCAAGGCCGCCGCCGACCAGGACGTGCCGGAGCCCGGCGGCCACCGGATCGAGCCGGGCGGTCACATGCGCGGGCTGCCGGTCCAGCTCGTCCTGGAGCCAGGCGGTGAGGCTGATCTGCTCCTTCAGCCCGCACAGGGCCATGAAGAACAGCGCCTGGCGCCAGGCGTAGGCGGCGTCCTTGATGGTGCCCAGCGGACGCGGGTTGTTGTGGACCCGCGCCACCAGACGGCAGACGGTGCCGAAGGCACGGCGGGCCAGGTCGGGCCATCCCGGGGAGGGGTTCACGCCGATCGGGTGCACCAGGGCGGCGAGATTGTGCGTGGTCAGGATCTGCGCCTGCTCGATCACCATCCCGTCGGCCGCCACCCAGGCCCGCCGGTCCGGCGGAACGGCGGCACGCTCCCGGCACAGCGCGTCGAAGCCGTCCAAGGCGTATACCCCGTACGCCTGCTCGGCCGGGGCGTCGCCGAGGGTCCGGACCGCCGCGTAGTCGATGCCGTAGTACCGCTCGTAGATCGTCCCCTCCAGCACGTCGGCGGCCAGTTGCGCCGCCTGGAGGAACTTGATCGAGAAGTTCCCCATGAAGATGTCGGCCGCGAGCTCCTCGACCAGCGGCACTCCGATCTGGGCCTGCCGGGCCAGCGTGGCCAGCTCCCGGATCAGCGGGTTGGGCGTGATCGTCCCGGGGAAGCCCTGGAGCGTCAGCTCACCCAGCCGTACGAGCGCGGCGCGTGCGTCGTCGCGGGCCGCCCCTCCGGTACGGCGGTGTCCGCTCACCGCGCGCACCCACGGCAGCTCCTCGAACCGGACCTGGCGCTCCAGGTTCAGCAGGAGCAGGGACCGCCGGTTGCGGAAGGCCCGGTAGGCGGCCGTCATGAGGTTGCGCAGCGCCTCGTCCTGGTAGGACATGGCGGTCGTGGAGGCCACCAGCTGGGGGACCAGTGCGGCGAGTACCTCGGCCGAGGGGACGATGCCCCGCTCGACCAGCGTGCTGATCGGGGCCTGCAACGCGCCCTCGACCGTACGCCGCAGCCAGTCGGGGAGCACGGTGCCCGCCGGCACGCCCGTCCGGCGCTCCTCGTCCGCCGTGACCGGCCCGGTGAACGGCTCGGTCGTCGGCAACCCCTCCTGCCGCGGCAACGCCGACAGGCGCGCCAGCACGAGCTGCGCCAGGGCGTGGTGCGTCGGGCGGGCCGCCTGGACCGCCTGGGTCGCGCGCAGCTCGGTATGAGCCGGCGAGCCGGGCACCCCCCGCTTGGCGACCATCGAGTCCACGGCGTGCTGGAGCAGCCGGTTCGGCTCGCGGTCCGCCAGGACGTCCTCCAGGGCCGTCCGCAGGATCGCCAGGTTCTCCTTGGGCCTGCGGTGCTTGGTGCACCGGGTGTGCTCGGCGGCGAGCCGGCGGTACCGGGCGAGCAGCTCGGCGCCGCGCGGCCGCCAGCCGTCCGGCTGCACCGCCCCGACCCGGCCGTCCCGGACGGTCTCCAGCCAGTGCGCCAGCAGTTCGTCGGCGAACGGGTTCCACACCGCGAGCGCCTCGTTCATCGCCTGGATCGCGGTGTTCGGCAGCCGGGCCGCCAGCCGCTGGCTCACCTCGCCGACCGTCTCCCGGCACGCCAGGGACGCGTCGGCGGGCGGCGTCTCGGCGGGCCGGGGCAGGAAGCGCAGCCGGTCGGCGAACGGCCCGATCGTCTCCAGCAGGTCCAGCGCGCCCGCCCGGTCGCCGGCCCGCAGCAGCCACGCCACCACTGGCAGCGCCGCCTCCTCCGGCACGGTGATCTCGTAGCGCCCGCCGTCCAGGAGCGCGTTCAGCTCTGCCAGGCCCTCGTCCGTCAGGTGGTGCAGGAACACCGCGTGCCGCTGGGCGGGGACTCCGGCACGGCGGGCGGCCTCGACCTCGTGCGGCAGGAGCGGCCCGCCCGCGACGGCCGCGCCCGTGGCGAACCCGCCCCGCGCGACCTCCGGCGTCACCCAGGCCGGAAGCCCCTCGACCGGCGTCCGCGACCCGATCGACAGCGTCCCGTCGGCCATCCCGGCGGCGACCCGCTCCCAGCGGTGCAGCCGCTCCTCGGCCCGGCGCCGCGTGTCGCCGTCCTCGTGGGTCAGCGCGGTGACGAAGGCCTTGGCCATCTGCCCCACGGCGTAACCCGGGCTCGCCTGTACCTGCGCGTCCTCGCTCATGCCAGCGTGGCGGGTTCTGCCCCCGCGCCCTCCGGGTAGGAAGCCCGGCGCTCTCCTGCTGAGCTACACGCTGCTGCCGACAGGCTAAAGATCACCGCAGCACTCCGGCAATGAGATAACCCCCACCGGAGCGCGCCTTTTTGGTCGGCCCACCGCCGGGATTCCGAGCATGCCGCCTGGTCGAGATCCCCGTCGCAGGACTGCGCCCCCGCACTGAGGGTGTCCGGCCGGCGGTGGGGCCCGACCTGCCGGCTGAAGCGTTCGTCCAGATGAACCTGTGCTGGCCGCCGACGCTCCCACCAGTTGCCGGACACGCCCGAGCTTGTTCTTGGCGCGGATGATGACCCTGCCTTCGCGGGTCCGCAGGCAGGAGCAGGTCGCCCTCGAACTCGGCGAAGGTGGCGAGGATGGTGGAGAACACCTTCGCCTGCGGGTGCCAGCGCGTGGTGGATGCCGTCCTCACGGCCGCAGCAGTTGCCGTACCCGTGCAGCCTCGCGGATGAGATGGTCGCGTTCCGGCACGCTGGTCGCCGCGCGGGAGGCCTCGGCATACAGCTCGGCGGCGTGCTCTAGGTCACCGGCGCGTTCGAGCAGGTATGCCCGTACCGCGGCGTAACGGGGCAGGTCGGGGCTCACCTCGGCCAGCGCCGCCAGGCCGGCCTGCGGTCCGTCGGCTTCGCCGACCGCCACTGCGCGGTTGAGCCGCACCACCGGGCTGCCGGTGAGGAGCAGCAGTTCGTCGTACCACTCCACGATCTGCACCCAGTCGGTCTCGGAGGCGCTGCGGGCGTCGGCGTGCAGGGCGGCGATCGCGGCTTGGGCCTGGTATTCGCCCAGCCGGTCGCGGGCCAGCGCGGCCTGCAGAATCGTCACGCCCTCGGCGATCAGGCCGGTGTCCCAGCGAGATCGGTCCTGCTCACCCAGCGGCACCAGGCGACCTCCCGGGCCGGTACGAGACGCGCGGCGCGCATGGTGCAGCAGCATGAGCGCGAGCAGCCCCGCAACCTCAGGCTCGTCGGTCAAGGCGACCAGGTGGCGAGTGAGGCGGATCGCCTCGGCCGCCAGGTCGACGTCCCCGCCGTATCCCTCGTTGAACACCAGGTAGAGCACGCGCAGCACCGTGGCGACGTCACCGGGCTGGTTGAACCGGACGCCCGAGACGGTCCGCTTGGCCCTGCTGATGCGCTGGGCCATGGTCGCCTCCGGCACGAGGTAGGCCCGCGCGATCTGCCGCGTGGTCAGGCCACCGACCGCGCGCAGCGTGAGGGCGACGGCTGAGGCCGGTGTCAGGGACGGGTGCGCGCACAGGAAGTACAGCCAGAGCGTGTCGTCGGCCGCCTCGCCCGGACCGGGTATGGGCTCGCGCTCGACGCGTACCTCACGGTGCCGCCGGGAGACATCGGCGCGGGCGGCGTCGAGAAACTTACGCCAGGCCACGGTGACCAACCATGCCTTGGGGTCCTTTGGCGGGTCATCCGGCCACACGCGCACGGCCTCGACCAAGGCCTCCTGCACGGCATCCTCGGCCCCCGCGAAGTCGGCTCCGCGGCGGACGAGGATCCCGAGCACAGTGGGGGTGAGGGTCCGCAGCAGGGCCTCATCCACCGTGCGTCACTCCGTGATGGTCGGGAGCACGGTCAGGAACGGGCGCACCTCGAGCCACTCGTGGATCGGCTTCCCACCCGCGCCGGGAGCCGCGGACAGCTCGCCGGCCAGCTCCAGCGCCCGCTCGTAGGTCTCGACGTCGATCACTATCCAGCCGGCGATCAGGTCCTTGGTCTCCGCGAACGGGCCGTCGGTGACCGGCGGCCGCCCCTCGCCGTCGTAGCGGACGAACGTGCCCTCCGGAGAGAGCGCCTGACCGTCGACGAACTCGCCGGTGCCCTCCAGCCGAGCGGCGAAGTCCTGCATGTACTGCACGTGGGCCGAGAGCTCCTCCGGCGTCCACTGCTCCATCGGCACGTCGTTGACCGGTGCCGGCGCGCCCCGGTAGTGCTTGAGCAGCAGGTACTTGGCCATCATGTTCTCCTCGATGCGGTACGGCCCATTGTGGCCGCGTTCACCTCGGAGACGGAGCCGCACCCGGGTTCTCGACATCCCCCCGCAACATTTTCCGGCGAACTCAGGCAGAGTCTTCACCTGCGAGGACGGCTCGGTCCTACGTCCCGAATGGATCTCCCAAAGCTTCGTCGGTCACCACGGGGAACGGGTCATGAGCCGGGAGCGGGCCAGGTGTCGTCCTGAGTGAGCCTGTTCAGGGCGGCGGTGGTCTGGGTGAAGGCGGTGTCGCCGAGTACGGCGCGCAGCTCGGCGTTGAAGCGGTCGATCTCCGGTTGGACGGCGCGGAGCGTGGCGGCGCCGTGCTCGGACAGGTGCAGCGCCACGGCCCGGTGTTCACGCGGGTGGGGGTGCCGGATGATCAGGTCCGCTGTGATCAGGCGGGTGACGAGCGCGGTGATGGCCGATTCGCGCAGGCCCAGGGTCTGGGCGAGCTGCTGCTGGGTGATGCCGGGCCGGTCGTGGACGGCGAGCAGTGCACCCAGTTGCGTGGTGGTGATGCCGGCGGCGGCCAGGCAGCGCCGGTCGGCGGTGGTGCGCAGCTGGTGGGCGGCGCGTTGCAGCAGGAAGTACAGGCGCTCGTCAGGCTCGGGCATGTGCCGATCTTGACAGAGGCGCGTGACGGCGGCCATCCTCAATTCACTAGTGAAGTGAGGAGGGGTGGTGACGGTCGGCCTGGAGTTCACGCGGCGGGTGCCGCCGGTGCGGCTGGTGGCCGTCGGCGGCGGGGCGGCGACGCTGGAGCTGGACATCCGTGACGAACTGCGCCGGCAGAACGACCTGGTGCACGGCGGAGTCCTGACCTACGCGGGCCTACGGCCCTCGTCCTGGCCGGGGACCTTCTGGGGCGACGGGAACCCGCCGCGGGCCGACGAAGTGATCGAAGCCGAAAGGGGCCGGAGCGCATGACGCACCCGAATGTCCACCGAGTAGGGGAGACCGAATGAGTGAAACATCCGAAGCGCGCAGTCGTACCGTCCGCTGGGAGGACCCGGACGCCGGCCTGATGAAGGCGCTGTCCATGGAGGGGATCGACGCGGTCAACGCCATCCTCAAGGGCGAGCTGCCCGCGGCTCCCATGTCGCGCCTGCTCGGGATTCGCGGTGTCGAGGCGGAGAAGGGCCGGGTCGTCGTGGCGCTCGAACCCGCCGAGTACCACAGCAACGGCACAGGCGGTGTGCACGGCGGACTTGCCGCCTCGCTCATCGACAGCGCCGCCTGGCTCGCCCTGCACACCGAGATGCCCGCCGGAGCATTCTGCTCCACGCTGCAGCTGAACATCCACTACGTTCGGCCGCTGCGCATCGGCGGCGGTGAGGTGTTCGCAGAGGGCCGGGTGCTCCACTGCGGGCGGACCGCGGCGACCGCCGAGGCCAGCATCACCGATGACCGCGGCAAGGTGTTGGCCCACGGCACGACCCACTGCACCGTGCTGCGTCCCTGAGCCCGGCAGGGCCGACGGCCGCGATCGCTCAGCAGCCCGAGGACAGAGGCCGTTTCTCGTTCTGGAAGCAGCGGTGGCCACCGCTGCCGCACGGCGTTCCGGTATTCAGCGGCTGCGTGCGGGAGGCACGATTTCGCCGACAGCGCCTGAGGGCTCCAGCTGGATGACGGTGGGGCCGCGTTCGCACTCCCACGTGGTGACGTTCGCAAAGCACGTCCCGTCGCGGTGCCAGAGGCCGCCGTCCTGATGGATGTGGCCGAACAAGTGCAGCCTGGGTCGGACCTGCCGCACGCGGGCCAAAAGATCCGCGCAGCCGTGGCGCCCGGGCACGGCGTTCGTGTCGCCGATGCCCAGCGGAGGGCCATGCGTGACAAGGACGTCGACGTTCTCGGGAATCAAGGCCCACTTCTCCGCCAGCAAGCGGCCGCGGGGGAGGTTGAACGCCCACTCGTTGAACTCCGGCTGCCAGGGGCTTCCCCAGAAGGTCACGCCGTCGATTTCGGTTCCGCTGTCCTGTAGGTAGCGGATGCCGCGGTCGGCCAGAACGGCGCGGGCGCGTTCGGGCTCGTCAAGGAACATCCAGTCGTGGTTCCCGGCGACGACGATTTTCACCCGATGCGGAAGGGCGTACAACCAGTCTGCGGCGTTCCGGAGCTCTTCAAGGCTCTTGCCGCGCCGGCACAGATCACCCGCGTGCACGAAGACGTCCCCTTCGGGAACGACGAGTTCGTGGTGATACGTGTGTGTATCAGCGACCGCGACGATCCGCACCGGACAAGCGTACCGTTACGACCTGTCGGACCGAATGACCGAGATTTCACAGGGCTGGATCCTCAGGGCCAACGGCGAGGGCGCTGCGGAGCATGAAGCGACCATGGTGCTCAAGACGGTGTCCGAACAGCTCACCGGGCAGCAGGCCGATCCCGTCGGCGGAGCCGGGGGCGGCGTAGTGCAGGGGAACGGCGAAGGCGTCCACATTGCTGGTGCCGTGCGGGATGAGACGGCGTGAGAGCTGGAGCGGCAGATACCAGCCGTCTTGCGGTGAAGCGACACGGAACGCTTCGAAGCCGACGTCGGCGCGCACCGGTGGAGGCCGCCGGCCAGACCCGCCCGGCCTGATACGGAGCCGGATCCACGCCCAGCCCGCGTATGTCGTCGTGCCAGGGGATCTCGGGCTTGCCCGCCTCTGGAATTGAAAGCAGCCGGGTGGTGTCCTCCCTTTTGGCAGGCCGTCGTCCGGCTGTAGTCAGCCGGCGGCCGCCGGCTCTACGTTCAGCACTGCCTTGCCCGCGATACGCCGGTCCAGCAGTGCTCGGGCGGCCTCGGTGACGCGCTCCCACGAACCACGCCAGTCGACCTCTGGGGAGAGCCTCCCGGCCGCCACGAACTCCAGGAGGGTGGCCAGGTCGGGGCCGACCTCATGGGTGTCGCCGAACGTGCTGATCGTCTTGGCCGGGCCGAGGGAGAACAGCGAGTGTGGCGCGAACATCGCCGGTTCGTCGGATGCCCAGCCGATGCTCTGCACATCACCGCCCGGGGCGAGGAGTTGCCAGGCCGCGGTCAGTTGCCGTCCGCCCACGGTGTCCAGGATGAGGTCGACCGGCCGGTCGATGCCCTCCAGCCCGACCCTGACCTCGTCGGCACCCAGTTCGGTCAGGCCCTCGCCGCGGGCCGCCGACCCTACCGAGGCGATGACATGGGCACCACCGAGGGCCGCCAACTGGACGGCATATCGGCCGACGCCGCCGGCCGCGCCGGTGATCAGCACCCGCCGGCCCAGGATCGAGCGAGAGCGCAACGTGCGCAGCGCGGTGATACCGGCCATCGGCAGCGCGGCGGCGTCGGCCAGGTCGACCTTGGCGGGGACTTCGGCCACCGCAGTGGTGTCCACGGCCATCCGCTGTGCCCATGCTCCGGTCCCGAACGCCGCCACTCTGGTCCCTACGGCAGGCCCGGTGCCGTCCGCCGCGGCACCTACGACGACACCGGCGGCGTCGTAGCCGTGCACGGTTCCGGGCGGACGGTGACCGGCGAACGCCACCTCGCCGCGGTTGAGGGAGATGTGCCGCACCTCGAGCACCAACTGATCGGGCGCGGGATGGGGTTCGGCGGTCGTCCCAAGACGCAGGGAACCGGGGACTTCGGGATCGACGACGAGCGCGCGCATGTCCATCAAGGACTCCTCCGCAGACAACACCACCCGGACTGATGGTCCGTTTGGCGTACGGTAGCATATCCGGACTGACAGTCCGCCTCAGTGGGGAGCGTCGATGGCCCAACAGCGCGCCGAACGTGCCGACGCGGTCCGCAACCGCCGTGCGGTGCTCCACGCGACCGAGCGGCTTCTGGCCGAAGGCGGCGGGGAGCATGTGTCGCTCGATCGCGTTGCCGCCCTTGCTGGAGTGGGAAAAGGCACCGTCTTCCGTCGCTTCGGCAACCGCGCCGGGCTGCTGCAGGCGTTGCTGGAGGAAAGGTCCCGCGAGCTACGCGACGCGATCACGAACGGACCCCCGCCCCTCGGACCCGGAGCACCCGTCCGGGAGCGGCTGCTCGCCTTCCTCGACGGACTCGGCGCGATCGCCGAAGACAACGCCGTCCTGCTGTCCGCGCACGAGCAAGCCTGCGCCGAGGACAAGTACGACGATCCCAGCTACCAGTTCTGGCACCGCCACCTCAGCGTGCTGTTCGCCGAAGCACGCCCCGACCTCGACGCCGACTTCCTGGCTCACGCCGTGCTCGCCGTCTTCGATGGCAACCTGATCCGCCACATGACACCGCCCGACGACCCCCGCCGCTTCACCCGCTCGATCCAACAGATGGCCACGGCACTGCTCGATCGCGGTGATCACCAGGCGGTCATCCCTCAACCGATTCCTGAACAAGATCGGTAACCGGTTCCTGAACAAGATCGGTAACCGGGCCGCCCAGCACACCATCGTGCGCGAGAAACAGACCCGCTGGAAGGAGACCGGCGAGATCCCCACTCCGGTCACGGTCTGGACCCCCCAGACCGCCAGGGCAGCCCCCCGCTTCGGGCCCCCATCGCCCCCACAACGAGACCAGCGGCCCTCCCGATGCCCCTGGCATCGGAAGAACCGCTGGTGAGAGCGGAGGATCGGGGATTTGAACCCCGGATGGGTTTGCACCCAAACCGCATTAGCAGTGCGCCCCACCGCGTCCCTCAAGATCCTTTAGGGCAACGCGTAGTCCCGTTTCTGCAGGTTAACCCAGTAATGGTTCATCAGAGATCCGAACCCATCCGCACGCGTTGGGACACACCGTGGCCACACCAGGGCCACACTCCAACAGACGAATCGTTACCCGGCATGTCTCGAAGAGCGGTTACTCTACGCGTTCATCTCTAGGTCGTTGTGGGCGTTCGGTAAACGGCGGAGCCAGGGACGGCTGGGCTGAGCAGCACTGGCCGACATGCAGGACCGAGCCGACCAATAACCCCCTGCCTTCAGCCGGTGGAAGCAATTCCGCTGGTCAGGAGCTCGGCGAAGACTTCGTTCGGCTTGCGCCATCCGAGGATACGGTGGGATCGGTCGTTGAGTTCGTCGGCGACGGCTTGGAGGTAGTCCGGGTCGGAGGGGATTGTGGTGCCTTTGGGGAAGTACTCGCGCAGCTAGCGGTTGATGCTTCTATGTCAAGCCGCGAGCTGATGGCGGGTGACGTGGTGCTGCCAGGTGGCTTGATCGGCGGTCATGGCGCGGTGGATGACGTCGATGAGATGGCGTTGGAGGATGCGGCGGGCGCCACGCTTGCCCTTGGCGGGTTCATGGCGTTCCAGGAGTCGTTGAGCTGCTGGGTGGAAGCGTTTCTGGACGATGGCTGCGGTGTAGAGGACGCTGTTGAGGCGTCGGTTGCCGCCCCGGTGGAGGCGGTGGCGTTCCTGGTCGGAGGAGTAGACCGGGATGGGGGCGCAGCCGGTGTAGCGGGCGAGCTTGGCCGAGGTGGGAAAGCGGGTGATGTCGCCGAT
>NZ_FNVO01000056.1 GCF_900108175.1 Thermomonospora echinospora
GGCAAACCTGAACGGGACTCACATCCCAGCAGACACCCACCAGCCACAACAACCGGCGAGCATCGCCTCAAACAAATTCCTCAGACGAGGAACAACAACCCCAACCAACCAGGGGCTGTCACAAGGCACTGGCTTTTAACACACTGTTGAGTTCTCAAGAAACGGACACCCACCGTCCGGGACTCTCGCGAGTCCTTTCTCGGGGCGGCCAATCTCAGTTTATCAGATCCGTCCGGCTTGTCAATTCGCCGGCCTTTTCTGATTCGCCTTTCCGAAGTACACCTTAGTGTACCACTTCTGGGCGATGGCCTTTCATCGGATCGATTCGGGCCTTGCAGGACCCTACACCTTTCCGACCTACCGCCGTTCCCCAGACACGAGAATCCGTGCCCGATGTCCGTTGGTGGTTCCCCCGGGGCCGGCCGCCTGTCGGCGTCCCGCTCCCCCGTGGGGCGAAGAGAACGTTATGCCCCCGATCGGACAACGTCAAACCGACGCGCGCGATCCGGTGGGTTCCCGTTCCTCCCCGGTGCTTGCGGCCATCGTGGACTTCTCGTCCTGCCCAGCGCATCACCTGCGTAAACATGCCGAGAGGAAGTTGTGCTCCCCGGTGGAGCCGGTGCGCGACAGCTTCAGGACTGGGCCAGAGAGCCGCCGACGAAGAGAACCCCTTCGGCGGCCACCCACAGCAGCGCAGCGGTGGCGAGCGCTGCTTCGAGCCGGACGGTGTTACGTCGTACCGCCGGAAGCGTCCAGGCCATCACGGCGATGAGCGCCGCGGGGACCGCGGCGACGAGGGAGGCGAGCACGGCGGTGGTGAACCCGCCGGCGCAGCTCGGGTCATGCCGACCGCCCTCCCCGCAGAACGCCGTCTCGCCCCAGCCGCCGAGGGCGGAGAAGGCCCAGAGCGCGGCAAGAGCGCAGTTGGCGATCGTCGGGATGGCGGGTGAGATCCGCCACTTGTCAGCGCCTCCCGGCATGGCCTGCACGTAGGGAACGTACCTCGCGTCGTCGTCCCCTGGAAGGACGCGAAGGTCTCCGTGGCCGTGTCATCTCAAGGTCATCTCAAGCCGGGACGGCACCAGCGTGCGCCCCGGCAGCCGAGGCACGCTCCGGGGCACGTTCGCCAGCGAGGCGTCCAACGCCCGCTGCAACGGCCACGACCAGCGCAGCGACGGCGCCGCCCGATAGGCGGCCAGGAACCGCATCGGCAACACCTGCGACCGGCGGACCTGCTCGGCATCGGCCAGCCGCGCGGCGACCAGGGCGGCGGCCTCGTCACCGATCCGCCCGTCAGTGGGTTGGGCACAGGTCCGCTGAACTTGCCCAGCGCCAAGTCCCCGGTGACCTCGCCGACCCGCTTGTCCGCCGCGTCCAGCAGCGCGTAGTGGCGGGTGGTGCGATGACCGCCGGCATCGAGGGCACCGGGTGACCGCCGCCACGGCCAGACCTCCATGCCCGCGGACCAGGACGCCGAGTGCAGGCCGGTGCTCCGGATCCGGCCGCCCGGCCGCGGTGGAGTCGATCGCGGTTGGCGGCCGCCCCGCGGAGTGCCGGGAGGGATCTTGCGGGCTCAGGTCAGACGACGTCCTTGGACTCGTGGAGGGTCAGGTCGAGGACGACCGCGGTCACGACGATGAGGGCGCGCAGCGTTTCGGTGATGCGTTTGCCGGTGATCTCGACGCTGTAGCGGTCGGCGTTCGTCAGCATCTCCGCTCGTAGTCCGGCCCACTTCTTGTTGATCTGGGCGACATGGCGGCGTTCGGTGTCGGTCACGCTGAACTTGCGCAGCCCCAGGTCCCCGGTGACCTCGCCGACCCGCTTGTCCGCCGCGTCCAGCAGCGCGTAGTGGCGGGTGGTGCGTTCGGCCCGGATGGAGCCGATCAGGTCGCCGTCGAACAGGGCATCCCCCTCGGCGCCCTCGGCGCCCTCGACCGGACGCCGGATCGTGGTGAGCCGGTTGGTGTCGTGCTTCTCGATGATGAGGAGGAGGGTCTCGGCGGGGTCGTGGACCAGCAGGGTCTGCGCGCCGGCGAGCACGTTGCCGGGCAGTGCCGCCCGTACCGCCTTGAGGCGGGTGCGCTCGGCGGTCTCGGTGGCCGACGCCAGCAGGGTGCCCGTGGCGTCGAAGAAGTCGTACCGGGCCCGGGTCGCCAGCACTTTCCGGGGCTGCTCCACCCGGAGGGCGGGTGCGTTGAAGAGTTCCGTCACATTCGCAGTATCGCCAATCAGTGACGGCGAGGGACCAGTCATCGGGCGTCTGGCCGACAATGGCATGGCAATGGCACCTGCGCGTCGGCGCGTGCGCCGGTCGAGGCGGCCGGGTGCCGGCGGGATACGGGCTCGTCGGCAGCGGGCTCCTGGGGTGCGCTCGTGGGGTGCGGCAGAACCGCGAAGGGCGGCCCCGATGGCTCGGGGCCGCCCTCCTGCCGTACGGATCTACGGACGAGGTGCGAGTCGGCTCAGAAGTCCATGCCGGCGTCGCCGCCCGGCATCGCCGGGGCCTTGTCCTTCTCCGGCTTCTCAGCGATGACGGCCTCGGTGGTCAGGAACA
>NZ_FNVO01000009.1 GCF_900108175.1 Thermomonospora echinospora
GCGGTCGCCTGCAAGGTGGTCTACAAGAAGAACGACTGGGGCACCGGCTTCACCACCTCGATCGACATCACCAACACCGGTGACGCGCTCACCGGCTGGACCCTGAAGTACTCCTACACCGGCAACCAACGCCTGGCCTCGGGCTGGAGCGGACGCTGGACCCAGACCGGCCAGAACATCACCGTCCACAACGAATCCTGGAACGGCAACCTGTCCACCGGCGCCACCACCAACATCGGCGCCCAGTTCACCTACACCGGCACCAACATCGACCCCACCGCCTTCACCCTCAACGACACCCCCTGCAACGGCACCGGCCCGACGACATCGCCGACCACCCCGACCGTGTCGCCCACCCAGTCCCCGGACACCCGCGTCGACAACCCGTACGCCGGCGCCAAGGTCTACGTGAACCCGGAGTGGTCGGCCAAGGCGGCGGCCGAGCCCGGCGGCAACCGGATCGCCGGCCAGCCGACCGGCGTCTGGCTGGACCGCATCGCGGCCATCGAGGGCGTGAACGGCGGCATGGGCCTGCGCGACCACCTGGAGGAGGCGCTGACCCAGGGCGCCGGGCTGATCCAGTTCGTCATCTACAACCTGCCGGGCCGCGACTGCGCGGCGCTGGCCTCCAACGGCGAACTCGGCCCGAACGACCTGCCCCGTTACAAGGCCGAGTACATCGACCCGATCGCCACCATCATGAGCGACCCCCGGTACGCCCGGCTGCGGATCGTCGCGATCATCGAGATCGACTCGCTGCCGAACCTCATCACCAACGCCGGCGGCCGGCCCACCGCCACCCCCCAGTGCGACACCATGAAGGCCAACGGCGGCTACGTCAACGGCGTCGGGTACGCGCTGAACAAGCTGGGCGCCATCGGAAACGTCTACAACTACATCGACGCCGGGCACCACGGCTGGCTCGGCTGGGACGACAACTTCGGCCCGGCGGCCGACCTGTTCTTCCAGGCCGCCAACGCCTCCGGCAGCACCCCGGCCAACGTGCACGGCTTCATCGCCAACACCGCCAACTACTCGGCGCTGAAGGAGCCGTACTTCACCATCAACGACTCGGTCAACGGCACCTCGGTGCGCCAGTCCAAGTGGGTGGACTGGAACCGCTACACCGACGAGCTGTCCTACGCGCAGGCGTTCCGGCAGCGGGCCGTGCAGGCCGGGTTCTCCCCGAACGTCGGCATGCTGATCGACACCTCCCGCAACGGCTGGGGCGGCGCGAACCGGCCCACCGGCCCCGGCCCGATGACCAACGTGGACACCTACGTCAACGGCGGCCGCCTCGACCGCCGCATCCACCTGGGCAACTGGTGCAACCAGTCCGGCGCCGGCCTCGGCGAACGCCCCAAGGCCGCCCCGGAGTCCGGCATCGACGCCTACGTCTGGATCAAGCCCCCGGGCGAGTCGGACGGAGCCAGCCGGGAGATCCCCAACACCGAGGGCAAGGGCTTCGACCGGATGTGCGACCCCACGTACCCCGGCAACGCCCGTAACGGCAACAACATGTCCGGCGCCCTCCCCGACGCCCCCCTGTCGGGCCACTGGTTCTCCGCCCAGTTCCAGGAACTGATGCGCAACGCCTACCCGCCGCTGCCCTGATGACGGAGGAGGCCGGGCGGATCCTGGGCCGCCCGGCCTCCTCGCGTTCTTCAGCCCACAGGACGGTCAAAGCAGGGCGAGCTTTTCGAACTGGTGACGGAGGGGGCCGGGCGGGTCATGGGCCGCCCGGCCTCTTCTCGTGCTCCGGCTCAGAGGACGGTCAGGGCGGGGGCGAGCTTTTCGAACTGGTCGGCCGCGGAGTCCAGGTCAAGTGCCAGGACGTTGACGCATATGTGGTCGGCGCCCGCGTCCAGGTGGGCGCGGAGCCTGGCGGCGATGGTCTCGGCATCGCCCCAGGGCGAGCGGGCGTCGACAAGGGCGTCGGTGCCGCCGTCGCGGAGGTCGGCGTCCTGATAGCCCAGCCCGCTGAGGGCCTTGGCGTAGGGGGAGCCGGGCATGTCCAGAGCGGACGCCTGCCGGGCGATGGCACGTGCGGTGTCCGGGTCGGTCTCCGGAACGGCGATCTGCCCGACGATGAGCAGCTTGCCGGGGCCCAGGATCTCGCGGGCCCTGCGGGTGTGCTCGACCGGCATGGTGGCGGTGAGGGCGCCGTCGGCGCGTTCGGCGGCGAGCGCCAGCATCTTCGGGCCGAGCGCCCCCAGGAGCCGGGGGAACGGCACGGCCGGGCGCGGGGCGCTCGCTGTGGAGGCGTCCATCTGGTCGAGGTAGCCGCGCATGCGTTGCAGCGGACGTTCCCACTTCTGCCCGCTCGCCTCGACGAGGACCTCCGCGCTCACACCGATGCCGAGGGCGAACCGGCCCGGGTAGGCGTCGGCCAGCACCGCCGCGCCGCCCTGCATGGCCGCCGGGTGACGTGCCCAGAGGTTGGCGACGCTGGTGCCCACGACCAGCCGTTCGGAGGCCGCGAGCAGCAGGCCGGCCTGGGCGAACGACTCCCTGCCCCCGATGAGTTCGTTGATCCACACCGATCCGTATCCGGCTTGTTCGAGGCGGGCGACCGTGCGGCGCCACTCGTTGGCCGGGGCGATGGGTACCATCAGCCCGGCCCCGATCCGCCCCAGCCGTCCCCGCGCCTCCTCCACTGAGTCGTCCACCACCGCGTTCGTCATCGTTCGCCTCTCGCTCGGCCGTGCGGGCCGCCCTCCCTAGAATCGGAACGATCGGCCCGGTTATCCGCGACCGTACCGGAACGATCGCCCCGCTTGTCAACACCTTCGGAGGAGTCGCCCCGATGAGTCCACCGCTGCGCGCCGACGCCCGGCGCAACCGGGAGCGCGTGCTCCGGGCGGCCGGGGAGGCGTTCGCCGAGAAGGGCGGGCTGATCCCGCTGGACGAGATCGCCCGCCGTGCCGGGGTCGGCGCCGGGACGGTCTACCGCCACTTCCCCACCAAGGAGGCCCTGTTCCGGGAGGTGGTGAGCGTCCGCCTGCACGCGATAGTGGCCGAGGCGCGCGGACTCCTCACCGCCCCCGACCCGGGCGCCGCGTTCTACACCTTCTTCACCTGGGTCGTCGAGCAGGCCATGTTCAACCACGCCCTCTGCGACGCCCTGGCCGACGGCGCCGGCATGGAGCAGTTCCGGTGCGAGGACACCGACGCCGCCTTCACCAGGGCCGTGGACGCCCTGCTTCAGCGCGCCCAGCAGGCCGGCGCCGTCCGTTCCGACATCGACGTGGTCGAGGTGCGGGCCCTCATGAGCGGCTGCCTGGCCATGGAACGGAGCCACCGTCCCTCGGTGCCCTCCGGCCGCCTCACCGCCCTGACGACTGAGGTCCTCCGCCCGCCCACTACCGTAACGAAACACACTCGCCGTAACGAAACAGATGACGAAAGCCGTCGGTGCGATGTCTGCGGCACCCCCCTGGCCCCCTCACCCACCGGGCGCCCCGCCCGCTACTGCAGCCCGGCCTGCCGCCAGAAGGCCCACCGCCGCCGCAGAGCGGCCACGACTCCGGAACGGAGCTGACGCCCGAGGAGGCGGCGGCGGCCTCGTGGATCTACCGGGCCTTTTCCACGCTCACTGGCCGTTGAAGGGGAAGGAGTGGTGCTCGTGGGTGACGGTCCAGCGGCCGTTCCGCTTGCACAGCCCGATGGTCAGGCGCAGCCGGTTGCCGGGGTCGCGTTCCAGGTCCTGGGGGGTGCCGCAGCGCAGCAGGGCGTGGGCGAAGGCCGTGTCCCGGCCCGCCGTCACGTCCAGTTCCGTGATCTCGAAGAGGGCGCCCTGGGCCTGCCACCGGAAGAACGGCGGCCAGGCATCGCGGTAGGCGTCGATGCCGCGGATCCCCTCCTGGGGCGGCGGCACGTCGAACATCACGATGTCGTCGGCGTGGTCGGCCAGCACGCCGGCCATGTCACCGGCGTGCACCGCCGCCGCCCACCGCCGGATCAGCGTCTCGATCCGCTCCCGGTCGTCGGTCGTCATCGTCGTGCCTCCTGGGGTCGTCGTTCGGCTTGTCCGCCCCTACAACCCCGCCCGGGCGGCGAACTCATCGCCCGGCCGCCAACTCCTCCGGCAGCCCGAACGCCGTCAGGTCCACGGTCAGGAACGAGACGACCTCGGCGATCCTCGTTCCCCGCAACGTCACCAGGTCCAGCCCGCCAGGGGTGTAGACGCCCCGCTCCGCGTTCCACATGTAGGTGCCGAACGCCAGGTGCCCGTTCGCGCGGGCCGGCAGGAAACGCCACCGTGTGGCGAGCGGCCCCTCCAGCAGGAACGCGCGGATGTCCTCGTGTCCCTGGTACATGGCGGGCAGCGGCGGCATGGAGTACTTGGCGTCCTGGGTCAGCATCGCCACGATGGCCTCGACGTCCCCCGCCTCCCACGCCGCGGCGTACCGGCGCGCCAGGTCCCGCACCGCCCGATCCCCCAGCCTGCGCAGCGTCTCCCGCTGGGTCGTCTCGGGCAACAGCCCCGCCACCACCCGGCGGGCACGCTGCAACGCGCTGTTGACCGACGCCACCGAGGTCCCCAGCATCTCGGCGACCTCCGCCGCCGAGAAGCCCAGCACCTCCCGCTGCACCAACACCGCCCGCTGCAACCCCGAAAGATGCTGCAAGGCCGCCACGAACGCCAGCTCCACCCCCTCGCGGGCCACCACGGCGTCCTCCGGCCCCAGCCGTTCCTCCGGACAGGGCTCCACCCGCACCGCCTCGGCCTTCGGATCCGCCGCGAGCTCCCGCCGCCCCCGCCGTTCGATCATCGACAGGCACCGGTTGGTGGCGATCCGGTACAACCAGGCCCGAACGGCCCCCCGGTCCTCGTACCGCCGCAGCCCCTGCCACGCCCGCACCAGCGTCTCCTGAACGGCGTCGTCCGCATCGTGCACCGACCCCAGCATCCGATAGCAGTGCGCGTACAGCTCCCCCCGGAACGGCTCCACCAGACGCCGGAACGCCTCCCCATCCCCATCCTGAGCCGCCGCCACCAGCTCCGCCGACACACCCGCCTCCCTGCTCCGCCACCCGCGCCCAACGTACTCAAATGAGTTGATCTCGGGATGGGGGCCGTGGATTCTGCTCGCCGGGATCCGTTGCGGTGACACGGGGGTCGTGTCCGGGCGGTCGGCAGGACGGGGGCGGGACGGTGCGCTATCCAAAGATTCCGCAGAGGTTCGGGGACGGGCCGCTGCCGAGGGGCGCGTGGGTGGCCGAGGAGAAGGTGCACGGGGCGAACCTGGCGCTGGTCACCGATGGGGTACGGGCACGGGCGGCCTCCCGCCGGGGGCTGCTGGACACCGACGAGCTGGACGCCTTCTTCGGGCTCGCGCGGATCTGGCCGGTGCTGGCGACGTCCGCGGTGGCGGTGGCCCGCGAGCTGGTCCGGGAGCGTCCGGACGTCACCGAGGTCGTCCTTTTCGGGGAGCTGGCGGGAGGCCGCTATCCCCATCCGCACGTGCCTGAGGTGGCGGGCCTCGCCCCTGTGCAGACGGGGGTCTGGTACAGCCCGGACCTGGTGTGGCTGGGGTTCGACGCGGTGGCGCGGACCGCGTCCGGCCCGTTGTGGCTGGGACGAGCCGAGCTGGAGGAACGCCTGTCGCGCACAGGGCTGGGATGCGTGCCGCTGCTCGGCCGGGGACGACGTAACGAGCTGCGCGAGCTGCCGGTCGAGTTTCCGACGCGGGTACCGGCCGGGCTGGGTCTGCCGGAGCTGCCGGACAACCGCGCGGAGGGGTACGTCCTCAAACCGGCCGGCTCCTGGCCGTCATGGGAGAAGGGCGAGCGCCCGACGTTGAAGGTGAAGCATCCGGCGTTCGCCGAGGACGACCGCTACAACGGTTCCCGCCCCTTCATCCCGCCCCCGGAGGGGGCCGCCGGCGTCCCGGCCTGGCTGCTGGCGGCCGCGGTCGACCGGCTGACCCCGGCCCGGGTGGCCTCGGGCCGCAGCAAGCTCGGCCCGGCGGCGAAGCCGGACGCCCTGGCCGCCGAGGTGCTCGACGACCTGCTCACCGACCTCGCCGAGGACGTCGGCGGCCTGTCCGCACCCGACCGCGCGTCCCTGGCGGCCGCCCTGACCCCGGGAGTACGGACACTGGTCACCCTGGCCTGAAGGGACGGCCACGGTCCCTTTCGCGCCCACCGTCCGGCCCGTGCCCCGGAAGACCTCGGATCGAGGTTGACCTCAACTCAAGTTCAGGATGTTGGGTGGGCGATGGCGGTGATCATCGCCGCCCCGGACGGGGGTCCGGCACTGAGAAAGGCACGGCCATGACCGACGACATCCTGGTGGTGGGCGACATTCCGGCGCGGACGCAGGCGGCGGTGACCGACGTGGTGAAAGCGCTGGAGAAGGCGTTCAACACCAAGGACCCCATCGCGCTGAGCGAGCAGTTCGCCCGGCAGACGTCCTGGTCCAACGCCATGGGCATCCGCCTGGACGGCCGCCGGGCCATCGCCGAGTCCGCCGCTCCGGCGATGCAGGGCTTCCTGCGCGACTCCTACGCGCGCTACAACGTGGTCAAGCAACTGGAGATCGCACCCGGGGTGATCGCGGTGAACGTGGCGCAGACTCCCACCGACAGCTCGGGCAACCCGGTCGAGGGAGCCCACGGAGCGGCGCTCTACGTGTTCGCCGAGCAGGAGGACGGCTGGAAGATCGTGGCCGGTCAGAACACCGCCATCGAGCCCCCGCCCGCCTGACCAGGCCCGGCCGACTGACGAGACCCGGCCGACTGACGAGGCCGGCGGGCGGCGCGGGGCGGCAAGGCCCCGTGCCGCCCGGCACACCGTCCGGCCGAGCCGCAGGTCGTACCGCGCCCTACCGAACCGGGCGTGGCCGGGAAGCCCTCACCGGCCTTCCCGGCGGCCGGCGCAGGGGCCGGGTCCGTGGCAGTCGTCGCACAGGGTCTTGAGCCAGTGGCCATCCCTGGTGCGCCCAGGGTTGCCGCAGGCCTCGCAGGTCCGGGCCGACTCCTCCTCGGCGGCGGCGACGAGCCGCCGCGCCTGCGCGTTCTCCCTCTCGATCTCTGCCGACCGCTGAGGGTCAGGCAACCGGCCACTGCCGAAGTACGGTTCGAGGAGCAGGCCGCTGACGAGGTAGACGCGCAGCGTGCCGTACTTCTCCTTGACCTGGTTGACCCGGTATCCGGGGTTCACGGCGAGCAACTGCTCGTGCAGGCGCAGCAGCAACGGATGCCAGCCCCGGCCGACCTCGCCCAAGCTGTCGGGGATCTGTCCAGGCACGCTCTCACTCCTCGCATCAGGTCGGTTCATCCCCCCTGACGCATGGCCCCGCCCAAAAGGGACAGAAGCGCACAGGCGAACACTGCCACACCCCGCCCGAAGACACCAGGCCACCCCAGCCAACGGCGCACCGGACACCCCGGCACGACATAGGCCGCAGGCCATGCCCGAGCCGGGAAAGCATCGCCGGATCGCATGGCCGTGTCGCGAAGCTCGGCGGATGACCGGTTCGAGTTTGGTTGAATGCTTTCCGCCGTTTTCTGCAGGCCGGAGCTTCCGCGTGTCAGGAGAGTGATGGACGTCAGTCGGGTGATGGCCGAGATCGAGCGGCACTGTGTCGAGGTGCTGGGGGAGCACGGCGGGGCGGAGATGGCGGCGTTGGTACGGCGCGGTCATGCCCTCGTTCCGGTTGGTGACGGGGAGGCCCCGGCGGGTCGTAGTCGGCTGGGTGGGGCGGCGCTGTTGGAGTCGGGCACGCCCTGGCCGGAGGTCGAGGGGATTCCGCTCAGTCTTCTCGCGGTTCTGGACACCGATGCTCTGGCGCGGTGGCTCGGTGCGGAGCTTCCCGTCAGGCCCGGGTTGCTCAACTTCTTTTTTCTTGAGCCCGACCTGCCCTACGAGGAGTATCGGCATCTCGACTTTTTGGGCGATGAGCGGTGCCGGCGGGTCATCGCCGCCGACCCCGCGTTCGCGGTGGAGACCTCCGTGCCTGCGCCCGCGACCGTCTTCGATGAGCGTCCGGTGACGGCCCGTCCCCTTCTCACCCTGCCGGGGAACGAGGAGTCCGTCGTCGCTTCCCTCGATCTCGGCCCCGGCAACGAGGACAAGTGGCCGGTGATGGAGGCGTACAACATCCGCACCACCTGGCCGTCGGACGCGCAGCAGGAGGGCCATCGCGCCTTCGGCTGGCCGTGGCCGTTTCAAAGCCCGGTCATGGAGGAGGACGAGGTCCACCTTCTCCAGCTCGACAGCGACGACCATTTCCAGTGGGGTGACATGGGCGTCCTGTACTTCACGATCCCGGCCGACGCGCTGCGGAAGGGTGACTTCGGCCAGGTCCGCATCGACATGCACTGCTCCTGACGGTCCTGGTACGGACGATCACGCCGGGGCGGATACCGCACCCGCGCCGGACCGGCCACGCCCCGCTCCCGCCCCTCTCGGCCGGGGAGGCCGCCCGGAGCGCCACGCCTCCTGCGGGCCTTGCAGGGCGTCAGGAGGTGAACCAGCTGACGGTGTCGACGCGGAGGCCGGCGGGGCCGGTCACCGTGCGCAGGGCGTCCTCCAGGTCGGCGAGGCGGCCGGTGCCGAGGGTGGCCGCCCACCGGGAGCGCAGTTCGTCGAAGATCACCGCTGACCGGCCGAGCGCGTCCATGCCGCGCGGGGTCAGGCGGACGAGCTTGCGCCGTCCGTCCGCCGGGTCGTCGGCCCGTTCGGCGTAGCCGAGCTCGGCGAGCCGGTCGATGGTCTTGCCGGCGGCCTGCTTGGAGACGCCCAGGCGGCGGCCGACCTCGGTGGCCGAGGCGCCGTGGGGGCCGATGGCCTGCAGCGCGAACCCGTGGGCCGGCCGTATGTGCGGATGGCCCTGGCGGGCCAGTTCGGCGTGCAGCTCGTCGATGAGCGTGCGGAATCCCGCGAGCAGCAGCAGGGGCAGCTCGAAGCCCGGCCGGTCGTCAGCCGTTGCGGACATCGTCAACCGTGTTTACTATTTCGACAACCACGTTGCCGATTTTAGGGGACGAACCCTGATGACGTTCATCGACCACACGATCGAGTCCGCCCCGCCCGCCGCCCGCCGGTCCATGGAGGCCGTCGTCAAGAAGCTGGGGTACCTGCCCGCCGGTGTCGCCCGCATGTCCGCCTCCCCCCAGTTGCTCGACGGCTTCCTGCGCGCCAACGGCCTGTTCGAGACGACCACCCTGAGCCCGCTCGCGCGGGAGGTGCTCGTCATGACCATGGCCACCCGCAACGGCTGCCACATCTGCGTAGCCCTGCACTCGGCCACGCTGACCTCGCTCGGCGCAGACCCGGGCCTGATCGCCGCCCTGCGCGAGAGCCGGCCCCTGGACGACGCGCCGCTGGAGGCGATGCGGCGGTTCGTGCTGGAGGTCCTGGACACTGCCGGCGCGGTCTCCGCCGAGGCCATGGAGGAGTTCGTCGGCCACGGATACACGCGGCGCAACGCCCTGGAGGTGGTCCTCGGCATCGGCGTCTACACCATGTCGACCCTGGCCAACCGCATGACCGACGCGCCCCTGGACGCGGCCATGCAGCCGTTCGCCTGAACCGCCCGCCCCCGGTCCCCGGAGGCCGGCCAGTGGACCGGGGCATGACCTGATCGGCCGGTGGGCCAAGACGCCGGAAAGACACGCCAGGACGGGTGCCGTACCGCCGTTGCGGGGTGCGTAGAGGGCGGGTGTCGGCGCAGGTCGGGATGGGGAGGACAACCTCCGTCTCACGGTGGCGCGGACGGGGGAAGGCACATGGAGGGCGGCGAGGTGCGGGGCTTGTTGCACCCCTTTCTGCTGCTGCTGATCTTCGAGCGCCCGGGGCACGGATACGAGCTGATCGAACGTCTGGGGCGGCTGGGAGCGGCCGAGGTGGAGCCCGGCCACGTGTACCGGGTGCTGCGCGGGCTGGAGCGGGAACGGCTGGTGGTCTCCACCTGGGTGCCGTCCGACTCCGGGCCCGCCCGCCGGTGCTACGAGCTGACCCCGGACGGGCTGGCCGGGCTGGAGGCGTGGATGGGCAGGCTGGCGCGGCTCGGCCAGGTGCTCGACTCCTGCCTGGCCCGGTGGGGCAAGGCTTCGCAATCATCGTCCCGCCGTTCGCTCAACGGCGGATCAGAGCGCGGCCGGCACGGCCCGGCGATCGCCGTACGGCCGTGAACGGCAACAGGAGCGACGGCCGCCGACGGCGGCCGGACTCGACGGGCAAGAGCAGTGGGAAGGGAGGCCCGATGGAACGGCGGTCGGCGGCGGACCTGGTGCGGGACGCCTTCGTACGGCGGACGGCACCGGGACGCGGGCTCGCCGAGGACGCGGAGGCGGTCGCGCGGGCCTGCCATGACATGGCCCGGCGCTTCCACCGGGGCGGCAGGCTGCTGGTCTTCGGCGAGGGGAGCGCGGCGGCCGACGCACAGCACGTGGCCGTCGAGTTCGTCCATCCGGTCCTTGTCGGCAGACGCGCGTTACCGGCGGTCTCCCTGGCCGGTGACGCCGCGACGCTGACCGCGATCGCCGGCTCCCAGGGACTGGACGCGGTGTTCTCGGCCCAGCTCCGGCTGCTGGCGTCCCCGGCGGACATCGCGCTCGGCCTGTCCGCCGACGGCCGTTGCGCGAGCGTGCTGCGCGGCCTGGAGACCGCGGCGGAGCTGGGGGCGCTCACCGTCGCGCTGGTGGGCGGCGACGGCGGTGACATCGCCCGCGGCGGAGTGGTGGAGCACTGCCTGATCGCGCGGTCCGCCGACCCATGCGTCGTCAAGGAGATCCACGTGACGACGTACCACCTGCTGTGGGAGCTGGTGCACGTGTTCTTCGACCAGTCCGGCCTGCTGGAGCCGGAGGCCGTCCAATGACCCCGGGCGAGGTCTGCGTCACCTGCTCCGACACTGCCGTCCCGGTGCGGGTGCGGGCGCTGCTGGGCGACGGGCTCGCCCTGGTCGACACCGAGGCGGGCGCCGAGAAGGTCAGCGTGGCGCTGGTCGACGCCCGGCCCGGGGACGTGGTGCTGGTCCACGCCAAGGAGGCCATCGCGGTGTCGGAGCGGGCGTCATGACCGGGGTCGAGACCCTCTATCCGTTCCTGTACGACGGTGGCGGCATCACCGGGCACGTTCTCAGTGAGGTACGCAGGTCGACCGCCGAGAAGGCGCTGGAGATCGTCGCCCTGCGCGAGACTCTGGCGGCCTCGCACGGCGAACCGCTGGTGGCCTGCGCGCGGCGGATGGGCGAGGCGTTCCGGGCGGGCGGCCGGCTGCTGGCGTTCGGCAACGGCGGCAGCGGCACGGACGCGCAGTCCCTGGCGGCGCTGTTCACCAGCCCGCCCGCACCGGCCCGGCCCCTGCCGGCGCTGTCCCTCCCCCAGGACACGGCGGCGCTGACGGCGCTGTCCAATGATGTCGGGTTCGAGGTGGTCTTCGCCCGGCAGGTGGCCGCGCACGGCCGGGCCGGGGACATCGCGGTGGGGCTGTCCACCAGCGGCGGGTCGGCCAACGTGCTGCGCGCGTTCGGCGAGGCGGCCCGCCGGGGGCTGATGACCGTCGGGTTCGCCGGGTACGACGGCGGCGCGATGGCCGAGGCGGAGACGATCGAGCACCTGTTCGTCGTGCCGTCGGCGTCCGTGCACCGGATCCAGGAGGCGCAGACGACGCTCTTCCACGTGCTGTGGGAGCTGACCCGGCATGCGGTGGAGGGCGGGCTGTGACGTGCTGATCGATCCGGAGGTCACGGTGCGGATGCGGATCCGCGTCGAGGGCGTCGTGCAGGGGGTCGGGTTCCGCCCGTTCGTGTACGGGCTGGCGGGCGAGTACGGCCTGGCGGGGTTCGTGGGCAACGACGCGCGGGGGGTGTTCGTCGAGGCGGAGGGTGCGGCGCGGGCGCTGTCGGAGTTCGCCGCCGACCTGGCCCGCCGGCCGCCGCCGCTGGCCGTGGTCGAGCGGATCACCAGCGAGCGGGCCGACCCGACCGGGGAACGCGGGTTCCGGATCGTCGGCAGCGGCACCGAGGCCGCCGCCGAGACCCTGGTGGCGCCTGACACCGCCACGTGCGCCGACTGCCTGGCCGAGATCGCCGACCCGTCCGCCCGCCGCCACCGCTACGCCTTCACCAACTGCACGAACTGCGGACCGAGGTTCACCATCGTCCAGG
The DNA here is from genome assembly GCF_900108175.1 of Thermomonospora echinospora. Lineage (GTDB taxonomy): Bacteria > Actinomycetota > Actinomycetes > Streptosporangiales > Streptosporangiaceae > Thermomonospora > Thermomonospora echinospora. The sequence goes on from NZ_FNVO01000009.1 coordinate 12,122, forward strand.
ACGTGCCCTACGACCGGGGCCGGACCACAATGGCCGCCTTCGCCATGTGCGAGCAGTGCGCGCGGGAGTACGGCGACCCGGAGGACCGGCGCTTCCACGCCCAGCCGGTGTGCTGCCCCGCGTGCGGGCCGGTGCTGCGGCTGCTGGACGGGAAGGGGACGGCGGTGTCGGGAGACCCCGTCACCACGGCGGCCCGGTGGCTGCGGGACGGCCGCGTGCTGGCGGTCAAGGGCCTGGGCGGCTACCACCTCGCCGTACGCGCCGACCTGCAACGGGCGGTGGCCGCGCTGCGCTCCCGCAAGCACCGCGAGGACAAGCCGTTCGCGGTGATGGTGCCCGACCTGGAGGCGGCCCGTGCCCTGGTGCGGCTCGGCCCGGCCGCCGAGCGCGTCCTGACCGGGGTCCGCCGCCCCATCGTGCTGCTGCCCCGCCGCCTGGACGCCCGGGTGGCCGACGCGGTGGCGCCCGGTGCCCACGAGCTGGGGGTGATGCTGCCCTACACGCCGCTGCACCACCTGCTCGCCGCCAAGGTCGGCCGCCCGTTCGTGCTGACCAGCGGCAACCTGTCGGACGAGCCGATCGTCTACCGGGACGAGGACGCCCTCGAACGGCTGGCGCCGGTCACCGACGGGTTCCTCGTGCACGACCGGCCGATCCAGGTGCGTACCGACGACTCGGTGGTACGGCTGTTCCGCGACCGGGAGATGCCGATCCGCCGGGCGCGCGGGTACGTGCCGTCACCGGTGACGGTGAAGTGGCCGTTCTCCCGGCCGGTGCTGGCGTGCGGGGCGGAGCTGAAGAACACCTTCTGCGTGGCCAAGGGCTCCCGCGCGTTCCTGTCCCACCACATCGGCGATCTGAAGAACTACGCGACCCTGCGGTCCTTCACTGAGGGCATCGGGCACTTCTGCCGGCTGTTCGCGGTCCAGCCGCAGGTGGTGGCGCACGACCTGCATCCGGAGTACCTGTCGACCAAGTACGCGCTGGAACGCCAGGACCTGGAGCCGGTGGGCGTGCAGCACCACCACGCGCACATCGCCTCCTGCCTGGCCGACAACGGGGTGACCGGCCCGGTGATCGGCGTCGCGTTCGACGGCCTCGGCTACGGCACCGACGGCACACTGTGGGGCGGCGAACTGCTCATCGCCGACCTGGCGGAGTTCGAACGGGCCGGACATCTGGAGCCGGTGCCGATGCCGGGCGGGGCGGCGGCGGTCCGCGAGCCCTGGCGGATGGCCGTGGCCTACCTGGACGCGGTCTACGGCGACGCCGTACCGGACCTGGCCGTGGTGCGGCGGCAGCGCGAACGGTGGGCGGCGATGGTCTCGCTGGCCCGCACCGGCACCAACGCGCCCCGCACGTCCAGCGCGGGCCGGTTGTTCGACGCCGTCGCCTCGATTCTGTGCGGCCGTGACGTGGTCCGCTACGAGGGCCAGGCCGCCATCGAGCTGGAACGCCGGGTCGACCGGCACGAGACCGGCGGCTACGCGGTCACGGTGCGGGAGGACTCACCGCTGCTCATCACCGGCGGCGACCTCGTTCAGGCCGCCGTCAAGGACCTGGCCAACGGCGTCGGCCACGGCCGGATCGCCGCCCGCTTCCACAACGGCCTGGCCCGCGCCGTCCTCCAGGCGGTGTGCGTCCTGCGCGACCGTACCGGCCTGAAGACCGTCGCCCTGTCCGGCGGCGTCTTCCAGAACATGGTCTTCCTGGACCGCCTGGTCTCCGGCCTGGAACGCGCCGACTTCCGCGTCCTCGTCCACTCCCGCGTCCCCCCCAACGACGGCGGCATCTCCCTCGGCCAGGCCATCATCGCCGCCACCCGCACCGGCACCAGGTGACCCCGGCGACCGCGACCGGCCTCGAACACGCGCGTCCCCTCGGTCATGCCGTCGCCGCCGTGCCCTCCGATGACTCCGGTGAGCCGGTGCCGCCGGCAGTACGTTGGGGCGTGCTGAGAGGTGATGGAGTTCGGTCGAGGTGAAGGGGGCGTTCGGTGGGCGGGGACCGGCGGGAGACGCTGGACGGGATCAGGGCGAAGCTGGAGCTGCTCAGGCGGGTGGAGGCGGAGCACGGGTTCGGGGTGATCATTGAGGGGCCGAGGGAGCTGGAGCGCGTTCCGGAGCTTCCCGAGGGGGTCACCGAGGTGTTCGGGCTCTTCTCCCGGCTGGGCGGGGACTACTTCCGGTTCGCGCAGCCCGAGGAGACAGCGGGTCCGCGGGCCTGGGCCGAACGGCATGTCGATCCGTACTGTCCGCTGGGCAACCCGCTCGGGATCGGCTGTGAGCGCTTCGGCGCCCCCGAGGACATCGAGTGCGGCAGCGGCATCTACCTGGATCTGAAGGACGGGGACGTCTACTTCTGCGACGGAGACGACTACGTCTTCGCCTATGAGAACCCCGTCGACATCGTCGAGACCACAGAACTCGCCCCCGACATCGTCACGTTCTTCGACTTCCACGTCCTGGGCGCCGGTTATCCACAGCTCATCGAGTCCGTCATCGACCGCCACGGCATCCCCAACCGCGTCCCGCGCAGCCGGCGTGCCCACCATGACCGGCGGGGCCGGCATCGGGACGGCTGGATGAGGCTCCTGCTGGAGAGCGGCCTGGTGTCATCGGCGGATGTGAACTAGGGGATCCGGGCTCCCCGTGGCCTCCGGGCGGACCGGTGGTCACGGGGAGCCGGACCCTCCGGTCAGCAGATACGGGGTAGCGGGTCGCCCACCAGGGTGTCGACGACGCGGGTGCCGCCGAAGGCGGTGCGGGCCAGGACCAGGCCCGGCGGATCGTCCTGGACGTGGCCGATGACGGCGGCGTGCTCGCCCAGGGAACGGGTGCGCAGAGCCGTCAGGGCGGCGTCGGCGTGGGCGCCGTCGACGACGGCGACGAAGCGGCCCTCGCAGGCGACGTAGAGCGGGTCGATGCCGAGCAGTTCGCAGGCGCCGGCGACCATGGGGCGGATCGGGACGGCCGCCTCGTCCACCACGATCGCGGTACGAGCGGACTGGGCGATCTCGTTGAGCACCGTGGCGACGCCGCCGCGGGTGGCGTCGCGGAGGACGCGAACGGCGGGGACGGCGTCCAGGAGCGCCGCGACCAGGTCGTTCAGTGGGGCGGTGTCGGAGGTCAGGTCGGCCTCGATCTCCAGTTCGCCCCGGGCCAGCATGACGGTGACGCCGTGCTCGCCGATCGGGCCGGAGACCAGGACGGCGTCGCCGGGCCGTACCGCGGTGGCGTCCAGGGTCAGCGGCCTTTCCAGGACGCCCACGCCGGCGGTGCTGACGTAGCAGCCGTCGGCCTTGCCGCGCCCGACGACCTTGGTGTCCCCGGTGACGATGTGCACGCCGGCGCGGGTCGCGGCGGCGGCCATCGAGGCGACGATCCGTTCCAGGTCGGCGACGGGGAAGCCCTCCTCCAGGATGAAGCCCGCCGACAGGTACAGCGGGCGGGCGCCGCAGACGGCCAGGTCGTTGACCGTGCCGTTGACCGCCAGGTCGCCGATGTCCCCGCCGGGGAAGAACAGCGGCGAGACCACGTAGGAGTCGGTGGTGAAGGCCAGCCGGGCGCCGTCCACCCCGAGGACCGCGCCGTCGCCGAGCCCCTCCAGCGCCGGATTGCGGAAGGCGTCCACGAACACGGCCTCCACCAGTGACTGGGTGGCCTTGCCCCCGGCGCCGTGGGCCAGCGTGATGCGCTCCTCCCGGACCCGGGGCCTGCGCTCACGGGCGCGCCGGATGCGTTCCAGCACCTGCTCCTCGGTGATCATGCGCGGCTGGCCTTCCTCGTCCGCTGCCGGGTGAACCGGCCGAAGTTGTAGTAGGCGGCGCAGGCCCCCTCCGCGGAGACCATGCAGGTGCCGATGGGGGTCTCCGGGGTACAGGCGACGCCGAAGACCTTGCACTCCCAGGGTTTGAGGACGCCCTTGAGAACCTCGCCGCACTGGCACGCCTTCGGATCGGCCACCCGCACCCCGGGCACCTGGAAGATCCGTTCGGCGTCGAAGGCGGCGTAGGCGTCGCGCATCCGCAGCGCCGAGTGGGAGATGAAGCCCAGCCCGCGCCACTCGAAGTAGGGGCGCAGCTCCATCACCCGGTTGATGGCCTCCAGCGCCCGGTGGTTGCCGTTCCACGGGACGACCCGGGTGTACTGGTTCTCCACCTCGGCCCGTCCCTCGGCGAGCTGCCTGAGCAGCATGTGCACCGCCTGCAGCACGTCCAGCGGCTCGAAGCCCGCGCACACCAGCGGCCTGCCGTGGTCGCGGGGGATGAATCCGTACGGGCGGCAGCCGATCACGGTGGACACGTGGCCGGGGCCGATGAAGCCGTCCAGCCGCAGGTCCGGCGAGTCCAGGATGGCCTTGATCGCCGGGATGATCGTCACGTGGTTGCAGAACACCGAGAAGTTCTGCACCCCCTCGGCCGCCGCGCGCAGCACGGTCATCGCGGTGGACGGTGCGGTGGTCTCGAACCCGATGGCCATGAAGACCACCCGGCGGTCGGGGTTGCGCCGGGCCAGCTTGAGCGCGTCCAGCGGCGAGTACACCATCCGGATGTCGGCGCCGGCCGCCTTGGCGTCCAGGAACGAGCCGTGCCCGCCGGGCACCCGCAGCATGTCCCCGAACGAGGTCAAGATGACGTCGGGATTGCGGGCGATGGCGATGGCGTCGTCCACCCGGCCCATCGGGATCACGCACACCGGGCAGCCGGGGCCGTGCACCAGTTGCACCGCCTCGGGGAGGTAGTCCTCTAATCCGTGCTTGTAGATAGCGTGAGTGTGGCCGCCGCACACCTCCATGAACTTGTAGTGGCGGCCGGGCTCGCACAGCGCGGCGATGCCCGCCGCCAGCACGCGAGCCCGGTCGGCGTCGCGGTATTCGTCGACGAACCGCATCGGGTTCTCTTCCGCCTTTCGGTGATCGTCAGGTGATGTCCGAGCCCTTGAGCGCGTCGAGCTCGTCGGTATAGGCCTCGCCCAGCCCCCGCAGCAGCGCGAGGGTGGCGGCGGCCTCCGCCTCGTCGATCTTCGACATGGCGAACCCGACGTGGACCAGCACCCAGTCGCCGACCCCCACCCCGCTGTCGCCGGAGGTGCCCAGCAGGCCGATGTTGACGGCCCGCCGGACACCGGCGATCTCGACCGTGGCCAGGTCGGCCCGGTCGGGGAGCAGCGCCACGATCTCCCCCGGAATGCCCAGGCACATCCGGCGCTCACATCCTCGAAATCTTGTAGTAGCGCCGCATGGCGGGCACCTCCCGCCACATCATCATGGCCAGCACCGCGCCGGCCGCGATGAACGGCACCATCCGCCTCCTGCGGCGCACCGCCCCTCCCCCCTTCATGGCGCCCGTCTTCCCGGCACCCGTCCTCCTCGCGACGGCACCCGTCCTCGCGAAGGCCCCCGCCTTCCTCGCGACAGTCCCTGTCCTCGCGGTGGCACTCGCCTTCTTCGCGACGGTCCCCGTTCTCGCCAAGGTCCCCGTCTTCGTCATGCTGTCCGCCTCCTCGTGGTCAGCCCGGCGGCAGGTTGGGCATGGACGGCAGGATCGGGTCGCGGTCCTGGGGCCTGACGCCTGTCGACTTCCGCGCGTCGACGGTGTCGTCCATGTGGTGGCCCACCTCGTGCCGGTACGCGCCCCGGGTGTTGCCCTCCCGGACGCCGCGCGTGTGCGCGGGCGCGTCCGGTGACACGTCGGGTTCGCCCACCCGAATCTCAGCCATGGTCCTCTCCTCTCATCGGCCGGCCAGCCGATCGAAGAACGCCTCGATCTCCTTCCACACCTGCCCTCCCCCGGACAGGCCCGTCCAGTGACGGCGGACGACGGCGACGAGCCGGTAGCACTCGTCGATGGGCACCAGCCACTGCTCGTCGGCGTCCTGGGAGGTGTTGACCAGCAGGGCCTCGACCGAGGGCCGTATCGTCCGCAGCGGCTCGCAGCCGGCGACGGCACGGCTCCAGGTGTCCGGGTCCACGTCCCAGCGGGTGGCGCCCAGCGGGCTCGGGTAGTGGGCGTCCACGCCGCCGTCCGGCCGCTTCACGAAGAACGCCAGCCCGACCGGGACCCCCAGGTCGGCCGGGGACAGCCCGGACAGGCGGATCCGGCGGTCGGGCACCCGCCGGTACCGGCCGTCGGCCGCCGCGTCCTGCTCGAACAGCAGCGCGCAGGCACGGCAGGCGCACAGCACCTCCCCCGCCCGCTCGTCCAGGACGTGGGCGTGCCCCTCGGGTACGGCCGCGCTGCACAGCTCGCACCGCTCGGCCCCCTCGCGGGACCGGGCGGCCGCCCGCGTGATCACCCGGCTCAGCGCGCTCACCGTCACGCCACCCCCTCCGGCGCGTGCGGCACCGGCCTGCTCAGCAGCGCCTCGGCCGGGATGAACGCGGCCGGGCCGCCGGCCCGCACCGGCTCGACGCCGGACAGCTCCGGGGCCGCCGCGGCGACCGCGGCGTCCACGGCCTCCCGCAGCAGCGCCGTCGAGGAGCCGCAGCCCCGCGCCGACAGCCGCACCCGCGCCACACCGTCCTCGATCCCGACGAGCTGCACGTCACCGCCGTGCGAGCGCAGGTACGGGCGGACGCCGTCGATGGCGCGGGCGACCCGTTCCGCCACCGGCGCGGGGTGCAGGCCGTGCAGGACGAGCAGATGGCCCACCAGTTCGTCGCCGGCCAGTTCGCCGGCCAAGCCCGGCTGGAGCGCCAGCCGGTCCATGACCCGGGCCAGCGCCTCCCCGTACACCTCGACCAGCAGGGTCACCGCGTCCAGAGCCGTCTCGGTGGTCGGCCCGGGAACCTGCTCCAGACGCGACAGCACCTCCTCCAGCCGCTCCAGCCGCCCGACGATCCGCGCGTCGTCCAGCCTGGTCCGCCCGTCCGCCCCCTCGGCGACCGCCCCAACGGTCGGCCCGGCGCCCGACTCAGCGGCCGGCTCGGCGGCCGGCTCAGCCATGGTCGGCGCCGAACATCGGGGAGTGCAGTTTCTGCAGCGTGCGGCCCTTGCCCAGGTACATGTGGACGCCGCAGGGCAGGCAGGGGTCGAAGCTGCGCACCGCCCGCATGATGTCCACGCCGCGGAAGTCCTCCGGGCCGTTCTCCTCGAAGATCGGCATGTCCTGGACGGCGTCCTCGTACGGGCCGGGCGTGCCGTAGACATCGCGCGGGCTGGCGTTCCACGGGGTCGGCGGGTACGGATGGTAGTTGGCGATCTTGCCGTCCCGGATGACCAGGTGGTGCGAGAGCACCCCGCGCACGGCCTCGTGGAAGCCCACCCCGATCGCCTCGTCCGGCACGTCGAAGTCCTGGAAGACCTTCTGGTCACCGCGGCGCACCCGGTCCATCGCCGTCTCCAGGAACTGGAAGGCCATCGCGGCGGCGTAGGCGACGAAGTACACCCGCGCCCGGTTGCGCTCAAGGGCGTTGGACCACGGCGGGATGCGCCACTCCAGGGTGGTCTCCGGCAGCGACTCCCCCTTGGGGAGGTTGATCTGCACGCTGGAGCCGGTGGACCTGACGTACGGGGTGTTCACGAGGTTGGACAGCGCGGTGACGTACAGGCGGGCGAAGGGGCCGCCGCCGGTGTCGAGGGGCAGGTGCTCCCCCGTCCGCTCGTCGTACCAGCGGGGGCTCATCACCCAGCTGTACTTGTCGCTGAAGTCGCGCTTCTGCGGGACCGGCAGCGTGGTCTGGTTCCACGGGTGCCGCATGTCGACGGGGTTGCCGAGCGGGTCATGGGTGACGAACGGCTCCTCGTTCACCCAGTCGTCGTAGTAGGAGGAGCCGAGCAGGATGCGGATGCCGAGGTTGATGTCCACCAGGTTGTTGGTGACCAGTTCGCCGTCGACCACGATGCCGGGGGTGACGTACATCGCCTTGCCCCACTCGTTCATCGTCTCGTACCGGTAGTCGACCACGTCGGGGTTCTGGAAGGCGCCCCAGCAGCCCAGCATGATCCGGCGGCGGCCCACCTCCTCGTACCCGGGCAGCGCCTCGTAGAAGAAGTCGAACACGTCGTCGTTCATCGCGACGGCCTTCTTGACGAAGTCCACCACCCGCAGCAGCCGCGACAGGTAGTCGGTGAACGTCGTCGGCGTCGGCATCGCCCCGATCCCGCCCGGATAGACCGTGGAGGGGTGCACGTGCCTACCCTCCATCAGGCAGAACATCTCCCGGGTGATCCGGCTCATCTGCAGCGCCGCCTTGTAGACCTCGCCCTCGAACGGGTTGTAGGCCCGCATGATGTCGGCGATGGTGCGGTAGCCGTGGATCGAGCCGCGCGGGGCCTCGGTGGTCTCGGCCCGGCGCAGCACGCTGGGGTTGGTGTCCTTGACCATGGCCTCGCAGAAGTCCACGAAGACCAGGTTGTCCTGGAAGATCGTGTGGTCGAACATGTACTCGGCCGCCTCGCCGAGGTTGAGCATCAGGTCGCCCAGCACGGGCGTCTTGATGCCGTAGGCCATGTTCTGCGCGTACACCGAGCAGGTGGTGTGGTTGTCGCCGCAGATCCCGCAGATCCGGCTGGTGATGAACCCGGCGTCGCGCGGGTCCTTGCCCTTCATGAACACCGAGTAGCCGCGGAACAGCGAGGACGTGCTGTGACACTCGGCCACCCGCCGATCGACGAAGTCGATCTTGGTGTAGATGCCGAGGTTGCCGATGATCCGGGTGATCGGGTCCCAGGACATCTCGACCAGTTGCCCCGGCTCGCCGGTGACGGGCTGCCGCTCCGTGATCGCCATCGGTACGTGGTCCTTCCTGCTGTGGGCCGGCCGCTGACAGCGCCCGCTACGGGCGGTAACGCGGATTGAAGCCGCTGGTCAGCACGTCACGGTTGTGGTGCCAGCGCGGCTCGGTGTTGGCGGTGCGGTTGGTGATGCCGCGCAGCCGGCGGATCAGCGTGCCGTACGGCTTGATCATCAGCGCCGACAGGCTGGAGCCCGGCGGCTGGTCCATGAACGGCATGAACTTGTCCGGGAAGCCCGGCATGGTGCAGGCGATGCAGATGCCGCCGACGTTGGGGCAGCCGCCGATCCCGCCCATCCAGCCCCGTTTGGGGACGTTGCAGTTGACCACCGGCCCCCAGCACCCGATCTTCACCTGGCACTTGGGCGAGTTGTAGTCCCTGGCGAAGTCGGCCTGCTCGTAGTACGAGCCGCGGTCGCAGCCCTCGTGCACGGTCTTGCCGAACAACCACTGCGGGCGCAGCTTGTCGTCCAGCGGCGGCGGAGGCGCGGACCCGGCGGCGTGGTACAGCAGCCAGGTCAGCGTCTCCATGAAGTTCTCCGGCTGGATGGGGCAGCCGGGCACGTTGACGATCGGCAGCCCGCCCGCCGAGCGGAAGTCCCAGCCCAGGTAGTCGGCCAGGCCCATGCAGCCGGTCGGGTTGCCGGCCATCGCGTGGATACCGCCGTAGGTGGCGCAGGTGCCGGCGGCCACCACCGCGAAGGCGCCCGGCGCCAGCGCGTCGATCCACCAGTTCAGCGTCACCGGCTCGCCGGTGTCCGGGTCGTTGCCGAACGAGGTCCAGTAGCCGTCCCCGTTGATCTTCTCGTTGGGGATCGACCCCTCGATGACCAGGATGTACGGGCTCAGGTCACCGCGGACCGCGGCGCGGAACGGGGCCAGGAACTCCTCGCCGCCCACGGTCGGCGACAGCACCTTGTTGTGCAGGTTCACCCTGGGCAGCCCGGGGATCACCCCGTTCACCACGTCCTCGATGCCGGGCTGGCCCGCCGCGGTCATCGACACGGTGTCGCCGTCGCAGCTCATGCCCTCGGAGATCCACAGGATGCTGATCTCCTCGAAGCCGACACGGCGGTCGGCGGTCGGCGCCGTCTGGGTCATCCCGGCCTCCCTCGGCGCCCGCCTCCGCGCGCGGAGGCGGGCTCGTTGTCGGTGGTGGCGATCGATTCCACGACGAGGCCGTCCCCGGCGGGGACGGTCACGTCCAGGCCGCCGCAGCGCGGGCAGGCGGCCAGCGCGGTCGCGGTGGTGACCGGTGAGGTCTCGTCGCAGGAACGGCAGCGCACCGCGGGCGGCTCGACCACCAGGTCGAGTGCGGCGCCCTCGGCGACGGTGCCGGCCGCCGCCAGCCGGAAGCCCTGCTCGACCACCCCGGGATCGACCGGATGCCCGGTGGCGCGGACCCGCACGGCGCTCACCCGGCGTCCCCCGGCCCGCCGCAGCGTGGCGTCGACAATGGCCTCGCACAGCCCCATCTCATGCACGGGCGTACTCCGCTTCGGTCCCGGCCAGGGCGGCCTTCCGGGCGAGTTCTACGGCCAGCCGCGCCGCGTCGTCCACGACGGCGGCGACCGGCTCGGACAGGCCCATCCGCTCGGCGGTGTCGGCGGGCCGGCAGCCCACGACCAGCACCCGGTCCACCTCGCCGCCCAGGGTGTGCAGCAGGTGCAGCACGGCCTGCGGGTGCATCCCGTGGCCGTTCAGGACGGGCAGGCCGGGGCCGTCCTCCGGGTCGGCCTCCAGCACCGCGAGGGTGCCGGGCGGCCCGTCGAGCGGAACGGCGTCGATCATGATCAGCGTGTGGTGGCGGCGGTCCAGCAGTTCGTAGGCCAGATGGACGCCCCGGATGCCGTAGTCGGCGACGTCCACGCAGGGCGGCAGCTCGGCGCGGTCGATCCGGCGCACGACCTCCACGCCGAAACCGTCGTCGCCGAGGAACACGTTGCCGATCCCCGCCACGAGCACTCGTTGTCCGTTCACAGGGGCCTCACTTCATCGGGTGCGAAGTAGCGGTACCGGCCGTACCACTGGTTCAGCTCGGCCGCGGGGTCGTCCTCCAACGTCACGGCCAGGTGGTAGGCGCCGTCCACGTCGAGCAGCACGGCCTCGACCAGCGCGGTCCGTCCGTCCAGAAACCTGTCCTGCGGGTCGGTGCCGTACGGCCGCGGCCGCAACCTGACCCGGCTGCCCCGGGCCAGGGCCACGCCGTCCACCACCACGCTGTCGGTGTCGGGCGAGGTGGACGCGTGCGCGGCAGGGTCCCACCAGGGCGCTTCGGAGGCCGGGTCCGGCGAGCGGACGGCTCCGTGCAGGCGCGCCATCACCTCGGGTGGCATGGTGTCGACGCGGTTGAGGATGGCGGCGGCCCGCGGGTCGGTCGCCCGCGCCTCCCGCTTCTCCTCCTCGGTCAGCGTGCGGGTGCGCAGCGACAGGATCTCGTCGATCTCGGTCGCGTCGTGCAGGTCCCCCGGGCTCTCCGGCGCGATCCGCGGGTGGTCGTACAGCAGGATCGGCGAGGACAGCACCAGGTCGCGCCGCCCCGGCTCGCCCGCCAGCACCGGGAACGTGTGGACGTTCGCGCACTCGTGCGCGGCCTCCTGCGCCCACTGCGGCGGGTCCAGCAGCGAGACGAACGAGCCGCCGTGCACGGCGACGAGGGCGTGGGAGGCGATCAGCGAGCTCCGCAGCGCCTCGTCGCGGGCCGCCTCCGGCGGGGTCGCCTCCCCGGTGTTCTCGACGCGCACCTGGAGCCGGTGCAGCGGGAACGGTGTCCGGCAGGCGGTCGCCGAGAGCGTCACCACCGCGGTCACCGGCCATCTGCGGCGCAGCACCCGGCCGGCCCGTCGCCCCTGCTCGTCGGTCAGCGGCTCGCTCTCCTCGCCGCCCGGTGCCCTCAGGACGACCCGACGCGCGCCCCCGAGCACCTCGGCGACGGTCGCCCGCACCTGGAACTCCTGCGGGACGGCCTCGTCGAAGCCCAGTTCCAACCGCGAGCCCAGCTCGATCGTGTCGGCCGGGCGGTGGTCCCCGTCGGGCAGCAGTTCCTCCGGCGACCGCCGCTGCACCTGCAGGAACCGGATCCGCACGTCGACCAGGGCGTCGCGCGGCCCCTCCAACAGGCACTCGGTCTGCTGCCACCAGGACTCGGCCGAGCCCGCCACCCCGGCGTCCGACAGCCCGTGCGCCTGCGCCCACGCCTGCGGTAAGAGCACGCCGAACTGCCAGCGCACCTTGTTCTTGCCGGACGACCGCCGGTAGGGGTACAGCAGATATCCCTCGTAGAGGATCGCGTCGGCCACCGCCCGTGCCTCCCCGAGGCCGGCTGCGGCGACCGGTTTCGCATACATGTGCTGTGGCCTCTTCCTGTACGGGGGCAGAACACGCCGTCCGTCCCGCACAGGACGGCTGCCCGGCCAGGCGGTGCACACGGCGACCTTTCCCGGTATAACCCGGTCGCCGTGGATCCGGTAAGTGTTCCCGGACCTTATATGACACGCACACCTATTTATGGAGGGCCCGTGACCTGCGAAGCCCGCCATGGAACGGTTATCACGGCAGCCCTTCCGGCAAGGTATCCATCCGCAATGCCAGAGCGTTGAACGAACTTCCCAACGGGGCGGCAAAATATGATCGGACAATGGTTTCCCCAGGAAAAGCGCGTGCCCTGAACGGCTGGGGGACCATGCCACGCGGACGGACCGGTCAGGTGTTTGGGAAGTGCGGCCCGGGGCACGCAGGCGCGCATGTCGACAGGAATGTGCGCAGGGATCGGGCGGGGGGCGCTGGCCGGGGCGGCGGGCACCACCGCGCTCAACACCGTGACCTATCTGGACATGGTGTGGCGCGGGCGGCCGTCCAGTTCCGCGCCGGAACGCTCGGCGGAGCGGCTCAGCGAGATCTCCGGACTTCCGGTACCCGGCGACGAGCGGACCAGGGAGAACCGGCTGACCGGCCTCGGCGCCCTGCTGGGGATCGCCGCCGGCGTCGGGATCGGCATGGCGGCGGGCGCGCTGCGGTCGGCCGGGGTGCGGATGCCGTCCTGGCTGGAGCCGATCGCGATCGGCGCGCTGGCGATGGCCGCCATGGACACGTCGATGGCCGCCGTCGGGGTCACCGACCCGCGGAACTGGTCGGGCAAGGACTGGGCGAGCGACGTGATCCCCCACCTGGCCTACGGAGTGGTCACGTACCGGACCCTGGAGGCCACCGGCGTCTGACCCGAGCCCCGCAGCCCCGCAGCCCCGCAGGCTCGCAGGTCCGCAGCCCGCAGGCAGATGGGTCCGGACGGTCAGGGCCCGGTGGTGACCGTGTCGACGCGGTCGAAGCCCTCGTCGGCGGACGGGGGCACCAGTCGTTTCAGCGCCGCCAGCACGCCCACCAGCGGCACGCGGGCCCGGCCCTGGCGATTTTCGTTGCGGGCCAAGCAGATGTGCAGGGGCACATCGAGGTACACCGCCCGTACCGTGGCGCCGTGCGCGCGGGCGATCTCGATGATCGGGGCGCGGTCGGCCGGGGCGGGGTTGGTGTTGTCGACGACGACATCCCTGCCCGCGGCGAGCAGTTCGTTCAGCACACGACGCTGGCGGCGCTCGCGATGGCGGGCGTTCGGCCAGTGATCCTTGCTCACGATCTCGTGCGTGGCGGCCAGATGCCGGGCCACCCACGTCGACTTGCCGCTGCCCTGCAGGCCGACCATGACGACGACCTCGGGGGGTCTGGCCGGTGGGTTCGGCACGGATCCGACCATGTCCGTCCCAAGCCTCCTACACGATCACCGCTCCCGGCGGTGACGGCGTCCGCACACCGGCACCGTACCCGCCGCGCCGCCCAGGACCGCCGCCGCACCCACCAGCGCTGGCCCCCGCGACACCGGAACGACCCCGCCGACCGGGTCTTTGTCCCGGGCCGGCGCACCCAGGAAGGACAGGACAGCCGCATCATGCGCGCGCCGGCGCCCTCGGCGCACAGTGGGCTCCGTTGACTGGCGCTCCGGTTTCGGATCAGGGGCGCACGGACGTAAGGAGCCCCGATCATGACCACCTCTTCGACAGACCGGCCAACGCACCCGGCGCACGCCGGCCCGCAGCCATCTGCCACGGGCGGCCGGGCCTGGGCGGTGTCCGGGGTCGTGGGCGCCCTCGTGGCGTTCGTGACGCTGTTCTTCCTCTCGGTGGAGCTGACGAACGTCGACGAGAGCCTGCTCGGGGACAACGCCCGGCTCGTCCAGGCCATCCAAGGCGACAAGACGATCGTGTGGATCGTCCAGGCCGGGACCTCGCTCGCCGCGCTGCTGGTGCTGGTCTTCGGGGCCGGGCTGCGGCGGCGGCTGGCCCAGGACGAGCCGGACGGCAGCCTGCTGCCGCTGCTGGCCTTCGCGGGCATGCTGCTGGTGGCCGCAATGCTGCTGGTCGGCGGCGGGATCAGCACCGAGCTGTACCACGGGCTGCGCCGCTACGCCGACGCCGACCCCGACACCATCGCCGCCAACCTGGCCATCTACAACACCATGGCCTGGCTGTGGGCGGGCGCGGGCCTGTCGGCCGGCGCGGTCGCCGTCGCCGGGTTCCGCCGCCGGGTGGTCGGCCGCGGGCTGGCGGTGTTCAGCGCGGCGATGGCGGCGCTGATCGCGTTGACCCAGCTCTTCCCGGTGCAGTACATCGCACTGGTGCCGGGCGTGCTGTGGGTCGTGGTGGCCGGTGCCGCGTTCGCCCTGGGCAAGCGCCGGTAGACGACCGCGCGGAACCCCGTCAGGAGACCTCGCCGATCTCCGCCTCCCCGGCCAGCCTGCGCTGCTCGGCCTCGACGATCTGCCGGGCCAGCGCCTGCTCGGAGATGTCGAACGCCTCGGGGGCGGACTCGGCGAGGTCACTGCGCCGGGCGTAGGCGTCGAACAGGTCGCTCTTGCGCCGCAGGATCTCCAGCATCCGCTGGTCCACGCTGTCGGCCACCAGCAGCCGGTGCACCTGCACCTTGCGGACCTGCCCCATCCGGTGCGCGCGGGCCACCGCCTGGTCCTCCAGGGTCGGCTTGAGCTGCGGCTCGCAGATGATCACCACGGAGGCGGCCTGCAGGTTGAGGCCCACCCCGCCGGCCTGGATCTGGGACAGCAGCACCGCGTGGCCGGGCGCGGCGGTGAACTCGTCCACCAGGTGCTGGCGGCGGGCCGCGGTCACCGACCCGGTGATCGGCCCCAGCGCCGCCGGGCCGAGCGCCTGCCGGACGGTCTCCAGCACGTCTCGGAAGAAGGAGAAGATCACCACCTTGTGGCCGTTGTCGGCGGCCTCCGCGACGAGTTCGCGGAGCCGTTCGAGCTTGGCCGAGGCGGCCGGGTCGCGGAAGGCCGCGCGGCGCATGGCCATGAAGTTCCCGGAGGCCACCGCCTCCCGGTAGGCGGCCATGTCCTGCGCGCTGAAGGACTCCCACTCCTCCACCTCGACCAGGTCGGGCAGCTCGGTGAGCACGTCCTCCTGGTTACGGCGCAGGTAGGCGGGCGCGACGGCCCTGCGGAAGACCTGCGGCCCCGCCGCGCCGTCGCCGTCCTCGATCCGGCCGGCGAGGTCGGGTTGAAGGTGCTCGACCAGGTTGCGGAACTCCGACACCCGGTTCTCCATCGGCGTGCCGGTCAGGAACAGCACCCGGTCCGTGCGCCGCGCCCACGCGGCGACGGCCTTGGAGCGGCGGGTCTGCGGGTTCTTGACGTAGTGGGCCTCGTCGACGACCAGCATGCCCAGCGGCAGGTCGTCGGGGATTCGCAGGGTGTGCAGGGCGTCGATGGTGGTCACCGCGACCCCGCCCCGGGCGATCCAGTCGGCGAAGGCGCCGTCGCGTTCCGGGCCGTGCACCCGGACCGCGCGCAGCGTGCTGCGGGCCTCGACCTCCCGCAGCCAGTTGATCAGAACGCTGGCGGGGCAGGCCACCAGGAAGTGGCCGGCGCCCTCCGCCCGCAGGTGCGCCAGGACCGCGATGGCCTCGATGGTCTTGCCCAGGCCCATCTCGTCCCCGAGGATCACCCGCCGCTGCGCCAGCACGAAGCGGGCACCGAACGCCTGGTAGCCGCGCAGCGAGACCCGGCAGTGCGTGTCGTCCAGCGGCTGTGCCCTGACCCGGTCGGCGATCTCGCCGGGCAGGTGGCCCTCGGCGGTGGCCCGGTCGGGCTCCAGCCCGGCGATCTCGACCAGCAGGCCGTAGTAGGCGGCGGAGTCGTGCTCGAAGTCGGTCCACGCCTCGATGCCGGACGCGAGCGGGCGGAGCAGGTCCGCCGACGCCTGGGCGAACGCGGTGCGCGTGTCCCGGGCGCCCGCGAGCACCTGCTCGACCCGTTCGACGGCCTGCCAGATCTCCTCCCGGCGGGCGCGCCCGGTGAAGGCCATGCGCAGCCTGCTGCGGGCGGGACGCGCGGCGGCCACCGCCGGCCCGAGCGCCTCCTCGATCGAGGCGGCCAGCTCGACGGTGCGCGGGAGCTGCGGACCTGCCGCCACCAGCCGGTGCAGCGCCACCACGAGCGCCGTCATGGCCGGGTCGTGCTGGCGTTCGA
This sequence comes from Thermomonospora echinospora, assembly GCF_900108175.1. GTDB lineage: Bacteria > Actinomycetota > Actinomycetes > Streptosporangiales > Streptosporangiaceae > Thermomonospora > Thermomonospora echinospora. Next base: position 28,392 of record NZ_FNVO01000009.1, read on the forward strand.
CGTCGATCCGCAGGGTCACGGTCTCCTCGACCGCGCGGGCGATCTGCTGGGCGGCGGCGTACGCCTGCGACGCGGTCTGCGGCCCGACCCCCGGCAGCAGTTGCAGCCCGTACGGGCCGGCTTCCAGAATCTGGAGGACGTTGGTGCGGCCCGCCTGCTCCAGGCTGTTCAGCCGCAGCCGTCCCCCGGTGACGTCCTTCAGCCGCGAGGTGGGGATGCGCGCCAGCTCGCCCTTGGCCAGCCCGGCGCGGATGGGGTGCAGCGCCTGGTGGACCTCGGCGCGGGCCCGTTCGTGGTCGGCCCGGAGCGTACGGGCCGCGTCCAGCAGGGCTTCGGCCTCCTGCAACACCGCTTTGGCGCCCGCGTTCGACCGCGGTGGCGGCCCCTGGTACACGACCCCGCTCACGGCCCACTTCCCTCACACGTCCAGACCGCACCAATGGTGACAGCCCCGGCATAGGGAAGGGAGCACGATCCCGCCACAACGGTTCTGCGAGTCCGTCATGGCGGGCCTGCCACGGCACGGATGACGACGTCAGAGGGCCAGGTCGCGGCGTCGCGGCGAGCCCGCCACGGCACACGGGTGACGTGGCGGGCTCTTTGCGTCAGAGGGCCAGGTCGCGGTTACGGAACGCGCCGATTCCCATGGCGATGAGGGCTGCGCCGACGGCCGTCAGGACCACCATCGGGGTGGCGGCGGGATCGGCGACGGGCAGGTACGGGACGTGGGTGAACGGCGAGATGTTCATGACCGCCTGCGGCAGTTCCAGTACCGGGCCGAGCTGTGAGGTGAACAGGCACCCGATGAGGGCCGTCCACGACAGCGCCACCGCCCAGCGCGGCAGCAGGCCCAGCACGGCGACCACCACACCGGCCAGCGCCAGTGTGGCCGGGAGCTGCGCCAGGGCCGCGCCGAGCAGATCCGGCGTCTGCGACATGTCACCGGCGACCAGACCGTAGGACAGGCCGTGCCCCAGGCCGGTGAGCAGCAGCAGCGCCACCGTGCCGAGCACCGCGCAGGTGATGTGGCTCAGCATCCAGCGCGGCCGGCTCACCGCGGTGGCCAGCACCGCCTCCAGCGGGCCGGTCTCCTCCGCGCGGATCCGCAGCAGGGCCTGGACGGTGTATCCGGTGATGACGATGCCGAACAGGGCCGTGATCGTGGCAAAGTAGGCGCTGACCAGGTTGGCGCCGCCCCCGCCGAGTTCGGCGAAGTACTGTTCGAGGTCCTCGTTGCCGCCCAGCAGTTCCTCGGCCTCGTCACCGAGCACGCCCATCGACACGGCCATGACGGCCACGCCCGCCCCCCAGCCGAGCAGCACGCCGCGCTGCAGCCGCCAGGCCAGGCCGAACGGGCTGAGCAGGCCGCGCGGGGCGGTCGCCGGGCCCCGGCGCACCGGCATCATCCCGGTGCCGACGTCACGGTGGTCGGTCAGCCGGTACGCCGTCCACACCATGGCCGCGAAGAACGCCGCGTACAGGCCGAGCACCCACCAGCGTCCGCCGGTGTACGGCTGCATCTGCTGGCCCCAGCCCAGCGGCGACAGCCACGACGGCCACAGGCTGACGACCCGCAGGCCGCCGTCCGTGGGCTCGGCGAGCCCGTCCCCGATGCCGCGCAGCAGGAACATCAGGCCGAGGACGGCGCCGGCCAGGCCGTTGGCCCCGCGGGCGCTCTGGGAGACCTGGGCGGTGACCGCGGCGATCCCGGCGAAGGCCGTGCCCACCGCCCCGAACGCCAGCCCGGCGCCCAGCGAACCGGCGACCGGCAGCCCGGCCGCGACCAGCGCCCCCGCCAGCAGCAGCGCCAGCACCGCGTTGGCGGCGACGGTGACCAGCAGTGCGGCGGTCAGCATGGCGTACCGGCCGACGACGGCCGCCCCGACCAGCTCCGCCCGGCCGGTCTCCTCGTTCTGCCGGGTGTGCCGCACCACCGCCATGAGGCTCATCAGCGCGATCAGCACGCCGGCGAAGCTGAAGGTCTCGGCCATCGCGATCGCGCCGGCACTGGGCTCGGCGAGTCCGCCGTTGAACACCCGGGAGACCGCGCTGCCGGCGTTGGTGAGCGCGTAGGACCGGCGCTCCTGCTCGGTGTCGTACAGGCTGGTGACGCTGGACGCGCTCGCGGCCACGGTCACGGTCAGCGCCACCAGCCAGACCGGTAGCTGAACGCGGTCGCGGCGCAGCGCCAGCCGGGCCAGCCGGGCGGTGCCGGTGAACGCGCCCATCAGGCCCTCCCCGCCCTGGCGGCGGTCGCCTCGGCGTCCCGGTCGCCGGGCGGCTCGGGGCGGTCGCCGTAGTGCCGCATGAACAGCTCCTCCAGCGTGGGCGGGGTGCTGGTGAGGGTGCGCACGTCGAGCTCGGCGAGGTGGCGCTGCACGGCGCCCATCTGCTCGGCATCGACCTGGAAGCGGGCGCGGGTGCCGTCGACGTGCAGGTCGTGGACGCCCGACAGCGCGTCCAGGCCGGTGATGGGCCGGGCGGTCTCCACCGACATCGAGGTGCGGGTGAGGTGGCGCAGCTCGGCCAGCGTCCCGGACTCGGCGATCCGGCCCTCGCGGATGATGCTGATCCGGTCTCCCAGCGCCTCCACCTCGGCGAGGATGTGGCTGGACAGCAGCACGGTGCGGCCGGCCCGCCTGGCCTCCTCGACGCAGTCGCGGAAGACCGCCTCCATCAGGGGGTCGAGGCCGGAGGTCGGCTCGTCCAGGATGTACAGCTCGACGTCGGAGGCGAACGCCGCGACGAGGGCTACCTTCTGCCGGTTGCCCTTGGAGTAGGTGCGGCACTTGCGGGTCGGGTCGAGCTTGAACCGCTTGATCAGCTCCTCGCGCCGGGCCTTGTCGAGCCCGCCGCGCAGCGAGCCGAACAGGTCGATCGCCTCGCCACCGGACAGGTTGGGCCACAGGTTCACATCGCCGGGCACGTAGGCCAGGCGGCGGTGCAGCGCCACGGCGTCCCGCCAGGGGTCGCCGCCGAGCACGCGGACCTCGCCGGAGTCCCTGCGCAGCAGCCCGAGCAGCACGCGCAGGGCGGTGGACTTCCCGGCGCCGTTGGGGCCGAGGAAGCCGTGCACCTCCCCGGCCCGGACCGTGAGATTCAACCGGTCCAGTGCCCGTACGTCCCCGAAGGTCTTGGTCAGGTCGGAAACCGTGATCGCATCCGTCATCGCGAAGGTCCTCGTCGTCGCCGCAGTCCGGCCGTGCGGCGGGACGGGCGCCCGTACCGCACTGACCGTCGGTCAGTGGACAGCCTACGGGCTCCGCCCTCGGACGGGCCAGAGCCCTAGGGTGAAGGAGTGGACGGCACAACGGCCCTTGACACCCGTGCGCGGATCCTGGAGACCGCGCTCGACCTGTTCTCCGGACAGGGCTACCAGCGCACCTCCATGCGCGAGATCGCCGAGCGGCTGGGGCTGACCAAGGCGGCGGTCTTCTACCACTTCCCGTCCAAGGCCCATCTGCTGGCCGCGCTCAGCGAGCCGCTGACCGAGGACGTGGAGGAGTCCATCAGGCAGGCCCTGGACGAGGCCGCCGTGCGCCCCGACCCGGACCGGGCGCGGTGGGTGATGATCGAATACGTCCTGGACGCCTACCTGCGGCACCGCAGGCTGCTGCGCGTCCTGATGCACGACCTGACGCTGCTGGCGCACGACCACGCGTTCCAGCGGTTCGTCGGGCTGATCGAGCAGGTCCACCAGATCGTCGCCGGTCCGGACCCCGACCTGCGCCGGGGCGTGCGCGCGGTGCAGGCGATCGCGATGATCAGCGACCCGGTGATGTTCTTCCCGGACGTGCCGGACGAGCGCATCCGGGCCGAGATCCTGGCGGGCGTGCGGACCCTGCTGGCCCCGGCGCCCGACGGGCCGCCGTCCGCCGGCCCGCCCGGCCCGCCCGGCCCGCCTGCGCCGCCGCCCCGCCCGGCCCGGCGGCGGGCCGGGCGGCCCAGCGTGATGGACGGCGACAAGGGCGCGCAGGCCCGCCGGATGTACGCGGCCGGCACGCACAGCGTCACCGAGATCGCCGCCGCGCTCGGCGTCTCCCGCGCCACGGTCTACCGCCATCTCGCCGGATCCTGACCCCGCGACGGCCGCCCGGGTTTCGCGACGGTAGTGCGACAGTTTCGAGACGGTTATGAGACGGGCGTGCCAGAGGTCCGCGGCCGCACGCCCCACCGGCCGGCATATTGAAACTGAAACACGTTCTACTATGCTCCGTGCCATGCGGTTCACCTATGCCGAGGCCATGACCGACCCGTCGTACCACCTGCCGCTGGCCCAGGCCGCCGAGGCGGCCGGATACAGCAGCATCGCCGTGGCCGACTCCCTGGTCTATCCACGGGAGTCGGACGCCGGCTATCCGTACACCGCCGACGGCGACCGGGAGTTCCTGGAGGACAAGAGCTTCGTCGAGACGTTCACCCTGATCGCGGCCATGGGGGCGGTGACCTCGACGATCCGGTTCACGCCGTTCGTGCTCAAACTGGCGGTCCGCCCGCCGGTGCTGGTCGCCAAGCAGGCCGGTTCGCTCGCCTTCCTGACCGGCAACCGGCTGGGCCTGGGCGTCGGGCTCAGCCCGTGGCCGGAGGACTTCGCGGTGATGGGGGTGCCGTGGGCGCGGCGCGGCCGGCGGATGGACGAGGCCATCGCGGTCATCCGCGGGCTGACCGGCGGCGGCTACTTCGAGTACCACGGCGAGTTCTACGACCTGCCGCCGGTGAAGATGTCCCCGGCCCCCACCGAGCCGATCCCCATCCTGGTCGGCGGGCACAGCGAGGCGGCGCTGCGCCGGGCCGCCCGGCTCGGCGACGGCTGGATGCACGGCGGCGGCGACCCCGGCGAACTGGACACGCTGCTGGCCAGGCTGGCCGCGCTGCGCGCCGAGGAGGGCACCGCCGACCGGCCCTTCGAGATCCACGCCATCTCCCCCGAGGCGTACACGGTGGACGGGGTGAAGCGGCTGGCCGACAAGGGCGTCACCGACCTGATCGTCGGCTTCCGCAACCCCTACGTCAAAGGCCCGGACACCCAGCCGCTGGCCAAGAAGATCGAGCACCTGGAGCGCTTCGCCGAGTCGGTGATCGCCAAGGTCGGCTGAACCCGCCCGACGCCCATCCGGCGCCCGTCCGGCGCCCGTCCGGCGCCCGTCCGGTACCCGCCCGGCGGCCCGGTGGAACGCGCCGGGCGGCCACCCTTGACCAGAAACGAGAACACGTTACAGTTCAGCCATGAGCGAGTCCCCCGCCATCGTCTGGCAGGCACCCGACGGCGACCACCCCGCCCGCCGGGCCGCGCAACGGTCCATGGCCGCGGCCATCGCCGGCCGTAAAGAGGACTGGCTCGCCCTGTTCGCCCCGGACGCCCTCGTTGAGGACCCCGTCGGCCCCTCGATGCTCGACCCCACGGGCAAGGGCCACCACGGCCACGACGGCATCGGGAAGTTCTGGGACGACCACGTCAGCACGGTACGCGCGTTCCACTTCCACGTCGCCGACTCCTTCGCCAACGGCCCCTGCTGCGCCAACGTCACCACCATCACCACCACCCTGGACGGCGGCACCACCATGACGATCGACTGCGTGATCGTCTACACGGTCGACGACACCGGCCTGATCACCTCCCTGCGCGCCCACTGGGAACCGGACCGCGCCATGGCCACCCTGACCACCCCCTGACCCCGCACCGCTCAACGCACGCGCTCTGACGCCGAAACTCCAGCGCGGAACTCGCGTCCCGCGAGGAGAGATGTCCGAGGCCGCCCTGAACGTCGGGCGGCACGGCGACGACGGGTGGCACCGCCTCAGACCCCAGGCGCAGCACACCTGATCTCGCTACGGAAGGCGTTCCGGGGTGTTCTGGGTGTCGAGCAGCGCGATGGCGACGCGGCGCTGATGGTGGGTGGCGTCGCCCCAGGCCGCGGCGAGGGTCCAGGCACGGCGCATCCAGCGGTGCAGGTCGTATTCGAGGGTGTAGCCGATGGCGCCGTGGACCTGCAGGGCCGTACGGGCGGTGCGCAGGGCGGCCTCGGAGGCCGCCGCCTTGGCCATCGAGGCGTCGCGGGAGGCGGTGGGAGCCTGCGTGGCCAGCGAGTACGCGGCGCGGTAGGCGAGCGGACGGGCGAACTCGACCGCCACCAGGGCGTCGGCCAGGTGGTGCTTGACGGCCTGGAAGGAGCCGATGGGACGGCCGAACTGGACGCGTTCCCCGGCGTGCCCGACGGCCATGTCGATCATGCGGCGGGCAACGCCGACCAGATAGGCGGCGGTCAGCGCGGCCCCCCGGTCGCGGGCCTCGGCGAGGAGGGCGCCGACCCGTTCCCCTTCGCCGATCGGGGTCGTGCGGGCGATGCCGGACAGCCTGCGGGCCGGGTCGGTGGACGGCTGCGCCGCACCGGGCTCGGCGACGCACAGCGCGCCGTCCCGTTCGACGAGGACGAGACCGGCCCGGTCGCCGTACGGGATGTACGGACCGTCCGCGAAGACCACGAGGGACTCACCGGAGGCCAGCTTCGGCAGCCACTCGGCGGCCGGCTCACCGCCGAGACCGGCCAGAACCCGGGCGGCCACCGCCGCCTCCACGACCGGCTCGGCCAGCGCGCCGCGCCCGGCCTGCTCCAGCACGGCCAGCAGGTCGGTCTCATCACCGCCGAGGCCACCGTGCTCCTCGGGGACCAGCACGCCCGTCACCCCCAGCTCGGCCAGCGCGGCCCAGCGATCGGCGTCCGGCTTGGCCAGCAACTCCCCGACCACCGTCCCGAACTGCCGCTGCTCCCCCGTCAGACCGAACCGCATCCGCCCCGCTCCGCCAGAGGCCGAATCCGCCAGTGCACGGTCACCCGACCCGCTCTTCTCCGGAACGGCCGCCGGATTCCCCGAGCGCGGACCGGACGCCTCCTGCTCCGCCCGTGCTCCGGGGCGACCGTCCGAGGAGACGGCCACCGAATCCGCGGAGCGTGGGGCGGACGGGCCTGGTCCCGCCGGTGCTTTGCCGGGGCCGCCCGGTCCCTTCCCGGCGGGGCGGGGCTCGCGGGGCAGGCCGAGGACGCGTTCGGCGATGATGTTGCGCTGGATCTCGTTGGTGCCGCCGTAGATGGGGCCGGCCAGCGAGAATAGGAAGCCGTCCAGCCAGCGGCCGGCGTCCGCGGCGTCGGGGGCCCGGCCGGTCAGCTCGCCCCGGGCGCCGAGGACGCGCAGCGCGGTCTCGTGCAGGTGCAGGTCGGCCTCGGACCAGAAGATCTTGTTGATGCTGGACTCGGGGCCGATGGTCTCGCCGTCCTGCACACGGGTGAGGGTCTGGAAGGTGAACAGCCGGTAGGCGTCGGTGTTCGTCCAGGCCCGCGCCACCTCCAGGCGTTCGGCCTCGCCCAGGCCACCGGCGGCGGCGCGGGCCAGCGACACCAGGCGGTCGGCGGCGGCCATGAAGCGGCCGGGAGAGCGCAGGGTCAGGCCACGTTCGGAGCCGGTGGTGGACATCGCCACCTGCCAGCCCTTGCCGACCGCGCCGAGCACCTGGTCATCGGGGACGAACACCTCGTCGAAGAAGACCTCGGCGAAGCCGGGCTCCCCGTCGAGCTGGCGGATGCCCCGGACGGTGACGCCCTCGGCGTCCAGCGGCACCAGGAAGTAGGTGAGCCCGTGGTGGCGGGACGAGCCGGGGTCGGTGCGGAACAGGCCGAACAGCCAGTGCCCGTAGGCGGCGCGGGAGCTCCACGTCTTCTGGCCCGACAGCAGCCATCCGCCGTCGGTGCGTACCGCGCGGGAACGGACGGCGGCCAGGTCGCTGCCCGCCTCGGGCTCCGACCAGCCCTGCGCCCACACCTCCTCACCGGCCGCCATGGGAGGCAGGTAGCGCCGCCGCTGCTCGTCCGTACCGAACTCGAACAGGGACGGGGCGAGCAGGAAGATGCCGTTCTGGCCCACCCGGACGGGGGCGCCGGCCTGGTAGTACTCCTCCTCGAAGATGAGCCACTCGGCCAGGGTGGCGCTACGTCCGCCGTACTCCTCCGGCCAGGTCACGACCGACAGGCGGGCGTCGTACAGCTTGCGTTCCCACTCCTGGTGGGCGGCGAAGCCGTCCGGGGTGTCCAGGGACGGCAGCGGCTCGGCGGGCACGTTGGCCGCCAGCCACTCGCGCACCTCCTTGCGGAACGCCTCCTCGGCGGGCGTGTAGGTCAGGTCCATCAGCAGTGCTCCTTGACGCCGCCGCGCCGCTCGTGGCAGGCCGCTTCCTCGGTCATCGATGTTCCTCAGGGGTGCTGGTTGCTGACCGAGACCACTTCGCCGGTCATGTACGACGACAGGTCGCTGGCCAGGAAGACCACGACGTTGGCCACCTCCTCCGGTGTCGCGGCCCGGCCGAACGCCTCGCGCGAGGTCAGCTCCTCCAGCAGTTCCCGGCTGACCGTCTTCTCCAGGAACGGGTGCATGGCCAGGCTGGGCGCGACCGCGTTGACGCGTACTCCCGCCGGGGCCGCCTCCAGCGCCACGCAGCGGGTGAACGCCATGACGCCCGCCTTGGCCGCCGCGTAGTGCGCCTGGTTGACCTGAGCCCGCCAGCCCGACACCGACGCCATGTTGACGATCACGCCCGACCGGCGGGGCAGCATGTGCCGCAGCGCCGCCCGGGTGGCGCGGAAGACACTGGTGAGACTGACGTCGACGACCCGGTCCCACTCGGCGTCGGTCATCTCCACGACCGGCCGGTCACCGCCCAGCCCGGCGTTGTTGACCAGGACGTCGATGCGCCCCTCGGCCCGTACGGCCGCCTCGATCAGCGCGTCCACTTGGGCGGTGTCACGGACGTCACAGCCGATCGCGGCCGGCTTGTCTCCCATGACCTCGGTGAGCCGCTCGGCGGCCTCGGCCAGCCTGCGCTCGTGCATGTCGCTGATCACCACGCGGGCGCCCTCCTCGGCGCACCGCTTGGCGGTCGCATAGCCGAGCCCGGCTCCCGCCGCCGCCGTGACCAGCACGACCCGGCCTTCCAGCAAACCGCTCAATCTCGACTCCCACCCGACTCCCACGCTCGGACCAGTACGACCGTCCCGCCCGCGGCCACCGCGCCGGACGCGCACCCGGCCACGGCCGGTACCGCGCACCACCACGGCGGACGGCTCCGCGACGATCACAGCCGTGCCGCCTGCCGCCGGTCCGGTCAGGCGGCCGGGAAACTCTCGCACGACGGCAAAGACCGGACCGCTTCCCGTCCCATCCAGTAGGAGCACCGCCGCCCACCGGGAGAACACACCCGCCAGGCCGGAACCCACCGGCCGACCCGGCACCGCGCCGACCGGTGTGAAGAGCCTCACAGCCGTGTCGGGCGGGGTCCAGACCCGCTCAGTGGGACGGCTCCGCCGTGCCGGGCCGTGACCGTCGATGCTTGCAGTCCTCCGGGACGCATCGGGAGGAGCCAGGTGCAGCGAACGCCGAGCGGCGCCATCGTGTGGCGGGTCCACGACGACGGGCCCGACCGCGGGATCGCCGAGGTCGTCATGGACCGGCCTCCGGTCAACGCGCTCACCGTGGCCGGGTGGTTCGAGCTGGCCGACACCGTCCGCACGCTCGGCGGCGACCCGGCCGTCCGGGCACTGGTGCTGCGCGCCGAGGGCCGTGGCTTCAACGCCGGGGTGGACATCAAGGAGCTCCAGGCCGATCCGGGATACGACGCGCTCATCGGGGCCAACCGCGGCTGCTTCGCCGCGTTCGCCGCCGTCTACGAGTGCGAGGTCCCGGTCGTCGCCGCCGTCAACGGCTTCTGCCTGGGCGGCGGCATCGGGCTGGTCGGCAACTCCGACATCATCGTGGCCGCCGAGGACGCCACGTTCGGGCTCCCCGAGGTGGACCGGGGCGCGCTCGGCGCCGCGACCCACCTGGCCCGGCTGGTCCCCCAGCACAAGATGCGCGCCATGGTCTACACGGCCGAGCCCGCCACCGCCCGGGAGCTGCACGCCTGGGGCTCGGTACTGGCGGTCGTGCCCGCCGACCGGCTCCGGGACGAGGCGTTCGCGGTGGCCCGCGGCATCGCCGCCAAGAGCGGCCGGGTGATCCGCGCGGCCAAGGAGTCGCTGAACGGCATCGACCTGTGGGACGTCCGCCGCAGCTACCGCTACGAGCAGGGCTTCACCTTCGAGCTCAACCTGTCGGGAGTCTCCGACGAGGCCCGCGCCGCCTTCGTCGAGGGGCGTGACGCGAAGTTCGACCAGTGACACGGGCGGCGGGCGAACGAACGACACGAGCGAGGACAACGTGAACGACAAGCGGATGTCGGAGGCGGAGGTCGTCGGCCGGCTGGCCGACGGGATGACCGTCGGCATCGGTGGCTGGGGCAGCCGGCGCAAGCCCATGTCGATCGTCCGGGAGATCTGCCGGTCGCCGCTGCGGGATCTGACCGTGGTCTCCTACGGCGGCCCCGACGTGGGGATGCTGTGCGCGGCGGGCAAGGTCCGGGAGGTGGTCTTCGCGTTCGTCTCGCTGGACACGATCGCGCTGGAGCCCCACTTCCGCAGGGCCCGCGAGTCCGGGGCGGTCGCGGCCCGGCAGGTGGACGAGGGCATGATGCTGCTCGGACTGCAGGCGGCGGCCTGGCGGGTGCCGTTCCTGCCGACGCGGGTGGGCCTGGGCTCCGACCTGCCGCGCCTCGACCCGTCGCTGCGCACGGTGACCTCCCCCTACCCCGCCCCGGGCGGCACCCACGAGGAGCTGATCGCCGTGCCCGCGCTGCACCTGGACGCGGCGATCGTCCACGTCAACCGGGCCGACGCGGGCGGCAACGGGCAGGTCCTCGGCCCCGACCCGTACTTCGACGACCTGTTCCTGGAGGCGGCCGGGCTGCGCTTCCTGTCCTGTGAGCGGATCGTGCCGACCGCCGAGCTGACCGCCGCCGGCCCGGTGCAGTCGCTGAAGGTCACCCGGCTGATGGTGGACGGGGTGGTGGAGGCCCCGGGCGGCGCGCACCCCACCTCCTGCGCGCCCGACTACCCGCGCGACGAGGCGTTCCAGCGGGACTACGCGGCCTCCGCCAAGGACCCCGACGGCTGGGAGCGGTTCCGCAAGGAGTGGATCGACGGGCTGGACGAGCCCGCCTACCAGGCCCGGGTGAAGGGATGACGCACGTGGCTCAGCAGGTGAGACGGGCGGACGTGTGCGCGGTCGCCATCGCCGACTGCTTCCGCGGCGACGGCGAGATCCTCGCCAACCCCATCGGGAACCTGCCGGTCCTCGGCGGCCGGCTGGCCCGCGCGCTGCATGAGCCCCGGCTGGTGATGACCGACGGGGAGGCGCACCTGGCCGGTGAGGTCCACCCGCTCGGCGCCGCCCCCGAGGTGGTCGAGGGCTGGAACCCGTACCGGCGGATGTTCGACGTGCTGTGGAACGGCCGGCGGCACGTGATGATGGGCGCCAGCCAGATCGACCGGTACGGCAACCAGAACATCGCGGCCATCGGCCCCGATCCCGACCGGCCCGCCCGCCAGCTCATCGGCTTCCGCGGCGCCCCCGGGAACACCATCAACAACCCGACCAGCTACTGGGTCCCCAACCACGGCACCCGGGTGTTCGTGGAGAAGGTCGATCTGGTCTGCGGCATCGGCTACGACCGGGCGGCCGAGCTGGGCGAGGTGGCGCGCTTCCACGACCTCCGCCAGGTGATCACGAACCTGGCCGTGCTGGACTTCGAGACCCCCGACCACCGGATGCGGCTGCGCTCGGTCCACCCCGGCGTCACCGTCGAGGAGGTCGTCGCGGCGACCGGCTTCGAGCTGGCCATCCCCGACGAAGTCCCGCAGACCCGCCTGCCCACCCCCGACGAGCTGGCCGCCATCGAACGCCTCGACCCGGGCGGCCTGCGGCTGCGCGAGGTGAAGGACTGATGCGCTCGACGCGTCCGGCACCGTCCGCCCGTGGTCGTTCGCGGTCGTCTCGGGCCGGGTGGCGGGGGGTGGTGTGATGCATCCGGCGCTGCGTACGCGGGTGTGCGAGTTGTTCGGGGTGCGGTATCCGATCGTGCAGACCGGCATGGGGTGGGTGTCGGGCGTCCATCTGACGGCGGCCACCGCGGCGGCCGGGGGGCTGGGGATCCTGGCGGCCGTCACGATGTCGGACGAGCAGATGCTGACGGCCGTCCGGGAGATGCGCGAGCGCACCGACGCGCCGTTCGGGGTGAACCTGCGTCCCGACCAGCCCGACATCGCCGAACGGGTCAAAGCGCTGGCCCACGAGGGGGTGCGCGTGGTGTCGTTCGCGGGCGCCCCGACCAAGGACACCGTCTCGGCGCTGCACGACGCGGGCGTGCTGTGCGTGTGCACCGTCGGCATGCGGCGGCACGCGGAGAAGGTCGCCGCGCTGGGCGTGGACGCGGTGATCGCCCAAGGCGGTGAGGGCGGCGGCCACACCGGCTCCGTCCCCACCTCCCTGCTGCTGCCCCAGGTCGTGGACGCCGTGGGCGCCGACATCCCGGTGCTGGCGGCGGGCGGCTTCCACGACGGGCGCGGCCTGGTGTCGGCCCTGGCCTACGGGGCGGACGGCGTCGCCATGGGCACCCGCTTCCTGCTCACCGCCGACAGCCGCGTCCCCGAGCACGTCAAGCAGGATTACCTGAAGGCCGGAGTCACCCAGACCTTGGTGACCACCGCCGTCGACGGGATGCCACAGCGCGTCATCTCCACCCCGTTCATCACCGCCCTGGAAGGCGAGTCCTCGTGGCGGCGGGGCGTACGCATCCTGCGCGCCAGTACCCGCCTGCGCGAACTGACCGGCCAGTCCCCGCTGAAGGCCGTCCGCGAGGGCCTGGCGATGCGCCGCGAGCAGGACATGACCCTTTTCCAGGTGGCCAGTTCCATCAACGTTCCCCTGCTCATCAGGGCCGCCCTGGTGGAGGGCCGTCCCGAGGCCGGCGTACTGCCCACCGGCCAGGTGACCGGCGTCCTGGACGATCTCCCCACCGTCGCCGACCTCATCGACCGCATCATCACCGAGGCCGAAACGACCCTGCACCGCCTGGAGGGCAAGCGCCTGTGACGGCCCCAGGGGCCGGAAGCGATGCCGTCCGCCGGGCTGCCGGCGGAAATTGAGGTGCCGACGACGATATGGCCGTCCTACGGTGACGGCATGGACGTGGTCTTCACGCGGACGGGCGAACGGCGTTATGGGTTGACCATCACCGCGCCGGGAGCGCCGCCGCGAGGAATGGATCCGGCCCCCGGGTACGACGACCATATTCCGCACGACCTCGTTCACTACATCGTGGAAGCCGAACTGAAGCTGTCGGCGGGGCTGTACGGGCGGGCGGCGAAGGGCGGCGGGAGCTTCCTGCTGCTGGGGGATGTACCGGGGCGGCGCGAACGCAGCCGAAAGCAGCGCAGGTTGAAGAAGCGCGAGGCCCATCTGCGCGAGAAGGACCATGCGGGCTCGGCGGACATGGCCCGCTCCGAGCACCTGGCCGCAGTCTGCGACCTGGCCTGGAGGCGCCGCCGTCTCAGCCGGGGCGAGCGGCCCCCGTGGGTCACGGAGCCGGAGATCTCCGAGGAGGACAGGCCGGCGGTGGAGCGTGTGCTGGCCAGGCTCGACGAGGTCGCCCCGCTCTGGAACGCCCTGGACGTCGGCGGCAGCCTGGCCTTCACCTGGCCGAGCGCGCACCCTGTCCGGTAGCCGAGGGGCTGTCCGGTAGCCGAGGGGAGGCGACCGCCGCCCTGGCCCGTCCGGCGTCCGCGTGGGCTCAGCCGTCGGCGGGCGGCGTGTCCTCGCGGGAGGCCAGCATCGCCTCGAAGACGGCGGCGAGCTCCAGGGCGTCCTCCAGCGCGTGATGGGTGTGCGGTAGGCCGGTGAGCTTCAGCTTCTGCTTGATGTCGCTCTTGCGTGAGGCGGCCCACTCGCAGCCGTTACGGCCCATCCAGTAGCTGCGCAGGTCGATGCCCGCACCGCTGGCGCTGAACGGGCTCTTGCCGAGGAACCGCAGGAAGTACCAGTGGATGTACATCCCGTCCCAGACGGCGGGGCCGGCCAGGAAGACGGGCCGGCCGATGGTCCGCAGGCCGTTGATCCACTTGGCGGCGGCCGCCATCGCCTCCTCGGCCGGCGGGGCCTCCCGCAGCAGGCGGTCGCGGTCGAGCCCCGACACGGCCAGCGCCGCGGGCACGAACTCGTCGGAGATCGGCCGCAGCTCGGTGTAGAAGGTGAGGTCGGGGCGGCCGACGACCGCCATCCCGAGCGAGATCATGCTGTAGGGGCCGGGTATCGGCCCGTCGGCTTCCACGTCGGCGGCGATGTAGAGCTCCGGCAGCCTGGACATGGCGATCAAGCTACTGAGGGCGATCCGCACCGGCAACGGATTAACGCCGGGGTGCAGGGGCACCCCACTTCCCGCAGGCCGCAGGGCCGTCCGTCCCGGAGCGCCCTCGCATGATCTTCAGACAACTTTCAGCCAGGTCTGCGGTTGCGTTCAGGCAGGCCCGTCAGGGTCTGGCCCCATGTCGGTGGACGAACCCCCCTACATCGACCTTTCCGCAGGTCACAGGCGCAATGACCGCGTTCTGGCCCGGTCCGTTCCCGCCCGCCGGTGGCCGAGGTGAACGGGCGGGCGCGTGGCCGCGGCGGCCGTCTCGCCGTCCTGACGGCCGGACTCGTGATCGCGCTCCTGGCCGGTGTGCTCGTGCCCTGGCCCTCGCACGGGTATGAGGATGCGGTGTCCGCCGCGCCCACCGGTCTCGTTCCCCTGGAGGAAAGCCGCAGCGCGGCGCTCACCCGGTCCGTCGCCGGCTACCTGGCCGGCCGGGAAGGGGGGCGGCTGTCGGTCGAGGTGCGCGACCTGGCGACGGGCACCTTCTACGCCTACGGTTCCTCGCAACGGTTTCCGACCGCCAGCATCGTGAAGGCCGACATCCTGGCCGCCCTGCTGCTCCAGGCCCAGCAGGCCCGCCGCGACCTCACCGAGGAAGAGCGGGAGCTCGCCGCCCGGATGATCCGCAAAAGCGACAACGCCTCCGCCACCACCCTGTGGAACGCCATCGGCGGAGCCCCCGGCCTCACCCGGGCCAACCAGACCCTGGGGCTGACCGAGACGACCCCCGCGTCCGGCGGCTACTGGGGCCTGACCAGCACCAGCGCCCACGACCAGGTCCGTCTGCTGTCCGTCCTGGCCGCCGGCGACGGCCCGCTCGACGCCCGCAGCCGCGCCTACGCGCTGTCCCTGATGAGCTCGGTGAGCGCCGGCCAGGACTGGGGCGTCAGCGCCGCCGCTCCCGGCTCCCCGGTCGCCCTGAAGAACGGCTGGCTCCCGCGCACCGCCGACGACGGCCGCTGGGTCGTCAACAGCATCGGCCGGGTCCGAACCGGCACCCACGACTACCTGATCGCAGTGCTGTCCGACCGCAGCCCCTCCCTGAAAAAGGGCATCACCACGGTCGAACACGTCACCAAGCTGGTCACCCGCTCCCTCCCCTGACCACTCCCGCCGCCTGCCATGCGGGCATCGCAGGGATCCGGCGAGTCCGGGCTCAGTAGAACGCAGAGATTCGAGCTGGGTGACGCGTGTCTACCCCTGCTGTCCGGGTTCGGTCACTTACCGCTACGTCCCATGTTCATATCGGAATCGCCAAGTATCGAACCCTGCTCTAGGCCACCATGAGGTCCCCACCTACACTCGGCAGCAAGGGAACACCCCCATGTCCCCGAACCTCCGTAAGGAGCTTGAAGCAGTACGCAAGGAGGCAGAGCGGCGAGGCTGGCGGGTCGAACGAGGCAAACGTTACTGGCGGATGTATTGCCCTTGTCCACGCAAGTGCAAGAAGTCAATGGCGCTGACCCCCTCAGACCCGAACTATGTAAAGAACCTGCTCGGTCAGCTGCACCGGGCCACGTGCTGGAAGGACGGTGAAGCCCGATGATCTACCACCTGGCTGCAGACCTCACCTTCGACTGCGCTGACCCTGACGGCGGTACCGACGAGGACTTCGACCAGTTCACCGACGCCATCGCCGACGAGCTGCTGGACCTGGCCGAGGTGGACCCGGGGATCGTCGACCCGGATGTGACGGTGCGGATCGCCGACCGGTGGGTGAGCGTGCTGATGGGGATCGAGGCGGACAGCGAGGACGACGCGTTTCGCCTGTTCGCGGCGAACCTGCGGGCTGCGCTGCATGCTGCGGGGTGTGGGACGGCCGAATGGCCGACGTTCAAGCCACGGACCCGGGATCCGAAGGTCCGTCGTACCCAGTTCGCCGGCGCCTGACCCGGCATATCTCGGGTTTCGTGTCGCCGTCCGTGGGTGTTGGGAACTTGGCGGCTTGAGGTCTGCCGGGCGAGCAGCCTCCGTCCATGACCTTCTTCGCTGCGTACGAATCCACCAGGCTGAGGGTGACCGCGTGTCCCGTCTGCGCTGGAGAAGGCGCTGCGTGACGCCCTCGCCGAGCCGGGAAAGGGCACTGGCCAGCCCGTAACCCTAGGCGGTGGCCAGCGCGAACAGGCCCGGTCCACTCCAGGAGGGGGCGACCGGGCCTGTCTCGCGCCTAGCGGTGCTCGGGGTCGTCGTGGTGGGCGTCGGTGGTCCGGTGGCTCTTGCCGGGTTGGAGGGCTTTGTCTCCGGGGTCTTGTCTCGGCTGTTCGGCGGGGTCCTGGGCGAGGCCGGTGGGCGCCGGGGCGGGGGCCGGTTCGGACTTGGTGGCTTTGGGGGCCGGGGCGGGCTCGGAGGCTTTGGGGGGTGGTTCGGTGGGATGGTCGGTGGTGCGCAGGGCGCGCAGGGTGAGGGTGACGCGGTAGGTGATGGCGGTGATCGGGACGGCCACGAGGGCTCCGGGGATGCCGCCGAGGAGGGTGCCGGCCGTGACGGCGACCAGGATGACCGCCGGGTGCAGCCGCAGCGCCCGCCCCATGATCAGGGGTTGCAGCAGGTGGCCCTCGGCCTGCTGCACGCCGATGACGGCGACCAGCGTCAGCAGCGCAGCGGTGACGCCCTTGCCGACCAGCGCGACCAGCACCGCGATCGCCCCGGCGACGGTGGCGCCGACGATCGGCACGAACGCGGCGATGAACGTCAGCAGGGCCAGCGGCAGCGCCAGCGGGACGCCGAGCAGCAACAGCGCCAGCCCGATGCCGGTGGCGTCGACGGCGGCGATCACGAACGTCCCCCGGATGTAGGCGACCAGGGTCCGCCAGCCCTCGACGGCCGCCGCCTCCAGCCGCTGCCGGTGCCGTCGGGGCGCCAGGTTCAGCGCCCAGCGCGTCATCTCCCGGCCGTCCTTGAGCAGGAAGAACAGCAGCAGGAGGGACAGCAGCACGGCCGTCAGCACCTCCACCGCCGCGCCGGCCCCGCGGATCGGGCTGGGGGCCGCCTCGCGCACGGTCCTGATCAGCCCCTCGATCGCCGCGTCCAGTTGGCGTTCGCTGATCGGCAGCGGGCCGTTGACCAGCAGTTCGCGGAACCGGTGCAGGCCCCGGGTGACCTGCTCGCTCAGGCCGGACCACTGGCCGACCACCTGTTCGGTGATCAGCGTCAGCGGCAGCGCGACGGCCCCCAGCAGGGTCAGCACCCCGCCGAGGGCGGCCAGCCAGCCGGGGGCGTGCAGCCGGCGCAGCTTGGCGGAGACCGGGGAGACCAGCGCGGCCATCAGCAGCGCCGCCACGACCGCCAGCGTCAGCGGGGCCAGCCTGCCCAGCAGGTAGACCAGCAGGTAGAGGGCCGCCGCGAGGACCAGCAGGCAGGCCACGGTCACCGCGGCGTTGCGCAGCCCCGCCGGGACGGTCGGCGACGACCGCGGGGTGGCGGGCGGCGGGGTGGCGGGCGGCGGCGTGTCCGGATGCGACGGCATCGGCTACTCCCCGTCGCCGGACTCGTCCACGGTGAGGATGCCGCGGTCCACCTCTCCGGTGCGGTAGGCCACCGCCCCGATCGTCTGCGCGATGACGGGGGAGGTGATGAGCTGGAACAGCGCCACCAGCACCAGCGGGGTGACCGCGGAGATCGAGTGCATCTGCGCCGCCACCCCGGCCAGCACCAGCAGCAGGCCGATGGTCTGCGGCTTGGTCGCGGCGTGCAGCCGGGTGAGGAGGTCGGGGAAGCGGGCCATGCCGAGCGCGCCCAGCACCGAGAAGATCGCCCCGGCCGGCAGCAGCACGGCGGTGACCAGGTCGGCGACGCTCATTCCGGCCGCCCCCGTTCGGCCGCCAGCCGGGCGGCGGTGACCGTCCCGGCGAACCCCAGCAGCGCGATCACCACCAGGGAGGCGACGTCGGCGGTGGAGCCGAGCATGGCGGCCCGCACCCCGACCCCGCCGACCAGCAGGACCGACAGCACGTCCAGCGCCAGGATCCGGTCCAGCACGGTCGGCCCGCGCAGCAGCCGCACCAGTGTCAGCAGCGCGGCCACCGACAGCAGCCCCAGGGTCACCGCGTAGACGGCGTTCAACGCCGCACCTCCTCTCCCGGACGAGGCGGGCCGAACGCCCGCATGATCCTGTGCTCGGTGTCGAGCACCTCCCGCCGTACCCGCTCGGCGTCCCGCTCACCGTGGATCGGCATCCCGTGCACGTAAAGCAACGAGCCGGGCCGGTCGACATCCACCACTAGCGAGCCGGGGCGCAGCGAGACGCTGTGCGCGACCATGAGCAGCGTCACGTCGGTGCCGGACCGGAACCGCACGGCGACGATCCCGCCGCGCACCGACGCCGTCCTGCGCAGCGCGTACCACCCGACGACGACGCTGGAGACGACCAGGTCGGCGGTGAACGCCACCAGCGCCCGGGCCAGCGGGGCGGGATGCACCCGGCTGAAGATCGGCAGCGCCGGCAGCCGGGTGGCCAGGCCGACCAGCACGACCAGCACACAGCCGCCGATGACCGTGGTGGCGTCCGCCCGCCCCCACAGCGCCAGCCAGACCGCCAGCAGCCAGACCGCCATCACCAGCCGCGAGGTCAGCCGGATCTTCACGGGGCCTCCTCACCCAGCACGGCGTGCTGGTAGGCGGTGCGGTCGAGCAGGTCGCCCGCGGCCTGCACACTCCAGGAGGTCAGCGGGCCGGCCAGCACCGCCACCGCCAGCCCGCAGGCGACCATGCCGGCCGTCACCGTGCGCACCAGCCGGTGGCTGTAGCGCTGCTGCCGCGACAGGCCGGGCTCCTCCCCGGCCTTCTCCTCGGGCGGCAGTTCGGGGGCGGGGGCCTGGGATCGGGGACGCCAGAACGCCATCGTCCAGATCCGGCTCATCGCCACCAGCGTCAGCAGGCTGGCCAGCACCGCCACGGACGTCACCGCGTAGCCCAGCGTCCGGCCGGACCCGAATCCCGCCTGCAACAGCGCCAGTTTGGCGACGAATCCCGACAGCGGCGGCACCCCGCTCAGGCTCATGGCCGGGACGAAGAACAGCACGGCGGTGAACGCCGAGGCGCCGGCGAGCCCGCCGATCCGTTCCAGCGAGGTCTCCCCCGTCTCGTCCTGCATGAGGTCGCTGGTCAGGAACAACGTCGCCTGCACGATGATGTGGTGGACGAGGTAGAGGATCGCGCCGGTCAGCCCCGCCACCGAGAACAGCGCCAGCCCGAACACCATGAACCCGATATGGCCGACCAGCACGAACGACAGGATCCGGTGGATGTCCTGCTGGGTCAGCGCCCCCAGCAACCCGACCACCATGGTCAGCGCGGCCAGCACCAGCAGCGGGGTGCCCACGTCGTGCTGCGGGAACAGCAGCGTCTGGGTGCGGATCATCGCGTACACGGCGGTCTTGGTCAGCAGCGCCGCGAAGATGGCGGTGATCTTGGTGATGGCGGCCGGGTAGCTGTCGGGCAGCCACAGGTGCAGCGGCGCCACCGCTCCCTTGATCCCGAACACCACCAGGAACATCAGCGCCAGCGCCGTCCGCGTCCCCGCCGGCAGGTCCTCGGTACGCGTCGACAGGTCGGCGAGGTTGACCGTCCCCGTCGCCGTGTAGGTCAGCCCGATCGTCGTCAGGAACAGGATCGAGGACGTCAGGCTGACCACCACGTACATCGTCCCGGCGTGCATCCGCGCCGGGGTGGGCGCCAAGGTGATCAGCACGTAGCTGGAGGCCAGCATGACCTCGAAGCCCACGAACAGGTTGAACAGGTCGCCGGCCAGGAACGACAGGCACACCCCGGCCGACAGCATCAGGTACGCCGGGTAGTACACGCTGGGCCGGGCCTCGCTGTGCCCGACCACGCCCTGCCCGACCGCGTACAGCAGGATGGCCAGCAGCACCACGCTGGAGACCACCAGCATCAGCACGGTCAGCCGGTCGGCCACCAGCGTGATGCCCAGCGGCGCGGGCCAGCCCCCCGTCTGGGTGGTGATCACGCCCTCCCGCGCGACCTCCACCGCCAGCGCGACCGACACGGCCACCACCCCGGCGGTCACCCCCACCCCCAGCAGCCGCAGCCAGGTCTGCGAGCGCCAGGCCGGCAGCATCAGCGCCGCCCCGGCCAGTGGCAGGACGAACGGCAGCGGCAGTAGGACGTTCACCCGTGGTCCTCCTCCGCGACCTCGTGGGAGGCGTACTCGTCGCCCGCGCCACGCCGCGCCTCGGCGTTGACCCGGCGGTCCTCCACGTCGTCCTGCACCTTGTCCTCATCCAGGAACAGCCAGCTCCGGTAGGCGAGCGCCAGCAGGAACGCCGTCACCCCGAACGTGATGACGATCGCGGTGAGCGCCATGGCCTGGGGCAGCGGGTCGGTCATGCGTTCCCCGCCCGGCAGGTGCCTGCCCAGCAGCGGAGGCGCCCCCGCCGGGCCGCCCGCCAGCAGCAGCCCCAGGTTGGCGGCGTGCCCCAGCAGCACGAACCCGACCACGATCCGGATCAGCGAACGCTGCATCAGCAGGTAGAAGCCGATCGAGAACAGCACGCCCACCACGACCAGCAGCACCAGGCTCATGACGCCCCTCCGGAGACCTTCTCCGGCTCCTTCTCCAGGCTGCTGCCCAGCGTCCTGGTCAGGCTCAGCACCAGCCCGAGCACCAGGACGTACACGCCCAGGTCGAAGAAGAAACCGGTGGGGAGCTTGACGTGCCCGAAGACGGGCCACGTCCACTCCAGCACCGTCGACTGGAGGAAGTTCCCGCCGGCCAGCCACCCGCCCGCGCCCGTGCACAGCGCGATCGCCAGCCCGCCGCCGATGAGGACCGACGCGTCCACCGGCAGCGCGGCCGACAGTTCCCGCATCCCGCCGGCCAGGTAGCGCAGGACGAACGCCGTCCCGGCCACCAGCCCGCCCACGAAGCCGCCGCCGGGCTGGTTGTGCCCGGCGAACAGCAGGTAGACCGAGAACACCAGGATGGTCGGGGTCAGCACCCGGGCCGTCACCGCCAGCAGCACCGAAGGGGGTCCCAGCGGCGGGTGTCCGGGGGCGGTCAGCCATCTTCCCCCGGGCGTCTCCGCCGGCTCCGGGACGTCCCGGTGGCGCGGCCGTTCCTCGCGCATGCCGGTCAGCACCAGTGCCGCCACGCCCACCGCCGCCGCGGCCAGCACCGAGATCTCCCCCAGCGTGTCCAGCGCCCGCAGGTCCACCAGGAGCGCGTCCACGACGTTCTTGGCGTCCTCCTCGGCGGCCTCCCGCGCGTATCCGGGGCCGACCGGGGCGTACTGCCGGCTGAGCACCGCGACCGCCAGGAACGTCGTGACGAACGCCCCCAGGCACACGCTGATCACGGCGGACCCGACCCGGGCGGCACGTGTCCGCCGCAGGGGCGGGAACCGTTCCGGCAGCCGCCGCAGCACGAAGACCAGGATGATCAGCGTGAGGGTCTCCACGACCAGTGAGGTGAGCGCGAGGTCCGGCGCTCCGTGTACGACGAACAGCCCCACGACGCCGTAGCCCACCGCGCCCAGCAGCAGCGCCGCCGACAGCCTGCGGCCCACCCATGCGGCCATCACCGCCGCGCTCACCACGACCACGCCGATGACGAGTTGCACCGGGTGGTCCCACGGCTGGACGCGGCCGGTCTCCAGGCTGGGCACCGTCCCTCTGTTCAGCGCCATCACCAGGCTCGTCCCCGGCAGCAGCAGAACGGTCAGCACGATCACCGCGAGGTAGACGGGCAGCGATCCCACCTGTGTCCGCCGCGTCAGCCCGCGCGCCGTCTTGAACAGGCCCTTGAGGACGACGTGGTAGCCCTGCCGGCCCGTGGGCAGCCGCGACAGGGCCGCCCACACCGGCCGCAGCCGTGGGGAGAGGAAGTACAGCCCTGCCCCCAGCACCCAGGTCAACGCACCCAGGGCGATCGGCAGCCCCAGCCCGTGCCACAGCGACAGCTCATAGCCCTTGCCCACGGCCGGCAGCCGGTCCGCGTAAGGGGCGATCATCTCCTGCCACAGTCCCGGCACCAGCCCCGCACCGAACCCGGCGACTGCCAGCAGCACGATCGGCCACAGCGCGACCCGGGGCAGCCGCACCCGCGCTCCGTCGGCCCCGCGGAACGCGCTCTGCCACACGCTCACCGCGTCGTCCTTGAGCCCCTGGACGGTCGGCGTCTCGGTGTTCCCGCCGAACGCGGCCTGGAGGAAGCGCAGCCCGTAGGCCACCGTGAACACCGAACCGGCCACCACCCCCGCCAGCACGGCCACGTCCACTCCGCCATGGGTGAACGCTTCGAGCGCCGCCTCCTTGGCCACGTACCCCAGGAACGGCGGCAGCCCCACCATCGACGCCACGGCCAGCGCCGTCGCCAGCGCCGCGAACGGTATCCGCCGCCCCGTCTGGTACAGCTCGCTGCCCCGCCGCGTCCCGAACCGGTGGTCCAGGACGCCCACCACCAGGAACATCGGGGCCTTGTAGAGCCCGTGCGCCAGCAGCAGCGCCAGCCCGGCCAGCGCCGCCGTCCGCGTTCCGGCCCCGCACAGCACCATGAGGAAGCCGAGCTGGCTGATCGTCCCGTACGCCAGCAGCCGTTTCAGGTCGTCCTGCCAGAGCGCCTGCCACCCGCCGACGATCAGGCTGACCAGGCCCACCACGACGACCAGCGGCCGCCACGCCCCGGTCTCGGCGAACGCGGGCGTCAGCCTCGCCACCAGGTACACCCCGGCCTGCACCATCGCCGCCGCGTGCAGGTACGCGCTGACCGGCGTCGGCGCCACCATCGCCGCGGGCAGCCACGAGTGCAGCGGCACCTGCGCCGACTTGGCGAACGCCCCGAGCAGGATGAGGACGAGCGCCACGTCCACCGCGACGCCCTGGGGAGGGCGGGCCAGGATCGCGGAGATCGTGTACGTGCCCGCCGCCTGTCCCAGCACCACGAACCCGGCGAGCATCACCAGCCCGAACCCGGTCGTCATCAGCAGCGCCTGGTTGGCCGCCCGCCGGTGCTCCTTGATCTCGGGGCTGAACCCGCCGATCAGGATGTAGGAGCACAACGTGGTCAGCTCCCAGAACACGTACAGCACCAGCAGGTTGTCGGCCAGCACCAGCCCCGTCATCGCCCCGGCGAACGCGACCAGCACCCCGATGCCCAGCGGCGGCGGCTGACCGAAGTACCAGACCGAGTACGCCAGCACCAGCGCCCCGACCCCGCCCACCAGGAGCAGCAGCACCCAGGCCGGCCCGTCCAGCCGGAACTGCAGCACCAGTCCCAGATCGGGCGCCCAGTCGAACCGCTCGGCGATCGGCCTCCCCTCGGCCACCGCCCCCGTCTGGCGGGCCGCCCACAGCACCGTGGCCAGCGGGGCGAGCGCCGCCACGTACGTCATCACCCGCCGGTCATGCCGCAGCGCCCAGGGCACGACGAGCGCAACGGTGGCGTGGAACAGGACGAGCATCAGCATGGCCGCGAGTCCCCCACCGCATCCCCCCCTCGCACTGGGCGTGCGACCGACCTACCCACCTGACGTGCCCGAAACGGCCCAAATCAGCCCTTCTCACCGCTGACCAGGAACTTCATCCCCCTTCGCCAGCGACCACGCGCCCCCGGTGACTCCTCCAGGACCCACGGTGAACGGGTGAGCGGTCCGCACCTGAGGCATGCCTGCGGAAACCTTCGCGGCGAGCGTTCCAAGGCCAACTTGAGATCGTTTCGGGCCTGCGCAAGCCCGCGAAACGTCATATGATCTTGCTCGACCGAGAACCTGTTCTTGGTCAAGGCCCCGGGAACTGGTGTAGCCCCACCTGCCGGGGCCGTTCTGCTTCCGGTGGGCGGGAGCGGGGCCGCGGCTGCACCCCAGCCACCGCGGCCCCTCCCCTGGCCGGTGAGCGACCCATATCGGGAGCCGCCCGCCCACCGGCCGGTCCGTACGGGTCCGGCCGCTTCCCCTCGTCTTTCGGCCGGTGCCGTACGGGCTCTCAGCGCGATGGCCGCCGTGTCTGGGGGGTGACCGTGGCGGCCATCGCGCGGTCCGTGGCGCGTCAGGACATCTGGGCGCACACCCGAGCGGCCTCCGCGAACACGTCGTCCATCGGCTGTCCGCCGCCCCGCCGTGCGACCACCGTCCCCGTACCCGAGTCCACCTGGACGCGGACGAGCAGGTCGCCGTACCAGTAGCCGTCCGTCCACCAGGGCCGCGTCACCGAGTGAACGAGCCCCAGCGCCCCGGCCGGCGCCTCCCGCAACGCCTCTGCCAGCCGCCGCACGGCCTTTCCCTGGTCGTCACAGACCCCGACCGCCCCGAGCGCCGGGGGATCGCCGCCCCGTTCCACGACCGTCCAGGAGAACAACCGTTCCGTAGTGGCAGGCCCGCTCATCGCCCCGTCCTTTCCCGCCGGCTACATGAATCTTCCGGTTACTCGCCGTTCGCTACCCATCAGCGCCCCGTCAACGCTTTTATTGACGCAGAAGCAGAACACCTTGACCAGCACTTTGTTGTGGGCCGCGGGCACGCCCACACGGACACGAACGGAGCCGCAATGCCGAAGCAACCGCGCCGGATAGATCCACAAGAATCCCCGCGCCATCTGCTCGGCGCCGCCCTCCGCCACTGGCGCCACGAGGTCCGCAACATTGACCTGCGAGAACTCGCCGAACGCGCCTACGTCGACTTCTCCCAGATCGCCAAATGGGAACGCGCCGAACGCCCCGCCCCCACCGACGCCATCACCCGCATCGACACCGAACTCCAGGCAGGCGGCCACCTCATCGCATTGCACGCATTGGTAACAGAGCTGGAGAATCTACGCATTCGACAAGAGCAACCGACCCGGGAGGTCGACATGGCTCAGTTCGACGATCAACGCCGCCGCCTGCTGCAAACCCTCACCGCACTCGGCGTCGCCTCCGCCACCACGGCCCTGGAGCCCATCCGCCACGCCCTGGCGTCCTCGCTGCCCAACGCGGCCCAGTACGCCGTCTCGGACTGGGAGGAGATCGCCGTCGAGCACTCGCACACCTATCTGGTCACACATCCAGCCGAGGTTCTTCGCGATCTCTCCGTCGATGTCGCCTCTCTGCAGTACGCGATCAAGAACAGCGAGAGCGAGCCGACCGCTCGCGCGCTGTGCGCGGTGGGCGCTCACATGACGATGCTGATGGCGATGGCTCTCGGCGGCCTCGACATGCGGCGTGATGCCCGGAACTGGTGGCGGGTCGCACGACACATGGCGGACGACGCGGAGAAGGCGTCCCTGCGCGCGTGGGTGCGCGGCTTCGAGGCGATGTCGTCCCTGTACAGGCAGCGGCCACTGCATGTCGTCCTCACCATGACCGACGAGGCCATCGAGATCGCGGGCGACGACCCCGACCCCTCCGTACTGGAGGCCATGGCCACACGTGCCCAGGCCCTTTCCGCCATGGGCAGGCTCCGGGAAGCCGAAAGAGTTCTGCACCAGATGGAACCGATCTTCGAAAAGCAGCCCTCAATCTCACCGTACGAGGACATCAACTGTGGGCTCTGGGCGGAAACCGCGCTCCTGCACACCCGCGCCTGGGTCTACGCACATGCCGGTAGCCCGGCCGCCGACGACGCGTTGGACGCCGCACTGGCCGCCTATCCCCCCGACATGCGACGCCAAGCCGTCCAGATCAAGCTCCTCCAGGCGGTGTCCCTGGTCCTCAACGGCAACATCACCGAAGCCGTCGAACACGCCCGCAGCACTATGGAAGCCCTCCCCTCCACGCAGCGGACCACGTCCCTCAAAAAGGGCGCCCACGACGTCCTCCTCCTGATCCCCGAATCCGAGTCGAACCGCCCACCCGTCAAGGAGTACCGCGACTTCCTGACCCTCCCCGCCGCCCAGAACTGATCGTCGCCCATCTGCACCATGCCGCCCGGGCCGTTCAACAGGCCGTCTGCCGTTCCGGTCCAACGCAGTGGTCTGCCCCGGACTCCGACCGGCGGGGTAGGTCGTGGGTGCTGGGGTGGGGGTGGTTTCTGTCAGGATGCGGGCATGCTTTACGACTACTTCGCGGCGGCCGATGACGGGGAGGCCGCGTCGGTGCTCGGGCGGAGGGGCGGGCCTGACGGGAGCGGGTTCGACTCGGTGGTCACCAAGGGGATCGACCCGGCGGTGCACATGGGGACGCTGGAGGAGTTGCTGACCGGGCGTCCGCTGCGGGAGGTCTTCGCCGATCCGCGGTCGGCCCGGCCGGTGGGGCCGGTTCCCCGGGCGGGCGAGCCGGGGGTGGTCACGTTGACCGACTCGCTGGCGCGGGCGCTGGCGACGGTGGACGGGGCGATGATCGCGGAGACCGCCGTGCACTGGTCGGAGTCGGAGGAGTTCCACGGGGAGGCGGATCCCCTCGATCTGGCCGAGTTCCTGATGGATCTGGCGGAGGTCGCCCGCCGGGCGGCTGGGCGGGGGCACCGGCTGTACTGCCGGTCGGCCCCCTGACCTCGGGTCGAACGCCGTACCTGCGACAATTCACCGCGAGGAGCGCGGACCGGGAGGAAGCCAGTGCCGGATCAGCCGTTCGCCCGTGCGGTGGAGCGGATGCGCAGCACCGACCCCGCGCTGCGCGAGAAGGGCTTCGACTTCCTACGCGAGCACGCCGACTCCTACGTCGAGGAGCTCGTCGCCGCGTTCGAGCGGGAGCACGACGACGCCGCGATGCGCTGCCTGCTGCTGGAACTCGTCGCGGAGGCCCGCGACCCCCGGGCGCTGCCGGTGCTGGCCGCCCATCTCGACGGCTCCGACGAGACGCTGCAGTTCTGGGCGATCAGGGGCCTGGAGATGCTCGGCACCCGCGAGGCCGAACAGGCCCTCGACCGCGCCCGCGCCGAGGGCTGGATCTTCTGACCGCCCGTTCTCACCCCGGAAGAACGTGTTCCCCTCGGCCGTTCCTTTGGAGATGATCTAGACGACGATGTCGGCGGGCGACCGGGAGAGGCGGGATGGGACACGCGCGGCTGGTGCCCGGCGACCCGCGGCAGCTCGGTGACTACTGGCTGGCCGGCAGGCTGGGCGCGGGCGGGCAGGGCGTGGTCTACGAGGGCTACGCCGCCGACGGGACGCGGGTCGCCATCAAAACGCTGCACGGCGACCTTCTTGAGGACGGCGTGCGGGAGGCGTTCGCCAGGGAGGTCGAGGCGGCTCGGCGGGTAGCGTCGTTCTGCACGGCCCGGATCCTCGCGGTGGAGCTGGGGGGCGAACGCCCCTACGTCGTCAGCGAGTACGTGCCCGGACCCGATCTGCAGCGGGCGGTGGCGGCCGACGGCCCGTTCGAGCCCGGCAGGCTGCACCAGCTCGCCGTCGGCGTCGCCACCGCGCTGACCGCGATCCATCAGGCCGGGGTGATCCACCGGGACCTCAAGCCCGCGAACGTGCTGCTCGGCCCCGGCGGTCCCCGGGTCATCGACTTCGGCATCGCCCGTACCGACGAGATGTCGCGCAGCGCCACCGGCCAGGTCAAGGGCACCCCCCGCTACATGGCGCCGGAGGTGTTCCGGGGCGAACGGGCGGGACCGGCGGCGGACGTGTGGGCCTGGGGGGCGCTGGTGCTGTTCGCCGCCACGGGCCGCCCGCCCTTCACCGGCGACCAGCTCACCGCCCTGATGCACAGCGTGCTGAACGACGAACCCGACCTCGGCCCCCTGCACGACCCGCTGCGGCGGGCCGTCGCGGCGGCGCTGGCCAAGAACCCCGCTGAACGGCCCTCGGCACAGCGGATCCTGCTCGCCCTCCTCGGCGGCAGCAACGAGACGGCCCGGCTGCTGAACGCGGGCAGCCGGGCCGCCGCCGAGGTGGAAGAGGACCGCACCAGGCTGACCCCGTCCCTCGGCGACACGGCCGAGCAGGTGTACGCAGGGCTGTCGCCGGCCGCGCGGGCGGCGGTGCCGCCCATGATGCTGCGGCTGGTCACCCCGGGCGAGGGCGCCGAGGACACCGTACGCCGGGCGGACCTGCGCGAGTTCGACGACGGCCACACCGACCCGCGGGCGGTCGGCGAGGTGCTCGGCGCCTTCACCAACGCGGGGATGCTCACCCGCGACGGCGACACCGTCGCCCTCACCACCGCCGCGCTGCTGCGGGCCTGGCCCCGGCTGCGCGCCTGGGTGGACGCCGAACGCGCCGGCCTGAGCGTTCACCGGGCGCTCACCGACGCGGCACTGCTGTGGGACCGGCACGGGCGCAAGAACGGCGACCTCTACCAGGGGACGCGTCTGGAAGGGGCGATGGGCTGGGCCGCCACCGGCCGCCTGAACGCCACCCTGAACCGGGTCGAGAGCGCCTTCCTGGACGCCTGCGCCGCCCTCGCCCGGCAGCGCGCCCGAACCCGGCGGCTGTTGGTGGCCGCCCTCTCCGGCCTGCTGGTGGTGGCGGTGGCCGCCTCCGTCGTCGCCACCGTGCAGCAGCGGACCGCCGCCCGCCAGCGGGACGAGGCCGTCGCCCGGCGCGTCGCCGCCCAGGCCGGGACGCTGCGCGCCACCGACCCGCGCACCAGCCGCCGCCTGGCCATCGCCGCCGCCCGCCTGGCCGACGTCCGGGAGACCCGGTCGGAGCTGCTGAACGCACTGAACCAGCCGGAGGAGGACTCCTTCACCGCCCCCGGCTTCCGGATGAACGACACGCCCTCCGACCTCGCCGCCGACGGGCGGACCCTGGTCGTCGCGGAGTCCACCACCGTCCGGCTGTGGGACCTGGACACCCGCCGGCCGATCCGGGAGTTCCGTACGCCGGGGCCCGCGGTCCACGACGTCGCGATCAGCCCGGACCGGCGGACCCTCGTCACCACCGCCGCGACCGGCGGGACGCTGCGGTTCTGGGACGCCGGCTCCGGCCGTCCCCTGGGCGAGGCGATCGACACCGGTGCGGGCGACGACCCGGCGGCGGTGTTCTTCGGCAAGAGCAACAACGTCGTGGTGGTGTGGACCGGCGGCTCGGTCCAGTTGTGGGACGTGCCCGGACGCCGGCGCCTCCTGCGGATCGAACGGGACGTCTCCACGCTCAGCTTCAACGACGTCAGCCCGGACGGCCGGTACCTCGTGCTGCGCCCGGACGGCAAGGAGGCCGAGCTGTGGGACGTCCCCGGGCGGCGGAAGGTCCCGCTGTCCCGGATCTGGCCGGACGACCCGGACGGCGGCCTCGACGATGACGGCGACCTGATCGAGTTCAGCCCGGACGGGCGGCTGGTGGCGCGCTCGGTGGCCGGCGCCATCAGGATCGGGGAGCTCGGCTCCGACGAGACGCAATACCTCGGCGAGTCCAGCGGCCACGGTCTGGTCTTCAGCCAGGACGGCGGGTTCGTCACCGACGGAACGCGGTTGTGGAAGCTCCACCTGGGCGAATCCGGCGGTCTCAGCACCGGTACCGGAGAGACCCTCCGGCGCGGCGTCGAGGACGCCGACTGCTCCCGCGTGTGGTTCGGCCCCGGAAACCGCATCCTGCGCTGCGACGACTCCCACGGCGCGATACGCACCCTGGACATTAGCGACTACACCCGGCCGTCCATGCTCCGCCACGGCGAATACTCCACCGAGTCCGCGCACCCCGCCTCCTTCGACGAGACGGGGACGCTGATGGCGGCCGGTGAGCACATCTGGGACGTACACGCCAGGCGGGTGGTCCACCCCCCGCTGCGGGAGCCCCCGGCCGAACCGGACGGCAACATCGAAGGAACCGAGCGGCTCAGCCCGGACGGTCGGCTGATCTCCCGGTTCTCCGGACCCGGGGTGGCCATCCAGATCCTGGAGGTGGCCACCGGCAGGCAGGTGGCCGCCTTCACCGATCCCGCCTTCCTTCCGGACCGCCCCTCCCGCGCCGAATGGATCGACCTGGCGTTCTCCCCGGACGGCGGCACCGTCGCCGTCTACGCCGAGCACGACGGGAAGAAGAAACTGCAGTTCTGGGACGTCGCCACCGCCCGGCGGCTGTCCTCCATCGACGTCAAGACCCCCGAACCGCTGCTGAGCCTGCGCGTCCCGGGCCTGTTCTTCGACCGGTCCGGCCGCAGGGTCCTGCTGGGCAACAGCGAGGGCATGTTCGACGTCCGTTCCGGCCGTCCGCTGAGCCCACGGCCGCCTCCCCTGGGGAGCGTGCTGGCGCTGAGCCCGGACGGCGAGACCGCCGTCATCTCCTCGAACAACTCCACCGACCTCGTCCTGTGGAACCCCCGGACCGGCGAGACCGTCGGCCCGCCCCTGCGCAGCGGCCCGGGAGTCGTCAGCGTCGCGGGCTTCTCCCCCGACGGCCGGACGCTCGCCACCGGCGACGGGGACGGCACGGTCCGGCTCTGGGACGCCGAGATCGGCCGGCAGTTCTCCTTCACGCTGCTGGCCCACCCCTCCCAGATCGAGGGTCTGGCCTTCGACCGCAACGGCCGCTCGCTCTACACCCTGAGTCTGGACGGGACCTTCCGCGAACACGTCCTCGATCCCGCCCGAGCCCTGCCCGCCCTGTGCGCCAAGACCGGCGGCCCGCTGACGGCGGAGGAGTGGGACCGCTACATCCCCGAACTCCCCTACCGAAAGACCTGCTGACCCGCTCTTCGGCGGGCGACCTGGCCGCAGAGTCACTGTCCCGCGGCCTGCGGTGGTCCTCGTTCCCGACAAGCGCGCCGCCTGCAGAGCACCGTCCGACGAGCCTGGCGGAGTCCGCAGCAGTGCGGGACGGCGGCCGTGCAGTGGGCGGCGTCGCCGGTCAGGGCGGCGGCGGTGCGGAAGTCGGGACTGCTCAGGTCGGCCGGGATCGGTAGGGTTCGCGGCGTGCGGGTGGACATGCAGGGGGAGGTCGCGCCGTTTCGGCATCGGGCGGCCTATTTCGCGTTCGACCGGTTCCCGTCGAGCAAGGGGTCGGCGGTGCACATCGGTCACATGGCCGATGAGCTGTTCGACCATTACGGCGGCGGGCTGCTGGGGGTGCTGGGCGGCGGCGGGCTGCCCCGCTACCAGCGGGAGGGCGAGCGCGAGATCGTCCGGTTCGAGGAGCAGATCCCGAACCTGATCGACCGGGCGGAGGCGTACTCGGCGTGGGTCGCCTGGCACCTGCGAGGACACCTGGACACGCTGGAGCTGTGCCACGTCCGCGACCCGTGGAGCGCGCTGCCGGTGGTGACCGCCGAAGGACGCCGCCACCGGGTGGTGTACGAGGTGAACGGGCTGCCGTCCATCGAGATGGCGCACACCTGGCCGTCGGCGGCGCCCAGCACGCTCGCCAAGGTCCGGGATCTGGAGCGGCTGTGCCTGGAGCGCAGTGACGCGGTGGTCGTACCGTCCCGGGTGATCGGGGACGCCGTGCTCAAGCTCGGGGTGCCGCACGAGCGGATCCACCTGGTGCCGAACGGGGCGGACGTGCCCGCGCCGGCGGAGCGGCCCGGCGACGCGCCCGAACGGTACATCGTCTACGTGGGCGCGTTGCAGCCGTGGCAGGGCGTCGACGTGCTGCTGCGGGCGTTCGCGCGGCTGGCGGACCTGCCGGAACTGCGGCTGGTGATCTGCTCGTCGGTCCCGGAACGGCGGGCCAGGCCACTGCGGCGGCTGGCCGAACGGCTCGGGGTGGACCAGCGGGTGGAGTGGCGGTTCACGCTGCCGCACGCGGAGGTGGCCGCCTGGCTGGCGAACGCCGAGGTGTCGGTGGCGCCGCTGACCGCCTGCGCCCGCAACCTGGACCAGGGCTGCGCGCCGCTGAAGGTGCTGGAGTCGATGGCCGCCGGGACGCCGGTGGTGGCCTCCGACCTGCCCGCCGTACGGGAGCTGATGGCCGACGGCGAGCACGGCAGGCTGGTCGCCCCGGACCGGCCGGCGGAGCTGGCGCGGGCCGTCCGGGTGCTGCTGGAGTACCCGGACGCGGCACGGGCCATGGGAGGGCGGGCCCGGCGGCGGATCACGGACGGTCTCACCTGGGGACACTCGCGCTCCCTGCTCGCGGAGGTTTACCGTACGATCTCGCCCTAGCGGCGTATCGTCCCCATACCTGCGTCCTGCTCGCGATTGGCGGTGGTCCGGGAATGTTCTGGCGGAAGACCAAGGCCGCTATAGGCAACTTCCACCCGCTCCACCAGGGGCTGATCTGGCAGCGGGGGCTGAGCGCCGCGATGCGCCCGGCCGACTGGGCGGCGCTGGTGCAGAGCCTGGCCGGGCACGACGCGGTGGTCAAACGCCGCAAGTGGGCCCCGCCGCACCGGACCCACCACGTGCTGGTGCCGCTGATCCGGGTGCTGTCGCAGGACATGCGGCCCGACGGCGTGCTGGCGATCACCGCCGACCTGCGCGGCCCCGACTTCCCGGAAAAGCTCACCCCGCAGCGCGACCTGGCCGTCCAGCGGCCGATCCGGTCGATCAAGGAGTGGTACTCCATCGACCCCTGGCTGCGGATCCGGGCCGAACTGCGCGACGGCAGCGTCCTGGACCTGTCGGTCACCGACCGGGTCCGCTACCGGAAGATCCACAAGGTGGTGCGCGGCAAGCACAAGACCAAGCAGAAGACCAAGGTCGTGCAGCAGGTCACCGCCACCAGGAGGCTGCGCAGGGACGCGCCCGTCCGGCAGCCCGCCGTCCCGCCGCCGTCCTGGCTGCGGGTACGGGTCCGCAACGACCGGCGGATGGTGATCAGGACCAGCGCCAAGTTCCCCAAGGACGACGCCCAACTGTCCGAGCGGATCCTGTACGTGCTGACCGAGGCGTTCCGATGGACCCCGCCGGGCCTGGCCCGGCCCGCGAGGAGGACCAGTTGAACCGGTGCACCGTGACCTCCGGCTTCTTCGTGCTCGGGCACTGCGGCCGGACCGCCGTCGCGCCGTGCGCGCAGTGCGGCCGCCCCACCTGCCAGGAGCACTACGGGCCGGACGGGCTGTGCGCGGAGTGCCGGGCGGCGGCCTCCCCGACCCGGAGCCCCTACGACGAGCAGTGGGTGCGCGGCTACCGGCGCGGTTACTACTCGCGCAGCTCCCAGACCTACGGCGACGCCACCTGGTACTCCGGCTTCGACGAGTACGACCGGGGGGCCTTCAACCCCGGTCAGGGCCACTACCTGGGCGACTACGACCACGACGGCGACGACGGCTTCGTCGACAGCTGACGCCGGTGCCGTACGCCGCGACCGATGGGTGGTGATCGTTGAGGTTCTGGAAGCGTGCCGCCAAGCGGCAGGTGCATCCGCTGCACATGGGGCTGGTCGGGCGCAAACAGTTGTCGGTGTCGCTGCGGCCCGCCGAGTGGGCGGAGCTGATCGACAGCCTGGCCTGGCAGGACGCCAAACGGCGTTCGGCCTGGGCACCGCCCGAGGAGGCGAGGGAGCTGCTGATGCCGATCGTGCGGGCGGTGCTGGAGGACGTCCCGCCGGACGGCACCTTGCAGGTCACCACCGACCTGCGCGGTCTGGCCCCGCAGGACAAGGCCGGTCCCCGGCGTACGCTGCCCGCCCCGCCGGCCGTCGAGCGGACCGAGTGGTACGTCACCGACCCGTGGCTGCGGCTACGGGCCGACCTGCGCGACGGCAGCGTCCTGGACCTGTCGGTCACCGACCACGTCCGGCACCGCAGGACCGAGAAACGGAGCCGGAGCGGCCGGCTGAAGATCAAGGTCAAGACCAAGGGCGTCGCGCGGGTCAGCGCCACCCGCACGCTGCCCCGGGGCGCCGCCGTCCGGCGCCCGGCCACGCCGCCCCCGCCGTTCGTGTCGGTGCGGGTGCGCGAAGGCGAGCGGACGGTGATCCGCACGGACGCGAAGCTGGCGGTCGACGCCCAGGTCCGGCCCACCCCCGAACGGATTCTGGACGTGCTGACCGAGCTGTTCCGGTGGACCCCGCCAAAGGCCGCGAGGAGGACGAGTTGACCCCGTGCACGGTGCCCACGGGCTTCTTCCTGCTCGGCCTGTGCGGCCGGGCCTCCGTGGCGTCCTGTGCGCAGTGCGGGCGCGCCGTGTGCGGTGAGCACCAGGAGGCGGACGGGCTGTGCCCCGAGTGCCTGGCCGCGAGATCCGACTCCCCGCCCGGCCCGTTCGACAAGGGCTGGTCGCGCCGCTACCGGCGGGACTACTACGAGCGGATCGAGAACGTCTACGACGACGGCGGCTGGTACTCGCGGCTCGACGCCTACGACCGGGGCGCCTTCGACCCAGGCGACTCCCACGGCGGCGACGACCTCATCCCGGACGACGACACGAGCTTTGTGGACAGCTGATGACGGCGGACATGCGGATCCTGTGGATCACCGAGCACTATCCCCCCAGCCGGGGCGGGATGACCGAGTCGTGCGACCGGATCGTACGGGGCCTGCGCGGCGCCGGCGTCGAGGTGGACGTCGCGCACCTGACCCGGCGCAACCGGCCCTGGCAGGTGGAGCGCGAGCACGGCGGGCGGCTGCTGACCGCGCCGTTGCAGGACGACCCCGAGCACGCGCTGCGCCGGCTGTGGACGACGCTCACCGCCGAGAACCTCACCCGGGGCGCCTACACCCATGTGGTCGCGTTCGGCGGCACGTACGCGCTGCTGGCCGCCCCGGTGGTGGCGGCGCTGCTGCGGGCGCCGCTGGTCACGCTGCTGCGCGGCAACGACATCGACACCGGGATCTTCTCGATGCGCCGCCGGGGCGTGCTGCGGGACGCGCTACAGGTCTCGGCGCGGGTGTGCGTGGTCGCCGGTTCGCACGCCCCGCTGGTGTCGGCGCTGGCGCCGGACGCCACGGTGACCTGGGTGGCCAACAGCGTCGACACCGACAACTGGCAGGTGCTGCCGTCCGAACGGGACCGCGCCCTGGCCTGGCGGGCCGAGCACGTGGCCCCCGGACGGCGCACGATCGGGATCATCGGCCATCTGAAGAACAAGAAGGGCGTCGGCTTCCTGCTGGACGCGCTGCGGGCGTCCGGGCACGCCGAGGCGTTCCACCTGCTGCTGGTGGGCGAGGTCGAGGACGTGGTCCAGCAGTGGCTGGCCGAGCGGTCCGACACGGTCCCCCACTCGATGCTGCCGTTCCTGGACCGCTACGAACTGCCGTCGGTGTACGCGTCCTGTGACGTGGTGGCGCTGCCGTCCTTCTACGACGGGATGCCGAACGTGGCGCTGGAGGCCGCCGCGCTGGGCATCCCGCTGCTGGCCTCGGACGCCGGGGGCCTGGGCGACATCGTGGACGAGGAGATCGGGTTCGCCTTCCCGGCGGGCGACCGGCACGCCTGCCGGGCCGCGATCGACCGGCTGGCGCGGGCCGACGACGAGGACCTGGCCAAGCGGGGCGCGGCGGCGGCCGAACGCATCCGTCGCGACTTCACCCCCGCCGCCGAGACCGCCGGCTACCTGAAGGTCTTCGGCGAAGTATCCGGGACGTGATCGCCTGTTACGTCCGCGGGGAGGGCCTGGGCCACCTCACCCGCCTCCGGGCGGCCCTGCACACGCTGGGCCTGGACGGGGAGCCGGTGACGGTCCTCACCGACTCCTCGTTCGCCGCCGACCCCCGCGTCACGGGCGGCTGGACGGTGTTGCGCGCCCCGTCCTCCACCGGCCTCGCCGACTGGATCGCCGCCACACTCGCCGACCTCGCCGCCGACGAACTGTTCATCGACGCCTTCCCGGCCGGTCTGAAAGGCGAACTCACCGCCGCCGCCATCCCGCCCGGCACGAGCGTCGTCCACCTGGCCCGCCTCCTGCGCTGGGACGCCTACCGCCCGCTCCTGCCCACCGACCCGCCACGCTTCGACCGCACGTACATGCTGGAGCCCTTGACCCCCGAACACGACGCCCACCTCCGCTCGGTATCACGCGAGGTCACCCCCCTGACCTTGGTCGAACCACCTGTAACCGGACACCCCTCGCCC
Organism: Thermomonospora echinospora; assembly: GCF_900108175.1. Lineage (GTDB taxonomy): Bacteria > Actinomycetota > Actinomycetes > Streptosporangiales > Streptosporangiaceae > Thermomonospora > Thermomonospora echinospora. The sequence continues at coordinate 64,488 of NZ_FNVO01000009.1, forward strand.
AGCGCCCCAGCGGCCGTCCCCGGTGGGCGCTTTCGACCCGGTGCCTGGCCGGATGCATCCACTGCGTTCCTCGCCGCCTCCGGCGCCCGGCCCCCGTCCGGCACGCGGCTTCCGGCCGGTGTGCGACCCGCCGGGCACGGCGGTGAGCCGGTCGGACCGGCGGAGGCCGCCGCCACGCTCGGACCGGGCGCCTGGCTGGTCGTGCACTCGGGGCCGGACGCCGAGATCGGCGAACTCGTCGCCTACGCCCGGGACCTGGCCGCCGTCGAGGGCTTGTCACCGCGCCTCACCCTGGTCAGCCCGCACCGCCCGGCCGACCTGCCCGCCCAAATCGCCCACCTGGACGTCTACCCGGTGTGGCCGCTGTTCCCGTCCGCCGAACGCATCATCACCGCCGCCGGTTTCAACGCCGTACGCCAACTGTCCCCCTGGCGGGACCGCCACCGAATGCTGCCGTTCCCCCGCACCCTCGACGACCAGTTCACCCGCGCCGCCCGCACCCGCCGACCAGCATGACCCGCGGCCTCGGCCGCCCTGGCCGGACAAGGCACGGACGGACACGGCGGTGACCACCCGCGCCGGTCAGACCGTCACTCGCGGGCTCTGATCGCCTCGGCCGGTCTGACAACGGGGCAGGACGCGGGCGGACACGGTGGTGACCGCCCGCGCCTGTCGGGTCGTCACTCGCGGGCTCTGATCGCCTCGGCCGGTTTGGTGCGGAGCAGGATGCGGGCGGGTAGGGCGGTGGCGGCCAGGGCGAGGGCGGTCACCGTGGCCACGAGGCCGGCATAGGCGAGGGGTGGGGCGTAGGGGCTGGGGGTGCCCGTCATGCCGGTCGCGAACGCGGTGAGGGTGGCGGACGCGATCGCGGTCCCGGTCGTCGCGCCGGCCAGGACCAGGACCAGGGTCTCCCAGCGCAGCATCCGCAGCACCTGGCGGCGGGTGACGCCGGCCAGCCGCAGTGCCGCCAGTTCGCGCAGGCGGTCCCCGGTCGCCATCGCCAGCGCGTTGACCAGGCTGATCGCGGTGAAGGCGATGATCAGGCCCATGGCCAGATAGTTGACCTGTGCGGTGGTGGCCTGGCGGTCGCGCTGGGCGGCGCGGATACCGTCGCCGTCCAGCACGCGCAGGCCGGGGTAGGTGCGGGCGAGCCCGGCCAGTGCGGTGTGCGCCGCCGGGTCCGCCTTGATGAGCACCGTGTCGGCGAGCGGCCGGTCGACGTGCGCGGCCACCAGGTCGAAGGGCAGGGTCACGTCGCCGAAGCCCAAGCCGCGTTCGTAGACGGCGACGAGCCGGGAGGTGACCTTGGCGCCGTCGCCCAGGGTGAGCGCGATGCGGTCGCCGATGCGTGCGTTCCGGTGGCCTGCGGCGGTGGTGCTGAGCGCGACAGCGCCGTCCGTGAGGCGGTCGAGCGACCCGTCCCGTACGTCCAGGTCCAGGGTGGCCGAGGCACCCGCCGGGGTGATGCCCTGCGCGGGGTACTTGTCCTGTCCCACGCGCAGGGTGGTGTGCACGATCCGGGTGACGGCGGTGACTCCGGGCGTCCGGCGGGCGTCGTCGGCGGCCTGGTCCGGCACCCCGGCGATCCCGGCCAGCGCGTACCCGGCGGTGGTCCCGGCCTCCGCCTGCCGTTGCGCCGCGTGCCCCATGGTCGTCTGGACGAACAGGATCGTGCCGGTCATGGCCACGGCCAGCGCCATCGGCGTGACGACCGTGGCCAGCCGTCCCGCCGCCGCCCTGGTGTTGGCCGCCGCGAGGAACCCCGGTCCCCGCGACAGCCGCAACGGCACGGCGAGCACGGCGGTGGTGGCGCGCGTCAGCCAGGGGCCGAGCAGCGCGACGGCGACGGCGGCCACCACCACGGTCAGGAACGTCACCGGCGAGGCGGCGGCCTCGGTGTCCAGGCCGCTCAGCACCACCAGCAGCACGACATGGGCGGCCAGCGCGACCAGCCCGGCGAAGGCTCGGACCCGGCCGGTGCCGGGCGGCTCGGTCGCGGCGTCCGACAGCGCCTCGGTCGGCCTGATCCGCAGGGTGCGGCGGGACGACACTCGCGCGGCGATCCAGGCGGCGGCCGTCGTCGCCGCCACCGCCACCGCCGCCGCGACCGGGAACGGGCTGCGCGCCAGGGCCAGCGTGTCCGGCAGCGCTCCCAGCTCCACGAACCGTGAACGCAGCCAGGACGCCACCACCGGCCCGCCCAGGGCGGCGCCCGGGACCGCCGCCAGCACGCCCACGGCCAGCGCCTCCCGCCCGATCATCGCGCGGACCTGCCGGGGCGTGGCGGCGACCGCGCGCAGCACCGCCAGTTCCCGCTGCCGCTGCCGGATCGACAGCGAGAACGTGCCGACCACCACCAGGACCGCCACCAGCAGCGACGTGCCGCCCAGCGCGCCGCCCATGCTGATCAGCATGACCCGGGCCTGGTCGGCGTCACGGAACTCCAGCGGCCCCCGCGCGCTCCCGGCGTGGACCTTGGCGCCGGTGCCGTTCACCGCCGCGGTCACCGCACGCGCCAGCCCGCCAGTGTCCACGCCGGGCCTGGCCAGCACGCCCAGCGCGGTGACCTGGCCGTCGTGCCGGGCCAGCCGCCGCGCCTCGCCGGCGGAGAAGAACACGCTCGTCTGGCTGGGCAGCCGCTCCCGGGTGACGCCCACGACGCGGTACCGGGCGGGTGCGTCGGTGGCCTGGATCGTCACCTCCTCACCGACCCTGCCTTGGTCCAGCACAACCTCGCCGGGTGCGGTGGGCGGCCGTCCCTCGCGCAGCGTGTACGGGGTCAGGCGCGCGGAGTCCCAGGCATGGCCCCAGGACGGCGCCTTCCCGGCCCGTTCCACAACGGTCGCGGGGAACGTCACCTCCGCAACGATCGCGGCGGCACCGGGAACGGACCGCAGCCGGCCGGCGACCGACTCCGGCAGCCAGGCCCGCTCGGTGAGGGGCTTGCTCTTGACCTTGGCCTTGTCCTTCTTGTGCTTGGTCCAGTGCAGGCTCTGGTCGGCGGCGACCATGACGGGCGTTCCCGCGTACCGCTCGGTGGGGATGCCGCCGCGCAGCCCGGTCTCCAGCAGTACCCCGCAGGCGCCGACCAGCGTGGCGGCGCACAGCAGCGCCAGGAACGACCCGGCGAACGCGGCCTTGCGGGCGCGCAGGGTCGCCAGGGCGAGGAGGCCGATCATGCCCGCGCCCCCAGCGTGGTCATCCGGCCCGCGATCCGGTCGGCGCCCGGCCGTTCCAGCACGTCGGCGATCCGCCCGTCCGCCAGGAACAGCACGGTGTCGGCGTACGCGGCGGCGACCGGGTCGTGGGTGACCATCACCACCGTCTGCCCCAGGTCGTCGGCCGCCTCCCGCAGCAGGTCCAGGATCTCCCGCGCGGTGACGGTGTCGAGCGCGCCGGTGGGCTCGTCGGCGAACACCACCTCCGGCCGTGTGACCAGCGCCCGTGCGATGGCGACCCGCTGCTGCTGCCCGCCGGACAGCATCCCCGGCCGGTGCCCGGCCCGCCCGGCGAGGCCGACCCGTTCCAGCATCTGCGCCACCCGCGCTCGCTCGACGCGGACGCCCGCCATCCGCAGCGGCAGTGTGACGTTCTGCGCGACGGTCAGCGCGGGCACCAGGTTGAATGCTTGGAAGACGAAGCCGACGCGTTCCCGCCGCAACTCGGTGAGCGCCGTCTCGCCCATCCCGGTCAGCTCGACCCCGCCGAGCCAGACCCTCCCGGAGCCGACCCGGTCGAGCCCGGCGGCGCAGTGCAGCAGGGTGCTCTTGCCGGATCCGGACGGCCCCATCACCGCGGTGAACGCCCCGCGCGGAACGTCGAGGCTGACCTCCCGCAACGCGGTAAAGGCGGCCGGGCCGCGTCCATAGGTCCTGCTGACCGAGTCGAGCCGCACGGCCGGGTCCGCCGGCTTGCGTACAGGGGGCATGAGTTGCTGTCCTTTCCCTGGAGGGATGCCGCGTGTGGAGACGGGTGCCCTTCCGCTGGATCGGGCCGCCGAGTTGCCGCTCGGCGGCCCGCTTTCATCTCGCCGGACCACGCCCTCCGCGGGCCTGGCCTGGCCGTCCCTCCGGACGCCGGGTTGCCGCCCGCCGTCCGAAGTCGTCATGTCGTCCTGTCTGAGGACCGGGTGGTCACGGGGAGGGACCTTCGGCCGGCTGGTCGTCGGGGGCCGGGAAGGCCAGGAAACGGGTGAGGACGGTACGGGCCTGGGACGGCATCTGCTCGGGAGGGCGCTTGTAGCGGTTGAGGAGTGCGATGAACTCCTCGAAGAAATCCCGTAGCTCGTCCGGGGTGACCTGGATGGAGCCCCGCGAGTAGGGGAGGTCGGCCCACGGGCCCTGGTCGTCGGCCTGGAGTTGGGCCTGGGCGAACAGCTCCAGGTCCGAGGCGAAGGCCAGGCGGTTCATCTCGTCCACGACCGCCCGGGTCTGCTCGTCCTGCTGGGAACGGCGGGGGAAGCGAAGGTCCCGGCGGACCGCCTGCCACCACCGCTCCCTGCCCTGGGCGCGTTCGGGCATCTCCGCCACGAACCCGTGCCGGGCCAGCTCGCGCAGGTGGTAGCTGGTCGCGCCGGTGTTGAGGTCCAGCGCGCGGGCGAGGGTCGCCGAGGTGGCGGGCCCGTGCAGCTCCAGATGCCGCAACATGGCCTGCCGCCGCGGATGCGCCAGCGCCTTGAGCGCCTCCAGATCGGTGATCTCCCGGGGCTCGGTCATGATGCAAAGTTAATTGTGCACAGAAGATTGTGCAACCCTCGTACGGGAGTCCCCAGGTCGTCGACATGTCCTGAAACACCTCGGCCGCCCGCCGTACGGAACGGCGGGCGGCCGGGACTGGTGGGCGGCGCCGGTAAGGCCGTGCCGGCGAGCCTGGACGCGGACCCGCCTTCCGGACGCCCACGGCGGCCGGAAGGCGGGCGGTCACCGCGTCAGGTGAGACCGCCCCGGTTGATGAGCTGCTTGACGATGACGTTGCGCTGGATCTCGTTGGTGCCCTCGCCGACGATCATCAGCGGGGCGTCGCGGAAGTAGCGTTCGACGTCGAACTCGGTGGAGTAGCCGTAGCCGCCGTGGATCCGGACGGCGTTAAGGGTGATCTCCATGGCGGTCTCGGAGGCGAACAGCTTGGCCATGCCCGCCTCCATGTCGCAGCGGTCGCCGCTGTCGTAGCGTTCGGCCGCGTACATCAGCAGGCGGCGGGCGGCGGTCAGCTTGGTGGCCATGTCGGCCAGGTAGTTGCCGATGGACTGGTGCTTCCAGATGGGCTTGCCGAAGCTCTCGCGCTCCTGGGCGTACCGGAAGGCGTCGTCGAAGGCGGCGCGGGCGACGCCGGTGGCGCGGGCGGCGACCTGGATGCGGCCGATCTCCAGCCCCTTCATCATCTGCGCGAAGCCCTGGCCCTCCACCCCACCGAGCAGGGCGGTACGGGGGACGCGGCAGCCGGTGAAGACCAGCTCACAGCTCTCCACGCCCTTGTAGCCCAGCTTCGGCAGGTCCTTGGAGACGGTCAGGCCCGGGACCTTCTCCACCAGCAGGATGCTGACGCCGGTGTGCGCGGGCCGGGCCTGGGGGTCGGTCTTGCACAGCACGGCGATGAGCTGGGCGCGGCGGGCGTTGGTGATCCAGGTCTTGGCCCCGTCGATGACGTAGTCGTCGCCGTCCCTGGCCGCCACCGTCCGCATCGCCTGCAGGTCGGAGCCGCCGCCGGGCTCGGTCAGCGCCATCGCCGCGCGGACCTCCCCGGTCGCCATGCGCGGCAGGTAGTGCCGCTTCTGCTCCTCGGTGCCGAACGCCAGGATCAGCTTGGACACCACCGTGTGGCCGCCCATCGCCCCGGCCAGGCTCATCCAGCCGCGCGCCAGCTCCTCGGCGACCAGCGCGTAACACGGCGTGGAGACGCTGCCTGGCCCGTACGGCTCGGGAATGGCCAGCCCGAACACGCCGAGCCGCTTCATCTGCTCGATCAGCTTCTCGGGATAGGTGTCGGAATGCTCCAGGTCGCGGGCGACCGGCCGCACCTCGCGGTCCACGAAGTCGCGGACCGTCTCCACGACCGCGCGCTCCTCGGCGTCCAGCTCGTACATGTCTCAGTTCCTTTCCGCCGACGCGGCGCGGCGCCCGCCGGCACAGACCGGCACCCGGCGCCCACGACCGGCCACGCGCCTGCCGATCGTCCGGCCCTTCGGGGAGGTCACGCGAACTCCGCCGTGGCCTCGGCCCTCGACTCGCCGGAAGGCCCCACGACCGCCAGCCGCCCGTCCGGGCCGCCGGTCACCAGCGCCTGCTCCCCCAGGAACACCGGCCGGCGGAACCGGTACGTCAGGCCGGTCACCCGGCGTTCGGGAGCGTGCCGCCGGGGCAGCTCGGCCATGAGAACGGCCAGCAGCGGGCCATGGACGACGAGCCCGGGGTAACCCTCCACGTCCCGCGCGTACGGCGCGTCGTAGTGGATGCGGTGGGCGTTGGCGGTCAGCGCGCTGAAGCGGAACAGCAGCGGTGTGTCGGCCGCCACCGGTAGCCGCCAGGGGTCCTGGGAGGACGGCAGCGGCCGGGTGTCGAGCTCGTGCCGGGCCGGTGCCGACCCCGAGCGGTACACCAGGTCCTGCTCGTCGGTGATCCGCAGCTCGCCGGTCTGCCGGATCTCGTGCCGTACGGTCACGAACAGCATCTCGCCCGTCCGGCCCTGCTTGACGTTGACCCCGGCGAGCGTGGACGTGCGTACCGCCGGGCGGCCCACCTCAAGCGGCGCGTGCACCCGCAGCCTGCCCCCGGCGAACATCCGGGTCCGCTCCGGGATCGGCGGCAGGAAGTGCCCGTGCGCGGGATGTCCGTCGGCGCCCAGCTCCGACTGCGCCGGCCATTCGAGGAAGTACAGCCAGTGCCACAGCGGTGGCAGCGGCTCCCCCTGACCGGGAGCGTCCCCGGGCCGGTCGAGCACTCCGGCCAGCACCGCCGCCGGACCGGGCGGCAGCTCGTCCGTCATGGACTGAGCCCTCGGACTCCATCCGCTCACATGCGCGGCAAGCCCCTCGGTCACCTCACACCTCCCGCCGGACGCCGGACGCCTGCTCTCCGACCACGCCACGGGTGCGCAGGTCGTTCAGCTCGTCGTCGGGCAGGGACAGCAGCTCGCGCAGGACCTCGTCGGTGTGCTGGCCGAGCAGAGGCGCCGGACTGGGCGAACGCTGCGTTCCGCCGAGCAGCAGGGGGGAGCCGGGAGCGAGGTGGCGGCCGATGCCGGGCTGGGTCAGCTCGCCCATCAGCGGCTCGGCGCGCAGGGTGGCGGCGCCGTCCGCCGCCAGGTCGGAGAAACTGCGGTAGCGGGACCACAGAACGGAGGTGCCCTTGAACGCCTCCTCGATCTCCGCGCAGGTGCGGCCCGCGAACCACGGGGTGAGGATCCCGGCGAGGGTCTCCCGGTGGGTGTAGCGGTCGCCCGCCTCCCGGAAGTCCACGCCGAGCGCCCGTTCCAGCGCGGCGGTCACCTCGCCGAGGCCGGTCGCGGCGACCAGGTCACGCCAGTGCCGGGCCGACAGCACCACCATCATGACCCGCCGCCCGTCGCCGGTGGCGAAGTCCCGCCCGAAGTCGCCGAACAGGTCGTTGCCGATCCGGCGCCTGGGCTCGGCGCACAACTGGGCCTCCGCCAGGTAGCCGAGGTTCCCGGCGGTGGCCAGCGCGATATCGCTCAGGGCGACCTCGATCCGCTGCCCCTCCCCGGTGCGCAGCCGGCGCCGTTCGGCCGCCAGCAGGCCCACCGCCAGGTAGAGACCGCACGCCACGTCCCACACCGGCAGAACGTGGTTGACCGGGCCGGCGTGGTCCTCGGGGCCGGTCACGTACGGGAAGCCGGTGGAGACGTTCACCGTGTAGTCGACGGCGTTGCCGCCGCCGCGCAGGCCGAGGAGCCGGACATGGACCAGGTCGGGCCGCCGCTCGCGCAGTTGCTCGTAGGCCAGGCCGTCGCGGGGGGCGGCGTTGGTGAGGACGAACCCGCTCTCGGCGACGAGGTCGGCGACGACGCGGCGGCCCTCGGGCGACCGCAGGTCCACGGTGACCGACCGCTTGCCCTTGTTGAGCCCGGCCCAGTACAGGCTCCGCCCGGACGGGGCCAGCGGCCAGCGGTCGATGTCCGGCCCGCCGCCGATCTGGTCGATCCGGATCACGTCCGCGCCGAGCTGCGCCAGCGTCATCCCGCCGAGCGGCGCGGCCACGAAGCTGGACAGCTCGATCACCCGCATCCCCGCCAGCGGCAACCCGCCGGGACTCTCCTCACCAGCCAACTCGCGCTCCTCGGACGTCCAGGGACGGCCGGGACGGCGCCCCGATCGTCTCACTGATTATGGATTCTATAGAATATCCCTCACCCTGCGGCGTCACCCTGCCGGGTGGCCCTATGGGGTGGGGCGACGCCGCAGGCCGGCTCCCTGGGCCCGATCACCGTGCCGGGCTTTCCTGTCCGCCGGTCGCCGCCCTGGAGCCGTTCGCGGTGGCCCCGTTCTATGCTCGGCCTGGTCCGGAAGAGGCCGACGGCGGAGGAGGGGCCGATGTCCGGCGACGCGGAGCCGAGCGCGGGCCGTCCCGCGCTGGCGGGCAAGCAGCTCAGTGAGCAGGTCGCCGTCCACCTGCGGGAGGCCATCATGATCGGCGAGCTGCGCGCCCCCGCCTACGTCCGCACCGAGCATCTGGCCGCCGAGCTGGGCATCAGCGCCACCCCGGTACGGGAGGCCCTGATGATCCTGCACAGCGAGGGCGCGGTCCGCTGGGAGCCCCGCCGCGGCTTCCGGGTGCTGCCGCTGACCGAACGCGACGTCGACGACCTGTTCAACGTCCAGTCCTACATCGCCGGCGAGCTGGCCGCCCGCGCGGCGACCGCGCTGGGCGAGCCGGAGATCGAACACCTGCGGCGGATCCAGGCCAGGCTGGAGCGGGCGGCCCGGGACGGCGCCGCCGACCTCGTCGACGCCCTCAACCACGAGATCCACCGGACGATCAACCGCTCCTCCGGCTCCTCCCGGATGACCGCCCTGCTCAACCTGACCGTCCACTACGTGCCGCTGCGCTTCTTCGGCAAGGTCGAGGGCTGGGCCGAGGCGTCCGCCCACGACCACTCCGCGATCTTCGACGCCCTGCACTCCCGCGACCCCGAGGCCGCCCGCACGGCGATGACCGACCACATCCGCCACGTGGGCCGCCTCCTGATCGACCACCTCCGCAGCCGCGGCGTCCTGGAGGAGCCCCCCGCACCACCGAAGTAACGCACCCCCGCGTACGCACCCCTAGTGGCCCCCTCCCGCCCCAAGCCCGAGAGTCCAGGACAGGCCATTGCCCTGCTCTCTTCACCCGGCGGTCCTGTGAACAGGGCGATCCCTGGCACGGTCTCGTTCTGAGACTCCACCGCAGGAACGGCCTGGCCGGCATGGTCGCCGGGGCCTGGTTCCTCATCGCGGTGAACGCGGCGTTCGAGAGCGACCCGGGCGGCGACCCGTGAAGGTCGTTTCCGGCTCCGGCGTGCGACGGCGGCGGTTCGCGCCAGGCCAGCTGTGACCGGTCACTCGGCGACCAGGTCGTCCGGGGCGGACCTGGCCAGCCCGGCGAGCGTGGCCAGGGCGTGTGAGAGGGTTTCGGCCGGGGGAGAGGCGAGGCCGAGCCGGACGGCGTTCGGGGCGCGGTACCGGCCTACGGTGAAGGCCGCCCCGGGGGTGACGGCGATGCCGCGGCGGGCGGCGGCGGCCACGAAGGTGTCGGCCCGCCATGGGCTCGGAAGCTCCCACCAGCAGTAGAAGGAGCGCGGGTCGCCGTGGACCGCGAACTCGCCCAGATGCCGGGCGGCGATCTCCTGCCGGACGGCCGCCTCGCGCTGCTTGGCGCGGGTCACCGACCGTAGGACGCCGTCGGTCAGCCACCGGGTCGCCGCATCCAGCGCCAAGCGCATCGGCGTCGATCCGCCGGAGCGCAGGGCCGTTGCCATGTTCGGGGCGGCGGCCTGCGGGACGACGGCGAACCCGAGGGTCAGTCCGGGCGCGAGCCGCTTGGAGAGGCTGTCGATGACAAGGGTGTGCTCGGGGGCCAGCGCGGCGAGGTGCGGCAGGTCATCCCGCAGGAACGACCAGATGACGTCCTCGATCGCGAAAATGTTCAGCCGCTCCAGGACACCGGCGAGCTCGGCCCGGCGTTGCTCGGGCATGGTGAGCGACAGCGGGTTGTGCAGCGTGGGCTGGAGGTAGATCGCCTTCAGCGGGGCCTTGCGCATGGCGGCCTCGACGGCCTCCGGGACGAGTCCGGCCTCATCGACGGCCAGTGGTACGACGGTGACCCCGAGCCGGCCGGCGATCGCCTTGAGGACCGGATAGGTCAGCTCCTCGGCCCCCAGCCGGGCCCCCGGGGGGACCAGCGCGGACACGGCCGCCGCGATCGCCTGACGGCCGTTGCCGGCGAACAGCACCCGCGCCGGGTCCGGCCGCCAGTCTCCGCGCGCGAGCAGGTCGGCGACGAGGCTCCGCGCCAGGGGGGTGCCGTCCACGCCGATCGGCCGCATGGCCGACTCCAGGACGTCCGGGCGCAGCAGGGCGCCGAGGCCGCCCGCGAGCAGTTCCGCCTGCCCGGGCACGACGCAGTGGCTGAGCTCCAAGTCGATCATGGAGTCGGCGGGTTCGGCGAGGGCGGGGCCCGGCTGCCGGGCGGTGGCCCGCACGAACGTACCGCGGCCGACCTCGCCGACCGTCAGGCCACGGCGGGTCAACTCCCCGTAGACGCGGGCGGCGGTGGAGGCGGCGATGCCCCGCCGCCGGGCGAACTCCCGCTGTGTCGGCAGGCGGTCGCCCGGCCGCAGCCGTCCGGCCGTGATGTCCGCGGCCACCTCGTCGGCCACCCGCCGGTAGTCCGCCATCGCCGTCTCCTCTCCGTGGGCGCCGCATGAGCGTGGCACCAGGACGGCACACGGGCGCAAAGCGAGCTACACAGAAGCCAAACACAAAATTGCTCCGAGAGCAATATACATATTGCACTGAGATAGAGCTACCGGATAGCTTCGATGCAAGCGGCCTAAATCGATGCGAAACGGCATGGAAAGCCGTTCGGGGCGTGCCCGCGAACGCCGTGTCGATCGCAGAAAGCAGGTGGTGGCGATGGTCGAACAGAGCGCGGTGCTCGGCGTGGCATCCATCGCGCTCGGGATGGTCCTGTCCCCCGGCCCGAACATGCTGTACCTGGTGTCACGGAGCATCGGCCAAGGCCGCCGGGCCGGAATCATCTCGCTGGGCGGGGTAGCGGCCGGGTTCCTGGTCTACCTGGTGGGCGCGAACCTGGGCCTGGCGGTGCTGTTCGCCGCCGTTCCCGAACTCCTGTCCGTCATCAGGATCGCCGGTGCCCTTTACCTGCTGTGGCTCGCCTGGAACACCGTCAAGCCCGGCGGGATGTCGGTCTTCACCGTTCAGGACGTGCCGGCGGACTCCCCGCGCCGACTCTTCGCCATGGGCCTGATGACGAACCTGCTCAACCCGAAGATCGCCATCCTGTACATCTCGGTCATTCCGCAGTTCATCGACCTCGACAAGGGGAACGTGCTGCTCCAGGGCATCGTCCTCGGCGGTTTCCAGATGGCGGTGGCCGTCTCGGTGAACCTGTCGATCGTGCTGGCCGCCGGCGCCATCGCGAACCTCCTGGCCGACCGCCCCTCCTGGCTGCGGGCACAGCGGGTCGCCATGGGCGGCATGCTCGGGACACTGGCCATCATGCTCGCCCTCGGCGACTCCGCAGGCCCGCCGGACCTCTGACACCGTCGCCCCGCGCATTCGATGTCCGTCCAGCCTCGGCGGGGCCCCGCCTCACCCCGCCCCGACCCCCCACTGACCCGAAAGACGCGCCGATCTTGACGTTATGGTCGCCTGAACGCGATTCAGCGTGCGATAACGTCAAAATCGGCGAGGTGGCCGGGCGTCCGGTCCAGTCGTCGTCCGCAACGCGGCACGGCGTTGCGACGCCGGGCGGGGTTGTGAAGGATGGTCGCCTTCCTGGACGAAGGCGGCATGGTGGACTTCACGATCGAATACGAGCTCACGCCCGATGAAGTGGGGCGAGCCCTCCACCGGGGCCTCAAGCTACAGCTCAGGGCCGTCCGCCTGGCAGTGCCGACGATCCTGGCCGTGTCGGGGATCACCTGCCTCCTGGTCGACGCCATAGGGCTGGGCGTCGGCATGCTCGCCGGGGCCGTCCTGTTCCCCTTCGTGCTGGCCTGGTCGGCCCGCCGACTCGCCAAGCGGCAGCTCACGTACCTCTGCGTGCCCACGACTCTCCGGTTCACCGACGACGGGTACGAGTACCGAACCGACCAGTCCGCCACCACGATGCGGTGGCCCCTGTTCGGGCGGGTCGTGAGCACCCCGGAGTTCTGGCTGCTCTTCGTGGGCAAGCAGTGCTCGGCCTTCCTCCCCAGGCGCGCCTTCACCAGCGAGCAACAGGCCGAACTCGACGGCTTCTTCGCCGCCCGGCAGAAGGCCGGAGCCCTCTGAAAGACCGCCCTCATGGTCGGTGTTACCCGGGTGGCCCGGCCGGGAGGGCCGGGCCGTTCGGGGAACGTCAGGACATGTCGGCCGGGTCCGGGAGGGCTCGGCCGGAGTGGAGGATGTTGCGCGGGTCGTAGGTGCGCTTGACGGTCGCCACGCGTTCAACGGCGGGGGCGGGCCAGCCCGTGCGGCCCGCGTCGTCGCCGGGGCCCAGGAAGGTGTACGGGGTGCGGCCCGTGCCGTACGGCTCCAGGGCCGTCATGAGGGAGCCCACCGCCGCGTTCGTCACCTCCTCCAGGCCGGGAGGTGCGGCCGCCACGACGTGCGTGCAGAAGACGGCATCCCGCATGGTGACCGCGCTCAGCGTGGACGGGTCCTTGACGCGGCCGGTGGCGACGTGGCGGATCTCCACCTTCGTCAGCGGAAGCCGGGACTGCGGACCGGCCACGTCCAGCAGCGCGTCGACCGCCTTGGCGGGCAGTTCCGCCAGCGCCAGCCCGTTCTCGGCCATCGGCACCGGCACCGCCTCCGGGTCCATGTGGATCAAGCCGACCTCCCGGTAGGGCCGCAGGGTGATCATGTCCATCAGCGGCCTGGCGACACCGCGCATCGGGGCGAGCAGGCGTTCGCCCTCCTCCGCCGGGCCGACGTGGCCGACCCGCAGGTGCACCACCATTTGCCCGCGCAGCGGCTCGGGCAGCGCCGGGTCCGGGGGCAGCCGCAGCACCGCGATCGAGGTGGTGGTCGTCTCGGGCAGCCCCGGTGCCCACTCGCGGTAGGCGTGCAGCAGCTCGGCGGCCGCCTCGCCGGGGAAGTACACGCCGCCACCGTAGAAATGCGTCAGCGGCGCCAGTTCGATCACCACCGCCGTGACCACGCAGAACGCCCCGCCCCCGCCGAGCAGCGCCCAGAACAGCTCCGGCTCGTGGTCGGCGCCGACCTGCCGCAGCGCGCCGTCGGCGGTGACCACCTCGAACGAGCGGACGTAGTCGGCCGAGGCCCCGTAGGTGCGGACGAACGGCCCGATGCCCCCGCCCACCAGATAGCCGACGACGCCCACCGAGGGGGCCGAGCCGCACAGCGCCGCCAGCCCGTGCCCGGCGGCGGCCTGCACCACGCTCTCCCAGCGCACCCCCGCCTCGACCCGGGCGGTACGCGCCTGCGGGTCGATCTCCACGCCCTGCATCCGCCGTGTCGTGATCACCAGCCCGCCGTCCGCGGGCCGGTACATGCCGTGCCCGGTGGAGTGCACGGTGACGGCCAGGCCGTGCCGTTCCGCGAAGGCGACCGCCGCGGCCACGTCCTGCGCCGAGGCGGCCCCCACCACCAGGTCGGCGCGGTGGCCGGGAGCGGGGGCGAACCCGCCGAGCTCCTCGCCGGCCTGCGGATCCCGCCCCCGCAGCACCGGACCGGCGACGGCCGCCGCGAGCGTGTCCACATCGGCCTGATTGATCGTTACCAGAGACATCCAAGTCCTCCCCGTCAGCTTCCGGGCGATATGACAGCGCGCCGGGAACGCCGGTTCGGGCCGGGGCCGGTACTGCGAAAAAGGTCTCACCACAGCGGATACCGGAACGAAAGATCATCCGGCCACGTCCAAGATCGGCCGGACGGCTTGCCGCAATCGCCGGGATCGGGGGCAATCGCCGGGAGCCTCAGTAGGCTCGGCGGTATGACGACATCGGCATCCGGCGGCGCCGCCGGGCCTGCGAACGCCGCCCTGCACCAGCTGACCGAGGACGTCTACGCCTGGGTGCAGCCCGAGGCGACGTGGTGGGTCAACAACGCCGGGGCGGTGGCGGGGCCGGAGGGCGTCCTCGTCATCGACACCTGCGCCACCGAGGCCCGCACCCGCCGGTTCCTGGACGCGCTGCGGGCGGCCACCGGTGACGTTCCGCTGCGCTACGCGGTCAGCACCCACCTGCACGGTGACCACACCCACGGCAACTCGCTGCTGCCCGCGACCACGGTGCTGATCGCGCACGAGGAGACCCGCCGGGGCATCCTGGCCGACTTCATCATCGACGGCTGCCCGCCGCTGTGGGAGCCGGTGCCGGACTGGGGCGCGGTCACCCGCCGCCCGCCGGACCTGACGATGACCTCCGAGCTGGCGGTGAACCTCGGCGACCGCCGGGTCGAGCTGCGCCATCCCGGCTACCCCGCGCACACCCCGGGGGACGTGGTCGCCTGGCTGCCGCAGGAGCGGGTGCTGTTCACCGGCGACCTGATCTTCAACGGGCTGACCCCGATGCTGGGCATGGGCTCGGTCACCGGCGCGCTGCGCTCGCTGGACTGGGTCGCCTCCTTCGAGCCCGCGCGGGTGGTGCCGGGGCACGGCCCGATCTGTGACGAGGCCGCGCTGCCCGAGGTGCTGGCCGCGCACGAGCGCTACTACCGGTTCGTCCTGGAGGTCGCCACCGACGGCCTGCACGACGGGGTGCCGCCGCTGGAGGCCGTCCAGCGTGCCGATCTGGGCGAGTTCGCCACCTGGGCGGACGCCGAACGGCTGGCGTTCAACGTGCACCGGGTCTACGCCGACAAGACCGGCGAGCCCTTCGACCTGGCCAAGGCCGCCCTGGACGCGGTCACCTTCAACGGCGGCCCGATGCCCACCTCGGTCTAGCCGCCCGTCTCGCACGGACCGGAGAACGGCCGGACTCCGTTCCAGCGGGCGGTGTCCGGGGGTCAGGGGGTGATGGTGACGCCGGCGTTCATGCCCTCCAGCAGGCCCTGGGGGGAGTCGTCGAAGGCGATCTTGACGCCGTAGCGGACCAGGTCGCCGTCGACGGTGGCGGCCGGGTCGATGTGCACGACCGTTCCGGTGAAGTGTTCCCCGGGCCGGGCCGTCACGGTGATCCCGGCCTCCTGGCCGATCTTCAGGCGGGCCAGGTCGCTCTGCGAGAACATGCCCTCGACCTGCAGTTCGGTCAGGTCGCCGAGGGTGATGAAGCCGCCGGCGCCGGTGCCGGACACCTGGGTTCCGGTGGTGCCGGACACGGCGAGCACGGTGCCGTCGATCGGCGCGGTCAGCCGGGTGCCGGCCAGCGCGCGCCGGGCCTGCCTCACCCTGGCCTCGGCCTGGGTGACCTGTGCCTCGGCCTGCACCGCCGACCGGTCCGACGATCCGGTACCGCCCGCCTGGCCCCCGCCGCCCGCCTGGCAGCCGCCGCCGGACTGGTCATCTCCGGACCGGCCGCCGCCACCGGACCGGCCGCCGCCGCCATCACCAGGCTGATCGCCACCGCCCCCGCCGCCGGACCGGTCGCCGCCGTCGCCACCAGGCTGATCGCCTCCACCGCCACCGGGAGACGTGCTGCGGGTCGGTGAAGGAGTCGGCTGTACGGTCCGGGTCGCGGTGGGGAGGGGCGAGCCGGTGGTCGCCATGGTCGTGGTGACGCACTGGTCCTGGGTCCCGCCGCCGGACGGCCGGTCGCGCGCCTCGATGGCGGCGTTCAGCGCGGCCTCGGCCACCTCCAGGGCCTCGCGGGCCTCGGTGTCGTCGAGGCGGGCCAGGACCTGGCCGGCCCTGACCTTGTCCCCGACGCGGACGCCGAGCCCGGTCACCGTTCCCGACGTGCCGAAGGCCAGCTCGCGGGTGTCGGCGCTGCGCACCGTTCCGGCGGCGGTCACCGTCGTCACCGCCTCGGCGTCCGCGGCGCCACGGGAGGCCGCAGCGGGCGCGGAGGCGCCGCCGCCCGGCCACAGCACCACCACGGCGACGGCGATGACGACGGAGACGGCGATCGCCACCGCGAGCGCCGGCCGGGCCGGGACCGGAGCCTGCGGCAGTCTGCGGATCAGGGGGCGTCGGGTCATGGCAGACGAGGATGCCCGAGCATTCTGGGCGTCCCGTTCCGGGAAGGTGAGAATTCGGTGAGAAGGACCGGCCCGGATCTCTCATGGCCCTCTCAGATCGCCTTCACCTGTCACCGGCACTCTGCCAGGGGTGAAGGCACAGATCCTCCCGCGCAGGCTCCGGCCGGCGCCGGCCGCGTCCCCCTCGCCCGGGCCGGGGCCGGCCGGACACCGCGCGCGCCGCTCCGTCGGCCGGCGCAGGCTGGTGGTGAACGGCGCGCTCACCGCGGTCCTGCTGGCCGCCGCCGCGCTGAGCTACACCGCGTTGACCGGTGACGGCGAGCAGGCCGCGCCGGCCCGTACCGCGACCGTCTCCCGCGGCACGCTGCTGGCGTCGGTGTCCGCGTCCGGCTCGGTGACCAGCGCCAGGACGGCCGACCTCAGCTTCGGTACGAGCGGGACCGTGGAGTCCATCCGGGTCAAGGTCGGCGACAAGGTGACCAAGGGCCAGGTGCTGGCCACCCTCGACGACGAGGCCGCCCAGGAGGCGGTGACCTCCGCCAAGGCCGCGCTGGACGCCGCCGCCGAGGGCGACACCGCCACGGCGTCCGGCTACTCCACCTACGTCTCCGCCAAGGCGGAGTACAACGACGCGCTGCGGCAACTGTCGGGCACCACGATGAAGGCCCCGTTCAGCGGGACGATCACCGCGCTCAACGGCACCGTCGGCGGCCCGTCCGGCGGCAGCGGGAGCAGCGGGAGCAGCACAAGCGGCGGCGGACAGGGCGGGGCCGGCGGTGGCGGTTCGAGTTCCGGTTCCGCGGGGTCCGGCTCGGGATCCGGCTCGTCCACCGGCTCGGGATTCCTGACGATCGCCGCGACCTCCCGGCTGGAGATGACGGCGAGCTTCACCGAGGCCGACATCGTCAAGATCAAGAAGGGCCGGCCGGCGACCGTGACGTTCGACGCGCTGCCGGACGTCACCGCCTCCGGCAAGGTCGCCTCCATCGACCAGACCTCGACGACCACCGACAACGTGGTGCAGTACGGGGTGCGGATCTCCCTGGCCGACCCGCCGTCCGGGCTGCGGCTCGGCCAGACCGGCAAGGTCACGGTCGTCACCGGCCAGGCCGACGACGTCCTGTACGTCCCGGCCGCCGCGGTCCGCACCGCCGGCGGGCGCAGCACCGTCACCGTCGTCCAGAACGGGCAGCGGACGACGACGGTGGTCGAGACCGGCCTCAGCGGGGACCAGGGCGTCGAGATCAGGTCGGGGCTGAGCGAGGGCACCACCGTCCTGCTCAACACGACCACCACCGGCGGCGGGTCGGGCGGGCGCCCCCAGTTCGGCGGCGGCATGGGCGGCGGGCTGCCGGGCGGCGGCATGCCCGGCGGTGGGCGGCCGTGAGCGCGGCCGACGTCCCGGTCCTGGACGTCCGGGACATCACCAAGGTCTACGGCGAGGGCGAGACGGCCGTGCACGCGCTGCGCGGCGTGTCCCTCCAGGTCCGCCGGGGCGACTATGTGGCGATCATGGGCACCTCGGGCTCCGGCAAGTCCACCCTGATGAACATCCTCGGCTGCCTGGACGTGCCCACCTCCGGCCGCTACCTGCTGGACGGCACCGACGTCGGAGCGCTGAGCGAGGCCCGGCTGTCGGTGCTGCGCAACCGCAGGCTGGGCTTCGTCTTCCAGTCCTTCAACCTGATCCCCCGGATGAGCGCGCTGGCCAACGTGGAACTGCCGATGGCCTACGGCGGCGTCCCGGCGGGCGAGCGGCGGCGCCGGGCGCTGGCCGCGCTGGAACTGGTGGGCCTCGGCGACCGGGTCCGGCACGAGCCCAACGAACTGTCCGGCGGCCAGCAGCAGCGGGTCGCGGTGGCGCGGGCGCTGGTGACCGCGCCGGCCCTGCTGCTGGCCGACGAGCCGACCGGCAACCTCGACACCCGCTCCACCCGCGACGTGCTGGACATCCTGGGCCGGCTGAACGCCCGGGGCCGCACCATCGTGCTGATCACCCACGAGGACGAGGTGGCCGCGCACGCCCGGCGGGTGGTCCGGCTGGTGGACGGCCGGATCGTGGAGGACCGCCGCAACGCCCCCGCACCCGCCCTCCGGGAGGCGACATGAGCTGGGAGATCCTGCGGTTCGCGCTGCGCGGGCTGGCCGCCGACAAGCTGCGCAGCGGGCTGACCACGCTGGGCGTCATGATCGGGGTCGGTGCGGTCATCCTGCTGGTCGCGGTGGGCAACGGCTCCTCGCTGCAGATCCAGGAGAACATCGCGCGGCTGGGCTCCAACACGCTGACGATCCGACCGTCCACCTCGGGCGGCGGCGGGTTCGGCGGCCCCGGCGGCGGGATGCGGATGCCCGGCGGTGGCGGAGGACAGCGGCAGTCCCAGGACACCGGCCCCCGCATCCAGGCCAAGGACCTGACCGTCGAGGACGCCGAGGCGCTGGCCGACGCCCCGTCGGTCAAGTCCGCGTCCCCGGTGGTGACCGTGCAGTCGGCCACCGCCGCCTACGAGGGCGGCAGCCACGCGATCTCCTCGTTCGTCGGCAGCGACCCGGCCTACTTCGAGACCTCCGACAGCGAGGTGGCGCGGGGCGCGGCCTTCACCGAGGCGGACGTCGACCAGGCCCGCAAGGTCGTGGTGATCGGGACGACGGTCGCCGAGGAGTTGTTCGGCACGGTCGATCCGATCGGCAGGCGACTGGCCGTCAACGGGGTGCCGTTCACGATCGTCGGGGTGCTCAGGGAGAAGGGCTCCTCGGGGTTGCAGGACTCCGACGACCTGGCCATCGCCCCGCTGACCTCGGTACGGCAGTCGCTGACCGGCTTCGGCGGGCTGGACCGGATCGTGGCGGCCGCCAAGGACGCCGAGTCCACCGACACGGCCGAGGCCGAGATCGCGCAGATCCTCGACCAGCGGCACGGCATCGGCGTCGGCTCCACGGCCGACTACAGCATCCAGAACCAGGCCGGCCTGCAGGAGACGGTCAGCGAGTCCAGCCGGACCTTCACCGTACTGCTGGGCGCGGTGGCCGCCATCAGCCTGCTGGTCGGCGGGATCGGCATCACCAACATCATGCTGGTCACCGTCACCGAACGGACCCGCGAGATCGGCATCCGCAAGGCCATCGGGGCGCCCCGGCGGGCCGTCCTCGGGCAGTTCCTGGCCGAGGCGACCGTGCTCAGCCTGGTCGGCGGGCTGCTCGGGGTGGCCCTCGGGGTGGTCGGCAGCCAGTTCACGATCGTCGGCGTCGATCCCGTCGTCGTCCCGGAGTCGATCGCGCTCGCGCTGGGCGTGTCGGTCGGCATCGGCCTGCTCTTCGGCGGCCTGCCCGCCGGCCGCGCCGCCGGGCTGCGCCCTATCGAGGCGCTGCGCCATGAGTGACCACCTGGAAGAGGAGAAGTCCATGCGCAGGAGCGGCACACCGGCGGCCCCCGCCCGCGATGCCGGGGGCGCCCCGCCCGACCCGGAGGAGGTGCTGGCCTCCTCCCCGTTCGCCGACGACGTCGAGACCGCGCTGCGGGCGGCCCCGGCCGGGCGCGGCAGGCCGTCCTCGACGCTGCTGCTGGGCGTGGCCGCGCTGATGGCGGTCGCGTTCTTCGGCGGCATCCAGGCACAGCGGCACTGGGGCGACGACGGGTCCTCCGCGATCCCGGCACTGGGCGCCGCCCAGCGGCCCGGCGGCAACCTCCCGGGCGGCCAGGCCGGCGGCCCGATGGCCGGCGGGGCCGGGGACGGCACCACGGTCGGCACGGTCAAGCTCATCAGCGGCACCACCGTGTACGTGCAGACCGCCGACGGATCCGTGGTGCCCGTCGAGACCAGCGCCGCCACGACGATCCGGCTCAGCCGGGCGGGCAAGGTCACCGACCTGAAGCCGGGCGCCACGGTCACGGTCCAGGGCGACGGCGACGACTCCGGCAAGGTGACCGCCTCCACCATCACCGAAGGGTCCGGGCGGACCGGCCGCCCCGGCCAGGGCAACTGAGGAGACCGACCATGACCGCTTCCCGGATCACGCTGGGCGCCGCCGCGCTGGCCGCCCTGCTGACCCTCACCGCCTGCGGCGGGAACGGCGGGAACGACGACGCGACCGCCGAGCCCGGCAATGGCGACTCGGCCATGCGGGCGTTCCAGGACTGCCTGAAGGAACAGGGCGTCGAACTGCCCGACCGCGGCCCCAGGCCCTCGGGAGCCCCGCCCAGCGGACGGCCCACCGACCGGCCCGGCGGGCGGCCCACCGATCGGCCCACCGACCGGCCCGGCGGACGTCCCGGCGGCCCCGGTATGCCGTCGATGAACGCCGAGCAGCAGAAGGCGTTCCAGGCGTGCGCGTCACTGCGGCCCTCCCCGAACGGCCGGGGCGGCGGGCTGGGCGTCGAGGCCATGACCGCCTTCCGCGACTGCATGGGCAAGAACGGCGCCCAGATCGCCGAGAACGCCCGTCCGGGCGACCTCAGGACCGACGACCCGAAGATCGCCAAGGCTCTCAAGGAGTGCCGCCCCCTGCTGCCCACACCGAGCCCGGTCCCGGCCGCGTCCTGACCTGCCGCCCAGGTGAGAGGCCATTCGTCAGGGTCCGTTCATTTTTCGTCCGCCGGGCGGCCATTGACGCGCTCTAGGTTGCCGATGACCGTGTGACCTGCCGGTTTTCCGGTGTAGAAGCGATGAGGTGCCCACCAATGACCGCAGCGGACGTTCGCCCGATGGCGGACCCTGACGACATCAGCTCCAACCCGTCGGGGAACTCGACGTTCCAGGAAATCGTCGAGGCCCGGCTGTCGCGGCGTTCGGTGATCCGTGGCGGCACCGTGGTCGCGGCGGCCGGCTTCATCGGGGCCACGGCCGGCGTCGGCTCCGCGGCCGCCGCGCCCGCCCCCGCCCCGAAGGGACGCGGCAAGGGCGGGCGCGGGCTGCTGGGCTTCCAGGCGGTCCCGCCGAGCACCGACGACAAGATCAAGGTCCCCGCCGGGTACACCGCCGAGGTGCTGATCCCCTGGGGCACCCCGCTGAGCTCGCGTGGCCCGGCCTGGAAAAAGGACGCCTCCAACACCGCGGCCGACCAGGCCCTGCAGGTGGGCTCCCACCACGACGGGATGAGCTTCTTCCCGCTGGGCGCGGGCCCGCTGGGCAGCCGCCAGGGCCTGCTGGTGCTCAACCACGAGTACGTGGACCAGGTGCTGCTGTTCCCGGACGGCGACGCGCAGATCACCAAGGCCAAGGTCGACAAGGCGCTGGCCGCGCACGGCGTCACCGTCGCCAAGGTCGCCCAGGTCAAGGGCAGGTGGCAGCTGGTCGACTCCAAGTACAACCGCCGTGTCACCGGCTCGACCCCGGTGACCTTCTCCGGCCCGGTCGGCCCCGCGCACCCGGCGCTGAAGGCCAACACCAAGCCGATGGGCACGCTGAACAACTGCTCCAACGGCCAGACCCCCTGGGGCACGTACCTGGCCTGCGAGGAGAACTGGAACAGCTACTTCGGCGCCACCGACTCCTCCTGGAAGCCCACCGCCGAGCAGGCCCGCTACGGGGTGAGCGGCGCCGGGGGCGGCTACAAGTGGCACCAGGCCGACCCGCGCTTCGACCTGGCCGCCAACCCCAACGAGATCAACCGGTTCGGCTGGGTCGTCGAGATCGACCCGTTCTCCCCGGGCTCCACCCCGGTCAAGCGCACTGCGCTGGGCCGCATCAAGCACGAGGGCGCCACCGTCACCGAGTCGCGCGGCCGGGTCGTCGTCTACACCGGCGACGACCAGGACGGCGAGTACGTCTACAAGTTCGTCGGCAGCGCCCCCTGGAAGGCCCTGCGCGCCCTGCGCAAGAACCCGCTCGACCACGGCACCCTGTACGTCGCCAAGTTCAACGACAACGGCTCCGGCCAGTGGCTGCCGCTCAAGCACGGCACCGGCCCGCTCACCAAGGCCAACGGCTGGGCCGACCAGGCCGACGTGCTGCTGCGCACCCGCCAGGCCGCCGACGCGGTGGGCGCCACCAAGCTCGACCGGCCCGAGTGGGTGGCCGTCCACCCCGACAACAAGGACGTCTACCTCACCCTGACCAACGGCTCCGGCTGGGACAACAAGGTCAACCCCCGCAAGCCCAACCCCTACGGCCACATCGTCCGCTGGCGGGAGCGGCGCGGCGACAACACCGCCACCTCCTTCGAGTGGGACATCTTCCTGCTGGCCGGCGACCCCGCCTACGACCCGCAGGTCACGCTGGCCCCCGAGGACGTGTTCGGCTCCCCGGACGGCATCGGCTTCGACCGCGACGGCCGGCTGTGGATCCAGACCGACGTGTCCAACTCCACCCAGAACCGTCCCGACCGGGGGCACGACAACATCGGCAACAACCAGATGCTGGCCGCCGACCCGCGCACCGGCGAGATCCGCCGCTTCCTCGTCGGCCCCCGGGGCTGCGAGATCACCGGCTTCGCGGTCGCCCCCGACCAGCGGACGATGTTCGTCAACGTCCAGCACCCCGGCGAGGCCACCACCTTCTGGCAGGCCGCCCCGACCCCGCAGAACCCGAACGCCGTCAGCTCCTGGCCCGACCACGACCCGGCGGGCCGCCCCCGCTCGGCCACCGTGGTCATCCGCAGGAAGGACGGCGGCGTCATCGGCGCCTGACCCGCCGGTCCGGGACGTTCCCGGAGCGGTGACGGCGCGGCCGGGCCCGGCCGCGCCGTCACCCGTCCGACGCCGCCGGGTGGCGAGGCGTCGCCGTGGCGCGGGCCTCGCCCGCCGGGAGGGGCCGGTGTGCCGCGTCCTGCCCGGTGTGCCGCGTCCTGCCCGGTGTGCCGCGTCCTGCCCGGTGTGCCGCGTCCTGCCCGGTGTGCCGTGTCCTGTCGGCGGGTCCGGTCAGTACTGGGCCGGCCGGACCAGCCCGGTCTCGTAGGCGTAGATCGCCGCCTGGGTGCGGTCGCGCAGGCCGAGCTTGGCCAGGATGTTGCTGACGTGCGTCTTCACGGTCTGCTCCACCACCACCAGCCGGGTGGCGATCTCGGCGTTCGACATGCCGTGCGCGATCAGCACCAGTACCTCGGTCTCCCGCTCGGTCAGCCCCTCCAGCCGCCGCCGGCTCGGCGCCCGCGGGCCGCCCAGCCTGGCGAACTCCGCGATCAGCCGCCGGGTCACCACCGGGGACAGCAGCGCGTCTCCGGCGGCCACCACCCGTACCGCGTCGGCCAGCGCCCGCGCCGAGGAGTTCTTCAGCAGGAAGCCGCTGGCGCCGGCCCGCAGCGCCGCGTACACGTACTCGTCCATGTCGAACGTGGTCAGCACCAGCACCCCGGTGCTGCCGGCCAGCCGCCGGGTCGCCTCCAGGCCGTCCATCACGGGCATGCGCACGTCCATCAGCACCACGTCGGGGCGCAGCTCGGCCGCCTTGGCGACGGCTTCCCCGCCGTCCGCCGCCTCGCCGACCACCTCGATGTCGGGTTGGGCGTTCAGCAGCACCGAGAACCCCTCCCGGACCATCTCCTGGTCGTCGGCGATCAGTACCCGGATCATGCGCGCCGACCCTCCGCGTCGGGCAGCGGCAGCGTGGCCGTCACCTGGTAACCGCCGTCCGGACGCGGCCCGGCCGCCAGCTCGCCGCCCAGCATGACGGCCCGTTCCCGCATCCCGGCCACCCCGTGGCCCGAGCCGTTGGAGATCGCGGGCCGTCCGGCGGGCGGCCCGTTGGCGACCCGTACCTCCAGCCGGTCCGGCCCGTACTCCACCTCGACGCGGACGTCCGCTCCGGGCGCGTGCCGCAGCACGTTGCTCAGCGACTCCTGAACGATCCGGTACGCCGACAACCCGACCCCCGAGGACACCTGGCGGCGTTCCCCCGAAACGGTCAGGGCCACCGTCAGCCCCGCCTCCCGCACGCTGTCGGCCAGTTCCTCCAGCCCCGCCAGCGTCGGCTGCGGCCGGTGCTCCTGCTCGGCGGTCTCGTTCCTCAGCAGGCCCAGGATCCGGTGCAGCTCGTCCATCGCCGCCAGGGCGTTCGCACGGATGGTCTCGAAACCGCGGGCGAGTTCGGCGGGCGGGTCCGCAACCCGGTAGGGCGCGGCCTCCGCCTGTATGGCGACCACGGACATATGGTGCGCCACCACATCGTGCAGTTCACGCGCGATCCGGGCGCGTTCCTCCAGCAGTTCCCGACGGGACCGCTCCCGCTCGCTGATCTGCTGCTGCCGGGCCAGCCTGCGCATCGCCTCTCCGCGTCCGCGCAGAGCACCGGCCGCCACCAGCGCGGCGCCGGCCAGCAACACCGGCTCCAGCAGCCCCGGAAACTCCTCCCGCCTCGGCAGCTCGGCCGACAGCACCACCCCCGCCGCCACCGTCAGCAGCCACATCTCCACCAGGACCCGGGGCCGCACCCGCAGTCCGACCAGCGCCAGCACGCACAGATGGACCGCCAGCGAAGGCCCCGTCCACAGCGGCCCGCCCGCCAGGGGACGGACGGACGCGGCCGACAGCGCCGTCACCACGACCATCGCCAGCGAGAGCCACCAGCCGGCCATCGGCCAGTACAGGCAGACCAAGAGCGCCAGCGCGTGCGTGATCCCCAGCACCGCCGCCTGCTCATTGGCCAGGCCGTAGTCCATCAGCAGCGTGTGCCAGGAGAACCCGGCCAGCATCACCGCCAGCGCCCCCACCAGCACATGCGGCGCCCAGCCCGTCCCTGGGGACAGCGGCAGCAGCGGGCCCACCGCGTTGGGGGCGAGGTCGTCCCACCCCGCCCGCGCCACCCGGCGAACTCCCATCGCTGCCACCCCTTCAGCCAAGCACGCCGGACGACCGCGGCGAAGCGCTCGCTCACGCGTCCCTGCGCCGCAGCATGACGGCCGCCAACGCCAGCAGGACCGCGCTGTAGCCGCACACCAGGCCCAGCGACGGCCAGCCGCCGATGCTCCCCACCTGGTACGACGGCCCGTCCATGGCCGTCCGGTCGCCGTACCGCTTGCCCGGCTCCCTGACTTCGATCATCGGTGGCCTCCCCACCCGGGAAGCTACGGAGATCTCCGGCTCTGCCGCCTCCCGCTCAGGAGCGAATCCGGCGTCTCATACTCAAGTACGAGCCTGGACATCGGCCGGTCCTTTTCCGCAGGTCGCCCGGCATCGGCATGGCGTGGCTCACGGTGTGCCCGGGGTGCGGGTTGCATGGGGTACTTGGGTCTGGGGAAGACGCAGGTCGGGTGGTACGTTGCGGGTATTACAGCCGTAGTCGAAAGGAGCTGAGAGTCCGCTATGTCGGACCCTTCCAGTCATAGACCCGGCACCCGTGCGGGTGGCTCGCGGTGAGCATCGTGCTAGGCGTCGTCGCGCTGTTCGTGCTGACGGCGGCGACGGGGTACTTCGTCGCACAGGAGTTCGCGTACGTCGCGGCCGATCGGGCCGCATTGACCAACGCCGCCGAGCAGGGCGATGGCAAGGCCCGCCGGGCGTTGGAGGTCATGGGCCGGCTGTCGTTCATGCTCTCGGGCGCACAGCTGGGAATCACCGTCACCGGGCTGGTCGTCGGCCTGTTGTCCAAGCCTGCGCTGGCCGATCTGCTGCGCCCGCTGCTGGGTTGGATGGGCGTGCCGGACGGCGCGGTCGGGGCGATCGCCGTGGCGGTCGGCTTCGCCATCGCCACCGTGGTGCAGATGGTGATGGGCGAGCTGATCCCCAAGAACTGGGCGCTGGCGCGGGCCGAGGCCATCGCGCGGGTCCTGGCCTCCTCCACCCTGGCGTACCTGGCGGTGGCGGGGCCGGTGATCAGGCTGTTCGACAACACCGCCAACCGGCTGCTGCGCGCGGTGGGGATCGAGCCGGCCGAGGAGCTGCACCACGGGGCGACCCTGGAGGAGCTCAGCGACATCATCGGCGAGTCCCACCGGGCCGGGCACCTGCCCGCCGACCTGTCGGCGGTGCTGGAGCGCGCGCTGACGTTCGGCGAGCGCACCGCCGACGAGGCGATGGTGCCCCGCCCCAAGGTGATCACCGTCGCGGCCGGCGACACGGTGGCCGAGCTCACCGAGCACGTGCGCCGCTCCGGGCACACCAACTACCCGGTGTACGGGGCGGACGTGGACGACATCGTGGGCGTGGCCGGGGTGCGCGAGCTGGCCGACCACACGCTGACGCCGGACACGCCGGTGGGCCGGATCGCCCGTCCCGCCCTGCTGGTGCCCGGCTCGCAGCCGCTGTACGGGGTGATCGAGCGGATGCGCGAGACCGGCGAGGAGTTCGCCTGCGTGGTGGACGAGTACGGCGGCCTGGCCGGGATCCTCACCTTCGAGGACATCGCCGAGGAGCTGGTCGGCGAGATCAGCGACGAGAACGACGTGGCCGAGACCGCCTCGGCGGCCGTCGCGGACGGCGACTGGACCGTGGACGCGGCGCTGCGCATCGACGAGGTCGCCGCGCTCACCGGGCTGGAGCTGCCCGAGGACGAGGTCTACGACACCCTCGGCGGGCTGGTGATCTCCCGGCTGGGCCGGCTGCCGCGGCCCGGCGACCGGGTCGTCGTGGAGCTGGACCCCACCGAGGGTCAGCTCGGCGAGGCCGAGATCGAGGTGCTCAGCGTGGCCCGCCGGGTGCCCCGCGAGGTGCGCGTCCGGGTGCTGGCCACGGCCGGGGGTGAGGGCTGATGGATCCGCTGACCGCCATCGCCGTCACCGTGCTGCTGCTGATCGGCAACGGGTTCTTCGTGGGCGCGGAGTTCGCCCTGGTGGCGGCCCGCAGGCCGCGTCTGGAGCGGGCGGCGCGGGCCGGCAGCAGGCCGGCCGCGGCGGCCGTGGCCGGGATCCGGGAGCTGTCGCTGATGCTGGCCGGGGCCCAGCTCGGCATCACCATGTGCACGCTGGGCCTGGGCGTGGTCACCGAGCCCGCCTTCGAGAAGGTGCTGGCCGGGCCGCTGCACGAGCTGGGCGCCCCGGAGGGCGCCTCGCACGCGGTGGCGCTGACGGTGGCACTGACGGTGGTGACGTTCCTGCACATGGTGATCGGCGAGATGGTGCCCAAGTCGTGGGCGATCTCGCATCCGGAGCGGTCGGCACTGATCCTGGCGATGCCGTTCCGGGCGTTCGCCCGGGTGGCCCGGCCGATCCTGGCGGTGATGAACGGGCTGTCCAACGGCTTCCTGCGGCTGATCGGGGTGCCGCCGCGCGACGCGCTGGACAGCCACACCGACCCGCAGCGGCTGGGGCACCTGCTGGGCGAGTCCCGGCGGCTCGGCCTGATCGACCGGCGCGACCACGACCTGCTCGACCGGGTCATCACCATCCGGGACGCGGCCATCGGCGACCTGACGGTGCCCGCCGACCGGGTGACCACCGTGCCGTCCGCGGCCGGGCCGCTGGACATCCGCCGCGCCGCCGAGGCCAGCGGGCACGTGCGGACCCTGGTGCGCGACGAGGACGGCGCCATCCTCGGCGTCGTGCACGTCCGCGACGCGATCATCGCGCGGAACGGGCAGCGGGCGGCCGACATGTGCTATCCGGTGCCCAGGCTGGACGCCCAGACCTCGGTGCTCGACGCGGCCACCCGGCTGCGCCGCGACCGGGCCCAGCTGGCCCTGGTGACCGAGTCGGACGGCTCGATCCGCGGCATCGTCAGCATGGACGACCTGCTCGGCCAGCTGCTGGCGGCCAACCCGCACTGACCGGGCCCGGCCCGGCGGGCGGCGTCCCCGTCCGCCGGGCCGGCCGAAGTCCCCCAGTGAGGCAGGAACGTTGACACGACGCCCGCTCGGACAGCTCGAAGCCGAGGTGCTCGCCGCGCTCGCGGCGGCCGACGGCCCCGTCTCCACGGCCGAGCTGCGCTCCCGGCTGGCCGGCGCCCCGGCGTACACGACGGTCAACACCATCCTGTTCCGGCTGCACGACAAGCGGCTGGTGACCCGGGTCCGGGCGGGCCGGCACTACCTGTACCGGCTGGCCGTGGACGAGGCCCGGCTGGTGGCCGACCGGATGCACTCGCACCTGCGGTTCGCCAGCGACCCGGCCGGTGTGCTCAGCCAGTTCGTACGGACGCTGAGCCCGCAGGAGGAGACGACGCTGCGCGAGATCCTGGCCGAGCAGCCCGGGGACCACGGGTGAACTGGTTCACCTTCCTGCCGCTGGTGGTCACGCTGGCGCTGGGCACGGCCGCCGGGCGGGTGGTCCTGCCGCTGCATCCGGCGTGGGAGGCCCGGCTGCTGGGCACGGTGGCGGCGAGCACCACCACCGCGGTCGCCGGCACGCTGCTGTTCGTCGCGATCAACTACGGAGCCAGCCTGCGCCCACAGTGGGCCGACCGGCTGCCGGAGTGGACGCTGATCGGCGACGACACCCCGATCCCGGCGACCCTGGGGATACCGGCCACCGTGCTCACCGCCGTCGGCCTGGCGATCACGGTGCGGCTCGCGGCCGGATGGGCGGAGGAGATCCGGCAGGCGCGGCGGGCCGCCGAGCGGCTGCCGGACACCGACGTCCCCATCGCGCTGGCCATCCCCGGCCGACGCGGCGGCGTGCTGGTCTCCCGCGGGCTGCTCACCGAGCTGACCTCGCCCGAGCTGCGGGTCGTCTTCGAGCACGAGGGCTCCCATCTGCGGCATCGCCACCACCGCTATCTGGCCGCCGGAGCGCTGGCGGCGGGCCTGCTGCCACCGCTGCGGCGGCTGGACGAGCGGCTGCGGCTGGCGGTCGAGCGCTGGGCGGACGAGGACGCCGCGGAGGCGGTGGGCGACCGGGTGCTGGTGGCCCGTACGGTGGCGCGGGTGGCGCTGGCCCGTTCGCAGGGCTGGGGGGCCGTCCCCGGGTTCGCCGAGTCGGGCGTGGTGCAGCGGGTCGAGGCGCTGCTGGCGGCGCCGCCGGCCAAGAGCACCTTCACCGGGCCGGTCCTGCTGGCCGGCATGGGGCTGCCCTCCACCGTCCTGGCGCTGACCGCCCTGCAACTCGATCACGCGCTGGCCCTGGCGCTGCTGTCCTGACCCGCCGGAACGGCCCCGCGCGGAGCGGGCCGGGCGGCTCTTCCCCGCCGGCGCTCCGTGGTGGTTGCACGGCCTGCGCGGCCGGATGCGGACAGCGCCACCTGCCCCGCGACCGTAACCATGTCTGTCATGGCAGGTGACGGCATTTCTGACAGATCGTCTCTGACATTGCGGTCACACCTGTGTCGGACACCCGGAAAATGGGGTTCTGCCTTGCCGGAGCGTCCGGCTGGCCACAATGAGACCTCGGCTTTCCTTGACCTGGGAGGCGGTTCGACCGTGGACCACGCGCGCCCATTCCGGCCGGACGGGTGGTGGGAACGGGACGGGCGGGACGATGCGGAGCCCCCCGTCGACCTGGACCTGTCCGGCCCCAGCCCGGCCCGGGTCTACGACCATCTGCTCGGCGGCAAGGACAACTACGAGACCGACCGGGCGCTGGCCGAGCGGATGCTGCGGGTCCAGCCCATGCTGGGTCTGGCCGCCCGCCAGAACCGGGCGTTCGTCGGCCGGGCGGTGCGCCGCCTCGCGCAGGCCGGGTTCAGTCAGTTCCTGGACATCGGCTGCGGCCTGCCCGCCCGGGACAACGTGCACCAGATCGCGGACCGCACCATGCCGGGGGCGCGGGTCGTCTATGTCGACAACGACCCGGTCGTGCTGGCGCACGGGCGGGCGCTGCTGGTCGAGAACGCGAACGTGGCCGTGCTCCGGGCCGACCTGCGCGATCCGGAGCACGTGCTCGACACGGTGCGTGCCGGCCGGCTGCTGGACTTCCAGCGGCCGGTCGCCGTCCTGCTGACGGCCGTGCTGCACTTCCTGGCCGACGCGGACGGGCCGCAGGAGGCGGTGGCGCGGATCCGCCGGGCGCTCCCGGCCGGCAGCGCACTGGCCGTCTCGCACCTGGCCTCCGACGTCGCCACCGCCGCTACCGCCGAGGCCGCCCGCCTGTTCGCCGCCGAGTGCGGCCGTCCGCTGGTGCCGCGCGGCCGGGAGGAGGTCGCCGGGTTCTTCGGCGACTTAGCGCCGGTCGATCCGGGTCTGGTCTTCACCGGGGAGTGGTGGCCCGACATCGCCTCACAACCGCCGGAGCACAGCCTGATGTACGCGGGGGTCGCCTGTTCGCGTCCGCTGTCGTCCCCTCCCGCCGAGACGACCGCACGGCCGGAGTCCCGCCCGTCCGGCTGCAACCCCGTCCACCTCGTCTGACGACGTACACGGGCGGCCGACCGGTTGGTGCGGCTCCGCCGTCTCTGGTCCGGCCGCCGCGCGGCCGGAGTCCCGCCCATCCGGGTACCACCCCGTCCACCTCATCTGACGGCGTATGGATGGTGTGACTCCACCGTCCCGGCCCGGTTGCCGCGCGCCATGACGACCGCACAGCCGGGACCTCGCCCATCCGTATACAACCCATCTGACGGCCTGCGGATGGTGCGGCTCCGCCGTTCCTGGTCCGGTTGCCGCGCGTCATGGTGGCCGCCGACGGTGGCTCCCGTCGGCGGCCGGGCTCAGGCCTCCGTGCCCTCTGGTGCGGGCTGCCTGCCGGTGGGCTCGTGGGACAGGTGGGCGGACAGGGTCTGCGGGTCGGGGCCGCGGACGGGCAGCAGTTGTGCGGTCCGGATGCCGCCCGGCATCCGGGTTCCGGCCAGTTCCAGGCTGTGACAGGCGTGCAGGTGCCGGTCCAGTCCCGTCTCGGCCAGCAGCGCCAGGACCTCGGCGGGCGGCCGGACGAGGATCATCCGTCCACCCGCCCGGTCGGCCGCGTTGCGCAGGGCGACCAGGATGCCCAGGCCGAAGCGGTCGGCCAGCCGGGCTCCCGACAGGTCCAGCACCACCCGCGGCCCCGGCACCGCCCGCAGCGCGCCCGTCAGGGACGCCCGCAGGATCTCGGCGGTGCTCGACCGGAGCTCACCGGTCAGTTCGACCACCAGATCGCTGCCGGTGCGGTGGACGCGGACCCGCAGGCCGGGCCCCGGCTCCGGCTCGGGCGGTGACTTGTACCGGCATTCGTACGTCATAAGCCATCGAAGACCCTTCCCGAGGGGTGCGAGCCACATGGTCCAAGAATCAATGGCGAGGCCGCCAGAGAATGCGGCCCCGCCGGTGCAGATCGATTACCTCCACCAGTTGCCACAACGTGTGAACCGACCATTGGGAGAAGTACTCGATTGCCGAAGAAAATACCCGGGCCCCCGGACAGGACACTTGGCCGTGGGTCAAGACTGGTCCAAGCGGCATTGACCCGCCCCGGGGCGGTCCGGGGCGGATCCGGCCCCGGCCATGTCCAGAGAGTCCCGGTTCGCCCCCTGTTGGGGTACTTGTCGCGAACGCCGGGAGGTCACCGCTTCCCGCAGGGCGCGGACGCGCTCCGCCGGCGCTTTTCACCGCACATTCTCCCGGCCTTTCCGCCGGCCCGCCCGGCGATGGACGAGCAGAAATCCGCAACGGTGCTCCGGCTCCTTTGCGGATATTCGGTCACCGCCGTGGCGCCGCAAAAGGACGGCCGCCCGGTACGCGGTGGGCGCGCGGTTCACCGGAGGGCCGCCGCAGGTCGCCGCCGGGCGGGACCGCGGCCACCGGCACTCCGATGGGCGCGGACACGCCCCGGACGTCCTGCACGGCCTCGGTGACCACGGCGGCCAGTTCGGCGAACGTGCGGTCCGCCGCGCAGCCGAGCGCCAGCCCGGCCGCCGCCAGCCCCTCCCGTTCGGCCGTCCCGGCGTCCGACAACCGTTCCACGAGCGCCTCGGACAGCGCCCCGACATCCCCGGGCGGCACCAGCGCGCCCGCGCCGGGCGCCACGAGCTCCGACAGCCCGGGGATGTCGGAGGCCACCACCGGCCGCCCCGTCGCCATGGCCTCCAACGCGGTGAACGGCAGCCCCTCCCAGCGTGACGGCACCACCACCACGTCCGACGCGGCGTACCAGGGACGGGGGTCGTCCACCTCATAGGTGAACCGGACGCCCGCACCGGCCTGCCTGCGAGCCCGCGCGAGCCGGTCACCGCTGCCGACGACGGCCAGCTCGGCGCGCGGGCAGCCCGCCCTGACCAGCGGCCATGCCTTCAGCAGCACGTCCTGACCCTTCTGCCGGGTGACCCGGCCCACGCACACCGCCAGCCGCGCGTCCGGGTCGATCCCCAGCCGGGCACGGGCCTGCGCCTTCTCCTCCGCCCCGGCGGGCCGGAACCGGGTGAGGTCGACGCCGTTGCGGACGATCCGCAGCAGCCCCGGCACCCGCCCGGCGATCCCCACCTGCGCCTCCCCGGCCCCCACGCACACCAGCAGATCGGTACGGCGGGCGGCGGCCCGCTCCCACCACAGCGCGAGCCACCCCAGCCCGCCACCGGCCGCCGGCCACGACCAGCCGTGCGGCTGGAACACCACCACCGGCCGGTGTCCCCGCGCGGTGCTGGGCAGCAGCCGCCCGGCGAGCCCCGCCTTCGAGGAGTGCAGGTGGACCACGTCGGGGCGGAAGGCCCCGACGAGCCGGTGCAGACGGCGGGCCTCGGCCAGGGTCCGGGGCCCCGGCACCCGCTCCGCCGCCCAGCGGAACCGGACGATCCGCAGCTCGGCCAGACGCCGCGCGAGGTCCCCCTCGTCCGGGCAGGCCACCGCCACGTGCCAGCCGCGCCTTTGCTGGTCGGCGCACGCGTCGGCCACGTAGGCGCCCACTCCGGAGGTCGTCGGCTGGACGACGTGCAGCACACGTGGGGGGCGTGTCATCTCGTCACCTCCACGGTGCTGTCCATCCGCGTCGTCACGCGCACCCGCGAAACGTTCATCACACCCGGGTCCTCCACACGAGCTGGTGCCGGAAGACCTTGGCCCACATCCGCACCCCGCGGTCGTGGTCGCCCATGCGCGTGCGGGGCAGCGCGTGGTCACCGTTGAGCAGCGAACGCCAGACCGCGCACGCGTACTCGTAACCGGCCTTGCGCACGGCGTCCATCTCACGCCGCAACACGTGTCCGTACGGATAGGCGAAGCCGGTGACCGGCCCGCCGGTGAGGTCCTCCAGCATCGACCGGCCGCGGGTCAGCTCCTCGACCAGCTCCTCGTCGTCCGTCCCGGGCAGCGACACGTACCGCAGCCCGTGCGAGCCGAGTTCCATGCCCTTGCCCACGACGCGGTGGATCTGGTCCTCCGACATCAGCCGGCGGCGGGGGCCGGTGTCCCAGGTGCTCTCCCCGCCTATCTCCGCCGCGGCCACGAACACGGTCGCGGTGAAGCCCCGGCGCAGCAGCACCGGCGCGGCCCGCGTGGCGAAGTCGGCGTAGCCGCCGTCGAAGGTCAGCCCGACCAGGCCGCGCGCCCGGCCGGCCCGCCACGCCGCGCGCAGTTCCCCGACGCTCACGCCCTGCAGCCCGTTGCGGTACAGCCAGTCCATCTGCCGCTCGAACACCTCGGGCGGGACGTTCGGCCGCGCCGGACCCCGCTCGGTCCGGCCCACCGAGCGGTACCTCAGGATCAGCGGCATTCCCGCCGGTCTGCGTTTCACCGACCGCTCACCTTCTTCTCTCCCGTACGGCTGCGGCGTGGATCCGGGCCCCCGGGGTCCCGGCTCGGTCTCCGGAACGGCCCGCGGACGAGGAACGGCCGGAACGGTCACCGGACGGCCCCGGGAAACAGGTGCGCCACGGGATCTCGGCCGGACCGTCAGGGACATGCGCCCGAAACCGGTCCAGGCGTCCTCCCGGGCGGCACCCGAGCCTGGCACAGCCCCTTTGCCGCAACCAGGAACTTGACTCGGTATCGGCCGATGCTTGACCATCTGTTGGCGACGTCCGATCCGGCACACCGGCGCACCCTCCGGTCCAATTCGGTCACGCCTGCGGCCCGCGCCGGACCCGCCGCCCGGACGAACCCCCGGAAAGGGACACCGCCGCCGCCCCATGTCCCGTATCGCCGCCGTTCAAAGCAATGCGCGGGGAAAAAAGCAGCCGGAATCGGCAACCTACGTCGACAGTCCTGTGCACACGGTGTAGTCCTAGCCCCTGACCGGCGGGCCGCCTCAACCGGCAGGTCCGGAATCGGATCGGTATTCCGCAATCGGAAGAAGGAGATATCCGTGCTCAAGCGACTGGCGGCGGCGAGCGTCCTGACCGTGGCCGCGGGTGGCGTGCTGGTGAGTGCCGCGCCCGCCATGGCCGATACCCGCAGGAACCAAGACCCGCAGATCTACGACAACAGCAACAACGTCCTCGTGAACTGCCCCGACGGCAGCCGCAGCAACCCGCGCGGCAGCAGCTACCAGGGCAGCGGCGACGACTTCAGGAGTGAGTTCAGGGAGATGTTCCGGGGCATGGAGTTCCTGTTCCCGGCCGTCTTCGACGGCTCCGACGACTCCGACCGCGGCCGCGTCTCCAGGAGCGCGTCCAGCGGCTGCAAGCAGGTCAACTACATCGTCAACCAGGACCGCTGACCGCGGTCCGCACGTGGAGGGGCCGGCGCCGGGCGCCGGCCCCTCCGCAGGTCCGGGGCGGGCACGCCGTCCGGTCGATCCGGTCGCACTTCTCCTTTCCAGCATCCGGAGAGTCGGACAAGCCCCGGAAAACACCCTGCCCGCCGTTTTGCACTTCACCGCCACCATTCAAAGCAATGCGCGGGGAAAAAAGCGCCCGAGTTCTCTGGCCGACATCGACAACCGGGTGCACACGGTGTAGGCATTGACCCGTGACCGGCGGGCTGCGCATGCCGCACGTCGAGATCGCCATTCAAAACACGAAAAAGGAGAAACCGTGCTCAAGCGACTGGCAACGGCCGGCATTCTGACCGCCGCCGTAGGTGGCATGCTGATGAGCGCCACGCCCGCGATGGCCGGCGACCGCGACCACGGCCGCAACAAGGGCCGCCACCACGGTCACAGCCACAGCCGCCACCACAACGGCAAGGTCCGCAACCCCGGCCACCACCACAAGGCGCCGGCCCGCGGCAAGAAGAAGGCCCACGGCCGCCCCAACGACGGCTACAACCGTCCTGACGAGGGCTACGGCTACGGCCGCCCCGACGAGGGCTACGGCTCCAACCGTCCCGACGACCGCTACGGCTCCAACGAGCCCGGCTACGACAACGACGCTCTGTACGGCGACAGCGACGGTCTGTACGGCGACGACGACCTCTACGGCGACGACGACTACGGTTTCCGCCGTATCGGCGACCGGGACAAGTACAAGAACCACGACAACGTCCTGGTCAACAAGTGCGACATCCACCAGGGCAACGAGTACAGCCTCGTCGACCTGGACGTCATCAAGGACGTCGCGATCCTCGCCCTCGGCAGCGGCAACGACGTCTACAAGGCCGAGTGCGACCAGGCCAACGTCATCTACAACAAGAACCGCTGACCGCGGTCCGCACGTGGAGGGGCCGGCGCCTGGCGCCGGCCCCTCCGGTCGTTCTCCCGGCGGTGCTCCACCGGAGAGCGGGGCCGGTGGAGGAGGCTCCGCCGGGGAGCGGGACCGGCACCGTCCGGTGTGCACGGCGGTGTGAGACCGCCGCCTCGCGCCCGGTACGACCCGGCCTCGCGCCGGGCACGACCCGGTGGCGGACGGGCCGGACCGGCGAAATTCCGAATTCGCATCTCACCGTACGGCGATCCGGCACGACAAAGGTCTATCGGACAAGCCGGGCGGCCCCACGAGCACATGCCCGCACAATTCATAATCCGGCCATCCACGACAATGAGAAAATTGCGCCGACCGGAGCAGGCAATACAACGGGAAAGAGTTCCCCGCATTCGCGGATGTCACTGGTTCCGCGGTGCACCCGGTGATATTCATTGTTCTTGTGCCCCGGCGAGGGGCGCGGCGGCGCGTCGCCGCACGCCGACGTAAACGCCGGAGCCGGATCGGTATACCGCAATCGGAAGAAGGAGATCACAGTGCTGAAGCGACTGGCAGCGGCCGGCATTCTGTCCGTGGCCGCCGGTGGCGTCCTGATGAGCGCCACGCCCGCGATGGCGGGTGGCGACCACGACAAGGACATCTACAGCAACCACCACAACGTCCTCGCCAACAAGTGCGACATCGACCAGGGCAACGAGCACAACGGCCTGCTCGGGTTGGACATCATCGAGGACGTCGCGCTGCTCGCCGTCAACAGCGCCAACGACATCTACAAGGCCGAGTGCGAGCAGTCGAACGCCATCCTGAACAAGAACCACTGACCCAGGGTTCGCACTGAGGGGGTCGGCGCCCGGCGCCGGCCCCCTCGTCGTGTCCGCCCACCGGAGGCCGGACACACCACTTCATTTCGGGACGCCGGATACTGGGATTGACTACAGTTCCGGGCATGACCGAAGCACAGGACGCCTGGGACACGCTGCTGGAGGCCGGCTTCCTCCACGCGCTGCGCGACGCGCACGAGGCCACCACCCGGATCGTCCTCGGGGCGCTGAGCCGGGCCGCCGGGTTCAAGGACCGCTCCTTCGGTTACACCTCCTTCGACGTGCTGGAGTCCCAGCTCGACCAGGCGTTCGGCATCGACCCGCCCCGCCGGGGCGCCGGCGGCCCGCTCGCCGGGCGGGTGGTGCGCGAGAACCTGAACGGATCGCCGGGCTGGCGGCTGGGGGCCTACCGCGTCCTGCTCAAGCGGCACGAGTTCGGCGCCGTCGACGCCATCCGCTGGGACCAGGACAGCCCCACCAAGCAGGCCGTCTCCCGGCAGGACTTCCCCGGCGACCCCCAGCTCACGTTGGACCTGGGCATCAGCGTCCGGCCCGCCGCCGCCCCCGTCACCCTGGTGCTGGCGCACAGCGCCACCGACGAGCCGATCGAGACCGAGTTGTTCATCGGCCGCCCGCGCTACAACGCCGACGCCGGCTCGCCCTGGTGGTGGCGCAGGCCGCTCACCGCCGAGACGCTCGGCCCCGACCCCCGCCGCATCGCCGAGCCGACCATGCCGCTGTGGAGCGACGACACCGACGGCGTTCCGCTGCGCCTGCGCGAGCCGGGCGCGGCCACAGACGGAACGGCGGCCGAAGCGGCACGGTGAGCGACCACGAGGACGGGCGTCCGGGCGGACGTGCCGACCAGGCCCGGCTGCTGTTCGACAGCCAGCGGCTGACCCTGGCCCGCCGCCTGCGCGGCCTGCGCAAGAACCAGCTCGCCGAGGCCATCGGCACCACCCCCACCGCCATCGGCCAGTACGAGGCCGGGGTGCACCGGCCGTCGGCCATCACGCTGTCCCGGCTGGCCTTCGCGCTGGGCGTGCCGGTGGAGTTCTTCCACGCCGGGCACGGCAGGGCGGTGCTCGACTCGGCGCACGCCCACTTCCGGTCGCTGCGCTCGACCACGCAGATCGAACGCGACCAGGCGCTCGCCTACGGCCGGATCGCCGGTGACATCGTGGCCGCGCTGGAGGCGGTCGTGGAGTTCCCGCCCGTGGACGTTCCGGAGTATCCGGTGCATCCCGACGAGATGGCCGGGCCCGGTCCGGTGCGGGCGGCGCGGGCGGCGCGGGCGGCGCTGGCCGCCGCGCCCGGCCCGATCGCGCACGTGGTACGGCTGCTGGAGTCCCGCGGCATCGTCGTCATCGTGCTGCCCCCCTCCACCGAACGGGTGGACGCCTTCAGCGTGAGCGCCCACCCCCGGCCGATGGTGATGTTCAACCCGGCCAAGGGCGACTACTGGCGTAACCGCTTCGACGGGGCGCACGAGCTCGGGCACCTGGTGATGCACGCCGACGCCGAGCCCGGCAGCAAGGTCGTCGAGGACCAGGCCAACCGGTTCGCCGCCGAGTTCCTGATGCCGGAGGAGGACATCGCCGACGCCCTCCCCCGTACCGCCGACTGGACGCGGCTGGCCGCCCTCAAGGCCGAGTGGGGGGTGAGCATGGCCGCCCTGCTCTACCGGGCCCGCACCCTCAAGGTGATGAAGGAGGTCACCTACCGCAACGCCATGAGCACCCTGAGCGCCAGGGGCTGGCGCCGCCAGGAGCCGGGGCCGCCCCGCCCCCTGGAGACGCCGACCATGCTCGTCCGGGCGATGGAGGTCGCCGCGATCGCCGGAACGGACCGCGACCACCTGGCCACCACCGCCCGCGTCACCCGCGCCGACCTGGACCTGCTGGTACCACCCCGCACCCGCCCGGCCCTCTGACGCGGCACCCACCGCGCCCCCTCACCCGGCAGATCCCGCCGATCTTGACGTTA
Source organism: Thermomonospora echinospora (assembly GCF_900108175.1). Lineage (GTDB taxonomy): Bacteria > Actinomycetota > Actinomycetes > Streptosporangiales > Streptosporangiaceae > Thermomonospora > Thermomonospora echinospora. Next base: position 102,895 of record NZ_FNVO01000009.1, read on the forward strand.
TTGGACTCTGAACCGCGTTCAGACGACCACAACGTCAAGATCGGCGAAGGTCTGTAGGCGCCGCAGTAGGCGCCGACGGGCCGCTAGGCTCCGGCGGGGCCGGGGGGCAGGTCCCTGCGGACGATCTTGCCGGTGGCGTTGCGCGGCAGTTCGTCGAGGAAGTGCACGTCCCTGGGCACCGCGAACCTCGCCACCCGGTGGCGGGCGTGCTCGCGCACCTCGTCGGCCGTCAGTTCCACGCCCGGCTTCAGCACCACGTAGGCGGCCAACCGCTGCCCGAAGTCGGTGTCCGGGACGCCGACCACGGTGGCCTCGCGCACCTGGGGCAGGTCGTTCAGGACGTCCTCGACCTCGCCGGGGAAGACGTTCTCCCCGCCGGAGACGATCATGTCGTCGTCGCGGCCCTGCACGAACAGCCGGCCCCGCTCGTCGATCCGGCCCAGGTCGCCCAGGCTCATCAGGCCGTCGTGCATCTCCTTGGCCGCGCCGTTGGTGTAGCCGGCGAACAGCAGTTCGTTGGCGGCGAAGATCCGCCCGACCGTGCCCGGCGGCACCGGCCGCCCGCCGGAGTCCAAGATGGCCAGCCTGGTCCCGGGCGGCGGGGTGCCGGCCGTGTCGGGGTGGTGCCGCAGGTCCTCGGGGGTCGCGATGGTCACCCAGGACGACTCGGTGGACCCGTAGAGGTTGTAGAGCACGTCGCCGAAGGCGTCCATGAACCTGGTCGCCAAGCCGCCGGGCAGCGCCGACCCGCTCACCGCCACCACTCGCAGCGCGGACAGGTCGGGCATCTCCTCGGCTCCGGCCTCGGCCCGCCACTCCAGCATGCGCTGCAGCATCACCGGCACCGCGACCAGCACGGTGGCCCGGCTGACGGCGGCGGCCCGCAGGCTGCCCTCCGGGTCGAACCGGCGGCGCAGCACCATCGTCGCCCGTAGCGCGATGGCCATCTGCAGGTTGGCGTAACCCCAGGTGTGGAACAGCGGCGCCTCGATGAGCACCGTCTCGTGCACCCGCAGCGGGATCCGGGAGAGCATCGACGCCAGCGGGCTGAGGCCCGGCCTGGAGTGCCGGTCGGCTCCCTTGGGCCGCCCGGTCGTCCCCGAGCTGAGCACCACGGTGCGGCCGGGCCTGGGCGGCGGGGCGAGGCGGGCGTCACCCGCCCGTTCGATCAGCCCGGCCAGGTCCGAGCCGGGGCCGTCGGCGGTCAGGGCGCGCACCGTCTCCGGGGCGCCCTCCAGGACGCCGGTGAACTCCGCGTCGGCGACGAGCACCTCGATCCGCTGCTCGTCCAGCACCTTCAGCGACTGCTCGGCGCTCATCCCCGTGTTGAGCAGAACGACATCGGACCCGAGCTTGCTGCACGCCACCAGGGTCTCCACCATGCCCCGGTGGTTGCGGCACAGCACCGCGACCCGCGGTCTGGCCCCGCCCTCGCCCAGCGCCGTCGCCAGCCGGTCGGTGCGGGCGTCCACCTCCGCGTAGGTCAGCGCCCCGTAGTCGTCCACGATCGCCGGCCGGTCGGGGTCGCGGGCCGCCGCCGAGATGAACGACCCGCCCAGCGTGGTGCCCCACCGCCGGAGCCCGGCCAGTTGCCGCGCCACCCGCGTCGGGTGTCCCGGCCGCCACAGTCCGCTGCGCCCGAACATGACGGCGATCCTGAACGCCGCTCCGGCCCGCCGTCCGATCCCGGCCTTTTCCGCCACCACCGCTCTCCGTCTCCCGCCGGCACATGGGGACGGCCGTCCCGCCGGCGCCGGCGAATGCCGAGAGTAGGCAGCGGAATCGGCCGATCGCCATGAATCCGGCCCACCCGCCGGTCTCGTCTTTTATCACCCAGTTGACATATCTCCGTCACCGCGTGCCGCTAACTTCCTCGCCCACGGAAATCGTCCCGGTGGTCTGTCCGAGCAGCCCTCGGGGGTGGTCAAAGGAAGCACATGCGTTGACCCGGGGCCGTGGCGTCCGCACGATGGCGGCATGGATGATCGGACGGCCGCCGCGCTGGACCTGCTCGCCGGACGAGGTGCGGAGGAGATCGCACATCCCGGCGGAACACTGCTGGCTCACCTTCAGCGCGTCCACGCCATGCTGGAACGGTGGCGGGTACGTCCGGCGGTGCGGCTGGCGGGGCTGTGCCACGCGTTCTACGGCACGGACGGGTTCGCCACCGCGCTGGGCGAGACGAGCCGCCGGGCGGAACTGGTCGCGTGCATCGGCGAGGAGGCCGAGAACCTCGTCTACTTCTACGCGAGCTGTGACCGCGCCTCCTCCTATCCGGAACTGGCGCGCGGCGGGCCGTTCCGGGACCGCTTCAGCGGCGAGCGGTCCGATCCCCCGCCCGCCGCCCGCCGTGACTTCGCGGAGCTCACGGTGGCGAACGAACTGGACCTCGTCGAGATCAACCCCGAGTTCCGCGAACGGTACGGCCCCGGGTTGCGCGACCTGTTCACCTCCTGGGACGCGCTGCTCGGCGACGCCGCCCGGCACGCCGTCCGCACCGTACTGCCCTGATCCGCCCGACCACCCTGACAGCGGGCGAGCGGCCCGCCTACGAGACCGTCTGCCCGCTCCAGGGCCCCAGGAAGTCCGCCGGGGTCTGCCGGAGCGCTTCGCCGAACGCCTCGTCGCCCAGCGCGGCACGGATTCGCCGGGTGACCCGCTCGACGTCGCCCCGCTCGCCGTCCGGCAGCGGCGCCCCCACGGACTCCCGGATCCCGGCCGCCTCACCGAGCAGCCGCGCGGCCTGCCGCGGGTCGCCCGCCAGCGAGTGCGCCCCCGCCAGCCCTTCCAGCGCCAGCGCCACGGCCCGGGGATCCCCGGACGGCCCCTCGTCTTCGGCGTGGCCGGTGGCGGCGGCCAGGGCCTCGGTGTGCAGGGCCAGGGCCGCCTGCGCGTCGCCCCGCTGTTCGGCGACGAAGCCCAGCTCGGCCAGGACGAAGGAGACCCCGGCGTCGCCGTTCACCTGACGGAGCCACGCCAGCCAGCGGCGCAACTGGCGGTCGGCCTCGTCGAGCCGGCCCTCGCGACGGGCCACCAGGCCCAGGCCGACGCCGGCGTACTCCTCGGCGGACTTGTCACCGTGCTCGGCGGCCAGCCGGCCGGCGCGGTCGTGCAGTGCGCGCGAGCCGGCCAGGTCGCCGGTGAGCAGCGCGATCCGGCCCAGGCCGGACAGCGCGAACGACACCTGCCCCCACAGGCCCAGGTCCTCGGCGACGCGCAGGATCTCGCCGCGGAGCCGGGCGGCGCGGTCGTAGTCGCCGACGATCTCGGCGTGCTTGCCCAGGGCGTCGGTGGCCTCGATCAGGCCCCAGTCGTCGCCGAGGTCGCGGAAGAGGGCCCGGCTGCGCTCGGCGTCGCGTTCGAGGGCGGCCAGGTCAGCCCGGCTCAGGGCCAGCTTGGCGCGGGTGCCGAGCGCGGCGGCCGTCCCCCACCGGTCGCCCAGGAGGCCGAAGGTCGCCAGCGCTCCGTCCAGCCGAGTCTCATGCGCCGACAGGTCGCCATAGGCCCAGCGGACGAACGTCAGGAACCACTCCGCCCTGGCGTGCCCCGCCCGGTCGCCGGTCTCCCGGTAGTGCGCGAGCGCCGCCTCTCCCTCCTCGGCCGCGCCGAAGTCGTCCCCAGCGGCCACCTCCATGCCCGCTCGCCAGCACATGGCCTGGGCGCGGACGGCGGCGGGCGCCGGGCCATCGATCGACAGCGCCAGGGCGAGCGAGCGGCGGGCCTCGCCCAGCCGCCCCCGCAGGTACCAGTACCAAGCCAGCGCGTTGACCAGGCGCAGACCCTGGTCGGCGGCATGCCGGCGGGCCGCCCATTCCAGTGCGCCGCGCAGGTTGGCGGCCTCCAGGTCGAGCAGTTCGAGCGACCGCCGCTGCCCGCTACCGCGCAGCGACGGCTCGGTGCTCACGGCCAGGTCGGTGTAGTAGCGCAGATGCCGGTCCCGGACCCGCGCCTGCTCCCCCGCCTCCTCCAGGCGTTCGGCGCAATATGCGGCCACCGACTCCAGCAGGCGGTAGCGCACCTCCCCGGAGCCCCGCGGGGCCGCCACCACCAAGGAACGGTCCACCAGGCGTGACAGCAGGTCGGGCACGTCCGCCCGCTCGACGCCGTCGCCCGCGCAGACCGTCTCGGCGGCCTGGAGGGTGCAGCCGTCGGGGTGAACGGCCAGCCGGCGCAGCACCGCGCGCTCCGGCCCGGTCAGCGGCTCCCAGCTCCAGTCGATCACGGCGCGCAGCGTCCGCTGCCTGGCCGGGGCGTCGCGCCGCCCGCCGGTCAGCAGCCGGAACCGGTCGTCCAGGCGGGCGGCCAGTTCCCGCACGCCCAGCGCCCGTACCCGGGTGGCGGCCAGTTCCAGCGCCAGCGGCAGGCCGTCCAGCCGCGCGCAGATCACCGCGACCGCCGGGCCGGTGCTCTCGTCGAGGATGAATCCGGGCGCCGCGGCGGCGGCCCGCGCCGCGAACAGCCGCACCGCGCTCGACTCCGGCGGCCCGCCTGCGGGCGCCGCCGGATCGGGCAGGTCCAGCGGCGGGACGGCCTGGACCCGTTCTCCGGAGATCCCCAGCGGTTCTCGGCTGGTGGCCAGGATGCGCAGCTCCGGCGCCGTCCGCAGCAGCAGCGCGGTCAGCTCGGCGGCGGACTCGACCACGTGCTCGCAGTTGTCGAGGACGAGCAGCACCCGCCTGCCCCGCAGCGCGGCGGCCAGGTGCGCGGCAGGTTCGAGGCGGCGCCGGCCGGGGGGAGGTCCGGACGCCGCGTCGTCGCGGACGTCCAGCACGGCCCCCACGGCCTCGGCGACGGACGCGCCCGGCTCCAGCGAGGCGAGTTCGACCAGCCACACGCCGTCGGGGAACTCATCGGTGAGCCCGGCGGCCGTCGCCAGGGCCAGCCGTGTCTTGCCGACCCCGCCCGGCCCGGTGAGCGTCACCAGCCGGTCGGTCTCCAGCAGCGCTGTCGCCCGGCGTACGGCCTCCGCCCTGCCGATGAGGTCGCCGAGCTGGGCGGGCAGGTTGGTACGGGGACGCTCGGCGGCGGGGGCGAGGGCGGGATCCTGCCGGAGCATCGCCTGGTGGAGCGCCACGAGCGCGGGGCCAGGGTCCACGCCCAGTTCGTCGGCCAGCCGCTCGCGTAGTTCCCGGTAGCCCGCCAGCGCCTCGCCCTGCCGGCCGGCTCGGTAGAGGGCCAGCAGATGTGCGGCGCGCAGCCGTTCCCTGAGCGGGTGCCGGGACACCGGATCCGCCAGCTCGCCCGCCAGCAGGGCGTGCTCTCCCAGCTCCAGGCGAGCCTCGGCCTGTTCCTCCAACACCAGCAGCCGCTGCTCCTCCAGCCCGGCGATCTCCGCCTGGAGGAACGGGGCGTCGGCGAAGTCGGCGAATGCGGGCCCCCGCCACAGCGCGAGCGCGTCCGACAGCAGCCGCACGCGGGTGCGCGGGTCGGTGGCCCGCCGCGCCCGCTCGGCCAGCAGGCCGAAGCGCCCGGCGTCCACCGCGTCGGCGCCCACCTGTAGGGCGTAGCCGCCCGCCCGCCGGATGACGAGGGCGCGGGCCCCCGGTTCGGCGGCCTCCAGCGCCCCGCGCAGCTGGGAGACGCGGGCCTGGAGGGTGGCGGCGGGGCTGCGGGGCGGGCGGCCGGGCCACAGGTCATCGACCAGCCGGTCCGCCGGTACGGGGCGTCCCCGGTGGGCGAGCAGATCGGCCAGCAGGGCGCGGACCTTCACCTCAGGCACCCTGACCGGTTCGCCGCCGTCCGTCCACACCGCCAGCGGACCGAGCACCCCGAAGCGCACCCGGCCAGCGTATCCGGCCGCCCGTAGCCGTCCCGAAGCGATTCCGAAGGGCCGGTCGCCATGGTGGGGCCGTCACGACACGACACGACGGGAGACCGCGATGCACAACGGGGACGCGCCGGTGACGGTGATCGGGCTGGGCGCGATGGGCGCGGCGATGGCGGAGGCGTTCCTCAAGGACGGGCGGCCGACGACGGTGTGGAACCGCACGGCGGCCAAGGCCGACCCGCTGGTGGACAAGGGTGCCCAGAGGGCGAGCACTCCCGCCGAGGCCCTGGCGGCGGGCGAACTGGTGGTGATCAGCCAACTGGACTACCCGGCGATGTACGACACGTTCGCCGGCGCCGAGGCCGCGCTGGACGGGAAGGTGCTGGTCAACCTCAGCTCAGGGACCCCGCAGGAGTTGCGGGAGGCGGCCGGCTGGGCGGCCGGGCACGGCGCCCGGCTCGTCACGGGCGGGATCATGGTGCCGCCCCCGGGGATCGGCACGCCGGACTCCTATGTCTTCTACAGCGGGCCCGAGCCGGCGTTGGACACCCACCGCAAGACACTGGAGACACTGGGCGCCGTCACCTACGTCGGCGCCGACCCCGGCCTGGCGATGCTCTACTACCAGGCGATGCTCATGATGTTCTGGTCGACCCTGACCTCCTACTTCCACGCGGTGGCGCTGGTGGGGTCGGCGGGCGCCACGGCCGAGGACCTGCGGCCCTTCGCCGCCAGGCTGTACGGCCAGCTCACCGGGGACGGCCCGATGGGGTTCCTGCCGATCCTCACCCGGGAGATCGACGCCCGCGAGTACCCCGGCGAGCAGAACAGCCTGCACATGCAGGCGGTGGGCGCGGCGCACGTGGTCGAGGCGTTCCGGGACGCCGGGCTGCACACCGGGATGCCCGGCGCGCTGCGGGATCTGTTCGCCCAGGCGGACGCCGCCGGGCACGGGGCCGAGGGCCTGACCAGCGTGATCGAGGTGATCCGGGACCCGCAGGCGGCCTCCGGGCGGTAGGGGCCCGCGGCCGGCGGTGACGGAGGGGGTGCCTCCATTCGGCCGGGACGGCACGGCGACGGCGGCCGCGCGTGGCGCGGCCGCCGTCGTGTGGTGCGGGTCGGGTGCGGAGGGGTGGGCCACGCCGGGTGGCCCGCCCTCCGGGTGCCCTATCAGGAGTTGGGGCAGGTGTCGCGGTAGTCGGAGATGTCGCCGATGGCGCGAGGGGCCGGGCACAGGAACTGGTCGTAGCGGGTGTCGTCGTCGATGTACCGCTTCATCCAGCTGATCATGTACTTGGCCATGGTGGTGTTGGAGACCTGCGGGAAGAAGTGGCTGGCGTTGTCCAGCTCCAGGTAGGCCTTCTCACGGGCGTTCGACAGGCTGTTGTAGAAGGGGATGGAGTGGCTGGCGACCGAGGCGACGGCGTCGGACTCGCCGCCGATGATCAGGGTGGGGGTCCGCACCTCGGGCCAGGTCTTGTCGGTGTTCCAGGGAGCCAGCGGGATGGCGGCCTTGAGTGAGGTGCGGTCCTTGGCGGCTTCCAGGGTGCCGCCGCCGCCCATGGAGTGGCCGGCCACCGCCAGGCGGGAGGCGTCGACACGGGTGCGGACCGAGCTGCGCTGGGTGAGGTAGTCCAGGGCGGCCAGGAGCTGGTCGCCGCGGCTGGCGGGCTGGTCCAGGGTGGTGTTGGTCTCGATGCCGATGACCACGAAGCCCTGGGAGGCCAGGCGGGGGCCGAGCCAGTCCAGGCTGGACCAGTAGGCGGTGAAGCCGGGGGAGATGGCGATGGCGCCGAAGGTGCCCTCGCTGGTGGTGGTGGGGTAGTAGATGACGCCGCCGCCGAAGCCGGTCACGCTCAGGGACGAGACGGTGGTCTGCGAGGTGGCGAACGGGCCGCGCACCGCGGTCACGCTGGACTCGGTCGGGGCCGGCCCACGCTCATAGGGGTTGGCCGCCGCGTTCGCGGCCGGAGCCGCGACGATGGCGCTGCCGGCCAGGGCCAGCAGCGCGGGGAGGGTCCGCAGCTTGCGCGCCAGGTTCGTGTTCATCGGTCGGGTCGTCCTTTCTCCTGCGCCCTCGGCGGGGCGGGGGGTGCCGAGGACTTCCAGGAGTCTTGGTGTGGACGCACCCATCCGGCATCGGTGAAATCACCGGCCGTATGCGAAACCCCAGGATCGGCGGCGTTCGCTGTGAACGACCACAGCGGGCGGCGGGACCGGCGATGCGCGCCGACAGTGTTGGCGCCTTCCGATTGACCGCCCACCTTCGGCGGACGACCCTGCTGGAACTCCGGCGCCGAGCTGGACGCATGTGTCGAAATGGGGGCGAGCGTGAGCGGACGTCACAGCAGCCGGCCGGGCCATCCGGACCCGTCCGACGGATGGACGGTGAGCTCCGGTCAGGGGCGCCCCGTCCCGCCGACGCGCCGCTCCGACCGCCGGTCCCGGCGTCGCGGCCTGGCCGCGGTGGCGGGGATCGTGGCGGCGACGGCCCTGGTGGGCGGGGGATGCTACGCGTTCGCCGGATCTCTCGGCTGCGTCACGCGCGGCGCCCTGGAGCTGAACGTCACGGTGGCGCCGGAGCTGGCGCCCGCGATCAAGGCGGCGGCCGACCGGTTCAACGGGCAGCGGCATGTGACCGGCGGGCGCTGCGTCGAGGCGGTGGTGCGTTCCGCCGACCCGCAGGCGGTGGCGACGCTGCTGTCGGGCTCGGGCAGCTCACGTGACGCCGGGAGCATCCCGGACGTGTGGATCCCCGACTCGTCCCTGTGGGCGAACCTGACCCCCGGTGACGGCTCAGACGGCTCACCGGCCGCGGTCCGGATGCCGCAGCCCGGGTTCTCCATCGCCGAGACGCCCATCGTCGCCGCGGTCCCGCGTTCGGTGCGCGGGGTGGGCGCCACCGCCCCGCCGAGCTGGGAGCGGCTGCTGACCTCGGGCGGGAGCAAGGCGCGGATGCCCGATCCCGGCCGGCACGCGGTCGGGCTGGGCACGCTGATCGTGATCCGCTCCGTGCTGGCCGGCGACCGCGACGCCACCGCCAAGTTCACCGGCATCGTCCGGGGCCTGCGCGAGAGCGTCGTCCCCGACGTACGGGCCCAGTTCGCCCGGGGCGTCGGCGACCGCGTCCTGATCACCTCCGAGCAGGCGGTGCTCGGGCACAACCGGGATCGGCCCGCCGAACGGTTGCAGGTCGTCCGGCCCGCCGAGGGGACGGTCGTCCTGGACTACCCGTACACGCTGGTCGCCGACGACGAGGACAGGAGCGCCGCGGCCCGGCTGTTCGAACGGGAGGTGCGCGGCGGCCAGACCCGCCAGAGCCTGCGCGCCCTGGGGCTGCGCACCACGGGCGGGACGGAGGCCGCCGGGATGGGGCTGCTGCCCGTGCCCAAGGCCGAGGACGTCCGCCAGGCCCTGCAGGCGTGGGCGAAGCTGTCGCTGACCACCCGGATGCTCTCCCTGATCGACGTCTCCGGGTCGATGATCGAGCGGGTGCCGGGCACCAGGGCCACCCGGTTGCAGGTCCTCGCGCAGGCCTCGCAGATGGGGTTGGCGCTGCAGCCCGACGACACCGAGCTGGGGCAGTGGGTGTTCTCCACCAACCTGGACGGCCGCCGCGACTGGCGGGAGAACGTGCCGCTCGGGCCGCTGGGCGAGCGGATCGGCTCGGTGACCCGGCGGCAGCGCATCCTCAGCGCGCTGTCGTCGCTGCGGCCCAAGCCGGACGGCGACACCGCGCTGTACGCCACGGTGCTGGCCGCGTTCACCCACATGCGCGAGACCTACAAGCCCGACATGGTCAACACGGTGCTGCTGATGACCGACGGCCGCAACGACGACCCCGACGGCCCCACGCTGAGCCGGACGCTGGCCCAGTTGCGCAAGGAGTACGACCCCGACCGCCCGGTCCAGGTCGTCATCATCGGCTTCGGCGACGAGGTGGACCGTAACGAGCTGGAGCAGCTGGCGCGGGCCACGCATGGCAGCGTGCACATCGCCCACACGCCCGCGGACATGAAGAAGATCTTCCTGGCCGGCACCGCCCGGCGGGTCTGCTCGCCCCGGTGCTGAGCCCGGATGCTGAAGCCCGGGTGCCGACCCGCCGGGACCGGTCAGCCGGGACCGGTCAGCCGCGGGTGGGCTCGTTCCGGCCCACCAGCTTGAGCGCGCTGAGCGCGAGCACCACCTCGACCAGCTCCCGGGGCCGGTTCAGCGAGCGCCCGGTGAGCTGCTCGATGCGGCGCAGCCGATTGAGCACCGTGTTGTGGTGGCAGTACAGCCGGGTGGCCGCCCGGGACGCCGAGCCGTCGCAGTCCAGCCAGGTGGTCAGCGTGGACACCAGCACGTCCCGGAAGGCCGGGTTCACCTCGGCGAAGGCGCCCAGCACCCCGCGGCCCAGCCGGTCGGCCAGCTCGGGCTGGGAGACCACCAGCGCGTCCGGCAGCCGCCGGTCCAGCCGGGCGATCTCGGCGCCGGGCTCCCGGCAGGTGCGCAGCGCCAGCTCGGCCAGCCAGCGGGCCTTGCCCAGGTCGGCCAGCGTGTCCACGACCGGGCTGATCCCGGCGTGGCCGTGCACCCGCGGCCGCAGCACCTCCACCAGTTCCGCCAGGTCGGCGGTGCCCAGGCCGACCAGGGCGAGCTGGGTGTCGGCCCGCATCCGCCAGATGAACCGCAGACCGCCGCCGTCGGCGGGCCGGCTGAAGCCCCGCCCGTCCAGCATGTCGCTCTGGTCGATCACCACCACCGCGTAGCGGCCCTGGGCGGGCAGCCCGAGCGCGCGGGTGGCCGCCGGCAGCAGCCCGGGGTCGGTGCCGCGCCCCTCCAGCAGCGCGTCGACGATCGCGTGCACCCGCTCCTCGCTGCGGCGCAGCAGCTCGTACTCGGTGCGGTGGTAGGCCTCCGCGGCGGTGGTGGACTGCTGGTCGATGGTGTGCCAGGTCTGGGTGGCGTTGCGGACCAGCATCGGCACGTGCGCCGGGTCCTCCTCGCTGACGACCTCGACCAGGCCCTCCCAGAACACGCAGCCGGCCAGCCGGTAGGAGCGCAGCAGCTGGTCCAGCGGCAGCCCCTGCTCGGCGCGGCGCCGGCCCAGCTCCTCGGCCCAGCGCAGGTCGGCGCGGCCGCGGCCGGGGTCCAGGATCGCCTCGATGCCGTGGCCCAGCCCGATGTGAGACAACTCCCACAGGTCGGCGCGCAGTTCGGCTGGACGATCCTGCCCCTCTCCGGCGAGGATCTCGTTGACCAGCCGGTCCGCCAGTTGCGGCAGATGGTCCGAAAGCCTGCGCACCGCCCGCCGGATGATCGTGCGGTCGGCCTTGTCGGACGAGGTTGTGAGTGCACCCATGCGCCACCTCCCTCGGTGAGTGCGCTCATGCTGCCATCGCCCCCACCGCGACGCTATATAAGCGATCCAACAAAAAGCCGGGATTGTGTGCGCACACAACCGAAGGCCCGGCCCGTTGAGACCCGTCCCTCACTTCGGATGCCGCTCTGGACCTGCCCGACGGGGCGTGCTGGTGTGCCAGGCGTCCCCCCAAGGAGGCGACGTGCCCGCTCCACGTTCCCGCCCCCAGAGCAGGCCCCCTGGTGGGGCGGCCGTTCCGGCCGCCGCGGCACCGCATGGTGGACAGCACCCGCCACGTCCGCACGCTGGACCGGCGCGCTCGGCGGCTTCAGGATCCAGGGTGAGCCCGTCGACTCCACGCCGACCGAAACCCCTACCCCGCCGAACTGAGCGAAGCCCTGAGCGGGAAGGAGCGACATGCCACCCGACTCACTGTTGGCCCCTCCCCCGGCCCCTGAAACGGCCGCCACGACGGCCACCGCGCCGGAGCCCGTCGCCGCGCACCGTCCCGTCCTGCACGGGCGGGACGAGGAGCTGGCCGAGCTGCGCGACCTGGTCTCCCGCACCCGCCGCGGACGGGGCGGCGCACTGGCGATCGTGGGCGGTCCCGGCCTCGGCAAGACCGCCCTGCTGGACGCCGCCGCGGGCGAGGCCGGGCCGGACTTCCGTGTGATCGGCACCCGTGGCGTGCGGGGCGAGGCCCGGTTCGCGCTGGCCGGCCTGCACCGGATGCTGCGGCCGGTGGCCGCGTGGCTGGACCGGCTGCCGGCCGAGCAGGCCGCCGCGCTGGCCTTCCTGACCGACGCGGGGGCCGAGCCGCCCGCCGAGCCGTTCGCGCTGTGCCGCGCGGTGTACGGCCTGCTGTCAGAGCTGGGCCGGGACGGTCCGCTGCTGTGCCGGATCGACGACGCGCACTGGCTGGACCGGCCGTCCCTGGAGGCGCTGACGTTCGCCGCGCGCAGGCTGACGGCGCAGCCGGTGCTGGTGCTGTTCGCCAGCCGCAGCGAGCGCGGCGCGTACGCCGAGCTGGACTGCCTGGCCGACATCCGGTCGCTGCGGCTGGGCCCGGTCGGCGCCGGGGACGCACTGGCCGTGCTGCGCGACCGGACCGCCGGCTGCTGCGGCGACACCGCCACCGAGCTGCTGGAGCTGGCCGCCGGGAATCCGCTGGCACTGGTCGAGCTGGCCGCCGAGCTGACCCCCGAGCAGTTGGCCGGGCAGGCGCCGCCGCCCGCCGCGCTGCCCCGGCGCAGCCGGATGCGCACCCACTACCGGCGGCGGCTGTACCGATTGCCGCCGGGCGCCCGGGCGCTGGTGCTGCTGGCGGTCGTCGACGACCGGCTGGAGCTGGACACCCTCACCCGGGCCGCCACCGAGGCCGGGATCGACCTGGCCGAGTGGGAGACCGCCCGCTCGTCCGGGCTGGTGCGGGTGGACGGCGAGGCCGTCCGGGTGCGCGACCCGCTGGTGCGCGGCTGCCTGTACGCGGACGCGGCGCTGAACGAGCGGCACGCGGCGCACCGGCTGCTGGCCCGGGTGCTCGACCGGCCCTGGCACCGGCTGCGCCGCGACCTGCACCGGGCGGCGGCCGCCGAGGGGCCGGACCCGGCGCTGGCCGACGAGCTGTGCGCGGGCGCCGCCCAGGCCGCGGCGGCGGGCAACCACCACGACGCGGCCCGCGCCTGGCGGCGGGCGGCGACGCTGACCCCCGACCCGGCGACCAGGGCCGACCGGCTGCTGGCCGCCGCCGAGGACTTCTGGCAGGCCGGCCGGCCGCACACCGCCCGGATGCTGCTGCGGCAGGCCCGGCCGCTGATCCGTTCGCCGTGGCCGGCCGGGCGGGCCGACCGGCTGCTGGGGGAGATCGAGCTGCGCGCCGGGCAGCCGGCCGTCGCCGGGCGGCTGCTGCTGGAGGCGGCCGACCGGCTGGCCGAGCCGCACGGCGGCCTGGCGCTGGCGGCGCTGATGTCGGCGGCCGAGGCCGCCGACCTGTCCGGCGACCTGCACGCCCAGCGTCGGGCGGCCCGGCTCGCCGCCGGTCTACGGCATCCGGCCGGGCATCCGGTGACCGAGCTGATGGCGGCGCACATCGCCGGGATGACGGCCACCGTCCACGGTGACCACGAACAGGCCGGGCAGTCGCTGCGGCGGGTGGTCGAGCTGGGCGGCGCCAGTCCCGACCCGGTGGCCAAGGTCTGGGGCAGCGTCGCGGCCATCACCCTCGGCCGGGACCTGCGGGCCTACGAGCTGGCCGTGCAGGCGGTGCACGGCTCGCGGCGGTCCGGGGCCACGGCGCTGCTGCCGTGGTCACTGGTCACCCTGTCGCTGGTGGAGTGCCTGCTGGGCCGGTTCCATGCCGCGCTGGCCGACTCGGCGGAGGGGCTGCGGCTGGCGCGGGCCGCCGGGCAGGACAACTGCGCGGTCGACCATCTGGCCCTGATGGCGCTGGTCAGCGCGTTCCAGGGGGACCGCGAGGCCACCGCGTCCCATCTGGCGGCCGTCGCCGAGCCGATCAGCACCCGCGGGCTGAGCCGGCCGGCCACAGTGGCGTCGTGGGCGCTGGCCTGCCTGAAGCTGGCCGACGACCGGCCCGCCGACGCCGCCGCCCGGCTGCGGCTGCGCACCGTGACCGGGGCCCAGCACCGCACCATCCGGGTGCTGGCCGCCCCGTACTTCGTGGAGGCGGCCGTCCGCAGTGACCAGCGGCGGCAGGCCGTGCAGGCGTTGGAGACCTACGAGCGGTGGGCCGAGGGCACCCGCAGTCCCGGCCGGCTGGCGCTGGCGCATCGCTGCCGGGCGCTGCTGGCCGGCTGCGATGAGGCGGCGGTGGCGCACTTCGAGGAGGCGCTGCGGCTGCACTCCTCCGCCGAGTCGGCGTTCGAGCTGGCCCGTACCGCGCTGTTGTACGGGCACCGGCTGCGGCGCGGCCGGCGGCCCCGCGCCGCCCGCGACCATCTGCGCGACGCCCTGCAGATCTTCACCGAGTACGGGGCCGAGCGGTGGGCCGAGCGGGCGCGGGCGGAGCTGCGCGCGGCCGGGGAGACGGTCGAGCCGGCCGCCCGCGACTGCGCCCCGGCCGGGCTGGACGAGCTGACCCCGCAGCAGTTGCAGATCGCCCGGCTGGTCGCCGAGGGCGCCACCAACCGGGAGATCGCCGCCCAGCTCACCCTCAGCCCGCGCACCATCGAGCACCATCTGCGCAACATCTTCACCCGGCTGGACATCCGTTCCCGGGTGGAGCTGACCATGCTGCTGCGCTGACCGGCGCGCTGACCAAGGCGCTGACCGACGCGCTGACCGTCGTCCGTCCCGCGGGGCCGGGCGGCGGTCAGCGCATGGTGCGCGGACGGTCAGCACCGGCTCGCAGCCTTGGACCATGACACAGCGAATCAAGCCCCAAGGGGAGGCGCTCCGGCTGGTGTCGGTGCGCAAGGTGTACGGCACCGAGGACAACCCCGTGACCGCGCTGGCCAACGTCTCCCTGAGCCTGTCGGCCGGCACGTTCACCGCGGTGATGGGGCCGTCCGGCTCCGGCAAGAGCACACTGCTGCAGTGCGCGGCCGGGCTCGACCGGCCCACCGAAGGCCGGGTGTACGTGGACGGCACCGAGATGACCGGCGGGAGCGAGGCCGAGCTGACGAAGTTCCGGCGCAAGCGGATCGGCTTCGTGTTCCAGCAGTTCAACCTGCTGCCCACGCTGACCGTGCTGCAGAACGTGCTGCTGCCGCTGAAGCTGGCCGGCCGGAGGGCCAACCCGGACGCGGCGGTGGACATCCTGCGCCGGGTCGGGCTCGGCGACCGGCTCGGCCACCGTCCGGCCGAGCTGTCGGGCGGGCAGCAGCAGCGGGTCGCCATCGCCCGCGCGCTGGTGACCTCACCCAAGCTGATCTTCGGGGACGAGCCGACCGGGGCGCTGGACACCCGCAGCGCCCGCGAGGTGCTGACGCTGCTGCAGGAGACGGTGCGCTTCTACGGACGGACGGTCGTGCTGGTGACCCACGACCCGGTGGCCGCCTCGTACGCCGACTCGGTGCTGTTCCTGGCCGATGGGCATCTCGTCGGGCACCTGGCCGACCCCACCGCCGAGGCCGTCGCCGAGCGGCTGACCCGCCTGGGCGACGAGGTCGCCGCCAGGCGCGCGATGTCGGGGGTCTGATCCGATGCTGTCCCTGGCACTGCGTTCCCTGCGGCACCGCGCCACCGCGTTCGTGGCGAGCTTCCTGGCGATGCTGCTCGGCGCCGTCATGATCATGTCGTTCGCGTCCATGCTGGACACCGCCGGCGGTACGGGGGTCTCGGACGCCAACGTCGAGACCCTGGTCACCATGGCGAGCGTGGTGGGCGGGTGGAGCCTGATCCTGGTGCTGTTCGCCGTCACCTCCACCCTGAGCCTGGCGGTGCGGCAGCGGGCCACCGAGATGGCGCTGCTGAAGAGCATCGGCGCCACCCCCGCCCAGCTCCGCCGGATGATCCTGGGCGAGACCGCCGTGCTGGCCGTCGCCGCCGTCGCGCTGGCCGTCCTGCCGGGGATGCTGGGCGGGCGGGCCCTGCTGGCGCTGCTGATCGACACCGAGCAGGTGGCGCCGGACGTGACGCACGTCTTCGGCCCGGCCGCCCTGTCGATGGGGTGCGGGATCACGTTCGTGGCGGCGGTGGGCTCGGCGGTGCTGACCGCCCGCCGCACCACCGGGCTGCGGGTCACCGAGTCGCTGATGGACGCCACCGCCGAGCCGCGCCGGATGAGCCGCAAGCGGCTGGTCGGCGGCATCGTGTTCCTGCTGCTGGCCGCGGATCTGGCCGTCGTCACCGCCACCGTGATGCACGGCGAGGGCAGCGACGCGATGCAGACCGCCGGGCAGACCTCCATCTGGGCCTCCATCGGGTTCGCCCTGCTCGGCCCGGTGCTGGTCCGCCGGGTGGCCGGGCTGCCGGCCGCCCCGCTGGAGCGTTTCGGCGGCGCCGCCGGTCACCTGACCGTGCAGAACGTCCGGCAGCGCGCGCACCAGATGGCCGGTGCGCTGATGCCGATCATCCTGTTCACCGGGATCGCCACCGGCACCCTCTACATGCAGGACGTCGACAGCGCCGCCATCGCCGCCGAGGGCCTGCTCAAGAACGACGAGCAGAAGAGCATCGAGACCCTCAACTTCGTGGTGATCGGGATGGTCGTGCTGTTCGCGGCGATCATGCTGATCAACACCCTGGTCGCCACCACCACCTACCGGCGGGGCGAGTTCGGCCGCCAGCGCCTCACCGGCGCCACCCCCGGCCAGGTGCTGGCCATGGTCACGTTGGAGTCGGCCGTGCTGACCGTCACCGGCGTGCTGTTCGGCGCGGTCGCCTCCCTGTTCACGATCCTGCCGTTCACCTTCGCCCGCACCGACACCGTCCTGCCGGACAGCGGCCCGGGCACCTTCCTGGCGATCGTCGCCGTCGCCGCCGTCCTGACCATGGCCGCCAGCCTGGCCACCGCCGTCCGCGCCCTGCGGATCCCGGCCATCGAGGCGGCGGCGGTCTGACCCCGCCGATCCCGTCCACCGGCCCTGGAGCGGGGCGGCCGCGTACGGCGGCCGGCCCGCTCAGCCGGCTTTCAGCCACACGTCGGCGGCCACGTCGTCGCGGGTCGCCCGCAGATGCCAGCAGCCCGGCTCGGTGAACCGGAAACCGGTCCCCCACTCGTCGCCCGGCCGTTCGTAGGTGCTGCCGGAATGGGACTCCGGACCCCAGGCCAGCCGGCGGGCCTTGCCGTCCGGGCCGGTCAGCGCCATCCGCAGCGGCCCTTTCCCGGTCATCCGCCACACGATCTTGACCTCTTCCTCGGCCGTGTCACCGACCGGGAAGGGCGGGTAGGGGTGCCGCATCATGACCATCCCCCACAGTTGCGCGCCCCGTCCCGTCCCCTGCACCTCCGGGAGTCCCGAGGAGAACGAGGAGGCCCGCACGGGCGAGGGCGGATCGCACACCGGAGGCCCCGGTGGAACGGCCGGGACGGAGGACGGCGCCTGCGTCGCGGCCGCCTGTCCGTCTCCCCGGTCCCCCGCGTCCGAGCACCCGGCGACGCCCAGGGCCAGAACGGCCACCACCGCACCTCGCAAGATCACGCCCCGAGTATGACCCGGCCCCGCCCGCCGGTAAATGGGGTCCGCGGTCTCACCGGGCGGGGGCGGGGCGGGAGGACCAGACGAGGGCCAGGGAGGCCACGGCGAGGACCCCGGCCAGCCACAGCACGCTCGTCAGCGAGATCCCGTCCACCATCCGGCCGCCGAGCAGCGAGCCGAACGCGATGGACACCTGGAAGCCCGTCACGACCATCGCCGAGCCCGCCTCGGTGGCGTCCGGCGCCTCCCGCATGATCCAGCTCTGGAAGACGACCGGGACGGCGCCGTACCCGACGCCCCACACGGCCAGCAGCAGCGCGGCCCGGCCGGTGCCGGCGCCCGCGAGCGGGATCGCCAGCACGGCGGCGGCCAGCAGCGCCGGCGCGAGGATCGTCGCCCCGTACGGCAGCCTGGGGATCAGCGCGCCGACCGCGAAGTTGCCCGCGACCCCGGCCACTCCGTAGACCAGCAGCAGCGTCCCGACGAGCCCGGCGTCCACCCCGGAGATGTCCTCCAGCACCGGCCGCACGTAGGTGAAGGAGGCGAAGTGGGCCACCACGACGAGCGCCAGCCCGCCCAGGCAGGCCCGTACGGCGGGACGGGCGAGCAGCGCCGGGAAGTCGCCGAGCCGCAGGGTCTGGGTGGCGGGCAGCGGCGGCAGCACGAACGCCAGCACCGCGAGCACCGCCATGCACAGCACGCCCAGCACCCCGGTGGCCACCCGCCACGAGGTCGCGTCGCCCAGCAGGGTGCCCGCCGGGACGCCGACCACCGACGCCAGCGACACCCCGGACAGGATGATCGCGGTGGCCCGGGGCACCGACGCGGCCGGCACCAGCCGGACCGCCATCCCCGCCGCCAGCGCCCAGAACCCACCGAACGACAGTCCCGCCAGCAGCCGCGCCGCCAGCAGTACCACGATGTTGGGCGCCAGTGCGGCGACCAGGTTGGCCACTGCCAGCACGCCGAGCGCGCCGGTCAGCACCAGCCGCCGGTCGGCCCGCCAGGTGACCAGCAGCGGCGCCGACAGCCCGCCGACCACCCCGCACGCCGTCATCACCAGGCCCGTCACCCCGTCGGAGGCGTTCAGGTCGGCGCCCATCTCGGTGAGCAGCCCGACCGGCAGCATCTCACTGGTCACCAGCGAGAACGTGCCGAGGAACAGCGCCGCCACGGCGGTCCAGCGGGCGACCCCAACAGGCGCCAAGGTAGTTTCGGTCATGATGGCCAGCCTGTCGACGATCATCGATGCGGAACAACGACGAGTCGCTGATGATGGGATCAGCCGGGCTCATCGATCGAGGACGGGGGCCGATGACGCGGATGGACCTGCGCGAACTGGAATGCTTCCTGGTGCTGAGCCGGGAACTGCATTTCGGGCGGACGGCCGAGCGGCTCTACCTGTCGCAGAGCCGGGTGAGCCAGTTGCTGCGCTCCCTGGAGCACCGGGTCGGCGCCCCGCTGGTGGAACGCACCAGCCGCCGGGTCCGGCTCACCCCGCTCGGCGAACGCTTCCTGGAGGACGTGCGCCCCGCCTTCGAGTCGCTGCACGAGGCGATGGAGCGCGCCCGCGCCGCCGCCCGGGGGGTGGACGGGACGCTGCGGGTCGGGTTCGTCGGGACCCCGAACGCGGCGGTGATGGGCACCGTACTGGCCTTCCAGGAGGGCGGCCACGGCACCGAGGTCGAGGTCGTGGAACTACCGCTGGCCGACCCGTTCGGGCAGGTCCGCTCGGGAGAGGTGGACGCGGCGTTCGTGTGCCTGCCGGTGGCCGAGCCCGGCCTGGTGGTCGGCCCCACGTTCCCCGCGCAGCCGGTCACGGTGGCGGTGTCCCGCACCCATCCGCTGGCCGGGCGGGCCGCCGTCCACGTCGAGGAACTGGCCGACCACCCGCTGATCCAGATCGCCGACCCGGCGCCGCGGTACTGGGCGGAGATCTTCTCCCCGGCCGTCACGCCCGCCGGCCGGCCGATCCCGCGCGGCCCGGTGGTCGCCACCCTCCAGGAGGCGCTGACCATGATCGCGGCAGGCCGGGGCGGGCTGCTGTTCTGCGCATCGACGGCCGCCTACCACTGCCGGCCGGACACCACGTTCGTGCCGGTCGAGGGACTACCGGAGTCCCGGTTCGGGGTGGTGTGGCGATGCGCCGGAGAGAACGCCCGCATCCGCGCCCTGGCCTGCGCCGCAACCGCCGCCGCCACGAACTCGGCGTAGGGCGGGACGCAGCCCCGTCGCCCTGCGCGGGGCCTGGGCGTGGTCAGGTGGCCTCGTCCAATTGTTTGGCCAGCCGCTCCAGGCCGCCCCTGATGAGCTGCCCATACCCGTCGTCGCCAAGCGCGCCGATCTCGGCCCGCGCCTGCTGGAGGTGCTCACGGGCGCGGTCGAAATCGCCCAGCTTGCGATAGCACTCACCCAAGTTCAGGTGCAACGACGGATACAGGCCGGCCACTGAAAGCGGCACCCCGGCTTGAGCCACCCGCTCATCGGTGACGAGAGCGACGGCGGCGAGCGCTCGCAGATCCCACATCAGCTCCTGGCGCACGTCGTCCTGCACGTCGGCCATCGAGTGGGCGAGGACGCAAACATGCAGCGGGTCGCCTTGCTCACCGCCGATGTCGTCCCAGATCTGCGCGAACAGGTCGCGAGCGGCTTCACGCTGACCCTGGTGGTGATGCAACTCCACCGCCTGGCCGATCCGGGTCATCGTCGGGTCGGTGGTCATGTGCAGCTCCTTCACCACAGCGGGCAATCGCGGTCAGCCTACTGACCCGACGTGCCTTACGGCCTTCAAAGCTGCTGACCGCCGCCGTCCCCGCTGAGCACCCACCACAGACCGTCCCGCCTCACTCGACGCATAAGCCGATGACCTGCGGCTTGTCCCGATCTGCCCGCTCAGCTTCTGGAGCGCTGCGGTGGTGTCGTCGCTGGTGCATCCGTGATGGCACGCTGGGTGCCGACGTGCTGGAGTTCGGCGAGGAAAAAGCCCGTGGCGTACACGGCCGAGCAGTCCAGCAGCCGCCACGGGCTGCCGGTCACCAGCATCTCCAGCTCGTACGGCGACACCATCAGCCGGTCGAACCACGCCGACGCCCAGCACCGGTATCGCAGCCGCATCCGCACCTGGCCGGGCATCCGGCCGGCCTTGCGGTTCGTGTCGTGGTAGCGCAGGTGCTCGGGCGGGCGTACGGCGTAGGGGTCGCGTCCGATCGCGTACATGCGGGCGCCCGGACGGGCCAGCCTCGCCAGGCTGCCGAGCACCTTCGGGGCCTGCTCGCGGCTGCCGAGCAGACCGAGGTTGCCGCCGAGGAGCATGATCGTGTCGAACGTACCGAGGTCGCCGGGCCGCTGAACGGTGCCGAGCCGGGCGTCCAGGCCGCGCGACCGGGCCACCTCGACCGCGCCCGGCGACGGGTCGATGCCGACGACCTCCTGGCAGTTCCGCATGGCGATCATGTGGCGGCCCGCCCCGCACCCGACGTCCAGGACCCGCCCGGCCGCCAGCTCGACCGCGCGGCGCTCCGGAACCATCCACTCGTCGGGGCGGGTGAAGTAGCGGAAGGCGTCCTCCACGCTCACGAAGCCGTCGGACCGCTCGATCACCTGCCGTGCGACGCCGCGGCGGGCACCGGCCCGGTAGCAGTCGCGCAGCAGCTCGCCGAAGCCGTCCACGCCGGGCACCTGCGGCGACTCGGCGGCGGCCCCGTAGTCCAGGCAGCCTTTGGCTGGAGTATCCATGGTTGTTCTCACTCTCGGGATGGCGGATGTGCCGACCCCTCCTCAGCATCGGCACATCCGCGTCTCGGAAGGAGCAGCGGCCCCAGGGGGTCGGATGAGGCCGCCACCCCGCTCTACTGGCCGCCGGCCTCGCCCTGACCGGTACGCCAGGTGGGCCGTACGAACACGGCATCCATCACCGCGCCCCCATCCCGGCGCGGTTCACGCGGGGCTCGCTATCAGCCCGAGCCGGGTCAAGGCCCGGCGGAACCGCCCTGGTCGGCGGACGGCCTCATGGCGGCCGTGGCGGGCCGCCGGGGTGGTGGAGCCCCCGCCCGCCGGACGATGCTGCGGCCTCCGGCGGGCGGGGGGCTGGTCCCCGAGCGGTCTGCGGCGCTGGGCCTGGCGCTGCGGGAGGACCGGCCGGGGGGTCGGGGGGAGAAGCTGCTTGTAGTGCTGTTCGAGCAGGGCGGACAGGCCGGCGGCGGTGTGCGCCTCGATCAGGCCGGTCGCACCGGTCGGCGCGGCCAGCCACCGGCCGGACTTGGGTCCGTACCAGGCGGCGGCGTCGGGGAACTGGGCACGAAGCTCGCTCTGCTGCCGGTGCCGCGTCTGCTCCTGCGAACGAGGTACGGGGATCGGCCACGCAGGGGGCGCTAGGCTCTTACTCACGTCAGGACTCGCTTTCCTGGCCAGGCCCCGGAACTCCCCGACGTTGCAGCGTCGGGCCGGGGCCGCTTGGTTACACATGGTTAGTGAAACCACGTCACACGGCGTAGGCCAGAGGGCATGATGGGGGGACTGGCCGACCCCCCTAGGGGGACGTCCGCTCCCCCAGGGGTGCGGGGTGACCGGAAGGTGCACGCACCATGAGCCGAGCCGAAAGACGAGCCAAGATCACCCCCGAAGGACGCGCCAGAGGAGCGCGCCTGCGGACCGAACGCGACCATCGCGGATGGGGCCGCCGCGAGTTGGCCCGCCTCCTGCTCGACGCCATCGATGACAGGCAAAAACCCTCACACGTCACCGTCGCCAGCCACATCAAAGAATGGGAGGATGGCGGCGGAATCTCCGCCATGTACCGCACCGCCTACGCCACAGTGTTCGACCTCCCTGAGGCCGAACTATTCGCCCCCACCCAGGCCACCCCGCCACTCTCGCCGTCCGACTCCGGCGAGGTCCGCGCCGTTCAAGAGCTTTCGCAGCCCTATTCCACCGACCCGATGGGTACCGTGGGCGTGAGCCCTGTTCCCGACTTCAGGGATGACGACATGAGACGTCGCGCTGCACTCCAGTTGCTGGCCGCGCTCGGTGCGGGAACGGCCATCCCACCGGGATCTCTCGAAGGCGTCCTCAGCGGGATCGATGATGCGCTCGGCAACCCTCTCGATCTGGACGAGTGGGAGCGCACCGTCCACGAGTACGGGCAGTTGCTCATCACCCGGCCGGCCGGAGCCCTGACCAGGGACCTGACCTCCGACATCATCACCGTCGGCGAATTGCTCAGGCGGCAGCTCGCCGAACCGGAGCGGCAGCGGATGCTGCGGGTCAGCGCCGGATTGTCGGCATGTCTGGCGATCAACTTGGGGGACCGGGGCGACATCCGTGCCGTACGCACCGCTTGGGCCACCGCCATACGCGCCGCTGACGCCTGCGGCGATACGGACCTGCGTGTATGGGTGCGTGGCCGGGCCGCCCAGGAAGCTTGTTGGACCGGACGGCCGACCTCCACCGTCGTCGCCCTGGCCGACGAAGCCGTCACGATCGCGGACGGGGGGCCGTCCGCCGGGCTGGCCCGCGCTCATGCCGCACGCGCCTACGCCGCCGTCGCCCAGGGCGACACCGCCCAGGCCTATGCCTCCCTGGCCAAGGCCAAGCGCACGTTCGACGGGCTTCCGCACCAGGACGGACAGTCGGTGTTCGCTTTCCGGCAGAGCCAGTTGCGGTGGACCGAGTCCTACGTGCACGCCCTCTCCGGGGACCGCCGGGCTCACGCGACGGTGGCGGAGGCTGAGAGCCTCTACCCACCCGACGCGCACGGCCCCCGCTCGAACCTGGCGCTCATGGACGCGGCTGCGCTCATCCAGGCGCGGGAGGTGAAGACGGGACTGGAGCGGGCGATCACCGCCCTGGAACGCCACCCTGACGCCGCGACCGCCGGAAGGGCGTCGCTGACAGGACAGATCCTACGGACACTGCCACCCGAGGCCCGCAGGCTGCCCGCTGCCCGCGAACTGCAAGCGCTGACGGCCAGCGCCTGATCATCCGCCGTTCCTCAGAGGAACATCCGTACCCCTAACGGGCGCGGGCAACCCAGAAGGTGTGCGCACCATCAGCCGAGACCGCCCCAAAGAACGCACTAGCGCAGCACCCCCAACATCCCCCGCCCAGCGGATCCCGCCGATCTTGACGTTATTGCACCCTGAACCGCGTTCAGGCAACAATAACGTCAAGATCGGCGGGAATTGAACGCTCTGCGGACGCGCTCACACCCCCTCTACACTCCGAATTTCGGCGATCTTGACGTTATTGCGCTCTAGGTGCCGTTCAGCCTGCAATAACGTCAAGATCGGCGAAGACACGAGCCCGGCCGAAGAGGTGCAGCGGGCCGCACGGCGCTTCTACCGGCCCGACACCCCCTGTACTCGTCGGTCCGGCTCGGCCTTTACAGCGCCGTCGCGTACGCCCGCACCGATCCCGGCGAGGGCGGCCGACAGGCCATGGACGTCATCGAATCCGTCCCGCCCGCTACCTCACCAAAGGATGGGGCGCCTGTCTTTCCCAGCCGTGCGAAAGCCCCGCCGACAGGTGACCGGCGGGACCTGGCGGGTCAGCGTTCCTTGGTGAAGTGCTCCAGCGGCACCTTGATGAAAATGCTGGCGGCGCGTACCGCGATCGGGCCGTCCGGGCCGCCGAGGCGGGCCTCGCCCTCGATGTAGGCCTTGCGTCCGTCCACTCCCGTGCAGCGGGCGGTGAGGTGGACGACCGAGCCCACAGGGACCGGGGCGAGGTAGTCGGTCTCCAGCCGTCCGGTCACGTACCGGCCGCCCAGCAGCCAGGCCGAGGTGCCGAGGATCTCGTCCATCGCCGAGGCGAGGATCCCGCCGTGCGCGAGCCCCGGCGCCCCCTGGTGCTCGGGCTGCACGGTGAACTCGGCGTAGGCGGTGCTGCCGTCGTGGCCGGTGCGCCTGATCCGCAGCCCGTGCGGCACGTCCGGGCCGCAACCGAAGCACGCGTTGCCCAGGACCTCGCCGACGTCCTCCATGTCGCGGACGGCGGAGGCGTCCACGACGGGGACGGCCGCGTCCGACGGCGGCGTGGTGAGCGGCGAGGCCGCGCTGGAACGCCTGGCGGCGCGGGGCTCACTGGGACTGGTCATGCTTCCAGACATTACATATCGACTGCGTTCGGCGGAAAGCCGTAAGCATGGAGAGCCACATCACGTCAGGGCCGTTCGCCGGGGGTTCGGGCGGAGGTCACAGCACGCGGTTCTCCCGGTCCGGGATGGGGTTGTGCCACTCGCAGAACACGACGGTGGCGTCGTCCTGAAGTTGCCCGCCGTGATAGGCGAGGACGGCGCCCATCAGGCGGCGCAGGGTCTCGGGGACCGACAGGCCGTCGGCCTGGTGGCGGATGATGAATTCGGTGAACCTGCTCAGGCCGAACTCGCGGCCGTAGGCGTCGCGGGCTTCGGTGACGCCGTCGGTGTAGAGCAGGATCCGGTCGCCGGGTTGCAGGTCCTCACGGCACACGGTCACCGGCAGGTCCAGGTCGGTGCCCATCGGATGGGCGGGCAGGCAGTTCAGGGTGGTGACCCAGCGTCCCCCGCGGATCAGGACCGGGGGCTGGTGGCCGCGGTTGACCCAGCTGAGCCGGCCGGTGACCAGGTCCAGGTCGGCCAGCACGCCGGTGATGTAGCGACCGGGGCCGAACTGCTCGATCAGCACCCGCTCGATGCGGTCGCTGATGGAGGCCAGGTCGACGCCCTGGCGGCGCTGGTTGCGGCAGGTGGCTATGGACAGGTTCGCCGTCAGCCCGGCGGCGATGTTGTGGCCCATGGCGTCGAAGACGGCCAGGTGCAGCGTGTCACCGGCCATCGCGTAGTCGAAGGCGTCACCGCCGACCCGGTAGGCCGGCTCCAGCACCGCCGAGATCGTGACCTGGCCGTTGGCGAAGGACCGCGGCGGCACCAGCGCCCACTGCATCTCGGCGGCCACGTTCATCTCCTCGGTACGCCTCAGCCGGGCGTAGGAATCGCTGGAGAGGTTCTTGCTGATCAGTTGCAGGCCGATCATGGACGCCAGATGCTCCAGCGCCTGACGCACGTCATCGCCGCCGTCGCCGTCGGCGTCGGCGTCGGCGTCGGCGTCGCCGTCGGCGGCGTCGGCCCGCAACACGCCCAGGCGTTCGGCGCCCTCCAGGATCGGCACCCAGTACCGCTGCCGACCCGCACCGGCGCCGGGGGCGGCGATGGTGCGGACGTCGCGGAAGGCCCGCCCGGCCAAGGTGTTCTCGATCGGCAGTTCCTGCCCTCCCTCACCGGCGTCCAGTCCCTGACCGGTCAGCTCCCGCAGTACCTGCTGACGCAGGTCGGCCACATAGATGTGGACCTGCTCCAGATCTGCCACCGCGGCCTGCTTGGTCACCAGGCCCGGCAGTTGCTCGATCCCGGTCAGATGCCCGGCGCGCAGTAGCTCGCCCAGCATCCGCAGTACCTTTTCAACACCGGGCATCAGGCCCCTGCCTCCTCCGACCACAACGCCCGATCACGGCCTCAGCCGCCCTCGTCCTCCGGCCGCGATCCGGGCGGCGGACCATCGGGCAGGGTGTCGGTGACGGTCAGGCAGCGGGCCAGCCCGGTGATGTCCAGCAGACGGGTCACCGGGCGGCTGGGGGCGACCAGAACGAGCCGGCCGCCGACGGCGACCAGGCGTTTGTGAACGTTGATGATGGCGTTCACGCCGCTGGAGTCACAGAAGGCCAGGTCGGCCAGCCGCAGCGCCAGACGGGGCGGGGGCGCCCTGTCCGCCGCGCCGGCCAGGACCTCGTCCAGGCGGCGGGCCAGCGAGCCAACCGTGGTGAAGTCCAGCGCGCCCGCCAAGGCCAGGACGGTCCAGGGGCCGCGCCGCTCCAGGGTCACGTCCAGCGCTTCGGCCGTCATGCCGCCGTCGACGGTGTGGCCGGAAGGGTCATCGGGGGGAACATGCGGCCAGCGAACGCCGTCGGGAGTGGACGGAGCAGGACGGACACCGATCATCGAGAGCTCCCCGGAGGCGTGTCGGGCGGCCCATCGTGCGGACCTCCTTTCAGACCTGTCGGTGTGCCCGCTGAAACTCCCCCGAGTGCCATGGCCCGTTCAAAACCGGCCCAAGAAAACGGAAACCGCGGCGGCCGGGACCGTGCAAGTACCCTCGCAGGCAGTGATGACCGACACCCTCGACCTGCGACCGCTGACCGCCCGCTCGGTGGTGCTGAGCACGCTGCTCGGCTCCCACCCTCCGCGGATGCCCGCCCGCCACCTGGTCCGGGTCGGTGAGCTGTTCGGCATCGCCGAGGGCACCGTCCGGGTGGCGCTGTCGCGCATGGTCGCCGCCGGCGACCTCGTCCAGGTGGACGGCGCGTACCAGCTCACCGAACGGCTGCTGCGCCGCCAGGCCCGCCAGGACGAGAGCCGTTCGCCGCGCACCCGCCCCTGGGACGGCTCCTGGGAAATCGCGGTCATCACCGCCGAACGCCGGCCCGCCGCCGACCGCGCCGCCCTCCGCCAGGCCATGGCCGGGCTGCGACTGGCCGAGCTGCGCGAGGGCACCTGGCTGCGTCCGGCCAACCTCGCCCTCGACCGGCCCGCCATCGTGGCCCAGCAGTGCACGTTCCTCCTCGGACGGCCCGAGCAGGACCCCCGGCGGCTGGCCGCCGCGCTGTGGGACCTGCCGGGGTGGGCGGCCACGGCCCGCCGCCTGATCGCCGCACTCGACCGGGCGGCCCCGGCGGCCGAACACTTCACCGTCTCGGCCGCCGTGCTGCGCCACCTGATGGCCGACCCGCTGCTCCCCGGCGAGCTGCTGCCGGACGGCTGGCCCGGCTCCGAGCTGCGCGCCCATTACGAACGCGCCGAGGCCGCGTTCGGGCGCTTCCTGGCCGACCACGTCCTGTCGGGCTCCCGGTGACGCCGCCCGCCGGGACGGGGCCCAACGGCCCATTGGCGACACTCGAACATAAACTGCTCGCCGTGAACGCTGAGTACGGCTACTGGGAGACCGTCCCCACCCGGTGGAAGGACAACGACGTCTACGGCCACGTCAACAACGCCGTCCACTACTCGGTGATGGACACCGTGATCAACGCCTGGCTGATCCGGGAGGCGGGCCTGGACATCCACCGGAGCCGCTCCATCGGGCTGTGCGTGGAGTCGCAGTGCGTCTACAAGGGCTCGATCGAATTCCCCGAGCCCTTCCGGGTGGGCCTGCGGGTGGGGCATCTGGGCCGTTCCAGCGTCCGCTACGAAGTCGGGCTTTTCCGCGAGGACGGCGAGACCCCGGTCGCCGAGGGCCGTTTCGTCCACGTGTTCGTTGACCGCGAGACGCGCCGGCCCGTGGAGATCGGCGAGCCGATGCGCTCGGCGATGAACGCACTGCTGACCGGCCCGACCGAAGAGACCACCGCATGACGACGAACGGCGAGCCGATGCGCGAACCGCCGGCCGGCCGAACCGAAGGGATGACCGCATGACGATGAACGGCGGACGTGCACTGGTGCTGGGCGGCGGTGGCGTCGCCGGGATCGCCTGGGAGGCCGGTCTGCTCGCCGGTCTGGCCGAGCAGGGGGTGGACCTGACCGGCGCCGACCTGTTCGTGGGGACCTCGGCCGGGTCGGTGGTCGGCTCGTTCGCGGCGCACGGCGCCGACATGACCGAGGCGGTGCGGCGGATGTCGGCCCGCGCCGAGGGCGACGGCCGGGGCACCGCCCCCGCCGACGTGGACCTGAACGTGGTGCTGCAGGCCTTCGCGATCCTCTACGACGCCTCCCTCGACCCGCAGGAGGCCCGCGCCAGGGTCGGCCGGATGGCGCTGGAGGCCGAGACCGAGGCCATGGCCGCCGTGCTGGAGGAGGTCGGCACCCGGCTGCCCAGCCAGGAGTGGCCCGACCGGCGCCTGCTGATCACCGGGGTGGACGTCGAGGACGGCTCGTTCGTCGTCTGGGACGGCTCCTCCAGCGTCCCGCTGGCGCTGGCGGTACGGGCGAGCTGCACGGTGCCCTGCGTCTTCCCGCCGGTCGCCATCGACGGCCGCCGCTACATGGACGGCGGCTGCCGCTCGGTCACCAACGCCGACCTGGCCAAGGGCGCCGCCGCCGTGGTCATCGTCGAGCCGATGGCGCACCTGACCCCGCGCGCCACCCTGGAAAAAGAGCTCGCCGAGCTGGGCGACGCCCGCACCGTCGCCATCGGCCCCGACCAGGCCACCATGGAGACCTTCGGCGCCGACCTGCTCAGCCCCAAACTCTGGGGCCCCGCCTTCGACGCCGGCCTCCGGCAAGCCTCGGCCGTCACCGACGACGTCCGCAAGGCATGGGAGCCGTCCGTGTGACACCGCCCGTCACCGGCCGGGCCGCAAACGGCCGCCGCCTGCGGCCGGCCGGTGCGGGCCGCCCGTTCAAGAGCAGCCCTCGAACTGCGGGACGGCGATCGTCCCCAGCTCCAGACCGGTGCCGTCGAACCATCTCAACAGCAGCCTGCGGGCGGTGCCGTCCTGGTACATCTGCGTGATCGCCCGGTTGAGCGCCTCACAGCCCGCCACGTCGCCCCGCCGCATACCGATCCCGGTCCGCTGCTCGCCGAAGCCGGCGCCGACCAGCCGCAGGCCGGCGCCCCTCTCCCGGGCGATCAGCCCGGCCAGGATCACGTCGTTGGTGGTGATCGCCTCCACCTCGCCGGTGCGTAGCATGGCCATGCACCGGTCGTAGTGGGGGGCGGGCACCGGCACCGCGGGCACCCCCCGCTCCCGCACCACGCGCTCGGCCGCGTTCGCGCCCTCCACCGCGCAGATCCGGCGGCCCTTGAGGTCGCGCACGCCGTTGATCCGGCGGTCACCGGAACGCACCAGAATGTCCTGGTAGGAGACGTGGTACGGCCCGGCGAAGGCGACCTTGAGCTTGCGCTCGGGGGTGACCGAGAACGTGCCGAACATGAGGTCGGCCCGGCCCGACAACAGCAACGGCTCGCGGTCGGCGGCCAGCGCCGCCACGAACCTGACCTTCCAGCCGAGCCGGACGGCCAGGTCCCTGGCCACGTCCACCTCGAAGCCCTCGAACGTGCCGTCCGGCCGGCGCAGCCCGAGCCCGGGAAGGTCCGGCCGCACTCCCACCACCACGGTCCCCTTGTCGAGGATCGACGAACCGCCTCCCGGACCGGCGCAGGCACCGCAGGTCAGGACGGCCAGAACGACCAGGGCGAACGACACCACCGGCGACCGCATCGTCCCTCCAAACGGGTGTCCGCCGCGGACACGCCGGGTCAACGGCCACCGGCACGACGGCGGGCCGGGCACGGCTCCGCCCGCCATGCTGGGGCACCCGCCGCCACTGGTCAAGATCTTCAGGCCCGTCGATCCGGTCGCCCGGCCGACTCGGGGAACGCACCCTGGTCCGATGACCGGTTCCGGTCATGGACGGAAAAGGGAACCGAGATCCATCCGATCCCGTCGAATCACCCGTGCAGCAAGGAGACGGGAGGTCGCGGGCGGTACCGTTCGAATGCCCGGCTCAAGGCCGCCCGGAACGCGCCCCGGACAATTCGATTGGGCAACAACCAGACATATCTGTATCATTCGCCTCACGGTGTGCCGGGAAGCCTGGTCGGCAAGGACGACCGGGCTGTCCATCGGCCGGCAACACCGCCAGTCTTCCGGTCGTCCCCGCAAACGACCCGGTCACCGACCGGGTCGAGACGGCCACGGGTCCCCGCCACCAGGCGGGGGCGGACGCGGGGGAGGTCGGTTAGACCATGGGCGAGTTCGTCGGGACGGTGTTCGCCTTCCCCACCGTGCTCTTCACCTTTTCGCTGCTGGTCGTCGTCGGCTACTGGGCGTTCGTGGTGCTGGGCGCCGCCGACCTGGACCTGCTGGACGGCGACGCCGAGGCCGGGGCCGCGGGCCTGGGCGGTTTCCTGGGCGCGCTGCGGCTGGGCGAGGTGCCGGTGACCGTCGCGCTCTCGCTGCTGATCGCCTTCTCCTGGTTCTTCAGTCTGGTCGGTGCCGTCGTGCTGGATCGTTTCGACCTCTCCTCGCCCCTGACGCTGGCCCTCGGGCTGCTGGCGCTGACCCTGGCCGTGGTGGCCGGCTGGCTGGTCACCTGCCTGGTGGTGATGCCGCTGCGCAAGGCCCTGCCGCAGGTCCGCGAGTCGTCCCGGCACGACTTCGTGGGCCGGATGTGCGTGATCCGCACGTCCACGGTGGGGCCCGACTTCGGCCAGGCCGAGATCACCTCGCCGGACGGCTCGTCGGCCATCATCCAGGTCCGCCAGGAGACCCCCGATCCCCTGGCCGAGCCGCTCACCGTCGGCAGCAGCGCCCTGATCTTCGACTACGACACGGCCGGCGAGTTCTTCCGCGTCATGCCCTACGACGCCGCCCTGGATCCCGACCGCCCCTTGCCCTGACCCGGGGCCGCCACCGCTGCGGCCCCACCGCTTCGACCTCGTTGTCCTGACCGCCCGTCGTTCCGCCTCGACGCCCCGGCCGCCCCACCGTCCCGACCTCGTTGCCCTGACCTCGTTGTTTCGACCGACCGTCGTCCTGAGTCCCCGCCGCCCTGACAGGACGCGACCTGACCCCCCGAAGGGAGCGCTGATGGAATCCATCACCCTGGGGCTCGGCGTGCTCATCGCCGTCGTCCTGCTGATCGCGCTCGGCCTGGTGATCATGACCAGCCGGCTGTTCCGCAAGGTGGAGCAGGGCAAGGCGCTGATCATCTCCAAGGTGCGCAAGGTGGACGTCACCTTCACCGGCGCGGTGGTGCTGCCGGTGCTGCACAAGGCCGAGGTGATGGACATCTCGGTGAAGACCATCGAGATCGCCCGTACCGGCCGTGAGGGCCTGATCTGCAAGGACAACATCCGCGCCGACATCCGCATCACGTTCTTCGTACGGGTCAACAAGACCGTCGAGGACGTCATCAAGGTGGCACAGGCGATCGGCACCGAGCGGGCCAGCAGCCAGGAGACGCTGCAGGAACTGTTCAACGCCAAGTTCTCCGAGGCCCTCAAGACCGTCGGCAAGCACCTGGACTTCGTCGACCTGTACACCCGGCGCGAGGAGTTCCGCGACCACATCATCCGGGTCATCGGCACCGACCTCAACGGCTACAGCCTGGAGGACGCGGCCATCGACTACCTGGAGCAGACCCCGCTGACCTCGCTGGACAAGTCCAACATCCTGGACGCCCAGGGCATCCGCAAGATCACCGAGCTGACCGCGATCGAGCACGTGCGCACCAACGAGTTCCAGCGCAACGAGGAGAAGGAGATCACCCGCCAGAACGTCGACGCCCGGGAGGCCATCCTGGAGCTGCGGCGGCGGGAGGCCG
This sequence comes from Thermomonospora echinospora, assembly GCF_900108175.1. Classification (GTDB taxonomy): domain Bacteria; phylum Actinomycetota; class Actinomycetes; order Streptosporangiales; family Streptosporangiaceae; genus Thermomonospora; species Thermomonospora echinospora. Next base: position 134,399 of record NZ_FNVO01000009.1, read on the forward strand.
ACGCCGAGGCCAAGCAGCGGCGCGAGATCGAGACCGTCAAGGCCCGCGAGGAGGCCGAGATCGCCCGGGTGCAGGCCGAGGAGCGGCTGCGGGCGCAGACCGCCCACATCCGCACCGACGAGCAGCTCGGCATCCAGCACGAGAACAAGGCCCGCGAGATCGCGGTGGCCGAGAAGAACCGCGAGCGGGTCCTCGCCGTCGAGTCCGAGCGGATCGAGAAGGACCGGCTGCTGGAGGTCATCGCCCGCGAGCGGGAGACCGAGCTGACGCGCATCGCCGCCGACAAGGAGGTCGAGGCCGAGAAGCGGGACATCGCCGAGGTCGTCCGGGAGCGGATCGCGGTCGAGAAGACCGTGGCCGAGCAGGAGGAGAACATCAAGCGGCTGCGCACGGTCGAGGAGGCCGAGCGGACCCGCCAGGCGCTGGTCATCCAGGCCGAGGCCGAGGCGCAGGAGGCGCTGGTCAAGGACATCAAGGCGGCCGAGGCCGCGGAGGCGGCGGCCAAGTTCAGGGCCCGCGAGGAGCTGGTGCTGGCCGAGGCCCGGCAGCAGGCCGCCGACCTCGACGCCCGCGCCAAGATCCGGCTGGCCGAGGGTGTGCAGGCCGAGGAGGCCGCCGCCGGGCTGGCCCAGGCGCAGGTCCGCGCCCGCAACGCCGAGATCGTCGAGCGGGAGGGCCTGATCGAGGCCCAGATCCGCGAGCGCAACGCCGCCGCGATCGAGAAGGAGGGCCTGGCCGAGGCCACGGTCGAGCGCGAGAAGCGGGCCGTGGAGGCCGCCGCGCTGCGCGACCGGCTGCAGGCCGAGGCCGACGGCGAGAAGGACAAGGCGCTGGCCCAGGCCGAGGGCATCGCCGAGAAGCTCAAGGCCGAGGCGGCCGGCCTGACCGACAAGGCCGCGGCGATGGCCAAGCTGTCGGACGCCACCCGCGAGCACGAGGAGTACCGGCTGCGGCTGGAGGCCGAGAAGGACATCCGGCTGGCCGGCATCGACGTGCAGCGGCAGGTCGCCGAGCAGCAGGCCAACGTGCTGGCGGCCGGGCTCACCAAGGCCGACATCAGCATCGTCGGCGGCGACACGGTGTTCTTCGACAAGCTGGTCGGCTCGGTCGCGCTCGGCAAGGGCATCGACCAGTTCGTCGGCAACTCCGAGGTCACCCGTTCGCTGGCCGGCCCGTGGCTGGAGGGCAACGGCCGCTTCACCGAGGACCTGACCCGCGTGCTCGGCTCCATCGGCGCCGGCGACGTCCGCGACCTCACCCTGTCCGCCCTGCTGGCCAAGCTCATCAAGGCCGGCGGCCCCGACACCGACAAGCTGTCGGAGCTGCTGACCACCGCCCAGCGCCTCGGCCTGTCCGACGCCCCGGTCAACGCCCTGACCCCGCAGCCGGCCGTCTCCACGGTCAAGTCCGTCAACGGCGACCACTGACCCGTAGCGGGGTGTCGCGGGCGGCCGCCCGCCCGCGACACCCCGGCCCCGACCGGCCACCCGTGCACACCGGCACGGCGCGACGGAACGGTCCGGCGGATGGCCGTTCCGGAACGACTCGTGAACGGGCGGTCGCCGGTTGCGGTGGGCATGGCCGCCATACGCCACTAGGAGGATTCGTGACGGAGATCGCCACCGACGCCGCCGGGCATGCGGCCGTGCCCGGAGACGACGGCAGTGGCGGGCAGGCGGGCGGCCCGGGGATGGACAGCGGCACCTACGAGGTGCTGCGGGCGCGGCTGACCGAGCAGGCGGCCGAGCTGGCGCGGCGGGCCGAGACGCTCAACGCGCGCCGGGTGGAGGTCTTCGGCAGCGCCGAGCTGCGACTGCTGGGCACCGAGCGGATCCGTACCGGCAACAACTGCGTGCCCCGTGACATCGTCCCGGTCACCGGGGCCGTCGTCCCCGCGGACGGGGAGCCCGGTCACCAGTCGGGGCTGATGCTGTTCGGCTACAACGTGTTCATCGGGCTCAAGCCGGAGACGACGATCGACGACGTCTTCTCCCTGCATCGCTTCACCCGTGACGGCGATGCGTTCCGGTTCGATGACGTGGCCGCCGACGAGGCGCCGGGGCTGCTGCGCGACCCCCGCTTCGAGAAGGACTTCGCCGACCTCTACCGCTACTACCGCGACACCCGGCTGATGCAGTTGCGCCGGCTGGACGGCAAGCTGCTGGCGGTGTTCCAGACCGGGGCGCGCACCACCGACATCCGGGTGCTGCGCTGGCAGATCCACCCGGACGGCACCGCCGAGTACCTCGACGCCCAGGGCGAACGCGACCACGTCTTCCCGCCCTCGCACGACTTCACGTGGGTGCAGACCACCCGCGAGCAGCACGTCATGGGCCGCCACCCGCACATCTCCATCGAGGACGAGCTGTTCGTGGAGACGGTCGGCGGCGACCTCACCGTCAAGATCGAGAACAACACCGAGTCCGGCGAGGGCGTCTACAGCGAGCCGGTCGACGAGCCGCTGCAGAGCCTGGCCGACGCCGATGTCCACTACGCCCGGATCGGGTCGCTGATCTGCCTGCGCGTCCGCCCGTACAACGAGACCGAATGGCGGCACCTGATCTTCAACACCCGCACCAAGGACGTGGTGCGGCTGGACGGCATCGGCCAGGCGTGCCAGCGGCTGCCGGAGGACCACGGGCTGATCTTCCCCGGGGGCTACTACCTGACCACCGGGGCCGCCAGGACGTTCGACACCGACGTGGCCGGCCTGGAGTTCGAGCGCGTCATCCGTTCCACCAACGGCGAGGACGTGCTGTACGTCTTCCACGCCCGCGCCGAGGGCCGCACCCTGCTGCTGCCCTACAACGTGATCCGCAAGCAGGTCGCCGCGCCGCTGCCGTGCCACGGCTACTCGCTGTTCGACGACGGCACGCTGGTGGTGTTCCGCGCCACGTCCGACGAACCCACCCGCGTCCACCCGATGCAGGTGTGGCAGACCCCGTACCTGTCGGACGCCTACGCCGCCGCGCAGCCCGTCGGCACCGGCCCGCTGGAGCGGGTCGGCAACGCCGAGCTGGTACGGGGCATCTCCGACTGCCTGTCGGTGTCGCGGATGGTCGGCGAGATGGCCCCGTCCACCGCCGTCTACGAGGGCCTGATCTCCGCCTGCGCCCGGGTGTTCGACCACTACCACTGGCTGGGCGAGGCCGAGCTGGGCGACCTGCGGGCGCCGCTGACGGCCGTCCGGGCCGCGGCCGAGCAGGTGCTGGAGGAGTTCGAGAACGTCCAGGCGCTCACCGCGCAGGCCGCCGAGGCGGTGAACGAGGCCGCCACCAAGATCGCCTCGCTGGTGCGGACGGTACGGGGCGAGGCGCCCAAGACCGCCGACGCCTGGGTGCAGCAGCTCGCCGCGCTGCGCCGCGAACAGGGCCACCTGGTCACGCTGCGCGAGCTGCGCTACGTCGACACCGAACGGCTCGACCGCCTCGACGCCGACCTGGACACCGAGCTGGCGGGCGCCGGACGGCGCGCGGTGGCGTTCCTCCAGGGCGAGGACGCGTTCACCGGCTACCACGCCGACGTGGAACACCTGGTCGCCGAGGCCGCCGAGATCACCACGGTCGCGGCCGCGAAGCCGCTCGGCGAACGGCTGGCCGAGCGGTCGGCCGCACTGGAGACGGTGACCGAGGTCGTCGGCTCCCTCGACATCGCCGACGCCACCGTGCGCACCCGGATCCTGGAGCGCATCGGCGAGGTCCTCGGCGGCGTCAACCGGGCCCGCGCCACCCTGGAGGCCCGTCGCCGGGAGCTGCTGGCCACCGAGGGGCGGGCCGCGTTCGCCGCCGAGTTCGCGCTGCTCGGCCAGGCCGTCGCCGGGGCGCTGGCGGTCGCCGACACCCCCGAGCGCTGCGACGAGCAGCTCGGCCGGCTGATGCTGCGGCTGGAGGACCTGGAAACCCGGTTCGGCGACTTCGACGACTTCCTGGCCGAGCTGTCGGCCAAGCGCGAGGACGTCTACGAGGCGTTCTCCTCGCGCCGGCAGTCGCTGCTGGACGAGCGGGCCCGCCGCGCCGACCGGCTGGCCGCCTCCGCCGACCGCACCCTGGCCGGGGTACGCCGCCGGGTGGCGAACCTGGCGTCCCTGGACGAGATCAACACCTACTTCGCCGCCGACCCGATGGTGGCCAAGCTCCGCCAGGTCGCCGAGGAGCTACGGACGCTGGGCGACGCCGTACGCGCCGAGGAGCTGGAGGGCCGGGTCAAGGCCGCCCGCCAGGAGGCCGGGCGTTCCCTGCGCGACCGCGCCGACCTGTTCACCGACGGCGGCGAGAGCATCCGCCTCGGCCGGCACCGCTTCGCGGTCAACACCCAGCCGATCGACCTCACCCTCGTCCCGCACTCCGGCGGCATGGCGTACGCCGTCACCGGCACCGACTACCGCTCCCCCGTCGAGGACGAAGGGTTCACCGGCACCCGCGCGTACTGGGACCAGCCGCTGGTGTCGGAGTCCCCCGAGGTCTACCGGGCCGAGCACCTGGCCGCGTCCATCCTCGCCATGGCCGAGAACGGCGCCGGGGGCCTCACGCTGGAGTCCCTGCACGAAGCCGCCGTCACCGAAGACGCCCTCCTGACGGCCGTCCGGAAGGTCGCCGAGTCGCGCTATGACGAGGGCTACGAACGCGGCGTCCACGACCACGACGCCACGCTGATCCTCCAGGCTCTGCTGCGGCTGCACTCGGCTGCCGGCCTGCTGCGTTACCCCCCGTCCGCCCGCGCCGCCGCCCGGCTGTTCTGGGCGTACGGCACGGACGAGGCCGCCCGCACCCGCTGGACCCGCCGGGCCGCCTCCCTGGCCCGCGCCCGCGCCGCCTTCGGCTCCGCCCCCGCCATCACCGAACTCCACGACGAGCTGACCCAGGCCATCGCCGTCTTCATGAACCGGCACGACCTCAATGTCACGCCGTCGGAGTCCTCGTCCGGGTCCGCCGACCTCTCCGGGGGACGACCGGACGGGCTCCGCTCCAACGACCCCGCATCACCACCGGCCGACCCGGCCGACCCGGCCGACCCGGCCGGCTCGTTCGGCTCGTTCGGCTCAGGGATGGCCTCTGGATCCGCGGTGCAGGGGCGGGGCGCTCGGCCTGACCCGTTGGCCGGGGAGTACCTGTTCGAGGAGCTGGCCGGGAACGTTGGCGGTTTCGTCACGGGGGCGGGTGCCCGCAGGCTGCTGGAGCTGTTCCGCCGGGCGCTGGGGGGCGGCGGCTCGCACTCGCTGACCGCCTTCGAGGACGACCTGCGCGCGCTGGGCGACGACCTCGCCGCCCGACAGCAGCTCGTGGAGGCGTGGCTGCGCGCCTTCGCCTCGTCCCAGGGCGAGGCGGAGGGCTTCGAGATGGACCTGCCCGAGGCCGTCGCGATCGAGCTGTGCGGCGCCGCCGTTCCGCGTCACGACTCGTCCGCCACGTTGAGCGCCACCGTCGAGGGCCTGCTGGGCGCCCACCCGCGCATCACCGATCGGCGGCTGGACCTGCGCATCGACGAGTTCCTCGCCCGCACCCGCGCGTTCCGTACCGAACGCGTCCCGGCCTACCGGGCGTACCAGAAGCGGCGCGGCGAGCTGGTCGATCGGGAACGCGCCCGGCTGCGGCTGGAGGAGTACCGGCCCAAGGTGATGAGCGCGTTCGTCCGCAACCGGCTGCTGGACGAGGTCTACCTACCGCTGATCGGCGACAACCTGGCCAAGCAGCTCGGGGCGTCCGGCGACGCCAAGCGCACCGACCAGATGGGCCTGCTGCTGCTGATCTCCCCGCCCGGCTACGGCAAGACGACGCTGATGGAGTACGTGGCCAGCCGCCTCGGCCTGGTGTTCGTCAAGATCAACGGCCCCGCCCTGGGCCACTCGGTCACCTCGCTGGACCCGGCCGAGGCGCCCAGCGCCACCGCCCGCCAGGAGATCGAGAAGATCTCCTTCGCCCTGGAGTGCGGCAACAACACGCTGCTCTACCTGGACGACATCCAGCACACCAACCCCGAGCTGCTGCAGAAGTTCATCTCGCTGTGCGACGCCCAGCGCCGCATGGAGGGCGTCTGGAACGGCCGCACCCGCACCTACGACCTGCGCGGCAAGCGCTTCGCGGTGTGCATGGCGGGCAACCCGTACACCGAGGCGGGCAAGAGGTTCCGCATCCCCGACATGCTCGCCAACCGGGCCGACGTGTGGAACCTGGGCGACGTCCTGTCCGGCAAGGACGAGCTGTTCGCCCTCAGCTACATCGAGAACGCCCTCACCTCCAACCCCGTCCTGGCGCCGCTGTCCACCCGCGACCGCGGCGACCTGGAGCTCCTGGTCCGCCTGGCCAAGGGCGACGACTCGGTCCGCCCCGACCGGCTCTCCCACCCCTACTCCCAGGTCGAGCTGGACCAGATGGTGTCCGTGCTGCGCAAGCTGCTGCGCGTCCAGCAGATCGTGCTGGCGGCCAACCGGGCCTACATCGCCTCGGCCGCCCAGTCCGACGACTCCCGCACCGAGCCCCCGTTCCAGCTCCAGGGCTCCTACCGCAACATGAACAAACTGGCCGAACGCATCGTCCCCGTCATGAACGACACCGAGCTGGAATCCCTCATCGACGACCACTACCTAGGCGAATCCCAAACCCTGGCCGCCGGCGCCGAAGCCAACCTCCTCAAACTCGCCGAACTACGCGGCACCCTCACCACCGCCCAGGCCACCCGCTGGCACGACGTCAAACAGTCCTACCTCCGCGCCAAGGCCCTCGGCGGCCAGGACGACGACGCCGTCACCCGAGCCGTCGGCGCCCTCGGCCTCCTCGCCGACCGGGTAGGCGACATAGAACAGGCCATCCACCGCGCCACCACGCGCCCCACCCCGGCACCCTGACCGCCAGAACCTACAGCCCTCTGCGATTTTCAAGCCCTCCTCGCCCTTAAAACTGCACTATCCTGCAATTTCGTCCATATCTGTAATTATGGATGACCGAATACAGTTCGGAACTCATGGACAGCAGGTCGCCATTCCCCTAGATTTGCATCTCGGACTTCTGAGGGTGGCCGACCATGAAGATCTTCTCCACGGAGGGGCGAGGGATCTCCGAGGACGATGTTCCCGGTGCGCTCGCAGAGCGCGGAGTGCTCTACTTCCGCAATGGCGATCTGGGATCTGTGCGATCCCACGTCTTCGACTGGGGAAGGCCGTACGATCATCCGCATCAGAGCGCGCCCGGAATCACGCTGATCCGCGCCCGGCACACCCGGCCGCCGGCCGGGTTGAGCGGATTTACCAGGGACCGGCTGGCGCTCCACACCGATCGCGCGACCTGCGCCGAACCACCGGCGGTGGTCGCGACCCTGGTCCTGGCCGCCCCGCGGGCCGGAGGTCAGGCACTTCTCGCGGATTCGGCGCGGGTGCTGACCGCCTGGTCCCGGCGGCGAAGGCTCTCCACCGCCCGGAGATCGGCCTTTCTGGAAACCAGGAAGGGACGGACCCTACGGCCGCTCATCGACTCCGCACCGACGGGCGGGGTACGGATTCGTTTTCGCGATGACGGCATCGCCCGTCCGGCGGCCATGGGGCCGGCCGGTGAGGAATTCATCGGCGAGCTCAAAAGGCTGTGTTCGCGACCCGTGGTGCTGGACCTCGGCCCAGGCGAGGGATATCTGATCGACAACTATCGCTACCTGCACGGACGGCGGTCGTTCGTCGGAGAGCGCACCGTGGTCCGGTTCCTGGCGACGCCAGGCCCCGACCACACGATCCCCTTTGGTTTCGATGGCTAGGCGGCCGGTCGGGCGCGGTTCCCGGCAGAGCCCGCGCGCTCGGCTCGTCCAACGGCTCGCCGCGTTGCCCCCGGCGACGACGCCCGGTTTCTCCACCGGCATACGGGAGGTCGTCGAGAGCCTTTCCGACCCGGAGGCACAGCTTGCGGACGTGCTGCGCAGCACCCGGCATCCCACCGACGTGCGGTTCGCGGCCCTGTACGGCTGGCTGCTCAGGCTCCGGCGGGAGGAAAGGTACGCCGAGTACGAATCCGTGCTGAGGCAGTATGGTCACGAGTTCGAGCAAGAGCCCTATGTCTACACGTTCCACGCGATCGTCGCGCGCAACAGAGGAGACGCCAGTAGCCTGAGAAGCGCGGTCGAGTACTCCCGGCGCGCGGCCGAGCTGATGCCCGATGTGGCCGGGGTCGTGCACCAGCTCGCGGCCTTTCTGATCGAGTATCTCGAACGCTCCGACTCCGTCGTCGAAGCCGAGCTTCGGGAGGCGGAACGATCCGTGGACCAGGCGATAGCGCTGACACACGGGCAGATCGGCCACTATTTCGAGACCAGAGCCCGCATACTCGCGATCCGGGGAGACTTCGGCGCCGCCCGGGCCGCCGTCAACCAGGCCATAGAGCTGGAGCCGCGGACCACCCGGGACTACCAGCGGAGGCTGACGCAGTACCAGACCACCCGAATCCGCATCGAGCTGCTGCAACAGCGCGCGTACTGGCGGCGGCAGCAGGAGGACAATCGCCGCGAACTGACCGATTTCAAAGCACAGCAGTTGCAACTGCTCGGCCTGTTGGCCGCGGTGGTGGCCTTCATCGCGACCACGGGAAACCTCGCCGCCAGCGCCAGATGGCCGGACAGCATCCGCCTCATCGAAGGCATGGCCGGGTCCATCATCATCGTCTTCGCGTCGTTCACCCTGGCAAGTTCGAAGTCGGTATGGCGAGTCCTGTTCATGTACCTGGTGGGTGGGGTACTGCTGGTCGTGCCGTATCTAGTCGAAGGGTGACAGGTGTGAAGCTCGTTGATTCGGCAGGAGCGGCCGGCGCATCAGATCGGCTCTCCGAGGACAGATTCGGAATGTCCGGAAATTGCGCCTGGGTCATCGACGGCGCATCGGATTTCCGGAACGAGCGGAATCTGCCCGCCGTCTCGAACGTCCACTGGCTCGTGGATCGTCTGCAGGGCGCCCTGCAGACGCGCGGCGCCGACGGCACCGTCGCCTCGGGCACCCTCCTGCTGACCGAGATACAGGCCGAGATCGTCGCTGAACTGGCCCGCCACGACCTGCGGGAGATGCAACAGCATCCCTGCTGCTCCCTGACCCTGCTCGTGGTGCACGAAGACGTCCTGGAGATCGTCCGGGTCGGAGACGCGGTCGGTGTCCTGTGCGGTGACTCGCTGGAGCTGGAGATCAGCACCGGGTTCTTCGACGCGCGTGAGGCCGCCGCGGTCGAGCAGGCGCGAGCCCAGGACCTGACGATGGACGAGATCACCTCGGCGATGTACCGGCGGCGTTCGGAGTACATCCGCGGCATCAACGGCGAGTCGGTCTTCTCCGGCCATCCGGACGGGAACCTCTTCGCGCATTCCCTGCTGGTCCCTCGTCGGCGCGGAGCGGGCTTCGTCGTCCTGCTGTGCACGGACGGCCTGGCCAGAGCCGTGACGGAATACCGGCTCTTCGCCGACTGGCCTGCGCTGCTCAACGCCTGCCTGGCCAAGGGCGTGGATGCAGTGATCACCGAAATGCGCGCCTTCGAGGACGCGGCCGAGTCCGTGGCGGGCAAATTCAAGAAATCCGACGATGTGGCGGCCGTGCTGCTCCAGGTTTGACCGGCATCGGCCACGGCCGTCCGGCACCGGACGGCGCACGAGACCATCACTGCACCCGGTACCGCGAACCGGGGGCCGGCCCTGCGCGGCGAACAGGAGCGAACATGTCGACCACCGACCATCCCCCCTTCCTGGTCGAACGGAACCCCGGCTACTTCGAGTACCAGCTTCCCGTCTCGGTGAAGCTGATCATCGACTACGGCGGAAAGGTCCCGCTGCTCAAGAACGAGCGCGAGGAGTGGGAACTACCCGGCGGAAAGCTCGAAGTGGGGGAACGGCCGGACGAGTGCGTCGCACGCGAGGTCGAGGAGGAGTTGGGGCTGACCGTGAAGGTGGAGGATCTGGTCGACACCTGGGTCTATGAGATCACTCCACTACGCCACGTCTTTATCGTCACCTACGGAGCCCACTACACGGGCTTCCAGACCCCACGCAGCTCCAATGAGCACAAGGCCCTCGGCCTGTTCTCCCCCGGGGAGGTCGGCGGCCTCACCATGCCCGAGCAGTACAAGACGTCCATCAAGCGCTGGTACGCCATGACGGGCAAGCCGACCGCGTGACTCCGGGCACCCTCCCCCAGCAGCCGGTCACCTCATGACATCTGCGCGGGCTTCCCGGACGACCCATGCGGGCTACGGCTTGCGGCCTATTCCGCCGACGATGAGTCGGTCCCATGCCGTCGGCTCCCGGTCCGGTGGGGTGTCCGGGTGCCATTCGACCAGCGGCACGATGCCCGGGTCGACCATTTCCAGTCCGGTGAAGAAGGACTCGATCTCGTGCTGCTCGCGCCACCGCCCGCGGCCGAAGGACGCCTGCAGCATCTGCTCGATCTGCTGCGACTCCTCGTTGTGCTCGGTGCGGAAGTGGGTGATGAACAGGTGGCTGCCGGAGGGGACCGCCTCGCGCAGGGTCGCCACGATGCCGGCCGGGTCCTCCTCGTCCTCCAGGTGATGCAGGACCGCGCACAGGATGACGCCGACGGGCCGGTCGAAGTCGATCAGCTTCCGCGTCGCGGAGTCGTCCAGGATCCCGCGCGGATCACGGGCGTCGGCCTGGATCACCGCCGTGCGATCGTTCTCGTCCAGCAGGGCCCGGCCGTGCGCGAGCACGATGGGGTCGCTGTCGACGTAGACCACCCGGGACTCGGGAGCGTGCCGCTGGGCGACCTGGTGCACGTTCTCGGCCGTGGGCAGGCCGCTGCCGATGTCGATGAACTGCCGGATCCCCGCCTGCCGGACGAGGTACCGCACGGCGCGCCCGAGCACCCTGCGATTCTCGACGGCGATCGTCACCGCACCGGGCAACTGTTCCTTGATCATGTCGCCCACGGCGCGGTCGGAGGCGAAGTTGTCCTTCCCACCGATCATGTAGTCGTAGACACGGGCGATGCTGGGCACGGTCGGGTCGATCCCCACAGGCACCCGCCCGGCACCGGCCGACGGCTCCCCGATTCCTTCCACAGGTCACTCCCGACTGCCGAAGCCCCACCGAGCGCCCGCCGTACCGTACGACGCCGGTGCAGCCGATCTTAAGGCCGGACCTCTCAGGACTTCGTACAGTTCGCCGGATCGGCCACGCGACAGCCGGGACAGACTTCCCGCAGCACGGCGCCGAGCCGAGGCGCCGAGCCGAAAGGCTCCGGCCCCTCCACCGGGTAAGGCGGTCGGCGCGATGCCGGGCATTGCCGGTACGTCCCTGGCCCTCGGCCTGGAAGTCACCGGGAGCGGAGGAGTTCGCCGACCACGCGGCGGACCTTGCCGGCGGCGTCGCGGTCGCCCAGACGCAGCGCCGTGTTCGCGGCCATCAGGACCGCGTCGATCTGGAAGGCGGCGAGTTCCACGTCCAGGTCGGCGACCTCACCGGAGTCCACCGCCTGCCGCAACTCTTCGGCGAGGAGGGCGACCCACCCCTGATGCTGATGCGCCAGTCGGTCGCGGACAGGGCCGGGGCGGCTGTCGAAGTCGGCGAGGTTCGCGGCCCAGAAGCAGCCTCCCGGAAACAGTGGTGCTTCGGCATAGCCGATCCAGTGCTCCACCAGGGCTCGCAGCCGGGCGGTGCCGGCGGCGGCGTCCAGCGCGGGCAGCACGACCGCGTCGGCGAAGAGCCGTTCCGCGGTCTCTATGACGGCCAGGTGCAGGTTCTCCCTGGTCCTGAAGAGGGTCTGGATGCCGCTCTTGCTGATCCCCAGGTCGGTGGCCAGCCGGCCCAGGCTGAGGCCGTTGAGCCCTTCCAGGGATGCCAGGTCGACGGCGTGGCGGGTGATGGCCTGCCGGGATTCGGCGCCCCGTAGCCGTCGCCGGTCGCCTACGGCCTGGTCCGTCCGGCCGGTCGCGCGGAGGCCGTTGTCGGGGGCCGGCCGGCGCATGCGTTCGCTCATCGGCTCCATTGTGCCAGTCTTGCATAAAAGTACGAACGATCGTACGTTTAACTCCTCGCGACACGGAGGGATGAGCTGATGGACGGCGATCGCATGTTCGAGCTGGCACAGGCGCTGGCCGAGGCCAAGAGCCGCCAGGACGTTCCCGCGGCGATGCGGCTCCTCCACCGGGAGATGGAGCTGGAGGTCCCGGCCTTCGGGACGACGGTCCGCGGCCCGGCGGAGAACGAGGCGGCGCTCACCTGGTTCTTCAAGGCGTTCCCGGACTACGAGGTCGCACTGGACGGGCACGCCGACAACGGCGAGACGCTGGTCTGCTGGGGGACGGTGCGGATGACCATGCACGCCGCCGGTCTCGGCCTCGCCCCCAACGGAAGGCGCGCCGAACTGCCGGTGTTCATCCAGTTCGGCTTCAGGGACGGCCTGATCGCCGCCGAGCGTTTCCTCTTCGACCTGTCGTCCCTGTGCGCCCAGTCGGGCGTCTCCACGGACGAGGCCCGGGAAAGGCTCTTCAGGCGGAGGGCCGTGGCGTGAGCGACCTGAACGAGGCCCGGCCCGCCCCCGACCCACGGCTGAAGGACGTCGGCCGGATCGAGACGGCACACCTCTTCGACATGGTCGTCGATCTGGACCCCGCGCTGAACTTCGGCAACGGGCCACTCGGCCGGCGGGTCCTCTTCGGCTCCGCCGGCGGCTCCTTCGACGGCCCGAAGCTGCACGGCGAAGTGCTGGACAGCGGCGGCGACTGGGCGGTGTTCCGGACCGACGGGACCATGAACCTGGACGTCCGGCTGACCCTGCGCACCCACGACGGTGCCCTCGTGCACATGACCTACGGCGGTCGCCTGGTCACACCGCCCGAACTACGAGCCGCCCTGGCCGACCCGGCCGAGAGCCACCGGGTGGACCCCACCCGGTACTACTTCCGGACCAACGCCCTCTTCGAGACGGGAGCCGAGCAGTACGCCTGGCTGAACGACGTCGTCGGCGTGGGGTCGGGGTACCTCGTCAAAGGCGGAGTCGCCTACCGGGTCTTCCAACTCCTGTGACAACAAGCCATCACAGCCCCGCCGTATCGGCCGGTCCCCCTGAGGTCCTCCCAGGCGATCAGCCGTGCCGAACGGCGGGTCAACTGATGTCGTAACAACCGCCCTTGATCCGCTGAGCGAAGGCACTCCACTCACTCTGCCGGAACGCCAAGATGCCACCCTCCGGATCCTTGCTGTCGCGCACGACGACAGCCTGCTCGGCGCTGGCGATCTCTACGCAGTTCTGCCCGCCGTTATCGCTGCGGCGGGACTTGCGCCAGACGACGTTCGGCGGGGTAATCATTTGGGCGGCGCTCCTCACGGGCTTCCGTTCCGGGCAAGCGCGGTGATGAGCTGGACCGACTTGGCCGGGATGAATTGTGGTTCCCAGGCAAGGACCTCGCTGGCCTCGTCCTCCAGAGCGAAGATACTCCCGCTGAAGACGGCAGCATAGGCCATCGTGCTCGCCGTCCAAATGATCGACCGTGCCGAGCGGCGGGTCAGCTGATGTCGTAACAACCGCCCTTGACCCGCTGAGCGAAGGCACCCCACGCGTCCTGTTGGAACGCCAAGATGCCACCCTCCGGGTCCTTGCTATCGCGCACGGCGACCACACGCCCGGCATCGGCGACCTCAACGCAGTTGGCACCGCCGTTGCCGCTGCGCTGGCTCTTGCGCCAGCCAGCGTGGGAGAGGTCCATCGAGGCGACCTCGACACAGTTGTCTCTGGGGCCGCTGTGCCGAGATTTACGCCAGGGGATGTCTGATAGGTGGATCATTCGGGAGACGCTCCTTGGGGTCGGTCCCCTTGAGCCAGGGCAGTGATGAACTTGACGGACTCGCTCGGGGACATTGCTACATGGCAGATCGCTTCCAAACCAACCCTAATGCGAGCAACCTCCTCAGCGCTCTCCAGATAGATGTCTCCCATGGGCCCCTCGGCAAAGGCCACGTCGAGCTCATCGTCGTCGTTGAAGCTCAGAAGCTCCATGGACCCTTCCAAACCCCGGTGCGCGCCGGCGTCGAAGGGAAGGACCTGGATCGTGATGTTCGGCCGTCCGGCTGCCTCGGTGAGAGCAGTGAGCTGCTTCCGTATGACTTCCCGACCACCGATGGCCCGACGCAGTACAGCCTCGTCCAATACGGCGTGCAACTGTGGAGCGTTTGGGCGCCGTAGCAGCATTCCGCGATTCATACGAGCCATCACACGTCGCTGAACCGCCACCTGGTCACCGGTGTACGTACTGATGACCTCGCGGGCGTAGTCCTCGGTCTGGAGCAGGCCGGGGACGAGTTGTGGTTCCCAGGCGCGGATCTCGCTGGCCTCGTCCTCCAGGGCGACGATGCTTCCGCTGAAGACATCGGCGTAGGCCGTCCACCAGCCGCGCTTCCAGGAGTCCTTGGCGAGCTTGGCCAGCGCGGCATGGGTCGCATCATCGACGCCGTACAGCGCCAGCGCCGCCTCGATGTCGGCGTTCTTGGGCTGGGTCTGCGCCTTCTCGATGCGGGTGAGCTTGCTGAGCGACCAGCCGAGCTGCCGGGCCGCCTGGCTGGGCGTCAGCCCGGCACGCTCGCGGAGTTTGCGCAGCTCGAACGCCAAACGTCGGCCTCTGGTCGTGGGGCTGGAGACAACAGCCACGTCAGCACTCCTGATCTCCAAAGATCGCACACGAACGTGCAACTTCCATCTTCATCATGCTACTTGCACGATACCTATGACGTTCCTTACAGTGCAGAGCGTAGTCATCCAACTCTGCAGAGGAGCGAATTCCGTGTAGTTTGCTCCGCTTCCAGACCGAGGCAGCTCATGACGATCTTCCATAGGAGTCCCGTACCTGGGCGGGGCCAAGCCCCATCTCCCGCCGTTCCGCCAACCGGTGTTCGTTGGCGTTCACCGTCGCAGCGGCACCGCACCACCTCGCGTCGGGCGGACCGGACGGGCCCGTTCCGGCTCGGTGGGGGGTCGTGATGGCCGCGGCCGTTCTCGGGTCGATGGCGATCGTGGCCGAGGCGAGTCAGGTCAGGGTCGTGCGGCGGTGGTTGCGCGGGCTGCTCGGGGCCGAGCATCCCGCCTGCTACGACTCCGAACTGCTCGGCAGCGAGCTGGTCACCAACGCCATCGAGCACTCCGACTCCGGCCAGTTCGGCCCCGGCGGAACGCCCGGGACCGTTCACATCACCGTCCTCGCCCTGGACGGCGCCGTCCGTGTCGAGGTCACCGACGCCGGCTCCGCCACCAGCGTTCCCCAGATCGCCGACCCCGCGACCTACGCCACCAGCGGCCGGGGCCTGCGGATGGTCCGTGACCTCACCGGTGGCCGCTGCGGCACCCACACCCACGAGGGCGGCCGCACCGTCTGGTTCGAACTCCCGCACCCACCGGCCCTCACCCCGAACGGAGACCGCCCGTGAGCATCCCGTCCGACCCCCTCACCGAACGCGAACGCCAAGCGGTCCTCCTCGCCCACGACGTCCACGACCACCTGCTGCACTGGCTCACCCGCCACGGCGTCGCCTGCCCCCTCGTCGTCTCCCCCTTCGTGGACGCCACCGGGCAGCCCAGCGTCCTCCTGCGCCTCAACTCCCCCGCCGCCCGGACCCTCCTGCGCGCCCTCACCCTCCCGGCCCCGCCCTCGAACCCCCGCAACGTTCAGCGCCGCGACTCCTTCTGATCGAGGAGTGCCGACCGGGTTCGCGGCCGGAGCCCTGCACGCCGGGCAGGTGCCGGCAGTTCTCCGACGGAACGGCGAAGTGCCAGATAAAGGGACGAGTCCGGAATTCGGGGACAGGATCAGGAATCTCCGTAATACCTTGTCCCGCTTCCCCGGAAGGCCGTTCGGCGATCGTCACATTCGGTCGCCCATCGGTAAATTCATGGGCATGTCAGATGATCTGCCTGCGGATAGGGGAATCTGAACCGAGAACGCCTATCCGGCGCGGCGAATGGTCGCGTACATGTTGGTGCATGCCTTATTCGCGCCGTACTTTCCTGGCCGGGGCCGCGGCGGCGGTCGGCGTGACCATGGCCGGTGGCGTCACCTACACCGGTGCCGGACCGCAGATCGGGACCGAGCCGCAGGCCCTCGCGGGGCCGCCGCCGTCCGGTAAGCCGGGCATCGACCACATCGTGGTCGTAATGATGGAGAACCGGTCGTTCGACCATTTTCTGGGATGGCTGCCGAACGCCAACGGCAAACAGGACGGGCTCACGTTCGTCGACCGGGAGGGCGAGGAGCACTCCACCCGCCATCTGCGGGACTTCCAGGGCTGCGGCCACCCCGACCCCAACCATTCCTTCCGGGGCGGCCGGATCCAGTACAACGACGGGGCCAACGACGGCTGGCTGCGCGCGCCGCGCAGTGACGAGTTCGCCATCGGCTACTACCTGGCGGAGGATCTGGACTTCTACCGCCACGCCGCGCCGTACTGGACGGTCTGCGACAACTACTTCGCGGCCTTCATGGGGCCGACGTACCCGAACCGTCTCTACCAGCACGCCGCGCGGACCGACCGGATCCGCAACTCCCACCGCATCCCCGAGATGCCGACGATCTGGGACCGGCTCGCCGAGGCGGGGCTGCGGGGCCGGTACTACTACAGCGACCTGCCGTTCACCGCGCTGTGGGGCAAGAAGTACCGGTCGATCAGCCACCCGTATCCGCAGTTCCTCGACGACTGCGCCAAGGGCGACCTGCCCGAGCTGTCCTTCGTGGACCCGAAGTTCTCGGGCGAGGCCAACGGGACCTCGGCCGACGACCACCCGCACGCCGACATCCGCGCGGGCCAGTACTTCCTCAACCAGGTCTACCGGGCGGTCACCCGCAGTCCGGCCTGGGGGCGGACGATGCTCGTCATCAACTACGACGAGTGGGGCGGATTCTTCGACCACGTCCCCCCGTCCGTCGCGCCCGACGCCCATCCCTCCTGGGGGCTGCGCGGCTTCCGGGTGCCGTGCCTGGTCATCTCGCCTTGGGCCCGGCGTGGACACGTCGCCAGCGGCCTCTACGACCACACCTCGGTGCTGAAGGCGGTGGAGTCGCGGTGGGGGCTTGAGCCGCTGTCGCCCAGGGACGCCGCCGCCCGCGACATCGCGGAGGTCCTGGACTTCACCCGCCCCCCGATGCTCACCCCGCCACAGTGGGAGGTGCCCAAGGTCGTGGGAAGACCCTGCAACTGCAACCCGGCCAAGGACGACTGCCGTGAGCCATGGCGTGGCCTGCGCGACCTCGCCGACGTCCACGACTGGGAACTGGATCTGGACTGACCCGCTCCAGCGACGGTACGGCCATACCGCCGGGTACGTCAGGGGAGGCGGACGCCCACCAGGCAGGTGTCGTCGTCGGTGTCGGAGTTGCTGTGGGTCAGCATGTAGTCCAGACGCTGTTCGAGGGTGTCGGTGGGGGTCTGGGCCGTGGTCATCAGGTGCTGCAGGGACTCCTGCATGGAGCGGTCTTTGCGTTCCACGAGGCCGTCGGTGTACATCAGCAGGATGTCGCCCGGCTGGAGCTGAAGCTCCCCCTCCTGGTACTCGGCCTCGGCCAGGGCGCCCAGCAGCAGGCCGCCGACCATGGGGAGCGTGGTGGCGTCCTCCTGCCCGCGGACCAGGACGGGGGGCAGGTGGCCCGCGCGGGCCCAGCGCAGGACGCGGGTGGCCGGGTCGTACAGGGCGCACAGCGCGGTGGCGGTGACGTTGTCGGTCAGGTGGTGGGCGACCTGGTTGAGCCAGGTCAGCAGTTGGCCGGGGCCGGCGCCGGTGGTGGCCAGGCCGCGCAGGGCGTTGCGCAGGACGACCATGTCGGTGGCCGCCTCGATGCCGTGCCCGGCGACGTCGCCGACGCACAGCATGACCTGCTTGGACGGCAGCACCACCGCGTCGTACCAGTCGCCGCCGACCAGGTGGTCCTTCTCGGCGGGACGGTAGCGGGTGACGATGTGCAGCCCAAGGGCGTCGATGGGGCCCCGGGTGGGCGGCATGATGGCCTGCTGGAGCTGGCGGGCCAGCCGGTTGCGCTCGGCGGCCTGCTGCTCGGTGTGGGCGAGCTGGTCCCGGGTGGCGGCCAGCGCGACCTCGGTCCAGTGCTGGGCCGAGATGTCCTGGTAGGCGCCGCGTACGGCGAGCAGTTGGCCCTGCGCGTCCAGCACCGGCTCGGCGACGACCCGCATGTGCCGGGCGATCCCGTCCGGACGTTGCAGGCGGAAGGCGGCCGAGGCGGACCGGTGGTGGTGCAGCACGCTGCGCAGGAACCGGCCGATGGCGGCCTCGTCGTCGATGTGCGCGTGGTCGGGCAGCCGCCGCAGCGGGACAGGCTCGGCGGTGGGCTCCAGCCCGTACAGGGCGAACAACTGCTCGTTCCAGGTGACCTTGCCGGTGAGGATGCTCTCCTCGAACCCGCCGATGCGTACCAGGCGCTGGGCGTGCTGCAGCAGCCGCGCCAGCCTGGCCGCCTCGTCCTCGATCCGCCAGATCAGCAGGATGCCGTCGCCGAGCCGGCTGACGCTGATGTCGGAATCGCCGGGCAGCGGCACCTGGTCCACGAGGGCGGTCAGGGCCATCCGCTCGGCGCGGAACGGCTCACCGGTGGCGTGCACCCGCTCGACGATCTCGAACAGTCCGCTCTGCCCGGCGGCCATCGGGTACGTCTCCAGGAGCAGCCCGCCCCGGACGGCGGCGCGCGGGCGTCCCGCCGGGTCGACGAAGCGCCCGTTCACATGGTGGACGCGGAAGTCGGCGAGCCGTCCGTCGGCGTCCAGGTGGGGCCGCAGCACCAGGGCCGGGTCGTGCAGCCCGTCGGCCAGGTCGACCAGCTCCACCAGCTCGCGCTGGGCGACGTACGGGGGGTCCACCACGACGGCGGAGGGCGCGCTGTGGGTCTCCAGGGTGTGGGCGCACAGCTCGGCCAGCGCCTCGATCTGGCGTTCGATCTGGGGCGGCTGCGGCTCCAGCTCGTCCGGCCAGCAGATCTCCAGTACGCCCAGGACGCGGCCGCCGACGCCCGCCGGGACCGCCACGCGGCCGCCGTCCGGCAGGTCGCGGTGGCCGATGGAGGGCAGGCTCGTCCGGGACAGCGACAGGTACCACGACATGCGGCGGTCGGCGAGGGCGCAGCGGGCCGGCGTCACCACGCCAGGCGGCACATAACGCCACCGGGCCGGCTCCTCGGCGGAGAACCCGGCCCAGCCGGCAAGGGTCAGCGACGCGTCCGGCCCGGCGGCCCAGATCGCCACGGCCGTCGCACCGAGCGGGGACAGCGCGTGCTCCAGCAGCGACTCGGCCACCGCCTGGGCGTCCCCGGCGGCCAGCGCCCCGGACTCGGCGGTACGTAGCCGGAGCGCGACGGCGGCCGCCTCGTCGTCGTCCGGCCGGGCCGGGCCCGTTCCGGCCAGGAACTCGCGGGCGACCTCGCTGAGGCGGTCCTGCGCCGCCTGGTCGATGATCTCGGCGGCCAGCTCCAGCGGCGAACGGCCCGCCTCCTGGGCCAGCTCGTCCAGTTGCCGCGCTGCCTGGGCCGGTCCGCAGCGCAGCCGTTCCACCAGCACGCCCTTGGCCAGCTCGATCAGGGCACGGCCGTCGGCGGCGGCCTCGGCCTGCTCGATCTGCCGCCGCAGCCGCTCCACGGTGCTCGCCAGCCTGCCCACGCCCCCGTCCGCACCCTCGCCCGACCCGGTGGCGGGCTCGGTGGGCGGTGCGGTGGGCGGCGGACCGCCGTCGGCAAGTTCCCGTGGATCACCGGTGTGCACTGGACTGCTCCTCGGGAAGGGACGGACAGGGCGCCGGACGGGACATCACGCGTCCAGCCAACGGTGGATGCAGGCGATCAGGTCGTCGGCGTCCAGCGGCTTGGTGACGTAGTCGTTGGCCCCCGACGCCAGGCTCTTCTCCTGGTCGCCGGGCATCGCCTTGGCGGTCACCATGATGATCGGCAGGTCGGCGTGGGCCGGGGTCCGCCGAATGGCGGCGGTCGCCGTGTAACCGTCCATCTCCGGCATCATCACATCCATCAGGACCAAGTCAATCTCAGGGTGCCCGTGCAGCGCCTCGATGCCCGTCCGGCCGTTCTCGGCGTGCAGCACCCGCATGCCGTGCAGCTCCAGGATGCTGGTGACGGCGAAGACGTTGCGGGCGTCGTCGTCGACGACCAGCACGGTGCGCCCGGCCAGCGTGCCGTCCACCTCCTTGCGCGGGGCCTGCGCGGCGGTGCCCTCCGACCGCACCAGCGGCAGGACATGGCCCGGCTTGTCCGCCGACAGGTGCAGGGCGATGCGCTCGCGCAGCTCGTCCAGGCTGGACAGCAGCTCCAACGGCCGGTCCTGCGCGCGGGCCTGCAACGCCTGCTCCTGCTCGGGGTCCAGCCGCCGGTTGTTGTGGGCCAGCACGGGCACCCCGCGCAGCGCCGCGTCGCCGTCCATGGCCTCCAGGAACGCCGTCGCCTCACCGCCGGGGACGTCCAGTTGCAGCACCACGCAGTGGCAGGACTCGGCGGCCAGCGCGGCCGCCGCCTCCTGGGCGCCGACGGCGGTGACGATCTCGACCGGGCCGCGCCCGTCGGCCGCCCCGACGTCGCCGAGGTCGCCCACGGCGCTCTCGGCCACCAGTGACAGCAGCCCGCGCGGCCGTTCCTCGATCACCAACAGCCGCCGCGGCCGGGCCGGCTGCGGCGCGGACGGCGCGGAGGAGACGACGACGGGGGCGGCGTCGGCCTCGACGTCGGTGTCCTCCGACGGCTCCTCCGGCGTCTGGGCGGCGTCCACGAAGTCGGGCCGGGCGACGGGCAGGTAGAGGGTGAACGTGCTGCCCTCGCCGAGGGTGCTCTCGGCGATGATGGCGCCGCCGAGCAGGTGGGCGATCTCCCGGCTGATGGACAGCCCGAGCCCGGTGCCCCCGTACTTGCGGCTGGTGGTGCCGTCGGCCTGCTGGAAGGCACCGAAGATCGACTCAAGCTGGTGCTCGCCGATGCCGATGCCGGTGTCGACCACCCGGAAGGCGATGGCCTGGCCGTGCGCGCGCACCGCGGCCGGCAGCTCGCCCGGGTCGGCCGGCTCGATCCGCAGCTCGACCCCGCCGGTCTCGGTGAACTTCACCGCGTTGGACATCAGGTTGCGCAGGACCTGCCGCAGCCGGGAGTCGTCGGTGTACAGGTCCACCGGCAGCCCGGCCGCCGTGGTGATCTGGAAGGTCAGGCTCTTCTGCGAGGTCAGCGGGCGGAACGTGGCCTCGACGTAGTCCAGCAGGGAGCGCAGCCGGACCGGTTCGGGGGTGACGTCCATCTTGCCCGCCTCGACCTTGGACAGGTCGAGGATGTCGTTGATCAGCTGCAGCAGGTCCGAGCCGGCCGAGTGGATGATGCCGGCGTACTCGACCTGCTTGGGGGTGAGGTTGCGGGTGGGGTTCTGGGCCAGCAGCTGCGCCAGGATCAGCAGGCTGTTGAGCGGGGTGCGCAGCTCGTGGCTCATGTTGGCCAGGAACTCCGACTTGTACTTGGAGGCCAGCGTCAGCTGCTGGGCGCGGGCCTCCAGCTCCTGGCGGGCCTGCTCGATCTCCAGGTTCTTGGCCTCGATGTCGCGGTTCTGGGTGGCCAGCAGGGCCGCCTTCTCCTCCAGCTCGGCGTTGGAGCGCTGCAGCTCCTCCTGGCGGACCTGCAGCTCCTCCGAACGGGCCTGCAGTTCGGCGGCCAGCCGCTGCGACTCCTCCAGCAGCTCGTCGGTGCGGGCGTTGGCGATGATGGTGTTGACGTTGACGCCGATGGTCTCCATCACCTGGGCGAGGAAGTCGCGCTGGACGGTCGTGAACGGGCGCACCGACGCCAGCTCGATCACCCCCAGCACCTGGTCCTCGACCACGATCGGCAGCACCACCAGGCTGACCGGGGCGGCCTGGCCGAGACCGGAGGAGACGGTGACGTAGCCGGGCGGCACGTCGTCCACCACGATGGCCTGCCGGCTGCGCGCGGCCTGCCCGACCAGCGACCGGCCGAGCCGGAAGCGGGTGGGCCGCGCCTGCACCGCCGGGTCACCGTCCTCGGGGTAGCCGTAGGAGCCGATGAGCTGCAGCTCGGTGCCCTGCGAGGTCTCCTCGGTCAGGTAGAACGCGCCGTACTGGGCGGCGACCAGCGGGGACAGCTCGTCCATGATGAGGGTGGCCACGATGGACAGGTCGCGGTGCCCCTGCATCAGTCCGGAGACCCGGGCCAGGTTGGTCTTGAGCCAGTCCTGCTCCTGGTTGGCCCGGGTGGTCTCGCGCAGCGAGCGGACCATCGAGTTGATGTTGTCCTTGAGCTCGGCGACCTCGCCGGAGGCGTCCACGGTGATGGAGCGGGTCAGGTCGCCCTCGGCGACCGCGCTGGTGACCTCGGCGATGGCGCGGACCTGGCGGGTGAGGTTGCCGGCCAGCTCGTTGACGTTCTCGGTCAGCCGCTTCCAGGTGCCCGAGACGCCCTCGACCTCGGCCTGGCCGCCGAGGCGGCCCTCGCTGCCCACCTCGCGGGCGACCCGGGTGACCTCGGCGGCGAACGCCGACAGCTGGTCCACCATCGTGTTGATGGTGGTCTTCAGCGCCAGGATCTCGCCGCGCGCGTCCACGTCGATCTTCTTGGTCAGGTCGCCCTGCGCCACCGCGGTGGTCACCTGGGCGATGTTGCGCACCTGGTTGGTCAGGTTGTTGGCCATGAAGTTGACGTTGTCGGTCAGGTCCTTCCAGGTCCCGGCGACATTGGGGACCTGGGCCTGCCCGCCGAGCATGCCCTCGGTGCCGACCTCGCGGGCCACCCGGGTGACCTCGCCGGCGAACGCCGACAGGGTGTCGACCATGGTGTTGATGGTCTGGGCGAGCGCGGCCACCTCGCCCTTGGCCTCGACCGTGATCTTCTGCGACAGGTCGCCGCGGGCCACCGCCGTGGCCACCTGCGCGATGGAGCGCACCTGGCCGGTCAGGTTGGAGGCCATCACGTTGACGTTGTCGGTCAGGTCCTTCCAGGTGCCGGAGACGCCGCGCACCGTGGCCTGCCCGCCGAGGTTGCCCTCGGTGCCGACCTCGCGGGCCACCCGGGTCACCTCGTCGGCGAACGCCGAGAGCTGGTCGACCATCGTGTTGATGGTCTCCTTCAGCTCCAGGATCTCGCCGCGGGCGTCCACCCGGATCTTCTGCGACAGGTCACCCTTGGCGACCGCGGTGGTCACCTCGGCGATGGAACGCACCTGCGCGGTGAGGTTGTCGGCCATCACGTTGACCGACTCGGTGAGGTCCTTCCAGGTGCCGGAGACGCCCTTGACGTCGGCCTGACCGCCCAGCCGCCCCTCGCTGCCCACCTCCCGGGCCACCCGGGTCACCTCGTCGGCGAACGACGACAACTGGTCCACCATCGTGTTGACGGTGTTCTTCAACTCCAGAATCTCCCCGCGGGCGTCCACGGTGATCTTCTGCGACAGGTCGCCCTTGGCCACCGCGGTGGTGACCTGGGCGATATTGCGGACCTGGTTGGTCAGGTTGCCCGCCATGAAGTTCACCGAGTCGGTGAGGTCCCGCCAGGTGCCGGAGACGCCCTTGACGTCGGCCTGACCGCCCAGCCGGCCCTCGCTGCCCACCTCCCGGGCCACCCGGGTCACCTCATCGGCGAACGACGACAACTGGTCCACCATCGTGTTGACGGTGTTCTTCAACTCCAGGAACTCGCCGCGGGCGTCCACGTCGATCTTCTGCGACAGGTCGCCCTTGGCCACCGCCGTCGCCACCTGGGCGATGTCGCGGACCTGGGTGGTCAGGTTGCCGGCCATGGCGTTCACCGAGTCGGTGAGGTCCTCCCAGGTGCCGGAGACACCGTGCACCTTGGCCTGGCCGCCGAGCCGGCCCTCGGTGCCCACCTCGCGGGCCACCCGGGTCACCTCGGAGGTGAACAGCGACAACTGGTCCACCATGCCGTTGAACACCGTGGCGATCTCGCCCATCAGGCCGTCGGCGTCGTCGGGCAGCCGGGTGCCGAAGTTGCCGTCGCGTACCGCGGTCAGCCCGGCCAGGAGCTGCCGGAGCTCGGGCTCGCCGACCTTGTTGCCGCCGGTCCGCCGGGTCGTCGCGCTCCTCGCGGGGCGCGGGCCGCTCTTGGCAGCGTCACTCATGTCCCCTACCTCGTCCTGCTCCGTCAGCAGGGCCTTCCGGCCCACCCACCGCGGGCCTCGGCAACCGAACCGCGCCGCCACGCCCCTGACCGCATAGTTTCCGTATAGCAATTAACGGGCTGTTGGCGACCCTACCTGAGCCGCCAGACCCCTCGGTACATTTCACGACAGCCTGCCCCATGGCCGCATTATCCGCCGCGCCCGTATTCGTCCCCGCCATGAACGCGCACTTCGGAGGCATGGCCGACGCGGGCAACGCGACCCGCGACCGGCCTCGTGGCACCGCGAGTCGAAGCTGCGGCCCGCATGACCGGCCCGGCCGAACGAAGGACATTTCGTCACTTTCCGTAATCCCCATAGCCGGTCTGACCTGACACGCCGGCGATACCGCACCGCCGACGTTCCGACGATCCTTCCTGCGAGAGGACATGTCCACCGGAGAACACCGATGGCACCGCGCCACCATCGTTCCGACAGTCGCTCTGCGGGAGGACATGTTCGCCGGAGAACGCCGGTGACAGCGGCGCCGTCGTCGTTCCGGCGGTCATGCCCAAGGACGTGCCTGCCGGAGAACGCCGGTGGCGCCGCGCGTTCTCGAGCGTTCTCAAGCGTTCGGCCGGACGCGTTCAGGGGCCGGGGGGCGCCTGCCGTTCCTCGGGAGTCCGGTCACCGCCGCCCGAGGTGAGGAAGGTGACCAGGCGGGCCAGGCGTTCGGGGACGCGGTTCAGGGGCGTGGCGGTGGCGACCAGCAGGCCGTAGCCGCTGAGCAGGAGCAGCAGGGGGATCGCTCCCCAGGCGGTGAGCGCCGCCTCCAGCGGGACGGCGACGAGCCAGCCGATGACGCCCCCGCTGTCGGACACCTTTTCGGGGCTCTCGAACAGATTGGGGGCGCCGGCGGCGACATGGACGACGCCCAGCAGCCCGATGCTCAGGAGGATGGAGCCCAGCAGGATCCGGCGGGTCTGCGCGCCGCGCTCGGGACGCCGGAAGACCCGGCCCGCCAGTAGGAAGACCAGGACGGGCAGCACGAACGCGCCCAGGCCGAAGGTGCCCCTGAGCGCCGTAGCCCCCGCCGTCGTCACGGCGAGCTCCGTCCGCGACCACACGAGCGTGCCCGACACGACCGCGGCGACCAGCAGCACCAGGCCCACGCCGTCCCGGCGGTGCGCCGGATCGGGGCCGATCCGGCCGGGGGCGCGGAACATCCATCCGGCGCCCGACGCGAGCGCCCGCCACAACCTGGACACGGCTCGGGCGGGACGGCCGCGCAGCCGGGCGACGGCACCGTTGATCGCCTGGACGGGCTGCGGCGGGGCGGGCGGCGCCTGGTGCGCTTGGTGGGCTTGGGGCGGATCGGCCGGCGGGCCTGGCGGCTGGAACGCCTGGTGGGCCTGGTGCGGGTCGGCCGGTGGCGGGCCGACCGGAGGGAGCGGCGGCTGAGCCGCGGTCCGCGCCGGGGCGAAGGGCTGGGTGGCCGCGGGCGCGGCCGCCGCGGGGGCGGCGTTCAGCTCGTTGAGCTTGGCCAGGACGTCGGCCATGGCGGGCCGCTCGGCGGGGTCCTTGGCCAGCAGCCGCAACACCAGGCGTTCCAGATCGGCGGGGATGTCCGGCCTGAGGGCGGTGGGACGCGGCGGGGCCTCGTGCAGGTGCTGGTGCATGAACGCGCTCATCGAGGGGCCGGTGAAGGGCGGCCTGCCGGTCAGCAGCGCGTACAGGGTGCAGCCGAAGGAGTACAGGTCCGAGCGCCCGTCGGCGGTGCCGCCCCGGTACTGCTCGGGGGCGGTGTAGGGAGGCGTGCCGATCATGATGCCCAGCGGGGTGAGGCCGGGGGCTGCGTCGGCGAAACGGGCCACGCCAAAGTCGCAGATCTTGGCCCGGCCCTCGGTCAGCTCCATCAGGTTGGCGGGCTTGATGTCGCGGTGCACGACCCCCTTACGGTGGGCGTAGGCCAGGGCGTCGGCGACCTGCGCCGCCAGCGACACCGCGTGGGCGACCGGGAGCCCGTGCGGATTGGCCTCCAGGAGGGCCAGGAAGTCGCGGCCCTCCAGCAGCTCCATCACGAAGAACGGATGGCCCTCGTGCTCCCCCATCGCGTGGACCACGGTGATGCCGGGGTGCTGCAGGGACGCCGCGGCCTGGGCCTCGCGCCGCAGGCGCTGGAGCAGTTCCTGGTTGGTCCCCAGGTTCGACAGCACGATCTTGACCGCGACCCGCCGGTTGAGGGTCAGGTCGTCGGCGGCCCACACCTCTCCCATGCCGCCCTGGCCAAGCCGCCGCACCAAGCGGTACTTGCCGTCCAGCACCTCTCCAGGCTCCACAGCCCCGCCTTCCCCCGGGTCTTCGGACCATATCGGGACACAGCAGCCTATTGACTCCTCCGTGAGACCGAGAGGACGGAACACAACAGGACTACGCCGCGCGTGCGCATTCGCCGTGGAGGAGTACGGCGAAATCTATCCGCCGGGACATTGTCCGCCCAGTCCGGCGGATGGACGATCGGGCGGTCCCCGTCCGGCGAGCCCCGAGGAGTCCGATGTACGCCAGAGCGGCCTGGGCGGCGCTGTCCGCCGTCGTTCTCGTCACCGCGGCGCCGGCACCGGCGGCCCACGCGTCCGCCGCCCCGGCGGTCCGGACGTCGGCCGCCGCAGCGCCCGCCGGGCCGTGGGCCGACCGGCCGTCCCAGTTGCTGATGCCCTGGAGCACGCTGCGGCCCTCGGCCGACCCCGTGCCGTTGCAGGAGGCGATCAAACCGCTGCCGGTGTCGTACGAGTGGGAAGGGCAGCGGTACACGATCGACGACTTCCTGCTGCGTTCGGGCACCCTGGGCTTCGTCGTGCTGGACGGGCAGCGGATCGTGGCCGAGCGCTACCGGGGCGCGAGCCGGGACACCCGGTTCCAGTCGTGGTCGGTGGCCAAGTCGTTCACCGGGACGGCGGTGGGGATCGCCCTGAGCGAGGGGCACATCGGGTCCATCGACGAACCGGTGACCAAATACGTCCCCGAGCTGGGCCGGTCCGGGTACGCGGGGGTGTCGATCCGGGACCTGCTGCGGATGTCGTCCGGCATCGAGTGGACCGAGGAGCAGGACGTCCCGGTGGTGCACGCGGCGGCCGCGGCGGGCGCGTCCATCGAGCGGATGGCGGGCCGGCAGCGGCGCGGGTGGGAGCCGGGCAGCCGGTTCGAGTACACCAGCATGAACTCCTTCGTCCTGGCCTGGGTGGTCGCCCGCGCGACGGGGCTGCCGTTCCGCGACTACCTGCAACAGCGGATCTGGAACGCCGGCGGGATGGCCGACACGGCCTACCTCGGCAGCGACCA
The DNA here is from genome assembly GCF_900108175.1 of Thermomonospora echinospora. Lineage (GTDB taxonomy): Bacteria > Actinomycetota > Actinomycetes > Streptosporangiales > Streptosporangiaceae > Thermomonospora > Thermomonospora echinospora. The sequence goes on from NZ_FNVO01000009.1 coordinate 161,792, forward strand.
CTACGACGCCGACCTGGGGTACTGCTGCGTACACGCGACGGCACGCGACTTCGCCCGGTTCGGGCTGCTGTACCTGCGGGACGGGCGCGTCGGAGACCGGCAGGTCGTGCCCGAGTCGTGGGTGCGGGCTTCGACGCGGCCCTCGGCGCCGTTCAACGAGCCCGCGGGCGAGACCTCACGCGGGTACGGGTTGCAGTGGTGGATCGGGGGCGGCGACCACGGCGACTACATGGCGTCCGGGCTCGGCGGCCAGCGCATCTACGTCTCCCCCCGGCACGGCGTCGTCATCACCAAGAACACCGTGTACTCCACCACCTCCGGCGGCGAAGAGCTGACCGCCTTCCGCGCCGTGGCCGCCCACGTGGCCGCCACCCGCTCCACGGCACCGGCCGCCGCCGCACTGCCCTGAGCCATGCTCAGGCCGCCGCACCGCCCCGGCCTGCCCCGATCGGTCCACGCGTCGGCGGGCCGATGCGGTCGGGGCCAGGCCGGTGCTCAGTGGTGGTGGGAGCTTCCGCCGCGGCGGTTCAGCAGGCCGCGCAGGCGGGCACGGTTGCGCGGGTCACGGGCCAGCCGCTCGGCATGGGCGCGGGCCTGCCTGCCCTGCGGGGTGTGCAGCCAGCGCCGGATCTTGTTGACCACAGAGGCCACGGGTTCCTCCTCCGGTGGGATTCGCGGGATCGGGCTCGCCCGTTCCCCTACCCGGAGAACGAGGGATCATGGCACGTCGTTCCGTGTCGCGCGCACCGGACGCGTCGAGGGGCGCCCGGCCTCACGTCCCGATGCCGCACCGGACCGGAGTGCGGCCCCGCGCCGCGTCCGCCTGCCGGAGGGTGAGCAAACCGCGTCCGCCTGCCGGAGGGTGAACAAGCTGCGTGCCCCTCCCGGAGGGTGGACAATGCGAGGCGGCGCCTTCCGGACCGTGAGGGAACGTGTTCTGAGCATGATCCCGGTCCAGAAGGCGCCGCAGCTTTTCGCGCCGTGACGTCACGGGGTCTGTCAGCCCTGCCTGGCGGCGGAGAGCCGGGCGGCCACGTCCGTCCAGCGACCACGGCTTCTCGATGCAGGTCGCCATACGGCCACTATCGCAAATGGGTTGCAACTACATCAAGGCCGCAGCAGAGTCCGGGCATGCGCCGGTCCGGGCGGAGGAGGAAAGGGATGGCGGCACCGACATCAGGCGTACGGGAACACAAGGGGGCATACGGTGCGTGACCCGGCCCGGCGGCGGGGTCAGCGGACATGACGGTGGACGCATGCGAGCAGATCGGCCCCCGTGGCGCACCGCCCAGCATGATCTCGGTCGTCACCTGCCCGTCCGCTGCGCCGGGCCATGGCCCTGATCGCCCGCGCCGCGCCGCGACGGACGCGACCGGGCGAGCTCCGAGGTCACACAACGTTAACAGCTTCGCCACAATCCATGGCTCCGAGCGCCGAAAATCACACCCGACCCCGTCAACGAATACCTCCCGGCCACTGACACACGTTGTGAATAACCGTAGACACTCGGTCACTTCACGCGAATCACCTGCGGCGTTATCGTCTAATCCCTTGCCGCTCCGCGTTTTCGCTTCGCCCCCGAGACCGCCGGGCGGCAGGGGCTCCGAGGGGAGCGGGCGGCCGGAGCGGGCGCACCGCGTTCCTCACCCGCCCGCGCCCGGCAACCGTACTCCGGCCGCCTTCCCGCCACCCCCGGAGCCCGCCCCCTTACACCGGGCGCGGCGGCCACCACGGCAACGGCCCTCCATCCCGTCTGGCCCCAAAGGCCGTTCTCCCCGCCTTTCCGTCGCGCGAGGCGCGGCGGCCACCACGACGGCAGCCCTCCATCCCGCCCGGTGCCGGAGCCTGTCCGCCGGGACTGTGCTCCGTCTCGTTCAGGGCCGGAGCCTGCCCACGGCGACCAGGTGCAGCGTGGTGAGCGCGCACACCGCCTCGGCCGCCAGCAGGCCGATCAGCACCAGCAACTGGGTCGCGCCCGCCTGGATCGGGTCGGCACCGCCCAGGATCACTCCGACGTACGCGCCCGGCAGCGTGACCAACCCCACCGTACGGGTCTGGTCCAGAATCGGGACGAGCGCCAGCGCCGCGGCCGGACGGCACACCTCCAGCACCGCGTCCCTGGGCATCAGCCCGAGCGCCAGCGCCGCCTCATACTCGCCGTACCGGCCGTGCAGTTCCTCCAGGACGCGGCGGCCGCTCAGCGCGGTGGCGGTCATCGCCCCGCCGATCAGGATCCCGGCGATCGGCAGCACCGAGACCGGCTCGGCCGGCACCACCGTGGAGCCCACGACGAGGGCCAGCACCGGGCCTACCCCGGCGACGATCGACACCCCCGCCCACCAGATCGCGCCCGCGCGGCGGGACCCGGCGATGCGGCGGGCTGCGGTCAGCGCGGCGATCGCCACCATCATCGCGATGAACGCGCCCGTCCAGCCCGCGCTGCGCAGCACGGCGGCGATCAGCAGGGACACCGCCGCGAGCTGCCCCACGGCGCGCACGGCGGCGACGGCGACCTCGCGTCCCGCTCCCAGCCCGCCCAGCCGTACCACCAGCGCGGCGACGGCGGCGAGCACGAGCAGGACCACCGCCAGCAGCGGCCCCACCTGGGGTGCCGTCGCGACCGCTGCCACGCGTCCTCCTGCACCGTCCCGGGAGCCGCGAACGCTCTCCAGCATTCCACCTGCGGTGCCGAACGATGCCGCCGACACCGGGTGCCCGGGAATGACCAGTTTTGATGGGAAGACCACGCTTGGACGAGGAAATGCCCGATACCTTTTTGAGCCATGGAGTTCAGCGCGCCGACCCGCCGTCGGCTGTTGTGGACGTTGGGCGCTGTCGGGTTCGCGGTGGCGACCGCCTCGGACAGCGTGCGGGGTGTCACGGGCGCTGCGGCCAACTCCTCCGGGCCCGCCGCCCGCCCCACTCCCTCGCGGACTCCCGGCCTGGTCCCCTCGGCCTCCCCTTCGCTGCCCGTACAGACCCCGCCGGTCCCCGGGCAGCCTCCGGGGCTGGGGTCCGCCGCCCTGCTGCCGGGCCGGCCCGGCTGGAAGCCGACCCGGGTGCGGCGACGCAAGGACGCGGTCACCAACCTCAAGGAGCTCGGCCCCGACCCCGACCGTCCGCCCCGCGCCCTCGCGCTGACCATCGACGACGGGCCGCATCCCCAGTACACCCCGCAGATCCTCGACCTGCTCGCCGAGCACCAGGTCACCGCCACGTTCTTCGTCGTCGGCGAGATGGTGCGGGAGTATCCGCTCCTCACCCGGCGCATCGTTGAGGCCGGGCACCAGATCTGCAACCACACCATGACCCACCCCTCGCCGTTCAACCTGATCGGCGCCCGGCGGATCCACCGCGAGATCGCCGAGGCCCACGCCCGGGTCGCCCAGGTCACCGGGGTGGTCCCCAAGTTCTTCCGCGCCCCCGGCGGCGCCTGGTCGCGGCAGGTGATGGAGGAGACCGCCGAGTACGGGATGATCCCGATCGGCTGGGAGGTCGACCCGTCGGACTGGCGCCGCCCCGGCGTCGGCCGCATCAAGCGCGCCCTGCTCGACAGCGAGGAGGGCGCGATCATGCTCTGCCACGACGGAGGCGGTGACCGCTCGCAGACCGTCGCCGCCCTGCGCCAGGTGCTGCCCCGGCTCAAGAAGCGGGGCATGACGTTCGTTCCGCTATGAGGGTCGGATAGTTTGCGCCGGTGACCGTCCTGCGCTCCCTGCTGCTGTTCGTCCTGGCCGCGCTCGCCGAGATCGGCGGCGCCTGGCTGGTCTGGCAGGGCTGGCGGGAACACCGTGGGCTGCTGTGGATCGCCGCCGGGGTGATCGCCCTGGGCGCCTACGGCTTCGTCGCCACCTTCCAGCCCGATCCGAACTTCGGCCGCATCCTCGCCGCGTACGGCGGCGTCTTCGTGGCCGGCTCCCTCGCCTGGGGCATCGTCATGGACGGCTTCCGCCCCGACCGCTGGGACCTCGCCGGCGCCGCCCTGTGCCTGCTGGGCGTCCTGATCATCATGTACGCCCCGCGCGGCTGAGCTCATCACGTACGGCCCCGCGCGGCTGAGGCCATCACGTACGGCCCCACGCGGTCGAGGTCATCACGTACGGCCCCGCGCGGCTGAGGCCATCTACGACCCCGCACGTACGACCCGCACGGCTGACGCCATCAGGTGCGGATCCGTGTCCCCTGGGCCGTTGGCCGGTCATGCCGCCGGCGCTCTCGCGTCGGGCGGTGGGCGTCCGTTCGTTCGCGAGGGTGTGCGGTGCGGCGGGACAGTGACGCGACGCGGGGCGGGGATCAGGTGGTGGCGGCTTTGAGGAGGGGGCGGATGCCGGGGTCGCTGATGCGGTAACGGACGACGCGGCCGTCGCGCTGGGGTTCGACGACGCCGGCGGTGCGCAGCAGGCGCAGCGCCTGGGAGACGGCGGTGTCCGACATGCCGGCGGCGGTGGCCAGGTCGGTCACGCTGATCGGGCCGGCGGAGTCGATGGCCAGCAGCAGGGTGAGCCGGCCGGGCTCCGACAGCAGGTCGAAGCGGCGGGCCCAGGCGGCGACCCGGTCGCGGTCGCCGATGGCCGCGATGGCCTCGCAGGCCCGGTGCTGGTCGATGGCGGGGCGGTGGGCGCGGTCGGCTGGCACCAGATGCACCTGTCCATGGTGCCAGAACTCCATCCCCATACCTGCGCAATCGTGCAGGTATGGCTAGGCTGTCCGGGCCGTGGTGATCGGGAATTCCGGTGCGGCGCACCTCAGCCAGGGGATGCGCCAAGGCCGGAGCGGCCCTCGCCACTGTGATCGGGAGATCCTGCCGTTCCTTCCCGACGGGTCACGTCCCGCCGGGAGGCCACTGGGCGCGCGAGCGCCTGGGAAGGTCGAACGGCGGGCCGGACCCGTCAGCCAGGAGACCGGCCACGGCACTTGACCACCGTCCACGAGGTGTTGGAAAGGTCCGGTGTCACGCCCGTGCACATCGCCGAGGGCTATCTCCCCGTCACTCATGCCGTCGCGTGGTCCGCGGCGGCGGCTCCGTTCATCGTCCATGGCGTCATCAGGCTCAACCGTCAGATCCAGGCCGCTCCCGAGGACAAGCTGCTGCTCGGCGCCTCGGGGGCGTTCTGCTTCGTGCTGTCGGCGCTGAAGATCCCGTCCGTCACCGGAAGCTGCTCGCATCCGACCGGCACCGGGCTCGGCGCGATCCTGTTCCGCCCGCCGATCATGACCGTGCTCGGTACCATCACCCTGCTGTTCCAGGCGCTGCTGCTGGCGCACGGCGGCCTGACCACCCTGGGCGCCAACGCCTTCTCGATGGCCGTCGCCGGGCCGTGGGCCGGGTACGCCGCCTACCTCCTGACCCGCCGCCTCGGGCTGCTGCCGGCGGTGTTCGCCGGGGCGTTCGTCGCCGACCTGACCACCTACTGCGTCACGTCCGTCCAGCTCGCGCTGGCCTTCCCGGACGCCGAGAGCGGCTTCACCGGGGCGCTGGCCAAGTTCGGCGGCATCTTCGCCGTCACCCAGATCCCGCTGGCCGTCAGCGAGGGCCTGCTGACCGTCCTGGTCGTCCGCCTGCTGCGCACCTCGGCCGCCGCCGACCTGATCCGCCTCGGCGTCCTCCGCAAGCGCGAGGAGGTGCCCGCGTGAACGAGCCGAGGAACCACGACACGGACCTGACCGGAGAACACGCAGACCAGACGGCAACGAGCGGGCGCGTGACGGGAGGCAATACTCCACGGCGCGCTGCCGGCGAGGTGGAGGAGCACGGCGCGGGTGGCGTGGACACACGATCCGCACCGGGTGCCGTCGGACGTTCGCGAGGGGGACGGATGAAGCGCGGGACGGTCGTCAATCTGCTGATCGTGCTGGTGGTGGTGGCGCTGGCGGTCGCGCCGCTGGCGATGGGGGCCGGGGACGGCAAGGAGGAGCCGTTCGCCGGGGCGGACGGGCAGGCCGAGACGGCGATCACCGAGAACGATCCCGGTTACGAGCCCTGGTTCGCTCCGCTGTACGAGCCGCCGTCCGGGGAGATCGAGTCGGCGCTGTTCGCCCTGCAGGCGGCGCTGGGGGCGGGCGTCCTCGGCTACTACTTCGGGGTGGTGCGGACACGTCGCCGGCTGGCCGCCGAGGTGACGGCCCGCCAGGGTGACGACTGACCGGTGCTCGCCATCGACGCCGCCGCCTACCGCAGCCCCTGGCGGCGGCATCATCCGGCCGCCAAGGCGCTGCTGGCCGGCGGGCTGCTGGGCTGCGCGCTGGTGCTGCCGCCCTGGCCGGGCGCGCCCGTCACCGCCGCGATCACGCTGGCGGTCGCGCTCGGCTGGGCCCGGGTGCCGCCGCGCACGCTGCTGCGGGCCGCCCGGACCCCGCTGGGCTTCGCGCTGACCGGCTCGCTGACGTTCCTGGTGACGGTCGGCCCGGACGGGCTCGGCTGGGCGGACGGCGGGGTACGGCGGGCGGCCGACGTGGTGGCCCGCTGCACCGCCGCCCTGCTGTGCCAGCTGTTGTTCGCCGGAACGACGCCGCTGGCCGACACGCTGCCCCGGCTGACCCGGCTGGGGCTGCCCGTCACGCTGGTGGAGGTGGCCGCGCTGATCTACCGGATGCTGTTCGTCGTCCTGGACACCACCCGGCGGATCCGCGACGCGCAGGCGGGCCGGCTCGGCACCCGGTCACTGCGGGCGGCTTGGCGGTCCCTCGGCGGGCTGGGCTCGGCGGTGTTCATCCGGTCGTTCGACCGGGCCCGCAGGCTGGAGGCCGGCCTGGCCGGCCGCGGCTACACCGGCAGCCTGTCGGTGGCCGTCGCGGAGATCCCCCTGAAAACCCGCTTCCTGGCCACCGCCCCCCTCCCCGCCGCCCTGGCCATCCTCACCACCCTCACCCTGCAAAGCCTGCCGTGACCACCACCCTGAGCACCCACAACCTCACTCACCCCGCCAAAAGCGCAGACCCGGCCACTCCATCGGCCCTTCTCCCCACCTCCACCTCACGGAGCCTGTTGTGACCGCTGTGCTGAGCGCCCACGACGCCGCGTACGCCAACAAAGGCACGGACCCGGTCACCCCACCGGTCCTTCTCCCCGCCCCCACCTCACGGAGCCTGCCGTGACCGCTGTGCTAAGCACCCACGACGCCGCGTACGCCGACAAAGGCGCGGCCCCAGGCACCCCACCGGCCGCCCTCGCCACCCTTACCTCGCGGAGGCTGCCGTGACCGCTGTGCTGAGCGCCCATGACGTCGCGTACGCCTACGAAGGTGCGGACCCGGTCTTCGCCGGGTTGTCGCTCGATGTGGCGGCGGGGCGTTCGCTTGCGCTGCTGGGGCCCAACGGGGTCGGCAAGACGACCTTGCTGCGGCTGCTCACCGGCGGTCTGCGGCCCGCTCGCGGGGAGATCCGGCTGGACGGCTCGCCCGTGTCGTACTCGCGGCGGGGGCTGACCGAGCTGCGCACCCGGGTCCAGCTCGTGCTGCAGGACCCGGACGACCAGTTGTTCTCGGCGAGCGTCACCCAGGACGTCTCGTTCGGGCCGGTCAACCTGGGGCTGCCGGCCGACGAGGTGCGGGCGCGGGTGGTGGAGGCGCTGGCCGCCATGGAGATCACCGAGCTGGCCGATCGCCCCACCCATCTGCTGTCGTTCGGCCAGCGCAAGCGGGTGGCCATCGCGGGCGCGCTGGCGCTGCGCCCGGCCGTCCTGGTGCTGGACGAGCCGACCGCCGGGCTCGACCCGTCCGGGGTGGAGGCCCTGCTGGCGACGCTGGCCGACCTGCAGGCGGCGGACACGACCATCGTGGCCTCCACCCACGACGTCGATCTCGCCCACCGCTGGGCCCAGGACGCCGCCGTCCTGGCCGGCGGCCGCCTGCACACCGGCCCGGCCGCCGGCCTGCTCGCCGACGAGGCCCTGCTGCACGCGGCCCGGCTCCGTCCGGCCTGGGGTCCGGCCGTCGGCCGCCTGCTGCGCCGCCACGGCATCCTCCCCGCCGACGCCCCCGACCCCCGAACACCCGCCGACCTCGCGGCGACCGGCGACTGATCCACCCTCACCGCACGCCTTCCCGACGGCGACGGTCCCCTGCTGGACTGCGCCGGCCGGAGTCCGGTGATGCCAGCGGTGTCGCTGTGTTCGGCGAGGGGCATGGCGGGTGGGCGTTCCCTCCCTCGGCGTCGGGGCGTCCCGTACCGCACGTCACGGCTCACGCCCGTGTTGACGAGACGTGCCGCCGCCCGGCGGTCAGCCGAAGGGGTCGGACGACCTCGACCAGCCGGGCGGCGGCACGTCCGGCTCGGCGGCCGGCGGGCGGGGCCGTCTCCGGCCGGTGGGCGGAGGGGGCCGGCCGTGGTCATCGTCCGGACGTGCGGAGGTGTGGCCGCCGCCCGGGGGTGCCAGAGCGTGATCGTCATCCGGATGCGCCGAGACATGACCGCTGCGCGGATGGGGCAGGGAGTGGCCACCGTGCGGGTGGTCCGGGCCGTGGTCGTGGTCCGGATGTGCCGGGCCGTGGCCGTCGTCCGGGGCGGGGCGGGTACGGGCGGCGCAGGTGAGGGCGGCCAGGGCGGTGGTGATGGGGACGGCGGCGATCAGGCCGAGGGTGCCGGCCACGCTGCGGACGATCTCCTGGGCCAGGATGGGGCCGGTGACCACCTCGGCCAGCGGCTGCTTCCCGACGCTGAGCAGCAGCATCAGCGGCAGCGACGCCCCGGCGTAGGCCAGGATGATCGTGTTGATCACCGAGGCGATGTGCGCCCGGCCGACCCGGGCGGCGGCCCGGTAGAGCTGCCCGAAGCGGTAGGCCGGGTTGGCGTGGGCGAGTTCGCTGACGGTGGCGGCCTGGGTGACGGTGACGTCGTCCAGGACACCGAGCGAGCCGATGATGATCCCGGCCAGCAGCAGGCCCTGCAGGTTGAGGTCGTAGCCCAGGCTCAGATTCAGCGAACTCTCGTCGGTGACGCCGCTCAGATGCGTCATGCCCATGGCCGTCGACGCCAGCACACCGGTCAGGGTGAGGCTGGCCAGCGTGCCGATCACCGCGATCGAGGTGGCCATGGTGAACCCGTGCGTCAGGTACAGCACCGTGAGCATGATCGCGGCGGCGCACACGATGGCGGCCAGCAGCGGCGACCGCCCCTCCAGGATCGCCGGGATCAGGAACTTCAGCAGCAGCACGAACGTGATCGCCAGGCCCAGCAGCGCGGTCAGCCCCCGCCACCGCCCGAACGCGACCACCGCCAGCACGAACGCCGCCCCCACCAGCCACATCGCGTTCGACCGGTCGTGGTCGTTGAGCTGGTAGGGCGGGTTGCCGTCCCCGGTGTCGGCCATGTGGAGCAGCACCACCTTGTCGCCGGTGGCGTACTCCAGCGCCCCCGGTCCGGTGGGCAGCCCGACGACGACCGTCTTGCCGTTCTCGGCCCCCGAGGTCAGCCGTACGGTGGCCTGGCCGCACTTGGCCGCACTGCCCGGCGGCGGGTCGGACGGCGCCAGCCAGTCCCCGGGGAAGGCCCCGGTTTCCGAGCACTTCTGGTGCTCGATGCCGATGACCGTGCCGGTCACCCTGGTCATCTGCACGGGATCCCCGCTCGGCGCGGCGTTCTTGGGTCCGGTCCCGTCCGGCCACATCCAGATCAGCGCCGCCAGTGCGAGCAGTGCCAGCGGAATGATGACCGCCAGCACGGCCCGTACCGCGCCGGGCGGCGCGGGCACCGCCCTGTGGTGATGGGAATGGTCAGCGCCCATGTGCACCTCCGCGACACCGGTTGGGGGACGAACGGCCGTCGTGCCTGCGTTCCGTCAAAGGACGGCTTCGCTCAGCGACCAGACCGCCAGCACGATCATGACAAGCCCGCCGATCCGCTGCACCACCTTGAGCGGAACCCGTTCGGCGATGAACCGCCCGGCGACCAGCGCCAGCGCCGACACCGACACCAGCGCCAGCAGCGCGCCCAGCGCCACCGGCAGGGGCTCGCGGGTGGCGGCCAGGTTCGCGGTGGTGAGCTGGGTCAGATCACCCCACTCGCCGATGAACACGACCATGAACGCGGTGGTGTAGGTGGCCCACAGCCCCAGGACCCGGGGGCCGGACGACTCGCCGTCCTCGTCGTCGTCACCGCCCTTGAGCAGCGTGTACGCGCCGAACGCGAACAGTACGGCGGCGATGACCTGCACCAGCGGCTTGGGCAGCAGGGCGAACGCGCTGCCCGCCAGGACCGCGATGGCGACGTGCACCACGAAGGCGCTGGAGGTGCCGAACCACACCCACAGCGGGCGCATCCGGGTGCCCATGGCCAGCGAGGCGAACATGGTCTTGTCCGGCAGCTCGGCCAGGAAGATCACGGCGAACGTGGTGAAGAACGTGACCAGGTTGAATGTCATCCGCAGCGGCGGCCTTCCACGAGGTCCGGGCCGCACCGGCCGACTGACGCGCCGGGGGATCGGGCGCGGAGAGGACCGCCTCGGCCCGGCACGACGAAGCACCCGGAGGAATCCGGGCACGCCTTACCAGGCCGAAGGTCTCGTCCACCACGCCACCGCCCCGACGGACGGCCCGCGGCCCGAGGGCCGGGCACCCCCACCGTTCAGGCAGGGCCACCAGCATGTCGACCACTCGGCAAACCGGGACTACTCCCCTTCGCCGCCCGAAACCCTACCCGATGCGCCATCCGAATCCCAGCGAAGATTCCGCCCGGACCCCTCTCTTCGCCGACGGACACCGGCGTGGCAGACTCCCCGGAGCCCCGGATCGCGTCCTGGTAGCGTCGTCCGGGTGCTCGCGGACTTCTGGTTCGATCCGTCCTGCCCGTACTCCTGGATCACCGCGCAGTGGCTGCGCGAGGTGGTGACGGTCCGCCCGGTCGAGCTGCGGTGGCACCTGATGAGCCTGTCGGTGCTGAACGAGGGCCGCGAGGACGATCCGGAAGGGGATCCGGAGGGCTACCTGTGGCTTCCGGTCCGCATCTGCGCCGCCGTGGAGCAGGAGTACGGGCAGGACGCGCTGGTGCGCTTCTACACGGCGCTGGCCGCGCGGGTGCACGCCCCCGCCCCCGAATGGGGTCCCGATCTCTTCCACTCCGCGCTGGCCGAGGCCGGGCTACCGGAGAAGCCGGCCGAGGCCGCCCGGTCCACCGCCTATGACGAGGTCATACGCGCCTCCCACGCGGAAGGCGTCGGCCTGGTCGGCGACCACGTAGGAACCCCGATCGTCGCGGTCACCGCTCCGGACGGCGGCCGGATCGCCTTCTTCGGCCCGGTCATCTCCCGCGTACCCCGAGGCGAGCAGGCCGGCCGCCTGTGGGACGGCACCCTCCTGGTGGCGGGCACCCCGGGCTTCCACGAGATCAAGGGCCCTCCGGCCGACCCGGACCCCTTCCGCTCGACCTGACCGCGCCCGCTCGCCCAGGCACCGTCCACTCGACCAGGCCCGTCAACTCGACCAGGCCCGTCAACTCGACCAGGCCCCGTCCACTCATCCGGCCGCTCGGCCAGGCGGTCGTCTAGGCGGTGGCGGCGGGCGTGGTGACGATGTCGTCGGCCAGTGGCGCCACCAGGCCGATGATCTCGTCCACCGTGGCCTGCGGCACCCCGGCGTCCAGCAGCGCGCCGGTGAGGTGCCCGGCCACGGCGTTGAAGTGCTCGGGGGTGATGGCCATGCCGGCGTGCGCGTCGCGCATCGAGGCGCCCGTGTAGGTCATCGGCCCGCCCAGGGCCGCGCCGAAGAACTCCACCTGACGCCCCTTCAGCCGCGGCATGTTCGCCGAGGTGAAAAACCCCTGCAACGCAGGATCGGCGAAGATCCGTCGGTACAGGTCCTCGACCACCGCGATCAGCGCGTCCTCGCCCCCGATGGCCTCGTAGATGGTCTTGCCGGCGGTTTCGCCCATGTCAACGCCCTTCCACATCCGTGATGGCTGCCGAACCGCCTCCACCACACCAGCGCCCGGTTACCCCGCCATCAGCACCGTGTAAGCAGCCTGCGACGCTCTCCTCACCGCCCGAAATCAGCGTTGAGAGAACGCCCGGCGAAGCTCACCGGCCAGGGTCGCGATCCCCGCCCGCCCCACACGCTCAGGCCAGCCAGGACTGCGGCACCATCCAGCCGACCATGATCACCTCCGTTGCCGGCGGCCAGGGCCACCAGCGTCCGCCCCTGTACGTCCGCACCCAGGTCAGGATCATGCACAGCGCCCCCGCCACGCACACCAGGAAGGTCCCGATCCACCACGCCTCCCCGTACTCGTGCCCGCAACCCAACGTCTCCCTCGGATCGCACTCGCTGCGCACGGTGATGTCAGGCAGGTACCAGACGAGGCCGAACCCGTACACCAGCAACTGCCAGCAGGCGACGACCGAGGCACCCAGCGCCACCGCGATCCGCGCCCCCGACGGCTGAACGCCCGGGACCGCTTCACCGGACTCACCATCGGCCATGCCGGCACTATCCCGCCCCAGCAGAGGCCCGACCAGCACAGCCAGATCACGGTGCCGCATCCGGCTAGGCCCGCCCCGCCCGTACGGTCAGAGCAGGGACGCCGGCAACCTCACCAGCGGACCGTGGGATCCTCGCATCCAGCCGCGGCCCTCAGCAGGTGAGGTCACTCGTGCTTCTTGCGCCCCGGATAACCGGTGGACAGCGGTGAATGAGGGCAGCATCCTGTGCCCGATGGGGAGAATGGACGCCATCGCCCTCCGGGTCCGCGATGGGAAAACCGTGGAGTTCCGCCCGACGGGATCTTCGATGGTCCCATTGATCCGAAGCGGGAATCTGGTCACGGTCGTTCCCGTCGACCCCGCGCGACTGGAGGTCGGCGACATCGTCCTCGCCAGGGTCGCCGGAACCACCTACCTGCATCTGGTCTCGGCCCTCGACCCGGCCCGGCGCCGGGTTCAGATCAGCAACAACCGGGGCCGCGTCAACGGATGGACGAGCTTCGGCCGAGTCTTCGGAATCTGCGTCGCCGTGGAAGGAACCGAACGGCCGGGTGCCCTGGCGAAAGCGGCGCCCGCGCCCGAACCGCCCGACGACTGACCTCGACCAACACCGAGTCGGTACACCTACCGGCGGCTCTCACGCTCGGCGAGGACCTCGCGCCACGGTCTTCCCTGATGAGCCGCTCCCTCTGCGAGGATCTGCCTGGCGCGGGCATGCATCCGCCGACGTCCTTCGGGATCTCCCACCGAGTCGCAGGCCGAGATCCACCAGCGATGCACGAAGTCGTTCAGCATACCCAGATCCAGGCCCACCCGGACCTCGTCGAGCACCGCCCTGAGCCCGGCGTCGAACGCTTCACGGTCCTCGGAGACCACCAGGGCCGCCCGGATGGCACCCAGGCTCTTGTCCGGCTCAGGGGTGCGCCCAAGGGCGATGTCCTGCGGACGCGAGGTCATCCGACCCAGGTGATGTCGGTGATCCGCACCACCTGCGCAGGCTCGACGATCAGGAACGTCACCAGTCCATGCCCTCCGAAGGGGGCACGGCGGATCTCAGGATCATCAGTCGGCAACGTCACCAGCGGATCGCGGGGGTCCTCGCACACCACGGCCATGACCTGGGCCAGCGCACCCAGTGCGTCAACGGGGAACCCGCCGAGCTGGGCAAGTGCCCGCTCGGCCAGGAAGGGCTTGTACGTCACGACCGGCGTGCGAGTTCTTCGGCGAGCGCCTCGTCGAGAGGGACGGCGTCACCGACGCCGCTCTTGGCCTCCTGGATGCTCTCGTAGTAGCCGGGCCGGTTGGCGGCCACAACGATCAAGCTGTACGTGTGCAGGAGCCGCCGCAGATCCTGATACCTGCCGGGGTCCGCGGCCGCCGCCCGCGCCGCCGCCTGGTACTGCTGCAGGAAGAGCTCCCGCTCGCGGGGCGGCAGATCGCGCATGATGACCTGCGGGTCCTGCGGATCCTCGTAGTGCACGGGCTGGGCGCTCATGCCTCCGAGTCTAGGTACGCGCCCCGTCCGGCGCCCACCGCACACCGAAAAGTCCCGCCACCACACGCCCTGGTCCGGCCCACGTCGCGCAGGGCGAGACCGAAGGCCCGATCGGTTAGGGGGAGAACAGCCGAGCACCCGGTTGCTTCCCGCTGGGGTCACTGACCGCCGGCCTCCGCGCCACTGTCCGGGTCCTCGCACCCACCCGACTGATCCAAACGGCAGACGTACACCTGGGCCAAGACAGCGCTAAGGCCGCCCCGGAGGACGGCCTTAGGACGTGGTGTTCGGGTCGCCCCTACGCACCTCAAAAGGTTTCTGCTCCCAGCAGAGCACATCAAGGCCGCCGGAGGCGAAGAATCCGGTACTCGACCCGGCGTCGCACATGCCTGGTACCTGCCTTGCCGACGCCGACTATTGGAGTAGAGGGACCAGGAGCAGGAGCCCGAGGTAGGTGAGCGCCGGGGACAGGCCGGCGAGGAATATCAGGAGCCCGTCGAGCCAGATCCTGCCGCCGCGCACTGCTGCTCGTCGGTTCAGGCGGACCGCGACCCAGGTCGCCAGGAGCATTCCGAGTACGGCGGGCACCAGGGCGAGCGTCCACAGGACCGGCCCGGTGCCCACGAGCGACAGGTAGCCGGACAGCCCGATCAGCAGGACCGCCAGTCCCCAATGCAATCGGGGGGCCTTCCGGTCCCCGTCACTCGCGCTCGGCATCGAGTCCCATCCAACTGGACGACGGTTGATGCCACCGCCACCCTCCGGCCGTCGCCCCGCGATGCGAAGCACCCAACGGGCGGCCGGAGCGTAGCGAGACCACGACGAACTCAGAGACCAGTCCGCCCCACCAAGGATCAGGCGTCCTTGAGCTTGCGCAGGAGGACGCTCCACTGACGGCGGGTGAACGCCAGGGCGGGGCCGTCCGGGTCCTTGGAATCGCGCACCGCGACCACACCGGGAAGGTCGGCCAGCTCAACGCAGTTGCCGCCGTTGTCCGTACTGCGAGATGACTTGCGCCAAGACAACGGGGTGGCGGCCACCCACGCCAGTTCTACACAGTGGCCGCCGTTGTCGCCGGAGTAGCTGGACTTGCGCCACTTGGCGGTGCTCAGGTCCATCACGTCCCCTTGAGGGAACGCAGGAGACTACCCCACTCTCGGCGAGCGAACGCCAGCACCGGGCCGGACGGGTCCTTGGAATCTCGCACGGCCACCACACCCGTCAGGCTGGCCAGCTCGACGCAGTCACCTCCGTTGTTCGTGCTGCGCGACGACTTACGCCATACAGCTCCGCTCAGATCCATCTCTCCTCCAACGTCTTTTGGATCAAGTTCTGGGAGTCTCGCGCTGAAAGGGCCTTGGAACGCAGGTCGAACAGGGATTCAGAGATCTTCTTCAGCCCATCCTTGCCGCCCAGAGTCATGCCGCGCAAGGCGGTGTCCATATAGGCCACCTCACTTCGATCTTCCATCGTCGCGAGGACAAAGGAGCCTGACAGTCCGTCATGAACACCCATGGGGACGATCTGGACACTGATCCGGCGCGAGGAGACAGCGATGAGGTGTTCGAGCTGCTCCCGCATGACTTTCCTGTCGCCGATCTGCCGGTAGAGGACGCTCTCATCCAGCAGTGCCACCAGCATGGGAGGCTCGGGGTCGCTGCGGGTCAGGATGGCCTGGCGGGCCAGCCTTGCTTCGACGGCCGCCTCATCGCCCAGCAGTACCCGGGCGTACTCCGGCGTCTGCAAAAGGCCGTAGACAACGGCGAGTTGGAACGTCTGGAGCATGGCCGCCTGACGTTCGACGAGGTACCAGTCGAACCAGGTGGGATAGGCGGCGTGCTGGACGAGGTCCTCCCACAGGAGGGCCAGGGCGCCGTAGGCGGTGAGGTGGTCGTCCAGTTTCTTCGCGAAGTCCTCGGTGCAGCGGGTCTTGCCGGTTTCGATGAGGCCGATGTAGGAGCCGCTCACCGGGAAGCGGTCGCCGAGGCGGTCCTGGCTGAGGCCGAGGCGTTCGCGGTGGTGGCGGACCTGGTTGCCGAACGCCCTGAGGGCCGGGCTGACCGCATCCGACGACCGGCGAGGCTTGCGGGCCATGTGTCCATCCTCTCCCAAGCGGTGCCAAGCGGCCAGAGCGCGTTCGCAAGTAACCGCTGAGCAACACAGCCTTGTTTGCATGTATGTGAGGGCATTGTCACGCTGAGTATTGCGGGCTGGGATTCGATGGGGCCAGTCGTTCGCTTTGATTGGCCGAAGGGGGACACGGATGTCGGATCGTGCGCCGGGGGCGGGGGTGATGATCGGAATGTGCCGGCTGCCGTTGAACGCGACGGCGCCGAAGATCGCGCGAGAGGTGGTGGCGCGGCTGGCCCGTTCGTGGGGAATCGCGGAGATCGAGGACGCGGTGAAGATCGCCGTTTCCGAATTGGTGACGAATGCGTTCGTTCATGCGGCCGGAATGCCCGGTTCGACCGTTCTGGTGGAGGTGCGGCGGGTGGAGGCGTGCTTTCACGTACAGGTGCGGGACGGGTCGTCGGCCGCGCCGGTCGATCGCGGCCGGGGGCACGACGACGAGAACGGGCGCGGGCTGCTGCTCGTCCGGGAGCTGACCGACGCGTGTGGGTGGACGCCGACGCCGTTCGGCAAGACCGTGTGGTTCGAGCTCAAGGCCGCCTGGCCGCTGGACGTGGCGGCATGAGACGGATACCCATGTCGCCCCTGGAGCGTGGGCTGACGATCCGCCTGCTCGCCGTCCGGGTCCGGGCCGAAGCGGTGCTCAAGGCGGGGCCGTCCGGCCATGAACGGGCGCTCGCCGAGGACGCCGTTCGGCTGGTGGAGGCGGTCACGAATCTGCTGGAGACGCGTGACGACCTCCGCCGGGAGGCGAGGGAGCAGCGCGAGACGGCGGCGCGCTGGAAGCTCCGCCGGTGCGGCAGGCGCAAGGCCGCCTTCTGCCTGGGTACGGCGATGGCCTACCACCGCGCCGCCGACCGGTTGAACGCCGCGCTGGCCGACGCGCTGGAGCTGCGCACCGGTCCTGGCCCAGGGGCGGGAGAACCGCACGGCCGTTCAGTCCCATAGAGAACCGCCGTTCCAGGCGGCGGGGGAGGCGGACGTCATCACTCGGTAAGGGTTGTCGGGCCCATCTTCCGGTGGGATGGGGGCGTCCAACAGGTGGGAAGTCGTAACCGTCCGAGCGGAGAAACATGATGGGCGCACTGCTGCGGAAGCCGGTGGTCTGGGTCTTGCTGGTGGTGCTCGCGGTCGTGGCGGCCGTGGCGCTGGCGTTGTTCCAGCCCTGGCTGTTGTTCGTGGACGAGACGGTGAACGAGTCCGGACCTGCGGCGAGCGCGCCCCAGGTCCCGGCGGGGCAGGCTCCGGGCGGGCAGGCTCCGGCGCAGGACCAGGTGCTGTCGTCCGGGTCGTTCGTCTCGCACGAGCACGGGACGTCCGGCACCGCCAAGGTGATCCGGCTGGCGGACGGCAGGCGGGTGCTGCGGCTGGAGGACCTCGACACCTCCAACGGCCCCGACCTGCGGGTGTGGCTGTCGGACCAGCCGGTCAAGGAGGGCACCGGCGGGTGGTTCGTGTTCGACGACGGCGCGTACGTGGAGTTGGGCAAGCTCAAGGGCAACAAGGGCAACCAGAACTACGACATCCCCGCCGACGCCGACCTGGACAAGCTCACCAGCGTCAGCATCTGGTGCAAGCGCTTCAGCGTGTCCTTCGGAGCCGCCGCCCTGAAGGCATGAAAGGCGGCTCCTCCGGGGGTCCGGGGGACGGGGTGTAGGTAGGTACACCCTCTATCCGGGTTCGGGGGACACTGTGCCCGGCGCCCCGCTCGTCCGACACTGGGGTCCACAGGCGACAACGGGCCGAGGAGGGCGACGGTGGACGGCGACGTGGGAATCATCGAGCGCATCGAGGCCAGTGGGCGGGCGGCGGTGCGCGGCCTGGGCCTGTATCTGATGTCGATGGTCGTGGGGCTGCTGCTGTTCTGCTTGATGGTCAACAGCATCACGATGATCGGCATGGGGCTCGGGCTGTTCCTGGTGCCGGTCATCGGGGCGAAGTCCCGCCGGTACGCCAACAAGTACCGGGAGCTGACCGGCCGGTGGACGGGGACGCGGATCGAGTCGCCGTACCTGCCCGAGCCGCCGCACCGGCCCGGCCTCACCGGCTGGTGGAACCGGACGGTGCACACGCTGTCGGACCCGGCCACCTGGCGGGACCTCGCCTGGATGGTGACCGACCCGCTCGTGGCCTGCTTCACCGCGCTGCTGCCGATCTCGCTGATCGGCATGGGGATCCACGGAATCCTGCTGGCGGCCGGGCTGTGGGTGCCGATCCACGAGCTCGGCGGCACCCAGTGGTACACGTTCGTCCCGGTGAGCGACTGGCCGACGGCGATCACGGCCGGGGTGGTGGGCCTGCTGTACATCGGGCTCGGACTCAAGATCGCCCGGCCGCTGCTGGCCGTGCACGGCAGGTGGGCCCACCAGTTGCTGGCGCCGACCGAGAAGGCGCGGCTGGCGCTGCGGGTGCAGCGGCTGACGCAGACCCGCTCGGACGCGGTGGACTCGCAGGCCGCCGAGCTGCGCCGGATCGAACGGGACCTGCACGACGGGGCGCAGGCCCGGCTGGTGGCGATGGGCATGAGCCTGGGCGCGATCGAGCACCTGCTGGACCGCGACCCCGACAAGGCGCGGCTGCTGCTGGCCGAGGCCCGGCAGAACTCCGCCAAGGCGCTG
The DNA here is from genome assembly GCF_900108175.1 of Thermomonospora echinospora. Lineage (GTDB taxonomy): Bacteria > Actinomycetota > Actinomycetes > Streptosporangiales > Streptosporangiaceae > Thermomonospora > Thermomonospora echinospora. Next base: position 180,444 of record NZ_FNVO01000009.1, read on the forward strand.
AGCGAGCTGCGCGACCTGGTGCGGGGCATCCACCCGCCGGTGCTGGCCGACCGGGGGCTGGTGGACGCGGTCCGGGCGCTGGCGCTGGACCACCCGCTGCCGGTGGAGGTCGCCGCCGAACTGCCGGGACGGCTGGAGCCGCCGGTGGAGTCGGCCGCCTACTTCGCGGTCGCCGAGATCCTCACCAACGCGGCCAAGCACTCCGGGGCCCGGCAGGTGTGGGTGGACGTACGGCACGAGGACGGGATGTTGCGGATCTCGGTGACCGATGACGGCCAGGGCGGCGCGATGGCGTCCGGCGGCGGGCTGCGCGGGATCGAGCGCCGGATCGGTACATTCGACGGCGTGCTGGCGGTCAGCTCTCCGCCGGGCGGTCCGACCATCGTCACCCTGGAGTTGCCGTGCGCGTTGTCCTCGCCGAGGATCTCGCCCTCCTGAGAGAGGGGCTGGTCCGGCTGCTGGAGGCCACCGGGTTCGAGATCGCGGCGGCCGTGGACAACGGCCCGGACCTGCTGCGGGCGCTCGTCGACCACCGTCCTGACGTGGCGGTGGTCGACGTGCGCCTGCCGCCGTCGTTCACCGACGAGGGGCTGCAGGCGGCGCTGGCGGCCCGCCGCGAGGTGCCCGGCCTGCCGGTGCTGGTGCTGTCGCAGTACGTGGAGCAGTTGTACGCGCGCGAGCTGCTGGCCGACGGCAGCGGCGGGGTGGGCTACCTGCTCAAGGACCGGGTGTTCGACTCCGAGCAGTTCGTCGACGCGGTGCGGCGGGTGGCCGCGGGCGGCACCGCGATGGACCCGGAGGTGGTCTCCAAGCTGATGACGCGGGGCGGGCAGCCGCTGTCCCGGCTGACGCCGCGCGAGCTGGAGACGCTGGAGCTGATGGCGCAGGGCCGTTCCAACGCCGCCATCGCCCAGCAGATGGTGGTGACCGAACGGGCGGTCGCCAAGCACATCGCCAACATCTTCACCAAGCTCGACCTGGCGGTCTCCGACGACGACAACCGCCGCGTCCTGGCCGTGCTCGCCTACCTCAACCGCTGACCGTCCGGTCGCGGCCACCGCCCTAAAGACCCCAGAAGGAGCCTTCGAGGCCGACCTCGCGGAAGTAGCCGGCCGCGGCGTCCGGCTCGCGGCGGACGTAGCCCCGGTCGAGGCGGCCGTCGTACCAGTGCCGGGCGAAGCGCCACAGCGTCGGCAGGTCCATGACGTAGCCGCGCTCGTGGCCGGTGCGTTCCAGCCAGTGGCCGACGCACGCCTCACCACAGAAGATCCGCTGGTTGCCGCAGGTGTGGACGACGTCGTCCCACATGTGCGCGACCGGCACCAGGAAGTGCGCCACCTGGTCGCCGGGCGGCGGGGCGTCCCGGCCGACCGCCCAGGCGTGCGCGGTGCCGCAGCCGAGGCAGCGGGTGGCCACCACGACCTCCGGCTCGTCGAACTCGCCGCGCAGCAGATGGGGCAGCGCGAACGAGTCCCAGGCGCAGCCGCCCCACCACAGCGTGGCGGCGCCCATCACCGAGAAGCCGAGCGGGACCGCCGAGAACGGATGCGCCATCACCACGCGCCCGGCCCCGTCCAGCACCACATGCCGCCGGTCGGCCAGCTCCCGCAGGCCGCGCGCGACCTCCTCAGGGGTGGCGCGCAGGCCTTTGGCCAGGTCGGCGGGGTCGGGCGCCCGGCCGGTGGCGGCGAATCCCCGATAGACGCCCAGTCGCAGTTCCTCGATGTCCATGACCCTCCGGTCGTCGTGTTGCACGGGTTCGTACGGTTTCACGCGCACCCCGGGGCGTAACCGGCCATAACCACCCCCGCGATCGGTTCGTTACGAAAAGATGCTCACGTGGGAAGAGCTGCCCGGCCCGGCGAGGCCACGCATCGCCGGATGATCACTTTCTGTGGTATCGGTATCACGCTGCTGGGAATCCTGGCCATCACGGTCGTCGTGCGCATACCGGCGGTCGCCGCGCGGCCGCCCGTACCTCAGGCCGCCGCAAGTCCCTCGCCGAGCCCGGTCCGCGAGCTCGGACCGGCCGACGGCCTGCCGCCCTCGCGGCCGGTCACCCTGGAGATTCCGCGGCTCCAGGTGCGTACCGCGTTGCTGACGCTCGGTAGGAACGCCGACGGCTCGCTGGAGGTGCCCTCGGCGGCCCACGTCCAGCGGGCGGGCTGGTACCGGTACGGCGCGGCGCCCGGCTCGCCCGGCCCGGCCGTCATCGCCGGGTACGTGGACTCTGCCGCCGGTCCGGCCGTCTTCCACCGGCTCGGCGAGCTGGTGCCCGGCGACCACGTCACCGTGCTGCGCCGGGACCGCCGCGTCGCCGTGTTCCGCATCGACCGGGTGGAGCTCGTCGAGCAGGGCGGCTTCCCCACCCGCAAGGTGTACGGGAAGGTGTCCTATCCGGGGATCCGGCTCGTCTCCATCGGGGGCTCCAGCGGCCGGTATCCGCAGCGGGTCATCGCTTATGGGCGGCTGGTCCAGTCCACGTGAACCTGGGGGCGCGGCGCTCCAGGAAGGCCGCCACGCCCTCGGTCGAGTCGACGCCCTTGCGTGACTCCCGTTCCCAGGCGTCGACCAGGTCCGGGGTCAGGGCGCCCGCCGCGGCCGCGTTCACGATCTCCTTGGCGCCCTGCTGGGTGAGCTGCGAACGGGCGGTCAGGACGCGGGTGAACTCCGCGACCCGCCCGTCCAGGTCGGCGGCGGGCAGCACCTCGTCCAGCAGCCCGATGCGCAGCGCGTGCGCCGCGTCCACCAGTTCGCCGGAGAACAGCAGGTACTTGGCGGCGGCCGGGCCGACCAGCCGGACCAGCCGGGCGGTGCTCGCCCCCGGATAGACGATGCCGAGCTTGGCCGGGGTGATGCCGAACCGGGCGTCCTCGGCGGCGAACCGCAGGTCGCAGGCGGCGGCGAGCTGGCAGCCGCCGCCCACGGCGAAGCCCCGGATGACGGCGAGGGTCGGCTTGGGGAACGCGACCAGCGCCTCCTCGGCGGCCACCGGCAGGTCCCCGGGGTTGATGTCGGCCAGCTCGCCGATGTCGGCGCCGGCGCAGAAGTGCCCGCCCGCCCCGGTCAGCACCACCGCCCGCACGGCCGGGTCCGTGGCCAGCCGCTCCAGCAGGGCGGGCAGCGCGCGCCACATGGCCGCCGACATGGCGTTGCGCTTGTCCGGCCGGTCGATCGTGACGGTGCCGACGCCCTCGGCGACCTCGCACCTCAGCAGCGCTTCAGCGGACAATTCGGGCCTCCTCCGTCGGTTGCGGCGTCATCGTACGGGGCGGCGACCCCGATGCTCTCAGGGGCCCGTCTCCGTCTCCGGGACGAGGCGCGGCGGCCCGCCGTACACCTGAGGGCGAGGCGCAAGACACCTCCCCCGAGGGAGGCGTCCGGCGACACCGAGGCGGATTCTGGTTCTGGGCGGCCCTGAAGGAACGGAGCTCGTGGTGTCGGACAGCGACCGCGCTCTCAGCATCCTGAGACTGGACCATCCCCTGGCCGCGGACTCGGCCGTGGCGGGGGCCAAGGCGGCCAACCTCGCGCGCGCGGCCCGGCGGGGGCTGCCCGTGCTGCCCGGATTCGTCATACCCGTGCAGGCCGTCGGCGACCTCGACACTGACCTGGCCCTCAAGCGGCGGCTGCGCGAGGCGTGGACCCGGCTCAGCGAGGACGGTTCCCGCGCGCTGGTGGTCCGTTCGTCCTCGACCGCCGAGGACGGCGCAGTCTCCTCGATGGCGGGCCGGTTCGTCTCGGTACTGGGCGTACGCGGCAGGCCGGCGTTCCGCGAGGCCGTCGGCGAGGTGGTCGGGTCGGCGCACGGCCCGGACACGATGGCGGTGCTCGTCCAGCCGCATCTGGAGGCGGCGTGCGGCGGGGTCATGTTCGGCGCCGATCCGGTGGACGGGCGCACCGACCGGGTCGTGGTCGCGGCGGTGCGCGGCGGCCCGCACACGCTGGTCGGCGGGGAGGCCGACGGCACCCGCTACGTGCTGACCAGGCGCGGCCGGGTGATCGAGGGTGCCGCAGGCGGCCCGCTGACCCGCCCGCGACTGCGCGAGCTGGCCCGGCTGGCCGCCCGCGCCGCGGCGGTGTTCGGCGGCCCGCAGGACGTCGAGTTCGCCTTCGACGGGGCCGGCGCGCTGTGGCTGCTGCAGAGCCGCCCCGTCACTGCGCTGGCCCCGCCGCCGCCGCGCCGCGCCCCGCTGCTGGGGCCCGGCCCGGTCGCCGAGACGCTGCCGGACGCGCTGGCCCCGCTGGAGGAGGACCTGTGGCTGGCGCCGCTCGACCACGGCATCTCCGAAGCCCTCGCCACGGTCGGCGCCGTGTCCCGCCGGGCGCTGCGGCGCGGCCCTACCGTCCGGTCGGTCGGCGGTCGCGCGGCGGCCGACCTGCGGCGGCTTGGCGCCGCCCCGGGTCGTCCCTCCCGGCTGCGGCTGCTCAACCCGGTCCCGGCGGTGCGGCGGCTGTCGGTGGCCTGGCAGGTCGGCCGGTTGCGGGCCGACCTGCCCGCGCTGGCCGCCGAGACCGTGGCCGGGGTGGACGCCGACCTGGCCGCCGTCCCGCCGCTGGCCGAGCTGGACGACGAGGACCTGACGGCGGCGCTGCGCTGGTCGCGTGCCACGCTGGCCGCCCTGCACGGGCTGGAGGCGCTCGCCGGTTCGCTGCTGGACGAGCCGGCTTCGGTCACCACGGCGCAGCTCGCCCTAGCGGCGCTGCACGAGGACCGCCGGCGGGGCTGGGACGATCCGCGCATCCTCACCGAGGATCCGGTCGTCCTGGCCCTCACCCCGCCCGCCATCGGGGCGCCCGGCCCGCTGCCGGACGTTCCCGCGCGGGCCGGACGGCCACGTGAGCCGCTTCCGCCGCGCGAGGCGTTGCGGCTGCGCATCCGCTGGGTGCAGGAGCTGTCCGCCCGGGTCGCCTGGGCCGCCGGCCGGCGGCTGCACGCCCGGGGCGCACTGGCCCGGCCCGAACTCGTCCGCGCCCTCCGTATGCCGGAGCTGGCGGCGGTGCTCCAGGGCGGTCCCCTCCCCGCCGATCTGGAGCGCCGCCCCGCTCCTCCCCGTACCGCCCCGCTGCCGGCGGTGTTCCGGTTGGCCGGCGACCGGATCGTGGCCGAGGCCGCGCCGTCCGGCGACGGTGCCCGCCCCGCCGGTGGCGGCCGCGGCACCGGCCCGGTGCACTCCGGCGACGGCGACCCGACACCGGGCTCCGTGCTGGTCGTCCGCACGCTCGCCCCGTCGCTGGCCGTCCACCTGCCCTCGGTGGCCGGGCTGGTCGCCGAGACCGGCAGCCCTCTGTCGCACCTGGCGATCCTGGCCCGCGAGCTGGGCGTACCGACCGTGGTGGGCCTGCGCGGCGCTCTGGACCGCTTCCCACCCGGCACCCACGTCCTGGTGGACGGCGACACCGGCCGGGTCGAGCCGTTGCCTTCTGCCACCGGCACCCGCCCCTCCGGCGAGGAGTCTGTGGCATGAAGCGGCTGGTGTACGCCGGGCTGGGCGCGATGGTGCTGTTCACCGGCGGGTATCTCGTCGTCTACACGGCGCGCTGGGAGTGGCAGCGTGCGCTCATGGCCGGCGAACTGCTGCTGGTGAGCCTGCTGGTGGTGGTCGCCGTGGCGGGGGCCGACCGTCTCAACCGGCTGGAACGCCGAATCGCCGAGCTGTCCAAGGCCGACGCCGCCCCACCGGAGCCGTTCTCGCTCCCCTACGGGACTCCGGGAGTGGAGACCCCGGCGTTCCGCTGGATGCGTCCCGAGCCCGACTCGTACCGGGTCTTCATCCCGGTCCTGCTCGGCGCGGGCATCGCGGTGTCCGGGCTGGCCGCCCTGGTGGAGCGGATCGCCTCCTCGTTCGGGGGGCGCGGCACGGCGCGCAGGCTCGCCTCACTGAGCGTGCCGTCCGGGGGCGTGCTGGCGGGCGGACCGGACCCGGCCCGGCCGGAGCGTTCCCCGGGCCGGTGGCTGCGCCCGCTCCTCTGGTCGGTGATCGTCGCCTTGGTCGCCGCCGTCGCGGTGGCCGAACTGGCCGACCACACCCAGGACCGTCCGGACGAGCCCGTGCACGCCGCCGCCAGCACGGTCGTCATCCAGGCGGACGCCAACGGCCAGGTGCCCGCCGACCTGATGGCCCGGCGTCTGTGGGAGTACTGCCGGGGCTCCACCCGGCCTTACCTGGACCAGGGCGGTCTCACGTCGATCGGCGGCGGCCGTTACGCCCTGGTCGTGCAGCCCGCTCTCGGGGAGTACGCCCTGCGCCGGCTGAAGGGCTGTCTCAGCGACGCGGTGGTCGACCACGGCAGCTTCCGCGTCATATCCGTCCATCCGGACCCCGGCTGAGCCTCTCCGGGATGCGCCCATGGTCGCTCCGGCCCATGGTGACGCACCGGCCGCCGACATCACCGCCGTACAGGGCGCCGAGATCTCCCGGCCAATGGAATACGGGAGGGGGGTATACCGTTGCAGTCAGGCGCACGACGACCGGCCCGCACCCTGGAGACGACATGGACCACGCTGAGCACACCCACGGCGGCAGCGGCTGGCGCACCGCCGCGCAGGCCACCCTGCACTGCCTCACCGGCTGCGCCATCGGCGAGGTGCTGGGCATGGTCATCGGCACCGCCCTGGGCCTGCACGGCGTCGCCACCGTGGCCCTGGCCGTCGCACTGGCCTTCTTCTTCGGGTACGCCCTGACCATGCGCGGCATGCTGCGCGCCGACCTGCCGTTCCGCCGCGCCCTGAAGGTCGCCCTGGCCGCCGACACGGTCTCCATCGCCGTGATGGAACTCGTCGACAACGGCGTCATGCTCGGCGTCCCCGGCGCCATGGAGGCCGGCCTGTCCAGCCTCCTGTTCTGGACCTCCCTGGCCTTCTCCCTGGCAGTGGCCTTCGCCGCCACCCTCCCGGTCAACCGCTGGATGATCGCCCGAGGCCTCGGCCACGCCGCCGCCCACCAGTACCACCACTGAACACCCGTCCGAGGACACCTCCGGAAAAACGGAACGGCCGGGGCCATGGAAATGGTCCCGGCCGTTTTTCGTTCCAGCATGACGGACGATCGGATGCCGTACCGTCATCCCCGGACGGGGAGAAGTGAGGCGAGTCCCATCGCCGCGAATATCACTCCCACCGCCGAGAGTGCGTAGACCACCGCACGGGAACCCTTTTTCTGCACTCTTGCCCGAATGGCGAGGATACCGGCCAAGATGAGCCCTGCTCCGCTCGCGATCGGCGGAGGTTGCAGGAGAAGCAGCGAGGCGACCACGGTCACGCTTCCCATGCCGAAGAAAATGATCGCCACCAGCAGGAGCCGAGTCCGATAATGCTCTATTATTTCCACCACCCTTGCCCGGCTTCGACGACGGCGCCCTGTCAGGCGATCGGAGCGGCTGACAAGAACGGCGCACCTCACACGATCCCACCGCAGGAGAGAGGCCGGATGACTTTTCGGGTCACCCCATCCGCCCTGGAGGAGTTCAGCAGGTCACTGCACGTCCTGGCCGGTGACGCGGAAAAGGCCGTGCAGTATGTCGGGACGCACGGCGAGCAGGTGGAGCAGAGCCGCGGATACGCACTGGGACTCCTCTACAGCCTGGGAGTCCTGCGGATCTGCGAGGCGGTCCAGCAGAACACCCGACGGCTGGAGAGCCTGACCACCGCATCGGCCACGGAGCTGACGCACTGCGCCGACGTCTACCGGCGCACCGACAAGAAGAACACCAAGCTCATGGAGCAGATCTCCCCAAAATAACAAAATACCGACAAGACCCCCCTCGGAGTAACACCGATGACCGATTCACCCGCCGCCAAGCTGATCGCCCCCCGGCCCGCGGAGCCGATGCCGAAAGCCGTCGACGTGACGCTCTCGCTCAGCGACTTCGTGAGCCCCTCGCACTGGGTCCTGTGGGCGTTAGGCAAGATCTGCGGAGTCAACCCCGCCGAGTGGGTGGGACAACACGTCGGCGGTGACTGGGAGCCGATAGCGACGGTCTCCTCCGCCCTGGAGCACGTCGGCGACTTCTACACGGCCTACGCCGGCGAGCTGAGACGGGGCTCCACGACCATGCTGAAGAGCTGGGAGGGGAACGCGGCCACCGCATGCGGGCAGTACTTCAGCGACTTCGCCGGCGTCCTCAAGGAGCAGGAGCCGGCGATCAGGACCGTGGCCAGGGAGTGCCGTTCGGTCGCGTTCGGCGCCTGGGCCACGAGCAAGGCCGTGGTGAGCGCCCTGGAGGCGCTCTGCGACCTGGCCGTCATGATCGCCATCGAGGCCGCCGCCTCGGCCGCCACCGGCTGGACCGTCGTGGGACCCTCGGCCGGCCTGGCCCTGATCATGTCCCAGATCGGCGCGGGCATCCTGCTGTGGCTGGACATCATCGGCAAGGTCGGCCTGGTCGTCTCATCGGTCCACCTCCTCATCGGCGTGATCAGCGGTCTGCTCGGCGCGATCCACGGCCTGGACGCGCAGCCGTTCCCCCAAGGCTCCTACGGCGACAAGGCGATGTGACGATGACCGAGTTCGACGATGACGGCCTGCCGATGATGGACGTGGCCCGAGGCGACGTCGCCGCCTCACGCCGGATCCGGCAGAACCTGGAGATCCTGCGGGACGGATCCACCGACCCGGAGTTCAAGGCCCTGCTCCAGGACGTCCTGGACGGCCGCAGGTCGCTGCGGGAGGTGGCGGGCGGTGCGCTGTTCGACGCGGAGATCACCCCGCACATGGAGAGGTTCGGCGAGAAGTGGCGGGAGGCGACGAGCGAGGGCCAGCAGGTGGTCCCCGCCGACACCCTCCGCAAGCTGCAGCGCCTCCAGGCCGAGATGGCACAGAAGATGGCGGAGATCGAAGAGAAGGTACGAGAACTACAACGCCTCCAAAAGGACCTCGAAGAGGCCGGGTAGCCCGGCGGCGGCCCGGCCGAGCACCGGCAGGGTGGAGAAGGCGGGGTTTCCTGGTGGATGCGGGCTTGCGTAGTGGATGGTTGGTGTGCTGTAGTCTTGTGGTAGCACCGGTGGATCCCGCTCGAGATGAGGCGGTGAGGGTGCTTTCCCTGAGTCCCGGGTCGATCTGAGTGCCCGGTGATCATGTTTTTCCCTGGGCCGCGTGCGTGTGGTGTGTTTGGTACCGCGTACGTGAGTCGTCCCCTACCTAAGGACCACGCATTGACAACCACCGCGCCACCGCGCAAAGCGGCGTCCGCGCAGGTCGTCGCGCCCGCACAGCGCGGCGCCGGCGACGCGCCGCTGACCATCCCCTTCTCCGGTGTGCTGGCCGTGCAGGACAAGCACGCCTTCGTGCGGACCACCGGCTACCTGACCGGGCCGCAGGACGTGTACGTATCGCTGGCGCAGGTCAGGGCGAACGGGCTGCGGCCCGGCGACATCGTGACCGGCACGGCGCGGGCGCCGCGGTCGGCGCGGGAGAAGTGGCCCGCGCTGGTGCACGTGGAGTCGGTGAACGGCGGGGCGCCCGGTGGTGAGCGTCCCGAGTTCGGCACGCTGACGCCGCTGTTCCCGCAGGAGCGGCTGCGCTTGGACACCGGGGCCGCGGCGACCCGCGTCATCGACCTGGTCGCGCCGGTCGGCAAGGGGCAGCGCGGGCTGATCGTGTCGCCGCCCAAGGTCGGCAAGACGATGGTGCTGCAGGCCCTCGCCAACGCGATCGCCGTCAACAACCCCGAGTGCCACCTGATGGTGGTGCTCGTCGACGAGCGTCCCGAAGAGGTCACCGACATGCAGCGGTCGGTGCGCGGCGAGGTCATCTACTCGACGTTCGACCGGCCCGCCGGTGAGCACACCGAGGTCGCGGAGCTGGCGGTGGAGCGGGCCAAGCGGCTGGTGGAGATGGGCCACGACGTGGTGATGCTGCTGGACTCCATCACCCGGCTGGGCCGCGCCTACAACCTGGCCGCGCCGTCCAGCGCCCGGATCCTGGCCGGCGGTGTGGCGGCCGGCGCGCTGTACCCGCCGAAGAAGTTCTTCGGCGCCGCCCGCAACATCGAGAACGGCGGGTCGCTGACGATCCTGGCCACCGCGCTGGTGGAGACCGGGTCGCGGATGGACGACGTGTTCTTCGAGGAGTTCAAGGGCACCGGCAACATGGAGATCAAGCTCGACCGGGGCCTGGCCGACAAGCGCGTCTTCCCGGCGGTGGACGTCATCGCCTCCAGCACCCGGCGCGAGGAACTGCTCATGTCGCCGCAGGAGCTGGCCCTGCACTGGCGGCTGATCAGGCTGCTGCACTCGCTGGACCCGCAGCAGGCCATCGAACTGCTGCTGGAGAAGGTGAAGGACACCTCCTCCAACGCCGAGATCCTGCTGCAGATCCAGCGGAGCGGCTGAGCGCCCGCCCTTTTAGGACCCGCTGGTCCGGAACGTGCGCAGGATCGCCTCGAAGGCACGCTGCCCGGGGGTCCAGCGATCCTCGGGGGTGATGAACAGGAACTCGTACCCCGCCATGCGGCTTCGCAGGTAGCGGAACCGGTGGGTGGTGAACTCCCACTCGGCGGCGTCCTTGGCCACGTCCGGTGTGGCTTCGAGGCGGATCCTGCGGTAGCCCGGGTAGGCGTTGGCGGCGATGGCGTCGCGTTCGGCCTGTTGCAGACCCGCCAGCGCGTCGCCCTGCACGGGGCTGATGCGCAGGTGGCGGTCGGTCAGGGGGTCGTTCCAGTGGACGCCGTCCCGCCTGCGTTCGCGCACCCAGCCGGAGGGGATCTCCACGCTGTACCCGTCGGCTTCGCGATAGGCGGCGGTGTGGGTTCCTCGGTCCTGTGCGGACAGGGCGGCCATTGTGCCGCCCGGCCGCAGGCGGGCCGTCCACGCGCCTATGACGATGACCGTCGCGGCGAGTATCGCCACACCGACCAACGCCGTTATGCGCGAACGCCGGAACATGCTCGTGCGGCCGTTCTCCCACCAGGTGGCGCGGCGGGAACGCCAGGTGTCGTCGGGGCGGTCGGCGGCCAGGTCCAGCAGTGCGGCGACTTCGGCGGCGCTCAACCTGGTGGACGGGTCCTGGCGTAAAAGACCTTCGATGAGGGCGCGCATCGGCGGGCCGGCGTTCCAGGGCGGGGCGTACTCCCCTATCAGCACCGCGACCATCGTCGCCAGCGCGTGAGAACGCCGGAAGGGGGAGCCGCCCTCGACGGCGGCGTACAGGGTGACGCCCAGCGACCACAGATCCGAGGCCGTCCCTCCGGGCATGCCGAGGATCTGCTCGGGCGACAGATAGGCGGGCGAGCCCTGGATGCCCGACACCATCGTGTCCACGACGGTGTGGCCGTTCAGCATGTGGACGGCCAGCCCGAAGTCGGTCAGGAGTATCCGCCCGTCCTCGGCGAGCATCACGTTGCTGGGCTTGACGTCGCGGTGGAGGATGCCCTTGGCGTGCGCGGTGTTGAGCACGGCGAGCACCGCGCGTCCTATCTCGGCGGCGCGCGCCGAGTCCAGCGGGCCGTCCCGGGCCAGCACCTCGCGGAGGGAACGGGCGCGCAGCAGTTCCATGACGATCCACGGCCGGCCGTCCTCGTTGAGGACGTCGTACACGGTGACGACCCCGGGATGCCGCAGTGCGGCGGTGGCGCGGGCCTCGGCGACGATACGGCGGCACATGGCGCACCGTTCCGAACTCGTCAGCCCTTCTGGAAGGACCGCCTCCTTGATCGCCACATCCCGGTCGAGCAGTTCGTCATAGGCGCGCCAGACGGTTCCCATGCCGCCCTTGCCGATCACGGAGAGCAGCCGGTAGCGCCCGGCGAGCGGTTTCTCCGCTTCGACCCTCATGTGGCGGTTTATTGCGCAATCGGCCCCAAGTCATCCTCCGCGACACACCATCGATCCTTGACCGCCGAGCGGGCGCTCAGGCGTCGGCGAGGACCGACCGGGCCCACTTGTAGTCGGACTTGCCGACGGCCGTGCGCTGCACTTCGGGAACGAGCCGGAGCCGGCGCGGAAGCTTGTAGCCGGCCAGCCGGTCGCGGCAGTGCTCGGTCAGCTCCTCCAGCGTGGGCCGCGCACCGGGACGGGGGGCGACCACCGCCGCGACGCACTGGCCGAACCGCTCGTCCGGCAGCCCGACCACGACGCAGTCGTACACGTCCGGGTGGTCCTTGAGCGCGACCTCGACCTCTTCGGGGTAGACCTTCTCGCCGCCGGTGTTGATGACCAGCGAGCCCCGGCCGAGCAGCACGATCGTGCCGTCCTCCTCCAGGGAAGCGAAGTCGCCGGGGACCGACCAGCGGGTGCCCTCGGCGTCGGTGAAGAACGTCGAGGCGGTCTTGTCGGGGTCGTTGTAGTAGCCGAGCGGGATGTGGCCGCTGCGCGCCAGCCGGCCGATCTCGCCGGGGCGGACGGGCCGCAGGTTCTCGTCCAGGACGGTGATGCCGGGCTTCATCATGAAGCGGGCGGTGCCCTCCTTGCCGCCGACGGACGGGCCGCAGGCGCCGGTCTCGGAAGCGCCGTAGTTGTCGAGGAACAGCACGTCCGGCAGGTGCGCCCTGATCTCGTCCTTGGCGGCCTCGGTGAGCGGCGCCCCGCCGGAGGCGACGGCCAGCAGCGAGGAGGTGTCGTAGCCGCCTTTGGCCAGCTCCGCGGCGATCGGGCGGGCCATCACGTCGCCGACCAGCATCAGCACGTTGGCCTGCTCGGCGGCGAGCAGGTTAAGCGCGGTGGCCGGGTCGAAGGCGTGCTCGGTGTAGAGGACGACCTTGGCGCCGCTGAACAGCCCCATGAACGCCACCCACTGGCCGGCGCCGTGCATGACGGGCGCGCAGTCGAGCACCGCCATGGGCGGCTGCTCGGCGTTGGCGGCCAGGGCCTCGGGGCTGGCGACGGGGTCGCCCAGGACGTTGCCGCCGCCGAGGGCACCGAAGAAGATGTCCTCGCAGCGCCACTCGACGCCCTTGGGATAGCCGGTGGTGCCGCCGGTGTACATGATGTAGCGGTCGTCGCTGGACCGCTCGGGAAAGTCGTCGGCGGGCGAGGCGTCCTTGAGCGCGTCCTCGTAGCGGACGGAGCCGGGGATCTCGTGCTCGCCGCCGTCCTCCAGCACCACCACGTGCCGCAGCTTCGGCAGACCGGCGCGGATCTCCTCGACCCGGGCCAGCAGCGACCGCTCGCCGACCAGCGCGACCGAGTCGGAGTCGGCCAGCACGTGGCGCAGTTCGGCGGCGACGTAGCGGTAGTTCACCGGGATCGGGACCGCGCGGATCTTGAAGATGCCGAGCATGGTCTCGATCCACTCGGCGCGGTTCCACGACAGGATCGCCACGTGCTCGCCCGGCTGCACCCCGGCGGCGGCCAGGTGGTGGCCGACCCGGCAGGCCCGCTCGTTCAGCTCGCGGTACGTGCGACGTTCGGCGCCCGCGACCAGGGCGGGCCGGTCGGGGCCAGCCTCGGCCAGGATCTCCAAGAGGTCGGCCAGGTTGTAGCTGCGCGCCATGTCACGTCCTCGCGGGTCGGGGTGCGATGTCCGAAATCTTCCCCACCGGACCGTAAGTGTTCAATTATCTGTCGACAGCGTCCACCATGACTTGGGTCACACCGCGGGGGGCAGGATTTTGTAACGCGCCCCACTCCTCCCGTCGTCCTTACGCGGCTCTTATCTGGGTACAGGCATGCTTGGCCGTAACGATTTAGCATCACACGCGGGGGTGCCGGTGAGCGCAGGTTCGATGGCGTGGACGCCGCCGACCTGGGAGGAGATTGTCCAGGAGCACTCCACGCGGGTGTTCCGGCTGGCCTATCGGCTGACCGGCAACCGGCACGATGCCGAGGATCTCACCCAGGACGTCTTCATCCGGGTCTTCCGCTCCCTGTCGTCCTACACCCCCGGGACGTTCGAGGGGTGGCTGCACCGCATCACCACCAACCTCTTCCTGGACCGGGCCCGGCGCAGGCAGCGCATCCGCTTCGACGCGCTCCCCGACGATGCCGAACGCCTCCAGGGAGGTGAGCCGAGCCCGGCCCAGCTCTACGACGACCAGCTGCTGGACGCCGACATCCAGCGCGCGCTGGACGACCTCGCCCCCGAGTACCGGGCCGCCGTGGTGCTGTGCGACATCGAGGGCCTGACCTACGAGGAGATCGCCGCGACCCTGGGCGTCAAGCTCGGCACCGTCCGCAGCCGCATCCACCGCGGCCGCGCCCAGCTCCGTGACGCCCTGGAGCACCGCCGCCCGCTCACCACCGACGAGCTGCCCGCCGTGCCGGTTTGATTTTTTCCTCAGTCGGGGACGGTTCACGTTCGGAAAACAGTAACGTTCATCACTAGTGACCGGTGGGTAACCGCGGCCTACGCTCAGGGCCGTGGACATCGTCTTCGAGCGTCGTGGTGACGGCCCCCCGCTGGTCCTGCTGCACGGAATCGGCCACCGCTGGCAGGCGTGGCGGCCGGTCATGGACCGGCTGGCGCGCGAGCGCGAGGTCATCGCCGTCGATCTGCCCGGCTTCGGCGCCTCCCCGCCGCTGCCCGACGGCACCCCCTACACGGTCGACACCGTGTTGTCGGTCATGGCCGAGCTGTTCGAGGAGTTCGGGCTGCGCCGTCCGCACATCGCGGGCAACTCCCTGGGCGGCCTGTTCTCCCTGGAGGCGGCCGACCGCGGGCTGGTCAGCTCCGCCACCGTGCTGTCCCCGGCCGGGTTCTTCACCGCACCGGAGTTGCGCTGGGCCAGCACCGTGCTGCGCGCCTCCCGGCTGGCGGCGCGCACGCCCGAGCCGCTGATCGACCTGCTCGCCCGTTCGCCCAAGCGGCGCCGGGCCCTGTTCGGGATGATCTACGGCCACCCGGACCGCCTGGAGGCGGCCGAACTGCTGGCCGACGCCCGTGCGCTGCGCGACTGCGCCGGCTTCGAGCCCACGCTGCGGGCCGGGCGCCGGGTCCGTTTCGCCGGCGCCTGCGCCGACGTCCCCGTCACCGTGGCCTGGGGCACCCGCGACCGCCTGCTGCTGCCCATCCAGGCGCTGCGCGCCCAGCAGCGGCTGCCGAACGCCCGCTTCGTCTGGCTGCCGGACTGCGGCCATGTGCCGATGGGCGACGACCCCGACCTGGTCGCCAAGGTCCTCCTGGAGGGCAGCTCCACCCCGTTGCTGGAGCCGGTCCGCCCGGACGGCCCGCGCGGCCTCTCCGCGGAGGCCGCGCTCGACGCCGGACAGGCCACCGCCTGATCCAGGGTTCCAGAACGATTCTCGTACGAACGGCCCGCCGGTACGCCGGCGGGCCGTTCGGCTTGACACTTGTTGAATATTAAACTAGATTTCACGGTTGTAGTTGAAGCTTCAAGCATTCCCACAGAGGAGCCCGTGATGAGCCTCGCCGCCGTCGCTCCCGGCCTGACCGCCGGCACCTGGAACATCGACCCGTCGCACTCGGAGGTGACCTTCACCATCCGGCACCTGATGAGCAAGGTGCGCGGCACGTTCACCGAATTCTCCGGAACGGTCGTGATCGCCGACCAGCTCTCCGCGTCCTCGGCCAACGTCGAGATCAAGATGGCCTCGGTGGATACCCGCAACGCCGACCGCGACAACCACATCCGGTCCGCGGAGATCCTCGACATCGCCGCCCACCCGACGATGACCTTCCGGTCCACCGGGCTGCGTGTCGAGGGCGGTGACCACTACCTGGACGGCGAGCTGACCATCAAGGGCGTCACCCGTCCGGTCACCCTCGAGGTCGAGTACAACGGCGTGGGCGAGGACCCGTGGGGCGGCTTCCGCGCCGGCTTCTCCGCCAAGACCGCGATCAACCGCAAGGACTGGGGCGTGGAGTTCAACGTCCCGCTGCAGGGCGAGAAGGTCCTGCTCAGCGACAAGGTCGACATCCAGCTCGAAGTCCAGGCCGTCCGTTCCTGAACCCCGCACCGGAAACCTCCGGCACCAGGGCCGTCCACCACTCGGTGGACGGCCCTTCCCGTTCCCCGGGTGCCGCGCTCACAGGATGTCGGGGGCGAGAGGGAGGCGGAGGGCGAAGCGGGCCTACGACACGCGGCTGTCCTCACACCCCAGCCACCACCAGCCCCTCACAAGATGTCGGGGGCGAGAGGGAGGCGGAGGGCGAAGCGGGCTCCGTAGGGGCTGTCCTCGACGTGCAGGGAGCCGCCGTGGGCGTTGGCGATGTCGCGGGCGATGGCCAGGCCCAGGCCGGTGCCGCCGGAGGCTCTGCTGCGGGCGGTGTCCAGGCGGGTGAAGCGTTCGAAGACCCGTTCGCGGTCGGGTTCGGGGATGCCCACGCCGTCGTCGGTGATGGTGAGCAGGAGGTGGCCGTCCACTCTGCCCGCCGCGATCTCGATGACCGACTCGGCGTACCGTTCGGCGTTGTCGAGCAGGTTGTGCAGCAGCCGGACCAGTTGCATGCGCACCCCGCGGACCGTCAGCCGGTCCTGCAGCAGGGTGCGGATGGCGACCGGCGGCGTACGGCGGCCCACCTCGGTGCGGACCAGGTCGGTGAAGTCGATCCGTTCCTGGGCGGCCGCGCCTCCGGTGCCGATCCGGGCCAGCAGCAGCAGGTCGGTGATGATCGACTCCAGCCGGACGGTGTCGCGCAGCGCGGCGTGGACGACCGCCTGCAGGTCGGTGTCGTCCGGGTGCATCGAGGCGTCCTCCAGGTTGGCGCGCAGCCCGGCGATCGGGGTGCGCAGCTCGTGGGAGGCGTCGGAGGCGAACTGGCGCTGCCGGGAGACCGAGTACTCCAGCCGGTCCAGGGTGTCGTTGGCGGTCCGGGCGAGTTCGGCGATCTCGTCCTCGCCGGCCGGCTGTGGCACTCGGCGGCTCAGGTCGCTGGCGGTGATCTCCGACAGCTGGGCGCGGATCGCCTCCACCGGACGCAGTGTCCGCCCCACGATGTGCCAGGTCGTCCAGGCCACCGGCGCCGACATCAGCAGCACGCCGGCGGCCAGCAGCAGCTCCAGCAGCCCGGAGGTGAGCAGCACCGGCATCGGCTGGGCGGCGTAGATCACCACCGAGTCCGGCGCGGTGGTGGCCCTGATCGCCTCGACCAGCATGCAACGGTCATAGCCGGGCATGTCGCACTCGACATAGTCGTGAATGCGCTGCGCGACGGTGGGGCGCAGGTCGCTGACCGGGGGACGGCCCCGGTCGGCCCGGGTGGTGGCCCGCACCCTGCCGTCCGGGCCGACCACTTGGAGGATGATGCCCTTGGCGTCGTCGGGGATCGGGGGGCGCAGCGTGCCGTCCCGTACGGCACCGCTCACCCGCCGTCCGGCGAGCTGGGTCTCGTGCAGCAGCCGGGCCGTGGTGTTGGCGCGGATGATGAGGTCGGCCGCGACCGCCAGCGCACCGAGCACCAGGACCGAGATCACGGCGGCGACCAGCGTGTCCCGGGCACGGATCGACCGGGGTCGCAGTCGCATCGCAGTCCCTTCACCGCGGGATGGGCCGCAACCCGTCATACCATCCCCGGTCGTCGCACAGGCTTCTTTGACACCGAATAACGGGATGCTCACCTGGAGTGACGGTGATGTCCGCCCGGCACACGGCACCCGGGCGGACATGTCCGCAGCGCTCCGGGGTGACGGCGATCACGCCGGTTGGGGTAGGTGGTCGAGGGTTTGGCGACCCTCGGTAACGGAGAAGCGTTTTGTAGTTGTTCGTCCGATTCGAAAGGCTCTCGTATGGGCAAGGACGTGCCACGATTCGCCATCAGCGGAGAGGACCGGCGCCGGTACCGCGACAAGGTGCGCCGCAACCTGGACGTGCTGGCCCGCATGCTGCGGGAGTCGCAGTTCGAGTTCGACCGGCCGCACATCGGCCTGGAGATCGAGCTCAACCTGGTGGACGGCCGTGGCGAGCCGCTGATGCGCAACGCCGACGTGCTCAAGGCCATCGCCGACCCCCGGTGGGCCACCGAGCTCGGACAGTTCAACATCGAGATGAACATTCCGCCGCGCGAGCTGGGCGGAGGCGGCACCGGCGAGCTGGAGCGGGAGATCCTGGGCTATCTGGACCACGCCATCGCGCGGGCCACCGAGCTCGGCGGCGGGCTGATCATGGTGGGCATCCTGCCCACGTTGCGCGAGTCCGACATCGGCGAGGAGGCGCTGTCGGCCAACGACCGCTACAAGCTGCTCAACGAGCAGATCTTCGCCGCGCGCGGGGAGGAGATGCACATCCGCATCGACGGGGCGGAACGGTTGGCGATCGACATCGACAACATCGCCCCGGAGTCGGCCTGCACCAGCGCGCAGTTCCATCTACAGGTCAGCCCGGACGGCTTCGCCCCGTACTGGAACGCCGCCCAGGCCATCTCCGGCGTCCAGGTGGCGCTGGCGGCCAACTCGCCGTTCCTGTTCGGCCGGCAGTTGTGGCATGAGACCCGGATCACGTTGTTCGAGCAGGCCACCGACACCCGGCCGGTGGAGCTGCAGTCCCAGGGGGTGCGGCCCCGGGTGTGGTTCGGCGAACGCTGGATCACCTCGGTCTTCGACCTGTTCGAGGAGAACACCCGTTACTTCCCGGCACTGCTGCCGCTGTGCGAGGAGGAGGACCCGATCGCCACGCTGGAGCGGGGCGACATCCCGCAGCTCGGCGAGCTGTCCCTGCACAACGGGACGATCTACCGCTGGAACCGGCCGATCTACGCGGTCGTGGACGGCAGGCCGCACCTGCGGGTGGAGAACCGGGTGCTGCCCGCCGGGCCCACCGTCGCCGACATCGTGGCCAACGGCGCCTTCTACTACGGGCTGGTCCGGATGCTGGCCGAGGAGGAGCGGCCGATCTGGACCCGGATGTCGTTCCGCACCGCCGAGGACAACCTGCACCGCGCCGCGCGGGACGGCATCGGGGCGTCGGTGCACTGGCCGGGCTACGGGGAGCTGCCCGTCGCGGAGCTGACGCTGCGCAAGCTGCTGCCCTTGGCCTACGAGGGGCTGGACAAGTGGGGCGTGGACCCGGCCCGGCGGGACCGCCTGCTCGGCATCATCGAGCAGCGCTGCCTGACGGGGCGCACCGGGGCCTCCTGGCAGATCGAGACCGTCCGCGCCATGGAGGAGTCGGGCAGGGACCGGCAGGAGGCGCTGCGCCTGATGACCCGCCGCTACATCGAGCTGATGCGCACCAACGAGCCGGTGCACACCTGGCCGATCGGCGCCTGACGGCCGCCCGTGCCCGGTCCCTCCGGAACCATCCCCTCCGGGACCGGGCACGGGTCGGCGGCGGTCAGCGGCGCAGGGTGACGACCTCGCCGGAGGCGGTCCGCCGGGCGGGCGGCATGATGCGCTCCCGGTCGGTCATGTGCCGGGCGCGCAGCACGATCTCCAGGTCGAAGCGCAGGTCCGGGTCCAGCAGCTGGTCGCCGAACAGGTCCTCCAGCTGGCGCAGCCGGTAGCGCACGGTCTGCGGGTGGACGTGCAGCCGCATCGCGACCTCGTTGGCGTTGCGTCCCGACTGCAGCCAGGCCAGCAGCGTCTCGGCCAGCCGGTCCTGCTGGCTGGAGCGCAGATGCGACAGCGGGGCCAGCCGCAGCCGGGACAGCGCCGCCAGCAGTTCCTCGTCCTGGAAGAGAATCAGCGTGGACATGTGCTCCACGCTGCGGATCACGCCGTCGGGCTCGTCGATGACGCCGCGTTCGGCCAGGGCCAGCGTCCGGCGCGCCCACTCCATCGAGCGGCCCGCCTCGGCCACCGGCACGGTGGGGCCGACCACCGCTATGCAGCCGGCCAGTGCCCGGTCGATCAGCTTGGCCCGGCCGGGCCCGTCCGGGTCCGGGATGATCAGGCTGGGCGCCGGGCGGTTCAGGTCGGCCAGCACGTCGGGCGGGAACGCCGGCTGCCGGGCGTCGGCGTGGTGCCGGCCCAGAGCCACGGCGGCGACGGTGCGCGGCACCGGCCAGTGCGCGGCGGCGGCCTGGTCGGCGATCGACTCGGGCGAGGCCGGCGGCTCGGCCAGCAGCATGTCCAGCAGCCGGCGGCGGCGGCGCTGCATCTCGCCGGCCACGGCGGCCCGGGCCTGGGCGTGGCCCGCCGCGGCGGCCGCGGCCAGTTCGTCCTGGTAGGCCAGCAGTGCCGCACCGATCGCGCCCAGGGCGGCGGGGGGCACGTTCAGGCGGACGGCGTCGGCGGCGATCCGGCGCCAGGCGACCATGCCGCCCACCCGCAGCGCGGCCTGCATGGCGTCCAGGCTGCGGCCCTCGCCGGCCTCGCCGCGGCCGATGGCGTGGAAGAAGGCGGTGACGGACTCCGGTTCGCCGTCCGGGTCGGCGACCCGTTCCACGAAGTAGTGCAGCACCCGTTCGACGGCCGTCCGCAGGGCGCTGGAGTAGGGG
The DNA here is from genome assembly GCF_900108175.1 of Thermomonospora echinospora. Taxonomy (GTDB): domain Bacteria; phylum Actinomycetota; class Actinomycetes; order Streptosporangiales; family Streptosporangiaceae; genus Thermomonospora; species Thermomonospora echinospora. The sequence continues at coordinate 200,714 of NZ_FNVO01000009.1, forward strand.
GCGTCGGGAGGACGGTCGTACTCGCGCACCCGTGCCTGGATCTCGGCGATCATGTCGTCGGCCACCGCGTCCAGATGCGGCCGCATGCGGTCGGCCAGTTCCCGGGGCACCTGCGTCCAGGGTCGGTCGGAGCCGGTCGAGCCGTCGCCTGCCACCCTCAGCCTCCTCGGCTTTTTACTCTCCGTATAATTCCCGTGACCGTTTAGGTAATTGGTTACTTTCACAACGAGTGTGCCGCAAATCATGTCCCGGGAACAGCGGAACGCCAGTGTAAGCCGGGGAAAGACCGGCTCCGGCCGCTTCGGACGTCACACTTCGCCGCCGCACATCGTCACCTTCACAGGGCCGACGAGCATCCGTCACGGCCCGTAGGTGATCACTCACGGTGATGGAACTTCCGTGACAGGAGGTCCGCAGATGGCACGTCCCCCACGTCCCGCTTCTTCCCCCCGCCTGGCCGCCGTCGGCCGGGGCCTCGATGACCGGCTGGGAGGCGGCCGGTTCGGCGCCAAGGCCCTCCGGAAGGCCTTCCCCGACCACTGGAGCTTCCTGCTCGGCGAGATCGCCCTGTACGCGTTCGTCGTCATCCTGCTGTCGGGTGTGTTCCTGACGCTGTTCTTCAAACCCAGCGCCACCCAGGTGGTCTACGACGGCTCCTATGAGCATCTGCGCGGCGTGCGGATGAGCGAGGCGTACGCCTCCACCCTGCACATCTCCTTCGACGTGCGGGGCGGGCTGCTGGTCCGGCAGATCCACCACTGGGCGACCAACATCTTCCTGGCCGCCATCGTCGTCCATCTGCTGCGGCACTTCTTCACCGGGTCGTTCCGCAAGCCCCGCGACCTCAACTGGCTGATCGGGGTGCTGCTGTTCGTGCTGGTCATGCTGAACGGCCTGTTCGGCTACTCGCTCCCGGACGACCTGCTGTCCGGCACGGGCCTGCGCATCCTGGAGGGGGCGCTGCTGTCGATCCCGGTGGTCGGCTCCTACGCCACGATGTTCCTGTTCGGCGGCGAGTTCCCGGGCGAGGCGCTCATCCCCCGGCTGTTCACGATCCACGTCCTGCTGATCCCCGGCGTCCTGCTGGCCCTGATCCCGCTGCACGCCGTCGTGCTCACCTGGCGGCAGACCCACACCACCTTCCCCGGACGGGGCGCCACCGAACGGACGCAGCGGGGGTATCCGTTCTTCCCCGTCTTCGTCGCCAAGACGACCGCCTTCCTGCTGTTCGTCTTCGGCGTGGTCGCGTTCCTGGCGACCTTCTTCCAGATCAACCCGGTGTGGCTGTACGGGCCGTACGACCCGGGCGCCATCAGTGCCGGCTCCCAGCCCGACTGGTACATGGGCTGGCTGGAGGGCGCGCTGCGGATGATGCCCGCTTGGGAGATCAATCTGTGGGGCCACACGCTGGTGCTGAGCGTGCTCGTCCCCGCCCTGGTGGTGCCCGGCCTGCTGTTCACCGGCCTGGCCGTGTACCCGTTCGTCGAACGCTGGGTCACCGGCGACAGGGCGGACCACCACCTGCTCGACCGGCCCCGCGACGTGCCCGCGCGCACCGGCGTCGGCACGGCCGGGATCGTCTTCTACGGGACGCTGTGGGCCGCCGGAGGCAACGACGTCATTGCGGAGACCTTCCACATCCCGCTGTTCTGGACGACCTGGTTCTTCCGCGCGGTCCTGGTCCTCGGCCCGGTGCTGGGCTACGTCGTCGCGTACCGGATCTGCCTGGGCCTCCAGCACCGCGACCGCCTGCTCATCGAGCACGGCCTGGAGACCGGCGTCATCCGGCTGTCGCCCACCGGCGCCTACGACGAGGTCCAGCGCCGGCTGCCGGCCGAGGCGACGGCCCACCTCACCGACGCGAAGCGGCCCGCTGCGATCGCCATGGTGGAACGCCCGGAACTCGCCGGCATCCGGCCGCCCGAGTCCCGGGGCGTCCTGACCAGGGTCCGTACGACCCTCAACCGCCGTTTCGCCGCGGACCTCGCCGAACGCCCGCACGACGACGCCTGACCCGCCCACCGGACCGGGCACGAGCCGCGCACTCCCGCACCCCTTCGCTCTTGACCGCCAACTACTCGCTGATGCAAAGTAATCTGCAACAGAGAGATGAGGAGGACGGTCGATGACCGAAGAATCCCCCCGGCAAGTGCTGGACGAGGTGGAGCGGCTGGGCCGGCTCACCCGGGCCCGAGCGCACGGGGCGGCCGTGCCGTTCGCCGTGTTCGGCCTGCTGACACTGCTGTCCGCGGTGCTGTACGAGTCCCCGTTCGGCTGGAGCGCGCCCATCGGTGAGATCGGCGGAGGAGGCGCCTACTCCCTGATACCGGACTGGACGGCGAGCGGCTACGCCGGGCTGGAGGGCAACGACCGCTCCGCCGCCGTCTCCATCGCGTTCTGGCTGATCGTGGGGCCGCTGTGCTACCTCGGCTGCGCCTGGTGGTACCGGGAGCGCGCCGAGCGGGTCGGGCTGGCCATGCGCTGGCGCCCCTGGGTCATCGTCGGCCTGGCGCTGCTGGTGATGATGCTGCTCGGCGTGTACCTGCGCGGGCTGCCCGGCGGGCCGCTCCCTGCGTCCCCGCAGAACGTGATCGGCCCGCTGCCGGCCGTCGCCCTCGGCCTGCTGGTCCTGGCCTGGGCCGAACGGAGCCGGGGCCTGGCCGCGTCCGCGCTGGTCTACGGCACACTGTCGACGATGATGAACGTCTACGGACTCGGCCAGATCCCCGGCGGCACGATCGATCCGCTCACCTGGCCCGGCAACAACCTCGTCCTGCTGGCGGCCGTGCTCCTGGTCGGCGCACTGGCCTCCCACCTGCACACGTCGGCCCGCCTGCGGGCCGCCACCGTCCAGCCCGCATGAACGAGGACACCGAAAGCGTTCCGCACCCCACGCAACGCCTCAACGACACCGTCCACCACCGCACCCGGCTGGGCATCATGGCCGTCCTGCGCGAGGTCGACCGTGCCGAGTTCGGCCACCTCCGCGACACGCTGGACCTCACCGACGGCAACCTGTCCCGCCACATCCGCACCCTGGAGCAGGCCGGATACGTCGAGATCCACAAGGGTTACCACGGCCGCCGCCCCCGCACCTGGCTCAGCCTGACCGATCAGGGCGCCCAGGCGCTGACCGAGGAAGTGGCCGCGCTCAAGGCCCTGGTGGCCCGCCTGGACGACCCCCCCTCGGCGTGAGCGGACGGCCCCGGCCCACCGGTGCGGCCCCGGCCCGCGGTTGCGGGCCGGGGCCGCACGAGGGGCAGGGCGGCCGCGGTCCCCGAGCCACGGCCGTCCCGCCGGGGGTCTCACTACTGGCGGTAGAGAGTGATCATGTCCTCGCCGAAGCGCTCACGGGCGGCGGGGTCGTCGATGCCCTGGTGCTCGGCGGTGGCGCCGACGAGGACGCCGACCTTGCCGATGTGGTTGTTGGTCTGGACGGCGCGGACGGCCTCGGCGGTCTGCTCCATCGGGTAGACCTTCGACAGCGTCGGGTAGAGCATGCCGAGCTGGAACAGCCGGTTGGTCTCGATGGCCTCCTGGTAGTTGAAGCCATGGCTGCCGACGATGCTCTTGACGTTCATCCACAGGTACCGGTTGTCGTACTCGTGCCGGTAGCCGGTGCTGGAGCCGCAGGTCACCACCTTGCCGCCGCGGCGGGCGACATAGGTGGAGGCGCCGAAGGTCTCCCGGCCCAGGTACTCGAACACGATGTGCGGGTCCTCGCCGGTCAGGCGGCGGATCTCCTCGCCGAGGCGGCGCCACGCCTTGGGGTGGTTCATGCCGCGGTCGCCGAAGTCGATCTCGGACCGGTTGAGCACGTGCTCACAGCCCTGGCGGCGGACCAGCTCGGCCTTCTCCTCGGAGGAGACCACCGCGACCGGGATGCCGCCGGCCTGCTTGACCAGCTGCACCGCGTACGAGCCGAGACCCCCGGTGGCGCCCCACACCAGCACGACGTCGCCCATCTTCATGCGGGCGCCGTGCCCGCCGATGAGCATCCGGTAGGCGGTGCCGGCGCACAACGTGTTGGCCGCCGACTCCTCCCACGACAGGTGGGCGGGCTTGGGCATCAACTGGTGGGCCTTGACGATGCAGTACTGGCCGAACGCGCCGTAGTTGTTCTCGTAGCCCCAGGCCAGCGGCTCGTGGGTGAGGACGCCGTCCTCCTGGATGATGGGGTCCTGGTCGTCCACGATGGCCGGGGAGACGACCACCTTGTCGCCGACCTTGTAGTGCCGCACCATCGACCCGGTGCGGACCACGACCCCGGCGGCGTCGGAGCCGAACACGTGGTACGGCAGCTCGTGGCGGCGGTCGCGCTGGCCGAGCTTGTTGAGGAAGTAGAAGGTCGGGATCGGCTCGAAGATGGCCGTCCAGACCGAGTTGAAGTTGACCGCCGCGGACATCACCGCGACCAGCGCCTCGTCCGGCGCCAGCTCCGGCATGTCGACCTCGCCGACATGGATCGAGCGGCGCACGTCCTTGTCGGTCTCGCCCTCGAAGATGCCGATCTCGTCGAGGCGGGTGTAGGCGGCCTGGAACCGGGTGGGGACCTCGCAGTCGAGCAGCTCGGCGGGGGAGGCGCCAGATCGTACGGCGTCGAGCAGTTCAGACATCGTTCACCTTTTCCGGGGAGGCGGAGCGGTCGGGATGGTGCGGGGTCAGACGGCTCCGGCGGTGCCGTCCGCGTCCGGGCCCGGGGTCTCGGGGGCTCCGGTGGCCAGCTGCTGCGCCAGGTGCGCCGCGACGACGTCCACGGCGGGCGGGTCCAGCAGGTTGAGGTGGTGGGCCCCGGCGATCGTGACGATCTCCAGGCCGGCGCAGTACGGCCCGAACCGGTTGGTGGGGTCGGGCACGTAGCGGGCGTCCTTCACCGCCCAGGGGGTCTCCTCCGGAGCGCGGTAAAGCACCACCCGGCCGTCGTAGGGCTGCGGCCGGTAGGCCTCCAGCGAGCGGGTGTCCTGGTGGGAGGTGAGCTGGTGGTGCAGCACGGCCGGGGGCAGCAGCTCGGCGAGCCCGGCCGCCCGCTCCATCACCAGCGCGAACTGGTCTTCCTCGGACCGGCCCGCCAGCTCCTCGTAGCGCAGCTCAGCGCCCAGCCCGTAGGTCTCGTTGAGGTAGTCGGCGAACGCGGCGAACCGGCGGGCCAGCGTGTCGGCCTCGTCCTCGACCTCGTGCGGGATGCCGGCGTCGAACAACGCCACCAGCTCGACCTCGCGGCCGGCCGCGGTGAGCTGCCGGGCGGTCTCGTAGGCCAGCACGCCGCCGAACGACCAGCCGGCGAGCCGGAAGGGGCCCTCCGGCTGCGCCCGGACCAGATGCTCGACGTAGCGGGCGGCCCGTTCCTCGACGCTGGGGGCGTCGTCGAACCGTTCGAGGCCGAACACCGGCTGGTCGTCGCCGAGCAGCGCGGCCAGCTGCCGGTAGCAGGCGGTGGTGCCGCCGGCCGGGTGCGCGATGAAGATCGGGAGCCGGCCGGGGCGGCCCGGCCGCAGCGGCCGGACGGTCTGCCGGGCGGCCTCCTCGTCCACCGCGCGGATCAGCGCGGCGACCCCCTCGGCGGTCGGCGTGGCCAGCACCTGCGAGCGGTTCAGGTCGCCGCCCAGCTCGCGGGCCAGCGCGGCGACCACCTGGTCGGCCCGGTGGTCGTCGCCGCCGAGCTCGAAGAAGTCGGCGGTGACGCTGACCCGTTCCAGGCCCAGCACGTCCTCGAAGATCCGCACGGCGAGCCGCTCGGCGGCGTCGCGCGGCATCACATAGCCCGCCTCGGCGTTGGAGACCGCCGAGGGGCGCGGGCCGGTGCGTTCGCCGATGCCCAGCTCCCCGGCCGCCCAGTCCTCGATGGCGTCGATGCTCGCGCCCTGCAACAGCAGCGCGGCCGGGACGGTCAGCCCCAGGTCGTGCTCGACCCCGCTCTTGATCCGTACCGCGACCAGCGAGTCGATGCCCAGGTCGGTGAGCGGCGTCGCCGGGTCCAGCCGTTCGGGCGGATAGCCGAGGACGGAGGCGATGCGGTGGCGGACGCGGGCGGCGATGGCGGCGCGGGCGGCATCGGCGTCCATCTCGCGGAGCGCGGCGACGCCGGGCCAGTCGGCCGTGTCGTCGTCGCCGGCGTCGGCGGCCGCCACCAGCGCCGCGAAGTACGGCAGCCGCCTGATCTCGGGGAACAGGTCCACCGCCGTGGCCGGGTCGAAGCGCAGCACGCCGGTGGCGGCCCGGTCGTGGGCCAGCAGCGCCTCCAGCGCCTCGGCGCCCTCCTGCGGGCTGATCGGGTCGAGCACGGTGACCGACAGCTCGGCCGCCCCGCCCACCTGGGACCAGGTGCCCCAGTTGACGGTGGTGCCGGTCAGGCCGTGCGCCCGCCGCCAGGCGACCAGCGCGTCCAGCGCGGCGTTGGCGGCGGCGTAGGACGCCTGGCCCGGGGAGCCGAGCAGCGCCGCGGCCGAGGAGTGCACCACGAAAAAGTCCAGGTCGGCCTCTGCTCCGGCCTCCTGCAGCGCCTCGTGCAGCCGCCACGCCCCGGCCACCTTCGGCGACCAGACCCGGTGCAGGTCGTCGGCACCCAGGTCGGCGATGAGCCGGTCGTCCAGCCCTGCCGCGCCGTGCACGACGCCGCGCAGCCGCTCGCCGCCCTCGACGGCTACGGAGACCAGCCGTTCGGCCACGCCGGGGGCGGCGATGTCGCCGAGGACCACACCGACGTCCACGCCGCTCTCGCGCAGCTCGGCGATCACCTTCTCGGCGTCGGGGCCGGGCCCGCCGCGGCCGGACAGCACGATCCGGCCCGCGCCGCGCTCGGCCAGCAGCCGCGCGACGACCAGGCCGATGCCGCCGTAGCCGCCGGTGATGACGTACGCGCCGCCGCGCCGCACGACCCGGCGGGGCCGGGTGTCCCCGCTGTCCGGCAGCGCGGCCCGGTCCAGGCGGGCCACGCGGCGGACGCCGTCGCGCCAGGCGACCTCGGTGGCGTCGGCGTCGCCGAGCAGCTCGGTCACCAGGGCGGCCGGGTCGTCGACGTCCACGAGGGTGGCCTTCAGCGACGCCCGCTCGAACCCGAGCACACGGGTCAGCGCACGCACGAAACCCTGCCGGGGGTGGCCGGCCTCGCCATCGCGGACGGGCAGCGCCTCCCGGGTGGCCACCCACAGCCGGGTACCGTCCGGGACGCTCCGGCTCACCCCGGCGACCATCAGCACGAGTTCCTCGTCCACCAGGTCGGGGGACGGGACCAGCACGACGCCGGTCGGCGGCTGCTCCATCGGCGGGTGGTCGTCGGGGGGACGCCGGGTGAGGGCGTGCCGGACGACATGCCCGCCGCGTGCGCGCAGCCCGGCGTCGAGCGCGTCGGCGAACGCGTCGCCGTCCCCGGCGAGCACCAGCCAGGTGCCCTCGGTGGCGGACGGGTCGGGTGCGCCGGTCTCGTCCCAGACCAGCTCGACGAGCTTGTCGGCGAGCGGCACGGGGATGTCGGCCCGTTCGACTTTGCGCAGGGTGATGCCGGTGGCCTCGATCAGCACGTCGCCTTCGGGGCTGAGCAGCCGCAGCGCGCCGGTGACCTCGTCGTCGTGGACGACCGAGACCTGGCAGTGCCCGCCCCGGTGGGTGGGTCCGTGCACGCGCAGGCTGCCGATGGTCTCCGCCAGCCAGGTGCCGGTCTCGACCACGGCGGCCTCGGCGTACAGGGCGGCCAGGCAGCGGCCGAACACCTCCGGATGCACCCGATAGTGCCTGGACCCCCGCGTGCTGGCTCCAACCCCCTGACGGGGGCCCGCCCCCGCCGACGCGGCGGCGACGTCGATGACCGGACCGGCCGGGCCATCGCCGGGGGGACGGTGGTCGGGGCCGACGTCGGCGCTGGCCAGCCGCGTCCACCGGCCCGCGGCGCTCAGCGCGTGGATCTCCACCCGCTGGTCGGCCTCGTTGAACGTGGTGGTGACGGTGGCGTGCTCGCCCAGCGCGAGCGGCCGTTCCATCCACAGGCTGTTGACGCGGACGTCGCCGGTGCCGAGCGCGTGCGCCCCGGCGGCCAGCGCCATCTCCGCCAGCGCGGCGGGCGGCAGGACCGTCAGCCCGTGCACGCCGGTCGCGGCGATCCACGGCTGGGCGGCGGTGCCGACGTCGCCGCGCCAGGCGTGCCGGTCCTCGCCGGGCAGCTCCACGTGCGCGCCGAGCAGCGGATGCTCGTCGCGGCCGGTGGAACGGCGGGCGGCCGGCTCGGCCCAGTGGTGCTCGTGCCACCAACGCGCGGGCGGCAGCTCGATGACCGAACCGGCGGGCTCGGCCGTCTGGTAGCCGTTGGCCGTCAGCGTGGCGAGCTGGGCGTGGAAGGTGAGGGTGTCGTCGGTCGGCTGACCCTTGGGCGCCCGCTTGAGCGTGTGGGTGACCAGCGCGCCGGTGCCCTCCAGCGTCTCGGTGAGCGCGGCGGCCAGGATCGGATGCGCGTTGACCTCGACGAACGTACGGTGCCCGTCGTCGGCGGCGGCGCTGACCGCACCGGTGAGCCGCACCGGGTTGCGCAGGTTGGCCGCCCAGTAGTCGGCGTCCAGGGTGCCGGCGGCGCGCGGGTCCTCCAGGGCGGTGGAGTAGAACGCGATGCCGGGGGCCAGCGGGGTGCCCTCCTCGGCGGCGATGTCGGCGAGGGCCTCGCGCAGCTCGGGCAGCAGCGGCTCGGTCTGCGGGGAGTGCCCGGCGCCCTCGGCCTTGACCATCCGGGCCAGCCGGCCTTCGGCCTCGGCCCGTTCCACGATGGCGGCGATCTGGTCGGCGTCGCCGGTGACCACCGTCTGCCGGGGCGAGGAGAACACGGCCGGGTACACGTCCGGCAGGTCGTGGGCCAGCGCCCGGACCTCCTCCTCGGACGCGCCGAGCATCGCCATCGCGCCACCGCCCACCAGCCGCAGCATCAGCTTGGTACGGCGGCAGATGACCTTGACCCCGTCCTCCAGGGTGAGCTTCCCGGCGACCACGGCGGCGGCGATCTCGCCCATCGAGTGCCCGACCACGGCGGCCGGGGTGACGCCGTAGGACGCCCACATCCGGGCCAGCCCGACCTGGATGCCGAACAGCGCCATCATCACGTGCGCCGGATGGGGCTTGGCCTCACCGCTCTCGATGAACTCCCACAGGGAGAACCCGCCCTCCTCCTGCATCAGCGGGTCGATGTCGTCGATGGCCTCGGTGAAGGCCGACTCCTCCTGCAGCAGCCGGCGCGCCATCTCCGGACGTTGCGCCCCGTACCCGGAGAACACCCAGACCGGCGGGCGCGGCATGCCCAGCGCGGTGCCCGACACCACGGACGGATGCGGCTCACCGGCGGCCAGCGCGTTCAGCCCGTCCCGCAGCCCGGCCCGGTCGCGGGCGACCACGGCGGCGCGGGCGCGGCCCCGGCCGCCACGGCGGTGCAGCGTGTGCGCCAGGTCCCCGAGCGGGACGTCCTCGTTCGCCTCGACCCAGGCGGCCAGGTCTGCGGCGTGCGCGGGGATCCGGTCGGCGGCGGTGTCCGACAGCGGGAACGAGCGGACCAGAGCGGAGTCGGACGGGACCTGCCGGGGCGGGGCCTCCTCCAGGATCACGTGCGCGTTCGTCCCGCCGAAGCCGAAGCCCGACACGCCCGCGCGGGCCGGGTGGCCCCGCCGGGGCCACGGGGTCTCCTCGGCGGTGACCGCCAGCCGCATCTCCTCGAACGGGATGTGCGGGTTGGGCTCCTTGAAGTGCAGGCTCGGCGGGATCGTCCGGTGGTGCAGCGCCAGCACGGCCTTGATCAGCCCGGCGATCCCGGCGGCCGACTCCATGTGGCCCAGGTTGGACTTGGCCGAGCCGATCAGCAGCGGCTCGTCCTCGGCGCGGCCGCCGCCCGCGCCCAGCACCTCGCCGAGCGCGCGGGCCTCGATCGGGTCGCCCAGGAACGTGCCGGTGCCGTGCGCCTCGACGTAGTCGACCTCGCGCGGGTCCACGCCGCAGGCCGCGTACACCTCGCGCAGCAGCGCCTTCTGCGCCTCGGAGTTGGGGGCCACCAGCCCGTTGGAGCGGCCGTCGGAGTTGACGCCCGTTCCCCGGATGACCGCCAGCACCCGGTCGCCGTCGCGGACCGCGTCCGACAGGCGCTTGAGCACGACGGCGCCGCAGCCCTCGGCGCGGACCATCCCGTCGGCAGAGGCGTCGAACGCCTTGCAGCGGCCGTCGGGGGACGTGCCGCCGCCTTGGTCGAACGTCATCGTGACGGTCGGCGACAGCAGCAGGTTGACCCCGCCGGCCAGCGCCACGTCGGCGTCCCCGGCGCGCAGCGCGCGCACCGCCAGGTGGGCCGACACCAGGGAGGACGAGCAGGCGGTGTCAACGATCATGCTGGGGCCGCGCAGGTCCAGCAGGTACGACAGCCGGTTGGCGATGATGCTGAGTGCGGCGCCGGTGGTGGTGAACGGCTCCACCAAGGTCAGGTCGGAGGCGGTGAACGCGGCGTACTCCGGCGCCGAGACGCCCACGAACACGCCGGTGCGAGTGCCGCGCAGCCGTGCCGGGGCCAGGCCCGCGTGCTCGAACGCCTCCCAGGCCACCTCCAGGACGAGCCGCTGCTGCGGGTCCATCAGCTGGGCCTCGCCCGGGGTGATGCCGAAGAAGCGGGCGTCGAAGCCGGCCAGGTCGTCCAGGAACCCGCCCAGCCTGGTGGTGCGTGCCAGCAGGTCGCCGACCTCGGGCGAGCCGTCGTCGAAGGCGTCCCAGCGGCCGTCGGGGACCTCGCGGATCGCGTCGCCCTCACCGAGCAGGAAGCGCCAGTACGCCTGCGGCCCGGACAGGTCGCCGCGCGCCCCGCCGGGGAAGCGGCAGCCGATGCCGATCACGGCGATCGGCTCGTCGGGCGCGGCGTCCCTGGCGGGCGGGGCGACGGGCGCGGGGGCGGTCTGGCCGCCCGCCAGCGCGGTGGCCAGCCCGTTGATCGTGGGGTGCTCCCACACCAGGGTGGCGGGCAGCGCGCGGCCGAGCAGTTGCTCCAGCTCGCCGGCGATGGCGACGGCGTCGCGGGAGGCGAGCCCGAACTCCTCAACAGGACGGTCGGGATCGACCTCGGCGGCCGTGATCCTGGAGCGACGCGCGATCTGCTCGATCAGGTACTGACGAACCGAATCCTCGGTGATCCGCGTCTCGTCCGGCGCGACTCCAGAACGATCGTTCGACTGCATGGGTGCGGTTCCCCCAACGATGAAGCCCGGATCGTTCGAAGCAGGAGGGACCACCTTGTCCTACTTCGACCACCTCTTGATGCGCACCCAGCCCACTTTTCTCGGTGGTCACCTGTCACGGACAAGACAAGACCCCCAAGGGGCTGATGTGGCCATATGGGATGGTCGCCATCCTGTGTCCGGATAGCGTATAGGGACTGGATTGGTGACGCGGTGCGAACGAATCGTCATCTTGATCGACACCCCGGTATAGGAGGACGCGGCGGCGCCCCGAGCGGGCGGTCCGCCGCCAAGACCCGTTGACCCGCGGCCGATACAGATGGGCGCTGGCGGTGGTGGCCGTCAGCGCCTTCATGATCACCATGGACAACACGGTGGTCGCGATCGCCCAGGAGAGCATCCGCAAGGACCTGGGGCTCAACTACTCCGAGCTGCGTTGGGTGACGGTCGGCTACATCCTGATGTTCTCCTGCCTGATGATCGCCGGGGGCAGGCTGACCGACATCTACGGCTGCCGCGTCACCTACGTCACCGGCATGACGATCTTCACCGGGGCCTCGGCGGTGTGCGGGCTGGCCGGCTCGGACGCGGTGCTGATCCTGGCCCGGGTGGTGCAGGGCGCCGGCTCGGCCCTGGCGCTGCCCGCCACCCTGGTCATGGTCACCGTGGGCCGCTCGGACCGGCAGCGCGCACTGGGCCAGATCACCTGGCTGGCCTCGCTGGCGCTGGCCATGGCCGGCGGCCCCAGCATCGGCGGGATCATCGTCGAGCACTGGCACTGGGGCTGGATCTTCCTGATCAACGTACCGGTGGGCGTGGTGGTGATCGGGCTGGGCCTGGTGGTGCTGGTCGGCCGGGACAACACCGAGGGCGTCCCGGTGGACCTGCCCGGCGTGCTGCTGTCGGCCACCACGCTGTTCGCCTTCGTCTACGCCTTCCACGTCGGCACCGACCTCGGCTTCACCGACCCGGCCGTGCTGAGCGTGCTGGCGCTGGCCGCCGTCGCCGCGGCCTGCTTCGTGGTGGTGGAGTCCTGGGCCCCCGACCCAATGATCGACCTGGGGTTCTTCCGCAACCGGGTGTTCTCCGGCGGGATCGTCACCTCGATGCTGTGGGGCATCGGGTTCAACGGGGTGATGTACTTCTCCTCGCTGTTCATGCAGACGGTGCTGGGGTTCCGGCCCACCACCGCGGCGCTGGCCTACGTCCCCTCGGCCCTGCTGGTGCTGGTGATGACGCCGGTGTCGTTCATGCTGGCGGCCAAGGTCGGGTCCCGGCTGACCATCTCCGTCGGCATGGTGCTGATGGCCGCCGGGATGGCGGCGTTCACCGCGCTGCGGCCCGGCCACGGGTTCGGCGAGCTGATGCCCGGCATCGCGCTGGTCAGCGTGGGCTCGGCGCTGACGCTGCCGCTGGCGATGTACGTGCTGAAGTCGGTGCCGGACGAACGGGCCGGGGTCGCCGGCGGCATCATCAACGTGGTCCGGGAACTGTCGGCCGGGATCGGCATCGCCGTGCTCGGCGTGGTCGTCGACACCCTGGAGCGGCACGCCGCGCAGTCCGGTGCGGGCCGGGCGGAGGCGTTCCGCCAGGGGGCCTCGGTGGGGCTGCTGGTGGGTGCCGGGCTGGTCATCATCGGCGCGGTGGTCAGCGCCCTGACCCTGCCCACCAAGCGGGAGGCCGGCGCCGCAGACGGCGCCAAGAAGCCCGAGCCCACGGCCGAGCCCGCCACCGAGCAGACGGCCGGGGCCGCCTCCAGGCCCGAGCCGATCCGCGAGCCGGAGCCGGTCGGCGTGGGCGCCCCCGTGTACGCGGCCCCGGTCACACCGGACACGCCGAACGATCCGGGCCGTCCGTCCGGCCCGGCCGACCCGATCCACCCAGAACAGCCGAACGACCTGAACGCGCCGGGCAGCTTGGGCGCGCCGGGCGGCTTGGATGCGCCGAGCGGGCTGAGCATGACCGACGGTCCGAGCAGCGCACACGAGACCGGCGGGCCCTTCGGACCGTCCGATCCCGTTCGTCCGGACCAGCCGGTCGCCACGGGCGACCTGAACGGGCCGCAGCAGTCCAGCGGCCGTTTCGGGCCAGTCGGTCCTACCCGTGCAGGCCGGCCGATCGCCGCGAACGACCAGAACAGACCGGCCAGACCCGGCGGTCCTGTCGGACCGGCCGATCCCGTTCGTCCAGAGCGGCCGATCAACGGGAACGACCCGAGCGGGCCTTCCGGGCCGATCGACGCCACCCGCCCGGACCTGCCGGTCATCGCGCACGGGCCGGACGGATCCGGTCGCCCGGGCCGACCCGGTGAGCCGGAAGTGCCGGACGCCACCGGGACGGGCGCCACCGGGACCGGTGGGAAGGGACGGGCCAGACGGCTCGTCAGGCGCACCCCCCGCTACGGCACCTCCTCGGCACGCTCGCAGAGGTCGTCCGACCCGCATGACCCGTCCGACCACCGGCAGCCGCCCCGCCTCCCGCGGCAGAGCGGGCAGTCCGGCTGGGAGCGGGCGTCCAGGGCGTCGGCGGAGCTGTGGCCCCCGCCTCCGCCCGGCTGGTACAAGCCGTACGATCCGGACGACTACTACGACGACCCCGGCTCCGAGGGCGACGACACCCGGCCTCCGCCCCTGCGCGGGGACGCCTGGTGAGGGACGGACCACGTCCGGCGCTTGTCCGGAAACCCACAAATCCGAACCCCGTTTGGCAGTCCGGCCGTATAACCGACGACCCGTACGTCGGGTAGCGTGCCGACCGCCCACGGACACGGGAGGGCCCCTTGCAGCAGACCATCGTGCTGTTCGCGCTGGGATCGCGTGGTGACATCCAGCCCTGCGTGGCGCTCGGGCAGGGCCTGGCGGCCCGGGGCGCGTCGGTGCGCGTCATCGCCGCCGCCCGTTACGCGAACCTGATCGCCGCCGCTGGTCTCGACCCGGCCCCGCTCAGCGTCGACCCCGCCGACCTGCTCAACACCGAGGAGGGCCAGGAACTGCTGGCCGGCGGCCGTAACCCGGTCCGGTTCCTACGCGGCATGAAGCGGGTCCTCGGCCCGCTGGCCGAACGGCTGCTGGCGGAGATCCGCACCGCCGCCCGGGGCGCCGACCTGGTCCTGGCCCCCAGCGCCGGCTGGCTGGGCGAACACCTCGGCGAGCACCTCGGCATCCCGTCGGCGGTGGTCCACTACCAGCCGAGCCACCCCACCCGGGCGTTCCCCCATCCGCTCGTACCGCAGGCCCGCCGCCTGGGACCGTGGGGCAACCGGCTGAGCTTCCAGGCCGTCGACCTGATCGCCTGGCTGCTGGCCGGGCGGTTCATCAACCCCTGGCGCCGCGCCGAGCTGGGGCTGCCGAAGGCATCGGCGCTCGGGCTCATGCGACGGGTGTACCGCGAGCGCCCCGCGCTGTGCTGCTTCAGCCCCACGGTGGTGCCGCGCCCGCGCGACTGGCCGTCCAACGTCCACCTGACCGGCTACTGGTTCTTGGACGAGCCCGACTACCGCCCCTCCGACGAGCTGGTCGCTTTCCTTGAGGCCGGCCCGCCTCCCGTCTACGTGGGGTTCGGCAGCATGGTCCCGGCCGAGCCCGAGGCCACCGACCGGCTCGTCCGCGCCGCCATCCGCATGGCGGGCGTCCGCGCCGTCATCATGGGCGACCCGAAGAACACACCCGTCTCCTCCGACGAGGACATCATGGTCGTCGAGGACGTCCCCCACTCGTGGCTGTTCCCCCGCATGGCCGCCGTCGTCCACCACGGCGGTGCCGGAACGACCGCCGCCGGCCTACGCGCCGGTGTCCCCACCGTCGTCTGCCCGTTCTTCGGCGACCAGCCCTACTGGGGCGAACGCGTGGCCGCCCTCCGCGCAGGCCCCGCCCCCATCCCCTTCCGCACCCTGTCCGTCCGCACCCTCGCCGAGGCCATCCGCCAGTCCATGCACGACCCCACCCTCCAGCTCGGCGCCAAGAACACAGGCCACCGCCTCTCCCAGGAGAACGGCACGGCAATGGCCTGCGACGTCATCGAGTCCCTCCTGACGCGCCGCTCTTAGTTCCCAGAGTTCTGCCAAGAACGGTGGCTACCTTCGGTCCGGTCACATCGGATCACGGAGGTGGACCATGTCTCGTGAAGGGTCGCGTAAGGGGTTGCGCAGGAGCTTGCCGGGTGCGGGGCTGGTGCTGGTGCTCGCGCTGACGGCCGTTCCCGCCGCCGCCGACACGGCCGAACCGTCGCCCGCCGACCAGCAGGGAGCCAAGTGGCTGTGCCAGCGGGTGGACAGGGCGGAGCAGCGGCTCGACAAGCTGATCGGCGTCTTCTCCGGCGGGCCGCAGACCCGTGGTTCGGTCGCGGAGCTGCGTGCCCGTGCCGACCGGATGCAGGAGCGGCGGCCGGAGCGGGCGGCGCGGCTCGACAAGCGGGCGGACCGCCGCGAGCAGCGGATCGGCAAGCTCAAGCAGCACCGGCAGGGCCTCGCCAAGGCCAAGCAGTGGTGCCTCTCCCAGGGCTTCCCCACGCATGACTGACCGGCTGCGGCGGCTACTGCTGACCGGCGTGGCCGCCGCCCTCCTGGCCGGCTGCACCACGGACCCGGCCACGTCCGGCCCCGCGTCACCGCAGGGCGGCACGACGATGCCCGCCGAGCTGGAGCGGATCGTGACCGACGCCGAGCGGGCCGCCCAGGACGGCGAACAGGACCTGCGCGAGCCGTGAGCCGGGCCGGTGAATGCGACCGCCGGACCGGTGCCGTCCGGGCCGTTGTCGCGGCAGGGTAGTGCCGGCCCGGCGGGACCATGCCCGCCGGGCCGGATCCTGGCCGGTGCCGAGCGGGCCGCCCGGGAGGGTGCGAGCCGTGCGGCGGTCCGGCGGGCCTACGCTGAGGGCGGTGGCGGGAGAACAATGGGGAGCAATCGGCGGATTCTGGTCGTGGACGACGACCCGGCGATTCTGCGGGCGCTGCGCCGGGGCCTGACGCTGGAGGGCTTCGAGGTCGCCGTCGCCGAGTGCGGGGAGGCCGCGCTGAAGGGGGCGGCGGGCGCCGACGCGATCGTGCTGGACGTGTCGCTGCCGGACCTGTCCGGGATCGAGGTATGCCGGACCCTGCAGGACGAGGGTGTCCAGGTGCCGATCCTGATGCTGTCGGCACTGGACGAGGTGGCCGACCGGGTCGCCGGGCTGGCCGCGGGCGCCGACGACTACCTGGTCAAGCCGTTCGACCTCACCGAGCTGGCGCTGCGGCTGCGCGCCCTGCTGCGCCGGGCCGCGCCCGCGGGTGGGCGGCTGCGGGTCGGGGCGCTGGTCGTCGATCCGCAGGCCCGGCGGGCCGTGCTGGGCGGGCGGGAGCTGGCGCTGACCCGCCGCGAGTTCGACCTGCTGGAGGTGCTGGCCTTCAACGCCGGCATGGTGCTGTCCCGGTCGGTGCTGCTGGAACGGGTGTGGGGCTACGACTTCCAGGTCACCGACAACGCCGTCGATACTTTCGTCGGCTATCTGCGACGCAAGCTGGAGGCGGGCGGCGAGCCCCGGATGCTGCACACCGTCCGGGGCGTCGGGTTCGTGCTGCGCGCTCCCGGCTGACGGCCGCCCCAGGAGAGCGATGAAGCTGTCGACCCGGTTCGCCCTGTGCGTCGCCGTACTGGTGCCGCTGCTCGTTCTGGTGTCGGGGACGCTGGTCACCTGGCTGGCCGTCCGCGACCTGCACGCCGAACGGGACCGGCGGATCAGCGCCAAGCTGGCGGCGCTGGCCCCGCTGGCCACCACCTACACCCAGCGCGCCCGGGTGCTGCCCCCGACGCCCGGCAGCCGGGCGGAGCGACGGCTCAGCACGGCGGCGCTCGGCGAGAACGGCGCCGGCGGGGTCTTCGTGGAGCTGCCCGGGGAGGAGCCGCTCGTCATCGGGGACGTCCCGGTCACGCTGCCGGTGCGCGGTGCGGCGAGCCCGGCCGACATGTCCGACCGGGACGGTTCCAGGTGGCGGTACGCCGTCACCGCTCTCGGTGGGGCCGGACGGGCGGGCCGGCTGTGGGTGTTCGAGCCGCAGTCGCAGCTCGACGCCCAGGTGGCGCGGCTGCGCGGCCGGCTGCTGGCGGGCGTTCTGATCGCCGCGGCGGCCGGGGCGGCGGCGGGTTTCGGCCTGGGCCGGTACGCCGTCCGGCCGCTGTCGGCGCTGGCCCGGCGGGCCGGTGCGCTGGACCGCGCACCGGGCCGGCGGCTGCCCACCGCGTCCCGAGTGACCGAGATCGACGAGCTGGCCCGGCTGCTGAACGAGCTGCTGGACCGCCGGGACGCCGCGGTCGCCCGGACCGCCGAGGCGCTGGAGACCGCACGGGCGTTCGCCGCGACCGCCGCGCACGAGTTGCGCACCCCGCTGACCAGCATGGGCACCAATCTCGGCCTGCTGACCCACCCCGAGCTGGACGAGCCCGGCCGCCGCGAGATCCTCGACGACCTCACCGCCGAGCACCACCGAATCCAGCGCCTGATCACGATGCTCCGCCAGCTCGCCCGCGGCGAACTCCTCGACGCCGCCAGCTTCGCCGCCGTGGACCTGACCGACCTGGTGGACGCCGCGGTCGAGGACGCCGGACGCCGCCACCCCCACGCCACGATCGTCCACGCCCCCGCCGAGCCGACACCCGTCCGGGCGTGGGTCGAAGGGCTCCGCCTGGTCATCGACAACCTGCTCGACAACGCCGCCGTCCACGGCGCCGCCCCGTCCGGCCGTCCCACCATCGAAATCGCCCTCACCCGCACTCCCGAGTCCGCCGCCCTCACCATCACCGACGACGGCCCCGGCATCCCCGACGCGCTCCGCCCCCGGATCTTCGACCGCTTCACCCGCCGCCCCGGCAGCCCCGGCTCCGGCCTGGGCCTGACCCTGGTCCACCAGCAGGTCGTCCTGCACGGCGGCACCGTCACGGTCACCGCCCCACCCACCGGCACCGGAACCCGCATCACCGTGACCCTCCCCCTCGCCGGCTCCACCACCTCCCAGCCGACCCGATGAAGCCTGTGGCCGTGACGGACGGAGCGGTTTTGTCGGTGGTCGTCGTTAGGGTCGCGGGCATGTCTTCGTTCAGTGGGTGGGCCGTCGTCGACCTGGACGAGGGGCGCGACCCCGGGGAGTTCGTCGGCGTGCTGTGCGACGCCTGTTCCGACCCTCTGCGGGTGTACGTGGACGGGCGCCGGGTGTTCGTCCTCGCCGACTTCGCGCCGCAGTTCTCCGCCGTGGTGGACGGGCTGGTGCCCCACTGGGCTCGGCGGGCCATCACGGCCGCCGACTACGACGAGTACGGCGTGGAGAACACCGTGCTCGGGCCGGAGGCGCAGGCCGTCCATGTGGCCTCGATCAGTGAAGAGATCGAGGGGCTGCCCGACGCCGACACTCCGCAGACTCGCCGTGCCGCCGCCGAGTTGTTCGGTGTGCGGCCCGAGGCGCTGGACGAGGTGTCGGCGACGTGGGCCGAGGAGGGCCCCATGCCGAGCTGTATCGGCGAGCCCTACCTCCGGTGGTGGGCCGCGCTGGGGGCGGCGTGGCCGGAGGACTTCGGCACCCGTTCCTTCGACCCCCGGGAGAAGTCCGCGGGCACCCCCTGAGCTCCGCCGTGATCCCGCGCGGGGCGGGATCACGGCGGTTCCCCAAGGTCGGCCGGGGAGGTCAGGACGGGTCGTCGGTCTCCCAGTGCCAGCCCACGCCGTCCGGGTTGGGGACGATGCGGCGGGTGGTGCGGGGCTGCGGCGGGGCCGGATGGTGCTGCGGCGGTCCGTCCTGCCAGGGGCGCCAGGGTTCGCCGGTGCCGTTCGGGGCGGTGCCGTTCGAGCCGGTGCCGTTCGGGCCAAGGCCATTCGGAGCGGTGCCGGAACGGGTGGCGGGGGCCGGGGTCCGTGCGGCGGTGCGGCCGGACGGGACGGACGTGCGCGGGCGCTTGGGCTGGGGCTGCCGCCTGCGGCGGGGCGAGGCGGCAGGCGGGGCGGCGGGCGGAGCCGTGCCGTGGGCCAGGGGCGGCGGGGCCGGGGGGACGGGGTCGAAGTCGAGGTCGTCGCGTTCGCGCAGGTCCATCTTGGCGTGCAGGAACGCCAGCGGGCGCGGCAGCCACCAGTTGGCCGCGCCCATGAAGCGCATGGTGGACGGGACGAGCAGCGAGCGGACCAGTACGGCGTCCACCACCACGGCCACGAACATGCCCACGCCGATCAGCTTGACCACCGTGATCCCGGCCATCGCGAAGCCCGCGATGACGATCAGGAACAGCACCGCGGCGCTGGAGATGATGCCGCCGGTGCGCTGCATGCCGACCGCGACGGCGGTGCGGTTGTCGTGGGTGCGGTCCCACTCCTCGCGGATCCGGCTGAGCAGGAAGACCTCGTAGTCCATGGACAGGCCGAACACCACGGCCAGGATGAGGATCATGCTGGTGGCCTCGACCCCGCCGGTGGGGGTGAAGTCCAGCAGCCCCGCCAGATGGCCGTACTGGAAGCCCCAGACGATCACGCCGAACGAGGCGCCGATCGACAGCACGTTCATGGCGATGGCCTTCAGCGGCAGCAGGATCGACCCGAAGAACATGAACAGCAGCACGAACGTCAGCACGCCGACGTGCAGCGCCATCTTCGGCAGGGTGCGCATCAGGCTGTTCATCAGGTCGAGCTGCGCGGCGGTGCTGCCCCCCACGTCGATGTGCATGGGGAAGCCGTCTTTGCTCAGGGTCATCTGGCGGATCGTCTTGACCAGTGACTGGGCCGTCTGCGACATCGGTTCCTGGTCGTGGGTGACCGAGATCCGTACCCCGCCGTAGTCCTCGGAGTAGCCGGTGTACTCGGCCTTCACCACGTGCGGCAGGTTCTCCAGCCGCAGCCGGAAGCTCTCCAGGTAGGGCGGGATGACGTCGTTCTTGCGGGCCGGCCGCCAGTTGCGCGGGATGAGGTCGCCGGAGATCACCACGTCGATGGGCTCGGCCGAGCCGTTGGGGAACTCCCGCTTGACCGTCTCCACCACCTCGCGGGTCGGGCTGTCCTTGGGTAGCACCCGTGCGTCCACCGCGCTGAACTGGACGTTCAGGAACGGTCCGAACAGCACGGCGAGGATCGCCAGAGTGACCGCGAAGTACGGCAGCGGGCGCTTCATCACGCTGTGGCCGAGCCGGTACCAGAAGCCGCTCTCGGGGTTGCGCTCGCGTTTGCGGCCGCGCCGTCCCCGTACCCGCCCCAGCTCCACCCGCGGGCCCAGGAGGGCCAGCATGGTCGGCAGCAGCACCACCGCGCCGAACACCGCGACCAGCACGGTCGCCATCCCGGCCAGACCGAGGGTGCGCAGGAACATCTGCGGGAACAGCAGCAGCCCGCTGAGCGCGGCGGTCACCGTGATGCCGGAGACCGCGATGGTGCGCCCGGCGGTGGCCATGGTGACCGCCAGTGCCCGTTCCCGGTCGCCGTCGCGGGCCAGTTCCTCCCGGAAGCGGCTGACGATGAACAGCGAGTAGTCGATGGCCAGCCCGACACCCATCATCGTGACGACCTCCAGGGCCGTCGCGGTGACGTCGGTGACATAGGTGACGACGTGCAGCACGGCCAGCCCGCCGACGATCGAGAACAGCGCCACGACCAGCGGCAGCGCCGCCGACACCACCGCGCCGAAGACGATGACCAGCAGCACCATCAGGATCGGCATCGAGACGATCTCGGCCTTCACGATGTCGCTGACGACCAGTTCGCTGAACTCCACCCCGAACGGGATCGAGCCGCCGAGGCTGGTCTCCAGCCCCGGCGCCGCCAGCCGGTCCTGCACCTCCTGGTAGGCGGTCAGCCTGGCGAGGTCGTCCTTGCCGGTCAGCTTGATCACGGCGAACGTGGCGTGCCGGTCGTGGGAGGCGAACGACGTGGCGGCCTCGCCCTCGAAGGACCAGTAGGTGATGATCTCCTGGACGTGCTGCTTGGGCAGCCTGGCCACCGTGCCGACCACGGCGGCCATGTACCGGGGGTCGTCCACCGTCATCGTCTCGCTGCGGTACAGCACGAGGATGTCGGGGTTGGTGCTGGTGAAGTAGGTGGCCCCCAGCTTGGCCACCAGGGTCGAGTCCGCCTTGGGGTCCTCGAAGCCGCCCTGCTTGAACTTGGCCAGCACCCCCAGGCCCCAGCCGCCCGCCACCACGGTGAGCAGCAGGATCAGCACAAGACTGGTCCACCGTCGTCTGTGCAGAAGACGGCCGAGACCCGCGAGCATGGTCCTCCTCAGTCGTACCGCAGCCCCCGGGGGCGGCCGACGGCGCTAGGTGTGGGCGGCCAGGCGCGCGGCCGTGGTCTGGAGCGCGCCGTCGAGGTAACGCTGCCGGGTGGCGGCTCTGGCCACCTTCCCACTGGTGGTACGCGACACTACGCCAGGTTCGACCAGAACGAACTCGTGCACGCTCATCTCGTGCTCGACGTTGACGGCGCTGCGCACGGCGTTGTCCACCTCTGCCAGGTCGAGCTGACGCAGCGGCACCCGGCGGTTCCGCTCGGCGATCACGACGAGCCGTTCGGTCTCGGCGCCCTCGACGGCGAACGCGGCGACGTGGTCGGGCCGGATCGCCGGGTGCGCCTCCTGGACGGTCAGCTCGATGTCCTGCGGATAGTGGTTGCGGCCGTCGACGATGATGAGGTCCTTGATGCGGCCGGTGACGTACAGCTCGCCCTCGAAGACGACGCCGTAGTCGCCGGTGCGCAGCCACGGCCCGGCCGGCAGGTCGCCCGGATCGGCCAGCACGCCGCCGAACGTCTCCTGGCTGCGCTCGGAGTTGCGCCAGTAGCCGGGGGCCACGTTGGGGCCGTGCACCCAGATCTCGCCGACCCGGCCGTCCGGCTGCTCGGCGCAAGTGTCGGGGTCCACGATCGCCACGTACTGGCCCATCGGGCGGCCGCACGACACCAGCGCCGTCGTCCGTTCGGCCGTCTCGTCGGCCACCGCCAGCTCGCCCTGGGCCAGCTTGTCCCGGTCCACGGTGACGATCTTCGGGGGGACGTCGTCGGCCGCGGCGGTCACGAACACGGTCGCTTCGGCCAGCCCGTACCCCGGTCCCTGCGCGCTCTGCCGCAGCCCCGCCGGGGCGAACGCCTCGTAGAAGGCGTTCAGCGTCGCCGGGCGGATCGGCTCGGCCCCGTTCAGGCAGGTCACCAGCCCGCTCAGGTCCAGGTCGGCGATCTTGTCGGGGCTCGCCAGGCTCGCCACGTAGTCGTAGGCGAAGTTGGGCCCGGCGGTGTAGACCCACGTGCGGCCGGACAGCAGCCGCATCCAGCGCATCGGGTTCATCAGGAACGCGACCGGGTCGGTGTAGGTGACGTGGTCGCCCTTGACCAGCGGCAGCGCCATCGCCGCGATCAGACCCATGTCGTGGAACAGCGGCAGCCAGGTCACCAGCTCGGGGTCGGGGTGGTCGGGCGCCCAGCCGGACCACAGCTGCCGGGCGTTGGCCGCCACGTTGCCGTGGGTGATCTCCACGCCGGCCGGGCGGCGGGTCGAGCCCGAGGTGTACTGCAGGTAGGCGACCTCGTCGATGCTGATCGGCTCGTCCCGCCAGGTGTCGGCCAGGGCCGGGTCGATCTCGTCGGCGAACAGGATCTGCCGGGGCGGTGTGACGTCCTGGTCGGCCAGGAACTTCTCCACGTGCGGCAGCGAGCCGCGGGTGGTGACGATGACCGCCGGCTCGGAGTCGGTGTAGGCGCCGATCAGCCGCTCGGCGTAGCCGGGCAGGTCCGGGGAGAACAGCGGGACGGCGACCACCCGGGCGTACATGGCGCCCAGCATCGTCATCATGTACTCGTGCCGCTGCGGCAGCAGCAGCGCGGCCCGCTCCCCCGGCTTGGCTGCCTGGCGCAGCGCGGCCGCGGTGGCCCGCGCCCGCCGGTCGGTCTCCGCCCAGCTCAGGGTGATCTCGGCGCCCTGGGGGTCCAGGGAGAAGTCGACGAACGTGAACGCCGGGGCGTCCGGCTTCTCCACCGCCCAGCGGCCGACCAGCTCGATCAGCGGCCGGCGGCCGGGACCGTCGGAGGACAGCTCGGCCAGCAGGGCACCCAAGGCCATGGTTCATCTCCCGGTGGAAGGCCGGAAGGCGCCGGAGGGAGGGGCACCGCCGGCAGGCGACCAAGAACGCCGGTTCGGAGCAGGCCGAGCCGGCAGACGGCGATCATCGTGCGAAAAACTACCCAATGGTAGGAAGGGTCGCCATTGTCTACGCCGCACATTAGCGGACGCAGGGTTTGTCATGGCGGTGACAACCGCCGGCGGCGATCACTCGTCGGCGGAGTCCCGGTCGCCGGTGACCCGGTGCCGCCACAGCCCCACGCAGGCCACGATCCAGAACAGCGCGACCTCGACCGCCAGCACGATCGCGATCATCACCGCCCAGGGGGACTCCTCGGTCACGCCCCGTGCGGCCGGGGCGGCCGGCAGCCGGGCCATGGCCAGGCCCCGCGAGGTCCGGCTCTGCGCCACGGCGGTGAGGCCGGGCGGCGCGGCGGCGCCGGGCCCGCGCACGGTGAGATGGACCGTCCGGGGACGGTCGAGGTTGCCGAGCGCGCAGTGCAGCATGATCGCGCCGTGCGCGGGATGGCAGTACCGCGGGTGGCCGGCCCAGCTCTGCGGGCGCCAGCCCGGCGGGGGAACGATCCGCACGCCCTCGGCGTCCCGGCCGGGCGAGCGACGTTTGGCCGGTCTTCCCGGCCCGGCCCCGAGCGTGAGCGTCACGCCCTCGGCCATGGCGGCGCGCGGGCGGACGGTGACGGCATAGGTCGTCACGCCGGGCGCGGAGCGGTCGGTGTGGCGGGCCGGTGAGATCGCCAGGTCCCTGGGTAACGCCGTCACGGGCGGGGTGATCAGCAGCAGCGCGACCCCGAGGACGGCGCAGGCCAGGGCACGGCCGGCCGAGGAGGACCTGGTGCGCGCCCCGAGGACCATGCCCGCCCCCTTCCCGTGAGCCGGTCGCCGGGGGGCCGGCGCGTCCTGCACCGGGCTTTGTCAGTATTGCCCGGCGACGACCGCCCGTAACGTGACCCGCGACTCCGGCCGTTCGTTTCGTACAGTGAAAAACGAACTCCGTAAGATGGGGTCCGCCCACCGGCACCAGGCCGGGAGCCCGTGGAGAGGAGTCGTCGGTGGCCGAGGCCGTACGGTCCCTGGAACGCGCCTTCGAGCTGCTGGAGCATCTCGCCGACGCGGGAGGCGAGATGGCGCTGTCGGAGCTGACCGACAGGTCCGGGCTGCCGATGCCGACGATCTACCGGCTCATGCGGACCATGGTCAACCAGGGCTATGTCAGGCAGGAGCCGTCCAAGCGCTACGCCCTGGGGCCCCGCCTGATCCGGCTCGGCGAGAGCGCCACCCGGCTACTGGGCACCTGGGCGCGTCCCGCCCTGGCCCGGCTGGTGGACGAGGTGGGCGAGACGGCCAACATGGCGGTGCTGGAGGGCGACGCCGCGGTGTACGTCGCGCAGGTCCCCTCCCGCCACTCCATGCGGATGTTCACCGAGGTGGGACGACGGGTGCAGCCGCACTGCACGGGCGTGGGCAAGGCCCTGCTGGCCCAGCTCCCCGCCGAGACGGTCCGCGAGATCATCGGCCGTACCGGCATGGCCGCGCACACCCCGCACACCATCACCGACCCGGACACCCTGCTGACCGAGCTGGCGCGCATCCGCGAGCAGGGCTACGCCATCGACGACGAGGAGCAGGAGGTCGGCGTCCGCTGCGTCGCCGTACCGCTGCCGGGCGCCCCCACCCCCGCGGCCATCTCGGTCTCCGGCCCGTCCGGCCGGCTGACCCGCGAGATGGTGACCGACGTCGTCCCCCTCATGCACCGCACCGCCGAACACTTCGCCCGCGACCTCACTCCCGGCGACTGACCCGGCCCACACCCCCGGAACGGGGTCAGGCATTGACCCGCCTCCTCGGAACGGGGATCAGGCCAGGCCGACATGACCTCCGGAACGGTCGCGACACCGCAGCACGCGGCACGACCACCCGCGCTGCGAAGCGGACCGGCGAGTGGCCGGTGCCAGGCGAGCGGCCTCGGACAGCCACCTCCGGACGGGCGACCCGCTCCGGGCGGGTGGTCAGGACGGGTCGGTGATGACCTCGCCGGTGACCACGCCGGGTCGGCCCTGGCGCCAGTCGACGTAGTCGCCGGCGTTGGAGACGAGGGTGGCCAGCATCCACAGGGCGACGCCGAGGTCGTCGGCGACGCCGATGAACGGGAGGAACTCCGGGATGGCGTCCAGCGGCGACAGCAGGTACACCACGCCGAAGAGCAGCAGGGCCAGCTTGCCGTGGCCCAGCCCCTTGTAGTCGCCGCGCGCGGCGTCACGGATCATACCGGGCACGGCCCTGGCCCGTTGCCACAGGCCAGGGGCCCCCGGCCGCTGGGTCTCGCGGTAGATCTGCCACGCCTGGCCCGCCGCGGCCGTTCGCCGGCTCTTGTCCATGGTCGTCCTCCGACACAAAGCATGTGTGGACGCGCCCCCGAGGCGCCCACACTTGTTTAGGACGCCTCACGGGCCCCAGATGTTCCCTCCGGGAGCGGCCGAATCCACCCGAATCGCCCGGCGGCCGGGGGCTAGCGCGCCGCCGGACGCGGCGCAAGACATCCCGGCCATGTCTTGGCCGGGCGTTCTGGCGTCCTCGGCGAAATCCCACGACCTCCCTGGCGGTCCCCGGCGGCGCGCGGATAACGTGCGCGCACCGCCGATCTTCGACCGGCGCCGGAGCTCTCCCCCCCTCTTGGAGCCCGTATGCCCCATGCCACGGCCACGCTCGAAGCCATCGTCCGCAGCTACTACGACCACGTCGACGCGCACCGGCTGGAGGAGTTGCTGGCGCTGTTCGACGAGGACATCGTCTACGAGCGGCAGGGCACTCCCCGCATCATGGGGATCGCCGCCCTGCGCCGCTTCTACGAGCAGGAACGGATCATCGACTCCGGCGCGCACACCCTGGACCAGGTGCTGACCGGCGCCGAGTGGGTGGCGGTCCGCGGCAGGTTCGACGGCCGGCTGCGCGACGGCCAGCAGGTCCGGATCCGCTTCACCGACTGGCACCACTTCCGCGAGGGACGCATCGTCCGGCGCGAGTCCCTGTTCCCCGGCCGCACGGTCTGACCGCCCCGATGTCTGGAACGGCTTCGGACCGCCGGGCGGCCGCGTCCGTTCCGCTTCGTTGCGGAGATGCGGACGGCGGCGTTCCCTGAGCGGGTCGCGCGGTCGGCGAAGGGAGGCGGGGCGGGTCAGGACTTGGCGAGGACCTGGTACCTGACCGGGATGACGCCGGAGCCGGTGCCGCCGACCGAGGCCATCGCGGCCTTGGAGAGGTCGAGGCAGCGACCGCCGACGTAGGGGCCCCGGTCGTTGATGCGGACGACGACCGACTTGCCGTTGTTCTTGTTGGTCACCTTGACCTTGGAGTGCATCGGCAGCGTCTTGTGCGCGGCGGTGAGCGCGTCCGGGTCGAAGCGCTCGCCGCTGGCGGTGGGCTGCGGCTCCCAGTAGTAGGACGCCTGGCACGCGCCGGTGTCGACGACCCGGTACTTCGGCTTGCGGGGCTTGGAGTCCTGGGCCGCGGCGGGCTCGCGGCTCTCGCGCGGCTCGGCCTCGCGGGTCTTGCTCGGCTCGGCCGTGGCGGCGGGCCTGCGGGGAGCCGGGTCCTTGGCCGGGTCCTTGGTCGGGTCCTTGGCCAGGGGGCGGGAGGTGGCGGGAGTCGCGGGCGGCGCCGCGGCGGCCCGGCCGGTCTCCTCGGTGTTGTTCAGCGCCCACGCGCCGGCGGGAACGGCGGCGACGGCGACTCCGGAAACGGTCAGCAGGGTGCGAAGACAGGCACGCACAAAGAGATCCTTCGTTGGGGGACAGGACCCCGGACACCGCCTCCGGGCACCCTGTGGGCGGCATGCGGCCATGCGTCTCCACCCGTGGGCGCCACCGGAGCTGAGATCGGCCTGCCCGGCATCGCGGGGTCCGCGGGGTCGTCCCTCGGAAAGCGGGTCAGGCGTTCCGCGTCGTCGCGGAACATATGCGCGCGGATGGTCCGCATCGTCGCGGAGCACACGCGCAATGGCGTCCGGTACGCGCGGCCCCGGTTTTCTCTTCCGGCCTCTCCGGCATGCCGGAACCGCACACAAGTCCAAGACCGTACGTCGCCCCTGCCGTGAATCAAGCCATCGAAGGGGGGTTTGTGGGATTTGTCACGGCATTCCTCGACGAGGCGAGTTCGCCTGAATGCACATCGTGACCACATCCAAGATCAAATCACTGTGTGCACCAGTGCCCATCTCGACCAGGTAACAAGATAATGACTAAAAGGAAAGTAGAAGGGCGTGCGACCCGGAAGATCCGGAACGCACGCCCTTCGACCTGGTGTCCTGTGGCGTCGACTGTGGGAGTCAGCCCGCCAGGGGCAGTGACTCGGTGAGGCCGGGCAGGGCCCCTGACGGCCCGGTGCCCGTCGTCATGCCGGGGAGGCCGCCGAGCAGCGCGCTCAGCGGGCTCTGCCCGTCCAGCGGCAGCACATCGTTCAGCGGGCCGAGAGGCAGCGGGCCGGACTGCTCCGCCACACGGGCGTTCGACGGGGCGGTCGTACGCATCGCCGTCGGGGCCACCTGGGGGTTGCCCAGGGAGCCGAGCACCGGCAGAGCGGGCAGGATGGCGCCGGTGAGGCCGGCGATAAGGTCACCGGCCGACCGCGCCATGCCCTGCTCGCCCGCGTCCTCCGCGGACCCGCACTGCCGGGCCTGACCGGGCTTGGCGGCGAGCTTGCCGGTGGCGGCCTTGCCAGTGGTGGACTTGCCGGTGGTGGACTTGTCGGGCCGGGCGGCACGCTGCGCCCGGTCGTCGGGGCCGTACAGGCCGTCCACCGTGCCCTCGAACTCCGCCGTGCCCCGGCGGGCGGGCATGCACTCGGACTGCGCTCGACCGCGGCCGGGCTGCCGGCTGGTCTGGATGACGGTGCCCTCGGCGTACCCGGCCGGCGGCCGCTGCCGGACTCCGGCCTGCGCGCCGGCATCCGCCCGGGCCGCCCCCGCCGGCGCCGCCTTCGGGGCCGCCAAGCCGGCCACCAGCGGAACGATGGCGCGCGTCGCCCCCTCGGTCACGTTGTCGACCGGCCCCACCGTGGCGTGCGCCGGCGCCCGGACCCCCGCCGACAGCACGACGGCCGCGACCACCGACGCCAGTAGCGAGACTCTGACCAGACTGTTGAGAGATCGATTCATTTTTCCCCCGAGAATTTCGCTCGACCCTGCACATGTGCCGCGGCCATGGCGGCACCGTCGAGCGGGCACGCTAGTACATCCACCCGCCGGACACAACGAATTCAAGAAGGAATTTGGGGACCTCTGGAGATTGCCGTAAACCAATCCGCGGCCATCGATATACCGCGTTCAATGGTCTTATGTCGCAAAAAGCCGCGGGGGCGCCCGGCCGTCGCCGGGCGCCCCCGCGGGCACCGTCGCCGTGCGCCGGGCTACTGCGAGCCCAGGGCGATGGCCTCGTCGACCTCCTGCCTGCGGACGGCGAGCTCCTGCTGGTGGCGCTGCTCGTCGTACTTCTCGGCGATCTCCTCGTCCTGCTTCATCAGGGCGGTCAGATCGGCCTTGGCGTTCTCCAGCACGCCCATGTCCGCGTAGGCGGCCTGCACCTTGTCGCCCCACAGCCCGATGTCCTTCACGCAGGGCACGATCCGGCTGAACAGCAGCGACTGGTAGAGCGTGTACATGTCGGAGTTGTCGACGTACGCCATGCACTCCTTGACCGGCATGTCGAGGGTTTCGAAGATCTCCCGCCCCTTGAACCGGTCGCGCATGAGGTAACAGCCCTCGACCACGAACTCCTCGCGCTCGGCGCGCTCTTTCTCGGTCAGCTCGGCGTAGTAGTCCTTGAGCGCCAGCCGGCCGAACGCCACGTGCCGCGCCTCGTCCTGCATCACGTACGCCAGCAACTGCTTGACCAGGGGGTTGGTCGCCATGTCCCGGTAGAGGCCGAAGGCCGCCAGCGCCAGGCCCTCGATGAGCACCTGCATGCCGAGGTAGGGCAGGTCCCAGCGGCTGTCGTCGAGGGACTCCTTGAGCAGCTTGGCCAGGTCCTGGTTGATCGGGTAATACATCCCGATCTTCTCGTGCACGAACTTGGCGTACAGCTCCACGTGCCGGGCCTCGTCCATCGTCTGGGTGGCCGCGTAGAACTTCGAGTCCAGGTCGGGCACGGACTGCACGATCCGCGCGGAGACGTTCAGCGCGCCCTGCTCACCGTGCAGGAACTGGCTGAACAGCCAGGAGCCCTGGTGCCGGCCGAACTCCTGGCGGTCGGCCTCGCTCATCTTCTCCCAGATCTGGGAGCCGAACAGCGGGTTGAAGTTCTCCGGCAGCCCCGCCACGTTGTACGGGTCCACCTCCTGGTCCCAGTCGATGCGCAGCTGGGCGTCCCACTGCTTGTCCTTGCCCTTCTGGTAGAGCGCCAGCAGCCGGTCGCGGCCCCCGTCGTACTCCCAGGTGAAACGGGCGTCTCCGGCCATCGGGACATCCCAGGTGTCCTTCGGCACAGTGGTGGCGTAACGGTCGAATGAGCTCACGGGCGAAGCCTCCTCGGAATGAGGCGGGGCGGACGGCAGGCCCACCGTTCTTTACATCACTTCCTAACATGTAAAGAGAGGCCAGACCATACCTCGGCGCCTTCCACCTCATAGCGTGACCAGTCGGTCATGCTAGGTCCCGCAAAGCGTCCCGGCGGGGCCGTACGTCAGCGGGTACGTCAGCGGCACATCAGCGGGACTGCAACGCGTCCAGTGCGATGGCCTGGGCGATGACCAGCCGGCGGTCCAGCCGCGGGTCGCGGATGTCGACCACGTAGCGGTCGCGCAGCCCGAACTTCTTGTCCACCGAGAAGACCACCTGGTCACCGGCCACGAAGTCGAAGTGGTACGGCCAGGCGAACGGCAGGTTCGACACGAACGGGATGAACTCCCAGCCCCGCCGCAGCAACGCCACGGCCCGGCTGCGTTCGCTGCCGGTGGTGACGCCCAGGCCGGGCTGCTCCAGATGCCAGGTCGAGGACAGCAGGGACTTGGCGAAGTCCTTCTTGAACGTGCCGATCGGCTGCCCGGCCGCGTCGGTGACGTCGTAGGTCGCCCCCAGGTCGATCCGCTTGCGCGCCTTGAACCTCAGGAACGGGTTCTTCTTGTCGGTGTCGCTGTAGAGGGTGACCTCCTCCTTGAAGGCCAGCCGCTTCTGCTGGGCGAAGGCGACCAACTCCCCCTCCGAGCCGCCCTGAGCCTCGGTGTGGACCTCGTACTGGTTGACCATGAACCGAATGCGCTGCCGCACCAGGAATCTGGTGCACGCCTGGAGTCTGTCGACGTTCATACCGCTCACCGAGCCCTCCATTGTGGATCCCGTCAAAGCAAGCGGAGTCTTCCACACCAGCGGCAAATCATGACATGTCGATATGTCCGGCCAGGTAGCCGTGGATGAGCCGCTTGGCCTCGGCCAGCACGGCGGGGTCGCCGTCCGGGTCGCGGCGGAAGGCCATCTTGAGCACCGCGTCGGCGGCCTCCACCGCGATGGAGATCGCCCGTGCCGTCTCCGGGGTGTCGGCGACCCCGAACACGCCCACGATGAGCAGCCGCAGCCGCTCGGCCACCACCG
Organism: Thermomonospora echinospora; assembly: GCF_900108175.1. Lineage (GTDB taxonomy): Bacteria > Actinomycetota > Actinomycetes > Streptosporangiales > Streptosporangiaceae > Thermomonospora > Thermomonospora echinospora. The sequence goes on from NZ_FNVO01000009.1 coordinate 231,534, forward strand.
AGTTGTTGTCGGCCGACTCGTCCAGCAGGTTGACGTCGGCCACGTCCCCGAAGCGCAGCACCCGGAAGCCGGGCACGGTGCGGTTCATGTCGACGAAGATGTCGATGATGGCGCCGACCGTGTCGGACCAGTGCGCGAAGCTCTCCTCGGCCAGCAGCCGCGAGACCCGTTCGCCGAACGTCTCCAGGTTGCGCAGCGCCAGCGCCTGCGCCACCGCCCGCTTGTCGGGGAAGAACTGGTACACCGAGCCGATCGCCACCTCGGCGCGCTGCGCGATGCGCGTGGTGGACAGGCCGTCGTAGCCGCTCTCGTCCAGGATCTCGGCGCAGGCGTCGAGCATGCGCTGAACCCTCTCGGCACTGCGGCGCTGGGCGGGACGACGGCGCAGTGGGGTCGACCGGGTCTCTATCACCCTCCCATTCTTCCCGTAACCGGCGGATGGCGCGCCGTACGGACCTGCCCGCCGGTAGAATGCGAGACTTATTCACGTTCCTGGCGTTCCTGGCGTTCATGCCCGAGGAGGACCGATGGCGTTTCCGGCAGGCTTCCGCTGGGGCGTGGCGACCGCCGCCTACCAGATCGAGGGCGGCGTCGCCGAGGACGGCCGCGGCGTCTCGGTCTGGGACACCTTCTGCCGCGAGCCCGGCCGAGTCCGCGACGGCCACACCGGCGACGTGGCCTGCGACCACTACCACCGCTGGCCCGAGGACCTCGCGCTCCTGGCGGGCCTGGGCGTGGACGCCTACCGCTTCTCCATCGCCTGGCCGCGCGTGCAGCCGGACGGGCGCGGGCCTGCCAACCCCAAGGGCCTGGACTTCTACGAACGGCTGGTGGACGGGCTGCTGGAACGCGGCATCACCCCGTTCCCCACCCTCTTCCACTGGGACCTGCCGCAGGCGCTGGAGGACGCGGGCGGCTGGCTGAGCCGCGAGGTCGCCCACCGGTTCGCCGACTACGCCGCCCTGGTGGCCGGGCGGCTCGCCGACCGCGTCGACACCTGGATCACCCTGAACGAGCCGGTCGTGGTCACCGCCTACGGATACGCCTTCGGCGTCTACGCCCCCGGCCGCGCCCTCCTGCTCGACGCCCTGCCCACCGCCCACCACCAGTTGCTCGGCCACGGCCTGGCGGTCGACGCGCTGCGCGACCAGGGCGCCCGGCGGGTCGGCCTGGCCAACCACTACTCGCCCGCCTGGGCGCAGGACGAGTCCTCGGCGGCCGACCGGCGGGCGGCGGCGACCTTCGACCTGTTCATGAACCGCCTGTTCACCGAGCCGGTGCTGCTCGCCCAGTACCCCGACCTGTCCGTCCTCGGCGGCCCGGACCCCTCGTCCCACGTCCGGGACGGCGACCTGGCGGCGATCGGGGCGCCGATCGACTTCCTGGGCGTCAACTACTACCAGCCGACCCGCCTCAGGGCCCCGGCCCCCGGCGACCCCCTGCCGTTCGAGATCGTCCCGGTCGAGGAGTATCCGGTGACCGGCATGGGCTGGCCCGTCGTCCCCGACGCGCTGCTGTCACTGCTGCGCACCCTGAACGAGACCTACTCGACGTCCCTGCCGCCCGTCCACATCACCGAGAACGGCTGCTCCTACGACGACCGGCCCGGCCCGTCCGGCACGGTGGACGACCCGGCCCGCATCGCCTTCCTCGGCGCCCACCTGTCCTCCATCCACAGGGCTGTGGACGAGGGCATCGACGTGCGGGGCTACTTCGTCTGGTCGCTCATGGACAACTTCGAGTGGTCCGAGGGCTACCACCCCCGCTTCGGCCTCGTCCACATCGACTACGAGACCCAACGCCGCACCCCCAAGAGCTCCTACGCCTGGTACCGCGACTTCATCGCCCGATCCAGGTCGGACGGCGAGGCCGGTCGCCCCTGAGCCGATCCCGTTCAGATGTGGGGAACGGGATCGTCGAGCCAGACGCGCTGGCCGTCCGGGGCAACGGTCAGGCCGAAGCGATCCAGGCCGGGGCGGCCCCAGCGGACCCACTGGAAGTAGGCGGCCTCGACCTCGTCCCACAGCTTCCGGTCGCCGGCCTGCTCGACGGTGAAGTGGTCCTTGCCGGGCACGTAGTCCACCGAGGCCCAGGGTCCGCCCGGCCCGGCGGCGTCCAGCAGCCACAGGGTGGACTCGCCCGTCGGCTCGGTGTCGTGGAACAGGGCGGCGCGTACACCCGGAACGAGCATGGACATCGCCGCCTCCAGCCCGCCGCCCGGCGTGTGCCAGATCAGGCGGGGGTCGAGGCGGGTCTCCGACGTGGCGAAGTCCTCCACTGCGGCGGTCCACTCCCGTACGGGAGTGCTGCGGTGCCCGCGCTGTGACCGCATCATCATGTACCCCGCCGATCCGGCCAGCCGTCCCAGGGCCGTCCCATCGGGCATGACGTCCAGGCGCACCCGGTAGCCGTAGCCGAAGTCGGGCATCCAGGGGAACGCGATGGCCGCCCCGGGCCGCGCCCGCTGTACCCAGGCGTAGGGAAGCGTCGCCACACCGCAGGTGACGTGCACGATGTCGAACGGGACGCCGCCGCCATCCGGCAGGCAGGACGCGGCGTCACCGACGATGAGCTCCGGCGCGTATCCGGCCGTCTCCAGGTTGGCCGCCGCCTGCGCGGCGACGCGTTCGTCCACCTCGGCCGACACCACGTGCCGGTCGCCGACCCGCTCGCACAGCAGCGCGGCGGTCCAGCCGTTGCCCGTTCCGACGTCCAGGATCCGCTGGCCGGGGATCGGGTGCAGCAGTTCCAGGAACGGCAGGACGATGTCGGGGGCCGACAGCGACGAGGTCGGCGCTCCCAGCTCGCCGGGCTCGTCCGGCTCGCCGGTGATGTCCGCCGCGCCGTCCTCGAACTGGGTGAGCACCACCGTGCCGGGCGCGTACACCGCCTCCCACCAGCGGGCGGGGTCCTTGCGCACGTCGATCCGGTACGGCCCGCCGCCCCCGGGGGCCGCCCACGCCACGGGCGGCGCGAACAGGTGCCGGGGCACCTCGCGGAGTACTTCGCGCCAGGAGGGGTCGGTCATGGCGCCGCTTACGGTGAGCCGATCGGCGAGCGCGTCAACGAGCGCCCGTACGTCGGGGACGTCACTTCTCATGCCGGCCACCGCCCTTGCCTTTGTCCTTGGGGGGGAATCGGACGGCCCTTCTGCCGGCCGTCTTGCCTGATCTTCTTTTCGTCCTTGTTCTCGTGTTCTCCCATACCGGCCTCCTTGTATCGGCAGAATCCCGTTCGTTGCCGAGGATTGTTCACGTTTTCTGACGGGCCATGGACGCGCTCTCCCGCCCATGGCCGTTCCCGCGAGGCGGGCGGGACTCCCCATCGGGGGCTGCCGGGAAATCCCGCCCTGACGCTCCGGCACATTGTTCGCTACATCGCATCACCCCTTTCCCGGTCGGTTCCAGGCCGGGCATCTCTCGTATTCCGGACGAGAGACCGCGCACGCCCGGCCTGGCGGATCACAGCCTCCGGACCGGCCGAGGAGCCGTACCTTCTGCCGGCCCGGAGGGGTCTCCAGGCGCTACCCGTCGTCCACGGACGGGCCGCCGCAGACGGCCGCGAGCCCGGCGACCAGCCAGAAGCCCGTGACCATTCCGGTGAGGAACTGGACAGCACCCTGGCCGGGATCGACCGGCTGTCGGGAACGAACGACCGGCTGTACTACTCCGGCAAGCACCACCGGCACGGGGTGAACATCCAGTTCCTGACCGATCCGCACGGCCGGTTGCCGTGGGCCTCCCCGGCGTTGCCCGGCTCAACTCATGATCTGACCGCAGCCCGTGCTCACGGCATCATCGACGCGCTCACCCAGCGAGCCATCGCCTGCTACGCCGACAAGGCTTATCAAGGGGCGGGCGGCGCCGTCGGCACCCCGTTCAAACGCCGTGAGCACCGCAAGCCCGGTCGGCGCAAGAAGCTCTTCAACCGGCATCACGCCCAGGTCCGCGCTGTTGGCGAGCAAGGAGCCGCCGCTCTCAAACGCTGGCACATCCTGCGTCGCGCCCGCTGCTCGCCCAGCCGAATCACCGCCATCGTTCAAGCGATCCTCACCCTGCACCACCACATCAACTGAGGATGGAAACAGCTCCGTGTGTCGTTCTGCATGGTCTGCGGACGCGTCGGCGGCCAAGATCTGTACGTGGCACGAGCGGGAAGCGGCGAACCCGGTGCCGGTCACGTCGCGACCCGAGGAGCCGCCCGATGAGCGGGAACGTCCCGCAGCCCTGGTCCCCGCAGTCCCTGGCCGAGGGCGCACCCGGTGAGATGCTGCACGCGCACGGCATGGCGCGCTCGGCGCGGGAGAAGCTGATCGCCACGGTCTACCGCACATCCCACCACCGCCACGAGCACGCCGACCCGGTGACCCGCCGGTGGATGCTGACCCTGGACGCCGTACGCCGGGGCGCCCCCGACCTCGCCGCCGAACTGGCCCAGGGCTTGCCTTCGCCCTGGCGCCCGGTGTGGGCGACCGGGCCGCAACATCCCGCCCACGAGCGGCCAGTGCGGCAGATCGCGTGCGGCGTACTCGACGGCCGTCCCATCGTGGTCTCCCTGGGCGAGGACCGGACCGCCCGGGTACGGGACCTCACCGACGGCCGCCCGATCGGCGACCCGCTCGGCACAGACGTCGAGGCGGTGGCCCTCACCGAGTTGGACGGGCGTACCGCCGCCGTCCTGGGCCGCAGCGACGGCACGGTGTCGCTGCTGGACCCGGCCGCCCGCACCCCCCTGGGCGGCACCGCCCGGATCGCCACCGGCTCTGCCACGGCGGTCGCCTGCGCCGACCTGGACGGCCGAAAGACGATCGTCGTCGGGGACTCCGGCCGCCGCGCCCTGGTGTTCGACGCGGCCACGGGCGAACAGGTCGGCCCGCGCCTGGTCCCGCTCTACGGCGAGGAGGCCCGTGCGGTGGCGGCGCTGCCGACCGCCCGGGGACCGGTCGTCGCCACCGCCATCGGCCAGGCGTCGCCGCTGTGGGACCTGCGCACCGGCAGGCAGATCGCCTCCGACGAGTCCGCCCGCATCACGGACGTCGCTGTGGTCGAGGACCAGGACGGCCCCGGCTTCCTGACCGTCTCGTACGGCGGGGGCCTGCGCGTACTGGATCCCGTGGACGCGACCTGCCGGGGCGGAACGTTCGGCGCCTGGCAGCCGGGCTGCACGGCGGCCGTGGCCGGGCACCTGGTGGCGACCGGCGCGCAGGACGGCTCCGTGCTGGTGTGGGACCTGCGGACCCGGCGGCCGATCGGCACGCCGCTGCGCTTCCCCGACCAGGTCGGCGCGATCGCCTGGAGCCCGGACGGCCGCCTGGTGGTGGCCTTCGGCCACGACCTGGCGGTCCTGGCGCCGCAGGGCGAACCGAGCCCCGACCCCACCCTCCACAACCGGTGGAAACTCGCCGCCCCTCCAAGGCACCGGCCGCGTTCCCTGCCCGGCCGCCCGCTTCCCTGGGAGCACCATCACCTGGCCGTACGAACGGTCGGCGACCGGAACGTGGCATTCATGCAGGACGGCCCCGACATCCGGCACCTGGACCCGGTCACCGGCGAGCCCCTGGGCCCCGGCATCCGCATCGGTGACGACCGCACCTGGGCCGTGGGCGAACTGCACCACCGGCCGGTGCTGGCCCACCTGCACAACCGCACGCTCAGCCTCGTGGATGCGATGACCGGCGCCCCGATCTGGCGGCGCCCCCTGCCCGCCCACGGACCGGCACCACTGCTGCACATCACCGAACTGGACGGCCTGCCCACCCTCCTGCTCGCCTGGCACGACGACCGGCTGGAGAACGGAAGGCTGGACATGTACGGCCTCCGCTTCGGCACCCCCCTGGGCACCGTGAACCACGGCCACCGCGTCCTGACCTTCGCCGAATCGGGCACCCGGCTCCTCATCCAGGGCCCAGGAGAGCCGCCGTGGCACGGAACACTGCAACTGTGGGACCCGTTCGGCGGCACCACCTACGGCCCCACCTTCGGAAGCAACCACGACACCGTCGCCCTCAAGAACGGCCACCCCCTGGTAGCCACCGGCAACAAAAGCGGCGTCATCGCCCTCTGGGACCCCCTCACCGGCATCCGGCAGCAGACCATCGCCGTCTGCCCCGCCCCCATCACCGACCTGGCCTGGGGCCCAGACGACCTGCTGCACGCCGTCTACGCCGGATCCCTCACCACCTTCCGCCCCACCCGACAGGAAACAGCGACCCCCTGACCCACCCCGACCGCTCCCAAGACCCGGCCCCCAAAGCCGCTGAGACCATCCCGAGCAGGGTGACACCGCAGCACCGGCGACCCTGCACCCAATGTCACGGTGGCCCGCAGCCGACGTCACGGTGGCCCCGCAGCCGAAGGTGCTCAAGGCCACCAACGGCCGGATGTCCCGTGCACTGTCGACGCTGGTGTTCTCCCGGGAGGCGCTGATGCCGCCGGAGTTCTCCTCGATCGAGGAGTGGCTCGGCAGAGGTCAGAACACCTATGCCTACTACCAGGTGCTCGAAGAGGTCGGCGGGCCGCGCTGGAGCCCGCAGCGCGACACCCATCCGTGGATCAGGTTCTGCCTGCGCGCCCACCACATACAGGCTCAGCAGGCCAGGCGGCGCATCGACCTCCTCGACCGGGCCTGGATCGCCCTCTCGGAGGCCGTCACCGGAGCCGGCCTGGACGAGCGGACGGCGTTCGCCCTCCTGCCCGCGTTCTGGGGATCCCGCGTACGGCGCACGATCTACCAGCAGGACGCCGAGCTGAGCGTGCAGCAGTCCATCAGGGACATCCGGGAACTGTGCCGTCTCCGCTGGCTCGCCCCCCAGGGTGAGGCACGAGGCCGCTACTACACCGCGGGACCGGCGATGCAACCGGTCATGGATGCCGTGAAGCGTTCCACGCAGCCTTTCGACGACCCGTATCGAGACGCCCGGGTGCCGAGCTGACGCAGCGAAATCACCGGCTGCGCCGCGCGGCGGGCTGCTGGGGCCAGGTGCGGTCGAGGAAGGTGGCGATGAGGGGGGCTATCTCGGGGAGGTGGGTTTCCAGGGCGAAGTGGCCGGTGTCGAAGAGGTGGAGTTCGGCGTCGGGGAGGTCGCGCAGGTAGGCGCGGGCGCCGGGCTCGGGGAAGAACGGGTCGCCGACGCCCCAGGTGATGAGGGTGGGCGGGGTGTGCTTGCGCAGCCAGGACTGCCAGCGGTCGTAGTGCTGGAGGTTGGAGTGGTAGTCGAAGGCCAGGGCGACCTGGGCCTCCTTGCGGCCGGGCAGGTCGAGGAAGTGCTGGTCGAGGGTCCAGCCGTCAAAGGCCAGTAGCGCCGGGTCGGGTACGCCGGTCTCGTACTGGCCGCGCGTTCCGTCGAGGGTCAGCAGGCCGCGGATGGTCTCCTCGGCGCCGGGCGTGCCGGGGCGCAGCGCGATGAAGTCGCGGGCACCGTCCGACAGGCCCTCGGTGTAGGCGTTGCCGTTCTGGACGACCAGGCCCGCGATCCACTCCGGGTGCCGCTCGGCCAGCCGGAAGCCGACCGGGGCGCCGAAGTCGAACACGTACATCACGAACCGGGTCAGGCCCAGGCGCTGGACGAACCCCTCGGTGATGTCGGCGAGCCGGTCGAAGGAGTAGGTGAAGCCGTCCGGGACCTCGGTGTGCCCGAAGCCGGGGTAGTCGGGGGCGACCAGCCGGTAGCTCGCGCCGAGGACGTCGATGAGGCGGCGGAACTGGTGCGACGCGGACGGGAAGCCGTGCAGGAGCAGCAGCACGGGCGCGTCCGTCCGCTCGGGCAGGGACTCGCGGTAGAAGACCCGGACGCCATCGACGTCGAGGTGGCGGTGAGCGGTGCGGGCGATCGGGGCGACGGCCATCTCTAACGCCTTTCTCCGGTGATCAAGCATTAGATATAACGATCGCCGATCTAATGTGTCAATAGGTTGCTTACCATTAGCAAGGTGCGCGGCCGATCCGGGAAGCCGCCCGTCCCTGGCCCCGGCAGCACCCGCCCGGCGGGCGCCGGGCCGACGCAGGGGTCGCCGCAGGGCGCACCGAATGCTCACCATGGGGGCATGGACCGAGTCTTGGCTCTGGACGGGAAGGGGAACGCACTGACGGCGTTCCTACCGGTCATGCGCGTTCCCGGTGTGCCGGACGACGCGCCGATGCCCGCGGCTTTGGCCGTGGTCTGGTGCGGGCGGCATCTGCTGCTGGTCTTCGACCGGTTCCGGCGGCAGTGGGAACTGCCGGGCGGCCGGATCGACCCCGGCGAGACACCCCGCCAGGCAGCCGTCCGGGAACTGCACGAGGAGAGCGGGCTGCACCTGCCCGCCCTCACCCTCGCCGGGTACGCACGCTTCCGGCTCACCGGCCCGCCGCGCGACGAGTACGCCGCCATCTACACCGCCCACGTCGCCACCCGCCACGACGACTTCACTCCCAACCAGGAGATCAGCGCCGTCCACTGGTGGGACACGGACGCCCCTCCCCCTGACGGCAGCCAGATCATCGACACGACCCTGGCGCTGCTCACCCGCCTCGGACGGCAACCGAACGGATAGCAGCAGGCCGGGGGATCGTTCGGCCTTCGCGGTGGCCGGATCACAGGATGCCCCTCGAAGGCAGCCGTACGGTCCGTGGAACGTCGGCGGCCCGGGACGTCACGTCCCGGGCCGTCAGCCGTGTCCGGTATTCGAGTTTTCGGAGTGGATCCGGTGGGTCACTTCGCCGGGACGCCGGGGCCCTGGCGCAGCAGGGGGAACAGGGCGGTGGCCACCACCAGGTGGAGGACGACCAGCATGGCCCTGGTGCTGCTGGTGGCGTGCTCGATCCAGATCGGCGCGAACGAGACGACCAGCACCGTGGTGGCCAGCACCGCCCAGATGGCGTGGGCGCGGCGGGTCAGCCGCTCCAGGGCAGCCAGCGCCCCCCATCCCAGCAGGCCGAACAGCAGGGTGAAGGCGATGATCTCCGGCAGGATCAGCTGGTGCGGCTCCACGGTGCCCGGCGCGGTCAGCTTGAAGTCGACGCCCGCCAGGCGGCCGGCGACGTACAGCACGCTGTTGACCAGCACCGCGCTCCCCACGGCGGTGAGGCGGGCCCGCCGGCGCGCGGGCTGGGACGGAGCGGTCTGAACGGTCTGAGCGGCGGTCACGGTGGTCATGGCGGTAACTCCTTCGGTGAGGAACGGGAACCGGTCTCTCCGGTTCCGGCCGGTCCGGTGATCGGCTCGATGGGTCCACCATGGCAAGGGGCGCTTACGGGACCTTTACGGTTTTGCTCCGGCCCTCGGCGCCCGGGGCGTAACCGGCTCGGCGAGGCCGTTCAGCAGCCCGCCGGTGCGCGTTCCGGCGCAGGAGCCTGCCGGGCGGCGCCGGCCTCGTTCCCGTCGCCGACCTGGGACGCGGCGGTCTCGTTCTCACCGGCCTGGGAGGCGGTGGCCTCGTTCCCGTCTGCCTGGGAGGCGGTGGTGGTCTCGTTCTTGTCGCCGGACTGGGAGGCGGTGGCCAGTACGGAGCCGCCGAGGATCAGGGCGAACGAGGCGAGGATCGTGGCGGTGAGGGGCTCGTTGAGCACCAGGACTCCGGCGGTGACGGCGACCGCCGGGTTGACGTAGGTGAAGACCAGCGCCCGGGACGTGCCGACCTCGCGGATGAGGGCGAAGAAGACGATGAACGCCAGGGCGGTGCAGACGATGGCCAGGCCGGCGAGGGCGGCCAGCACCCGTCCGGCGGGCAGGGCGTCCGGCCAGGTCATGGCGGCCGGGGGCGTGTAGACCAGCGCCGCCAGGCCCAGGCACGCGGCGGTCATCGGCAGGGCCGGGACGTCCCGCAGCCAGTGTGCGGCGATGAGCGGGGCCGTGGCATAGCAGGCGGCGGCCAGCAGCACCTCGGCGATCGGCCAGGGGGCGCCGCCGTGCAGTTGCGGCCCGGCCAGGACGGCCACCCCGGCCAGCCCCACGGCCAGGCCCGCCCACCGGACGGCGCTGAGCCGCTCGGCGTTGGCGGTCAGCCGGGACAGCACCGCCGCGACGATGGGCGAGGCCGCGATGAGCAGGCCGGTCATCGAGCTGGTGAGATGGCGCTCGGCGTCCGACAGCAGCCACCATGGGACGATGATCTCCAGCGCCGCGAAGGCCGCCAGGGGCCGCCAGTACGGGCGCAGCCCGGCCAGTCCGCCGCCGCGCAGGGCCAGCGGCAGCAGCACCGCGGCACCCACCGCGGTCCGCGCGAACACCAGGACGGGGACGGACACCCCCTCCACCACCACTTTGATCATCAGGTAGGGGATCCCCCAGATCACGCTCATCAGGGCGAACAGCGCCCAGCCACGACCGCTCACGATTCACACCCGTTCACTCGGAACCTTCTGAGCAGCACGCTATGAGGGCGATTGGCCGGACATAAGATCCAATAACCGTTGAACAGATTGGGCCATTGGAGCCGCCGATGGAGTTCCACGTCAGCCTCGCCGGACGCGGCGACCTGGCCACCCGGATCTACCGGCAGCTCCTCGACGCCGTCCTGGACGGCCGGCTGCGGGCCGGGGAGCGCCTGCCGTCCACGCGCGAACTGGCGCGGCGGCTGGGCGTCTCGCGCAACACCGTGGCGGTGGCCTACGACCGCCTCACCGCCGAAGGGTTCCTCGTCGGACGGGTCGGCGCCGGAACGTTCGTGTGCGAGCAGCCCCTCTCCCAGGCCCGGCCCAGGAACGCGCCGGCGGGCGGCGGCGTGCGACCGCGGGCGCTGTGGGAGTCCCTTGCCGACCTGGCCGGGCACGCCGAGCCGCCGCCGTACGACTTCCGTGTCGGGATGCCGGATCCCGCGCTGTTCCCGCTGGAGACGTGGCGGCGGCTCATCGCCCGCGAGCTGCGGCGGTCCTCCCTGCCCTCGGGCTATGCCGAGCCCGCCGGGCACGCCGGCCTGCGGGCGGCGATCGCCCGGTACGTGGGCGTCGCACGGTCGGTGAAGGCGGGCGCCGACGACATCATCGTCACCCAGGGGGCGCAGCAGGCGCTCGACATCATCGCCCGGGTGCTGGTCGAGCCCGGGTGTCGCGTGGCGGTCGAGGAGCCGGGGCACCGCCCGGCACGGCTGCTGCTGCAGTCGCTGGGCGCCCGGGTGACCGGTGTCCCGGTCGACTCCGAGGGGCTGGACGTGGCGCGTCTGCCGCGCGATGCCCGACTGGTGTACGTCACGCCGTCCCACCAGTTCCCGCTGGGCACGCCGATGTCCCTGGCGCGCCGCGCCGCGCTGCTGGACTGGGCCGAGCGCAACGACGCCGTGGTGATCGAGGACGACTACGACAGCGAGTACCGGTTCGAGGGCCGTCCGCTCGAACCGCTGCAGAGCCTCGACCGCTACGGCCGTGTCGTCTACGTCGGGTCCTTCTCCAAGACGCTGCTGCCCATGCTGCGGCTGGGCTTCCTGGTCGCCCCGGCTTCGCTGCGGCCCGCGCTGCGCGCCGCCAAGCGGCTCACCGACTGGCACGGCGACCCGATCTCCCAGGGGGCGCTGGCGAGCTTCCTCGACGAGGGGCTGATGGCCCGTCACGTCCGCAGGGCGACCCGGGAGTACGCGGTGCGCCGTACGAAGATCCTGACGGGCCTCCGGGAGCACCTGCCCGGCCTGCTCCAGCCGGTGCCCTCGGCCGCCGGCCTGCACCTGTGCGCGCGGCTCGCCCCGGACGCCGCCGTTGATCTGGAAGGGGTGATCGCGGCCGCCCACGCGTCGGGGGTCGGTGTCGACTCCCTCGCCGACTACTGCGGCGAGCACCCCGCCCAGGCGGGCCTCATGCTGGGCTACGGCGGCATACGGCCGTCCGAGATAGCCGAGGGACTGCGCCGGCTCGCGGAGTGCTTCACGGCCCGGCACCCACACTGAAGGCGGCCCGGGGAGGGCGTCAGACGCTGAGCCGGAAGGGCAGCAGGCACACCAGAACATCGGTGTTCCGCTGCAGGCAGGCGGCCAGGAACACTTCACGCTGGTTGTGCAGTATCTCGTAGCGCAGGTGCCACGGCTCGACGCTGGGGATCAGCACGATCACCCACCTGCCCTCGCCGGCCGCCTCACGGACGTAGTGCACGACGGGGCCCACCACCGTACGGTGCGGGTTCTCGATGATCTCCAGCCGGACTCCGGGGTCCCAGCGCAGCCACCGTCTGCTCAGCTCCTCCGCCTCCTCGGCATTGAAGCGCACCGCGACCGCGACGACCTCGCCGCCGAGGGCCAAGGCCGTGCTGAGGGCCCGTTCCACCATGATGCTGATATCGGCGATGGGGATGACGATCAGCCTCGCGGAGCCGGTGGCCACGCTCGACGGAACGGGCCTGGGCGGTGTCCGCCCGAGCCCGAGCTCCTCGCCCGCCCTGGCGTAGTAGCGCTGGATACGGGCGAACAGCAGCATGAGCAGGGGAACGACGACGACCACCACCCAGGCGCCAGCCCAGAACTTGGTGATGAGCAGCACCGCCGTGGCGACGAAGGTGAGCACCGCGCCGGCCCCGTTCAGCAGCACCCTGCCGAGCCAGCGGCGCGGGCGCAGGGTCACCCAGTGCCTGACCAGGCCGACCTGGCTGATGGTGAAGCCGGTGAACACCCCGACGGCGAACAGCGGGATCAGCCGGTGGGTCTGCGCGTCCACCGCCACCAACAGCACGGCGGCCGACACCGCGACGGCCACGACGCCGTACCGGTGGACGGGCCGTTCGGTGCGTAGCTCGAACAGATGGGGCAGCCGGTCGTCCTCGGCCAGCCGGCTCATCAGCACCGGCATGCCACCGAAGCTGGTGTTGGCGGCCAGCGCCAGGGTCAGCGTGACCACGATGTTGGTGGCGTAGTAGGGCCAGCCCGTGCCGTAGGCGGTGGCGATCAGCTGGGCCAGGACGGTGACGTTCCCCCGGGGTTGTACGTGGTAGCGGTGGATGAGCACCGCCAGCCCGACCAGCATCAGCCCGAGCAGCACGCCGAGCATCAGCTCGGTCCGCTGGGCTCGCCGGACCCGCGGCTCGCGGAACACGGGCACGCCGTTGGCGACGGCCTCCACACCGGTCAGCGCCGAGCAGCCGGCGGAGAACGCCTTCAGGACCAGCAGGACCCCCAGCGTCTCGACCACCGGGGCGTGCGTCGGCGTCCCCACCACCGCGGCCGGGTGGGAGTGCGCCAGCCCCAGCGCCACGACGCCGAGGATGCTCCCCACGAACAGCACGGTGGGCAGCATCAGCACCCGCGCGCTCTCCGCGATGCCGAACAGGTTCACGGCCGCCAGCAGGGCCAGCCCCGCCAGGCAGGTCTCCAGCAGGTACGGGGTCAGGACGGGAAAGGCCGAGGCCAGGCTGGCCGCGCCGGCCGCGAGGCTGACCGCCACGGTGAGCACGTAGTCGACGATGAGCGCCGCGGCGGCCAGCAGGCTCACCGGCCCGCCGAGCCGGCTCCTGGCCACCGCGTAGGAGCCGCCGCCGTCCGGATGCGCGGCGATCACCTGGCGGTAGGAGACCACCAGCACCGCCAGCAGGCCCACGATGGCCAGTGTGATCGGCAACGTGGAGCCGATCGCGGCGGCGCCCGCCCCGGCCAGCACCAGCAGGGCCGCCTCGGGTCCGTAGGCCACCGAGCTGAGCGCGTCCAGGGAGAGCGCGGCCAGCCCCTGCACGCTGTTGAGATGCCGCCGGCCGCCCTCGCCGTGGCGCAGCGGGATCCTGCCGACCTGGTACACGGTGGTGGACCCGGAGGCCGAACGGCCCGGCCTGCGGGAGGATGCTCTGCTGCCGCGCCGGCTCATCCGCGATCACCCTGCCGGTGGCGGAACCTCTCCCGCGGCAGGTGGGCCGGTCGGCATCACGGGCTCCTTCGGCTCGACGGCGCTCCGGTACGGGCATGCCCGCCACGGAGGGCGGCTCACCACGCGCCACCGCCAGATCCCCGGCCCCGGCCGCCGCACCCCGGGAACGCCTCAAACCACCGCACCCCGGGAACGCCTCAGGCAGCCACGCCCCCGGAATGCCTCAGGGCGCCACGCCCCAAGAGCGCCTCAGGCCACCGCACGCCGGGAACGGCTCAGGACGAAGGGCGGGCGCGTACGTGCATGCGTTCGCCCTGCAGGCCGAACAGGCTCAGGATCTCCACCGGCTCGGGACCAGCGCTGCTGAAGGCGTGCGGGATGTGGGTGTCGAACTCGGCGGCCTCGCCCGCACTGAGCTCCAGGTCGTGCTCGCCGAGCAGCAGGCGCAGCCGGCCGGACAGCACGTACATCCACTCGTATCCCTCGTGCGTCCGCTGTTCGAAGTCGCGGCGCCCGCCGGGGATGATCAGCTTGTAGGCGCGCAGCCCGCCCAGGTTGCGGGTGAGCGGCACGAAGGTCCTCCCGTGCCGGGTGAAGGGACGCGGGTGAACGCGCGGGTCGCCGGTCATCGGGGCGCCGACGAGCTCGTCCAGCGGCACCCGGTGGGCGCGTGCCAGCGGCAGCAGCAGTTCCAGGGTGGGCCGCCGCTTGCCGGACTCCAGACGGGAAAGTGTGCTGGAGGAGATGCCGGTGACCCGCGACAGCTCGGCCAGGGTGACGCCGCGCTGACGGCGCAGCGCCCGCAGCCGCGGCCCGACGGCCTCCAGAACATCGTCCATGTCTTCCATGCGGTTATTTTGCCGTCCTGGCAACAAATCTTGTCAATCCCGGCGGGTAGCACCGATCCTCGGCGCGGAGGTGCTCAATGAACCAAGAGTCTTCGAAGCAGGACGGCTACGACGTGGTGGTCGTCGGAGGCGGTGCGGCCGGTCTGAGCGGCGCGCTGACGCTGGCCCGCGCCCGCCGTTCCGTCCTGGTGATAGACGCGGCCCAGCCGCGCAACGCTCCCGCCGGGCACGTCCACGGCTACCTGGGACACGAAGGGAGGCCGCCGGCGGAACTGCTGACCGTCGGCAGGGACGAGGTGACCGCCTACGGCGGCCGGATCGTCAACGGCGAGGTCGTCTCCGCCCACGCGCTTCCCGGCCGGGACCAGGAGGCGGGCGGGTTCGACGTCGTACTGCGGGACGGGACCAGGCACCGGGCACGGCGACTGCTGGTGACGACCGGCCTGGAGGACGAACTGCCGCAGTTGCCCGGCCTGGCCGAACGCTGGGGACGCGACGTGCTGCACTGCCCGTACTGCCACGGCTGGGAGGTGCGCGACGGGGCCGTGGGAGTGCTGGGGACCAGCCCGTTCATGGCCCACCAGGCGTTGCTGTGGCGGCAGTGGAGCGAGCGGGTGACGCTGTTCCAGCACACCGCGCCCGAGCCCACCGAGGAGGAGCGGGAGCAACTGGCCGCCCGCGGTGTCACGGTGGTGACCGGCCGAGTGGAGAGCCTGCAGATCACCGGGGACCGGCTGACCGGCGTGCGGCTGGCCGACGGGCGGACGGTGCCGTGCGAGGCGCTGGTGGTGAGCCCGAACATGACCGTCCGCCGCGAGATGCTCGCCTCCCTGGGGCTGCGGACCACCGAACACCTCATGAACGGCCACTTCATGGGCCACTACTTCGCCACCGACCCCACCGGGGCCACCGAGGTCCCCGGAGTGTGGGCGGCCGGCAACGTCGCCGACCTCACCGCGACGGTCATCGGGGCCGCCGCCGCGGGGATGCGCGCGGCCGTGGCGATCAACGGCGACCTGATCTCCGAGGACACCCGCCTGGCCGTCGCCGCCCGGCGCGTCCCCTTCTCCGCCGCGGCGGAACGGGAGGTCGCCGACCGCGTCCTGGGCGACCGCCGCCACGGACTGTGAACCCTTCCCATCGAGAACACGGAGGACGACCGATGAACGACGAAACCCTCACCGAGGCCGAACGGTTCTGGGAGGAGCGTTACCGCGGCGACGACCGGATCTGGAGCGGCAAGCCCAACGAGATCCTCGTCCGTGAGACCGCCGACCTCACCCCCGGCACCGCCCTGGACCTGGGATGCGGCGAGGGGGCCGACGCCGTCTGGCTCGCCGGGCGGGGCTGGCGGGTCACCGCCGTCGACATCTCGCCCACCGCGCTGGAGCGGGCCGCCGAGCACGCGACGGCGGCGGGCGTCGGCGACCGCGTCGACTGGCAGCGGCACGACCTGGCGGACACCTTCCCGGCCGGGACCTTCGACCTGGTCTCCGCCTGCTTCCTGCACTCCCCGCTGGACATGCCCCGCGAGCGGATCCTGCGGCAGGCCGCCTCGGCCGTGGCGCCGGGCGGCGTCCTCCTGATCGCCGGACACGCCGGCCCCCCGTCCTGGAAGCCCGACAGCCACCACGACATGCACCTGCCCACGACACAGGAGGTGCTCGACTCCCTCGCCCTGCCCCCCGGGCACTGGCGGGTGGAACGTCAGGAAGTCGTCGAAAGCGCGATGACCGACCCCGAGGGACGGCCCGCCACCCGCCCCGACAACGTCCTGAAGCTCCGCCGCCTCCAAGCCTGACCCACGGCCGGTCCGCCCCGCCCGAGGGCGGACCGGCCGGCTCCAGGCCGCGGGCCCGACAGGCCGACGGCCGCGAGCCCGCACACCGGGCCGGTCTCGGCGGCCTCCGCCTTGTCTTCGGCGTCTTCGGCTTCGTACCGGGTCATGGGGCGTCCTCCAGCCGGATCATCAACTGGGTCACCAGCCGTTCGGGAGGTGTGTCGGCGGGGTTCGTCAGATAGACCTCCCTGATCGGGCCGACCGGGAGGTGGCCGCGCTCACCGCACCAGGCCAGCAGGCCGTGACCGGTGAGATCGATCTGGTCGTACGGGCCGACATGGGTGGCGACCGCGAACACGCCGCCCGGCAGCACGTCGGTGGCCTGCGCGTCCCCGGCCTCGGCGGCGACGCCCACCGTGAACTCCTCGGCCAGGTCCTGCGGGAACAGGCCGAGCAGCAGCCCGGTGGGAGGCGCGCCACCGAGTTCGTCCAGCAGGCGCGCCACACAGCGGCCGGTGACCTCGGCGATGGTGGACGGTGTCGCCGTGTCCCGTACGACCCGGACGCGCCGGGCCGGCTCGTGCAGCACGGTGACCTCGACGCGGGGCAGCCCGTCGGCCAGCACCCGGTCGAGCGCCGCCAGCGTGCGCCTGCGGCGGGCGAGATCCGCCTCCATCCGGTCGCGTACCTCGCCCAGCGCCCCGGCCGGATCGTCGCCCGACAGCACCCGGCCGATCGCCACCAGCGGAACGTCCAGCGACCGCAGCAACCCGATGGACATCGCGGTACGGGCCTGGGACCGCCGGTAGTAGCGGTAGCCGGAGCCGGGATCGACCCACGCGGGCGTCAGCAGGCCGAGGTCGTCATAGTGCCTCAGTTGCTTGACGCTCAGCCTGCACAGCCGCGCGAACCGCCCGATGGGGAGGAGGTCTTCGCTCACCCCGTCACCCTGGCCCCTCCCACGGTGGGAGAGTCCAGCCGGGCGGCACGGCCGGGCGTCACGGCCTGGCGGACAGGCCGGTGCAGCGGCGCAGGCCGACCCAGCGCCGGTACTCGGCGGTGGCGGCCGAGCCGGTCATCAGCTGGGGGATGCCGCCGGAGATCCGGGCGGGCTTCCACGCGGCCTTGGTGACCTTGCGGCCCTCGACCTTCAGCAGCAGGACACCGGAGTTGGCGGTGGCGCCGTTGGCCGAGTAGAAGACGAAGTTGCCCAGCCCGTAGTGGACGTACCTGCCCTTGAGGAAGCCGCCGCCCAGCGGGATGTGGGCGTGGCCGCCGACGATGATGTCCGCCCCCGCCTCGATGAGCTGCTCGGCCAGCTCCTGCTGGCGGGGCAGCGGGCAGGGCTGCATCTCCGCGCCCCAGTGCAGGTGGACCACCACGATGTCGGAGCCCTTGCGGGCGTCGCGGACCGCCTGCACCATGCGGTCGACCTCCTTGGCCGAGGCCAGGCCGCCCTTGGAGTCGGTGGCGGTCCACGCCGGGATCAGGTGGTCGTCCAGCACCTGGGTCGCGCCGACCACCGCCAGCCGGTTGCCCTTGACGGTCGTCCGGTACGCCTTGTAGGCCTCGTCGGCGTTACGGCCGATGCCGACGGTGGGGAAGCGGGTCTTCCTGATGGCCACCAGCGAGTCGCGCAGGCCGGACTCCATGAAGTCCATGCCGTGGTTGTTGGCCATCGAGGTGGCGTCCACCCCGGCCGCCTTCAGCGCGGTGAACGCCGACGACGGGGCGCGGAACACGAACTGCTTGCCGGGGGCGGGGGTGCCGCCGGTGGTGATGGCCGTCTCCAGGTTCACCATCGCGAAGTCGGCGGCGCGCAGCGTCTTGGCGATGGGGCCGAGCGCGGTCCTGGGGTTCGACAGCCGGGCGCGGAGCTGGCCCTCGAAGTGCACGTCGCCGCCGAACGCCAGGATGATCGGCTCCTTGGGCGGGGCGGACGGGCGCTGCCGCTTGGCCGGTGCGGAGGACGCGGAGGGGCTCGTGTCGCCCTGGGCCTCGGAGCCTCCCCCGTCACCGCCGCACGCGGTGGCCACAAGCGCAAACGCCACCAGGGCCGCCGCTGTGGCGCTCGTCCTTCGCACGGTGTCCCACCTCCGGGTCTGAAGTCGCCCAAGCCTAGCCAAGTGGCAGGACGCTTCGGCGGCCACCTGCGGTTACCTCCGCCGGGTGTGTTCTTCCGGATGCTCGGTGGAGGTCAGGCGGGGTTCGCGGTGACGTTGGCGCAGGACCGCAGGCCCTCCCACTGGGTGCGGGCCTGCTGGGCCTCGGCGCCGGTGAGCGGCTGCGGGATGCCGCCGTTGATGAAGGCCGGGGCCCAGTGCGACTTGGTGACCTTGGCGCCGCTCTCCCGCTTGTGGCCGGCGGGAGGAGTGAAGGTGAGGGTGAGCACGCCCGTCTGCCCGGTGGTGGGGCCGGAGTTGTAGAAGACGAAGTTGCCCAGCCCGTAGTGGACGTACTTGCCCTTGAGGTAGCCGCCCGCCTGTAGCACGTGGGCGTGGCTGCCGATCACCGCGTCGGCCCCGGCCGTGATGAGCTGGTCGGCGAGTTGCTTCTGGGCGTCGGTGGCGCACTTGTTGAGCTCCTGCCCCCAGTGCAGGTTGACGATCAGCACGTCGTAGTCCTTGCGGGCGCGCTGTACCTCCTGCACCAGGCGCTGGGCGTTCTTGGCCGAGGCCAGGCCCGGCTTGGCGTCGGTGGCGGTCCACGCCTCGATCAGGTTGTCGTCGAGCACCTGGGTGGCGCCGATGACGCCGACCTTGGTGGCCCCGACCACCGTGCCCCACGGCCGGTACGCCTCGGCGGCGTTGTTGCCGATGCCCACGACCGGGAATTTCGCCTGCTTGGCGGCGGCCAGCGAGTCGCGCAGACCGGTCTCGCCGTAGTCCATCCCGTGGTTGTTGGCCATGGTGGCCACGTCCACCCCGGCCGCTTCCAGTGCGGTGAACGCGGTCGGCGGCGTGCGGAAGACGAACTGCTTGGGGGCGGGGGTGCCGCCGGTGGTGACGGCCGTCTCCAGGTTGACCATCGCCAGGTCGGCGGCGCTGAGCTGCTTGGCGACGGGTCCCAGGGCGGTACGGGGGTCGGCGTCGAGCCGGGCCCTGATCTGGCCCTCGAAGTGCACGTCGCCGCCGAAGGCCACGGTGACGGGGCCTGCGTTCTCGGCGCTGTGGCCGGTACTGTCGTCGATCGCCAGGGACAGGGGCCCGCACCCCGTCACCAGCGTCATCGCCGCCGTCGCGGCGGCTCCCGTCATGGCGGCCCGCAGCCGACGTCCCATGGTGTGCCTCCGTGCGCGCCGCTTCGCCTGTATCCGTGTCGCCAGGTTGGACGCGGGTCCGGAACGCCGGGTTCGCCCCGCCGGTCCGGGTATGTCGGAGAGATCTCTTTGTGATCTAGGCGGCTCGCTGGGCACACTCAACGTAGCGGCCATACTGCACCAAACCCCCAGGAAGGACCCGATCTTGGACCTCGACCGGATCCGGGCGCAGACGCCGGGCTGCCAGAACGTCGTCCACCTCAACAACGCCGGCGCCGCGCTGCCGCCCGCCGTCGTCCACGACACCGTGCTCGGTCACCTGGAACTGGAGAGCCGGATCGGCGGGTACGAGGCGGCCGACGCCGCCGCCGAGGCGTTCACCGCCTCCTACGACGTGCTGGCCCGGCTGGTCGGCGCGCATCCGGACGAGATCGCCTTCGTGGAGAACGCCACCCGGGCCTGGGACATGGCCTTCTACGCCATCCCCTTTCGCGCCGGGGAGCGGATCCTGACCACCAGCAGCGAGTACGCCAGCAACGCGCTGGGCTTCCTACAGGCGGCGCAGCGGCACGGCGCGGTGGTGGAGGTGGTGCCCG
This sequence comes from Thermomonospora echinospora, assembly GCF_900108175.1. Lineage (GTDB taxonomy): Bacteria > Actinomycetota > Actinomycetes > Streptosporangiales > Streptosporangiaceae > Thermomonospora > Thermomonospora echinospora. The sequence continues at coordinate 251,766 of NZ_FNVO01000009.1, forward strand.
ACGACGGGCACGGGCAGATCTGCCTGGACTCGCTGGCCCGGATGCTGGACGCCGGGAACGTCCGGCTGGTGGCGATCAACCACGTCCCGACCCATGACGGGCTGGTCAACCCGGCGGCCGAGGTGGGCAAGCTGGCCCGGGAGGCGGGCGCGCTGTACCTGCTGGACGCCTGCCAGTCGGTGGGGCAGCTCGTGGTGGACGTGGCCGAGATCGGCTGTGACCTGCTGTCGGCGACCGGGCGCAAGTTCCTGCGGGGGCCGCGAGGCACCGGGTTCCTGTACGCGCGCCGGGAGGTGGCGCAGCAGTTGGTCCCGCCCTTCGTGGACCTGCGGGCCGCCGACTGGACGGGGCCCGACTCCTACGAGCTGCGCCCCGACGCCCGCCGTTTCGAGACCTGGGAACGGTTCGCGGCGGGGCAGCTCGGTCTGGCCGCCGCCGCCTCGTACGCCCTCGGCCTGGGCCTGGAGGCGATCCAGGAACGGGTGACGGGGCTGGGCGAGCGGCTGCGCGCGGCGCTGGCCGAGCTGCCCGGGGTCACGGTGCACGACCAGGGGCTGCGCAAGAGCGGCATCGTGACGTTCACCCACGAGACGGTGGGCGCCCCCGAGATCGTGGCGCGCCTGGCCGCCGCCCCGCGCCCCGTCAACGTCCGGGTGACCGAGCAGACCTACCGGTACGACGCGGGCGCCCGCCCGCCGCTGCGAGTCCGGATCTCGCCCCACTACTACAACACCGAAGAGGAGCTCGACCTGGCCGTATCCGCCGTCGCCGCCGCCGTCCGCTGAGCCCGGCATGGGCTCGCACGCCCCAGTCAGAGAAATACCATTCATTAACTTGAACCATTCAGGTTTAGGAGTCCAGAGTGTCACCCGTGACCGCCCACCCGACCACCCCGCCCGAGCCGCCCACCCCGGCCGAAGCCCTGCGGGGCGCGGGCCTGCGGGTCACGGCCGCCAGAGTCGCGATCCTGGAGGCCGTGCGGTCCGGTGACCATCTGGTCGCCGAGACCGTGGCCGAGCGGGTCCGCCAGCGGGTGGGGACCGTCTCGACCCAGGCCGTCTACGAGGCCCTGCACGCCCTCACCGGCGCGGGCCTGGTGCGGCGGATCGAGCCGGCCGGCAGTCCCGCCCGCTACGAGGGGCGCATCGGCGACAACCACCACCACCTGGTGTGCCGCCGCTGCGGGGCGGTCACCGACGTCGACTGCGCTGTGGGGCAGGCGCCCTGCCTGGAGCCCGCCTCCGACGCGGGCTACCGGATCGACGAAGCCGAGGTCATCTACTGGGGCCTGTGCCCCGGCTGCCAACGGGAGACCGCCGGATCCGGCTGACCGCCGACGCGACGCCGAACGGCCGGGCCGACGAACGGCCCGGCCGTCGCCGTGTCCGCCATCCCGATCATCGGCGGGCTGGACGACTACCCCAGCTGGATCACCGCGGAAACAGAGGCCGCCCAGCCCACCGAGTAGCGCCGTACCCCTCACGGCATCGACGGTCGACCGGGCCGCGGTGGTCCCGGCCGTTGTCGCAGGGGCGGTGTCAGGTGATCTGCTTTGCGCCGATGGTCTTCATCGCGGTCGGCCAGGCGCGGCGCATCTCGCGGTTCCAGTAGGGCCAGGCGTGCCAGCCGTTGCCGTAGAAGTGGGTGGTCACCGGGATCTTGAGCTGGCGGAGCCGGGTCGTGAAGGACTTGGAGGCCTCGCCGGTGAGCTGCTCGCTGAGGCCGCCGAGGATCCGCAGGCGGGTCGCCTCCTCCTCGGAGAGGTTCTTGGGGTCGAGGGGACCGCGCTCACCGGTCGTTCCCGAGGAGATGTAGAGCTTGGTGCCGCGCAGCCTGGGGGCGAGCTCGTACGGGTCGTGGGCCTTCCAGTTCGCCTCGTGCACGCCCGGCACACCCCAGATGTTGAACGGGTCGCCCTGGTTGGAGCGGGCGTTGATCGCCATGAGGATCGCCGGCACCCCGGGGCGGCTTATGTGCAGGACGCCGCTGAAGGCCGCGACGTACTTGAACAGGCCGGGCTTGTGCCCGGCGTAGGTCATCGCCCCCAGCGCCCCCGCGGAGATGCCCATCACCGCCCGGCGGGAGCCGGCGCGCAGGTTGCGTTCCACCAGCTGGGTCAGCTCCACGGTGTGGTGGGTCTCCCAGCGGGGCTTGCCGCGCCGTCCGTAGTTGAAGTGGTTGACGTATCCGCCGAACGATCCCGCGTAGGGCAGGACCACGAGGGTGTCCCACTTGCGGGCCAGCGCGGCCAGGCCGGTCTGCTTGATCCAGGTGGTGTGGTCGTCCCCGCCGCCGCCCCCGTACATGTAGACGGTCGGCCACGTCCGCTTGGCGTTGCGCCGCCAGCCCTTGGGCACCAGCACCGTGGCCTTGAGGTCGCGGCCCACGGCCGGCGAGCGCACCGTGATCTCCAGCCTGGAGGCGTCCACCTGCCGCTGCCCGACGATCCGCGCGCCGTTGTCGGCGGGCCGGTAGGCCGCCGCGGCCCACGCCGAGGCGGGCAGGCCCGGCAGCAGGCCGAGGCCGAGGACCGCCGCGCCCAGCGCGCCGAGTGTCCGGCGCACACCATGGGAACGCACGCCATGGGAACGCACGCCATGGGAAATCGTCATCGCCGGGACGTCCTTCCGCTGCTCCCGATGGCGCGCGTCGCCGAACGGCCACGGGGATGCGGGCGCCACCGCACGCGAGTGCGCAGAACCTAACCCGGCCGGGCCCCGGAGGGATATCACCCTCCGGGACGATTCCACCCGAACGATCTTGTAACGGACGTGACAAAAGACGGGATCCGGCGGCGGGCGGAGCTCAGGACTTGGCGGTGTCCCGGGCCTGCTCCGGAGCCGTCTCGTACGCGGCGGGGACCTCGGGGGCGGGGGCGGTCAGCTCCGCCGGGCCGTTGGGCTTGGACATCTCCTCCTCGTCCAGGTGCTGGACGGGCTCGGCGTGCTCAGGCGCCTCGGTGGGCTCGTCAGGGATCCGGGTGGCCTCCTCGATGGAGCCGCCGAACGCCTTGCTGACCGCCTGCAGCGCGCTGGTGACCTCGCTGGGGATGACAAAGAACGTGTTGCCCTGGCCCTTGGCGAGCTCCGGCAGCATCTGCAGGTACTGGTAGGCCAGCAGCTTGGGGTCGGCGTTGTAGCGGTGGATGGCGCTGAAGACCCGGCCGATGGCCTGCGACTGGCCCTCGGCCTCCAGGACGGCGGCGGCTTTGGCGCCCTCGGCGCGCAGGATGGCGCTCTGCTTCTCACCCTCGGCGGTGAGGATGGCCGACTGCCGGGTGCCCTCGGCGGTCAGGATGGCCGCCCGCTTGTCCCGCTCGGCCCGCATCTGCTTCTCCATCGCCTCCTTGATGGTGGGCGGCGGGTCGATGGCCTTGATCTCCACCCGGTTGACCCGCACCCCCCACTTGCCGGACGCCTCGTCCAGCACCGCGCGCAACTGGGTGCTGATCTTCTCCCGGGAGGTCAGGGTGGCCTCCAGGTCCATGCTGCCGATCACGTTCCGCAGCGTGGTGATGGTCAACTGCTCGATCGCCTGGATGTAGTCGGCGATCTCGTACTGGGCCGCCCGCGGGTCGGTGACCTGGAAGTACTGCACGGTGTCGATGTGCACCACCAGGTTGTCCTCGGTGATGACCGGCTGCGGCTTGAACGAGACCACCTGCTCGCGCAGGTCGATCAGCGGGCGCACCCGGTCCACGAACGGGATGACGAAGTTCAGGCCCGCCTCCAGGGTGCGCAGGTAGCGGCCGAGCCGCTCCACGTTCCCGGCCCGCGCCTGGGGGACGATCCGCACGGTGCGGAGCATCACGATCAGCACGACCAATGCGATGACGAGACCGGTGATCACTGCGGCCACGATTCACTCCCTCGGGTAGACCAACGCGACGGCGCCTTCGATGCCCAGGACGTCCACGTCGACGTCGGCGGGGATGACCAGGTCGGGGTCATAGGGCCGGGCGCTCCACTCCTCGCCGCCGATGCGCACCCGGCCGCCGCGTTTGCTGACCTCGGTCAGCGTCAGCGCCTGCTTGCCGATCAGCGCGGCGACGCCCGAGCGCAGCGGCGGGGGCTGGCGGACGTGCCGGGCGGCGATCGGCCGTACCACCCCCAGCCCGGCCACCGAGGTGGCCACGAACACCAGCACCTGGACCGCCAGGGGCAGCCCGAGAGCGCCGGTCACCCCGGCGGCCACCGCGGCGACCGCCAGCAGCCCGAGGGCCAGGGTCAGCGTGAACAACTCCGCCGTGCCCAGCGCGGCGGCCACGATCAACCAGACGATCCAGGCCTCCATGACCACCCCCGGCGGCAGGCGAGCGGGTTTCTTACCTTCACCGTAGCTCCTCTCCGTGCCGGGAGTAATGGTCTTTTTCCCTACTTGACCAGTAGATCAAGTTTATCGCCTGAAGACGGATTCGCGCCTCTTCGCTTATCGCATCGTCCAATGGCGGTCCGCGCCTCATTGGATAGCGTGCCGATCACCGCCGATATGACCGTAGCGTCCGGCGATGACCACTGGGTGAAGGGGAGACATGAGGCCCGCAGACGTCCATATCGATGATCTCGCCGAACCGCGTTTCTCCGCGGAGGCCCAGGAACTCGTCACCGTCATGGCCGCGATGGCGCCGGCCTGCCCGCTGGAGCCGGAGGCGCTGATGGCCGCCGCCGTCCAGCAGACCGAGGCGACCGGGCGGCGGCTGGAGGACTTCGGCGACGAGGCGTTCCGCGAGCCGCTGGAGATCCTGTGCCGGTCGCTGCGCGAGGAGGCCGGGCTGGCCGACCACGGCAAGGTCGTCTGGCACGTACAGATGGTCGCCCAGCTCACCCAGCGGCTGCGGCTGCAGGACCTGCTCACCCGGCACCCCGAGATCCACGACGTGCAGATCGAACGGCCGATCATCATCGCCGGGCTCCCCCGTACCGGCACCACCCACCTGCACAACCTGCTGTCGGCCGACCCGGCGCTGCGCCCGCTGCCGTACTGGGAGGCGTGCGAGCCCGTCCCGCCGCCCGGCGAGGAGGGCACGATCGAGCCGCGCGTCGAACGGGTCGCCGGCTCGCTGCACATGGTGCACACCACGCTGCCGTACCTGAAGCGCATGTTCGACCTGACGCCGACCTACTCCCACGAGGAGGGCGGCCTGCTGGCGCTGACGTTCGCGTCCACGCACCTGGAGATCCAGGCCATGCTGCCGTCCTACCGGGACTGGTACCTGGGCACCGACCAGACGTTCGCCTACGAGTATCTGCGCACCGCGCTCAAGGCCGTCACCTGGCAGCGCGGCGGCGGGCGCTGGGTGCTCAAGGCCCCCCAGCACCTGGAGCAGCTCGGCCCGCTGACGAGCGTCTTCCCCGACGCCACCGTGGTGATCACCCACCGCGATCCGGTGGCGGTGACCGCCTCGCTCACCACGATGCTGTGCTACGGGCTGCGGATGACCACCGCCCCGATCGACCCGCACGCCGTCGGCGCGTACTGGCGCGACCGGGCCGCGGTCTACATGGAACGCTGCCTGCGCGACCGCGACCTGGTCCCCAAGGAGCAGTCGATCGACGTGCTGTTCCACGAGTTCATGGCCGACGACATCGCCATGGTGGAGCGCATCTACGAGGTGGCCGGCCAGCCGTTCACCACCGAAACCCGCGCGGCCATGGAGGCGTACATGGCCGAGCACCCCCGCGGCCGGCACGGCCGGGTGGACTACCGGCTGGCCGACATCGGCCTCGACCTGGCCGAGCGGCGGAGCGCGCTGGCCCCCTACGCCGAGCGCTTCGGCACCAAGGAGGAGCAGGTCAAGGAGCGCTGAACCGCGCCGGCCCGGATGCCGAACGTTTCGACAGTCGGGAGGAACAGGCCGGGGGGCGTTAGCGGGCTCCGGGTGAACCGGTCCGTACCCTTTCCCGAGGGGTCATGGCGCTGCGCCGCGGTACGGGGTCATCATTGGACTGATCCCGTACCTATAAGGAGCGCGGCCATGAGTCGTACGGCGTATCGGACCTGCCCGCTTTGCGAGGCCCTCTGCGGGCTGGAGCTCATCCTCGACGGCGACGACCGGATCACCGGCGTGCGGGGGGACTTCGCCGACCCGTTCAGCAAGGGCTTCGTCTGCCCGAAGGGGGCGACCCTCGGCCGCCTCGACGGCGACCCGGACCGGCTGGCCGTCCCCCTGCTGCGCGACGGCGACGGGCACACCGAGACCGGCTGGGACGAGGCGTTCGCGGCGGTGCGACGCGGGCTGCGCGAGGTCGTGGAACGGCACGGCAGGGACGCGGTCGCGGTCTACGTCGGCAACCCGACCGCCCACTCCATCGCCGGGCCGCTGTACGGCGGCGCCATCATCAAGGCGCTCGGCACCCGCAACGTCTACTCGGCCAGCACCGCCGACCAGATGCCCAAGCACGTCAGCGCGGGCTACATGTTCGGCGACCCGGTGGCCATCCCGGTGCCCGACCTCGACCGCACCGACCACCTGCTGATGCTGGGCGCCAACCCGCTGGAGTCCAACGGCAGCCTGTGCTCGGCGCCCGACTTCCCCGGGCGACTCAAGGCCATCCGCGCCCGCGGCGGCCGGGTCACCGTGGTCGACCCCCGCCGCACCCGCACCGCCGCGCTGGCCGACCAGCACGTCCCCATCCGCCCCGGCACCGACGCCCACCTGCTGCTCGCGCTCGTCCACACGCTGTTCGCCGAGGACCTGGTCGACCTCGCCCACCTGGCCGGCCGGGTACACGGCCTGGACGAACTGCGGGCGCTGGCGGTCGACTTCACCCCCGAACTGGTCACCGGGATCACCGGGATCCGCCCGCTGCAGATCCGCCGGATGGCCCGCGAGCTGGCCGCCGCCGAACGGGCCGCCGTCTACGGCCGGATCGGCACCTGCACCCAGGCGCACGGCACGCTGGGAAGCTGGCTGATCGACGTCCTCAACATCCTCACCGGCAACCTCGACCGGCCCGGCGGCGCCATGTTCCCCCGCGCCGCCCACGTGCCCGTCTACCGCCGCAAGCGTCCGTTCACCACCGGACGGTGGCGCAGCCGCGTCCGCGACCTGCCCGAGGTCCTCGGGGAGTTCCCGGTCGCCACCCTGGCCGACGAGATCCTCACCCCCGGCGAGGGGCAGATCCGGGCGCTGGTCACCATCGGCGGCAACCCGGCGCTGTCGGCGCCGAACGCCGACCGGCTGGACGCGGCGATGGCCGGGCTGGAGTTCATGGTCAGCGTCGACCCGTACCTCAACGAGACCACCCGGCACGCCCACGTCGTGCTGCCGCCGCCCCGCCCGGCCCAGACCCCGCACTACGACGTGGCGCTGCTGGGCTTCACCGTCCGCAACTACGCGCGCTACTCCGCCCCCGTGGTGCCGCTGCCGGAGGGCCGTCCCAGCGAAGCGGAGATCCTGGCCAGGCTCGCCCTGCTCGCCTCTGGCGCCGACGGCGACCCGGCCGCCCTGGACGAGATGATCGTCGGCGACACCCTGGCCAAGGCCGTCGCCATGCCCGGCTCCCCCGTCCACGGCCGGGAGCCCGAGGAGCTGCGCAAGTCCCTGACCGGCCGAGGCGCCGAGCTACGGCTGGACATGATGCTGCGGCTCGGCCCCTACGGCGAGGGCTTCGGCGCCGACCCCGAGGGACTCACCCTGGCCCGGCTGCGCGACGAGCATCCGCACGGCATCGACCTCGGCCCGCTGGAGCCGCGCCTGGACGAGGTGCTGTGCACCGCCTCCGGCCTGGTCGAACTGTGCCCGCCGTCCTTCGCCGCCGACGCCGACCGGCTGCGCGCCGACCTCGGCGCGCCCGCCCCCCAAGGGCTGGTCCTGATCGGGCGGCGGCACCTGCGCTCCAACAACAGCTGGCTGCACAACGTGCCGGAACTGGTCGGCGGCAGCAACCGCTGCACCCTCCAGCTCAACCCCGCCGACGCCGCACGGCTGGGCGTGGCCGCCGGGGACCTCGTCCGGGTCACCTCCCGGGCCGGTACGCTCGACGCGGTGGCCGAGCCGACCGACACCGTGATGACCGGGGTGGTGAGCCTGCCGCACGGGTGGGGGCACGACCGGCCGGGCACCCGCACCCGGGTGGCGGGCGAGCACGCCGGCGTCAACGTCAACGCGGTCACCGACGAGCAGGAGATCGACCCCCTGTCCGGCAACGCGGTCTTCAACGGGGTCCCGGTGACAGTGGAGCATCTTGGCTGACCGACCACACGAGCGCCCCGCCTGCTGTGCCCCCGCGCTCTCCGCGGAGGTCACGGCCGCGCCCACCTTCGGCTTCGACATCCCGCGGCGCTCCCCGCGGGATGTCGCCAAGGGGATGGCGGCCGTCCCGGGCGGGGCGTTCCGGATGGGCGGGGCCGACCCCGACGCCTTCCCCCAGGACGGGGAGGGGCCGGTCCGCACCGTCCGGCTCTCCCCCTTCCTGATCGACCGGTACGCGGTGGCCAACCGGCAGTTCGCCGTGTTCGTGAAGGACACCGGCTACGTCACCGAGGCCGAACGGTTCGGCTGGTCGTTCGTCTTCCACGCCCACCTGCGGCCGGACACCCCGGTCATGGACGCCACGGTGCCCGAGGCCCCCTGGTGGGCGGCGGTCCCCGGCGCCTATTGGAAGGCCCCTGAGGGGCCCGGCTCCTCCATCGAGCGCCGCCCCAACCATCCGGTCGTCCACGTCTCGTGGAACGACGCGTCCGCCTACGCCGCCTGGGCGGGCAAGCGCCTGCCCACCGAGGCCGAGTGGGAGATGGCCGCGCGCGGCGGCCTGGACCAGGCCCGCTTCCCGTGGGGCGACGAGCTGGCCCCGCGCGGGCGGCACCGCTGCAACATCTGGCAAGGCGAGTTCCCCGTCCATGACACCGGCGAGGACGGCTTCACGGGCACCGCCCCGGTGAACGCCTTCGCCCCCAACGGCTACGGTCTGCACAACGTCGCGGGCAACGTCTGGGAGTGGTGCGCCGACTGGTGGAGCACCGACTGGCACGCCACCGAGTCGCCCGAGACCCGCCAGGACCCGCGCGGCCCGTCCACCGGCACCGCCCGGGTCATCAGGGGCGGCTCGTTCCTGTGCCACGAGTCGTACTGCAACCGCTACCGGGTCGCCGCCCGCACCCGCAACGCCCCCGACTCCACCACGGCCCACACAGGTTTCCGCTGCGCCGCCGACCCGGCCTGAAGCCCGGCCTAAGGCCCGACCTGAGACCCGGCCTAAGGCCCGACCCGAGACCCAGCCCGAAGCCCGGCCCAAGACCCAGCCCGAGACCCAGCCCGAGACCCGGCCCAAGACCCGGCTGACCCGGCTCAAGACCCGACCCGAGACCCGGCCCGAGACCCGACCCGAAGCCTGGGCTGAGGCATGGCGACCGTCCGCGAGTGCGACCCGGCGCGGGCCCGTCGCCCGTCGAGGTCCGTCTCGGTGTCCGGCGGCGCCTCGTCAGCCGGCGTCGCGCCGCGTGCAGTCGATCTCGTCCAGGATCGCCGCCCGCAGCCTGTCCACCGTGTCGGCCTGGACGATCAGTCGGCAGCCGGCCCGGATCTGCTCGATGGTCAGCGGTCTGGCGGCCGTGCGGAACGCCCACCAGCGGCCGGTGTCGCTGCGCCAGACCCCCCAGCCGGGGAACTCGTCCTCGATCCGTCCGATCGGCGCCGTGTCCGGTGCCGTATCGGTGACCGCGGGCGCTTCGGCATGCGCCGCCTCGGCCAGGCCTTCCGGCGGCGGGGGACCGTCCATCTCCATCAACCCGTCGGTGAGTTCGGCGGCGCTCGTCCTCACTGTAAGCGATCCTCCGGTCTCAGGCGAGAGCCGGATCACACTCCCCGCGGCCATCATGGCGATCATTCGGGGTAGGTGGCCGGGGCTGTGGTGGCCCGTTCGGGGTAGGGCGGCTAATGTGCAACGGGCATCCCGGCCGGGCCGCCCCACCGGACCAGCGGTCACCGGCAGTCCGAAGCGCGACATCGCACCCGGTTCTCTGGGGGAATCAATGAGTGAACGGGCGAGCAAGATGTTCCGGCGCGGGTCCAGGCCGGGCGCCACGCGCCTGGCCGACGCGGTCGAGGATCTAGAGCATGCCGACGGGCTGGACGGGGCAATCCGCACGATCTCGTCGGCGATCTCGCGAGTGCTGAGACCCGGACCGGTCAAGGACCTGCTGCACGGGGTGCCGGTCGGGCATCCGGCGCATCCGCCGCTGACGGACGTGTCGGTGGGCTGCTGGACGTCGGCGGCGATCTTGGATCTGCTGCCGGGCACCGAACGGGCCTCCCGGACCCTGATCATCGCCGGGCTGGTGGGGGCCGTGCCGACGGTGCTCACCGGATGGACCGACTGGTCGGCGCTGCACCGCGAGCAGCAACGGGTGGGGCTGGTGCACGCCTCCGCCAACGGCACCGCCGCGGTGCTGTACACCGCGTCGCTGGCCGCCCGGCGGCGCGGCCTGACGGGAGCGGGCCGGCTGCTGGGGTTCGCCGGGTTCGCCGCCGTGCTCACCGGCGCGTACCTGGGCGGCCACCTGGCGTTCCGGCAGGCGGCCGGGGCCAACCACGCCGACAAGGTCGCCCATCTCGTCTCGCTGGGCTGGCACGACCTGTGCTCGGTGGAGGACCTGCCGGACGGCTGGCCGGTACAGCGGCGACTGGGGTACATCACCATGTTCGTGCTGCGCCAGGGCGAGGAGATCCACGTGCTGGCCGACCGCTGCGCCCACCTGGGCGGGCCGCTGCACCAGGGCCGCATCATCACCGACCGGGACGAGGAGACCTGCGTGGTGTGCCCGTGGCACGGCAGCACCTTCCGGGTGGCGGACGGCTCGGTGGTGCACGGCCCGGCCACCGCCCGCCAGCCCTCCTTCGAGACCCGCGTCGAGAACGGCACCCTTCAGGTACGGCCGGTCTCCTAGCCATTGCCTGCTCCGACACCGGTTGAACCACCCGCCAAGGGGTATATGTCGAATATACGTTCGACCGCGGGGAGCGTGCCATGAAAGGCGACAGGGTCGAGATCATGATCGACGCCGGGGAGGGCACCCCCCGGACCTACGAGGTGAAGGCCACCCGAGCGGGCCGCCGGGTGGAGGTCGACACCAGACGCGGCGTGGTGGAGGTCAGCGAGGTCACCCGCAACGGCACCCCCGTCCGCACCGCCCGCTTCATGGCCAGCCGGGTGCTCGCCCTGGTCGAGCACCCGGTCAGCGACGTCCACCCCGAGGAGCACGCCCCCCTCCGCGACGCCGGCTGACCCACCCCGCGCCCCGCCGCGACTCCCGGAACACGGCGACCGACGCGGCCGGTCGTCCGCGACCAACGCCGAGGCCGACGGCGCTTCGTTGGCGATCGACCGCGACGGCGAGGCCGGCGATGGCGACGCCGACGGCCGGTGTCCAAAAGAGTGGGCCACGATCATCGCGGCGGCCCCGGCCGGGAAGCGGCCAGTCGTTCGCGGCCAACAGCAATGCGGATGGCGACGGCGATGGCCGGTGGCCAGGAGGGTGGGTCGCGGCCGCCGTGGTGGCCCCTGGCCGGGGAAACGCCCCGCCGGGGTGGCGAATCGGGCACCTCCCTACGATCGGGACATGGCGATTTTCGGGATTCGGGTGTGAACGCGCTGGAGGCGGGGGCGGTGTTCGCCGCCGGGGTCGGCGCGGGCGGGATCAACGCGGCGGTGGGGTCAGGGACCCTGATCACCTTCCCGACCCTGGTGGCGCTCGGATTCCCGCCGGTGGTGGCCAACATCTCCAACAACATCGGGCTGGTCCCCGGCTCGGTGGCCGGCGCCTACGGCTACCGAGCCGAGCTCAACGGGCAGCGGGAGCGGCTGCTGCGCCTGGTCACGGCCTCCCTGGCCGGGGCGCTGATCGGGGCGGGACTGCTGCTCGGGCTGCCGGCCGAGGCGTTCCGGGTGATCGTGCCGGTGCTGATCACGGCGGCGCTGGTGCTGGTGGTGGTACAGCCGAGGCTGAACGCCTGGCTGTCCGCGCGGCGCGAGCACCACCACCCGCATGGCGGGCCCTGGCTGTGGGCGGGCGTGCTCGCCGCCGGCATCTACGGCGGCTACTTCGGCGCCGCCCAGGGCATCATCCTGATCGCACTGCTGGGCATCTTCCTCGATGACGGGCTGCAGCGGGCCAACGCCGCCAAAAACGTGCTGTCCGCCGTGGTCAACGGGGTGGCGGCACTGCTGTTCACCGTGATGTGGGCGCTGGGTCGCGCCGAGATCGACTGGATGGTGGTGCTGCTCATCGCGCTCGGCGCCACGGTGGGCGGCCTGCTGGGCGCCCGGGTCGGCCGCCGCCTGCCGCCCGCGGTGCTGCGCGGCGTGATCGTGGCGGTCGGCCTGACCGCCATCGTCAACCTCCTCGCCGGCTAACGGAACGCCCTGGCGCGGGGCCTCGGCCGCGTCGGCGGCAATGTCCGGATCAGCGGGCGGGGCGTACCAGCGCAACCGCGTCGGCGGCAATGTCCGGATCAGCGGGCGGGGCGTACCAGCGCAACCGCGTCAGTGGCCGGATCAGCGGGCGTAGGCGTACCAACGCAGCCGCGTCAGTGGCCGGGCCAGCGGACACAGGCGTACCAACACGGCCGCCTCAGTGGCCGGATCAGCGGGCGTAGGCGTACCAGCGCGACCGGGTCGGTGGGCCGGGTCAGCGGGCGCGGGCGTACCAGCGGCCGGACTGGCGTTCCACCGTCAGCGGCAGGCCGAAGCAGCGGGTCAGGTGCTCCTCGGTGAAGACCTCGTCCACCTTGCCCATCGCGACCACCGAGCCGCGGCGCAGCAGCAGCGCGTGGGTGAAGCCCTCGGGCACCTCCTCCACATGGTGGGTGACCATCGCCATGGTGGGGGCCATCGGGTCGTCGGCCAGCGCCGACAGCCGGGAGACCAGCTCCTCGCGGCCGCCCAGGTCCAGGCCGGCGGCGGGCTCGTCCAGCAGCAGCAGCTCCGGGTCGGGCATCAGCGCGCGGGCGATCTGCACCCGCTTGCGCTCACCCTCCGACAGGGTGGCGAACCTGCGGCGGATCAGCTCGGCGCAGCCCAGCGCGTCCAGCAGTTCGACCGCGCGGGTCACGTCGGCGGATTCGTATTCCTCGTTCCAGCGGCCCAGGATCGCGTACGAGGCGGTCAGCACCACGTCGATGACCTTCTCGTCGGCCGGCACCTTCTCGGCCACCGCGGAGCTGGCGAAGCCGATGCGCGGGCGCAGGTCGAACACGTCGGTGCGGCCCAGCCGTTCGCCCAGCACCTCCACCGTCCCCTCGGTGGGGAACAGCATGGCCGCGGCGAGCTGCAGGAGCGTGGTCTTGCCCGCCCCGTTCGGCCCGATGACGACCCACCGTTCGTTCTCCTGCACGGTCCAGGTGACCTCGCGCAGCAGCATGGACTGCTCGCGCCGCACTCCCACATCGCTCAGCCGGAGTACCTCGCCGCTCATCCGCCCCTGTTCCCCTGTCCAGCGCCTCCCGGAGACCCGTCGTCCCGGGAATCCGCCCTCGCACGTCGAACCTATGTCATCGGCGGCCCGTTCTGGCGACTACCCTCGACCGACGTCCGGGTGACCTCGCCGACACTCGATTGGACATCGGGCGGGCCGGATGCTCACCATGACAAGGACATCGCTGTCGCAAGTGGTCAAGGTGGTCTGCATGCAGGACGCGTTCCCTCCGCGCCGGGACGCCGCAGCGGCTCTGGTCGCCTGGGGGAATGCCTGGCTGGGCGGACATGTCGGGCTGGACGAGGCGGTCGACGCCGTCGAGGCGGCGACGGTCCCGCAGGTCGTCGGTGGTCTGCCGGACGACCCTCAGGACCTGCCGCTGCGGCGGGGGCTGGCGGTGCTGCGGGTGGCGGGCATGTCCACGCTGCGGCTGGCGCTGCCGGCGCCCGGCGACCCGCTCGGGCTGACCGGGCCGCCCGCGCTGAACGCCGCCGCCGTGGAGGCCGGCGAGGCGGTGCTGGTGGCGCTGCCGGACGCGCCGATCGCGCTGGTGCCCGCCGAGGACCGGCGCGGCTCGTCGTACGTGGGCGTCCGCTGGCAGGCGCATGAGGCCCGGGCGGGCGTCGCCGACGTGCCGTCGCTGGCCGAGGCCGACCACCGGCTCACCCTGGCGATGCGCGAGGTCACCGAGGCGCTGCTGACCGTGGACGGGACGGCCGGGGTGCCGCCCGAGATCGCCGACGCGCTGGCGGACCTGCGCGACCCGGAGCGGGGCGCGACGCTGGCCCCGGGCTACCCGCCGCAGGCCCACCGGGTGGCCGCGCTGGCCGGGCGGCTGGCGCGGGTCGTCGACCTGGCCCGCCGCGTGGAGGGGCACGGCCTGACCGCCGCCCAGATGCACCGCCGGGACGACGCCCTGCGGGTGTTGGACAGGGCGGTGCGCCGCGCCCGGGTGGCGGCCCACAACAGCGCTTTCGACCCCGTCCCGTGACCTCGGGGGCGCGGGAACGCCGGTGGGGCGCCCCCTGCCGGGAGCGCCCCACCGGAGAACACGATCGGCGTCAGACCCGGACCACGAGGGTGTTCATCACCTTGTCGGCGAAGGTCTGCTTCTTGTCGTCGAACAGCGGCCAGAAGTAGCCGATGTAGCAGGCGAAGCTGTCCAGGAAGTGGGCGAGCTTGCGGACGAACGCCGAGCCGAAGCCGATCGGCTGCCCGGAGTGCTCGCCGATGAGCTTGATGCCCATCTGCCGCTTGCCGATCGTCTGACCGGTGGTGCCCTCCTGGTGGATCAGCCACAGGCCGGCGGCCAGGCCGAGCGCCGCCGCCAGTAGGAAGAAGATGACGCCCAGACCGGCCAGCGCGCCGCTGCCGCCGTCACCGGTGTACGGGTCGGGGGCGCCGGCGCCGACGCAGATGGCGCCGATGACGTACAGCACGCCCGTCGGCACACCGATGACCAGGGCGTCGATCAGGTACGCGCCGACCCGGGAACCCCACTCGGCCAGGCTGCCGTGGGACGTGCCGTAGTGGTGGTGATGCACCTCGGCCTGCTGCGGGTATCCCGGCTGCTGGCCATAGCCGGGCTGCTGCTGACCGTAACCGGGCTGCTGCTGACCATAACCCGGCTGCTGCTGACCGTACCCCGGCTGCTGCTGGCCATAGCCGGGCTGCTGACCGTAGCCCGGCTGCTGCTGACCGTAACCGGGCTGCTGCTGACCATAACCCGGCTGCTGCTGACCGTACCCCGGCTGCTGCTGGCCGTACGGGTCGTAGGGATTGCCCACGCTTACTCCTTGTTGATTGACCCTATGGTTCGTCCGACGCACGCCAGACTCGCCGGGCTCCATGAAGCTCACCGATGACGGACATGCGTCCACCTTGCGGTTCGACGCCGTGCGCGCTCTACATGCGCAGGAGATCGAATCTGGCGAGCTGCCAAAGCTCCGACGCCGCGAGGGCGGCGCCGAGCATCCAGGCACGGGTTTTCGGCCGCAGTGCCCACCAGCGGCCGCCCGGCCCCAGCGGCGCGGTGGCCAGCGCCACGGCGGCCACCAGCACGGCCGGGTTGGCGGCCGCGGCACGGACCGGATGGCCCGAGCCCAGTTCGATGAACACGGTCGTCCCACCGCACAGGGGACAGGGGATCCCGGTGAGAGCCCTCATGGGGCACAGCACTCCGGGGTCGTTCACACGGTGGAGCCAGGCCACGGCGACGGCCGCCACAGTCATCGCGCCGACCCGCAGCGCGACGCCCAGGACTCCGTGCCGCGCGGCGGTCCGCGTCCGGTCGACGACGCCGGCGACGCCGTGCGGCGCCCCGGTGATCGCCGAATCCGGCACCCCCGCCATGCGATCCCTCCACCGTGATGGCAATGTCCGAGTGACCCATATACCGGGAGCAACCCTAGCGGGGTCAAGTAAAGCCGGACATCCGGGATCAGACCGTGACCCGGCATGGCGGGGTGATCACCCGGCCGCAGGTCAGGCCGGGTGTGCGAAACGGGGCGGCCTACCGCTGCCGGGCCGCGCCCACGATCTGGGGATCGCGCATGGTGCTGTTGGGGTCGCCCTCGACCACGTCGGCGATCACACAGGTGATGTTGTCGGGCCCGCCGCCCTCCCTGGCCAGGGCGATCAGCCGTCCGATGGCGTCGGCGGGCTCGGCCTCCTCGGAGAGCACCTCGTAGATGGTCTGCGCGTCCACCACACCGGACAGCCCGTCGGAGCACAGCAGGTAGCGGTCCCCCAGCAGCGCCTCACGGCGGCGCAGATCGGGATCGCGGTCCTCGCGCCCGTCGAGCACCCGGTACAGCACATGGGACAGCCGGGACGCCTCCCCCCCATCGTCCGGCCCGTCGCCGGAGTCGGGGTTGAGCAGTTCCTTCATCGTGTGGTCCTTGGTGATCTGGAACAGCTCACCGTCGCGCAGCAGATAGCCGCGCGAATCACCGATGTGGGCCAGCGCGATATGCGCCCCCGACCACAGCATCGCGGTCAGGGTGGTACCCATTCTGCTCAGATCGGGGCGCTCTTCCCGGGCGATCCGCAATTTCTCGTTGGCCTCGGCCACCGCACGGCCCAGGGCGTCCTCCAGATCGTCAACGGGGACGTCGGCGTCCAGCGAGCGCAACGATCCGATGACGGTGGAGCTGGCCACCTCACCGCCCGCGTAACCGCCCATCCCGTCGGCGACCGCGATGAGCCGGGACCCGGCGTAGGCCGAGTCCTCATTGTTCTCCCGGACGCAGCCTATGTCGGAGCCTGCCGCATACTTGATTGTTACGTTCATACCGATTTCGATGACGATCCAGTCATAGGAGTTCGATCAGCCGTCAGCCGTCTGCCAGGCCATGGCGGACGGCGTACAAAGCCGCCTGAGTACGATCCTGCACCCCCAGCTTCATGAGCAGATTACTGACATGGGTCTTGACCGTTTTCTCGGAGACCACCAGCGCGCGTGCGATCTCCCGGTTCGAACGGCCCAGCGCTATCTGCACCAGCACCTCCCGTTCCCGGTCCGTGAGCCGCGGCTCGTCCGGGCCGGGCCGCGGGCCGGACGACGACCCCCCGTCCAGCACCGCCTCGGCGGCCTCCGGCGCGAACAGCACGTTGCCGCCCGCCACCGCCCGGATCGCCTGGGCGAGGGCGGGCGGGTCGACGTCCTTGTAGAGGTACCCAGCGGCGCCCGCCCGTACTGCCGGCAGCACATGCCCCCGTTCCGTCATGCTCGTCAGGACCAGCACCCGCGTCGGCAGCCCGCGCGCCCGCAGTTCCCGCAGCGCCGCCAAGCCGCCACCGGCGGGCATGTTCAGATCGAGCAGCACGATATCGGGCCGCAGCGTCTCGGCCAGAGATACCGCCTGCGCGCCGTCGGCCGCCTCGCCGACGACCCGCAGATCGTCCTGCACGCCCAGAAAGGTGCGCAGCCCCTGCCGGACCACCGGATGGTCGTCGGCGATCAGCACGGTGATCGGCCGGTCAGCCACCGGGCACCTCCAGCCGCACCCGGGTGCCCGTGCCGGGGGCCGGCCGCGAGTCGACGGTCAGCGCCCCGCCGACCGAAGCGGCCCGTTCGCGCATCGAGGCCAGGCCCAAGCCGCCCTGGCGGGACGGGTCGGCGGCCTCGGCGTCGAGGCCCCGGCCGTCGTCGACGACCTCCAGCCGCAGGCCACCGCCGGCACCGGCGCCGGCCAGCCGTACCTCGACGGTCCGCGCGCCCGCGTGCCGCAGCGCGTTGTGCACGGCTTCCTGGGCGATGCGGAACACCGCGATCTCGTGCTCGTCGGACAGTTCGGCCGCCAGCCCGGCCGCCTCGCGCTCCACCGTCAGCCCGACCCGGGTCTCGTGGGCCCGGTCGAGCACCTCCACGTGCTTGCGCAGCGAGGCCACCAGCCCGTCGCCGGCCAGGTCGGCCGGCCGCAGCTCGTGGATCACCGCCCGCAACTCGGCCAGCGCCTCGCCCGCCAGCCGCTGCACCTGGTCCAGCTCGCGGACCGTGCGGGCCGGGTCGCGCTCGGCCAGCGCGGCGGCGGCCTGGGCGGTCAGCCGCAGCGAGAACAGCTTCTGGGCGACCGCGTCGTGCAGCTCGCGGGCCAGCCGGTTGCGCTCCTCCACCACGGTCAGCTCGCGGTTGCGCTCGTGCAGCCGGGCGTTGGCGATGGCGATGGCGGCGTGCGCGGCGAACAGCGTGAGCAGCTCCTGGTCGGCCTCGGTGAAGCCGCCGGGCGCCCGCTTGTTGGCCAGGAAGATGATCCCCAGGACGTCCTCGCCGTCCCTGATCGGCACCCCGAGGAAGTCCTTGAGCACCGGATGCGCCACCGGCCACCCCTCGAAGGCGGGCTCGGTGCGGATGTCGGCCAGCCGCTGCGGGGCCTTGTCGCGCAGCATCACCGCCAGCATGCCGTGCTGGCGGGGCAGCGGGCCGATCGCCCGCCACTCGGCGTCGGTGACACCCTCGACCACGAACTCGGCGAACGAGCCCTCGTCGTCGGGCACGCCCAGGGCTGCGTAGCGGGCGTCCAGCAGTTGCGCGGCGCCCCGGACGATCACCTGCAGCACCTCGTGCACCGACAGGTGCCGGGTGACCGCGAGCACCGCGGAGCTCACCGCGTGCAGGGCCGCGCCCGGCCCGGCGTCCCGGCAGGTCTCCCGCTCAGTGCCCACGTTGCTGACCGTACTCCCCGCAAAGGCGTCCCGAATCAGTCTCTCGGGGGAATCGCGCAACCGCCCGGTCATCCCGGATCCGGGCACCGGTCACGGCGACGTCCCCCTCGGGCGTTATACCGCCTTCGGCGCCCTGTGTCCGGATGCCCCGCCGGGTCACCGGACCACCGGCCTAGGACCATCTGCCGACGACGTCCGGGGACCGGCGGCCGATGCCGGACGCGCCCCGCGTTCCTAGCGTCGCAGACATGGAACGAACGGCACCCGACACTGAAGCCTCCGGGGGTACGGCACCCAGCACCAAGACCTCCCCGGGCACGGCACATGGCTCCAAGACCTCCCCGGGTACGGCACTCATCACCGGGGCCTCCCGGGGGCTGGGGCGTGCGCTGGCGCACGCGCTCGCCCCCGACGGCTGGAACCTGATCATCACCGCACGCGGCGCCGCCGAGCTGCGGGCCGTGGCCGGGGAACTGGCCGGGCATACGGGGACGGTCACGGCCGTGCCGGGCGACGTCGCCGACCCGGCGCACCGGGCCGCGCTCGCCGACGCCGTACACGGCGGGCTGGACCTGCTGGTCAACAACGCGAGCACACTCGGGACCGTCCCGCTGCCCAGGCTCGCCGACCAGCCCCTCGACGAGCTGGAGGCGGCCTTCCGGGTCAACGCGCTGGCCCCGCTGGCGCTGATCCAGGCGCTGCTGCCCGCGCTGCGCGCCCACGGCGGGACGATCCTCAACATCAGCTCCGACGCCGCCGTGGAGGCGTACCCGACGTGGGGCGGGTACGGGGCCACCAAGGCCGCCCTGGAGCAGTTGTCCAACGTCCTGGCGGCCGAGGAGCCCGATCTGCGGGTTTATTGGGTTGATCCAGGTGAGATGCGTACCCCTATGCTCGCGGATGCGATGCCCTCGGACGACCTGTCCGAAATCCCGCCCCCCGAGGTGGCCGCCGCCGCGCTGCACCGGCTCATCGCCGGGCGGCCGCCCAGCGGTCGCTACCGGGCCGCCGAGATCGGGGCCGCGTCATGACCGCGACGAAGGAGCTCGACACGGACGTCGAACAGACCAAGGCCGAATCCCGGCGTACCGAGCCCGGCCTGCTGGCCGCCCGCTACCGGCTGCCGACTCTGGGCATCGTCCTGGTCATCACGCTGCTGGCGTTCGAGGCCATGTCGATCGGCACGGTGATGCCGGTGGTCGCCCGCGAGCTGCACGGGCTGGCCCTGTACGGCTGGAGCTTCAGCTCGCTGCTGATCGCCAGCATGCTCGCCACCGTGCTGGCCGGGGGCTGGATCGACCGCGTCGGCCCGGCCCGACCGCTGCTGACCGGGCTGGCCGTCTTCGTGGCCGGGCTGGTGATCGCCGGGGCCGCCCCCACCATGTGGATGCTGGTCGTGGGCCGCACCGTGCAGGGCCTCGGCTCCGGCCTGGCGCTCGTCGGCGTGTACGTGATGGTCGCCCGGGTCTATCCGGACTCGTTGCGGCCCCGGGTGTTCGCAGCGACCTCCACCGCCTGGGTGCTGCCCTCGCTGCTCGGGCCGGGCGTCGGCGGGCTCATCGCCGAGCACGCGCACTGGCGCTGGGTCTTCCTGGGCCTGATCCCGCTGGTCGTCCCGGCCACGCTGATGCTCGTCCCGGCGCTGCGGACGATCGCGCCGAACGACCCGCAGGAGGTCGTGCCCGCCCGGCGCGGCCGGGTGACCGCCGCGTTCGCCGCCGCCATCGGCGCCGGAGGGGTGCTGTACGCGGTGGACGCCCTGTCCTGGCCGTCGCTGCCGGCGGCGGTGCTGGGCCTGGCCGGGCTGGGCTGGGGGCTGCCGAGGCTGCTGCCGGCCGGGGCGCTGCGGCTGCGGCGGGGCGTGCCCACCACGGTCGTGATGCGCGGCCTGCTGGCGGGCGCCTTCTTCGGCACGGACGTGTTCATCCCGCTGGCGCTGACCTCGCTGCACGACTTCACCCCGACCCAGGCGGGCATGGTGCTGACCGTGGGGGCGCTGGGCTGGTCGGCCGCCTCCCAGTACCAGGGCCGCTCCAGGCGCCCGCGCACGTTCTTCGTGCTGACCGGGTCGGTGCTGGTCACCACGGGGGTCGTCGTCGCGTCCGTCGCGCTGCAGGTCTCCGGCTGGTGGGCGGCACCGGCGTGGATCATCGGCGGGGCCGGGATGGGGATGGCGCTCAGCAGCCTCAGCGTGCTGATCCTCAACCAGTCGCCGGTGGAGGAGCAGGGGGTCAACACCTCCGCGCTGCAGCTCAGCGACACCCTCGGGTCGTCGCTGGCGGTCGGCGTGACGGGCGCGCTGGTCACCGCGTTCGGCACCGACCGGCTGGCGCTGGGGCTGGGCGTGGGCGCGGTGCCGCTGGTCGCCATCGCGGTGCTGGCGATCTTCGCGGCCCGGCGGGTGGAGATCCGGTCATGATCGATTTCGCGCTGCCCCCCGCCCTGGAGGCCCACGAGCCGCCGGAGGCGCACGGCCGCACCCGCGACGGCGTCCGCCTGCTGGTCGCCCGCGGCGACGGCATCGGCCACCACGCCTTCACCGAACTGCCGGACCTGCTGAACCCCGGCGACCTGCTGGTCGTCAACACCTCGGCGACCCTGCCCGCGGCGGTACGGCTGGACAAGCTGGCAGTCCACTTCTCCACCCCGTACGCCGAGGACTCCGACCTGTGGCTGGTCGAACTGCGCCGCCGCGTGGGCAAGACCAGCCGGCCGTACCGGGGAGGCAGCCCCGGCGAGTGGATACCGATGCCCGGCGGGGCCACGCTCGCCCTCGTCCGGCGACAGACCGAACGCCTGTGGCAGGCCCGCCTCAGCACCGACGTGGTGCCCTACCTGCGGCGGTACGGGGTGCCGATCCGGTACGGGTACGTACGGCGCGACTGGCCGGCGACGGCCTACCAGACGGCGTTCGCACTGGACCGGCGGGAGGGCAGCGCCGAGATGCCCAGCGCGGGCCGCCCGTTCACCCCGGAACTGGTGACCCGGCTGGTCTCCCGCGGCGTCCTGATGAGCCCGCTGTCCCTGCACACCGGCGTCGCCTCGCCCGAGGCGCACGAGCCCCCGTACGCCGAGCGCTACGACGTCCCGGCGGTGACCGCCGACCTGGTCGGCCACGTGCGGGCCCGGGGCGGACGGGTGATCGCGGTGGGCACCACCGTGGTCCGCGCGCTGGAGACGGCCGCCGAGCCGTCCGGCGGGGTCCGGCCGTCCCGCGGGTGGACGCGGCACGTCGTCACCCCGGAAACGGGCGTGCGCGTGGTGGACGGCCTGCTCACCGGCCTGCACGAGCCCAAGTCGTCCCACCTGCGGATGCTCACCGCCATCGCCGGTCCCCGGCTGCTGGAGAGGGCTTACGAGGCCGCGCTCGCCGAGAGCTACCTTTGGCACGAGTTCGGCGATCTGAACCTGCTGCTTCCCTGACCCGTACCCCTGTGGGGGCGCCCCCGCGAACGAAGTACCGTCGCCCGGCCGGTAGCGTAGTGAGCAGCATGGACGGGTCACAGCGCACGCTGCTCATCACGCTCACCGGCCGCGACCGACCAGGTGTCACCTCACGCCTGTTCACCACGCTCGCCGGGTTCCCGCTGACGGTAACCGACGTGGAGCAGGTCGTGATCCGCGGCCGGCTGATCCTCGGCGTACTGCTGTCCTACCCCGCGAGCACCGACATGGGTCAGGTGTGGTCGTCCGCCGAGAAGGTGGCCGCCGACCTGGACATGGACATCGAGATCTCCACCGGCCGGGACCGGGACACCCCCCGGCGGCGCGGGCGGCTGCACGTCACCGTCCTGGGCAACCCGCTGCGGCCCGCCGCGATGGCCGGGATCGCCGGCCGGATCGCCGCCGGCGGCGCCAACATCGACCGCATCGAACGGCTCTCCCGCTACCCGGTCACCTGCATCGAGATGGACGTCTCGGGCGCCGACCCGGAGACGCTGCGCGCCGCGCTGGCCGCCGAGGCCGCCCAGCAGCAGGTGGACGTGGCCGTCCAGCGGTCCGGCCTGCACCGCCGCGCCAAGCGGCTGATCGTGATGGACGTGGACTCCACCCTGATCCAGGGCGAGGTCATCGAGCTGCTGGCCGAGCACGCGGGCTGCCTGGACGAGGTCGCCAAGGTCACCGAGGCGGCCATGCGCGGCGAACTGGACTTCGAGGGCTCCCTGCGCGAGCGCGTCGCCCTGCTGGCCGGGCTGGACGCCGCCGCCATCGACGAGGTGCGCAACAAGATCCGGCTGGCCTCCGGCGCCCGCACCATGGTGCGGACCCTCAAGCGGCTGGACTACAAGTTCGCCATCGTCAGCGGTGGCTTCACCCAGGTCACCGATGCCCTGGTGGAGGATCTGGGGATCGACTACTCGGCCGCCAACACGCTGGAGATCGTCGACGGCAAGCTGACCGGCCGGGTCACCGGCCGGGTGATCGACCGGGCGGGCAAGGCCCGCGCGCTGGAGCACTTCGCCCAGCAGGCCGGCATCCCGATCAACCAGACGGTGGCGATCGGCGACGGCGCCAACGACCTGGACATGCTGCAGGCCGCCGGGCTCGGCATCGCCTACAACGCCAAGCCGGTGGTCCGCCAGGCCGCCGACACCGCCGTCAACGTGCCCTATCTGGACACCATCCTGTTCCTGCTGGGCATCTCCCGCGACGAGATCGAGGCCGCCGACGCCGAGGACCCGCCACCCGCCGAGTAACGGGAGCCACACGGCCTCCCGCCCTCCGGACGACACGGCCACCGCCACACAGGTCCTCAAGGCCATGCGTCCGTATGAGCTCGCCCAACGTCCAGGACGTCCACCACCACCGCGCCGGTCCCTCAGGACCCCTACGGCCGTGTGAACCTCTCGCCCGCTCTGGGCGGCCGGTTCACGTCTGCGCGGGCTCTCCGGCCCCCTCGGGCGGGGTGGTGTAGAAGGCGAAGACCCGTTCCGCGGCGGCCTGTGCGGCGTCCTTGTCGGTGCCCGCCGCAATGCTCGCCTCGCACCAGCGCTCGCTGCTGAGCGCCGTGAACAGCCTGCCGTCCTCGGAGGCGGACCACGCCGCCACCTCCGCCGGGTCCAGGGCGGCGCCGGACGACAGGTGGGTCGCCAGCCCGAGCAGGCTCAGGTCCCAGCCGATGCCGACCGCGCCCGGCCCGTACTGGGCCCACAGGTCGTCGTCGACGTGCGCGATGTGCTCCAGTTCGAGCCGCGTGCGGCCGTCGCCCTCCTCGGTCAGCCGCACCTCGATCCAGCTGACCTGCCCGCCGAACTCCCAGGTGGCGGCGAAGCTCCGCGGCGGGTCGCACCGCTCGACCGTCCCGCCGGCGTTGCCCTCCAGCTGGTAGCGGCCGCCCACCTTCAGCTCCCCGCTGACCGGCAGGAACCAGCGCGGGATCCGCTCGGCGTTGGTGCAGGCGTCCCACACGTCCTCGATGGGCGCCTCGTAGGTCTGGCCGATGGTCGACACCCGCGCCTTCCCGGCCTCCAGCACGCGCTCGCCGATCTGCCGCCGCACGGCGTTGATCTGCTCGGTCGCATCGATCATGGGTCACTTCCCGTCTCGTCTCGATGGTCGGACCCGTTCCGGCGCCGCTCCCGCCTGCCCCGGGCCAGCTCGGTGGCCAGCGCGTCCAGACGGGGGGCCCAGAAGCCCCGGAACCGGTCGAGCCATGCGTCGACGTCCCGCAGCGGCTCGGGATTGACCGCGTACAACCGCCGGGCTCCCTGGGGCCGTACGGTCGCGAACCCGCCGTCCCGCAGCACCCGCAGATGCTGCGACACCGCCGGCTGGGAGATCCCGAACTCCTCCTGGATCACCGAGCTCACCGCGCCGGAGGTCATCTCCCCCTCGGCCAGCAGCTCCAGGATCCTGCGCCGTACCGGATCCCCGAGTACGTCGAACGCATGCACGAGACGAACCTATTAATGACCGCTTATATAAGTCAACGCCTATAACCCGTTCAGTCCTTCGGAGTGCGGTACAGGGCGAGGGTGCCGGTGCCGGACCAGGTGTCGTACCACCCGCCGGACAGCTCGATCACCGCGAGCGCGCAGGTGGGGAACTCCCTGGGGGCCTGGTTGGTGAGCTCGTGGACGAGCCCGTGCACCGAGGGGTTGTGGCCGATCAGCAGCAGCCTGTCCACCTCGTCGTCGACCGCCTGCACCAGCGACAGCAGCACGTCGACGTGGTTGTCGTAGATGCCCGGCTCGAACTCCACCGGCGACGGGAGCGCCAGCCCTTCGAGGGTCTCGCGCGTGCGCAGCGCCGTGGAGCACAGCACCAGATCGGGCACCAGGTCGTTCTCGCGGAGCCAGTCACCGGTGGCCGCGGCGTCGCGGCGGCCGCGGCCGGCCAGCGGCCGGTCGATGTCGGCCAGCCCGAGACCCTCGGCGGCCTTGGCATGACGCAGCACGATCAACGTGGGCATCCCCCCACCCTAGTGCCGCCGCACACACGCCCACGGCGGCCTAGACCCCGGCCGTGCGCAGGCTCAGGGGGCGAGGAGGGCAGCAAGCACCCAGAGCACGAGAATGATGGCGAACATCCCGCCGATGACCACGGCGAATCCCTTCGCCCCCGACATCGGAGCCTTCCCGCCGCTCATCCCGCCGCCTTCCCTTCGGTGCGATGGCCCCTGCGCCCCGTGCGGCACGCACGGTGCCGCGGAAGGCGGTTGAACGCAGCGTCCTCGCCGCCGCGCCCATCGCCGGACGGGGCTCCATCAATGCCCACCGGCTGAGGCCGGAGAGCTCTTCCACCAAGCGTACGACCGCCCGCCCGCACCCCCGCCGTCAGGCTCGGCCCGCCCCCGTTATCTACACCACAACCAGCGCGAACACGAACGCCCACCCAACCTCGGCATCGGCCCCACGCCAAGGCACAGACCTCCTCACCCTCGACGGATTTGAGGGGCTTGGTGGTCGGCTGGGCGGCGGTGTTGGGGGCGGCTCGCCGGGCTGCGGGGTGCCTACGGCGATATCGGCAGTGCCTCGGGTCTGAGCCGCGCACCCTGGCGAGCGTCGGAGGCCTCTCGGAGCAGCGCGGTGCCGGTCACGCCTTGGCCTGGGCCATACCGGCAGAAACCGAGGGCTCCCCACCGCCCCGGGATCGCGTGGCGGCGATCGGCGGTGCGGCGGGGAGCCCTTAGGGGATGACAGGCGGGCGGGTCAGGTGGACTTGGGCTCGGACGCGGCGTCGTCGGCGGGCTCGGGCTGTGTCGCCTGGGCGTTGCCTGCTGCCTGGGCGTTGCCTGCTGCCTGGGCGTTGCCCATCGCTTGGGCGTTGCCCGTTGCCGGAGCGTTGCCCGTCACGTGGGCGTTGCCTGTTGGCTGGATGTTGTCCGCTGTCTGGGTGTTGTTCGTCGCCTTGGGCACGGGTGTCTCGGCGGGCTCGGCGGGCTGCCGGGCCTCGGCGCCGGACGCCGACTCCGCCGCCGACGCGCCGACGGGGGCGCCCACGGCGACCGGCTGCGCGGCTTCGGTCACGGCGGGCGGTGTGCCCGCACCGGGACCGGCCTCGGTCGCCCGCCGCTTGGACCACACGATCGCACCGACCACGACGATCACCGCGGCGACGGTGACCCCGACCCGCAGCGGCAGGTTGGCCGCGTACGTCACGACCGCGTTCGCGATCAGCAGCGACACCAGGTTCATCACCTTGATCAGCGGGTTGATGGCCGGGCCCGCGGTGTCCTTGAACGGGTCGCCGACGGTGTCACCGATCACCGTGGCCTCGTGCGCCTCGCTGCCCTTGCCGCCCAGGTGGCCCTCCTCGACCAGCTTCTTGGCGTTGTCCCAGGCGCCGCCGGAGTTGGCCAGGAACACCGCCATCAGCACCCCGGCCGCGATGGCGCCGCCCAGGAACGCACCCAGCGGGGCGTACCCGAGCGCGAAGCCCACCGCGATCGGCGTCAGGATGGCCAGCAGGCCGGGGGTGGCCAGTTCGCGCTGGGCGTCCCGGGTGCAGATGTCGACCACCCGGTCGTAGTCGGGCTTGTCGGTGTAGTCCATGATCCCGGGCTTGGTGCGGAACTGCTCGCGGACCTCGATCACCACCCGGCCGGCCGCCCGGCTGACCGCCATGATCGCCAGTCCGGAGAACAGGAACACCACCGCGGCGCCCACGATCAGCCCGATCAGCACGTTCGGCGAGTCGATCGACAGGCTGAAGTCGGCGTAGCTGCCGAGCGCGTCCCGCGCGCTCTCGGACGCCTCGGCCAGCGCCTTCTCCACGGTCGTCCGGTAGGCGCCGAACAGCGCGGTGGCGGCCAGCACGGCGGTGGCGATGGCGATGCCCTTGGTGATCGCCTTGGTGGTGTTGCCGACGGCGTCCAGCCGCTCCAGCACCTTGGCGCCCTCGCCCTGCACGTCGCCGGACATCTCCGCGATGCCCTGGGCGTTGTCGGAGACCGGGCCGAAGGTGTCCATCGACACGATCACGCCGACCGTGGTGAGCAGCCCGGTGCCGGCCATGGCCACCGCGAACAGCGCCACCGTGGTGTTGCCGAAGCCCAGCAGGAACGCCCCGTACACGGCGGCGCTGATCACCAGCGCGGAGTAGACCGCCGACTCCAGGCCCAGCGAGATGCCCGACAGCACCACGGTGGCCGGGCCGGTCCGGGCGCTTTCGGTGACCTCCCGCACCGGCTTGCGGTTGGTCTCGGTGAAGTAGCCGGTCAGCAACTGGATCACACTGGCCAGCACGATCCCGATCAGCACCGCGCCCAGCGCCACGATCCGCGGGTCGGCGTCCAGCCCGGTGATGCCGGTGTCGGTGACGCCCTCCAGGTCGGCGAAACTCGACGGCAGGTAGACGAACGCGGCCACCGCCACCAGCACCGCGGAGATCATCGCGGAGATGAAGAAGCCCCGGTTGATGGCCGACATGCCCGAGCGGTCCCGGGCCCGCGGCGCCACCGCGAAGATCCCGATCACCGCGGTGATCACACCGATCATCGGGACGATCAGCGGGAACACCAGCCCGTCGGTGCCGAACGCCGCCGTTCCCAGGATCAGCGCCGCCACCAGCGTCACCGCGTACGACTCGAACAGGTCGGCGGCCATGCCGGCGCAGTCGCCGACGTTGTCGCCCACGTTGTCGGCGATGGTGGCCGCGTTGCGCGGGTCGTCCTCGGGGATGCCCTGCTCGACCTTGCCGACCAGGTCGGCGCCCACGTCGGCGGCCTTGGTGAAGATGCCGCCGCCGACCCGCATGAACATCGCCAGCAGCGCGGCGCCGAAGCCGAAGCCCTCCAGCACGCCCGGGGCGCCGCCCTGGTAGGACAGCACGACCACGGCCGCGCCGAACAGGCCCAGGCCCACGGTGAACATGCCGGCCACGCCACCGGTGCGGAACGCGATGCGCATGGCCTTGCGTTCGGCGGCAAGGTCCCCGTCACGGGCCGCGGCGGCGACCCGCACATTGCCGCGTACGGCCAGCCACATGCCGGCGAATCCGGTGATCGCCGAGAACAGTGCCCCCACCACGAAGAACACCGAGCGGCCGATGCGTACCCCGGTGTCGTCGGCCGGCAGCAGCAACAGCAGCAGCGGGATCAGCACGACGAAGATCGCCACTGTGCGGAACTGGCGTTTCAGGTAGGCCCCCGCGCCCTCCTGCACCGCCCGCGCGATGTTCTGCATCTTGTCGGTGCCCTGGCCGGCGGCCAGCACCTCCCGGACCAGCAGCCCGGCGACGACCAGCGCCAGCAGTGCGACCACCGCGACGACGGCGACCAGGGTGAGGTCGCCGCCGCCGAGATCGACGTCTGCACTGCCGGCCGGGCTTGACAGGGAAAGCCCAGACATCCGTCCTCCTCGACAGGGCGTTGCGATCGAGACCGCCAAATGGACGATCTTTACCGCTTACCCCGCCGGGGCAATTCGGACACCTCGCAGGGCGTAGCGGGTGCCGGGAGTCTATGCAGGCCCCGTCCGAATGAGAAGCCTTCGAATCCGCGAATCCCGGCTTCCCCACAAGGTCGCCCGGCATACCTCCAGCTTTCAATCCTTGACCGATCAACGCAGGTCAGAGCGGTTATCAGAAAATCACTCGGCCACACCGGCAACACCCGAACCAGCACCCCCAGGACACCCGGCAAACCTGGGCCGCATACGGCCGAGCGATAAACACAATTAACCACAGCACCGGAATATCAAGATCATTAATTTCGCAGCAAAGATGATCTCATAACGGAACCCACCTCCCGCACCTGGGGGCCTCCGAAACCCCGGATCAAGCCACCCTCAGGCCACCCCAAGTCCGACATCCCCCGAACGACGGCCGCACCACAGGGCCTCCCAGGCAGAGCGACCATCGACCACCCCGGCCCACCACGCCGCCCACCCCAGCGGACGAACGGCCTCCCAAGCAGAGTGACCGTCGGCAGGCCGCTGCCATGTGCCCACCGGGGAGAGCTGCCGTTCGGCCGTGCCGGTGCCGGGACGCTGCGCGGCGAGCGGTCACCGCCGCGGGGGCGCGAGAGGGCACCGCATCATTGATCAGGCCAGGACGCCTACCGGGCCTGAGGAAGGGAGCGGCGGATGAGGTTGCGCGATGTGGAGCCCGGCGACGTCGACGCCTACGTCCGGATGCGGTGTGATCCGATCATGATGGCCGAGCTCGGCGGGCCGCTCCCCCGTGCGGGCATCGAGGAGAAGGTGCGGCGCGACGTCGCGGCCGCCGTGGCGGACACCGCCTGGGTCAAGATGATCGTCCCGGACGCGGGCTCGCCCGGCGAGGTGGCCGGGACCGTGACGCTGTGGTCGCACGAGGCCGATCCCGCGGTGGGCACCGGGCCGATCTCCGAGATCGGCTGGATGGTGCTGCCGGAGTTCCAGGGGCGCGGGCTCGGCGGGCGCGCGGTCCGCGCCCTGCTCACCCTGGCCCGCGACGACGGCCGCTGGGGGCCGGTGCACGCCTTTCCCGGGGCCGCGAACGCCCCGTCCAACGGCATCTGCCGTTCGGTCGGCTTCAGCTTCGTCGGGGAACTCGACATCACCTTCGCCGGCCGGACCCTGCGGGCCTGCCACTGGGTCATCGACCCTCGGCACGAGCCGATCCGATGATCCGGCCGGTACGCAGCAGAGCGCCCTGCACCGGACGGGCCGTCCGGTGCAGGGCGAACGGGAAGGGCCCGGCAAAGGACGGGTGGCCCCTTGCCGGGGGATGAGTGCTTTCAGGCGCCGATGGGCCAGCTCATGCGGATCTGGACGCCCTTGGGAGTGGTCTCGATCTCGACGTCGTCGGCCAGGCCCGCGATCACCGCGAGGCCCAGTTCCGCCGTGTCGTCGGCCAGTCCCAGGCCGAAGGCGTCCTCGGAGTACTGCGGTTCACCGGCCGGCAGGGACGGCACGGCGGGCGCCGGGTCGATGGCCGCGGTGCCCGCCGCGTCGTCTCCGGGGACCGAATCGCTCACGACGGCCTCGAACCGGCGGCCGTCGGCGGTCAACTCCAGCCGTACGGGCTCGTCCGGGCAGTGCCGTCGATGGGCCTCCACCGCCCGCGAGCATGCCTCACCGACCGCCAGCCGTACCTCGTCCAGCAGCGTCTCCGTCACACCACTGCGCCGGGCCACGGCGGTGACGATCAGGCGTGCCGTCCGCACATGGACGGGCAGCGCGCTGAACGAGACCTCAACTGTCGCCATCTCGGGGGCCGTCTCGTGTGCAGCCGTTACTTGGCGCCCTTCCGCTTCTCCTGCGCCTCCTCGATGGAGTCGTGAATCCCGAAGACCTTGGTCAGTCCGGTGATCCGGAAAATCTTCAGGATGCGCTCCTGGGTGCACACCAGTTCCAGCGAACCGTCGTGGGCGCGGACCCGCTTGAGCCCACCGACCAGCACGCCGAGCCCGGTCGAGTCGAGGAACTCGACCTTCTCCATGTCCACCAGCAGGTGAAACTTGCCCTTGTTGACCAGATCGATGAGCTTCTCCCGAAGCTTCGGCGCCGTGTAGACGTCGATCTCGCCCTCCACGTTGATGACGGTGAGGCCATCGTCGGTGGTGTAGTCGTTCACCTTCAGGTCCACAGATCCTCCAGCGCCGTGCCGCAAATGGTCCGGGGCAACGGAACCCCGCCGTGATTCAACCACGACCCGGCGTTACGCATACACGATTCCGCCAGGTGGCGGCCCCTCGGACCCCCCGCACCACGCGCGTCCGCTGCGCTGCGCGTGTGGCCGATCCGGACGCCGGTTCGGCAGAAGGGCAGGGGGTACCGACGTCGCCGCCGGGACGTATCTCCACCTTGTGCCCAGGATGTCAGACTGGAAACCTGTGTCCTCACAAAGTTCTCGATCTTCAGATGCCGAGCGGTGGGACGGCCCCTCCCCGGAGGGCGGCCGCCTCCTCGCCGGGCTGCTCGCCGATCCCCGGCGACGCGGCCGCATCACCCATGTCCAGAACGTTCCCGCACGTCAGGGCCGCCGGGCACGGTGGCCGCACTGGGCGCCCCGGCTGCTGGTGGACAGGTTCGCGCTGGCCGGGATCGAGGCCCCCTGGGAGCACCAGGTCCTGGCCGCCGAGCACGCCCGCGCCGGCCGTTCGGTGATCATTGCCACAGGCACCGCCTCCGGCAAGTCCCTGGCCTACCTCCTGCCCGCCCTCACCGCCGTCCTCGGCGAGGAGCCTCCCGACGCCGACGCCTCCTCCCCGTACGCCACAGGCGAACACCCCACCAGGGCACCCGGCGGCAGAACGAGCGCCGGTGGCGGGCCGGAGGGGGAGGGCACGGTGCTCTACCTCGCTCCGACCAAGGCGCTGGCGTCCGATCAGCTGCGTTCGCTGAGATCGCTGCGGCTGGCGAAACTGCGGGCCGCCACCTACGACGGCGATACCCCGCGCGACGAGCGGGGCTGGGTGCGCCAGTACGCCAACTACGTGCTGACCAACCCCGACATGCTGCACCGCTCGATCCTGCCGGGGCACGCCCGCTGGACGGCGTTCCTGCGCAGGCTGCGGTACGTGATCATCGACGAGGCGCACGGCTACCGGGGCGTGTTCGGCTCCCATGTGGCCCAGGTGCTGCGCAGGCTGCGCCGGATCTGCGCCCGCTACGGGGCCTCGCCGGTCTTCGTCCTGGCCTCCGCCACCACTGCGGAGCCGGCCGTGACCGCGCGGCGGCTGACGGGGCTGCCCATCGAGGCGGTGGCCGACGACGCCTCGCCGCGTGCCGCCGCCGCGTTCGCGCTGTGGGAGCCGCCGCTGACGGACCTGCGCGGCGAGCACGGCGCGCCCGTCCGCCGCACCGCGACCGCCGAGGCCGCCGACCTCCTCGCCGACCTGGTCGTGCAGGACGTGCAGACGCTGGCGTTCGTCCGGTCTCGGCGCGGCGCCGAGTCGGTGGCGCTCGGCGCCCGCCGCGCGCTGGAGGAGGCCGTACCCGAGCTGTCCCGCCGGGTCGCCGCCTACCGCGCCGGCTACCTGCCCGAGGAACGGCGCGCGCTGGAGGCCGCGCTGCGCTCCCGCGAGATCGTCGGGCTGGCCTCCACCAACGCCCTGGAGCTCGGCGTCGACGTCTCGGGGCTGGACGCCGTCCTGGTGTGCGGCTGGCCCGGCACCCGCGCGTCACTGTGGCAGCAGGCCGGCCGGGCCGGACGCGCCGGGCAGGAGGCCCTGGCGGTGCTGGTGGCCCGGGACGACCCGCTGGACACCTATCTGGTGCACCATCCTGAGGCGATCTTCGGTACGCCCGTCGAGGCCACCGTCCTGGACCCCGACAACCCGTACGTGCTCGAACCCCACCTGTGCGCGGCCGCCGCCGAGTCGCCGCTGACCGAAGCCGACCTGGAGCTGTTCGGCCCGGTGGCCGCCGACGTGCTGCCCGACCTGGTACGCCGCGGCATGCTGCGGCGGCGTGCGACGGGCTGGTACTGGACACGGCGTGAGCGGGCCTGTGATCTGGCCGACATCCGGGGGGCGGGCGGCCCGCCCGTCCAGGTCGTCGAGTCGTCCACCGGGCGGCTGCTGGGCACCGTGGACGAGCCGTCCGCGCACACCGCCGTCCACGAGGGCGCGGTCTACCTGCACCAGGGCGAGTCGTTCGTCGTCCAGTTGCTGGACCTGGAGGACTCCGTGGCGCTGGTCGAGCCGGCCGAGCCGGATTACTCGACGACCGCCCGGGACATCACCGACATCCGCATCATTGAGACACTCCGCACGTCCGCGTGGGGCGAGGCAACGCTGTGCTTCGGCACCGTCGAGGTCACCCGGCAGGTCGTGGCCTACCAGATGCGGCGGTTGCAGTCCGGCGAGGTGCTGGGCGAGAAGCCGCTCGACCTGCCGCCCCGTACCCTGCGCACCCGGGCGGTCTGGTGGACGCTGTCCGGCGACCAGTTGGAGGCCCTCGGCGACCTGGACCTGCCGGGCGCCGCCCACGCCGCCGAGCACGCCTCGATCGGGCTGCTGCCCCTGTTCGCCACCTGCGACCGATGGGACATCGGCGGCGTTTCCACGGCCCTGCACCCCGACACCGGGTTGCTCACCGTGTTCGTGTACGACGGGCACGAGGGCGGCGCGGGGTTCGCCGAGCGGGGCTACTCCGACGCCGCCCAGTGGCTGCACGCCACCCGTGAGGCCATTCTCGCCTGCGAGTGCGAGGCCGGTTGCCCCTCCTGCATCCAGTCTCCCAAGTGCGGAAACGGCAACGATCCCCTCGACAAGCAGGGCGCGGTCATCCTGCTGGGCGAGTTGTTGCGGGACGGCCCAAAGAGTGCCGGCCCATAGCGCCCGATTTGCGAAAGGGTCTACTCTCCGTCGAGAACGAAGATCTCCCGGAATCCCGCCACCCGGAGAGGAGCCCCTCGACGTGATCTTCCTGGGTCTGCTCGTCACCGCCGCCGCACTCGCCACCGGCATCGCCGTCGTGCTGGCAAACGACGGCGCGGCACAGCTGAGCGCCTTCGGCGAGCCCGTTCCCGGCGTCACCGCGCAATGGCATGTCTTCATCGCCGGAGTCGTCGTCGCCACCGTCTTCATCGCCGGACTGACCGCC
The DNA here is from genome assembly GCF_900108175.1 of Thermomonospora echinospora. GTDB lineage: Bacteria > Actinomycetota > Actinomycetes > Streptosporangiales > Streptosporangiaceae > Thermomonospora > Thermomonospora echinospora. The sequence goes on from NZ_FNVO01000009.1 coordinate 285,320, forward strand.
TTCATGTTCGGGGTGAACCGTTCGGTGCGCACCCGCCGCGAGCTCCGCTACCTCCGCGAGGAGCACGAGGAGTCGATCACCGCCCTGGAGATGGAGAAGCGCCAACTCCAGCGCGAACTCGCCCGCGCCCGCCGCGAGGCCGCCTCCGGCGCTGTGGCCCCGCCCCCGCAGGCACCCCACCAGCCCGTCCCCCAGTGACCCCGCCACGGCCTCCGCGGTGGCCCGGTCACGCCCCCGGCATCTCGCCCCAGGCCGAGCCTGGCTTTCAAAGAGCAAAAGTCAGGACATTGCGGCCTTGGCCGGGTTGGGCACGAGCCGGAAACCGGGCGGTGTGGTACTAGGCGGCCGTCCGCCCTTTGGCGGTCCGGCACGGCGACCTGGCCGGGGCGGCGCAGGAGGACATCGGGCAGGCGGAGGCCTCCACGCGCAGGAAGTCGTCGCCGCTCATCCCCGGGTCGTTTCATGGGTGTGTTTCACCCGTCGGCCCGTATGCAACGACCTAGGAAACACAATCCGTCCTGGACGGGCCTACGCCGGGCGCGGTGTTTCATAGGTCCTCTTCTAGGAGACACCGCTCCTGACGATTGATGCGGCTCATACCGGTCGGCCGGGCCGCCGGGGTCACCGTCCCAGGCAAGACGGAATCCCTCGACCTTGGTCGTGGGCTCACTCCGCCCGACTGCCATCGAGTCCTTGGCCGCGCGCGTCGCCCCACCGGAGTGACTCCGCACCCTTACTTGATGATCCGGCCGACCGCGTCCGGCGACCGGGAGATTGCCTGCCGCAGCTCATGTGGGGAGAGCCGGTGGAGATGCTCCCGTCAGGCGACGGCGTAGTCGGACAGCACCCGTTCCGGTAGACCAGCACCACCCGGTGGTGCCCCTGGCAAGCCGGGCGCACCACCGGGTCGGCAGGACGGGTCGGCCGCGCCTCTCATCCTGCCGCCGGGAGACCCGTCTCTTCATTCAGGCCCCATCGTCCACAACGTCATGTCCGCAACACCTAGCGCCAGGGATCGAGGGCGTGCTTGCCACGGGTCTGACCGGCTTCGAGTTGCCGCAGCACCGCCGGCCCCTCGGCCAGGGGATGAACATGCGGGGTACCAGGCGGGTACACGCCTTGGGCGATGAGTGCCTCGATCTCGACGAGCAACCATCGGTAGATGGACGGGGCCATGGCCGCCAGCGCACCGATGTGCAGGCCCTTGACTTGGACCCGGTGGGTGAATACCAGGTCGTGCGTGCTGAGGCCGGCGTCGCCGGAAGCGGCACCGAACACGACAACGCGTCCGGTGAAGGGTTTGGTGACCGACAGGCTGGCCTTGAACGTGGCGCGTCCCACCGACTCCAGGACCAGGTCCACACCGCCGGTCAGGCGGGTGATCTCCTCGGCCAGATCGGGGCGGCGGCCGTCCAGAACCTCGTCGGCGCCCAGCGCTCGGACGGTGGCGTGCTTACCCGGTGACGCCGTGGCGATCACGCGCGCACCGTAGTGGCGGGCGAGGCGGACAGCGGCCTGCCCCACGCCTCCGGCTGCGGCATGAACGAGCACCACGTCACCTGCCTTGATCTCGCCCAGCGGCTTCAGCGCCGCCAATGCGGTTGCCCAGTTCAGCACCAGGCCGAGAGCTTCGGCGTCACTCCAGCCGGAAGGGACGGGGAGTACATCCGCGGCCGGCATCGTCATGTACTGCGCGAAGGCGCCCGGTCCAGTGCCGACCACACGGGTGCCGAGTTGGAGCGGGCTCTCGATTTCCGGGCCGGCGCCCATGATCTCGCCGGCGGCTTCGAAGCCCGCCACATAGGGTGCCCGGGGGCCTCCTCGGTAGGTGCCATGGCTCTGCATGACGTCCGCGAAGTTGACCCCGGCTGCGCCCACTCGGATCAGGTACTCGCCGGCCCCCGGGGTGGGACGACGCTGATCGGTCGTAAGGGTCAGATCCTTCGGTCCCCGGTGCGACCGCTGGACCAGTGCCCGTACCGTCTGCCCGGCGGCGTGCTGCCGCTCGTCGGTCTTCATACGCCGGACCGTAGAAGCCTCACACTGACGTCAAGGTCAAGCCGCGGTTATCGATCAGCCCGGCGAGCCTCGCGCAGATAGGCGTCGAGAGCCGCCTGCTGATCGCTGAGAACGGCGATGCGCCCGGCTAGCCGATCGCGATACCTCTGCACCTCCCGCAGGAACTCCGCGCACACCGCACCCGGGTCGGCGTCAGGTTCGGCGGTGAGGTGGGGCAGGACATCCTTGATCAACCGTACGGGCAGCCCGGACTCCAGCAGTGAGCGGATGACGCGGACCCGGTCGATGGTGGACCGGCAATAGTCCCGGTACCCATTGCCGCACCGACCAGGGATGATCAAGCCCTCGTCCTCGTAGTACCGCAACGACCTGGCACTCACACCGCTGACTCGGGAGGCTTCGCCGATCCTCATGCCCGGCGATAACGTTCGGGTGCTCCGCAAGCTTCCAGTCTCTGCGCTACAACGAAGCGCAGATCCCGCCCAAGCGTCAACGACCTCCTGTCCCGCAACACCCAACGGCCTGGACCGAACGTTCACAGCCCCATGCCATCAGCGGCCCCGCCGGGAGTGCCGCCCTCTCCCCTCCGGACCCCGGGCGCCCTGGAACTGGGCCTGACAGTAGCCGTCAGCAAGCGTGGCCGGACCGGGACGAAGCCAAGCGTCGGAACGGCCATGAGGCTTCCCTGCCAAGAGGAACAGCTCTCGCCTAACGGTTGCAGGTCCGTGTTGTCAGCGGTCCCGCCGGGAGTGGCGCCCTCTCCCTTCCGGGCGCTGGGCGGCCTGGGACTGGGCCTGGCGGTGGGCGTCGGTGGCCGTGGCAGGCGTTGCCGGGTCCTGGGCGGGGCCGGGCGGCGGAGCGGCCATGGGGTCTGTGGGCCTTGATGCGGTGTTGGACGGGGCTCCGGACGTGGACGGGGCGGAGGTCTCGGGGCCTGGGGCGACGATCTGGTAACCGGCGACGCTCTCGCGCTGTGCCGCCGTGTTCTGCCTGGCGGCCCCCGGCTGTACGGTCCGCACGCCCACGATGGACTTCTCGTCTCGGCCGTCCCTGGCGCCGGGTGCCTGGGCACCGCTCCGTGCGGCCGTACCACCCTTCTTGCCGGAGTACGGCGCCCGGCCCTTTCCGCCGGCGACCGGCGGGGCGCTCTTGGCGGCGCGTCGGGCCTTGCCCGACATCGATGTCTTGGCGGTGGCCTGTGCACGGGCGATGTGTTCCTGGGCCCGCTGCACGCGAGTCCGCCCGCTGCCTCCCCGAGCGGCTCTGGCCGCCATGCCCTTGGCGCTGACACCGGCCTGGGCGACGCGCATGCGCCGTGTCCAGGTCCCCAGGTGGGCGGCGATGATCAGCAGGACCAGGGCAAGCGCCACACTCTTGCCCCACTGGAGGTTGCTGATGGCGGCCGGCTGGTCGCCTGCGTTCTCCCCCGCCACCACGGGCGCCGGGTAGGCGAAGCCGGGGGCGGCGCCGTCAGGCTGGACGCTCGGCAGCGTGACCGGCGACTCCTCGTTGAACGGCGTCAGCGGCGTGCCGCCGCCCCCTCCGCCGTTGTAGTCCGGCGACGGCAGGTTGTCGTTGCCGCCGTTGCCGCCTCCGCCACCACTGTCGCTGTCGCCATCGCCGCCGCCTCCGCCGCTGCCACTGCCGCCGAGTTGGACGGAGTCCGTGGCGGCGCTGGACGAAACGGAGCCGCCGGTCCCGTTGGGCCGCTGGGCGCGGACGCTCACGGTCGTCGAACCGGTGTCCCCGGAGCCGAGGCTGAACTTGGCCGAGCAGATCGTCCCGGAGCACAGGGCGCCGGGGGACCCGGACTTGGAGCCCACCCCGCCGGCCTGCACCGAGTAGCCGGTGAGGTCGTCCTCGAGCCCCAGGTTCCAGGTGACGGACAGCGTGCTGCCCGAGACGCTCGCCGACAGCCCGGACGGCTGAGCCGGCGGCACCCGCACGTAGAAGGTGTTGGTGTCGTACCGCGTTCCGGTCTTACCGACCAGGCGCACCGTGTACTTGCCGTTTTGCCGGATGCTGAAGGAGCCCGAGATGTTACCCGTCCACTGGCCACTGGCCAGGACCCGCTCTCCGGTGTCGGGGGAGTCCACCCGCAGTTCGACGCCGAGCAGCATGTCCTTGAAGGAGGCGCGGGCGGTCGCCTGCGAACCACTGGTGATCACAGCGCCGTCCGCGGGGGCCGTGACCGTGCCACCGGGCAGAGCACTCTGGCTGGAGGTCGTGTACCCGTACGCGGTGGGCGCGAAGATCGTGAAGCCGGTCGCAAGGGGGGTCGCGATGAGCAACGCGCCAAGCCTGCGAATCCTCGTCACAGCGGCAATCCCTTCGACGGACGGTCCCTCGTCGCCACTGCGGTCCGGTGGACCACCGTGCATGCGCTCCTGCCGGTACCCATGCGCTTACAGAAGCGTAACGTACCGATTGGTAACGAAGATCACAGAGGTGTGACAAAAGCGTGGTCGACCAAGCCTCTCCTCGGCCACCATCACGCTCCGCACATCTGAACGGCAAGCTATTGACACTCCGTACAACGGTAGCGTCGGAGGACTAACTTACGCCGTTCAGCGCCTGCGGACCAGCCCTTGCCCGGGAAACGAACCGCACCCGCCCGACCGGAGCCGGCAGCCGAACGGCCACCAGCACCTCGACGTCCGCCACCGCCCCCCGTACGACACACGACGACAGCCGCCCCCCGACTCCTTCCGCGACCACCGCCGCCCGGCGGCACGCGACGGCACTCCCTTCCGCAGCCCTCGACGCCGCCGCCAGCGCGGCCAGGTCCGCCGCACCGTACGCCCGATGCCGCGCCACCCGCACCGCACCCGCGCTGACCACGGTCACCGAGAACACCCAGACCAACGCCACGAACGCCAGCACCCAAACAGTCCCGGCCCCTCGATCCCCCCGGCGCCCTCTCCATCCCCGTGGCCAGATCTCCCGGCCACCCCGACCGTCGCCACAGCTCCTCACCCCCTCCCCTCCTAAGGCCCGCCAACGGCACCTCCCCAACTTCCGCGGCACCACCTCACCCACCCCGCTCTCCTTCACCAGCCAAACCACCCCAGTCCTCCCGACGCCATCTCGACCCCCGGTCACCCCCAACGGCGTCCAGCCCTTCCGGCCGGTCCCCTCCGGAAGCCCGGAGAACAACGAAACTCCCGTCGGCGCCACCTACACAACGCCGATTCACCTACACAACGCCGATTCACCTGCACAAACGCACCACCCAACAGACCAACCCCACCAGGCAGCCCCACCAGGCAGCCCCATCAGTCGGCCCCGCCAATCGACCTCGCCAGGCAGCCCCACCGCTCGACCCCACCGGTCAGCCCCAACGCTCGACCCGCCAGCCAGCCCTACCGGTCGATCCCACTAGTAGGGCCTGGCTGCCTTCGGCGGCGGCGGCGTGTCGGACACTGGAAAACGAGGCGCAAGGGGCCGGAGCAACCCAAGGATGCGCGGGGAGGCCTGCTCAGCGCCCCACTCACCGGCCCCGCCGCCTGAGACTCACTGATCCGTCTCCCACTTGACCTGGCCCTACTAGTCGGCCCCCACTGCTCGGCCCCAACACTCGACTCCGCCGATCGGCTCCGTCGGGCGGGCCCGCCGAAGGTTGGGCACTCCCGTAAGTCGTAGGTGGGGTCTGGCTCGGGTCGCGGGCTGGTGGTCGTCCGCCGGGGTTCACGCGGAGGGGGGCGCGTGATCCGGCGGACGACCGGTCTCAGGGGGCGGCGGCGCCAGGTTCGGTGGCCGCCAGGGCCCGGGTGCGGAGCACCGCCGGGGGCAGGGCGGTGAGGGCCGGCGCGTGCACTCGGGCTGTCACATCGACCCTGGTCAGCTCGCCGTCCCGGTGGACCTCGACCGTGGACCCGGCCGGGACGGCCTGCGTCACCATCTCCTGGACGGCCTGCGGGGATTCGCCTCTCGATGCGGCGCGGGCTCCTGCTCTCGCCGCATCGATGCAGGTGAGCTGGACCGCGGCGATCGACACTCCCCACAGCGCCGTCACTGTGACCAGCAGGAGTACGGGAAGCGCGACCGCGACCTCGACGGTGGCGAACCCGGAGTCACCGGCTGGTGGGCAGCGGGCACGACCAAGGCCGGGATCCTGTCGCTGCTCGCCCGCCCGTTCGTCCGGTTGACACGGCTGGGACGGCCGATGCGCTCTCCGCCGGTGGCGGAGCCAGGGCGGAACGGCCGGCGTACGTCGGCGGCGGGGCATGTGATCACCCGGCCAACTGCAGAGCATCGCGGATGATCCCTAAGAGCAGGGACTTCACCTCCGAGCTGGTCACGAGCTTGAACAGAAGCCCCGCGAACGCCGCCGCCGCGACTGTTCCCACCGCGTACTCCGCGGTCGACATGCCGAGATCGCGGGCGGAACGGCACCGGCGCCCCAACGCTTTCCTGGCCACCTGCATCTGTGGTCTCCCTCCGTGACGGGGCCGGATCGTCTTGCCATCAACTCTGCGGTGGAGAAGGGGACCTGAGGAGCCGAACGAGCTTCTGTGGATATCCGCACGACACCGGCCACTCCCACGATGTCGGACGGCAGAGCATGGCATTGGGTCCATTCCAGCCTGGCTCGTAAGCCCTGCATGGCCGGCGCCGGGACGCCTGGCCCGGCCGTGAAGCGACCGGATCCGCAGGTCACGGTGTCGGTCCGGGCACGCCCGGCGGCCCGTTGACCGGCCAGGATGGCAGGTTGGAAAGGGCTCATTGGCCAGGGGCATCGACCGACTTCCCCGCTCGGGAAGCCTGGGCCGACGCCGGGCCAATGAGCGCCGTCGGGCCGGGCCGTCCGCGTACTCATGGGACTCAGCGGGCTCATGGAACGCGGTGGCGGGGCGGCGACGAGACACGGCCGGGCGGCAGCGTCGGCGCAGGAGGTCCGAAATCAGTCGACCAAGGGCATGAGCTGGGGGTTTCATCCCGCGATCAGCCATCCCGGGTGGTTTTCCGCCGAGCCGCTATTGGAGTTGGTGTACTGTTCCCGCAACACGTGATACTTCCGACACCCTCGACCCGCCGCCCGCAATGGAACACCCATCTCCCACCGCCGCCCAGCGGACGGTCGGGGCAAGGGGTCTCCGCCCGCTCCGCAGTCCTGTCGCCGGAGAGTCGTGCGGATGGCGATGGAAAAGCAGCGGAGGATGACATGCCAGCGCGATCACGGCGACGTCTGACCCGTCGAGTGGGGGCGATCACCGCCGCCGCCATCATCGGCCCGCTCGCGATGACCGCTGCCACCGGTCCCGTCCAGGCCGCCACCTACAAGCGGGCCTCCAACGGAGCCACCGTGGCCGGGGTGAAGTGGATCAAGAAGGGCAGCCAGTTCGACATCACCATCAACTCCAAGGCGCTGGGCGCCAAGGCGAAGGTGCGTGTCCTGGTGCCGAAGACCTGGAAGCGGACCGCCAAGCGGACCTGGCCCGTTCTCTACGCCTACCACGGCGGCCGCGACAGCTACCTCTCGTGGACGCGCTCCACCGACATCGAGGGCATGGCGCGCAAGTACGACGTCATGGTGGTCATGCCGGCCGGTAACAACGGCTCGTACACCAACTGGTGGAACGACGGCCGGGGCGGCAAGCCGATGTGGGAGACCTTCCACACCCTCGAAGTCCGGGAACTGGTGGAGCGGAACTTCCGCGCCGGCGGCGCCCGGGCGTGCATGGGCAACTCCTCCGGCGGCCAGGGCTGCGTCACCTACGCGGCGCGCTTCCCCAAGATGTTCCGGCACGCCGCCTCGTTCAGCGGCCCGCTGTCGATACTCTCCCCGGGCCTGCCGTCGCTGCTGCTCTACACGATGTCGGGGACGCCGGGCGTCGACCCGTACGACGTCTACGGCGACCCGATCATCGACCGGGCCAACTGGAAGGCGCACGATCCCGCGTCGCTGGCCTCGAAGCTGCGCGGCACCAAGCTCTACATCTCCAGCGGGACGACCGGCCAGCCCGGCCCGTACGAGAAGCCGGGGATGGCGCCGTGGGACGTCGGCCTCACCAGCGAGAAGGCGATCGGCTACAGCAACCAGGTCTTCCTGAACAAGGCCCGGCAGCTGAAGCTTCCGGTGACCGCGAACCTCTACGGAAACGGCCGGCACTCCTGGCCCTACTGGATCCGGGAGAGCAACAAGGTCTGGCCGACCCTGATGAAGTCCCTCGGCGCCCGCCGCTTCTAACCGCTTTCCACCCCCTGCCCGATCTTTCGGGCAGGGGGTTTCACATACCCCGGCCCCTGGCCTCGGACCCCACGCCGCCGTACCGACCCGCCGACACGCGGCCAGCGGCTACCTGACCTCAAACCTTGCACCGCCATACCGACCCGCCGACACGTGGTCGGTGGCTGCCTGGCCCTTGGCATTGGGCTTCGCGCCGCCGTATCGCCTGCCCGGCGCGGTACCCCGGCCGCTGGTCGCCGGTGTGGGAGTCAAAGCGATTGGAGCAGGGTCTGGGCGATGCCGGCGACCGTGGGCACCACGCCCAGCAGGATGAATGCCGGCAGGAAGCACAGGCCGAGGGGAGCCACCGCGCGGATGCCGGCGGCGCGCGCCCGGGACGCCGCCGCGGCACGCGCTGCCCTCCTGCGGTCCTCGGCGAGCCGGGCTAGCGCCGGTGCCAGTGCTGCGCCGCTGTCCACGGTACGAGCCGCGGTACGCGCCAGAGGGGCCAGTTCGGGATCCTCCGCGAGCAGCAGCCATGCGGTGGCCGGGTCTGCGCCGAGCCGTACCCTGGCGGCGACCCCGCGCAGTTCGTCGCCGAGCGGACCACCGACGGCATCGGCGACCGACTCGACCGCCTCGCCCCAGGAGACACCGCCGCGCAGGCATGCGGCGAGCAGATCGACGGTGACGGGCAGGTCCGCGACCATCCGTATTCTGCGTTCCCGCTGCTCGCGGGACTCCAGTCGGCTGAGCACGACCGCCGTGCCCACGGTGGTCGCGGTTCCCCCGGCCACGCCCAACAGTCCGCCGAAGAGCAACGCGACGACCACGCCGGCCGGTACTGCCGCACACCAGAGCCGAACGTGCCGGCTCTGTGTTCCAGTGCTTCGGGTGGAGGGCGACTCATGTTCCTGTTTCGCTCTTGAGAAGCCGTCATGCCTTCGCCCAAGGGAAGCCGGCATGGTCAAACACTCCCTGCCACCTGGCGAACCAGTCACTTCCGCCGCCGCCACGTCGCTGCCATCGGTCAAACGCTCCCTGCCACCGAGCAAGCCGGCCACTCCCGCTGCCGCCATGTCGCTGCCGTTGGCGGACCATCCGGACGGCTGGAAGTCCCCGTGGGAATACCCATGTGCCGCCGTGTCCATTTCCCTACGGCGTGGCCGGCGAACTGATGCCCGGGAATGAAGGTCGTCCGGCTGTATGGAACCTGGTCGCCTGCGGCTCTCCCCTACGGGTGGAACCCTCGGGAGGCCATGACCCATCACCTTGGACGGAGTTCCCGGACGGCTCCCCGAGTCACCGCTCTTTCCGGCGTTCCGGGTAACCATCCGAGAGCGGCCAGGAGGAGATGCCTCACCACCAGCTCGATGGCCCCGCACCACTAACAGTCCACCAAGCCGTTCTGCAGCAGTGGAGAGCCCACGCGGCCACAGGAGCCCTGCCATCGCAGCGCAGCCGACCGATATCCATACCGCAACACTCATGAATCCTCCTCACCAACGAGCCGCATGAACCCATCGGTCACTGAGATGCACCTCCGTACAAGCATCACGCCCCAAGCCCCCGGCATTCCGGTGACTCATCAGCGGTCACAACCGGCGCTCGGCTTCCGCAGGACCGTCCATCCGTGAGCCTCTTCGGCCTGCCGCCCTGGCCTGCGGCTCCAGACGCTTTCCCACAGACTGTCCGGCGTCGTTCGCCGGGTCGGCATCGGTTCTACGAGTCCGACAGGCTCCATGGAGGAGGGCTCTGGGGTGTTCACCGCATTACTTCGGCGGCTCTGGCCAGGCGGTGGGTCCACCAGAGCCCGAGAACGTCCAGGCCGACGCCCAGTGCCAGGCAGACCAGGCCTGGAACCGTGCCGAAGAGGAAGGCCAGTGGATCCGCGCCCAGAGCGGCCGCCATCCCCAGGCCGAGCAGTGGCAGGCCCGCCAGCAGCCGAGCCGTCGCGCGGGGGCCGGCAAGTTGTGCCGCGACCTCCTGGCGCTGGGCCTCCTCGTCCCGTAGTGCGGTGGCCAGGCCCTCGACCACGGCTGCGAAAGTGCCGCCCTTGTCCGCCCCGATCCGCCAGCACGCCGCGAGTATCCGCAGCCCCTCCGCTCCCGGCCGCACGGATAACCGGTCCAGGACGACGTCGATGTCGGCAGCTCCGGACACGCCACTTAGGGCATCCGCCGTACCGCCCCCACTACTCCGGACATCCGTCATGGGGCCCACGTCACTTCGGACATCCGCCGTACGGAACGCATCGCTTCGGGCATCTGCCGTACGGTCCTGACGCCACTCTGCCAGCAGGGGGCCGGCCACCCGCGGGTCCAGGACCGCCGCCGCACTCGCGAACGCCATTTCGGGAGCTCGCCCGGCGTTCAGCTCCGCAGTGACGCCATCGCACAGTTCGATGACCGCCGTCCGCCACGCGCGTTCGCTCTGCCGCTTGGCACGTACCGCGTTCACCATCGTCTGAACACGTCGCAGGACCGCCCGCCCGGGCCATGGCCGTGAAACCCTCGCCAACCCCGCCAGTCGTTCCGCCGCTACAGGAGGGCTGGTGAACGCCCACACGGCCAGAGCTGCACAAACCACCGCCGCGCCCGCCGCTTCCATCGCATGTTCCCTCTCTCGTGACTCGACCTTCCGACCGCACCACCAAACCGACATGACCGCAGCCACTGAGCCTTCTGACACGACCGAGCGCCCGGACCTCAGAAGTGCCAGCGACACCAGCCGCCGACTCTTGAGGGTGTCCGGCCAGCGGTGGGGCCGACCTGCCCGCTGAAACGTTCGTCCAGGTGAACCTGTGCTGGTCACCAGCGCTCCCACCGGTTGCCGGGCACGCCCCGACCGGCAGGATGCAGGTCTGTCCCGAGAACGGGTTGGCGGATGTGTTCCCGCCGGCCTGATGAGCCGTGGACGGTAGAGGGCCAGGCCGTGTCGTCGAAGTGACGCACGGCGCCTGCGAAGCATGCGCCTACGTCTCCACGCGCCGATCACCTCCTCGGACGGTGCCGGGCACACCGGACGCCCGGCCTCGGTCCAGCCGGTCAACGCCACCCGGGGTACTTTGACGACAGGCTCTAGGGGATTTGCCAGTGGCCTCCCAGGAGATCCGCGAGTGCTGTTGCGCCCGCCTCGGCGACCAGTTGCCCGTCCGCCGTGAAGGAGACAGCGGGTATGGCGCCGACCAAGCCGTCCGGGCCGCGTTTCAGGGTGCAGACCTCGGCCACGCGGCGGCGTCCGGCCGGATCGCGGACGAGGTGGACGACCACGTCGAGGGCGGCGGCGACCTGGCTGTGGACCGCCTCCCTGCTGAGTCCGGCAGCGCATCCGAGTGCCTCCAGACGGGCCGGGACATCGGTCGCGGTGTTGGCGTGCAGGGTGCCGCATCCGCCTTCGTGGCCGGTGTTCAGAGCGGACAGGAGATCGGCCACCTCCGAGCCGCGGACCTCGCCGACCACGAGCCGGTCGGGGCGCATTCGCAGGGCTTGCCGGACGAGGTCGTGCAGCGTCACCCCACCGGCGCCCTCGACGTTGGGCGGCCGCGCTTCGAGGCGTACGACATGGGGGTGTTCGGGCCGTAGCTCGGCGGAGTCCTCCACCAGGACAAGGCGCTCACGAGGGTCGGCCAGGGACAGCAGGCCGCTGAGCAGTGTGGTCTTGCCGGTGCCGGTGCCACCGGTGATCAGGAATGCCGGACGGGCCGCCACCAGCGCCGACAGCAGCGCCGCGCCCGCCGGAGGGACGGCTTCGGCGGCGACCAGCCCGTCCAAGGTGAACGCCCGCCGCCGGGGCAACCGCAGGGACAGGCAGGTCCCTGCGGGGGCCACCGGCGCCAGCACCGCGTGAAGCCGGACCCCGCCCGGCAGCCGGGCGTCGACGTAGGGGGCGGCGTCATCAAGCCGCCTGCCCGCCTTGGCCGCCAGCCGCTGCGCCAGCCTGCGCAGGGCGACTTCGTCCGGGAAGCGCACCGAGGTGCGCACCAGCCCGGCACCGGCGTCCATCCATACCTCGTGAGGTCCGTTGACCAGGACGTCGGTGACCTCCGGTAGGCGCAGCAGCGGCTCCAGCGGGCCGGCTCCGACGAGGTCGGCCTGTAATTCGTCGACCAGTGTGAGCACCTCCTGGTCGCCGAGGAGCCTGTCCTCGGCCCGGAGGGCGGCCGCCACCTGTCCGCCCGTGGGCTCGCCGCCGACGCCGGCGAGGCGGTCGCGTACCGCGTCGACGAACCTGTGCCCGTTCATGCCGCCTCGGCCTCGAGGGCCGCGGGACGGGGCCTCAGGTCGCCGATGAGACGGTCGCACAGGTCGGGCAGGGAACCGCGCCGGCTCAGGCGGACGAGGTCACCGCGTTCGAGGGCGGACGGCAGCCTGCGGTCCTCCTGGACGGTGCCGGCGAGGGGAAGGCCCAGCGCCTCGGCCATCGCTTCGGCGGGCAGGCCGCCGGGGGCGGGCCCGCGGACGATGAGGCGTATGTCGTCGGTGTCGCGTTGCAGGGACACGGCGACCCTGTCGGCCGCGGCGGTCGCGCGCAGCTCGGCGGGGACGATCATCAGCGTGCGGTCGGCGACGCGCAGGGCGGCACGTCCGGCCGCTCCCGGCTCGCGGGACAGATCGACGATGATCAGGTCGAAGCCGCGGCTCGCGGCGTCCAGCACCGTGTGCATCGTCTCGGCGGTGAGGGGGTCGGCGTCGCCGCGGTGCCACGAGAGCATGACCAGGCCGTCGACGGCGGGCAGTGACTCCCGGAGCAGCCCGGCGCCGAGCCGGCCCCGGCGGCCGGCCAGGTCGGGCCAGCGGCATCCCGGCGCGTTCTCCTGCCCGAGGAGCAGATCGACGCCCCCGCCCATCGGGTCGCCGTCGACGAGCAGGGTGCGCAGCCCGCCCCGGGCCCCGGCAAGGCCCAGCATCGCCGCCAGGACGCTCGCCCCCGCTCCGCCTCGTCCTCCGACCACGCAGACGGTGGTCGCCCTGCCGTCGCAGGGCTCGGCCGCGGCGGCCAGGGCGTCCACGAGCCAGGGCTCGTCCGCGGGCAGCGTGGCCAGATCCTGGGCACCGACCTCCACCGCCGCGCGGAAACCGTCGGGAGCGTCGGCCTCGGTCGTCACCAGCACCACTCCGGTACGCCGGGCGACCCCGTCGGCGGCGAGGCCGTCCGCCATGTCGGCGCCCACCAGGACGAGGGGCGGACGGCGCCATTGCGTCCTGGCCTGTTCGGCGGTGCTCGCCAGTGCAGCGTCGGCGTTGGCCGCGGCGGCGAGCCGGAGCAGGTCGTCGGCGATCCGCGGATCACCGGTCGCGATCAGTGCGTCGATGGCCATGAGAGCCCTCCTGTCGTCGGATGCCTCCACCCTGGGCCCGGACCGAAGACGGGAAAAGACAAAGCCCGAACTGTGGATAACCACCCTCAAGCCGCGTCGAGACCCGGCCTCACCCCACCGGGACCGGACATGCGGATCGTTCAAGGCCGAACATGTGGGCTGGTGGGCCGAGGTGCGCCGCGGGGATCGGCAGGGTCAGTGCGCGGATCGGGCTCGGGGGCCGTGGTCCATGCCCGTGAACGCCTCGTTCTGGTGGAGAGTCCGCCGAGCTACGGCCCGGACATCCCCATGTCGTACGGTGCCCGCCCAGCGTCGAGGGTGCCGGTGGGGCGGCAGGGGGCGGACAAGCGACGACCCCCGCCGGGGGGGAGAGCGGGGGTCGTCGTACGGCCCGGCCCCAGGGGGGTGGAGACGGACCGTTTCCCAGAAAGCTTCGATGGTCTCCCTTGGCGTCCTTAGCCGGGCTCGCCAGTTTGAACCACAGGAAGCGCAAAGCCGTTGCCCGTAGTCCAAGCAGACGCAACATATGCTGCCCGATCTCGGTAGTTCCGTCGAGCGGTAAAGTGATACAAGAGGAGACGTTTTTTCCTGACTTCGCGGAGATGGCCACCGATGAAGTAGGACATGTCACCATCAGATATGCCAAGCCAGGCGCCCTTGTGGCCCGTCCGGCGGGAGCCTCGGACGCGCGGGTCGCCATCCGGCCGGTCGGCCGGCCCGCCCACCGGGCGGCGAACAATGATCACGTTCCGTGCACGAATTTGGTGATACTTCCAGCTTGCCGGAATGCTGTCGCTCCCCGGCGGCGAGGCCCGGACGCCGCCACGGCCCGCCCTCCGGGGTCCCCGGCCGGTTTTCCGGGCAGGGACTTGTCAACTGGGCAAATGAGGCGTAGACAGGTGTCACGGACCAAGAGTCCGGGCACGGCATCCGGGCACCCACGCGCGACCAGCCGCGGGAGGCGCGTCGAGACGGGCTTGACCCGCTCCGACGATCCGAGAGCACGCTTGGTAACCCGGAGTGACGTGCGGCGGCGGCGTCCCCTCCAGCGGGACGCCGTCCGCTGTGCCGGGGAACGCCGGGGACATGGCCGCCCCGGTTTCGCCGAGCCGATCCCGACCTCATCCGAACACGGTTCAGGAGCCTGATCCCCACTTCATCCGAACGCGGTTCAGGTGAAGATGCCACGATCGGCAAGGCCCGCCGAACGGTTCAGCCTCGCAGGTGCGCCTCGCAGATCACCGGCAAGTCTTGAGCCGCCACGCCCGCCGGACGCGTTCAGCCCCGCAGGTACGCCTCGCAGATCGCCAGCGAGTCCCGGGCCGCCACCGTCACGGCCGCGGCGCAATGCCGGATCCAGGCAGCGACGCCCTCGGACGTGCCACCGATGTAGCCCCGCAGAGTCCGGACGTACTCATCACCGAGCTCGGCGTGGCCCACCTCGGGAGCGGTGAGCGACTTGGGGTCCAGACCGCGGTCGACCAGGGTCAGCCGTTCGGCCGCCCGGGCGATGATGCCGTCCCCCCAGCCGAACGGCCGCAGGGCCAGCAGTTCGCCGTGCACGATCGCGGCGACGACGATGGCGGGGGCCTTCGTCTGCTGGGTGAGCAGTGTGCTCAGGGAGTCCAGGCGGACGGCGACCTCCTCCGGGGCGGGCCGCTCGCCCAGCCCCAGGAAGTCCTTGGCGTCCTGCCCCTCAAGACGGGGACGGCCGAGCTCCTCCGCCTCCACCGCGTCGGCCGCCGCGAGCACGTGCAGCCGGGCCAGCACCTGACGCGGCGCCCGCCGCCATGTGTCGGTCAGCGTGCCCAGCTCCGCCGAGACCCGCAGCGCGCCCTGCACGATCGGGTCGGCGGGAACGGCGGCCTCCCCCTGCGCGGCGGCACCCCGGCGCAGCTCGTCCAGGGGGACCGAAACGCCTTCCAGAGCGGCGGACGCGCGGGCGGCGCGCAGGGCGGACTCGGTGGACACCTCGGCGCTCCGACGGCGCAGGATGCGGTGGCCGAGCAGCCGGTCCACCGAGGTCCGGGCGTCGGCGACCGCCTCGGGGACGCCGGGCAGCGCCGCGACTTGGGCGAAGGGATCGGTCACGATCACGACCTTATGCCGTCCCCTCGGCCCCGGACACGCCGCCCCCATCAGGCCCCGATCCCCCGGAATCCGGACCTGGAGTGGCTGGTGGGGACATGGGGGCCAAGGCCGCGAACGGGAGGTAAAGGCTGGTGTCAGGGAGGGCTCGGAGCTGGTAGCAGTGATGGTGTGACGGCCGTCATGGAGCATGGTCGGCCGGGCCGGGGGATTTGGACTCGGCATGGCCTTGTGAGCCGGGGAGTTCCCTGGTGAAGTGGACGGCACCGGGCGCCAACCCTCCAGTTCCGTCCAGAAGGAGTGAAGACCGTGAGCGACACACGGCCTGCACGGGCCCTCGGGTCCGTGGGCTTGGTGAACGCATCCTGCAGTCGCCGTGCGGCGTACGCGCCGACGCGTCCACGGGCGGGGAACGGCGGCAACGCAACTGAACACAGCGGCCCGGAGTGCGCGGTCCCACCGGCCGCGTGACGAGGAGATTCAAGTGAGCCAAGAGACCCTTTCCAACCTGCTGCAGGAGAACCGGCGCTTCGCCCCGCCCCCGGAGCTGGCCGCGTCCGCCAACGTCACCGCCCAGACTTACGAGGAGGCCGCGGCCGACCGGCTGGGGTTCTGGGAGCGTCAAGCCGAGCGGTTGACGTGGGCCAAGCCTTGGAACGAGGTGCTCGACTGGAGCAACCCCCCGTTCGCCAAGTGGTTCGTGGGCGGTGAGCTGAACGTCGCCTACAACTGCGTGGACCGGCACGTCGAGGCGGGCCTGGGCGACCGGGTCGCCTACCACTGGGAGGGCGAGCCCGGGGATACCCGTACGCTCACCTACGCCGACCTGCAGCGCGAGGTGGCCAAGGCCGCGAACGCGCTGCTGGAGCTGGGGGTGCGCAAGGGCGACCGGGTGGCGATCTACCTGCCGATGATCCCGGAGCTGCCCATCTCGATGCTGGCGTGCGCGCGGATCGGCGCCACCCACTCGGTGGTCTTCGCCGGGTTCAGCGCGGAGGCGCTGCGCACCCGCATCGCGGACGCCCAGGCCAAGGTGGTCATCACGGCCGACGGGCAGAACCGGCGGGGCAAGCACGCCGCGCTCAAGCCCACCGTGGACGACGCCGTCGCCTCCACCCCCGACGTGGAGCACGTGCTGGTGGTCCGGCGCACCGGGCAGGAGGTCGCGCACCACGAGCGGGACGTGTGGTGGCACGACCTGGTGGAACGGCAGAGCACGGAGCACACCGCCGAGCCGCACGACGCCGAGCACCCGCTGTACATCCTCTACACGTCCGGTACGACCGGTAAGCCGAAGGGCATCCTGCACACCTCCGGCGGCTACCTCACCCAGGTCGCCTACACCCACCACGCGGTGTTCGACCTGAAGCCGGAGACCGACGTGTACTGGTGCTCGGCCGACATCGGCTGGGTGACCGGCCACTCGTACATCGTGTACGGCCCGCTGGCCAACGGCGCGACCAGCGTGATCTACGAGGGGACGCCCGACACCCCGCACCAGGGCCGCTGGTGGGAGATCATCGAGAAGTACAAGGTGACGCTGTTCTACACCGCGCCCACCGCGATCCGGACGTTCATGAAGTGGGGCGAGGAGATCCCCGCCCGCCACGACCTGTCGTCGCTGCGGCTC
The DNA here is from genome assembly GCF_900108175.1 of Thermomonospora echinospora. Classification (GTDB taxonomy): domain Bacteria; phylum Actinomycetota; class Actinomycetes; order Streptosporangiales; family Streptosporangiaceae; genus Thermomonospora; species Thermomonospora echinospora. The sequence goes on from NZ_FNVO01000009.1 coordinate 302,546, forward strand.
ATCGGCAGCGTGGGCGAGCCGATCAACCCCGAGGCCTACGTCTGGTACCGCGAGCGCATCGGCGCCGGCCGCTGCCCGGTGGTGGACACCTGGTGGCAGACCGAGACCGGCGGGATCATGGTCAGCCCGCTGCCCGGCGTCACCGAGGGCAAGCCGGGCGCGGCGATGCGCCCGCTGCCGGGCATCGTGGCGGACGTGGTGGACGACCAGGGCCAGTCCGTGCCCAACGGCGGCGGCGGGTTCCTGGTGGTCAAGGAGCCGTGGCCGTCGATGCTGCGGACGATCTGGGGCGACGACGAGCGGTACGTCAAGACCTACTGGTCGCGGTTCGAGGGCATGTACTTCGCCGGCGACGGGGCCAAGAAGGACGACGACGGCGACTTCTGGCTGCTGGGCCGGGTCGACGACGTGATGCTGGTCTCCGGGCACAACATCTCCACCACCGAGGTCGAGTCGGCCCTGGTCTCGCACCCGAAGGTGGCCGAGGCCGCGGTGACCGGCGCCACCGACCCGGTGACCGGGCAGGCCATCGTGGCGTTCGTGATCCCGCGCGGCAACGCCGGAGCCGACGTCGACGGCGAGGAGTTCGTCGCCGAACTGCGCGACCACGTGGCCAAGACCCTCGGGCCGATCGCCAAGCCGCGGCAGATCATGGTGGTGCCGGAGCTGCCCAAGACCCGTTCCGGCAAGATCATGCGGCGGCTGCTGCGCGACGTGGCCGAGAACCGGTCGCTGGGCGACGTCACCACGCTGACCGACAGCTCGGTGATGGATCTGATCTCCACCAAGCTCCCCTCGGCCAAGTCCGAGGACTGAGCCCCGCCCGTCCCACCGTCCCACCGTCCCACCGGGGCCTGCGGTCGAACCCGTACGAGGCGACGCCGCGGCCCCGGCCCGAACCGTTCATGCCGCGGACCGGCCCGTCGAAGACGCCGGTCCGCGGCACGAACGAGCCCGCGGCACGAACGAGCCCGCGGCACGAACGAGCCCGCGGCACGAACGAGCCCGCGGCACGAACGAGCCCGCGGCACGAACGAGCCCACGGCACGAACAAGCCCACGGCACGAACAAGCCCACGGCACGAACAAGCCCACGGCACGAACAAGCCCACGGCACGAACAAGCCCACGGCACGAACGAGGGAAGCCGGGTCTGGGGCGCGTTCCGGCCCTGTGGGCAGGGCGGCCGTAGGCCGTTAGGGCTGGATGCGGCGGGTGCGGTCGCGGGGAGTCAGGGCGTGTGGCTCTGAAAAGGGCGGGTATTCTCGTGACAGGTGTGCCGGGAAGTCTGGTCGGCAGGGGAATGTCCGTTATGTGATCCCGGTGATCCGGGTGCGG
>NZ_FNVO01000004.1 GCF_900108175.1 Thermomonospora echinospora
GCGGTCGCCTGCAAGGTGGTCTACAAGAAGAACGACTGGGGCACCGGCTTCACCACCTCGATCGACATCACCAACACCGGTGACGCGCTCACCGGCTGGACCCTGAAGTACTCCTACACCGGCAACCAACGCCTGGCCTCGGGCTGGAGCGGACGCTGGACCCAGACCGGACAGAACATCACCGTCCACAACGAATCCTGGAACGGCAACCTGTCCACCGGCGCCACCACCAACATCGGCGCCCAGTTCACCTACACCGGCACCAACATCGACCCCACCGCCTTCACCCTCAACGACACCCCCTGCAACCAGACCCAGACCCAGCCCACCGTCACGCTGACCAGCCCGGCCGCGGGCGCCACCTACTCGGTCGGCGGCACCGTCCCGCTGGCCGCGACCGCCACCCCGGGCGGCGGCGCGACGATCTCCAAGGTGGAGTTCTTCAGCCAGGACGGCCTGCTGGCCCCCGGCGACACCACCGCCCCCTACAGCCTGAACTGGACGCCGACCACCGCCGGCAACCATTCCCTGTACGCCAAGGTGACCGACAGCAACGGGGCCACCGCCGAGTCGGCCCCGGTCGGCATCACGGTGACCGCGCAGGCCAGTGTGGTGGCCAGCCCCACCACGCTGACCGTGCCGCGCGGTACGGCCGCGACCTACGGCGTCCGGCTGTCACGGCAGCCGTCCGCGAACGTCGCGGTCACCACCAGCCGTACGAGCGGCAACTCCGGCCTGTCGGTGACGGCGGGCGCCACGCTCACGTTCACCCCGCAGAACTGGTCCACCGCCCAGCAGGTGCAGATCACGGCCGACAACACCGGCACCGGCGCGGCCACTTTCACCTCGTCCGCGACCGGCTACGCCTCGGCCCAGATCACCGTCACGCAGGTTGCCGCCGGCGGGGTCTACGAACAGCGCTTCCTCGACCAGTACAACAAGATCAAGGACCCGGCGAACGGCTACTTCAGCCCCGAGGGCATCCCGTACCACTCGGTGGAGACCTTCCTGGTGGAGGCCCCCGACCACGGCCACGAGACCACCTCCGAGGCCTACAGCTACCTGATCTGGCTGGAGGCCATGTACGGCAAGGTCACCCAGAACTGGGCCCCCTTCAACGCCTCCTGGGCGCTGATGGAGCGCTACATGATCCCGACCCACGCCGACCAGCCCACCAACGCCTCCTACCAGGCGAACTCGCCGGCCACCTACGCCGCCGAGCATCCCTCGCCCAGCGACTACCCCTCGCAGATCGAGCCGAGCGTGCCGACCGGGGACGACCCGATCGCCGGTGAGCTGAAGTCCGCCTACGGCACCGACGACATCTACGGCATGCACTGGTTGCAGGACGTCGACAACGTCTACGGCTACGGCAACACGCCCGGCGGCGGCTGCGAGGAGGGACCGTCCGCGGACGGCCCGTCCTACATCAACACCTACCAGCGCGGCTCGCAGGAGTCGGTCTTCGAGACCATCCCGCAGCCGACCTGCGACGAGTTCACCTACGGCGGACCCAACGGCTACCTGGACCTGTTCATCAAGGACTCCAGCTACGCCAAGCAGTGGAAGTTCACCAACGCACCGGACGCCGACGCCCGCGCCATCCAGGCCGCCTACTGGGCCGACGTGTGGGCCAAGCAGCAGAACAGGGGCACCGACGTGGCTGCCACCGTGGCCAAGGCGGGCAAGCTCGGCGACTACCTGCGGTACGCGTTCTTCGACAAGTACTTCAAGCGGATCGGCAACTGCTACCCGGCCACGTCCTGCCCGGGGGGCACCGGCAAGGACAGCGCGCACTACCTGCTGTCGTGGTACTACGCCTGGGGTGGCTCCCTCGGCTCCGGCGGAGGCTGGGCCTGGCGTATCGGCGACGGCGCCTCGCACTTCGGCTACCAGAACCCGATGGCCGCCTACGCCCTGGTCAACAATCCGGCGATGGCGCCCAAGGGTGCGACCGCCAAGGCCGACTGGCAGGCCAGCCTCACCCGCCAGTTGCAGTTCTACAAGTGGCTGCAATCGGTGGAGGGCGGGATCGCCGGTGGCGCCACCAACAGTTGGGAGGGCAGCTACAACACTCCACCGGCGGGACTGACGAAGTTCTTCGGCATGGCGTACGACTGGCAGCCGGTCTACCACGACCCGCCCAGCAACCAGTGGTTCGGCTTCCAGGTGTGGTCCATGCAGCGGGTGGCCGAGCTCTACAACGCCACCGGCAACGCCGCCGCCAAGACGCTGCTGGACAAGTGGGTGGACTGGGTGCTCCTGCACACCACCGCCAACCCCGCCACGGGCGACTACCAGCTCCCGTCCACGCTGAGCTGGAGCGGTCAGCCGGACGCCGACTGGTCCAACAACGTGGGCACGCCACCGGTCAACACCAGCCTGCACGTCACCGTGGTGGACTACACCCAGGACGTCGGCACCGCCGCCGCGCTCGCCCGGACCCTCACCGCGTACGCGGCCAGGTCCGGCGACACCGACGCCAGGACCGCCGCCAAGAACCTGCTGGACGCCCTGTGGAAGCATCAGGACGCCGCCGGGGTCACGGTGCCAGAGACCAAGGCCGACTATGCCCGGGTCAAGGACCCCGTCTACGTCCCGCCGGGCTGGAGCGGCCAGATGCCCAACGGCGACCCGATCAACTCCTCTTCCACGTTCATGTCGATCCGCTCTTTCTACAAGAACGACCCCGACTACGAACGGGTGTGGGCCTACGCCACCGGCGCCAGTTCCACCGTCCCGGTGTTCCGGTACCACCGGTTCTGGGCGCAGGCCGACATAGCGATGGCGATGGCCGACTACGGTTCAATGTTCAACGAATGAGCCGACGATGACGGACGCGGGACGCGGCGCGCCGGCCGCCTCCCGCGTTCCTCGGCGGGAGGCGGACCCCTTGGGCTCACCAGACTCCGCCGACGAGGCCGCCCGGGCGGAGTTCCGGGGTTTCTTCGAGCGGCACCATCGAGAGCTGGCCCGGCTGGCGTTCCTGCTGCTGGGCGACCCGGACGCCGCCGACGACCTGGCCGCCGACGCACTGGCGGCGGCCTGGCACCGGTGGGACCGGGTGCGCGGCGCGGACCAGCCCCTGGCCTACGTACGGCGGATGGTCGTCAACATGTGCAACAGCCGGATCCGGACCCTGGTACGCGAACGCGGCGGGCTGCACGCCCTGCAGGCCGGTGAACGCGAGGCGCGGGAGGACCCGGACGTGGCGGCGATCGTCGACGTGCGGGCCGCGCTGCGGCGGCTGCCGCACCGCAAGCGCGCCTGCGTGGTTCTGCGGCTCGCCTTCGACCTGTCGGAACAGGAGACCGCCCGGATCCTGGGCATCTCCGTCGGAACGGTCAAGAGCCAGACCTCACGCGGCCTGGCCGAACTGGCCCGGACACTGCGCGACCGCCCGGAGCACGGCGGCCCCGCGGGCACGGCGCTGCCCGCCGACGAGGCACTGCCCGGCGGCGGCGTGGCCAAGGGTCCTCTCAGAGAGGGAGCGTGATGCGAGACCAGGAGGGTCGGTGGAGTACGGCGGAGGAGTCCGTCGCCCGGCGGTTGCGCGATGAGGCGGAGCGGCACGAGCCCGACCGGGACCGCATGTGGAGCAGGGTGGAGACGGCCATGGTGGGGCCGTATACGACGGGGCCGCCGGAGGAGACCGAACGGTGGTCACGGCCACGGCGGGGGTGGTGGTCGCGCTGGAGCGGCCTGCGCGTGGCCGCGACGGCGCTGGGCACCGCGGCGGTCGTCGGCGTCACCTCGTTCACCGCGCTGGCGCTGACCGACAGGGGCGGCCGGTTGCCTCACCCGCCGATGACGGGGCGGGACGGCGGTGACATTCCGGCGCAGTCGCCCGCCCAGACCAGCTCACAGGTCCCCACCCCGGGCAAGATGCCCGAGGGGGCCGCCTCGGCGACACCGGAAGGCACGAGGAGCACGTCGCCCGGCACGACGAAGCGCCCCGCGGCCAAGGGACGCATCGTGGAGGTCACAGGGGCGCCGGGGGCGAACAGCACCGACCACTGGGGTGAGAACACCCTGCGGCTGGAGGTACGCCGTCCGCTCGCCGGCCTCGACGTCACCATCCGGGTGGTCCGTACGCGGCGGGTCAACCCGACCGGCTCATGGCTGTCGCTGCCCGCCTCGGACTTCCGCATCAGCACGGACGCCACCGACAGGGCCGTCGTCTACCGTTGGACCTTGTTCCCGGGCCGTGCGATCCGGCCTGGCTCGTACGTCATCGCCGCCCAGTACGACCGGGGCGCCGACCATGACCCCCGCCGGGACGCCTTCACTCTGACCGCGACCGCCGCGACCACCGAGACCACCGTCCAAGGGCACTTCTGAGGAGCCCACCACCCAGCGCATCCCGAGAATCGGGCCGCCGAAAGGCGCGCTGGAGCACCACTCTGGGCCGAGGCGTCCGCGGCGAAGGCGGGGCCGGGTGCCCTTCGTTACCCGGCGGCTGCTTCGGCTGCCTCGGTCTCGTCGGTTCGCAGGGACGCGGGGTCCGTCACGTTCAGATGCGGGACGCGATGGGCGAGGCTGTCGGCGGGGGCGACGACGTGCAGGACGCCGCGGACGGCGTGGGCGGCGAAGTGGGCCTTGGCCAGCAGACCCACGCCGTGGGAGTCGATGGCGTCGACCTCGGTCAGGTCCAGCACCAGGTTCAGGGGCTGTGGGGCCAGCACGATCGTGGACAGGATCTCCGCTTCGGCGGTGACCACGGTGCCCTTGTGCAGCGGCCCGGTCATCTTCAGGACGGTGGACGTCCCCCGGCGGGCGGACTCGACCGCCAGCCCGTCCCGGCCGCGTTCGGCCGACGGACCGGCCGGCGGCAGGTCCGCTTCCGACAGCAGGGGTTGCGGTGCGGTCGGCCTCACGAGCATGGGAGTGCGCCTTCCTCAGGGAACCGGCAGGGCGGGGACGACGGAAGCCCTAAAGGTGTTACGTGAAATATTATTCGCTAAATCTTGGTCGTAGGATAGTACCTGTGACGGAGGCCTCCAGGCGACCTCAGCTCCGGTCGCCGCGGAGACGCCCCCGGTCGGCCCGGGCCGGAGCCGGCCGGGGCAGGTACGGCGGTGAGGTGAACAGGTGGAGACACCAGCGAGACGCGGCAAGTCCTGGACCTTCCTGACCAACCACGCCCGGGTGCTGATCAGCATCGCCCGGCGTCCCACCATCCGGGTGCGCGACGTCGCCCAGGAGATCGGGATCACCGAGCGGGCCGCCCAGCTGATCATCACCGACCTGGAAGAGGCCGGCTACCTCACCCGCACTCGCGTCGGGCGCCGCAACACCTACACCGTCAACGCCGAACGGCCCTTCCGCCACCCGGCCGAGGCCGACCACGACGTCCGGGACCTCCTCGCCCTGTTCACCGACCAGTCCACCTACGCCTGACCCCACCCCCGCCCGGCGGACCACCGAGCGGGCCAGGCGCGTCGAGACTTCTTCGGACTGAGTTCACGGCCGCCCGGCGGATCGCCGACCGGGCCAGGCGCGTCGAGACTTCTTCGGGCTGAGCCCATGGCCGCCCGGTGGATCACCAGCCAGGCCAGGTGCGCCGAGGTTTCTTCGGACTGAGTCCACGGTCGCCTGGCGGATCACCGGCCGTACGCGCTGAAGAGCCGTCTTCGGACGTCTCGGCGGGCTCGCCGACGGCCGACTGCCGGACCGCTCTGCGGGCGGTGACCGCAATGGGCGGTGAGCAGCCGTATGGGTAGCCTCGTCCCGTGAGAGACGGGATCAGGCGGGCGTGCGAACGGCTGATGGACCGTGGGACGCAGCGCTGGGTGCGGCTGACCGGCCGGCGGGTCGATCCGGCGGACGAGGAGTGGCTCTCCGGTCCTCGTGGAGACCGCGACCGGGTCGGTGACTCCTGGCTGCACCGGGAGGCGGCACGGCACGGCGCGCGGGTGCTGGACGAGGAGAGACCGGCGGGGCTGGTGGCGTCGATGGCGCTGCTGGACGGGCCCGGCTTCGACTCCTCCGCGCTGCATCCACGGGTACGGGACTTCTACGAGCGCACCGCGCGGTGGCGGCTCGAACTGTGGTCGCAGTGGTCGCCGTGGGCGTGGCCGTTCGGCTGGCTGATCTCGACGCTGTTCGCCCGCAGGCTCCAGCAGTTGAGCCTGCCGCTGCGGCCGCTGGACGTGGCGCACGGGATGAGCAGCGAGATCACGCCTGTGGCCGACGCCGACGGCCGGGTGATCGGCACCTCCTGGCGACGGCGCCTGCGGGCGAACGGCGAAACCGTGTTCAGCGGCTGGTACCAGGACATCACCCTGCCCGGCGTGCGGCAGCCCAGGGTACGCGTGGTCTTCCCGCTGCCGAACGGGCGGCTGGTGGTGCTCCTGCGCCCCGAGGTCACGGCCAAAGGCGGACTGGTCCTCGCCTCACCCGAGGGAGGCTGGGGTGAGGACGGCGCCTACCTGGTCGTCGACCCGGGCGATGGCTCCCCGGCCTGGGCACGGCGCATACCGGTGCATGAGCGTTTCCACGTCTACGTGGACACGGAGGGCGTCCTGCGCACCGACCACGCGCTGACCCTCTGGTCGATCCCCGCCCTACGCCTGCACTACCGCCTCGACGAGACCGACGCCCCGGACTGAGCCCTTCCTGCCCGGCCATTACCCGGCGCGCCGCCACGGGGCCGAACGGGTCAGCGCCGGTCCCCACGTGGGCGTCTTCTCGGAACTCACGCGCTGATTGAGGTACGACGACCGGATTCGCGGCCGGAGTCGGCGGCGCGCACCGGCGGAAGCCACCGATCGGCCTCAGAAGTGACGCGGCCAGTGCGTACGAGACCGTCAAACCCCAATGAGCCGTTGCCGAATTCGGAGGGAGTTTCCCGCGCGTTCCCGGTGCGCGGCACCGGCATACCGGTCGTGCCCTTGTTCCTTGATATCGTCCGTCCGGAAATCGATTTCCGATTCGTGCGGGCGGCGTTTCCGTTCTGCCCCACAACGGGCACTCGACCGGACCGGCGGGCTCTGCGATTCTTGGTCCATGACGCACTCGCTCGAAGAGCACGGAACCGAGCGGGAAGGTCCGCTCTCTCTGCAGGAGATCGACGAGATCATCGGCACTGAGAATCCGCCGCTGCGCAATCTGCGGATCACCTACGCCTACCACCAGCTGGCCGTCGCCCTGGCGAGGCTGCTGGACGACCGGAACGCGACGTGGTGCGGGTTCGGCACCTGGGCGTCGCGGACGGCGGGGCTGTTCATCCGGGGCGAGCTGAAGCCCCGTCCCGTCGGCCTGCCGCCCGTTCCCCCGTGGGTGAGCCGGCACCTGATGACGTGGGCGGCCCCGCACGTCGGCAGCAACGTGGCCAGGGGCAACCTGCTGGTCTTCCAGGAGCTGGGGCCGCTGTTCCACACGATGGTCACCGCCTACACCGAGGAGGACGACGCGGAACGGGCACTGGAGCGGGTCCTGCAGCCCCTCAGGCCCGGCCTCGTGACCGAGGGTGGCCAGGACCTGCTGATCGCGGCCGCCCGCTCGTACCACCGGGCGATGCCCCTGCCGCACTCGGCCGCACGGTCACAGGTGATCCTGCTGGCCAATTTGCAGGTGGCCCTGCACGAGCAGATCAGGTTGCAGGAGGCGATCGCCGCCTCGCTGGCCCCGCCGCTGCGCGCCCCGTTCACCCCCGCGCCGTTGAACGTCCTCGCCACCCGCTTCTGGGGCCGCCTGGCGACCAGCCACCTGATGGACGTCTACATGCCGGCGGTGGACTTCACCACCACCCGCACCCTCATCCCCCTGCGCCTGGGCCGCGACGTGGGCGGGGCGCACGGCGCGACGACCTTCTGTGAGCACCTGACGGACCTCATCGACCTGGAGTTGAAGGCACTGCTGTACGACTTCGACCGCAGCCCCAACAGCGTGCTGGGCAGCGCGGCGGCCGACTGGTCTCTCCTCGCCGAGCGCATGAACTACCTCACCGACTTCTTCCGCCTCTGGCAGCAGGACCCCTGCCTCATGCAGGCCCCGTTCACCCCCCGCCAGGCCGAGGACCTCCGCGCCGGCAAGATGCCCTCCGGCCCACCTCTGTAGCCACCACACCGGGCCGGGGTTCGTACGGACTTGTGAGGTCCCCTGGATATCCGACCTTGGGATGACGCGCCGGGTGGGGCGGATCGTCAGGATGACCCTGTGCTGAGTGAAGCGGATATTCGTCCTCGTGTAGTGATCGCCGGTGCTGTCGCGCTGTCCATGGTCCTCCTCGTCCTGAATGCGGTGGCGAGTGGACTGCCACCGGCATATACGGTGCTCCGATGGATCGGCTTGCCCTGGGATCGGCATTACGCCGTCGTTCTCGGGGCCGCCATGGCCGTTATGGCGTTGACGTTCGGCCTGTGCCTCGAACGGGCGGCCCGGCTGGGGACGACGCCTTTCCTGGGCGGGTGGGGTGCCGCCATGGTCGCTCTCGCGGTAGGTCACATGGTCACCATCGCCCCGTATCTGAACGGCTTGAGTGTGCCCGTGCAGTTGGTGGGTGCCGCCGCTGTGGGGGCGCTGGAGGGTCTGCTGTTCGGCTGGGTGGCCGGAATGGTGGTGAAGTGGGCCGTTGTTCTCTCCTCCGCCCCCGAAACGGGATCGGCGGCTCGGCCGGACCGGCCCGCACAGCGCGCCCTGACACCGTTTCTTCTGATCACCGGCGTCCTGCTGGTGGCACCGGTGATCCTGGGGGCGGTGAGCTGGGTGATGCTGTCTCCCGACGCCGCCATCCCTGAGGACTGCGGTGCCACCGTCTGTGTTGCCGAAAGCGACGCCATAATGGTGCCGCTGGTGCTCGCAGGTGCCGCCCTCGTGCCTTTGTGGGCCATCGCCGCATTCGCTCTGGGCATGAGGCGGCTGGACCACAGGTTCCGGCAGCGCGGTCCCGTCGGTCAGGCGCTGGCGGCACTCTCGATCGCCGGCAGCATGGCCCTCCCGATGTACCTTCTCACCATGTTCGGCGGTTTGTTCACGCCACCGATGTGACGAACGGGTCGCCCGGTCCAGCGGGGGGGGGCCACCGGAGCCTTCCGCGGGCGGAACGGCGTCTCCACTCCCGCGCGTCGTCGGCGCCGAGTACCGCGTCAACGCATGTCAGCGCCCGGCGAATCGCCAGTACATGACTTCGCCGAAATGCGGGCGCTCCCTCCTCGGTGATCGCGATGACGTTGGCCAGCCGGCGGCGGCCCTGCCTTCCGGTACGGCCCGCCATGCCGCTGTTCAGCTGGCTTGTTCCCCGTCCGGCAGGTGCCACAGGTGGAGGGCGGTCTGGTCCCTGGAGACCGTGTACCAGGCACCCTGCCCCGCCGATCGGGGAGAACCCGAGACGGGGAAGGGGTAGGCGATCCGGCCGCGCAGGGCCATCGTGCGTGGGTCGACAAGCCAGTGGCGGGGGGCCTGCGCGTAGTACTCGGTGCCGACCACGGCGGTGTCGTCATACGGGAACGCCGCCTCGAAGTCCCAACGAACGCGGTCGTCGTCCTCGCTTGAGAGAGGGGGCACGGCGCCCTCGGCGTCCAGCCGCCGCAGTTCCATGCCGTCCTCCGCCCGGTGCAGGTAGAGGTCCCACTGCCCTGTATCCGTGGTCAGGAAGTGCTCCCCGGACGGGCTCACGGCGAGGAGGACCTCCTCGACGAACCGCTGGACGGTGAGCTTCGCGCCGTCCCAGTGGCCCCACAGCACGGGCGAGTCCTCCTCACCCTCGGCGACGGTCAGCCCCATGTACGCCGGGTCCGGATGGGGGAAGTGGAAGGAGCCCGATCCCACGGTCATCGTCGCGGCCCGGGTCAGCACCGTGCCGTCGGCGGGGTCGAGGATCAGCCATTCCTCCTCGCTGTCCTGCCCCGAGTAGGTGCGGATGTGGGCCCACAGGAGCTTGCCGTCCGAGGAGAAGGCCGCCGAGCCGCTGTCGGCGTGGCCGTGGTGATGGTCGTCGGCGTACTCGCGGAACGAGACATGGGCCTTGGTGCACACGGCGGCGGACCAACAACCGTGCCGGATCTCCCAACGGACGGCGCCTGTCGCATCCACGGCTCGCAACGCGTGCACGCCGGCGAACACGGCGACGTCCCCTGCGGGAGAGACCGCCACCGAGCCGTACCGGCGAGGCCAGGGCGCGGGGAAGCGGACCTGCGTCCCATCCCCGTCCAGGTCGCGGACGGCCAGCTCGGTGTCCCCGCGCTGCACCAGCAGCCTGCGCCCTGGCCAGGACAGCACCTGTGGGGCGTCCGCCGCCGCAGGGTCGAGCGGAGCGGCGACCGTGCCCACCAGCCGGGCGGCAAACCGGGCGGAACCCCCGTGAACGGCATCGTTCGGCACAGTCTCATGCTTCCACACGCCTCGATGGCGCAGATGACCCGAAGCCGCCGGCATTGAGCCGTTCCCATCCTGATCGTGCTGACCACAGGCTGGTTGCAGGGTGCGAGTGCCGGCCGCGAAGCAGGGAAGCCCCCGGGAGATGCGGAGTCGACCAGAACGACCGTCCTGCCAGGAGCTTCTGGTGCTGTCCTACCGTGGCGTGGCCTAACTGTTCTTGATCTGCTCCAGCAGCGCGGCGAAGCTTTCGGGGGAGATGGTGAGGTGTCCGGCGTCAGGTGCCTTGCTGTCGCGCAGGCCGACACCTTCGGGGAGAGCGGCCAACTCGACACAGTCTGTGCCCTGCGTTGCACCGCTATGGCTGCTCTTGCGCCACTGCGTCATGGTAGGTCTCCATAGCCCGGCGTATTAGATCTCTACTGGAATTCCTCGGCAGGGCATCTGCCCCGATTCGGTCATACCGCACATGGTACTTGCGCACGTCCGTGAGGTCCTGCGTCAGCCTGCCTCCGCCGCACGCCTCCATGTACACGACGTCGCCCTCCTTCACAGATACGATCTTGAACGTGCCTTCTAGGCCCAGATGGGCGCCGACGGATCGGGGGAGCACTCGGAGCGTGACGTTGGGCATCTCTGAAATCTCCAACAGCCGCGCAAGCTGTGCTGCCATGACTGCAGCTCCCCCTACGGGCCAGTCAAGGACGTTCTGGCTGATGATGACCCACAGGTGTGGCCTGTCGGACTTGGCCAGCACTGCTTGCCTTGACATTCGCCGCTTCACCCATGTCTCTACGTCGTCCGCGTAGCCAGCGGTCAAGAGTGCTCGGGCGTAGTCCTCGGTCTGGAGGAGCCCCGGCACGACCATCGCCTCATACGTTCTGATCGTCAGCGCACGCTGTTCGTAGAGGGTGTGCTGCCTCGACCAGTCCGGATCATGGCCAGACTTCGCGTAGCGAACCATGCGCTGGAAGTGGACTCCGAGCCCGAAGTACTCATCGATCGCCTTGGCTTGACGTTCATCGAGCCGATACCCCGGCCTCGCGTGCTCAAGGTTCGATACGGTCCCCTTCGTACAGTTCATGATCTTGGCCATCTGTGCGAGTGATAGTCCGCTCTTCGTGCGCCAAAATCGCAGGTCAAAGGCTATCCAGTGCAAGATTGAGGCGTCAGGGTCCAGTGACTCTACGGGGTTCACTGATCACTCCCGAGGGGTATTGGCGTTATTGGATGCCCACCAATACGCGACAGCTTATCTCGCTCCGGTCCACTCTGTGGCTTGCGTCACAAGAAGACCTTTGGAGGGGATCACGGTGCAGCAGACCACGGGGGACGCGCTCAAAAGGCGGTTGTTGGCCTCGCCGGCGGCGGTCGGGTTGGCGCGTACGTATGTCGGCGCGCATCTGCGGCGGCTGGGTTATCCGGACGCGATCGAGGACGCTCAGCTCATCGCGGCCGAACTGGTGACCAATGCCGCGCGGGCCAGCGGCCCCTGGGACACGGTGGTGCTGTTCCTCGGGGAGCAGTCCAGGGGGCTGGTGCTGGCGGTATGGGACGGCGCGGCCGGTACGCCGTCGCCCGGACCGTTGCCGGTGGTCGACCTGAACGACGTCGACGCCCTGCCCGACGACCCCGGCGGCTGGGGCCTGCACATCGTGCGGGCGCTTTCCCGCGAGGTGTGGATGGAACGCCCCGGAACGGGTCCGGGCAAGTGGGTCTGCGCCTCGCTTAACGTCTGACACCTCGTCCACCGGCAGAAGGTCAGCCCCTCGGGGCCGGGATCACTGCCGTTCCCGGAAAGGACCGCCGTCATGGTCTCCCTCACCGCCCTGGCCGGCGTTTTCCTGGCCGGTGTGGTCGTAGGTTTCTGGCTCCTCGTCGCGGTGTGCGCGGCATCCGAACGCGACCCGGGCCGCGACCCGTGAAGCCGCAGGACGACCACTCCTGGCAACGCGCCTACCTGACCCCAGGGCAGGCGGCCTACCTACTGCGGACCACGACCGGAACCGTCCGCCGCTGGGCACGGGCCGGACTCATCCGCCACCTCGACCCCGGCCACCTCGGCGTCATCTCCCACACCCGCTACCTATCCGAAGACGTCCAAGCCCTCGCCGAACTACTGAACGGCCACCGAAGACCGACCATCCACACCATCCACCGCCTGCAAGCCCGGAGGGACTCCTGACGCCCTGGCTCGTACGCGCGGTGACGGCGTTCAGGAGGAAGGTCATCCGGAGCGCCGAGCCGTGCCACACCTGCGCCTGCGCCGCCTGCAGAGGCATGATCTGCTGCTGCGACGCTTCTGGCCACAAATGCCGCCAATATGGTAGGCGCTCGACCATGCGAATCTTCTGACCGGAACCCTGGCCGGGACGGTGAGGAGACGCCCTGCTGCCCGCCCGAGTGCAGTGAGCCCGGCGGCGGCTGACGGAAGGGAAGCCAGATGCGCGGCGACCGGGTGGAGGAGCTGCCCGCCGAGATCCGGGATCTCATCGAGAAACGAACCGGGCTCATCGCCCGATTCCAGTCGGCTTCCGGCGGCAGTAACGCGAACATCGCGGCCACGCTCCACACGGCGGACGGGCAGATCTTCGTCAAGGCCGCTCGGAAGCCGGTCGATGGGGAAGGCCCTGGAATCCGGTCGCTGCGCCGTGAAGCCGTGATCAATCCCTACATTCGCGAGTTCACCCCTCGGCTTCTCTGGCACCTGGAGACCAAGGGGTGGGTTGCGCTCGGCTTCGAATGCGTAGCGGGTCGACACGCCGACTACTCCCCCGGATCTCCTGATCTCGCGGTTCTGGCGAAGGTGATTCACCGCCTCCAGGACACCTCTTGCCCGGACGTTGTGGAGATGCGTGTCGAACGGCGCTGGGCGAGCCTGGCCTGCGATGTGTCCGCGATGGCGGGTGATGCCTTGCTGCACACCGACCTCAACCCCAAGAACCTGCTCATCACGCTTGCCGGCCGTGTCCACGCGGTGGACTGGGCGTTCGCGTCGCGCGGAGCCTCGTGGGTGGAAGTGGGGCAGACCGTACGTTGGTTGATCAGAGCCGGGCACAGCCCAGCCGAAGCGGAGGAGTGGGCTTCCCAGTTCCCCTCATGGACCACCGCCGATCCGGTGGCCATTGATCTCTACGCACAACTCTCCGCCGAACGATGGAGACGACACGCCGAATCCAAGGGCGTAGCCAAAGTGCCGGAATACGTTGCAGTGGCTCAGCGGTGGGCCGACCACCGAAAGAGCAGACTCCCGTGAGAAGCGGGGCGGGGGTCAGCGGGCCGTGATGGTGCCGGGGCGGACGCGGGGGAGGGTGAGGGAGGTCTTGGAGATCGTCATGGTGCCGAGGGCGCGCTGACCGTCGAACAGGGCGGTGTTGGGGATGATCTGGAGGGCGATCCGGCTGTCGCGGGTGAGCTTCCAGGCGATGGTCTCCAGGTTGTGGGTCACGGTGCGGGTGCGGCCGTCCAGGGTGACGGGGATGGGCGTGGCCTGGTTGCCGAGGACCTTGCCGGTGGTCTGGTCGACGAGCTGGGCGTAGACGTGCGTCTTGGTACGGGAGGCCCGGCCGGTGTAAGTGAACGACAGGCGGGGCTCGCCCACCGAGTGACCGTCGAAGGTCCGCAGCCGGATGGTCAGGCCGTTGGTGGCCTTCGTGGCGGACGTCTGGGTGCCGGACTTGGCCAGGTCGTTGACGGCCAGCAGCCGGGCGCGCGGTGCGGTGGTCTTGACGGAGGGCAGGGCGGGCAGCGGGTAGGAGCCGCCGCGGAACGTCCCGGTTTGGTCGATGTACTCGAAGGCGGGGCCGGTGGAGACCGAGCGGTCGCCCTTGAGGTGGCGGTCGAACCACGTGAGGGTGAGGCCGGCGATGTAGTCCTTGGGGCCGGTCCCGGTGGAGCACTCGCCGTGCCCGCCGCAGTACCAGACCATCTTCAGCGGGGCGCCGCCGGCCTTCAGCAGCCGGTGGTTGGTGATGGCCTCGCGCAGCGGGAACAGAGTGTCGATGGTGCCCTGGAGCAGCAGCGTCGGGATCCGAATCCGCTTCACCTGCGGGTCCAGGTCGTGGTCGTCGATCCACCGCTCCGTGGAGGCCGGGACCGTCCCGGAGGCCAGCCCGGACACGCAGCCCTGTGACACCTGCGGGGCGACGCGGTTGCCCTGGGTGTGCCCGGCCAGGCACAGCAGGCTCGCCCAGCCCGACTTGAACACCCGGGACGGATACAGCGAATCCGTCAGGGAGTTCCAGGTGACGTTGGGGGCGATCACGTCCACGCGGCGGTCCAGCCCGGCGGTCAGCAACTGGATACCGCCGCCGTAGCTGCCGCCCGCCATGCCCAGCCGAGGGTCGCCGGGACGGTCGGTCAGCACCTCGGGCTGCCGGGCGATCCAGTCGATCAGCGCCGTGGAGTCGCGGCCTTCGAACCGGTGGTAGTTGAGGTTGGCCCGTCCGCCGGATCCGAAGCCCCGCGCGTTCCAGGTCACCACGTTGTAGCCGGCCCTGCGCAGCGGTCCGACCTGCCCGGCGTCGGGATCGGTCTCGCCCCGCCCGCCGAAGCCGTGCCCCAGCATGACGGTCGGCGCCCGGCCGCCCTTCGCCGGCCCGGCGGCCGGGAAGAAGTTGGTCACCAGCCGGACACCGTCGAACGACCTGACCTGCACCGTCCGTACGCCGTCGGCGGCGTGCGCCGCGGGAACGTACAGGACCAACGGGGCCAGCGCCAGCGACGCTGCGACGGACACGACGAGGGAACGGGGCATCGGACGCTCCTCGGGGGCGGGAGAAACCGGGTAAGGACTCCCTTTCAAGATCAGGCCGACCTTAAGGGGCGAATCCGCCCCTTCGCAATGCCCGGAGCCGGTGGCGTACGAGGGGCAGCCGCTCGACCGATTACCGCGTACGAGGAGCAGTCGCTCGGCCGAGTTACCGAAAGCGACCTGGCCCCATCCGCCGGAGCCGGTGGCGTACGAGGGTCAGCCGCCTGCCCCGGACGGGGCGGCCGACAGGCGGGCGCATTCGCGGCAGACGCGGGCGGAGGCCGCGATCACGGCGTGCGAGGCGACGGCGAGCGCGGCGACGAGCGCGACCAGCGGCCAGTCCACGGCCGGTGGCGACGTGACGGCGAACGCCAGGGCGGTCAGTGCCATGGCCACGGCGGTGGTGGTGCCGGTCCAGGCCACCGCGAGGGGCAGCCGACGTGGGGTGGGCAGCCGGCGGGCGAGGGTGCCGGTGGCCGCCAGCGTCGCCGAGGCCAGCAGCGCGGCGGTGGCCGCGACACCGGCCGGCAGCAGCGCCGCGCCCGGCGGCTGCCAGCCCTGGCCGGTGGTCCGGACCAGGTACCAGCAGGCGAACAGGAGCGGGACGGTGAGGGCGGCGACGCGGGCGGTGTGCCGGGCCTGGACGATGGTGAGTTCCCGCTGGCAGCTCGGCGCGATCTCCTCGGGACTGCCGAACTCCCGCACCGCTTCGCCGGCGGCCTGCCGGTAGGGCATCCCTTCGTCGGTGTAGGCCATCGCCGTCTCGACGAGGCCGTCGCGCATCTCCTCGATCATCCGGGCCTTGGCCCGCGCCGGACCGCGCAGGGCGGTGGTCAGGGCCGCGAGGTAACCCTCGATCGGATCAGTGTCTCCGGCCGGGCCGGTGTGCCGGGCGGGGGCCTTCATGTGGTCTGTCCGGATATCGGGGCCGGGTTGAGGACCGCGCCGATCACGGTGGTGAACTCTCGCCATGCCGTCCGCTCGGCGGCCAGGCTGCGCCGTCCGGCGTCGGTCAGCTCGTAGCGGCGGCGCCGCCGTTCGCCCGCCGACTCCCAGGTGCTGCGCAGCAGCCCGAGCCGCTCCAGCCGGTTGAGCGCCGGGTAGATCGTGCCCTTGCGCAGCTCCAGTGCTCCTCCGCTGCGTTCCTGGACGGCGGTGATGATCGCGTAGCCGTGCAGCGGGCCCGACTCCAGCACGGACAGCAGCAGTCCGTCCAGATGTCCCCGCACCGCGTCTGCCCTCATGGAAAGCCAGCCTACCCATGCTACGGGTAGGTGTGCTACCTATTGGTGGCCAATGTATTGGCTGCCTACCTATCGGAGATCCGCGGTGACCAAGTTCCTGCTGTCCGTGCACGTGCTCGCGGCGATCCTGACCATCGGACCGGTCGCCGTCGCCGCCTCGCTGTTCCCCCGGTACGCCCGGCAGCCGGCGGCCGAGGGAGCGGACGCGGGCGGGCCCGCTCCCGGGGTCGCCGCGTTCCTGCACCGGATCTGCCAGGGCTACGCCGTCGTGGGCATCGCCGTCCCGGTCTTCGGGTTCTCCACCGCCGCCCAGCTCGGCGTGCTCACCGACGCCTGGCTGATCGCATCGGTCGTCCTGACCGCGATCGCCGCGGCCCTGCTGGCGCTGGCCATCCTGCCCGGCCAGCAGCGCCTGCTGACCTCGTCCGAGGCCACGACCACCACCGCGAACGCCTCCGCGAACGCGCAGGCGGCGACCCGGCTGACCATGCTCACCGGCATCTTCAACCTGCTGTGGGCGATCGTCGTCGTCCTGATGATCGTCCGCCCCGGCTCCACCACGGGAGCCTGACCCCGAGCGCGCGGCACGGCGGAACGCCGCGACCTTGCCGGTGCAGCCCTTCCGGGTCCAAAATAGTTAAAGTGTTGACCATTTTGCGGGCAGCGGTTGTCCCGGCAGCCGGGGCTAGGGTTTGGACATGACCGCGGGCGGCCACGGCGGAGCCGATGAGCTGGACTTCTGGTCGTTCATCCGGCTCGCGCAGCACCGGCTGGCCGAGGAGCACGGCTTCGGGGACCGGCTGGCCACCGAGCTGCTGCTGACGCTGAACCGGGCCTCGGGCATCGTCACCTACGACCTGGAGGCCGCGGTGCACCGGCCCCGGGGCCGCTCCTGGTCGGGCTTCCGGCTGCTGTTCGTCGTCTGGCTGGCCGGGCCGCTGGAGGCCAAGAAGGCCGCCGAGCTGACCGGGATGAGCCGGGCCGCGGTGTCCGGCCTGGCCAAGACGCTGGTCGGGCAGGGCCTGCTGGACCGTACGCCCGGTGAGCGCGACGGCCGTTCGGTGCTGCTGTCGCTGACCGAACGGGGCAGGCGGGAGATGCTGGAGACCTTCCAGGCCCAGCACCGCCGCGAGCAGGAGTGGGCGGGCGTGCTCACCGAGGCCGAACAGCGCATCCTGATCATGCTGCTGGACAAGCTCATCACCAACCGCGACCAGTTCGACGTACGAGGCCGCCACTAGGGCCCGGCGCGGACGGCCCGGCCTTGACGGTCTTGACGGGGTCGTTCGGGGGGCGGATAGTTGATTAAGACTTTTACTAGTTTGGTGGGGCGGGATCTCTGGGCGATCCCCGGAGCCGTCCGGGCGAGGAGACAAGGCCATGACGTACTACCGGCGGATCGGTGCCGTCCCTCCCAAACGGCACACCCGGCATCGCGCACCCGAAGGCGGCCTCTACTACGAGGAGCTGATGGGGGAGGAGGGCTTCTCCAGCGACTCCTCCCTGCTGTACCACCGGCACATCCCGTCCGCCATCGTGGACGCCTCGCCCTGGGAGCTGAACGAGCAGGGCACCGAGCCCAACCATCCCCTCAAGCCGAGGCACCTGAAGCTGCACGACCTCTTCCCCGGCGAGGAGTGGAAGCACCACGACGTGGTGACCGGGCGCCGTCTCGTCCTCGGCAACGCCGACGTTCGCATCTCCTATGTTGCGGCCGGGGAGACGTCCGCGCTCTACCGCAACGCGGTCGGCGACGAGTGCGTGTACGTGGAGTCCGGTGAGGGCACCGTCGAGACGGTGTTCGGCGTGCTGCCGTTCCGGCAGGGCGACTACGTCATGCTGCCGCGCGGGACCACCCACCGCTGGGTGCCGGGAGGGGACGGGCCGGTACGGGCGTACTGCATCGAGGCCGCCTCGCACATCACCCCCGCCCGCCGCTACCTGTCGAAGTTCGGGCAACTGCTGGAGCACGCCCCGTACTGCGAACGCGACCTGCACGGCCCGGACGAGCCGCTGCTGGCCGAGGGCCAGGACGTGGAGGTGCTGGTCAAGCACCGCACCACCGCAGGCATCACGGGAACGAGGCACGTGTACCCCCAGCACCCGTTCGACGTGGTCGGCTGGGACGGCTGCCTGTACCCGTACACGTTCAACATCGCCGACTTCGAGCCCATCACCGGCCGGATCCACCAGCCGCCGCCCGTGCACCAGGTCTTCGAGGGCGCCGGCTTCGTGATCTGCAACTTCGTGCCGCGCAAGGTGGATTACCACCCGGAGGCCATCCCGGTGCCGTACTACCACTCCAACGTCGACTCCGACGAGGTGATGTTCTACTGCGGCGGCGACTACGAGGCCCGCAAGGGCTCGGGCATCGGCCAGGGCTCCATCTCGCTGCACCCCGGCGGCCACGCGCACGGTCCCCAGCCGGGCGCCTACGAGGCCAGCGTCGGCAAGGACTTCTTCGACGAACTGGCCGTCATGGTGGACACGTTCCGCCCCCTTGAGCTGGGCGAAGGCGGCCGGGCCGCGGAAGACCCCGGCTACGCCTGGACGTGGGCCGGCCGGGGACCACGATGAACGTCTCGACGGCATGGTTCACCGGCCTGCTGGACGACGCCGCGGTGTTCCCGCCCGGCCTGATGCCGCTCCCCGACGCCGTCCGCGCCCACGCCCGCCACACCGCGTCACCGTACGCCGCCCTGGTCGGCCCCCTGGTGATCGCCGCCCCCGCCCTGCCGAAGCTGGCCGACCTCCTCATCACGCCCCCCAGCGGGCGGCTGGATGTCGCGGTCACGTTTCCGGATGGGCCGGGGCGGCTGGTGCCGGTGCTCGCTGCGGCTGCGGCGTTGCCGGTACGGGTGTGCGCCGTCGAGGTGGCGGTTCCGTCCGGGATGGAGCCGTCGGCGTTCCTCGCCGAGCTCGACAGGGCCCAGGCCGCCGTCGCAGGCGCGGAGGTGTTCGTCGAGATCCCCCGGGACGGGCGGCGCCCGGAGCTGATCGCGGCCTGTGCGACGACCGGCCGGCGGGCCAAGTTCCGTACCGGCGGGGTCACCGCCGACCTGTACCCGGACGAGGCGGAGCTCGCCGCCGCCGTCTGCGCGGCCGTACGCGCGGACGTGCCGTTCAAGGCGACCGCCGGGCTGCACCACGCCGTCCGCAACACCGACCCCGGCACCGGGTTCGAGCAGCACGGCTTCCTCAACCTGCTGCTGGCCGTCGAGGCGGCCTTGGACGGCGGCGGGGAGGCCGACCTGGTGGGCGTCCTCGCCGAACGCGACGGTGCGAAGCTGGCCGCCCGCCTCGAAGACCGCGACGCCCGTGCCGAGGCCGTCCGCGCCCGTTTCCTGTCCTTCGGGACGTGCAGCATCACCGAGCCGCTGGCCGAGCTGGCGGCGCTCGGCCTCGTTCCCGCCTCCTTCACCGGTCATCGAGGAGCCACGCCTTGACCACGATCGACATCCCCGAAGACTCTCCCTTCGGGTTCGCCAACCTGCCCTACGGCGTCTTCTCCACGCCGGGCACCCGGCCCCGGATCGGCGTCCGCGTCGCCGACTGGGTCGTGGACCTCGCCGCGGCCCTCGGCGACGACGTGTTCGCCCAGCCGACGCTCAACCCGTTCATGGCGCAGGGCCACCGGCGCTGGGCCGAGGTGCGCGACCGCGTCACCGAACTGGTGTCGGGCCAGGTGCCCGACAAGGCGGCCCATCCCCTGGGGAGCGTGCGGATGCACCTGCCGATCCAGGTCGGCGACTACGTGGACTTCTACGCCTCCGAACACCACGCCGCCAACCTCGGCCGCCTCTTCCGCCCCGGCGCGCCGCCGCTCATGCCCAACTGGAAGCACCTGCCGGTCGGCTACCACGGCCGGGCCGGAACGGTCGTCGTCTCCGGCACCGACATCGTGCGGCCGTGCGGGCAGCTCAAGGCGCCCGACGAGGACGCCCCGCGCTTCGGCGCGTCCCGCCGCCTGGACATCGAGGCCGAGCTCGGCTTCATCGTCGGCACCGGCTCGCCCCTGGGCACCCCCGTGGCCTGCGACGACTTCGCCGAGCACGTCTTCGGCGCCGTCCTGGTGAACGACTGGTCGGCCCGCGACATCCAGTCCTGGGAGTACGTCCCGCTGGGCCCCTTCCTCGGCAAGAGCTTCGCCACCTCGATCTCCGCCTGGGTCGTTCCGCTCCAGGCGCTGGAGGCCGCCCGCGTCCCCACCCCGCCCCAGGAGCCGAAGCCCCTGGACTACCTGCGGGAAGGCGAGCCGTGGGGCCTGGACATCGACCTGACCGTCCAGTGGAACGGCCAGGAGGTGTCCCGCCCGCCCTACCGCGAGATGTACTGGTCGCCCGCCCAGATGCTCGCCCACATGACCGTCAACGGCGCCGCCACCCGCACCGGCGACCTGTTCGCCTCCGGCACCGTCTCCGGCCCCGGCAAGCACCAGCGCGGCGCCTTCATCGAGCTGACCTGGGGCGGCAAGGAGCCCGTCCAGGTGAACGGCGAGTCCCGTGACTTCCTCCAGGACGGCGACGAGGTCGTCATCTCCGCCACCGCCCCCGCCTCGACCGGCGGCCACCTGTCCTTCGGCGAGGTACGCGGCCGCGTCCTGCCCGCCCTCACCTCCGAGTGACCGGCCCGGTCAGGGGGTGCCGGCTCCCTGCGGGGGGTTGGAGGGTGGGGCGCCGTAGCCGTGGGTGGTGAGGCGTTCGGCCATGCGGGTGTAGGCCTGCGGGTCGGTCGGGGTGAAGGTGGCCAGGCCGTCCACGTAGCGGTTGTACATGCAGAAGGCGGCGGCGATGAGGACGGTGTCGTGGATCTCCACGTCGGTGGCGCCCGCCGCGCGGGCCGCGGCGACGTCCCCGCCGGTGACCTCGCGTCCGCCGCGCTGCACCGCGGCGGCGATGCGCAGCAGGGCCCTGAGCTTGTCGGAGACGGGCGCGGTGGCCGGGTCGGCGTGCACCTGCTCGACCAGCGACATGCCGCCGTCCAGTTGCGCGGCGGCACAGGCCCCGTGCGACCAGGCGCAGAATCGGCACTCGTTCAGCGTGGACACGTAGGAGGCGATCAGCTCGCGCTCCCCGCGCTCCAGCGGGCTCGGGCCGCGCAGCAGCGTCTCGGCCAGGGCGCTGAGCGGCCCCGCGGTCTCCGGCCGGAAGCGCAGCAGCGAGGGCAGTCCGGGAAGGTCCTCGCCCAGATCGATGTGTGCCACGGGGCCACCTCCGGCGGAACGGCCGGAGACATGGGTGAGGCTCCGGCGATGACGAAAGATCAATCGGACCGCCGCCACGATAACGGCGGCCCGATGCGTCGGCCACCCGGATGATCCGCCGCCACATGGACGCCCACCAGGTTTATCCGCGGTGCTCCGGCCTGATGTGGCGGCACGGACCGGATCCCCGGCCTTCGGACCGGGGAGCGCGTCAGGGCTTGCGGGCCAGCCCGCCGAAGGTCATGATCTCCTCCGGCTCGCCCCAGGGATTGGGCTCGTAGCGCCACCGGGAGCAGGAGACGACTCCGGGTTCGACCAGTTCCAGCCCGTCGAAGAAGCGGGTTATCTCGGCGCGGCTGCGCGGCTTGACCGGGTGGGGGGTGTCGCTGTCGTTCCAGGTGCGCACGGCGACGCGCGTCGCCTCGACGTCGGTGCACGCATGGGAAATGGCCAGGTAACTGCCGGACGGCAACGCGTCGACGAACTCGCGCAGTATTCGCCGCACCTGGTCGTCGTCGGCGATGAGATGCAGGATGGCGAGCATCATGAGCGCGACGGGCTCGCCGAGGTTCAGCGTCGCGGCGGCTTCGCGGAGTATCTTCCCGGGGTCGCGCACATCGGCGTCGATATAGCTGGTCGCCCCCTCGGGGGTGCTCATGAGCAGGGCGCGTGCGTGGGCGAGCACGAGAGGGTCGTTGTCGACATAGACGATCCGCGCCTGTGGCGCCACCCGCTGGGCGATCTCGTGGGTGTTGTCGGCGGTGGGCAGCCCGGTGCCGATGTCGAGGAACTGGCGGACGCCCTCCTGGCCTGCGAGGTACCGCACGCAGCGGCCCAGGAACAGCCGGTCGCCGCGGGCGGCGGCGGCGATCCCGGGGACGTGGCGGGCGACCTTCTCGCCGGCCTCGCGGTCGACGTCGTAGTGGTCCTTGCCGCCCAGCCAGTAGTTCCAGACGCGGGCGGAGACCGGCCTGTCGGTGTGTACTCCGTCAGGCGGGCCCTGCCCGTCGTCACGGCTCATCTGGCTCTCCTCGCCGGAGGGGCGTCTCCCGCCCATGGCGCCGCGACCCGGGAAAACCCCGCCCGTACGGGTGAGGAGTGAACGGTGCCCGACGCGCCCACGGGAAATGCGCGGCCTTTTCAGGGGAGCAGCAGCATAGGGGAGGTTGACACCCGAGTCCAGAGCAGTCAAGTCGGTGGGCAGACGCCGGGTGCGGGGCCGTGGAAGGGCCGCCGGCCGGCCCGGAGACATCGCGACCCCGAAAATGGCGGAGGCGAGGCGGGTGGCACGCCGCGAATGTGCAGACCCGCCCCGCGCGGGACACTTTACTCTCCCGTCAGGAGAGGCCACCGCCCGGATGATCGTGGCGCTCCCGACGCCGAACGAGCCCGCCGCCGCAGGAGGTCAGCGCGAGGATTTGCCGGTCCAGTCGATGCAGACGATGACGGCGTCGTCGGCGAGGTCGGTGTCCTCGTGGTAGTCGAGCAGCCCGCGCATGAGGGTGCGGACGGCCTCCGGCGGACCCTGCAGGCGTGTCTGGCGGAGCGCCCGTGCCAGCGCCAGCGAGCCGTAGGCCTCACCGCCGGGGGACAGCGCGCCGTGGACGCCGTCGCTGACGACGACGAGGCGGTCGCCCGGTTGCAGCGAGAACTCCTCCTCGGTGTACCCGGTGTCGTTGAACATGCCCAGCGGCAACTGGGGCTCCAGGGCGATCGGGTCGACGGTGTTGCCGCGCAGCCGGTAGACCAGCGGCGATCCGGCGTCGACGGCCGTGACGCGCCCCGTTCGCAGGTCGAAGCCGAGCAGGAGGGTCGCGGAGGTGAGCTCGCCGTGATGGTGGGCGTACACGATCTCGTTGGCGAGGGCCGCCTGCTCGGTGAGGCCGCTCCCCGAGCGGCGCGCGTTGCGCAGGGCGCTGACGGTCAGATGGGTGAGCAGCGCCGCCTGGGTGCCGCGGCCCATGCCGTTGGTCACCGTCACGGTGAGGTGGTCGGGGGCCAGCGCCCAGTCGAAGTTGTCGCCCCAGACGGCGTAGGCCGGTTCGAGCTGGCCGGCGAGGCTGAACTCGTCGCCGCTGCAGGTGCGCGCCGGCAGCAGATCCCACTGGATCTCGGCGGCGAGGGTCATCCGGGCGCGCCGCCGGATCTGCCGGTAGGCGTCGGTGTGGCCGTCGGCGATCTTGATCGCGCGGGCCAGGGCGCTGGCGACCGCCGCCAGCCGCAGGCGATGCTCGGCGCCGGGCGGTCCCGGCAGCTCGACCGTCAGGATGCCGAGCCGGTCGCCGTGCACGGTCAGCGGCAGGTGCAGGCGGTGCGCCGGGGAGCCGGTCACCGGCTCGGTGATCACCTGCTGGGAGGCGTAGGCCCGGCCTGCGGGACCGGCGTCCAGCGGCACCGGCTCGGCGTCGCCGGTGGCCGGGATCAGGTAGGCCATCCGGTAGTCGGCCAGCAGGGTTTCGACGCGGCTGGCGTCGAAGTGGGTCTTGACGAGGCGCGCGGCGGCCTGTGGCACGGCGTGCGGCCGGGCCTCCCAGACGGCTTCCTCAATGGCGCTGAACTGGTCTTCGGTCATGGGTGCCTCACTCGGGTACGACAGTCGAGACGACCCGGCGGGCGTATCCGAGTGCGTAACGGAGCTTACGTCAATGTGTCACAGTTGGGACATGACAGGCCTGCCCAGCGACCCCTCCCCGCTGGCCGGGCCGGGGGCCCTGGACCGGCTCGCCGCCGCGCTGGACGGACCGGCGGGGACCCTGGCGGCGGTGTGGAGCAGCGGCCGAGAGGTGATACCGGCCACCCAGCTACGGGTGCTGCTCATCGTGGAGCGGCACGGCGACATCAACCTCAGCGGGCTGGCCGCCGAGCTGGGGGCGCTGCCGTCCTCGGCCAGCCGGCTGTGCGACCGGCTGGAGGCGGCGGGGCTGCTGGTGCGCGACCCCGGCCGTGACCGCCGGGCGATCAGCCTGCGGCTCAGCCAGGACGGCCGGCTGCTGCTGGATCGGCTGCGCGAGCAACGCCGGCAGGAGCTGGGCCGGGTGCTCGCCCGGATGGCGCCGGCCGCCCAGATAGCGCTGCTCACCGGGCTGCTGCACTTCCACGAGGCGGCGACCGGAGACAAGGCCGACCCGTCCGCGGAGGTCTCCTGGCCCGCCTGACGGTCACCGGCCGCTGACCGTTCAACGGGGACCGGCCGCCCGCCACGCCCATGAGACGACCGTCACGGTCGTGCCCCGGCCCGGTGCGGTGTCGAGGGTGAACTCGTCCACGAGCCGGCGGGTGCCGCCGAGTCCCAGGCCGAGCCCGCCCCCGGTGCTGTAGCCGTCGGACATGGCCTGGGCCGGGTCCGCGATGCCGGGGCCGTCGTCGGTGCAGACCAGCCGGATGCCCCGCCGCCCCCCGGACTCGACCAGGGCGATCTCCGCCCGGCCGCCGCCGTGCAGCAGGGCGTTGCGGGCCAGTTCGCTGGCGGCCGTGACCAGCTTGGTCTGCTCCACCAGGCTCATCCCGATCTGCACCGCGCACTCCCGTACGGCCCGGCGTACGGCCGCCATTTCGACGTCGTTGGAGATCGGCAGCATGGCCGTGGAGACCGCGTCGCTCACGCCTGCACCGGCACGTCCCGCCCGCAGCCGTGCACCGTCCGCGGGAACGGCCGGCCGGCCTGTTCTCCCCGAGGCGGCGGCGCCTCGGCCGCCGTTCGGCCGGCACCGCAGAAAACGCCTCCGCTCACGCGTCAGCCCTTCTAGCCGCAGCTTCACGGAAACCGGAACGTCCGGCGGAACGGGACGCTCACGAGTTCTCCGGTCGGTGCGGAGCACCCGCACCGAACACGGTGGCCGCCCGCCGCCGACCGCCCGGCCCTCGCCCCAGGACCGGCACGCTCGACAACGGGACACCACCGCCGACACCGGGATGGTTGTCACGCGACAATATTAAAGGAACAGCAAAGCCACGGTGACCGAACCCACCGCACATCCCTCCCGAACCGCACCCTGCCGCCGTGCCGCACTGTGCCGCGCCGAGCCGGGCCGTACCGCCGGGCCGAGCCGTGCCGCGCTGTGCCGTACCGGATCATGCCGGGTTGTGCCGCCGCGCGGTGTCGCCGTGCCGTGTCGTCCCCGTGCCCGCCGGCCGCTCGGCCGAAACGGCCTGGTGACACGGCCTCTCCGGGTGAGTAGGCCGAGGTCGTGGGGGTAGGGGCGGCACCGCCCTCACCCGGGCCGGGCTTGAAGCCCACGAGTGAACGAGGAGGAAGCATGTCCCATGCCGACTTGCCACTGCCCGACTACGACCATCTGCCGGTCGCCACGCTGCAGCACCGGATCCGGACGCTGGGCAGGGACGATCTGCGACGCCTGCTCGACTACGAGAAGGAGCACGCCCACCGGATGTCCGTTCTCCAGGTGATGAAGGCCCGCCTGGGACAACTCGACGCCGGACAGGAGCCCTCCGGCGGGTCGGCGCGGGGGTCGGTGCCCGAACACCCGCCCGCCGCCGCGGGGGGATCGAAGGTGTCACCCAGCACCAGCGGCCCGCCGATGAACCCGCCCTCCCACGGCGACCCGACCAACCCGGCCCAGCCCCGCTGACCCCGCCGGGCGCCCCGCCGTCTCGAACGACGGGACGCCTCCCTCGTGCGGTGTGGTCAGGGGCGGGCGTCGTTCCAGCCGGTGAGCTCGGCGGGCCGGTTGGTGATGATGGCGTCGACGCCAAGGGTGTCCAGGCGCTTCCACAGGGAGGGGGAGTCGGCCGTCCAGGGCATCACCGCGACACCGGCCTTGTGCAGGTCGGCGACGATGCGGGGCCTGGCCAGGAGGGCTCCGTGGCTCGGGTTGTAGGCGGTCAGGCGGAGGTTCTTGGTGACGCCCACCGGGTCGGCGTCCAGGCTGCTGCGCAGCAGGCCGAGGGGGAGTTCGGGGGCCAGCTCGCGGGCGTACCTGAGGACGGAGACCTCGAAGCTCTGGACGAACACCCGCCCGGTCATGCGCTGGGCGCGGATCACCTTGACGATCCTGGCGACCTCGGCCCTGGTGTGCGGGCCCTTGATCTCCAGCAGCAGGCGGCCGCCCCGGGTGCGCAGGTCGGCCAGTTGCCCGGCCAGCGTGGGCACCTTCGCGCCGCGGTAGTGCGGGGCGAACCAGGACCCGGCGTCCAGCTTTCTGAGCTGGGCGGAGGTGAGAGCGCGGACGGGGCCGGCGCCGTTGGTGGTGCGGTCCACGGTCCGGTCGTGCATGACGAAGGGCACCCCGTCCTTGCTGGGCTGCACGTCGGTCTCGATGAGGTCGGCGCCCGCGCGGCGGGCGACCTCCTGCGCGACGAGCGTGTTCTCCGGCGCGGCCGAGGACGCCCCACGGTGGGCGACCACGGCGACCGGGCCGCCGCGCGGACGCAGATACCTGTTCGCGGCCGGCTTGGTGATCTTCACAGGGGTGAGGGGGACCGTGGCGCCGCCGATGACGAGGGCCCGGACCCCGCCGGAGCCGGCCGCGTCCCCGCCCACCGGCGTGGCGGCCGACACGGGGACGGCGAGGGACATCGTGCCCGCCGCGATGACCACCGTGCCGAGCGCCACCGCCGACCGGCCCCTGGTACGCCGCGGTGGACGCGGCAGAAGGCTGATGCTCATAAGCGCGGACGGTAAATTTCGGAACGAAACGCCCATCGGACGCGCAGTGAGCCCCATGGAAATATCGGGTGTTCGGGCAGTGACCGTCCGTCGCCGCACCCGGGCCGACCCGCTCGGCCGTGGCTGTCGTACCCAGCCCCTATGATTCTGGCTCGCCTGTTACTGCGACGAAGGGGAGCACATGGCCACCAAGGTCGTCATGGTCGACGACATCGATGGGTACGACGGAGAGGACGTCGCCAAGCGGGACTTCGAGGTGGCCGGTACCCAGTTCACCATCGATCTGGGAGACGCCAACCACAAGAGGCTCACCGAGACGCTGGAAATCCTCGCCCCGTACCTGGAAAAGGCGGTCGTCGTCAAGGCCGCGGGCCGCTCCCGCAAGAGCAACGCCGACGTCACCCCCCGGCTGCGGGGTTACACCAACACCGACGTCCGCGAGTGGGCCAAGCGCGAGGGCGTCGAGGTCAGCGTACGCGGCAAGATCGCCGACGAGGTCTACGAGCAGTTCATCGCGGCCCACCCGGACGCCCGCCCTGGAACGGACCCGCAGAGCGGCCCGCAGCTCCAGGACGAGCCGCGGACTCAGGACGGGTCGCAGCCCCAGGACGAGCCGGAGCCGCAGGACATGCGTTCCTGACCACGGCGTTCTCCGCGCTGCCGGGCACCACCGGCCGGTGGGCGTGCGCAGCTTCATGATGCCGAGGGCGGCGGTGGCCGTACCGTTGCGGCGGCCGAAGACCGGTGATTTACGCGATGCCGGTCATCGGCCTTCTTGCCACGATGCGGGCACCGCTTTCCTCCATGGAGGTGCCGATGTCTGGTTTGCCGACGGGTTTCCCGGCGAGGGCTCGTTCGCCGCTGTCATGGATGCGGCGGGGGGTGGTGTCGGCCGTTCTGCTGTTGTCGGCCGGCGGCCTGGCCGCCCCCGTGGCCGCGGAGGAGGGACCGACCGTCGCGACCCGGTACGGACAGGTCCGGGGAACGGCCGCGGAGACCGCCAACTCCTACCTCGGCATCCCGTACGCCGCGCCGCCGGTCGGGTCGCTGCGCTGGAAGCCGCCCTCCCCGCCCGCGCGCTGGCCGGGCGTCCGGGACGCGTCCACGCCGGGCAACCCCTGCATGCAGCGCGCCGAGCCCACGCCTTGGGGCAACCTGGCGGGGCCGGGTACGCCCAGTGAGGACTGCCTCTACCTGAACGTCTACACGCCCGCGAAACGGTCCGTGTCCAAGCGGCCGGTGATGGTCTGGATCCACGGCGGTGGCTTCACCATCGGCTCGGGGACCTTCTACGACGGCCGTGCCCTGGCGGCCAAGGGCGATGTGGTCGTCGTCAACTTCAACTACCGGCTCGGCGCCTTCGGCTACTTCGCCCACCCGGGGCTGGCGCAGGAGTCCGCCCAGGGGCTGGCCGGCAATTACGGGCTGCTCGACCAGCAGGCCGCCCTGCGCTGGGTGAAGGAGAACATCGCGGCGTTCGGCGGCGACCCCGGCAACGTGACGATCTTCGGCGAGTCGGCCGGGGGCGGCAGCGTCTGCCAGAACCTGATCTCGCCCCGCGCCGCCGGGCTGTTCGACCGGGCGATCGCCCAGTCGGGCTGCGGATTCCCGATGCCCACCCAGGAGGCCCAGCAGTCGAGCGGCTCGGCCTGGGCGACCTCGGCCCTGGGCTGCTCCGACGTGGCCTGCCTGCGCGGCAGGTCCGCCGACCAGGTGCTGGCCGCCTCGCTGAGCCCGGCCGCGCGCTGGACGCCGGTCGTCGACGGCAGGGTGGTGCCGCTGCAGGTGGCGCAGGCGCTCGGCACCGGACGGTTCCACCGGGTCCCGGTCATCCAGGGCACCACTGCCGACGAGGGGCGGCTGACCGTGGCGTCCACCTATGACCTGGCCGGAAGGCGGCTCACGGCGGAGGGCTACCCGGTGGCGGTCCGCCAGGCCTACGGCGACCGGGCCGAGGCGATCTTGGCCCGCTACCCGCTGTCGGACTACGGCACGCCCGCGGAGGCGCTGGGCGCGATCTTCACCGACTCCCAGTTCTCCTGCCTGTCGCACCAGACGACACGCCTGATGGCCGAGCACACCCGGGCCTACCAGTACGAGTTCGCCGACCGGCACGCCATGGACTACCTGAACCTGCCGGTCAGCTTCCCGATCGGCGCCCCGCACGGCTCGGAGATCCGCTACATCTTCGGCAACGTCTCGGGCACCCCCGCCCAGAACGCCCTGTCGGACCAGATGCTCGGCTACTGGACGAACTTCGCCCGGACCGGTCTCCCGTACGCGGGGAACGCCCCGCACTGGAGCGTCTTCCCCAAGGTGCAGGTGCTGGCGCCCGGCGCGATCGCCCCGAGCACCACCTTCCCGCAGGACCACAAGTGCGACCTGTGGATCCCGCCCTCGTCCTGACCACCTGAACCCGACGTGCGTCCGGCCCGGAGCAGACCGGGCCGGACGCACGCCGCCGAGGACGTGCCCGCCCTCGGACGTGACGGCCCGTCAGTGACAGGTGAACGTCTTGACCAGGCCGCTGCTCAGGTCGCAGGTCTTGCCCCGTACGGTCCCGTTCGTCTGGTGGAAGGTGAGCTCCCAGGTGCCGTTGTCATCGCGGAGCACCGCGTAGCCGTACACCCCTGCGCCGGTGGCGGTCTCCTGGGTGATCGACTGGTGGGCGCCGCACGACGGACGCCGATGGGAACGGGCGGCCGGAGGGTTCTCCTTTTCGCCCCGGGATCGTTCTCAGGTGATTTCGATCCCCGATTTCGTGCCACCGGATCGGGTGCGATCGTAATGCCCGCCGCGGCCGACAGAGCCGCACCCGTGGCAATGAAACGACAAAACGCGCAGGACGAGACGGGCGCATCGCGAAAGACCGGCGTTCCGGATCGGTGGTCGTTGCCGGGAGCGTCCGCTTCTAGGCTGGGACGCATGGCGAAGTACTTCGATGTGCATCCGGACAACCCGCAGCCGCGGGCGCTCCGTCAGACGGTGGACCTGCTGCGCGCGGACGGGCTGATCGCGTACCCGACGGACTCGTGCTTCGCGCTCGGCTGCCGGCTGGGCAACAGGGAGGGCATCGACCGGATCAAGGAGATCCGCCACCTCGACGACCGCCACCACTTCACCCTGGTGTGCAAGGACTTCGCGCAGCTCGGCCAGTTCGTCCAGATCAGCAACGCGCTGTTCCGCTCGATCAAGGCGGCGACCCCCGGCGGCTACACGTTCATCCTGCCGGCGACGAAGGAGGTGCCGCGCCGGCTGCTGCACCCCAAGAAGAAGACCGTGGGCGTGCGGATCCCCGATCATGTGGTCGTGCAGGCGCTGCTGGCCGAACTCGGCGAGCCGCTGCTGTCGAGCACCCTGCTGCTGCCCGGCGAGACGGAGCCCCTGACCCAGGGCTGGGAGATCAAGGAAAGGCTCGACCACGTGGTGGACGCCGTGCTCGACTCCGGCGAGTGCGGCGCCGTGCCCACCACGGTCGTCGACTTCTCCCAGGGGGAGGCCGAGATCCTCCGCCGGGGCACCGGAGACCCGTCCCTCTTCGAATGACGCGCTCCCCGGCCTTCGGCCCGCCTCGCCCGGCCTGAAGGTCGGACGAGGCGGGCTTGGGGCCGATCCCCTCAACTCACTGGGCAGAATCTGCGCATTCCGATATTCTGCAACGTTCTGCGTAACTTCCAGGGGTGCTGAGGGGACATGGCGGAGCCCATCGACGAACTGGCGAAACGGTCACGTAATTTCGGCTTCCTGCTGCGCCACGAGCCGCTGCTGGTGATGGACGGGGCCGCTGCCGAGTCGTATCTGTACAGCGATCCGGACGCGGCCCTGGCCAAGGCCCGCAGGTTCACCGAGACGCTGGCGAAAATGCTGGTCAAGCGCACGCAGACGCGGGTGCGCGGCACCACTCAGGACGCCCGGATCGCAGCGCTCACCGATGCGGGGGTGCTGGTCCCCAGCATCCGCCAGGCATTCGACCATGTCCGTATTTCGGGTAATCGGGCCGTCCATTCTCACTGGGGCGATGTGCGGGCGGCCCTGTCGTGCGTGCGTACGTGTTTCGAGCTGGGGGTCTGGTTCCACCGGGCGGTGACCGGCGAGGGCGCCCCACAGGGGTTCGTCCCGCCGCCCGACCCGGCCGCACGGGCCTCGGAGACGTCCGCCGAACGCGCCGAACTGGAGGAGCTGCGCCGGGAGCTGACCCGCCACCGCGAGCGGCTGACCGAGGTGATGGTGCACCGGGACGGCCAGCTCTCCAGGCTGGAGGCCGAGGCCCGCGCCCGCCGCCAGGCAGAGCAGGAGCTGGTCCGGGTGCAGACCGCCCGGGACGAACTGCGCGCCTTGGTGGAGCAGACCGACCGGAGGCTCAAGGAGGCCCAGGCGCGGTTCGCGGCGGAGCTGGAACGCGCCCAGAAGGTGAAGCCCGCTCACCGGGACGCCTTCATCGCGCGTGCCCAGCGGGCGGCCGGTGAGCCGCTGACCGAGGCCGAGGTCCGCACGCGGGTGGACGAGATGCTGCGGCTGGCCGGCTGGGCCGTCCAGGACGCCGATGCCGTCAATCTGTTCGCCGCCGACGGCGTGGCCGTCCGCGAGGTCGCAACGGCCGACGGTGTGGCCGACTACCTGCTGTACGTGGACCAGAAGCTGGTCGGGGTGATCGAGGCCAAGCGGGAGGGCACGATCCTGTCCCCGGTGGAGGCCCAGTCGGCCCGCTACGCCGACTCCCTGACCGCCTCCCAGCAGTTCGCCGCCTGGCGGATCCCGCTGCCGTTCCGGTACGAGACCACGGCGGTCGAGACGCACTTCACCAACACCCTCGACCCGGCCCCGCGCGCCCGCCGGGTGTTCTCCTTCCACCAGCCGCGGACCCTGTCCCGCTGGATGCGGGACGCGGACGGCGAGCCCGACGCCCCCACCCTGCGCGCTCGGCTGCGGGGGCTGCCGCCGCTGGACACCAGGGGCCTGCGCGCCGCCCAGGTCCGCGCCATCACCGGGCTGGAGACCTCGCTGGCCCGCGACGAGCCGCGCGGGCTGATCCAGATGGCCACCGGGGCGGGCAAGACCTACATGGCGGTCACCCAGATCTACCGGCTGCTGAGGTACGCCAAGGCGCGGCGGGTGCTGTTCCTGGTGGACCGCAACAACCTGGGCAAGCAGGCGTACACCGAGTTCGACAACTTCGTCACCCCCGACGACGGCCGCAAGTTCACCGACCTGTACAACGTCGAACGCCTCGGCGCCGCCGCGATGAAGGACTCGACCAAGGTCGTGATCTCCACCGTGCAGCGCCTGCACGCCAGGTTGCGTGGCGAGCCGGTGGACCCGGACGTCGAGGACGAGGCGTTCGACTCCTACGCCACCAGCGACGTGGTCGAGGTGGACTACAGCGCCGACCTACCGCCGGAGACGTTCGACCTGATCATCGTGGACGAGTGCCACCGCTCGATCTACGGGGTGTGGCGACAGGTGCTGGAGTACTTCGACGCCTACCTGGTGGGGCTGACCGCCACCCCGGTCAAGCAGACGTTCGGGTTCTTCCACCAGAACCTGGTCAGCGAGTACACCTACCGCGAGTCGGTGGCCGACGCGGTCAACGTCGACTTCGACGTCTACCGCATCCGCACCGAGCACGCCGAAAGCGGCGCCACCATCGACCGCGGCACCATCGTGCCGATCATGAGCCGGCCCACCCGCCGCAAGCGGTACGAGGAACTGGACGACGACCTGACCTGGACCGGCTCCCAGCTCGGCCGCAAGGTGATCAGCACCGGCCAGCTCCGGCTGGTGCTGCAGACCTTCCGCGACCGGCTGTTCACCGAGATCTTCCCCGGCCGGACCTATGTGCCCAAGACGCTGATCTTCGCCGTGGACGACAACCACGCCCAGGAGATCGTCGAGATGACCCGGACGGTGTTCGGCAAGGGCAACGACTTCTGCCAGAAGATCACCTACAAGGCCGCCGATCCGGACGCCCTGATCGCCGCCTTCCGCAACTCTCCGGACCTGCGGATCGCCGTCACCGTCAACATGATCGCCACCGGTACCGACATCCGCCCGCTGGAGTGCGTGTTCTTCCTCAACGAGGTCAAGAGCTGGGCGTTGTTCGAGCAGATGAAGGGCAGGGGGGCCCGTACCGTTGACCCGGCCGAGCTCAGGCAGGTCACCCCGGACACCGACGCCAAGACCCGCTTCGTCCTCGTCGACGCCGTCGGCGTCACCGACTCGCCCCGGGTGGACGCCACCCCGCTCGTCCAGCACAGTGACCGGCAGGTCAGCCTGGAGGCCCTCCTCAACAAGGCCGGCAACCTGACCATCAGCCCCGACGAGGCGTCCACCCTCGCCGGCCGCCTCGCCCGCCTCAACAAGCAGATCACCCCGGACGAGCGCGCCGAACTGGAGAACCTGGCCGGCCGCCCGCTCGCCGAGGTGATCGCCTCGGTGTCGAGTTGCGCCGATCCCGACGCCCTCCAGAAGGCCCACGAGGCCGGCGGCAAGAACGCCGTGCACGATCTGGTGGTGCGGGCCGTCCGCCCCCTGGCCGAAAACCGCGAGCTCAGGCGGCGCCTGCTGGAGATCCGCCGCGCCCACGACGTCTACTGGGACGAGGTCAACCCCGACACCCTCATCGAGGCCGCCGCCCAGGACCCGAAGCTGCGCGCCCAGGAGGTCGTCACGTCCTGGCGGGCCTACCTGGACGAACACCGCGATGAGATCACCACCATCGAGGTCGCCTACCGCAGCGGCGAGTCGGGCCGCACCGCCTACGCGAAGCTCAAGGAACTGGCCGCCCGTATCGCCCGTCCCCCGCACGAGTGGACGCCCGCGGAGCTGTGGAAGGCGTATGAACGCCTCGGCTTGGCCGCCGACAAGTCCGGTACGGGGCACGGCCCGATCGACCTGATCGGCCTCATCCGTTTCGAGCTGGGCCTGGACTCCCAGCCCACACCGCACCGCGCCGTCGTGGAGGAACGTTACGCCGCCTGGCTCGCCAGACAGCGGCAGGCCGGGGTCGTCTTCACCGCCGACCAGCGGTGGTGGCTGGACCACATCCGCGACGTGGTCATCACCCACGCCGCCATCGACCACACCGAACTCGACAAGCCCCCCTTCACCGACCGCGGCGGCATCGACGGCTTCCTGCACGCCTTCGGCGACGCCGACGCCGAAACCCTCCTGTCCGACCTCAACCGGAACCTCACCGCCTGACCGGTACCGGCCGTCCCCGGCAGATTGTCAGGGTGTCCCTGACGCCCTAGTGTGTCAGGGAAATCCTGACAATCTGGGAGTACGTCATGACGTCACCCGACACCCTGACCGAGCTCATCCGGTGCTCCTTCTGCGGCAAGCCGGACACCGAGGTCGCCAAGCTGGTCGCCGGCGCTGGAGTGCACATCTGCGACGAGTGCGTGGCCCTGGCCGCGTCGATCATCGAGGGCAGCCCCGCCAAGCCGGCCGGACCGCGCGCCCCCGTCTGGCAGGCGCTGACCGACGAGGAGATGCTGAGCCACATCCCGCGCGTCGCCGCGCACATCGACCAGGCCGAGGCCGACCTGCGCTCGTGGGTGCTGGAGCTGCGCCGCCGCGGCGTCACCTGGAGCAGGATCGGCGCCGCACTCGGGATCACCCGCCAGTCCGCCTGGGAACGCTTCTCCGGTGAGGAGTGACCCGCACCGAATCCCGACGGAGGCCGTCCGCCGTGCTGATGACAGGCACCGGCATGGCCGTGTTCGTGCTCGCCTGCGCCTGGTTACTGGTCACCGGTCACACCGGGATCGCGCCGTCCGCCGACCCGACCCCGGCGCCGCCCCCGCCTCCCTGTAGGCGGCGGTGCCGCCCCCGCTCGCCACCACCGCCCTGGCCCGCCTTGAGGTTCAGGCTCCGCTTCCGGTGTCGGTTCGTACCCGCGAGGCGATCCAGGCCATGGCGAGCAGCAGCACGGCCAGCACGGCCCAGTAGGCCGTGACCATGGGGCTCTTCAGCGTCTGTGGCAGGTCGGCGATCGTGGACAACTCGCCGGGCAGTACGTAGATCGCGGCGGCCAGGGCCCAGCGCGGGCTGCGGGTGACCGTGGTGACCCAGATCCCGGCGAGCAGCAGCCCGCCCTCCAGCCCTGCCCTGCCCAGCGATCCGAGTTCGGAGTAGAGATCGACGCCGAGCAGCGCGTCCCCGGCGAACGTCGCCACCGGAAGGGCGAGCCACCACCAGGAACGGGGCTGCAACTCGCGGGACCGCCGGGCCGCCAGCACGACGACCCCGGCCGCCATCAGCCAGTACGGTGTCAGCGATATCCAGCTGTGGTAGACGGTCGCGTTGCTCAGCAGGGGCCAGTCCGCTGAAGCGGCGTACCCGAACAGCATCGCGCGGCTCACCACGAATGCCGACCCCAGCGCGAGCGGCAGGGCCGCCCAGAGCCGGCCGCGCAGCAGCGCGAGCGTGAGGGCCATCGAGACGGCGACCCACGGCCAGGAGGAGCGTCCTTGCAGGACGATGTCGGCGCCGACATGGACCAGGTGGACGACGGCGAGGATCAGCACGCCCAGGTGCAGGCCGTCGGCCCACCAGCGCACCGGACTCTCGGTCGCCTGCCGTGCCCGTGCGGCCAGCCCCTCCCGGATGAGGGAGGCCGTCTCCCGCGGCGAGGGAACGCGCCGGCCGGGCGTGGACGTCTCCATGAGCGTGCCGATGATGTCGGCGCCGTGCCTGTCCCGGAAGGCGGCCGGATAGATCCGCAGCAGCGCCTCATAACGCCGCTCCAGCGGGGAGCGGCGCGGCCCGTGGCCCGCAGTGACCTCGGCGCTCATGCCGGCGCCGTCCCCGGGCGGGCGACCATCCGGCCTCGGACGATCTCAGCCGCCCGTGCCATGCGGGCCGCCTCCTGCGACACCGCCCGATGCCCCTCGTCGGTGATCCGGAAGTAGCGACGCTGCCGGCCGTCGACCGTCTCCTCCCGATCCACCGCGATCAGCCCGTCGCCCGTCATCCGGTCGAGAGCCCCGTAGAGGGTGCCGACGGCGAGCCGCACCCGCCCGCCGGACAGCTCCTGTGTGCGTTTGATGATCCCGTACCCGTGCAGCGGGCCCTCCAGGAGCGCGGCGAGGATGTGGTACGTCGCCTCGCTCATCAGTGGTGATCGTTTTGCCATGGCCGGGACCATATATCGACACTCGAAGTATCGCAAGGAACGCGTCGATCGAGCGCCGTCGGGACGCCCCGTCGATGTCCCGGTCCACCCGCCACATCGACCACCACGCTCGACCTGACCCATCGCCGGACCTGGCTGCAGACCCTGTACGGCAGGTGGCCGGCCATCGCAGGGAACGCGCGGACCCGCGCTCTCTCACGCAGCGCCGCCGGAATCCGGGAACCAGGGACGATCTCCACCGGTCCAACTCGGCAAAGGTGCCGTGGCCCCGGGAGGGAATCGATGGACGCCAATACCGTGACCGCCGTCTGCGCCGTTGTGATCGCCCTAGGCTCCCTCGCCGTCTCCGTCACGGAAACCCGGATGACCCGGCAGCACAACCGCCATTCGGTACGACCCATACTGCAACTGCGGCGAACGAAACTGCTGAACGACGTACCCGCCGGGCTGCGGGTCGTGAACTGCGGTCTCGGGCCCGCGATCATCACCAAGACGCTGGTCAGGCTGGACGGAAACCCGGTCGGGGGGTGGAACCTGCCGACCTACCGGCAGGTGACGGACGGATTTCCGATCCAGCCGAGGGTCACCACCCTCACCGACGGCGCCGCCCTGCCGGTCGGCCACGAAGCCTTCCTCCTGCGACTTGACGACTTCGAGGACGAGCGGCATTCCTGGTTCTGGGAACTGATCACCGTACGACTCCAGGTGGAGATCCACTACCAGTCCCTCTACGGCGGCAAAACCTTCGTAGCGACCACGACCCCCTGGCCGGGGAACCGCCCCACGCCCCAGTGAGGGCGGCCCCGGGCTGAAAACCATGGACACCGCCGCCGCGGTCCCATCGTCTACCTGCTGGGGCTGAGGGCTCACCGGTCGAGGTAGAGCAGCGAGCTGTTCCCAACATCAGGCGGTGTGGTGGTGCAGGGTGATGATCGCCTGGACGATGGTGGTGATCCGGGCTGGCGAACAACGGGCCTTCCGCAGGATGTGCCAACGCTTGAGCGTGGCGGCTCCTTGCTCGCCGACGGCGCGCACTTGGGCGTGGTGCCGGTTGAACAGCCTCTTGCGACGGCCGAGCCCGCTTCGGCGGTGGGCACCGACAGCACCGACAGCACCGGAAGCATCGAGGTCCTGGTGGCGGATGACGGCTTGTCGTCGTCGTTCCGCCTGCGTGGCACGTGGCGTGAGCGACTCCCGCAGGAGACCTTCGACCTCGCGGCCCTGGAGGCCATCTCGAATGCGATACTCAAGGGTGCGAACGCCCGTTTCGGCAGCCTTCGGCGGTCGGTCTTCCTTCCTGAGGGCCCACCGTCCGACATCACCTTCGAATCATCAGCCAGAACACGCTCCAGCGAATATCGAGTGACCTCTGACATGACATCCCCCTCGAATCACCGTGAGCCCTCATTCAACGGGAACGCCAACCGGGCACCGCAGTGGCTCCAGTTCTTCCAGCATTCCACGCTCGCGGCCGTATCGGTCTTCGTTGTCTCTCTGGCGGTTTCGCAACCGGATCAGATTCCGATCGCTTTCGTGCCGGTTCTCGCCGCGGCCGTGGCGGCACTGGGCTGTTCGACCATCTGTGCGAGTGCAGCTGTCGCGGCACTGAGAAATCGAAACCCGCAACGGGCACTGCGCACGGCGTTTGCCGTGTGGATCATCGGAATCGCGTCAACCATTGTGGCCGCCGTGCTGGTCTTCTTGAACGCCGGGGCGTCACCGGCTCTTCTCGCGGCCGTTTTCGCCGCGCCGTTCAACGTCTTCACCAAACCACCACGCCGACCCGCCTACCAAGGGGGCCATAAGAGCGGTCCCCACTGACCCGGCATGGCCCGCGGCCACATCCGCCACTGCACCAAACGGCACCCCCGGCCAGCCCCCATCGGCCGCCGGCCCACCCTGACCCCCACGTGCACCGGCCATCTCCGTCGGTGCCGTGGCCGGGTCAGGTGGCGCATCCGGTGTACTCGGTACGGCGCCGCAGCATGACGGCGAGCATGAGGGGGAACATCGCCACGTGCGCCAGGAGCATCAGGGCCTCGGCGTCGATGACGTCCAGCCACAGCAGGGGGAACAGCGGCAGGGCCGGGGCGAACATCGTCGCGCACATCTCCAGGGTGGCGGGCCAACCGTGGCCGCGGTAGCGCATGATCGCGGCCATGCCCACGGACATGGTGAACGCCATCAGCAGGTAGGCCGGCTCGGGGTTGCGTTCGTGGGAGAAACTGACCCCGGCGGCGGCCAGGGGCAGCCCGAGAACGGCCATCCCGACGAACATGGCGATGACCATCTCAAGGTAGTGCCAGGCGAATCGGAGCCATGGGCGGCGGGTGTTCCGTGCGATCTGGGTCATGATCTCACTGTGCTGCCGTGACGGCGGCAGGCCCAGGCGGATGCGGCAGGCAGGTCCGGAAACTTGGGATCCCTGTCTTTTCGGCCTAGAGTCCTGGGCATGGCCGTACGCCGGTTCGTCATCGTCGGGTACGACGCGGCGGAACTGCTGGACATCGCCTGCGTGACCTCAAGCCTGATCGGCGCGAACCTGCACGGTGCGGCACCACCGTACGAGGTATGCCTGGCCACGCCGGGCGGGCACCCCATCACCTGTGCCAGCGGGCTGACGCTCCAGGCCCAGGAGGCCCTCGAACGGATCACCGGGCCGCTGGACACGCTCATGGTGTCGGGCGGGATCGGACATGAGGCGGCCGCCGCCGACCGGCTGATCGTCGCCCACGTCCGCCGCCTGGCGCGCGAGAGCCGCCGTGTCGCCTCGGTGTGCACGGGAGCCTGGATCCTGGCCGCCGCGGGTCTGCTGAACGGCCGGCGCGTCACCACCCACTGGCGGGAGGCGCAGGACCT
Source organism: Thermomonospora echinospora (assembly GCF_900108175.1). GTDB lineage: Bacteria > Actinomycetota > Actinomycetes > Streptosporangiales > Streptosporangiaceae > Thermomonospora > Thermomonospora echinospora. Next base: position 39,139 of record NZ_FNVO01000004.1, read on the forward strand.
GGCGGTCCGCCATCCCGAGGTCGTCGTCGACGCCGATCCGATCTTCATCCGGGACGGGAACGTCGCCACGGCCGCCGGGGTCACCAGCGCCCTGGATCTCACCTTGGCCTTCATCGAGGAGGACCACGGCGTCGAGACGGCCCGGTGGGTGGCCAGGCACCTGGTGACCTACCTACAGCGACCGGGCAACCAGGCCCAGATGAGCATGTTCACCGCCGCCCCGCCGCCGAGCGACGGCCTGGTCAGGCAGATCGTCGACCACATCACGGCCCACCTGGACGCCGACCTGAGCACGGCCGGGCTGGCGGCCCTCGCGGGCGTGAGCGAACGGCACCTGACCCGGCTGTTCCTGAAGCATCTGGGCCGGACACCGGGCCGTTTCGTCCGCCAGGCCCGCACCGAGGCCGCCGCCCACCTCCTGGCCTCCACCACCCTGCCCATGACCGGTGTGGCGGCCCGCTGCGGATTCGGGACGACCGAGACGCTGCGCCAGGCGTTCGTCGCCCATTACGGCATCCCGCCTTCGCAGTATCGCCTGACCCAGTCGTCCACCTAGGCGCCGATGAGCGCGGCGAGGTCGAAGACCGCCACATCAACGCCGTGACAGACCACCGGCTCACCGCGCTCGCCGAGAGCCAGGGCATCGAGCGGACCACGTTCAGTCGGCAGACCGGCGCAGTGACGGCTGTTTTGCCCTTCGGTACGGCACCGAACGAGGTGCCATCCCGCCGGAGCCTCACCGGGCTCGGTGGCCATGGCGTCCACGGCTCCGAGCCACGGCCGGGCCTTGTGGCCGGGGTGGTGGGGGTGGGCGGCGGCGCGGTGCCCGAAGGGGGAAGAGGGCACCGCGCCGCCGCTGTTCTGGGGTGGCCGGGGGTTGGGTGGTGGGGGCGCGGGTTAGAACCGGCCCGCCGCCGGGTGTCCTCTCCCCACCCGGCGGTGGGCCGGTGGTCGGGCGTGCCGGCCGGGCCGTGGGCGGAACGGGGCGGTGAGCCGTCGTTCGCGGCGGGTGGTGCCCAGCAGGTAGCCGAGCGTCAGGCCGGTCAGCAGGCAGAGCCCGCCGTAGGCGAGGAGCGTGCCGATGATGGGGGCCAGGTCGGGGAGGGCTTTCATCGTGGTCCCCGTCCGGGCCGGGGGGCGCCGGTCATGGCTTCAACCTCGCCCAGACGACCTTGCCGCCGTCGGGCAGTGGGGTGACGCCGCAGGTGGCGGCGAGCGCGGTGACGATGGTCAGGCCCCAGCCGCCGTTGTCGTCGAAGTGCTCGGGACGCAGGTCCAGGTCGCCCGGCTGCAGTTCGGTCACCGGCGCGGGGTTGTGGGGGAGACCGGGATCGGGGTCGCCGACCCCGAGGGCGATCCCGGCCACGTCCCGGCGGCAGTACACGGTGATGCACCCGGCCGCCGGGGTGACCGCGATGGCGTTGGCCATCAGTTCGGCCAGGATGAGATGGGCGTCGTAGCGCGCGTCCTCGCCCAGCCCCCAGCTCAGCAGCCGTTGCTCGACCAGGGTCCAGGCCAGCCCGACGCTGGCCGGGGAGGCCGCCATGGGCATCCGCAACTCGACCGGGACCTTCGGGTCCACCCCGGCCACCGCGCCGCTCACCGGCCCGCCGCCTGGACCCGGCCCACCCGGCGGGCGAGCGGGTACGCGGCCGCCCGCACACCGATCGGCAGTACTCTCATCGGTACCTCCTTCAAGGGGGTAGAGCCGCGCGACCGGGCCAGGCCAGGAATCCGTAACCCGGTCGCGCGGCGGCTTCTGAGCGGCATCCACCTCACGACCCAATGTCTGCGATGAGCGATTTCCGCCATTACAGTCCGCAAGCGTTCTGCTACTCGCTAGGATGCACGTAGCGATCCGAGCACGCAAGGGATTGTTTGAAACCTGTCATATGACTGGTGGTGATGAGCGGAGCCATGGCGCAAGGCAGACACATACCGACCGTCGCGAGCAGCCGACTGGCCGCTGAGCTGCGGATATTGCGAGAACGGGCGGGCTTCACCTGGCCGGCCGTGGCCGAGGAGATGGGCTGGTCCGAGAGCAAGCTCTACCGGATCGAGAACGACAAAAGCCGCATCCTGGCCCGCGACGTCAAGCGGCTGATCAAGCTGTACGAGATCGATGACGCCAAGGCTGAGGTGCTGCTCGAACTCGCCCGGCAGGCCCGCGAGCCCGACTGGTGGCACCGCTACTCCGGTGCTATCCCCGAGTGGTTTCAGGTGTACGTCGTCCTGGAGGCGTCCGCGTCCGAGGTGCGCGAGTACGAGTCAGAACTCGTGCCGGGCACCCTGCAGACCGAGGCGTACACACGAGCCATCATGTCTACCGCGCCAATTCTCGACTCCGATGAGGAGATCGAAGAGAAGATCGCCGTCCGGATGAACAGGCAGGCCCGGCTGGCGGGCGAGGCCCCGCTCAACCTCTGGGTAGTACTGAACGAGGCGGTCATCCGTCGAACGGTCGGTGGCCCGGAAGTCATGCGCGAACAGCTCGATCACCTCGTCAAGCTGGCCAGGACACGCAACGTCACGCTCCAGGTGTTGCCATTCGATGCAGGTGAACATGCCGCCATGCTGGGCTCGTTCTACCTGATGCGGTTCCCTGACGAGGGCAACCCGGACAAGGTCTACGTGGAACTCCAGACTGGCGGTGTCTACTCCCAGAAGACCGACGAGGTTGAGCGGTATAGCCTGGTATTTGACCACTTGCGTGCCCGGGCGCTCGGACCGGAGCAGACTGTCGAGTTCATTCAGCAAGTGGCCGCAGAGTTGACCCGATGACCATCCGAGCAGAAGGAGACCCTGCCATGGACCTCCTCACCGCCACGTGGCGTAAGAGCAGCCGCAGCGGCAACAACGGCGGTGCCTGCGTCGAGGTCGCCCAGCTAGGCACCGCCATCGGCCTGCGCGACTCCAAGAACCCCGATGCCGGACACCTCACCGTCCCGGCCAAGACCTTCGCCGCCCTCCTGACCCACCTCAAGCAGGGCGGGCCGACCGCCTGACGGGTTACACCCCTCAAACCTGCCCATCCTTGGCGGGTTTGAGGGGGTGACGGCGGCCCGTCGCTCCCTCACACTGAACGCGACCGCGCGTCCGCCCACATGAGGGAGCCGCCATGACCCGCCCCACCACCTGGCGCAAGAGCACCCACAGCGGCGGAAACGGTAACTGCGTCGAAGTCGCCCGGCTGAACGCTGCCGTCTGGCGCAAGAGCAGCTACAGCGGCAACAACGGTGGTGAGTGCGTCGAGGTCGCCCGGCTGAACGCTGCCGTTTGGCACAAGAGCAGCCACAGCGGCAACACCGGCGGAGACTGCGTCGAGGCGGCTCGGCTGGATGCCGTCATCGGCCTGCGCGACTCCAAGAATCCCGACGCCGAACACCTCACCGTCCCGGCCGAAGCCTTCGCCGCCCTCCTGGCCCACCTCAAGCACGACAAGCTGACCGCCTGACCATCACACCCGGTAGCAGGACCACCGCCCTCCGCCCTACTCCCCGGCGTCGTCCACGTAGTGCGGCGTCCCCCAACGCCCACCGTGTCCACTCCCAGCTCCCGCCGATCTTGACGTTATTGCGCTCCGAACCGCGTTCAGACGACGATAACGTCAAGATCGCCGAAGGCACGGCGGTCACGAGACCCGGCGAAGGTATCCAGCTGCCGCAGTAGAGGCCGGCCCGGATGGCGGCAACCGCTCATCCAGGCCAGCCTGATCACGCCGTTTGCCTGATCACCGCATCCCTACCAGACCCGGCCCGACCACCTCCGCCAGCACCTCGCGCAGTTCCACCTGGCACGCAGACGCGAACGCGGCCCGCAACACCGCCGGACGATGCGACGGATAGCCATGGAAAACTGCCCGAACCACACCACACCGTCATAGGGGAGCGCTACGCTGCCTGATTTGTGAAGCAACAGCAGGTAGGGGCCACCTTCACCACAAACCAACGGTGGGGACTCGACCACATCCACAACGCGGCCATCACCCCCGCCGAGCCGGACAGGCCCCCCTCCACTGACCGCAGTGGCATCGACGGCTTCTTGCTCACCTTCGGCGACGACCAGGCCGCCACCCTCCGCACCGACCCGAACCGGAACCTCACTGCATGACAAACCTTCCCTCCGGCTGGATCCGCCTCCCTCTGTGCGAATTGGGCACATGGTATGGCGGCGGCACCCCCTCGAAGTCCAATCCAGAATTCTGGGATGATGGCACGGTTCCTTGGCTGTCCCCTAAGGACATGAATGCCGATGTCATCTCGGGAACGCGAGATCACATCACCGAAGTTGCGGTTCAAAATTCGCCCGTGCGCGTAGTTCCCGAGAATTCTGTTGCAGTCGTTGTTCGATCAGGGATCTTGGAGCGCAAAGTTCCCATTGGCCTGGTGTCCTTTGCTGTAACGCTCAATCAGGACATGAAGGCAATTTCTCCAGGGCCCTGGCTTGATGCGCGATGGCTGTCCTGGGGGCTTCGTTCGCTGGAGAAATATATCCTTCGTAACTGCCGAAAATCGGGAACAACAGTAGCCTCCATAGAGACGAAACGTCTCATGGATCTTAAATTCCCTGTCCCTCCACTCGCTGAGCAACGCCGCATCGTCGCCGCCCTCGAAGACCACCTCTCTCACCTCGACGCGGCTACGGCTGGATGTTCCACTGCTGGTGCCCGCATACCTCTACTGCGAAGATCTGCACTCCAGGCGCTGCGCCAACGAGCCCTTCAGTGTAAAGCAGAGCTTCTTCCGCTCGGGACGATAGCCACAACAAGCCTGGGCAAGATGCTGGACTCCAAGCGGAACGAAGGGGAGCCAACCCCCTACTTGCGGAATATAAATGTTCGGTGGGGTTCATTTGATCTGGCCAATATCGAGACTGTGCCAATGCCTGAGGAGCAGCGCACCAAGTTCTCCCTCCGAGAGGGTGACTTGCTTGTCTGTGAGGGTGGGGAGCCTGGGCGTTGCGCCATATGGCCAGGTGGGTACGAGCTAATGACTTACCAAAAGGCGCTACATCGGATTCGTCCTGGAGATCGGATAACCTCGGAATGGCTGGCTCTGATGATCGAGGAATCGATCCGCAACGGCCGTGCCGTCGGGATGTTCACCGGGACGACGATTAAGCATTTGCCACAGGAGAAACTGAGAATGCTCAACATTCCTGTTCCCTCGCGGGAGGTTCAAGAGGACCTGCTTGCTGACTTCGCTGAGACTGCTCAAACAGTGGAGCGTTTTTCTAACGCTCTTGCGACTTCAGAACACAAGAGTGAGCACCTGCGGCGGGCGCTGCTGGCGGAGGCGTTCGCGGGGCGGTTGGTGGAGCAGGATCCGGCGGATGAGCCCGCCTCGGTGTTGCTGGAGCGGATTCGGGCCGAGCGGGCGGCGGGGCAGCCCGTACGGCGGGCGCGGCGGGGCAAGGGCGAGAAGGCACCTCAGAAAGAGACGTTGCTGTGAGCACTCCGGAGACGCGGCGGCTGGTCGCGAAGCTGTGGAACTACTGCGATGTGCTGCGGGACGACGGGGTCTCCACGATCGACTACGTGGAGCAGCTCACGTTCCTGCTGTTCCTGAAGATGGGGCATGAGCGGGCCAACCGGAAGAGCTTCCCGGACCTGGCGCTCAAGCCGGTGGGGGACGCCTGGCAGTCCCTGTTGGACGCCGATGGCCAGGAGCTGGAGGACACCTACAACCATGTGCTGCGGGAGTTCGGGCAGCGCAAGGACACGCTCGGGGTCATCTTCCGCAAGGCGCAGAACCGGATCCAGGACCCGGCCAAGCTCAAAAAGCTGATCGCCGACCTGATCGGCAAGGAGCAGTGGTCCAGCCAGGGCGTCGATGTGAAGGGCGACGCCTACGAGGAGTTGCTCGCCAAGGGGGCCGAGGACGTCAAGTCCGGGGCCGGGCAGTACTTCACGCCCCGTGAGCTGATCGCCGCCATGGTGGACTGCGTCCGGCCCGGCCCGGACGACACCGTCTGCGACCCGGCCTGCGGTACGGGCGGGTTCCTGCTGGGGGCGTACGACTACATCCAGCGGCACCACAGCGGCGACCTGACGCCCGAGCAGCGTGACCGGCTCGCCGGGGGCGGCATCAGCGGGGTCGAGCTGGTGGACGGTACGGCCCGGCTGGCGGCGATGAACATGCTGCTGCACGGCATCGGCAAGCCCACCGGCCGTTCACTGATCGAGGTCCGCGACGCGCTGGCCGAGCCGTCCCACCTGTATCCCAGCGTGGTCCTGGCCAACCCGCCGTTCGGCCGCAAGTCGTCCATCACCGTCGTCGGCGAGGACGGGCGGGCCGGCCGGGAGGACATCGAGTACACCCGGCAGGACTTCTGGGTCACCACCAAGAACAAGCAGCTCAACTTCGTCCAGCACATCGCCTCCATGCTCGGCATCCCCGGCCGCGCCGCCGTCGTGCTGCCCGACAACGTGCTGTTCGAGGGCGGGGCGGGGGAGACGATCCGGCGGCGGCTGCTCAAGCAGTTCGACGTGCACACCCTGCTGCGGCTGCCGACCGGCATCTTCTACGCCGGTGGCGTCAAGGCCAACGTGCTGTTCTTCGACAAGAAGCCCGCCCGGCCGGACGTGCCCTGGACCTCCACGCTGTGGGTGTACGACTTCCGTACCGGCCAGCACTTCACCCTCAAGCAGAACCGGCTCACCCGCGCCCACCTGGACGACTTCGTCACGTGCTACCGGCCTGGCGAGCCCCACCACACCCGCGAGGAAACCGAGCGGTTCAAGCCGTTCACCTACGACGAGCTGATCGCCCGCGACAAGGTCAACCTCGACATCACCTGGCTGAAGGACCCGAGCCTGGAGGACGCCGACAGCCTCCTGCCGCCCGACGTCATCGCCCGCGAGATCGTCGAGGACCTCACCGCCGCCCTCGCCGAGTTCACCGCCATCGCCGAAGCCCTCGAACAGACCAAGGACCGGCCCGGCGACCCCGACCAGCCCCCCGAAGAAGACTGACCACCCCAAGCAGGCACCCGGCCTCACACGTCCTCGAACGCGGCAGGGGTCATGCCTGCGGGGCGGAGGGGACGAGGTCGAGAGTTCGGGGCTGTGGTGGTCGAGCCGGCCGGTCAGCCAGGGGCCGTCGTCGGGGCGCGGGTCATCGCCACTGGCCGTTCTGGTGCGGGTGGGGCGTCACACGAAGCCCCGGTCAGCCGATGAGGTTCACGGTGCGGCGGAAGGTGGTGGCGGCCTCCGGATTCGCGCGGATCCTGCGCCGGCCGGCGGTCTCGTCCTCGTCCATGTCGACCTGGCCGACCAGGTCGTGAGGCCGTTCTGGCCTGGTAGCCGCGACACGGAACCGCTGACGGGTCAGGTCCGTTGGAGGGATCGTGGCAGCCATCGCGTTCATGACGATCCCCGGGCTGGTGATAGCGCTGGTCGCCTTCGCCGTCCTCGATCGTGTCGGCCTGTGGGCGCATCGCAGGTTCCGTCTGCCTTGGAGGCGGGACGAGGTGGGCCGCCCGATCTCCGCGGTCGCTCTCGGCGAACTGGACGTCTTCTTCCACGGCACGCACCGCCATCAGCAGGAGCAGCGCCGCTCCTCACTGATGCTGCGAGACGAGGAGAACGACGGTGCACCCCCACGCACGCACATCGACCTCAACGCCGGAACCGCCATCGTGCGGCGCCCGTCCGACCTCGCCTGATCAGAACGGGTAGCGGTACCGGCGGTCCTTCACGTGCTCGTAGACGGCGCGTAGCCATGGCTCACGGACCTCGGGGAGCCGGGCCAGGGTGTGCAGGAACACGCCCCAGCCGGGCGCCCGGCCCAGCACCACACAGGCCGGGCACCCGACCCGCCATCGGCACCGCTGCCGGGTGTGGGAACACCGCTCACGCCGACCAGCCCCGCTGGAGTTGCGGCTCGGTCACCTCGACCTCGGCCTCGCGGCCATGAGCAGGGCCACGAAGACGGATCTGGAGACGGGGCGGGAAGGTGTAGGCGCCGGTACTGGTGGCGGGGAAGGCGGGATCAGTCCCGGTCGGCACCGTTGTCGATGCGCTGCTGGAGTTGGGCGTTGATGCGCTGGGCTTCGGCGAGCTGGTCTTCCAGGATGATGATGCGGCAGGCCGCTTCCAGCGCGGTGCCCTGGTCGACCAGGTCGCGGGCGCGTTGGGCCAGGCGCAGCTGGTAGCGGGAGTAGCGGCGGTGCCCGCCGGGCGAGCGTTGCGGGACGAACAGCTTGGCGGCGTCCAGGCCGCGTAGGAACCCCGGGGTGACGCCGAGGATTTCGGCGGCCCGGCCCATGCTGTAGGCGGGGTAGTCCTCATCGTCGAGCTTGTCGTCCAGCCTGCTGTCGAGCCCGGTGGCGGGGTCGTCCGGCACCGGACCAGGCTGGGCGGGGCGCGGGTCGCGGGGTGCTGGGTGGGTGCCGGGCCTGACCGGCTGAGGTGCTCTCACAAAACCTTCCGTACTGTCGTGGGCGTGTCGGCGCCGGATGGGGTTTCGGGAGAAGCGACGGGGCCCCGGCGCCAAAGGGCGGCGCCGGGGCCATGAGGTACAACACCATCTATCCGGCGCTGCGGCCGGTTGTCTTCCGCGCCTGCCGCCTGGGGCGGGGGCGCGAGGATCGCGGATGCGTGACCGTAGACCACCGTCCAATCTATGGGGCTGCGGTACCCGCGCGGCGTGACTGGAGCCGACTGCGGGCGATCCCGATGGTGCCGCCAACCTCCTTCCGTGTTCTCCCTACCTGTGTTCTTGCCATCACTTGCATTCGTGCGCCCGGCGGCCCGTTGGCCGCCGGCTCCGCGGCCGGCTGCCGGGGTCCCTTCCACTGCGTTGACCCCGGCACGCCCGGCCTGCGTCATCCATCTCACCGGGCAGTTCGTCATCTGCCGCGTCTCATGGACTTGTTCCTCTTCGATGACAGGAACCATACCCCACACCGCAGTGAATATCTACCTTGAGCGGCAGAGGTTTTCGGAGATCGACTGATGCGATTGCCTGCCCGCCCCACATCACCAGGCCAGGCCATCGACAAGCCACCCGTGGCGGAGGAGCTGCGGTGCGGCACCCTGTAAGCGGACCTACGCCCGGCCCCAGCGGCTACGACGCCGAGCTGCGGCGGTACGCGCGTCCGGGCTTCGACCTGTTGAAGGTGGACGTGGAGGGGCGTGAGGCCGGGGTGCTGGCCTCCGCTGACCTGGCGTACTGGCGGCCTCGGGCGCTGTCGGTCCCGGCGCGTCCTTGAGCGCGCCGGGGGTCATGCCTCCGGTACGGAGGGGACGAGGTCGAGCAGTTCGGGACTGTGCTGGTCGAGCCAGCCGGTCAGCCAGGGACCGTCGTTGGGGCCGTCCTCGTCAAAGGTGTCGATCAGGCGGCGCAGCATCATCAGCGGCAGCACCACATCCAGCGCCTCGGAGTCGATGGGGCCGTACCCGTCCAGCAGCGGGCCAGGAGCGGCGCCGTGCGGCAGATCGACCGCCATGGCCCAGGCCAGGTCGAGCATGGGCGGACCGATGTCAACGGCTCCCGGATCGAGCACGGCCACGAGTTCGTCCCCCTGGAACAGCACGTTATGCCCGACGGCGAGGTCACCGTGAATCGCGGTCATCCGCCGGCCTCGGCAGGCGTCGTCGAACCGTTTGGAGATCTCCGCGTAGGCGCCAGGTGCCAGGCGGCGGGCCGTTCCCAGCAGGACTCCGAGCGCGCCGGGACCGTCCAGGCGCAGGCCCCCGGCCGGGCCGTGGTCGTGCCAGCGGCGCAACTGGTCGCCCAGGGCTCGTTGCTGTGCTGCGGTGGGCCGGTCACCGGGCTGCCCGTCGTGGAAGGTGTGTACCACCCACCATGCCTGGCCTTCGGGAGTGGGGACGGTGCCGTGGTCCAACAGGCGGGGTGCGCGGACACCGGCCTCCTGACGCATTCGTTCCAGCCGCAGCATGGTCTCCAGCCGTTCGTGCCGACGATGCTGCACCTTGATGATCGTGTGCTGCCCCCGAATCGTGGTGCGGGTGCCGTCCGGCCTCTGGCGTGGCCCGTCGAAGGCGGCACTGGCCAATGCCGCCCGCTCCGCCGCGGCCACCTCGGCGGGTAATAAAGACGCGGTGGGGATGACCGCCCCGGTGTCACCGACGTCAAGGGGGGCGCACAGCTCGTTCACCAGGCCATCCCTCCCAGCCGCCGCAGCGGTTCGAGCATCTCCCCGTGTGAGGGTAGGTGAATCGAGCCAGCCGACCGGAGCGAAGCCGAACAGATCCACGCCCAGCTCCGTAGGCGGCTTCGCGCCGCGGTGAGCAGTCCGGCCGCGCGGTCGTGCTCGCCGCGCAGCGCCTGCGCCAGGCGGCCGCCATGCCGCACTGGGCCAGGCCGTGGCCGGGGTCAGGTGGGTAGGGAGGAGAGCCAGCCGGTCAGGAGGTCGTTGACCTGCGTGGGGCGTTCCTGCTGGATCCAGTGGCCGCAGCCGTCGAGGATGTGGGAGGAGACCAGGCCCGGCAGGGTGGCGGGGTAGGCCGTGATGGCGTCGGCCATCCAGGTGGTGGAGGCGTCCAGCGCACCGCCGATGAACAGGGACGGCTGGGTGATGGGGGCACCGTCGAAGTCGGCGAGGTCCGCCCAGTCCCGGTCCACGTTCCGGTAGCGGTTCAGTGCCCCGCTCATACCGGTCCGTTCGAATTCCGCGGCGTAGACATCGAGGTCGTCCTCGCTGAGCCAGGCGGGCAGCCGGCCGGCCGGGAACCGGTCGCGCAGCGTCCCGCCCGTGGAGACGAAGTGCGGATCCGGGGCGTCGGCGGGCGGCATGGTGTCGGCGGACAGGGCGGCGTAGAAGCCGGCGAGCCAGCCGCGGACGTCCGGCTCGATCTCGGCCTCGGCCCGGCCGGGCTGCTGGAAATAGCTGACGTAGAACTCCTCCGCTCCGCCCATCCGCGCGAAGATCTCGCTGGGCCGTGGCCCGCCGCGCGGGGCGTAGGGCACGCTCAGCAGCCCGACCGCGCGGAAGACGTCGGGCCTCACCAGCGCGGAGTTCGCGGCGATGGTCGCGCCCCAGTCGTGACCCACGATCACCGCCGTCCGCTCACCCAGAGCGCGCACCACGGCGACGTTGTCCTCGACCAGCTCCAGCATCCGGTAGGCGGCCACGTCCGCGGGCTTGGAAGAGCGGCCGTAGCCACGGACATCGACGGCGACGGCCCGGTAACCGGCCGCGGCCAGCACCGGCAACTGGTGACGCCAGGAGTACCACGACTCGGGAAACCCGTGCACCAGCAGCACCAGCGGCCCGGAGCCCTGCTCCACCAGGTGGACACGACCAGCGGAAGACGAGACCAGACGATGCGTGACCGCCATGGCCGGAACGGACTGCGACATCAATCCCCCAAAACCTTCGATCCTCATGCGCCGAACGCAGACCACGGCCACAGCACCGGCCGGCGGCCCTCACATCGATCGTCCGGCACCCGGTGAAACCACCGCGAATCCTGTTGCCACTTCGGCAAACCCCGAAAGGCGAGCCAGCCGCGCGCACGGCCCGGGCAGGCAGCGCGCGCGGGGTCGACATCTCCGCACACCTGAGCGACGACGGCGTCCGCTTCGACTCCCGCGCCTGGATCATCACCGCCCGTCACCACTGAGAGGGAACACGACCTTCGTCCCCCCGAGTCGGAGAGGTCACCTGGTCGTCCGGTGGCTGACGGGACGGTGCGGGTGGGCGTCTGCTCGGTGGCGTCGCCACATCCGTCGTGTCACGGGGGGCCTGGCGGCGGCGTAGGGATGAGGTTGCGTGCCGGGTGATCCTTGCCGCGAGGGCGGCGCACGCTGCGCCGGCCGCGAGTGAGATGAGCAGGGCCAGGAGTTGTGAGTGGTCCGCGAACAGCGGATAGATCTGCCAGTGGACCAGGTAGATGTACAGCGAGCCGCCGGCCAGTGGGCCGGCGAGGCGGTTGAGCCAACCCGTGCTCGGCAGCGTCGGTACCCAGATCAGCAGGGTCAGGCCGGCGATGATGAGGGTCTCCCGGAGCAGTTCCCCGGAGCCGAAGTAGCCCGGGACCGTGGCCAGGGCGATCGCGGTCACCAGCAGGCGCTGCCCCGGGGTGCCCGCCTTCGCCGCGGCCCAGCCCAGCGGGAACATCCAGCAGGCGGCGATCGCGGACGGCAGGTCCACGAGCCCGAAGAGGTTGAAGCGGGCGACCAGCCCGAGCAGCAGGAAGCCGAGGGCGAACCCGAAGGGAGAGCGCCGCTCCGCCCGGTCCAGCGCCGGAATGCTCAGCCACGCGGCCATGGCGGCCAGGATGTAGACGATGACCTCGACGAACCAGTAGTTGCTGTTGTGCCCGAGGGCGCTGTCCAGCAGCAGGGCGCCGGCCAGGTGGTAGTCGTCGGTGACAAGCGCCGCCAGCGCGATCCACAGGATGCTCGGCACGGCGATCCGCGCCAGGCCGCTCAGCACGTGCCGGCGGCGTTCGCGCCGATCGGCCGCGGTGAGGTGGAACCGCGCGAAGTTGAAGCCCGCCACCGCCAGCAGCACATGCGCGCCGCCCCGGATCGTGAAGATCGTGATGTGCGAACCGACGATGAGGACGATCGCGATGGCGCGCAGCGCGATGCCCGTCTCCAGCGTTCGCCGTCCGGCGCGCCCGGCCGGACGCCGAAGGTCGCGGATGCGCCGGGTGTGCCAGTCCGCGGGCAGCGACCCCAGCGTCTCCTCCAGCCGCAGCGACATCTCGACATAGGACAGCGAGTCGCCGCCCAGGCTGACGAAGCTGCAGTCCTCGGTGACGTCGGGCCAGTCGAGGATCTGCGCGTACAGGCGGCACAGATCCGAGCTGGACGAGCTGGACGAGGCGGGCGAGACGGACCCGGGCTTGGAGCGTGCCAACCCGCGTACGGCCTGGTAGTCGGGCTTACCCGTGGGGAGCCGGGGCAGCTCGGCCAGGACGTGCACACCGACCACCCGGGCGGGCAGGCCGCACTCGGCCGCCACCAGCCGTCTGACGTGCCCGGCGTCCGCCTCGCCCGTCACGGCCACGATCAGACCCTCGTCATCGCCGGTGCACCATGAGGTCAGGCCGTGGCGTGCGAGCATCGCCTCGACGCGCTGAGGATCGATCCGCAGGCCGTAGAGCTTCACGAACCGGCTGCGCCGCCCCACCACCTCGTACAACCCCTCCGGGGTGCGCCGCGCGACATCGCCGGTGTACAGCTCCTCGACGGTACGGCCCAGGGCCAGGTCGGAAGGGCCCTCGGCATATCCGAGCATGACGTTCGGCCCCGAGTAGACCAGCTCGCCGGTGTCGGGGCCGGGCCAGTCCGGCAACGGTTCGAGCCGGAAGGAGCCACCGGGGATCGGAACGCCGATCGCCTGGGGATGGGAGGCCGCCAGCTCCGGCGGCAGGTACGCCATGCGGGCCGTCGCCTCGGTCTGGCCGTACATGACGAACAGGTCCCAGCCGCGCCGCCTGCCCAGCTCCGCGTAGCGCGCCACCCGGTCGGCCGGCAGCCGCCCGCCCGCCTGGGTGACGTACCGCAGGTGCGGAAGCCGCATGTCGGCGAAGCCGACCCGGTCCAGCAGGTCGAAGGTGTAGGGGACGCCCGCCAGGGTCGAGCCCCGCGCGTCGCGGAACAGCTCCCAGAAGCAGGCGTCGGCCACCGACAGCTCGGTGACGATCAGCCCCGCCCCGCGCAGCAGATGGCTGTTGATGACCGACAGGCCGTAGCAGTAGTACATGGGCAGGGTCGTGGCGGCACGGTCACTGTCCCGGATGTCCAGGTAGTCGGCGATGGCCTCCGCGTTCGCCCGCAGGTTCTCCTGCGACAGCCGTACGAGCTTGGGTGAGCCGGTCGAGCCGGAGGTGCTCAGCAGCAGCGCGAGGTCCGGGTGCAGCGTGTGCGCGGAGATCGCGCGCCGCTCGTCGAGGGTGCCGTCCGGGAGGGCCACGACGTCCGGGTCATAGGCGGCGACCAGCGACCGCATCGACTCGGGGCGGTCGTGCGGGACCAGCAGCAGGGGATGGCCGGCCGCCAGCGCCGCCAGGTAGACCACGAGCGCGTCGACCGTGTCGGCGGCGGCGAGCAGGACCAGCCGGCGTTCGGATCCCAGGCGCCGGGCGGTGGCCGCCACCCGTGCGGCGAGCTCACGATAGGAGAACGCGCCGCCGGCGGTGATGACCGCCGTCCGATCCCCGTGCTCGGCCAGCTCACAGGCGAACGGGACCGCATTCGGCCTCGGGTGGGGGCGACTCATGCGGCGCATCTTAAGTAAGGCTAACCTACGTGCCAAAACGTACCGTGTGCCGCATCCCTTAGGAAGGCCCCATGCGACCCTCAGTGACCCGTTGTATCTCCGCACTCGCGCTGGCGGCCGTTCTGCTTCCCCTGGGGACGGCCTGTGGGATCGGATCGGAAGCCGGCCTCGTCATCTACTCCGGCCGTAACGAAGGGCTCATCAAGCCGCTGCTGGACAAGCTGGAGAAGGCCGTCGGCACCGACGTCGAGGTCCGCTACGGCGCCAGCGCCGAACTGTCCGCGCAGCTCCTGGAGGAGGGCGACAAGACCAAGGCCGACCTGTTCCTGTCCCAGGACGCCGGAGCGCTCGGCGCCCTGGCCAAGCAGGGGCGGCTGGAGAAGCTGCCGCAGCCCACCCTCGACCGGGTGGCCAAGCAGTTCCGCGCCGGCGGGGGAGAGTGGGTCGGCGTCTCCGGCCGTGTCCGCGTACTGGCCTACCACCCCGGCCAGGTCACCAAGGCGCCCGACAGCGTGCACGACCTCGTCAAGCCGGAGTGGAAGGACAAGGTCGGGTACGCGCCGACCAACGCGTCCTTCCAGGCGTTCGTCACCGGCATGCGCGTCCTGGAGGGCGACGACGCCACCCGCGAGTGGCTCAAGGGCCTGAAGGCCAACGGCATCAAGGCCTACGACGACAACCTCGCCCTGCTGGACGCGGTCGACTCCGGGCAGGTCGCCCTCGGGATGATCAACCACTACTACTGGTACGAGAAGGTCGCCGAGAAGGGCGCGGACAAGGTCACCGCCAAACTCCACTACCTTCCCGGCGGCGACCCCGGCGCGCTGATCAACGTGGCGGGCGTGGGCGTCCTGGCGGGCAGCGAGCACAACGCGGCGGCGCTCAAGGCCGTCGACTTCCTGCTCTCCAAGGAGGCGCAGACCTACTTCGCCGACGAGACCAAGGAGTACCCGCTGGCCTCCGGGGTCACCAGCACGGTTCCGGACCTGCCGCCGCTGGAGTCCCTCAAGGCCCCTGAGATCGACCTCGGCAAGCTCGAATCGCTGCAGCAGACCCTGACGATGCTGCGGGAAGTCGGGATGGTCTGACCCGGATGACCACAGCCCGCGCCCCGTGGGTCCTGCTCGGCCCGGCGTGCCTGGCCGGGGCCTTCGCCCTGCTGCCGCTCGGCTATCTGGCCGTGCGCTCGCTGGAGCGAGGCCCCGGCTTCGCCTGGAGCGTCGTCACCACCGAGGGCACCGCGCTGCTCCTCGGCCGCAGCCTGGCGCTGGCCGTCGTGGTGGTGGCGGCCTGCCTGCTCCTGGGGATCTCCCTGGCCTGGCTGACCGTGCGCACCGCGCTGCCCGGCGGACGCGCGTGGTCGGTGGTGGCGACCCTGCCGCTGGCCGTGCCCAGCTACGTGGCGGCCTTCGCCTGGCTGTCCGCGGTACCGGAACTCGCCGGGTTCACCGGCTCGGCGGTGGCGCTGACCCTGGTCAGTTATCCCTACGTCTACCTGCCCGTCGCCGCCGCCCTGCGCGGGATCGATCCCGCGCAGGAGGAGGCGTCCCGGTCCCTCGGAGCCGGGCCGGTACGAACCTTCCTCCGCGTCACCCTGCCGCAGTTGCGTCCGGCTGCGGCGGGGGGCGGGCTGCTGGTCGCGCTGTACGCCCTGTCGGACTTCGGCGCGGTGTCGCTGATGCGTTACGACACGTTCACCCGTGGCATCTACACCTCCTACCGGGCCAGCTTCGACCGCACTCCGGCCGCCGCCCTGAGCGTCGTCCTGGTGGTGATGACCGTGGCCCTCGTCGCCCTGGAGACGCGCACCCGGGGCCGGCGCGGACACGCCAGAACCGGAACCGGAACCGCCCGTCCCTTCACCCCCGTCCCCCTCGGACGGATGACGATCCCCGCGCTGGCCTGGTGCGGGGCGGTCGTCGCCGCCGCCGTCGTCTTCCCGCTGGCCACGCTCGGCTACTGGCTGGTCGCCGGAAACCTCGCCACCTGGGATCCCGCCGGGCTCCTGAACATCGCGGGCGTCACCCTCGGCGTGGCCGCGGGCGGGGCCGCGCTCACCACCGTGCTCGCCCTGCCCGTCGGCGTGGTGGCGGCCCGCTACCGGGGACGGGCCGCGGACCTGCTGGAGCAGGCCGCCTACGCCGGGCACGCCCTGCCCGGCATCACCGTCGCCCTCTCGATGGTCTTCTTCGCGGTCCGCTACGCCAACCCGCTCTACCAGGAGCTGCCGCTGCTGGTCTGCGCCTACGCGGTGCTGTTCCTGCCGGTCGCGGTGGGCGCCACCCGCGCCGCCGTCCTGCAGTCCCCGCCCGTGCTGGAGGACGTCGCCCGATCCCTCGGCCGCAGCCCCCTGCGCGTTCTGCGGGAGGTGACCGTACCGCTGGCCGCACCCGGTGTCGCGGCCGGTGCGGCCCTGACCTTCGTGGTCTGCATGAAGGAACTGCCGGCCACTCTGCTGCTGCGCCCCACCGGCATGGACACCCTCGCCACCCGGCTGTGGACGGAGACCGGCGTCGGTTCCTACGCCGACGCCGCCCCGTACGCCGCCGCACTGATCCTGCTCGCGGCCGTCCCCTCGTACCTCCTCGGGAGACAACGCTCATGACCGAACTGCAGATCGAGGGGCTGACCAAGGCGTACGGCCCGGACACCACCGTCCTGCACGGACTCGACCTCACCGTGCCCAGCGGCTCGCTGGCCGCCGTGCTCGGCCCTTCGGGCTGCGGAAAGACCACCCTGCTCCGCATCATCGCGGGCTTCCTGCGCGCCGACGCGGGGACCGTCACCGTCGGCGGACGTACCCTGACCGGCCCCGGAACGCACATTCCCCCGGAACGCCGCCGCATCGGCATCGTGCCCCAGGAAGGCGCGCTCTTCCCCCATCTGAGCGTGGCCCGCAACGTCGCCTTCGGCCTGACCGACCGGGCCGCCCGCCGCCGGCGTACCGAGGAGATGCTCGATCTGGTGGGCCTGGCCGGATACGGCGACCGGATGCCGCACGAGCTGTCCGGCGGACAGCAGCAGCGCGTCGCCCTGGCCCGCGCCCTGGCCCCCGAACCCGCACTGGTCCTGCTCGACGAACCGTTCAACGCCCTCGACAGCGCCCTGCGCGCCGGGGTGCGTGCCGACGTCCGCGCGGCCCTCCGCGCCACCGGAGCCACCGCCCTCCTCGTCACCCACGACCAGCAGGAGGCCCTGTCCACGGCCGACCTCGTCGCCGTCGTCCGTGAGGGGCGAGTCGCCCAGTGCGGCTCCCCCCAGGACGTCTACAGCCGCCCCATCGACCCCTGGGTCGCCGGCTTCGTCGGCGACGCCGTCCCCCTCCCCGGCACCGCCGTGAACGACACGGCCACCACCGCCCTCGGCACCGTGGAACTGCGCACGCCCACCGAAGCCCCCCTCCAGGGCACCGTGCTTCTGCGGCCCGAACAACTGCGGCTCACCGAACCTGGCGAGACCACACCAGACGGGATCGTGACCGACGTCCGCTACTACGGCCACGACGCCATGATCACCATCACCGTCGACGGCCTCGACACGCCCGTCGACATCCGCATCGGCGGCCACGTCCCCCTCCGCCCCGGCGACCGGACCGGCATCCGCATCACCGGCCAGGCCACCTTCCATCTCTGACCTCGACCCACCTGCGCGAACACCTCACCCGGCAGGCAGACCTCACCGAAGACGCGCACGGCGGCGTCGGTCGGGCACACCGGCGCCTCGATCAGCACGTGCGCCGACGGGTGTTCCGCCGGCGCGGGAGCCCGCCACTGCCCGAGCCGGCGGCTCCCAAGGGACCAAGGCCCGCCGGCTCTGACGGGAAACTTCCGGCAGCTGTCCCAAGACACTGCTTTCAACGATCATTACGCTGTTACGCTGATTACACCTGGGTCGGCCCGAGGAGCGATCATGATCGTTGAGTACATCCGCTACCGGATCGACCAGGTGGACGCCGAGGAGTTCGAGGCCGCCTACGGCCGTGCCGCGGCCTGTCTCGCGGTGGCCCCGCAGTGCGTGGAGTACGAACTGACGCGCTGCGTGGACGAGCCCGAGTGGTACATCCTGCGCATCGTCTGGACCTCGGCCGACGACCACCTGCAAGGCTTCCGCGGAGGGGAGCACTTCGCGGCGTTCTTCGCCGAGATCAAGCTGTACGTGCGGCAGATCGAGGAGATGCGGCACTATAAGCGCACCGCCGTGCGCGGCGCCGGCGGGTCCGTGCCTAGCCTGTACGAGTGGGCGGGCGGCGCCGAAGCGTTCGAGGGGCTCACCGAGACCTTCTACGCCAAAGTGCTCGCCGACGAGCTGATCGGCCCGCTGTTCGCCCACATGGACCCGGGCCATCCCAAGTACGTCGCGATGTGGCTGTCGGAGGTCTTCGGCGGCCCCGACCGCTACACCCGCGAACGCGGCGGCTACCACCACATGCTCATCCAGCACCTGGGCAAGGCGATCACCGAGCCGCAGCGGCGCCGCTGGGTGAGCCTGCTCATGGACGCCGCCGACGAGGTCGGCCTGCCGTCCGACCCGGAGTTCCGCGCCGCGTTCACCGGTTACATCGAGTGGGGCACCCGCCTGGCCCTTGCCAACTCCCAGCCCAACGCCTCCCCACCCATGCAGGCCCCCGTCCCCCACTGGGGCTGGGGCGTGGCGCCTCCCTACGTCCGCTGATCCTGGGACACCGGCTTCCGGCCCTGCTCTGGCACACCGGCGGCGTCACCGCACGTCAGGAGCCTATGGAAATGCGTCTGGGGGTTTGCTGCACTCACCCTTGCCGGAATCGCCACGCCTTCGATGGCGGCCGTAGACGCTGATCTAAGCGAGTGCGAGCCTCATGCGGTGACGCCACAGGTTGATGTCGCGGATGCGAACCGTCAATTCCCGCCCCTCGGCGGGCGGTTCTCCTGGGAGGAATTCGGAGGCGTGGACCAGGCCCTCGATGCCGTCGGCCACGGCGACGAAGACGCCGAACGGCACGACCTTGGTCACCGGTCCGCTCACCACGTCACCGAGCCGGGTCCGGGCGAGCTGTTTCCACGGGTCTTCCTGGAGCGCCTTCAGCGACAGGGACACCCGCTCGCGATCGAGATCGACGTCCAGGACCATGACGGTGACGTCCTGGCCGACCCGTACCACCTGCGACACGTCATCGAACCGCCGCCACGACAGCTCGGGCACGCTGACCAGGCCACTGGCCCCACCGAGATCCACGAACGCCCCGAACCGTTCGAGGGACGTCACGGTCCCCCGCCGGACCTGCCCCGGTTCCAGGGTCTGGAGAAAGGCCGGCCGTGTCTCAGCCTTCTGATCTTCAGCCATGTGCGGCCGACACTAGGGACTGTGGCCACGGGCGGCAATCCGGGTACGGGTAGAGTGCGGCGGGAGGAAGATCCATGACCCCACGGACCGACGCCGATGAGCTGATCGAGCAGCCGCGTATTCCGCTGAGCCGGAGGCGGGTGCTGCGCGCCGCCGTGGAGCTCGCCGACCGCGACGGCCTCGACGCGCTCACCATGCGCCGGCTCGCGCAGGAGGTCGGGGCCGAGGCGATGTCGCTGTACCACCACGTCGCCAACAAGGAGGCCGTCCTCGACGGCGTCGTCGAGGTGATCCTCGGGGAGATCACGGCGGCGGTGGACGGGGTCGAGGCGCCGTCCCCGGAGGAGGACTGGCAAGCGGCGCTGCGCGCGCGGATCCTCGCTGCCCGGGAGGTCTTCCTGCGCCATCGCTGGGCCCCGCAGGTGCTCGAAAGCCGCACCAACACGAGCCCGGCCGTCATCGCTTACTACGACCAGGTCGTTGCCATTCTCCGGGCGGGCGGGTTCTCCTTCGACCTGGCCCACCGCGCGCTGCACGTTCTGGGCAGCCGCGCCCTCGGGTTCACCCAGGAGTTGTTCCAGCCCGGCGGCGCCGAGACCGCGGACGCCGAGGCCGCCGCGATGATGGAGCAGATGGCCGACCAGTTCCCGAACATCGTCGGGATGTTGGCGGACGCCATCCATGACGATCCTGATGGCACCCTGGGCTTTTGTGACGACCAGTTCGAGTTCGAGTTCGCGCTCGACCTGATCCTCGAAGGGCTGGAACGGCGCCGCGCCGCCGGTTCGTGACCCGTTCCGAACGCGGCTGAGCGCGCCGGACACGTCGTCACTTTCGGTCACCGACTGATTTCCTTTCCGTCGCGCCCTTGACTCCCTTACGTCGTACGATAGCCTTACTGCGTACGAGAATCTTACAACGTACGACAGGCTTACGTCGTACGACAGCGGCCCGACCAGGAGCGGTATGCGGACACCAGCCACAGGGGGTCACACCGGGGCCGAGGCCGACGAGCACCCGCAGGCACCGGAACCTGAGCCCGCTCAGACCACCCCGACCGACCCGAGCGTGAACGCCCACCGAAAGGAAGACGCCATGAAAGCCTGGAGCTGGGACCGCTACGGCCCGCCCGACGTGCTGACCCTCAAGGACGTCGCCGAACCCGACATCGCCCCGGACCAGGTGCTGGTGCGGGTACGGGCGGCCTCCGTCAACCCCTACGACTGGCGCCACGCGGGGGCCGACCCGATGCTGGCACGGCTGAGCATCGGCCTGCGGCGGCCGAAGCCGGGCCTGATCCTCGGCGCCGACCTCGCCGGCGTCGTCGAGCGAGTGGGCGAGGAGGTGACCGGACTGCAGCCCGGCGATGAGGTCTTCGGGGAGGTCAGCCTGGGCTCGTTCGCCGAGGCCGTCGCCGTCCCGCAGGACAGGCTGGCCGTCAAGCCCGCCCGCCTCACCTTCGAACAGGCGGCGTCGGTGTCGATGGCCGCGCACACCGCCCTGCAAGGGCTGCGGGACGACGGGCGGATCTCCGCCGGGCAGCGGGTCCTCGTCAACGGGGCCTCCGGCGGCATCGGCACGTTCGCCGTCCAACTCGCCAAGACGTTCGGGGCCGAGGTCACCGGCGTGTGCAGCACCCGCAACGTCGAACTGGTTCGCTCTCTGGGCGCGGACGACGTCGTGGACTACACCCGCGAGGACTTCACCGCCCGGCAGGGACGATACGACCTGCTCATGGACATCGTGGGCGACCGGTCGCTGGCGAAGCTACGGCGCCCCCTGACCTCCCGTGGAACGCTCGTGCTCGTGGGCGGCATCTCGGCCCGCGGCGGGTTGCTCGGCCCGGCGGCGCAGATGCTCCGCGGGGCCCTGGTCTCCCCCTTCGTCCGCCAGCGCATCACCGGCGTCCGCTGGAACCCCAACTCCGCGGACCTGCAGTTCCTGGCCGGGCTCATGGAGAAGGAACAGCTCACCCCCGTCATCGACCGGACCTACCCGTTCGCCGAGATCCCCGAGGCCCTCCACTACATCAAGCGCGGCCACGCCCGAGGCAAGGTCGCCATCACCCTCTGACCACCTACCGGGCCCGCGCCGCCTGCCGTTCACCCCGGAGCGGTAGCGGCGCGCATCGACATCGCACTCCGCTCCCTCAACGCAAACCTGTCGATACGCGACACGGGTTGCAGCCCGGCATCCTGACGACGGGTTGGGCCTTCGCGCCCGGTGGTGTCGGGGCGAAGGCCCAGGGGGTCGGTTTCGCCGCGCGTACGGGCGGAGCGGTGGTTTCAGCGTCGGCGGACCCGAAGGCGACCAGCCCGCGACGACCACCAGCACGGTCATCACGGCGAGGCCGCCGAGCGACGCTCCCAGTTGCAGGATGTCGGGCCGGACGGCGGCCACGGTCAGGTCCTCGGCGTCGCCGCGCGCCGGTCCGGTGGCCACGGTGAGGCCGGGCGCGGCCCTGCCCCGAGGACGTCAGAACGGGGAACGACACGTCGGCGACCACGTCCCGGACGCCGGGGACGGCCCGCAGCCGTTCGGCCACGGAAACCGGGACCCGGGCGCGCTCGGTCACCGATCTTGGCGATCTCCACCAGCGTCCGGGACAGGCTGGACCAGCGCTCCGGGTCGGGCGGGATCGTGCGGGCCTCCTCCACCGCCCGCTCCATCAGCGCGGTGACGTGGCCGGGATCCATACATCGCCATGGTGGACGAGTCGGCTGTCGTTGTTTTAAGTGCGCTTGCGTCAACACGGGGTGTTGGGAGTGGTCGCTTCGGAGATGTGAGGTTCCATGAGCAGTCCGTATGCGACCACATCGGACACCACGTCCCGGTGGGGCGTCCGGCGGTGGCTTGCGGGCGCCGCGCGGTGGCTGACCACCCCCCTGACGCCTGATGACTACCTCCGGCTGGTGAACCCGCTCTGGCCCGCCGGGGGGTTGTGCGGCCGGGTCGAGGCCGTGCGCTCGGAGACCTCGGACGCGGTGACGCTCGTGATCCGCCCGGGCCGTCACTGGGTCCCGCACAGGCCCGGCCAGTGGGTCAGGGTAGGTGTCGACATCGCAGGGGTGCGCCACTGGCGCGGGTACTCGATCTCCTCGCCGCCGGACCGCCCTGACGGCTGCATCACGATCACCGTCAAGGCGGTCCCGGGCGGGTTGGTCTCCGGCCATCTGCTGCGGCGGGTGGCGCGTGGGACGATCCTCGGTCTGGGCCGGCCGGAGGGCGAGTTCGTGCTCCCCGAACCGCCGCCGTCGCGCCTGCTGTTCCTGACGGCCGGCAGTGGGATCACACCGGTGAGGCCGATGCTGCACGGCCTGCTGGCCCACGGAGCCGCGAC
Organism: Thermomonospora echinospora; assembly: GCF_900108175.1. GTDB lineage: Bacteria > Actinomycetota > Actinomycetes > Streptosporangiales > Streptosporangiaceae > Thermomonospora > Thermomonospora echinospora. The sequence goes on from NZ_FNVO01000004.1 coordinate 61,997, forward strand.
GGTCGCCGCAGGCGCCGGGTCCCGCCGGCGAGCACCGGACGTGGTGCTGGTGCACTCGGCCCCCACGCCCGAGGACGTCATCTTCGGAGAGGAACTGCGGGGCCTGGCGGCGCGGTTTCCGAACCTGCGGCTGCACGAGCGGCACACGCGGACCGAGGGGCGCCTCAAACCGGCGGATCTGCCCGGACTGTGCCCGGACTGGACGGAACGTTCCGTATGGGCATGCGGGCCGCCCGAGATGCTCGACGAGGTCACGGCGCACTGGAGCGGGCCCGCCGATCGCCTGCACGTCGAGCGTTTTCGTCTCGCGACGCCGGCGACCAGCAACACGGGTGGACGTGTCCGCTTCACCAGGAGCCGCCGGGAGGCCACCGCCGACGGCGGCACGTCGCTGCTGGTGGCCGGGGAGGGCGCGGGCGTGCTCATGCCGAGCGGCTGCCGCATGGGCATCTGTCATGGCTGTGTGGCGCGGCTGTCCTCGGGCCGGGTGCGTGACCTGCGCACCGGCCGGATCCACGGCGAGGAGGGCGACCTCGTCCAGACCTGTGTGTCGGCCGCCGCCGGCCCCGTTGAGATCGATCTCTGAAGGAGAACGCGACCATGCCGACCACAGTGCGCCTCGCACTCATTGACGTCGAGGAGTTCGGCCGTGAGCTGGACAGGATCCGGGACGAGGTGATCGCAGGACTTGGGGAGGACGACGCGGGCTACATCCGCGGTGTCATCGCGATGCAGCGCAGGCTGGAGTTGACCGGCCGCGCACTGCTGTTCGCGTCGTGGCTGCCGCCCGCCTGGGCCGCCGGGACCGCGGCGCTGGCCATCGCGAAGATCTTGGAGAACATGGAGATCGGCCACAACGTCCTGCACGGCCAGTGGGACTGGATGCGCGACCCGAAGATCCACTCGACGACCTGGGAGTGGGACAACGCCACCCCCGCCGCCCAGTGGAAGCACTCGCACAACTTCATCCACCACACCTGGACGAACGTGCTCGGCAAGGACCGCGACATCGGCTACTCGGCCATGCGCATCAGCCCGGAGCAGAAGTGGCATCCGATCCATCTCGCCCAGCCGCTCTACAACGTGCTGCTCGCGCTGTTCTTCGAATACGGCATCGCGATATACGACGCGGAACTCGAACGCATACCGACAGGTGACAAGAGCCCGAAGGAGGCCCTGAACCAGTTGCGCGCCGTCGCCGGCAAGGCGCGGCGCCAGATCCTCAAGGATTATGTGGCGTTCCCGCTGCTGGCGGGCCCGTGCCTGCTGCCCGTCCTGCTCGGCAACCTCACCGCGAACATGACCCGCAACATGTGGGCGCACACCATCATCTTCTGCGGGCACTTCCCCGAGGGCGCCGAGTTCTTCACCGAGGACCAGATCGAGAACGAGACGAGAGGCGAGTGGTACCTCCGCCAGCTGCTCGGCTCCTGCAACATCGACGGCGGACGCCTCCTGCACCTCATGAGCGGCAATCTGAGCCACCAGATCGAACACCACCTGTTCCCGGACCTGCCCAGCAACCGCTACGCCGAGATCGCCCCCCGGGTCCGCGCCCTGTGCGAGCGGTTCGGGCTCCCCTACAACTCCGGTTCGCTGGCCCGGCAGGCGGGCTCGGTCTGGAAGCGCGTCCTACGGCTGGCGCTGCCGGGTCCCGGGCGGCCCCGACCGGAGGAGACCGCACCACCGGCGGACGAACTCCGAGCCGTCGTCTGATCGAGGTGTGACGATCGGGCTCGCAGCCAGAGCCGCCGGCTCATCCGGGCGCAGGGTGCTGGGCCGACGCCGATCGGCGCCGGCGGCGGCCCGGGGTGGCGCGCACGAGACCGTCAAACCTCGACGAGGGCGCCCCGGCGAGATTCGCCACCAACGGGTTCGGCGCCTAAGGTAGGGGTTACCTGGGGTTATTCGAGCGTTGGCAGCCGTGTCGGCGTCGTCCGGGGCGATCGACTATCCGGTTCTTCGAACCGAGGACGGGGCCTGCACCATGGCCCACGACATCAACGACTGCACCATCGATCCAGGGCCCGTGCGTCCGTACCCGCGCGGGGCGCGGTTGAGTTTGGCGGCGGGCGCGGCTCACCGCGGGGCGCTGGACGGCGGCTGGTGGCCGCGCTCGCGCGACGCGCGGGCCGAGCTGCCGGAACTGGCCGCCACACTGGTCGAACATCTGGGCAGGGTGACCCACCTGGCCGTCGATCCCTACCGCTGGGAGCGGATACCCGCCGACATCACCATCGCCGGCAGGCGGGTGAAGGTGGGGAGGTTCCCCGGGCTCGGGCACATGGTCGCCGTGATCCGGGGCCGGATGGACACGTTCCTGCTGCTGGTGGTTCCGCCCGAGGCGGCGCGGGCCTGTGCGCAGGCCGCGCTGAGCGAATCGGCGACCGGGACCGCCAGCGAACGGCCCGACCGGATCCTGGCGGCCTGCGACATCTCCACCGCCCCGGCCACGACCGCCACCACGCGGTGAGGAAAGGGCGGTGGTGCCGCCTCGCAACCGGCACCGGGTCATCTGCGCAGGATGACAGGGGCGAGCTCCCGGCATCCCGTGCAGAGCGGGGGCCCAGGCGCGCTGTGGTCTGTTACAGCGGTTCGGTCACCCACCGCCATCCGTTTTCGTCGCACGCCGTCCGTACCAGCTGGGCGCCGCTGGAGTCGGCGAGTTCGGCGACCGTCCGGACGAGCCGGCGGTGGAAGTCGGCCGGCGGGTGCGCAGCGGTCGCCCCGTCGATCAGCGTCACGGTCTGCTTGGACTCGTCGCGCAGCTGAGCCGTCAGTCTTCCCCCGTCCAGGCGTACGACGACGATCGCGTCCGCGCGGACCATGTCCCGGCCGTCGGCCGTCGCGATCCACACTTCGGGCCCCACACCACCCATAGGGAACACCTCCAGGCTCACGGGACCGGGCCCCGCATCCAGGATCGCACGCCGGGCGACCAGCCCCACCCGCCGGGTTTCAGGCGGGAACGATGTTCTCCGCCTGCAGGCCCTTTTGGCCCTGGGTGATGTCGTAGGACACCTTCTGGCCCTCCTGGAGCTCCCGGAAGCCCTGGGCCGCGATGTTGGAGTAGTGGGCGAAGACGTCGGCGCCGCCGCCGTCCTGCTCGATGAAGCCGAAGCCCTTTTCCGCGTTGAACCACTTCACTGTGCCGGTGGCCATGCCTGTCTCCCTCTGGATCGATTCCCGGTCCCACACCGTGTGGTCCGGGGGTGCCGCGATCAGCCCATCAGGGAGATCAAGAAAACAAAAAATGCGCCTGGGTTGAGACCGGCAGGCGCACACAAGAAATCCATGGGAACCGCAACTTCCCCGCCGTAACACAGCGATCGCCCGGCCGTATCACCGCACCTCAGGTTCGACGGCCACCGAACGAGGGGAGCGCCCGGCGGGCCGGGCACCACCCTCGTTCCGGCGGGTGAGCGCATACTGGCGTCATGACCTCTTCTCGGGCCGCCCGGCGGCGGCACCTGCCCACCAGCCCGTTCAACCCTCCGCAGGCGGCCCCCGCACCGGAGACCTACGCCCTGCACGACCAGGTGACCCACGAGAAGTACGGCCTCGGCCGTGTCGTCGGCGTCGAGGAGGGCGTCGCCGTGATCGTCGATTTCGGCCTGCCGACCCTGCGGATCGTGGCGCCGTACCACAAACTCGTCAAACTCTGACCCTCACCGGTATCCGAGAACGGAAAGATCACGCCGACTGCTCGGCCTCCGGCACGCACCGATTCTCACCCGACCGCCGCCGGGAGGTCGGACGACATCACAGAACACCCACGCCCGGCCGGCTCACCCCGGATCCGACAGGTGTTCATCCCGACGTCGGCTGGGGGCTGGTGCCGACCATGCATCGCCGGTCCCCACCCGGACCCAGGTCGCGCATCAGGCGGCGCTGGACGCACTCGGATCACATGCGGTGGGCGCGGAGCCGTCAGGTTTCCGGTGCGGCGAGGTGGTCGGCGCCGCTCCGAGCACGCATCCCGGGCCGGACGGTCAAAACATCGCCGCCGACAATTAATTCAGGTATTTCAGTGCATGGGAATTCGGGATATAGAATGAGGGTATCCGGCAACGGCGACACCCTCATTTCGAGGCTGATCCGTCATACCGGCTCAGTCCAATAAAGGGGATTCTCATGCCGATTTTGAATCGCGGTTACGGACCCGCTGTCTGGGTGGCACGGCCCGAGGCCGCCCCGGTCTCGCAGGCGTCCTGGCGGAAGCAGGTCTGGCCCGCCGCTATCGCGCTGACCGCAGTGATCGTGTTCGTCGCGTTCCTCGTGCCGACCACGCTGCCGCTGGCAGTGATCATGGCGCTGGCGACCGTGGTGGCCGGGGGGATCCTGGCCACACTGGTGTCCGGGACCGCCTGGGTCACCCGGCTCCGCCTCCTCATCGCGGAACTACGGCCCTGACCGATCCTGATTCCGCCCCTCCTTCCGGCCGCCCGACCGGTGACCGGGCGGAAGGGGACGGCGGCCACGCGGACCACCACCGAACGCGCAACGACGATCAGCCTGTCCCCACCCTCGGCGTACGGCTCGCCTGCGAGCCCCGCAGCCGGATGGAACCGGCCCTTTGCCCTTGACCGCGCTGAGACCTGTCCGAATGATCTGAGGCATCTCCTATGGCGCGGCGGGTCACCCATGGGCCACGTAGATGGCGTATTCGTCGGCCAGGTCGGCGTTGTGGCCGCAGTCCAGGACGGTCGGCATCTCGTTGTCGTCGCCGACCTGCTGCTCAGCCCAGCCCGAGCGTGCGGCGGGGCGACTTTCCCAGCCGCAAGGCGGCGGAGGCGGCGTCGTCCCGGTCGTGCACCGCCTCTCAAGGCCGGTGCACGACCACCGCTCGGCGGGAGCCGAACCCGTCCGCTCATCGCGTTATCGCGGGGACGGCCGGCGGCTCCGCCGCCCGACGAATCGGAGAATGCCATGAACACCACCTACACGGCCGAAGGCCACATCGACGCTCATCCGCAGGTGGTGCTGTCGGTCGCGCACGGCCCCGGCGGCGCGATCGCCACGCTGCAAGGCGACCTCGACGTCGCCACCGCGCCCGCGCTGCGGGAAGGGCTGCTGGCACTGCTGCGTCCCGGCCTGCGGCTGCTGGTCCTGGACCTGTCGCGCCTGTGGTTCTGCGACGCGGCCGGAGTGTCGGTCCTGCTCGGCACCCGGCGCCGCGCCACGCTTTTGCACATTCCGCTGCGCCTGGCCGCCCCCCGCTCCCGCGTCGCGAAAATCCTGGAGGTCACCGGCGCGGACTGCGGCTTCATGATCTACAGCACTCTGCCCGAAGCGCTCGCGCTCCCCCTCCCGCCGACCCTCGGACCGGATCGGCACCGAGCCCTCTGCGCAGGATGACGAGGGTGAACGCCCCGGTACGCGGCACCACCGGCATCGGCCGGCTCGGCGACCGCCCGGACCATGTCCCGGCCATCGGCCACCGTGGAGCCGAAAATTCCAAAACCATTGCCGATGATTACTTCAGATATTTCAGCGCATCATGGATTCATGCGGTAGGATATAAATATCCGGCAACGACGACATCCTCATCCCGAGGCTGAACCGCCATACCGGCTCGCCCCGACAAGGGGGATGTCCATGCCGATCTTGAATCGCGGTTACGGACCCGCTCATTGGGTGGCACGGCCTGAAGCCGCCCCGTCCTGGCGGGATGAGGTCTGGCCCGCCGCGGTCGTGCTGACCGCAGCGATCGTGTTCGTCGTGCTCCTCGTGCAGACCATGCCGCCACTGGCGGTGGCCATGGCGCTGGTGACCTTGGTGGCCGGGGGGATTCTGATCACGCTGGTGGCCGGGACCGCCTGGATCACCCGGCTCCGACCCATCGAGGAGCCGCGGCACTGACCGATCCCGATTCCGTCGTTCATCCCCGGCGGCCCGACCGGCGGCCCGAGGAGAGGGCCACGGCCATGTGGACCATCGCTGAACGCGCAACCACCCAGAGCACCTGGGAATCCGAGACCAGTCACCCGCGACGACATCCGGCGACGCCGTGACACGGTCGGCGGACCACGCACTTCCCTCCACGAACGGAGATTCACCATGACCACCTCGACCCTCGCCATCGGCCCTTCCCGGGCCCCCACCCCGCAACGCCCGGAACACACCCTCGTCGCCTTGCACGGTGAACTGGACCTCGCCACCACCGCGGTGCTACGCGAGCGCCTGCTGGCCACGCTGCACCACGGCACCCGGCTGTTGATCATCGATCTGAGCGGGGTGTCGTTCTGCGACGCCGCCGGGCTGACCGTGCTGCTCGGCACCCAACGCCGCGCCGCCGGCCTCGGCATCACCCTGAGCCTGGCCGCTCCCAACCCGCAGGTCGCCAAGCTGCTGCGCATCACCGGACTGGACCGCAGCCTCACCGTTCATCCCACACTCCATGACGCGCTCGCCTCGCCTCCCACCCGACTCCCGGCCCTCACCGTCGAGCGCCGTCCCGCCGGGAACGCGCACCGCTTCGACCGGCCGTCGCCCACGGCACGCTCTTGACCCGTCGCCCGGCCGGACCGGGCGGCCCCGATCGGACCCGCATGGCCACGGCGACGCCGGCCACCCGAGCACGGCCAAAGCGACCCGAGCACGGCCAAAGCGACCCACATGCGGTGACCGCACACCTTCGCCGGATCGCCGAGAGCGCGGGAGGCAGGCCGTTCGTGTCCGCCCGGCCGGGCCTGGTGGCACCGACCGCCACCGGTGATGTCCAAGTCGAGCGAGGCCGGGCGATGGCCATCGGGGACCGTGGCCGCATGGGCATCTGGTCACCAGGCACACCGACAGGCGAGGCGACGACCGCATCCGATCCGCACCGCTGATCGATCGAGGGCCCCGGAACGCGCCCATCTGCATTCGAAGGAACTGCATGGAAGCCGTGCCCACGACCCCGGACCGCACCTGCACCCCCGCACGATCGGGCCTGCGGACCGGCCGATGGCGGATGCCGCGCGGGCAGACGGCGGCCGCGTACACCCGCCGCCTGATTCCCGGTGTCCTGCGGGGATGGGGGTTGGGTCCGGTCGCCGGTCAGGTGGTGCCGCTGATCGAGGAACTGGTCGCCCGCGCCGCCGCCCGCGGTCATGGCCCGATCGACGTGCGCCTGGAATTCCGCAAGTCCATCCACCTGTTGCTGGGCGAGATCCGCGATGTTCTTCCCGCCCCGTCCGAGCCCGGCAACCTCACACCCTCACGCGAGGACGGACACAGCGCTCATGCCACGGCCGTCGCCATCACCTATGGACGGCGGCCCGGCCCCGGCGGCATCGCCGCCTGGTACGCCCACTGCTTCACCTGGTGAAGACGCGTGTCCCCGATGGCTCGTACGACTGCCGGCCGCCGGCGGGAGCGCATTGTGCGGCCCCCGTGCCCCCTGTACGGCCGGGCGGAGCCGATTCCGCGCGACCGTTGCCCGGCGGCGACCCGGGCGGGCCGTCATGAGGCGTGGCCGCTCACCATGGATTCGCCCTGTGCCGAAGCGGAACGGCCCGGTCGGCCCCGGGGGTCGGCACGGCACCGGGCCCGGTGTGGTTCGCGAGCCCTGTTGTGGCGCTGCGTTCGGCCTCCGAGCCGGGATACGGCGATGCGGGGGCGGCGCGGACGACCGCGAGAGGGTGATGGCGGATGAACGGTTTTGCCGTGGGGGCGTGGGCGGCGATGATCGGCCTGATCGTCGTGTTGTTCACGTTCGACCTGTTCGTGGCGGTGCGCCGGCCGCATGCCGTCGGGCTGGTCGAGGCCACGGTGTGGTCGGTGTTCTACGTCGTCGTCGCGGTCGGGTTCGGGCTGGCCCTGTGGACCGTCGCGGGCGCCCAAGCGGGCACCGAGTACTTCGCGGGCTGGGTGGTGGAGAAGAGCCTGTCGGTGGACAACCTGTTCGTCTTCTCGATCATCTTCGCCCGCTTCGCCGTTCCGGCCGAGTACCGGCAGAAGATCCTGCTGTTCGGCATCGCGTTCGCGTTGTGCCTGCGCGCGGTGTTCATCGCGATCGGGGCGGCCGCGATCAGCCTGTTCTCCTTCACCTTCCTGCTGTTCGGGCTGGTGCTGCTGTGGACCGCGATGCAGTTGATCCGCCACCGCAACGAGAACCCCGACGTGGAGGACACCTGGCTGGTCCGCCGGGCACGAGCGATCATGCCGGTCGGCGCCGGCTACCACGGCGGCCGGATGCTGGCGGTCGAGGACGGGCGACGGGTGGTGACCCCGGTGCTGCTGGTGTTCCTCGCCATCGGCAGCACTGACCTGCTGTTCGCCCTGGACTCCATCCCCGCGGTGTTCGGGGTGACCAGCGAACCGTTCATCGTGCTCGCCGCCAACGCCTTCGCCCTGCTCGGCCTGCGCGCGCTGTTCTTCCTCATCGGGGGCCTGCTGGAACGCCTGGTCTACCTCACGATCGGGCTGTCGCTGATCCTGGCCCTCATCGGGGTCAAACTCATCCTGCTGTTCCTGCATCAGGACATCACCCGGACCGTGCCGGAACTGCCGACCACGCTCTCGCTCGCCCTCATCCTGCTCATCCTCATCGTCACCACGATCGCCAGCGTGCTGCGCGTCCGCGCCCATCCCGAGGAACGCGCACACCCCGGCGCCCTGCGCGTCCGGAGCACCTCGCCCGACGACCGCGCCTCGCCGCCGTCGGACGGCCATCCGGGTGGAACGGCGCCGACCCGGATGCCTCCGCTCTGATTCCGCGCTCACATGGGGCACAGGTTCCGCAGCAGCGAGAGCCGGCGTAACACCTGCCGCAGCTGTCTCAGGGCCGAATCGCGAGGCGCGCACGCCGGTCGATGGTCACGCCCCGGCCTTTGTCGAGCGGGGTATGGCCTCCTCGACGCCGTGGTGGGTACGGACGGAGGCGGGATCGTCAGGTTCCCGGTGCGGTGAGGTGGTCGGCGCCGCCTCCGCGCCACTCGACCAGGAGGAGCGTCGCGTCGTCGGTGGTGATCCCGCGTCGTTCCCGCATGAGGGTGTGGGAGAGCGCCCGTACCGTCTCCCGTACGTTCTCGCCGTCGCGCCCGGTCCCCTCGATGACGTGGATGAGGCGTTCCTCGCCGAATTCCTCTCCTCCGGGCCGGTGCTCCTCGACGAGCCCGTCGGTGAAGAACAGCAGCCGGTCACCGGGCCGCAGGCCCAGTTCGTTGGTCTGCGGCTGGTCGCCGCCGAAACCGACCGGCAGGGTCCCGGGGCCTTCCAGCCTCCGGGCCACCCGCCGGTCGCGGATCAGGAGCGGCGCGGGATGACCGGCGTTGACCCATTCCAGGTGGCCCGTTGCGGTGTCCAGCCGCGACATCTGCGCCGTGACGAACTGGTCGGGCCCGAACTGCTCGTCGATGGCCGTGTCCATGAACGCGTACAGTTCGGCCAGCCCGACGTCGGTCCGTCTGGCGTGCCGGTAGGCGCCGATGGCGACGGTGGCCAGTACGGCGGCGTTCAGGCCGTGGCCCATCGCGTCGATGACGGCCAGATGCAGGATGCCCTCGTTGAGGGCGTAGTCGAAGCTGTCACCGGCGATGTCGTAGGCGGGTTCGAGGATTCCGGCGACCGCCACCTGCGGAGCGGTCATGGCCAGCGGGGGCAGCAGTGACCACTGGATCTCGGCGGCCACGCTCATCGTCTCGCGGCGCCGTGCCCGGAAGAAAAGGTCGGTGTAACCGCTCTTGGTGAGCAGCATGTTGCCGACCAGGCTGGCCAGCCGTCGCAGCAGCCGCCGGTCGTCGTCGTCGGCGGAGTCGAGGGTGAGGGCCAGCACCCCGACCTGGTCGCTGCCGTCCAGCAGCGGCAGGAACATCCGTACGCCATCGGCCAGCGGCTGCTCGACGGGGACCGCGCGCAGGAAGGCTCTGCCGGCCGGAGAGTCGTCGATCCGCTCGGGCTCCCCGGCCACCAGTTTCCCGCCCGGCAACGGCGTGAGCATCAACTGGTCGTAGTCCTGCAGGAGGACGGAGACGTCCCGGCCTCCGATCCTGCCGATCTCTTCGGCGATCACCGGGGCGATCAGCTGCGGCGGCAGTTCGCGAGCCCGGTCCAGCAGCACGCCCAGCAACCGCTCACCGAACCCCGCCGGCCGATCCACCGCGATCTCGGATGACCGCTGTTCCTCTCCCGCCATGGCCACTTGATTCCCCGCGCCGGCCTTTCACGCGATCCGCGCAGCCTCGGCCGCGTACGGATCGTTCCGGGCGGCCGATCCGTCAGGTGGAGCGGGCCGAGCTCATCGAGCGCCTGCCTCCCGGCCCGAACCGGTGTCCCGGAGCCCTTGACGGCCGTCAGGGGGCGTCCGCTTCCAGGCATCGCGTATGAACGTCGCCGTTCTGATCGTTGGAGGCTTGGCCGGCTACTGGGGTTGGCTCTCGGAAGGGACGGGGGCGGCCCCTCGGCCGAGTAGGTGGGTGGTGTGCGCTCGCTTCAGTCTTGTGGCGCTCAGTTCCAGGTGCCATCGACGAGGGGCACGTTCTTGAGGCTGCCGTCGGCTATGCGGCGTGAGGCCTCCTCCTGCTCCCGGACCACTCGGCGTTTGCCGTCCGGGATCAGTGGCCGGCCCTGCCGGGTGACCGGCTTGCCCGCGTAGATGGGCTCCCAGGAGACGGCGTGGAAAGGGCCGAGATCCGGCACACGGGTCTTGAGGATGTGGATGGTCCTGCGGTGCTACCACTTGCTGACAGCGGTGATCCCCAGAGAGGACCCTTCCGTGAAGAAAACTGGCCCTCTTCTCCGGCGATCGCGATAGGAGCCCGCTATGGCTCATTCCAGGAGAGGCCAGGGCGTTGCTGCGGATCCTGCTCAAGGCCGCACCTCAGAAGCCGGAAACAACGACCGGGCACGAGCCGACGACCGGTGGAGGCCCACGACATGATCATGGGCGTTTTCGGCGGCCTGTCCGAGGCGGACGCAACCGCATCGAGATCAGTGTCCGTCCCGCCCGTGGTGAGCGGGAGCCGTCATGGCGGAGGGCCGTGCCGATCGTGCTGGACGCGGCCGGTCGGAGACGGTGCGACGACCGGTACGCCGGACGGCCACGGCCAGATCCTTCGTTGGACAAGGTCTAAACCTGTCCTCCTTGGACGGGGTATCCACCGGGGACGGCGCTGATCATCAAAGAGATCAACGTTCGACGGGGATCGCGCTCCTCGCAGGGCCCGGCGAGAGACGGCGCAGCCGTGTCGGACGACGGCGGAAGGACCGCCGCCCACCCCGAGGAGGACCACTCCATGAAACTCGCCAGCATGCTCGTCGGCCTGGCCGCCGGTGTGAGCGCCATCGCCTTCACGGCGACCCCCGCCCACGCGGCAGGCACGGTCAGCGGCACCGTCAGCGTCAACTTCAGCCCCTGGAACGTGACCTGCTCCTGGACCAACGCGACCACCAGCGACGTGCCCCCGAACACGCTGACGATCAGCCACACCTCGATCAACTCCACCATCTCCTGCACCGGCGGCATCGCGCTGACCGTCACCTCGAGCCCCACGGTCACCTTCAGCGGCGGCAACGCCACGATCGTGTCCATCGACGTCGCCGTCCAGACACCGAGCTGCGCCTACCGGGTGAGCAACGCCACGCTCCTCGGCCCCGGCCCGACCTACACCGGCACCGACGTGCCCGCCGTGGAGAAGGACCCCAAGCGCTTCCTCTGCCCGGACAACGTGACCATGGGCACGGTGTCCCTCGCCTTCTGATCACCTAACGGCGCCCACGGCCCCCGGCCGGGAAGATCCCATGATCTCCCTGGCCGGGGGCCTCGGCGTTCGGCAGGCGGACCGCCCGCCGTCGCCCGCGCTCTCATCCGTCCGAGAACCCGAGGTGGCACAGCGCGGCGTCGAAGAGGCGGCGCAGCACGCCCGCATCCGGCGCGACGGCGGTGAGGAGCCTGCCGGGGCCGGGAAGGGGGACGATCACGCCGTGTCCCTCCACCGGGGTGCCGCCGAGGAGCCGGACGCAGGAGGGGTCTTCGATCGCCGGGTCGATGAGGAGGAGCTGGCCGGTGGCGCGGTTGCCGGCCAGGACGGCGGGACCGTCCCAGCCGGGTGCGCCGGGTCCGTAAACGGTGTGCTGGTCCAGCAGCGTCCGCCCGTCGCAGCGGACGCTGAGGCGGCTGTCCAGCCTGCCCGTGGGTTCGTGCGCACGACCGAGGATCTGCTGCTCACCCAGCAGGAGCCGGGCGGTGGGCGCCAACTCCACCCGGATGCTCTGCCGCAGGTCGCTGCCGGAGACGGAGACGACAGGTTCGGGAAGCCAGCGCAGCCGCGCGGATTCCTCCACGCGCAGGACCACGTCATAGCAGGCGTGTCCGGGTGCGGGACCGGGCAGCGCGACGGTGGCGGCGGCGGAGGTGATGTACACGTCGGCGCCCGGACCTATCGTGACTTCGACGCGCAGCCGGTCGCCGTTGTGCGGGGAGCTCATCGCGTTGAGGAGACACAGGCGCGCACGAGGACCGTCCGGGCGAAGACGGCGCAGGTCGAGGGGCCCATCACCCTGGAGCAGGGGAAAACGGGTGCTCCCGGCCTCGGCGGTGGCCACGATGCGGGCGGTGGCGTGCAGCCCTCTCCCGGCGGGGCGCCCGGCCGGAGGGGAAGACGGTGCGGGACGGGTTCGGGGCGCGGCCGTCATGCGCGGGTCTCGGCCCACTCGGCAAGGCGGCGGCGCACCCACGCGGCGACGGGCTCGACACCGCCGTCGGCCTTCACACTGGTGAGGATGACGGGAAGGGAACCGCGCGCGGTCTTGGCGTCGCGCTCCATGGCACCGAGGTCGGCTCCGACATAGGGGGCGAGATCGGTCTTGTTGACGACCAGGAGATCGGCGGTGGTGACCCCGGGACCGCCCTTGCGGGGGATGTCGTCGCCGCCCGCGACGTCGATGAGGAAGATCTGGTGATCGACCAGCCCTCGGGAGAAGGTGGCGGTCAGGTTGTCGCCACCGGACTCGATCAGGATGAGGTCCAGGGGTCCGAGCCGGTCCTGCAGGTCTTCGACGGCCTCCAGGTTGGCGGAGATGTCGTCGCGTATGGCGGTGTGCGGGCAGGCGCCGGTCTCGACGGCGGCGATCCGCTCGGGCGGCAGCACCGCTTCGCGCAGCAGGGCCTCGGCGTCCTCGCGGGTGTAGATGTCGTTGGTCACCACGGCGAGGGACAGGGTGTCGCGAAGACGCCTGCACAGCGCGGCGACGGTGGCGGTCTTGCCAGAGCCCACCGGCCCGCCCAGACCGATGCGCAGGGCACGGGAGGGGGCGCCGGGACGGACGGCGACCGCGCCGGAGGGGGCGATGTCCGTGGGAGCGGTTTCAGGGTGGTGCAGATGCATGGCTGCTCCGGTGTGAGGCGGTTGCGGTGGCCGGTGGCCGTTCAACTGGCGAACAGACGCACCGGCCAGGCCGAGTGCTGCTCGGCGGTGATGTCCAGCAGGGGCGCGGAGGCGGCGGGAAGCACGTCCACGCCTTCCGCCGGCACCCGCGCGGCGTCCCCGGCCGCTTGACGGGAGACCTCTTCGATGTCGTCGGTGAGCCGGGCGAGGACCGCGGTGGCGTGGAAGGGATCCAGACCGAGGAGGCGCACCGCGGCGGTGACCGGGCCGCAGACGGCGTCGTAGCCGGCGGCCTGGGCGGCGTCCGGCGGGGACAGCCCGGCCGCACGCGCGGCCAGGCCGAGCACGATCGGCTGGTGCGCGCCGCCCGGACGCGCGGCGGCGAGTTCCCGCAGGCCGGGATCGGGCCAGACGGCGAGCACGGCGCGCATCAGCTGCCTGCCCATCCTGCGGGCGACCCGGCGCAGCGCCGGGACGGGGGTACGGGCGTCGGCCGCGGCGTCCAGGAGGAGCGGGTCGCAGCCGCCGGCCGCTGCGGCGGCCAACGCCGCGGAGACCAGTCCGACGGTGTGCAGCCGGCCGAGGCAGAACCGCTCCAGGGTCGCCGCGTCGTGGACGTGCCCGGCCGCGATGGCGGCCTCGGCTCCTCCCGAGTGGGCGTGCCCGCCGGAGGGGAACCGGCCGTCGCTGAGGACGAGCAGTGCCGCAGGACTCATCATGGCTCCAGTCGGCGGAGGCTTCATCAGAACAGGAAGTACCGCTGGGCCATGGGCAGCTCTCTGCGGTAATCCGGCGCGACCGCCCCTTCGCCGACCGACACGTTCACATCGCTGGTCCGGTCGTCCTGCTCGCCGGTGCCTCCACTGCCTTCGACGACCACCTCGAAACTGTCGGGATCGACATCGATGCGTGGCAGGGCGTCGTTCTCGCGCATGTCGGCCTTGGTGAGCTCCCGGGTGTCGGTGATGTGCTCGAACGCCTTCCTCGTCCCGGGCGACCCACCGGTGAACCACTCCGAGACGAAGTTGACGGAGTTGCCGCCCGGCGCGTTCCCCAGGGCGCCGAACATACGGCGGGGAAGGACCGGCTGGGGGGTGGGGATGGAGGCGTTGGCGTCGCCGATCTGCGCGTAGGCGATCTGCCCTCCCTTGAGCACCAGATGCGGCTTGACGCCGAAGAACTTCGGCTCCCAGAGCACCAGGTCCGCGAGCCTGCCGATCTCCACCGAGCCGACCTTGTGCGCGATGCCGTGGGCGATGGCCGGGTTGACGGTGTACTTGGCGACGTACCTGCGGGCCCTGAGGTTGTCGGAGCGGCCGTCTCCGAGCAGGCTGCCGCGGCTGCGTTTCATCACGTGCGCGGTCTGCCAGGTCCGCAGGACCATCTCCCCGATGCGTCCCATGGCCTGGGCGTCCGAGGACATGATCGAGATGGCGCCCAGGTCGTGCAGGAGGTCCTCGGCGGCCATCGTGGAGGGGCGGATACGCGAGTCGGCGAAGGCCAGATCCTCCTTGACCTTCGGGTTGAGGTGATGGCAGACCATGACCATGTCGATGTGCTCGGTGACGGTGTTGACCGTGAGCGGCCGGGTGGGATTGGTGGAGGCGGGCAGCACGCGGGGATGAGAGGCCATTTCGATCATGTCGGGGGCGTGGCCGCCGCCCGCGCCCTCCACGTGGAAGGCATGGATGCAGCGCTCGCCGATGGCGTCCAGGGTGCTCTGCAGGTAGCCGGCCTCGTTCAGCGTGTCGGCGTGGATGGCCAGCTGGACGCCGGACTCCGCGCACACCTCAAGGCAGGCGTCGAGGACTCGGGGGGTGGCCCCCCAGTCCTCGTGGATCTTGAAGCCCATGACCCCGGCGCGCAGCTGGTCGCGCATCGAGTCGCGGGACATCGTGGCTCCTTGGCCGAGCAGTCCGATGTTGACCGCGGAGCCGTCCAGCGCCTCGAACATGGCCGCGACGTGCCAGGAGCCCGAGGTGACAGTGGTGGCCTTGCTGCCCTCCGCCGGGCCCGTGCCGCCGCCGATGAGCGTCGTGACGCCCGAGGCGAGCGCCTCGTCGATCTGCTCGGGGCAGATGAAGTGCACGTGGGTGTCGACGCCGCCCGCGGTGAGGATCTTGCCGTTGCCGGAGATGATCTCGGTCTCCGGCCCGACCACGATGTCGGTGGCCAGGGGGTGGTCATCGTGGAGCCTGTTCATGATGTCGGGGTTGTAGGCCTTGCCGAGAGCGACGATGTGACCGTCCCGCAGAGCGACGTCCGCCTTGACGATCCCCCAGTGGTCCAGGACCACGGCTCCGGTGATCACGGTGTCCGGGGCGCCCTCCGCACGCGACACGCGGGACTGGCCCATCGATTCGCGGATCACCTTGCCGCCGCCGAACACCATCTCGTCGCCGCTGCGGCCCGGGCCGCCGGCCCAGTCCTCGGTGATCTCGATCCACAGGTCGGTGTCGGCGAGCCGGATAAGGTCTCCGGCGGTCGGGCCGTAGAGGTCGGTGTAGTCGGCGCGCTCCAGCCGGGGGCGGCATACCTCGGGCTCAGCCATCGAGCGGACCTCCGACCTCTCCGCGCAGCCCCGGGACGATCCTCTCGCCCTGGAGGGGCACCAGGTCGACCTCGACCTGGTAGTTGGGTTCGAAACGCCGGGACTTGCCGGCGGGGATGTTCAGCCGCTTGCCGTACGCGCACGCGCGGTCCGGCTCGGAGTCCGGCGATTCCACCGGTGCCGGCCTGATCTCCAGGGCGGGGTTCACCTCATAGAAGTGGTAGTGGGAACCGACCTGGACGGCGCGGTCGCCGACGTTGCGGACCTCCACCCTGGTCACCGGCAGGCCCTCGTTGACGAGCACCGGTTCGCCCGTGCCGGGATGCTCGATCTGCCCAGGACCGGGAACGTCGTTCCTGACGGGGATGGGATCGGTGATGGTCACCAGCTTGGTGCCGTCGGGGAAGGTCGCCTCCACCTGGATCATCTCGATCATCTCCGGGACGCCCTCCATCACCTCCTGGCGGGTGAGCACGCCACGCCCGG
The DNA here is from genome assembly GCF_900108175.1 of Thermomonospora echinospora. Lineage (GTDB taxonomy): Bacteria > Actinomycetota > Actinomycetes > Streptosporangiales > Streptosporangiaceae > Thermomonospora > Thermomonospora echinospora. The sequence goes on from NZ_FNVO01000004.1 coordinate 78,344, forward strand.
AGGACATCAGTTCCCGGACGGTCCTGCCGTCCCTGGCCCCTTCGAGCACATGCACGGTCAGCAGCGCCACCGCTTCGGGATAGTTCAGCCGCAGCCCTCGATCCCGGCGCCTGGCGGCCACCTCGGCCGCCATATGGATCAGCAAACGTTCCTGCTCATGAGGGGTCAGATGCATTTCTTCTCCTCGCAGACACGACCGGATCTCCCTCCCGACGGCCCGCCGTCGGTCCGACATCGGATCGATCACTGTCCGAGGTTTAATTATTACTTTGTGTGGTTCTGGCGGGGATGGGGCGTCCAGCCACGTTCACCTCACCCTTCAGGAGCGCAACACTGGCTGCACCAGTCCCTTTGCTTCGCCCCGACAGAAGAGCACCGCGCCGTTACTGCTGCGCGCTGGAAACTGGCCGTCGCGCCCGTTCACCGACCCGGCCGAGGACGCCCGACCGGTACGATCACCTTTCTCCCAGGGGGCGAACGACGCATCACCAACCTGACCCCCATGGAGGCTGGCTTCCCGAAAAGATCGCCTATGAAAGGCCACCCAGCGGCTGTACGTGGATGCCTTTGCTCTGGTGACACTCCACATGTGGGAGTAGGAGGTCAGTGGAATGAACGTCATCCGGCACTGGTTCGCCTACCGCAAGGCCAACCCCGCAGGCAAAAACCAGCCCGCTCGATGGCATCTGCATCGACCAGTGGCCCCACGAACGGGTGACCGAGCTCCCGGCACGGCCGCTTGACGCCGTCGACCGCCCGGGGGCCAGTGCTGCAGACGTCCCTGCTCCCGCGTGATGTCACCAGTCGCGGGGGGCGATCAGCTCTTCGATGTCCGCCTCCGCGAACCCGTACGCCGAGGCCACGAACCAGAAGTCCTCGGCTATCTCCTCCCGCGCAAAGGTCTCGATCTCGCTTCCGGCCGCCTCGAACTCCGCCTCCAGCGCGTTGAACTCCTCCGTCGCCACATGGGTGAGCGCGTACAGCGCCGCCAGATCCGATGGCCGCTCGGCCTCGATCCGCTCGCACAGCCTCAGCAGGACCGCCTTGCCCTTGTCGACGACGTGATCGGGAAAGTACTCGTCCGCGTACAGCCCTCGCAGAAACGGATGCCCTGTCACCTGCTGATTCGTGATCGCCACGGCGTTCCCTGTCCCTCCTCGAAGCACCGGCGCTCCGATCCTGCACCACACGACCGACAACGCCCGCCGGACATGTCTCCGACAGACGGCTGGGCCATCTGGCGGGACTGTCCGGTTCCGGTTACCCCGGAACCGGACAGTCCTGAACGAACGGCCTCCGCCACTTGCTGGCCCACTCGTCCAGCAGACCTTCATGCACCGTGTAGAGGTGTAACTGCGTCGTCCTGGCCGTCCCGCGCTCCTTGCTCCCAGCGAGGCCAACTGCAGTACAGGGAAACGACCACCGACCTTCGCGAGAATCAGGAGTATGCGGCACAGCGCCCGCCCCGTTCGGAAAGCTGCACGGCTGGAGGGCGGGGAGCCATCCGGCCGTCACCGGCCACGGTCGGTGATCGACTCGCGGGCTGTCTCGACGGCACCCCGGCTGACAGACTCTTCGGCCATGGCGAACAGCGGACTGTGGGTCGGCGTCCTCACCGCGCTGACCGCACTGGGAGCCGGCTACCTCACCTCGCGGGCGACCTTGCGCGCGGCGCTGGCCCAGGCCCGAACGACCACACGGGCTCAGGCCCTTCGCGAGCAGCGCGAGCGGCGGCGATCCTCCTATCGGGAGATGATGAGCTGCGCGCACGCGTTCAGCGCGATCACGTGGCAGATCGATGACGTCGATGCGACGCACGACCGTGAGGGCAAGGACCGGCTCCTGTCGCAGATGTACGAGCGCATCGGCCCGGCCATCGGGGACATGAACAGGGCGATGCACGAGGTCCGGCTCGACGGCCCTGACGAGGTCTCCGCTGCGGCGGATCACCTGCGGAATATGGCGCGGCGCGTGCAGGTGCTGCTCCAGGCGCTCATCGGTGACGGCGGTCCCGGGCGGCGGGACGCCTATGACGCCGCCTACCGGGATTTCCGGGAGGCCTACGTCACGTTCATCGGTCTGGCGCGAGGAGCGCTGGAGGTCAAGGACGAGGACGGCTAGCCGATGGCCCTTCGCCTCAGCGCGATCAGATGCGCGCAAACCGAACGCCCCTTCGTCCGCCGCCGGTACTGCCGGACCGTGAGGCGGAGACCGGCCACAACGCGGAGCAGCCGGTGCATACGCAGAGCGACGCCGTAACCGGCCCTACGTAGAGAGTCCGAAGTGGCCGCTGTCGGCCGCGAATGGATCGGCTCGTACCGAGGTCACCGGTGCCTGCTGCGCTGGTGAGGCCGGGGGTTGGGCATTGGTCCTTGAGTCGGCGATGCACGGGTTGGGCGGGCAGCACGGGCTGCGGTCGACCCAGAGCTCCTCCTGCACCCGGTACCCGGTGGCGCGAAGCGCCGGAAGCGTGCGAGCCACCGCGTCGTCGTCGACCGTCCTGTCCAACAAGCTCATCGGCATCGCAGACCCACCGGCCGGCCGGGACGCCCAGCCTCATTTCCCCGTGGTCGGCGCCAGCCGATCCGTGCCCCTGTCCAGCCGACGGATACCTCTCTGCTCACCGCGGCTTGTCACAGAGAGGCGCCGTTGACCGTACGGACCCCTCGTTGTGCGGGTCGTGAGGTCCGAGGCCCAGAAGCTCGGGTCTGTCGGCCCGGGTCCGCCATTCGTGGTCGGGGTCGGTGATCAGGCGGCGTGTCTTGAGGTCGAGCAGGCCGCTCACGTGGTCGACCTCGGCGGCCACGGTGCCGTCCAGGTGCCGCAGGACGTGGTGCACCCGGTAGGTCTTGCCGGTGCCCCATTCCCAGTCGCAGGACACATCGACCTGGTCGCCGCCGCGTAGTTCGCTGCGGTATCTGATGACGGTCTCCAGGTTGACGGGGCCGATGCCGCTGCCCAGCAGGTCTTCGATGGAGATCCCGGCGGCCTGGACGCAGGCGAAGCGGGAGTGGTCGGCGTACTGGACGTAGAAGCCGCCGTTGAGATGAAGCTGGGGGTCGATCTCGTAGCTGCGCACCTCCAGCCGGACGCTGAACGGCTCAGTCGTGGGGTTGCGGGTCATCGGATGCTCCCTGCTCGGCCAACCAGTGGAAGGAACGGTCTGTGAGGTAGCGGAGCCCGTCGTCGCGGATCTCCAGCCAGTCGCCACGTGCCCAGCCGCCCGCCACCTGGGGGGAGAAGCCGTGCTTGCGGAACAGGGCGCTCGCCTCGGACCTGGTCAGCCCCCGCGCTCCCCATTCGGAGATGAGCGAGCGATACCGGCTCTCGGCGGGGACCTCGGCGGGGTCGGCCGAGATCGCGTCGGCCAGTGCCGCGAACCCCTCGCTGATCTGGCGTAGCGCTGCGGCCACCTGGTCCATCCGCGACGACGATGGCAACTCCATGCTCATAGGTTAGCAATCGGTACCGATCGCTCACCTATGAGGTCGTCACCGGGCGATGGGACGACGGAGCTCTCCGCCCGCCGTGTCCAGGCCGCGACGGGCCTTCTCCAGGGCACGGGATGACTGCCGATGATCGCCGGGCGGTGGATCGACGTGGTGGTGCTCGGTACGGTGACCGCGTGCGACGGCGCCCGGTCCGGGCTGCGCATGCTCACCGGGGCGCTCGGGCCACGGGTGCGCTGTCCTGTCGCGCTGTATGGGCGGGTTCACTGAGGACGAAAAACCCAATCGCCATTGTGTTATCATATTGCAACTCATGTCCGAATGCTGAATTTGCGGGGGTTTGGTGACTTCGGAGGTCGAGGAGCGCATTGGCAAGGCGATGCACGAGGGCGCCCGCGAGGTGGACTTGTCCTATCTCAGGCTCTCCCGCCTGCCCGACTCTCTGCGTGGCCTCACCTGGATCGAACATCTCGACGTGAGCGGTAACGCCCTCACCGATTTGCCGGGCTGGCTGGGCGAGCTGAGTGCCCTCACTCGTCTCGACCTGCGGTGGAACAATTTCACCGCATTGCCGGAGTGTCTGCGGGACCTTCCCGGGCTGGCCCGTTTGGACCTGCCGGCGAACGAGCTCAAAACGCTGCCGGAATGGCTGGTGGACCTCACCTCTCTCCGCAGCCTCTGGCTACAGGACACCGGCCTTGCCGAGCTGCCGGAGTTCTTGGGGCAGATGACCTGGCTGACCTCGCTCAACGCCAGGGCCAACGCCTTCACCGAACTGCCGGAGTCGCTGGGGAGCCTCACCTCCCTCCAGTATCTCGACCTGACGGACAACGCCCTTGTCTCGATTCCGGGCTCACTGGGCGGCCTGGTGGCCCTCAAAGACCTGGGACTGGAGAGAAACGCTCTCACCGAGCTGCCGGAATCGCTGGGAGGGCTGTCCTCGCTCGGCACGCTCAGACTGGCCGGAAACGCCCTGACCCGATTGCCGGAATCAATTGGAGGGCTCGGTTCGCTCACCACCCTCAATCTGACGGGAAACGCTCTCACCGAGTTGCCGGAGTCGTTGGGAGACCTGTCCTCCCTCCATGCTCTTCACCTTGACGGCAATTCGCTCACCTCACTGCCGGAGTCGTTGGGGCGACTCATCCGTCTTGACACCCTCTACGCAGGTCACAACCTCCTCACCGAGATACCGGAATCGCTGGGCGAGCTCAGTTCGATCAGATATCTCTCACTGCGCGGCAACGCGCTCACCTTGCTTCCGGAGTCCTTGCGGAAGCTCACCTCGCTCAAGAACATCGACCTTTCCCACAACGCTCTCCGCGAACTGCCGGACTGGCTGAACGACCTTGCTCCTCGCACCAGGGTCGTCCGGGGGAAGCAGCGATCCCGGGTAGGGGCGCGATGTGCATGCAAGGACTGTTTGAAATGGATGGAAAAATGGTCGCCAGAGATCTTGAAAGACCTCTGAGGCGACCGCCACCGCACGGCAGGCGGCCAGGCGGCCGCACGACCACCGTCATCAGGCCATTCTCGCCCTCTGCCACCAGGGCAGATGAAGGTGGAGTGAACTCAATCTGATGTTGCCCGGGTCATGGCCTCGGGCCGGCAGCACTCTCGCTGAGACAAGACGTCTGCGCACGTGCTCGCCACCTCTCCGGAGAACTCGCCACGTTGCCCGCCAGGCCGCTTGAAATGCCGCCAGGCCGCGTGCGGCCTGGCATCGGCCAGGGACGGGACGGCGCGGCGAGCACTTGGACGAAGTTCCCTGCCTGCCGCGCGGAGTTCCGGGACGAGAGCGGATCCGATGTGGCCGTCTTCACCCGTGCCGACGACCGCAACCCGCTCGTCGCCTCGCTGTTCGCCTGATACTCCACTCGATACCCGGTCGCATCCTGCGTTGCACCCCAGCATCAGTCTCGGCCCTGTGGCCAGGGCTGATATGGGTGTCCGAGGGGTGTCTCGCCCCACCGACCCGCGCCCGATCGTCCCAGTGATCATGTACCCGTTGGACGGGGCCGTGGCATAGGGCACGCGGTTCAGCATGTGCAACCGGGACGTCTCGCTGGGCGTACGGACCAGGAACCCCGGCCTTCATCACCGTGACCGGCACGCTCCCGTTCGTGCCGACCGCTTGACCCCGCCTGAACGCCTGACCGGCTTGGGAGGCTCGGCACAAGCGCGAGACATCGCTCATCGCCGAGCCGGGCCGGGCGGGGCCGGGCGGGGCCGGGCCGCGCTCCGAGCGGCCCTCGCCCTCACGTACGCGCGGCGCTCGGACCGACTCGTCTTTCCGCTGGAACCTGCCATGTCTCTTGACGTGCATTGGAGGCAGGTATACAAACGTTCATACACCAGCGTGAGGAGGCGGCCTTGAGCACATACCGGACGAACGGGATGTCCCGGCGAGGGTTCCTGACGGGCACCACGTCCGTCGCCGCGCTCGGCATGCTCGGCCTGGGGACGGCGGCGTGCGGAAGCTCGGGAGGCGGCGGGAAGGCGACGGCCCGTATCGGATGGGTGGAGCCGAAGACCGGCCGGCTCGCCGCCGCCTACAAGCCGATCTATGTCGGTGCGAGGCTCGCCCTGGAGGACCTGAAGGCGGGCGGCGGGCTGCTCGGGCAGGCCGTGCAGCTCATGGAAGAGGACGACAAGGGGAGCCCGGCCGCTCAGCCGGCCGTGGCGCAGCGGCTGATCCGGGAAGAGCCGACGTTCGTGGTCGGGCCGACCGGGAGCTCACAGGTCCTGGCGTCGGTGACGGCCCTGGCCCGGGCGAAGCTGATCCAGTCGTGCTGGGGCGGCGCGGAACTGCTCGGGGACGGTGACCGCTTTCCGTACCATTACCAGCTCGTCTACAACACCACCCAGCAGGCCGAGGTGGCGGCGCGTTTCCTGCACGAGGTCCGCGGGCTCCGCAAGATCGGCATCATCGTCGAGAACTCGGAGTTCGGCACGTCGATCAGGGACGCGGTCGTCCGGATCCTGCGCGACACCTACTCCGCGAAGCCGGTCGCGGTCGAGGTGTTCGAGGTGGACGCCTCCGACATGACGCCGTTCGTCCGCAACCTGGAACGGGCCGGCGTGGACGGCCTCGGCCTGTTCACCGGCCAGCCGCAGGCGACCATCCTGATCCTGCGGGCGATGGCGGCGAGCGACTTCCACCCGGTGATCGTCTCGCACGACCTCAACTACATCGAGGCGCTCGGGGAGTTCCCCCGTGCGCTGCTCGACGGGTTCTTCGGCACCACCTACCGAGGGCTCACCTACACCGACGCGGAGGAGCCCTCCGCCGCGGTGCACGGGCTGGTCGAGCGGATCAACAAGCATCCGGACACCGCCGGGCTGGGCTACTCGGCGGTGACCAGCCCCTACTACGACTACATGCTGCTGATGGCCAAGGTGATCGAGGAGACCAAGAGCCTCGAACCGGCGAAGCTCAAGGCCGCGCTCGACAAGGTCGAGGACTACCAGGGCGTTCGCGCGAAGGTGTCGTTCACCGCCAAGCGGCACTCGGGAATCGCCGCCGAGGACATCACGGTCGGCACCCTCGTGTCGGCGAAGGAGCCGCAGAGCCTGGGCGGGGTCCTGCGACGGCGCGCGGACGGGATGTGACCGGCCGATGATCGCCGACATCCTGGTCGCCGGCCTCGTCTTCGGCAGCCTCTACGGCCTCGTCGCGGTGGGCTTCAACATCCTGCACCGGCCGACGAACGTGGTGAACTTCGCCCAGGGCGAGCTCATCATGATCGGTGCGATGCTGATGGCGGCCACCCCGATCGGCGGGCTTCCCTGGGGGATCGCCGCCGCCTGCGTGATGGCGGTCGTCGCGATCGTGACGCTGGCCGAGGAACGGGTCGCCGTGACCCCGGTGCTGCGCAGGTCGTCCCACGCCGTCGGCTGGGTGATCACCACGCTGGCGTTCTCGCTGCTGCTCGCGGAGGCCGCCGGGCGGCTGTGGACGGACCAGCCGAGCACCGTCGCGCCACCGTGGCCGCTGTCCATGCGGGTCGAGGAGGTGCTGGGGGTCCGCTTCTCCAGCTACCAGGTCGCGGTGGTGGTCATCGCCGTGGCCGTGGTGGCCCTGCTCGACGTCCTGGATCGTTCCCGGCTCGGCACCGCGTTGCGGGCGGTGGCCGCCGACCGCGACGGCGCCCGGCTGCGCGGCATCGACCCGGCGGCGCTGACCCGCCGTTCCTTCCTGCTCGGCGGCGCGCTCGCGGGGCTCACCGGGGTGCTGGCGGCGCCGCTGCTGCTGGCCTCGGTGACGATGGGCCTGGGTCTGCTGATCAAGGGCTTCGCCGCCCTCGCGGTCGGCGGGATCGGCGACAACCGCGGCGTGCTGGTGGCGGGCTGGGTGCTCGGCGTCATCGAGGCCGCGGGCGCCGTCTTCGCCTCGCCCGGGTCCCAGTCCGTCGTCCTGTTCGCGGCCATGCTGCTCATCCTGCTGATCCGGCCCAACGGCCTGCGCGGTCTGGCGGTGCAACGTCATGTCTGAAGCTCGCGGGACACGGTCCGGCGCCGCGCGGCGCGCGGCCCCGTGGCTGGTCCTCGTGGCGGCCGCGGCCGCGCTGCCGCTGCTGAGCGGCGACCCGACGATCACCTATCTGGCGACCACGGCCGGGATCTACGTGCTGGTCGGGACGGGGCTGAACCTCATGTTCGGCTACACCGGCCAGGTCTCGCTCGGGCAGGGCGCACTGGTCGCCGTCGGCGCCTACACCACCGGCATCCTCATGGCCGACCACGACTGGACGTTCTGGGCGGCGGCCCCGGTGGCGGTGCTGGTCGCCGTGGGAGCGGGAACCCTGATGGCCCTGCCGGCCTTCCGGCTGTCGTCCTGGTACATCGCCCTGGTCACGCTCGGCGCGGCGATGGCGGCGCGCAGCCTCCTGGTCGAGTTCGAGGGGCTGACCGGCGGCTGGTCGGGACTGATCGGCATCCCGCGGCCGGTGCTCGGCCCGTGGGAACTGGGGGAACGGGGCGTCTTCTGGCTGGTCCTGGCCGTCAATGTCGTACTGTTCGCCATGGTCCGCACCACCGTCGACTCCCGCCTGGGCCGCGGCATGATGGCCGTCCGGGACGCGCCGGAGATGGCGCGAAGCGTCGGCGTCGCGCCCGCGCGGATGAAGCTGTTCGCGTTCGCCTGCGGCGGCGCCACCGCCGGACTGGGCGGGGCGCTGCTGGCCGTCCACCACGGGCTGGTCACCCCGGACGACTTCACCCTCGACTTCTCGATCCTGTTCCTGCTGGTGGTCATCATCGGCGGCGCGGCGCGGCTGGTGGGCCCGATCATCGGCACCCTGCTGTTCTTCGCCCTCCCCGAGCTGTTGACCGGCCTGGCGGAATGGCGCGGACTCATCTACGGCGCGGCGCTGCTGGTACTGATGGTGTACGCGCCGCAGGGCATCGCCGGGGAATGGGAGCGGCTGCGGGCGCGCCGCCGGGCCTCCGGCACGCCTTCCGATGCCTACGGCACCTCCGACGTCTCCGATGCCTCCGGCACGGACGTCCCGGTCGAGGTCGGGCCGCCGCGAGGGGAGCCGCTCGGCGTCGAGCTGGTCGGCGTCCGCAAGTCGTTCGGCGGGGTGCACGCCCTGCAGGGAGTCGACCTCACCATCGAACCCGGCACGGTCCACGCGATCGTCGGGCCCAACGGGTCGGGGAAGACGACCCTGCTCAACGTGATCAGCCGCCTGCTGCGGCAGGACGGAGGGCGGGTCCTCCTCGGCACCGAGGACGTCAGCCGGGCCACCGCCGAGCGGCTCGCCCGGCACGGTGTGGCGCGCGTCTTCCAGACGCCGCGGCTGCTCGGCGCGTCGAGCCTGCGGGACAACGTCCTGCTCGGCGCCTACGCGCGGGAGCGGACGGGCGGGACGGCGACCGTCCTGCGGCTGCCGTGGGCCCGCCGCGAGCGGGCCGAACTGACGGAGGAGGCCGACCGGCTCCTGGCCGACCTCGGACTGGCCGAACGGGCGGACGAGGAGGCCGCCGCGCTGCCGCACGGCGAGCAGCGACTGCTGGAGGTGGCGCGGGCACTGATGACGCGTCCACGTCTGCTGCTGATGGACGAGCCGGCGGCCGGGCTCACCCCGCGGGAACTGGAGTCGCTGGGACGCCTGATCCGCGCGATCCGCGACGCCGGCACCACCGTGGTCCTGGTGGAGCACCACATCGAACTCGTCGCGAGCGTCGCCGACGTGGTGACCGTCCTGGACCGGGGCCGGCTCGTGACGTCGGGGTCGCCGCAGGACGCCCTCGGCGACGCACGGGTCGTCGAAGTGTACTTGGGGGCACCCGCATGACAGCTCAGGACGAGGAACTGATCGCCGTGTCCGGGCTGAGCTCCGGCTACGGCGCGGTGCCGGTGATCCACTCGGTGGACTTCACGGTCCGGACGGGCGAGATCTTCGCGGTGGTCGGCGGTAACGGAGCCGGGAAGACCACCCTGCTCAGCACCGTCTCGGGGCTGCTGCGCCCCACGTCCGGGTCGGTGCGGCTCGCGGGAACCGACATCACCGGGTGGAGCCCCGAGCGGATCGTGGCGCACGGCCTGGTCCACATTCCCGAGGGCAGGCGCCTGTTCACGGGGCTCACGGTGGCCGAGCATCTGCGGCTCGGGCTCTGGAACGCCCCGAACCGGCGCCGGGTCGAGCGGGAGCGGACGGAACGGGTCGTCGACCTGTTCCCGGTGCTGGGCGAGCGAATGGACGCCTACGCGGAGGTGCTCAGCGGTGGGGAGCAGCAGATGCTCGCCATCGGCCAGGCGCTGATGCGTGAACCCCGGGTGCTGCTGCTGGACGAACCCTCCATCGGCCTGGCGCCCGTGGTCATCCAGCGGGTGTTCGCGGTGGTGGACCGGCTGCGGACGCACGGCCTGACCGTGATCCTGGTCGAGCAGCGCGTCGGCCAGGCGCTGGCGCTCGCGGACCGGGGACTGGTGCTGCGGCACGGCCGGGTGGAGGCGGCCGGGTCCGCCGCCGAGCTGGCGAAGGACCCCGCGCTGCGGGTCGCCTACCTGGGCGCGGCCGCGGCCGGTGACCAGCGGATCAAGGAGTGACATGAGCGATGAGTGGTGGGGCCCGGCGGTGCCCGAGGCCGAGGACTGCGTGGTCGGGGAGCTGCTCGCCCGCCGTGCCGCCGAGCATCCGGACCGGGTGTACGCGGTCTTCGAGGACGGGACGCGGTGGACGTACGCCGAGACCCTGGCCGAGGCCGAGCGGGTCGCCGCCGGGCTGCACGGCCTGGGGGTGCGGCCGGGTGACATGGTCGTCTCCTGGCTGCCGAACGGACCCGACGCACTACGCGCCTGGTTCGGCGTGAACCTGCTCGGCGGCACCCTCGTCCCGCTCAACACCGCCTATCGCGGTGGGCTGCTCGAACACGCGATCCGGCTGTCCGGGGCGCGGGTGGCGGTCGTACACGCCGAGCTGGCCGGGCGCCTGGACGACATCGACACCGGCGCGCTGGAACGGGTGGTGGTGCTCGGCGAGGGCGGTACCCGGCCGGGTCGCCGGGTCGCCGCGCCGGGGCAGGAGGCGCCAGGGCCGCAGGTGCTGGGGCCGGAGGTGCTGGCCACGCCGGCCCCGGGATTCCGCCCGGAGGCGCCGCCCCGGCCGTGGGACCCGTACGCGGTGATCCTGACGTCGGGGACGACCGGGCCGTCGAAGGGCGTCCTGTGCTCGTACGTCCAGCTCGCGGCGTGCGCGCGGGCCGCGTTCGGCGGCTGCTTCGGGGAGGCCGACCGCTACATGGTGAACCTTCCGCTGTTCCACGCGGGCGGCACGATCGGCACGTACGCCGCGCTGCTGCTCGGCGGCGGGATCAGTCTCGTCAGCGCGTTCGACACCGAGTCGTTCTGGCCGGCCGTCCGCGCGACGGGTACCACGCACGTCACGCTGCTCGGCGTGATGGCGACGTTCCTGAGCAAGCGCCCCGCGTCCCACCACGACCGTGCCCACCCACTGCGGCACGTCTTCATGATCCCGCTGATCGAGGACAGCGTGGCGTTCGCCGAGCGCTTCGGCGTCGACGTGGTGGCCATGTTCAACATGACGGAGGTCTCGATCCCGATCATCTCCGGGCCCGACCCCGGCGTCCCGGGCACGTCCGGGCGGCTGCGTCCCGGCGTCGAGGCCCGGATCGTGGACCGGCACGACCGGGTGCTGCCCGACGGGGAGGTCGGGGAGCTGGTGCTGCGCACCGACCAGCCGTGGGCGATGAACTCCGGTTACCTCGGGATGCCCGAGGCGACGGCACGGGCCTGGCGCAACGGCTGGTTCCACACCGGGGACGCCTTCCGCACGGTGGACGGCGAGTTCTTCTTCGTGGACCGGATGGGCGACACGATCCGGCGCCGGGGCGAGAACATCTCCTCGGCCGAGGTGGAGGCGGAACTGCTGGCGCATCCGTCGGTCCGGGAGGCCGCGGTGGTCGCCGTGCCGAGCCCCTACGGCGAGGACGACGTGCTCGCCGTGGTCGCGCCCGTGGAGGGCGCGACGATCGACCCGGCCGAGCTGCTTCGTTTCCTGATCCCGCGCATGGCGCATTTCATGGTGCCCCGCTACGTGCGCGTGGTCGACGCGCTCCCGCACACCCCGACGAACAAGGTCGAGAAGCATCGGCTGCGTTCGGAGGGCGTGACGGTGGACACGGCCGATCGCGAGCGGCTGGGCGTGGTCGTCCGGCGGGACCGCATCGGCGAGACGCCCGCCGCACGCTGAGCCGCTCGTCCGCGGCACCCGCCGGCCCCGGCGCCGGCGGGTGCCGCGGACGTCTTCGCGGACCGGGGCCGGGGCGGCGGGTGCCGTCAGGCGTCCGGGGGACCGGCGCCGACGAGCTGCAGGGCCAGGAAGGCGTACTGGTCGGCGAGTTCCCGGGCCGACACCGTGCCCTCCGGCCGGAACCACTGTCCGGCGTTGATGCACATGTCGAGGATGGCCTTGGCGACCACGTCCACCGGGGCCGGGCGCGACGAACGCGGATCGCTCAGGCGGAACCGGCCGGCGGCCAGGCCCCGTTCCAGGGTGCGTTCGAAGATCCGGCGGACGCGCCGCTGGGCGTCCAGCACCTCCTTGGCCTGCTCGGGCGGGAGGTGACGCCATTCGGTCCGGGCGACCAGGCCCTCGATGCGCCGTTCGGTGTGGAAGAGCGTGAGCTCCCGCACCAGCTCGGCCAGCTGCCGGTCGGCCCGGTCGCCGCCGCGCAGCAGCCCTTCCTCCAGCAGGCGCTCGGAGTCCTCGTGCGCCCGCTTGAGGATCGCGTAGAGCACTTCCTCTTTGGACTGGTAGTGGTTGTAGAGCGAGCCCGCGGTGACCCCGCACGCGGCGGTGATCTTGCGGACGCTGGTGGCGGGGAACCCGTCCTCGTAGAACAGGCGCGCCGCCTCGTCGAGGATCCGCCGGCTCATCGAGGCCGTGGCCGGTGGGTCGCCGGCGGTCGTCCGGGAGTGTGTCGTAGCCACCCCTTGACGCTATCACCATATGAACGTTCATTGACCTGTCATGGCAGAATCTGGTAAACAAACGTTTGTATACAGAGGGGGGAGTGATGAGTGAACCGGTGATCGACGTCTGTGAGGTCGCCTACGACACCGAGTGCTGGACGGCCTATCTGGGGGCGCTGGCCACCGTCGCGCCACGCTATCTCGTCCTGTTCGCCGGACGCCTGGCCACCCTCACCGGCCGCGCCCCCGGCGACGTCGCGGCGGAGGCGGCCCGCGACCCGGCCGGCACGGCGGATCGGCTGGCCGCCGTCCTCGGGCGCGGGTTCGACATCGACCACCACGTCGCCGCGCTGGCCGAGACCGGGGTCCGTCACCAGGTCCTGCACGGCGGGCCGTGGACCATCGGAGACGGCACCGTCAACGACCGGGTCGCCGCCTACGCCGCCCGGCACCCGGACCGCCTCAGCGCCTGGGCCGGCGTCGGCCTCACCGATCCGCGGGCCGCGATCACCGAGGCCCGTCGCGCGCTCGACGAACTCGGCGCGACCGGCCTGTCGGTCATCCCGTTCCTCGACGGCGTCGACCCGTCCGGACCCGAGTACGAGGGGTTCTGGCGGTTCGCCGCCGACCGCGGTGTCCCGGTGTGGCTGCACTGCGGGCAGCACTTCCGCTCGGACGTCGCGATCGACGTCTCCGCACCGCGGGTGCTGGACCGGATCGCCGGCGCGCACCCCGATCTCGTCCTGGTCGCCGGCCACGGGGGATGGCCCTGGGTCACCGAGATGCTGGCCGTGGTGCAGCGGCACACCAACGTCTACCTGGAGTTCTCCTCGCACCGTCCGGCCAGGATGGGGGACCGCGGATCGGGGTGGGAGGCGCTGCTCGCCCTGGGCACCGCGTCCGTCCGGACCCGGGTCCTCTTCGGGTCGACCAGCTGGACGCAGGCGCGCCCTCCCGCCGCACTCGCCGCCGAGGTCACCCGGCTCGGTCTGCCGGACGACGTCGTCCGAGCCTGGCTGCACGACAACGCCGAGCGGCTGCTGAACCGGGTCCGGCCGGGAGCGGCGGCATGAACGGCCGCCGGATACTGGTCACCGGAGCCGCGGGAGGCATCGGCACCTCACTCGTCGCCGAACTGCTCCTCCAGGGCGCGCGGGTGCTGGCGACCGATGTCGACGAGTCCGGCTGCCGCCTGCTGGAGCGGCGGATCGGCGGCCGGCCGGAGGACGGCCGGCTGCACACGATGCCGCTCGACCTGACCGAGAGCGGTGCGCCGCAGCGCATCGTCGACCGGGCGATCGACCGGCTCGGCGGCCTTGACGGACTCGTCAACAACGCGGGGGTCGAGCATCGCGCGGCGCTGGCCGAGCACGGCACCGCCGACTGGACGCGCGTGCTGGAGATCAACCTTTCGGCGCCGTTCCGGCTGGCCCGCGCGGCGGCCCCGGCCCTCGCCGGACAGCCGGGCGCCGCCATCGTCAACGTCTGCTCGATCGCGGTGACCGGGTTCGCCGGGCAGGCCGCCTACGACGCGAGCAAGGGCGGGCTGCTGAGCCTGACCCGCTCGCTCGCCGTCGAGCTGGGACCGCTCGGCGTCCGGGCGAACGCCGTGTGCCCCGGCTTCATCGACACTCCGATGCTCGACGCGAGCGGGCTTCGCGGGCTGGCGGAGAAGGTCGCCGCGCGGCTGCCGCTCGGCCGGTGCGGCCATCCGGAGGAGGTCGCCGCCGCGATCGTGTGGCTGCTGGGAACAAGCGCCGGTTACGTCACCGGCCAGGCATTGTTCGTCGACGGAGGGATGGTCAGAGCGTGAGGCGCGATCAGGAGAGCACGGCGTCCGGCGGTACGGAGACCTTGCTGGTGTCCCGGCCGGCGCCGGGGGTGCTGTGGCTGACCATGAACCGTCCGGCCCGGCGGAACGCGCTCGATCGCGCGCTGGGCGAGGAGCTGCTGCGCGCGCTGGAACACGCCGAGACCGATCCGCAGGCCAGGGTCGTGGTGCTGACCGGAGCGGGCAGCGCCTTCTGCGGCGGGGACGACCTCGGCGCGGTGGACGAGCACCTCGCCGGGGACCGCAGGCACTCGCCGGTGCTCGGTGACACCGCCGACCCGGTGTACCTGCGGATCGTCGAGGCGATCGTCACATCGCCGCAGCCGGTCATCGCAGCGGTCAACGGCCCCGCGGCCGGCGCGGGCACCGAGCTGGCCTGCGCCGCCGACCTGCGGATCGCCTCGGACACGGCGCGGATCGGAAGCTGCCTGGTGAACGTGGCGCAGACCGGCACCGCCGTCATGCTGCCCCGCATCGTCGGAACCGCGAAGGCGACCGAGATCTACCTGTCCGGCGGGCTGCTCGACGCCGCCGACGCCGAGCGCCTGGGCATCTACACCCGCGTCGTCCCGTTCGGAGAGCTCCAGGACGTGGTGCTCGCCGAAGCGCGTCGCCTCGCGGCCGGCCCGACCCGCGCGATCGGGCTCTACAAGCAACTGCGCGAACGGGTGTACGGGCAGCCGCTGGAACAGGCGCTGCGCATCCAGAACGGCTTCCACATCCGCAACAACAGAGAAGTCCATGACGCGGTCGAAGGGGCGCGTGCGTTCGTCGAGAAGCGCAGCCCCGAGTTCACCGGTCGTTGAGGAGGAACGGATGACCATGACGGACAGGGCAGCGGACGGCGACGTCTTCGGCCGCCTCGACGGCCGGGTCGTCCTGGTCACGGGCGCGGCGAGCGGCATCGGCGCCGCTTCGATGAGACTGTTCCGGGCGGTGGGCGCCGAGGTCGTCGGCGTGGACCTGACCGCCGGAGAGGGGATCGTCCAGGCGGACGTCTCCGACCCGGCACAGGTCGCCGAGGTCGTCGACGGGGTGGTCGCCCGGCACGGCCGGCTCGACGTCGTCCACGGCAACGCCGGCATCAACGTTCCCGGCCGCCCGCACAGCATCACCGACGACGACTACCGCAAGGTGATGGGCGTCTGCTGCGACGCCAACTTCTACCTGGTGCGCTCCGCGGTCAGGCACATGCGCACGGACGGGGGAGTGTTCGTGTTCACCTCATCGATGTGCGGGGTGGCGGCGACACCCCGCTCCCCGGTCTACAACATGGCCAAGCACGCCCTCATCGGCCTCGCCCAGTCCGTCGCCGTCGACTACGGCGCGCAGGGGATCCGTGCGGTGGCCCTGGTCACCGGGCCGACGCACACCGGGATGGTGGACGAGCTGTGGCCGCCGGGCCCGCTCCGCGACTCCCTGATCGCCACCACCTCCACCGGCCGGCTGGCCACCCCCGAGGAGCAGGCCCGCGCCGCGGTGTTCGCCGCGCTGCCCGGCAGTTCCTTCCTCACCGGATGCGCCCTCACCGTGGACGGCGGCGCGACCGCCGGCTGGAACGAGATGGCCCGGACGATGCTCACCCTCAAGGCGGTGTGATGACGGAACTGGGACGCATCGAAGGCGGCGTCGAGACCCCCATGCGGGACGGCGTGCTGCTGCGCGGCGACCTGTGGCGGCCCGCGTCCCCGGCCCCGGTCGTGGTGTTCAGGACGCCGTACGGACGGCGGCAGATCAGCTCCGACACGCTGCAGCCCCAGCACTGCCTCGCCGGAGGGTTCGCCGCGCTGGTGCAGGACACCCGGGGCCGCTTCGACTCCGACGGCGAGTGGCAGGCCGTCATGTGGGAGCAGGAGGCCGAGGACACCTACGACACCGTGGAATGGGCGGCGGCACAGCCCTGGTGCGACGGCAACGTGTTCCTGGCGGGCACGTCCTACCTCGGCATCGTCGCCTGGCTGGGGGCGGCGGAACGTCCGCCGCACCTGCGGGGGATCGCCCCGGCCATGACGACCGGCGCGGCGGCCGACCTCCGCGACACCGGCGGCGCGCTGCGGCTGGACCACCTCGTCGGGTGGCTGGCCTACATGGCCGCCGACTGGCTGGGCCGGCAGAGCCCGGACACGGACCCTGCGCTGGCCGCGAAGGTCGCGTCGCTGATCCACGGCCCGGAACGGGCGATGCGGCGGCTGCCGCTCGCGGACATGCCGGAACTGGACCTGCCCGGATTCCCGATCAGGATCGGTGACCTGCTGGGCGGGCGGGTCCGGGCGCTGCCCGACTGGGACCCCGCGGCGGTGGAGGTGCCGGTCCTGTCGGTGACGGGCTGGTACGACGTCTACGCCGGCGCGACCATTCGCGGGCACCTGGAGATGCGCAGGCTACGACCGGACCTGCGGCACGAGCTGATCGTCGGCCCCTGGGCGCACACCGGCGCCCTGTCCCATCTGCAGGGCGAGGTGAACTTCGGGGTCGCGGCCTCGGCGGCGGCCGCCCGGCTGCCCGCCCGGCACCTGGAGTTCTTCCGCCGCTGCCTGGACGGACCGGGCGGATCCGACCCCGTCCTGTACTTCCTGATGGGCGCGGACGAATGGCGTACCGCCGAGCAGTGGCCGCCCGCGGACGTCGCCGGGCACGTCCTGCACCTGACCGGCCCCGCCGTCCCGGGCCGGACGCCGGGTCGGCTGACCGCCGTACCCGACACGGCGAGCCCGGCCGCGCCCGACGGCTACGTCCACGATCCGGCCGACCCGGTGCCGAGCCGTGGCGGGCGCGTCCTGCACCTCGGCCGCCTCACCCCCGGGCCACTGGACCTCAGCCGGACGGCCGCAAGACCGGACGTACTCCTCTACCTCGGCGACGCGCTCACCGAGGACATCGACGTCGTCGGCCGGGTGCGGCTCCGGCTCGGCTTCGCCACCGACGCGGCCGACGCCGACGTGATGGCCCGGCTGGTGGACCACCTGCCGGACGGTCGCCTGCTGCCGGTCTGCGAGGGGGTGGTCCGGCTCAGCCACCGCGACGGCCCGGACACCCCCGTGCCGCGCGGGGAACCGGTCCGGCTGGAGATCGACCTCGGGCACACGGCCCAGCGCTTCAGGGCGGGCCACCGCATCGGCCTGATGCTGTCCAGCAGCAACTTCCCGCACTACGACCGCAACCAGGGCAACGGCGAGCCGCCCGCCACGGCCGGGCCCGGCACACCGTCCGACCACAGCGTCCACTACGGCACGTCGGTCCTCATCCTGGGCGAGGGGGCGGAGCGGTGACGCTGCGGCACCGGACCCTCCAGCGCGCCGACTGCGAGATCCACTACTGGATCGGCGGGCCGGACGACGGCCCCCCGATCGTCTTCACGCACGGCGCGACCCTCGACCACCGCACGTGGGAGCCACAGATCGAGGCGTTCACCGCCCGGTACCGGATCCTGCTGTGGGACGTCCGCGGCCACGGCCGCTCGATCCCCAACCGGGTCCCGTGGACGCTGCGGGAGGCGGCCGACGACCTGCTGGCGATCCTCGACCGGGAGGACATCGAGCGGACCGTGCTCGTCGGCCAGTCGATGGGCGGCAACCTCTCCCAGGAGATCGTTTACCACCATCCCGGCAGAGCCTCGGGCCTGGTGGCTTTGGGCTGTGCCGGGAACACCCTGCCGCTGTCCCGCCGGGAACGGCTCCAGGCCAGGGCGGTCGTCCGGATGCTGCCCTGGTACCCGCGGAAGACGCTGATCCGCCAGGAGGCCAGGGCGTCCGCCCGGGACCCGCAGGTCCGTGAGTACGTCCGTGAGGCCGCGAGCCGGATGGCGCACCGCGACATGGTCGCGGTCATGGCGAGCCTGGTCGGCGCCCTCCACCCCGAGCCCGGATACCGGATCGAGATCCCCGAACTGCTGCTGCACGGCGAACACGACCGGCTCGGCAACTTCCGCACCGCGATGCCCGTCTGGGAACGCCGGGACCCGCTGGCGCGGCACCTCGTCGTCCCGGACGCCGCCCACCTGGCCAACCAGGACAACCCCGACTTCTTCAACGACGCCGTGCTGAGCTTCCTCGCCGAACACGGACTCGACTCCCCGAAGGGCTGACATGACGATGTGGAGCCGTGAGGACGGCGACGGCGTCGCCGTCCTCACCTACCGCAACCCGCCGCGCAACTTCCTCACCTTCGCCGCGCTGGAAGAACTGGACGCGGAACTCGCCCGGCTGGAGAACACGCCCGGCATCGGCGTCGTGGTGCTGACCAGCGGCGTCCCCGGCTACTTCGTCGCCCACGCCGACCTGGACGAGCTCGCCGAACTGTCCCGCGGGCCGGTGCCGCGGGCCAAGATCTGGTACACCGCGATGCGGCGCATCGAGCGGATCCCCCAGCCGGTGATCGCCGCGATCGACGGCCAGGCCTGGGGCGGTGGCCTCGAACTGTCCCTGGCGTGCACGCTGCGATGGGCCTCGTCCGCCGCCCACTTCAGCCTGCTCGAGACCGCGCTCGGCATCATTCCCGGGGCGGGCGGCACCCAGCGCCTGGCCAGGCTGATCGGTCCCGGCCGGGCCGCCGACATCGTCCTGTCCGGCGACGTCCTCACCGCCGACCAGGCCAGGACGTCCGGAATCGTCGAACGGGTCCTGCCCGCCCCCGGCTTCCAGCCGGAGGCACTGCGACTGGCCCGCCACATGGCGTCCCGCCCCGCCGCCGCGCTCGCCGCCGCGAAACGCGCACTGGTCGAGGGCTCCCGGCTGCCGCTCACCGAAGGTCTCCGGCTTGAGGCCGCCCTCTTCGCGGAGAGACTGGCCTCCTCCGAATCCGCGACGCTCCAGCAGGAGGCACGGCGCCGCTACGCCGAGGCGGCGGACGGCGACCACATCACCTTCGGGGGCCGCCCGTGAAGACCGCCGTCATCACCGGAGCCGGCCGGGGCATCGGCCGGGCCACCGCGTTCGCGCTCGCACGCGACGGTTACGCCGTCGCGGTCGGCTACCACCGCAACGCCGAGTCCGCCGCCGAAGTCGTCGACGAGATCGACCGCAACGGCGGACACGCCGCCGCCTTCGCGCTGGATGTCGCGGACCGGGACCAGTGCGCGGAGTTCGTGCGCGCAGCGGGTGAACGGCTCGGCCCCGTCCGCGCGGTCATCGCGAACGCGACAGGCTTCGGCTCCGCCTCACCGTCCCTGGGAAAGGCCCTCGAAACGCCCTGGCACACCTACGAGCAGATGTTCGCCGCCCGCGTCGGCTCCCTCCTCGCCCTGGTGGCGGCGGCACGCCCGCAACTGAACGGTGGCGGCCGTGTCGTGACGACCGTGAGCACCGGGACGAGCAGGCACGTCCCCGGCTACGCGGCGATCGCCGCCGCCATGGCCGCGGCCGAAAGCGTCGTCCGCTACCTCGCCGTGGAACTCGGCCGCGACGGCATCACGGTCAACCTGGTGAGCGGCGGCGTGGTGGCGACGGACGCGCTGCGCGACATCAGCCCCGACCCGGAACGGCTCCTGGCCGCCGCCGCGCGCGCCACACCACTGGGCCGCGCCGGCACCCCGCAAGACCTGGCCGAGGTCATCGCGTTCCTGTGCGGTGAGGGAGCAGCCTGGATCACCGGACGCTCCATCGTCGCCGACGGCGGAAACTCCCTCCGCTGACCCCGCCAGGCAGCGCCCGGCGAGCAGCACCGGTCCCCTCGTCCTCATGAACGCGCAAAGCGCGGCAGATGACCATCTGCCGTGCTTTGCCGTGAAGAGCTTTACCGGCCCATGGCAGCGATGACCAGTCCGGTCGCGGCCGGGCCGGCGGTGGTCACCTTCCCCTCGCCGCGTTCACCCGCCACCGCCCCGGGGCTGACGCATCGCCTGTCCGGAACCGGCGGACACCTCGTCGGCCATCACCACGATCCCGTTCCCAGCCGAGACCACACGTCACCCCACACGCGAAGAAGCGGAACAAGCCCACCTTGTCCCGCTTCTTCGTGAATTACCACGACGTGTCCGAGGGGCGACCCCACCCAACCACACATACCTCGCTCGCCCGATCGGTGACGTCCACCGCATCCCGATAGGCGCATAGGCGTCACGTACCTGCTCGAACACGGATAGTAATTCCGCAAGGCCCAGCGCCCTACCAAGCCGAGGGATCTGTGAGGGCAGTGTGCCGTTGCGTGAATACGGGGACGACCGGGGCTACGAGTTCTGGGTCGGTGGCCCGCTCCGGCGGCCTCACACCGGTCACGCGCGGGACTTCTGGATGACTTCTGGATACGTGCTCAGTAACTGAAGGTGGTCGCGCCCTCGTCGCCGATCCACTCCCACATCACGACGGTGCCGCCGAGATCCGCGCCGTCGATGAGCTGCGTCCGGTCGAGCTTGCGGGCGTCGAAGCAGATCGGGCAGACCAGGTAGCGTCCGCCCGCCTTGACGTATCGGGCCGCCAGGTCCGCCAACGCCGGGCAGCCGTCGCACGCCACGCCGGTGGCGACGCCTTCCAGGGCCAGCCGGGCGGCCTCCTTGGTGAGGAACATCAGTGTCGGACGTCCCTGCTCGGCCGCTCCGACCGCGACCAGGAACGCCACCGTGACCCGCTCGGGGTCCTCCAGCCCCGTGGTCAGGCTGACGACGGCCTTACCCGCCATGGTTTCTCCTCTCTCCGGCCGATGGCCCTGACGCCACGGCTGCCCAGGGACTGTGCCGACAACCGGTTGCCGGACGGTTGCCAACCGGTTGCCGCCATTCACCCGGCCACCGCCTCCGCACCGCCGGGTCGTCCCGCCCGCCCGGTGACTGAGGCGCGGCCCGCGCAACAGCGCAGCGCACTCGGCGCGGCGGATTCACCAGCTCGGCGAAGGAAGACTTGTTGTCGGAGATGCCTGCTAGCGTTCAGCGCATGGCCACTCAAGAGACTTTCTTCGAGAATGCGCGTCGGCGCGGTGTGTCGGCGGATGCGATAAAAACGCTTCGGAAGTGGTACCGCCCGTGCCTGTCCCTGGAAACGCATGGGCAGGGCCGGGAGATCGGGCACATCGGCGGTCTGCCGATGCTGCCCGCGGATGCCACCTGGGACAGGCACTCGCTGATCCTGACCCTCGACTGTGCCGCTCTGCCCCGGAAGTACCTGGAAGTCGGTTTTCCCGAAGACGGGCGACTACTGCTGTTCGGCGATAACGACGTAGACGGGCGAGGGTCCGTGAGGTACGTGCCGGCGGGAGCCGAGACCTCCGAGCGGGCCGCCCCACAGGACGAGTTCGACGTGCTCGAACGCCGTCCCTTGTACGCCTCGGTCTCATGGAGCAGGAAAAGCCCGCCCCACTGGGTGTGGGGCAGCGAGTACGCCGACTGGCTGGAGGCCGACGGATTGCTGGGGCCCGGAGCCGAAGGGCTCCAGGCGTGCGAGGAATACCACGAACGCTGCGATGGCATACCGCCGGATGGCCGATTGGGGAACATACAGGTCGGCGGATTCGCAAATATCGCAGAGACCCCTGACCACTGGTCCATGGCCGAGCACGAGTTGAGGGACCGCGGGGTGCTGCCGCCCGACGAGGCACCGGACTCCGAGCAGCCCTACCCGGGGGACGAGGAGCGGCAGGCGCTGTTCAGGAAGTATTACGCGGAACTTGCCGCTGAAGCAGACCAGTGGGTTCTGCTGGCCCAGGTCCTCACGCAGGAGGCGTTCGACTATTCCGACGGTTCGATGATCTGGTACATCCGCCAGGACGACCTGGCCTCCCGGCGTTTCGACAGAGCGGTGAGCTTCTGCGTATACGCACTGAGCTGAAAACTCGGAACAAGCCACTGGTCGAAGCCGCCGGTTGAACATGAAGCTTTTCCATCCCCAGCCGGGGCGGTGTCGCGGAGCGGCGGCGATCCTCGTTCAGGACGACGGGGGTGCGGTCTCCTCGTCCTGAACGGCGAAGCCCCGGTAGATCGGGGCGAGCAGGGCGAGCAGCGGTGCCCCGCACTTCGATCCGAGGGGGTTCCAGGGCGCGCAGCAGCAGGTCGACCGGTGCGGGCGGGGGCACCCGCTCGCCGGTGAAGAAGTCCTCCATACGCGCTGAACGGAACGTCGTCGACATCGAGCAGGCTGGGCCGTCGCGGTCCCTCGTCGGCCGAGGTCCCGCGCAGGTCGCTCAGCAGCTCCTCCCGGGACCTGCCCCGCCAGGCCAGGATCGGAACGGGTCGTCGTCGAATGCCTCGGCCAGCAGGTACAGAGCGGCGGAGGAGTGTTTGCACGGCCAGCCCCAGTCCGGCGAAACCACCCGAGCTCAGCCGGAGCCGACCTCAAGTGACGGTCGACCCTGTCCGGAAACATCCAGACATGTACAACTTTGGTGTCCGAGGGGCGTCACGCCCAGAAACCCCAAACACCATCACCCTGACCGACGCCCTACCGTTCGCGTCTGCTGCCTAGCGGTGTATCCGTCCTGCCTGTCGACGTGTGCGGTCGGTTCGGGTCCGAGGGGCGACCCAGCCCAACCGCACATGGACACCCCACCCCATCGGCGACGTCCACCACATCCCAATAGGCGGCTAGGCGCTATGCAGTTGACCGAACACTGATGGTAACACCGCAAGGCCCAGCGTCCTACCTACACGCTGGGCCTTCGCTCTGCCAGGGTTCGTCCCCTCAACGGTGTCCGTACGCGCTCCGTGCCATGCGGCACGGAGCGCGTGGCCTTCTACCCGTTCACTGTCGGCGCTCCTGGACTGTATGGGGGCTGCGGCCATCGGCGAGAGTGTGATTCTCGTTCTGAACGTCCAGCTCTGCCATGACGTCTTGGGCGTGGTGCGTGGACAGCAACCGATCCACGTGCGACTTGGTCCAGCGTGCTTTACCAGCCGGCGTGGGTACGCTCTCGGCGTTGAGGACGTCAGCGACCTGCGCCAAGCTCAGGCCCTGGCGATGCAGTTCGACCACGCGGATGGTGACCTCACGCGGGCAGCAGGGCGGGCGGCCCCGACGGCGGGGCGCAGTAGCCCTCGGCGCGGGGGCGTTCATCGGGGACCCCGGCGCTGGAACAGCTCCAGCAGGTCGAGGAAGACGCGGTAACGCATCTTGCCCCGTCGCTGATCACGGGATATGAGCGTGGCGAACATCGCCACTCCGAGATAGAACACGAGCGCGACGATGACCGCAGCACCGAGCGCGGCGACCCAGGTAACAGGCCCGCCCTCGGCCAGCAGACGAAACAGCGAATCCAACGTACCAGCTCCCCAGTCTCATGGCGGGGAGCGTGGTCCTAGCAGGTCATCACTCTCCCCGCCGGATTAGTTCCGGCGTGCGAAGGAGGAACCGCTCGTCGTCGTCCGAGGGCTCGTGGCGAAGCCCATACCGCAGACACACGGCTATGAGAACCAGGACGAACGCGGCCACGCAGGCTGTTCGTGTCAGCGCGGCCAAGGCGATGAACAAGAGGAGTCGCAGGCGGACTAGCTGGTCGTCCAGCATCCGCAGGAAGGCAGCGAAAACGTCATGAAGCACCTGCTGAGGAATCGCGAGCTCCACCCGCGGACTGCTGTTAGGCAAGGTGCTCGGCAGGGATTCACGGGAGAGATCGGGAAGACGGCGGATCGCCTTTACGGCCAATGACCCCGATGTGGTCTCCAGCAATGGCGACCATGGCACAGGTCGGGGGGCGGGGATGGTCTCGGCTTCAAACAGGGAGGGGAGCTCGAAGCCCATCCGGCCGCGACAGTCAGCGAAAGCGGCGATGATCTTAGTCAGTTCTCCGTACCGAGAGAGCATCGTCGCATTGGAGCGCGAGGAGAACTTAGCCTGGAGGAGCATGCGGATGCCGCCAGGACCCGCAAGGGCGGCATCGGCACGGAATTGATCAAGCCTGTCGATCTCCTGCCGTAGCCCAGCTATCGCCTGTGGCGAGGAGTGCTCACGTGCGCCGGAGACCACCTCGCGTATGGGGAGTTCACCGGACGTGTATCCGCTGGTGGCGCGGGGAACGACCAGATAGAAGGAGGGGGGGACGTCAGAGTCGACATCGTAGAGTACCCTCATGGTCCCCTCCTTCCCGTGATTCTATTGCCCAGCCACTGTAGCGAGACCGCCGCACCGTACCGGATATTCATCCAGGCACCTACCAGGTCCGGTGGCTGCCAGCCGGCCGACGGCTCTGCTTCCGTCGACGGGAGGCGTTCGGCGGTCGGACGCCGCGGCTCGGGCTTGGGTAGTGCTGGGGCGGAAGCGTCGGACGCAGGTTCATCGAGGGTGGGTAACCACCAGAGGCGCTTTTACGCGTTGTGCGGGTAGACGACTTGTGTTAGCTTGGCACCCTGCGAAGCGGAGTCCTTGGAAGCACCGGGACAACCAGCGCATCCCCTCACTCTTTCACTGCTGCCGATGCAGTCTTGTCCTGCATCAGGAGGAGTTCGCTGTGCCCAGAAATGTTCTGGCCTTCGTACCTCAACACACGACGACCAAGTCGCGCATCATGGCGCTTGTCGACAAAGGCAGCGGCCTGGAAATCGATGCGGTAGCCACAGTGGATTGGCCGCACGAGGCCGTCGCCATCTGTAACATACTCAACGTCGATGATGGCCGTGAAGCTCTCTCCGGGCTCTGGGTAAGCCTTCCCGCCAGCGTCAAGGCGAACCTGGAAAAAGTCCAGGAGGAGAGGGTCGGCGAAGCAGATGGACGTTACCCCCTCGCGTCTCTGTTCATCACCGAGCTGGACATCCCCGAGCTGCCCGATCCGGATGCCTTCATCGACTGGGCGAAACTGTTCCCGGTCGCGCAGTGCCCTCCGGGCGGGTGCGACTGGTGCGAGGGGTGTCCTGGACACTCCAAATCCCGCGGCGACGGCGAGGTTGTCAACCAGTGTGCTCCCGGTGGGTCATGCAGCTGCCAGAGTGAGGACCTGGAAGGTGACTTGGATGACTGCATGTGCGGCCTGTGGGATGTTGGTCCTCGCTGGGCTGCCGCGATTTACAAGTCACTGGCTGAGATTTCCGAGGTGATCGTCTCTCATGCCGAGGATCTAATGTGGGGCGTCGAGGGCCCAGCGGTAGGATTCCCTAGATCCCTGGTCGCCCAAGCACCTCAGTTCTACCTGCGGCTAGCGCAGACTTGCATGGACCTGTGCAAGGAACTGGAGTCCGGGCGCGTCCCCGTCCCCCACACGATCGCTGAGCTGATCATGTTGGACGAGGCTGCACGCTCCTATCTCGAGGGGCGGACCGGAGGGGATGGCCTCGATCGCGACGCCATGGAGAAGGAGATGGGGCACCTACCGGAGGCACACGGGGACTTCGAAATGGATGCCTTGTGGATGTTCCAGTTCACCGACTCCGATTGGATCGACATTGTGGAAGCGGATACAGTGTTCGACCCCCACACCATGGATCGGGTCTTCGACACCCTGCCTGAGGCGAAGGACTGGCCCCGACCCCAACATGCCTGAGTAAAGGTTATCGCGTAGCTCTGGTGCTGGAGGGCTCTGGCTGGTCGGGTGCTGGTGGTGCGGGCCAGGCTGTGCAGGTAGGCGATGTCGGTAACGGTGCCGTGCACCGTACGTGCCTGGCGGCGGTAGTCTCGCGGGATCGTTCACACCTTCAGGTGCGTCATGGTTTGCTCGATGCGGGCGCAGGCGCTGCGCCGCGTTGAGGTCTTCCTGCTAGACGGGCAGCGGCGGGGACGCCGGTAGGGAACGATCACACCGAGGTTGTCCCGGTAGATGCTGTCGGCTATCCCACGCCGCCCGGCCAGGGCACGATCGATGCAGGAGTCGCGGTATGCCTGGCAATTGTTGCGGTTGCCCGGCACCGGGTCACCGACCGCGACGACCAGGCGGGTGCCGGCGTTGATGGTGATCTGCACGGTGACTGAGTACCAGCGAGCCGTCGACGACGTCCACCTTTTCGGGTCCTGCTTGCCATCGGCGGCAGTGTCGGATCGGTTGCAGCGTCAGCAGCGGAGGGGGTCCACCACTCGGTGCGCGGCGGTATGGGAGATCCCGAACAGCGGCCTGACCTGCTGCAAGGTCAGGTTGGTGCCCAGTACACCGAGACCAGCAGCACTCAATTGACCAACGACAACGTCCACGGATGCCTGGCCTACCATCGGCGATTTTCAGCCCACCCCGCTCGGCCACCATCCGCACGAGCTTGTGGAACCGCCGGACACTCAGCCTAGGGGGCGGGCCGATCCACTCCTCTCGTTCAGCCGTGATCACCTGCCCCACACGACCATCAACCAAGACGCCCATCGTTACGAGACAGCCTTTATTTTTCCATAAATCGTGTAGCTCAATCGGATGTTTATGGCGAGGGCCCGATGCCTCATGGCGCCGGGCCCTTCCGCCTAGGATTTTTGAGTTGCTAAGGCGAAATAATGGATAGCACTTGAGGGGCGGCAAAAATTCGGCCATATGCTCCACCGGTTTGTTCGTGCAGGATTTTCATGTCTTCTAGGTGGAGTATCGCCGCATTGGCGGCTTGATAGGATACGGAGTGCTGACCGGCTGCCATCTGGGGTGTAACGACCGGGTATCCGATCAAGTTTTTGACGATTTGGTGTATGACTCCTCTCCTTCCCCTTCTGTGCAGTTCGTTCACGATCTCCCTCCTCCAATGGATCAGCTCGTCGATCTTCCTCGTCGTCTCCCTGGACCGGTGCTGTACCGCCTGGCAAAAAAACTGGATCCATTCATCGAACCTTCCTTTTTTGCTGCACTGGAGGAGGTGGTCGTGATATTGGAACTTTTTCGACAGCATCCAGGTGGAAAGATGTAGGAGGGGGTGGGTTATCTGACGGCTGCGGGCCAACTGAAGCGTGCAGATGAGCCGGCCGAGGCGCCCGTTTCCTTCGGTGAATGGATGCAGCGTCTCGAATTGGTAATGGCTAAGGGCTATTTTGGCCAGAGTGGGAATCTGGTCTGCCTTGTTGGCCCATTCGATCCAGGATCGAAGTGAGTCATGAAGGTGCTCGGGAGGTGGAGGGACGAAACGTGATTCCTCCAGGGTTGGGCTGTCGCCAATGAAGGTGACAGTTGATCTTGGGGTGCCCGCGTGCGTGTCTGCAGGGGTATCCTTTAGGAGCGCCTTGTGAAGGTAGTTGATGAGTCCGATTGAGATTGGCTCGTTTTTGGTCCACGTAAGACCATGATCCGCGGCTTGGATGTAGTTGATCGCCTCAATTGCCGCAGGTGATCTTTTGTAGCGAGGGAGAATCTCTCCTTTGAGGACTTCTATAAGAGAGGTGCGGCTTCCTGCTAGAGCGGTAGTGCTGACTGCCTCAACACGGATGGTGGTCTGCGCGAGCGATGAGGGGCTGGGTAGTTTCTTGGATGCCTCGTCGAGCCGTACTACTTCCGCTACCGCATCGGAGATGGCGCTGTAGGTCGAGGGTTCGAGCACGAGTTCGTGCGGCAGAGCGGTCGGCACGAATGCCTTGTGCTTATAGGTTCGGCCCGTTCTGGTGTCCAGGCCCTCGATTGGAACGAGAGTGCCGACAGGGGAAGCGGCCAGCGCTTGGAGGTCCATGAGGAGCACTCTGGCAGCACTATCCAGACAGATGCAACATTTTGAAGAAATTCTCAGATTGCTTCAAATCGAAAGTTAAGCGCAGACGTCAGCCCAACTCCTAGCGGAGGAGGACCTCGCAGCTTAGAGGCGTAGGCGGGCTAGGAGGTCGGCGATCTCCTGGGTGTCCTCGTGGTCTGGGCCGTTGAGCAGGCACAGGTCTTCGTGAAGGGGTTCGAGAACGTCGAATGCTGCCTCGGCGTCACCTTCTGCGATGAGCAGCACACCGATGTTGCGGCGCAGGTCCAACGCGGTGGGGGAGGCGTCTCCCTCATTCTTGCGGACCTGGTCGAGTACTTCGCGGAACTGCTTGAGGGCGGTAGTGGCCTGACCTAGTTCGGCGCGGCAGTGGGCGGCCTGGCGGCGGCACTCGAGGGCGTTGGGGCTGGCCGTTCCCTCGGCGCGGACGTAGGCGGCGGCTAGGGCGTTGAACTCTGCCAGGGCGCGGCGGGGATCGCCGCTGAGGACGAGGATTGCGGCGCGGCGCATGCGTAGTTGCAGGACACGGCGGCTTTCGGCGCCCATGACTTCGGCTGCCGGAGTGATGACCGCTTGGAGCACGTCCGCTGCCTGTGCGAAGCGCTCTTCCTCAAGCAACGCGTCGGACTGCTCGACCGCCGTCCTGATGGCGTCTCGGAGGCCTGTGGCGGGGAAGACGTTCGGGTCGACGGCGGTCGCGGCGGTGACCGCGGGCGGAGCCGGTGTGGGCCGTGGATGCGGCGCGTTGGGGCGGCGGAACATGTGGGTCGGGTCGGGAACATTCAGCAGCTGCCCCTCCACCATGGGCAGCGACGACCCGGGTGCTGGCAGGAACGGCAGCAGACGCTCGTACACCGCGTAGGCATCCTGCGGGCGGTGCTCCGGGCTCTTCTTCAGCAACTCCAGAACGAGGTATTCCAGGTCGGCGGGGATGCCGTCGCGCAATTCGTGCGGTGGCCGGGGTGATGCGGACGTGTGCTGCTGCCACAGCTGGTAATCGCTGTGGCCGTCGAAGACCGGTCGGCCGCACAGCAGCTCGTACAGGATGCAGCCGAGGGCGTACAGGTCGCTGTGGGGAGTGATCTGGGCGCCGCGGATCTGCTCGGGCGACATGTACTTGCTGGTGCCGATCGGCTGCCCGGCCGGGGTGAGCTTGGTGATGTCGGTGCGCAGGATCGCCGCAATGCCGAAGTCGAGCACCTTGACCGTGCCGTCCGGCGCCACGAGGACGTTGTCCGGTTTGAGGTCGCGGTGGACGACCGGCACGGCGTGGGCATGGGACAGAACGGTGCTGATCTGCGCGCCCATGGCGACGGCCCAGGCGATGGGCAGCGGGTCGTCGGGGTTGATGTAGGCGCGCAGGCTGGTGCCGTGGATCAGCTCCATCACCAGGTAGAGGCGGTCGAAGGACTTGTCCAGGACCGCGTCGTACACCTGGGGGACGCCGTGGTGCCGGATGCGGGCGGTGACCCGGGCCTCGCGGCGGAACCGTTTGGCGAACTCCTCGGCGACCTTCGGTGAGGCGAGCATGTCGGGCCGGATCAGCTTGACGGCCACCTCGCGGTCGAGCACGGAGTCATAGCCCCGCCAGACCGTTCCCATTCCCCCTGCGCTGATCTCCCCGATCAGCTCGTAGCGTCCGGCGATCGGCTTTCCCGGCATCAGCTCCCCGCTCGCGCCTGCGTTCGTCTGTCAGGCCAGTGTTCTCACGGTGAAGATCGCCTGTCCAGCGCTCGTCCGAAGTCGGTCTGGAACGAGCGCTGGACCAGCGGATCAGGCTACGTCGTCGACCACGCCCTCCTGCTGGCGGATCAGTCGCCACGCCGCGCTGCGGGCACTGCGGTTGAGCGCGTTCTTGAAGCTCTTGTCCGGGCCGAAGTACTGGTGTCCCAGGCCGGCGATGGTGTCGATGTGGTCGGCGATCTTGTCCTCGAAGACGTCGTTGAAGACGACCCCGAAGTTCTCCTCGTCGTTGGCGACGGCCGCCTGCCGTACCTTGGGATCGGCCATCGCCTCCTCGAACGGGACGATCAGGTCCTGTTCGGTGAAGTCCGTGCCGAACCTGGCGTTGAACTTCTCGATCAGCTCCGACAGCGGCGACTTCTCCGGCTCCTTGGCGCCGCCGGAGCCCTCGCCGAATCCCTTGACCAGCGTGGCGCCCTCTGGGGACAGGCTGACGTCGTGCTCGCCGGTCTGCTCGACCCGCAGGTGGCTCAGGTCGACCTCGCCGATGTCGACGCCGCCGTCGTTGCGGCGGGGGAGCCGGTTGAGCAGGTGGCGGCCGTACAGGTACAGGCGCTCCAGTTCAGCGTCCCGGTACGGCACGATCTGCGCGAGGAACCCGTACTTGCGGACGTAGTCGTTCAGGTCCGCACGGAACGTCTCTGCGGTGTCGTGGTCTTCGGTGTCCTCGCTGTCGACCAGCTCGGTGAAGCGCTCGACGGCGGGGTTCAGCAGCCGGTACAGCTCGGCATGCAGCTTCTCCCACTTGGCTTGGGAACCGGCCGCCTGCTCCTCGGCGGCCAGGTGCGCCTCGGCGAACGCCTGCATCTCCGAGCCGACCAGGATCGGCGCGGACATGACCCGGCTCTGCGCGGTGTAGAGCAGGTTCGGGTCGGAGGGGAGGGTCATCGCCTCCTCGAAGAACGGGCGGAACGCCTCCTGGATGTCCGCGGCCTCGTTGACGAAGTCCAGCACGGCTAGATCGGCCTGGGACTTGCGGTCGGTGGTTCGGTTGAGCCGGGACAGGGTCTGCACCGCCGCGATGCCGGTCAGCTTCTTGTTGACGTACATGGTAGTCAGCAGTGGCTGGTCGAACCCGGTCTGGTACTTCTCGGCGACGACCAGAATGCGGTACTCCGGCTTGCCGGGACCGCCCGCCTTGGTGGTCATGTCGTCGGCGCGGGTGTAGGCGAACGCCTTGGGCAGTGCGCTTTCCGACAGTCCGCCGTTCTCCTTGGCCTCGGTGGTCTCCTCGCCCTGGTAGGTGAGGGGCCCGGAGAACGCGACCAGCACGCCGATGCCGTACCCCATGTCGTCGATGTGCTGCTTGATGGCGCGGGACATCTGGACGGCGCTGTGCCGGGAGGCCGTCACCACCATCGCCTTGGCCCGGCCGCCGAGCCGGCCCAGGGTGTGCGCCCGGAAGTGCTCAACGATGATCTTGGCGTGCTGGGCGACGGTCGAGTCGTGGGTAAGCGCGTACCGGGCCAGCAGCGGGTTGGCCTTGGCCGGGTCGACCTCGATGTCTTCGGGGTTCTCGTTCACCAGCCGCCAGTACGTGTTGTAGGTGACGTAGTTGCGCAGCGGGTCGAGGATGAAGCCCTCCTCGATGGCCTGCCGCATCGAGTAGGTGTGGAACGGCCGGTACGTGGCCTTGCCGTTGACGGTCTCCAGGGCGCCGAACAGCTCCAGCGTCTTGGCCTTCGGTGTGGCGGTGAACGCGAAATACGACAGGTTCGCTGCTTGGCTCCGCTGTGTGGCCTTGCGTTCCAGCTTGGCGTCGACGCTGGTGGCGCCCTCGTCCTCGGATTCCGAATCCAGCCCCAGATCGCGCAGCGCGGCGCGCACGGCGGTGGCGGCGTCGCCGGACTGGGAGGAGTGCGCCTCGTCCACGACGATCGCGAACGTGCGGCCCTGGATCTCGGTTGGGTTGCGCCGCAGGTAGTCCATCAGCGCGGGGAACGTGTGCAGGGTGACCGTGATGATCTTCCCAGTCTCCTGGGACAGGGCCTTGGCGAGCTGCTCGGACTTGGTACCCAGCTTCTCGTCGATCTTGACCACTAGGCCGGCGGTCTGCTCGAACGAGCCGATGGTCTCGCGGAGCTGGGCGTCCAGGTTCCGCCGGTCGGTGATGACGATGATCTTGTCGAACACCGGCTCCCCGGGCTTGAGCCCGTTCGCGACGGCCTCCGGGTCCAGCGCGCCGGGGTCGGTGGGCGTGTGCAGCGAGGACAGCCGGTGGGCCAGCCAGGCGATGGTGTTGGACTTGCCCGACCCGGCCGACGCCATCACCAGGTAGTTGTGCCCGGCGCCGTGCCGGGCGGCGTGCGCGGTGAGCTTCTTGACCGCGTCCCACTGCTGGAACCGCGGGAAGATCAGCGTCCTGGTGGTCCGCCCGCCTGGGCTCTTGGTCCGCTGCTCGTGCACGAACCGTTCAAGCATGTCCAGCCAGTTGTCCCGCTGCCAGACCTGCTCCCAGAGGTATGACGTGGCGTACTTTCCGGGCTCGGTGGGGGCCGGGTTGCCCGCCCCGCCCGGCTGCCCGGGGCCGTTGGAACCGGTGTTGAACGGCAGGAAGCGGGTCTTGGCCCCGCGCAACTGTGTCGTCACGAATACCAGGTCCGGGTCCACGGCGAAGTTCGCCATCACCCGACGCGTGAAGATCAGCTCGGTCGGGTCCCGGTCGGAGCGGTACTGCTGCTTGGCTTGCTCGACGCCCTGCCCGGTCAGCGGGTTCTTCAGCTCCGCCGTGGCCACCGGGATCCCGTTCAGGAACAGTGTCAGGTCCAGCCGGTTGCCCTGGTCGGCTGGCTTGGTCGCGTACTCCAGCTCCCGGACGACGGTCAGCTGGTTGGCCCGGTAGTCGTCCAGCACCGCATCCGACTCCACCAGGTTCGGCTTGAAGAACGCGACCCTGATGAGAACGCCATGATCCTTCACCCCCCTGCGGAGCACGGCCGGCAGCCCGTCAGTGGCAATGGCCTGGTCCAGGCGCTTGGCGAACCCGGCCTGCGCCGCATCCGGATCACCGCCGTACAGGGCCACCAGCTCGTTCCACTCGTCGGCCTGCGTGGCCCCGAT
Organism: Thermomonospora echinospora; assembly: GCF_900108175.1. GTDB lineage: Bacteria > Actinomycetota > Actinomycetes > Streptosporangiales > Streptosporangiaceae > Thermomonospora > Thermomonospora echinospora. The sequence goes on from NZ_FNVO01000004.1 coordinate 111,358, forward strand.
GAAGGTGAACAGCTCCTTGGTGTCCAGCCCCAGTTCGGCCCGGTAGTCGCTGGGACTTCCCTTGCTCCAGCCCCGCTCGACCATGGCTGCGACGATCGCGTTCCCGAACACGGCCTCGTGATAGATCGGGCTCATCGCACTACTCCACAACTCCCCGACCTGAGGCCGAGGCCACATCGAACTGGCCGGTCACCGCTGCAGTGATCAACGCTTGCCTCCGCTCCGCGAGCAGTTCCTGCGCTTGGTTCAGCGCCATACGCACCTTGGCCATGGCTTTGATGGTCTGCTCGGTCCTACGTATGAGCGTTTCGCCGTTGTTCGGGATCGGGATTCTGTACTGACGCAACTGCTCGCCTGTGAGGTGCGGGATCGTGGCGATGTTCCCTCCTGCTTCGAAGACACCGCAGGATTTTGCGAACCGTAGCCAATACATGAGCCACTCCACGGGAACCTTTCCGGAGCGTTGGACGCGGTGCAGCGACTTCTGGAAGAAGCATTCCGCTATCCTGCCATCCCAAATTGCCGCTTCAGCCACGCCTGCACCGCCCTCACACACGAGCAGGTCTCCGGGGGAGAGTGAATAACGTTTGACCTCATCTGGGTCAAAGTGCATGGTGGCGACATCGCTAGTGTCGATCTCGTACCAGTGGATATTGGCATTCCGTAGGTAGGGGCGTTGGTTGGAGCCGCGCGACCGGTCTGGGTTGAGCATCTTCCCCAGTTCGGTGTAGAAGTATGCATAAACGGGTCCAATGGACCAATCCTGCGGGATGTGCGGGAGCCACGGCCAGCCTGTGGGGCGGCCGTCCTCGCTGGTGGCACCGCCGGAGAGCATATCGGCGATAATGGCTAGTTCTCGCTCTTCCAGATCCCGGAGCTGCTGTCCGCGAAACGCGTGCAACTTGTCGATGTGGGCGGTCTTGACATCAAGGAAATCAGCAATTCTCCGTTGCTCCTCCATGGGTGGTAGAGGTAGCTGTAGGTCGGCTAGAGTCGCTGCGTCGAAGGCGGTTGATCGCTCTCTGATTCCTTTGGCCAAAGAGGCTACCAACCCGCTCAGTGCCATGCGCCTGAGGACATATGCCAGATAGCGAGCATCGACATTCGGTTGTGGTGTATAGACATGTACGACGGGGGAGGCCTTGCCATCGGAGTCGGATACACCGATTGCTCCAGCGAACCCGTCCATGCTATGGACGACCAAGTCGCCGACCCGAACTCCTTGATATCCGATCTCCTGGATGGCCTCAGTGAAGCCTTCGGTGCGCCGGTTGGTGCGTAGCGTGACGTCGCCGTTACGAAAGGCAGTGACTACGAAGTCGTTTGGCCGAATCGGTCGGCGCTGGCGATTGATCAACCACTTAGCGCGTTCCGTCTTCCATGAATTCGGGATGCTTCCCAGGCCAGCAATTTCGGTCACTCGGTTACCTCGCTCAGCAGCGTCTGGATCTCCGCCTCCAAGGCCTTCAGTTCCGAGTCGATCTCGGCCAGCGGACGGGGCGGCTCGTAAATGTAGAAGTGGCGGGTGAAGGGAATCTCGTAGCCGATCTTGGTCTTGGCGTGGTCGATCCAAGCGTCGGGGACGTGGGGGAGGACCTCGCGCTTGAGGTAGTCCTCGGTGTCCTCGTCCAGGGGGACATTCTCGAAGTCGCGGAGGTCGGGGTCGGGCTCGGCGTTGCCCTTGCGGTCCCGCTGGACCTCACCCTCGGGGTCACGGACGCCGATCGCGTCGCGGACGGCCTTGGTGAAGGGCGTGCCGGACGGCCACAGCAGGCCGGCGGAGACCACGGCGTCCATGAGGGCGTTGAACGCCTCCGCCTTGGTCGGCCAAGTGGAGCCGAGGAGAGGGCGGAGGGCTTCGATGAACTGCTCGGGCTGGTCCAGTTTCTGGACGGGCTTGGCGGAGGCCAGGGCCGCCAGCGTCTCCTCGGTGAGTTCGAAGCGGAGCCTGAGGGGGCGTTCGACGGTGATGCGGCGGTATCCAAAGTCCTCGTTGCGGAAGACCTTCACCTTGCCGTGCAGGGGGTGATTGGGGTCCTCGGCGACGGCGAGGGCCTCACCGTACAGGCGGGTGATCTCGCCGATCTGGTCGGGGGCGATCATCTTGCGTTTGTCGCCGAGGGACTTGCGCATCTTCTGCCAGTAGTCGCGGGCGTCCAGCAGGATGACCTTGCCCGCGTGGCCGGGGGCCTTGCGGTTGGTGAGGATCCAGAAGTAGGTGGAGATGCCGGTGTTGTAGAACAGCTGGTCGGGGAGGGCGACGATCGCCTCCAGCCAGTCGTTCTCCAGAATCCACTGGCGGATCTTCGACTCGCCGGACTCGGCTGCGCCAGTGAACAGCGGGGAGCCGTTGAAGACGATGGCCATGCGGCTGCCGCCGTTGCCGACCGGCTTCCGCTTCGACCACATGTGTTGGAGGAACAGCAGCGAGCCGTCGTTGATGCGGGGCAGGCCGGCTCCGAAGCGGCCGGAGTCGCCGAGGTGCTCGTGCTCCCACTCGACGTCGTCCTTGACCTTCTTCCACTCCACGCCGAACGGCGGGTTGGCCAGGAGGTAGTCGAACGTGGCGTTCTGGTGGCCGTCCTTGCTGAAGGAGTTGCCGAAGACGATGTTGTCTGGGTCCTGGCCCTTGATCATCAGGTCGGACCGGCAGATGGCCCACGACTCGGGGTTGAGTTCCTGCCCGTACACCTTGACCGTGGCGTCGGGGTTGAAGGCGGTGATGCGTTCCTCGGCGGCACTGAGCATGCCGCCGGTGCCGCAGGCCGGGTCCAGCACCGTGCGGATGGCACCGGGGGTGCTCAGCGCGTCGGCGTCCGGTGCGACCAGGAGGTTCACCATCAGTTCGATGACCTCGCGCGGGGTGAAGTGCTCACCGGCGGTCTCGTTGGACTGCTCGGCGAACCGCCTGATCAGCTCCTCGAAGATGTAGCCCATCTGGTGGTTGGACACGACCTCGGGACGCAGGTCCAGGTCGGCGAACCGGCCGACTACCTGGTAGAGCAGGTTCGCGCTGTCCAGCCGCTTGACCTGTCGAGCGAACTCGTACTTCGCGAGTACCTCGCGAGCGTTCGGCGAGAACGCAGCTACGTACTCGTTCAGATACTTGGCCACGTGCACTGGGTCGCCCGTGATCTTCTTGAGCCGGTAGGCACTGGCGTTGTAGAAGCGGTGACCGGACGCCTTCCGCAGGAAGCGGTCGGTGTCGATGTCCTGGCCCTTGAAGCGCTCGACCGTCTCCAGGACCTTGTTCCGCGTGGGCTCCAGTACGCACTCCAGCCGTCGCAGCACGGTGAACGGCAGGATCACCTTGCCGTAGTCGGACTGTTTGTAGTCGCCGCGCAGCAGGTCGGCGACGGACCAGGCGTGGTTGGCCAGCTCCGTGTGCTTACTGGTGTCCAAGGGTTCCCTTCCTGGGGGTGCGCGAGGGGCCGGTGGGACTCAGTGTTGTCGACGCGTGATGGCGTCGCCGGGGTTACGGGGAATCGGGATCCGGAGGGAGCAGTGCCCCTGCGGTAAGGCCCGTGGATAGTACGTCGGTTGCCGCTGTGGCGGCCTTGCCAGCTTGGCGGGCGGCGGTACGAAGGTCGTACAGATGCCGGAAGGCTTGACCGTAGCGACGCTGTTCCTTCAGCGGCAGGAGCGGCACGCGCAGCCGACGTGCGTCCAGGTGCATGGACGAGGTGCCTGTGGTGGCACGGCTCACGTTATCGGCGGCGGCGAGGAATCCCGCCAGGAACCAAGGGTCCAGACGTTCGGGATCGGCGCGCAGCAGATGCACATACGGTCCCAGTAGGCAGTTAGCGTCCTCTTCGTCGGCAACCCGCGACACCGCGCCGTGTGAGCCGAGTAGGGCGGGGAGCAGCACGTCTCCTACCTCGATGACGATGTGCGGGCCTGCTCGGAGTTCGGCGGCCTTACCTGTGGCCCGGCTGCCTGTGGCTAGGTCGTGTCCTGTCAAGACGGCCCGTTCGGCATGCTCGGCTGGGACTTCGGTGTCCTGCGGTGATCGGACGGCGCGATGCAGCGTGAGGGCGCCGCCGCGGGTCAGGTCGGCGACGGTGGCCGTGCGCCACTCGCGACGGCCATCAGCGGCCTGCCAGGTTCCGACTGCGCTCGCGGCGGACAACGCATCGACGGTTGCGGCCAGCCGATCGGCTAGTTCGGCGGCCTGACGAGCGGTCGCCACGGGGTCGGCTGGGAGAGCTGCGGCGCGGACACGGCGTGCGGGCGTGAGATCAACAAACTCGTCCAGCAGGTCGATGATGGGGACGGCCCGCGCGGTGCCCGGTTCTGCAGCGAATCCTGCGGGGTCCTCGGTGTATGCGTGCCAAGGTGTGAGCGTTGCTGTACTGAGCTCCGCCCAGTCGATCGCTTCGCGTCGACTGCGGGGCGCCTCCAGTGTGCTTCGTGATCCAGTGTCGGCGTCGGAGCCCTCGGCCGTGTCCACGAACAGCATGGTGTCCGAGACCGTGGCCGACGGGTCAGGCCGCTGGAGAACCCATAGGTGCAGGCCGATATGGAGAGGAGTGGCCGCGCCAGGCGGCAAGGCGATCACGGCCCGTACCACACCGTTCCGCAGCAGCTCTGCTCGTACACGCCGCCCTGAGGACCGGGAGGCAACGGCGGGCGGGAGCAGCATCACGGCGTACCCGCTGGGGGTGAGATGGGACAGCGCGTGCTGGACCCAGGCCAGCTCAGACTCGTTGCGAGGGGGAAGCCCGTACTCCCAGCGAGGGTCGTAGGCGAGTTCGTCGTGCCCCCAGTCGCGATCACCGTAGGGGGGATTGCACAGAACACCGTCTACGGCGACGCCCGCGAACGCGTCGGCGCGCAGGCTGTCGCCTGCGCGTATTGTGACGTCCACCTCGGGCGAATCCAGCAGCAGCCGTACGGTGCTGCGCTGTGCCTGGACGAGCAGACGGTCCTGTCCGGCCAGCGTTGAGGCACCGTGCCGGGCCGCAGCGGCCAGTAGGGTGCCACCACCACAGGCAGGGTCGAGCACTCGACCGGGATAGGTGCCCGTACGGGGCTGGAGCAAGCGCGCCATGAGGTCGCCGAGTTCCTGGGGAGTGCCGTAGGTGCCGGTGGATGCGCTGTCTTCCAGTTCCCTTTCGGCCAGCACGTCCAGAGCTGCCTGAGCGCTCTCATCTCGTACGCAGTGCAACAGGGCACGCAACGGCTCGGCGTCTTCGGTGCTGTAGCGGATGGTGCCGGCGCCCGGGATGGCTTCAGACAGGTGGAGCACCGCCTTCTGCGCGCCCGTTACGAGGTCGGTCTCGGTGAGTGTTTCGAGCTTTGCGGTGAGTTCGTCAGCGCCGATGCGGGCAGCCGCGAGAACGAGAGGGATCAGCCTGGTCCCCAGCGCACTACCTCCGGGGTAGGTGCGCAAGGCGGTGCGCAACTCCTCGGACGGTGCTGCGGTGGCCACCAGTCCACGTGCTTTCAACCAGACACGTACGGCGTGCAGGTCGTAGAGCGGGCGGGTGTCGGTGCCGCCGACCGGAGCGGGGAAGTCGTCGTGCCGCCGGCGCCAGTTGCTGACGGTGGCGCGGGTGACTCCCGCGATGCGGGAGATCTCGGCTGCGGTGACCTGCACGGACGGCGTCGCCATGGTGTTCCTGGTCTCGTAGGCGGCTGGTGATCTCCAGCTTACACAGCCTCTTGAGCATTTACTAGTTTGACAATGCTTTCACGGACCTGCTCCACTGGACTTGCTTGCGGAGTGAGATGCGCTCCGCACCACGACGGAGCCGGTCTGCTGGTGGCGCCCACGCGTCCCGCGCTCAGGGCTCTGTGACCGCACTCGATACGCGAGAGGCATCACCATGGCTTCACCCAAGGATCCGCAGAGCCCGCCCGAGACCTGGAAGAGCTCCCTCTACAGGCTCAAGACCCGTGAGGACGAAGGGCCGGACGTCGACCTGCGCAGGTTCCTCCGCAAGGGCCACCTCGAGCGTGAGGGCTACAGAGTCCAGCCCTTCGAGGTGCAGGGACTGTCGGGGCTGATGGTCACTGGCACCATCGCCCGCGGTCGGGCCGACTGGTGTGCCGCGGTCGAGCGCCTCACCGGGGTGGCGGTGCAGGAGGAGAACCGTTCCGCGGTGGGAGTCCTGCTGGTGCGGACCGAGCAGGCGACCTACGCCCTCACCTACGGCGTGGGGCGCCACATGATCGACCCGTTCCGCCTCGACTCCGGCTTCGGCCTGCAGTTCGCCACCCGCTGCCTCGACCAGGACGGCATCCTGCTGGTGCGTCGGCAGATCATGGACGCGCGTGGCCGCACCGACGAGAACGCCACGACCCGCGGTGAACGCATCGAGGACTTCGGCATCGAGCGCGTCGGGGCCATCGTCACCAAGATCAGCGGCCTGGTGTCCACGCTTTCTCTCACCTACACCAGCGGGGGCCGGCGCCGTGCGGTGCGCGTCGCGTGCCGGGACAGCTCCATCCAGCTTCCGCTGGCCACCACTCCGGCCGAGTTCCGCACCGACCTGCTGGCCATCGAAAAGGTGTGCTCCCAGCCGAATCCGCTGGCCGAGTTGCAGTTCATCGACCGCATCCGCTCCCTGCCCGGCAAGTCCGAGATCGTTCAGCATCTGGAGGCCAAGCTGGAGGAGCTGATCTCCGACCCGTCCAGCACCCGGCTGGCGCTCAGCGTCCCGAGCGAGTGCATGGACGACTTCACCAGCGCCCAGACCTTCCAGGTGAGCAAAGGCAACCAGTCCGTGACGGTTTCAGACCTGGATCTGGACGCGCTGCTGCACTTCGTCGGCGATCAGCCGCCTGGGAGCCGTCTCCGCATGCTCAAGCGGGTCCGGGTGCAGATGTTCAGCGACGCCGCCTGCGAGAACCCGGTCAGCCCCAGGGTGTCCGGACACCGCTGGCTCACCGCCGACGTGTCCGCCGGCCCCGGACGCTACTTCTACTACCAGGGCAGCTGGTACGAGATCGGCGCCGAGTATCTAGCCTTGATCGAGGAAGAGCTCACCGAACTGTTCAACCGGCCGGCGAGCGTCACTCTGCCTCCCTGGCCCAGGGAGCTGACGGGCAAGAATGTCGAGGCCGACTACAACGCCAAGGTCGCCGAGCAGGATGGCTACACCTTCTTCGACAAGAACACGGTCGTGACGAAGAAGTTCAAGGGCGGAGGCCTGGAGATCTGCGACATCCTCGGCCCGGACGACCAGCTGATCTGTGTCAAGCAGGCCGCGAAGCAGACCGCGCCGCTCAACCACCTCTTCGCTCAGGGAACGGTCGCGGTGGAGGTGCTCCGCAACGACCGGGAGGTACGCCGCAAGTTCCTGGAGGCTCTGGCCGAGCGCGCCCCGGGCCACCCGGTGGCCGAGGACCTGGGAGCCCTCACCCTGGTCTACGGCATCCTCCTCAAGGACGGCCAGAAGATCGCCGTCGACTCCCTCTTCGCGTTCGCCCAGGTGTCGCTCCTGCAGGCGGTCCACCGCCTGCGCGCCATGAACGCCCGCGTGGAAATTATCACCATCTCTCGTAGATGACCGTGATGTCCCTTCACAGCCTCATTGTCCGCATGAGTTGGATTCGATTGGCGTGATGATGGCCACCCTTACTCGAACTGTCACATTGATCTCCTTGGCATCATAAGATGTAAAGCCCCTGCGAAGTCCCATGCGTCACAACCCGGACGCGGCATTAGCTCAAACCGACACCCCAGGAGGCACGATGAGGTTGACCCAGGCCAAGGTGATCAATTTCCGTGCCCTGCAGCAAGCGACAGTTCGATTCGACGAAAGTGCGACTCTGATCGTTGGCCGGAACAACAGCGGCAAGACGTCATTGGTCAGCATCTTCGAGAAATTCTTTGGTGAGGACGACGCAAGATTCGTCCTAGAGGACTTCTCGGTACCGCGCATTGCTGACATGAAGCAGGCAATCTCACTTTATGGTGAGGCGCAGAAGAAAGCGGCAGGAGACGACCCAGATGCCGCAGAGAGGCTAACCGGTCAAGCGCTCGCACTGTTGCCGGCGATCAGGCTCCTGCTGACGATCTCTTATGCGGATACGGATGATCTGGCACCGATCAGTGCTTTGATTCTCGACCTTGATGAGACCTGCTATGAGGCCAAGCTTGAAGCCTCCCTGAGAGTGACACGTCCGCTGGATTTTCTTCAGGACGGGTGGGAAGCGTCGACCCGGCGCGACGGCCTCGACGTGGACAGATACTTGCGCCGGAGTTTCGGCGCCTACTTCGCCGTCGGTTTCCACGCCATCAGGGTGGATGCAGAGTCGCCCCAGCGTGCGGAGATCTCCAAGACGACCGCACAGCGGATCCTGTCTGTTAAGTTCATCTACGCGCAGAAGAAGTTCGACGACACCTCTGCCGACCGGACCAGGAACCTGTCCAAGACGTTCGAGGCCTACTACAAGGCCAACAGTGATGACGGCCACCACCGTAACGTTGCAGAGCTCGAGCGTGCCCTGACGTCTGCCTCGCAGGAGGTAAACCGGAACCTCGCCGAGATGTTCACCGACATTATCGATCAGTTGCCGACCTTCGGCGTGGGAACCATGCCGCCCGTGCAAAAGCTCCGTCTGGTATCCGAGATCGAGGGTGCTGGCGTTCTGCGCGGCAGTACCCGCATTCAGTACGTATCCGGAGAGAGCGAACACCCGCTCCCCGAGGGGCACAACGGCCTAGGCTACAGTAAACTCATCTTCACGATCGTCCAGATCCTCGACTTCTACCAATCCTATCGACGGTGCACACCCCGGCCTGCTCTCCAGTTGCTGTTTATCGAAGAGCCTGAAGCTCATCTACATCCACAGATGCAGGAAGTATTCATTCGGAACATCCGAGGTTTCATCGAGTGTCGTCAGGGCTGGCGAGTGCAGGCGATCGTCACTACGCACTCCTCCCATATCGTGGCGAGCAGCGGTTTTGAGTCCGTGCGGTATTTCACCGGCTCTGATGCAGGTGTCGTCGTCAAAGACCTCTCTGCGTTTCAGCACGTAGTCGGCCGTAACGTGCAGGGTGCGGAAACTCTGCGCTTCCTCCGGCAATATATGACGCTGCACCGTTGTGACATGTTCTTCGCCGATAAGGTAATTATCGTCGAAGGGGAGACGGAGCGTTTGCTGCTACCTCAAATGATCCTTAAGTGCGCCGGCCGACTCCAGCATCAGTACGTCTCTGTGATCGTGGCGGGTGACGCCTATGCCCGCCGCTTCAAAGAACTTCTCACCTTCATCGGTGTGCCTACGCTGATCATTACTGATATCGACTCCGTCGATCCCGCGCACCGTCGCAAGGCCTGCCTACCGGACTCCGTCGGCGCCGTCACCTCCAACGCGACTCTCAAAGACTGGCTCCCGGGTGAGGAGCAGATCAGCGCTCTACTGGATGCGGAGGATGCCGCAAAGGTGAGCGGCCGAGTACGGGTCGCCTATCAGGTTCCCGAGAATGCTGGGAAACGATGTGGCCGTAGCTTCGAAGAGGCCTTCATCATCGCCAACGCCGCCACTTTGGCGAAGAAGATCGATCAACTTGCGCTGAAGGCCAAGTTCACCGACGAGGTGGGTGCCTCTCTGACCGCAGAGGAGATCGCGGACAGGGCGGCCGAGATCGCGCAGAAGCTCACTGGAGAGAAAACTGATTTCGCCTTCGATATCATGCTTCTAGATGACTGGGTCGTGCCACTCTACATCCGTGAGGGGTTGGAGTGGCTGAGCTGAGTGCTGCCGCCCAGGTGGCGCAAGAAATCGACGCGAGGCGTAGCTTCCTGGTGGAAGCAGGTGCTGGCTCTGGAAAGACGCATACTCTAATTCAGGCTCTGCAGTACCTTCTCGGAAACCGCCGGAGCAAGCTGGCCTGGGAAGGTCGAAAGATCGCTTGCATCACGTACACCAATGTGGCGAAAGAACAGATCATCGAGCGTATCGCGGACGACCCATTGGTCTATGTCGGCACGATTCACGAATTTTTGTGGAGTGCTATTGAGGGATTTCAGAAGCAACTCCGCGAGGAGATTCCGGACTACAACAACTCTCTCCGCAAACCCGAGGATCTCACGGATTGGCCAGCGGATATCCAGATCGTGTACAGCGATCGCGGGCGTCGTCTTCGGGATGGGAGGATCTCCCATGACGACGTCCTCGAACTTGCCTATCGCCTCGTCTCGCGCCGTCCCAAGCTAGCGCGGATTATCGCGGATCGATATCCTGTGATCTTTGTTGACGAGTACCAGGACACGGCTCCCCTGACCATTAGGCTGCTACTGGATCATCTCGCTGCTGTTCGACCCGACCGTTGCGTGATTGGTCTCTTCGGCGATTCGATGCAGCAGATCTACCGACATGGAGTAGGCGTCGTACTGGACTCGAAGCTCACTCGTATCACTAAGCACGAGAACTATCGTTCCGCCAAGCCGATCGTGGATGTGCTCAACAAAATCCGACCAGAACTTCCGCAGCAGGCGGTTGGGGGACGGCAGGAGGGTGAGGTCCACCTATTTTTGAACGCGGGCCACCCGCCGGGCTCCGCTCGACTGGAATCCGCTCGAGCAACCTTGGCAGCATTGAGCTGGCCACATGAGGACATCAAATACCTGATGCTTACGCATCGAGGTATCGCCGACACACTGGACTATCCGAGCCTGCTCAAGATTTATCGCGAGCGTGGCCCTTATGGTCGTGACGATCTGATGGAAGGTACGGAGCTCTTCGTTAAGTATATACTGCAGATAGAGGCCCTTTGCGGCAGCTACGAGGCGAAGAACTATGCGGAGCTGTCCCAGTTGCTGGGGTTGGGATCCAGGCCAATTATCCGGCACTCCCAAAAAGCTGAGATTGCCCAGTCTCTTCATGACATCCTCGTGATGAGGAAAACCGGGAAAATCGGCGAGGTGCTCGACGCGGTGCACGGTAGTGGATTGCTGAGCAAGCCCAGGGAGATCAGGGAAATTGAGCGGAGTATCGGCTCTAGTAATCTCGACGGACGGTCTCAGCGGGACACGGAGTTCGCACAGAAGCTGCGCGATATTTCCTACCAGGAGGTGATCGCGTACATGCACTTCAAGAACGAACGTACGCCCTTCTCTACCCAGCACGGCGTCAAAGGTGACGAGTTTGATAATGTAGTTGTTGTTATCGACGACGGGGTCTGGAACCAGTACAATATGGGTAAGATGCTGGCGGGCTCCGACATCGAGTCGCGTAGGCAGCGCTCCAGAAACCTCTTCTATGTGTGTTGCTCACGTGCCCGACAGCGCCTCGCTGTCGTCTTTCTGACCGACCTGCCACCTGAGGCTAAACCTGTGGCCCGTGACTGGTTCGCCAGCGGTATTGTCCATCCCTGACTTAGTGGGTGGGCCTATTGAGGCCTGACGGTTCCGTGCGTACCGGCTCGCATCGTCTCCGGGAGTAGTGGGACATGCCCCACCAGCATCCTTGGCCGGCTAGGTATGACGGTTGTGCTTATAACTAGCTGCGAAGTGTCGCAGACTCCTCAAGGAATATTGTCACCACTCGACTCAGGCAATGTTAGTGTGCTCTATCCTCAGGTTTCTCTGGGATCTAGGTGTGATGACGACCGCGCCCTATGCCGCTCTCGGTGGCACCCAGTGATAGCTGGCCTCGAGCGAGCCTCGCTGATTACCTCTGAGGATTTGGCCTTTGACCTGAGTAAGTGATCTTTGATTGAAGATTTTCTGATACTATGACTCTGTGATTGATTACTCAAAAGCAAGTCATGTGATTAGAATCTTCAATCTTTCCTTTCCTGTGGAAGTGGAAGTGGATCGAGAGTGGGTGTTGTGGCACATCTCTGAGTTGGGCGTGCTGGTTCCACTGCGACTCGGTGACGGTGAGCCAAAATATCTAAATGGTGAAGCTGCAGACTTTGACAGCACTCGGTTTTTGGCGGACTGCCTATCGTTTGATCATGACCTCCCAACAGTAGTGTTGCCGTTTTTTGAACAGTCCCATCTGCATGCACCTTATGAGCCTATTGGGTCACATGTGCCCTGGCGAAATTCGGGGCAGGGCTATCTAGAAGTGCTACAGATGGCTGCCGATCAAGTCACCCAACTCAGATTTAGTGATCCTCTTCAGGTGCGATATTCCGAGGAGGGAGATCCTCTGACTAGGTTCAAGCAGCGTTTCGATGGGAAGGGGGAGCCGCTTGGGCTCTACGCTATGGCGATACGCCAAGTAGATGTTCTTGCAGAGTATCTTTTCTTGTATCGCATCGCAGAGTGGGCGGATCGAAAGAACGGAAAAACTTTCATTGGGATGTACTTGGACTTGATTCATGACTATGATTTCGGGGAGCTTTGGACAATTTCGCCACCGATTGGACCGGCGGCTGACCAGCCAGAGATAAATGTGTTTGATGTCTACCGCGAGCAGGCGCTGGGAAGGATTGAATCCTTGCGTACCGCAGGAGTTGATGTGGCAGATTGGTTGTATGGCTTTCGGAACAGGCTTGCTCATGGCAAGGAAGGCATAATGGTGAGAGAGTTTGGGATGGATGCTGATGCTGTTGCAGCGGATCTTCCGCTTCTCAAGCTTCTGGCGCGAATAGCGATTGAGAGTGGATGAGAATTTTGCTTAGGGTATTATTTCGTGGCTGGATATTCTTGGTCTATTTCCCTGTAGGCAAGTTGAATGATCTGTCTATAGGGTTCTTATGGGTGTTCATTTTTGGGAGTCGTGAAGCGATAGGTGGCGCAGCAGATCGACTAGGAGTTGGTAAGTTTCGGGGGCGGGTTCAGTGTCGAGGGTGGCTAGGCGAGTGACGGAGAGTTGGTAAGTGCGGCGGACGGCATCAGGGCGGCCGAGATCGGCTTGTAGACGCATGACTGATTGATAGAGGGGCTCGGAGTAGGGGTCGTGCTTGAGTGCCTGTTCCATGATGGTCAAGGCCTGATCGGGGTGGTCCGCTTGCGTGAGGTTGGCTAGGTAAATCAAGGCATCTATAGCGGTGCGGCGTAGATGCTCGCGGTGGGCTTCGGCCCAGTCGTGAGCGAGGTCGGTGGCGAAGTCCGCGGTGTAGAGGGCGGGGATGGGCTGTAGAGCCTTGAGGCGGGCGGGGCCAGCGGGGGCTTGGCGGGCCTGCGTCAGGGTGGCCTCCAGGTGCCAGAGGTCTACGTCGATGAGGTGGGGGTCGAGGCGGTAGCGGGTGCCGGCATGGATGACGAACATGGGTTCGCGGAGGCCGGTGGCCTGGCGCAGTGTCTTGCGGATGTTGTTGATGGCGGTGTGGAGCGTCGTGGTGGCGGCTTTGGGGGTGTGGTCGGGCCAGAGGGCGGTGGTGGCTTGTTCACGGGTGGCGCCGTTGAGGTGCAGGGCCAGGTAGGCGAGGAGTTCGCGGGCGTTGCGGCGTAGGCCGGTGTCGATGGGGTTGCCGGCGGCCTCCAGGCGTACGGGGCCGAGGACATGGAGCTTGACCAGGCGTTCGCTGGCCTGGAGGGGGTTGGGCGGTGCCGGTTCGGGGTGGCCGGGTTCTGGGGCTCTGGGTGTGGAGATGGGGACTGGTTCGTCGTCGGGGATGTGGGCGGTGCGGAGGGTTTGGAGTAGGTCGTGGGTGTCGGGCCCGGTGACCTTGAACAGGCGGGTACCGGTGAGGGCGTCGGCGTGGGGGCCTTGGGCGTGGGTGGTGTCGTCGTCGGTGATGTGCAGGGTGGTTGCGGCGGGCCAGGGGGCGAGGACGATGGCGGCGATGGCGTAGCGGCTCCCGAGCTGGATGAGGGTGTGTAGGGCTTGGCTGGGCTCGGTGGTGATGACGGCCAGACTGGGGAAGGGCTCGCTGGGGTCGGTGGTGCGTAGGGCGGGGACGTCGGGTTGGTCGGCGTTGTCGAGGAGCCGGGCGCGGTGGATGGTCTCGGTTTCCAGGTGGGTGATGGCCGCGGCCGGTGTGGGGGTGATGATGAGGCCGGGCTTGGCTGTTGCCAGGGCGGTGAGGTCGGTCTTGGGGAACAGCACTTGGGCCACGGGTTCGGGGATGACGAGTTCGGCGCGGTCACGGTGTGAGGTGGCGAGTAGTTCGGTGGCGATGGCTCGGGCGACGTCGGGGGCTCCCGTGCCGGTGAGGCCTAGCCCTAGACCTGGCAGTGGGACGGTTACCTCTTGGCCGTTGCGGATGCCGAGGGTGAGTCGGTCGGGTGCCGGTAGAGCGAGGTCCTGTTCGATGAGTTCGGCGTCGGTGGGGATCGGCTGGTCTTGTTCGGCGTAGGTGTCGAGGTGGGCTTTGCGGACCTTGGCTGCGGCTGCAGGTGGTGTGGGGTTGGGTGCGGGTTGGTCAGGCCAGGTGGTGCCGTAGGTGCGTCGGCGGCGGCGTTGTAGGCGGGTGGCGGCTATGGCGATGCTGATCGCGGTGGCCAGGCCGATGCCTACGTGTGTGCCGGTGGGCAGGGTGACGGTGAACGGCGGGGCGTTGTTGCGCTCGCTGGTCGTCTGTCGCGGTGCGGGTGTGGGTGCGTGGCCATGGCCGGTGGATGACTGCGGGGGCGTGGATGCCACCGAGGTGGACGGCCGGGTGGTTGACGGACGGTCGGGACGCTGCGGGGACGGTGACTGAGCCGGGGGGATTGCGTCCGGAGACGTGGCCTGGTCTGTCGGGGTGGCCCCGGTGGTCCGTTCCTGCGGGTGGTCGATGCGTGGCGTGGTGCGCTGAACGTCCCGGCGGGGCGGGGGCGTGTCGTCTACTGGATAGGGGATACGAACTCGTTGACCGGGGTGGATGCGGTCCGGATCGGTCAGCTTCGACAGTCCCTGCGGTTGGTCGAGGTTCTCGCTGGCCCGGAAGATGCGCGGGTAGAGCCGACCCGCGCCGTACTCACGGCGGGCGATGCTCCACAGCGTGTCACCTCGCTTGACAACGCGCGTGCGCCAGCGCCGCGGTGACTCCTCACCTGTGGTCGGTGCCACAGGAGCCGCCGACTCCTGCGCCGAGCCAGCAGACGGAATGCCTGTCTGGTCGACGGTGATGGGTACGGCGTGCGCGACCGGTGTTGCGGACGGACCGGTGAGGCTTGCGGTCGTTCCGAAGAGCAGGGCGGCCATGGCCACCAGGTCGCGTGCCAGGTACTGCACCGGGCGGGCCAGCCCGGGTAGACGCGGCACGGGGCGACCCGCCAGGTAGCCGACCACTTCCGCAGCGACGAGACCGACCAGGAAAAGCCAGGCCGCCCAGCCCATCAGCCGGATCACTCCGAGGAACAGGCTGTGATCAGTGTCCGGCCGCATCAACGCGCCCGACACCTGCGACCAGGTAGGCAGGCCGTCTGGAATCGGTGACCCGCCCACGACGTACAGGCCGACTGGCACGGCGACGAACAGCACGGCCAAGGCGGCGAGCGCACCCAGACCGCGCCAGACGTCGGAAGCACGAGCAGTTCGCGGGCGGGTCATGGCTGGCGGGCTCCTTCTACTCCGGTGGTCAGGTCGGCGACCGCCTCAGCCTCGGCGCGCAGGGTCGAGACACCAATGACCGGCAGGAAAAGAGCCGACTTGGTCACCGTGACGTGCACACGGATGGCTCTCGGCCCGGCCACGGTGACGGCGCCCGAATAACCTCCGGCGCGGAGATACCGCTGGGCGGCACGTATCGCCGCCTGCCGGTCGACGACGAAGCGCCCGCCTCCGTACGCCCGGTCGAGGTCAACCTGTCCGGCGCCGGCGCGGGCCGCCTCCTGGGCGGCGATGCCGGCGTCATGGCGGGCTTCCAGCTTGCGTTCGAAGTCGACCACCGCGCCGAAGAACACCAGCACGACCAGCGAGATGATGACGGCGAACACGCTCAACGCGCCTCGATCTGACGCGTCTCGCGCCAGTACCGCATCCCATCGTTGCCGTAACCGCATGAACGTCACCGCCCTCGATAGGGATCGACAGGAGAACGGTGGGTTCTGGTGACGGTCCGAGATCCGGGCATCCCCGGGAGCGCGATGTCGCTCAGTGCGACGACGCAGCGGACCCGGGCGGCCACCGTCCCCTCCCTGCCCACCGGACGGGCGAAGCCGGACAGGTCAAGGGCGACCTGCGGCGTACAGTGCAGCCCCTTGTCCCGCAGGGTGGCCAGAGCACTGGCGGTCGCGTCGGCTCGCGCCTGAGAAGCGGTACGGGCGATGGACGCATGACGCGCGGCATCCGCGGCGGCCTGACTGACCACCGCGCTCCCGTGCTGGATCCGCATCGCGACCAGCAACGCGGCAAGGAACAGCACGAACAGCGGCGCCAGGATCGCCGCTTCCACGACCGCGTTCCCGGCGTCATCGCGGCACCGGACACGTCGGCGCGGACAGATGGCAGGCACGGTCATGGCTGCTGCGGGGTGGTGAAGCGTTCACGGGCACCTCGCGCCGTCCGGGACACGGCGATGCGCATCCCGGGCAGCACGGTCGGCGCGTGCCCGGTCACGCGAACGGTAATGGTGGTCGCACCGCTGACCGACACCGCCGGGTTCAACAGCACGGGCTCCCGGCGGGCGAAGCCACCGGCCGCCGCCCGCCCCGTCGCGTGCGAGCCCCGATGCGCTCGCGCGACCCGAAGCCCTTCCTCGGCCGCCGCCTGAGCCACGTCACGGGCGACCGACACCATGACCGCCTGCGCCAGCGCCAGGAACAGCGTGGCGATCGCCGGAAAGATGATGGCGATGGTCACCGAAGACGAGCCCCGGTCGTCAGGCCGCCAGGTCATGGCCATGCTCACCCGGGGATCTTGTTGATCCAGTTCTGCACCTTGCCGGAGACGGCGAGGTAGATGGTGAACGCTAGGCCGGCGAAGCCCGCCACGATGATGATGGTCTCCACAACATTGGAGCCCCGTGCAGAGTCCTCACGCAGATCTCGCCGGGTACGTGCCACCCGGTCCGCCCAGAACGACGAGACAACCGCCGCCGCGGCGTAGGGGAGCATGCGTAGCCGTCGCATCGAAGACGCCTCCAAGAAAGATCAGCCCGAGCCCAGAAGCCGGGAGAAGAACGGAAAGCCGACCAGAATCACGAAGCCGAGCATCAGCAGGGAGGTCGGCACCCACATGGCGGTCGTACGGGAGTTGGCCTCCGACCGGGCGGCAGCCGAGGCCTCGTGCCGCATGGAGGCGATCTTGGCGACCAGGACGTCATGCATCTTGGCGCCCTCGCCGCCGGCGATCTCGGCCGTGTGCGCCAGATCGATCAGGTCCCGGACGTCGATGTCCTCACCGAGCCGCGCCAGCGCCCGCCACGGCTGCTGCTGGGCGTGACGCGCCCGGGTCAACGCCTGGTGCACCCGCTGGAACGGCCACCCATCGGCGACCTTGGCCGGATCCTCCAAGGCTGAGTTCAGGGCCGCGCCCGACTCCCGTTCCAGCACGACGAGCTGCAGATAGGAGGTGAACGCATACCGGAAGTCCCGCCTGCGCCGGCGAGCCTCCGACCGTACGTTCCAGTCCGGAACGAACGACAGCCCCACGCCCAGCGCCAGGCTGGCCAGCACCGGCAGCGTCCACGACACCGCGCCACCGACGAGCGCCACCAGCCCGAAGAACACCGACGGCATGACCAGACCGGTCAAGAACAAGGCGAGCTTGTCCAGCATGAACCGCTCGACCGCGCGGTCCAGCAACGCCAGGTCACCACGCGGTACGGCCAGCATCCCCGCAGGCCGAGCCAGATGATCGGCCAGCCACCGGCCCAGGTCCTCCCACCCACCGGCAGGACGCGACGGAGCCGAGGGCAGCGGCGTGGCCTGGATCCGAGCGAGCGCGGCCTCCAGACGCGGCGGTCCCGGCCACAACTCCCGAACGACGATGAGAATCCCGCAGGCCGTCAGGAGACCGGCCACGACGGCGAGCGCGGTCACCGCCCAGCCTCCGCCCGGTCGCCCCGCAGGAAGCGGGCACCGGTAGACAGTGCCGACAGCCGCCGCATCCACCACAACCCCACGGCGTAGATCCCGGCGACCACGCCCAGCACCGCCTGCCCCAACGGCGTCCCATAGGGCGCGGCGAGCGTCTGCGACATGATGAACAGCGCACTCAACGCCCCGATCGACAAGACGATGACCAGCAGCGTCGTACGCAGGCTCGCGCGTTCGGCCTCAACCTGGCGGCGGACGATGACCTCCTGTTCCACCGCGTCGGCCAGCAGGCTCAACGCCTCCCGGGTACCCGGCCCGCGGCGCTTGGCGGCCAGGACCAGAGCGCAGGCGATCAGGTCCCCGATCGGGTCGTCCAGGTCATCGGCGAACGCGCGAAGCGCCTGCTCGGTGTTGGCGCGGTTGTTGAGCCGATCAGCCAGTATCCCGACCGGCTCCCTGATGGCCTGCGGAGCGACCCGGGCACTGTCGGCAAGGGCCTGCTCCAACCCACGGCTGGCACCCATCACCTCGGCCAGCCGCCGCGCCCATGCCGCCAACGCCTCCAGCCGGGCGATCCGCTGCTGCGGTTCCCGCCCCGACAGCATTGGCGGCAGCACGTACCCGGCCGCCCCGACCGCCACGGCCGCCACCGGCCACCGCAGGGCCAGCAACACCGCCAGCCCGGCCACCACCGCCCCGGCCAGCCGCTTACGCCGTGCCGGTGATGCCGCGCCGCGTATCCACAGCCGTAACCGGGATGGTGGACGGCCGCTGCGTGGCTGTGGGGTGACACCCGCGATGCCCGCTCCCAGGACGAGGAGACCCACAGCGGCACAACCTCCCGCGCATACCGCCAGCAGCACCATCAGGCCCAGCCCCCGCCATCAGGAGCCAACAACGCGGGATCGAACCCACACGCTGACAGCTCGGCCAGCAGCTCGGCGCTGATGTGCCCGCCGCTCGGCGTGGCCCGACCGCCAGGGCCGGGGACGAAGATGTGGTTACGGGCCGGCTCCACCGAGTCGCCCGGAGGGCGGACCTCCATCACCTGCGACACATACCGAGCGTTGGTCACCGGATCGCGCTGGACGTAGACGACGAGCGGTTCGGCAAGCCCGAACATCAGATGCAGGTCCTCAGGGCTGAGCCCGAGGTCGGCGCGGCGGCCGAGCTGGACGACCCGGTTGAAGACATGCTCGGGGCGGTGAACGTGCAGCGTGCACATCGAGCCGCGCGCCCCGCTGTACATCACCTCCAGCATCGGCGCCAGCTCCCCGTGCCGGGCCTCACCCACGATCACCCGATCCGGATTCAGCCGCAGGCAGGCCGGCACCAGGTCCTGCAGCCGCACCTGGCCGGCGCCTTCGGCATTGGCCTGCCGCGCCTCCAAAGCGACCACGTCATGGTGCCGATGCGCCAGCCGCGGATCGTCGAGGAACAGCTCGAAGTCGCTTTCCAGCGTGATGATCCGCTCATCGGCCGGGATCTCGTTGGCCAGCGCCCGGACGAGGGTGGTCTTGCCGGTGTTGACCTCCCCGCACACGATGACGTTGCGCCGGGCCCGGATCGCCGCCCGCAAGAACTGCTCCAGCGGCCCGGTCAACGTGCCCAGGCCGGTCAGCTGCTCAAGGGCGATGTCCACCAGCCGGTGCACACGGATCGCCAGATGCGGATGCCGCGACACCCAGTGCACCACCGCCAGCCGCACCCCATCGACCAACGCCACGTCCAGCAACGGGTTGGCGTGGGAGAACTCCCGACCGCTGTTGCCCCGCCGGGCCAGCAGCTGAATCCACTCCACCAAGTCCTCGTCAGTGGCGGCGACCGGCGGGCCGGGCTCCTTGGCGCCGTTGGTGTAGGTGATCCAGGTCTGCCGGCAGCCGTTGACGACGATGTTCTCCACGTCCGAACGTTCCAGGAACGGCTGCAACGGCCCCAGCCCGAACCGGTGGTCGAACACCGCCTGCGCCATCCGCCGCTGTTCCTCGGCCGACAGCAACCGGCGCCCGGCCACCATCTGCTCGTGCGCCCACATCTGCACCTGAGCGGCGATCAGTTGCCGGGCCTCGTCCCGGTCCACGTCGTCGCCGAGCACGTCCGCCAGCTGCTGGCCGACCTGACGCACCGCCGCCCACACATCCACCGGTCCGGTAGACGCACCGTCCCCGTTGGCCGCGAGGGAATCGGAAAGGGTGTGGCCGACGGCATCGAGCCCGGCCCAGCCGTAACCCGTCACCGGCCGCCTCCCAACGTCACCGGGGCTGACGTGCTCGGTTCCCCGTCTGGGACGAGGCGTTCTGCAACGGCCTTGCGCATGCGCTTGCCCAGGCCGTCCACCGCCCGCATCAGCAGTGAGGTCTTGAACGTCAGGCGTGGCGGCGCGCCATCGGACAACACCCGGGCGTCGGCCATCGCATACGGCAGTTCGGCGAACACCGGCAGTTCCAGCACGCGCCGTACGTCCGCAATGCTGTAGGAGCCGTCCTCGATGACGCACAACCCGACCGGCACCTGCTCACCGACCAGGCCCCGCAGCACCTCCAACCGCGGGACGGCGGCGTCCACCTGCGCCAAGGTGCGGCGCAGCACCACCACGACCGCATCGGCCGCCGCCAGCAACGCGACCGGAGTGTCCGGGCCGCCGACGCGCCCCAGGTCGGCGATCACATCTCCCTCGACGGCCGTGAACGCCTCGGCAAGCGGTCGCCACAACGACGCGAGCTGCTGGACGTGGCGGGGATCGCGGATCCCGTGCAGCAGCTCCGCCTCGCCGTCGCCCAGAGGAAGGGCGTACTCGGCCAAGGACGCGGCGGCGGCGTGGGGATCGGGCTCCATCGCCATCGCCAGCCCGAGCAGCCCCGGTCCCGGTGCCTGCCGCAGGCGCTCGGCCATGAAGCCCGGCAGGACGCGGCGTCCCGCCGGATCGCACTCGGCCAGCAGCACCTTGCCCGGCCAAGTGAGCGCCAGCCCCAGCGCCGTCGTGGTCACCCCGGGCGCTCCGCCGGGGGAGATCAGGCAGTACAACGCCATGCTCAGCCCCTCCTCGCGGTGACCACCAGCGCCACCAGCTCGGCCGCCGCCTGCCGTGCCACCGTGCTGCTGTGGGCATCGGCCACCAGCAGCGACACCGACACCGTGCCTTCGGTGTCCGGCTCGCCCACCTGGTCGACGACCGCCGGAACCTCACCCGAGCCCGCACGCCTCGGGGAACCGTTGGCGGTCGCGTCATGGCCGCCGTTGCTGCCGGGGGTGAAGACCACCCGCACCCGCCAGCCCGGAGCCAGCCCAGCCGGCACCTGGCTCGGTTTGAGCGGCACCGTCACCAACGCCTCCCCAGGCTGGGGGGCCACCTGCGCCGTCACCTGCGAGGTCGCCAACAGCGTCCCCTTGCGCAGCCCCACCGCCGCCTGGCGGCCCACCACCTCATCCAGCTGGTGGGCCGGGATCGTCTGCACCGCATCCACCGCCACTTGGGCAACGTCCAGGTCAGCGCGGCTGATCTGCTGCCCCACCGGCACATCACGAGCGACCCGCACCACCGACACCCGATGGCCGGCACTCTGGAACAGGTACACGTTCGTCAGCACCGCCAGGACCGTCAGCGTCACCCCGGCCGCGATCCACCCCGGCCGCCGCTGCCGCGCCAACCGTCCGGACGGCCGCCGCAACGGCCCGCGTCCTACCGCAACATCCCCTGCCTCCCTCGGCCCCGGGACCGTGGGTGGTCTCCTGTCGGTCGATGCCATCGGATCCCCGCCTTCACCTGTACAAGCTCTGCGCCTCGACCACCCGGACCGGGAAGCTCACCGAACGACTCAGCGGCGGCAACACCCCGCCCGTTCCACCGGAGCCGGTCCACGTCCCGCCCCACACCACCGTTGCCCGCACCCGATACGCACCTCCCGGCCGCCTGAACGATGACCGCGTGAAGGTGTAAGAACAGTCCGTCCGCTGCGAGACCGCAGGTCGCGACGGGTCATAGGCGGTGCCGGACCCGGAGCAGCGCACCGGCCGCTGCCCACCTCCGGGCTCGATCGTCAAGTTCTGCGGCCGGGCGGTGACCTCGATCCACACCCCGCCCGCCTCGGCACGACCGGTCAACGGCCGCCAGTTCGCCACCCAGAACCAGTGCGGCAACCCCACCAGGCCATCACGCCCCCGAGGCGGAGCCGTCCGCACCACCGGCGCCGGAACCGGCAACCGCCTCCACTCCGTAATCGCCAGCTCCGCCGGCGACACCTTCGGCTTGCCCTCTGGCTTGTCGTCGGGGACCGAGATCGGCTTGCATACCGCCACGCCTCCCCGCCACCAGCTACACAAGGTCGGCAGGGACTTCTTGGGTGCGCTACCGCTCAAAGCCCTCTGTGCACGCGGGCCCTGGCCGCCCGGGGCCCCTCCGGGGCGGCCGTCTTGGTGCGCTCCGAATACGTATGTCCGGCCGTTGACAGACGGCGGCTTTGGACGCTGCGATGGCGGTGCTGCTGCGGCTGGTTGACTGAGTACCACGCCACAGGCGAAAGAGCTTGCGGAAGCAATGATCAGACGATTCAACAGCCCTCGCCCAATGCAACTGACTTGCTGATGCGCCATCGCCCATCGGCTCCCTTGAGCATGTACGATTTGATGTTCTCTTCCTTGACTCCCCGACTGATCTTCTTGTGCGTGTCCGCGCGCATGAGTCCGGCGTTTCTGGTGTCTTGACAGTCGTGCACGGTCGCGTCGTTTCCGTCGATCAGAACGCTTTTGATGTGAACGACCGTCGTTCCGTATGCGACAAGACCGTCCGCTCGAAGCTTCTCGATACGATCGAGCACCCGCGAAAGCTGTGGATCGGTCATGTACGTGGACAAGTGCTGCCTGCGGCTGGCCGCCGGCAAGGTGTGAGCGCGATCCAGCAGCGCTGCGAACTGCTCATACGCATCCTTGATCACCTCAGCTTCGGACTCGGGCGACGTCGAGGGAGGCGAGGAGGAAGGTACGGCCAAAGCCGAGCCGGTCTGCGTCGGCAGGGCGACCGTGGGGCTTTCCTCGCTACAACCGGCCAGCAACACTCCGCACGCCATGCCGACCGCAGCGCCAAGCCAGCACAGACGCACGGACGCGAACGAGCGTTGGCCAGTTCCGCTCAAGCCGACACCTCCGGACAACTGAACGCGAAGCGGGCGCCCCGGTCGCACTCGTGGAGTTTGAGCTTTGCGAGTCGTTGCGGGGCTCCGGGTGATGGTAATCCCACAGGCGCGACTTCGCGTCTCAATGCATCGGCGCCAAGGAAAAGCTTGGCACATGAGTAATTAAAGTGTGCCCAAGCGGTGCGAGGAGGTGCTTGACATGCCTTGAAGCTGCAGACTGATGACAATTGAGAGGTTTGCCGGGAAGTCTGAGGGATCCTGTAAATTCCCGCGAGGTGGGTCTTCGAAGAGACCAACGAGCGGGGTCTATGCGGGGTCCTTGCAGCGGCACCTGGCCAGATCTGCGGCCCGGTCGAGGCCGAGGGCGAAGCCGCACAGCAGGCCGAATGCCAGCGTGATGACGTGCCCCAGGCCGATACAGATGACGATCTTCAGCAGGTCATCCGGGATCATGGGGTCGACACCCGCCGGGCTGCCTTCTCTCTGGCCCAGGATCTTTGGCGCCCATCCCCAGTGAATCGATCTGTGGGAAGCGGGATCCATGCCGCTGTGCCCATCGGTTCAGAGCATCTTGGGGTGAGGAGGCCGACGGCCCGCCAGCGCACCTGGCCCGGGGCCTGGTCGTTGACGGGCACGTCCCACTTCTCGAACCGGGAGTTGGTGAGCCGCTCCGACGGCAAGCTCCCCGAGTCGGCCTCGCTGCCGACCGCTGCGGCGTTCCTCTCGCCGTCTGGTGTTGCCGTGTTGGGGCGGGTGGTCATGGCTGGTTGGGGAAGGCGGCGAGGGTGAGGGGGCGGGGGGTCAGTCCGGCGGTGAGGTCGGCTGTTGCCTCGGCGGGTGAGGGCGGGTATTCGGTCAGGTGTACCGTCGCGGAGTCGTTCAGTAGCTGCCAGGTGGCGACGGTGGTGTAGATGAGCGCGACGTCCGGCGCGGCGATGCCCTCCTCACTACTCGGATCGGTCTGGTCGGCCTTGTCGTGCCTGGTCTTGCCTGGGGCTTTGGAGAGGTCGTGGGGGCGTAGGAGTTGCTGGTAGTCGTAGTACAGCGGCCCTATGTGCGTCCACCAGCCGACGGTGGAGGCGGCCCTCGCCCACGGCTTGTCTTGGCGAGCTGCGGGGTCGGTGGTTTTGATGGCGTGGAGGGTGGCGCGCCCGTCGGCCCACCAGGCCAGCCAGGTGCCTTCTTGGCGAGGTAGACGACCCCAGTGGCAGGCCAGGATCGGGGCGCCGCCAAGGTTGTAGCCGATGCCGCAAGGGTCTTGCCAGCACACGAACCCGAACGGCGTGGGCGGGGTGATACCGGCGGTGTCGACCACGTTGGGCCGTCCGGCCTGGGTCTGGGCGTGGGTGTGCCTGTCCTCGCGCAGGTGCGCGCCGGCCGCTACCGCCGTGGCGGTGGTGAGAGGGCACAGCAGGTACTGGTGGGCCAGCGACAGCCGTTCAGCCTCCTGACGGGCGTGCTTGCGCAGCCGTTTGCTCGGCGGCAGGTCGTTCAGGGCAGGGGGTGTGGTCAGGTTCCAGCCGTCCTCGCCGAGGCGCATCGTCCAGCCGATGGCCGCATACCGGCGCAGGTAGGTGTAGGCGGCCCGCCGCCAGGCCCGTACCTGATCGCATGCGCTGTGGGTGTCGTCACTGATCATGAGAGTTCACACGAAGTTCCGGGAGGCCGGTTACGGCGCCGTCGGATCAAAGGGGATCTCCTTCTGCGGTCGAGTGGTGGGGGTGGGGACGGGGCGGCGCCCGAACCGCTCCCGTCGGGCGCCGTCCCGGGCTTGGGGTTGCGGGTCACCAGCGCGTACTGGGCCGGGGTGGTCCCCCACGGGGTGGGTGGGGGCCGTCACCATGCGCCGGATGACTCCGGGGCTGATCAGGGGGCTGCTCCCGACCTGACTTGGGCGGGTTCGATGGCGGTGGCGGCGCGGGCGGTACGGGGGCGGGTCTGGCCTGGCCGGTGGTGTTCTTGCCGGACGCTTCGACCAACGCCATGCGGCGTTGCAGTTCGGTGGGGTCGATGGCGGTGATCATTCCGCTGTCGAGGTAGGGGTAAGACGGCCCTGGGATGGCGGTGAACCAGCCGGTGTAGTAACCGGGGATGACCGCCCATCCGGGGTGGGCTCGCTCCAAGGCGGCGGCGATCTGGTCAGGCTCCATCGCCGCTCCCGGCGCCATGGGCGGCAAGGTCCGCCCAGACCACCTTGCCGGAACAGCCGGGGCCGAGCGGCAAAGCGTGGTGGCCCCACCGGGCGGCGAGGGCGTCGACCATGAACAGGCCTCGGCCCCGCTCGGCGCTCAGGTCGGGCTCGTGCTTTTGCGGTACGCCGGGGGCGTCGTCCCAGACGCAGACCTCGATGACGTTCGGGCCTGCGTCCGGTTCGATCGACACGATCACCCTGCTCGCCCCGGCCTGGCAGGCGTTGGTGACCAACTCGGTCAGGACGGTCACCGCGTCCTCGACCGCGTCCGCGGCTCCCCACCGGGTGAGGAGGTCGGCGGCCCATCGGCGCACCTGGCCCGGGGCCTGGTCGCTGATGGGCACATCCCACTTCTCGAACCGGGAATCGATGAGACGTGTCGACGACGGGCTTGCGGAGTCCGCGTCGTTTCCATCGCCGGAGCGCAGAGAAGCGCAGAGGCTGTGGTGCCGCCGTACATCCATCATCGCCACCCATCGCTTGGGAGTGGAGGCAGGGCCGGCACCGGCGCCAGCCTCTCGGGGACTCCCAAGGGGGGTGGGAGGAGGAGACTCGGCGTAGCGCCGGCCCTGCCGTCGGCATGCCGATAAGGTCCGCCCCAGCCCCATATCCGCCTGGCGGAAGCAGGCGGCCACCTTGTCGGCATGGTCTTCAGGTCGGTCGGGTCATTGCGGCTTCGCTGGGGTGACCAGCGTGCAGGCGTACGTCGGCGCTGGGTCATTCCAGTCCCGCATGATCTTTATGACCGGGATGAATAACCGTCCGGACATGCTTGGACCAGGCGTTCTACACTGGCGGCGACCGACTGATCCGGAGGGGTAACCGTCGGCATGGACGCACGAGGTGAAGCGCGTTTCTGTTGCTCCTGCGGCGGCCGTCTCGCCCGGGACAACCGAGCCGCCCAGTGCGCACCATGTCAGGCAAAAGCCCGGAATCGGTTCGCGATCCCGCCTGCCGTTCCCTCGGACTTCTGGGAAACCGGACCGATCCGCGCAGCCCTTGAGTCGTGGCATATGGGGCATGTCATCCGGGCCTATCGCCATCACCCGCTGCACGGGCCCCGGCCGCTGTCTCAAGACCTGGTCGCCCGCTGGCTCAACGTCACGCAGGCCTACCTGAGCCGCGTCGAAAGCGGACCGCCCATCACCGACCTGAATCGACTCATCTCCTGGGCCCGGGTACTGGGCATCCCGTCGCGGTTGCTCTGGTTCAAGCTCCCGGAAGATCGCCAGGAACACGCCTCCATCAACGTTCCACGCCCGAGACAGCCTTCAGCCCCGTCTCCACCGACAGCCGTTCAGCACTCGACGGTGATGCCGCTGGCGGGTGTCACGCCGATGCTCGGGGACACCCCGGACGTCGCTGCCCTGTACGCATTCCGGGCGGCTGACCGCCAGGTCGGTGGCGGCCATCTCTACGCCACGGTGACGAGCTACCTGCAGACGGCCATCGCTCCGCGGCTCTTCGGCGCCCAAGGGACCAACAACGGCGCGGACGACTTCACAGCAGCAGGCGGCTTCACCGAGATGGCCGGATGGATGGCGCACGACGCCGGGCACGACAGCGTGGCCGGTCGGCACTTCCACCGCTCGCTCGACCTCGCCCAGATGGGCGGTGATGCCCAGCTCAGCGCGCATGTCCACGCCAGTTTGAGCCATCTGTTCCTGCACCTGGGCAAGCCGAGGGACGCCATCCACCGTGCCCGGCAGGGACACTCGGTGCTGACGGCGGCACCGCCCATGCCTGCGCTGTCGGCTCGCCTACTGGCCATGGAAGCGCGGGGCTTGGCGGCACTGGACGACTCGGCTGCCTGTGCGGGGGCGTTGCTCCAGGCGGAGAAGACGCTGGAGCGATCTTCCGCCGAGGAGCCATCGCCGTGGGTCAGCCCGTTCGACGCCGGTTCGCTGGCCAGCGAAGCCGCCCGGTGCATGCGCCGGCTCGGCCACCTCGATGAGGCCGAACGCCAGGCCCGGCAGGTCATGGAACTACGAGCAGGCGGCCACACCCGCAGCCGCGCCTTTGCGCAACTCCTCCTGGTGAACGTGCTCATCGCCCAAGGCAAGCCCGAGGAGGCATGCGCCATTGCGTACGAGGTGCTTGAGGCGACGCAGGCACTCAGCTCCCACCTGGTGACGCAGCAATTGGATGAGCTGCGCTCGCTGTTGGAGCCCTACCGCACCGGTCCCGCCGTTGCGGAGTTCCTACCCTGGCTGGAACAGGCCGTCCATCGGAGGGTCGGCCTCTACAGATGGCTGACCAGCGGCAGCGTCGTCCGATGACGCACCGGGGAGGACGGATGCGTCCAGAAAAGCCGCTCTATGAGCGAGATCCTGAAGCCTGGCGGGCGCATCTGGCCGAGGGCAACGCCACCCAACCCCGCAAACGCGTTGGCGCCGACGCACTTGTTAGAGACGACAGCGGCCGGCTGCTCCTGGTCGATCCGAAGTACAAGCCGGACTGGGACCTGCCCGGTGGCATGAGCGAGGCGAACGAGCCACCGGCCGACACGGTACGTCGCGAGCTGAAGGAAGAACTCGGCCTCGACATCCGCCCCGGACCGCTGCTGTGTGTTGACTGGGTGTCTCCGCACGGACCATGGGACGATTCGTTGATGTTCATCTTCGACGGCGGCATACTCGGCCATGACCGGATAGATGACATCAAGATGCTGGACGGCGAGTTGGCAGCCTTTGCCTTCTGCGACGAGGGGCAGGCCGCCGAACGGCTCCGGCCCTATGTATGGCGACGCGTGCAAGCGGCGCTGGAGGGCCTTCAGGCAGGGCGTGCGATGTACCTGCACGACGGTTGGCGCTGGTAAGCGTTCGGTCTGGCCATGTCTCATGCTCTCGGTCTCTCCTTTGTGGAGGGTTCGCTTGATTGGCGTGCAGGGCAGTAGGCTTTGGACCGTCTCTGCTCGGTGTTCCCCGCAACCTAGACTGCGGAGCGAGCTACATTCGACCGGGCGGAGGAGAAGGCTGCGCGGCCTCTTCGCCGTGCGGCCTTCTCCTATTTCGAGAGAGCCTATGTCTCGGTGAGCATCTGCGGATGACTTGACCATCTGGCATGAGGTGATTCCTGATGGTGGCCGGACCGCCCGTGACGGTCATAGCCGGTGTTCCGGCGGCGGGTGGAATCACCGAATGGGGGAATCGACCATGGGCAATTGCAGGACCGGGTACCAGTCGGCCGCCGAGTGGTTGCGGTCGCCGGAGCCGTTGCGGTGGCGGCGGACGTATCCGGGGCGGCTGGATCAGGTGACGGTGGCGCGCCGGCTCGCGGTGTCGTTGTTCGCGGGCACCGGGTATGAGGACGAGGTGGGGTTCATCGTCACCGAGCTGGCCTCCAACGCGGTCCGTCACAGTTACTCCGGTCATCGCGGGGGCTGGTTCGGGCTGGAGGTGGTGCTCGATGACGTGGCCTATGTCGGGGTGACCGATCAGGGAGGTGGGGGCGTGCCGGTCGTGCTGCCTGAGCTGCCGGATGAGCCGATGACCGAGTACGGGCGGGGGCTGCGGGCGGTGTCCAAGCTGGCCATGGCGCTGGGCATCCATGGCAGCGGTGACGGCGGGCACACCGTCTGGGCGGACCTGGACCTGTGCGCCGAGACCGGCACTCGTCCCGACCTGCAGGCGGTGCTGTCGTCATAGCCGCAGGGGGGACCAGCCCGGTGGTAGCGGGCTGGTCCCTGCGGTCCACGATAGGCGAGCCTGACGCCGAGGCCCTGCCCGCATTCCTCCACGGGGTTGCGGGTGGGGCCTTCGCCGCTTCGGAAGATGCCTTGCGGCTTCGGATGCCTATCGTCTTCTCCGCGCCAAGGCAGTATGGGCGTGAGGGCGCGGATGCTCGGGGGGCTTCGCGGTCACTTGAAGGGTCTATCGTTCCGGGTTCTGTTCGCCCTTCTCCTTATGAGCGGCACCCCCTTGTCGTGGCGTTCTTGCAGGTCGGGAACCTGTCGGGTCTGCTGCTGGTGGCCCCGACTCGCCATCCCAGGCGACAACACCGAATACATCAGGCGGGCAGGAAGCGTGCCCAGCTCCGACCTTGCGAGCTGCGTCGCCAGGACCCCATCCCGCTGACCTGCCCCCGAGGAGACGTGCGGTGACGGCCGAGCCGGCGGCAGCCGCCACGGCGACGAGGCTCGCCCGCATCGCGTGCCGGCCCGCGACCCGCCCTTGAGGTGTCTGCGGCTCGGATTGCATCCGTTCGTCGGTGACCGGGAAGTCAAGTGCGCCGATGCGGGAAATCGCAAAAAATGTGATTGCTCTGAGGTTGGAGAGGTAAGCCTTCCCAGCCGTTCCGGCGATATGGGAAACGCGTATTCGGGCTTGAGATCCATGGCTGGTCGAGAAATCGTGGTGTCACGACAACGAAATGCGGCGACGGAAATCCCCGCCGCAGCCGCCACCGAAAAGGAGTCATGAAATGGCCGCGAAGAAGAACACGGTCACCGCTCCCGCCGCCCCGGCCGCTGATATCGCCACCGCCACCCCGGACACCACCACCGCCACCCCGGACACCACCACCGCCCCGGCGTCCACCGCCCGCCCGGACGGCCCGGCTGGGGTGGTGTGGGACGCGGTGACGGCCAACCCCGGCGGGACGGTGCCGGTCATCGCGAACGCGGCGGGGGTGGCCCGTGCGGTGGCCAAGGCCGAGCTGATCGCGCTGGCCACGTCGGGGCGGGTGGTGTGCACGCCGGGAGGGCGCGGCGACAACGGGCGTGCCCTGCCGGACACGTGGGCACCGGCCCCGGACACGACGATCGACACGGCCACCGCTTCGACCGCCGATGCCGCTGAGGCCACCGTCCCGCAGGCCCCGGCGGTGACGGCGGAGGCGATTGCGGAGGCGATGCGGATCATGCAAGCCGAGGCCGATCGGCGGGCGGCGGCTGAGGCCGACCTTCAGAAGGCGATGGCTGAGGAGGAGGCGCGGCGGGCGAAGGTCCTGGCCGATTTGGCCAGGGCCCGTACCGCCGAGGACACCCGCCGGGCGCTGGCGGACCTGCTGGCGGCCGTCACCACCGCGTACGCGGCCGTCGTCGCCGGTGACCAGGTCGCCACCGTGGCCGGGTTGGAGCGCATCTACGCCGAGGCGAACAACGTGCGGAAGGCGTCCAAGGTCGGCCCGGTCCGCACCGGTGCGAAGGGGACCGGGGCGGTCCGCGCCGACCGGGCCGCGCCCCGGCCGTTGCGGCCGGAGGTGGTCGCGCACCTGAGCGCGCACCCCGGCAAGGAGTTCACCCCGGGCGAGATCGCCAAGGTGCTGGGACGGTCGTCGGGGGCGGTGGCCAACGCGTTGGAGACGTTGGCCAAGAACGGTGAGGCCGTGCTGACCAGCGAACGTCCCGCCCGCTACACCGCCCCCACCACCACCACCGCCACCGGCACGGCCGCCACCGGCACGGCGGCCGGTGACGGCGACGTGTCATAGGACGCCTGACAGCCCGATCGGGGGCGGGACCGGCAACGGTCCCGCCTCCGACAGCTTTGGGGCCATCACGGCACGTCAGGCGCCTCACAGGGCATCTATCGGGACGTCGACGCGGAACGCCGAGGCCCCACTGACCCCACGTGATCGGTGGGGCCTATGGCGCGTTGGGCCCCGGTAGGGCGCACCCCGGCACCCCACAGGGTTCGGTGTGTGGACGTCTGGGATGTGATGGCGGGTGTCCCGCTCAGCGTTCATGCGGTCGTATCGCGGGCTGATGGCCTGGTTTGGGTGGCACCGGTCCTGCCCTGTTCCGGCGCATCGGAGTCGTCACGGCACGTTGGGAACTCGTGGGGGATGCGTCCAGAGTCAAGACCACGTTCCCTTTGATAGGTGGGCTGTCGGGCATCGTGGTCCGCTGGGTTGTGTCCGTGTGCGAGAGGAAGTGTGCTTCAGGTGCCTGAAAGCAGATGGGCGGCGTTGACAGGGCTGTGGCGGCAGCGCTGGCCTGATTGCGACCCTGTCGGGCACAAGCTCCGTGGGCCGTACCGGGATGTGTGGGTGCGTTTCCACAGCCTGCCGGAGTCGAAGCGGTACGCCGAGGATGAGGCCGAGTACGCCGTCGTACTGGAGCGCTACAACTCCGTCCTCGACGAGTTGTTCGCGGGTACGGACGTGTACGTGATCACTGCCGTGTGGACCACCGAGCCTGATGTTCCCGCCGGTCGACTGAGCACGGGCTACTGGCGAAGCCTCCTCGTGGCGGATGACCCCGACCCGGAGTTCCGCACCTACTACCACCTCTTCGTCACTCGACTGCCCTGGCGGCGGGGGTGCATCGATGACCTGCTGCGCGATGTCGCTGATGAGAGGGTGGCGGACGTCCTCATCACCGACACTCGGATGCAGCGCATTCATCATCCCTACGACGGTGGTGCCGACGTCTTTCTTCCCACGTCTGAAGAAAGGGACCGGCTCCGTGATCGGTATGCCGACTGGCTCTCCAACCACCCGTCTGGTCTCTGACGATTCTCCGCCCTGCTGTCTCCTGGGCGTTTCGGTTGTGGCGGCGTGGCCTGTCAGGGCTGCGTTCAGGAGCGGCGGTAGGTGGGGCGGGCGTAGCCGACGAGGTCGGACCGGTTGCGGATGCTGCTGATCCGGACTTTGAGGCCGGTGCGGGGGGCTTCGACCATCCGGCCTCTGCCGATCACCAGGCCGACGTGGCCGGGACTGCCGGATGTCCCGCCGGAGCCTCGGAAGAACACGAGGTCGCCGGGGTGTTCTTGGCCGGCCGGGACGTGCGGCAGGGTCTTCCACTGGTCTTGGGAGATGCGCGGGATGGTGACCCCGGCCTGGTGCCAGGCGTAGCGGGTGAGGCCTGAGCAGTCGAAGCCCACGATGCCCGCACCTCGTGCGATGCCTCGGGTGGGGCCGTTGAGCCCGCCGCCGCCCCAGGAATAGGGGGTGCCGAGCCAGCGGAGGGCGGCCTTGACCGCGATGGCCGCGCGTCCGGTTGCGGCGATCGGTACGTCCGGGCAGGCACTGCCGCCTTCGCCGTACTCGGCGGCTCGTCGCAGGATCTTCTTCACGTACCAGTCGGCGTGGTTGTAGCGGTGGAGGGCGCGTTCGAGGTGGGCGGGTGCGCCGTTGTGTTTGAGGTACCTGGCGGCGGCCGGGATCGCGTCGGTGGGATCGTAGATGTTCTTGCGTCCGTCGCCGTTGCCATCGACGCCGAACGCCGCCCAGGTGCTTCGTAGAAACTGCATGGGACCGGCCGCACCGGCGTGGTTGGTGCCGGAGGTGATGCCGGGTCCGGTGCCCCGGCCGTGGTCGGACTCGGCGTCACCGATTGCGGCCAGGACGTTCCACGGGATGCCGTACTGGGCTGCGGCCTTCAGGTAGAGCGCCAGGTAGGCGGGCGGTACGTCGGCCTGGGCCGTCCGGCCGGGTGCCGTCTGGCAGGCGGCGTCACCGCCACCGGGAAGGATCGCGCCGAGGGTTCCGACGAAGACGGCCAGGACGACGAACACGGCGGCCACCGGAACGCCGATGGCCAGCAGCATCAAGCCGCCCCGGGGCCGGTCCCGTGCTGCCGGTCGTGTGGGCCCCATGCGTCCGCCAGCGCCACCAACCGGCATCGTGGGCCGGTCGTTCCGGCCGGGAGCCACACCGGCCCGGCCGGACCGTCGACGGCCGCCCGGGGCGTGTGGACGGCGGTGGCCACCGGCACATCCGGGGTGCCGAGGACTTCGTGGAGGTTGGCCTCCCGCGCTGCGCTGGGCAGCCAGAACAGCACAGGAGTGGCGATGCCGGTGGACTCGGCGAGCGCGGCGTAGCCGGTCAGTTTGGCGGCCACGCGGGAGAGGGGTTCGCTGCCGGTGTCGTGCTCAAGGAAGAAGTCGATGGTGGCCGACGGTCCGATCTCCTGGGGTTCGGTCCATCGGCCGAAGGCGTCGGGGTGGGCGAGGTCGCCCCACAGGGAGGCGCATCGGCGTTCGGACCACCATTCGGCGAGGGCCGTGCCGTCGCCTCGCCGCCCGGCGTAGGCGTGCAGGTGGGCGAAGAAGTCGTTCACGCCGACCTGGTGGCCGAGCTTGGGTGACAGCGAGATCGCCATGGCGTTGTCCTGGCGGTATCCGAGGTTGCGGAGGCTGATCCCGCGTTGTGCGGCCAGGACGTGGGCGCCTGCCGGGCCGAGTATCCAATGCTGGGGAGACGTTCCGACCGACGTCCATGGTTGGAACCGCACCAGCGCGAAGAGTTCGCGGAGTTGCCGTAGTCGTTGGCGGGCCCTGACCAGGCTCGGGAAGAAGATGGCGGTGAGCTGGTCGGTGGTGAGGACGCGGTGTTCCCAGACCAGTTCGAGGATCTTCCGGTCTCGTCCGGTCAGCCGGTACGCGAGGTCGGCGATCAGCTCTGGGGACATCCTCGGCCGGTGGCCGTGGGCTCCGCGCATACGGTTAGCGGTCTTGCTGGATCGGGTCATCAGGCTTGCCTCCGTGGTGTGGCGGTGCGTGGATCGGTCAAGGTCGACGGCTGCCGAGCGCTGGGGCGTTGCTGCTTCCGGGCCGCGTACCTCTCTCGAGAAGCGGCCCGTACGGCTTCTGCGCGTCCGGGGACGGGTTCGGGCAGAGGGCGGGTGCGGAAGGTGAAGGCCGACGACAGTCCGCCTTCGGTGACGAGTCGTCCGGCGGCCTGGTACGCGCCCAGGTGGGACAGGTCGTGCGGGGTGAGCAGGGGCGCGACGTGGCGGGCGAGGTCGGTGGCGTCCTCGGGCGAGGCGGTGAAGTAGATCTTGTTGCGGGCGTCGGCCGACACGGCCTCGCGGAGGTCTTTGGGCAGCTGGGACAGATGCTGGTGGGCGATGACGAGGCTGAAGCGGTAGGCGCGGGCTTCGGCGAGGACGTCGCTGATGGAGCCGGGCAGGTTGAGGAAGTTGTGGGCCTCGTCCACGTAGGCGGCGGCGTCCGGCCGGCTGTCCTCGGGCACCTTGGCGCGCGGGGTGACGGCCTGCCAGGTGTGGGCGAGCAGCAGGGAGCCGAACAGGCGGGCGGCGTCCTCGCCGAGCACGCCCTTGGGCAGGCGGGCCAGGATCAGCCCGCCGTGGTCGAGCATGTGGCCGAGATCGACGGTCGAGGCGCTGCCGGACAGGGCGTCACGGACGAACGGGCGCAGCAGGACCGCCCGCAGCTTGTTCATCACCGGGCTGATCACGGCCGAGCGGGCGGCGGGTGACAGCTCGTCATAGGAGGCCCAGAAGCCGCGCAGCAGCTCGTCACCGAGTTTGGCCATGACCCGGGCTCGATACGGGCTGTCGGTGAGCAGCCTCGGGACCTCGGCGAGGGTGGCCCTTGGTCCGTGAGCCCGTACGAGGGTCAGGCAGGCCGAGCGCATGAGGTCGTCCAACCGCGGTCCCCAGGCTGTGGAAAAGCAGCGGCGGAAGATGGTGACGATCGAGTCCACCGCGAACGCCGGATCGGCTCCGGCCAGGACGTTGATGCAGGGCGGCGGGCCTTCTTCGGACGGGTCGAACACCACCGTCCGGCCGACCGCCCGCTCTGGGAGCCGTTGCAGCACGTCGGCGATGAGGTCGCCCTTGGGGTCGATGACCAGCGCACCTCGTCCGGCGTACGCGTCGGTGAGGATCAGGTTGGCCAGGAAGGTGGACTTGCCGACGCCGGTCTGCCCGAGCACGTGCAGGTGCTGGCGGGCACCGGCGACGGTCAGCGCGACCGGCCGGGGGTAACCGGCGTCCGCATCGCCGAGTACCCGCACCGGCCCCACCGTGCGCGCCGACACCGCCGGGGACGGGGCGACCGGCCGGGCACCCGCACGGGTGACGCCCGGTGCGCCCAGGTCGTAGGGAAGATGCGCAACCGCCGCCAACTCGGGCACCGACAGCAGATAGCCCCAGTCCAGACGGCGCGATGCCAACCGGACCGCCGGGATGCTTAGACGCTTGCGGCGTAGGTACTGGTGACCGGAGGAGTAGAGCGCGAACGTGGAGGCCACCTCGTGGGCATGGCCGCGCAGCCACCCTCGGGCGGCCTCGTCGCTGCGGTGGCTGGTCGCCACGGCATAGCGGATCTGCACTTCGAACCGCGGTTGCGCGGCCTTGCCGAGGATCGCGCGGACCTGCTCGGCACGTTCAGGGAACGTCCGGGCCAGCTCACCTGGGCGCGCGTGCCCGGACCCGCCGGGAGTGACCAGATCGAAGACCTTGCCTTGAGACGCGGCCGAACGGCCACCGCGCAGCGCCGAGGCGGCTCGGTGGGCATGGCGCAGGCGGCGCCCCGTGACCGGACGGGCCAGCACCTGAACGGCGACGTACTCACCACTGCGCAGCCCGGAGACAGCGCCGAGCAGGGCCCGCAAGGGGTCCGCGTCGTGCTGGTGCGTCAGCGGGTAGTGGTCGGGGCGGGCCAGGACGAGACATCCCCCGGCCGAGGACGCGGTGAGCGGGACCGGAGCCGACACAGGGCGGGTGGTGATGGTCGCACCAGGCCATGCCGACCGGATCATCTTCTCCACCAGCCCAGGCGGGATCATCCCAGGCACCCAGATCTGAACGCGAAGGCCGGTGGTGTCGGCGACGTACTCCCAGCTGACGTGCGGCTGCCCGTAGACGGCGCGCTTCCAGGCCGGGGCGGTGAGACCGACCAGATGCGTCCACCAGGCCGCGGCGCTGCCCTTCTCGACATGCGGCGGCACCGCCACCTCGACCAGACGCGCGCCCACCGCGAAACGGCGGTTACGCCACTTCCACAGCAGCGACCGCGCACAGGCGAACAGCACCGCCCCGGCAAGGGAGAGCACGGCAAGCGGCGGACCGTATTCGGCGACCAAGGAGACGAGCCGTTCCGGGTCCTGCAAGAGGTCCGCCCAGCCGCCGGCCACTGACAACAGGCTCATAGCGGGTCCACCTCCTCGGCGTGGCCGCGGGCGACGTCCAGCTCGATGAGTTCGGCCGGGTCGGTGGTGGCGAGGTCGTGTTCCTGCGGGCCGGCCACCGCGTAGAAGGCGGCCCGGTCGCTGCCGGCCCCGCCGCACAGCAGGGCCTCGCCTCGACCGGCGGCCAGCAGGAACGCCTTCTCCCCGCCGGTGAGGTTGAACGCCGTGCTTATTTCGTCGATGACCTGCGGAGACTGCCTCAGCAGGAGCTGTGTCGCCGAGTTGGCGATCACGGCGCGGCCCAGGTCCGAGGCGAGCAGGTCGGCGGCGTCCTGGGTGACCACGGCCAGCCCTGCCCAGTGCTTACGCGCCGACTTGGCCAGCCGGTACAGGAACCGGGCGCCCTCACCTTCCTGCATGAGCGTCCATGCCTCATCGACCACGACCAGCCGTCTGCGTCGGTCGGCGGGGTTGGCGACGCGTCGCCAGATCGCATCCAAGGCGAGCAGCATCCCGACCGGTCGGGTCTCCTCGGGCAGGTCCCGCAGCGAGAACACGATCAGATGCCCGTCCGGCCTCGTCGTGGTCGGTCCCGCGAACAGGCCCCGGTAGGAGCCGGTCACGTACGGGGCCAGCCGCGCGGACAGGTCGGCGGCCTCGGCGCTGCCGTCGCGGTCGAGCTGGGCGGCGAGGTCGGCCAGCAGCGGGGCGGGACGCCTCCAGGTGCGGCGATCGGAGTTGATCCCGTGCTCGGCATAGGTGGCGACCACGGCGCGATCCAGGACGGCGCGGTGGGCGGGGGCGAGCGGTTCGCCGAGCATCGCGGCCACCAGCGTCTGGATGAACAGCGCCCGCCGGATGAAGGTGTCATCGTCCTGCCCGTCCGGCAGATCGAACGGGTTGAAGCACACCCCGGGCGCACCGAGGCCGATGTGCGTACCACCGACCGCCGACGCCAGGCGCCGGTACTCGTCCTCGGGGTCCACCACGGCCACCTCGACCTGGTGGAACAGCAGCCGCAGCACCTCCAGCTTGGTGAAGTAGGACTTGCCCGCACCAGACCGGGCGATGGTCACGGAGTTGTAGTTGTCGCAGGCGAACCGGTCCCACCACACCGCCCCAGCCGAGTAGACGTTCAGCCCGTACAGCACGGGCGTCCGCCCGAGACGCGGTTCAAGGTCGGGTGAGGTGAACGGGAACGAGGCGGCCAAGGCGCTGGTGTCGAACGCGCGCCGCAGCTTCACGGCATCGGTGGCCAGCGGCAACGTCGCCACCCACCCCTGCAGCGCCCGGAAGGTGGTGGGCTGAGCGTTCAGCAGCAACGACGCGGCCAGCGCCCGTACCCGCTGCACCTCCGCCTCCAGCTCCTCGGCGTCGGCGGCGTGGACGGTCAGATACAGACCCATCCGGAACAGGCGGCCGTGCCCTCGCGCCAGCGATGCGGCCAGGTTGGCGGCGTCCTCGGCGGCGGCTTCGGCTGAAAAGTCGGCCAAGCGGCCGTGATCGGCATTGGAGCGGGACGAGGCCTCCAACCGGGCGAGCTGTCGACGCAGTCTCTGCGCCGCGACGAGCGGCGGGATCGGCTCGACGTGCAGGGACACATCCAGACGCCCGGGATAGGTGAGCAGAGGCTCAAGCCATCCCGCGCCGACTTCTCGTGGATAGCCGGCCACGGCGAAGGAGGCGCACACCCCACCGGGCAACTCCAGCGACTTCGCACCGACCCGCAACGCCGAGGGCCCGAACGTGTCTTCTGTCTGCTCGTCTTCCTGGGACCGGCTGACCTCGGGGTGATGGGTGAACGGGAATCTCATCGCGGACCCTCCTGAGCGCTGATCAGCTCCCCGGGGCCGGCGACCTCGGGAAGACGGGCGTCCGCCGGGGACAGCGACTCGGCCAGCACCGCCGTGCACGCGGTGGTGTCCAGTACCTCGGCGGTGACACCGAGGACGGCCAGCGAACGAACGGCCTCCTCGGCTCGGCGCGCGACCACGACCGCCCCGGCGTCTCGCAGCACCCGACGCGCCTTGCCCTTGGTCCAGGGGAACGCGGCGGCGCTCTGCTGCTCGCGCGCCGTATCCCGCAGGACGATCAGAACCTCGCGGGTGAGCAGTTCGCGCGAGGCCTCCAGGTCGGCCAAATAGGCGGCATGGTCACGGGCCGCCTGCTCCAGCGCCGGATGAGGCAGGCGCGGGGCGGTATCGATCAGCTGGGCGACCATCGCGGACAGATCGACCGGCCGAGCCCGTACGAGAATCTGCACGGGTGTTTCCAGCGAGTTCAGCCACCGCCCGAACGCCGCGACCAGCGCGGCCTGCTCGTCGGCCGTCCGCAGCCCGAACGCCACCGTTCCCGCCCGCACCACGGCGGCCGTACCGCCGTCGGCCAGCTCCATGATCCCGTCCTCGCGCACCGCCCGCACGGGCAGCCGCAACGGAGCGGGCAGCCGTCCTCGCACCCGGCACCAAGCGGGCGGGGCGTGCACCCCTTCCGGCGCCTCGACCCTCGCCTTGGACGAGTGCAGATGGACGAGCGCGGCGAGCGCGAAGCGATCCAGACCCATGCCGTCATGGCGCGCCAAGGCCAGCACCGCCCCGCCCCCGATGACCGGAAGCAGAACCGCGGCGATCACCGTGAACGGAAGCCGATCCGCCATGGCCATGTAGCCCCACGAGGCCAGCAGCCCGGTAGCGGAGAGAATGGCGACCTGCCGCGCGGTCAGCCCGTACATGATCTTGTCGGGCTGCTCGATGTCGGCGGGGATCTTGGCGGTCAACGCCTCGTCGTCGCGCGTCACGCCTTCCTCCCGTGCTGCTTGGGCAGCTCAAGCCGTAGCGCGAGCTGACGAGGCGGCACCGGACGCCTGGGCATACCGGGCAACATGAGCTGCCGCGAACGAACACGCGGCCTTCCCTGGCTGACAGGCGGCGGAGCCGGTGGGCGCGGTACCCGAGTGACCGGTATCGGCAAGGCCAACTGCGCCGGCCGGGCCGTGCCGGGCTTGGGTCGTACGGAGATCGGCAGTGCGAGCTGCACCGCCCGCCCAGCCACCCCCGTATCGCTGTCAGCAGAGACGTTCCACCCCGGCGGAGCGGCCTGCGGCGGCCTGCGCGGCTCTGGCGGCTCAGGTGGTGTCGGCGGCCGAGGCTGCCTGTGAACGACCTCGTGAGTCGGCTGGAGCCGAGTCGGCTGTCGCCGGGGACGCGTGGGGCGAGGCGTCGGCTTGCCCGATGGTGGACGGTGACGGCCCTGATCGGGCTTGGTCCCGGCGCCTGCTGGTACCGACCTCCCGGTCTTGTTCATGAGCGCGCCGATGCCGCGGTAGAGGACGAAGGTCTTCAACATCTGACCGAGCAGGCGCGGCTGGGCCGGCTGCCAGACGGTACGAGCCACCCACGAAGGGATGCGGATCATCACCCACAGCAGGGCTATCGCCACCAGCAGGTCCGTCAGATCGGTCCTGGTCGGCACACCCACGACCGAGCCGCTGCTGTCGGTGACCTCGCTGAACAGCAGCTGGAACGCGGTGACCAGCGCGAGAGCCTGGCAGACCTGAATGGCCAAGATCCCGGTGATGCCCCGCCACCACAGCCGGGCCAGCCCATCGGTCATCGGCAGGGCATGGAACATCAGCGCCAACGGGGCCGCCGCGATCAACACCATCGTGATAGCCAGGCGAACGATGTAGATGAACGTGACGACCAGCGCGAGCACGATCACCGCCAGCGCCACCATCGGCATGAAGACCCCACCGGTGAGGGCCGTCGCCGCGATGCTCGCGCCCAGGGTGTCGGCGACCACACCGGCGTCGACCTTGCTCGGCCCGGAGGACAGGAACGCCTGCGCCAGCCCGTTGGCGAACGAGATGCCGTACCCGATGAAGGTCAGGCTCAAATTCACCGCGCCGAACGCCAGCACCACCCGGGGCAGCAGTTCCTTGGGCGACACCTGGCCGGGCAGAGACTGTCCGGCCATGAGCAGCACACCCGCGATCGACACCACCAGGACGAAGCAGGTGTTAGCGATCACCTGCGAGGCACCCCATAACTGACGCGCCCGCGCCATGCCTCCAGAGTCGATCTCCGGCGTACCGAGCACCGTCGCGCCCAGAAACCCGAAGACCGGCTTGGCAGCTGAGGTGACCAGATCCTGAAACCAGCCGTTGACCGCCTGCTTGG
Organism: Thermomonospora echinospora; assembly: GCF_900108175.1. GTDB lineage: Bacteria > Actinomycetota > Actinomycetes > Streptosporangiales > Streptosporangiaceae > Thermomonospora > Thermomonospora echinospora. The sequence goes on from NZ_FNVO01000004.1 coordinate 151,490, forward strand.
CCATACACCCCAGATCACCGAGCCCGCATCCAGGGCCCTTGTGCTCCAGCGCCTCCGCGTACGGAGAGGCGACCTGCACCCACCTGCCCGGCTCGACCTCACACAGGACTTTCGGCAACGGCGACCCAGGCACCGTCACCGTCTTCCGCCCCTCCGGGCACTTCTGCGGCGCCGATGGCGCAGAGGGCGACGGTGGCTCAGACGATGACGGCGACGCAGAAGGGGACAGTGACTGCGATGCGGAGGGTGACGCGGAGGAGGACGGAGACGGCGATGGACGACGCGGATCGACCTCCACCCACCGGCCAGGCGCCACCTCGCACATCAGCTTGGGAGGCTCCCCCGGCCGCCAAGGAGCGGCCTTCACCCTCCCCGAACAGGCCGGCGTCGTCGGCGACGCGGCAGGAGGCGGCGGATCCGCCGGTGAGAACGCCCTGGCCAAACGCACTTCCGGCCCGGCGATGAGCACAGCCCCGATCAGCGCACCCACTCCAGCGCAGACACCGAGCACGGCCAACCGCCGAGGCATGAGAAGACTGCGGAGACGCGTGCTCATTTCACGCCCACGATCCGCTGGAGAATCCCCACCAGCAGCGGCGCCAGCATCGCGACGCCGTACCCGATCGCCGCATACCGCAGCGTCCTCTTGGCCGCCTCAACCTCGCTGGGGTCACCTCCGGCCAGGATGTAACGGACCCCGCCGATCGTGGCGAACAACGTCGCCAGCCCGACCAGCAGCCCGACGATGACATCCCGCAGATTGGTGATGACCTCTTCCAACGAGGCCACCTCCGCCAGACGCGTTCCCGCCTCGGCGATACCGGGCACCGTGAGCGCGCTCACGGCGACCCCGGCCGACCACAGACAGACAGCACCGGCCAACCGGCCTCGACCGACGGAACGCCTACGGCCGGGTAGGCGAGGGGATGAGGGATGGGTGGGCATGGCATGGCCTCCCGAGGCATTGCGAAGGTCCTTGGCTTCGGGTGCCAGGCGAGGCGGACGAGGGCGTCCCGGACTCTGGGTGTCCTCCTCCGAGGAACTCAGATGGATGGTGGATGCGGTGGGGACCGGATGGACCGTCCGTCCGAGCCGCCGCCCGTCCGTACCTCGCCTGACAGACATGAAGCACCGCGTCACAGGCCCGGCTTGGAAATCCAGTCGTTGGTCACCGCCCACACGTGACCGTTCCGGAGCGCCGCCCCCAGCCGCGCCTCGGCAGCCCGCCGCCGCTTGTAGAGCCGATCGGCCGGAACCCCCCGCTCCCGCGCGAAGTCCTGCAGGGACACCCCGTCCAGCCGAGTCGCGATGATCAGGGAGGCGGCGTCCGGGCTGATGACCTGCTGCTTCACCGCATCGACCACCAGGCTCATCGCGTTGGGATCGAGACCCGGCCCATTGACCGACAGTCTGTCCGGGTCGCAGGAGACGTAAGGGGTTTCGCGTCCACGAGCCCGGAACGCTCCCTTACGCGCCCACAGCAGCAGCCGGGCCGCGATACGCGGACGGCCGGTGTCGATCCGCGCCAGCTGCGCAACGAACTCCGTCAACAGCTCCGACACGATGTCATCGGCCAACCGCGCGGGGCTGGTCCGGATGACTCGGGCGGCGACGTTCTTCAGCCCCGGCAGGGCCACCCCCACACAGCCGACCACCCAGGCCGGATCACCCGTGCGCGCCAGCCGGACCAACTCGGCCCAGGCGGCGTCCTTGAGCGCGTCGGACGCGGCACGGTCCAGCAGCCGTGTCCTCAGCTCCCCGAGATCGACGGCCCGTGCGGGCAGTCCATGCCCGACCTTGCGGCCGTCGATCGCCAGCGGGCGAGGCCCCGCGATCAGGAGATGAAACGTCCTCTCGGCGATGGCCAGCGCGTTGCCGGCCCGCTCGCCGGTGCGCCTGGTGTCGAGAACATCGGCGACGTGAGTTACCCGGTCACCGGTTTTGCGGTTGGTCATGGCAGCCCCCGGAAGGTCGTGGCGAATCGATGCCGCCAGGTATCCGCCATGGCCTGGGCAGTTCATGGGCACGGACGTAAGCGGCCGACGCGCCTACGGCAGTGCCGAAAATCTGCTCATAATGGCTTTGACCTGCGAAAATCTAAAGAGCAGCCCGCCGAAAGGTGCGGATGGTAAAGCCGGGATGGCTGCCGAGATCGGCCGCGACCTCGCCGTTCGCCGGGTACGGGATTCCTTCGTAAAGATCTCCGTGGCTCGTACGGAAGCACGTCGCTGGACCGGCTCTGGCCGGTTGGCAGTGGGCGGCCGATACAGGCGTTCATGGCCGGGTAAGCCGAAGGGCACTGTCCTCTTCCGGTCCGTGGTCTTGTCGGCCGGGTGTTCAGCGGACATGATGAGGCCGCTGTCCGAGCGCGGCGTGCGGCTCCGCCGTGCGCGGGTCGTTGTCGTCCAACGTGGTCGGGAGACGGTCGGGATGCCCTGGCTCCGTGTCGGCGAGACCGCATGAGGCGTCGTCGGCATCTGGGGCTGTTACTGCAGGTCCTGCTGGTGTTGGTGGCCAGCCTGCTGGGAATCGTCACCAACTACGCGACCAACGCCGAGGACACCCCGCTCTACCTCGAGCTGTTGCAGAAGGTCGCGGTGCCCGGCATCGCGGTGCTGATCGTCGTTCTGATCGCCGGGCATGTGGTGGTGTACCGGCTGGAGAGCCCGGCACCTCCCCGGCGGTCCTGGGATCGCTCCCGCACTCCCTATCCCGGGTTGGACGCATTCACCGAGGACGAGTCGGCGGTGTTCTTCGGCCGTGAGGCCCAGATCGCCGAGTTGGTGCGGAGGCTGCAGGAGCCACCGGCCCGGCCCGTGGATCGGTTCGTCGCCTTGGTCGGTGCCTCGGGGAGCGGGAAGTCGTCACTGGTGCAGGCCGGGGTGATCCCGAGGCTGCGGGAACGGCGCTGGACGGTGCTGCCTGTGCTGACTCCGGGCACCAACCCGTTCGGTGCCCTGGCCCATGTTCTCGCCCAGGTCGACGGCGCTCAGGACGAGGCTGCGATCCTGCGGCGGCTGCGCAGATCACCGCAGGCGCTGCCCGCGCTGCTCAGGGAGGTGCGCCACCGGCAAGGACACCGGTTCAGGCGGATGCTGCTGGTCATCGACCAGCTTGAGGAACTGCTGACCCTGGCCGGCGAACGGGACCGCGCCGCGTTTCTGGAAGCTCTCTCCCAAGCCGTCGCCCAGGACTCCCGGCTGTGGGTAGTCGGCACCGTCCGCATCGAGTTCCTTCGGGACCTGCTGGAGACGGCGCAGGCCGAGCTGTTCCAAAGTCCGGTGGCGATCGGGGCGATCGGCCGACCTCAACTGCTGCAGGCGGTCCGGCAGCCGGGGGAACTGGTGGGCATGGCGTTCGCCCCCGGCCTGGTCGAGACCATCGTCGATGACGCCGGAACCAGTGACGCACTGCCGCTGCTGGCCTACCTGCTCCAAGAGCTGTACTTCGCCGCCGGTCCGGGAGCCACGGTCACCCTGGAGCGCTACCGCGCGTTGGGCGGGGTCGCCGGTGCGCTGTCGCGCCAGGCCGACCAGGTGATGACCGAACTGCGGGATGAGGGAGATGCCGACGCCGTCTTCGCCGTTCTGCTGAAGTTCGTCACGGTGGAGGGCCAGGAGGCCACCCGCCGCCGGGTCCCGCTGGCGGATCTGTCGGCCGGTGAACGTCGTGTGGTGGACGCGTTCGTCGATGCGAGGCTGCTGGTCACCGACGCCGACAACGGGCAGCCGTACGCCCATGTAGCGCATGAGGCGCTGTTCCGGCAGTGGCCTCCCCTCCGCCAGGAGGTCGAGACGCGGGCCGAGCAACTACGCCAGCGTGCCGAACTGGAGCGGTGGGCGACCGACTGGCAGCGGTCCGGCCGCAGCGACGACTACCTGCTCACCGGAGAACGGCTGACCCTCGCTCAGCGATGGCTCGCCGCGCTGGAGGAGAGCGGCCAGGCCTCCGAACCGGTCCGCGAACTGGTCGACGTCTCTTTGCGCCGGGACCTGGCATTCCTGCGCCGGGTGTCGGAGGGCATCGGCCGGTACGTACTCGCCAACGCCGAGCGATACCCGGAGCTGTCGATCCTGCTGTCACTGGCCGCACTCGGCGAATGCGCCACCACCCCCGCCGCCCAGCGCGCCTTGATGGCGGCCCTGTCGTTCAGCCACCTGCGGACGGTGCTGACCGGCCACACCGACACCGTCCGCAATCTCGCCTGGTCACCGGACGGCACCCGGATCGCCACCGCTTCCCGGGACGGCACGGCACGGATCTTCGACGCCGCCTCCGGGCACTGCGAGCAGGTGCTGTCCGGACACGGGGCGATGGTGGAGATGGTCGCCCGGTCACCGGATTCCGCCCAGGTCGCCACCGCCTCCCGCGACCACACGATCCGACTGTGGGATGCCATCACCGGCGCACAGGTGAGGGCGCTGACCGGCGCGTCCGATGTCGTCCGCGGAGTCGCCTGGTCACCTGACGGACGACTGATCGCCGGTGCCTCACGTGATCTGGTCGTACGAGTGTGGGACGCGGCCACCGGCGAACTGCGGCATGCCCTGCGAGGCCATCGGGACAACGTGCTCGGCATCGGCTGGTCACCCGGCGGGAGGTTGGCCACCGCCTCCCACGACCGGACGGTGATCGTGTGGGACAGGGAGACCGGCACACCCGCCATGGTCCTGGAAGGCCACACCGACCTCGTCGAAGGGCTCGCCTGGTCCCCGGACGGGCAGAGCCTCGCCTCGTCCTCCGGAGACCACACCATCCGGATCTGGGATGCCGGCACCGGTCGGCAACGGCTGCTCATCCGAGGTCACGCCGACCAGGTGTGGAACGTCGCCTGGTCCCCAGACGGACATCGCATCGCCTCGGTGTCCACCGACCGAACAGCCCGGATCTTCGACGCCCAGGACGCCGAACCGCTCGCCGTGCTCCGCGGCCACGACGACACCGTCTGGGGAGTCACCTGGTCACCGGACGGCTCCCGCATCGCCACCGGATCCGAGGACGGCACCGCGCGGATCTGGGACGTACGACCCCGAGGCGCCGAAACGGCCCTGCTCGCCGGACACGGCCAGCAGATCAACCAGGCCGCATGGTCACCCGACGACCGGCGCGTGGCCACCGTCTCCGACGACCGGACGATCCGGCTGTGGGACGCCGCCATCGGAGAGGCGATCTCCACCCTCGGCGGGCACTCGGACCGGATATGGACGGTCGCCTGGTCACCCGACGGCTCGCGGGTGGCCACCGGCTCCCAGGACGGGACCGCCCGAGTCTGGAGCGATTCCCGCGGCGTCGTGCTCGACCACGAAGGCTCGGCCGTCGAGGCCGTCACCTGGTCACCGGACGGCTCCCGCATCGTCACCGGCGGCCACGACCACACCGTACGGATCTGGGACGCCGACAACGGCACTCGGCTCGCCGCACTGACCGGCCACCAGGACTGGGTGGTCAGCGCCACCTGGTCACCCAGTGGACGCATGATCGCCACCACCTCCGACGACCGGACCTGCCGGATCTGGGACATCAGCGCCGGGGAGCAGCTGACGACGCTGCGCGGCCACGAGAACTGGGTCGACGACGTGTCCTGGTCACCCGACGAGCGACATGTCGTCACCGGCTCGGCCGACTGGACCGCCCGCATCTGGGAGACCGCAACCGGTCGGCAGGTCGGCGTTCTGCGTGGTCATGAGGGTCGGGTGCGCGCGGTCGCCTGGTCGCCGGACGGCTCCCGGATCGCCACCGGTTCCGACGACCGGACCGTACGCGTCTGGGACGCCATCACCCGGGAAGAGATCGTCGTGGCCGGCGTTCACCAGGACAAGGTGACCTCGGTGGCATGGTCTTCAGACGGGCGGCGGCTGCTCACCGCCTCCTTCGACGGCACCGCCAGGATCTGGCCGGCCGATCCCGACTTCGCCCGCCTGCAGGCCACCGCCCGCAACCGCGTCTTCCGCTCGCTCACCGAGGATGAACGCCGCAGCCACCTGCTGCCCCCGAGCCCCTGATCACAGCACGGAGTCCACCTCCCTTTTCTCGGTCTCCAGCAGGTAGTCCTTGGGATCAAGTTCCATCTGCTCACGCTTGGGCGACGCCCAGTACTGGGCGTTACGTTCGGCGAAGCCCTCCGGGCCCGCATACGACAGCACCCAGACGAACTGGTTCTTCTCCCGGTCCAGCCAAGCCCCATGGATCTCGAAGCCGAACTCCAGCCGCAACGGAACGATCAGCTCCCGCCACTTGTCGGCCCACTCGTCCAGCAGCCCCTCACGCACCGTGTAGACGCGCAACTGGGTCGTTCTGGCCATTCCGCGCTCCTTGCTCCCAGCGAGGCCGACTGCGGTACAGGGAAACGATCACCGATCCTCGCGAGAACCGAGAGTATGCGGCACAGCGCAGGTCCGTTCGGAAGCTGCACAGGCGGAGGACCTTGATGACGAAGACGTCCGGACGAGACCGTCTGGAGTAGACGGAACGTCGCGAACGGATCGGCCCGTATCGATGTCACCGGTGCCTGCTGTGTTGGTGGGGTCAGGGGTTGGGGCATTGGTCCATGCCGATGAGGGCGAGGGTCAGGTAGGTGTGGGTGCCGATCCAAAAGCCCCAGCAGAGGTCATCGCCACCGCGTAACGAGATCAGGGCGCGGGTGAAGCGTTCCTGCTTGGGGGTGGCGTGGGCGACGGAGTCGAGTGGGTTTTCGCTGTCCTCGTATTCGCGGCGTAGCCACGCTACGGCTTCTTCGGGGGTGTCGGCGTGGCATTTCACCACCGAGGGTGGGTGGCGCAGCCAGTCGCGTACGACGCGGGGCGGCCAGCCTGCAGGCAGGTTCTCGAAGATCGTGAAGGAGTACTTGGTGGTGTCGGCGGCCGGCATCCGGTTGGAGAAGCCGTGCCAGTGACAGGCGGTCATGAGGTCTCCCAGCGGTGCATCGCCCATTGCTGGGCGGCCTTGACGGCCGCCCGTGCCCAGGGGTGGGTGGCGGTGAAGTACAGCTCCAGCCAGGTGGCGGCCGTGGTGCGGGCGTAGGCATTGATGGCCTCGGGGTCGGCGTTGCGCCAGGAGGTCACGTCGGTGACGGCGGCCTCGGCGTCTCGTGGGGTGTGGCCGCAGGCGATGAGGCACAGCACCAGGTCGGCGGGGTTCACCCAGTCGGCTCCGCGGCTGGCGGTTGCCCAGTCCACGAGCATGGCGCCCTGCGGGGTGACGCGCATGTTGCCGGGAGTGAGGTCGGTATGGAGCAGTGCCCGGCCGGTGAAGTGGCGCAGGTGCTGCGGTGGGGCGTAGTTGGACAGGCGGGCCTCGAACCAGGGCAACTGGACGCCGCCCTGCGGGCAGGGGAGCCGGTCGAGGGCATCCAGCGTCTCCAGGACCTTCGGCAGGTCCGGTGAGCCTGGGGCGTAGTCGGCGCGGTGGCCACAGACGTACTCGAACCCGAGCAGGTGCCAGCCGTCTTCTGCGGCCTCGAACGCCAGGGCCGGTGCGATGGCGGTGACGTAGGGGTTGATGGCCGCTTCCCGTTCGAGCTGGGCGGCCTTGGCCGGCTCGCAGGCTCGGGCGCCCTTGAGGAAGACACGGTCGGTGCTGGTGTGCGCGACCGCGACGAGGGCGGAGTTCTTGCCTTCAGGGATGGGTTCGATCTTCACCACGGCGCCGATGTGTTCTTGGACCGCGTCCCGGACCGCCGGTGGCAGGCTCTCCCACTCCACTCGTTCCATGCCGGAGAGCCTGCCAGCGGATCATGACCGCCCGTGGGCAGGTCGGGGCCGTGTCCTTGAGTCGATGTCCGTCAGCCGATGTCCGTCAGCCGGCGATGCACGGGTTGGGCGGGCAGCACGGGCTGCGGTTGACCCAGAACTCCTCCTGCACCCGGTACCCGGTGGCGCGGAGCGCCGGGAGCGTACGAGCCACCGCGTCGTCGTCCATGGCGGCGCCGGGCGGGGGCGGGACGTGGTGCAGGTACTTTCCGGCCAGCCGGTCACAGAACTCGGTGTACTCGGCCGAGTGCAGGATGAACGCGTGCCAGCCCGGGTCCACCGTCTCGTCCATGGCGAGCCTGACGTGGGGGTTGTCGACGACGGCCTTCAGGAAGACCAGGGTCTGGCCGATCACGCCCTCGGCGTACGGGCGGGTGACGGACTCGTGCTCCATGACGTAGCCGACGAGCTTGTCGAACACCTTCGGGTCGACCAGCTCCCTGGGATCCTTTGCGCCGGCCGCCTTCGCGGGGCGCTCTGCCATCACAGTCATGCCTGCTCCTCCTCGGTCTCGGATGTGGCCTGAGCTTGAACGCCTTCGCCACCCAGGAGACCCCAGGCAGCGCCCCCGGGCCGCGGTGCGGTCAGTGCCGTACGGTGCGGTTGGTGCGAGGCGGTGCGACCGCCTGACGACCCTTGGCGAGGCGCGTTACCGTGCGCGAAAGGGGACCACCACACCGTTGCGTGGGCGATGACCACGGAGAACCGGATGGCCGACTCGACCTTCCAGCCACGCACACCGCTCGCGCAGCTGATGGCCCTGGTGGGCTGGAACGGGGACCGGCTGGCACGCGGTCTCAACGCGTTCGCCCAAGCGCAGGGACGCCCCGAGCGGCTCCACCCCAAGACGCCCTACAAATGGGTACGCGGAGAGACACCACGCTCACCGTGGCGGGCACTGACCGCAGCCCTGCTCAGCGATGCCCTCCAACGCCCGGTCACCACTGCCGAACTGGGCTGGCCGGAGGACGATCTGCAGTGCGTGTCGGCGATCACAGGGCTCCAGGTCCCCTGGACTACATCTGGAACCTTGCGCGGGCTGCGCACCGTCACCGACGCTGGCCCCATGGATCGGCGCCTGTTCCTGATGCTGCTGGGGGCCGCAGCCACCTCACCGGCACACGAGTGGCTCATCGCCCGCCAGGTCGGCGACACCGGCCGGGCCTCCGGCGCGCCGGTGCCACTGGAGGTCGCCGACCGCCTCGACCAGATCGCCGGTCACCTGCGCCGCATGGACGACCAACTCGGCGGCGGGCAGCTGCTCACCCTGGTCCACCAACACCTGCGGTACGTCACCGGCCTGCTCGACGAGCGCCGCTACAGCGACACCGTCGGCCGCCGACTCCACGCCACCGCCGCCGAACTGCTCAGGCTGGCCGGATTCATCTGCTTCGACTCCGGGCTGCACGCCCGCGCCCAGCGATACTGGGTCACCGCCCTGCACGCCGCCCACACCGCCGGTGACCGCGCACTCGGCGCCAACATCCTCGGATTCTGGTCCTGTCAGGCGAAAGACATCGGACAGATCCGCGAAGCGATCACCCTCGCTGAGACCGCCCGCACCGGATACCCGGGTGCCAGCCCCAAGGTCTCCGCCATCCTGGAGCTGCGCAAGGCCGAGGCCTACGCCAACGACCATGCGGCCACCGATACCCGCCGCGCCATCGACACCGCCTTCGACACCCTCACAGGCGCCCCGGCCTCAACAGGCCACCCCGATTGGGCGTACTGGATGGACGAAGCCCACGCCCACGCCCAAGCCGGTTACTGCTACCTACGCCTCGGCGACCACAGCCGCGCCCGCGCCCACCTCCGCAGCGGGCTACGACTCCAGGGCGCCGGCTACTCCCGCGAAGGAGCCCTGCGCCGGGTCCTCCTCGCCACCAGCTACGTGCAGCAGGAACACCCCAACCTCGACGCCGGACTCGCCCAAGCCCACCAGGCCCTCGACACCCTGACCGGCGAAGTCGACTCCGCCCGCTGCCTCGGCCACCTCTCCCATCTCGTCGACCACCTGACCCCACACCGACGCTCACCCGAGGTACGGGAATTCATCGACCGAGCACGTCCCCTCATGTCGCCTGCTCGATAGGCATCGGCGACCTGCTGAGAACGGATGCGCTCGGCGCTTAGTTCACCCCCCGTGAGCGCGTAGGAGCCCGCCCCTGCGGGCACGGCCTGATCAAAGGCCACTCGTTCACCGGCTTGCGGAGCCTTTACCGGGACTGCCGCCAAGACGGCGTGCTCGGCGGTTCTTCATAGGTGCATGGGGACCAGGTGACCGTCATGGGTCATCCAGCAAATGAACGACACACCTTCCACTCCGGAAGCCTCCGGCGCCGACCGGCACAGTCCAGGCTCCGGAACCAAGGTGCGACGGCTGCTGCCGTTGACCGTGTGGCTGTGCTCGGACACCAGCGCCACGGCCAAGACGAGCGGCCAGAGTCACGGTGGCGGCAGCGCAGAGGGCGAGTACTGCCCGCTGCACCGGCGGACCGTGGGCCATCAGCTGGCCCGGCATCTGATCACGGCCTGCACGCGGGAGGGTGATCTGGTCGCCGAGGCTTACACCACGAGCGAGGCGACGCTTGCGGCTGCTGCTGGGCTTGGCCGGCGGGCGGTGGCCTGCGTGCCGGACTTCCCGCTCGCCCGGCGTATCCGTGCCCGTCTTGATGCCGCCCTGCCTCACGAAGTGGCGGCCCTGGCCGCGATGCGGCCGTGCCGTCCCGACCAGATGGCCCGTGGGCTGGCCGACCATCTCGGCCAGGTAGAGCTGGTCATCGCAGCGCCACCGCCGTACCGGCACGACGGTCAAACGCGCAGGGCTTCTGCCGGGGACCACCGGTGCCCGGTGTGCCGGACCGGGTTCTGGATGAACAGCCAGGAGCGTTTCCGGTCGTTCATGGCGGCGGCCTGGCAGGTGCTGCGGCCGGGTGGGCGTCTGGCCGTCATCACCACCGCCCGCCACGAGCACGGACGGCTCGTGGACGCCGCGCCGCGCATCATCCGTGAGGCGGCCGGGCTGCGGTTCCGCTACGTCCAGCACATCATCGCGGTCCGAGTACCCGTCGAAGGGGACACGCTCGTCGTCCAGGCCGAACCGCGTGGCCTTGCCGAACTGCGGGATGTCCGGTCCAGGGCGTTGCCGCCGGTGGCCAAGGTGCACGCGGACGTGTGCTTGTTCACCAAACCCTTCCCTGTGGGTCGGGACGGTGACCGGTGACTGCCAACGACCAGACCACCGGACACCGGGACGAGACGCTGGCCTCGGTCCTGGTGACCGGACAGCAGCCCTCTCGCCTGCAGCGCCGGGGCCGGTATCTGGCGGAGTCGATGCGGCATCCGGGCAAGATGCTGCCCGCCATCGCCGCCCAGGTGATCTCCGCCTACACCAGGCCCGGGGACCACGTGCTCGACCCGATGTGCGGGATCGGCACCACCCTGGTCGAAGCCATCCACCTCGGCCGCAACGCCGCGGGCATGGAGTACGAACGCGACTTCGCGCGGATGGCCGCCGACAACGTCCGCCATGCTCAAGGGCAAGGCGCGACCGGGGCGGCAGAGGTCGTGTGCGGGGACGCCCACACCGTCACCACCACCCTGTCGGGGCTGTGTGGGCGCGTGGCGCTGGTGCTGACCTCACCGCCGTACGGCTCTCACACTCACGGCCATGTGCGCTCGGGCCGCGACAACGGCGGCGGAAAGCTCCTCAAGCAGGATCACCGCTACTCCCACGACCGCGGCAACCTCGCCCACCAAGGCATCGACGACCTCTTGCACGGGGTCGGCCGCATCCTGGGCGGCAGCGCCGAACTCCTACGACCGGGCGGTGTGCTGGCCGTCACGGTTCGCCCGATCCGCGTCAAGGGCGAGTTGGTCGACCTTCCCGGCCGTGTGATCGAGACCGCCGGGCGGGCGGGGCTCGTTCTGACCGACCGCTTCGCCGCGCTGCTGTGCGGGCTGCGGGATGGCGGGCTGGTCACCAGGGCCTCGTTCTTCCAGATGCTCGAAACCCACCGGGTACGCGAGCGAGGAATGCCCGCCTGCGTCACCGCACACGAAGACCTCCTCATCTTCCAACGGGCCCGCGACGTGTCGGGAGGCGGGCGATGACGCCCCAGCACCGCCAGGCGCGGCGGACCGGCGGAGACAGGACTACGGAACTGCTGGCCTGGCTTCAGCTCGGGACGTGCGGCAGATGCGGCCGGGCCCGCTACCTGTCCCGCCGCGAAGCACGCCGGGCAGCACGCATCGCCGCACCCGGGACCAGGCTGCGCGCCTACCGCTGCGGGACCTCCTGGCACCTGACCACCCCCGCCGGCCGGCCTCAGCTCATCGCCCCGCCCGTCACCGTGCCACCGCCGCAGGTCCGTCAAGTGCGTGGACTGGACCTTGGACGCCGAGTCGAGCGTGCATATGGGGGCCGCCGGTCGGGTGTCCCGGTCCCGGAACGGGATCGGTCGGCCGGACGGTGGCCGGGCACCGCCTGTCCTGCGGGGGAGCGGTGACCGGCCAGGGCAGGAAGCTGCGCCTGGTCACGCCGGACGAGCCGCCACGGCTCACCCCGGGTGCGGCCGGGATGCTGCTGCGGATCCTGCTCAAGGCCACTGCTCAGGCATCACGACCACACGACGAGCAAGGGATCGAATCATGCAACACAAGCCACCCGCCGAAGAACAACTGAAGGGGTCCAAGCCGTCGAGGACGCGGTTCGCGTTCTACGGACGGCAGGCGTTCAACGGCCCCTCCTACCCACGGCAGCTCGGCAGGGCCTGGACGCTGCTCAAGCCCTGCGGCGCAGACATCGCGGCCGTGTTCTTCGACATCGACACCTCACCATCGATCCACTGGTCGGACTGCGCGCAGGCATGCGAGTTGATCGACATGCTCACGCGGAGGGAGCACACCTTCCACGCGGTGGTGTTCGGGCTGTCGCACAAGGAGGCCCACGCCCTGTTCGACCCCGACTTCCCGCTCTTTCGCATCCCCTTGTGGATGCCCGTCTTCGAGCCACCCCAACGACTCGGAGGCACCCACGGACCCGTGATCGGCTCAGCAGTCGACGACGAGCAGGCAGGGGAGAAGTGAGCATGCGGTTCGCGTTCTACGGCCGGGTGTCCACCGAAGACAACCAGGACCCCGAAGCCTCCCGCGCCTGGCAGCTGCGCCGCGCCCACGCCCTCATCGAAAGCCGGGGCGGGCAGATCGTGGCCGAGTTCTTCGATGTCGACAAGTCGCGCTCGATCCCGTGGGCGCGGCGTCCGCACGCCTCCGCGCTCATCGAGCAGCTCAAGAACCCGGGGCGGGAGTTCGATGCGGTGGTGATCGGGGAGCCGCACCGGGCCTTCTACGGCAACCAGTACTCGCTGACCTTCCCGCTGTTCGAACACTTCGGCGTGCCGCTGTGGGTGCCCGAGGTCGGCGGGCCGATCGACCCGGCCAACGAGGCCCACGACATGATCATGGGCGTGTTCGGTGGCCTGTCCAAGGGCGAACGCAACCGGATCAAGATCCGCGTCCGTTCCGCCATGGCCGCCATCACCGCCACCGAAGGCCGCTACCTGGGCGGACGTCCACCCTACGGCTACCGGCTCGCAGACGCCGGACCCCACCCCAACCCCGCCAAGGCCGCCGACGGAAAACGCCTGCGCAAGCTGGAACTGGACCCGGTTGCGGCTCCGGTGGTGCGCAGGATCTTCTGCGAGTTCCTCGGCCTCGACGGCGGCATCGAAAAGGGGCTGTTCGCGATAGCCGAAGGGCTCACCCGAGACAACATCCCTTGCCCATCGGCGCACGACCGGGCGCGCAACCGCCACCGGGAAGGAGCCGCCTGGTGCAAGAGCGCGGTACGCGCGATCGTGACCAATCCCCGCTACACCGGCCGCCAGGTATGGAACAAGCAGCGAAAAGACGAGGTCCTCATCGACGTCGATGACGTCGCCATGGGGCACACCACCAAGCTGCGGTGGAACGACCAGGACACCTGGATCTTCTCCGAGCAGGTCGTCCACCCGCCGATCGTCGACGATGCCACCTTCAACCTTGTCCGGCAGAGACTCACAGCCCGCCGCAACCAGACCGGCGGCACCAAGGCCCGCGAGCGCACCAAGCGCTCCTACGCACTACGCGGGCTGCTGTACTGCGGGTTGTGCAACCGCAAGATGCAGGCCCACACCTACCGCGAGTACATCTACTTCCGCTGCCGCTACCCCGAGCAGTACGCCCTGGCCAACAAGGTCCACCACCCCCGCAACATCTTCGTCCGCGAACGCGAGGTGACCGCGCTCCTGGACACCTGGCTGGGCAAGACCTTCACCCCGCACCGCCTCAAGGAACTCATCGCCGACACCCAGACAGCGCCCCAGATGGACGACACAGCCCTACGAGCCAAGGCGAAGATCGCCGAATGCCACGCCAAGCTCGCCCGGCACCGCGCCGCGCTCGAAGCGGGCGCCGACCCGGCCACCATCGCCCAGTGGATCGCCGAGACCAACACCGAACTCAAGATCGCCGAATCCCAGGCCCACACACCCACCGACCGGCAACCCGCCCTGACACCCGAACAGATCGACGCACTGATCACCGCCTGCGGCGGCCTCGTCCAAGCCCTACAAGACGCCGAACCCCAGGACCGCCAGGACGTCTACCGCCAGCTCGGCATCCGGCTCACCTACGAGCCCCGGAAACAGGAAATCCGGGTCGAAACCAGAATCGACCCGGATCAACTGACCCCTCATGATCCCTGCCATGGGGTAACAGTGCGTGTCCGAGGGGGGACTTGAACCCCCATGCCCCGTGAAGGGCACTAGCACCTCAAGCTAGCGCGTCTGCCTATTCCGCCACCCGGACCTGCGTACGCACGCATCAGCGCGCGGCGCGTGCCAACGATACCAAAGGTCCTGACTCGCGGCGAAGTCGATCGCGGGGCACGATGGACGGGGTGGGAGGTGACGGCGTGGAGGTGGAAGTGATGGATGGGCGGCGCGGTGCTGAGGATGAGGTCGTCGGCCTCTGCCAGGAGCTGATCCGGATCGACACGAGCAACCCAGGGGATCACTCCGGGCCCGGGGAGCGGGTGGCGGCCGAGTATGTGGCCGGGAAGTTGGCCGAGGTGGGGCTGGAGCCGGTGGTGCTGGAGTCGCACCCCGGGCGGACCAGCGTGATCGCCAGGATCGAGGGAGAGGATCCGGGGCGGGACGCGCTGCTGCTGCACGGGCATCTGGACGTGGTGCCGGCGCGGGCCGAGGACTGGACGCGCGACCCGTTCGGCGGGGAGATCGCCGACGGGTGCGTGTGGGGCCGGGGCGCGGTCGACATGAAGGACATGGACGCCATGATCCTGGCGGTCGTCCGGGAACGGCTACGGGAGGGGCGCCGGCCGCCGCGGGACGTGGTGGTGGCGTTCCTGGCCGACGAGGAGGCCGGGGGCAGGTGGGGCGCCCAGTGGCTGGTGGACGAGCATCCGGAGCTGTTCGAGGGGTGCACGGAGGCGGTCGGCGAGGTCGGCGGGTTCAGCCTGACCGTGCCGGGGGACCGGCGGATGTACCTGATCGAGACGGCCGAGAAGGGCATCGGCTGGATGCGGCTGACCGCGCGCGGGACGGCCGGGCACGGGTCGATGGTGCATCCCGACAACGCGGTCACCGCGGTGGCGGCGGCGGTGGCGCGGCTCGGGTCGCACGAGTTCCCGCTGCGGCTGACCAAGACGGTGCGGGCGTTCCTGGAGCGGGCGTGCCTGGCGTACGGGGTGGAGTTTGATCCGGACCATCCGGAGAAGTGCCTCGCCGAGATCGGGCCGCTGGCCCGGATGATCGGGGCGACCCTTCGCAACACGCTCAATCCGACCAGGCTGGACGCCGGATACAAGGTGAACGTCATTCCGCAGGAGGCGTCCGCTCAGGTGGACGGGAGATTCCTGCCGGGGTATGAGGAGGAGTTCTTCGCGACCGTGGATGAGCTTCTCGGGCCGGACGTCACCCGGGAGTTCGTCCACCACGACCACGCGATCGAGACCGAGTACGAGGGTGCGCTGGTGGCGGCCATGGAGGCGGCGTTGACCTCGGAGGACCCGGGGGCGCTGCCGGTGCCTTACTGCCTGTCGGGCGGCACCGACGCCAAGGCGTTCGCCCGGCTGGGAATGCGGTGCTTCGGTTTCGCGCCGCTGCGGCTGCCGCCGGAGCTGGACTTCTCCGGAATGTTCCACGGGGTGGACGAGCGGGTTCCGGTGGACGGCCTGCGCTTCGGTGTGCGGGTCCTGGATCGCTTCCTGGACCGCGCCTAGGGAACTCCGAAGAACATTGCCGGGAAGGCTGTGATCCGAGCAGTCCGTGGTGGTACGGTCACCATGCGTAGGAGCGGACCGGGTCCGCTCCTCTCGGAATCATCAGGCGAGGAGGGTCTGTGACGCACGGCCTGGCACGGGTACGGACGGTTTCCGTCCGATCGCTTCGTGTCGTGGCCGCTCATCCGATGATTCGCAGGCTGCTCGTTCTCGGCGGCCTGGTCGTCACCGGCTGGCTGCTCGGCGGCCTCGCCGGGACCGCCCACGCGGACGTCTCGTCGCCGTGCTCGGCCTTCAGCGGCGAGGTCCGCAAGCCCGCCGCCGTGAAACGCGTGTTCCCCGCCGCTCCGCCGTCCGGGCTGCCGGACAGGCCGCGGACGGCGGAGGGCGGTCCGGCGCTGCCGGACCCCCGCGTCCTGGGGCGGATCGGCGATCTGCTGTCCGAACGCCTGCCGGAGGTCGTGGATCCTCCCGGCGGGCGGGAACGGACGGAGCCCGGCCCGTCCGGGCGGACGGTGCCGGCCGATCCCGGCGATGAGTCCCCGCGCCGCGAGCACGACCGGGACACCGGCGCCGACGACACCGCGCGCATCGGCTTCTCCGGGCCGGGCACGACCCTGGGGACCGGGACGCTCACCGATGGCGGCCCTCGCGCGGATGAGGACCGGACGAGCCGTGGCCTGACCGACGAGGACCACCCGCCGATGGGCGGCGACTGGCTGCCCCCGGCCGCCGAGTCCGCTTCCGCGGGCGTCGGCGGGCCGCTGGGCGGTTATCTCGGCCAGGCCGTCCAGGCGGAACGGCCTGCGCCGGTGCCCTTCTCCCGTCCGGGCGTGGACGCGCCCGTGGTGCGAACGGCCGTGGACGAGCCGTTCTTCGCGCCTGACTGATCTCCCTGCCTGATCTCCGGCTCCCCGCTCGGCGATGAGCGGGGCCGGGACGCGCCGCCCTCCGGCTGTGGCGCGTCGCCCCTCGAGACGGGCCGATCAGCTCCTTGCGGCTTGGCGACCTGTGCCCGACGACGTGCGGGCCGGGCGGTCCATGCCCGTGACGTTCCCGGTGGTGGCGTTCCCCGGTCGCGGACCAGTCCGTGACCCGGTGACCCGCGGGCTCCGGCGGTCGCGGCGGGACGGCCCGCGGTCCGGCGGAAACGGCAGGCCGCGGCGCGGACGGGCCGGCTCGAGGGTCTCGTTCCCTCAGTTCATCTCATCGATCCCCTTGTGGAATGGAGCGACCATGCGTACCTGGGTCAAGGTCAGTGCTCGTGCCGTCATGCTCACCGCGGGCTTTGCCGCCTTCGGTGCCGGCACCGTGTTCCCCGACGCCGCGCACGCCGACACCGACCTGCACCTGATCATCGGAGACCGGAACGTCCCCCCGGTCTCCGCCACCGTCGAGGTCGGCGACCACAGCGTCTCGGTCGGCGAGGCCCACGGCGCCGGCTCCCTGACCAGGAACGAGCTGCCCGCGCTGCCGAGGCCCGCGACCCCGGCGCCGCACGCCGCGACGCCCACCCTCCCGCAGGCCGCCAAGGACTCGCAGGACGTCCTGGACGTGCCCGAGCTCCCTGCCGGACCGGACGGCCTGCGGATTCCGAACGTTCCCGGGCACCCGAGTGAGATCCGGATCCCCGAGACGCCCGCGATCATCGACGTGGAGGAGTTGGAGATCCTCGACGTCGAGGGCCTGGAGATCCTGCCGGGGGTGGAGGCCCCCGAGCTGCCCGGGAACCTGACCGGCGGGCTGCGGGTCGGCCCGAAGCCCAAGGGCCCGCACTCCGCGGGACGGGCCCCCGAGCACATGGGCTCGATGCCGCAGACGGTGCAGTCCGGCGGTGACTCGCACCTCGGCCCCGTCGTCCTCCCGCCGACCGGCCACCTGCCGGTGCGGCCGGACGTCCTGCCGGCCCTGCCGTCCTCGGCCCTGATCCGGCTTCCGGCGCGTCCGGACACGCCGCTCAAGGGTGCGGACCGGATCGACCCGGCTCTGTCGCAGCCGGGCACGACCGCGCACCGGCTGCTCTTCCCGCGGACGCCGGTCCAGGTCACCACGGCGGGGACGCCCCGGCTGTCGCTGCCCGGCCTGCCGGAGCTGCCGAAGCCGCCGATCAACGGCGGCATCGGCGAGCCCGAGTACCAGATCTCCGCCGACCGGCTGTCCGGCGGAGTCCCGGAGATCACCACCCACCCGCTCAGGACGACGGGCCAGACGGCCGAGGCCACCCAGAACGCCCCCAGCCGGGTGCTCGAGCCCGCCGGTGAGCTGTCCGGTTCCGCCGGTCAGGTACGGGAGACCGCTGGGCAGGCGATCGAGGCGGCCCAGAACGTTCCCGGTCAGGTGCCGGGTGCGGCGGACCGGGTGCTGGAGGAGGTCGGTCAGGTGGCCGAGGCGGCCGAGGGCGTTCCGGGCCGGGTGCCGGGTGCGGCGGGCCGGGTGCTGGAGAGGGCCGGTCAGGTGGCCGAGGGTGTTTCCGGGCTGGTGGCCTTGGGGGCCGGTGGGGTGGATGAGCGTGCTGGTTCCGGCGCCGGCGGGACGGACGGTGTCCGGCTGCCGGACGGGTCCATGGCGAAGCCGGTGGGTCGCGCCTAGCCGCCACGAGGTCTGGGCCGTTCGGTCCGCCGGTGGACGTTCGCCGGTGGGCCGGGCGGGTCCGTGAACGGCCTTGCCCGTCCCGGGGGCGCGGACCGGGGCGGGCAAGGCTCCTGTAGTGCCGAGGTCAAATCACCTCATGTGACTTCACCAACGTCCAATGCCGCCACCCGGGCGAAACCCGCAGATCGGGGCGGGTGGGCCCGGCTCACAGCGTGCGGACCTGACGGATGATCTTGCGGCGGAGCTGGATTCGGCGGCTACCGTCAGGGTAGAGGCGCAGACGGTGGAGCTCCCACCCGCCGTACTCGGCGTGCTCGGTCATGAGCTGCCGGGCCGCGTCACGGCTGGTACCGCGGGGCAGCTTCAGGACGAGGTAGGTGTACTCCGCCATTACGTTCCATTATGGCCCGGTGAACGCCGGGTGGGGAGGGTCCGCGGGCGGTTCGCGGGGAATCCTTGGCGGTCCAGGTCTGCGACGCCGGTGGGGACGTGTCATCCTGTCGGGGGTTCGCGGCGCAGGGAACTCACGGGGATGCCGACGCGATGGAAGGGTTGCGGAGTCCTTCCTGTTGTCCCCCGGAGGACGGCCGGGTTCTGGTAGCAGGCATCCGGGCATCCGCCGTACATGACGGACGAAGACAGCGAGGGTTGGAGCGATCGTGCCAGCCAAGAACGGCACAGCACAGCGTGGCCGCGGCCGGGCCGCGGCGTCCGGCGGCACGGGCACCCGCCTGGTGATCGTCGAGTCGCCCGCCAAGGCGAAGACGATCGCCGGATATCTGGGCAGCGGATACGTGGTGGAGTCCAGTATCGGCCACATCCGCGACATCCCGCGGCCCGCCGAGATGCCCGAGAAGATCAAGAACGAGCCCTGGGCCAAGCTCGGCGTGAACGTCGAACGCGACTTCGAGCCGTACTACGAGATCACCCCGGACAAGAAGAGCCAGGTCGCCAAGCTCCGCCGGGCGCTGAAGGAGGCCGACGAGCTCTACCTGGCCACCGACGAGGACCGGGAGGGCGAGGCGATCGCCTGGCACCTGCGCGAGGTGCTCAACCCCAAGGTCCCGGTGCACCGGATGGTGTTCAACGAGATCACCCCCGAGGCGATCCGCAACGCCGCCGCCAACCCGCGCGACCTGGACCTGAAGCTGGTGGACGCGCAGGAGACCCGGCGCATCCTGGACCGGCTGTACGGGTTCGAGGTCAGCCCGGTGCTGTGGCGCAAGATCATGCAGGGCCTGTCGGCCGGCCGGGTGCAGTCCGTCGCCACCCGCCTGGTCGTCGAGCGCGAGCGGGAGCGGATCGCGTTCGTCTCCGCCCACTACTGGGACATCGAGGCCGACTTCGCCACGGCCGGCACCGCCGAGGACGGCCCCCGCTCGTTCACCGCGCATCTGGTCGGGGTGGACGGCAGGAGGGTCGCCCAGGGCCGTGACTTCTCCGCCCGGGGCGAGCTGAAGTCCGCCGACCTGCTGCACCTGGACGAGGAGGCGGCGCGCGGCCTGGCGGCGCGGCTGGCCGGCCGCCCGTACGCGGTCAAGTCCGTCGAGCGCAAGCCCTACACCCGCAAGCCGTACGCCCCGTTCCGCACCACCACCATGCAGCAGGAGGCCAGCCGCAAGCTGGGCTTCTCCGCCAAGTACTCGATGCAGGTGGCGCAGAAGCTGTACGAGAACGGCTTCATCACCTACATGCGTACCGACAGCATCAACCTGTCGGAGACCGCCATCGCCGCCGCCCGCGCCCAGGCCACCGCGCTGTACGGGGCGCAGTACGTCGCCGACAAGCCGCGCACGTACGCCAAGAAGGTCAAGAACGCCCAGGAGGCGCACGAGGCGATCCGGCCCGCCGGGGACACCTTCCGCACCCCCGCCGAGACCGGGCTGACCGGCGACCAGTTCCGGCTGTACGAGCTGATCTGGAAGCGGACGATCGCGTCCCAGATGAAGGACGCGGCCGGCCAGTCGGTGTCGGTGCGCGTGGTCGGCACCTCCACGGCCGGCGAGGAGGCCGAGTTCGGCGCGACCGGCAAGACGATCACCTTCTACGGCTTCCTGAAGGCCTACGTGGAGGGCGCCGACGACCCGGAGACCGACGCCGACGACAGTGAGCGGCGGCTGCCGGCGCTGAGCGAGGACGACCCGCTGACCGCCGAGCGGCTGGAGGCGCAGGGGCACAGCACCCGCCCGCCCGCCCGCTACACCGAGGCCACCCTGGTCAAGGAGTTGGAGGAGCGGGAGATCGGCCGGCCCTCCACCTACGCCTCGATCCTGGGAACGATCCTCGACCGCGGGTACGTGTTCAAGAAGGGCACCGCGCTGGTGCCGTCCTTCCTGGCGTTCGCCGTGGTCAACCTGCTGGAGAAGCACTTCGGCCACCTGGTCGACTACGACTTCACCGCCCGGATGGAGGACAGCCTCGACCTGATCGCCCGGGGCGAGGCCGAGCGGGTGCCGTGGCTGCGCCGTTTCTACTTCGGCGACGGCGGCGGGCACGGCGACGGGCACGGCGACGGCGAGATCGGGCTCAAGGACCTGGTCACCGATCTCGGCGAGATCGACGCCATCGGGGTCAGCTCATTCCCGATCGCCGGCAGCGACATCACCGCGCGGGTCGGCCGGTACGGGCCGTACCTGATCCGCACCGGGCCGGACGGCACCGAGGAACGGGTCAACATCCCCGAGGACCTGGCGCCCGACGAGCTCACCCCGGAGAAGGCCGAGGAGCTGTTCGCCCAGCCCAGCGGCGACCGCGAGCTGGGCCGCGACCCGGCCACCGGGCACCCGATCGTGGCCAAGTCGGGCCGGTTCGGCCCGTACGTGACCGAGATCCTGCCGGAGGAACTGACCACCACCGCGTCCGGGCGTCGCAAGAAGGGCGCGCCCAAGCCGCGCACCGCCTCGCTGTTCAAGTCGATGAGCCTGGACACCGTCACTCTGGACGACGCGCTGAAGCTGCTGGCGCTGCCGCGCACGCTCGGCGAGCTGGACGGCGAGCCGGTGATCGCGCAGAACGGCCGGTTCGGCCCGTACGTCAAGAAGGGCTCCGACAGCCGCTCGCTGGGCTCGGAGGAGGAGCTGTTCACCATCACCCTGGAGCAGGCCCAGGCACTGTTCGCGCAGCCTAAGCAGCGCGGCCGGGGCCGGGCCGCGGCGGCGCCGCCGCTGCGCGAGTTGGGCGCCGACCCGGCCAGCGGCAAGCCGGTGGTGGTCAAGGAGGGCCGGTTCGGCCCGTACGTCACCGACGGGGAGACCAACGCCAGCCTCCGCAAGGGCGACGAGGTCGAGTCGATCACCATCCAGCGGGCTGCCGAGCTGCTGGCCGAACGGCGCGAGAAGGTGGCCGCCGGCGGCGGAAAGAAGGCCCCCGCCCGGCGGGCGCCGGCCAAGAAGAAGGCCACGACCGCCAAGAAGGCCCCGGCGAAGAAGACCTCCGCCAAGTCCGGGACCTGAACCGGCCGGGCGGCCTGCCGCGGTCTGCTCCCGAAGGGACGGTCACGTCGATACGCTGACCAACATGACCAGAACGGGCGTGGCCGCGCAGCCGGGTGTGCTGTCGATCGGACCGCTGCGACGGATGTGGACGGCGCTGTCGCTGTCCAGTCTCGGCGACTGGCTGAGCTTTCTCGCGCTGACCGCCCTGGCCTGGGCGGTCACCTCGGACGAGGGGTTCGCCCTGCAGTCCTACGCGGTCGGCGCCGTGCTGTTCCTGCGGGCGCTGCCCACGGCGCTGCCGGCCGGCGCGGCGGCGGCCCTGGTGGAGCGGCTGGACCGGCGGACGGCCATGGTCGCCGCCGACGCGCTGCGGTTCGCGGTGCTGCTGTCGGTCCCGCTGGTGGGGCGGCTGGAGTGGCTGCTGCCGGCGGCGTTCGTCACCGGGTGCCTG
The DNA here is from genome assembly GCF_900108175.1 of Thermomonospora echinospora. GTDB lineage: Bacteria > Actinomycetota > Actinomycetes > Streptosporangiales > Streptosporangiaceae > Thermomonospora > Thermomonospora echinospora. Next base: position 173,996 of record NZ_FNVO01000004.1, read on the forward strand.
GCGGTGCTGTGGCGGGCGTCCGCCACGGCCGCGATCGGTGACCTGGCGTCGCCGGACCGGGCGGCCGACGCGCACCGGCTGGCCGTGCGGACGGCCCATGGCAGCGCCCTGGGCGCCGCCGCGCTGTTCGCGCTGCTGGCGCTGCTGGCCCGGGCGGTCCTCAGCGGGGACGCCCGCGCCGACCTGCCGCTGTACGTCAACGCCGCGATCTTCCTGGTGTCGGGGGCCGCGGTCTTCGCCCTGGGCGCCGTCCCCGGCAGGCCGGCGGACGCGCCCGCGTCCGCCGGCGGTCGTGCGGCGGGCGCCTTCCCGGCCCGGCGCGGGCTCGCCGTCGCGCTGGCCGGGGTGTTCGCGGCGGGCGGCGCGGTGCTGGGCGTGGCGAAGATCTACGTGGCCACTCTGCACGGCGGCGACGCCGGGTTCGGGACGCTGGTGTGCGCCGCGTTCGCCGGCCTGGCCTGCGGGCTGTTCCAGGGGCCGCGGATGCTGGGCGACTTCAGCCGCCGCCGGCTGCTGGGCCTGGCGACGGTGCCGGCCGGGCTGGTGACCGCCGCCGCGGCGCTGATCCACAATCTGGTGGTGCTGGTCGTGCTGACCGCCGTGCTGGGCTGGATCGCCGGGGTCGCCTGGGCCACCGCGCGCACCGTCGTCCACGCCGAGGCCGAGGAGGAGGCGCGCGGGCCCGCGCAGACGTTCCTGCAGTCGCTGGTGCGGGTGGTCCTGCTGGTGGCCCTGGTCGTCGCCCCGGTACTGGCCGGCGCGATCGGGCGGCACCGCTTCGAGCCGGCCGGGGGGTCGGCCTACTCCTTCGACGGCACCAACGCCGTGCTGCTGGCGGTCGCGCTGGTGACGCTGCTGACCGGCCTGGTCGCCTACCGGCAGTTGGACGACCGGCGCGGCGTGCCGCTGGCCGGGGAGCTGTCGGCGGCGCTGCGCGGCGTCCCGTATGTCCCGCCCGGCGCCGACCCGCAGGCCGACCGCTACCGGGGCGTCTTCATCGCCTTCGAGGGCGGCGAGGGCGCGGGCAAGACCACGCAGGCGCGGCTGACGGCGATCTGGCTGCGCGACCACGGCTACGACGTGGTGACCACCAACGAGCCGGGCGCCACCAAGGTCGGCATGCGGCTGCGCGCCATCCTGCTGGACAAGGAGACCACCGGCCTGTCGCCGCGGGCCGAGACCCTGCTGTACGCGGCCGACCGCGCCGACCACGTGGCCAACGTGATCGCGCCCGCGCTGGACCGCGGCGCGATCGTGGTCACCGACCGGTACGTGGACTCCTCACTGGCCTACCAGGGGTACGGGCGGCAGCTCCCGCCCGAGGAGATCGCCGAGGTGAACCGCTGGGCCACCGGGGAGCTGCGGCCCGACCTGACGGTGTTGTTGGACGTCTCCCCGCAGACCGGCTTCGGCCGGTTCGCCTCCCCGGCCGACCGGATGGAGTCCCAGCCGATGGACTTCCACGAGCGGGTGCGCCGCGGCTTCCGCAAGCTGGCCGAGGCCGACCCGGACCACTACCTGGTGGTGGACGCCGGCCTGCCGCAGGAGGAGATCACCCGGCTGATCCGCGACCGCGTCCGCGAGATCCTGCCCGACCCCGTTCCCGCCGGAACCGAGGACATCACCAGCACGTTCCCGGCCATCGCGGACTGAGGACGCCCTAGCCTTAGGGGCCATGAGCGTCTGGGATGACCTGGTGGGGCAGGGGCCGGTCGTCGAGCAGCTGGCCACGGCCGCCGAGGCGGGGGCCGGTGCGCTGGCGGGGGACGAGCGGGCCGCCGCAGGGATGACCCACGCGTGGCTGTTCACCGGGCCGCCCGGGTCGGGGCGGTCCACCGCGGCGCGGGCGTTCGCGGCGGCGCTGCAGTGCCGGGAGGCGCCGCGGGGGTGCGGGCACTGCGCGTCGTGCCACCAGGCGTTGCAGGGCACGCACGCCGACATCGAGGTGGTGCGGCCGACGGGGCTGTCCTACGGCGTGAAGGAGACCCGGGAGCTGGTGCTGCGGGCCGCGTCCTCGCCCAGCGGCGGGCGCTGGCAGGTGGTGCTGTTCGAGGACGCCGACCGGGCCACCGAGGCGGCCGCCAACGCGTTGCTGAAGGCGATCGAGGAGCCGCCGCCCAGGACGGTCTGGCTGCTGTGCTCGCCGTCCCCGGAGGACCTGGTGACGACGATCAGGTCCCGGTGCCGGCTGGTCACCCTGCGGACGCCGCCGGCCTCGGCGGTCGCCGACGTGCTGATCCGCCGGGACGGGATCGACCCCGAGACCGCCGAGGCGGCCGCCCGGGCCGCCCAGGGCGACATCGGCCGCGCCCGCCGGCTGGCCACCGACCAGGAGACCCGCCGGCGGCGCGGCGAGATGCTGGCCCTGCCGGGACGGCTGACCGGGGTCGCCCCGGCGGTGAACGCCGCCGCCGCGCTGGTGGCCGCCGCCGAGGCCGACGCCAAGGCCACCACCGAGGAGCTCAACGCCACCGAGACCGCCGAACTGCGGCGGGCGCTGGGGGAGAGCGAGAAGGGCCGGATGCCGCGCGGCACGGCCGGCGCCCTCAAGGAGCTGGAGGACCGCCAGAAGTCCCGCGCCACCCGGGTCAAGCGCGACTCCCTGGACCGGGCCCTGCTGGACCTGGCGTCCTACTACCGCGACGTCCTGGCCCTGCAACTGGGCTCCGCGGTCGACCTGGTGAACACCGACCGCGCCGCCGAACTGCGCTCGGTGGCGTCGGCGGGAACCCCGGAGGAGACGCTGCGGCGGCTGGAGGCGATCATGGAGTGCCGCGGCCGGCTGGACGCCAACGTCAACCCGCTGCTGGCGGTCGAGGCGATGACGCTGGCCCTGCGTACCGGCTGAAAGGCGTACTGGCTGAAGGGCGTACCGGCTGAGGGCCGGGCCGGGCCGGGCACCGGGACGGCTCGGGCAGGATGGGGAGCATGCCGTATCGCGTCACGTTCGTCTGCACGGGCAACATCTGCCGCTCGCCGATGGCCGAGTGGATCCTCCGCCACCATGTGGCGGAGGCCGGGCTGGACGTGGAGGTGGACAGTTCCGGGACCGACGGCTGGCACGTCGGCGACGACGCCGACCACCGGACGGTGCGGACGCTGACCCAAGGCGGCTACCGGTCGGCGCACCAGGCGCGGCAGTTCGAGGCCGCCTGGTTCGACCACTACGACCTGATCATCGCACTGGACCGGGGCCATCTGCGCGAGCTGCGGGCGATGGCGCCGGACGCCGCCGCCCGGGACAAGATCAGGCTGCTGCGGGAGTTCGACCCGGACGCCGGCGGCGAGCTGGACGTGCCCGACCCGTACTACGGCGGCCGGACGGACTTCGAGCACGTGCGCGAGCTGATCGAGGCGGCCGTCCCCGGCCTGCTCGACGAGGTCGGCAACGCGCTCAAGGACCGCGACGGGCTCAAGGAGCGCTGAGCGATGGACCGGGCGCGGCTGGAGCAGCTGCTGGGCGTGCCCGCGGCCGAGGTCACCGGCCTGGGCACCAGCCACGCGTGGTCACTGTGGCGGGTCGTGCTGGCCGACGGCCGGGAGGTGTTCGTCAAGGCCGCCGACGAACGGTCCGGGGTCTTCGCCGCCGAGGCCGCCGGGCTGCGCTGGCTGGCGGACGGGCCGGTGCCCGAGGTGGTCGCCGCCGACGACCGCCTGCTGGTGCTGCCCTGGCTGCCGTCCGAGCCGCCCTCGCCCGGAGTCGCCGAGCGCTTCGGCCGCGAGCTGGCGGCCCTGCACACCGTCGGCGCCCCATCGTTCGGCGCCTCCTGGCCGGGGTTCATCGCGCGGCTTCCCCTGGACAACACCCCGGCCGACCGGTGGCCGCACTGGTACGCCGAGCGCCGGATCGCCCCCTATCTCCGGCTGGCCGCCCCATACCTGGACCCGGCGGAGACCCGGCTGGTCGAACGGGTGATGGCAGAAATCGAGACGCTGGCCGGGCCCGCCGAGCCGCCCGCCCGCATCCACGGTGACCTGTGGTCGGGCAACGTGCTGTGGTCGGCAGGCCGTGCCTGGCTGGTCGATCCGGCGGCGCACGGCGGCCACCGGGAGACCGACCTGGCGATGCTGAATCTGTTCGGTGCGCCGCATATGACCCGTATTCTGGCGTCCTATCAGGAGGCGAGCCCGCTCTCCCCGGGCTGGCGGGCCCGGATTCCCCTGCACCAGTTGCATCCGCTGCTGGTGCACGTGGCGCTGTTCGGATCCTCCTACCGCGGTGCCGTCGTCGAGGCCGCGCGGGCTGCGCTGCGCGCGTCCGGCTGAGGCGGGGGCGACTTTCGGGGAGCCCGGGATTGTGGATCTTGGTCATGAGATAAGACAATCTGGTCGCGACATGGAGAGGTCGGTGCGGCGGGCCCGGTGGACGGCAGACGTGCAGGACGACACGAAGGGGCCGGCGACCGTCGGGCCGCGTCCCGGCGACAGGACGGCGTCGCGCTGGTGGTCGCCGTGCTGGCCGCACTGGCCGTCGTCGCCGCCCTGGGCCTGCTCGGCGGGCGGCGGGGCCGGGACGCCGGGACCGGACGGGCCATGAGCAGAACCGATAGGCCGCGACATGGAGAGGTCGGTGCGGCGGACCTGATGGACGACAGGCGCGAACAGCGACACGAGGAATCCCCCCGCCCGGGGGGACCGGCCCCGGAGGCCGCCGGTTCCGGGAGGTCCCGGTCCGACAGGCCGTTGCTACGGGTCGGCAGCCTCGGCCCGGTGGCGACCGCCGTGGCGTTCGCCGTGCTGGTCGCCGGCGCCGTCGACTTCGTCAACGACCGGCAGAGCGGCGGGTCCGACGGCAAGAAGCCGGCCGAGAAGGTCGCCAAGACGGTCGGCAACGACAAGGAGGCGGCGCCGCCCCGCCACGTCGTGGCCATCCGCCGCGCCGGTGAGGCGGTGTCGATCCGGGACGCGCGGACCGGCGCGAACGTGGGCGTGGACGCCGCCGCCCCGCAGGGGCAGCGCTGGCACCAGGTGGCCTCGGCCGGGAACGGGTCGTACGTGCTGTCGGCCTACTCGCCCGGGCGGATCACCTTCTACCGGCTCACCCTGTCCGAGGACGGGGCGCCCCGGAAGCTGGCCCAGATCCCCGGCCTGGCGGTGCGCGGCGCGTCGTCCGCCGCCCGTTCCGACATGGCCGTCAGCGAGGACGGCAAGCGGATCGCCTACGTCGCCTACGGCGCGGGGGGCGTCGGCCGCATCGAGATCGCCTCCGCCAAGGCCGCGGACCGGCGGCAGTGGGCGGCCAGTTCGCCCGGCCGGGTCAGCAGCCTGTCCTGGGCCGGCGACACGCTGTCGTTCGTGTGGACCACCGTCCGCGGCACCGCCGTGCGCCGTCAGGTCCGTACCCTCGACACCACGGCCGCCGGCGCGGACCTGCGGGTCAGCAAGCCCGTCCTCATGCTGCCGGAGGGCGGCACCGCCGCCGTCCTGAACGGGGACGGCACCACCATCGTGGCCGGGGTCCGGGCGGCGTCGGGGCTGTCGTTGCAGGAGTTCTCCGCCGCGACCGGCCGGCGCACCAAGGTGCTGTGGACCCGCGAGGCCGGCCGGTCCGGGGAGCTGTCCGGGCTGACCCGGCACTCCGAGGGCGGTCACGTGCTCGCCGCCGGCACCGAGGAACTGGTCTACGCCGTCCCGGGCAAGGGCGTCCGGGGCGTTCCCGCGGAGGGCTACGCCGACGTGGCCTGGTGACCTGGCTCACGTTCGTCCCCGTGAGGTACGACGTAAGGTGAGGACACCAGGAGCGGCGAAGGGGTCCGGACCATGGGCATGGTGATGGCCGTCAGCTTCACCCGATACGGGCGGCTGTACTACCTCGATCCGGGCCCGCACTCGCCCAGGGTGGGTGACAAGGTGCTGGTCCCCACCGACTCCGGCCCGGAGGTGGCCGAGTGCGTGTGGGCGCCGCAGTGGGTCTCCGAGGACATCGACGGGCTGCCGGTCTGCGCGGGCCTCGCCGACGACGAGCACTTGGCGCGCGACGAGGCCAACCGGCGCCGCCGGGCGGAGGGCCGCAGCGTCGCCAAGCGCCTGATCCGCAAGCACGGTCTGCCGATGAAGGTGATCGGGGTCGACTACCTGGACGCCGACGAGGTGTTCAAGGTGTACTTCTCGGCCCCGCACCGGGTGGACTTCCGCGCCCTGGTGCGGGACCTGGCCCGCACCATCAAGGCCCGGGTGGAGCTGCGCCAGGTGGGGCCCCGCGACGAGGCCCGCCTCCAGGGCGGCATTGGCCCCTGTGGCCGCGACCTGTGCTGCGCCACCTTCCTCAAGGACTTCGAGCCCGTCTCCGTACGGATGGCCAAGGAGCAGGACCTGCCGGTCAACCCCCTGCGGATCGCGGGCGCCTGCGGCCGGCTCATGTGCTGCCTCAAGTACGAGCACCCGCTGTACGTCGAGGCGCACCAGAGGATGCCCAGGCTCGGCCAGCGGGTCGACACCCCGGAGGGCAGCGGCCAGGTGGTCGCCCGCAACGTCCCGGCCGACGAGGTCACCGTCCGCCTGGACGGAGGCCGCCGCTGCTCATGTCCGTCCGCGTCGGTCTGCTCCCCCCGCCGCCAGCACGACGCCGCCTACGGCCGCCCCGCCTCCCCCGAGTAGGCGCGTGGTCAGCCGAAGCGGCTCCGGGCAGGCGCGTGATCAGGCGAACTGGGTCTTCGGCCGTTCCTGCTTGACCCCGTCGACGTAGATGTCGACCTTCTCGTTGTAGAACGAGACCAGTCCCGCGACCTTCTGGCTCTCCGGCAGGGGCAGGCGGTAGGACCACACCACGTCCGTGTGGACCTTGTCGCCGACGCGTACCGACCAGTACTCGGCCTCGCCCTTGTAGGGGCAGTGCGTGGCCGTGTCGGTACGCTCCAGCAGGTCCATCCGGACGTGCGTCTTGGGCAGGTAGTAGCGGACCGGAAGCCCGGTCTCGAACAGCAGCCTCGGGCTGGCGGACTCGGCCACCGTCACCCCGTCCACCTCGACCCGTATGTGCCGTGAGCTCGCCAGGACGTCGACGCGGTGGTAGGGGTCACGCGGGTGCGTGAACACCTCCTCGTCCTCCTCAAACCACCCGTCCATGGCGTCCCATTCGAACCTCACCAGGTCGCGCAGCGCCTCGATCGGGGAGTCCTCGTACCGTAGCGCCGCCCCCGCCGCCTGAGCTCCGTTCGCCTTGACCGTGAACAGCCTTCCCTCGCCCCGGCTGGGTGAGCGCTTGGTCTCCCCGTCGGGCGTCAGCAGGTCGGTCCGGACGTCCTCCAGCGGAAAGTAGTAGGTGGGGTAGTAGGGCACCTCCCACACCAGAGACGGGCGGGTGGTGTCGGCGACCACCTCACCGCCGAGATACACGCGCACCCGCCTCGTGCCGGGCTCGATCCGTACTCCGCGCTCAGTGCTCATGCCCGCGCCAACACCGCGCCGGGCCCGGCTATTTCTGCGTTCCGCCCGCCTCCGCTGGACGGCTTGTCCACAGACTGCGTTTCCCCTGTTCTCAGGCGTGCAATAGGTACGACTATGGGTGGTCACGCAGTGAGACCGCACCGGGCGGCCCGCGCGACCAAGACGGGGTGGACGTTGAACGGATACGGCACGGCACGGCGGCCCGCCACGGCCGTCCGCCGGCTCATGGCGGTGCTGACGGCCTCGGCCGCCCTGGTGGCCGGATGCACCACCGGCACCAGCGAGGAGACCCCGCCGACCCCGCGCGGCCTGAAGCAGTACTACGACCAGAAACCGTCCTGGCGCGGGTGCGGGAACGGCCTGGAGTGCGCCACCGTCAAGGTGCCGCTCGACTACGGCAGACCCCAGGGCGAGCAGATCGGCTTGGCGATCGTCCGGCTGCCCGCCAGGGACCGTTCCGAGCGCATCGGCTCCCTGGTGACCAACCCCGGCGGTCCCGGCGGCTCCGGCGTGGAGTTCATCCGCCAGGCCGGCGGCCTCTTCGGCCGGGACGTGCGCGACCGCTTCGACGTGGTCGGCTTCGACCCGCGCGGCGTCGGCGAGAGCGACCCCGTCAGCTGCCTGGACGGCCCCCAGCTCGACCGCTTCTTCGGCACCGACAGCTCCCCGGACAACTCCCACGAGCTCGCCGCCTTGCGCACCGAGAGCCAGGCCCTGGCCGACGGCTGCAAGACCCGGTCCGGTCCGATCCTCCCGCACGTCGGGACGGTCGACGCCGCCCGCGACATGGACGTCATCCGTGCCGCCCTGGGCGACGCCAAGCTCAACTACATGGGCTTCTCGTACGGCACCTACCTGGGCGCCGTCTACGCCGAGCAGTTCCCCCGCAACATCCGCACGTTCGTCCTGGACGGCGCGGTCGACCCCAGGCTGTCCTCCACCGAGACGCTCATCGAGCAGGCCAAGGGCTTCGAGACCGCCCTGCGCGCCTTCGCCGCGGACTGCGCCGCCGCCCCCAACTGCCCGCTGGGCTCCGACCCCGGCCAGGCCCTCAACAAGATCGCCGAACTGCAGCGCCGGACCGACAGCGCCCCACTCAAGAGCGTCCGCGGCGACAGCCGCCCCATCAACGAGACCTGGGTCACCACCGGCATCGCCGCCGCCCTCTACAACAAGGGCTTCTGGCCGACCCTCCGCCAAGCTCTGGCCCAGGCCATCCAGAAGGACCAGGGAGACCTCCTGCTCGCTCTGGCCGACCAGATGCTCCAGCGGCGTCCCGACGGCACCTACAGCAACCAGATGGAGGCCAACATGGCCGTCAACTGCGTCGACAAGCCCAACCCGCCGGACGCCGCCGCCTACCAGAAAGAGGTCGACAAGGCCGAGAAGGTCGCTCCCCACTTCGGCAGCTACGTCGCCTGGGGCGGTCTGCCCTGCGTCTACTGGCCCGTCCAGACCAAGAAGGCCCCCCACGCCATCTCCGCCAAGGGCTCCGCCCCCATCCTCGTCATCGGCACCACCCGGGACCCGGCCACCCCGTACCGCTGGGCCCAGTCCCTGGCCTCCCAGCTGGACTCCGGCACCCTCCTCACCCTGGACGGCGACGGCCACACCGCCTACCTCGGCGGCCCTCCCTGCATCACCAAGGCCACCGACCACTACCTGCTCACCGGCACCCCACCCAAGAAGGGCACCGTCTGCCGCTGATGCACGCACCCACTCAGACCCGGTAGACTCTCTGCCGCCGCCTCCATACGGCACGCCGCCTTAGCTCAGTCGGCAGAGCGATTCACTCGTAATGAATAGGTCATCGGTTCGATTCCGATAGGCGGCTCCCAGGTCAAGGGCCCCTTGCGATCTTCCGCAAGGGGCCCTTTGCTAACAGGTCTGCTAACAGGGGCTACGCCGCCCCGCTCATCACCTTGGCGAAGACATCCGCCGCAGCGACCTCGGCGGACCGGATCACATGGACGTAGACCCGAAGTGTGATCGCCGGGTCGGCGTGGCCCAGCCGGGTGGCCACCATGTGGACGGGGACGCCCGCCGGCCCCGAGCAGCTTGCGACTACATCCAGCCCAACCCGAGAGATCAGCAACCGGCCTGGGCCACCCACCAGCCCTGATTAGGACTTTCTCTACGTTTTCAAGGGCGCCGCTACGCGCCGCCGGCCGGTCTGGCCGGGCCGGGCGTGCGGCCTCTCCGGGCCGGTCCCGGCCCGGCCGGACCGGCTTTCGGCGTCAGGGCTAGGAATCCCTGCGGAGGGCTTCGGCCTCCAACCGGGCGTTCTCTGCCTCGTCGGGACGACCCAGTTCCGAGAGGGTGATGCCGAGGTTGGACAGGGAGGTGGCGAAGTCGGGGCGGTGGCGGTCGGGGTAGGCCTCGGCCAGTTCCCGGTAGATGGTCACCGCCTCCTGGGCGACCGGCAGGGCATCGGCCGGGCGGCCCAGCGCCGAGAAGCGGACACCGAGGTTGGACAGGGATCGGGCGAGGTCGGAGCGGTGGCGGTCGGGGCGGGACTCGGCCAGCTCCCGGTAGATCGCCACCGCCTCCTGGGTGACCGGCAGGGCGGGTGCGGGTCGGCCGGTCTGAGAAAGGGTGACGCCGAGGGTATCCAGCCAGTAGGCGCGTTCGGGGGTGGGCCGGTCGGACAGGGTGTCCAGGATGCGGCGGGTGATCGCCACGTCCGTCTCGGCCAGCACCAGGGACGGGTAGGGGATGGCGTTGGCGATGGCGGTCAGCAGAGGCAGATCGGCGGGCAGGTCGGCCACGATCCGTTCCACCAGCCCCAGCAGCCGTTCCAGCAGCGGCGCCGCCTCGGGCAGGTCGACCGAGGCTCGCCCCAGCAGTGTGATCGCCCGCAATGCCTGCCGATCGTCCAAATCCGTCAGGCATGCCTCGGCCAGATCGGGTGCGGCTGACAGTTCGGCGATGGTGTGGTGTTCGGCCAGCCGGTCCGGTTGCAACGACCCCAGCCACTCACCTGTCCCCTGAGGGGAAGTCGCGGGCGGGTACAGCTCCCGTAGCCAGGCCGTCACCCGCGGCGTGGCGACTGCGTCCGGTACCCGTTCCAGCAGCCGCAGCGCCTCGTCTTTGGTCGCCGCTCCCAGCAGGCACCCGGCCGCCACGATCTGCCGCAGCACCGCCGGGGTCATCGCGTGCGGTCCGTCCAGCAGGCCCGCCCGCTGCGCACTGCCCAGCCAGTACCGTTCCTCATGACCGAGCAGCTCACCCAGCACATCGGCCAGCCGCACCCGCACCACCCCCGGGGCGGGCTGCCCCTGCTGCTGGGCCTGGAGGGCGCGCAGCACCGCCACCAGCGCCGCCGCGTGCAGATCCAGCACCCGCGCCCGGTGTCCCTCGTCCTCGACCTGCGCCCGTACCGGATGCTCCACGCCCAACGCGGCCGCGAACCTGGGAACCGCCCGCTCCACCACCTGCGCGTCCGACAGGTGCGCATCCAGCACCGCGCCCAGTTCCATCCGCACCGCATCCCCGGCGATCAGCGTCCGCACCTGGGGTTCGGTGGCCTTGAGCCGGTCCCACCACTCACCGGCACTGCGCGCCAGCAGCAGCACCCGCACCGTGCCGGTATCGGCGGCCACCTGCCGCAACAAGGCCGAAAGCCCCACCCGGGTCTCGGCATAGTCCACCACCAGCAGCACCCGGCCCCCCACGCCGGCTCGCAGCGCGGACAGCGCGGTGTCCTCGGCGCCGTCGGCCACCCGCACGCACCGCCACCCCACCTCGGCCATCCGCACGCACAACTGCACCGACAGCCGGGTCTTGCCCATCCCACCCGGCCCGGTCAAAAGCCGTACCCGCCCCGCCAAGACGTCCTCACACCAGGCGATCAACCCCGTCAGCTCATCATCACGGCCGACGAACTCCACCACCTGACGCCGCGGATCCAACAACCCCGCCGGCCCCCCGACCGGCCCGGCCAACTCCTCCAGTTCGCCCAACGCCTCACGGGTGACGGCACGCTCCTTGAGCCAGTCGAACACCGTGGGCGCGAACCCACCCGTGACCGCCCCGACCATCCCCGCCAGCCATACCAGCTTGCGATCGGTCAGCCACGCCACCGCCAGCGCCCCCACCGCGGCCAGCCCCAACCCCCACAGCACCCGCCACAGCCACCGACCCACACCCGCCATAACCGAACATCCTCGCGCCGACCACCACCAACCGTCCCGGCGACTCAGACACAATGCCTGACCACAACGTGCCACCACCGCACCAGCCGAGGCCAAGGTGCTGCCGCAGGGCCTGCGGTGCCGCTCCAGGGTGCCGGGCATGCGGCCTGTTCCGCCCGGTCCCGGCGCGCCGTGTCGACGGCGCAGCGGGCAACGTGATCATGAAAGTCGTACGAGCCTGTAGACAGCCTTAGGCAGAGCGGGTAAAGTCAGTCAATGTTGCTGCCCGCCGTTCTCCGGAACTGGCGGGCATTTGCTTTGTAGATCGGGCAGAGTGGAGCGGTGCCCGACGAACCCTCCGTAGTCGTGCTGATCGACTATCAGAACATCCATCTGACCGCCCGCGATCTCTTCGCCCCTCCGGCACCGACACCAGGGACACGCTCGTTGACCCGCTGGCGTTCGCCGAGAGGCTGGTGGAGGTCAGAGCCGAGCGTCAGCAGATCCCCGAGCAGAAGAACGCTCGGCTGCAAGCGGTCAAGGTCTACCGGGGTGCACCCCAGCAACCAGCGAGAGCCCCGGCTCTACAGCGCCAACCAGCGGCAGGCGGCCAACTGGTCGAGGGACCCAAGGGTGGAGATCACTTCCAGGACGTTGCGGTATCCGGCGAACTGGGGCGAGTCCTGGTGCCAGGAACGCCCACGCGAGAAGGGCGTCGACGTTCTTGTCGCCCTGGACGTCGTCGACCTCGCCCAGCAGGGCACCTACGACGTGGTGATCCTCGCATCACACGACACGGACATGGAACCGGCGATCGAGCGAGCGCTGTACAGAGGCCGCTCGAAGGTCGAGACCGGAGGATGGCGGGGAGCGCGCCGGCTCAAGCCCGGACGGCGGAACGTCTGGCGTGCCACCCTTGGCGGTGCCGACTTCGTCAGGGTCCGTGATCGCCGCGACTACTGGTAGCGACACGGAGGGTCGGGCCGCGCTGTCCGGCGTGTCGCCTCGGGACAATGCGGCTCCGGAGAGGCCTGAAGCATGGCTGCGAAAACGGGGAGTGCTTCCTCCCGGGTGCTGCCTTCGAGTCGTGTACGTCTGTGGGCATTGTCCGGAAATGTGTCCAATTCGGGGGAGTTCAGTCTGTCGTCGCCAGGGGGAATTGCCGGCAGTGGATGAGTCATATGTACGTCGGATGACGCCGCAATAATCCATGAATCGGCAATGGTGGTTTCAGGGTGGTATGACCGACATCATAGACCGGGGTGCCCTGGGGAAGGATCCGCGGTGTCGCCCGCTCGGTTCGGGTGCACTGTGGAGGTAATGATGTCGATCTTGCGTGCCGTTCTGACCGCCGGTGCGGTCATCGCCTTCTCGGCCGGGGCCATGTCGCCCGCCGCGGCCCGGCCGGGGGTGCCGGCCCAGGACAGGGGATTTCTGATAGCGGCCCATCAGGGAAATCTGACGGAGATCATGGCGGGCAAGGCCGCACAGCAAAAGGCGCAGGCGAGCGTCGTGCGTGCGATCGGCCAGCGTTTCGTGACGGACCACACCAGGCTCGACACGGCGGTCCAGGACGCGGCGCGGAAACTGGGCGTTTCGCTGCCCATGCGGCCGACGCAGAAGCAGCAGGCCGAATATGACCGGGTGAACGCCCTGTCCGGATCGGCGTTCGACCGGGCCTGGCTGGAGTTCATGATCCGCGAGCACCGGACGGCCATCGCCGCCGGTGAGCAGGAACTGCGGGCGGGCGTCACACCCGAGGCCAAACAGGTCGCCACGTCCAGCGCGCCGGTGATCCAGGGGCACCTGCAGGAGTTGCTGCAGGCGCAGAAGACGGTCGGAACACCGCAGGCGCAGAGGGCGACCGGAACGCCGCAGGCGCAGAGGGCGACCGGAACGCCGCAGGCGGTTCAGGCCGGAGCCGGTGGCCGGGCGGAGACCACTGGCCAGGGGGAGACCGCAGAAAACCGGCGGTCTCCTGCACTCGGTTACGGTCTGCTCGCCGCAGGCCTCCCCGTCACCGTCGGCGGCTTCCTGCTGTGGCGGCGCCGGGCGTTGCGAAAGCGCTGAGGATCACACAGGTGCGGTGAGCGTCCTGCCCGGCATGACGCTCACCTTCTGTGGTGCAGGCATGGCCGTGCCTCTCACCGCAGCGGTACCCCCGCAGACCGTGGACGCCGGCACGGTCCCGAGGGCCGACCGGCCGGAAACGCCCCTGATCGAAGTGTGACGGTCGGGTTCTCGGTGCGGGCCCGGCGAAGGGGGCCGGCGACCAGAACTGGCGAAGAGGAAAGATCGGCCTTCCGTGAACGGAAGGCCGATCCCGCCTGACCGCCTCCGGCGCCCGGCCATGGTGTTGTCGGTCGCCAACAGGGACGCGGCACGCCCCGCCGCGGTGCGCATGAGACCGCCACACCTCAATGAGACGACCGGCGTATCCGGTAACAAGTCCCGTCGGTCGAACCGGAGATCCCTGCCCTCCGGCTCCGGGCCCGGGTACGTCCTGTCGGCGTCCGGCCCGACAGGGCTCTAGAGACTCCCTCCTCTCCGCGCGGCTTGGGCTGGTGGCGAGGCGGAGCCGGACCCGGCTCCGCACAGGGCACGGTGGTCGTCGCCGGGCATGTGGACACCGTCGAGGAGGAGCCGGGAGCCCTGTTCTCACTCGTACGCCTGCCACTGGGCAGCCAGGCTCGTATCCGCAGCGTCGACGGTCGGGCGCACGATCACCGGGTCACGGCCCGGCGCGCCCACCCCAACGGCGACTGCCTGCGTCGGTGCTCACTCCACTGGAGCCGCCTCGACCGGCGCTCATCACCTGCACCGGCGCGTTCGATCGTCACTCGACCGGCCGCTCCGGCAACCTCGTGGTCTACGCCATGAGAGGCTGACCCTCTGATCGGGCGAGCAGACGGGTCATGCGCACCGGACTCTGAGTGGTGGTCCCCGGCAGAGCAGCGCCATGGCCTCTCCTCGGCGGAGTTCACGCAGGAGAGGCGTACTCTGCGGAAGGCGGGCCTCGGCCTGGACGAGGACGTCCTGCTCGATGACCTTGCCGGGCGGCCCTGGCTCGGAGCCCACGTACGACCGGCCTCCGTTGCCGACGGGCCTCCACCCGGTACGCATCCGGAGAGCCGAATCCGGCCAGCTGGCCGGGCGTTCGGGACGTCCGCCGGGTCCGGGCGATGTTCTGGCTGGTCAGTGGGGGGTTGCTTACCCTCAGATACCAAACATCCCAACCAATCCGATGAGTCTCCTTGAACTGTTCATCGGTTTATCGCCTCTGATCGGGTTTGGAGTCGGTCCGAGCGGGCGATAGTAAAGGATGAAAGGTTGGGACGAATAGAACCAGGCTAAACGGTGGTTCTGCCAACCCTTCGGAATGGTCAGGGTGCTCAGCAGGTATGTCCGGGCCCCGGACCTGGAGACCAGCCGCCCCGCGGCCTCGACCAGGGAGAGCACCATGGCAGACCACTGGCCGCCGACCCGGCCCTGGCCTACGACAGGCCAGGAGTACGGGCAACTCGTCGTGATCGAGCCCACTCCGCCCGACGGATGGCGCAGCAACAAGGTGACCATGTACCTCCGCGAGGCCTCCTACAAGGTCATGCAGAGCGCGTTCGACGGCGCCGGCATCGGCTGGCAGTCCTGTCTCGTCCAGGCTCGGGGGAACGGCGCGCTGGTGCTGGTACCCGCGCAGACACCGCCGCAGGCGTCGGCCGAGCCACTGATCACCGGGCTGGCCGCGGGGATTCGCGCGCACAACCGGCTGCACAACGAGTCGGCCTGGCTGCGGATGCGGATGGCCGTGCACATGGGCATCGTCTGCTTCGATCCGGCGGGGCCCGCGGGACGCGCCGTTCAGCTGGCAGGTGCGCTCGTGGATTCGGCAGAGTTCGCCGGCGCTTGTGCGGACAACTGCGCCGAACTGGGATTCATCGCGTCGGACCAGGTGTACGCGGAGGTCCTCCGGGAGCCGGGCCTGCTGATCGAGCCCGAGATGTACCGGCCGATCAAGCTGGTCGCCCAAGGGGAGCGGATCCTGGCGTGGACCTACTTTCGTCCGTCTCCGCCCCGGCCCGGTGTGACCCGGCCGTATCCGGTGAAGGAAGGCGTCGGCGGTGATGCGAGAGGCTGGGACGCCGACGAGGTCGCCTGACGTCCGGACACGTGGACGACGACCTGCCGGCGGAGCCGTGCCGCCGCTCGTCTCGCGGAAGGAAGCGGACGGCGGCAGGGTGCCGGCCGGAACACGGGATGCCGCGGTAGCCGGACCTGACGGGTTTCACCGGCTGCCGGTGCGGCCTGGGACAGCCATCGGCCGCAATGGGTCTTCTGACCGTTCGGCGATAGCCAGACCGACGTTGTGACCTGCGGCTCCGGCTGCTCGCCCCGGGTGATGCCCACCGGTCCGGCATCGGCCCCGCAGGGCTGACAGGCCGAGTTCAGGTGCCTGGGTGGCGGGATATCAGGGGAAGCAAATTGACGGCGGTCAGGAGCATTCCCGTGGCCATGGCCAGAATCGGCTCGGGACGGGTGCCGGACGGATGCCGCGGCGATTCCATCGGTCTCTCGGCGTCCGGCGCCTGCGATGCGTTCTCGACCAGGGTGAAGCGGATTTTCTGGTTCTTCCGGTACGTGCGGGCGTCCGGAATGCGGCGCTGGAAGACGGCGCCGGACGGCCAGCGTTCCTTGTCGACCCGGATCTCCGGTTCAGCCGAGCCGTTCGGCGGGCGGAAACCGAGCCTGCGGTAATAAGCGTGCAGGTCCAGGTTGTCCCGCCAGACGTCGATCCGCAGCAGCGTTGCGTCGTATTCGCGGCGGCCCTCCTGGGCCGCCCACTCCAGCAGGGCGGCGCCCAGGCCATGGCCGGCGTACTTGCGGCTGATCACCAGCCGGTGCAGGTAGACGGCGCGTTCGGCCAGTTCGTCGGGACGCCACAGCAGCGGGTTACCCTCGTCCGTCATGGACACCGTGGCCACCGGGACGGTGCCGTCCCGGACGATCCAGGTGGTGCCGGTGCGCAGGCCGTCGAGGATCCGCTGCCGGCGGGACTCCTCGTCGGGCCATGGCCGCGCCCACTGATCGGTGTCCTTCAGCCGCAGCCACTGTGACGCCTCGTCGATGAGCCCAATGACGGTGTCCACGTCCGGGCCCGCAGTGGCACGGTACACAATGAATTCTTGGATGGACATTTCTCCGAAAACGCGTGAATAGGCCTGGGGTTGAAAAGGTAGGCCCCAGGTGTCGGCCGGTCCCTGATGGCAATGAGGAAAGTTGTTCAT
Organism: Thermomonospora echinospora; assembly: GCF_900108175.1. Lineage (GTDB taxonomy): Bacteria > Actinomycetota > Actinomycetes > Streptosporangiales > Streptosporangiaceae > Thermomonospora > Thermomonospora echinospora. The sequence goes on from NZ_FNVO01000004.1 coordinate 190,797, forward strand.
GCTAGCCCGACCGGGGGCGGCGAATGGGGCGGGCGTCAGATGGCGTCGTCGCCCTCCACCGGAACGGTCGGCGTCGGTCCCGTCCGCGGCGGCACGTCGCCGACCTCGACGTAGAGCTCGTTGCGGTCGGCCGGATAGACGGTGTTGGTCAGCCGGATGGGCTTCTTGTCGCGGCCGTAGGCGATCCGGTCGTGCACGATCACGGTGCTGCCGCTGTCGGGGAGGTTGAAGAAGGACGCTTCGTGGGCGTTGGGCACCCGGGCGGTGATCTTGTCCCGGTAGCCCGCCTGCTCGACCCCGAGCTCCTCCTGGAGGTACTTGACCACGCCCTCGCGGATGTCCTCGGCGTCGATCAGGCGGTCCGCGCCCTGAGTCACGTAGGCCATCGGATACCAGGAGGTCTGCAACGACCACGGGCGGCCGTCGATGCGACGTTCCTGGTGGCGGATCACCACGCGCTGCCCCGCCTCGATCCCCAGCGCCTGGGCCACGCTGCCGGCGGCCTTCTTGATCTCCACCCGGGGGTCGCTGACATTGGCCTCGCGGCCCTGCAGCCGGGCCTCGAACCGGTAGGCCTCGCTCTCACTGGTCTGTCCCGCCGTGCCCACGGAGGCCAGGGTGAGCGCGAACGGCTCAACCGCCCTGAGCACGAAGGTGCCGCGTCCCGGTGAGGTATGCACCAACCCACGTCCGATGAGCAGCTTGACCGCATCCCGGATGGTGTTGCGCGAGGCGTCGAACTCGTCCATGAGCTGGACCTCGGTCGGCAGCTGGGTGCCCTCTGGATAGGCGCCGTTGTCGATCCGGCGGATCAGCTCCTCGGCGATCTGCCGGAAGCGGGGTGCGGCCATCGTGGTCTCCTCTCCACCTGACAGCTATGAGCTACGTACCCAGGTTCTGCCTGCTACCCATCAGATCTATCCAAACGGATACATGGATCAAACACTTCCAATCGTGTTTAAGAGTCCATAAGTGGGTAAGTACCGTCTCGGTTGAAAGGTTGGTATGAATCCAATGGTCACACTGGATGTCATCAGACTAGCAGGTGAGATCAGTGGGAGCATGCCAGTTGCCACACTTGCCGAACGTCTGGACCGCATGGACGGGATCGGCGCTGAGGACAACGCCCTGACCTGCGGGTCGGGGCCACGATTCCCTTTCCGGGGAGGAGCCCGCGGCAGAGGAGCCATCCATGATCCTGATCATCTTCTTCGCATCCGTACTCGCCGTCTTCCTGGTGTGCGTGGCCTGTCTGATCGGCTTCGCCCTCGTCAGCCGGCGCGACTCGCTGACCATCCCCACCGCGGACAAAGCCGGCGCGCGTCGCGCCCGTCGTGCGGCGGGCGTGTACATCCTGAGGCGCGAGCCGCTGGAGCAGGCCGAACGGGCCATGCCGGCGGCGCTGCCCGGGAAGTGACGGCCGTAGCGGTATGAGAACCGGGCGCCACCAGATCGCCGGCCCTCGGCCGGCCGTGCGGCCGGGCTGGACGGCTGGGAGCCGCCCGGGTGCACCTGGAAGAAAATCTTCACCCGAGCTCTTCGGCCCGCTCATCGTCCGCCCGGTCCGGCGAGGCGCCGGAATCGGCGGTGCGACCACAATGGCAACACCAGTCACGCCTATCCCGAGTAGGAGGAGGTGAGGCGGCTCCGTCCTGCTCAGATGCAATGAGAATGCGTCATATGACACATTCAAAATGGACGAACAATCTCTTTTCTGGCACGATGGGGCTCGGTGCCTGCAGAGAGGAGTTTTCGCTGTGCGCGACAGGACCGAGCTGAAGACCCACCCGGTCGCCTGGGTGAACCTCACCGAGCACTACATCGCCTCGCTGATGGATGCGCTCGCCGGACACGGGGTGCGCATTTCGGCGGCCTGGCTGGACCCGATCGATCCCAGAGACGCCACCATCGTCCTGCAACGGCCGGGTGGGCAGACCGAGGCTGTGGTGTGGGACGAGGAGACCGGCCTGCGGGCGGGGCGTTTCGTCACGGGCCGCCAGGGTGAGCGCACCGAGTTGGCCGGGGCCGCCTACCTGGGCGGCGGCCTGCTGCCCGAGCCGCAGGACGCGGCGCGGCGATTCCTGCTCGGTGCCCGCGAGCCCAGAGTCGTCCACCGGCTGCACACCGATGTGCGCGACGGTTTCGACGACCATCTCCGGGACCGCCACTAGCGAGCATCACCCGCGGAGGCGCGGGACAACGACGTCCCCGCACCGCGGGCTCAGGCACCACCGCACCTCCCACAGGCCACCGACCTGACGATCCCGGCAAGGCGACCGTCGACCACCGAACCCGATCCCGGAACCCTGACCTCAGCCGTCCGCGGATCCCGGCCGTCCGCCCGTGACTATGCTCTGCCCGCCGTCTCCCCGGCCCTGCCACCACGGCGAATTGAACGCGCCCCACTTCTGTTGCGAGCCGGGGCAAGGCATTCCGTACTGTCGACGATCCCTGGATTCCGCCCGACTTTGCTCCGCCGGTGTCGGCGAGCGTGAGGTCTCTTCGATGGGCGTTCCGTACTATCGACGCTCCTGGATTCCGCCCGACTCTGCTCCATCGGGGGCAAGGCCGACATCCGGTGGGAGCGTCGGTGACCGGAGCCAAGCGGCACAGGTTCACCTGGACGAACTTTTCCAGTGGCAGGTCGGCTCCACCGTCGGCCGGACACGCTCCCCACCGGCGTCGGCGAGCGCGCGGTTTCCACGAGTCGAAGGGGATGGACAATTCTGCCGTCCCTGCCGTCCCTGCTGGCCACTTCGTGTGAAGGCGGGCGTGGTGGCCCTCTTCACCGCGGTAGCGGGAGGGGTGGCCGCTGTACGCCATGCATGGGCGCCGGCTTGAGTCAGGTGGCGGCGGTCTCACCACCGCAGTGCGGAGTCCCCGCCGGATGGCGCGGTGAGATCGCCGTGGGCTGAGCCGATCTTGCTTTGGAGGGATTCCGGTTGGTTGGGAAGCCCTGGTGCTGGGCCTGCTGGCGGCGGGGTGGTCGCCCGGTGGAAGTGCCGGGCCTCTGATGGGGCGTACCGGACTGGTGGTCCGGTACGCCCCGGTCAGGTGAGGGGTGTCAGGGGCGCCTCTTCCAGAAGGAGCGGCGGCCCTGGGGCGCGGGCCGGCCGGTGCCGGTGGTGAGGGCGGTCAGTTCGCGGACGGTGAGCGACCACAGCTCGTCCAGGCGGGACTGCTGGGACGGGTCGTCGGTGACCTCCAGGGCTTCGGCCAAGGCGGTCAGCCGGTCGGCCGGCAGGCCCTCGCGCCGGACGGCCTCGGTGAGGCCGAGCAGCCTGGTGCGCAGGTCGGACAGGTGCCGCCAGCGCTCGGGGCCGGGAGCGGCGGCCAGGGCCTCCAGCCGGTCGAGCTCCTGCTGCAGCAGGGTACGGACGGTGGGGAGGCCGGGGGAGGCGGCGCCGCCGACCGGCTCGGGCGCACTGGGTGCGGCGGGCACAGCGGGCGCGGCGGGCGCGGCGGGTGCGGCGCCCGGTCGCGACCTCGCGCCACGGCGCTGGCGTGGCGAGGGCATCGCACTGTCCAGGGACTCCGCGGCCAGCGTTCCGGTGGGCAGCGGACCGGCGGGGGTGGGCATTCCATAGCCGCCGGTGGCGGTGGGCGGGGCGGCTCCGGGGGGCGGCGATGCCGCCATGGGCATGCTCATGGGCGCGACGGGCGCGGGCATCTGCCAGCCGGAGGGCTGCTCGATCGGCTGGACGACCTGGTGAGCGGGGCCGCCTTCGGCGACGACGCGGCTGTCCACCGCGACGAAGGCGGTGAAGCGGCACAGCACGTTGAAGCGCAGGGAGGTGTCCACGATCTGCCGCTCCAGGTTCGGCAGGCCGTTGACGGCGTACTGGTCCTCCAGGTCGCGCAGGTGGGCGCGGGCCCAGATGGCGGTGGCGGCACCGGTCTGGTCGGCGACCGACGCGGTGGCCTCGTGCCGCCAGGGTGTGCCGTCGGACGAGATGGCGCGGACGGAGACGGAGCAGCCGTCGTCCGCGCGGCGGTAGCGGCCCGCCACCACCAGGGGGACACCGGGGAAGAGGGCGCCCAGCCGGTGCGGGGCGAGCGTGCCGGGCTCGACCTCCACACCGGACCAGTCGAGGGACAGTCCGGTCAGCAGCGGGGCGTTGATGCGGTGATGGATGTGCTCCATCGCCTCGTCCAGCCGGTCCTCCGACTCCACCAGTTCGAAGCGGCCCTGGCCGACCAGGGCGAGCCGGCCCAGGAAACCGCTGTTCACCGCCCGGTCGATGCCGACCGTGTGAACCCGCAGCCCGGCCAGGGACGGCTGGACGCGGGCGAGGATGTGATCCTCGTTGCCGACCTGCCCGTCGGTGATCAGGACCAGCACCCGGTCCCGGCCCGCGGCGTCGTCGCCGTTCAGCAACGCGGTGCCCTGCTGGAGCGGGGCCAGCATCTCGGTGCCGCCGCGGGCCTGCAAACCCGCCAGGTGCTCCACGGCGCGGAACCGGTTGCGATCGGAGGCGGGGCTGAGCCCGGAGCCCAGGCTCGGCGGCCAGGCGACCTCGTGGTCGAACGACAGCACCGCGAACCGGTCCCGGTCGGTGAGGGTGTCCACGATCCGGGCCGCCGCCCGGCGGGCCGCCACCATCTTCCAGCCGCCCATGCTGCCCGAGCGGTCCAGCAGCAGGACGACATCCCGCGGCCGGGACGCCCCCCGGCCGGACGGGGGCAGCACGGTGAGGGCGAACGTCCCGGACCCGCCCTCCTTGTCGGGGGTCAGCGTCAGTGCGGCCGCGGTCGTCTCCGGCCGCGGGTAGGCCAGGCGCAGGATGAAGTCGCGGTCGAGTCGTTCGCCGGGGTGCAGCCGCACGGTCGTGTGCCCGGAGTCGTCGCCGTCCCGGGCGACCACGTGCAGGCTGGAGCGGATCTCGCCGAGGGGAAGACCGCCGGGGTCGATGTCCACGGTCAGTGACAACCGCACCGGGTTGGGGAAGCCGGGCAGTAGGACCGGCGGGCTGATGCGGGAGGCGTCGGGCACGGCGTCGGTGTCGGCGGCGGTCCCGTCCCCCGCCTGCTCGCCGGGCAGCGGCTCGCCGGGGATGTACCGGGGCGCCACGACCAGGGGGAAGCGGAACGTGGCGGCGTCGTCCTCGTACGGCAGCGGCTGGTCGAGCGTCATCCGGATGGTGACCCGCTCACCGGGCAGGATGTTGCCGACCCGCATGGTGAAGACGTCGGGCCGGTCCTCCTCTGCGATCGCGGCGCGCTGTCCGGCGGCGACCGCCGCGTCGTAGTCCGCGCGGGCCTGCCCGCGCTCCTTGAGCGTCCCCTCCACGACCCGGTCGGCGGCCTCCATCCGCATCCGGGTGACGGCGGCGCGGTCCGGCAGCGGGAAGACGTAGGTCGCCTCCAGGGGGACGTCGAACGGGTTGCGGAAGCCCTGGCTCACCTCGATGCGCGCCACCAGGCCGGTGACGGCGGCATGGACGTCGACGGCGTCGAGCGGGAGGTTGCCCCGTTCGGTGGTCAGCGCGCCCAGGCCCGCGTCGGGGATCGGCGGCGCCTCACCGGGCAGTGGTGCGATGCGTACGTTCATGGCTGCCTCCCATTGAGGTCGGTGGGTGAGGCGGGGTCGTCGATCAGGCGGGGATCGGAGAAGAGGCCGCGCCGCCGGAGCTCGGCCAGCAGCGGCTCGGCCGCCCTGCCGATGGCCTCCAGATCCGCCTGGGTGAGCGCGGCCGATTCGAGCAGCAGCGTCACTCCGGGAGCGAGCCGGACACCGGACACCGGAACCGGCCGCACCGCCGGAAGGCCGCCCTGGTGCGCCGGTGGTGCTGCACCGCTCTCGCCGGTGGAGGGGACCTGCGCCCAGAACCGGCCACGCGCACCGGACGCCCCATGCTCCTCCTGCGGCCCGGGACCCTCGTCGAGAACGTTCGACCAGCTGACGTCCGGCACCGGGGAGCCCTGTGCGGAGGTGTCCGGCCGTGGGGCGGGAGCCTCCGACCAGCTGACGTCGGGCGTGGCGGAGCCTTGCGGGGGCGTGTCCGTTCGCGGTGTGCGGGAGGTCTGGAGGAGGGGGTCCGACCGGTCGGCGTCCGGTGCGGGGACGCGCTGCGCAGGTGCGGCTGGTCGAGGGGCGCGGGCGTCGCGAGCGTCCCGCGGGGGAGCGTCCGGCCGGCCGGCCGGGGGGCTTGGAGGCGTGGGCCGCGGTCGGGCGGGCAGTCCGGCGATCTCGCGGAGGATGGTGTCGGTGGCGCCGAGCAGCTCGGTCTGGATCTGGGCGATGGTGCGGCCGGCCGCCTGGCGTCGTTTGACGGCGACCAGTTGCAGCAGATGGCGCTCGCCGTACAGGGCGGTGCGGCCACGCCGGCCGGACGGCGGGTCCACCAGCCCGATCGTGGTGTACCAGCGGATCAGGCGTTCGTTGGGCAGGTCGCGGACCCGGCCGTTCACCCGTACCGGCTCGTCTCCGAGCGCGGCGGCGGCCGCCGCGGCCAGCTCGGTGATCGTCCAGTGCGGTTCCATGAGACGATGGTGACACTGTCATAGTGACAGTGTCAATGTTCGGAACGGCCGGAACAGGTGGAGATCACGCTGACCGGCCGGAATCCTTGAACGATCAGCGGTGCGGACAGCACGCTGACCTGGAGCGGACGGAGGGGGCTGAGCAGTGCCGGGTCGCAGGGCGGGAGGCGGCGCCTCGCAGGCCGGGGCCTCGGCCCGGGCGCGCTACCGCATGCTGGCGGGCGAGTACCGGCGGCAGCGGATCGCCGTCCGCCTGGTGCTGACGGCCGCCGTGGCGGTGATCGTCCTGGGTCTGGCGGGGTGGCGGGCGAGCGTGACGGCGGCCGCGCTGGCGTTCGTCGCGCACCTGGCGCACACGCGGTACCGGCCCGGCCCCGTCACCGGCTGGCGGCGCGGCGCGCTGGCCGAGCGCCGGACCGGGCGGCGGCTGGCCCGTCTCGGCCGCGGTTACCGCGTGCTGCACGACCGGGCGCTGCCGGGCACCCCCGCGACGAACCTGGACCATCTCGTCATCGGGCCCACCGGGGTGCACGCCATCGTCAGCCGGCGGTGGCGGCCGGGCACCAGGCTGTGGGCCGACCGCCGCCGGATGTGGGCGGGCCGGCGGCCGGTGACGACCCTGCCCGTCGCGGCGGTGCGGATCGCCCGCACGGTCGGCGAACTGCTCGGCGCGGAACTCGGCCAGGAGGTGCCGGTGTCCGCGATCGTGGCGGTGCACGGGGCCCGCCTGCCGGACGAGGGACTGGAGCACCGGGGCGCGATCTTCCAGCAGGCGGCCCGGCTGCCGGGCTTCGTCGAGGAATGCCCGGTGGTCCTCACCGGCGCCCAGGTCGCGGCCATCGCCGCGGCCGCCGAGCGGGTGCTGCCGCCGATGCTGAACGCCGTCGCGCAGGGCGCCCGCGGCCTGCGCGGGTGACGCCGGTGAACGATCCGGAAAAGCCCGGAAAAGCGAGATGTTCCGGGTCGTCAGGGTGGCGGACAAAAGGAGTCTTTCCGGCACACGGGAATGCACTCGGCGTTCGGGACATTTTTCGAAGGCGTTGGACGATGGTCTCGAATCGCCTATCCTGATTCATTCGAATGGCGCGTGAAAGGCGATTGGAGCCTTTACCTTCGAATGCATGGATGACCACACCCTGGTCAAAGCCCTGGGTTCGCGGGAGCCGGGGGCGCCCGCCGCGCTCTGTGACGCCTACGCCCCCCGCCTGTACGACTACTGCTGGTTCCGGCTCCACGACCATGACGCCGCCGAGGCGGCGCTGCGCGAGACGTTCGCCGCGGCCAGGACGCGCATCGGCGGGTTGCGGGACGCCGGCCGCCTGGGCCCCTGGCTGTACGCGACGGCCCGGCTGGAATGCGACCGCCGGGAGACCGGGGACGGGATGCCCCCCGTCCCCCCGGTCGCCGCCCACGACCAGGCCGACGTGGACCAGCGGATCCTGGCCTGGCGCGCGGTCCGGGGCATGCCCCCGCTGAGCCGGGAGGTCCTCGACCTGTGGGTGCGCCACCGGCTGCCGGTGCCCGACCTCGGCGCCGTCCTCGACCTGCCGGTACGGGACGCGCGGCGCGTCCTCGCCCGTGCCAACGCCGACCTGCAGGAGGCGGTCACCGCCGAACTGCTGGCCGAGGAGGGCCCGTACGACTGCCCTGGCCGGGCCGCGATCCTGCGGGAACGCCAGGGCGAACTGACCGCCCCGATGCGGCGGCTGCTGGTGTGGCACGCCCAGGAGTGCACGACCTGCGGCCCCTTCCGGCGGCGCGCCGTCTCGCCGGTCAAGGTCTACGGACTGCTACCCGAGGCGGAGCCCCCGGCCTCGCTGCACGCCCGGATGCTGGTCTCCTTCGAGGACCCGAAGGACCCCAAGGACCTGAAGGACCCGAAGCAGGCCCGCCGGGCCGTGGGCCTCGACGTCCGGCACCCGCTCCCCGAGCGGCAAGGCCCGGACGAGGCGGCGGCCGACGACGGCGCCGACCGGACGGGCAGGCGGGTGGCCCTGATCACCGCGGCGGGCGCCTGCCTGGTGTTGCTGGCGGCCACGCTGAGCTCGGTCCTGCACGGTGACGACCGGGCCGTCGGCGGCCAGGCCGTCCCCGCCGCGCCGCCGCAGCCCCTCGCCGTACCGGACCACAAGCTCCCCGGAAAGTGGGCCGTCGACTCGTTGCCGGCGTCTCCCACCTGGCCGCTGGGTGCCAGGCGTTCGTCCGCGCCGCCCACCGCCCGGCCCACGCCACCGGCGGAACGCGGCCATAAGCCCGGCACGCCCGAGCGCCCCGACCGGCCGGAGGGCGGCTCCGGTGCGCTGGCGGTCTCGCCTCGTTATCTGGATCTGGGCGGCAGGTTGTACGGCGCGGTCGAACTGCTGGCCGAGGGCGGGCCGGTGGACTGGCAGGCCCACACCTCGGGCCGGGTCCGGCTGGGCCGCACGTCGGGGCGGCTGTACGCCGGGCGGCCGGTCCTGCTCTGGCTGACGGTGACCCGCCGGCCGGGCTCCAGCGGCCAGGGCGCGATCACCTTCCAGCCCAGCGGGATCCAGGTGGTCGTCACCTGGCGTCCGGGACCGGCCGGCGAGCCCCGTCCGGTTCCCGTTCCCCCGGGGCCGTCCGCACCGGGCCGTCCCCCCGAGAGGGCACCCAGCCTCCCGCCGGGCCGCCCTGACCGGGACCCGGACGCGCCCTACTCCGAGCCGTACTCCGCGCCACCGGAGCCGCCGACGCAGCAGCCGCCGCCCGATCCGGCGCCATCGGATCCGCCGGAGCCCGGTCCCTCGGAACCCCCGCCGAGTTCCGGCCCCGACCCCGAAGCTGAACCGCCCCAGACCTGATCTGGGGCCAGAGCTGACACGACCCGCGCCCGGCTTGGCGGAAAACGGGACCGACCATGATCGTCGGGTGGGTGGTTACCGCTGGGTTTACAGGGACTGAAGTTCCTAATGTGACCAGTGGTGACATCTCCCGTCGCGAATGGTGCGCGCCGGGCTGTTGAGGGGTTGGGACATGGGTCGGTCCGTATGCGCCCTCCGCCGGGGGCCGGCGTCGGGGGACGCCGTGGTGGAGAGCAGAGACGGGCGCCGCGTCGTGCGGTCGGCCGGGGCGATGCTCGTGGTGGCCGCGCTCGGCGTGTCGTCAGGGGCCTTCGGCCTGGCGGGGCGGGCGACCGGCGAGCCGGTGCCCAGCGCCGGCGAGGTGGCGCGCGGTAAGCAGCAGGTACGGGACCGGGCCGTCGAGGTCGGGCGGCTCAAGGCGCAGCTGGCCACTGCGGACGGCGAACTGGAGGAGCTGGCGATCCGCGCCGAGACGGCCGTGGAGCGCTACAACGGCGAGCTGGTCATGCTGGACCGGGCCCGCCAGGAGCAGCAGGCCGCCGAGGACAGGCTCGCAGAGGCCGAACGGCGCTACGAGACCATCCGTACCGAGCTGGCCGGATTCGCGGCCACCGCCTACCGGACCGAGGGCGGGACGGGTTCCTGGGCGGGCATGATCACCGGCCGGGGCGGGCCACAGAACGCCATGGACCGGGCCGGACTGGTCGAGATGATGGAACGCCACCGTACCGGCGCCCTCCAGAAGACCCGGGCCGCCCGCGACGTCGCCGACGTGTTCCGGGGACGGGCCACCGCCGCGTTCCGCGGGCAGCAGGATGCCCTGCAGCGGGCGGAGGCGGCCAAGCGCGCCGCCGAGGAGGCCGTCGACCGGCAGCACGCGTCCATGACCCGCCTCAACGAGGACAAGGAGCGCGCCGAACGGCTGCTCAGCGCCGCCGAGGCGCAGGCACGGCGGTTGGAGGGCAAGCGCCGGGAGGCTCTGGAGACCAGACTCCGCGGGTCGTCGGTGACCAAGCTCTCCCGCCGGCGGTCACTGGGAGCGGGCCGCGGAACGTCCGCGCTGCTCCAGGGCTCCAGCCGGGCGGCCGTGGTGGTGCAGTCCGCTTTGCGATGGCTCGGCACGCCCTACTCGTGGGGCGGCGGCAACGCCAACGGCCCCAGCTACGGAATCGGCCGCGGCAGGGGCACCAAGGGGTTCGACTGCTCCGGCCTCGCACTCCACGCATGGGCCAAGGTGGGGGTCAGGCTGGACCATTGGACGGGCACCCAGTGGACCTCCGGCCCGCACATCCCGCTCAACATGCTGCGCCCGGGGGATCTGGTCTTCTTCGCGCGTGATACGCGCAACCCCGACACCATCCATCACGTGGGCATCTACGTCGGCCGGGGCCAGATGGTGGAGGCGCCCTACACCGGCGCCCGGGTCCGTATCTCGTCGATCTGGCGCCGTGGCCTCATCGGCGCCACCCGTCCCGCCGCCTGACGGTCGCGCCGCCCGGCGGACGGGCACCGGGGCGCGCTATCGGGCGCGCCCCGGAAGGCCGCGTACATCCGGGGAGGGGACTGCCGGCCTACTCGGCCGGCTCGGCGTGCCCGTGGTCGTGGTCGTGGTCGTGGACCAGCTCGGCGGCGCGCTTGCGGGACCGCTCGATCTCGGCCTCGGCCTCGACACGGCCCACCCAGCTGGCGCCCTCCACGGACTTGCCGGGCTCCAGGTCCTTGTAGACCTCGAAGAAGTGCTGTATCTCCAGCCGGTCGAACTCCGGCACGTGGTGGATGTCGCGGATGTGCTCCATCCGGGGGTCGGTCAACGGCACGCACAGCACCTTGTCGTCGCCGCCCGCCTCGTCGGTCATCCGGAACATGCCCACCGCCCGGCAGCGGATCAGGCATCCGGGGAACGTCGGCTCCTGCAGCAGCACCAGGGCGTCCAGCGGGTCACCGTCCTCCCCGAGGGTGTCCTCGATGAACCCGTAGTCGGCCGGATACTGGGTCGAGGTGAACAGCATCCGGTCCAGCCTGATCCGGCCGGTTTTGTGGTCCACCTCGTACTTGTTCCGCTGCCCCTTCGGGATCTCGATGGTGACGTCGAAATCCAAGATGTCCTCCGCTCCCCGCGTGGTCGCAGCCGCAGTGATTAGTGTCAGGGGGTGAGCGGGGGCCGCCGTGCTCCCGCTCATAGGTGTTCCCTTATACAAGGATGTCGCACGTCCCCGCGTACCGGGGTGGCCAGAGCAGGGGAGATCGGGTGCCCAGGCGCGAGCGGATCGTTGCCGTGATCACATTGTGCCTCCTGCAGGTCTGCACCGCGGGAGCCGGGGTGGCGGTGATCGACCTCACACCGCGCCACCGCGTGGCGCCCCGGCCCCCGGCGGTGGCGGCCCGGACGCCCGTACAGGTCACCGCGCCGATGCCCGGCACGGATCCGGATGCGCCGGTGCCCTCCGCGGCCGTTCTCACCGAACGGCTGGCGGCGCTGGCGGACGGGCCGGGGCCAAAGATCGGCGCGGTGGTGATCGACGCCGAGACCGGGCGGACGCTGTTCGACCGGGACGCCCGGCGCCCGGCGACCCCGGCGTCCACCACCAAACTGGTCACCTCGGTGGCGGCGTTGTCCGCGCTCGGCCCCGACCACCGGATCACCACCAGGGTCGTACGGGGCGGCACCGAAGAAGCCGTCGTGCTGGTCGGTGGCGGTGACCCGACGCTGACCGCCCGGACCCCGGCGTACGGCGCCTACCCGCAGTACGCCTCGCTGGACGACCTGGCCCGCCAGACGGCGGACGCGCTCAAGAAGGCCGGCGTGGCCCGGATCCGCGTCGACTACGACACCTCGCTGTACGAGGGCGGGAGCACCGCCGAGGGGTGGAAGCCCAACTACCTTCCCGACGGCGAGGTAGCACCGATGAGCGCGCTCACCGTGGACGAGGGCCGTACCAGGCTGGGCGAGCAGACCCGGGTCTCCGATCCGGCGGCCTCCGCCGCCAGGACGTTCGCCCGGATGCTGGACCGCCACGGCGTACCGGCGAAGGCGGGACGGCGCACCGTCGCGGAGCGGGCCGCCCCCACGCTGGGCGCGGTGCAGTCACCGCCGGTGTCCGCGCTGGTCGAGCATCTGATGACGGTCAGCGACAACGACGTGGCCGAGGCCCTGCTCCGCCAGGTCGCCGTCAAACGGAACAGGCCCGCCTCGTTCGAGGGCGGATCGCAGGCCGTCATGGCGGAACTGGCGCGGCTGGGGGTCGCCGAGGGCGTGCGCGTCAACGACGGCAGCGGGCTGTCCACCCGCAACCGGATCACCCCGCTGGCGCTGGCCCGCATCGCCTCCCTGGCCGCCTCCGGCGCGCACCCCGAACTGCGCGCGGCGATCACCGGGATGCCGGTGGCCGGTTTCACCGGCACGCTGTCGGCCCCCCGCTACACCGGCCCCGGGACGGCGGCGGGCGCCGGGGTCGTACGGGCCAAGACCGGCACCCTGTCGGGGGTGAGCACGCTGGCGGGGCTCGTCCAGGACGCCGACGGGCGGCTGCTGGCGTTCGCGTTCATGCTGGGGGACGGCGAGGGCCCGGTGGACCGCGGCCGCCTCGACCTGCTGGCCGCGGCCGTCGCCGCCTGCGGCTGCCGGACCGGACCCTGACCGTGACGTCGCAGGGGGGCTGGGCACCGGTTTGTGGACGGCCCCCCGCCGTGGGTTCGGGACGAGCCGATCCGGGGTGTGGACCTGGACATATGGGGAGATAACCAAAGCGGCTGTTCGTTGAACACCCTGCAAGGGCGCTGCAGCGCCGGGTCGGAAACTACGGTGGTGCACATGAGCGCCCAGATGATCGACTGGAATGTCGCCGTCCAGACGGGCACCCGGCTGGTGCGGCCGGGGCCGCAGATCAGCCAGGAGGAGGCCTACGAGGTCGTCGATGAGCTGCGCCGGCTCGCCCGGCTCGCCGAGGGACACGTGCGGGACTTCACCGGCATCGAGGCCGTCGGCACCGAGGCGACCCAGGCCACCATCGTGGACCGGCCGGGCTGGATCCGGGCCAACGTCGACGGCTTCCGGGTCGTCCTGGAGCCGCTGATGGACCGGCTGGCCGAGCGCCGGGGCGGCCTCGGCGGCGGACCGGGTGGCGCGGTCATCCAGGCCGTGGGCTCCCGGGTGACCGGCGTGCAGATGGGCGCGCTGCTGGCCTACATGGCCAGCCGGGTCCTCGGCCAGTACGAGCTGTTCCTGCCGCCGGACCCGTCCGGCAACGCGCCCACCGGCCGGCTCACCCTGGTCGCCCCCAACATCGTCCACGTCGAGCAGGAGCTCGGCGTCGACACCCGTGACTTCCGGCTGTGGGTCTGCCTGCACGAGGAGACCCACCGCGCCCAGTTCACCGGGGTGCCCTGGCTGCGCTCCTACGTGCAGGACCAGATGACGGAGTTCCTGCTGGCCTCCGACGTGGACCCGGCGGCCATGATGGAGCGGCTCCGGCAGACTGCCGAGGCCGTCGTGGATGCCATCCGGGGCGGCGACGAGGACCCCGACAACCCGCGCCCCGGGCTGATCGACGCCATCCAGACCCCGCAGCAGCGGGAGATCCTCGACCGGCTCACCGCTGTCATGACGCTGGTGGAGGGGCACGGCGACTACGTGATGGACGCGGTCGGCCCCGAGGTCGTCCCGTCGGTCAAGGAGATCCGCGCCCGCTTCCAGGGCCGCCGCGACGGGGGCTCCCGGCTGGACAAGGCGATCCGCCGGCTGCTGGGCATCGACCTGAAGATGCGGCAGTACGCCGAGGGCTCCCGCTTCGTCCGCCGGACGGTCGCCGAGGTCGGCATGGAGGGCTTCAACAAGGTGTGGACCTCCCCGGAGACCCTGCCCACCCACGCCGAGATCAAGGAGCCGACCGCCTGGATCGCCCGGGTCGTCGGCACCCGGTCGCTGCAGGCCGCCCCGCCCCCGGAGGCCGGTCAAGGCTGAGCCCCGGCGAGCGCGCCCGCCCGGCGTACTCTTGCGCCCGTACCGGGAGGTGGGGTGCATGGGGCCTGATCCGGCCGTCGCCACCGTGCGGGTGGCCGTACGGCGGGCGCTGAACGACCTGCCCGCCGGCGCGCGGGTGCTCGTGGCGTGCAGCGGGGGCGCCGATTCGCTCGCGCTGGCCGCGGCCGTGGCCTTCGAGGCGCCCCGCGCCGGCCGCGAGGCGGGCGGCGTCACCGTCGACCACGGGCTGCAGGAGGGCTCCGCCCGGGTCGCCGACGCCGTCGTACGGACGATGCGTGACCTCGGCCTCGACCCCGCCGGGTCGGTGGCGGTGACCGTGGGCGCGCACGGCGGGCCGGAGAACGCCGCCCGCCACGCCCGCTACACCGCCCTGGACGAGGCCGCCGGACGGCTCGGCGCGGTGGTGTTTCTGGGCCACACCCTCGACGACCAGGCCGAGACCGTGCTGCTCGGCCTGGCCCGCGGTTCGGGAGCACGGTCGCTGGCGGGGATGCCTCCGGACTTCCGGCGGGGTGAGATTCGTTACGTACGGCCGATCCTCGCACTGGACCGGGCCACCACCCGCAGGGCGTGCCTGGCCATGGACCTGGAGCCCTGGGACGACCCGCACAACGAGGACCCGGCGTACACGCGCGTCCGGCTGCGGCACGAGGCGCTGCCCGCGCTGGAGAAGGCCCTCGGCCCCGGTGTGGCCGCGGCTCTGGCGCGCACGGCCCGGCTGCTGCGCGACGACGCGGAGGCGCTGGACGCCCTCGCCGCCCGCGCCTACGCCGATGTCCTCGACGGCGAGGGGGGCGGGCTGGACGTTGCGGCGCTGGAGGCGCTGCCACGGGCGGTGCGGACTCGGGTGCTGCGCAGGGCGGCGATCGAGGCGGGTGGCCCTGCGGGTACGCTCGCGGCCGTCCACGTTGACGAACTGGATCGGCTGGTGACGGCCTGGCGCGGGCAACACCACGTTGACCTGCCCGGGGGCGTACGCGCTTTGCGGCGATATGGAAAGCTGCTGTTTCGCCGGCGTGGGACCGCCGCCGACGGGCGGCGACAGTGACCGAGTTTCGAGGTGCGGTAGAGCAGTGGACGACAAGGACCTGGGCGCTGACCTGGCCAACGTGCTGATCCCGGAGGACCGGCTACAGGCCAAGATCCGGGAGTTGGCGGGCCGGATCGACACCGACTACGACGGCCGGGACCTGCTGCTGGTCGGGGTGCTCAAGGGCGCGGTCATGGTGATGGCCGACCTGGCCCGGGCGCTGCACGCGCCGGTCAGCATGGACTGGATGGCGGTGTCCTCCTACGGCTCGGGCACCCGCTCGTCCGGGGTGGTGCGGATCCTTAAGGACCTGGACGCCGACATCAGCGACCGGCACGTGCTGATCGTCGAGGACATCATCGACTCCGGGCTGACGCTGTCGTGGCTGGTCAGCAATCTGCAGTCGCGCAACCCCGCGTCGCTGGAGATCTGCGCCCTGCTGCGCAAGCCCGAGGCGGCGCAGACCGAGATCGACGTGCGCTACGTGGGGTTCGACATTCCCAACGAGTTCGTGGTCGGCTACGGGCTGGACTACGCCGAGAAGTATCGGAACCTGCCGTTCGTCGGCACCCTCGCCCCGCATGTCTACGGAGGCCGGGAGTAGGGCCGGGCGGAGAAGGGGCAGGTCCGGGGCTGGTCGGCGGCCGACAGGACACAAGGGAACATAGGGACCAAGCGGTACGTTGCAAGACTGGACGGTAGGTATACCGGCGGAGCCAGAGGAGCGCGCAGGCTGCGACTCCGACGGATACCGGTGTACCGTCGGTGTCTCCGGGCATGTGCTCGGGGCCGCCGCATTGAGGGAGACCGCCTCATCGGGTGATCCGTCCGATGGGGTCTTGCAGACGCTGGTCAGGAGGGACGGAACCTCGCGAAGGGGTTGCCGGTTAAATGGACGTGAAGCGCTACTTCCGCGGGCCGCTGCTGTGGATCCTGCTGTTCGGTCTCTTGGTCGCCGTCGTCATGTGGGGCGTCAACCCGGGCAACCAGTACGAGGCCTCCGACACCTCGAAGGTCATCTCGGCGATCAACAGCAACCAGGTCAAGTCCGCCAAGATCGTCGACAAGGATCAGCGGATCGAGGTGACCCTCAAGGACGGCAAGCAGCTCAAGGCCTCCTGGGTCAGTGGTCAGGGGCTGGAACTGCAGAAGCTGCTGCAGTCCAAGGCCGACGCCAACCAGCTGCCGGGCGGCTACAACGTCGACGTCCCCAAGCAGAGCCTCTTCCTGAACCTGATCTTCAGCCTGCTGCCGATCATCGTGGTCGTGCTGATCTTCCTGTTCATCATGAACCAGATGCAGGGCGGCGGCTCGCGGGTGATGAACTTCGGCAAGTCCAAGGCCAAGCTGATCACCAAGGACACTCCCAAGACCACCTTCGCCGACGTGGCCGGCGCCGACGAGGCGCTGGAGGAGCTTGAGGAGATCAAGGACTTCCTGCAGAACCCGGCCAAGTTCCAGGCCATCGGCGCCAAGATCCCCAAGGGCGTGCTGCTGTTCGGCCCGCCCGGCACCGGCAAGACCCTGCTGGCCCGCGCGGTCGCCGGGGAGGCCGGGGTGCCGTTCTACTCGATCTCCGGCTCGGACTTCGTGGAGATGTTCGTCGGCGTCGGCGCCTCCCGGGTGCGCGACCTGTTCGAGCAGGCCAAGGCCAACGCCCCGTCCATCATCTTCATCGACGAGATCGACGCGGTCGGCCGGCACCGCGGCGCGGGCCTGGGCGGCGGCCACGACGAGCGCGAGCAGACCCTCAACCAGTTGCTGGTCGAGATGGACGGCTTCGACGTCAAGGGCGGTGTCATCCTGATCGCCGCCACCAACCGGCCCGACATCCTGGACCCGGCGCTGCTGCGTCCCGGCCGGTTCGACCGGCAGGTCACCGTGGACCGCCCGGACCTGGAGGGCCGCAAGGGCATCCTGCGGGTGCACGGCCGCGGCAAGCCGTTCGCCCCGGACGTCGACCTGGACGTGATCGCCCGCCGCACCCCCGGGTTCACCGGCGCCGACCTGGCCAACGTGATCAACGAGGCGGCGCTGCTGACCGCCCGGTTCGACCGCAAGCTGATCGACATGGAGACCCTGGAAGAGTCCATCGACCGGGTGATGGCCGGGCCGGAGCGCAAGACCCGGGTCATGTCGGAGTCGGAGAAGAAGATCATCGCCTATCACGAGGGCGGGCACGCACTGGTGGCGCACGCGCTGCCGAACGCCGACCCCGTGCACAAGGTGACGATCCTGCCGCGCGGCCGGGCCCTGGGGTACACCATGACCCTGCCGATGGAGGACAAGTTCCTCACCACCCGCTCGGAGATGACCGACCAGCTGGCCATGCTGCTGGGCGGCCGGACCGCCGAGGAACTGGTCTTCCACGAGCCGACCACCGGCGCGGCCAACGACATCGAGAAGGCCACCGCCATCGCCCGCAACATGGTCACCGAGTACGGCATGAGCGAGCGGCTGGGCGCCCGCAAGTTCGGCACCGGCCAGGGCGAGGTCTTCCTGGGCCGGGACGTCGGCCATGAGCGCGACTACTCCGAGGACATCGCCTCGGCCATCGACGACGAGGTCCGCCGGCTCATCGAGTCGGCCCACGACGTGGCCTGGGAGATCCTGGTCGAGTACCGCGACGTGCTGGACGACCTGGTGCTGCAGCTGATGGAGAAGGAGACCCTCTCCAAGGAGCAGGTGCTGCAGATCTTCGCGCCGATCCGCAAGCGGCCCAAGCAGAACTCCTACACCGGCTACGGCAAGCGGCTGCCGTCGGAGCGCCCGCCCGTCCTGACGCCCAAGGAGCTCGCCCTGATGGGTCCCAAGGACGTCCAGGACCTGCCCGGCGGCGCCGACCTGGCCAAGGGCAACGGCCAGAGCAGCGGTGCCGAGCAGCCGGCCGACCCCGCGCCCGGTGAGAGCAGCTGACCTTGGCACTTCCCTATGACGAGGACGGGGCCCCGCTGAGGGCGGAACTCCCGGACTTCGACCACGCACGGCTGGAGCGGGCGGTCCGCGAGATCCTGATCGCGATCGGGGAGGACCCCGACCGCGACGGGCTCCGCGAGACCCCCGCCCGGGTCGCCCGCGCCTACGCCGAGCAGTTCGCCGGGCTGCGGCAGCACCCCGAGGACGTCCTCAACAAGGTGTTCGAGGCCGACCACGACGAGATGGTCCTGGTCAAGGACATCGAGGTGTACAGCTCCTGCGAGCACCACCTGGTGCCGTTCCACGGGGTGGCGCACGTCGGGTACACGCCCAACAAGAAGGGCCAGATCACCGGGCTGTCCAAGCTGGCTCGGCTGGTGGACGTGTACGCGCGCCGCCCCCAGGTGCAGGAGCGGCTGACCAGCCAGGTGGCCGACGCCCTGATGGAGATCCTGGAGCCGCGCGGCGTGATCGTGGTGATCGAGGCCGAGCACCTGTGCATGACCATGCGCGGGGTCCGCAAGCCCGGCGCCAAGACCGTCACCTCGGCGGTCCGCGGTGACTTCCGCGACCATCCCGAGACCCGCGCCGAGGCGATGTCGCTGATCCTCGGCGGTTCCTGACCCGCGTTCGGCGGGAAACGTCCCCGGTCACGAGGCCATCGCGCCGTCCGGATCGCGGGGATGGCGGGCGGTTCGCCGGGCGGCTGCGGCGGACAACCTTGATCAGGACATAGGCTGACTTCATGACCAGTGCTGTTCCCGGGCTGCCCGCGCCAGGGCGATGTCTCGTGATGGGCGTGGTGAACGTGACCCCGGACTCGTTCTCCGACGGCGGGGCCTGGTTCGATCCCGACAAGGCGATCGGGCACGGGCACGACCTGGTGCACGAGGGCGCCGACCTGATCGACGTCGGCGGCGAGTCCACCCGCCCGGGGGCGCAGCGGGTGTCGCTGGCCGAGGAGCTGCGCCGGGTGGTCCCGGTGATCGAGGCGCTGGCCGCCGACGGGATCCCGGTGAGCGTGGACACGATGCGCGCCGAGGTGGCCGAGGCCGCCATCGGGGCCGGGGCCCGGCTGGTCAACGACGTCAGCGGCGGGCTGGCCGATCCGGACATGGCGCGGATGCTGGCCGGCGCCGGGATCCCGTACGTGGTCATGCACTGGCGCGGGCACAGCAGGGACATGGACCACCGGGCCGAGTACGCCGATGTCGTCGCGGAGGTTCGCGCCGAGCTGCACGAGCGGGTGGACGCGGTGGTCGCCCAGGGCGTCGACCCCTCGATGATCGTGCTGGACCCCGGGCTGGGCTTCGCCAAGAAGGCGCACCACAACTGGACCTTGCTGGCCCGGCTCGGCGAGTTGTCCGGCGACCTGCCGGTGCTGGTCGGGGCGTCCCGCAAACGGTTCCTCGGCAGGCTGCTGACCGAGCCGGACGGGCATCCCCGCCCGTTCACCGACTGCGACGACGCCACGGTGGCCGTCACCGCGCTGTCGGCGGCGGCCGGCGCCTGGTGCGTGCGGGTCCACCGGGTGCGTCCCAACGCCGACGCCGTGCGCGTCGCCGCCGCGGTGCGTGCCGCGGGACGGGGGTGAGGGCGTGAAGCAAGCCGATCTGGCCAAGGTCGAAGAGGCCAACGCCGAGTTCTACGCCGCGTTCGAGAACGGGGACCTGGACCGCATGTCGGCGGTGTGGGCCGACGGCCCGCACGCCCCGAACGTGGGCTGCGTGCATCCGGGCTGGCCGCTGCTGCGGGGCCGGGAGGAGGTGCTGCGGTCCTGGGCGCTGATCATGGCCAACACCCCCTACATCCAGTTCGTGCTGACCGACCTGCACACCGTGGTGTACGGCGACCAGGCCCTGGTGACCTGCTCGGAGAACATCATCACCGTAGACGACAGCGCCGACGCCCCCGGCGGGCTGGCCGGTGGGAGCATCGTTGCCACCAACCTGTTCCTGCGGGTGGAGGGGCGATGGCGGCTGCTGCACCACCACGGGTCACCGGTGCTGAACCAGGCGGAGGACGACGAGGAGTGAGCGAGTGATCCCCGGCGGGCCGGATCTGATCGAACTGACCGGGCTGCGGGCCCGGGGACGGCATGGCTGCCTGCCCGCCGAGCGGGAGCTGGGGCAGGAGTTCGTCGTCGACGTGGCGCTGGGCCTGGACACCCGGCCCGCGGCGGCGGGCGACGACCTGTCGCGTACCGTCGACTACGGATCCCTGGCCGACCGGCTGGTGGCCGTCGTCGAGGGGGAGCCGGTCAACCTGATCGAGACGCTGGCCGAGCGGCTGGCCGAGGTCTGCCTGCAGGACCCGACGGTGCAGCAGGTCCACGTCACGGTGCACAAGCCGGGCGCCCCGGTGCGGCAGGTGTTCACCGACGTGGCCGTGAAGATCTACAGGAGCCGATCATGACTTCGCCCGACCGGACCCCCACCGGTAGCCATATGCTCGTCCAGCACCGCACCGTGCTGTCGCTCGGCAGCAATCTGGGCGACCGGCTGAGCAACCTGCAGGAGGGGATCGACGCGCTGTTCGACGCGCCCGGGCTGAGGTTCGTGGCGATGTCGCCGGTGTACGAGACCGCCCCGTACGGCGGGCCGGAAGGCCAGATCCCCCCGCAGGACGACTATCTGAACGTGGTGGTGGTGGCCGACACCAGGCTGGCGCCGGAGACCCTGCTGGACCGGGTGCTCAGCATCGAGAACTCGCTGGGCCGGGTCCGCGAGACGCGGTGGGGGCCGCGCACCCTGGACATCGACATCGTGGTGTTCAGCAACGTCACCTCCGAGGACCCCCGGCTGACGCTGCCGCATCCGCGGGCGCACGAGCGGGCGTTCGTGCTGGTTCCGTGGGCGGACGTCGAGCCCGACGTGCTGCTGCCCGGACACGGCAGGGTGGCCGACCTGGCGGCGGCGGCGCTGCGCGCCGGCGGCCCGGACGTGGTGCGGCGCAGGGACGACCTGACCCTCCAAGAGCCCGCGTGAGGCCCACCCGCCCGGCGCTGCTGGCGGCCCTGGTGGTCGGGCTCGGCCTGGTCACCTGGGCGCTGTTGCAGGCGCTGTACGAGTCGCTGCCCAAGCTGCCCTGGACGATGGTGCCGACGCTGCTGCTGCTCGGTCTGGGCGAGGGGTTCACCGCCTACAACCTGTGGCGGCGGATCCGCCGGCGGCCCGGCACCCGGCCGGTGGAGCCGCTGATGGTGGCCCGGATGGCGGTGCTGGCCAAGGCCAGCGCCCATGCCGGCGCGGTGATCGCCGGGGTCTTCGCCGGGTTCGCGCTGTACCTGTCGTCGCAGATGGAGAAGGTCGTGCCGCGGCAGGACTTCTTCGTCAGCGTCGGTACGGCCCTGGCGGCGCTGGCACTGGTCGGCACGGCCGTCTGGCTGGAGTACGCCTGCCGCGTCCCCAAGGGGCCCGACGACCGCGACCCGGGCGCCTCCCGCGCCTGACCGGCTCTGGACGGCCCTGAACGGCTCTGGACGGCATCTCCCGGCCATGAGGTGACCGCCGTCCCATGCCGGTGGGACACCCCTCCCGGCAGGCTGGGTCCGTGAAGGCGGCGGAGGTACGAGGCATGGACGGGCAGGTATGGAAGTCGGCGGCCCACGGCGGGCCGGACGCTCCTGGGACGCTCGTCGATCTGGCGGCGCTCGGTGATCCGGAGGCGTTCGCCGGTTTGCTGCGGGCGCCCGCGGCGACGCGGGGCGAACTGCTGGACGACGCGCTCGACAAGGACATGCGACCGCTGGTGGCGCAGGCGCTGCATGTCTGCGACAGCGGTTCCACCGAGGAGATCCTGCTGGCACTGAAAGTGCTGGACGCGGTGGCGATCGCCGAGGAGTGCCCCGAACTGCTGCCGGACACGGTGCGCGTACTGACCGGGCTGTGCCGGCCCGACCAGGACGTCGAGGTGCTCGCCGCCGCGCTGCCGCTGTACGGGGCCCATGTTCCGGGGCCGTCGGCGGCCCAGGTCCTGCTGGCGATGAGCGGCCATCCGGACTCACGGGTGCGGGCGGGCGCCGTGGACGGCATCGAGTACTTCACCGACGAAGGCACATTCCCCCCAGCCACGATGGACCTGGCGGAACGGCTGGCCCGAATGCTGGCCGAGGACCCCGACGCCCAGGTGCGGCTGGCCGTGGCCGAGGCGTTCGGCATGATGGAGAACTGGGCGGGCTTTCAGGTGGGCTGGGTCCACCACATGGTGGCGGCGCTGGCCCGGGCGGTGGGCGTCGACCAGGACCCGGCGGTGCGCAGGGCGGCGGCGAAGAACCTGGCCCAGACGTGGCAGGCGGCCAGGCCCGAGGCCGCCGAGGCGCTGCGCCCGTACATCGGGGACGGCGACCCGTACGTGGCGGCGTGGGCGCTGGCCCGGCTGGCGTGCCTCGGCGATCCCGCCGCGCTGGACCGGCTGTGGACGGTCCTGGCCGCCCCGGACGTTCACCGGGAGTACCTGTCGGCGGCCACGGAGCTGTTCGTCTCCTACCGGGGCGACGCCTCGCGTCGGGACCGCCGGCGGCTGCGCGGAGAGCTCAAACGGCTGCGCAAGCAGGGCTGGGCCAACGCGCCGACGGACGAGCCGAACTGGTCGCCGCAGGCCCGCGACGACTACCTCAAGATCCTGATCAGCCGCCTGTCCCCATGGTGAACCCCCGGACAGATGGCGAGCGAGGACCCGAACGACGCATTGCCTCCCGGTGAGGCGGACGCGGCGGCGATGTTCGCCGAGCAGTTCCGGGCGCCCGCGGAGGAGCGGATGGGGCTGCGGGCCGGGCTGGGGTCCGAGGACTTTCAGGCCCTGGCCGCGTACTCGCTGCACGTCTGCGAAAGCGGCTCCAAGGAGGAGATCCGCTACGCGCTGGAACTGCTGGACCTCATACCGATCCCCGCCGACCGCACCGGCGTGCGGGAGCACGCGGTGCGCGTCCTGCCCGGGTTGTGCCGCCTCGACCAGGACACCGACATCCTCGCCGCGGCGCTGCCGATCTACGGCAGGTACATGCCGGATCCACCGGCCGTGCGGACCCTGCGGGCGATGGTCGGCCACCCCCTCCCGCAGGTACGGGCGGGGGCGGTGGAGGGCCTGGAGTACTTTGCCGACGAGGGAAGCAGCCCTTCTGCCACGCTGGAGCTGGTGGAGTGGCTGGTCCGGGCGCTCATCGAGGATCCCGACGCACAGGTGCGCCGAACGGCGGTCCGGGCGTTCATCGGGCTGGAAGGCTGGTGGGGCTATGAGCCGGGCAGGTTCCCCGAGCTGATCCCGCTGGTGGTGACGGCGCTGGGCCGGGCGGTGCGCGACGACCCGGACCAGCGGGTGCGAGGTGAGGCGGCAGAGCGCCTGGCCTGTCTCTCGGATCTGGAGGAGCGGCACTGGCCGTTGGTGGACGCGGCGCTCAGGCCCTACACCGAGGACGGCAACGTCCGCGTGGCGGGGCACTCCCTGGCCCGGCTGGCGAGTCTCGGCGACCCGGGCGCGCTGGAGCGGCTGTGGACGACACTGGCGGCTCCGGACGTCCACCGGCTGTACCTGAGCGCGGCCAAGAGGGCGCTGACCTCCTGCCCGCACCCGTCGGCCGAATCCCTGCGGAGGCTGCGGGAGGCCCTGCGGCGGCTGCGGGAGCTGGGCTGGCGGGACGACGCGTCGGGCGACGTGCCCCGCTTGTCGCCCGAGGAGCACGCGTACTACCTGGACCTGCTGCTCGACGGCCTGCCCGGCTGAGCCGTCACGCGTCACTTGTCGATGTCGCCGACCACGAAGAACATCGAGCCCAGGATGGCGATCATGTCGGCGACCAGGTTGCCGGGCAGCAGTTCGGTGAGCACCTGGACGTTGTTGTAGGACGCCGAGCGCAGCTTCATCCGCCACGGGGTCTTCTCGCCGCGCGAGACCAGGTAGTAGCCGTTGATGCCGAGCGGGTTCTCCGTCCAGGCGTAGGTGTGGCCCTCGGGGACCTTGAGCACCTTGGGCAGCCGCTGGTTGATCGGGCCCGGCGGCAGCTCGGCCAGCCGGTCCAGGCAGGCGTCGGCCAGGTCCAGCGAGGCGTGCACCTGGTCGAGCAGGCACTCGAAGCGGGCCAGGCAGTCGCCCTCGGTGCGGGTGACCACCCGTACGTCCAGCTCGGAGTAGGCCAGGTACGGCTCGTCGCGGCGCAGGTCGAAGTCCACCCCCGAGGCGCGGGCGATCGGCCCGGACACCCCGTACTGGCGGATCTGCTCGGGCGACAGCACCCCCACCCCCCGGGTGCGGGCCCGGAAGATCTCGTTGCCCATGATCAGGTCGGAGATCCGCCCCATCCGGCCGCGGACCTCGCCGACCGCCCGCCGGGCCCGGTCCGTCCAGCCGGCCGGCGGCTCCTCCTTCAGCCCGCCGACCCGGTTGAACATGTAGTGGATCCGGCCGCCGGAGATCTCCTCCATCACCCGCTGCAACTGCTCGCGCTCCTGGAACGAGTAGAAGATCGGGGTCATCGCCCCGACCTCCAGCGGATAGGAACCCAGGAACATCAGGTGGTTGAGCACCCGGTTCAGCTCGGCCAGCAGGGTGCGCAGCCACACGGCGCGCTCGGGCACCTCCATGCCGAGCATCCGCTCCACCGCCAGCACCACGCCCAGCTCGTTGGCGAACGCCGACAGCCAGTCGTGCCGGTTGGCCAGCACGATGAGCTGCCGGTAGTCGCGGACCTCGAACAGCTTCTCGGCGCCGCGGTGCATGTACCCCACGATGGGCTCGGCCCTGGAGATGCGCTCGCCGTCCAGCGTCAGCCGCAGCCGCAGCACGCCGTGCGTGGAGGGATGCTGCGGGCCGATGTTGAGGGTCATGTCCTCGGTGGCCAGTTCCTTGGCCCCGGCCCCGATCCCGACGGTGCGTACGGTCTCCTGGGTGCTCACTTTCACTATCGTGCCACCTCATTCCGTGGCGGAGGGTCGCGGGATTCACGGTGCTTCGGGTTGACTTGGGCGCACGATGAACGTGCCCCTCGGTCAGCCGCAACCCGGCCCCTCCCCGGCGGAGCAGGGCCATGGCCGCCCTTCAGGGCCGCCGCCCGCGCCGCCCGCGCCGTATGCCCAGCCGGGCACCCCGGCCGCCGGACCCCCGCAGCCCGGGTCCGGGCCGTCCGCGAACCCCTCCTACGGGCACTCTCCGGGGCCGGACGGCGGGGCGTTCGGGCCGCCGAGCGGGCTCGGCTGGAGCCGGGTGTCCCGTCGCCTGCCGTGGCACCGGCGGATCGTGATGGTCCTCGGCGCGGTGCCGGCCGCGCTCGTCGGGGCTCTGTGGGTGTCGCAGGGCGGCGGGACTCTGGGGGTGGTGCTCTGGCTGGTCCTGGTGGTGGCGTGCTGCGGGCTGGGCTGGATCGTCGCCGAACTGGCGTACCGGTCGCTGGGGTATGCCGAACGCCCCGACGATCTGGTGGTCACCAGCGGGGTGTTCGTTCGGCGGCTGGTGGTCGTCCCGTACGGGCGGATGCAGTTCGTCGACGTGACCGCCGGGCTGCTGGAGCGGTGGATGGGCGTCGCGACCGTACGGCTGCACACCGCCGCGGCCGCCACCGACGCCCGCATCCCCGGCCTGCCCGCGGACGAGGCCGCCCGGCTGCGCGACCGGCTCGCGCAGAAGGGCGAGGCGAGGAACGTGGGCCTGTGACGGCGAGCACCGCAACGGCGTTCACCCGGTGGAGGGCGTCCCGATGACCGGTCCCTACGGGCAGCCCGGCCCCTATCAGCCGCCCGGCCCGTACCCGCAGCCGTCCGGCCCGCCATCTGGACCGTCGTCCGGACCCCCGTACGGGCCGCCGTCCCCGTACGGGCCGCCGTCCCCGTACGGGCCACCGGGTCCGTCCGGGCCACCGGGTCCGCCCGCCCAACCGGGGCAGCGGCCGCCGGGGCTCGGGCCGTACGGGTACGGCCCGCCGCCGGTCCGCTTCTCCGAGGGCGTGCACCGGCTGCATCCGGCCACCGCGCTGTTGCGGGCGTTCGTGTTCCTGGTCGTCTACTTCGTCCTGCTGGGCTTCCCGCTGCTGCTGACGCAGCGGGGCGACGAGGTCGTCCTGATGGAGCCGGCGGCGGTCCGGCGGTTCGCGCTGGTGTCCATCCCGATGACGATCGCCGCCGTGGCGGTCGGCGTCTGGGGGTGGCTGGCGCTGCGGTTCTGGATCGCCGGCGACGACCTGGCCGTGGAGACCGGGCTGCTGCGCAAGCGCAGGCGGCTGATCCCGCTGTCGCGGGTGCAGGCCATCGACGTGGTCCGGCCGCTGATGGCCCGGATCACCGGGCTGGCCGAGGTCCGGGTGGAACTGGCCGGCGGCGACCGGAACGAGATCACGCTGCGCTGCCTGGGGCGCGGGGCCGCCCAGCAGTTGCGCGCCGAACTGCTCGCCCGCGCCGCGGGACTGCCCGGCCACACCCCCGAGGCGCCGGAACGGCCGTTCTGGCGGGTGCCGTTCGGCGCCCTGTTCGGCTCGCTGCTGATCAGGCTGCCCGTGATCGGCACCGGGCTGCTGTTCTGCGCACTGCTGATCACGGGCGTGCTGTTCCTGGAGCCGGGCGTCCTCGGCGCGGCGATCCCCGCCCTGCTGGGCCTGATCCGCGCGGTGATCGCCCCGCTGGTGATGTACGGCAACTTCACCGTGGCGACCTCGCCGGACGGCCTGCGGCTGCGCTACGGCCTGCTGGAGACCCGGATGCAGACCGTTCCGCCGGGCCGGGTGCAGGCGGTGAGCATCGTCGAGCCGGTGCTGTGGCGGCAGCGCGGATGGGCGCGGGTGGACGTCACGGTCGCCGGGTACGCGGGCGAGCGCCAGGCGCTGTCGTCGGTGCTGCTGCCGGTGGCGCCGCGCGCGGTCGCGGTCGCCCTGGTGGCGCAGGTCTTCCCGGGCGCCGGCGTCGACTCGGTACGGCTGCTGCCGGCCGCCTCCAAGGGCCTGTCGCCTGACCGGTTCGCCGCCGCCGGCACCGATGAGGTGATCTTCGTGGCCCGCCGCGGGATGCTGTGCCGCCGGACCGAGGTGATCGCCCACGCCCGGGCACAGAGCGTCCGGCTGACCTCGGGCCCCTTGCAGCGCCTGTTCGGCCTGGGCACCGTCCACGTGGACGCGCCGCCCGGCCCGGTCCGGGTCGCCGCCGCCGACCGCGACCTGGACGAGGCCCGCCTGATCGTCGAGTCCACCGCCGAACGCGCCCGCCTGGCCCGCGCCCAAGGCGGCTCCGACCCCACCCGCTGGGCCCGCTGATTTCGTCCGTTCCCCAGACGAACGGAAATTACCTGGCGTAGTGTCTCCATTACTCGATCTGGTTGCCGGAGTGTCAAGAGCATGGTCCGTATGCTGGAAGCCAACGCGGAGACGAGGTGTGGGGATGACCGCCATGGTGCACGAGCCGCCGACACGGGCCGCCGAGATCCTCCTCGAGAGCTTCCACGACCTGGAGACCCCCGAAGGGTTCCGGGCCGAGCTGATAGAGGGAGAGATCGTCGTGTCGCCACCCCCCGGCGGTGCCCATGAGATGGATCTCTGGTGTCTAGTACGCCAGGTGACCCTGCACTCGTCTGCGCGGATGGACTACTCCGGCCACAAGGGCCTGAAGCTGAGGCGTGGTGGTCGGTGCCCGAAGAACCACATCATTCCTGACGGTGTCTTCATTCCCCACGAACTGGACCTCCTCCGAGAGGCGGACCCGTGGATGGAGCCTGAGGGAGTGGCCCTCGTCGTCGAGGTGACGAGTTCGCGTCCGGACGGGGACCGCAGGGACAAGCGGCACTGTTACGCCAAGGGCGGCATCCCGCTCTACCTGCTGATCGACCGCGAACGGCGCATGGTGAGCCTGTTCAGCGAGCCGCGCAGCGACGCGGGCAAGGAGGACTACCTCCAGGTGACTCAGGTGATCTTCGGTAAGCCGCTGGACCTGCCGGAGCCGTTCTCGTTCACCCTGGACACCTCCGAACTCGACTAGCCGCACCGACCGGCGGCGGCCAGGGGGTCCGGCAGGGGGATGCCGGTCGTCTGGGCGAGCCAGCCGAAGCCGCCCAGGCCGGTCGGGTCGATCAGTTCGGCCTCCTCCCCGGCCCGGCAGAGGGCGGCCACGTAGCCGCGGGGGTCGCGGTGGGCCAGGGCGACCGGTGGGCGGATCCCGGTCAGGCCCAGGGCGCGCAGGGCCTGCCGCTGGGTGGTCAGGGACGAGGCGGTGGCGCCCGAGCCGGTGCCGGCGGTGGCGCAGGCGTCGAGGGCGACGTGCGCGGTGATGTCGCAGGAGCCGTCCGGTACGGCCGGGACGGCGTGGCCGTCGCGGTAGCCGGTCAGCGTGCCGCAGGCGGGACGGGCGTCGCGGACGTGGGAGTAGTCGACGGCGACGGCCAGCCCTCGCTCCAGGCGCCGTAGCACGGCCGACCAGGCGGCGCAGCGGGGATGGCCGACCTCGGCGCGGTCACCGGGGTCCTTCAGCGGCCACCAGCGGTCCAGCCATGCCAGGTCTTCCTCGGAGGGGGTGGGGCCGGGGCGTTCGGCGCCGGTGGTGGGGTCGACGAGGATTGTGCGGGGCCCGTCGGGGGTCAGCTCCACCACGTCCAGCGGGATGTTGTCCAGCCACTCGTTCGCGATGACTAGGCCGGTGATGGCGTCGGGCAGCGAGGTGCGCCAGGCGATCGGGCCGGGGATGGACGGGGGGCGGGGGGCCAGTTCCACGGCGACGGGGTTGAGGCGTCCGGCCAGGCCGGGGGCGGCCGTCTCAAAGATCCGCGTGATCAGCCCGCCGCAGCCCGCGCCGATGTCGACCAGGTCAAGCCGGGGCGGATGCTCCAGCGCCTCGTCCACGTGGGCCAACAGGCGGGCGAGCGCCTCGGCGTAGTGCGGCGAGGCGTGCACGGAGGTGCGGAAGTGCGCAGCGGGCCGTTCACCCCGGCGGTAGAAGCCTCCTTCGCCATAGAGGGCCTGCCGCATCGCCGTTCGCCACGTCACCCACCGCTCCACGACTGGGACGCTACTCCCAACCGCAGGTCGTAGGGGTCGTCCGACCTAGGTCTGATGGGCCGTCCACGGCCCGAACGTACTCTGAACCCCATGGTCAGGAGAGCATGGGCGTGGTGGCGTGCCCATAAGGCGCTGGTCGATCTCGTTTTCGTCGCGCCGCTGCTGCTCGTCTCGGTCCTGAGCGTCTCCGCCTACACCGCTCCGCCCCACGGCGCCCCTGCGGGCCCGATCCCCGAGCCGGTGTACGCGGCGCTGGTGGCCGGCCTGCTGCTGCCCTTGGTGGTGCGGCGGCGCTGGCCGGTGCAGGTGTTCCTGTGGATCGCCGCGGTGTCGTTCGGCCAGTGGTTGTTCGACGTCACCGTGATCCTCGCCAACATGGGCGTGCTGATCGCCATGTACACGGTGGCGGCCAACTGCTCGTTCCGGTGGATGGTGACCGCGGGCCTCATCGGTGAGCTGGGCGCGGTGCTGGCGGCGTTGCGGTACACGGTGGAGCCCGGCGCCCGCAAGTACACGGTCGTCATGCTGTCGGCCGTGGTCGCCGGCGTCTGGATCCTCGGCGTCTACATCAGCACCCGGCGGGCCTACCTGCGCTCGCTGGAGGAGCGGGCGGCCCGGCTGGAACGCGAGCGCGACACCCAGGTGCAGATCGCGATGGCGGCCGAGCGGGCGCGGATCGCCCGCGAGCTGCACGACGTGGTGGCGCACAACGTGAGCGTCATCGTCGTGCAGGCCGACGGGGCCTCGTTCGCGATCGAGACCGACACCGAGCGGGCCCGGCGGGCGCTGGAGGCGATCTCGGCCACCGGCCGGCTGGCGCTGGCGGAGATGCGCCGGCTGCTCGGCGTGCTGCGGGAGGGGGACGACGCCGGCTCCTACGCCCCACAGCCGGGCGTGGCGCAGCTCACCGACCTGGTGGAGCAGATCCGCGGCTCCGGGCTGCCGCTGGACTTCCGGGTGGAGGGCGTCCCGGTGGAGCTGCCCCCGGGGATGCAGCTGACGATCTTCCGGATCGTCCAGGAGTCGCTGACCAACACCCTCAAGCACGGCGGTCCCGGGGCGAGCGCACGGGTGCGGCTGCACTACGGTGACGAGGCGATCGAGGTGACGGTCGCCGACGACGGGCGAGGCGCGGCGGCCCGCGACGACGGGCTCGGCCACGGGCTGGCCGGGATGCGGGAACGGGCCGCGGTGTACGGCGGCAGCGTGCGGGCCGGGCCCCGTGCGGGCGGCGGCTTCGAGGTCGTGGCCAGGCTGCCGCTGCGAGAGGAGGCGAGGAGCACGTGATCCGGGTGATGCTGGTCGACGACCAGGAACTGGTGCGCGCCGGGTTCCGCATGGTGCTGGACGCCCAGCCCGACATCGAGGTGGTCGCCGAGGCGGCCGACGGTGCCCAGGTCGCCGGCACGCTGCGGGCCGTCACGGCGGACGTGGTGCTGATGGACGTGCGGATGCCCCGGATGGACGGCATCGAGGCCACCCGGCGGATCGGCGCCCTGCCGCCGGACCGGCAGCCCAAGGTGATCATCCTGACCACCTTCGACCTGGACGAGTACGCGTTCGCGGCGATCAAGGCCGGGGCCGCCGGGTTCCTGCTCAAGGACGCCGGCCCGGCCCAGCTGATCGAGGCGATCCGGGCGGTGCACTCGGGGGATGCGGTGGTGGCGCCCAGCACCACCCGGCGGCTGCTGGACCGGTTCGCGGTGCACCTGCCCGACAAGGAGCAGCAGGTGGCCGACGGGGCGCTGGCGACGCTGACCGGGCGCGAGCGCGAGGTACTGAACCTGGTGGCCCGCGGGCTGTCCAACGCCGAGATCGCCGGACGGCTGTACGTCTCGGAGGCGACGGTCAAGACCCACATGGGCCGGATCCTGACCAAGCTGGGGCTGCGCGACCGGGTCCAGGCGGTGGTCTTCGCCTACGAGACGGGGTTGGTCAGGAGCGGGCAGCACAACGACGGCTGACCCCGGGCGCGGGTCGCACCGGGGGCTGACCGCGGGGGTACGACTCAGGTCGTACGGCGGCGGGCGGGTAGCCCGCGACGCGCACGGCGACCGTGGACGCAGGGCCGACGACGGCGGGAACGGCCGTCCCTAGCGTGGATCCCGATCACCGAAGCAGATCGAGGAGTCCACCGTGACCAGCACGTTCACCCCCGTACCACCGGGTTCCGGCGCCGGTGCGCCGCCGGCCCCGCCCGCCGTCGTCGCCACCGAGGTCGCCAAGGTCTACGGGTCCGGGGACGCGGCGGTGCACGCTCTGCGCGGGGTCAGCGTGTCCTTCGCCAAGGGCGCCTTCACCGCGATCATGGGGCCGTCCGGGTCCGGCAAGTCCACCCTGATGCACTGCCTGGCCGGGCTGGACACCGTCACCTCCGGGCGGGTCACGCTGGGCGAGGTGGAGATCACCGGGCTGGGCGACAGGCGGCTGACGCTGCTGCGCCGTGAGCGGGTGGGCTTCGTCTTCCAGGCGTTCAATCTGGTGCCCACGCTGACCGCCGAGCAGAACATCCTGCTGCCGCTGGAACTGGCCGGCAAGAAGCCGGACCGGGACTGGTTCGACCAGGTGGTGGAGGTGGTGGGGCTGCGCGACCGGCTCTCGCACCGGCCCGCGGAGCTGTCGGGCGGCCAGCAGCAGCGGGTGGCCTGCGCGCGGGCGCTGGTGTCCCGGCCTGAGGTGATCTTCGCCGACGAGCCCACCGGCAACCTCGACTCCCGCTCCGGGGCCGAGGTGCTGGGCTTCCTGCGGTCCTCGGTCCGCGAGATGGGCCGGACCATCGTGATGGTGACCCACGACCCGGTGGCGGCCTCCTACGCCGACCGGGTGGTGTTCCTGCGCGACGGGCGGATCGTCTCCGAGCTGGCGCGGCCCACCCCGGACGCGGTGCTCGACCAGCTCAAGGCGCTGGGGGGCTGAGGCGGTGCTGAAGGTCTCCCTGGCCGGGGTGCGCGCGCATCGGCTGCGGCTGATGCTGACCGGGCTGGCCATCATGCTCGGCGTCGGGTTCATCGCCGGCACGTTCGTCCTCACCGACACCATGCAGGCGGGCATCGACAAGAAGTTCGCCGGGTCGGCGAGCAAGGTGGACGTGGCCGTGCTGCCCAAGAAGGGCAAGGTGGACGTGCTGCCCGAGGAGGGCCCCGGCGGCGACCGGGTGCCGGCGGACCTGCTCACCAAGATCCGGGCGCTGCCGGGCGTCACGGCGGTCCACGGACTCGTCCGCGGCGAGGCCCCGCTGATCGGCAAGGACGGCAAGGTCTACGGAGACAGCCCCACCCGCGGCCTGTCGGTCACCGACGGCCCGCTGCAGCGCTATGACATCGTGGCGGGCAAGGCCCCGGTGGCGCCGGACGAGGCGGTGCTGGACGAGCGGACCGCCAAGCGCAACGGGTTCAAGGTGGGCGCCGTCATCAGGGTGTTGGACGCCAAGGGCGCCGAGCACCGGTTCACCCTGACCGGCCTGGCCGACTTCGGGGTCGACTCGGAGGTCGGGTTCTACGGAGGGGTCGGCTTCACCCCCGCCACCGCCGTGCGGATGACCGGCGAGCGCGACCCCGTCGAGATCGACGTGCTCGGCGGTGACCAGGCCGCGCTGCGGGACGCGGTCGCCGCGGTGGCCGGCGCTCGGTACGACGTGCTGACCAGCCGGGCGCTGGGCGACCGGCTGGCGGACGCGGCGGGGGCCGACACCAAGATCATCCGTACCGGGCTGCTGATCTTCGGTGTGGTGTCGATGCTGGTGTCCGCGTTGGTCATCTACAACACGTTCGCGATCCTGATCGCCCAGCGGATGCGGGAGATGGCGCTGCTGCGCTGTGTCGGCGCGACCCGCCGGCAGGTGTTCGGCGGGGTGCTGCTGGAGTCGGCGGTGGTCGGCCTGGCCGGCTCACTGGCCGGGCTGGCGCTGGGTGTGGTGCTGGCGGCGGGGCTGCTGGCGCTGGTCGGCGGGATGAACGCCGAGATCCCCACCGACAGGCTCACCCTGACCCCGACGGCCGTCGCCGTCGGGCTGACGGTCGGCATTGTGGTGACCGTGCTGTCGGCGCTGCTGCCGGCCCGCGCGGCCACCCGGATCGCGCCGGTCGCCGCGCTGCGGTCGGAACTGGAGCCGGGCGGCGGGCGGTTCCGGCTGGGCTGGCCGCGCCGGATCCTGACGGTGCTGTTCGGGGTGCTGGGCGTGGGGCTGGCCCTGCTGGGCTCGCTGTCGATGGACAAGGGCGAGACCGCGATGTTCGTGGTCGCGGCCGGGGGTGCCCTGCTGTTCCTGGCGGTGATCGCGCTGATGCCCGCGCTGGTGCGCCCCCTGGGCGGAGCGGCCGGCGCACTGCCCGCCCGGCTGACGGGCGTTCCCGGACGGCTGGCGGTGGCCAACGCCCGCCGTACGCCGCGCCGCACCGCGACCACCACCATCGCGCTGACCATCGGGGTCGGCCTGATGAGCCTGTTCGCGGTGGTGGCGGCCAGCGGCCAGGCCACCGTGGTCGCCAACCTGGAGGAACAGTTCCCGGTCGACTTCCAGTTGCACACGCAGTTCAGCAGCGCGCAGACCGACCCCGAGCTGCCGCCGGCGCTGGCGGCCGGGCTGCGCGCGCGGTCCGAGCTGACCGGCGTGGTCGAGATGCGGCGGCAGGAGGCCCGGGTCGGCGGCGACGAAGTCGAGGTCGGCACGGCGACCCCGGCCGCCTTCGGCAGGCTGCTCAAGCCTCCGGTCCGCAGCGGCTCGCTGGCCGACCTGAAGACGGGGACCGTCGCCGTGAACGAGACGATCGCCAAGCACCAGGGCCTCGCGGTCGGTGACACGCTGCGCATCGGGACCGGACGGGGCCAGGTGCCGCTGAAGGTGGTGGCCGTGTTCGGCGGGGAGACCTCGCTGTCGTCGTACGTGGTCCCCGAGAGCGACTTCACCCGGTACTTCGGCGCCAAGGGCCCCTGGACGATCTACGTCAACGTCCGTCCCGGCACCGACCCCGAGCGCGCGCTGCGGGCGGTGGAACAGGTCGCCCAGCCCTACCCGACCGTCAAGGCGACCTCGGCCACCGCGGTCAAGGAGCAGTTCACCAGCGCCTTCGACACCATGCTCATGATCTTCGGGGGGCTGCTGGGGCTGGCCGTGATCATCGCGCTGTTCGGCATCGCCAACACCCTCAGCCTGTCGGTGGTGGAGCGCACCCGCGAGTCGGCCCTGCTGCGCGCGCTGGGCATCACCCGCGGCCAGTTGCGGCTGATGCTGTCCGTGGAGGCCGTGATCATGGCGATCATCGGGGCGCTGACCGGGGTGGTGCTCGGCGTGGCGTTCGGCTGGGCGGCCACCGAGTCGATGGCCGACTCCTCGGTCTTCGCCCTCCCGTACGGCCAGATCGTCGGCCTGATGGCGCTGGCCGGGCTGGCCGGCCTGCTGGCCGCGGTGCTGCCGGCCCGCCGGGCGGCCAGGACGTCCGTCGTGGAGTCCCTCAGCCACGGCTGAGCACCTCGCGTCCGCCGCCGTGCCCCCGGGTACGGCGGCGGACGCCAGGGGGTACCCTGTGCGAGACCGTCCGGTACCCCACTGAGGACTGGAACGACGATGGATCCACATGCCGTGCCGTCACCGGCCGCGCCCGAGGACCGCCCCGCCCGCCTGTCGGTCGGCGTGGTCGGCGCGGGACGGGTCGGCGCCACGCTCGGCTCGGCGCTCGCGCTGGCCGGTCACCGGGTGACCGCCGCCACCGCGGTCTCCGAGGCCTCCCGCCGCCGCGCCGCCGAACGGCTGCCCGGCGCCGCCCTGGCCACCCCGCAGGAGGTCGTGGCCGCCGCCGACCTGGTGCTGCTGACCGTCCCGGACGACGCGCTGCCCGAACTGGCCGCCGGGCTGGTCGTCACCGGCGTCCCGGTGGAGGGCAAGCTGATCGTCCACACCAGCGGCCGGTACGGGACGCGGGTGCTCGACCCGGTGACGCGGGCGGGCGCGCTGCCGCTGGCGCTGCACCCGGTGATGACCTTCACCGGCCGTCCCGACGACCTGAACCGGCTGGCCGGGATCTCGTTCGGGGTGACCTCCCCCGAGCCGCTGCGGCCGGTCGCCGAGGCGCT
The DNA here is from genome assembly GCF_900108175.1 of Thermomonospora echinospora. Taxonomy (GTDB): domain Bacteria; phylum Actinomycetota; class Actinomycetes; order Streptosporangiales; family Streptosporangiaceae; genus Thermomonospora; species Thermomonospora echinospora. Next base: position 226,058 of record NZ_FNVO01000004.1, read on the forward strand.
GGTGGTGGAGATGGGCGGGGAGCCGGTGTGGATCCCCGAGGAGCGCCGCACCCTCTACCACGCGGCGCTGGCGGGCGGCGCCAACCACCTGGTCACCCTGGTCGTCGAGGCGATGGACCTGCTGCGCGCCGCGGGGGTGGACGACCCGGCCGCGATGCTGGGTCCGCTGCTGGGCGCCGCGCTCGACAACGGGCTGCGCCTGGGGATGAGCGGCCTGACCGGGCCGGTGGCCCGCGGCGACGCCGGCACCGTCGCCGGGCACATCGAGGAGCTGGCGAAGGTCTCGCCCGAGGGCGTGCGCGCCTATGTGGCGATGGCCCGGCTGACCGCCGACCGGGCCCTGGCCGCCGGCCTGCTCAAGCCCGAGGACGCCGAGCGGCTGCTGGAAGTGCTGGCCGACTCCTGACCCCGTCCTGCCGTCCCCCGTGGTCGTCGCCATGGGTGAAAGGGGAGAACCTGCCATGACACCGGTCATCGCCCGGACCCGTGAGGAACTGGCCGCCGCCCGTTCCGGGGTCACCGGCACGCTGGCGCTCGTGCCGACGATGGGTGCGCTGCACGAGGGGCACCGGTCGCTGATCCGCCGGGCGCGGGAGCTGGCCGACACGGTCGCGGTGAGCATCTTCGTCAACCCGCTGCAGTTCGCGCCGCACGAGGACCTGGAGCGCTACCCGCGGCCGTTCGCGGCCGACGTCGAGGCGTGCGCGGCCGAGGGCGTGGACCTGGTGTGGGCGCCGGCCGTCGAGGTGATGTACCCGGCCGATCCCGAGGTCAGGGTCAGCTCCGGGCGCATGGGCACGGTCGTGGAGGGCGCCGCCCGCCCCGGCCACTTCGACGGGATGCTCACCGTCGTGCTGAAGCTGCTCAACCAGGTCCGCCCCGACGTGGCGGTTTTCGGCGCCAAGGACGCCCAGCAGTTCGCCCTGATCCGCCGCATGGTCGCCGACCTGGACCTGCCGGTGCGCGTGGTGTCCGGCCCCACCGTGCGCGAGCCGGACGGCCTGGCGCTGTCCAGCCGCAACCGCTACCTGTCGGACGCCGAGCGCAAGACCGCCCTGTCGCTGTCCCGGGCCCTGTACGCGGGCGAGGCCGCGGCCGGTGAAGGCCCGGCGGCCGTCCTGCGGGCCGCCCGCGACGTCCTGGACGAGGCGGTCGAGGCCGATCCGCCGCTGGCCCTGGACTACCTCGAACTGGTCGACCCGGCCACCTTCGACCCGGTCGGCGAGTCGCACGCCGGTGAGGCCGTGCTGGTGGTCGCCGGCAAGGTCGGCACCACCCACCTGATCGACAACGTTCCCCTCGCGATCGAGCCCCGGGAGAGCTGATGTTCCGCACGATGTTCAAGTCGAAGATCCACCGCGCCACCGTCACCCAGGCCGACCTGCACTACGTCGGATCGATCACCATCGACGCGGATCTGCTGGACGCCGCCGACCTGCTGCCCGGCGAGCAGGTCCACGTGGTGGACATCGACAACGGCGCCCGGCTGGAGACCTATGTGATCGCCGGGCCCCGCGGCTCGGGCGTGATCGGCATCAACGGCGCCGCCGCCCACCTGGTCAGCCCCGGCGACCTGGTCATCATCATCAGCTACGCCGCCATGAGCGAGGAGGAGGTCCGCTCCTTCGAACCCCGGGTCGTGCACGTGGACCGCGCGAACCGCATCGTCTCCCTGGGCAGTGACCCCGCCGAGCCGGTCCCCGGCAGCGACCAGCGCCGCGGCGACGAACTCCCGGTCGGCTGACCCGCCACCCCGGGGAACGAGCGATGCCCTCCTCCGGTTAATGTCATAGTGACGAAAAACCCCGAGGAGGGCAGATGATCCCTCGACGTCTGCGCGCGCCCGCCCCCGGCTGGACGGTGGACACCGATGTGGTGGTGGTCGGCTCCGGCATCGCCGGGCTGGTCACCGCACTGGCCGTGGCCGGTCGGCGGGCGGGCGGCGGCCGTGTCCTGCTGGTCACCAAGGCCCTGCTGGACGCCGGCTCGACCCGCTGGGCGCAGGGCGGGATCGCCGCCGCCCTGGCGCCCGGCGACAGCCCCGAGGCGCACCTGGCCGACACGCTCACCGCCGGGGTGGGCCTGTGCGACGCGGCCGCCGTCCGCACCCTGGTCACCGAGGGCCCGGACGCGGTGCGCCGGCTGATCGACCTGGGCACCGACTTCGACCGGGAGGCCGACGGCGCGCTGGCGCTGACCCGCGAGGGCGGCCACCACCGCCGCCGCATCGCGCACGCGGGCGGCGACGCCACCGGCGCCGAGATCAGCCGCGCCCTGCTGGCCGCCCGCAAGCAGGCCGGGATCGAGGTCATCGAGCACGCCCTCGTCCTGGACCTGCTGCTGGACGGTGCCGGCCGGGCCGCCGGGATCACTCTGCACGTGATGGGGGAGGGGCAGCGGGACGGGGTCGGCGCGGTCCGGGCGAACGCCGTGGTGCTGGCCACCGGCGGGCTCGGCCAGGTGTTCTCGGCCACCACCAACCCCGAGGTGTCCACCGGCGACGGGGTGGCGCTGGCGCTGCGCGCCGGGGCCGCCGTCACCGACCTGGAGTTCGTCCAGTTCCACCCCACCGTGCTGTGGCTGGGTGAGGGCGCCGGCGGCCAGCAGCCGTTGATCTCCGAGGCGGTGCGGGGCGAGGGCGCGCACCTGGTGGACGCCTCCGGCGAGCGCTTCATGGTCGGCCGTCACGACCTCGCCGAACTCGCCCCCCGCGACGTGGTCGCCAAGGGCATCATGAGCCGGATGCGCGAGACCGGCGCGTCCTGCGTCTTCCTGGACGGCCGCCACCTGGGCGCCCCGACCTGGGAGCGCCGCTTCCCGACCATCCTGGCCAAGTGCCGCGACCACGGCATCGACCCGGTCACCGAGCCCATCCCGGTGGTGCCCGCCGCGCACTACGCCAGTGGCGGCGTCCGCACCGACGCCTGGGGCCGCACCTCGGTGCCCGGCCTGTACGCCTGCGGCGAGACCGCCTGCACCGGAGTGCACGGCGCCAACCGTCTGGCCTCCAACTCCCTCCTGGAGGGCCTCGTCTTCGGCGAGCGCATAGCCGCCGCCATCCCCGTGGGCCCGGACCCCTCGCCGCTGGACGTCCCGGCGGACGACGACGGCGGGCTGCTGCAGCCGGAGGTACGTGAGGACGTCCAGCGCATCATGACCACGTACGTCGGAGTGCTGCGGAACGCGCAGGGCCTGGAGACCGCCGAGCGGGAGTTGGCCGCGCTGGGCGACAAGACCGGCGCCGAGCCCTGCGTCGAGGCGTGGGAGGCGACCAACCTGCACGCGGTGGCCACCGCGATCGTCGCCGCCGCCCGGCGGCGCGAGGAGACCCGGGGCAGCCACTGGCGGGAGGACCACCCCGACCGGGACGACGCCCGCTGGCTGGGGCACCTGGTGACGCGCTCGGCCGGCGGCCGGCTCACCACGAGGTTCGAACCGCTGGACCGCCCGGTCGCGGCGGAACCGGCACCGTGACCGCCGCACCTGCGCGGCTCCCGACGCCGGCGTTGCCGGAATCGCGTTCGGAGCACGACGGCGTCAAGATCAGCGGGGCGGGGAGCGTGAAGGGGAGAGGACATCGATGACACCGGAGCTTGAGGGGCTGCTGGCGGGTGCGGGGCTCGATCCCCGGGCCGTAGCGGACCTGGCACGGACGGCGCTGACCGAGGACGGTGAGGTGGACGTCACCAGCGAGCCGATCTTCGCGCCGGAGGAGACCGCCACCGGGGCGTTCACCGCCCGCCAGGACGGGGTGGTGGCCGGGCTGCCCGTCGCGGCCGTGGTCTGCGGGCTGCTCGGCCTGGAGACGACCCTGCACGCCGCCGACGGGGACCGGGTCGCCGCCGGGCGGGTGCTGATGACCGTCACCGGCCCCACCCGCGCCGTGCTGCGCGCCGAGCGCGTCGCGCTGAACCTGCTCACCCACCTGTCCGGCGTCGCCACCCTCACCCGGCGGTGGGCCGACGCGGTCGAGGGCACCGGGGCGAGGGTCCGTGACACCCGCAAGACCCTGCCCGGCCTGCGCGCCCTGCAGAAGTACGCGGTGCGCTGCGGCGGCGGCGTCAACCACCGGATGGGCCTGCACGACGCCGCGCTGATCAAGGACAACCACGTGGCCGCGGCCGGCTCGGTGACCAAGGCGTACCAGGCCGTCCGCGACATGTACCCGTCCCTGCACGTCCAGGTGGAGTGCGACACCCTCGCGCAGGTGGCCGAGGCCCTGGCGGTCGGGGTGACCTCGATCCTGCTCGACAACATGAGCACCGCCGAGCTGGCCGAGGCGGTGCGCCTGGTGGCGGGCCGGGCCGAGCTGGAGGCCAGCGGCGGGCTCGCTTTGGAGCAGGCCCGAGACGTCGCCGTGACCGGTGTGGACTACCTTGCCGTGGGGGCGCTGACGCACTCGGCGCCCGCGTTCGACATCGGCCTTGACTTTTCCTGAATCAGCGGGGACCTGATGCTGCTCACCATCGACGTCGGTAACACCAACACCGTCCTTGGCCTCTTCGAGGGCGAGGAGGTCATCGAACACTGGCGTATCAACACCGACGCGCGGCGCACCGCCGACGAGATCGCGGTCGTCTTCCAGGGCCTGATCAGCCAGAGCCCGCTACTGGCCGACACCGACATCAGCGGCATCGCGCTGTGCTCCACGGTGCCCTCGGTGCTGCACGAGATGCGGGAGATGTGCCGCCGCTACTACGGGGACGTGCCCGCCGTGATCGTGGAGCCCGGGGTCAAGACCGGCGTCCCGGTCCGCATGGACAACCCCAAGGAGGTCGGCTCCGACCGGATCGTCAACGCGCTGGCGGCCATCCACCTGTTCGGTGGGCCCGCCATCGTGGTCGACTTCGGCACCGCCACCACCTTCGACGCGGTCTCCGCCAAGGGCGAGTACGTCGGCGGCGCCATCGCCCCCGGCATCGAGATCTCCATCGACGCGCTGTCGGCCCGCGGCGCCCAACTGCACAACGTCGAGCTGGCCCGCCCGCGCAGCGTGATCGCCAAGAACACCGTGGAAGCCCTGCAGTCGGGCATCATCTTCGGCTTCGCCGGCCAGGTGGACGGGCTGGTGGACCGGATGTCGGAGGAGCTGACCGCCAACCCCGACGACCTGACCGTGGTCGCCACCGGCGGCCTGGCCCCGCTGGTGCTGGACGAGGCCCGCAGCATCGACGTCTTCGAGCCCTGGCTCACCCTGATCGGCCTGCGCCTGATCTACGAGCGCAACATTGGCGGCAGCTGACCCGTCCGCCGCTCCCGGCGGCGTACGGCCGGACACGCTCGGCGGCCCGCGGAGTCGTTCGCGGGCAGCCGAACGGGGTCGGTAGCCTGACGTGCGTGAGTGAGCAGCAGCAGGACTACGACGACCTTCCGGAGCAGATGCGGGTGCGCCGGGAGAAGCTCGACCGGCTCCGGGAGGCCGGAATCGACCCGTACCCGGTGAACTTCCCCCGGACCGACACCCTCGCCGAGGTGCGCGAACGCCACCCGGGCCTGGAGCCGGGGGCCGAGACCGGCGAACGGGTCGGCGTCGCCGGGCGCGTCATGCTGCTGCGCAACACCGGCAAACTGTGCTTCGCCACCATCCGCGACGGCAGCGGCGAGATCCAGGTGATGCTGTCGCTGGCCAAGGTGGGCGAGGACGCGCTGGCCGCCTGGAAGCGCGACGTGGACCTCGGCGACCACATCGGTGTGCAGGGCGAGGTGGTCAGCTCCCGGCGCGGCGAGCTGTCCATCATGGCCGACAGCTACGCGATCACCGCCAAGTGCCTGCGCCCGCTGCCGGACAAGCACGCCGGGCTGACCGACCCCGAGGCCCGGGTGCGGCTGCGGTACGTGGACCTGATCGTCAACGACGAGGCCCGGCGGATGGCCCGGCTGCGCAGCGACACCGTGCGGGCGGTGCGGGACTTCTGGCACGAGGAGGGGTATCTCGAAGTCGAGACCCCGATGCTGCAGCCGATCCACGGCGGGGCGGCGGCGCGCCCGTTCGTCACCCACATCAACGCCTACGACATGGACCTGTACCTGCGGATCGCCATCGAGCTGTACCTCAAGCGGCTGGTGGTCGGCGGGATCGACAAGGTCTTCGAGATCAACCGCAACTTCCGCAACGAGGGCGCGGACTCCACCCACAACCCCGAGTTCACCATGCTCGAGGCGTACGGGACCTACCTCGACTACCACGACATGGCGACGCTGACCCAGCGGATGTACCAGCGGGCCGTGGTGGCCGCGCTGGGCACCACCGTGGTCCACCACGACGGGCAGGAGGTCGACCTGGGGCTGCCCGAGTGGCCGCGGATCACCCTGTACGGCGCGGTGTCGCAGGCCCTCGGCGAGGAGATCACCCCGCACACCCCGATCGACCAGGTGCGCAAGCACGCCGACGCCCGGGACATCCCGTGGGACCCCAAGTGGGGACAGGGCCGGATCGTCCAGGAGATCTTCGAGGAGCTGGTCGAACACACCCTGGTGCAGCCCACCTTCGTGATGGACTACCCGCTGGAGACCTCACCGCTGACCCGCCAGCACCGCGACGAGCCGCTGCTGACCGAGAAGTGGGACCTGATCGGCTTCGGCACCGAGTTGGGCACCGCCTACTCGGAGCTGGTCGACCCGATCGAGCAGCGCCGTCGGCTGACCGAGCAGTCGCTGCTGGCCGCGGGCGGCGACCCGGAGGCCATGCAACTGGACGAGGACTTCCTGCGCGCGCTGGAGTACGCGATGCCGCCGACCGGTGGGGTGGGCGTCGGCATCGACCGGATGATCATGGCGTTCACCGGCAAGGGCATCCGGGAGACGATTCTGTTCCCGCTCGTCCGGCCGGAGTGAGGGCGGCGGCCGGGCGCCCGGTAACGCGCCCGGAGCGTCCGCTCACCGGACACCGATGTCCGAAATAGCGGGTTGGAACCTTCCGAAGGGGCCGCAAGATCCTCTCCACCGGGTCCGCGCGACCGTTGCGGGGTAGAGCGGAGTAAACCGCTCTACCCGCTTCGGTCACGAAACTTGACTATTTTGGGACATTCGTAAAGGTCCCAACTCCGGCCTCCGGCCCCCTCCGTGATCCGGTGGACACCGCCCCGCACAGGGCCGTCACCCCCTGGAACCGGGCCGTTCCCGCAGGTCAACGAGCCGGCCGCGGGAAATGATAGACGGGGCGTGACTGCGGATGCACATATGCCTACGCACCGTTATCTTTACGCGCTTGACGGTCCAGACCTGGCCGCCTAGCGTTCCGTGCCGTAGCGCACCATAACGATTCACGATCATCGCTGCCGGATGGTCGGGGACATGAGAAGGGATGGGCGGAAGAGGCTCGATCATGACCCATTCCGGACATGTTTCCCCCCGTCCCGGCGTTCGTGGCAGCACTCGCCGGAGGGTCCGGCAGATGCCGAACCCCGTTCGGGGCACGTCCGGCGGCCGGTGGGCCGAGCCGGATTGGTGCGGGCCGACTCCTGAATGGTTACCCATGCCTCCCCCTGTGCGCCACCTCTCAAGGGCATCGGCCGAATTCGGCCACCCGGGCGACCATCGCCTCTCCCGGCGCACCGGCACGGCGAGGAGACCGGTGGGCCGGTCTCCGACAACCCCCATACGCGCGACCGTCGGCTGTTGTGGGCCGGTCGACACTCCCTCACCCCGCAACCAAGCGCGTACCGATCCAGGCCTACCCGTACCTGTGCGGCACAGCGCCGCATCCCCGCGGTCATCACCACGGACGAGGGAGGACGGAGTGGAACAGGCCACACTCGCACGCCGCGGCACCGACGAGCCGCGCCTGAGTGAGGATGACATCCGGTTGCTCGCCCAGATCGCCAGCGGCGTCACCGCCGACGTCGCGGCACGCAGGCTGGAACTGAGCGCGCGGACGTTGCGACGGCGGTTGCGGACCATCTGCGACCGGCTCGACGTGAACACCCCCATCGAGGCCGTCGTGTGGGCGGCCCGGAGGCAGCTGATCTAGGATCCGCGAGCGCCGCAGGCGCGCATGCGATGCCGGCGTGCGCACCGGCGGTGGGATCCCCGGCGCACTCCGCGGGCATCGCCGTACGGCGGGCATCGATCGGCGTACGACGTGACGTCATGTCGGAACACGGGGGCGTGACGTCGAACGGCGGCGTGCCACGGACGTCGGAGGGGGCCGGGCCGGGAAAGCCGGCCTGGCCCCCTCCCAGTCCGGCCGGACGCGCCCGGTGTCAGGCCACGCGGACCGCTCCGGCGTACGGACGGCCGTCCAGCGGTGAGATCTTGACCACGTCACCGGTCTGCGGCGCGTGGATGAACTTGCCGTCCCCGACGTACATCCCCATGTGGTGCAGGTCGGAGTGGAAGAACACCAGGTCCCCCGGCTTGAGCTGGCTGCGGGAGATGTGCGTGCCGGCGTTCCACTGGCTGCCGGTGTAGTGCGGCAGGTTGATGCCCACCTGCTTGTAGGCCCACATCGTCAGCCCGGAGCAGTCGAAGGTGCTCGGCCCCGCGGCCCCCCACACGTACGGCCGGCCCAGCTTGCCCATCGCGTAGCGCAGGGCCTGGGCGGCCTTGCCGGTGCCGATGACCGGCAGGTCCGCCAGCGCGCTGGGATCCCGCTTGACGATCTTGCCGCGGATCTTCTCGTAGAGCTCGGTGACCTCCTCGCGCTGGTCATCGAGCTGCGTGCGCAGCTTGGTGACCTGCTCGGCGCGGTCCTCAGCGGACTTGCGGGCGCGCTGGGCGGCCTGCATGGCCTGCACCAGCCCCTGCACCTTGGTGCCGTCCTGCTCGGCGAAGTAGCGCAGCGTGGCGGCCTGGTCGAGCAGCGCCTGCGGGTCGCCGCCGGTCGCCAGCGCCACCGCCGGATCCACGCCGTTCTGCATGTAGCTGGTGGCGGCCAGGCTGCCGACCTTCTCCCGGACCGACTCCAGCGCCTCCTCCTGCCGGGCGGCGTTGGCGGCGGCGACCTTGGCGGCCCGCTGCGCCTGCGACAACTGCACCTTCAGGCCGTTGTAGCGCTCGGTGAGCTGTTCGAGCCGGTCGGCGAGCTTGTGGGCCTGGCTGGTCAGCTCCTTGGTGGAGGGGTCCGGGTCGGCGTGCCCCGGCGCGGCGGGCAGCAGCCCCGACGCGGCCAGCACGGCCCCGGTCAGCAGGGCGGCCCGCGCCCGGCTCCGCGTGGGACGCCCGCGGCGCCGTCCGGCCGGCCGGCCCGTCCGGGAGGTCACCGGATCGGGTTCGGGGCGGGTGGACTCCACTCGGTGTCTCCTCTCCTGGTCCGCCTACCGGGTTAGCTGACGGGTTCGGGCAAGGAGCAGCCCTACCGCGGCCGGCGCGTCGGAGACGCGCCGGAACGGATTCACCCCGGGAGCACCCTCCATTGGGTCCGACGGAGCCGCTCTGCTCCTGCCTGCCCAGGGGAATTGAAGATGGGTCCCCGGTTCCTCGGACGCCGGCTGCGCCCGCGGACTCGGCGGTTCAGCGCTTTACTCGCTGCTGACGTCAGCGAGGGAGACTAACGAAGTCTGCGGGCGATGCCAACCGGAACCCGGGAAGTCGCAGCTCGCCGACACGGACCGTATCGGGGCGGGCGATATGACCGGTAGTGCCGCGGACCGATACGCTCAGCTGTTTGTGGAGGTCACGATCAGGCGGGCGCGGACGGCCGATGTCCCGGTGATCCGCCGGTATATCGACACCTATGCGGGGAACGGGCGGACGCTGCGGAAGTCGACCGTGACCCTCTACGAGGACGTTCAGGAGTTCTGGGTCGCCGACGACGCCGAGCTCGGCGTCGTCGGCTGCGGCGCGCTGCACGTCATGTGGGAGGACCTGGCCGAGGTCCGCTCGGTCGCGGTGGACGGGCGATGTGGCGGCCGGGGCATCGGGCACCGTATCGTGAGCCGGCTGTTGGAAACCGCCCGGGAACTCGGCGTGCGACGGGTCTTCTGCCTTACCTTCGAAGTGGAGTTCTTCGCGCGTCACGGCTTCCGGCCGATTCTGGGCACACCGGTGTCGCCCGAGGTGTACGAAGAGCTCTTGCGTTCTTATGACGAAGGCGTGGCCGAGTTCCTCGACCTTGACCGCGTGAAGCCGAACACCTTGGGCAACACCAGGATGCTGCTTCGCCTGGAGGAGTGACCGTAGCGATGAGCGACCCGTACCGCGGGGGGCAACCGTACAACCCGCACTGGCAGGGCGGCAGCCCTCCCGGACAGTGGCAGCGGCCGCCCGCACAGGGCCAGTGGCAGGCGCCCGCGCACCAGGGGACCGGGGCATACGGCGGTTATCACGACCCGGTGGCCACGGACCTGCCGCTGGCCCCCATTCACCGCAGGGCCGCCGCCCGGCTGATGGACAACGCCCTGGTGGCGGTGTTCGGATTCGCGCTTGTGCTGCCGATCGCGTTCGGCGTGATCGGCCTGGACGCGCCGGGCAGCAAGACGCGCACCGAGGGCGGAGTGTGGAACTGGCCGATCATCACGACGCTGTTCGTGGTGCTGGCGATCCTGCCTTTCCTCTACGAGGCGGTCCAGCTGTCGATGTGGGGCCAGACGCTCGGCAAGCGTGTGCTCGGGATGAGCGTGGTGCGGGTGGACGGCCAGGCGATGCCGGTCTCCCAGGCGGCCTGGCGGGCGGCCATCAACAACATCGGCTACCAGCTCGGCCTGTTCTTCTTCCTGATCCTGGCGGTGATGGTCTGGGAGTACGCCGCCTACGGGCTGCTGCTGGTGACGATCGGCATGCTGATGGCCTATCTGTGGGCGATCTGGGACCAGCCGCTCCATCAGGCCATGCACGACCGCTTCGCCCACACGGTCGTCGTCGACGACCGGGTCGGCCATGAGGACGACCACTACCACTACGACGAATAAATCCGTTCATGCCTGATGACGGCGCGCTGGCGGAGCCGGGACAGCGGCTGGTGGCCAGGGTCGTGGACACCCTCGTGGTGGGCTTGCCGGTGACCCTGGTGGCGCGCTCGGAGGCCGTCGGGCTGTCCCCGCCGACGGCGGACTTGGTCACCGTGCCGATCCTGGCGGGTCTGCTGCTGGTCTACGAGTGGGTCCAGCTCGCCCTGTGGGGCCGTACGCTCGGTAAACGCTTCGCGGGCATTGAGGTGGTGGCCGAGCCCCGGCGGGACGGCCGGGGGCTGGGCCTCGGCCGGGCGCTGTTGCGGTCGGCCACGTACGCGCTGCCGATCGCGGCCCGGCCGGTGCCCTTCTTGGGGGTGGCGGCCGGCCTGTTCTGGGTGGCGAACGCGGGGCTGCTGCTGGAGGGGACGCGGCGGCAGACGCTGCACGACCGGCTCGCCGGCACCCTCGTGGTGCGCCGTCCGCAGCCCGAGGCGCGGCCCGAGGTGGTGCCCGACGGCGGTGTTTAGCATTGGCGGCGGCTCCGCGGGTCCCGGTACTTTTCTGCCCTATCCGGTGCCGGTGAGGCGATAACCACCCGCCGCCGTGGGCCGCTGCGGATTTCGTGGCCGCGCCGCGCCGCCGGCCCCCCGCGGGCGCGCGGAAGGCCGATGCCACCGGGCCTGACGGCCCCACCTCATTCCGTAGCCCTCGCAGGGGTTAGTGTCGTTACCCTGGGGCTAATCGATGGTGCCGGGGCGGTTGGGGCCGCCCCGTTAAGGTGGTACTGGACCTATTTCTCCCGTATCTTCTTCTTGACCGTCCCTTGGGGTTACCGCGCGTGTCGGCCCCGGGCTTTCCCGCAGCGCTTCGATTCGCCCGGGCGGCCATGATCGAGGTCGCCGGGACTGCCGCCGCCGGTGGCCGGGCTGGGCGCAAAACCCCCGTGCCGGGGCGGGCTGCCGCGAGGCGCGGCACGGACAATTCCCACCGCCGTGGGGCGGTGGCCGGCCCGGCTCGCCGAGTAAGCCGGGCATAGCGGAATCGCTTCCCCTGATTACGCGGAGTTACCGGCGGGCAGGGAAACTCCGCCGGGCCGCGCTGAATTGTCATCCGCAAGCGCTTCGGTATATCTTTGGAAACCGAATGTAGTTTGCTCCGGCGGAAAGGTCTGTCCCCATGGCACAGAAGGTTCAGGTGCTTCTCGTCGACGACCTCGACGGTGGCGAGGCGGACGAGACCGTGTCGTTCGCGCTCGATGGCGCCTCCTATGAGATCGACCTCAGTGGCGACAACGCAAAGAAGCTGCGGGATTCACTGCAGCCGTTCGTGGAGCACGCCCGTAAGGCGGGCGCCGCTCGGCGCCGCCGTACCCGCGGCGCGTCCAGTCGGGAGCGCAGCGCGGACATCCGCGCTTGGGCCAAGGCGCGCGGCATCAAGGTCAATGAGCGCGGCCGTATCCCGGCGACCGTCGTGGAACAGTACGAGGCGGCTCACTGATCGCATCGCCGACTGGCGGCCCGCCTGCCGCACGGCGGGCGGGCCGTTCGCTTGCGGCGAAGTGCCGGTCCGCGGACTTCCCGCCCGAAGGGCCCCACTACCCCGCCTCACATCCCCGCAAACCCCGTAATTCAGGGGGAAACGCCCAGGTCAGAGGGGTCTCGGCGGGGCCCGCCCACCCGGCTTGAGATCGTTGATCAAGCCGGGTGAAAGCCGTTCGCTTGGGGCGTAGCGGGAACATGCCGCGCCCACGTGGTAGTTGGATGGGGATGAACAGCGCTTAGCTGGGGAACGTCTCCTGGTGGGAGTGCACCGGGTGGCCTCCTCGGGGCGGGCTAGTACGCGGATGGACGGGACCGGGCAGCCGGATCCGCCCAACCGCTCTATGAGGAGCGACGAGATGTTCGAGAGGTTCACCGACCGCGCGCGGCGGGTCGTCGTCCTGGCCCAAGAAGAGGCCCGGATGCTCAACCACAACTACATCGGCACCGAGCACATCCTGCTGGGCCTGATCCACGAGGGTGAGGGCGTCGCCGCCAAGGCCCTGGAGAGCCTGGGGATCAGCCTTGAGGCGGTGCGGCAGCAGGTCGAGGAGATCATCGGCCAGGGACAGCAGGCCCCTTCCGGGCACATCCCGTTCACTCCGCGGGCCAAGAAGGTGCTGGAGCTGTCGCTGCGTGAGGCGCTGCAGCTCGGGCACAACTACATCGGCACTGAGCACATCCTGCTGGGTCTGATCCGCGAGGGTGAGGGCGTGGCCGCCCAGGTGCTGGTGAAGCTGGGCGCGGACCTGAACCGGGTGCGCCAGCAGGTGATCCAGTTGCTGCACGGCTACCAGGGCAAGGAGCCCGCGGCGGCCGGCCCCTCGGAGTCGGCCCCCTCCACGTCGCTGGTGCTGGACCAGTTCGGCCGCAACCTGACCCAGGCCGCCCGCGAGGGCAAGCTCGACCCGGTGATCGGCCGGGACAAGGAGATCGAGCGGGTCATGCAGGTGCTGTCGCGGCGGACCAAGAACAACCCGGTCCTGGTCGGCGAGCCGGGCGTGGGCAAGACCGCCGTGGTCGAGGGCCTGGCTCAGAAGATCGTCAAGGGCGAGGTGCCCGAGACCCTCAAGGACAAGCAGCTGTACACCCTCGACCTCGGCGCGCTGGTCGCCGGGTCCCGCTACCGCGGTGACTTCGAGGAGCGGCTGAAGAAGGTCCTCAAGGAGATCCGCACCCGCGGCGACATCATCCTGTTCATCGACGAGCTGCACACCTTGGTGGGCGCGGGCGCCGCCGAGGGCGCGATCGACGCCGCCAGCATCCTCAAGCCGATGCTGGCCCGCGGCGAGCTGCAGACCATCGGCGCCACCACCCTGGACGAGTACCGCAAGCACCTGGAGAAGGATGCCGCGCTGGAGCGCCGCTTCCAGCCGATCCAGGTCGCCGAGCCGTCCCTGTCGCACACCATCGAGATCCTCAAGGGCCTGCGCGACCGGTACGAGGCGCACCACCGCGTCTCGATCACCGACGGCGCGCTGGTGGCGGCCGCCCAGCTGGCCGATCGCTACATCAGTGACCGGTTCCTGCCCGACAAGGCGATCGACCTGATCGACGAGGCCGGCTCGCGGATGCGCATCCGCCGGATGACCGCGCCGCCGGACCTGCGCGAGTACGACGAGAAGATCGCCGAGGTGCGCCGGGAGAAGGAGTCGGCGATCGACGCGCAGGACTTCGAGAAGGCCGCGGCCCTGCGGGACAAGGAAAAGCAGCTGCTGACCGCCAAGGCGCAGCGGGAGAAGGAATGGAAGGCCGGCGACATGGACGTCGTCGCCGAGGTGACCGAGGAACTGATCGCCGAAGTCCTCGCCACGGCCACCGGCATTCCGGTCTTCAAGCTGACCGAGGAGGAAACCTCCCGCCTGCTGCGCATGGAGGAGGAGCTCCACAAGCGGGTCATCGGCCAGGAAGACGCCATCAAGGGCCTGTCCCAGTCCATTCGGCGCACCCGCGCCGGGCTGAAGGACCCCAAGCGCCCCGGCGGCTCGTTCATCTTCGCCGGCCCCTCGGGCGTCGGAAAGACCGAGCTGTCCAAGACTCTGGCGGAGTTCCTGTTCGGTGACGAGGACGCGCTGATCCAGCTCGACATGTCCGAGTTCATGGAGAAGCACACCGTCTCGCGGCTGTTCGGCTCCCCGCCCGGATACGTCGGCTACGAGGAGGGCGGCCAGCTCACCGAGAAGGTGCGCCGCAAGCCTTTCTCCGTCGTGCTGTTCGACGAGATCGAGAAGGCCCACCCGGACATCTTCAACTCGCTGCTGCAGATCCTGGAGGACGGTCGGCTGACCGACGCCCAGGGCCGGGTGGTGGACTTCAAGAACACCGTCATCATCATGACCACCAACCTGGGCACCCGGGACATCTCCAAGGGCCAGTCGCTGGGCTTCACCCGCGCCAACGACACCCAGGGCGACTACGACCGGATGAAGGCCAAGGTGCAGGAGGAGCTCAAGCAGCACTTCCGGCCCGAGTTCCTCAACCGTGTCGACGACATCGTGGTCTTCCACCAGCTGACCCCCAAGGAGATCATCCAGATCGTGGATCTGATGATCGCCCGGGTGGACGAGCGGCTGCGTGACCGGGACATGGGCATCGAGCTCAAGCAGGAGGCCAAGGACCTGCTGGCCGAGCGCGGCTACGACCCGGTGCTGGGCGCCCGGCCGCTGCGCCGCACGATCCAGCGGGAGATCGAGGACAACCTGTCGGAGAAGATCCTGTACGGCGAGCTCAAGGCCGGCCAGATCGTGATCGTCGGCGTCGAGGGCTCCGGCGAGACGGCCAAGTTCACCTTCAAGGGTGTGCCCAAGCCGTCCACCGTCCCCGACACTCCGCCGCCGGTCGAGGGTGCGGTCAACTTCAACAAGGATTGATCACTCCGCAACCGACAGCGCAGGGGCCCGCACCGTCCGGTGCGGGCCCTTTGCTGTTTCCGGGCCGATCCGGGACGGGTCGCACAGGCCCGGCCGACGACCGCTTGGCCGTGTCCTGACCGATCGGCCCGTTTGCCGCGCCGGACGAAATGGGCGTCGATCAAGGCTGGGCACCTTCCCCGGTGGCGCGGATCTTGCCGATCCGCACCCGAACACGAGGGAGGGAAATGTCAAGATCACGCATGCCCCGCATCGCGGCCTGTCTGGCGGCCGTGGGCGGGGTCACGGTGGCGCTCGTTCCAGGGTCGGGTCAGGCGGCGCAGGGGACGCCGACGGTCCGGGTGGTCGCCGAGGGCCTCAACAGTCCCCGGGGCGTCACGGTGCTCGGTGACGGCACCGTCCTGGTGGCCGAGGCGGGGACGGGCGGGCGTGGCCCGTGCACGAAGTCGACCGGCGCGAGCGAGACCCGCAAGTGCTTCGGCAACACCGGCTCGATCTACCGGGTCAGGGGGAAGCACCAGGGCCGGGTCGTACGGAACCTGCCGTCCATCAGCGACCCGGCCGGCCGGGAGGCGGCGGGGCCGGTCGACGTCGTGGTGTCCGGTGACGGCTACCTCGTGCTGAGCGGCGCCGCGCTGAACAGCGCCAAGCGCGCCCAGTTCGGCGCACAGGCGCGCCGGATGGGCACCCTGTACCACGTCGGGGGCCGGTGGCACGGGTCGGTCATCGCCGATCTGGTGGAGCACGAGACGCGGTTGAACCCGGACGGGGTACTGCCGCCCACCGGTCCCGGCAAGGAGCCGCTGCACTCCAACCCCTGGCGGTTCGTGGCCGCGGGCGGGGACTGGCTGGTGACCGACGCGGGCGCCAACGACCTGATCCGCACGGCCCGGGGCGGTCCCGCCCACACCGAGCTGGTCTTCCCGCACAGCGAGCTGCGGGCCCGTGGGAGCCGGGCGCCTGAACTGGCGGAGTCGGTGCCTACCGGGATCGTACGGGGGCCGGACGGCGCCTACTACGTCGGGGAGCTCGGCGGGCGTAAGCCCGGCGCGGCCCGGATCTGGCGGATCGTGCCCGGCCACCGGCCGCAGGTGTTCGTCTCCGGCATGACCTCTCTCACCGACCTGGCGCTGGACGGGCGCGGCGGCCTGGTGGCGCTCAGCATGGGTGAGGCCGCGGGCTCCGGTGGCGCGGCCAAGCCCGGCGCGCTGTACCGGATCGACCTGAAGACCAGGGCCAGGTCCGAGATTCCCACCGGCGGGCGGCTGCGGATGGCGACCGGCATGGGCATCGGCCGTGAGGGCGAGATCTACGTAGCCAACAATGGCATCGGCAACGGTGCCGGCCAGCTGGTGCGCGTGGAGCCCTGACCGTGGGGCGGCAGTCCTTCGATCACCAGGCCGGCATCGGGCGTGCCCGGCCGGGCCCGGCATGCCCGTTCTCCGCACGGCCGGGGTCGGGACTGTTGCCTCATTCGCCGTCCCGACCCGCCGGGTACCGGTGTCCCGGTGCCGCCGGCGGGCCGGACCTCGGCCCCATGCTCCCGGGACGGGCTTGCTGGGATCTTCGTCGTGGCGCGGATCGATCACCCGCGTCACGACGAGGGAGAGATCATGTCGAGATCACGCAAGTCCTGGGCGGGGACCTGTCTGGCGGTCGCGGTCGCCGGCGGCGTCACCGTCGGGCTCGTCCCCGGGACGGCCGTGGCGGCGCAGGGTGCGCCGTCGCTCCAGGTGATAGCCGGCAAGCTCAACAACCCGCGAGGGATCACGGTGCTCGGTGACGGCACGATCCTGGTGGCCGAGTCCGGTACCGGCGGGAAGGGGCCCTGTGTCGGCTCGGGGGAGGGCAGGCAGTGCTTCGGCGCCACCGGCTCGGTGTACCGGGTCAAGGGGGCGAAGAAGGGCCGGGTCGTCACGGGGCTGCCGTCGGTGGGCGGGCCTGGTGAGGCCATCGGGCCGGTCGACGTCGCCGTGTCCGGCAAGGACTACATCGTGCTGAACGGCTTCGGGGGCGGCACCGCGCAGCGGGCCAAGTTCGGCTCCAAGGCCCGCCGGATGGGCACCCTGTACCGGGTCCGGGGCGGCAAGATCTACGGCGACCTGGTCGCGCACGAGACCCGGCTGGACCCGGACTGGGTGCTGCCGCGCACCGACCCGGGCGAGCCGTCGGTCAACGCCAACCCGTGGCGGTTCGCCTCCGCCGCCGGCGGCGTCTACGTGACCGACGCGGGCGGCAACGACCTGCTGCGGGTCTCGGGGGGCAAGACCTACACCGAGGCGATCTTCCCGCACAACGAGATCGCGCCGGCGCCCAAGACCGCGGCGGCCTCGCCGCAGGCCCGGCAACTGCTGCGGGCGATCGCCGGGCCGGGGGAGGCGGTCCAGGGAGGGATCCCGGTACAGTCCGTGCCGACTGGCGTCGTGAAGGGCCCGGACGGCGCGCTCTACGTCGGTGAGCTGGGCGGGTTCGCGCCCGGCGCCTCGCGGATCTGGCGGATCGTGCCCGGTCACCGCCCGAAGGTGTTCGCCTCCGGCCTGACCGCCGTCGCCGACCTGGCGCTGGACGGCCGCGGCAACCTGGTGGCGCTCACCATGACCACCGGGTTCGGCCAGAACGGGCCCCAGCCTGGCGCGCTCTACCGGATCAACCTGAAGACCAAGGCCAAGTCGGAGATCCCGACGGGCGGGAAGCTGCTCTTCCCCACCGGTCTGGGGGTCGGTCCCAAGGGTCAGATCTATGTGGCCAACAACGGGATCGGCAGCGGAGCCGGCCAACTGGTCCGCGTGCGGGCGTAAGTGACTCCCGCCGGGACGGGCGCGGACGCGGAGTCCGGGCCGGTTCCGGCGGGAGAGCCGCGCCCGGCGCCGCCGGGGACGGCCGCGGACGAGGAAGGACGGCGAGGGTGGCCGGCGGGCCGTGGCGGAGGCCGCCCACCGCCGGCACCCTTCTGTCGGACAACATGAGATTTATGTCGATCAACATGATGAAGTCCGTCGACTAGAAGCGTAACCTTCCTCACAGAACGGTACAGATGGGACTGGACGTGCGTGGTGCCTTGATGTCGGAGGGCCGCCGTACGAGTGGGGAGGGCCGGTGAGGGTCGGTGTCTGGCTGGTAGGAGCCCGGGGCTCTGTAGCGACGACGGTGGTCGTCGGGGCGGCGGCGATCCGCTCGGGGCTGATGCCGCCGGTGGGATGTGTCACCGAGACGCCGGACTTCGCCGGCGCGGAGCTGCCGCCGTTGGACGCCCTGGTGTTCGGCGGCCACGACATCGCCGACGTCCCGCTGGTGAAGCGGGCCGAGAAGCTGGCCCGCGACGGGGTCGTTCCGCCGCTGCTGCCGGCCGCGGTGACCGGTGAGCTGGACGAGGCCGAGGGGGAGATCCGCGAGGGGCTCGGCGGCGGCTCCGACGCCGGCACGCTGCGCGAGCGGGCCGACCGGCTGATCGGCGACCTGGTCTCCTTCCGCGACCGCCGGGAGCTGGACCGCGTCGTCGTCATCAACGTGGCCTCGACCGAGCCGCCGTTCGAGCGACGCCCCGAGCACGCCGGCCTGGAGGCGTTGGAGCGTGCCATGGCCGAGCCCGGCGAGGTGCTGCCCGCCAGCTCGGTCTACGCGTACGCGGCCCTGCGGGCGGGCTGCCCGTACATCGACTTCACCCCGTCCACCGGGGCGCGGCTGCCCGCCCTGGACGAGCTGGCCCGCCGGATGGGCGTTCCCTACGGGGGCAGCGACGCCAAGACCGGGGAGACACTGGTCAAGACCGCGCTGGCGCCGATGTTCGCGGCCCGCGCCCTGGCGGTGCGGTCCTGGTCGGGCACCAACCTGCTGGGCGGCGGCGACGGGGCCACCCTGGCCGACCCGGCGGCGGGGGAGAGCAAGAAGGTCTCCAAGGACCGAGCGCTGTCGGAGATCCTCGACCGCAGGGTCGAGGGCCAGACCCACATCGACTACGTGCCGCACATGGGCGAGTGGAAGACCGCCTGGGACCACGTGATGTTCGAGGGCTTCCTCGGGGTCCGGATGACCCTGCAGTTCACCTGGCAGGGCTGCGACTCCGCACTGGCCGCCCCGCTCGTGCTGGACCTGGCCCGGCTGACCGCTCGCGCGCACCAGGCGGGGCGCTTCGGGCCGCTGCCGGAGCTGGGCTTCTTCTTCAAGGACCCGATCGGATCGAGCGAGCACCGGCTGACCGCCCAGTACGAGCTGCTGCGCGCCTGGGCGGTGGAACTGGGAGCCGGAGCATGACGACCCTCAAGGACCTCGCCGAGCTGGTGCGGGCCCCCGCCGCGCTGAGCGTGCCGGGCGACACCCTGGCGGGCGGGGCGCAGAACCTGGGCCCGGCGGTGTCGTCGGTCTGCCTGTACTGGGCGGGGATGGCCCTCAACGACTACGCCGACCGCGAGCTGGACGCCAAGGAACGCCCCGAGCGCCCAATCCCCTCCGGGCGGGTCGCCCCCGGCCAGGCCCTGGCGCTGGCCACCGGGCTCACCGGCGCGGGCCTGGCGCTGGCCGCCGTCACCGGGGGCCGCCGCCGGCTGGCGGTCGCGCTGCCCCTGGCGGCGGCCGTGTGGGCCTACGACCTCAAGCTCAAGGACACCCCGGCAGGCCCAGCGGCGATGGCCGCCGCCCGCGGGCTGGACGTGCTGCTCGGCGGCGGGCCCGGCGCCGTACCGGCCGCCGCCGCGCTCACCGTGCACACGTGGGGGATCACCACGCTCAGCCGGGGCGAGGTCCACGGTGCGAGCCCCGCCCTCCTCGGCGGGGCGCTGGCCGCGACCACGGTGGCGACCGCCGTCTCCGCGCTTCCCGCCCCCGGCGAGGGTCGGGCGGCGCGGATCGCCCGGCTGGGGCTGACCGCCGCCTACGCCGGGCTGGTGGGGCGGGCCCAGGTACGGGCGGCCAGGCGGGGCGACGCCCCGTCCGTCCGCGCGGCCGTGGGGGCCGGCATTCTCGGGATGCTCCCCCTGCAGGCCGCGTTCACCGCCCGCAGGGGCCGCCTGGCCACCGCCGCCGCGCTGGCCGCGGTGCATCCGGCGGCCCGTGCCCTGTCCCGCAAGGTGTCCCCGACATGAGGTTCGCGTACGGGACGAACGGGTTCGCCAACCACCGCTTGGACGACGCCCTCGCCGTGCTGGCCGACCTCGGGTACGACGGGGTGGCGCTGACCCTGGACTCCGGCCACCTCGACCCGTACGACGGCGACCTGGCGCAGCAGGTCGGCAAGGTCGCCGCGCGGCTGGCCGAGCTGGGGCTGGGCGTCGTCGTCGAGACCGGCGGCCGGTACGTGATCGACCCCCGCCGCAAGCACCATCCGACCCTGCTCAGTGCGCCCGAGGACGCCGCCCGCCGGATCGACCTGCTGCTGCGGGCCGTCCGGGTGGCCGCCGACCTGGGCGCCGAGGCGATGTCGTTCTGGAGTGGCACCGCCGAGCCGGACGTGTCCCCCGAGCTGGCCTGGCAGCGGCTCACCGCGGGGGTCGCCGAGGTCGTGGCGGAGGCCGACCGGTACGGGGTCAGGCTGGGCTTCGAGCCGGAGCCGGGGATGTTCGTCGACACCATCGCCGGCTTCGAGGAACTGCACGCCCGGCTGGGGGCGCCGGCCGCGCTGGGCATGACCCTCGACATCGGGCACTGCCGCTGCCTGGAGCCGCAGCCGGTGCCCGACTGCGTCCGTCGGGCCGCGCCGCACCTGGTGAACGTGCAGATCGAGGACATGCGACGCGGGGTGCACGAGCATCTGGAGTTCGGCCGGGGCGAGATCGACTTCCCGCCGGTGCTGGCCGCGCTCGCCGAGTCCGGGTACCGGGGCCTGGTCGGCGTGGAACTGCCCCGGCACAGCCATGCCGCCCCGGCCGTCGCGGAGCACTCGATCGGCTTCCTGCGCGCGGCGGCCGCCGAGGCGGGCATCACCAAGGAGGCGAAGCGATGACCTCGACGACCGATCCGGTGCGGACGCTGGAGGCGGCGCTCGACGGGACGCTGGACGAGCGCGGCCGGCGCTGGCTGGAGCAGGCGATCGGCCGTGTCGCGGAACGCGGTCAGGCGGTCCTGGAGGTGTTTCCGGCGGCGGGACGCTCCTGCGGGCGCGGGCCGCTGCCCGGCATGCCCGGCTGGACCGTGGACCAGGCGGCGCGCGCCCGGCTGCTGCTGGCCCTCCCGCAGGAGGGCGCCCCGCTGGGCGAGCTGCTCTTCGACGTCTACCGGTACGGGGACGCGGCCGAGCGCATCGCGGTGCTCAAGGCGCTGGCCGTGCTGGACGGCGCGGACCCGGCCGAGGGCGGTGCGGACCTGGCTGAGGGCGGCCGGGCGCCCGGCGGGCGGCTGGGCGGGCACGGGCTGCCGATCGTCCGGGACGCGCTGCGCACCAACGACACCCGGCTGATCGAGGCGGCGGTCGGCCCGTACGCCGCCGGGCACCTGGCCGATGACGAGTTCCGGCAGGCGGTGCTCAAGTGCGTGTTCGTCGGAGTGCCGTTGAGCGCGGTGGCCGGGCTGGACCGGCGGGCCGACCGGGAACTGGCGCGCATGCTCGCCGACTACGCCCGCGAGCGGACCGTCGCCGGCCGGGACGTCCCGCAGGACGTCTGGCCCGTCGTGGAACGGCATCCGGAGGTAATGCAGGACCGGGGACGGCAGGACGTCCACCGGCCGGAAAGGATCGGCTGACATGCGCATCTTCGACCCGCACATCCACATGTCGTCGCGGACCACCGACGACTACGAGCGCATGTATGAGGCCGGGGTACGGGCGGTGGTGGAGCCGGCGTTCTGGCTCGGCCAGCCGCGCACGTCCCCCGACACCTTCGCCGACTACTTCGACTCGCTGCTGGGGTGGGAGCCGTACCGGGCGTCCCAGTTCGGCATCCGCCACCACTGCACGATCGCGCTGAACCCCAAGGAGGCCAACGACCCGCGCTGCCGGGGCGTGCTGGACCTGCTGCCGCGCTACCTGGCCAAGGACGGCGTGGTGGCGGTCGGCGAGGTCGGCTACGACTCCATGACCCCCGAGGAGGACGAGGTCTTCGCCGCCCAGCTGGCGCTGGCGATCGAGGCCGACCTGCCGGCGATGGTGCACACCCCGCACCGCGACAAGGCCACCGGCACCCGCCGTAGCCTGGACGTCGTCCGCGAGTCCGGGCTGGCGTCCGAGCGGGTGCTGATCGACCACCTCAACGAGCTGACCGTGGCGATGGTCAAGGAGGCCGGCTGCTGGATGGGGTTCTCCGTCTACCCCGACACCAAGATGGACGAGGATCGGATGGTGACGATCCTCAAGGAGTACGGGACCGAACGCGTCCTGGTGAACTCGGCCGCCGACTGGGGCCGCAGCGACCCCCTCAAGACCCGCAAGGTCGGTGAGGCCATGCTGAAGGCGGGTTTCACGGCCGAAGACGTGGACACCGTCCTGTGGGACAACCCGGTGGCCTTCTACGGGCAGAGCGGCCGGCTCGACCTCGCCGAGGCGGACCCCGCGGAGTTCTACGCCGGCAACACCATCAAGCGAGGCGGATGACATGCGCTTCAGGCATCGCGACGGCACCCTGGTACACGTCGCGTACTGCACCAATGTCCACCCGGCCGAAGACCTGGACGGGGTGATCGCCCAGTTCACCCGGTACGCGCGTCCCATCCGCGACCGGCTGGGGGTGCGCCGGCTGGGGGTCGGGCTGTGGCTGGCCCGCTCCGTCGCCGACACGCTGACCGCCGACCCCGGCGAGCTGCTGCGGCTGCGCCGCGCCGTCGACAAGGCCGGGCTGGAGGTCGTCACGCTGAACGGCTTCCCGTACCAGGGCTTCCAGACCGAGGTCGTCAAGTACGACGTCTACCACCCGGACTGGACCCAGCCGGAGCGCATGCGCTACACCCTCGACCTGGCGCGGATCCTCCTCCGGCTGCTGCCCGACGACGTGACCCGGGGCAGCATCTCCACCCTGCCGCTGGCCTGGCGCGAGCCCTGGTCGCGCGCCCAGGACGCGATGGCCCAGCGGCGCCAGGACCGGCTCAACCGGGAGCTGACCGCCCTGGCCTCGGCGACCGGGAAGACCATCCGGGTGGCCTTCGAGCCCGAACCCGGCTGCCTGGTGGAGACCACCGCCCAGGCCGCCGAGCACTTGATGGGCGGCGCCCGCTTTCTGGGGGTGTGCCTGGACGCCTGCCACCTGGCCGTCGCCTTCGAGGAGCCGGCCGCCGCCCTCGACCGGCTGGCCGCCGCCGACTTGCCGGTGGTCAAGCTCCAGGCGTCCTGCGCCCTGCAGGCCGACCGGCCCGCCGACCCGGCGACCCGGGAGGCGCTGGCGGCCTTCGTCGAGCCGCGTTTCCTGCACCAGACCCGGGAACGCGGCGTCCCGTACGGCACCGACGACCTGGACGCCGCCCTCGACGGCGGGCTGCCCGGCGAGCACGAGTGGCGCGTCCACTTCCACGTCCCGCTGCACGCCGAGTACACCGGGCCGCTGCGCACCACCCGTCCCGTGCTGACCGACACGCTGGAGACCCTGTTCGGCGGCGACCGGGCGCTGACCGACCACGTGGAGGTCGAGACCTACACCTGGGACGTGCTGCCGGGCCGCTCCCTGACCAAGGAGGCCCTCATCGAGGGCATCGCCGCCGAGCTCGCCTGGACCCGGGACCAGCTCGTCCGGCTCGGACTGAAAGAGGAGAACTGATCTTGTCCACCGCCTCGCCCCGCCCGCTCGTCGTCATCGACGTCGTGGGCCTGACCCCCCGCCTGCTCGCCCACATGCCCAACCTGACCAAGGCGATGAAAGCCGAGGCGACGCTGGGGACGGTGCTGCCGGCGGTGACCTGCTCGGTGCAGTCCACCCTGCTCACCGGGGCGCTGCCGAGCGAGCACGGGATCGTCGGGAACGGCTGGTACTTCCGCGAGCTGGGCGAGGTGTTCCTGTGGCGCCAGCACAACGCGCTGGTCGGCGGGGAGAAGGTGTGGGACGCCGCGCGCCGGGTGTACCCCGGCTACAAGGTCGCCAACGTCTGCTGGTGGTACGCGATGGGCGCGGCGACCGACTTTACCGTGACGCCCCGGCCGATCTACCACGCTGACGGCCGCAAGTCGCCGGACTGCTACACCAACCCGCCTGAGCTGCGCGTCGACCTGACCCGTGAGCTGGGGCGCTTCCCCCTGTTCAGCTACTGGGGGCCGAAGGCGGGCATCGCCTCCAGCAAGTGGATCGTGGAGGCGTCCCGGCTGCTGCTGCGGCGCGAGAAGCCCGACCTGACCCTGGTGTACCTGCCGCACCTGGACTACGACCTGCAGCGGTTCGGCTCGGAGGGGCCCGAGGCCGTGGCCGCCGCCCAGGAGATCGACGCCGAGCTGGCCCCGCTGCTGGCCGACGCGGACGCCCAGGGCGCGGTCACCGTCGTGCTGTCGGAGTACGGCATCACCAACGTGTCCCGCCCGGTCGACATCAACCGGGTGCTGCGCCGCGCGGGCCTGCTGGACGTCTACCGCCAGGCGGGCATGGAGTACCTCGACCCGTGGACCTCGCGGGCCTTCGCCGTCGCCGACCACCAACTCGCCCACGTCTACGTCAAGGACCCCGCCGACCTGCCGAAGGTGCGCGACATGCTGGCCGAGGTGCCCGGGGTGGACGAGGTCCTCGACCAGGCGGGCAAGGCGGCCCACGGCCTGGACCACTCCCGTTCCGGCGAGCTGGTCGCGGTGGCGGAGCCCGACTCGTGGTTCACGTACTACTACTGGCTGGACGACGCCCGCGCCCCCGACTTCGCGCGTATGGTCGACATCCACCGCAAGCCCGGGTACGACCCGGCGGAGCTGTTCATGGACCCGTCCGACCCGCTGGTCAAGGCCAAGGCGGGGCTGGCGCTGGCCCGCAAGCAGCTGGGTTTCCGCTACACGATGCAGGTTGTCCCCCTGGACCCGTCCCTGGTGCGGGGCAGCCACGGCCGCATCCCGGCCACCCCGGACGACGGCCCGGTCCTGATGTGCTCCGAGCCGTTGGACCGCGACACCTATGCCGCCACCGAGGTCAAGTCCCTGCTGCTCTCCCTGGCGGGCCTGATCCCGCCGTCCGCCTGACCCCTTGAGGCCCGGCCGTGCGCCCGGATCCCCGCCGGGGATCCGGGCGCACGCGGTCTGCGAGGGGGTCTCCCGAGGCGTTCAGGCCGTAGGGGCGGGTGGCCTCTTTCGGCCGGACACGGTGGACCCGCGCTTGTTAGGGTTGTGCCCTTTCCGCCTGCGATCACGTTGAGGAGACCGCATGGGCAAGCGTGCGCTGTGTTCGGCGATGCTCGTCCTGCCCGCCGCCGGTCTCGTAGCGGTGGGCGTGGCCGCTCCGGTGACGGCCGCCGCGCCGCTGCCGCTGACCGGCAAGGTGATCGTCATCGACCCGGGCCACAATGGCCTCAACTACCGCTACCCGGGGAAGATCAACCGTCCGGTCCCGGCCGGGCCGAACAAGAAGGCCTGTGACACCACCGGCACCGCCACGAACTCCGGGTACGCCGAGCACGCCTACAACTTCGACGTGGCCGTCCGGCTGGCCAAGATCCTGCGGGCCCGGGGCGCCAAGGTGCGGCTGACCCGGCCCGACGACCGCGGCGTCGGGCCCTGCATCAACGAGCGCGCCGCGATCGCCAACCGGCTGCGCGCCGACGCGGCCGTCTCGATCCACGCCGACGGTGCGCCCAGCGCCCGCCGGGGCTTCCACGTGATCGTGCCGGGCCTGGTCAAGGGCTACACCGAACCGATCGTGGCGCCCTCCCGCCGGCTGGGCACCCGGATCCGCAACACCTTCCGGGACGGCACCGGCCAGCCGTACGCCGACTACGCCGGCCGCAACGGCATCGACGTCCGCACCGACCTCGGCGGCCTTAACCTGTCCAAGGTCCCCAAGGTCTTCATCGAGTGCGGCAACATGCGCAACGCCACCGACGCCGCCCGCATGAAGAACCCCACGTGGCGCCAGCGCGCCGCCCAGTCCCTGGCCACCGGCCTGACCCGCTACCTGCGCGGCTGAATCCCCCCGGCCCCTCAAGAGGGCTCGTCGGGAAGGCCGGTCAGGAGGGGAGGGCGTAGCGGCCGTCGTCGAGCGGATCGACGAGGCCGTCGGCGATGAGGCCGTCCAGGGCCCGTTCGCGTTGGACGGGGTCGGACCAGACGACGTCGAGGGCGGGCTTGTCCACGGGACCGTCCGCGTGGCGGAGGACGGCCAGCAGGCGGCCCCGGCACTGGCGGTCGGTGCCCGCGTAGGTCTGCCCACGGCGGGGCGGGCCGTCGTAGGCGGGGCGGCCGGCCCGGTGCCAGGCGCAGGAGGACAGGACGGGGCAGTCCACACAGCGGGGGGTGCGGGCCGTGCAGACCAGGGCGCCCAACTCCATGACCGCCACGGCCCACCGGGCGGCGGTCGGCGGGTCGTGGGGGAGCAGCGACTCGGCGAGGGCGACCTCGGCGGCGGTCTGGGACTTGGGCGGGTACTCGACGCCGGTGAGCAGGCGGGCCAGCACGCGGCGGACGTTGGTGTCCAGGACGGCGTGACGCTGCCGGTAGGCGAAGCTGGCCACGGCGGCGGCGGTGTAGGCGCCGATGCCGGGAAGCGCGCGCAGGACGTCGTAGGAGGAGGGGACCTGGCCGCCGTGCTGCTCGGTGATGGCCACCGCGCAGGCGTGTAGGCGCAGGGCACGGCGCGGGTAGCCCAGCCGGCCCCAGGCGCGGACGGCCTCACCGGAGGGCTCGGCGGCCAGCGCGGCGGGGGTGGGCCAGCGCTCCATCCACTGCTGCCAGACCGGCAGGACCCGGGCGACGGGCGTCTGCTGAAGCATGATCTCGCTGACCAGGATCGCCCACGGGGTGGCGCCGGGAGCGCGCCAGGGCAGGTCGCGGGCGTGCTCGTCGTACCAGCCGAGGATCGGCTCGGTGTAGCGGGCGGCGTTCGGTGGGGCTGCGGTCATGGCAACTCGCCATCCTGCCACGGCGCGCCGCCACGCCCGGCGGTGACCCGAAAAGCATACTGAGCGCATGGATTCAGTAACGGAAAGTGATTATGAGGAGCCGCCGTACTGGCGCCGCCGGGCGCTGGTGCTTGCCGGGCTGCTGGCGGTGGTGGGCCTGCTCGTCTGGACGTGCGGCGGCGGGGACGACCGGCGGAGCGGCGTTGCCGGGGCGGCCGGCACCCCGTCGCCCTCATCGTCCCCGGAGCCGTCCGGGAGGATTCCGGTGGCGGCGCCTACGGTCACGGTGACGGCCACGGCGAAGACCGCGGCCACGCCCACGCCCACGGCGAAGACCACGACGAAGGCCCCGGCGAAGGCACAGACGGGAGCCGCGCCCAGGAAGGACATACCCAAGGACAAGGACGCCTGCGAGCGCGGCGACGTGGTGGCGGGCTTCTCGATGGACGGGGACGACTACGCGCGCGGGACGCTGCCGCAGTTCCGGGTGTCGGTGGTCAACACCGGCGAACGCACCTGCGCCTTCCGCACGGACCCGCGCGCGCTGCGGATCCTGATCACCTCGGGCCAGGACCGGATCTGGTCGTCGGACCACTGCGTCAGGGGAGCGGGCGCGCCCGTCCGGCTGCGCCGGGGCGTCCCCCAGGTCCGGACGGTCACCTGGGACCGCAGGCGTTCGGCGGAGGGCTGCCCGCGGCTGCGCCCGGCCGCCCGGCCGGGCACCTACGTCGCGGAGCTGCGGGGCGATGGCGTCAAGACGCGCAGGCTGGTCTTCCGGCTCCGGTGACCGGCCCGCCGCCCGGCGGGGACGCGGCCGGACGGGGACGCAGCCGGACAGGGACGCGGGAAGGTCACCCCGCCGATGCGGTCCTCGCGGCGACCGGCCCGCGACCGGCCCGCGACCGGCCCGCGACCGGCCCGCGACCGGCCCGCGACCGGCCCGCGACCGGCTCGCGACCGGCTCGCGACTGGCCCGTGGCTGGGCGGGGACGTGGCCGGCCGCGGGGCCGGTGCCCGGTCCCCGGTCAGACGTAGCGTTCCAGGATCGAGGACTCGGCCAGCCGGGACAGGCCCTCGCGGACGCTGCGGGCGCGGGACTCGCCGACGCCGTCGACCGACTGCAGATCGTCGATGCCGGCGGCCAGCAGCTTCTGCAGGCCGCCGAAGTGCTCGACCAGGTCCTCCACGATCAGGCCGGGCAGCCGGGGCACCTTGGCCAGCAGTCGGTAGCCCTTGGGGCTGACCGGGATGTCCAGGGCGTCCGGGCCCGAGTAGCCCATCACCTCGGCGACCGTGGTCAGGTCCAGCAGCTCGTTGGCGCTCAGCGCGTCCAGCGCGTCCAGCACCTCGCCGACCACCCGGGCGGGGGTCTCCGGCGGCTGGTAGTCGCGGACGATCAGCTCGCGGTCCACGTCCACCCCGGAGACCAGCTCGTCGAGCTGCAGCGACAGCAGCCGGCCGTCGGTGCCCAACTCGACCACGTAGCCCTCGATCTCGTCGGCGATGCGGCGGACCATCTCCAGCCGCTGTACGACCGAGGTGACGTCGCGGACGGTGACCAGGTCCTCGATCTCCAGCGCGGACAGGGTGCCGGAGACCTCGTCGAGGCGGAGCTTGTAGCGCTCCAGGGTGGCCAGCGCCTGGTTGGCCTTGGACAGGATGGCCGCCGAGTCCTCCAGCACGTAGCGGGTGCCGTCCAGGTAGAGGGCGATGATCCGCATCGACTGGCTGACCGAGATCACCGGGAACCCGCACTGCTTGGCCACCCGCTCGGCGGTGCGGTGCCGGGTGCCGGACTCCTCGGTGGGGATGGTCGGGTCGGGCACCAGGTGCACGGCGGCCCGGACGATCCGTGAACGCTCCATGTCCAGCACGATCGCGCCGTCCATCTTGGCCAGCTCGCGCAGCCGAGTGGCGGAGAACTCCACGTCGAGCTCGAAGCCCCCTGAGCACAGCTCCGCCACGACGGGGTCGTAGCCGAGGACGATCAGGCCGCCGGTG
Organism: Thermomonospora echinospora; assembly: GCF_900108175.1. Classification (GTDB taxonomy): domain Bacteria; phylum Actinomycetota; class Actinomycetes; order Streptosporangiales; family Streptosporangiaceae; genus Thermomonospora; species Thermomonospora echinospora. Next base: position 255,230 of record NZ_FNVO01000004.1, read on the forward strand.
TGGCCCCGCAGGATCCGTTCGAGCCCGTCGCGCAGCGCGGTGCCGGGTGCGACCGCGGCCAGCGTGGCGCGGCGCCTCTCGTCATGACCCTTGTCGTGTATGACTCCCACTGGACCCCCGGAGGTCGCTGAACGGCGCTCAGTTTACCGAGCCGTTTCCGTGATCGACTCCTCCGCAGGTCCGAACCACGGATCTGTGAACTAATACTCACAGGTGACGTGGCCGGTCACGGCGCCGTGAAGGCTACCTGGAGCGCCTGGTTGAGGCTGTCGACCTCCATGACCCGCATGCCCTCGTAGCTGATCGCCCGCAGCTCGGCCCGGCGCAGCGGCGTGTCCTCGCCGAGCTCCAGCGAGCCCTTGGGGACCACGGCGGCCTTGAAGCCCAGCCGGCCCGCCTCGGCCAGTCGCCGCTGCACGCCGGGCACCGCGCGCACCTCCCCGGCCAGGCCGACCTCGCCCAGCGCGATGACGTTGCCCGACAGCGCCTGCTCGACGGTGGACCCGGCGACGGCCAGCGCCACGGCCAGGTCCACGGAGGTCTCCGACAGCCGTACCCCGCCGACCGTGGAGACGTACACGTCCTGGTCGTGCATGGAGATCTGGCAACGCCGGGCCAGCACCGCCAGCACCATCGCCACCCGTGCCGACTCCAGCCCCGAGGTGGCGCGGCGCGGGGCCGGCAGGAACGACTTGGCCACCAGCGCCTGCACCTCGGCGACCAGCGGGCGGCGGCCCTCCAGGGTGACGGTCACGCAGGTGCCCGGGACCGGCTCCTCCCGGCGGGTCAAGAACAGCCCGCTGGGGTCGGCCAGCCCCACGATGCCGACCTCCGACAGGTCGAAGCAGCCCAGCTCGTCGGTGGGGCCGTAGCGGTTCTTGACGGCGCGGATCATGCGCAGCCGGCTGTGCCGGTCGCCCTCGAAGTACAGCACCACGTCGACCAGGTGCTCCAGCAGCCGGGGGCCGGCGATCGCCCCGTCCTTGGTGACGTGGCCGACCAGCACGGTGGTGATGCCGCGCTCCTTGGCGACCCGGATCAGGTTGGCGGTGACCTCGCGGATCTGGGTGACGCCGCCGGGCGCGCCGTCCACCTCGGCGGCGCCGATGGTCTGGATGGAGTCGACCACCAGCAGCTTCGGCTCGACGGCGTCCACGTGCCCGAGCAGGGCCGACAGCTCGGTCTCGGCCGCCAGGTACAGCGCGTCGGCGACCGCGCCCACCCGGTCGGCGCGCAGCCGCACCTGCTCGGCCGACTCCTCGCCGGTGACGTACAGCACGGGGGTGCGCGCGGCGGCCAGTGCGGCGACCTCCAGCAGCAGGGTGGACTTGCCGATGCCGGGCTCGCCGGCCAGCAGCAGCACCGCGCCGGGCACCATGCCGCCGCCGAGCACCCGGTCCAGCTCGTCCAGGCCGGTCGGCCGGGTCTGCGCCGACTGTACGTCCACCTGGCCGATCGGCCGGGCCGGGGAGGTGACCGGGCCGGCGGTGACCACGCGCGGCGGGGCGGCCGACCCCGCCTCGCCCACGGTGCCCCACGCCTGGCACTCCCCGCAGCGCCCGACCCACTTGGAGGTCTGCCAGCCGCACTCGGAGCAGCGGTAGGCCGCTTTGGGGGTCTTCGCCTTCGCCATGACCTAGACGGTATTGGCAGCCGGGGACAGATTCAGTAGCGGCGCCACCACAGGTTGACGGCGTAGTCGACCTCCAGGCCGGGATGCTCGGCCAAGAACGCCTCCGCCAGTTCGGCCGGGAACTCGATGCGCAGCACCGCGGCCAGGTCCTGCCGGGAGCCGAACGACCAGCGGAACGTCAGCGGCTCCCGGGCGAATCCCTGCCGCGCCCAGAACCGTTCCACCGCCCCGGAGTCGTAGGAGGGCAGCCAGCGGCGGAACCAGCCGCCGAACGTGGAGCGGGTGGCGTCGTTGTCGATGATCATGGCGGCGCCGCCGCGCCGCACCACCCGGCGCAGCTCGGCCAGCCCCGGCTCGCAGCCCGGCCCGAAGAAGTAGGCCCACCGCGCGTGCACCACGTCCACCGAGGCGTCCGGCAGCGGGATCGCCTGGGCGGCGCCCACCCGCACCGTGACGTTCGTCAAGTCGCGCACCCGCCGGCGGGCCGCCGCCGCCAGGCCCGCGTGCGGCTCCACCCCGACCACCCGGGACGCCTCGCGGGCGAACATCGGCAGGTGGAAGCCGGTGCCGCAGCCCAGGTCCAGCACGGTCGCCCCGGCCCACGGCCGGATCCGGCGCAGCGCCGACTCCAGCACCCCGTCGGGGTCCACGGCGCGGTTCTCGATCTCGTAGACCTGCGGGGAGTTCCAAATATTGGGGCTGGGCACGGCGCCCGCCGCGATCTCGGCCACGGTCGCCGAGGGTAGCCGTATCCGGAGGATGCCGCGCGGGTCGGCTATACCGGGCGGACGGAATCCGCGACACACCGCATAGGCTTTTCGTTGCACGGCGCCGGTGCGGCGGGCGGCATCGTCCGACGCGGCCCGAGCCGACCGGATTTCGTGCGGCATGAGGCCGGCCGGGTTCGATGCGGCGCCGGGCCGGCCGGGTTCCATTCGGCGCGAGGCCGACCGGTGCTCACGAGGTGACCAATGAGCGATCTTCAGGCGGGACAGCGGTGACCGCGCGGCACGACGATGCGGTACCGGCGGGGCTGCGGCTGCCGGACGCCCCGGTGACGCTGTCGACGGCCTCGGTCTATCCGGAGAAGGTGCCCAGCGCCTTCGAGATCGCCGCCGCGCTGGGCTACGACGGGGTCGAGGTCATGGTCGCCACCGACGCCGCCTCGCAGGACCTCAACGTGCTGCGCCGGCTGTCGGACTACCACCAGGTGCCGATCAAGTCGATCCACGCGCCCTGCCTGCTGCTCACCCAGCGGGTGTGGGGGCGCGAGCCGTGGGGCAAGCTGGTGCGCTCCAAGGAGGTCGCCGAGGAACTGGGCGCCGAGGTGGTGGTCGTCCACCCGCCGTTCCGCTGGCAGCGCGAGTACGCCCGGGAGTTCGTCGAGGGGCTGGCGCGCATGCAGGACGAGACCGACGTGGTGTTCGCGGTGGAGAACATGTTCCCGGTGCGGGCGCGCGGCGCCGAGGTGGGCATGTACTTGCCCGACTGGAACCCCGTCGACCAGGACTTCCCCTACGTGACGCTGGACCTGTCGCACACCGCGGTGTCGGGCTCGGACGCGCTGGAGATGGCCTCCGGTCTCGGCGACCGGCTGCGCCACGTCCATCTGGCCGACGGCGTCGGGGTCACCAACAAGGACGAGCATCTGGTGCCCGGCCGGGGCAACCAGCCCTGCGACGCCATGTTGGAGAAGCTGGCCGGGGACGGCTTCGGCGGGCACATCGTGCTGGAGGTCAACACCCGACGGGCGGCGAGCCGGGGCGAGCGGCTGGAGGACCTGGCCGAGGCGCTGGCGTTCACCCGGCTGCACCTGGCCGCCGCCGACCGCACCTGGGAGGTCACCCCGGCCGGAGAGGTGTCCCGCCGGGGCATGGGCTGATGGCCGCCGACGCCTCTACCCGGCCCGGCCGGCCCGGGCGGCGTCCCGGACCCACCGAGACGCGGGAGAAGATTCTGGACTGCGCCCGCCGGCTGTTCGCCGAGAAGGGCTACGACGGCGCCTCGCTGCGCGGCATCGCCCGTGAGGCGGGGGTGGACCCGGCGCTGGTGCACCATTTCTTCGGCACCAAGCAGGGCGTCTTCATCGAGGCCATGCGCTTCCCGATCGACCCGCAGGCGATCCTGTCGCGCGTCGCGGGCACCCGGTCGCGGGACGAGCTGGGCGTGGCGCTGGCCGAGGTCTTCCTGGAGATCTGGGAGGACCCGGCCAGGCGTGTGCCGGTGCTGGCGATGCTCCGTTCGGCCATGACGAACGAGCAGGTCGCGACCATGATGCGGCAGTTCGTGTCGGCCGCGCTGCTGGGGCCCGTCACCGAGGCGTTCGGCATCGCGCCGATCCGGGTCGAGGCCGCCGTCGGCCAGCTGATCGGCGTGGCCATGCTGCGGTACGTGCTGGGTGTCGAGCCGATCGCCTCGGCCACCCGGCAGGAGCTGGTGGAGTTGCTCGCGCCCACCCTCCAGCGTCACTTCGACGAGGGCTGAGCCCGTCCGGCCGTCCGGCCGGAGTTCCCCGGATCCCGGGCGGCGGTCCCGCACCGCACCGTGCCGTGGCCGCCGCGTGTCTCCAGGAGTGTCTTGACGGCGTCTTTGCGTCCGCTTAAATTCAACGCATGATGAATTCTACTGCGGCGGACCCCCCGCCGACGGCGGTGAGCGTGCGCGACTTGCGGGTACGGCGGGGCGGCCGGGACGTCCTGCGCGGGATCGGGTTCGACGTACCGCGCGGTTCGGTGGTGGGGCTGCTGGGGCCCAGCGGCTGCGGCAAGACCACGCTGATCCGGGCGATCGTGGGCGTGCAGATCGTCCGCGGCGGCACCGTCACGGTGCTGGGCCGCCCGGCCGGTCATCCCGAGCTGCGCCGCCTGGTCGGCTACGCGACGCAGAACCCGGCCGTGTACACCGACATCACCGTCACCGAGAACCTGCGCTACTTCGCCTCGGTGCTGGGCGCGCCGCGCGGCGACGTGCGGCGGGTCATCGACGAGGTCGGCCTCGGCCGCCACCGCGACCAGGTGGCCGCCACGCTGTCCGGCGGGCAGCTCAGCCGGCTCAGCCTTGCGGTCGCCCTGCTCGGCCGCCCCGAGCTGCTCGTCCTGGACGAGCCCACCGTCGGGCTCGACCCGCTGCTGCGGCAGGAACTGTGGGAGCTGTTCGGCGAGTTGGCCGCCGGGGGCACCACGCTGCTGGTGTCCAGCCATGTCATGGACGAGGCGGCCAGATGCCGGCGGCTGCTGCTGATGCGCGAGGGCGCGATCCTGGCCGACGACGCCCCCGACGCGCTGCGCGCCCGTACCGGCGCCGACGACCTGGAGGAGGTCTTCCTCCGGCTGATCTCGCAGCACGTGGAGGCGGCATCATGAGCGTGGGCGTGACACTGGCGACGACACGGCGCATCCTGAGCCAGCTCAGGCACGACCACCGGACGGTCGGGCTGATCGTCGGGGTGCCGAGCCTGCTGATGATCCTGCTGCGGTACGTGCTCGACCAGCCGGGGATGTTCGACCGGGTGGGCCCCATGCTGCTGGGCGTGTTCCCGCTGATCATCATGTTCGTGGTGACCAGCGTCGGCACCCTGCGCGAGCGCTCCGGCGGCACGCTGGAGCGGCTCATGACGATGCCGCTGGGCAAGCTGGACCTGCTGCTGGGCTACGCGCTGGCGTTCGGCCTGGTGTCGCTGCTGCAGGTGGGCGTGGTGCTGGCCCTCTCGCTGACCTGGCTGGACCTGGACCTGGCCGGCCCGGTGGGCGTGCTGGTGGCGGCAGCGGTGCTGTGCGCGCTGCTCGGCGTGGCGCTCGGGCTGCTGGCCAGCGCGTTCGCCCGGACGGAGTTCCAGGCGGTGCAGCTGATGCCCGCGTTCGTGCTGCCGCAGGCACTGCTGTGCGGGCTGTTCGTGCCGCGCGACCAGATGGCGGGCTGGCTGGAGGCGATCTCCGCCGTGCTGCCGCTGTCGTACGCGGTGGAGGCGATGCAGCAGGTCACCCAGGAGTCCGGGGTGACCGGCACGCTGCTGGCGGACATCGCGGTGATCGCCGGCTGCACGCTGCTGGCCCTGGGGCTGGGCGCCGCCACCCTCCGCCGCCGCACCCCCTGAACGGCGGACCCCCTGAACGGCGGACCGGCACGCAGGTCGCAAAAAGGTCGAGTGTGTACAAAGGGCGCTGATATGCGGGACGCCGATTGTAAACTCCGCGCCATGAGCACCCGGTCCCCCCAAGAATCCTCCGCGAGTGCCGGGCCGTCCGGCGACGGACCCGACACCGGGGAGGGCACCGCGATCGCCGAGCCGCCCGAGCAGGCGGCCCGGGCGCGGCGCAGGCAGCGGCGGCGCCGGGTGCTGCTGGCGGTGCTGGTCTTCGTGGTGCTGATCGCGCTCGGCCTGGGCGGCCTGCTGTGGCAGCGGCAGGCGTCCTACAACGGCAACATCGACCGGCTGCCCGGCACGATGCCGACCGGCCCCCGTCCCGGCCCCAACGTGGTCGGCACCGAGAACTGGCTGCTGGTGGGCTCCGACACCCGGGTCGAGGCGCACACCACCGGCGAGGGCGGGCAACTGTGGAAGCCGGGGCAGCAGCGCTCGGACACGCTGATGCTGCTGCACCTGCCGGCCGAGCGGGACAAGGCGTACGTCATCTCCATCCCCCGCGACTCGTGGGTGCCGGTGCCCGGCTACGGCACCCAGAAGATCAACGCGGCGTTCTCCTACGGCGGGCCGCCGCTGCTGATCCAGACCGTGGAGTCGCTGACCGGGGTGCGCATCGACCACTTCGGCGCGATCGACTTCAACGGCTTCAAGGACATGACCGACGCGCTCGGCGGGGTGGACGTGCACATCGCCGAGACCGTCAGCGACCCGAAGAACAACATCACCTGGCAGGCCGGCAAGAACCATCTGGACGGCGACAAGGCGCTGCTGTTCGTCCGGCAGCGCTACAACCTGCCCAACGGCGACTTCGACCGGATCAAGCGCCAGCAGGCGTTCCTGCGGGCCGTCACCCAGAAGGCCGCCGAGGGCGGGACGGTCACCAACCCACTCAAGCTCGACCGGTTCCTGTCGGCGTTCACCAAGTCGATCAGCGTGGACGAGTCGGTGTCCGCGGGCGACCTGCGGTCGCTGGCGCTGAGCATGCGCAACGTGCGCGGCTCGGACATCACCTTCATGACCGTCCCCAACAAGGGCCCTGCGGCGCGCGGCCGGCAGAGCGTGGTGCTGCTGGACGACGCCAAGGCCAAGCTCCTGTACGAGGCCGTGCGCGGCGCCGAGGTGGCCGAGTACGTCAAGGAGCACGGCGGCGCCAACAGCGTCGGCAAGGTCTCCTGAGGCGTCCCCAGGGCCCCATGAGCCCGCGGAGGTGCCTTTCGGTACCCGCATAACCTGGACGTGGCGGGACGGCGCGGTCCCGTCGGAAAAGGGGTTGCACCGTGCTTCGTCAGGTCCTGCTGGCCGCTTCCCGCAGCGATGGCGTCCGTAAGGCGGTGGAGACCGCCCCTTTTTCCCGGGGGGCGGTGCGCCGGTTCATCGCGGGGGAGACGGTGGACGACGCGCTGGAGGTCACGCAGCGGCTCATCGGTGATGGGCTGTCGGTCACGCTGGACCACCTCGGCGAGGACACCACCGACGCGGGCCAGGCCAAGGCGGTCGTGGAGAACTACCTGGCGCTGCTGGAGCGGATCTCCGCCGCCGGGCTCGGCACCCGGGCCGAGGCCTCGGTGAAGCTGTCGGCGGTGGGCCAGGCCCTCGACGAGGACCTCGCCGTCGAGAACGCCCGCCGTATCTGCGCGGCGGCCAAGGCGGCCGGCACCACGGTGACCCTGGACATGGAGGACCACACCACGGTCGACTCCACCCTGCGGATCCTCGGTGAGCTCAGGCGCGACTACCCCAGCACGGGCGCGGTCATCCAGTCCTACCTGCGCCGTGCGGAGCAGTACTGCGCCGACCTGGCGTACCAGGGATCCCGGGTACGCCTATGCAAGGGCGCCTACGCCGCCCCTGAGGACGTCGCCTTCTCCTCCAAGGAGGAGGTCGACAAGTCCTACGTGCGCTGCATGAGGGTGCTCATGGCGGGCCAGGGCCACCCCATGCTGGCCACCCACGACCCGCGCCTCATCGAGATCGCGGGCGCGCTGGCCGTGCTCCACGACCGCGCCCCCGGCGACTTCGAGTACCAGATGCTGTACGGGATCCGCCCCGCCGAGCAGCGCCGCCTGGTCGGTCTCGGCGCGCAGGTACGGGTGTACGTCCCCTACGGCGGGCAGTGGTACGGCTACGCGATGCGGCGGATGGCCGAGCGCCCCGCCAACCTGGCCTTCGTGCTGCGCTCGTTCGCGACCAGGTCATGAGCCCGCCGGGCGCCTCGCTAGGCTGGACGTCGTGGGCAAACTGATCGCGATTCTCGGTGCCGGCAAGATGGGCGAGGCGCTGCTGTCGGGCGTGCTGCGGGCCGGCCGCCGTCCCGCCGAGCTGCTGGTGACCACCCGCCGCGAGGAGCGCGGCGCCCTGCTGCGCGAGCGGTACGGGGTCGAGGTCGTCACCAACGCCGAGGCCGCCAAGCGGGCCGACACCCTGATCCTGTCGGTCAAGCCCCAGGACATGGGCACCCTGCTGGGGGAGCTGCACCCGCACGTCCCGGCCGGCCGGCTGGTGATCTCGATGGCGGCGGGCATCACGACCGGGTTCATCGAGGAGCGGCTGCCCGCCGGGCTGCCGGTGGTGCGGGTCATGTCCAACACGCCGGTGCACGTGGACGAGGCGATGAGCGTGGTGTCGGCGGGCTCGCACGCCGCCGAGGAGCACCTGCGGGTGGCCGAGGAGCTGCTGTCCCCGGTCGGCCGGGTGCTGCGCATTCCCGAGTCGCTGCAGGACGGGGCGACCGCGCTGTCGGGCAGCGGGCCGGCCTACTTCTACTACCTGGTCGAGGCGATGGTGGACGCGGGCATCCTGCTGGGCATGCCGCGCGCCGCCGCGCTGGAGATGGTGATCCAGTCGGCGGTCGGGGCGGCGGTCATGCTGCGCGACTCCGGCGAGCACCCGGTGCTGCTGCGCGAGGCGGTCACCTCGCCGGGCGGGACGACCATCGCCGCCATCCGCGAGCTGGAGCGGCACGGGGTGCGGGCGGCGGTCATCGAGGCCATTGAGGCGGCCCGTAACCGCGGCCGTGAGCTGGCCGAAGGCTGACGGCGGGGACTCCGCCCGCAAATCCCCGGCGTTCCGGTTGATCCGGAGCGGGTTCTGTGTCCGTGTTAAGGGCATGGGAATTCTGCTTCGAGTGCTCGTGGCCGCCGGGCTGGCCGCCGACGCGGTCGTCCACTGGGTGTTCGCGTCGGACATGGCGTTCGTCGAAGGCGGGAGCATCGCCGGGGACGACCTGTTCCGCGCCCAGGCGATCCTCGCCGCGATCGCGGCGGTGCTGGTGGTGGTGTGGGCGCGGCGGTGGACGTACGCGGTCGCGTTCCTGGTGGCGGCCAGCGCGGTCGGCGCCCTGCTGCTGTACTACTACGTCGACGTGGGCCCGCTCGGGCCGCTGCCGCAGATGTACGACCCGGCCTGGTACACCGAGAAGACGATCAGCCTGGTCGGCGAGGGTGTGGCGGCGCTCGCGGCGCTCGCCGGGATGCTGCTGCCGGCGCGTTCCGACGACCGCTCCCCGTCCGGGGCCCCCGACCGGGCGGGCGCCTTCTGACGACCGGGGTCGCCCAAGGGTCCACGTGCGGCCTCGGCGGGACTCGGGCGTACGCGCCCCCTTGGCGGGGCTCAACGTGCGCGGACGCCCGGCAGGGCCCGGGCGACCGCGGCGGCGAGTGGCGTCCGAGCCGGACTCCGAGCCGGACTCCGAGCCGGATTTTGGGCCGCCGCCGGAGACGCGGGCTCAGGCGACCGCGCCGGAGCCCGCTGCGGGAAAGCCGTCGATGACGGACGTGATGAAGCGGGCGCTCTCCCTCATCGCCGCGCGGGCCTCGGGCAGGACCCGGTTGAGCAACTGGAAGACGTGGATCTGGCCCTGCCAGACCTGCAGGCGGCAGTCGGCGCCCGCCTCGGTCAGGGCCTCGGCCAGGCGCTCGGCCTCCGGGCGGAGCATCTCGGCGCCACCGACCTGGATCAGCACCGGCGGCACCCCGGTCCACGAGCACTCCAGCAGCGCCAGCCGGGGGTCGGCCAGCTCGGCCTGGCCCATCACCAGCTGGCCGATCCGGCGGGCGGTGTGGGCGCTGATGTAGGCGTCGCGGGTGCGCTGGTCGCACTCGGTCGACAGCTCGCAGGTCAGGTCGACCCACGGCGAGTAGAGCACCAGCCCGGCCGGGGTCGGCAGCTTGGTGCGGCAGATCTCGCCGGTCAGCGACGCGGCCAGATGGCCGCCCGCCGAGTCTCCGGCGATCACGATGCGGGACGCCGGGTAGCCCTCGTTCATCAGCCACCGGTAGGCGTCGAGGGCGTCCTCCAGCGGCGCGGGGAACGGGTGCTCGGGCGCCAGCCGGTAGTGCGGCACGAACACCGGCAGCCCGGTCTCGACAGCCAGCCGAGAGGTGATCGGCCGGTGGCTGCGCGGCGAGCAGATGATGTAGCCGCCGCCGTGCAGGTACAGGACGGCGGCGTCGGTGACCCGCCCCTTCTCGGGGACGAGCATCTCGCCCGCCAGGTGGCGGGTGCCGCCGGGGCCCTCCAGCGGGGCGTGCACGCCCTCGATCCGGGTCCGAGGGTGCTGGCCGACCAGCAGGGAGGCCGCCTCCACGGCGGTGCGGGCGGTGCGGATGCCCATCGGATGGCCGGGCAGCCGGTGCACGATGGGCCGCAGCCCGAACCGCAGCGCGCGGGAGATCACGGCGCTCTGCATGCTGGGGCGCCGGTCCGTCGGTGATCCAAGCGCTGCCTTCAGCGCGACCGTGTCGGTGGCGACGGCCCCGCCGGGCCGGTACGCCGCCGAAGGTTCCGGTTTCCTCGGTTCCATCGGCACCCCACATGACTATGTTTCCTGCGTGTTAACTAGATGCCCGGATTTGCGGATAATTCACGTTCGAACCTCTTCGGAACTTCTTCGTCCCCTTGACCGGGTACGCGATCGGCGCAGGACGATAGCGTGAGGGCATGAGCAGCGCCGCGCCCTCCGACCGTCCGGGCCCCTGCGATCTCCGGGTCCTGTGGGACGACAGGCTCACCTCCTACGACTTCGGCCCCACCCATCCGATGAACCCCGTCCGGGTGGAGCTGACCATGGCGCTGGCCCGCGAGTACGGGGTGCTGGACCATGCCAACGTCGAGGTCGCCGCGTTCGAGACCGCCGGTGACGTGCTGCTGGAGCTGATCCACGACCCCGCCTACATCGCCGCCGTGCGGCACGCGGGCGCGACCGGGCTGCCCGAGCCGCGGCACGGCCTCGGCACTCCCGACAACCCGGTGTTCCTCGGCATGCACGAGGCGTCCGCGCTGGTCACCGGGGCGTCCGTGGCGGCGGCCGAGGCGGTGTGGACCGGCCGCTGCGCGCACGCCGCCAACATCGCCGGCGGGCTGCACCACGCGATGCGTGCGGCGGCCAGCGGCTTCTGCGTGTACGACGACCCGGCCATCGCGATCGCCTGGCTGCTGGAGCACGGCGCCGAACGGGTGGCCTACGTGGACGTGGACGTGCATCACGGCGACGGTGTCCAGACGGCCTTCTACAACGACCCGCGGGTGCTGACCATCAGCCTGCACGAGACGCCGCGCACGCTGTTCCCGGGCACCGGTTTTCCGCAGGAGACCGGTTCCGGCGAGGCCAGGGGCACGGCGGTCAACGTGGCGCTGCCGCCCGGCACCGGGGACGCCGCCTGGCTGCGGGCCTTCCACTCCGTGGTGCCGCCGCTGCTGCGCGCCTTCAAGCCGCAGGTTCTGCTCACCCAGCACGGCTGCGACAGCCACACCCTGGACCCGCTGGCCCACCTGATGCTGACCGTGGACGGCCAGCGGACCGCCTACGCCGCGCTGCACCGGCTGGCGCACGAGACGGCGGGCGGACGCTGGATCGTCACCGGAGGCGGCGGCTACGAGCTCGTCCAGGTGGTACCGCGCGCCTGGACGCACCTGCTCGCCGAGGCGGCGGGCCGGCCGCTGGATCCGCGCCTGGCCACTCCGGAGCCCTGGCGTGAGTTCGCCAAGCGGCGGACGCGGGAGGTGGGTTCGGGCGGCGTAATGGGCGAGCCGCCGCGCCAGATGACCGACGCGCCGCAGGACCGAGCCGGCGGCGCCGACACCGTGGAGGTGCACACGTGGGGGAGCGGCTTCGATCCGGCCAATCCAGTGGACCAGGCGATCAGGGCGACCCGCCGGGCGGTCTTCCCGGAGCACGGGCTGGATCCGCTGACCGAGCCCTGACCGTTCCGACGCGGGAGGAACTGCGCGAGCACCTGGTCCACAGGATGATCGCCGGCGAGGTGGCCACACCCCGGCAGAACAACCTGCTGCACTACCGGCGGATGGCCGCCGGCAACCCGTACTACCGGTTCGGCCTGGACCTCAAGCGGCAGTGGACCGAGCGGGACGTGCTGGAGATGATGGTCGAGCTGTGCGGGGTCGTCCCGGACCGCGCGCACCTGTACGGGGACGACACCATCGACCCGGACAAGACCATCGGCGCGCTGGAGCGCATGGCCGAGCGGATCGGCCAGGCGGCGCGGCGCCGCGAACGGGTGGTGCTGGCCACTGGGCACCCCGCGACGCTGATGCCGATCTACCTGGCGGTGGGCCAGGCGCTGCGCGAGCGGGGGTGCACCGTGCTCACCCCGGCGGCGGGCTGGGCCTACCAGGCAGAGGTGGGTGCGGGCGCGTCGCAGCGCCGCCAGATCCGCTACCACGAGGGCATGGTCGCCGCGCTGGACGGCGATGATGGGCGCGCGCACCACACGCACGACGCGTTCCCCATGGAGGCGATGCTTGCCGAGTTGGCGGCGAATCCCACCGCCCTGGACGGGTCCTCCGCAGGAGATTCCAAAAATTGGCCGGATCTGGCCATCGCCGACCACGGCTGGGCCGGCGCGGCCGGACAGGCCGGGATCGACACCGTCGGGTTCGCGGACTGCAATGACCCCGCCCTGTTCGCGGGGGAGGTGGAGGGGCGGATTCTGGTCACCGTGCCGCTTGACGACGGCGTGCTCCCGGCGTACTACGCGCCGCTGACGGCGTACCTGATGTCCCATGCGGGCCTGATTGCCTGAACTCCCCTCTTGCGACTGTGGTTGCACGATTTACGCTGGGGGAAGAACACGTGCGTGATCAAAGTCACCTGAAGGGCCGGTGCGCGGCACGTGTGGAAGAGGGCGTCCGATGAGCTCAGGCGAGAGACCTCTCAGTGAGGTCAGGTTCCTGACAGTGGCCGAAGTGGCGGCGGTGATGCGGGTGTCCAAGATGACCGTTTACCGCCTCGTCCACTCCGGAGAGCTGCCCGCGATACGCGTGGGCCGCTCGTTCCGGGTACCCGAGCAGGCAGTACACGACTATCTGCGCGACGCGTTCATAGAAGCGGGATAGCCGGGTACCGCGGGGCTCATGAAGCTTCGCGGGACCGGTATCCGGGTCGTGCGGTGGTCGGCGGCACGGGGGCCACGGACAGGAGGACCCGATGGTGGGCCATCGGGTCCGACGGGACGAGACCGGCGGGGGCCGGCCGGGCGACCGGCGCCCCCGCCCGGACGGCCGGTGTCACGGCGGCCGGCCGTCCGATGTCCGGCACGCCGGGACAACCGGCCACCGCCCGCCTCGTGGGGCGGGTGGTGGGCGGGTGGCGGCATGCCATATGGCCGGGCAGCGGTACTCTTGACCTTCGGCCCGTGCGCCAACGCCTTCGCCGCTGTGCGCCCTGGGTCCGTCTCCTGCACATCACCCGGACGAGTGAGGTCACGTGGGCTCTGTCATCAAGAAGCGTCGTAAGCGGATGGCCAAGAAGAAGCACCGCAAGCTGCTCAAGAAGACTCGCGTTCAGCGCCGCAACAAGAAGTAGAACGAACCGGCCACGTAGCCGAAGGGTGGGGTGCACTGTGTCCGCTATGCCCTCCGCCACCGCCCGTGTCGTCCTCGTCACGGGGGTGTCCAGGTTCCTGGGGGCCCGTGTGGCGGGCGCCCTGCAGGCCGAACCCGGCATCGACCGGGTCATCGGCGTGGACACGGTCCCCCCGACGACGCCGCTCGGGCGCACCGAGTTCGTGCGCGTCGACATCCGCACGCCCGGCATCGCCAAGGTGATCTCTTCGGAGCGGGTCGACACGGTGGTCCACCTCAACCTGGTGACCTCCCAGATCGGCCCGCGGCCGAAGATGAAGGAACTCAACGTCATCGGGACGATGCAGCTGCTGGCGGCCTGCCAGCGCTCACCCGACATGCGCAAGCTGGTGGTGCGCTCGTCGGCCGCGGTGTACGGTTCCTCGCCGCGCGATCCGGCGGTCTTCGCCGAGACCGACGAGCCGATGGAGGCGCCCTCCTCCGGGTACGCCAAGGACGTGACGGAGGTGGAGGGCTACGTCCGGGGGCTGCTGCGGCGCCGCTCGGACCTGACGGTCTCGGTGCTGCGGTTCGCCAACTTCCTGGGTCCGGACGTGGACTCCCCCCTCACCCGGTACCTGCGGATGCCCGTGGTGCCGACCGTGCTGGGCTTCGACCCCAGGTTGCAGTTCATCCACTCCGGCGACGGGGCCGAGGTGGTGCGCCGGATGACGGTCGAGGACCATCCCGGCTGCTACAACGTCGCCGGGGACGGCGTGCTGCTGCTGTCGCAGGCGCTGCGCCGGGCGGGCCGGCCGTCGGTGCCGGTGCCGGAGGCGTCGATGCAGGTGTTCGGCGACCTCGGCCGGCGGTTCGCCGGGCTGTCGGGATTCTCCCCGGAACTGCTGCGCTGGTTGATGTACGGCCGGGTGATCGACTGCTCGAAGCTGGCGGCCGAGCTGCGCTGGCGTCCCGAGCACTCGGCCGAGTCGGCGTTCACCGACTTCGTACGGGCCGCCGGGGGCGGGCACAACCCCTCGCTGGAGGTCTTCGACCGGCTCGTCGGCGCGCTGGGCGGCCGGAGCCCGGCCACCACGAGCCACGGGCGGTCCGGTCCCCGCTTCGGCGGCCCGCGGGCCGCCCCGCACGAGAACGGGGCCGGGCGATGAAGCACGGGTTCGGCGAGTTCGCCGAGGAGCAGCCGATGGCCCCGGTCATCCCGCTCAACACCGGGGCGGGCGAGCCGCCGCCCGGGAACGGCTCGCTGGAGGACCGGCTCGCCGCGGGGCTGTCGTTCCTGCGCCGCCGGCTGGCCGGCGACTACGAGGTCGACGAGTTCGGCTACGACCCCGAACTGGCCGCCGGCGTCCTGCTGCCGCTCGCCCGCGCGCTCTACGAGCACTGGTTCCGGGTCGAGCTGCGGGGCCTGGAGAACGTCCCGGCCGACGGCTGCGCGCTGATCGTCGCCAACCACTCCGGGACACTGCCGATCGACGGCCTGATGCTCCAGGTCGCCGTGCACGACCACGTCGGGCGCGACCTGCGGCTGCTGGGCGCCGACCTGGTCTACCAGGTGCCGGTGCTCGGCCACCTGTCCCGCAAGGCCGGCCACACCCTGGCCCATCCGGCCGACGCCGCCCGCCTGCTCGGCAAGGGCGAGCTCGTCGGGGTCTTCCCCGAGGGCTTCAAGGGGGTCGGCAAGCCGTTCCGGGAGCGCTACCGGCTGCAGCGCTTCGGCCGCGGCGGCTTCGTGGAGACCGCGCTGCGCGCCGGGGCGCCGATCGTGCCGTGCGCGATCGTCGGCGCCGAGGAGATCTATCCCAAGATCGCCGACCTGCGCGCGCTGGCCCGGCTGCTGGGCCTGCCGTACTTCCCGATCACCCCGACGTTCCCGCTGCTGGGGGTGCTGGGGCTGGTGCCGCTGCCGTCCAAGTGGCTGATCCGCTTCGGCGAGCCGATGCCGATGGACGGTTACGGCCCCGAGGACGCCGACGACCCGATGACGGTGTTCAATCTCACCGACCACGTCCGCGAGACCATCCAGCAGACGCTCTACGACACCCTCCTGGAACGCGGCCCCGCGTTCTGACACCCTGCCGAGCCGCGCCCGTCCGCGAAGCCGCGGCCGGCTCAGGCGCGGTAGTGGCGGCGCAGGGCTATGCCCGCGGCGACGCCGCCGGCCAGGGCGCCGGCGCCGGCCGCGGCGGGCAGGGCGACCATCGTCACCTTGCGGCCGGTGCGGAAGTCGTGGACGGGCCACCGGTTGGCCTTGGCGTGCTCGCGCAGCGCCGAGTCGGGGTTGACGGCGTGCGGGTGGCCGACGGTGCCCAGCATCGGCAGGTCGTTCACCGAGTCGCTGTAGGCCGAGCAGCGGGCCAGGTCCAGGCCCTCCCGCTGGGCCAGCGCCCGCACCGCCTCGGCCTTGGCCGGGCCGTGCAGCAGGTTGCCGACCAGTCGCCCGGTGTAGACGCCGTCCTTGGTCTCGGCGACGGTGCCCAGCGCCCCGGTCAGGCCCAGCCGGTGGGCGATGACCCGCGCCACCTCCACGGGGGTGGCGGTGACCAGCCAGACCTGCTGGCCGGCGTCCAGGTGCTGCAGGGCCAGCGCCCGGGTGCCGTGCCAGATCCGGTCGGCCATGACCTCGTCGTAGATCTCCTCGCTGAGCCGGACCAGGTCCTCGACCTTCTGCCCGGCCACGAAGGCCAGCGCCGCCTCCTTGGCGGTGCCGATGTGCTCGGCGTTCTCGGTGCCGCGCACCCGGAACAGGGCCTGCCCCCAGGCGAACATGGCCAGGTCGCGCATGGTGAACAGCTTGCGGGCGGCCAGGCCGCGGGCGAAGTAGTAGATGGACGCACCGCGCATCATGGTGTTGTCCACGTCGAAGAAGGCCGCTGCCGTGGGGTCCGGCTCGGGCCTGAGCGCGTGCGGCTCGGCCGCCGCGGCGGCCACCTCGCCCGCGCTCACATGATCCGTTTCGGTGCGCCGCCAGAATCGCCGCATGCCCGAAGCCTAATCAACGTAGATCGGCGCGCCGTGCGTTCGGTCCCCGAACGCGCTGCCGCTCACCCGCCGTCGACCAGGTCATCACGGTCCGTCGGCGAGCGGGCCGCGATGATCGGGTTCGGCGTGTCGCGGGGCTCCGGCTGGGACGACCGACCGCCCGGCCCCCTCCTACCCGCAGGCCGCCAGGTGCGCGCACAGCAGCACCACCGCGATCATCAGGCCACCGAACACCCCCGGGCGGCGGAACGCCCGGCGTCGCCGCTCTGGGGCGCGTACGGGCCCGCCGGGGGACCGGCAGGGGGCGGTGGACACCAGCCGTTCCCGGAGGGCCGCCCGGAAGGCCGGGTCGGGAGCCACCCGGGCGGCGGGCAGCCGGGAGAGCGGGTCCACGGCGTCCCGGCGGTGGCGGAGCCTGCACCTCATGTCGGCTCCCTCCTGCTCGCTTGCCCGCAAGAACGAGCGTGGGGCCGCCCGGGTTACGGGTGGGGATCGAACGGGGTTCGGGGTGTCCGGAGGCGGGTCAGGTGCGCAGGTCCCGGGGGAGCATCCGACCCAGCGAGCGGACCGCCCGGTACTGCAGGGCCTTGATGGCGCCGGTCTTCTTGCCCATGATCAGCGCGGTCTCGGCCACCGACAGCCCGTGCAGGAACCGCAGCACCACGCACTCCTGCTGCTCGGAGTTCAGCCGCCGGATCGCCGCCAGCAGCGCCCGGTTGGTCATGGCCTCCAGCACCCGCCGTTCGGGGTCCTCGGCGCTGCGGTCGGGCCCGGCGCCCTCCGGCTCCAGCAACTCGGCGGTGCAGACCTCCAGCCGGAACCGGCTGGACTTGAAGTGGTCGGCCACCAGGTTGCGGGCGATGGTGACCAGCCAGGCGCCGAAGTCCTTGCCCTGCCAGCTGAAGTCGCCGATCCGGCGCAGCGCCCGCAGGAAGGTCTCGCTGGTCAGGTCCTCGGCGAGCGGATGCGACCCGACCCGGTAGTAGACGTACCGGTAGACCAGTTCCACGTAGTGGTCGTAGAGGGCGCCGAACGCGTCGGCCTCGCCGTCGCGGGCGCGCAGGACCAGGGCCTTGATCTCGTCGTCGGCGGTGCCGGGGGTGGCCGGCCGGCCGACGCGGCGGCGCGGGAGCGCGCCGATCAGCGGGGACGGCCAGGAGATCGCGGGGGGTGGGATTTCGAGGGGCACGCTGCGCATGCAGTTCTCCTCGGGCAGATGCGACCTCCGGCAGGAATGGCCACTCTAGATACCGGCGGGTACGGAGGCAATGATGTCGTCCCGGTGGGTATGGCTCTTCGATGGCGGATTTCGCCCGTCAGACGCCCGCCGGGTGCGGGGGGCGCGGCCGGTGCGCACCGCGCCGGTACGCGGTACCCCCCTGGATCGGGCACCATAGGGCGCGATGGTTCAAGGTATCCCGGCGCTGCTGGCGACCCTTGGTGCCTTGGCGGCCACCGGGTTGCTGATCCTTCGCGCCAAGAAAGAACGGCTGCCATATCTGATCGCCTGGTGCCTGACGATGGGCGGCATCAGCGTCGCGCTGATCGGGATGACCCTGGGCTTCCTGGTCGGCTTCGGCGGCTTCCTGTTCCGGCTGATGGAGGTCGGGGGCGCGCTGATCGCCCCGGTCTGGCTGGCGCTGGGGATGACGGTGCTGATCGCCGGGGTGATGCAACTACGGTTCGCCTGCTGGCTGTTCGGCACCTCCTACTCGGTCGTGGCCGTGGTGATCCTGCTGCTGGATCCGCTCAAGGGCTCCTTCGACAAGTCGCTGCCGAATCCGGGCCGTCACTACGACTCGCTGCCGCTGCTGCTGATCGACGTCGCCCACGGGGTCGCGGTGATCGCGCTGGTGGCCTGCCTGGTGGTGATCGCGCTGCGGGCCGGCAAGCAGGACCGTGCGGCCTACGAACTGCTGATGCCGGTGGCGCTGGTGGCGCTGGCCGGAGTCCTGGTGGTCAGCGGCACCCGCGGGTTCCTGCCCGGCTTCCTGTCCGCCCTGGCGCTGGCCGGCGCCGCCGGGCTGGTGTGGTTCGGCGTCACCCGCATGCTGCCGGAGACCGGGACGGACGAGGACGGCTACGACGAGGAGTACCAGGAGGGCGAGTACGACGGCGAGTACGCCGCCGGCTATGACGACGGCTACCACGACCGCGCCCCCGCCGACCAGGGCTACGAGATCCCGACCGGCTACGACGAGCAGCCCTACGCCGACCCGGCGGCCACCCAGGTGCAGCCTCCGGCGCACGCCCGGCCACCCGTGCCCCCGCAGGCCAAGCAGCCGCCGCCCCCTGCGATGCCCCCCGCGATGCCCGCCGGTGCCCGCCTGCCCGCCGGGGAACGGCCGGGCACGCCGCTGTGCGGGCAGATCACCGTCTACACGCTGATGGACGGCCGTGGCGAGGCGTTCGACCGGCTGGCGGCCGAGGCGGTCCGCGCGGCCCGCGAGGCCGAGCCGGACATCCTGATCTTCACCTGCCACGAGGTGCCGGGCGCGCCCTCCCAGCGCATCGTCTACCGGCTGTTCCGCGACCAGGCCGCGTTCGCCGAGCACCAGCGGCTGCCGCACGTGCAGCGGTTCGCCGCCGAGTCCCGGCCCTACGTGGCGGCCACCAACGTGATCGAGCTCAGCCTGACCGCGGGCAAGGTCGTGTCGTTGCCCGCGCCGACCGTCCAGGACTACCCGTGACCGACTCCGTTCCGGTGACCATCACCCTGCTCGGCAAGCCGGGCTGCCACCTGTGCGACGACGCCCGCGAGGTGATCGTCCGGGTGGCCGCCGACCTCGGCGTGGCCTGGGAGGAGGAGGACATCACCCGGTCGCCCGAGCTGACCCGGCGGTACTGGGAGCAGATCCCGGTCACTCTGGTCAACGGCGTCCAGCACGACTTCTGGCGGGTGGACGAGCGGCGGCTGCGCGCCGCCGTCGAGCAGGCCCGGCGCGGCCGCTGACGGGCCGGTCCGGGCTCGCCCGGAGCCGGGAATGTGTTCCGTGGGTCACATTCATGCCTGGATGTTTAACCCTTTCCTGTTCTGTCCGGATCCCTCCGCACCCCGGTTGACCTGCGGAGACGTCCTGTCGTACCGGCTGCCGCCAGGGTGGGGCGGCCGGGGCGGACTTTGTGCGCGTGTTCACAAAGGCTTAATCTGATGGACGGCCCGGGGCGGCCAGGCCGGGTCGCAGGGTCCGGCCGGACCGCCGGCATGGCGGGCCTGGTCAGACACAGTCCTGGCGTCAAGCCCCGAAGAGCAGGCCGTGACACGTCGACACAACCGCACCCGCGCCGAGCGCGGGATTCCCGAAGCCACGGTGGCACGGCTGCCGGTCTACCTGCGTGCGCTGCACAGCCTGCAGGAACGGGGAGTGGCCACCGTCTCCTCCGAGGAGCTCGCCACCGCGGCCGGCGTCAACTCCGCCAAGCTCCGCAAGGACCTGTCGCACCTGGGCTCGTACGGCACCCGGGGCGTCGGCTACGAGGTGGAGTACCTCGTCTACCAGATCTCCCGTGAGCTGGGCCTCACCCAGGACTGGGTGGTGGCCATCATCGGGGTCGGCAACCTCGGCCGCGCGCTGGCCGGCTACGGGGGGTTCGCCTCCCGCGGCTTCCGGGTGGCGGCCCTGCTCGACGCCGATGAGTCCGTCGTGGGCGAACGCATTTCCGGGCTGACCGTCCGGCATATCGACGACCTGGAAAGCGTTGTCGCCGAGCAGGGGGTCTCCATCGCCGTGCTCGCAACGCCGGCGGCGGCGGCCCAGAGTTTGTGCGATCGTGTAGTGGCGGCGGGCGTGACGAGCGTCCTCAACTTCGCCCCCGTCGTGCTTTCGGTGCCGGAGGGTGTGGACGTGCGTAAGGTCGATTTGTCGATCGAGTTGCAGATCCTCGCGTTCCACGAGCAACGCAAGGCCGGCGGACCGGGCGAGGGAGGCTGGGCGGGGGAACTGGACGGCCCCGGCGACCGGCCGCGGGGGGAAGGGCCCCCGGGTACCAAGCAGTACATAGAGGCGGTTGAGGCATGACCATCCTGGTGGTCGGGCTCAGCCACCGGAGCGCGCCGGTGGCCATGCTCGAACGTGCGGCCGCGACCGGTGACGCACTGAACAAACTGTTGCACGAGGTGCACGA
Organism: Thermomonospora echinospora; assembly: GCF_900108175.1. GTDB lineage: Bacteria > Actinomycetota > Actinomycetes > Streptosporangiales > Streptosporangiaceae > Thermomonospora > Thermomonospora echinospora. The sequence continues at coordinate 275,932 of NZ_FNVO01000004.1, forward strand.
GTCGACGCACGTGGCCGAGGCGCTGATCGTGTCGACCTGCAACCGGGTCGAGGTCTACGCCGTCGTGGACAAGTTCCACGGCGGCGTCTCCGACATCTCCGAGCTGCTGGCCCGGCACTCCGGGCTGCCGCTGGACGACCTGGCCCGGCACCTGTACGTGCACTACGAGGACCGCGCCGTCCAGCACGCCTTCTCGGTGGCCTGCGGGCTGGAGTCGATGGTGGTCGGCGAGAGCCAGATCCTCGGCCAGATGCGCGAGGCGTTCAAGCTGGCCCAGACCGAGGGCACCGTCGGCCGTGACCTGCACGAGCTGATCCAGCAGTCGCTGCGGGTCGGCAAGCGGGCGCACTCGGAGACCGGGGTCGACCAGGCCGGGGCGTCCCTGGTCAGCGTGGGCCTGAACGTGGCCGAGGGCCACCTGGGCGAGCTGACCGGACGGCGTGCGCTGGTGGTGGGGGCCGGGTCCATGAGCGGCCTGGCGGTGGCCACCCTGGCCCGCGCCGGGGTCGGCGAGATTGTCGTGGCCAACCGCACCTACGCGCGGGCCGAGCGGCTGGCGGCCGCGGCCGAGGTGCCCGCCCGGGCGATCGAGCTGACGGACCTGACGGCCGCGCTGGCCGAGGCCGACCTGGTGGTCTCCTGCACCGGCGCCGCCGGCCTGGTGATCACCGCCGAGCAGGTCCCGGCGACGGGGGAACGGCGCTTCTTCCTGGACCTGGCGCTGCCGCACGATGTCGACCCGGCCGTTCGTACCCTGCCCGGCGTGGCGCTGGCCGGGCTGGACGACCTGCGCACCGCCGAGGAGGCCGCCCAGGCGGTCGGCCCCCGGGCGGTCGAGGCGGTGCGCCGGATCGTGGCCGCCGAGGTGGCCGCGTTCCTGAACGCCGCCCGCGCCGCCGCGGTGGCGCCCACCGTGGTGGCGCTGCGCAGCAAGGCCGCCGAGGTGGTCGAGGCCGAGCTGACCCGGCTGACGGGACGACTGCCCGCCCTCGACGAGCGGGACCGCGCCGAGATCGCCCAGACCGTACGGCGGGTGGTCGACAAACTGCTGCACGCGCCGACCGTCCGCGTCAAGGAACTGGCGGCGGCGCCCGGCGGCGACACCTACGCCGTCGCCCTGCGCGAGCTGTTCGACCTGGATCCCAAGGCGCCCGAGGCCGTGGCCCGCCCGGATATCGAAGGACCCGCATCATGACCGCACTGCGCCTGGGCACCCGCAAGAGCCTGATGGCGACCACCCAGTCCGGACACGTCGCCGACGTGTTGAGCCGGCTCACCGGGCATGCCGTGGAGCTGGTCGGGGTAACGACCGAAGGTGATGTCTCCAGGGCCCACCTGGCCCAGATGGGCGGCACGGGAGTCTTCGTCAGCGCCCTGCGGGACACGATCCTGTCCGGCGAGGTGGACTTCGCCGTGCACTCGCTGAAGGACCTGCCCACTGGACCCGCCGAGGGGATCGCGCTGGCCGCGGTCTACCGGCGCGACGACCCCCGCGACGCCCTGTGCGGCCCGGCCAAGTTGGCCGACCTGCCGCACGGCGCCCGGGTCGGCACCGGCTCGCCGCGCCGCGTCGCCCAGTTGCGCGCGCTGCGCCGGGACCTGGAGGTGGTCCCCATCCGCGGCAACGCCGACACCCGGCTGAGCAAGGTGACCGACGGCGAGCTGGACGCGATCGTGCTGGCGTACGCGGGCCTGGGCCGGATCGGCCGGCGGGAGGCGGTCGCGGAGGTCTTCGACCCCGACGCCATGCTGCCCGCGCCCGGCCAAGGCGCGCTGGCGCTGGAGTGCCGCGCCGACCGCGCCGACCTGATCGAGCTGCTCGCGACGGTCGACGACCCGGCCACCAGGGCGGCCGTCACCGCCGAGCGCACCGTGCTGGCGGTGCTGGAGGCGGGCTGCTCGGCCCCGGTCGGCGCCTACGCCACCGTCGAGGACACCACGGATGTAGAACAGAGCCTGCGCCTGACCGCGTGCGTCGTCGCCGTCGACGGCAGCCGCCAGGTACGGCTCTCCGCAAGCGGCCACCCGGAGCGGGCCGAGGAGGTCGGGCGCGAGCTGGCGGCCCGGCTGCTCGCCCAGGGGGCCGATCAGTTGATGGGGGAGCGTCACATTGAGCCCCGCTAGTACCAGCACCGGCGGTACCGCGCCGGGCACCGTCTCGTTCGTCGGGATGGGCCCAGGGGACCCCGAACTGCTGACCCTGCGAGCCGCGGCCAAGCTCGGCCAGGCCGACACGGTCGTGGTGTCCCGCGCGGCCTGTCCCGCCGGGCTGCTGTCGCACTGCCGCCAGGACGTGGAGGTCCTGGAGGCCACCGAGGGCGACCCCGTCGCACAGGTCGCCACGGCCGCCCGAGCCGGGCGCAACGTCGTCCGGCTGTTCCGCGGCGACCCCGGGCTGGCCTGCACGATGGCCGAGGAGGCGGCCGCGTGCGCCGAGGCCGGGCTGCCGTTCGAGATCGTCCCGGGCGTCTCCTCGGTCACCGGCGTGCCCGGGTACGCGGGCATCCCGCTGACCGACGCGCGCACCCGTGAGGTCCGCGTGATCGACGCGTCCGCGGGCGGCGTCGACTGGGAGGACTTCTCCTCCCCGGACGCGACGCTGGTGATCCTCGGCGCCGAGGGCATGGTCGCGGAGGTGGCCAAGGGGCTGATCGCCGCCGGCCGCCCCGACTCCACCCCGGCCGCGATGACCAGCCTGGGCACCACCACCGAGCAGGAGACCGTGGTCTCCACGCTGCAGCGCCTGGTCCCCGACACCAAGGGGATGGAGTCGCCCGCGATGATCATCGTAGGGGACGTGGCGGGCTGGCGGGACCGGCTTTCGTGGTTCGAGACCAAGCCGCTGTTCGGCTGGCGGGTGTTGGTGCCGCGCACCAAGGAGCAGGCCGCCTCGCTGTCGGAGCGGCTGCGCTCCTACGGGGCGGTGCCCGAGGAGGTGCCGACCATCTCGGTGGAGCCGCCGCGCACCCCGCAGCAGATGGACCGTGCCGTCAAGGGCCTGGTCACCGGGCGGTACGAGTGGGTGGTGTTCACCTCCACCAACGCGGTGCGGGCCATCCGGGAGAAGTTCGACGACTACGGCCTGGACGCGCGGGCGTTCGCCGGGCTGAAGGTGGCCGCGGTCGGCGAGCAGACCGCCCGGGCGCTGGTGGAGTTCGGGGTCGCCCCCGACCTGGTACCCACCGGCCAGCAGTCCGGGGAGGGGCTGGTGGAGGTCTGGCCGCCCTACGACAAGGACCTGGACCCGATCAACCGGGTGCTGCTGCCGCGCGCCGACATCGCCACCGACGTGCTGATCGCCGGGCTGACCGAGCTGGGCTGGGAGTGCGACGACGTCACCGCCTACCGGACGGTGCGGGCCGCGCCGCCGCCGCAGCCGATCCGCGAGGCGATCAAGGGCGGCGGGTTCGACGCGGTGCTGTTCACCTCCAGCTCCACCGTCCGCAACCTGATCGGCATCGCCGGCAAGCCGCACAACGTCACGGTGATCGCGGTGATCGGCCCGCAGACCGCCAAGACCGCGCAGGAGTACGGGCTGCGGGTGGACGTGATGGCCGACCGGCCGTCGGCGCTGGCGCTGGCCGAGGCGCTGGCCGAGTACGGTGCCAAGCGCAGGGCCGCCCAGATCGAGGCGGGCGACCCGCTCCGCAAGCCGAGCCAGATGCGCCGCGGCGCCCGCAGACGCAGGTGATGGCGCACCCCCCCGGATTTCGAAGGTACGAGACACCATGACAGCTCGTTTCCCCGTCGCCAGGCCTCGCCGGCTGCGGCGCACCCCGGCCATGCGCCGGATGGTGGCCCAGACCCGGCTCGCCCCGGCCGACCTGATCCTGCCGATGTTCGTCAAGGAGGGCATCGCCGAGCCGCAGCCGGTCGCCTCGATGCCCGGGGTCGTCCAGCACACCCCCGACTCGCTCCGCAAGGCCGCGCACGAGGCGGTGGACGCCGGGGTGGGCGGGCTGGTGCTGTTCGGCGTCCCCGCCGTCAAGGACGGCACGGGCACGGCGGCCGACGACCCGGACGGCATCGTCCAGCGGGCGCTGCGTGACCTGTCGTCCGATCTGGGCGAGGCCACCGTGCTGATGGCCGACCTGTGCTTGGACGAGTACACCGACCACGGCCACTGCGGCATCCTCACCCCGTCCGGCGAGGTCGACAACGACGCCACGCTGGAGCGGTACGCCTCGATCGCGGTGGCGCAGGCCGCCGCCGGCGTCCAGGTGGTGGCGCCCAGCGGGATGATGGACGGCCAGGTGGGCGCCATCCGCACGGCGCTGGACGAGGCCGGGTACCGCGATGTGGCGATCATGGCGTACTCGGCCAAGTACGCCTCCGCCTACTACGGGCCGTTCCGGGACGCCGCCGAGTGCGCGCCGCAGTTCGGGGACCGCTCGGCCTACCAGCAGGACCCGGCCAACGCCGACGAGTCGCTGCGCGAGGTCATGCTCGACCTCGACGAGGGCGCCGACCTGGTGATGGTCAAGCCCGCCGGCCCCTACCTGGACATCGTCCGCCGGGTGCGCGACGCCGTCGACGTGCCGGTGGCCGCCTACCAGGTCAGTGGCGAGTACGCGATGGTCGAGGCGGCCGCCGCGCAGGGCTGGGTGGACCGGGAGCGGGTGATCATGGAGTCGCTGACCGGCATCCGCCGGGCCGGCGCCGACCTGGTCCTGACCTACTGGGCCACCGAGGTCGCACGGCGCCTCGGGTCCTGAACGCCCGGCGCCTGGGGTCCTGAGCGCGTGGCGCCTGGGGTCCGGGACGCCCGCCGGGGATCGTCACCTCCGTCCCGTGAGGATCATGCGCACCTAGTCACTTGGTGTCGTTTCCCGGGGTTGGTGCGGCCGCTCGAAATGGCGGCGGCCATTATCGGGTAACGGAGGACGGAGGCACCGGCGCGCGCGCCGGCATTCGCGGGCCCCTGGAGGCGACCACCGTCCGGCGGCCCGCCGAACTGGGGGGAGCCATGATGCTGGCGGTTTCGGCCAGGCGGCAACGGGCGCGCAGCCGCCTCGGCGCCGCTGCCAAGGAGTACGTGACGCTGGGATGGGCGTGCGCGCCGGGGGCGCACGCGCCGGCTGATGGGGACCGGGCCTGTTCGTGCGACCGGATCGGCTGCCCCGCCCCGGGCGCGCATCCGGTGTCGGCGACCTGGGCGCTGCAGGCCACCACTGACCCGGCGGCGGTCAAACGCTGGTGGGCCGACGACCCGCGGGCCAACGTCATCCTGCCGACCGGGCGGGTGTTCGACGTCTTCGACGTGCCGGCCGCGGCGGGGGCCCTGGCGCTGGAGCGGATCGCCGAGCGGTACACCGCCCCCGGCCCCACCAGCCCGGTCGGGCCGGTCGCCGCCGTGGGCGGGGAGCGTCACCTGTTCTTCGTGGCCACCCGGGGCGCGCCCGAGGACGAGGACGAGTGGTGGTCGTGCCATCTGGACTGCTCCCCGGAGACCATCGCCGACTCGCCCGGCCTGCGCTGGCACTGCCGCGAGAGCTACGTGGTCGCGCCCCCGTCCGTGCTGCCGGGAGGGGAGGTCTCCTGGCTGCGCCCGCCGGACGGCTCGCCGCTGCCCGACCCCGTGCGCGTGCTGGAGATCCTCTCCGACAGTTGCGAGGCCGTGGCCTCCTGACGCCGCGACCGGCCCGGGGCGCGCCCCCGGGCCCCGGTCAGCGGGGGGCCTTGATCGAGACCCGCTTGCCCCAGCCGGCATAGCTGGTGGTCAGTACGACGCTCTTGGCGCCCGTTCCGACGGTGATCCGGATCTGGCGGGGCAGTCCGGCCGAGTCGAGGGCGAGCACGAAGCTCACCTCCTTGGCCCCGGTGGCGCGGCCCAGGTCGCCGAAGAGCGGCCCGTCGGTCAGCTCGGCCACCGGCGCGACGCCCCGGTAGACGTGCCCGGACCGACGCAGTGTGGTGCTCTCCTTCACCAGCGCGGTCACGCTCGTCACGGAGGTGCTCCGGCGCACCTCGGCCGCCAGCGGCGCGTAGCCCTGCCGCTGCGTGCTCGCCGAGGAGACCGGCCGCCAGTCCGCGCCGATCCGCACGTAGGCGGTCTCGCCCAGCAGGATCGTGCGGGCCGCGCGGCGAGTCTGCGGGGTGGCGCCCGACACGAGCATCGAGTAGGCGGGATCGCGGCCGTTCAGCAGCCGGAGCTGGCCCCTGGCGCTGACCGCCGGGCCGCAGCAGCCGGTCCGGCGGAAGGAGAAGGACGCGCTGGGCCGCCGCGCCGCCGTCCGCTCGATCCGCGCGGCCAGCGCCGTGCCCGCGCCCGTGGCGGGCGCGGTGGCCGACGGGGTCGGCTGCGGGCTGCCGGTGGCGGTCGGCGGGGTCGGGGAGGCGGTCTGCCGGCCGGACGCGCCCTCGTCGTCCCCGCCCGCGGAGTTGATCGCGACGGCGCCCAGCGCCGCGGCGATCACCAGGACCGCCGCGGCGGCCCCCACGACGGGCCCGAGCCGCCGCCTGCCGCTCCCAGCGGGCCGCTGCGAGCCGTCGGAGTCCGTCCTGGAGGGCGCGGTGGGGGGCGGGGCCGCCGCCGCCGCTGCGGCCATCTCCGCCAGCCTGCCGCGTCCCTGGGCCTGCCAGGAGGGCCCGTAGGCGGCGACCGCGGCCTCCTCCAGCCCGGCCAGGAACTCCTCCGCCGAGGCGGGGCGGGTGACCGGGTCCTTGGCCAGCCCCGCCGCGATCAGCCCGCGCAGCGGCCCCGGCACCGTCTCGATCGGGACCGGCGTCTCCCGGTGCGCCCTGGCCAGCGCCGCCAGCGCCCGGCCGCCGGTGCCGCCGGTGTCGTACGGGCGGCGGCCGGTCAGGCACTCGTAGAACAGCACGGTCGCCGCGTACAGGTCGGAGGCGGGCGAGGCGGGGGCGCCGTCCCACAGCTCGGGCGCCAGGTAGCCGGGCGTGCCGGGCGGCTCCTCACCGGCCCTGGCGTGGCGCGGCGGGATGATCCCGAAGTCGGTGATCCGGACCTCGCCGTCGGCCTCGACCAGCACGTTGGCGGGCTTGAAGTCCCGGTGGACCACCCCGGCGGCGTGCGCGGCGGCCAGCCCGGCCAGCGAGCCGCCGAAGACGGCCAGCGCGGCCAGCGGGCCGGTGGGGCCCTGGGTGTCCAGCACCCGCCGCAGGCTGACCCCCTCGATCCGCTGCATCACCACCGCGCTGGAGGATCCGGGCCCCTCCACGAAGTCGTACAGCTCGGCGATGCCGGGGTCCTCCAACTGCGACAGCCGCCGGGCCAGCGCCCGGTACTCCGTCAGCCACGACGGGTCCGCCGCCAGCCGTTCGTCCAGGTACTTGATCGCGACCTTGGTCCGGGTGATGTCATCGACGGCCAGCATCACCCGTCCGGAGGCGCCGCGCCCCAGTTCCTCCACGTGCGTGAAGCCCGGGACCGTCCAGCCGTCCACCACTTTCTCCGTCTTCCCTCCGGCTCGTGCGGCCCGGCAATCGGCCACAGGCCCGGACATCGCGGCCGTCGTCGACGGCGAACCCCGTATCGGTATTGGGTGGATATCGGCCCCTCGCCGCCCGGGTCAAGTGCCTTCACCGGATTGCGACTGAGAGACTGGCGGAGTGACTGGCATCGATCTCTCCCAGCAGCTCTTCGACCGGGCCGGTGAGGTGGTGCCCGGCGGCGTCAACTCGCCGGTGCGCGCCTTCCGGGCGGTGGGCGGCACGCCCCGCTTCATCGCCTCCGCGCGCGGCCCGTACCTCACCGACGTCGACGGCAACGAGTACGTGGACCTGATCTGCTCGTGGGGGCCGATGATCCTCGGCCACGCCCACCCGGCGGTGGTGGAGGCCGTCCAGCGGGCCGCCGAGCGCGGCACCTCCTACGGCGCCCCCACCCCGGGCGAGGTGGAGCTGGCCGAGGAGATCGTGGCCCGCACTCCGGTCGACAAGGTCCGCCTGGTCAACTCCGGCACCGAGGCCACCATGTCGGCGATCCGGCTGGCGCGGGGCTTCACCGGGCGCGGCAAGGTGGTCAAGTTCGCCGGCTGCTACCACGGGCACGTGGACGCTCTGCTGGCCGCCGCCGGCTCCGGGGTGGCCACCCTGGCGCTGCCGGACACCCCCGGCGTCACCGGCGCCACCACCGCGGACACGATCGTGCTGCCCTACAACGACGTGCCCGCGGTCGAGCTGGCGTTCGGCGAGCACGGCCACGAGATCGCCTGCGTCATCACCGAGGCCTGCCCCTGCAACATGGGCGTGGTGCCGCCGGAGCCCAACTTCAACCGGCTGCTGAAGTCGCTGTGCGAGCGGTACGGCGCCCTGCTCATCCTGGACGAGGTGCTGACCGGCTTCCGCGCCTCCCGTTCGGGCTGGTACGGCCTGGAGGGCGTGCCGGGCGACCTGATGACCTTCGGCAAGGTGATGGGCGGCGGCCTGCCTGCCGCCGCGTTCGGCGGGCGCGCCGATGTCATGGACCACCTGGCCCCGGCCGGCCCCGTCTACCAGGCCGGCACCCTGTCGGGCAATCCGCTGGCCACCGCCGCCGGCCTGGCCACCCTGCGCAACGCCACCGAGGAGGTCTACGAGGGCATCGCCCGCGCCGCCTCCGTGGTCGCCCGCGCCGCCACCGAGGCGCTGACCAAGGAGGGTGTCCCGCACCGCCTGCAGGTCGCCGGCAGCCTGTTCTCGATCTTCTTCACCGACGAGCCGGTCCTCGACTTCGCCGCCGCCCAGCGGCAGAACGCCAAGGCCTACGCGGCGTTCTTCCACGCGGCGCTGGACCAGGGGGTCTACCTGCCTCCGTCGGCCTACGAGGTCTGGTTCCTGTCGGCGGCTCACGACGACGCGGCGCTGGACCGTGTCGTGTCGGCCATGCCCGGCGCGGCCCGGGCGGCCGCCGAGGTGGGCGACTGAGCCTCTCGCCGGGCCCGGTCGGGGCCGCCTGAGCACACGCCGGACCTCAGACCCGCGCGACACGGCTCAGGCGGTCCCCGTCCGGCCGGTGCTCCGCTGGGGGCGGCGGGGCCGGCCGCGACCGCCGGACGCTGCCGGCGGCCACGCCGCCGATGACGAGCACGGCGGCCAGCCAGCGCACCGCGCCGACCCGCTCGCCCAGCACCAGCATCGCCGACACGATCCCGAACGGCGGTACGAGCAGGGAGTACATCGCCACCGTCCCCGCCTCGTACCGCCGCATCAGCCATCCCCACAGCCCGAACCCCACCAGGGTGGACAGGTAGGCGATGTACGCCAGCGAGCCCACCCCGGTGAGGGTCAGGTGCGTCAGCGCCCGCAGGCCCGCGGCCGGCCCCTCGAAGACCAGCGACAGGGCCAGCAGCGGCAGTGGCGGCACCAGCGACATCCACACCATGAACGCCAGCGCGTCCACCGGCTCGGCGGCCGTCTGGTTCATCCGCCGCATCGCCACGTTCGCCAGCCCCCACATGGACGCGCCGACCACGCAGAGCACGAACGCCGGCAGCGGGCCGCCCTGCCCGAAGTCGAGTCCGATCAGCGCGACGCCGCCGAAGGCCACCAGCATGCCCGCCGCCTGGCGGCGACCGAGTCGCTCGCGCAGCAGCAGCCCGGCGAAGACGATCGTGAACAGCGCCTGTGTCTGGAGCACCAGCGACGACAGGCCGGCGGGCATGCCCATCCGCATCCCCAGGAACAGCAGCCCGAACTGCCCGACCCCGAGCGGCAGTCCGACCAGCCACAGCCACCGCACCGGTACGCGCGGCCGGCGCAGGAAGAACACCGCGGGGACGGCCGCCGCCACGAACCGCAGCGCTGCGAACAGCAGGGGCGGAAAGCTGTCGAGGCCCACTTCGATCACCACGAAGTTGAACCCCCAGATGGCCGCGATCAGGGTGGCCAGCAGCACGTCACGAGGTCGCATCCTCCGATGCTGACGCCCCCTAATGTTAAGCACAAGCAAGAATTTCTTGAGGGAACCCTTCAGTGATCCTTCATCGATCTGGAGAGATTCTGTTAAGAGAGTGGTGGAAGCGGCGCATATTCCGGTTTAGATTTGCTTCATGCTTGATCTGGATCGGCTGCGCGCCCTGCACGCGGTGGCCACCCACGGATCGGTCAGCGCCGCCGCCGAGGCCCTGCACGTGACGACTTCGGCAGTCTCCCAGCAACTGGCCAAGCTGGAGCGGGAGACCGGCCAGAAGCTCCTGGAGCGCAACGGCCGGGGCGTGCGGCTGACCGACGCGGCGCACCTGCTCGTCACGCACGCCGAGGGCATCCTGTCCCTGGTCGAGCGGGCCGAGGCCGACCTGGAGGCGCACCGCGGGGTCGTGGTGGGCGAGCTGTCGGTGGCCGCCTTCCCCACCGCGATCCGCGGCCTGATCCCGGCCGCGCTGGCCTCGCTGCGCGCCGCCCATCCCGAGCTGCGGGTGCTGATCAGGGAGTACGACCCGTCGGTGAGCCTGCCGCTGGTCACCCGGGGCGACGTCGACCTGGCGATCGTCCAGGACTGGAACAACGAGCCCATCCCCGTGCTGGAGGGCCTGGTCAAGGGGGCCATCTGCGAGGACGTGGCCGACGTCGCGCTGCCGGCCGGGCACCCGCTGGCGCACCGCGAGGTCGTCGACCTCAAGGAGCTGGCCGGGGACCGCTGGATCAGCTCGACGCCGGGCTCGATCTGCTGCGACTGGCTGACCCACACCCTGCGCTCGTTCGACAGCGAGCCGCGCATCGACCACATGGCCTACGAGTTCGCCACCCAGCTCGCCCTGGTCGCCGCCGGGCTCGGCAACATCATCCTGCCCCGCCTGGGCCGCTGCGACGTCCCCGAGGGCGTCCGCATCGTCTCCCTGCGCCACAGCCTCAGCCGCCGCGTCTACGCCGTCTGGCGCGAGGAGGCCGCCCGCCGTCCGGCCATCTGCGCCGCCCTCGACGCTCTGCGCGTGTCCGCCCGGCCGGCCGTGGCGGCCCCGGCGTAGCTCCGTGGCGCCCCGCGTCCGCCTGCGGGAACGGGCCGGGGACGGGCGCGCCCCGGTCCGCGGGTAGTCTGGCGTCCGCCATGAGTGAGAAGACGATCGTTCATCTGATGCGGCACGGTGAAGTGCACAACCCCGAGGGAATTCTGTACGGGCGGTTGCCGGGGTACCGCCTCAGTGAGAACGGCGTGCTCATGGCGCAGGAGGTGGCCAAATGGTTCGCCGACCACGACGTCACCGCGCTGTTCTCCTCGCCCCTGGAGCGGGCGCTGGAGACCGCCGCCCCGATGTCGGAGCTGTTCGACCTGCCGGTGACGGTGGAGGAACGGCTGATCGAGGCCGGCAACCACTTCGAGGGCATGACGTTCGGGGTGGGGCAGGGCTCGCTGCGCCGGCCCGCGCACTGGCCGTTCCTGATCAACCCGGTCCGGCCGTCGTGGGGCGAGCCGTACCGGCAGATCGCGGCGCGGATGAAGGCCGCCGTGATCGCGGCCCGTGATGCGGCCCGCGGGCACGAGGCGGTGTGCGTCAGCCACCAGCTGCCGATCTGGACGCTGCGGCGGTTCGCCGAGCACCGCCGGATGTGGCACCACCCCAGGCGGCGGCAGTGCGAGCTGGCCAGCGTGACCAGCCTGACGTTCGAGGGCACCCGGCTGGTCGAGGTGGCCTACCACGAGCCCGCCGCCGGGCTGGTGCAGCGCCCCACGGTCCCGGGCGCCTGAACCCCGCACTACAGTGATGTACTACGTCGTGTAGTAGAGGAGTTCCCATGGCCCGAGTCAGGGTCGTCGCCGCGGGTGCCGTGGCCGCCTGCGCGCTGCTGGCCGGATGCGCGGGCACCCAGGGCGCGCAGACCGGTCCGGGCAGCGGCGACAACCGCTTCATCGCCGGCGACGGCACGGCGCAGGTCATCAAGGCCACCGACCGCAGGGCCGCCCCGCGCGTGGAGGGCACCACGCTGGAGGACAAGCCGCTGCGGCTGGCCGACCTCGGCGGCAAGGTCGTGGTGCTGAACTTCTGGGCCTCCTGGTGCGGTCCCTGCCGGGGCGAGGCGCCCACGCTGCAGAAGCTGTCCACCGAGCACAAGCCCAAGGGCGTGGAGTTCGTCGGGGTCAACTTCAAGGACTTCAAGGAGCCGGCCCGGGCCATGGAACGCACCTTCCAGGTCACCTACCCGAGCCTGTACGACCACGACGGCCGGCTGATGCTGGAGTTCCGCGACGTCCCGCCGAGCGCGGTGCCCAGCACCCTGATCTTCGACCGGCAGGGCCGGATCGCCGCCCGCATCATCGGCCCCACCACCTACTCGCAGCTCAACCCGCTGATCACCCAGATCGCCGCGGAGCGGTGACCGCGTGGTGCCGACGGGGGAGGCGGTGATCCTGGCGGGGGTCGGGGAGACGGTCGCGAGCGGGTCGCTGCTGGCGGCGGTGCCGCTGGCGGTGCTGGCCGGGCTGGTCTCCTTCGCCTCCCCGTGCGTGCTGCCGCTGGTGCCCGGCTACCTGTCGTACGTCACCGGCATGTCCGGCGTCGACCTGGAACGGCAGCACCGGGGGCGGCTGGTGGCCGGGGCGGCGCTGTTCATCACCGGGTTCACCGTGGTGTTCGTCAGCGCCGGGCTGGCGTTCGGCGGGCTCGGCCGCTGGCTGCTGGAGTACGCCGACCCGATCACCCGCGTGCTCGGCGCGGTGACGATCGTGTTCGGGCTGGCCTTCATGGGGCTGATCCCCGGGCTGCAGCGCACCGTGAAGTCGGGACGGCTGCCGGCCGCCGGGCTGGCCGGGGCGCCGCTGCTGGGCGTGCTGTTCGGGCTCGGCTGGACGCCGTGCATCGGCCCCACCCTGGCGGCCGTCCAGACGCTGTCGTTCACCGAGGCCAGCGCGGAACGCGGCGCCCTGCTGTCGCTGGCGTACTGCCTGGGGCTGGGGCTGCCGTTCGTGGCGACGGCGCTGGCCTACCGGCGGGCGCTGGGCGCGTTCGGCGCGATCAAGAGCCGCTACCGGCTGGTCATGCGGATCGGCGGCGGGATGCTCGTGGCGATCGGGCTGCTGCTGGTGACCGGCCTGTGGGGCGAGGCGACCCTTGGACTGAAGTCGTGGATCGGCGGCTTCGAGACGGTGATCTGAGATGACCAAGACACAGCGGGCCGACACCGGGACCACCGAGGCCACCGAGGCCCGGCCGGCTCCCCAGGCAGGCGGGCCGAAGCCCAGGGGCATGGGGCCGCTGGGCTGGCTGCGCTGGGGATGGCGGCAGCTGACCTCCATGCGCACCGCCCTGATCCTGCTGTTCCTGGTGGCGCTCGGCTCGGTGCCCGGGTCGATCCTGCCGCAGCGGGGCCAGGCGCCGGAACGGGTCGCCGAGTACTTGGAGCAGCACCGCACCCTCGGGCCCTGGCTGGACCGGCTCTCGCTGTTCGACGTGTTCGCCGCCCCCTGGTTCGCGGCCATCTACATCCTGCTGTTCGTGTCGCTGGCGGGCTGTGTGATCCCGCGCTCGCGGCAGCACTGGCGGGCGATGCGCGGGCAGCCGCCGGCCGCCCCGCGCAACCTGGCACGGCTGCCGCAGTCGGCGTCGTTCGAGACCGACCGGGAGGCCGGCGAGGTGCTGGCCGCGGCCCGGCGGCTGCTGCGCGGCAGGCGGTTCCGGGTCGCGGACGGGACGGCCTCGGTCGCGGCCGAGAAGGGCTACCTGGGCGAGATCGGCAACCTGGTCTTCCACCTGGCGCTGCTGGTGCTGCTGTTCGCGGTGGCGGCGGGGTCGCTGTTCGGCTACCGCGGCAACATCGTGCTGACCGAAGGCGGCGCCTTCGCCAACTCGCTGACCTACTACGACCAGTTCACGCCCGGCCGGCAGTTCAGCCCCGACCAACTGGCCCCGTTCTCGATGCGGCTGGCCGACTTCCGGGCCGAGTACGTCACCGAGGGCGAACGGCGCGGCCAGCCGCTGGACTTCTCCGCCAAGGTCTACTACCGGGAGGGCGCCGACTCCCCGGAGAAGCCGTACGACCTGCGGGTCAACCATCCGCTGGAGGTCGGCGGCGCCAAGATCTACATCCTGGGCCACGGCTACGCCCCCGAGTTCACGGTGCGCGACGGCCAGGGGAACGTCGCCTATCGGGGGGCGATGCCGTTCCTGCCGATCGAGCAGCGCAACTTCACCTCTGAAGGCGTCATCAAGGCGCCCGACGCCCGGCCCGAGCAACTGGCCTTCCAAGCGGTGTTCTGGCCCACCGCGGTCGCCGACACCCGCAACGCCCAGGTGGTGTCGGCCTTCCCGGCCCCGCTGAACCCGACCGTCTCGCTGATGACGTTCAAGGGCGACCTGGGCCTGGACTCCGGCATCCCCCAGTCGGTGTACCGGATCGAGGGCATCGGCAAGACGCTCCAGCCGGTCCGGGACGGCTCCAAGCTGCTGCGGCAGGGCGAGACCTTCCAGATCCCCGGCGGGGCCGGCTCGATCACCTTCGAGGGCACCAAGGAGTGGATCAGCCTGGCCGTCAACCACGACCCCGGGCGGGTGCCCGCGCTGGCCGCCGCGGTGGCCGCCATCGCCGGCATCGTCGCCTCGTTCATGGTGCGGCGCCGCCGGGTGTGGGTGCGTGCGACCCCTGGCGAGGGCGGGCGTACCGTGGTGGAGGTCGGCGGGCTGACGCTGGGCAACCCGACCGCGGAATTCGACGACCTGGTGACGGCGCTGCGCCGTGACGTCCCCCCGACCGGCCCCGGCGACGCCCCGGCCGGTGCCGACGACAAGACCGAGGAGTGACGAGCGTGGCCGACGGCGACCTCGCGAACCTGAGTGACCAGCTCATGCTGGGCACCGTGCTGCTGTACGTCGTGGCGATGGTCGGCTACGCGCTCGACCTGGGCTTCGGCCTACGCCGACGGCAGACCGAACAGACCGAACAGGCCGAACAGGCCGCTCCCGCCAAGGTGCTGGTGGGCTCCGCCGGCGCCGAGGCGGTGGACGCCGGCACCGACGCCGGTGACGCCGCCGACGCCGACGCCGATGAGGGCGGCCGGCGCCGGGAGACCGACTGGGGCCGGTTCGCGGTCCTGATCAACGTGCTGGGCTGGGGCGCCCACCTGGGCATGCTGGTGACCCGCGGCTGGGCCGCCGAGCGGTGGCCGTGGGGCAACATGTACGAGTTCCTGTCGGCCATCGCGTTCGCGGCCGTCACCGCCTACCTGGTGGTGCTGGTGCGCCACAAGGCCCGCTTCCTGGGCGCGTTCGTGATGGTCGCCGCGGTGATCGCCCTGGGCATCGCCACCATCTGGCTGTACACCCCGGTGGGCCCGCTGGTCCCGGCGCTGAAGTCGTACTGGATCGCCATCCACGTCAGCGCGGCCATCGTCGCCACCGGCGCGTTCACGGTCGGCGGCACGGCGACCCTGCTCTACCTGCTGCAGTCGCGCCGCCAGGAGCGCGGCACCGAGGGCGGCGGGGCGCTGGCCCTGCTGCCGGGCGCCGACACGCTGGACCGGCTGGCCTACAAGATCACCATGTTCGCGTTCCCGATCTGGACTTTCGCCATCATCGCGGGCGCCATCTGGGCCGACGAGGCGTGGGGCCGCTACTGGGGCTGGGACCCCAAGGAGGTTTGGTCGTTCGTGACCTGGGTCATCTACGCCGGCTACCTGCACGCGCGCGCCACCGCGGGCTGGCGGGGCCGCAAGGCGGCGATCATCTCCCTGGTGGCCTTCGCCGCCCTGCTGTTCAACTTCTTCGGCGTGAACTACATGTTCTCCGGCCTGCACTCCTACGCGGGCTGACCGGCGCCCTGCCGTCGCGGGAAGTCCAGGAGAAGGGGGCCCGAGGCATCGCCTCGGGCCCCCTTCGCCGTCAGTCCTCGCCCCGGATCCGCCGGTCCAGGCTGCGCAGGAACTCCGGGTCGTCGTCGGGGCCCTTCGGCACCGGCGGACGCGGGGCGGCCGGGCTGCCGGACGGGGACCAGGGGGCGCCCGGATGGCCCGCGGCCTCCCGGGGACGGCCCAGCAGCAGCCACAGCGCCGCGCCCGGCATGAAACCGAGCAGGACGACCAGGAACCAGCCGAACCTGGGCAGCAGCCGTACCTCGGTCTCGTCGGTGGTGAGCACGTCGAAGAGGCAGAACAGCCAAACGCCAACGATGATCAGGCCGAGCACGACATACAGCATGCTTTGAGCGTAACCCGTGACTTGGACACTGACCGCTTGTCGACTGGACATCGGCTCGCGGCTTACCCTGCCAGAGTCAGGTCCGGCGGCGGCGTGCCGCGTTCGGGTGTGCCGGACGTTCCTGAGAGGCGGGTGGATGCGGTACAGGGGTATTCGCCGTAGGTCCCGCGAGCGGCCCGACGAGGGCTTCGCGCCTTCCCCGCCCGAGCAGTCCCCGTCGCCGGAGCGCGGGCAGCGGTGGGCGCCCACCCGTCCCCGCAGCAGCCAGCCCCGCGACCGGTGGGGCCGGTTCCGCAAGGGCGGCCGGGACGACGACTTCGCGCTGCGGACGCCCGCCGACACCGGCGGCGGACCAGAGGGCGCCGCCGACCGGCGGTCTGCCGGGGCCCGGGGACGGCCGTCCGAGGCACAGCGCACCGGCCCTAGCTGGCGGGACTTCGAGCTCGACACCGACCTGCCCAGAGCCGCCCCGCACGCCCCCGGCACGCCCTCGTTCGGAGACGGCCGGCGGCACTGCGGTCCGCTGGAGGACATCCTCTACCGGCAGTGGGACGCCGACCAGGGTCCGCCGACCCCCGAGGTGGTCCGGGCGGTGGAGAGCCTGGCCGCGCTGCCCGAGCCGCTCAAGGAGCGGCTGGCGGCCGGTCTGGACGGCATCTATGTGGGCCGTGGCGGCGTGCCGCAGCTCGACGACATGGGGCACCTGGCCGGCCGCCCGCTGCCGTCGGGGCGGGCCACCTGGGACATCTGCGCGGGGGCCTACGGCGACCGCAAGATCGTGGTGGGGGACCGGCCGTCGCCGACCCCGGACGTGATGATGCACGAGGTGGGGCACGCCCTCGACGACCTCGACGGGCAGGGCGGGCACTGGCAGTCCGACAGCGCCGCCTTCCGCGCGCTGTACGACCGGTGCCTGCCGCATCTGGCCAGCGACTTCCACCGCCAGCCGGCCGAGCTGGGGCGGCGGGAGTTTTTCGCGGACGCGTTCGCTGCGATCTCGGCCCGGCAGCGGCCCGCCCTGGTGGATATGCTCGGCGGCGACATCCGGCTGGCGCTCGATGTGATGCTGTTCTTCAACCGCAGATACGGAATCTAGCCGAGGTGATCGACGGTGTACGTGATCCGGCTTCCCGACGGCACCCTGCGCGTACCCACGAGCGCGACCACGGACGACGGACGGATCATCGGCCAGGGGTATGTGGAGGTCGGTCCGGGGGATCCCGACTATGACCGGCTGCTTCGCCAGTCGCTGACCGAGGAGGAGCTGGAGGAGAAGCGACGCGGGTGGCGGGAGGGGGACGAGGCCCTGCTCCGTGAGTTTGAGGAATGGAAGGCCACGCAGGCGGAGGACTAGCACCCGGCGGCACCCGGCCGGGGAACCGTACTTTGGACCGTTACAAAAAACTCCGGACGCGCCCGCGGTGTACCAGGTGATCTCCCGGGGGGCCTGGGGGTCCTCCCCCCGAGAAGATCGGGGTCCCGGCGGGCGGCCGGGAGCCGGCTCAGCGGCCCGAGTGCTCGGCCAGCGGCTCTTCCCCGCGCAGCAGCGCGTGCACCTCGGACTCGCGGAAGCGGCGATGGCCTCCGGGCGTGCGGATGCTGCTGATCCGGCCCGCCGCGGCCCACCGGGTCACCGTCTTGGGGTCGACCCTGAAGAGCGCGGCCACCTCTCCGGGGGTCAGCAGGCGCTCGCTGGTACTTTCCACGTTGTTCTCTCCCCCTTTGTCCCGCTCTCGGTGCGGGTGGACAGATTCTTAGTGTGCCGGGCGGGGACCGATTTCTCCCTTGTTTTCGCAAAACATCACCGTGAGTAATGGGACGAGCTGCAGAAATGACGGGAAGTAAACATGAGCTTGGGTCACACCGGTCACAGGGGCCTGCGGGTGTCCGCCCCGCCCCGCCCAGGACCGGCCATTATGCCTTCTTCCGCCCCGTCACGCCCGAACGCATAGTCTCGTCCGCATGTCCCGAGTGACCCGACACGATGAGGCGACCCGGCGGGAGCCGGCGACGCCGGGGAGGCATCGCGGGGCGCCCGGCCCCGAGCCGGTGACCCTGGCGGACATCGAGGAGGCGGCCGCCCGGCTGTCGGGGGTGTGCCTGCGCACTCCGCTCGTCCCGTACCCGCTCGCCGACCCGCCGTTGCTGGTCAAGGCCGAGTCCCTGCAGCCCGTCGGCGCGTTCAAGTTGCGCGGCGCCTACAACGCCATCGCCCGGCTGCCGGAGGCCGAGCGCGCCCGCGGGGTGGTCACGCACTCCAGCGGCAACCACGCGCAGGCCGTCGCCTACACCGCGCGCCGGCTGGGGATCCCGGTGGTGCTGGTCGTCCCGCACACCACCCCGGGCGTGAAGGTGGACGCCTGCCGGCGGCTGGGCGCCGAGATCGTGTACGTCGAGCCCACCATGGAGGCCCGCACGGCCACCGCCGGGCGGCTGGCCGAGGCGCACGGCTTCACGCTGATCCCGCCGTTCGACGACCCCGCCGTGATCGCCGGGCAGGGCACCGTCGGGCTGGAGATCGTCCAGGACGCCCCGGACGTCGGGGCGGTGCTGGTGCCGGTCGGCGGGGGCGGCCTGATCTCCGGCGTGGCCGCCGCGGTCAGGGCGTTGCGCCCGCAGGCCAAGGTGATCGGCGTCGAGCCGGAGCTGGCCGCCGACGCCCGCGCCTCGCTGCGCACCGGCAGGCGGGTGGCCTGGACGGCCGAGGACACCGGCCGGACCATCGCCGACGCGCTGCGCGCCCAGCGGCTCGGCGCGCTGACGTTCGCGCACATCAGGGAGTACGTGGACGACATCGTCACGGTGCGCGAGGAGGAGATCCGCGAGGCGATGCGGCGGCTGGCTCGGCAGGTCCGGCTCGTCGCCGAGCCCGCGGGGGCGGTGGCCACCGCCGCCTACCTGTTCCACCGCGACGAGCTGCCGTCGGTGTCCTCGTACGTGGCGGTGCTGTCGGGCGGCAACGTGGACCCCGCGCTGTTCGCCGAGGTCCTCGCATAGACTCGGCCTCGTCATGCGTTCCGTACTCGCCTACACCGCGGCCAGGCTGGCCATCTTCGCCGCGACCTTCGCCGTCCTGTACCTGCTGCCCGTACTGGACCACAGCAAGCCGGAGTCGATGCTGCTGATCCTGGCCCTGTCGGTGATCATCAGCGGCGTGGTCAGCTACGTGCTGCTGACCGGCCTGCGCGACGCGGTGTCGTCGGCCGTGGTCACCGGCATCGGTAAGCGCCGCCACAAGTTCGAGGAGTCCCGCTCCAAAGAGGACTGACGGGACGTCCGCACCGCCCGGCGCCCCGCGCCTTCGAACGGGCTCGTACCGCCTCGCGTCACCTCGCGCCACCTCGGTTTCGTGCCGCCGCGATGCCCGAGACCACCGCCGGCGGGCCGGAGGTCACCTGGGGACCGGGCCCGTCCCGGCGGCTCATAGGGTTGGGTGCATGACCCGCGCTTCTCTCGACAAGCGGCCCGCCGACGTCGCTGCCATGTTCGACGGCACCGCCGAGCGGTACGACCTGCTCAACAGCCTGATGACCGGAGGGCTGGACCGGCGGTGGCGGCGCGCGGTGGTGGCGGCGGTCGATGCCCGGCCCGGTGAGCGGATCCTGGATCTGGCGGCCGGCACCGGCACCTCCTCGCTGCCCTTCGCCGAGGCCGGCGCGCACACCGTGGCCTGCGACTTCTCACTCGGCATGCTGTCGGTGGGGACACGGCGCACCCGGGACCTGCCGGCCGGGCGCCGGCCGCGGTTCGTGGCCGGCGACGCGCTGCGGCTGCCGTTCGCGGACGGCGCGTTCGACGCCGTGACCATCTCGTTTGGATTGCGTAACGTCGCCGACACCGATCTGGCGCTGCGTGAGTTGCGTCGGGTGACCCGGCCGGGCGGCCGACTGCTGGTCTGCGAGGTCAGCCATCCGCCGAACATGCTGACGGCGTTCGGCCACCGGCTCCATCTGCGATACGGCCTGCCGCTGCTGGCGAAGGTCAGTTCCAACCCCGACTCCTACCGCTACCTGGCCGAATCCACGCTGGCCTGGCCGCGCCAGCAGGAACTGGCACGGCGGCTGCGGGAGGCGGGCTGGGACTCGGTCCGCTGGCGGAACCTGACGTTCGGCGTAGCGGCCATGCACCACGCCGTCAACCCTGGGTAGGCCCCGGACGATCGGGCAAACCGGGTCAATCGCCTCGGAAGATCCGGGCAAAGCCTCCCGGACCGGTCCAAAGTCGGCGGGTCGCTAGGTACCCATCACTCCCGCCGAAGGAATAGACTCCCCCACGGATCCTTGTGAAGTACTTCACAAGCGAACGAGCTAAGGAACATCGCCGTGACCGACTCCTCCGGACAGGCCGACGTCATCATCGTCGGGGCGGGACCCGCCGGTTCGTCCACCGCCTACTGGCTGGCACAGGCGGGGCTGGACGTGCTGCTGCTGGAGAAGGCCACCTTCCCCCGCGACAAGATCTGCGGCGACGGGCTCACCCCCCGCGCGGTCCGGGCGCTGATCTCCATGGGCGTCGACCTCGGTGACCCCGGCTGGATCCGCAACAAGGGCCTGCGCATCTACGGCGGTGGCGTCAAGATCGAGCTGCCCTGGCCCGAGCTGGCCAGCTTCCCCGACTTCGGCATGGCCCGCGCCCGCACCGACCTGGACCGGCTGCTGGCCGAGCACGCCGCCAAGTCCGGCGCCCGGCTGCAGCAGGGCTGCAACGTCACCGGCCCGATCCTCGACGAGCGCACCGGCCGCATCCTCGGCGTCACCGCCAGGTACCAGGGCGAGGAGGTCGAGTACCGTGCCCCGCTGGTGGTCGCCGCCGACGGCAACTCCAGCCGGCTGTCGCTGGCCATGGGGCTGCGTAAGCGCGAGGACCGGCCGATGGGCGTGGCGGTCCGCCGCTACTACCACACCCCGCGCCACGACGACGACTACCTGGAGTCGTGGCTGGAGCTGTGGGACGGCCAGCGGCTGCTGCCCGGCTACGGCTGGGTGTTCCCGCTCGGCAACGGGCTGTCCAACGTCGGGCTCGGCCTGCTCAACACCAGCAAGGCGTTCCAGAACGTGGACTACCGCGCCATGCTGCGCGGCTGGACCGCCGGCATGCCCGAGGAGTGGCAGTTCGACGAGGACCACGCCACCGGCCCGATCCGCGGCGCCGCGCTGCCCATGGGCTTCAACCGCCAGCCCCACTACACCCGCGGGCTGCTGCTGGTGGGCGACGCCGGCGGCATGATCAACCCGTTCAACGGCGAGGGCATCGACTACGGGATGGAGTCCGGCCGGCTGGCCGCCGAGACCATCGTGCAGGCGCTCGCCCGCCCCACCGCCGCCCAGCGGGAACGCGCGCTCTACGAGTACCCGCGCATCCTCAAGGATGAGCACGGGGGCTACTTCACCATCGGCCGGCTCTTCGTCAAGGCCATCGGCGACCCGAAGGTGATGAAGTTCCTGACCAGGCACGGCCTGCCCCATCCCACCCTGATGCGGTTCGCCCTCAAACTGATGGCCAACCTCACCGACCCGCGGGACGGTGACGCGATGGACCGGATCATCAACGCCATGTCGAAGGTGGCCCCAGCGGCATGAGCGCGATCGACGAACGTGGGGTCACCCCCCGGGGGGATGCTGAGATGACCACCCTGACTAAGGTGGCGACCCGTGACCATGACCGATGTCATGTCGGTGTGATGCGTCACGCCACGATGGTGCGCCCGCCCCGAGCCTCGCTGGAGGCGAACTTCTCGGCGGCGTCCGCCCCGTACAACGCCGTACGAACCGAGAAGGGGGTGTAGGGACCCATGGATCTCTATGTTCCGATCGTCGTACTGGGAGCGCTGGCATTCGCCTTCGCGGCCGGTTCGGTGCTGATGGCCGCGTTCACCGGCCCCAAGCGCTGGAACCGGGCCAAGCTGGAGGCCTACGAGTGCGGCATCGAGCCCACCCCGCAGCCGGTCGGGGGCGGCCGCTTCCCGATCAAGTACTACCTGACGGCGATGCTGTTCATCGTCTTCGACATCGAGATCATCTTCCTGTACCCGTGGGCGGTCGCCTTCGAGAGCATGGGGATCTTTGCCCTGGTCGAGATGGCACTGTTCATCGTCACCGTGCTGGTCGCGTACGCCTACATCTGGCGGCGCGGTGGTCTGGAGTGGGACTGACATGGGACTTGAAGAGAAACTCCCCAGCGGGTTCCTGCTGACCACGGTCGAGCAGGTGGCGGGCTGGGCCCGCAAGAGCTCGGTGTGGCCGGCCACCTTCGGGCTGGCCTGCTGCGCGATCGAGATGATGGCCGCCGGCGACCCCCGGCACGACTTCTCCCGGTGGGGGATGGAACGCGCCTCGGCCACCCCCCGACAGGCCGACCTGATGATCGTGGCGGGCCGGGTGAGCCAGAAGATGGCGCCGGTGCTCCGCCAGATCTACGACCAGATGACCGAGCCCAAGTGGGTCATCGCCATGGGCGTGTGCGCCTCCTCCGGCGGCATGTTCAACAACTACGCCGTCGTGCAGGGCGTGGACCACATCGTCCCGGTGGACATCTACCTGCCCGGCTGCCCGCCGCGGCCGGAGATGCTGCTGGACGCCATCCTCAAGCTGCACGACAAGATCCAGAACACCAAGCTGGGCCCGCAGCGCCGCAAGCAGATCCAGGAGCTGGAAGAGGCCAAGCGCCGCCGGCTGCCGCTGCTGGGACAGCAGGGAGCGATCTAGAGATGTCCAGCCAGAACCCCGAGCAGCAGGCCGAGCAGGCCGCCGACCGGCTGCCCGCCCAGGCGCCCCAGGACCGGCTGGCGCAGCCGGTCGTCCGCAGGGGCATGTTCGGCGCGAAGACCAGCGGCGACACCTCCGGATACGGCGGGCTGGTCATCCGGCAGAGCCCCAAGGTCTCCAGCCCCCGCCCCTACGGCGGGCCAGAGGGCGGCGGTGAGCACGGCGAGTTCGACGAGGTCGCCGACGCGTTGGAACGGGCCTTCCCCGACTTCGGCGAGGCGGTCGAGCGGGTCGTGGTGGACCGTGGCGAGATCACCTTCTTCGTCCGCCGCCGGTACCTGCCGCAGCTCGCGCAGACCCTGCGGGACCAGATCGACCTGCGCTTCGAGCTGTGCACCGGCGTGTCGGGCGTGCACTACCCGGCCGACACCGGCGCCGAGCTGCACGCCGTCTATCACCTGCTGTCGATGACCCACAACCGGCGGATCCGGCTGGAGGTCACCTGCCCCGACGAGGACCCGCACATCCCGTCGCTGGTGCCGGTCTACCCGACCAACGACTGGCACGAGCGGGAGACCTACGACTTCTTCGGGATCGTGTTCGACGGCCATCCGGCGCTGACCCGCATCGAGATGCCCGACGACTGGGTGGGCCACCCGCAGCGCAAGGACTACCCCCTTGGCGGAATCCCGGTCGAATACCGCGGAGCGGAAATCCCGCCCCCCGACCAGCGGAGGTCGTACACATGAGGCTCCAACATCGGTTCGCCCCGGGGATGCGGCCCGCCGTCATGGGACCGCGGCGCGGAAACCTGTTCCTGCTGCCCCCCGACCAGCGGAGGTCGTACCTCTGATGAGCTCCACCAAGTACACCGAGTACGACGCGTACGCCGCCGAGGAGGCGACGGAGGGCAAGGTCTTCAACGTCGACGGCGGCGACTGGGACCAGGTCGTGGCCGCCGCCGAGGACTCCTCCGACGAGCGGCTCGTGGTCAACATGGGCCCGCAGCACCCCTCCACCCACGGCGTGCTGCGGCTGATCCTGACCCTCGACGGCGAGACGGTGAACGAGGCCCGGGTGGGCATCGGCTACCTGCACACCGGCATCGAGAAGAACATGGAGTTCCGCACCTGGGCGCAGGGCCCCACGTTCTGCACCCGGATGGACTACCTGGCGCCGATCTTCAACGAGACGGCGTACTGCCTCGGGGTCGAGAAGCTGCTGGGGATCACCGACCAGATCCCCGAGCGGGCCCAGATCATCCGGGTGATGATGATGGAGATCAACCGGATCTCCTCGCACCTGGTCGCGATCGCCACCTTCGGGCTGGAGTTGGGCGCCACCACGGTGATGCTGAACGGCTTCATCGAGCGCGAGTACGCCCTCGACGTGTTCGAGGAGATCACCGGCCTGCGGATGAACATGGCCTACGTGCGGCCGGGCGGGGTCGCCCAGGACATCGGGCACGGCGGGTTCACCAAGGTCCGCGAGTTCCTGGACCGGATGCCGGGCCGCATCCAGCAGCTGCGCAAGCTGATGGACGCCAACCCCGTCTACCTGGCCCGCACCAAGGACGTCGCCTACCTGGACCTGCAGGGCTGCATGGCCCTCGGCATCACCGGGCCGGTGCTGCGCTCGACCGGGCTGCCGTGGGACCTGCGCAAGACCCAGCCCTACTGCGGCTACGAGACCTACGAGTTCGACGTGGCCACCCAGGACACCTGCGACGTCTACGGCCGCTACCTGGTGCGGATGCAGGAGATGGAGGAGTCCCTCAAGATCATCGAGCAGTGCCTGGACCGGCTGAGCACGGTCAAGGGCCCGGTGATGATCGAGGACAAGAAGATCGGCTGGCCCGCCCAGCTGGCCATCGGCACCGACGGGATGGGCAACTCGCCCCGGCACATCGCGCACATCATGGGCACCTCCATGGAGGCCCTCATCCACCACTTCAAGCTGGTGACCGAGGGCTTCCGGGTGCCGGCCGGCCAGGCGTACGCGGCGATCGAGTCGCCGCGCGGCGAACTCGGCGTCCACGTGGTCAGCGAGGGCGGCACCCGCCCCTACCGCGTGCACTTCCGGGACCCGTCCTTCACCAACCTGCAGGCGACGGCCGCCATGTGCGAGGGCGGCATGGTGGCTGACGTCATCGCAGCAGTCGCCAGCATCGACCCCGTGATGGGAGGCGTGGACCGATGAGCTACGCACCCGAGACGCTCGCCCAGCTGGAGCGGGACGCCAAGGAGATCATCGCGCGCTATCCCAAGCCGCGCTCGGCCCTGCTGCCGATGCTGCACCTGGTGCAGTCGGTGGACGGCCACATCACCTCCGACGGCGTGGAGTTCTGCGCCGAGCAGCTGGGCATCACCCCGGCGCAGGTCACCGGGGTCGCCACCTTCTACACCATGTACAAGCACGACCGCGTCGGCGAGTACCACGTGGGCGTGTGCACCAACACGCTGTGCGCGGTCATGGGCGGCGACCAGATCTGGGACGAGCTCAGCGAGCACGTCGGCGTCGGTCACGACGAGGCCACCGAGGACGGCAGGATCTCCCTCGAACGCATCGAGTGCAACGCCGCCTGCGACTTCGCCCCGGTGATGACGGTCAACTGGGAGTTCTTCGACAACATGACTCCCGAGAAGGCCAAGAAGCTGGTCGACGACCTGCGCGCCGGCAAGGAGGTCGCCCCCACCCGGGGGCCGAACAGCGTGTGCACCTGGAAGCAGGCGTCGCGGATCCTGGCCGGGTTCCCCGACGGCCGCGCGGGCGAGGGCCCGCAGGCCGGGGAGCCCACCCTGGTCGGCCTGGAGCTGGCCAAGCAGCGCGGCTGGGAGGCTCCGCCGGCGGACGCCGCACGGCCCGAGCCGGACGACCCGGCGGCGGGTTCGCAGACGCGAGGGGACATCCACAAATGAGCACGACCCTCACCCCCGTCCTGTCCCGCACCTGGGACCAGCCGGACTCGTTCACCCTCGCGGCCTACGAGCGCGAGGGTGGCTACCGGGCGATGCGCACGGCGTTCGGGATGGAGCCGGACGCCATCGTGCAGGCGGTCAAGGACTCGGGCCTGCGCGGCCGCGGCGGCGCCGGCTTCCCCACCGGGATGAAGTGGGGCTTCCTGCCGCCCAGCAGCCCCAACCCGCGCTACCTGGTGGTCAACGCCGACGAGTCCGAGCCGGGCACCTGCAAGGACATCCCGCTGATGCTGGCCAACCCGCACGTGCTGGTCGAGGGCGTCATCATCAGCTCTTACGCGATCCGCTCCAACCACGCGTTCATCTACGTGCGCGGTGAGGTGCTGCACGTCATCCGCCGCCTGCAGCAGGCGGTCGCCGAGGCGTACGAAGCCGGCTACCTCGGCAAGGACATCCTCGGCACCGGGTACGACCTGGAACTGGTGGTCCACACCGGCGCCGGCGCCTACATCTGCGGCGAGGAGACCGCGCTGCTGGACTCGCTGGAGGGATACCGCGGCCAACCGAGGCTCAAGCCTCCCTTCCCTGCCGTCGCGGGACTCTACGGCGGCCCCACTGTGATCAACAACGTGGAGTCGATCGCCTCGGTTCCCTCGATCGTGGCCAACGGGGCCGACTGGTTCGCCTCGATGGGCACCGAGAAGTCCAAGGGCTTCGGGATCTTCTCGCTGTCCGGGCACGTCACCAGGCCGGGCCAGTACGAGGCGCCGCTGGGCATCACGCTGCGCGAGCTGCTGGACATGGCCGGGGGCGTCCGCAAGGGGCACCGGCTGAAGTTCTGGACCCCGGGCGGCTCGTCCACCCCGCTGTTCACCGACGAGCACCTCGACGTCCCGCTGGACTTCGAGAGCGTCGGCGCGGCCGGGTCCATGCTGGGCACCCGGGCGCTGCAGATCTTCGACGAGACCACCTGCGTGGTGCGCGCGGTGCAGCGCTGGTCGGAGTTCTACGCGCACGAGTCGTGCGGCAAGTGCACCCCCTGCCGTGAGGGCACCTACTGGTACAAGCAGGTGTTCAAGCGGCTGGAGGCGGGCCAGGGCACCGAGGAGGACCTCCAGACGCTGCTGGACCTGTCCGACAACATCCTCGGCCGGTCCTTCTGCGCGCTCGGCGACGGCGCCACCAGCCCGGTGACCTCGTCCATCAAGTTGTTCCGCGACGAGTACATCGCGCACTTCACCCAGGGCGGGTGCCCGTTCGACCCCGCCAAGTCGACCGTGTGGGCAGGTGAGCAGTGACGGTCACCGACAAGACCTCCGCAGAGGTCGAGCAGCAGCCGAAGATGGTCCCGGTGACCATCGACGGGTTCGAGATCGAGGTGCCCGAGGGCACCCTGATCATCCGGGCCGCCGAGCTGCTGGGCATCCAGATCCCCCGGTTCTGCGACCATCCGCTGCTGGACCCGGTCGGCGCGTGCCGCCAGTGCCTGGTGGAGATCCCCGACGCCGGCAACGGCCGCGGGATGCCCAAGCCGCAGGCCTCCTGCACCACCACGGTGATGCCCGGCATGGTGGTCCAGACCCAGCTCACCTCCCCGGTGGCCGACAAGGCCCAGCACGGGGTGATGGAGCTGCTGCTGATCAACCACCCGCTGGACTGCCCGATCTGCGACAAGGGCGGCGAGTGCCCGCTGCAGAACCAGGCGATGTCCAACGGCCGGGGCGAGACCCGCTTCCGCGACACCAAGCGCACCTTCCCCAAGCCGATCCCGCTGTCGTCGCAGGTGCTGCTGGACCGGGAACGCTGCATCCAGTGCGCCCGCTGCACCCGCTTCTCCGACCAGATCGCCGGGGACGCCTTCATCGACCTGTTCGAACGGGGCGCCAAGGAGCAGGTCGGGGCGGCCGAGGACCGGCCGTTCCAGTCCTACTTCTCCGGCAACACGGTGCAGATCTGCCCGGTCGGCGCGCTCACCGGGGCCGCCTACCGGTTCCGCTCCCGCCCGTTCGACCTGGTGTCGACGCCGAGCGCCTGCGAGCACTGCGCGTCCGGCTGCGCACTGCGCACCGACCACCGCCGCGGCAAGGTGACGCGGCGGCTGGCCGGTGACGACCCGCAGGTCAACGAGGAGTGGAACTGCGACAAGGGCCGGTGGGCGTTCACCTACGCCACCCAGCCCGACCGGCTGACCCACCCGCTGGTCCGCAACGAGCGGGGCGAGCTGGAGACCGCCTCCTGGCCGGAGGCGCTCGCCGTCGCCGCCCGGGGCCTGGCCGCCGCCCGCGGCCGGGTCGGCGTGCTGCCGGGCGGGCGCCTCACCCTGGAGGACGCCTACGCCTACGCCAAGTTCGCGCGGACGGCGCTGGGCACCAACGACATCGACTTCCGAGCCCGGCCGCACTCGGCCGAGGAGGCCGCCTTCCTGGCCTCCTCGGTGGCGGGCCACGACATCGAGGTGTCCTACTCCGACCTGGAGAAGACCCCGGTGGTGCTGCTGGCCGGCTTCGAGCCGGAGGAGGAGTCGCCGATCGTCTTCCTGCGGCTGCGCAAGGCGTTCCGCAAGAAGGGCCTGAAGGTCTACTCGGTGGCCCCGTTCGCCACCCGGGGGCTGGCCAAGATGGGCGGCACGCTGCTGCGGGCGCTGCCCGGCGCCGAGGCCGAGGTGCTCGGCGCGCTGGTCACCGGGGACGAGCCGGTGGCCGAGGAGCTCAAGGCGCCCGGCGCGGTGATCCTGCTCGGTGAGCGGCTGGCCGCCAGCCCCGGCGCGCTGTCCAGCGCGGTGCGGCTGGCCCAGGTCACCGGGGCCCGGCTGGCCTGGGTGCCGCGGCGGGCCGGTGAGCGCGGCGCCGTCGAGGCGGGCGCGCTGCCCGGCCTGCTGCCGATCGGGCGCCCGGTCACCGACCCGGCCGCCCGCGCCGAGGTCGCCCGGGCCTGGAACGTGGCCGACCTGCCCGCCGCGCCCGGCCGCGACACCGCCCAGATCCTGACCGCCGCCGCGGCCGGAGAGCTGGGCGCGCTGCTGATCGGCGGGGTCGACCCGTACGACCTGGCCGACCCGGCCGGCGCGCTGGCCGCCATCGAGGCGACGCCGTTCGTGGTGAGCCTGGAGCAGCGGGCCAGTGCCGTCACCGACCGCGCCGACGTGGTGCTGCCGGTGGCCGCGGTCGCCGAGAAGGCCGGCACGTTCGTCAACTGGGAGGGCCGCGGCCGCGCCTTCGACGTGGCGCTGCGGGTGCCGGGCCGGCTGTCGGACCTGCGGGTGCTGGACACGCTGGCCGGTGAGATGGACGTCCACCTGGCGCTGCCCGGCCCGGAGGCGGCCCGCCGCGAGCTGGCCGCGCTGGGCGCCCACCGGGGCGAGCGGCCCGCCGCGCCCGCGGTCACCGCCGGGATCCGTCCGGAGCCGGCCGAGGGCGAGGCGCTGCTGGCCACCTGGCGGCAGCTGCTGGACCGGGGCCGCCTGCAGGACGGCGAGCCCTACCTGGCCGGCACCGCCAAGCCGGCGGTGGCCCGCCTGTCGCCCGCCACCGCCGCCGAGATCGGCGCGACGGAGGCGGTGACCGTGACCGGCGGCGGCGGAAAGCTGACGCTGCCGCTGGAGATCACGCCGGACCTGCCCGACCGGGTGGTCTGGCTGCCGACCAACTCCCAGGGCTGCGCCCTCTACCGCGACCTGGGCGCCGACACGGGCGCGATCGTCTCGATCGCCTCCGCCGACGGCAACAGTGGAGGTGCCGCATGAGCGTGCCCCTGGCCGCCCCCGATCCCACCCTGCAGTCCTTCGGACAGGACCCGTGGTGGCTGATCGGCGGCAAGGTGCTGGCCATCTTCGTGTTCCTGGTGCTCACCGTGCTGCTGTCCATGTGGGTGGAGCGCCGGATCATCGGGCGGATGCAGCTGCGCGTCGGGCCCAACCGGGCCGGGCCGTTCGGCCTGCTGCAGGGCCTGGCCGACGGGGTCAAGCTGGCGCTGAAGGAGGACATCGTCCCGCGCCAGGTCGACAAGGTCGTGTTCGTCCTGGCGCCGGTCGTGTCGGCGGTCCCGGCGTTCGTGTCGTTCATCATCATCCCTTTCGGGCCGACGGTGTCGATCTTCGGGCACCAGACCCCGTTGCAGGGCACCGACCTGCCGGTGGCGGTGCTGCTGGTGCTGGCGATGGCCTCGATGGGCGCCTACGGGATCGTGCTGGCGGGCTGGTCGTCGATGTCGCCCTACTCGCTGCTGGGCGGGCTGCGCTCGGCCGCGCAGATCATCTCCTACGAGATCGCGATGGGCCTGTCGTTCGTGGCGGTGTTCCTGTTCGCCGGCACGATGTCGACCACCGGGATCGTCAACGCGCAGGCCGACCGCTGGTTCGCGGTGATGCTGCTGCCGTCGTTCCTGGTGTACGTGGTCACCATGATGGGCGAGTCCAACCGGATCCCCTTCGACCTGCCCGAGGGCGAGGGCGAGCTGGTCGGCGGCTTCCACACCGAGTACTCGTCGCTGAAGTTCGCGATGTTCTTCCTGGCCGAGTACATCAACCTGGCCACCCTGTCGGCCCTGGCCACCACCCTGTTCCTGGGCGGCTGGCGGGCCCCGGCGCCGATCTCCACGGTATGGGAGGGCGCCAACTCCGGCTGGTGGCCGGTGCTGTGGTTCCTGGCCAAGCTGTGGCTGTTCATCTTCTTCTTCGTCTGGCTGCGCGGCTCGCTGCCGCGGGTGCGCTACGACCAGCTGATGAAGCTGGGCTGGAAGATCCTGATGCCGTTCTCGCTCGGCTGGATCCTGCTGGTGGCCACCATCCGGGGGCTGCGCAACGAGGGCCACGACATGACCCAGGTGGCGATCTGGGCGGCCGTCGTGATCGGCGCGGTGCTGCTGCTGTCGATCGCGTGGGACCTGGTGGGCCGGGGCCGTGGCGACGGCGGCGAGATCGTGCCGGACCTGGACGGGGGCGCCGCGCCGGAGGCCGCCGGCGGCTTCCCGGTGCCGCCGCTGGACGCCCCGCACTACCACGGCGTCGCTCGCGAGGGCGCCGACGTCACTGCGCACAAGGAGGTGGCCAGTGGGTCTCACTGACTTCCTGAACCCGGTCAAGGGCTTCGGTGTCGCGTTCCACCAGATGTTCACCAAGAGCGAGACCGTCCAGTACCCGGAGGTGAAGAAGCCCACGGCGCCCCGCTTCCACGGCCGGCACCAGCTCAACCGGTGGCCGGACGGGCTGGAGAAGTGCGTGGGCTGCGAGCTGTGCGCCTGGGCCTGCCCGGCGGACGCCATCTACGTGGAGGGCGCCGACAACACCGAGACCGAGCGCTACTCGCCGGGCGAGCGGTACGGCCGCGTCTACCAGATCAACTACCTGCGCTGCATCCTGTGCGGGCTGTGCATCGAGGCGTGCCCCACCCGGGCGCTGACGATGACCAACGAGTACGAACTGGCCGACGACAGCCGCGAGAGCCTGATCTACACCAAGGACATGCTGCTGGCGCCGCTGCGCGAGGGCATGGAGCAGCCGCCGCACCCGATGCGGCTCGGCGAGACCGAGGAGGACTACTACCGCCTCGGCCTCGCCGGCGCCGAGGAGGCTCCGGCCAGTCCGTCCCAGGACGGCGGCCGGCGCTCCAGCATCGACGCGGCGGTGCGCGCCGAGAGCGGTGAGAAGAAGTGATCGAATCGGTGACCCCGGTGCTCGCCCAGACCGAGACGCAGGCGGGCGAGCCGGTGGTGTTCTGGCTGCTGGCGATCGTCAGCGTGGCCGCCGCACTGGGCATGGTCTTCCTGCGCAAGGCGGTGCACTCGGCGCTGATGCTGGCGACGGTGATGCTGTCGCTGGCGGTGCTGTACGCGGTGCAGGACGCCCCGTTCCTGGCGTTCGTGCAGGTGATCGTGTACACCGGCGCGGTGCTGATGCTGTTCCTGTTCGTGCTGATGCTGGTGGGCGTGGCCTCCACCGACTCGCTGGTGGAGACCATCCGCGGGCAGCGGCTGTGGGCGGCGATCGCCGGGCTGGGCTTCGCGGTGCTGGTGGTGGCCGGGCTCGGCAACGCGGCGCTGTCGGAGTCGATCGGGCTGACGGCGGCCAACGCCGAGTCCGGCGGCAACATCCAGGGGCTGGCCCGGCTGCTGTTCACCAAGTACGTGTTCGCGTTCGAGGTGACCAGCGCGCTGCTGATCACCGCGGCGCTGGGCGCGATGGTGCTGGCGCACCGCGAGCGCCACTCTCCCAAGGCCACCCAGAAGGAGCTGTCCAAGCGGCGGTTCCGGCCCGGCGGCCACCCGACCCCGCTGCCCGGCCCCGGCACCTACGCCCGGCACAACGCGGTGGACATGCCGGCGCTGCTGCCGGACGGCAGCGTCTCGGAACTGTCGATCAACCCGGTCATCGCGCAGCGCTCCGGCACCGCCCGGATGCACATGGACCTGCACGGACAGACCGAGGAGCAGGCCGTGGAGCGTGACGTGGCGGCGGTGCGCGCCGTCACCGAGGCGGCCCGCGACGCCGACGCCGAGACCCGCGAGGCCAAGGCGGGCACCCCCGCCGCCGGCGGCGCCGCCGGCCCGAGCGAAGGCGAGGCAGGCAAATGAGCCCCGGACACTACCTGGTGCTGTCGGCGCTGCTGTTCACCATCGGCGGGGTGGGCGTGCTGGTGCGCCGCAACGCCATCGTGGTGTTCATGTGCGTCGAGCTGATGCTGAACGCCACCAACCTGGCGTTCGTGTCGTTCGCCCGCATGCACGGCAACCTCGACGGCCAGCTCATCGCCTTCTTCGTGATGGTGGTCGCCGCGGCCGAGGTCGTGGTGGGGCTGGCGATCATCATGACGATCTTCCGGACCCGCAGGTCGTCGTCGGTGGACGACGCCAACCTGCTGAAGTACTGAGAGGCGATGGAGCATGAAGGCCGAAGGCATCCAGGCCGTCGCCTGGCTTCTCATCGCCCTCCCGCTGGCGGGTGCGGCGATCCTGCTGCTGGGCGGCCGGCGCACCGACAAGTGGGGCCACCTGCTGGGCACCGGCATGTCGCTGGGCGCGTTCGTCGTCGGGCTGGCGATGTTCGTCCAGATGCTCGGGTACGACCCCGAGGAGCGGCGGCGGACGATCCACCTGTACGAGTGGTTCACCGTCGGGCACTTCAAGCTCGACATGGGGCTGCTGGTGGACCCGCTGTCCATCAGCTTCGTGCTGCTGATCACTGGTGTGGGCTCGCTGATCCACATCTACTCCATCGGCTACATGGCCGAGGACGATGACCGGCGGCGGTTCTTCGCCTACCTGAACCTGTTCGTGGCGGCGATGCTGCTGCTGGTGCTGGCCGACAACTACGTCGGGCTGTTCATCGGCTGGGAGGGCGTCGGCCTGGCGTCGTACCTGCTGATCGGGTTCTGGCAGCACAAGCCGTCGGCGGCGACGGCGGCCAAGAAGGCGTTCGTGGTCAACCGGGTCGGCGACCTGGGCATGGTCATCGCGATCTCGCTGATGTTCGCCACGTTCGGCACGGTGAGCTTCACCCAGATCCTCGGTGAGGGCGCCCACCACCTGGGCATGGTCGAGCAGGTCGGCCAGGGCACCGCCACCGCGATCGGGTTGCTGCTGCTGCTCGGCGCCTGCGGCAAGTCGGCCCAGCTGCCGCTGCAGTCCTGGCTGCTGGACGCGATGGAGGGCCCGACCCCGGTGTCGGCGCTGATCCACGCGGCCACCATGGTGACCGCCGGCGTCTACCTGATCGTCCGGTCCGGCCCGATCTTCGAGCTGGCCCCCGACGCCCAACTGGCGGTGACGATCGTGGGCGCGGCCACCCTGCTGGCCGGTGCGATCATCGGGTGCGGCAAGGACGACATCAAGAAGGCGCTGGCCGGCTCGACGATGTCGCAGATCGGCTACATGGTGCTGGCGGCGGGCCTGGGCCCGGCCGGCTACGTGTTCGCCATCGCCCACCTGATCGCGCACGGCTTCTTCAAGGCCGGGCTGTTCCTGGGCGCCGGGTCCGTCATGCACGGCATGAAGAACGACGTGAACATGCGCCACTACGGCGGGCTGCGCACCATGATGGTGATCACCTGGGCCACCTTCGGGCTCGGCTACCTGGCGATCATCGGCTTCCCGGGCCTGTCCGGCTTCTTCACCAAGGAGGGGATCATCGCCGCCGCCTTCGACAAGGGCGGCACCTCCGGCATGATCCTCGGCGGCTGCGCGCTGCTGGGCGCGGCCATCACCGCCTACTACATGTCGCGGGTGATGTTCATGACCTTCTACGGCGAGCGCCGCTGGGAGGAGGACGTGCACCCGCACGAGTCGCCCAAGGTGATGACCGTCCCGCTGATGCTGCTGGCGCTCGGCTCGCTGTTCGCCGGCGGCTTCCTGGTGCTCGGCTCGTTCGGGCACTTCCTGGAGCCGGTGGTCGGCGGAGGCGAGGCCCACGGGTTCCACCTGATCACCGCCCCCGGCATCGCCGCGTTCGTGCTGATGGTCATCGGCGTGGCGATCGCCTGGCGGCAGTACGGTGCCCGCAAGGTGCCGCGCGAGGCCCCGGCGGGCTCGTTCCTCACGGTGGCCGCCCGCAAGGACCTCTACGGTGACGCCATCAACGAGTCGCTGATCATGCGGCCCGGCCAGTGGCTGACCCGGCTGGCGGTCTACTTCGACAACAAGGGTGTGGACGGCCTCGTCAACGGCCTGGCCGCCGGGGTCGGCGGTACCTCGGGCCGGGTCCGGCGGCTGCAGACCGGCTTCGTCCGCTCCTACGCCCTCTCGATGTTCCTCGGCGCGGCGGTCGTCGTCGCCGCTCTGCTGGTGGTGAACGTTTGATGAACGACTTTCCCTGGCTGAGCGTCCTCATCGCGCTGCCCGCCCTGGGCGCGCTGGGTGTGGCGCTGCTGCCGCGCGGCAGGGACGCGCTCGCCAAGCAGGCGGCGCTGGGCGTCTCGGCGCTGGTGGCGGTGCTCACCTTCGTGATGGCGGCCGGCTTCGACACCGGCGGGTCGCGGTTCCAGTTCGCCGAGACCTATGACTGGATCCCCGCGTTCGGGGTGCACTGGGCGGTCGGCGTGGACGGCGTCGCGCTGGTGCTGATCCTGATGTCGGTGATCCTGGTCCCGCTGGTGATCCTGGCCTCCTGGACCGACGCCGACCGGTTCGGCGGCGTGGTCGCCGAGGGCGAGAGCGCCCCGGCCAAGTCGGTCAAGACCTACTTCGCGCTGGTCCTGGCCCTTGAAGCGATGATGATCGGGGTCTTCGCGGCCACCGACGTCTTCCTGTTCTATGTGTTCTTCGAGGCCATGCTGATCCCGGTGTACTTCCTCATCGGGGCCTACGGCGGTCCGCAGCGCTCGTACGCGGCGGTCAAGTTCCTGCTGTACTCACTGTTCGGCGGGCTGCTGATGCTGGTCGCGGTGATCGCCCTGTACGTGTACGGGCCGAACACCTTCCTGCTGGCCGACCTGCAGGGGCTGAACCTGGACCCGACCGTCGCCAAGTGGCTGTTCCTGGGCTTCTTCATCGCGTTCGCGATCAAGGCGCCGATGGTGCCGCTGCACACCTGGCTGCCGGACGCCGCCGGGCAGGCCCCGGCCGGCGCGCTGGTGCTGATCGTCGGCGTGCTGGACAAGGTCGGCACCTACGGGATGATGCGGTTCTGCCTGGAGCTGTTCCCGGGCGCCTCGAAGTGGGCCACCCCGGTGGTGCTCACCTTCGCGGTGATCAGCATCATCTACGGCGCGGTGCTGGCGATCGGGCAGGTCGATCTCAAGCGGCTGGTCGCCTACACCTCGATCTCCCACTTCGGGTTCATCGTGCTGGGCATCTTCGCGATGACCTCGCAGGGCCAGTCGGGCGCCGCGCTCTACATGGTCAACCACGGGTTCTCCACCGGCGCGCTGTTCCTGATCGTCGGGTTCCTGCTGGTGCGCCGCGGCTCGGCCCGCGTCGACGCCTTCGGCGGGGTGCAGAAGGTGGCGCCGCTGCTGGCCGGCGCCTTCCTGATCGCCGGGCTGTCGGGGTTGTCGCTGCCGGGCCTGGCGCCGTTCGTGTCGGAGTTCCTGGTGCTGGTCGGCACGTTCAGCCGCTACCAGGTCGCCGCCGTGATCGCCGCGCTGGGCATCGTGCTGGCCGCCGTCTACATCCTGTGGGCCTACCAGCGCACCATGAACGGGCCCACCACCGAGGCGGTGGCGGGGTTCAAGGACCTGTCCCGGCGTGAGCTGGCCGCCGTCGCCCCGATCCTGGCGATCGTCGTGGCGCTGGGCTTCTTCCCCAAGCCGGTGCTCGACGTGATCAACCCGTCGGTCAAGCACACGCTCAGCGTGGTGCAGCAGACCGATCCCACGCCCACCGTCGCCGAGAAGGGGGCTCGTCCGTGAGCGCCGGAGTGCACATCATCGCGGCTCCCGGGGACATCCCCGCGCCGCACATCGAGTACGGCCAGCTCGCCCCGATGCTGATCGTCTTCGGAGTGGCCGTGCTCGGCGTGCTCGTGGAGGCGCTCGCCGGGCGGCCCTGGCGTTACCGGATCCAGGTGCCGCTGGCCTTTGCCGGGCTGCTGGCCGCGTTCGTGTGGACGATCGTGCTGGCCTGGCGGCACGAGCCGTTCCACGTGGCGGCCATGGGCGCGCTCGGGGTGGACGGGCCCACCCTGTTCCTGCAGGGCACCATCCTGGTGCTGGCGCTGGTCAGCCTGCTGCTGATCGCCGAGCGCAGCGCCGCCCACTTCACCGCGCAGGCCTCCGCGCTGCCGGGCAGCGAGGCCGAGCAGCAGAGCATGTCGGCGGGCATCACGCAGACCGAGATCTTCCCGCTGATGATGTTCGCGGTGGGCGGGATGCTGATGTTCCCGGCCTCCAACGACCTGCTGACCATGTTCGTGGCGCTGGAGGTGCTCTCGCTGCCGCTGTACCTGCTGTGCGGGCTGGCCCGCCGGCGGCGGCTGCTGTCGCAGGAGGCGGCGGTCAAGTACTTCCTGCTGGGCGCGTTCTCCTCGGCGTTCTTCCTGTACGGGGCGGCGCTGTTGTACGGCTACGCCGGGTCGGTGCGGCTGTCGGACATCTCCGCGCAGGCCGGGCAGGGCGCCGGCGGCGAGACGCTGCTGCTGGCCGGGATCGCGCTGCTGTCGGTCGGGCTGCTGTTCAAGCTGGGTGCGGTGCCGTTCCACATGTGGAAGCCG
The DNA here is from genome assembly GCF_900108175.1 of Thermomonospora echinospora. Lineage (GTDB taxonomy): Bacteria > Actinomycetota > Actinomycetes > Streptosporangiales > Streptosporangiaceae > Thermomonospora > Thermomonospora echinospora. Next base: position 312,752 of record NZ_FNVO01000004.1, read on the forward strand.
GACGTCTACCAGGGGGCCCCGACTCCGATCACCGCGCTGATGGCGTCCTGCACGCTGGTGTCGGCGTTCGGTGCGCTGCTGCGGGTCTACTACGTCGGGTTCGAGACGCTGCGCTGGGACTGGCGGCCGGCGATGTGGGGTGTGGCCATCATCACCATGGTGGTGGGGGCGGTCGTCGCGATCACCCAGACCGACATCAAGCGGATGCTGGCCTACTCCTCGATCGCGCACGCGGGCTTCCTGCTGACCGGGGTGGTCGCCACCTCCCGGCAGGGCCTGTCGGGCACCCTGTTCTACCTGGCCGCCTACGGCTTCACCACGATCGGCGCGTTCGCCGTGGTCACCATGGTGCGCGACGCCGGGGGCGAGGCGGCCCACCTGAGCCGCTGGGCCGGGCTGGGCCGGCGCTCGCCGGTGATCGCCGGGGTGTTCGCCTTCTTCCTGCTGGCCATGGCGGGGATTCCGCTGACCAGCGGGTTCACCGGCAAGTTCGCGGTGTTCTCGGCGGCGGTGGACGGCGGGGCGACCCCGCTGGTCGTGGTGGGCGTGCTGGCCTCGGCGATCGCGGCGTTCTTCTACGTCCGGGTGATCGTGGTGATGTTCTTCAGCGACCCGGAGGCCGACGGTCCCTCGGTGGTGGTCAGCCCGGCCACCGCGACTGCGGTGGCGCTCGGCCTGACGGTTACTGTGGTACTCGGCGTGCTGCCCCAGCCGGTGCTCGACCTGGCCGGGACCGCCGCCTCCCAGATGTTCGTTCGTTGACGGGGGCCGCCCGCGGGTGCCCGTCCGTAGGGGGTTCTCGGTGAACAGTGGCGTGCCGTTCGGGCTGCCGGTCGACGACGCGCTCGCGGCGGACATGCGCGAGCGCCTGACGGCGGTCGAGGGGCTGCTGGCGGAGTCGATCGTCTGCGACGATCCGCTGCTGACCGAGGCGTCCCGGCATCTGGTGGAGGCGGGCGGCAAGCGGTTCCGCCCGGCGCTGGTGCTGCTGGCGTCCCACTTCGGCGACCCGGCCGCCGCGGGCGTGGTGCCCGCGGCGGTGGTGGTCGAGCTGACCCATCTGGCCACGCTCTACCACGACGACGTGATGGACGAGGCGACCATGCGGCGCGGCGAGGTGTCGGCCAACACCCGCTGGACCAACACGGTCGCCATCCTGACCGGAGACTACCTGTTCGCCCGCGCCTCGGACCTGCTGGCCGATCTGGGTCCGCAGGCGGTGCGGATCCAGGCCCGCGCGTTCGCCCGGCTGGTGCGCGGGCAGATCGCCGAGACCTCCGGGCCGGGCCCCGACGCCGATCCGCTCAAGCACTACCTGCAGGTGGTGGCCGACAAGACCGCCTCGCTGATCGCGGTCTCCGGGCAACTGGGCGCGCTGCTGGCCGGTGCCCGCCCGCACGAGGTCGACACCATCACCTCGGCCTGCGAGAAGATCGGTGTGGCCTTCCAGCTGTCGGACGACATCCTGGACGTCGCCTCGGAGTCCGAGCAGTCCGGCAAGACCCCCGGCACCGACCTGCGCGAGGGCATCCGCACCCTGCCGGTCCTGCACGTGCTGTCGTCCACCGACCCGGCGGACGCGCGGCTGCGCGACCTGCTGGGGCGAGACCTGACCGACGACGCCCTGCACGCCGAGGCGCTGGCGCTGCTGCGCGCCCATCCGGCGATGGAGCGGGCCCGTGCCGATCTGCGGCGGTGGGCCGACGACGCCCGTGCCGAGCTGCTCACCCTGCCCGCCATCCCCGCCCGCGACGCGTTCACGGGCCTGTGCGACTACGTGGTGTCCCGGACGGGCTGATCGGCCGGGACGGCCGGCTCCTGGCAGGGCCGCCCCGGCCGTAGCGGTGGCCGCGGACCTTCGCCGGGGTCTCGTGACCGCCGTGTCTTCGCCGATCTTGACGTCGGCCCAGCAGACCCGCGCCACCCGGACTGGGCGCCGTCAGATCCTCACCGGAACACGCGAGCGGAACCTGCGCCATCAGGGCATGCGAGCCCGCGGCCCCGCTCGTCGCCGACGTGGGGTACCGACGGCGGCGCAGGAGCAGCCCCGGGCGCAGTCGTGAATTCGCCATGGCCTCGGGCGTGAGTTCGGGCAGTCGGCCACGCCCCTGATCGCCATGCCACCCCGCATGCCACCCGCCGTCGATGCCGAACGGCCGCTGCGGTGGTGCACTCGACCTTGCAGTGGTGCAGGGATGCGTCCCGGGCGGTGCCGTCCCCGCGGGACCTCACCGCAAGATAAGCAACTGAGATTGACAAGCTCATATAAGCAATCTAAGTTGCTTATATGAGCCCGAAAGAGATCCCTCCGACCGGCGGCCTCGCCGACGAACTCGCCGCCGTGGTCGCCCTGCGTGAACTGGCCGACCGGCTGGAGGACGCGGCGGTCGAGCGGGCCATGCGCGCGGGCTGGTCGTGGACGCAGGTCGCCGAGGCGCTGGGAGTGACCCGCCAAGCCGTGCACAAGAAGCACCTGCGGCGGCTCGTCGCCGCGGGCATCGAACTGAGGAGGCGCAATGGCTGAGACGGCGTCGCGGACGTCGCTGCGTCCGGTGCTGGAACGCGCGATCGAGGAGGCCCGCGGGCGCGGGTCGGCGACGGTCGAGGCGGAGCACCTGCTGCTCGCCCTGGCGGCCGACGGCCCGCCGGCCGTCACGGTGGTGCTCGCCGAAGCCGGTCTGGACTACGAGGCGACCGAGGCCGCCCTGCGAGAGGAGCACGTGCAGAGCCTGGCCGTCGCCGGCATCGGCCCGGTGGACGAGGAGCGGCTCGTCGCGAGCCCGCGCCAGTCGCGTCCGGGCTGGGGCGCGTCCGCGAAGGCCGCACTCAAGAACGCCGAACTAGGCATCGGCCGGACGCGGGGTGCGGAACGGAACCTGCTGATCGGCCTCCTCCAGGCGGAACTGGGCACGGTCCCGCGCGCGCTGGCGATCGCGGGCGTCGACCGCGACGCCCTCATCACCCGCCTGCGGGGGATCTGACGGAGGCCGCCGTGCGCGCTGACACCACCGTCTCGGTGCGGGACCTGTACATGCGGTACGGCACGGACGACGTGCTCAGGGGCGTCGGGTTCGAGGTCCGGCGCGGGGAGATCGTGTGCCTGCTGGGCCCCAACGGCGCCGGCAAGACCACCACGGTCGAGATCCTGGAGGGCTTCCGCGAGCGCTCGGCCGGAGACGTCAAGGTGCTCGGGGCCGATCCGTCCACCGCGGGTGAGGAATGGCGGGCGCGGATCGGCGTCGTGCTCCAGTCGTGGCGCGACCACGGCAGGTGGACGCCGCGCATGCTGCTACGCCATCTGGGCCGTTACTACGCGCCCTATGCCGACCCCGGCCGGGGCCGTGCCCGCGACGTGGACGAGCTGATCGGGATGGTCGGGCTCGATGGGCGGGCGGACCGGCCGATCCGCCTGCTGTCCGGCGGGCAGCGCCGTCGACTCGACGTGGCCGCCGGGATCGTCGGCCGGCCGGAGCTGCTGTTCCTCGACGAGCCGACGGCCGGCCTCGACCCTCTGGCGCGGCGGGAGTTCCACGACCTGGTGCGCCGACTCGTCGCCGAGGAGGCGACGACGATCCTGCTCACGACGCACGACCTCGACGAGGCCGCCGGGCTCGCCGACCGCATCCTGGTCCTGGCGGGGGGACGGATCGTCGCCGACGGCGTCGCCGACGACCTCGTCCGGCGGACCATCGGCGTCGCCCTGGTGCGCTGGAGCCGGGGCGGCGAGCACTTCGCCCGCACGACGCCGGACGCCGCCGCCTTCGTTCGGGGGCTGTTCGCCCGGCACGGCGAGGAGATCACCGACCTCGACGTTCGCCGTCCCGGCCTCGAAGACGCCTACCTCGCGTTGGTGCGGCAGCACGAGGAGGGGGCTGTATGACGGGCCACCGGGCGCACGCGGTCCGCGTCGGTGTCGCACGCGGCTGGACGGAGTTCAGGCTCGGCCTCAAGAATCCGCAGGATCTCGGCTTCTACCTGTTCGTGGCCGCCGGGGTGCTGCTCTACCTGTTCTGGAACCGCGACGACGAGGTCGCGGGGACCTCGCTGCCCGTGCCGTCGGCCGCGCTGCCGGGCATCCTCGCCATGCTCGTCGCCTTCGGCGCGGTCACCGGCCCGGCGTACGCGCTGGCCGTGGAGCGCGAGGACGGCACGCTGCTGCGCGCCAGGGCCGTTCCGCACGGTGTCACCGGCTACGTCGCCGGCCAGGTGCTCCTGCAGACCATGCAGGTCTTCCCGATGTTCGCGGTGATCCTCGGGCCGAGCCTGCTGCTGTTCGACGGCGTGGCGCCGCGCGGGGCGGCCGGCTGGCTGACAGTCCTGTGGGCGACCGCGCTCGGCCTGGCGGCGATGATGCCCGTCGGCATCGTCATCGGGTCGCTGGCGTCCGGCCCGCAGCGGGTCGGGACGTGGGGCCTGCTCCCCGTGCTGGCGCTGGCGGGGGTCTCCGGGGTCCTCCTGCCGATGGACGCGCTGTGGGGCTGGGTCCGGGCGGTCGCGCAACTGTTCCCGGTGTATTGGGTCGGGCTCGGGATGCGCTCGGCGTTCCTGCCGGACGCCGCGGCGGTGCTGGAGATCGGCGGCTCCTGGCGGACCTGGCAGGCGGTCTGCGTGCCGGTGGCGTGGGCGGTGGCGGGCATGGTCGTCGCGCCCGTCGTCCTGCGCCGCGCGGCGCGGCGCGCCTGCGGCTCCCGGATGGCGGCGGACAGGGAGTCGGCCGCCCGGTCGGTGCGCTAGCAGGGCCTGGTTAGGTGGGGTGGTTTTTGTGTGTATGTCCCGATCTGCTGCGGGGGGTGGAGGGTGGCCTGGCAGTATTGCGGGGCGTTCCAGCTGGTGGCCGAACTGCAAGCCCTCCTGGCCTCCTGGGCCGGGCGCTGCCCCACCTGCGGCGCCCACCTGCACCGGCACGCCAGACCAGTCCCCACCTAACCGAGCCCTACTAGGGGGTCTCGCCGGCGGGGCTGAGCCTGCCCGGCGTGCCCTCGGGCGCGTTCCCCGGGGCGTTCCCTGGTGCTTTCTCGGGGGTGGCGGGGAGCCTGCTGCGGTGTGCGGCGCGCAGCCCGTCGAACGTCAGGATCGCCAGGGCGGCCCATACCAGCAGGAAGCCGATCCACCGGCTGGCGGGCATCGGCTCGTGCTGCACCAGCAGCCCGATGAGGAACTGCAGCACCGGCGCCAGGTACTGCAGCATCCCCAGGGTGCTCATCGGGATCCGGACCGCCGCCGTGTTGAACAGCAGCAGCGGCACCGCCGTCACCAGCCCGCCGCCCACCAGCAGCAGCGCGTTCACCGTGCCCTCGTGGGCGAAGGCGGCGGTGCCATGGGCCTCCAGCACCAGCACGTACCCCAGCGCGGGCAGGAAGATCACCGCGGTCTCGGCCGCCAGGCTCTCCGCCGACGGCATGTCGGCGAACTTCTTGACCAGCCCGTACGTCCCGAACGAGCAGGCCAGCACCAGCGCGATCCAGGGCGGGCGTCCGTAGTCCACGGCCAGCACCACCACCGCCAGCGCGCCCAGCCCGACCGCCGACCACTGCCAGGGCCGCAGCCGTTCCCGGAACACCAGCACCCCGAGCAGCACGCTGATCAGCGGGTTGATGAAGTATCCGAGCGCGGCCTCGATGGTGTGCCCGGTGTTGACCGCGTAGATGTAGGTGCCCCAGTTGAAGCTGATCACCGTCGCCGCCACCACCAGCAGTCCCAGCCGGCGCGGCGACAGTGCGCGGATCCAGCGCCAGCGCCGGAGCACCGCCAGCACCACCAGCACGGCGGCCAACGACCACATGACCCGGTGCGCCAGGATCTCGACGGCCCCGGCGGGCTTCAGCAGCGGCCAGTAGAGCGGGAACAGTCCCCACAACACGTACGCCGCGATTCCGGACACCAAGCCACGCCGATCGGTCACGCCGGTCACCGTATCAGCGGTAATCACCGAAAATATATGACGTTAATGTCACGCTGTGGGTCGCCCGGACCGCCGGATACTCTGAAGAGGTGTTCGGCTTCTTCAAGACCGAGATGGTCTCTCCCGAGGCGGCCCTGCCCGGCCGTGACACCCCGATGCCCGTCCCGCCCGCCCACGAGGTGCTGGGCACCCCGCTCACGCCCCCCTATCCCGAGGGCAGCGAGATCGCCGACTTCGCCCTGGGCTGCTTCTGGGGCGCCGAGCGCAAGTTCTGGCAGACCCCCGGCGTCATCACCACCGCCGTCGGCTACCAGGGCGGTTACACCCCCAACCCCACCTACGAAGAGGTCTGCAGCGGCCGCACCGGCCACGCCGAGGCCGTCCGCGTCGTCTACGACCCCGCCAAGGTCACCTACGAGCAGCTCCTGCGCGTCTTCTGGGAGTCCCACGACCCCACCCAGGGCATGCGCCAGGGCAACGACGTGGGCACCCAGTACCGCTCGGCCGTCTACACCCACTCCGACGCCCAGCAGAAGACCGCCGAAGCCTCCCGCGACGCCTACCAGCGCTCCCTCACCGCCGCCGGCCACGGCCCCATCACCACCGAGATCACCCCCGCCACCCCCTTCTACTACGCCGAGCCCTACCACCAGCAGTACTTGTCCGACGCCAAGAACCCCAACGGCTACTGCGGCCTCGGCGGCACCGGCGTCTCCTGCCCCGTGGGCATCGCGCCTGCGGACGGCTGACACTTCACTGCGGTTTGATCCGGTGAACGCCCGGCTGGATGTGTGGCCCGCTTTATAGCATCGATGCTATGAGCTGGGGTACCGTGGAGCTTGAACCGGAGGTACGGGAATGGCTGGAGCGCCTGCCGACCGCGCAGTTCGCCGCCGCGGCGTTCTACATCGATCTGCTCGCCGATCAAGGGGTGCTGCTGAGCGAACCGTACACTCGGCAGCTCGACGGCAAGCTGCGAGAGCTGCGGTTTCATCTGGGCAGCGAGGCCGTGCGCGTGACGTACTGGATAGCTCCGGGCAGACGGATCATCCTGCTCACGGTGTTCCACAAGACGCGCATGCGGGAAGATCGAGAGGTCGAGCGGGCTCGCCGAGCGCTGCGGCTGTGCATGGCTGAAGTGCATACGGTGGACGCGGAGGAGGAGTGAGGCCGATGGGAGAGCGGTCCGACTGGGGTGCGTTGCGGGAGCGCCGCATGGCCGAGCCCGGGGCCGCCGAGGCTTACGCGGCCACTCGGCTGGCCTATGAACTGGGGCGTACCGTCCGGGCCCTGCGCGAGGAGCGTGGCTGGAGCCAGACCCGGCTGGCCGAGGCAGCCGAGATGACGCAGTCGGCCGTGGCCAGATTCGAGGCCGGCGGCACCGTTCCGACACTGCCCGTCCTCGAACGCCTTGCCAACGCCCTCGGCGCCGAGCTCGTCGTCCAGCTTCGCGCCCCAGCGGCATGAACCGGGCGATCATGCCCAGCGACCATGGCCACCAGTGGTACTTGTCAAGCAATAAAAACCCCAACGGCTACTGCGGCCTCGGCGTCTCCTGCCCGGTCGGCGTCGCTCCGGCTGAGTGAGCTGGGCGACCTCCGACGAGGTCTCGGTTCTGTGGGCGGAGCATCTTGGGCTGGCCTTCCCTGACGATCTCAAGGGAGTGGAGATCCACGGAGAACCGGTCGCGCTGCTCGACGCCTATACGGCCGGGTGCGTGACCGGTTACGTGGGCGGCCGGTTGAGCGACCACCAGCGGCTCGTGCTGGACGACTGCGCCCGTGCTCTCAGAGATCTTCTGCCGCGCCTTCGTCACGGAGAAGGACACGGTTATGTCGCACGCTTGGTCCGGATGGCCGATCTGATCCTCAGCGATTCGCCTCGGGTTCCGGGCTCGTAGCCTGGTTCTGCGCACAGCCGTCTGGGAGCGCCGAGGTCCTCCAGCACGCCTGGCTGCTGGCCCGCCGCGAGTTCGGCAACGATTTCCCTGGCGTGGCGGTGTGGTTCGGGCTGACCTCCGGCCAGTGGCGGGCGAGGGTCTCGGTGGCCGGTGGCCGGCGGCTGCTGGAAGCCACTCGATCCGAGGACTTGCGCATGCAGATCCGCGGGGCGCTGGAGTTCTGGCCGACACACGCCGCACAGCACCAACACCGGATCCACCAACGCCCCACCCGCCTGTGAGGGGTAGGGGGAGTGGCCTGGCCTCGGGCTGCCGGGCCAGGGGTGAGGTGTCAGGGCTTGACGGTGCCGAGGGTGATCGGCAGGGAGAGTGGGCCGACGGTGAAGAAGGACGGGGAGTAGGGGATGTCGTCCGGGGCGATCGCGAGGCTGAGCTCTGGTAGTCGTCGGTACAGGGAGGCGAGGGCCAGACGGCTCTCCAGGCGGGCCAGGGGGGCGCCGATGCAGTAGCGGGGGCCGTGGCCGAAGCCGAGGTGGCCGGTCTGTTCCCGAGTGATGTCGAACCGGTCCGCGCCCTCGCCATACTGCGCCGGGTCGATGCCGGTCGTCTGGTAGACCACGCCGACCGCGCGGCCCTTGGGGATGTGCACCCCGGCGATGGTCACGTCCTCGGCGGTGAAGCGGAAGCCGGTCATCATCACCGAGTTGCGGTAGCGCAGGGTCTCCTCGACCACGTCGGCCCAGCGGTCCTCGGCCTTGGCCAGGGCGAGCTGGTCGGGGTGCTGGGCCAGCGCCACGATGGCGTGCCCGAGCAGGTGAACGGTGGTCTCATGACCGGCGAGGAGCATCAGCCACAGCACGCCGACCAGTTCGTCGGTGGTGAGCCGGTCACCCTCGTCGCGGGCCTGGACCAGGCCGGAGGTGAGGTCGTCGCCCGGGTCCCGCTGCTTGCGCTTCACCAGCTCGTGCAGATAGCCCTGGAAGGCGTGCTGCGTCGCGAACGCCTCCTCCGACGAAGTGGTGTGCGCCAGCAACGCGGACGTCCAGTCGCGCAGCCGGAGCCGCTCCTCGGCGGGTACGCCGAACAGCTCGCAGATCACCCACATCGGCAGCGCCTCGGTGAAGGCGGGGACCAGGTCGACACCGTCCCCGGCGGCCACCACGTCGTCGAGCAGACCGTCCACGATCTGCTGGACGCGCGGCTCCAGCGCCCGTACCCGGGCGGGCGTGAACGCCTTGCCGACCAGGCCGCGCAGCCGCCGGTGGTCGTCGCCGTCCTTGGTGGACAGGTGACTGGCCTCGGTGACGGTGCGCAGCGGCCAGTCCTCGGGGACCGACCCGTCGTACAGGGCGGGCCAGCGCTGCGGATCCCGTAGGAAGGTCGTGTTGTCCCCGGCGAGGATCTCCCGTACGGCGTTGTGGGTCAGCGCCAGGTAGGCGGGGACGCCTCCGGGGAACTCCACCTCGACCACGGGAGCGATCTCCCGCAGCCGGATGTAGGTGTCGAGCGGCTTTTCGTCTGCGGCGGGGAAGGGCGGGAGGCTCGTTGTCATATGACCCCACTTGGCTGAAGAGGACGGTCAGTGGCAGACGGTTTCATCACTATCCCTCCTGGTCGCCCAGGGCAAGACGTTCAAAAGATCAACAATGTGACCGGTGTGCGATATCGACCTCACCTGGCACGAAAGTGCATCCGATAATGAAATTCCTGACGGCGCCGATATTCGGGCTAGTCGTACTCTGAGTTCTTTCCAACGTGCCGTCCTGGTCGGTCAACGGGCCACCGGACGTGTCCGGGCCGACGCCGTGGCCTGCGGGTCCGGCCGCTTCCACGGCAGGGCCAGGGGGCCCGGCGCCGGCCACGCAGAGTCACGAGCCGGGGTGGAATGGGCTCTTTGCTACGGCGGCTACTGTCCGGATCAGGGGCTGGGAGAGACGGAATGGTGGCGCCTTGGACCGCCGTTCACAGGACGAAACGCCGGTAGTCGCTGTGGTAGGCGGCGGAGATCCGGCGGCATTCGGCCTGGCCGGCGGCGTCGTCGCCCGGGGTGGGGATGCCGCCCAAGGGGCCGGCCACATCGAAGAAGCACATGAACGCACAGCGGGAACGCCCGCCCGACCCGTGGCTCGCGGCGTAACCCGCCTGGTCCCGCAGCCATGCGGGGGTCGCGGTCTCGGGCGACGACCAGCCGATCTCGGCGATCGCCCACGGCACCCCCTTGGAGCGGGCGAACTCCAGTGCCGGCCCCCACAGCCCTCCCGTCGTACCGACCGACGAGTAGCCGTCCACGGCGAACACGTCGACGAGGCCGTCGCCCGGCCACATCTCGGCGTAGGTGGTTCCGGGCCGCGGACGCTGGCCCGCCCAGCTCGTGACGCACTGGTAGGTGTAGAGGCGGTGCCACCCCTCGGCCTGGACCTCGCGCACCAACTGGCAGAACCGGCGGAATCCGGCCTTGTACTCCCGCAGGGTGAACAGACGCCGCCTGATCTTCGCGTCGGGTTCGTGCCAGATGGTCACGAACGTGGGGTGGCTCTTGGGGATGGAGCGCAGGAACGAGCGGATCCGCGCGTCCAGGGAGCGGGACGACACCGCGGTGACGGGCGGTTTCGCGCTCCAGACCGAGGCGCGCCTGCCGATGTCGGGCCCTGCGGTGGACTCGGCGAACGTGGCCACCGGCCAGCCTGAGGTGGGTTGGGTGTAGGAACGGCGCACCGTCCATGGCCCCGCCGCCGCGCTCTTGCCCTCGAAGTCCGCGCCCTTCCGATTTTCCGTGGCCGCCCCGATCAGCATCGCGTCGCGGCTTCCTGACGGTGGCATCACACCACCTCCCTGGCCCGGCCCCTCCCCGCGCCGGCAGAGCCGGGCCACCACGCGATGGCACCGACCTGCTAGCTAACGCAGGGTGTTGGATTGTGGACTTTAGGCTATCCAGATGCCGAGTGCGGATTAAGTCACAAGTCCGTGCGGGGCGGTGACGGCGATGAAACCAGACGGCCGGCTTGGGAACCATGTCCCGAGGAAGCGGTATTTCCAGAAAACGGCTCTGCCGAGGCCGATGAGAACTGCGGCGGAACTCGGTGACGCCGGTGGGGCCCGTTATCGGGGCAGGGCGAGATTTCCGTCGTGGGCCTGATGGGCGGTCATGACGGAGGTGTGATTCCGTAGCGGCGATCTTTCGATGTGCGTGATCCTTCCGGCCGCCGACCGGTCGGGGGACCGGGCGAGACGGGGCGTCGTTGACCCGGCTCGCGGCAGCTCGGAGCGGTGGTGAGGGTGTCCGCGCCGAGGGTCGGTCGCGGCGGAACGGATCGGGGTCGGGAACGGGGACGGGTGACCTTTACCGGGGCTTGGCGGTCCCGGTGTCAATGGGTCAAGAGGTACGCGATGACCAGGGCGATGACGAGTTCGGACATGCATTCAGAATAAAACTTACGGCCCGAAGAGCGAGGCAGCCGGATGGTGACAAGGGGCTGACCCCGGCCCGGCAATGCCGGGGTCGGTCAGTGGAAGGGGCGGGCGAGTTCGTCCATGACCTCGTGGGCGATCTCCTCGAACGGGCGCGGCGGCTGCTCCTCCACCCAGAGGGTCGAGGCGATGCGGATGCCGTGCAGGAAGGCGGCGGCCATGATGCGGGGCCTGGTGGAGCCGGGAGACGTCCCGTCGCGCTGGCCGATCAGCTCGGCGAGGCGCTGCTCGGTGGTGGCGTAGTTGGCCATCTGGCGGCCCAGCAGCGAGGGGTGCTTCTTGACGAGGCGGACCCGCTGGGCCCATTCGGGGTCGGGGCTGCGGCCGAGGCGGGAGTAGAGGTCGTCGAAGGCGTGGCGCAGGGCGGTCCAGGAGGGCTCGTCGGGCGGCCGGACGGCGAACGCGTCCACCAGGGTGCGCAGCCGCTCCTCGTCGCCGTAGAGCAGGGCGTCCTCCTTGCCGGCGAAGTAGTTGGAGAACGTCCGGCGGGAGACGCCCGCCAGGTCGGCGATGGCCTCCACGGTGACCTGCTCCAGGCCGTGCTCGACCGCCAGCCGCATCGCGGCCTCGTGCAGCGCCTGCCGGGTGGCGGCCTTCTTGCGCTCGCGCAGGCCGGGCATGGTTCCCACGGCACTCACCATAGCGGGGATCGTGTGAAGTTGCTCATTGGGTAAATTTGCCCACCGGGAATATATTGCTCGCGGCCGGACGTTCACCCCCCTGGTCCACCGGTCCCGTGGTTCCACGCCGCATCCCTGGGAGGCAGTACTTGACTTCGGATTCGTCCTCACCGGCGCCGATGACCCATCGGCAGACGCTGGAGGCGCTCAGCGGCCTGATGCTGGTGCTGTTCGTCGCCATGCTCAGCGCCACCGTGGTCAGCACCGCGCTGCCGCGGATCATCGGCGCGCTGGGCGGCAACCAGTCGCAGTACACCTGGGTGGTGACGGCGACCCTGCTGACCTCCACCGCCACCACCCCCATCTGGGGCAAGCTGGCCGACCTGTACAGCAAGAAGCGGCTGGTGCAGCTGTCCATCACGATCTTCACGGTGGGCTCGCTGATCTCCGGCTTCGCACAGAACACCGAGCAGCTGATTGCGGCCCGCGCGTTCCAGGGACTGGGAGTGGGCGGCCTGCAGATCCTGGTGCAGATCGTGATCGGCGCGATGATCCCGCCCCGTGAGCGCGGCCGGTACATGGGCTACATCGGCGCCGTGATGGCCGTGGCCACCGTGGGGGGCCCGCTGCTGGGCGGACTGATCGTGGACACCTCCTGGCTGGGCTGGCGCTGGTGCTTCTTCGTCGGGGTGCCCATCGCGGCTCTGGCCTTCCTGCTGCTGCAGAAGACCCTGCACCTGCCGGTGATCCGGCGGGCGGACGTGAAGATCGACTACCTGGGTGCGACCCTGATCGCCGCGGGCGTGAGCATCCTGCTGATCTGGGTCACCTTCGTGGACGACTCCTTCGCCTGGCTGTCGTGGCAGTCCGGGGCCATGGTGGGCGGCGGGCTGCTCATCCTGGCCGCGGCGGTGTGGGTCGAGTCGCGGGCGGCCGAGCCGGTGGTGCCGCTGCCCATCGTCGTACGCCGCAACACCGCGCTGGCCATCGTCGCCAGCGTCGCCGTCGGGTCGGCGATGTTCGGCGGCTCGGTCTTCCTCGGCCAGTACTTCCAGATCGGCCGCGGTTACAGCCCCACCGAGGCGGGCCTGCTCACCATCCCGATGATGGTCGGGGTGCTGTTCTCCTCCACCATCATCGGACGGCTGACCACCACGACCGGCAAGGTCAAGCCGTTCATCGTGTTCGGCACCGTGGTACTCACCGCCGGTTTCGCGGTGCTGTCCACCATGGACCACGAGACCTCGCTGGTGCTGCTGGGCGTCGGGATGCTGCTGGTCGGCGTGGGCGTCGGCGGCTCCATGCAGAACCTGGTGCTGATCGTGCAGAACTCGGTGGCGCTCAAGGAACTGGGCGCGGCCAGCGGCACGGTGACGTTCTTCCGCTCGCTCGGCGGGACGATCGGGGTGTCGGTGCTCGGCGCCGTGCTGGCCAACCAGGTCTCCTCGACCATCACCGAGAAGCTGGCCGCGGCCGGCATGGGCGCCGGCTCCTCCGGCAACGCCACCGGCAGCCTGGACATCGGCGCGCTGCCTCCTCCCGTCCAGCTGGTCGTGCGGGCCGCCTACGGCGACGCCACCGGCCACATCTTCCTGATCTCCGCCGCCCTGGGGGTCGTGAGCATCCTCGCGGCGTTGGCGCTCAAGTCGGTCACCCTGCGCGGCACCCTGGACCTGGCCACCGCCAAGCCGCCCGCTGTGGACGGCGAGGCGCAGGCGCCCCAGGTCGCGCCGGCCGGGCCCAAGCACGCCGGGCCCAAGCACGCGGCTCCCAGGCACGCGGCGCGCAAGAGCTGACCCGGACCCGATCTGCGCAGGGCCGGCACCCGTAGGGGTGCCGGCCCTGCGCCGTCAGGCCGTCCGCGCACCGGCGGCCGGTGCGGTCAGCCGGTGTCGACGGAGTTCTGCTGGCCGGGATACCCCGGCCGCTGTTCGGGAAGACCGGCCATCTCCTCCGACAGGGCGGTGCCGGCCCCCGGCTCGTCCGGCGGCTCGGGCCCCTCGCGGTCCGCTCCGGCCGGTGCCGGTCCCGGCTCCTCGTCGATCGCGGGCCCGGCGTTCACCCCCTGCTCCTCGACGAGGCCGTGGTCGGCCTGCTGCCTGTCGTCCATGCGAACGCCCTACCCCACGAACGGGCACCGATGCGGCCAGCCGTGGCGCCGGGCAAGCGGACGGTGCCGGGCAAGCGGACGGTGCCGAGCAGGCGGACGGTGCCGAGCAGGCGGACGGTGCCGAGCAGGCGGACGGTGCCGAGCAGGCGGACGGTGCCGGGGAAGCGGCGAGGCCGCGGGTGGGGCGCCTGGTGGGCGCCCTGTCCGCGGCCTCGGTGCAGGTCAGTGGGGATCAGTACGGCAGGATCCGCCCGGATGGCGTCCGGAGGTCCGTCGGGGTCGGCTGACGTGGGGGCCTGGGGCGTCTGATGAGTTGCTGCCGTGCCATGGTGATCATCTCCCCCCTCTCGGCGGAGCTTAATCCGCCGATCGAGCTGATCCGTCGATCTCAGATGACGCGGGCTCACTGCCCTGAGTTGGCGAGCCTATGCGACCCCATCGCCCGGTTTCGACCGAATTCCTGGCGTACCCGCAGGTGAGGACGGCGTGTCCGGCTGTGGTCAGGAGACCACGTCCTTACCGCGGAAGCGGCGGAAGGCCAGCGCCAGCAGTACCACCGAGTAGGCGACCGAGATCGCGGTGCCCTTGGCCATCCCCGTCCACTGGATCTGGGGCTGCAGCGCGTCCATCCAGGAGTATGACCAGTGGGTGGGCAGGAAGTCGCGCACGCCCCCCAGGGCGGTGACGGCGTCCAGGATGTTGCTGACGATCACCAGCCCCACCGCCCCGCCCACCGCGCCCAGCGGGGAGTCGGTGGTGACCGACAGCAGGAACGCCAGCGCGGCCACCACCAGCTGGGAGACCAGCGCGTAACCGACGATGACCGCCATCCGGCCCAGCGCGGTGCCGGCCGGGACGGTGCCGCCGGTGGGCAGTTCCACGGCCCCCCAGCCGAACGCCACCGTGCCCGCCAGCAGCGACATCGCCGGCAGGCTGAACACCGCCAGGGCCGCGTACCCCAGCGCCACGACCAGCTTCTGCCGCAGCAGCCGGGCGCGCGGCACCGGGGCGGCCAGCAGATAGCGCAGCGACGACCACCCCGCCTCGGCGGCCACCGTGTCGCCGCAGAACAGCGCCACCGCCACCACCAGCAGGAACCCCGCCGACACGAACAGCGCGAACAGCGCGAAGTTCATGGCGCTCGCGGTCGCCACGGTCACCAGGCCGGGCGCCTCCCGGCCCGGGTCGCCGCCGATCTGGAAGGCGGCCACCAGCACCCAGGGCAGCACCAGCAGGATCGCGAAGGCCACCAGGGTCCGCCGCCGTCGCAACTGCCGGACCGCCTCCACCCGCAGCGGCAGCGTGCGGCGCACCGTGGGGACCGTCTCCCGCCGGGCGGCGGTGGCGGGGCCGTCCCCGTTCAGCCGGGTCCTCGTGCCCATCAGGTGCCCTCTCCGATGATCTCCAGGAACGCGTCCTCCAGCCGCTGCCGGGTGCCGACGATCTCGGCCACCGGCCCGGCGGCCACCCGCCGCCCGCGCGACATCACCACCGCGTGCGTGCAGGTCTGCTCCACCTCGGCGAGCAGGTGGCTGGAGACGATGACGGTGCGCCCGGTGGCCGCGTACCGCACCAGCACGTCGCGCATCTCGCGGATCTGCGGCGGGTCCAGCCCGTTGGTCGGCTCGTCCAGCACCAGCAGGTCGGGCAGGCCGAGCATGGCCTGCGCGATGGCCAGCCGCTGCCGCATGCCCTGCGAGTACGTGCGCACCGGGCGCTCCAGCGCGGCGCCGAGGTCGGCGATGGCCAGCGCCTCGTCCAGATGGGCGTCGGCGGCCGGGCGGCCGGTCGCCCGCCAGTACAGGTCCAGGTTGTCGCGGCCGGACAGGTGCGGCAGGAAGCCCGGCCCCTCCACGAACGAGCCCAGCCGCGCCAGCACGGGCGCGCCCGGCCGCACCCGGTGCCCGAAGATGCGGATCTCGCCGGCGTCCGGATGGATGAGGCCCATCAGCATTCGCAGCGTGGTGGTCTTGCCCGCCCCGTTCGGGCCGAGCAGGCCGAGCACCTGCCCCTGTTCGACGCGCAGCGACAGGTCGTCCACGGCCAGGTGGCCGTTGCGGTACCTCTTGGTCAGCCCGGTGATCTGCAGCGGTACGTCGGCCAGCGCCGGGTCGGGGGAGTCGCGGCGCGGGCGGCGCCCCTGCACCAGGAGCCCGGCGGCCAGCGCCAGTGCCGCCAGCGGCAGTCCCCACACCCAGCCGGGCAGCGGCGCGCCCGGCGTGTGCAGCGCCGGAACGGTGGGCACGCTCAGCCCGGAGACGACCGCGACCTTGTGGGCGGCGGGCTTGGGCGAGGTGGCGAAGCCCATGTCGGTCGTGCTCAGCACCAGCCGCAGCCGGTGGCCCCGGTCGAAGCGGTAGTCCATCGGCGGCAGCGTCACCGTGACCTCGCCGCTCTTCTCGACGCGCAGCGGGGCGGCCAGGCGTCGCGCCGGGGCCGCTCGGCCGTCGGGTGCGACGTCGTACAGCTTGGCGAACAGGGCGGCGTCCTCGTCACCGGACACCCGGATCCGGACGGTGGGCGCCCCGGTGAGGTGCAGCGGCCGGTCCAGGGGCCGGGAGTCGAAGGTCGCCGCCTGGCCGGGGATGTCGGACGGCAGCATGCCGCCCGCGCCCAGCCCGTCGAGGGCGCCGAGCGCGCCCAGGCCGGGCAGCGCCGAGACCGAGGCGGGGGTGCCGCCGGCCGGGTTGAAGACCGTCTGCTCCCGCCCGGCGAGCGGAACGTCCCGTACGTTCGCCCGCAGCCCCGGATAGGTGGACGCGGTGGCCGCCTGGATGACGACCTCCTGCGTCGAGGAGTCGATGCCGCCCGTCCGTGACACCGCGAAGGCCGGCGGCGCGGCCTGCCCGTTCCTGCGCAGATGGCGGTCGAACCAGTCGCGCACCAGGCCGCGGACCCGGCCGGTCTCCTGGTCGCCGCCGTCGTGGCCGCCCTGGATCCAGGCGACCGACACCGGGACGCCGTTGCGGGCGATCGCGCGGGCGCCGGCGTCCGCCTGGTCGAGCGGGAACAGCGAGTCGGTCTGCCCCTGCACGAGCAGCGTGGGCGCCTTGATGCGGTCCGCGTACGCGGCGGGGCTGGAGCGGCGCAGGACCCGCACGGCCTCGTCGGTGGGCCGGCCGGTCTCGGCGACCTCCTGGTACATCTCGCACAGCGACGGCAGGAACCGTCCACAGGCTGTGGACGGCGCCGGGCCGGGGCCGTTGTCGGGGCTTCCGGCGGTGAAGAAGATCCCGGCCCACAGCTTCTTGAACACCCCGGTCCGCGGCTGCGCCCCAGTGGCGTTGGGGAACAGCACCGCGGCCAGGTCGTTCCAGGTCTGCTGCGGGGCGATGGCGTCCACCCTGGGGTCGTGGGCGGCGGTCAGCAGCGCGATCGCGCCGCCGTAGGACTCGCCCGCGATCCCCACCCTCGGGTCGGCGGCGCCCGGGTCGCGCTGCACCTCGGGACGGCGGGCCAGCCAGTCGATCAGCTGCCGGGTGTCCTTGACCTCGTAGTCGGGGGAGTCGAGGGCGATCTCGCCGGTGGAACGGCCGAAGCCCCGCGCCGACCAGGTCAGCACGGCGTACCCGGCGCGGGCGAGTTCCTCGGCCTCGGCCCGGGTGTCGTCCTTGGAGCCGCCGAAGCCGTGCGCCAGCATCACCGCGGGCGCGCTGCGGTGCCCGACCGGGGGGAAGAACGAGGCGTCCAGGGTGACCCGCTGGTCGTCGTCCGGGCCGTCCACGACCTGGATGCGGTGGTGCTCGACCCGCACGGGCGGGGCGTCGTCGGCCGCCGCCCACACCAAGCCCCCGCCCACGGCCAGCACCCCGGCCGCCGCGGTGATCGCCCACCGTCTCGGCACCCCGCCCAGCCTCCTGAAAGCCGCTCCACGACGCCGGAGCGCACCCCCGATTTCCATGCTCCCGACTCTACGGGCGCGAGATGTCCCGCCTCTCCAACTGTGAGCCGTTCCGTCTCGCGCCCGGTGAAACGGCGGCTTCCCGGACGGCCTGTCCCGGGAACGCCCGGTCAGAGGCCTTCGCCTTCGGGGCTCGTGGGGAGTGGTCGAGGCGCCAGGGCGGCCTCGAACATGGTGATCAGGCGGTCGGTGAGCTCGGCGGGGTCGGCCTCGTGCAGGTCGGCGAGCCCGAGGACGCGCCGTACCGAGCCGCTGCCCAGCAGGACGAACGCCGCGGCGGTGGCCCGCAGGCGCGCGTCGGGGCCGTCCAGCAGGCCGGTCAGCGGGTCGATCAGGACCCGTTCCAGATGGCGGCGGATGATCGGCTGGATCTCCGGGTTGCCCTGCGAGCGGTCCAGGATGGACGACACCGGGCTGGCCGAGGCCGGGTGGGTCTGCCGCATGACGTGCTCGGCCAGCCGCCGGGGGAGGTCGGCCGTACCGCCCTCCAGGACGTGCGGCAGCACCGACTCGCTGGCCAGCACCTCGCCGAACAACGCGGACTTGGACCCGAAGTACCGGTTGACCAGCGCGACGTTGGCGCCGGCCCGGCCGGCGATCATCCGTACCGTCACCTGGTCGTAGCCGTGCTCGGAGAACAGGTCGCGGGCCGCCTCCAGCAGCCGCCGCCGGGTCGCCGCACGGTCGCGCTTGGGCCGTTCGGCGGGACGGCCGGACGTCTGCTCCAGTCGCATCGTGCCAGTATCGCGCCTTGACATGTAAACGCGCGTATACATACTCGTGTATATAACGGTCATCAGGGGGCGGAGTGGCGCGGAGCGGGGCGGCGGGCACGGGGTACACCCATCGGCAGGTGCTGGAGATCCTGAGCGGGCTGATCATGGCCATGCTCACCGCGATGATCTCCACCTCGGTGATCGCCACCGCGCTGCCCACCATCATCGGCGAACTCGGCGGCCAGGAGCAGTTGGCCTGGGTGGCCAGCGCCCCGCTGCTGACCATGACCGTCGCCACCCCGTTGTGGGGCAGGCTGTCGGACCTCTTCGGCCGCAAGGCGATGTTCCAGGCCGCCGTGGTGCTGTTCGCGGTCTCCTCGCTCGCGGCCGGGTTCTCCCAGGACATCGGCGGGCTCATCGCGGCCCGTGCGGTGCAGGGGCTGGGCGCCGGCGGGGTGCTGTCGCTCACCCAGATCATCCTCGGCGACGTGGTGCCGCCCCGCGAGCGCGGCCGGTACTCCGGCTACCTGGGCGCCGCCTACGGCGTGTCCATGGTGGCCGGCCCACTGGTCGGCGGCTTCCTGGTGGACACCCCCGGGCTGGGCTGGCGCTGGTGCTTCTTCGTCTCGGTGCCGCTGGCCGTGGTGGCCTCCCTCATCATCTGGAAGGTGCTGAGGCTGCCGCGGCCCGGCCGGAACGCACCCCGACCGAAGATCGACTGGTTCGGGGCGGTGACCATCACCGGCGGGGCCACGGCGATCATGCTGCTGCTGTCGCTGGGCGGCAAGGAGTTCGCCTGGCACTCCCCGTGGACCTACGGACTGGTCGCGCTGGGCGTGCTGCTGCTGGTCCTGGCGGTGGTGGCCGAGCGGCGGGCCGCCGCGCCGATCCTGCCGCCCCGGCTGTTCGGCGACCGGACCTTTGTGCTCAGCGCGGCGTCCCTGCTGCTGGTGGGCGTGGTCATGTTTGGCGCGCTGATCTTCCTGCCGCAGTATCTCCAGCTGGTGCGGGGGATGAGCCCGACCGCCTCCGGGCTGATGACGCTGCCCCTGGTGATCGGTCAGATGCTGGCCTCCACCCTGTGTGGGCAGTTCATCACCCGGACCGGGCGGTGGAAGGCGTACCCGGTGGCCGGGCTGGCGCTGCTGACCCTGGGGATGTTCCTGCTGTCGCGGCTGCACGTGGACTCTCCGCTGGTGCTGATCGGCGTCGACTGCGCGGTCATCGGCGTCGGCCTGGGCATGAGCATGCAGATCCTGGTCCTGGCCACGCAGAACGCCGTGCCGCACGCCGACATGGCCGCCGCGACCTCGGGTGTGTCGTTCTTCCGCAGCCTGGGCGGCGCGGTCGGGGTGGCCGCGCTGGGCGCCGTCCTCACCAGCAGGCTCGCCACCGAGCTCACCGAACGGCTGCGGGCCGCCCATCTGCCGGTGCCGAACGGGGCGGGCAGCGAGCTGGGCACCCCCGAGGAGATCCACGACCTGCCCGAGCCCTTCCAGGGCCTGCTGCTGGAGTCGTTCACCGACGCGCTGCAGACCGCCTTCCTGGTCTGCGTACCGTTGGCGCTGGTGGCCCTGGCGGGCGCCCTCGCGCTCCGGGAACTGCCGCTGCGCACCTCGGCCGTCCCCGTTCCCGAGCCCGCCGAGGCCGTCCCCGTTCCCAAGGCCACCGAGGACACCGAGGCCGTCAAGGCTGCCGAGGCTGCCGAGGCCGCCGGGCCCGCCGGGCCCCGTCAGGACCCCACGGCGGTCCCGTAGCCGGTCAGTTCGATCCGAGGATCCGCCGGACCATGTCCTCGGTCTGCCGCCGAGAGCCGGCGGGGCTGCTGATCTGGACGTCCCCGGTGGTCAGCGCCTGCTGCACCTCCGGGGCGGACAGGACCTGGCCGCCGACCACGATCGCCAGCAGCCGCTGCGGGGTCCCTGGGGCGGCGCCGTCGGCGGATACGGCCCGAAGCCCGGCGCTCCTGCGAACCCGGGCGGGGGCGCGGCCATCAGGAGCCTTTGAGGGTGCGGACCAGACGGTCGGCGTCGCTTTTGGTGAAGCGTCCGGTGACGACCACCTTGCCGTCGGTGATCGGCATGTCCACCCGCGGCGCGGTCACCAACTGGTCGCGCACCACGAACGCCACCGTCCGGCCCACCGTCTGCCGGGTGATGCCGGCGAACGCCTGCCGGTCGGTCCCCGACAGGCTGATCGCGACGTCGTGGGTGCCGGCGGCCTGCCCCTGCTGCACCCGCAGCTCGGTGACCCGCCGGATCGCGATGCCGCTGCTGAGCTGGTAGCAGGCCGGGCCGGAGACGGTCTGGCCGGTGATGCCCTGGGTGCCGGCCGGGCACGCCCCGGACACCACCTGGGTGACCGGGTAGACGTGCAGCGGGGCGGCCAGCGGCATCGGCTTCTCCTCCCGCGAGGTGGCGATCAGCGTCCCGGTCACCGCGACCGCCGCGATCAGCACTCCCAGCGTGATGACCAGCGCGAGCAGTGCCGGCCGCGACCGGGCCGCCTTGTGGCGACCCCGTCCGGCGCGGGCCCGGCGCTGCTCCTGAACGCGGCGCAGGGCGTCCGCCCGGCGCGCCCGCTCGGCCGCACGACGGTCGAGCGGACGGGTCGCGGTGTCCCCACCGGAACCCTTGCCGGTGGCGTCCGGGGAGTCGGACTCCTTGCCGGAGGTGCCCGGAGCGCCGGGACCCCTGCCGGAGGCGCCCGGGGAGCCGGGACCCTTGCCGGAGGCGCCCGGGGAGTCGAGACCCTTGCCGGAGGCGCTCGGGGAGTCGGGAGCCTTCTCGGGGACGTTCCGAGAGCCGGAACCCTTGCCGGAGACGCCGGAACCCTTACCGGCGACCTCAGGGGAGCCGGGACCCTTGCCGGAGGCTTTCGGGGAGCCGGGAGCGTTCTCGGAGGCTTCCGGGGAGTCCGGCGGCGGCGGGACGGGCGGCCGGTCGGCGGCGGAAGGACGGCCCTTGGCGTCCTTCGCCGGAGTGTCGGCACGTCGTTTGCCGCGGCGCGGTACGACTCGCATCCCCACCTCCCCGCTGGGCGTGGCCCAAGTCTGGCAGTGCCCTCTGGGATACCGCCACCGTCCGGGTCTCCGCAAGATCGTATGGCCGGAAACGGAAGGGCCCCGGCCTCCCCGAAGGGAGGCCGGGGCCCCGTGCCGGACGGCGCTCAGCCGTCGATGCGCCAGGTGTCGCCGCTGGCCAGCAGGGCGGCCAGGTCGCCCGGGCCCTGCCCGGTGACCGCCTCGTCGAGCTGCGCCCGCATCTGCTCGTCGTAGGACGGGCGCTCCACCTGCCGGAAGATCCCGATCGGGGTGTGCTCGAACGCCGGGGAGTCCAGCCGGGACAGCGCGAACGCCAGGGACGGGTCCGGGTGGTGGGCGTCGTGCACCACGATCTCCGAGGGGTCCACGTCCGCCACGTTCACCACCTCGAAGGCGCCGAAGCCCGAGCGGCGCAGCGCCTTGCCCCCGTCGGCGCCGAACACGATCGGCTGCCCGTGCTCCAGCCGGATCGTGACGTCGTCGCGGACCTCGGGGTCCTTGAGCGGGTCGAACGCACCGTCGTTGAAGATGTTGCAGTTCTGGTAGATCTCCACCAGCGCGGTGCCGTTGTGCTGGGCCGCCGCCCGCAGCACCGACTGCAGGTGCTTGCGGTCGGAGTCGATGGTGCGGGCCACGAAGGTGCCCTCGGCGCCGATCGCCAGCGAGATGGGGTTGAACGGGGCGTCCAGCGAGCCCATCGGGGTCGACTTGGTGATCTTGCCGACCTCGGAGGTGGGCGAGTACTGGCCCTTGGTCAGCCCGTAGATCCGGTTGTTGAACAGCAGGATCTTCAGGTTGATGTTGCGGCGCAGCGCGTGGATCAGGTGATTGCCGCCGATCGACAGCGCGTCCCCGTCACCGGTCACCACCCACACCGACAGGTCCGGCCGGGAGGCGGCCAGCCCGGTCGCGATGGCCGGGGCGCGGCCGTGGATCGAGTGGAACCCGTAGGTGTTCATGTAGTACGGGAACCGCGAGGAGCAGCCGATGCCGGAGACGAAGCAGATGTTCTCCCGGCGCAGCCCCAGCTCGGGCAGGAAGGACTGGACGGCGGCCAGGATCGCGTAGTCCCCGCAGCCGGGGCACCAGCGCACCTCCTGGTCGGTCTTGAAGTCCTTGGCGGTCTGCCGGACGTCGGTCTTGGGCACCAGCGACAGCGCGCCGTGGCCGTTTCCGTTGTGGAGTTCACTCACTGTCGATCACATCCTGGATCACACCGGCCAGCTCCTCGGCCTTGAACGGCAGCCCGCGCATACGGTTGTAGCCGATCACGTCGACGAGGTACTTGCCGCGCAGCAGCAGGGCCAGCTGGCCGAGGTTGATCTCCGGCACCACGACCTTGTCGTAGGAGCGCAGCACCTGGCCGAGGTTGGCGGGGAACGGGTTGAGGTGGCGCAGGTGGGCCTGGGCGATGTGCCCCCCGGCGCTGCGCACCCGCCGTACCGCCGCGGCGATGGAGCCGTAGGTGCAGCCCCAGCCGAGCACCAGCACCCGGGCCTGGCCGGACGGGTCGTCGACCGTCAGCGGCGCGATGTCGTTCGCGATGCCGTCGATCTTGGCCTGGCGCAGCCGGGTCATGGTGTCGTGGTTGGTGGGGTCGTAGGAGATGTTGCCGGACCCGTCGGCCTTCTCCAGACCGCCGATCCGGTGCTCCAGCCCGGCGGTGCCCGGGACGGCCCAGGGACGGGCCAGCGTCTCGGGGTCGCGCTTGAACGGCTGGAAGCCCTCCTGGCCGGGGGCGGCGAAATCGGGGTCGATCGTCGGCAGCGAGTCCACGTCCGGGATCCGCCACGGCTCCGAGCCGTTGGCCAGGTAACCGTCCGACAGCAGCACCACGGGGGTGCGGTACTTGACCGCGATCCGGGCGGCCTCCAGCGCCGCGTCGAAGCAGTCCGACGGGGACTGCGGCGCGATGATCGGCACCGGCGCCTCGCCGTTGCGCCCGTACATCACCTGCAGCAGGTCGGCCTGCTCGGTCTTGGTCGGCAGGCCGGTGGACGGCCCGGCCCGCTGCACGTCGATGACCAGCAGCGGCAGCTCGGTGGAGACCGCCAGCCCGATGGTCTCGCTCTTGAGCGCGATGCCCGGCCCGGAGGTGGTGGTCACCCCCAGCGACCCGCCGAACGAGGCGCCCAGCGCCGCGCCGATCGCAGCGATCTCGTCCTCGGCCTGGAACGTGCGCACCCCGAACCGCTTGTGCTTGGACAGCTCGTGCAGGATGTCGGAGGCCGGAGTGATCGGGTACGAGCCCAGGAACACCGGCAGCCCGCTGCGCACCCCCGCCGCCACCAGCCCGTAGGACAGCGCGACGTTGCCGGTGATGTTGCGGTACAGGCCCGCCGGCTGGACGGCCGGCTTGATCTCGTACTGCACCGAGAACGCCTCGGTGGTCTCGCCGTAGTTCCAGCCCGCCTGGAAGGCCGCGATGTTGGCCTTCATGATGTCGGGCTTGCGGGCGAACTTGCGCTCCAGGAACGCCAGCGTCCCCTCGGTGGGCCGGTGGTACAACCACGACAGCAGCCCGAGGGCGAACATGTTCTTGGCGCGCTCGGCGTCCTTCTTGGAGATGTCGAAGTCCGTCAGCGCGCCGACCGTCATGGAGGTCAGCGGCAGCGCGTGGACCCGGTACTCCGCCAGCGAGCCGTCCTCGACCGGGTTGGTCGCGTAGCCGACCTTGGCCAGGTTGCGCTTGGTGAACTCGTCGGTGTTGACGATCAGGTCGCCGCCGCGGGGCAGGTCGCCGATGTTGGCCTTCAGCGCCGCCGGGTTCATCGCCACCAGCACGTTGGGCGCGTCACCCGGAGTGAGGATGTCGTGGTCGGCGAAGTGCAGCTGGAAGCTGGACACCCCGGGCAGCGTGCCCGCCGGTGCGCGGATCTCGGCGGGGAAGTTGGGCAGCGTGGACAGGTCGTTCCCGAACGACGCCGTCTCCTGGGTGAAGCGGTCACCGGTCAACTGCATGCCGTCGCCGGAGTCACCGGCGAAGCGGATGATGACGCGGTCGAGCTGCTGGACCTGTTTGGTCACAGAGGAAGACCTCCTCGACGCGCAGCATCGGGACCGGGGGAGGCGTCCGGAACCGTGATGCTACTTAGGCTTACCTTCATGTTACGTCCGGGCAGTGGTGGATATTCCGGTGGACATGGGGCGCCGATGGGCCGCCCCTCGCCCGGTGCGACCGGTCTGCGCCATGGCGTCCGACCCGTGATGCGACAGCCCGTCCTGGGTGCCGTGACCCTGACACAGGACGTATCACATCGACCGGTGGTTGACATGGTGCCCGCGGCCGGTGGGCGATTAGGGCGCGCCTCCATGCAAGGTGTACGACGCGGACGATGCGCGGCGTTCACCCTTGAGGCGGTTCAAGAGGGACACAGGCAGCTCGCCAACCGGCACAGGTCCACGTGCAACCGGCGGACCAGCGCGAGAAGTGCGAGAGGTGCCAGGGACGGAACGGCGGAGGCGGCCGGCCACCCTGGCGACTTGGCGTTCACAGGCGGAACTATAGTTACGCCGATTTCCGTACGGGCCACCGCCCTGGCGTCAGGAGCCCGCCCGTTCCCGGTCCACGCTCCTCAGCAGGTCGGCGACCTGACCCGGGGAGACCGCCTCGGCCACCACCCGGGCCTGGGCGGTGTACTCGTGCCGCCCCGGCACGTCCCGCGCCCGCCGCATCCACGCCTTCCAGCCCGCGCTGGTGACCGTGCAGCTCAGCGTCGCCTTCCGGGCGGGTCCCAGCGGCTGGACGGCCGTACAGGAGCCCAGCGCGCGACCGTCGGCGCTGATCGTGGCCGTCAGCACGGCGCGCATGGACGTGCCGCCGCCCGTGCCCGGCCCGGCCGAGCCGTCCGCCACGGCCGGCGTCTGGGTGGAGACCGGCAGGCTCACCGTGCAGCCGCTGACGTTCTCGTTGCAGTTGACGAACTTCAGCTCGCCGTGCTCGAAGCGCACCCCCGGGTCGCGGGCCCCGCCGAGGGCCGCCACCCGCGTGCGCAGCTCGGTCAGCACCCCGGCGGCGTCCGGCAGCGTCACGACGTCGAAGCCGGCGTCCGACGCGCCCTCCACGCGCAGCAGCTCGTACGGCTCGGCGGCTGACAGCCAGTAGACGCCGAGCGGGGTCTCGACCCGGTGCGCGGGGCGCCCCCCGACCCGGCCGGGGGCGTCCCCGGCCGCCGAGTCGTGCACCTTTTCGGCGATCGACGACGGGGACAGGAACGTTTTGACGTCGAAGCCGAGCACCGTGACGGGTGCCTTGGACCACCGCCCGGCGAAGTCCTCAGGCCGGGCGGTCGGGCCGGCCGCCGACGCCCAGAAGACCGGCCCGCCCTTCAGGTACGTCGTGCCGTTCACGCTCACCAGCTGTGCCTGCCGGCCGTTCCAGGTGAGCGTGCCGACCGCCGAGCCGGCCCGCGTCACCGAGAGCCTGGCCTGGACGCGCCGCCCGCTGGAGGTGAACGTGCCGGTGTAGCGCAGGGCGGGCAGGGTCTCCAGCCGTGCGGCGGCCTTGGCCGTCCAGCGCGGGGCGGCCGGGCGGCTGCTGGTTTGCGCCCCGGCCGGTGCGCCCTCGTCCGGGCCGTCCCCCCACAGCGCGCCGAGCGCGATCACCGCGCCGACCAGCAGCGTGACCGCCAGGCCCGCGACGACCGGCTTGGGGACGCGCGGGCGCCGGGCCGAGGAGCCGTCGGCGGGCGGGGGCTGGGGCGTCGGAGGGCTCGGCTGCCCGGACGGCCACGGTTGGGAAGAGCTCACCGCCGACGTTCCTCCTGCTGCGTGCTGGTCGGAGCCCGTCAGGGGCACCGCGATGGGGTCACGGGCGACCGGGGCCGGAGCCGGGACCGCGACCGGCCCGGGGCTCGCTCGGCCCCGGGGACCGGCAAGCAAGGATCTCAGCCCGACCGCCCGCCCGGAAACCCCATGGCGCTCCGACACGACAGTGCCGGACGAACCGCTCGCGTGTGGCGGACTCGTCCGGCACTGTAGCCGTGCTCACTGCGGGCTCACACCCGGCTCACTCCCGGTCGAGGGCGGCCTGCATCGCCTGGATCTCGCTCTGGGTGGCCCCGATGGCGACCGGCATGCCCTGCATCCACCAGCGCAGGGTCGTGTTCTGGGTGTTGTAGAAGCTCCGCCACTGCGGACCGGACACCCGGCACTGGGTCCACACCGAGGTGAGGCCGGTGGTGGTGGCGGTGGCGGTGCAGTCGCCGAGCCTGCGCCCGGTCTTGGTGGTCGCGGTGATCCACACGTACACGTTGACCTGCGTGGTGCCGCCGGACGCGCCGGAGGTCCACAGCTGGACGCGGACGGTGCAGCCCGCGGCGCTCTCGTTCTTGCAGCCGTCGATCTTCTGTAGGCGCGGCGACTTGGTGGCGTCCCACGCGTCCTTGAGCTCGCCGATCCGGGTGCGCAGCTCGTTCACCGTGGCACTGGCGGCCGACCCGGTCTGCGCGGTGACGTCGGCGTTGACGGCCGGGCTGATGCTCTCCACCCGCAGCAGCTCGTCGTCGTCGGCGGACAGGTAGTAGGTGCCGCTCAGCGTGGTGATCTTGATGACGTCGCGGCCCCGCAGGGTGGTCTCCACGTCGGAGCGCACGCTGAACTTGGTGATCGAGCGCATCTTGGCGGCCAGCGCGGAGGGCGTGGCGTACTGCTTGAAGTCGAAGGTCAGCTTGGTGGGCTCCACCTTGCCCCAGTGCTCGCCGCTGCCGGGCAGGTCGTCGACGTCCGTCGTGGTCAGGTTCTTGGACCAGTAGGACCGGTCGGCCTTGACGAACAGGTTGCCGTCGGTGGACAGCAGGGTCACCCGGTCGCCGGACCAGGTCACCGGGCCGGTGACCCGGCCGGAGGCGGTGACCTTGACCTCGCCCTCGATCCGCTCGGTGCCGAAGGTGCCCTTCAGGGTCAGCGCGCGCGCCGACGACAGGGAACGGGCGGCGGCGGCCAGCCGTTCAGTGGGGGACTTGTCGTTGTTGCCCAGCAGCACGAAGAACGCCGCGGCGATGATCAGGATCACCACGAGCCCGCCGCCGATGATGATGGCCAGCATCGCCCCGGCGTTGGACCGGCGCGGCGGCGGGGGCGGTCCGGGCAGACCGAACGGCGGCGGTGTGCCCCCGGGCGGCGGGAACGGCGGCGGTGTGCCGCCGGGCGGGACGAACGGCGGCGGTGTGTTTCCGGGCGGTCCGGGCGGCCCGGCCGGAGGCCACGCGGGACCGCCGGGAGGCGGATTCCAGCCGGGAGGTGGCGGGGGGCTACTCATCGAGGCGCGTTCCTTCCAGGGCGGACTTGCCGCAATGCACCCTCAGTGTGGCGCAAAGGACGGACATTCTGCTCTATACATCTTTGGACGGAGGCAGGCCCCCCGCCGCTCCGCGCCATTGGCGATACTTGACCGTGACGTCCCGGAAGGCATGGGGAGCGATGTCCGTGGGCGCCGCGGACGGACTGGAGGTGGGCCATGGATGATTACTTCGGTTCGTACCTGGTCGTCGTGGTGCTCCTCCTGCTCGGCTGCGGCATCGTCGGCGGGGGCCTGGCGGCCAACCGGCTGCTGCGTCCGCACCGGCTCACCGAGGAGAAACTGACCACCTACGAGTGTGGCGTCGACCCGGTCGGTGAGGGCTGGGCGCAGTCGTACGTGCGGTACTACGTCTTCGCCTACCTGTACGTGGTCTTCGCCGTCGACGCCGTCTTCCTCTTCCCGTGGGCCACGGTGTTCGCGGCCCCCGGCTTTGGGACGACGACACTGGTCGAAATGTTCGTGTTCCTGGGGTTCCTGTTCACCGGCCTGGTCTACGCGGGCCGCAAGGGCGTGCTCTCCTGGGTCTGAGCGGGCCCGCCCCGCCCCCGGTGAAGTCCGGCTTCGGCGGGACGGCGGCGGGGCTGTAAGAATGCAGTAGTGAGCACCGTGGATCTGCCGCCCCCCGGCGTCGGGCCGATGTCGCGGCTGGCCCCCAAGCCGATCAAGTTCGTGCTCAACTGGGGCCGGCGCTACTCGCTGTGGGTGTTCAACTTCGGCCTGGCCTGCTGCGCGATCGAGTTCATCGCCACCTCGATGAGCAGGCACGACTTCATCAGACTGGGCGTGATCCCGTTCGCGCCCGGCCCCCGCCAGGCCGACCTGATGGTGGTGTCGGGCACGGTGACCGACAAGATGGCGCCCGCGATCCGGCGGCTGTACGAGCAGATGCCCGAGCCCAAGTACGTCATCTCGTTCGGCGCCTGCTCCAACTGCGGCGGCCCGTACTGGGACTCCTACTGCGTGACCAAGGGCGTCGACCAGATCATCCCGGTGGACGTCTACGTGCCCGGCTGCCCGCCGCGCCCGGAGGCGCTGCTGCAGGGGATCATCCATCTCCAGGAGAAGATCGCCGGCGAGTCGCTGGGCGACCGGTACGGCCCGGCCGGCGAGCCGGTGGCCCCCGCTCCGCCCGCCCGCCGGATGGAGGCCACCGTCCTACGCCGGCCGATCCTGCCCCCGCCCCCGCCTCCCGTGGACTTCGGGGACGTCCCCGCCGACTGGGACACCGACCAGCCGCCCCTCGACACCTTCTTCGACGAGGCGGACGTCCCCACGGCGGGGGTCCCGGTGATCCAGCCGTCTACGGAGACCGAGCAGTCCACCGAAACCGCCCCGACACCCCCGCCCACCGAACAGGCGGAGCAACCCACCCAGCCGGTCCCGGTGGCTGAGCCCGCCGACGAGACGGCCGGGGTGACTCAGCCGGTTCCGACGGTTGCGCCCGCTGAGGAGCCGGTCGGAGTCACTGAGCCGGTTCCGGTGGTCGAATCCGCTGAGGATGCGGCCGGAGTCACTCAGCCGGTCGCCCCGCCAGAGGAAGCCGTGTCGTCGGAGGACGCGAAGCGGACCGAAAGGCTGCCGATCGTCCAGCCCCCCGACCCGGCCGAAGGGACCGCCGGCGGACACGCGGGCGGTGGTGAGACGTCCGAGGCGGAGGCTCCCACGACCGAACTGCCCACGGTCGGCAGGCCCGCCAGCGACCTGTCCTTCATCCCCGGATTCGGCGACGACCCGGGCCACGCCGAGAGCGATGCCGACGGCGAGGACGAGGGCCGCGGCGGAGAACGGCGGCGCGGGTGAACGCGCGGGAACCGGCCGCCGCCTGGGCGGAGCGCTTCGGTGAGGACGCCGTCCTGTCCGACAGCTTCGGGCAGCCCGTGGTGGACGTCCCCGCGGTGTCCTGGCTGGCCGCGCTCGACTTCGCCAGGACGGAACTGGACTGCGACTACTTCGACTGGCTGACGGCGGTGGACGAGCAGGCCGACGGGTTCCGCGTCGTCGTCCACGTCTACTCCCTGCGGCAGCGCCACCACCTGCTGATCCGCACCCTGGTGGCGCGCGAGCGGCCGCTGCTGCCGACCGCGACCGGCGTCTACCGGGGCGCCGCCTGGCACGAGCGCGAGACGTACGAGATGTTCGGCGTCGTCTTCGACGGCCACCCCGACCTCAAGCCGCTGCTGCTGCCCGACGGCTTCCAGGGCAACCCGCTGCGCAAGGACTTCGTACTGGCCGCGCGGGTCGCCAAGCCTTGGCCAGGCGCCAAGGAACCCGGCGAGAGCGGCACCGGCGCCCCCAGCCGCCGCCGCGTCCGCCCCCCGGGCGTCCCCGACGACTGGGGCCCCCAGGCCACCACCTCGGCCCGCCCCGACCGCCCGTCCCGACCGGAACGCCCACCTCGTCCGGAACGCCCAGGTCGGGGAACCCGGCCGGGCGGTGCTGAGCCTGTTCGCGGTGCTGAGTCGTCGGATGTGGCTGGAGCGTCTGGCCGAGGGGAAACGGGCGGCGGGGGCGAACGGCCGGATCGGGGTGAGGGGTCCGGCGGGGGCGGGCCGTCCGCAGGTGGCGGGCCGGCTGGTGCGGATGAGTCGCCGGGACGGAGCGAAGAGTCCGGTGAGGCCGGGCGGGGGCGGCGGCCGCGGGGGATCGACGGGGGTGGCGATGCCTGAGGTCCTTGAGGTGGCGCTCAAGCTGGCGCTGCTCGCCGCCTTGTTCGCAGTGCTGCCGCTGCTGGTGGGGCAGGCCGAGCACAAGGTGATGGCGCACATGCAGGGGCGGCTCGGGCCCATGTACGCCGGCGGGTTCCACGGCTGGGCCCAGTTGGTCGCCGACGGGGTGAAGTTCGCGCAGAAGGAGGATGTCGTCCCGCGCGCCGCCGACCGGCGGATCTTCAAGCTGGCCCCGGCGGTCGCGCTGGTGCCCTACCTGGTGGTCCTGGTCGTGGTGCCGGTCGGGCCGGGCGGCCAGGTGGTGCTGGACCTGGGACTCGGGCTGTTCTTCGCGCTGGCGGTGATGGGCGTCGGCGTGATCGGCGCGATCATGGCGGGCTGGGCCAGCGCCAACAAGTACTCGCTGCTGGGTGGGATGCGGGTGGCCGCCCAGCTGATGTCCTACGAACTGCCGATGGTGTTCGCGGCGGCGTCGGTGGCGATGGCGGCCGGCAGCCTGTCGCTGACCACGATCGTGGACGAGTGGCAGTGGTGGTGGCTGCCCTGGCAGGCGATCGGCGGGGTGGTGTTCTTCGTCGCCGGGCTGGCCGAGCTGCGGCGGCCCCCGTTCGACATGCCGGTGGCCGACTCGGAGATCATCTTCGGCCCCTACACCGAGTACGGCGGGCTGCGGTTCGCGCTGTTCATCCTGGCCGAGTACGCCGGGATCGTGGTGCTGTGCGCGCTGACCACGGTGCTGTTCCTGGGCGGCTGGCACGGCCCGTTCGCCGACACCCAGCTCGGCTGGCTGTGGACGCTGCTGAAGGTGGCCGCATTGTCGTTCGTGGTGATCTGGCTGCGGGTCAGCTACCCGCGGATGCGCGAGGACCAGCTCCAGCGCCTGGCCTGGGCCTGGCTGGTGCCGCTGGCCCTGGCCCAGCTCGCCCTCACCGGCGTCATCAAGGTCGCCGTCGAGGGCTGACGGGATCTCAGGCCGCCGCGGGTCAGGGCAGGAAGATGGCGTACTCGCCGACGCGGGTCACCAGGTCGGGCGGCAGGTCGGCGTTGATCGCCAGCTCCTCCACCGAGACGAAGGGGCCCTGCTCCCGACGGATCCGCTCGATCCGCTCGACCAGCTCCGACGTCATGCCGGGCAGCGTGGCCAGCACGAACGGCGGCGCGTGGTTGACGTCGATCAGCCCACCGTCGTCATAGGCGCGGGGCACGTCGGGACGGCCGATTCCCAGCTCATGGGCCAGGGCGGGGTCCTCGGCGGCCAGCGTCCGCGCCTCCTCGCGCAACGTGCGCCGGTACTTGGCGACATGGATGGCGTACTCGTTGGCCTTGTCCCGGGGAGCGGCCTGCGGGTAGACGCGGGTCCGGACGGTCAGTGCGTGCGCGAAGCCGCCGATCCACAGGATCATCAGCAGCATGGAGGCCAGCGCGGACAGCGGCCAGCCCGCGTCCATGAACGTGATCATCGCGGACCAGCCGGCGAGGTAACCGGCCGAGGCCACCGCCAGGCCCGCCGACCGCCGCTTGACCGCCGCGTACGTGAACGTGAACGGCGTGGCGAAGCCACACGTAATCAGCGGGGTGAACGCCCACAGCACGCCCTGGGACCGCGGCGGCTCCGGCGGCATGGGCGGCAGTGGACGAGGCGGCAGCGGATGGAGCGGAGGCCCGGGCGGTGTCGGCGGATACGGCCGCGCCCCCCGGGGCGGGTGAGGCCGGTAGGGGGGATGCGGTTGATGAGGGGGCCTCGGGGGAGGCTGATTTCCCGGCCACGCCATAAGGGCTCCTAAGGCGCCGCTTGCCTCTTACTTCACACCCGGTATGACGACTGGACGACGCGCCGCGTTCCCTCGCACCGGAACGGCGGAAGTCACCGGGTCGAGGGGATGGTCGTCGCGTTGCGTAGGGGGATGCGGCGTTTCTTCCCGGGGCGTCATACGCAATCATGGGGCCGTGGCACGGCTACCAGGAGGCGGACTGGCCAAGGGGCTGGCCGTCACATTGCGGACGATGACGCGGCGGTCCGTCACGCGTCAGTACCCGGAGGTGCAGCCCGACCTGCCGCCCCGCAGCAGGGGGGTGATCGCGCTGCTGGAGGAGAACTGCACGGTCTGCATGCTGTGCGCGCGCGAGTGCCCCGACTGGTGCATCTACATCGACTCCCACAAGGAGACGCTGCCGGCCGAGGGCGGCGGCCGTCCCCGCACCCGCAACGTCCTGGACCGGTTCGCGATCGACTTCGCGCTGTGCATGTACTGCGGGATCTGCGTCGAGGTGTGCCCGTTCGACGCGCTGTTCTGGTCGCCGGAGTTCGAGTACGCCGAGTACGACATCGCCGAGCTCACCCATGAGAAGGACCGGCTGCGCGAGTGGATGTGGACGGTGCCGCCGCCGCAGGCGCACGACCCGGCCGCCGAGACGCCCAAGGAGGTGACGGTCGCCGAGCGGGCGGCCCAGCGCGCGGGGCCGGCCGCCGGACGGGGTCCCGGACGGAACGGAGGGCCGTGACCGGACAGGAGATCGTCTTCACCCTGCTGGGCGTGGTGGCGGTGGGCTCGGCGGTCATGGTGGTGACCACCCGGCAACTGGTCCACGCGGCACTGTGGCTGGTGGTCTCGTTCGGTGCGCTGGCCGGCGGCTATCTGGTGCTGACCGCCGAGTTCGTGGCCTGGGTGCAGGTGCTGATCTACGTCGGCGCGGTGGTGGTGCTGCTGCTGTTCGGGATCATGCTGACCCGGGCGCCGATCGGCCCGGTGCCGCGTTCCGGCGAGGACGACCCGCTGGACTCCGGCAACCGCTGGGCCGCGCTGGCCGTCGCGGTGGCCACCGCCGCCGTGCTGATCACCGTGCTGGTGATGGGCTTCCGGGACTCCCGGATCAGGCTGGAGGCGGGCGGCGGCGGTGCCGAGCCGCTGGGCGGCAGCCTGTTCCGCACCTGGGTGCTGCCGTTCGAGGTACTGTCGGTGCTGCTGCTGGCCGCACTGGTCGGAGCCATCGTGCTGTCACGTACCGACATCGGCGCCGAGGACGACGAGCCCGGCACGGACATTCCCGCCCGGACCGGCGGCCCCGCGCCGGACGGCGGCGCCCGGGTGGGCGGCGCTAAGACCGGGGCCGGTACTGACACCGGCGGCCGCACCGGGAGCGGCGGCTCCAAGGGCGGTGGCGCCAAGGTCGATCACAGTGCCGAGATCGCGGGCGCCGAGACCGACGTCAAGGGTGGCGACGGCAAGGCCGGTGCTGCCGAGGGCTCCCGGGGCGGGGCGGACGGTGCTCGGGGGCGTGAGGAGGGCGGCGGCTGATGCATGCCGTCTATCCCGTCGTCGTGGCGGCGCTGCTGTTCTCGGTGGGTGTGTACGGGGTGCTGGCCCGCCGTAACGCGATCCTGGTGCTGATGTCGGTCGAGCTGATGCTCAACGCGGTCAACCTGAACCTGGTGGCCTTCGACGTGCTGTGGCGCGACCGGCTGCACGGCGGCCAGGTGCTGACCCTGTTCACGATCGTGATCGCCGCCGCCGAGATCGGGCTGGGCCTGGCCATCGTGCTGCTGATCTTCCGCAACCGCCGGATGGTGGAGGTGGACCGGCTGAGCACCCTCGGCGAGCCGCCCGGCGCACCCGGCGCGTCCGGTACGCCTGCCGTTCCCGGAGACCTGGCAGATGGACCAGTGCCGACGGGCGGGTCAGAGTCGGCGGGCGGGCCGGGGTCGGTGGACGAGGCGGCGCGGCGGCGGGCGAGCGCGGTGGCGCGCGAGGGGGACGCCACGTGATCGTTCTGGCCTCGCTCACGATCCTGCTGCCGTTCGCGGCGGCCTTCGCCGGGATGCTGCTGGGGCCTTGGGCGTCCCGGCGGCTGGGCGCCCGTCCGCTGCCCGCCGCGTCCGCCGGCGCTCCGGGGAGCCCCGGCGGCCCGCGGACTCCCGACGCCCAGCCGCCTCCCGGAACACCCGAGGAGACGCCCGTCGAGGTGAGCGCCGAAGCGCCGACCACGCCCCTGCCGGTGGCCCGGCCGGAGACCGCCCCCGTCCCGGGCGGCGGTCCCCGTTCGGCCGAACTCGGGCGGCAGGTCGCCGGCGACATGGCGCTGCGCGGGCTCCGCCACAACGGCCCCGCCCTGATCGCCTGCCTGCCGATGGCGGTCTCGACCGTGCTGGCGCTGATCGTGGCGGTGGTGGTCTGGCGCGAGCCCGGAGTCCGTACCGGCGTGCTGACGTCCATCCCGACCGGCACGATCGACATCGCGGTCGGCCTGCGGGTGGACGGGCTGGCGGCGCTGGTCGGGCTGATGGTCTGCTGCGTCGCGCTGGCCGTGCAGGTCTACTCGGTCGCCTACATGGCCAAGGACCCGCGCTACTCGTCCTACACGGCGTTCATCTCGCTGTTCACCGCCGCCATGCTGCTGGTGGTGTACGCGGGCGACCTGCTGGTGCTGTACGTCGGCTGGGAGGTCATGGGGGTCTGCTCGTACTTCCTGATCGGCCACCACTGGGAGGAGCGGGCCAACTCGCGGGCGGCCGTCAAAGCGTTCCTGATGACGCGGATCGGCGACGTCGGGTTCCTGATCGGGATCTTCGTCCTGGGGATCGGCGCGGGCACCTTCTCCATCGGCGGGGTGCTGGCGCGGATCCCGGAGATGCCGCAGGCCACGGTCACCGCCGCCGCCCTGTTGCTGCTCGCCGGGGTGGCCGGCAAGAGCGCGCAGTTCCCGCTGCACACCTGGCTGCCGGACGCGATGGCCGGCCCGACGCCCATCAGCGCGCTGATCCACGCGGCGACGATGGTGGCGGCCGGCGTCTATGTGGTGGCCCGCCTCTACCCGGTGTTCCTGTCCTCCTCGGCCGCGCTGACCGTGCTGGGCGCCATGGCCGTGGTCTCCATGCTGGGATCCGCGCTGGCGGCGCTGGCACAGAACGACCTCAAGCGCGTCCTGGCGTACTCCACGATCAGTCAGCTCGCCTACATGGCGGCGGGGCTGGCGGTGGGCGCCCAGAGCGCGGCGATCTTCCATCTGGTGACGCACGGGGCGTTCAAGGCGCTGCTGTTCCTGGCCGCCGGATCGGTGATCTTCGTGGCCGGGTCCAACCTGCTGGGGCACTACGGCGGGCTGCGGCGGGCGATGCCGGTCACGTTCTGGTCGATGACGGCCGGGTACGCGGCGCTGGTCGGCCTTCCTCCGGTCAGCGGCTTCTTCAGCAAGGACTCCATCATCGAGGGCGCCCGGCACGCGGCGGCGCACGGCGGAATGCTCAGCGAGCAGCCGCAGGCCCGCGGCTTCGCCGCCTACGAGCCGGTCGGTCCCGGCGAACCCGCGGCGGCGTTCGCGCATCTCCCCGCTGGCATGGCCTGGCTGATCTACATCGCGCTGCTCGTCACGGTCGGGGTGACCGCCGCGTACGCGATGCGCGCCTGGCTGATGACGTTCTTCGGCGAGCCGCGCACGACGTTCGAGGCGCGCGAGGCGCCGACGCTGATGACCTGGCCGGTGGCGGCGCTGGCGGTGCCCACCGCGCTGCTGGGCTTCTTCGGCCTGGGCGCCGAGGAACTACGTCCGCACCTGGTCTCCGTGGGGCTGTCGCTGCTGTGGGCCGCCGCCGGGGTGGCGGTCGTCTACGTCCTGTGGAACCGGGATCCGGCGCTCGATCCCGCCGACCGTCTCGGACCGCTGCGCAAGGTCCTCGACCGCGCGTTCTATGTGGATGAGGTCTACGCCGCGCTGGTCGTACGTCCCGTACAGGCGCTGGCACACATGGTCGCCGCGGCCGACCGGCGAGGCATCGACGCGGCGGTGGTGAGCACCGCAGGCTGGTCGAGGCTGGCCGGCGGGACGCTGCGCCGGCTGCAGACGGGCAACGCGCAGACCTATCTGACGGCCCTGCTCGCCGGTGTCCTGCTCCTCGTGCTCGGAGTGGTGGTGCTGCTGTGATCCTGCTCGTCACGTTGGCGGTACCGCTGGCCGGAGCGTTGCTGTTGCTCCTGCCGGGCGCGCGGTTCCTGCCCGGGGACGCCGCCGTCCGCCGCTACGGCGTGGCCGTGTCCGGTGTCACGCTGCTGCTGGCGCTGGTGACGGCGGCGGTGTTCGACCACGGCGAGCCGCACCGGATGCAGCAGGGCGTCGACTGGGCCTGGGCGCCCGCGATCGACCTGCGCTTCCATCTGGGCGTCGACGGGGTCTCGCTGCCACTGGTGGTGCTGACCGCGCTGCTGACGTTCCTGTGCTTCGTTCACATGGTGCGGCATCCGCCGAGCGGGGGACCGGCCCGGCTGCTGACCGCGCTGGTGCTGGTCCTCGAAGTCGGCATGCTCGGCACGTTCCTCGCGCTGGACCTGCTGCTGTTCTTCGTGTTCTTCGAGGTCGTGCTGATCCCCATGTACGTGGTGATCGCGCTGTGGGGCGGTGCGGGACGACGGGCCGCGGCCTACAAGTTCATCCTCTACACGCTGCTGGGCTCCGGCGTGCTGCTGGTCGGGCTGCTGCTGGTGGCGGTGAACGCGGGGACCCTCGACATGGTCGCGCTCGCCGAACGGCACGGCGGCGGGCTGTCACGCGGCGTCCAGATCACGGCGTTCGTGCTCATCGGCCTCGGCCTGGCGGTCAAGGTGCCGATGTGGCCGCTGCACACCTGGCTGCCGGACGCGCACACCGAGGCACCGACCGTGGGCTCGGTGCTGCTGGCCGGGGTGCTGCTGAAGATGGGCACCTACGGGTTCGTCCGCATCGCGCTGCCGGTGGCGCCCGAGGGCGCGCAGGTGTGGGCGCCGTGGCTGGGGCTGCTGGCCGTGATCGGGATCGTGTACGGGGCGCTGGCCTGCCTCGCCCAGCGCGACCTCAAGCGGCTGATCGCCTACTCCTCGGTCGGCCACATGGGCTTCGTGCTGCTGGGCATCGCGACGCTGACCCCGGTCGGGGTGAACGCGGCGCTGTTCGGCAACATCGCGCACGGCCTGATCACGGGACTGCTGTTCTTCCTGGCCGGGGCCGTCAAGGAGCGGTACGGCACCGGCGACCTGGCCGCCCTGGGCGGCGGGATGCTCACCAGCGCCCCCCGGCTGGCGGCGTTCCTGACGTTCGCGTCCGTGGCGAGCCTGGGGCTGCCGGGGCTGGCGGGCTTCTGGGGGGAGATGCTGGCGCTGCTGGGCGCCTACCGGCCGGACGGCGGGCTGCCGCGCGAGACGTTCGTGACGTTCATGGCGGTGGGCGCGCTGGGCGCGGTGCTCACCGCCGCCTACTTCCTGCGGCTGCTGGCCAGGGTCACCCACGGCCCGGTGGCCGAGGACCGCCGTGACGCGGTGCTCCCGGCACCCACCTCGTCCGAGTACGCCGCCTGGGTACCGCTGGTGATCCTGACGCTGCTGGTGGGGCTGTGGCCCAAGCTGCTGCTCGACCTGACCACCGCCCCGGTCCGGACCCTGCTGGGAGGCGGCTGATGACCGCACCGTCCGGTTCCGCCACCGCCGGGCTCGGCCGCCGCCGTGGCGTGGGTCCCGCTGGGAGGCGCGGATGATCCAGTCGATCGACTACGCGGCCATCGCGCCACCGCTGATCGTGGCGGTGGCGGCGATCGCGCTGCTGCTGGCCGACGCCTTCGGGGCGTCCCGCCGGGTGCTGGGACTGGTCTCGCTCGGCGCGGTGGGGGCGGCGCTGGTCACCGTGATAGCGCTGGCCCTCGGCGACCGGCGCGCCACGTTCTGCCTGACCGGAGACCTGCGCGGGAACGGGCCGCCGTCCTGCTCCTACGTGACCGACGACTTCACGCTGATCTTCCAGGGCGTGGTGCTGGCGGCGGCGCTGGTGGTCGTACTGCTGTCGCTGGAGGAGATCACTGCGGCGGGCGCCCGGCTGCCGGCGGGGGAGTTCCACTTCCTGCTG
Source organism: Thermomonospora echinospora (assembly GCF_900108175.1). Lineage (GTDB taxonomy): Bacteria > Actinomycetota > Actinomycetes > Streptosporangiales > Streptosporangiaceae > Thermomonospora > Thermomonospora echinospora. The sequence continues at coordinate 351,239 of NZ_FNVO01000004.1, forward strand.
CTGGCCGCGATCGCCGGGGCGCTGACCCTGGTGGCCGCCCGCGATCTGGTGCTGCTGGTGGTGGCGCTGGAGACGCTGTCGCTGCCGGTGTTCGCGCTGGTGGCGCTGCGGCGGTACGACGGGGTGGCCTCCGAGGCGGCGCTGAAGCTGTTCCTGGTCTCGGTGATCTCCACGGCGGTGATGCTGTTCGGGATCAGCCTGCTGTACGGGGTGACCGGCGCCATGCACCTGGACCGGGTGGCCCCGGCGCTGGGGCGGGTGCCCGGCGACCTGGAGCCCGTCGCGGCGGTGGGCGTGGTGATGGTGCTGGCGGGCTTCGCCTTCAAGGTCGCGGCCGTGCCGTTCCACTTCTGGGCCCCGGACGTCTACCAGGGGGCGCCGCTGCCGGTGACGGCGTTCCTGTCGGTGGTCTCCAAGGCCGCCGGGTTCGCCGGGCTGACGATCGTGGTGGCCCTCGGGCTGCCCGCCTACGGGCATGTGTGGGGGCCGGTGCTGGGCGTCCTGGCGGCGGTCACCATGACGCTGGGCAACCTGGTGGCGCTGCGGCAGCGCTCGGCGATCCGGCTGCTGGCCTGGTCGTCCATCGCCCAGTCCGGCTACATGCTGGCCCCGCTGGCGGTGGGGGACGAACGGCTGCCCGAGGCGGTGGCGGCCACCGTCGCCTACGTCGCCATCTACAGCGTCATGAACATCGGGGCGTTCGCCGTGGTGATCGGGTTCCGGCGCCGTGCGGGAGCCCCCGCCGCGGGCCCGGCCCCGTCCTGGGACACCCTGGACGACTACCGCGGCCTGGCCCGGCGCAACCCCGCGACCGCCGCCGCCATGGCCTTCTTCCTGATCTGCCTGGCCGGACTGCCGCCGGGGGTGATGGGCCTGTTCGCCAAGATCGTCGTCTTCCGGGCCACCGTGGCGGGCGGGGCGACCTGGCTGGCCGTCGTCATGGCCGTCAACACCGTCATCGCGCTGTACTACTACCTGGCCTGGGCGGCCCGGCTGTTCGCCGCGCCCTCCGGCGCCGCCGAGCCGCCGCGGATGCCCCGCGGGGCCGCGGTCCGCGCGGCCATCGGCGCGGCGGCGGCCGGCGCCGTGGTGCTGTCGGTCGCCCCCCAACTGGTCCTGCAGGCGGCCGCCGCCATCACCTGAGGCACCCGCCGCCTGGGCGTCCGTGCCGTCGGGACGTCCGCGCGGCCGGGATGTCCGTGTTGCCGGGACGTTCGCGTTGCCGGGATACCTGTGCCGTCGGGATGCCCGAGCCGCAGGGTGCCCGCGCTGCTGGGCGTCCGCGCCGCCTGGGCGTCTGCGCCGTCGGGATGCCCGAGTCGCAGGGTGTCCGCGCCGCCGCGGGCCCGGTCACGGGAACGTTTACCGAGGTCAAACCGTTGTCAGGACGTACGCCGTACGGGGGCCGCGGTCACGCGGAATGGCGAGGTAACCGGGAGGCTGACCGAAGTGCAGTTCAACGGTGTCAAAACGGCCGCCCTGCTCGGCGCGCTGTCCGCGCTGATGCTGGCGGTGGGCTGGGCGCTGGGCGGCCGCGCGGGGCTGGCCGTCGCGCTGGTCATCGCCCTGACCACCAACGGCATCGCCTACTTCTTCAGCGACCGCATCGCGCTGCGCTCGATGCGCGCCCATCCGGTGGGCGAGGTGGAGGCCCCGCTGCTCTACCGGCTGGTCCGGGAGCTGTCCACCGCGGCCCGGCAGCCGATGCCCCGGCTGTACGTGTCGGAGACCATGCAGCCCAACGCGTTCGCCACCGGCCGCAACCCGCGCAACGCGGCGGTCTGCTGCACCCGGGGCCTGCTGCGCATGCTCGACGAACGGGAGCTGCGCGCCGTGCTGGGGCACGAGCTGTCGCACGTCTACAACCGCGACATCCTGATCTCCTCGGTGGCCGCCGCCATCGCCACGGTCATCACCTACCTGTCCTACCTGGCGATGTTCCTGCCGATCGGCCGTTCGGAGGACGACGAGGGCCCCGGGCCGTTCGGCGCCCTGCTGATGCTGATCCTGGGGCCGGTCGCCGCCACCGTCGTGCAACTGGCCATCAGCCGGACCCGCGAGTACCAGGCGGACGCCTCCGGGGCCCGGCTCACCGGCGACCCGCTGGCGCTGGCCTCCGCACTGCGCAAGATCGAGGCGGGCACCCGGGCCATGCCGCTGCCCCAGGATCCGGAGCTGGCCTCCACCAGCTCCCTGATGATCGCCAACCCGTTCCGCGGGGTCGGCATCGGCCGGCTGTTCTCCACCCACCCACCCACCGCCGAACGCGTCGCCCGCCTGGAGCGCATGGTCGGCGGTCCCGGGCCTATGGTGCGGTGAGGATGACGGGGCCGTCCGCGGTGACGGCCACGCTGTGCTCGAAGTGGGCGGCGCGGCTGCCGTCCGCGGTGACGATGCTCCAGCCGTCCCGCAACACGAAGCCGCCGTCGTCCCCGCCCTCGTGGAACATCGGCTCGATCGCGATGGTCAACCCTTCGCGCAACCGGAGGCCGCGTCCGGGCCGTCCGGTGTTGGGCACCGAGGGGTCCTCGTGCATCGCCGTGCCGATGCCGTGCCCGCCGCAGCCCTCCAGGATCCCGTACCCGGCCTCCCGGCCCACGGTCTCCACGGCGTGCGAGACGTCGCCGAGCCGCGCGCCGGGCTGTGCCGCCTCGATCGCCCGCTTCAGGGCCCTCTCGGTGACCTTCAGCAACCGTGCCGCCGCCGCGTCGGGCGGTCCGATCGAGATGGTGACGGCCGCGTCACCGTGGTAGCCGCCGACCTCGGCGCCGCAGTCGATCGACAGCAGGTCTCCCTGCCGGAGCTTCCGCCCGTCCGGGATGCCGTGCACGACCACCTCGTTGACCGACAGGCACGTCACCGCCGGATAGGGCGTCGGCGCGGACCGCGGCAGGTAGTGCAGGAACGACGGCTGCGCGCCGTGCTCCTTGATGCACCGGGCCGCGATCGCGTCCAGCTCCGCCAGGGTCATACCGGGCTCGGCCGCCGCCGCGACCCGTTCCAGCGTGACGGCCACCACCCGGCCCGCCTCACGCATGACCGACAACTCTCGGGGACTCTTGTAGCTCACCATGGCCGGTATTCTAATACCAGTATTCTTATCCCTAGTAGAGTCATCGCCATGGTGCGTACGCCGCTGACGGAAGAACAGCGCGACCGGGGCAAGGCGCTCGGGCAGGTGCTCCGTGCCGCCCGCGGGCCGCGCAGCGCCGCCGCCGTGGCCCACGAGGCCGGCATCTCCCTCGACACCTTGCGCAAGATCGAACGCGGCGCCATCGCGGCACCCGCCTTCTTCACCGTCGCCGCCCTCGCCCGGGTCCTCGACCTCGACCTGGGCGTACTGGCGCGCACCCTGATGCCGGACGAACAGCCCGGCAGACAGACCCCCCTGGCCGGCTGACCCCGCCCCCGCCCGGCTCAGCCTGCTCGGCCCCGGTCCGGTCGAGAACATCGCGATCGGCATGAACCTTGCCGACCGATCCGGCGTCACAACAGACATGGGTGCGCCGGACGGCCTTTGGCGGGGTATGGCTCCGGCGCACCCCTCCCACTCCCGGGGCCGCGAACGGCGCGGGCGGTACCCGGGTCGTCACGCGGCCGGTGCGTCACCCCCCGGCGACCCGGCCGCGTGATCTCCCACTCCCACCGCTGGTCCACGAACTGAAAGCGTTCTGAAGCCACCGGCACCGGTCCGGTGATCTTCCTTCTGACCAGGCAAGACGTCGTCCCGCAAAGTCCTGCAACGACCCCCGGCACGATCGCCCACATCAACGGTGAGGGCCCCGCCGGTCACCGGCCGGCGGGGCCCTCGTACGTCCGGGAAAGACAGGCACCCCGTCCCTTGGTGAGGTGACGGGGCGCCGGTGTACGCGGGGATCAGCGTAGCGCCGTCGCCGCCTGGAGTTCCCGGACGGCCGGACTCACGCACGTCAGGCTTCGCCGGGGTCGTGTTCGGCGGGCGAGCATAGCTCGTGGTACGCGTCCCGGAGGTCGGCCACTCCCCGGACGCTCCGGGCTTCCACGGCGCCGATGACCTCGGCCGCGCGCCAGTAGTTCGACGGCACCAACCGGCCGCTGGTCACGGCCTGCAAAGCCGTGTGCGCCGCCTCGTCGGGCTGGTCGGCGGCGAGCAGAGCCAGGGCCAGATCGAGCCGTGCGGACGCTGCACGGCGCGGCCGGGCCGGACCGCTGCTTGGGGCCTCCAGGCGGGCCAGCACACCGCGCGCGTACGGCTCGGCCGCAGGGTCCCCCAGCCATGACAACGTGGTGGCGGTGTAGGCGTCGCTCTTGGCCGGGTCGTACCGGTAATGGTGTTCGGGCCGGTCCGGCATCGACAGGGGCGCCACGAGTCGTTCCACGCGTGCCAGGGCGTCGCGGGTCTCCGGACCGGCGCCGAGCCGGGCCCACGCTCGCCCTTCCTGCGCGGTCGCCTGGATGAACGCCGAGCTGCTCCGCGGGGCGATCTCCTGCGCTCCCCGGGACAACGTGATGGCCTTCCGGTAGTCGCCATCGATGAGCGTCTGCCACGCCTGCGTCTCCAACGTCCACGCGAGGATCTCGGGGTGGTCGGCGTGCTCGGCGAGCTGGGCGGCGGTACGCAGGCGCGCGGCGGCGGCCGGGCGCCGACCGAGGTCGATGTCACATGTCGCGGCGAGCAGGGACAGCCATCCGCCGACGATGACCAGGCGCCGCCGCTCGGCCAGCGTCATCCGCGCGTCCATGAGCCGGGAGACGTAGCCGAGGTGGCGGCGGGTGCGTGCCAGCAGTTCGGCCGGTGGTGTGCGCGGATAGGCGGACGCGAGATCGTCGACGGCCATCTCCAGCGCGGTCAGGGTCTCGTCTCCGACGTCGGTTGCGGCGACGCGGCGCGTCAGTTCGAGCGCCTCCAGCTCGTCATCGCACGCCGGCTCCCCGTGCAACGCCTGGGCGGGAACGAACAGTTCGTCCTCGGGGATGCCGAACACCGTGGCGTAGGCGGCGCGGTACATGGCGGAGATTCCCCCGCCTTCCTCCCATTCCTTGATGTGGCTGGCGACAGTGACGTGTGAGGGCTTCTGCCGTTCGTCAATGGTGTCGAGCAGGAGGCGGGCCAGTTCGCGGCGGCCCCACCCGCGACGTTCACGTTCGTCCCGCAGCCGCGCTCCTCTCGCGCGTCCTCCGGGGGTGATCTTGGCCCGTCGCTCGGCTCGGCTCATGGTGCGCGCACCTTCCGGTCACCCGCGCCCTTCAAGGGTGCGGGCGTTCCCTGGAGTTGGCCAGTCCCCCCATCATGCCTTTTGAATCTCGTTGGGTGACAAGGGTTCACTGAATGCAGTCACTGCGACATTCGGGAGGGATTGTGCGCCGACAAGCGCGGGGATCAGCCGTCAGGCCGCTCGGCCTGCGCGGTCGGCACCCCGCCGAGGGTGGGGCCGCACTGCCTCCAGCACTACTCAGCGGGTGATCAGACGCCGGCCGTCAGCGCCCGCAACTCGCGGGCAGCGGGCAGGGCGTGCGCCTGATCGGGCAGGTCCTCCGCAACCTTGGCCGCCAGATGCAGCACGCTGCCACGACGCCGATCGCTCGGGAAGGCCTCGATAACGGTCACGGCATGCTCAAGGCCCGCCTTGACCTCTCGACCCTGAACAAGGGTGATCGCCTGTAGGAGACGGATCTTGGCAACGTCTGTCCGCCACTCGGCAGGGTAGGACGCCAATGCTTTTTCCTGGGCGGCCACGGCGGCAGGCTCGCCGAGCATCGTGGACACGTACCCCTCCGCCAGGTACAGGATCCGCTCTGGCCAGCCCCACAGGCTGCCGGTGTCGGAGACGACCTCTTCGGGCAGTCGCTCGAATGTCGCCCGCATCGCATCGACGGCCTTCTTCGATCGATCGGCGTCCCCCTGCCGTGCTAGTGCGTAGGCACAATTCTTGTGCGCCTCCACGGCACCGAGCGAGGGCCTTCCCCCAGCGATCCGCACCGCGTCTTCAGCCAGCAGCAGAGCTGACCGCGTCGGCCGACCGGAGTGTAGGGCGTTGAACGATTCGCGGGCTCGTACCCATGTGGCGATGTCCAGATCCCCGGAGGCGTCGGCGGCATGCCGGGCGGTCCGCCACCAGCGCCGGGAGGCACCATCGGCGCCAAGGCTGTGCAGGCCGTCCGCCATCAGCGCCAGGAGTCGAGCGCTGACGCGCAGCAGCCTTGCGCGGGCCGCAGGCTGCGACGTCCGGTCCAGCAGGCGCTGAACATCCGCGACATCGGCGGCCAGGTCCGTGACGAGTTTGGCCGAGGGAGTGGACACGTAGGTGTGGCCGTACTCCCACGCGACGTGCTCCCACTCACCGATGTCGGCACCTGCGTTGAGCGTGGCCTCCAAGCCGCTGCGGAGTGGTTCTAGTGAGGAAGCAGGTAGAGCAGCCCCGGCTCCGAGCGAGGCCAGCAGTTGCAGCAGCGCGCGACGCTCCACGTCGTCATCCCCATCATCCGGGATCACTGTCGCTTCCAACGTACGTCGCTGCGTCTCTACGGTGAACAGTTCGCCCTCGGGGAGGTCGAACACCTTGGCGTAGGCGGTGCGGTACATGGCGGAGATTCCCCCGCCTTCCTCCCACTCCTTGATGTATCCGGCGACGATGACGTGCGAGGGTTTTTGCCGGTCATCGATGGTGTCGAGCAGGAGGCGGGCCAGCTCGCGGCGGCCCCATCCGCGACGGTCGCGTTCGGTCCGCAGGCGCGCTCCTCTGGCGCGTCCTTCGGGGGTGATTTTGGCTCGTCTCTCGGCTCGGCTCATGGTGCGCGCACCTTCCGGTCACCCCGCACCCCTGGGGGAGCGGACGTCCCCCCAGGGGGTCGGCCAGTCCCCCTATCATGCCTCTTTAGTTGCAGCATGTGACGTGAATTCACTGAATGCAGTCACTGTGGCATTCGGGAGGGATCCTGTACCGGCAAGCGTGGGGATCGGTGAGCCCATTCCAGCCTGGCTCGTGAGCCCTGCATGGTCGGAGCCGGGACGCCTGGCCTGGCCGTGGAAGCGGCCGGAGCCGAAGGCCACGGTGTCAGCCAGGCACGTCCGGCGGCCCGTTGACCGGCCAGGACGGCAAGTCGGAAAGAGCTCAGCCGTCAGGCTGCTTGGCTCGCGCGGTCGGCATCCCGCCACAGGTGGGGCCGCACTGCCTCCGGCGCTACTTCGCGACCCTGCTGATCCACCAGGGCGCGAACGTCAGGACCGTGCAACTCGTCCTCGGGCACTCCGACCCGACGTTCACCCTGAACGAGTACGTCGGGGAACGGCCGGACTCGGGGGAGCGGCCCCGCACGATCGTCGACAAGGCCCTCGGCGCGGTGCCCCGCGGCGGCAGGGTGCCCCATTCGTGCCCTCCCCGGGCCGCCGGCCGGGCGAAGTGCCAGGCAAGCGGCCCGCAGGAAGATCATCTATCGGTAGTTCACGAACTGCAGCGCCACGTCCAGGTCCTTGCCCTTCAGCAGCGTGATCACCTGCTGCAGGTCGTCCTTCTTCTTCGAGCTGACCCGCAGCTCCTCACCCTGGATCTGGGCCCGTACGCCCTTCGGCCCCTCATCCCGGATGATCTTGCTGATCTTCTTGGCGTTCTCCTGGGAGATGCCCTCCTTGAGCGAGACGCCCAGCTTGTAGACCTTCCCCGACAGCCTCGGCTCGCCGGCCTCCAGCACCTTCAGCGACACGCCCCGCTTGACCAGCTTGTCCTTCAGCACGTCCAGGATGGCGTTGGCCCGCTCCTCGGTGTTGGCCTGGATCTCGATGGAGTCTCCCGACCACTTGATCCCCGCGTCGACGTTCCGGAAGTCGAACCGGTTGGCCACCTCCTTGGCGGCCTGGTTGACCGCGTTGTCGACCTCCTGCCGGTCCAGCTTCGAGACGATGTCGAACGACGAGTCCGCCACGGCACAAACCCCTCTCACTGCTTACAGCCTGTGAGGCCAGTCCAGCCCACGTAGCGACCCACCCTAGCCAGCCGCCCCCCGCCGCCGAGCCGCACAGCCCTCGATGTCACGAACACCCCGCAGGTCCGCTAAGCTTTCCCCGTCGCCAGAAGACGGCGCCACGGCGGGTTGCCCGAGTGGCCAATGGGAGCGGACTGTAAATCCGTCGGCTTAGCCTACCCAGGTTCGAATCCTGGACCCGCCACACCACATCGAACGGCCCCTGACCAGGGATGATCTGGTCGGGGGCCGTTCTCGTTTGTGACCGTGAGTCCCCGCGAGACACCGCCGTTTCCCGCGCCTCCGGGCACGCGTGGGGCACGCCCGGGGCACGCCCAGATCCGGGAAAGACCTGTTCAAGTCGCTCGTGCGGCGCCTCGGCGTGACTGCGCCCATGCTGCGGCGGCCCGTGCGGTTCTCGCGCTCGCTCACCAGCGATCCGGAGTGCTCATCCGCGCGAACGGCGCGATGATGTGACAGGCAGGTTCGCGCGGATGAGTGCTCCGGCTCGCGGGGGGCTGGGGGCTGCGAAGCCCCCGCTTCGGGCACGGTCAGCTGTCCGGCCGGCTAACCGGCAAGCGGGACACGGCTCGTGCTGGTGGCCTGGTGCTGGATCGCAGCTCGGCTTCATGACGCGCGCTCGGAGGGGGCGGCCGTGACCGGGCTGCGAGCCGGGACCGGACGGAACAGGCCGCATGCCCGGCTCGCAGAGCCGGGCGCGGCCGCCCGGCGCCCGCGCAGCGGGCGCCCTTGAAGACGTAATGAAAGTTCTCATCGGCGCCTTGGTCGCCGTGAGTTGCTCGCGTCCCTCCTGGTTTGTCGGGTCTCTCCAATCGCGCTGATATCCGGCGTCGCCGTGCTCACCATGGGAGCGGGGGAAGCTCCTCGCCTGCTCCCTGATTGCGCAGCGTAGTTTCCTGCCGGTCGCACCAGGTGGCTGTCACTTTTTCTCCTTGATCGCATCTAGCCCGGCCTTATGTTCCTGCTGCGCATCCAGTGCGGAGGACGGAATGACCGAGGCGAAAAGACACCTTGAAGAGCTGGGCACGGCGCTCACCGAGGCGGGATTCAAGGTCCGCGTGGTGGTCGGTGATCCCCCTGTGCTTCACGTGGCGGGAGTGGGAACGGCCGAACTGGCGGAGCAGATCGGCTGTCGCGTGAACCCGCTAGACGGCCAGTTGTGGTTTCAGTGGGTCGCTCTGGAGGTTTTCCTCGGTCGCGCCTCCGATGTGCCGGATGTGGTGGAGCGGATCAAATATATCGTCCATTCGCAGACATCCGGAGGGAGTGACTGATGGCACGGGCGGTGGACCCGGACGGCTCGGCCATGCAGCAGGATGGCGGCAACCTGATCAGCCGTCATTTGAACGCGGCCTTTGGTTCACGGCGGTTGCATCTGGCGGCGTTGGATGCGGCGATCGTGGCCGATCCGCATGGGCTGGCGTGTGGCGTGGTGAGCGGCGAAGGCTCCACGCCGGTGCTCAAGATCATCAGGGAAGACCGTCCGGGCCTATCGGTCGACGTCGGATGTGACCGGGTGGCGGGCCGGTGGTGGTTCCTGGTGGAGCCGGGTGGGGAGGGCGTGACCCCAGTGGACGAGGTCGAGCGCGCCCCTGAGGTGCTGGCCAGGATTCTCGGCCGGGATGGGGCGAGTGATGCCAACCGGTAGGGCCGGTTCGGAGATGGACCGCAGAATGGCCAAGGCATTGGCCGATCCTTTGGTGCGCGTCGGCTCCATCCATCACATCAAGCCCGGATCGCTGTATGAGGCGGAGGTGCCGGGCGGTATACAGCTCGCGGTCTTCACCTTCTCCTGGATGGAGCCTGGCCCTGACCCGGTGAACGGACCGCCCAACGTGGTCGCGATGAACCTGCATGTCCCGGCGACGCTCCTGCATATCGCTCACCGTGAGCTGGCGCAGCTCAACCCCTGCCCACAGAGAGCACGGCGTCGATGATTCGCCGGCCTCTCTGCGCCGTCCTCGGAACGGCGCTCATAGCGGCGGCACCGAACCCGCCGGGCCTGCCGTCGCGCTCGGGCACGCAGAGCGGCAGAAGGCTCCTCCGGGGGTGCGGCGGGCAACCCCGCCGTGTCAGCCCCGCACCTCCGGAGGTTCCAACTCGGGGGAAGCCGACGACGGATGAAGGGAGGCGGCCTATGTAGCCACTCAAGCAGATCCATCGAGCCGCGAAGAAGAAGGGTCAACCGAGAAGCAGGAGGCAAACCCATGACGATGGTCGAGATGGAGCAGGTCGAGCAGGTCAAGGACCCCCGGACCCTGGTCACCCCGGAGATGTTCGAGCAGATGGTGGACGACGTCGTCGTCTTCGACAAGGTCACCCGGCCCTACGCGGAGGCGGGCGTGGAGCAGTTCCTCGTCTTCCTCAAGGCGTGGGGCGACACGATGCGCGAGGTCGGCGGCGACCCGCGCGCCTGGGTGAAGTTCGCCCCGTCCCCGGCGGTGGACAAGATCTGGCACCGGTCCATGATGCGCACCCGCAACTTCGAAGCGGTATGCGAGATGGTGGCGGGCCGGTACATGCACCACCTCCCGATCATGGACGAGGACATCCGGTCGGGTGCCGCGTCCGAGCGCGGCCTGACGGCGATGCGCGCCACCGGGTACCGGGTCGATCTGGAATGGTGGATGGACGGCGAGTCCTGCTGCCCGGAGAACTGCGCCCAACCGCCGCTGATCGACTGACAGGGATGATCCATGCGTAGCGACTGGTCCGACCTTCCTCGGGAGATCAGAGGTGGGATCGCGGCCCACACTGGGCGGATCGACCGCATCGAGCCGGCGCCGACCGGCAACCATGCGGACCTTGCCTCCACGCTGTACACGGCGGACGGTCCCGTGTTCGTCAAGGCCGCCCGCAAGCAGGGGGACCAGGACGGGCCCGAGGTCCGGTCGCTGCGCTGGGAAGCCGCGATCAACCCTCACGTCAACGAGTTCGCCCCCCGGCTCCTGTGGCAGGCAGAGGCCGGGGGGTGGCTCGCCCTTGGCTTCGAACACGTGCGGGGGCGGCATGCCGACTTCACCCCCGGCTCCGCTGACCTGGAGTTGCTAGCAAAGGTCATCCAGACGTTCCAAGGCATGCAGGCTCCCGAGGTCCTCGCGGGTAAGCGAGTCGAACGGCGCTGGGAGTCGGTGGCCGACGACGTATCTCCTCTGGCGGGGCACACCCTCCTGCATTCTGATCTCAATCCCGCGAACCTCCTGATAGCCGACGATGGTCGGGTGCGGGTTGTGGACTGGGCGTTCGCCGCGCGTGGCGCTGCCTTCGTCGAGCTGGCCTTGGTGGTGCCATGGCTCCTCAAGGCGGGTCACAGCCCGGCTCAGGCTGAGGCATGGGTGTCCCGCTTTTCCTCGTGGGCTGATGCAGACAGCGCGCACATCGACCTGTTCGCCCGCGTCTTCGCCGACAAATGGCGGATCAACCTGGCCTTTCATGGGAATGCTGCGTGGGCTGTCGAACACGCTGCCGCCGCTCGTCGGTGGGCCGATTACCGGACCAGGTGACAGCCCCCGGCGTCCCATTGACCCACCGTCCCCTTAGGTGCTCAACGGGTGCTTTGCGTGGTTTCCCTGCCGCATGCTTGAGTGGGCAGGGACAGCCGTCGTGCTGGTGCCTGCAAGATTCCAGCTGAGGTTCTCGCAGGTAAGGGCGCCGGTTCGGCTGGCACTGTCACTTTTACTGACAGCGATCGTCATCGCGGCACGTAAGTTGCCAGTGTGGCGAAAGGAGTGCCCCGCGTGGGTGATCAGATGACCATGGGCAAGCGCGTGGCGCGTGCGCGCAAGCGCAAGGGCTGGGATCAGGCGACGCTCGCGCAGGCCATGGACCGCTCGGTCAGTTGGGTAACCAAGATCGAGAATGGGCGGTTGCCGCTTGACCGGGCGAGTGTGGTCGCCAAGCTCGCCCAAGTCCTAGAGGTAGAGGTTGCGGAACTGACCGGACAGCCCTACCGGCATGAGACGGCTGAACTCGACTCCGGTCATGCGACGATTCCGGAACTGCGGCTGGCGCTGCAGCAGGCGACCATGCCCGGCGGTGCCGCGATGATCGGGGAGCGTGACCCGGCTCCGCTGGCCGAACTGGCGGGACAGGTCACGGTGGCGGAGAAGTTGCGCCAGGACGCGCGTTTCTCGGCGCTGGGTGACATCCTCCCCAAGATCATCAATGATCTGACCTTGCACACGGCGGGCCTGACCGGCGCCGATCGCGACCGTGCTGAGGCGCTGATGCTGCGTGCCTGCCACATGGCTCGGGTCACCTCCAACCTCCTCGGTCATCATGACCTCGGCTGGACCGCCGTCCAGCGGGAACTGGTGGCGGCCGAAAGGGTGGGATCGCCCGAACTGGTCGCGGCGTCCGCGTGGGACCTGTGCGGGGTGTGGCTGCATGAGACTGCGCTCGACGGCGCCAAGTCGGCGGCGCTGGCGGCCCTCGACGACATCGACGAACACATGGGGGCAGGTGACCCGAACCTGCGGGCGCTCTGGGGCGCGCTGCATCTCCGGGCCGCGGTGGCCTACTCACGCTTGTTGGACCGGCAGGAAGCGGAGAGCCACCTGAGTGAGGCTCAGCGGGTGGCGGAGGAACTCCCGGCGGACGGCAACGTGTTCCAGACCCAGTTCAACCGCGTGAACACCCGCATTCACGCCGTTGAGATCAGCCTCGAACTAGGCCGTCCCCGCGAGGTGACCTCGCGGGCGGAACAGGTGGAGGTCTCCGAGATCGCTTCGGGGGAGCGGCAGGCGCACTACTGGACGTGCCGCGCGGCCGGGATGGCGATGAACCGCAAGGAAGACAAGGCGGTCGAAGCGCTCCTCACCGCTGATCGGATCGCGCCCCAGCATGTTCGGAACCGGCCGCTGGTGCGCAACCTCGTCCGCGACCTCCGGAGCAGTGGCCGGCACTCCAAGGGACCGCAGATCCGCGCCCTGGCGGCGCGCATGCGACTGGACTGAGGGACTCCAGCCAACCCACGGGGCGAGGCGTGGGCGGAGCCACCTCGCGGCGATCCATCGGCACCTACTCGAACGCGCAGATGTCGGCACGGATAGCAGCAAGAGGGGTAACGGCCACCACCAAGACGGGGCTTACCGACTTCGAACGGCAGAGGCTTCTGAAAGAGCTGGCGGACATCTCGGCGGAGGTGGCTGCGACTCAACGTCGCATGGCCAAGCTCTCTACCAAGCTCAGAGATCCTTCGTCCGCTCCTCAAGTTCGTCCAGCCTGAGGTTCTGCTGCCGGAGATGCTCCCTGATCTCCTGGAGCTGATTCCAGATGAGCGTGAACTCCTGGGAAGGCTCGTGGGGAGCGTCTCCGGCTTCCTCGTCTCCTGGGCGCGCGATCACGACACTCGGCGATCCCTGCCTGCTCATGATGAGGCCCTCCTCGCGGAGAACTGTGAGGGCTCGCTCGATCGTGGCTCCGGCCACGCCGAACCGCTCCCTGAGCGTGGCTATGGACGGGAACGGCTCCCCCACCTGGTGGCGACCTGCCGCGATATCCGCCCTCAGCTCGTCGGCGATGCGCACATAGACCTTGCGGCGGTCTGTGGGTTCTCGTTTCCCCATGTCAGCAGCATAGCGGCCCATCTCAGGTTCGTGGGTTTCTAGGAAAGTTCTGGCCAAGTGGTTTGCTTTCCTGCTTTCCTAGGTAACCTAGGAACGTACGAACCTGTCCAGCCTGGAGGCTGCCATGCGCAACATGCCCATAGACACCACGAACCTGGCCTTCGTGTGCGTCTCCCCGCCGCGCCCAAAGCTCGTCAATCAGGAAACCGGCGAGATCAAGATGGACAAGAACGGGGACGCCGTTTATCAGGTCGGCTTGTCCTGCTCCAACGCGGAGGGGAGGGTCGACCTGCTCACGGTCCAGGTGACCGGCGATCCGGGGGTCACCCTCGGACAGGTTGTGACGCCGGTCGGCCTGGTCGGCTTCTTCTGGGAGCAGACGATCAACGGCGAGCGGCGGTCGGGCGTCTCCTTCCGCGCTGAGCGCGTCGTCCCGGTCGGCGCCGAGAACGCGGCGGCTGCCTGACATGGAGGTGCCCACTGCCTACCTGGTGCTCGGGGCCCTGGCCGCTGCGGCGGCCGGGCTCTGGGCCTGGCATCGATCCCACCCGCTGTCGTTCTGGTATGGCGTCGCCTTCCCGGTCCGGGTCGTCCGGGTCTATCTCACCTGGCGCTCCGTCGCGTCGGGCTGCAAGCTCACCCGGACTAAGCGTGCTTGGCGGGTGACCCTGGACGCGATCCCGGTCGTAGGGCCGGCGGCCCGGTCGGCTGCGACGGTGGTCGAGCAGAAGCGGCGCGTCCGGCGGGTCGAGGTCGACCATGCCCCGCGTCTGGGCCTGATGAAGCCCACGCCCTACGGTTGGCGGCTGCGGGTCAAGCTCCTGGACGGCCAAGTGCCAGACGACTATGCCAAGGTCTCTGACCGGCTGGCGCATTCCTGGCGGGTGCATGGCGTCCGCGTCCTGGAGGACGCGCCCGGCCGCATCACCCTCCTGGCCACTCGCCGTGACCCGCTCGCCCTCGTCACCGTGACCGGCGGCGCTGGGGAGCTGCTCGTGGTCCGTCCGGGCGTGCTGGAGAACGGCGAGCCCTGGGTGATGGACTTCCGGACGGTGCCGCACTGGCTGATCGTCGGCGCGACGCAGTCGGGCAAGTCCAACCTTGCCAACGCCGTGATCCGGGCACTGGCTCCTCAGCGGGTCGCCATCATCGGCTTCGACCTCAAGGGCGGGGTGGAGTTCACGCCCTATGCTCCTCGGCTCTCCGCGCTGGCCACCACTCGTAAGGAATCGGTGGACCTGCTGGAGAAGCTCGTCGCCGAAGTCGAAGACAGGATGGCCACGTGCCGCGCGCACGGTGCGCGCAACATCTGGAGACTTCCGGAGTCGGCTCGCCCGATGCCGATCGTCGTCCTGGTGGACGAGGTCGCAGAGCTGTTCCTGATGGCGGACAAGTCCGAGAAGGAACTGATCGCCAAGACCGGCACGGCACTGCTGCGTATCGCCCAGCTTGGCCGGGCGTTCGGCGTGTTCCTGCTGGTGTGCGGTCAGCGCGTCGGCTCTGACCTGGGCCCCGGCGTCACCGCCTTGCGTGCCCAGCTCACCGGCCGTGTCTGCCACCGGGTCAACGACCCGGAAACCGCGAACATGGCGCTGGGCGATCTCGACCCGGCGGCCTTGGAAGTCGCCCGGTCCATCCCTGCGGACACTCCCGGCGTCGCAGTGGTGGCAGGACAGGGCGGCACCTGGCATCGCGCCCGTGCCGTGCTCGTCACGGAAGAAGAAGCCGAACACGCCGCGCGTCAGTTCGCGGACCTCGCTCCCTCCTGGGATGACCTCGTCGGCCGTCACCCGTTCCTCGACGCCGCGTAACCCTCCGTCTCCTCCGGCCCGGTGTGAGCCCTGATCACGCCGCGTCCCTACCCGTCCCATGCCCGAAACCCGTCCTGGAGGTGCCATGTCCCCGCGGCTCTCTCGTCCTGGGGCCGTCCCGGTTCGTCCTCGCTCGTCCTGGGCGTCGTCCTCGTCCGTCCCGGCCTTCGGCGGTGCGTCATGATGCGCCGCGTCGGCGCTGCCGTGGCCGACTCGGGACCGGTCCTCATCCTGGCTGGCATCGCGGCGGCCGGGTCGTTCACGCACATCCGCGACACTGCCGCCGAACACGGTCAAGGCGGCTGGATGGCCTGGGCCGTGGCCGTGTGCATCGACCTCACCTGTGTCATGGCGGCCCGCGAGCGGCAGCGGGACAAGCGCACCGGGCGGCAGACGGCGCGGCTGTCGTGGCCGACGCTCGTCCTAGTCGGGGGCATCCTGCTGAGCCTCGCCGCGAACCTGGCACAGGCTGAGCCGTCCGTCTGGGGCTGGCTGGCGGCCGGTACTCCGGCCGTTGCCTTCCTGGTCGCCGTCTCCATGCTGGAGCGCCGCGCATCCGCTCCTCGTCCTGAGCCGTCCGCCGTCCCGTCCCCGGACCCGCTTCCCGTCCCGCCGTCTTTCGGCCGTCCGGCTGAGCCGTCCTCGGTTCCGGCGGTCGAGGACGAACCGCGTCCGCAACTCCCGGCGGGCCAGGGCGAGCAGACCGAGATTTCCGTCACTACGGCTGATCCGGCGCCTCGCCCGGCGGACGCGGTGCCGGGTCCGGCTGCTCCGCTGCTCGACTTCGCCCGGCGCGTCGCTGCCGAGCATGAGGACAAGCACGGGTGCCCGATCACCCGCGATGCCCTCCGGGCTCGGCTGGGTGTGTCGAACCAACTCGCCTCGGACCTGTTGCGCCAGGTACGCGCGGACTCCAAGGGCCTTCATGCGGAGGTGTCCCGATGACGGTCGACGAACTGACCGCCTGGCGGCTGCGGTGCCGGGTCTGCCAAGTCACCAGCGGCGGACTGACCTGGGTGAAGTTGCTGGGCCTGCGGGGTGGTCCCTCGTGCTCGTCCTGCGGGGCGAAGGAAGTCACGGCACAGGAGCCGGCGTCTGGGGCGGCGGTCGTCTTCCCCCGTCCGCTCGCCCCACTCGGCGAGTTGTGGCGGTGCTGCAACTGCGGCGGGACGGGCCTGGACGCCTACGGGGACACCTGCCCGCACTGCGCGGGCCTCGGGCACTGCCAATGACCTGAACGCCCCCGGCGTGGCCACACAACCACCAAGTTCCGCGCCACGTCGGGGGCCGTCCCCAACCGCCTCAACGGTAAGGAGACCCCTCCATCGTGCCTCACCCTGTCATCACGCCGCAGGACGCCCGGCTGATGGCCAAGATCCTTGACCGGCCGGACTTCGCCCGGTGGGCCGCTCGCGCCCGTGCCACGGGCGGCTGTGCTCAGCCGATCTTTCTCACCGGGACCGTGGATCACGTCCACACCGGAACCGGTGAAGTCCTGCACCACTACTCCACCGACACAGAACCGGACGGGGCGCTTCCGGTTGCCTGCAAAACCCGGCGGGCCACCCGATGCCCTGCCTGCGCTGAGGTCTATCGGGCCGATACCTACCAGCTCATCCGCGCGGGCCTAGCGGGTGGCAAGGGGGTTCCCGAGACCGTCACGGCGCACCCGGCCGCGTTCGTCACGCTCACCGCGCCCTCGTTCGGACCCGTCCACGCGCGGCGGGAACGCTCCGGCGGCCGGGTCGAGCGTTGCCACCCTCGCCGCGACGCCAAGCCGTGCCCGCATGGCGTGGTGGCCTCCTGCGGGGCTCGACACGACCGGGATGACCCCAAGCTCGGTGAACCGCTGTGCCCCGACTGCTACGACTACGCGGGGTCGGTGCTGTTCAACGCGCTCGCTCCTGAGCTGTGGCGGCGCTTCACGCTGGCGCTGCGCCGGTACCTGGCCAAGTGCGCGGGGCTCACACAGAAGGAACTGCGCGAAACCCTCGCGGTCTCCTTCGCCAAGGTGGCCGAGTACCAGCGGCGCGGCGTCGTCCACTTTCACGCGGTCATCCGCTTCGACGGTCCCGCTGGGCCGTCCACGCCCCCGCCCGGCTGGGCGGACGTCCAGCTCCTGGACGACGCGGTCCGGCACGCTGCGGCGGCCGTGTCGGTGACCACTCCGGCGGCTCCGGGCATCCCCGCCCGCTCCCTCACCTGGGGTGCTCAGGTAGATGTGCGGCGCATCACCTCCTCGGGCGCACTCACACAGGAAGCCGTGGCCGGCTACGTGGCCAAGTACGCCACCAAGGCGGCTGAGTGCGTCGGGACCCTGGACCGGCGGCTTCGTCCCACTGACGACCTGGACAAGCTGCCGATCACGCCTCATGCCCGGCGACTCATCCGCGAGTGCCTGCGCCTGGGCGCCCTGGAGCAGTTCGCAGAGCTTCGGCTCGTCCAGTGGGCTCACATGCTCGGGTTCCGGGGTCACTTCTCGACCAAGTCCCGCCGGTACTCCACCACCCTTGGCGCGCTTCGCGCGGCTCGGATCGCCTACGTGCGTGCACAGTTCCCCGGCTGGCAGCCGCCCGACGACCAGGGCCCCGAACTGATCACCGCCATCGGTGAATGGCGCTTCCACAGTCAAGGGCTCACGCGCGGCGAAGCCCTCGTCACCGCCGCACTCACCGGCAAACCACTCCCGCCTCCGGCATCGACAGACAGGAGAACGGCTGCATGAGCAGGGCAGAAGCTCAAACATTCTCAATCGACCTGAGTGAGCGGCTGCTGACCGTCGCGGAAGCGGCCGAGTACCTGAACACCAGCGAACGGTTCCCTCGACGGCTCATCGAGGAACGGCGCATCCGCTTCGTCCGCCTCGGTGAGCCGGGCAAGCGCGGACACATCCGCATCCCCGAATCCGCACTTCGCGAGTTCGTCAATGCCGGGCTGGTCGAACCCATGACCGTCTCTGACAACTGGAGGGCTGCGTAATGGCGAAGCGGGACTTCGGAAGCGTGAGGCAGTTGCCCTCCGGACGCTGGCAAGCCCGCTACCGGGACCCTGACGGGAAGCGGCGTACCGCTCCGCAGACGTTCACGACCAAGCGAGAGGCGAACCGCTGGCTCACGCTGAAAGCAGCGGAGATCGAACGGGGAGAGTGGATCAACCCGGACGCTGGAAAGATCACGCTGGGAGAGTGGGGCACCCGGTGGCTGGAATCCGTCCGCCCAAGCCTCAAGCCCAAGACGTACGCCTCCTACCTCTCGCTGTTCAAGACCCAGGTCAAGCCGCGCTTCGGGGAGTCGGCGCTCACGTCCATCCGGCCGATGGCGGTGAGTGAGTGGATCGCGGACATGAGCGGCCGGGGCTTGAGTGCCTCCCGCATCCGACAGGCTCACGTCGTGCTCGCCCTCATGATGGAGACGGCGGTGAACAACGAACTCATCCGAGTCTCGCCGTGCGTGGGGACCAAGCTCCCGCGCGTGGTGGTGCGTGATCCGGTCATCCTCACTCAGGACCAGGTCGCCGCCCTCGTCAAGGCCGCGGTGCCCCCGCACGATCTCCTCATCGAGATCATGGCTTACACGGGCCTGCGCATCGGTGAGGCGTTCGCGCTCCGGCGCAGGAGCATCGACCTCGAAGCGGCGTGCATCCGCGTCACAGAGACGCTGGTCGAGATCTCGGGGAAGACCTCGTTCGGCACTCCGAAGGATCACCAGGTGCGAGACGTGGAGATCCCCGCGTTCCTGGTGCGCCGTCTTCGTGCTCACCTGGACGAGATGGAAGACCAGTCACCGAACGCCCTGCTGTTCGTGAACCGGCGGGGCAACCCGCTCCACTACAACGCATGGCGGACGTGGAAGTTCGACCCGGCCGCCGATAAGGCGGGACTGGACAGCGTCAAGCCTCACGACCTGCGGGCTTCTCATGCCTCATGGGTGGCAGACCGCTGGGGCGTCCTGGCGGCCGGGCGCCGTCTCGGGCACTCCAACACGACCATCACGACCCGGCACTACGCGCGTAGGCTGGAGGGCAGAGACACCGACGTGGCTCGGGGCCTAGAGGCTCTGCGGGACGGTGACAAGGCGCCTAGGGCACGTACGGGGCACGACGAGGACGACGACGATCCTCCGGGCGTTCCGGTACCGGCCTGACCTGCGGCGGAACCGTCCAAGATCGGGAACCGGGCGTAGATCTGTAAATCCGTCGGCTTAGCCTACCCAGGTTCGAATCCTGGACCCGCCACACCACATCGAACGGCCCCTGACCAGGTCATCCCTGGTCAGGGGCCGTTCGCATGTGGTCTGCGGGGCGATCTGTTCGACATGTTGTGGTTGTTGCGGGTGTTGGGTGATCCGTGATGCCAGCATGGCCTCCAGCCGAGGAGAGGGGGCTGCCATGTTCGGTCGGCGGGACGAGCTGGCGCAGGTGGAGGCGCGGCTGGCGGAGTTGGAGGAACGGCTGGCGGAGCGGGTCGACGCCGTGTCCGGGGATGCGGCGCGGATCGAGCGGAAGCTCGATGACCTGGAGGCCCGGCTGCGGGGGGAGCCTGTGGACCGGGTGGAGTTCCTGCTCGCTTCGGTGGCCGAGGAGGTGCGGGCCGACCTGAAGGGGCTGGTGGCCGACGCGGAGCGGCTCCGACAGGTCACCAGGGACGTCGAACACCGGCACGAGGAGGCGGAGCGGGCGCTGCGGGCTCTGGTGTCGCGGCTGGAGGGCGGCATCGAGCCGCCTGCCCGGAGCAAGGTGGTGTTCAACAAGGTGTACAGGGCCGAGACCCTGCTCTACGTGGCCGCCTACTTCACGTACGGGAAACCGACGGAAGTCTCGATTCTTGCTGGTGATGAGGACCCGCCCACCACGGTCTGCAGCGGGATGGGATCGGACTACGCGAGCGCCATCATCCGCCCTGGGGAGTACTGGATGGTCAAGTCGAAGCGCGAGCGTTCGGACGTCAAGTGCCTCTGCACGCCCCTGTACTGAGCGGTGAAGCGATGCCGTCGGTCTGTGGAACGGCCCCGAACGATCGGTGGCTGCTCCGGGAAGAGGGCCGCGGCATCGTCCGCATCGCCGAGTCCGGCTCTGATCGAGGTCTGACGGTCTCGCGCGGGCCGTCCGGCGCGTGCGGCGTGGGCGCCGGTCACCGGTCCGGCTGGCCGCGCATCGCGCACCGCTGTACCGGCGGTCACGGGGTACGCGCCGCCGCCTCAGTGTTCTTCGCGACGTCCACGACGGCTCCACCGGTTACGCACCGATGCCACAATCAAACCGACCCACGTCCCCGCAAAACCCCCCAGCAGGCCAGTGCCTATCGCACTGTCGGGACCAGTATTGGCCCCCCACAGCGCTCCCACCAGCCCGCCAATCACGAGGCCTACGAACGCAGCGAGCACAACGCCCCTCCGGCAGCCGACAACGCACTCAGCCTCCACCAGGACCCGGCAACCGTCCACCCTTGCCCCAAAAACAACCCTCCGGCGGGGGCACTCCGGCTCCGGGAAGCCCAAACCGCACGGGCACCGGTGGCCGGTGGTGAGGGCGGAAGCCCGGTCTTCCCGCCCACCGCCGTCCCAGGCGCAGCCGAGCAGACCAGGGCCAGGGCGCGAAGGTCGTTCGTCCAGTAGGGCGCTTCACCTTCACGCCCTGGCCCCGGCCCGCTCCCCGAAGGGTGGGGCGACGGCAGACAGGAAGACCAGGGGAGGGGCCTCGTTGCGCGCGAGATCAGTTATCAGAGTTTTCCCGGCTCTCGGCCAAGGGGGAAGGACCTGCCTGTGCTCCGAGCCCTCTCTCTCCAGAGCGACCATATCTTTCGCGCGATCCACACCAGCGCGATGATGGCGACTTGCAGGGGGGATGCCGGCGTAAAGCGAAGACCGAAGAAGGCGACCGAGGTGAAACAGAACAAGAACCACAGCCCGAGGATGATTACGATCAGGTGATCCGCAAGCTGCCTGCTGGGCCGTATGGGCCTCGATCTGAGCAGGTCCTGCACTCCCGCAAAGGTCATTGCCGCCCCGATCACGCCGATCACCGCGATTTGCAGATCAGCCCACACGGCGGAACCCCCTTGATCTTCAAAGAGCATCATCCCGGACGCCTGCCCTCGCAGCAAGTAGTGCTCGCACGCAGCACGACGACCGGCCTTGACGGCAACACCGGCGAACGCCAGCGCACGCCGACAGGCGTCAGCAGCAGGTCATCAGCGCCATGGACACTGATCATCTTGACGCGGAAAAAGCTGATAAAGATGCGGCCGACCGACCAAGGTATCTCACGGATATTCGCGAGATGATGCTCGGCCGCAGGCCGATAGCCGATGGCTTCGGTGCAGATCAGGGTCAGGGAGGCGCTGTCAGCCATGGCGCACTGTAAATCCGTCGGCTTAGCCTGCCCAGGTTCGAATCCTGGACCCGCCACACCACATCGAAAGGCCCCTGACCAGGCGGGGCGCGTAGGGGGTGAACTCCGCCCCGCCTTTCAGACCGAAGCCCACCAAGGCCACCGGTTGCGGGGCCAGCACCTTGAGGATCGCGTTGGCCATGTTGGACTTGCCGGACTGCGTGGCCCCGGCGTTCAGCCAGTGCGGCACGGTGCGAAAGTCGATCACCCAATCGGACCCGTTCTCCAGCCTGCCCGGACGCACGGGCAGCAGCTCCCCGGTCTCCGGCGTCACCGCCACCTCGGTGAGCGGGGCGCGCACGGCTCGGCCAGGGACCCAGGGGGCAGGAACGCTCGGGCAGGTATCGGCCGGTGGCTACGGATCAGAAGGCACCACTCACGTCTTATGAGGTGCCCATGTGTGGAGCGCCACCGGCCGGGATGGGGTTGCCGTCGTCCGTGGTGGCACAGGTGACCAGACCGGTCAGGAATCGAGAAGCGCCGGCCACCGAGCCACGCCTAGCGTGACTGCCATGGACAACACCATCCACGCGGGCTCCCGCTGGATCATGGTCGATCCTGTCGGCCATCGGTGCTGAGGGATGGTGAGACTGACTGGAGGTAGCCGATGACGACACAGAACCAGCAGGCGGGTAAGCGCAAGCCCGGTACGCCTGGAGCGTTCTCGCGGTGGATGCAGCAGAAGGCGAACGCCCGTGTGAACCGCAAGATCCGGCGTGGCCGCGGCAGCTTCATGGGCATGGACGTGCTGATCCTGCACACGGTGGGTCACCGGAGCGGGCAGCCGCGGCAGACGCCCGTGGCGTGGTTCGACGACGGTGAGGGCGCCTGGCTGATCGTCGCCTCGGGTGGGGGGAGCCTGCACCCGGACTGGTACGTCAACCTGATGGGGCACTCCGACCAGGCGTCGATCGAACTGCCCGGCCGCGACGCCGTACCGGTGACGCCGCACGTCCTCGACGGCGCCGACCGTGAGCGGGCATGGCAGCGCATCACCGCCGCCCAGCCCCGCATCGCGAAGTACCAGAGCAAATCCGACCGCGAATACCCGGTGATCCGACTCACCTTGCGGTGAATGCCTTCGGGCTGGCCGGACCTTTCTCGAACGGCCCCTGACCAAGGACGATCTGGCCGGGGGCCGTTCGCATGTGGTCCGGAGCACTCGCCCGCGCGGCAGAGTCTGCTGCACCGTTCCCTGCGCCACGTACCACCCGGCTGTACGCAGGCGTATGTCATCGGCCGTCGGGGTGTCGGTCTTCGGGGATAGGTTCCCCTCCCATGACCATAATCGAGACGACCTTGACGTTCCCGGATCCCGTGCGGCCGAGGTTCTACCGCATCAGGCTCGATGGCCGACGGCTGATCCGTACGGCGTGGAGCACGGGGAGGAGCCCCCGCGAGACCGTCAAGGAACTGGACGTCGACTACGATCACCAAGCCCATCAGGTCTTCGGAAGCCTCCGGGACAAGAAGATGCGCGAAGGCTTCTGCCGTGTCGCCGATGCCGCTGATGCGGCGCGCGGCGATGTGGTGCTGGAGTTTCTGGTGCCGAACCGCTGTCCCGCCGATGCATTCGACCTGTCACCGGACGGTCGCACCCTCGTGGTGGGGACGATGCTGAAAGAGGCGTACGGGGCTGAGATCCACTTGGTGGACGTTGCGACCGGCCGCCGCCGGCTGGTGCACGCCGAACCGCCGGGAAAGGGCCAGACGTTCCTGCACAGGGTGCTCTTTGACGCCGACGGCGAGCGGATCATCTACGCGCTCAACGGCGAGACCCGTCTGCTGGATCCGGCAAGCGGCCGGCACCAGGTCCTCGCTGCCTACCAGCAGTACAAGGACGCCCAGTTCAATCCGTTCCGCATGCGACCGGCGTGGAACCGCGACCACACCCGGTTGCTCGTCTTCGACCATGGCGACCGCGTCCGTGTACTCGATCGAGAGTGGAACACCGTGTTCGAGACACATGCCGAAGCAACGCTGTTCGAGTGCTGGGACGGGGCGCTGTCGCCGTCTGGGCGGCTGCTCGCGCTGAGCCGGAGCAAGGGCAGGCAGTACGACGACTCCGACCCGATGGTCACTGAGATCGAGGTCTGGGACCTGGAGAAAGGCACTGTCCGCCAGCGGATTCCGATCCCGGTCGGCCAACCGGTGAACAAGGTCGGCTTCGACCCCACCGAGACCCTCGTGCTGGCCTGCCCGTGGTACGACGGCGGGCCGGGGGCCTACTCTCTCGACACGACCACGCTGGCCTGGCACTTCTCCGACCCCGTCCAGCCGGACCGCTGGGCGCTCTGCTACGGCTGGGACTATTCACCCGACGGTACGACGTTGGCCATCGGACGACGGGCATGCACCGATGTCGTCGATACGGCCACCCGCGAGATCGATCCCGCGTTCAGGCAGTCCTGGCCCGAGACCGGCCTGACCGGCCGTACCGAAAGAGTCAGGATCTCCGCCGACGGCACGCTGGTCGCCTCGGGAGGCGACTCCGGGCGAATCCTGATACGCAGGCTCTGACACGAATACGGCCCCATGGCGAACTCCCGGACACACCGAGTCTCCGAGGGCGGCAACGAGCCGGAGGACACTGCCCCGCCTCGATGCGCCGTTGCGACTCCAGCACCACAGGGGCGTACTCGGGAGGCTCGAACTCCAGGCTCGGCAACGCGACCCTGCCGGTCTGTCACCCTGAGCGCTCGGCCTGGATCGCCACTTTTTAGGACGGGTCGTAGGAAACGCTGACGTCGAACTTCCCGTCGCGCTCAGCCGTCCTGTGACTCGTAGTGCGAAACGAGCTTTTCCCCGCTGCCCAGGTAGTAGATGTGGGTCACGCTGCCGTACCGCCCGGCGCGGAATGTCCGGTACTTATTGCGGCGTTGGGACGCCCGGTTGGTGGTCACGGTGTAAGCCCAGCAGGCGTTGATGGTGATCTCCTCCAGCCGCGTCCCAAGGATTTCGAAGTGGTTCGGACATGCCTCCGCGTAGTCCTCGTCAAGGAAGTACTGGAAGATCTTGAGCTGGGATTCAGGGGCGACTGCCAGGGTGTCCGCCTTGACGTGGCAGTCGTCGAATTCGAGCTTCCTCAGCCGCTGCGCCTCGCCGACGGTGATCCGAGGGTCGCCGACATACTTCGACTCCTGCAGCCGTAGGTCCTTCAGGACGGGGTGGGCGAACACCGAGCCGTTGAAGGTGACCCGCTTGACGTCCAGCGTCTTGAGGTTCGGACAGTGGGTCGCGAAGTCGACGCCTTGCAGGTCACCGTACTCGTAGAAGCGCGAGCCGGGACGTATCTTCAGGATGCGGAGCAACTCCCCGCGCTCGGTGAGAAAGCGTGCCATGCACTCGTATCCGGCCGCGTCGAGATCCATGGCGTGCAGGCTGACCGCTCCGGGTTCGACGCCGGCCACCGCGTCGAGAAGCGAGATGTTGCTCGGCGATACTCGGCGGGAGACGAGCTTGGGGGGCATTCAGGTGTCCTTCCAGGTCGAGATCGACAGGCGCCGGCGAGTATCCCGTTCACATGCTGTGACGGCTTGCGTCAAGTGATGTGCCGCATTGCCTGAATCGCAATCCCTGGTTCGGCCAGGGCGATGGAAGCACTTGCCGGATCAGAGCCGGCAGCCGTCTTGATTCCTGGCAGTGCATACCAGGCAGGCCATGCTGCTTTTCCACGTGCTGTGCGGCTTACCCCGGCAGGCTGCTTTGGGCGATCGCCCATGGCCTCCGCTCATGGCTGGAGATCATGCCGTTCTTGCCGCGGTGGTGCCACAGCTTTGCGACAGTTGGACGGCGAACCGTGAGCTTGTCGATATGACCTGATCGGCGCGGAGTACAAGTCAGGGTCCGGGCGTGCCAGGAGGCCGGGAGCCACCGCCGGGAAATCCTCGTCGTCCCATCCGGGATCGGCCGGTCCGGTGGCCGTCGGCACCCGTACTCCTGTCTTCTCGGCTCAGGTGGGTGTCCGCCGTGTCGAGAGCTCCCGCGTGAACGCGATTACTCCGCCGACCACCATCCCGGCGTCCAAGACGACGACCGCCCACATCAAAGGCTTTTCCAGAGCATGCTCCACCAGGAGGGGCAGAAAGGCCGCGGCACTGATGAGGACCAGGACCTCCGCCGTCCGCTTCAAGGTTGCCGAGCCGGTGAGCTGGGCCAACATCCCGAGCATGATGCCCACCAGGCAGGCCGCCAGGAGGAAGACGAACAACCAGGCTCGCCACATAGGCAGCTCCTTCACTGCTGTCAGATCGGAATCCCCGGGTGCTACACCGGTAGAACCTAGGCTGTCTCATCGTGCCGGTGGAAGGGCCTCAGCAGTTCGGTCCGTGCCGGCTCATGGGTGTTCGGGTCGGTACCCACCACAGAGAACCGATCGCCGCCGACCCGGCCTGACGTGGGACTCCGCCCGCTCGTCACCGGAGCGCGGGGTCAGGTCAGGCCGAGGCAGATCAGGAACGGGACGGGGATCAGCGTGGCCATGCCGAGCCAGGTCCCGAGCCGCCGTCCCTCGCGCCGCAGTGGCAGGAGCACGTCCACGACGAGCACCAGTGCCAGCAGCGGCACTCCGGTAACGACCAGGAGGAACATGACGACAGGCGCGTGATCGAGAGTTGGGTAGTAACAGTTGGTCAACCCGGGTTTGGTCACGTCCGCGGGGCTCCTGCAATCCATCGGCAGGTACTCGGTCCACAGCCACCACGCCAGGTAGAGCGGAAGCATCGCGGGCACTCCCAGGGCGAGGTTGACCAGACCGGGCACCCGAAGGCCGCTCTTTGCACGACCGCCGCGATCGGTATCCGCCGAATCCGCCGAGGCGCCATGCCCGCCCATCTCGCCTCCCGCTGTCCACGCCCTGTCCGTACGCATGCTCGGTTCAACGTAAGAGACGCGCCCGGCCGCCCCGGACGTTGCGACCTCACGTGACGCAGGTCGTACGGCCACCAGGCCAGGGGAGAAGTGACCTGGCGCCGGGTGAACAGCCGGTGCCCTGGGCGGATGGGGATCATCCCTTCGCAGGGGGTGCCGCCATCCTGGAATGGCGTTCTAGAATGGGTCTCATGGATGCACAGGACTTCGCCGATGTGCTCGACGCGGCGCGCAGCTTTGTCCGTGAGCAGGTGATTCCTCGGGAGGAGGAGATCGAGGAGACCGACGCGATCCCCGAGGCGGTGCGGCAGACCGCGCGGGAGATGGGGCTGTTCGGTTACGCGCTGCCGGAGGAGTACGGCGGGCTGGGCCTGTCGCTGAGCGAGGAGGTGCGGCTGATGTTCGAGCTCGGCTACGCCAGCCCCGCGTTCCGCTCCATGTTCGGCACCAGCAACGGCATTGCCGGACAGGTGATCGTCAACGCCGGCACCGAGGAACAGAAGGCGCACTGGCTGCCCAGGCTGGCCGCCGGCGAGGTGATCGGCGCGTTCGCGCTGACCGAGGCGGAGGCCGGCTCGGACCCCAGCACACTGACCACCACGGCGACCAGGGACGGCGACGGCCACTACGTGATCGACGGGGCCAAGCGGTTCATCACCAACGCGCCCGAGGCCGACGTGTTCATGGTCTTCGCCCGTACCGGAGGGCCCGGCTCGCGCGGCATCTCCACGTTCATGGTCGGCAAGGACGCCCCCGGGCTGAGGATCGGCCCCACGGACGCCAAGATGGGCCAGCGCGGCGCGCACACCGCCGAGGTCTTCTTCGACGGCGTCCGGGTGCCGTCCACGGCGATGGTCGGGCCCGAGGGGACCGGCTTCCGCACCGCCATGGCCTCGCTGGCGCACGGCCGGCTGAGCATCGCGGCGGTCTGCGTGGGCTTCGCCCAGCGCATCCTGGACGAGACCGTCGCCTATGCCCGGGAACGTGTCCAGGGCGGCCACAAGATCGGCGAGTACCAGCTCGTCCAGGGGCTGATCGCCGACTCCCAGACCGAGCTGTACGCCGGGCGCGCGATGGTGCTGGAGGCCGCCCGCGCCTACGACGCCGGGGAGGACACCAAGCTCGGCCCATCCTGCGCCAAGTACTTCTGTTCGGAGATGCTCGGCCGGGTCGCCGACCGGGCGGTGCAGGTCTTCGGGGGGATGGGCTACATGCGTGGGGTCGCCGTCGAGCGGTTCTACCGGGACGCCCGGGTGTTCCGCATCTATGAGGGAACCAGCCAGATCCAGCAGCTCGTGATCGCCCGGCGGCTGTTGGGCTGATTCGATTTCGTATCCGGTGCGTGGGGCGTGTATGGTTTCACTGCGCGCTCGACGCAAGCCCCTTTAGCTCAGTCGGCAGAGCGTCTCCATGGTAAGGAGAAGGTCTACGGTTCGATTCCGTAAAGGGGCTCCACGCAGGACCTTCACTTCGCAGGCCGTCTCCCGCAAGCCGGGAGGCGGCCTTCGTCGTAGCCCGCGCCCCCCGGTGATCGTCACAAGGTGCCCGGTCGTAGCCTTCCGTACGGAAGGGACGAAACGGGAGGTCACGGCAGGGAGTGGGAAAGATCGCCTGGCGGCTGCAACGGACCTGGCGGACCTGGACACAGGGAGCGGCCCCCGACGTCCCGCCCGAGGAGGACACCGAGCCCGGGGCGGCCGTTTCCGCCGAGGCGCTCGACGTGGTGCTGAGAGTCGGGGAGTTGCTGCTGACCAGCGGCGAGTCCACCGAACGGGTGACCGAGGCCATGTACGGCCTGGCCGTCGCCTATGAGCTGCCCCGGTGCGAGGTCCAGGTCAGCTTCACCGGCCTGCTGGTGTCGGTGCATCCCGGCCACGGCTTCCCACCGGTCACCGGCTCCCGGGCCATCCGGCGGCGCACGCCGGCGTACTGGCGGCTCCCCGCGCTGCACGCCCTCGTCCAGGACGCCTCGATCGGCATGCTGGAGCCCGCGCAGGCGCACCAGCGGCTGGCGGAGATCAAGTGGGCCCGGGCGCCGTACCCGCGCTGGGCGCTGGTGGCGGCGCTCGGCCTGATCGCCGCCTCGGCCAGTGTGCTGAGCGGCGGCGGGCCGGTGGCGGCCGCGACCGCGTTCGGCGCCACCGTGCTCGGGGACCGGGCCGCGGCCGTGCTGGCCCGGCGCGGGGTCGCCGAGTTCTACCAGTTGGCGATCGCCGCCGCCATCGCGACGGCGGCGGCCGCGCTGGTGGTGTGGGTGGGCACCCCCGCGCGGGCCTCGGCGGTGGTGACCGGGGCGATCCTGGCCCTGCTGCCGGGCCGGCCGCTGGTGGCCAGCATCCAGGACGGCATCACCGGCGACCTGGTCAGCGCGGGCGCCCGGCTGCTGGAGGTCTTCTTCATGATCGCGGCGATCGTCGCCGGGGTCGGGCTGGTGGTGTACACGGCGGTGCGGCTGCACTTCCCGATCGACGTGAGCCGACTGCCGAGCGCCCCGCTGACGCTGGAACCGGTGACGGTGCTGGCGGCGGCCGGAGTCTCGGCGGCGTTCGCGATCTCCCTGGCGGCCCGGCGCGACGTGCTGCTCGCCGTCTCGCTCGGCGGCGCCCTGATCTGGACGCTGTTCGTCCTGCTGCGGGGGCAGGGCGTGCCGCCGGTGGTCGCCTCGGCCGTCGCCGCGACCGTGCTGGGCCTGCTGGCGAACGCGCTGGCGGTGCACCGCCGGGTGCCCGTGCTGCCCTACGTGGTGCCGATCATCGGCCCGCTGCTGCCCGGCGGCCTGCTGTTCCAGGGGATGGTCGAGCTCAACACCGGAGCGCCGCGGCACGGGCTGCTGAGCCTGATCGGCGCGCTGTCGGTGGCGCTCGCCCTGGCGGCGGGGGTCAACCTCGGCGGGGAACTGGTCCGGGCCTTCCGGCGCATCGGCCTCAGCGCCTCCGGTCGCTGGGCCCGCCCCGCCGCCCGCCGCACCCGCGGCTACTGACCCCGCCGTCCCGCCACTCACCGCACCCGCGGCTACGGACACCGCCGTCCCACCGCGCCCGCGGCTGCTGACCTCGCCACCGGGCCGACCGGCGCCCTCGCGATGAGGTCGCGATGAGCTCGTCCCGCAACGGCCGCCGTCGCTCGCCGTCGGAGTTCCTCCACAGCTCTGGTAATCTCTATGCAGGTCCTTTAGCGGAGCCCCTGATCAGCTCCCCGCCATATCCCTGGCGGCGGCGGATCCCGGGCCCCGACGAGGGGCCGAGGAAATCCGGGTCGCCGGCTCCGTAGAGCCGGGCAGGTCCCGTGTGTTTCCAAGGTCCGGTCCCGGTCCGGTATCCTTGCTCACCGGTCCACACCGACCATCTCGGCGGGGTAGCTCAGTCAGGCAGAGCAAGCGGCTCATAATCGCTGTGTCGCCGGTTCAAGTCCGGCCCTCGCTACTATCCCCAACTCCCGTCACCGGCGGGCTGTTGGGGTGCGCATGTCCATGTCCCTCGTCAGAAAGGCACTCCCTCGTGGCTGCCACCGACGTTAGGCCGAAGATCACGCTGGCCTGCCAGGAGTGCAAGCACCGCAACTACATCACGCGGAAGAACCGGCGTAACGACCCGGACCGTCTGGAGCTGAAGAAGTACTGCCCCAACTGCCGGTGCCACCGCCCGCACCGCGAGACCCGCTGAGCATCTCCAAGCGTCGCCCGCGGGTTCGGTGAACGGGCCGTACCCATCACGACCCCGCCGGGCATCTGCGGCACCGCCCACGAGTCCGACCAGTGGGCCGGTGCCACCGCGGACCGGCCGAGCATCTGAGGCGTCGGCCACAGGCCCGGCGAACAGGCCGGTCCCACCACAAGAGCCACCGAGCGTCGTCTGCGACCCTTCCCGGTCCGTGCAGGCTCCCGCCGCATGGTCCGCCGACCGGCGCAGCGCCCGTCCGAACGCCCAGCCCGCCCTCTGAGACCGATGAGGGCGGGCTGAACGTTGTTCTGTTACGGTCACCCGAGCAGGAATCAGGCGGGCACAGGGCTCCCGACCCTGGAAGGACGGACGTATGCCACTGAACCGGGATTTCATCGGGCGGAGCTTCCCGCCCACTGAGCCGTACGAGGTGAGCCGGGTCAAGATCCGGGAGTTCGCGGACGCCATCGGCGACCCGAACCCGATCTACCGTGACCGGGAGGCCGCCAAGGCCGCCGGACATCCCGACGTCGTCGCGCCGCCCACCTTCCCCATCGTGATCTCGCTGGGCGGCAGTGCGATGGCCGACCCGGAGCTGGGCCTGAACTACGCCATGGTCGTCCACGGCGAGCAGCGTTTCGAGTATGTCCGCCCGGTCCGCGCCGGCGACGTGCTGGTGTGCGAGACGACCATCACCGAGATCAGGTCGATCGGCAACAACGAGAAGCTCGAACTGCGCACCGAGATCAAGACCGCCGAGGGCGAGCCGGTCTGCACCGCCTACAACACGATCGTGGAACGGGGGGCCTGATGACCGCCGGTGTGAAGTACGACGACGTCGAGGTCGGCACCGAGATCCCCGCCAGGACCTACCCCGTCGATCGGGCCAACCTGGTCATGTACGCCGGGGCCTCCGGCGACTTCAACCCGATCCACTGGCGGGAGAGCTTCGCCAAGTCCGTCGGCCTGCCGGACGTGATCGCGCACGGCATGTTCACGATGGCCCAGGGCGGCCGCTTCGTGACCGACTGGGTCGGCGACCCCGGCGCCGTCGTCGACTACGGCGTACGGTTCTCCTCCCCGGTGGTGGTGCCCGATGAGGGCGGCGCCACCCTGGAGATCAGCGGCACGGTCGAGGACAAGCTCGACGACAACAAGGTCGTCGTGGCGCTGACCGCCCGCTGCAACGGGCAGAAGGTCCTCACCCGCGCCAAGGCGGTCGTCCGCCTCGCCTGACCCGCTTTCCCCCCGGGGCGCCCCCAGCCCCCCGAAGCGCCGGGCCAGGCGACCCCGCCGCGCCCCGGCCGCCCTGGGAGGCGACGCACGGTCGCCGCCCAGGGCTTCTCTATGCTGAGGCTCGGCACGTCCGTGCCCAGCGACCCGGCGAGGCCGGTACGGAGACCACCGGGTCCGGAAGGCGTCCCCGAAGGCATCGCGAGGCCAGGCCCGCGAGCCGCCGAGCGAAGCGAGGCAGTGAACATGGCCGTGCTCTGCGAACACGTGAACCTGGCCGCCTACACCACGCTGCGGCTCGGCGGCCCGGCGCGCCGGTTCGTCGAGGCGGCCACCGAGGACGAGCTGGTCGCCGCCGTCCGCCGGGCCGACGAGGACGGCGAGAACGTGCTGGTCCTCGGCGGCGGCAGCAACCTGGTGGTGGCCGACGAGGGGTTCGACGGCACCGTCGTGCACGTCGCCGGCCGGGGCGTCACCCGGCGGACCGACCCGCGGCACCCGGGCAAGGTGCTGGTCACCGCCCAGGCCGGCGAGGAGTGGGAGCCGTTCGTGGCCCGCTGCGTGACCGAGGGCCTGGCCGGGGTCGAGTGCCTGTCCGGCATCCCCGGCCTGGTCGGCGCCACCCCCATCCAGAACGTCGGCGCCTACGGGCAGGACGTCGCCGAGACCGTCGTCGGGGTCCGCGCCTACGACCGCAGGGCCCGCGAGATCGTCACGCTCGACCACGCCGCCTGCGGCTTCACCTACCGCAGCAGCGTCTTCAAGGGCTCGGACCGCTACGTCGTCCTGGACGTGACGTTCGCGCTGGAGGAGACCGAGGAGTCCCGGCCCGTCGCGTACGCCGAGCTGGCCCGCACCCTCGACGTCCGGACCGGGGAACGGGTCCCACTGCACGACGCGCGCAAGGCCGTCCTGGAGCTGCGCCGCGGCAAGGGCATGGTGCTGGATCCGGCCGACCCCGACACCCGCAGCGCCGGCTCGTTCTTCACCAACCCCGTCCTGGACGCCGCGCAGCTCGCCGAGCTCGAACGCCGCGTGGCGGACCGGCTCGGACCGGACGCGGCGTTCCCCCGCTACCCCGAGACCGGCGGGCGCGCCAAGACCTCGGCCGCCTGGCTGATCGACAGGGCCGGTTTCACCAAGGGCCACGCCCTCGGCCCGGTCCGGATCTCCACCAAGCACACCCTGGCGCTCACCAACCCCGACGGCGCCGGCCGGACCGCCGACCTGCTGGCCCTGGCCCGTCAGGTCCGGGACGGGGTGCGCGAGGCGTTCGGCGTCGAGCTGGTCAACGAGCCCGTCATGATCGGGGTGCGGCTGTGAGCGACCACCGTCCTCGGCCGCCTTCCGGGTGAACGATCCCCGGCTCGCCGAGGCATCGGGGTCGGCGGGACCGATGCGTTCCAGATGCGGGTTTCGCGGCGCATCATGAAGGCGGGGGTCCTTCGCACCGCGGTACCCCCGCCGCGGGAGGGCCCCGGTGGGGCGGGATGACGTGGTGATATCGCAGCGAGCCATCGGGATCCGACCGCAGCTCAGCGACGAGGTCGCCGCCAGGCTCCGAGAACAGATCATGGACGGCCGGGTGCGCCCGGGGGAGTACCTGCGGCTGGAACGGCTGGCCGCCGAGTTCGGCATCAGCGTCACCCCCGTGCGCGAGGCCCTGCAGTCGCTGCGCAGCCAGGGCTTCGTCCAACTGGAGCCCCGCCGCGGCTTCGTGGTGGCCCCGCTGTCGCGCCAGGACGTCAAGGACCTGTTCTGGGTGCAGGCCGACATCGCCGCCGAACTGACCGCCCGGTCGGCCGCCACCATGACCACCGGCACGCTCCGGGAGCTGAGCGCCATCCAGCACGCCATGGGACAGGCCGTCCGGTCCGGCCGGATCGACCTGGTGGAGGAGCACAACCACGGCTTCCACCGCTGCATCAACCTGGCCGCCTGCTCGGCCAAGCTCGCCTGGTCGCTGGGCTCGGTGGCCCGCTATGTCCCGCGCGGCCTGTACGGGCGGCTGCCCGACTGGCCCCGCACCGCCCTGGACGACCACGAGCGCGTACTGGCCGCCCTACGCAAGGCCGACCCCGACGAGGCCCGCACCGCCATGCGCACCCACATCGTCCGCGCCGGCGAGCTCCTCATCGCCCACCTCGAACGCCAGGGCCTGTGGAACGACACTCCGGACGGCTACCACCAGGCCCCCTGAGCCACCCACCCACCAGACCGCACGAAGCCGGACGAGCCCGCCCATCACCAACGAGGCCGGTGCGGCCGCCCATACCTTCGCCGGGTCCCGTGACCGCCGTACCTTCGCCGATCTTGACGTTAATGCGCTCCGAACCGCGTTCAGACGACGACAACGTCAAGATCAGTGGGATCTGCCGGGGGAGCGGGCACGGTGGGCGGTGGTGGACGCCGGACTAGGTGAACGCCGGGTGTGCCGTGTCGGCCGGGACGGAGGGGGGTGCGGCGAGCCAGGCGTCGATGCCGTCCAGCAGCCGTTTGCGGATTTCGGCCGGGGCCACCGAGCCGGTGACCGACGCGCGGGCCAGGTCGGCCAGCTCCGCGTCGGTGAAGCCGTGCTCGGTGCGCGCCAGCTCGTACTGCCTGGCCAGCCGGGAGCCGAACAGCAGCGGGTCATCGGCGCCCAGCGCCAGCCGCGCACCGGCCTCGTACAGGGCCCGCACCGGCACCGCGGCGGCCGACGGAGCCACCCCCAGCGCCACATTGGAAGCCGGGCAGACCTCCAGCACCACCCCCCGCTCGATGACGCGGCTGAGCAGCGCCGGGTCCTCGACGGCCCGTACGCCGTGCCCGATGCGGTCCGCGTGCAGGATCTCCAGGCACTCGCGCACGCTCGCCGGGCCCAGCAGCTCCCCGCCGTGCGGCGTGGACAGCAGCCCCGCCCGGCGGGCGATGCGGAACGCGCCCTCGAAGTCGTAGGCCCGGCCCCGCCGCTCGTCGTTGGACAGGCCGAACCCGACCACCCCGCGGCCGGCGTACCGCACCGCCAGCCGGGCCAGCGTCCTGGCGTCCAGCGGGTGCCGGGTGCGGTTGGCGGCGATCACGATGCCGATGCCGACCCCGGTCGCCGCCTCCGCCTCCCGGGCCGCGTCCAGCACCAGCTCCACCGTGGGTGTCAGCCCGCCGAAGCGCCCCGCGTAGCCGCTCGGGTCCACCTGGATCTCCAGCCAGCCCGACCCCTCGGCGGCCTCGTCCTCGGCCGCCTCGCGCAGTAGCCGCCGGACGTCCTCGGGCTCACGCAGCACCGACCGGGCGATGTCGTACAGCCGCTGGAACCGGAACCAGCCGCGCTCGTCGGTGGCGCGCAGCCGGGGCGGCCAGTCCTCCACCAGCGCCTCCGGCAGGTGCACCCCGTGCCGCCGGGCCAGCTCCACCAGCGTGGAGTGCCGCATCGAGCCGGTGAAGTGCAGATGCAGATGCGCCTTGGGGAGCGCGCGAATCGGACGAGTGGAAGATGAATCGGCCCGCATGAACCAACTTTGCCGGATCCGGCCACCTGCCTTGACACTGGTCCCGCCAAGACCACCCGCCCGGGCCATGCGCGAATGGTCACCCGTGACCATCGCGCACCCGGATGCGGGCAACCCGACGACCGTCCCAGGCGTAGGCGTTCGCCTCGAAGGGAGCACAGATGATCTATCAAGGCGACCGGCTGACGAACGCCTCGGCCCCGTGCGGGGCCGAGGCGTTCTGAGGTGCGCGGTCGTCTCGTCGGGTCAGCTCGCCTCGGACAGCAGCTTGGCGACCCGGCTGACGCCCTCGACCAGGTCCTCGTCACCGAGGGCGTAGGACAGCCGGAAGTAGCCCGGGGTGCCGAACGCCTCGCCGGGCACCAGCGCCACCTCGGCCTCGCTCAGGATCAGCTCGGCGAGCTCGACGGTGGTGGCCGGGCGCTTGCCGCGGATCTCCTTGCCGAGCACCCCCTTGACCGAGGGGTAGGCGTAGAAGGCGCCCTCCGGCTCGGGGCAGACCACGCCCGGGATCTCGTTCAGCATCCGGACCATGGTCTGGCGGCGCCGGTCGAAGGCCGCGCGCATCTCGGCGACCGCCGCCAGGTCGCCGGTCACCGCCGCCAGCGCCGCCGCCTGCGACACGTTCGCGACGTTGGAGGTGGCGTGCGACTGCAGGTTGGTGGCGGCCTTGACCACGTCCTGCGGGCCGATCAGCCAGCCCACCCGCCAGCCGGTCATCGCGTAGGTCTTGGCCACCCCGTTGAGCACCAGCGTCCGGTCGGCCAGCTCGGGCACCACCACCGGCATCGAGGTGAACTCGGCGTTCCCGTAGACCAGGTGCTCGTAGATCTCGTCGGTGATCACCCACAGGCCGTGCTCGTCGGCCCACCGGCCGATCTCGGCCACCTGGTCGCGGGAGTAGACCGCGCCGGTCGGGTTGGACGGGGAGACGAACAGCAGCACCTTGGTGCGGTCGGTGCGGGCCGCCTCCAGCTGCTCGACGCTCACCCGGTAGCCGGTGGTCTCGTCGGCCACCACGTCCACCGGGACCCCGCCGGCCAGCTTGATCGACTCGGGGTAGGTGGTCCAGTACGGGGTCGGGACCAGCACCTCGTCACCCGGGTCCAGCAGCGCGGCGAACGCCTGGTACACCGCCTGCTTGCCGCCGTTGGTGACCAGCACCTGAGAGGCGTCCACCTGCAGGCCGGAGTCGCGGGCGGTCTTCTCGGCGATGGCGGTGCGCAGCTCGGGCAGCCCGCCGGCCGGGGTGTACTTGTGGAAGCGCGGCACCCGGCAGGCGGTCACCGCCGCCTCGACGATGTAGTCCGGGGTGGGGAAGTCGGGCTCGCCGGCGCCGAACCCGATGACCGGCCGGCCCGCGGCCTTCAGCGCCTTGGCCTTGGCGTCCACGGCCAGCGTGGCGGACTCGGAGATCGCGGCGATGCGCGCGGAGATTCGAGATCGGTCGCTGCTCATGAGTCCATCGTTCCAGACGTGCGGCGGCGGGTTCAGCCGGATGCCGGACCGGCGTCCGGGCAGGTCGCGGGGCGGGCGCGGACGACTCGCGGAAGGTGTCGACGGCCTTTGGTTCGACTCCGGGGGATCGTCCACGTACACTCGTCGGCTAGTGGCGGGTTCCGCATGCTGGCGTGCTCACGGGCAGGCCGTAAGCTGGGACGCGTCCACCCCGGTCTCGATCGGGGGAGCGAAGGGCAGTAGCTCAATTGGTAGAGTCCCGGTCTCCAAAACCGGCGGTTGGGGGTTCGAGTCCCTCCTGCCCTGCGAAGTGCGGTGCCCGCACCAGTGCGTCTTCGCCGGTGTCACGCCTGAGCGGGGCATCGGCGGGCACGTCACGGGGCGGGCGCGCACGGGCCACGGGATCAAGTGGTTGATTCACGACCGATAGGTGAACGGCGATGGCGACTGAGATGCGCGGCGAGCCCGCGACCGAGGACAAGGACAAGGAGAAGAAGTCCGCCGGTAAGCGGACCTCCCCTGCCCTGTTCGTCCGCCAGATCATCGCCGAGCTGCGCAAGGTGATCTGGCCCACCCGGAGCGAGCTGATCAACTACACCCTGGTGTCGCTGGTCTTCGTGCTGGTCATGGTGGGGATCGTCGCCGGTCTGGACTGGGCCCTGCAGCAGGGCATCTTCGCCATCTTCGGCTGATTCGCCGTCTTCGGCCGAGCCGATCCGGCCCGTGCGCCGCAGTTCGCCTATTCCGCCACCGAAAACGAGAGAAGAGTCACCGTGTCCGAGTCCCCACAGCCCCACGACGAGGCCGTCGAAGAGCCCCGTTCTGCGCAGGAGGCTGCGGTCGAGCCGGCGGAGACCCCCCAGGACGACGAGGTCGAGGCCGTCGAGGAGACTCCGGCCGAGGACCCGTACGCCGACTTCAAGATGCAGTTGCGCATGCAACCGGGCGACTGGTATGTCGTGCACTCCTACGCCGGCTACGAGAACCGGGTCAAGACCAACATCGAGACCCGGACCCAGTCGCTGAACATGGAGGACTACATCTTCCAGGTCGAGGTGCCCCAGCACGAGGTCACCGAGATCAAGCAGGGCAAGCGGCAGAAGGTCAACGAGAAGGTGCTGCCGGGCTACATCCTGGTGCGGATGGACCTGACCGACGAGTCGTGGGCCGCGGTCCGCAACACCCCCGGCGTCACCGGCTTCGTGGGCCTGCTCAACAAGCCCTCCCCGCTGAGCCTGGACGAGGTGGCCAACCTGCTGGCCCCCGAGCCGGAGGAGAAGGCCAAGGTCAAGGAGCAGGCGAAGGTCACCGCCACGGTGGACTTCGAGGTCGGCGAGTCGGTCACCGTCATGGACGGCCCGTTCGCCACGCTGCCCGCCACGGTCAACGAGATCAACGTCGAGCAGCAGAAGCTGAAGGTCCTGGTGTCGATCTTCGGCCGGGAGACCCCGGTGGAGCTGTCCTTCAACCAGGTCTCCAAGATCTGACCTGCTCGCATAGGCTTGGGTCGGCCCCGCACCCGCGGGGACGACCCCGTCAGCGCGGTCGTCGACGGCCGGCTGCCGGCCCCGCACCTGCGGGGATGGTTCCGCACGGCTGAACGGCGGGTGCGGTGACGCCGGATCCGCATGAGCGGAGACGGCGGAATTTCAAGGTCCCTACGTGGCGGATGTGTTCCGGCCGCCACGTTGCCCGCGTGAAGGCGGGAGTCGGGGCCAGGTGAAACAGGAACGAGAGGAAGGCGCGCATGCCTCCCAAGAAGAAGATCTCTGCCGTCGTGAAGGTCCAGTTGCAGGCCGGGGCCGCCACCCCCGCGCCGCCGGTCGGTACCGCGCTCGGTCCGCACGGCGTCAACATCATGGACTTCTGCAAGCAGTACAACGCGGCCACCGAGTCGCAGCGCGGCAACGTCATCCCCGTAGAGATCACCATCTACGAGGACCGCTCGTTCACCTTCGTCACCAAGACCCCGCCGGCACCCAAGCTGATCCTCAAGGCCGCCGGGATCGAGAAGGGCAGCGGCGAGCCGCACAAGACCAAGGTCGGCTCGATCACCCGGGACCAGGTCCGGGAGATCGCGCAGACCAAGATGCCCGACCTGAACGCCCGTGACCTGGAGGCCGCCGAGAAGATCATCGCCGGCACCGCCCGGTCGATGGGCATCGAGGTCAAGTAGGCGCCTGACGGGCGTCCACCACACGCCCGGTGGAAGGGCCGAGCGCTGGCCCGTACCACGAACCTCATTTCCCGGAGGACACCATGAAGCGCAGCAAGACCTACCGCAGGAACACCGAGCTGATCGACCGCGACCGGCTCTACACGCCGGCCGAGGCCGTGGGGCTGGCCCGCAAGACCTCGGTGACCAAGTTCGACGCCACCGTCGAGGTCGCCCTGCGGCTCGGCGTGGACCCGCGCAAGGCCGACCAGATGGTCCGCGGCACCGTCAACCTGCCGCACGGCACCGGTAAGACCGCCCGGGTGCTGGTCTTCGCCGGTGGCGCCAAGGCGGACGAGGCCCGCGAGGCCGGTGCCGACTACGTGGGGACCGACGACCTCATCGAGCGGATCCAGGGCGGGTTCCTGGACTTCGACGCGGTGGTCGCCACCCCGGACATGATGGGCAAGGTCGGCCGGCTGGGCCGGGTGCTGGGCCCGCGCGGCCTGATGCCCAACCCGAAGACCGGCACGGTCACCATGGACGTGGCCAAGGCCGTGTCCGACATCAAGGGCGGCAAGATCGAGTTCCGCGTGGACCGGCACGCCAACCTGCACTTCATCATCGGCAAGGCGTCCTTCGACGACCGCCAGCTGGTGGAGAACTACGCGGCGGCGATCGACGAGATCACCAGGCTCAAGCCGGCGGCGGCCAAGGGCCGGTACATCAAGAAGGCCGCCATCACCACCTCGATGGGCCCGTCCATCCCGGTCGACCCGAACGTGGTCCGCAACCTGACCGCAGAGCTGGCCTGACCCGGCCACCTCGCGTCATAGGCCCGCAAGGGGCGTCCCCGGTCCTCCGGGGGCGCCCCTTCGGCGTTCGGGCCGCCGGTCGCACCGAGAACAAATGGTGACATATCCGGAAACGCCCGTCCTGGAGCGGTAGGATCACCCATCCTCGTTCTGTTATCGGTGGGTCGGCTGCTCCGGAACGACCCTCGCGTGTCACCAGTGGCGGCGGCGTCCGCGCCAGGGATGGAGAACCGTGAACCGTCGAGCCGACCGGATCATCGCGGTCGCGGCAGTGGCGGCGGTCGCCGTCGTGCCCACCGTGCTGCTCGTGGCGATCAAGGCCGGTCAGGCGGACCCCAAGGCGCCCGGAGAGCTGCCCTCGGCGGCCGCCTACCGGCCCGGTCCGACGGCGTCGCGGACCCCGTCGGCGCCCCCCTCGATCGCGGCGTTCGTCCCGGCCGGGACCGGGACGCCGGTGCCGCCCACCGGCGGTCCGAGCGCTACGCCGACGGCCGAGCCGTTCACCGTCAACTCCTTCACCCGCACCACCGACGGCCGGCTCCGGCGGAAGATCGACGGCGGCGGCGAGCGGGTGAACGAGGCGTCCCGGGTGGTGCTGGCGCCCCGGTTCGGGCAGAGCACCGAGGGGCTGCACGAGCGGACCGTGGGCCAGGAGACCACCAGCTCGCCGCTGCGGGTGCTCATCAAGGGCGACACGCTGTCGGCCTTCGACGGGACGAAGTGGACCAAGACGAAGCTGACCGAGCGGCAGCTGGCCCAGATGAAGGCGGCCTCCGACCCAAGGCTGATCACGTTCACGGTGGCCTCGCTGCCCGGAGCGACCCGGAAGGGGCCCAACGCCGCCGGGCTCACTCGCTACGGCGGGGCGTCCACCGTGGGGCAGATGGTCGGGTTCCTGCCGCAGAACCTGGCGGACGAGGTGCTCAAGACCGTTCCGCCCGACACCGCGACGAAGGTCGAGGTCGTGGCGGACGGCAAGGGATGCCCAAGCCTGTTCACGATGCTGGTCGACGAACGGACCGTGACGGTGACGGTCCGCTCCACGTTCGGCACGTACCGATAGCCTGGGGAATCCCGTACGACCCAAGGGGTAGGGGATTCAGGGGTATTCGTACCAGCGGGGGATGCTGCCCGAACCTGCTCTGGCGACACTGGATCTCAGTCAGAACAGGTAAAGGGCAACAGAGAGGACCCCTCATGGGACGCCGAATGGCCCTCCGGGCGACCGCGGCCGCGGCCGTGGGCACCACCATGGTCATCTCCCTCACCGGATGCCTGGGCGGGTCCGGGGACGGCTCCGGCTCATCCGGCACGATCAGGCTGTCGGCCAATACCGCGCTGGTGAAGGCGTCGGAGCGGACCGGCCAGGCGGACACGTTCGAGGCCGACCTCACGATCACCGACGCCGGTGAAGGCGCCACCATCCGGGGTTCGGGCAACGTGCGGCTGCGGCCGTCCCTGGCCTTCAGCGCCACGCTGAAGGAGGCGAGGATGGGTGGCCAGACGCTGCCGGGCGCCGGCGGCCAGGCGATCCTGGTGGACGGCGCGCTGTACGCCAAGGTGCCGCAGCTGGCCCAGCTCGCGGGCATCGACAAGCCGTGGCTGCGGCTGAACGTCGACCAGGTGGGACAGCGGGCCGGCTTCAGCTTCGACCAGATCACCAACGCGGTGCAGCGGATCAACCCCGCCGAGCAGACCAAGATGCTCACCGGCTCCAAGGACGCGCGCCGGGTCGGCGAGGAGGAGGTCGAGGGGGTCAAGACCGTCCACTACGCGGGGACGGTGACCTTCGAGGACGCGCTGAACCGGCTCGACCCGCAGGCGCGGGAGAAGGTCCGCCAGTGGCACACCGACGGCTCGGACCGGCTGAGCTTCGACGTGTGGGTCGACTCTGAGAACCTGCCGCGCAAGCTGGTGGTCAAGGGCACCGCCGACGGCCGCGACACCTCGACGGTGACCGTCCTGTACCGCGACTTCGGCGAGCCGGTGACGGTGAACGCCCCGCCGTCCGACCAGGTCGGCGACGTGACCGACCAGCTCGGTCGCTTCCTCGGCGGCCGGTAGCCCCACCCGGCGCCCGCCCGCCCGCGCCCACCCGGGCGGCCGGTGCGGGCGGCGATGCCGGAGTCCGCGCGGTCGCGTTCCGGTCGATTTGGCGACCGGGGCGTGGCCGCGTACCCTTGTTGACTGCCGAAGACCGCCGGTCGTCGCCCGCCTGGGCGGCCGAAGGTCCGCTGAAAATGCGGACGGCCCGCGTAGGTGAGACGAGAGTGCTGTCGCGTCCGTGTTCCGTACACGGCCGCCTCCACGCCCCGTGCGCCTGCGCCCGGGGCGTCTGTGTTTTCTCCGGTCCTTCCTCCGGCGGCCTGGATCCCTAGGTAATCGGAAGGAGGCCCATGGCGAAGGCCGACAAGGCTGCCGCGATCGCCGAACTCACCGAAGAGTTCACCAGTTCGAACGGCGCCCTACTGACCGAGTACCGCGGGCTCACCGTGGCGCAGCTGGGCGAGCTGCGCCGCAACCTCGGTGAGAATGCGAAGTTCGCCGTGGTCAAGAACACGCTGACCAAGCGCGCGGCGGACGCCGCCGGGATCGACGAGCAGTTCTCGCAGCTGCTGGCCGGCCCGTCGGCGATCGCGTTCGTCAAGGGCGACGTGGTCGAGACCGCCAAGGGCCTGCGCGACTTCGCCAAGGCCAACCCGCTGCTGGTGATCAAGGGCGGTGTCGTCGAGGGCAAGGCGATGGACGCCGCCGACGTCACCAAGCTCGCCGACCTGGAGTCGCGCGAGGTGCTGCTCGCCAAGCTGGCGGGCGCGATGAAGGCGTCGATGGCCAACGCCGCCGCGACCTTCAACGCCCTGCCCACGCAGCTGGCGCTGCTGGCGGACGCGCTGCGGGCCAAGCGCGAGGAGTCGGGCGAGGCCGCTGCGCCGGCCGCCGACGAGACGCCCGCCGAGGACTGAAACCCGCGGTCTCACCAGATCGCACGTTAGAGCCGTACGGAGGAAACACACATGGCCAAGCTCAGCAACGACGAGCTGCTCGACGCGTTCAAGGAGATGACCCTCCTGGAGCTGTCGGAGTTCGTGAAGCAGTTCGAAGAGGTCTTCGACGTCAAGGCCGCCGCGCCCGTCGCGGCCGCCGTCGGCCCGGTCGGCCCGGCCGCCCCGGCCGAGGAGGCCGAGGTCAAGGACGAGTTCGACGTCATCCTCGAGGCCGCCGGCGACAAGAAGATCCAGGTCATCAAGGAGGTCCGCGCGCTGACCAGCCTGGGCCTCAAGGAGGCCAAGGACCTGGTGGACGGCGCTCCCAAGCCGCTGCTGGAGAAGGTCAACAAGGAGACCGCCGACAAGGCCAAGGAGGCCCTGGAGAAGGCCGGCGCGACGGTTTCCGTCAAGTAGCACCGACCGTTCCGGCTGCGCTGTGCGCAGCCGCTCGGTACGCACAGGCGGCCGTCCCCACCTGCGGGTGGGGACGGCCGCCTGCTGTATTTCCAGGGGCGTCCTGCTGTGTTTCCAGGGGCGTCAGGGGCTTGTGAGCCGTCACAGCCGGGCGTAGTCTCACGCCCACGGCCGGGCTCCCGGATCCTCCCACCGCGGCCGCCGACAGACTCTCCGGCGCCCGGATCGAGGCGCGTGTTCCCGGGTGACCGGCGGGTGGCGCGATGTAAGTAACGATTGGCTTACGACGTTATGGTTTGTCACAGATACTGAGATGAACCCCTTCCATTTCCCGCAATGACCGCTACCGTAGTGGCACCCGCCACAGCTACCCGTTAGTAGTAAGTCGGCGGACACCCCAAGTGACGACAGCTTCGGGGCCCGCGGCCCCGGCAACGCTCGAACTTTGGTTCCGGGAATCCCCCGGCCTGGACGGAAGGTGACGAGTGGGCGTCGAGATCCGTGTCGAGGGGCTGACCAAGTCCTTCGGCCGTCAGGTCATCTGGCAGGACGTGTCGCTGACCCTGCCCGCAGGAGAGATCTCCGTCCTCCTCGGGCCCTCCGGCACCGGTAAGTCCGTGTTCCTCAAGTCGCTGGTCGGGCTGCTCAAGCCGGACCGCGGCAACATCTGGATCGGCGACCGCAATCTGCCGTACCTACCGGAAGGGCAGCTCTACGACACCCGCAAGCTGTTCGGGGTGCTGTTCCAGGACGGCGCGCTGTTCGGGTCGATGAACCTGTTCGACAACATCGCCTTCCCGCTGCGCGAGCACACCCGCAAGTCCGAGTCGGAGATCAAGCGGATCGTCCTGGAGAAAATGGAGATGGTCGGCCTGCTCGGGGCCGAGAAGAAGCTCCCGGGCGAGATCTCCGGCGGGATGAAGAAGCGCGCCGGCCTGGCCCGCGCGCTGGTACTGGACCCGGAAATCCTGCTGGTCGACGAGCCGGACTCCGGTCTGGACCCGGTCCGCACCGCCTATCTGAACCAGCTGATCGTCGATCTGAACGCGCAGATCAACGCCACGTTCCTGATCGTCACCCACGACATCAACACCGCCCGTACGGTGCCCGACAACATCGGCCTGCTGTTCCGCCGCGAACTGGTGATGTTCGGCCCGCGCGAGATGCTGCTGTCCAGCGAGGAGCCGGTGGTCCGGC
Organism: Thermomonospora echinospora; assembly: GCF_900108175.1. Classification (GTDB taxonomy): domain Bacteria; phylum Actinomycetota; class Actinomycetes; order Streptosporangiales; family Streptosporangiaceae; genus Thermomonospora; species Thermomonospora echinospora. The sequence continues at coordinate 395,238 of NZ_FNVO01000004.1, forward strand.
AGTTCCTCAACGCCCGCCGGCAGGGCCCCATCGGCATGTCGGAGGAGAAGGACGTCTCCGAACTGGAGGCCGAGGCCCGCATGGGCGCCGACCCGGGCCGGCTGCCTCCGATCCCGCCGCAGCTGATGCCCAGCGACGGCCGGGTCCGCCCGGCGCAGTCCCCGCCCGGCGCCTGGCTGCGCGCGCACGGCGTACAGCCGCCGCCCGGGTCGTTCGTTGACGAGACGGGCCGCAACTGGATCGAGGAGTGGCCGCGTTACGTGGCCACCATGGGGCCGGTCGGGGCCGCCGCCGGACCGGGCCAGGCCCCGCCGCCCGGCCCGCCGCCGCAGCACCCGCACGGCCCGAAGCCCGGCATGCCCCCCGCAGGAGGCCCGCACAGATGACCACTCCTGGTATCGGCGCGAACCAGGGAGCGGATCAGACCAGGGAGAGCGGCAAGGGCCCCGGCCGGCTGACGAAGTTCAGCGACGGCCTGGTGAACGTCGCCATCAAGGAGCCCGGCCGGTTCTTCGCCCTGTGCCTGGACACGTTCCGGGCGATGTTCAAGCGCCCCGTGCAGTGGCGCGAGTTCATTGAGCAGTCCTGGTTCATCGTCAGTGTGACGGCGATCCCCACCATGCTGGTCGCCATCCCGTTCGGCGCGATCCTGTCGTTGCAGGTCGGCGGGCTGATCCGGCAGCTGGGCGCGCAGTCGTTCACTGGCGCCACCGCCGTGGTGGCGATCGTCCGCGAGGCCAGCCCGCTGGTCACCGCGCTGCTGATCGCCGGTGCGGCGGGCTCGGCCATGTGCGCCGACATCGGCTCCCGCAAGATCCGCGAGGAGATCGACGCCATGGAGGTGCTGGGCATCAACCCGCTGCACCGCCTGGTGGTCCCCCGGATGCTGGCCTGCGCCTTCATCGGCCTGTTCCTCAACGGGCTGGTGTCGGTGGTCGGCCTGATGGGCGGCTACTTCTTCAACGTGGTGCTGCAGGACGGCACCCCCGGCGCCTACCTGGCCTCGTTCAATGCGATGGCGCAGCTGCCCGACCTGATCCAGGCGGAGGTCAAGGCGTTCTTCTTCGGAATCACCGCCGGGCTGGTGGCGGCCTACAAGGGCCTGAACGCCAAGGGCGGGCCCAAGGGCGTGGGCGACGCGGTCAACCAGACCGTGGTCATCACCTTCATGCTGCTGTTCCTGGAGAACTTCCTGATCAGCGCCCTGTACTTCCAGCTCGTGCCGCAGAAGGGGATGTAACCCATGGCAGCCCCTCCCAAGGGGGGCCGGGCCGTCGCCAAGGCGGTCAACGCTCCTCTCGAACGGGTCGAGGACTTCGGCCACCAGCTGTCGTTCTACGCGCGCGCGTTCGCCTGGGTCTTCCGGGTGCTGCGCCGCTACCGCACCGAGGTGCTGCGCCTGCTGGCCGAGGTCAGCCTCGGCACCGGCGGGCTGGCGGTGATCGGCGGCAGCGTGGCGATCGTCGGCTTCATGACGTTCTTCACCGGCAGCCAGGTCGGCCTGCAGGGCTACAACTCCCTCAACCAGATCGGCACCGCCGCCTACACCGGGTTCGTCTCCTCCTACTTCAACACCCGGGAGTTGGCGCCGCTGGTCAGCGCGCTGGCGCTGTCGGCGACGGTGGGCTGCGGCTTCACCGCGCAACTGGGCGCCATGCGGATCTCCGACGAGATCGACGCGCTGGAGGTCATGGCGGTCCCCACCGTGCCGTTCCTGGTGACCACCCGGCTGCTGGCCGGGATGATCGCGGTGATCCCGCTGTACGTGGTGGGCCTGCTGGCCTCCTACCTGGCCACCCGGCTGATCGTGACCACCTTCTACGAGCAGTCGACCGGCACCTACGACCACTACTTCAACCTGTTCCTACCGCCGTACGACATCCTCTGGTCGTTCGGCAAGGTGATCGTCTTCGCCATCCTCGTCATGCTGATCCACTGCTACTACGGCTTCCACGCCAGCGGCGGCCCGGCCGGCGTCGGCGTCGCGGTGGGCCGCGCGGTGCGTACCAGCATCGTGGTCATCAACCTGGCCGACCTGTTCCTGGGCATGGCGATCTGGGGCGCGACGACCTCCGTACGGATCGCGGGGTGACGGGCAGATGAGTACCGGCATGTCGCAGCAGGCGCGTTACCGCGTCTACGGCCTGGCCATGATGCTGGTGATCGTGCTGCTGCTGGTCCTGGCGGTGGCGCTGTTCAACAAGGCGCTCACCCCGGCCGTCCACGTGAAGGTGCACACCCAGCGGGCCGGGCTGCAGTTGCTGCCGCGCTCGGACGTCAAGGTGCGCGGGCTGATCGTCGGCGAGGTGCGCGCCACGCACGCCACCGCGGACGGCGCCGTGCTGGACCTGGCGCTGGACCCGGACAAGGCCAGGCTGATCCCGGGCGGCGTCACCGCGCGGCTGCTGCCCAAGACGCTGTTCGGCGAGAAGTACGTGGACCTGCAGGTCCCGGCCGGCGGCGGGGGACCGGCGGGGCTGCGCTCGGGCGCGGTGATCCGGCAGGACACCTCCCAGGCGGCGGTGGAGGTCGACCAGGTGCTCAACAACCTGCTGCCGGTGCTGCGGGCGGTGGAGCCGGCCAAGCTGAACGCCACGCTGAACGCCATCGCCACCGCGCTAGAGGGCCGCGGCGACCAGATCGGCCGCAACCTGGAGCAGGTCGACTCGCTGCTGCGCAAGCTCAACCCCGAGCTGCCCACGCTGGTGTACGACCTCAAGGCACTGGCGGACGTGGCCGACATCTACGACTCGGCCGCCCCCGACCTGCTGCAGACGCTGCGCAACCTCAACGTCACCAGCAAGACGATCACCGACAAGCGGCAGACCATCGAGGACCTGATCCCGGCGGTCACCGGGCTGGCGGTCAAGGGCGACCGGTTCATGCAGGAGAACGGCCCCAAGGTGGTCGGCTTCAACATCGCCAACCGGCAGGTGCTGGAGCTGTTCGCCAAGTACTCGCCGTCGCTGTCGTGCGTGTTCGAGGGCATGGTCAAGTTGCAGCCGCAGGCTGAGGAGGCCGGCGGCGGCAAGACCCCGACCTTCAACGTCACCGTCGAGATCGTCAAGCCGCGGCCGGCCTACAAGAACCCGCTGGACCTGCCGGAGATGAAGGACCACCGGGGCCCGCGCTGCTACGGCCTGCCCAACCCCAAGGTCCCCTCCGCGGACTATCTGGCGCTGGACGGCACCGAGGACGACCTGTGGTGGAAGGACCCGCACGACCCGGACGAGCCGCTGCCGCCGGGGCACCGCAACCGCGCCGCCTCCGGAGTGTTCGTGGACCCGGGCACCGAGATGTCGGCCCGCGACCGGATCAAGAGCATCGTGGGACCGCTGACGCGGACCTCGTCCGACCAGGTCTCCGACGCGGCGGTGCTGCTGTACGGGCCGCTGCTGGATGACGGATCGGTGGTGACGATTCGATGAGGACCGCGAGCGCCGCCCTCAAGCTGGGCGTCTTCGTGGCGGTCACCGCGCTGGTGACCGGACTCCTGGCGCTCACCATCGCCAACGTGCGCTTCACCGAGTCGGTGCGCTACAAGGCGATCTTCACCGATGTGGCCGGGCTGCTGGAGAACGACGACGTGCGCGCCTCCGGGGTGCGGGTCGGCCAGGTCGAGGACATCAAACTGCGCGGCACCGAGGCCGAGGTCACCTTCAGCGTCAACAAGGACGGCGTGTTCCGCGCCGGCCTGCCCCGCTCGGTGCAGCTCAACCTGCGGTACCGCAACCTGGTCGGGCAGCGCTACATCGAACTGACCGACGACGCCCCCGGCACCGCGGGCGAGTACCTGCGGCCGGGCGAGACCATCCCCAAGGAGCGCACCAGGCCCGCCCTGGACCTGACCGTCCTGTTCAACGGGTTCCGGCCGCTGTTCAAGGCGCTGGACCCGCAGGAGGTCAACACGCTGGCCATGCAGATCGTGCAGACCCTGCAGGGCGAGGCCGGCACGGTCAACAGTGTGCTGGCGCACGTGGCCTCGCTGACCAACACCCTGGCCAACCGGGACCAGGTCATCGGGCAGGTCATCGACAACCTCAACACCGTGCTGGGCACCATCGACTCCCGGCATGACCAGGTCGACAAGATGATCACCGACCTGCGCGGGCTGGTCGGCGGGCTGGCCGCCGACCGCGAGGCGATCTTCGACTCGGTGGCGGCGATCAACCAGCTCACCGGCACCACCACCGACCTGCTCAAGGACGTGCGGCCGGGGCTGAAGAACGACATCGCCGGGCTGAACAAGCTGGCCGACACCCTGGGCGACCACGAAAAGGACCTGGACCGGCTGTTCGAGCGCACCCCCAACCGGATGGAGGAGCTGATGGCGGCCTCGTCCTACGGCTCCTGGTTCAACTTCTACATCTGCGGGCTGGACGCGCGCATCGCCCTGCCGGGCGGCCCGGTCTACCGGACGCCGCGGATCCAGAACGAGAACGCGAGGTGCAAGTAGCGATGCCTGAGCGGCGAGCCCAGGAGCGCGCTCGGGCCGTTGCGGCCCGCGGCGCCCGCGTGACGAGGGGGGAGCGGCCATGAGGGTGCCGTTCCGGGAACGCAATCCGGTGCCGATCGGGCTGATCTCGTTCGGGATCATCGCGGTGCTGATGGTGCTGGCGGCCAACCTCGGGAACCTGCCGCTGCTGGGCGGCGGTCCGACCTACAGCGCCCAGTTCAGCGAGGCCGCCGGGCTGCGCAGCGGCGAGGAGGTCCGGGTCGCCGGCGTGCGGGTCGGCAAGGTCACCGGGCTGGACCTGGCCGGCGACCACGTCAAGGTCACCTTCCGGATCGAGGAGGACGGGGTCCGGCTGGGCGACCTGACCCGCGCCGAGATCAAGATCAAGACCATGCTGGGGGCGCACTACCTGGCGCTGGTGCCGCGCGGCACCGGGCGGCTGAACCGGGAGATCCCGCTCAGCCGTACCTCCGTCCCCTACAACGTGGTCCCGGCCATCAACGACCTCAGCCGGCAGGTCGACCAGATCGACCACCGGGAGGTGGCCCGTTCGTTCCAGACGCTGGCCGACACGTTCGAGAACTCCCCTGAGGAGATCCGGGCGTCACTGCGGGGGCTGCGCCGGCTGTCGGAGACCATCTCCTCCCGCGACACCGAGCTGCACGAGCTGGCCGACCGGGCCAGGAGCGTCTCCCAGCTGCTGGCCGACCGCAACGCCGACTTCGCCCGGCTGGTCGACGACGGCGACCGCATCCTGCAGGCGGTGCAGGCCCGCCGGGAGGTGATCCACCAGCTGCTGGTCCGCACCGTGCTGCTGTCCCAGCAGGTCAACGCGCTGATCTCGGAGAACGAGGCACAGCTGCGGCCGATGCTGGACAACCTGAAGCGGGTCAACGACGTGCTGCTGCGCAACCAGCGGAGCCTGGACCGGATGCTGGAGCTGTACGGGCCGTTCACCCGCCAGTTCGCCGACGCCACCGGCTCGGGCCGCTGGTTCGACAACTACATCCAGAACCTCCTCCCGATCCCGGCCTCCATCAAGAACGCCCCGAGCGGCAACGGCGGCGCCGGCGGCACGGGCGACGCGGGCGGCCGGCCGGGGACCGGGCAGCCGAGCAGCACCCCCCGGCCCAGCAAGGACAACCCGCTGCCCTTCCTCCCGTGAGCAGGCAGGACACCACTGTGCGCAGATCTGGAACCATCCTGAGGCTCGGCGGCGTGCTCGTCGTCGTCGCGGCGCTGGTCGCCGCGGCCGTCGTGCTGCTCCAGGAGCCGCCGCAGCGCCGGCTGACGGCCTACTTCGAACGGGCCGTGGGCCTGTACCCGGGCGCGGACGTGCGGATCCTGGGCATCCCCGTCGGCAAGGTCACCAAGGTCACCCCCAAGGGCGACGCGGTGCTGGTGGAGATGACCTACGAGGCCCGCCGCAAGGTGCCGGCCGACGCCCAGGCGGTGATCGTCAGCCAGACCCTGGTCTCCGACCGGTTCATCCAGCTCACCCCCGTCTACAAGGGCGGGCCGACGTTGCCCGACGGCGTGACGCTGGGCACCGACCGCACCGCCGTGCCGGTCGAGGTGGACGAGGTCGGCGGCAGCCTCAACGACCTGAGCAAGGCGCTCGGCCCCGAGGGCGCCAACTCCGACGGCTCCCTGTCGCGGCTGCTGCAGGTCGGCGCCGACACCTTCGAGGGCCAGGGCGAGGACCTGCGCCAGACCATCGCCGACACCTCGCGGATGTTGTCCACCCTCAGCGAGGACCGCGAGGACGTGGCCACCACGATCGAGAACCTCAGGGTCATCACCGCCGCGATGGTCCGCAGTGACCAGCAGATCCGCCAGTTCAACCAGCACCTGGCCGGAGTGTCGGGCCAGTTGGCCGCCGAGCGCGAGGAACTGTCGGCGGCGCTGAACACCCTCGGCCCCACGCTGCGCAACGTCCAGCGCTTCATCAAGGACAACCGCGGCGAGCTGTCGACCAACGTACGGCAGCTGGCCCAGATCACCGGGGTGCTGGTCAAGCAGCGCAAGTCGCTGACCGAGTTCTTCGAGACCGCCCCGCTCGCCATCAACAACCTGGCCCGCGCCTACGACCCCATCAGCGGCACCATCAACACCCGCGCCAACCTGTCGCAGAACCTGGGGAACCTGGCCGACTGGATCTGCTCGCTGGCCTACTCGGTCGGCACCCCCGCCAAGCAGTGCCTGGACTTCATGAAGCCCTACGACTCCTTCGGCGACGCGCTCACCCACCTGAGCCTGGACCTGTCCTGGGTCACCGCGCTGACCACGCACTACGACCCCGAGCCGATCCCGCCGGACGCCTACGGCCCCAACGACCCGCGCAACCCCCGCAAGGGCGGCAAGGGCGTCGTGAACGCGGCCGGCAACAACCGCAACACCGGCGCGGGGACGACCGACCCCAACGGCGACACGCAGCGGCGCGGCGGCGACTTCCGCTCGCTGCTGCCGGGAGGTGGCCAATGAGCCGGGTGACCCGGACCCGCTCGGCGGGCTCGGCGGGCCTGCGACGCCGGCCCGCGCGGCTGGGCCTGGCGGCGGGGGCGACCGCCGCGGCACTGGCGCTGTCGGGCTGCGGGTTCCGCGGGGTGGACTCCATCCCGCTGCCCGGCGGCCCCGACCTCGGCGACCGGCCCGTCACGGTCCGCGCCGAGTTCGCCAACGTCCTGGACCTGGTGCCGCAGTCGGTGGTCAAGCTGAACGACGTGTCGGTCGGCAAGGTCACCGAGGTCGAGCTCGCCCGCGGCACGGCCCCGGGCCAGTCCTGGCAAGCGGTCGTCACGTTCAAGCTGCGCCGCGACGTCAACCTGCCCGACAACGCCCGCGCCAGCATCACCCAGACCAGCCTGCTCGGCGAGAAGTTCGTCGCGCTGTCGCCGCCGGCGGGCGAGGCCCCCTCGGCGAACCGGCTCGGCGACGGCGACCTGATCCCGATCACCCGCACCAGCCGCGGCGCCGAGATCGAAGAGGTGCTGTCGGCGATGTCGCTGCTGCTCAACGGCGGTGGCCTGGAGCAGGTCTCCACCATCACCCACGAGCTGAACGCGGCGATGAACGGGCGCACCGGCACCATCAAGTCGGTGCTGCACCGGGTGGACACCTTCGTGGGCACCCTGGACACCAACCGCGCCGCCATCGTGCGGGCCATCGACAGCATCGACCGGCTGAGCAAGAAGCTGGCCGACGAGCGGGCCACCATCGCCGACACCATCGACCGGACCGGCCCGGCGATCGACATCCTCAACCGCAACCGGGCCGACCTGACCAAGATGCTGGTCAGCCTGGACAAGCTGAGCCGCACCACCACCCGGGTGATCAACGCCTCCCAGGCCGACCTGGTCGCCAACCTCAGGTCGCTGGACACCACGCTGCGCAACCTGAACAAGGCCGGCGCCAATCTGCCCAAGGCGCTGGAGACCATGCTGACGTTCCCGTTCCCGGCCACGTTCTCCAACGTGCTGCGCGGTGACTACGGCAACCTGCACATGACGATCGACCTGGACATGAAGAACCTCACCCACAACCTGCTGGGCGGCACCGACCTGGAGTACCTGGCGCAGCAGGGTGAGCAGATGCGGCTGCTGCTCAAGCCGCCGAGCCTGAGCGTTCCGCAGCCGCCGCTGGGGGTGCTGCCCGACCTGCCGGCACAGCCCGCACCGCCCGCCGGCGACACACCGGGCACCGGCGGCGCCCGGACGCCCGCCCCGGCCCCCACCGCGTCCCCCACGGGGTCCACCGCTCCGAGGCCGCGGGCACTGGCCCCCATGGAGGGCTCCAGTGACCTCTACAAGCTGATGACCGGGGGGTACCAGTGATCCTCAAGCGCGGCGTCAAGATCCAGTTGCTGGTCTTCGCGCTGATCACCGTCCTGGGGGTCAGCGTGGTGGCGGTCCGCTACATCGGGATCGGCCGGGGTCTGCTGGGGAACCAGTACACCGCCTACGTGGACCTGACCGACTCCGGCGGCGTGTTCACCAACGCCGAGGTCACCTACCGCGGGGTGACGGTCGGCCGGGTCGGCCCGATGGAGCTGACCAAGACCGGGATCAAGGTCAAGCTGCTGATGAACAGCGACCGCAAGATCCCCTGGGACGGCACGATCGCGGTCGTCGGCAACCGGTCGGCGGTCGGCGAGCAGTACATCGACCTGCAGCCGACCAAGAAGCCCGGCCCCGGCGGCGAGCCCGCCGGCCCCTACCTGGGCGACGGCGGCCGCTACGACACCATCCCCGCCGACCGCACCCGCCTGCCGGTCTCCACCGCCGAGTTGCTGCGCAACGTCGACAAGCTGATCTCCTCGGTCAACCCGCAGCACCTGCGCGTCATCGTGGACGAGCTGGACAAGGCGTTCAACGGGTCGGCCGCCGACCTGCAGGCCATCCTCGACGACAGCGACCGGCTGCTGAAGACCGCCGAGGAGGCCTACCCGGACACCTCCGAGCTGCTGCACAACAGCCGGACGGTGCTGGACACCCAGCGCCAGATGGGCGGCCACATCCACGAGTTCGCCCGCAACCTCAACGTGCTGACCGGGCAGCTGCGGCGCGACGACCCGGCCCTGCGCGCGACCCTGGACGCCACCGTCCCGGCCAGCGCCGAGGCCACCAGGCTGATCGAGCAGCTGTCGCCGACCCTGCCGGTGCTGCTGGCCAACCTGACCACCACCGGGCAGATCATGACGTCCCGGATCGCCGGCATCCGGTCGCTGTTCATCCTCTACCCGCTCACCGTGGCGGGCGCGTTCACGGTGACGCCGGGCGACGGCACCCAGCACCTGGGCCTGGTGCTCAACCTGGACTCCCCGGCGCCCTGCACCACCGGGTACGAGCAGGTCAAGCGGCGCTGGCCGCAGTTCACCGAGAAGCGGGAGACCCCCCTGAACCTCGGCTGCAAGGAGCCGAAGAACTCCGACAAGGTCATCCGCGGCGCCCGCAACACCCCGCCGGAGGCCCGCCAGCCGTACCCGCGGGTCCCGCAGGGCGCCACCGAAGGCGCCGGGTTCCCCGAGGGCGGCGCCACCGGCACCGCCGGCTCGGGCGAGGCCGCGAACGCCCAGGGCTCCGAGGGCACCGGACGGCCGGCCGCCGACAAGAAGACCGGCGAGCAGGGCGGCCTCACCACCCTCAGCGGTAACAGCCTCTATGTGCCGGTTTCGTCCGGATCCGTGGAGCTGGCCGGGTACGATCCATCGACCGGAGCGGTGTACGGGCCGGACGGCAAGCGGTACCTGCTGGGTTACAGCGGTGGCCAGGAGCGGCTGCTGGGCGACTCCTCCTGGAAGATGCTGCTGCTCGGCCCGCTGGCACGATGAAGGGACCGACAGCGTGAAGATCAGGCGATCGCGGGATGAGCGGCGGCCGGCGCGGGTCGTCAGCGTCCCGGTCGTGACCGGCCTGCTGGGCACGGCGGTCGTGGTGCTGGCGGTGCTCACCGTGCTGTTGGGCGTGTCGGTGTGGCGCGCCGACGCCAAGGAGGACCGGCGCGCCGCGGCCATGCAGTCGGCCCGCCAGACCGCCGTCAACCTGGAGAGCCTGGACCACCGCGACATCGACAAGAGCCTGGGCCGGGTGCTGAGTGGGCTGACCGGTGAGGCCAAGGACCAGTGGGCCACCATCTCCAAGGACATCGCCCAGGCCGCCCGGCAGGGGCAGACCACCACCACCGTGCAGGACGTGCGGGCCGGCGTGGTGTCGATGGACGACGACTCCGCCGAGGTGGTCGTGGCGATCACCGCGATGGCCACCAGCCCCAAGGTCCCGCAGGGGCAGCCCCGCTACCACCGTTGGCGGTTCGACCTGACCAACACCGACGGGCGCTGGCTCGTTTCCAACATGAGGCTGGTCGCATGACGATGCTCGGTCGCGGCAAGCGTTCCGCGGACAAGGCGGACAAGGCGGACAAGGCGCGCAAGGCCGAGGAGGCCGCCCGGCGGGCCGAGGAACTGGCCGAGCAGGCCAGACAGGCAGCTGAGGAGGCCAGAGCCGCCCTGCGGGAGGTTGAGGAGGCGGAGGCTTCCCAGAAGGCCACCGAGGGCTCCGGGGGCGGCACCGAGGCTCTCAGGGCCGCCGAGGACGAGAATTCGCCGGCCGACGACGTTCGGGACGACGACGTTCGGGACGACGACGCGTCCGGCGACGCCGAGCCGGTCGCCACCGAGGTCGCTGCGAAGCCCGCCGCCGCAAAGTCGACCTCCGTCGAGCCGGCCGACGCCGAAGCCGACGCCGACGCCGCGATCGATGAGGAACAGGCCGGCGACGTCGAGACCGACGCCGAGGCGAAGACCCCGGCCGCCGGGAAGAGCGGGCGGAAGGCCGCCGTCGCGAAGCCGGCCGAGGCCGAGCCGGAGGGGGACGCCGGGATCGCCGCCGCCGACGACGAGGCCGAAGACGTCGACGGCGTCGGCGAGGACGACGAGGACGGCGAGGACGAGCCCGTCGCCCGGCGGCGGGTGGTCGTCCGGGCCGGGCTGGGCGTCTCCGGAGTGGTGCTGCTGCTCCTGACGGTGGCGCTGGGCGGGGCGCTGGGCTGGCTGTGGCACAAGGACCGGCAGTTGTCCGGTGCCGAGGAGGCCCGCAAGCAGGTGGCCTTCGCAGCGGCCCAGGCCGCGCAGGACCTGTCGTCCTACGACTACCGCACCGTCGACTCCGACCTGCGCAGGGCGGCCGAGCACACCACCGGCAAGTTCCGCGACGACTTCGTCAAGGAGTCCGAGCGGGTCAAGAGCACCGCCCGCAAGGAGCAGACCGTCACCGAGGGCGTGGCCCTCAAGACCGGCATCGAGCAGGTGTCCGGGAACACGGCGGTGGCGCTGGTCTTCCTCAACCAGGAGACCGCCAAGACCTCCACCGTCGAGCGGCTGCCGCACCAGTACACGCTCCGGCTGACCATGAAGAAGATCGACGACCGCTGGCTGGTGGAGAAGCTTCAGCTGATCTAGCCGTCCCGGGCGTTCCCGCCGCAGGCCCGCTTCCGGACATGCCGGGAGCGGGCCGAGGCGCCTGAGGGGCGCCGCAGGGGCCGCCCGCTCGAAACTATGGCTTTCCTCACTGCTGGTCAGCGGGGGAAATACCGCTGGCCGGTCTTGACTCCGAGGCTCAGACGAGCGATGCTGCGAGGCAACTGTGATGCATACTGCGGCGCCAGAGTTGCCAGCGGTGTGGCACTCGGCTACACTGCTCCTTTGCGCTGCCCTCTGACTGTCCTCGTGCAAGAAATCAACCGTGCGCGGTCCGTGCACCCATGGGACCTGCTTTAACGATCTTGCTCGGCGATGGTCTGGCCTGCGCGTCACCAGTACCGCCGCGAGCCCTCGGAAGGACCACTCTTGGCAGCCTCGCGCAACGCCTCGAACACCGCAACCGGTCCGAACCGCGTTTCCTTCGCGCGTATCAAGGAACCACTCGAAGTCCCGGACCTCCTCGCTCTGCAGACCAACAGCTTTGACTGGCTGCTGGGCAACGAGAGGTGGAAGTCCCGCGTCGAGGCGGCTCAACTGGCCGGTGGGCGGAGTGTCCCGACCCAGTCCGGCCTGGAGGAGATCTTCGAGGAGATCAGTCCCATCGAGGACTTCTCCGGAACCATGTCGCTGTCGTTCCGGGACCACCGGTTCGAGCCGCCCAAGTACTCCGTCGAGGAGTGCAAGGACAAGGACATGACCTACTCCGCCCCGATGTTCGTCACGGCGGAGTTCATCAACAACTCGACCGGCGAGATCAAGAGCCAGACGGTCTTCATGGGCGACTTCCCGCTCATGACCCCCAAGGGCACCTTCATCATCAACGGCACCGAGCGTGTCGTGGTGTCCCAGCTGGTCCGCTCGCCCGGTGTCTACTTCGACCGCTCTCTGGACAAGGCCAGCGACAAGGACATCTACGGCTGCCGGGTCATCCCCAGCCGTGGCGCCTGGCTGGAGTTCGAGATCGACAAGCGCGACAACGTCGGCGTCCGCATCGACCGCAAGCGCAAGCAGCCGGTCACCGTGCTGCTCAAGGCGCTCGGCTGGGACGAGGCCCGCATCCGCGAGCACTTCGGCGCCTACGAGTCGATGAACGTCACCCTGGAGAAGGACCACACCTCCGGCCAGGACGACGCGCTGCTCGACATCTACCGCAAGCTGCGGCCGGGCGAGCCGCCGACCAAGGAGTCGGCGCAGACCCTGCTGGAGAACCTGTACTTCAACCCCAAGCGCTACGACCTGGCCAAGGTCGGCCGCTACAAGATCAACAAGAAGCTCGGCCTGGACCTGGACATGAACCAGGGCACCCTGACCGAGACCGACATCGTCGCCACGATCGAGTACCTCGTCCGGCTGCACGCCGGCGAGGAGGAGTCCGCGCTGGCGATCGCCGGTGAGTCCGGCGCCGTGGTGCCGGTCGAGACCGACGACATCGACCACTTCGGCAACCGGCGGCTGCGCACCGTCGGCGAGCTGATCCAGAACCAGGTCCGGCTCGGCCTGGCCCGGATGGAGCGGGTCGTCCGCGAGCGGATGACCACCCAGGACGTCGAGGCGATCACGCCGCAGACCCTGATCAACATCCGGCCGGTGGTGGCCTCCATCAAGGAGTTCTTCGGCACCAGCCAGCTGTCGCAGTTCATGGACCAGACCAACCCGCTGGCCGGGCTGACCCACAAGCGCCGGCTGTCGGCGCTGGGCCCGGGCGGTCTGTCCCGGGAGCGGGCCGGCTTCGAGGTCCGTGACGTGCACCCGTCCCACTACGGCCGGATGTGCCCGATCGAGACCCCGGAAGGCCCGAACATCGGCCTGATCGGCTCGCTGTCGGCCTACGGGCGGGTCAACCCGTTCGGCTTCGTGGAGACCCCGTACCGCAAGGTCGTCGACGGCCAGGTCACCGACGAGATCGTCTACCTGACCGCCGACGAGGAGGACCGCTACGTCAAGGCGCAGGCCAACTCGCCGCTGAACGACGACGGCACCTTCGCCGAGGCCCGCGTCCTGGTGCGCACCAAGGGCGGTGAGGTCGAGTTCCTGCCGCCGCGCGAGGTCGACTACATGGACGTCTCGCCGCGGCAGATGACCTCGGTCGCCACCGCGATGATCCCGTTCCTGGAGCACGACGACGCCAACCGGGCGCTGATGGGCTCCAACATGCAGCGGCAGTCGGTGCCGCTGCTGCGCAGCGAGGCGCCGCTGGTCGGCACCGGCATGGAGTACCGGGCCGCCACCGACGCCGGCGACGTGATCCTCGCGGAGAAGTCCGGCGTGGTGGAGGAGGTCTCCGCCGACTACGTCACCGTGATGAACGACGACGGCACCCGCACCACCTACCGGGTCGCCAAGTTCAAGCGGTCCAACCAGGGCACCTGCTTCAACCAGAAGCCCATCGTGGACGAGGGGCAGCGGGTCGAGGTCGGCCAGGTCGTCGCCGACGGCCCGTGCACCGACCAGGGCGAGATGGCGCTCGGCAAGAACCTGCTGGTGGCGTTCATGCCCTGGGAGGGCCACAACTACGAGGACGCCATCATCCTGTCCCAGCGCCTGGTGCAGGACGACGTGCTCAGCTCGATCCACATCGAGGAGCACGAGGTCGACGCCCGCGACACCAAGCTGGGCCCCGAGGAGATCACCCGGGACATCCCGAACGTCTCCGAGGAGGTGCTGGCCGACCTCGACGAGCGCGGCATCATCCGGATCGGCGCCGACGTCGTCCCCGGCGACATCCTGGTCGGCAAGGTCACCCCGAAGGGCGAGACCGAGCTGACCCCCGAGGAGCGGCTGCTGCGCGCGATCTTCGGTGAGAAGGCCCGTGAGGTCCGCGACACCTCGCTGAAGGTGCCGCACGGCGAGCAGGGCAAGGTCATCGGCGTGCGGGTGTTCTCCCGCGACGAGGGCGACGAGCTGCCGCCGGGCGTCAACGAGCTGGTCCGGGTGTACGTGGCGCAGAAGCGCAAGATCACCGACGGGGACAAGCTGGCCGGCCGGCACGGCAACAAGGGCGTCATCTCCAAGGTGCTGCCGGTGGAGGACATGCCGTTCCTGGAGGACGGCACCCCGGTGGACATCGTGCTCAACCCGCTGGGCGTGCCCGGCCGGATGAACGTCGGCCAGGTGCTGGAGACCCACCTGGGCTGGGTGGCCAGCCGGGGCTGGAAGGTCGAGGGCGACGACGCCGAGTGGAAGCGCCAGCTCAAGGCCATCGGCGCGGACGCGGCCGAGCCGTGGACCAACGCCGCCACCCCGGTGTTCGACGGCGCCCGCGAGGAGGAGATCGTCGGGCTGATCGAGAGCACCCTGCCCAACCGGGACGGCCAGCGCATGGTCGGCCCCGGCGGCAAGGCCAAGCTGTTCGACGGCCGCACCGGCGAGCCCTTCAAGGACCCGATCTCGGTCGGCTACATCTACATCCTGAAGCTGCTCCACCTGGTCGACGACAAGATCCACGCACGGTCGACCGGCCCCTACTCCATGATCACGCAGCAGCCGCTGGGCGGTAAGGCCCAGTTCGGCGGCCAGCGTTTCGGGGAGATGGAGGTCTGGGCGCTGGAGGCCTACGGCGCCGCCTACGCCCTGCAGGAGCTGCTGACCATCAAGTCCGACGACGTCCTGGGCCGCGTGAAGGTCTACGAGGCCATCGTCAAGGGCGAGAACATCCCGGAGCCGGGCATCCCGGAGTCCTTCAAGGTGCTGATCAAGGAGATGCAGTCGCTGTGCCTCAACGTCGAGGTGCTCTCCAGCGACGGCATGTCCATCGAGATGCGCGACACCGACGAGGACGTCTTCCGCGCCGCGGAGGAGCTCGGCATCGACCTGTCCCGGCGTGAGCCGAGCAGTGTCGAAGAGGTCTGAGGACACAAGGGGACAGATAGACAGTGCTGGACGTCAACTTCTTCGACGAGCTGCGGATCGGCCTGGCGACCGCCGACGACATCCGTCAGTGGTCGCACGGCGAGGTCAAGAAGCCCGAGACCATCAACTACCGGACCCTCAAGCCGGAAAAGGACGGCCTGTTCTGCGAGAAGATCTTCGGGCCGACCCGGGACTGGGAGTGCTACTGCGGTAAGTACAAGCGGGTCCGTTTCAAGGGCATCATCTGCGAGCGCTGCGGCGTGGAGGTCACCCGCGCCAAGGTGCGGCGCGAGCGGATGGGCCACATCGAGCTGGCCGCCCCGGTCACCCACATCTGGTACTTCAAGGGCGTCCCGTCGCGGCTGGGCTACCTGCTGGACCTGGCCCCCAAGGACCTCGAGAAGATCATCTACTTCGCGGCGTACATGATCACCTCGGTGGACGCCGAGCGGCGCGAGCGCGACCTGCCCACGCTGGAGGCGCACATCTCGGTGGAGCGCCAGCAGATCGAGCAGCGCCGCGACGCCGACGTGGAGGCCCGCCAGCAGAAGCTGGAGGCCGACCTGGCGGAGCTGGAGGAGGCCGGCGCCAAGGCCGACGCCAAGCGCAAGCTGCGCGACTCGGCCGAGCGGGAGATGAAGCAGCTGCGTGACCGCGCGCAGCGCGAGCTCGACCGCCTCGAAGAGGTCTGGAGCCGTTTCAAGAGCCTCAAGGTCCAGGACCTTGAGGGCGACGAGATGCTCTACCGCGAGATGCGCGACCGCTTCGGCAAGTACTTCGAGGGCGGCATGGGCGCCCGCGCCATCCAGGCGCGGCTGGAGAACTTCGACCTTGAGGCCGAGGCCGAGAAGCTCCGCGAGATCATCCGCACCGGCAAGGGCCAGAAGAAGGCCCGCGCCCTCAAGCGGCTCAAGGTGGTCTCGGCGTTCCTGAACACCCGCAACAGCCCGCTGGGCATGGTGCTGGACTGCATCCCGGTCATCCCGCCGGACCTGCGCCCCATGGTGCAGCTGGACGGCGGCCGGTTCGCCACCAGTGACCTGAACGACCTGTACCGGCGGGTGATCAACCGGAACAACCGGCTCAAGCGGCTGCTGGACCTGGGCGCTCCGGAGATCATCGTCAACAACGAGAAGCGGATGCTGCAGGAGGCCGTCGACGCGCTGTTCGACAACGGCCGCCGCGGCCGCCCGGTCACCGGGCCGGGCAACCGTCCGCTCAAGTCGCTGTCGGACATGCTCAAGGGCAAGCAGGGCCGGTTCCGGCAGAACCTGCTGGGCAAGCGCGTCGACTACTCCGGCCGTTCGGTCATCGTGGTCGGCCCGCAGCTGCGGCTGCACCAGTGCGGCCTGCCCAAGCAGATGGCGCTGGAGCTGTTCAAGCCGTTCGTGATGAAGCGGCTGGTGGACCTCAACCACGCGCAGAACATCAAGAGCGCCAAGCGCATGGTCGAGCGGGCCCGCCCGGTCGTGTGGGACGTGCTGGAGGAGGTCATCACCGAGCACCCGGTGCTGCTGAACCGGGCGCCGACCCTGCACCGCCTGGGCATCCAGGCGTTCGAGCCGCAGCTGGTCGAGGGCAAGGCCATCCAGATCCACCCGCTGGTGTGCACCGCCTTCAACGCCGACTTCGACGGCGACCAGATGGCCGTGCACCTGCCGCTGTCGGCCGAGGCACAGGCCGAGGCGCGGATCCTGATGCTGTCCACCAACAACATCCTCAAGCCGTCGGACGGCAAGCCGGTGACCATGCCCACCCAGGACATGGTGATCGGGCTGTACTGGCTGACGACCGAGAAGGAGGGGGCCAAGGGCGAGGGCCGGGCGTTCTCCTCGGTGTCGGAGGCCGTGATGGCCTACGACCGGGGTGAGCTGGACCTGCAGGCCAGGGTCCAGGTCAGGCTCAAGGACGTCCCGCCGCCGCACGGCTGGCAGGCGCCCGAGGGCTACGAGCCGGGCCAGCCGTACCGGCTGGAGACCACGCTGGGCCGCTGCCTGTTCAACGAGACGCTGCCGGACGACTTCCCCTTCGTGGACTACGAGGTGGGCAAGAAGCAGCTGTCGGCGATCGTCAACCAGCTGGCCGAGAACTACCCCAAGGTGGTCGTGGCGGCCGCGCTGGACGAGCTGAAGGACCGGGGCTTCCACTGGGCCACCCGCTCGGGCGTGACCATCGCCATCGACGACGTGGTGGCGCCGCCGAACAAGCAGGAGATCCTGGCGTCCTACGAGCGCCGCGCCGACAAGGTGCAGCGCGAGTTCGACCGCGGCCTGATCACCGACGACGAGCGCCGGCAGGAGCTCATCGAGATCTGGACGCACGCCACCGCCGACGTCATGGAGGACATGACCAAGGCGTTCCCGAGGACCAACCCGGTGTGGATGATGGTCAACTCGGGGGCCCGCGGCAACCCGCTGCAGGTCCGGCAGATCGCCGGTATGCGCGGTCTGGTCTCCAACCCCAAGGGCGAGACCATCCCGCGGCCGATCAAGTCCTCCTTCCGTGAGGGCCTGTCGGTGGTCGAGTACTTCATCTCGACCCACGGCGCCCGCAAGGGTCTGGCCGACACCGCGCTGCGCACCGCCGACTCCGGGTACCTGACCCGTCGTCTGGTGGACGTGGCGCAGGACGTCATCGTCCGCGACACCGACTGCGGCACCGACCGGACCATCCCGTTCCGGGTGGCCGACCGGGCCGCCGACGGCTCGCTGGTCAAGGCGGTGAACTCCGAGACCAGCCTGGTCGGGCGGACCATCGCCGAGGACGTCGAGGTGGACGGCACGGTGATCTTCCCGGGCGGCACCGACCTGTCCGACGTGGTGATCACCCGGCTGGTCGAGTCGGGCGTGGAGGAGGTGCGCACCCGCAGCTCGCTGGTCTGCGAGTCCAAGATCGGCGTGTGCGCCGCCTGCTACGGCCGCAGCCTGGCCACCGGCAAGCGGGTGGACGTCGGTGAGGCGGTCGGCATCATCGCCGCCCAGTCCATCGGCGAGCCCGGCACCCAGCTGACCATGCGGACCTTCCACACCGGCGGTGTCGCCGGGGCGGACATCACGCACGGTCTGCCGCGTGTCACCGAGCTGTTCGAGGCCCGTATCCCCAAGGGCGTGGCGCCGATCAGCGAGGTGGCCGGCCGGGTCAAGATCGAGGAGACCGAGAAGACCCGGAAGATCATCATCATCCCGGACGACGGCTCCGACGAGGTCGCCTACCCGGTGCCGATGCGGTCGCGGCTGATGGAGGGGGTCCGCGAGGGCGCCCACGTCGAGGTCGGCCAGCAGCTCATCGTGGGTGCCCAGAACCCGCACGAGGTGCTGCGCATCCTCGGCCCGCGGGCGGTGCAGCTGCACCTGGTCCAGGAGGTCCAGGAGGTCTACCGGTCGCAGGGTGTGTCGATCCACGACAAGCACATCGAGATCATCGTCCGCCAGATGCTCAAGCGGGTGAACATCCTCGAGTCGGGCGACACCGACCTGCTGCCGGGCGACCTGGTGGAGCGTCCGCTGTTCGAGGAGACCAACCGCGCGGTGGTCGCCGAGGGCGGCACCCCGGCGGCCGGCCGGCCGGTGCTCATGGGAATCACCAAGGCCAGCCTGGCCACCGAGTCGTGGCTGTCGGCGGCGTCCTTCCAGGAGACCACCCGGGTGCTCACCGAGGCGGCCATGCACGCCAAGAGCGACCCGCTGCTGGGCCTCAAGGAGAACGTCATCATCGGTAAGCTCATCCCGGCCGGTACCGGCATGCCGCAGTACCGCAACGTCCGGGTCGAGCCGACCGAGGAGGCCAAGGCCGCGGTGTACTCCGTGGGCTCCTACGACGACGGCGCCGAGTACGCCTTCGGCCAGGGCTCCGGCGAGGCCGTCCCGCTGGAGGAGTACGACTTCGGGCAGTACAACCGCTAGTCCCTGACGGCACAGGCACAGGGCCCCTCCCGGTTCTCCGGGAGGGGCCCTCGCCGTTTCCGGCGGTGGCGGCGCGCCGGGATCGGCCGCCGCCACGGCCGGCCCGGAGACGGCCGCCCCGCGTACGGCACGGCCCCGGCCGGACGGGCGGTCAGCGGAATCGGACGAGGGCCGCGGTGGCGTCGTCGTGTCTCTTGCCGCGGCGGCC
This sequence comes from Thermomonospora echinospora, assembly GCF_900108175.1. Classification (GTDB taxonomy): domain Bacteria; phylum Actinomycetota; class Actinomycetes; order Streptosporangiales; family Streptosporangiaceae; genus Thermomonospora; species Thermomonospora echinospora. The sequence goes on from NZ_FNVO01000004.1 coordinate 414,629, forward strand.
CGCCCGCTCGGCCGCGGTCTCGGCGAGCTCGGCCAGACGGGTGCGGCGGATCAGCTCGGCCGGGCCCTCGCGGTCGAGGACGTCCAGCAGGCCCCGCCAGTCCAGGAGCCCGAAACGCTCCACGAGCCGTGCGGCCCCGTCGCTGAGCACCGCCAGGCGCCGCACGTCTGACAGCGTCGCCGAGCCCGTCACGGCCTCGTAGGCGGCCTCAGGGCGGGCACCGGCCACCCAGAAGCCCCCGGGGGCGTTGCGCAGCCGTCGTACCGCCTCGGCGGTGTAGGAGGGCAGCCGGGCGGTCCGGTCGTCGAGCACCACCTCGATCCGGCCGTCCAGGTCGATGACCACGGGGGAGTCGGCCAGCACCAGCCAGTCCAGCCGCTCGCCCCGGCGGCGCACGACGGCGGCGGTCGTCGAGGGGCTGTCGGGGTTGGTCAGGTCGCAGCCGTCGGCGTGGGCGCGGCGGGCGCCGCCGATGGCCTCCGCCAGCAGATCGGCCAGGGGAGCGGCGGCCTCCGCGGTGAGCAGCCGGGCCAACTCGCCCGCCAGCCGCGCCACCAGCCAGCGCGGGCCGTGCACGCATCCGGAGTCCACGTCGGGCCGCTGCGTCGCCCCGTCGAGCAGGACGACCCAGCCGTCGCCCGCCACGACGCAGTCCTCGTTGGGCCGTCCGGGCGTGGCCTCGCTGGCGTAGCGGATGTCCACGATGCTCCTGGTAAAAGCGGTCTTGACGGAAGATCATCTTGCCAGTCGCCCCAGGTTTGGCATGCTGTCGGCTCTATGCGCACCCGTACGCCCCACCGGGCCCACCCTCACGGACACGCCGACGGCGGCTGGGCGGCCGAGGACGACGACTGGCTGGACGATGCCATCCACGGCGCCGCACGCCGCAGACGCCGCGTCAGGTTCCTGCTCGCCGTCCTGGCGGCGTGCGTGGCCATCGGCACGGCCGCCGCCCTCACCTGGACCCTTCTGCCGGCCGCCTCCGGCAAGGGCAGGGCCTCCCTCGGCGACCCGTCCCACGGGACCGCGAGGCCGAGCGCCACGCCCACCCCTACTCCCACCGTCATCCCCAGCCGGGGCACCGGCAAGTTCATCCGGGCCACCGGATCCGGCCGCAAGGTGGGGCGCGGCACCCTGCTGCGGTACGCGGTGGAGGTCGAAGGGGGCATCGGCCAGCAGGCCGATGCGTTCGCCCGGGTCGTCGACGGCATCCTGGCGGACCGCCGGGGCTGGACCGCCGCCGGCAAGTGGGCCTTCCAGCGGGTCGGATCCGCCCGCTACGACTTCGTGGTCCGGCTGGCGGCCCCCAAGACGGTCGACAGGATCTGCGCCAAGTACGGGCTGGACACCGAGAGCAGGGTCAACTGCGCCGGCGGCAAGGAGGTGGTGGTCAACCTCAGGCGCTGGCTGCTGCTGACTCCCGTCTACAAGGGCAGGCCCCAGCTGTACCGGGCGCTGGTGATCAATCACGAGGTCGGCCACCGGCTGGGCTTCGACCACGTGACCTGCCCGCGCAAGGGCCGCCCCGCCCCGGTGATGCAGCAGCAGATCTTCGGGATGAAGGGCTGCGTGGTCAACGGCTGGCCCTATGATTCCCGCGGCCGTCTCATCACCGGCCCGGCGGTACCGTGACGGTCGGCGGGACGGACACGGCATGCCGTGGCGTGGTCCGGCCGTTACCCGGCAGGCATCAGCCGAACCCGGACCGGGTACAGAACGTCCCACCAGATGACCATCGAAGCGTGGTGATTTGCGGTGGCGCTTGCCATCCGGGCAGGCTGGAGAATTGAATGCCCATGGCGTGACGTCGTCATGGGTCGACGACGAGCTTGGGGGCCGCGTCATGCGCGCCTCGGAGCACAACAGGATGGGCCTGGGCGGACCGTCCAGGGAACGGTGCTGAAGGAGCCCGACGATGACCGAGCAGAGCGGCACGCAGGGACCGCAGTGGCCGACGCCCGACAACCAGGACCCGTCCCAGAGCGGTGAGGGCCAGGAGGCGCGGCCTGACCAGGAGGCGCCCGCGCCGCCGGTGCGGCCGATGGGCGACCGCACGGTGGTGTTCGGCGCGCCTTCGCGCGGCGCCACTCCGCCGGGCAGCGCCGCCCCACCGGGCGGCGGCACGGAGCGCACCGAGCCCGCCGGCCCGGGGTCCGGCGAGCGTCAGGAGCGGCCCACCCCGCCGCCCGCGCCGCCCACCATGATCGAGCAGCCGATCGCCGGCCTCGGCGCCGAGCCGCCCCAGCAGCCGCAGCAGCCCTCCTACGGGCAGCAGCCCGGCGGCTACGGCCAGCCCCAGAACCCCTACGGCCAGCCCCCGCAGCAGTACGGGCAGCAGCCGTCCTACGGCCAGCCGCAGCAGTACGGCCAGCAGCCTCCGCAGAGCCCCTACGGCCAGCCGCCGCAGGCCCCTCAGCAGCCCTACGGGCAGCAGCAGCCGCAGCAGCAGTACGGCGGAGCTCAGGACCCGTACCGCCCGCCGTCCTACGACCAGCCCCAGGAGCCCCCGGCGGGCGTGTCGGGCGGCGAGCGCACCCTGATCGTTCCGGGTCCGGGCGCCGACGAGCAGCAGCCGTCCTACGGCGCCCAGCCTGAGCGGCCCCCCGCGGCCGACCAGGCGACGGTGGCCTGGTCCCCGGGCACCGACGTGCCCGTCGCCGGGGCGCACGACCGTGCCGAGAGCCCGCAGCAGACCCCCCAGCAGAACGAGCCGTGGCAGCAGCCGCAGGCCCCCGGGCGGGCCGAGCAGCAGCCCTGGCAGCCGCCCCAGCCGGGCGGCGGCGAGCGCACGCTGATGGTGCCCCCGCCCGAGCCCGGCCAGTACGCCGGGCCGGTCCCCGAGGAGCCGCGCTCGTACGAGCCGCCGGCCGGGGCCGCGGGCCAGGGCTACGGCGCCTCTCAGGGCTCCGACAGCGACGCGCAGTCCACCCAGGCCTTCGACCCGGGCTCGGGCTCGGAGTCGTCCGCCTCGCCCGCCTCGCCTGCCTATCCCGACCAGTCCCAGTGGCAGCAGGGCTCCGAGCAGCAGGGCCAGCAGTCCTATGGGCAGCAGCCGTACGGGCAGCCGGGCCAGCAGGCCTACGGCGCGCCGGGCAGCCAGCAAGGCTATGGCCAGCAGCAGGGCTACCCCCAGCAGCAGTACGGCCAGCAGCCCGAGGGCCAGCAGGGGCAGCAGTACGGTCAGCAGCACTACGGCCAGCCGCAGGGCGAGCAGGCGTACGGCCAGCCGGGCCAGCCGGGCCAGCAGGGCCAGTCGCAGCAGGCGTACGGCGCCCAGCCCGGCCAGCAGTACGGCCAGCAGGCGTACGGCGCCCAGCCGGTGGGCCAGCAGCAGCACTACGGCCAGCCCCAGGGCCAGTACGGCGCGCAGACCTACGGCGGCAGTGCGGACACCGCCAAGGACGGCAAGAAGGGCCTGTGGATCGGGGTCGGCGCCATCGTCGTGGTGGTGCTCATCGTGATCATCCTGGTGGCGTTCGTCCTCTAACTCCCTCTAACTCCTGGAGGTCCTCCAGGGACGTGCCCCGTCACCGGGGCGGCGAAGGGCGGCCGGAGACCTGCCGCCGGCCGGATCCGCGGTGGCGGCCCCTTCCCTCCTTTCGGACTCCTGGGTCACAATGCCGACGGGAACTCCCGTCGGCATTGGCCCGTTCTACGGCCGGGACCGTCCCGGCCGCCGCCGAGACGGGCCGGGTCCGAGCTTGCGCCGGACAGGCCGGACACGGTAATGGCGTGCTCGCTTTGACCTATGCCGCAAGCGTGGGTAGTCTCTTCCTTCGTGCCCGTGGCAGCGGGTCACATGTGCGTGCGCGCCGGCGAGGCCCTCTGGGAGCCAGTCCTAGCGCCGCCAATCCACTCCCCGGCTTGTCGGCCCGATGCGGGCCGTGGCGGTCGCGTTACGCCTTGACGTGAGAGCGGAAAGGGCGACACGCCCGACCGCGTGGGTCGGAGAGGCCGGGAAACCGGCAGGTCACAGCCTCGCCAGGGGCGGTGATGACGGCCTTCGTCAGAGGTGTTTTCGGGCGAGGGCCAGCAGTTGTGAGAATTACCGGCTCGGTACGAGGAAGACGGAGACGCGGTGCCCACGATCCAGCAGCTTGTCCGCAAGGGCCGCCAGGACAAGGTGACCAAGAACAAGACGCCTGCGCTCAAGGGCAGCCCCCAGCGCCGGGGTGTTTGCACGCGCGTCTACACGACGACGCCCAAGAAGCCCAACTCCGCCCTCCGCAAGGTCGCGCGTGTCCGGCTGACCAGCGGGATCGAGGTCACCGCCTACATCCCCGGCGTCGGGCACAACCTGCAGGAGCACTCCATCGTGCTCGTGCGCGGCGGCCGTGTGAAGGACCTGCCGGGTGTCCGTTACAAGATCATCCGCGGTTCGCTCGACACCCAGGGTGTGCGCAACCGCAAGCAGGCGCGCAGCCGCTACGGCGCGAAGAAGGAGAAGTAATGCCGCGCAAGGGCCCCGCTGGCAAGCGCCAGCTCATCGCCGACCCGGTGTACAACTCGCCGCTGGTCACCGCGCTGATCAACAAGGTGCTCCTGGACGGCAAGCGCTCCATCGCGCAGCGCATCGTGTACGAGGCCCTCGAGGGCGCCCGGGAGAAGACCGGCAACGACCCGGTCGTCACCCTCAAGCGCGCGCTGGACAACGTCAAGCCGACCATCGAGGTCAAGAGCCGCCGGGTCGGCGGTGCGACCTACCAGGTGCCGGTGGAGGTCCGGCCGGCCCGCAGCACCACCCTTGCGCTGCGCTGGCTGGTGACCTTCTCCCGCGCCCGTCGCGAGAAGACCATGACCGAGCGGCTGATGAACGAGCTCATCGACGCCAGCAACGGTCTGGGCGCTTCGGTCAAGAAGCGCGAGGACACGCACAAGATGGCGGAGTCGAACAAGGCTTTCGCCCACTACCGCTGGTGATCCCGGCGGACCTACTGACGACGAACGACGCGAGGACGCGAGCACAGTGGCTACCAAGACCGGTGTAGACCTGGCCAAGGTCCGCAACATCGGGATCATGGCCCATATCGACGCGGGCAAGACCACGACGACCGAGCGCATCCTGTACTACACCGGGATGAGCTACAAGATCGGCGAGGTCCACGACGGCGCCGCCACCACCGACTTCATGGAGCAGGAGCAGGAGCGGGGGATCACCATCACCTCCGCCGCCGTGACCTGCCGGTGGCCCGTGGACAGCGTCGAGCACACCATCAACATCATCGACACCCCGGGGCACGTCGACTTCACCGTCGAGGTGGAGCGGTCGCTGCGGGTGCTCGACGGTGCGGTGGCGGTGTTCGACGGTGTCGCCGGTGTGGAGCCGCAGTCGGAGACCGTGTGGCGCCAGGCCGACCGGTACGGCGTGCCGCGGATCTGCTTCGTCAACAAGCTCGACCGGGTCGGCGCGGAGTTCCACCGCTGCGTCGACATGATCGAGAACCGGCTGAACGCGGTTCCGCTGGTGATGCAGCTGCCGATCGGCGCCGAGGCCGACTTCCGGGGCGTCATCGACCTGGTGAAGATGAAGGCCCTGGTGTGGAACACCGAGGCCAAGCTGGGCGAGATGTACGACGAGGTCGACATCCCCGACAGCCACGCCGAGGCCGCCACCGAGTGGCACGACAAGCTGATCGAGACGCTCGCCGAGGCCGACGACGAGATCATGGAGCTGTACCTGGAGGGCAACGAGCCCACCGTCGAGCAGCTGATCCCGGCGATCCGGCGCGCGACCATCGCCAGCAAGCTCACCCCGGTGCTGTGCGGCACGGCCTTCAAGAACAAGGGCGTGCAGCCGCTGCTGGACGCGATCGTCCGCTACCTGCCCTCGCCGCTGGACATCGAGGCCATCGAGGGCACGGACATGCGCGACGAGGAGAAGGCCATCGCGCGCAAGCCGAGCGAGGACGAGCCGTTCTCCGCGCTGGCGTTCAAGATCATGAGCGACCCGCACCTGGGCAAGCTGACCTTCGTGCGCGTCTACTCGGGCGTCCTGGAGTCCGGCTCCACCGTGCTCAACTCGGTCAAGGACCGCAAGGAGCGCATCGGCAAGATCTACCGGATGCACGCCAACAAGCGTGAGGAGATCGAGCGTGTCGGCGCCGGCGACATCGTCGCGGTGATGGGTCTCAAGCAGACCACCACCGGCGAGACGCTGTGCGACGACAAGGCCCCGGTGGTCCTGGAGTCGATGACCTTCCCGGCGCCGGTGATCAACGTCGCCATCGAGCCGAAGACCAAGGGCGACCAGCAGAAGCTGGGCACCGCGATCCAGCGGCTGGCCGAGGAGGACCCCTCCTTCCAGGTCCGTACCGACCAGGACACCGGCCAGACCATCATCTGGGGGATGGGTGAGCTCCACCTGGAGATCCTCGTCGACCGGATGAAGCGCGAGTTCAAGGTCGAGGCCAACGTGGGCCGCCCGCAGGTGGCCTACCGCGAGACCATCACCAAGAAGGTCGAGAAGGTCGAGTACACCCACAAGAAGCAGACGGGTGGCTCGGGCCAGTTCGGCCGGGTGATCATCGACCTGGAGCCGCTGGGCGACGGCAACGACGGCTACGAGTTCGAGAACAAGGTCACCGGTGGCCGCATCCCGCGGGAGTTCATCCCGTCGGTCGACGCCGGCTGCCAGGAGGCCGCCGAGTTCGGCGTGCTCGCCGGGTACCCGATGGTGGGGGTCAAGGTCACCCTGCAGGATGGTGCCTACCACGAGGTCGACTCCTCGGAGATGGCCTTCAAGGTCGCCGGTTCCATGGCGTTCAAGGAGGCGGCCCGCAAGGCCAAGCCCACGCTGCTGGAGCCGATGATGGCCGTGGAGGTCACCACCCCCGAGGACAACATGGGCGACGTGATCGGCGACCTGAACAGCCGCCGCGGTCACATCCAGTCCATGGACGAGCGGGCCGGCATGCGGGTCGTCAAGGCCATCGTGCCGCTGTCGGAGATGTTCGGCTACGTGGGTGATCTGCGCAGCAAGACCCAGGGCCGGGCTGTTTTCACCATGCAGTTCGACTCCTACGCGGAGGTGCCGAGCAACGTCGCGCAGGAGATCATCGCCAAGGCGCGGGGCGAGTAGCCTCCTCCGGGCCTAGCCCAGATCACCAGGCCGGGCGGCGGCACGCCGCCGCCCGGCGACACCCGGAACCAAGCGGTCGCGTCTGCGGCCGAGACGCAACAAGGAGACACCAGTGGCGAAGGCCAAGTTCGAGCGGACCAAGCCGCACGTGAACATCGGCACCATCGGGCACATCGACCACGGTAAGACCACCCTTACCGCGGCGATCACCAAGGTGCTCCACGACAAGTACCCGGACATCAACCCGTTCACGCCGTTCGAGGACATCGACAAGGCCCCCGAGGAGCGCGAGCGTGGTATCACCATCTCGATCGCGCACGTCGAGTACCAGACCGAGGCGCGCCACTACGCCCACGTCGACTGCCCGGGTCACGCCGACTACATCAAGAACATGATCACCGGTGCCGCGCAGATGGACGGCGCCATCCTGGTGGTGGCCGCCACCGACGGCCCGATGCCGCAGACCAAGGAGCACGTGCTGCTGGCCCGTCAGGTCGGCGTGCCCTACATCGTCGTCGCCCTGAACAAGTGCGACATGGTCGACGACGAGGAGATCCTGGAGCTGGTCGAGCTCGAGGTCCGCGAGCTGCTGAGCGAGTACGAGTTCCCGGGCGACGACGTCCCGGTCGTTCGCGTCTCGGCGTTCCAGGCCCTGCAGGGCGACGAGAAGTGGGCCGACTCCATCGTCGAGCTCATGAACGCGGTGGACGAGAACGTCCCCGAGCCGGTGCGCGACACCGACAAGCCGTTCCTGATGCCGATCGAGGACGTGTTCTCGATCACCGGCCGCGGCACCGTGGTGACCGGCCGGATCGAGCGTGGCGTGGTCAACGTCAACGAGGAAGTCGAGATCATCGGCATCAAGGAGGAGGCGACCAAGACCACCGTCACCGGTGTCGAGATGTTCCGCAAGCTCCTCGACCAGGGCCAGGCCGGTGACAACGTCGGCCTGCTGCTGCGCGGCATCAAGCGCGAGGACGTCGAGCGCGGCCAGTGTGTCATCAAGCCGGGCACCAACACCCCGCACACCGAGTTCGAGGCGCAGGTCTACATCCTGTCCAAGGACGAGGGCGGCCGGCACACCCCCTTCTTCAACAACTACCGTCCGCAGTTCTACTTCCGGACCACGGACGTCACCGGCGTGGTGCACCTGCCCGAGGGCACCGAGATGGTCATGCCGGGCGACAACACCGAGATGCGCGTCGAGCTGATCCAGCCGATCGCCATGGAGGAGGGCCTGAAGTTCGCCATCCGTGAGGGCGGCCGGACCGTCGGCGCCGGTCGCGTCACCAAGATCATCAAGTAACACACCGTCGGAGCGGCGGCCCGGCCGCCCAGGCCGGGCCGCCGCACCACGGAGAGCAGAAAACCCAGCGGCACTACCAGCAAAGGACACCGAGGCCACCATGGCGGGACAGAAGATCCGCATCCGGCTCAAGGCCTACGACCATGAGGTCATCGACTCCTCGGCGAAGAAGATCGTCGAGACGGTGACGCGGACGGGCGCCAAGGTCGCGGGCCCGGTGCCGCTGCCGACCGAGAAGAACGTGTACTGCGTCATCCGCTCGCCGCACAAGTACAAGGACTCGCGCGAGCACTTCGAGATGCGCACGCACAAGCGGCTGATCGACATCATCGATCCGACGCCCAAGACGGTCGACTCGCTGATGCGGCTCGACCTCCCGGCCGGCGTCGACATCGAGATCAAGCTCTAGAGGACGCACCCACGATGAGTAAGCAGAGCAAGGGCGTCCTGGGCGAGAAGCTCGGCATGACCCAGGTCTTCGACGATGAGGGCCGGATCGTTCCGGTGACCGTCGTCCAGGCCGGGCCGTGCGTCGTCACCCAGATCCGTACGCCCGACAACGACGGCTACAGCGCCGTCCAGATCGGCTACGGCCAGGTGGACCCGCGCAGGGTGAACAAGCCCCGCACGGGGCACTTCGAGAAGGCCGGCGTGACCCCGCGCCGGTTCCTGATCGAGCTGCGCACCGACGACGCCTCCGAGTACACCCTCGGCCAGGAGATCACCGTCGAGGTCTTCGAGGCCGGCCAGAAGATCGACGTCACCGGCACCAGCAAGGGCAAGGGCACCGCGGGTGTCATGAAGCGCCACGGCTTCCGCGGCCTCGGCGCCTCGCACGGCACCCAGCGCAAGCACCGCTCGCCGGGCTCGATCGGCGGCTGCGCGACCCCGGGTCGCGTCTTCAAGGGCCTGCGCATGGCCGGGCGGATGGGCAACGTCCGCAAGACCGTGCAGAACCTGACCATCCACGCCATCGACGCGGACAAGGGCCTGCTGCTCATCAAGGGCGCCGTCCCCGGTCCCAACGGCGGCCTGGTGCTGGTCCGCGACGCAGTGAAGGGAACGGGCAAGTGAGCAAGCTCGATGTCGAACTGCCCGCCGAGATCTTCGACGCCAAGACCAGTGTGCCGCTGATCCACCAGGTGGTCGTGGCGCAGGAGGCCGCGGCCCGCCAGGGCACCCACGCCACCAAGACCCGCGGCGACGTCCGCGGCGGTGGCAAGAAGCCGTACCGGCAGAAGGGCACCGGCCGCGCCCGCCAGGGCTCGACCCGCGCGCCCCAGTTCGCCGGCGGCGGCACCGTGCACGGGCCCCAGCCGCGGGACTACTCGCAGCGTACGCCCAAGAAGATGAAGGCCGCCGCGCTGCGCGGCGCCCTGTCCGACCGTGCCCGGCACGGCCGGGTGCACGTGGTGGACGCCCTCGTCGAGGGGGACACCCCCAAGACCAAGGCGGCGCTGGCGGCGCTGCGCGAGATCACCCAGGCCAAGCGCGTGCTGGTGGTCCTCGACCGCGAGGACGAGCTGACCTGGAAGAGCCTGCGCAACGAGCCCAGCGTGCACCTGCTGGCCCAGGACCAGCTCAACACCTACGACGTGATGGTGAGCGACGACGTGGTCTTCACGCAGGCCGCGTACGAGGCGTTCATCGCACGCGCGACGAACAAGAAGGGAGGAGGCGACAAGTGAGCAGGATCGCCGACCCCCGGGACATCATCATCGCGCCGGTCGTCTCGGAGAAGAGCTACGGCCTGCTGGACGAGAACAAGTACACCTTCATCGTCCGGCCGGACGCCAACAAGGTCCAGATCAGGCAGGCGGTCGAGGCCGTGTTCGGGGTCAAGGTGACCAGCGTGAACACGATCAACCGCAAGGGCAAGCGCAAGCGGACCCGCTTCGGCTACGGCAAGCGCAAGGACACCAAGCGCGCCATCGTCGGGCTGGCTGAGGGCGACCGGATCGACATCTTCGGCGGTCCGACCGCCTGAGCGGTCCGCCGAGTGAAAAAGGGATGAACGAAAAAGATGGGCATCCGTAAGTACAAGCCGACGACCCCCGGGCGTCGCGGCTCCAGCGTGGCCGACTTCGTCGAGCTCACGCGCCGCGAGCCGGAGAAGTCGCTGCTGCGTCCGCTGCCGAAGAAGGGCGGGCGCAACAACCACGGTCGCATCACCACCCGGCACCAGGGCGGTGGCCACAAGCGGGCGTACCGGCTGATCGACTTCCGCCGCGCCGACAAGGACGGCATCCCGGCGAAGGTCGCGCACATCGAGTACGACCCCAACCGCACCGCCCGGATCGCGCTGCTGCACTACGTGGACGGCGAGAAGCGGTACATCCTGGCTCCGCAGGGCCTCAAGCAGGGCGACCGCGTCGAGAACGGGCCGGGCTCGGACATCAAGCCGGGCAACTGCCTGCCGCTGCGCAACATCCCGACCGGTACGGTCGTGCACGCCATCGAGCTGCGCCCCGGCGGCGGCGCCAAGCTGGCCCGCTCCGCGGGCGCCGGCTGCCAGCTGCTGGCCAAGGAGGGCAAGTACGCCACGCTGCGCATGCCCTCCGGTGAGATGCGGATGGTGGACGTGCGCTGCCGGGCCACCGTCGGCGAGGTCGGCAACGCCGAGCAGTCCAACATCAACTGGGGCAAGGCCGGCCGGATGCGCTGGAAGAACAAGCGCCCGACCGTCCGCGGTGTGGCCATGAACCCGATCGACCACCCGCACGGTGGTGGTGAGGGCAAGACCTCCGGTGGCCGCCACCCGGTCAACCCCAAGGGCAAGAAGGAAGGCCGTACCCGCCAGGCCAACAAGGCCAGCGACCGGCTGATCGTCCGTCGGCGCAGCAAGAAGAAGCGGTAGGAGTACGCCATGCCACGTAGCCTGAAGAAGGGCCCGTTCGTGGACGACCACCTGCTGAAGAAGGTGGAGACGCAGAACGAGAAGGGCACCAAGAACGTCATCAAGACGTGGTCGCGCCGGTCGATGATCATCCCGGAGATGATCGGGCACACCATCGCGGTCCACGACGGCCGTAAGCACGTGCCGGTGTTCGTCACCGACGCCATGGTCGGCCACAAGCTCGGCGAGTTCGCTCCCACGCGGACGTTCCGCAGCCACGTCAAGGAAGACCGCCGCAGCCGTCGCGGCTGAGCGGACGCAGGGATCGCGGAGGACGCGCCGACGAGTGAGCGCAGTGGCCGGTGAGAAATGAGCCGTCCGCGCAGCGAACGAGAAGGCGTGTCCGACCAGGAAGCAGGAGAGAGGGAACAGCGATGGAAGCCAGGGCCCAGGCGCGGTTCATCCGTGTCACGCCCAGGAAGGCCCGCCGCGTGGTGGACCTCATCCGCGGCCTTCCCGCCGCGGAGGCTCAGGCGGTGCTGCGGTTCGCCCCCCAGGCTGCGAGCGAGCCGGTGGGCAAGGTGCTGGCGAGCGCCATCGCCAACGCCGAGCACAACTTCAAGCTCGACACCGACACGCTCGTCGTGAGCCGGGCGTGGGTCGACGAGGGGCCGACGCTCAAGCGCTTCCGGCCTCGCGCCCAGGGCCGGGCTTACCGGATCAACAAGCGCACCAGCCACATCACCGTGATCGTCGAGCCTCGGGAGAGCGCGACGGCCGGTAACGGCGCGGGCAGGAAGAGGAGGACCCGCTAGTGGGTCAGAAGATCAACCCGCACGGGTTCCGACTGGGCATCACCACCGACTTCAAGTCCCGGTGGTACGCCGACAAGCTGTACAAGGACTACGTCAAGGAAGACGTCGCGATCCGCCGCATGCTGCAGAAGGGCATGGAGCGGGCCGGCATCTCCAAGGTCGAGATCGAGCGCACTCGCGACCGCGTCCGGGTGGACATCCACACCGCGCGTCCGGGCATCGTGATCGGCCGGCGTGGCGCCGAGGCCGACCGCATCCGGGGCGACCTGGAGAAGCTGACCGGCAAGCAGGTTCAGCTGAACATCCTCGAGGTCAAGAACCCCGAGATCGACGCGCAGCTGGTCGCCCAGGGCGTGGCCGAGCAGCTGTCCAGCCGGGTGGCGTTCCGCCGGGCGATGCGCAAGGCCATCCAGTCCGCGATGAAGAGCGGCGCCAAGGGCATCAAGGTGCAGTGCGGCGGCCGGCTCGGCGGCGCGGAGATGTCCCGCTCGGAGTTCTACCGCGAGGGCCAGGTCCCGCTGCACACGCTGCGCGCCGACATCGACTACGGCTTCTACGAGGCCCGTACGACGTTCGGCCGGATCGGCGTCAAGGTGTGGATCTACAAGGGCGAGGCCCCGACCAGCCGCGCCGAGCGCGAGGCCCGTGCGGCCCAGCAACGCTCCGGCCCCGGCGGCGGTGGCGGCGAGCGTCGTGGCCGTGGCGGTGACCGCCGCGGTGGCCGTGGTGGCGAGCGTCGTGGCGGTCGTGGTGGCCGTGGCGGTGACCGTCAGCAGCAGAGTTCGGAGCAGCAGGCCCAGCCGACCGCCGAGTCGGCGGCGCCCGCTCCCAGTGGTGAGGGGAGCTGAGTGATCCATGCTGATCCCTCGCAAGGTCAAGCACCGTAAGCAGCATCACCCCAAGCGCCGTGGCATGGCCAAGGGCGGTACGAAGGTCACCTTCGGCGAGTTCGGCATCCAGGCCGTCGAGGGCGCGTACGTGACCAACCGGCAGATCGAGGCCGCGCGTATCGCCATGACCCGGCACATCAAGCGTGGCGGCAAGGTGTGGATCAACATCTTCCCGGACCGCCCGCTGACCAAGAAGCCGGCCGAGACCCGGATGGGTTCCGGCAAGGGCTCGCCGGAGTGGTGGATCGCCAACGTCAAGCCGGGCCGCGTGATGTTCGAGATCTCGTACCCCAACGAGGCCATCGCCCGGGAGGCGCTGACCCGCGCGATCCACAAGCTCCCCATGAAGTGCAAGATCGTCAAGCGAGAGGTGGGTGAGTCCTGATGGCCAAGGGTCTTACCGCCGACGAGCTGCGGACCGAGCCCGAGGACCAGCTGGTGACGAAGCTGAAGGAGGCGAAGGAGGAGCTGTTCAACCTCCGCTTCCAGGCCGCCACCGGTCAGCTGGACAACCACGGGCGGCTGCGCCAGGTCAAGCGCGAGATCGCCCGTATCTACACGGTGATGCGCGAGCGCGAGCTCGGCATCGTGACGGTCGCCGAGGAGCCCGTGGCGCAGGAGGACGAGAACAATGGCTGAGCAGGCGCAGGCCGAGGGCGCCAAGCGTCCCTCCCGCAAGATCGCCGAGGGCCTCGTGGTCAGCGACAAGATGGACAAGACCGTCGTCGTGGCCGTCGAGGACCGGGTGAAGCACCGCAAGTACCACAAGATCATTCGCCGGACCACCCGGTACAAGGCGCACGACGAGGCCAACGAGTGCGGCGTCGGCGACCGCGTCCGGCTGATGGAGACCCGGCCGCTGTCGGCCACCAAGCGGTGGCGCGTGGTCGAGATCCTCGAGAAGGCCAAGTAATTACTGGTTCCACCAGGCTCCGCCCGCAGCGGCGGGCGGAGAACCGGTGTGACGAACAGGAGTTGACGTGATCCAGCAGGAGTCGCGACTCAAGGTCGCCGACAACACGGGTGCCAAGGAGATCCTGTGCATCCGGGTTCTCGGTGGCTCGGGTCGGCGCTACGCGGGAGTCGGCGACATCATCGTCGCGACGGTGAAGGACGCCCTTCCCGGCGCGGGCGTGAAGAAGGGTGACGTCGTCAAGGCCGTCGTCGTGCGCACCCGCAAGGAGCGCCGCCGCGCCGACGGCTCCTACATCCGCTTCGACGAGAACGCGGCCGTCCTGATCAAGGACGGCGGCGACCCGCGGGGCACCCGCATCTTCGGCCCGGTGGGCCGGGAGCTGCGCGAGAAGAAGTTCATGCGAATCATCTCGCTCGCCCCGGAGGTGCTGTGATGAAGATCAGGAAGGGCGACGAGGTCGTCGTCATCGCCGGCAAGGACAAGGGTGCGACCGGCAAGGTCATCCACGCCGACCCGCGCCGTGAGCGGGTGACCGTCGAGGGCGTCAACCTCATCAAGAAGAACACCAAGGCCGACCCGCAGGGCAAGGGCGGCGGGGTCATCACCCGCGAGGCGTCGCTGCACATCAGCAACGTGGCGCTGGTCGAGGACGGCAAGCCGGTCCGGGTCGGTTACAAGATCAATGAGGACGGCACGAAGGTCCGGATCTCGCGCCGTACCGGCAAGGAGATCTGACGATCATGACCGAGACCACCACCGAGCGGCCGGTGCCGCAGCCGCGGCTCAAGCTCCGCTACCGCGAGGAGATCACCAAGTCCCTCCAGGAGCAGTTCGGCTACGCCAACGTCATGCAGATCCCCGGTCTGGTGAAGATCGTGGTGAACATGGGTGTGGGCGAGGCGGCCCGCGACGCCAAGCTGATCGAGGGCGCGATCCGCGACCTGTCCCTGATCACCGGCCAGAAGCCCAGCGTCAACCGGGCCAAGAAGTCCATCGCCCAGTTCAAGCTGCGCGAGGGCATGCCGATCGGCGCGCACGTGACGCTGCGCGGCGACCGGATGTGGGAGTTCCTGGACCGGCTGCTGTCGCTGGCGCTGCCGCGCATCCGTGACTTCCGCGGCCTGTCGCCCAAGCAGTTCGACGGCAACGGCAACTACACCTTCGGGCTGACCGAGCAGGTCATGTTCCACGAGGTGGACCCGGACAAGGTGGACCGCCAGCGCGGTATGGACATCACCGTGGTGACGTCCGCCACGACCGACGACGAGGGCCGGGCGCTCCTTCGGGCCCTGGGCTTCCCCTTCAAGGAAAGCTGAACGAGGAGAACCAGGAATGGCGAAGAAGGCGCTGATCGCCAAGGCCGCCCGCAAGCCCAAGTTCGGGGTGCGCGCGTACACTCGGTGTTCGCGTTGCGGGCGTCCCCGCTCCGTCTACCGCAAGTTCGGCCTGTGCCGGGTCTGCTTCCGGGAGATGGCGCACCGCGGCGAGCTGCCCGGCATCACCAAGTCGAGCTGGTAACGGCTCTGTAGGAAATAGCAACCGGGCGCCCGGCGAGTCCCCCGCCTCCGCGGGGGAACCCGGCGCCCACGACCACGCCGAAGGTCCGCCCACAGGGTGGAAACCGCGGTGGGGAGGGGCCTGTAGGCCATGACGATGACCGACCCGATCGCAGACATGCTGACACGTCTGCGGAACGCGAACTCGGCGTACCACGACACCGTGGCCATGCCGTACTCGAAGATCAAGGCGCACATCGCCGAGATCCTCCAGCAGGAGGGGTACATCTCCGCCTGGCACGTGGAGGACGCCGAGGTCGGCAAGAAGCTCGTGATCGACCTGAAGTTCGGCCCGACCCGGGAGCGTTCGATCGCCGGGATCAAGCGGGTCTCCAAGCCGGGTCTGCGGGTGTACGCGAAGAAGGACAACCTGCCGAAGGTGCTGGGCGGGCTGGGCGTGGCGATCATCTCCACGTCCTCCGGCCTGATGACCGACAAGCAGGCCGGCAAGCGCGGCGTGGGCGGCGAAGTCCTCGCCTACGTCTGGTGAGGGGAGGGCACAGAACATGTCTCGTATCGGACGTCTGCCCATCGCCGTCCCCAGCGGCGTCGACATCAGCATCGACGGCCAGGCCGTCACGGTGAAGGGGCCCAAGGGCGAACTGAAGCACACCGTCGCCGAGCCGATCGAGGTGAAGCTCGAGGACGGCAACGTCACGGTCGCCCGGCCCAACGACGTCAACACCGTCCGCGCGCTGCACGGGCTGACCCGCACGCTCATCGCGAACATGGTCGAGGGCGTCACCAAGGGCTACAGCAAGACCCTGGAGGTCCGGGGCGTCGGCTACACGGCCGCCGCCAAGGGCTCCGACCAGGTGGAGCTCAAGCTCGGCTACAGCCACCCGATCACCTACAAGGCGCCCGAGGGCATCACCCTGCGGGTCGAGACCGTGCGGCGTGACCAGATCAACGCTCTGATCCACGTGGACGGCATCGACAAGCAGAAGGTCGGCGAGGTCGCCGCCAACATCCGCAAGTTCCGCAAGCCTGATGTCTACAAGGGCAAGGGCGTGCGTTACCAGGGTGAGCAGGTCCGCAAGAAGGTCGGAAAGGCTGGTAAGTAGTCATGGCAGCAGGCAAGCCGGTGACCGGCAGGGTCACGTCGGCTCGGGCCAAGTCCCGAGCCCGTCGGCACCTGCGGGTCCGCAAGAAGGTCGTCGGCACCGCCGAGCGGCCGCGCCTGGTCGTGACCCGCTCCACCAAGCACATGTTCGCCCAGGTGATCGACGACACCGTCGGCCACACGCTGGCCTCGGCGTCGACCATGGAGGCCGACCTGCGCGCCGCCGACGGCGACAAGACCGCCAAGTCCCGCCAGGTCGGCGAGCTGCTGGCCGCCCGGGCCCGCGAGGCCGGTGTCGCCAAGGTCGTCTTCGACCGGGGCGGCAACAGGTACCACGGGCGGATCGCCGCGCTGGCGGACGGCGCCCGTGAGGGCGGGCTGGAGTTCTGATGGCGGCCCGGGGACCAGAACTGATGGTCCGTATCACGTCCAGTAACGAGAGGAACCACTGATGGCAGCGCAGAGGCGCGGTGGCGGTCAGGGTGGCGACCGCCGTGACGGCCGCCGCGACGACCGCCGCGGTGGCGCCGACAAGGGACAGTCGTACATCGAGCGCGTCGTAGCGATCAACCGCGTCGCGAAGGTCGTCAAGGGTGGTCGGCGCTTCAGCTTCACCGCCCTGGTGGTCGTCGGTGACGGCAACGGCACGGTCGGCGTCGGCTACGGCAAGGCCAAGGAGGTGCCCGCGGCGATCGCCAAGGGCGTCGAGGAGGCCAAGAAGCACTTCTTCAAGGTGCCGCGGATCCAGGGGACCATCCCGCACACCTCGCAGGGCGAGGCGGCGGCCGGCGTGGTGCTGCTGCGCCCGGCCAGCCCCGGTACCGGTGTCATCGCCGGTGGCCCGGTGCGCGCGGTGCTGGAGGCCGCCGGCATCCACGACGTGCTGAGCAAGTCGCTGGGCAGCTCCAACGCGATCAACATCGTGCACGCCACGGTGGCGGCGCTCAAGCAGCTGAACCGTCCGGAGGAGATCGCCGCCAAGCGCGGTCTGCCGCTGGAGGATGTGGCCCCGGCTGCGATGCTGCGGGCCCGCGCCGCCGGCAGCGAGCCCAGGGCGGAGGCCGCGGCGTCATGAGCCAGCTGAAGATCACGCAGATCAAGTCGCGGATCAGCGAGAAGCAGAACCAGCGTGACACGCTGCGTACCCTGGGGCTGCGGCGGATCGGCCACAGCGTCGTCCGCGAGGACACCCAGCAGGTGCGCGGCATGATCCGGACGGTGTCGCACCTGGTCGCCGTCGAGGAGGTCGACTGATCATGGCGGACGTCACCGAGGGCACCCCCCTCAAGGTGCACGACCTGCGTCCCGCCCCCGGCGCCAACAAGCGCAAGGTCCGCAAGGGCCGGGGCGAGGCGTCCAAGGGCAAGACCGCCGGCCGTGGCACCAAGGGCACCAAGGCCCGTTCCACCGTGCCGGTCGGTTTCGAGGGCGGCCAGATGCCGCTGATCCGGCGGGTTCCCAAGCTCAAGGGCTTCAAGAACCCGTTCCGGGTCGAGTACCAGGTGGTCAACCTGGACAAGCTGACCGAGCTGTACCCGCAGGGCGGCGAGGTCACCCCCGAGGACCTGGTGGCCAAGGGTGCGGTTCGCAAGAACCAGCCGGTCAAGGTGCTCGGCAACGGCGAGATCTCCGTCGCGGTGCAGGTGCGGGCGCACGCCTTCTCCGCCTCCGCCAAGGAGAAGATCGCCGCCGCCGGTGGCTCCACCGACGTGCTGTAGGCACGGCAGGACCATGCCGATGACGTCGCCGGGGCTCACCTCCCGTTCGCTGAGGGCCGTAAGGCTCCCCGCGCGCGGGGGGCGAGCCCCGGTCGCGTCTGCTGTTAGAGTTCGACCGGCGCGCTACCACACCACAGGGGTGTGGTACGACGCCTTCCACGCAGGACCCGGCCCGCAATGCGGCCATCTATACCGATTCGCGCAGGAGGACTGGTGCTAACGGCGATCACTCGGGCGTTCCGTACCCCCGACCTGCGCAAAAAGTTGCTGTTCACGCTGTTCATCATCGTGGTGTTCCGGATCGGCTCACAGCTGCCGACCCCCGGGGTGAACACCGAGGCGATCCGGCAGGCGGTGGAGGGCGCCCGTAACAGCGACCAGGGCCAGCTCTACGGGCTGGTGGACCTGTTCAGCGGCGGCGCGCTGCTGAAACTGTCGGTCTTCGCGCTGGGCATCATGCCGTACATCACGGCGAGCATCATCCTGCAACTGCTGACGGTGGTGATCCCACGGCTGGAGGCCCTCAAGAAGGAGGGCCAGGCCGGCACCACGAAGATCACGCAGTACACCCGGTACCTGACCATCGGGCTGGCGATCCTGCAGGCCACCGGAATCGTGGCGATGGCCGCGACCGGGCGGCTGTTCCCCAACGCACCCGACGTGCTCTACAAGACCGACATGTTCACCATCATCACCATGGTCGTGGTGATGACCGCGGGCACCTCGGTGATCATGTGGCTGGGCGAGCTGGTCACCGACCGGGGCGTCGGCAACGGGATGTCGATCCTGATCTTCACCCAGGTGGTGGCGGTCTTCCCGGCCCAGTTCTGGGCCATCTACAAGACCAAGGGCGCCTTCGCGTTCGCCCTGGTCATGCTGGTCGGTCTGGCGATCATGGCCGGTGTGGTGTTCGTGGAGCAGGCCCAGCGCCGCATCCCGGTGCAGTACGCCAAGCGGATGGTCGGCCGGCGAATGTACGGCGGCACCTCCACCTACATCCCGCTCAAGGTCAACCAGGCCGGCATCATCCCTGTGATCTTCGCCTCGTCGCTGCTGTACCTGCCGGTGCTGGCGACCCAGCTGTGGCCGGAGAACAAGTGGATGATCAAGCTCCAGCCCTACCTGCAGCAGGACAACGCCTGGCACATGGCGGTCTTCTTCGCCTTCATCATCTTCTTCACCTACTTCTACGTCGCGATCACCTTCAACCCCACTGAAGTCGCCGACAACATGAAGAAGTATGGTGGGTTCATCCCAGGCATCCGTCCGGGCCGGCCCACCGCCGAGTACCTCGACTACGTGCTGACCCGGATCACCACACCCGGTGCACTGTACCTGGGGCTCGTCTCGTTGATCCCGATGGTCGCCTTCGCTCTTATGGAGGCCACGAACGACTTCCCGTTCGGCGGGACGAGCATCCTCATCGTCGTCGGCGTCGGACTGGATACCGTGAAGCAGATCGAAAGCCAGCTGCAGCAGCGCAACTACGAGGGCTTCCTCCGGTAGTGCGCATCGTTCTCGTGGGCCCCCCTGGAGCGGGCAAGGGGACACAGGCCCAGTTCATCGCATCTCATCTGTCCGTCCCGAAGATCTCGACAGGTGACATCTTCCGCGCGAACGTCAGCGGCGGGACCGAGCTCGGCCGCAAGGCCAAGCAGTACATGGACCGGGGTGATCTGGTCCCTGACGAGATCACCATCGCCATGGTCCGGGACCGGCTGGGCGAGGACGACGCCCGGGACGGGTTCCTGCTGGACGGCTTCCCGCGCAACGTGCCGCAGGCGCAGACCCTCAAGAAGATCCTCGACTCCGAGTGGGGCGCCAAGCTGGACTTGGTGCTGGAACTGGTGGTCGACGAGGACGAGGTGGTCCGTCGGCTGTCGGGCCGCCGCACCTGCGGGCAGTGCGGCAAGATCTGGCACGTCGACTGGGACGACAAGAAGGACGACCTCTGCGACGACTGCGGCGGCCGGCTGTTCCAGCGGGACGACGACAAGGAGGAGGTCGTCCGGCACCGCCTGGAGGTCTACCAGGAACAGACCGCCCCCCTGGTGTCGTTCTACGCCGATGAGGGCATTCTGGTCGGCATCGACGCGACCGGGCCGGTAGAGGAGGTCACCGAGCGGGCGCTGCAGGCGATCCGCCGGTTCGGCGCTTGATCACCGTCCGTCGGTTCCGCGAGTGGCCGTATGCCCGCGGAACCGATGAGAGGGGAAGAACACGTGTGGGGTAGGCGCAGGCGGGGTCCGGCCGTGCAGATCAAGAGCCCGGAGCAGGTGGAGCTGATGCGCGCCGCCGGGCTGCTGGTGGGACGGACCCT
Source organism: Thermomonospora echinospora (assembly GCF_900108175.1). Lineage (GTDB taxonomy): Bacteria > Actinomycetota > Actinomycetes > Streptosporangiales > Streptosporangiaceae > Thermomonospora > Thermomonospora echinospora. Next base: position 435,127 of record NZ_FNVO01000004.1, read on the forward strand.
GGAACTGCTGCGGGAGGCGGTCAAGCCCGGCATCACCACCGCCGACCTGGACGCCGTCGCCGAGGACAACATCCGCTCCCACGGCGGGGTGCCGTCCTTCAAGGGGTACCACGGGTTCCCCGCGACGATCTGCGCCTCGGTGAACGAGGAGATCGTGCACGGCATCCCCAGCCCCCACAAGGTGCTGCGGGAGGGCGACGTGATCTCCATCGACTGCGGCGCCATCGTGGAGGGCTGGCACGGGGACGCCGCGATCACCGTTCCGGTCGGTGAGATCACCGAGGAGCAGCGCAGGCTGCTGGAGGTCACCGAGGCCTCGCTGTGGCACGGCCTGGCGGCCGGCGTGGCGGGAGCGCACCTGACCGACATGTCGCACGCGATCGAGTCCTACATCCGCTCTCAGGGGCGCTACGGCATCGTCGAGGGGTACGGCGGGCACGGCATCGGCACCCAGATGCACATGGACCCGCTGATCCCCAACCACGGGGCGCCCGGGTACGGGCCGGTCTTGGAGCCCGGCATGTGCTTCGCGGTCGAGCCGATGGTCAACCTCGGTACCAAGGCGACCCGGGAGCTGGACGACGGCTGGACGGTGGTCACCACCGACGGCCGCCACTCGGCCCACTTCGAGCACACCTTCGCGGTGACGGAGGACGGCCCGCGGGTGCTCACCGCGCTGGACGAGGGTCGCAGCTGGTTCGCCCGGCTCGGCGTCCGTGCGTAGGGCGGGCCGATGACGCCTCCAGACCCCGGGATGCGGGCCTCTGACGCCGACCGTGACCGGGTGGCCGAGTCGCTGCGCGAGCACTGCGCGGTGGGCAGGATCACCGTGGACGAACTGCAGGAGCGGCTGGAGGCCGTCTACGTCTCCAAGACGTTCGGGGAGCTGTCGCGGGTCACCGCCGACCTGCCCGAGGAGGACCTGTACGAGCGGCCGGTGCCGGCGCGCGGGGCCGCCTCCGCCACTGTGGCCAAGCGCCCGCAGGGCGAGCTCGCCCAGCGCGGGATGCGGGCCGTGTGGGCGACCTGGGCGATGGTCAGCGCGATCAACTTCACCGTCTGGCTGGCGCTGGCGCTCACCGGCGAGGTCGTCTACCCGTGGTGGATCTGGGTGGCCGGGCCGTGGGGCGCGGTGCTGCTGGCCGGGACGCTCTTCGGCGGCCGACGCCGCCACTGAGCCGCCGCCGAGCCGCCGCGCCCCGGAGCCGGCGGACCTCAGTCGACGTGCATCAGCGGGCGGTAGTTGCCCGTCGGGACGAAGTGGGAGACCGCCGGGCGCCCGCCGCCGATGATGTGCACGGCGAACCCGGCCGGCTCACCGGTCACCGCGGCCTGGCCGGGCCTGCTGGTGTCCAGGAAGATCTGCCGGTACGTGCTGGGGCAGGTGGTGGCGGTGACCCCACCGACGGAGCCGGCCGAGGCCCGGTGCACATGCCCGCTGATCACCCGTTCCACCTGCGGGTGCCGGGCCAGGACGGCACCGAACGCGGCCGGGTCGCACAGCGCCAGCTCGTCCAGGAAGCGCACCCCCACCGGGAACGGCGGGTGGTGGGTGGCCACCACCGTGGGCGTGCCGGGCCCGGCGGCCAGGGCGGCCTCCAGCCAGGCCAGCCGGCCGGCGTCCAGCTCTCCGTGGGCCTGGCCGGGCACGGTCGTGTCGCAGCACACCAGGCGGATGCCGGCGACCTCGACGGCGTACTGGAAGGGGGCCTGTGGGTCCCGGTCGTCGTGGGCGGCCACCACCGCGACGTGGTCGGCGAACACCGACCGCAGGGCGGCGCGGTCGTCGTGGTTGCCGGGCAGCGGGAACACCGGCATCGGCAGCGGCGACAGCAGGGCGTGCAGCCGGGCGTACTCGGCGGGCAGCCCGTTGTCGGTCAGATCCCCGGTGAGCACCAGGCAGTCCGGTCGTTCCGGCAGGGCCAGCAGGCTCGACACGGCGTTGCGCAGGGCGCGGACCGGTCCGGAGCGGTCGTCGACCTCGCCGTCGGCCCCGACGGCCAGATGGATGTCACTGAGCTGCGCGATGATCGTCATTGATCCTCTTCCCGATGCGGGACGGCGCGCGCCGTCCCGCCGATCCGCACCCGCTCCCTCGGGCATGACGCGACGCCCGTGCCGGGCGGGGCCGCCGGGAAGCGATGGTGGCAGGGTCAGGCTACGTGCGACAGTACGGCCGACAGTGCCGAGGTGACCTCTTCGGGGGCGGGAGCGACCTGCGGCACCACGTCCCGCAGCGCCAGCCAGCCGTTGATGGCCCGTGAGGTGGGGCCGGCCTCGCGCAGCTGCGGGTCGTGCACGCCGTACCAGGCGGCCACCCGTGACCAGCGCCACAGCCGGTGCCCGGAACTGGTGGTCTCGGAGGCGGGGAAGTTGCCCGGTCCGCGGGTGCCGCGGATCGACAGCCGCACCGACTCCAGGCTGCGGCCCACCCGCTCGGCGATGTCGCGCATGGACAGCAGCGGGTCGGCCTCCACCGACAGCACCCGCAGGCCGGGGGCGTCGGCCACCGGCCCCAGCCCCTCCAACTGCTCGATGACCTCCATGATGGCCGCCGACAGCGAGGACGCCTGCCAGCGGCAGCTCGCCTGGCCGGGCTGCTCGTTCCCGCGCAGCGCCTGCATGTCCCGGACGAACGCCACCGTGACGTTCCCGTAGGTGCGCTGGAACAGCGGGTCGAGCTCGGCCTCCAGGAGGGGACGGCTGAGGATCAGCTCGAAGTCGTAGTTCGGCATGCCGATCCTCCTCAGACGTCTCCTTCAGGAAAGGTACAACGGCCGAGGCGGTAAACTCGGGTGTGGAGCGGTGCCGGCCGTCGAGTCGCCGCCCGATTTCGCGTTTGGCGAGCCGGTGACGTAGACTCCTGAGTCGGTCCGTTTTCGGTCGCCTGATGTCCCATGCCTTCGAGCCTGGGCGTGGCCGTGTCCTCCCCGTGGGGAGCCGGGCCGCACCCAGACGAACCGAGCAGTGAAGCGCGGAGGACATGCCCAAGAAAGAAGGGGCCATCGAGATCGAGGGCACCGTCGTCGAGTCTCTCCCGAACGCCATGTTCCGGGTGGAGCTGGACAACGGGCACAAGGTGCTCGCCCACATCAGCGGCAAGATGCGGATGCACTACATCCGGATCCTGCCGGACGACCGGGTCGTCGTGGAGTTGAGCCCCTACGACCTCACCCGCGGCCGGATCGTCTACCGCTACAAGTAACGACACAACACGATCACTGCGGTTGCCTCTCCTCCGTGTGGCAGCGGGGGAGCGACCCTGATCAGTAGGAGACCACAGTGAAGGTCAAGCCGAGCGTCAAGAAGATCTGCAACAAGTGCCGGGTGATCCGCCGTCACGGCCGGGTCATGGTCATCTGCCAGGACCCGCGGCACAAGCAGCGTCAGGGCTGACGCGCGACAGACGCGACACGCACAAGCTCATCGCAACCTTCACACGGTCGCCGTACGACCTCCTTCGGGGTCGTACGGCATGGCTGTGTGTGGGGGACCCCCGGACGGAGGCCGGGGCCGCCGCCCGGGCAGGGGCGGGGAGCGTGATGGGCCAGACCTCCGCGAGCAGAAGGGAACTGCCCGACGATGGCACGCCTCGTTGGCGTCGACCTCCCGCGCGACAAGCGCCTTGAGGTCGCTCTCACCTACATCTACGGGATCGGCCGGACCCGCGCGCTGGAGACCCTGCGCGAGACCGGGATCAGCGGCGACCTGCGGGTCCACCAGCTCGGTGACGACGAGCTGGTCCGGCTCCGCGACTGGATCGACGCGAACTACAAGATCGAGGGCGACCTGCGCCGTGAGGTGCAGGCCGACATTCGCCGCAAGATCGAGATCGGGTGCTACCAGGGCATCCGGCACCGCCGCGGGCTTCCGGTGCACGGTCAGCGCACGCAGACCAACGCCCGTACCCGCAAGGGCAAGAAGAAGACCGTGGCCGGCAAGAAGAAGGCCGGCAAGAAGTAGTCCGGCGCATCCGGATCGATGACCTCACAGGAGTAGACGCAAGCGATGCCTCCCAGGAGCAAGGTCGGCGCCAAGAAGGTGCGCCGCAAGGAGAAGAAGAACGTCGCCCACGGGCACGCCCACATCAAGAGCACGTTCAACAACACGATCGTGTCGATCACCGACCCGAACGGCAACGTGATCTCGTGGGCCTCCTCGGGCCACGTGGGCTTCAAGGGCTCCCGCAAGTCGACCCCGTTCGCCGCCCAGCAGGCCGCCGAGGCCGCCGCCCGCCGGGCCATGGAGCACGGCATGCGCAAGGTCGACGTCTTCGTCAAGGGCCCGGGCTCGGGCCGCGAGACCGCCATCCGTTCGCTGCAGGCGACCGGGCTGGAGGTCGGCTCCATCCAGGACGTCACGCCCGTTCCGCACAACGGCTGCCGCCCGCCCAAGCGGCGTCGCGTCTGAGCCGGGGGGAGAGAGAAACATGGCTCGTTACACCGGCGCGGACTGCAAGCTCTGCCGTCGCGAGAAGATGAAGCTGTTCCTCAAGGGCAGCAAGTGCGAGGGGCCCAAGTGCCCGATCGAGATCCGGCCCTACCCGCCGGGTGAGCACGGTCGCGGCCGCCCCAAGGAGACCGAGTACCTGCTGCAGCTCCGGGAGAAGCAGAAGGCCCGCCGCATCTACGGCGTCCTGGAGAAGCAGTTCCACAACTACTACGAGCAGGCCAACAAGAAGACCGGCAAGACCGGCGACGTGCTGCTGCAGCTGCTGGAGCGGCGGCTGGACAACGTCGTCTACCGGGCCGGCTTCGCCAAGTCCCGGGACATGGCCCGCCAGCTGATCCGGCACGGCCACTTCCGGGTCAACGGCCGCAAGGTCGACATCCCGTCGTTCCTCGTCAGCGAGAACGACATCATCGAGGTCAAGCAGAAGTCGCTGGAGTACACGCCGTTCGTGGTCGCCAAGGCCGAGGCCGGCGAGCGTCCGGTCCCGGCGTGGCTGGAGGCCGTCGTCGAGCCGACCATGCGGATCCTCGTGCACTCCCTCCCGGTCCGGCAGCAGATCGACACGCCGGTCCAGGAGCAGCTGATCGTCGAGCTCTACTCCAAGTAAGGGCTCACCGCCCGGGCGGGATGCACCCGCTCCCGCCCGGGTACGCATCATCCGACGACGTCATATAGCGGGCGTCGTGGAACACAAGGGAGCACATCATGCTCATCGCTCAGCGTCCCACTCTCACCGAGGAGCAGGTCGAGGAGTACCGGTCGCGGTTCACCATCGAGCCGCTGGAGCCGGGCTTCGGTTACACGATCGGCAACTCGCTGCGCCGCACCCTGCTGTCGTCCATCCCGGGCGCCGCGGTCACCAGCATCCGCATCGAGGGCGTGCTGCACGAGTTCTCCACCGTTCCCGGGGTCAAGGAGGATGTCACCGACATCATCCTGAACCTCAAGGAGCTGGTGGTCTCCTCCGAGCACGACGAGCCCGTGGTGATGTACCTGCGCAAGCAGGGCCCGGGCGAGGTCACCGCCGCCGACATCGCGCCGCCGGCCGGTGTCGAGGTGCACAACCCCGACCTGCACATCGCCACGCTCAACAACAAGGCCAAGCTGGAGATGGAGCTGACCGTCGAGCGCGGTCGCGGCTACGTCTCGGCGGCCCAGAACAAGCAGCCGGGCCAGGAGATCGGCCGGATCCCGATCGACTCCATCTACTCGCCGGTCCTGAAGGTCACCTACAAGGTCGAGGCGACCCGAGTCGAGCAGCGCACCGACTTCGACCGCCTGATCATCGACGTGGAGACCAAGCACTCGATGCTGCCCCGCGACGCGGTGGCCAGCGCCGGCAAGACCCTGGTCGAGCTGTTCGGGCTGGCCCGCGAGCTGAACGTGGAGGCCGAGGGCATCGACATGGGCCCGTCCCAGGCCGACGCCGCGCTGGCGGCCGACCTGGCGCTGCCCATCGAGGAGCTCAACCTCACCGTCCGCTCCTACAACTGCCTCAAGCGCGAGGGCATCCACTCGGTCGGCGAGCTGGTCGCCCGCAGCGAGCAGGACCTGCTGGACATCCGCAACTTCGGCGCCAAGAGCATCGAAGAGGTCAAGCAGAAGCTGAACGACATGGGGCTGTCGCTGAAGGACTCCCCGCCCGGATTCGACCCGACCGCGGCGGCCGACAGCTACGGCGACGACGACGCCAGCTACGCCGAGACCGAGCAGTACTAGAGCCCGCCCGGCCCGTGCGCGAGCGCTTCGCCCGCGCACGGGCGGTACGGGTGTCGTGAACGAGCCGCCGGTACCTGACACGGCCGGCGCAGGAAGGAACCGCAATGCCGAAGCCCACCAAGGGAGCCCGCCTCGGCGGCAGCCCCGCGCACGAGCGGCTGATCCTGGCGAACCTCGCCACGTCGCTGTTCGAGCACGGCCGCATCACCACCACCGAGGCCAAGGCCCGGCGGGTGCGTCCGTTCGCGGAGAAGCTGATCACCAAGGCCAAGAAGGGCGACCTGCACAACCGCCGGCTGGTGGCCGAGGTCATCCGCGACAAGAGCGTGGTGCACTCGCTGTTCACCGAGATCGCTCCGGCGTTCGCGGAACGTCCGGGCGGCTACACCCGGATCACCAAGATCGGGCCGCGGCGCGGCGACAACGCCCCTATGGCGGTGATCGAGCTGGTGGCCGAGCCGCTGTCGACCGCCACGGTCGGAGCCACCGAGACCAAGGGCGAGGGCGCAGAGAAGCTCGACCTGACCAAGGCCGACGCTGAGGCGGCCGAGGGCGCCGAGGAGCAGGCGACCGAGGCCAAGGCCGCGGACGCCGAGGCCAAGGGCGACGAGGACGCCGAGGCCAAGGGCGACGAGGACGCCGAGGCCAAGGGCGACGAGGACGCCAAGGACGCCAAGGACGAGGACGCCAAGTAGGCGCGCCGCGTCCGTTCGGCACGACGTGACGGGCCCGCCGTCCCCGCAGGGGCGGCGGGCCCGCCGCTTTGCGCCGGCGGGCCGTCCCGCCGGTCCCGGCGGCGGCCCGCGGCTTCGGAGACAGTGATCGGATGGCCTGGGACGGGAGATCATGACGGCGCTGGTGCGTCTGCGGCTCGACATCGGCTACGACGGCTCGGAGTTCGCCGGCTGGGCGCGGCAACCCGCGCAGCGCACGGTGCAGGGCGTCATCGAGGAGGCGTTGGGCCGGGTGCTGCGGCTGGATCCGCCGCCCGCGCTGACCGTGGCGGGCCGCACCGACGCGGGGGTGCACGCCCGCGGCCAGGTCGCCCACGTGGAGGTGCCGGCCGACGCGTACGAGGCGGCCGGCGGGAGGCTGCTGCGGCGGCTGGCGGGGGTGTTGCCGCCGGACGTGCGGGTGTGGCGGGTCGCGCCCGCCCCAGACGGCTTCGACGCCCGCTTCTCGGCGCTGTCGCGGCGGTACGTCTACCGGGTCTGTGACGATCCGGTCGGCGTCGACCCGCTGCGCCGGCGGGACGTGCTGTGGCACCCGTGGCCGCTGGACCTGGACCGGATGAACGAGGCGGCGGCGCTGCTGACGGGCGAGCACGACTTCGCCGCGTTCTGCCGCAGGCGGGAGGGCGCGACCACCATCCGGCGGCTGCTGCGCTACGAGTGGGCGCGCGAGGAGCCGAGGCTGGCGGCGGCCGCCGTGGAGGCGGACGCGTTCTGCCACTCGATGGTGCGCGCGCTGGTCGGCGCGCTGCTGGTGGTGGGCGACGGGCGGCGGGATGTGGGCTGGCCCGCCGAGGTGCTGGGCGCCCGCGTCCGGGACTCGGCGGTGAACGTGGCGCCCGCGCACGGGCTGTCCCTGGAGGAGATCCGCTATCCCGATGACGCGGATCTGGCCCGCCGGGCTCAGGAGACCCGGCGGGTGCGCACTCTCAGCGTCACGGGCGGCGGCGCGGCCGACGGTCCGGCCTCCTGAGGCGCCTGCGGCCCTTTCCGGCGGTCTGGGGCGGTCTCGGGCCCCGCTCGGCCGTCAGGTGCCTGTGGTGGCCCGCTTGTCGATGGGGCGCAGCCCGTACTCGATGAACTCGTCGGCGATCCGCTTGAGGGTCGGGTCGCCGGGCTCGGGCCTGGTGCCGTCGGTATAGGCGGCGTAGGCGTAGACGATGTAGCGTCCCCGGACCGTGCCGGCGGCGTGGCCGCCCGCCCGGTCGATGTCGGGCGACCGCTCGCCGGGCATCGCACGGAACCACTCGTAGGCCGCGGGGTCGCCGGCCCGGTTGGCGACCAGCGCCGCCCGGTGGGTCGGCATGACCGCCACCCCGGCGGTGACGGCGATCGTCTCCAGCCGGTTGATGTACGTGGCGCGCACGACGCTGCGGCAGTTCCCGCGCTCTAGCGCACCGATCATCGCGCCCCGGGCGGCCAGCCCGCACTGGTGGTTGACCGACGTCCGGTCCTGGGTGAAGAACCGCTCCGCCAGCTCGATCTCCTTGGCGGGGAACACCTCGACGAGGGCCAGCGGGCGGGAGTCGGTCCGCTCGCTGTCGATGGTGGCCGGCGCGGGGCGCCGCGAGGTGGGCGGCGGGGCGGCGGGCGCGGTGCGGCGGGCGGTGGGGGAGGCGCTACGGGTCGGCCGTTCGGCGGCGCGCGAGGAGTCCCCGCCTCCGCTGGAGGCCAGGCCGAAAGCGGCCAGGACGGTGGCCGGGATCAGGATCACGATCGCCACCATGGCGATCATCAGCTGGTTGCGGCGACGCACCATCGGCTGCGGGTCCGGGTCCGGCGTCCGCCGCTGCTGCTCGGTGCCCGTCTCCGGGAACGGCTGGGAGGACTCGGGCGGCGCCTGCGCCACCACCAAGATGACCCCGCCCTCGGCCAGTTGCTCGGCGGACGCGGCCGGTGCCGTGTGCGGCAGCCCCTCATCGGGGGGGCCGGTGTACTCCGGGGGTGCGACACCGGGCGGGAGCACCGCGTCGGGTGTCAGCGCGCCTTCCGAGCCGGAGTCGTCGGACGGCACGCTTTCGGCGGCCGGTCTCCCGGCCTTGGCCTGGAGGCCGATGCCCGCGGGCTCCTCGCCCTGGGGGATCACCTCGACTCCGGGGCTTCGTGGAGCGGAGGTCTTCTGCTCGGGGCTCTGCGGGGCGGGAGTCTCTCGTTCGGGAGCCGGTGGAACGGGTGTCTTCGGCTCGGGGGCCTGGGAGGTGGACGGCTCTGGTGCCAAGGCGTGGGGAGCGGAGGCCTCTGGCTGGGAGCTGTGGGGGGTGGACGCCTCTTGCCCGGGGGACTGGGGCGTCTGCGGGGCGGGGGTCTTGTTCGTAGAGGGCCGGGCAGGTCCGGCCGAGCCCTCCGGCTCGTCCTGCGGGCCGGGGTAGAGGGGGATGCCGTCCGGGGTGGTGTCGGGGTAGGCCGGGAGGAAGGTCTCCTTAATCGGCTTGGCCGGTACGGCGCCGCGGGTGTCCACGCTGGGCACGTCCGCTCCGGCCACCAGGAAGCCCGGCTCCACGGTGGAGGCGGGCTCGGCGGCCGGAGGAGTCGCAGAGGGCGGCTCCGGGACTGCGGGCTCGGCGGCCTTGGGACCGGTCTCCGGCTCGTCCCGGTCGTCATGGGGATCGTCGTCGGGAGTCGCCGCCCACCAGGGTTTGTCGGGGCCGAACAAGGGCACGGTGAACGCGGGCGCCGCCTGCTCGGGCTCCGGCTCCGAGGCGGATGCCGCTTGCTCGGGCCCGGGGTCCGGCACCGACTCCATGACGGGCGCTCCGGCCTGCCCGAAGCTGGGCGGGGTCGGCGCCGACGGCGTGCCGTCCGAGGCGGGGGACGCCGAGTCCACCGCGGACTCGGAGGTCTCCTCAGGTCCAGACATAGGCAAACAGGGTATTCGCCGCGATCAGCCCGTGAGGGGTTTGCCTTCGATTCCCCGATAGTGCAAGGCCTTATTCAGGTTGCTGCCGAGGATGATCTGCTGCTGGAACGCCGAGACCACCTTGTGGTACTTGCCGGAGATGGTCTTGCCGTCGGGCCGCTGCACCCAGGTCATGATCAGGTAGTGCCCGCGCACGAAGGTGGTGCCCAGCGCGGCGCCCTTGCCGATCTTCTTGGTGTACCCGGTGCCGGCCAGCGGCTGCAGGAAGGCGTCCCGGCCCGCACCGGCCTTCTCGGCGGCCTTGGCCGCGCTCTCGGTCTTGAGGTTCAGCACGCCGACCGTGCCGATGAGCAGGCCGTCGGCGCGGGCGTAGGTGGCGCGCAGCACCTGGGCGCAGCCGCCCTTCTTGAGCGCCGCCTCCAGCTTGCTCCCGTTGACCGCGCCGGTGCAGCCGCGGTCGTGCTTCCAGGCCGTCCGGACGAACTTCTTGCCCTTCTGTGTGAAGGAGGCGGTGCCGAAGACCTCTTTGAGGGTCAGCGGGTCCGGGTCGGTCGCACGGCTCTTCAGCTTGGCGTTCAGGGGCGCCGGAGGGGTGGTCGGCGTCGGGGTCGCCGTCGGCCGGGGGGCCGCGGTCTGCGTGCTCGCGGCGGCCGCGCCGTCGTCGGAGTCGCCCTTGAGCATGGTGGACACCGTGAAGCCGCTGCCGATGAGTACCAGGCCGGCGACCACCGCCCCGCCGATGATCAGCGGCAGGCGGCCGCGCCGCTCGGCGCGGCCCTCGCCGGGCTCGCCGGGCCCCTCAGGTCCGTTGAACCCCTCCGGACCGCGGGGACCGCCGTCCTCGGGCAAGCGGCGCCCGCCCATCGGGCCGTACGGCTCGTCGTCCGGGGCGTCGAAGGACCCAGGTCCGGGACGACCCTGTCCGGGCCCGTACTCACCGGGCGGACCGAACGACGGAGAGTCCTGCCGCTCGAAGGACCCCGCCCCGAACTGGCCGCCCTGGTCGAAGCCGCCCGAGTCGTAGCCGCCCGTACCGGGAGCAGCCGAGCCGGGACCGCCTGAGTCGTAGCCGCCCACGCCAGGGCTGTGTCGGTCGAAACCGCCCATGCCCGTGCCACCCGGGCCGAAGTCGCTCGGACCGGGGCCGTCCGTGCCGGGGGTGCCGGAGCCGGGGCCGTCCGCACGGGCACCGGGGATGTCGTAGCCGCCCGTGCCGGAGGCGAACCGGCCGCCCGGGGCCGCGTCGAAACCGCCGCCGGTGTCGTAGCCGCCCGTACTGGAACCGCCTATGCCGGAACCGCCTGTGCTGAAGTCGAATCGGCCGGTCTCGCCCAGGCCGAACTGCGCGGTCGTGCCCGCGTCGTAGCCGCCCTCCGCGGGGCCGAAGCGGTCGTCGGCGGGGGGCCGGTCGTTGCCGGTGTCGAACGACTCGCCGGGGCGCGCGGCGAACGCGCCGAAGGGCGGAGTGAAGGGAGAATCGTCCTGCCCCGGGCGGCCGGCACCGGCCTGCTCCGGACCGTGCGGCTCCGCCCCGGGGCCGTACGGCGTGGACGGCGGCTCGGGGGAGTGGCCGCCGGATCTGCCTTGTTCACCCGGGTAACCCATGACTTGGACCTTACCGTTCCATTTGTGTGGTTTCAGACCTCGTCAGGGCACCACGATGGCATGGAAGCGGAGCGAAGAAGGGCGGAACGTGCCGGGTCGGCCTTGATTCCGGGGTACTCCGGGGCCTTATGCCCAGCCGAAGTTCTGCGTCCACCAAGGGCCGCCGGAACCGGTCTGCACGCCGACGCCGATCGCCTTCAGCCCGCAGTTGAGGATGTTGGCGCGGTGGCCGGAACTGTTCATCCAGCCCTGCATGACCGCGGCGGGGGTCGCGTAGCCCATGGCGATGTTCTCGGCCCCGGGGCTGGGGTAACCGGTCCTCTTGATGCGGTCGGCGAAGGTGTCCCCGTTCGGGGAGGTGTGGCTGAAGTAGCCCTTGGCGGCCATGTCGGCCGAGTGTCCGCGCGCGGACGTCACCAGGCGCTGGTCGACGCGCAGCGCCGGGCAGCCGGCCTTGGCCCGCTCCTTGTTGGTGAGCTCCACCACGCTCGCCTCCAGCCCGGCCAAGCCGGACGGGGGCGGGGTGTTGCCGCCGCCGCCGGAGCCGGAGCCGCCTCCCGAGCCGCTTCCGGAGCCCGAGCCGCCCGACGACCCGGATCCGCCGCCGGACCCGTCCCGGTCCTTGTCGCCGTCGCCGGTCTTCTTCGGGGTGGGCATACGCAGCGACTTGAGGGGCGGCGTGGTCTCCTCGGGCGGCTGTGCGGTCCGGCCGGGGGCGGGACGCGCGGCGGGACCGTGGCCGGTGACGTCCGCGGTTCCGGGCCGGGTGCCGCCCGCCGAACCCGCCGGGTCGCCGGCGGCGGGGTCGCGCTGGGCGAGCGCGGTCGTGCTGCCCGAGTTCTCGAAGGCGGGCAGCACCAGGCGGTCGAGGGCGACGCCGGTGCTGACGGCGAGTGCGGCGCCGGTCACGGTGGCGGCCGTGACAAGGGCGCGCCGTCGCGGGGTGCGGGGGCGGGGGGAGCGCATCGGTGGCCTTCCGGGTGCGGGGACGAATCCGTCGGCCTTCGCACCTTATCCCCATGGAAACCACCAGGTCCGACGTATCGGACCTATCAGGACGAAACGGATCTCCGATGAGCCGGGTCGCGCCCGGGAGTGTGCTGGCGTCCGTGTCCGGCCCCGCGAGCCGTGTCGGGACACCGCTTCGCGTACGGCATACTGGAAAGTGGCCGGGAGACTGTCGTGACGGCTCGCTTTGACCCATGCCCGCGCGGCTGGGTATTCTGCCAGTTCGTTGCATCTACCGGTGTGCCCACATCAGGGCCCCGGCCTCCAGGGTGTCGCTTCGGACCATGTTGATCCGGTGGGCGGGCCCCGGATCCGCTGTGAAGTCGACAAGAAACGAAGGCTTACGACCGTGCGCACGTACACCCCTAAGCCCGCTGACGTGCAGCGTCAGTGGTACGTCATCGATGCGACCGATGTCGTGCTGGGTCGGCTTGCCAGCCAGGTCGCGACCCTGCTGCGGGGGAAGCACAAGCCCATCTACGCGCCGCACATGGACACCGGTGACTTCGTGGTCATCATCAACGCCGACAAGGTGGCGCTGTCCGGCAACAAGCTGGAGACCAAGCGCGCCTACCGCCACTCCGGCTACCCGGGCGGTCTGCGGTCCATCGCGTACAAGGACCTGCTGGCCAAGCACCCCGAGCGGGCGGTCGAGAAGGCCATCAAGGGCATGCTTCCCAAGAACACGCTGGGGCGGCAGATGTTCAAGAAGGTGAAGGTCTACGCCGGCCCGAACCACCCGCACCAGGCCCAGCAGCCGGTCCCCTTCGAGATCTCCCAGATCTCCCAGTGACCGGCGGCGAGCCGCGCCGAGCGGCTCGCGGCGACTCGCAGGCAATGAGCACGACCCCTTGACCGTGGCCGCCGGGGCACCCGAGCAGCGAGATCGGGCCTGCCGCCCCGGCTAGAAGACCTGAGGAGAACAGTGGCCGACAACAGCGGCATCGAGACGCCCGTCGAGGGCGCCGAGTTCGACGAGTACTCCGAGGAGTACCCGGCGGAGTACACCACCGAGACGCCCGACGCCCCGGCGGAGTACGGGGCACAGCCGGTCGCGACCGGCGCCGCCTCGGCCACCGGCCGCCGCAAGGAGGCCATCGCCCGGGTCCGCATCATGCCCGGCACCGGCAACTGGACGATCAACGGCCGGACCCTGGACCAGTACTTCCCGAACAAGGTCCACCAGCAGATCGTCAACGAGCCGTTCGTGCAGCTGTCGGCCGAGGGCCAGTTCGACGTGATCGCCCGCGTCGGCGGCGGCGGCGTGACCGGCCAGGCCGGCGCGCTGCGGATGGGCATCTCCCGCGCCCTGCAGATCGTCGACCCCGAGCACCGCGCGGTCCTGAAGAAGGCCGGCTTCCTGACCCGTGACGCCCGGGTCAAGGAGCGCAAGAAGGCCGGCCTCAAGAAGGCCCGTAAGGCCCCGCAGTACAGCAAGCGCTAAAACCGGCACCTGCGCTCCCCACCCTTGGACCGTCGGGTGGTGGAGCGCAAGAAGGCCGGTACGGGCTCGAAGAAGGCCCGCAAGGCCCCGCAGTACAGCAAGCGCTAAAACCGGCACCTGCGCTCCCCACCCTTGGACCGTCGGGTGGTGGAGCGCGGGTCGGCGGGGGCCATCGTCCCCGTCCGGCCGCCACCACGTCGCTTCGCGGGTTTGGCGGCCGTTCGCCGAGGAACGACGCGAACTGGCATGGTGGCCGCAAGCGTCATATGACCGCGTGAGCCTATACGGCCCACGCGGTCATCGCTTTTCAAGACCGCGTCCAGGACCCGACCGGTGGGAGTAGAGCTGTGGGTCGTCTGTTCGGAACCGATGGTGTACGGGGGGTCGCCGGCCGCGACCTGACCGCGCGGCTGGCGATGGACCTGTCCGTCGCGGCGGCCCGGGTGCTCGGCGAGGCCGGGGCGTTCGAGGGGCACCGGCCGGTGGCCGTGGTGGGACGCGACCCCCGTGCCTCCGGCGAGTTCCTGGAGGCGGCGGTGGTCGCCGGGCTGGCCGAGGCCGGGGTGGACGTGCTGCGCCTCGGGGTGCTGCCCACGCCGGCGGTGGCGTACCTGACCCACACCCTGGACGCCGACCTGGGGGTCATGCTGTCGGCGTCGCACAACCCGGCGCCCGACAACGGCATCAAGTTCTTCGACCGCAGTGGCTACAAGCTGGCCGACGAGATCGAGGACAGCATCGAGGCCCATCTGGGCGAGGACTGGGACCCGCCGACCGGCGCGGGCGTGGGCCGGGTCCGGGACGCCTATGGAGCGGTCGAACAGTACGTGGCGCATCTGCTGTCCACGCTGCCGGTCTCGCTGGACGGGCTGCGCGTGGTGGTGGACTGCGCGCACGGGGCGGCCTCGTCGGTCGCCCCGGAGGCGCTGCGCCGGGCCGGCGCCGAGGTGGTCACCATCGGGGCCGCGCCGGACGGCCTGAACATCAACGCCGGCTGCGGCTCCACCCATCTGGAGGCGCTGCAGGCCGAGGTGGTCAGGCAGGGCGCGGACGCGGGCATCGCCCACGACGGGGACGCCGACCGCTGCCTGGCGGTCACCGCGGCCGGCGAGGTCGTGGACGGCGACCAGATCATGGCGATCCTGGCGACCGAGCTGCGCGAGGCGGGCCGGCTGGCCAAGGACACCGTGGTGGCCACCGTGATGTCCAACCTGGGCTTCAAGCTGGCGATGCGGGAGACCGGGATCGGCATGGTGGAGACCGCGGTGGGCGACCGCTACGTGCTGGAGGCCATGCGGGAGGGCGGCTACACCTTCGGCGGCGAGCAGTCCGGCCACGTGATCATGCTGGACCACGCCACCACCGGCGACGGCGTGCTGACCGGCCTGCACCTGCTGGCGGCGATGGCCCGCCGGGGCCACCCGCTGGACGAACTGGCCAAGGTGATGAACCGGCTGCCGCAGGTGCTGATCAACGTGCGCGGGGTGGACAAGTCCAAGGCCGCGAGCTCGCCGGAGCTTGCCGCCGCCATCGCCGAGGCCGAGACCGAGCTCGGTGACGGCGGCCGGGTGCTGATCCGGCCCAGCGGCACCGAGCCCATGGTCCGCGTGATGGTCGAGGCGGGTACCCACGACCGGGCGCAGGCGGTCGCCGAGCGCCTGGCGGCGGTCGTCGGCGGCCTGTGACCGCCGGGGGGACGGTCACAGGTCGGTGATCTCCAGACGGCCGACCTTGAGGTGCTCGATCTCGACGACGCCGGCCTGCAGATGCCGTACGACCGCCCGCTTGACCACGAGCTTGCCGATCGCGACGGCCCCGACCGCCAGCGCGCCCAGCGCCATCGAGCCCAGCGCCAGCGAACCGAGCGCGTTGCCCGCGCGCAGGGTGAGGCCGGTCGCGGACGCCCCGGTGACGGTCGCCCCCGTAGCCCGCGCGCCCACCGCCCGTTCGGTACGGACCCGGGGGAGCGCGTACTCCTGACAGGCGCCGGCCTCGGTGGTCTCGGTGGTCTCGTCCCGCGGGACGTCCCGGTCGTCCTGCCCAGACTGCCCGGCCTGCTCGATGCCCATGCTGCTGCCCCCTGAGTCGGTGGATACGGCTGATCACGATGCTATGGGGCGGGGCCGGGCGCCCACCGCCGGATCGGCCGGTCAGCAGCGGTCGAGGAAGCCTTCCAGGGCGGTGCGGTCGGCGCGGGTCACCGGCAGCCCGTACTTGTGGGCCACGGCGATGTACTTGACCCCGTAGGCGCACTGGTAGCTCTTGCGGGGCTTCCACTCGCCGGGCCCCGAGTCGCTCTTCTGCCGGTTGGGCACGCCCCACACCGCCAGCAGGTTGGCGGGGTCGTTGGCGAACTGCTCGCGGCGCGACTCCGTCCACCGGTCGGCGCCCATCCGCCAGGCCAGCGCCAGCGGGTAGACATGGTCGATCTGGACCTCGGCGGCGTCGGCCTTGCGGAAGGTGATCTCCTTGCCGGTGTAGGGGTCGTCCAGCCGGCCGGAGACGACGACGCACCGGCCCTGCCGCCCGATGTCGGTCAGGTCGCGGGCGAGGACGTCGTTGCGCTGGTCGCAGCCGTTGTGGTCGATGTCGCGCCAGCGCACCCCGAACTTGTCCCGCTCGTATCCGGCGCCGCGGCCCGCCTCGGCGACGCGCAGCCGGTCCAGGTCCGCGCGGGCCGCCGAGACGCTCCGCGCGTCCGGCTTCGCATCCTGGGGCGCCCCGTCCCCGCTCGTACCGATCTCGGCGCTGCATCCGGCCACCGCCAGCAGCGCGGTGGCCATGGCCACTACCGGCCGCCGCAACCCCATCCCACACCGTCCCGTCCGTCTTTTCCCGGTTTATGCCCGGTCATCTCCCGGCAAACGATGCCACCGCGGAAGGCGTACGGGACGATGGCGGACGTGCTGCACATGCGAGTGATCGCGCCCAAGGGCCGGACGGACGAGGTCTGCGCCGCGCTGGAGGACTGCGTCGGAGTCACCAATGTGATCGTCCATCCCGACGCCGCCCGGCGTCCCGCCGGGGACGTGGTGTTGTGCGACCTCGCCCGGGAGTCGGCCAACGAGGTGATCGAACGGTTGCAGGCCCTCGACATCGACCACGAGGGATCCATCGCGCTGGAACGGGTCGACCTGTCGCTGTCGGACGTGGCCGACCATGCCGAGCAGGCGGCCCCCGGACACGGCGACGACGCGGTCGTATGGGAGGAACTGGCCGAGCGCACCGCCGACGACACCCGCCTGACCTGGTCTTTCGTGGCGTTCCTGGTGCTGGCCACCCAACTGGCGGGCATCGCCGCGCTGATCGACTCGCCCGTCCTGGTGGTCGGCGCGATGGTGCTCGGGCCGGAGTTCGGCGCCGTCGCGGCGATCTGCCTCGGGCTCCTGGTCGGCGACCTGGGCCGGATCGGCCGCGCGCTGCGCACCCTGGCCGTCGGCTTCTGCGCGGCGATCGCGGTGACCTTCGTATGCGCGCTGGCCGGCCGGTGGACCGGGGTGATCGAAACGGCCGGGCTGCCGGTCGAGCGCCCGCTGACGGCGTTCATCTACAGCCCCGACCGGTGGTCGTTCATCGTGGCGCTGCTGGCCGGGGCGGCCGGGGTGCTGTCCCTCACCGCGGGCAAGTCCTCGGCGCTGGTCGGGGTCTTCATCTCGGTGACCACCGTGCCGGCGGCCGGCAACCTCGCGGTGGCGCTGGCCCTGGGGCACCGCAGCGAGATCAGCGGGTCGGTGCTGCAACTGCTGGTGAACCTGGCCGGGATGGTCATCGCCGGGCTGGTCACGCTGTTGGTGCAGCGCGTGGTGTGGGACCTCATCCGAAAGCGGCAGACCCGCGGGCGGTTCCCTACGACCTGAGAGTGAAGACGGCGCTCGCCCCGGTCCACTAGGTTCGGGACATGCCGATCATCGCCACCCAGGGGCTGACGATGAGGTTCCCCGGAGTGACCGCTCTGCATGACCTCACCGTGGCCGTGGAGCCGGGCGTCGTGGGTCTGGTCGGCGCCAACGGCGCCGGTAAGTCGACGCTCATCAAGATCCTGCTGGGCCTGTTGCCCGCGACCGCCGGCCAGGCCAGCGTCCTGGACCTGGACGTGGCCCGGCAGGGCCCGCTGATCCGCGAACGGGTCGGCTACATGCCCGAGTACGACTGCCTGCCCCCGGACGTGTCGGCCACCGAGTTCGTGGTCCACATGGCCCGGATGAGCGGGCTGCCGCCGACCTCCGCCCGCGAGCGCGCCGCCGACACGCTGCGGCACGTGGGCCTGTACGAGGAGCGCTACCGGCCGATCGGCGGCTACTCCACCGGTATGCGGCAGCGGGTCAAGCTGGCGCAGGCGCTGGTGCACGACCCGCGGCTGGTGTTCCTGGACGAGCCGACCAACGGGCTGGACCCGGCCGGCCGCGACGAGATGCTCGACCTGATCCGGCGGATCGGCACCGAGTTCGGCATCAGCGTGCTGGTCACCTCGCACCTGCTGGGGGAGTTGGAGCGCACCTGCGACCATGTGGTGATCATCGACGGGGGCCGGCTGCTGCGCTCGCAGGCGGTGGAGGCGTTCACCACCGACAGCGGAACGCTGACCGTAGAGGTCGAGGAGGGCCGTGACGCGCTCGGCCACCGGCTGGCCGCCGCGGGCCTGGCGGTACGCCCGGACGGCCGGCTGCTGCTGGTGGACGTCGCCGGGGAGCACACCTACGACCTGATCCGGGACGCGGTGGTCGAGCTGGACCTGAGCCTGATCCGCATGGAACGCCGCCGCCACCACATCGAGGAGGTCTTCGCCACCCCGCCCCCCGGGCCGGGCACGGCGACCGTGCCACCGCACGCGGCCGTACCACCGGGTCCCGTGCCACCGGGGGTCGTGGGGCCGGGGGTCGTGGGGCCGGGCGGCATCGAGAGGGGACACGGGGCATGAGCGCCGGGACCATCCACGACATCGGCTACCGGCACTACGACGGGCGGCGGCTGAGCCGTCCGTACGTGCTGCGCTCGCTGTACGTCCACAACCTGCGGGCCGCGTGGGGGCTCGGCCGGCCGGCCCGCGCCAAGGTGATGCCGTTCCTGCTGGTGGCGATCATGCTGCTGCCGGCGGCGGGCGACGTCGCGGTGGTGGCCGTCAGCAAGGAGCCCAGCACGCTGTGGCGCTACTCGGCCTACCCGGTCTACCTGCAGGTCGTCATCGCGATCTTCCTGGCCACCCAGGCGCCGGTGCTGGCCTCCCGGGAACTGCGGTTCCACGTGGTGCCGCTGTACTTCTCCCGGCCGGTGGGGCAGCTGGACTTCGTGCTGGCCAAGCTGGCCGCGATGACCAGCGCGCTGTTCCTGCTGATGGCCACCCCGGTCACCGTGCTGTACGTCGGCGGGCTGGTCAACAAGGTGCCCGACTCGGTCGACCACGCGCTGCGCTACCTGGGCGCCCTGGTCGGTGTCGGCCTGTTCGCGGTGGTGCTGGCGGCGCTGGGCCTGGTGGTGGCGGCGTTCACCCCGCGCCGCGGGTTCGGGGTGGCCGCGGTGATCGCGGTGTTCATGCTCAGCAGCGCGTTCGTGCTCATCATCCAGGGCATCGCCGAGGCGGAGACCAACTTCGCCTTCTCCGGCTGGATGGGGCTGTTCACCCCGTTCAACCTGGTGGACGCGGTGCAGGTGCGGCTGCTCGGCGCGGAGAAGACCGCGGTGGCGGTGCCCCCGGCGCCGCTGGGCGGACCGGTGGCGCTGCTGGTGTGCCTGGCCGTGGTCCTCGGCTCGACCGCCGTCCTGTACCGCCGCTTCCGGAAGGGTGCCGACCTGTGACCACACTGCGGCTGGAGAACGTGTCCCGCTGGTACGGCAACGTGGTGGCGGTCAACGGGGTCTCGATGACCATCGGCCCCGGGGTGACCGGGCTGCTGGGCCCCAACGGGGCGGGCAAGTCCACGCTGATCCACATGATGGGCGGGTTCATGGCGCCCTCGTCCGGCACCGTCACCCTGGACGGCGAGCCGATCTGGCGCAACCCCGAGGTCTACCGGCGGCTGGGCCTGGTGCCCGAGCGGGAGACCGCCTACGACTTCCTGACCGGCCGGCAGTTCGTGCTGGCCATGGCGAAGCTGTTCAAGCTGCCCGACCCGGGGGCGGCCACCGCGCGGGCGCTGGCCCTGGTGGAGATGGAGCACGCCCAGAACCGGGAGATCGGCAAGTACTCCAAGGGCATGAAGCAGCGGATCAAGATGGCCTCCGCGCTGGTGCACGACCCGCCGGTGCTGCTGCTGGACGAGCCGTTCAACGGGATGGACCCGCGCCAGCGGCTGCACCTGATGGACCTGATCCGGCAGATGGCCGCCGAGGGCCGCACCATCTTGTTCAGCTCGCACATCCTGGAGGAGGTGGAGCGGGTGGCCGGCCACATCGAGGTGGTGGTGGCGGGCCGGCACGCCGCCTCCGGGGACTTCCGGGCGATCCGCCGGCTGATGAGCGACCGGCCGCACCAGTTCCTGGTCCGCTCCACCGACGACCGGGCGCTGGCCGCGGCGATCATCGCGGACGGCTCGGCGCGCGGGGTGGAGCTGACCGGCAAGGGCATCCGGGTGGAGGCCACCGACTTCCGCCGGTTCACCCGGCTGCTGCCCCGGCTGTCCAAGGACGCCGGGGTGCGGCTGTGGGAGGTCTCGCCGTCGGACGAGTCGCTGGAGAGTGTCTTCGCCTACCTGGTGGCCCGATGAGCGCGCCCCGACCGATCCGCACGTACCGAGCGAGGTTTCGATGAACGCGACGATCGCCCTGATCACGCTGCGGGCGATGCTGGGCCGGCGGCGGGCGCTGCTGCTGTTCGCGCTGCCGCTGCTGCTGCTCATGCTGGCGGCGGCGCTGCGGATCACCGGCAACGCCGACCTGGAGGTGTCGGCCAGTGTGCTGCAGGGGTTCGCACTGGCCACCGTGCTGCCGCTGCTGGCGCTGATCGCCGGGACCGGGGTGATCGGCCCCGAGATCGACGACGGCCAGATCATGTACATCCTGACCAAGCCGATCCGGCGGCACGTGGTGGTGGTCACCAAGCTGGTGGTGGCGATCGCGCTGGTGGTCGTCTTCGCGGTGATGCCGACGCTGATGGCGGGGCTGGTGCTGACCGGGATGACGGCGGACCTGGCCGTGGCCTTCACGGCGGGGACGCTGGTGGCCGGGGTGGCCTACGGCGCGGTGTTCGTGGCGCTGGCGGTGGCCAGCCGCAACGCGGTGACGATCGGGCTGCTGTACGCGCTGGTGTGGGAGTCGCTGCTGGGCAACTTCGCGCCGGGCGCGCGTTCGGTGTCGATCCAGCAGTGGGGCCTGTCGGTCGCCGACGCGATCACCTCGACCTCCGCGGTGGAGGCGAGCGTGCGGACCCCGGCGGCGGTGCTGCTGCTGGTCTGCGTCACCGTGCTTGCCACGGTCCTGGCGGTGATGCGGCTGCGCACGCTGTCGGTGGCCGCCGCCGAGTGACGGCCGCCCCCGGCCCGGGGGATCCTCGCCGCGTCCGGGGTCAGATCCGCCGCAGGCGGATGCGCTGGACGCCGTGGTCGGCCCCCTTCTGCAGGACCAGGGTGGCGCGGGCCCGGGTGGGCAGGATGTTGGAGACCAGGTTGACCTCGTTGATCTCGCGCCACACCCGGTGCGCGAACGCGGCGGTCTCGTCCTGGTCCACCTGGGCGTACCGGTGGAAGTACGAGCGGGGATCGGCGAAGGCGGTCCGCCGCAGCGCGAACAGCCGCTCCACGTACCACTGGCGGATGTGCTCCACCCGCGCGTCCACGTAGACCGAGAAGTCGAAGAAGTCGGAGACGGCCAGCGATCCGGCCGGCGGGGCCTGTAGCACGTTCAACCCCTCCACGATCAGGATGTCGGGCCGCCGCACCGTCTGCTGGGCGCCCGGCACGATGTCGTACTCCAGATGGGAGTAGACGGGGATGGAGAGCTCCTCGGCGCCGGCCTTCATCGCCGCCACGAACCGCAGCAACGCGCGGCGGTCGTAAGACTCCGGGAAGCCCTTGCGGTCCATCAGCCCCCGCTCGGCCAGCACCGCGTTGGGGTGCAGGAAGCTGTCGGTGGTGACGAGTTCCACCGAGGGATGCTCGGGCCAGCGGGCCAGCAGCGTCCGCAGCAGCCGGGAGGTGGTGGACTTGCCGACCGCCACGCTGCCGGCCACCCCGACGACGAACGGGGTGGACTGCACCGCGCCGCCCAGGAAGTCGCCGACCGTGTCGCGCAGCCGCCCGTCCGCCAGGAAGAACAGGTTGAGCAGCCGCGACAGCGGCAGGTAGATCTCCTCGACCTCGGTGAGGTCCAGCGGCTCGCGCAGCCCGCGCAGCGCGTCCAGCTCTCCCGGGGTCAGCGGCAGTGGGGTGTCGGCGCGCAGGGCGCGCCATTCATCTCGGGAAAGCTCCACATAGGGACTTGGCACCGTGTCCCATCCCAGTGTCATGGGGGGGACTATAGAGCCCCGGGGATACGCCCTGCCCCGTGCGCGTTCGCGGCCTGCCCCCGCTCGGTCACCCGACGGGGCGTTCCCCGTAAGCGGCCCGTCATCCCCGAACCCACCAGTACAGAGATGGACCGTTCAATAGGTAGTGTGGCCGCCATGTGCGGAATCGTGGGCTACGTGGGCTCCAAGCCCGCGCTGGACGTCGTCATCGAGGGCCTGGCACGGCTGGAGTACCGGGGCTACGACTCGGCCGGGGTCGCGATCCTGGCCGACGGCGGGCTGGCGACGGCCAAGCGGGCGGGCAAGCTGGTCAACCTGCGCCAGGCCCTGGAGGAGGAGCCGGCCCCCGAGGGGACGGCCGGCATGGGGCACACCCGGTGGGCCACCCACGGGCCGCCCAACGACCGCAACGCCCACCCGCACGTGGACTGCTCCGGCAGGATCGCGGTCATCCACAACGGCATCATCGAGAACTTCGCCTCGCTGCGCGCCGAGCTCGCCGAGCGCGGGCACACGCTGAGCTCCGACACCGACACCGAGGCGGTCGCCCACCTGCTGGAGGAGGAGCTGCGCGAGGTCGGTGCCCTGACCGAGGCGATGCGCCGGGTCTGCCGCCGGCTGGAGGGCGCCTTCACCCTGGTCGCGGTGTACGCCGACGACCCGGACGTGGTGGTGGGCGCCCGCCGCAACTCGCCGCTGGTGGTGGGCGTCGGGGACGGGGAGAACTTCCTGGCCAGCGATGTCGCCGCGTTCATCGCGCACACCCGCGACGCGATCGAGCTGGGTCAGGACCAGGTGGTGGAGCTGCGCCGCGAGGGCGTGACCGTCACCGACTTCGACGGCAAGCCCGCCGAGGTGCGCGAGTACCACGTCGACTGGGACGTCACCGCCGCCGAGAAGGGCGGCTACGACTACTTCATGCTCAAGGAGATCGCCGAGCAGCCCCGCGCGGTGGCCGACACCCTGCTGGGCCGGATCGGCACCGACGGCCGGCTCTCACTGGACGAGATGCGCATCTCCGACGAGCAACTGCGCGAGATCGACAAGATCATCATCATCGCCGCGGGCACCTCGTACCACGCCGGGCTGATCGCCAAGTACGCCATCGAGCACTGGGCCGGGGTGCCCTGCGAGGTGGAGCTGGCCAGCGAGTTCCGCTACCGGGACCCGATCCTGACCCGCACCACGCTGGTGGTCGCGATCTCCCAGTCCGGCGAGTCGATGGACACCCTGATGGCGGTGCGGCACGCCCGTGAGCAGCACGCCCGGGTGCTCGGCGTGTGCAACGTCAACGGCTCCACGCTGCCCCGCGAGTGCGATGGGGTGCTCTACACCCACGCCGGCCCCGAGATCGGGGTGGCCGCCACCAAGACCTTCCTCACCCAGCTCGTCGCGGTCTACCTGATCGCCCTCTACCTGGCCCAGGTACGGGGCACCAAGTGGGGCGACGAGGTCTTCGCCATGGTGCAGCTGCTGGCCACCATGCCGGAGAAGGTCGAGAAGGTGCTGGAGACCATGGACCCGGTCCGCGAGCTGGCCCGCTCGCTGGCCGACGAGCACTGCGTGCTGTTCCTGGGCCGTCACGTGGGCTTCCCGGTGGCGCTGGAGGGCGCGCTCAAGCTCAAGGAGCTGGCCTACATGCACGCCGAGGGCTTCGCCGCCGGCGAGCTCAAGCACGGCCCGATCGCGCTGATCGAGGACGGCCTGCCGGTCGTGGTGGTGGTGCCGCCGCGCGCCCGCGCGGTGCTGCACGACAAGATCGTCTCCAACATCCAGGAGATCCGCGCCCGCGGCGCCCGCACCATCGTGATCGCTGAGGATGGCGACGACTCGGTCGAGCCCTACTCCGACATGGTGATCCGGGTGCCGGCGGTGCCCACCCTGCTGCAGCCGCTGGTGGCGACGGTGCCGCTCCAGGTGTTCTCCTGCGAGCTGGCCACCGCCAAGGGCCACGACGTCGACCAGCCCCGCAACCTGGCCAAGTCCGTCACGGTCGAGTAGCACGGCGCGGCCGAGCGGGCTCATTCCAGCAGGTCGGCGAACTCGTCGCAGGCGTGGCTGACCCAGTTGTCGCCCTCGGAGTCCGGCAGGCCCACCAGCATCACCCGCCTGATGCCGGCGATCGTCTGGGCGGTGCACACGACCTGGGCACGGGCGATGCGCGGCCACGGCAGCTTCCCGTCCACGTCGACCATGAGCATGCTCGGGTCGTCCGCGACGCGCACCAGGAGGTCCCGGGCGGGTACGGCGTTGCGCAGGCCGCGGTGGCGTTCGAGCGAGGTGGGCCGCACCCCGAGCTGGGTGACGGCGTGGTGGGGGTGCCCGGGCAGCCCCGGCCGCACCACCGGGACCAGGCGCTCCCGCGCGGAGACCAGGTACACGGTGACGGAGGTGTCGCGGCTGCCGATGAACGGCTTGTCGCCCGCGCTGATGATGCCGGTGGGCCGGATGCCGCAGCCGGTGAGGAGCGCGCAGGACACCGCGGTCAGCGCCGCCGCCGTGCGCCTCATCGCCGGTCCAGGGGGAGCCACAGGGTGAACACCGCGCCTCCTTCGGCGGCGTTGGCCGCCTCCAGCGTCCCGCCGTGTAGGCGGGCGTTCTCGCGGGCGATCGACAGCCCGAGGCCGCTGCCCTCGCTGCGCGTACGGGCCGCCTCCGCCTTGACGAACCGGTCGAACACCAGGGCCAGCATGTCGTCGGGTATCCCCGGGCCGCGGTCGGTGATGGTGAGCTCAAACCCGGGGCGGTCCCTCCGGGAGGCGGGCCGGAAGTCCAGCCGGACGGGCGGCGCGCCATGTCGCAGGGCGTTGCCGGCGAGGTTGGCGATGATCACGTCGAAGCGGCGCGGGTCCAGCCGGGCGACCAGGTCGTCCGGTCCCCGCACCGGCACCTGGCCGGACCAGCCGCGCGCGGCCAGAGTCGCCGTCACCGCCTCGGCCACCACCAGGTCGTCGGGCACCAGGGCCGCCGCTCCCGAGTCGAACCGGCTGATCTCGATCAGGTTTTCCACCAGCACTCCCAGCCGCCGGACCTCCGCCACGACGAGCCGGGCGGCGGTGCCGCCCGCGGGGGAGGCGCCGCCCTCCTCGGCCAGCACGTCGGTGACCGCGATCATCGCGGTGAGCGGGGTGCGTAGCTCGTGGGACACGTCGGCGACGAACCGGCGCGAGGCCGCCTCCATCGCGCGCAGCTCCGTCACGGTTCGCTCCAGCGCCTCGGCGGTGCCGTTGAACGTGCGGGCCAGGTCGGCCAGCTCGTCCCGGCCGCGCACCCGCAGCCGGGTCTCCAGCCTGCCGTCGCCCAGCGCGCGGGCCGCGGTGCCCAGCTGGCGCACCGGGAGCAGCACGCTCCGCGTGGCCAGCAACGCCAGGACGAACGCCGCCGCCAGCGCCATGACGTCCGCGATGGCCACCGCCCGGGTGAAGGATCGCAGGTCGGCCTCCTCCCGCTGCAACGACACCGAGACGAAGACGATCGGCGGCGTGGTGCGCTGCGGCTCCTCGACGGTGGTCCGGTAGCCGGTCACGTGCGTGCCGACCAGCAGGTAGGGACGTCCGTCGTGGACCACCCGCTGGAACACCATCCCCCGGGCGGCCCGGCGGGCGAACTCGCGGCCGACCGGCACGTGCAGCTGGGGGCCGACCTCATGAGGCAGCGGCACCTCGCGGTCGAGCGGTAGCGCGACCGCATAGGCCCTGGTACGACCGTCCTGCTTGGTCAGCGCCCGTTCCAGGTCCGCGGCCACCGCATGGCCGGCGTCGGGCGGCAGCTCCGGCGGCACCGTCCGGGCGACCGTCTCACGGACCTCGGCGAGCACCGCGTCCTGGGTGCGCTGCAGTATCGCGCGGCGGACCAGCACGTACGCCAGCCCGGAGGCCAGCACCGATGACAGCAGCGCGACCGCGCAGAAACCGGCGACCATGCGGACCCGCAGCCCGGAGAGCCTGCCGAGCAGCGCCCGTGGTGACCTCACGGCCGTCAGGACGCGCAGAACCGGTAGCCGAAGCCCCGGACGGTCTCGATGAGCCGCGGCTCGGACGGCTCGTCCTCGATCTTGGCCCGGATGCGCTGCACGCAGGCGTCCACCAGCCGGGAGTCGCCGGGATAGGCGTGCTCCCAGACGGCGGCCAGCAGGTGCCGGCGGGTCAGCGCCCGGCCCGGCCGGCGGGCCAGTTCCAGCAGCAGCCGCAGTTCGGTCGGGGTGAGGCGCAGGTCGCGCCCGCCCTTGGTGACCTTCAGCGCGGCACGGTCGATCACCAGATCGCCATGGGAGGTGCGGTCGGCCGGCGTGTTCTCGGCGCGGCGCAGCACCGCGCGGATACGGGCGTCCAGCACCCGGGGCTCCACGGGTTTGACCACGTAGTCGTCCGCGCCCGCCTCCAGACCGAGCACCACGTCCAGGTCGTCGCCGCGCGCGGTCAGCAGGATGACCGGCAGCGCGTCGTCGCGGCGGATGCGCCGGCACAGCTCGATCCCGTCCAGGCCCGGCAGCATCACGTCGAGCACGGCGATCTCCGGGCGCCGGGCCCGCAGCGTCTGCAACGCCTCCTCGCCGGTGGTCTGGGAGATGACGCCGTGCCCGAGCCGGGACAGCGCCAGGTCTAGAGCGGCACGGGCCGAGGGGTCGTCCTCGACGAGGAGAATGGTCGCCACCGCGTCATTATCGGCCACGTCCGGATCACGGCCCCGAATGTCTCCGAATCCGGACATTTCCCGGACTCGATCATGACGATGCGCCGGAACGGTGGGGCGCATGAGCGACGTGATCGTGCAACGCCGGCCCTCACCGCCCGCCGTCCCGCCGTCGTGGCGTCGCGGCGGGATGGCGTGGCGGCGTCGCGGCGGGATGGCGTGGCGGTCGTGGGCGCTGGTCGCGGGCTGGGCCGCGGCGGTGTGCGCGCGGCTGTGGTCGGCTCGCGCGCGGATGTCGCCGGCCGCCGACCCGGACGAGTCCGGTTACCTGGCGGCCGCCCGGTGGCTGACGGGCGGGCCGGGGGGTGACCTGTCCGGCCACACCTTCTACCAGGGCGGGTACCCGCTGCTGCTGACCCCGGCGTACTGGTTCGGTGAGGACCCGGCGACCGTCTACGCACTGGTCAAGGTGATCAACGCGCTGGTCGGGGCGGCGATGTTCCCGCTGGGGTACGCGCTGCTCCGCCGCCTGGGGCTCGGCGTGTGGACCGCCATGCCGGTGGCCTGGGCGGCGGCGCTGCTTCCCGCGGTGACGTTCTTCGGCGCGTTCGCGCTGGCCGACGCGGTGCTGCCGGCGATCCTGCTGAGTTGGCTGCTGGCCCTCGACCGTTGTGCGCGGCGCGGGGGCACGTACTCGGCGGTGGGGGCGAGCCTGGCCGCCTGCCACGCGTACGCGGTGCATTCCCGCGGGGCCGTGATGCTGGCCGTGCACATCGTCGCGTTCGGCTTCGTCGCGCTGCGCCGTTCCGAAGGCCGGGGCCGGACCCTGGCCGCCGGGTTCGCGACCGTGGCGGCGGGATGCGCGGCGGCGTCGGTGCTCAACGGCCTGTTGCGATCGGCCCTCTACCCGGGTGGGGCCCGTGACCTGGCGGCCAATATCGGTGGCCGGGTGACCACCTTGGAAGGACAGGCGTGGGCGCTGTCCGGAGCGGCCGGCCAGTTGTGGTACCTGGTGGCCGGCACCTGGGGTCTGGCGGGGATCGGACTGGCGGCGTCGGTGGCGGCCTTGGTACGGCGCGGTACCCGGGTCGAGACACGGCTGACGGCGGCCGCGCTGCTGGCGACCACGTTGGGGATCGCGTACGCGTCGGCGGCGGCGCTACCCGACGAGCACCGGGTGGGCAACTTCGCCTATGGCCGCTACCTGTCGTGCGTTGCGCTCGTCTACACGCTGGTGGGGGCGGCGGCGCTGCTGCGGCTGCCGCCCGCCGCGAGGCTGCGCCTGGCGCTGGCGGCCGGGGCGCTGATGGCGGTGACGGGGCTGTGGGTGACCTGGTACGCCGGGGAGCGGCTGCGCACCCATCTCTTCATCGGCTTCGACTTCCCCGAGATCTCGTTCCTGACGCTCGACCGGACGGCGTTCCATCTCGGCAGGGCGTCACTGGCCGCTCTGGCCCTGCTCATCGCATTCGTGGCGCTGAGCCGCGCCCCTGCGCCGTGGGCGGTCGTGGCCATGGGGCTGCTCGTCGTCAACGCGGCCGCGATGGTGTTCGTCATGGGGCCGCGGTCGCCTCGCCCGCAGGCCGGGCACCCGTTGCCCGGCCCGCACGTGGGCGGCGTCGCCCTCGATCGGTCGCTGCACTGGGAGGTGCGGACGAGACTGTTGTATCCCGTGTGGTGGACCCGCATGAGCGACATCGACACCCGAAGCGAGCGACCCGCCCCGGACGTGTGCGTCGTGGTGGTGAACCACCCGGACGGAACGCCGCTGGAGGCTACCTGGCCGGGGCACCCCGCCGGGTGGCGTCCCCACCCGGGGAGGGCGTGGACGGCCGGCTGGGCGGCCTGGCGCGCACCCTCCTGCCCGATGGGGCCGGCCCGCTAGCGGACGTCCGTTTTGATCCGGGTCAGCAGGGTCCGCCAGCCGTCCGGGGAGACCCTGAGCACGGGGCCGCCGGGCTGCTTGCCGTCGCGTACGCCCACGTACGCGGCCAGCCTGGCCGTCTCCACGCAGCCGGCGTTGGGGCCGCAGTGGGTGCTTTTCCGCCATGTGGGTGGCTGAGCGAACATCGTGCTGCCTTTCCGGTCCGGTGCCGGCGGTGCTCCATGGGGGTTCCGGAGATCACGATGACATCCGTAATGTCGGATTCGTGATTGTGGAACGGTATCAGGGGTACCCGTCGGAGAGTGTGCCGCAAGCCGTTGAAATATCCCCGTGGACCGGTTCTCAAACGGGACGGCGGGTGCGAGCTGTGGACCGTACGGGGCGCCGGTTAATCAATGCAATGTGCATTGCATGTTGCGCTATTTGGTCCGGATGGCCGGGATTGTCGTCCGGTCGCCGGTGACTCGCGAGGATGGTGGAGTCACCGGCCCGGTTCGGCCGCCGGTGTCCGCGGCCGGTCGGTCGTCCGGCGGGCTCGGCCCGCCGGTGCATCAGGGCCCGGGATCGTGCCGGGCGCAGGGGCGGTCGGGCGCGTCAGGCGACGTCGAAGGCGCCCGACTTGACCTGGTCGGCGAAGGCCTGCCACTGGCCGGGCGTGAACCGCAGCACCGGGCCGCCGTCACCCTGCTTGCTGTCGCGGGCGCCCAGGTGGCCGACGGTCAGCCGGGCCACCTCCACGCAGGTGTTGTTGGCGTGGCAGGCGGAACCCTTCCGCCAGACCGCCGCCGGAAAATCAAAAGAGAATGCGCTTTCCACGCGTGTCCATCCTTTTTGGGTCGTTACCTGATGCGCTGCGGTGAGGCGGTCAGCTCCGCCACCGCTCCCGGGCGATACGAGAGATTCGCTCCAGCGATTCCTCGTTCCCGAGGGTCTGTCCGGCCAGGCTCTCCCAGGCCAGCCGATAACTGTGAGTGACCGACTCGTGCTGGGACTGCGTGGCGGTGAGACTTTCGGTATGTACCACGTCCGGGAAGGTCACATCGTAGGCCGGGGAGAATTCCAAAAGGATGAACGACTCGCCCACGATCGGCTGGTGCGGGCCGTCGAGCGGGAGGACGCGAAGGCGCAGACTGGGCAACGCGGCCAATTCCAGGAGACGGTTCAGTTGCTCGTGCATCGTGGCGTGGTCGCCGACCCGCCGCAGCAGCACCGCCTCGTCCAGCACCACCGACAGCCGCAGCGGGTTCGGCCGGGTGAGCAGTTCCTGCCGTCGCATCCGCACCTCGACGCGGCGCTCTATGGCCTGCGGCGTGATGGTCGCGATGGTGTTCCAGCCCCGGATCACATGGCGGGCGTACCGCTCGGTCTGCAGCAGGCCGGGTATCACCTGGCTCTCGCACTGCAGTGCCGCGTCGGCCTCGTCCTCCAGGGCGATGAACGCCGCGTACTCGGCCGGCAGGTCGGAGTACTGCGCCCACCAGCCCCGCTGTCCGGCCTCCTCGGCCAGGGCCAGTACCTCGCGCAGATGGGACCCGTCGACCTCGTACAGCTCCAGCAGCAGCCGGATGTCGGAGACCCGGGCGCCGATCCGCGCGTTCTCGATCCGGCTGACCTTGGACGGCGACCAGCCGAGGAGCTCGGCGACCCCGTCGCCGGTCAGGCTCCGCTCCTCGCGCAGGCGCCGCAGCTCCGCGCCCAACCGGCGCTGACGGACGGTGGGGGTACGCGACGTCGCCATCGCTGCCTCCGTCCGGTGGGACAATCCTGTTGTTCCGCGATCCCCGCGGGGTTGTGCGCCGGTCCTGCTTGCATCAGGCCTGCATCAGGCGGTGCATATTGCAGCATTACCCTACACCACGCCCCTGCCCTGTCATGACCGTTGATTGGAATGGCGTTGACGAAGCCGGGCCGCCGTGCGATTGGCCGGAGCGAAAAGGGGGGCGGTGCGACTATTCGGCCGATATCTGTGCGTTGCGGGCATTCCGGTGCGCCGTGCACGGACTCCGCCGGCCGGGCCGCACCGGCCGGGCCCGGCGTGGCAGTCTTGGGGGGTGATCGTGGGTGTGGGCATCGACGTCGTCGACATCGCCCGGTTCGAGCAGTCGCTGCGGCGCACTCCCGGCCTGCGGACCCGGCTGTTCACCGAGACCGAACGGCCCATGGCGGTGCGCTCGCTGGCCGCCCGGTTCGCCGCCAAGGAGGCGCTGGCCAAGGCGCTCGGCGCGCCCCGGGGGCTGCTGTGGACGGACGCGGAGATCCGGCGGGCCCCCGACGGCAGGCCCACCCTCCACGTCCAGGGCACCATCGCCGCCGCCGCCGAGCAGCGCGGCGTGGGCCGCTGGCACATCTCGCTCAGCCACGACGGGGGTATCGCCACCGCCGTTGTGATAGCCGAGGCGGTGCACGGACCGCAGCGACGCGATGGGGAGCCATGAGATACGCGCACGAGGTCGGGAAGGTACGGGCGGCCGAGCAGGCCCTGATGGCCCGACTGCCGGAGGGCGCGCTGATGCGGCGGGCGGCGGCCGGGCTGGCCGCCACCTGCGCCCGGCTGCTGCCCGGGGTGTACGGCGCGCGGGTGGTGCTGCTGGTCGGCGGCGGTGACAACGGCGGCGACGCCCTGTACGCGGGGGCCGGGCTGGCCCGGCGCGGCGCCAGCGTCGTGGCCGTCCTGGCGAGCGACAGGTTCCACCGGGAGGGGCTGGCCGCGCTGCGGACCGCCGGCGGCCGCGTGCTGAAGGCGGCAGACACCGGGCCGGTCGGGGCGGCGATCGAGGACGCCGACCTGGTGATCGACGGGCTGACCGGCATCGGCGGGACCGGCGCGCTGCGCGAGCCCTACGCGGGCCTGGCCCGCCGCACCGAGGACATCGACGCGATCGTGGTGGCCTGCGACGTGCCCAGCGGAGTGGACGCCGGGTCCGGCCGCGTGGAGGGCGCCGCCGTCCGCGCCGACGTGACGGTGACGTTCGGGACCTACAAGCCCGGCCTGCTCATCGACCCCGGCGCCGCCCACTGCGGGGTCGTCGAACTGGTCGACATCGGGCTGGGTGCTCACCTGCCCGACCCCGACGTGGTCGCGGCCTGGCCGGTCGACCTGCGCGTCCCCCAGCCCGGATCCGAGTCCGACAAGTACCGGCGCGGTGTCGTGGGCGTCCTGGCCGGCAGCGAGCGCTACACCGGCGCCGCCGTGCTGTGCGTGGGCGGGGCGGTGCACGGTGGCGCGGGCATGGTCCGGTTCGCCTCCACACCCCATCCGGTGGAACTCGTCCGCCACCACTGGCCCGAAGCCGTCACCACGGTCATCGACCGCACCTCCGCGGCACTGGAGCAGGTCGGCCAAGTCCAGGCGTGGGTGGTCGGCCCCGGGCTGGGCACCGACGAGGACGCCGAGGCCCTGGTCGAGGCGGTACTGAGCACCGACCTGCCGGCGCTCGTGGACGCCGACGGCCTGACCGTGCTGGCCCGCCGCCGCGACCTGCTGCGCCGCGAGGCCCCCACCGTCCTCACCCCGCACGCCGGGGAACTGACCAGGCTGCTGGGGAACCGGACGCCCCGGCAGACGATCGAGGCGCGGCGGCTGGAGTGCGTACAGCGCGCGGCGGCCGAACTATCGGCCACGGTGCTGCTCAAGGGCTCCACCACGCTGATCGCCGAGCAGGACCGGCCGGTGCGGGTCAACCCCACCGGCACCCCGCGGCTGGCCACCGCCGGCACCGGCGACGTGCTGTCCGGCCTGATCGGGGCGCTGCTGGCGGGCGGCATGCCGGCGATCGAGGCGGCCACGGCGGGCGCCTACCTGCACGGGCTGGCCGGCCGACTGGCCGCCGCGCCCCCCACGGACGGCCCGTCCGGCCCCGCTCCGGGACGTGAGGCGCCGATCAGCGCGCAGGACGTCGTTACCGCACTCCCTGACGCTTTTCGTACCCTGGCTTGACCTGCTCTTCCGGGGAACCCCGGAGCCCCGTGGTCGGGCCGGACGATCCTCGCGCCGTCGACGCGCGTCTGACCCTGGGGGCATGAGCGCCCGTCACCGACGGCAAGGGGACGGCACACTTGGGTGTCATGAAGGAGCCAGTAGAGGCACGCGTGGACCTCGACGCCGTCCGCGCCAACGTCGCGCTGCTGCGCGAGCGGGCGGGCGGCACCGAGGTCATGGCCATGGTCAAGGCCGAGGCGTACGGGCACGGCCTGGTCGAGACGGCCCGTGCCGCGCTGGACGGCGGGGCCGCCTGGCTCGGCGTCGCCCGGGTGGCCGAGGCGCTGCGGCTGCGCGCCGCCGGGATCTCCGCCCCGGTGCTGGTGGCCGTGGCCACGCGCGGGGAGCCGTACGAGGACGCCGTGGCGGCCGGGGTGGACCTCACCGTGGGCTCGGCCTGGCTCGCCCGGCGGGTGACGGAGGCGGCGGAACGCTCCGGCCGGGCCGCCCGCGTCCATCTGAAGGTCGACACCGGCCTGTCGCGTGGCGGCGCGACCATGGCGGACTGGCCGGCCACGGTGGAGGCGGCGCTGGCCGCGCAGGCGTCCGGCCATCTGGAGGTCGTCGGGCTGATGTCGCACTTCGCCTGCGCCGACGAGCCCGGTCACCCCTCGGTCTCCAGGCAGCTCACGGCGTTCCGGGAGGCCGTCGAGTACGCCGAGAAGGCCGGGGCTCGCCCGCGGGTGCGGCACCTGTCCAACTCGGCGGCCACCCTGACGCTGCCCGAGGCGCGTTACGACCTGGTCCGGCCGGGCATCGCGATGTACGGGCTGACGCCGATACCGCAGGCGGGGACGTTCGGGCTGCGGCCGGCGATGACGCTGGTGGCCGAACTGGCCGCGGTGAAGCGGGTGCCCGCCCGCAGCGGTGTGTCGTACGGCCACACCTATGTCACCGAGCGGGAGACCACACTGGGGCTGGTCCCCGCCGGCTACGGGGACGGGGTGCCCCGGCACGGGTCCGGTCTGCTGGAGGTGCTGGTGGGTGGGCGGCGCCGCCGGATCGCCGGCCGCGTGTGCATGGACCAGTTCGTGGTCGACCTGGTCGACGACGCCGTGCCCGCTGGAGACGAGGTGCTGTTGTTCGGGCCCGGCGACCGTGGCGAGCCCACCGCTCAGGAGTGGGCGGACGCGCTCGGCACGATCTCCTACGAGATCGTCACCCGGATCGGGACCCGGGTACCCAGGGTCCACACGGGCACGGCGGTGGAAAGGACCGTGGATGGCTAGCAGGAACAGGCGGCGGCTCGGCATCGCCGGGGCGGTGGCCGGGCTCGGCGCGGCCGGGGTCGGCGCGGCGGTCGGCACCCGCCGGTTCGTCGTCGGCCGCCGGCGGTTCCACCCCGACCCGGAGGCGGAGGAGCCGTTCGGCCGGCTGCGCGGCCGGCCGCTGACCGTCCTGGCCGACGACGGCCTGCCCCTGCACGTGGAGATCGACGAACAGCCCGGTGAGGGCGTCCCGCTGACCGTGGTGTTCTGCCACGGCTACACCCTCAACCAGGACATGTGGCACTACCAGCGGCGCGACCTGACCAGGGGCATGCCGCCCGGGAGCCCGCCGATGCGGTTGGTGTTCTGGGACCAGCGCAGCCACGGCCGGTCTGGGCGCAGCCGCCCCGCGCACGCCACCATCGACCAGACCGGTGCGGACCTGCACGCGGTGCTGCGCGCCACGACCGGGCCGGACGACCCGGTGGTGCTGGTCGGGCACTCCATGGGCGGCATGTCGGTCATGGCGCTGGCCGACGGGTATCCCGAGCTGTTCGGCGCGCGGGTCGTCGGGGTGGCGCTGATCAACACCTCCGAGGGGCTGCTGGCCGAAGTCACGCTGGGCCTGCCGATGGCGCTGGCCAGGCTGGTGCAGCCGCTGACCCCGGGGGTGCTCCGGGGACTGGGCAGCCGTCCCCGCCTGGTGGAGCGCGGCCGGGCGCTCGGCGCCGACGTGGCGTTCATGGTGACCCGCCGGATGGCGTTCGCCGACAAGTACGTCAGCCCGGCGGTGGTGGACTTGCTGGAACAGATGATCCGGGCGACCCCGATCGACGTGATCGCCGAGTTCTATCCCGCGCTGATGTCGCACGACAAGGCCGCGGCGCTGGCCGTGATCGGTCGGGTGCCCACGCTGGTGATGGTCGGTGACCGCGACCTGCTGACCCCGCTGGCGCACGGCCGCCGGCTGGCCGGGGCGCTGCCCGACTGTGAGCTGATCGAGGTGGAGGAGGCCGGGCACGTGCTGCCACTGGAGCATCCGGGCATGGTCACCGGCGGGCTGCGCCGGCTGGTGGAGCGGGTCCGTCCCGCCGTCGCGGAACGGTCGACCCGAGCAGATCGGAGGCGGGCATGAGCGGCCCGGTGACGTTGCCGGTGGCCACCGCGGACGACATGCGTGGCCTGGGGATTCGGCTGGCGGGGCTGCTGCGGCCCGGCGACCTGCTGGTGTTGTCGGGCGATCTGGGGGCGGGCAAGACCACGCTCACCCAGGGGCTCGGCGAGGGCCTGAAGGTCCGCGGGCCGATCACTTCGCCGACGTTCGTCATCGCGCGGGTGCACCCCTCGCTCGGCGGCGGGCCCGCGCTGGTCCATGTGGACGCCTACCGGCTGGGCGGTTTCGCCGAGCTGGACGACCTGGACCTGGACGCCTCGCTGCCGGACTCGGTGACGGTGGTGGAATGGGGCGAAGGGCTGGCGGAGAATCTTTCCGAAGAACGCCTCGAAGTGGTGATCATTCGCGGTGATACGGACACTGAGGAACGCACCGTGAAGGTCGCCGGTATCGGCCCCCGGTGGGCCGGTCTGGCCGAGGCGCTGGGCTGATCGCGGAAGCCCGGAGTTTTTTCTGGGGGCACCGTTGAGCCGCTTTACGGTGATATGCCTTACTCTTTGCCGGAACGAACCTCACCTTCGTGACACATATCGGAGCCAGGGGTGAGACCGGTGAGTGGGAACCATCGAAGCGGGAGCCACCGCGCCGACGGCGGAGGTTACCGTGGGGACGGCGGCGGATACGGGCATGGGCGCGGGGGCGAGGAGCCGCCCGGGCGCAGCGGCTCCTACCGGGATCACCCGGCCGACGGAGGCCGATATCCACACGGTGGGAGCGGCCAGTACGACAGCGGCCGGCATCGCAGCGGTCAGTACGACGCCGGCCAGTACGACGGTGGCCAGCGTCGCAGTGGCCAGTACGACGCCGGCCAGTACGACAGTGGTCAGCGTCGCGGCGGCCGGTACGACAGCGGTCAGTACGAGGGCGGCCGACGCCGTAGCGGCGAGTACCGCAGCGGCCGTTACGACGCCGGCCGGTCCACCGGCGGCCGGTACCCGCGCGGCAGCAGCGGAAGCCACCGGATCGTGCACAGCCGGCCGCCGCGCCGCCGGCTGGCCGCCGTGCTGCTGGGCGCCGCCGCGGGGGTGGCCGCGTGCATCCTCGCGGTCTTCCTCGTGCTGGGCATGAACGAGGGCGATAAGGACACCGGCGGCATCGCCAACAGCGGCGCCACCACCGGTGAGGACGCCCCCGGCTCCGGCGAGCGCACCATCGTCCCCGACGCCTGCCAGACGGTCAGCGACGACCTCGCCGCCGAACTGGCGCCCGACGCCGACCGCACCCAGTCCGACACCTACCAGGCCAGCGACCGGCAGAACCAGTGCGTGTGGGGCGCCTACACCGGCAAGCACAAGCGCGTGCTGACCGTCGAACTGCGGGCCATCGCCGGAACGGGCGGCCGCACCGGGGCCGACACGGCGGGGCAGACCTTCCAGACCGAGCGGGAGGCCGACGAGTCCGGCAAGTCGCTGCTGGCCGGCCACAAGCTCACCGAGAAGCGCGACGTGCAGGACGTGGGCGACGAGGCGTACGTGATCTACGCGGTCGACTCCGCCCAGGACTCCGGCGAGGCGATCGTCAACGCCCGGCTGGGCAACGTCCTGGTCACCGTGCACTACTCGGGCACCGACGACGGCAAGGAGCTGGGCGCCGACCCGGCCATCGACGGGGCCACCGACGTCGCCAAGGAGGCCATCACCGCCCTAGGCGAGGGCGGCTGACGCCCGCGGGCTCGCTCGTTTCCCGCGTGCTCCGGGGGCCACGGCGTCTCCACTGCGGGTAACCTCTGGACCCGTGCTGGTCCTGGCTTTCGACACCGCGACCGCAGCGGTCACCGTCGCGCTCTACGAGTGGATCCCGGGCGCGGGAGTGCGGCCGCGCGCCGCCGCCGACGCGGTCGACGCCCGCCGCCACGCGGAGGTGCTGACCCCCGCGATCGCCGGCGTGCTGGCGGAGGCGGGCGCGGTCCCCGCCGACCTGAGCGCCGTGGCCGTGGGCGTCGGCCCCGGCCCCTACACCGGGCTGCGGGTGGGCCTGATGACGGCGCGGGCGCTGGGTGAGGCGCTCAAGATCCCGGTGCACGGCATCTGCTCGCTGGACGCGATCGCCTGGGCGTCCGCCCGCGACGAGCCGTTCGTGGTGGCGACCGACGCCCGCCGCAAGGAGGTCTACTGGGCGCGGTACGAGTCGGCGCGGGTGCGGACCACCGGCCCGGCGGTGAGCCCGCCCGCCGAGGTGCTCGCCGAGCTGGGCGTCGGCCCGGGCGAGCTGCCCGTCATTGGCGAGGGCGCCGCGCTCTACCCTGCGCAACTGGGTGCCGCCGCCGACCCCCTCCCGCTGCTGCCGTCGGCCGCCGCGCTCGCCGAGCTGGCCGTCACCCGGCTGTCCGGGGCGGACGGGTTGCCGTTGCTGCCCCCTGAGCCGCTCTACCTGCGCCGGCCGGACGCCCGGGCCCCCGGTCCCCGCAAGAAGGTGAGCCAGGGATGACCGCCGCGCTGCGGGCGATGACGGCCGCGGACGTGCCCGCCGTCATGGCGCTGGAGAACGAGACGTTCCCCGAGGACGCCTGGAGCGAGCAGATGCTCCGCGACGAGCTGGCCGGCCAGCCGCACGCCCGGCACTACGTGGTCGCCGAGGAGCCGTCCGGCACGATCGTCGGCTATGCCGGGTTGGCCGCCGCGGGCGGGCAGGGCGACGTCCAGACGATCGCGGTGCGCGCCGACCGGCAGGGCCGGGGGGTGGGCGCCGCGCTGCTGACCGAACTGCTGGCCGAGGCCGCCCGACGCGGCTGCGCGGAGGTCTTCCTGGAGGTGCGCGCCGACAACGACCGGGCCCGCGCCCTGTACGAGCGGTTCGGCTTCGAGCGCATCGGCGTGCGCAAGTGCTACTACCAGCCGTCCGGTATGGACGCCATCGTGATGCGCTGCCAGGCGCGCGAGTCCGGGCCGGCCGGCTTTGTGAGGGGGAACGTACGGTGATCCGCGACTCCGAGCCCC
The DNA here is from genome assembly GCF_900108175.1 of Thermomonospora echinospora. Classification (GTDB taxonomy): domain Bacteria; phylum Actinomycetota; class Actinomycetes; order Streptosporangiales; family Streptosporangiaceae; genus Thermomonospora; species Thermomonospora echinospora. The sequence continues at coordinate 473,194 of NZ_FNVO01000004.1, forward strand.
TGGTATTGGGCATCGAGACGTCCTGTGACGAGACGGGGGTCGGCGTCGTCCGCGGCACCACGCTGCTGGCCGACGCCATCGCCTCCAGCGTGGACGAGCACGCCCGGTTCGGCGGCGTGGTGCCCGAGGTGGCCTCCCGGGCCCATCTGGAGGCCATGGCGCCCACCGTGGAGCGGGCGCTGGCCGAGGCGGGGGTCGCCTTCGCCGACGTCGACGCAATCGCGGTGACCGCCGGTCCCGGGCTGGCCGGGGCGCTGCTGGTCGGGGTGGCCGCCGCCAAGGCCTACGCGCTGGCGCTGGGCAAGCCGCTGTACGGGGTCAACCACCTGGCCGCGCACGTGGCCGTCGACCAGCTCGAACACGGCCCGCTGCCCAAGCCGTGCGTGGCCATGCTGGTCTCCGGCGGGCACTCGTCCCTGCTGCTGGTCCCGGACGTGGCCACCGACGTGCGGCCGCTGGGCGCCACCGTGGACGACGCCGCGGGCGAGGCGTTCGACAAGATCGCCCGGGTGCTGGGGCTGGGCTTCCCCGGCGGCCCAGTGATCGACCGGATGGCCCGCGAGGGCACCGCCGACGCCATCGCCTTCCCGCGCGGCAAGTACGACGACGGCACCTACGACTTCTCCTTCTCCGGGCTGAAGACCGCGGTGGCGCGCTGGGTCGAGGCGCGCGAGCGGGCCGGCGAGCCGGTCCCGGTCGCCGACGTGGCCGCCTCGTTCCAGGAGGCGGTGGTGGACGTGCTGACCGCCAAGGCGCTGGCCGCCTGCCGCGCGCACGGGGTGAAGGACCTGCTGGTGGGCGGGGGAGTGGCGGCCAACTCCCGGCTGCGGGCGCTGGCCGCGCAGCGCTGCGAGGCCGCCGGGGTGCGGCTGCGGGTGCCGCGGCCCAAGCTGTGCACCGACAACGGCGCGATGGTGGCCGCCCTGGGCGCCGAGCTGGTCGCCTCCGGGACCGTCCCCTCCGAGCTGGACCTGCCCGCCGACTCGGCCCTGCCCATCACCACCATCCGCCTCTAGGGCTCCCGGACTCGGCCGGTGGCGGCGCCCAGGCGGGCCAGGGGGCCGGTCAGGTAGTCCTCCAGCGGCGCGACGAGGGACCGGTCGAGGATCCGGCCGTCCTGCTCGGGCAGCAGGTCGACGACGCTGCGCAGGTCCCAGTAGGGGTCGTGGACGTAGCCGCCGGAGACCCGGTCGAAGGCGTCCAGGAACCGGTCGGCGACCGCCGGGCCGTAGCGCAGCGCCAGGCTCCAGCGCATCTGCGCGATGTCGACCGCGATCGGCCCGTAGGAGGCGGCGGACCAGTCGACCACCCCGGTCAGCCGGCCGTAGGACCACAGTGTGTTGCCCGGCTGGTAGTCGCGGTGGATGAAGCGCGGCGCGGCCTCGGGGGCGGGCCGGGCGGCCAGCTCGAACGCCTGCTCCCACAGCCCGGCGCGGACCGCGTGCTTGGGCGGCAGCCGCACGTTCAGCCGGTTGTAGGGGACGTACGGCGGCATCGTGGCGGCGCCGCTCAGCGAGTGCACCGCCAGCAGCGCGGCGGCCAGCTGGATCAGGTACTCGGACAGCTCGTCGGCCCCCGGGCCGGGCGGGTGGCCGATCAGCCGGGTGATCAGCAGCGCCGGGGCGTCGCAGTAGGCCCCGGCCGGGTCGGCGGCCACCAGTTCCGGGGTGGGGATCGGGCAGCCGGCCAGCAGCGCCAGCGCGGCGATTTCGCGCTCGGGGGAGAACTCCGGCTCGGTGGCGGCCCGGTCGCGGTCGGCCCAGCGGCGCAGTACCAGCCGGTGCACGCTGCCGGAACGGCTCTCCACCAGCAGCGCGTGGTTGACGTGCCAGGTGCCCCCGGCCAGCGGGCGGACCATCTTGACCTCGGCGCCCGGGCCGAGGCACTGCTCCACCCAGCGCAGGGTGTCACCGCCGGGGGGCCGGATGGGTGCCTGCAGCGGCGGTACGGATGCCTGGGAACGGGTCACGCGGTCCATCAAAACGGATTCCGAACGGTATTGGGAGTGATTTTGCGAAGACGGAACGTAGCAAAATGCACGTCATCGGCATGTCGGTGCGATCACTGTTCGGTCGTGACCGTCGATTGACGGACATAAGGTACGGATACCGTTCGGTATCTGAAAGGCGGTTCTCGGTGATCCATCGCGGGTTACGAGCGGCCGGGCCGCGGCCATGAGCGCGGCTTTAGTCCTTGTCCTCCTGCCGGGGGCGCAGCAGCACCTCGGCCAGCGCGAGCATCGTCTTCTCCAGGGTGGCCAGCCGCCGCAGCACGTCCTCGCGCACCACGCCCACCTGTGCGGCGACGTCGCCGTGTACTCCGGTGACCTGCTTGCCGATCTCGTCGTGCACCGCCTCGACCCGCCTGGTGACGTCGCCGTGCACCGACTCCACCCGGCGGGAGACGACGTCGACCCGGGCGGTGAGGTCCGCCAGCGCGCCGTCCACCCGCCGGGCGACCTCCTCGTGGATGCCCTCGATCCGGCGCCGCACGTCGTCGTGGCCGTCCTCGAATCGGCGGGAGAACTCCGCCAGCCGGCCGGAGAACCCCTCCAGCCGGCCGTCCAGCCCGGCCAGCCGGCCGCCGACGCCCTCCACCCGGCCGTCGACGGCGTCCAGGCCGTGCTCGACCCGCTCGGCCAGCTCGGCGCACGAGCGCTCCACCCGGACGGTGATCTGCCGGACCGAGTGCTCCAGCCGCTCGCCTCGGTGCCCCAGCTCGGCCAGCGCCCTGTCGATCCGGTTGAAGCGCACCGAGGCGGCCTCCATGCTGCCCTGCAGCCGGTCCAGACGGCGGGCCATCTCGTCCATGCGCTGGGCGGCCTGCTCGGCGGTGGCCTGGACGTCCCGGGTGCCGTCCAGCACCCCCTGGAGCCGGGACAGGCCCTCGTCCACCTGCTCGGCCACCACGGTGACGTCGGCCCGCAGCGCGGGCAGCTCGGCGACCGGCTCGGCCCGCTCGGCGACGGCGTCGATGTGCTCGGCCAGCCCCTCGGCCCACTGCGGCGGCCGGCCGGACAGCCGGTCCAGCTGCCCCAGCACGCCGTCCAGCCGCCCGGTCAGGCCGCCCAGCTCGCGTTCCCTGACCTCGCGCAGCAGCCATTCCACGCCTTCCATGCGCCGGCGCAGCTCGTCCAGGACCTGGCCGTGCGAGCGCTGGTCGTGCACATGGTCCTGGGCCGCCCGGGCGAGCAACTCCCGCATCCGGTCCGAGACCGGTTGACCCACCGCCTGCCGGAAGCTGTGGTTGTTTTCCACCCGAAGCCCCTTCGTGTGCCGAAGCGCGAACGAATATGCACGGCATTGAATCCGGTGAAGCCAACTGTAGTGGTTTCCGGACGGCATTATCGGGCGGGACGAAAGGGTGGCACCGGCTGCCGATCGCGGCTGTCATCCGAAAGTGCGGACGCATCGCCCGGACGGGGAATCGGCCGTTCTAGGGGCCGATGTTCCCGGCTGGGCGGTGCCTATGTCCGGGTGCTCGGCCGGATGGCACCTATGCCTGTGTGCTCGGTTGGACAGCACCTATGCCTGTTTTGCCACCCCTGCCGGGCGGTGGCGCGGCCGGCCCGCTCCCGGTGCCCGGCCGGCGGCCGGCGCGATCCGGCTCTTTCGCAATTCTGCCCGCCGGATTGCCGAAGCTCCGGCGTGCCTGCGGCGGAACGGGAAGACGCGCCGCAAAGAATCGGCCTTTTTTGCGGGGTCATGACGTGTCGCGTGCGGAGGCTTTGTGTTGTTCGAGGCTTGGGAGATCTTTCGGATGCGTCAGCAGGGCCACCGGCGCCTTGCCCACCCGGGTGAGCACCAGCGTCAGCTCCTGTTCGCCGTGTCCCGAGGTCCGGCGGCCCTTTCCCCCGAAACCCAGGTCATGGCGCAGCCGCTGCACGTCCACCGCCGAGCCGCGCTTCTTGACCGTCAGCGTCCCGATCCGCCGCCGCCGCAGCTCCGCGCGCAGCCGCTTGACCGAGAACGGCATCACCTCGTCGATCTCGTAGGCGGCGGCGAACGGCGTCGCGACCAGGGCGTCACCGGTGATGTAGGCGATGTGCTCGTCCGCCAGCCCGCCGCCGACCGCCGCGGCCACCTCGGCCACCAGGTGCGCCCTGATCACCGCGCCGTCCGGCTCGTACAGGTACCGGCCCCACTCCCGTACCGGCGCCGTCCCCGGGTCCTCCTCCGGCGCGAGTGTCCACACCCGGCCACGTCCGTCCAGCAGGGTCGCCCGGCGCCGCGCCCGCCCCGCCAGCGCTCCCGACCACAGCGCCGCCTCCTTGACGTCGCCGGCCACCGAGATCCACTCGGTCTCCGTCCCCTCCGGGACGGCCTCGTACGGGATGCCCGGCGCCGCCTTGACGCACCCGGCCGGGGCCCGCCCCACCAGCTCCAGCACCACGTCCAGCGGCGGCTCGTACGACCGGGGGTCGAACACCCGGCCCCGCGAGGTCCGCCGCCCCGGGTCCGCGAACACCGCCGCGAAGCCCGCCGGGTCCTCCTCGGTGGCGTCCCCCTGCCGTACCGACGCCAGGTCCGACAGCCCGAGCGCCGTGAGGTTGGCCCGGGCCACCGCCGCCGTCAGCGGGTCGCGCTCTACGCCCTCGCCCCGGCACCCGGCCCGCGCCCGCGCGGCCAGGTCCGCGCCGATCCCGCACCCGAGCTCCAGCACCCGGCCGCCGTCGAGGTACGCCGCGAACCGCCGCGCGCGGTACTCGGCCACGCACGCCCGCGTGGACTGCTCCAGGCCCGCCTGGGTGAAGTACATGCGGGCGGCGTCGTCACCGAACTTCTCCCGGGCCCGCGCCCGCAGCCGTACCTGGGTGAGCGCCGCCGCCACCAGAGCGGCCGGATACCGCTCCCGCAACCGGGAAGCGGTGCCGAGCAGGCCGTCCTCGCTGACGTCCGCCTCCGCCGCCTCGGCCAGCAACGCCTGCCCGGGGCCGCTGAGCAGCTCCTCGAAGCCCTCCAAATCCACGTCCAGACATTACTGAGGGTCGTCAACCCGCGGTGCCGCAGGCGCCACCGCGGGAACGTGCGGTACGGGCGAACCCGGAGGCGGCGAGGGGGTCCCGGGTTCCCCGGCCGTTCACCTGAGCGGCGGATGGGTGACCCCGGGCCCGTGTTGACGAGGTAGAGGGGACGGCATAATCTCCATGACTGGCACTCGGAGTATGAGAGTGCCAACCAAGCGACAAGGTCGGTCTGGCACCCGCGACGACAGGCCGGTCCAGGGTCGCCTCTTCTGTCACATGTGCGACCGGCACGATCAGGCCGGTCGAGGACCATCGAAGGGGAGGTCAGATCGTGACGACCGCCACCAAGGTTGCTCTCAAGCCGCTCGAGGACCGCATCGTTGTCCAGCCGCTTGAGGCCGAGACCACCACCGCGTCGGGCCTGGTGATCCCCGACACGGCGAAGGAGAAGCCGCAGGAGGGCACCGTCCTGGCGGTGGGCCCGGGCCGCGTCGACGACAAGGGCAACCGCGTTCCGCTGGACGTCAAGGTCGGGGACGTCGTCCTCTACAGCAAGTACGGCGGCACCGAGGTCAAGTACAACAACGAGGAGTACCTCGTGCTCTCGGCCCGCGACGTGCTCGCGATCATCGAGAAGTAATTCCGACCGGCACGTACCGATACGTGATGCACCGGCCCGGCCCGTCCGGGGCTCCAGGGTGTCCGCCGCGGCGCGGCGGGCACCCTGGGGAGCTTCGGGGGGTGTGGAGGCGCCTTCCTCCACGGTGACCCGCGGCGGCCGGGGCGGGTGCACGAGAGGACGCTTTCCATGGCGAAGATCCTGGAGTTCGACGAGGACGCGCGGCGCGCGCTGGAGCGCGGCGTCAACGCCCTCGCGGACGCCGTCAAGGTGACGATCGGCCCGCGCGGCCGCAACGTGGTCATCGACAAGAAGTTCGGCGCGCCGACCATCACCAATGACGGCGTCACCATCGCCCGCGAGGTGGAGCTGGAGAACCCCTACGAGAACATGGGGGCCCAGCTCGCCAAGGAGGTGGCGACCAAGACCAACGACGTCGCCGGCGACGGCACCACCACGGCGACCGTGCTGGCCCAGGCGATGGTCCGCGAGGGCCTGCGCAACGTGGCCGCGGGCGCCTCGCCGCTGAGCCTCAAGCGCGGCATCGACGCCGCCGCCGCCTTCGTCTCCGACCAGCTGCTCAAGTCGGCCCGCGAGGTCGAGGAGAAGAGCGAGATCGCCCATGTCGCGACGATCTCCGCGCAGGACGCCCAGATCGGCGAGCTGATCGCCGAGGCGTTCGAGAAGGTGGGCAAGGACGGTGTGATCACCGTCGAGGAGTCCCACACCATGGGGCTGGAGCTGGAGTTCACCGAGGGACTGCAGTTCGACAAGGGGTACCTGTCGCCGCACATGGTGACCGACCCCGAGCGCATGGAGGCCGTCCTGGAGGACGCCTACGTGCTGATCCACGAGGGCAAGATCTCCAACGTGGCGGAGTTCCTGCCGCTGGCCGAGAAGGTCGCCCAGACCAAGAAGCCGCTGCTGGTGATCGCCGAGGACGTCGAGGGCGAGGCGCTGGCGCTGCTGGTGGCCAACAAGATCCGCGGCACCTTCACCTCGGTCGCGGTCAAGGCCCCCGGCTTCGGTGACCGCCGCAAGGCGATGCTCGGCGACATCGCCGTGCTGACCGGCGGCCAGGTGGTCAGCGAGGCGCTCGGCCTCAAGCTGGACTCCATCGGCCTGGAGGACCTGGGCCGGGCCCGCCGGATCACCGTCACCAAGGACGCCACCACCGTCGTGGACGGCGCCGGCGACGCCAAGGAGATCGAGGACCGGGTCCGCCAGATCAAGGTCGAGATCGAGTCCAGCGACTCCGACTGGGACCGCGAGAAGCTGCAGGAGCGGCTGGCCAAGCTGGCCGGCGGCGTGTGCGTGCTGCGCGTCGGCGCGGCCACCGAGGTGGAGCTGAAGGAGAAGAAGCACCGCCTGGAGGACGCGATCTCCGCGACCCGGGCCGCCATCGAGGAGGGCATCGTCTCCGGCGGCGGCAGCGCGCTGGTGCACGTCGCCCACAGCGGCTTCGAGACGCTCGGGCTGTCCGGCGACGAGCGTATCGGCGCCGAGGCGCTGCGCCGCGCGCTGGTCGAGCCGGCCCGTTGGATCGCCGAGAACGCCGGCCAGGAGGGCTACGTCGTCACCTCCAAGGTGGCCGAGCTGCCCGCCGGGCACGGCTACAACGCCGCCACCGGCGAGTACGGCGACCTGGTGGCGCAGGGCGTCATCGACCCGGTGAAGGTGACCCGCTCGGCTGTCACCAACGCCGCCTCGATCGCCGGCATGCTGCTGACCACCGAGGCCCTCGTGGTGGACAAGCCCGAGGAGGAGGAGCCGGCCGCCGGCGGCCACGGCCACGGGCACGGCCACTGATCCAGGCCACCCGGCCCTGAGGGACCCCCGCCGGTCACGGCGGGGGTCCCTTTCGCTTCCGGGCGGGCGGCCGGGCGTCGAAAATGCGCGACCGGGGAAACGGCCGGAGATGATGTCACCGCCGGTGATATCCGGAAGAAATCGCCGCGATCCCGGCACCGTCCGGAATGGGATCATCGCGTTTTGTGATATCGGCCGGGTTCTCTCCGCACTGTGACCATTCCGTTGTCGTGCACAGTGGAGACAGGCCCGACTCCGCTGGGCATCATGCTCTACGTGACCGAGGGACGCTTCGCCGGGACCACGACACGGGGGCTACCGATTCGGGGGGACGTGCTATGACGAGCGAAGCCAGGGCCTTGCGCACGGCGGCACGCCCCGACGAGGGGGATCTGGGGGATCTGACCACGCTGGCCGTGCAGGGTGATCCCGGGGCGATCGAGGTATTGCTCGCGCAGGTCCGCCCAATGGTCGTGCGCTATTGCCGTGCCCGCCTGGGCCGTATCTCCGGGCAGTACCACATCGCCGACGACGTGGCCCAGGAGGTCTGCATCGCGGTGCTGTCGGCGCTGCCCCGATATCGCGACATGGGACGGCCGTTCGCGTCATTCGTCTTCGGTATCGCCGCGCACAAGATCGCCGATGCGCTGCGCAGCGCGGTGCGCGCGGCGGTGCCCACCGAGGACCTGCCGGACGGCCCGGACGACCGGCCCGGGCCGGAGGAGACGGTGGTCCGCTACATCGAGGCCGAACGCGCCCGCGACCTGCTCACCCGGCTGCCCGACCACCAGCGCGAACTGGTGCTGCTGCGGGTGGTGGCGGGACTGTCGGCCGAGGAGACCGGTAATGTGCTGGGCATGACGGCGGGGGCGGTACGGGTGGCGCAGCACCGGGCCCTGGCCAGGCTCCGGGCGATGGCCAGTGAGGAGTCGATCGCTTGACGGAGCGCAGCGGCGGCGCCCCGGATCCTGCGGATTCCCCGGCCGGTGGCGGTGATGCCGGAACGGCACAGCCGGCGCCCGCGTTCTGGAACCTGGCCGCGGTGCGCCGCAGCGACGCGGTGGTGGAGGCGCTGGCCACCCGCCGCGCCCTGCCCGCCGACCCGGCCGACGGCGCTGGCATCGCCGATCTCCTCGATCCCGCCGCCGCGGCCGGCCCCGCCGACCTGGCCGGATGGCAGAACGACCCGGCCGCCAGACTGCTGCGGGCGTTGATCGCCGATGTGGACGCCGGTGCGCCGGAACCACTCGACCACCGCCGGTCCTGCCGCCCGCCGGAGCAGCACGTCCCGCCGGGGCGGCACCCGCGGGCGGGCGGGCCGGACGACGAGCCGGGACCGGGCGGCGGACAGCGCCGCGGCTCGCGCGTGATCGTCCTGCTCGGTGTGGTCGGGCCGCTGCTGACCGGGGTGTTGGCCACTACCGGGGTGGCCGCCGCCCAGAGCGGGCTGGCCGAGCGGCCGGGGCCCGGATCGGGCGCCGGGGAACGGGCGGATCGGGGGCGGGAGCCCCAGGCCGGGGCGCGGTCCGGCGGTGAGCGGCCGGACGCCGCACCGGTGAGGGGCGGCACCCCCTTGGCCGCCGTGCACGGCACCGGGTGGACCTGGCCCCAGGCACGGCCCGTCATGGCCCGCGAGCGACGCGATGACGAGAAGGCGTCCGGCCAGGGGCGGGACGACCGCAAGGCCCCCCGACGCCTCCCGCCACGCACGAGCGAGCCGCCGGCGGCGGATCCGTGGCAGGAACGGTCCCCGGCGGGCGACCCCGGCGAGGACGAGCCCCGTGGCGCCGCACCGGAGCCGGGCGGCGCCCGGCCGTTCGTCCGGCCGCAGCCGCAGCCGCAGCCGCCGCAGACCCCGCAGGATCAGCCCGGGACGGGCGAAGACACGAACGACGAGCAGCCGACCGACCCGGACGAGGCGAGCCCCGCCGCCCCCGCCGATCCCGCCGACCTGACCGGCCCGGAATCCCTGTGACGTCCCGGTAATCGGGAGCGTCCCGGTCGCCAGGGGGTGTCCCGGCGTGAACGGGCCGCCGTGGAACCCCTCGTGGAAACCGGAGCGCCCGGCCGCTAGGGGGTGTCCCGGCCCTCCTCGCTGTCGATCACGCCGTCGACGTAGCCGCGGGCGTACTCCCAGCTGACGTAGTCGACCGGATCAGGGGACAGCGCGGGCTCGTGCACCCGGGGCAGCCCCTCGTCCAGCAGGTGGCGCAGGTTGCCGTGCAGCAGGTCCCAGTCGATGTAGTGCGGCTTGCCGCAGTCGCCGCAGTCCACGGTCAGGCCGCGTACGCCCAGCGGTTCCAGCAGCGCCCGGAAGACCTCCAGGTCGGCGAGGTCGGCCAGCACGTCCTCGCGCTCGGTCACGCTCAGCGGGGCGGTCTCCTCGCTGGGGTCGCCGAGCGCGGCGGCCGGGTCGTCCGGGTCGCCGGCGAACGGGTCGAGCGGGACATCATCGTGCACAACCCCACGCTACTGCGCGAGGTGAGCCGGTGGTCAACCCGCCGCCGCGACCTCGTCCGGACGGGCGGCCCGGGACTTTCCCGAAGGTCCGGTGTGTTGTTTCTCGCAACGGCCGCGGCCATCGGCTCCGCCACAGTCGCGGTGACTTCGGCGGTCACGTCCTACGATGGAGGGCACCCGCCGTGACCAGGCCACTCCAGGCCATCCGTGGGCAATCGACGACCGGGAAGGCTGCCATGAACCCCGCTGCGGAACCCGCCAAGTTCCTCCCGCCGGGCCTGACGTTCGACGACGTGCTGCTGCTGCCGGCCTATTCGGACCTGCAGCCCGGTGAGGCCGACACCACCACCCGGCTCAGCCGCAACATCACGCTGCGCATCCCGTTGGTCTCGGCGGCCATGGACACGGTGACCGAGGCCCGGATGGCCATTGCCATGGCCCGCCAGGGCGGTATCGGCATCCTGCACCGCAATCTGTCGATCGCCGAGCAGGCCGAGCAGGCCGACATGGTCAAGCGCTCGGAGAACGGCATGATCACCAAGCCGGTGACCTGCTCGCCCGACGACACCCTGGCCGACGTGGAGCAGTTGTGCGCCCGGTTCCGGATCTCCGGGGTGCCGGTCATCGACTCCGGCGGCGTGCTGGTGGGCATCGTGACCAATCGCGACACCCGCTTCGAGAGCGACCCCTCCCGCCTGGTGCGCGAGGTGATGACCCCGATGCCGCTGATCACCGCGCCGGTGGACGTGTCCAGGGACGAGGCGTTCCGGCTGCTGGCGCACAACAAGATCGAGAAGCTGCCGCTGATCGACGGCGCCGGCCGGCTGCGCGGGCTGATCACCGTCAAGGACTTCATCAAGAGCGAGCAGTATCCCGACGCCACCAAGGACGCCGACGGCCGGCTGGTGGTCGGCGCCGCGGTGGGCGTCGGCGAGGACGGCATCGCCCGTGCCCAGGCGCTGGTCGAGGCCGGCACCGACGTGATCATCGTGGACGTGGCGCAGGGCCACTCCAAGGGCGTGCTGGACACCATCGCCAAGATCAAGGCCAACACCCGGGGCGTGGACGTGGTCGGCGGCAACGTGGCCACCTACGAGGGCGCCAGGGCGCTGGTCGAGGCGGGCGCGGACGGCGTCAAGGTGGGGGTCGGCCCCGGCTCGATCTGCACCACCCGGGTCGTCGCGGGCGTCGGCGTCCCACAGGTCACCGCGATCTACGAGGCGGCCCGTGCGGCCCGTCCGGCCGGGGTGCCGGTGATCGGGGACGGCGGCCTGCAGTACTCCGGCGACATCGCCAAGGCCATCGCCGCCGGGGCGTCCAGCGTGATGCTGGGCAGCCTGCTGGCCGGGGTCGAGGAGAGCCCGGGCGAGCTGATCTTCGTGCACGGCAAGCAGTACAAGTCGTACCGCGGCATGGGCTCGTTGGGCGCCATGCGCAACCGCGAGCGCGGCCGGTCCTACTCCAAGGACCGTTACTCGCAGGCCGATGTGAACAGCGAGGAGAAGCTGATCCCCGAGGGCGTCGAGGGCCAGGTGCCCTACCGCGGCCCGCTGGCCGCCGTCGCCCACCAGCTGGTCGGCGGCCTGCAGCAGTCGATGTGGTACGCCGGCACGCGCACCGTCCCCGAACTGCAGGAGACCGGCCGGCTGATGCAGATCACCGCCGCCGGCCTCAAGGAGAGCCACCCCCACGATGTCCAGATGATCGTCGAGGCCCCCAACTACCAGGGCCGCTCTTGAACGAGGCGGGTAGGAGACGGGTAGCCGGCGGGGCCCGGGGCTGAATCAAGGCCCGGCCGACGGGCGGTGGCCGGGGCCCCTCGTATCCGGATGAGGCACCCCCACCTGAGATGATGCTCAGGGCACTCGGTCACAGCGATGCGGGAGCCTTGAGCTGACAGGATCGTTGAAGACGTCTGCGAGCGGGCCCGCGCGGTCTGGACTGAGGAGGCTTTCAAGATCGCGAGGAACGAGCGATCTTGAAAATGACGAGGGAAGACCGCGCGTGCAAGGCCCGCGAGCCGTCGCGCCGGAGGCGCGACCATGAACAAGAGCGAGCGCAATGCACACAGTTGAGATCGGGCGGGGCAAGAGCGGCCGCCGGGCGTACTCGTTCGACGAGATCGGCATCGTGCCGTCGCGTCGCACCCGGGACCCGGAGGAGGTCAGCGTCGCCTGGCAGATCGACGCCTACCGGTTCGAGATGCCGCTGATCGTGGCGCCGATGGACAGCGTGGTCAGCCCGGCCACCGCGATCGCCGTCGGCCGGCTCGGCGGGCTGGCCGTGCTCGACCTGGAGGGCCTGTGGACCCGCTATGAGAACCCCGAGCCGCTGATGGCCGAGATCGCCTCGCTGGACGACGTGCGCGCCACCCGGCGGCTGCAGGAGGTTTACGCCGAGCCGATCCAGGAGGAGCTGATCGGTCGGCGGATCGCCGAGGTCCGGGAGGCCGGCGTCACCGTGGCGGCCCGGCTGTCGCCGCAGCGCACCGCCCAGTTCCACAAGGCCGTGATCGACGCCGGGGTGGACCTGTTCGTGATCCGCGGCACCACGGTGTCGGCCGAGCACGTGTCCGGGCGGGCCGAGCCGCTGAACCTCAAGCAGTTCATCTACGACCTGGACGTCCCGGTGATCGTGGGCGGCTGCTCCACCTACACCGCGGCGCTGCACCTGATGCGGACCGGCGCGGCCGGCGTGCTGGTCGGGTTCGGCGGCGGGTCGGGGCACACCACCCGCACCGTGCTGGGCGTGGCGGTGCCGATGGCCACCGCGGTCGCCGACGTCGCCGCCGCCCGCCGCGACTACATGGACGAGTCCGGCGGCCGGTACGTGCATGTCATCGCCGACGGCGGCATGACCAACAGCGGCGACATCGCCAAGGCGTTCGCCTGCGGCAGCGACGCGGTGATGGTCGGCTCGCCGATCGCCCGCGCCACCGAGGCGCCCGGCCGCGGCCACCACTGGGGCAGTGAGGCGCATCACGGGGAGGTGCCGCGCGGCACCCGGCTGGAGCTGGGCACGATCGGGACGCTGGAGCAGATCCTGTACGGGCCGTCCCACGTCGCCGACGGTTCGATGAACCTGATCGGGGCGCTGCGCCGGTCCATGGCCACCGCCGGCTACACCGAGCTCAAGGAGTTCCAGCGGGTGCAGGTGGTCGTCGCGCCGCCGGCTCCCTGACGTCCGTCCCCGCCGGGGCGCGACGGGTGACCTTCACCTGGCGCCGCCGACCAGTGGCCCGCACCGGATACGGTCCCTACTGTTGGGTAGGTAACACTTCGGACCATTCGGTTACGGGGGGACTTACGTGATGACCGGATCGCCGATCACCGGACTGGGCAGTGCACGGCTGGGGCCCGCCGAGCGGGCCCAGGCTCTGGACCGGATGGCGAGTGAGGAGTTCGACGTCGTCGTCGTGGGCGGCGGCATCGTCGGCGCGGGCGCCGCCCTCGACGCCGCCACCCGCGGACTCTCGGTGGCCCTGGTGGAGGCCCGCGACTTCGCCTCGGGCACCTCCTCGCGTTCGTCCAAGCTCATCCACGGCGGGCTGCGTTACCTGGAGCAGTACAACTTCGACCTCGTCCGTGAGGCGCTGACCGAACGCAGCCTGCTCCTGCAGCGCATCGCACCCCACCTGGTGCGTCCCGTCCCGTTCCTGCTGCCCACCACCCACCACGTCTGGGAACGCGGGTACCTGGGCGCCGGGGTGGCCCTGTACGACGCGCTGGCGTTCCAGATGGGCAGCACCCGGGGCGTCCCGCACCACCGGCACCTGACGCGCCGCAGGGCGCTCAGGCTCGCGCCGGCGCTGCGCAAGTCCTCGTTCACCGGGGCGATCCAGTACTGGGACGCCCAGGTCGACGACGCCCGCTACGTCATGACCGTGATACGCACCGCCGCCGAGTACGGCGCGCAGGTCGCCGCCCGTACGCAGTGCATCGGGTTCCTGCGCGAGGGCGAGCGCGTGACCGGCGTGCGGATCTTGGACCTGGAGTCCGGCCACAAGTCCGAGGTCCGCGCCCGTCAGGTGGTCAACGCCACCGGCGTGTGGACCGACGACATCCAGGAGCTGGTGGGCGGACGCGGCCAGATCCACGTCAGCGCCTCCAAGGGCGTCCACCTGGTGGTGCCCAAGGACCGCATCCACTCCTCCACCGGCATCATCCTGCGCACCGAGAAGTCCGTGCTGTTCGTCATCCCGTGGGGACGGCACTGGATCATCGGCACCACCGACACCGCCTGGAACCTGGACAAGGCCCACCCCGCCGCCTCCAAGGCCGACATCGACTACGTGCTGTCCAAGGTGAACGAGGTCCTGGTGACCCCACTGACCCCCGACGACGTCGAGGGCGTGTACGCGGGCCTGCGACCGCTGCTGACCGGTGAGACCGACGAGACCTCCAAGCTGTCGCGCGAGCACGTCGTCGCCCACCCCGTGCCCGGCCTCGTCCTCGTCGCGGGCGGCAAGTACACCACCTATCGGGTCATGGCCAAGGACGCCATCGACGCGGTCGTGCACGGCCTGGACCGCCGGGTCGCCGAGTCCTGCACCGACCGCATCGCCCTGGTCGGCGGCGAGGGCTTCCCGGCCATGTGGAACTCCCGCCAGCGCCTGGCCGCCCGCTCGGGGCTGCACGTCGCCCGCATCGAGCACCTCCTGCACCGCTACGGCACCCTGGTCGACGACCTGCTGGAACTGATCGCCGAACGTCCCGACCTGGGTAAACCGCTGACCGGTGCTGACGACTACCTGCGCGCCGAGGTGGTCTACGCCGCCACCCACGAGGGCGCCCGGCACCTCAACGACGTCCTGGCCCGCCGCACCCGCATCTCCATCGAGGCGTGGGACCGCGGCATCGGTGTCGCCCAGGAGGCCGCCGAACTGCTCGCCCCCATCCTGGGCTGGTCCAAGCAGCAGGTCGACCGTGAGGTGGAGTACTACCGCAAGCGCGTGGAGGCCGAACGCGACTCCCAGACCCAGGAAGGCGACCAGGAGGCCGACGCCCGCCGCCGCGGCGCCCCGGAGATCGTCCCCACGTACTGACGGCCGCTGCCGACGGCCGTGGTGGCCCGCAGAGGCACTGTGCGATACCCCGTGACCGGATGCCGACCTCCTGGCCGGACCTGGCCTGTGTGTCTGATGACGCGGTGACGTCGCGCCGCTCCTTCTAACCTGCCCGAAAACGGGGTGGAGGGGGGACGCCGGATGAGGGAGCCGAGCCGCGCTTCTTTGATCAGGATCGCGGTGGTGCTCGTGGGCGTTTCCCTGTCGCTCATGAGCGGACTGGTGGTCAAGCCCTTCGAACAGTGGGCGCAAGGGCACCAGGGCTGGATCGTGGCCGGATTCGCGGTCTTCGTGGTGGTCCTCGTGCTGGCGGAGACGCGCTCGGGCGGGAAACCGGCCGCCGACCTCGACGCCGTCGCCACCGAGCTGGCGAACGTGGTGGCCGAGGAGTGGCGCACCGAGGCCGGGCTGCGGCGGCTCGACCGGCACCAGGGCCTGCTGGCGTTCACCTGGTCGCCGACCGGCAGGCCCGTCACCGACCGGCGGGGGCGCAGCAGCGTCGCCGACCGGGAGATGGCCGGCATCCCGGAGCTGGTCGACGCCTATCTGCGGGTGCCGTCCGGACGGCTGGCGATCATCGGAACCGCGGGCACCGGCAAGACCTCGCTGGCGCTGCTGCTCACCCTCGGGCTGGTCGAGCTCCGCCGGGCCGGGGGCTCGGGTCCGGTCCCGGTGAAGCTGTCGGTGGCGAACTGGAACCCCCGCCAGCAGGCCCTGCTGACCTGGATGCGGCAGGAACTGAGCGAGCAGTTCCTGTTTCTGCGCGACAGCGCCCAGTACGGCTCCAACGCCCCCGGGCGGCTGCTGCAGTCGGGACGGATCCTGCCGGTGCTGGACGGCCTGGACGAGCTGGGCAGGAACGGCGCCGGCGCCGCCGTGCGGCGGGAGGGCATCCGGCAGATCCGGCTCGCCCTGGAGACACTGCCGGGCCTGATCGTCACCTGCCGTGCGGACCAGTTCGAGGAGGCGGTCGGGGACGGCGGTCCGCTGCCGGCCACCGCCGTGGTGGAGCTGCGCGGACTGGCGGCCACGGCGGTCATCGACTACCTGTCGGATGTGAACGGCGAGCAGGACCTGGCGCGCTGGGAACCGGTCTTCCGCTCGCTGCGGGAGGACCCCGCCGGTCCGGTCGCCCGTGCCCTGTCCACTCCGCTGATGGTGGGCCTGGCCCGGGACGTGTACGAGAGACGGAGCACCGATCCGGCGGAGCTGCTGGACACGGCGCGCTTCCCCGACGCCGACCGCGTCCAGCGTCATCTGCTGCGGGGACTGGTACCGGCGGTGTTCCACGATCTGCCCGTCCAGGACCGGCAGGGCCAGTGGCACGGCGCCGACGCCCTGCGCTGGCTGACGTTCCTGGCCGCCGGGCTGACCCGGCAGGACGACGGCAACAGCATCCACTGGTGGGCGCTGCCGGCGATGGCGTCGCGCTCCCAGCGGACGGTGCAGGCGCTGCTGGGCGGGCTTCTCGTCGCCGCGACCGCCGGGCTCGGTTTCTGCGGGGTGTTCTGGCAGGTGCTGGAGCCCGGGTGGGCACTGCTGATCGGGGGCGTGGCCGCACTGGTCAGCGGGGTCCCGATGGCCTGGCGGTCCGCCGGCAATCTGCCGGTCCCCTCGGAACTGCAGTTCGGTGGCGGCAGGCGATGGCGGATCATGCTGCTGGGCAGCTTTCTGGCGGCGTTCCTGGGGAGCGTGGCCGGCTGGGTGCTGGACGGCCCAGGGCGCGGCCTCGTCGTGGGGGCGATCTGCGGCGTCCCCATCGCGGTCGTCTACGGCTGGGCGCAGCCGGACGCCACGGTGCGGGCGGCGAACCCGCGGATCCTGCTACGGCGCGACCGCAAGGTGGCGGTGTACTTCGGGGCCGCCTACGGGCTCACCAGTGGCCTGGCGGCGTGGTTGCTGCTCCCTCCCGGCATGGCCGTGGCCTTCGGTGTCTGCGTGGCGCTGTGCGGGGGGCTGCTGTACGGGCTTCCCTGGATCTTCGCCCTGGACTCGGGCATGACGGGCGTGGTCGCGTCAGTGCGCCTGTTCGTGTACGGCCTCCTGCTGGCTCCGCAGGGGAAGGCACCTTGGCCGTGGCGGCTGCTGCCCTTCCTGGAGGAGGCGCACCGGCGCGACATCCTGCGGCAGGTCGGCCCGGCCTACCAGTTCCGGCACGCCTACCTTCAGGATGCGCTGGCCGAGTCCGCCTCCTGAGCGGTTCTGAGGGCGGGCAGCCGGGCGGTGAGGCGGGCGGCGGCCCAGCAGGCGAAGGAGGCCGTCGCCAGGCCGGCGAGCATGTCGGCGATGTAGTGCTGGTGGACGAACAGGGTGGAGGCGATGATCAGGGCGCACCAGGCGGCGACGTATCCGCCGATGCGCCGGTCGTGACGCAGCCAGTGCACGGCGATGATCACCGAGAATCCGGTGTGCAGGCTCGGGAAGCAGTTGTAGGCGTTGTCGTTGCCGTAGACCATGCGCAGCAACCGGGAGAAGAGGTCGTCACCGGTGACCTCAGGGCGGGCCACGTGGGTCTGCGCGAAGACGTAGAACAGGTAGGCGACGACCATCAGCACGATGCTCGCGATCAGGGCCGACTGCGCCGTCCGCGTCGAGGTGAGCAGGAACAGCAGCAGGGTCAGCGGGCCCAGCGCCAGCGCCGACACATAGGGGATCACCATCTCCTCGACCAGCGGGATGTGCGCGTCGAGCGGGGTCTTGAGCGACCAGCGCGCCGGGCCCTCGTTGAGCGGGCCGTAGAGCGCGAAGAGCCCGCCGAGCAGTGCGACCAGCAGCACCGTCAGCAGGACATCACGGCGTCCCTGCCGGTGAACACCCGATCTGAACGCATCGCGGCGGCTCCGCGTCGCCATGTTGCCCCTTAGACCCGTGTGATCCGGTTGGGGACAGATTAGAGCGATGCGCCCAGATCGGTATGCATTTGTTCACATGGAGCGCGGCTGTCGCAGGGCGGGGCCGAGGATGAGGTCCAGGCCGGTGGCGTACAGGTCGGCGGGGACGCGGTCGGGGTCCAGCAGGTGCTGGGCGGCCAGGCCGAAGTCCATCGCCATGGCGAGGGCGGCCCGGTCGGCGGCCGGGACGCCGTCCACGTCGGGCAGGTGGCGGGCCAGGCGGCCGCGGCGCTCCTCGTACCACTCGGCCAGCCGCCAGCCGGCCGCGTAGTCGCGCATCCCGTACAGCCAGAACTCCACCAGCAGCAGGGCCAGCAGCCGAGCGTCCTCGGTGCCGAGCCGGTGCCGGTAGCCCTCGCCGGCCCGCCGCAGCCGTTCGGCGACCGGCTGGTCGGTCTCGTGCAGCAGCTCGTGCACCTCGGTGCCGAACCTGGCGTGGGTGTAGTGCTCCAGCAGGGCCAGCAGCAGGTCTGTCTTGCCGGTGAAGTTGGAGTAGACGGCGCCCTTGGTGAGCCCGGCGGCCGCCGCGACGTCGTCCAGCGACGCCCCGTGGACGCCGCGTTCGGCCCACAGCCGCTGGGCCGCCTGCAGCAGCGCCGCCCTGGTGTGCTCGCGGCGTTCGCGCCGCGCGCCGCCCGGTGGTGTCCCCTCGCGCGGCGGGCGTGCCCGCTGTGGCCCCTCCCGCTCCTGTGGCGCCCGCTGTGGGCCCTCTCGTTCCTGTTGCGCCCCGATCATGCGGTTCTCCCCTCCCGCTCGCTGGGTGCTCATTCCGGGATACACCGCGAGGGCATGGTCATTCCGCCGGTCGGGCACAAAGGGGCGCGCTGGAACGGTCCCTGGCCGGTTCCGGCATCCGGCGAGGAATGCCGCTGGAGCCAGGGGCCGGAGTCGGCGTGATGTTGTGGTTACTTATGGGTAGTCAGAGGTGGCCAGGCGGTCATATGGTGCCTGCATGGCAACTCCCACGGCCTCCGCGCGGACGCTCGCGCCCGCCCTCATCGAGCGGCTGTCCTCCCGCGTGACCGCCGCCTCGGGCGAGACCACCACGATCCCGGCCCCGTTCACCGGTGAGCCGCTGGCCACCCTGCCGCTGTCGGACGCCGACGACGTGCGCGCCGCCTACGAACGCGCCCGTGCGGCGCAGCGCGCCTGGGCGCGGCTGCCGGTGCGCGAGCGGGTCAAGCCGTTCCTGCGCCTGGTGGACGCCTTGGTGGAGCGGCGCGAGGAGATCCTCGACGTCGTCCAGTTGGAGACGGGCAAGGCCCGCCGGCACGCCTACGAGGAGTTCCTCGACGTGGCGATGTGCTCGCTGTACTACGCGCGGCGGGCGCCCCGGCTGCTGCGGCCCAGGCGCCGGCAGGGCGCCTTTCCGGTGGCCACCAGGACGCTGGAACTGCGCCAGCCCAAGGGCGTGGTCGGCCTGATCTCGCCGTGGAACTACCCGTTCAGCTTGGGCGCCAGCGACATCGCCCCGGCGTTGATGGCCGGCAACGCGGTGGTCCACAAGCCCGACACCCAGACCTGCCTGTCCAGCCTGTGGGTGCTGGACCTGCTGATCAGCCTCGGGCTGCCCAGGGACCTGTGGCAGATCGTGCTGGGCGACCCGGCCGACATCGGCGACCCGCTGCTGGAGGAGGCCGACTACGTCGCGTTCACCGGCTCCACCCGGGGCGGCCGGGCCATCGCCGCGAAGGTCGCGCCCCGGCTGGTCGGCTACTCGCTGGAGCTCGGCGGCAAGAACCCGATGATCGTCCTGGACGACGCCGACCTGGAGCGCACCGCCCGCGGCGCGGTCCGGGCCTGCTTCACCAACGCCGGGCAGCTGTGCATCTCGATCGAGCGGCTGTACGTGCACGAGAAGGTCTACGACGAGTTCGTCCCGAAGTTCGTCGACCGGGTCAAGGCGATGAAGCTCGGCTCCGGCATGGACTTCGAGGCCGAGATGGGTTCGCTGACCTACGAGCGCCAGCTCGACGTGGTCACCCGGCACGTCGAGCAGGCGGTGGAGAAGGGCGCCACGCTGCTGACCGGCGGCAAGCCCCGGCCCGACCTCGGCCCGCTGTTCTACGAGCCGACCGTGCTGGCGGACGTGAACGAGGACATGGAGCTGTGCGCCGGCGAGACGTTCGGGCCGGTGGTGAGCGTCTACCGGTTCTCCGGCGAGGACGAGGTCGTCCGCCTGGCCAACGACACCCCCTACGGGCTGAACGCCTCCGTCTGGACGCGGGACGTGGCCCGGGGCCGCCGCCTGGCCGCGCGCATCCAGGCCGGCACGGTCAACGTCAACGAGGGCTACGGCGCCGCGTTCGCCTCCTATGACGCCCCGATGGGCGGGATGAAGCAGTCCGGCGTCGGTCGCCGGCACGGCGCCGAGGGCCTGCTGAAGTACACCGAGGTGCAGACCGTGGCCAGCCAGCACTTCATGGACCTGGAGCCGCCGCCCGCGCTGGGCTACGACAGGTACGCCGACGTCCTGGCGAACGCGATCAGGCTCATGAAGCGGCTGCGGATCCGGTAGAGGACGGGCGACCATGAAGTTCGACTTCGACGTGCTGGTCGTGGGCTCCGGGTTCGGCGGCAGCGTCTCGGCGCTGCGGCTGACCGAGAAGGGCTACAAGGTGGCGGTGGCCGAGATCGGCCGCCGGTTCGACGACCCCGCCGGCGAGCCCGGGGCGCGGCACGGCGCGCTGCCCCAAACGTCCTGGCGGGTCTTCCGGTACCTGTGGGCCCCCGGGCTGGGCATGACCGGCATCCAGCGCATCCACGTGCTGCGCGGCGAGAAGGGCAGCCGGGTGATGGTGCTGGCCGGCGCGGGCGTCGGCGGCGGCTCCCTGGTGTACGCCAACACCCTGTACGAGCCGCTCCAGCCGTTCTACGACGACCCCCAGTGGCGGCATATCACCGACTGGCGGGCCGAGCTGGCGCCCTACTACGACCAGGCCAAGCGGATGCTCGGGGTGGTGGTCAACCCGACGATGACCGCCGCCGACGAGGCGATCAAGCGGATCGCCGAAAGGATGGGCCGGGGCGACACCTTCCACCGCACCCCGGTCGGGGTGCTGTTCGGCGACCGGCCGGGCGAGGAGGCCGACGACCCGTACTTCGGCGGGACGGGCCCGCGCCGCCGCACCTGCACCCAGTGCGGGGAGTGCATGACCGGCTGCCGGCACGGCGCCAAGAACATGCTCACCGAGAACTACCTGTACCTGGCCGAGCGGGCGGGCGCCAAGGTCATGCCGATGACCGGGGTGCGGTCGGTGACCCCGCTGGCGGGCGGCGGCTACGAGGTGGAGATCGTCCGCACCGGCTCCCACGGCCGGCACCGCCGCACGCTGCGGGTCGAGCAGGTGGTGTTCGCGGCGGGTACGTACGGCACCCAGAAACTGCTGCACCGGATGAAGGCGACCGGGCGGCTGCCGCGCCTGTCCGACCGGCTGGGCGTGCTCACCCGGACCAACTCCGAGGCGATCCTGGGGGCCGAACGGTTCAGCCGCGAGGGCGAGGACCACTCCAAGGGCCTGGCGATCACCTCCTCGTTCCATCCGGATGAGCACACCCACATCGAGCCGGTCCGCTACGGCAAGGGCTCCAACGCGATGGGCGCGCTGCGCTCGCTGCTCATCGACGGCCCCGCCGAGGACGGCTCCGGGAGCGCCCCGCGCTGGCTGAAGTTCCTCGGCCATGCGGCCGCTCGCCCCTGGGACCTGCCCCGGCTGTTCAACCTGCGGCACTGGTCGGAGCGCACCGTCATCGCCCTGGTGATGCAGGTGCGGGACAACTCGATCACGATCAGGCCCCGCAAGGGCCCGTTCGGCTGGGGCCTGCGGGCCGCCCGCGGCCACGGTGAGCCCAGCCCCACCTGGATCCCGGCGGGCCACCAGGCCACCCGGATGCTGGCCGAGGAGATCGGCGGCATCGCCGGCGGTTCCTGGCTGGACTTGGTCGACATCCCCACCACCGCCCACTTCATCGGCGGCTGCGCCATCGGCGCCTCGCCGCAGGAGGGCGTCATCGACCCCTACCACCGGGTCTACGGCTACGAGGGCCTGCACATCGTGGACGGGTCGGCGATCTCGGCCAACCTGGGCGTGAACCCGTCGCTGACCATCACGGCGCAGGCCGAGCGGGCGGTGTCGCTGTGGCCCAACAGGGGTGAGGAGGACCGGCGTCCCCCGCTCGGCTCGGCCTACCGCCGGATCGCCCCGGTGGTCCCCAAGAACCCGGTGGTCCCGGCCGTGGCCCCGGCCGCCCTGCGGCTGCCCATCGTCGACATCACCTGAACCGCCGCCGCCCCGCCGGCCGCACGCGGCCGACGGGGCGGGATCGGACCCACCGGCCCGGCCGCGCCCCGGGCCGGTGGATCCGATGCCGGTGGGGCCCGGCGGTCTCCGGGCGGTCGTTCCGCCGGGCCCGTGGTCTTCGCGCTCCAGGCGCGGGGTCCTACGGAGCGGGGACCTCCCGCAGTAGGCGCGAGCCCCAGGGGCACCAGTGCGCGCCGGGCAGGAACGCGCCGCCCACCTCGTCGAGGTGGTTCTGGACGTACCACGGCGTCGCGTCGCACACCTCGATGGCGTAGGCGAAGAACGAGATCGACTGCGGGTCGAGGTGGTAGTTCCAGCCGGGGTTGTAGGGGGCGGTGCTCTTGACGATCTTTCCGAGGACGTGGGTCTTGTGCCGCTCCGAGCCGCTCAGGATGTCCCGGGCCTCCCGGATCTTGTCGGGGTCGGTGAGCCGGAAGATGAACCTCTCGGGACCGGGCGGATAGTCGAACTCGAAGTAGGCCTCCGACCCGGCCGCGGCGCGCTGCGCCGGGCCGGCGGCCTGCCCGCCCGCGGCGGGGGCCGCGGTGAGGCCGAGCAGCGCGATCGTCGCGGGGACGACGAGCCTGGTGGGGATGCGCCGCATGGGCACCTCCGATATCTGTCGGGCCGTGTTCACGACCGTTCGTGACCTAGTGTAGCTAGATCATTACTCCATGTATTGGAATTGCGGCGATCGCCTTGACCGGGGAGCTGGTAGGCGAACGCCGGCGCGGCGTCCGGTCAAGCCGCTTCGGGTGAACTCGCTCACATGGGTGCGGCCCGTACGGGCCGGGGACGAGTCGGGAACATAGGCGCAGGCAGGCGGGCCCTAGACTGAAGGCCTGCCCCACGTTCTCCGAAAGGCGTTATCGGTGTCCCTCGATCAGATCGAGCAGTCCTTCGACACCGTGCTCGTCGTCGACTTCGGCGCGCAGTACGCGCAGCTGATCGCGCGGCGCGTACGCGAGTGCAACGTGTTCAGCGAGATCGTCCCGTGCACCATGCCGGTGGACCAGATGCTGGCCAAGCGGCCGAAGGCGATCATTCTGTCCGGCGGGCCCTCCTCGGTGTACGAGGCCGGTGCCCCGGCCGCGCCCGCCGGCCTGTTCGAGACCGGGGTGCCGACCCTGGGCATCTGCTACGGCCACCAGGTCATGGCGCAGGCCCTCGGCGGGCTGGTGGAGAACTCCGACGTCGCCGAGTACGGCCGCACCGCCGTCAACGTGATCGACGGCGGGGTGCTGCTGGCCGGGCTGCCGTCCCTCCAGGCGGTGTGGATGTCGCACCGCGACCACACCAGCGCCGCCCCGGACGGCTTCACCATCACCGCCCGTACCGACGTCACCCCGGTCGCCGCGATGGAGCACCCCGAACGCGGTCTGTACGGCGTGCAGTTCCACCCCGAGGTGATGCACACCGAGCACGGCATGGCGATGCTGCGGCACTTCCTGTTCGACGCGGCCGGCTGCCGTCCCGGCTGGACCATGGTCAACATCGCCGAGGAGGCCATCGAGACCGTCCGCGCCCAGGTCGGCGGCAAGCGCGCCATCTGCGGCCTGTCGGGCGGCGTGGACTCGGCGGTGGCCGCCGCGCTCGTCCAGCGCGCCATCGGCTCCCAGCTCACCTGCGTCTTCGTCGACCACGGACTGCTGCGCAAGGGCGAGGCCGAGCAGGTCGAGAAGGACTTCGTCGCCGCCACCGGCGTCGACCTGCACGTGGTGGACGCCCAGGAGCGCTTCCTGACCGCGCTGGCCGGGGTCGTCGACCCCGAGGAGAAGCGCAAGATCATCGGCCGGGAGTTCATCCGGGTCTTCGAGAGCGCCGCCCGCGAGATCGTCGACGTCCACGCCGCCCGCAGCGAAGCAAGGGACGGCGTGGGCGCCGCGGGGGGTTCAGGGGGGTCGTCCCCCCAGGAGGGGCACGACGAGAGCGGCGAGGTGGAGTTCCTCGTCCAGGGCACCCTCTACCCGGACGTGGTGGAGTCCGGCGGTGGCACCGGCGCGGCCAACATCAAGTCCCACCACAACGTCGGCGGCCTGCCCGAGGACCTGAGGTTCCGGCTCGTCGAGCCGCTGCGGACGCTGTTCAAGGACGAGGTGCGCGCCCTCGGCGAGCAACTGGGGCTGCCCGCCGAGATCGTCTGGCGCCAGCCGTTCCCCGGCCCCGGCCTGGGCATCCGCATCATCGGCGAGGTCACCCGCGAGCGCCTGGACCTGCTGCGCGAGGCCGACGCCATCGCCCGCGAGGAGCTCACCGCCGCCGGGCTGGACCGCGACATCTGGCAGTTCCCGGTGGTGCTGCTGGCCGACGTCCGCTCGGTCGGCGTCCAGGGCGACAGCCGCACCTACGGCCACCCGGTGGTGCTGCGCCCCGTCACCAGCGAGGACGCCATGACCGCCGACTGGGCCCGCCTCCCCTACGACGTCCTGCAGCGCATCTCCACCCGCATCACCAACGAGGTCCGCGAGATCAACCGCGTCGTGGTCGACATCACCAGCAAGCCCCCGGGCACCATCGAGTGGGAGTAGCGCACCTTTTGCAGCCAATCGTGCACGGGGAGTGTCCGCCGTTCCTATGATGCGGCGTGTGACACACTGGACACGAAGAAGCTGGAAAGGGGATGGGGATGCCGGCGGTGGCCGAGGACTACATGAGCATCTGGAACCATCCCGGCGAGTGGACCGAGGAAGACTACCTCGCGCTGCCCAGGGGAGCGGCGAAGATCGAGCTGATCGACGGGAGGCTCCTCGTGAGCCCCATGCCGAGTAGGCTCCATCAGAAGTACATGCAACGACTCGCCGTCCACCTCGACGCCCAGTCGCCGGACGCCCTCGATGTGGTGATCGAGGTCAATCTGCGGGTCGGGACGGACAAGATTCTCATCCCCGACCTGCTGGCCACCTATGAGCCGGGCGACACCTACGTCCACGACGCCAAGCACGTCCTGCTGGTCGGCGAGATCGTCTCTCCCTCGAACCGGGGAGAGGAGTGGATGCAGAAGTCAAGGTTCTACGCCCGCGCGGAGATCCCCTGGTACCTCCTGGTGGAGAGGGACGCCGAAGGGGGGCCGACGCTCATCCTCGGCCGCCGCGAGGGCGAGTGCTACGTGGAACATGCCCGAGCGACGCCCGGACAGGAACTGGTGTTCCCCGAGCCACTCGGCACCATGGATCCCGCCGTACTGCTCCGCAGTCGTTGACGGACCGTCGAAGGCCCGGGGAACGTGCGTTCGCCCGGGCCCTTGCGGGTGCGTGGAGGTCAGAGTGCGGCGGGGGCCAGGGCGGCCTCGGCCTCCAGGGTGGCGGCGGTGGCGTTGACCACGGCGGCGATGCGCAGCGCCTCCTGGATCTGCTCGCGGGGCAGGCCGGCCTCGCGCAGCACCTTCTCGTGTGACTCCAGGCAGCGGCCGCAGCCGTTGATCGCCGACACGGCCAGGCACCACAGCTCGAAGTCGACCTTGTCCACGCCCGGCTTGCCGATGATCGACATGCGCAGCTTGGCGGGCAGGGTGGCGTAGGTCTCGTCGCCGATCAGGTGGGTGGCCCGGTAGTAGACGTTGTTCATGGCCATGATCGACGCGGCGCCCTTGGCCGCCTCGAACGCCTCGGCCGACAGGTAGTCACCGGCCTCCTGGGACAGTTCGGCGATGACCTGCCGGCTGCCGGTGGCCAGCGCGCAGGCCAGCACGGTGCCCCACAGCTGCTGCTCGGTGAGCTGGGAGGTGGTGGTCACCGAGCCCAGGTTGAGCTTGGTGTCCTTGGCGTAGGCGGGCAGGGCTTCCTTCAGCGCGTCAACGCTCACAGCGCGGCTTCCTTTCCTGCGAACGGCCGGTCGCGGCTGTTGACGCGACCGGCCGTCTGGTGCTTGCGGAGTGGCCTCGTCCTTCCGGGCGGTGGTCGCCCGGAAGGGGTCGGCTGCCGGTCGGCCGCCGGTCAGGCGCCCACCGGGGCCGGCGGGCGTTGCGGCGACCGGGATGGCCTCGCCCTTCCCGAAGCGGTGAAGGGCGGCCGGACGCCGGTCAGGCGCCCGCCATGAGCTTCTGGGCGTCCAGGGTGGCCTCGCCCTTGTTCCAGTTGCACGGGCACAGCTCGTCGGACTGCAGGGCGTCGAGGACCCGCAGGACCTCCTTGACGTTGCGGCCCACCGAGCCCGCCGTCACCATCGCGAACTGGATCTCGTTGTTCGGGTCGACGATGAAGGTGGCGCGCTGGGCGACGCCGTCCGGGGTGAGGATGCCCAGGGCCTCGGTCAGCTCGCGGTTGAGGTCCGACAGCATCGGGAACGGCAGCTCGCGCAGGTCCGGGTGGTCCTTGCGCCAGGCGAAGTGCACGAACTCGTTGTCCACGGAGGCGCCGAGGACCTGGGCGTCGCGGTCGGCGAACTCGCCGTTCAGCCGGCCGAACTCGGCGATCTCGGTCGGGCAGATGAAGGTGAAGTCCTTGGGCCAGAAGAACACCACCCGCCACTTGCCCTCGTAGGTCTTGTGGTTGATGGTCTCGAACGCCTTGTCCGGGTCCAGCGAGACGCAGGCGGTCAGCTCGTACTCGGGGAACTGGTCACCGACGGTGAGCACGGACTCTCCTTTTTCGCTCGGTTCGTGAAATGTGTCACAAGCGTTCCGATGGGGCGGCTGAGGGCATCGGGGCTGGTGAGCGGTCTCCAGACTGCCCTGGCTATCGTGAAATGAGAAATCGAACGATCGCTTTGTGCCGATAGGAGACGGTTATCAGTAGGCCCACCGTCGCGCAGTTGCGCGCGTTCCTCGCGCTGGCCGAGCACCTGCACTTCCGCGATGCCGCCGCCGTGCTGGGGATGAGCCAGCCCGCGCTCTCGGGGGCGGTGGCCGCTCTGGAGCACGCCCTGAACACCAGGCTGGTCGAGCGTACGACACGCAAGGTCCTGCTGACTCCGGCGGGGGAGCGGGTGGCCCGGCGCGCGGAGTCGGTGCTGGCCGAGCTGGACCGGCTGGTCGACGAGGTGCACGCGGCCCGCGGCCCGCTGGTCGGCCCGCTGCGGCTGGGCGTGATCCCGACCGTGGCGCCCTATCTGCTGCCCGCGGTGCTGCCCCGACTGGCCCGTGACTTCCCCGAGCTGGAGCTGTCGGTGCGCGAGCAGCAGACCGACCACCTCGTGACCGAGCTGCTGGCGGGCCGGCTGGACGCGGTACTCCTGGCGCTGCCGGTGACCGCCTCCGGGGTGGTCGAGCTGCCGCTGTACGAGGAGGATTTCCTGCTGGTCGCGCCCAGCGCGCAGCCGATCGGCCCGGCGCCGGTGCCCCGGCGGGTGCTCGGTGAGCTGGAGGTCATCCTGCTGAACGAGGGGCACTGCCTGCGCGACCAGGCCCTGGACGTGTGCCGCGAGGCCGGGGGGCGGGCGACCGCCGCCACCTACGCCGCCGGCCTGGCCACGCTGGTGCAGCTGGTGTCCGGCGGTCTCGGCGTGACGCTGCTCCCGCAGACCGCGCTGCCCGTGGAGACCCGGCGGGCGGACGGGGTGGCGGTGTACCGGTTCGCCGATCCCGCCCCCGGCCGC
Organism: Thermomonospora echinospora; assembly: GCF_900108175.1. Classification (GTDB taxonomy): domain Bacteria; phylum Actinomycetota; class Actinomycetes; order Streptosporangiales; family Streptosporangiaceae; genus Thermomonospora; species Thermomonospora echinospora. The sequence continues at coordinate 500,837 of NZ_FNVO01000004.1, forward strand.
CGCATCGGCCTCGTGCACCGGGCGACCTCGCCCCGGGCGGCCGAGTTCGAGGTGCTGGCGCGCAGCGTCCGCGCCGCGGTCGCCGAGGCCCACCCCAAGGTCCGCATCTACTCCTGAACGGCCTGGTGAACGGCTCCGCGAACGCCCGGCATGCCGGGCGTTCACCGGAACCGGGGGACGGGCAAAGCGCCGCCGGAGTGTCCCGGCGGCGGGTAACGGTCACCGCAAGGCTTGGCCGCCGGCCGGTGGCGCCCGCCGATTCGGGGCATTGCAGGCTCATCGGGAGGGGGTGCCGCACATGGGGACAGGGCAGATCATCGCCGACGGCCGCCGCGCCCGATGAAGGTCACGTACGTGCTGATGCACGCCTACGGCATGGGCGGGACGATCCGTACCGTCATCAACCAGGCCAACGCCATGGCCGAGGCGGGACACGAGGTCGCGATCGCCAGCGTGGTCCGCCGGCGGGACCGGCCCAGGTTCCCCGTCGACGGCCGGGTCCGCATGATCACCATCGCCGACCACCGCGGACGGCCCGCCCCGCCGCCGCCCCGCGGCGGCCGGCTCGGCCGGTGGCTGCGCAGGCACTGGACGGTCCCGGTCGCCCCCGGCGAGGAGCCCGGCTCCGAGGTGCCGGTGGGGGAGGCTGCCAAGCGCACCTTCACCCGCGAGGTCGAGGAGGGGTTCATCGAGTACGTGCGGGGCCTGCGGGAAGGGGTGCTGGTCACCACCCGTCCCGCCCTCAACCTGTTGTCGGCGCGCTACGCCCCGCAGGAGCTCGTCCGCGTCGCCCAGGACCACATGCACCTCACCAGCTACAAGCCGGCCGTGCACGCGGCGATCCTGGCCGACTACCCGCGGCTGGACGCGGTGGTCTCGCTGACCCGCCAGGACGAGGAGGACTACCGGCGGGCGATGGGCGACCGGGTGCGGATCGCGCAGATCCCCAACCCGCTGCACTCGCTGGACGTGCCCCGCACCGACCACAGCGCCAAGGTCGTGGTGGCGGCCGGGCGGCTCACCCGGCAGAAGGGCTTCGACCTGCTGATCGAGGCGTTCGGGCAGGTCGCGGCGCAGTATCCGGACTGGACGCTGCGGATCTACGGTGGCGGGCCCTGGGAGGGGCGGCTGCGCGGGCAGATCCGTCGGCGGCGGCTGGGCGACCACGTTCTGCTGATGGGGACGGTCAAGGGCTTCGACCGCGAACTGGCGCAGGCGTCGATCTACGCCCTCAGCTCGCGGTTCGAGGGCTTCGCGATGGTGATGCTGGAGGCGTTGAACTGCGGGCTCCCGGTGGTGGGCTTCGACTGCCCGACCGGCCCCCGGGAGGTCATCCGGGACGGGGAGAACGGGCTGCTGGTGCCGCCGGAGGACCCGGACGCGCTGGCGGCGGCGCTGTGCCGGCTGATCGGGGACCGCCGGCTGCGGCGGCGCCTGGGCACGGCCGCGATCGGTACCGCGGCCGGGTACGGGCCGGTCCCGATCCGCCACCGCTGGGAGGCCCTGTTCGCCGAGCTGCTGCGGGCCAAGTCCGCAGGTCCGGACGGTCGGCCGACCGGTACGTCCTTGCCCGCGTAGCCGTCCGGTCAAGTGTGGGCCAAACGATGTCCCGGCAATCGCGATGCGTGTTCGCGTGCTCGCTCGGTGTAGAAATGCTGACCGTATGGCGACGTTCTCCCTGGATGACATGCGCGCGGTCTGCAAGGGCCGTGACGCGTGGTGGACGGTGTTCCTGGTGGACCCGGTCGCGATCCGGCTGGCACTGCCGATCGCGAACCGGACGTCGATCACCCCGAACCAGCTCACCGCCGTCGCCTTCGCGTTCGGCCTGGCCGCCGCGGGCTGCTTCGCGCTGGCCGCGCCCGGGTGGCTGGCGCTGGGCGCGCTGCTCTACCACGTCGGTTTCGTGGTGGACTGTATGGACGGCAAGATCGCCAGGCTCAAGGGCACCGGCACGACGTTCGGCGCCTGGCTGGACTTCATGCTGGACCGGGTCCGCGACAGCCTGTGCGCCGTGGCCCTGACCGGCGGGCAGTACGCCCGGACCGGCCAGGTCGCCTACCTGTACGCGGGGATGGCCGTCCTCGCCCTCGACATGTTCCGGTACGTCAACGGGCCGCAGATCGTCAAGGCCCGCCGCGCGATGCGCACCGCGACGGCCGCCGCCCGGCGCCGGGCGGCGGCCGTCGCCGAGGGAGACCCCCGGATGGCGGTGCTCGGCGGGCAGGGCCACCGGGTGGTGACGCTCGGCGGAGGGGAGGGGCGGGTGGAGGAGCCGGAGGCCGAATTCGGGCGGACGCCCCACCCCGACCCGCACTACGTGTTCGACACCCGGTGGCCCTGGTACCGGCGGATCCGCCAGGGCCTGCTGCGGCGGCGGGTCCGCACGCATCTGGTGAGCGGGATCGAGTTCCAGATGTCGGTGTTCATCCTCGGCCCGCTGACCGGCGCGATCATCCCGATCATCGTCGTCACCGGCGCGCTGCTGGTGTTCTTCGAACTGGTGATCATCTACAAGTTCTGGCTGTCCACCCGGGCGCACACCCGGCTGCTGGCCGTCCTGGAGGCCGGCAGCCGTCCCGTCACCGATCCCGCCAGGTCCCCCCTGCCCCGGTAGTGGCAGGCCCCGGTCGCCGGGGCCTGCCCACGCCGCCGAACGCCCGCGGCGCGGTGAGCCCACCTCGGCCGCCAGGACGGGGAGACTCCGGCCGTGAGCCGTTCCGCGGAACCCCCGGGACCGTGATCAACGCCGTAACCCGATGGTGAGCCGGCTATGGCGGTCTTGGGGCATGATGAGCCGTCTGCGGCGGTCTTGGGGCATGATGAGCCGTCTGCGGCGGTCTTGGGGCGGGGGCGACAGGGCGCGTCACCCCGGGCGGGGCTAGACCCGGGGCGGACGTGGCGTGGGACTCAGAGTTCCGGGCGGTGGGCCCGTGCGAACAGCGTGACGCCCGGCAGGGACTGCACCGGCAGGTATCGCTCCAGCATGGAGACCGCGCGCAGGCCCGCGTTGACGATCGGGTGCAGCCGCTCCATGTCCTGGGGGGTGGACTGGTGCCGCCGCCACTTGACGATCGGGCGCAATAGGACGTTCCAGCTCCACATGTGGTCGAGGTGTAGCCCGGCGTCCCGGACGACCTCGGCCAGCGACTCGCGGGTGTAGCGGCGGACGTGCCCGAGCGCGATGTCGTGCGCCGACCACAGGGACAGGTCGCAGGGCACGGAGATCAGCGCGCTGCCGCCCGGCCGCAGCACCCGGGCCAGCTCCCCGGCGGCCGTCCGGTCGTCGGGGATGTGCTGCAGCAGGTCGAGCGCCATCACGAAGTCGAAGTCGCCCGTCGACAGCGGAAGGTAGCAGGCGTCGCCGTGGTAGGCGTCGATGCCGCGCAGCCTGGCCAGCTCCACCGCGGCGGGCGAGGCGTCGATGGCGATGGCCTCCCAGCCGTGCTCCAGCAGCACCCGGGTGTTGCCGCCGCCCGCCGCGCCGATGTCGGCGGCGCGGCCCGGTGGCCCTTCCAGCCTGCGCAGCTGGCGGGCGATGATCGCCCGCCGCTCCCGATACCACCAGTTGTCGTCCTCGATCGCGACGACCCGTTGAATCTCGACCGTGTCCATGGCCCCCACCGGACAGAGGTGCGTCGATGCGGTCGTCCGCATCCCTTAATTACGGAACGTACCAGGCCAATGACTCACGGTGGTGGACCGGGGTCCTCAGCGGTGGTGCCGCCCCCGCCGCCGGCGGAACAGGTAACGCAAGGTCAGCAGGGCTGCCAGCGCGCTCAGTACCGTCGGGACGAGCCGCTTGGCGACCGAGGGACCGGCGACCTCCAGGATGTCGATGGCGTCGTCCGCCCGGCGCTCCCGCCGGTACGCGACCGCCGGATGCCCGGCGTCCGCCGGCTCCGGCCCGGCCACCGCCGCGGCGTCCGCGGCGCCCTGCTGGTCCACCACCTCCCCGACGGCCGGAGCGGCGGTGGCGTCGGCGCTTTCGGCCGCCGTCGCGGCGGCCCGCTGCTGGTCCACCACCTCCTGCGCGGCCTCGGCCGAACCGGCGGCCGCAGCGAGATTATCACCCTCCGTAACCGTCTCCCGCCCTCGAACGGCGGTGTCGCCCGCCCCGGGCCCGCCGGTCGCCGCCCCGACGCCCTCCTCGGCCGCGCCCTCGGGCGCAGCCTCGGCAGGAGCCTCGGACGCGGCTTCGGCGGGGGCCTTGGCAGGGGCCGCAGGTGCGGCTTCGGTAGGGGTCTCAGGCGTGGCCCCAGGTGCGGCCTTGGCAGAGGTCTCAGGTGCGGCCTCGGCAGGAGCCTCGGGTGCAGCGGGAGTCGTAGAGGCGGCCTTGGCAGGAGCCTCGGACGTAGCCTTGGCGGAGGTGGGGGCCTCGGCGGCGGCGGAGCGTTCCGCCGGGGCGGGAGCCTCCTTCAGTTCCTCGGCGAGGGCCGTGGCGAAGCGGGCGATCAGCTTGGCTCCCACCTCGGCGAGGATGTTGCGGCCGAACTGGGCCGGGCGGCCGGTGACGTTCAGCTTCGTGTGCACGACGACCCGGGTGACGTCGCCCTCCTGGGACATCCGCGCCCGGATGGTCGCCGAGGCGGTGCCGGAGCCACGGGCCTCCTTGCCGCTGCCCTCGATCGTCAGGGCCCGGGCGGCCTCGTCGGCCTCGACGATCCTGGCGGTGCCCCGGTAGGTGATCGTCATCGCGCCGAGCCTGACCTTCAACCGGCCGACGTAGTCCTCGCCGTCCACCGAGTCGAGCGTGGCACCCGGCATGCAGAGCGCCACCCGTTCCACGTCGAGCAGCACCGACCATGCCTGATCCACCGGTACCGGCACGGTGAATTCGTGGTCGAGCTCCATCAGCGGCTCCCTGCCTTCCTCGTCCGGGGTCCGATTCGGTGACCTTACGGCGGTATCCCCCCACACCGCCAGAGCCCAAGCCCATACCCACCCAGAGGAGCCGCCACCATGGACACGCGCACGGCCGTTCCCCAGGGTGGTGGGAACGGCCGTGCGGGTGCCTCAGCGGGCGCTGGCGGCCGTCAGCGCCCGGCGGGTGAGCACCTGCGCCAGGTGTGCCCGGTAGTCGGGTGAGCCGTGCAGGTCGCCGGGCGGTGCGGTGCCGTCCGCCGCGTGTTCGGCGGCGGACCTGAAGGCGCCGTCGGAGACGGGGACGCCCTCAAGGCTGCGTTCCACGGCGGTGGCACGGACGGGTGCGGCGCCCATGTTGGTCAGCGCCACCCGGACGTCCGCGACGGCGTCCCGTTCCCGCCGGACCGCGCAGGCGACCCCGACGACGGCCCAGGACTGGGCGGTGCGGTGGAACTTCTCGTAGTGAGTGCCCCAGCCCGGCCCGAGCTTGGGGACGGTGACCCCGGTGAGCAGTTCGTCGGGTTCCAGCGCGGACGTCAGCCAGTCGACGAAGAAGTCGGCGGCCGGGACGTCCCGCGAGCCCCGGGCGGAGCGGACGTTGCACACCGCGTCCAGCGCGAGGGCCACCGCCGGCAGGTCACCGGCCGGGTCGGCGTGCGCCAGCGCTCCGCCGAACGTGCCGCGATGCCGCGTCGCCGGGTCCGCCACCGTGGCGGTGGCCTGCGCGATCAGCGGGGCGTGTCGACGGACCAGGGGGTCGCGCATCACCTGGTGGTGGGTGGCCATCGCGCCGATGAACAGTGCGTCGCCCAGGTCGCGGATCTCCCGCAGCTCGGCGACCCGGTCCAGGTCGACGAGCACCTCCGGGTAGGCCAGCCGCATGCGCAGCAGGGGCATCAGGCTCTGCCCGCCCGCCAGCACCTTGGCGTCCTCGCCGGCCTCGGCCAGGGCGGACACCGCCTCGTCCACCGACTCCGGCCGCACGTACTCGAACCCCGCCGGGATCATGCGGAACCCTCCTGCTCGTTCAGGGCACGCCACACGCGCTCGGGCGTGCACGGCATCGGCACGTCGCGCACGCCGTACGGGCGCAGCGCGTCGACGATCGCGTTCACCACGGCGGGGGTGGAGGCGATGGTGCCCGCCTCACCGACGCCCTTGACCCCGAGCGGGTTGGTGGTGGCGGGGGTCTCGGTGCGGTCGGTGACGAAGTGGGGCAGGTCGGCCGCCGACGGGATCAGGTAGTCCGCCATCGTGGTGGTGGTCAGGTTGCCCTCCGCGTCGTAGACGGCCTCCTCGTAGAGCGCCTGCGCGATGCCCTGCGCGAGCCCGCCGTGCACCTGCCCCTCCACGATGAGCGGGTTGACGACCAGGCCGACGTCGTCCACCGCCACGTAGGAGCGAATGCGTACGAACCCGGTCTCGGTGTCCACCTCGACGGCGCACAGGTGCGTGCCGTGGGGGAAGGAGAAGTTGTCCGGGTCGAACGTGGCGTCGGAGTCCAGGGAGGGCTCGACCCCGTCCGGCAGGTCGTGGGCGGCGAACGCGGCCAGCGCGACCTCCTGGATGGTCCTGGCCTGGTCCGGTACGCCGCGCACCGAGAAGCGGCCGCCGGTGAACTCCAAGTCCTCCTCGGCGGCCTCCAGCAGGTGGGCCGCCACCCGCCGCGCCTTGTCGACCACCTTGTCGCAGGCGTTCACCAGCGCGATCCCGCCCACGGCCAACGAACGCGAGCCATAGGTGTCCATGCCCTTGGGAGAGACGGACGTGTCGCCGTGCAGCACCCGCACGTCCTCGAAGGGCACACCGAGGCGGTCGGCGGTGATCTGCGCCCAGGCGGTCTCGTGGCCCTGCCCGTGGGCGGACGACCCCGTCACCACCTCGACCTTGCCGGACGGCAGGACGCGTACCGAGGCGTGCTCCCAGCCGCCCGCGCCGTAGGACAGCGAGCCCAGCACCCGGGACGGGGCCAGCCCGCACATCTCCGTGAACGTGGAAACCCCGATGCCGAGCTGGACCGGGTCACGGCGCTCCCGCCGGTCGGCCTGCTCGGCGCGCAGCGTGTCGTACTCGAACAGGTGCAGGGCCTTGTCGGTGGCCGCCTCGTAGTTGCCCGAGTCGTAGGTGAGCCCCGCGATCGTGTCGTAGGGGAACTCCTCGTGGCGGATCCAGTTGCGCCGCCGTACCTCGATCGGGTCCAGGTCCAGCTCGGCGGCCAGCTCGTCCATCAGCCGCTCGATCGCGAACGTCGCCTCCGGCCGCCCCGCGCCCCGGTAGGCGTCGGTCGGGGTCTTGTTGGTGAAGACGCCCGTGCAGGTGAACGAGTAGGCGTCCATCTTGTAGATGCCGTTGAACATGAACGCGCCCAGCAGCGGGATGCCCGGCGTGACGAGCATCAGGTACGCGCCCATGTCGGCGAGCAGGTCCACCTTGAGACCGCGGATGGTCCCGTCCCGTTCGGCGGCCAGGGTCAGCCGCTGGATCTGGTCGCGGCCGTGGTGGACGGTCAGGTTGCCCTCGCTGCGGGACTCGGTCCACTTGATCGGGCGTCCCAGCCGGCGGGCCAGCAGCAGCGCGAGCACCTCCTCCCCGTACACCTGGAGCTTGGAGCCGAAGCCGCCGCCGACGTCCGGGGCGATGACCCGCAGCCGGTGCTCGGGGATCCCGGTGACGGTGGCCAGCATCAGCCGCAGGATGTGCGGGATCTGGGTGGCCGACCACAGGGTGAAGCCGTCCCCCTCGGGGGCGCACACCACCGCGCGCGGCTCCATCGCGGTCGGGATCAGCCGCTGCTGCACGTACCGGCGCTCGATGAGGACGGGCGCGTCGCGCAGCGCCGCGTCGAGGTCGCCGTTCTCGAACACCCACGTGTAGCTGCTGTTGGTGCCCAGGTCGGCGTGCACCAGGTCGGCGCCGTCCGCAACCGCCTGCTCCATGTCGAGGACGGGCGTCAGCGGTTCGTAGTCGACGTCGATGGCCTCCAGCGCGTCCGCGGCCGCGTACCGGTCGCGGGCGACCACGCAGGCCACCGGCTCGCCCACGTACCGCACGTGGTCGACGGCCATCGGCGGGTGGTCGGGGTGCCGCATGTCCTCGGTCACGGGCCACGCGCACGGCAGGCTGCCCTGCTCGTCGGCGAGGTCGGCCCCGGTGAACACGGCGACCACGCCCGGCCGCTGCCTGGCCTCGGCGGCGTCCACGCCGGTGATGCGGGCGTGCGCGTACGGGCTGCGCAGGAACGCCACATGGCACATCCCCGGCAGCTGGAGGTTGTCGGTCCACTGGGTGCGGCCGGTGATCAGCCGTGCGTCCTCGCTGCGCCTGCGGGCGCTGCCGATCTCGCGCCCGGCGACGGTCTCGGTCACGAGGTCACCTCCCGCTCGGGCGCCTGCCGCATCTCCTCGGCCGCCCTGCGGACGGCCCGCACGATGTTCTGGTAGCCGGTGCAGCGGCACAGGTTGCCTTCGAGCCCCTCACGGATCTCGGCCTCGGAGGGGTCGGCGTTCTCCCGCAGCAGGTCGATCGAGGCCATGATCATGCCGGGGGTGCAGAAGCCGCACTGCAGCGCGTGCTCGGTGTGGAAGGCCCGCTGCATCGGGTGCAGCTCGCCGCCTGGGCCCAGCCCCTCGACCGTGGTGATCTCCCGCCCGTCGGCCTGGACGGCCAGCACCGAACAGCTCTTGACGCTCAGCCCGTCCAGCAGGACGGTGCAGGCTCCGCAGTTGGTGGTGTCGCAGCCGACCGGGGTCCCGACCTTCCCCAGCCGTTCGCGCAGGTAGTGGACGAGCAGCAGCCTGGGCTCCACCTCGTCCTCGTATGTCACACCGTCGACCTTGATCCGTACGCGCGGCATCCGTCCTCCATTCGGCGCCTCGGGGGTGGAACATGGGCACGAGGCGCCCGGCGGGGCGCGTTGACCAGGCCGCGGCATCGAGGCCACCTCCGGTGGGAGGCAAGATGACCTCTATGAACCTATGCCGCGATCTGATCGCGGACCAGACCCTGCTATGACTTGGTTCACATTTTTACCATCAGCGGCGTGGCTCACCCTGGGTTCAACGCCGCGTTCAGCTGCCGCACCCGCGCCGCGGCCAGGTCGATCACCATGCGGGTCGCCGGCGACAGTTCGGCGACGGGGCGGTGGACGAGCGCGAACCGCTCGTGCTGCGGGGGGTCCAGGGGCGCCCAGTGCAGGCCCGGCGGCAGCCGGCCCTCCATCCGGTGCATGACGCCGCGCCAGCACACCGTGTCGGCCAGCCCCCGCGCGGCGACCTCCAGCGCGGCCTCCAGGTACTCCACCTCGACCCGGGGGCGCAGCACGTGCCCGCCCGACCGGGCTATGTGGGCCAGCAGCAGCCGGGTGGTGTCCTCCTCACGCCAGGTCACATCCGGCAGTACCAGCGGGTGAGCGGTCAGGACGGCGGCGGTGACCGGCTCGCGCACCCGGCCCGGGTCGGCGCTGACGTACACCAGCTCGTCGCGCATCTCGGCGGTGACCGCCATCTCCTCGTCGTCGCCGGGCAGCGCGGCCAAGGCGGCCTCCAGCCGGCCCCGGCGCAGCTGGTCCAGGGTCTCGGCGGAGTTCTGCCCGACCAGTTCGAGCCTGACCTGCGGATGGCGTTCCAGCACGTCGGCGACCAGGTCCGCGCCGAAGTAGAAGTGCGCGGTCTTGAAGATCCCGAAGCGCACGGTGCCGGTCAGCATCCCCCGCACCGACGACACCGCCCGGACGGCCTCATCGGCGGCCTTCAGCGCCGCCACCGCGTGCGGGCGCAGCGCCCAGGCCGCCTCGGTGGGCACCAGGCCGCGGCCGGCGCGGCGGAACAGGACGGTGTCCAGCTGCTGTTCCAGCAGCCTCACCTGCTCCGACACCGAGGGCTGCGCATAGCCGAGAGCGGCGGCGGCCGCCGTGAACGACCCGTGCTCCAGGGCGGTGAGGAAACAGCGGAACTGATGGAGGGTGGCCAAGGAATCTCCTTTGGCTTCCGCAGGAAAGCAAGGCTACCTCGATGGGTTGCCGATCTCTACGGTCTTCCTCATGCCGATGGCACCCTCCCGAACCTCCCTGGGCACCACGCTGTGCCTGATCTCCGCCGCCGGCTTCGGCATGTCCGCCGTCTTCGCCAAGGAGACCTACCAGGCGGGCGCCGGAGTGCAGACGATGCTGACGGTGCGCTTCGCCCTCGCCGCGCTGCTGTTCTGGGCGCTGGTCGCCTGGCGCCGCCCCGCGTTCCCCGCCGGGCGGACCCTGCTGACCTGCGTCGGCCTGGGCGCCGTCGGGTACGCCTGCCAGGCGACCTTCTACTTCGGCTCGCTGGCCCGCATCGACGGCTCGCTGGCGGCGCTGCTGCTCTACACGTTCCCGCCCATCGTCACGGTCATCGCCATCGCGCTGGGACGCGAGTCCATGGACCGGCGGCGGCTCACGGCGCTCGCCTGCTCGGTGCTGGGGGTGCTGTTGCTGCTGGGAAGCGGCGTCCGGCCGGGCGCCGCCGGAGGAGTGGCGCTGGCGCTGGCGGCGGCCTGCACCTACGCGCTCTACCTGACCGTCGCGAACGGCCTGCCGGAGGACCTCGACCTGTACCTGGTGTCCGCCATCGTGTGCACCAGCGCCGCCGTGAGCCTGGCCCTGATCAGCGTGTCCACGGGCTCCTGGCAGCCACCGGCGCAGCCGGACGGCTGGCTGTGGACGGGGCTGCTCGCCGTGTTCTCGACCTTCGTGCCCATCATCTGCATGCTGGCCGGCATGCGCGTGGTCGGCGCCTCGACAGCGGCCATCGTCTCCTACGCCGAACCGGCCGTCACGGTGGCGTCCACCGCCCTCGTCTACGGCGAACGCCTCGCCCCCACGCAGTTCCTCGGTGGCGCCGTCGTCCTGGTCGCCGTCCTGATCCTCAGCTCCGACCGCGCCTGGCCATCACCGGCCCTGCGCCGTGCCTTCAGGAGAAATGCGACCCCTGCCCTGACCGATGAGCACGTGGAGCCCCACCCCAGCCCGGCCGTCGCCGGCCGGGCCGGAGCGGGGAACGGCTAGCGGACCGGGGACAGGTCCGTGCTGTAGAGGACCTTGCCGTCCAGGTCACGGAGGCGGACGGTGAGAGTGGCGGATCGGGCGTCGATGCCGACCTCCCCGAAGAACTGGTAGCCCTCGGCCGGAGAGGTGTTGGCCCGCGGCGGGGCCTTGTGGAACTTCAACTGCGGCCCGAACGTGGACTCCAGCGTGTTGGGGCCGAAGGCGCCGGCGTTGAGCGGGCCGGACACGAACTCCCAGAACGGGTCGAAGTCGGTGAAGGACGCCTTGGCCGGGTCGTAGTAGTGCGCGGCGGTGTAGTGGACGTCGGCGGTCAGCCACACCATGTTGCGGACCCTGTGCCGCTTGGCGTACGAGAGCAGGTCGGCGATCTCGCGCTCGCGGCCCAGTGGCGCGCCGCCGTCGCCCTGCGCGATGCCCTCCTGGGCGGTGCCGTCTGGGACGATCAGCCCGATCGGCAGGTCGGCGGCCATCACCTTCCAGGTCGCCTTGGAGCCGCGCAGCTCGCGCTTGAGCCAGGCCAGTTGCTCGGCGCCGAGCACACCCGCGGCCTCGGTGGGCGAGGTGTTGGGGGTGTTGGCGTTCTTGTGCGTGCGCATGTCGAGGACGAAGACGTCCAGCAGCGGACCGTAGGAGATCTTCCGGTAGATCCGGCCGTCCCTGGCGGCCTGGACCGCGGTGGGGGTGTACTCGAACATGGCGCGGCGGGCGCGGGCGGCCAGCACGTCCACGCGCTTCTCGGTGTAGCGGGCGTCGTTGAGGATCTCGCCCGGGTACCAGTTGTTGGTGACCTCGTGGTCGTCCCACTGGTAGATCATCGGGATGTGGGCGTTGAAGGCGCGCAGGCCGGCGTCCTCCAGGTTGTAGCGGAACTGCCCCCGGTACTCGGCGAGGGTCTCGGCCACCTTGGACTTCTCGGCGGTCACCAGGTTGCGCCAGGTGCGGCCGTCGGGCAGCGCGACGGTCTCGGTGAGCGGCCCGTCGGCGTACACCCAGTCGCCGCTGCACAGGAAGAAGTCCGGGTCGACGGCGCTCATCGCCCGGAAGATCCGGTAGCCGCCCAGCTCAGGGTTGATGCCCCAGCCCTGCCCGGCCAGGTCCCCCGACCAGACGAACGAGATGTCCCGGCCGTCGTGGCGGTCCCGCGCGGGGGTGCGGAAGCCGCCCTCCACCGGGGCGGACACCAGCGAGTGCCGGTCCAGGTCGGCCAGCCGCACCCGGTAGTGGATCTGCCGTCCGGGGGGCAGGCCGCGCAGGAACGCCTTGCCGGTCAGGTCGGTCTCCGGGGTCAGCACCGGCCCCCGGACGGTCCGGAAGCCGCGGAAGTCGGGCCGGTGGCTGACATCGACCAGCATCCGCGAGGGACGGTCGGCCCGCGCCCACACCACCCCCTGCCCGGCGGTCACGTCGCCGCTCTGCACGCCGTGGGTGAGGCGCGGCCGTCCCGTGCGGATCAGCGCGGGGGCCACTGGACTCCCAGCGGCGGGCGAGGCCGCCAGGGCGGCCAGCGCCGTGCCCCCGCCCGCGATCAGCCCGGTGCGTAGCACGGTTCGCCGGTCGAACTTCATGGTCACACTCCGTTTTGCTCGGTGGTCGGGAGCATGCTCGCGGGCCTGGTCGTCCACCGTCCGGCGCTGCCGTGACCAGGGGGTTAATACCGTTTGACCCGATCGACTTGACAACCGTCCGTGACCGCGTGTCTCCTAGTGCCCATGCCAGCGCGCGCCTGTCTCCGCAGCCACCAGGGTTCTCTCCCCGTGGCCGCCGCGCTGTGTCCCTGTTGTTGTCGCTGACGACCGTTCTCCCGGTTCCGACGACCCCGGCGATCCCGCCCCGTGGCCCGGCCGCGGGCTGCGACGACAACAGACCAAGGACTTCTCCGTGAACCTCGACGTCGTTCCCGACATCACGATGCGCGGGCAGGACGACCCGCACGGCCTGGCCACCGGCCGCCCGCCGACGGTGGGCCAGCTCGCCGCCCGCGTCCACGAGCTGGCCGGCCGCCCGGACGCCTGGTGGCACCTGGTGCGGCTGGACCCCGCCGCGCCCGGACGGGTGGTCCTGGACGAGACCGGCGGCGTACGGGTGTGGCTGACCACCTGGCCGCCCGGCCACCGCACCGATGTGCACGACCACGGCGGGACACGGGTCAGCACGGTGATCGCCGGGGAGCTGACCGAGATCGTCATCGCCGCGGACGGGGTCACCGAACGCCCGTTGCGCGCCAACCGGATCCGCGTCCACGGCGACGGCCGTACCCACGAGATCACCAACCCCGGCCCCGCCTACGCGATCACCCTGCACGCCCAGCTCGACTGACCGGCCCGGCCGGCCGGGCCGGCCGAAGAGCCGGCCCCCGGCCGGAGGGCCCGGTCAGGGGTCCCGGCGGCGGCCCGCGCTCAGCACCCGGACGATGCCGACCACGCCGAGCCCGATCAGCAGGGCCGCCACGAGGACCTCCAGCGGCACCACCGGTTCCCCGGACAGCCCGCCGGCCAGGAAGACCCCGGCGACGGCGAGGAAGAACAGCCCCGCCACCGGGGCCCCCGGGTCGAAACGATGCCGAATTCGCCTAGCCACGCAGCACCTCCACGTCCCCGACCCTGGCCCGTACCCGCAGCTCGATCACCGGCGGGTTCGCCGTGCCGCGCGCCTGCGGCTCCAGCACCTCGACGACCTTGGCGCGGGGCCCGCCGCTGATGCGCCCCTCCACGGTCAGGTCCCCCAGCCCGACCCGGCCGTCGATCTCCACCCGGGCGGCGTCGGGCACGGTGATCTTCAGCGTGCCGACCGTCAGCTCGGCGTTGATCCTGATCCGCCGGCCCGGCGCCAGCGGGAGCGCGGTGAGGTCCAGTTTCCCGTCGCCGGCCCCGAGCCGGTAGGTCTGCTCGGTGCGGGAGGCGTCGGCGGGCCGCCACTCCACGTCCCCGAACTTGGTGTCGGGAGGCGCCTCGGCCACCACCGTCGTGGTCAGCAGACTGAAGGTCAGCAGCGTGCCGACGGTGGCGAGTCCCCGGGCCCGGCCGAACCAGCCGCCGACCAGCAGACCCAACCCGATCACCGCCAGGGCGGGTGCGAGGACGAGACTCACGCCGTACGGCCCGTAGCCGCCGTTGACCGCGACCGGGATCATCGCCGCCCCGGCCGCCATCGCGCCCAGCAGGGTGAGCGAGGTCAGCATGGGCTTGGGCCGGTGCCCTCCGCAGCCCCGTTCCGGCTTGCCGGCCGGAGGCGCCGGAACGTCCTGCGGCGGGCCGCCGCGGCGGTACCGGTCGCTGAGCTCGGCCAGATCGATCATGCCTTCCGGCAGCGGGGCGCCCGCACCCGGCGGAGGCGTCTTACCGAGGAAGACCGGGCCGCCCGCGTCTGACGGGGACGCATCTTCCGAGGAGATCGGGCCGCCCGCACCCGGTGGGGGCGTCTTGCCGAGGAAGACCGGGCCGTCCGCGTCCGGCTGGGGTGTCTGGCCGGGGAAGATCGGGCCGGTCGCCGCACCCGGGAACGGCGTGGCCGGCTCCATCGGGTGGCCCTGCAGGCGCTCGGGCATGCTGCGGGCCACCTGGGCGAAGTCCACCTTCCGGGCGTGCGCCACCAGCAGCACCAGCGCGAACACCGTCACCCCGGCCAGCGCGCCCCCCGAGAACCAGCGGCCCGCCGTCAGGGTCAGCGTCGCCAGGCACAGCAGCACGCCCAGCAGAGCCAGCACCGTCCCAGCGTCGAAGCGGCGCTTGAGCAACTGCTCGGCCGGCGCGGGCCGTTCCGCAGCGGACGGCATCAGCAGGTAGGCCGCCAGGTAGAGCAGCAGTCCCTGGCCGCCGGACAGCACCAGCACCGCGAACCCGACCCGCAGTACCACCGGGTCCACGTTCACGTGCCGCCCCAGGCCGGTGCACACCCCGGCGAGGATGCGCCCGTCCTGTGCCCGCACCAATCTCGGATAGTCTTCGGCGGCCCGCGGGCCGGCCGTCATGGTCTGCTCCTCGGCCATGTCACCATCGTGGCGGGCACCGGCCCCGCCCCGGTATCGGGGACCACCCTGACCCGACCCTGAAGACCGGCCGCGGAAACCAGGGGAACCGCCCGATGCGACCGGCCCCCGTTCGTGTGACGATCGTTGACCAGGGGGTGCCGTGCCGGCGTGCCCACCGTCACGGAGCACGAAAGGGCGTGAGGAGGCGTGACCACAGCGATGGCCGAGCAGGTCACCGACGACGCCGCGACCGGCCCCCGCCTGGAGCGCGGCGACGACGGCCGGCTGATGGCCGGGGTCTGCCGCGGCCTGGCCGAGCATCTCGGCCTGGACGTCGTCGTCGTGCGACTGGCGTTCGTCCTGCTGAACGCCACCGGCGGGCTGGGCGTCGCCGCCTACGCGGCGTTCTGGCTGCTCGTCCCGCAGCGCGGCGACACCGCCCGCACCGGCGCACGCCACCGGGACTGGGTCCAGTTGCTGGCCTACGGGGCGCTCAGCGCGGGGCTGAGCTCGGTGGCCTGGGGGGCCGGGCTGGCGCGGGTGGCGCTGTGGCCGCTGCTGGTCGGCGGTATCGGCGCCGCCATCCTCTGGCAGCAGGCCGACCGTGACCAGCGGCAGCGCTGGGTACGTACCACCACCGTCCCGCTGCGCCGGCTGTGGCTGCGCAGCCTGCTCGGCCTGGCGCTGGTCATCGGCGGCATCTCCGGCTTCCTGGTGCAGAACGTGCAGGTCGCGCAGATCCGCGAGGTGCTGATCGCCACAGTCGTGCTCGCCACCGGCCTGGCGGTGATCGCCACCCCCTGGGTGGTGCGGCTCTGGCAGGACCTGGACGCCGAGCGCCGCGAGCGCATCCGCTCCCAGGAACGCGCCGAGCTGGCCGCCCATATCCACGACTCGGTGCTGCACACGCTGACCCTGATCCAGCGCAACGCCGCCGACTCCCGCGAGGTGCAGCGGCTGGCCCGCTCCCAGGAACGCACCCTGCGCAACTGGCTCTACCAGCCGCAGGCCGACCCCGACCGGACCTTCGCCGCCGCCGTACGGGAGACGGCCGGCGAGGTGGAGGACGACCACGGCGTCCCCATCGAGGTCGTCTGCGTCGGCGACTGCCCCCTCGACCCCCGGCTGGGCGCCGCCCTGCAGGCCGCCCGCGAGGCGATGGTCAACGCCGCCAAGTACTCCGAGGCGCCGTCGGTGTCGGTCTACGCCGAGGTCGAGGGCGACGATGTGGCGATCTTCGTCCGCGACCGGGGCAAGGGCTTCGACATGGACGGCATCCCGCAGGACAGGATGGGCGTACGGGGCTCCATCATCGGGCGCATGGAACGCAACGGCGGCAAGGCCACAGTCCGTACCGCCCCCGGTGAGGGCACCGAGGTCCGCCTGGAGATGAAGAAGTAGCGCCGCCCGGACCGGGCGGACAGGACGGCGCGTCGAGCCGCCGAGACGGATTGACTTCCTCTCCCTCCTGACGGAGGGGGATTCCTACAGCTCGCGCCGTAGGGCTTCCTGCTTCATCGCCGACTGCCCGCCCGGAGGTCTCCGTTGAGGTCTTACACCGGCTCCACAGGCCGACACCGCCAGCCCGGCGGCCAGAATGTTCTTCGCCGCGTTCACGTCCCGGTCGTGGGTCGTTGCACACGTGCACGTCCAGGTGCGGACGTTCAGCGGCATCTTCTCTTGCCGTGCCCCGCATTCGGAGCACAGCTTGGAGGAGGGGAACCACCGGTCGACCGCGATCACGTCGCGGCCGTACCAGGCGGCCTTGTACTCCAGCATGCTCCGGAACTGGCTCCAGGCCGCATCGGAGATGGCGCGGGCGAGTGTGCCGTTCTTGATCATGTTGCGGACGTGCAGGTCCTCGATCACGAGCGTTTGGTTTTCACGCACGAGCCGAGTGGTGATCTTATGCAGGTGGTCACGGCGGCGGTCGGTGATGCGGGCGTGGATGCGGGCGACCACGCGCCGGGCCTTGGCCCGGTTGGCCCCCTCGCCCTTGGCTTTGCGGGCCAGGTTCCGCTGCGCGCGGGCCAGACGCTCCCGGTCGGCCCGCTCGTGCCGGGGATTGGTGATCTTCTCCCCGGTGGAGAGGGTGAGCAGGTGGTCGAGTCCGGCGTCGATGCCGACCGCGTTCCCGCTCGCGGGCAGCGGCCGGACGGTCGGGTCCTCCACCAGCAGGGACACGAACCAGCGGCCCGCGCTGTCGCGGGACACCGTCACCGTCGAAGGCTTCGCTCCCACCGGCAGCGGACGCGACCACACGATGTGCAGCGGCTCTGCCATCTTCGCCAGCGTGAGCTGCCCGTCCCGGTACCGGAACGCGCTGGTGGTGTACTCGGCCGAGTCGCGCGACTTCTTCCGGGACTTGAAACGTGGGTACTTGGCCCGTTTGGCGAAGAAGTTGGTGAACGCCGCCTGCAAATGGCGGAGCGCCTGCTGGAGCGGAACGCTGGATACCTCGTTCAGGTAGGCCAGTTCCTCGGTTTTCTTCCATGTCGTCAGCATCGCCGAGGTCTGGTTGTAGGTGATCCGCTGCCGGCGCAGCGCCCACGCCTGTGTGCGGGCGGCGAGTGCCATGTTGTAGACCTTCCGCACGCACCCGAACGTGCGGGCAAGCTCGGCGGCCTGCTCGGGCGTCGGGTAGAAGCGGTACTTGAACGCCCGCTTCACAGCAGTGGGCATACCTCACAAGCTATCGCATCAGCTTGTGAAAAACTGCGGTGTGTCCGGCTGGTGGACGACGAATCGCCCGGTGACGATTCGTCTTTCCCTGCCCTGCTCCGCAGGGGTCCGATTCCTTCCCCGCCCGAAGGCGGGGGTTTCCTCGGAGGTTTTTGATGACGACTGTGGTGCTGGTGGACGACCACCAGATGTTCCGTACCGGGGTCAAGGCCGAGCTCGGCGACGGCATCGAGATCGTCGGCGAGGCCGGGGACGTCGACGAGGCGGTCCGCGTCATCTCGGCGACCAGGCCCGACGTCGTCCTGCTGGACGTGCACCTGCCGGGCGGCGGCGGCATCGAGGTGCTGCGCCGCCTCAGCGGCGCCGTCCCGTCCCGCTTCCTGGCCCTGTCGGTCTCCGACGCCGCCGAGGACGTCATCGGCGTGGTGCGCGGCGGCGCCCGCGGCTACGTCACCAAGACCATCTCCGGGCCCGAGCTGACCGACGCCATCGGCCGGGTGGCCGAGGGCGACGCGGTCTTCTCTCCGCGCCTGGCCGGCTTCGTCCTGGACGCCTTCGCCGCCACCGACGCGCCCGCCGTCGATCCTGAGCTCGACCAGCTCACCCAGCGCGAACGCGAGGTCCTGCGGCTGATCGCCCGCGGCTACGCCTACAAGGAGATCGCCAAGGAGCTGTTCATCTCCGTCAAGACCGTTGAGACCCACGTCAGCAGCGTCCTGCGCAAGCTCCAACTGTCCAACCGCCACGAACTGTCCCGCTGGGCCGCCGCTCGCCGCCTGGTCTGACCCTCCGTTCCCCCGGGGCGGGCTACCGCACCGGCGAGCGCCGCCGCAGGCTCGCCGCGTGCTCGTCCACCGCGTCCGGGACGGCAGGCTGCCAGAATGCCGGGTCGCGGGCGAGCACCGGCACTTCGTGGACGAACCCCGCGCCCGCGACCGGTCAGCCCAGCGGCTCTCCGACGAACGTGGACAGCAGCCGTTCCCGGTCGAGGGAGACGGTGATGAAGGTGCCGCTCCCGGCGGTGGGCTCGGCGCCCCAGGCCAGGCCGTCCCGCACCATCTCGACCTCGGCCCAGCCGCAGATGCCGGGATCGATGGCCGCACAGGCCGCGGTGGGGTCGTGCAGCAGCTTGCCCGCCCGCCGCTTGCGCAGGTACAACTCCATCCCCGCGTGGATCAGGGCCAGTCCGGCCGTCCGGTCGCGGTACGGACGCAGCCGCTCGTGCAACTCGCGGTCATAGCGGACACCGTGCGTGACGTTCTTGGACACCAGCTCACGCCGTCCGATGCCGGACTCGGGCGACAGCGCCAGCATCGCGGCCGTGCGCTCCCCGTTGAAGTTGAACGTCGGGCAGTGCCGCAGCCCCTCGAACTTCGGCAGCCGGTGCTCGGGACGCACCAGGTTGTCACCTGCGAACCCGCCCTGGGCCACCCACCGCACCGGCCTGACGTTCGCATGTCCTTCCAGCAGCCGCCGCAGGTTGTGCAACGGCCCTCCGGTCAGCAGCACGGCTTCCGGATGGCGTGTCAGGGCCTCGGCCATCACGACGTCGGCCGGGCCGTCGGGTTCGGCGGGCGGCGGGGTCCCCAGCCACTTGTGGTGGAAACCCGACACGTGGTCCTTGCCCGTGCCGGGATCGCTGGCGCCCACCGGCACGTCCCGGCGTTCCAGCCGCCCGAGCACGTGCCGCACCAGCGCCACCTGCGCGGGCGCGCCGGGGGTGATGGTCACCGCCCGCAACGCCACCGCCGGATGACAGGCCACCAGGCACAGGGTCAGAACGTCGTCGGGATCCTGGGTCTCCAGGTCGAGGACCAGATCGAGCACGGCGCGATGCCACCTCCGTCACGGCGGGGGACATCGGCTGCGTGGGAGCCACCAGCCTAGTCGATCACCGGCCGGCGGCGGGGCCGTCAGGCCGGGCGGTGGGCAGGGCAGCCGGGCCGGCAGTGCTCGGCGTGGGCGGCCAGGCCCCGGGCGAACCGGCCGAGCATCCGGTTCATGAACGCCCGGACGAGCGGCCCGGTGCCCGGGAACCGGGCGGCGAACTGGGCCTGCCACCGGATGGCCGTCCCGCCCCCCTCACGCGGCTCGAACGTGATGTCCGCCCGGTAGTCGTCCGCGGGGAGCCCCGCCAGCAGCCGGTAGGCGTAGTGCTTGGGCGGGTCGTACGCCACGGTCTCCTCCCGCGCGATGCCCACCCGCCGGATCGACCCGACCCCGTTGCCCGTCCCGATGCCCGGCCGGACCCTGGCCGCCTTGGCCCGGAGCCCGGTCCACACCGGCCACGACTCCGCCACGGCCACGTGCTCGAACAACACCTCGGGGGGCGCACTGGACGTAGCCGTCACGTCAACCGCGTACTGCATCCTTGCCTCCAGGAGTCGCGACACCCCGTACCGTAGGCCACCTCATCACCGGTCACCAGCCGCCACGGCACACCGGGTATCCGAGGAATCGAACGTTCGGAATTGCGCGGTGACGCACTGAGCACCGGATGCTTTTGCGACGGTCCTCCCGGCGAACAGGACTTTTACTCCCCCCGGGGACGGCTTCACCGATGTCCGGAAGACCTTCGTCCGCGCCACAGATCCGCGCCACAGATCCGCGCCGCGGACATGGGCCGGACCGTCATCTTCACCGCCGACCTATGACCGTCAGCCGAGCGTCAGCCAGCGGACGCCCAGACCGCGGACCCACTCGGCCTCGTCCGGGCTGATCGGCTCCCGCCCGGTCGCCTTGCGCAGGAACGTCACCTGGTCCCAGCCGATCCCGCGCACCCGGGCCACGTCCTCCGCCTCCAGCAGCAGTTCCTCCACGGCATCACCGGCCTGGGAAGTCAACCAGGGCTCCCGCTCCAGCGCGGCGGCCAGGTCCAGGCCGTGGACGGCGACCTCGACCACTCGGGTGAGCAGGAAGTCCGACAGGAGCATCGCGTCCCCGTGCCGGGTGACGATGACCCGGCCGGGAGGCTCCGCACGGCAGAGCCGGTATGCGTTCTCCCAGGTGTCCGTGAAGTCCTCGGCGAGCGCCACACCACTGTCCTGGGCCGCCGCATACTCGACCGCCAGCGCGATCCGCGCCGCGTTCGTCTCCGCCGAGAACCGCTCGTCCGGCCGGTAGTACTCCCTGGCCGACACCTGAGCACGGGCCGGAGCCGGCCCGTCCAGCATGTCGGGCAGCCAGCCGATCACGACCCGGACATGCCCCAGCAACTCCCGCACCCGCCAGGGCTCACAGGCCGTCGGCCGATCCCACTCCCGCTCGGACAACGCCCCGACGACTCCGGCGAGCCGCTCCGCCTCCGCCCGGAATGTCGCCAATATTCGTTCGTGGTTCACGCAGGTCATGCTACTGACGATTAATTTGGTCGAATCGCTGCGTATCCGCCCATGTGCAGATAGTTTTCGGAAGCTCTCCCTGGCCGCACGGTCGGCTTGGCGGAGATCTTCGCCGAGCCGGGGACCCGTGGGAGGCCCCGGGCCGGGGTCAGAGTTTTTCGAGGGGGGCGTAGCGGAGGACGAGGCGTTTGACGCCGTAGTCGCCGCCGAAGTCGATGCTGGCGGCGGACTTGTCGCCGGCGCCGTCCACCGAGACGACCGTGCCCAGGCCGAAGGAGTCGTGGGTGACCTTGTCGCCCGGGGACAGGGCGGGCACGGGGCGGTTGCCGGGGGAGCGGACGCCGGGGCGGGCCGCCATCGACGCCATGGCCGGGGCCGCGGCCTCGCGCTCCCAGTTCAGCAGGGTGCCGGGGACCTCGCTCAGGAAGCGGGACGCCGGGTTGACCTGGGGCGCCCCCCACGAGCTGCGCATGGTTGCCCGGGTCAGGTAGAGGCGCTGCCGGGCGCGGGTGATGCCGACGTAGGCCAGGCGGCGCTCCTCCTCGAGCTCCTTGGGGTTGCTCATCGCCCGCAGGTGCGGGAAGACGCCGTCCTCCATGCCGGTGAGGAAGACGACCGGGAACTCCAGGCCCTTGGCGGTGTGCAGGGTCATCAGGGTGACGACGCCCTGATCGTCGTCGGGGGCGCGCTCGCCCGGAGGGACGGGGGCGCCCTTGGTGCCGGGGATGGAGTCGGCATCGGCGACTAGGGCGATCTGCTCCAGGAAGTCCACCAGGCGGCCGGAGGCGTCCTCCCCGTCGAGGCGTTCCTCGAACTCGCGGGCGACGGCCTCCAGTTCGTGCAGGTTCTCGATGCGGGTCTCGTCCTGCGGGTCGCGGGAGGCCTGCAGCTCGGCGAGGTAGCCGGTGCGCTCCAGCACGGTCTCCACCAGCCGGGCCGGGGTGGCGGTCTCGGCGGCCTCGCGCAGGTCGTCCAGCAGGGCGACGAACTCGCGGACGGCCTTGATGGAGCGGGTGGCCATGCCGGGCACGTCCTCGGGAACGCGCAACGCCTCCCAGAAGGTGATCCGCTCACGGGCGGCGTAGGCCTCCACGCACGCCTCGGCCCGGTCGCCGATGCCGCGCTTGGGCACGTTCAGGATGCGCCGCAGCGAGACGGTGTCGGCGGGGTTGGCCAGTACCCGCAGGTAGGCCAGCAGGTCGCGGACCTCCTTGCGCTCGTAGAAACGGACGCCGCCGACCACCTTGTAGGGCAGCCCGACCCGGATGAACACCTCTTCGAAGACCCGCGACTGGGCGTTGGTGCGGTAGAAGACGGCCACGTCGCCGGGGCGGGCGGTGCCGGAGTCGGCGAGCCGGTCGACCTCGGCGGCGACGAAGGCGGCCTCGTCGTGCTCGTTGTCGGCCACGTAGCCGATGATCCGGTCGCCCTCGCCCTGGTCGGACCACAGCTTCTTGGGCTTGCGGTCGGCGTTGCGCTCGATCACCGCGTTGGCGGCCGACAGGATCGTCTGGGTGGAGCGGTAGTTCTGCTCCAGCAGGATCGTGGTGGCGTCCGGGTAGTCGCGCTCGAACTCCAGGATGTTGCGGATCGTCGCGCCCCGGAAGGCGTAGATCGACTGGTCGGCGTCGCCGACCACGCACAGCTCGGCCGCGCCGAGGTCGTCCTCGCCGCCGCGGATCGGCTCGGTGAGCTGGCGGACCAGCTCGTACTGGGCGTGGTTGGTGTCCTGGTACTCGTCCACCAGCACGTGCCGGAACCGCCGCCGGTAGTGCTCGGCCGCCTCCGGGAACGCCTGCAGCAGGTTGACCGTCGTCATGATCAGGTCGTCGAAGTCCATGGCCCCGGCCTGCATCAGCCGCGCCTGGTACATCTCGTAGACCTCGGCGAGCGTCTGCTCCATGTGGGTGGACGCCCGCGCCTTGAACGTCTCGTAGTCGATCAGCTCGTTCTTGAGATTGCTGACCTGGGCCGAGAACGACCGGGGCGGGTAGCGCTTGGGGTCCAGGTCCAGCTCCCGGCACACCAGCGCCATCAGCCGCTGCGCGTCGGCGGCGTCGTAGATGGAGAAGCCGGACGGGAAGCCCAGCCGCCTGGCCTCGCGCCGCAGGATCCGCACGCAGGCGGAGTGGAACGTCATCACCCACATCGCCGCCGAGCGGGGGCCCACCAGCCCCTGGACCCGTTCCTTCATCTCGCCGGCGGCCTTGTTGGTGAACGTGATCGCCAGGATCTGGCCGGGATGCACGTTCCGCTCGGCCAGCAGGTAGGCGATGCGGTGGGTCAGGACACGGGTCTTGCCCGAGCCGGCTCCCGCCACGATCAGCAGGGGGCCGCCGGAGTGGACCACGGCGGCGCGCTGCTGCGGGTTCAGGCCGTCGAGCAGCGGGTGTGGGGCATCGGTGGTGGACATCACCCGCGAGTTTACGGCGCTGTGGCGACACTGCGGCCCGCGTTCGGCCCGGACCGCCGCGATGCGCAGACGTCCCGGCGGTCCGGGCTGAGGTCCTGCGCTGGTGGTAGGCGTCCCGGGCTCAGGTCTTGCGCTGGTCGTAGGCGTCCTCGGCGGCCGCCACCACCGCCGCCAGGTCGGCGCCGGCGGCGGCCGCCGAGGCGGCGGCGACCGCGCCCTCCACCAGCGGCGCGTCGGCCAGCAGCACCGAGGTGTCGGCGTCCTCGACGAACGTCCTGGCGGTCAGGACGGAGCTGCCCAGGTCGGCCAGCAGCACCACCCCGGCCCCGTCGTCGGCCGCCCGCACGGCGTTCTCGACCAGCTCGATGCTGGTGCCCAGTCCGCCGTCCACGTCGCCTCCGGCCGCCTCCACCCGCACCTTGTGGACGCCCATCTCGCGGGCCAGCTCGCAGACGCCCTCGGCCAGGCGCCGGCTGTGCGAGACCACCACGAGCCCCACGTTCGCCATGTGTCAGCCCTCCCCGCCGGTCACGTCCGCCAGCGCGCGCAACAGCAGCACGGTCGAGGCCGCGCCCGGGTCGAGGTGGCCGGCGCTGCGCGGCCCCAGATAGCTCGCCCGGCCCTTGCGCGCCACCATCGGCACCGTGGCCTCGGCCCCTTCCGCGGCGCCCGTCGCCGCGGCGCGGGCGGCGGCGGGCAGGCCGGCGCCGCCGTCGACGGCCGTCTCGTAGGCGGTGACCGCCGCGGCGAGCGCGTCCACCATCGTCTTGTCGCCCTCGCCGGCCCCGCCCAGCTCCCGGACGCCGTCGAGCGCGGCCCGCAACGCCGTCCCGAGCGCGGCGGCGTCGGGCTCGGCGGCATCGCCCAGCGTCTTGCCCGCCCGGCGCAGCGCGGTGCCGTAGAGGGGGCCGGACGCACCGCCGGTCTTCGACACGATCGCCCGCCCGGCGCCGATCAGCACCTTGCCCGGCGTGGTGCCGGCGGGCAGCCCGTCCAGCGCGGTGACCGCGGCCCCGAACCCCCGGGCGAGGTTGAGCCCGTGGTCGCCGTCTCCGATCGCCGCGTCCAGCGCCGTGAGCCGTTCGGCGTCCGCCGTCACCAGCTCGGCCGCCCGCCTGATCCAGGCGGCGAAGTCGCTCGCGTTCACCGGCCCCACCGTAGTGCGGGCGTCTGGACGGGGGCGTCCCACAGGCGCAGCAGCTCGGGGGTGAGGCGGCAGACGGAGATCATGCAGCCGGCCATCTCCAGGCTGGTCACGTAGGGGCCGACCAGCGACCGCGCCACCGTGACCCCGTGGTCGGCCAGCCAGGAGGAGGCCACCCCGTAGGCCACGTACTGCTCCAGCAGCGGGGTGCCGCCCATCCCGTTCACCAGGACCAGCGTGTCGGAGCCGCGCAGCGGCATGTCGGCGTCGATGGCTGTCAGGGCGGCGGTCACGATCTCGTTCGCGGAGCCGGCCTTGACCCGCTCGCGGCCCGGCTCGCCGTGGATGCCGATGCCCAGTTCCATCTCGCCCGGGTCCAGCTCGAACGTCGGGCGCCCGGCGGCGGGCACGGTGCAGGGCGACAGCGCCACCCCGAACGAGCGGGTGCGCTCGTTGACCTCCCGCGCCACGGCGGCCACCGCCTCCAGCGGGGCGCCCTCCTCGGCCAGCGCCCCGGCGATCTTCTCCACGAACAGCGTCGCGCCGGTGCCGCGGCGGCCCGCGGTGTACGTGCTGTCCTGGACGGCCACGTCGTCGTCCACCACGACGGTGGCGACCTCGATGTCCTCGTCGTCCTTGGCGAAGTCGGCGGCCAGCCGGAAGTTCAGCACGTCGCCGGTGTAGTTCTTCACGATGTGCAGCACCCCGGCGCCGCCGTCCACCGCGGCGGTGGCGGCCAGGATCTGGTCGGGGACGGGGGAGGTGAACACCTCGCCGGGGCAGGCCGCGTCGAGCATCCCGTGGCCGACGAACCCGACGTGCAGCGGCTCGTGCCCGGAGCCGCCGCCCGACACCAGCCCCACCTTGCCGGATCGCGGTGCGTCCGCCCGCACCACGATCCCGGCCTCCAGATCGACCCGCAGCCCGGGGTGGGCGGCGGCCAGGCCGCGCAGCGCGTCGGCGACGACCTTGACCGGATCGTTGATGATTTTCCGCATATCCGGCTTGTACCCGATGTCGGTATCGCCGCCTAGTGTGGGCGCGTGACGGATGTGATCGACGACAGGGACATCGAGCGTGCGCTGGTGGTGATGGCGCATCCCGACGACGTGGACTTCGGCTCGGCGGGGACGGTCGCCGTCTGGACCGACCGGGGCATCGAGGTGACGTACCTGATGGTGACCGACGGCGACGCGGGCGGCTTCGACGACGGTATGACCAGGCAGGAGATGGCCGCGCTGCGCCGCGAGGAGCAGCGCGCGGCGGCCAAGGCGGTCGGTGTGACCGACGTGCGGTTCCTGGGGTATCCGGACGGGCGGGTGGAGGCCACGCTGGAGCTGCGCCGCGACATAGCCCGGGTGATCCGGCAGGTCCGGCCCGACCGGGTGCTGATGCCGAGCCCGGAGCGCAACTACGAGCGGATCCATCCGAGCCATCCCGACCACCGGGCGGTGGGGTCGGCGGCCCTCGACGCGGTGTACCCGGACGCCCGCAACCCCTACGCCTTCCCGGAGTTGCGCGAGGAGGGCCTGGAGGCGTGGACGGTGCGGGAGGTGTGGCTGAACGGCGGTCCCGTGGCCGACCACTACGTCGACGTGACGGAGGTGTTCGGGCGCAAGCTGACAGCCCTGCGCTCGCACGCCAGCCAGGTCGCCCACGTGCCGGACCTGGAGGGCATGCTGCGGGGCTGGATGGGCGCCAACGCCCGGGCCGCGGGGCTGCCCGAGGGGCACCTGGCCGAGGGCTACCACGTCGTCTCCACCGCCTGACCGGCCGCGCCGGCGGCCGGGCTCTCCCCGATAGGGTCATGGACGATCGTTCTTTGACTCCTTACAACCCCCGGGGAGTGGCGTGTGCAGGCCGAGCACGTGGTCATGCTTCTGGTGGCGGCGCTGGCCGCGGGCTGGGTGGACGCCGTGGTCGGCGGCGGCGGGCTGATCCAGCTTCCGGCGCTGATGGCGGCCACCACGGGGCAGCCGGTGGCCGCCGCCCTGGCCACCAACAAACTGGCCTCGATCGCCGGCACCTCCTCGGCCGCCTACACCTACCTGCGCCGGGCCAAACCGGACGTGCGGATCGCCGGGCCGGCCGGGCTGCTCGCGGTGTGCTCGGCCGCGGCGGGCGCCGGCTGCGCGGCCGTGATCTCCTCCGAGGTGCTCCGGCCGGTGATCATGGTGGTACTGCTGGGCGTGGCGGCGCTGGTGGTGCTGCGTCCCGACCTGGGCCGCACCTCCAGGCTGGTGCTGCGCACCCCGCGCCGCACGGCGGCGGCCATCCTGGTGCCCGGGGTGCTGATCGCCTTCTATGACGGCCTGGTCGGGCCGGGCACCGGAACGTTCCTGGTCATGGCGTTCACCATCCTGCTGGGGGTGGACTTCGTGCACGCCTCGGCCAACTCCAAGATCATCAACGCCAGCACCAACCTCGGCGGCCTCATCGTGTTCGCCCTGCAGGGGTACGTGCTGTGGACGCTCGGCCTGGCGATGGCCGTCTGTAACATCGCCGGCGCCCAGCTCGGCGCCCGCATGGCCGTCGACCGGGGCGCCGGCTTCGTCCGCGCCGTGCTGCTGTGCGTCGTCGGCGCCCTGGTCGTCAAGCTCGGCCACGACCAGTTCGGCTGACGTTCAGGCGGGCGGGACGGGCAGCCGGTCCTCCAGGGAGGCCAGGGTGAGCAGGACGAGGGAGGCCGTCCAGCCCAGCGGGGCGACCGCCGCCGGGCGGCCCCGCCGGTCCACCTTCTCCGGCAGGGCGCCCAGGTCGGTGCGGTGCTCGTCCAGCCAGTCCAGCCTGGTCAGGGTGTCCTCCACCCGGCCGGAGGCGGCGGCGTTCAGGGCGAACAACGCCATCTCGGGGGTCCAGGCCACGTCCGGGTTGCCGCTCCACCGCTCGCCGGGCAGCACCCCGCCGTTCGGCAGGCGCAGACGTTCGGCCGCCTCCAGCACCGCCGACTCCACGCCCGGGTCAGCGGGCGCGAACGGCGGTGCCAGGAAGGTCACCGAGGTGTCCATCAGCCCGCCGGGGACCGGTGAGCGCGGATAGCCGTACGGGGTGAACGTCCGGGCGATCGCGTCCGACACCCGCATGGCGGCCTGGCGCCAGCGGCGGCCCTCGGCCTGGCGGCCGCTGCGGTCGGCCAGGTCGGCGGCGGCGCGCAGCCCCATCAGGACGGGGCCGACGACGCCCAGCGTGGGACGGCGGGGGTCCTGCTCCTTGCCGGGGTCGCGCTCGAAGTAGTCCGAGGACGGCGGCGGCAGCCCCTCGACGTCCAGCGAGGACTCCAGATGGTCGGCGGCCCGGCGCACCATCGTCCACAGCTCCGGCAGCACCGCCTCACCGGCCGGGGCGTACACGTCCAGGAACCAGCCGGCCCACAGGACCCAGCCGAGCGAGTCGAGCTGGGTCCGGCGGCCGTCGGTCACGGGGGTGCCGTCGAGCTTGTAACGGGCCGCCCACAGGCCGGGCTCGGTCTGCGTACGGGCCAGGAACCGCAGCACGCGCCGGGCCTCCGCCGGGTGCCCCGACACCAGGAAGGCCACCGCGGCGAACGCCGCGTCGCGCGGCCACACGTACCGCCACTGCCGGTACCAGGAGGCCGTCGTGGCGCCGTTGGGCCGGGTGAGCAGCCGCAGGTCCAGCAGCGCCCGCACGGCCATGTCCCGGTACACGGTGTCACCGCCGGGGATCCGGCCGGCGGCCAGCCAGCCCCGGTCGTCGCGCACCGCCGTCGCCACCCTGGGGTCGTCGGCCGGGACGGTGATCGGCTGCTGGCCGCCGAACTGGATCAGCCGCACCCGGCCGTCGGCCAGCCGTACCACCGAGCTGTCGGGCAGATACGCCGCACCGGCCGCCTCGGTGGCGTCCATCGGCCGGTGGGCGAACGGCCAGCCGCCCCCGCCGATCAGGCCCGGCGAGGCCCACTCCGGGCGGGTCTGGTCCGGCAGGGTCGAGCCACAGGTGGCGGCGAGCATCATCACCAGCGAGAACGCGATGGTGCGCCGTACCCGCCTGGCTCCCGGGCTCGTCACCGTGACGCACCTCTCGTTCCTCGATCGAGAAAACCGACAATCAGCACATTCAACACTCGGTCTGCAAGTGTCCAACTCAGGTTTACCCGCTCGTGTCACCCCGGGCGGCACACAGCGGCCGGTTCCCGGCAGAGTGGACCCGCTTTCGCGATCAGGGAGCGGCGTTTTATAGGCTGCTCGACCGGAGCGGACCGCTCTGGTCGCCGCGCGTACAGCCCGCCTCGGACCATCGCGACTCTGTGCGGGCGATCGCCGGAGCGGTCGATTAAGGGCGTGCGGTTCAGCACGCAGCCAGGCTGTCGATCCGTATAAGGACGGACCCTCGTGGACCTGTTCGAACATCAGGCGAAGGAGCTCTTCGCCGAGTACGGGGTACCGGTGCCCACCGGCAAGGTGGCCCACACGCCCCAGGAAGCAAGGGCGATCGCGGAGGAGCTCTTCGCCGCCGGAAGCAAGAAGGTCGTGGTCAAGGCCCAGGTGAAGACCGGTGGCCGGGGCAAGGCCGGCGGGGTGAAGCTCGCCGACGACGCCGACGAGGCGCAGGCCCTCGCCGAGCAGATCCTCGGCATGGACATCAAGGGTCACACCGTCCACAAGGTGCTGGTCGAGGCCGGCAGCGCGATCGCGCAGGAGTACTACTTCTCCTTCCTGCTCGATCGCGCCAACCGCACCTTCCTGTCCATCTGCTCGGCCGAGGGCGGCATGGACATCGAGGAGGTCGCCGCGACCAACCCCGAGGCCGTCGCCAAGGTGCCGGTGGCCGCGCTGACCGGGGTGGACCGGGCCAGGGCACGCGAGATCGCGCAGGCCGGCAAGCTGCCCGAGCAGGCCCTGGAGGGCGCCGCCGAGCTGATCGAGCGGCTGTGGGCGGTGTTCACCGACGAGGACGCCACCCTGGTCGAGGTCAACCCGATGATCCTGACCGCCGACGGCCGGGTGATGGCGCTGGACGGCAAGGTCACCCTCGACGACAACGCCGCGTTCCGCCAGCCGGAGCACGCGGCGCTGACCGACGAGAAGACCACCGACCCGCTGGAGGCCCGCGCCAAGGACAAGGACCTCAACTACGTCAAGCTGGAAGGCTCGGTCGGCATCATCGGCAACGGCGCCGGCCTGGTCATGTCCACCCTGGACGTGGTCGCCTACGCGGGCGAGGAGTACGGCGGGCAGAAGCCGGCCAACTTCCTGGACATCGGCGGTGGCGCCTCGGCCGAGGTGATGGCCAACGGCCTGGAGATCGTGCTGTCGGACCCCTCGGTCAAGAGCGTGTTCGTCAACGTCTTCGGCGGCATCACCGCCTGTGACGCGGTCGCCAACGGCATCGTGGCGGCCTACAAGCTGCTGGCCGATCGGGGCGAGAGCGTGGACCGCCCGCTGGTGGTGCGGCTGGACGGCAACAACGCCGAACTCGGCCGGCAGATCCTCGACGAGGCGAAGCTGACCGGTGTCGAGCGGGTGGACACTATGGACGAGGCGGCCAAGCGGGCCGCCGAGCTCGCCGCGGCAGGTGCGTGAACATGGCTATCTGGCTGACTGACAACAGCAAGGTCATCGTCCAGGGGATGACCGGCTCCGAGGGCTCCAAGCACACCGCGCGGATGCTGCGGGCCGGCACCAACGTGGTCGGCGGCGTGAACGCCCGCAAGGCCGGGCAGAGCGTGGACTTCGACGGCAGGTCCCTGCCGGTGTTCGGCACCGTCGCCGAGGCGATGGCCGAGACCGGCGCGGACGTCTCGGTGGTGTTCGTGCCGCCGAAGTTCACCAAGGACGCCGTGGTGGAGGCCATCGACGCGGCCATCGGCCTGTGCGTGGTCATCACCGAGGGCATCCCGGTGCACGACACCGCCTACTTCTGGTCGTACGCCTCCTCCAAGGGCAACGTGACCCGCATCATCGGGCCCAACTGCCCGGGCATCGCCTCGCCCGGCAAGTCCAACGCCGGCATCATCCCGGCCGACATCACCACCCCCGGCCGGATCGGGCTGGTGTCCAAGTCGGGCACGCTGACCTACCAGATGATGTACGAGCTGCGCGACATCGGCTTCTCCACCTGCGTGGGCATCGGCGGTGACCCGGTCATCGGCACCACCCACATCGACGCCCTGCAGGCGTTCCAGGAGGACCCCGAGACCGACGCGATCGTGATGATCGGCGAGATCGGCGGCGACGCCGAGGAGCGCGCCGCCGCCTACATCGAGCAGCACGTCACCAAGCCGGTGGTGGGCTACGTCGCCGGGTTCACCGCCCCCGAGGGCAAGACCATGGGCCACGCCGGCGCGATCGTGTCGGGCTCGTCCGGCACCGCGGAGGCCAAGAAGGAGGCCCTGGAGAAGGTCGGCGTCCGGGTCGGCAAGACCCCGAGCGAGACCGCCCGCCTCATGCGCGAGATCATGAAGAACCTCTAGGACTCGCGGACCTCACGAACGGGCCGTCCCCTCTGCGGGGGCGGCCCGTTCGCGTTGTGGCCGCCCGACCGGTTCGGGCGCCCGTCACAGTGCCGTGCGGAATCCCGCATCCCGCCGGGAGCACCGGGCCGCACGCGCCCGGGGCGCCGGTGGCGGGAGCGCCGCCCGGCCCGCGTCTCCCGTGTCAGTATGCGGCGATCAGCCCTGCTAGACAGCCCAGGCAGCCCAGGCCCGCCAGCACTCCCATGACCCACCACGAGGCCCGCCCCGGCGAACGTCCCCAGAACATGTAGGCGATCAGCCAGGGCAGCGGCACCAGCATGGCGAAGCCCAGGAAGGGCAGCGCGAGGGCGTTCAACTGCCCCTTCGTCCCGGTCGGATGGGCCCGCTCGCCGTCGGGCTGCAGCCGGGCCTCGAACGTCTCGCCCGCGTCCGACTCCGGCGGCAGCTTCAGGTTCCGCACGGTCCGTCCCTGCGGGTCGTCCGGCACGAACACGCCCCGGCAGTCGTAGCGGCCCTCGCCGAGATCGGTGCAGCCGGTGACCGCGACCCTCCCGGGCTCGCCGATCAGGCCGAACGCCAACCGCAGGTCGGTCACGTCGGACAGGATCGGCGTCACTCCGAGGGCCAGCCACAGCAGGACCAGGAACAGCGACGTGGCGCGGCCGTTCCCGGTGGATTTCGACATACGGGTGCCTCTCGGTCAGGGGAGCCCGACCGAAGTATGCAGCATCCAGGCGATTCGGGACGCCCGGGCGGTCAGCGGACTCCTCCCGGACCCGGACGGCGCCATCGGAGATCACAGGCCGCGCCGGAAAGCCGACCTCTCGGGCCGAAGGGCGACACGCCGGGCGGCGAGCCCTCACGGGCCGGGCGCGGGTGCCAGCATGGATCCGTGTCGGACGTGAAGCCAGGACAGCGCGCCCCCCGGAGCCCCTCCGGACGGACGGAGCCCCCGGGACGCACCACCGGGCCCGCCGAACGCGCCAGGCCCGCCGAACGCGCCGGAGGCCGGGAACGCTCCGACCGTCCGGGGACGTCCCGGCCACTCGCGGTCAGCGGGCTGGTGGCGGCGGCCTGGTGCGTGGGGATCGGGCTGGCGGTGCTCACCACCGTCACCCTCGTCGGCTGGATCGCCGCCCCCCGCACCGCGCTCGGCCCCGGGCTCCCGGGCGTCTTCCGGACCGCCGTCAACTTCTGGCTGGTGGCGCACCATGCGGGGTTCTCCCTGCCGGGCGGGCGGGTGGGGCTGCTGCCGCTCGGGCTGGTCGTCCTGCCGGGGGTGCTGCTGTACCGCAGCGGCGGCTGGATGATCCGGACCGCCCGTGCGCCGCGCCCGGTCCGGGGAGTGCGGGGGGCCGACCCCACGATGACGGTCGTCGTGCAGGTGGCGCTCGCCCTGGCCGTCCCGTACGCCGTGCTCGCCGCGCTGCTGGCGCTGGCGGCCACCACCCCGGTGGTGCGGCCCTCGGCCTGGCAGGCGCTGCTGGCCTGCCTGGTCGTGGCGGCCGTGGCGGGCGGGCTCGGCGCCGGCCGCGCCCTCGGGGCCGCCCGCGGCAAGCGGGTCCGCACGGGGATGGGCGCGCTGCTGCGGCTGCTGCCCGAACGCCCCCGCTCACTGGTGATCGGCGTCCTCGGCGCGCTGGGCGTGCTGGTCGCCTCCGGGGCGGTGCTGGCCGGCGTCTCCTTGGCGATGCACCTGTCCCAGGCCACCGCGCTGTTCGACGAGCTGGCCCCGGGTGTCGTCGGGGGAGCGCTGCTGCTGCTGATCGAGGTGGTGTACCTGCCCAACGCGGTGATCTGGGGGATGGCCTACGCCGTCGGGCCGGGCTTCGCGGTGGGGACGGGCACCAGCGTGTCGCCGACCGGGGTGTTCCTGGACATGGTGCCGTCCTTCCCGCCGCTGGCCGCGCTGCCCGAGCCGGGACCGGCCCCGGCGCTGTCGCTGCTGGCGGTGGCGACGCCGTTCCTGGCCGGCGCGGTCGGCGGGATCCTGAGCGTGCGAGCCATGCCCAGCTCCGTCCACGAGGCCGCGCCGATGTGGGGCTTCTTGACCGGGGCGATGACGGGCGCCGTCGCCGCGGTGCTGGCGGCGCTGTCGGGCGGGCCGCTGGGCGGCGGCAGGCTCACCGTCATGGGGCCGTCGCCGTGGCGGGTGGGCCTGATGGCCGCGCTGGAGGTGGGCATCGCCGCGGCCATCGCGGCTTGGGTGTTCAACTGGCGGATCCTGCGCCGTTCCGCCGGCCCGTCCGACCGGCCCGAGCCGCCGAAGGAGCGCAGGCGGTCCGGGCGCAAGGAGCCCGCCGTTCCCACCGGCAAGCGGGCCGGACGCCCGCAACGCCGCACTCCGGCGGCGCCGAAGCCCGCCGAGACACCCCCGAGCCCGCCGCCCGCGCCCCGGCCGCCCAGGAGACCGCCCGTGATGGCCGACCCGGTGGAGTTCGAGGAGGCCGAGCCAGTGCTCACCCCGCGCAGACCGCGCCGGCCCCGCGTACGGGAGCCGCTGGACAGCCCGGCCCCCACCCCTCCGGAGCCGCCGGCCGACCGGCGGAAACGCGAGGAGCCCGCCGAGCCCACCGACCCCGAGCCCGCCGAGACCAAGGCCGAGGCCGAGGCCGCACCGGATCGGCAGGAGCCGTCCAGGCACCGCGACGAGCCCGAACGCACCGAGACCCGCGGTGGCGCGATCTACGTCCTTCGGGACGAGCCCGCCGAGGACTGACCGGGCCCCGCCCATCGGCAGCGGGATGTCCCACTGCCGGAACCCGCGCCGTCTCGGCGCCGAAGACCTCGTGGGCGGGCCGGCGGATCGTTCGTCTCCCGGATGGCGGAGTCGTGAGCGCGCCCGCAGCGCCGCACCGTCGCCGCTCTGAAAGCCCGAGCCGCCTCGGCGCCGGAAGGCCCCGTCGACGGGCCGGCGGATCGCCCGCTGTCACGGGTGCGGCGGCGCCGCGATGGTCACAGGGGCAGGCTGTCGCCGTCGATGGTGCCCTCGGGCAGGCCGAACTTCTTCTCGATGTCGTCGGCCAGCCGCTCCTTGCACTGCCGCCCCTCCTCGATGGTGTTGGCGGCGTTCTGGCACTTGCTGTACCGGTTGGTCTCCTCCAGCAGGTACAGCTGGGCGCCGATGCCGAAGGCGAAGAACAGCGCCCCGACCCCGCCGAGGATGATCCCCGGCAGTGCGCCCGGGGCGGGGCGCCGGCCCTGCCGGGCGGCCCGCCGGGCCTTGACCCCGATGACGATGGCCGCCACCGCGGGTATCGCCGCGAAGATCGACAGCACCGGGACGAAAATCATCACCAGCGCTGCCAGGCCGAGCCACAGGGCCCGCCGCCCGGCGCGTTCGACGTCCTGCGGGGCCCCCGGTCCCGGGGGAGTACCCGGTCCCTCCGGCCCCGGACGGGTGTCCTGCCCCGGCTCGATGCTCACTGATCCTCCAGCCTGTGGTGTCGCCTCCGGGCGCACCCGAGCGGGCCGATAGGCTTTCAGACAGCCGGAAGTCCAGCTCGTCCGGCCCCGCAACGCGGGTCATCAGCCGCTCGTCCCGGTAAGGAGTCACGGTGTCCGCCCGGCTTGTCGTTCTTGTCTCCGGCGCGGGGACCAACCTACAGGCGCTGCTCGAAGCGTGCGCAGATCCAGCCTACGGGGCGCAGGTCGTGGCCGTGGGCGCCGATCGGCACGGCACCGCGGGCCTGGAGCGGGCCGCGGGGGCCGGGCTGCCGACCTTCGTGGTCCGCGTCCCCGACTTCCCCGACCGGCGGGAATGGGACGCGGCACTGACCGAGGCGGTGGCCGCGCACGAGCCTGACCTGGTGGTCTCGGCCGGTTTCATGAAGATCTTCGGTGCGTCCTTCCTAGAGCGGTTCGGCGGACGCGTCGTCAACACCCACCCGGCGCTGCTGCCGGCGTTCCCCGGCGCGCACGCCGTCCGGGACGCCCTGGCCTATGGGGTCAAGATCACTGGCTGTACGGTGCACTTCGTCGATGAGGGCGTGGACACCGGTCCGGTGATCGCCCAGGAGGCGGTGCCGGTGCGCTGGCACGACGACGAGGACACCCTGCACGAACGGATCAAGCAGGTGGAGCGCCGCCTGCTCGTCGAGGTGGTGGGACGGCTGGCCCGCGACGGCTGGACCACCAGGGGACGGCGGGTGTCCCTGAAATGCCGCACCTGCAACGACGCCGGTCCGGCCGCGCGGTCCGACAACGACGCAAGTGAGTGAGGGGAGCCCGGCGGTGAGCCGAGTGGCGATCAAGCGCGCGCTGATCAGCGTGTACGACAAGACGGGACTGGAGGACCTCGCCCGGGGCCTGCATGAGGCGGGCGTCGAGATCGTCTCGACCGGGTCCACCGCGGCCCGGATCGCCGCGGCCGGGGTGCCGGTGCTCAAGGTGGAGAAGCTCACCGGCTTCCCCGAGTGCCTGGACGGCCGGGTCAAGACGCTGCACCCGCGGGTGCACGCGGGCCTGCTGGCCGACCGGCGCAAGGAGGGGCACCGCCAGCAGTTGGAGGACCTCGACATCGAGCCGTTCGACCTGGCCGTGGTGAACCTGTACCCGTTCGCCGAGACCGTCGCGTCCGGGGCCGGCCCGGACGAGTGCGTCGAGCAGATCGACATCGGCGGGCCCACCATGGTGCGCGCCGCCGCCAAGAACCACGCGAACGTGGCCGTCGTCGTCGACCCGGCCTCCTACGGCCGGGTGCTGGAGGCGGTGCGCGAGGGCGGCTTCACCCTGGCCGAGCGCCGCCGCCTGGCCGCGCAGGCGTTCGCGCACACCGCCTCCTACGACGTGGCGGTCGCCTCCTGGTTCGCCGGCTCCTACGCCCCGGACGAGACCGCCGAGTCCACCCAGTGGCCGGACTTCCTCGGCGGTACCTGGGAGCGCGCGGCGGTGCTGCGGTACGGGGAGAACCCGCACCAGCGGGCCGCCCTCTACACCGACGGCAAGGACGGCCTGGCCGGCGCCGAGCAGCTGCACGGCAAGGAGATGTCCTACAACAACTATGTGGACGCCGACGCGGCGCGGCGGGCGGCCTACGACTTCACCGAGCCCTGCGTGGCGATCATCAAGCACGCCAACCCGTGCGGGATCGCGGTCGGCGCCGACGTGGCCGAGGCCCACCGCAAGGCCCACGCGTGCGACCCGGTCTCGGCGTACGGCGGCGTGATCGCGGTGAACCGGCCGGTGGACGCGGCGATGGCCGGGCAGGTCGCGGAGATCTTCACCGAGGTGGTGGTGGCCCCCGGCTTCACCCCCGAGGCCCTGGAGATCCTCACCCGCAAGAAGAACATCCGGCTGCTGCGCTGCCCCGAGGGCCCGGCCGGCGGCGTGGAGTTCCGCCGGGTGGACGGCGGGGTGCTGCTGCAGACCGTGGACCGGGTGGACGCCGTGGTGCCCGGCGGCGGCGACGACCCGTCCACCTGGACGCTCAAGGCGGGCCCGGCGGCCGACGAGGCGACCCTGCGCGACCTGGCGTTCGCCTGGCGGGCCTGCCGTTCGGTGAAGTCCAACGCGATCCTGTTGGCCGCCGACGGCGCCACCGTCGGCGTGGGCATGGGCCAGGTCAACCGGGTCGACTCGGCGCGGCTGGCGGTGCAGCGCGCCGGTGACCGGGCGGCGGGCTCGGTGGCCGCCTCCGACGCGTTCTTCCCGTTCGCCGACGGCCCGGAGGTGCTGGCCGCCGCGGGCGTGCGGGCCATCGTCCAGCCGGGCGGCTCGGTGCGCGACGAGGAGGTCGTCGCCGCGCTGGAGAAGGCCGGGATCACCCTGTACTTCACCGGAGTGCGGCACTTCTTCCACTGATCCCGACCGATTTGGGTGATCATGGGCGGTTCAGAGGGGTGCGCTGATAGTCTCAGGCGGCATTGCGCGCCCCTGACCGTTCCCTGGCGCGCCCGAACCTCTGGGGGAGACCGGTGGAGACTCTCGTGGGCTTCGCGCTGCAGTACTCGATCGCGCTGGCGCAGGCCCGGGAAATGGTGGGCGTCGCCGCCGCCCTGCTCCTGGCCGCCCTGGCCGCCTACGCCGGCTGGCACGTCACCGACCGCCTGGTGGCCCTGCGCCAGCGCCCCGACGAGGACTAGTCCACGGTCACGGCGTGGTGCCGGCCGGAGCCGTACCCAGGAGAGGCCGAGCGAACCAGGGTCAATAAACTCTGAGGTGTGACTGCACAGATCCTGGACGGCAAGGCCACCGCGGCGGAGATCCGCAACGACCTGAAGGCGCGGGTCGCCGCGCTGCGCGACCGCGGGATCGCGGTGGGGCTTGGCACGGTGCTGGTCGGGGACGACCCCGGCAGCCATGCGTACGTGGGGATGAAGCACCGCGACTGCGCCGAGGTCGGCATCCGGTCGATCCGCCGCGACCTGCCCGCCGACGCCACCCAGGAGCAGGTGGAGCAGGCGGTGGCCGAGCTGAACGCCGACCCGGACTGCACCGGCTACATCGTCCAACTGCCGCTGCCCAAGGGGCTGGACGAGAAGCGGGTGCTGGAGCTCATCGACCCCGACAAGGACGCCGACGGGCTGCACCCGTTCAACCTGGGCCGCCTGGTGCTGATGCAGCCCGGCCCGCTGCCGTGCACGCCGAAGGGCATCGTGGCGCTGCTGCGCCGGTTCGACGTGCCGCTGCGCGGCGCCGAGGTCGTGGTGATCGGCCGTGGCGTCACCGCCGGCCGCCCGCTGGGACTGCTGCTGACCCGCCGCAGCGAGAACGCCACCGTCACGCTGTGCCACACCGGCACCAAGGACCTCGCCGCGCACACCCGCAAGGCCGACATCATCGTGGCCGCCGCCGGGGTGCCCGCTCTGATCACCGCCGACATGGTCAAGCCCGGCGCCGCCGTGCTGGACGTCGGCGTCTCCCGGGTGAACGGCAAGCTCACCGGAGACGTCGCCCCCGACGTCGCCGAGATCGCCGGCTGGGTCGCCCCCAACCCCGGCGGCGTCGGCCCGATGACCCGCGCCATGCTGCTGGCCAACGTCGTGGAGGCGGCCGAGGCCACCGCCTCCTGACCCGCTCCGAAGCCGGGCCACGACCCCTGCCCGTCCGGAAGTCGACCGGACCCTCCACCCGGCCCCCGGCCGGTCGGGACGCGGGTCAGGGGAACGGGTCGGCTTCGACGCGACGGCCGGCCGGACCTCCCGCCGGCCTTGCGCCCGTTCCTTGCGCCCGTTCCGGCCCGGCCGAGGTCTCCGCCTGGTCCTCGGCCGGACCGGGATGGCGGCCGGATGGCCGCCGGCGTCACGGTGGACGCGGTCGCCGGGCGCCGAAGTGCGGTCGTCGCACGCTTGCGCTGCCGTGCGCGAGCGACGACCGCACGCTGGTGGCGGTCAGCTAGCCCGGCGGCCCGCCGTGCTCGCCGCCGGACGGCCGGGAGGGCCCGCGGCGGCCGCCGAGCGGGGCGGCACCGCCTTGTGGGCCATGCCCGGGGGGACGGGACGGCGCAGCTCCCCCGTGGCGCGGCCGTCCATGGGAGGGCGGTTCTGCGGGGGCACGTGCACCGGCGGCAGCGGCCGGACCAGGCCCATCGCGATCACCTCGTTGGCCAGCCGGGTACGCCGGTTGGCCCCCTCCGGGATGCGGAACTTCTGGTAGAGGCGCAGCAGATGCTGCTTGACGGCGGCCTCCGTGACGACGAGTTCGTGAGCGATGTCACGCGCCGTGGCGGGGGCCACGAACGCCTCGTCGGACAGGGCGGGACGGCACAGCGCGGTCAGCACGTCCACCTCCCGCCGGGTGAGCTCGGGGGCGACGGCGCGCCGCAGCTCGATGTCGGGATCGACCTCCTCGCGGGGGATGCCCCCCATTCGGCAGCGCGCCGTGCCGAAGCTCACGACGTCGCCGTCCTCCAGTACCCGTCGGGCGATCGGCCGGCCGTTGACACGCGTCCCGTTGCGGGACAGCCCCATGTCGACGATGTACACGTAGGGCCCGCGCCGGACGATCTCGGCGTGCAGACGGGACACACTAGGGTCATCGAGGCGTACGTCAACTCCTCTTCCTCGTCCGACCGTCGTCACTTCGGGGCGCAGCGGCACCACCATGCCGCTGTCTTCGATCCGTATGAACGGCCCCTCCACGGCAGTCCTCCCAGCTAGTTAGCGACCCCTGTCCAGCGGGTTACCCGGTCGCGGTGATACCTCACCCTGCTACTGGTGAGTAGCTCCGATGGCGTAAGGCGTTCCGCGCCCTCGGGCCCCGCCCGGTAGACTCGGTGAACGGCGGCCGCAGGTGTGCCGGGCCGATCCCCACCGCGCCGGGGCCGCCTGTTCGGGCTGTTCGAACCGATGAACGCGAGTGGCACGCCGATCCGGTCAGCGGTGGTGTGGGAGCCGCTGGAGGAGCGTGGTGGTGGCCGGCGGGCAGATGGAGCACGGCGAGCGAGCCGGGCACCTCGATGGGGATGGGGCGCAGCCGGCGCTGCGGCGTCGCCGGCGCACCGGTCCGGGCAGCAAGGCCGCCTCGTCGGCGCACTGGCTCGGCCAGTTGCCCTACGTGCTGGCGCTGTGCGGGGTGATCGGGTCGCTGCCGATGTACGCCACCGCCCACTTCCGCAAGGGTTCGGCGCTGCTGGCGGCCGGGGTGCTGTTCGGGGCGCTGGCCCGGCTGGTGCTGCCGGAGAGCCAGGTGGGGATGCTGGCCGTCCGCAAGAAATGGTTGGACGTGCTGACCGCGGTCGCCCTGGCGGTCGCCGTCGCGGTGGTCGCCTGGGTGGTCCCGGGCGACTGACCGGGCGCCCGGTGCGGCGACCCGGCACGGCCGGCCGTCGCGCGCCGGAGACCGGTGACCGGTGACCGGTGACCGGTGACCGGTCCCGCGCCGACTGCGGTGGACTGCGGTGGCCGATCGGCGTGATCACACCTGCGAAAATGTACCGAGATGCAGCGAAGTGTCGGGCCAGGTCTAGACCTGTGATCGGGCTCGGATAGCCTCCCCAGTGAGCCTTACGAAGGACTGCTGGCCGGTGTGGAAAGGGACAGCAACAGCATGCCCAAGATCAAAGTAGCGGGCCCCGTCGTCGAACTCGACGGCGACGAGATGACCCGGATCATCTGGCACTTCATCAAGGACCAGCTGATCCTCCCCTACCTGGACGTCGACCTGAAGTACTACGACCTCGGGATCGAGCACCGCGACGCCACTGACGACCAGGTCACCGTGGACGCCGCCAACGCCATCAGGAAGTACGGCGTCGGTGTCAAGTGCGCCACGATCACCCCTGACGAGGCCCGGGTGGAGGAGTTCGGCCTCAAGCAGATGTGGCGTTCCCCCAACGGAACGATCCGCAACATTCTGGGCGGCGTGGTCTTCCGCGAGCCGATCATCGTCTCCAACATCCCCCGGCTGGTGCCCAGCTGGACCAAGCCGATCGTCATCGGCCGGCACGCGCACGGTGACCAGTACAAGGCCACCGACTTCAAGGTGCCCGGCCCCGGCACGCTGACCGTGACGTTCACCCCCGAGGACGGCTCGGAGCCGATCGAGTTCCAGGTCGCCCAGTACCCCGAGGGCGGCGGCGTCGCGATGGCGATGTACAACTACCGCAAGTCCATCGAGGACTTCGCGCGCGCCTCGTTCCGGTACGGCCTGGACCGCGAGTTCCCGGTCTACATGTCGACCAAGAACACGATCCTCAAGGCCTACGACGGCATGTTCAAGGACGTGTTCGCCGAGATCTTCGAGGCCGAGTTCAAGGCCGACTTCGAGGCCAAGGGCCTGACCTACGAGCACCGCCTGATCGACGACATGGTCGCCGCGGCCATGAAGTGGGAGGGCGGCTACGTCTGGGCCTGCAAGAACTACGACGGTGACGTGCAGTCCGACACCGTCGCCCAGGGCTTCGGCTCGCTCGGCCTGATGACCTCGGTGCTGATGACCCCGGACGGCAGGACGGTGGAGGCCGAGGCCGCGCACGGCACGGTCACCCGTCACTACCGGCAGCACCAGCAGGGCAAGCCGACCTCCACCAACCCGATCGCGTCCATCTTCGCCTGGACCCGCGGCCTGGCCCACCGGGGCAAGCTCGACAACACCCCCGAGGTCACCGCGTTCGCCGAGACGCTGGAGCAGGTCTGCATCGAGACCGTCGAGAGCGGCCAGATGACCAAGGATTTGGCCCTGCTCGTCCCGGGTGAGCAGGAGTGGCTGACCACGCAGGAGTTCCTGCACGCGCTCGACGTCAACCTCCAGAAGAAGGTCAGCGAGAAGTAGTAAAGTGATCACTC
Organism: Thermomonospora echinospora; assembly: GCF_900108175.1. Classification (GTDB taxonomy): domain Bacteria; phylum Actinomycetota; class Actinomycetes; order Streptosporangiales; family Streptosporangiaceae; genus Thermomonospora; species Thermomonospora echinospora. The sequence goes on from NZ_FNVO01000004.1 coordinate 541,943, forward strand.
CCCGCTGCTGCGGGGATGGTCCCGACCTGGCGCTGCTGGTCGAGGGCGACCAAGAGTTGGCCCCGCGTACGCGGGGATGAGGTCATCGAAGGCCGCCCCGGAGTCTCCGGGGCGGCCTTCGCGTTGTCGCACGCGAGGCCCCCGGACCTCAGGCCGGGCGGGGCGCGATAGCCTGGCCTCGAACTATCTCGACAACGAGAGATCCCGACGACCCGTCGCCTGAGCTCGTCAGGCTCCGCCAGGAGATGAAGGCCATGACCAGCACCCCAGTCACCGTCACCGTCACCGGCGCCGCCGGGCAGATCGGCTACGCGCTGCTGTTCCGGATCGCCTCCGGGCAGCTGCTCGGCCCGGACGTACCCGTCCGGCTGCGGCTGCTGGAGATCCCGCAGGCCGTCAAGGCCGCCGAGGGCACCGCGATGGAGCTGGAGGACTGCGCCTTCCCGCTGCTGGCCGGCATCGACATCACCGACGACCTCAAGACCGCCTTCGACGGCGCCAACGTCGCGCTGCTGGTCGGCGCCCGCCCGCGCACCAAGGGGATGGAGCGCGGCGACCTGCTGGAGGCCAACGGCGGCATCTTCAAGCCGCAGGGCGAGGCCATCAACGCGCACGCCGCCGAGGACGTCAGGGTGCTGGTGGTCGGCAACCCGGCCAACACCAACGCGCTGATCGCCCGCTCGCACGCGCCGGACGTCCCGGCCGACCGGTTCACCGCGATGACCCGCCTGGACCACAACCGCGCGCTGGCCCAGCTGTCCAAGAAGGCCGGGGTGCCGGTCTCGGCCATCAAGAAGATGACCATCTGGGGCAACCACTCGGCCACCCAGTACCCGGACATCTTCCACGCCGAGATCAACGGGCGCGGCGCCGCCGAGGTCGTCGACGACCAGGCGTGGCTGGAGAACGACTTCATCCCGACCGTCGCCAAGCGCGGCGCCGCCATCATCGAGGCCCGGGGCGCCTCGTCGGCCGCCTCGGCCGCCGGCGCCGCGATCGACCACGTGCACACCTGGGTGAACGGCACCGCCGAGGGCGACTGGACCTCCATGGCCGTGGTCTCCGACGGCTCCTACGGCGTCCCCGAGGGCCTGGTCTCCTCGTTCCCGGTGACCTGCTCCGGCGGCCGGTGGGAGATCGTCCAGGGCCTGGAGATCGACGACTTCTCGCGCGGGAGGATCGACGCCTCGGTGGCCGAGCTGGCCGAGGAGCGCGACGCCGTCCGCGGCCTGGGCCTCATCTGACCGGTTCGGCACGGATCCGTCCATCCTGGCGGGCGGGGGCGACACGCCCCCGCCCGCCAGGGCTTTTCCGGGCGGACGCCGAGCCGCCGGACGGGAGCGGTCGCGGAACGGCGGGTCCCGTACGGCGGTGGCCGGGGGAGCCGGGCGGCCTGGGTACGAGCCCTGGAGGGCGATCGGGCCGGATGCCGAGCAGGTGCCGGCCCGGCCCGCAGGTCCGGGGGCGCGGCCGGCGCACGGCGGGCCGGACGCCCGGTGACCGGGTGCAGAGGTTTACCGAACGGCAGGTGGGACAGGTCGGCCATAGCCCGGCGCCGGACGGCCTCCGGTCCGGGAGGGAGTCGGCATGACACGTTCCACCGAGCCGGGCGTCCGGGGCCCGGTGACCGAGTTCCCGGCCGGCCGCGGGACGCCGCCGGCCCGGCCGGTGCGGGGCCCGGTATGGGCGGTACGGACAGGCTGAGGGCCGTGGCCCGGCTCGGCGGCGCCGACGCGCACCGGTGGTGCTCGGCGGCGGGCCGTGCCGTCCGCGGCGCGTGCGGCCGGGTGCGGGAGAACGCGTGGCTGGTGCTGCAGGGCACCGCCGCGGCGACCCTGGCCTGGCTGATCGCCAAGCACCTGGTCCACCACCACCAGCCGTTCTTCAGCCCGATCGCGGCCGTCATCGGGCTCAACGCGGCGCGGGGCGGCCGGGGGCTCAACTCGGTGCGGCTGCTGGTCGGGGTCGTCGTGGGCATCGCGGTCGCCGAGCTGGCGCTGTACGTCGGGACGGGGTACCGGGCGCTGGCGATCGCCGTCTTCGGGTCGATGACCATCGCGGTGATGATCAACGCTCAGCGGATCGTGATCGGCCAGGCGGCGGCCGGCGCGATCCTCACCATCGCCCTCGGCTATCCCGAGGCCGGCGGCCAGCGGCTCGTCGACGCGTTCATCGGGGCCGGGGTGGCGCTGACGTTCAGCCAGCTGCTGTTCCCGTCCGAGCCGATCGGGCTGCTGCGCCGGGCCGAGGCGGCCGCGCTGGCGGGGATGGCCGACGGGTTGGAGCAGACCGCCGAGGCGCTGGAGCACGAGGACGTCGAGCCGGTGTGCCGGGCGATCGCAAGGCTGCGCGACGCCAGTGACCGGCTGACCGACCTCGGCGACGCCCGGCAGCGCAGCCGGTACATCCGGCACACGCTGCTGTGGTGGCGGCGGGCCGAGGTCATCGCCCGCGAGAGCGCCGAGGCCGAACGGCTCGACCTGCTCGGCAGCAGTTGTTTCGCGCTCGGCCGTACCGCGCTGGCCGCACGGGCGGACGAACGCGCCGAGCTGGCACCGCTGGTGCGCGAGCTGGCCGAGGCGGTGCGCGTGCTGGCGCGGGCGCCCGGCGACCACGACGTCCGCCGGCGTGCGGCGCGCGGGGCGATGCACATCCTGCACCGGCTCTCCGAGCTGTCGGAGACGTACTCGCTGCTGACCACCGGGCGCACGCTGGTGCGGATGGCCGCCACCGACGTCCTGCTGTTCGCCGGTGTGGACAGGGAGACGGCCATCGGCCGCAAGGAGACGGACATGGAGAACCTGGACGTCCGCATTCCCCCGGCGACGCTGTGGGCGGCGCTCGGGTCGCACCGCCGGTTCCTGCCGTGGCGGGGACGCCCCCGCCACTGACCACCCGCGCGATGCCATCTGCCGGACCCTTGCGCGGCGTCGTCCACTGATCCCCTGCGCGGTGTCGTTCGTCGGTCCTTGTGGGGGTGGCGTTCACCGATCTCCTGCGCGGTGTCGTCAGTGTGGCCGGTCCCGGTGGAAAAGCAGGTGGTGGGCGGGGGCGGTGGCGATAGGCTGCCCCTCGCATTCCGGGGCGATCAGGAGGATTCGGCGGGTGGCCGACCAGGCGTTTCAAGTTGATCTTCGCGGTGTGGTCGATCTGCTCAGCCGCCATCTGTACTCCAGCCCGCGCGTCTACCTGCGCGAGCTGTTGCAGAACGCGGTGGACGCGATCACCGCCCGCGGTTCGGGCACCGGCGAGGTGCGGATCGAGACCGGCGGCGGGGTGCTGCGCGTCCACGACGACGGGGTGGGCCTGACCGAGGAGGAGGTCCACCGGCTGCTGGCCACCATCGGCCGTTCCTCCAAGCGGGACGAGCTGGGGTTCGCCCGGCACGACTTCCTCGGCCAGTTCGGCATCGGGCTGCTGTCGGCGTTCCTGGTCGCCGACGAGATCGAGGTCGTCACCCGGTCGGCGCGCGGCGGCGCCGCCGTCGCCTGGACCGGCTACGCCGACGGCCGCTACCGGGTCGGGGCGGCCGAGCGGGACGAGCCGGGCACCACGGTCGCGCTGCGGGCCCGTCCCGGCGCCGCCGAGCTGCTCGCGCCCGCCACGGTCGCCGAGCTGGCCCGCGCCTACGGGTCGCTACTGCCGTTCACCGTCACCGTGGACGGCCGGGAGATCACCGGGGGCGGCCCGCCCTGGCGGGCGTCCCATCCGGACCCGGCCCGGCGGCGGCTGGCCCTGGCCGGGTACTGCCGCGAGCTGTACGGGTTCGAGCCGTACGACGTGATCGACCTAGACGTGCCGGAGGCCGGGCTGACCGGGGTGGCGTTCGTCATCCCGCAGCAGGTGTCACCGGGGGCGCGCGGCGGCCACCGGGTCTACCTCAAGCGGATGCTGCTGGCCGAGAACGTCGAGGGGCTGCTGCCCGACTGGGCGTTCTTCGTGCGCTGCGTGGTGGACGCCGGGGAGCTGAAGCCGACCGCGAGCCGGGAGGCACTGTACGAGGACGAACTGCTGGAGTCGGCCCGGCAGGCGCTCGGCGAGCGGATCCGGCAGTGGCTGGTGCGGCTGGCCGAGACCGACCCGGCCCGGCTGCGCGGGTTCCTACGGCTGCACCACCTCGGGGTCAAGGCGATGGCCCTGCACGACGACGAGATGCTGCGGATCGTCGACCGATGGCTGGAGTTCGAGACCTCGGCGGGGCCGATGACGCTGGCGGAGTTCCGCCGCCGGCACGCGGACGGCCGCTACACCGCCGACGTGGACGAGTTCCGGCGACTGTCGGCAGTGTCGGGCGCGCAGGGCGTGGGGCTGGTCAACGGCGGCTACGTCTACGACACCGAGATCATCGAGCGGCTGCCGCGGATCGATCCGGACGCGGTGCTGCGCCGGCTGGACCCGGCCGAGCTGACCACCCACTTCGGGGTGCTCGACCCGGGCACCGAGCTGGCGCTGCGCCCGTTCCTGACCGCCGCGCAGCGGGCCGTCGAACGGCTGGGCTGCGAGGTGGTCGTCCGCGACTTCGACCCGGCGTCCCTGCCGGCGCTGTACCTGACCAGCCGGGCGGCGCGGCACCAGGCCGAGCTGGAGGAGGCCCGCGAGCAGGCCGACGAGCTGTGGGCCGACGTGCTGGGCGCGCTGAGCGACCTGCGGGCCGCCGACCGCCCCCAGCTCGTCCTCAACCACCGCAACCCACTGACCAGGCGGATCACCGCGCTGACCGAGGAGGGGCTGATCGAGGTCGCGGTGCAGGGGCTGTACGGGCAGGCGCTGCTGCTGGGCCGCCATCCGCTGCGGGCGGCCGACACCGCCGTGCTCAACCGTTCGTTCCTGGGCCTGCTGGACTGGGCCGTGCACAAGCCGGGAGACTCCGCATGAGCACCGATGACGTCTACGCGCTGGTGGCGCGGGCCGGCGACCTGCCGTACGGGGAGGCCAGGACCGTGCTGGTCGAGGACGCGCTGCGCCGGGCGGAGGCCGCCGGTGACGACGCGCTGGCCTACCGGGTACGGATGGAGCTGACCTCCGCCTACCAGCACGGCGGCGAACCGGCCAAGATGTTCACCACGTTCACCCGGTGCCTGTCCCAGCACGACGCCGATCCCGGCCGGTTCGGCAGCGGGCACCGGCTGCTGTGGCACTTCAAGTGGATCGTCAACTCGCTGACGCTGTTCCCGGAGATCCCGCTCGACCGGACTTACGCCGTCCTGGACGACATGGAGCGGCGCTACCGGCTCGGCGGGCACAGCATGCAGGCCGTTTACCACTACCGGCACGTGGTGGTCCGGCACGTGGGCGACGACGCGGCGGCTGACGAGTGGTTCGCCAAGTGGCACGCCGCGCCCCGAGACGAGCTGTCGGACTGCCAAGGCTGCGACCCGACCGGCAAGGTCCGCCATCTGACCGGGCGGGGACGCCACGAGGAGGCCCTGGCGATCGCCGCCCCGGTGCTGTCCGCCGAGCTCAACTGCACCGAGCAGCCGCAGAGCATCCTCACCGCGCTGCTGCCGGCCTACCTGCGCACCGGGCAGATGGAGGAGGCCGGACGGGCTCACCGCCGCGCCTACCGGCTGGTCCGCGCCAACCTTCGCGACCTGACGGACATCGCCGACCATCTGGAGTTCTGCGCGCTGACCGGTAACCAGGCGCGCGGCCTGGAGATCGTGCAGCGGCATCTGGGCTGGCTGGACCGGGCGCCCAGCCCGTACGCGGCGATGCGCTTCGCGGCGGCGTCCGCGCTGGTGCTGCGGCGGCTGGCGGAGGCGGGCGCCGACGAGGGGCTGCCGCTGTCCCGCCCGGACGGGCGGGACGTGCCCGCCGCCGAGCTGCGGGACGAGCTGACGGCGCAGGCCCTGACGCTGGCGGAACGGTTCGACGCCCGCAACGGCAGCTCCCGGCAGGGCGAGCGGATCCGCGCGGTGCTGGAGGCCGAGCCGATCGTCGAGCACCTGCCGCTGACCCCGTACGCCCGACGCCCGACGCCCGTTCCCGAGCCGGTGCGGGCACCCGAGCCGACTGAGCCGACCGGGCCGGACGCGCTGCTGGACGCGGCGGAGAAAGCGTGGACCCGCCGCGACATGACAGCTGCACTGGCGGCCTGGCACCGCTTTGACGAGTTGGTCCCCGAGCCGACGCCCGCCCAGGCGGGGCGGCGGGCCGACGGGACGGGATTCGAGCGGATGGCGGCCGGCGACGCGGAGGGCGCGCTGGCCGAGTGGGACCGGGCGGCCGGGTTGCACACCCAGGCCGGTGACGAGGCCCGCGCGCAGAACGCCCGCAGCCGCACCGGTTCCCTGCTGTGCGCCATGGGCCGCGCGGACGAGGGCATGGAGCTGCTGACCTCGTCGCTGGCCCGGCTCGACGCGCTGGCCCCCGGCAGCCGGCGGGCGGTCTCGGCCCGGCTGCGGCTCGCCGACGCCCACGTCAACGCCGACCGGGGGCAGGAGGCACTGGCGGTGCTCGCCGCCGCCCGGCCGACCGATGCGCTGGACGCCGCCGAGGTCGAGATGGTGCGGGCGCGGGCCCTGGCCCGGCTGGGGGACATGCCCGAGACGGTCTCCGCCTTCCGCCGGGCCTGCGCCGCTTTCCGGGAGCTGGGCGGCGGCGGGCTGCTGGCGGAGACGGCGTTCATGCTCGCCCAGGTCCTGATGGGCGAGGAGGCGCAGCCCCCGGAGGACCCCTCCGCCGACGAGGCGCTGGCGCTGCTGGAGGAGGCGATCGCCAACGCCCCCGCGGGCCAGCCCGGGCTGCGGGCCTCCGTGTACGCGGTGCGCGGGAACCGGCTGACGGCCCACGGCCGCCACGCCGAGGCGGTCGAGGACCTGGTCGAGGCGGTCGCCGTCTTCACCGCCGAGGGCGCCTACCCGCAGGCGGCCTACTCCCGGCTGGACCTGACCGTCGCGCTGCTCAACGCCGAACGCCACTTCGAGGCGGCCGAGGTCGCCGAGGAGGCGTGGCCCATGCTGACCCGCCTTCAGGACACCGACGCCGAGCACCGCTGCCGCTACCTGCTGGCCCAGGCGCAGGAGATGGGCGAGGAAGAGGAGGCGGCCGAGACCTACACCGGCCTGGCCCGCGACGAGGAGCACCCCGGCCTGTCCGCCCAGTTGCTGGAGAAGGCCGCCGACGTGCTGACCGGCGCCGACAAGGACGCCCTGGCCGCCGAACGGTACGTCGAGGCGGCCGAGGCGTTCGCCGCCGCCGGTGATCCCTACGGGGTGGTCCGCACCCGCCGCCGCCACGCGATGTGCCTGATGTGGAGCGGCCGGCTCGACGACGGGCTGCGTGAGATGGGCGTGGCCCGCGCCGCCCTCGGCGACCTTCCCGAGGAGAACCCGGCGGCGCTGACCTGGGAGACGGCAGTGACGTCCTACGACGAGGCCCGTCTGCTCGCCAACGCCGGCCGGACCGAGGAGGCGCTGGCCAGGCTGGAGGAGTCCATCCAGGGCTTCACCGAGCTGGACGAGCATGGCGCCGCCGCCACCGCCGCCGAGTTCCGCGACCAGCTCACCGCCGAGTAAGCGGCGGGTGGCGGCTGTTGGAGCCGTCAGAGGATGCGGTGGGCGCCCTGGGAGGGGACGGCGTCCTGGTAGTGGGGGGCGGGCCAGCCGCGGGCCTGGTAGGCGGCGTCGATGGCCTCGCGGACGTGGGTGGCACGGTCGGTGGCGGTCAGGACGAGGACCGAGCCGCCGAAGCCGCCGCCCACCATGCGCCCGCCTCGCGCCCCCGCCCGCAGCGCGGCCTCCACCGTCGCGTCCGCCTGCGGCCAGGAGACCTCGAACTGGTCCCGCAGCGACAGGTGGGAGGCGGTGAGCATGCCGCCGATCTCGGCGAGGGCGTCGGCGCGCAGCAGGCCCACCGTCGCCTCGACCCGGTGGTTCTCGGTGACGACGTGCTGGACGCGCCGCCGCAGCGTGGCCGGGTCCGGTCCCGTCTGCCCGGACCTGCGCCGGAACGGGAGGGACGGCCTGCTCTGCACGGCCGGCAGACGTTCCAGGGTGCTCGCCAGGTCGGTCACGTCGCGCAGTGAGTCCAGCCCGAGCAGCGCGGCGGCCTGCTCGCACTCGGCGCGGCGCCGCGCGTACTCGCCGCCGGTCAGGGCATGGGCGGCGCGGGTGTCGACCACCAGTAGCGACAGGTCCTCACCCAGCCGCAGCGGGACCTGCCCGGACAGGCCGCTGCGGCAGTCCAGCAGCAGCGCGTGCCCGGCGGTGCACAGCAGCGCCGCCGACTGGTCCATGATCCCGCACGGCACGCCGGCGAACTCCGCCTCGGCCCGCCGGGCCCGCCGGGCCAGCTCGGCGCGTTCGATCTCCAGCCCGTACAGGTCGCACAGGGCCAGCGCGGTGGCGCACTCCAGCGCCGCCGAGGACGCCAGCCCGGCGCCCTGCGGCAGGTCGGAGTCGACCAGCAGCGACGCGCCGCCGGCCCCGTGCTCCCGCAGCACCCAGGCCACTCCCGCCGGGTAGGCCGCCCAGCCGTCCACCGTGCCGGGCGCCAGCCCGTCGATCGGCAGGCTGCGGCCGTCGGCGGCGGCCTGCAGGGACCGCAGTTCGAGCACCCCGTCGTCCCGGCGGGCGGCGGCCACCGACACACCCTGCGCGAGCGCGAACGGCAGCACCAGCCCGTCGTTGTAGTCGGTGTGCTCGCCGATCAGGTTGACTCGGCCGGGCGCCCGCCACACGCCCTGCGGCGCCCGGCCGTAAGCCTCCTCGAAGGCGGCGACCAGCGTGTTCACGCCTGGGACCGCAGGAACGTCCACGCGTCGGAGACCATCAGGCGCAGGTCGCGCTCCGGCTTCCAGCCCAGCTCGGACCTGATCTTGTCCGAGGAGGCCACCAGCACCGCCGGGTCGCCGGCTCGGCGCGGCCCGGCCTGGACCGGGATCGGGTGGCCGGTCACCTCCCGGCAGACCTCCACGACCTCGCGTACCGAGGAGCCGCTGCCGCTGCCCAGGTTGAAGATCTGGTGGCGGCCCGGCGCGCACGCCTCCAGTGCCAGCAGGTGCGCCACGCCCAGGTCCACCACGTGGATGTAGTCGCGCACGCAGGTGCCGTCCGAGGTCGGGTAGTCCTCCCCGAAGACGTGCACCGCATCGCGGGTGCCGGCCGCCACCGCCAGCACGTTCGGGATCAGGTGGGTCTCCACCGCGTGCCGCTCGCCGAACCGGCCGTAGGCGCCCGCCACGTTGAAGTAGCGCAGCGACACCGCGCCGAAGCCGAACAGCCGGGCGTACTCGGTCAGCGTCGTGTCGATCGCCAGCTTGGACGCCCCGTACGGGTTGGTCGGGCGGGTCGGGTCGGTCTCCAGGATCGGGGTGGACTCCGGCTCCCCGTAGGTGGCGGCCGTGGAGGAGAACACGATCCGTGCCACCCCGCTCTGCCGCATCGCGTCCAGCAGCGCCAGCGACTCGCCCAGGTTGCGGTCCCAGTACAGGCCGGGCTTCTGGACGGACTCGCCCACCAGCGACCTGGCCGCGAAATGCAGCACGGCATCGAACCCGGCGCCCTCCAGCACGTCCAGGGCGCGCTCGCGCATGGTGCCGCGCACCAGCGTGGCGCCCTCGGGCACCGCGTCCTCGTGGCCGGTGGACAGGTCGTCGAGCACGACCACCTCGTGCCCCGCCTCCAGCAGTTGGGCGGTGACCACGCTGCCGATGAAACCGGCGCCTCCGGTGACGAGCAGCTTCACGAAAATCCTCCAGAGATGGGCGGACGGGCCGGCGGGGGCTACCAGCGTAGCCGCCGGGGCCGCGGCGGCCGCCCGCAATGATCGACTACGGCTTGACCGAGGTGGGAATGGGTAGACCGACACTCGGCAGGCCCGCCCATACTTGGCCCGATGATGGACGACGATCCGCACAGACCCGCGCCGGAGAGCCCGCGGCGATGACGTTCCCCGAGGTGCCGCAGTATGCGCAGTACGCAGGGCTGGCCGTGCTGGTCGTGCTCGCCTGCTGCTCCCGTCCCGTGCTGTGGCTGCTGTCCCGGCTCGCGGGTCGGCTCGCGGGTCGGCTCGCGCCGCCCCGGCAGGCCCCGCGGCCTCCCCCGCAGGAGGCTCCGGCGGGGGAGCGGGCCACCGTCGCCGGCCGGGTCGTCCAGGAGGAGCTACAGGCCAGGCTGGCGGTCGCCGACCGGCAACTGCGTGAGGTGCTGGTGCCGCGGACCGAGGTGCGGTTCCTGGACGCGCGGCTGCCGCTGCACGAGGCCGCCCGCTCCGTCGCCGCCAGCCCGCACTCCCGCTTCCCCGTCTACCGGGACTCCCACGACGAGGTGATCGGGTTCGTCCACGTCCGCGACCTGCTCGATCCGGCGGTGTCGGACCGCCGCGCCACCTGCGTGGGCGACCTGGTCCGCCCGGTGAAGTACCTGCCCGCCTCCATGCGGGTGCTCAGCGTCCTGTCGCAGATGCGGCGCGAGCGCCACCACCTGGCGATCGTGATGGACGAATACGGGGGAACCGCCGGGATCGTCACCCTGGAAGACCTGGTCGAGGAGCTCATCGGCGATATCAGGGACGAATATGATGTGCAGGACGCGCAGGCGCGCCGGCTGCACGGCGGGGCCGTGGAGGTCGACGGGCTGCTCAACCTGGACGCCTTCGCCGCCGAGACCGGGATCCGGCTGCCGCCGGGTCCCTACGAGACCGTCGCCGGGCATCTCATGGCCGTCCTCGGCCGGGTGCCGGCGGCCGGTGACGCGGTGGAGTCCGCCGGGCACCGGCTCACGGTGGCGGGCATGGACGGGCGGCGAGTGGCACGCGTGCGCGTCATGCCGCTGCCGCCACCGGCCGACCGGGGGGAAGCACCGGGCCCGGGGGCGGCCCCGAACCTCTCCGCGGCGGGCGGCGTCCCAGAGGACGACACACCTCGGGACGTCGCCTCCGACGGAGCCTGACAGAATCGAATCGTGCCTATGTCCTCGGTAACCGCGCCACGCGTGCTGTCCGGCATCCAGCCCACCGCCGACTCCTTCCACCTGGGCAACTACCTGGGCGCACTGCGGCAGTGGGTGGCGCTGCAGGACACCCACGAGGCGTTCTACTGTGTGGTGGACCTGCACGCGATCACCGTGGAGCACGACCCGCAGGCGCTGCGTCGCCGCACCAGGGCGGCCGCCGCCCAGCTGCTGGCGATGGGCGTGGACCCCGAGCGCTCGGCGCTGTTCGTGCAGAGCCACGTGCCCGAGCACGCCGAGCTGGCCTGGGTGCTCAGCTGCCTGACCGGCTTCGGCGAGGCCGGCCGGATGACCCAGTTCAAGGACAAGTCGGCCAAGCACGGGGCCTCGGCCGCCAGCGTGGGGCTGTTCACCTACCCGATCCTGATGGCCGCCGACATCCTGCTCTACACGCCCGAGCCCGGCGAGGGGCAGGTGCTGCAGGTGCCGGTGGGCGAGGACCAGCGGCAGCACCTGGAGCTGACCCGCGACCTGGCGCAGCGCTTCAACCATCGGTTCGGCGAGACCTTCGTGCTGCCCGGGGCCTACATCCCGCAGGGCGCCGCCAAGATCACCGACCTGCAGGAGCCGCGGGTCAAGATGAGCAAGTCGGCCTCCACCCCGCAGGGCATCGTGGAGGTGCTGGAGGACCCCGGCCCGATGCGCAAGAAGATCATGCGCGCGGTCACCGACACCGGCACCGAGATCCGCTACGACGAGGAGAACAAGCCCGGCGTCACCAACCTGCTGCGGATCCACGCCGCGCTGGAGGGCGTCCCGGTGGCCGAGCTGGAGCAGCGTTATGCCGGGCAGGGTTACGGGCAGCTCAAGAAGGACCTGGCCCAGCTGCTGCTCGACACGTTCACCCCGATCCGCGAGCGCACCGAGCGGCTGCTGGAGGACGACAAGCAGCTGGACCGCATCCTGGCCGACGGGGCCGCCAGGGCCGGTGCGGTCGCCGCGCGGACCATGGAGGTCGTGCGCGAACGCGTGGGATTCGTGGGACGTGGTCTGTGACGATCCGCTGACGGGGGGCCGGCCGGAGGCGCCGGGGGAGCCCGGCCCGACCGCCGATCCCCGCACGATCGGGGTGGCGATCGCGATCCCCGATCCGTACGGCCCGCAGTTGCAGCGCTGGCGGGAGTCGTTCGGCGACCCGCTGGCACGTTCCATCCCGACCCACATCACGCTGCTGCCGCCGACCGAGGTGGACGGCGGCCGGCTGCCGCTGATCGAGGAGCATCTGCGGCTGGTCGCCGAGGGCGAGCACGAGTTCGCCATCCGGCTCAGCGGCACCGCCACGTTCCGGCCGGTCACCCCGGTGGTGTTCGTCGCGCTGGCCGACGGCATCGGCGCGTGCGAGCGGATCGAGGCCAAGATCCGCAGCGGTCCGCTCGCCCGTGACCTGCAGTTCCCCTACCACCCGCACGTGACGGTGGCGCACGAGCTGTCCGAACGGACGCTGGACCGGGCGTTCAAGGAGCTGGCCGACTACCGGGCCGAGTTCGTCGTGCGGGGCTTCTCGCTGTACGAGCACGGCCCGGACGGGGTGTGGCGCCCGCTGCGGGACTACACGTTCGGCGCCGGCGGGGCGGGTCCCCAGGAGGCCGATCGGCCGCCGGACGGCTGACTTCTCGCCGAATCGACCCGTGCACAGGGGGTACAGAACGGGTCATGGTGCGGGTGATCGGCGGCATCTGGCAGCGCGTGACGTCGGGCTGGGATCTGGTGGTCGAGGCGCTGCACGGGGCCCGTCGCCGCTCGGCATGGTTCGACCATCTGGCCCGCGCCTTCGAACGCTACGACGACAAGCGCGGTGACCGGCTGGCCGCCGCGATCACCTTCTACGCGTTCCTGTCGTTCTTCCCGCTGGTCGCGCTGGGGTACTCGCTGCTGGGCTACCTGGTGGGGATCAGCGAGGAGGCCCGGCGGTACATGGTGCAGGCGTTCACCGAGTTGCTGCCCGGCCTGAACGGCGAACTGCGGGTCGAGCAGATCGCCGAGGCCCGGAGCGCGGCCGGCGTCATCGGCCTGGCCGGGCTGCTGTTCACCGGGTTGGGCTGCATGAACGCGGTGCGCGAGGCGCTGCGCGACATCTGGCTGGGCGACCCGACCGGCGGCGGCAACTTCTTTCTCAAGAAGCTGTACGACATCGGCACGCTGGCGTTCCTGGGCAGCATGCTGATCCTGTCGGTGGTGGTGTCCACGGTCACCGGCCAGGCCAGCCACACGGTGCTGGACTGGGTGGGGCTGGGCGACACGCCCGGGGCGGGCACCGCGTTGCGGCTGCTGTCGCTGGCGGTGGCGACCGGCTTCAACACGCTGATCTTCCTGATGCTGTTCTCCCGGGTGTCGGGAACCCGGGCGCCCTGGCGGGACGTGCTGCGGGGCGCGCTGTTCGGTGCGGTCGGCTTCGAGATCCTCAAGCTGGCCGGCACCCTGGTGGTGACCCACATCGCCCGCAACCCGGTGTACGTGTCGTTCGCCGTGGTGGCCGGGCTGCTGGTGTGGATCGACGTGGTGGCGCGCTTTTTGATCTTCAGTGCCGCCTGGACGGCCACCCGCCGCGTCGTGCTGCGGGCGGACGCCGCCAACGAGGCCAACAAGGTCGACTCCGGCCCCTGCGACGACCGGACGCCCCGGAACGGACGTACCGACCACGAGCCGGACCGGGAGCCGCACCCGGAGGCGGACCGGGCGTCGGATCGTGAGCCGGTCCGGGAGGCGGATCAGGCACCGGATCGGGGATCGGGCCGAGAGCCGGGGCAGGCCAGGGCGGCGAAACCGACTCCGGTCGTGGAGCGTTAGCGCGGTGCCCGTTCCCGGTCGTAGGCCCCGGGGACGTCAGTTCCTGGCCTCGTCAGGGGAGCCCTGTGGCCGGTCGTCGTCCGGTGCCCGGCCGCCCGGTCCGCCGTGCAGGTACGGCGGAGGTCCGCTCTGAGCGGGCCCGGTCTGCGTCGGTGTGGTCTGCGCCGGCCCGTACTGCGGCGCGGGGCCGGCTCCGGCCTGCCGGCGGCGGCGCAGCAGCAGGAACAGGCCGCCCGCGACCAGCACGGCGGCGCCGGCGGCGCCGCCCAGCACCACCCAGTCACCGCCGGACGACCCGCCCGGCAGCGGGCCGGTGGGCAGCAGCCCGGTCCCGCGCGGCTTGGGGGTGGGCTTGGTGGTGTCCACCGGGTCGACCAGCACCCCGACCGGACTGGCCTTGCCGGCGTACGCGAAGCCCCAGTCCAGCAGTTCGGTGGTGTCCGGCCACAGGTTCTCGCCGTTCATCAGCGTCACGATGATCGTCCGGCCGTCGCGCTGGGCGGCGCCCACGAAGGTCTGCCCGGCGGCCAGGGTGAAGCCGTTCTTGCCGCCGATCATGCCCCGGTAGGCGTACCGCTGGCCGGGCAGCAGCCGGATGTGCGAGTAGATCGGGTAGCCGCCGGTCTTCTTGCCCTTCTTGCGCTCCTCCTTGGTGGGCGGCGCCGGCCAGAAGTGATCGTTCTTGCCGATGTAGGTGCGCAGCGCGGGCATCTTGAGCCCCTGCCGCATGATCAGCGCCAGGTCGTAGGCGGAGGTGTGCTGGGTCCTGACGCTCAGCCCGAGGTCCTTGTCGAGGCCGTTGGGCGACCCGGCCAGCGTGTCACCCGCCCGCAGCCGCCTGGCCTCGGCGTTCATCGTGTCCAGGGTCGGCCGCAGCCCGCCGGCGGCCTGGGCCAGGCCCAGCGCCGCGTCGTTGCCCGACACCATCAGCAGCGCGTGGAACAGGTCCGACACCTTGTAGGTCAGGCGGGGCGTCATCCCGACCTTGGTGCCCTCGACGTCGCAGGTCTCCTGGGTGGGCCGGACGGTGGCGTCCGGGTCCAGCTTCGGGATCAGCGCGACGGCCGTCAGCATCTTCAGCGCGCTGGCGGGCAGGAAGTGCCCGTGCGGGTTCTTGGCGGCCAGCACCTGCCCGGTGCCCGCGTCGGCGATGAGATAGGAGCCCGCGTTGATCTTTGGTGGTGCCTTGACGCCCGGCGCGGCCGCCACCACCACCCCGCGCTCGCCGAGCCGGGGGCCGCCGACCGGATCCTGACCCGGCACCGTCCGCACCGCGGCCGGGCGCCGCGCTGCGGGCGCCGCGAGCGCGACGGCCGGTTGCCCGACCAGGGGTGCCGCGATCAGCGGCACTGTGAGCGCGGTGGCCGCGCGACGTATGTGTTCCATGGCTCCGCCGAAGACTAGTGGGACCATTCGGGATTGCCGGTACCCTCCGATAACTTCAGTGACGCCCGTTATGCCGTCAGGGTTGGGTGAGGAACCTCCCATGGTCGGCCGGCGCCGGTGCCCGGACAAGGTCCCCCAGGTTTGGGACGGACTGACTAGTACGAACGGGTGATGTTCCGATTGGCGAGGTGTGGCCGAAAAGGGTGACTGAACGTACAGGCTCCCCGTCCCGGTGGGTCAACTGCCGCCGGGACGGGCGGGGTGCCCGGCGCCGCGCGGCCCGCACGGCGCATCATGGGGGTGTCCGCGGCCCGGGCACCGCCATGATCGGGCGTTTGTCCGGGCTTAGGGATGCGCTGGCCCAATTGCGCCACGTGCCACGCATCGACCTGCAAGGATTGTGCACGGAGGTTGGCCGTGGCCATTGACTTCAAGGCATCGCGGGGCGCGACGCTGGGCGTGGAGTGGGAGCTCCAGCTCGTCGACGCGCAGACCGGGCTGCTCCGCCAGGAGGCGCGCCAGGTGCTCGCTGCGCTGCCCGGGCTCAGCGAGGGCGGGGAGATCCCCAGGCTCCGTCACGAGCTCATGGAGTCCACGGTCGAGGTCGTGACCGGAATCTGCCATACGGTCGGCGAGGCCACCGCCGACCTGGCCGCCACCATCGCGCAGCTACGCTCGGTGACCGCCTCCCGGGACATTGAGCTGGCCTGTACGGGCACCCATCCCATCAGCGACTGGCGCGACGCGGTGATGGCCCCGGTGCAGCGGTACGCCGACCTGGTCCAGCAGATGCAGTGGCTGGCTCGGCGGATCCAGACCTTCGGGGTGCACGTCCACGTGGGGGTCCGCGACGGCGCCAAGGCGATCCCGATCGTCAACGCGCTGGCCGCGTACCTGCCGCACTTCCTCGCGCTGACCGCCTCCAGCCCGTACTGGAGCGGCCACGACACCGGCCTGGCCTCCAGCCGCGCGGTGGTGTGGGGTCAGCTGCCCACCGCCGGGCCGCCGCACCTGCTGGCCGACTGGGCGGAGTTCGAGGAGTACATGGACACCCTGCTGCGGGCCGGCAGCATCCGCAGCATCAAGGAGGTGTGGTGGGACATCCGCCCGCATCCGGACTTCGGCACGATCGAGATCCGGATGTTCGACGGCATTCCCACCCTGCGCGAGGTCGGCATGGCCGCCGCCCTCTGCCAGAGCCTGGTCACCCTTTTCGACCAGCAATTGGATCGCGGGTACACTCTGCCCCGACCGGCCGCATGGGTCGTACGGGACAACAAGTGGCGGGCCACGCGCTACGGCCTGGACGCCATCGTGATCACAGATGACGGCGGGAGCACCGCACCGCTCCGCGACGATCTGTACGAACTCATCAGGGAACTCGAGCCCGTGGCGGACCGGCTGGGATGCGCCGAGCAGCTCAAGGTGGCCGGCGAGGTCCTCGAACACGGGGCCCCGTACGAACGCCAGCGCGCGATCCGGGCCGAGGGCGGCACGCTGGAGAACCTGGTCAAGGCGGCCGTCACCGAGTTGCTGGAGGACAGGTTCGTCAGCCCGCGGGAGGTGGCGTATGGGGGAGGCTGAAGGCCCTTCCCGGCCGCCTCGGGGGCTGCACGGGCACCGGCCCGCTCCCACCGATCCGATCCCGGATCCAGGGCCGCACCCGGTCTCGCCGCGCAGGTCCGCGGCCATGCCTGCCGACATGCCGGGTGACCTGCCGGGTGACAACGCGCACGACCGTGGCCCCGCTCCGGCGGGCACCACGACAGACTCTCGTCCGTCCTCGGCCCGGCCGGCACCCGCCGGCGAGGAGCCCGAGCCCCGCCCGCATCAGGGCCCGGCCGGCCAGGACGTTGATCCTCAGGGGGCACAGATGACGCAGCCGGGACCCGGGGTGATGCCCGGGCTGGAACCGGCCGCCGTGGCCGACGAGCCGCGGTCGGAGCCGGACGTCTCGCCATGGGACGGCGCGGCGCTGCAGATGCAGTTGGACGCGTTCCTCGCCCGGACGGGCCGGCGGTTGATCGACTTCCGCCGTGACCTGCACATGCATCCCGAACTCGGCTACGCCGAGCATCGCACCACCGAGCAGATCGTACGGGCGCTGACCGAGGTGGGCCTGCGCCCCCGGGTGCTGCCCAAGGGCACCGGCGTGATCTGTGACGTCGGCACCGCCGACGGGCCCACCGTGGCGCTGCGCGCCGACATCGACGCGCTGCCGCTGATGGACGAGAAGGACGTGCCCTACCGCTCCACCGTGCCCGGCGTCGCGCACGCCTGCGGACACGACGTGCACACCACGATGGTGCTGGGCACCGGCCTGTTCCTGGCCCAGCAGGCGGCGGCCGGGCTGCTGCCGGGCCGGGTCCGGCTGCTGTTCCAGCCCGCCGAGGAGAATCCCGGCGGCGCGCTGGACGTCATGGCCGCCGGCGGCATCGCCGGGGTGGACCGCGTCTTCGCCCTGCACTGCGACCCGCGCATCGAGGTCGGCGAGGTCGGCCTGCGCGCCGGCCCCATCACCGCCGCCTGCGACAAGGTCTACGTCCGGGTGACCGGCCCCGGCGGGCACACCGCCCGCCCCCACCTGACCGCCGACCTGGTGTACGCGCTGGCCAAGATCGTCACCGAGCTGCCCGCCGCGCTGTCGCGCCGGGTCGACCCGCGCTCCAGCCTGTCGCTGGTGTGGGGCCGGGTCGCGGCAGGGTCGGTGGCCAACGCCATCCCCGACGACGGCATCGCCGAGGGCACCGTCCGCTGCCTGGACGACGAGGCGTGGCACAAGGCCCCCGAGATGATGAAGGCCCTACTGCAGTCGGTGGCCGCCGCCTACGACGTCGAGGCGTCCCTGGAGTACGTGCGCGGCGTCCCGCCCACCGTGAACGAGCCGACCAGCGTCCAGATGTTCCGGGACGCCGCCATCCAGATGCTGGGCGAGACCGCCCCCGTCCCCACCCCGCAGAGCCTGGGCGGGGAGGACTTCGGCTGGTACCTGGAGTCGGTCCCCGGCGCCCTGGCCCGGCTGGGCGTGCGCACCCCCGGCTCGGCCGAGGAGTACGACCTGCACCGGGGCGACTTCGACGTGGACGAGAGCTGCATCGGTGTCGGCGTCCGCTTCCTGTCGGCCACCGCCCTCACCGCCCTGTGGGACGGCCGGCGCTCCATGACCGACGAGCTGGGGGACACCGTCTCGGCCTGACGGTTGGTTCTGCGGCGGAGGAACGCTTGCGCGCGGTCGCGGGCATGTCCGGGCGGTTCCGTGCGGTCGGTGGCTCGTCTCCGCTGACGGCGGTGAACGAAGGCCGGGTTCCCGATGGGACCCGGCCTTTCGTCGGCTCGGCTTTCGTCGGTTCAGGCGCTCCGGCTTCGCGGGGGAGGCACGCTTGCCCGCTGGCGGACAGCGGGTCGTGGATATGTCTGGGCGGTGCCGTACGAGCGTCCGTGGCGGAGCTGGTGGCCCCACCTCCGCCGGCGACGGGCGAGTTGGGCGCGCCGGGCGGACAGGTGGTCGCGGGCGGGCGGAACGTCCCCGGCAGAGGGCGTCCCGTCACGCTCGGCGAGTGCGCGCCGCCGGGCGGCGGGCGACGACCGGAGCACCGAAACGTTGTCCTCCTCAAGGGAGTCCGGCTCAAGGGAGTCCGGCGAGCCTCCCTGGCCGCCTCCACTTCCCGGCCGTGCCGAGGACGACTCGGCCGCCGCCATGGGTTTAGCCGGCTCGGGCGTCGCCGTGGGCTGGGGCAGGTCGACCGTCGCCGTGGGCTCGGGTAGGTCGGGTGTTGCCGTGGATGAGGACAGCGGGGACGTCGCCGTGGGCCCGGGCGGGGCGATCGGCGCGTCGGAAGGGGGTTCGGGGGCCGGAGAGGGGGCCAGAAGCGCCGTCTCCAGGCGCTGCATGAGCAGCAGGCCGATGAGGGCCGCGAAAGGCGCGACCAGTGCCGCGATGATCGGTTTCACCTCCTCCTGCCGCCGTTCCGATGCGGCCCGCCGGGTCCGCACGGAAGCGCCGGCAGCGGGCCTTCAGCCCTTGGTCTCGATGCGCCGGGACTCGCCCTGCCTGGGCGCGGGCACCCGCACGGCCGGCACGCCGTCGGTCTCGGTCTCAGTGGTCTGGGCGGACAGCCGGCTTGTCCGGCCCCGCGATCGGGCCGGGGAATCCCACGATCGGCCAGGCCACGACCCCTGTTGCCACAGTCCGTGCTGATGCCTGGTGGGCAAAGCCACTGCTCTCGACCTCCACTGTGCGAGACCTCGGCGGCACACGTCCGGTGTGACGCCCGTCTTCCGTGTCCGTGGCTCATGGCCGGGCACCCGCGAGAGACCGCGCGTGGGCGCTCGCCAGAACCTCTTTCGATGTGGTGTGCACGAGGTACCTCACATCGCGAAGGCGAAACTTCACACTCGGGCGGACCAGGCCTCAGACGCCGCGCAGTAGGCGATTTCGCATCTGAAATCAGTCCTGGACCACCGCCCTCAAGAGCGCACACCACCCGATCAAGACCCCAGACGTGCGGCTCCGGCCGGGGAGAGCGGTGGTCGCGGCCGGTGGATCAGGACGCCTGCCCGCTCGGGGCGGGGATGCTGGCGGCGATGGTGTCGAGGATCAGGCCCAGGCCGTACTCGAAGCGGGCCTCGGGGTCCATGTGAGGCTGGCGGGCCTCGATGACGACCTTGCTGAAGACCGGGTGCCGGCCGCCGGCGAGAATCTGGTGGACGTAGGGGGAGGTGTACGCCATCCACTGGTCGCGGTCCATGCCGGTGCGGCGTTCCTCCTCGGCCCAGGAGACCTCGGCACGGACGAAGCCGTCCACGTAGCCGTTGAAGATGCCGAACAGGGTCATCATCTCGTCGATGGACAGGCCGCGGCCGTCCAGCGTGCCGCCGCCGAACTCCAGCATCCGCAGCGCGTTCGGGCCGAAGACGCGGCGGGTCTGCGGCAGGCGGGTCAGCCAGGGGTGGCGCAGTGACACCGCGCGCAGGCCGTGGGCCAGCAGGGTCAGGTCGGCGCGCCAGTCGCCGGAGGGCCGTTCGGGCAGGTCCAGTTCGCCGAGGGCGGCGTCGACCATCAGCTCGATCAGGTCCTCGCGCCGGGGAATGTAGCGGTACAGCGACATGGTGCCCGCGCCGATCTCCTTCGCCACCCGGCGCATCGAGGCGGCGTCGAGGCCCTCGTGGTCGGCCACTCTGATGGCCGCCTCGACGATCTGCGCACGGCTGTAGGCGGGTCTGGGGCCACGGGCCGGCCTCTCCGGCCGCAGCCAGATGATGTCGGGCGCGTCGCCCACGGAGTCCACCTCCCTCACCTGCGTCTTCGCGTGCATCGTACTCAGTGCGCGCGGGCCGGCCCACGGAAAGCAGTTGCGTACGACGTACCCGGTATCTAGTCTCCTCATTATGCGTACGGCGTACCCAGAGGAGAGATGATGGACGAGCCGATCGTCGTCGCCGAGGGGCTGCACAAGCGCTTCGGCGACGTCCACGCGCTGCGCGGTCTGGATCTGGCGATCTCGGCCGGAAAGGTCTGCGGCCTGCTCGGGCCGAACGGCGCCGGCAAGACCACGGCGGTGCGGATCCTGGCCACGCTCGCCGACCCCGACGCCGGACGCGCCCGGGTCGCCGGGCATGACGTGGTGCGCGAGGCCGACCGAGTGCGCGCCCTGATCGGGCTGGCCGGGCAGTACGCCGCCGTGGACGAGAAGCTGACCGGCCGGGAGAACCTGCGGATGTTCGGCCGGCTGCACCACCTGTCGCGTGCCCGGGCCCGGCGGCGCGCCGACGAGCTGCTGGAACGCTTCGGCCTGGCGGAGGCGGCCGACCGGGTCGCGGGCACCTACTCCGGCGGAATGCGCCGCCGCCTCGACCTGATGGCCAGCCTGCTCGTCGCGCCCCGGGTGCTGTTCCTGGACGAGCCCACCACGGGGCTGGACCCCCGCAGCCGGGGCGAGATCTGGGACGCCGTCCGCCGGCTGGCCGACGACGGCACCACGGTGCTGCTGACCACCCAGTACCTGGACGAGGCCGACCGGCTCGCCGACGACATCGTGGTCATCGACCACGGCCGGGTGATCGGCCAGGGCACCCCCGACGAGCTCAAGGCCACCCTCGGCAACCGGGTCGACGTGCTGCTGGAGGAGCCGGGCTCGTCCGCCGTGGCGGCGGACGTCCTGGCGGCCATGACCGGCACCGCCCCGCACGCCCCGTCCCCCGGCCGCCTCACCTCACCGGCCCCGGCGTCCCTCCGGCTCGCCGACGTCGTCCGCGAACTCGACCGCGCCGACGTCGCCGTCACCGACGTCACCCTGCGCCGCCCATCCCTCGACGAGGTCTTCCTCCACCTGACCGACGGAACCGCCCACGACCCCCCGGCCGCCCCCGACACCTCGGCGGGTCAGGACGTTCCGGCGGATCCGAATGGTGCGGTGAGGCAGGCCGTTCCGGCGGGCCGAGGCGTTGGGGCGGGTCAGGGCGGCCGGGTCGGCGGGACGGCTCGGGATGACGAGGGAGAGGTGGCGTGATGGCTGTGACGACCATGGCCGGGACCGGTTGGCGGGGGCGGCTGCGCTGGACGATCGAGGACGGGGCGACGCTGGTCGGCCGGGAGCTTTCCCGGATGCGGCACGAGCCCGGAGAGCTGGTCGCGGCGCTGGTCTTCCCGGCCGTGATGGTGCTGATGTTCGGCTACGTCATGGGCAGCGCGATCAAGGTGCCCGGCGGCGGCGACTACCGCGAGTACCTGATGCCGGGGCTGTTCGCGATGGTCACCTTCAGCTCGGTGATGGCGATGACCATGAAGGTGGCCACCGACGCCTCGCGCGGGGTGATGGACCGGTTCCGCTCGATGCCGATGTCACGGATGGCCGTGCCGTTCGGGCAGACCGGGGCGGACGCGCTGTCCGGGGCGCTCAACCTGGTGATCATGGCGGTCATGGGACTGCTGGTGGGCTGGCAGCCGCATGACGGGCCACTGCGCGCCCTGGCGGCGTTCGCCCTGCTGGCGCTGCTGCGGT
The DNA here is from genome assembly GCF_900108175.1 of Thermomonospora echinospora. GTDB lineage: Bacteria > Actinomycetota > Actinomycetes > Streptosporangiales > Streptosporangiaceae > Thermomonospora > Thermomonospora echinospora. The sequence goes on from NZ_FNVO01000004.1 coordinate 564,069, forward strand.
ACGGGCTGAGCTGGGCGGGCTGCTACCTCGGGCTGGTGGTCCGCAACGAGCAGACCGCCGACCAGATGCTGCCGCTGCTGTTCCCGGTCTCGATGCTGTCCAACGCGTTCGTGCCCACGGAGGGGATGCCAAGCTGGCTGCGCATGATCGCCGACTGGAACCCGGTCAGCGCGGCCACCGCCGCCTGCCGCCAGCTGTTCGGCAACCCGGGCGCCCCGAGCGCCGACGCGGCCTGGCCGGTGGCCCACCCGGTCGCCGCCACGATCTGCTGGTCCCTGCTGCTGATGGCGGTCTTCATGCCGCTGTCCATCCGCGCCTACCACCGCAAGGGCCGCTGAGGCGGGAGGCCGTCCAGCGCGGTCACCGCCGTCTGCCGGCGGTCATCCGTACCGGCCGGCGGCGGGGTGGTCGTTCACGGCGCGTAGGGCGCCGGGGCGGCGGCCGGTGAGGCGGTCGAGGGCGGCGGACGTGGCCTCGTCGGCGGGCAGGTAGACCAGCAGGCACTGGTCGTCGTCGGCGGACAGGTCGAGGGTCTCGTAGGCCAGGCGGAGTTCGCCCGCGTGCGGGTGTACGAGCCGGTGGACGCCGGTCCGCGGGGGAGCGCTCGGCGGAGCCGCCAGCCGGTCGGTGAACACGGCACCGGCGAACAGCGACAGCTCGTTCGTCAGTTCGGCGACGTGCGGATCGCTGCGCGTGGACTCGTTGCGCAGCCGGGCGACCTGCTCGTCGGCCACCCGGTCCCATTCCGGATGGGCGGCACGGGCCCGCGGGTCGGTGAACAGGTACCGGATGAGGTTGGGCGGGTGGCCCTGCAGCACGCCGAGAGGGGCGGCGAGCCGTGCGTACCCGGAGGTGTGGGCGATCACGTCGCTCAGCCGGTTCAGCAGCAGGGCGGGAGCGGGCTCCAGGGTGTCGAGCAGTGCCCGCACGGTGGGCCGCACCGTGCGGGCCGGAGGCGCCGCGGCGCCCAGGCACATGCCAGGGCCGTGCTCGCCCTTGGCGGCGCGCAGCAGCAGGGTGCGGTCGGCGAGCGACAGCCGCAGCGCGTCGGCGAGGGCGCCGAGCACCTGGAACGACGGGTGGCGGTCCCGTCCCTGTTCGAGCCGGGTGAGGTACTCCACGCTGATCCCGGCCAGCGTCGCCAGCTCCGACCTGCGCAGGCCGGGGGTGCGCCGCCGGATGCCGGCCGGCAGCCCGACCTCGGCCGGGGTGATGGCCTCCCGGCGGGCGCGCAGGAAGGCGCCCAGCTCATTGCCGCTCATCAGCCTCCTCAAGCGTGCAAACCCCGCCTTCGGGCGGGAAGGGGGTCAAGAGCACAACCTAGCCTCCGGCCCGCCGCCGATCGTGGCCCTGCCAGGGCCAGTCTGAGCGCGGTCTGTCTGCGACGCGTCCGGCCCTGCACGGTGGCTTGCACGGCCTCACCGCGAGGCCGCAGCGCGAAACACAGACCCCGGGAGGGTTCGCAATGGATCTGGGAATGGAAGGCCGCACCGTCATCGTGACCGGGGCGTCGGGCGGGCTGGGCCGCGCCATCGCCCGCGGCTTCGCCGCCGAGGGCGCCGACGTGGTCCTCACCTACCACGGCGCCCGTGCGGAGGCCGAACGGTTCGCCAAGGAGATCGAGCAGGGCGGCGGACGGGCGCTGGCGACCCGGTACGACATGGCCGACCCCGAGGCCGCCCGCGCGCTGACCGGCGCGGTGCTGGAGTGGAGCGGCCGGATCGACGTGCTGGTCAACAACGCGGTGCACTGGGGAGCCTCCGCGCCGGACCCGGACCGTCCCTTCGAGGCGGTTCCCGACGACGCCTGGCGGCAAGTGCTGCACACGAACATCGAGGGCGCACTGCGGCTCAGCCGCGAGGTCGCCCCGGTGATGCGGCGGCAGAGATGGGGCCGCCTGGTGCACATCTCCTCCAGCCTGGCCACCGAGGGCGCCGCCGGCAGCGAGTACTACGCGGCGGCCAAGTCGGCGCTGCACGGCTTCAGCCGTTCGGCCGCGTTCTCGCTGGGCAAGGACGGCGACATCCTGTCCAACGTCGTGCAGCCGGGCCTGACCCGCACCGACACCAACACCGAGATCGCCGACTCCTACGGCCACGTCTACAGCGCCCGCGCCCCGCTCGGCCGGCTGCTGGAGGCCGCCGAGGTCGCCGGCCCCGTCGTCTACCTCGGCTCGGCCGCCAACACCGGCATCACCGGCCAGGTGATCACGGTCACCGGCGGCGTCTGACGGTGGGCGCCCCCGCCGCCCGTCCGCAGTCCTTTCGCCGCGCCTTGGATACCGGCTGACCTGGGGGCCAAGCCGGTTCCAAGCCGATTGCAACCTCGCGCGGGAATAGTGGTGCCATAACGAAGGCACGGCGAAGGGAAGGGGCGCATGCCCGCGTCAACACAAGCCCACGTGGCCACCGCGGGGAAGGGCTCGCCCCACCCCGAGCGGGACGCGGAGCGTGCCCGGTTGCGGCGTGAACTGCACGACGGGCTCGGCCCGATCCTGACCGCCGTCGCGATGCGCGCGGCGACGGCGGGCCGGCTGCTGGACGGCGGCTCGGCGGAGGCGGCCGGGGCGATGCTCGACCTGATCCAGTCGGACGTGCAAGGGGCGGTCGCCGAGCTGCGGGCGCTGCTGGACGGGCTGCGCCCGCCGTGCCTGGAGGCGCACGGGCTGGCCGCCGCCCTGTACGAGCTGGCCGCCCCCGGCGACCCGGGTCCGGTCGTCGAGGTCCGGGTCGGCGAGCCGCTGGGGAACCTGCCGCCGGCGATCGAGACGGCCGCGTACCGGATCGCGTGCGAGGCCGTCCACAACGCCCGGCGGCACGCGGAAGCGACCCGTGTCAGGGTGACCCTGGTCAGGGAGGGCGACTGGCGGCTGGTGCTCACCGTCGCCGACGACGGCCACGGCCGCGTCCCGGGGGGCTCGGCCGGGCTCGGGCTGGCCACGATGCGCCAGCGGGCCGAGGAGGTCGGCGGCGAGCTCACCCTGGACGCCGTGCCCGGCCACGGCGTCACCGTACGGGCCGACCTGCCGCTGTACCCCCGCATGGTCCGCTAGGGCCGCTGGGCGGTGGCTGCTACCTTCGCCGATCTTGCCGTTACTGCGCTCCGAACCGCGTTCAGACAGCAATAGCGTCAAGATCGGCGAGATCTGCCGGGGTGGGGCGGGTCAGGATTTGGTGTACGGGATGCCGTCCGCGGCGGGGGCCCGGACGGCGCCGACCAGACCGGCGACCGCGAAGATGGTGGCCAGGTACGGGGTCATGGACAGGAACGCGGTGGGCACCGGGGTCTCCAGCGGCTGCAGGGAGACCGAGATGCCGCCCGCGAAGCCGAACAGCAGGGCGGCCGAGACCGCGCCCAGCGGGGACCAGCGGCCGAAGATCAGCGCGGCCAGGGCGATGAAGCCCTGCCCGGCGGCCATGTTCTTGTTGAAGGTGATGTTCAGGCCGATGGTCAGCCAGACCCCGCCCAGACCGGCGATCAGGCCGCCCAGGATGACGTTGCGGTAACGCATCGCCACCACCTTGATCCCGACGGTGTCGGCGGCCGTGGGGTGCTCGCCGACGGCCCGGGTGCGCAGGCCCCAGCGGGTGTGGAACAGCCCGATCTGCACGACCGCGATCAGGATCACGGTGAGGTAGAAGACGGCGTTCTGGCCGAACAGCACCGGGCCGACCACCGGCAGGTCCGACAGCACCGGGATGCGGATCGCCGAGAACGCCATCGTCTTGTTGTACTCGGGGTTGGCCTGCATCAGCCGCTCGTACAGGAAGCCCGTCAGGCCCGCGGCGAACAGGTTGATGACCACGCCCAGCACCACCTGCTGCACCAGGTAGCGGTTGGCGAAGACCGCCAGCATCGCGCCGAGTAGGCCGCCCGCTAGGCAGCCGGCCACCAGCCCGGCCCACAGGCTGCCCGACACCGACGCGAAGAACGAGGCGGCGAACGCGCCGACCAGGAACTGGCCCTCGATCGCCACGTTGATCACGCCGGAGCGCTCGCACAGCACGCCGCACAGGGCGCCGAGGATCAGCGGGGTGGCGGCCAGCACCGTGGCGTTGAGCACCGAGGTGAAGTTCAGGCTGTGCCCGGAGGTGGCCCACACCAAGAACGCGGCGACGAACGCCACCAGGTACGCGCTGGTGGCGGCGGTGCGGCGGGACCCGGTCAGCCGGACCGCCAGCCGCAGCACCCCGACCGCCACGCAGACCAGCGACAGCGCGATCGCGGTCGGCCCGGCCGGCACCGTCAGGTCGGGAACCTTGATCGCCTGATCGCCCAGCAGGTTGAGGTTGAACACCGCCTTGGCGCCGTCGTCGGTGCGGCTGCCGAGCCCGAACGCCACCAGCGCGTACAGGCCCACCAGGGTCATCGCGCCGCCGACGTACCAGTGGCCGCGGTCGGTGGCGGCGGCGGTCGCCGAACCCGGCGCGGTCGTCGGCGTCAGCGTCGCGCTCACCGCCGGCCCCCGTTCACTCGTTGCGTTCGTTGCGTTCCGGGCCGTCCGTCGGTCCCGCGACCGCCGGTCGCCCGGCACCGGCCGTGGGCCTGGCGTGTGGTCCCCATCAGCCGTTCCATCCCTTCGCCAGCAGGCCGCTGTGCCCGCCGCCCTCGCCGCGCAGCCGGAAGATCCCGCGCACCAGCGGCGGGGCCGCCACGAACAGCACGATCAGCGCCTGGATGACGGTGACGATCTCGATCGACACCCCGGCCGCCGCCTGCATCTCGCGGCCGCCGGCCTGCAGCGCGCCGAACAGCAGCGCGGCGGCCACGGTGCCGACCGGCGAGGCGCGGCCCAGGAGCGCCACGGTGATCGCGGTGAAGCCGAGCCCGGCGTCGATCTGCTGGGTGAGCGCGTTGTTGGCGTTGGCGGTGCCGAGCACCTGGGACATCCCCACCAGGCCCATCAGCCCGCCGGACAGCGTCATCGCCATGATCTGTCCGTACCCGACGCTCATCCCGGCGGTGCGGGCGGCGCTGGGGTTGGCGCCGACCGCCCGCAACTGGAAGCCCAGCGTGGAGCGGTTCAGCAGCCACCAGGTGAAGACCACGGCGGCGATGGCCAGCAGCAGCCCGGCGTTGACCCGCAGCGAGTCGCCGAACAGGTGCGGCAGCCGGGCGGCGTCGGCGACCGGCTTGGAGATCGGCTGCGGGTTGTCCGGGTCGCGGAACACGTCACTGCCGATCAGATAGCCCAGCAGCAGGAACGCCACATAGTTGAGCATGATCGTGACGATCACCTCGTGCGCCCCGGGACCGGCCTTGAGCCAGCCGACCAGCGCGCCGTACAGCGCGCCGCCCGCCAGCCCGGCCAGCACCGCGGCGGGCAGTGCGACGAACCCGGGGGCGTCCAGGGTGAAGCCCACCCAGGTGGTGGCGATGGCGCCCATGATCAGCTGACCCTGGCCGCCGATGTTGAACAGCCCGGCGCGGAACGCCAGCCCGACCGCCAGCCCGCCGAAGATCAGCGGGGTGGCCTCGGTGAGCGTCTCGCTGATCGGCCGCAGCGCCTCGGTGAGCGACCCGGCGGCGTCCGGGTTGAAGATCGCACCCTTGAACAGCGCGGCGTAGGCGGTGGACACCTCGCTCCAGGACGCCGACAGTGCGTCGGCGGGCCGGGCGAAGAAGTACCCGAAGGTGTCGGTGACCTCCGGATCCGAAATGATCATAAGGAGGCCGCCGACGACCAGGGCCAGCGCGATCGCCAGCACGGTCACCACCCAGGGCGGCCCGGCCACCGTCTGGGCGACCAGCCTGCGGAACCGGTCGGCCTCCGGTGGCTCCCCGCCGCCGGCGGCCGGCTCGGCCGCCGCCTCCCTGGCCGGTGTCGCCTGCTCGCTCACTTGTCACCGTCCTTCACGGGCGCGTCCTGCCGCGGATCCGGCTCGTCCCCCGCCTCGGCCGCGTCCGGTGCCGCCGAGTCCGCCACCGCCGAGTCCGCCACCGTTGTGTCCGCCACCGTTGCATCCGGTGCCGCCGTGTCCGGTGCGGTCGCGTCGGGGGCCGGGGGCGTCCCGTCGCCGGAGGGCGGGGCGTCGTCGCTGCCCGGGACGATCCCGGCCATCAGACAGCCGATGTCCGCGCGGGAGGTGTCGGGGGGAACGATCGCCGTGATCCTGCCCCGGTACATCACCGCGATCCGGTCGGCCAGCCCAAAGATCTCGTCCAGCTCGGTGGAGATGATCAGCACTGGGCGGCCCTGGTCGCGTTCGGCCACGATCCGCCGGTGGATGAACTCCATGGCGCCCACGTCCACCCCGCGGGTCGGCTGGGCGGCCACCAGCAGCCGCAGCGGGCGGGACATCTCCCGGGCCACGACGACCTTCTGCTGGTTGCCGCCCGACAGCGTGCCCACCGACGTGTCGATGGAGGAGGTGCGGATGTCGAACTCGGCCACCCGCCGCTCGGCGTTGTCGCGGACCGCCCGCACGTCCATCGTCCCCCGGCGCCCGAACGGCGGCCGGTCGAACAGGTCCAGCACCAGGTTCTCGGCCACGCTGGAGTCGGCTACCAGCGCGTCGTGGCTGCGGTCCTCGGGAATGTAGCCGACCCCGGCGCGCAGCACCTGGCGGGGCGAACGGCCGGTCAGCTCCCGGCCGTCCAGCCAGATCCCGCCGGCGGCGGCGGGGCGCAGCCCGAGGATCGCCTCGGCCAGCTCGGTCTGCCCGTTGCCCTGCACCCCGGCGACGCCGAGGATCTCCCCGGGCCGGATCTCGAAGGTGACGTCGTCCACGGCGGCCTGCCCGGACTCGTCCAGGACGGTCAGGCCGCGCACGGCGAAGGCCGGCTCGGCGTCCTCGTCGAGGGCCGGCGGCGCCTTGTCCACGGTGAGGCGGACGTCGCGGCCGACCATCAGCCCGGCCAGCTCCGCCTCCGAGGCGTCGGGGCCGGCGGTGCCGACCACCGCGCCGCGCCGGATCACGGTGATCCGGTCGGCGATGGCCTTGACCTCCTTGAGCTTGTGGGTGATGAAGACGATGGAGCGGCCGGCCTCGCGCAGCGAGCGCATGACCGTGAACAGCTCCTCGGTCTCCTGCGGGGTGAGCACCGCGGTCGGCTCGTCCAGGATCAGCACCCGGGCGTCCCGGATCAGCGCCTTGACGATCTCCACCCGCTGCTGCACACCCACCGGCAGGTCGGCCACCAGCGCGTCCGGGTCCACGTCCAGGCCGTGGCGGGCCGAGACCTCGGCGACGTCGCGGCGGGCACGGCGGCGGTCCAGCCAGCCGGCGAAGGCCAGCGGGGAGCCGGTGCGCTCGTCGCCGAGCATGATGTTCTCGGCGACGGTGAACACGTCGACCAGCATGAAGTGCTGGTGCACCATGCCGATGCCGGCCGCGATGGCGTCCCGGGGGCCGCTCAGCACCAGCGGCTTCCCGTCCATGCGGATCTCGCCCTCGTCGGGCTGGTAGAGCCCGTACAGGACGTTCATCAGGGTCGACTTGCCGGCGCCGTTCTCGCCGAGCAGGCAGTGGATCTCCCCGGGGCGGACCTCCAGGTCGATGCCGTCGTTGGCCACCAGCGAGCCGAAGCGCTTGGTGATCCCGCGGAGCTCAAGGGACAACCGCCGACCTCCCTGTGGGCGTGCCGCAGGGCGGGACCGGCCGGTCCCGCCCCACGGTCGCGGACGTGTCGCCGATCAGCTGCTCTTCGGCTGGTTCGGGGACGTGATCTTGATGGTGCCGGAGATGATGTCCTGCTTGATCTTCTCCAGCTCGGCCTTCAGCTCGGCCGGGACCTTGCCGTCGAACTGGTGGAACGGCGCCAGGCCGGTGCCGCCGTTCTCCAGGGTGCCCAGGTAGGAGCCGGTGAGCTGCTGGCCCTTGGCGGCCGTCTCGATGGTGGTCTGCACGGCGCCGGCGATGCCCTTGGTCACGCTGGTCAGGAAGACGTCGCAGTACTGGCTGGCCGACTCGCAGCCGTCGGTGTCCACCCAGATGACGCTGACCTTGCCGCCGCTCTCCTTGGCTGCGGCGGCCGCGCCCAGACCGGTGCCGCCGGCGACCGGGAAGATGATGTCGGCGCCCTGCTGGATGAAGTTGCCGGCGATCCGCTTGCCGGCGCCCTGGTCGGTGAAGGAGTTGGCCATCGAGCCCGACTTGGGCTTGGCCTCGTTCCAGCCGAGGACCTCGACCTTCTTGTCCTTCTGCTTGTTGTAGTACTGGACGCCCTCGTAGAAGCCGTCCATGAAGATCGTCACCGGCGGGATGGGCAGTCCGCCGAAGGTGGCGACCTTGCCGCTCTTGGACATCCCGGCGGCCAGGTAGCCGGCCAGGAAGGAGCTCTGCGCGGTGTTGAACTCCATGCCGTAGACGTTCGGCGGCACCGAGCCGGAGTCGACGATGGCGAACTTCTGGTTCGCGTTGGCCTTGGCCGCCTGGCCGGTGGCCTCGGCCATCAGCCCGCCGACCGACACCACCAGGTTGCACTTCTGCGAGATCAGCCGGGTGATGTTGGGGACGTAGTCGTTCTCGCTGGTGGAGGCGACGTACTGCACCTCGGCGCCGGTGCTCTTCTTGGCCGCCTGCATGCCCGCCCAGGAGGCCGCGTTGAACGAGCGGTCGTCGATGCCGCCAGTGTCGGTGACCATACAGGCGGAGAAGTCCGAGGCCTTGGCGCCGGTGCCGCTCTCCTCCTCCTCGGGGGCGGAACCACAGCCGGCGACGAACAGGGACAGCCCGGCCACCCCGGCGACCAGCCGCATCAACTTAGCCACCATGCCTCCTAGAGCATGACACAGGGCGCAGAACCGTTCTGGTCGCCCGATCTGCCACCAGGATCAGGGTTCGGACATATCGCCCGCCATCTCAGGGGCAAGTTGTGGGGAGACCGTTATGCAACCGCAGGCATCCGGAGACAAACCCGCCACCTGGGCGATCGTCACCGTTACGGACAGGTTTCGGGCCACCCGCGACACAGCGGCCGTGCTGGAGCGGCCATATAGGTCTGTCTTTAAACCGTAATGCGGTCTTTGGTAGGGCGGAGGGGTGGCTCGCGTACGGTAGGCCCATGACAGAGATCGACTGGGCGCGGCTGCGGACCGCCGCCAGGGAGGCGATGCAACGCGCGTACGCGCCGTACTCCGGTTTCCCGGTGGGCGCGGCGGCCCTGGTCGACGACGGCCGGACGATCACCGGCTGCAACGTGGAGAACGCCTCCTACGGGCTGGGCCTGTGCGCCGAGTGCAGCCTGGTCTCGGCGCTGTACGGTCCGGAGAAGCCGGCGGGGCAAGACCGTCCCCGGCTGGTCGCGCTGTCCGTGGTGGACGGCAACGGAGACCCGGTGATGCCGTGCGGCCGGTGCCGCCAGCTGCTGTGGGAGCACGGCGGCCCCGGCCTGCTGCTGGAGACCGCCCGGGGCGTCGTGCCCATGACCGAGGTGCTCCCCGACGCGTTCGGCGCCGAGGACCTCGACCGGCTCTCCTGACTCGGCCTTTGGAAGGGACACCCGTGGACGCCATCGACGTCATCGTGACCAAGCGCGAGGGCGGGCGGCTGTCGCCCGAGCAGATCGACTGGGTGATCGACGCCTACACCCGCGGCGAGGTCGCCGAGGAGCAGATGTCCGCGCTGGCCATGGCGATCCTGCTGAACGGCATGGACCGCGCCGAGGTCGCCCGCTGGACCGAGGCCATGATCCGCTCCGGGGAGCGGATGGACTGGTCCGTGCTGGACCGCCCCACCACCGACAAGCACTCCACCGGCGGCGTCGGCGACAAGATCACCCTGCCGCTGGCCCCGCTGGTGGCCGCCTGCGGCGCGGCCGTCCCGCAGTTGTCCGGGCGGGGCCTGGGCCACACCGGCGGCACGCTGGACAAGCTGGAGTCGATCTCCGGCTGGCGGGCGTCCCTGTCCACCGGCGAGATGCTGCGGGTGTTGCGCGACACCGGGGCCGTGGTCTGCGCCGCCGGCGGCGGGCTGGCCCCGGCCGACCGCAAGCTGTACGCGCTGCGGGACGTGACCGGAACGGTCGAGTCGATCCCGCTGATCGCCTCCTCCATCATGTCCAAGAAGATCGCCGAGGGCACCGGGGCGCTGGTGCTGGACGTCAAGGTCGGCTCCGGCGCGTTCATGAAGACCGTCGAGCACGCCCGCGAGCTGGCCGCCACCATGGTCGCCATCGGCGCCGACCACGGGGTGCGGACGGTGGCGCTGCTCACCGCGATGGACCGGCCGCTGGGCCGCGCGGTCGGCAACGCGCTGGAGGTCGCCGAGGCGGTGCAGGTGCTGGCCGGCGGCGGTCCGCCCGACGTGGTCGAGCTCACCCTGACCCTGGCCCGCGAGATGCTGGCGGCGGCCGGCGTGGACGGCAAGGACCCGGCCGACGCGCTCGCCGACGGCTCGGCCATGGACGTGTGGCGCCGGATGATCTCCGCCCAGGGCGGTGACCCCGACGCCGAACTGCCCGTCGCCCGCGAGTCGCACGTGGTCACCGCCCCCGCCACCGGCGTGCTCACCAGGTTGGACGCCTACGGGGTGGGCGTGGCGGCCTGGCGGCTGGGCGCGGGCCGGGCCCGCAAGGAGGACCCGGTCTCGTTCGGCGCGGGCGCGCTCTGCCACGCCGCGCCGGGTGAGCGGGTGACGGCCGGGCAGCCGCTGCTGACCCTCTACGCCGACGACGCGGCCCGCTTCCCGCGCGCCCTGGCGGCGCTGGACGGCGCCGTCGAGATCGTCCCGGACGGTGCCCCCGACCTGCTTCCGCTGGTCATCGACCGGATCGCCTGAAAACGTCGCACCCGGCCGCTACCGTTCCCGGTGAAGATCACGCGGAACGGGGGTGTCGCGAGATGCGGCCTGACCTGGGCGGGCCGTCGGCCCGCGAGGGCGCTGCTCGGCGATGCGTGCTCCCACCCGTTCCGCCACATCGCCGGCGGCGCGCCCGGCCGGCTCCGCACCCGTTGACTTCGGGCCTCCGGAGCCGGCCGTCGCAGTGCGTCCCCACAGGCACGAGCCACGAGTTCGGTGCCGCCGTCCGGCCGCGTTCGAGGGAGCACCGATGACCGATGTCCTGCCGGATCCGCGGGAGCTGGCGGCGGTACGGCCGCCGGCGGCCAAGCGGATGATCACCAAGGTGGCGGAGCCGCTGCCCGCCTCCGAGCTGGCGCCGTTCTTCGAGCACGCCTGCCGGGAACTGGCCGGGGCGGGGCTGCCGGAACTGGCGCAGTGGGCGTTCGGCCAGGCCCGCAAGATCGACGTCGAGCAGCCCTCGACGTTCGACCTCGACCGGGTGCACGGGGTGTTCCTAGAGCTGGTGCCGACCGGGGCGGTGCCGCCGGCGGCGCTGCGCGGCCACGCCAAGGTGCTGGCGGAGCGGCTGCCGCCCGCCGAGGCGTACGACCGGTTCCGCGAGGTGCTGTGCGCGGGGTTCGATGCGGGGCTGGTCCCGTACGCGAACGTCTTCCCCGACGTGCGCAAGCTGGCCCGTCCGGCGAAAGTCAAGAAGCGGGCCGCCGAGGAGTGGCTGGCCGAGCGGATGCTCCGCGCCGGGGTGCTGCCGATCGCCTCACACCTGGTGTGGACGGCCGCACGCGAGCCGCTGGTGGCGCTGGCGGCCCGGGACGAGGAACTGCTGAAGCTGCTCGTCGCCGCCGAGCCCGACCCGGACCTGCACGAGGAGGAGATCGCCCAGGAAATCCGGCACATGTGGCTGGAGTGCCTGGTCGAGGCCGGGGCGGGCGCGCACCTGCCGCCGGAGTGGTTTTCCACCAGCGGGCGGGCCTGCCCCGCGCGGCTCCTGCTGACCCTGCTGGACCAGGCGGGGGAGCGGCTGCTGCCCCCGGACGCCGCCCCCCTCGACTGGGACGAGGACCCGGCGCTGTCGCATCCCGACTTCCGGCCCATCCTGCCCTTTCTGCAGGACACTGGTGGTTTCCCGCGCTGGGACAGGGCCGGTTTCGACATGGCGGCCCTCGCCGCGGAGGTGGAGGACACCGCCGGTTATCGCTTCGAGGTCGAGCTGGACGCCTTCATCCGGGACCTGGGGACCTTCGGCGGCGTCGACTACCTGGCCTTGATCCGCCGGTTGTGGGAGCAGCGGCCGCTTCGTCAGGTGCTCGAAGGGTTCGTGGCGGACTGGAAGGCCGATGCCCTCCGCCCGGCGCTGCCCGCCCTCGCCCACGCCCTGTCCCGGCTGCTGCCGCTCGCCCGGCACGGGTTCGCCGACCTGGACCCGGGCCTTTCCGCCGGGCTCGACCCCGCCGACCCGGTGGACGCGCTGCTGTCGGCGCTGCGCGGGGGCCTTCCGGAGGAGCTGGGAGTGCCGTCGGAGGGCGCCGTGGCCGCCGACATGCCCATCACGGTGATCCAGCATCACGACCACCTGACGTTCGGGCGGACGAGCTGGGCGGGCTGGGCGGCCGCGCACGCCGACCGGCACCGGCAGGTCGCCGCCGTCGACCTGAAGCAGCTCCCCGACAGCCTGGTGCCCTGGTACGACGGGGAGCGGTTCCTGGCGTCGCGGATCGTGGCCGGCCGGTGGCAGACGTTCACGGTCGAGGAGGGGCCCGCGTCCCAGGCCGTGCTGACCTGGGACGCGGCACTGGCCGCCGCGCGCCCCGAGTCCCCCTCCGCCGCCGACGTGACCTTCCCCGGCGCCACCGCTCCCAGCCGCGTCCGGCTGCACCGCGGGATCCTCACCGTGACCGCTCCGGACGGGACGCCGACCGCCCGGCTGGACTACCTCCCGCACAAGGCCCAAACAGGACCGTTCGTTCCACCGCCCGGCTGGTGGGCCCGGCGGGATCCGGTCGACCCCACCGGATCGGCGGCGCTGCGGCACACCGACCGGGAGACGGCCGGGCGGCTGCTGGAGGCGGCGCTGGGCGGGCCCAAGGCGGCCGCCGAGTATGTGGCGAGAGCGCTGCCCGAGGTGACCGAGCCGAAGCTGCGGGACGGCGTCGTCAAGGCCGCCGTCACCGCCGCACAGTGCCTGGTGCGCTCGATGGAGCTGCGGGAACGGCTCGGCCTTCCCCGGCCCGAGGCGCTTCCGATGCTGGTCGTGGCCGACCCCGCGCTGCCGTTCCGGCCGCTGGAGCCCCAGGTGGAGAGCATGGTGCGGGCGCGGCTGGTGGCCCACGAGCTGGAACGGGCGCTCGCCGAACCCGACATGGGCCGGCCGTACCTGGTCCGCACGATCCCCTGGGGCGAGAGCGGCGGCGGCCTCGGCGGGACGGCGCTGCGGATGCTGTGGCGCTGGACCTCCGACGCGGAGCGGGCACGGCTGCGGGGGACGCTGCTGGCGTACGCCAACGCACCACTGGCCGGCGGCACCGGCCGGTGGCGGACGCTGGAGTTCACCCCGAACGGCGCGGGCCGGCTCCAAGGCGTGCACACGCTGGAGGAGCATGAGCGGGCGGAGCTGGCCCTGCAGGAGACGACCGTCGGCCGGCTCTGGCGGACGCCCAACGGCGTGCTGCTGTTCTCCGGCTACCAGCACGGCAAGCGGACGGCGTACGCGAGCGAGTACTCGCCGGACGGCCGTTTCTCGGCGATCGAGGTGCCGGAGTGGCGGTCCACGGGCCTGCCCCTCCCGTCGTGGGGCACGGCCGACCAGATCGTCCGGCTGCTGCGCGCGGCCGACGAGCACGGCCCACTGCCGTTCGACCCCGCCGTGGTGCACGAGCTGGCCGGGCGGACCGGGCTGCCCGTGGCCGACGCGGCACGGCTCTGCTACGGCGTGCCCGGCGAGGACTGCCCGGCCGACGTCCTGGCCTGCTACCGCGACCCGCAGACCGGCGAGCCGGTGCCGACCCGCCTGTCCCCGCCCGACCGGAAGGTGATGCGGGAGATGCTGATGCCCGACGAGCCCGAACGGCTGTGGACGGCCGGGCCCGACATCGGCCGGGCCGCGGCGTGGTGGGCGGAGCGAAAAGGGGTGGCGGCCCGGTGAGCCCGCTCGGGTACTGTGCGGAAGGTGACTGCTCAACCCACGCTTGAGGCGATCCGGAAGGCCCCCAAGGTGCTGTTGCACGACCACCTTGACGGCGGGCTGCGCCCGGAGACCATCGTCGAGCTCGCCCGTGCCGGCGGATACGACGGGCTGCCCGCCACCGACGCCGAGGAACTGCGCACCTGGTTCACCGAGGCGTCGGACTCCGGGTCGCTGGAGCGGTACCTGGAGACCTTCCAGCACACCGTCGGCGTGATGCAGTCGCAGGAGGCGCTGCGGCGGGTGGCCTACGAGTGCGCCGAGGACCTCGCCGCGGACGGCGTCGTCTACGCCGAGGTCCGCTACGCCCCCGAGCAGCACACCCGGACCGGGCTGTCGATGGAACAGGTGGTCGAGGCCGTCCTCGCCGGTTTCGAGGAGGGCGGCCGCGACCACGGCATCCGGGTGGGCACCCTGCTCACCGCGATGCGCCACCAGGCCCGCAGCATGGAGATCGCCGAGCTGGCCGTCCGCTACCGGGACGTGGGGGTGGTCGGCTTCGACATCGCCGGAGCCGAGGCCGGCTACCCGCCCACCCGGCACCTGGACGCCTTCGAGTACCTCCAGCGGGAGAACGCCCACTTCACCATCCACGCCGGGGAGGCGTTCGGGCTGCCGTCCATCTGGCAGGCCATCCAGTGGTGCGGCGCCGACCGGCTCGGCCACGGGGTCCGCATCGTCGACGACATCACCGGGCGCGACACCCCGTCCCCCACGCTCGGCAGGCTGGCCGCCTACGTGCGCGACAAGCGGATCCCGCTGGAGATGTGCCCCACCTCCAACGTGCAGACCGGTGCCGCCAAGTCCATCGCCGAGCACCCCATCGGCCTGCTGCGGCGCCTGAGCTTCCGCGTCACCGTCAACACCGACAACCGGCTGATGAGCGGCACCGGCCTCGCGGCGGAGTTCGCCAAGCTGGTGGACGCCTTCGGCTACGACTGGGACGACCTGCAGTGGTTCACGGTCAACGCCATGAAGTCCGCCTTCATCGGCTTCGACGAGCGCCTGGAGCTCATCAACGGCGTGATCAAGCCCGGTTTCGCCCAGCTCAAGTGGACCGGCTCGCGCACCCTGACATGACCGGACCGTACGACCCGCCGGGCGGCCGCCGGTGAGGCCTCTGGTGTTCCGTCCGACGGCGGCCCGTGTCGGCGCCTGGGTCTGGCTGGTGTTCGCCGCGTTCAACCTCGCCGACATCGCCTGGCGCGGCCGCAACCTGGCGTCCCTGATCGCCGCCGCCGTCATCCTGTTCCTCTGCGGCCTGGCCTACGTGCTGGGCCTGCGCCCCCGGATCGCCGCCGACGACACCGCCCTGGAGCTGCGCAACCCCCTGCGCGACGTCCGCGTCCCCTGGCCGGCCCTGCGTGGGATCGAGGCCGACCACGCCCTCGACGTCCGCTTCACGGTGGCCGGGGGAGCCGACCGCACGGCCAGGGCCTGGGTGCTGCAGACTTCGCCGCGCGCCCGCGCCCGCGAGGAACGCCGGTTCCGCAAGGAGGCCCGTCATCTTCCCCCTGAGGTGGCGGCCAAGGCGGCCGGCCGCACCGCGCTGGGCTATGCCGCCGAGCAGCTCAACGAACTGGCCGCCCGGCGACGCCGTGCACCCGGGGACGGGACCGGGACGGTCGCCTGGTCGATACCGGCCATCGCGGCCCTGGCCGTGCCCGGGGTCCTTCTCGTGGTGACGGTCGCCCTCGGTTTCCTGCGCTGACCCGGCCGGCGCGCCAGAATCGGCTCCAGGGGCGCCGGCCGGCTGCGGACCGGCCGGTCAGCCCAGGCCGAGGGCGGTGTCCAGGTCGGTGCGGATGGTGTCGAGGGCGGTGGTGGCGCGGGCGCGGGCGGCGTCGACGTCGTCGCCGGGCGGCAGGACGACCTCCAGGTAGCACTTGAGCTTGGGTTCGGTGCCGGAGGGGCGGATCACGACGCGGGCCCTGCCTTCGGCGCCGGTGAGGTGGAGGCGCAGACCGTCGGTGGGCGGGAGACCGCCGTCGCCGGCCGCCAGGTCGTCCACCCGGGCGACCGCGCGTCCGCCGAGGGAGGCGGGCGGGGTCCGGCGCAGGCGGGTCATGGCGTCGGCGATCAGTGCCCGGTCCCGGACGCGGACGGACAGGGCGCCGGTGGCGTGCAGGCCGTAGCGGCGGGCCTGGTCGTCCAGCAGGTCCAGCAGGGTGCGGCTGTCCCGCTTGGCCTGTGCGGCCAGGGCGGCGACGGTGAGGGCCGCGCCGATGCCGTCCTTGTCGAGGACCGGGACGCCGCCGTCGCCGCCGACGCTGTAGCCCAGGGCCTCCTCATAGCCGAAGACCTGCCGGTCGTCGGGGGCGGTACGGGCCTTCATGATCCACTTGAAGCCGGTGAGGGACTCGGCGAAGCGCACGCCGTGCTCGGCGGCGATGCGGCCCAGCAGGGACGAGGAGACGATCGTGGTGACGACCAGCCGGTCGTCGCCGTGGGTGTGCCGCAGCACGTGCTCGGCCAGCAGCGCACCGACCTCGTCCCCGGTGAGCATCCGCCAGCCGCCCGCGGCGGGCACGGCCACGGCGCAGCGGTCGGCGTCGGGGTCGTTGGCGATCACCAGGTCGGCGTCCTGCCGCTCGCCGAGCGCCGTGGCCAGGTCCATGGCTCCGGGCTCCTCGGGGTTGGGGAACGCCACTGTGGGGAAGTCCGGGTCGGGCCGCGCCTGCTCGGGAACGACCTGCGGGGGCGGGAAGCCCGCCCGCTCGAAGGCGCGTCGCAGCACCTCCAGGCCGACACCGTGCAGCGGGGTGTAGGCGACGGAGACGTCCCGGGGACCGTCGCCCAGCGGCAGTCCGTCCAGCGCCCGCAGGTACGCCTCGACGATGCTCTCGTCCAGGACGGTCCAGTCGCCGGGCCCGCCGAGGGGCAGCTCGTCGACCCGCCCCACCGCGTCGATGGCCACCGAGATCTCGGCGTCCAGAGGCGCCAGGATCTGCGCGCCGTCGCCCCAGTAGACCTTGTACCCGTTGTCACGGGGCGGGTTGTGGCTGGCGGTGACCATGACGCCCGCGTCCGCCCCCAGATGCCGGACGGCGAAGGCCAGCACCGGCGTCGGCAGGGGCCGGGGCATCAGCCAGACCCGCAGCCCGGCACCGGTGAGAACGGCGGCGGTGTCCAGCGCGAACCGCTCCGACCCATGCCGCGCGTCATACCCGATCACCACCCCGGGCCGCCCGCCCGCCCCGGAACGTTCGGGAGTGCCGGGGGAGCGGTCTGCGGTGGGGGGTGCGGGTGGGCCGGACAGCAGGCGGGCGGCCAGACCGGCGGCGGCGCGCATGACGGTGACGCGGTTCATACGGTTGGGGCCCGCGCCCAGCTCGCCGCGCAGGCCGGCGGTGCCGAACTCCAGGCGGGCGGCGAAGCGGTCGGCCAGGGCGGCGGTGTCGTCGGCGTCCAGGAGAGTCTTCAGCTCGGCCCTGGTGTCAGGGTCGGGGTCCTGGGCCAGCCATGCGGCGGCGGCCTCGCGGAGCTCGTCCACGGCGTCAGAGCTTGGGGAGCAGGGTGGCCAGCAGCTCGCCCATGCGGGCGGCGGAGGCGCGGCCGGCCTCCAGGACCTCCGCGTGGTCGAGGGGGCGGTCCGACAGGCCCGCGGCGATGTTGGTGACCAGGGAGATGCCCAGGACCTCCGCGCCGCCCCGCCGGGCCGCGATCGTCTCCAGCACCGTGGACATCCCGACCAGGTCGGCGCCCAGCGCCTGGAACATCCGGATCTCGGCGGGGGTCTCGTAGGTCGGACCCCGCAGCGCCGCGTAGACCCCTTCGGCCAGGGTCGGATCGATCTCCTGGGCCAGGGCGCGCAACCGCCGGGAGTACGCCTCGGTCATGTCCATGAAGTCGGCGCCGGTCAGTGGGTTGGCGCCGGTCAGGTTGAGGTGGTCGGAGATGAGCACCGGGTCGCCGACCTGCTGCCGCTCGGGCCGCAGCCCCCCGGCCGCGTTGGTGAGTACCACCGTCTTGACCCCGGCCGCCAGCGCGGTACGGACCCCGTGGACGACCGGCTCGACGCCCCGGCCCTCGTACAGGTGGGTGCGGCCCAGGAACACCAGCGCCCGCCGGCCCCCGACCTCCACCGCGCGGACCCGGCCCGCGTGGCCCGCCACGGCGGGCGGCGCGAAGCCCGGCAGCTCGGTCACCGGCAGTTCGGTGGCGGGCTCGCCCAGCGCGTCGGCCGCGGGCACCCAGCCCGAGCCCATCACCAGCGCCACGTCGAAGCCGTCGAAGGAACGGGACCGCAGCTCGTCGGCGGCGGCCCTCGCCAGGTCAAAAGCGTCGTTGCTCACCCGTCCGACACTAACAGCGCCCCGCGGGACCATCGCGCCGCGAACCGGACGGACCGGACGGACCGGACGGACCGGGCGGGCCGGGCGGGCCGGACGCGGGGCCCTGGCCTCCGGACGCGGGAGCGGGTCAGGCGGGCGGCTCGCCCAGGGACTTGCAGGGGCGGGTGCGCAGGCCCTTGACGTAGTCGTCGGGGGCGCCGGCGGCCTCCGCGGCGTCGGCCAGGATGCCCAGATAACGCGCGGACGGCAGGCCGCCCTCGTAGTCGTCCAGGACGTACATCCAGCACAGCACGTCGCCGTCGAGGGTCTGCACCCGTACCCGGATCTTGCGGTAGACGCCCAGGGCGGCGCCCTCCCAGGCGTCCAGCTCCTGCTCGTCCCAGGCCGGGACGTCGTAGAGCACGACGAACACGTGCTCGTCGGGATCCTCGACCACGGTCGCCAGCGCACCGTCCCAGCCGACGTCCTGGCCGCCGAAGGTCAGCCGCCAGCCCTGCAGCCAGCCGGTTCCCCGCAGGGGAGAGTGCGGTGCGCGCCGAGCCATCTGCTCGGGGTCCATGTTGGAGGCGTACGCCGCATACAGAGCCACGATCGCCAAGCGTACGGGGTGCCGGCGCCGCCGCGGGGGCCGCCGCCCCGGTACGACCGGCCCGTTCACTGGTACGGATGGGAAACAATGGTGGATATGACCCGCATCGTGATCATCGGAGGAGGCCCCGGCGGCTACGAGGCCGCCCTCGTCGCCGCGCAGCTCGGTGCCGACGTGACCGTGGTGGAGCGGGAAGGGGTGGGCGGTGCCTGTGTGCTCACCGACTGCGTGCCCTCCAAGACGCTCATCGCCACCTCGACGCGGATGGCCGTGCTGTCGGAGTCGGCGTCGCTGGGGGTGCGCTTCAACGGCGGCCCGGACGGCATCGTCGGCGGCCTGGAGGTCGACCTCGGCCTGGTCAACAAGCGGGTCAAGGACCTGGCCAGAGCCCAGTCCTTCGACATCTCCGAGCGGCTGGCCTACGAGGACGTGCGGATCGTGCGCGGCGAGGCGCGGCTGACCGACCCGCACACCGTCACGGTCAACGACACGGACCTGGCCGCCGACGTCGTGCTGATCGCGACCGGCGCCACCCCGCGGGTGCTGCCCGGCGCCGAGCCGGACGGCGAGCGCATCCTGAACTGGCGCCAGCTGTACGACCTGCCGGAGCTGCCCGAGGAGCTGATCGTGGTCGGCTCTGGTGTCACCGGCGCGGAGCTGGCCGGCGCCTACCTGTCGCTGGGCTCGAAGGTGACCCTGGTCTCCTCCCGGGACCGGATCCTGCCCACTGAGGACGCCGACGCCGCCAGCGTGCTGCAGGAGGTCTTCCTGCGCCGTGGCATGAACGTGTTGTCACGTTCCAGGGCGGCCGGCGTCCGGCGCTCCGGCGACTCGGTCATCGTCACCCTGGAGGACGGCCGCAAGGTCGAGGGCTCGCACTGCCTGATGACCGTGGGCATGGAGCCCAACACCCGCGGCATCGGGTTGGAGAAGGCCGGCGTGCAACTGTCGCGGGGCTTCGTGAAGGTCGACAAGGTCTCGCGCACCACGGTCAGCAACATCTACGCCGCCGGCGACTGCACCGGCGTCATGATGCTGGCCTCGGTCGCCGGCATGCAGGGCCGCATCGCCATGTGGCACGCCCTCGGCGAGGCCGTGCAGCCGCTCAAGCTCGGCTGGGTGGCCGCCAACATCTTCACCGACCCCGAGGTGGCCACCGTCGGCGTCACCCAGAAGATGATCGACTCCGGTGAGGTCAACGCCCGTACGGTGATGCTGCCGCTGTTCAGCAACCCGCGGGCCAAGATGCAGGGCTTCGAGGACGGCTTCGTCAAGCTGTTCTGCCGCCCGTCCACCGGGATCGTGCTGGGCGGCGTGATCGTGGCGCCGCGCGCCAGCGAGCTGATCCTGGGGCTGTCCATCGCGGTGCAGCAGCACCTGACGGTCGACCAGGTCGCGCACACCTTCGCCGTCTACCCGTCGCTGTCTGGCAGCATCACCGAGGCCTCCCGCCGCCTCATGCAGGAGTCCGCCTACTGATTCCCGGTCGTTGACCGGTTCGTGATGACCTGGAATCTTCCCAGGTCACACGGGGTCGAGAGGGCGCCGCAGGCCCGATGGGCAGGCGGATCGGGGACTCACAGGTGATAAACGCCGCTGAGTGGGCACACGTGGCGCGACAGACATCCTCAAGGGGAGGTCAAGCCAAGTGACCGTCACAGGAATCATCACCGCGATCATCATCGGTGCGATCATCGGAGCCCTGGGCCGGCTGGTCCTGCCGGGCCGGCAGCCCATCGGGATCCTGCTGACCATCGGGGTCGGCATCGTCGCCGCGCTGATCGGGACCGCGTTGGCCCAGCAGGTCGGCGTCGCCACGACCAAGGGCGTCGACTGGATCGAACTGGTCTTCCAGATCGGCCTCGCCGCCGTCGGTGTGGCGCTCGTCGCCGCCTTCCGGCGCCGGGGCACCCACCCCCGCTGATCGCGCTGACGGGCCGGAGTCCTCGGCCGAGGACGTTCCGCCCGGCGTGCCCCTGATCACCGGAACTCCGGGGACCAGGGGCGTGCCGGGCGGTTCGCGTGTCCGCACGGAGCCCGCGCCGTGAAGCCCTCCGCACGAAAGTCCCCTCCGCGAGGCCGTCGGCCGACGGCGCCACTCCGGCGGTAGGGCCCGGTCCGTTCAGCCGGCCCGGCCGGCGGGGGGCAGGCCGTGCTGGCGCAGCCGGGCGTTGCGCAGGTCGTCGGCGCTGACCACCACGGTGAGGGAGCTGGCGAGCAGGGCCAGCAGGGGAACGGTCAGGTGCATCCACCACTCCCCGGGCAGCAGGGCCAGCAGCATGCAGATCGGCAGCATGACCGCCAGATGACGGGCCATGAGGCGGCCCCGCCACCCGGCGTCGGTCAGATCGTGGCGCACCCAGTCATGGTTGGCGGGCGGCAGCCGGAAGCCGAGCGCGTAGCGGACCCGCTGCCAGGGCCCCGGATCTCCGGGCAGACGCCCCCTCACCCGCGGCCCCGCCCAGGACGCGCCGGCTCGTGACGCCCCCGTCCGCAACACGCCCGGCCGCGGGACATCGGTCCACTCGGCTCGCAACACGCCGACTCATCCCGGCCCGGCTCACAGCACCTCGGTCCCCAACGCACGGGCTGACGATACGCCGGATCACCCCATACCAGTGCATCGCAGAATGAGTCACCGCATATCTGTGCATCACGGGCCGACTCGCGACGTACCGGTGCATCGCGGACCGGCTCACCATGAGTCGTTCCGCGATGCACCGGGCCGTGCCGTACAGGCGTCGGCTCAGAAGTCACCGCCGCCGAAGTCGCCGCCGCCGCCGAAGTCGCCACTGCCGAAGTCCCAGCCCCCGCCGAGGTCGCCGGTGTCGCCGCCGAAGTCCTGGGGAGGAACCCCCATGCCTCCCGGATAGCCGCCGAAGCCCCATCCGCCGCCGAACATCGAGCCCAGCGCCGTCCCGATCAGCATGCCGCTGAGCAGGTCGACGCCGCCGAACCCCCGGTAGTAGCCGCCCGCATAGGGCGCGTAGGCGGGGCCGGCCTCCCAGTAGGGCCGCCGGGTGCCGCCCACGGGGACCATACGAGCGTCGGGGGAGGCCCCGATGAGCACCGCTTCGGCGTCGGCGGCGCAGGCGGGCACCTCACGGGGTACGCCTCCAGGCGGTGCCCACAGGACGTCCTGCACGGAAGGGCCGTGCTGCGGGTTGAAGAAGCACGGCGGGCGGCGCTCCGGCACAGGACGCCCTTCCAGACGGGCGCGTACCGCCGTCATGTAGTAGCGGCCGTCCTCCAACGCGGAGGTGACGTTGCGCATGTCCTCGGGGTGCTGGGCCGCGTCGACGGCGGCCTTGGCAGCGTCGTAGGAGTTCAGCGCGTGCGTGTAGTCCTCGCGGGCCTCGGGGGCGAGCTTGGGGTCGGTCAGGTTGAGGTCCAGGGCCGCGATGTCCTCGCCCAGCCTGGTGACGTCCTCCTGCACGCCTTCCTTGAGCTCGGCCATCTGTTCGGCCTCGCGCCTGCGGCGCCGGTTGCGCGACGTCAGCATCAGCCCGGCGACCCCGGCCACGACGAAGACCAGCAGGCCGAGCAGCACGAACGAGGTGACCGTACCCGACCGCTCGTCGGCGGCGGCCTGCCGGTCGGCGAGCCTGCCGAACTCCACCAGCCGGTTCTCGATGTTCCCGCCGCTGGTCTGCGCGATCACCCGGTTGATCTCCGAGCCGGACAGCCGGTCGGAGATCCCCAGCATCTTGTCGTCGGCCGTGATCGCCACATAGGTGCCGCCCCGGCCGACCCGGTCCTGCACCGCCCGCAGCATCCCCACCAGAGTCTGCTGGCCGACGCCCGGCTTGGTGACGACCGCCCGGACGTCGGCGTGGCGGGCCTGGTCCAGCGCGGTGCGTACCCGGGCCTGCGCCCCGGCGTCCAGCGCACCGCGCGCCTCGGTGGTCACGTACAGCCGGGAGGAGCGCAACCCGTCGGCGATCTGGCTGACGGTGTCCGCGCGGGCGGGCGCGGCGAGCCCGACCACCCCGGCGAGCAAGGTCAACAGCAACAGCCCGGCCATCGCCAGAGCGGCGGCGGGCCGGGCCAGGGCGGTGACCGTGGCCCCGGTCCTCTCCTGGAACGGAGCCATGGTCCCAGCCTTTCTCTGGAACGGAGCCATGATTTCAGTCTGCCCCTGGAACGGAGATGAAAGCGCAGCTCACGCCGCGGTGTAGCGCAGTATCGCGCCGACCCGGTCCGGCGGCTCCACATCCTCGGTGAAGAAGATCTCCGCGTCGGTGGCGGTGGCGGCGCGCGCCAGCACCGAACCGGTCTCGGCACAGCGCGGATCGTGCACGCCCAGCTCTCGCAGCTCCTTCTCGGAGGTGGCCAGCTCGTGCGGCTGCGACCCGTACCACAGCTCGCCGCGCAACGGACGGGCGATCAGCAGGGTGTCGACCTGGCCGCCGCGCAGCGCCTCGGTGACGTCCGCCAGCCCGGCGACCGCGTCACCACGCCCGTGGGCCTCCCGGAACCTCGCCACGGCCGCGTCCCGGCGCTCGCGGCGGCGTTCGTCGAGGATCGCCCGGACCTCCTGCTCCCACGCCTCGTCGTCGGCCCCCGAGCGCACGCCGTGCTCGGTCGGCACCGCGCGGCCGGCGTACGGCTCGCCGAGGCTCTCCAGCACCAGCTCGCGGGCGCGCACGTCACCGCCCACCAGGACCACCTGGGCGTCCACGGCCTCGGCCTCGCGCATCACCTGGGCGGCGACCTCACGGGCGTTGGCCTCCCAGGTCTCCTCGGCGTTGCGCTGGTAGTGCGACTCCGACCAGCCGCCCGCCTTGACCTTGCGGATCGGCCATTCGATGCCGTCCACGGTGGTGACCTGCCGCTTGTCGCCGACACTGATGATTTCGGCGCCCTGCCGGTCGGCCTTGACGCCCACGTGCGGCACCGGCTCCTGCCGTTCCTCCAGCAGGGGCATCACCGCAGGCAGTTCGCCGACCTGCGTCGACACCTGGGACGGCGACTCGGGCAGGACCTCGTTGTGCACCACCTGGCCGTCGGTGGCGAACAGCGCCCGCCCCGGGGCGGCGCTGTCCCGGTCGAGGACGACCTGCTCGATCGCGTCGAGGGTCGCGTCGTCGGCTCCCAGCCGGCCCAGCTCGATCCGCGCGTGCCGCCAGCGCAGCGACAACGCCTTGGCGGCGTCGGCGGTGTGCCGATCGGTGCACAGATAGAGGGAGGCGAACGGGCCGGACCGCTCGTAAAGCGGACGTAGATAGGCGAGTTTCACGAGTGCTTCCTCCTTCGCGGGCTCGCCGTACCCATCAGGAGGGATCCATTCATGGTCGGGCGCAAAAAGCCGGGCCGTCCTCCGCGAACTCCTCGTCGCCCCGAACGCGCCGGTGGCCCCCGGCCGTCAGGCCGGGAGCCACCGGGGACCGCGGTGGGGGCGCGGGTCAGGCGTCCTTGATCTCGCAGATCACCGCACCGCTGGAGACCGCGCCGCCGACCTCGGCCGACAACCCGGTGATGGTGCCGGCCTTGTGCGCGGTCAGCGGCTGCTCCATCTTCATGGCCTCCAGGACCACGATGGTGTCGCCCTCGGCCACGGTGGCGCCGTCCTCGACGACGACCTTGACGATGGTGCCCTGCATCGGGCTGACCAGCGCGTCGCCGCCGGCCGCCGCGCCGCCGCCCTTCCGGCCGCCGCGCTTGCGGGCCGGCGCCGCCTTGCCGGCCGCGGCGGCCGAGCCCAGCGCGCCGAGCCCGGCGGGCAGCACGACCTCCAGCCGCTTGCCGCCGACCTCGACGGTGACCCGCTCGCGCTCGCCGGTCTCCGCCTCGTCACCGGCGGCGGCGCCGGAGTACGGCGCAATGGTGTTGTTGAACTCGGTTTCGATCCAGCGGGTGTGGACGGAGAACGGCTCGGAGGCGTACGCCGGGTCCTCCAGCACCACCCGGTGGAAGGGCAGCACGGTGGGCATGCCGTCGATCTGCATTTCGGCCAGTGCCCGGCGGGAGCGTTGGATGGCCTGCTCGCGGGTGGCGCCGGTGACGATCAGCTTGGCGATCAGGGAGTCGAACTCCTGCGGGACGGTGTGGCCCTCCTCATACCCGGAGTCCAGCCGCACCCCGGGACCGGACGGCGGGCGCCAGGCCGACAGGGTGCCGACCGCCGGTAGGAAGCCCCGGCC
>NZ_FNVO01000026.1 GCF_900108175.1 Thermomonospora echinospora
GGGTGGCGCCGGTGACGATCAGCTTGGCGATCAGGGAGTCGAACTCCTGCGGGACGGTGTGGCCCTCCTCATACCCGGAGTCCAGCCGCACCCCGGGACCGGACGGCGGGCGCCAGGCCGACAGGGTGCCGACCGCCGGTAGGAAGCCCCGGCCCGCGTCCTCGGCGTTGATCCGGAACTCGATGGAGTGGCCGCGCATCGGCGGGTCGCCGTAGCCGAGCTCCTCACCGTCGGCGATCCGGAACATCTCCCGGACCAGGTCGATGCCGGTGACCTCCTCGGTCACCGGGTGCTCGACCTGCAGCCGGGTGTTGACCTCCAGGAACGAGATCGTCCCGTCCTGGCCCACCAGGAACTCACACGTACCCGCGCCCACATAGCCGGCCTCCTTGAGGATGGCCTTGGAGGAGCCGTACAGCAGCGCGACCTGCTCATCGGTCAAGAACGGCGCCGGGGCCTCCTCGACCAGCTTCTGGTGGCGGCGCTGCAACGAGCAGTCGCGGGTGGAGACCACCACCACGTTGCCGTGCCGGTCGGCCAGGCACTGGGTCTCCACGTGCCGAGGCCGGTCCAGGTAGCGCTCAACGAAGCACTCGCCGCGGCCGAAGGCGGCCACCGCCTCGCGCACCGCCGACTCGTACAGCTCGGGGACCTCCTCCAGGGTGCGGGCGACCTTCAGGCCCCGCCCGCCGCCGCCGTAGGCGGCCTTGATGGCGATGGGCAGCCCGTGCTCGCGGGCGAAGGCCACCACCTCCTCGGCCCCGGCCACCGGATCCTTGGTGCCGGCCACCAGCGGGGCGCCCACCTTCTGCGCGATGTGCCGGGCCTGCACCTTGTCGCCCAGCGCCGTGATCGCCGCCGGCGGCGGACCGATCCAGGTCAGCCCGGCGGCCTGCACCGCGGCCGCGAAGTCGGCGTTTTCGGCCAGGAAGCCGTAGCCGGGGTGCACCGCGTCCGCACCGGCCTCCGCCGCGATCTTCAAGATCTTGTCGATGTCCAGGTAGCTGTCGGCGGCCGTCCGGCCGCCCAGCGCGTACGCCTCGTCCGCGACCCGCACGTGCAGCGCGTCCAGATCCGGTTCGGCGTACACCGCCACGCTGGCCAGGCCGGCGTCGCGGCAGGCGCGAGCGATGCGTACAGCGATCTCGCCGCGGTTGGCAATCAGGACTTTGCGCACGTGCAACTCCCCTTCCTGCGCTCAATTCGCCGCCTTGCGCCTTACGGTTCGCCGCCTTACCGGCTCATCGCCGGGAGAGCAGCTTTTCGGTGAGGCGATGCAGCCGCGCCGCGTCCTCGGCGTCGAAAGACCCGTCGTCCAGGCTGATCGGACGGTCCTCCCACAGGGCGGTGAGCGGTTCGGCCGGCGGGTTGTCGATGACGTCGACGAGCGGGCCGGCGGAGTCCTCGGCGGACTTGGTAGCGCCCTGCTTCATCTGCTCGACCTGGGCCGCGGTCTCCGGGTCGAATTCACCGGCGAGGCCGGTGCGCGTACCACCGGGGAACTGCAGGACGTAACCGACGCCCTGGCCACCGTGCGCCGCGGCCCAGGAGACGCCGAGGAGGTTGTTGAGCTTGCCACCCTGGAACATCGCCTCCCAGCCGTTGTAGCCGTGCTCCAGCTCAAGGTCGTCCCAATGGATGCGGCCCGCCGCCACGCCCGGCCCCGCGACATTGAGGATCGCCGCCGCTCCGGCCCTGCGCATCGGTTCCACAAGGCCGTGGCTCAGCAGGAACCGGCTCAGGTAGTACAGCGCGAAGTTGTGTTCGAATCCCTCGGCGGTGACCCGACGGTAGGAGCGGAAGAACCGGGCGCACAGGACCAGGGCGTCGACGGTCGTGAAGGTGTCCCCGATCTCGTCGATGACCCGCTCGTTCTCGCCGACAAGGCTGAGATCGGCCGGTATGAAGAAAACCCGCTTTCCGGCCCCCTTGTTCTCCGACTCCTCGATGAAGCGTTCGCCCTTGGCCGGATCGGGGGCGATGACGAGGACGTTGTCCCCGCGGTCGCGACAGATGCGGGCCAGCGCCAGTCCGATGCCGGATGTCCCGCCCGTTACGACAATGTTCTTCACCGGAATATCCCTTCGGTCGCCGAGCCGGGGGCGAGCCCTCGGCCGGCGTTCTGTCGGCGTCACCTATTTGTGGTGGTGACGGCAATGCTTGCAGAGCTTTCACGGTCGCCGCAAGAGGTTGGGACCGTTCGGTCCGTGATCTGTGGCGAGGCCGTAGGGACGGCGGATCCGGGAGCGTTTAGGGTTTCAGCACTGGATTGCCGGCCCTGCCCAAAAAAGGAGGCTGAGCGGTGGAGGCCATCGGACCACCGGCGGTTCGGCCGTCGCGGCGCAGGTCGGTGCTCGTGTCGTGGCGCGGATGTCCGCGCCGACCGATCGAACCGGCTCGGGTCGCCGGCGCATCGCCGTATCGGCCCGCGTCGCCACTACGCTCGCCCCCACCCGAAAGGGCCGGCCATACTACCCTGAAAGGATTCATCCGGAAGATGAACCGAAAGCCGGCGGGTGCATCGTTCCCGGCGCGGCGCACCTCGCCGGCCATCCGCATGCAATGGGACGACCAGGCAGGCCGCACCTCCACGCCTCCACGCCACCGCCGGCGCACCCGATACCACCGTGCCGCACTCCACGGCGAAACCGCTGCTCAGCGCCTACTGCAAGCGTTCCCCGGCGTTCGCGGCGGGGCACGGGATCACCCTCAAGGCGACGGGACACCCCCCATGGCGTCGCGAGTGATGCAAGTCACCCATTTCGGGCATACGTGCCACCCTGACGCAACACTTGACTTTTCCTACCAAGTTGGTAGGCTACCTAAAATATTGGCGCAGACCTCCCGAATCCAACCCCCTCCATCGGGGTCGCGGACGATGGCGTACCCGGTTCGGGAATTCCGGCTGGTCGACACCGGCCTCCCCTCCCCCTTCAGGTGAGTGGCCTGCGCCACATGACAAGTGTTCTGATCACATATGACCCCAAGGGGCGGAATCCATGTGTCACATGTGAGCCTCCTCAATGATCGGACGGGCCACCCCGCCCTGGCTGTCTTGGGCGCCGTCTCCCAATGGTCGCGCCGAGCTTAGCTAACTGATGGGGACACAAGATCATGATCGGAAGACAACAAACAACCGCGGAAGCGGCTGGGAAACACGAAGAAGCACGCAGGGAACGACGGTTTCCCGCACCCAGGCCACAACGGGGCATCGGCCGCAGAGGCGGCGCCGCCGGGCGCCGCGAGCCGGTGGCCGGCTATATGCCGGGTATTGCCCGCTTTGATGAGGGCTGCCCTGTGTTGTGCGCGGCGGCCCGCCGCATCGAGACCGCTACGCTCGGCCGGCAGATGCGCGGCACGGTGGTCGAGGAGGTGGAACGGGCCCTCAACGCGGGCGAGCCGCATGTGAACCCGGACGCCATGTGGCTCACGCTGCTCGCCCTGCACTACACCGGCGACTTCGACGCCGTGAAGGCCTACTGCGACGAGCTGTCCCGGGATCCGGACTGGATGCGCGCGTCCCGGCGCCGGGAACTGGTGCTGATGATGCGGGCCCGCGTCGCCCTGGAGGGCAGGGCGATGGGGTCGGCCGCGGAAATGCTCAGGTCGGTGCTCGCCGACATGGGGCCGGGACCGCTGCGGACCCTGGCGGTCGCGTGGCTGATCGAGTCGCTGGTCCGCGCCGGCGAGTTCGACCAGGCGCACGAGGTGCTGCTCGCGCACGGGTTGACCGGCCGACTGGCCTGCGGCACGGCGGAGCGCGCGCACGTCCTGGCGGCGCGCGGGAACCTGCGCCTGGCCACGGGGCACTTCCAGCTCGGCCTCGACGACTACCTGGCGTGCGGCCGCCTGCTGAAGTCGCTCAACGTCGCCAACCCGGCGGTGATCCCGTGGCGTTCCATGGCGGCGTTGGGGGCGCTGGCGACGCACCGCTGCGACCTGGCACGCGTCCTGGCCGAAGAAGAACTGGTCGCGGCCAGGAGATGGGGGTCACCGCGCGCCATCGGCGCCGCGCTGCACGCTCTCGCCCTGGCGCGTCGGGACGAGTCCTCGGCGGCCATGCTGGAGGAGGCGGTGGAGCTCCTGTATCTGGCGCAGGCCGGGACGGAGTTGATTCAAGCACTTTACGACCTCGGCACGTTGCGTATCCAGCAAGGGAACGTTCCTGAGGGGCGGACCGGGCTGGCCGCCGCCGCGGCGGTGGCGCGCGAGTGCGGCAGCGCGTACTGGACGGCCCGGACCGAGACGGCCCTGGCCAGATCCGGTGAGGGCAACGCCGCCCAGGCCCTCACCCCACAGGAGGCACGGGTCGCCAACCTCGCCCGCGCGGGGTACAGCAACCGCAAAATCGCCGAAACGCTCTTCCTGACCGTCCGCACGGTCGAGTTCCATCTGTCCAGCGTCTACCGCAAACTCGGCATTTCCGGACGGCGTGAACTTTCCGCGGTGCTCAGCCTCACCATCTCCTAGCTCCCACAGTGACGTAGCAGCTCCATAGGCACCCCATAATGTCGTAGCTCCCCGAGCACGGCCCACATATCCCAAGGCCCCATCCGCCCATTCGGACGGATGGGGCCTTGGGCTGCGCGCAGACAAGCCGCTGTGGCCCTACCGTAGATTCGTTCGCCGCCTCTTGTGAGGGGTGTAGGGGCATGCCAGAGTCAAGGCATTGATCCGGGAACTCGACGATAAACCCTTCCCCCCGGCAATAGAGGTTCCCCATGCTCCAGCAGAACACGACAAAGCGGCTCGGTTATTGGCTGCTGCACCTGCACCAGTTGTTCGATGCGGCCACCGGCGCCGCGCTGGCGGACGAGAAACTGACCCGCCGGCAGTGGCAGGTCCTGCACGCGCTCAGCATCGACGTGGACACTGTCGCCGGCCTGGACGACGCGTTCGCCCCCTTCCTGGCCGTCGACGGCGACACCTCGTACCGGCCCATCGTGGACGAGTTCGTCGAGCGCGGATGGGTCACCGACGACGGCGGTACGCTCACGCTCACCGCGGCGGGCACGGCAGCGCACGAACGCGCCGAAACGCTCGTGAACGCGCACGCGGCCACATCACTCGCCGGAATCAGCGAAAGCGAATTCCTCGCCGCCAACGACGTGCTGGCACGGATCGCCCGCAACATCGAGAACACGTGAGAAAGCGCCGCACGCCCACCGGTTTTCGCCGGACCTACAGCCTCCCTCACTGGAGATCCGCATGGACGCTTCCGTAATCGTCATCGGTGCCGGGCCGACCGGGCTCATGCTGGCCGGAGAACTGCGCCTGGCCGGGACAGACGTCATCGTGCTGGACCGACTGGGCGCGCGCTCCGGGCAGTCCCGCGCCATCGGATTCACCATCCGCACGATGGAGGTCCTCGACCAGCGGGGGCTGTTGCCGCGATTCGGGGGCATTGAGACCGTTTACGCCGGGCATTTCGGCGGGCTCCCCCTGGATTTGGGACTGCTGGACTCGACACACGGCGCGGCCCACAACGTACCCCAGAACATCACCGAGGCCGTGCTGGAGGGCTGGGCCCGGCAGTTGGGCGCCGATATCCGGCGCGGTCAGGAATTCACCGGTTTCGTCGAGGACGGCACCGGGGTGACCGTCACCTTGCGTGACGGCCCGGCGCTGCGATGCCGGTACCTGGTCGGCTGCGACGGCGGGCGCAGCACGGTGCGCCGGATCGGTGGATTCGACTTCCCCGGGACGTCCGCCACCACCGAGCTGTTCCTCGCCGACATCCGCGGCCTGGAACTGGCGCCGCGCACGGCCGGTGCGCAGACCCCCAACGGCATGGCGATGGTGGCGCGGCTGTCCGACGGCGTCCACCGCATCGTCGTCGCCGAGCGGGGCATCCCACCGCGGGATCGGACCGGCCCGCCAGAGTTCGCCGAGGTCGCCGACGTCTGGAAGCGGGTGGCGGGCTCCGACATCTCCACAGCGAAGCCGGTGTGGGTCAGCGCCTTCGGTGACGCGGCCCGCCAGGTCACCGAGTACCGGCGCGGGCGGGTCCTGCTGGCCGGCGACGCCGCACACATCCACCTGCCGGCCGGCGGGCAGGGCATGAACACCGGCCTCCAGGACGCGGTGAACCTGGGCTGGAAGCTGGCCGCCGTCGTGCGCGGGCGAGCCCCCGGAACGCTGCTGGACACCTACCACGACGAGCGGCACGAGGTCGGCCGCGCACTGCTGGCCAACACCCGCGCACAGGGGGCGTTGCTGCTGGGCGGCAACGACGCGGTGCCGCTCCGCGACGTCCTAGGCGACCTGCTCGGCTCCGCGGAGGCGCAGCGACTGCTCGGCGCCCGGGTCAGCGGCCTGGACATCACCTACGACATGGGCCGCGGCCGGCATCCTCTGCTCGGCGCGCGCATGCCGCTCATCCGCCTGGACCGCGCGGGCCGCGGCACCGGCAGCGCCGAGTTGCTGCACACCGGGCGCGGCGTGCTTCTCGATCTGGCCGACAACCGGACCCTGCGGCGGCGCGCCCGACCGTGGCGCGACCGGATCGACATCGTGACGGCGACGCCGCGCGGGAACGACGCGGCCGACGCCCTGGCGGACACCACCGCGTTGCTGCTGCGGCCCGACGGCCATGTCGCCTGGGCCGCGCCCGGAACCGATGACGATCTGCGCACCGCCCTGGACCGCTGGTTCGGGCCGGGCCGATAACCATCGAGAAGAGGAACGATGCACAGCACCCTGATCGTGGCCAGAATGGCCGCCTCCTCGGCGGACAAGGTCGCCGGGCTCTTCGCCGACTTCGACCAGACCGATATGCCGAACCGGATGGGCACCCGACGGCGGCAGCTCTTCGAGTTCAACGGCCTGTACTTCCATCTTCAGGACTTCGACGAGGACAACGGCGGCGCGCTGATCGAAGAGGCCAAGACCGATCCGCGGTTCGTCCAGATCAGCGAGGACCTCAAGCCCTACATCACCGCCTACGACCCGCAGACGTGGCGCTCCCCCAAGGACGCCATGGCCCGCCGGTTCTATGCGTGGAGCGCACGATGAGCGGTGGGCACGTCCGGCGGCCGGTGATCACCGGTGTGGGGGTGACCGCACCGGGCGGCGTGGGCGTCAAGGAGTTCTGGAAGCTGCTCACCGATGGGCGGACCGCCACGCGCCGGATCTCCTTCTTCGACCCGTCCCCTTTTCGTTCCCAGGTCGCCGCCGAGGCCGACCTCGACGCGGAGCTGTCCGGGCTGACCCCGCAGGAGACGCGGCGGATGGACCGCGCGGCCCAGTTCGCCGTGGTCACCGCGCGCGAGGCGGTGGCCGACAGCGGGCTGGACTTCGCGGGGCTCCCCCCGCACCGCACCGGCGTGACCGTGGGCAGCGCGGTGGGCGCGACCATGGGGCTGGACCAGGAGTACCGCACCGTCAGCGACGGCGGCCGGCTGGAACTGGTCGACCACACCTACGCGGTGCCGCACCTCTACAACTACATGGTGCCCAGCTCGTTCGCGACGGAGGTCGCCTGGGCCGTGGGCGCGGAGGGGCCGGCCACGGTGGTCTCCACCGGCTGCACCTCCGGGCTGGACGCGATCGGCTACGCCGCCGACCTCATCCGGGAGGGCTCGGCCGACGTGGTGGTCGCCGGGGCGACCGACGCCCCCATCTCCCCCATCACGCTGGCCTGCTTCGACGCGATCAAGGCGACGACCCCGCGCAACGACGACCCCGAGCACGCCTCCCGCCCGTTCGACGCCACCCGCAACGGATTCGTCCTGGGCGAGGGGGCCGCGATGTTCGTCCTGGAGGACCTGGACGGCGCCCGGGCGCGCGGAGCGACGATCTACGCCGAGGTCGCCGGGTTCGCGACGCGGTCCAACGCCTTCCACATGACCGGTCTGCGCCCCGACGGCCGGGAGATGGCCGAGGCCATCCGCGTCGCGCTGGACGCGGCCCGGCTGGCCCCCGAGGACATCGACTACATCAACGCGCACGGCTCGGGCACCAAGCAGAACGACCGGCACGAGACCGCCGCGTTCAAGCGCAGCCTCGGCGAGCACGCCTACCGCACGCCGGTCAGCTCCATCAAGTCGATGATCGGGCACTCGCTGGGCGCCATCGGATCGATCGAGGTCGCCGCCTCGATCCTGGCGATGACGCACGACGTGGTGCCGCCGACGGCCAACCTGCACCACCCGGACCCGGAGTGCGACCTGGACTACGTGCCGCTGACCGCCAGGGAGCAGCGGGTCGACGCGGTGCTGTCGGTCGGCAGCGGGTTCGGCGGGTTCCAGAGCGCGATCGTGCTGGCCGATCCGGAGCGGAGCGGCGCATGACCACGGCGACGTGGGTCACCGGGCTCGCCGTGGCGGCTCCGACCGGGCTGACCGTTGAGGAGTACTGGGCGGCCACGCTTGCCGGGCGCAGCGCCATCGGTCCGGTGACCCGTTTCGACGCCTCGTCCTACCCGGCGCGGCTGGCCGGTGAGATCACCGGCTTCGCCGCCGAGGAGCACCTGCCCAGCCGGCTGCTGCCGCAGACCGACCGGATGACGCAGCTCGCGCTGGCCGGCAGCGACTGGGCGTTCGCCAACGCGGGGGTGGACCCGGCGCAGCTCCCCGAGTTCGACATCGGGGTCATCACCGCCAGCCATTCCGGCGGGTTCGAGTTCGGGCAGAACGAGCTGCGTGCGCTGTGGAGCAAGGGCGGCCGGTACGTCAGCGCCTACCAGTCGTTCGCCTGGTTTTACGCGGTCAACAGCGGCCAGATCTCCATCCGCCACGGCCTGCGCGGGCCGAGCAGCGTCGTGGTCAGCGACCAGGCGGGCGGTCTCGACGCGGTCGCGCAGGCGCGCCGGCAGATCCGCAAGGGCACCCCCATGGTGATCAGCGGCGCGGTCGACGCCTCCCTCTGCCCGTGGGGGTGGGTCGCCCAGCTCACCAGCGGCCGGCTCAGCACAAGGGACGACCCCGGGCGGGCCTACCTGCCGTTCGACGACGACGCGGCCGGCCACGTCCCCGGCGAGGGCGGCGCGCTGCTGGTGCTGGAAAGCGCCGAGCACGCTCGCACGCGCGGCGCCGGGCGGGTCTACGGGGAGATCGCCGGCTACGCGGCCACCACCGATCCCCGGCGGGGCAGTGGCCGGGAGCCGACCCTGCGGAACGCCATCGAAGGAGCGCTCGCCGACGCCGGGGTGGAGCCCGCCGACATCGGGGCGGTGTTCGCCGACGCCGCCGCCGTGCCCGAACTCGACCGCGTCGAGGCGGAGGCCATCGCCAAGGTCTTCGGACCGTCCGCCGTACCGGTGACCGCACCGAAGACGATGACCGGCCGCCTGTACTCCGGGGCGGCGCCGCTGGACCTCGCCGCCGCGTTCCTGGCCCTGCGGGACGGGGTGATCCCGCCGACGATCAACATCCGGCCGTCCCGCCGCTACGACCTCGACCTGGTCACCGGGGCTCCCCGCGCGGCGCCGCTGCGCTGCGTCCTGGTCGTCGCGCGCGGCCACGGCGGGCTCAACTCCGCCATGGTCGTGCGGGCCGTCGACCGCCCCGCTCCCCCGAACCGCTGACGACCCCGGTCTCCGAAACGGACGTCCACGAAAGAACCCCCGAGAAAGGCAGGACCACACATGCCCCGAAGTCAGTTCACGTTGGACGAGCTCAGGACCGTCCTGCGGGAGGCGGCCGGAACGGACGAGGGCGTCGACCTCGACGGGGACATCATCGACGTCTCGTTCGACGCCCTCGGCTACGAGTCCCTCGCGCTGCTGGAGACGGCCAGCCGCATCGAACGCGACCACGGCATCAGCCTCGATGAGGAGGCGCTGGTGGCAGCGAAGACCCCGCGCGAGCTGATCGACCTGGTCAACGCCCACCTGGCCGCCGCCTGAACGATCTAGAGGAGCTCTCATGTCCGTCACCACAGACAACGACTCCGCCGCCGGGACCGGCACGCAGCCGGTCGCCCGGGTCGCCCTGGTCACCGGTGCCACGAGCGGGATCGGGCTGTCCTGCGCACGGCTGCTCGCCCAGCAGGGCCACCGGGTGTTCATCTGCGCCCGCAGCGAGGAGGCCATCGCCGACACCGTCAAGACCCTGCAGAACGAGGGGCTCGACGTGGACGGGACCGCCGCCGACGTGCGTTCGCAGGAGGACGTCGCCCGCCTCGTCCGCGCCGCGGTGGACCGGTTCGGCACCATCGACGTGCTGGTGAACAACGCCGGCCGCAGCGGCGGCGGGGTGACCGCCGACATCGGCGACGACCTGTGGGCCGATGTCATCGCCACCAACCTCACCAGTGTCTTCGTGGTGACCCGCGAGGTGCTGAACGCGGGCGGGATGCGGGTCAAGTCCCGCGGCCGGATCATCAACATCGCCTCCACCGCCGGCAAGCAGGGCGTGGTGCTGGGCGCGCCGTACTCGGCCTCCAAGCACGGCGTCGTCGGCTTCACCAAGGCGCTGGGGAACGAACTGGCGCCGACCGGTATCACGGTCAACGCGGTGTGCCCCGGCTATGTCGAGACGCCGATGGCGCAGCGGGTCCGGCAGGGCTACGCGGAGGCGTACTCCACCAGCGAGGAGGCGATCCTGGAGCGCTTCCAGGCCAAGATCCCGCTGGGCCGGTACTCCACCCCGGACGAGGTGGCGGGGCTGGTCGGCTACCTCGCCTCCGACACCGCCGCCTCGATCACCGCGCAGGCGCTCAACGTCTGCGGCGGCCTGGGCAACTTCTGAGAGGAACGGGACAGTGTCACAGAAGACCACCGGGGACGAGACCACCGGACGCGAGGTCGAGCACACCATCACCGTGCGGGCGAGTGCCGAGCAGGTGTACCGGCTGCTGGCCGAGGTGGAGAACTGGCCGCGGCTGTTCCCACCGTCGGTGCACGTGGAGTACTTGGAGCGCGACGGCACCGACGAGCGGATCCGCATCTGGGCCACCGCCAACGGCGAGGCCAAGAACTGGACCTCGCGCCGCAAACTGGACCCCGAGAACCTGCGCATCGACTTCTGGCAGGAGGTCTCCGCGCCGCCTGTGGCGGAGATGACCGGCGCCTGGCTGATCGAGCCGGCCGGATCGGCGGAGACGCGGCTGCGGCTGCTGCACTGGTACCGGGCGATCGACGACGACCCGGAGGGACTGGCCTGGATCGACCAGGCCGTCGACCGCAACAGCCAGGAGGAGCTGCCGGCACTGAAGTCGGCGCTGGAGGAGGCGAGCGCGGACGACGGGCTGACGCTGTCGTTCATCGACTCGGTCGAGGTCGACGGATCGGTCAAGGACCTGTACGACTTCGTCAATGAGGCGGGCCGGTGGCGGGAGCGGCTGCCGCACGTCGCCGCCGTGCGGCTCACCGAGGACACGCCGGGTCTGCAGGTGCTGCGGATGGACACCCTCACCAAGGACGGCTCCTCGCACACCACCGAGTCGGTCCGGGTCTGCTTCCCCCACCACCGCATCGTCTACAAGCAGACCACGCTGCCGGCACTGATGAGCCTGCACACCGGCTACTGGGAGTTCGAGGAGACGGGCGACGGCACGGCCAGGGCCAGCTCCCAGCACACCGTCGTGATCAACGCGGCGCGGATCCCGGAGATCCTCGGCCCGGACGCCGGGGTGCCGGAGGCGCGGGCCTTCATCCGCGAGGCGCTCGGCGGCAACAGCCGGGCGACGCTGGAGCTGGCCAAGAAGTACGCCGAAGCCCGGCGCTGACCGATGGCGGACACGGCCACACGGGCCGTCCGAGGGGCCGGCGCGCTCGACGCCGACGTGGTCGTCGTCGGCGCCGGACCCGTCGGGCTGCTGCTCGCGGGAGACCTGGCGGAACAGGAGGTGCGCACCGTCGTGGTGGAGATGCTGGCCGAGCCCATGGCCGAGTCCCGGGCGTCCACCCTGCACGCGCGCACCATGGAGCTGCTCGCGGAACGGGGCGTGCTGGAGCGGCTCGGCGAACTGCCCGACGGCGGTCCCGGGCACTTCGGCGGCATCCGGATCGACCTGACCGAGGCCGACCCCGACCACCCGTACGCCGGGCAGTGGAAATGCCCTCAGACCAGGCTGGAGGCGGTGCTCCAGGAACGAGCGGTGCGGGCTGGAGCCGACCTGCGGCGCGGGTGGCGGCTGCAACGCCTCGACGACCGGGGCGACCTCGTCACCGCCGGGATCCGCGCGACCGACGGGACCGAACGGACGCTGACCGCCGCGTACCTGGTGGGCTGCGACGGCGAACGGTCCACGGTCCGTGGGCTCGCCGGCTTCGAGCTCGCCGGCACCGAGGCCCGGCGGGAGATGCTGCGCGCCGACATCGCCGGCATCGACATACCGGACCGGCGCTTCGAAC
Organism: Thermomonospora echinospora; assembly: GCF_900108175.1. Taxonomy (GTDB): domain Bacteria; phylum Actinomycetota; class Actinomycetes; order Streptosporangiales; family Streptosporangiaceae; genus Thermomonospora; species Thermomonospora echinospora. The sequence continues at coordinate 12,299 of NZ_FNVO01000026.1, forward strand.
GGCTGCCGAAGGGGCTGGCCACCGCGCACCGCTGGCCGGACGGCAGTACCCGGGTCATGGTGCACGTGTACGGCGTGCGCCCCCGCGCGCACCAGGGACCTCCGACGTTCAACGAGGTGGCGGCCGCCTGGGCGGAGGTGACCGGAGAACAGATCGGGCACGGCACGCCGTTGTGGCTCAATGCCTTCGACGACGCACGCCGGCAGGTGACGCGGTACCGCCGGGGCCGGGTCCTGCTCGCCGGCGACGCCGCCCACGTGCAGATGCCGGTCGGCGGGCAGGCGCTCAACCTGGGCCTCCAGGACGCGGCCGACCTCGGCGGGCCGCTCGCCGACCGGGTGGCGGGCCGGATCGGCGACGACGCCCTGGACGGCTACCACGAGCGGCGCCATGCCGTCGGTGCCCGCACGCTCAGCAACATCCAGGTGCAGTCGCTGCTGCTGCTCGAAGGGAGGGACGTGGAACCGCTCCGAGAGGTCTTCGCCGGGCTGCTGGAGCTCGGCCCGGTACGCCGCGCCGCGGCCGGCGCGATCAGCCAGATCGGCGAGCCCGCCACCTGGGCCATCGGCCGGCCGGCGGGCGCGCGGCCGCCGGTGCCGGGCCCGCCGACCGCGCGCCCGGTAGCGCCGGCGTCACCGCCGGCACGCACGCACACGCCACACCAAGGAAAGGGACACAGGATGGAACGGCTGGAGAACAAGACCGCGCTGGTCACCGGGTCGAGCCGGGGCATCGGCCGGGCCGTCGCGCTGCGACTGGCGGAGGAGGGCGCGCTGGTCGCCGTGCACTACGCCACGCAGCGGGACGCGGCCGAGGAGACCGTACGGCTGATCGAGCAGGACGGCGGGCGCGCCTTCGCCGTGCAGGCCGAACTCGGCGTGCCCGGTGACGTGCACGAGCTGTTCCTCGGGCTGGAGCACGAGCTCAAGGCGCGCACCGGGGAGACCGTGCTGAACATCCTGGTCAACAACGCGGCCATCACCACGCCGGCGGGGCAGACGCCGGAGGACGTCACCCCCGAGGACCTGGACCGGCTGTACGCGGTCAACGTCAAGGCCCCGTTCTTCATCGTGCAGCGCGCCCTGCCGCTGCTGTCCGCCGGCGGCCGGATCATCAACGTCTCGTCCGGGCTGACCCGGCTGGCCAACCCCGAGCAGGTGGCGTACGCGATGACCAAGGGCGCCGTCGAGCAGATCACCCTGCACCTGGCCCGCCATCTCGCGCCGCGCGGCATCACGGTCAACACCGTGGCGCCCGGCATCACCAACAACGGCAGCGCGATCTTCGACGTTCCGGAGGCGGTGCAGCAGATGGCACAGCTGTCGGCGTTCAAGCGGGTCGGCGAGGCGGCGGACGTCGCCGACGTGATCCGCTTCCTGGCGACCGACGAGGCTCGGTGGATCACCGGGGCGTTCGTCGACGCCAGCGGCGGCACGCTGCTCGGTTGACCACTCGCATCGGTTGAGTACTCGGCATCTCGGGAGTAGCGGGGTCCAATGACCACGGCACAGGAAACGATGACCGCACCGGAACCGGCTGCGGAAGGGAGGCCGGACAGCCTCGCCGACCGGATCGAGCGGCTGCGGGAGGTGAAGCGGCGGGTCCGCGAGGGGCCCGATCCGGTGGCGACCGAACGGCAGCACGCCAAGGGCAAGCTGACCGCCTACGAACGCATCGACCTGCTGCTCGACCCGGGCACTTTCACCGAGGTGGAGCCGCTGCGCCGGCACCGGGCGACGGGCTTTGGGCTGGAGCGGCGGCGCCCGCACAGCGACGGCGTGGTCACCGGTTGGGGCCGGGTCGGCGGCCGGACCGTGTTCGTCTACGCCCACGACTTCCGCGTCTTCGGCGGCGCGCTCGGCGAGGCGCACGCCCAGAAGATCCAGAAGATCATGGACATGGCGCTGGCCGCGGGCGCCCCGCTGGTCTCGCTGAACGACGGCGCGGGCGCGCGCATCCAGGAGGGCGTGTCCGCGCTGGCCGGGTACGGCGGCATCTTCCAGCGCAACACCCGGGCGTCCGGCGTCATCCCGCAGATCAGCGTGATGCTCGGCCCGTGCGCGGGCGGGGCGGCCTACTCGCCGGCGCTCACCGACTTCGTCTTCGCGGTCCGCGGCATCTCCCAGATGTTCATCACCGGCCCGGACGTGGTCGCGGCGGTGACCGGGGAGGAGGTGACGCACGAGGGCCTCGGCGGTGCGGACGTGCACGGCGGGGTCTCCGGCACCGCGCACTTCGTCTACGACGACGAGGAGACCTGCCTGGCGGAGGTACGGTACCTGCTGTCCATGCTGCCGTCCAACAACCGCGAGCTCCCGCCGGTGGTGCCCTGCACCGACCCGCCGGACCGGCGGCTGGAGCGCGTCCGCGACCTGGTGCCGCTGGACGGCAACCGGTCCTACGACGTGCGCGAGGTGATCGCGGAGATCGTCGACGACGAGGAGTTCCTGGAGGTGCACGCCGACTGGGCCCGCAACCTGGTGTGCGGGTTCGCCCGGTTGGACGGCCACGTGGTCGGCGTGGTGGCGAGCCAGCCCGCCATGCTGGCCGGGGTCCTGGACATCGACGCCAGCGAGAAGGGCGCGCGGTTCGTCCAGTTCTGCGACGCCTTCACCATCCCGCTGCTGACGCTGGTGGACGTGCCCGGGTTCCTGCCGGGGGTGCGGCAGGAGCACGACGGCATCATCAGGCGCGGCGCGAAACTGCTGTACGCCTACTGCAACGCCACGGTGCCGCGCGTCTCGGTGGTGCTGCGCAAGGCGTACGGCGGGGCGTACATCGTGATGGACTCGCGGTCGATCGGCGCGGACCTGGCGCTGGTGTGGCCGGGCAACGAGATCGCGGTGATGGGCGCCGATGCCGCCGCGGACGTGATCTTCCGCAGGGAGATCGCGGCGGCGGAGGACCCGGCCGCGACCCGCGCGCGGAAGATCGGGGAATACCGCGACCGGCTGGTGCACCCCTACTACGCGGCCGAGCACGGGCTGGTGGACGACGTGATCGACCCGGTGGACACCCGGGCCGTGCTGGTCCGGGCGTTCGCAATGCTGCGGCACAAGGACGCCGCTCTGCCGCACCGCAAGCACGGCAACCCGCCCCAGTGAGCCCGATGGACGCCGAGCCCGACGGGCCGGAAAACAGCGAGAGAGCGATTCGAGCGATGAGTGAGCACACGGACGTGCCGTTGCTGCGCGTCGAGAAGGGCACCCTGGACCCGCTGGAGCTCGCCGCGGTCACCGTGGTGCTGCTGCACCGGTTGAACGCGGCGCGGCGGGAGCCGGAGCCGGGCTCGTGGCCGTCGGCCGTCTCGGCCCCGTGGCGGCGTCCCGAGCGGATCCCCGCCTACCGGGGGCCGCGCAGCTGGCAGGCGCAGGCCGCCTGACGGCGTGCCTCGCCCCCTGACGAACGGAGACTGATATGCAAGTCGGGCTGCTCTTCGACCTGCGCAACCCCGAGCCCTGGCAGCGTCCCTGGACCGACCACTACGCCCGCTCCCTGGAACTGTGCGAGGAGGCCGACCGGCGCGGCGTGGGCGGTCTCTGGTTCACCGAGCACCACCTGTTCGAGGACGGCTATCTGCCGCAGCCGCTGACCATGGCCGCCGCCGCGGCGGCGCGTACCCGCAACGCCCGCATCGGCACCGCGGTGATGCTGCCGAACCTGCGCCACCCGGCGCACATCGCCGAGGAGGCCGCCGTCGTGGACCTCATCAGCGGCGGCCGGCTCGAACTCGGCTTCGGTGCCGGCTACGGGGTGCTGGAGTACGCGCTGTTCGGTGCGGACCACGGGCGCCGCTTCCGCAACGTCGAGCGGAACATCGGCGAGGTCCTGCGGCTGTGGAGGGAGGCGGACGTCACCCCGCTGCCGGTGCAGGATCCGGTGCCCGTGTGGGGCGGGTTCTACGGGCCGCGCGGCGCCGGCATCGCGGGCCGCCTGGGCCTCGGTCTGCTGCACATCTCCCCCGAGATGTTCGAGCACTACCGTGCGGGCCTGGTGGAGGGCGGGCACGACCCGGCCTCGGCACGCGTGTCGGACCTGCTGCCGGTGATCCTGGCCGACGACCCCGAGGCCGCCTGGCCCCGGGTCGCCCCCCACCTGGCCCACCAGAAGAACACCTACCGCGCGACCTGGGCGGCAGGCACCGACCTGCCAACACCACCGCTGCTGCATCCGGAGGACTTCCCGGAGGAGCGGCCCGCCGACGGGTCGTGGACCATGCTGGAGATCCTCACCCCCGAGGACGCGGCGGTGCGCATCCACGAGAAGATCCGCGGGCTGCCGGTCCAGCACCTCATCTTCTGGGCGAGCGTCGCGGGCATGCCGGACGACCTGGTGGTCCGCAACATCGAACTGATCACGGACAGGCTGCCGGAACTGCTGGAGAAGGCGTCGGCCGGTGGGTAGCCCGCACGCCGCGGCGGTCCGGCGCCGCACCGGTCGGGACGGATGGCCGCTGCTGTTCGTCCTGTCGGGGAACATGCTGCTCGACGCCGTCGAGGTCTCGGTGGTGCTGGTGGCGCTCCCGGCCATCGGCGCCGATCTCGGGCTGGACCTGTGGTCGGTGCAGTGGCTGATGAGCGGATTCGCCCTCGGATTCGCCGTGTTCCTGCTGCTGGGGCCGCGGCTGACCGCCGCCTGGGGGCTGCGCAGGAGCTACCTCGTCGCGATGCTGGTGTTCGCCGCCGCCTCTCTCGCCGGGGGGCTGAGCACGAGCATGACGCTCCTCGTGGCCTCCCGGGTGGTCAAAGGGGCCTGCGCGGCGCTGACCGCGCCGGCGGGGCTGGCGCTGATCGGCGAGACGTTCCCTTCCGGGCCGCGGCAGCGCAGAGCCGTGTCGGTGTACTCGATGTTCGGGGCGTACGGGTTCAGCCTGGGACTGGTGCTGTCCGGGGTCCTCGTCGCCGATGACTGGCACTGGACGTTCCTCTTCCCCGCTCCGGTGGCTCTGCTGCTGCTGGCGGTGGGGCATCGCGTCATACCGGACGTCAAAGGGCAGGCGCCGCCGGTGTTCGGCGCGGCACTGTTCCGCAACGGGCCGTTGATGCGCGCGGTGGCGGGCGCGGGCAGCCTGAACGGTGTCTACATCGGCCTGCTGCTGCTCGCGACGTTCACCATGAGCGGGAGCCTCGGATGGCAGGCATGGCAGACCGCGCTCGCGCTGCTGCCCGCCTGCCTGCCGCTGGCGATCTCCGTGCCGTTCGCCGGGCACCTGATCCAGCGGTTCGGCACGTCCCGGCTGATCGCGGCCGGGGCGCTGCTCGCGTTCGCGGCGCAACTGCTCGCGCTGGCCCTGTCCGGCCGGGACTCCTACGGCGGAGCCCTGCTGCCGTCACTGCTTCTGGTCGGGGCGGCGTTCGTGGTGTCGTTCGCCGCCCTGAACATGCAGGCGACCCAGAGCACCGCCCCCGCCCTGCGCCGCGCAGCGGTCCCCGTCTATCAGACGGGGGTCCAGATCGGCAGCGTCGTCATGCTGCCGCTGGTCGCCGCGCTGCTGAACGCACCGGGTGGGCAGCGGTCGGCACTGCTGGCCACCTCGGTGCTCGCCGCCCTCGGGCTCGCCGTCGCCGCCACCGGCCTGCGCACCCGCCCCGGCGCGGGAGAGTCCTGAACCGGCGGACTCCTGGAGCCGCGAACGCCCGCCCCGAGGGGACCGTTGCGGAAACTCACCCCAGCGCGCCGAGCGCCTTGAGCGCCGTCCGGAGTGCGTGGTCGTCGGTGACGAGGGCCTGTACGCCGAGCACCTGCCCGCCGCTCCGGACGGACTCCGCGGCACGGGCGAGATCGTCCGGGTCGCGGACGTACGCGATCAGCGGGCGCCCACCGAACGCGTCCGCGCCGCGGGCGGCCTCGATCGCCAGGTCGAGGGGCACCGTGACGGAGTCGAAGGCCGGCGGCACGGCGACCGGCGCACCGTCCGGGACGAACAGGGACAGCAGCGGGCGGCCACGGGTCGGTACCGGCAGCGGACCGGCCACGTCGTAGACGCCGCGATGATCGCTGGCGCGGACGCGCTCCAGGTCGAGATAGGTGTTGGAGGACGGGTCGGCGATGACGGCGTCGAACGGATAGTCGTCCCACAGTTTCCGCGCCACCACGCCGGCGTCGATGGTGGCCTCGGGACCGATGTCGACCGGCCTGGACAGGTTCCCGACGTCCCAGGCCCGCGCGCCGGGTCGTCCGTCGGGCACGGTGCGGTCCCGTGCTGCGAGGACGAGTCCGCTGCCGGACGGCACGAAGTTCTGCAGGCTGGCGACGGCCCGGGCGAGGTTCCAGGGATGCTCGCGATGGTTGGTCGCGGCGATCAGCAACCGGGTGTTCCGGATTCGCCGCGCCAGGATCGGGGCCAGTGAGGTGGGGTCCAGTTGGTGGCCTTCCGGTGCGAGCGGGTCGAGCCGTTCCAAGCCCAGGACCACGGCGTCCAGGCCGGCTTCGTCGATGCGTTCCGCCAGGTCGGCCTCGCTGAGCAGGTGTCGGGCCAGCCGGTCCGACAGCGCGATGGAGCGCCACTGCGTGCTCATGCCGACACCTCGCTGAGCCGTCCGGCGGCGGCCCGGAAGTGCCCGGCGAGCGTTGACGCCGCGTACTCGTGTTTGTAGATGCCGCGCCGCTGGAGCAGCGGGACCACCTCCTCGACCAGGATCGGCAGGGTTTCGGTGACGAGATCGGGCGCGATCACGAATCCGTCGGCGGCGTACGAGCGGAACCAGTGCTCCATGCGGTCCGCCAGGTGCTCTGGCGCCCCGACGAAGGTGCCGTGGCCACCGCTCAGATACCGGGTGCGCAGCAGGTGCTCGGAGAGCGGGATCTGCGGGCCGTCGGCCAGGACCCGCAGCGTCGACGCCCGCAGGTGGTCCCGGTCGGCCGTGGCGGCGGCGGTGGCGGCCTCCAGCACCGTCGCGGGGATGGGCTTGTCCGGGTCCAGGTCCGCGACGTTCGCGCCGATCAGTCCGCCGAACCAGGACTCGTGCTCCGACCGGGTGATCGGGTCCTGCGTGAACAGCTCGTCGACCCGGGCCTTGGCCTCCGCGGTGGTGCTCGCGAGCACGATCCGCAGGCCGGGCAGGTAGGCCAGGTCCGCGGGGTCGCGGCCGGCGTCCCGCGCGTCGGATTTGACCTTCCGGTACCGCTCCTGCGCCTCGGTGACGGTGAGCGCCGAGTCGAAGACCGCGGCGGCGAGGCGTCCGGCCAGCCGCCGTCCCTCGTCCGACGAGCTCGCGCGGATGATGGGCGGCCGTCCCTGCGGAGAGCGAGGCAGCGGCAGGCGTCCGGAGACCGTGAAGTTCTCGCCGCGGTGCGCCACCGCGGGACCGTCGCCGGCGGAGTCCCACAGCCCGACGACGACCTCCGCGAACTCCTCGGCGCGCCGGTACCGCAGCCCGCGCTCGGGGTGCCTGGCCAGGCCGAAGTTGGCCGCCGCGTCCTCGGCGAAGGTCGTGACGAGGTTCCACGAGACCCTGCCGTCCGACAGGAGGTCAAGGGACAAGAGCCGCTCGGCGAGCCGGTAGGGGTCGTTGTAGGTGGTCGACGCGGTAACGATGACACCGATCCGCTCCGTATGGGGCACGACCGAGGCCCATGCGACGAACCGGTCCACGCCGTCGATGTCGATCCGGTTGAAGCCGAGGAACTGCGACGAGTCCCCGGCGAAGACGGCGTCGAACAGGCCTTTCTCTGCGAGCCTGGTGATGCGCGACCAATAGTCGGCGGTGAATATCTCCCGGCCGGTCAGTTGCGGGGAAAGCCAGGCGCGTGGCGAGACGCCGTAACTGCGCACGTTGTAGGCGAGGAAAAGTCGCCTGCCGTCCTCGGTCATCTTCTCTCCTTCGTTCCGCTCACGACACCGGCCAGAGGCCGAAGTGGTCCCGGAGCGTGCTGCCGGTGTACTCCCGCCGGAACACGCCACGGTCCTGCAGGATCGGCACGACCTCGTCCGCAAACAGCCGTGCCCCGGCGAGGCCCTGCGCGGGCGATATGGCGAACCCGTCGGCCGCCCCGGCCTCGGCCCACCGCTCGATGTGATCCGCGACCTGCCGCGGGGTCCCGAACACGCGGCCATGGCCGTGGGCCGTGCCGAGCGCCTGCAGCAGCTGCCGCAAGGTGGCGCCCTTCTCCTTGGCCAGGTCGACGAAGATCTGCGCGCGGCCCGGCTGGCGTGTCAGCGTGGCGGCCTCGGGCAACCGTTCCTCGGGGACCTGCTCGTCCAGGTCGATATCGGAAAGGTCAATGCCCCCGAGGAGTGCCTCCAGGCTCGTCCGGGTCCGCTCGTAGTCGATCCGGGCGAGGAACTGGTCGTGGAGTTCTCGGGCCTCGGCTTCGGTGGCGCCGATCGTGACGACGAGTCCCGGGAGGATGCTGACCCGTGACTCGTCCCGTCCCTGCCGTTTGACGCGCTCCTTCACATCGCGGTAGAAGGCTTGCGCCTTCTCCAGGTCGCGTTGCGCGGTGAAGACGAGTTCGGCGTGTTCGGCGGCGAAGTTCCGGCCCCTGTCGGAGTCGCCGGCCTGGACGAAAACGGGACGGCCCTGCGGCGGACGGGCGATGTTGAGCGGACCGGCGACGTGGAAGTGCTTGCCGTGGTGGTCGATGCGGTTGATCTTCTTCGGATCGAAGAAGACCCCGTTCTCGCGGTCGACGAGCACCGCGTCAGACTCCCAGCTCGCCCACAGCTTTGAGACCACCTCGATGAACTCGTCGGCGCGCTCGTACCGCTCCTCGTGGCCGGGGATCTGGTCGTATCCGAACTGCTCCTCGCCCGCGACGGAGGTGACGATGTTCCAGCCGACCCGCCCGTTGCTGATGTGGTCGAGCGTCGCCAGGGTGCGGGCGAGGTTGTAGGGCTCGGTGAACGTGGTCGAGGCCGTCCCGATCAGCCCGATCTTCTCGGTCCGCGCCGCCAGCGCCGCCAGCAGCGTCAAGATCTCCAGCGAGCCTGCGTACGCCTGGTCCGGGCTGGGCAGCGGGAGCCCGAGCCCGTCGCCGCGGATGAGCGCGTCCAGCTTGGCCCGCTCGCCGATCTCGGCCACCTCCACGTAGGGCGCCAGAGAGTTCAGCTCCTCGGCCCTGCTGTCGGGGTTGCGCCAGTCGGCCGCGTCCAGGAAGGTGAGCCACAGCCCCAGGTGGATGTGTCTGCCATGCCGCTTTCCCATGCTTCTCCCGTGGTGAGTGCGGTGACACCGGTGCGCCGGTCGATGCGCCGGCCGGAGTGCCCTACTTGCCGAGCCAGGCGTCGTAGACGACGAGGTTGGACAGGCTGTCCAGGCGCAGACCGTGCACACGCGGCGCCGCCGCCACGAAACCGGATTCGTGTTCGACCAACGGAATGCAGATCGCGTCCTCGATGAGGATCTCCTGCGCCTCGGCAAGGAGCCGGTTGCGCTTGGTCGCGTCCACCTCGACGGCCTCGCCCTGCAGGACCTCCTGGAGCCGCTTGCCGTGCGAGCTCACCTCGGCGCTGTCGGAGTACAGCCACGGTTGCGTTGTGGTGCCGTTGTTCTGGTACATCTTGCGGAGGACGTCCGCCTCGGCGCTCTTGTTGCCCGAGAACCACAGGTCGGCGCCCGACTGCCACCAGGTCGGGCCGATCCCGGTCTCGGGCTTGATGGTGACCTCGATGCCGACCGTCTTGAGCTGCTCCTTGATCAGCACCATCGCGTCCTGGATCGGCTTGTTCTCCGCGGCTCCGATGATCACCAGGCTGAGCCGCCGGCCGTTCTTCACCCGGACGCCGTCGGCGCCGAGCGTCCAGCCCGCGTCGTCCAGGATCTTCCGTGCTCCCGCCTGGTCGTATCTCAGCAACGCACCGAAGTCCTGGTAGCCGTTCAGCGTCCGGGTGATCACGCTCGTCGCCGGCGGCGCGATCTTTCCGGTGGCGTTCTTCGACAGTTCCTCGCGGTTGATGGCCTTGAGCACCGCACGCCGCACGGCGATGTCCTGGACCAGCGGCTTCCTGAAGTTCGGCTGGAGGGAGTAGGGGATCCCGACCGTGGGACGCCAATAGAGCTTGTTCCCCTGCTTTTCCAAAAGTGCCGAACCGTCCACCGTCGGCGCTTCGGCGATCTGCGCCTCACCGCTCGTCAGCGCCCCCTCGCGCACTCCCGCCTCCGCGACGAGCCGGACGTCGATCTTCTCGATGGCGGCCCTGCCCTGATGCTGGGCGAGCCCCGAACCCCACGCGTAGTCCTCGCGGCGTTTCAGAACCAGGCGCTCGTCGGGCACGTACTTCTCGACCACGAACGGTCCGCTGGCGACGAAGTGGGTCCTGCGCTTCTCCAGCGGAATCTTGAACGAGGCGGGCGACAGCAGGGCCAACTGGCTGGTGGCCGCCGTGGTCAGGAACGACGGGTTCGGCTTGGAGAACTTCACGACGATGGTGTGATCGTCGACGATCTCGGTCTTCTCATAGTGCTCGAACTGGCCCCGGACGTACCAGCCTCCCCCCGCGGCGAGGTCCTGCGTCACCCCGTCGAAATTGGCCTTGACGGACGCGGCGTTCACCGGCACGCCGTCCGAGAAGGAGGCGCCCTTCCGCAGCCGGAAGGTGAACTCCGTCTGCTCGGCGTTGTGCTCCCATTTCTCGGCGAGCCAGGGCGCGAACCGTCCGGTGGTGGGGTCCCTGTCGAGCAGCGAGTCGCTCAGCGCCCGATTGAGCCAGCCGAAGGACTGGCGCGGGTCGAAGGCGGGATTCGGTACCGCGTAGACGACCAGCGTCCCGCCGTCCCGCCGTTGCGCCGAGGACCCGTCCGGATCGGCATCCGTTCCCGCGCAGCCCTGCAGGGCGAGCGCGGCCACGAGGCCACCGCCCAGCATCAGCGATCTGCGCCGCGTCAGAACAACCATTTTCCGCGTCCTCTTTCTAACGTGCCGAAGGTTCACTTGACTCGGTCCGGGGTGCTGCGGGGATCGCGTCGATCAACCGCCGGGTGTAGTCCTGCCGCGGACCGGTGAAGATCTGCTCGACCGGTGCCTCCTCGACGAGGGCGCCGTTGTGCAGCACGCCGACCCGATCCGAGACCAACCGGATGACACCGAGATCGTGCGAGATGAACAGGTAGGTCAGGCCGAACTCGTGCTGGAGGTCGACGAGCAGTCGCAGGACCTGCGCCTGCACGGACACGTCGAGCGCCGAGGTCGGTTCGTCCAGCACGATCAGCTCCGGCCGCAGCGCGATGGCGCGCGCGATCGCCACCCGCTGGCGCTGACCGCCGGACAGCTCGACCGGCTTGCGCCGGAGGAAGGAGGTGTCCAGCCCCACGGCGACCAGCGCCTCGGCCGCGCGGTCGAGGCGCTCGCCCCTGGCGCCGATCTTGAATCCGTGCAGCGGCTCGGCGACGATCTCGGCCACGTCGAGCCTCGGGTCGAGCGAGGAGTACGGGTTCTGGAAGACGTACTGGACGGCGCGGTGCAACCGGCGGCGCTCGGCGCGGCCCGCGTGCGCGACATCACGACCCCGGTAGGCGATCGTGCCGCAGTCCGGCCGGTCGATCCCCGCGACGATCCGGGCGACCGTCGACTTGCCCGAGCCGGATTCGCCGACCAGGCCGTAGGTGGTGCCCTCGGTAATCGCGAAGCTGACCTCGCGCACCGCCCGCTTGACGGTCTTGCCCGATCTCATGCCGCGCGTCACGTAGCTCTTGTGCAGCCCCGTCACCGTGACCAGGTGCGCCGCATCCGGCCGCTGCGGCCGGTCCCGCTCCGCGTGGCCGGCCGCAGGGCGGGGAGTCGCGGTCAGCCGGCGGGCGGAACGCGACGGGGCCGCCTCGAACAGTCGCCTGGTGTAGGAATGCCGGGGGGAGGCAACAACCTCGACAGTGTCACCCCGATCGACCACGCGCCCGTCCCGCAGCACCACGACCGAGTCGGTGCGCTGAGCGGCCACCGCCAGGTCGTGGGTGATGAGGAGGACTGACAGGCCCCTGCTCCGGACGAGGTCGTCGAGCGCGTCGAGGACCAGTTTCTGCACCGTGACGTCCAGCCCCGAGGTGGGCTCGTCGGCGATGATCAGCTCCGGTTCGCCGCCGAGCGCGATCGCGATGAGGACCCGCTGCCGCTGACCGCCGCTGAGCTGGTGGGGGAAGGCGTCGTAGACGCGCTCCGCCTCCGGCAGGCCGGCCTGACCGAGCAGTTCGACCGATCGCCTCCGCAGTTCCCGCCGGTCGCGTAGCCGCCGGTGCAGCCGCAGGGTCTCGTCGATCTGCTGCCCGACCCGCTTCACCGGGTCGAGCGCGATGTTCGGGTCCTGCGGGATGAACGCGATCGCCCCACCCCGGATACGGTTCCACTCCCGCTCGCTGCGGATCGCCAGCAGGTCCCGGTCGCCGAAGCGGGCCACGCCCGAATCGATGACCGCGTTGCCGGGGAGCAGGCCCAGGAGCGCATTGGCGATCGTCGACTTCCCGGCACCGGACTCGCCGATCACGGCGAGCCGTTCACCGCGGCGCACCTGGAACGACACTCCCCTGACCGCCTCGATCCGCTCCCGCGCCCGTAGATAGCAAACGCCCAAGTCCTCGACGTCCAGCACGAGGCCGGCCGAGCTCTCAGCGACCATGTCAGCGGATCCTCTCCACGAACGTGCCGACCCGGTTCGCCGAGACCACCACCAGCACGATCGCCAGCCCCGGCAAGGTGGTGAGCCACCAGGCGTAGGCGAGGTAGGCCCGGCCGTCCGAGACGAGCGACCCCCACTCCGGCGTGGGCGGCGGCGCGCCGAAACCGAGGAAGCTGAGGGCCGAGATCGACAGCAGTGCCGTACCGAACTCCAGCGCGGCCAGCGCGATCATCGGCCCGATGGCGTGCGGCAGGATGTGCCGGCGCAGGACGGTGGGCCAGCGCACACCGCAGTGCACCGCGGAGGTGACGAAGTCGGACCGCCGCACGCGCAGCACCTCGGCGCGCAGCACCCGGGTGAACGTCGCGATCGAACCGGCGCCGACCGCGACCGCGATGTTGACGGTGCCGAACCCGATGCTGGTGACCAGCATCAGCGAGATCAGCAACCCGGGCACCGCGAGGAAGATGTCGATCAACCGGCCGACGATCTCGTCGATGACACCGCCCAGGTAACCGGCGGGCAGGCCGATCAGCACGCTGACGGTGAATCCGATGGCGAGCGCGAGGAGCGCCGCGACCAGCGTCGTCCTGCTCCCATAGATGAACCGCGACAGATAGTCGCGCCCGAGGTTGTCGGTACCGAACGGATGGTCCGGCGAGGGCGCCGCGAGCTTGTCGGTCAGCTCTCTGGCGTACGGGTCGTGGGGCGCGAACGTCCCGGGAAAGAGGGCCCACAGGACGACCACGACCAGCACGAGGACCGCCAGGACCAGGCTCGGCTGGAGCAGTTGCGCCGGCACACCGCGCGCCCGCGCGCGCCGCAGCCACGAGGTGGTCCCCGCCCGGGCGCCCGTGCGGTCGGGTTTCACGTCCGGGGTCGGGTACGCGCTCGGCGCCTCGTCGACGATGGTTTCTTCGGACATGGGGTCACCCGATCGAGATCCGAGGGTCGATCTTGGGATAGACCAGATCGACCAGGAGGTTGGCCGCCGCGTAGAGCACGGCGGAGAAGACGACGACGCCCTGCACCACGGGGATGTCCTGGAGGGTCACGGAGGTCTGCATCAGACGGCCGAGCCCCTGGCGTGAGAACACGGTCTCGACCACGACCGCGCCGGCGAGGATGCCCCCGATCGACATTCCGAGCAGGGTGGTCGCGGGGATGATCGCGTTGCGGAAGGCGTGCGTGAGCAGAATGCGCCGGTGCGGGACGCCTTTCGCCCGCAGGTAGTCGGCATAGGGCGAGCGGAGGTTGGCGACCAGGCTCTTGGCGGTGACCTGGGCTATTCCCGCGCTCACGGGTATCGCGATGGTGATCGCCGGGAGAACGAGATGGGCCGCGGTGCCGGCCCCCGCCGCCGGCAGGAGCTTCAACCCGAAGGCGAAGAACTGCACCAGAAGGAGGCCGACGAAGAAGGCCGGCAGGGACGAGAACAGCGGAGGCAGCGAGAACAGCAGGTTGCGCAGGAAAGGGGCCCGGACCGCGTTGGCGGCCAGCGCGATGCCGAGGCCGAGGAACGTGCCAAGCACCAGGCCCGCCAGTCCGAGCTGGATCGTGCCGGGCAGGGCCTGCCCGATCACCTCGATCACGGGCCGCCCGGTGGCGGTGGAGATGCCGAAGTCCCCTTTGACCGCGCGGAACAACAGTGTCAGGTACTGCTCGTGCGGGGGACGGTCGAGGCCGTAGCGGTGCTCCAGCGCGGCGACCGCCGCGCGGTCCGCGGCGGAATCACCGCCGCTGACGTTGCGGAGCATTACTTCGGCGGCGTTGCTCGGCATGAGGAAGAGCAACAGCCATGTGATGGTGTACGCGGCCCAGACCACGAACACCGCGTAATAGACACGGCGGATGATGTAGCGGGCCTGCCCGCTCACACGACGCGAACCGAGCCGGCCGCGGGCGCGGGCCCGCGTTTTCGTATCCGGCATTGCCCCGCCTCTCTCATCTCCATGCCCAAAATTACGATCTAAGTGACCGGTTTAGTAGGAAATAGCGGGAGTCAGGGCGCGCACCTCCGCGGCACACCGCGTCAGCGCGTCGACCTACTCGGACCGATCGGTCCCGAGATGGGAGTATTGGCCCCCTCGCCGCGGCCTGTCAAGCCGAGGACGGCATCCGGGGCCGATGGGGCCGCCGCCCCGGCCCGGCGGCGCGGACCCGCGCCCGCACCGCCGCCCGATGCCACTGGTCAAGGTCACCGCGGGGTCACTGGAAGTGCTTCACCACGGTGTGCAGTTGCTGGTCGAGGACGTCGAAACCGCCGTCCACCCGGATCACCTGGCCGACCGCCGCCCCGAAGCCGTCATCGGCCACCGCCGCCACGCTCCGGGCGGCGTCCTCGGGGTCCATGAGCCGGCCGAGGACCGAACGCTCCTCGGTGAATTTCCGCAGATCGTCGTTCAGCACACCCGCGGTCGCATCGGTCCGCACCGTCCCGAACGCGACCGTGTTGACCACGACACCGTGCTGTGCGGCCGCCGCGGCCACATGACGGCTGAAGGTGTTCAGCGCCGCCTTCGCGGTCGAATGCGCGGCGACACTGCCGACCAGATCGGCGGCGGTGCTCGAAATGTAGACGATCCGACCCTCCCCTCGCCGCTGCATCACGGGCAGCACGTGCCGGGTGAGGAAGAACGATCCGGCCAGCTCCCCGCTGACCTTTCCGATGAACGCGTCCCAGGACACCGAGAGCAAGGGCTCGAACGGCGGGTTCACGGTATTGGCATTGCAGATCAGCACATCGATATGCCCGTGGTCGGCGAGTACCCGCTCGACCATGTCGCCGACCTGATCGCCGTCGCAGACGTCGGCCCGGCGCGCCTCCGCCGACCCTCCGGCGGCTTTGATCTCATCGACCACCCCCTGCGCGGCGGCGGCGTTCTGCCGGTAGTTCACGACCACGTGATATCCGCGTCGCCCCATTTCCCGTGCGGTCGCCGCGCCGATTCCCCGGCTTGCCCCGCTGATCAATGCCACCCGCCGTGGCTCGTCCATGTGCCCTCCCAGCGGCCGTCCGTGCCATCCGATGGAAATCTGCCCTGTCAAGCTAAGGCCGGCGGACCGCCGCTGTCCCTGCGGCTGTCCCACAGGACCCGCGGCGAACCCTTGCGGCCGGCATCACCCGGTTGCACAGTGGACATGCCGATGACCGGCACAATCCTCACCGCATTGCGTTCGTCCACCCCACCACGGTTGTTCCGTGAACGCACGCGCCCCGAATTCGCATGAGAGACGACCACCATTTCGACGCATCCCAGCCTCGACCAGGCCAACGGGCACTCCGGGACTACCGCCGAGGAGATCGATATGACTGAACGCTCCGTCGTGGACACCGGTACCGGTTACGGCCGCAGGAAACCCTCACATGACGCACGACTGACCGAAGTCGGCCCCGGCACACCGATGGGCGAGGCGATGCGCCGGTACTGGCACCCCATCGCCACGTCAGCGACGCTCACTCCCGACGTACCGCACCGCACCCGAGTGCTCGGCGAAGACCTGATCGTCTTCCGCGACGGCCGGGGCCGCCCCGGCGTGGTCTTCGAACGCTGCGCGCACCGGGGCGCCAGCCTCTATTACGGCCGTATCGAAGAGGACGGCATCCGATGCTGTTATCACGGCTGGAAATTCGACGTTCAAGGGCGGTGCCTGGAGCAGCCGTGCGAACCCGACCAGGGCCGCCGCCGCGACGTCGCGCGCCAGCCGTGGTATCCGGTCGAAGAGCGGTACGGCCTCGTGTTCGCCTACATGGGACCACCCGAGCGCAAACCCGTCCTTCCCCGCTACGACTGCCTGGAACCCCAGGAAGAAGGCGAGCGGTACCACACCGAGTGGCCGGTTCCCGGAATGACCGTGACCGGCCTGCAGCAGGACTTCAACTGGCTCCAGATATACGAGAACGCGATCGACCCGGGGCACATCAACTGGCTGCACTCCCAGCACAGCGGCTTCCAGTTCCTGGGAACGGGGAACACCGGTTTCCCCGAGGACTTCTACGACCCCTACACCGTGTCCGACAGGCTCACCTACAAGCGGACCGAATACGGGGCCAAATACGGCATTCGCTTCCTGGACAAAGAGGAGGACGGCGTCCGTCCCGAGCGCGCTTGGGGTGCTGAACTGCATCTTCCGAACGTCCTCGTACTGCCGGACTTCGTGAAACTGGTACCTGACGCACCGGCCGACATGCTGCTGTGGGTCGTCCCGAGCGACGACACCAGCCACCGGTCGTTCTTCTCCCTGCGCACCACCGATCCCGAGCGCCTCGACCGGTTCCTCCTCGGTGTGAAGCAGAACGGCAAGGACCCGTGGGAACTGACCGAAGAGGAGCGCCAACGCTACCCCGGCGACGGTGAGGCGCAGCAGTCGCAGGGCCCGATCACACTGCACTCGGAGGAGACCCTTGCGACCACCGACCGCGGCGTGGTGATGCTCCGCAGGCTGTTGAAGGCCATGGTCGACGATGTGGAGGCCGGCCGCGACCCGCAGGGGGTGAGCCTGGTCGAGGTGCCGCCGCGCCGCACCGAGGCCGGCATGTTCACCCTGTCCGCGACTGCACCCGCGGCCGGAGTCTGAGGGGAGGTGGCCGTGACGTGGACGGAGGCGGTGGTCGTCTCCCACTCCCCCGCGACCCCGGACATCGCGGTGATCGACCTCGCCCCGGCCACCGGGGACGAGTTCCCCGCCTACACCGCGGGCGCCCACATCGACGTGCTGATCACCCCGAACCTGGTCCGCCAGTACTCGCTGTGCGGGCCGCCCGAACAGGGGCGGTACCGCCTGGCGGTGCTGAACGAACCCGCCTCACGCGGCGGATCCCGGGCGATGCACGCACTCAAGGTCGGCGACCACCTGCGGATCTCGGCGCCGCGCAACCACTTCCCCCTCGTCACGGCACGACGGCACCTGCTGTTCGCCGGCGGAATCGGCATCACCCCACTGCTGGCGATGGCCCGGCAACTGGAACGCGAGGGCGGCGACTACGCCCTGCACTACTGCGCCCGCAGCCGCGCCCGCGCCGCCTTCGTGAAAGAACTGGCAGGCAACCCCCGGGTCGCCCTCCACTTCGACGACGGCGACCCGCGCCAACAACTCGACCTCGCCCGCGACCTGGGCGACCCGCAACCGGACACGGCGGTCTACGTCTGCGGACCGGACGGGTTCATGGACCACGTGCTCGGCAAGGCCGAAGCACTGGGCTGGCCACCACAATCCCTGCACAAGGAACGGTTCGGCACCGCCCCAGAACCGACCGCGTCCGGGGACTCCTTCACCGTACGTCTGGCCTCCACCGGCGCCGAATACCTCGTCCCCGACGACCGCAGCGTGCTCGACGTACTGCTGGAGAACGGAGTCGACGCCCCCTACTCATGCCGACAGGGCATCTGCGGCACATGCGTCGTCCGCGTCCTGGCGGGCCACCCCGACCACCGCGACGAGGTTCTCACCAACGAAGAACACGCCGAAGGTCTCTTCACCACATGCTCATCCCGGTCCCTCTCCCCCACCCTCAAGCTGGACGTCATCCCGCGTCGTGATCGTCCTTAATGAGGGTGTGGACCGGGCGCCCAGGGTCTGTCTGAAAGATCGTATGGGTGAGGCGGTGGGCCGGAACCTGGCACTTCAACGGCCGGACCTGGACGAGGAAGCAGCCGCTGCCCAAACTGTCGCTCTTCGCGACCAGCGCCGTGTCCAAGACCGACGTCTGGGCCGCCGGAGGTGACATGGTGGTCCGCTACAACGGCACCCGCTGGTCCCAGGTCTCGGTCGGCAAGGCGCTAGTCGCCCGAGGCACTGGAGTCACTCGAACGGCAGCTGGCCGTCCTGGCGGCCTTCGACGCGGACCATCCATCGCTGACACTGAGCGAGGTCGCCGCCCTCACCGACACGACACGCCCCACGGCACGGCGGATCCTGCTGACGTTGAAGTCCCTGGGCTACGTCAGGGCCGACGGCCGCCAATACTCCCTGACCCCGAAGGTGCTGAACTTCGGTTGGAGCTACTTCGCCTCGCTCAGTCTCGAGGAGGCCGTGCAGCCCGTCCTGGAGGACCTGCGGACGGCGATCGACGAGTCGTGTTCCGTCGCGGTGCTCGACGGAAGGGACATCGTCTACCTCGCCCGTGCCTTCACCCGCCGCATCACCACGAGCAGGGGACGGGTGGGCTCCCGGCTGCCCGCGCACGCGACCGCGATGGGGCGCGCCCTGCTCGCTCACCTCGACGACGACGAACTGGAAACCTGGCTCGGGCAGGAACCACTGCCGGAGTACACCTCGCGGACGCTCACCGACCCCGCACAGCTGCGCGCGGCGCTGGCGGAGACCAAACAGTAGGGCTGGGCGCTCGTCAACGGGGAACTCGAGACGGGACTGCGCGCCATCGCCGCTCCCATCCTCAACCCTGACGGCAGGGCGGTCGCGGCGGTGAGCGTCTCCACGATCTCCGCTCGCACTGTGCTCTCTGACCTGCGCAAACATGTTCCCGCCCTGCTCGAGACCGCCGAGGCCCTGTCATCGGTGTTCCGGCTGAACATCGACTGAGGCAAATCCACGCTCAGACCAGCACGACATCGATCAGAAGGAGGTCCCCGCGAGCATGACCGGCACCATGGAGGTCTTCAGTGCCCGCTCCTAGCTGTTCGCTCCTGGCGACAGCGAACGGAAGATGCAGAAGGCGGCCGCCGGCCCGGCGGACATCGTCCTGCTCGATCTGGAGAAGTACCGGCGCATCACGGGGGTGAACATATTCGGGGCGGGAGGGCCGAGGATTGTGGGAATCGGCCATGAACCGGTGTCCGGCTCCGGCCTCTGTCAGTCCACGTACTGGGTGGCGTACTCCTGTGAGGGGGCGATCGGGGTGATGACATCGATCAGGACCCCGTTGGGATCGGCCACGATGAAGTGCCGCTGGCCGAAGTCCTCGCTGCGGATCGCGAGCTCGGCGTTCAGTCCGCCGCGGGTGACGAGGCGGTCCCACTCGGCATCCACGTCCTCGACCTCGAAATTGAGCAGTAGGCCGGCAACCGGGGCGCGGTACGGCGCGGGCAGTGTCGGGTGGGTATGGTCGAGCAGGGCCAGCTCGTAGGTCGGTGGCCCGGGACGGCGCAGGCTCACGTACCAGTCGACCTCGAAGGTCGTCTCGAAGCCCAGCAGGCCGGTGTAGAAGTCCCAGGACTCCTTCAGCCGTGCGGTGCAGATCACGGGATAGAAGCTGCTCAGTCGCATGGGGTCGCCCTTTCACGTACCATCGGTATGTGAGCGTACGCTATTGACATACTGCTGGTATGTCAATGGGAGGGGCGATGCCGGGTACCAGGGCGCAGCAGCGCGAGCAGACCAGGCGAGCACTGCTGCGCGAGGGGCGGCGCCTGTTCGCCGAACGCGGTTACGGCTCGGTGGGACTGGCGGAGATCGTCCAAGCCACCGGGGTCACCAAGGGGGCCCTCTACCACCACTTCGACGGCAAGGCCGCCCTGTTCCGCGCCGTACTGGAGCAGGTGCAGCAGGAGGTGGCGGAGGCCGTGGCCCGGGCCGCCGACGAGCACGACGACCCCTGGACCCGGCTGACCGCGGGCTGCCGGGCGTTCCTGGCCGCGAGCACGGATCCGGACGTCCAGCAGATCATGCTGGTCGATGGCCCGGCCGTGCTGGGCTGGGCCGAATGGCGCGCGATGGACGAGGCCGCGTCCGCGCGCCATCTTGCCGAAGCCCTGGCCGATCTCGTCGAGAAGGGGATCATCGCCCGGCAGCCGGTCGCCCCGTTGACGCATCTGCTGTCAGGGGCGATGAACGAGGCCGCCCTGTGGCTGGCCGCCTCCCGGGACCCCGGTGATCTGTCCGCCACTCAGGCCGCCCTGACCCGCATGCTGGATGCGCTCCGCGACCGGTGACCCCTGCGCCGCCCTCCGCCGGCTCGTCCGTACCATCAAGCCAGTCAGCGCTGCGTAGACCATAACAACAGCCCCTGCAGGGGTGGATTCGGGGACGGGTACGGCCGTCGTCGTTCACCCGAACGCGTATCGTTTGGGTCGATCGGCTGACGCACCGCTTCCGAAACTCCGACCACGCCAACGCATTGGCGCGAGGACCGTTTTCACTTCCGCTTCTCACGCGTCGTCGGCATCGAGGGGGTCGAGGTTGGCCACTACGCGTTCGGAGACCTTGATGAGGACGTCGCGTTCCTCGGGGGTCATGAGGTCGAGGTAGTGCTCGCGGACGTGCTGCGCGTAGGGGACGAAGGCGTCCTCCACCGCAGCGCGGCCCGCGGCGGTCAGGGCGAGCAGGGAGCTGCGGGCATCGTCGGGGTTGGGTTCGCGGGTGATGAGTCCGCGCTGCTCCATGCGGCGGACCTGGTGGGACAGGCGGCTCTTCTCCCACACGAGCGTGCAGCGGACCCGCAGGGACGTCATGCGGCCGTCAGGTGAGGTCGCCAGGGCGGCGAGGACCTCGAAGTCGGCTTCGGACAGCCCGGTGTCGCGGGCGAGGCGACGGGCGAGGCTGGCGCCCAGCAGGGCGTGCATCCGCAGGTGGGACCGCCAGGTCAAGCCCTCCTCGGGGCTGAGGTGGTCCGGTTCGAGCGGCATGTGTCCAGCGTAGCCGGTGGTTGACATGTCACCCTGCGGCGTGGTGACGCACATCACTAAAGAGGTTGACATGTCATCCAACGGTGGCGGTGTTGAGGGGGACATCAACCAGCACGTCGCGGAGGCACACTCCATGTCCGACTACGGCCACGACCTTCGATTCGGCGCCTTCCTCACCCCCACCGCTCACGATCCCGAGCGGGTCGTCGAGCTCGCCGTCCTCGCCGAGGAATCCGGCCTCGACCTCGTCACCTTCCAGGACCACCCCTACCAGCCCGGCTTCCTCGACACCTGGACGCTGCTCACCTGGGTCGCCGCCCGTACCTCGCGCGTGGAGATCTCCGGCAACGTTCTTAACCTGCCGCTGCGCAACCCCGCCGTCCTAGCGCGCGCCGCAGCCTCCCTGGATCTGCTGTCCGGCGGGCGCGCCGCGCTCGGCCTCGGCGCCGGCGCGTTCCTGCCCGCCATCGCCGCGATGGGCGGCCCCGCCCTCACCGCGGGCGAGTCCGTGACCGCCCTCGAAGAGGCCGTGGAGATCATCCGCGGGGTGTGGCGGGCCGGCGACCGGACGCCGCTGCGCGTCCGCGGTAAGTTCCACCGCGTCGACGGCGCCAAGCGCGGCCCGGCCCCCGCGCACGACATCCCGCTCTGGCTCGGCGCCTACAAGCCCAGGATGCTGCGGCTCGTCGGCGCCGTCGCCGACGGTTGGCTGCCCTCACTCAACTACATCGACACACCCAACCTGCAGGAGAGCAACGCCATCATCGACCAGGCCGCCCGCGAGGCCGGACGCGACCCGCGCGAGATCCGGCGGCTGCTCAACATCCTGACCTCCGAGTCCCTGTCCACGCAGGAGTGGGTCGACCGGCTCGTGCCGCTCGCCCTGCAGGACGGCATCTCCACCTTCCTGCTCGGCAGCGACGACCCGGACGCCATCGCCTCCTTCGGACGGGAGGTCGCCCCGGCCGTCCGCGAGGCCGTCGACCGCGAGCGGGCCCGGGTCGGCACCCCGACCGGCCTCGTGCGGCCGGCCGCGGCGCTCGCCCTGCGCAGGACGGGTATCGACTACGACGCGATCCCGACGTCCCTGCAGGGGCGCGCCGTCGAACCCGGCGACCGCGAGTACGAGGACCTGCGCTCGACCTACATCTGGGAGGGCAGGCCCGGCCTGATCCTGCGTCCCGCCGACGAAGCGCAGGTCACCGACGCGCTGGCGTTCGCCCGCCGTCAGGACGTCCCGCTCGCCGTCCGCAGCGGCGGGCACGGCCTCAGCGGCCGCGCCACCAACGACGGCGGCATCGTGCTGGACCTGTCGGCGCTCGACTCCGTCGAAGTCCTCGACCGGGAGCGGCGGCTCGTCCGGGTCGGGGCCGGCGCTCGCTGGGGCGACGTCGCCGCCCGCCTGGCCCCGCACGGCCTGGCGATCGGCTCCGGCGACTACGGCGACGTCGGCGTCGGCGGGCTCGGCACCACCGCGGGCCTCGGCCTGCTCGCCCGCTCCTACGGCCTGACCATCGACCACGTGAAGGCCGCCACCGTCGTCCTCGCCGACGGCCGGACGGTGCGGGCCGACGCCGACCACCACCCGGACCTGCTGTGGGGGCTGCGCGGCGCGGGCGCCAGCCTCGGCGCCGTCACCTCCCTGGAGATCGAGGCGGCCGAGGTCAGCGACGTCGTCTTCGCCGTCTTCCTCCACGACGCATCCGACACCGCCGGCTTCCTCCAGCGCTGGGGTGAACTGGTCGAGGGCAGCCCGCGGAAGCTGACGGCGTTCCTCACCCTCACCCGCCAGGGCGGCGCGCTGATCGCACAGACCCTGGTCATGTGGGCGGACGCCGACACCGACGCGGCCGTCACCGCTCTGGAACCGTTCCTCGACCTGGCGCCCGTTCTGAGCCAGCAGGCCCAGCTCACCTCCTACGCGCAGGTCATGGCGCGCGCCCACAACCCGCACCGGGGCCAGGGCGGCGGAACCGGCGAACTGCGCTCGCGGTCCGCGCTCGTCCCGCACCTCGACGACCGCACCGCCAAGGCGCTGGCCGCGATGTTCGACGACGGGCACACCGGACTGGCGCAGGTCCGCTCGATGGGCGGCGCCGTCGCCGACACGCCAGCCGACCAGACGGCGTTCGCCCACCGCGACCGCGCGTTCGCGCTGTCGGCAACGATTCGGCCGCGAACGGGCACCCGCGCGGCGGAGGCCGCGCGGGCATGGGACGAGGTCGGCGACGACGCCATCTACCTCAGCTTCGAAACCCACGACCACGAAGCGGTCCTCACCCGCGCGTTCCCACCCGCCACGCTGGAACGGCTGCGGCAGGTGAAGCGGACCTACGACCCCGACAACGTCTTCCACGGCAACTTCACCGTCACCCCCGCCGCCTGAGCGACCGCCCGCCCCGGCCTTTCCCCTCGGCCGAGGCGGGCGGCGCCCCCGCCCCTCAGAATCCGCCGCTCAGAGAACGCAACGTGCGGCATCAGCCCGCGTGCACAGTCCGACCACGATGGCGCCAGGCACCTCGGCGACCCATCCGGCGATCGCGGCGAAGCCCTTCCTCCCAGCCACCGCTGCCGCGGCGGGATGGATACCCCTCGATCTGACCGCCCGTCCGATACCCCGGCGCACACCTCCGCGGCCGGCAACATCAACGCCCTGCGGCAGCTCCGGTGGCTGGCGAAACCGTGGTGACTTCTCGGTAGACGATCTTGTGGTGTCGTTGGGTGGTAGGGACGGCTTGAGATCGTACAAGTCTGGAGGCATGGGCGACGGCCGCACGGTCCCCGCAGGCCAGGTCGTTCCAGACGATGACCATGGCGATGCACGGTCCTCAGATCACCGGACGGGGAGGTCGGCGAGGTCGGAGGATCGGCCGCGACGGAGTTCGGCCGTCAGCGTCTGCTGGCCGAGGGAGGCGCGGACCGCCGCGGTGATGCGGTCCACATCGCCGCGAGCGGCGGCGGGCAGGGGTGCTCCCGCCGATTCCCTGGCCGCAGCCGCAGCGCCCAGCAGCCGGGCGGCTTGCGTATGGTCGCCGGCCAGCGCCCGGGCACCGGCCAGCCCTTCCAGCGCAAAGGCGATCGAGCGGGGATCGCCGGTGCGGCGCGCGGCACTCAGGCTCTCCAGATGCAGGTCATGGGCCGTCTGCGCGTCGCCTCGCTGTTCGGCGACGAAGCCGAGCTCGGACAGGGCCAGTGCGATGCCGGGCTCGAAGCCCACCTGCCGCTGCCAGTCGAGCGCGTCGCGCAACAGCTTCTCCGCGACGTCCAGTCTTCCCTCACGTCGCGCACCCAATGCCAGGCCTGTCTTCGCGAACACCTCGCCGGGCCGGTAACCCTGCTCGGCGGCCCACCGGAGGGCCTGTTCGTGGAGCCGCCGGGCCTCGACGTGGTCACCGTTCAGCAGCGCGATCCTGCCGAGCCCGGACAGCATGTAGGAGACCTGCATCCACAGTCCGAGTTCCTCCGCCATGCTCAGGCCCTGCCTGAGCAGGTCGGCCGCCTCTCGGTGGTCACCCCTGATCTCGGCCAGCCTGCCGAGCAGGTCGGTGGCTCGCAGCCTTCCCCAACGATCCCCGAGGTCGTCGAAGAACGCCGCGCCCTGTTCGGCATGACGGGCACAGGAGGACAGATCCCCGCGGAGGAGGGTGTAGTGGGCCAGGGTGGTCAGTGCGGCGGCCGTGCCCCAGCGGCACCCGAGGCGGCGGAAGCCGGCGAGGGCCTGCTCCGTCAGCTCCTCTCCGGTGGACGAGGCACCGCCGCCGAGCAGGATCTCGCCCAGGAACCATGCGGCCTTGGCTCGCCCGTGCGGATCGTCGAGGTGTTCGTACGGTTCAAGCGCCGCGCGAATCCGCTCCGACCGGTCGGTGCCGTGTCGTCCCAGTAGTTCCATGCCCACCCGCCAGGTCCCGGCCGCCGCCCGCAGTGCGGGGTCCGCCCGGCCGTCCAGGCTCAGCGCCATGCCCAGCAACCGGCGGCCCTCACCAAGACGACCACGCAGGAACCAATACCAGGCCATGGCGTTGACCAGCCGCAGCGCGAGGTCCGGCCGGTCGCGTCGTACGGCGCCCTCGATGGCGGCGCGCAGGTTGGCGTGTTCCAGATCCAGGAGCTTCAACCACCGCTGCTGTTCAGGGCCGTGCAGCCGCGGCGCGGCCCGTTCGGCGAACTCGGCGTAGTAGTGGTCATGCCGGGATCGGACGCGGTCGGACTCGCCCGCCTCCCGCAGCCGCTCGGTGCAGTAGGCCGCCACGGATTCCAGCAGCCGGTACCGGGAGCCGCGCGCGTCACCGGCCACGACGACCATGGAGCGGTCGACCAGGCGGGACAGCAGGTCCGCGACGTCCTCGGCGGGCACGCCGTCCCCGGCGCAGACCGCCTCGGCGGCCTCCAGGGAGCAGCCGTCGGCGTGCACGGCCAGGCGGCGGAGCACGGCGCGCTCGGGTCCGGTCAGCAGCTCCCAGCTCCAGTCGATCATGGCTCGCAGGGTGCGCTGCCGCTGCGGTACGTCCCGGCGCCCGGCCGACAGCAGCCGGAAGCGGCTGTCGAGCCGGGCCGCCAGTTCGTGCACGCCGAACGCCCGCACCCGGTTGGCCGCCAGTTCCAGGGCCAGCGGGATGCCGTCCAGTCGGCGGCAGATCGATGCGACGGCGCGGGCGTTGTCCGCGGTGAGGGCGAAGCCCGGCGCCGCGGCCGCCGCGCGCGCGGTGAACAGCCGTACGGCGCTGAACTTCTGCAGGGCCGCGGGCCCGGTCTCCGTCGCCGCGTACGGAAGTTCCAGCGGCGGCACCGTCCAGATCGCCTCCCCGCCGACCCCAAGGGTCTCCCGGCTGGTCGCCAGGATCCGTACCTCGGGGGCGGCGGCCAGCAGCCGGTGGGACAGTTCGGCGGCGGACCCGATGACGTGCTCGCAGTTGTCGAGCACGAGCAGCAGCCGCCTGTCGTGCAGCGCACGGGTGACCCGATCGGCCGCCTGGACGGTCGCACCGGCGAGCAGGGGACCGGGAGTGAGATCGTCGCGGATGCCGAGCGTGGCGGCCACCGCGTCCACCACCGCATCCGGCTGATCGATCCCGGCCAGCTCGACGAGCCACACGCCGTCGGGGAAGGCGTCGAGCAGCCGGGCCGCCGTCTCCAGGGCCAGCCGGGTCTTGCCCACGCCGCCCGGCCCGGTGAGCGTGACCAGCCGGTAGGAGGCGAGCAGCGCGTGCACCTCGACGACCGCCTCGTCCCTGCCGATCAGCGGGGTGGGCGACGCGGGCAGGTTCGTACGGTGCCGGGCGGGCGCCGGGTTCAGGGCGGGATCCTGGCGGAGGATCGCCTCGTGGAGGGCGACCAGCTCGGGACCGGGATCCAGGCCCATCTCCTCGCGCAGGCGGTCGCGCAGCCCGGCGAAGCTCTCCAGCGCCTCGCTCTGCCGCCCGGACCGGTAGAGGGCGCGCATGTGCGCGGCGCGCAGCCGTTCCCGGAGCGGATGCCGGACCACCAGGTCGCCCAGCTCACCGGCCAGCGGGCCGTGCTCGCCGAGGGCGAGCCGTGCCTCGGCGAGGTCCTCCACCGCGGTCAGCCGCTGCTCCTCCAGGCGCATGATCGCGGCCCGGGCGAACTCCGCGTCGACGAAGTCGGCGTACGCCGGTCCCCGCCACAGCGCCAGCGCGTCGGCCAGCAGCGCCGCCCTGGCCCGGGGGTCGGCCGTCTCCCGTGCCCCGGCCAGCAGTGCGGCGAACCGGGCGGCGTCGAGCGTGTCGGCATCGACGCGCAGCGCATACCCGGGCGGCCGGAACGCCAGCAGCTCTCGAGCGCCCGGTTCGGCGTCCTCCAGGGCCCGGCGCAGCTGGGACACCTTGACCTGGAGTGCGCCCGCGGGGTCACGGGGCGGCCTGGGTCCCCACAGGTCGTCGATCAGCCGGTCCGCCGACAGCGGCCGTCCCTCCTGGACGAGCAGGTCGGCCAGTAGGGCGCGGACCGTCGGCCTGCGGATCGTGACCGGGGCGCCGGCCGCCGTCCACACCTCCATCGGCCCGAGCACCCCGAATCGCATGAGGTCACGATAACCGGGCGGAAACCTCCGGCCGGCACCGGCAGGCGGCCGGAAAGCGAGCGGAAGGCCGGCGATAAGTGCGGGACCGCAGAGTCGGATCGCAACACCGACGACTCACGGGAGCGCGTATGACCTTCACGACACCCCACACGGCGCCGTTGCGCACAGTGATGATCATCAGCAGTACCCGCAAGGGCCGCTTCGGCTCCACGGTCGCCCGCTGGTTCGCCGAACAGGCCGGTCAGCGCACCGACATGACTCTCGACGTCATCGACCTGAGCACGGCCGGGCTACCCGACACGCTCGTCGACGACGATGATGACGTCCCCGAGCCGGTGCGGGCCCTGACCCCGCGGCTGGCCGCCGCCGACGCGTTCGTGATCGTCACACCCGAGTACAACCACAGTTTCCCCGCCCCCCTTAAGACCGCCATCGACTGGTTCGTGGACGAGTGGAGGGCCAAGCCCGTCGGTTTGGTCTCCTACGGGGGGAGGGCCGGCGGCCTGCGCGCGGTCGAGCAGCTCCGCCTGGTCTTCGCCGCGCTGCACGCCACGACCGTCCGCGAGACCGTCAGCTTCCATAACTGCCGGGACAAGTTCGACGACGCCGGCCGGCCCATCGACGCGGCGGGCTGTGACGCGGCCGCCAAGAGCCTGCTCGACCAGCTCGCCTGGTGGGCCCATGCCCTCCGCGACGCCCGCGCCACCCGTCCCTACGGCCTGTGAACCCGCCGAAGGAGATTGCGATGACCTCCATGACCTCGAGGAGGTGGAGCCTGGCCCTGCTGGCGTTCTCCTCCCTCATCACCTCGCTGGACTTCACCATCGTGTACGTGGCGCTGCCCGACATCGTGCGGGAGGTCGGATTCTACGGCCACTCGGCCCAGTGGGTCATCAGCGCCTACGCCGTCTTCTTCGGCGGCTTCCTCCTCCTCGGCGGGCGTTCGGCCGACCTGCTGGGACGCCGCCGCATGTTCGTCCTGGGAATGGCCCTGTTCGGCGGCGCGTCGCTGCTCGGCGGGCTGACATCCACGCCCGGTGCGCTGATCACCGCGCGCGCGATTCAGGGAGTGGGCGCCGCGGTGGTGTTCCCGGCCACCCTGTCGCTGGTCAACACCATGTTCGCCGAGGGACGCGAGCGCGTCCGGGCGCTGTCGGTCTGGGCGATGGCCGGTGCGGGAGGACTGAGCCTCGGCGCGCTGCTGGGCGGCGTGCTGACGTACGGGTTCGGCTGGCAGGCGGTGTTCCTGGTGAACGTGCCGCTGGTGATCGCCGCCGCCGCGGCCGCGTTCGCCCTGCTGGACGCGGACGGGCCGGTGGAACGCGGCCACGACCATGATCTGCTCGGCGCGCTGACCGGTACGGCGGGCGCCACCCTCCTGGTCTACGCGATCGCCGAGATTCCCGAGACGGGCTGGACCTCCACGACCGTCGCCGCCGCCGTGGCGGCGTTCGTGCTGCTGGCCGCCTTCCTCGGCGTCGAGGCATACAGCCCGAACCCGTTGATGCCGCTGCGGCTGCTGCGCAACCGCGGTCTCGCCGCCGCCCTGGTGGTCATCTTCGTGTTCGGGGCCACCATGCAGAACATCGTCTACTTCCTCACCTTGTACTTCCAGGACGTGCTGGGCTACTCGGCGCTGCAGGCGGGGCTGGCGTTCCTCAGCCTGTCCGTGGTGATCGCGCTGGCCAACTTCATCGCCGAGCGGCTGATGGTCCGCATCGGCATCCGCGCCACCCTGGCCATCGCGCTGGTGCTCGGAGCCGCGGGGGGCGTCCTGCTGGCCGCCGGGATGGTGGCCGGCGGCTCCTACCTCACCGTCCTCGCCGGGATCCTGGTGTACGGCCTGGGCATGGGCACCATTTACCCCACTCAGTTCGCGGCCGCCGGCACCGGAGTGGCCGCCCGGGAGCAGGGCATCGCCGGCGGCATGGCCAACACCGCCATGCAGTTGGGGGTGGGCGCGGGACTGGCCGTGCTCGTCGGGGTCGCGGGCTCGGGCCTGGACGGTCTGACGGGTGAGGCGCTGCGCGAAGCCACCGCCGGCGGGCTGCGCGCGGCCGTCTTCGCGGCCGCCGTGCTGACGCTGCTGGGCATCCTCGCGGCCCTGGTATTTCCCCGGCAACGCATCCCCGCCGGGACCGGCGGTGATCCCGATCCGGCTCGCGCCGAGGCCACCGGGCGATCGCGCGCCTGACAGGATCAAGATCACGCATCGGTCCCCTCGGTGCAGGACTCCGTCAATCCACTGACAGGGATCGCATGCTCGACAGCAATTCGGCGGAGAGGTCCCGGTCCAGGCGTTAAGCGTGACGATTCGACACCCAACGCCTGGACTGGGCGCACATGGGCCTCTCCGCATGCCCCAGGTGGGGCAGGTCGTGTTCGGTCAGCCGGCAGGGCCTGTTCTGCAACGGGTCACGCCCGGATCGGCCGGCTCAGGAACAATTCTCACCGTGCCCCCGTGTTATCGAACTCGACCGCCCTCAATCTGTCGTGTCGGAACCGGTGGGCCACATGGTCAGGGTCGTCGCGGGCTCAAGGACAAAGTCATCAAGATCGACCTCTCTCGCCATCCGCCAGTAGTCCACGACCCGCCACGGTGAGTTGGTCACGACCCGTCCCGCCGCATTGCGGTACCACGTGTCCATCCCCTGGTGGCTCCAGATCATCTGTGAATGCGCCTCGTCGACCCGCCGGTTGTACTCGTCGTGCGCCTCCCGCCGGACCTCGACCGCGCCGAGGCCGCGCTCGATCATCGCGGTGCACACGTCGGTGATGTAGCGCGCCTGCAACTCGCCGAAGAACATGTAGCTGCCGCCGTGCCCGAGGTTGATGTTGGGGCCGTACATCACGAAGAAGTTCGGGAAGCCCGGCACGGTGATCCCGAGGTAGGCGCGCGCATCCTCATCCCCCCACAGCTCACGGATCGAGCCCCCCGACCGGCCCCGGATGTCGAGCGGGTACAGCATCTTCTTGGCCTCGAACCCGGTGGCGTAGACGATGACGTCGACCTCGACGCGCTCTCCCGCCGTCGTCGTGATTCCGGTGGCGTCGATCGAGGCTACCTGGTCGGTCACCAGGTCGACGTGGGGCTTGCGCAGGGCGGCGTACCACCCGTTGTCGAGCAGCATGCGCTTGCCGAACGGCGGGTAGCTCGGCAGCGACTTCTCGAGCAGGTCCTCGCGCCCTTCGAGTTCGGCGACGATGTACTTGGTCAGTGAACGACGATGAGCATCGTTCACGACGTTGACGGACCGCTCGGGGTGCGGCCACTCCGGGTCGATCCTGAGCGATGCGTGCACCCGGTCGTTGGTCAGCCAGGACAGCCTCAGGCGGTACCAGGTGTGGTAGAAGGGCACGTGCTCCATCAGCCAGTGGACGCCCTCGGGCACCGGTGAAGAGTAGTGGTAGCTGGGTGCGACCCACTGCGGTGAGCGCTGGAGGACCGTCAGGTGCGCGACCCGGTCCGCCACGGCGGGAACGATCTGCATCGCGCTGGCGCCCGAGCCGACCACCGCGACCCGGAGTCCGGTGACATCGAAACCCTCCGGCCAGTCTGCGGAGTGGAACTGCGTCCCTGCGAACGTGTCGGCCCCGGGGAAGCGCGGGAGCTTCGGCCGGTTCAGCTGGCCGACGGCCGAGACGACCGCGTTCGCGACGTGTTCCTCGACGGTGCCGTCCGCGGACCGCACCGTGACCGTCCAGCGCTGCGCCGTCTCGTCGTAGACCGCCGAGAGCACCTCGGTCTCAAAGCGGACGAGATCGGTGACGCCCATGGCGTCGGCGACCTCGCGCACGTACTCGTGGACCTCGGCGCGCTTGCCGTAAAACGTCGACCACCGCCGCGGGAAGTACGAGAAGCTGTAGACGTAACTCGGCGTGTCCACACCGCAACCGGGGTAGCGGTTCTCCCACCAGGTTCCGCCGACGTCGGAATTCTTCTCGAAGATGGTGACGCCGATCCCGGCCGCCTTGAACTCGACCGCCGCCGAGATCCCGGAGATCCCGGCGCCGATGATGACGACCGAGAAGTTCTCGGCCCCCGCCACCGCCGTGCGGCGCCGGCCGCCTCCGGCGCTCGCACGCATGTCCTCGGCCATCATCGGGCCGAACTCCGCGGGCACCTCCTCGCCCATGCAGGCACTGATCATCTCGACGATCGTGGGCTCGTCCGGCATCTGGATCGCGGCGGGTGCGCCGTCGCCCCACGCCATCAGGATCCGCAGCGCCGCCTCGCGGATCTCCGCCTGGATCTCGGGGCTGAAGCCGCCGGTGTCGTTGTCGCTCATCCCCCTGGTGCGCTGCGGGCGGTACGGTTCCCGCAGCCAGGTCCGATCCCCACTGAGCTGGAACATCACCATCAGCAGGGTGGGCAGGTTGGCGGCGGCGAGCGCGTCGCGCAGCGTCGCCTCGTCGAAGGGCCGGGGGGCGGGCATCAGTGTCATGGCGATTCCTCGGTCTGGATCTGGATTCATCGCTTACGCCGGGCCTGCCTGGCCCCAGCGGTCGTGGTAGCTGACCTCGTCCAGCGGCCTGCGCTTGGGCTCGCCCCATCTGCCGAGCGGGTGGCCGACCGGGATCAGTGCGTAGGTCGTCACGTGCGGAGGAATCCCGAGGAGTTCCTTGACCGCGTCTTCTTCGAACAGGTGCGCCGTGGTCAGCGTCGTCCCCAGGCCGAGGGCGCGGGCGGCCAGCATCAGGTTCTGCACGGAGGGGTAGACCGAGGCGTCGTGCCGCCTGCCCTGCGGGCCGGTATCGGCGCAGGCCAGGATCAGGACCGGTGACCGGTGCAGGTTCGCCGCGAGGTGGTCGGCCGAGTTCAGCACCGCCGGCGCGATCCGGCCGGGCTCGGCCGCGTAGGGCTTGCGCCCGCGGTTCCAGCAACGCTGGTAGATCTCCTGCAGCCTGTCCTTGGTGTCCTGGTCGCGGATCACCAGCCAGCGGATCGGCTGCTGGTTGCCCCCGCTCGGCCCCTTCAGCGCGGCCTCCAGGATCGTGCGCACGTCGGCGTCGGACACCGGCCGGTCGGAATCCAGCCGCCGCATGGCTCGCGTGGTGCGGATCGCTTCGAACAGGTCCATGATTCTCCGGCTTCGTCAGGTACGTCGGGACGTGGAGTCGAGGGACGCGAGGTAGGCGCGTGCTGCGGCCAGCGCCTCCGGGTCGCCGGCCGCGACGGCCAGTGACGCGGCATCGTCGTCGACGCCTTCGGCGCGGCTCCGGTCGGCCACCGCGCGGATCCGGCCGAGCGCGATCGTGGTTCCCCGGCGGGGGCGGGTCGCGCACAGCGCGGCAATCCGCCGAGCCCGATCCAGCAGGCCGCCGGGAGCCACCCGCTCCATCGCAAATCCCCTGGCCACCGCCTCGTCGGCCGTCAGGGGGCGTGCGGTCAGCAGGAGGTCCCGGGTCACCGCCGGCCCCAGATCGCGGACCAGCCGCTCGATCCCGCCCCAGGCGAGCGGCAACCCCATCGCCAGCTCGGGCACCACCAGACGGGCGTCGTCGGCGAACAGCCGCAGATCACAGGCGGCGACCACGGCCGCCGCACCGCCGATGGCGGCGCCGTGCACCGCGGCGATCGTGACGATGTCCGGCGACTCGAGTGCCGCGGTCAGCCGGGCCCCGTCACGCGCCTCGCGCTCGGTGGCGGCGGGATCGACGCCTGCGGCGCCGAAGTCGTCGCGGAACTCGTCGAGGTCCGCGCCCGCCGAGAACATCCGGCCCTCCCCCGCCAGCACCACGCAGCGCACTGCGGTGTCGGCGGCGAGCTCCTCCAGGACCGAGGTGAGCTCGGCCACCATCCGCCGGCTCATCGCGTTGAGCTTCTCGGGGCGCGCCAGGGTCAGCAGTCCGACCGGACCGTCCAGTTCCAGGCGGATCGTCGTGAGGTCGGCCATCTCAGGACAGGCGCTCGACGAGCATCGCGATGCCCATGCCGCCGCCGATGCACATCGTCTCCAGGCCGATCTGCTTGTCCAGCGTCTGCAGGTCGTTGATCAGGGTCGTCATGATGCGCGTGCCGGTCATGCCGAACGGGTGTCCCAGCGCGATGGAGCCGCCGTGCGGGTTGAGCTGGTCCTCGATCGAGATCCCGAGTTCGCGCGCGATCGGCAGCACCTGCGCGGCGAAGGCCTCGTTGAGCTCGACGACGTCGACGTCGTCGATCCTCATCCCGTGACGGGCGAGCAGTTCACCGACCGCCGCGATCGGGCCCACGCCCATGATCTCGGGCGCCAGGCCGGTGACGGCCGAGCCGATGATGCGGGCCAGCGGCGTGATGCCGAGTTCCGCGGCGCGGACGTCCGACATGACGACCACCGCGGCGGCGCCGTCGTTCAGCGGGCAGGAGTTGCCCGGGGTGACCGTGCCGTCCTCGCGGAAGGCCGGCTTGAGGGCGGCGAGGCCGTCGAGGGTCGTCCCGGGGCGCGGGCAGTCATCGCGGTCGACCACCGTGCCGTCGTCGAGGGTCACCGGGGTGATCTCGCGGGCGAAGAAACCCGCCTCGATGGCGGCGGCGGCACGCCGCTGGGACAGCAGGGCGAACTCGTCCATGTCCCGGCGGGTCACGCCGTACTTCTTCGCCACGTTCTCGGCGGTCTCGCCCATCGAGATGTACATGTCGTTGATGTAGTCGTCACGGCCGCTGTCGAGGAAGCGGGGGTTCATCGCCTCCCTGTCGTAGACGCCGGGGAGCCGGCTGACGCTCTCGACGCCGGCGGCGACGAAGGCGTGCCCCTCACCGGTCGCGATCGCCTGGTGGGCCATCCGGATCGACTGCAGCGACGATCCGCACCCGCGGTTGACGGTGGTCCCCGGGACGGTGTCGGGCAGGCCGGCGAGGGCCGCCGCGTTGCGGCCCAGGTTCATCCCCTGTTCGCCGACGTGGTTTGCGGCACCCATGATCACGTCGCCGATCTCGGAACGGTCCAGGGCGGGGACCTTCCGCAGCGCGGCATCGATGATCGTGCCCGAGAGGTCGTCGGGTCGCGCCGTGACCAGTGAGCCCTTGAACGCCCGGCCGATGGGAGTGCGGGTGGCGGCGACGATGACGGCTTCTGGCATGGCGTTCTCCCGGGGTCTGGCGGTGTGACCCGGCTTACATTATAATAATGCTCATAGATTCGCAACGAGCTCTCCTGCCGGTTCGTTCGAAGCCCGAGGAGCACCATGTACGACCCCACCTCGCACGCCCGGAGATGGCCCGACAAGCCGGCCGTCATCATGGGCGGCACGGGCGAGACCTTGACATTCGCCGAGCTCGACGAACGGTCGAAGCGGCTGGCGCAGTTGTTCCACGCCGAGGGCCTGCGCCCCGGCGACCATGTGGCGATCCTGATGGAGAACCACCTCCGCTACATCGAGGTCTTCTGGGCCGCGTTCCGTTCCGGTCTGTACCTGACGGCCGTCAACCACCACCTGACCCCCGGTGAAGCCGGCTACATCATCGACAACTGCGACGCGCAGGTCCTCGTGATGTCCAGGCACAAGGGCGAACTGGCCCGCGAACTCGTCGCGGTCACGCCGAAGGTGCGCCGTCGCCTGATGGTCGACGGCACCGTTCCGGAGTACGAGGCCTATGAGGAGGCCATCGCGGCCTACCCGGCCAAAGCGCTCGACGAGGAGCCGCTCGGCCGCACGATGCTGTACAGCTCCGGCAGCACCGGCCGCCCCAAGGGCGTATGGCGTCCGCTGTCGGGGCGCACCGTCCAGCAGGGCAAGGCCGCCCTCGGCCCGATCTACCAGGACCTCTACCACATGGGCCCGGACACGGTGTACCTGTCGCCGGCCCCGATCTACCACTCGGCCCCGCTGCTGTTCAGCACCGACTCGATGGCGCTCGGCGCGACCGTGGTGATCATGGAGAAGTTCGACGCCGAGGAGGCGCTCGCGCTGATCGAGAAGCACCGGGTGACCCACGCGCAGTTCGTGGCCACCATGTTCAGCCGGATGCTGAAGCTGCCCGAGGAAGTGCGCGACAAGTACGACCTGTCGAGCCTCGAAGTGGTCATCCACGGCGCCGCTCCGTGCCCGATCCCGGTCAAGCAGGCCATGATCGAGTGGCTGGGTCCGATCCTCGCCGAGTACTACGCCGGCACCGAGGACACCGGCGCCACGTTGATCTACTCCGACGAGTGGCTGGCCCATCCCGGTTCCGTCGGCCGCGCGATCGAGGGTTGCACGATCCACATCTGCGACGCCGACGGGCGCGAACTGCCGACCGGCGAGGTCGGCCGGATCTACTTCGAGACGTCCGACGAGGTCGCCGGCTTCCAGTACTACGGCGAGGCCGAGAAGACGGCCGGCGCGCACCACCCCGAGCATCCGAACTGGACGGCGCTGGGCGACCTGGGGCGGGTCGACGAGGAGGGCTATCTCTACCTGGCCGACCGCGAGGCGTTCATGATCATTTCCGGTGGGGTGAACATCTACCCGCAGGAGATCGAGAACGTGCTGCTGCAGCACCCCGGCGTCGTGGACGCGGCGGTCTTCGGCGTGCCCAACGACGAGTTCGGCGAGGAGGTCAAGGCGATAGTCCAGCCCGCCGACCCCTCGACCGCCGACGACGCCTTCGCCAGGGAACTGCTGGCGCACTGTGCACAGCACCTGGCGAAGTTCAAGTGGCCGCGCTCCATCGAGTTCCTCGAGGACTTCCCCCGCTCCCCCACCGGCAAGCTGTACAAGGCGCCGCTCCGGGAGAAGTACTGGGCCGGTCACGCCTCCCGGATCATCTGACTCCCCACACCCACTGCACTGGAGACCCACGAGCATGAGCTTTGTCGATTTCGAAGGCCGGTCCGTCGTCGTCACCGGAGCCGGAGGCGGTCTCGGCCGCGAGTACGCGCTGGCGCTCGCCAGGCACGGCGCCCGGGTCGTGGTGAACGACCTCGGTGGAACCGTCGACGGCGCCGGCGGCGGGGCCGGCATGGCCGACGGCGTCGTCCGCGAGATCCGGGAGGCGGGCGGCGAGGCCGTCGCCTGCTACGACAGCGTATCCACCCCTGAGGGCGGCCAGGCGATCATCGACGCCGCGATGGACGCCTTCGGCCAGGTGGACGCGGTGATCCATAACGCGGGCATCCTGCGCGACCGGTCCCTGTCGAACCTCTCCCCCGAGGAACTCGATGCGGTCATCGACGTGCACCTCAAGGGCGGGTTCAATGTCACGATCCCGGCCTTCAGGGTGATGAAGGCCGCCTCGTACGGGCGCATCGTGCTCACCTCGTCCTCCTCCGGCCTGCTGGGCAACTTCGGCCAGGCCAACTACGGCGCCGCCAAGACCGGCCTGGTCGGTCTGATGCACGTCGCGGCCATCGAGGGCGCCCGGTACGGAATCCTGGCCAACTGCATCGCCCCGGGCGCACGCACCCGCATGACCGCGGGCATGCTCGGCGAGCTGGACGAACTGCTCGATCCGGCCCAGGTCGCCGCGATGGCCGTCTACCTGGCGTCTCCGCAGTGCACCCACACGCACGAGATCTACTCCGCCGGCGGCGGCCGGTTCGCCCGCTACGTGGTCGGCGTGAACGAGGGCTGGTTCACGCCGGACGGCCCGGCGAGCGCCGATGACGTCCTGATGCACCTCGACGAGATCCGCGACATTGGCACGCTCCACGTGTTCGACAGCGGCGCGGAGGAACTCGCGTTGCTCCGCCGGATGGCCGCCCAGGCGGGGGCGCTGAACCCGGCGGGTTAGTCGCCTGTGACGGCAGAGGGGCCCACCGAGTACCGGTGGGCCCCTCTGCCGTCCTGGTCGGACCGAGATCAGTGCATGCGGCGGGCCTCGGTGGCCTGGGCTCCGGAGGTCCAGCCGCCGTCGATGGCGATCTCGGCCCCGGTGATGAACGCCGCGGCGTCCGAGGCGAGGAACGCCACGAGTTCACCCGCCTCCCAGGCCTCGCCGGGCCGCCCCAGCGGGAGCAGCGACGCCTTGGCGGCCCGCAGTTCGGGCGAGGCGAAGTCGTTCATCGGCGTGTCCATGTAACCGGGATGGATGCTGTTGACCCGGATCCGCCACGGCCCGAACTCCTGCGCGGCCGTCTTCGTCAGGCCGCGCAGGCCCCACTTGCTGGCCGTGTACGACGGATCGGGGTGCTGGTCCAGGCCGGCCACCGAGGAGACGTTGACGATCGAGCCGCCGCCGGCGTCGCGGAGGTCCGGTGCGAGCGTCTTCATGCCCAGAAAGGCGCCTTTGAGGTTGACGTCCATGACCCGCTGCCAGTCGGCTCGGCTGATCTTGCCGATCCGCCGGTGACCGACGACCCCGGCGTTGTTCACCAGGACGTGTACGGCGCCGAAGCGGTCGAGGACCGCCCTGCGGACGGTCTGCCAGTGCGCCGGGTCGCTCACGTCCGCCGGCGTGAACGCGACCGCGGAGCCGTGCTCCTCCAGCTCTGCGGCCAGCGCGCGTCCCCGGTCGGCGTCGACGTCGACCAGGAGCACGGCACTGCCGCGGGCCGCCAGCGAGCGGGCCTGCTCGGCCCCCATGCCGCGGGCGGCGCCGGTGACCACGGCGACCTTGCCGTCCAGTGAGGTCCGCTCCAGGATGCGGCGACCGGGGTCAGGCATTGCGGCGCTCCTTTCGCGCGGCGACCGCCAGTTCCAGTGCGCGGTTGGCCCCACCGGCGATGAATCCGCCGTCGACGGCCAGCTCCGCGCCCGTGGTGAACGACGCCTCGTCCGAGGCCAGGTACAGCACCGCCCAGGCGATCTCTTCCGGGCTTCCCGCCCGGCGGTTGGGGTTGACCCGGACGTAGTGCTGGATCACCTCGTCGCTGATCCCGGCGAGCATCGGGGTGACGATCGTGCCCGGGTGGACGGAGTTGACCCGGATCCCGTCGTCGGCGAACTCCAGCGCCGCCACCTTGGTGACGCCGCGCAGCGCCCACTTGCTGGCGGTGTAGGCAGCGTGGTCGTACCCGGTGAGTCCCGCGACGGAGGAGATGTTGACGATCGAGCCGCCTCCGCCGCGGGCCATGGCCGGGGCCACGGCGCGCATGCCCACCACCGGTCCCCACACGTTGATGTCGATCACCCGGTCCCAGCCGCGCAGCCCCTGGTCGAACACGCCGCGGCCGTCCCCGACGCCGGCGTTGTTGACCAGGATGTCCAGCCGGCCGAACTCGCGCTCGATCTCGTCCACGAGGGCGGACCAGCCGTCCTCGTCGGTGACGTCGAGTTCGCGGAAAAGGGCGCGGCCGCCCGCGGCCGTGATCTCGGCCGCGAGCGCCTCGCCCTGCTCGACCAGCACGTCCGCGATCACGACCGCCGCACCCTCGTTGGCGAACAGCCGGGCCTCGGCGGCGCCCTGTCCTCCCGAGGCACCGGTGATCAGTGCCACCTTGCCCGCTAGTCGCGACATCTGTGCAGTACTCCTATCGTTCGCCGCTTCGAGGGCCTCAGGAGACCAGGTAGGTGCCGCCGTCGACGGACACCACCTGGCCGGTCAGGTAGCTGGCCCCCTCCGAGAGCAGGAATCCGAAGGTGGGCGCCATCTCCTCGGCCATCGCGAACCGGCCGAGGGCGATCTTGGCCAAATACGTCTTGGCGAACTTCGGATCGTTCATGATGGTGCGGGTCATCTTGGTCGCGGCGGACGGGGCCACGGCGTTGACCCGGATCCCGTACCGGCCGAGCTCCTTGGCCGCCGACTTGGTCATCGCGGTGATCGCACCTTTGGCGGCCGAGTAGTTGATCTGCCCGATCGTGCCGCCGAGGCCGGCCAGGGAGGTCACGTTGACGATCACGCCGGCCGTGCCGGTCGCGACCATCCGGCGGGCGGCCTCGCGGATTCCCAGGAACGTGCCCCGGGCGTGCACGGACATGACGTCGTCGAAGGCGTCGGCCTCCATCTTGATCAGCATCGCCGGGCGGGTGTTCCCGGCGTTGTTGATCCAGGCGGTCAGCGGGCCGAGCTCGGACTCCGCCACCTCGCCGATGCGTTTGACGTCGCTCTCGCAGGAGACGTCGGCGCGCACCCCGATGACACGGTGCCCGGCCTCGGTCAGTTCTGATGCGGCCCGTTGCGACGCCTCCTCGTCGATGTCGGCGACGCACACGCTCCACCCCTCGGCGGCCAGGTGATTGACGATCGTGCGGCCGATCCCGTCACCGCCGCCGGTGACGACCACCACCTTGGGCTCGCTCATGACGTCTTCTTCTCCTTCTCGTTCATCAAGGGGGTACGGGCTCACACCGTCTGCCCGAAGTAGATCGCGGTCAGTGCCGGATCGTTCATGACTTCCTCGGGCGTGCCCTCGGTGAGCAGCCGCCCGCGGTCGAGGAACATCACCCAGGAGGCGACCTCCCGGACGACCTGCATGCTGTGCTCGACGATGCAGATGGACGTACCGTCGGCGACCATCCGCTGCAGGAGCGCCGAGAGCCGGGCGCGGGCGCTCTGGTCGAGGCCGGACATCGGCTCGTCGAGCAGGTAACAGCTGGCCCCGGTCGCCAGCAGGCGTCCCATCATGAGCATCTTCTGCTCGGCGTAGGACAGGTCACCGGCCAGCGAGTGCCGCTTCTCGTGGAGACCGAGGCTTCGGAGCATCTGCTCGGCGCGCTCCTCCTCGGCCTCCCCTCGGTTACGGAAGGACGCCGGGGAGAACTGTGCGATGAGCGTCTCCTTGCGGATGTCCGTGGTCGCGACGTGGATGTTCTCCTGCACGGTCATGTTCTCGAAGAGGCGGACCTCCTGGAAGGAGCGCACGACGCCGAGCTGTGCCCGCCGCTCGATGCTGAGCGCGGAGATGTCCTGGTCTCCATAAAAGGTTCGCCCGGTGTCGGCCTTCAGCGCCCCGCTGAGCAGGTTGAAGACCGTCGTCTTGCCCGCCCCGTTCGGGCCCACCAGGGCGGTGATCTGACCCGGGCGGATCGACAGCGTGACGTCGTCGACCGCCTTGAGCCCGCCGAAGGAGATGCCGATGCCCTCGCAGCGCAGGGTCTTGGCGCGCTCGGCCATCGTGCCGCCGTCCTCCCGCGGCAGGGCCGCGAACAGGCTCGACGCGTCCTCAGGCACGGTCTGCGGCTCCGCCGCCGGCCCAGGCTCACCGTCGCCTCGGCGCCCCGCCCGGGCCGCCTTGCGCCGGGCGGCCCGTTCGGCCTCCTCCACGGCGCCGCGGCCGAGGATCCCCTGGGGGCGGTAGATCAGCAGCAGCAGGACGACCGTGGTGTAGATGATGCCGTTGATCGGGCCGGCGACCGAGTCCGGGATGTCGGCGAAGCTCAGGGCCTCCGGGAGCGCCAGCACGACGGCGGCGCCGACGAAGGGGCCCCAGTACGCGGCCAGGCCGCCGATGATGGTGATCGACAGAATCTCCACCGAGCGGTCGACGGTGAACTCGGCGGGGCTGATGTACAGGGTGTGAGTGGCGTACAGGCCACCGGCGACGCCGGCGATCGCCGAGCTGAAGGCGAAGACCGTGACCTTGGTCCACAGCGCGCGCTTGCCGAGCGAGCGCGCGGCCGGGACGTCCTCGCGCAGCGCCTTCAGCAGCCGGCCGTAGGGTGAGCGCACGACCCGCCAGCACAGCACGGCGAGCACGGCACAGACGATCCACGCCAGGATCGCGACCTTGAAGTTGTCGTCGAACTGGTAGCCCATGATCGTCGGGCGGGGGATGCCGGAGATGCCGGCCGAGCGGCCGGTCAGCTCGAGGTTGTTGAACAGCTCCACGAGTGCCACCTGCGTGGCGATCGTCACGATGAACAGGAACTCGTCGGACAACCGCCCGGCGGCGTAGCCGACGATCAGGCTCATCAGCCCGGCCAGGGCGGCGCCGACGCCCACGGCCGGCAGGAACTCCAGGTGGTAGTCCTTGATCAAGATGGCGGTGGCGTAGGCGCCGACGCCGAAGAATCCCCCGTGCGAGACCGACAGCAGCCCGCCGTAGCCGAGCAACAGGTTGAACGAGATGCCCAGGATGATGAAGATGGGCAACAGGCCCAGCAGGCTGATCAGGTAGTAGCCCATGGCTAGCTCATATCTCCACGTCTGCGTGGTCAGGCGGTCGTCGGCGTAGCCACGGCCACGGCGGACTTGCGGGACTTACGTGGCTTGCGCTTGTTGCCCACCAGACCGGTCGGG
Source organism: Thermomonospora echinospora (assembly GCF_900108175.1). GTDB lineage: Bacteria > Actinomycetota > Actinomycetes > Streptosporangiales > Streptosporangiaceae > Thermomonospora > Thermomonospora echinospora. The sequence goes on from NZ_FNVO01000026.1 coordinate 53,551, forward strand.
CGGAAGATGACGAAGGCGAGCGCCACGATGAACAGGACGAACTCGCCCCACTCGGTGGGCAGCCAGAACGGCGGGAGCGCCTCGGTCAAGCCGACCAGGACGCCGCCGATGAGAGCGCCGCTCATGCGCCCCATGCCACCGATCGTCAGGGCGATCACGGCCTTCAGCAGTAGGTCGAACCCCATGCTCGGGTGGATCGGCGCCTTGAGCGACAGCAGCACGGCCGCCGGCACGACGAGCACCGACCCCAGGATCATGGACCGCAGGAACACCCGGTCGAGGTCGATCGCCAGGGCCCTGGCGCGCTCGGGGTTGTCTCCCACCGCCCTGAACTCCAGCCCCGGACGGGTCCGGGTGAGGAACCAGTGCATCAGGGCGAAGATCAGCAGGCTCATGACCAGGACACTGAGGTCATAGGCCTCCAGCCGCAGCCCGAGCACCGTGGTGGACCACGCGAACCACTCGGGCGCCTTGACCGCCACCACTCCGGCGCCCCACACCAGTTCGATCACGTACTGGGTGAACGCCACCAGGAGGAGCGAGGCGACCAGCACGACCGTCGGGTCGGCGTTGCGTCTGGCCAACGGCCGGTACACGAGGTACTGCATCCCCGTCGCGGCGGCGGTGGCCGCGAGCATCGCTCCGAGGAAGGCGACGGCCAGCGGGAGTTCGTAGGTCGTCCCCAGTGTCAGGAAGGCGTAGGCGGAGAGCACGAAGGTCGCTCCCTGGGCCACATGGAACACCTTGTTGACAGCGAGGATCAGGCTCAGACCGTACGCGAACAGTCCGTACAACAGGCCCATCACCAGGCCCGTCTTGATGAGCACGATCAGGAGGTCCATGGTTCGGCCTCTCTCGTCAGACGGTGGGGGCGGCCCGCGCCGCGCCACGGCGGCGCGGCGCGGGCATGGTCGAGCGGCTCAGCCGCCGCTGCTGACGGACGCGACGGTCTCGTCCTCCAGTGGGTCGGCCTTCCAGTCCTTGATCTGACGGATCGTGGTCGGGGCCTTGTAGGTGAGCTTGTTGGTCAGGTCCACCGGGCCGATGATCGGCACGTTCAGGTCCTTGGCCTCGCGCAGTACGGCCAGGACGTTCCCGCCGGTGACGGGCGCGCCCTGCGCGCGCAGCTTCTTGATCACCTGTGCGTAGAGGAACGGGGTGGCGTACCAGTAGGGGTCGTAGGACTGGTTCGCGATGACCATCTTCGGGTGCGACTCCTGCAGGGACTTGAGCAGCTCGCGCGTTCCGTCGACGTCCTTGGGCAGGTGCGACACATAGAGCATGCCGTTGCTCTTCTCCTGGCCCGCCTCGCGGATGACCTTGCTCTCGGCGACCGCGTTGTAGGTGCCGATGACGGACTTCAGGTCGGCCTCGCGCGCCGCCTTCAGGATGGACGCGCCGTCGACGAGCAGCGCGTGCACGTAGAGGAAGTCGGGGTTGGCCGCCTTGATCTTCGCGATCTGGGCCGTGGCGTCCGTGGCGTCCTGCCGGATCGACTCGGTCGCCACGATCTCACCGCCCTGGGCCTTGACGGCATTGGCGAACTCCCCCGCCGCCGCCCGGCCGGTGTCGGTGTCGATCGCGACGTAGGCGAACTTCTTGTACCCGAGCGTCTTGGTGAGGTGCGAGGCGTAGTCGGCGAACATGGAGTTGTTCATCGGCAGCAGGTTGACCAGGTTGGGGCTCGCGCCAACCAAGGAGGAGGTCTGGACGCCGGCGTTCAGCAGCGCGAACCCGAGGTCCTCGGCGATCGGCATCGAGGCCTGGACGACCGTTCCCCATCCGGTCAGGATCGCGGGCGCCTTCTCAACGGCTCCGAGCTTGTTCGCGGCGTTCACGCCGCCCTCGGCCGTCGCCTGGGTGTCGGCCGTGACGAGCTCGATCTTGATGCCGTCGGCGGCGAAGTCCCGGTTGGTCTTCTCGATGCCCATCTCGACGATCGCGCGGTACTCCTCGCCGTAGGAGGCGGCCGAGCCGGTCAGTGGCAGTCCGAGTCCGAGCTTGTAGGTCTTCGCGGCGGTCTCGGCCTTGCCCGTCGCGCCCTGGATTCCGGTGGTCTCGGAGCCGGTGGATTCGTTGGACGTGGTGCACGCTGTCGCCAGTGCCAGCGCTGCCACGAGGGCAACGACCTGAGCCGGTCGAATCAAACGCATGGGTGTTCCTATCTCGGTGGTGCTTACAACGGCTCAGCCGTGTCGAACGGTCAAAAGAGGCCCCAGATGTCAGGGGCGTCCAGGAGCGTCGATGCCGGTCCTTCCCTCACGATCTCCCCGAGTCTCAGGACGTAGGCGCGGTCCGAGATGCGCAGCGCCTCGTGGATGTTCTGCTCGACGATCAGAACGCCGATCCCCAGCTCACGGTGGACCGAGCGGATCTGGGCGAGCATGGTCTGGACGAGCACCGGGGCCAGGCCCGTCGAGGGCTCGTCGAGGAGCAGGAACTTGGGGCTGGCCATCAGCGCCGTGCCGATGGCGACCATCTGCTGCTGGCCGCCGCTCAGCGTGCCGGCGTCCTCGTGGAGCCGGTCGGCCAGCGCGGGGAACAGTTCGAGCACGAAGTCGAGGGTCACCCGTGTCCGGTCGGTCACGTTGCGGGCCACACCGGCCCCCAGCCGCAGGTTCTCCCCGATGCTCAGGGTCGGGAAGATTCCCCGGCCCTGAGGCACCAGTGCAATGCCGTCCTGGGCGATGCGGGCCGCGCCGCGGCCGAGCTGGCTGACGCCCGCGAAGCGGATGTCCCCCCGCTCGACGTCCAGCGCACCGGCGATCGCGCGCAGCAAGGTGGACTTGCCAGCGCCGTTGTGCCCGAGCAGCGTCACGACCTCGCCGTCGCCAACCGCGAGCGACACGTCCCGCAGAACGGTGTGCGCGCCGTAGCCGGCGGTGACACCGACCACCTCGAGTGCTGCCGCACCGGCGGACGATGTGCCATCGCCACCCGTGATCCGACCATCGACCTGAGCCATCTCAGCCGGACTCCTCTCGCCCACCCGCCTCCGGGCTCCGAATGTAAGCTGCCTCACATTTCGCTAAGTAGTATCATACTTAGCATGATTAGCCGAGTAGCTGTCCAAGAATTTTTCGAGGACCGCCCGCGTCTGCACGGACGGCGCGGTCAGAGCGGGGCGAAGTCACCGTGAGCAGGCACTGCCACGAGCACCGGCCGGCCCCGCCAGGTTCGGCGCCCTCTGGCTGACGGGCCCAGCGCCCGGAGCCCGGTCGACCTCGGTCGACCGGGCTCGTACCGGCTCGGCGGCCTTAGCGCCCGCACGCGCGGACCGTCATGGGAGGCCGGACGGGCAAGCCCGGCTCCAGAGAACAGAAGTGATCGCCTGGTTAGGGGCTCTCGACCTCCGGCTCCCGCAAGGGGGCGAAACGCAGCACAGGCAGGTCCGTGGACTCGGCACGCTCGAACACGGCGGCCACCCGCAGACCGATGGCCAACTGCTCGGCCGAGCAGTCGATGACGTTGGCCTGCACGGTGACTCCGGCGTCGAGCGTGACCAACGCCAGGACGAACGGCACCTTCGAGGCCCAGACGCCACCGGCCCGGCGGACGACAGAGTAGGTGTGCACTGTCCCGTACCCGTCGGAAACGCTCCACCGCAGGTCTGCGCCACCGCACCGCGGGCAGAAGCCGCGCGGGTACCAGAAGGGCCGCCGGCACGACTGGCAGTGCGGAAGCACCAGCTCACCGCGCTCCGCCGCAGCCCAGTACGGCTCGGTCTCGGGGTCGACCTCGGGCGATGGCGTCGGAAGTCCGGCCGCGTAGTACTCGCTCATGCGGTGCGCTCCAGGATGATGGTCGAGCTGTAGTGGTTGGCGCCCAGGCGGAATCCGGTACCGGAGGCGAGCGCGAGCCGGCAGCCGGGCACCTGTACGGCGGGATGCGCCTCGCCGCGGAGCTGGCGCACCGCCTCGATGACCTTGGTCATCCCTCCGCGGTTCCCCGGGTGGTTGTTCGACAGGCCACCGCCGTCGGTGTTGACCGCCAGCCGTCCCGAGCCGCTGACCAGGCCACCGTCCTCCACGAACCGCCCGCCCTCGCCCCGTTCGCAGAAGCCGAGGTCCTCGAGCGCCAGGAGGACGGTGATCGTGAAGGAGTCGTAGAGGGAGGCGTAGTCGATGTCGGCCGGACCGACGCCCGCCTCGGCGTAGGCCAACTCCCCGGATCGCCGATTCGCCGAATACGTCAGGTCCACCTCGCCGGCGAACGAGGTCTTGTGGCTCTCGCCGTGACCGCGCAGCACGGCGCCGGTTCGCCCGAGTGACGCGGCGACGTCGGGGTGCACGACCACGAGGGCACCTCCCCCGTCGGTGACCACGCAGCAGTCAAGACGGTGGAGCGGGTCGGCGATGAGTGGTGAGCCGAGGACGTCGTCGACGGTCACGACATCGGTCAGGAAGGCGTTCGGGTTGTGCGCCGCATGCCGGGAGGAGGCCACCTTCACCCAGGCGAGCTGCTCCGGCGTGGTGCCGAAGTCATGCATATGGCGTCGTGCGAGCAACGCGTAGTCGGCGACCGGCCCGTAACCACCCTGGTACCCGTTCACCTGGAACGCCACGGCGGGCGACGGGGTCTCCGGCGGCGCCGGCGGCCGGCGGTGACTGGGCAGTCCGGCCAGGGAGATGACCGCGACACGGCACTTGCCCGCGGCGATCGCCGCCGCCGCGTGCCCGACGTAGGCGATGTAGCTGGCGCCGCCCATCTCTCCGGATTCGGTGTAGGTGCAGCGCAGCCCGAGGTACTGCATCAGGTCGATCGCGCCATAGCCCGGAGCCGAGGAGTCGCAGAAGAAACCGTCGACGTCCTCGGGGCCGAGCCCGGCGTCGGCCAGCGCTCCCGTGACGACCTCGCGGTGAACCTGAGCGAGTGTGCGGCCCGGGAGACGGCGTCCCGGGTGTTCATAGGCGCCCACGATCACGGCTGCCCCGTTCAGGCTGCGCATGGATCACCCCATCAGTCGGAAGACATCGTACGATTTATCATTACTATAGTCATAGAAAGCCGAGATCAGGGGATCTCGCTGCGAAGGAGGGCTCCATGGGTCGGTTCACCGGACGGGTCGCGCTCGTCACGGGCGGGGCCAGCGGGATCGGCGCGGCCACCGCGCGGCGCATCGTGGACGAAGGCGGCTCCGTCGTGATCGCCGATATCCAGGACGCGCTCGGCGCCGAACTCGCCGGCCGCATCGGCGACCGAGCGGCCTTCGTCCATCTCGACGTCGCCGACGAGGAGTCCTGGGCGGCGGCCGTCGCGGCCGCCACGGATCGCTTCGGCCGGCTCGACATCCTCGTGAACAACGCGGGCGTGGGCCACTACGACACGATCGAGGAGACCACGACCGAGACCTGGGACCGTGTCATCGCGATCACGCAGACGAGCGTCTTTCTCGGCCAGCGGGCCGCGAGCCAGGCGCTGAAGGCCACCGGGAACGGCGCCGTCGTCAACGTCAGCTCGGTCTACGGGATCATCGGCGGCATCGGCAGCAGCCCGGCTTACCACGCCGCCAAGGGCGCCGTACGGATCCTCACCAAGAACACCGCCGTGGCCTGGTGGCCCGAGGGCGTGCGCGTCAACTCGGTGCACCCCGGCTTCATCGACACCCCGCTGCTCAAGGACAGGCGCGATCGGATCATCGCAACGACGCCCTCCGGCCGCCTCGGCACCGCCGAAGAGGTCGCCGCGGTCATCGCGTTCCTGGCCAGCGACGAGGCCTCTTTCGTCACTGGAGCGGAGTTCGTCGTTGACGGGGGGCACACGGCGGCCTGAGCCGGATCCCGTCACCGTTTCACGGCGGCCGTCCGCAGCCGCCCCCGATCCCCTCGTGATGATCCGCCGTCACGAGCCGCCGGGAGCCGCCGAGCGGGTCCGCCCCGGGAACAGGCCCGAGAGCAGGCCGGGAGCAGGCCCGCTCGGGCCGGAAGGTCAGGCCACCAGGTCGACCAGAGGCGCCAGCTCGTCGAGCGTGCGCTCCAGCTCACCCTGCCGCAGCGGCGCGATGTTGATCACCAGGCGCTCCACGCCCAGGTTCGCGTAGTGCTCCACGAGGCTCGGCTCACTGCGGTGGTCGAACGCGTGCAGTCGGATCGCGGCCGGATCGCGGCCGGCGTCCTCGAAGGCCCGCCGCAGGTCGGGCAGTCCCTCCATGATCGTGCGCGGGCCGATCGGTGCCCATCCGTCGGCGTACTCGGCGATGTGGCGGAAGAGCTTGGGACCGGCGGCGCCGCCGATGACCACCGGCGGTCCCGGCCGCTGCACCGGCTTGGGCCACATGTAAGACGGGCCGAAGTTGACGTACTTCCCCTCGAAGGAGGCCAGTTCCTCGGTCCAGAGCCGGCGGATCGCGAGCATCTTCTCCCGCGCGACCTCGCGCCGCTCCTTGAAGACGACGCCGTGGTCCTCGATCTCGTCGGCGTTCCAGCCGAAGCCCATGCCGAACACCAGGCGCCCCTCGGCCACATGGTCCAGGCTCGCGACCAGCTTCGCGAGATAGATCGGGTCGTGCTGCGGCACGACCGTGATGCCGGTGCCGATCGTCAGCCGTGGGGCGGCGGTCGCGGCGGCGGCCAGGCCGACGAACATGTCATGCGTGCGGTAGTACTCCGGCGGAAGCTCCCCGCCCCTCGGGTACGGCGTCGTCCGTGTCGCCGGGATGTGGCTGTGCTCGGGCAGGAACATCGCCTCGAAGCCCCGCTCCTCGATCAGGCGGGCCAGCGGCGCGGGCTGAACCGTCTGATCGGTGGAGAACATCATGATGCCGATGTGCATGGTCACCTCATTGCCAGACCGAACTATGCATAATAGTATCATAAATACTCTACTTGGCGCCGACCGTGTGAGGAGTCGTGGTGCTCGAGCCTGAGGTGATCTCCCGGGAGGAGATCCGCAGCCTGCTCATCGAATACGTCCACTGCGCCGACGGCGGCCGGACCGACCGCATGCTCGAACTGTTCGCCGAGGACGCGGTCATGGAACCCACCGGCGACCCCGTATGCCGCGGGCGAGACGAGATCCGGGCGTACTTCGAGAGCGCCGGCCGCAGCATCCGCCGGCACATGGCGGCACCCACGCTGCGACACCACCTCTCGAGCATCCACATCGAGCTGACCTCGGCGACCCAGGCACGCACGACGGCCTATTTCCTGGCCGTCACCGAGATCGGCCCGGACCACTGGGGCCGCTACCGTGACACGCTGCGCAAGACCGGGGACTCCTGGCAGATCACGCACCGCCTGTTGCAGTTGGAGGGGCGCACCCCGGGAGGGTGGCTGGATCGCCACGAGGCGGCACGCGGGACCGAGGCGCGCGCATGAGCCTCGACCGCTGGCTGGGCACCGGACGAACCCCGGCCCTGCTCGTCTCCGAGTGCCAGAACGGGCTGATCAATCCGGAGTACGCGACCACCATGGCCGGGCTGGCCCGGCAGGCGGCGGAACGCGACATCGTCTCGAAGATCGCCCGCCTCGCCGGCTCCTTCAGGTCGGCCGGGCTCCCGGTGGCCCACGCCACCATCGAACCGGCGGCCGACTGGGCCGGCTTCGACCTGTCGTCGCCCCTGGCCGCGCACACGCGGCGCCGGGACGAGTTCAAGGAGGGCACGCCGCTCCCGTTGATCCACCCAGGCCTGCGGCCACACGAAGGCGACCTGCTGTTCCCCCGGCGGACCGGGATGACGGCGTTCTTCCGCAGCGGTCTCGGAGCCGCCCTGCGCGAACGCGCCGTCGACACCGTGGTGCTGGTGGGGATCTCGACCAATGTCGCGATCCCCGGCACGACCGTCGAGGCGGTGAACCGCGGCCTCCCCGTGGTCGTCGTCGAGGACGCCACCGCGGGGACCTCGGACGAGGTGCAGCGCTTCACCTTCACGCACGTCCTGCCGGCGCTCGCGACGATCTCGACCACCGACGACGTCATCGCGGCGATCGGCCGCCGCTGAGGTTCAGCCGCCGGAACGGCGACCGAGCACCCTGGACATCGAGATCTCCGTCTCGCCGCGGTGCTCGGTGCTGACGGCGACCAACGCCTCGTGGTCACGGCGCCGCACCGCGTCGATGATGCGCACGTGATCCTCGATCACGCGCTGGTGCGCCCCTTCGCCATGGATGTAGATGGAGCGGTAGAACTCCGAGAGCGTCCAGAGCCGGCCCACCTCTCGACGCACCAGCCGCAGCGAGGCGCGGTCGAAGATCGCGAAGTGGAAGCGCTCGTTGGCGAGCCGATAGGCCTCGAAGGAGACCACCGGGTCGAGCCGTGCCATCTCGCCGTTGACGCGTTCCAGCAGCTCGACATCGACCGCGGCCAGGTCCACCGACCGCAGCAGTTCGCTCTCGAGTAGATTGCGCATCAAGTAGATCTCGACGAGGTCGTCCACGGTCGGGCGCACCACCGTGAACCCGGTGTTGGCGCGGGACTCCATGAGCCCCTCCGAGCGCAGGGCCGCCAGGGCCTCCCGGACCGGAACCCGGCTGACTCCCAGCCGGGCGGCGATCTCCCCCTGGTTCACCTTCTGACCGGGCAGCAGTTGCCCGGTCAGCACCAGCTGACGGATCCGGGCCAGGCAGGACCCTTCCCCACCGTCGAGACCGTCTCCGCCGGCCGCCGGCGAAGCGGACGCGGTCATGTCCGCCCCTCCTTTCACAGCACCGAGGCGTCGCCCAGCAACGCGGTCACCTGGCTCGACAGCATGCCGCCGTTGCCGTGCACCAGGGCGACGCGGGCGTCGGCCACCTGCCGGTCGCCCGCCTCGCCACGCAGTTGCCGAGCCGCCTCGATCAGCAGGAAGATCCCGTACATCCCAGGATGACAGTAGGACAGCCCGCCGCCGTTGGTGTTCACCGGAAGGTGCCCGCCGGGGGCGATCCCTCCCCCGGCGACGAAGTCGCCGGCCGCCCCCTTCTCGCAGAATCCGAGATCCTCCAGGAAGAGCAGCACGTTGATCGTGAAGGCGTCGTACAGCTGTACCACGTCGACGTCCGCCGGCCGGAGCCCGGCCAGCTCGAAGGCCCTGGGACCGGTCTGCGAGGCGGCGGTGAGCGTCAGGTCGGGCGCCTGGGAGATGTTCATGTGCCAGTGGGCCTCGGCGGCGCCGAGGTAGTACACCGGTGGCCGGCGCAGGTCCCGGGCGCGCTCGGCCGAGGTGACCACGACGGCGCCGCCCCCGTCGGTCACCAGGCAGCAGTCGCGCACCGTCAACGGCGAGGAGACCATCCGTGATCCGAGCACGTCGTCGATGCTCAGCTCGTCACGGGCGAAGGCCGCCGGGTTCAGCCGGGCCCAGCGCCTCGCGGCGACGGCCACCTCGGCGAGGTGTTCCCGTGTGGTGCCGAACTGGTGCATGTGCCGCGCCGCGGCAAGCGCGTACGCCGAGACGGGAAGGCGGGGCCGGAACGGCGTCTCGTAGGAGGGGAGGAAAGACCGTCCCGACGAGATCAGGCCGCCGGAGGCGGAACGCTGGGTGCTGCCGTAGGCGATCAGCGCGACCTCGCACAGACCGGCGTCGATCGCGGCCGCCGCGTGGCGCAGATGGGCGACGAACGAACTCCCGCCCGTCGCGGTGCTGTCGCTGTGGCGGGGGCGAATGCCGAGGTGCTCGGCCAGGACCACGGTCGGCATCGGGAAGAAGGCGGAGTGAGCGAACAGGGCGTCGACCTCGCCGATCGTCAGGCCGGCGTCGTCGAGCGCGCGCCCGGCGGCCTGGGCCATGAGATCCAGTGCCGTCACGTCAGGGCCGACCTCGCCCAGGTCCGACTCGGCGACGCCGACGATCGCCGTGCCGCCCCTCAGCCGTCGCTCGTCGTTCATCGGGTCTCCTCCGCCGGGCCGAACACCGGGATCACGGTGTCGTCACGGCGCTCGAACCGCAGGGTGACCTGATCACCGATCCGCACGTCGGACGCCGCGACGCCGACGATGTTGGTCATCATCCGGAATCCCTCCGCGACGTCGACCAGCGCGACGCAGTAGGGCTCGCCTCCGCGCGGCTCGATCGTCGTGGCCGAGTACACCACGGCGCGTCCTCGGGAGCGGCGCCAGCCGAGCTCGGGACGCCCGCAGTGCGGGCACCGGGACCGTGGCGGGAAGACCGCGGCCCCGCAGGTCCCGCAGGCCTGGAACGCGAGAACCTCACGGTCGAGCTGAGCCTGGTACTCCGCATGGGGCGCGGTCGCCACCGGGTCGGCGCCGAGTGCGACACCGGGCAGGTCTCTGTCCATGCCACTCCCTCCCGGGACATGCGTTGACGAATGAATTCATTTAAGAATACATTCCTGCCCTACCCTCGTAGCAAGGTGCACATGATGACGACAGCCGACGAACCCGTCAGGGGGCCTCTCCACGGGATCCGCGTCCTCGACCTGACCCGCGTGGTGATGGGCCCCCTGGCCACGCAGATCCTGGCCGACCAGGGCGCCGACGTCGTGACCGTCGAGCCCGCCGGCGGTGACACCAACCGCGTCATGGGTCCGGGACCGCATCCCGAGCTCTCCGGGATCTCCCTCAACCTCATGCGCAACAAGCGCTCCGTCGTCATCGACCTGAAGTCCGAGGGCGGACGCACAGCCGTACGCCGCCTGGTCGAGTCCTCCGACGTGGTGGTCTCCACGATGCGGCCAGGGGCACTGACCCGGCTCGGGCTGGACTACCCGGCGGTCCGCGCGATGCGCGAGGACATCGTGTACTGCCAGGCACAGGGCTTCCCGCTCGACAGCCCGCACGCGAACGAGCCGGCCTACGACGACATCATCCAGGCGGCCACCGGCGTCTCGGACATCATGCTGCGGATCTGGGGGTCCCCGGCCCTGATGCCGACGATCTTCGCCGACAAGGTGTGCGGGCTGGTGATGGCCCAGGCCATCACCGCGGCACTGGTCGAACGGCAGCGCACCGGGCAGGGCCGGCACATCGAGGTCCCGATGGCCCAGGCCATGGCGGCCTTCATGCTCGCCGAGCACGGCAGCGGGGCGATCAGCCAGCCGCCGATCGCCCCGCCGGGCCGTCCCGCGACCGGCTACCCCCGTGTCCTGTCACCCGAGCGTCGGCCCCACCCCACGAAGGACGGCTGGGTCCACCTGCTGCCCTACCATCCGAAGCACTACGTGGCCCTCTTCACCGAGGCGGGCGTCGAAGGCGCCGCCGACGACCCCCGGTACGCCGACCTACGCGCCACGATCCTCAACTCCGACTCCCTCTACAGGGACATCCGGCGCATCACGCCGAGCCGCACGACCGACGAGTGGCTGGACTACTGCCGGAACACCGGGATCCCGGCCACCCGGGTCGCCTCCCTGCAGGACCTCGTCGACGAACTCGAGGTCGTCGAGCACCCCGTCGCCGGCGGCTACCGCGTGATCCCCCGCATGGCCACGTTCCACGGCACGGAGCCGGCCCTGCGCCGCCATGCGCCGCTGATCGGCCAGGACACCGCCGACGTGTTGACCGAGCTGGGTCTGGGCCCGGCGGACCACCACTGATCGGAGGAACCATGAAAAGCCTGGTCCCCACCACGCTGAGCACCGAGGAGCGGGCCCTCCAGCGCGAGGTCCGCGCCTTCCTCGACGACCGGCTGCCCCCCGGCGGCCACCCCCTGGGACTGGGGATGTCCGGCGAGGTCGACCCGGAGTTCTCCCGGGACCTGGCGGCACAGGGCTGGGTCGGCATGGCGCTCCCCCGCGAGTACGGCGGTGGGGGACGCACGGCCGTCGAGCGCCAGATCGTCGTCGAGGAACTGCTGGCCCGGGGCGCTCCCGTGGGCTACCACTGGGTCGCCGATCGCCAGTCCGGCCCGAGCATCGCACGCAACGGCACCGAGGAGCAGCGCCGCAGGCTGTTGCCCGGGATCGCCCGCGGCGAGCTGTCCTTCGCCATCGGGATGAGCGAGCCGGACTCCGGGTCGGACCTCGCATCCGTGCGCGCCAGGGCGGTGCGCCACCGCGACGGCTGGCTGATCAACGGCACCAAGATCTGGACCTCGGGCGCCGCGACGGCCACGCACGTCCTCGGCCTGTTCCGCACCTCGGAGGACCGGCGCGGCGGGCTGACCCAGTTCATCGTGGAAAGCGACGTCGCCGGGCTGACGATCTCCCCCATCCCCTTCATCGACGGCACCCTCCACTTCTGCGAGCTCTCCTTCGAGGACGTGTACGTGCCGGACACCGCCCGTCTCGGCGACGTGGGCGCCGGCTGGAGCCAGAACACCGGCGAGCTCGCCCTGGAGCGCGGCGGGGTCGACCGATGGATGTCGCTCATGCCCGTCCTGGAGGCGTGGGCCCGGTCGCCGGAGGTACGCGCCTCGCCCGTGGCACACGTCGACCTCGGCCGTATCGTCTCCCGGCTGTGGGCGTTCCGCGGCATGAGCCTGTCGATCGCCAGGCTCGTCGACGCCGGCGAGTCACCGGTCGCCGAGGCGGCGCTCGTCAAGGAGATGGCCACCCGCTTCGAGCAGGAGTCGGTGGAGATCGTCCGGCGGCACTTCGGCAGGACTCCCGACCTCGACTCCGACGATCCCTGGGAGTCGCTGCTCGCACGCGCCATCCTCGTCTCCCCGTCCTGGACCATCCGGGGCGGGACGACGGAGATCCTCCGCTCGGTGATCGCTAAGGGGCTGGTATCCCGATGAGCACATCGTCCGTCTCCGGCGCCCTGGCCGGATTCTTCGCATCGACCTGGCCCTCCGACGCGGTGCCGGTCGAGCCGGACGGCCTCGACCGCGTCACGTGGAACTCCCTGTCGGAAATCGGGCTCCACCTCGTCGACATCGAGGAGAATCTCGGCGGATCCGGCGGCGACCTCGCCGATCTGGTCCAGATCGCCATCCTGTGCGGCCGCCACGCGGTCGACCTGCCGGTCGTCGAGAGCCACCTGGCCGCCTGGGTCATGGCCCGATCCGGCTTGGAGATCGACTCCGCACACGCGTACTCGGTGCCGCTCGGTCCGGTCGACGTCACCGTCAACGACGCCGGCCATGCGAGCGGAGTTCTCCGCGACGTCCCGTGGGGCGGCTCGGTCGACCGCGTGGTGGCCGTCACCGGTGACGGCCATCTCATCGTGGTGGACCCGGCGCGCGCCCAGGTCGCCTCTGGGCGTGACCTCGCCGGCCAGCCCCGCGATCGGCTCCTCCTCAACGAGGTCGCCGTCACCCGGGTCTCCTCCGCCGTCCCAAGGGACGAACTGGTGCTGCGCACCGCGCTCCTGCGCGTGTCCCAGATGGCCGGCGCCCTGCAGGCCGCCGCGGAGATGACCCGGCGCTACACCGGCGAGCGGTTTCAGTTCGGCAAGCCGATCGGCGCGTTCCAGGCCGTGCAGGCCCACCTCGTGGAACTGCAGCAGATGGCGGTCATGACCACCTCGCTGGCCGAACGGCTCGCCGTACAGCCACAGCTCAGGGCGTTCGACGTCATGGCCGCCAAGCTCGTCGCCAACGAGAACGCCATGGCCGCGGCCCGTGCCGCGCACCAGGCGCACGGGGCGATCGGGATGACCCGGGAGTACCGGCTCCATCTGCTGACCCGGCGGCTCCACAGCTGGCGGGGCGACGGCGGCGACACGCTGACGCTGTCCGCGCGGCTGGGGGCGGCGACGGCGGCGGCACCGTCGTTCGCCGCCGCCGTGCTCGATGAAGATCACCGACCGGAGGTACGGCCATGACCGACACCGCCTCACCCGATCTCAACGTGCGCCGCGACGGTGCCGTCGCCGTCCTGGAGATCGATCGCCCTCCGGCGAACTACTTCGACCGCGCCTTGATCGCTGCGATCGCCGATGCCCTGGGCGAACTGGAGTCCGACGGGCGCACCCGGGCCGCGGTGCTCTGCTCGTCGGGGAAGCACTTCTGCGCCGGCGCGAACTTCGCCACGACGGCCGACGGCGGTGACCGCGCGATCGAGTCCCGCCGCCTCTACGACGAGGCCCTGCGCCTGTTCCACGTCCAGATACCCGTCGTCGCCGCGGTCCAGGGGGCGGCCGTGGGCGGCGGGCTGGGACTGGCGTGCGCCGCGGACTTCCGGGTGGCGACCCCGGACTCGGTGTTCCAGGCGAACTTCGCCCGGCTGGGTTTCCACCAGGGCTTCGGACTCTCGGCCACCCTGCCGCGCATCGTCGGCCCGCAGCGTGCACTCGACCTGCTGAGCACCGCGCGTCGTGTCCGGGGAGAGGAGGCGGCCGCGATCGGGCTCGCGGACAGGATCGTGCCCACCGGCACCGAGCGCGCCGCGGCCCTCACCTGGGCCGCCGAGATCGCCGCATGCGCGCCGCTGGCAGTCCGCTCGATCCGTGAGACCCTGCGCTCGGGCCTGGCCGACGCCGTCGGCCAGGCCCTTGAGCGCGAGGTCGCCGAACAGGCCAGGCTCTGGGAGACCGAGGACAGCCGCGAGGGCATCGCGGCCAGCCTCGAACGTCGCGAGCCCCGGTTCGTCGGTCGCTGAACGGCGGCTCAGGGCAACGCGAGAACGATGAACTCACCGACCATGGCGGGCCGCTGTGAGCCTTCCAGCTCGATGACGAGCTCCAGTCGGTACCGGACGCCCTCACCTCGCGGGGTCGCCTCGGTCAGGCGACCCCGCATCCGAATCCGGGCCCCCTCGACGACGGGGCTGATGAAGCGCACCCTGTCGATGCCGTAGTTGACCCCGCTGCCACGGTTGGTGACGTCGAGGATCTCGCTCAGCAGCTGAGGAACCATCGAGAGGGTCAGGTACCCGTGCGCGATCGTCCTGCCGAACGGCCCGCGGGCGGCGCGATCCACGTCGACGTGAATCCACTGGTGGTCGCCGGTCGCCCGGGCGAAGTCGTCGATCCGTGCCTGGTCGATCGTCAACCATGGGCTCGGTCCCAGCTCCAGCCCGATGGCGCCCGGCAGATCCCGCATGTCGATGGTCGCCGGGGTGGATTGCGCACCTCTAGTTTCTATTGTCATAATTATCATTATTGCGGGAGTTCGTACTCGCCGCCAGGGGCGGAAGGCAGGAAGATGGACCAGGACGCGACACGACTCGACGACAGAACGGCCCTCGTGACCGGCGGCGCCGCGGGGATCGGCGCCGGAATCGCCACGGCACTGGCACGCCGGGGCGCCGCCGTGGTGCTGGTCGACAACGACGAGACGGCTCTGGACCGCACCGTGGCCGAGTTGACTCAGGGCGGCTGCACGGCGCTCGGAGTGGTCGCCGACGTCCGCGAGCGCTCCAGCACCGAGATGATGCGCGGCGCGGTGGGAGAGTTGTCAGGCGGCAGGCTCGACGTGCTGGTCAACAACGTCGGCGACCACCGCCCCTGGGGGCCTTTCGCCCAGACCAGCGAGGAGGACTGGACCGCCGTCTACCGGCTGAACTTCGAGCACGTCCTGCGGGTGACCCGCGCCTTCCTCCCGTCGATGATCGAGCGGCGCAGCGGGTCGATCATCAATGTCTCTTCGGTGGAGGGGCTGCGGGGCGTGCCCAACTGCACCGTCTACGCCGCGCTCAAGGCGGCCGTGCTGAACTTCACCGCCGGCCTGTCGACCGAGGTGGGACAGTACGGGGTCCGCGTCAACGCCATCGCCCCCGACGTCACCGACACCCCCCAGTTCCCCCTACACCGGCTCATCGGCCCCGAGTACCACGACCAGATCCCGCGCTGGGTTCCGCTCGGCCGCTTCGGCACCCCCGAAGACCACGGCGACGTGGCGGCGTTCCTCGCCTCCGACGCCGCGCGGTGGGTGACGGGTCAGACCATCAGGGTCGATGGCGGGACGCTGGCCTCACCCGGCTGGTTCCGCCGCGACGAGCACCGTTTCACCAACGTCCCTCGGAACTTCATCTGAGTGCAGAGCTCACTCGGGCCACTGGATCTTGGCGGTCAGAGCCGCAGGGTACTTACCGGCGACGAACCGACGTCCCGCGTCGAGGTGCCGGTGCATTGCCTCCGCAGCGGCGTTCGCGTCGCCCAGCTCCAGAACGTCCACGATCTTGGTGTGGGCGCGGACGATTTCTTCGAACTCCTTCCTGGTGTAGGGCACACCGCTGGAGGCGCCATCACCAATGACCTTCAAGGCGTTGACGAACATGCTGATGATATGACTTTCGGCGGCCTCGGCCACCCCGGAGTGGAAACGGGCATTCTGCTTCCAGAACTCCTGCGGGTCCTCAAAGCTGTCCGCCATGATCTCAATCGAGTCGCGCAGGTCGGCGATTTGCTCGGGCTTAATCCGCTCCGCCGCCAGCCGGGCCATCATCGGCTCCAGGGCCAGCCGGGCGTCCGAGACGTCCTCCAAGGTGAACTGCTGGAACTGCAGCATCAAGGCCAGTTGCTCAGCGAACTCGGCCGGTTGCGGACGCCGAACAGTAGGCCCTCCGCCCGGCCCCGTCCTGATGACGATGAGCCCCCAAACCTCGAGCAGACGAAGGGCCTCACGGAGCGTCGCACGCCCGACCTGGAGCTGGGCGAGCATCGCACCCTCGTGAGGGAGCCGTGCCCCCTCCTCGAACTCGCCCTCGATGATCGACGTGGCGAGATGGCGCGCCAGCCTCTCGGAAGCCTTGGGGGCGCGCTGTCTGAACGCTGGCATTGCGACGTCCTTCACCCCCTAATTATACGCATAGTTCGGCTACTCATGCCCTCTCTCGTTCACACACCACGCAAAGATCACCACACATGTGCGATTCCCCACAAAAGCGACAGCTCTCCACCGCGAGAGGAAGCGCGGCGACGCCGTCCGGAATCAGGCCGGACCCGTCTGGTGAAGCGCGTGCTGTTCCAAAGCAGTGTGGTGATCAGGGCGGCGGCTGCCGCACCCCCTTGCCGGCGAGCACGTGGCCAGGGCAAAGGCGGGACCGCCCCGGCCGCCCGTGGCACGCGGACGCCTCGCAGCACGCCGCCCATGTGGTGAGCGACCGGATACGGCATACGGCCGACCCGCCCTCTCCGCCATCGGCGAGGCCGAGGACCGGGCGGGCCCGGCTCAGCCGCGAACCGCCAGCACGGTGTTCGCGATGGCCCTCCGGTGGTCGCGCGGGGAACCGAACATCAGCTCCGTGGCCTTGGCCCGCTTGAAGTGCAGATGTGCGAAGTGCTCCCACGTGAACCCGATCCCGCCGAAGAGCTGGATCGTGTCCGCCGCGGTCCGGAAGTACGACTCGGCGGCGTGGACCTTCACGACCGAGGCCAGGAGAGCGAGATCCTCACTTCCATCGACGGCCACCCTGGCACCGTGCCGCACGGCTGCCGTCGCGGTCTCCAGGCGCACCTGCATCTCGGCGCACCGGTGCTTGACCGCCTGGAACGACCCGATCGGGCGACCGAACTGGTGGCGCACCTTGGCGTAGGCGACGGTCTCCTGGACGCACCGCGCCGCGCCGCCGACGGCTTCGGCGGCCAAGGCCAGACAGGCAAGGGCTCGCACCCTGTCGAGCACGCCGGCCGCCTCGCCGGCGGCGCACAGGAGCCGGGCAGGCACGTCGGTCATCTCCAGTCGCGCGAGCCGCCGGGTCTGGTCCATGGTCTCGACCTGCCGACGGACGAGTCCGTCCTCGGACTCGAGTACGAACAGCGAGCGCCCCTCGTCCGTGTCCGCCTCGACCAGGATCCGATCCGCGCTCGCACCGTCGATGACTCGGTGAGCCGTTCCGGCGACGACCCAGCCGCCGGCCGTGCGCCGCGCCGTCGGCGTCGGCGCGTTGGACCGGTCACGGCCGTTGCCGGCGAAGGCCAGGGTCGCGGTGAGCTCACCGGCCACGATGGCCGGCAGGTACTCCTTGCCCGCCGCCCCGTCGCCGCTGAGCATCAGGGCGTTGGCCGCGAGCACCACCGTAGCCAGGTACGGCCCCCCATAGAGGGCGCGCCCCATCTCCTCCAGCACCAGCATGGCCTCGATCTGCGTGGAGCCGGATCCGCCGACCTCCTCGGGGAGGGTCAGACCGGCCACGCCGAGCTGCTGCGCCAGTTGCCGCCACACCCGCGTCTCCTCCTCGGTGCGCGCCTCCATGGAGGCGCGCACCGAGGACTCGGGCCACTTGGACTGGAAGAACTGACGAAGGCTCTCCTGGTAGGCGCGCTGGGCGTCGTCGAGTGTGGGATCCATGGCTTCCTTCGATCGTGCGGTCGGCTCGTGCGGGCGGATCATTTGGGCAGGCCGAGCAGCTTCTCGCCGATGATCGTCTTCTGGATCTCGGAGGTGCCGGCGTAGATCGTGCCGGATCTGGAGATCATGGCGGTCGTGATCCATGAGGCGCTGTCGTTGGGCGCCCCCACGTCGTCGGTCTGGAACATCGTGACGTTCGTGGGCCGCCGCCCCTGGACCACCAGAGACTCCACGTCGAGCACATCGAGCGCGAGTTCGGTGACCTTCTGGTGGTACTCGCTCCAGTAGAGCTTGGAGACGGCCGCGTCCGGGCCCGGCGGATGGCCCTCCAGGAACCGCGCGAGGGAGGACATCCCCAGGAAACGCATGACCTCGACTCCGACGTACGCGTCGGCCAGCCTGTCGCGCAGCACCGGGTCCTCGGCGGCGCCGTTCTCCCGCGCCAGGGCGAAGAGCCGGTCGAGTTCGGTCCGGAACATGATCGGCAGAGTCGCGGCGGCCTCTCCGCGTTCGTAGCCCAGCAAGGTCATCGCGACCTTCCAGCCACCGTTGACCTCGCCCACGACGTTCTCACGCGGACAGCGTGCGTCGGTGAAGAACACCTCGTTGAAGTCGGAGTCGCCGCTCATGTTGCGGATCGGCCGGACCTCGACGCCCGGCTGGTCCATCGGCACCAGGAGCAGGGAGATGCCCGAGTGAGCGGGGGCGTCCGGGTCGGTGCGCGCCAGGACGAAGATCCAGTTGGCCAGGTGACCGCTCGAAGTCCAGATCTTCTGCCCATTGATGATCCACTCGTCACCGTCGAGTTCGGCTCGGGTGGACAGGCCGGCCAGGTCGGAGCCCGCCCCCGGCTCGGAGTAACCCTGGCACCACCGGTCCTCACCCGAGAGGATGCGCGGCAGGAAGTGCTGCTTCTGCTCCTCGGTCCCCCAGTGCAGCAGCGTGTTGCCGATCATCACGATGCTGAAGACGTCGTTCTGGATCCCGGTCGGGACACCGACCCGGGCGAACTCCTCGGCGAGCACCACCTGCTCCAGCGGCGTCAGCCCGGCGCCTCCGTACTCGGACGGCCACGAGGGTGCGAGGAAGCCGTGCTCGAAGAGCGTGACGCGCCAACGCTCGGCGAAGGCATCGGCCGCCTCGGCGTCCAAGGCGCCGACGCCACGCCAGTCGGCGGGCAGCTCCGCGGCGAGGAACTCCCGCACCCGTGCGCGAAACTCCTCCGCTGCAGGACCACGAAGACTATTCATAACAACTATGATACTAAATTTCAGAGTAAGAAGCGACCCCTCGTGGTCCTGTTTCAGCTTGTCACCGCCGGTGCGGACGCGAAGTCACGCGGTATTCCGCGCGACCGGTGATCGGCCGGGGGCCGCGGCGACCACGTCGTACGCCCCACCTGCCGCCCCACCGCGCGGTGGCGACGATGACCGCCACGGGCACGTGATCTCGGCCGTTCGGCAGGGACAGGCGGATGCGGTGGTGGTGAGAGGGTTCAGAGTCCGAGGTCGCGGCCGATGATCTCTTTCATGATCTCGTTGGAACCGGCCCAGATCCTGGTCACCCGGGCGTCCCGCCACGCGCGGGCGATGCGGTACTCATTCATGTAGCCGGCGCCACCGTGCAGTTGGAGACAGTGGTCGAGCACCTCGTTTTGCACCTGCGCGGTCCACCACTTGGCCTTGGCCGCGTCCACTGGCGTCAGTTCGCCCCTGGTGTGCGCGAGGACGCACTGATCGACATAGGCCTGGGTCACGTCGAGCCGGGTGACGATGTCGGCGAAGAGGAACTTGTTGGCTTGGAACGCGCCGACGGGCCGGCCGAACGCGGTGCGTTCCGTGGCGTAGCGGAGGGTTTCGTCGACCATCTGCCTGGCGTGCGCCAGGTTGGTCACCGCCGCCGAGAGACGCTCTTGGGGCAGCCAGGTCATCATGTGCATGAAGCCGCGGTCGAGCTCACCGATCATGTAGCTCTTCGGCACGCGCACGTCTTCGAAGAAGAGTTCGGCCGTGTCGGACTCGGGCTGCCCGACCTTGTCGAGTTTGCGACCGCGCCCGAATCCGGGGGTGTCGGCGGGGACGGCGAACAAGGTGAGCCCTTTGGGGCCGGCGTCGGGGGTGGTTCGAGCAGCCACGACGATGAGGTCGGCGGTGTGACCGTTGGTGATGAACGTCTTCGAGCCGTTGATCCGGTAATGATCGCCGTCGGGCACGGCGGAGGTCGCCACCGCGCCGAGGTCGGATCCGGCACCGGGTTCGGTCATGGCCATGGCGGCCACCGCCTCTCCGGTGCTGAGCCTGGGCAGCCACTCGCTGCGCACCTCGGGCGAAGCGAGGTGCACCAGGTAAGGAGGCACGATGTCCGCGTGAATGCCGACACAGGACGGCAGGGCCATGTTGACCGCGGCCAGTTCCTCCATGAGGACGGCGTTGAAGCGGAAGTCTCCGGCCTCCGACCCGCCGTAGCCGGCCGGGATCTCAAGGCCGAGCAGTCCCTGCCTTCCCGCCGCCAGCCAGAAGCTGCGAGGCAGCCCCTTGTCCACGGCCCAGTCGTCGACATGAGGCAGGACCTCACGCCGGACGAACTCTCGTACCGCCTGCCGGAACACCTCGTGGTCGTCGTCGTAGACGTTCCTGCGCACGCGCTCTCCTCTCGCCTAAGCACTTGCTTAGCTAAGCGATCGCTTAGTCAATAGGATGGGGCGAATGCGCGTCAAGAGGCAGGAGATCCCATGACGTCCGACGACGGTGCGCGCCCACAGCGGACCGACCGCCGGTTCACCGGCGACCCCACCCGCGCCCGGCTCCTCGAAGCCGCGCTCGACTCCTTCTCCACCAAGGGCTTCCATGGGACGAGCACCCGGATGATCGCCGCCAGAGCAGGGCTCAGCCCTGCCGCCGTCTACGTCCACCACAGGACCAAGGAAGAGATCCTCTTCCAGATCTCCCGCGACGGTCATCAAGAAGCCCTGGACGTCGTGCTCGCCGCCATCGACTCCGAGGCGACCCCGCCCGGCCGCCTGCGCGCGATCGTCCGGGACTTCGCCACCTGGCACGCCAGGCGCCACACCCTGGCCCGAGTCGTGCAGTACGAGATGGCCGCTCTCACACCCGAACACGCCGACCTGATCGCCGCCCTCCGGCGACACACCCACAACGCGGTCCGCGGCGTCGTCCTCGCCGGAATCGAGCGCGGCGACTTCACCGTACGCGACCCCGAATCCACCACGGTCGCCCTGCTCTCCCTGGGCATCGACGTCGCGCGTTGGTACCGCGCGGACGGTGCGTGGACCCCACAGCGCGTCGGAGAGGACTACGCGGAACTAGCCCTGCGGCTCGTCGGCCACAGCCCTGGAGCATCCCGGAACCAAGACGACGAAGCCTCTCTCGCGCGGTGATCCGAATCCCCCGGCCATCGCCCAGGCCACCAGCAAGGTGAGGGAGCACTTCACGCTTTGCCGGGGCTCCCCACCGGGTCGCTATTGTGAGGATCTTTCAAGTTCTTCCCGGGCTTGTTACGTTCACCAAGCAGGCGTTAGGGCCGCATGCCCCCCGGCCGAGGGAGAACTGCATGGGAACACGTCTCGTCCGCCGACTGTCGGCGACGGTTGCCGCGGCGATCGCGCTGGTGCTCTGTGGTTCGCTGGTCGCGGACGCACATATCGAGCGCCCGTCATATTGGCCGCTTCCCGGACCCGACTGCTCGATCAGCCCGTGCGCCGGCGGAAAGGTGCCCACGCCGCGCAGCCTAGCGTCGGCGATCGTGCCGGCACAGGGCAGCACAACCCGCGTGGTCTGCCGACCGGACTCGCTGAAGCGGCTGGAGGCTTCGATCAAGAAGGCGCGCAAGTCCGGCTACAGCATCCGGCCGTACGATCGTCGCGGCTTCAGCGCCACCGAGGCCCGGGAACTGCGGCGGATCAACCGGGCGCTGTTCGCGCAGTGCCGGTATCGCGAGATCCAGCCCGCGGTGACCGCCTCCGGCAACAACGACCGGGTCGTGGTGATGCCCGGGCTCTATACCGAGCCGACCTCGCGGTCCAAGCCCACCCATGACAAGGCGTGCGACCCGTACAAGCTGAGCACGGGCGCGTACTCCTACAAGGGCGAGACCATGTGCCCGAACGACGCGAACCTGATCGCCGTGCACGGCCGCGCGCCCGGCGGCGGCACCGACCCGGACCCGCCGAGGGTCGACCGGCACGGTATCCCCAACCTCGGCAAGTGCATCCGCTGCAACCTGCAACTCGAAGGCTCGGGCGTGAGCGCCGACGACGTGGTCGTCGACGCCGGTGACCCTAAGTCGGGCAACCACGGCCCGCGCAACTCGGTCAAGGACGTCGGCATCCGCGCCGACCGGGCCGACGGCTTCGTGCTGCGGAACGTCACGGTACGGCACGCCAACGAACACAACGTCTACGTGATCGAGACCAATGGCTACCTGCTGGACCGCTTCAAGGCCTTCTACGCGGGCGAGTACGGCCTGCTGACCTTCGTCGGGGACTTCGGCCGGACGCAGAACTGCGAGGCCGCGGGCAACGGCGACTCCGGGCTCTACCCGGGGTCTGGCGCCAAGACCAACGCAGGACGCGACAAGCGCATCTACCCGAAGGCGCGCTACAGCCAGGAGATCCGCTACTGCGACTCCCACCACAACACCAGTGGCTACTCCGGCACCGACGGCAACGCCACCTGGCTGCACCACAACAACTTCTACGACAACGGGTTGGGCTTCACCACGGACGTGTTCACCGCGGCCGGGCACCCTGGGTTCCCGCAGCAGGGTGACCTTGTGGAGAACAACCACTTCTTCGCCAACAACTTCAACCCGTACCTGCCGGGCAGCGATGTCGTGCCCACCGTGCCGGTGCCGGTGGGAACCGGGATGTGGATCGCCGGCGGCAACGACAACATCATCCGCAACAACACGTTCAGCGACAACTGGCGCCGCGGGGCCATGCTGTTCGCGGTGCCCGACGCCTTCGTCTGCGGCCCAGATGCAGAGCCCATGCCCGGGTGCGACCCGGCCAAGCTGTCCACCTCACACCGCAACCACTTCTACGGCAACACGATGAAGGGCAACGGTACGGACTTCTGGTGGGACGCCTTCCCGTTCAATGTCGGCAACTGCTGGTGGGGTAACGGCAAGGTGAAGACCTCGCCGAAACACCTCCCGCACTGCTCCAACGGCAAGGCGCCAATGCTGAGCGTCGGCTTCGGCAACCTCGCCAACGAGGCCGAACTCCTCACCTGCATGGCCGACCTGAAGCCCGGCGGGCCCTGCCCCTGGTTCACGTCACCGACCCGCCCGAAGGGCTCCACGGCGGCTGCCCCGCGTGCGCCGGGCAGCTGGTACGAGGAAAAGGACAAGCACCCCCATGACCACGGCAAGGGGCTGCGCATCGACGACGCGCTGCTCGCCGAGGTCACCTGCCACTCCTGGCATGAGGCGACCGCCGACCAGCAGAAGCGCATTCTGACCAAGATGCGGGTGTTCATGGGCGGCCAGATCGACAGCCCGGGGGCGCGCGGCGCGACCCTGAGCCTCGACAAGGCGACCAAGGTGCTCGACAACGCCTGCGGTCTGCCGGTCTCCGGTCCGTTCAAGCTCTACAAGCTCTACGCCCGAACGGCCGCCTTCACCCCGCAGATCCGCTAGGTACGCACACCGCGGCCGAACGCCCCGCGATATGGCCCGCCACCGCCATATCGCGGGGCTTTTGCTGTCTGTCTGGAAGGGTCTGTACGGTCTTCGGATACCTCTCTGCTCACCGCGGCTTGGCACAGAGAGGTGCCGAAAACCGGACAGTCCCCGGGGCCGTCCCTCTTGGAGGACGCCCGCTCAGATGACGCCACTCAGGGGGCGAACGCGCGGAGGGTGATGTCCACGAGTGCGTCGGCGTACTCGGGGGTGAGCGGCCCGGAGCGGTGCAGCCAGCGCTGGTAGAGCGGGGCGTACAGCACCTCGAGCACCAGGTCGAGGTCGGCGTCCGCGGCCAGTTGGCCCGCCCGCTGGGCACTGCGCAACCGTTCCTTCTTGGCTTGGTCGACGGGGCCGGCCAGCTTCTCGCGGTACAGGGCGGCGAGGGCGGGGTCACCGACGATCTCCGTGTTGAGCGCCCTGAGAGGCGCCTCGAACACCGGGTCGGCGAACTCGGCGACGGTCGCCCGCATGACGGTCTTGAGATCGGCCTCGAGGTCGCCGGTGTCAGGCAGCCGGATGCCCTCCCCGCCCTCACTGAGCGCCAGGAACGAGTCGAAGATCACCGCGCCCTTGGACGGCCACCAGCGGTAGATGGTCTGCTTGCCGACTCCCGCCCGCGCGGCGATGGCCTCGATCGTCACCTTGGCGTACCCGAGCTCGGAGACCAGCTCGCGCGCGGCGGCGAGGACGGCCCGCCGGGATCGTTCGCTGCGCCGCGCGGGGTTCGGTTTTCTGGTGTTGGACACGCCCGGGAGCATAACACCAAACGAGACGAGACGGTTCGTCTTGACAGGAGGTGGTGGGCCTCTCATACTCATGCAAGTCGAGACGGACCGTCTCGACTTATATAGGTGAGGAGCTCGCATGACAACCGCCCGCGTATGGTTCATCACCGGCGCGTCGAGGGGCTTGGGCAGGGCCTTCACCGAGGCGGCGCTCACCGCCGGAGACCGCGTCGTGGCGGCCGCGCGCGACCTCGGCCCGCTCGACGACCTGACCGCCGCCCACCCGGACCGCCTCGTACGGCTGACACTGGACGTGTCCGACCGCGCGGCCGTGCGGACGGTGGTGGACCGGGCGGCCGCGGCGTTCGGGCGGCTCGACGTCGTGGTCAACAACGCCGGCACGATGCTGCTCGGCATGGTGGAGGAGGCCACCGAGGAGCAGATCCGCGCCCAGTTCGACGTCAACTTCTTCGGCGCGGTCTGGGTGACCCAGGCCGTGCTGCCGCACCTGCGGGCGCAGGGATCCGGCCATATCCTGCAGGTCACCTCGATGGGGACCGGCGGCGGAGTCGCGTCCGCCGGGTTCTACGCGGCGAGCAAGAACGCGCTCGACTCGCTGAGCCAGGCGCTGGCGATGGAGGCGGCGCCGTTCGGGATCAAGGTGACGATCGTGCAGCCCGGCGGGTACGGCACGGACCTGTTCACGCGGGGTACCACGACGACCCGGCCGCGCCCGGAGTACGAGCCGCTGCGCGCCCGGCTGGCCGAGATGTGGGGCGAGGACGCCGGCCCCGACCCGAGCACCGCGGCCCCGGTGGTCATGGAACTGGTCGACCTGGCCGAGCCGCCGCTGCGGCTGATCGTCGGCGCCGCCTCCTACGACATGGTCCAGCAGATGGACCGGGCCCGCACCGAGGAGTACCGGGCCTGGGAGCACCTCAGCCGCAAGGCCCCGGGCTGACCCGTACGAGGCCCATGGAGACCGACCAGGCATGCGGTCATGTTCTGTCCGCGCTGACAACAGGAGGTGGGGCGCTCTGCGCACCTCTGCCCAACTGGCACTCAACCAGATCACCAAGCGCTACGGCACCCGCGTCGTCTTGGACCGGGTGTCGCTCACCGTCAAGCCCGGCGAGCGGCTCGGAGTGATCGGCGACAACGGGTCGGGCAAGTCCACGCTGCTCAAGCTCATGGCGGACGTCGAACGTCCGGACAACGGCGAGCTCGTGGTCGTCGCGCCCAGCGGCGTCGGATACCTGCCGCAGTCGCTCGCCCTGCCGTCGCACGCCACCGTCGCCGACGCCGTCGACCAGGCGCTGGCCGACCTGCGCGAGCTCGAAGCCCGGATGCGGGCGGCCGAACGCTCCCTCGGCGCAGCGGGCGCGCAGGAGCGCGCGGGCCTGGACGCCTACGCGGAGCTGGTGGCGGAGTTCGAGGCGCGGGGCGGCTACGAAGCCGACGTCCGTGTGGAGGTCGCACTGCACGGGCTGGGGCTGCCCGGGCTCGACCGGAGCCGTCCGCTGGGCACGCTCTCCGGCGGCGAACGTTCCAGGCTCGCCCTGGCCGCCACGCTGGCGTCCGCTCCTGAGCTGCTGCTGCTCGACGAGCCGACCAACGACCTGGACGACCAGGCCACAGCCTGGCTCGAACAGCGCCTGCGCGCCCACCGGGGCACGGTCGTAGTGATCACGCACGACCGGATGTTCCTGGAGCGGGTGACCACCGCCATCCTCGAGGTGGCCGACGGGCAGGTGCGCCGCTACGGCGACGGGTACGCCGGGTACCTCGCCGCCAAGGCCGCCGAACGTGCCGCACAGGCGCGGGCCCACGAGGAATGGAAGACGGAGCTGGACCGGCATGCCACGCTGGTGGCGGCCAACGCGGGCCGGCTGGCCGTGATCCCGCGTAAGACGGCCAAGGCGGGCATGGGCACCGGCGCCTGGCGGGCGCGCTCGCGCACCCACGGGGCCGCCGGCCGCATCCGGCAGTCCCAGCAGCGGCTGCAGTGGCTCACCGATCACCCGGTGGCGCCACCGCCCGAGCCACTGCGCTTCACCGCCGTCCCCGCCACCGCGGGCGCCGCCGCCGGGGACGAGGTGGCCGCGCTCGACGGCGTGGTGGTGGCGGGACGGCTCCGCATGGAGTCTTTGACCATCCGCGCCGGTGAGCGGCTGCTCGTCACCGGCCCGAACGGAGCGGGCAAGACCACCCTGATGCGGGTGCTCGCCGGAGAACTACGACCGGACGCGGGCGAGGTACGGCGGGCCGGCCGGGTCGGGTTCTTCCGGCAGGACGAACCCGACACCGACGACAGGCGATGGGCCGTCCGCGCCGGGACCCTCCGGCAGGACGGGCCGACCGACGCGGCGCGCCGGACCGTGCTGCAGGCCTACGCGCACGGGCGTCCGGGAAGCCTGGACGAGCACGCGGACGCGCTGCTCGCCCTGGGCCTGTTCCGGCCGTCCGACCTGGGGCTGCGCCTCGGGGAGCTGTCCTACGGGCAGCGGCGCCGGATCGAGCTGGCACGGCTGGTGAGCGAGCCCGTGGACCTGCTCCTGCTCGACGAGCCGACCAACCACCTGTCACCGATGCTCACAGAGCAACTGGAGGAGGCGCTGGCCTCCTACCAGGGTGCGCTGGTCGTGGTCACGCACGACCGGCGCCTGCGGGCCACGTTCACCGGCGCCCGCGTCGAACTGGCCGACGGGCTCGGTTCCGGAGGCCCGTGCCGCGCCCCGGTGGTCGCCGTGGCCGTCGAAGACGGTCACGTCATCGTGGGCGCCGGCGTGCCGGCCGCCGAACAGGCCTCGTAGCCGGCAGGATTCCAACCGTCTCAGGCCACACGTTCCCTCAGTTCGGCGTGCCAATGCTGCTCGGGGTGGCCGTCGAACGGCGCGACGCGGCGACGGGCGGCCGGGCCCGCCCTGGCCTGCCGCCGACGTGCCGTGGCAGAGCGTCAGGCGTCGGCGGCGAGGTCGGCGTGCCGGGTGCGGAGGTCGCGTTTGAGGATCTTGCCGCTGGGGTTCTTGGGGAGGGAGTCGGCGATGACGACGTACTTGGGGCGCTTGAAGCCGGCCAGGCGTTCGCGGGCGTGGGCGTGGACGTCGTCGGCGGTCAGCGCCGAGCCCGGCTTGGGGACGACGACGGCGGTGACGGCCTCGATCCAGTGCGGATGGCTGATGCCGAACACGGCCACCTCGGCGACGCCGTCCAGCGCGTAGATGGCCTCCTCGACCTCGCGGCTGGCGACGTTCTCCCCACCGGTCTTGATCATGTCCTTCTTGCGGTCGACCACCGTCAGGTAGCCGTCGGCGTCCATGACCCCCAGGTCGCCGGAGTGGAACCAGCCGTTGCGGAACGCCTCGGCGGTCTTGTCCTCGTCGTTGTAGTAGCCGAGCGCGGCGTGCGGGCTGCGGTGCACGATCTCGCCGATCTCGCCGGGCGGCACCGGGTCGCCGGCGTCGTCGACCAGCATGGTCTCGACGTTGATCGCCGCCCGCCCGGCGCTGCCGGCCCTGGGCAGTTGCTCGCCGGGACGCAGGATCGTGGCCAGCGGGGACATCTCCGTCTGGCCGTAGAAGTTCCACAGCCGTACGTCGGGCAGCCGTCGCTGCAGCTCGTGCAGCACCTCGACGGGCATCGGCGAGGCCCCGTAGTAGCCCTTGCGCAGGCTGGACAGGTCGGTGGTGTCGAAGTCGGGGTGGCGCAGCAGCGAGATCCACACCGTCGGGGGGCAGAACAGCTTGGTGACCCGCTCCCGCTCGATGGTCGCCAGCAATGTCGCCGGGTCGGGGCCGGGCAGGATGATGCTGGTCGCACCCAGGTAGACGTCGACGGAGAAGAAGCAGTCCAGCTGGGCGCAGTGGTACATCGGCAGCGCGTGGACCTCGACGTCGTCGCCGCTCATCCCGCCGTCCACAATGCACGAGACGTACTGGGAGATCAGCGACCGGCTGGACAACAGCACGCCCTTGGGCCGCGACTCGGTGCCCGAGGTGTACATCAGCCGCAGCGGGTCGTCGTCGGCCACCAGCACGTCCGGGGCCTCGGCCGGGCCCTCCTGCCACCAGGCGTCGACGTCCTCCCAGCCCTCGGCCGGGGCGGCGCCCGACAGCCCGATCCAGCCGCGCACCCCGTCCTGCAGGTCCGCGGCGGCCAGCGCCTTCTCGGCGGTCGGGGCCAGCGCGTCCTCGGCGACGATCCCGGACGCGCCCGAGTGCCGCAGGATGTAGGCGATCTCGTCGGCGTTCAGCATGAAGTTCACCGGGACCAGCACGACACCGAGCCGGGCGGTCGCGAACACCAGCACCGCGTACTGCCAGGAGTTGTGCGACAGCAGCGCGAGCCGGTCGCCCTTGGTCAGCCCACGCGCGGCCAGCGCGTGCGCGGCCCGGTTGACCGCCACGTCGAACTCGGCATAGGTGACCCGCAGATCCCCAAAGACCACCGCGAGCCTTCCGGGATCGCGGCGGGCGGTGCGGTGCAGCAGATCCCCCAGCGAGTGTTGCCGGGCGCGGGCGACCATCGACGAGATCTCGGGTGCGTACACGGTCGGCGTCCTTCCAAACACGGCTTTTGGATGATCAAATACCCGATATGCCCGCGACCGCAACAGCCGGTCGGCGGGCCGCCGGCATCGCCTACGCGCACGACCATCTCCGCAGCGACGAGACGCTGCCGTCCCAGACCACACCCGCCCCGGTTCCGGCTCCGCAACAGACCGAACCGACTCGCCGACCCAAGCCCCGGGCCGACCGGGGCCGGGGCAGGCCGGGCGGTCAATCGGCGACACGGAGAATGATTTTCCCGCGTACGTGCCCGGTCTGGCTGAGCCGGAATGCCTCGGCGGCATCGGTGAGGTCCATGACGGTGCTGACCTCGGGGACCAGCACGCCGCTTTCCACCATCCGGCTGAGCTGCTGGAGATCTGTCGCGCTGGGCCGGGCGAACACGAACGTGCCGCCGTTTTCGAGGACGCCGTCGTTCGTCAGCGACACGACCCTGCCCTTCGAAGCGTCGTTCAGAAGGCCGAGCGACGCTGTCAGCGCCTCGCCGCCGTACATGTCCAGAATCGCCGTGACGCCGTGCGGGGCGAGCGCTCGCACGCGCTCGTCGAGCCCGGGGCCGTAGGCAACGGGTTCCGCGCCCAGCCGCCGGAGGTAGTCGTGGTTGGGCGCGGAGGCAGTGCCGATGACGCGTGCTCCCAGCGCCACGCCGATCTGCACCGCGAAGGAACCGACGCCGCCGGCCGCGGCCTGGATGAGGACGGTGTCACCGGGTCCTGTCCGCAGAGCGTGGACGAGCGACTGGTACGCAGTGAGACCGGCGATCG
The DNA here is from genome assembly GCF_900108175.1 of Thermomonospora echinospora. Lineage (GTDB taxonomy): Bacteria > Actinomycetota > Actinomycetes > Streptosporangiales > Streptosporangiaceae > Thermomonospora > Thermomonospora echinospora. The sequence goes on from NZ_FNVO01000026.1 coordinate 83,363, forward strand.
GTACCGCGGCCGCCTGCTCCCAGCTGAGGCCCGCCGGCTTCCGGGCGATGGTGCGCAGGGGCGCGGCGACCCGTTCGGCGTAGGTTCCGCGCCCGATCGAGTCCTCCCGGACGTATCCGATCACCTCATCTCCGGCCGTGAACTCCGTCACCGTGGGGCCGACCCGGGCGACGACGCCGGCGACGTCCCAACCCGGGATGACGGGGAAGTGCACATCGAAGCGGCTGTCGAGGTGCCCGGCCGCGGTCTGCCAGTCGACCGGGTTGACCGACACCGTCTTCACGTCGATGAGGACCGACTCCGGGCCGAGCTTCGGTTCGGGAACCTCCCGTACTTCCAGCACTTCCGGACCGCCGTATCGAGAATAGACGATCGCCTTCATCGCGCTCCTTCGAGCCGTGGGCCGAACACCGGCCTGCCGATGGTGGTCCCCGCGGCCGCCTCCGTATCTGTCGGGCTTCTCTCCGGCCGTCCGAGGCGGCGTACGTGACCGGCGGGCTTCGATCACCGGGTGAACTCGCGCCGGTCGGCCGCGCCCGCCGGGTTCGCCGGCTGAGGAGCCGTGCCCGGAGCGTTGTGCTGGGGAGGCTCGGAGGCGAGCCGCTCCACGTGGATCTCGGGCCCGCGCTCCTCATGGGGAACCGGGCGGGAGGCCACCAGCCGGCAGCCGAACTCGACGAAACGGTCCTGGAGGTCGGCGACGGACAGCCGCCCGTCGCCGCGGTACCAGATCGCCACCCCGTTGCACATCTCCAGGAGCGCCAGACGGGTGATCTGCACGTCGGTGACCTGGAACTCGCCGGTGCGCACGCCGCGTTCGAGCACGCGCTGGAAGAGGGACTCGTAGTCGTCGCGCAAAGCCATGATCTCCGCACGGTTGTCACCGGTCAGCGCCTGCACCTCCCGGTCGATCACCCGGGAGGTCAGCGGGTTGAGGGCCTCCGTCGCGACGTGGCCGAGCACCAGCCGGGCCAGTTGGACGGCCGGGTCGGCGCTGTGCTCGACGGCCTCGCGCCCGACGCGGAGCAGTTCCTGCAGGCCGGCGCGCATGATGCCGGTCAGCAGGTCCTCCTTGCCTCCGGCGTAGTGGTACAGCGTCGCCGAGTTCAGTCCCGCGGCCCGGCCGATCTCCCGGATGCCGGTTGCCGCGTACCCCCGCTCGGCGAACAGCCGCACCGCGACCTGATGGATCCGTTCAAGACCTGACACGATCAGATTCCCAATCAATCGATTGACCAGCAACAGGTATCACCGGGCATCGAACTCGGTCAACCGAAATCCCTTGACCGGCCTAGGAAGTCCGCTCTGACGTACGGCCGACCTGAACCCACAATCCGGCTACCAATCCATCGATTGATTGGGATCTGACGTCACCCCGCTCTCGTCTCTTGGTGTCGCACAGGGGAAGGGAACCGCGATGAGCGCTTCCCGTGCAGACCGCCACGGCCCCGGACCTTGCCTCGGCCGACGGCACACTCCCCCGCGCACTTGACACGGTCACGCCCACTGGCCGAACATCAAATTCGATTTCGATGTCAAGAAAGGTATGTGTCGACGGCGCGTACGGCCATCGGCACGGCCACCGGCGGTGTCCCAGGGACGGCTCGACGTGAGCGCCGAGCGCATCCTCGGCCTGCCCTGAGCACGATGAGGAGCCCCGCATTGGGTGAGCAGATCCTGTACGAGGTCAAGGACCGGGTGGCGGTCATCTCGTTGAACCGTCCCGAGGTCGCCAACGCCCAGACCATGGACCTGCTGGACGACCTGGACGCGGCCTGGAGTCGGGCCGCCGACGATGAGGAGGTGCGGGTCATCGTGCTGCGCGGCAACGGCAAGCACTTCTCGGCCGGGCACGACCTCAAGAGCGGGGCGCCCGCCCCCGAAAAGCTCACCCTGGAGTGGATCTACACCATCGAGGCCCGCCGGTACCTGGAGTACTGCCTGCGCTGGCGCAACGTTCCCAAGCCCTCGATCGCCTCCGTGCAGGGCAAGTGCATCGCCGGCGGGCTGATGCTGTG
>NZ_FNVO01000007.1:0-98320 GCF_900108175.1 Thermomonospora echinospora
GCGTCGATCAGATGGGCCAGACGACCGAAGAACCGTCCCGCCTCCCCCAACGCCTCGACGTTGTGCGGCTTACCCGCCAAAACAGCCGTGTGCGCGAACGCCGCCGCCACCGCCGTCTCCGTCGGCTCGGTCAACTCCAGCAGCCCCAACCCCCCGACCGCCTCCAACCGGGCCTGCCGCTCTACCGCCTTCCTCAGCACACTGGCATCAAAGCCCAGCGCCGAGCCGGTACGCGCCCCGGCAGCATCCCACCGATCCGCCATATGGCCCGCGCCCACCGCCACCAGCTTCCGGCCATACGCCTTGTCACGATCCACGATGTGATCACGAGTCTTGGCCGCCGCCAGCAACAACGACACCGCCGCCGCCAACCGCGCACCCTCGGACCTGGCATCCACCACATCCGCCGACCGCATCCCACGCAACGCACACGGACCCGCCTTACGATGCGGAGAACGCTCCGGATTCTGCGCCTCGGCCAACACCGACACCAACAACCCGTCATAGTTGGTGACCAACCGCGCCGCCTGCCCGTGCTCAGCACGCAACGTCAGACACAACCCGCACATGTGCGCCATCCACTCCTTGAACAGGGATCCGCACATGACATGACGGCACGGCCGCACGACTCCGAACATCGCAAACTCCCTCGCGTCCGCCCGCGCACGGAACGGGCGATCCCGGGCCGGCACTGGAGCTACCGGCACCTCCGCTCAGCGCGGTGCCGCTCCCTGGGACGCAGGGAAACGCGCAGCGGTTCGGCGCAGCCGATCATAAACCCGCACGACCCGCCCGCAACCGGTCTCACCCGGCGGACGCGAAGGAACCGGCCCCGCCCGTCCCGTGCCCCAGTCGGTTCCGGGCACGGGACGGGCGTTCGTTCACAGTCCCGCGCAGGCGAGGGCGCGACGGTAGGCGCCCAGGCGCGGGCCGTCGGCGGCGCCGGTCTCGCCGAGCAGCTCGGCCAGGTCGAACCACGCCTGGGCGGCCTCCCGCGAGGACTCCATCTCCTCCATGTGGGTGGCGGCCCGGGTGAGCACCTCGACGGCGTCCTCGGTCCGGCCGAGCCGCACGTACGCCTCGCCCAGCACGGTCAGCGCCCCCGCGCTGGCCCGGCGCGGCGAGTCGCCGAGCAGGTCCAGGGCCTCGTGGGTGAGCGTGACGGCGTCGGCGGGCCGGCCCAGCGCGGTCTCGGCGCGGGCCAGCTCGATCAGGCACAGCGCGACGTCGATCTCCCCGGCGGAGCTGGAGTTGATCTGCTCGCGGATGCGCAGCAGCAGCTCGCGGGCCTGTTCGGCCTGCTCGGGATGGGCCCGCAGCAGCAGCCCGGCGTAGACCATGCGCAGCCGGGACAGGTTGCGGGAGTCGTCCAGCACCCCCAGCAGCGGCAGCGCCCGCTCGGCCAGCGTCAGGCCCTCCTCGTAGTCGCCGCGCACCTCCGCGATGTAGGCGGCCTCCCAGTAGGCGGCCATCCGCGCCAGCGGACTGCCGATCCGCTCGGCCCGCGCGATGAGCTGCTCGGCGAGCTGGCGGGCCCGTACCAGGTCCCCGCGCTCGATGTAGGCGGCCAGCAGGGAGGAGCCCAGGTGCACCGCGCCGTCGGTGGACTCGGCCCCGGAGGCGACCAGCCGGCGCAGCGCCTCCTCGGCGACCTCCACACCGGCGCTGATGTCCCCGCGCTCGCGCAGGCAGCGGCTGAGCGCCACATGCACCTTGGCCCACTGCTCCAGGTCGGCCTCGGCGGAGGTCTCGGCGGTCAGCCGGCGCAGCTCGGCGATCGCCTCCTCCAGCGCCCCGGCCGCCTCCAGCGCCAGGGCGTGCCCCCAGCGCGCCTGCTGCAACAGCTCCGGCAGCGCCACCGCGTCGGTGTTGGCCAGCACGTCGGCGAACCGGGCGCGGGCCTCCTCCGCCGCGCCGTTCTGCAGCGCGATCTCGGCATAGTCCAAGGTCACCCGAAGCTCGTCGACGACCTCCTCGCTGACCCCGCTGACCAGGTAGGTCGCCGAGCAGTTGAGCTTGGCCGCCAGCAGCTCGATCACACTGGGCGCGGGCACCCGCTTGTCGCTCTCGATCAGCGAGATGTAGCTGTCGGACAGCTCGGGGTAGGCGAGCTGCGCCTGGCTGACACCCTGACGGATACGCAGCGCACGGATGCGCTGCCCGAGAGTTTCCTGACCGGCCACCACGAAACCCCTAACGTCATCACATGCGGGGGGACGCACATGATCCCGACTTCTCCCAGGTCCCCGAAACAGCGGAAGCACGATCCGCCCCACCGGATCGCTTCCGCATAGGTATCGCAGCGTATTCACCCCCGCCCCAGATGGCGAGGGGTCCACCCGCAGCGTGATACCGAACCGTGATGCGCGTCCCACCTGTAGAGACAAGCGGGCCCCGGCCTGTTCTACTGGGACCATGAGCGAGCCGGAGGCGCGCGGCGCGGACCTGGCCGAGGAACGCGCGGACCGAGGCACGAGGGAGTACGCGACGCGAGAACGCCACGCCTCACGGCCCGGCACGGGCGTGCAGGCAGGCACGCGCGAGCCGCTGGAGTGGCTGAACGCCCTGCCCGCGGGCGACGCCGAGCGCGAACTGCTGGCCTGCTGTGGGTCCCAGGCGTGGGCCGGCTCCGTGGCGGCCGGACGCCCGTACCGGGACGCGGCGGCGCTCAAGAACGCCTGTGACCGTGCGTTCAATGCACTGACCTGGGCGGACGTGGAGGAGGCGCTGGCCCGCCACCCCCGGATCGGTGACCGGCCCAGGGGCGTGGACCGCGCATCGGGCTGGTCACGGGGCGAACAGGCCGGGGTCCAGGGCGCCGACCGTCAGGTGATGCGCGCTCTACACGACGGCAACCTCGCCTATGAGGAGCGCTTCGGGCACGTGTTCCTGGTCTGCGCCACCGGCCTGACCGCCCGGCGGATGCTGGCCGCGCTGCGCGAGCGGCTCGGCAACGACGAGGCCGCCGAGCGCCGCACGGTCCGCGGCGAACTGCTAAAGATCACTCATCTGCGTCTCGACAAGCTCCTGGAGCGCCCTTGAGCCTGAGCACCCATGTCCTGGACACCCAGCGGGGCAGGCCCGCCGCGCGGGTGCCGGTCCGACTGGACCGTTACGACGGGCAGACCTGGCAGCCGCTGGCCGAGGCCCTGACCGGCGAGGACGGCCGGCTGGGCGACCTGCCCGGCGGCGGGGCGGAGTTGACGGCCGGGGTCCACCGGCTGCGGTTCGGCACCGGCCCCTACTTCGCCGGGCTGGGGGCCGAGACCTTCTACCCGGAGGTGAGCGTGATCTTCGAGATCACCGACCCGACCGAGCACTACCACGTGCCGCTGCTGGTCAGCCCGTACGGCTACACGACGTACCGGGGCAGCTAGATGGGGATCGTGCTGGGGCCCAACCGGTACGGCAAGGCCGAGACGCGGCTGGTGCGGGTCGTCCGTGACGGGGAGACCCACCACCTCAAGGACCTCAACGTCAGCGTGGCCCTATCGGGGGAGATGACCGAGGTCCACCTGAGCGGCGACAACGCCGCCGTGCTGCCCACCGACACGCAGAAGAACACCGTCTTCGCGCTGGCCCGCAAGCACGGGATCGGCTCCGCCGAGGCGTTCGCGCTGCTGCTGGCCCGGCACTTCGTGACCGCGCGGCCCACCGTCCACCGGGCCGTCGTGACCGTCGAGGAGTACGCCTGGGACCGGGTGCCGGTCACCGGCCACTCGTTCGTCCGCCGCGGCCAGGAAGTCCGCACCGCGCGGGTGCTCCACGAGGCCGGCCGGACGCACGTGGTCTCGGGGCTGCGCGACCTGACCGTCCTCAACTCCACCGCCTCGGAGTTCCGCGGCTTCGTCAGGGACGAGTACACGACGCTGGCCGAGACCGGCGACCGCGTCCTGGCGACCGACGTGCGGGCCGAGTGGCGGCATCGGGACGCCGACGGCGACTGGGAGTCCTCCTACGCCGAGACCCGGCGGATCCTGCTGGAGACGTTCGCCGGCACCTACAGCCGCTCGCTGCAGCAGACCCTCTACACGATGGGCCGCCGGGTGCTGGAGGAACGGCCCGAGCTCTGCGAGGTGCGGCTGGCGATGCCCAACAAGCACCACTTCGCGGTCGATCTGGAGCCGTTCGGCCTGGACAACCCCGGCGAGATCTTCTTCGCCGCCGACCGCCCGTACGGGCTGATCGAGGGAGCCGTCCTGCGCGATGACGCGCCCGCCGCCGATGAGGAGGTCTGGTCGTGACCGTCGAAGCGGCCCGCCGCGGCGGGGAGGCCCTGGGCGACAGCGCCCTGCGGCCGGACGGCGTGCTCAAGGTGACCGGGGAGTTCGCCTACTCCTCCGACCTGTGGGCCGACGACATGGTGTGGGGCGTGACGCTGCGCAGCCCCCATCCGCGCGCCCGGATCACCGGCATCGACGTCTCCGAGGCGCTGGCCGTCCCCGGCGTGCACGCGGTGCTGACCCACGAGGACGTCCCGGGCGAGAAGTTCTACGGGCTGGAGCACCACGACCAGCCGGTGCTGGCCATCGACCAGGTGCGCTACCAAGGCGAGCCGGTGGCGCTGGTGGCCGCCGACCACCCGGAGACCGCACGGCGGGCCCGTGACCGCATCCGGGTCGGCTACGAGGTGCTGGAGCCGCTCACCGACGCCCGCCGGGCCGCGCTGGACCCCTCGTACCCGAAGGTGCACGGCGACCGGAGCAACGTCGTGCGCCACCAGCCGATCCGGGTCGGCGACATGGCGCACGCCAGGCGGGTCGCCGAGGTCGTGGTGCGCGGCGAGTACGAGGTCGGCATGCAGGACCAGGCGTTCCTGGGCCCGGAGTCCGGCCTGGCGGTGCCCGCCGAGGACGGCGGCGTGGACCTGTTCGTCGCCACCCAGTGGCTGCACGTCGACCAGGAGCAGATCGCGCCGTGCCTGGGGCTGCCGACCGGCAGGGTACGGCTGACGCTGGCCGGGGTGGGCGGCGCGTTCGGCGCCCGCGAGGACCTGTCCATGCAGATCCACGCCTGCCTGCTGGCGCTGCGCACCGGACGTCCCGTCAAGATCGTGTACGGGCGGGAGGAGTCGTTCTTCGGCCACGTCCACCGGCATCCGGCGCGGCTGCGCTACGAGCACGGCGCCACCCGGGACGGGCGGCTGGTCTACGTGGACGCCGAGATCGTCCTGGACGGCGGCGCGTACGCCTCCAGCACCTCGGCGGTCGTGGGGAACGCGGCGTCGCTGGGCGTCGGCCCGTACGAGGTGCCCAACGTACGGCTCGACGCCTACGGGGTGTACACCAACAACCCGCCGTGCGGGGCGATGCGCGGGTTCGGGGCGGTGCAGGCGTGCTTCGCCTACGAGTCGCAGATGGACAAGGTCGCCGAGGCATGCGGGCTGGACCCGGTGGAGGTGCGGATCCGCAACGCCGTCGCGGAGGGCTCCCGGCTGGCCACCGGCCAGGTCATAGACATGCCCGCTCCGCTGGCCGCGATGCTGGAGGACGCGCGGGCCTTCCCCGCTCCCCCGCCCACCGGCACCGCCGACGTCCGCGACCTGCCCGGCGGGGTCTCCAACACCACCCACGGCGAGGGGGTACGGCGCGGCGTCGGCTACGCCGTCGGGATCAAGAACATCTGCTACTCGGAGGGCTTCGACGACCACTCCACCGCCCGGGTGCGACTGGAGACGGTGGGCGGCGAGCCGGCGGCGCTGGTGCACACGGCCGCGGCGGAGGTCGGGCAGGGGCTGGTCACCCTGCAGGCGCAGATCGCCCGCACCGAGCTGGGCGTCCGGCAGGTCACGGTGGCGCCCGCCGACACCGGTGTGGGCTCGGCCGGCTCCTCCAGCGCCTCCCGCCAGTCGTACATGACCGGGGGTGCGGTGCGGGCCGCCTGCGAGGCCGTCCGCGAGCGGGTGATCGAGCTCGCCGAGGAGCGGCTGGGCCGGTCCCTGCCCGGGGCGTCGCTGCACGACGGGCGGGTCGTCGCGGCCGACGGGCTCGCGGTGGCCTCGCTGGCCGAGGTGCTGGCCGGGCGGGCCGTCGAGGAGACCCGCGAGTTCCGCCACCGCCGCACCACCGCCCTGGACCCGCTGACCGGGCAGGGCGACTCGCACGTGCAGTTCGCGTTCTGCGTGCACCGGGCGGTGGTGGACGTGGATGTGGAGCTGGGGCTGGTCAAGGTGGTGGAACTGGCCGCCGTCCAAGACGTCGGCAGGATCCTCAACCCGCTGGCGCTGGAGGGGCAGATCCACGGCGGCAGCGCCCAGGGCCTGGGGCTGGCGCTGATGGAGGAGATCCAGGTCCGCGACGGGGTCGTGCGCAACCCCTCCTTCACCGACTACCTGATCCCCACGATCCTGGACATGCCGCCGATGCGCACGCGGATCCTGGAGAACGCCGACCCGCACGCCCCGTACGGGCTGCGAGGAGCCGGCGAGCCGCCCACGCTGTCGTCCACCCCGGCCATCGTGGCCGCGGTCAGGGACGCCACCGGCCGCCCTCTCACTCGTATCCCAGTGCGACCGGAGCACATTTCGTGCGGCTAACCTGATTCCGGACGTCGACGCGGACGGCCGGCTCCGACCGGGGCCGGGCCGTCCGCGTCTTGCTGTGCACGAGCATGATCGGAGAACTCCTCGATGACGGAGACCAAGACCGAGCCGGCGGCGACCCGCAGTCCGCTGGACCGGTTCTTCGACCTGAGCGGGCGGGGCACCACCGTCGGCCGGGAGGTCCGCGGCGGGATCACCACCTTCTTCGCGATGGCCTACATCATCCTGCTGAATCCGATCATCCTCGGCGGGGCCAAGGACATCACCGGGGCGACGCTGTCGATCCCGCAGCTGACCACGATGACGGCACTGTCGGCGGCGATCGCCACCATCATCATGGGGCTGGTCGGCAACGCCCCGCTGGCGCTGGCCGCCGGACTGGGCATCAACGCGGTGGTCGCCTACCAGGCCGCCCCGCAGATGACCTGGGCGCAGGCGATGGGCCTGGTGGTGCTGGAGGGCATAGTCATCGTGCTGCTGGCCCTCACCGGCGTGCGCGAGCGGATCATGAACTCGATCCCGCTGGCGCTCAAGCACGCCATCGCGGTCGGCATCGGCACCTTCATCGCGCTGATCGGCCTGGTGGACGCCGGCTTCGTCACCTCCGACCAGCCCAGCCCGCCGCTGACGCTGGGCACCGGCGGCACCCTGGCCACCTGGCCGGTGCTGGTGTTCGCGGTCGGGCTGCTGCTGATGATCGTGCTGTACACCCGGCGGGTGCCCGGCGCCATCCTGATCGGCATCGTGGTGGCCACCGTGCTGGCCGTCGCCATCGAGGCCAACGCCCGCATCCCGGACGGCGGCTGGGGCGTGGTCACCCCGAAGATGCCCGAGGACCTGCTGGCGGCCCCCGACTTCGGGCTGCTGTTCCAGGTGGACCTGTTCGGCGGCTTCGGCCGGGCCGGCTTCATCACCGCGCTGGTCGTGCTGTTCACCCTGGTGCTGTCGGGCTTCTTCGACGCGATGGGCACCATCCTGGGTATCAGCGACGAGGCCGGCCTGGTGGACGAGAAGGGCCGGGTGCCCCGGCTGGGCCGCATCCTGGCGGTGGACGGCCTGTCGGCCAGCCTGGGCGGCCTGACCAGTTCCTCGGCCAACACCGTCTACGTGGAGTCGGCCGCCGGCGTCGGCGAGGGCGCCCGCACCGGCCTGGCCAACCTCGTCACCGGGGCGCTGTTCGTCGGCACCCTGTTCCTGACACCGCTGGCCGCCGTGGTGCCCGCCCAGGCGGCGGCGCCCGCGCTGGTGCTGGTGGGCGCGCTGATGATGACCCAGGTCGCCAAGGTCGACTGGCGGGACCTGGACCTGGCCATCCCGGCCTTCCTGACCATCGTCATGATGCCGTTCACCTACTCGATCACCAACGGGATCGGCGCCGGGCTGGTGGTCTACACGCTGATCAAGGCCGGGCGCGGCAAGTGGCGCGAGGTGTACTACCCGCTGTGGATCGCCGCCGCGGTGTTCGCCGTCTACTTCGCCCTGCACCCCATCAGGGAGTTGCTGGGCGTAGGCTGATCTTTCTCATGTGTCGGCAGTGAATTTCGGTCCGAGGCCCCGGACGGGGCGACGCGAAGCCGCGCCCGGGTGTCAAATGGTCCCGAGGTGACGTAGGCAGAAGGCAGGCTTTGACCTTCGGGCGCGAAAGGCGTGGCAGTGGTCTCCGCAGCATCCCCCTCGGAATCCCCTCCGCCGCCGGCTCCGGCCGGTCACGTGCTGGTGGCTCCGGACAAGTTCAAGGGGTCGCTGAGCGCGCCCGAGGTCGCCCGCCGGCTGGCGGCCGGGCTGCGGCGGGCGCGACCGGCGGTGCCGATCGTGGAACTGCCCATCGCCGACGGCGGGGACGGCACCGCCGAGGCGGCCATCGCGGCCGGCTGGCGACGGGTCGAGGTGAAGGTCGCCGGCCCCACCGGGCAGCCGGTGACCGCCGCGCTGGCGATGAACGGCGGCACCGCCGTGGTGGAGATGGCCGAGGCGTCCGGGCTGCGGCTGCTGCCCGGCGGCCGGCCCGCGCCGCTGACGGCCACCAGCCTGGGCACCGGGCAGCTGGTGGCGCACGCGGTGCGGCTGGGGGCCCGCCGTGTCGTGCTCGGGCTGGGCGGCAGCGCCTGCACCGACGGCGGCGCCGGGCTGGTGCAGGGGCTGGGCGGGCGGCTGCTGGACGCCCTCGGCAAGGAGCTGCCGCCGGGTGGGGCGGCGCTACGCGGGCTGCACGCGCTGGACCTGCGCGCGATGACGGACCTGTCGAAGGTCGAGGTGATCATCGCCGGCGACGTGGACAACCCGCTGCTGGGCCGGACCGGGGCCGCCGCGGTGTACGGGCCGCAGAAGGGCGCCGGGCGCGAGGAGGTCCGGGTGCTGGAGGCAGGGCTGCGCCGCTGGGCCGACCTGGCCGAGGCGGCCTCCCGCCGGCCGGCCCGGGACCTGGCCGGGGCCGGGGCGGCCGGCGGGGTCGGCTTCGCCGCGCTGACGTTCCTGGGCGCCCGGATGCAGCCGGGCAGTTCGTTCATGCTGGATCTGCTGGGGTTCGCCGACCGGGCCCGGGGGGCGCGGCTGGTGATCACCGGTGAGGGTTCGCTGGACACCCAGACCCTGCGCGGCAAGGCACCGATCGGGGTGGCGCGGGCCGCCGCCCGGGCCGGGGTCCCGGTGATCGCGGTGGCCGGGCGGCGCGGGCTGACCGGCGAGCAACTGCGCCGCGCCCGTATCCAGGCCGCCTACGCGCTGACCGACATCGAGCCCGATGTGGAACGCTGCATCCGACAGGCGGGCCTGTTGCTGGAGCAGCTCACGGTGGCGATCGCCGACGAGTGGCTGCCGCCGGGCCGGGCCGCGGAGACCTGATGCACGAGCCGTACGACCTAGTGCTGCGCTCCCGCCGCGTCCTGGTCCCGGACGGGGAACGTTCCCTAGCGGTGTGCGTGCGCGGCGGGCGGATCGCGGCCCTGGAACCCCGCGACGCCGCGCTGCGGACGGTCCGGGACATCGACCTGGGCGAGGTGGCTCTGCTGCCGGGGCTGGTCGACACCCATGTGCACGTCAATGAGCCGGGCCGGACCGCGTGGGAGGGGTTCGCCAGCGCGACGCGGGCGGCGGCGGCCGGCGGCGTCACCACCCTGGTGGACATGCCGCTCAACTCCCTCCCGCCGACCGTCGGCACCGCCGAACTGGAGGTCAAGCGGGCGGCGGCGCGCGGGCGGGTCTTCGTGGACGTGGGGTTCTGGGCGGGCGCGGTGCCCGGCAACGTCCCGGCGCTGCGCGCGCTGCACGAGGCGGGCGTCCTGGGGTTCAAGTGCTTCACCGCCCCGTCCGGGGTGGCGGAGTTCCCCGCCCTGGACCCGGGCGGCGTCCGTGCCGCGATGACCGAGATCGCCTCCTTCGGCGGGATGCTGATCGTGCACGCCGAGGATCCCGCGCGGCTGTCGGAGCCGGCCGGCCCCGGATATCCCGAGTTCCTGGCCTCCCGGCCCGGCGCCGCCGAGGGCGCCGCCATCGCCATGGTCGCCGAGCTGAGCCGGGAGACCGGCTGCCGGGCGCACATCGTCCACCTGTCGGACGGCGGCGCCGTGCCCGCGCTGCGGCGGTGGCAGGGGCAGGGCGTGGCGATCAGCGCGGAGACCTGCCCGCACTACCTGACGTTGTCGGCCGAGGAGGTCCCGGCGGGGGCCACCGAGTTCAAGTGCTGCCCGCCGATCCGCGAGTCGGCCAACCGGGAACGGCTGTGGGGCGGGCTGGCCGAGGGCACGATCCGCTGTGTGGTCTCCGACCACTCCCCCTGCGCCCCGGAGCTCAAGCGGGGCGACTTCGCCACCGCCTGGGGCGGGATCTCCTCGCTTCAGCTCGGCCTGCCCGTGGTGTGGACGGCCGCGCGGGCCCGGGGGCACTCGCTCGCCGACGTGGTGCGCTGGATGGCGTCCGGCCCGGCGGACCTGGTGGGGCTGGCCGGCAAGGGGCGGATCGCCGTCGGCCATGACGCCGACCTGGTGGCGTTCGCGGCCGACGCGTCGTTCGTCGTGGATCCGGGGGCGCTGCACCACCGGCATCCGCTGACGCCGTACGCGGGACGGGAGCTGACCGGCGTGGTCCGCGGCACCTGGCTGCGCGGCGAGCCGGTCGATCCCGCGGGCGCCCCGCGCGGGCGGCTGCTGCCGGCCTGAGCCGTTCCCGGCAACGCCGGAACCGCCCGCCGCCATGGCCGGCCCGGACGCGCCGGCGGCGGGGCGTAGGCTGCTGGGCGAAGGCGCGATCCGCCGGGCGCGGCCGCCGGTGTGATTTACATCATGTCAGCAAGTAGCCGGATAAACGTACATGGTGTACATAGCCTGCGCGCCGCCCCCGGCCGCACCCTGGGGTCAGGCACAGCAGGTCATGACCACGGAGGACATGGTGAAGGTCGGCATCCCGCGGGAGATCAAGAATCACGAGTACCGGGTGGCCATCACCCCCGCGGGAGTGCACGAGCTCACCCGCCATCACCATGACGTCTTCGTCGAGCGGGGCGCCGGTCTCGGCTCGTCCATCACCGACGCCGAGTACACCGCGGCCGGGGCCAAGATCCTGGACTCCGCCGACGAGGTGTGGGGCGAGGCCGAGCTGGTGCTGAAGGTCAAGGAGCCGATCGCCGACGAGTACCACCGGATGCGGGCCGGGCAGACGCTGTTCACCTACCTGCACCTGGCCGCCTCCCGCTCCTGCACCGACGCGCTGCTGAAGGCGGGTGTGACCGCCGTCGCCTACGAGACCGTGCAGCTGCCGGACCGGTCGCTGCCGCTGCTGGCCCCGATGTCGGAGGTGGCCGGCCGGCTCGCCCCGCAGGTCGGCGCCTACAACCTGATGCGCTTCAACGGCGGGCGCGGGGTGCTGCCGGGCGGGGTGCCCGGCGTCGCCCCGGCCCGGGTGGTGGTGATCGGCGGTGGCGTGTCCGGGCTGAACGCCGCGCAGATCGCGGTGGGCATGGGCGCCGACGTGACGATCCTGGACGTCAACGTCGACCGGCTGCGCCACATCGACGCCATCTACCAGGGCCGGCTCAAGACGCTGGTGTCCAACGCCTACACCGTCGAGCAGCAGGTGGCCGGCGCCGACCTGGTGATCGGCGCGGTGCTGATCCCCGGCGCCAAGGCCCCGACGCTGGTGTCCAACGACCTGGTGGCCCGGATGAAGCCGGGCTCGGTGTTGGTGGACATCGCCATCGACCAGGGCGGATGCTTCGAGGACTCGCGGCCCACCACGCACGCCGACCCCACCTTCCAGGTGCACGAGTCGGTGTTCTACTGCGTGGCCAACATGCCGGGCTCGGTGCCGAACACCTCCACCTACGCCCTCACCAACGTGACCCTGCCGTACGCCGTGGCGATCGCGAACAAGGGCTGGCGGCAGGCCCTGCGCGACGACGCCGCGCTGGCGCGGGGCCTCAACACCCACGACGGCACGGTCACCTACGCCGAGGTCGCCGAGGCGCACGGCCTCGACCACGTCGGCGTGGACTCCGTGCTCGCCTGACGGGCGCCGTCCCGCCCGCGGTCCGCGACGGCCGGTCTCCTAGAGTGATCGGTCATGGGTGAGGTCATGGGTGAGATCGTCCTCCTTCGGCACGGCGAGACCGAGTGGAGCCGGGACAGGCGGCACACCGGGCGCACCGACCTTCCGCTGACCGGACACGGTGAGGAACAGGCCCGCGCGCTCGGGCCGCTGGTGGCGCGCCGGGACGTCGCCCGGACGTTCGGCAGTCCCGCGCTGCGGGCCCGGCGCACCGCGGAGCTGGCCGGGCTCGCCGTGGACGAGGTAGACCCCGACCTGTGGGAGTGGGACTACGGCGGCTACGAGGGCCTCACCAGCGCCGACATCCGCAGGGAACGGCCGGGGTGGTACCTGTGGGCCGATGGCGTGATCCCGGGGGACGCCGAGCATCCCGGCGAGTCGGTGGAGCGGGTCGGCGAACGCTGCGACGCCGTCCTGGCCCGCGTCCGCCCGTGGCTGGAGCGGGGGGACGTGGCGGTGGTCGCGCACGGTCATGTGCTACGTATCCTCACCGCCCGGTGGCTGGGCCTGGAGCCCGCGGCGGGCCGGCTGTTCGCGCTGCACACCGGGACGCTGTCCGCCCTCGGCACCGAGCACGGCCACCCGGTGATCACCTCCTGGAACGTCCCGGCCTGACGGTCAGCAGAGGGTCACCGTCCGGCCGGTCCCATACCCCCTGGGGGTTGAGTAACCTGGTGGCGAGCAGATCCACGAGGGGGAGGGCGAGACGACGATGGCGGCCAACGGGACTCCGACGCGCGGCTACACCGCGACCAAGGACCAGTTGCAGACCCGGCTGCGCCGGATCGAGGGCCAGGTCCGAGGCATCGAGCGCATGGTCGAGGAGGACCGGTACTGCATCGACGTCCTCACCCAGATCAGCGCGATCCAGGCGGCGCTGGACAAGGTGGCGCTGGGCCTGCTGGACGGCCATGTCCGGCACTGTGTGGCCGAGGGCGCCGAGGAGGGCAAGGCCGACCTGATGTCCACCGAGCTGATGGCCGCGGTGGGCCGGCTGATGCGGCGGGGCTGACCGGCCCGCCGTCCGCCCGCCCACCGGGCGGACGGCCCAGGCTGGGGCTCAGACTCACAACGGCTCAGGCTCAGGAGGCGATCTCCCAGCCCTTCAGCTCCTCGGTGTACTCGTGGATCAGCCGGCGCGCCCGCTTGGCGTCCGGGGAGTAGCGCAGCCGCGCAGGGATCACCTGGCTCCCCCGGTGCATCGCCTGTAGGGTCAGCGTCGCCGCCAGGTCGGAGGTCGGCAGGCCGGGCAGCCCGTACATGCGACGGGCCCAGCGCGGCAACGTGGACACCACCAGGGTGGCGACGCCGGGCGCGGCGAGCTTGAGCGGCGTGAACGGCAGCGGTACCGCCGGGTTGAACATCCGACGCAGCCCGTCTCTGGCGTCCTTGCAGGCCCAGATCCTGGACCGCATCTGCGCGTAGTAGTCCTTCATTTCGGCCACCGTGGCGGGCACGTCCACCGGGTCCAGGCCGACGACCTGGGCGGCGCGGCGCTGTTCGTCCACGAAGCGGTCGGCGTCGGCGTCGCTCAGCCCGACCCCGGCGCGGCGGGCGATGTCCAGGTAGGAGTCGACCTCGCCCATGTGCACCCACAGCAGGTTCTCCGGGTCGTCCACCTGGAAGAGCTCGCCGGTGCGCAGGTCGAGCCCCTCCAGCTTGGAGTGCAGCTTGCGGACGCGGCGGCCGACCCGTTCGACCTCCTCCAGCGAGCCGTAGGTGCGCACCCGGACGAACTCGATGGTGCGGCCGAGCCGCTGCCAGGCGGCCCGCGGGTCCATCAGCTCGGAGTTCTGGGCGGTGCCCCACATGGTGCGCGGGTGCAGCGCCTGCAGCAGCAGGGCGCGGAAGCCGCCGATCATCAGCACCGGCTCGCCCATGACCCGCCAGGTCACCGAGTCAGGGCCGAACAGACCGAAGTCCTCCTCGCCGGTCCCGTCCGGCGCACGGTCCCAGGTACGCACCGTGTCCATGTCGTGGACCTTGCCCATGTCGCCACCTCGCCCTGTCGTCCACCGCCGCGGGTGTAACTAATAACTTACTTCCCTGTCATGACCCAGATCACACCACGTTAGGCCTGACACACGTTTTACCAGGACAAATCACCCAAAGCGAGACAGCGGCGGGTAAAGTTCAGCCGGCGGCTCCGGCCCGGCCGACCTCTTCGACCTCCTGGTCTTCTTCCTGGTCGGCCTCTTGATCGGCCTCCTGGTCGGACTCCTCGGCCGCGGGCTCCGCGGCGGTCTGGTCGCTGACCCAGCGCAGGTAGTCGCCGCTGCCGGCGACCACCGGAGTGGCGATGATCTCGGGGGTGTCGTAGGAGTGCAGCTCGGTGATCAGCGCCGCCAGCTCCTCGAAGCTGTCGGCGGTGGTCTTGAACACCACCATCCACTCCTCGGCCACCTCCATCTCGCCCTCCCACCAGTAGGTGCTGGCGATCGGGCCGACGAGCTGCGCGCAGGCCGCCAGGCGCTCCCGCACGGCGGACTTGCCGAGAGTGGCCGCCTCCTGCCGCGAATCGGTCGTCGTGGTCACCTGTACGTACGCCTGGGGCATGCCGGGCTCCTTCCCCCAAGCGCCGATCGTAGTCCTGAGAGTCCGGTCACCGCGTGGGCCTGACCACCAAAGCGCTGCCCCCGTGTCTGCGGACCGGTTCGGCCACCGCCTGCACCAGCCCCGGGCGCAGGAACTCCAGCGCGGTGGCGGCGCCGATCTGGCCCGGCGGCGGGCCGGGGAAGAGCGCCAGGTCGTGGCCCATGGCCTCCAGCTCCGCCTCGTACTGCCGCAGGAAGGCCTCCTCGGCCAGGGTCTGCCCGGTGTTGCGCTGGGTGGCGCGCGGGGCGGCCACCGCGGCGGGCAGGTCCATGCCCAGGTCGATCCGGTTGAGCAGGATCTGCAGCACGGTGGTGATGATGGTCGAGCCGCCCGGTGAGCCCAAGGCCAACAGCGGGCGGCCGTCACGGAGCACGATGGTGGGCGCCATGCTGCTGCGCGGGCGCTTGCCGGGGCCGGGCAGGTTCGGGTCGGGGGCGGCGCCGGGCGGCGGCGGGGCCAGGGAGAAGTCGGTCAGCTCGTTGTTGAGCAGGAAGCCGCGGCCGGGCACGGTCAGCCCGCTGCCGCCGAACTGCTCGATGGTGACGTTGTAGGCGACGACGTTGCCCCACTTGTCGGCGACCACCAGATGGGTGGTCTGCGGCCCCTCGTAGGTCAGGCGTTCCCCGTCGCCGCGGGCGGGCTCGCATCGCCGGTAGTCGCCGTCGGGCGAGCCGGGCGGCACCGGGCTGACGGCCGCCTTGTCCGGGTCGATGAGGCAGGCCCGCTCGCGCGCGAACCCGCGCGACAGCAGCTCACGCAGTGGGACGTCCACGTGGTCGGAGTCGCCGACGTAGCGCCCGCGGTCGGCGTACGCCAGCCGGGACGCCTCCAGGTAGTAGTGCAGGGCCTGGACGCGGTCCTTCTTGCTCAGCCGGAAGTTGCCGAGGATGTTGAGCGCCTCGCCGACCGTGGATCCGCCGGAGGACGGCGGCGCCATCCCGTACACCTCCAGCCCCCGATAGCTCACCCGCGTGGGCGGGCGCAGCGGCGCCCGGTAGCGGGCCAGGTCGCCGGTCTCCATCAGGCCCGGCCGGACGTTGCGGGTGGCGGCGGAGTCCACGGGCGGCTTCTTGACCGTGCGCACGATCTCCCGGCTCAGTTCGCCCCGGTAGAACCAGTCGGGGCCGCGCTGGGCGAGCGTGCGGTAGGTGTGGGCCAGGTCGGGGTTGCGGAAGACCGACCCGACCGGGCGGGGACTGCCGCCGGGCAGGAACAGCTCCCGGGTCGGTGGGATGTCGGCGAACCGGTCGGCGTTGACCGCGGTCTGGTCGTAGAACTCCTGGTCGACCACGAACCCCCGCTCGGCCACCCGGATCGCCGGCTGCAGCAGCGTGCCGAGCCGCCGGGTGCCGAAGCGGTCCAGGATCTGCTCCCACTGGGCGACCGTGCCCGGCACGCCCACCGACAGCCCGCTGGTGACGGCCTCGGAGAACGGGATGGCCTGGCCGGTCGCCGGGTCGACGAAGGACCGCTCGTGCATCCTGGCGGGCGCCGTCTCACGGCCGTCCACCGTGTGGACGCGGCGCGTCCGGGCGTCGTAGTAGGTGAAGAAGCCGCCGCCGCCGAGCGCGGCCACATAGGGCTCGGTCACCCCCAGGGTCGCCGCCGCCGCGACCGCCGCGTCGGCCGCGTTGCCGCCACGTTCGAGCACCTCGATGGCGGTACGGCTGGCGTCCAGGTCCACGGTGGCGACCGCGCCGCCGTATCCGGTCGCCACCGCCCGTTGCTGCCCCTGCCCCATCAGGGCCACGGCAGGGGCGGCCCCGGCGGGACCGGGGACCAGCAGCGGCAGCCCGGCGATCAGCGCACCGGCGAGCGCGAGACGGCGCGGCGGGCCGGGCAGCAGGCGGGCGCGCGGCCCGTGGGGCGGGCGTTCACGCGACCGGTCGGACGGCAGGACGAAGGGCACGGCACCTCCAGAGCGGACATCCGCCCCCACCGTCTCACCTATCCCGGCACCCGACCAGGGGGGCGGCCACACCCGGTCGGCGATAGGCCCCGCCATGCCCCCTTTACAACGATTTATGAAGGATCGATTGCCCTTTTCCCAAGATTTGGACATTCTTTGGTGCTCAAAGCCCGGGACCACCCCGCGAGGCGCGGCACCCGCCGGTCGCCACCCCCAGCCGACGTGCGGCGGGCCCCCGAACATGGAGACGCCCATGCGCAACGACCTGCTGCGGCGGCTGCCGGTGGAACAGACGACCCCCCAGGACTACGGCGGCGGCCGGCACCGGCTGCGGGTCGTCTACCGGCGACGCGACCTGGTGATCCTCGGGCTGGGCGTGATGATCGGCGCGGGCATCTTCCGGATCGCGGGGGTGCAGGCGGCCACCATGGCGGGTCCTGCCGTGATCGTGTCGTTCGTGATCGCCGGCGTGGTGTGCCTGCTGGCCGCGCTGTGCTTCGCCGAGTTGTCGTCAGCCGTGCCGGTCGCCGGCAGCGCCTACTCCTTCGGCTACGTCGCCTTCGGCGAGCTGTGGGCCTGGTTCATCGGCTGGGCCCTGATCCTGGAACTGCTGCTGGCCGCCTCCGTGGTGGCGCGCGCCTGGTCGCTGATCACCGCCCAAACGCTGCACGACTTCGGCGTGGGCGTGCCGTCCTGGCTGGCGGGGGTGATCGGCCAGGAACGGGGCTTCGACATGCTGGCCCTGGGCATCCTGATGCTGCTGATCGGGGTGCTGGCCACCGGCGGCCGGCTGGGGCTGCGCACGCTGTGGTTCATGGTGCTGGCCAAGCTCATCGTGATCGGGCTGGTCATCGCCGGGGGCCTGCGCTTCTTCGACGCCGGCAACCTGCGCCCGTTCGTCCCCGACGAGCGGCCGGCCGGCGCCGGGGGCGGGCAGACGGTGCTGGACGCGCTGCTGGGCGGCACCCCGCAGGCGTTCGGGGTGTGGGGCATCCTGGCCGCCGCCCCGCCCATCGTCTTCGCCTATATCGGCTTCGATCTGATCGCCACCAGCGCCGAGGAGACCGAGGACGCCCCGCGCAACGTGCCGCGGGGAATGCTGGCCAGCCTGGGGATCGCGATCGTGCTGTACCTGGGCGTCGCGGTGGCGCTGGTCGGCATGATCTCCTACCGCGAGCTGGACCCGGCCAGGGCGCCGCTCGCCCAGGCCTTCACCGAGGTGGGCGGCGAGTCGATGGGCCGGGTCATCGATATCGGCGCGGTGCTCGGGCTGACCACGGTGATCCTCGTGCTGCTGGTCAGCCTGACCCGGGTGGTGTTCTCCATGGCCCGCGACGGCCTGCTGCCCAGCGGGCTGGCGACGATCGGCCGCTACCAGGTGCCCAGCCGGGCGACGCTGGTGGCCGGCGGCGCGGCCATCGTGCTGTCGCAGACGGTCAACGTGCTGACGCTGGAGCAGATGGTGGTGATCGGCACGCTGTTCGCGTTCCTGGCGGTGTCGGCCGCGGTGCCGGCGCTGCGCCGGGCGCGCCCCGACCTGGAGCGGCCGTTCCGGGTGCGGGGCGGGCTCACCGTGCCGCTGCTGGCGATCGTGGCCATCGGCTGGCTGATGCTCAACCTCCAGGTGCGGACCTGGAGCTACTTCGGCCTGTGGATGCTGGGGGGCCTCCTTCTCTACTTGGCCTATGGCCGGCGCCACAGCCGCCTGCGCCAGTACCACGACCGGCAGCCTCCGGCCGCCCCACAGCCCGCTCCCCCGCCGGATCGCTCTCCGTTCAACGTCCCGCCCGTGACCCCCCGGGTCGGGGGCCGCCCTTACGGCCGAGAGCAGCACCGCTCCGGGAGCGGCACCCACAGTGGTCCCCAGCCTTATCTCCAGGGCAAGGCTCGTCCCCACGTTCCAGGCGGTCCGCCTGCGGGACACGGGGATCAGCCGTATCCGGAACACGGTGACCGGCGTCACTCACAGCAGGCCGCACCGCCCTACTCCCAGGGCGGGCCAGGGCACTACTCCCGTGGCGAAACCGGGACCTACTCCCAGAACACCGGGCAGCCCCGTCCTCGGCGGGAGGACCCGCAGGGTTACCGTCCCTGGGGTCCACGTCCCTACATCCAGGGCGGCGCAGTGCCCTATCCCGAGGAGTGGACTCCACAGCCCCAGCGCCCGGACGAGGACCGGCCCTCTACGGGCGAGGACCCCGACGAGCGGTGGCACGGAGGACACCACCGCCGCTGAACCGGACAAGGTGGACATCGCACTCCGGCGTGCGTTAAGTTGTTCTCAGTTAGAGATAATCTCGAACTGAGAAGGACATCATGCCGGACTCCGAGCAGGACTTCCTGGCCGCCTACGACCCGCACGCCTACGACCCGGTCGCGGTCACGGTCGACGTGGTGGCGCTGACCATCCGCGACGGCGCGCTGCACGTCCTGCTGGTGCGGCGCGGCGCCCCGCCGTTCGAGGGGATGTGGGCGCTGCCCGGCGGGTTCGTCCGGAGTGTGCGGGACGCCGAGGACCTGCCCGACGCCGCCGCCCGCGAGTTGGCCGAGGAGACCGGGCTCAGCGCCGAAGGGGCGCTGGCCCGGGTGCACCTGGAACAGCTGGCCACCTACGGCGGCCCCGGCCGCGACCCGCGGATGCGCGTCATCTCGGTGGCCTACCTGGCGTTCGCGCCCGAGCTTCCCGACCCGCGGGCCGGCAGCGACGCCGCCGACGCGGCCTGGGTGCCGGTCGGCTCGCTCGGCCTGACCGAGGCCGCTGCGCAGCGCCCCGGGACCACCCGCCGGCTGGCGTTCGACCACGCGCGGATCCTCACCGACGGCCTGGAACGAGCCCGCAGCAAGCTGGAGTACACCCCGCTGGCCACCGCGTTCTGCGCCCCGGAGTTCACCATCCCCGAGCTGCGTGCCGTCTACGAGGCGGTATGGGGCGAGGAACTGCACGCGGGCAACTTCCACCGCAAGGTCCTGTCGGTGCCGGGCTTCGTAGAAGGCACCGGCGAGACCACCGAGCGGGGCGGGCGGCGGGGCGGCCCCCGGGCCCGCCTCTACCGGGCCGGTGACGCCCGGCTGCTGCACCCCGCGCTGCTGCGACCCAGCCGGGAGGAGGAGGTCCGGTGAGGGTACGGAACCTGGACGACGCGCTGCTGCTGCTCAACTCCGCCCGCACCCCACAGCAGTTGTTCGGCCATGGCGAGGCCGGGCGCCTTTACCGGCGGATGGCACGGCTGCTGCATCCCGACGCCACCGGGGGCCGCACCGCCGACGAGTTCGTCCGGCTCAACACGCTGTGGCGGGCCTTCAAGGCGGGCACCTCGGCCATCACCACCCGCAGGCACACCTACGAACTGGGAGAGGAGATCGCCCGCGGCGATCTGGCGAACCTGTACGCAGCGACCCACGACGACAACCGCCGCGCCGTGGTCAAGATGCCGCGGGACCCGGGCGACAGCGACCTGATCGAGCGGGAGGCGGTGGCGCTGCGCCGGCTTCCCAAGGACGGGGACGGCAGGTTCCTGCCGTACGTGCCCCATCTCGTCGAGACGTTCCGGCACCGTGACCTGGCGACGGGAGCGCAGCGGCAGGTGAACGTGATCGCCCGCCTGGAGGAGTTCCGCAGCCTGGCCGAGGTGCGCGCCGCCTATCCCGGCGGCCTGGACCCGCGCGACGTGGCATGGATGTGGCGGCGCCTGCTGGTGGCGCTCGGCTTCGCGCACCGCGCCGGGGTGCTGCACGGGGCCGTCCTGCCAGAGCACGTGCTGATCCACCCGGAGCAGCACGGGCTGGTACTCGTCGACTGGTGCTACTCAGTGCCCGGCGGCCGCACCCCCGCCGATCCCGGCGGGCGGGTCCCCGCGATGGTGGACCGCTACGCCGACTGGTACCCCGAAGAGGTGCGACGGCGGCGGCCGGCGAGCCCGGCCACCGACATCTCCATGGCCACCCGCTGCATGACCCACCTCATGGCGGACGACGCGCCCAAGGCCCTGCGGCTGTTCGCGAAGGGCTGCACGCTGTCCGCGCAGAACCGCCGCCCGTCCGACGCCTGGCGGCTGCTGGCCGAACTCGACGAGGTCCTGGAACGCCTGTACGGCCCGCGCCGTTTCCGGCCCTTCCACATGCCGACCGCTTCCTGAAGCAAAGGAGACCCCCATGGGCAGCGGAACCTGGTCCACCAACGTCTACGACGCCGCGCGGAGCTACCGTGCGGCGACCGGCGCCAGCGCGTTCGCGCACACCGACAGCGGCGCCACCACCACCCACCCCGCCCTGGACCCGCACGGCGTGACCTTCCGGGAGAGCCGCGACAACGACGAGCACCCCGAGTCGCTGGCCATCGCGGTGCTGTTCGACGTCACCGGCTCGATGGGGACGGTGCCCCGCGTCCTGCAGACCAAGCTGCCGGACCTGCTCGGGCTGCTGATCCGCAAGGGCTACGTCGAGCACCCGCAGCTCATGTTCGGCGGGGTCGGCGACGCCACCTGCGACCGGGCGCCGCTGCAGATCGGGCAGTTCGAGTCCGACAACAGGATGGACGACGACCTCGGCCGGATCCTGCTGGAGGGCGGGGGCGGCGGCCAGATGATGGAGTCCTACGAGCTGGCGATGTACTTCATGGCCCGGCACACCGCCCTGGACTGCTTCGAGAAGCGGGGCAGACGCGGCTACCTGTTCATGATCGGGGACGAGCTGGCCTACCCGAAGGTGGACCGCCGGCTGGTCGCCAAGGTCCTCGGCGAGGACCTGGCCGAGGACGTCCGCACCGAGGACATCGTCGCCGAACTGCGCCGGATGTACGAGGTCTACTTCATCGTCCCCGAGGGCGGCTACCACTCCGGCGACCCGAGGCTGCGCGACTTCTGGCGCGGGCTGCTCGGCCAGCACGTCCTCTACCTGGACGACCTGGACGCGGTGTGCGAGACCATCGCGCTCACCATCGGGCTGTCGGAGGACGCCATCGACCTGAACGAGGGGCTGGAGCACCTGGCGGAGTTCGGCTCCAGCGCCGGGCCCTCGGTGTCGCGGGCGCTGGCCCGGCTGGACGCCGACCGCTCCCCCGTGGCCGTATCCGGCACGCCCGCGGGCCTGGACGACGCCACGCCGCGCCGCACCAGGCGGCTGTGATGACGCACCGCATCGTGGTGGACCTCGGGTTCGGGGACGCCGGGAAGGGCACCGTCGTGGACTGGCTCTGCTCGCGGGGCCACGAGGGGCGGGGCACCGGAACGGGGGACGGGGAGAGCACGCCGGTCCACGCGGTCGTCCGGTTCAACGGGGGCGCCCAGGCGGCGCACAACGTGGTCGCGCCGGACGGCAGGCACCACACCTTCGCCCAGTTCGGGTCGGGCACCCTCACCCCCGGCGTGCGGACGCACCTGTCGCGGTTCATGCTGGTCGATCCCCTGGCGCTGGCCGCCGAGGCCCGGCACCTGGCCCGGCTCGGGGTCGCCGACGCCCTCGACCGGCTGACCGTGGACGGGGACGCCCTGCTCACCACGCCCTACCACCGGGCCGCCGGCCGTGCGCGGGAGACCGCACGCGGCCCGGCCCGGCACGGGTCGTGCGGCATGGGCATCGGCGAGACCATGGCGTACTCGCTGGCGTACCCCGGCGACGCGCCGCGGGTCGCCGACTGCCTGTCCCCGGCCCGGCTGCGGCGCCGCCTCGCGGCGGTGCGCGACTGGTTCCACGACGCCTTCCCCGGCGCCGGGCAGCCGGTGCCGGACGTGGCCGACTGCCTCGACGCGTTCACCGCGTTCGCCGGTCGGGTCCGTGTCGTCGGCGGCGCGCACCTGGCCGGGCTGCTGCGGGCGGGCCCCGTGGTCTTTGAGGGCGCCCAGGGCGTCCTGCTGGACGAGTGGCACGGGTTCCACCCGTACACGACCTGGTCCACGACCACGTTCGCCAACGCCGAGACCCTGTTGGCCGAAGCCGGGGCGTCCGCCGTCCGGCTGGGCGTCGTGCGCGCGTACATGACGCGGCACGGGCCGGGCCCGTTCGTCACCGAGGACCCGGCGCTGACCGCCGACCTGCCCGACCGGCACAACGCGTTCGGCCCGTGGCAGGGCGCCTTCCGGGTGGGGCACCTGGACCTGGTGGCGCTGCGCTACGCGCTGGAGGTGAGCGGCGGGGCCGACGCGCTGGCGGTCACCCATCTGGACGTCTCGCAGACCCGGCGCGACCTGCTGCTGTGCCGCGCGTACGAGATGGACGGCCGCAGGATCGTGCGGCTGCCGTCCGGCCCGCCCGGAGACCTGGGCGGGCAGGAGGCCCTGACCCGGCGGCTTCTGGCGGCCCGGCCGGTGTACGGGCCGCTGGAGGATCCGGTGGCCGCACTGGAGGCCGGACTCGGCGTCCCGGTGGCGCTGCGGTCCTACGGCCCGACCGCCGATGACAAGCGCGCGGCCGTCCCGATCACGAACGGCTGACCCCGTCCTCCGCCTCAGCCGGCCTGGTCGGCGCGCAGGTCGAGGACGTCCAGCAGGTCTTCGGTGAGCAGCGGCTCGGAGTCGGTCCGCAGGTCCCACGCGGCGGCGGCCGCGCGCCCGGCCAGGCACCACTCCCACTGCCGCTCCAGTTCGGCCAGGTTCAGCGCGGGCTTCCCCGGAAGGGCCGTGACCAGCGCCGGCCAGCCCCACGCGCGGGCCTGCGCCCCGACCTTGGCGCCGCCCTCGATCGGGTCGACGGCCAGTGCGGGCACCCCGTTCTTGAGCGCCAGCACCATGCCGTGCAGCCGGGTGGTGACCACCAGGTCCAGCCGGCGGATCAGCGCCTCGACCTGGGCGGCGGTACTGGCGTTGCGCCAGTCGTACAGGTCCAGGCGGGTGTCGATGGGCACCCGGGCGCAGTCGCGGGTGTTCAGCCAGGCGGTCAGCTCGTCCTCGACCTGCTCGTGGCGGCGGCGCGAACCGTACTCGGGCTGGCCGGGAGCCAGCGCCACCCCCACGACCGGCACGTCCGGGACGGGCAGCTCGGCCGCCAGGTCCAGGCGCGGCTCCTCGCCGCTGCCGTCACGGGCCAGCACCGCGTGGAAACCGAGCACCGCCGGATCGTGCGGGTCGATCACCGAGACGCCGACGGCGACCCGCCGGCAGTGCGCGTACCGGTGGTGCAGCCGCCGCACCTGCTCGCCGATCAGCGGGCCGCAGGCGAACACCAGATGGGTGTACCGGCCCGGCTCCACCTCGGCGAGGCTGGGGCCGGACGGCCGGAACACCGGGCTCCAGGCCAGGTCACAGGGCACTCCGGCACCCTGCAGCGCCTCCTGAACGGCCTCCATCGCCAGCACGTCACCCGCGGTGGCCTCACCGTTCAGGAAGCTCGGCCACCCCGTCACTAGGACCCGCATACAGCCCGGTTACCCCACGTGCACAGGTGAAACGGGAAACCCGCCCACCACTCACAATCATCAGGTCAGCGGCCACCATATCCCACGGCCTTCCGGCGGTCCCGTCACCGGTCAGCGCCGTGCGCGGCGGACCCGGCGGACACGGAGCGGTGCGCCTCATTTCGTCCCCCGCCGTCTGCAACAATGCCGGAATGCTCCAGGTATGCCCGAACGGTGCCCGAACCAAGGCGGACGATGACGGCATACCGGTGACGTCCGGAGAACTCGCCGTCGCCGTACGGAACGCCGTCGCGGCGGGCGCCCGGGACGCCCATCTGCACCCCCGGGACGACGCGGGCGCGGAAACGCTGGAGCCCGGCCCGGTCACGCGGGCCGTCACCGCCGTGCGCGCCGCCGCGCCCGGCATCCCGGTGGGCGTCACCACGGCGGCATGGGCCGAGCCCGATCCGCACCGGCGCGCCGCGCTGGTCCGCTCGTGGCCGGTGCCACCCGACCACGCGTCGGTCAACTGGCACGAGGAGGGCGCCGAACTGGTGGCCCAGGCGCTGCTGGAACGGGGCGTCGGCATCGAGGCGGGCATCTTCTCCGGCACGGACGCCGCCGAGCGATTCCTCGCCTGGCCGCAGGCGGACCGGGTGCTGCGCGTACTGGCCGAGGTCGTCGACACCGATCCGGAGTCGGCGACCGCGACGGCCCGCGACCTGCTGCACCGGCTGCGCCCCGCGACCCGGCCGGTGCTGCTGCACGGGGAGGAGGGCGGCGCCTGGCCGGTGCTGCGACTGGCGCGCGAACTCGGCCTGGACACCAGGATCGGCCTGGAGGACACCCTGCTCCTGCCCGATGGCTCGCCCGCCCCCGGCAACGCCGACCTGGTACGGGCGGCGCTGGAGATCGGGCGGTAGCCGCGCGGTCTTCGGCGCCGTTACGAGCGGACGGTCCGGACCGGTGCGGTGCGGCCGTCCGCAAATCCGTTTTCCCAAAGGATCGAGAGATTCTTCGCCCATCCCCTTGGCAACGATGTGTGCCGGCGCAATGCTGATTTGTCACGAGAATCTCAGTGAGGTCGTCGTGGAAGACATCGTCGTCGACATGGTCGTGGTGGACAGCGAGCGCCACACCGTCGTGCTGCTGTGCGGAGAGATCGACTGCTACACCGGTCCGGGGCTGCAGACGCGACTGCTGGACCTGGCGGTCACCACAGGACGCCCGCTGATCCTCGACATGGGCGGAGTGTCGTTCTGCGACGGCAGCGCGCTGCGGATGCTGTCGGTCACCCAGCGGGAGTGCGCCACGCGCGGGGTCGCCCTGGCCGTCGTCGGGCTGCGGCCCTTCCTGGCCAATCTGTTCCGGGCCCTGGACATGCACGAGCGGATCCCGCTGTGCGCCGCACTGGACGAGGCGCTGTGGCGGTTGCTGCCCCCCGCCGACGCCGACATCCACCGCTGGCTGGACACCGCCGGATAACCGGCCGGGGCGGCTCGCCGCCTTCGGCGGGATTCCGCGGAGATTCCGCATCGGCCTGTTTGGACGCGTCCAGGACGACCTTTGTTCGGGACGCGGCCGGTGCCTTTGTTCACAAGGGGGACAGGCAACCGCGATCCCGCACCATTCCGTCAGATATCGCGTATCGGGCGCACGGAGAGCGCACCGGAAAGACTGACGGAGAGACACGCGATGCACACCCCCCGACGTTCCCTGGCCGTCCTCGCCCTGGGAGCCGCCCTGATGGGCGCCAGCGCCTGCTCCTTCCAGATCGGCGAGATCGACAAGGCCGGCTCGACCTCCCGTCCCGGCACCACCGCCACCGGCGCTCCGCAGGGCGCCGGCACCCCGGGCACTCCGGGCACCGCCGGCGTCGACAGCACCGGCGAGCCCACCCCGGTCGCCGGCTCCACCGGCGGCCCGGCCCCCGCCGGCCAGATCGACGAGACCGAGTTCGGCGAGGACATCACCGCCGCGCCCCAGGTGGTCGACGAGTACTGGCGCACCCACTGGTCGGAGTTCTTCACCGGCACCTACACCTCGCCGCGGGTGCACGGCGGCTACAACGGCAACGACCTGTCCACCGCACCCACGTGCGCGGGGCAGCCGGCCACCAAATTCAACGCGTTCTACTGCATCCCCGAGGACTACATCGCCTGGGACGACAACCTGATGCGCGCCGGCTACGCGCAGGGCGACGCCTGGGTCTACCTGGTGATCGCGCACGAGTGGGGCCACGCCATCCAGAACCGGCTGCGGATGGAGCACGTCGCCCAGGCCAGTGAGCTGCAGGCCGACTGCCTGGCGGGCGCGACGCTGTACGGCGCCAAGCGGGACGGAACCCTGACCTTCGAGGAAGGCGACGTCAAGGAGCTGTCCAACGGCCTGGTGGCGATCGGCGACGACGCCGAGTGGACCGACCCCGAGGACCACGGCGACCCCATCCAGCGGATCACCGCCTTCGGCAAGGGCCGGGACGGCGGCGTCGGGGCCTGCATCCCCGAAGCCCAGACGTCCTGACCCTGACCCTCCCTCCGACCCAACGCACGATATGCCCGACGGGGACAGCGGCGGTCCCCGCGGGGCGAGGGCTCAGTCCTCGCCGAGATGGCGCTCCACCGATTCGACCTTCTTGGTCATGGCGTCCGTGACGCCGGGGCGCAGATCCGCCTTGAGCACCAGGCTGACGCGCGGGGCGCGGGCCGCCACCGCGTCGGTCGCGGCCTTGACCACAGCCATCACCTCGTCCCACTCCCCCTCGACGGTGGTGAACATCGCGTCGGTGCGATGGGGCAGGCCGCTGGCGCGCACCACGCGCACGGCCTCGGCGACCAGCTCACCGACATCCTCCCCCGCACCGAGCGGGGTCACCGAGAAGGCGACCAGCACGTCGCATCCACCTCTCTCCGGTCGTGCCCTTCCGGGCCTGCTCCCACCGCTGTCCCCACCGTCCGGCGACCGCGAACGGCCCTAGATCGCGGAGGCCAGGGCCATACCGCAGTAGGCGGCGCCGAGGCCGGCGGCGACAGACGCCGCGACGTTGAGGAAGGCCAGCGTACGGGCGCCGTTCTCGGCCAGGCGGAGCGTCTCGTAGCCGAACGTCGAGTAGGTCGTCAGGGCCCCGCAGAAACCGATACCGCCCAGCGCCGTAAAGCCCTCACCGGCGGGCAGTGCCGCCAGGAATCCCAGCAGGGCCGAGCCCACGACGTTCACGGTGAAGGTCCCCCAGGGGAAGGACGACTCGTGGCGGGACTGCACCAGCCGGTCCGCCAGGTAGCGCAGCGGCGCGCCCACCGCGGCGCCGAGGGCCACCAGCAGGACGGTCACCGCTCCCCCTGATCCGCGGTCCGGCGCGTCCCGGCCCGGCCGGCGAGCCGGCGCGTCACCCGCACCCCCGTCACGACGGCGGCGAGGGCGGCCAGGGCGGTGCCGGCCAGGTAGGCAAGCGCGGTGCGCGGGGCCCCGGCGTCCAGCGCGGCCTGCGCCTCCAGCACGTAGGTGGAGAAGGTGGTGAATCCGCCCAGCACGCCCACCCCCAGGAACGGGCGGGTCAGCGGGTGGGCCTGCCGCACCTCGGTGATGACGACCATCAGCACGCCGATCAGCAGGCATCCGGTGACGTTGACGGCGAAGATCGCCCATCCGAAGCCGCCTGGGGGATGCGGCCACGCCGCCGCCAGGCCGTGCCGGGCCAGCGCGCCGACGACACCGCCGGCGGAGACGGCGCCGAGGGTCGTCCAGGGGGCGCGGGCCAGTTCCGCGCGCTGCGCCGGGACGTGCAGGTCAACATCGGGATCGACGGGCAACGCGACGGGCGGCCGCCGGGGCTCGGCTGCGTCGGGCAAGGCTCCCTCCCTCGGCCCCAGGGTAGCGATCAGCGCGGCGGGGCAGCGCCGCCGAGACCTACCTGGCGCCGGGCGGGCCCGGGAGCTGATCGAGGAGCAGCCGGCGCGGATCCCGCTTCCCAGGATCGGCGACTCCGCCTGACGGCGGACCGCGGCGGCCCGGTCACACGCCGCTGGGCAGCGTCTCCAGTTCCCCGCGCTGGGCGGCCTCCAGGTGCAGCGGCGTCAGCGCCGACGTCCAGGCGAACCAGCACAGCGCGTCGTAGCGCTCGCCGAGCGTGGTCGGGACGAACTGACGGCGGTCGAGGTCCGGGTCGTACACCACGCCGATCGCCCGATGACCGCGCCGGGTGGTCAGCCAGCTCTGGTCCGGCGCGTCGGCGAACACGAACAGCGCCTGGCCCAGCTCCACCGCCCTCATCAGCAGGGCCTCCAGCGAGCCGGGCAGCGGCGCGCGCACCGGCATGACCTCCATCGGAGCGCCCCAGCGCGGCGCGGCGATCACGTCGCCGTGCCCGCCGGCGAACCCCACCACGACGACCCGCTCCCGGCCGTGCCGCTCCCTGGCCAGTTGCCCGAGGTTGGTCATCCCGGCGTCGGCCATGGTGGTGGCGCGGGCGTCCCCCACATGGGTGTTGTGCGCCCACACGACCGCCCGCGCGCCCTCGCCGTGGAAGGCCAGCAGGCGGTCCAGCGTGTCGGCCATGTGTACGTCCCGGATGTTCCACGCCTCGGGACCGCCGTGGATCATGGCCTGGTAGTAGTTCGCGGCACCGGCCGCCACCTCGGCGTTCTGCACGGCGTTCAGGTCCTCGGCGGACTCGCCGAAGCCGGGGAAGCGGCGCAGCCTGGTCAGCAGGGCCAGCACCTCCCCCTCACAGGCGTCCGGCACCAGCCGGGTCGTCCACGCGTACACCTGCGGGTCCTCGCCGTACGGCTCGAAGCAGCGGTAGGCGTTCCTGGCGATGTCGACGTACTCGGGATGGTGTGCGGACAGGTACGTGATCACCGCGCGCAGCGACTCCCACAGGCTGTAGACGTCCAGCCCGTAGAAACCCGCCCGCCGCTCCGGCGGCAGCCCGGCGTTGTGGTCGCGCAGCCACCGGCAGAACGCGGCGGTCTCCTCGTTGGCCCACATCCAGGTGGGCCAGCGGCGGTAGCCGTCGAGGACCTCCCGTGGGTCCTGCGGCGCCCCCGGCGCCCCCGTCACGCTGCGGTTGACCTCCCAGCAGTCCGGCCAGTCCCCCTCGACCGCCACGAAGGAGAAGCCGTGCTCGGCGATGAGCCGGCGGGTCAGCGTCGCCCGCCAGGCGTAGTACTCGTGCGTTCCGTGGCTGGCCTCGCCCAGCAGGACGCAGCGGGCCCCGCCGAGGCGGGGCCCGATCCGCTTCAGCAGCGGCTCCAGGTCGCTCTCGTACTCCAGCGGCAGCGCGGAGCCGAGGATCTCGATCTCCTCGGGGCCCGCTGTGTCGGGTCCCGGCCTCACCGCTCCCCCTTGGGGCCCGCGGCCCGCTCGCTCGCCTTGCGGGGCCGCATGCCCTGCTCGCGCAGTTCCCGCTCGGCCCGTTCGTCGGCGGCCTTGTCGGGGGCGACGCCCTCGTCCTCCAGCCGCTTCCTCGTCCGGGCCCGCTTGGTGTCGTACTGGTGGCTTCCGGGACGTGGCATCTGCCTCTCCCCCATTCACGTCCGGATTCGGCCGTCATGAGCCGTTATGAGGTCGCCTTCCCCGTTTCCCGGGTTCGATGCGGGAGGAGGCGGGGTGCATCGGTACGGGCTCAGTGGGCACGACCGGGGTCATGCACGAGATCGAGATGCGCAGCGCCGCGTTCAACGACCACGCCATGATCCCGCGCGAGTACTCCCACCAGGCCGGGGACGTCTCGCCGCCGCTGGAGTGGACGGGGGTTCCCGACGAGGCCGTCGAACTGGTGCTGACCTGCGAGGACCCGGACGCGCCGGTCGGCACGTTCGTGCACTGGCTCGTGGCGGGCATCCCGCCGGAGACCGGGGGCGTCGACGCCGGCGAGCAGGTCACCGACGCGGTCCCCGGCCGCAACGACTACGGCACGGCCGGATACGGCGGCCCGCACCCGCCCCCCGGGGACGACCCGCACCGGTACTTCTTCCGGCTGACGGCCCTGGCGGAGCCGTCCGGGCTGCGGCCCGGGTTCACCGTCGACGACCTCCGGGAGGCGGTCGAGGAGAAGGTCGTCGGCACCGGGACGCTGGTCGGCACCTTCGGCAGGTGATCCGGATGCCGCTGCACGACCGCAGACCCGCGCCGGGCACCGAGCCGCTGACCGCCCGCAGCGCGCTGGGGACACGGGCCCTGCTGTCGGGTGTGGCGCTGCTCGCCGGGATCGCCGCCGCCGTGTTCTTCGGCCTCCAGGCGGCCGGCGGGCAGTGGCCCGTGGCGGGCTTCTGGGCGGCGACGGCGATCTGCGCGGCCGTCGCCGTGATCGCCGCCGTCGATCTGTGGGTGATCAGACGCCGCAGCCGTGACACGAACCCCTGAGTCCTGACGAGTCCTGTTCCGAGGAGGACATGACATGCTCCGTACACCGCTTGCCCCCAGGGCGGTGCACCCTTCGCCGGTCCCCACGCCGCCGCCGCAGCCCGACCCCGTACCCGCCCCGCAGCCCCGGCCGCCGGGTCCGATCCCCGATCCCCAGCCGGTGCCCGAGCCCGCGCCGGGCCCCCCGGTGCCGCAGCCGGACCCGGAACCGGTGGGCGGAGCCGCCCCGGCCGGGTGATCGCGGACGTGGCCGGGGCGCCCGGGGCGCCCCGGCCACGGTTCACCCGGCGATCTCCAGGACGACCTTGGTCCAGCCGGGCTCGTGGCGGTCGAACGCCTCGTACGCCTCGATCGCGGTGGGCATGTCCTCCTGCTGCGTGATGACCGTGGTGGGGTCGGCGCCGCCGGAGGCGATGCGGCTCAGCAGCCCCGGCATGTACCGCCGGTGGTCGCAGTTGCCCGCCTGGACGGTGAGGTTGCGGTTCATCGCCCTGCCCAGCGGGAAGTGGGTGTACTGCGGCGGGTAGTCGCCGATGATCCCGATGGTGCCGGCCTTGTCGACCATCTCCACCGCCCAGCGCAGCGCCTGGCCCGGTGCGTCCCCCGGCATCCACTGGCGGCCGTGGAGGTGTGCGTGCGGGGCGACCTGCTCGCGCTCGTGCTCGAACTCGGCCGCGGTCCGGTCGTCCAGCAGTTGCGCGGCCGGCCCGCCGACGGGCCGCTGGGCGTCCACGCCCACCGCCTCGATCACCCGGTCGGCGCCGACCCCACCGGTCAGCTCCCGGACCACGGCGACGGGGTCCTCGGTGTTGAAGTCGATGGTCTCGGCGTTCTGCATCCGGGCGGTCTCCAGCCGGTCCGGCAGCCCGTCCACGATCAGCACCCGCCCGGCGCCCTGGATGCGCGCCGACAGGGCGGCCAGTTGCCCCACCGGCCCGGCGCCGAGCACGCACACCACGTCCCCGCCGCCGACCCCGGCCAGCCGCGCCCCGAACCAGCCGGTGGGGAAGATGTCGCTGACCATGAGCGCCTGCTCGTCGGTCACCCCCGGCGGGATCGGCACCAGGTTGGTGTGCGCGTACGGGACGCGGGCGTACTCGGCCTGCAGCCCGTCGAACGGCCCGGTGGACTCCGGCCCGCCATAGAGCGCGGTGCCGGCATCGCGCCCCCTGGGGTTGGCCACGTCACACTGGGCGTAGTGACCGGCCCGGCAGTGGACGCACCGCCCGCAGCCGATGGTGGAGGCGATGACCACCCGGTCCCCCTCGAAGAAGTTGCGGACCTGCGGGCCCAGTTCCTCGATGACGCCGACCCCCTCGTGGCCCAGGATCGTGCCCGGCCGCATCCCCGGCACCGTGCCCCGTACGAAGTGCAGGTCAGTGCCGCAGATCGCGCTGCCGGTGATGCGTACGACGGCGTCCGACGGATACTCGATCTTGGGCTCGGTGACGTCCTCAAGGCGGATGTCGCCCACCGCGTGCCAGACGATCGCCTTCATGGTGATCCCCCCTTCCGGCGAGTCTGTGGTGCGGTTCCCCTCCCCCCGGTCACCCGATCTACGCTCGGAGGCCGGTACGGATGGACGCCGTTCGGCGAGACGGGGAGGGGCCATGACCGCGCGGGAGCCGCTGCGCGCACACGCCATGCCGAGACCGCGGGCCGGCGGTGGGCTCGACGGCCGCGGCGGCCCGGGGCCGGACCGCCCCGGCCCCGGCCGGCCGTTCCCGTCCGCCCGGATGGCGGCGGCGTGAAGCGCACCGTGACCCGGCTGGCGGACGGGCGGGAGCTGATCTACTTCGACCGGCGCGACGACGCCGTCCGCGACGCCGTCGACACCCGGCCGCCCGACGGGCCGCCGGCCGCCTCCGAGCTGCGCCACGACCCGCTGCTGGACGAGTGGGTGACGATCGCCGCGCACCGGCAGCGCCGCACCTTCCTGCCCGGCGACGACGCCTGCCCGCTGTGCCCGTCGGCGCCGGGACGGCCCACCGAGATCCCCGCCGCCGACTACGAGGTGGCCGTGCTGGAGAACCGGTTCCCCGCCTTCCGGCCTGAGGCCACCGGGGGGCGCTGCGAGGTGGTGTGCTTCAGCTCCGACCACCGCGTCTCGTTCGCCGACCTGCCGCCCGCCCAGGTGCGGACGGTCGTCGAGGCGTGGGCCGACCGCACCGCCGAGCTGTCCGCGACGCCCGGCGTCGAGCAGGTCTTCTGCTTCGAGAATCGGGGCGAGGAGATCGGCGTCACGCTGCACCATCCGCACGGCCAGATCTACGCCTACCCCTTCGTCCCGCCGCGCACCCGGCAGATGCTGCGGGCCGTGCGGCGGCACGCCGAGCGCACCGGCGGCGACCTGTTCGCCGAGCTGCTGGCGGCCGAACGGCGGGAGGGCGCCCGCGTGGTGGTGGCCAACGAGCTGTGGACCGCGTTCGTGCCGCACGCCGCCCGCTGGCCGTTCGAGGTGCACCTGTACCCGCACCGGCGGGTGCCGGACATCCCCGCCCTGGACGAGGCGGAACGGGACGCGTTCGCCCGGCTCTACCTGGACGTGCTGGACCGTTTCGACCGCCTCTTCGACCGGCCCGCGCCGTACGTGTCGGCCTGGCACCAGGCCCCCGTGCGCGAGGGCCGGGATCTGGCCTGGCTGCATCTGCGGCTGTTCAGCATCCGGCGGGCCGCCGACCGGCTGAAGTACCTGGCCGGCTCGGAGGCGGCCATGGGCGCGTTCCTCAACGACGTCCGCCCCGAGGAGGCGGCGCGGCTGCTGCGCGCGGCGGGACGCTGACGGGCCCGCATCAGCGCCAGCCGAGGCTCTCGGCCACCTCGTCGGAGGCGTACCCGCACTGCCCGGCCTCGCCGATCCACACCATCCCGTCGGCCTCGGCGACCGGGCCGACCGCGTGCTCGTACGGCAGCCGGGGCTGGATCGCCAGCCGCACCTCCAGCGCCGGGTCGAACTGCTGCAGGGCCGCCACCAGCTCACCCACCGTGACCTCCCTGGCCTGTCCTCGTCGATGCCGTCCCATGCTCTGCTCCATCCAGCCGACAGGCTTATGAAAGCATCGGATCGGTCAAGACGACGGCGATTACGCAACGTGAATATTGGGTCTGCTCGACCCGCTCTTGCCGTCGTACCGTGGGGTGAGAGACGGCACCGACCTGGGCACAGCACTATGGTGAACCTCCCGCACCCCTCACGACCGTCATCGGCGGCCGTCGCGCTGACGGCGCTGCTCCCGCTGGCGGGATGCTCCGGCGACGGGCAGGGCCGCGCCGCCGAACGTCCGGCCCCGCCCCCGGCCAGGCTGACCATCACCCCCGTCCATGGGACCGACGACGCGCGTCCCGACCGCCCGATCACGGTGCAGGCGGCCGGTGGCACCATCCGGCAGGTCACCGTCAGCATCGAAAACGGCAACGACGGCAAGGCCGGAAAAGCCGGGAAGGTCGAGGGCGCGCTGAACCCGGCCCGCACCCGGTGGACCTCGCGCTGGACGCTGGCGCCCGACACCGACTACCAGGTCACCGCCATCGCCGCCGGCCCCGACGGCAGGACCACCACGCTCACCAGCGCGTTCTCCACGCTCAAGCCCAAGGAGACCATCCGGGTCAGCGCCGCCGCCCCGTTCGACGAGGAGACGGTGGGGGTGGGGATGCCGATCATCCTCGACTTCGACCGGCCGGTCTACAACAAGGCCGAGGTCGAGCGGGCGCTGCAGGTGACGGCGTCCACGCCGGTGGAGGGCGCCTGGCGGTGGGTGGGCCGGCAACAGGTCGTCTACCGGACCAAGAAGTACTGGCCGGCGCGGACCGATGTCACGGTGACCGCGCGGATGAGGGGCGTGCGGGCCGCCAAGGACGTCTACGGCACCCGCGATCTCAAGCTGCGATTCAGGGTCGGCGACGAGCAGGTCAGCACCGCCAGTGCCCGCACCCACACGATGACCGTCAAGAGGAACGACAAGACCGTCCGCCGGATACCGGTCAGCATGGGCAAGGCCACCAAGCGCGCCTACACGACCACCAACGGCGTCCACCTGACGATGGAGAAGGCCTATCACGTGGTCATGGACTCCGCGACGGTCGGCATCCCCAAGGGGCACCCCGACTACTACAAGCTCGACGTCTACTACGCGGTGCGGATCTCCAACAGCGGCGAGTTCACCCACAGCGCCCCGTGGTCGGTGGGCTCGCAGGGCACCGCCAACGTCAGCCACGGCTGCGTCAACATGAGCCCGAAGAACGCCGCCTGGTTCTACCGGTTCAGCCGGCGCGGCGACATCTACAAGATCACCGGCACCGACCGTGAGCTGGAGTGGAACAACGGCTGGGGCTACTGGCAGCTGTCCTGGAACGAATGGCGCAAAGGCAGCGCCCTCGACTGACGGAACCGGGCCCGCCCCCGAGGGGACGGGCCCGGTTCAGCGGCCGGTCACCGGTCAGAGCGGAGGCCGCCTGACCTGCAGCTCGTCGTAGCCGTCGAGCGGGCTGACCCCCTTGAGCCGGACCGAGGCGGTGTCGCCGACTCCGGCCCAGCGCCGCAGCGCCGCGATCGCCTGCTCGCGCTGCCCGGCGGGCAGCGCCCGGATGAGCTGGGCGCTGTGGTTGAGGCCGGGCACCTCGTACCACAGCGAGTCGCGGGTGCCGCGGCCCAGCCGGAACGGCTCGGCCCCCCACGGGTCGTTGCCGCCGTACAGGAACATCAGGCGGTTACCGTGGGAGCGGACCCACCGGTCGATGTCGGCCATCACCACTGGGTTGAAGCGCATCTGGGCGCGCAGGTCGGCGGGCATGAACGCGCGCGGCCGGTAGATCTCGGGGTAGTTGCGCACGTCCTTCAGGTAGCGGAACTTGGGCTCGGGCCAGCCGAGCTGGGTGCCGGCCTGGAAGTAGTACGGCAGGTACGGCGCCAGCCCCTGGTCGGTGTAGAAGGAGAAGCCCGCCACCGAGTCAACGAAGTCCCACAGCGTGTCGGTGGAGGCGTTGGCGGACGGCACCTGGGCGCAGTCGGCCTCCAGCGAGTACTGCCAGAAGGCCCACTCGACGTCGAGCACGGTCGCCTCCAGCGCCCGGTCGGCGTTGCCGAGGTTGCCGAACGTGAAGCCGTTCTCCTTGGCGTACGCCTCGTACCGCGGCACGAACTCCGCACGCCGCTCCAGCACCTCGTGCTGGACGTCCTTGAGCGCGTTGCGGCACGACGGGTCGGAGCCGACCTTCTCGAAGAACCGGTCGTAGGCCTTGTCCTCGCTGTTGACCACGTCGTTGGGCGCGACGTACGACACCGTCGCGTCCACGTCCGCCGGGTAGAAGCGGCGGTGGTAGATCGAGGTCATGCCGCCCTTGCTGGCCCCCGTCGACACCCACTTGGCGGAGTAGACCGGCTTGAGCGCCTTCACCAGCCGGTGGTGGTCGGTGGCCGCCTGCCAGATGGTCAGGTCGGACCAGTCGGCCGGCTGTGGCCGGGAGGGGGTGAAGAACCGCTGCTCGACGGAGATCTGGTTGCCCTCCAGCAGCTGGGTGGGCTCGGAGCGGGAGGCCGTCTCCCGCAGGTTGTAGCCGGTGGTGTGCAGCACCATCGGACGGCCGGTGTCCTTGTGCAGCAGGGTGAACCGCTGCTCGAACGTGCCCGTGCCCGGCTTCCGGTGGTCGGCGGGCTGCCGGTAACTCAGCAGGAAGAAGCGGTAGTCGGCGGCCCCCGACGGCCGCTCCCACAACACCTTCATGCCGGGGATGGCGTTCAGCCGCTCGACGATGTCACCCGCCGGCGCCGCGTGCGACGGGATCGCCGTCCCCACGCCCAGCATCCCGGCGACGGTCACGGCCGCGAGCACCCGTTGGCCCCAGCCTCTCATCCGCACCTCCTAGAGCAGTGAGCCATAGACGCCGCGACCTTAGGTGCGGAAGGCCCCCCTGTGCCATTTGCCCGTTCCGTTTCGTTACAGACCTGTAGCACAGCGAATCGGCCAGACGACAGGACTACCCCACTGCCTCCACCTCCGGAACCCCTCGCACCGGACAACCGAATCCGCCCCGATCTGACCCGCTACCGCGTTTCCCCCGAACGACCGCCCCAGGCCCCCCGAACCCCGGCAAGGACAGCGGACAACAGCAAACCCACATCAGCCGCCCACCCCTGCCGAACCCCCACAAAAAACAAAACAGCCCCCGACCCGCGAACAGCAGGATCGAGGGCAAAACCCCACATCAGAAACCCGGGCGACCTCCCGGACAAAAACGCAGTACCTCACACCCGGCAGCACCAATGGCCTAGCACCACAAACACCGGAAGACCTCGCACCGCCCCCGGCAGGGCGAAGCCCTGCCCCGGGGGGTCCGGGGGGTCGCCCCCCCGGGCAGATACTGCGGGCCCCCCGCGAAGCCGATCAAAGATCGGCGAGTAGGCAGGGCCGGCGCGTGGGGCGGGTGGGGCTCGAACCCACGACCTACGGATTATGAGTCCGCTGCTCTGACCGGCTGAGCTACCGCCCCCCGACGAGCTTCGAGCCGTGGTGACCCCCCATGCCCGCCGCGGCAATGATAGCCGCGGGGCCTCGTGCCGGGCCACCGGGAATCACAATGTCATGCCACAGGGGGACGTGGCATCTCATCCCTGGCGGCGAGTGACTTGTCCGGCGGGGCGTCGGTAGGGTCCGCCGTATGTCTTGGATCCGCAGTCGCATGTCCGTCATCCTCGTGTGCGCGCTGGCGCTGGCCGGCTGCTCGGGAGGTTCGGGAGGAGAGGACGCCGGCAAGCCGCTACCGCAGGGGCAGCAGACGCTGCGGCAGGCGTCGGAGGCGATGCGGAACCTCAAGAGCGTCGCCTTCACCATCGCCACCGAGGGCGAGCCCGCCGTCCCCGTCAAGGGGGGTGACGTCAAGCTGGTCAGGAGCGGCGACGCCCAGGGCAGGCTGCAACTGCAGCAGCTGGGGCTGACGCTGGAGACCGACTTCGTGCTGCTCGGCGACACCCTCTACTACAAGGGGCTGACCGGCAGCGGTTACCAGAAGGCGCCCAAGAGCCGGATCCTGGCGCTGTACGACCCGTCGGCCGTGCTGGACCCCGAGCGGGGCATCTCCGGGATGCTGGCGGCGGCGCGCTCGGCGCAGCCGGAGGCCGTCGAGAAGGTCGGTGGCAAGGACGCCTACAAGATCAAGGTGACGCTGCCCAAGGACGCGGCCGGCGGGCTGATCCCCGGGGTCACGCAGGACCTGGCCGGGCATGTGTGGATCGCCACCGCCGGTCACCGGCTGCTCAAGGTGCGCGGCCAGCTTCCGCCGGCCTCCGGTGACGACGGCGGAAAGAGCGCCGTGGTGATCACGTTCACCGAGTTCGACGCCGACTACCAGATCACCGCTCCGGCGTAGCGGGTGGGCGGACCGGTGCGCGGGCGCGGCGTCGCGATCGGCGTCGGCGGCGTGGTGGTGCTGCTGGCGGCCCTGGACGCCTATGTCATCACCACGATCTTCTCCCAGGTGCTCGGCGATCTGGACGTCCCGGTCAACCGGCTGGAGCGGGCCGTCCCGATCCTGACCGGCTTCCTGCTCGGCTACGTGGCGGCGATGCCGCTGCTGGGCCAGTTGTCGGACCGGTACGGGCGCCGCCCGCTGCTGCACGGCTGCCTGCTGGCCTTCGCGGCCGGGTCGGCGCTGACCGCGCTGGCCGACGGGCTCGGGCTGATCGTGGCGGGCCGGGTGCTGCAGGGCGTCGCCGGCGGCGCCCTGCTGCCGGTGACCATGGCGCTGGCCGGCGACCTGTGGCAGGACCGGCAGCGTCCGGTGGTGCTCGGCGCGGTCGGCGCGGTCCAGGAGTTGGGCAGCGTGCTGGGCCCGCTGTACG
Source organism: Thermomonospora echinospora (assembly GCF_900108175.1). Lineage (GTDB taxonomy): Bacteria > Actinomycetota > Actinomycetes > Streptosporangiales > Streptosporangiaceae > Thermomonospora > Thermomonospora echinospora. The sequence continues at coordinate 38,108 of NZ_FNVO01000007.1, forward strand.
GGGCGGGGGTCACGGCCTGGCTGGGCGGCTGGCGGGCGATCTTCTGGATCAACGTCCCGGTCGCGCTGGCGGCCATGGCGGTGGTGCAGCTCACGGTGCCGGCCGGGACGCGGCCGGTGCCCCGGCCCCGGGTGGACGTGGTGGGCGGGCTGCTGCTGGCGCTGGGGCTGGGCCTGCTGGTGGTCGGGCTGCACAACCCCGAGCCGGAGCGGGCGCCGCTGCCGCCCTGGGGGGCTCCGGTGATCGTCGCGGGGTTCGCGGTGCTGGCCGGTTTCGTGCTGTGGGAGGTCCGCGCGCGGACCCGGCTGCTGGATCTGAGCGGGACGCGGCGGGGGCCGCTGCTGGCGACCCTGGCGGTCAGCCTGCTGTCGGGCGCCGCGCTGATGGTCACGCTGGTGGACGTCCAGCTCGTCGCGCAGAGCCTGCTCGGCAAGGACTCCCTGGGCGGCACACTGGTCCTGCTGCGGTTCCTGGTGGCGCTGCCGGTGGCGGCGGTGCTGGGCGGGCTGCTGGCCCGCCGGGTCGGCGAGCGGTGGCCGATGGTGGCCGGGATGGCCGTCGCCGCGGTGGGCTACCTGCTGATCGCCGGCTGGCCCGCCGACCTGGCGGCCGCCTCGTACGGGCCGCTGCCCCGCATGGACGTGGATCTGGCCGTCACCGGTTTCGGACTGGGCCTGGTCATCGCCCCGGTGTCGTCGGCGGGGCTGCGGGTGGTGTCGGCCGCCCAGCACGGCGTGGCCGCGGCCGCCGTGGTGGTGACCCGGATGATGGGCATGCTGCTGGGCATCTCGGCGCTGTCGGCCTGGGGCCTGTACCGGTTCCGGTCGCTGACCGAGGACCTGTCGATGCCGCTGCCGTTCGGCCTGCCGCCCGAGGAGGCCCGGCGGCAGGTGGCCGCCTACCAGGCGGCGCTGCAGGAGGCGCTGCGCACCGAGTACCGGGAGATCTTCCTCATCACCGCCGTGCTGTGCGCGCTGGGAGCCGTGGCCGCCCTGGCCGTGCAGGGCGCCCCGGCGCATTCGCCGCCGGCCGGCGCCGATGCCCCGCAGGTGGGTCGTGTGCCTGCCCCCGGACCTGGGCATACCTCCTGAACAGAGGGCAGATCAAGCCTCTCGTCGGGAGCCCCTACCCGGGAGGTGGCACGATGCGCCGGCCTGAAGGCGGAAAGGTCCCCACGAGACTGGGGCGCCTGCGGCGGCGGCTGGGATTCGACCGCAATGGGATGCGCCGACGGATCGACCGCGTCCAGTGGGCGGTCGGCCTGGCGCTGGCAGCCGTGTTCCTGATGGTCGCCCCCATCCTGGCGACATGGGCCGGGACCTGGTCCTACGACCGTGGAATGCGGGGCGAGTCGCACGAGCGGGCCACCCGCCGGCAGGTGGTCGCCACGGTGACCGGGCCCGGCGTGGCCAGTGGCGAGCGCTATCTGAGTCAGACCGTCCAGGCGACCTGGCGGGCCCCTGACGGCACGCCGCGCACCGGCCGGATCCCGGCCTGGAAGGACGCCGGGCAGGGGGCCCGGCGGCACCTGTGGGTGGACGGCGCCGGTCATCCCACCTCCCGGCCCCGGCCGCACTCGCGCACCGTGGTGGACGCCGGCTATGCCGCGCTCGGCGCCACGCTGGCGGCGGGTCTTCCGCTGCTGGGCGTCTACGGCCTGGTCCGGCGGCGGTGCGACCGGGTGCGGGACGCCCTGTGGGACGAGGAGTGGTCGCGGATCGATCCGCACCGCATCAGCTGAACGGCCCGATCCGGCCGCTTCGGCTCAGGCGGGGCGTCGTTCGCGGGCGGCCGGGTCGCCGGCCGCCACCAGGTCGAGGGCGTCCAGGGCCAGGGCCAGTTCGACCACGTCGCGCGGCCGGTGCAGCGAGCGGGCGGTGAGCTGTTCCAGCCGGCGCAGCCGGTTGAACACCGTGTTGCGGTGGCAGTAGAGCCGGCCGGCCGTCCGCGCCGCCGAGCCCTCGCAGTCCAGCCAGGTCGCCAGCGTCTCCAGCAGGACCTCCCGGTCTACCGGGTCCAGGTCGGCCAGCGGACCGAGCACCGTGTCCCCCAGGTAGCCCGACAGCTCCGGCTGGGAGACCACCAGGGCGGCCGGCAGCCGTTCGTCCAGCCGGGCGATCCGCCGGTCGCCGGGCCGGCAGGTCTGCAGCGCGACCTCGGCCAGCCAGCGGGCGCGGCCGAGGGCGGCCAGCCCGTCCACCGCCGGGCTGATCCCCGCCTCGCCGGTGAACAGCGGCTCCAGCGCCGCCGCCGCGTCCGCGGGATGCCGCTCGCCCAGTTCCACCACGGCCATTTCGGTGTCGGCGCGCATCCGCCACACGAAGCGCAGCCCGCCCGCCCGTCCGGGGCGTTCGAAGCCGGGGTCGCGGCGGGGCGAGCGCAGCACCGCCACCGCGTACCGGCCGTGCACCGGCAGGTCGAGCGCGGCGGCGGCGGCCTTGGTCAGCCCGCCGTCGGCGCCGCGCCCCTCCAGCAGGGCGTCCAGCAGCGCGGCCATCCGCTCGTCGCTGCGCCGCAGCAGTTCCGACTCGGTGCGCCGGTAGGACTCGGCGACCGCGTTGGACTGGACCTCGTTGGTGTGCCACACAATGCTGGCGAAGCGCAGCAGCGCCGGCAGTGATCCGGGATCCTCCTCGGCGACGACCTCGATCATCGCCTCCCAGGTGAGCCGGCCGCCGATCCGGAACGAGCGCAGCAGCGACTCCAGCGGCAGGCCCTGCTCGGCGCGGCGGCGGCCGATGGACACCGCCGCCTCGACCGCGGGCTCCTCGCCCAGGGCGCGGCGGCCCATGTGGTCGATGCTCTCGCCGAGGATGCCGTGGACGGTGCGCCACAGGTCGTCGTGGGGGACGAAGCCCGCATAGCCGGAGTCCTCGGCGAGGATCTCGGCGACCAGCCGGTCGGTCAGGTCGTCGAGCCGCTCCAGCAGCCGGCGGGACGCCGCGGCGGCCACCGCGGCCATGTTCTCGTCGGGGATGAGGGTCGTGGTAGAAGGCAACGGGGTGGAACCTCCCAGGTGATGCGTGTCACCCTGCCATGGAACGTCCGCGCCCCGACAGTGGGGTGACCCAAAACGCGGTTCCACTGTGAGACGACACAACCAGAACAATGTTCAGTTGGACCTCTGACCCGACTTCGCGCAGGCTCTGGACGGTGTCGTAGCTCACATGCTGGTGTGCCTCCCACACGAAATCGATGGGAGGTGCCATGGCGAGTGGGACGCTCGCGGTCGGCGGTCTCTCGGTGAGCTACGGCAAGGCCGTGCAGGCGCTGCGCGAGGTCTCCCTGGAGGTCCCCGAGGGCACGGTGACCGCCGTGCTGGGGGCCAACGGCGCGGGCAAGAGCACCCTGCTGCGGGCCGTCTCCGGGACCCTGCCGTTCCACCGCGGCTCGATCGAGGCCGGTGAGATCACCCTGGGCGGCCGCCGGCTGAGCGGGCTGCGGCCCGACGCGGTGGTCGCCGCCGGGGTGGTCCAGGTGCCCGAGGGCCGGCGGGTCTTCGGCCGGCTCACCGTGGAGGAGAACCTGCGGGCCGGGGCGCTGGGCGCCCGGGACCGCTCGGGGGCGGCCGCCGCCCGCGAGCGGGTGATGGAGCTGTTCCCGGTGCTGGCCGAGCGGGCGCGGCAGCGCGCCGGGCTGCTGTCCGGCGGCGAGCAGCAGATGCTGGCCATGGGCCGGGCGCTGATGGCCCGGCCGAAGGTGCTGCTGCTGGACGAGCCCACCCTGGGACTGGCGCCGCTGATGGCCGAGCGGATCGGCGAGACCGTGGCCGAGATCAACCGGCAGGGCACCGCCGTCCTGCTGATCGAGCAGAACGCCGCGCTGGCGCTGCGCCTGGCGAGCACCGCCCACGTGCTGGAGGTCGGCCGGGTGACGCTGTCCGGCCCGGCCGACGCGCTGGCCGCCAGCGACGAGGTGCGCCGCCGCTACCTGGGCGTCGGCGACGACGACGCGCTGGAGCCGCGGTTCCAGCGGCCGCCCACGCTGGAAAGGTGGGCCGGTTGACCCCGACCGCTCCGCCCGTCCTCCCCACCACACCGCAGATCATCGGAGGGTGCCGTGACCGTTTCCGGCCGCGCAGGCCGACCCCGCCGCCCGGGCCGCGGGCCCGGCCGCCCGCCCCGCGCGGGCACCTCCCCCGGGGCCGGTGCCCGGTGAACGAGCTGAAGGTCACCGACCTGACGGTCAAGTTCGCCGGGATCACCGCGCTGGACCACGTCGGCTTCACCGTGGAGCCCGGCAGCATCCACGCCGTCATCGGCCCCAACGGCGCCGGCAAGTCGACCTGCTTCAACGTGCTGTCGGGCGTCTACCGGGCCACCTCGGGCAGCGTGCGGTTCGGCGACGCCGAGCTGACCCGGATGGCGCCGCACCAGATCGCGGCACTGGGCGTGGCCCGTACGTTCCAGAACATCGCGCTGTCGAAGTTCCAGAGCGTCGAGGACAACGTGATGCTCGGCCGGCACCGGCTCACCCGCGCCGGCTTCCTCGGCGCCGGGCTGCGGCTGCCGTCGGCCCGCCGCGAGAACGCCCGGCACCGGGCCCGGGTGCGCGACATCGCCCGGTTCGTGGGCGTCGCCGAGTATCTGGAGGCGCCCGTCGGGATGCTGCCGTACGGCGTGCAGAAGCGGGTCGAGCTGGCCCGCGCGCTGGCGATGGAGCCCGACCTGCTGCTGCTGGACGAGCCGGTGGCCGGGATGAACGGCGGCGAGCGCCGCGCGATGGCCGAGGTCATCATGGCCGCCCGCGCCGACCTGGGCATCTCGGTGCTGCTGGTCGAGCACGACATGGGCATGGTGATGCGGCTGGCCGACCAGGTCACCGTGCTGGACTTCGGCCGCCGGATCGCCGCCGGCCCGCCCGAGCGGGTGCAGCGCGACCCCGCGGTGATCCGCGCCTACCTGGGCGAGCAGGCCGCCGACGAACAGACGGCCGACGAGCAGGCCGCCGACGAGCAGGCGACCGACGAGCAGACGGCCGACGGCGACCCCGGCACGATCCGCGACCGCCGGGACGGGCGGGCGGCCGACGAGCGGGAGAACGCGTGACCACCTTCATCGAACTGCTGGTCAACGGAGTCTCGATCGGCTCGGTGTACGCGCTGATCGCCCTCGGCTTCGTGATCATCTTCAAGGCCACCGAAGTGGTCAACTTCGCCCACGCCTCGCTGCTGCTGGTCGGCGGCTACGTCATCGCCGTGCTGCACGAGGACCTGGGGTTCTGGCTCGCCCTGGTGGCGGGCGTCGCGGTGGCGGCGGTGGTGGGCGCGCTGGTGGAGTTTTGCGTGCTGCGCCGCTCCCGGGCCGGCGACCAGCACGTGCTGGCGATCGTGACCATCGGCGTGGACATCCTGCTGACCACCGAGCTGACCCGGCGGATCGGCACCGACGTGCTGGCCATGGGCGACCCCTGGCAGAGCCAGGTGGTGCAGATCGGCGGGATCAGCATCGCGCAGACCCGGATCGCCGCCCTGGTGACCGCCGCCACGCTGATCACCTGCTTCCTGCTGGCGTTCCGTTACACCTCCTGGGGCATCGCAATGCGGGCCGCCGCCGAGGACCGGGAGACCGCCGCGCTGATGGGGGTGCGGCTGAGCCGGGTGTCGATGGGCGCCTGGGCGGTGGCCGGCGCGCTGGCCGCGGTGGCCGCGCTGTTCCTGACCGTCTTCCCCACCCCGGGGCTGGACCGCTCGACCTCGCTGGTGGCGCTCAAGGCGTTCCCCGCCGCGATCCTCGGCGGGCTGGACTCCACCACCGGGGCGCTGGTCGGCGGGCTGATCATCGGGCTGGCCGAGTCACTGGCCGCCGGCTACCAGAACGACGTCACCTTCCTGGGCCGCGGCATCGGCGAGGTCGTCCCCTACCTGGTGATGATCGTGATCCTACTGATCCGGCCCGCCGGGCTGTTCGGGACGAGGGAGCTGGCCCGTGTCTAGCGCACTGTCGCGGGCCCTGCGGCCCACTGTGATCGCCGCCGTGGCGGGCCTGGTCGTGATGCTGGTGATCCCGTTCTACGCCGAGCCGTTCCTGCTGCAGGCCGGGCTGTTCGCAATGGCCGCCGCCATCGGGGCGATCGGGCTGAACCTGCTGACCGGCTCGACCGGGCAGCTGTCCATGGGCCACGCGTTCTTCCTGGCGGTCGGCGCGTACGGGTACGTGTACTTCGCCGGGGACTCCGGGCACGAGCTGAGCGGGCTCGGCCTGCCCACGCCGCTGGCGGCGGTGCTGGCGGTCGTGCTGGCCGGCCTCGCCGGCGGGCTGTTCAGCCCGATCGCCGGGCGGCTGCGCGGCACCTACCTGGGCATCGCCTCACTGGCGCTGATCTTCATCGGCCAGCACATCCTGCACAACGCGCACGCGATCACCGGCGGCGCCAACGGCCGTGACGTGCCGCCGCTGGAGCTGGCCGGGTTCAGCTTCGCCGACACCCCGGAACTGGTGGTGTTCCAGGTGCCACTGCGGGCGCTGGAGAAACTGTGGTTCCTGGCCCTGCTCCTGCTGCTGGCGGCGGCGTGGGTGGCGCGCGGCATCCTGCGCGGCCGTCCTGGACGGGCCATGGGCACCATCCGCGACCACGAGATCGCCGCCGGGGTGATGGGCGTGCCGGTCGCCCGCTACCGGGCCGGAGTGTTCGTGCTGTCGTCGATGTACGCGGGCCTGGCCGGAGTGCTGCTGGCGATGGCCTTCCGCCGCACCGTGCCGGACTACTTCGGCATCATCCTGTCGCTGGAGTACCTGGCGATGATCGTCATCGGTGGGCTCGGCTCGGTGGCCGGGGCGGTCGCCGGCGCCGCGTTCGTGTCGCTGCTGCCCCCGCTGTTCACCCGGTACGGCGACGGCCTGCCGCTGATCGCCGCGCCCGGCGCGGAGGGCGTCTCGCCCGCCGAGGCGTCCCGGATCCTGTACGGCGCCGCCGTCGTCGCCGTCGTCCTGTTCTTTCCCGGCGGCCTGCTCGGGGTGTGGGGGCGCGTCCGCGCCTCCCTGGCCGCCCGCCGCACGTCTCACCCCCTCACCCGAATGGAACCCGAGGAGCAACCGACATGAAGTCCACCCTTCGCATGACGGCCGTGACGGCGGTCGCGCTGGCGCTGGCGGCCGGCGCGGCCGGCTGCGCCAGCGACAAGGCCACTGGCGGATCCGGCGGCGCCGGCGCCGACGGGGTCAAGCAGGGCCCCGGGGTCACCGACAAGACCATCAAGCTGGGCGTCGCCACCGACCTGACCGGCGTCTACGCCCCGCTGGGCAAGAGCCTGACCCAGTCCCAGCAGCTGTACTTCGAGCAGACCAACGCCGCCGGCGGGGTGTGCGGCCGCAAGATCGAGACCGTGGTCCGCGACCACGGCTACGACCCACAGAAGGCGGTGTCGATCTACAGCGAGCTGAGCACCAGCGTGCTGGCGATCCCGCAGTTCCTCGGCTCGCCGATGGTGACCGCGGTCAAGCAGCGCATCGAGTCCGACAAGATGTTCACCATCCCCAGCGCCTGGTCCACCACCCTGCTGGGCAGTGAGCCGATCCAGGTCACCGGCACCACCTACGACGTGGACATGATCAACGGCATCGAGTGGCTGCTGAGCAAGAAGCTCATCAAGAAGGGCGACAAGCTCGGCCACGTCTACTTCGAGGGCGACTACGGGGGCTCGGCGCTGCGCGGCGCCAAGTTCGCCGCCGACAAGCACGGGCTGACGATCGTCGAGCAGAAGATCAAGGCCACCGACAACGACATGGGACCCCAGGTCGCGGCGCTGTCGAAGGCGAAGGTCGCCGCGATCCTGATGAGCGCCGGTCCCCGGCAGTCGGCGTCGCTGGCCGGCATCGCCCGCTCGCAGGGCATGAAGCAGCCGATCCTGGGCAGCAACTCGGCCTTCTCCCCGCAGCTGCTGGCCACCCCGGCCAAGCCCGCCCTGGTCGAGGGCTTCTTCTTCACCAGCGCCGGCGCGCCGATCAGCGCCGACCTGCCGGAGGTCAAGAAGCTGGCCGACGCCTACGCCAAGAAGTACCCCGGCCAGCCGATGGACAGCGCCGTGGTCAGCGGCTACGGCAACGGCGCCATCGTGGTGTCGGCGCTGAAGAAGGCGTGCGAGGCCAAGGACCTCACCCGGGAGGGCCTGATCAAGGCGCACCGCTCGGACGCCAACGCCGACACCGGCCTCGGCACGCCGATGAACTTCACCTACTTCGACAAGCCCGCCACCCGCAAGACCTACGTCCTGCAGCCCAAGGACAAGATCCCCGGCGGCGCGGTGATCGTGCAGGAGGCCACCGAGTCCGAGCTCGCCACGACCTACCAGCCGCCGGTCGGCAGCTACTAGGACCCGCCCTCGGGCATTTCGGGGAGCCCGCACAGCAGACGCGCACCGGCCCGCATGCCGGTGCGCGTCTTCCTGTTCCCGCCGTGTCCGGAACGGCGGCGGCACCGACACCCGGCGGGGAGGGTGTCGGTGCCGCCTGCCGGTGCTCCGGCCCCGCCCGCCGAGCGCCATGAACGTGGGCGGGACCGGAGAGTCCGCGGCGTGGCCGCCGTCAGTGCCGGGCGGCGGGTTCGGCGCCGGCCCCGGTCAGGGAGCGGACCTCCATCTCGGCGTACTTCTCGGCGTTGTGCTCCTTGCTGAGGACGGTGCCGAGCCAGCCGCACAGGAAGCCGAACGGGATCGAGACGATGCCCGGGTTCTCCAGCGGGAAGAAGGAGAAGTCCGCGCCGGTGAACAGCGCCTTGTCCGAGCCGGACACCACCGGCGAGAACACCACCAGCAGCACGGCCGAGCCCAGGCCGCCGTAGATGGCCGCGACCGCGCCCGCCGTGTTGAACCTCTTCCAGAACAGGCTGTAGAGGATGGCGGGCAGGTTGCCGGAGGCGGCCACCGCGAAGGCCAGCGCCACCAGGAACGCCACGTTCAGCCGCTGCGCGTAGATGCCCAGCACGATCGACACCGCGCCGATCACGAAGGCCGAGATGCGGGCGACCCGCACCTCCTCCTTCTCGGTGGCCTGGCCGCGCCGGAACACGTGCGCGTACAGGTCATGGGAGAACGACGACGACGAGGCCAGGGTGAGCCCGGCCACCACCGCCAGGATGGTCGCGAACGCCACCGCCGCGATGACCGCCAGCAGGATCGTGCCGCCCACGTCGCCGAAGACGATCTCACCGACCCGTTCGGCCAGCTGTGGCGCCGCGGTGTTGCCGGCCGGGTTGGCCTTGCGGATCTCGTCGCTGCCCACCAGCGCCGCCGCGCCGAAGCCCAGCACCAGGGTCAGCAGGTAGAAGGCGCCGATGATGCCGATGCCCCACAGCACCGACTTGCGGGCGTCCCGGGCGGTCGGCACGGTGTAGAAGCGGATCAGGATGTGCGGCAGCCCGGCGGTGCCCAGCACCAGCGCCAGCCCCAGGCTGATCAGGTCGAGCTTGCCGGACAGGCCCTGGGCCTCGGTGGCGTACCGTAGCCCCGGCTCCAGGAAGGCGTCGCCCTTGCCGCTCTGCTCGGCGGCGTCGCGCAGCAGCGTGGACAGGTTGAAGCCGAACTTGCCCAGCACCAACAGGGTGACCAGGGTGGCCCCGGTCATCAGCAGGATCGCCTTGACGATCTGCACCCAGGTGGTGCCCTTCATCCCGCCGACCACCACGTACACGATCATCAGCGCGCCGACCAGCACGATGGTGGCGCCCTTGGCGAAGTCGGAGGTAAACCCGAACAGCAGCGCCACCAGGGCGCCTGCCCCGACCATCTGGGCCAGCAGGTAGAAGATCGACACGGTGATGGTGGAGACCCCGGCGGCGGTGCGCACCGGGCGCGGGCTCATCCGGAAGGCCAGCACGTCGGCCATCGTGTACTTGCCCGAGTTGCGCATCAGCTCGGCGACCAGCAGCAGCGCCACCAGCCAGGCCACCAGGAACCCGATCGAGTACAGGAAGCCGTCGTAGCCGTACAGCGCGATCAGCCCGGCGATGCCCAGGAACGAGGCGGCCGACATGTAGTCGCCGCCGATCGCCAGCCCGTTCTGCACTCCGGAGAACGACCGGCCGCCGGCGTAGAAGTCCGAGGCGTCCTTGGTGTTGCGGCCGGCCCACACGGTGATCGCCAGCGTGCCGCCGACGAACGCCAGGAACAGCAGCACGGCCAGGGTCTCGTGGCTCACTTGCCCTCCCCTTCCACTCGGGCGCCCAGCTCGGCGGCCATCGGGTCGAGCTTGGCCTCGGCGTGCCGGGCGTACAGCCAGGCGATCAGGAAGGTGGACACGAACTGCAGCAGCCCGAAGATCAGCGCCACGTTGATGAAGCCGACGATCTGGGTGCCCATGAAGCCGCGGGCCCACCCCGACAGCACCACGTACAGCAGGTACCAGGTCAGGAACGCCACGGTGGCCGGGAACACGAAGGCCCGGAAGCGACGCCGCAACTCCTGGAACTCAGGGCTGCGCTGTACCCGTTCGTAAGGTGTCCCGCCCCGGTCTAGGTCCTTCTCGACGGTCACATGATCCTCCTCGGCTGTGACGGGGGTCACGCCAAGGTAGAAAGCCGGGACGGCGACGTGGAGGGGGCCGCGGGCGGGCTGCGCCGAGCCGCCGGGCGCCTGCGCCGACCCGTCCGCCGCCATCGGTGAACGGTCGATTCCGTACGACGAACGGGCGAACGGCACCGGGCCCCGCCTCCGTACCGGCTCCGGGCGGCCGGTTTCAGCCAGATTCCGGCAAGAGCCGTGAACCACCGACGCGCGCAATAACCTTCCGGAAGGAAATGCCCGCGTCCGCCTCCAGGGAGATCTGGGAGAACTCTTGCACGGTCCCCCGCCGCCCTTTCCGCCCTACGGGCCGCCCCCTGGCCCGGTGCCCCCGGGAGGCATAGTGCCCCCGGTTCCAGGAGGCATCATGCCTCCGGCACCCGGCGATGTCATGCATCCGGGAGGCGTCGCCCCCGTGGCGGACGCCCCGTCCCCGGACGCCCCCGCGCCCGTTCTGCGCAGGTTCGCGGCCTGGGCCCTCGACGGCGCGGTGGTCTTCGGCCTGTTCCTGCTGATCGGCGGGTTCAGCTACGCACGGATCGCCGACCACCTGCGCGCCGAGAGCACCCAGATGGCCGCCCTGGGCCCCTGGGACATCGTCTCCTCCCACGGCGATGTGACGGGCCTGGCCCGCGGAGCCGCCACCGACGCCTGGAACGGCACCGTCTCGATCGTGGTCCAGGGCTTCGTGCTGCTGGTGCTGGCCCAGCTCGTCTACCAGTTCACCGCGCTGGCCTGGCGGGGCCGGACCCTCGGCAAGGCCGTGGCGGGCCTCCAGGTCCGCCCCCTGCCGGAGCGGGCGGCGGGCGCGGTCCGGCTGCGCAAGGGCCAGGCGTTGCGGCGCGCCACGGTCACCACGCTTTCGGAGAGCGGCCTGTACGCGGTCGCCTGCGTCCTGCTGCTGCTCGGCGAGTTCCTCCTCGCGTTCGCGTGCTGGCTGCTGGCCGTCCTCGTGTTCGCCGCCAACGCGCTGCCGACGGTCGCCGGGCGCAAACGCCGTGCTCTCAGCGACCGTATGGGCGGCACCGTCGTCGTGCGCACGCACGTGCTGCGCGACGTCGCCCGGGCCGCCAGGAGGGCCACCGCCGAGCAGGGCCGCCGCCTGCAGAGCGCCTACGCCGACCGCCGCGCCCTGGCGTCCGGCGGGAGGACGCCAGACGCCCTCGGGCCGGGCCAGGGGGCGGCCGATCCCCTGGCTCTCCCCCAGGCCCAGCCGTACCAGCCCCACCAGCCCTACCCGCCCGGCCCCGTCCCCCCATGGGCGGCGCCGCAGGACCGGCCCCCGGCCTCCTGATCAGGTCAACGCCCCGGCGAAGACGATCATCTCGTCGATGTCGCCGTCGGCGGTCACGTGCACCACGTCCGTGCCCGACAGCAGCACCCGGCCGGCCGCGTCCTCGTACCGCCACCCGAAGCGCGCCCACTCGTCGGGCGCGTCCACCCGGGTCGTGCGCACCATCCGGCAGGGGCCGGACGGATGGCTGCGCACCACCTCGGTGATGAACTCCGCCACGGCCTTGCGGCCCACGCCGCGGCCCAGCGGCCCCCAGAAGACGACGTCGGCGGTGAGGGCCCGGCTCAGCAGCCTGTCCCGCTCCTGCGGATCGCCGGTGTTGGCCGCCGCGAGGAAGGCGTCGACGGCACGGTCATGCGCTGCGTCCTGCTCCACCCCGCGATCGTAGCCGCCGCCTCCGGGCGGCTCAGACCTGTTTGGGACGCCAGGTGCCGCGGTTGACCTGGAGGGTCTCGGGGGTGTGCAGCCGGACCATGGTGCGCGCCACCCCGGCGGGCGTGCTGCGCGGGGTGAGCAGGGACACGCCGATCATCACGGCGAACGCGGCCGGCACCGTCCAGGCCGCGGGCTGGGCCAGCAGGGCCCCGGCCAGGCCGCCGGGCGGGCCGCCCAGGATCGTGCACACCACGGCCGTGCCCGCCAGCCCGCCGCCCACCACCAGCCCGGCCAGCGCGCCCGCCACGGTCAGCCGCCGCCACCAGATGCCCAGCACCAGCAGCGGGCAGAAGGTGGACGCGGCGAGCGCGAACGCCAGCCCGACCACGTCGGCCACCGCCAGCGCCCGCGCCGCCAGCGCCAGCCCCAGCGGGACGAACAGCGCCAGCAGGGTCGCCGCACGGAACGAGCGCACCCCGCCGTGCAGGATGTCCTGCCCGATCACCCCGGCCACCGACACCGTCAGCCCGGAGGAGGTGGACAGGAACGCCGCCACCGCCCCGGCCGTCAGCAGCGCGCTCAGCAGGTCGCCGAGCGTCCCGCCGACCAGCCGGTCCGGCAGCGTCAGCACCACGGCGTCGGTGCGCCCGGTCATCAGCAGTTCGGGGGTGTAGATCCGGCCGAGCGCCCCGTAAAGGGCGGGCAGCAGGTAGAAGGCGCCGAGCAGGGTGAGGACCAGCACCGTCGTACGGCGCGCGGCACGACCGTCGGGATTGGTGTAGAAGCGCACCAGCACGTGCGGCAGGCCCATCGTGCCCAGGAACGTCGCCATGATCAGCGAGTACGTGGCGTACAGCGGGTACTCGCGGCCGGCCAGCGGCTGCGCCCACTCGGAGTCGGTGCGCACCGGCAGGGCGGACACGTGCGGCACCGTCGCGCCCGCCGGGAACGTGATCTCGGTGTCGCGGGCGATCCGGTGCTCGCCCGCCGCCAGGGTCACCGGCCCGGCGTGCTGGGCCCCGTCCATCCGGCCGTGCACGACCACCGGGACCGGGCGGTCCACCCGCACCTCGACGTCCGCGCCGACCGACACCGTCGTGCGCTCGGCGAACGCGGGCGGCGTGTCCTGGCCGAGGCCGGGCGAGCCGTCCTGTCGCCAGGCGATCAGCAGGAACAGCACCGGGACGGCCAGCGCGGTCAGCTTCAGCCAGTACTGGAACGCCTGCACCATGGTGATGCTGCGCATCCCGCCGGACAGCACGTTGATCGTAACCACCACGGCGACCAGCACCGCGCCCACCCAGAACGGCGTGCCCGCCGCCGTGCGCAGCACCAGCCCGGCGCTCTGCAGCTGCGGCATCAGGTACAGCCACCCGATCAGCACGACCAGCACGCTGGTGACCCGCCGCACCGCCATCGACTCCAGCCGCGCCTCGGCGAAGTCCGGCAGCGTGTAGGCGCCGCTGCGGCGCAGCGGCGCGGAGATCAGCACCAGCAGCACCAGGTACCCGCCGGTCCAGCCCACCGGCAGCCACAGCATGTCGGCCCCATAGGCCAGGATCAGCCCGGCCACGCCCAGGAACGAGGCCGCCGACAGGTACTCCCCACCGATCGCCGAGGCGTTGCGCAGCGGCGAGACCGTCCGGGAGGCCACATAGAAGTCCGAGGTCGTCCGCGAGATCCGCAGCCCGAACGTGCCGACCAGCACGGTCGCCGCCACCACCAGCGACACCGCCGCCAGCCCGTAGGCCGTGCTCATGTGCCACTCACGTGTCGCGGTCGACCAGGTCGGCGAAGTCGCGTTCGTTGCGTTCGGCGTGCCGTACGTACCACCGGCCGCACACCACGAAGCCGGGGTAGACCAGCCCGGCCAGCAGCACCCAGGGCAGTGGCAGGCCGCCGACGTCCAGCCCGCGCAGCTCCGGGGCGAGCACGAACAGCAGCGGCAGCCCGCCGACGACGACGCCGAGCGCCGCGCACACGCCCAGTCCCAGCCGCAGCTGGGCTCGCACCAGCGAGCGCATGTACGCCTCGCCCAGCCCGGTCTGCTCGTCGATCTCCCGGGTCACCGGGTGCCGGGGCCGCCGGGTCGCCCGCATCCGCGGGCTGGTGACCAGCACCCGCCGCGGCCCCTCGCCGTCCCGGCTCACGGGGTCCGCCTGGCGTTGCGGACCAGCAGGTCGCGCAGCTCGCGGGTGTGGCGGCGGCTGACCGGCAGCTCGGTGCCGCCGACCCGGACCGTGCAGCGGCCGGAGTCCAGGCGCAGTTCCTCGATGTGCCGCAGGGCCACCAGGTGGCTGCGGTGGACGCGGACGAACCCGGCGCCGCGCCAGCGTTCCTCCAGCGCGGCCAGCGGGATGCGCACCAGGTGGCCGCCCGAGGGGGTGTGCAGGCGGGCGTAGTCGCCGTGCGCCTCGACGTACCAGACGTCGGCGGGGGCGACGAAGCGGGTGACCCCGGCCAGCTCGACCGGCACCAGTTCCGGGTCGGGTGAGGGCGGCGGCACCGCGCCCGGCTCGGACCCGGCGGACCCGGGCTCGGCGGCGGCCCGCTCGCCGGGGCCGCTCACCCGGCGGATGGCCTCGGCCAGCCGTTCCGGCCGGACGGGCTTGAGCAGGTAGTCGGCCGCCTTGATCTCGAAGGCGTCCACGGCGTGGTCGTCGTAGGCGGTGACGTAGACGATCCGCGGCGGCCGGGCGAACTGGGCCAGCAGCCGGCCCAGCACCACGCCGTCCAGCCCCGGCATCCGGATGTCCAGGAACACCGCGTCGATCGGCCGGCGCTCGGCCAGCGCCCGGTCGACCTGCCGCAGCGCGGCGGCGCCGTCCCGGGCCACGGCGACCTCCTCGATGCGTGGGTCGGCGCGCAGCCAGAAGGCCAGGTCGTCCAGCGCCGGAGCTTCGTCGTCCACGGCCAGGACGCGCAGACCGGCCACTGGACCTCCTTGTGGGGTGGATCACGTCGGATGTCCTAAGGGTCCGAACGCGGCGCTCGAAAGTCAAACGCCGGACGCCGTCACCCCGGGCCGGTACTTGGGCACCCGCAGCGTCACCTTGGTGCCCGCGCCTGTCGCGGTCTCCACCTGCAGCCCGTACTCGTCCCCGTACACCTGCCGCAGCCGCCCGTCGACGTTGCCGAGCCCGATCCCGGCCGCCTCCGGCGAGCCCTCACCGTCCGGTTCCGCCCCCCGGTACTCCCCCGCCAGGATGTGCCGCAGCCGCTCGGGGTCCATGCCGATCCCGTCGTCCTCCACGCTGATCACCGCGTCCGCCCCGGCGTCCTCGGCGATGATGGTGATCTGGCCGGGTCCGGTCCGGTCCTGCAGCCCGTGCCGGACGGCGTTCTCCACCAGCGGCTGCAGGCACAGGAACGGCACCGCCACCGGCAGCACCTCGGGCGCGATCCGCAGCGTCACCCGCAGCCGGTCGTCGCCGAACCGGGCGCGCTGCAGCAGCAGGTAGCGGTCGATGGAGTGCAACTCCTCCGACAGCGTGGTGAAGTCGCCGTGCCGCCGGAACGAGTAGCGGGTGAAGTCGGCGAACTCCAGCAGCAGCTCACGCGCCCGTTCTGGGTCGGTCCGCACGAACGAGGCGATCGTGGTCAGCGAGTTGTAGATGAAGTGCGGCGAGATCTGCGCCCGCAGCGCCCGCACCTCGGCCTCCATCAGCAGGGTCCGTGAGCGGTCCAGCTCGGCGAGCTGGAGCTGGGCGTCCACCCAGTGCCCCACCTCCTCGGCGGCCCGGATCAGCCCCGCCGACACGTCGTCCCCGTAGGCGGCCAGCGTCCCCACCACCCGGTCGTCGGTGGTCAGCGGCACCACGACGGCGTGCTTGACGGGGCAGTCCAGGTACGCGCACGCCACCGTGTCCGGCCCGAGCACCTCGGTGCGCCCGCTGTCCATCGGCCCCGCCGCGTGCGCCAGGGCCCCCTCGGCGTGGTGGTCGCCCGAACCGTCCCAGGCCAGCAGCCGTTCCCCGTCGGTGATCGCCAGCGCCGCCGACCCCAGCAGCTCCCGCAGGTGGCGGGCCGCCTTCTGCGCCCCCTGCTCGGTCAGCCCGGCCCGCAGCGGCGGCGCCGCCAGCGAGGCGGTGTGCAGCGTCTGGAACGTCGCCCGGTCCGCCGGGCTGCCCAGCTCCCGCCGCCCCCGCCACCACGGCACCGCCGCCAGCCCCCCGGTCACCGCCACCGCCGCGACCACCGCCAACGCCACGTCCATGCCCGCCACCGTAGCCCCGTGCCCGGCGCGGATCCGCCCAGAACGCGGCATCCCTCGCGGGGACGGACGCCGCCCGGCCGCAATCGGTGCCGCCTAGCGGATCCGCCTGCCGCTCGCCGCAGACCCGGTGGTCATGCCGCGGCCCCTTCGCTGGTCACTTGATGTAGACGAGGCCGTCGGTGACCACGGTGGGGCGGCCGCGGGTGCCCACCACGACGAGCTTGACGGTGTGCCGGCCGCTGGTGTTCCAGCTCTTCGTCCAGACGATCCGGCGGTAGGCCGTGGACGATGCCCTGGTGTCGACGGTGGCGGCCTTGACGCCGTCGACGTACACGTGAACGGCGCCGCGTTTGGTCCCCCGCTGGAAGATCAGGCCGAACGAGCGGCCGGTGAAGGTGTAGCGGGCGGTGGCGCCCTTGGCGCTGCTGTAGTACGCCTTGCCGCCGAGATAGGAGCCGGAGTTGGTCCTCTTCCAGGTGCCGGTGCGGGTGGAGCCGGACTCGTGGACGAGCGCGGCGGTGTGGGTGACCGACGAGCTTCGGGTGTTGCCGGTGGCGTCGGCGGCGGTCAGCGACCACCGCATGGAGGTGTTCGGCTTGGCGGAGGCGTTCCAGGAGGTCGTGGCCGGGGTGAAGGTCTTGGCGGTGGGCGAGGTGGCCTTCACCGACTGCAGCGCCGTGTTGTCGGTGGCCTTCCAGCCGAGCCGGACCGGCACCGACCCCGCGCCGGCCGTGCCCGTGCGCACGGTGAGGCGGGGAGGCGTGGTGAAGACCGGCGCGGTCGTGTCGGCGACCACCGGGTAGACGGGCGAGGACACGGTGGTGCCGTTGAGGTTGACGGCGCGCACCTGGAGCCGGTGGGAGCCCGCGGCCATGGTCACCCGGGCCGAGGTCGCCGTCCCGTTCGGTGTGGCGACGACCTTGCCGTCGACGAGCACCTCATAGCGGGAGACGCCGGCGGGCTTCCAGCCGAGGGTCACCGTTCCCTTGGTGTAGTAGGTGGTCCCGACCTTGTTCGCGCCCGTGATGGAGGTGACGACGGGGGACGCGGCCGGGGTGACCCACTGCTTGGCCTGGGTGCGGATGGTGCCCAGCTTGGCGTAGAGCCGCTCGCCGGGGCATTCGGTGGCGAAGCCGTCCAGATGCCCGGAGATCGTGTTGAACGTGACCGTCGTGTCGGCCGGGTACTTGCCGTTGTCGATGGGGGTGGTCAGCCGGCCCTTGCCGGTGGGGTCGCCACCGTGCAGGCCGAGCTTCCACGCGGCGACCTTGGCGACCGCGCTCACGGCCGCGTTCGCGGGCTCGGTCTTGGTGTACGTGCCGAGCACCGCTACCCCGGAGGAGCCGGTGTTGAAGCCGTAGGTGTGCGCGCCGACCACCGGCCTGTCGACGCCGCCCCCGCGGCCCTCGAAGATGGTGCCGCACTTGTCGACCAGGAAGTTGTATCCGATGTCGTCCCAGCCTCTGGTCTGGACGTGGAACAGCATGATCGACCGTATGACGGCCGGCGACTGGGCGCAGGTGTAGTCCTTGTTCTCCGCCGTGTGGTGGGTGAAGACCACCTTGGCGCTGGGGGCGTAGGCGGGAGGGTTGCGGACCAGTGCCTCGTCGGCGCCCCACCCGGCGCGGCTGACGATGGTCGGCCGCGGCGCCGTGCCGGTGGAGGCGACCGGGACCTGCCCGGCGGCGCCGGCTCCCGGGTCGTCGCCGGGGTCGACCAGGTCGACGCGCAGTCCCTTGGGCAGGGCGCCGCCCTCGCCGGTCACGTGGACCTGCACCCCGTTCGACGGCCCCACCCACATCGGCTCCGTGGCGCCGCGTGACGGGCGCTCGGAACGCGGCCCGGCGTCGGGCGCGTCCCCCTCCCCGGCCTCGACGGACCGCCATGGCGACCACCTGCCGGTGACCGCGCTGCGCACCCGGACCCGTACCTCGCCGCCGAGGTCCGTCCGCACGTCGTCCCAGGAGAGGCCGAGCAGGCTGAACGGCCGCGTCCGCTCGGCCGGAACCTCCATGACCGGACGCGCCGCCCCGGCCGCCTGCGCACCGGAGACCGTGCGCAACGCCAGCGTGTGCACCTGCCCCGGCCGGGCCTCGGGGGCGGGGGAGGCTTCCGACGGGCTCCCGGCCCACACATGCACGACGCTCCCGGGCACCACCAGCCCCGCCGCGGACAGCACGACGACCGCGCGCCTTCTCATGACCCTCCGATCATGCGGCGAATCCGTCGTGTCACCGCGGCACGGCCCCACCCGGCAAGGGAAAGCGGCGATCGTCGATCATAGCCACGGCCGCCCTGGCGTCAGGGACATTCCGGTTACACCGGCCACGGTCTGGCCTGCCGGTGAAAGGGGGGCGGGTCAGCGCAGAACGGTGCCGCCGTCGACGTTGACCGTCTGTCCGTTGATCCAGGAGCCCTCGTCCGACAGCAGGTAGGCGACCATGCCGGCGACATCGCTCGCCTCGCCGTGGCGAGGACTGCGGGTGCGGGCGAGCATGGCTTTGAGCATCTCCGGCGGTGCGCCGTCGCGGATCTCGGGGGTCAGGATCAGGCCGGGGGTGATGGCGTTGGCGCGGACGCCGTCCCTGCCCCAGCGCGAGGCGACGTGGCGGGCCAGAGCGTTGATGCCGGCCTTGGTCACGGCGTAGGCGGGGCGCTTGGGCTCGCCCGTGAAGGAGGCGATGGAGGAGGTGTAGACGATCGCGCCGCCGCCGCGGGCGAGGAGTTCGGGAACAGTGTGGCGGGTGACGAGCATGTGGCCGCGCAGGTTGACGGCGATGGTGCGATCCCAGATCGCCAGGTCGATGTCGACGACATCGGTGTCCTGCTGGACCGCGCCCATGTCGCCGGCGTTGATGTGGACGGCGTCCAGCCCTCCGTAGGTCCGCACGGCCACGGAGACCAGTTCCCTGACGGAGGCGTCGTCGGAGATGTCGAACCGCACCGCGACCGCCCGGCCACCGGTGTCGTTGATGGCCGCGGCGGTCTCTTCGGCTCCGGCGAGGTTCAGGTCGCCGACCACGACCTTGGCGCCCTCCTGTGCCAGCCGCCGCGCCGAGGCGGCGCCCAGCCCGGTGGCGGCACCGGCGATCAGGATGACCTTGTCCTGCAGACCCTGCATGTTCCCGTGCTCCGCTTCCCCTGTGTCGAATTGCGTTCTAACCTTAGCAGAACGCAATTCTCTACAACGAGAACGTGATGTAGGCCGCACGGCGGGGCATGTCGGAGGGAAGCAGATGGGGTACGCGGACGAGCTTTTCGACCTGACCGGCAGGGTCGTCCTGGTCACCGGCGGCAGCCGGGGTCTGGGCCGGGAGATGGCCTTGGCCGCCGCCCGGTGCGGCGCCGACGTCGTCATCGCCAGCCGCAAGTACGACGCCTGCGCGGCCACGGCCGAGGAGATCGAGCGGGCCACCGGCCGCGCCGCGCTGCCCTACGGCGTGCACATCGGCCGCTGGGACCAGCTGCCGGGCCTGGTCGACGCCGTCTACGAGCGCTTTGGCAGGCTTGACGCACTGATCAACAACGCGGGCATGTCACCGGTGTACGACTCGCTCGACTCGGTGACGGAGAAGATGTTCGACGCCGTACTGAACCTCAACCTCAAGGGCCCGTTCCGGCTGTCGGTGCTGGCCGGCGAGCGGATGAAGGCGGCCGGCCGGGGCGCGATCGTCAACGTCAGCTCCACAGGGTCGATCCGGCCGCGAGCGGCGATCGTGCCCTACGCGGCCGCCAAGGCCGGGCTCAACGCGCTCACCGAGGGCCTCGCCCAAGGGCTCGGCCCGCAGGTGCGCGTCAACACCCTGATGGCCGGCCCGTTCGCCACCCAGGCCACCCGGCACTGGGAGGACGACAAGAACAAGCTCGACGAGGGGGTGCGCCCGCACGCGCTCCAGCGCATCGGGAAGCCGTCCGAGGTGGTCGGCGCCGCGCTCTACCTGATCTCGGACGCCTCCAGCTACACCAGCTCCGCGACGCTCCGGGTCGACGGCGGAATGCCCTGAAGGCGGCCCGGACCACTGAGCCCATGGCCGCCCGGCGGACTACCGGCCCCGGCGGAATGCCCTGAACGCGGCCCGGCCCCCGAGAACCTCCAAGCCGTGGATCACCGAACGGCCTCGCCGGACGGACCCGGGGTCGGGCAGCATGGACTTATGCCTGACAGGCCGGATCCTTCCACCGCCTCCTGGCGGCCCGAGCTCTTCGAGGGGGTGCCGGGCTTCCCCGAGGCGGTGGACTGGCACGTCCGCCCGGAGCCGCCGGTGGAGATCGTCTATGCCGGTGTCTACGAGGACGGCGGCACCGGCTTCATGGTGGTGCGGGACGCCACCGGGCGGAAATGGCCGTTCTGTTTCGACAGGTCCTTCGGCCGCCTGTTCACCGGGGCCCACCCCGACGACGGGCAGGCCGCCCTCGTACGTCCCGGAAGCCCGCTGGAGGCCGACGTGCTCGCTCTCATGGGCGATACGGTGCGGCGGATCATCCGTGACGGCGCCCGGCACCGGCCGCCGGAGATCCCCGAGCTGCGCGTGCTGCCGTCGCTGTACGAGGGCGCCCTCGTCCACGCGCAGGCACGCCGCCGCAGGCCGGGCTGGGCCTCGATCCAGACCTGAGTCCCTCGTGTCAGGTCAGCAGGAGGGTCTTGCCGATCACCTGGCGGGACTCGATGGCGGCGTGCGCCTCGGCGGCGCGCTCCAGGGGAAAAGTCTGGCCGATGACGGGCCTGAGCCTGCCCGCGGCCGCCTTGGCCATGGCGGTCTCGGCCAGGCGCCTGCGGTCGGCCATCCCGTACTGCACGTCGCCGATGCCACGTACGGTCACCTCGCGGCGCCGGGCCTCTTCGAGGTCGATGCCGGCGAAGTCCCCGCTGGGGGCGCCGTGGGCGGAGAACCGGCCGCCCCGCGCGGTGACCTGGAAGGCGGCACGGCCCATCTCACCGCCGACCCCGTCGAGGACGAGGTCGGGGCCCCTGCCGCCGGTGGCCTGGCGAACCTGCTCCGTCCAGCCGTCCTCGGAGTAGTCCACCACGACGTCCGCCCCCAGTTCGCGGGCCAGGGCGAGCTTGCGGGCGCTCCGAGCGGCGGCGATGACGTGCGCCCCCGCCGCGTGCGCGAGCTGGACGAACAGGACACCCATTCCTCCGGTGGCGCCCACGATCAGGACGTGCTCGCCCGGCCTGACGGCGGCGGCCTCGAAGACGCCCACGCCGGTGACGCCGTCGTGGACCAGCGCGGCGGCGTCCCGCAGGTCCAGCCCGTCCGGCACGGGGACCAGTGCCCCGGCGGCGACCGCCACCTGCTCGGCATAGCCGCCGTGCCCGCCCAGGTCGCCGGTGTAGGCGACCACGCGCCGGCCCGTCCAGCCCGGGTCGGCGCCCTCGCCGACCCGCAGCACCCGCCCGGCGACGGCTCCGCCCGGCACGTACGGGGGCGTGATCCCGAAGTGCTCGCCGGCCCAGCCCGCGCGGATCTGGGTGTCCACGAACAGGGTGTCGGCGGCGGCCACCCCGACGACCACCTGTCCGGACCCCGCCACCGGATCGGGCACCTCGCTCACCGTCAGGACCTCCGGGCCCCCGAACTCCTTGGCTTCGACGATCTTCATGATCCGCTCCCTTGCCGTCGGTACTGCCAGCAGTCTTGAACCTCAACCAATATCGAGGTCAACTCCGGCGCATGACCGAGACGCGGTCCCGCGGCCTAACGGGTGGTGAGGGCGAGCTTGGCGCCGAGGCCGACGAAGGAACCGGCGAAGATCCGGCGCAGCCAGGTCATCACCCGGGGCCGTGAGGTCACCTGGCTGCGCACCGAGGCGGCCAGGACGCCGTAGCCGGCGAAGACGACGAACGTGAGCGCCATGAACACCGCGCTCAGCTCCAGCATCCGCCACAGCGACCCCGGCTCGCCGGCGGGCACGAACTGCGGCAGGAAGGCGAAGAAGAACAGGGTCAGCTTGGGGTTGAGGAGGTTGATCAGGACACTGGAGGCGATCACCCTGGCCGCCGGGCGGGGCCCGGTCCGCGTCTCCACCACGATCGCGTCCCGGTCCCGGAGCGTGGCCCACGCCATGTAGAGCAGGTAGGCCACCCCGAGGTACTTGAGCACCTGGAACGCCAGTGCGCTGGTGTGCAGCAGCGCCGCGACACCGGTGATCGTGGCCATGATGTGCGGGACGATGCCGAGCGTGCAGCCGACCGCGGCGACGACGCCCGCGCGGCGGCCGTGCGCCAGGGCCTCCGCCAGCGTGTAGACGACGCCGGTGCCCGGGGTGGCGACCACGACGAGCGTGGTCACCAGGAATGCGATGGTCATGGTGGATCTCCTGGCGATGGGGAACGGGATCGGCCGACGCGACGCCCCGGGGCGTCCGGCCCCGGAGGGCGGCGCCGGCGTCCTCACCCTCCCGTCACCGTGGTCCGGTGGACAGGTCCAATCCGGAGCCTTCCGACCGGTCCAACGCCGGACACGCCGTTCACCACCGCACCCGGCGGGTCAGACCCAGTGGTTGTCGTGCTTGAGGAAGAACTCGGCGCGTTCCTCCTCACTGGCCTTGTCCAGGTCGATCAGCCCCTCGAAGTAGCCCTCGCGAGGTGCGCCGGGGGCGAAGTGCAGCAGCATGGAGGCGGGCTCGCCGGACTCGTTGCGGAAACCGTGGACTCCGCCGATCGGCACGTGCACGTAGTCGCCCGGCCGGGTGTCGATCCAGCGGTCGCCGTTGTAGATGCGCAGCGAGCCGGACAGGATGTAGAACGACTCCGCCAGCGTCCGGTGGAAGTGCGGCCCCGGCCCGCTCGGCTCGGCGCTCATCTCGTACCGGTAGAGCCCGAACAGCCCGCCGGTGGAGGCCCCGGTCGATAGGTAGTGGACCCTCGTGCCGTTGGGATAGACCAGTTCGGGCTCGTGTCCGTCCGGCCGGTAGACGGCGCTGACCTCTCCCCCGTCCCCGAAGTACTGCGGCTCCGGGTATGTCATGGCCGGTCCCCCTTCCAGCAGGCCCACCGTGCGGGCTTGATCACAACACCCGCCACATTAGAGGTCATCGGGTCACGGCCATGCCCGGTCCCGGTAGCCCGCCGCCTGCAGGCCGAACAGCCGGGCGTACAGGCCGCCGGCCGAAAGGAGCCCGTCGTGGTCGCCCTGCTCGACCACGGCCCCCTCGGACAGGACCACGATCGCGTCGGCGTCCCGGACGGCGCTGAGCCGGTGCGAGATCAGCAGACCGGTGCGGCCGGCGCGGTGCTCGCGCAGCCGCTGGTGCACCTCGGCCTCGGCCTCGGCGTCGAGGCCGGAGCTGGGCTCGTCGAGGATGAGCAGGTCGGTACGGTCGCGCATCAGGGCACGGGCGAGGGCGACCCGCTGCCACTGGCCGCCCGAGAGCATGACGCCGGTGCCCGGGTCGTCGTGCTCGGGGGACTCGAACGCCCGCGAGAGCATCGTGTCGTAGCCCCGTGGCAGCGCGGCCAGTGTGTCGTGGATCCCGGCGCGGCGCGCGGCGGCCACGACACGGTCCCGCTCGTCGAGCTCGGTCAGGTTCCCCAGGCCGATGTTGTCGGCGGCGCTGAGCTCGTAGGCCATGTAGTCCTGGAAGACGGTGCCGATCCGCAGCCGCAGCTCGTCGACCGGCAGGTCCCGCAAGTCCACGCCGTCCCACAGCACCGCGCCGCGGGTGGGGTCGTAGAAGCGGCACAGCAGTTTCACCAGCGTGCTCTTGCCGCTGCCGTTCGGGCCCACCAGCGCGGTGGCCCTGCCCGCCGGGATCGTCATGGTGACGCCGCGCAGCACCCACGGCAGGTCGTCGCCGTAACGGAACCAGACGTCGCGCAGTTCGACGCCCTTGCGCAGCGGGCGCACCGGTCGGCGGGTGGCAGGGGGCGGCTCGGGCAGGTCCGGTCCGGCGTCGACGACGTACCGGTAGTGGCCGAACAGCAGCAGCGCCTCATGCGTACGGCCCACGCTGCTGATCACGATGGTCAGGCCGTCCTGGACACCGGCGACCGCGGCGACGAACATCGACACGTCGCCGACCGTGAGCCGGCCCGCCCGGGCGGCGTGCACCGCCCACACCAGCCCGGCCCCGGCGACCAGGGCGCCGACCGCCCCGTGCAGGCCCTGCACGACCAGCTCACGGCGGTCCATCTGGCGGCGCCTGGCGTTGCTCCACCGCAGCTCGGCGAGCATCCGCGCGCCGAAGAGACCACCCAGCC
Organism: Thermomonospora echinospora; assembly: GCF_900108175.1. Classification (GTDB taxonomy): domain Bacteria; phylum Actinomycetota; class Actinomycetes; order Streptosporangiales; family Streptosporangiaceae; genus Thermomonospora; species Thermomonospora echinospora. The sequence goes on from NZ_FNVO01000007.1 coordinate 62,691, forward strand.
CGTACAGCCGCACCTCCTTGGCGGCGCTGGGGCTGTTGAGCAGTTGCGCGTAGAAGAACTCACGGCGGGTGGCGTGGCCGAGCCCGCCGTGTAGGCGGGCCCGGTAGCGGCTCAGCCGGAGCTGGCCGTTCATCGCGACCAGCCCGGCCATCGCGACGGGCACCAGCATCCAGGGGTTGAGCACGGCGAGCGTGGCCACGAACCCGGCGAGCATCAGCAGTCCCTGGACCCCGCCGAGCCCGCCGGCGACCACCTCCGACGGCCCGGTCGTACCGGTCTCGGTGGCCAGGGACAGCCGGTCCTGAAACCGGGGGTTCTCCAGGTGCCGCAACCCGGGCATCCGCGCGACCGCGGCGTACAGGCGCCGCCGCGCCGTCAGGTCGATCGCCCGTCGCAGCTCCGCATCGGCGTACGGGATGGCCAGGGGCAGCAGGACGGCGGCCACACCGGCCGCGGCCAGCAGCAGGACGGGCACCATCAGCGGACGGTCGGGAACGGTGAGCCGGTCGAGCACCACCTTCATCAGCCAGGCCACCGCCACCGGGACGGCGCTCGCCACGACGGCCAGCACGACGCGCACCACCAGCCGTCCGGCGCCCGACGACCACGCCAGCCCCACCGCGGCCGCCAGGGAACGGGCCGTCCCGCTATTGCGGTCCTGGTCGGTCATGCCGGGATGGTGTCCGGTATCCGCTCGACGCTGGCGTAGCTGGCCACCATCGTGTCCCCGGACAGCAGCGCGTACGCCGGCAGGGCGCCGACCCCGAACGCCCGCACGAGCGGCCCCTGTTCCTCCTGCTCGACCAGCACCCGGGCCACCGGCGCGAGCTGTTCACGCATCTGGCCGCTGTCCGGCATGTCGCCGAGGACGACGGCCAGGACCTGGTCACGGCCCCCTGGAGCCGCCTCGGCCCGGGAGAGGAACTCCGGCAGGCTGTGCTCGCACGACGGGCAGCCGGGCGCCATGAACGCCACCAGCGTGGAGCCCTTGAGGTCCGCCCTGGAGACCAGCTCGCCGTCGACGGCGGTCACCGTGAAGTCGCCCACCCGGTCGCCCGGCGGTACCTCCAGCGGCGGCGGCGCGGCCGAGCCCGCAGACCGCGCCGGCAGCCGGCCGAGCTCGTTCAGCCGCCGGATGACCCCGAGGGTCAGCACGATGTTGATCAGGCAGAGCGCGCCGACGATCGTCGCGGCGGCCGTCGCAGTCGTCAACGGGGCCTCCTTGCCGAATCAGGTCCGCCCGTCCGGGACGACGGGGCGGACGAGGGTGACGATCTCCTCCAGCTCGATCAGCAACAGCGCGACCGCCGCACCCGCGACCGCCGCGAGCACCGGCACCGGGCCGAGCGGCGGCGGCCCCGTCCCCGTCAGCGCCGTCACCCCGCCCACGGCCGCGGCCAGCAGCAGGACCACGTTGCGGGCCAGGTGCGGCGCGCCGGGCGGGCGGCGGCCCGCACCGAAGCAGCGGCACGGCACGCGGACCCGCCGGCGGATCATCGAGACGGTGACGGCGGTGAACACTCCCAACAGCACCGCCGCCGCCGCGAAACCCGCTGGTGCCAGCGGGGACACCAGCACGGCCACCGCCGTCACCCCCTCGGCGGCCACCGCCGCGACCGCGAGGGGGGCCGCGGCCGACGGCGGGATCCGCACCCCGGTCGTCAGCCAGCGGCGGAAGTCGGCGAACGCGGCCCGGCCCGCCTTGGCGGCGCAGGAGCGGGCGAACGTGACCGCGACGACCGCCTGGCAGCCCACCGTCAGACAGGACGTCGCATCCGGCACGCCCGCTCCCCTCCCTCAGTAGCCGACCTGTGTCGCCTCACCCCGCTGGAACGGACCGCCCCGCATGAGCAGGTCGGCCATGTGATCGCCCAGCGGAAGACCCAGGTCGTGCTGCATCCACATGAACTGGCCGGCCGGATTGACCTCCAGGAACACGTACTCACCCTCCGGCGTGACGATGAAGTCCACCGCCGCGTACACCGCGCGCAGCTCCGTCAGCAGCGCTTGGGTCCGCTTGACGATCTCCTCCGGCAGCGGCCGGTAGTCCCCGTAGGGCAACACGGCCTGCTCGCCCGACTCGCCCCGCCAGTCGACCCTGGTGGTGTCCCTGTCCTGAGAGTTGATCGTCACCGGGAAGTAGGTGTCCCCGATCACGGTCAACCGCACCTCGTAGGCCTTTTCGATGTAGTCCTGGAACATGCACATCGTGTGGCCGACCCGGTCGAGGTGCTCGCGGATCTCCTCGCCGACCACCGAGGTGAGCAGCCCGCCGGGGAACGCGCCCGGGTAGTGGATCACGCCGCCGGTCTGCGCCTTGTAGACGATTGGGACGTCGGCACGTTCCAGCAGGGCGGCGACCTCCTGCGGGTCGTTGGTCAGCAGCGTGCGGGGGACCCGGAGCCCCATCCGCTTGGCCACCTCCAGTTGGTACGGCTTGAGCTCTCCGATCGCGTCGATGTCCGGCCGGTTGACCCACAGGCAGTCCGTCGCACGCAGGATGCCGCCGATGGCCTGCATGGCCTCCTTGCGCGCGAAGATCTGCTCCGGCTCGGGCATGTCGGGCCCGAAGTCGAAGGCGGTCGGACGGCGGTACCACACCGCCGAGAGGCGGTCCAGGTCCGCCTCCCGGTCGCCGTGGCGCAGGTACCGTCGCCGTTCCTCGAAGTCGGAGGTCGTGAACGTCAGCCTGCGCGGAAAGTAGCTCAGGTCGACGCGCACGACCTCCACACCCCGGTCGGTCAGCGTCGTGATGACCGGGTCGACCGTCGGGTCGAACTCCTGGGTCAGGATGAGGACCTGCTGATCGCTCAAGGTCATCGACTCAGAAGCAGACGTCGTCCCGGCAGGTGTCCGAGCCTGCATAGCAGCTGGTGCTGGTGTTGGTGTTGACGCCCGCGGAGGGAACGCCCGGGGGCAGCATCCAGGTCTGGGAGTCCTTGTCGTAGTGACCGGGCTGCGGGTCGGCGAGCTGGCCGTCCCACTCCAGCGAGTACAGGTAGGCCAGCGGCTGGTGGCGCGGGTCGGGCGCCGGCGGCAGCTCGACGTTGTGCCCCTGGATCATCGACAGGGAGACGTGCAGCGGGTCGCGGGTGAGGGTGTCGTACACGGTGTTCCTCCTTCTTCGCCGGCTGTCGCGGCGAGCTGCGGGCCGTCCGTTGTCACGACGGCGGTGGCGATGTCGGCTGGGTGATTCCGAAGATCCCGGTCACCTCTCCGGAGAACGACCACACCAGGTTGGTCTCGTCGAAGTGCCCGGCCGTGAAGACGACGTCCTGCTCGGGCTCCCACTCCGACACCACCTCGTACAGGTAGGCCAGCGGCGATCCATGGGCCAGCCTGCGGCGTTCGCGAACGTCCGCCGGCACGGCCCGGATGACCATCGAGCCGTCCTGGAGCTCCGGCGGATCGAACCGCAGGAACGCCGGGAAGTCCTCGAACACCCCCCGGTCGGCGGCGTCGCCCTCGGGCTCCCCAGAGCCGGCTGCTGTGATCACGAATGCATCGTCACCGATCACCGCTTTCAGTTCGCTCTCAACCCGCTCTCAGCCCGACCGCGCCCCTGGACCCGCTTCGCCCCAGCCGCCTTCAGAGCGGCATGACGGCTCCGCCCGACCGTTCTTCAGGCCGGTAGGCGGCTGCGAACCCGGCCATTGTTCAGACCGGTAGGCGGCTACGAACCCGGCCGTTCTCCAGACCGGTAGGCGGCTGCGAACCCAGCCGTTGTTCAGACCGGTATGAGCGGCTGCGGACTCAGCCGTTCTCCAGGCCGACGAGCCGGTCCGGTGGGAGGAGGTGCCCTGCCTGGTCTTCGCCGAGGGAGCGGCGCAGCGCGGCGTCCAAGGTGAAGCCCGGCTCCTCGGCGCGGGCGCGTTCACGAGCGTACAGCCGCAGCAGGTCCGGCATGCGGTACCGGGGCTGTCCGGTCTCGTCCTCGCCGAGGGGGTCCAGCAGCCGGGCGTCCACCAGTGACTCCAGCCGTGTCCTGGCCCCGTCGGGGGAGACGCCCAGCAGGGCGGCGGCCGCCCGGGGAGTGAAGCCGGCCGGGGGCAGCAGTCCGAGCAGCCGGAACACCCGCCGCTGGGCGGGGGGCAGATCCCGGTAGCCCGCCTCCAGGCTCGGCCGGATGGCCAGGTCGCCGGCGGCGAGCTCGTCGAGCCTGCGGTCCGGGTCCCGCAGGCGCGCGGCCAACTGGCCGGGGCTCAGCTCGGGGCGGGTGGCCAGCCGCGCCCCGGCGATGCGCACGGCCAGCGGCAGGCGGCCGCACAGGTCCGCGATCTCCCGTACCGCGGGGTCGCCGGTCGCGCCGTCCCGGCCGCACACGCGCCCGAGCAGCCGGACGGCGTCGTCCGTTCCGGGCACGTCGAGCCGCACCGGGCGGGCTCCGGTCAGCCCGGCCAGTGAGATCCTGCCGGTGACCAGCACGGCGCAACCGGACGCGGCCGGCACCAGCGGCCGCACTTGCGCCTCGTCCACGGCGTTGTCCAGGAGCACCAGAAGTCTGCGGCCCGCCGTCCGGGAACGGTAGAGGGCCGCGCGGTCGTCCAGCGAACACGGGATCACCGCGTCGTCCACCCCCAGGGCGCGCAGGAACCGCCCGAGGATGTCCGCCGGATCGACCGGACGGGAGCCGGATCCGCGCAGCTCCGCATAGAGCTGGCCGTCGGCGAACAGGGCGGCCGCGCGATGCGCCACGTGGACGGCGAGCGCGGTCTTGCCGACACCGGCCGGCCCGTCGATCGCGAAGACGAGAGGGCCGCCGCGGTCGCGGCCCGACAGCATCGGCTCGCTGATCGCGGCGATCTCCCGCCGCCGTCCGGTGAAGTCGGGAACGTCCGACGGCAGTTGCCTGGGGGACGCGGCGGGCCGGTCGTCACCCCGCAGTGCCGCCGTGTGGGCGTTGCGGACCTCACGGGACGGCGCGACCCCCAGGTCGTCGGCCAGCCGCTGCCGGACCCGCTCGACATGACGCAGCGCCTCGGCATGGCGCCCGCAGGCCGACAACAGCCGCACCAGCCGCGCCTGCAACGGCTCGTCGTAGGGCGCGGCCGCGGCCACCTCCCCCACGAGCGCGATGGCCTCGGCCGGGCGTCCCAGCCGGAACGCCAGGTCGGCGAGTTCCCCGGCGCAGTCGACGCGTGCCTGTTCCACCGCCCGCACGGCGGGGTCGGCGGCCAGCCATTCGGGGCGCCCGCCCAGCACCGGGCCCCGCCATTCCTTGAGCGCGGCCGACAGCAGGGCCATCCGGCGCTCCGGATCGCCGGTCATGGCACCGGCCGCCATCCGATCCCGGAAGCGGGTGATGTCGACGGCCCCGTCCGGCACCGTGAGCCGGTATCCGGACCCGGCATGCTCCAGGCGGTACCGCGGTCCCGCGACCTCGCGGAGCCAGGCGCGCAGCCGGTGCACGGCGCACTGCAACGCCCGGCGGCTGCCCTTCTCGGCGCCCCAGGCCAGTTCGAGGAGCCGATCCTCACCGGCGATGTCCCCCGAGGCGAGCAGCAACGCTCCCAGCAGGGCGCGCACGCTCGGCCCCGGCAGCGGCACCATCCGCTCCCGGGAACGGACGACCATTTCCCCCAGGATGAGAAACTCCACGCCGGTCCGCCTCCGGTCGTCCTCCTCGGGAACGACCGTGCGGTCGTCGCGGATCTCCCGGTGCGGCGGGCCGTTCTCCCGGGGTGGGGCGTCGTCGCCGCCGGTGATACGACCGCCGGCCTGGTGCCGCCGGTAGAGGGTGCCGAACTGGACGTCCACGAACCGGGCAGTGTCCTGCCGGCCCGTCCCGCCCTGGCCGTGATACTCGGTGACGGCCTGGCGTAGCGCCCAGCCCGACATCCGCTGCAACCTGGCCAGATGCCGCGCCCGGCTGGCCGGATCGCCGGCCTGCCGCGCCGCGGCCAGTTCCTCGGCCAAGCCCTTCAAGTACCGGTCCAGCCCACCGGCGCCGGGGTCTCCGGCGACCGGCTCGTCGACGCGGTCGGCCATCGACTGCCCTTCGTCGCTCCAGTCAAAAACGACATTAGGCACGTTCCAGAAGCGGAACAACCCCCCCAAACGGCCGTTTCTGGACATTTTTTTAGGGGTTTTGGTGTGCGAATATCCGTGCGCGGACGGTAATCACACAAGGTCTCCCGCCTGCCGCACCGTTTGCACCGTTCCGACGAACGCCGTGACCGATGGCCGGTTCAGGAGAACGGGGGATGCCGGACCTCGTCGTTCCCCTCGTCGTCCTCGGGACGCCGCCCGCTCGGGACGCCACCGCGTCGCTCCGACGTCGTGTCACCCGGGGCGTCGTGTCACTCGGGGCGTCGTCCCGTCCGGGGATCCCGTGCGGTCAGGCAGTAGATGCCGCCGACCGGATCGCGCATGACGGTCCAGGCCGTCCGCACATCGATGACCTGAGCCCCGTGCTTCTCGTGCCAGGTACGGACCGCCGCGACGTCCGAGCAGGCGAAGTCGAGATGAGATGAGGCGGGCCGGTCCTCACCCAGCCGTTGCAACAGGATCCGGACCGGCAGGGACGCATCCGGCACAAGTCGCCTGAACTCGGACGAGCCGGTGGACCGCAGCTCCCAGCCGGTCAGGTCCGCCCAGAACGCCACCTCGTTCTCATAGTCGGCCGGGCCGATGTCGACGCACACCTGATCCAGCAGGCTGCTCGCCCCGTCCGGTCCCGTCACCGCCGGAGACCGGCTGTCGGCGCCTTCCCAGGGCACCAGGCAGAAGAGCTGCCCTGCGGGCGACCGCAGCACCGACAGGCCCGGCTCTCGGCGGACGACCTCCGCCCCCAGCCCGCACGCCGTCTTCTCGGCCTCAGGAATGTCCTCGACCTCGAAGTCGAGATGCGCGCCGCCCCCGTCATGCACGCCCTGAAGCTTCAAGTGCGCGTCCCCCGCCACCGGCAGCAGCGTCGCGAACTCCATCGCGTTCCCGCGCCGCGGCGACAGCGACGACCCCGTCACCGTCGTCCAGAAGTCCGCACTCTCCTCCAGCCGCGCCAACGGCCGGTCGACGAACGCCCACACCCACCGGAACACACCGCCTCCTCTGCTCGGCACCACGCCGCAACGCACGGCGAGAACGCCCGCCGCTCCTCGCGATCCGTCTACACGGACGGATCGCGTCCTGCGGCCGGAGCCGGGGCGGGTTCCTTCCGCCGAACGCTCCCGGCGAGGCTACAGACCCACCGAGGATCCGCAAGGGAGTATCGCGGCTGCGAAGCCACCGGCACGGTGGGAGCAGTCGGCCATGGTCCGCCCACCGATGACGCCTCCCGTCACGCCGGCTGCGTAACCTCCTGGCGCGCCCTGCGCATGAACCCGGCGACCTCCTGCGGGGACTTGCCCTTCATACCAGCCATGCCCGCCGTGGTGGCGTCCGCCCAGTAGCAGGCGGTGAACTTCTGGTCCTCGCTCAGGGTCGGCAACTCGATACAAGACGCCGACCCGCCGAGCGGCCCCGGATCGACCTCGGTGACCGGCGCGTCGGCGGGATCGGTCAGCGTCCCCCGCGCCGACTTCTGAAACACGGCGATCGCCGCCTTGGGATCGGCGAACTTCCCATTGGCCCCCGCGACGACGACCTGGTCATCGCCCAAGGCAACGGTCCTCGGCGGTGGCGGCGCCGTCCCGTAGATCGCCCCCGCCGCCCCACTGGTCTGGTACTCGGGCAGATCCTCGAACACCCGCCGATTCGCCGAGACCACCAGCCGCCCTTCCCCGTCACTCTCCGGGTCCCGGGACAGCCCCGCCACCGTCTGCCCGAGCACGAACGTGCGAGGCCCCTGCGACCCCGCTGCCGTCGAGGCCTTCGTGTCCCCCGGCGTTCCTTCGTCCGCCTCGGAGAGAACCGAACACCCCGACATCGTCACCACCATGGCCGTCCCGGCCAGCACACTGATCGGCTTCCACATACCGCCATGCTGCGAGCCCCACCGTCCCCCGCACATGAGGCACCGGTCCCACCTCTCCCGGAGGGACTTTCCGGGACGACGGACCTCCCTCAACCACGGCCCCGCAGAATCCTTGGAGTCGCGTACCACCACGGCCCGTTCCCCTGAGGATGAGAACCCGGCGAACCAAGGAATTCAGCCTGGCCACCGTTGTCCGGGGCACTGACGAATGCCATGCTCGATGTGCTCCACATATCACCGAGCCAGGTGGAGGCGATGCCGATGCGGCTGCCGGGCTCCGCTCCATCGCAGGAGGAGGCCACCGGCGCGGTGGTCCACTACCGCACGGACCAGCCCGTAGGGTTGGCCGTCCTCACCCTTTTGTCCGTGGCGGCCGTGGTGGGCGGGCCGTACGCTCTGGCACGTGAACTCGGTGCGCCGCAGTTCCTGGTCAATCCTGCGGCTTTTGTCCTGGTAGTTCTTTACATATCCCGTTTCGCGACTCGGAGCGTCACGCGGACGGCCGCCGGCCGCCTGACCGTCCAAGGCCATCGGTACGGCATCGACCGGCGGTACAGGGCCGAGCTCGACGTTCACCAGGTCACCGCAATCCACCGCCTCACCTGGGCGCGGCTGAGTTTCGGCTCGGTGCGGATCCACGGGGACGGTGGCATGGTCAAGTTGCGGCCCACTGTGCGGTGCGTCTCGAAGCCGAAGGACTGGATCCGGCAGAACCGTGTCACCGGAGCCGGTACGGACCTGCAGAAACTCGTCTACCGGATGCTCCTGATCAATCCATCGATCAGCGTCAAGGGCATCGCGGCCCCGCTCTACCTCGCCCTGGATGGTCGCCGCTACCTACCGTTCTAGCGCCGGCCGAGCCGCCCCCGCCGGAACACCCCGTCCCTCGGCGTGACCGTCCGCCACCAGCCGCAGCGAGCCGACGATCCGGCGATCGAAACCCGCTGGTCGCTGCGAACGGTCTGGGCCGCCCTGATCCGGCACGAGCTCGAACGGGTCGAGTCCAGGCGCAGAGCCGGTGCCCCCTGGAGGGATCACGATCTCGTCCTCCACCGGGGGACGGTTCCCGGCACCGCCCAGACCGTCCACCGCAGGCAGATCCGTCACCCAGCGAGCCGAAGCCGTAGACGGCCCTGGTCCGGGACGGGACGAGGCTCCCCCAGAACGCCCACAGGCCCCTGCTCCGGGCTCGGAGTGGGGCCTGACCTGGTGTCCCCTGGGGGACGGGTAGCTCCCGCGATTGGACTCGAACCAATAACCTGCCGGTTAACAGCCGGCTGCTCTGCCGATTGAGCTACGCGGGATCGTGCGGTGTGGTGTGAGGGGTTCCTCGCACCGCGGCGGAACCAGATTAGCGCATCCGGACAGGTGCTCGCGCACCTATACCAGGGGGTGCGACTGGCCCCGTGTTCGCTGGGTATGGGGGTGGGACCCGAGAGCACGGAGGATGTCATGAAGATGAGGATTCCGTTCATCGCAGGTGCCGCGGTCGGCTACGTGCTGGGGACCAAGGCCGGCCGGGAGCGTTACGAGCAGATCGTCCAGCAGTCGCGGAAGCTGGCCGAGAACCCGCGGGTGCAGGAGACCGCCGGGGTGCTGCGGGCCAAGTCTGGGGAGCTGGCCGGCACCGCCAAGCAGAAGGCCGGCGACGCCAGGCACAAGATGGGCGGCAAGCGGCACGCCGAGCACGGTGAGCGCGCCGAGCACGGCGGGCCACAGACGCGGACGGAGACCGGCGGCGGGTTCGCCAAGACGTCCGCGGAAGCGACCGGGACCGGGACCCCCACCGAGACCGGAACCCCCTCGGGAACCGGGGCTCCCTCAAGCTCGTCCAGGATGCACTGAGGCGGGAGCGAGGCCCCCGGGGCGGACCTAGAGCCCTAGAGCCCTGTCTGGCGGCGCAGGTTCTCCAGGAGCTGCTCGGCCTGGGCGCGCAGCCCCGGGTCGTCCGGGTCGAGCCCGGCTTCGAAGACGAACGACCAGCGCAGCTCACCGGTGGCGGGCGAGCGGCGGCCGGTGATGCGGACCTTGCCGCCGCCGGGCAGGGCCGCCGGGTGGTTGACCACGATGGTGGAGGTGACCCGTTCGCGGATGGTCTCCGGGACCGAGCCGGGGTCGGGGAGCCCGACGTGGTGGGCGGGGCCGCCGGAGGTCTCGTGGACGGACAGGCGGCCCTTGTCCCAGGTGGCGCGGTCGATGCGTTCCCACGGCAGGCGGACGAACCCGCCGTCGCCGGTGGGCAGGTGCAGCGCCACCCCGGTGGCGACGACATAGGAGCCGCCGCGGGTGGGGGCGAAGGCCAGGGGGCGCTCGCCGCGGACCAGATCCAGGGCCTCCCGCACGGATGCGGGGAGCCGGTTGCGGGTGAACGACGGCAGCATGCGCCCCACCGTACCCATTAGGCGGCCCGGTGGGCGTGGCGGGCGCCGAGCAGATCGAGGACGAGCGAGGCCGACCAGCTGTAGTCGTGGCTGCCGCGGCCGGTGCCGTCGAACGGGTCGAAGTACTCGCGGAACCCCGACTGGCGGACTAGCCGCAGGGTGGAACCGTACAGCAGGTCGGCGACCACGGTCAGGCCGTGCCCGGTCGCGCCCAGCCACAGCAGCCAGTTGGTGTTGATCCAGGTCGGGCCGCGCCAGTAGTCGCCGCGGTCGAAGCAGGCCGACTGGATGTCGCAGGTAGGCACCGGGTATCCGGCCGCGCCCGCGAACCTGGCCGACAGCAGCAGTTCCACCAGGGCGCGCAGGGCGGGACCGGGCAGGTCGGGGTCGAGCAGGGGCCCGAAGGCACCTGCGGTGACGACCGGGATGAGGCGGCCGGTGCGCAGGTCCAGTGCCCGGAAGCAGCCGCTCTCCCGGTCCCAGAGGCGGTCCAGCAGGGCGCGGTGGATGCGCTGCGCCCGTTCCCGGTGCGGCAGCGGATCGTGCCCGGTGATCTCGGCGATCTCGGCGAGCGCGTGGGCCGAGGCCAGGTAGACGGCGTTGAACAGGGGGTCCTCGGCCGCGAAGGGGTGGTCGTCGCGCAGGTGACCGGGGTGGTAGCGCGCCTCGCGCAGCAGGACGACCAGCCGCACGTAGCGGTCGTGCTCCTCGCCGACAAGGCCGATGGGCAGGTTGCGCCGGGTGCGGTCGGGCGCGTACGCCAACGGCGGCAGGTCCAGGGCGGCCAGCGGCCGATCCCAGACCGGGCTGTTGTCCAGGCCGGACTCCCAGGGATGGCAGATGGCCGCCAATCCCGCGCCGCCCAGGTCGCGGTGGCGGGCCAGGTAGCCGTGCTGGGCGGCCAGCGGCGGATAGATCCTGGCCAGGAAGTCGCGGCTGCGTTCGGCATCGGCCGAGAACTCGTGCAGCCGCAGGGCCGCCAGGGCGTGCAGCGGCGGCTGGGTCAGACCGGAGGTGTCCAAGTCACGGGGCGCGCCCGGGATCGTGCGGCTGCGCCACAGGTCGGGCCCGGGGAAGTAGGCGTGCCGGGCGACGTGGGAGTTGAAGACGATGTGCGGGAGCAGCCCGTCGGACCACTGGCCCCGGAACACCGACAGCAGTTCGCGTTCGGCGCGGTCGCGGCGGTGCCGGGCCAGGCCCATGCTGATGAACGCCGAGTCCCAGCTCCACTGGTGCGGGTACAGGCCCGGTGAGGGAACGGTCCCGCACCCGGTCCAGTTGTCGTCCAGGACCTGGGCCGCGGCCCGCCACAGCGCGGTCTCGTCACCGGTCAGACGAGGGCTCATGCTCCCAGGGTGACCCTCCGGTAGCCTCCTGCCTAGAGTCAGCGCCGATCGGTACCGATCGGTTCCGGTACGGGATCGCGCCGCGCCCGTGTCACAGGAGGTCGGGCTGCGGAAGGCGGCGCCAGGGGCCGGTGGCCGGGATCTTGGTCGGGTCGAGCACCCGGTCCAGCAGACGGCCGGCGATCTCCTCCCCCGCAGCGACGCCCCGGGTGACGGTGACGGCGGTGTTGGGCGCGTTCCAGCCGGTCTCGGCGAGCTCGCCGTGCGCGGGGCGCAGCGCGATGTCGGCCGCCTCCAGCAGCTCGATGTCCAGCAGCGAGTCCCCGGCGGCCAGCATCCGGTCGGCACCGGTGCGGCGGGCCACCTCCGCCGCGGCGGCGGCCTTGGTCAGCCCGGCCGGCAGGCAGTAGATCTTGCGGCCCTGCAGCGAGGTCCGCCAGCCCCGTTCGGCGCACCAGCCGGACAGGTCCTCCACCCAGCCCGCCGGGAGCGTCGGCCGGTCCACCACCGCGTAGCTGAACAGGCCGGAGGCGATCCGCAGCTTCAGCACGAACGCGCCGCCGATCCGGGTCAGGTGCTCGTGGACCTCGGCGAGCTCGGCCCCGGTGGCGCGGGCGCGCACCTGTGCAGCCCAGTCGGCGTCGTCCACCCCGTCCACCAGGATGTGGCCTCCGTTGGCGCAGATGGCGTACGACGGGGGCTTGCCGAGGAGCCGGACGCGGCGGTACTGCTCGGGCGTGCGCGTGGTCGTCGGAACGAGCGTGGTGGCCTCGGCGAGCCGCTCCAGCAGCCCGGCCGCCGTCTCCGTCACGTAGGACAGCGGCTTGGCCTGGTAGTGCTCCACGCACAGCAGCCTGGGCAGGGTCTCGTCCGGCCCCGCCAGGTGGAGGGCGGCGGCGGAGTAGATGAGGGTGCGGTCCAGGTCGGTGCACACGACGGTCTTCACTGGGCGCCGCCCTGGCCGAAGCGGGGGTGGATCAGGCCCGCGCAGGCGTAGGGGAACGCGTCCGGCTCCACCTCCACCACGGGGACGCCTCGTTCCTCCGCCAGCAGCCTGATGTGCGCCAGGTCGCCGCTCGCCAGCGCGTCGGAACGGGCCAGGATCTTCCAGGGGACGCGGCGCAGCAGTACCCGGGTCGTCTCCCCCACTCCCGGCTTGACCAGGTTGAGGTCGTCGATGCCGTACCGCTCGCCGATCCGCCGGACGGCGGCCCAGCCCGACCAGTCCGGCGTGCGGTCGGCCTCGCGCAGGGCCGGCCAGTCGCGGGCGACCCGCTCGGCGACCTCGCCGAACCGGGCGCAGACAGCGTCCAGGAAGAGCGCCGACACGTCCGCGGCGGCCAGTTCGGCGTAGAACTTGGCGCCGTGGAAGTCGTCCGGCCCGATCAGCGTGTCGTTGAGCACGGTACGGCTGACCAGGCCGGAGACGGTGGAGTTCAGGCAGGCGGACGGGATGAGGAAGTCGTCGCGGGTGCCGAAGATCTGGGCGCAGCGCCCGGGGTCGGCCAGCACCGCCAGCTCGTCGGAGAACGTGATCCCGGTGGCGCGGGCATGGGCGGACAGGGCGGCGGTCAGCTCCCGGGTGATGGCACCCTTGCCGGTCCAGCCGTCCACGAACATGACCGAGGCCGGGTCGTGGTGACGGGCCAGGTAGCGCAGCGCCACCCGGTCGATGCCCCGGCCGCGCACGATGCTCATCGTGTAGTGCGGCAGGTCCAGCCCGTGCGCGATGCGCGCCCAGCGCCGGATCAGCACGCCGACCGGGGTGCCGGCGCGGGCCAGCGACACCAGCACCGCCCCGCGGCCCCGCTCGGCGAGGATCATCTCAGTGATCAGCCCGACGGCGTGGGCCAGCCGGGACGCCGAGGCGTCCAGCGCCTCGTGGAACAGCCGCAGGTACCGCGGGCCGGGCTGGTACTCCACGGGCAGCGACTCGGCGTAGTGGGCGCGGCCCGCCTGGATCGCCGCCTCCCGCTCCTCGGCGGGCGCCTCCAGCCGGGCGTGGGACAGGTCCTTCAGCAGCCAGGCGACGTCCTCGGCCGGGTAGCTGCCGAAGTCCGGCCCGTACAGCGGCCGGGGCAGGGTCTGGACGCTCAACGGGTCCCCTTCCGGACGGGCGTGTGGACGGGCACCGCGGCCACCACGACCGGGGCGATCTCGCGCAGCCGGGCCAGCAGCCCGGCCCGCATGCCCGGCGTGTCACCGGCCTTGTCGACCACCAGCACGATCGCGTCGAACGCGCGGGACGGGTCGGCGCCCGCGGCCACGTTGTAGGCGTAGCGCTCCCCCGGGCCGTCGGCCGGATCGTCGTGGGCAGGGAACGCCAGCCGGGTCCGGATGGCGTATCCGGGCTCGTCCACGGCCAGCACCGGGGAACGCGTCGTGGTCGAGTACCGCACGTCCACGGCGGGCAGCAGGTCGGCCAGCGCCTCGGCCAGCCGCAGCGGCGCGTACATCAGCTCCTCGAAGCCGAGCACCAGCACCCGCCGGGCCCGGCCGGGCAGTGCCTCGGCGAGCGTGGTGGCCATCGCGGGCAGCTCCTTGTCCAGCCGCTCGCGGTGCTCGGGCATGAAGCCGTGCCGCCCGCCCTCGGGCAGGTCGCCCGGCCAGCCCGGGTCGACGCGGACGACGGGGTGGTCACGGCCGGGGAGCGCCGCCGTGGGAGGCGCGGCGGCGGTGGCAGCGACCAGCGCCTGACCCGCCTCCAGCACGTCCGGCGGCAGCTCCACCCGGCCGGACACCAGCGCCACCGCGTCGATGCGCGTACCCAGCTCGTCGGCGAAGGCCGCCATCCGCGCCCGGTCCCGTGGCCCCCGCACGTCCACCAGGGCGGCCAGAACGTAGCGGTCGCGCGGGCGCAGGGCGTGCAGCGCACGGATCGTGTTGAGCACCGTGTTGCCGGTGGACAGCTCGTCGTCGACCAGCACCACCGGCCCGTCCGCCTCCATCAGTGCCCGGTCGGCGGGCAGCAGCAGGTGGCTGGTGGCGTGGCTGTGCTCCTCCTCGAACCCCCCGTAGGGCGGTATCCCGGCCACGGGACGGCGGGTCGAGTGCAGGTAGCCGGCGCCGCCCAGCGCGTCGGCCACCGAGTGCCCCAGGGCCGTCGCGGTCTCGGCGTACCCGATCACCAGGGCGCCCATCGGCGCGCCCTGGCCGGCCAGCAGAACGTCCCGCAACCGCGCCGCCGCCCGCCCGGGTGCCGCGCCGCCCGGCATATCGGCGGCGCCGGGCGAGCCGGTGGCGCTGTGCAGACCCGGCGGCAGGCTCGTCCGGGAGTCCGACGCCCGGCCGCCGAACCCGGCGGTACCGAGATGCGAGGACGACCGTGCGTTCCCCTCCTCCCCCTCCGCCGGCCAGAGCCGCAGGTCGTCCCCTGCGCTGGGGGTCGTCTCCTTGATCGGGACGCCGCCCGCCGCCTGGTCGGCCAGCGCGGCGCGCAGGGCATGGCCCGCGGCGGCGGCCGTTCCGGCGGGCAGGTCGGTGATCAGGCGGCCCAGCAGCAGGCCCGCACCGTGCACCAGGCGGGGGTCGGTCGGCACATGCTTGCCCAGCACCGCGGAGACCAGCAGATGGGCGCGGCGCGGGTTGCGGCGCACCGCCAGGCCGACCAGATCGGCCAGCCCGACGCCGAACGGGCGGTCACCGTCGGCCAGCCGTACCCCCAGGCGCTCGGCGACCCAGGTCCCGTTCCAGCCGCTCACCGGCCGCCCGCCGCTTCGAGCAGTTCCACGAACGTGACGTCCTCGGCCGCCACCCCGAACACCTGGGCGCGCAGCATCAGCCGCTCGGCCCACGCCCGGTGCGGCTTGGCCTCGTTCATCTTGTTGGCGTAGGCGCTGGCCATCGCGCCGCCGCCGGTGACGCCGAGGATGTCGGCGGCGTCGCAGTACTCCTCGTGGGTCACCACCGACAACGCGTGCACGGCGGCGACATGGGACGGATGGATCACAGTCTTGCCGATCAGCCCGTTGGCCTTGTCGAGGTGCACCTCGCGGATCAGCCCGTCCAGCTCGGCACTGATGATGTTCTCCCGGAGCGTGGTCGCGTCGCGCCGCTCGAACGGCGCCTGTCGTAGCTGGGGCTTGAACAGCCGTTCCCCAGCGGAGAAGTACTCCCACACCGGGCCGGTGACCACGAAGCCGCTGCCGTCGGCCCGGCCCAGCACGTTGACCACATCGGCGATCACGCTGGCCACCGGATGGATGTCGTAGATCGTCAGATCGGGCGGCCGGCGCAGGCCGTAGGCGGCGCACAGGTCGGTGGCGCCCAGCCGCACCGCCAGCACCAGTTCGGCGTGCTTGGCCAGCAGCCGCGCCACGTCGTGCAGCATCTCGGTACGGGTCTCCCGGTAGATCGCCTCCCGGCTCTCGATCACCGGCATGGCCAGCAGCCGGCGCGCGGCCAGCGGCGCGGTCTGCTCCAGCGCCTCCAGGAACGCTCCACCGGTGGCGGCGGTGAACTTCGGCAGCACGAACCCGCTGACCAGGTCGACCGCGTCGCCGAGCCGCCGGGTCAGGTCGTCGATCTGCTCGGGGAGGCGGACCCGGATGAACAGCAGCGGGGCGGCGGTCCCGGCGGCGTGCACGGTGCGCAGTTGCCCCACCAGGTTGGCCTCGGCGGCGGGCACCTCGTCGTCGGGGATGGCGTCCTCCAGGCACACCACCATGCTCATCACCCCGCGGCGGGCGGCCTTGGCGATGTCGCCGGCCAGGGTGGGGCGGGTGGCCGGGCTGTAGAGCGTGGCGCCGAGCGCCACCGCCAGCAGGGCCGGATCGGCGTCGCGGCCGAACGACCTCGGGTGCCGGAAGAACAGGTGCTTGCGCCGGGCGGCGGAGACGTGGTCGAAGTGTCGCATGGAAGCGATCCCTTTCCATGGTCTAACGGGCACGTCCCGACGGCCCCGGCCCGAACCACCCTTCGGAACGATATACGGGGGGCTGTACCGAATAGCACGTTTTGGATATGTGCCGGCCGTCACCTCGGCAGGACGGCGAACATGCCGAGGGCCGGTGAACCGTGAGTCCACCGGCCCTCGGCATGCACGATCACAGATGTGCCGACACCGCCGGCAGCAGATGCTGGAAGGTACGGCCGGTGGCGGTGGCGCCGATCGCGGTCATCGACCAGTCCCGCCCGTCCCGGGTCAGCTTCGCCATGATCTGCGCGGTGTGCGGCCCGGACCCCGACAGGTCGTAACGCGCCAGCTCCTGCCCGGTGGCCTCGTCGACCAGCCGGCAGAACGCGCCCGCGATCTGGGAGAAGTCCTGGCCGGTGAAGGAGTTGACGGTGAACACCAGTTGGGCGATGCCGGCGGGCAGGGCGACCAGGTCCACGTCGATCGACTCGTCGTCGCCCTGCCCCGCACCGGTGAGGTTGTCGCCGGTGTGCTGAACGGACCCGTCCTTGCTGCGCAGCTGACGGAACCAGACCGCGTCGACGAGGTTGCCGGAGGGATCGAACAGCAGGCAGGAGGCGTCGAGGTCGATCGACTGCCTCCTCCTGCCGAACAGTCCCCTCCGGACGACCGCGTCCCAGCCCAGCCCCATCCTGACCTTGCCGAGCGTGCCCCCGTCCGGCTTGGCCAGTGAGACCTTCTGCCCCTTGTGCAGCGAGATGGACATGGTCGGGTTCATCCCTTCGTCAGTGACTAACTCCCTGACACACCCGTGGGATGCAACTCCTTGCCCTCGCCGGCCTCGTCGCCGGGCTCACCGTCGCCCTCTCGCCGGTTGCGCAGCACCGAGGACAGGAACGCCGCGATGATCAGACCCGCGCCGAGCCCGCCGGTGATCCACTCGGGCACGTGGGAGCCGATGCTGATCAGCATGCAGGCCGCCAGCGCGCCGATGGCCCAGTGCGCCCCGTGCTCGAGGTAGACGTACTCGTGCAGGGTGCCCTTGCGGACCAGGAACACCGTCAGCGACCGGATGTACATGGCGCCGATGCCCAGGCCCAGCATGATGACGACCGGGTCGGTGCTGATCGCGAACGCCCCGATGACCCCGTCGAAGGAGAACGAGGCGTCCAGCACCTCCAGGTAGAGGAACAGGAAGAACCCGGCCTTGCCGGTGGCCAGCACCAGCCCGTTGGGACCGGTGCCCCCCTTGCCCTCACCCTCCTCGCCGAGATCGCCCCCGTCGGCGAACAGCTCGCCCAGCCCGTTGACCAGGATGTAGGTCACCATGCCGAGCACACCGGCGATCATCACCTGGCCGGGGTCGTCGGCGAAGTTGCCGGCCACGAAGGCCAGCGAACCGCCGGCGACGACCACCGACAGCTGGTCGAGCTTGCCGATCCGGGCCAGCGGCCGTTCCAGCCACGGCAGCCACTTGTCGGCGCGTTCCTCGAACACGAAGTCCAGGAACAGCATCAGCAGGAACATGCCGCCGAAGGCCGCGATCATCGGATACGCCTCGTGCATCCGGTCGGCGTACGCCTCGTGGTCGTTGAACGCCAGGTCGATGGCCTCGATCGGGTTCAACTTGGCGGTGATCCCGACGATCAGCAGCGGGAAGACCAGCCGCATGCCGAACACCGCGATGGCGATACCGATGGTCAGGAAGATCTTCTGCCAGAACGGGCTCATCCGGTCCAACACCTTGGCGTTGACCACGGCGTTGTCGAACGACAGCGAGATCTCCAGGACGGCGAGGACGGCCACCAATGCCAGTCCGGCCGGGCCGCCGTACAGCAGCGCGGCGACCAGGCCCAGGGCGGTGACGGCGAACGACCACCCGAAGGTGCGAAGAATCATGAATGTGTTTCTGCTAGACGTGGCGGGGAAACGTCAGCGTGTCAGCCCACGTTGACGCCGAAGTCCATGGCGATGCCGGCCAGGCCCGAGGCGTACCCCTGGCCGACCGCCCGGAACTTCCACTCTGACTGGTAGCGGTACAGCTCGCCGAAGACCATCGCGGTCTCGGTCGAAGCGTCCTCGGTCAGGTCGAAACGGGCCAGCTCGGAGTTGTCGGCCCGGTTGACGATGCGGATGAAGGCGTTGCGGACCTGGCCGAAGCTCTGTCCGCGGTTATCGGCGTCGTAGATCGACACCGGAAAGACGATGCGCTCACACTCGGCCGGAACCTGGGTGAGGGTGACGTTGATGACCTCGTCGTCCCCCTCGCCCTCACCGGTCAGGTTGTCACCGGTGTGCTCCACCGAACCGTCCGGGCTGCGCAGGTTGTTGAAGAACACGAAGTGCTGGTCGGAGATGACCTTGCCGGCGCTGTTGAGCAACAGCGCGGAGGCGTCCAGGTCGAAGTCCGCGCCGGTGGTCGCGCGGACGTCCCAGCCCAGGCCGACCGCCACCGCGGTCAGGTTGGGCGCGGCCTTGGACAGTGAGACGTTACCGCCCTTGGCGAGGGAAACTCCCATGGTCGGGCTGCTCCTACTCCGTTGTGGTGCCTGTGATCCCTTGCGTGTCCCCCGATGCCGGCCCCTGGTGCGCGGGGCGGGCGGCCGCAGCCGGATGTGCGGCGGAACGCGATCGCCTGGTCCGGATCCCCGGGGCCGGGCGACCCGGTCAGAGGTTGACGCCGAAGTCCGTCGCGATGCCAGCCAGCCCCGAGGCGTACCCCTGGCCGACCGCCCGGAACTTCCACTCGGCGCCGTTGCGGTACAGCTCGCCGAAGACCATCGCGGTCTCGGTGGAGGCGTCCTCGGACAGGTCGTAGCGGGCCAGCTCGCTGCCGTCGCCCTGGTTCAGCACCCGGATGAAGGCGTTGCGGACCTGGCCGAAGTTCTGCCCGCGGCTGTCGGCGTCGTAGATCGACACGGCGAAGACCACCCGCTGCGCCTCGGCGGCCATGCCGGCGAGGTTCACCTTGACCTGCTCGTCGTCGCCCTCGCCGGCGCCGGTGAGGTTGTCACCGGTGTGCTCCACCGAGCCGTCGGGGGTCTTCAGGTTGTTGAAGAACACGAAGTGCTGGTCGGAGAGCACCTTGCCGGAGGCGTCCACGACGATCGCCGAGGCGTCCAGGTCGAAGTCGGTACCGGTGGTGGTGCGCACGTCCCAGCCCAGGCCCACGGTGACCGCGGTCAGACCCGGGGCCTGCTTGGTGAGCGAGACATTGCCGCCCTTGCTCAGACTGACACCCACAGTACCTCCTGGATTGATCTTCGAATCGCCGTCGGCCGAGGTCCGACATCCATAAGACGTCGTGGCGATGCTATCCGTTCCCTTACCGTCCGTCCGCCCCCGAATAACAGAACCGAACCGCCCCCTGCCGGTGAACACATCGCCCGATGTGGGCGAGACTGGGGGACGTACCGGACGCGGAACGAGCGGCGGAGGCGCAGTGCGGGGAGCGGGCGAGCAGCGTCGGCGCGGCCGCCGTGACACGGCCGCCCAGGCGGCCAGGACGGCCGCGCTCGCGGCGCGGGAGAGCGCTGCGAGCGCCTTCTACGAGATGGACCAGGCGCAGCGGTACGTCGGGGGGCGGGTCACCGTCTTCGCCGACCTGGACCCGGCCGCCGCGGTCTCCGCCCAGCGCGAGTTCGCCGCTCTCGACGAGCGGGCCGACGCCGCCTCCGCGAGCTATATCGCCGTCCTGGACTCCCACGACCTCAACGACGAGGAACGGTCCGCGGCCGAGTACGACGCCGCGCGCCGGGCCCTGACGGCGGTGACCGAGGGGCTCACCAAGGCCACCGCGGACCTCAACGGCTTCGCCGCCCGGCTGGGCACCCGGCTGGCCGGCCTGGAGGCGGCGCTGGACCAGCTGCCGCCCCGGCTGACGGCCGCCCGGGACGCGGTGGCGGCGGCCGAGGAGGCGGTCTCCCGGGCCCGGGCGGCCGGGCTGGACGCCGAAGAGCCGGCGGCCGGGCTGACCCGGGCGCGCGACACGCTGGCCCGGCTGTCGGCGCAGGGGCTCGGCGGGCTGGGCCTGTCCGGGGCGCTGGATGCGGCCGAGGAGGTGCGGCGGCTGGCCGAGGCCGCCCGCGAGCAGGCCGAGGAACTGCCGAAGGCGGCCGAGAAGGTGCGCCACTCGCTGGCCTCGGTGCGTACCCGGGCCCAGGTGGTGGCCGGACGGGCCGGGCCGGTGCGGGAGGCGATGAGCCGGCTGCTGCGCGGCTACTCGCAGGCCTGCTGGCAGGACCTGCGAAACGCGCCGGCGGCGATCGAGGAGGGGGTGGCCCGGGCCCAGGAGCGGATCGCCGAGGCCGAGGCGCACGTCGGGCACGGCCGGTGGCGGCAGGCGCAGCAGGCGGTGACCGCCGCGCGCACCGAGCTGAGCGCCGCCGATCGGCGGGCCGGGCAGGTCACCGGCCGGCTGGCCGAGCTGGACGCCGCCGCGGCCGATCCGGCCGGACCCGCCGAGGCCGCCAGGTTCGTGGTCCGCGACGCCCAGAAGCTGGTGGTCACCGCCGGCTCGGCGATCTCCCCGCAGCACGCCCGGACCTTGGACGGGCTGGTGGAACGGCTGGAGGCCGCGCCACAGCGGCTGCGCGGCGCCCACCCCGACTACTGGGCCTACCTACGGGAGCTGGAGTCGATCAAGACCGCCGCCCGCGACGTCGTCGAACGGGTCCGGGCCGAACGCGCCGGCCGTCGCTGACCCCGGTCCCACCGCCGGGCGAACGGCACGACGTCTCTGCGGACCCACCGCCGGGCGAACGGCCGCCGGCCGATGACCGGGCCGCTGCTCGCCCGCGCCGGAACCGACCTGGACGCCGCCAGGGGGCGGCCCGGCCGGTCACCTCGGGTTGTCGCCGTGCAGGCCGATCGTCAGGTTGCGGCCGACCATGGGCGGGCGGCCGGGCTGCGGCTCCACGTACGGCGGCGGGGCCGGCTGGCCCTGGGGGCCGGTCTTGGCGTACTGGTGCTGACCTTGCGCCTGGCCGTGGGCGGGCTCGGCCACCACGGCGGTGCCGTAGGCGCACACCTCGTGGCCGCCCCGGCCGCCGCCGACGAGGGCGTTGTCGAAGCACATGCCCACAACGGCGTTGGCGCCCATCCGCTGGGCCTCCTCGGCCAGCCGCTGCACCGCCTCCCGGCGGGTGGGGGCCAGGCCGAGCCCCGGCTGCTCGCCGGTCGACCTGCGGAAGGTGCCGCTGCTGGGCGACGGGCCCGGGACCATGCCCTGATCGTTGTGCACGGCCACCCCGAGCACCGGGCCGAGCACCCTGCGGATCTCGAACCCCGGCAGGCCATCAGTCGTGACGATCAGCATGCTCTCCACCGTAGACGACCGGTGGACGTTCATGTCCCGTCAACGACCTCTTCGACCACGCTGGTGCCCGATCCCGGCTGGGACTCCCACTGCCAGGTCTCCTCCAGCCTGAGCCGCCCGTCGTCCAGCACCCGCACCACCGACACGCAGTGGCCGTTCGCGGTCTGCCCCTCGACGTTGAGCTGGCTGTAACGGAAGTCGAGGCGGTCGCCGTCGCGGGTGCCCACCAGGTGGCCGCGCCGGATCGCGCCGCCGCTGTAGGCGGCCCAGATCTCACCGTCCCGCTCGTGGTACTCGAAGGTCGTGCCGGTGCCGACCTCACCGCCGGTCACGTCGGCGACCGCGCGAAACCGCCTGCCGTCCAAAGAGGGAGCCGTCATAAGAACGATCCTAGGGACGGCTCCCTCCCGGACGTCAGTCGAGGTACTCGCGCAGCATCTGGGCGCGGGAGGGGTGGCGGAGCTTGGCCAGCGTCTTGGACTCGATCTGGCGGATGCGCTCGCGGGTCACCCCGAACTCGCGCCCGACCTCCTCCAGGGTGCGGGGATGGCCGTCGGTCAGGCCGAAGCGCAGCTGGATGATGCGCTGCTCCCGCTCCGACAGCGTGCACAGGATGTCCTCGAGCTGGTCCTGGAGCAGGATGAACGCCGCGGCCTCGATGGGGACCACCGCGTCGGCGTCCTCGATGAAGTCGCCGAGGTCGGAGTCCTCCTCCCCAATCGGCGACTGCAGGGACACCGGCTCCTGCGCGATCCGCTGGATCTCCATGACCCGCTCGGCCGACAGCCCCATCTCCTTGCCGATCTCCTGGGGGACGGGCTCGCGGCCCAGGTCCTGGTGCAGTTGCCGCTGCACCCGCACCAGCTTGTTGATGGTCTCCACCATGTGCACCGGGATCCGGATGGTCCGGGCCTGGTCGGCGATCGCCCTGGTGATGGCCTGGCGGATCCACCAGGTGGCGTAGGTGGAGAACTTGAAACCTTTGGTGTAGTCGAATTTCTCGACGGCGCGGATCAGTCCGAGATTGCCCTCCTGGATGAGGTCGAGGAACAGCATTCCCCGGCCCACGTAGCGTTTGGCGATCGAGACCACCAGGCGCAGGTTGGCCTCGATGAGGCGTTGCTTCGCACGAGCTCCCTCCCGCGCGAGCAGTTCGAGGTCGAGCCGTTCCACCGGGGAGATGATGGCCGCCCGGGCCAGTTTCTCCTCGGCGAACAGTCCCGCCTCGATCGATTTGGCGAGTTCGACTTCATCTTCTGCCGTCAGCAGCGGTACGCGCCCGATCTCCCGCAGGTAGATCCGGACCAGATCGCTCGTCGGCGCCCGCTTGCCGAGATCGCCCTCGTCAGCTCGCGCGAGATCCTCGCTCTCCCCCGGAGACTCGAGAACCTCCACCCCCTGCTCGGCGAGCATCCAGACGACCCGGTCGAGCGAGTCCGCCGGCAAATCGGAACGATCGATCGCGGCGGTGACGTCGTCGACGGTCACACCGCCGCGTTCTCTTCCACGCGCGACGAGGTCCGCCACCTGGTCAACCGATGGCGCTTCGCTTGGCAGCACCGAAGGGCCCACAGTGACAGTGTGCGGCAAACGAGTGCTAGATCACAGCACCCATTTTCACGCGAAGTGTGCTATGGCGACCCGATGGCACGCTCACGCATCACACGTCGCTGCTGCTCAAGGGCCACCAGATCGCCGAACAACCGGTTGTAGTCCTCGGGCCGCTCGACCGGATTCAGCCGTTCGAGTTTAGCCTTCAGCGCGGCGATCTCACTGGTGAGCTGGCGCTCCCAGATTCGGGCGAGTAGCTCGGCGGCATATCGGTTGTCCGTTTCCCCGGAGAGCCGCAGCGGCTCCACCGCGAGCCGGGTGACCAGCGCCGCCACCTGCTCGCTGGGCGCCTCCTCGCGCAGCCGCACCGCCCAGTCCGTCCCGTCGGCCGCGGCCGTCCCGCCGGCCTGGGCGATCAGCGCGCGCACGGCGGCGTGCGGCGGGGCCGTGAACGCCGACTCGGGCAGCTCGTCGAAGGCCGGGCCGAGGGTCGCGGGCCGCTGCACCGCGAACTTCAGCAGCTCCCACTCGCGCTGCACGTCCGGGTCGGCCGGGTCCTGCCGCGGCCCCTGGGGCGCCGGCCGCTCGGCGGCGCCCGCCCGCTCCCGGCCGCCCGCCTGCCGCGGCCCGCCGCTCTGCTCGCGGACGCGGCGCAGCACGAACTCCTCGTCCATGATGCCCAGCCAACGGTCCAGGCTGGCGGCGTACATCTTGCGCAGCCCGGCGTCCTTGATGCCCGCCACCACCGGGGCGGCGGCGTCCAGGGCGGCCAGCCGGCCCTCGTTGCTGCCCAGGTCGTAGCGCTCGATGGTGGCCCTGATCACGAACTCGAACAGCTGGGTGCGGGAGGCGACCAGATCGCGCACCGCCGCGTCCCCGTGCTTGAGCCGCAGGTCGCACGGGTCCAGCCCGTCCGGCTGCACCGCCACGAAGGTCTGCGAGCCGAACCGCTGGTCCTGCGCGTAGGCGCGCAGCGCCGCCCGCTGCCCGGCCGCGTCGCCGTCGAAGGTGAAGATGATCTCGGCCCGCGCGTCCGGCTGGTCCATCAGCAGCCGGCGCAGCAGCTTGGTGTGGTCCTCACCGAAGGAGGTGCCGCAGGTGGCCACCGCGGTCGGCACCCCGGCCAGGTGGCAGGCCATCACGTCGGTGTAGCCCTCCACGATCACCGCCTGGCGGCGCCGCGCCATCTCCTTCTTGGCCAGGTCCGCCCCGTACAGCACGGTGCTCTTCTTGAACAGCGGCGTCTCGGGGGTGTTGAGGTACTTGGGCCCGTCGTCGTTGTCGTACAGCTTGCGCGCGCCGAACCCGATCACGTCGCCGGTCATGTCGCGGATCGGCCACATCAGCCGTCCCCGGAACCGGTCCACCGGCCCGCGCCGCCCCTCCCGGGCCAGCCCGCCATTGATCAGCTCCCGGTCGCTGAACCCGCGTCCCCGCAGGTGCCTGACCAGGGCCTCCCACTCGCGGGGCGCGTACCCCACCCCGAAATGCTCGGCGTGCGCGAGGTCGAACCCCCGCTCGGCCAGGAACCGCCGGCCGATCGACGCGTCGTCGGAGGCCAGCCGTTCGGCGTAGAACTGGGCGGCGGCCTTGTGCGCCTCCACCAGCCGGGCGCGTTGCCCGTCCTGGCGCGGGCTGTAGCCGCCCTCCTCGTAGCGCAGCTCAACGCCCGCCTTGGCCGCCAGCCGCTCGATCGCCTCCGCGAACGTCAGGTGCTCCATCTTCTGCACGAAGGTGATGACGTCGCCGCCCTCACCGCAGCCGAAGCACCAGTACAGCCCCCGGGAGGGGGTCACGTTGAACGACGGGGACTTCTCGTCGTGGAAGGGGCACAGGCCCTTCAGGTCGCCGCCGCCCGCGTTGCGGAGCTGCAGATACTCCCCCACGACGTCGGCGATCGGCGACCGCTCACGGACGAGCGCGATGTCCTCGTTGCGAATCCGGCCTGCCACGCCGCGAGTCTAGTCCCGGCGTCCGACATCCCGGGCCGTCCCGTAACACGGGTCACGGTGGGCATATTGACCACCATGACGAGATCCATCGTGTGGGTGAAGCCCCAGGGGGCTGAACTGGCGGAGGTGGCGTTCGAGGGCGGCTCGCTGACCGCCTCGGGCTGGGCTCTCGGAGGCGACCCGGTGCCGTACCGGCTGGAGTACGAGCTGGCGACGGTCGACGGGTACGTGACGTCGACGCTGCAGGTCCGGGTGGAGGGCGTCGATCCGGACAGCGGGCCGTGGCGGCGTTCGATCGAGCTGGTCAACGGCCCGGACGAGGTGTGGACGGTGCGGGCCAAGGCCGAAGGGCATGTGGCGCTGCCGCCGCCCGGCGGGGACGCCGCCGCCGTGCGGGGCGCCCTGGACTGCGACCTGGGCCTGTCGCCGCTGACCAACACGATGCCGGTGCTGCGGTCGGGGCTGCTGGAGGGCGGCGGGCCGGTGGAGTTCCTGACGGCGTGGGTCTCGGTGCCGGACCTGACGGTGACGCCGTCCCGGCAGACCTACACGTTCGTCCGCCGGGACGGCGAGCACGCGATCGTCAACTTCGCCGTCCCCGGTTTCACCGAGGACATCGTCTTCGACCGGGACGGCCTGGTGGTGGACTACCCGGGCATCGGGCGGCGGACCGGCCCCTGAGGGGCGTTCAGCGCACGCGGGCCGCCCCGCCGGGGGGCTCTCGTCCACCGGCGGGGCGCCCTGCTCAGCGGTGGCGGTAGGCGGCGACCACCTCCACCTCGACCAGCCAGCCCTGGACCGGCAGGTTCTCGATCTCCAGCGTCACCCGGGCCGGCCGGGCCGGGTTGACGTACAGGGGCGGGGCGGGCGCCGCCGTGCCCAGCGGCACGTTGACGACCTTGCCGGTGACCAGGTCGGTGTTGGCGTAGAACTGGCGGTAGGCGCGGTTCCAACCGGCGAAGTCGGCGGTGTCGGAGCCCGGCGGGTTGCTCAGGTAGGCGCGCATCGAGATCACGTCGCGGGGGGTGAGCCCGGCGGCCTGGAGGTTGGCGCTGATCTGCCTGAGCGCGTTGATGGACTGGGCCTCGGTGAGGGTGACGCCCGGTGGCAGGGCGCCGCCGGGGAAGTCGACGTAGCGTTCGGGCGTCCCGGCGGGCGCGGAGGTGTTGGTGCCCGCCGGGCCCAGGCCACTGGAGGTGTAGGTGGTGACCAGGGAGCCGACGCCGACGCCGTTGGCGATGGACGGGTTGCTCTGCCCCTCCGGCAGCGCGACCTTGACCTCGGTGGGCTTGGGCGGCTTGGGCTTGCGCTCGGGGGCGGCGGAGGCGGCCCCGCCGAAGCCGACCAGCATGGTCAGGGCAACGGCCCCGGTAACGATCTTTCGACGCATCGTTGTCCCCTCTAGGACTTCAGCACTCGCTGGTGGAGCTCGGACACGACCTTGCGGGCCGACTCGAAGGAGCCGTGCTGCCAGGCGATCTCATAGCTGAGCCAGTCGCCGCAGTAGTAGACGTTGCCCTGGGCCTCGTTGAGCAGCTTGTACTCGGCGCCCCGGGAGGGCCAGCTGATCCAGCCGCCCTCGATGTGCTCCTGCCGCTTCCAGGCGATGGACACTGACGCCGCGATGTCCTTGCGGTACTTGTCCCCGTGGATCTTGGCGCCCTGGTTGAGCGCCCTCGTGAGCCGCTGTTCGTGGGTCATGGCCGCGTATGTGTCGGCGGCGGCGCCGAAGTTGTAGTAGCCGATGAGCAGCCCGCGGCGGTCGTTGTAGCCGTAGGACGGGTACCAGATGGTGGCCAGGTCCAGGTCGGTGTTGGTGATGCCGCCGTAGATGTTGTCCTCCAGCTCCCACCAGCGGCTGCGGTACTCCAGCCCGATCTTCCCGGTGGCGGCCGGGACCGGGGTGGACAGCGCCGCCTGGACTCCGGCGCCCAGGTTGTGCGGGATCTTGGCGAGGATGTTCGGCGGCAGCGTGGCGATCACATAGTCGGCCTCGGCGACCTTGGTGCGGCCGCCGGCGACGTACTCGACCCGCACCCCGCTCGCCAGGTTGGTGATCTTGGTGACTTTGGCGCCGGTCTTGATCTTTCCGTGGCCGACCGCCCTGGCCAGCGCCCTGGGGATGGCGTCCATGCCGCCGACGGGCTGGAACATCAGCATCGCCTGGCTGTAGCCGAACTCGAAGGAGAATGACCGGCCGACGCCGCTGGCCAGCACCTCCGACAGCGACGGTGGCGGCCCCAGGGGGGTGCCCGCCTGATGTCCGGCCCCCGGGTCGACGGTGTAACCGCGCCGGTCGGTGCCGGTGTAGGCGTAGCCACTGGTCTTAGAACCGATCGCGCCGAAGCCGGACAGGAACGACAGCAGCCGTTCCTTGTCGGTGGCGGTGAGCCGCTGGTCCAGGGCGCCCTGGTCGGTGGCCTTGGCGAGCAGTTCGGAGATGTAGCCGAACACGTCCGCCTTGGCGGTGCGCCATTTGACTGGGGCCTTCATACCGGCCGACTCGTTGTAGATGAGGGCCTCGGCGTTGGAGTTGGTGAAGACCTCCAGCGGGACGCCCAGTTCGCGGCAGTAGTCCATGGTGGTCATCCACTGCGCGATACGGGCGGGCCCGGCGTTCATGTACTGGCCGTCGCTGAACCGGACGCGCTGGGTGGCGCCGCCCATCTCCGCCAGCCGGTCGCCGCCCCGCAGCGTGCGGTTGCGCCCGCCGACCCGGTCCTGGGCCTCCAGGATCGTGCAGTCGTATCCGGCCTTGCCCAGCTCGTAGGCGGCGGCCAGCCCGGCCACACCCGCCCCCAGGACCAGCACCTTCGCGGCGCCCCGGCCGCGCAGCCGGAAGTCCGAAGGGCTCGGCGGCTGGAAGGGCACCTTGGTCGCGGCCTCCGCCGAGGGCGCCAATCCCAGCGCTCCCATGGTGGCGAACATCGCGCCCGCGCCGCCGGTCGCGCCCACCCGGGTGAGGAAGGAGCGCCGGCTGTATCCCTGCTGTTGTTCCCTCGTCGGCAAGGGACACCTCCAAGATCTCGACGCCCGGAGTCTCGGACTGTCCCATTTCGCCCAAAATGCGAGCCCGTAAGGGGCGCGTTACCAAAAGATCACCACCTCGGCCACGGAACCCGAGGCCAGTCACCGGCCCCCTTCCCCGGCGGCGCCCCCATCGAGATCGTTCGTTAATTCGCAGTTAAATCCGCAACCGGGGCGTTGTGGTGCGGCTTCGGGGCACTAGCGTCGAGCAGGTGCTGATCACCCCACATGAGCAGGAACGACTGCTGATCCATGTGGCCGCGCAGGTGGCCCGGGAGCGGCGGGCGCGCGGACTGCGGCTCAACCATCCGGAAGCCACCGCGATCATCGCGGCGTACGTGCTGGAGGGTGCCAGGGACGGGCGGGGGGTGGCCGAGCTGATGGAGGCCGGCCGTACCGTGCTCACCCGGGACGACGTGATGGAGGGCGTCCCGGAGATGCTGGACTCGGTCCAGATCGAGGCCACGTTCCCGGACGGCACCAAGCTCGTCACCGTGCACAGGCCGATCCCGTGATCCCGGGCGAGGTGGTGCCCGGCGAGGGCCCGGTGGAGCTGAACCCGGGACGCGAGCGGGTGGCGGTGACCGTGGTCAACACCGGGGACCGCCCGGTTCAGGTCGGGTCGCACTACCACTTCGCGGTGGCCAACCCCGCGCTGGAGTTCGACCGCGAGGCCGCCTGGGGACGCCGGCTGGACGTCCCGGCGGGCACCGCCGTGCGGTTCGAGCCCGGGATCACCCGGGAGGTCTCCCTCGTCCCCCTGGCCGGCCGCCGCGTGGTGCCCGGCCTGCGCGCCGAGAGCGCCGGAGCACTCGATGACTGAGCTTTCCCGCGCCCGGTACGCGGCGCTGTTCGGGCCGACCGTGGGCGACCGGATTCGGCTGGCCGACACCGACCTGTTCATCGAGGTGACCGAGGACCGCTCCCGGGGGGCGGCCGGGGCCGGTGACGAGGCGGTGTTCGGCGGCGGCAAGGTGATCCGCGAGTCGATGGGCCAGGCCCGCACGACCCGCGCCGAGGGCGCGGTCGACCTGGTGATCACCGGTGCGGTGGTGCTGGACCACTGGGGGATCGTCAAGGCCGACGTGGGGATCCGCGACGGCCGGATCGCGGCGCTCGGCAAGGCCGGCAACCCCGACACCATGGACGGGGTGCATCCGGACCTGGTGATCGGGCCGTCCACCGAGGTGCTGGCGGGCAACGGCAGGATCTTGACCGCCGGGGCGGTCGACTCGCACGTCCACCTGATCTGCCCGCAGTTGCTGGAGGAGGCGCTGGGCGCCGGGGTCACCACGATCCTGGGCGGCGGCACCGGCCCTGCCGAGGGCACCAGGGCCACCACGGTGACCGGCGCCTGGTACCTGCACCGGATGCTGGAGGCGCTGGACTCCTGGCCGGTCAACGTGGCGCTGCTGGGCAAGGGCAACACGGTGTCGGCCGAGGCGCTGTGGGAGCAGCTGCGCGCCGGGGCATCCGGGTTCAAGCTGCACGAGGACTGGGGGTCCACGCCCGCCGCGATCGACGCCTGCCTGAAGGTGGCCGACGCCTCCGGGGTGCAGGTGGCGCTGCATTCGGACACCCTCAACGAGGCCGGGTACGTGGAGTCGACGCTGGCGGCGATCGCCGGCCGGTCGATCCACGCCTACCACACCGAGGGGGCCGGCGGCGGGCACGCGCCCGACATCATCACGGTCGCCGCGCACCCCAACGTGCTGCCGTCCTCGACCAACCCGACCCGGCCGCACACCGTCAACACCCTCGACGAGCACCTGGACATGCTGATGGTGTGCCACCATCTCAACCCGTCGGTGCCCGAGGATCTGGCGTTCGCCGAGTCGCGGATCCGCCCGACCACCATGGCGGCCGAGGACGTGCTGCACGACCTGGGCGCGATCTCGATGATCGGCTCGGACTCGCAGGCGATGGGCCGGATCGGCGAGACGGTCATCCGCACCTGGCAGACCGCGCACGTCATGAAGGCCCGCCGGGGCGTG
This sequence comes from Thermomonospora echinospora, assembly GCF_900108175.1. Lineage (GTDB taxonomy): Bacteria > Actinomycetota > Actinomycetes > Streptosporangiales > Streptosporangiaceae > Thermomonospora > Thermomonospora echinospora. Next base: position 93,029 of record NZ_FNVO01000007.1, read on the forward strand.
CTGTCGTGGGGCAACGGCACGCGTTCCCCAGAACCCGCCGACAACCTGCGGGCCCGCCGGTACGTGGCCAAGTACACGATCAACCCGGCGATCGCGCACGGCCTAGACGGCGAGATCGGCTCGGTGGAGCCGGGCAAGCTGGCCGACCTGGTCCTGTGGGACCCGGCGTTCTTCGGGGTGCGGCCCGCCGTGGTGGTCAAGGGCGGCGTGATCGCATGGGCGGCGATGGGCGACGCCAACGCCTCCATCCCGACCCCGCAGCCGGTGCTGCCCCGCCCCATGTTCGGGGCCGCGCCGGCGGTGGCCGCCGGGACGTCGCTGCACTTCGTGTCGCAGGCGGCGGTGGACGACGGGTTGGCCGAGAAGGTCGCGGTGCGGCGGGCGCTGGTGCCGGTCAAGGACACCCGGCGGATCGGCAAGGCCGACATGCCGCTGAACGACGCGCTGCCGCGGATCGAGGTGGACCCCGACACCTTCACCGTCACCATCGACGGCGACGAGGTCGAGCCCGCCCCGGCGACCGAGCTGCCGATGGCCCAGCGCTACTTCCTGTTCTGATGGACGCCGGACTGCTCCTGCTGGCCGACTCGCGGCTGCCCGCGGGCGCGCACGCCCACTCCGGAGGGCTGGAGCCGGCCGCCTCCGCCGGGGCGGTCACCGACGTGGCCGGGCTCACCGGCTTCCTACGCGGGCGGCTGGCCACCACCGGCCTGGTCACCGCCGCCCTGGCGGCCGCGGCCTGCGCGGGCGGCAGCGGCGGCTGGGTCCGCCTCGACCGGGAGGCCGACGCGCGGACCCCCTCCCCCGCCCAGCGGCAGGCGTCCCGGGCCCAGGGCCGTTCGCTGCTGCGGGCGGTGCGCACCGCCTGGCCGAACGCGGGGCTGGAGGCGCTGTCGGCCGTCGCCGAGGCCGGGCCGCACCATCCGATCGTGCTCGGCGCGACGACCGCTGTGGCCGGGGGCGGGCCCGGCGAGGCGGCGGCGATCGCGGCGTACGGGGCGGTGACCGGCCCGGCGTCGGCGGCCGTCCGGCTGCTGGGGCTGGACCCGCTGGCCGTCCACCGGGCGCTGGCGGGCCTGGCGCCACACATCGACGCGGTCGCGGTGCGGGCGGCCGGGTATGCGACCGGTGACCCGGCGGACCTGCCCGCTGCCTCGGCGCCGCTGCTGGACCTGTACGCCGAGCTTCATCTGCACGCCGACCTGCGCCTGTTCGAATCCTGACCCCGCTGGAGGAACTGCTTTGGGTGCCTTTCACGGCGACGACCCGCACACCGCCCCGGACACCGGCGGCCGGGCGCTGCGGCTGGGCATCGGCGGCCCGGTCGGCAGCGGCAAGACCGCACTGACCGCCGCGCTGTGCCGGACGCTGCGCGCGGAGCTGTCGCTGGCCGTGGTGACCAACGACATCTACACCACCGAGGACGCCGACTTCCTACGCCGGGCCGCGGTGCTGTCCGACGACCGGATCAGCGCGGTGCGGACCGGCTGCTGCCCGCACACCGCGATCCGCGATGACATCTCCGCCAACCTCGACGCCGTCGAGGCGCTGGAGCACCGGCACGGGCCGCTGGACCTGGTGATCGTGGAGAGCGGCGGCGACAACCTGACCGCCACGTTCAGCCGGGGCCTGGTGGACCGGCAGATCTTCGTGCTGGACGTCTCCGGCGGGGACAAGGTGCCGCGCAAGGGCGGCCCCGGCGTCACCACCTCCGACCTGCTGGTGATCAACAAGACCGATCTGGCGCCGCTGGTCGGCGCGGACCTGGCGGTGATGGCCCGGGACGCGGCGGCGGTGCGCGGCGACCGCCCCGTCCTGTTCACCTCCCTGCGTGAAGAGCCGGGCGCGCCGGCGGTGGCCGACTGGGTGCGCGGGCTGATCCACCACCGGCATCCCGTGGGATGACGCGACGGTACGCGGCCCACGCCGGGGTGAGCGCCGAACTCGGGCCGGACGGGCGGACGCGGCTGACCCGGCTGCGTTCGGACGGCCCGCTGGCGCTGCGCGAGACCCCGGACGCGCTCTACCTGGTGGGCGCGGCGGCCGGGCCGCTGGGCGGGGACGAGCTGACGCTGGACCTGGAGGTCGGGCCGGGCGCGCGGCTGGCGGTGCGGTCGGCGGCGAGCACGCTGGCGCTGCCCGGCGCCGGGGAGTCCCGCCTCACCGTGCGGGCGTGGGTCGGCGCGGGCGGGTGCCTGGACTTCGCGCCGGAGCCGACCGTGGCGGCCGCCGGGTCCCGGCACCGGGCGCTGGCCGGGATCGACCTCGCCGAGGGGGCCGCGCTGCGCTGGCGGGAGGAGCTGATCCTCGGCCGGCACGGCGAGCAGCCCGGACGGCACACCGGCCGCCTCGACGTGACGGTCGGCGGCGTCCCGCTGCTGCGCCACGAACTGTGCCTGGACGAGGAGGCGGCCGTCCGCAGCGGCGCCGTGCTCGGCGGTGCCACGGCGGTCGGCTCCGTCCTGCTGGCCGGTCCGGGCCTGCCCGTCCCGCGGGCGCACGCCGGCGACGGGCTGGCGGTGCTGCCGCTGGCCGGCCCCGGCGTGCTGGTCACCGCGCTGGCCGCGGACTCGGCGACGCTGCGCCGCCGCCTGGACGAGGGCGAGGCGCTGGCCCGTCAGGCGGAGACGGGGTCGGCGGCGGGGGCCGGGGCGGTCAGTTCGCGGTAGATGCCGATCTTCCACTGGATGTGCTCACGCTGGCGGCTCAGCAGGTCGATCTGCTCGGCCACCCGCCGGTCGTGCTCCTCCAGCAGGGCCCTGCGCTCGGCGGCCGTGTGCTCCCCCGCCCGGGCGAGCTCGGTGTAGCGCAGCATCTCGGCGATCGGCATGCCGGTGTCGCGCAGACAGCGCAGCAGGCGCAGCCAGGTCAGGTCGTCGTCGCTGAAGCGGCGGCGGCCCGCGCTGTCGCGCGCCACGCCGGCCAGCAGCCCGATCTTCTCGTAGTAGCGCAGCGTGTCGAGGCTGAAGCCGGACCGCTGGGACGCCTGGGCCGGAGAGTAAAAGTTCATCCCGCCAGGATGCCGGATTTGACCTGGAGCGCGCTCCAGGTACCAGGCTGGACGGTGGATACCGACCCGACGCAAGACCCGACGCAAGAGGACGAGGAATCCATGCGAATCGGCATTCAGGTGCCCGCCTTCGACTTCTCCGGCGGCACCGAGCAGATCGGTCCGGCGTTCGCCCGTGTCGCCAGGGACGCCGACCAGGCCGGGCTCGACAGCCTGTGGGTGATGGACCACTTCTTCCAGATCGGCATGGTGGGACCGGCCGAGCAGCCGATGCCGGAGGGTTACGGCGCGCTGGCGTACGCGGCCGCCCTGACCGAGCAGATCACCCTGGGCACGATGGTCACCGGCGTGATCTACCGGCATCCCGGGGTGCTGGTGAAGACGGTCACCACGCTGGACGTGCTGTCGGGCGGCCGGGCCTGGCTCGGCATCGGGGCGGGCTGGTACGAGGAGGAGGCGCGCGGCCTGGGCCTGCCCTTCCCGCCGACCGCCGAGCGGTTCGAGCGGCTGGAGGAGACGCTGCAGATCGCCCTGCGGATGTGGGAGGGCGACGAGAGCCCCTACCAGGGCCGGCACTTCACGCTGGAGCGCCCGCTGAACTCGCCGCAGTCGCTGCAACGCCCGCACCCGCCCATCCTCATCGGCGGTGGCGGGGAGAAGAAGACGCTGCGGCTGGTGGCCAAGTACGCCGACGCCTGCAACCTGTTCGCCTCCCCGGAACTGCCGCACAAGCTGAAGGTGCTGCGCGAGCACTGCGAGCGGGAGAAGCGTCCGTACGAGGAGATCGAGAAGACCGTGCTGGCCGTCCTGGAGGCGGGCGCCTCGGTGGACCAGGTCGTCGACCAGGTCGGCACGCTCGCCGAGCAGGGCGCCGACCACGTCATCTTCTCCGCCCGCCAGGCCGACAAGGTGACCGGCGTGCTGGCCCACGTCCGCGAGCAGGTGGGCAGGGCCGCCTGACGAGGGCGCCGGGCGGCCGTGCCCACGACCGCCCGACTCACTCGCGCAGCAGGTCGCGCATCCGGACGATCTCCGCCCGCTGGGTGGTCAGCACGTCCTTGGCCAGTTCCTGCACGGTCACGTCGGTGCCGTCCTTGGACAGCACGTCGTTGGCCATCGTCAGGGCGCCCTCGTGGTGCTTGATCATCAAGGTGAGGTAGAGCCGGTCGAACTCCTCCCCCTGGGCGGCCTGTAGCCGGGCCATCTCCTCGGGGGTGGCCATGCCGGGCATGCCGGCGTGCGAGGCGGCCGCCGAGGGCGCCCCGTGCCCGCCGTGCCCACCGTGCCCGCCGCCGGGCCGGCCGCCGGGCTGTCTGCGCAACCACGACTGCATGACGGAGATCTCCGCCCCCTGGGAGACGTCGATCCGCTCGGCCAGCGACTTGACCTTGGCGTCCGACGCCTGCTTGGGCGCCAGCACGGACATCTCCAGCGCCTGCTGGTGGTGCGGGATCATCATCTGGACGAAGGTGATCTCGGCCGCCGTGGGCGGCTTGGCCGAAGTCGGTCCCGCCGTGATCGTCTTGTTCGGCTCACCCGGCCGGCCCGGCGCGATCACCGTGGCCTTGGGCGCCGCGGCCGGCTCCTCCTCCCCGCTGCACCCGACCAGCAGTCCGCTGACCAGGGCGAAAGCAATTCCGAGGCCGGCCCATCGCTGTCCGCTCAAGCTTCCCCACTCCTTCGTGTCCCGACGACGGGACGGTACCGAGTGGACGACTCGTCGCAAAAGGCATCCCGGTATCAACATGCTCACAAGTGGACAAAGGGGTGGCGGAATCCGACACCTCAAGAAATACTCCGGGCGTCCACTGTCATCGGGGGAGTCTGTGAAGGAGCACAGCGTGACACCTGCCCTCACACGGAGATCCGCGCGACGGGCCATCGTCGGCACGTTGACCGGTCTCGTGCTGGCACTGTCGGGATTGGTGGCCGCCGGGCCCGCCGCCGCCGACGTCCCGGGGGTCGACGAGATCGTCAAAAGCCCCAACATGCAGCACCTGGCGAACATCCCCAAGCAGGGGACGTTCGCCAGCGAAGCCGCGCTCAACTCCGACCTGGCCTTCCAGGGCGACTACGCCTTCGCGGGCAACTACAACGGGTTCACCGTCTACAACATCGCCAAGCCCGGCGAGCCTTCGGTCGTCACCCAGGTGAACTGCGTCGGCTCGCAGAACGACATCTCGGTCTCCGGGAACCTGCTGTTCCTGTCCACCGACTCCTCGCGCAGCGACGACTCCTGCCAGAGCACCTCCAAGCCGGTCACCGACCCGACCGCCTGGGAG
>NZ_FNVO01000007.1:99865-346683 GCF_900108175.1 Thermomonospora echinospora
CCGGGAACCTGCTGTTCCTGTCCACCGACTCCTCGCGCAGCGACGACTCCTGCCAGAGCACCTCCAAGCCGGTCACCGACCCGACCGCCTGGGAGGGCATCAAGATCTTCGACATCAGCGACGTGCGCAACCCCCGCTACGTCAAGGCCGTCGAGACCGAGTGCGGCTCGCACACCCACACGCTGATGCCCGGCAAGCGCGGCGAGACGTACGTCTACGTCTCCTCCTACCTGCCGACCCCGGCCTCCTCGGGCGTCGGTCCGGACTGCCAGGAGCCGCACGACAAGATCTCCATCATCAAGGTGCCGCTGAAGAACCCGACGGCCGCCGCGGTGGTGGCCGAGCCGGTGCTCTTCCCGGACGGCGGCAACCCCGGTGACGGCCGGCCCTACCCCGAGGGCACCCGCGCGACCAGCGGCTGCCACGACCTGACCACCTACCCGGACGAGGACCTCATGGCCGGGGCCTGCATGGGCGACGGCGTGCTGTTCGACGTCTCCAAGCCGGAAGCGCCGAAGATCATCGATATCGTCCGCGACGACGAGAACTTCGCGTTCTGGCACTCGGCCACCTTCAACAGCAAGGCCAAGAAGGTCGTCTTCACCGACGAACTGGGCGGTGGCGGCCTGGCGACCTGCACCGCGGCCTTCCGGCCCGAGCAGGGCGCCAACGCCATCTACGACATCGTCGGCCAGGGCGACAAGCGCAAGCTGCGCTTCCGCAGCTACTACAAGATCCCCCGGATCAACGCCGACACCGAGAACTGCGTGGCCCACAACGGCTCGCTGATCCCGGTCAAGGGCCGCGACATCATGGTCCAGGCCTGGTACCAGGGCGGCATCTCGGTGTGGGACTTCACCAACTCCCGCAAGCCCAAGGAGCTCGGCTTCTTCGAGCGCGGCCCGCTGTCCACCACCCGCTCGATCACCGGTGGCGCCTGGTCGACGTACTACTACAACGGCTACATCTACTCCAACGACATCCAGAAGGGCTTCGACGTCCTGAAGATCAACGACAAGGACCTCGACAAGGCCAAGAAGGTCAGGCTGGACGAGCTGAACGTCCAGACGCAGCCGGACTACTTCGACTTCGACTGACCCGTCCGCTCCGGGGACGGTCCCCGGACCCCGCGGCCGACTGACGACGCGCCCCGGCCATCGCCCGCGATGGCCGGGGCGTGGCGCGTCAACGCACCGGAGACCGCCCGCCCGCCGGCATCCCCGGCCGGTCGGACGCGCCGGCCAGAGCCACCGGGAAGACGGCGCCGCTCCCGCTCCGCCGCCGGCCGGTCAGGCGGGCGCGGACCGGGTGAAGATCCACTTCTTGTACGACCAGTAGCGCCACGCGGACGCCAGCGCCAGGCCCACCAGCAGCGCCAGGTTGTACGACAGCGCGTCGTGCAGGCCGAGGGTGTAGAAGGTGAAGGCGGTGCAGCACGCCTGGATCAGCATCCCGATGCCGTTGAGACCGAAGAACAGCGCCATCTCACGGCCCGAGCCGTCGCTGTCGTGGTGCCGAAACGTCCAGTGCCGGTTGGCCAGGTACGAGAACAGGGTCGCCAGCATCGTGGGCACCAGCACGGTGGTGACCGGGCTCTCCCAGAACCTGCCGCGCATCAGGTTGGCGCCGCCGATCGTGATCACGGTGCCGACGGTGCCAACGGTGCCGAAACGCAGCAGCTCGCGCACGAAGTGCAGGCGCGAGCGCGCGACCGGGGCCAGGGCCGCGGCGGCCCGGGAGCGCTGCAAGGTGCTCATCCCGCCAGACCATACCGGAGCAGGTGATATGTCCGGTCCCGAACCCCGGTGATCGGCTCATCGGCGGGCCGGGCGGGTGACCCCGGCCAGCGCCACGATCATCAGGGCCAGCGCCACCGGGATGGCCAGGGCCCAGGTCAGGCCGACGCCCTGGGCCACGAAGCCGATGACGGGAGGTCCGGCCAGGAAACCGCTGTAGCCGATGGAGGTCGCCCAGGAGATCCCAGTGGCCGCCGGCACGCCCGGCAGGTTGCCCGCCGCACCGAACGTGACCGGCGCCACGACGGCGACGCCCAGCCCGTACAGGGTGAATCCCATCACAGCGGCCACCGGCGTGCCCGCCAGCAGTCCGGCCGCCAGCGCGGCGGCGGCGACCAGACCACCGACGCGCAGCACCAGGACCGGGCCGAATGCGGTGATCACCCGGTCCCCGGCCAGTCGCGCCGCCGCCATCGCCACCGCGCAGCCGGCGTAGCCCAGCCCGGCGGTTCCGGCGCCGGTGCCGAGCGTCTCCCTGAGGTAGACGGCGCTCCAGTCGGCCGTGGCGCCCTCGCCGAGGAACGAGCACAGGCCAATCACGCCCAACAGGACGAGCGTCCACCGGGCCGACCGGGCCGGCGCGCCGTGCGCGTTCCCGTCGCCATCGTTCTCGACCGGCAGTTCGGCGGACGCTCCCAGCAGGCCGCGCGTGCCCACCAGCATCAGCACCGCCAGCAGGGCCGCGGCCGAGGCCAGATGGGCGCGCACCGGCACCTCCAGGTGGGCGGCCGTCGTTCCGACGAGCGCGCCGATGAGCGCACCGATGCTCCAGGCGCCGTGCAGGCCCGACATCAGCGGGCGCGCCCGCTCCCGCTCCACCGCGACGCCCTGGGCATTCATCGCCACGTCCGTCAGGCCGGTGGCGGCCCCCAGTAGGGCCAGCGCCACCATCAAGCTGCCCAGGTTCCAGGCCAGCCCCAACGGCACCAGCGCCAGGGCCATCGCCACCCCGGCCACCCGGGTCGCCGCCCGGCTCCCCCACCGCGCCACGATCCGTCCGGCGAACCGGACCGCGGCCACCACCCCGATCGGGCCGCCCAGCAGCGCCAGGCCCAGGGAGCCCTCGGTCAGCCCGAGTTCCTGCTTGATCTGCGGGATGCGGGCCAGCCAGACCGCGCCGACCAGGCCGTGCGCCAGGAAGGCCGTCGTCACAGCGGCACGGGCACTGTGCCGCCACGCGGCCGTTGCGCTCACCATTCGGCCGAATTTACGTGATCAAGCACCGGGCGGGACAGTCGTTTGTGGGAGCCCTCCCACCGGGCCGCCGACCCGGGTGGACGGCGGTCAGGCCGGGAACGTGGCGCCGGTGCGGGGATCGACGTGGTAGACGCGCCGGTGCCCGCCGACCAGCAGTCGGCCGCGGCACACCGCGACCGGGGGCGGCCCGGAGTTCTCCGGCCGCAGCACGTCCTTGACCACCCACTCGCGGCGGCCGGTGGCGGCGTCGAACGCCTCGATGAGCTGCCCGGCGGTGCCCGCGCAGACCAGCCCGGCGATCATCACTGGGGGTGAGCAGCGGGTCGGCTCGGTGAAGCGGTACCCGCGCGGCCGCCCGTCGGCCGCCGCCAGGTGGGTCACCAGCCCCGGCTCGCCGACGCACACCCCGCCGGGCGCCTCGGCCGCGGGCGGGTCGCCCTCGTCGGGCCGCCCCGCGCCCGGGTCGTAGCCGGCGGCGGTCTGCCACAACTCCTGCCCGGTGCGCGCGTCCACGGCCGCCACGAACCCCAGCGGCGGCGGGTCGTAGGGCAGCCCGGCCAGGTACAGCACGCCGTCCGTCAGGCCCAGCACCTCGATCCCGCCGCCGCGTTCGGGCCAGTCGGGGTGCCAGTGGTGGGGCTCGATCCGCCAGCGCTCGCGACCGTTGCGGCCGCGCAGCGCCAGCAGCGCCCCGTCGGCACAGCCTACGAAGATCAAGTCGCCGTCCGTGGCGGGCGCCGCCAGCTTCGGGTCGGCCTCCATCCGCCACTTCTCCGCGCCGTTGCGGGCGTTCAGCACGTGCAGGGTGCGGCCCCAGCGGGGGCTGTCGCCGATCACGCAGACCCGGCCGCCCGCCACCGCCGGGCGCATCGGGATCGCCCCGCGAAAGCGCCAGCGTTCGCCGCCGGTACGGACGTCGACCGCCCGCACATGGCCGCCGCCGGTGGCGTAGAGGACGCCCTCGGCCACCCGGAACGGGCCGGGGGTACCGGTGTCGATCCGCCACAGCTCCGCACCGGTCACCGCGTCGAACGCGTACACCTGCGGCCCGCATCCGGCGAACACCGTGTCGTTGACCACCGCCAACCGGATGACGGTGCCGTCGACTTCGGCCCGCCACGCCACCGGATCCGCCACCTGAGCCCCTCGCCGTCCGCCAGCCGCTGTGTGTGCACGCCCCCAAGGTGCGCCACAGAGTAAGGCCACCACGACGCTTTGGGTAGGTGTCAGAAACCCTTCGCCCGGCCGAGGGCGCTGGGCGAGGCGGCGTCCGGCACCAGCAGCCGGGGCGGGCCCGAACCGTCGGCGGGCACCGCCCACACGTCCGAGCCCCCGGACTCGCGCGGCCGCGCGTACATCACGGTCCGCGCGTCCAGCCAGGCCGCCTGGTCGTCGACGCTGTGCGGCTCGGCCAGCGGCGTCTCCCGTAGGGTGCGCAGGTCCAGCGCGTACAGCCGCCAGGGGTCGGCCGGATCGCGGGAGACCCGCTTCTTGAACACCAGCCGGCGGCCGTCGGGCGACAGCGAGGGGCACTCGGCGTTCTCCCGTAGCGTCCGGGCCGTCCACCGCGTGAAGCTGCCCTCGACGAGATACGTCCTGCCTCCGGTGGAGACCGTCGCGTAGAACAGGTCATCGTCGGCGGCGAACGTCACGCCCCAGAAGTTCACGTCCGGGGAGCGGTGACGGCGGCCGTCCAACGTGAGCGCGATGCCCTCCAGGCTGGTGACCGTCCGGCCGGTGCGGGTGTCCAGGACGCCGGTCCGGGTGGAGAAACTGCCATCGCTGTAGGAGTCGCCCTGGACGAAGACCGTCCAGGAGATCATCCGGCCGCTCGCCGAGACCCTGGCCCGGCTGGGCACGCCCGGCAGCGCCACCCGGCGGACCTCGCGCAGGTTCCGGTCCAGGACGGCGGCGTAGGTGCGCGGTACGGGCCCGGGCGCGGTGTTCAGGCAGACCCCGGTCCCGGCAGCGGCGTAGAACCTCACGCACCGCAGGTCCGCGCTCGTGCGCCCGTCCCGTGTCCGGGCGAGCGGGACGGCCGCGACGGCGTCCCGGCCGCGTCCCGGCCGCATGTCGCGGAACACCAGCCGTCCCGCGGTCAGGTCGAACGCTGCCCCGGTCGCCTTCCCGGGCGTCGGACGCCGCTCGTCGGCCGCCCGCACCGTGTAGGCCACGGCGATCCCGGTCAGGACCAGGGAGGCGGCCACGGCCACGGGCACCCGCCAGTTCGTCACGCCCTCACCCGTTCTCCCGTGCGCCGCCGGTCAGGCGGCGGCGCGCAGGCGGTCGTAGCGGGCGACGGCGGACGTGTCGGTCAGCGAGGCGATCTGGTCGACCACGACCCGCAACCGGGCGGCGTCGTCGGCCGCCTCCGCCCAGGCTGCTTGGAACGGCGCCTCCAGCGTGGCCGGGGCGCCGGCGGCCACCAGGTCGGCCAGCTCCAGGATCAGCTCGCGCTGGCGGGCCCGGTTGGCCTCGTGGCTGATCCACACGTAGTGCGCGGTGACACCCTTCAGCAGCCCGCACTCCAGCCGCTGCCGCCTGGGGACGATCAGGTCGGCGGCGTAGCGGGTCAGCGGGCCCGGGCCGTACCGCTCGCGGGTGGCGTCCTCGGCCGCCATGCAGAAGCGGCCGATCAGCGTGCTGGTGAGGTTCTTCAGCGCGGCGAGCGAGCCCGGGGTGCCGTCGTAGCGGTCGGGCCAGTACGGCGCGGTGAGCAGCTCGGTGAAGACCTCCTCCAGCTCGGCCGGCTCGGCGTCGCAGTAGAGTCTGGCGGCCGTCCTGGCGACCAGCCGCCGCTCGGCCGGGTCGGCCAGCCGGGCGAAGTCCACATGCCCGGCGACCAGGGCGTCCTCCAGGTCGTGCACGGAGTAGGCCACGTCGTCGGCCCAGTCCATGACCTGGGCCTCCAGGCACAGCCGGCCCTCGGGCGCCCCCTGGCGGGCCCAGGCCGCCACGTCGACGTCGTCGTCGTAGATGCCGTACGGGCCGTCCGAGCCCCCGCGCGGCCGGCCGGCGGGCTGCGAGCCCTTGCGCCACGGGTACTTCATCACCGCGTCGAGCGAGGCCCGCGTCAGGTTGAGGCCGACGCTGCGGCCGTCCGGGGCGAACGACTTGGGCTCCAGGCGGGTGAGGATGCGCAGGCTCTGTGCGTTGCCCTCGAACCCGCCGCAGCGCTCGGCGACCACGTTCAGCGCGGCCTCGCCGTTGTGGCCGAACGGCGGGTGCCCGATGTCGTGCGCCAGGCAGGCCGTCTCGACCAGGTCGGGGTCGCAGCCCAGGGACTTGCCGAGCTCCCGCCCCACCTGGGCGCACTCCAGCGAGTGCGTCAGCCGGGTGCGCAGGAAGTCGTCGGAGCCGGGATCGGCCACCTGGGTCTTGGCCGCCAGCCGGCGCAGCGCCGCGCTGTGCAGCACCCGCGCCCGGTCCCGCTCGAACGCCGTGCGGTCACGGCGCTTGGGCGGCTCGGGCGCCCACCGCGCCCGGTCGGAGTCCGAGTAGTTCCTCATCTGTCCTTTCTGACCGGGGAACGCCCTCGCACGCGGGGTGCGGGCGTCCCCGTCCGTACCGTGTCCTTCAGCGTACGCCGCGTCCGTGACATCCTGGATGACACGAGGTGTCACCGGGGTGTCACCGAGGGGCGCAGCTCGGACGGCGACCGCACGCTGCGGCCGAACAGCACGTACGACAGGTAGCCGCCGGTCTCCCGGACGATGTAGTTGAACTGGGTGTCACGGGTCTGCACACTGGGGCCGCTGCGGGTCGGCGAGGCGGCCGCCCTGATGCCGTTGTCCTCGGCCATCTTCTTGGAGCGCAGGCCGTGCCAGGGGTCGGTGACGATCACCGCGGAGTCCCACTCCAGCTGCTTGAACCGCCGGCCGACGGCCTGCATGCTCTCCAGGGTGTCGTTGCCGACGGGGACCGACACCACCCGGTCGGCGGGCACCCCGCGCTCCTTGATCAGCCAGTTCCGCCCGGTGTCGGCCTCGGTGTAGTTGTCGCCGGGCATCTTGCCGCCGACGGTCACGATCGCCGGGGCCACGCCCTTGCGGTACAGCGTGACGGCGTGCTCCAGCCGCCAGCGCAGGGTCGGCGACGGCACGCCGTTGTACTGCGCGGCCCCCAGCACCACGATGGCGTCCGACCTGGGGGTCTCGTCCTGGCGGGCCTGGTACCACACCCGCCAGCCCACGGTCAGCGGGGTCAGCACGGCGACCGCCAGCACGGCCAGCAGGACCATCACGGACCAGAACAGCCAGCGCCGCCGCTTCCTGGGCTTGCCGGGCCTGTCATCGTTCTTCGGCTCTTCGCCCTCGGGGGCCGGGACGGACAGATCGCGCTCTGCCGGCTCGTGTTCTCCGGACCCAAAATCGGGCACTTCAACTTCCAACGTCATCGCGCCAACCACGCTAGTTAGATGGCCCGCCGAACGCCGCGAGTTCGAGCCGTTTACCGGTGATTCACCTTACTTCGCGGGAGGGCGGGCCGTCCGCAGCGCCGCCCTCCCCACCGTCAGCGGCTGTCGGACCCCTCCCCCGCGATCGCGGCGCGACCGGCCTCCAGCCGGGCCACCGGGATCCGGAACGGCGAGCACGACACGTAGTCGAGGCCGACCTCGTGACAGAAGTGCACCGAGTCCGGGTCGCCGCCGTGCTCGCCGCAGATGCCCAGCTTGAGGTCCGGCCGGGTGCGGCGGCCCTCCTCGGCGGCGATGCGGATCAGCCGGCCGACGCCGTCGCGGTCCAGGGTCTCGAACGGCGAGGCGCCAAAGATGCCCAGCTCCAGGTAGCGGCCGAAGAACGCGGCCTCCACGTCGTCGCGGGAGAAGCCCCAGGTGGTCTGGGTCAGGTCGTTGGTGCCGAAGGAGAAGAACTCCGCCGCCTCGGCGATCTGCCCGGCGGTCAGCGCAGCCCGGGGCAGCTCGATCATGGTGCCGATCATGGCGGGCACGTCCACCCCGGTCTCCCGGCCGACCTGCGCCAGAATCTGCCGCGCCTCCTCGCGGACGGCCTCCAGTTCCTGCACCGCCCCGACGAGCGGGATCATGATCTCCGGACGGGGGTCGCCGCCGGCCCGGCGGCGCTCGGCGGCGGCCTCGGCGATCGCCCGCACCTGCATGGCGAAAAGTCCCGGAATCACCAAACCCAGCCGCACGCCGCGCAGCCCGAGCATAGGGTTCTGCTCGTGCAGCCGCCGCACGGCTTCCAGAAGCCGGCGGTCTTGCGGCGTGGCGTCGTTCCCAGCGACCGCGACCTGCACCGACAGCTCGGTCAGATCAGGAAGGAACTCGTGCAACGGCGGGTCGATCAGCCGGATGGTGACGGGGAGCCCGTCCATCGCCTCGAAGATCCCGGCGAAGTCCTGCCGCTGCAGGGGCTCCAGCGCGTCCAGCGCCCGCTGCCGCTCCTCCTCGGTCTCGGCCAGGACCAGGGCCTCCACCAGCCGGCGGCGGTCGCCCAGGAACATGTGCTCGGTGCGGCACAGCCCGATGCCCTCGGCGCCGAACCGGCGGGCCCGGGCGGCGTCCTCGGGGTTGTCGGCGTTGGCGCGTACCCGCAGCGCTCGTTTCTCGTCGGCGCAGGCCATGATCCGGTCCACCGCCTTGACCAGTTCGTCGCCGTCGGCGGCGGCCAGGGAGCCCTCGAAGTACTCCACCACCGGGGAGTTCACCACCGGCACCTCACCGAGGTAGACCGCTCCGGTGGAGCCGTCGATGGAGATGACGTCCCCCTCCTCGACGACCACGCCGCCGGGGGCGGTGAAGCGGCCCGCCCGCACGTCGACGTCCAGTTCCTCGGCCCCGCACACGCAGGTCTTGCCCATACCGCGGGCGACCACGGCGGCGTGCGAGGTCTTGCCGCCCCGCGAGGTGAGCACGCCCTGGGCGGCGACCATGCCGGCCAGGTCGTCGGGGTTGGTCTCGCGGCGTACGAGGATGACCGCCTCGCCCCGGCCGGCGGCCTCGACGGCCCGCTCGCTGGAGAAGACGGCCCTGCCGACGGCGGCGCCGGGCGAGGCGTTCATGCCCCTGGCGATCTGCCGGCGGTCGGCGGACTCGTCGAAGCGCGGGAACATCAGCTGGGCCAGCTGCGCGCCGGTGACCCGGGTCACCGCCTCGTCCTGCCCGATCAGGCCCTGGTCCACCAGCTGGGTGGCGATGCAGAACGCCGCGCCGGCGGTGCGCTTGCCGACCCGGGTCTGCAGCATCCACAGCTTGCCGCGCTCGATCGTGAACTCGATGTCGCACAGGTCCCGGTAGTGGTTCTCAAGCGTGGCCATGATGGCCAGCAGTTCGTCGTAGGACTTCTTGTCGATCCGCTCCAGCTCGGTCAACGGGACGGTGTTGCGGATGCCGGCCACGACGTCCTCGCCCTGGGCGTTCTGCAGGTAGTCGCCGTAGATGCCCTGCTGGCCGGTGGCCGGGTCACGGGTGAAGGCCACTCCGGTGCCGGAGTCCATGCCCAGGTTGCCGAAGACCATGGAGCACACGTTCACGGCCGTGCCGAGATCCGCGGGGATGCGCTCCTGGCGGCGGTACAGGATGGCCCGGTCGGCGTTCCAGGACTCGAACACGGCCTTGACGGCCAGCTCCATCTGCTCGCGTGGATCGGTGGGGAACTCCCGACCGGCGTGCTCGCGCACGATCTCCTTGTAGGCGCCGACCAGGGCGCGGAAGTCGCCGGCCTCCAGGGCCAGGTCGCTGTCGGTGCCCTTGGCCCGCTTGAGGTCGTCCAGGGCGTCCTCGAACAGCTCGCCGTCGATGCCCAGCACGGTCTTGCCGAACATCTGCACGAGCCGGCGGTAGGAGTCCCAGGCGAACCGCTCGCCGTCGGCGCCGCCGCCGGCGACCGTGGCCAGCCCGTGCACCGAATCGTCGTTCAGGCCGATGTTCAGGACGGTCTCCATCATGCCGGGCATGCTGAACTTGGCCCCCGACCGCACGCTGACCAGCAGCGGGTCGTCGGCCTGGCCGAGCCGCTTGCCCATCTGCTTCTCCAGCGCGGCCAGGTGCTCGTCGACCTGCTCCTGCAGTCCGTCCGGGACGGTTCCGTGCTCCAGGTAGTGCCGGCAGGCCTGGGTGGTGATCGTGAACCCCGGCGGCACCGGAAGGCCGAGGTTCGTCATCTCGGCCAGATTCGCGCCTTTGCCCCCCAACAGGTCCTTGAGGTCCTTGTTGCCTTCGTTGAAGTCATATACGTACTTCGGCACGAGGAGCTCCTTCACGCTCCGATTCCACGCTTGTGCCGGGACTGTACCCAGGTTGTCGAACTTCGTTCGGCACTGCCGCAAGCACTGCTCGTTTCCGCAGGTCAGACCGGCTTTAATGGTCTATTCCAATCGGGTATTAACCGATGACTGTCAGACGGGTCACAGGCGGGCCGCCGGCCGGAACGTCCCGGGCACCGCACGCCAGGAGGAATGATGGAAACAGGAGGTGAGGCTGTGAGGCCGATGGTCGCCGGAGGCAGGGCGGGAGAACCGTTCGCCCCCATCGCCGACTATGGGTTCCTCTCGGACTGCGAGACGACCGCCTTGGTCGCGCCGAGCGGAAACGTGGAGTGGATGTGCCTGCCGCGGATGGACTCGCCCAGCGTCTTCGGGTCGATCCTGGACCGTGACGCCGGGTACTTCCGGGTCGGCCCCGCCGGGGTCGAGGTTCCCGCGGCCCAGCGCTACATCCCGGGCACCATGGTGATGGAGACCACCTGGTGGACCCACGGAGGGTGGCTGGTGGTCACCGACGCGCTGCTCATGGGGCCCTGGCACCACGAGACGGAGCGTTCCAGGACCCACCGCCGGGCGCCCACCGACTACGACGCCGACCACGTGCTGCTGCGCATGGTCCGCTGCGTGAACGGCCAGGTCCAGGTGCGCCTGGACTGCATGCCGGTGTTCGACTACGGACGGCAGCCGGCCCAGTGGATGCACACCGGCGCCGGCTACCACGAGTCGGTCTGCCACGGCAACGGGCTGAACCTGCGGCTGACCACCGACATGAACGTGGGCTTCGAGGGCTCGCTGGCCACCGGCCGCACGCTGCTCAAGCAGGGCGAGTCCCGGTTCGTGGCGCTGTCGTGGAGCGAGCACGAGCCTCCGCAGACCTACGCCGACGCGCACGAGCGGCTGATCTGGACGGTGCACCACTGGCAGCACTGGCTGGAGCGCGGCCGGTTCCCCGACCACCCCTGGCGCAGCCACCTGCAGCGCAGCGCGCTCACCCTCAAGGGCCTGACGTTCGCGCCGACCGGGGCGGTGGCGGCGGCCCCCACCACCTCGCTGCCGGAGACCCCGCAGGGCGAGCGCAACTGGGACTACCGCTACACGTGGATCCGCGACTCCACGATGGCGCTGTGGGCGTTCTACACGCTCGGCTTCGACTGGGAAGCCAACGACTTCTTCTACTTCATCACCGACGTGGCCGAGGCCGCCGACGGACGGCTGCAGATCATGTACGGGGTGGACGGCCGGGAGGAGTTGCCGGAGTCGACGCTGGACCATCTGGGCGGCTACGACGGCGCCCGGCCGGTACGGATCGGCAACGACGCCTACACCCAGGCCCAGCACGACGTGTGGGGCGCCATCATCGGCTCGATCTACCTGTTCGTACGGCGCCGCGACCGGCTGGACGACCGGCTCTGGAAGATCATCGTCAAGCAGGTCGAGGAGGCGCTGGCCAACTGGCGCAACCCCGATTGCGGTATGTGGGAGGTGCGCGGCGACCCGCAGCACTTCACCTCCTCCAAGGTCTTCTGCTGGGTGGCCGCCGACCGGGGCGCCCGGCTGGCCCGCATCCGCGGCAACCACGAGCTGGCCCAGCGCTGGCAGGAGGCGGCCGACGAGATCCACGCCGACGTGCTGACCAACGCACTGGACGAGCGGGGGGTCTTCACCGCCCACTACGGGGCCAAGGCACTGGACGCCTCGGTGCTGCTGATCCCGCTGCTGGGCTTCCTGCCGGCCGACGACAAGCGGGTGCGCGAGACGGTGCTGGCCATCGCCGACGAGCTCACCGAGGACGACCTGGTGCTGCGCTACCGGGCCCACGAGACCGACGATGGCTTCTCCTCCGAGGAGGGCACGTTCACGATCTGCTCGTTCTGGCTGGTCAGCTCGCTGGTGATGATCGGTGAGCTGGAACGCGCCAAGCGGTTGTGCGAGAAGCTGCTGTCGTACGCCAGCCCGCTGCAGCTGTACGCCGAGGAGATCGACCCGCACACCGGCCGGCATCTGGGCAACTTCCCGCAGGCGTTCACCCATCTGGCCCTGATCAACGCGGTGATGCAGGTCATCCAGGCCGAGCGCCCCGAGGAGCCCGGCGCCTTCGCCTGATCCGCCCGTCCGGGACGCCGAGCCCTGGACCTCGTGAGCGCGGTCGCCCGGCCCGCACCGACACCGAGGCGACCGCTTCCGCACACCCATGTCACGGGCGCGGGGAGCCGTGCGCGCCCGTGTCGCATCTGATATGCGGAGATCCGATCATCCCCCCGCGGGCGGGCCGGCCCGCCCGGATTGGAGCGTTCGCAATGAGAGTCCTGCCCCGGATGGGCCGCGGCGGCGCGGTCCTGACGGCCCTGCTGTTGCTGGTCCTCGGCCTGCCCGCCCTCATCGGCCTGCTCGGCGGCTTCGAGCGCACCGACGGCGGCCAGATCGCCGTGGTGCGCAACGGCGGCTTCTTCGACAACACCCGGATCCGGCAGGTCATCGACCCCGGGTCCGGGCGGGTCTGGGTCGGCTGGTGGTCGAAGGTGCACAAGTACCCCGCCCAGCAGCGCTTCTACACCATCACCTCCAACCTCGGCGAGAGCACCCGCGGCGGCGGCGGCGTCGACGTGGTCACCGTGCCCAGCAGCGACGGCGTCAACATGGGCATCGAGGGCACCCTCTACTTCACCCTCAACCTCGACCACGAGGTGCTCAAGAAGTTCGACGACAAGTTCGGCACCCGCAAGTTCCGCTCCTCGAGCGGCCACTCGTACTACGCCTGGCAGGACGAGGGCGGCTGGTCGGCGTTCCTCAACCAGATCGTCCGGCCGGTGATCGACAACAACCTGCGCAGCCAGATCAACAGCTTCCGCTGCGCGGAACTGGTGTCCTCCTGCGCGCTGGTGCAGAACACCGGCAGCAACGGCCGGCGGCAGACCACGAGCATCCAGGCACAGAGCAACAACGGCAACATCGCCAAGGTGCAGAACGCCATCAACGTGCAGCTCGCCAACGACCTGCGCGCCACACTGGGCGGCGACTTCCTGACCAACATCCACTTCAACCTGGTGCGGGTCACCCTGCCGGCCCAGGTGCAGCAGGCCGTGGACCGGGCGCAGGCGGCCTTCGCCCAGGTCACCGAGGCACAGGCACGGGTTGACCAGGCCAAGCTGGAGGCCGCCGCCAACAAGGCCCGCCAGGACGGCTACAACCGGTGCCCGACCTGTGCTGAGATCGAGAAGCTGAAGGCACTGCCGCAGGGCATCACGGTCTACGCACCGGGCAACCCCAGCGGCGCGCTGTTCCCCAGGGACTGACGTCCCCCGTCGGCAGGCAGGAGGCGCCGATGAGGCTGCTGGTTCTGGTCGCGGCCGTGCTCCTGGTGGCACTGGCCGTCATGCTCGTGGTGAGCGCGTTCACCCGCGAACGCGGCGGCGGCGAGGCGCTGGAGGCCACCGCGCGCTGGGAGGCCCACACCGTCTCGGCGGACGGTGTCACCACGGTGGTCGTCCGGAAGGTCGCCCAGACTCCGCAGGGTCCGGTGGAGTTCGGACGCCAGTCGATCGCGTCCATCCCCGATGGCGACCCGGAGTGGGAGAGCAGGTACCACGAGGCGATGGCCCAGGCGCGCTCCCGGGTCGCCGCCCTGCAGATCGAGGCACAGTAGGCACGTCCGGCCAGTGACCCCATGGGCGGCGGGGCACCGTACCGTGACCTGCCGCTTCGCGGCGGTCGCCGATGCCCCGCAGCTCTCTCACCGCCCCGCCGGGGCGGGGCGGTGAGAGAGCGGGGAACGGTCAGACCACCGCGCCGGAGTCGCCCGGCTGGCGCTGGGCCGGACGGCGGACCGCCTTGGGCTTGGGCGCCTTGGTCTTGCTGCGGCCCTGGAAGACGATCGCCAGCGGAGTCGCGGTGAACACGCTGGACCAGGTGCCCACCAGGATCCCCAGCAACAGCGCGATGGCGAAGTCGGTCAGCGAGTCGCCGCCGAGCAGCGCCAGCGCGGCCAGGATGAACACCGCACCCATACCGGTGTTGACGGTACGCGGCACGGTCTGCAGCGCCCCCCGGTTGGCGATCTTGCTGAACCGCTCCTCCGGGCTGGCCCGCCACAGCTCCCGGATCCGGTCGAAGACCACCACCGAGTCGTTCACCGAGTAACCGATGATCGTCAGCATCGCGGCCAGGAACACCCCGTCGATGGGCTTGCCCAGCCAGGCGAACACCCCGGCGACGATGATCACGTCGTGGAACATCGCCAGCACCGCCCCGGCGCCGAAGGTGAGGCGGAACCGGAACGCCAGATAGGCCAGCTGCGCCAGCAGGGCCACCCCCAGCGCGATCAGCGCCTTCTGGCGCAGCTCACTGCCCAGGCTGGGGCCGATCAGCTCGTCGCGCTCCTTGGCGACCGTGCCGCCGCCCTTCTCCGACAGCGCCTTCTGGATCTTGTCGACGTCGGTGTTGCCGAGCTTCTCGGTACGGACCGAGATGTCGTCGCCCTCCTTGCCGGCGGTCTGCACGACCGCGCGCGGGAACCCGACGCCGGCCACCGCCTCCCGGGCGTCGTTGATGTCCATCTTCTGGCTGGTGTTGTAGACGACCTGGCGGCCGCCGGTGAACTCCACGCCGAAGTTGAACCCCTTGACGATGATCCCGGCGAATGCGGCGGCCACCATCACCCCGGAGATCGTCAGCCACAGGGTCTTGCGCCGCATCACGTCCGGCTGCCTGCGGTCCAGCCAGTCGCGGACCCGGCCGGTGCTGCCCAGCCCGGTCAGACCGGGCCGCTTGGCGATGGCCCGCCGGCCGACCGCCCACTCGGCCAGCACCCGGGTGATCACCAGCGCCGAGATCATCGAGGCCAGCACACCGACGGTCAGCGTGACGCCGAAGCCGCGCACCGGCCCGGCGGCCAGGAAGAACAGCAGCCCGGCCGCCAGCAGGGTGGTGATGTTGGAGTCGGCGATGGCCGACCACGCCTTCTGGAACCCGATGACCAGCGCCGGCCGCGTCCCCCGGCGCGGCACCGCGGCGTACTCCTCCTTGGCCCGTTCGAACACCAGCACGTTGGCGTCCACCGCCATGCCGATGGCCAGCACGAAACCGGCCAGGCCGGGCAACGTCAGCGTCGCTCCCATGGCCACCAGCGCGGCGTAGGAGATCACCCCGTAGGTGGCCAGCGCGACCGTGGCCAGGAAGCCGACCAGGCGGTACATCCAGATGATGAATAGGCCGGTGAGGGCGATGCCGAAGACGGCGGCCTGCCAGCTGGCCTCGATGGCCTCCTCGCCCAGGGTCGGGCCGACCACCCGCTGCTCGATGATGGACACCGGGACCGGCAGCGATCCGCCCTGGATGAGCGCGGCCAGTTCCTTGGCCTCCTCGGCGCTGAACTGGCCGGTGATCTGGGTGGAGCCGCCGCCGATGCCGACGTTGCAGGGCACGCTGTCCTGCACCGACGGCGAGGAGATCACCTTGCCGTCCAGCACGAACGCGATCCGCCGGTCGTCGCCCTGCTGGCAGGCGGCCTTGGCGGTGATCTGCTCCCAGACCTTGCCGCCGTTGCCGCGGAAGTCGACGGTCAGGTACCAGCCCTGCAGGTTCTGCTGGTCGAAGGAGGCGCTGGCGGAGCCGATCTGGGCGCCGCTCAGCGCGGCCGCCCGCAGCATGATCGGCCGGCCGTCCTCATCGGGCAGCAGCTGCTCGCCCTTGGCGGGCTTGTTGTCGGTGTTGGTGCGCACCGGGTGCGCGGTCAGCTGGGCGGTGCGGCCGATGGCGTCGGCGGCCTGCTTGGGGTCCTGGACGTCGGGCAGCTCGACGATGATGCGCCGGTCACCAGAACGGGTGATCGACGACTCGGCGACGCCCAGCGCGTCCACGCGCTTGCGCAGCACCTCCAAGGCGCGGTCGGTGGACTCGCGGTTGGCCTTGACACCCTGGCCGTCGCGAGTCTCCAGCACGATCTGCGTACCGCCGCGCAGGTCCAGCCCGAGCTTGGCGGGCTGGGTCAGCGCGACGTATATCGATCCGGCGATGATGGCGAGCGCGAGCAACGCTCGCCACGCCAAGGGGCGGGACAACGGAACCTCCACGGGAAACGGCGGACCACCGGACGGCGGGCCACGGGACACCGGCGGCGGACGGCTCGGCACCGCACCGCCGGTCGGACGGCAACCTCAGGAACCCGTGGAGGCCGGCGGGGCGCGGCCCCGCGACGGGAGGCTCCGCGGCCCGGTGGGCACCGCCGTCCGGGTGTCGGGCGGGACGGTGTGCGACCGGCGCGGCAGGGCGATCTCGGCGCCGCCCGCCGGCGTGACCGGGTCCGCCTCCTGCAGCGCCGTGTACGGCGGGGCGGCGGAGGTACTGGAGGCGACGGACCGTGTCTCCGCCGTGGAGGTCTGGCCCGTGGCGCCGCCGGCCGTGCCGGCCCGGCCCCTGCCGGGGGCCTGGTGCGCGGGTGGCGGCTGGGCGGCGCCGGTGCGCGGGCCGATCCCGGATCCGACGGGCGACGGCCCGGCGCCGGGGAAGACCACGAAGCCCAGCAGTCCCAGGGTGAGGATCACGAACCGGGTGATCCTGCCCGTCTCCCCCTCGGTCAGGGCATGGCCGCGACGGCGGTCGCCCATGCGCGTCCCTCCGTCGACGTCCAGCAGGTCCTCGCCACGCTACCGGAACGGTCGGCGGCGGAGCGAGAACCGGCCGATCGCCGAGCGTGAAAAGCCGGTCATGTCCCGGCAGCGGCCGGGCCATGACCGGGCGCGCTAGCCGCCCAGCAGCTGCGCGGCCAGGAAGGACTCCACCTGGGAGATGGCGATGCGCTCCTGGTTCATGGAGTCGCGCTCGCGGATGGTGACCGCGTCGTCGGTCAGGGTGTCGAAGTCGACGGTGATGCAGAACGGCGTGCCGATCTCGTCCTGGCGGCGGTAGCGGCGGCCGATCGCGCCCGCGTCGTCGAACTCCACGTTCCAGTTCCGGCGCAGCTGGGCGGCCAGGTCGCGGGCCTTCGGGGACAGGTCGGCGTTGCGCGACAGCGGCAGCACCGCGGCCTTGACCGGGGCCAGCCGGTGGTCGAGCCGCATCACCACGCGCTTTTCCAGCTTGCCCTTGGCGTTGGGCGCCTCGTCCTCGGCGTAGGCGTCCATCATGAAGGTCAGCACGCAGCGGTCCACGCCCGCCGCCGGCTCGATGACGTAGGGGACGTACCGCTCGCCCTTGTCCTGGTCGAAGTACGACAGGTCCTGGCCGCTGGCCTTGGCGTGGGTGGCCAGGTCGTAGTCGGTGCGGTTGGCGATGCCCTCCAGCTCGCCCCACTCGGTGCCGACGAAGTCGAAGCGGTACTCGATGTCGACGGTGCGCTTGGAGTAGTGCGACAGCTTCTCGGCCGGGTGCTCGTACAGCCGCAGGTTCTCCTTGCGGATGCCGAGGTCGACGTACCACTGCATGCGCTGGTCGATCCAGTACTGGTGCCATTCCTCGTCGGTGCCGGGCTCGACGAAGAACTCCATCTCCATCTGCTCGAACTCGCGGGTCCGGAAGATGAAGTTGCCCGGGGTGATCTCGTTGCGGAACGACTTGCCGACCTGGCCGATGCCGAACGGGATCTTGCGGCGGGCCGACTGCTGGACGTTGAGGTAGTTGATGAAGATGCCCTGCGCGGTCTCCGGCCGCAGGTAGGCCAGGCCGGAGGCGTCCTCGACCGGGCCGAGGTAGGTCTTGAGCAGGCCGTTGAACATCTTCGGCTCGGTGAAGGCGCCCCGGGTGCCGCAGTTGGGGCAGGTCAGGTCGGCCAGGCCGTTGGTCGGCGGGTGGCCGTGCTTGGCCTCGTAGGCCTCTTCGAGGTGGTCGGCGCGCCAGCGCTTGTGGCAGGACTGGCACTCGGTCAGCGGGTCCACGAAGGCCTGCACGTGGCCGCTGGCCTCCCAGACCTCGCGGGCCAGGATCACGCAGGAGTCCAGGCCGACGACGTCGTCGCGGCCCTGGACCATGGACTTCCACCACTGGCGCTTGACGTTGTTCTTCAGCTCGACGCCCAGCGGGCCGTAGTCCCAGGAGGCGCGCAGCCCGCCGTAGATCTCGCTCGACGGGTAGACCAGGCCGCGCCGCTTGGCGAGGCTGACGATGGTGTCCATCACGTCGGATCTGCGGGCCATGGGTTCGTCTCCATCCGGCTGGCGGTCGGCGGGATTGTCTCGTACGCCTGGCGATCGGGCCAAGGCGATTTCATCCCCGGTCCGGGCCCCGGGCCTTCCGCTCGCGCGGTCCCCGGCCCCGAGGTCCCTTCAAGGTCCCCAGCTTAGGGCACGGTCACCGGTCTCCCGACCGTGCCCCGCGGCGGTGGCCCGGCGAGCCCGCCACCGGCCCCGCGGCCCCAGGGGACGGGCGCGGTGGGGTCCGTTCAGCGGGCGGTGACGATCTCGTAGGCGCCCGGCTCGTCGATGGCCAGGGCCGACAGCGGGATGAGCCGCATGCGCACGTCGTAGGCGCCGATGCCGCGCCGGTAGTGGCCGGCGCCGTCCCACTCGGTGACCATCGCCCACAGCGTGGGGTCGTCGACCGTGCGGGCGATCCGGCCGCTGAGATATCCGGGCGCGGCGGCCAGCGACTCCAGGATCGAGCCGAGTTCGGCGGCGAACGCCGCGGCCTGCTCGCCGGGCACGCGGTACCGGGTTATCGCGATCACCCGGCCATCCTCTCAGTAGCCGCCGCGGCCCGGTCCGCAGGGGCGCCGGGGTTACCTTGGGCCGGTGAGCACACAACGTGATCCCCATTCCCCCGGACTGCGCGGGGCGATCGAGCGCCGCAGCGCGGTCCCGGTGGTGTTCCTGCACCGGCTGCCTCTGTGGGTGCCGCTACTGACGGTGTTCGCCCTGCTGGCAGTGGGCATGATGGCCACCGGGTGGCTCGCGGCGGCCGGGCTGGGGGTGCTGGCCCTGCTGCTGGCCTGGTTCGCCTATCTGAACTGGCCTGCCCTCGACACCGGCGGGCGGGTGCTGCGGATCGCCGCGCTGGCAGTGCTGGTGCTGCTGGCGGCGGGCCATGCGATTGGCCGGTTTTGACAACCATTTTCATCTTCGTCCACAATTGAGGCGTGTTGACCTGCCGTAGCCTGCGCCGTGCCCTTTCGCTGACCGCTTTGACCGCCACCGCCCTACTCACCGCCACCGCGTGCGGCGGCGGCGACGGGCCCGGCTCGGACGGCACCCGAGTGGCCGCCGCCTTCTACCCGATGGCCTGGCTGAGCGAACGGGTCGGCGGCTCGGAGGTGTCAGTCGACACCCTCACCAAACCCGGCGCCGAGCCGCACGACCTGGAGCTGACCCCTCGCCAGATCGCCGACCTCGGCGAGTCCGACCTCGTGGTCTACGTCAAGGGCCTGCAGCCCGCGGTGGACAAGGCCGTGCGGGAGCACGCCGGGGACCACGCCCTGGACGCCGCCGCCACCGTGCGGACCCTGCCGCCGCCCGCCGAGGGCGAGCACGCCCACGAAGAGGGCGACGGCCACGGGCACGAGGAGACCTCCTACGACCCGCACGTCTGGCTCGACCCCAGCCGGATGGCCACCATCGCCACCGCCCTGGGCGAGCGGCTCGCCAAGACCGACCCTGCGCACGCCGGCACCTACCGCGCCAACGCCAAGACGCTGGCCGGGCAGCTCACCGCCCTGGACGAGGAGTTCCGGACCGGGCTCGACGGCTGCAAGCGGCGGGCGATGGTCACCGCCCACGCCGCGTTCGGCTACCTGGCCGACCGGTACGGGCTCGAGCAGGTCTCCGTCGCCGGCATCGACCCGGCCGCCGAGCCGTCGCCGGGGCGGCTGGCCGAGCTGACCCACGAGATCAGGGAGAACGGGGCCACCACCGTGTTCACCGAGACCTTGGTGAGCCCCAAGGTCGCCCAGGCGCTGGCCCGCGAGGCCGGGGTCCGGACGGCGACGCTCGACCCGGTGGAGGGTTTGGCCGACGGCTCCCGCGGTGACTACCTTTCGATCATGCGCCAGAACCTGCGGACCCTGCGCACCGCCCTGGAGTGCTCGTGACCTCCACCGGAGCGAACGGCGCGCCGCCCTTCGAGATGACCGCCGGCCGGGTGCGGCTGGACGGGCGGGAAGTGCTGCACGGCATCGATCTGCGGGTCGAGCCCGGCGAGGTGCTCGCCGTGCTGGGCGCCAACGGCTCGGGCAAGTCCACGCTGATCCGGGCGCTGCTGGGCCTGGTGCCGCTGTCGGGGGGCCGCACGCATATCTACGGCAGTCCGCCCGCCCGGTTCCGCGACTGGAAGCGCGTCGGCTACGTGCCGCAGCGGCTCACCGTGGGCGGCGGGGTCCCCGCGACCGTGCGGGAGGTGGTGGCCTCCGGCCGGATCGCCCGCCAGTCGAGGCTGCGGCCGTTCTCCTCGGCCGCCGACCGGGCGGCGGTGCGGCGGGCGCTGGAGACGGTGGGCCTCGCCGACCGGGCCGGCCATCCGGCGCAGCGGCTGTCGGGCGGCCAGCAGCAGCGGGTGCTGATCGCCCGCGCGCTGGCCGGCGAGCCGGACGTCTTCGTCATGGACGAGCCCACCGCCGGGGTGGACGCCGCCAGCCAGGCCGCCCTCGCCCGGACCCTGCGCGAACTGGTCCGCCAGGGCCGCACGATCGTGCTGGTGGCCCACGAACTGGGCCCGCTGGAGCCGCTGATCACCCGGGCCGTGGTGGTGGAGGCCGGCCGCATCGCGCACACCGGCGCGCCGCCCGCGCCCGAGGGCGAGTGCGCCAGGCCGGGTCACCAGCACCTGCACCCGCACGCCCCCGGCACCGAGCCGGCGCCGCTGACCACCTGGAACCCTGCGTGATCGACCTACTGCGTTACGACTTCATGCGCATCGCCCTGGTGCTGGCGGTGCTCATCGGCCTGACCGCTCCGGCGGTCGGCACGTTCATCGTGCAGCGCCGGCTGGCGCTGCTCGGCGACGGGATCGGGCACATCGCGCTGACCGGCATCGGCCTCGGCCTGCTCACCAGCACCTCCCCGGTGCTGGGCGCGCTGGTGGTGTCGGTGCTGGGCGCGGTGGCCATCGAGGTCCTGCGCGCCCGCAGCCGCACCGGCGGGGACGTGGCGCTGGCCCTGCTGTTCTACGGCGGGCTGGCCGGCGGCGTGCTGCTGACCAACCTGCGGGGCGGCGGCTCGGGCCTGCAGTCCTACCTGTTCGGCTCCATCACCAGCGTCACCGTCGAGGACCTGTACGTGGTCGCCGCCCTGGCCGCCGCCGTGCTGGCGATCGTGGCGCTGTTCGGCCGGGAGCTGTTCCTGCTGTGCCAGGACGAGGAGGTGGCCCGGGCCAGCGGGCTGCCGGCCCGGGCGCTGAGCCTGCTGATCGCGGTCACCGCCGCGGTCACCGTGGTGATCGCCATGCGCGCCATCGGGCTGCTGCTGGTCAGCGCACTGATGGTGGTGCCGGTGGCGGCCGCCCAGCAGCTCACCCGGGGGTTCCGCGACACCATGCTGACGGCCATGGGGATCGGCGTGCTGTCGGCGGTGTCCGGCCTGGTCGGCTCGTTCGAGTACGACCTGCCGCCCGGCCCTTCCATCGTGCTGCTGGCGCTGGCGGTGTACCTACTGCTGGTGCTGTGGCGGACGATCGGGGATTCGGTGATCCGCCGCGATCGCCGGAGCCGTACACTGCCTTCCAGCCCGAAGGAGGCGACCGCCGACGCGGAGGTGCGACGATGATGGCCCGCCGGGACGGCACGGGCGCCAGGACGACGGCCCGCCGGGACGCGGTACGGGAGGTGCTGGCCCGCAGCGAGGGTTTCCGCAGCGCGCAGGACATCTACGCCGACCTGCGGGCGGACGGCTCCAAGATCGGCCTGACCACGGTCTACCGCGCGCTGCAGGCGATGAGCGAGGCCGGCCAGGTCGACGTGCTGCGCACCGACGAGGGCGAGGCGGTCTACCGGGCCTGCCACACCGACGAGCACCACCATCACCTGGTGTGCCGCCGGTGCGGCCGGACGGTGGAGGTCGCCGGCCCCGCCGTGGAGCGCTGGGCCGAGACCATCGGCGCCGAGCACGGCTTCACCGACGTCACCCACACCGTCGAGGTCTTCGGCACCTGTGCCGGCTGCGCCGCCGCCGGCTAGCCGCCGCCCCGCGCCCGCCCGGGCGAGGCGACGGCCCTCAGGTCCCGTCCGGCGCCGCGTCGTTCCCGGCGGTCAGGCCGCGGAACGGCCCGCCGGCGTCCCGGCCCATGCCTTGCCGAACGTCACGACGCCCCGTTCACGGCGTGGCCCGTCACGTCGTGCACGGCCGCCGGCACCGGGTTGGGCTCGGCGCCGCCGTAGCGGCGGTCGCGGGTGGCGTAGACCTCGCAGGCGTGCCACAGGTGGCGGCGGTCGAAGTCCGGCCACAGCACGTCCTGGAAGACGTACTCGGCATAGGCCGACTGCCAGATCAGGAAGTTGGACGAGCGCTGCTCCCCCGAGGGTCGCAGGAACAGGTCCACGTCCGGCACCTCGGGCCGGTACAGGTAGCGGGCGAACACCTTCTCGTTGACCTTGTCGGGGTCGAGCCGGCCGGCGGCGACGTCCCGGGCGAGCGCGGCGGCGGCGTCGGCGATCTCGGCCCGCCCGCCGTAGTTGACGCAGAACTGCAGCGTCAGCACGTCGTTGTCACGGGTCATCCGCTCGGCGTCCTCCAGCTCGGAGATCACGCTGCGCCACAGCCGGGGCCGCCGGCCCGCCCAGCGCACCCGCACCCCCATGGAGTGCAGCTGGTCGCGACGGCGCCGGATCACGTCCCGGTTGAAGCCCATCAGGAAGCGCACCTCCTCCGGGGAGCGCTTCCAGTTCTCGGTGGAGAACGCGTACGCCGACAAGTAGGGGATGCCGAGCTCGATCGCGCCCATGATCACGTCGAAGAGGGAGTGCTCCCCCATCTTGTGCCCCTCGGTGCGCGGCAGCCCGCGCTCCTTGGCCCAGCGCCCGTTGCCGTCCATCACGATGGCCACGTGCCTGGGCACGAACTGCTTGGGGATGGCCGGCGGGCGGACCCCGCTCGCATGCGGATAAGGCGGCTGGACGGCCCTGTTCAACCTGGCTCCTCGTCGATGGTCGTGATGGGTGCGGCCTCGCGCTCGACGTGCCGCAGCGAGCGGATCCCGTGCTCTAGATGCCACTGCAGGTAGGCGGCCACCAGGCCGCTGCACTCGGCCCGGTGCCGCGGCTGGCTGCCGTCGGCGTGCTCCCAGTCGCCCCGCAGCAGCGCCAGCATCAGCTCCAGCGTCGGCGGCGCCGGGGTGGCGGCGCCTGGCCGGCGGCAGTTGCCGCACATGGCCCCGCCAGCGGCGATGGCGAACGCCCGCAGCCGGTTGCGCGAGCCGCAAGCGACGCACTCGTCCAGGGCGGGCGCCCAGCCGGCCACCGACAGCGACCGCAACAGGTAGGCGTCCAGCACCAGCCTGGGGTCATGCGCACCGTCGGCCAGCGTGCGCAGCCCGCCCAGCAGCAGCAGGAACTGCCGCAGCGCCGGTTCCTTCTCCTCCGCGGTCAGCTTCTCGGCCGTCTCCAGCATCGCCGTCCCGGCCGTGTAGCGGGGGTAGTCGGTCACCAGCGGTTCCCCGTACGGCCGCAGCGTCTCGGCCTGGGTGATCAGGTCCAGCGAGCGCCGCTCGTAGAACTGCAGGTCCACATGGGTGAACGGCTCCAGCCGGGCGCCGAAGCGCGACTTGGTCTTGCGTACTCCCTTGGCGGCGGCGCGGATCCGGCCAGTGCGCCGGGTGAGCACCGTGACGATGCGGTCCGCCTCACCCAGCTTCTGGGTGCGTAGCACGATTCCCTCGTCGCGGTACAGGCTCACCCCGGCATTGTCCCGCATCCAGCGGCGCGGGCGGAAAACGACCACGGGTCAACGGACGGCCAGTAAGGGAACATTACGGTCAGTGACCGGATCCGGCCTGCCCAACCCGGTCAAGCGTGTGGCATGGATCACCGTCTCCTGTCAGCGTGACCTCATGAGATGCACCATCGTCCCTCCGCACATGCTGGAGCGCGTCGCCCGTACCGACGACCCCGCGCTGCGCGACATGGCCCGGCGCACCCTCGTGCTGTCCGCCACCCAGCGCGTGGAGCGGCGGACCCTCCCGGTCGCCACCGCCGACCCCAGCGAGGACTTCGCCCCCCGCCGCACCGTCCACGACGCGGCCACCCGCCAGGAACTGCCGGGCAAGGCCGTGCGCTCCGAGGGCGACGGCCCCACCGGCGACGGGGTCGTCGACCAGTCCTACGACTGGCTGGGGGTGACCTTCGACTACTTCGAGGCCGTCCACCGGCGCAACTCCATCGACGGCGCCGGGCTCTCCCTGGTCAGCACTGTCCACTACGGCGTCGACTACGCCAACGCCTTCTGGAACGGCGAGCAGATGGTGTACGGGGACGGCGACGGCACCCTGTTCACCGGGTTCACCGGACCGCTGGACGTCACCGGCCACGAACTGGTCCACGGCGTCACCCAGTACACCGCGAACCTGGAGTACTTCGGCCAGTCCGGAGCGCTCAACGAGTCGATGTCGGACGTGTTCGGGTCGCTGATCAAGCAGTGGCACCGCGGGCAGACCGCCGACGAGGCCGACTGGATCATCGGCGAGGGCCTGCTGGCGGAGGGGGTCTCGGGGGTCGGGCTGCGCTCACTGAAGGCGCCCGGCACCGCCTACGACGACCCGCGGCTGGGCAAGGACCCGCAGCCCGGGCACATGCGCGACTACGTGGAGACCTACCGCGACAACGGCGGCGTCCACATCAACTCCGGCATCCCCAACCGCGCCTTCCACCTGGTGGCGACGGCGCTGGGCGGCCACGCCTGGGAGAAGGCCGGCCGGATCTGGTACGAGACGCTGACCGGCCGGGCAATGAGCCCGAACACCGGATTCGCCGCGTTCGCCGCGGCTACGATCGAGGCCGCCGGGCGCCTGTACGGCGCCGCCAGCATCGAGACCGCAGCCGTGAAAGAGGCGTGGGACGGGGTAGGCGTGCAGAGGTGAGGGTGACCGTGGTCCGCAGTGGAGGCTTCGCCGGCATCGACCGGCGCGGCGAGTCCGACACCGCCTCCGATCCGGTGCTGCGCGGCCTGGTCGACCGGGTCGACCTGGGCCGGGTGCCGCCCCCAGGCCGCATCCCCGACCAGTTCGTCTACGAGATCGACATCGATGGCCGGGTGGCCACCGTCGGCGAGGCCCAGCTCACCGGCCCGCTGCGTGAGCTGGTCCACCACGTCCTCGACGGATCCGTCTGAGCCCGTACCGCAGCCGGCCGTGCGCGGGGCCGCGGGAGCGCCCGCTCACGGCCGGCACACCCGCAGGTCCCTGGCCTTCTCCGGCAGGTGGCGCACGCGTTCGGCCCGGGTGAGGTCCCGGCCGACCAGGGCGCACACGGCAGCGGCCGGATCGGCGGGACGCGCCACGTCCCACTCCTGGACCAGCCCCATGAAGTCGCCGGCCACCAGCCTCCCGCCCTTGCCGTACCTGACCCAGCGCAGAGCGCTGGCGATGCGGAACGGGCTCTCGTTCATGTTGGCGCCCACCGGCCCGCCGATCTGGCGGTGGGTGGCCAGGTCCCACAGCCGCACGGTCCCGTCGCCTCCGCCGGTGGCCAGGACGGCACCGCCCGGCTCGAAGGCGAGGGCGCCGACCCCGCCGCAGTCACCGGTGTCGAACCGGTCCCGCAGCCTGCGGGTGGCCAGGTCCCACAGCCCCACGGTTCCCTCCGTGTCGCCGGTGGCCAGCGTTCTGCCGTCCGCGCTGACCGCGACGGCGTACATCTTGCCGCCGGAGCCGGTCCAGGCGGGTCCGGCCGTCGGGGGTGAAGGTCAGGAACCACCGCCGTCTGGGCTCGGTCACCAGCGCGCCGCCCCGTGCCCGTCCCGTGCGCACGTCCCAGAGCCTGATGGATCCGCTGGCGTGGTCGGTCGTGGCCAGCAGACTGTCGTCGGGGCTGAAGAGCATGCCGTTGACCGTGCCGGGGTGGCCCGTCAGCCGTCCGCCGAGCGGCCGGCGGGTCTGGGCGTCCCACAGCCGGATCCGGCCCGCCAGGTCCGCGGTCGCCAGCAGGGTGCCGCGCGAGGCGAACTCCACGTCCCAGATCGACAGCCCTTCGGAGGGCAGCAGGCCCAGCAGCCGGTCGGTGGCGCGGTCCCAGATCCGGACCCGGTGGTCGGGACCGCCGGTGGCCAGCAGCCGGCCGTCCGCGCTGACCGCCGTGCTCGGCGCGGCGGCCAGACCGCCGAGCCAGTTGCGGCCGGGGTCAGGGACCATGTGCGACGGCCCGAGCTGGCGGTAGACGGTGGTGTCCCACAACCGCACCGTGCCGACACCGTCCACGCCGGCCAGCGACCGGCCGTCCGGCGCGAACACCAGGTCCCGGGCGTTGCCGGTGGAGACGACGAATGCCTCGCCGGTGCGCCGGGCCCAGGGCAGCCCGGGGATGCCGCTGGCCACCTCCCACAGGACCACCGAACCCATTTCGGCGTCGGTCGCCAGCGTCCTGCCGTCCGGGCTGAAGGCCAGGGCGTTGACGTCGACGCGGCTCATCAGCGGACCGCCGATCGGACGGCCCGTCGCCAGATCCCACAGCTGCACCGCGGCGTCCTCGGAGAGCAGCTCGCCGTCGCTGGAGTTCAGCGTGTCCTCCGCGCTCATCCGCCCGGTGACCGCCAGCCGGCCGTCACGGCTGACCGCCAGCTCATGGATGGGAACGGGACGGCCCCTCAGCGGGGGACCTGCCGGACGCCGGGTCACGGTGTCCCAGCGGCGCAGCGTGCCGTCGGTGTTGGCGGTCAGCAGCGTCCGGCCGTCCGGCAGATAGGCCAGTTCGTTGGCGTTTTCCTTGAGGACCGCCCGGCCGGGGCGGGCCAGCGCCGACAGCATGGCGTGGCGGGCATCGGGAGTGGGCGCCATCCGCCAGGACGCGACGCTCAGCAGCTGGGACAGCACCGGGTCGTTGTCGCCGACCGCCAGGCTCTGCCCGGCCAGCCTGCGGGAGGCGGACAGGTCCCGCTCGTGCCGGGTGGCGTCCACCTGGCCGAGGTACAGGCCGAGGGCGGCCACCGCCGACAGCGCCGTGAGACCCGCGACGACGGCCGCCAGCCTGGGCCTGCTGTAGCGGTAGAGCCTGCGGCGCGCCTGGCGGACGGTCGACACCCATACAAGGGTGTCGTCCTCGGCGGTCCGCGGGTCGGCGTGCCGGTTGGCGGCGGGCGCGATGACCAGCAGCCGCCTGCGGTGCGCAGCCTCCAGCTTGGCGGGCATGCCGGAGACCTCGCCGATGCAGCCGCCGGGGGTGAGCGTCCCAGTGACGGCGTGCCGTTCCCGGGGCAGACGCAGCCACCGGCTCAGCGATCGGCCCGCGCCGGCCACCGGGCCAAGCGGGCGGAGACGGCCCCGGGCGGGCGGGCCGAGCAGCTCGTCGAGCAGGACAGCGAACGCCGCGCCGAGTGAGCCGCCGACGACCCGCCGGTCCCACGGCTCATCCGTGCTTAGCCGCCACACCAGGCAGGGCATCGCACGGCGGGCACCGGCGTGGCGCTGCCAGGCCGCGGTCAGCGCGTCCTGGAAGGCGGGATCGGCGCCGAAGGCCACCATCACGCGCGGGTCGGGGAACAGCCCCGGCGGGCCGCCGCCGAGCACGCTCATCTCCAACCGCCCGGCCAGCCCGGCCCGCCGGCCGGGGGTGTCGAACAGCACGCCGACACCGCGGGTACGGCGGACACGGACCCGGTGACCGGTCAGCAGCCACGCCTGCAACGCCACCAGGGAACGGGCCGGTCCGCCGGGCAGCGGGTCGAGCAGCTGGGCGATCCGGCGCACCCGGGGCGGGCCCTCCACCCGGCCCAGGTCGCCGTTGAACGAACCGGTGGGCAGGACGTGTGCGTCCAGCCAGGCGTCCACCGTCGATCGCAGCACCTCGGCGGCCTGTTCGTCGGAGCCCGGTCCCGCGTCGGCGAGGAGTTCCGCCAGCCGCGCGACGCCCAGCACACGGCGGGCCTGGGCGCCCAGCCCCGTGTCGGTGTCGCCGGTGTCGGGCGCGAGGTCGTCCACGAGATCCGCGGCCCAGCAGGAGCCGTTCTCCGGGTCGGCCGTCGCCGTCCCGGACGGTGGCGGAGGCCGGCACGGACGAGGTGGAACCGCTCGCCACGGCCATGGAGGGGCCGGACGGCCGTTTCTCGGTCGAGTTGCAGGCGGCCTCACCCACCATCGCGGCCGAGGACTTCGCGGGCGTGGTGGTCGTGCTGTCGGCCGGTCCCGACGGCGTCCGCTATCTGGCCGTGTTCGACGAGACCGGCGGCGCGGGCTTCGCGGCCGTCCCGGCGGGCGCGTGGACCCTGGACGTCGTGGCCGGTGGCGCGGCCGGTGGCGGATCGGCCGCCGGCGCCGTGCCGCTGCCGGCCGTCCGTCCCGATCCCGGGGCCGTGGCCGCCTCGACGGACCGCTACCGCGTGATGAGCCCGGCCGGCGTGCTCTACGCCGTCGAGCAGCCCGGCCCGGAGTCCCCCTTCGTCCTGGAGGTGGTCGCGCCGCCCGAGCGCGCCGGGCTGCTGGCCGTCAGGTACACCGCGCACGACGGCACTCGGCGGCATCTGCTGGTGCCCGTCCTGCCGTCCCGCACCGGGGGCGCCCGGGCGCGCGTGCGCCTGGACGGCTTCGCCCCGCATCTGCCGTGGGAGGCGGCCGGCCGGATGGATCCGGCCGCGCTGACGGAGAACGACCAGGCCGCCGTCGCCGCCTCAAGGAGGCCGCCATGGACGCCGCCACCGCCCGCGCGTGACGGCGGCTGTTCCCCGCCGAGGACTGAACCGCAGGTCAGCGCGAGAATGTCGCGGATCGGCGCCATTTCGCCTCATAGGGGTGAAGGCTCGCCCGCACATCCCGGAGGCCACGGTGCTCGACGCTCTTCTCGGCTCACTGCCCGATCCGCTCACCGGCGCGCTCGCCCTGACGGCCTGGCTGTCCTGGTGGCGCTGCCCGGCGCCCGGGCCCGCCGGTCCCCCGGCGAGCCCGCCGCCCCGGTGGTCGGGCCCTGCTCCATCCTGCTCACCGACGTCGTGGGCTTCGGCGGGCCCGGCCGCACCGACGAGGACCGCCGGGTCATCCGCGCCGCGTTGTACCGGCTGCTGCGGGAGGCGTTCGAGGCGGCCGGGCTGACCTGGGAGGACTGTCACCACGAGGACCGGGGGGACGGGGTGCTCGTGGTCATTCCGCCCACCTTCCCCGCCGCCGCCTCCGTCGACCCACTGGTCCCGCTGCTGGCGGCGGGGCTGCGGCGGCACAACGCGCAGGCGGCGCCGGGCACCCGGTTCCGGCTGCGGGCCGCCCTGCACGTGGGGCCGGTGACGGCCGACGCGGAGGGGGTGTGCGGTGAGGCGATCATCCGGACGGCGCGGATGCTGGACGCGCCGGTGCTACGGCGGCGGCTGGCCGGCACCGGCGCCTGCCTGGGGTTCATCACCTCGGCGTTCGTGTACGACTCGGTGGTCAGGCACGCGTCCGGACTGGTGGATCCGGGCGGCTACCGGCGGGTGGAACTGCGGGTGAAGGAGTCGGCCCTCACCGCGTGGATGCACCTGCGGTGAGGTGCCGGAAGAGGACGAGGACCCCGGCCGGGAGATCGTCCCGGCCGGGGCCCGCGCGACGACCACGCGCGCTGTCGGCACCTCGTGATCGGGTCCTATCACCCGCGGCGCGTCCGGCCGCGGGGCGTCTCAAGGAAGGGTCACCTGGTGCGGGCGGCCCGGTTGACCGCCGACAGCACGCCCTTCAGGGAGGCGGTCACCGTGTTGGAGTCGACGCCGACCCCCCACAGGACCCGGCCGTCCACCTCGCACTCGACGTAGGCGGCGGCCCTGGCGTCGGTGCCCTCGCTCAGCGCGTGCTGGGTGTAGTCCAGCACCTTGGCGTGCACGCCGACCGTGGCCAGCGCGTCCACGAACGCCGAGATCGGGCCGTTGCCAATGCCCTCGATCTCGCGGATCTCCCCGTCTACCCGCACGTCGCAAGTGAGCCGGTCCTTCTCGTCCACCCGCGAGGAGTTGCGGTGCGCCAGCAGCCCCACCCGCGGCCCACCGGACAGATACTCGGCCTCGAAGATCTCCCACATCCGCTCGGGGGTAACCTCGCCGCCCTCGCTGTCGGTGTGCTCCTGCACCACCCGGGAGAACTCGATCTGCAGCCGGCGCGGCAGGTCCAGCGAATGCTCGGTCTTCATGATGTAGGCCACGCCGCCCTTGCCGGACTGGCTGTTGACCCGGATCACGGCCTCGTAGCTGCGGCCGACGTCCTTGGGGTCGATCGGCAGGTACGGCACCTCCCACGGGAACTCGGGCACCGGCACGCCGGCCGCGGCGGCGTCGCGCTCCAGGTGGTCGAAGCCCTTCTTGATGGCGTCCTGGTGGGAGCCGGAGAAGGCGGTGTAGACCAGGTCGCCGCCGTAAGGGTGCCGCTCGTGCACCGGGATCTGGTTGCAGTACTCCACGGTGCGGCGGATCTCGTCGATGTCGGAGAAGTCGATCATCGGGTCGACGCCCTGGGTGAACAGGTTCAGCCCCAGGGTGACCAGGCAGACGTTGCCGGTGCGCTCGCCGTTGCCGAACAGGCAGCCCTCGATCCGGTCGGCGCCGGCCAGGTAGCCCAGCTCGGCGGCGGCCACCGCGGTGCCCCGGTCGTTGTGCGGGTGCAGCGACAGCACGATCGAATCCCGGAAGGCCAGGTTGCGGTGCATCCACTCGATCTGGTCGGCGTAGACGTTGGGGGTGGCCATCTCGACGGTGGCCGGCAGGTTGACGATGACCTTGCGGTCGGGGGTGGGCTGCCACACCTCGTTGACGGCGTTGCAGACCTCGACGGCGTACTCCAGCTCGGTGCCGGTGAACGACTCGGGCGAGTACTGAAAGAAGATCTCGGTGTCGCCCATGTCCTCGGCCAGCTTGGCGCACAGCTCGGCGCCCTGCACCGCGATCTGGGTGATGCCGTCGCGGTCCTGCTCGAACACCACCCGCCGCTGCAGCGTGCTGGTGGAGTTGTACAGGTGGACGATCGCCTGCCTGGCGCCGCGCACCGACTCGAAGGTCCGCTCGATCAGCTCGGGGCGGGCCTGGGTCAGCACCTGGATCACCACGTCGTCGGGGATCCGGCCCTCTTCGATGATCGTGCGTACGAAGTCGTAGTCGGTCTGGCTGGCCGCCGGGAACCCGACCTCGATCTCCTTGTAGCCCATCCGTACCAGCAGCTCGAACATCTTCAGCTTGCGGTGGGAGTCCATCGGGTCGATCAGCGCCTGGTTGCCGTCGCGCAGGTCCACCGCGCACCACTGGGGGGCCCGGGTGATGACCTTGCCAGGCCAGGTGCGGTCGTCCAGCCAAACGGGGGTGAACGGACGATAGCGGTCGAAGGGCATGCCGCTGGGTTGCTGCTGCGGATACATGAAGTGCGCTTCCCTCTGCTCGGAATCCTCGCGGCCGACGTCACGTCAAAATCCCGCAGCGAGGGAGCCGACCTTTACAGGCCCCCGCTGCGGCCGCTAAGGAGGAGCAGGCCACGCCACACGCAGCACACGCTACCTGATGGCACTCGTGTTACGCGCGTTCGGGTCCGCGATGTGAGACATGCCATGGGTCCGGCCGGATCGTGGCCGGTCAGGGCCGGTCAGGGCCGGTCAGGGCCGGTCAGGGCCGGTCAGACCGCCAGCAGCCGTCTGACCTCCTCGTCGCGCAGGTCCGCGGCGGTGCCCGAGTGCCGCACCATGCCGCCGTCCAGGATCACGAAGCCGTCGGCCAACCGCAGCGCCAGCTCCAGGTACTGCTCGACCAGCAGCACCGCCAGGCCCCGCTCCTTGTGCAGCCGCTCGATGGCCTGCTCGATCTCCAGGACGATCGAGGGCTGGATGCCCTCGGTGGGTTCGTCGAGGATCAGCATCCGCGGCCGAGTGACCAGCGCCCGGGCGATGGCCAGTTGCTGCTGCTGGCCGCCGGACAGGAAACCCGCCCGCCGCTTGAGCATCTCCTTCAGGCGCGGGAAGACCTCCAGCGCCTCCGCCACGGCCGCCCGGTCGCGGTGCCGGGTCGCCTCCAGCGTGACCTGGAGGTTCTCGGCCACGGTGAGCTGCGGGAACGTCTCGTGCCCCTGCGGCACGTAGCCCATCCCCAGCCGCACCCGCTCATAGGTGGGCAGTCTGGTGACGTCCCGGCCGTCGAAGACGACCTTGCCGGCGGTCGGGGTCAGCACACCCATGACGGAGTTCAACAGCGTGGTCTTGCCGACCCCGTTGCGCCCCATCACGCACATCAACTGCCCCGCCTCGACCGACAGGTCCACGCCGAACAGCACCCGCGCCCGCCCGTAGGCCGCCTCCAGCCCGGTGACCTCCAGCATCAGGCGGCCTCCTCGGCGGTCCGGCCCAGGTAGACCTCCTGGACCCGGGGGTCGGCGCGCACCTGCGCCACGTCTCCCTCGACCAGCACCCTGCCTTCGTGCAGGACGGTGACCTGCGAGGCGTACCGGCGCAGGAACTCCATGTCGTGCTCCACCACGACCACCGTGTGGTCCTCGGCGATCGTGGTGAGCAGCTCTCCGGTGCGTTCGCGCTCCTGCCGGCTCATCCCGGCGACCGGCTCGTCCAGCAGCAGCAGCCTCGGCCGTTGGGCGATCAGCATGCCGATCTCCAACCACTGCCGCTGGCCGTGCGAGAGCACCCCGGCGGGCCGCTCGGCCAAGTCGGTGAGCCCGACGGTCTCCAGCGCCTCGGCGACCGTGTCGGACACCCCGCGCCGCCGCCGCAGCAGCGCCCACAGCGGGCGCCGGAACGTGGCGGCCAGGTCGAGGTTCTCCACCACCGTCAGCTCCTCGAACACCACCGACGTCTGGAAGGTGCGGCCGATGCCCAGCCGGACGATCCGGTGCTCCTTGCGTCCCACCAGCTCGGTGCCGGCGAACCGCACCGATCCGGCCGACGGCCGGGTCAGCCCGGTGATCACGTCGATCAGGGTGGTCTTGCCCGCCCCGTTGGGCCCGATCAGGAAGCGCAGCTCGCCCTGCCGCACGGTCAGGTCCACCCCGTCGATGGCCCGGAAGCCGTCGAACACGACCTGCAACCCCCGGATCTCCAGCAGCTCCCGCGCGCCGGCCTCCGCGCGTCCTGCGGTCTCGGCCTCGCTCATCGCCGCCTCCGCTCGTTCCTCGGCCCGGCCGGCGCCGCGCACTGGTGGCTCGCTCATGCGGGCACCTCCTCCTTGACCGCGACGCCGGGTTTCTCGACGGCCGCGGCGGAGGCGCCGCGGCGGCGGGCGAGGGCGTCCCTGGCCTGCTGGTAAAGGCCGACCGCGCCCTTGGGCGCCAGCGTCATCACCAGGATGAACAGCGCGCCCTGCAGGTAGAGCCAGCCGCCCGCCCACTCCTCGCTGAAGGAGGTCTTGGCGTAGTTCATGACGACGGCGCCCAGGATCGCCCCGGCCAGCGCGTACCGGCCGCCGACCGCGACCGCCACCACCAGTTCCAGGGACGGGACGACGCCCAGCAGCGACGGCGAGATGATCCCGACCACCGGCACGAACAGTGCCCCGGCCAGCCCCGCCATGCCCGCCGAGATCGCGAACGTGACGGTCTTGACCAGGGCCGGGTCGTAGCCGAGGAACCGCACCCGGTCCTCGCCGTCCCGGACGGCGACCAGCAGCCGGCCGAAGCGGCTGCCGACCAGTTGCCGGGCCAGCAGGTACAGCACGCCCAGCACCCCGGCGACCACGAAGTACATGGTGCGCTGGGTGCTCTCGGCCTCGGGGTCGCGGCCGAAGAAGTCGTAGAAGTTGGTCAGCCCGTTGGTGCCGCCGGTCAGCCCCTGCTGGCCGACCAGCAGGATCACGAACGCGGCGGCCAGCGCCTGGCTGAGGATGGCGAAGTAGGCGCCACGCACCCGCCGGCGGAACACCAGCGCGCCCAGCAGCACCGCCACCGCCACCGGGACGAGCACCACCGCGGCCAGCGCGACCACCGGGTTGCCGAACGGCTGCCACAGCGCGGGCAGTCGCTCCACGCCGCTCCACACCATGAAGTCCGGCAGGTCTCCCCCGGCGTCGTGCAGCTTGAGGTACATGCCCATGGCGTAGCCGCCGAGGCCGAAGAACACCCCCTGGCCCAGCGTCAACATGCCGCCCTGGCCCCAGGCCAGGCCGATGCCCAGCGCCGCGATGGCCAGGCACAGGTACTTGGCCAGCTCGTCCAGCCGGAACGCCGGCAGCGCCAGCGGCGCCACCACCAGCAACAGCAGCGCGACCGTCGCGAACAGCGCGTATCCGCGCACCCGCTCGCTCATGTCAGCGCCCGGGAGCGCAGCACGAACATGCCCTGCGGACGGAACTGCAGGAAGACGATGATCGCGGCGAACACGATCACCTTGGCCAGGCTGGCGTTGGTCCAGAACTCGGCGAAGGAGTTGAGCATGCCCAGCGCCAGGGCGGCGATCACCGCGCCGCGCAGCTGTCCCAGCCCGCCGGCCACCACGACCAGGAAGGCGTCCACGATGTAGTACGTCCCGATCGACGGGCCGACCGGCCCGATCAGGGTGAGCGCCACCCCGGCGACCCCGGCCAGTCCGGAGCCGATGAAGAAGGTGAGCTGGTCGACCCGGGCGGTGGCGACCCCGCTGCAGGCGGCCAGTTCCCGGTTCTGCATGACCGCGCGCATCCGGCGGCCCTGCGCCGACCGGTTCTGGTACGCCCAGATGCCGGCCACGCAGGCGATCGCCAGCGCCATGATGAACAGCCGGTTGTAGGGCAGGGTGCCGCCGCCGATCGTCACCCCGCCGTTCAGCCAGGACGGTGCGACGACCTGCACGTTCGGCGCCCCGAACAGGTCGCGTGCGGCCTGCTGGAGGACCAGGCTGACCCCCCAGGTCAGCAGCAGGGTGTCCAGCGGACGGCCGTAGAAGTGCCGGATCGCGGTGCGTTCCAGCACCCAGCCCATCGTCCCGGCCAGCGCGAACGCCACCGGCAGCGCGACGGCCGCGGCCTGGGCGCCGGCCCAGTCCTGCAGCATGTAGGCGGTGTAGGCGCCGGCCATGATGAACTCGCCGTGGGCCATGTTGATCACGCCCATCTGGCCGAACGTGAACGTCAGTCCGAGCGCGATCAGCAGGAGCACCGCTCCGATGCTCAGCCCGATCGGCAACTGGTTGAGCAAGCTTTCCAAGTGCCGCCTCCTCGTGCGCCCGTCCTGGCCGGACGGGCGGCGCCGCGCCGTCGTGCACGCCGCCGCCCGACGCTCCCGGCCGCCACGGGCCCGATGCCCGGGATGGCCCCGGTCTCAGGGATGGCTACGACAACCCCGAAGCCCAGGGGTACCTACGACAACCCTGAAGCCCAGGGGTACGTCTTCAGGTACGGGTCCGGCTTGATCGGCTCGTCGGAGCTCCAGACCTCCTTGATCAGTCCGTCGGGCTGGATGACGCCGATCCGCGCGGTCTTGTACACGTGCTGGTTGCCGCCGTCGACGGTGACCTTGCCCTCCGGCAGGTCCAGCGAGATCCCGGCGGCGGCCTTCTTGACCGCCTCGACGTCGGTGGTGCCGGCCTTCTTTACCGCCGCGGCCCACAGGTGGACGGCGTTGTAACCGGCCTCCATCGGGTCGGAGGTCACCGCGCCCCGGTGCCGGGCCTGGAACGCCCTGACGAACTCGTCGTTGGCCGCGCTCTCGGTCGTCTGGTAGTAGTTCCAGGCCACCGGGTGGCCGACGATGTTGGCGACGCCGATGCCCTTGACCTCCTCCTCGGCGATGCTCACCGACATGACGGGCATCTCGTCGGCGGTGACCCCGGCGCTCTTGAGCTGCTTGAAGAACGACACGTTGCTGTCGCCGTTGAGGGTGTTGAACACCGCGTCCGGCTTGGCGGCCACCACCTTGTTCACCAGCGTGCTGTATTCGGTGTGCCCGAGCGGCGTGTACTCCTCACCCAGGATCTGCATTCCGTTGGCGGCGGCGTACGCCTTGATGATTTTGTTGGCGGTACGCGGGAAGACATAGTCGCTGCCGACCAGGAAGATGCGCTTGGCGCCTTTTTCCTTGAGATAGTCCAGACCCGGGACGATCTGCTGGTTGGTGGTGGCTCCGGTGTAGAAGATGTAGGGGGAACTCTCCAATCCCTCGTACTGCACCGGATACCACAGCAGCGCCCTGTTACGCTCGAACACCGGGAGCATCGCCTTGCGGCTGGCCGAGGTCCAGCCGCCGAACACGGCCGCGACCTTGTCCTTCTTGATGAGCTTCTGGGCCTTCTGGGCGAAGGTGGGCCAGTCGGAGGCGCCGTCCTCCTGCACGATCTCCACCTTCTTGCCGAGCACTCCGCCGGCCGCGTTGACCTCCTCGACGGCCATCTTCTCGGCATTGGCCACGGTGACCTCGCTGATGGCCATGGTGCCGCTCAGCGAGTGCAGAATTCCGACCTTGATGGTATTGCCGTCGCCGGCCGCGGCCCCAGAGTCGCCGGAGTCGCCGCAGCCGGTGAGCAGCACGGCCGGCAGAACGGCCAGCGACGCCCAATATCGCAGGGATCTTTTACGCAACTGTCCGCTCCCTTGGCCGAAGTCCGGCTTTCCCTCTGCCAAGTCTGGAGCGCGATATTTCCGTGGACCGTCCCGCGGGTTAAGAGTGCTTTACCAACTCCTCACCGCGGCGACCGCCGCCGGTGAGGCCCCGCGGCGCCACGCGGCGCCACGGGGCGCCGCCCGGACGGGTCAGGCGATGAGCACCGACAGACAGGTCACGCAGCCTTCCAGCGCCTCGAACTCGCTGATGTCCACCGCCGTGACGCGCAGCCCGTCGGCGCGCAGCCGCTCGGCGGTCCGCGGGGCGGACGCGGAGATCAGCACGTGGTCCGCACCGAGCACCACCACATGGGCGCCCGCCGGCTCGGGCGCGACCCACAGGCAGGGCAGCACGGAGGTGTCCACCTGGTCGGGCACCCCGATCAGGGTGCCGTCCGGCAACACGGTCATCGCCGTCTTCAGGTGCAGGCAGCCGCTCACCCTGACCGGGACGACCCGCCGCCCCCGCGCGCACAGCAGCGGGGACAACTGGCAGACGGCCTCCTCGTTGGTGCGGCCGGACAGGCCCACGTAGACCGTGTCGCCCACCTGCAGGACGTCGCCGCCGTCCAGCGTCCCGGGCTCCTCGATCCGCGCCACGTCCAGCCCGAGGCCGCGCACCGCCTTCTCGGTGCCGGTCACCTCGGGACGGCGGCCGGGCGCCCCGGACCGGGCAAGCACCGCCAGCCCGTCGCAGACCACCACGGTGTCCTCCACGAACACCGCGTCGGGCTGGTCGTCGGCCGGGGGCACCGCCCGTACCCGCCAGCCGGCCGCCCGCAGCGCCGCGACGTACGCCTCGTGCTGGCGCGCCGCCAGCACGAGGTCCACCGGCCGCCGGTCGACATGGGTGACGATCCCCTCGGCCAGCCGTGGCCCCGGAGCCCGCACCAGCGCCGTCCCGGGCGTCATCGCACCGTCCCCTCGGCCGGGGCGGTCCCCGGCGCGCGGTGATCGGCGGTGCTGCCGGCGGGTGCGCGGCCGTCACGCGACGGCCTGGAAACGAACGGCACAAGCCCTCCCGAGGTACGCGGTTGCGCCCAAAGTACCCATCCTGACCGGCCCGCGGGGTCCGCTCCCGCGGTGACGGCCCGCCTCTTACGCTGGGGCACATGACTGGTACCCAAGGTCAGGAAGGGTGGCCGTCGCCCGGGGAGGAGCCGCCGGGCCCCCGGCCGGGATTCCTGCCGCCCATGGCGCCACATGAACCGGGCTCCGACGTCGCCGGGCGGCCTGGCCCGATGCGGCCGCCGTCCCCGGGATGGGGGCTGGCCCGTCTCGCCACCGCCGCGGTCCTGCTGGTGTCGGCCTTCCTGCCGTGGGCCCGGGCCAGCGTGCGGTTGGAGGGCTTCGGGCAGGTGCTCGCCCGCGAACTGGCCGCCGAGGCGGGGGTGAACGTGGACGGCACCGGGCAGGTGATCCCGGTGTTCGCCGTGGTGGCGATCGTCATGATCGTCTGGGGGCTGCTGGCCCGCGACTCCCGGATCGGCGCGCTGGCCGCCGTGCCGGGGCTGCTCGCCCTGTTCAGCTGCCTGATCTTCCTGCTACGGCTGGACCGCTTCCGGGAGGAGGCCGGGGCGGGCCGGCTGATGCTGGGCGGCCTGGAGGTGACGGCCGGGTACGGCTGGTACCTGTCCGTGGCGTCCTCGCTCCTGCTGATCGGGCTGAGCCTGGCTCGGCGGGCCTGACCGCCTCCTCCGGCCGCCTCGCGCCACCCAGCTGTGGGCCGGGCCCACCACCTGCGGGGACGGCCGGGCCCAGCCCTCGGTGACGCCGTGGCGCCGGGGCGGTCCGCACCCGGGACGGCCCGGAGCGATCGGTACGCCGGCCGCGTCGGAAATGACGGCCCGCATCGGCGGGGACGCGCGTCCGGGATC
Organism: Thermomonospora echinospora; assembly: GCF_900108175.1. Lineage (GTDB taxonomy): Bacteria > Actinomycetota > Actinomycetes > Streptosporangiales > Streptosporangiaceae > Thermomonospora > Thermomonospora echinospora. Next base: position 138,524 of record NZ_FNVO01000007.1, read on the forward strand.
AGCCGTCGAAACCCAGGCGGCGCAGTTGCTTGGGGTCGCGCTGCCAGTCCTTGGCCACGCTGATCCGCAGGTCCAGATAGACCTTGACGCCCAGCAGGGCCTCGATCTGCCTGCGGGCGGCGGTGCCGACCTCGCGCAGCCGGGCGCCCTTGGCGCCGATCACGATCGCCTTCTGGCTGGGCCGCTCGACGAACAGGTGCGCGTACACCTCGACCAGGTCGTCGCGGTCCTCGCGGGGCTGCATCTCGTCCACCACGACGGCGATGGAGTGCGGCAGCTCGTCGCGGACGCCCTCCAGCGCAGCCTCCCGGATCAGTTCGGCGACCAGCACGTGCTCGGGCTCGTCGGTCAGGTCGCCCTCCGGGTACAGCGGCATGCCCGGCGGCAGGTGGGAGATCAGCAGGTCGCCGACCAGGTCGACCTGGAAGCCGCCGGCCGCCGAGACCGGCACGATGTCGGCGAAGTCCCCCAGCCGCTGGACCCGCATCAGCTGCTCGGCGACCTGCTGGCGGTCGGCCAGGTCGGTCTTGGTGACGATCGCCACCACCGGGGTCTTGGACAGGTTTGCCAGTTCCCGGGCGATGAACCGGTCGCCGGGCCCCACCTTCTCGTCGGCGGGCACGCAGAAGCCGATGACGTCCACCTCGGTGAGGGTGGAGCGGACCAGGCTGTCCAGCCGCTCCCCCAGCAGGGTCCGCGGCTTGTGCAGCCCGGGGGTGTCGACGACGATCAGCTGGGCGTCCGGCCGGTGCACGATGCCGCGGATCGCCCGGCGGGTGGTCTGCGGCCGGCTGCTGGTGATCGCCACCTTGGTGCCGACCAGGGCGTTCATCAGGGTCGACTTGCCCACGTTGGGGCGTCCGATGAAGCAGGCGAAGCCGGACTTGAAGCCTCCGGCGGTTCCCTCGGTCGTGGTCTGCGGCGATGTCACCCCTCGATTGTCGCCTACCCGGCGGACCCGCCGGTCCGTCCACGGCCCGGCCTGCCCGTACCAGGTCCTTTCCCGTACGCCGGAACAGCAAGGCCGCGGGGAACGGCGGCTCAGGGGGCGAGTGTGGCGCGCAGCGAACCGTCGGGGGCGGCCAGCAGGATCGGCGCCTTGCGGCCCAGGTCGCGTACCGCGGCGACATCGGTGTCGCGGACCTGCTCGTCGGCGGTGACCAGCGCGGCGGCCTCCAGGTCCTCGGCGCCGCTGGAAACCGCCATCGCCACCGCCACCTGCAGCGCCGACAGCTTCAGCGAGGGCAGGTCCACGCTGGTGGCCGTGTAGGTCCGTCCGGTCTCGTCGCGGACCGCCGCGCCCTCGGCGGCCCCGCCGCGGGCCCGCGACGACCGGGCCAGCGTGATGATCTTCGCGTCCTCGGCACTGATCTCGCTCACGCCCCCAGCCTAGAGGGCCGCGCGGGCGGGCCGGACGCAGGTCAGCCGTGCAGCCGCTCGGGGTCGCCGGGGCGGTCGCCGGACGGTTCGGCCGGCTGGCGGCGCACCAGCACGGTGCCGATCCGGTTGCGCCGGCCGGCGATGCTCTCGGCCTTCAGCTCCAGGCCTCGCACCGCGGCGGTGGAGCCCTCGATCGGCACCCGGCCCAGCGCGTACGCCAGCAATCCGCCGACCGTGTCGACCTCCTCGACGTCGATGTCCACGTCGAACAGCTCGCCTAGCTCGGTGGCCGACAGCCGGGCGGTCACCCGGGCCGACCCGTCGGCCAGCCACTCCACGCGGGGCGCCTCCACGTCGTACTCGTCGGCGATCTCCCCGACGATCTCCTCCAGGATGTCCTCGATGGTGACCAGCCCGGCCGTGCCGCCGTACTCGTCGATCACGATGGCGACGTGGATCTGCCGGGCCTGCATCTCGCGCAGCAGCGCGTCGATGGGCTTGCTGTCGGGCACGTAGGTGGCCGGGCGCATCACCGACTCCACCAGCTCCACCGACTCGCCGTCGCGGTACTCGTGGCTGCGCCGGATGATGTCCTTGAGGTAGGCGATGCCGACCACGTCGTCCTCGTTCTCGCCGACCACCGGGATCCGCGAGAAGCCGCTGCGCAGCGCCAGCGACAGCGCCTGCCGCAGGGTCTTGTCCCGCTCGATGAACACGATGTCGGTGCGCGGCACCATGACCTCGCGGACCAGGGTGTCGCCCAACTCGAACACCGAGTGGATCATCTCGCGCTCGTCCGGCTCGATCAGGCTGCGCTGCTCAGCCAGGTCGACCAGATCGCGTAGCTCGGCCTCGGAGGCGAACGGGCCCTCCCGGAAGCCCTTGCCCGGGGTCAGCGCGTTGCCCAGCAGGATCAGCAGCCGCGGCAGCGGCCCCAGTACCCGGGTCACCGGATGGATCACCGCCGCGCCGGCCAGCGCGACCCGGTCGGCGTGCTGGCGGCCCAGCGTGCGCGGCCCCACCCCGACCACCACGTAGATCACCACGATCATGATCACCGCAGCGACCACGTACGCCGGCCAGCTCTCGGCCAGCCAGGAGATGCACAGGTCGGCGACGATCACCGTGGCGGCCAGCTCGCAACTGATCCGCAGCAGCAGCACCAGGTTGAGGTAGCTGGCCGGGTCGGCGACCATCTCGGCCAGCAGCCGCGCCCCGCGCCGGCCCTCCCGGGTCAGCTCCTCCACCCGGACCCGCGATACGGTCGTCAGCGCCGTCTCCACGCTGGCCAGCAGCCCGGCCACGACGACCAGCCCGGCCGCCATGCCCAACAGCCATCCATGCGCCGTGCTCATCGAATCTCCTCGCGCGTGGAGACCCCGGGCCCCGGCCCTGGGGCGGAGGCCGGTGGCTCGTCCCGCCCGCCCGGGACGGGTGCGCCCCCCGCGCGACCGCCGGGTCTCATGCCCGGCGCTGGTCCCGCCAGGACTCCAGCAGCCGCGCCTGCAGGCCGAACATTTCCTTGTGCTCCTCGGGCTCGGCGTGGTCGTAGCCGAGCAGGTGCAGGATGCCGTGGGTGCACAGCAGCTCAAGCTCGGCGTGCGTCCCGTGGCCCGCCTCGGCGCCCTGCCGCTCGGCCACCGCCGGGCACAGCACCACATCGCCCAGCAGGGCGGGGTCGAGCTCCTCCTCGTCGCCGGCGGCGCCCGGCTGGTGGCCGGGCCGCAGCTCGTCCATGGGGAAGGCCAGCACGTCCGTCGGGCCGGGCTCGCCCATCCACTTCTCGTGCAGCTCGCTCATCGCCGGCTCGTCCACCAGCAGCAGCGACAGCTCCGCCAGGGGATGGACGCGCATGCCGTCCAGCACGTGCCGGGCCAGCCGGGCCAGCCCCCGCTCGTCGACCTCGACGCCGGACTCGTTGGCAACCTCGATGCTCATCGCGCTACCGCCGCTTGCGGGGACCGCTGCGGGCCTGGTTCACCTCGACCGGGGCCTGCCGGTCGAACCGGTCGTAGGCGTCCACGATCTGCGTGACCAGCTTGTGCCGTACCACGTCGTGGCTGGTCAGCCTGCAAAAGTGGATGTCGTCGATGCCCTCGAGGATCTCCTGCACCACGCGCAGGCCGCTCTGCTGGCCGCCGGGCAGGTCCACCTGGGTGACGTCGCCGGTGACCACGACCTTGGAGCCGAAGCCCAGCCGGGTCAGGAACATCTTCATCTGCTCGGGCGAGGTGTTCTGCGCCTCGTCCAGGATGATGAACGAGTCGTTGAGGGTGCGGCCGCGCATGTAAGCCAGCGGCGCCACCTCGATGGTGCCCGCGCTCATCAGCCGGGGTATCGAGTCGGGGTCGACCATGTCGTGCAGCGCGTCGTACAGCGGCCGCAGATACGGGTCGATCTTCTCGTACAGCGTGCCGGGCAGGAAGCCCAGCCGCTCCCCGGCCTCCACCGCCGGGCGGGTGAGGATGATCCGATTGACCTTTTTGTCCTGCAGCGCCTTGACCGCCTTGGCCATCGCCAGGTACGTCTTGCCGGTGCCGGCCGGGCCGATCCCGAACACGACGGTGTGCTTGTCGATGGCGTCGACATAGCGCTTCTGGTTCAGCGTCTTGGGCCGGATTGTGCGGCCCCGGCCCGACAGGATGTCCAGGTTGAGGACCTCCGCCGGGCTCTCGGCGGTCTCCGCCCGGAGCATGGCGAGGCTGCGCTCCACCGCGTCCGGGGTGAGCTGGGTGCCCCCCTTGAGCAGCGTGATCAGCTCGGCGAACAGCCGGGAGACCAGCTCGCTCTCGTCCTCGGGGCCGGTCACGGTGATCTCGTTGCCCCGCACGTGGATGTCGCTGTGGAAGGCGTGCTCGATGACGTGCAGCAACTCGTCCCGGGAGCCCAGCAGGCTCACCATCGAGTGGTCGTCCGGCACCACGATCTTGACCTGGGAGCGCGAACCGCCGGTGCGGCGCCGGGCCCCCGCGTGAGTGATTTCCACCATCAGCCGGCCTTACGGCCTTTCCGACCTGCTCTCTTGTGTCCGTGATCCGATGGTCTGCCTGTGCCTCCATGGTACTGGCGGGCAGGGACATCGCGCCCGGTCATTTGTCGGGGGCTGGCCCGGACGGCTCAGCCGGGCGGCCAGTTCAGGCCACGTCCGCCCAGGACGTGCGCGTGCACGTGGAAGACGGTCTGGCCGGCCTGGGGGCCGGTGTTGAACACCAGCCGGTATCCGGTGTCGGCGATGCCCTCGTCGGCGGCGACCCCGTGGGCCTCCTTCAGCACCTCGGCCAGCAGGTCCGGGTCGGCCGCGGCCAGCGCGGCCGCGTCGGCGTGGTGCTCGCGCGGGATGACCAGGACGTGGGTGGGGGCCTGGGGATTGATGTCACGGAACGCCACCGTGCGCTCCGTCTCCCGGACGATCTTGGCCGGGACGTCCCCTGACACGATCTTGCAGAACAGGCAGTCCGACGTGGACACTGGCAGGCTCCCTACTGGCTCGCCGCGCGGCACGGTCCCGCGGGACCGTTCGGCCGCTGCGCATATTACCGATCCCGTCCCCCCTGGTCAGCCCGAGGCCATCGGCAAAATCCCCGATATACCGCCTCGTAACCTGGGGAATTGCGCCGGGCTCGCGCGCCGTGCGCGCCGCCCCCGCGTGATCATCAACGTGTCCGTTGGGGGGACGGGATCGACCGCGGCTGGTTAAGGTTGCAGGGCGACGAACCCCCCGGAGCGCAGGCGTTCCCCGCACCGCGTCAGCGACGGACCGGGTTCGCAGATCCATGCCGTACCGAAACGACCATCCGATTGGACGGCTGGGGACGGCAAAGGCGGCGGACTAGGTGACCGAGGCACGACAGAACATGCCCTTTCGTAAACCGGACGACGAGGGTGCGCGTCCCACTGACGTGACCGAGACCCTCGTGGCCAGGGGCGCGGCGGGCGCGGTGACCGTCGCCTGGGACGCCGATCAGGCGGTGACCGCGCTGTACGCCTCCAACTACCGACCGCTGGTGCGGCTCGCCGCCATGCTGGTACGCGACGTCGCCACCGCCGAGGAGGTCGTCCAGGAGGCGTTCATCGCCATGCACGGCGGCTGGCGGCGGCTGCGTGACCCCGACAAGGCCCTGTCGTACCTGCGCCAGTCGGTGGTGAACCGGTCGCGTTCGGTGCTGCGGCACCGGGCCGTGGTGGAGAAGTACGCGCCCAAGGGCCTGCCGGACGCACCGAGCGCGGAACTGGGCGCCATCGTCGAGCTGGAACGCAGCGCGGTGGTGGACGCCCTGGCTGGGCTGCCTACCCGGCAGCGCGAGGCCCTCGTGTTGCGCTACTACGCCGATCTGTCCGAGGCGGAGATCGCCCGCGCGATGGGCATCAGCCGCGGAGCCGTCAAGAGCCACACGGCACGCGGCATGGCCGCCCTCCGTAACGTCCTGGAGCAACTGTCATGACCACCCACCCCCACGACGAGCACGGCGAGATCCTGCGCCGTGCGCTGCACGCGGAGGCGGACAGGGTCGAGCCCGCTCCGGACGGGCTGGAACGCATCCGCGCCGGCATCGAGCGGCGTTCCCGCCGGCGGTTCGCCGGCCTGGCCGGCTGGGCGCCGGTCCGGTTCTGGCCACCGGGGGGCTGGAGCCGCCCGGTGCTGGCGGTCGGGGCCGCCGTCGCGATCGTGGCGGTCGGGGTGTCGGCGCCGCAGACCATCGACCGCATCACCTCGGCCGGCCGGCACGGTCCCGCCGACGGGGACGAGCGTCCGTCCGGCGCCGTCTCCGGGACGGGCTCGGCGGGCCAGGTCGGTCAGCTGCCACCCGCGGCCGGCCCCGGGCAGCAGACGGCCCCCCTCCCGGGGCAGCCGCCCACCTCCCCGGTGCCCGGCGCCCCCGGCGCACCCCCCTGCACACCCGTCGAGCAGCCGTCGCCGGGGCAGCCCTCCGCGACCGCCGGCCCGGAGGGCCCGCAGCTCACGGCGACGCCCTGCCCGGAGCCGAGCGGCCCGTCCGCCTCCCCCGAGCCCAGCGACGAGCCCTCCTCGCCGGAGCCCACCGAGCCGCAGGAGCCGCCCACCGACCCGAACACCCCCTCGCCGACGCCCGAGCCCCAGCAGACCGAGAGCCCCTGACCGGGCCGCCGGGCGCCGGGGCCGCCGGTGGACTTCCGCCGCCGACAGACCGCCCGCCGGGCTCTACCAGCGGCCGGTGGCGCTGAGCAGCACCGCGGCCGCGGCGACGCCGGCGGTCGAGGTGCGCAGTACGGTCGGGCCCAGCCGTACGGCGACGGCGCCGGCCGCGGTGAAGCGCTCCAGCTCCTCGTCGGTGATGCCGCCCTCCGGGCCGACCACGACGACGATCTCGTCATCGGCGGGCAAGTCCACGGTGCGTAGCGGCACGGTGGCCGCCTCATGCAGCACGACGGCGCGGGCGGCGGCCGCCAACCGCGCGGCCACCTGCTCGGTGGTGGCCAGATCCGGGACCTCGGGCAGCCGGCTACGGCGGGACTGCTTGGCGGCCTCGCGGGCGGCCGAACGCCACCGACCCAGCGCCTTGTCCCTCCGGTCCGGCCGCCAGCGGGTGACGCATCGCGCCGCCTGCCAGGGCACGATCTCGTCCACGCCCGCCTCGGTCATGGTCTCCACCGCCAGTTCGCCCCGTTCGCCCTTGGGCAGGGCCTGGACGACCACCAGGCGGGGGCTTGGCGGCTCCTGCCGCTGCCGGGACAGCACGTCCAGGACCAGCCGCTCCTTGCCGGCGACCTCGGCGACCACGCATTCGGCCAGCAGCCCGGCGCCGTCGGTCAGGTCCACCCGCTCACCGGGGCGCAGCCGCCGGACGGTGACCGCGTGCCGTCCCTCGGGGCCGTCCAGGACCACCCGGTCGGCGCCGAGGGAGCCGGGCGCGGCGAGGAAGACGGGCGCGCTCACGCCGGCCTCCGGCCGCCCGTGCGGCGGGCGGCCCGTCCGGCCGGGTGCACAGAGCCGTCCGCCCGGCCGGTGTCGTGGCCCCGCGGTCCGTTCATAGTCCGCTAGTGGCTGTTGAAGACGTCGCGCAGCCGGGAGAAGAAGCCCTGCTGGCCCGGGGCGAACTTGCCCGGGGGCCGCTCCTCGCCGCGCAGCTTGGACAGCCGCCGCAGCAGCTCCTCCTGCTCCTCGTCCAGCTTGGTAGGCGTCTCCACGTTGACGTGGATCATCAGGTCGCCGCGGCCGCTCTCGTTGAGGTGCCGCACGCCCCGCCCGTACAGCGGGATGACCTGGCCGGACTGAGTGCCGGGCCGAATGTCGACCTCCTCGGGCCCGTCCAAGGTCTCGATGACGACCTGGGTGCCCAGCGCCGCCGCCGTCATCGGGATCTGCACGGTGCAGTGCAGGTCGTCGCCCTCCCGTTCGAAGATCGGGTGCGGGCGCTCCACGATCTCCAGGAACAGGTCGCCGGCGGGCCCGCCGCCGGGGCCGACCTCGCCCTCCCCGGCGAGCTGGATGTGGGTGCCGCTCTCCACCCCGGCCGGGATCCGCACCTTGATGGTGCGGCGGGTGCGCACCCGGCCATCGCCGGAGCACTCCGGGCAGGGGTGGCGGATGACGCTGCCGTAGCCGCCGCACTGCGGGCACGGCCGGGCGGTCATCACCTGGCCCAGGAACGAGCGGGTGACCTGCTGCACCTCGCCCCGGCCGTGGCAGGTGTCACACGTCTCCGGGTGGGTGCCGGGCGCGGTGCCGGCCCCGGAGCAGGCGGTGCACACCACGGCGGTGTCGATGGCCAGCTCGCGGGTGGTGCCGAAGGCGGTCTCGGCCAGGTCCAGCTCGACCCGCAGCGTGGCGTTGCGGCCCCGCCGGGCGCGGCTGCGCGGGCCCCGCGAGGCCGCGGTGCCGAAGAAGGCGTCCATGATGTCGCTGAACGGGAAGCCCGCGGCGCCGAACCCGGCGCCGGCCCCCGCGCCGCTGGGCGCGAACGGATCGGCCCCCAGGTCGAACATCTCCCGCTTCTTGGGGTCGGAGAGCACCTCGTAGGCCTGGGTGATCTCCTTGAACCGCTCCTGGGTCTCCGGATCGGGATTGACGTCCGGGTGGAGTTCCCGCGCGAGCCGCCGGTAGGCCTTCTTGATCTCGTCCGGGCTCGCGTCGCGGCGCACCCCGAGGATCGCGTAGTAGTCGCGTGCCACTTACGACCCCGCGAGGATCTGTCCGACGTAACGTGCCACTGCCCGTACCGCTCCCATCGTGCTGGGGTAGTCCATTCGGGTCGGTCCGAGCACGCCCAGCCGGGCCAGTGCCTGATCGCCGACGCCGTAGCCGGCGGCGACCACGGAGGTCGACCGCAGGCCCTCGTGCGGATTCTCGGTGCCGATCCGCACCGTCAGGGTAGACGAATCACCGGCCTCGCCGAGCAGGCGCATCAGCACCACCTGTTCCTCCAGCGCCTCCAGCACGTCACGCAGGCTCTGCGAGAAGTCCACGTGCGCCAGATTGGCCGCCCCGGCGAAGACGATCTTCTCCTCGTGCTTTTCGACCAGGGTCTCCAGCAGCACCGACAGCACCGTGGCCGCCACCGGCCGGTCGTCCGGGGGGACCTGCTCGGGCAAGTCGGACACCGCGCCCGGCGCCTCGGTCAGCCGGCAGCCGTCCAGGCAGGTGTTGAGCAGCGCGCGCAGGTGCGCCACGGAGTCCTCCGCGACTGGGGCGTGGGTCTCGATGACCCGCTGCTCTACCCGCCCGGTGTTGGTGATCAGCACCAGCAGCAGCCGCTGGTCGGCCACCGGCACCAGTTCCACATGGCGCACCGACGAGCGCGACAGCGAGGGGTACTGCACCACCGCGACCTGCCGGGTCAGCTGGGCCAGCAGCCGGACGGTACGGCCGACCACGTCGTCGAGGTCGTAGGCGCCGTTCAGGAACGTCTCGATGGCGCGGCGCTCCGCCGACGACAGGGGCTTGATCGTGGACAGCCGGTCCACGAACAGCCGGTAGCCCTTATCGGTGGGCACCCGGCCCGCGCTGGTGTGCGGCTGGGTGATGTAGCCCTGCTCCTCCAGCACCGCCATGTCGTTGCGGATGGTCGCCGGCGAAACGCCGAGGCTGTGTCGTTCCACCAGCGCCTTGGAGCCCACCGGCTCATTGGTGGAGACGTAGTCCTCGACGATGGCGCGCAGCACCGCGAGTTTGCGGTCGTCGAGCACGTGGTCACCTCCTTGCGGCCCGCATACTGGCACTCCTTCTACCCGAGTGCCAAGTCTACGGCGGTTCGGCCGGTGCCGGAGGACCCGGCACGGTACCCTCCGCCCCGCCACGCCGATCGACCGGGAGGAACATCCCGCGCGGGCGGCCCCGGCGGACCGCGTCGTTAGAGTCCGGTCTGTGCGGAGCAAGGACTATGGCGATGACGTGCTAGCGGGCGACTGGCGACGGCCCCGCAAAGGGCAGATCCCCCAAATCCCGGCCGAACGGGATCTGGTCGTCGAGGACCCCGGCAGCGGCTTCTGCGGCGCCGTGGTGGCCTGTGACAAGTACGGCGTGACGCTGGAGGACCGGTTCGGGGAACGCCGGGTCTTCCCGCTCGCCAAGGCGGGCTTCCTGCTGGAGGGCAGGCCGGTGACGCTGGTGCGGCCGCAACGGGCGGCGGAGGGCGCCCGGCGGGACCCGGCGCGGTCGGCCTCCGGGTCGGTCGTGGTGCAAGGCCTGCGCGCCCGGGTGGCCAAGGAGAGCCGCATCTACGTCGAGGGTCTGCACGACGCGGAACTGGTGGAGAAGATCTGGGGCCACGATCTGCGTGTCGAAGGAGTGGTGGTCGAGTATCTGGAAGGTATTGACGACCTTCCCGCGGTGGTAGAGGAGTTCGGGCCCGAACCGGGCCGGCGACTGGGCGTCCTGGTGGACCACCTGGTCGACGGCTCCAAGGAAAGCCGGATCGCCGCCCAGGTCAGCTCGCCTTACGTGCTGATCACCGGGCATCCCTTCATCGACATCTGGGAGGCCGTCAAACCCTCGGCCGTGCGCATCGGGGCCTGGCCGAAAATTCCGCGCGGCGTACCGTGGAAAGAGGGGGTCCTGGAGGCGCTCGGCTGGCCCGGCGACGTCCGGGCGGGCTGGCAGCGGATTCTCGGTTCGGTGAATTCCTACACCGACCTGGAACCGGAACTGCTGGGGCGCGTCGAAGAGCTAATAGACTTCGTCACCGCTCCCGAGCCCCCCGCCTGAACGATGCTCGGAAGGAGCTCAAGGCATGACGTACGGGACCCCCGAACAGCCCGGCTACGGACAGCAACCCGGATACGGACAGCCCGGTTACGGACAGCAGCCCGGCTACGGGGCGGATCCCGGGGGCTATGGCCAGCCCTCCCCCGGCTACGGACAGCCGGGATACGGCGCTCCGGAGGGGTACGGGGCACAGCCCGGCTACGGTCAGCCCGGGTACGGTCAGCCAGGCTACGGGCAGGTCCAGCCCTACGGCCCGCACGGTTACGGCGCCCCCGCCACGCCGGACGAGCGCAACTGGGCGATGCTCACGCACCTGGGGCAGTTCGTCTTCGGCCTGTTCGCCCCGCTGGTGGTCTACCTCATCAAGAAGGACGAGTCGGCCTTCGTCCGCTTCCACGCGGCGCAGGGCCTCAACCTGGCCATCACCCAGAGCATCTACACGGTGATCAGCCTGGTGCTGATGCTCCTGCTGATCGGCTTCGTCACGATCATCGCGGTGGCCATCGCCTGGCTGGTGCTGCTCGTCGTCGCGGCGGTGGCGGCCAACCGCGGCGAGTGGTATCGCTTCCCGTCCTTCATGGCCTGGCCGATGGTCAGCTGACGGTGAGCTGATCCGGGGCCCGGGGGCCCGGGGCCCGGATCAGGTGAGGTCGCGGACGACGGCGTCGGCGAGCAGCCGGCCGCGCAGTGTCAGCACCGCGCGGCCCCGCTCGTACGGCGCCGGCTCGATCAGGCCCTCGGCGACGGCCCGCCGTACCGCCGCGTCGTCCAGCAGTTCGGCGGGGCACCCCTGGGCCAGCCGCAGTTCCAGCATGATCCGCTCGATACGGCGGTCCTCGGCGTCCAGGACCTCACGGGCGTGTGCCGGGCTGCGGCCTTCGGCCAGCCGCGCGGCGTACGCGGCGGGATGCTTGACGTTCCACCAGCGGGTCCCGCCGACGTGACTGTGCGCGCCGGGGCCGACGCCCCACCAGTCCGCGCCCGTCCAGTAGAGCAGGTTGTGCCGGCAGGCGGCCTGCGGGCCGCTCGCCCAGTTGGAGATCTCGTACCAGCGCAGCCCGTGGGCGCTCAGCATCTCCTCGGTCATCAGGTACCGGTCGGCCATCGCGTCGTCGTCGGGGGCGGCCAGCTCACCGCGCCGCACCCGACCGGCCAGCCGGGTGCCCTCCTCGACAATGAGCGCGTAGGCCGACACATGGTCGGGCTCTGCCTTCAGCGCGGCTCGCAGGGAGGCCCGCCAGTCGTCGTCACTCTCCCCCGGCGTCCCGTAGATCAGGTCGAGGTTGACGTGCTCGAAACCGGCCTCCCGCGCCCATCTGGCGACCTGCGGGACGCGTCCGGGCGTGTGGGTGCGGTCCAGGACCGCCAGCACGTGCTCGCGGGTGCTCTGCATCCCGTAGGAGATCCGGTTGAACCCGGCGGCGCGCAGCTTGCCCAGATAGCCCTCGTCCACCGACTCGGGGTTGGCCTCCGTGGTGACCTCGGCACCTGCGGCCAGGCCGAATTCCGCGTCGATCGCGGCGAGGATCCTGCCCAGGTCGTCGGGTGCAAGCAGGGTCGGCGTACCACCCCCGAAGAACACCGTCTCCACCGGCAGATCGGCGTCCCCCAGCACCCGCCGGGCCAGGCGGACCTCCGCGATCGCGGTGTCGGCGTAGGACTCGCGGCTCGCCCCCGGCCCCAGCTCGGTCGCCGTGTAGGTGTTGAAGTCGCAGTAACCGCAGCGCGTCACGCAGAACGGCACGTGGACGTAGAACGCCAGCGGCCGCGTGCCGAGCCCGTCCAGGGCGCTGCCGGGCAGCGCGCCGTCGGCGGGAACGGGGTCACCATCGGGCAGGATCGCGGGCACCCCCCCAGTCTGCCCGCTGTGACCGCGTGCCCGGACCCTCCCGTCCCGCCGCCAGGACACCGCCTCGCCGCTAGGACGCCGCCTCGCCGGTGGCCTCGCGGAGCTTGTCCTTCAGCCAGCCGGGGATGTGCTCGCTGGAACGGGGGAAGCGGTCGAGGTCCAGGGCGTAGGCCGAGGCGGTGAGCGGAGGCGTGAAGTCGGGCTCGCCCTCGTAGTCGAACTCCACGCTGTACCGGCCGGACCTCTCCACGACCAGGCGGGCGGTGAACCACGCGCCCTTGTCCGCGCGGTAGGTGGCGGCACGCAGTTCGTCCATGTGCTTGATGGCCCGGCCCGGCGGGACGAGGCTGCGCGTACTGCCGTCCATGCAGACGGTCTCCAGCGAGGCGCTGTCGATCCCCACCGTCGCGTAGAACGCGAAACTCAGCCGCCGCCACCCCGGCGGCGCGACGGCCGACAGCGCCCGCACCGCGCTCTCCACGACCTTCCGCTCCCTGGGCGAGCGCAAGACCTGGTCGGGGTGGGTCACATGAACCTCCTCAGCCGTATGAATGCGTTCCCGACGCTATCGTTTCGGACCGCCGCACCGGGGGAACCGGTCACCCCCTGCCAGGGCATCCGCGACATCTCCGCGGCCCGCCGGTGACCGGAATGTGAGTGAACGGCCCTAACGTGATCACAGGTCCGGATACGTTCGGCCGGGGGCCGTTGGGGAGGGGGCGGGGCCATGTGGAGTGAGGACGCGCGGGCGCACGGGCGGGTGCCGGTCCGGGTGGTGCTGCGGGGCGAGCCGGACGGCTGGCATTGCGTGGTCGCCGACCAGGCCGGGAGCGAACAGCGGATCCCGCTGGGCGAAAGCGGGGTGCGCTGGCAGACCGGGGGACGCCGCGACGAGGAGCCCCCGTGGTGGCGGCGGCGACTGGCCGAGATCGCCGAGTCGCTGCGCGAGCGGGTCGCGACGATGCTCACCGACCGCTGTTTCGAGCTGTTCGGCTGCGAGGCCGACATCGCCTGGTTCGGAGTGGACGAGCCGATCCTCTGGGAGGGACTGGTGACCCTGCGCGAGCCCGATCCCGCCCGTTTCCCGGGCGGGGCGAGCCCGTTCGTGGTCACGCTGGCGCCGGGGCGCGGGGTGCTGCTGCCCGGTGCGGATGTGCTGTTCGAAACCCTGGCCGCGGACGCCTGGACGGCGCTGGAGGCGGTGTCCCGGTCGTGCCGTACCCCGCTGCCCAGGCGGAGCTTCCTGTGCGGCTCGGCCGACCACCGCAGCGTACGGGTGGGACGGGGCTCGCTGGCGGTGTCCACCGACCGGCGGCCGGACGGGACGGAGCGGGTCGGCATGGTCTTCGGCGAGCGCCCGCTGGGCTGGGGCGGCAATCCCGGCCTGCGGCTGCGGCTGGACGGCATCGACCTGCTGGACGAGCCGGCCGAGGACGTGGTGCGGCTGCTCGGCGAACTCGGCCACGAGGTGGTGGGACACGGCCGGCTCCGGCGGCTGCCCGCGCTCGGGCTCACCCTCTACGGGCGCGAGGGGCGTTCCCCGGACGACGACGGCCGGTTCGCCGGGGCGTCGCTGGCCCCGCCGGACGCTCGCGGCCTCCACCGGGCGTGACGGTGGGACGTTCCGCACGCGATACCGAGATTCCGGGAACCTTACGGGCGTTTGGACACTCATACACTTCATCAGTGGTTTCCCAGTGGGCCCTTTGAGAGGAGTCCGCCATGGCCTACGGTTCTCCCCCGCCGGCACCGGGCCCGGGCCGGCAGCCCGGATACGGCGGGCAGGCGCCGTGGCAGCAGCAGCCCTCTCCCGGCCCGTACGGTCCGGGCCCCCAGGCACCGCCGCCCGGTCCGCCCGGCCCGTACGGACCCGGCCCCGGACCCGGACCCGGTCAGTACGGGCCCCCGCCCCAGCCGCCCGCCCACGGCCTCGGCGGGCCGACCAGGCAGGCCCCGACGGGTCCGCCCTCCCCTCAGGAGCAGAACTGGGCGCTGATGGCCTACTTGGGCCAGTTCCTGACCTCGGCGATCGCCCCGGCGGTGGTCCTGGTGACCAAGGGGGGCTCCCCGTTCGTCCGCCGGCACGCCGTGCAGGGCCTCAACATCGCCATCGGCGCCATCGTCGTGTGGGTGGTGGGCATCCTGCTCACCCAGCTGATGGACGCCCTGGCCCTGATTCCGCTGGCCTACACGGCCGCCGTCATGTACTTCCTGGTGCGCGCCGCCATCACGGTCAATCGGGGGGAGTTCCTGCGGGTGCCCGCCTTCATCGCCTGGCCGCTGCTGAAGTGACCCGGCGCCCCGGCTCCGGATGAACGGCCGTTCCGCCCGCGTCACGAGGCCCGGGATCATCCCCCGGCGGGACGGGCTGCGGGCTCGGGGCCCGGCAGGATGGTGATCGTGCCGGGCTCGCCCGGGGGCTGGTCCAGGCGGACGACCCGTCCCGGATAGGTGCGCTCGGCGATCGCCACGTCGCGCTCGTCCCACTCGCCGTAGAAGATCGGGCAGCCGTCCTCCAGCTCCACCTTCTCGGCCCCGGTCGGCCAGCGGTGCCCGAAGGCGTCGACGAGGATCGGCTCCTCGCACGACGGCAGGTCCGGTCCGATGTACTCCATGTTCCTCCCCCTCCGGCGGCCCGCCCAGCGGGACGTCCGATCGAAGATCGACGCGGGTGCCAGCTCCAGCCGGAACGGCTCGGTCAGCTGCCGGCGGTCGCCGGGGACGACCACGGCCCGTTCCGCGTAGCCGCCGTCGGCCAGCTCGTACACGTGCACCCGCAGCTCGGCCCCGGTGGGATCCACCACCCAGTAGTGCGGCACCCCGAAGCGCTGGTAGGCGTCCTTCTTGGCCCCCAGGTCACGGCCCCGCGACGCCGGAGAGACCACCTCCACCGCCAGCAGCGGCGCCCCCTCCACGTACCGGCGCCCGCCGGCGGCCTGCTCGTCCCGGCAGACCAGCAGGTCCGCCCGCAGCCAGGTGCCGCCGTTCAGCCGGATGCCGTGGCCGGTCAGCGACTGCGTGCCGGTGGATTCGGCCAGGGCGAGGGGAAGGACGAGATCCGAGACCAGGACCTGATGCAGCAGTGAATGACCCACGACTCCCAGTGTCGCGGCCACAACACCGCGTAGCCGGAGATTTACCGATCCTTGGTGGGAAGGTCTGCGGGAAGGCCGTCGCCCCGCCCGCCCGGACGGTGTGCCACAGCGGCGGCGGCCGGTCAGGGGCTCACCGGAACGCCGTCGCCCCGCCCTGCTCGGGGGAGAGTGCCAGGGCGCGTCGCGATCCGCCGGGCCGGCCGACGGCCCGGCCGTGGGCCGTCATCCCCCCGTTGTCGACCGGCGCCGCAGTTCGTCGGCGAGTTCGCCGAGGCACTCGGTGAGCTGCCGGTCGGTCATCTCCCGGACGGACCGCCCGCAGCCCTCACGCCGGTCCTTCTCCTCACCGGAGGGGGCGGTGACCTTCGGATCCTCGCCCTCCTGCCCGTCCTGTCCGGGCGCGACGGTCTTCGGCCGGACCCGGCCGGTCGCCGACAGGTCGATGTAGAAGGCGGTCTGGCCGTTCTGCACCCCGTACACACGCCAGGTGTCCCCACCCAGCGGCACGAACTCCTGCAGCGCGCCCCCGGAGTTGAGGAAGTTCGGGTACGGGCTGGACGGGCCGGAGATGTGCGCCACGGCCTGGGCCTTGAGCGTGCCGAGACTGGCCACCTGAGGATCGCCGTCCGCCAGGACGTACACGTCGTAGCGGTTGAGCCGGCCGCTGTCGCTCTGGTCGGCCGGGGCCACGCCGTAGGCGATCAGCGCCTGGGACTCGCTGCCGCGCGGGGTCAGCGGCGTGACGTAGTACAGGCGCTTATCCGAGCCGCGCAGCAGGTACTCGCCGGGGTTCTCGCTCTGGGTCTCGAAGTCGCTGGGCTCGAAGCCGAACGAGGAGCGGTTGCGGTGCTCACGGCCCGCCGACCACTGCGTCGCGTCGCGCTGGGCGCGTACCAGCGAGATCGAGTACACCGGGCCGGGCAACTCGCCGGGCCGGGCTCGCGGACGGTACTGGACGACCGGGCGCCCGCCCGCCGAGCCGCGCAGCACCAGCACTCCTCCGGAGGTCTGGACCGTGCGCTGGGCGTACCCGATCTGCCGCTGGACCGGGATGACGACGACGGGGCGGTCGTTCTCGCAGTAGCCCCAGATGTCGGTGTCGTCGTAGACGAGCCGGGGATACCGCTCGGCCAGCAGGTTGCGCAGGCTGTTCTTACGGCTCCCGCCGAACGCCCGGTCGATGCGGTAGTCGCCGGCGAAGCGGCACACGCGGGCGGTGTTGGTGACGCCGTCCCACTCGGCCACCCCGTACATCGGCTGGCGGATGCCCGACCCGTCGAGGACCGCCGACCACCGGCCGGTGTTGTCGGCCTCTCCCCACAGGTACGTCAGGGTCATGTCCATGACGTCGACCCGCTGGACGGGCGAGGCCGCGTTGTTCATCGCCGTCCGTGCGGCGGCCAACGACGAGGTCCGCGCCTCCCAGCGCAGCGAGGAGTAGGCGGTGTCCTTCTTGACGCAGGAGCGCACGTCGTGGCCGCCCAGCCGGTCACAGGCCCGGCCGTCGCCCGGCCGGGCGCCCCGCAGCAGGTCGGTCAACGAGCCGGGCGGCCTGTCCAGGTCGGGTACGTGGAAGACGGTGGCGCCACTGTAGTAGCGCCCGGCGTCCTTGTCGTTGTCCCACAGCACCGCCGTGAACGGCCAGGCCAGCACGACGACCGCCAGGACCGCCGATCCCCAGGCTAGGGCCGCCGCGCCCGCGTCGAAGTCGAACGCCTCGGACTCGATCCAGCCGACCGCCAACGCCGTGACGACCAGTCCCGCCGCGACCCACAGCCAGCCCAGGGCCGTCACGGCGGTCAGGTCCCCGTCCGGGAAGAACCAGCGCCGCAGCAGGTGGGCGTACGACTGGTTGATCCTGAAGCCCGGCATCAGGAGGGCCAGGACCCACCACAGCAGCCATGCCAGGGCGGGCATCCACCCCCAGACCACCACCAGCGTGACAATCCGCCGCTTCCACGGCCCGCGTTCGCCCATCGCCGCCACCCAGCCCGTTCCTCACCGAGGATTCCGTGCCGTTACGACGTTCGGGAAGGTATGGGAGATCCAGGAAGGGAGGGACTTGTCACCATCGGGTGGCCTCGATGCCGGTCGCCCTCCCCGGGCGACCGGGCCGGCGGGCTACTTCCTGCCCTTGTCGGCGGAGCCTCCGGTGGACAGCGCGGCGACGAAGGCCTCCTGCGGGACGTCCACCCGCCCGATGGTCTTCATCCGCTTCTTGCCCTCCTTCTGCTTCTCCAGCAGCTTGCGCTTACGGGAGATGTCGCCGCCGTAGCACTTGGCGAGCACGTCCTTGCGGATGGCGCGGATGTTCTCGCGGGCGATGATCCGCGCGCCGATCGCCGCCTGGATCGGCACCTCGAACTGCTGCCGCGGGATCAGCTCCTTGAGCTTGGCCGTCATCATCAGGCCGTACTCGCGGGACTTGTCCTTGTGCACGATCTGGCTGAAGGCGTCCACCGACTCGCCCTGCAGCAGGATGTCCACCTTGACCAGGTCGGCCTGCTGCTCGCCGCTGGGCTCGTAGTCCAGCGAGGCGTAGCCGCGGGTGCGGGACTTCAACTGGTCGAAGAAGTCGAAGATGATCTCGCCCAGCGGCATGGTGTAGCGGATCTCGACGCGGTCCTCCGACAGGTAGTCCATGCCCTGCAGCACCCCGCGGCGGCCCTGGCACAGCTCCATGATCGCGCCGATGTGGTCGCTGGGCGTCAGGATGGTGGCCTTGACCACCGGCTCGTACACCGCGGAGACCTTGCCCTCGGGGAACTCGCTGGGGTTGGTGACGACGTGCTCGGTGCCGTCCTCCATGACCACCCGGTAGATCACGTTGGGCGCGGTGGAGATCAGCGTCAGGTCGAACTCGCGCTCCAGCCGCTCCCGGACGATCTCCATGTGCAGCAGCCCGAGGAAGCCGCAGCGGAACCCGAAGCCCAGCGCGGCCGAGGTCTCCGGCTCGTACACCAGCGCCGCGTCGTTGAGCCGGAGCTTGTCGAGGGCGTCGCGCAACTCCGGGTACTGGTCGCCGTCCACCGGGTAGAGCCCGGAGAACACCATCGGCTTGGGGTCCTGGTAGCCGCCCAGCGGCTCGGGCGCCGACCGGGAGGCGGTGGTGACGGTGTCGCCGACCCGGGCCTGCCGGACGTCCTTCACTCCGGTGATCAGGTAGCCGACCTCGCCGGCTCCCAGCCCGTCGACCGGCTTGGGCTCCGGCGAGATCACCCCGACCTCGAGGGTCTCGTGGGCGGCGCCGGTGGACATCATCAGGCTCTTCTCGCGTCCGGACAGATGCCCGTCCACGATCCGCACGTAGGTGACCACGCCGCGGTAGGTGTCGTACACCGAGTCGAAGATCAGCGCGCGGGCCGGGCCGTCCGGGTCGCCGGCCGGCGCCGGGACCGTCTCGACGATCCGGTTCAGCAGTTCGGCCACGCCCTCGCCGGTCTTGCCGGACACCCGCAGCACGTCGGACGGGTCGCAGCCGATGATCCCGGCCAGTTCCTCGGCGTACTTGTCCGGCTGTGCGGCGGGCAGGTCGATCTTGTTCAGCACCGGGATCAGGTGCAGGTCGGCGTCCAGCGCCAGGTAGAGGTTGGCCAGCGTCTGGGCCTCGATGCCCTGGGCGGCGTCCACCAGCAGCACCGCGCCCTCGCAGGCGGCCAGCGACCGCGACACCTCGTAGGAGAAGTCCACGTGGCCCGGGGTGTCGATCAGGTTGAGGACGTAGTCCCGCCCGTCGGCGCCCGTCCACGGCAGCCGCACCGCCTGGCTCTTGATGGTGATGCCGCGCTCGCGCTCGATGTCCATCCGGTCGAGGTACTGCGCCCGCATCTGGCGCTCCTCGACCACTCCGGTGAGCTGCAGCATCCGGTCGGCCAGGGTCGATTTGCCATGGTCGATGTGCGCGATGATGCAGAAGTTCCGGATGATCGCGGGATCGGTCTTGTTGGGCTCAGGCCTGGGCACCGGGGTCCGTTCACAGGTCACAGGTGGATAGATCTTGCCGTCTTCCATAGTCCCATGTCCGCCGCCGTGCTCCGGACCCGGTGGTGCGCCCGGCCGGAATCCCGCCGCGAACGGGACGCGCGTCCCATGTGTCCGGGATCTCCCGTCTCCTACTGTCGTGACATGCCTCGCGGACCGGAACGCCGCCCGGGAAGCGGGGCCAGTGCGGGCGGTGGTACCTCAGTTGGTGCCACCGCCCAAGCGTTGTTCCGCCGCCTTCGGTTTGGGTGTGGGTCTCACCGGTTGGTAGGCTGTGCGACTGCGTGTGGCGTAGCGCTGTGCCGCGAGCACCGCCGCCACGTTTTTTCGTTGGAGCCTGTCCCCTCTGGGCAGGCGTGGAATGCGACCAAGCTGAGGCACTACGACGTGGCGAACATCAAGTCCCAGATCAAGCGGAACAAGCAGAACGAGAAGGCCCGGCTGCGCAACAAGGCCGTGAAGTCGGAGCTGAAGACGGCCGTCCGCCGGTTCCGCGAGGCCGCGGAGTCCGGCGACGTCGAGGCCGCCGTCGCCGCCCAGCGCCACGCGGCCCGCAAGCTCGACAAGGCCGCCAGCAAGGGCGTCATCCACAAGAAGCAGGCCGCCAACCGCAAGTCGGCGATCGCCAAGCGCGCCGCCGCCCTCCAGGCCGGATGACGCGCCGGGCCGATCCGGCCCGGACCCTGGACGCCGCACCCCGTCGGGGCTGCGGCGTCTTCGTGTTGCCCGGCGCCGCGGACCCCCGCGCCGCCGGGCGGATCCTCACAGCGCCGCGCCCGCCAGGTCCGCCGTCACCCTGGTCTCCACGTCCGCCCAGGTGGGGGTCGGTGTCACCCAGTCGGGCACGGGGCCCGGCCAGGGACCGAACAGGTACCGGTGCCCGACGATGTCGCGGATCGCCCGGTGCACGTCCAGCCGGTCGTCGATCATGTGGGTGATCCCCAGTTCGGCGCAGTGCCCGGCCTTGTCCGCCCGCCTCCGGCAGAACCGCAGGTGACCGGCGGGCGTTCCGGTGCGTTCCCAGAACTCGTGGTGGTCCAGCCACAGCCGCGTCTTGCGCTCGACGGCCGGTCCGCACTTGGAGATGATCCACACCCGTCCGGCGAACAAGTCCGTCAGGCGGGCGAGCACCTCGAACGCCCCCTCCGTCGCGGGGCTGCTCAGCGCCCGTTCCAGGTCGCCGTCCAGGAAGACCGTGTCCTCGGTGCCGTCGGGCATCGCCCCGCCCTGGATCACCCGACCGAAATCCACCCCCAGCCGTCTTTGTCTCATCATGTTCATCGCTCCAGCGTGGGCCATGGGACCACGGGACGAAAACGGTTTTTGGCGCGGTCCCTCCGTGCAGGAGGCCATGGAGTCCGAGTACCGAGCCGAGCGACGGCTTGATCCGGAACGTCAGCGCCCCACGCCCACGGTGGCGTGCTCGACGGTCCCCCGCACGCCGCGGGTCTCCTTGCCGCCATCCGCCCATATCCGCAGGCCGTCTCCCCCACCTCGGCGTTGTGGGAGGCCCTGATCCCGGTCCTCCTTGGCCTCGAACAGGTCCGCGAAGTCTGCGTCGACCAGCAAGGTCACCGGGCACCCCGCCGACTCATGGCTCATGTTCCGCAGGGCCAGGTCCTCGCGCATGACTGCTCCCACGTAACAGCGGCGCTCGGAGCCGGCCCGGGCACCGGCTGGGTCAGCGTGTCCCGCGCGCGGCGGTGATCTGCGCGACGGCCTTCTCCAGGGCGTACGCGGGATCGGCGGCGCCGCCCTTGACCTGGGCGTCGGCCTCCGCGACCACGCTGAGGGCCTGGGCGACGCCGTCGGCCGTCCAGCCGCGAAGCTGCCGCTGCACGCGCTCGATCTTCCACGGGGGCATGCCGAGCTCCTTGGCCAGGCCCGCGCCCCGCACACCGCGCGGGGCTCCGCCGACCTTCGCCAGGCCCCGGACGCCCTGCGCCAGGGCGCTGACGATCAGGACCGGCGGGGTCCCCGTCGCCAGTGCCCACCGCAACTGTTCAAGCGCCTCGGCGAGCCGACCCTCGACCGCCTTGTCCGCGACGGTGAAGCCGCTCACCTCCGCACGCCCCCGGTAGTAACGGGCCACCGCCTCGTCGTCGACCTTGCCGCCGGTGTCGGAGACGAGCTGGCTGCACGCGCTCGCCAGCTCCCGCAGGTCGTTGCCGACCGCCTCGATGAGACCGCGCGCCGCGTCCTCGCTGATCGCGCCGCCGGACCGCCGGACCTCCGCCCGGACGAACGCCACCCGCTCCCCCGCTTTGGTGATCTTCGAGCAGGTCACCCTGCGGGCGCCGGCCTTGGCCAGCCCGTCCACCAGCGCCTTGCCCTTGGCGCCGCCCGCGTGCACCGCGACCAGCGCGATGTCGTCGGCCGGGCGCTTGGCGTAGGCCACCACCTCGGCGATCAGGTCCTTGCCCAGGTCCTGGGCCGAGCGCAGCACCAGCACCTTGCCGCCGCCGAACAGCGACGGCGAGGTCAGCTCCGCCAGCCGCCCCGGCTCCAGGCCCCCTGGCGTCAGATCGACGACCTCCGTCTCGGGATCGTCCGCCCGGGCGGCGGCGACCACCTCACCGACCGCCCGCTCCGCGAGCAGTTCCTCGTCACCGACGATCAGGGTCAACGGGTCCGCAGGCACCCCAGCAGCATGCCACGACTCCCGCCCTGCCAACGCCCCGAACACCGTCTCCGGCCCGCCCCGCCGTCGGCCACGGCACCGGCCTACCACCGGACCGGACATACCCGCATCCCAGTGATGGCGGCGACACGCCACCGCGTTCGAGCGACTCACGGCCGAACCCGACGACCCTGCCCCTCCGCTCGGCACACGGCCCCGAACGCAAGGCACAGCCCAACAGCGATGACCGCCCCGGTGGCCGCCGGCCGCCAGTGCCGCTCGGCCCCGGCACCGGCGCTTCCACCGGTTGTCGGACACGCCCCGCTCCGGCAACGATGCCGTCAAGATCAGCGGGATCTGCCGGGGTGAGCGGGGCGGGCGTTCCTTGGGAGGGGGTTCCGGTCAGTCGGTTTTCCTGGTCACGGTGGCCAGGCCGGTCGGGGTGGGGACGACGGCGATGTCGCCGTCGCGGTCCGTGCGGTACCCGCGCATGCCGAGACGTTGCAGAAGGGCGACGGTGTCAGGTGCCGGATGGCCATAGTCGTTGTCCTTTCCCACGGAGGTTATGGAGATCTTGGCGCGGGTGGCTTTCAGGAAGGCGGGATCCTGGTTGCGCGCGCCGTGATGCGGGACCTTGAGGAGTTGGACGGGCGGGATGCTCGACACCAGGTCGCGCTGGGCGTCGGCCTCGATGTCGCCGGTCAGCAGGACGCTGAAGCCGGGACCGCGGGCGACCAGCACGATGCTGGCGTTGTTGATGGTGGCGCCGTCCGCCTCGGCGTGCAGATGCGGCCCGGCGGTCCACGGGCCGAGGGCCTCCAGGGACAGGTTCCCGACGCGCCATCGGCGTCCGGCGGCGGTCGGGTGCATGGCCAGCCCGGAAACATGGCGATCCTCCTTGCCGTTGCTCTGGGCGCTGGTCGCGACCGCCGCGAGCGTACGGCCGCGTCGCACTCCCGGAGTCCCCTCGATGTGGTCGGCATGGGGGTGGGTGAGAACGAGCAGCGGCACGACCCGTATGCCCAGCCGGTCCAGACAGGCGTCGATGAGGTCGGGGTCGGGCCCGGCATCCACGACCACCGCCTGGGCTGGCCCGGTGGACAGCACGCTGGCATCGCCCTGGCCGACATCGCACGCAACCATCGCCCAGCCCGGGGGTGGCCAGCGTGGTGCCGTCGCCCGTACCAGCGCGCCCGCCAAGACCGCTCCGGCGAGGGCCGTAGCCGCCAGGACGAGCAGCAGGCGATGCCGGATCACGAGGTAGGCAGCGGCGAGCGCGAGCAGCAGGGTGACCGATCCGAAGAGTCCTCCCTGCCAGGGGACGCTGGCGTACGGCACCGAGGACGCGGCGCGCGCCACACCGATGATCCAGCCCACCGCCAGGCCGGCGGGCCACACCACGAGCCGGGCCGGTGCGAGCGAGATCGGGGCGATCGCCGCGGCCAAGGCGCCCAGCAGCGTGGCCACCGGGACCGCCGGGGTCGCCAGCAGGTTGGCCGCCACCGCCACCAGGCCGACCTCACCGGTCAGCATCACCAGCACCGGCGTGCAGGCGAGTTGGGCCGCCGCTGCGACCGCCAGCGCCTCCGCCATCGGCCGGGGCATCCACCGCCCCAGCCGGTCCCTCCAGGGCGGCGCCAGCAGGAGAAGCCCACCGGTGGCCAGCACGGACAGGGCGAACCCGTACGAGCGGGCCAGCCCGGGGTCGATCAGCACCAGGACAAGCACGGCGCCGCTTAACGCCGGCAGTCCCTGGCGTTCCCTGCCGGAGTAGAAGGCCAGCAGGCCGATCAGGCTCATCACCGTGGCGCGCAGCACACTAGGCTCGGGCCGGGCGACCACAACGAAGGCCAGCAGCGCCACGGCCGCCGCCGGTGGCGCCCGCCGCCGTCCCAGGCCGGCCAGCCGACATGACGTCAGGACCGCTCCGGCGACGATGGCCAGGTTGGCTCCGGAGACCACCAGCAGGTGGGTGAGCCCCGCGGTCGTGAAGTCCTCGGCGAGCCCGGGATCGAGCCGCGAGGTGTCCCCCACGACCATGCCGGGCAGCACCCCGCGCTGGTCCGGTGGGAGCACGGCGCTGGCCTCCCGCAGCCTCGCCCGTACCCCCTCCGCCGCCCGCTGCAGGGCCGGCGGTCCGTCCAGGACGACCGGAGGGCCCCGGACGATTCCGACGGCCGCCAGGAGTTCGACATGCCGTGGCGGGGACAACCGGGCGGTGATGCGGATCCGCTGGCCGGGCACCAGCCTCCGCCAGGCGTCGCCCGTGCCGATCAGCAGGACCGGCACCCGCACGCCAACCGCCCGCCACCGGACCCGTATGGACTCCGCCCTGGCCCGCACCGTCACGATCTCGCGATCTCCGGACGGCTTCGCCTGCGGATCGCCGGTCACCACCGCCTCGATGGACGTCCGGGCATGTGTTCCGGCCAGTTCGCGCACCGGCCCTGATCCGACCGCCGACAGCCGCAGCCCCGTACCGGTCGCGGAGGCGGCCACGCACGCCAGCACCGCTCCGGCCAGCCCGCAGAACATCGGCCGGGACACGGCTCCCACCGGCCACCACTCAAGCGAGCCCATGACCATCCGCCTCGGCCAGGGCCGAGACATCACCATCCGCCCCGACCAGAACAAAGCCCCGACCGCCCACCAAGGACGGGACACTGTCGGCCCTGGACCAAACACCGCCCCCCTCGGACCAGGCGCCGTCCACCTCGGACTCGACGAAGCCTTTATCGTCTGGTCCCGATGGAACGAAGTCCCCGCCGCCCTTCCCGGACGGGGTAAGGCGCCGGCCAGGAGCGGCAAAGCACCCAGCGCGCACACGGCGGCCACCCCGTACGCAACCGCTGGGGTGGCGGCCAGCAAGGCCCACGCCGACAGCCAGACGCCCAGAGCAGGAGCCACCAGCCGCAGATCATGCCCCCGGCGGCCATCGGCACCGCGTTCACCCGTCAACGCCGGACACCTCCGTCTTCTTGCCATCGCAACCAGACACCGGCGGACACAACCGTCCTGCGCGGGAGTATCCGGAAAACGGCGGAAATCGCGTCGGCATCGGCTGCGCAACGCCGGTTCGCCTGCATGGACACATCACTTGGCAGGTCGGTCCCGCTGAAGATCGGACACTCCCGGATCGGATGTGCGTCATACGCGCACCAGGGGCTTGAGCTCGGCATATCTGCGTTCGCCTATGCCGGTCACGTCCTGGAGTTGCTCGACGGACCGGAAGCCGCCGTGCCGGGTGCGGTATTCAACGATCCGCTGGGCGAGGACCGGGCCCACTCCCGGGAGGGTGTCGAACTGCTCGACCGTGGCAGTGTTCAGATCGAGCGGCTCGCCGGGCGCGCCGGTGCCCTGAGGAGCGGTGGGCCCGGCACCTGGTTGAACTGCGGGGGTGCTGGGAGCGGGCAGGCCGACCATGAGCTGTTCGCCGTCTACCACCCGGCGGGCGAGGTTGAGGGAGCCGGTGCGCGCACCTGGGCGCAACCCCCCGGCGGCCTGGATGGCATCGGCGACCCGGGCGCCGACGGGCAGGGTCACCACGCCGGGTTTTCGCACCTTCCCGGCCACATGCACGATGAGGCCGGCAGGTGTGGGCTCGGCGAGAACGGTGGGTGAGGCGGCCGCCGAGGGAGCCGGCACATCGCCGGCCGGCGGTTGCGGCCGTGGGCGGGAGGCCCACAGATAGCCGCCGGCGAGGAGCACGGCGAGCAGCCCGACGAGGGCGAGCGCGCGGGCTCCAGGCCGTCCTGGGCTGAGGCGCCCCCAGCGGTCGTCGATCCGCTGCTCGCCGACCACATGGTGAGTGCCCTTCGACACCGGTTCGAAGAAATCCTCGAAGACGTCGCGATGGATCACCGCTTCGGCGTCGGGGCCAGGATCGGAATCGGGGCCGTGCGATGGCGGAGCCGGGGCATCGGGGGAACCCGTCCGGGGGGATGTTCTGGCAGGTGTGTGCGGGGCGGAGCCGGCCGGTGAGGTGATCGTCTCGGGTACCGCGACCCATTCCGGTGGCTCGGGGGCGGAGCGTAAAAAGGCCGCGGGAGGAGGTGATGTCGCGGGATGCGAGAGGGTCTGCCGGGGACCGGTTTTCAGGCCCTTGAGACGTGTCGGGGCGGTGGCCTCAAAACGACGGGGGCTGAATCTCATGCCGCCGACGCTAAACGGCACGGGCCAGGCGAAACAGGAGCCGGGTTAATTGTGGAAAACCGGACCGACCGGGTGGCGGGGCCGCCCCGAGAGGCTTCAGGGAAGCTGCGGCGCCACGACCACGCCCAGCATTCCGGGCCCCACGTGGGCGCCGATGACGGGGCCGACCTCGCCAACGTAGACGTCCTGGAGGCCGGGGATGCGTTCGCGCAGCCGGGCGGCCAGAGCCTCGGCCCTGCCCGCGGCGGCCAGGTGCTGGACGCCGATGTCCACCGGCCGGTCGCCGGCGGTTTCGACCACGAGCTCCTCCATCCGGGCCAGTGCCCGGGAGGCGGTGCGGACCTTCTCCAGCGGAGCGATCCGGCCGTCCACGATGTTGAGCAGCGGCTTGACCATGAGGGCCGAGCCGAGCAGGCCGGCCGCCCCGCCGATCCGCCCGCCGCGGCGCAGGTGCTCCAGAGTGTCGACGTAGAACAGGGAGCGCGACAGCTCGGCCCGGCGCAGGGCGGCTGCGGCGGCGGCAGCGGCGTCCCCGCCCTGCCGCGCGGTAGCGGCGGCCGACAGCGCGGCGAAGCCTAGGCCCATGCCGATGGTGCCGGTGTCGACGACGCGTACCGGCACTGGGGCCGCCTCGGCGGCGAGCCGGGCGGCCTCGACGGTGCCCGACATCGCGGCGGACAGGTGGACGGAGACTATGGCGGCAGCGCCAGCGCCCGCGGCAGCCTTGTAGGCGTGGGCGAAGCGTTCCGGAGCGGGACGAGAGGTGGTGACCGGCCGCCACTCCTTGAGCGCCCGGGCGGTCTGCTCGACGGTGAGCTCGGTCTCATCGCGGACCGTCCCGCCCACCGCGATCTGCAGCGGAACGGTGATGAGGCCGTGCCGTTCGGACAGCTCCGCAGGGAGGTAGGCCGAGGAATCCGTGACGATCGCGACCGCGCTGCCCATAGAGGGAGAGTACATCCGCCTCCGGACGAACAGGTGAAACCACCGTGTCACCGTGTAACAGGATCATGACGGCGACGACCGGCGGCTGCACCGTACGCCGCCACCCTGCACGCACGGACCTATCGCGGAGGCGATGTCGGTGAGCCGGTGAGGACCGCCGGGATCGGCGGCCTCGAACGATCCGCCGATCCGGGACGAGGACGAACGATCCGATAGTGGGCCCGGCGGCAGACCCGGCGATGGGCTCGGTGGCTTCGGCTCCCAGTACCGGTCGTACGCGGTCTCGTACGGCATCGCGCCGCGTCTCCTCCTCCGACTGCGGGCGGAGGTCTTCAGGCTCTGGCTCCTCTCTGTCAATGAGGGTGAGCGAGGTGTCAGTAAGGCTCGGGCGGCTAGCAGAAACGTTTGAGGTGGCCCAGGTCAGCTGGGGTGTCCGGAGCGCTCGGCGGTTCGGCCCCGCGGGTCAGAGGTCGAGCGGGGGCGCATCTTTGGGAGATCGTCGGAGCACCACGTCCCGGGCTCCGGCGTCCTTGGTCCGGTACCGGTACGCCATGGTCCCGAACACCCCAACGGTGATCAGCCAGATCACCGCATGCTCCTGCCATCCCACCCCCAGGCCCGGCCGCCGGGCGTCGACCGCGCTGTCCACCGGCCGGGCCGGCTGATACCACACCCGGACCCGCTCGCCGGCCTTCGGCATCTCCGCCCAGCCGTCCTCCTTGACGGAGGCCCGCACCCGCCGCCCCTGCGAGGTGGTGAAGACCACGTCCGCGTAGCCGGTTCCTTTCGCATCGGCCCACGTCTTGACAACGGCACCAGACGCCTCGGCTCCGCCCCACACCGCCTGGATTTCGAAGGAGGCGGCAACTCCGAGGAGCACCCCGAGCGCCACGGTGAACGTCGTCAGGCCCCCTGGGATCGGTACCGCCCGGCGACTGCGCCCGGTCATGCGCCGGGTCGCCCGAAACCGAGCCTGATGGCGCCGTTCAAGCGCCGACATCCACAAACCCCACCGGCTCACCGCGCCTCCCTGGTTTCTACTGTGACGTTTCCCTCCGCCCCGCCGTTGCCCGATCCAGACCCCTCACCCGATCCACAGATCCCCACCCCAGCTGGCCTGGGTCACCTCAAACGCTTGCCGCTGGCCGCCCGAGCCTTACCGACACCCCTGAGCCCGTTGAGGCATGGGTCTTTCCAGCGCAGGTCGCCCAGCAGGTCACGGGTCCGGGGCGCGGCGGGTCCGGGTGACCGGGTCACCGGCGCGCACGGTGCGCAGGAGCACGGCCACCCGGTCGGCGAACTCACGCAGCCGGGCATAGCCCTCCTCCTCGACGCCCACCCGAACGGTGGCCAGCACCTGGTGGGGTGGTGTCCACCGCGGCCACGGTCCGACCGGGCGGCGGCGCCGGGGGCCGGGAGCGGTCAGTGCAGGACGGGGGTGCCGCCGCGCCAGACCCGCAGGGCGCGCAGGCCGAAGGCCCAGGCGAAGGCGCCCTCGTGGTCGGCGTCCCACAGGACGATGTCGGCCATCATGCCGGGGGCCAAAGTGCCGCGGTCGCCGACTCGCAGCGCGGCGGCGCCGCCGAGGGTGGCCGCGCGCAGGGCCTCGGTGACGCTGAGGCCGAACATGGCCACCGCCAGGCCGATGACCAGGGGCATCGAGGTGATGCCGCACTGGCCGGGGTTGTGGTCGGTGCCCAGCGCGAGGGTGACGCCACGGTCGAGCATCTTGCGCACCGGGGCCGGCGGCCGTTCGCTGTTGAGGGCGCTGCCCGGGCAGACGGTGGCGGTGACGCCGGCGTGCGCGAGCGCCTTGATGTCTTCGTCGTTGGCGTGCGTGAGCAGGTCCGCGGAGGCGCAGCCGACCTCGGCGGCGACCTGCGCGGCGCCGGTGCGCTCGTTGGCGCAGGCGTGCATGCGCGCCTTCAGCCCGGCCCGCTTGCCGGTGTACAGCAGGACGCGGGCCTCCTCGGGCGTGAAGTGGCCCTCGTCGCAGTAGACGTCGACGCTCTCGGCCCCGGCCGTGGCGGCGTCGACGCTCCACTGGCGGACCGCCTCGACGTAGTCGCGGCGGCGACCGAAGTACTCCGGCGGCAGGATGTGGGCGGCCAGGAGGGTGGCGTGGATGCGCGGCATGGACGGCTCGCTCTCCAGCGAGCGCAGCATCCGGATGTCGGCCAGTTCGCCGTCCCGGGTCAGGTGGTAGCCGGTCTTGGCCTCCACCGTCGTGGTGCCGCTCTCGATCCACTGCCGCAGCCGTTCCCGGACACCGTTGCACAGCGTCCAGGGGTCGGTGCCGCGGGTCACGGTGACGGTGGAGTTGACGCCACCGCCGGCGGCGGCGATCTCCGAGTAGGTGGAGCCGCTGGTGCGCATGGCCAGCTCGGCCCACCGGTTGCCCGCGTAGACCGGGTGGGAGTGCGCGTCGATCAGGCCGGGGGTGACCAGCCCGCCGCCCAGGTTCTCCACATGGTCGACGTCGACGATGTCGTCGATGACGCCGGGCACGCTCTGCGGCAGATCCGCGGCGGGACCGGCCCACACGATCCGGTCGTCGTGGATGAGGATGGCGGCGTTGCTGCACACATCGGTGCCCGTCCAGAGCCTGCCGATGTTCGTCAACAGCCGTACCGTCATCGGGTCACCGACCCGGATACGGCAATGCGCCACCAGGCGCTGAACCGGACGCCATACAGTGGGTCACCTGCTCTCGATCGGATCCGCCGACTGGATGCCGGCGAGTCACCGCCTGGGGGGTCGGGTGGTCGTGTGACCACCTGGAGCGACGAGACCGGAGATATCGGTTTCGACACGGTAGTCCACCCGAGGGCCGGGCGACAACCTCCCGAGGCCGCCCCTGTGCGCGGCCACAGCCGCCGGGAGGGGGCGCGCCCGCACGTGGCGGGGGCCCGGCGGACGCGCCGAGCCGGCCCGCGGGTCCTCACGTACGACAGCACGCTCATCACTTTCCCGACTCGTCCGCCGACATCCATCGAACCCGACAAAACTCTCACTGGACATGAGAATCGCATAAAATACCCGGGCATGTTCCGGTGTCGCGGCCACCCGCCCTCGGTCATTCAGACCGTACGGATTCGCACGGATCCGTCAAGACGAATTCCCAAGGTGTAACCAACGGGCGACCACCGATTCGGGTTGCTCCCGACAATCGGGACAAAACGGGCCGACGGTGGCGAACCACCTCCAGCCGAGGACGCCCCGGCCCCGGAGCGGCGCGAGCGCCACCCCGGGCGTCCGGGCGGGTTCAGACCGTCTCGGCCTCGGCCGCGGCGTAACCGTCGAGCTCGACGGCCAGCCCGGCCGGGACGCGGGCGTGCAGCCGGGTACCCTCGGCAGTGTGCTCCTGGGAGAGCACCTCGCCCAGTTCGTGGACCCGCGCCACCAGGTCGCCCCGCTGGTACGGCAGCACGACGCGCACCTCCCGGTCCAGTCCCGGCAGGTCCGCCTCGATGGCGGCCATCAGCTCGTCCATGCCGGCGCCGGTACGGGCGGAGACCACGACGCTGTTCTTCTCGCGGCGGCGCAGCCGGGCCAGGGTGAGCGGATCGGCGGCGTCGGCCTTGTTGATCGCGACGAGCTCGGTCACCTTGTCGGCGCCGATCTCGCGCAGCACCTCGCGGACCGCGTCGATCTGGGCCTCGGGCCAGGCGTCGGAGCCGTCCACCACGTGCACGATCAGGTCGGCGTCGGCGACCTCCTCCAGGGTGGAGCGGAACGCCTCGACCAGCTGGTGCGGCAGGTGCCGGACGAACCCGACGGTGTCGGCCAGCGTGAACGGCCGCCCGCCCGGCGTCTGGGCCTTGCGCACGGTGGGGTCCAGGGTGGCGAACAGCGCGTCCTCCACCAGCACCCCCGCCCCGGTCAGCCGGTTGAGCAGCGAGGACTTGCCGGCGTTGGTGTAGCCGGCGATAGCCACCGACGGGATCCGGTTGCGGCGCCGGCCGCTGCGCATGGTGTCGCGGGACTTGGACATCTCCGCGATCTGGCGGCGCAGCTTGGCCATCCGGGTGCGGATCCGACGGCGGTCCAGCTCGATCTTGGTCTCACCAGGGCCGCGGCCGCCGATCCCGACGCCGCCGGCGGCCCGGCCGCCGACCTGCCGGGACAGGTTGCCACCCCAGCCGCGCAGTCGGGGCAGCAGGTAGTCCAGCTGGGCCAGCTCGACCTGAGCCTTGCCCTCGCGGCTGCGGGCGTGCTGGGCGAAGATGTCCAAGATCAGCGCGGTCCGGTCGATGACCTTGACCTTGACGATCTCCTCAAGATGGCGCAGCTGGCTGGGCGACAGCTCGCCGTCGCAGATGACGGTGTCGGCGCCGGTGGCCCGCACGATCTCGGCAAGCTCGGCGCTCTTGCCGGAGCCGATGTAGGTGGCCACGTCGGGCTTGGCGCGCCGCTGGATCAGGCCGTCGAGCACCTGGGAGCCGGCGGTCTCGGCGAGCGCGGCCAGTTCGCGCAGCGAGTTCTCGGCCTGCTGGGCGTTGCCCTCGGTCCACACGCCGACGAGCACGACGCGCTCCAGCCGCAGCGCCCGGTACTCGACCTCGCTGATGTCCTCCAGCTCGGTGGACAGCCCGACGACCCGGCGCAGCGCCTGGCGGTCGGCCAAGTCCAGGTCGCCGGTCAGCGGGTCGTCCTCGGCGGCGAACTCGTCCCGGAGGTCCCCGGGCTCATCGATGAAGGCCTCGTCGTGCCGGTCGTCGCGGCGGACCTGTGGGTCTTGAAAGGAAGCAGATGTCATATGTCCTCTAGCAACGCCGATCGACGGCCGGTTCTTCCCGCCGATCGTGCCATGTCGTGGGGCCGTGTGGCCATGTGTTTATCGGCCGTTCCCCGCCCCGCCCCCTCCCAACCCCGGCGGCCAGGCCCGGCGAGGTGACAGACGGCCCGGTCTGGGGACATGAGGTAGGTGCGGGCCCCTGGCGCGAGCGGCGGCGGTAACGGATGCGTTGGAGGGGGACCCGCTTTGACCGAGACGAATACCGGGCAGTAGCGTTCCACTGAACAGAAGTTGGTTTTCACGATACGAAAGGGAAGGCAGATGGCTGCACCCGACGGCGTGGAGGTCACCGGCCCCCTCCACGCGCGGTACGACGAGATCCTGACGCCCGAGGCACTGACCTTCCTGGCCACCCTGCAGCGCGAGTTCGGCGCGCGGCGCAAGGAGCTGCTGACCGCCCGCGCCGAGCGGGAGGCGCGGCTGGCCGCCGGGGGCACCCTGGACTTCCTGCCCGAGACGGCCGAGATGCGCGCCGACGAGGGCTGGCGAGTGGCCGAGCCGGCGCCCGGCCTGGAGGACCGGCGGGTGGAGATCACCGGCCCGACCGACCGCAAGATGACGATCAACGCGCTCAACTCCGGCGCCAAGGTGTGGCTGGCCGACTTCGAGGACGCCAACACCCCGCTGTGGGAGAACATGATCGAGGGCCAGCTGAGCCTGCGCGACGCCCTCGACCGCACGATCGACTTCACCGACCCCAAGAGCGGCAAGTCGTACGCGCTCAAGGCCGACGAGGAGCTGGCCACCATCGTGGTCCGCCCGCGCGGCTGGCACCTGGAGGAGAAGCACGTCCTGGTGGACGGGCTGCCGATGTCGGGGTCGCTGTTCGACTTCGGGCTGTACCTCTTCCACTGCGCCCGCCGGCAGCTCGCCAAGGGCAAGGGGCCGTACTTCTACCTGCCCAAGATGGAGAGCCATCTGGAGGCGCGGCTGTGGAACGACGTGTTCAACCTCGCTCAGGACGAGCTGGAGATCCCGCGCGGCACCATCCGCGCCACCGTGCTGATCGAGACCATCCCGGCCGCCTTCGAGATGGAGGAGATCCTCTACGAGCTGCGCGACCACTCCGCCGGGCTGAACGCGGGCCGCTGGGACTACCTGTTCTCGGTGATCAAGAAGTTCCGCTCGCGGGGCGCGGCGTTCGTGCTGCCCGAGCGCAACGCGATCACCATGACCGCCCCGTTCATGCGGGCCTACACCGAGCTGCTGGTCCGCACCTGCCACAAGCGGGGGGCGCACGCCATCGGCGGGATGGCCGCCTTCATCCCGTCCCGCCGGGACGAGGAGGTCAACAAGATCGCGCTGGAGAAGGTGCGGGCCGACAAGACCCGCGAGGCCGGTGACGGCTTCGACGGCTCCTGGGTGGCCCACCCCGACCTGGTGCCGGTCTGCCGCGAGGTCTTCGACGGCGTGCTGGGCGAGGCGCCCAACCAGCGCGACCGGCTGCGCGAGGACGTCAAGGTCTCGGCCGCCGACCTGCTGGCGGTGGACAAGACCCCCGGCGACATCACCGAGGCGGGCCTGCGCAACAACATCGACGTGGCGCTGCGTTACCTGGCCACCTGGCTGGGCGGCAGCGGCGCGGTGGCCATCCACAACCTGATGGAGGACGCCGCCACCGCCGAGATCTCCCGTTCCCAGGTCTGGCAGTGGATCCACAACGGTGTCACCCTCAAGGAGGGCTGGCAGGTCACCAGGGAGCTGGTCGAGCAGATCATGGACGAGGAGCTCGCCGGCATCCGCGCCGAGCTGGGCGAGGCCTACGACGAGCCCCGCTACAACCAGGCGGTGACGCTGTTCAAGGAGGTCACGCTGGCCGACGACTACGCCGAGTTCCTCACCCTCCCGGCGTACGAGCGCATGCCCTGACCCGCTCACGGTCGCGCCTCCGGCGCGACGGCGAGCGGGCCTGGGGACGCGCAGCCGTTCGTCGTCACGGTTCAAGATCGCTCGTTCCTCGCGATCTTGAACCGCTCCTCCTCACGACCACGCGGGCCCGCTCGCGGTGGCCCTGGGCGCTTTCGGGTGCAGGGCCACCGCGAGGGGCGGTGCGGGATGACAGGAGCGACACGACGATGAGGGGTGGAGTTACCTTGAGGTTCATGGACGGGTAGCGGGCGGGGCAGCACGACGGGAGCAAAGCGATGGGGTTGGAGGGACTGGCCCGGCGATTCACCGAGGTGCTCGGGGATGAGCGGGTCATCACCGATCCGGTGCGGTTGCGGACCTACGAATGCGACGGGCTCACGTACCACCGGGCCATGCCGGGTGTCGTCGTGCTGCCCGACACCGCCGAGCAGATCGCCGCGATCGTGCGGGAGTGCGTGACGGCGGGCGTCCCCTACGTGGCGCGCGGCTCCGGCACGGGGCTGTCGGGGGGCGCGCTGCCGCGTACGGACGGCGTGCTCATCGTGACCTCGCGGATGCGGCGGATCCTGGAGATCGACCCCGCCAACCAGCGGGCGGTGGTGGAGCCCGGCGTGATCAACCTAGAGCTGACGAAGGCGGCCAGGCCGCACGGGTACTACTTCGCGCCCGACCCGTCCAGCCAGCAGATCTGCTCGATCGGCGGGAACGTGGCGGAGAACTCCGGCGGGGCGCACTGCCTGAAGTACGGCTTCACCGCGCACCACGTGCTGGCCTGCGAGATCGTCACCCCGGACGGCGAGATCACCACGATCGGGCGGGACACGGGCGGCTATGACCTGCTCGGCGCGTTCGTGGGGTCGGAGGGCACGCTGGGCATCACCACCAAGATCACCGTGCGGCTGACCCGGCTGCCGCAGACGGTGCAGACGCTGTTGGCGGCGTTCGACTCGATCGAGGCGGGCGGCACGGCGGTGTCGGCGATCATCGGGGCCGGGGTGGTGCCGGCGGCCATCGAGATGATGGACGCGCTGTCCATCGAGGCGGCCGAGGCGGCGGTGGCGTGCGGCTACCCGCCCGGCGCCGGGGCGGTGCTGATCGTGGAGCTGGACGGCCCGGCCGCGGAGGTCGAGCACCAGTTCGCCGAGGTAGAGCGGTTGTGCCGACGGGCGGGCGCGTTCGAAATCCGGATCGCCACCGACGACGCCGAACGGAACCTGATCTGGAAGGGCCGCAAGTCGGCGTTCGCCGCGGTCGGCCGGATCAGCCCCGCCTACCTGGTGCAGGACGGGGTGATCCCGCGCACCGCGCTGCCGCGGGTGCTGGCCCGCATCGACGAGCTGTCCCGCGAGTCGGGGGTGCGGGTGGCCAACGTCTTCCACGCCGGGGACGGCAACCTGCACCCGCTGGTGCTGTTCGACGACTCCGAGCCGGGGGCCGGGCAGCGGGCCGAGGAGCTCTCCGGCCGGATCCTGGACCTGTGCATCGAGCACGGCGGTTCGATCACCGGGGAGCACGGGGTGGGGGTGGACAAGTCCCGCCACATGCCCCGCATGTTCACCGAGACCGACCTGGACACCATGCAGATGGTGCGCTGCGCCTTCGACCCGGCCGGGCTGTGCAACCCCGGCAAGGTCTTCCCGACGCCCCGCCTGTGCGGCGAGGTGCCGGGGGTGCGCAAGGAGCCGCACCCGCTGGTCCAGCAGGGGAAGGCGGAGCTGTTCTGATGGGCGCCCGCGTCGGGGAGGTGCGGTCCTGGTGAGCGATGTGCTGTCGGCCCTGGGCGAGGTCTGCGCGGACGTACGGGAGGGCCTGCCCGAGGAGGGTGTTCTCGGAGTGCTCCCGGCGATGGTCGCCGCACCGCGCACGGTGGCGGAGGCCGCCGAGGTGATGCGGGTCGCCGCCGAGCGGGACCTGGCGGTCGTGCCGCGCGGCAACGAGACCCGGCTCGACTGGGGACGCCCGCCCGCGCGCTGCGACCTGCTCGTCGACACCACCGGGCTGGACCGGGTGATTGAGCACGCCGCCGGCGACCTGGTGGTCAAGGTGGAGGCCGGGCTGACGGTGGACCGGCTGGCCGAGGTGCTGGCCGCCCACGGGCAGCGGCTCGCGCTGGACGTCCCGCTGCCCGGCTCCACGGTCGGCGGCACGCTGGCCGCCGCGGCCGGCGGCCCGTCCCGGCTGCTGTACGGGTCGGCCCGCGACCTGCTGATCGGCGTGACGATGGTCAGGGCGGACGGCCGGATCGCCAAGGCGGGCGGCAAGGTCGTCAAGAACGTCGCCGGCTACGACCTCGGCAAACTACTCACCGGGTCGTTCGGGACGCTCGGGCTGATCGTGGAGGCCGCGTTCCGGCTGCATCCGCTGCCCGAGGCGCGGGCGTACGTCACCGCCGGCTTCGGCGGGGTGCGTGAGGCGTACCAAGCCGTCCAGCAGGTGCTGCACTCCCACCACGTGCCGAGCGCAATCGAGGTCGACACCGTGATCGGCGGCCCAGTGACGGTGGGCGTCCTGGTGGAGGGCGTCCAGCAGGGGGTGGGCGCGCGCGCCGCCGCGGTGGCGGAGCTGCTGGGCCCGGCCGCCGACGTCGCCGACGCGCCGCCGGACTGGTGGGGCGCCTACCCCGGCGGCAGCACGCTGGTCGAGGTCACCGCCCCGCCGACCGCGCTCCCCCGGATCGTGGCCGAGCTGGCGGAGGGCGGCTGCGCGGGGGCAGTGCTGCGCGGGTCGGCGGGCGTGGGCGGATGGCATGTCGGGCTGGAGGCCGGCGAGCC
The DNA here is from genome assembly GCF_900108175.1 of Thermomonospora echinospora. Taxonomy (GTDB): domain Bacteria; phylum Actinomycetota; class Actinomycetes; order Streptosporangiales; family Streptosporangiaceae; genus Thermomonospora; species Thermomonospora echinospora. The sequence continues at coordinate 175,165 of NZ_FNVO01000007.1, forward strand.
GCCGGCCGTGGCCGGCCCGCTGGCCAGGCTGCGGCGCGTGCTGGCCCCGCTGCCGGGCGGCGCGGTGGTCCGCTACGCCCCCGAGGCCGTCCGCGAGGAGATCGACCTGTGGGGCCCCGTCCCCGCCCTGCCGCTGATGCGGCGGGTCAAGGACCAGTTCGACCCCGGCCACCGGCTTTCACCCGGTCGTTTCGCAGGAGGGATCTGAATGACGTCCCGGGACGAGGAGCTGCGCCCGCTGGTCGACGACTGCGTGCACTGCGGGTTCTGTCTGCCGACCTGCCCCACGTACGTGCTGTGGGGCGAGGAGATGGACTCGCCGCGCGGCCGTATCCACCTCATGGGGCAGCATCTGGAGGGCGAGCCTCTCGGCCTGCCGATGGTCGAGCACTTCGACCGCTGCCTGGGTTGCATGGCGTGCGTGACGGCCTGCCCGTCGGGCGTCCGGTACGACCGGCTGATCGAGCAGACCCGGGCACAGGTGGAGCGGGAGCACTCCCGGCCGGCCGGGGAGCGGGCCGTCCGCGAGCTGATCTTCCGGCTGTTCCCCTACCCGCGCCGGCTGCACGCGTTGCGCGGCCCGCTGCGGCTCTACCAGCGCACCGGCCTGGACCGTCTGGTCGAGCGCACCGGCGTGCTGGAGCGCCTGTCCCCCGCGCTGGCGGCGATGGAACGGCTCGCGCCTCCTCTGGGGCGGGCGCCGCGGCTGCCGGAGCGGGTGGCCGCGCGCGGCGGGCGCCGGGCCACGGTCGGGATGCTCACCGGCTGCGTCCAGCGGGAGTTCTTCCCCGGCGTCAACGCCGCCACCGCGCGGGTACTGGCGATGGAGGGCTGTGACGTGGTCATCCCGCGCGGCCAGGGCTGCTGCGGGGCGCTGTCGGTGCATTCGGGGCGGCAGGAGGAGGGCCTGCGGTTCGCGCGGCGGACCATCGCCGCGTTCGAGTCGGTGGACGTCGTCGTGGTCAACGCGGCGGGCTGCGGCTCGGTCATGAAGGAGTACCGGGAACTGCTGGCCGGCGACCCGGTCTGGGCGGCGCGGGCCGAGGCGTTCAGCCGCAAGACCCGCGACCTCGCCGAGTTCCTGGTCGAGCTGGGGCCGCGCGCCGAGCGCCACCCGGTACCCGTGACGGTGGCCTACCACGACGCCTGCCACCTGTCCCACGCCCAAGGCATCCGGGTCCAGCCCCGGGCGCTGCTGGCCGGGATCCCCGAGCTGACCGTGCGGGAGATCGCCGACCCCGACATCTGCTGCGGCTCGGCCGGGACCTACAACCTGCTGCAGCCCGAGGCGGCGGCACAGCTGGGCGACCGCAAGGCGGCCGGCGTCCGCGACACCGGGGCCGAGCTGCTGGTGGCCGCCAATCCCGGCTGCTCGATGCAGATCGCCACGGCGCTGCGCCGCCGGGGCGAGGAGATCGCCGTGGCGCACACCGCGCAGGTGCTGGACGCCTCGCTGCGGGGGCTGGGCCGCGGGCCGCTGTTCCGCTGAGCGCTACTGACACATGAGCGCTACTGACACATGAGCGCTACTGACACATCGTCCAATGCCGGGGGTGGGCGCACCCGGTCCGTGAGGGTCTGCTGTATTGTGTCTGGCCCTGAGCCGCAACGGTCTTTTCACAACCGTTCGATGAACGTGAAATGACCGTGACCCTTCTGGGAGAAACGGCGGCAGGCCGACACCAGGAACGCGCACAGGCGTCACGGCAAGGCCGGACGCACTCACGGACCCGGGGACGAACCGATGTCGAACAGCCACCGCCCGCACCGCCGCCGTCGCCGTCGCCGGAAGAGCCACGCCGGAAGAATCGGCCTCGCCGGAGCACTCGCCGGGGTCCTCGGAGTCGGCGCCGTCGTGGCAGGCTACGTCGCGCTCAAGCCGGACACCGAGCCGCAGACCTCGTCGAACGCCGCCGTCCAAGACGGCCCCGGGCCGAGCGGCGGTCCGGCCGAGCCGTCCGACGCCCCCAGGACCGGGCCGACGCTGAGCGTCACCACCCCGGAGGGTTACGGGTACGGGCTGGGCGCGGCCAGGACCGGCACCGCCGGAAAGCCGCTGTCACGCAGCACGGCCGCCCCCTCGGGGACCGCCTACGCCTACGCCGAGTACGTGCTGACCAACAACCAGCAGCAGCCCGTCCTGCTGGACTTCCCCGCCGACCTGTTCCTGCCGCTCAAGTACGTGCCCTCGGCCGCGCGCCAGCGGTGCATGCCGCAGCCGGGCGTCCCCAAGGACATGTGCACGCTGCCCAACCACAGCCAGGTCATCGCACGGCTGAACGGCTCGGCCGCCCCGATCGTCCAGGACGGCGACGCGCTGATGCCGCCCGGCGCCTCCTACCTGGTGCGGATCGCCACCGACCTGCCGGTCGACCCCCGCGTCGGCGAGGAAATCCGGCTGTACGTGTGGAACGCGCGCTTCACCAGCGACCGCCGGGGCATCGAGGTCCCGCTGCCCTGATCAGCGGCTCGCCGGCGCGGTGAACCCGATGTCCTCATACGCCAGGTCGTAAAAGCCCCGGGCGCCGAAGTTGGCCAGGTCCCCGCGCACCGCCAGCAGTTGCGGACGCTGGTAGAGCGGCAGCACGGTCGCCTGCCGCCACACCATCCGGTCGGCCTCGTTGACCAGCCGCCGGACCTTGACCGGGTCGAGTTCGGCCACGGCCCGGTCCAGGGCGGCGTCCAGGGCCGGTGAGCCGATCCGCGAGTAGTTCTGCTGGATGCTGCCGCCCCGCGGGGTCGCGAAGACCGCCCGGTTGGAGGAGACCGGGAACGGGGTGCCCAGCCACGAGAACGGGACGATGTCGAAGTTGCCGGGCAGCACGTAGCGGTCGAACAGGTCGTCGGTCGGCACCGGCCGGATGTCGACCCGCACCCCGATCCGCGCCAGCATCGCCTGCACCAACTCGCCCTCCCGCTTGCTGACGTGCTGGGTGGCGGGCACCACGAAGCGCACCGCCAGCGTCCGGCCGTCCTTGACGCGGTACCGCCCGGCCCGCCGCCAGCCCGCCTCCTCCAACAGCCGGTTCGCCCGCGCCGGGTCGTGGCGGCCCAGTTCCCCGGCGTTGTCCCGGTAGCCGGTCTGGGTGTGCATGAAGAAGTGGTTGCCGAGCACCTCGACCGGCCAGTCCATGTCCTTCAGATCGGATTCGGCCAGTGCCCGCCGGTCGATCCCGTTCATGATCGCTTGACGGACCCGTACGTCCGACAGGATCGGGCCGCCGGCGTTGAACGTCAGGTGCCGCCAGTCCGGGCCGGCCGCGCGGCGGATCACCGCGCCCCGCACCCGCAGCGCCCGGCGGTAGGCGCCGGCGTCGCCGCCGGCGTCCAGCACGTCCACCTCGCCGTTGGCGAAGGCGCCGGGCGCGGCGCCGGGGTCCAGCACCCGGAACACGATCCGGTCCAGCCGGGCGGGCCGGCCCCACCAGCGCGGATCCCGGACGATGGTGATCGTCTTGGCGGTCCGGTCGATGGCCTCCACCTTGAACGGGCCGGCGGTGACCGGCAGCCGGTTCAGCCAGCCGCCGTTGAAGACCGCGGGCTGGGCGCCGGTCGCCGCCGGGTAGAGCGGAGTGAACAGCGCCCGCCAGTCGGCGAACGGGCGGGCGAAGGTGACCACCGCCTGCCGGTCGTGGCGGCCCCGCCGCACCGAGGCGATCCGGTCGTAGCCGGTGACCGCGGCGACCTGGTAGCGGCCGTCCCGGCCGCACAGCGCCCGCGCCTGGGCGGCGAAGTCCCGGTAGGTGATGGGGGTGCCGTCCGACCACCGCGCCCGGGGGTCGATGGTGTAGGTGACCACCTGGGCCGGCGCGGTGGTGACCTCGACGTCGGCGAGGTACTCGGGGACCGGGTGCGAGACGCCCTTGGCGTCCGAGCGCATCAGGTACGGCATCACCCCCTGCAGGACCTCGTTGACCACGCCCTTGGAGCCGTTGACATGGTGGAAGTTCCACTGGGTCGGGAACTCGGGCATCGGCCAGCGCAACGTGCCCCCGGCGCGCAGCCGTTCGCGGGGCATCGGGTTGACGTCGTAGGCCGGCAGCGCGGACATGTCGTCGGGCATCCGCTCCCTCCCGGTGTCGACGGCACAGCCCGCCACCAGCAGCAGACCGACCAGCAGACCGGCCGGCCCGGCCACGGCGGGCACGGATCGGGCCCGAAATCTCATGGGGTCATCGCCTCCGGATAGTGGCACGCGGTGAGCTGGTCGTCGCCGACCCGCACCGGCTCGGGATCGACCTGCAGGCAGCGGCGCGCCCGGACCGGATCCAGGGCGGCGTGCCGCGGGCAGCGGGTGCGGAACCGGCAGCCGGCGGGCGGATCGGCGGGGTCGGGCCGGTCGCCGGGCAGCGCCACCGAACGACGGCGCCGCTCGCGCGGGGGGTCGGGCACCGGGACGGCCGACAGCAGCGCCCGGGTGTAGGGGTGCGCGGGCCTGTGGTAGACCTGCGGCACCTCGCCCAGTTCCACGATGCGGCCCAGGTACATCACCGCGACCCGGTCCGCGACGTGCCGGACGACCGCCAGGTCGTGCGCCACCAGCAGGTAGGCCAGGCCGAGCCGCGCCTTCAGGTCCTCCAACAGGTTGAGCACGCCGGCCTGGACCGACACGTCCAGCGCGGAGACCGGCTCGTCCAGCAGCACCAGCCGGGGCTCGGTGGCCAGTGCCCGTGCGATGGCGACCCGCTGCCGCTGCCCGCCCGACAGGTTCCCCGGGTACCGGCCGGCCAGCTCCGCCCCCAGCCCGACCAGCGCCAGCAGCTCGCCGACCCGGCCGGCGGCCGCGCGCCGCCGCGCACCGTGCGCGGTCAGCGGCTCGGCGAGGATGTCGGCGACGCGCATCCGCGGGTCGAGGGAGGCCAGCGGGTCCTGGAAGACCACCTGGACGTCGCGGCGCAGCGCCTTGCGCCGGGCGGCGGTCAGGGTGGCGGTGTCCTGGCCGAGCACGGCGATCCGCCCGGCCTGGGGGGCCCGCAGCCGCAGGATCTCCATCAGCGCGGTCGTCTTGCCGCCGCCGGACTCGCCGACCAGCCCGAGCGTCTCGCCCTCGCGGATGTCGAACTCGATCCCGTCGACCGCGCGCACCGTACCGGTCCGCCGTCGCAGTCGGCCCCCCGTGTACAGCGGATGGTGGCGGGTCAGGCCGCTCACCTCCAGCACCGGCCGCCGCCACCGGCGGTCGGACGGGACGGGCACGGCGGGGGGCGGCGGGACGGGCCGCGGGTAGACGCCCGCCGGGTCGCGGATGTCCCTGACGCAGGCGACGGCACGGCCGTCCGCGCCCACCGGCCGCAGATCCGGCTCGGCCTCCCGACAGCGTGGCTCAGCGACCGGGCAGCGGGGGGCGAACGGGCAGCCGCCCGGCAGCCGCCCCGGGACGGGCGGGTGCCCCTCGATCGGCACCAGCCGCGGCCTGTCCGCCGTGTCCTCGGCCGGGGCGAACGGCGGCCGGCCATCCAGGCGGGGCACCGACTGCAGCAGGCCGATGGTGTACGGCATGCGAGGGCGGGCGTACACCTCGTCGACCGGCCCGGTCTCCACGGCGCGCCCGGCGTACATCACCATCACCCGGTCGGCGAGCCCGGCTGCCACCCCCAGGTCGTGGGTGATCAGGACGATCGCGGCCCCGGTGGCGTCCCTGGCCGCCCGCAGCACCCGCAGCACCCGGGCCTGGACGGTGCCGTCCAGCGCGGTGGTGGGCTCGTCGGCGACGATCACCGCCGGGTCGTTGGCGACGGCCATCGCGATCATGACCCGCTGCCGCATGCCACCGGACAGCTCGTGCGGATAGGCGCGGGCCCGGCGGGCCGGGTCGGGGACGCCCACTAGGTCCAGCAGTTCCACCGCGCGGGCGCGGGCGGCTGTCCGGCCGGCGCCCTGGTGAATCTGGACGGTCTCGGCGATCTGGTCCCCCACCGGGCGGACGGGGGTCAGTGCGGACATCGGGTCCTGGAACACCATGGCGATGTCCCGGCCGCGGACCCGGGCCAGCTCGGCGTCGGTCAGCCCGATCAGCTCCCGGCCGCGCAGCCGCACCGAGCCGGTGGCCCGCGCGCCCGGCGGCAGCAGGCCCGTGAGGGCCAGCGCGGTGGCGGACTTGCCGCAGCCGGACTCGCCGACGATGCCCAGCACCTCGCCGCGGCCGACGGCCAGGCTGATCCCGCGCACGGCCGGCACCGTCCCGTTCCGGAAGGTCACCCGCAGGTCCCGGACCTCCAGCACCGTCACCGGTCGCCGCCCTTCGCGGCGGGGTCCAGGGCGTCGCGCAGCCCGTCGCCCACCAGGTTCACCGCCAGCACGATCAGCACCAGCAGCCCGGCGGCGAACCCGAACAGCCAGGGGAAGGTGGTCGCCGCCCCGGTGCCCTCGGCGATCAGCGTGCCCAGCGAGCTGTCGGGCGGCTGCACCCCGAACCCGAAGTACGACAGCCCGCTCTCGGCGATGATCGCGACGCTGACGTTCAGCGTGCCGTCGATGATCAGCAGCGAGCCCAGATGGGGCAGGATGTGCCGGACCACGATCCGGGCGGGGCCCACCCCCAGGTAGCGGGCGGCCAGCACGAACTCGCGCCGCTTCAGCGAGATCGTCATCTGCCGCACCATCCGCGCGGTGACCATCCACATGAACGCCGCCAGCAGCAGCACCAGCAGCGGCCAGGCGGCGCGGAACGCCGGGCTCAGCACCGCCACCACCAGGAACGCCGGCAGCACCAGCAGCAGGTCGGTCCCCCACATCAGCGCCCGGTCGGCCCAGCCGCCGGCGTAGCCGGCCACGGTCCCCACCAGCGCGGCCAGCCCAGTCGACAGCACCGCCGCGCAGATCCCGATGAGCAGCGACTTCTGCATGCCGCGCAGGGTGAGGGCGTAGACGTCCCGGCCGCTCTGGGTGGTGCCGAACCAGTGCCCGGCCGAGGGGGGCTCGCGCATCGCGGCGAAGTCGGTGTCGGTCCAGTGCCACTTCGCCAGGTGCGGGCCGGCGAAGGCGAGCAGGAACAGCGCGCCCAGCAGCGCCAGGCCCAGCACCGCCCGGCGGTCGGCCAGCACGCGCCGCGCCAGGTCGGCGCCGCGCGAGGGCATCCCGACGGGCGGTTCCCGGAAGGTCGTGGTCACCGGCCCGTCCTGACCCTGGGATCGAGGAGGCCGTGCGCCGCGTCCGCCGCCAGCCCGGCCAGCAGCACCAGCACCGCGGCCAGGAGGTTGACCGCGGCGACGGCGTTGACGTCGCCGCGGTGCACCGAGTCGATCAGCCACCCGCCCATCCCGTGCCAGCCGAAGATCTTCTCCGTGAACATGGCGCCGAGCAGCACGAACCCGAAGGTGTAGGCGAAGTAGGTGGTCACCGGGGCCAGGGCGGTGCGCAGGCCGTGCCGCAGCAGCGCGCGGCGCCGGGTCAGCCCCCGGGCCATCGCGGTCCGCACGTAGTCGGCGCCCAGCACGTCCAGCATCAGGTGCCGCTGGTAGCGACTGACGACGGCGACCTGGGTCAGCACGATCGCCAGGGTCGGCAGCACCAGATGCTGCAGCCGGCCGCCCAGCCGGGCCAGCGGCCCCGCGCCGTGGCCCGGCGTGTACTCCCCGACCCACTCGAAGATCCGCACGCCGGTGGCCTGGTTGACCCGTTCGGCGCCCAGCTGGAGCAGCACGGCCAGCACGAAGACCGGCGTGGACAGCACCACGAACGAGCCGACGGTGATCAGCCGGTCGCTCGGCCGGTACTGCCGGACGGCCGCGTACGCGCCGGCCAGCACGCCGAGCACGCCGCCGAGCACGGTGCCCACCAGCAGCAGCCGGACGCTGACGAGGGCGCGCCGCAGCAGCTCCGGGGCCACCGGATCGCCGTTCAGCGTCCGGCCGAGGTCGCCGTGCAGCACTCCGCTCGCCCAGGTGGCGTAGCGGCGCGCCAGGGGCGTCTTGTCGTTGAGGTTGAGCGCGGTCAGCTGGGCGTCGACGACGGCGGCCGGCGGCCGGGGGCTGCGCTCGGCGAACTCGGCGCGCGGCCGTAGCGTCGCCGCCGCGAGCAGATAGGCGAGGCTGGCGGCGAGCACGACGAGCACCCCGTAGTTGAGCAGCCTGCGGACCAGGAACCCCGCCATGTCACCCCCCTCGCGAACACGGCAGCACAGCATGCTACTGAGTGATCACGCATCGCGCAGGGAAATGGCGCACGCGGCGCAGCGGATCCGTTACGCACGGCCTATCCCGGCGCGGCGGGCATGACGGCGGTGGGCATGACGAAGGTGGGCATGACGAAGGCGGCCCGGCCGCGGGGTGAGCCGCGGGCGGGCCGCCTGGGGTCGTGCCTGTCAGGTTCCCGGAGTCACCGGGTGCCGGTCCGGTGCCTTACTGGGCGCCGGGCCAGGGCGGCTGGTACCCGGGAGCGCCCGGCTGCGGGGGCGGGGCCATCGGCGAGCCGGTGTGCGGACCGCCCGGGTAGGCGGGCTGGCCCGGCGGAGGGCCGACCGGCGGGGCCGGCTGCTGCGCGCCGAACGGGTCGCCCGGGTTGCCGACCATGCCGGGGCCCGGGGGGAACCCGGTGCCCGGGCCGGCGCCCGGACCGCGCCGCGAGCGGCGCTTGACCAGCATGATCACCAGGACCACGGCGCCCGCCACGGCCACCACCGCGACGCCGATCAGCAGCCAGGTCACCAGCGGGGGCGGGGTCTCGTCCTTGCCCGCGTTGATGGCCGCCTGCGAGTCGCTGATGTACTTGCCGACGTACGGGTGACCGGGGTTGAGGGCCTGCACCGCGCGGAACTCGGGCAGCGCCCGCTTGTAGTACCGCTTGAAGTAGTCGTCCAGCGCCTTGTTGTAGGACAGGGTGGTGCCGGAGGTCACCGGCTTGACGTTCTTCTCGTTCAGCTTCTCCTTGACCACGCTGACCGGCAGCACCAGCTGCTGGTTCTGCGCGGACTGGCCCCCGGCGTCGTTCAGTCCCGCGATCAGGATCCCCACGACCTTGCCGGAGTCGCTGAACACCGGGCCACCGGAGTTGCCGCCGTAGGCCGGCGCCTGGGTCTGGTAGTAGGGCACCCCGCCCTGCGTGCTGCGCTGTGCGTTGTAGGGGCCCTGGGTGAAGGTCGGCTGCAGCCGGCTCTCCAGGCTCAGCGAGCCGTTGTTGGTGACGGTGCCGGGGAAGCCGTCGATGTAGAAGGTGTCGCCGACCTGCACGTCGTCATCGGCGCCCAGCTCCAGCGTGGGCAGGTTCTGCTGTCCGTTGACCTTGAGGACGGCCACGTCCTTGCCCGGGTAGCTCTCGCCGACGGTGACGATCTCGACCGGCAGCTCCTTGGCGGTCTTGTCCACGCCACCGCCCTGGACGCTCTGCAGCACCGCGGTGGACTGGCTGATCTCACCGATCTTCAGGTGCTTGGCGTTGAACTCGACGACGATCTCGGTCGCCTTCTCGATGTTGGCGTCACTGGCCTGGCCCTCCTGGGCGATGGCCTGGATCAGCTCGGTCACGTCCTGCTTGTTGATCTGGTCGAGCGCCTGCTTGGCGAACGTCTTGCCGAGCTCCTCGGTGTCCGGCTTGACGCAGTGCGCCCCGGTCACCATGTAGCCGTCCGGCGTCACCCACCAGCCCGTGCAGGTGCCGGTGACCTTGGCCTCCACCACGCGGTCGGGTGCGACCGGCCGCAGGAAGCGGTCCACGTCGGCGGCCCACTGCTCCAGGATGTACTTGTAGAGGCTCTGCTCGTCCTGCGGGATCTCTCCCCGGACCACCTTGCCGACGGTCTCCTTGACGAGCTTCTGGACCTCCTCGTCGTTGGCCGCCATGGTCGGCACCGCCAGCTTCGCCGAGTAGTTGGTGGCCAGCAGCTGGACGGCTGGGTGCGACTTGGCCGCGAGCCGGGTGGCCAGCGGCACCTCCTTCTCCTCCGCCCACGCTGTGCCGGGCACGGCTAGCACTGCCAGCCCCACCGCGACCAGCGCACTGATCAGCCTGCGCATCTTCCGCCGCTCCCCTTACCTGTCGTCCAGCCGGCCCGCCTTGTCGGGCACCGGCTCGGCCAGTGTGGGGAGCCCGCTGTCCCGCCGTCATGAGACGGCCGCCCCGATCTATGCAGGACAGTGACCGGGACGTTCTACGATGCCTGCAGACATTTCCGGGAGGATGCGCACATAGTGACGACTGGGCGGGATCGCCGGGCGGTCCGCGCGGCACTCCTGCTCACGCTGGCCGCCGCGGCGCTGGTCGCCGTTTCGCTGGGCCTGGGACTGGACGTGCCGGCCGACCGGCGGATGGTGTGGTGGCATCCGGAGATCGTGATCGCGCTGACCTGGACGCCGGTGGCGGCGCTGCTGCTGCGGCACCGTCCCGGGCTGCGGGTCGGCTGGCTGATGCTGGTGGCCGGGTTCAGTGCCGCGGTGTACGTGCTGTCCCTCAACCTGGGCCCCTGGCTGGAGTTGCGCCACTGGCCGGGGGCGGGGTTCTTCGTCTGGCTGGGCTACTGGCTGTGGGCGATCGACACGTTCGGGCTGACCCTGGTGCTGCCGCTGATCTTCCCGGACGGGCGGCTGGTGTCCCGGTGGTTCCGTCCCGTGCTGGCGGCGGCGTTCGCGGTGCCGCTCATCGTGTGCGTGCACCTGACCGTCGACCCGGACGCGCGCCGCTTCCACAACGGGGTCTCGGTCTACCCGTTCCAGGAGATCCCCCTGGCGATCAGCGTCGTCATCCTCGGGACGCTGCTGGCGAGCCTGGTGTCGGTGGCCATCCGGTTCCTGCGCTCGCCCGCCGACGTGCGCCGTCAGATCGCCTGGGTGATCTACCCCGGGGTGCTCGCGCAGACCATCATCTACGTGGGCGAGACCACCCCCATCGGCGATCCGCTGCGCAACATCACCATCGCCACCGTGCCGATCTGCATCGCGATCGCCATCACCCGCTACCGGCTGTACGACATCGACCTGGTGATCAGCCGGACCCTGGTCTATGCCGGGCTGGTGGTGGTGATCACCGGCGTGTACTTCGCCCTGGTCGGCGCGGCCAGCCTGTTCTTCGCCGAGCGCGGGCCGCTGGTCGGGCTGGTGGGCGCCATCGCCGCCGGCGCGGTGTTCGAGCCGGTGCGGCGGCGGCTGCAGCGCACCGTGGACCGGCTGCTGCACGGCGAGCGCGACCCGTACCGGATCGCCGACCGGCTCAACCAGCGGCTGCAGACCGCCTCCGACCCGGCCGCCGCGCTGGCGGTGGCCGCCGCGGCGGTGCGCGAGGCGCTGCGCGCCACCGGCGTGCTGGTGGAGGTCACCGGCCACCAGGGCCGGGCGGCGATGGCCGAGGCCGGTGACCTGGGCGAGGACCCGGAGGCGATCCCGCTGATCTGGCACGGCCGGCCGGTGGGCCGGCTGCTGTTCTCCACCCTCGAGGTCCCCGACCGCCGGATCGCCTCGGTCATGGCCCGCAACCTGGCCGAACTGGCCAACGCGGTACGGCTGACCGCCGACGTGCAGCGGTCCCGTGAGCGCATCCTGGCAACCCGCGAGGAGGAGCGGCGGCGGCTGCGCCGCGACCTGCACGACGGGCTCGGGCCCACGCTGGCCAGCCTGGCGATGACGGTGGACGCCGCCCGCATCACCCTGCACCGCGACCCGGCCGCGGTGGACCCGCTGCTGGAGAACCTGCGCACCACCATGAGCCAGACCATCGGCGACATCCGCGAACTGGTGTACGGGCTGCGTCCGCCCGCACTGGACGACCTGGGCCTGGCCGGCGCCGTCCGGGCGCTGGCCGACGGCGCCGCCGATCCGTCCGGCGGGCGGGAGGGCCTGCGGGTCCAGGTCCAGGTCGAGGGAGACCTGGAGAACCTGCCGGCCGCCGTCGAGGTCGCCGCCTACCGGATCGTCCAGGAGGCGCTGACCAACGTACGGCGGCACTCGGGGGCCAAAGCGGCGCTGGTGAGACTGGATCGCTCCAACGAGCTACAGGTCAGCGTCGCCGACGACGGGCGGGGCCTGCCGGCGAGCACGCGGGCCGGTGTGGGGCTGTCCTCGATGCGGGAGCGGGCCGCCGAGCTGGGCGGTTCCTGCTCCATCGGGCCGGGGGCCGACGGCGGGACGCTGGTCCAGGCCCGGCTGCCGATCAACGGCACGCCCGTCGCGGCGGAGCGGGAGCACCAAAACGGCGAACGCCATGGCACAATGCGCGGCGAAAGCACGAGGGGCCGGTGACCGCCCCCCGCCATGAAGGTTGTCACCGGCCCCCCTCACCGCACGGACATCGGGGCTCCCATCCCTGTCCGCGCGGCTCCCACAGGGTGTGCACGGTCAAAGTTAGGCGCCCGGGGGTCCCGGTGCCGAGGGACCGCCGTCCCGTCCTTTTCAGGACGGATCCCGGGCGTCATCTGGGCGTTCCAGTCCCGGAACCGCCGGGTCGTCCGCCCAGGGCACGCCGCCGGGAACGGCCGGTTCCTGGGCCGGCCGGCCTGTCGCCGCCCCGCCCGTCGCCGGCATGCGGGACGGGCGCGGTCAGCGCAGCCAGTCGTCCCTGAGCTCGCCCTCGGCGACCAGGACGGCGGGACCGCTCAGGTGGCTGGTGCGCCCGTCCAAAGTCACGGTGACACGGCCACCGGGAACGTCAATGAGCCACCGGCCGGGGGGCATGTCCGGGCCCGCCGCGGCAACGGCCGTGGCCACCGAGCCGGTGCCACAGGAACGGGTCTCCCCCGAGCCCCGCTCGTACACCCGCATCTCGACATGGTGCTCCCCGACGGTCCGAAACAGCTCGACGTTGACGCCCTCGGGGAAGACCGCCGCGTCCACGTCCGGCGCACGGGTCAGGTCCAGGTCCCGGACGGGGCGGTCGACGGGGCAGGCCAGATGCGGGTTGCCCATCGAGACCCGCAGGCCCGTGTACTCGCCGTCCGCCAGGCGCGCCCGGCCCTCGCCCTGCACGACCGGCGGACCCATGTCCACGCTGACGTCCCCGGACGGACCCAGCGTCACCCGCTTGAGCCCCCCGCGCGTGGCCACGTCCCACTCCCCGGGCGCCGCCAGGCCCGCGTCCACCAGGTAGCGGGCGAACACCCGTACCCCGTTGCCGCACATCTCCGCGATGCTGCCGTCGGCGTTGCGGTAGTCCATGAACCACTCGGCCTCACCGGCGAACTCCTCGGCGGCGGGGTCGCCTGCGGCCTTGGCCCGCACCACCCGCAGCACGCCGTCGGCGCCGATCCCGGCCCGGCGGTCGCACAGGGCCGCTACGGTGGCCGGGCTCAGGTCGAGGGAGCCGTCGGGGTCCGGCAGGATCACGAAGTCGTTCTCGGTGCCGTGCCCCTTGAGGAAACGCATGCGCCGATCCTATGCGCCCACCAGGGCAAGGGCGCGGTCCACCAGGTCGGGGGCGTCATACGGAAGCCAGTGCACCCGCGGGTCACGGCGAAACCACGACTCCTGGCGCCGGGCGAAGCGGCGGGTGGCCCTGATCGTCTCCTGCCTGGCCTGTTCCTCGGTCCACTCCCCCGCCAGGAACCGCAGCACCTGGGCGTAGCCGAGGGCCCGCCCGGCGGTCAGGCCGTCCCGCAGGCCCACCCGCTCCAGTGCCCGTACCTCCTCGACGAGACCGGCCTGCCACATCCGCTCGACCCGCACCGCGATCCGCTCGTCCAGCTCCGGGCGCGGCACGGTCAGCCCAACCTGCAAGACCGCGCCGTAGCGGTAGCGGTGCTCGGGCAAGGTGGCGGTGAACGGGCGGCCGGAGATCTCGATGACCTCCAGCGCCCGTACGATGCGCCGCCCGTTGCTGGGCAGGATCGCCGCCGCCGCCCGCGGGTCGCGCTCGCGCAGCCGCTCGTGCAGCGCACCGGGGCCGACCGCCGCCAGCTCCTTCTCCAGGCGGGCGCGCACGGACGGGTCGGTGCCGGGGAACTCCATCTCGTCCAGCGCCGCCCGCACGTACAGCCCCGAGCCGCCGACCAGGATCGGCGTGCGGCCCCTCGCCCGGATCTCCTCGACCAGCCGGGCGCAGCGCCACTGATACTCGGCCACGCTGGCGGTCTCGGTCACCTCCCACAGGTCCAGCAGATGGTGCGGGACGCCGCGCATCTCCCGGGCGGTCAGCTTGGCGGTGCCGACGTCCATGCCGCGGTACAGCTGCATGGAGTCGGCGTTGACCGCCTCGCCGTCCAGCCGCAGGGCCAGCTCCACCGCCAGGTCGGACTTGCCGGCCGCCGTCGGCCCCACCACGGCGATCACATCCCATGAGGTCACAGGCATAACTGTGCCATCTGCGGGGGTATGGGTCGGGTGTTCGGGCGCCGCACGGGCGTGCCCGGCACCGACGACCACGATCTCGGGGGGGATCACATGTCGATCGTCAGCAAGGTCAAACAGATGCTCGGCCAGCACCCCGACCGGGCCAGGGAGGGGGTCCGCAAGGCCGGCGACGAGTTCGACGAGCGCACCGGCGGCAAGTACTCCGACCAGGTCGCCCAGGGCCGGCAACGGGCCGAGGAGTACATCGAGCGCGAGGGCGGGCAGCCCCGGCCGGGCGGGCAGCCCCCGCAGTCACCGGGTGTCTAGGCCCGCAGCCAATCGGCCACCAGGTAGCCGACGCCGTAGGGCGCCTCGTCCGCCAGCAGCTCGGCCCTGAAGGCCCCTTCGCCGGCCGCTCCGGCGAGCACCTGCCACGCCGCCCGCCCGGCCACCTGAAGCTTCCCGGACAGCCCGGGGTCCAGGGCCGCCAGCGCGGCGGCGTCGGCACGGCCGAGGGCGCGCGCCACCCCGGCGTCGTACGGCGCGGCCCGCTCGTCGAGATAGCCGGGCGCCTTCTGCGACCGGCAGGCGCTCCCGTCCCCCATCACCAGCAGCCCCACCCGCCGGCCGGCACCGGCCAGCTCCACGCCGAGCCGGGCGCACTCGCCTGGGGACGCGCCGGACGCCACGGCCTGGTAGCGGACCCGGCCCGAGTCCAGTCCCTCGCCGCCGAGGCGGTGCAGCAGCCAGGCGCCGATCGTCAGCGACAGCGGCAGGCACGGCCCGCCGGGCGCCCCGCCGACCTGCAGGTCCAATCCATAGGGCCGCAGGTCGCCCCGGGCATCGGGACCAAAGGCCCGCGTCGTGTCCGCCCCGCCGACGACGACGATCGGGTCGGGATCGGCCGAGCGCAGCCGCCGCAGCGCCGCGGCGCAGGCGGCGCGCAGCCCGTCGAGTTCGGGCGCCGCCTCGCCCATCAGCTCCGGGACCAGCATCGGCGGATGCGGGCACACCGCTGCCGCGATCAGCATCCGGACCCGTTCAGGAGTGCGCCGAGCAGCCGGCGGACGGCGCCGACGCGGGGCGCCCGATGGACGGCATGCCCAGCGGGACCCCCTTGGGCTGCGCCTGCCGCGCCTGCCAGGCGTCCCCCGCGCGAGTGCGGCGGACCGCCTTGACCGGCCCGTCGGCGACCAAGTGGTGCGGGGCCGCGTAGGTGACCTCGACCGTCACCATGTCGCCGGGCCGCACCTCCTGCTCGGGCCGGCGGAAGTGGACCAGGCGGTTGTCGCGGGCGCGGCCGGACAGCCGCTGCGTGGCGTCGTCCTTGCGCCCCTCGCCCTCGGCGACCAGCACCTCCAGGACGCGGCCGAGCTGCCTGCGGTTCTCCGCCCAGGAGATCTCCTCCTGGAGGGCGACCAGCCGCTCATAGCGCTCCTGCACGACCTCCTTGGGCACCTGGCCGTCCATGGTGGCGGCCGGCGTGCCGGGGCGCTTGGAGTACTGGAAGGTGAACGCCCCCGAGAAGCGGGCCTCGCGCACCACGTGCAAGGTCTGCTCGAAGTCCTCGTCGCTCTCACCGGGGAAGCCCACGATGATGTCGGTGGTGATGGCGGCGTCCGGCATCGCGGCGCGTACCCGCTCAATGATGCCCAGGTAGCGCTCCTGCCGGTAGGAGCGGCGCATCGCCTTCAGCACCGCGTCCGAGCCCGACTGCAGCGGCATGTGCAGCGACGGCATCACATTGGGCGTCTCGGCCATCGCGGCGATCACGTCGTCGGTGAAGTCGCGCGGGTGCGGGGAGGTGAAGCGGACCCGCTCCAGCCCCTCGACGTCCCCGCAGGCCCGCAGCAGCTTGGCGAACGCCTGCCGGTCGCCGAACTCGCTGCCGTAGGCGTTGACGTTCTGCCCGAGCAGCGTCACCTCCAGCACGCCCTCGGCCACCAGCGCCTCGACCTCGGCCAGGATCTCGCCGGGCCGGCGGTCGCGCTCCTTGCCGCGCAGCGCCGGGACGATGCAGAAGGTGCAGGTGTTGTTGCAACCGACCGAGATCGACACCCAGGCGGCGTACGGGGACTCGCGGCGGGTGGGCAGCGTGGAGGGGAAGGTCTCCAGCGTCTCCCTGATCTCCACCTGGGCCTCCCGCTGGACGCGGGCGCGTTCCAGCAGCACCGGCAGCGAGCCGATGTTGTGGGTGCCGAACACCACGTCCACCCAGGGGGCCCGGCGCACGATGGTGTCGCGGTCCTTCTGCGCCAGGCAGCCGCCGACGGCGATCTGCATGCCGGGATGGCCGTCCTTGACCGGCCGCAGATGGCCCAGGTTGCCGTACAGGCGGTTGTCGGCGTTCTCGCGGACGGCACAGGTGTTGAACACCACGACGTCGGGCTCGTCGGCCTCGCCGGCGGCCGTGTAGCCGGCCGCCTCCAGCAGCCCGGCCAGCCGCTCGGAGTCGTGCACGTTCATCTGGCAGCCGTACGTGCGGATCTGGTAGGTCCGCGGTGCCGTGTGGGAGATGGTGGGCGCGCTCATGACAGGCACCAGCGTACGCGCCGCGGACCCCTGCCCCACACGTTCGGGTAAGCTGCCCCGCGTGCGGTGCGAGACCCAAGCTCCGTACGCGCGCTGCTCGAGAACCAAGACAGTGCACCCAGAGCCTTGCTCTACCGAACCGGGCAGGTTCCGTCCCGGCTGGTGTTGAGGGAGTAAGACCTTGCTGGTCGCTGACCTGCGAGGCTTCCTGAGCCAGGAATCCCCCTGCGTTGGCCGGGGGGAGGGTTCAAGTACGAATCTGTGATCCTATCGGTATCGCTCGGCGAGCGTCCCACCGGCATCGATGCCATAGAGTCCGAAGCCATGACGGACAGCGGCATCGAGGCCGGTGGGACGAACCTGCGCAAGGACGACCCGCCCAAGGACGACGTGTCCGGTGCTCCCGCGGGCACCCCCGCGCCGGACGACGGCAGCCCCCTCGTCAGGCTGGAGAAGGTCAACAAGTACTTCGGCCAGCTGCACGTCCTGCGGGACATCGACCTGAGCGTCCAGCGCGGCGAGGTCGTCGTCGTGATCGGCCCCTCCGGAGGCGGCAAGTCCACGCTGTGCCGCTCGATCAACCGGCTGGAGCCCATCGACGGCGGCGTCATCGAGGTGGACGGCAGGCGGCTGCCCGAGGAGGGCAAGGAGCTGGCCAGGCTGCGCGCCGACGTGGGCATGGTCTTCCAGTCGTTCAACCTCTTCGCGCACAAGACGATCCTGCAGAACGTGACGCTGGGCCCGATGAAGGTCCGCAAGGTCGCCAAGGCCGAGGCCGAGCGGGAGGCCATGGCGCTGCTGGAACGGGTGGGGATCGGCGCCCAGGCCGCCAAGTACCCGGCCCAGTTGTCCGGCGGGCAGCAGCAGCGCGCCGCGATCGCCCGTGCGCTGGCCATGAAGCCCAAGGTGATGCTGTTCGACGAGCCCACCTCGGCGCTGGACCCGGAGATGGTCAACGAGGTGCTGGACGTGATGACCGGGCTGGCCCGCGAGGGGATGACCATGATCGTGGTCACCCACGAGATGGGCTTCGCCCGGCGCGCGGCCAACAAGGTGGTCTTCATGGCCGATGGCCAGATCGTCGAGGAGAACACCCCCGAGGAGTTCTTCACCAACGCGCGCACCGACCGCGCCAGGGACTTCCTTTCCAAGATCCTCACGCACTGAGACCGAGTCAGCCGGCCCAGGAAGCAAAGGAACGCATATGCGAGTACGTCAGATCGCCGCCGTCGCCGCGGCGGCGGCGCTGGCCCTCAGTGTCGCCGCCTGTGGCAGCGACACCGAGAAGCAGGAGGCCGAGAGCAAGTCCCTGGTCCAGCGGGCCAAGGAGAGCGGCAAGCTCGTCGTCGGCATCAAGTTCGACCAGCCCGCGCTCGGCCTCAAGAAGCCCGACGGCACCTACGAGGGCTTCGACGTCGACGTGGCCAAGTACATCGCCAAGGAGCTCGGCGTCCAGGAGAGCGGCATCACCTTCAAGGAGGCCCGCTCGGAGAACCGCGAGTCGTTCCTGGCCAGCAACCAGGTCGACCTCGTGGTGGCCACCTACTCCATCACCGACTCGCGCAAGCCCAAGGTGACCTTCGCCGGGCCGTACTACGTCGCCCGCCAGGACACGATGGTGCTGGCCGACAACAACGACATCACGAAGGCCACCGACCTGAAGGGCAAGAAGCTCTGCCGGGCGGCCGGGTCCAACTCCTGGCGCCGGGTCACCGAGCCGCCGCCGGACGGCAAGCTGGACATCGACGCCGAACTGGTGGACGCGACCGGCTACTCCGACTGCACCGCCAAGCTGGAGTCCGGCGCGCTGGACGCGGTGACCACTGACGACCTGATCCTGGCCGGCTTCGCCAGCCAGCAGAAGGGCAAGTTCAAGGTCATCAACGACCCCTTCACCGACGAGAAGTACGGCGTCGGCGTCAAGAAGGGCGACCTGGAGACCTGCGAGGCCGTCAACAAGGCCATCACCAAGATGTACTCCGACGGGACCGCCAAGACGCTGCTGGAGAAGCACTTCTCCGGCACCGGGCTGAAGCTGGTCACCACGGTTCCGCAGTTCGAGGGTTGCGCCTGATCCTCTGATCGTCTCTGACGCAGGTCGTGCCGGCGCCCCGGCCGGGGCGCCGGCACGACCCTGACCCCGTGGATCCTCATGGACCAACTCCTGGACTTCAGTCCGGTCTTCGAAAACCTCGACCAGATCCTCGCCGGGTTCTGGGCGACGATCCGGATCGCCGTGGTGACCGCGGTGCTGGCGCTGCTGTTCGGCACCTTCCTGACGGCACTGCGGGTCTCGCCGATCCCGGTGCTCAAGCGCACCGGCGGGTTCGTGGTGAACCTGCTGCGCAACACGCCGCTGACGCTGGTGCTGGCGATCTGCATCCTGGCCGTCAACGACACCCTCAAGGTGACGCTGTCCTCGGTCGAGGGCGTCAACCGGTACTGGTGGGGCGTGCTCGGGCTGTCGGTCTACACCTCGGCGTTCGTCTCCGAGGCGCTGCGGTCGGGCATCAACACCGTGCCGATCGGGCAGGCCGAGGCCGCCCGCTCCATCGGGCTGACCTTCACCCAGTCGCTGCGGATGATCATCCTGCCGCAGGCGTTCCGGGCGGTCATCGCCCCGCTGGGCAGCGTGCTGATCGCCATGATCAAGAACACCACCGTGGTGGGCGCGGTCGCCTACGGCAGTGAGGCGGCCGCGGTGATGAAACTGATGTTCTTCGATCTGGGCGCCTCCATCCCGATCTTCATCGGTTTCGCGATCGGCTACCTGATCCTGACCCTGCCGACCGGGTTCTTCTTCGGCTGGCTGGCCAAGCGAATGGCGGTGGCGCGATGAGCCGGCAAGAGGCGACCGTCCTGTTCGACGCGCCGGGCCCGCGCGCCCGGCTGCGCCACAACATCCTCACCGCCGTGGCGGTCGTGGTGCTGCTGGCCCTCGCGTACGTGGTCTACGCCCGGCTGGACGAGCGGGGGCAGTGGGCGGGCGAGCTGTGGGAGCCGTTCGTCGACTGGCAGGTCTGGGAGAACCTCATCCTGCCCGGCCTGAAGAACACGCTGGGGGCCGCCGCGGTGGCCTCGGTGCTGGCGCTGCTGTTCGGCGTCGTGTTCGGCCTGGCCCGGCTGTCGGACCACTGGTGGATCCGGGTCCCGGCGGGCGCGGTGGTGGAGTTCTTCCGGGCCATGCCGCTGCTGATCCTGATCTTCCTGGCGTTCTTCGTGCCGCCGGCGGTCAGCCCGATCATCGCCGACGGGCCGTTCGGCAACGCGCAGCGGGTCCTGGTGGACAACGTCCTGTTCGTGTTCGGCGTGGAGATCAACGCCGGGAACGTGACCGTGCCCGCCTTCGCCGCGCTGGTCTTCGGCCTGGTCATGTACAACGGCTCGGTGCTGGCCGAGGTGGTGCGGGCCGGCGTGCTGGCGGTGCCCCGCGGGCAGTCGGAGGCCGCCTACGCCATCGGCCTGCGCAAGAACGCGGTGATGCGGCTGGTGCTGCTGCCGCAGGCGATCACCGCGATGATGCCGGCGGTGGTCAGCCAGTTGGTGGTGCTGCTCAAGGACACCGCGCTCGGGTTCATCATCGCCTACGCGGACCTGCTGAGCGCCGGGTTCCGGATCGTCCCGGCCAACTACCACAACCTGGTCCCGGCGGCGATCGTCGTCTCGGTCATCTACATCGGGATGAACATGGCCCTCAGCCGCCTGGCGACCTGGCTGGAGGGCCGTACCCGCCGCAGTCCCAAGACCTCGGCCGCCACGCTCGGCGTCGGCACCGGGACCCCCGCGGCCACCGGCATGAGCCAGGTGGGCACCGGCAACGACTGAGCCACCGTCGGGAGTTCATCGTCCGGGGCGCCATCGGGAGACCGGTGGCGCCCTGCGCGTTCTCCGCAGGCTCTCCGCGGACCTGGCGGGTCGGTGGGTGAACGGGGACCGTGGAAGCGGCAGGTCACGGCTTCGTGACGGCCGTCACGCGATCGTCACGGAAAGCCGATCTTGCGAGGTCGGCGGCCGAATATCGTTAAGAACTCAACTCGCCGGTCAGGCCACAATCGTGCCCGGTTTGCGGGACGATTCGGTTATGACCGCTCGCGTTCCCCTCCCCTACGGCTCCTGGCCCTCCCCCATAGCGGCCGCCGACGTCGCCCGCGCCCGGCTGCGCCTGAGCTTCCCCACCATCCACGGCGGCGACGTGTGGTGGCAGGAATCCCGGCCAGAGGAGGGGGGACGCACCACGGTCGTCCACCTGGCCGGCGGTCATCGCACCGAGTTGCTCCAGGCGCCGTGGGACGCCCGCACCAGGGTGCACGAGTACGGCGGCCGGTCGTACCTGCCGGTGCGCATGGAGGGCGGTCACGCCCTGGTCTTCGCCAACTTCGAGGACCAGCGGCTGTACCTGCTGGAGGCGGGTGACGCCAAGCCCCGGCCGCTGACTCCCGAGCCCGCGCTGCCGGGCGGCCTGCGGTACGCCGACTTCGTCCTGTCGCCGGACCTGGACGAGATCTGGTGTGTCTGCGAGGGCCATACCCCCGACGGGGTGCGGCGGGCCATCGTGGCGGTCCCGCTGGACGGCCGGGCGGCCGAGGACGCCGGGGCCATCCGCGAACTGGCCAGCGGCAGTGACTTCTACGCCTCCCCCACGCCCTCCCCGGACGGCGGATACCTGGCCTGGGTGCAGTGGAGCCACCCACGCATGCCGTGGGACGGCACCGAGGTCCGCGTGGCGGCGCTGCAGGACGGCAGGGCGACCGCCCCCCGCACGGTCAAGGGCGGGATGACGGAGTCGGCGCTGGCTCCCCTGTGGCGGGACGAGCAGTCCCTGTACGTGATCTCCGACTGGCCCGGCTGGTGGAACATCTACCAGGTGGGGCTGTACGGGGAGTCGCCGCAGGCGCTCTACCCGGCCGAGGAGGAGTTCGCCGCCCCGCTGTGGCAGCTCGGCGGCATGCCGTACGCCCTGCTGGAGGACGGGCGGCTGGCGGTCCTGCACGGCGAGGGCGACCAGCGGCTGGGCGTCTACGACCCGGAGACCCTGGAGCTGACCGATCTGGACCTGCCCTACGACGACTGGCAGCCCGCCCTGTCGGCGCACGGCGGCGTCATCGTGGGCATCGGCGGCTCGGCCACGCAGCCGAACACTGTCGTGCGCATCGACGCCGCCTCCGGCCGTGCCGAGGCGCTGCGCCGCGAACTGGACGACGTCCCGGACGCCGCCTACCTGCCGGCGCCGCGCGACGAACGGCTGGAGGGCCCGTTCGGGCGGCCCGTGCACGCCTACGTCTACCCGCCGGCCAGTCCCGAGGCGGAGGGCCCGGCCGGCGAGCTGCCCCCGTACGTGGTGTTCGTGCACGGCGGCCCCACTGGACGCGCCTCCAGCGTGCTCAGCCTCGAACGGGCCTACTTCACCAGCCGCGGCATCGGCGTCGTCGAGGTCAACTACGGCGGCTCCTCCGGCTACGGCCGCGCCTACCGGGAGCGGCTGCGCCGCCAGTGGGGCGTGGTGGACGTCGAGGACGCCATCGCCGCCGCCCGGGCCCTCATCGACCAGGGCGTCGCCGACCCGGACCGGCTGGCCATCCGTGGGGGCAGCGCGGGCGGCTGGACGGCGCTGGCCGCGGTCACCCAGACCGACGTCTTCCGGGCCGCCACGTCCTACTACGGCATCAGCGACCTGCAGACCCTGGTGGCCGAGACGCACGACTTCGAGTCCACCTACCTGTTCGGGCTGATCGGGCCCCTGCCGGGCTTCGAGCGCGCCTACACCGAACGTTCCCCGTTGACCCACGCCGACCGCACCGCCTGCCCGGTGCTGCTGCTGCAGGGCACCGAGGACCCGGTGGTGCCGCCCGCCCAGTCCGAGCAGTTCGCCGCCGCCCTGGCCGCCAAGCGGACGCCGTACGCCTACCTTGCCTTCGAGGGCGAGTCGCACGGCTTCCGCCGCGCCGACACCGTGATCACCTGCCTGGAGTCGGAGCTGGCCTTCTACGGCCAG
Source organism: Thermomonospora echinospora (assembly GCF_900108175.1). Taxonomy (GTDB): domain Bacteria; phylum Actinomycetota; class Actinomycetes; order Streptosporangiales; family Streptosporangiaceae; genus Thermomonospora; species Thermomonospora echinospora. The sequence continues at coordinate 197,875 of NZ_FNVO01000007.1, forward strand.
ACCCTGGGCTTCGAGCCCCGCGACGTCCGCCCGGTCGAGCTCACCGTGGGCGCCCCGGCGGCCCCGGCCTCCGCCGATCCCGCCCCACCGTCGCCCCCCGCCCACCCGTGACCTCGGGGGCGCGGCCACCGCGCCCCCGGTGAACGCACCACCCGGCCCGGTCGCCCCCGGGAATCCGGGCCACGTCCCGATCCGCGGAAGAAGCCCATCGCCCTCCGGTCAGCGGACGGGCTGAGCGGCCGACAGGGACGGAACGGCCAGCAGGGACGGACGGAGCAGCCGGGCAGGTGGGCGGGGCGGTCAGCGGGCCGACGGGGCGGTCGGCGAGCGGAGCGGCCAGCGAGCGGGCAGGCGGAGTGGTCGGCGGACGAGCGGCTGGCGAGCGGAGCGGCCAGCGGGTGGACGGGGCGACCGGCTGGCGGGCGAAGCGGTCGGCGGAGGCGAGCGAAGCGGTCAGCGGGCGAACTCGGTGGCGCGGGACTCGCGGACCACGGTGACGCGGATTTGGCCGGGGTAGGTCAGCTCGTCCTCGACCTGCTTGGCGATGTCGCGGGCGATCACCTGGGCCTGGATGTCGTCGACCGCGTCGGGCTTGACCATCACCCGAATCTCCCGGCCGGCCTGCATCGCGAAGACCTTGTCCACGCCCTCGTGCCGGTCCCGGGCGATCTCCTCCAGCCGCTCCAGCCGCTTGACGTAGGCCTCCAGCGACTCGCGGCGGGCGCCCGGACGGCTGCCGCTGATCGCGTCGGCGGCCTGGGTCAGCACCGCCTCGACGGTGCGCACCTCGACCTCGTTGTGGTGGGCCTCGATGGCGTGCACCACGTCCTCGTGCTCGCCGTAACGGCGGGCGATCTCCGCGCCGATCAGCGCGTGGCTGCCCTCCACCTCGTGGGTGAGCGCCTTGCCGATGTCGTGCAGCAGCGTGCAGCGCTTGGCCAGCTCCACTGGCAGCCGCAGCTCGGCGGCCATGATCCCGGCGATGTGCGCGGACTCGATCAGGTGCTTGAGCACGTTCTGCCCGTAGGAGGTGCGGTAGCGCAACTGGCCGAGCAGCGTGATCAGCTCCGGATGCATGTCGGTGATGCCCAGCTCGACGAGGGCGTCCTCCCCGGCCCGCACGCACAGCCGCTCCACGTCGGCCTTGCTGCGCTCGTAGATCTCCTCGATCCGTTGCGGGTGGATCCGCCCGTCCAGCACCAGCTTCTCCAGGGTGAGCCGGCCCACCTCGCGCCGTACCGGGTCGAAGCAGCTCAGCAGCACCGCCTCGGGCGTGTCGTCGATGATCAGGTTGACCCCGGTGGTGGTCTCGAAGGCCCGGATGTTGCGGCCCTCCCGGCCGATGATCCGGCCCTTCATCTCGTCGCCGGGCAGGTGCAGCACCGACACCACCGACTCGGCGGTCTGCTCGCTGGCCACCCGCTGGATCGCCAGCGTCACGATCTTGCGGGCCCGTTTGTCGCCCTCGGCGCGGGCGGCGCCCTCGATCTCCCGGGTGATCAGCGCGGCCTCGCGCTTGGCCTGGTTCTCGATCATGGCGACCAGCTCGTGCTTGGCCTGGTCGGCGGTGAGCCCGGCGGCCTGCTCCAGCACCCGGCGCCGGTCCTCGTCCAGCCGGTCCAGCTCGGCCTTGCGGGCCTCCAGCGCCCGCTTGGTCTCCGCGAGCCGCCGCCCGCGCTCCTCCAGCCGGCGCACCTCGTCGTCGAGCCGGCGTTCCCGCTCGGCCAGCCGTGCCTCGCGGCGCTCCAGGTCCTCGCGGAGGGTGCGCAGATCTTCCTTCAGCGACCTGGCCTCGCCCTCCAGCTCCGCCCGGACGGTGTCGGCGGCGCTGTGCGCCTGGGCCTCGGCCTTGTGGAGTATCTCCTGGGCGTCGGCCTTCGCCTGCGCCCTGATCTCGTCGGCCTCGCGACGGACCGCGCCCAGCTCGTCCTCGGTGGGCGCGGGCGGGGCGGGCGGGACGACCGAACGGCGCAGCAACAGCACCAGAGCGACCAGGGTCACCAGCAACGCGGCACCCAGCAGGACGCTCACCATGGCGCAGACCCTTCTCGGGGGGTGCCGGGGGTCACCCCCCGGGCCGGGCTCGTCTCGGTGCGGGTCCCACCGGCAGGGCGGGGACCTGCGATGCGAGGACCTACCCGCGCCCGTGGATCACCGGACGCCCGCGTCAAGCGCCGAACACGGACCGTCACCTGGGCCGGGCGGCCAGGCCCGCGGTCCGTCCAGCGGAACCCGAAGGTCCGCGGTGTCTCCCTCGATACCTCTCAGCTGCTCGAACGTGCTGGGTCGTATGGCAATCCGCAGTGCGCGGAGTAACTCCTCACTGCCGTAACGGTAAGCGGCCGACAGGTAATGAGCAAGCAAACCCAGGGCATTCCGGACTAACCGTACGTTGCCGTGAGGACTTCCTTACCGCTCTCCTGACACCGAATCACGACTTCATCGGCCTTCTCTCCGCCCGTCTCCGGGCGGTCTCCCCGCCGTCAAGCTCCGTCCGGCTCGGGCGTGTCGGCCCCGGCCGGCGCGGGGATCGGGGCGAACGGGGAAGCACCTCCGGCGGCCGGCCGGCGGGACGGTGCGTCCCGGACGACCGGGCGAAGCCACAGGTCAGTCGTCCAGCTCCGGCGGCTCGAACGCCTCCGTCTCGGCGCCGTCCTCCTCCAGGGCCTCTTTGACGACGCGGTAGGCCAGGCCGGGCGGGTAGCCCTTACGGGCGAGCATCCCGACCAGGCGGCGCATGCGCTTGGCCGGGTCCAGCCGCCGCGTCGATGGCAGCTTGCGGCCGACCAGTTCCCGCGCGGTGCGTTCCTCCTGCTCGGAGTCGAGGGACTCCACCGCCTCGTGGACCGTCTCGTCCGCCACGCCGCGCCGGCGCAGCTCACTCGCCAGCGCCCGCCTGGCCAGACCACGGCCGGCATGCCGGGACTGCACCCAGGCGCGGGCGAACGCCTCGTCGTCGATGAGCCCCACATCGGTGAACCGGCCCAGCACCCGTTCGGCCACCTCGTCCGGAACGCCCTTACGCCGAAGCGCGTCGGCGAGCTGGGCCCGCGTCCGCGGCGAGGCCGTCAGCAACCGCAGACAGATCTCCCGCGCCACCGCCTCAGCCCCACCCGAGGCCCCGTCCCCCATCCCAGAAGACCACTCGTCTGCCTCCGCCGACGACCGACCCCGTCGCGCAGCCCGAGCACCCCCCACCCCGGACGGCCGCTCGCCCTCTTCTCCCGGTGGCTGAGCCCGCTCCGCCCCCGAAGCATCCTGCGCACCAGCCGCCGACTCACTCCCCTCCAGCGGCGACCAGGCCAGCCGTGTGCCCGAGGCAACCCGCGCCCCGGGCGGCTGTCCGTCCGCTCCCGCCGAAGACCGATCCTGTCGCGCAGCCGGGACGCTCCCTGCAGAAGACTGCTGCTGACCCACTTCTACCGGCGCCTCGGCCTGCCACGCGGCCTGAGCATCCCACGTCTCGGACGTCTGCTCCCCCACCCCTGCGGACGGCTGGGCTTGCCACACGCCCGAGGTGCCTTCGGTAGCAGACGACCGCTCGTCCGTCCCGGTGGACGGCCAAGTCCGCTGCGCAGCCTGGACGTCCGATACATCGGCCGGCTGCCGACCTGCATCTGCGGGGGGACCAGCCGACCACGCGGCTTGGGCGTCCCATGCCCTAGTGGAATGCTCGCCCGCTCCTGCGGCCGGCCAAGCCCGCCGAGTGCCCGGAGTCCCCTCCGAACCGGACGACTGCCCGCTTGTTTCTGCGGGCGGGCCGCCCAGCCAGGCGGCCTGAGCATCCCACTCGTTGGACTGCTGCTCCCCTGCCCCTGCGGATGGCCGGGTCTGCTGAGTTTCCCTCGCCTCGGACGGCTGCTCGACTGCGCCTGCGGGCGGGGCGACTTCCCAGGCGGCCCGGGCGTCCCACACGCCAGTGGGCTGCTTTCCTGTTTCTGTGGACGGCTGGGTCTGGCGGGTGTTCGGAGTGTTCTTCGTGTCGGCTGGTTGGTCGTCTGCTTGTGCGGGCGGGCCGACTTCCCATGCGGCGTGAGGGTCCCATGCCTCAGCTGGCCGTTCGGCCGTCCCGGTAGGCGACCAGGTTCGCTGCGCAGGCCGGGGGGTCGACACATCGGCCGGCCGCTCGTCCGCATCTGCGGGTGGGCCTACCAGCCAGGCGGCCCGGGCGTCCCAGGGCTGGGATGGCGGAGAGCCATCCGGCGCCTGGGGTGGACGGGCTTGTGGGCTGTCCGGCCTGCCCCATGGGTCGGATGGCTGTTCGCCTTCTGGTGCGGGTGGGCCGGGCTGCCATACGGCCTGGGCGTTCCACGGTGTGGGTGGTGGAGCGCTCTGCCCACCGGAAGGAGGTGTATCCGTGGCGTCCGTCGCCGACGTTGACCGGTCGGTGGCGGGTGAGGCCGGCGGCTGCGCGGGAGGTGCAGCGGAAGGTGTCCTCGTGGCACGAGGGCGTGGCTTTCCGGGCGTGGCCGAGGGGCGATCCGCCGGGGAGGCGTCGGCGGGGCCCTGGTGGGCTCCGGTGGGCTTGTCGGGCGGCTCGTGCGGTGAGCCGTCCGGGGGCGGGGCGGGGTGCCGGGTGGTCATGGCAGAACTCCGTGAGCGGCGGCGCCCTTGGGGAAGGGCCGCACACCGGCGAGCCGGTGTGGAGCACGGCGCCGCCGCCCCACCAGAGAGATCATCCCTTACACATCGTCAAAATTCACCCTGATCGAGCGACTCCAGGTCAGGAATCGCCCGACTTGGCGGCCTTGGCGCCGGCCTTGCGGCCGGTCGGCGCGGCGGGCGCGGCCGGGGCCGGGGCCGGGGGCGCCGCGTCGGCCTCCTTGTCCAGGCGCGGGCCGACCCCCAGCTTCTCCTTGATCTTCTTTTCGATCTCGTCGGCGATGTCGGGGTTGTTCTTCAGGAAGTTGCGGGCGTTCTCCTTGCCCTGGCCGAGCTGGTCGCCCTCGTAGGTGTACCAGGCGCCGGCCTTGCGGACGAAGCCGTGCTCGACGCCGAGGTCGATCAGGCCGCCCTCCTTGCTGATGCCCTGGCCGTAGAGCAGGTCGAAGTCGGCCACCTTGAACGGCGGCGACACCTTGTTCTTGACGACCTTGACCCGCACCCGGTTGCCGACCGCCTCGGTGCCGTCCTTGAGGGTCTCGATCCGCCGCACGTCGAGGCGGACCGAGGCGTAGAACTTCAGCGCCCGGCCGCCCGTGGTGGTCTCGGGGGAGCCGAACATCACGCCGATCTTCTCGCGGAGCTGGTTGATGAAGATGGCGGTGGTCTTGGTCTGGTTGATGGCGCCGGTCATCTTGCGCAGCGCCTGCGACATCAGGCGGGCCTGCAGGCCGACGTGGCTGTCGCCCATCTCGCCCTCGATCTCGGCGCGCGGCACCAGCGCGGCCACCGAGTCGATGACGATGATGTCGATGGCGCCCGAGCGCACCAGCATGTCGGCGATCTCCAGGGCCTGCTCGCCGGTGTCGGGCTGGGAGACCAGCAGGGCGTCGGTGTCGACGCCGAGCTTGGCGGCGTACTCGGGGTCGAGGGCGTGCTCGGCGTCCACGAACGCGGCGATGCCGCCCTGCTTCTGCACGCTGGCGACCGCGTGCAGGGCGATCGAGGTCTTGCCGCTGCCCTCGGGGCCGTACACCTCGACCACCCGGCCGCGCGGCAGGCCGCCGATGCCGAGCGCGATGTCCAGCGAGATGGACCCGGTGGGGATCACCTCGATGGGCACCCGGGCCTCGTCGCCCAGCCGCATCACCGAGCCCTTGCCGAACTGCCGCTCGATCTGGGCGAGCGCGGTCTCGAGAGCCTTGTCCCGGTCGTTTGCTGCCATGAGATGCCCCTGTCTAATCCCAGGCCGTACGACCGGCCCTGGCGACTTCGCTTTCGGTCGAGAGCGACGTTACGGCGGCCCACCGACAGTTTTCGAGCCCCTGCCGAGACTGTGGACGAACGTCGTGCACGGAACCCACTCTACCGAACATCCGTTCGATCATGGCCGGGCTCGCCGATTCGCCCGCCAATCACCGTGCGCCACGCCGCGCGGTCGCCGTACGCTGGCCGGGTCGGAGGGGACCACCATGACGCTGACCGTCGTCTTCTGCGCCGATCCACTCAACCCCCGGCGCGTCGAACCGCACTTCGCGCGAGAGGCCGCGGCCGTCCGGGACCACTACGGCAACGTGGTCCTGATCGAGCACGACGCGCTGCGGCAGGGCGACGTCCTCACCGCGATCCGGCGCGTCCCCCGCCACCTGGGCCCAGCCTGGTACCGCGGCTGGATGCTGACCGGCGCGGAGTACACGGCGCTGGCGTCGGCGCTCAAGGAGCGCGGCACCCCCCTGCTGACCCATCCGGAGGACTATCTCAGGGCGCACGAGCTCCCCGGCTGGCACGACACGTTCGCGGGGCTGACCCCGATGAGCGTGTGGCGCCCACTGCCGCCCCGCACCGTCCCCGACGACCTGGCCGAGCTGGTACGACCGCTGCCGCCCGGGCCGGCGGTGGTCAAGGACTACGTGAAGTCGCGCAAGCACGAGTGGGAAGAGGCCTGCTACGTGCCGGACGTCAAGAACGTGGCCCAGTTGCGCAGCATCGTGGCGAAGATGGTCGCGTTGCAGGAGGACTTCCTGGCCGGGGGCCTGGTGGTGCGCGAGTACGAGTCGTACGACACCGGCGAGGCCCGGGTGTGGTGGGTGGACGGCGAGCCGGCGCTGATCGGGCCGCACCCGGACGAGCCCGACCTGTATCCGGAACCGGAACTGGACGCGGTCGCCATGGCCGTGCGCGCGCTGGGCTGCCGGTTCATCACCACCGATCTGGCGCGCCGCACCGACGGCCGGTGGCGGGTGGTGGAGGTCGGCGACGGCCAGGTCAGCGACCTGCCGTCCACCGTGGACCCCATGGACCTGTACGCCCACCTGCCCATCCCGGAATAAGCGCCGCCGCTCCCGCAGGTCAGCGCAGACGCTGGGGGACGTCGAAGGTGGCGCAGACCGCCTCCCAGACCCGCTTGGCGGATTCCCCGTCGGCCAGGGCCTGGTCGATCGTGCGGCCGTCCAGCTCGGCCAGGACGTAGTCCTTGGCCAAGCTCTCCGCGTAGGTCTCGCCGAAATGTTGTTTCATCCTGTCCCAGAACACCGAAAGCCGCACGACGGCCACGTTACCCACCCGCGCGGCCGGGCACCCGGCTCGGCGGCCGGTTTTGTCCCCGGCGCCGGGCAAGATGGGGGCATGCGCGATGACGTGCTCGAACGTTTCTCCCCCGCGACCCGCGCCTGGTTCACCGGGGCGTTCGCCGGGCCCACCGACGCGCAGGCCGGGGCCTGGGAGTCGATCGCGGGCGGCGAGCACACGCTGGTGGTCGCGCCGACCGGCTCGGGCAAGACGCTGGCGGCCTTCCTGTGGTCGCTGGACCGGCTGGCGACGGCCCCCGCGCCGCCCTCGGACCGGGAGCGGCGCTGCCGGGTGCTGTACGTCTCGCCGCTGAAGGCGCTGGCCGTGGACGTCGAGCGGAACCTGCGGGCCCCGCTGACCGGGATCCGCCAGTCGGCGCGGCGGCTGGGCCTGCCGGAGCCGGACGTGCGGGTGGGCGTGCGGTCCGGCGACACCCCGGCCGACGAGCGCCGCCGGCTGGTGACCCGGCCGCCGGACATCCTGATCACCACGCCCGAGTCGCTGTTCCTGATGCTGACCTCCCAGGCGCGGCAGGTCCTGCGCGGGGTCGACACGGTGATCGTGGACGAGGTGCACGCGGTGGCCGGCACCAAGCGCGGCGCCCATCTGGCGCTGTCCCTGGAACGGCTGGACGCCCTGCTGGAGCGACCCGCGCAGCGCATCGGTCTGTCGGCGACCGTGCGCCCGGTCGAGGAGGTGGCCGCGTTCCTGGGCGGCGGGACCCGGCCGGCCCAGGTGGTGCAGCCTCCCCGGGACAAACGTTTCGACCTGCGGATCGTCGTCCCGGTCGAGGACATGGGCGAGCCGGGCCTGCCGCAGGACGGCCGGGCGGAGCCGGGCGCCGGGGTGACCCCGCGCAGGTCCCTGTGGCCGCACGTCGAGGAGCGGGTGCTGGACCTGATCGAGGCCCACCGTTCGACGATCGTGTTCGCCAACTCGCGGCGGCAGGCCGAGCGGCTGTGCGGGCGGCTGAACGAGCTCGCCTACGAGCGCGAGTACGGCCCCGTCCTCCCGGACGGCGCCGTCCCCGCGGAGCTGATGGCGCAGGCGGGGATCGCCAGGGGCGCGCCCCAGGAGGTGGCGCGCGCCCACCACGGGTCGGTGTCCAAGGAGGAGCGGGCCGGCATCGAGGAGGCCCTCAAGCAGGGGCGGCTTCCGGCGGTCGTGGCCACCTCCAGCCTTGAGCTGGGCATCGACATGGGGGCGGTGGACCTGGTCGTCCAGGTGGGGTCGCCGCCGTCGGTGGCGGGCGGCCTGCAGCGGGTGGGCCGGGCCGGTCACCAGGTCGGCGCGGTCTCCAAGGGCGTCATCTTCCCCAAGTACCGCGGTGATCTGGTGCAGACGGCGGTGGTGGCCGAGCGCATGGGCGGCGGCGACATCGAGGAGCTGCACTACCCCCGCAACCCGCTGGACGTGCTCGCCCAGCAGATCGTGGCGATGGTGGCGATGGACGAGTGGCCGGTGGACGAGCTGGAGGCCACGGTCCGTCGCGCCGCCCCGTTCGCCACGCTGCCGCGGTCGGCGCTGGAGGCGACGCTGGACATGCTGGCCGGCCGCTACCCGAGCGAGGAGTTCGGCGAGCTGCGGCCACGGCTGGTGTGGGACCGGGTGACCGGGACGCTGCGCGGCCGTCCGGGGGCGCAGCGGCTGGCGGTGACCAGCGGCGGCACCATCCCCGACCGCGGCCTGTTCGGGGTCTTCCTCGTGGGCGAGCGCACCTCCCGGGTTGGCGAGCTGGACGAGGAGATGGTGTACGAGTCGCGGGTCGGCGACGTGTTCGTGCTGGGCGCCAGCTCGTGGCGGATCGAGGACATCACCCCCGACCGGGTACTGGTGTCCCCCGCTCCGGGGCAGCCGGGCAAGCTGCCGTTCTGGCATGGCGACAGCCCGGGGCGCCCGGCCGAGCTGGGACGGGCGCTGGGGGCCTTCACCCGCGAGTTGTCGCGGCTGCCGCGTGAGCGGGCCGCCGAACGGGCCCGCGCGGCGGGCCTGGACGAGTGGGCGGCCGGCAACCTGGTCGCCTACCTGGACGAGCAGCGGGAGGCCACCGGCCACGTCCCCGACGACCGCACGCTGGTGGTGGAGCGTTTCCGCGACGAGCTGGGCGACTGGCGGCTGGTGGTGCACTCGCCGTTCGGCGCCCGGGTGCACGCGCCGTGGGCGCTGGCGATCGCGGCCAGGCTGCGCGAGCGGTACGGGGTGGACGCGCAGGCGATGCACGCCGACGACGGCATCGTGCTCCGCATCCCCGACTCCGACGAGCCGCCCCGGCTGGACCTGGCGGTGTTCGACCCCGACGACATCGAGCGGATCGTGGTCGACGAGCTGGGGTCGTCGGCGCTGTTCGCGGCCCGTTTCCGGGAGTGCGCGGCGCGTTCGCTGCTGCTGCCGCGCCGCCGCCCGGATCGCCGCATGCCGCTGTGGCAGCAGCGGCAGCGGGCGGCGCAGCTGCTGTCGGTGGCGAGCAAGTACGCCTCGTTCCCGATCGTGCTGGAGACGATGCGCGAGTGCCTGCAGGACGTGTTCGACGTGCCAGGGCTGGTCGGGCTGATGCGGGACCTGGCCGGGCGCAAGACCCGCATGGTGGAGGTGGAGACCCCCGAGCCGTCCCCGTACGCGCGCTCGCTGCTGTTCCACTACGTGGGCGCGTTCATGTACGAGGGGGACGCGCCGCTGGCCGAGCGCCGGGCGCAGGCGCTGGCGCTCGACTCCGCGCTGCTGGCCGAGCTGCTCGGCCAGGCCGACCTGCGGGAGCTGCTCGATCCGGAGGTCGTCGCCGAGACCGAGCGCGAGCTGCAGCGGCTGGCCGCCGACCGCCGCGCCCGGGACGCCGAGGGCGTCGCCGACCTGCTGCGCGCCTTGGGCCCGTTGTCCACCGAGGAGGTCGCCGCCCGCATCGTCCCGCCGCCCGCCGAGGCCCCGGCAGGTGCGGGCGACCGCGTGGTGCTCCGCGAGCACCCGTCCCCGGCCGCCGTCGAGGCGGACGAGACGCCGGACGGCGACCGGGACGGCCGGCACCCGAGTCGACCGGACATCGACGGCACCGGCCATGGGCAGGTGGATTCCGTACGCTCCGCTGTGCCAGGCGGCTTCCATGACGGCGGCGTTGCGCCACGGGCGCGGGTCGTGGCGGGGCAGTGGCTGGTGGAGCTGGAAGGGGCGCGACGGGTCATCCGGGTGCGGGTCGCGGGTGCCGAGCGCTGGGCGGCGGTGGAGGACGCCGGGCGACTGCGGGACGCCCTCGGGGTGCCGCTGCCGGTCGGCGTGCCGGAGGCGTTCCTGGAGGTCGCCGATGATCCGCTGGGCGATTTGGTGTGGCGGTACGCCCGCACCCACGGTCCGTTCCGGGCGGGTGACGTGGCGGTGCGGTTCGGGCTGGGGCCCGCGGTGGTGCTGGAGGCGCTGCGGCGGCAGGCGGCCGCCGGCCGCGTCGTCGAGGGCGAGTTCCTGCCGGTGGAGGCCTTGTCCGGGCCGGTCGGCAGCGAGTGGTGCGACACCGGCGTGCTGCGGACGCTGCGGCGCCGCTGCCTGGCCCGGCTGCGGGCGGAGGTGGAGCCGTCGCCGCCCGAGGCGCTGGGCCGGTTCCTGCCCGCCTGGCACGGTGTCGGTGCCGGCCGGCTGCGCGGCATGGACGCCCTGGTCCAGGCGATCGAGCAGGTGCAGGGCGCGGCGGTGCCCGCCTCGGCGCTGGAGTCGCTGGTGCTGCCATCACGGGTGCCGGGCTACTCCCCCGCGCTGCTGGACGAGCTGACGTCGGCCGGTGAGGTGGTGTGGGCCGGGCAGGGCGCGCTGCCTGGCGGGGACGGCTGGATCTCGCTGTACCTGGCCGACACCGCGCCGCTGCTCATGCCGGAGCCGGTCGAGATCACGCTGACGCCGGTGCACGAGGCCGCGCTGGAGGCGCTGTCCGGCGGCGGCGCGCTGTTCTTCCGCACGCTGTCGGACCGGGTGAACGCGGTGGGCGCGCAGGCCGCCGACCAGGACCTGGTGGCGGCCCTGTGGGACTTGGTGTGGGCGGGATACCTGACCAACGACACCCTGGCGCCGCTGCGTGCCGCGCTCGGCTCGGGCCGTCCGGCGCACCGGCCCCGCCCGTCCCGGCGCGGCCGCCCGGTGCTGCCGTCCCGGACAGGCCCGCCGACCGTGGCCGGGCGCTGGTGGCTGCTGCCCGACAGGGAGGACGACCGGACCCGCCGCTCGCACGCGCTCGCCGAGACGCTGCTGGAACGCCACGGCGTCGTGATCCGGGGGGCAGTGGCTGCCGAGCGCGCCCCCGGCGGGTTCGCGGCCGTCTATCCGGTCCTGCGGGCGCTGGAGGAGGCCGGCCGCTGCCGCCGCGGCTACTTCGTGGAAGGGCTGGGCGCCGCCCAGTTCGCGCTCCCCGGCGCCGTGGACCGGCTGCGGGCCCTGCGCGAGCCGCCGGGCTTCGCGGAGGGCGGCCTGTCCGGCGACCCGTGGTCACCGGCCTCCGATCCCTGGAGCACCGGCCGCGCGCGTCCGGGCGAGGCCGCCCGGGACCGGCCGCGGGCCCTCGTGCTGGCCGCCGCCGATCCCGCCAATCCGTACGGCGCCGCCCTGCCCTGGCCGGAACGCGACGGCGAGGCCGCCGGCGGCCACAAGCCCGGCCGTAAGGCGGGGGCCCTGGTCGTCCTGGTCGACGGCGCCCTGGTCCTGTACATCGAACGGGGCGGCCGCACGCTCCTGTCGTGGGCCGACGAGCCGGGCGTCCTGCAGTCGGCGGCCGACGCCCTGGCCCTGGCCGTCCGGGAGGGGGCACTGGGCAAGCTCACGGTGGAACGCGCCGACGGGGAGTCCATCGGTTCGTCCCCGCTGGCCGAGGCCCTGGAGGCCGCGGGCTTCCACCCCACTCCTCGCGGTCTGCGCCTGCGCGCCTAGCACGGTGGCCCCCGGCGTTCGCCGGGTCGGTACGGCCGAGGCCGTCGACATGGCTGGGATGGGGCGCGCGATCCGGCCCTCCGGACGCCGTGGCCGCCCGGTGAACACCGCGACGGCCCCGGGCGGGTGCGGCGCGGGGTGACGGCCGCCGGGGCGGGGCGGGGCGTTCTGATGAAAAGGGCAGCGGAGGTTCAGCGAACGCCAAGAGTTCGGTCCCACCTTGGGAAGAACACGAATCATCCTTGCGGCGGATACCCAGTGCGGGTGTGTTCTGAAACCATTGAGGTCAACGGGGTCAGTGGTGGCGGGGGGAAAGTCACCGCAGAACGGGGAGCAGTCATGACACCGACAGCACGGTGGGCCATCGCACAGCGGCGCAAGCGCCAGGTGATCACCCGTACGGTCCGCGACCGGGCCATACACGATCCACGGCGCCGGGAGCCCGTCCTGGCACAGGTCTCCACCACGAAGAAGTAACCCACGACGTCCGGGACGCCCCGGACGCGACTCCGGCCCGACCCCGCCGTGGTCACGCGATCTCCGGAACGCGCGACCACGGCGGATCCGTTTTCCGGGCATTCCCCCGGCGTGACCCGCCGCGCCGCCTCCCCACCGTGTCACCTCTCCGCTGCGCCACCTCCCCACCGCACCGCCTCTCCGCTGCGCCACCTCCTCATCGCGCCGCCTCCTCACCGTGCCGCAGCCGTATCAGCCGGTCGCCGCCGGACGTTCTCCGTCCTTGTCCAGAGGGTTCAAGGAACGCCCCAGGTCAACCTTCGTTGACAATCCTCGGTCGTCAACATAAGTTGACCCCAGGAGGTGGAGATGACGCGTACCGGCTTCTATGAGGACGAGGACCCGCTGGCGGAGCTGCGAGCACTGGCGCGGGCGCGGCGGGAGCTGGAGCGGTCGCTGGCCGTCGGCGTCCGCCGGGCCCGCAACCGCGGGATCTCCTGGCGGCTCATTGCGATGACCTTCGGGACGAGGCCACGGACCCTGCGCCGCCGCTACGGGGGACGCAAGCACTGACGGCCCCCTGCCCTGGACCGGACGAGCGCGCCGCCCGCCGGCCGGGTGGGGCGGGTGATCGGTAACAAGCCGTTCATCGTGATTTGACAGGCGGTCAACGCGGGCCCTCCAGGATGGGGGCATCCGAGCACGGGCGTCGGTGACGTCCCGGATGGCCGTCGGCCGGTGATCGGGCAGCGCGTGGAAACCGCAACGGCGCGGCCACGCACCGCACCGGTGGACGGGGGCCCGAAGTGGCATCGGGCCCGGCTCGCGCCCATGGCACGCCAGGACCCCGGTCCTTCGCACCGGGGTCCTGGCGCCGCAGCGGCGGGATCAGTCCGCCGTGGCGGAGAAGACCTCCTCGCGGGCCTGTTCCAGGGCGGCGTGCAGGGCGCCCCGCAGCACCGGGTTGCCCTCGACCTCGGTGACCGCCACGCGCGGACGGGTCGGGCAGATCCGGCCCACGGCCTGCTCGATACGCTCGGCGAGCGGAGCGCCGCCGGCCCGGCCGAGCTGGCCCGACAGCACGACCAGGCCCGGGTCCAGCACGATGTTGACCGAGGCGACGCCGTAGGAGATGCGGACGGCCAGTTCGTCCAGGAAGGACCCGCCGCGCGCGATATCGGCGGCGGCCTCGCGCACACACTCCACGGCGGTGGCCCCGGTCAGTCCGTGGGAGCGTGCCAGGGCCAGCACCGCGTCTGCGCCGACCAGGGAGCCGAGGCCGCCGGCCAGCGCGGGCGTGCCCCAGGAGATCGACTCGGTGACGGCGTCGGGCAGCGGAACGCCGGGAACGGGCAGATAGCCGATCTCGCCCGCGCCGCCGGACACGCCCCGGTGCAGGCGGCCGCCCAGCATCACCGACAGGCCGATGCCCCGGTCGCACCACATCAGCGCGAAGTCCTCGGCGTCGCGGGCCGCCCCGTAGGCCCGCTCGGCGAGGGCTGCGAGGTTGACGTCGTTCTCGAGCACCACTGGCCGGCGCAGATCGGTGCGCAGCCCGGCCAGCACGCCCTCGTGCCAGGCGGGCAGGTCGAAGACGAACTGCACGTCCCCGCTGCGCGGATCGACCACACCCGGGGTGCCGATGACGAAGGCGTTCAGCCGGCCCAGCGCGACGCGCGCCGACCGGCACGCCTTGACCACGGCGTTGTGCACCACCTTGACCGGATCGTCGGCGCCGTTGGGGTCCCCGGTGACCTGGGCGATCAGCCGGCCGGTGATGTCGGCGATGCCCGCCGTCACCCCGTGCGGCCCGACCTCCAGGCCGGCGACGTAGGCGCTGGCCGGCACCACGGCGTACAGCGCGGCGTTGGGCCCCCGCCCGCCCGCCTGCTCCCCCACCACCTCGACCAGCCCGCGCTCCTCCAGGCGGGCCAGCAGCTGGGAGGCGGTGACCTTGGACAGGCCGGTGTGCCGCCCGATCTGCGCGCGGGTCAGCGGCCCCTGGTCGATCAGGAGTTCCAGCGCCGCACGGTCGTTGAGCTCGCGCAGCAGCCGCGGCGTCCCCGGGCGGTTGGCCATCTTCGCGACTCCTTGGTCTCAATCTGCTAACGAGCAGTATTTCTTAGGAAAGTTTCTTGTTAGTTTACCGCCCAAGCGCCCACCGGCCCCACCCGGGGGACCGGTGGTCGCGCGCAGAGCGCCGAGCAGCAGGCGCCCCGCGGCCAGTGCGAGACGAGCCGGGCAAGGCCGACCTTAAGGGGTGGTTAAGGCCCTGTCAGGCCGTACAGCTTGGGGGATGCACTCATGCGAGGGCACGCCGGAAAGGATCCCAGGTGAGGTTCATCAAGATTGCGGCCACCGCGGCCGCGATCGCCCTGGCCGCCACGGCCTGTGGCGGGGACGAGGGCAACGACGAGGCCGGCGCCGCAGCCCCGGCCAAGCTGAACGTGTGGATGATGGGTGAGGGCACCCCGGAACAGACCGCGTTCCTGGACGGGGTGGAGACCGAGTTCCGCAAGAAGCACCCGAACACCGACGTGGTGATCAAGTACGTGCCGTGGCCGCAGGTCGCCACCACCTTCCAGAAGGCCATCGCCGGCGGCGAGGGCCCGGACGTCACCGAGATCGGCAACACCGACGTCCAGTCGCACATCGAGCAGGGCAACCTGGCCGACATCTCCGACAACTTCGCCAAGTGGGCCGACGGCGCGTCCCTCAACAAGACCGCGCTGGCCAACGACCAGGGCGACGGCAAGACCTACGCGGTGCCCTGGTACGGCGGCGTGCGCGGCGTCTGGTACCGCACCGACTGGTTCTCCGAGCTGGGCATCACGCCGCCCAAGACCTGGGCCGAGCTGACCGCGGCCGCCAAGAAGATCCAGGACGAGAAGAAGGTCCCCGGCATTGGCGCGCCCAGCGACCAGACCAACGCCATCATGAGCTTCATCTGGGGCAACGGCGGCGACGTCGCGGTCAAGGAGGGCGACAAGTGGGTCGGTAAGCTCGACCAGCCCCAGGTCAAGGAGGCCATCGACTTCTACGCCGGCCTGGTGACCACCGAGAAGGTCGCGCCTGAGAAGTACATCGGCAAGAACGAGCTGCAAGGCCCGCAGCAGGACTTCGCGCTCGGCAAGCTCGGCATGTACATCGACGGCAGCTGGGCGCTGAAGGAGATGAAGAAGGTCTCCGAGAAGAACGCCGACAAGTGGAGCGTCTTCCCGATCCCGACCAAGACCGGCGGCAACGCCCCCGTGATGGCCGGCGGCTCCGACCTGGCGGTGTGGAAGAACACCAAGGCCAAGGACGTCGCCTTCGACTACATCACCGTGCTCAACAACAAGACCAACGCCCAGAAGTGGGCCGACTACAGCGGCTTCTCGTCCATGTTCACCGACGTGAAGTTCACCGACCCCAAGCTGGAGGCGTTCACCGCCATCGCCGCCAACACCAAGATGGCGCCGCTGAGCACCGGCTGGGCCGACTTCGAGCAGACCAAGAAGGTCATCCCGAACACCGTCAAGGGCGTCATGCAGGGCAAGCCCAGCGCCGACGAGCTCAAGAAGGCCAACGAGCAGGCCAACACGCTGCTCAACCCCTGACGCCGAGATCGGACGGAACATGCTCGACACCGCCCCCGCGGTGGGGGCCGCGCCGGACCGGAGATCCTCCGGTCCGGCGCGGCCCCGCCGCCGCCCCCGCCCGGGGCCCTACCTGCTGATCGCGCCGACCCTGCTGGTCATCGCCACGCTGATGTTCTGGCCGATGGTGCAGATCGCGATCATGTCCTTCCAGAAGGTCGGCAACCGGCAGTTGGCCGGCGAGCCGGCCGAGCAGGTCGGCACCGAGAACTTCTCCACCATCCTGTCCGACGACCTGTTCTGGCAGAGCCTGCGGCACACCGTGCTGTTCGCGGTCGTGGCGGTCTCGCTGACCCTGCTGCTGGGCACCCTGGTCGGGCTGCTGCTGCACCGGCTGGGCCGGCGGATGTCGGCGTTCGTGGCGGCCGGGGTGATGGTCGCCTGGGCCACTCCGCCGATCACCGCGGCGATCATCTTCTACTGGCTGTTCGGCAGCACCGGCGGGGTCGTCAACTGGTTCCTGGACCTGCTGCCGGACGTCCTGGTGGGCGGGGACTGGATCGACCACAACTGGTTCGCCACCCCGTTGCGCACCTACACGGTGCTGACCGTGTGCGTGGTGTGGCAGTCGTTCCCGTTCGTGGCGGTCAGCGTGCTGGCCGGGCTCAAGAGCCTGCCCGGCGAGCTGCTGGAGGCGGCGCGGGTGGACGGGGCCTCGGCCTGGCGCTCGTTCTGGCAGATCACCTTCCCGCTGCTGCGGCCGATCTTCCTGGTGCTGCTGGTGCTGTCGATCATCTGGGACTTCAAGGTCTTCACCCAGCTGTTCATCATGTCCGGGATGGCCAACCGGGACGCCTTCAACCTGTCGCTGTACGCCTACTCCGAGGCGTTCGGCGGGATGAACGCCAAGCTCGGGATGGGCTCGGCGATCGCGACGGTGCTCACGCTGCTGCTGCTGGCGGTCACCGCCGTGTACGTGCGGATCATGGTGCGGCAGGGGGAGACCTCATGAACGGCCGGACGGTGCGGCGGTACGGGCTCAACGCGCTGGGGCTGGCGGTGTTCGCCGTGGCGGTGTTCCCGGTGGCCTGGATGATCTCCACCGCGTTCAAGCCCAACGAGGAGATCTTCAGCACCACCCCGCGCCCGCTGCCGGCCGAGCCGACCCTGGAGCACTTCGACTACGTGCTGGGCAACGGGATCGCCGAGGTCTCCTTCTGGACGTACCTGCGCAACAGCGCACTGCTGGCCCTGGCGACGGTGCTGGTGTCGGGGCTGCTGGCGGTGCTGGCCGCCACCGCGGTCGCCCGGTTCCGGTTCCGCTTCCGGACCACCTTCCTGATCATGCTGCTGGTGGTGCAGATGGTGCCGCTGGAGGCGCTGGTGATCCCACTGTTCCTGGATCTCAAACAGCTCGGCATGATCAACAGCCTGGCCGGGCTGGCGGTCGTCTACATCGGGTTCGCGCTGCCGTTCTCCATCTGGATGCTGCGCGGCTTCGTGGCCGCAGTGCCCCGCGAACTGGAGGAGGCGGCGGCCATCGACGGGGCCGGCCCGGTGCGGACCTTCCTGCGGGTGCTGCTGCCGCTGATCGCACCGGGGCTGGTGGCCACCAGCATCTTCTCCTTCATCACCGCCTGGAACGAGTTCATCTTCGCCTTCACGTTCCTCGACGACCAGGACAAGTACACCCTGCCGGTGATGATGCAGTACTTCTTCGGCAACGCCAGCAACGAGTGGGGCCCGATCATGGCCGCCTCCACCCTGCTGACCCTGCCGGTGATCGCCTTCTTCCTGATCGTGCAGCGCCGGATGGTCTCCGGCCTGACCACCGGAGCCGTCAAAGGATGATCGACAACACTCTCGCCCGGCTGGCCCGGGCGGCACTGCTGCCCGGCTTCACCGGGGCCACCGCACCGCACTGGCTGCTGACCGAGCTGGAGCGGGGGCTGGGCGGCGTCACGCTGTTCGCCCTGAACGGCAACGTGCCCGAGACCGGGGCGCTGGCCCGGCTGACCGCCGCGCTGCGCGAGGCCGGGGACCCGATCGTCACCATCGACGAGGAGGGCGGCGACGTCACCCGGCTCGGCGGCCACCGCACCGCCAGCCCCTATCCGGGCAACGCCGCGCTGGGCGTCGTCGACGACGTGGAGCTGACCCGCCGGGTCTACCGCTCGCTGGCCGCCGAGCTGGCCGCGGTGGGGGTGAATCTCAACTTCGCCCCCTCGGTGGACGTCAACACCGCCGACGACAACCCGATCATCGGCGTCCGGGCGTTCGGCTCGGACCCGGAGCTGGTGGCGCGGCACGCCGCCGCCTCGGTCACCGGGACACAGGAGGCCGGGGTGGCGGCCTGCGCCAAGCACTTCCCCGGCCACGGCGCCACGGTCGAGGACTCCCATCTGGGGGTGCCGCTGGTGGAGGCCGACCTGGACCTGCTGGAGCGCCGGGAGCTGGTGCCGTTCCGGGCGGCGCTCAAGGCCGACGTGCGGGCGGTGATGACCGGGCACCTCAACCTGCCGACGATCACCGGCGGCGAGCCGGCCACGCTGTCGCAGGCCGCGATCACCGGGCTGCTGCGCGGCCGGCTGGGGTTCGAGGGCGCCATCGTCACCGACGCCCTCGACATGGACGGCGCCAGCGGCGCCATCGGCGTCCCCGAGGCCGCGGTGCGGGCCCTGTACGCGGGCGCGGACCTGCTGTGCCTGGGCCACCGGGAGCACGGCGACAGCGTGCAGGCGATTGTGACGGCCATCGCCACCGCCGTCCGGGAGGGACGGCTCTCCGGCGAGCGCCTGGAGGACGCGGCCGAACGCGGCCGTGCCCTCCGAGCGTGGCTGACGGGCGCGGGGACCGCCTCGGTGGACCGGACGGCCGCCATGGAGGCGGCCCGCCGCGCGCTGGCGTTCTCCGGCGAGCTGCCCGACCTGGGCGTCCCGCTGGTGGTGGAGCTGGAGGCGCCCGGCAACATCGCGGTCGGCCCGACCCCTTGGGGGCTGGGGCCGTGGGCGTCCGATCTGGTGCGGGTGGAGGGGGCGACGGCTGAGGCCGGTCCGCTGCTGGAGCGCGCCGCGGGCCGGGGACTGGTCGTCGTGCTGCGCGATGCGCACCGGCACGCCGGGCAGCGCTCCCTGGCGACCGCGCTGCTGGCCGCACGGCCGGACGCGGTGGTGGTGGAGATGGGCCTGCCGGTGTGGCGGCCAGGCTGCGGAGCGTATCTGGCCACGTTCGGGGCGACCCGCGCCAACGGCCGGGCAGCGGCCGAGATGCTCGGGTTGACGGAACGGGATTCCACCGGTCAACACTGAGTTCCCGCAGGTGGGGCGGCCCTTGGCGGGAACCGGAGCGCAGCGGCGGGATCCGGCAACCCAACCACACAGATCGACAAGGGATACTAGAGTCATGCGATTGTCCGCCCGGGTCGACTACGCGCTGCGTGCCGCCGCGGAGCTGGCGGTGGCCGGGAGCAGCCCGGTGACCGCGGTTCAGCTCGCCGAGGCCCAGCAGATCCCCCCCAAGTTCCTGGAGAACATCCTGGGGCAGCTCCGCCGTTCCGGGCTGGTGCGCAGCCAGCGCGGCCCCGACGGCGGCTACTGGCTGGCCAAGCCCGCCGGCGAGATCTCGCTGGCCGACATCATCCGGGCCATCGACGGCCCGCTGCTCGGCGTGCGGGGCGAGCGTCCCGAGCACGTCGGCTACCAGGGCCCGGCCCGCTCCCTGCAGGAGGTCTGGATCGCGCTGCGGGCCAGCGAGCGCGGCATCCTGGAGTCGGTCACCCTCGGGCACATCGCGGCCGGCGAGCTGCCCGAGCCGGTGGCCGAGCTCACCAAGGACCCGGCGGCCTGGCAGAGCCCCTCGCTGATCTGAGGCGGCCACCGTGCCGGAGGGCGACACCGTCTGGCTGGCCGCCGCCCGGCTGCACGAGGCGCTGGCGGGGCGGGTGCTGACCGTCAGCGACTTCCGCGTCCCCCGGCTGGCCACGGCCGACCTGCGCGGCCGCACCGTGCACGAGGCGGCCGCCCGCGGCAAGCACCTGCTGATCAGGGTGGACGGCGGGCTGACCGTGCACACCCACCTGATGATGGACGGCGCCTGGCGGATCCGCCCCGCCGGCCACCCGCCCCGCGACCACCGCATCCGGCTGGCACTGGGCAACGAGCGGTGGCTGGCGTTGGGCTACTCGCTCGGCGTGGTGGAACTGCTGCGCACGGACGAGGAGGACCGCGCCGTCGGCCGGCTGGGCCCGGACCTGCTGGGCGCCGACTGGGATCCGGAAGAGGCCGTACGCCGCCTGTGCGAGTGGCCCGAACGCGCCGTCGGCGAGGCCGTGATGGACCAGAGCCGGCTGGCGGGCATCGGCAACGTCTACAAGAGCGAGCTGTGCTTCCTGCGCGGCGTGCACCCGTGGCGGCCCGTCGGCGACGCCGGGGACCTGCGGGCACTGGTCGACCTGGCGCAACGCCTGCTGGAGGCCAACAAGCGACGGCACGGCCACATCACCACCGGCGACCTGCGCCCCGGGCGGGAGCACTGGGTGTACGGGCGGGCGGGCCGTCCCTGCCGCCGCTGCGGCACGCGGATCGAACGCGCCGACCAGGGGCCCGAGGCGCGGGAGCGTGTCACGTTCTGGTGTCCCCGCTGCCAGCCCGCCCCCTGACTTCGGGTCCGTGGTCGGCACCCGCCCCGGGGCCGACCGGCCTGCGCCGTCCCGGAGGCGGGTTGCCGCCGTGGCGGGTCGCTGGATCCCGCGCCCGTACCGTGATCCTCCGGTGACGGCCGGCCCAAGTCAATTCTCGGATTTACTTGCCAAAGGCCAAGACCTAGCTTGGGTGTCATGACGCTGGACGATCTGCGGGTGTTCGTCGCCGTGTGCGAGGCCGGAAATCTCAGCGCGGTCGCGCGCGACCTGTCGTGCAGTCAGCCGGCGGTCAGCCAGCACGTCAAGCGCCTGGAACGGGAGACCGGCCTGGTGCTGCTGGAGCGGCGGCCGCGCGGCGTCGTCCCGACCCAGGCGGGCCGGATCCTCTACCGGGCCGCCGCCGAGGGCATCGCCGGGCTCGGCACCGCTCTGCGGGCGCTGGACGACCTGCGCCGGGGCACCAGCGGCACCGTGCGGATCAGCACCGGGGCGACCACCGTGCGGCACTTCATGAGCGCCGGGGTGGCCGCGTTCCGCGCCCGCCATCCGGACGTGACGCTGGAGTTCCAGACCGCGGGTTCCAGCCGCCGCTGCCTGGAGGCGGTGCAGTCGCACCAGGCGGATCTGGCCTGGGTCACCATCGGCCGCCCGGTGCGGGGGGTGGAGCAGCGGCCCTCCACGAGCCTGCCGTGGGCGCTGGCGGTGCGGGTGGACGACCCGCTGGCGCACCGCGGCTCACTGAGGCCCGGCGAGCTGGCCGGCATCCGGCACATCCGCCTGCCCGAGGAGTCGACCTCCGGCGCCCATCTAGCGGCCCACCTGGCCGGACACGGGATCCGGCTGGAGTCGACCACCAGCGTGGCCGACTGGGACACCGCGCTGCTGCTGGCCGAACTCGGCCTCGGCCATGCGATCCTGCCGTCGCTGCCCGGCTGGAGCCACGGCCCCGGCTCGGTCGTCCGGCTGGTCCCGATCCCGGACCTGCCCCCGCTCACCGCCGGCTGGGCGGCCCGCCGGTGGGACGCGCTCAGCCCACTGGCCCTGGAATTCGCCGACACCGTCGTGGCCAGCCTCGTTTGATCCGCTCCCCCGCAGTCGGCCTCGCCTGATCCACTCCCCGCAGTCGGCATCGCCTGGCCCGCCCCCACGGACGGCCTCGCCTGATCCGCTCTCCCGCGGCAGGCCTCCGGCCTCGCCTGGCCCGCTACCCGGAGACTCCGCGACCGCCGTCCCCGCGGCGGCGAGGTGGGCCCGGACGACGCGAAGCCCCGGTCCGGTGACCGGACCAGGGCCTTCGACGTCCGCGCCCGCGAGGGTTACTGGGTCTGCACCTCGAACATCCAGTGCTGCTTCTCCAGCCCCGCGGTGAGGGTGATGAACAGGTCCTGGGTGACCGGGTCGGTCTCCTCGGTGGCCTCGATCCGCTCCCGGAACCGGGCGATGATCTGCGCCAGCGTGTCCGTCAGCGTGGCGACGACCTTGTCGTCGGAGATGTAGCCGCTGTCCGGCTGGCGGATCTTGGTGTTGTCGGCGACCGTGCGCACGCGGCCGTCGGGGTTCACGCCGATGGCCACCGCCCGTTCGGCGATCTGGTCCATATACTCGCGGGCCAGCGCGACCACCTCGTCGAGCTGCAGGTGCACCGACCGGAAGCGGGGTCCGATCAGGTTCCAATGGGCCTGCTTGGCCACCAGGGAGAGGTCGATGAGATCCACCAGGCCGCCCTGCAGGGCGTCACCCGTGGTCCGCAGGGCGGACTCGTCCTTGATAGGGCTCTTGACCGCCGACATATCGGCTCCTTCCGCGTCGAACGCCGTCGTTACACCTTCGCCATCCCCGCAGAGAGGCAAGGTAATCGCGGCGTACGTCACGGCAATGCCGCAGCGGCCGGATCAGACGGCGGTCAGGCGGCCACCATGTCGGCGCGGAACTCGCCGGTGATCTCCTCCGGCGTGGCCGGAATGGCGTCGGCCGAGATCGCCTCCTGGTCGAGGCCCTCCCCGAGCCGCTCGTGCGCCGGCGGCGCGCCGGCCATCACCGGCTCCTGCTGGAGCTCGGCGAGCGCGAGCTGGTCGGCGACCTCGCGCAGCACGTGCGACAGCGGCACTCCCAGGGCCTTGCAGATCGACGAAAGCAGCTCGGAGGATGCCTCCTTCTGCCCTCGCTCGACCTCAGACAGATAACCCAGTGACACTCTTGCCGCCGCCGACACCTCGCGAAGGGTGCGACCCTGGCGCAGCCGCAGCCGCCGCAGTACGTCACCGAGCAGCTGGCGAAGCAGTACCATCGCTCGCTCCCTCCCCGAATTTCGGACCTTCGACGTCTCCACCGTACCTGTCTACCAGGCGACCATGGCAGACCGAGGATTTCGTGTTCGCTGGGAACGTAACGCTGTAATCAGCCCCGATCTTCCCGATCTTGCCTTCCGGTGTCCGTCCCGGCCTCGATCTCCACCCCTTGCAGTACGCGTCGCAGCAGGTCAAGAGCGTGCACCACGGTCATCCGGCGGATCGGCGCACGGACCCGCCCGCCCGTGCCGGGCACCGGAAGCCGCGGTGCCGTCACCACCGGGTCGCTGCCGGGTCCGGCCACCGCGACGAAAACCGTGCCCACCGGACGCCCGCCCTGGGGCTCCGGACCCGCCACCCCGGTCACCGCCAGGCCGTAGTCGGCGCCCAGCCGGTCCCGCACCCCGGCGGCCATCGCGGCGGCGACGCCGGGGTGCACGGCGCCCTCGGCCGCCAGCAGGTCCGCCGGGACGCCCAGCAGCTCGTGCTTCAGGCGGGTGGCGTAGGCGATCACACCGCCCGCGTAGGTGGCCGACGAGCCGGGCATCGCGGTCAGCTCCGCCCCCAGCAGCCCACCGGTCAGCGACTCGGCCACCGCCACCGTCGCCGCGCGCTCGGCCAGCAGCC
Source organism: Thermomonospora echinospora (assembly GCF_900108175.1). Taxonomy (GTDB): domain Bacteria; phylum Actinomycetota; class Actinomycetes; order Streptosporangiales; family Streptosporangiaceae; genus Thermomonospora; species Thermomonospora echinospora. Next base: position 221,529 of record NZ_FNVO01000007.1, read on the forward strand.
GGTGGACGACCCGGTCCAGGCTCTCCTCGCCCTGCCCGTAGACCGCGGGGCCGAGCAGCTCACGGGCCAGCTCGCCGGCGTGCTCCAGCAGCGCCTCGGCGTCCGGGCCGGTCGCGGTGATGCGGACCCTCACCTCGGCCGGGTCGGGCAGGTACGCCAGCCGTACCCCCTCCAGCGCCTCGACCGGGGCCAGCCGTTCGGCCAGCACCGACTCCCAGATCCCGGCGGTGCGCAACGTCCGCCGCGCGGCCCGCACGCCCGTGCGGCCCGCGGCCAGCTCCGGCAGCACCGTATCGGTCATGATCGTGCGCATCTCGTGCGGCACCCCGGGCAGCGCGTACACCACACCGCCGGGCAGCTCCACGCGCAGCCCTGCCGCGCTGCCCGCCGGGTTGGGCAGCACGCCCGCGCCCTTGGGCACCTCGGCCATTCGCAGCGCCATCGGCACCAGCTCCCGCCCCGATCTGGCCGCCTGCGCCCGCAGCCGGTCCTCCAGCTCCGGGTCGCGGACCAGCGGGACGCCCGCCGCCTCGGCCAGCGCGTCACGGGTCAGGTCGTCGTAGGTGGGGCCGAGCCCGCCGGTGATGACCACCGCGTCGGCCCGCTCCAGCGCCGCCCGCACGGCCTCGATGATCACATCCAGCTCGTCGCCGACCACCACGCTGCGGGTGACCTCGGCTCCGATCTCGGCCAGCCGCTGTCCCAGCCAGGCGGCGTTCCCGTTGACGGTGTCACCGAGCAGCAGCTCGTCCCCCACCGTCACCAGCTCGACCCGCATGCCGTTCCTTCCTCCCGTCCCGGTGGCCCGGGCTCAGGCCAGTGCGGCGCGGCGCAGGCGCCAGGCCTGCACCACGTAGTCGACACCCGTGACGACGGTGACGGCCACGGCGGCCGCCATCGTCGCCCAGCGCAGCGGGTCCAGCGGGCCGGGCAGCAGGAACAGCCCGATCGCGACCACCTGCAGCAGGGTCTTGAGCTTGCCACCCTTGCTGGCCGGGATCACCCCATAGCGGATCACCACCAGGCGCAGCAGGGTGATGCCGATTTCCCGGGCCAGGATCACCGCGGTGACCCACCACCACAGCTCGCCCAGCACCGACAGGCCGATCAGCGCCGCCCCGGTCAGCGCCTTGTCGGCGATCGGGTCGGCGATCTTGCCGAAGTCGGTGACCAAGTCGTACTTGCGGGCCAGATCCCCGTCGATCTTGTCGGTGACGGAGGCGACCGCGAACACCACGAACGCCGCGACCCGCCAGCCGGTACCGTCCACGAACAGCAGCCACACGAAGACGGGGACCAGCAGGATGCGTACCAGCGTCAGCAGGTTGGCGACGTTGTAGACGCTGGGCGGGGCCGCGGGCTCCGGGCCCGGCACGGCGGCCGGCTCGGGCCCGACCGTGCTCACGGGGCGTCCGCCGGCACGTCCGCCGCCAGGCCCACCCCGACATCCGCCACGACATCCGCCACGAGGTCGACGCCGTCGCCGTCGACCACCGTCGCGGTGACGAACTCGCCCACGACCAGGCCCTCACCCCGTACCAGCACCGTGCCGTCCACCTCGGGCGCCTGGTGCGCGGCGCGGCCCTCGAAGACGCCCGGCTCCACCTGCTCCTCCAGTAGCACCTCCACGGCCGAGCCGATCCGCTCTTCGGCGCGCTGCGCGGTCAGCTCCTCGGCCAGCGCCGACACCTCGGCGACCCGCCGGGCGACCTCGTCGTCGTCCAGCTTGCCGTCCAGCGTCGCCGCCTCGGTGCCCTCCTCGTTGGAGTAGCCGAAGACGCCGATCGCGTCCAGCCGGGCCTCGCTCAGGAAGGCGACCAGCTCCGCCAGGTCGTCCTCGCTCTCGCCGGGGAAGCCCACGATGAAGTTGGAGCGCACGCCCGCCTCCGGAGCCTTGTCGCGGATGCGGGCCAGCAGCTCCAGGAACGCCTCCCGGTCGCCGAAGCGCCGCATCCGGCGCAGCACCGGTCCGCTGGCGTGCTGGAACGACAGGTCGAAGTACGGCGCCACGCCGGGCGTGCCGCACAACACGTCGATCAGTCCGGGCCGCAGCTCGGCGGGCTGCAGGTAGCTCAGTCGCACCCGCCCGACGCCCTCGACGGCCGCCAGCCGCGGCAGCAGCCCCTCCAGGGCCCGCAGATCGCCCAGGTCCTTGCCGTAGGAGGTGGAGTTCTCGCTGACCAGCACCAGCTCCCGCACCCCGTGCCCGGCCAGCCAGCCGGCCTCCGCCAGCACCTCGGCCGGGTCGCGCGAGACATAGGCGCCGCGGAAGGCGGGGATGGCGCAGAACGTGCAGCGCCGGTCGCAGCCGGAGGCCAGCTTGAGCGGCGCGACCGGGCCGCCGCCCAGCCGCCGCCGCAGCACGCGCGGGCCGGACGCGGGCGCCACGCCCTCGGGCAGTTCCTCGCCGTGCCCGGGGATGGCGACCTGCCGGGCCGACTCCTTGCGCTCGACCGGCGTGATCGGCAACAGGGCGCGCCGGTCCCGGGGAGTGTGCGCCGGGCGGCGGACCCCGGCCAGCACGTCGTCGAGCCGGTCGCCGATGTCGGCGTAGTCGTCGAAGCCCAGCACAGCGTCGGCCTCGGGCAACGAGGAGGCCAGCTCGGCTCCGTACCGCTCGGCCAGGCAGCCGGCCGCCACCACCTTGGCGCCGGAGTCGTGCGCGGCCAGCAGCGTGTCGATGGAGTCCTTCTTGGCCGCGTCGATGAAGCCGCAAGTGTTGACCACCACCACACCGGCCTGGTCGGCGTCGTCGACCAGATCCCAGCCGGCGCCCTCCAGCCGGGCGGCGAGTTCTTCGGAGTCGACCTCGTTGCGCGCGCAACCGAGGGTGACCAAAGAGACAGTGCGGCGAGCAGACATGCTCTAACCGTAGTGGGCACCGCGTGTCCGGCGGACCAGGTGGTCACCTTCCACACCGGTATGTGCCGTCACCAGATGCTCTTACGTCCGTGTGCCGTCACCAGGTGCTCTTACGCCCGCATCCCGTCACCAGGTGGTCCGGTGTCCCTGTCCCGTCACCAGGTGGTCCTGCGTTCCCGTCCCGACGGCGCAGGTGGTCAGGCGCCCTCGGGGTCGCCGGGGCCGAAGCTGAGCCGCAGCACCTGGCCGTCGGTGCCGGGCGAGCCCAGGTCCTTGCCGTTGACGGTGAGCTTGACCCCGCCGCCGTTGCCGATCAGCACCTCGATGCGCTTCTTGGCGGTCCACTCCATGGACCTGCCGGCCGCCAGCAGCCCGCTGAACAGCTGCCGGCCCTTCTCGTCGCGGACGTTGAGCCAGCTGGACCGTTCGGCTTTGACCTTCAGCTCGACGTTCTTGCGGGGCACCGCCGCCACCGCGTCCTCGCGGGGACGGACGGTCGGCGAGGCGGCCGCGGGCGGCTTGGACCGCCCCTCGGAGGGCTGGGCGACCGGCCGGGCGTTCTGCTGGTCGCCGATGCCGCCCACCACCCGGACGATCCCGTACACCAGCACCAACACCAGGGCCACCGCCATGGCGGCGCTCCAGTTGGGCGCACGGCGCTCGCCGATCTTCACCGGCATCTCCGGCTCGAAGGCCGCCACGGCCGACACCGGCTCCAGCGGCCCGTGCAGCCGGTCGTACTCCTGGATCAGCGGCTCGGGGTCGATCCCGACCGCCTTGGCGATGCTGCGGATATGGCCGCGGGCGTAGAAGTCGCCCCCGCAGGAGGCGAAGTCGTCGCCCTCGATGCCGCGCACCACGGTCGCCCGGATCCGGGTGCGCTCGCTCACCTGATCAACGGTGAGACCGGCTGTCTGACGGGCGGATGCCAAGGTCTCACCGATGCTCACGCCGAGCCTCCTGGAATTTGAAGATCGGCCCGACGGCGGCCGACCACGGCGAACAAGAGAGCTTCATCGCCTACCGCTCCCGCGAAGTCCAGTCTAGAAACCGGCATGCCCGTTGGGCGATGCGCAACGCGCTCGAAACAGGGCAAGATTTCGCATCATTCAGGGAACATCCAGGAAATCCTCAGATCGTCCCCAGAGCCGGTGAGCGAGTCTCACTCCCCGCCACGCAGCTTAGCCAGCACCTCCGCCAGATCATCGGGTTTGACCAGCACATCGCGTGCCTTGGAGCCCTCGCTGGGGCCGACGATGCCGCGGCTCTCCATCAGGTCCATCAGCCGGCCCGCCTTGGCGAATCCCACCCGCAGTTTGCGCTGCAGCATCGAGGTGGACCCGAACTGCGTGGTGACGACCAGTTCGATCGCCTGCACCAGCAGGTCCAGATCGTCGCCGATGTCCTCGTCGATCTCCTTCTTGGGCCCGGCGGACTCGGTGACGTCTTCGCGGTAGGCGGGCTGCATCTGGGTCTTGCAGTGCTCCACCACGCCCTGGATCTCCTTTTCGGAGACGTAGGCGTTCTGCAGCCGCATCGGCTTGCTGGCACCCATCGGCAGGAACAGCGCGTCGCCCTGCCCGACCAGCTTCTCGGCGCCCGGCTGGTCGAGAATGACCCGGCTGTCGGCCAGCGAGGAGGTGGCGAACGCCAGCCGGGACGGTACGTTCGCCTTGATCAGCCCGGTGACCACGTCCACGCTCGGCCGCTGGGTGGCCAGCACCAGGTGGATGCCGGCGGCGCGGGCCAGCTGGGTGATGCGGACGACGGAGTCCTCCACGTCGCGGGGGGCCACCATCATCAGGTCGGCCAGCTCGTCCACGATCACCAGCATGTACGGGTAGGGCTGGTAGACCCGCTCGCTGCCAGGCGGGGGCTGCAGGTGCCCGGCCCGCACCGCCTTGTTGAAGTCGTCGATGTGCCGGAACCCCGAGGCGGCCAGGTCGTCGTAGCGGCGGTCCATCTCCCCCACCACCCACTGCAGCGCCTCGGCGGCCTTCTTGGGGTTGGTGATGATCGGGGTGATCAGGTGCGGGATCCCCTGGTACATGGTCAGCTCGACCCGCTTGGGGTCCACCAGCACCATCCGCACCTCGTCGGGGGTGGCGCGCATCAGCACCGAGGTGATCAACCCGTTGATGCAGGTGGACTTGCCCGCCCCGGTGGCGCCGGCGATCAGGATGTGCGGCATCTTGGCCAGGTTGGCCACCACGGTGCGGCCCTCGACATCCTTGCCCAGCCCCACCACCATCGGATGCTGCTCCTTGGTGGCTGCCGGGGAGCGCAGCACGTCACCCAGGCTGACGATGTCCTTGTCGACGTTGGGGATCTCCACCCCGATCGCGGACTTGCCCGGGATCGGGGAGATGATCCGCACATCGGCGCTCTTGACCGCGTACGCGATGTTCTTGGTCAGCGCGGTGACCTTCTCGACCTTGACCGCCGGGCCCAGCTCGATCTCGTAGCGGGTGATCGTCGGGCCCCGGGTGAACCCGGTGACCTGCGCGTCGATGTCGAACTGCTCCAGCACCCCGGTCAGCGCGGCCACCACGACGTCGTTGGCCTTGGTGCGCGGCTTGGCCACGCTGCCCGGGCGCAGCACCGACGGGTCGGGCAGCTCGTAGATCTCCCCCGACGACGACAGCGGCAGTTGCTCGGCGCGGCGCGGCGCCGGGGTCGGGTCGGGCACCTGCGGCTCGGCGGGCGGCGGCGGCGCGGGCGGCTCCAGGAACGGCTCGGGCTCCGGCTCGAAGATGTCGTCGGCCAGGTCCCGCGCCGGCGGCTCGTCCTGCGGCCGGTCCTCCAGGACCGGGGTGTCGTACGGCTTGGTGTGCTCGCCGATCTCCAGGCCGTCCTCGGCGGCCTCCTCGTCCTTGGCGGCCGGCTTGCCGGACTTCTTCCTGCGCTTGGGCTTGGGGGCCTCCTCGGGCTCCCCCTCGTCGCTCTCCAGGAACTCGCGGACCGAGCCGCGCTCGCGCAGCGTCAGCACGTCCCACAGGTCGCCGAGCCGTTCCGGGACGCGGTGCACCGGGGTCGCCGTGACGACCAGTAGGCCGAAGCCGCCGAGCAGCAGCAGCAACGGCACCGCAACCCAGGCGCTGAGCGCCGCCTCCAGCGGGGCCGACACCAGCCAGCCGACGACGCCGCCCGCCCGGCGGACCGGGGCCATGCCCTCCCCCGGGTACGGGGTGCCCGCGCCGAGGTGGATCAGGCCCAGCACGGCGGCGGCCAGTGCACTGGCGCCGATGATCACCCGTCCGGTGTCCCCGTTGCGCTCTGGATGCCGCAGCGTCCGCCAGGCAAGGGCGGCGACCATGACCGGCAGCAGCATGGCGAGCTTGCCGAGGGCGCCCCGCACGACCTGCTCCAGGGCGACGGTGACAGCGCCCTCGGGCCGGAACCAGGTGACCGAGGCCAGCACGATCGAGGCGCCGAGCAGCGCCAGCCCGAGCCCGTCGCGGCGGTGCTCGGCGTCCAGTTCGCGTGCGCCCTGGCCATAGGCGCGGAAGACCCAGCCCACGCCGCCCGCCAGCGCCCGGTAGAGCCCGAACAGCAGGCGGAAGCAGCCGAGGATCAGCCGGCCGATCGGATCGGGCCGGCGCGGCCGGGACCCGCCCTTGGCCGGGCGGCCGGATCCCTTGCGGGCGGGGGGCCTGCTCCCGCCGGCGGGGCGTTTGCGCGGCGCCGGGCCACCCGCGCCCGGCTTACTCGGCTTGCCCTGCTTGCTCGGCTTGCTCGGCTTGCTCGCGGGCTTGCGCGCCGCGCTCCCGCGCGTACGCGAGGAACCGCCGGCTCCTCCAGACGCACGTGTGGCCATGCTGACGAGGGTAACGAGCACCCCAAGGGAATACCCGGCATCACACGTCCCGCGTGTCGCCCCGGCGCGGCGGACGGATGGCCCGCCGCGCGCCGGGACGCCGCCGGGGCGCCCGGCCCGCGCTCGGCGGTGCCGAGCGGGGCGGGCTCAGACCTCGACGACCACCGGGACGATCATGGGACGGCGGCGGTAGTTCTCGTTGACCCAGCGGCCGACGGTGCGGCGGATCAGCTGGCCGAGCTGGGCCGGCTCGTTGACGCCGTCGGCGGCGGCCTCCCGCAGCACCGTCTCGATCCGGTTCATGACCTCGTCGAAGTCCTCGTCGGGGATGCCCGCGCCGCGGGCGTGGATCTCCGGGCCGGCCACCAGCTTGCCTGATGCGGCGTCGACCCCGACGACGATGGACACGAAGCCCTCCTCGCCGAGGATCCGCCGGTCCTTCAGGGAGGTCTCGGTGATCTCGCCGACCGACAGCCCGTCCACGTACACGTAGCCGGCCTGGACCGCGCCGACGATGGACGCCTGCCCGCCGACCAGGTCCACCACCAGGCCGTCCTCGGCGAGGACGATGTTCTCGGCGGGCACTCCGGTCAGCTCGGCCAGCCTGGCGTTGGCCTTCAGGTGCCGCCACTCGCCGTGGATGGGCATGTAGTTGCTCGGCCTGGTCAGGTTGAGCACGTACAGCAGCTCGCCGGCCGCCGCGTGCCCGGACACGTGCACCAGCGCGTTGCCCTTGTGCACGACGCGGGCGCCCCACCGGGTCAGGCCGTTGATGACGCGGTTGACGGCGGTCTCGTTGCCGGGGATCAGCGAGGAGGCCAGCATCACGGTGTCGCGGTCGGTGATGCGGATCTGGTGGTCGCGGTTGGCCATCCGCGACAGCGCCGACATCGGCTCGCCCTGCGAGCCGGTGCACACCAGCACCAGCCGGTCCGGCGGGAGGTCGTCGATCTGCCGCTGCTCGATCAGGATGCCCTCGGGCACCTTCAGGTAGCCCAGCTCCCTGGCCACGCCCATGTTGCGCACCATCGAGCGGCCGACGAAGCAGACCTTGCGCCCGCTGTCATTGGCCGCGTCCAGGACCTGCTGGACACGGTGGATGTGGGAGGCGAAGCAGGCCACGATGATCCGCCCGTCCGCGGTGCGGAACACCTCGTCGATGACCGGGCCGATCTCGCGTTCGCTGGTAACGAAGCCGGGCACCTCGGCGTTGGTGGAGTCGGCCATCAGCAGGTCGATGCCCTCGGCGCCGAGCCGGGCGAAGCCGCCCAGGTCGGTCAGCCGCCCGTCCAGCGGCAGCTGGTCCATCTTGAAGTCGCCGGTGTGCAGCACCAGCCCGGCCGGGGTGCGCACGGCGACCGCCAGCGCGTCCGGGATGGAGTGGTTGACCGACAGGAACTCCAGGTCGAACGGGCCGAACGGGCGCCGGTCCCCCTCGGCCACACCGATGGTGACCGGCCTGATGCGGTGCTCGGTGAGCTTGGCCTCGATCAGCGCCAGGGTGAGCCGGGAGCCCACCAGCGGGATGTCGGGGCGTTCACGCAGCAGGAAGGGCACCCCGCCGATGTGGTCCTCGTGGCCGTGGGTGAGGACCACGGCCTCCACGTCGTCGAGCCGGTCCCTGATGTAGTCGAAGTCCGGCAGGATCAGGTCGATCCCGGGCTGCTCCTCCTCGGGGAACAGCACCCCGCAGTCGACGATCAGCAGCCGCCCGCCGAACTCGAACACCGTCATGTTACGGCCGATCTCCCCGAGACCGCCGAGCGCGACGACGCGCAGTCCGTCCTGCGGCAGGGCCGGCGGGCTGGAAAGCTCGGGGTGAGGATGGGTCACGTATCAACCTCCGGCACCTTGATTCCCCCTTGTGCTAGGTCTTCGCGCAGTTGCGCCGTGAACTCCGGCGTCGCCGGCACCAGCGGCGGTCGCAGTGGGCCGCCCGGCTGGCCCAGCAGGCCGAGTGCCGCCTTGACGGCGATGGCGCCCTGCGTACGGGTCATGATCGCGGCGACGACGGGCAGCAGCCGGCGGTGGATCGCCAGCGCCCGGCCGGTGTCGCCGGCACGGTATGCCTCGATCATCTCATGCAGGTCGGCTCCGGCGACATGTCCGATCACGCTGACGAACCCGGCGGCCCCCACCGACAGCCACGGCAGGTTCAGGTTGTCGTCGCCGGAGTAGAAGGCCAGGCCGCCGCCCGCCATCACCTGGGAGCCGGCGAACAGGTCGCCCTTGGCGTCCTTGACCGCCGTGATCCGGGGGTGCTCGGCCAGGCGCAGCAGCGTCTCAGTGTGGATCGCCACACCCGCGCGGCCCGGGATGTCGTAGAGCATGTTGGGCAGCCCGGTGGCATCGGCGACCGCGGTGAAGTGGGCCAGCAGGCCCTCCTGGGGCGGCTTGTTGTAGTAGGGCGTGACAACCAGCAGCCCGTGCGCCCCGGCCCGCTCGGCGTGCCGGGCCAGTTCCACCGTGTGGGCGGTGTCATTGGTGCCCACGCCGGCCACGACCGTGGCGCGGTCGCCCACCGCCTCGATCACCGCGCGCAGCAGCCGGTCCTTCTCCTCGTCGCTGGTCGTCGGGGACTCCCCTGTCGTGCCGCTGACGACCAGGCCGTCGTTGCGCTGCTCGTCGACCAGATACGCGGCCAGCCGGGCGGCGCCGTCGTAGTCCACGGCTCCGTCGGCGGCCATCGGAGTGACCATCGCGGTCAGCATCCGCCCGAACGGAGCGTCACTTGTAGTGCTGGGTGCCATGACCTGAACGCTACCGGTCCGACCGGTTACGGCGCTCCCGCAGGTCCGCATGTCACTGGGGGGAAAGGGAGCCGTGCCCTCGGCCGGCCTGCGCTGGGGCCCGGCGGGGGCTGCGGGCATGGAGAGACGCTGCGGCTGTGCGCTCGGGGGTACGTACAGCCGCAGCGTCTACCCCGACATCGTGACACGCAAAAGCCTCGTTACGGCGGGAATCCGGAGCACTTTTCCGGACTCGATTGAGTAACACGGGCATCCGCCGCCCCACGCCCCCACCGGGACGGCGGGCGCGGGCGGCCCTGGGTCAGCCCTGGCCCGGGGCGCCGGAGGAGGTCAGCTCGTGCAGACGGGCGCGCAACTCGTCGACGTTGCGGGTGCGCACCAGCTCGTTGCCGCGCACGGCCCACCAGTGCCCGGAGCCGCCCCGGCCTATCCGCCATCCGGAGAACTCCGCCGACAGCTCACCGAGCCGATGGGTCACCTGGGCGGTGGTGCTGTCCATCTGTCTCCACCTCACTCCCGCAGCCGTTGACTGCGCCCTCTGTCCGACCGGCCGCCGACCCCCATCGACCGCTGATCCGCCCGGGGGTCTACCCCGCTGCGGACCCGACCATGACACTGCTTTGACCTGGGGGAACGTACGTTTGGGAACGTTACAAGCATGGTAACGGCTCAGCCAAGGTTTTATTCCCCGGCGGTCAGCCAATCGGCGCGGTAACGCAGCCACTCCCGCTCGTCGGTGGTCCACTCGGCGTAGATCCCCACCCCGTGGGGCCTGGCGGGGGGCCGGTCGAGGGCGTCCAGGCCCTGCCGTACGCCGCGCAGCGCGACCGGCAGGTCCTCGGCCCAGCCCATCAGCGGCCGGTAGGTGGGCACCCCGATGAACACCGTGGTGCGGTCCCCGATGAGCCGCAACGTCCGTTCGGTGTGCCCGGCGAAGTACCGCCCCACCAGGGACCTGGTCGGCAGCGACACGTCGTAGGTCATGATGGCGACCTGGTCGGACAGGTCGGCGATCCGCCGCAGGTACTCCTCGGTGGGCCGTGGCGGGTAGTGCACCGTCCCGTTCCAGCCGCGGGGCAGCACCGCCCGGTAGACCGGCTGCATGAAGTCGGCCAGGGTGAGCTGCTCGATGGCCACCGACAGCAGCCGGCCCCGGGAGCGGGTCAGCTCCCGGGTGCGCCGGAGCAGGTCCAGGAACGCCTCGTCGTCGGGGTAGATCGGCTCGAAGTCGTAGTGGACGCCGTCGAATCCCAGGTCCAGGAAGATCCGGTCGGTCTGCAGGACCCGGTCCCGCACCGCCGGGTCGTCCAGGTCGATGATCCCGTGGCCCTCGACCTCGCGGATCTGCCCGAGATAGGCCTGGGCCCGGACGCCGGGGGCGTGCTCGCGCATCGCCCGGATCAGCGCCGCCGCGTTGGCGTACTTGGCGGGCGGGACACCGCCGTCGGCCTCGAACGGGCCGGCGTGGAAGAACACGTCGGTGATCCGGTTGCGCCTCAGCAGGTCTCCCAGCGCCCGGTACTCGGCCTCGGTGTGCGGCTCCCCCACCCACTGGTGGCGGGCCCACAGCGCGTTGGCGGACGTCCCCGCGGAGCGGGGCTCGTGCTGCCAGTACAGCCAGATCTGCGCGAGGAAGACACCCAGCAGCCCCAGCGCGTAGAGCGCGGCCCAGCCCGCCGCCCGCGCCAACCGGCGTACCCACCGCATGTCAGGCGCACCCCCCAGCTCGGCCTTCGATCTTGGGACGCGCGGCGGCGCCGTTCAGTTCACGTGCGGAGTCAGCGGGAGGCCACGTCTACCGGGCGGGCGGGAACAGCGGGCGCGGTCCGCACGCGGGCCCGCTGCGTCCAGGCGACACAGGCCACCACGATGATCGCGGCCGGCCAGGTGGCGCCGCCGAGCCGCTCGCCCAGCAGCCAGGTCGACCAGGCCAGCGTGAGGATCGGCTGGGCGAGCTGAAACTGGCCCGCCTTGGCCACCCCGATTCGGGCCATCCCCGCGTACCAGGCGAAGAAGCCCAGGAACATCGAGAAGGCGGACACATAGCCGAACCCGATCACCGACCTGGCCGTCCACTCCTGCTCGGTGGTGGCCAGCAGCACGGCGGTCACCGGGACCGAGACCGGCGCCGCCAGCACCAGCGCCCAGGAGATCACCCGCCAGCCTGGCATCTCGCGGGCCAGTCGCCCGCCCTCGGCGTAGCCGTAGGCCGCGGTGACCAGCGCGCCCACCAGCAGCAGGTCGGCCACGGTGGCGGTGCCGCCGCCCTCGGCCAGGGTGAAGGCGGTGATGGTCAGTGCGCCCACCGCGGCGGCGGCCCAGAACGCCGGGGAGGGGCGCTCGCGGGTGCGCAGCACCGCGAAGATCGCGGTGGCAGCGGGCAGCAACCCGATCAGCACGGCGCCGTGCGCGGCCGAGGCGCCGTGGTCGAGGGCGAGCGTGGACAGCACCGGAAAGCCGAAGACGACGCCGAACCCGACCGCCAGCAGTCCCGGCCAGTACCGCAGGGCCGGGGGGCGGGCCCGGACGGCGGCCAGCGCGACGGCGCCCAGCAGCGCGGCCACGACGGCGCGGCCCACGCCGATGAGGTACGGGTCGAGACCGTCGAGCGCGTAGACCGTGGCGGGCAGCGAGAAGGAGAAGACCAGTACACCGAGCGCGGCCTGCCCAGCCCCGCCGAGCCCGCCGAGCGCTATCGGCCGAGACTCAGTAGCGCTATCCTCATTTTTCATGATTCAGGATAGCAGTATCGCCACTCTTGCCGATCTGCTGCGCGGTGAGGTAGCCCGGCTGCGTCCCGGCCAGCGGCTGCCCTCCAGCCGGGCGATCGTGGAGCGGCACCGGGTCAGCCCGGTCACGGTGTCCCGGGCGCTGGCCCGGCTGGCGGCCGAGGGACTGGTGGTCACCCGGCCCGGCAGCGGCACGTTCGTCGCCGAGCGCCCCCGCCCGGCGCGGGCCCCGCGGCCGGCCGACCACGGCTGGCAGGCCGTCGCGCTGGGCGACCGGACGGTGGACCCGGCGGGCCTGACCGGGCTGCTCACCGCACCGCCCGAGGGCATCATCCCGCTGGGCTGCGGCTACCTGCTGGCGTCCCTGCAGCCCCTGCAGGCCCTGGCGACGGCGGCGGCCCGGGCAGCACGGCGGCCGGACGCCTGGGAACGGCCGCCGCTGGCCGGGATCGACGGGTTGCGCACCTGGTTCGCCCGCGCGATCGGCGGCCAGATCACCCCCGCGGACGTGCTGATCACCGACGGCGGGCAGCACGCCATCACGATCGCGCTGCGCGCGTTGCTGCCGCCGGGTGCCCCGCTGCTGGTGGAGTCGCCCACCTACCAGGGGGCGCTGGCGGTGGCGCGGGCGGCCGGGCTGCACACGGTGCCGGTGCCGGTGGACGACGAGGGGGTACGGCCCGACCTGCTCGCGGACGCATTCGCGATGACGGGCGCACGGGTGTTCTACTGCCAGCCCACGTTCCAGAACCCGACCGGGGCGGTGCTGACGGGCGAGCGGCGCCGCCAGGTGCTGGCGGTGGCCCGGGCCGCCGGGGCGTTCGTCGTCGAGGACGACTTCGCGCGGCACCTCGGCGTCGAGCCCGCTCCCGCCCCGCTGGCCGCCGACGACCCGGACGGCCGGGTGGTGCACATCGCCTCGCTGACCAAGGCGAGTGCGCCGAGCCTGCGGATCGCGGCGCTGACGGCCCGCGGGCCGGTGGCCGAGCGGCTGCGCGCCGTCCAGGTGGTGGACTCCTTCTTCCCGTCCCGTCATCTCCAGGAGACGGCGCTGGAGCTGGTCAGCTCACCGGCGTGGGAGCGCCATCGGCGGACGGTGCGCACCGCGCTGCGCGACCGGCGGGACGCGCTCGCCGCCGCACTGGCCCGTGAGCTGCCGGAGCTGCGGTTCGAGCCGCCCGGCGGCGGGATGTACCTGTGGGTCCGGCTGCCAGACGGGGTGGACGAGACGACGCTGGTGGAGGCGGCATGGCGGGAAGGGGTCCTGGTGAACCCGGGACGCCCCTGCTTCCCGGCCGAGCCCGACGGCCCCCATCTGCGGATCAGCTTCGGGATGGCCGCCTCGGAGGCCGAGTTGGCCGAAGGGGTCCGGCGGCTGGCCCGGGCGCTGGCCACGATGACGTAGCGCTCGACCGCATAACCGGTGATCGCGATATGCCGTGTCATTACGATGGAGGGGTGACCGGCTCGGACGCCGCCCTGCTCCTGCGGGACTTCGTCAACACGCTCGATATGGACAGCTCCACCGATGCGCTCGCCGCCCCGGACGGGCTCGGCCGGTGGCTGGCCGAGCACGGCCTGCCCGCGTCCGGCTCCCCGGCCCCCGGCGAGGAGGAGTTGGCCATCGCCGTCGCGCTGCGCGAGGGGCTGCGCGCCGCGATGCTCGGCCACCACGGGTCCGGTGCGGAGGACGTCCCCGCGCAACTGCAGGACGTGCTGGCCCTGCTGCCGCTGCGGGTGGCGCTGACCCCCGCCGGGCCGGCGCTCGTCCCCGCCTGCGGCGGAGCACTGGGCGCGCTGGCCGGGCTGGCGGCGGCGATCACGGACGCGGCGGCGGACGGAAGCTGGCGGCGGCTGAAGGTCTGCCCGCAGGACACCTGCCGATGGGCGTTCCTGGACACTTCCAAGAACCGCTCCCGCACCTGGTGCTCGATGCGGGTGTGCGGCAACCGCACCAAGACCCGGGCGTACCGGGCCCGCCGCCGCTCCGGAACGCCCTGACGGCGCGTTCCGGAGCATCCGCTATAGCCTGGCTCCGCCACCCACGACGATCAACGGAGAGGACGGTCATGGCCGACGTCGGCGTACGGCCCGCCCGCCGGGCGGATGCGGCGGCGGTCGCCGACATCCAGGTGCGGGCCTGGCGGGAGGGTTACCGGGATCTGCTGCCGGCCGCCGTGCTCGCCGAGGTGACCGGCCCGCAGGCCGTGGCGGTGTGGCGGGACCGCTGGACCGAGGCCGCCACCGCCCCGCCCGGACCGCGGCACCGGCTGCTGGTCGCCGTCTCCGCCGACCTGGTGGTCGGCTTCGCCGCGCACGCCCCCGCCACGGACCCCGACCTGGACCCGGCCGTCACCGCCGAACTGGTGACGCTGCTGGTCGACCCGCTGCACGGCCGCGCCGGGCACGGCAGCCGACTGCTGGCCGCCACCGCCGACCTGCTGCGCGAGGACGGCTTCGGCACCGTGGTCGCCTGGGTCTTCGAGGGGGACACCGCGATGCGCCGCTTCCTGGGCTCGGCGGGCTGGGCGCCCGACGGGGCCCGGCGCACCCTGGACATGGGCGAACCCGTCGTGATGATCCGGCTGCACACCGATATATCCGCCGGTGGCGGCCGGGACTGATTCCTGGGCGCCTGTGCACGGCTCCTCCGCCGCCGCCCCGGGCACGCCGCCGGGCCGCCCGGCCCGGGGTCCTTGCGGAGGGGCCGGAGCAGACCCTTCGGCCCTGGCGGTTATGTTGGAGACGTACCTTCCGTCCGTGCGTCCACCAGTACGTTCCCCTCGCACGTTCCCACCGCACGTTCCCGAGCCAGGATGATCGATTGAGCGCGCCCGCGACCGCCACCTCCACCTCACCCGACGCGGAGCGTTCCAGCCGACGCCGACGCCGGCTGGCCCTGGTGATCATGAGCCTGGGCGTCTCGCTGATCGTGGTGGACGCCACCATCGTCAACGTCCTGATCCCGCAGATGGTCGACGGGCTGGGGCTGACCACCGACGACGCCCAGTGGGTCACCTCCAGCTATCCGATGGTCTTCGCGGCGCTGCTGATCCCGCTCGGGCGGGCCGGCGACCTGGTCGGGCGGCGCCGGATGTTCCTGCTGGGGGTGGCGGTGTTCATGGCTGCCAGCCTGCTGGCGGCGGCGGCACCGGGTGGCACCTCGCTGGTGGCCGCCCGGGCGCTGCAGGGCGTCGGCGCCTCGATGATCATGCCGGCCACGCTGTCCACGGTGAACGCGATGTTCACCGGGCGGGAGCGGGCCGTCGCCTTCGGGATCTGGGGATCGCTGATCGGCGGGATGGCCGCGCTGGGCCCGCTGCTGGGCGGCGCGATCGCAACCTCGCTGAGCTGGCGCTGGGCGTTCGGGATCAACCTGCCGCTGGGGCTGGCGCTGATCGCCGGGGCGCTGGCGTTCATGCCCGAGACCCGGCAGCCGCAGGTGCGCGGCGTCGACTGGGCCGGCGGGGCGCTGGCCATGCTGGGCATGGGCGCGCTGGTCTGCGGGATCATCGAGGGCCCCTGGTACGGCTGGTGGACGCCGCTGCGGCCGTTCGGCCTCGGGCCGTTCGACTGGCCGCTGGGCGGGCTCTCGCCGGTGCCGGTGGCGCTGTTCCTCGGAGTCGTGCTGCTCGCCGCCCTGGCCGTGGTCGAACGGGCGCGCAGCGCGGCCGGGCGGCCGGTGATGCTGGATCCGGCGCTGCTGCGGATCGCGTCCTTCCGCCAGGGGAACCTGACCGCCGGGCTGGTCAGCGTGGGCGAGCTGGGACTGCTGTTCGTGCTGCCGCTGTTCCTGGTGGGGGTGCACGGCGACTCGCCCCTGCAGATCAGTGTGGCCATCCTGCCGCTGGCCGTGGGCGCGTTCCTGGCCGGGCCGTTCGCGGGACGGCTGGCCGCCCGGCGGGGCGCCCACCAGGTGGTGCGGCTGGGCCTGGCGCTGGAGGTCGTCGCGGTGCTGGCGATCGGGCTGACCCTGACGGCCACCACCGGCGGCTGGGGGCTGGCCCCGTGGATGCTGACCTACGGGGTCGGGCTAGGCCTGGCCTCCGCGCAGCTGACCAGCGTGTGCCTGGCCGACGTCCCGCCCGCCCACGCCGGGCAGGCCTCCGGCACCCAGTCGACGTCGCGCCAGCTCGGCGCGGCGCTGGGCATCGCGCTCATCGGCACCGTGTTCGCCACCGGCCTCGGCCGCCAGATGGCCGACCGGCTGGAGCGGACGGCGCTGCCCGCCGACCGGCAGGCCGCCGTCGTCCACGAGCTGCGCAAGAGCGCCGGCACGTACGCCCGCGACCTGCACCGCACGCCGGGGGCGCGGATCGAGGCTCAGGCCGCCGGTGAGAGCTTGGCCGCCGCCACCCGGGACGCCATGCTGGCCACCTCCGCCGTCCTCACGCTGGGCCTGGCGATGAGCCTGCGGCTGCGCCCGGACGGCGCGCCGCATCGGGAAGAATCAGACCCCATGACAACGCACGAGATCGGAGCGTGATCGGTGGCCACGCTTGCGCAGTGGATCGCCGGATCCCGTCCCCGCACCCTGCCCGCCTCCCTGGTCCCGGTCATCGCCGGCACCGGTGTCGCCGTCGGCGCGGGCCACGCCGTGTGGTGGCGCGCCGGGCTGGCCGGGATCGTCGCCCTGGCGCTGCAGGTCGGGGTCAACTACTCCAACGACTACAGCGACGGCATCCGCGGCACTGACGACGCGCGGGTTGGCCCGCTGCGGCTGGTCGGCTCCGGGGCGGCCCGGCCCCGCAGCGTGCTGGCCGCCGCGCTGGGCTGCTTCCTGGTCGCCGCCGTCGCCGGGCTGGTGCTGGCCGCGGTGACGACCTGGTGGCTGCTGCTGGTCGGCGCCGCCGCCATCGTTGCCGCCTGGTTCTACACCGGCGGCAAGAACCCCTACGGCTATCGGGCGCTGGGCGAGGTCTCGGTGTTCGTCTTCTTCGGGCTGGTGGCCGTGGTGGGCACCGTCTACGTGCAGCTCGAGCGGGTGCCGTGGGAGGCGTGGGCGGCGGCGGTGCCGATCGGGCTGCTGGCGTGCGCGCTGCTGGTGGCCAACAACCTGCGCGACGTCCCCACCGACACCGAGTCCGGCAAGCGGACCCTGGCCGTCCTGCTCGGCGGGCCGCGCACCCGGATCCTGTACGCCGCGTGCACGGCCCTGCCGTTCCCCATCGCCCTGGCCATGGCCGCCCCGCGCCCGTGGGTGCTGCTGGCGCTGCTGGCCACGCCGCTGTCGCTGCCGCCCACGCAGAAGGTGATGCAGGGAGCCAAGGGCGCCGCGCTGATCCCGGTGCTGGGCGAGACGGGACGCCTGCAGGTCGCCTACGGCACCCTGCTGGCCGTCGGCCTGGCGCTCTAGGGGCGCCGCCCGGTCTCCTCCCGGTCGGTCAGCAGGACGGCCCCGGTCAGGCCCATCAACAGCCCGGCGAGCAGGCCGAACAGCAGTGTGTAGTCGTTCAGCACGGTGCTCTGCTCGCCCAGGCCGCCCGGCTGCCCCAAGACGACCACCAGCCCGTACAGCGACCAAGCGAAGACGGATCCGGAGCCGACCCAGGCGGCGGCCAGCGGGCGCCACAGCGGGCCGCTCCCCCGGCGGTACACCAGCGTCAGCAGGCCGCCGGCACCCGCCAGTGCCATGACCGCCCACACTCCGTTGACCAGGGAGGCCGTCGCCGTCCGGACCGCGGCGGACTCCTCGGCGATCCCGGCCGTGCCACCGAACGCCCAGTACAGCTGGACGGCGGCGTAGCCGGCGACCAGGACGGCGGCGGCAACGGCCAGCACGGCTTGCAGCGGCCTGGTCCTCCCCTGGGCCAGCTCGGCGGTCCCCAGCCGAAACAGGTCCGCCCAGCGGTCCCGGGCGTACAGCGTGAACGCCGCCGCCAACCCGGCGGCCTGGAGGGTGAAGCCGCCGTAGACCATGGCGTACACCCAGCCCTCCAGCCCCGCTTCGGAGCCTCCCACGCCCGCCGGGCCGGTGAGGGACTCGATCACCACGACCGGCATGGCGCTCAGCGCGATCGGGGCCAGCAGCCCGACCCCCACCCAGATCGGCGTGAGCACCAGCCACGCCGGGACGTGCCGCCCCCAGCGATAGGTGAACGTCAGCGCCACCACGGCGGCCAGCGCGTCCATGCCCAGCGTGATCGCGTTGGCCACGTACAGCGCGGAGCCCTCGGCCTCCGCCGGGTCCTTCCACCCGACGGTGCCGCCGCCCAGCCAGGCGATCTTGAGGGTCAGGTAGGGGACACAGGCGGCGATGGTCAGGTAGCAGGCGGCCAGCCGTGCGGTCCGAATCCGTCGCCGGTCACGGGGCGCGGCGGGCGCCTGCGGTACGGCATGTGTCGTGGTGGTCATGCCACCAGCCTGCACGCCCGTACCCGCGTGGGCCTCCCGCCACAGGACCGATGGGCTCCCCCGTCCGGGGGAGCCCATCGGCCGCGACGGTCACGCCGGCAGTGCCCAGTCGATCTCGGGCAGGCCCGCGTCGGTCAGCGCCTTGTTGACGGCGCTGAACGGGCGGGTGCCGAAGAACTTCTTGGCGCTCAACGGGCTGGGGTGCGCCGACTCGATCACCACGTGGGCGGGGTTGGTCACCAGCCGGGCCTTCTTGCGCGCGTAGGCCCCCCACAGCACGAACACCACCCGCTCGTCCTTGGCGTTCAGGGCGGTGATGGCGGCGTCGGTGAACTCCTCCCAGCCCTTGCCCGCGTGGGAGCCCGCCTCGCCCGCCCGGACCGTCAGCACCGCGTTGAGCAGCAGCACGCCCTGCGCCGCCCAGGGCGTCAGGTCGCCGCTCTTGGCGACCGGCACCTCCAGGTCCGCCGCCAGCTCCTTGTAGATGTTGCGCAGCGACGGCGGCAGCCTGACGCCCTCACGCACGCTGAAGCTGAGCCCGTGCGCCTGGCCGGGGCCGTGGTAGGGGTCCTGGCCGAGGATCAACACGCGGGCGTCGTCGTAGCGGCACCGCCGGAAGGCGTTGAACAGGTCCTCCCGCGCCGGATAGACCGTATGCCGCTCGTACTCGGCCTCGACGAACGCGCCGAGCGCGGCCGTGGCCAGGGGGTCGAGCAGCGGGTCGAGCCGCTCGCGCCAGTCGGCGGGCAGCAGCTCCATCAGGTCGAGGGACATCGTCGGGCCTCCGGGGGAAGTCATCGGACACCCAGGACCCTATGACGGGCCACCGACAACGCACCGGCGAAACACGACCTCGGCCCTATGATCACCACATATGCCTCTTCGCCCTCTGCTGCGCCGTCTCGCCGCGTGCGCCGGCGTCCTACTGCTCGCCCCGGCCGTCGCGGGATGCGGCGAATCCTCCGCGCCGGTGACGCTGACCGTGTTCGCCCCGCCCTCCCTGACGGAGGTGTTCACCGAGCTGGGCGCGGTGTACGGGCGCTCCCACGGGGTCAAGGTGCGGCTGGTCTTCGGCGGCTCGCCCGAGCTGGTCGAGCGCCTGCGGGAGCGGCAGCGCGCCGACGTGCTGGTGACCGGCGACGAGACCGCCATGCAGACGGCGGCCAAGTACGTAGGCGCCCGACGGATCGTCGCGCGCAACTCGATGACGATCGCGGTCGCCCCCGGCAATCCCCGGGAGATCCACGGCGTCACCGACCTGATCCGCCCCGGCTTGCGGGTCGTCCTCGGCTCGTCGACGACGCCCGTGGGCCGGTACGCGCGCCAGATCACGGCCAAGGAGGGCCTGACCGTGCGGGCGTCCTCCGAGGAGATCAGCGCCCGCGCGGTGCTCACCCGGGTCCGCACCGGCGAGGCGGACGCGGGGATCGTCTACATCACCGACATGCGCTCGGCCGGCGCCGCGGCCAGCAGCGTCCCCATCCCCGCCGACCAGAACGTGACCGTCGCCTACCCGGCCGCCCCCGTCCTCAACAGCGACCATCCCGAGGCCGCCCGGACCCTGTTCACCTGGCTGACCTCCGCCCAGGCCCGGCCCGTCCTGCACCGCCACGGCTTCGTCCCGCCCTGACCGCCGCCCAGGCCGCCGCCCAGGCCGCCGCCCAGGCCGCGCCGCCCAGGCCGCCGCCCAGGCCGCGCCGCCCAGGCCGCCGCTCAGGCCGCCGCTCAGGCCGGACGCGGCAGGCCCATGGGGTTGGGGAAGCCGATGGCCGGGGCGACGTCACGGGCCAGCGCGCCCAGCAGGGCGACCAGCCCGTCCGGATCGGGCACCACCCGGTAGGGGTCCACGGCCAGCTCGTCGGTGCGGGCCTCGATGCTCGCGCGCAGCGCCCGCCCGGCCTCGGTGACGGCGCCCTCGGCGGTCACCAGACCGCGTTCGGCCAGCCGGGTGACCGCCGCCGCCCAGTCCTCGGCCGACCAGGCCCGGGTCCGCTGCAGCAGTTCGGCGGGGACGCCCTCCGCCGCCGACAGCAGGACGTGGACCGCGCAACCGTCCAGGCCCTCGGCAGCCAGCAGGGCGACGTGCCCGTCCCCGCGATGCTCGCGCAGCGTCGTGGCAGCCTGCCAGAGCGCCTGCACGGGGTCCTCGGGCATGGGCAGGTCGCGGTTGGCGCCGAACAGGGGACGGCCCGGCGTGTCGGCGGCCTCGATCGCCGCGGCCAGGCCCGGGTTGAGCGCCGCGGCGGCCTCGTCCACGCCGGGGGCGAGCCGGCGCAGCGCCTTGGCGGCGGCCTCGGCGCGGGCCTGCAGGATCGCGGCGGGCTCGGCGAAGCCCCAGGCGTCCGGGATCGCCCGGCGCACCATCGCCGGGTGGAAGTTGTAGAAGGTCGCCTCGACCACACCGGCCGGGACGGGACCGAGCGGGGCCGCACGCGAGCCGAAATAGCCCATCCAGTAGCCGCGCAGGCCCACCGCACGGTTGGCCTCGACGCACTCGTCGGCGAAGTAGGTGACGGCGTGCACGGGCTCCATGACCCGCCACACGGCGCGGGCGAACGATGGTTCCATCGGCGAGTTCTCCTCAACGTCGGATACGGCCCCGGAGGGTGAGGACGGCCAGGCTCGGCAGGACGGGGCCGAGGAGGCGCAGCGCGAGTCCGATCCACTCGCCCGCCGTCAGCCCCTGGTCCCAGCCTCGCAGCAGTGAGGTGGACGCGCCGGGCGACCGAGGCAAGAGCGGTGCGCTCAGCCGTCCAGCGAAGCCGGCAGGCCGCCCTGCTCGCACATCGCGAGGCAGTCGTCATGCGTCCGCAGGGCTCTCAGCACGGCGGGGACAGGGGTGGCGTAGACGGTCAGGTGGTCGATCTCGCCGAGTTCGGGGCGCGCCGTGTAGGCGAGACGATCCTCGGTGGCGGAGAACTCCACGTCGATGCCCGGCTTGTTGCCGCGCGGGTCGAGGCGGACCCAGTGGTCCTCCAGCAGGACGGCCGCCAGGCCGTGCAGGAAGAACGACGAGCCGTCGGTCAGGCGCTGGTAACACAGCCCCGCCTCCACTCCCCCCGCCCGCAGCAGCGCCACGTACAGGTGCGCCTTGGCGTAGCACAGGCCGGTGCGTTCGCGCAGCACGTCGGAGGCGCGCCAGGTGACGCGGCGGTCCCCGGCGTCCAGGGAGTGGGCGACCTCGTCGCGGACGAGTTCGAAGGCAGCCCGCGCGAAGGCGACGTCGTCGCCGGTGCGCAGGGTCGCGGCGGCCGAGACGATCAGCTCGTGCTCGACGTCGATCGCCTCGTCCGCGCCGAGGTACTCCCAGGGCTCGGCGGCCAGGCTCAGCGGCGGTCTCACAGGCCCAGCAGCGACTCGATGCCGACGGTGAGGCGGTCGGGCAGACCGGCCACCCGGCGGACGGCCAGCAATACGCCGGGCATGAACGACTCGCGGTTCATCGAGTCGTGCCGGAGGGTGAAGACCTCCCCGTGGCCGCCCAGCAGCACCTCCTGGTGGGCGATCAGGCCGGCCAGCCGGACGGCGTGCACCCGCACGCCCTCGACATCGGCGCCGCGGGCCCCGTCGAGCTCGGAGGTGGTGGCGTCCGGAGAGGGGCCGGCGCCGGCCGCGGCGCGGGCCTCGGCGATCAGCTCGGCGGTGCGGTGGGCGGTGCCGCTGGGGGCGTCGGCCTTGTTCGGGTGGTGCAGCTCGACAATCTCGACGGACTCGAAGAACGGCGCGGCGCGGCGGGCGAAGTCCATCATCAGCACGGCACCGATGCCGAAGTTGGGGCCGATGAGCACGTTGCCGCCGGGGTGGGCCTCCTGCCAGGAACGCACCTCGGCCACCCGCTCGGGGCCGAACCCGCTGGTGCCGACGACGGTGTGCAGGCCCTGCTCGACGCACCAGCGCAGGTTGTCCATGACCACGCCGGGGTGGGTGAAGTCCACGACGACCTCGGCGGCGGTCAGCGCCTCCCGCGCGTCGCCCTGGTCGACGGCGGCGACCAGCTCCAGGTCGTCGGCGCCCTCCACGGCCCGGCACACCTCGGCCCCCATCCGGCCCCGCGCGCCCAGCACCCCAACCTTGATCACGATCGTCCCTCCGCTTCCTCGGCCCTGCCCGAAAAGGGGTCGGTCGAGCCTATCGCGGCAGGTGGAGCCGGTGCGGGCGGTCCGGCGGCGGGGTCAGTCGTCGGTGAGTACCAGGTTCAACAGCCAGCTCACCACGCCGACGATGATCGCGCCCCAGAACGCCGGCCAGAACCACTCGACGCGGAACGGCAGGTCCAGCTCCCCGGCCGCCCAGCCGGCCAGCGCCAGCAGCGCGGCATTGACCACCAGCGCGAACAGTCCCAGCGTCAGCACGTAGAACGCGCAGCCCAGGGTCTTGATCACCGGCTTGATGAACGCGTTCACCAGGCCGAAGATCACCGCCACCACCAGCAGCGTGCCGGCCTGCTCGGCCGTGCCGCCGGCCGTCACGTCCACCCCGCTCACCAGCACGGTCGCCACCCACAGCGCCACGGCGGTGGTCAGCACCCGGATCAGCACGTTCATGGACGAAGCGTACCCGGGCCCGCCAAGGCCTCCCTCGGTCCAGGAGGTCTCACAGCACGAAGTCGCGGTCCCCGAAGGGCCCGATCACGGTGAGGGTGTCGAGCTGCGCCAGCACCTGACGGCCGACCTCGCGGACGTCGTCGAGGGTGACCGCCTCGACGCGGGCGAGCACCTCGTCCACCGGCATCAGCCGCTCGTAGACCAGCTCGCTCTTGCCGAGCCGGCTCATCCGAGAGCCGGTGTCCTCCAGCCCCAGCACCATCGATCCGCGCAGCTGGCCCTTGCCCCGCTCCAGCTCTTCCTCGTCGAGCCCGCCGTCGGCCAGCCTGGCCACCTCGTCCCGACAGATCGACAGCACCTCATCGACCTTGCCGGGCTGGCAGCCGGCGTACACCCCGAACGTGCCGGTGTCGGCGTACTGCGCGGTGTAGCTGTAGACCGAGTACGCCAGCCCGCGCTTCTCGCGGACCTCCTGGAACAGCCGGGACGACATCCCGCCGCCGAGGGCCGCGTTCAGCACGCCGAGCGCGAACCGGCGTTCGTCGGTGCGTGACACCCCGAGCCCACCGAGCACCAGGTTGGCCTGCTCGGTGTCCTTGTCGATCACCCGTACGCCCGGCCGGACCGGCGCGGGCCCGCCGCCGAGGCGGGGCGGGGCGGGGCGGTCGTCGCCGGCCGGCCGGCCGGCGAACGCCTCGGCGACCCGCCGCACCACGTCGTCGTGGTCGATGTTGCCGGCCACCGCGACCACCAGGTTGGGGGTCAGGTAGTGCTCGCGGTAGTAGCGGTCGATGACGTCCCGGGACAGCGCGTTGATCGTCTCGACCGTGCCCAGGATCGGCCGGCCCAGCGGGACGTCCCCGTACAGCGCGAGGGCGAACTCGTCGTGCACCAGGTCCCCGGGGTCGTCGTCGCGCATGGCGATCTCCTCCAGGATCACCCCGCGCTCGGCCTCCACGTCCTCGGCCCGGTTCAGTGACCCGATGACCATGTCGGACACCACGTCCACCGCCAGCGGCAGGTCGGTGTCCAGCACCCGCGCGTAGTAGCAGGTGTACTCCTTGGCGGTGAAGGCGTTCAGGTCGCCGCCGACCGCGTCCAGCGCCGCGGAGATCTCCAGCGCCGAGCGCCGCCGGGTGCCCTTGAACAGGGTGTGCTCCAGGTAGTGGGAGGCGCCCGCGTCCTGGGCCGCCTCGTCCCGAGAGCCGACCCCGGCCCAGATCCCGAACGCCGCCGAGCGCACCGTCGGCATCGTCTCGGTGATGACGCGCAGCCCCCCGGGCAGCACGGTGCGCCGGACAGCGCCCGCCCCGTCCACGCCGGGGTGGATCGTGTGTGTGGTGCCGGGCTCCTGTGCCCTCGCCGACAGCGTCACGCCGTGCTCGCCTTCATTGGTCCGTACCTCTTCCGTACGACGGCCGGCCGACGTGACCCACAGGTCCGCCGGCCGGCCGCCGCATGTCTCGTCACGGGCGGACCGGAGGGCGTCCCTCCGGTCCGCCGCCGGGCTCAGGAGTTGCGCTGGCCGCCCTCGCGGCTGCGGGTGCGGCGCCGGCGCGGCCGGTCGGCGGCCTGGCGCTCGCCGCCCTCGCCGTCGGCCGGCTCCTCCCCACCATCGCCGGCGGCCTCGGTGCGCTCGGTGCGCTCGGTTGCCTCGCGCTCGACCACCTCGACCGGGACCAGCGACAGCTTGCCGCGCTGGTCGATCTCGGTGACCTCGACCTGGATCTTGTCGCCGACCTTGACGTAGTCCTCCACGTTCTCGATCCGCACCCCGCCGTGCAGCTTGCGGATCTGCGAGACGTGCAGCAGGCCGTCCTTGCCGGGCAGCAGCGACACGAACGCGCCGAACGTGGTGGTCTTGACGACCGTGCCCAGGTAGCGCTCGCCGATCTCCGGCATGTGCGGGTTGGCGATCGCGTTGATCGCCTGCCGCGCCGCCTCCGCGGACGGGCCGTCGACCGCGCCCACGTAGATGGTGCCGTCGTCCTCGATGGTGATGTCGGCGCCGGTGTCGTCCTGGATCGAGTTGATCATCTTGCCCTTGGGGCCGATCACCTCGCCGATCTTGTCGACCGGGACCTTGATGGTGATGATCCGCGGCGCGTACGGGCTCATCTCCGCGGGCCCGGAGATGGCCTCGCCCATCACGTCCAGGATCGCCAGCCGGGCCGCCTTGGCCTGCTTGAGCGCGGCGGCCAGCACCGAGGCGGGGATGCCGTCCAGCTTGGTGTCCAGCTGCAGCGCGGTGATCAGCTCGCGGGTGCCGGCGACCTTGAAGTCCATGTCGCCGAAGGCGTCCTCGGCGCCGAGGATGTCGGTCAGCGTGACGTACTGGCCGCCCTCGTGGATGAGGCCCATCGCGATGCCGGCCACCATCCCCTTCAGCGGCACGCCCGCGTCCAGCAGCGACATCGTGGACGCGCAGACCGAGCCCATCGAGGTCGAGCCGTTGGAGCCGAGCGCCTCCGACACCTGCCGGATGGCGTACGGGAACTCCTCGCGCGAGGGCAGCACCGGGATCAGCGCCCGCTCGGCGAGCGCGCCGTGCCCGATCTCACGCCGCTTGGGCGAGCCGACCCGGCCGGTCTCCCCGGTGGAGTACGGCGGGAAGTTGTAGTTGTGCATGTAGCGCTTGGTGCGCTCGGGGTTGAGCGTGTCGATCATCTGCTCCATGCGGAGCATGTTCAGCGTGGTCACGCCCATGATCTGGGTCTCGCCCCGCTCGAACAGCGCCGAGCCGTGCACCCGCGGGACCACGTGCACCTCGGCCGACAGCTGCCGGATGTCCTTGACGCCCCGACCGTCGATGCGCACCCCGTCGCGGGTGATCCGCTCGCGGATCAGCTTCTTGGTGACCGCCCGGAACGCCGCCGCCAGCTCCTTGTCGCGGCCCTCGAACTCCGGCAGCAGCTTCTCGATCGTGGCGGCCCGCAGCTCCTCGAGCCTGATCTCGCGCTCCTGCTTGCCGGCGATCGTCAGCGCCTGGGTCAGGTCCGCCGACACGGTGCCGGTGACCGCCTCCAGCACGTCGTCGGTGTAGTCCAGGAAGACCGGGAACTCGGTGGTCTCCTTACCGGCCGCGGCGGCCAGCTCGCGCTGCGCCTCGCACAGCACCCGGATGAACGGCTTGGCCGCCTCCAGGCCCTCGGCGACGCTCTCCTCGGTCGGCGCAGCGGCACCCTCGGCGACCAGCTTGAGGGTGTCGCGGGTGGACTCGGCCTCCACCATCATGATGGCGACGTCGCCGTCCTCCAGCGTGCGGCCGGCCACCACCATGTCGAAGGTGGCGCGCTCCAGCTCGCCGTGGGTCGGGAAGGCCACCCACTGGCCCTCGATCAGGGCGACGCGCACCCCGCCGATCGGGCCGGAGAACGGGATGCCCGACAGCTGGGTGGACATCGAGGCGGCGTTGATGGCGACCACGTCGTACAGGTGGTCGGGGTGCAGCGACAGGATCGTCTCGATGACCTGGATCTCGTTGCGCAGGCCCTTGGCGAAGGACGGGCGCAGCGGCCGGTCGATGAGCCGGCAGGTGAGGATGGCGTCCTCGGAGGGACGACCCTCACGGCGGAAGAACGAGCCGGGGATCCGCCCGGCGGCGTACATCCGCTCCTCCACGTCCACGGTCAGCGGGAAGAAGTCCAGGTTCTCCTTGGGCTTCTTGGAGGCGGTCGTGGACGACAGCACCATGGTCTCGTCATCGAGGTAGACGACGGCCGAGCCGCCCGCCTGCCGGGCCAGCCGGCCCGTCTCGAAGCGCAGGGTGCGGGTGCCGAACGCACCATTGTCGATCACGGCTTCGACGGTCTGTGCTCCGTCGATACGCACGGGTTCCACAGGGATACTCCTTCGTTGCGTGTCCATCCCGCGAACGAGCCCTGTGGTTTCGCTGGTGCCGGTCTTCGATCGAAGCCCACGGATCGGAGCCGATCCGGAGGCCACTACCGAGGACCGGCCGCGCCACACGCCGGCTTCCGGGGTCGCGGGTTGTCCTCTTCTTCAGTTGTCAGGGCGGTACATACCCGATGCGGCCGCCATATGCGAGAGGGAGTGGCCCTTGGGCGGGCCACCCCCTCACCGGCCTAGCGGCGCAGACCGAGACGCTCGATCAGCTGCCGGTAGCGGTTGATGTCCTTGTCGGCAAGGTACTTCAGCAACCGGCGGCGACGGCCGACCAGCAGCAGCAGGCCGCGCCGGCTGTGGTGGTCGTGCTTGTGCACCTTGAGGTGCTCGGTCAGGTCGTTGATCCGGCGGGTCAGCAGCGCGACCTGGACCTCCGGGGATCCGGTGTCACCCTCACTGGTCGCGTACTCGGCGATGATCTGGTTCTTGGTGGCGGTGTCGAGCGACACAGGGCTCCTTCTGATGGTCGTCACCCGCAGATCCCGGCGTCACAGAGTCCGCGCACGGGTCCGCATGGTGCGTTTGGGAAGCGTCCCGCCGCATGAGGGTGCAGCGGAACAGGGCCGGGCCCACCCCGGCGATTCTTCACGGTACCACGCCGGAACGCCCGTGCCGTCACAACCGGGAACGCTCCGTGGCGGCCGGAGCCCCGGCACCGGCGGCCGCGGCGGCGCGCGTCAGGCGGTCAGCTCACGGGCGCGGGCCACGTCGCGGTGCATCTCCTCGACCAGCGCCTCGACCGAGTCGAACTTGAGGGTGTCGCGGATACGCTCGGTGAAGTCCACCGCCACGTGCTCGCCGTACAGGTCGAGGTCGTCACGGTCCAGCGCGTACGCCTCGACAGTGCGCTCGCCGGGCCCCTCGAACGTGGGGTTGGTGCCGATGGAGATCGCCGCCGGCCAGCGGCAGGCCGGGTAGCGGTCGGAGTCGCACACCAGGAAGCCCGCGTACACGCCGTCGGCCGGAATGGCCACATGCGGCATGGTCTCCAGGTTGGCGGTGGGGAAGCCGAGCGCCCGTCCCCGCTGGTGACCGCGCACCACCACGCCCTCCACCCGGTGCGGGCGGCCCAGTGCCGTGGCGGCGGCCGTCACGTCCCCGGCGGCGAGCCGGCCCCTGATGTAGGTGGAGGAGATCGTGTCCCCGTCGGCCACCAGCGGCATCCCCTCGGCGGTGAAGTCGTACTTGTCGCCCAGCTCGCGCAGCAGCGCCACGTCACCCTTGGCCTTGTGGCCGAAGCGGAAGTCCTCCCCGACGATCACGTGCGCCGCGTGCAGCCGGTCCACCAGCACCGACTGGACGAACTCGTCGGGGCTCATCCGCGACAGCTCCAGGGTGAACGGCAGCAGGATCACCACGTCGGTGCCCAGCTCCTCCAGCAGTTCGGCCCGGCGCCGGGTGGACGACAGCAGCGGCGGGTGGGTACCCGGCCGCACCACCTCGTCGGGGTGCGGGTCGAAGGTGATGACCACCGACCGCAGCCCCCGCTCGCGGGCCAGTCGGGCGGCCGTCCCGACGATCCGTTGGTGCCCCCGGTGGACACCGTCGAAGACGCCGATGGTGACCACCGATCTGCCCCAGTCGGCGGGAACCTCGTCGAGGCCGTGCCAGCGCCGCACCATGCTCTCCCTGCGTAGGACCGTCAGCCGTCCGGGGGCGTGGCCGCCCCCGCTTCGCTGTCACAAGACTGCCACGTCGTCACGGGGTCCTCCGACCGCGGGGGCGTGTTTTCGGCCTCTTCCCGCCCCGCGGGAAGGGGTTGCGGCGGATGTCCCGCCTCGTCCCCGGCCGCCGGGCGGGACGTGCCCCGCGGTCAACCGGTGAAGACGGCCAGCGGCTTGGCCACCTTGCCCTGTTCCTCGACCAGGGCGAGCAGGGCGCCGTCGGGGGCGAAGACGCCGACCGGGCCCGGCCCCAGCCCGGCGGCCGGCAGCCGCCCGCCGTGCGCGACGGTCCTGGCCTGCTCGGCGGTCACGTCCCGGCGCGGGAACGCGGCGGCGACCGCGTCGCCGATGGGCAGCACCTCGCAGCGTTCGGCGAGCTGGTCCAAGGTACGGGCCAGGTCCAGCCCGTACGGGCCGACCCGGGTGCGGCGCAGCGCGGTCAGGTGCCCGCCGGTGCCGAGCGCGGCGCCCAGGTCCCGGGCCAGCGCGCGGATGTAGGTGCCCGACGAGCAGGTGATCGTGGCGTCCACGTCGATCAGGTCGCCGGCGCGGCGGACCGCGGTCACCATGAACTCCGACACGGTCACCGGCCGGGCCGCCAGCTCAACCTCCTCGCCCTTGCGGGCCATCTTGTAGGCCCGCTGGCCGTTCACCTTGATCGCGCTGACCTGCGGCGGCACCTGCAGGATCTCGCCGGTCAGCGCCTTGATCGCGGTGGTCAGCTCGGCGTCGGTCACCGCGCCGGCCGGCGCGGCGGCGGTGATCTCGCCCTCGGCATCGTCGGTGTTGGTGGACTGGCCCAGCCGGATGGTGGCCTCGTAGACCTTCTCGGTGAGCGCCAGGTGCCCCAGCAGCCGGGTCGCCTTGTCGATCCCGACCACCAGCACGCCGGTGGCCATGGGGTCCAGGGTGCCGGCGTGCCCCACCCGGCGGGTGCCCGCCAGGCGGCGCAGCCGGGCGACCACGTCGTGCGAGGTCCACTCGGCCGGCTTGTCCACGATGACCAGGCCCGATGTCATGAGGTCTCCCTTGCGGCGGGGGTGCCGGCACAGTCGCCGACCGGACTGGTCAGCAGCTCGCGCAGCCGGTCGATGGCCGCCGCCGGCGTGCAGTCGCAGGTGTAGGCGGCGGCCAGCCGGTGCCCGCCGCCGCCGAGCTCGACGCACACCCGGCCGACGTCCACCCGCCCCTTGGAACGGGTGGACACGTACCAGCGGCCGTCGTCGGTCTCCTTGCAGACCACCGCGACCTCGGCCTCGTCGGCCCGACGCAGCTGGTCGATCACGCCCTCCAGCTGGTCGTAGCGGACGTCGCGGGCGGCCCGGTCGGCCCGGCTGATCGTGGTCCACACCAGGCCCAGCCCGCCGACCGCCTCCGGCTCGAACCGGGCCCGGCCCAGCGCCCCGCCGAGCACCTGCAGGTAGCCGAACGGGGCGCGGTCCCACAGCTCGCGGCCGACCGTGTCGGGCCGGACCCCGGCGGCCAGCAGCCGCCCGGCCATGCCGTGCACCTCCGGCGTGGTGGAGCCGTACTTGAACGAGCCGGTGTCGCTGGCCAGCCCGGCGTACAGGCCACAGGCGATGTCCCGGGTCAGCGGGACGCCGAGCCGCTCGATGAGCCGCTCGGTGAGCACCGCAGTGGCCGCGGCGGCGGGGTCGACCAGCCGCACCGTGCCGAACCCGGTGTTGGAGGCGTGGTGGTCGATGACGATCAGCTCCCGGGCCCGGCCGGCGGGCCCGGCCAGCGAGCCGAGCCGCTCCAGCGACGCCGCGTCGAACGTGATCATCAGCTCCGGGGCCGCGGGCACCCGGCCGGGCTCGGCCAGCAGTTCCTGGCCGGGCAGGAAGCCCAGGCTGGCCGGCACCGTGAACGGCTCGCCGAAGGAGGCGGCGCAGCGCCTGCCCAGCGTCCGCAGCGCCTGCCCGAAGGCCAGCATCGACCCCAGTGCGTCGCCGTCCGGTGACACGTGGCAGGCCAGCCAGACCTCCCCGGCGGCCTCGATCAGCCGCACCGCCCGCTCCCACCGGTCCTGCTCGGACGCCCCGTCACGGGCGTGTCCGGCGGCGGTGGGCACGGGCATCGTCCTGTCGCTCACGTTCCCGCCCTCGGCTCGCCTGCCGCACGGCCGTCCGGTGCCGCAGACGGCCGGACCGCCCGCGGACGGTCCGGCCCGTTGCCGTGCCCGCTTCCGGCCGACGGCGCCGTGTGCGCCACCGGCCCGCTCACGGTGAAGAGTGTCCCTTGCCGCCGTCGGCGTCGACGTCGCTTTCGGCATCCTCCTCACCGACGCGATAGGGATTGGCCTCCCCCGCGGGGCTGGCCCCCTCGGCCGCCTTGGCCACCTGCTCGTCGTGGGCCCGGGCCCGGGCCAGCAGGTCGTCGATCTGCCGGGCGTTGTCCATCACCGCGTCGAACTCGAAGGTCAGCGTGGGAGTGTGCCGGATCCCGGTCCGCCGGCCGACCTCGGAGCGGATGATCCCCTTGGCGCTCTCCAGCGCCGCCGCGGTGTCGGCCCGCTCGCCCTCCGAGCCGTACACCGTGTAGTAGACCGTGGCGTCCCGCAGGTCGCCGGTGACCTTGGCGTCGGTCACCGTGACGAACCCGAGCCGGGGATCCTTGATACGGCGTTCCAGCATCTCGGCCACGATCTGCTGGATCCGGTCGGCGAGCTTGCGCGCCCGAGCCGCGTCCACCATGTCTGTCCGTCCTCGTCTTGTCTTGTGGGGGATCTGGGAGATCCCCCTACCCCGAACGGCTAGTCGTCCTCGCCGTACAACCGCCGCCGTGCCGAGAGCATCTCGACCTCGGGGCGGCCGGCCACCAGCCGTTCGCAGGCGTCCAGGACCTCGGTGCAGTTGCCGGCGGTGGCCGACACCACCGCCACGCCGATCTCCGCCCGCCGGTGCAGGTCGTTGGCGCCGGTCTCGGCGACCGCGACGGCGGGGAACCTCCTGCGCACCTCGGCCACGATCGGCCGCACGACCGACCGCTTCTGCTTCAGCGACCGCACGTCGCCGAGCAGCAGGTCGAACGTCAACGCACCCACATACACCTAACCCATCACCCCGGGTGTCGAGTCCCGCCGAACGTCAGGCCCGCAAACCCCCCACGCTCCATGGGCCGGAGACCGACGCCAGGGGGCGTGGGGGGTGGGGCTTCCCCACATCGGGGGCCCGGGGGTCACCCCCCGGGTCGGCACAGCGGGCGGGGCCACCGGCGAAGTCGGCCGTCAGGCCGACGAGCACGGTGACCCCGCCCCGCCTGCTCAGTCGCGCGGCTTCTCCCGCATCTCGAAGCACTCGATGACATCGTCGAGCTTGACGTCCTGGTACCCGATGCCGATACCGCACTCGAAGCCCTCGCGGACCTCGGTCACATCGTCCTTCTCGCGGCGCAGCGAGGAGACGGTGAGGTTGTCGGCGACCACGGTCCCCTGGCGCACCAGGCGGGCCTTGGCACCGCGCTGGATGACGCCCGACTGGACCATGCAGCCGGCCACGTTGCCGATCCGCGGCACCTTGAAGATCGCGCGGATCTCCGCGGTACCGAGCTGGACCTCCTCGAACTCCGGCTTGAGCATGCCCTTGAGGGCCGCCTCCACCTCTTCGATCGCCTGGTAGATGATCGAGTAGAAGCGGATGTCCACGCCCTCGCGGTCGGCCGCCTCCTGCGCGTTGCGCTCCGGCCGGACGTTGAAGCCGATGATCACCGCGCCGTCGGAGGCCACCGCCAGGTTGACGTCGTCCTGCGTGATCGCGCCGACGCCGCGGCGGATGACCCGCAGGTTGACCTCCTCGCCCACGTCGATCTTCAGCAGCGAGTCCTCCAGCGCCTCCACCGAGCCGGACACGTCGCCCTTGAGGATGAGCAGCAGTTCCTGCCGCTCGCCCTTCTTGAGGCGCTCCATGATCTCCTCCAGCGACCCGGAGGGCCGGGCGCGCAGGAGTTCGGCGTTGCGCTTGCGTGCAGTGCGCTTGTCGGCGATCTGACGGGCCACCCGGTCGTCCTCGACGACCAGGAAGTTGTCGCCCGCGCTGGGCACCGCGGTCAGGCCGAGCACCTGCACCGGTCGCGACGGCCCGGCCTCCTCGACGGGCTTGTAGTTCTCGTCGAGCATCGCCCGCACCCGGCCGTGCGCCACACCGCAGACGATCGAGTCGCCGACCCGCAGGGTGCCGCGCTGCACCAGCACGGTCGCCACCGCGCCCCGGCCGCGGTCCAGGTGCGCCTCGATGGCGACGCCCTGGGCGTCCATGTCCGGGTTGGCCTTCAGGTCCAGTTCGGCGTCGGCGGTCAGGACGATCGCCTCAAGCAGTCCGTCGAGGTTGATGCCCTGCTTGGCGGACACGTCCACGAACAGGGTCTGACCGCCGTACTCCTCGGCGACCAGGCCGTACTCGGTGAGCTGGGCCCGCACCCGCTGCGGGTCGGCGCCCTCCTTGTCGATCTTGTTGACCGCCACCACGATCGGCACCCCGGCCGCCGTGGCGTGGTCGATCGCCTCGGTGGTCTGCGGCTTGACCCCGTCGTCGGCGGCGACCACCAGCACCACCAGGTCGGTGGTGTCGGCACCGCGGGCACGCATGGCGGTGAACGCCTCGTGACCCGGGGTGTCGATGAAGGTGATCTTGCGGTCCTCGCCGTCGACCTCGGTCTGCACCTGGTAGGCGCCGATGTGCTGGGTGATGCCGCCGGCCTCGCCGGCCACCACGTTGGCGTTGCGGATCGCGTCCAGCAGCTTGGTCTTACCGTGGTCGACGTGACCCATGACGGTCACCACCGGCGGCCGGACCGCCAGCTCCTCCTCGCCACCGCTGTCCTCGCCGAACTCGATGTCGAACGACTCCAGCAGCTCGCGGTCCTCGTCCTCGGGCGAGACCACCTGGACGTCGAAGTCCAGCTCGGCGCCGAGCAGCTTGAGGGTGTCCTCGCTGACCGACTGAGTCGCGGTGACCATCTCGCCGAGGTGCAGCATGATCTGCACCAGCGACGCCGGGTTGGCGCCGATCTTCTCGGCGAAGTCGGTCAGCGAGGCGCCCTGCGGCAGCTTGATGGCCTTGCCGCCGCCGCGCGGAGCCTGGACGCCGCCGATGGCGGGCGCCTGCATGTTGTCGAACTCTTGACGCCGCTGCTTCTTGGACTTGCGGCCACGTGCCGGGCGACCACCTGGACGCCCGAAGGCACCCGCCGTACCGCCACGGCCACGGCCGCCGCCACCGGGACGCGGACCGCCGAAGCCGCCACCGCCACCGGGACGACCACCGCCGCCACCACCGGGACGCGGACCGCCGAAGCCGCCGCCACCACCGGGACGACCCGCACCGGCCGGACGACCGCCACCGGGACGACCACCACCGGGACGACCGCCGCCGCCACCACCGGGACCGCGCCCACCGCCCGGTCCCCCGGTGCTGGGCCGCGAGGGCATGTTCATCGGGCTCGGCCGCGGACCGCCCGGACGCGGCGGCATACCGCCGCCACCGCCGGGACGCGGACCGCCGGCCCCAGGACCGGGACGCGGCGCGGCCGGACGCGGACCACCGGGCCGGTCGCCGCCGCGCGGGCCGCGGTCGCCCTGGCGCTCACCGGGGGGCGGGCCGGGACGCGGACCGGGCTTGGGCGTGGTCCCCATGCCGGTGTTGGTCGAGCTGAACGGGTTGTTGCCCGGACGCGGGGCGCCCGGACGTCCGCCACCCTGGCGCGGGCCGGGACGGGGGCCCGGCTTGGGCGCGCGAGGACCCGGCTTGGGCACCGCGGGACCGCCATGGCCGCCGTGGCCGCCCTGACCGGCGGCGGGACCGCCGGGCACGGGCGGAGCCTTGGGGCCCGCCTGCGCGGCGGGCGCCTGCGGCCGGGGACGGCCGCCGCCCGGGGCGCTCGGCGCACTCGGCACCTGCTGCACGGGGGCCTGCGGAACGGGACCCGGACGCGGCGCCGTACGGCCCGCGCCGCCACCGCCGGGCCGGGGACCCTCGGGACGAGGACCCTCGGGCCGGGGACCCTGGGGACCGGGCCGCGGGCCCGGCTTAGGCGCGGGGCCCGGCCTGGGCACCGCGGGGCGGGCGCCGCCGTCGGCGCCCACGGGCGGCCTGGGGGCCGCCTGCTCGGGCCGCCGGCCGGGAGCCTGCGGCCTGCGGCCGCCGCCCTTGCCGGAGCCCTGAGAAGAATTGGAGAAAGCTTCGGTAAGCCTTCGAACGACCGGCGCCTCGATCGTGGAGGACGCCGACCGTACGAACTCGCCCATTTCCTGGAGCTTGGCCATGACGACCTTGCTCTCGACACC
Organism: Thermomonospora echinospora; assembly: GCF_900108175.1. Taxonomy (GTDB): domain Bacteria; phylum Actinomycetota; class Actinomycetes; order Streptosporangiales; family Streptosporangiaceae; genus Thermomonospora; species Thermomonospora echinospora. The sequence continues at coordinate 256,438 of NZ_FNVO01000007.1, forward strand.
GAACTCCTTGGCGAGTTCGTAAACCCGGACCTTCGCCACTGCACTCCCTACTCGACCCGGGAGGTAGCGGCCTCCGGGCCGTCGCTAACTTGCCGTACTCATCGCGGCGTGCTCATCGAGCGCTCATAGCAATCTCGACCTGCTTCCGACTAGACGTCGCTTACCGTTCGGCCGTCCTCCTGCCGCCTGGCCTGTGCCTCGAGGCGTTCCCGCAGCATGCTCGGATCGAGCGGCCCCGCCAGGCGAAAGGCCCGGGGGAACGCCCGACGACGCTCTGCAAGCTCGAGACATCCCAGGTCGGGGTGTATGGAGGCACCCCTTCCCGGCAGCCGCCCGCGGGGGTCGGGGACGATCACGCCCTCGACCGCCACCAGGCGCAGCAGGTCGGACTTGGCCGTGCGAACCCGGCAGCCCACGCAGGTACGGCATGGGCCATCACCCTGAGCGGCCGGGCCACGTCTCATGAGTCTACCGCGCCGACGCGTCGGCGGGACCTGTCGCATGCTCCGTACTTGATCCGGACGTGTCGGACCCGGCCCGACCCGTCCCGGTGGCCTGGCCCGGACCGGGCGGGGCCGGCTGCTCGGTGTCGGGCCGGATGTCGATCCGCCAGCCGGTCAGCCGAGCCGCCAGCCGGGCGTTCTGCCCCTCTTTGCCGATGGCCAGCGACAGCTGGTAGTCGGGCACGATCACCCGAGCCACCCGGCCGCCCTCGTCGACCACCTGCACGCCGCTCACCCGGGCGGGCGAGAGCGCGTTGCCGACGAACTCGGCCGGATCCTCCGACCAGTCGATGATGTCGATCTTCTCTCCGTGCAGCTCGTGCATCACGTTGCGGACCCGGCTGCCCATCGGGCCGATGCACGCCCCCTTGGCGTTCACCCCGGCCTTGCGGGACCGTACCGCGATCTTGGTACGGTGCCCGGCCTCCCGGGCGATGGCCGCGATCTCCACGGTGCCGTCGGCGATCTCGGGCACCTCCAGCGCGAACAGCTTGCGGACCAGGTTGGGGTGGGTCCGCGACAGCTGCACCGACGGGCCCCGGTGGCCCTTGCGCACCTGCACCACGTAGGCCCGCAGCCGGTCGCCGTGCTCATAGGACTCGCCCGGCACCTGCTCCTGCGGGGGCAGCACCGCCTCGATCCGGCCCAGGTCCACCAGCACGTTGCGTGGGTCCTTGCCCTGCTGGATCACGCCGGAGACGATGTCGCCCTCGCGGCCGGCATACTCCCCGAACGTCAGCTCGTCCTCGGCGTCGCGCAGCTTCTGCAGGATGACCTGCTTGGCCGTGGTCGCCGCGATACGGCTGAAACCCTCGGGGGTGTCGTCATATTCCCGGAGGGTGTTGCCCTCCTCGTCGATCTCCGCCGCCCACACCGTCACGTGCCCGCTTCTGCGGTCCAGCTCCACCCGCGCCTTCGGCGCCGCCCCCTCCGTGCGGTGGTAGGCGATCAGCATGGCGTCTTCGATGGCCTTGACGACCAGATCGAGCGAGATGTCCTTCTCGCTCTCGAGGCTGCGCAGCGCAGCCATGTCGATGTCCACGTAAGCTCCCCCTCAGTTCCCGGCCTCGTCGGTTCCCGGGTCGGCGGGCTCGTCGTCGTCATCGCCGGACCCGGCCCGCCCCTCGACCCGCTCCTCCGGACGGCGGAACTCCACCTGCACCCTGCCGCGGCCCAGCTCGCCGTGGCCGAACCGGCGCCGCCGGCCGGCGATCTCCAGGACCACCGCGTCGTCGTCGGCGGCGACCACCCGCCCCTCGACCTGGCCGCCGTCGGCCAGCGCCGTGCGCACCAGCCGGCCGGTCGCGCGCCGCCAGTGCCGCGGCTCGGTCAGCGGCCGGTCCACGCCGGGCGAGGTGACCTCCAGGACGTACGGGGCGTTGCCCATCACGTCGGTGTCGTCGAGCGCGCTGGACACCGTCTGGTTCAGGCTCGCCACGTCGTCCAGGCTCACGCCGCCGTCGGCGTCCACCACGACGCGCACCAGCCGACGCCGCCCGGCGGGCTTGACGTCCAGCTCCTCCAGGTCCAGGCCCTGCTCGGCGACCAGTGGCCCCACCAGCCGGGTGAGCTCGGCCTGCAGCTGCGCCCGCGACGGGCCACCCCCGGAGGTGGGTCGCCCCTCCCGGTGGCCGGTGGGCCGCCCGTCCCGGTGGGGAGCCCGCCGAGCGCGGCCACGGTCGGATTCGACGCTCATGGGGGACCTCCTCCTGGTACGGACGCCGCAGTTTACGTATTCAAGCCTATCGACAGGCGGGCTCAGCAGCGTTCTTTCGGTCGGGCACCCGGCGCGGCGGTGACGCGGCGGAACACCCGTGTGCGCTGTGGAATACTGCCTGACCGCGTCACTTCACGCCACGGGCGTCACGTGCCGACACGACGGTCACATCACGACACGGGCCAGGAGAACGGCTTGCGACCAGCCAGGACACCGGCGGGACCGGCCGTGTCGCGGCGGACGCTGCTGGGCGGCGCCGTGTCGGCCGCAGCGCTCGGCGGGTGCGCCGAGAAGGGGCCGCGGGTGCCCGCGCCCCTGCCGGACGTCGCCGTCCTGACCGCCGCGATCGCCGCCGAGCAGCGCCTGGTCGCGCTGTACGAGGCGGCGCTGCGGGCTCATCCGGGCCTCGGCAAGCGGCTAAACCCCGTGCTCGCGCATCACCGCGAACACCTGGGGGCCTTGCGACGCCATTACATCCCTGGGACCGAAAAGGTCACCGCCACCGCGTCGCCGGCGGCACCGCCCGAGGTCCCCGGCAAGGAGTCACAGGTGCTGGGGCTGCTGCGCCGTGTCGAGGGCGAGGCGGCCGGGGCCCGGGTAAACGATGTGCAGCGGGTGACGCCAGAGATGGCCCAGTTGCTGGCCAGCATCGGCGCCTGCGAGGCCGGGCACGCAGCGATGCTGACCGAGGACGAGGGATGAGCCGCACCGTCGAGGCGCTGCAGGCGGCGCTGGCCGCCGAGCACGCCGCCGTCTACGGGTACGGGGTGGTGGGCGCCGGGTTGAGCGGCGCCGGGCAGGAGACGGCCCGCCTGGTCATGAACGCGCACCGGACCCGCCGCGACCAGCTCACGGCGCACCTGGTGCAGCGGCGGGCGCGGCCGGTGGCCGCCGCTGCCGCCTACCGGCTGCCGGTCCGGGTGACCTCGGCGAAGACGGCCGCCGAACTCGCCGCCGTCCTGGAGGACCGGGCGCTGGCCGCCCATCTGGCCCTGGCCGGCGCCGAGGAGGCGGACCTGCGCCGGTACGCGGCGCTCGCCATGCAGGAGGCCATGAGCCGGTCGGTCGGCTGGCGCCGGAGTGCGGGGGGTCGGGCCGTCCCGCCGGCGTTCCCCGGGCTGCCGCAGGGCGCGCCGGCGCCCCGGTCCCGCCGATGACGCTCGACCGCTGACCTCAGCCGCTGACGGTGTCGATCTCGGTGAGGATCTCCGCCTGCCCCACCGCGTCGAGAAAAGACGCGCGCACGGCGTTGCGGGCCAGGTCGGCCAGGTCCCCCGGGCCCAGGCCGAACACGTCGGCGGCCACCCTGTACTCGCCGGTCAGAGAGGTGCCGAACATGGGCGGGTCGTCGCTGTTGAGCGTGACGTATAGGCCCTCCTCCAGCATCCGCGGCAGGGGGTGCGCGGCGTGCTCGGCCACCTGCCCGGTGCGGACGTTGGAGGTCGGGCAGACCTCCAACGGCAGGCGGGTCTCTCGCAGGTGGTCAATCAGCCGCCGGTCGTCCAGGCAGCTGATGCCGTGCCCGATGCGCTCGGCGCCCAGCCCGTCGATCGCCTCCCAGATGGTCTCGGGCCCCGTCATCTCCCCTGCGTGCGGAAGGCTGTGCAGTCCCGCAGCGACGGCCGCTCGGAAGGCGTCGCGGAAGGCGTCCGCGTGGGCGGCCCTCACCTGCTCAACGCCGCCGAGTCCGAGGCCGACCAGCCGTTCGGGCGGGTGGTGCAGGGCGTGATCGACGGTGGCGCGGGCCCCCGCGCCACCGTGCTGGCCCGCGATGTCGAAGATGTAGGCGACGCGGATGCCGTGGCGTTCGCTCGCCTGGCGGGCCGCCACATCCAGCGCCTCGGTGACGGCCGGCATGCTCATCCCGGCGAGCACGTGGGTGTAGGGGGTCACGGTGAGCTCGACGTATCGGACGCGTTGCGCCGCCAGGTCGCGGGCGGCGCCCAACACGAGCGTGGCGATGTCCTCCGGCCGCCGGACGACGTCGCTGACCGCCTGATACACCTCGGCGAAGTGCCGGAAGTCGCGGAACTTGTAGAAGCCGCGCAGGCCCTCGGGAGTGCGTGGAAGGCGGCTATCGGGGTGACCGGCGGCCAGTTCCAGCACAGTCTGCACCGAGGCGGAACCTACCAAGTGAACGTGAAGTTCCACCTTGGGCAGTAGGTCGATGAAGTCGTAGATCCAAGTCATGTCAGGAAAGTAACAATCGACCGACCGATGGGGCACCAGCTACCAAGAGAACTTGACACAAAGTCGTCAGTTATCCCGGATCGGGCGTCGCGAGCCCGTTCAGCAGTACGTCGAGCGCCTTGCGGCGGCGTTCAGGAGGAACGACGGCATCGGCCATCCGCATGAACGCGGCGACGTCCTCGACCGTCACGTCCTCGTGCAACCGGGCGACGGTTGCGGGGCAAGGCTGTGCTCACCGTGGAATGACAGAGGGGGTCGGTAGCGTCGGCGCAATGCGCACCCGACCCGGTCCCATGACCGCCTACGAGCATGGCTGACCGCAAGCACGGGCGGCCCGTGCCGCCCACCGACATCACGATCCGTTCGGAGGACTGGGACGGCCGGGACCTGTCCGGCCATGAGCATGCCAACGTGGCCTTCGTGGACGTGGATATGACCGAGGCGTCCGGGCGGGGGGCGGTATTCAGCGAGTGCGTCTTCCGGGGGGTGCGGTTCAACGCCTCCACGCACACGGACGCCGCGTTCGTGAACTGCACGTTCGTGCGGTGCTCGTTCTTCGACACCGCCTTCACCGGGTGCAAGCTCGTCGGGAGCATGTTCGACGGCTGCACGTACGGGCTGCTGAAGGCGGAGGGCGGCGACTGGTCATTCGCCGGGCTGCCCGGGGCCGATCTGCGCGGCTCGTCGTTCACCGGGGTGCGGATGCGGGAGGCGGACCTGACCGGGGCACGCTGCGCGGGGGCGTCCTTCCGCGACGTCGACCTGTCCGGCGCCTGGCTGCACAAGGCCGACCTGTCCGGCTGCGACCTGCGCGGCAGCAACCTGTCGTCGCTGGATCCGCGCACCGCCGCGCTGGCCGGCGCGGTGATCGACCCCGTTCAGGCGATCGTGCTCGCCGGGGCGCTGGGGCTGGAGGTCAGGGACCCGTGAGCGGCCAGGCCGCCGATCCCATGCGGCGCCGGGTCGGCCGGGGGACGTGTGACGCGGCTCACTTCCAAGGTTTCGTCACGTCTCTCGGGGAACAGCTTTACCGGCAGCACCGTTGCGCAAGATGATCAAGCTTGCGAGGTGAACCGGTGGACGGCGAGGGCGTGTTCGGCACAGGCGAGCCGGTCGCGCGGGAGCGCCGTGGCCGGTGGTGGCTCACCCGCGCCGCCCTGCTGCTCCTGGCCGCCGCCTCCCTCGTGGTCCTGGCCGACGAGCTGCCCGACTTGGGGCAGGTGTGGGCGACGGCGACCCGCGCCGAGCCCGTCTGGCTGGCCGTCCTGGTCGTGACAGCCGCGCTGTCCATGGGGGCCTTCGCCCGGCTGCAGCACCGGCTGCTGCGCCGCGGCGGCCTGCGGATCTCGCTGCGCCGCACGTTCGCGGTGACGTACGCGGGCAATGCGCTGTCCACCACGCTGCCCGCCGGGCCTGCGGTGAGCGTCGTCTACACCTTCCGGCAGTTCCGGCGCAGCGGCGCCACCGCCCAGCTGGCCACGGCGGTGATCGTGATCGGCGGGGTGATCACCACCACCGCCTACAGCCTGGTCGCGCTGCTGGCGCTGCTGGCCGAGCCGCATTCCCGGATCCCGGCCGCCCTGGCGCTGGCGGGGCTGGCGGTGCCGGCCGCCCTGGCGGTGCTGCTGTGGTCGGCCTCGCGGCGCGCGTCCTGGCCCGCCCGGCTGACGGCCCCGGCCCGCCGTGCCGTCCGCGCCTGCCTGGAACGCCCGCAGATCGCACCGCATGTGAGGCAGTTCCGCGAGGTGGTGCGCTCCCTGGCGGCGCCGAATCCGGACACCGCCCGGCCGGACACCGGGCACGCCGCGAATACGACACAGACGGCCGACACGGTACAGACGGCGGACGCGACGCAGACGGCCGACTCGACGCAGACAGCGGGCGCGGCGGGGGGTTGGGGGCGCGGGCCGTTGCGGCTGTCGGCGGGTGACTGGGGGACATTGGCGGTCTTCGCCCTGCTCAACTGGCTGTTCGACATCCTGGCGCTGGTGGCGGCGACCCGCTCAGTGGGCATCGAGGTCTCCCCGTACGGGGTGGCGCTGGCGTACTTCGCCGCCCAGGCGGCGGGCAGCCTGCTGCCGGTGCTGCCGGGCGGGCTCGGAGCGATCGAGAGCGCGATGGCGGGGGCGCTGGTGGCGCTGGGCTCCGGGTTGGCGTCGGCGGGCGCCGCCGTCGGGCTCTACCGGCTGGTCTCCTACTGGGGCATCGTCACGGTGGGCTGGCTGGCCTGGCTGGCACTGCGCGAGCGTCCCCGGCGGGCGCCCGGACTCACCCGCAGGCGGGTGCTGACGTGGGTCGAGGCACTGGGCACCGGTTTTGCCGCCACGGCCGGAATGACCGTCTGCCGGACGCTTCCGGCCGTGCGCTCGGCCGACACGCACCGCCCCGGCTGACCGCACTGTTCCGTCGCCCCTTTTCCGGCACCCGGTCCACGGCCGCAGGGGAACACTCCTCACCGACTCGACCGGGTTCCGCCGGGCGATCGCAGTTGACATGGCATTCGCCGATGTCAACGGCACGGCCGGCGATTCACGACCGCCCTCCGAAACCATGTCCAGTCTGCCCCGAATTGTCCATAAATGATGGCCATACCAGGCCTGTTCATCGATGAGACCAGGCCACAGGTCTTGCGCCCGCGAGGCGCGACGGGGAGCATATGTCGCTCGTAGGCTGAACAAACCGCAGGAAAACGGGGTGTCCGCGGGTGTCTCGAGTGTTCCCGCGCCTTCGCGGACGCGCATCGCGGCCCCATCGGCGCCCGTCCCGCTTGAGGAGGGCGGCCAGGATGGTTGTCGCCGAGAACGGACCCGCGGCCGCGGTACGGCCGAGACGCCGCCGCTCGATCCGGCTGCGCATCGCCGGGCTGCTGGTCATCCCGATGGTCTCCCTGATCGCCCTGTGGGGCTTTGCCGCCAACGTCACCCTCGGCGCGGCCCTCGACCGGTACGCGATCTCCCACTCCTACGACGCGATCGTCCAGCCGGCCACCGTCGCCACCGCGCACATCCAGCGGGAGCGCACGCTGTCCTCGGTGTTCATCAGCACCGACGGCGTCCAGGGACGGGCCGACCTGGACGCGCAGCGGGCCAGGACCGACGCCGCCGTGGCCGCGCTGCGCAAGGCGGCCGGCGACGGCATCGACGACACGCTGGGCCGGCGCGCCCGAGACCTGCTGACCGAGCTGCTCGGCACGCTGGACGGGCTGGGCGCAGTGCGCTCGGCGGTCGACTCGGGTCGGATGAACGTGGTCGAGGTCATCGAGGCCTACGGCGACATGAACGAGACCGCCTTCCGGATGTACCGCAGCCAGCGGGTCGACGACCTGGACGTCTTCCAGCAGGGCCACGGGGTGATCTCGGTGACCTGGTCCCGGGAGTACCTGGTCCGCGAGGACGCGCTGATCACCGCGATCCAGGCGTCCGGTGGCCGGATGACCACCGCCGAGCGGACCGCGCTGGTGGAGTGGGCCGCCAAGCGGCGGCAGCAGCTTGAGCTGGGCCTGACGGAGCTGGACGGCCCCTTGCTGACCACCATCGAGGAGTACCTCGAGCAGCCGGACTACCAGCGTTTCCAGGCGATGGAGGATGCGGTCCTGGCCTCCCGCGGATCACGGCTGCCGGCCGCCACCGACTCCTGGGCGCAGACCGTCCCGGCGGTGCTGGCCACGCTGGACGAGGCTGTCACCGAGACCGGTCTGGCGCTGGAGCGCGAGAACGAGGTGGTCGGCGACCGTATCGTGCTGCGGCTGGTGACGGTCGGCGGGTTCGGCCTGCTGGCGGTGATCGTCTCGCTCGTGCTGACGGCCCTGTTCGCCCGGGGTCTGGTCCGCGAGCTGCTCGGGTTGCAGCGGGCCGCCGACGAGTTGGCCGACGACCGGCTGCCCGACGTGGTCGGCCGGCTGCGCCGCGGCGAGGACGTGGACGTGGACGCCGCCATGAACACCGCGTCGCTGGAGGGCGGCCGGACCACCGAGGTCGCCGGGGTCGCCACCGCCTTCACCAAGGTGCAGCGCACCGCGATCGAGACCGCGGTCAGCGAGGCGCACCTGCGCAAGGGCATCAGCCGTGTCTTCCTCAACCTGGCCTGGCGCAGCCAGTCGCTGCTGCACCGGCAGCTGCGCATGCTGGACGCCATGGAGCGCCGGGTCGCCGACCCCGACGTCTTGGAGGACCTGTTCCGCATCGACCACCTGACCACCCGGATGCGGCGGCACGCCGAGGGCCTGATCATCCTGTCCGGCGCGGCGCCGGGCCGGGGCTGGAGCCGGCCGGTGCCGATCGAGGACGTGCTGCGCTCGGCGGCCGCCGAGGTGGAGGACTTCACCCGGGTGGAGGTGGTCGCCGGCACCCCGGCCGCGCTGGCGGGCGCGGCGGTCGCCGACATCGTCCACCTGCTGGCCGAGCTGGTGGAGAACGCCACCCAGTACTCGCCGCCGCCCACCGAGGTGCTGGTGCGCGGCGAGTTGGTGGCCAACGGCTACGCGATTGAGGTGATCGACCGGGGCATCGGCATCGACGCGCGCGAGCGGGCGGACCTGAACCAGCGGCTGGCCGAGCCGCCGGAGTTCGACCTGGCCGACACCGACCGGCTGGGGCTGTTCGTGGTCGCCCGGCTGGCTGCCCGGCACGGCGTCAAGGTGGCGTTGCAGGAGTCGGTGTACGGCGGGACCACCGCCGTGGTGCTGCTCCCGCCCGATCTGGTCGCCGACACGGCGCTGCCTCCGGGCGACGCCGAGCCCGAGGTGCTCAACGCGCTCGACGTTCCCCGGCAGAGCACCGGACCGCAGCTGCCGGCCGGCCCGCAGGGGACCGCCGGGGAGCCGGGTCGGATCGAGGTGCCCGCCGCGCGCTCCTGGTTCGAGCCCCAGCAGGCCACCACAGACCGCACGCCCCCGGCCGGTGGCCGGGCGGACGGGCCGTACCTGGTGACCGGACCACAGCCGGTGACGGGACCGCAGCCGGTGAGCGGGCGGCACACGGCGACGGAGCCGGCCGGGGCGGACGTCCCGGGCCGGGAGTCGGCCGACGGACGTCCCGCGCCGCTGCCGCGCCGGGTCCGGCAGGCCAACCTGGTGCCGCAACTGCGCGCGGTCGGCCCGGTCGGCTCCACCGACGAGGACGGGTCCGCGGAGCCGGAGGGCCTGCCCCGCGACCGCTCCGCCGAGCAGAGCCGTGACCTGCTCGCCTCGCTGCAAGGCGGATGGCTGCGCGGCCGTGCCGACGATGAGGACGGCTCCGGCGACGGAGCCGCTGATGGAGGTAAGTCATGACCGAGTCCGGTGTCGCCGGCGAGCTGGGCTGGCTGCTCGACGATCTCGTCGACAGGGTCGGCCAGATACGCAAGGTGATCGTGTTGTCCCGGGACGGTCTGGTGATGGGGGCCTCGCGCGGGGTGGCGCGCGAGGACGCCGAGTACCTGGCCGCGCTGGCAGCCGGTTTCCACAGCCTGGCGGTGGGGGCCAAGCCGCACCTGGCCAGCGGGGAGGTCCGGCAGACCATCGTGGAGATGGAAGACGGGCTGTTCTTCGTGGTCCCCGCCGGCAGCGGCAGTTGCCTGGCGCTGCTCAGCGAGGCCGGAGCCAACGCCGGCCTGGTCGCCTACGAGATGACCATGCTGGTCAAGCGGGTGCGCAAACAACTGTCCACAGGGATCAGACGACCGGCGGAGTGAGCCGCCATGCAGTCATGGACAGATCCGCCCGGTGAACGCTGGATCGACGAGGCCGCGGGGCCACTGGTACGCCCGTACGCGCTGACCGGAGGGCGGGCCAGACCGCGCGGTGAGCCGCTGGACATCGTGGCGATCCTGATCGGGTCGGGCCGGCCGGTGCCCGGGCACGTTCGGCTCACCCGCGAGCAGCAGCGGCTGCTGGCGCTGTGCCGGCGGCCGTACACGGTCGCCGACCTGGCCTCGGAGCTGGACCTGCCGCTGGGCGTGGTCGTGGTGCTGGTGGACGAGCTGTTGGAGCAGGGGCTGATCGAGGTGGCCCGGCCGGCCGCCCCGGCCGCGCGCCCCGATCCGCGGCTGCTGAGGAGGGTGATCGATGAGCTTCGCGCGCTCTGACGACGGGCCACGGATCGCGCTGAAGATCCTGGTCGCCGGGGGTTTCGGGGTCGGCAAGACGACCCTGGTGGGCAGTGTCAGCGAGATCCGGCCGCTGCGTACCGAGGAGTTCCTCACCGACGCCAGTGTCGGGGTGGACGACACCCGCGGGGTGGAGGCCAAGACCACCACCACCGTGGCGATGGACTTCGGCCGGATCACGATGCGCGACGGGGTGGTCCTCTACCTGTTCGGCACGCCCGGACAGGACCGGTTCTGGTTCATGTGGAACGAGCTGGCCCGGGGGGCGCTGGGTGCGGTGGTGCTGGCCGACACCCGCCGGCTGACCGCCAGCTTCGCCTCCATCGACTACTTCGAGCAGCGCGACATTCCGTTCGTCGTCGCGGTCAACTGCTTCGAGGGCGCCCACCGGTACAGCTTGGAGGAGATCCGCGACGCCCTGGACGTGGACCCGCAGGTGCCGGTGGTCACCTGCGACGCCCGCGACCGCGAGTCGGCCAAGCACGTCCTGATCTCCCTGATCGAGCACGCCGTCCAGCACTCCGTCCCGGCTCCCGGCTAGCCGGCCTGAGGCGAGCCGGCCCGCGCGTACTGCCGCCCCGGGACTCCGGCCGCGGCCCGGCGAAGGCGAGTGGTCACCGCACCGGCCCGCGGGCCGGTGCGCCCGGGTCCGGCCGGAGCGCCGTCCCGGTCACCGGGCGGACGCCCGACGCCGTTCGGCGGTGATGCCGCAGGCCGCCGGTTCCGGAGGCCGGGAGTGGACCGGCGGTCCTAGGACTCCGCTCGGACCTTGGACCGATATCACCGCTGAGCGGGACAGGACGTGCCGGAACGGGCGGGCGGGGCCGTTGAATGGGATGCGGGACAGGGCACGTCCGCGCGGGTCGGCACCCGAGCGGAGCCGTCCTGCCCGCAAACAGGCACTTGGCCAGCAGACGGATCCCGGGAGCCGCCGGGACCCGTCGGGCGGAAGGGACCGGCTTCGATGGGCGAACGGGCATACGCGGCTTGTGGTGCCGGCTGCGCACCTGCCGACCGGTTTTCCGAGCGGCAGGCGGGACGGCGCGGGCCCGGGTCGCCGAACGGCCCGTCGGGGACGGCGGCCATGTCCGTGACGGACATCGACGGCGCGCGGTTCCGTTCCGTGCTCGGCCGGTTCGCCACCGGAGTGGTCGCCGTCACCGCGATCGGTCCCGGCGGACGGCCGGCGGGGCTGGCGGCCAACTCCTTCACCTCGGTGTCACTGGACCCGCCCCTGGTGTCGTTCTGCGTGGCGCACACCAGCACCAGCTGGCCGCGGCTGCGCGAGGCCGAACGGTTGTGCGTCAACATCCTGAGCCGCTCCCAGGAGGAGGTCTGCCGCCGGCTCGCCGCCAAGGGCGGCGACAAGTTCGCCGGGCTGGAGTGGACGCTCTCGCCCGGCGGCGGGCCGGTGCTGGAGGGCGCGCTGGCCTGGATCGAGTGCGCGGTGGAAGCGGAGATCCCGGCCGGCGACCACCGGATCGTCGTGGCCCGGGTGCATCACCTGGACAAGCACCATGACGGCGACCCGCTGCTGTTCTACCGGGGCGCCTACGGGAGGTTCGATGGCTGAGTCGGACGGCGGCGAGGACCTGGAGGCGTTCCGCCGGGAGGTGCGCGGCTGGCTGGAGGACAGCCTGACCGGCGATTTCGCCGCCGCCCGCGGGCTGGGCGGGCCCGGCCGCGAGCACGAGGGCCACGAGATCCGGCACGCCTGGGAACGGCATCTGGGCAGGGCCGGCTGGACGTGCCTGGGCTGGCCGGCCGAGCACGGCGGGCGCGACGCCACGCTGGAGCAGCAGGTCGTCTTCTTCGAGGAGTACGCGCGGGCCGGGGCGCCGCACCGGGTGGGGCACATCGGCGAGGGGCTGATCGGCCCGACCATCATCGACTTCGGCACCGAGGCCCACAAGCGCCGGTTCCTGCCCGCGATCCGGCGCGGCGACGAGCTGTGGTGCCAGGGCTACTCCGAGCCGGACGCCGGGTCGGACCTGGCCAACGTGCAGACCCGCGCCGAGCTGGTGGGCGACGAGTGGGTGATCCACGGCCAGAAGGTGTGGACGTCGCTGGCGCACGTGGCCGACTGGTGCTTCGTGGTCTGCCGTACCGAGCCGGGCAGCACCCGGCACCGGGGCCTGTCCTACCTGCTGGTCCCGATGCGGCAGCCGGGCGTGGAGGTGCGCCCGATCATCCAGGCCACCGGTACCGGCGAGTTCAACGAGGTGTTCTTCGACGGCGCGCGGACGGCGCGGGAGAACATCCTGGGCGCCCCCGGCGACGGCTGGCGGGTGGCGATGGCGACGCTCGGGTACGAGCGGGGCGCCTCGACGCTGGGACAGCAACTGCTGTTCCGCCGCGAGCTGGAGGCGGTCATCGAGGTCGCCCGGCGCAACGGGGCCGGCCGCGACCCGGCGCTGCGCGACCGGCTGTCACGGGCGTGGATCGAGCTGGAGATCATGCGCTTCAACGCGCTGCGCACCATGCGGTCCCTGGCCGCCGGCGAGCCGGGCCCGGAGGTGTCCATCGCCAAGCTCTACTGGTCGGAGTGGCACCGGCGGCTCGGCGAACTGGCCGTGGACGTGCACGGCGCGGCCGGGATGCTCACCGAGCCGGCGCCGCCGGACCGCTACGAGCCGACCGACGCGCAGCGGCTGTTCCTGTTCAGCCGTGCCGACACCATCTACGCCGGATCCAGCGAGATCCAGCGCAACATCATCGCCGAACGCACCCTGGGTCTGCCCCGCGAGCCACGTCCCTGACCGCGTATCCTGCCGCACGCCTGACCGGGCCGGGATGGCCCGGCAGGCGCGTTCCCGCGATCCGGCGGTCGTGCCCGGACCGACGGATCAATGGACGGCCAGGACGCGGGCGACCCGGTCGGCGGCGGTGGCGACGTCGTCGGCCGCGGCGATGCGCTCGGCCCACGACCACCAGAACCACCAGCCGTCGGAGCCCTGCTCGGCGAGAATGTTCTCGGTGAGCGCGGTCGCCTCCGGATTCATCACATGCAGGCTGGCCGGCCGTTCCAGGGGCGCGCTCAGGCGCACCTGGAAACCCCGGTGGACCAGCGCGTCCCCCAGCCTTTCCAGATATTCCAACCGGGTGTCGTACGGTGTGGCGGTTTCAGTGCTGTCAGGCGTCACTTCGGACCTCCCCGTGATCATCATGCGGCCCGATATACGGGAAAGCATCGCGCGCCCGCAACTCGATCCGCAAGCCGCATTGCGAAATTTACCCGCGGAACAAGCGGAATATAGAATGACCCGCAACACGTCAAAATATGCACCATTCGGTGCAAGGTGCGCCAATAGGTCCGCACCGGGGCGGGGCGACGGCACGCCGCCGGGGCCCCGAACCGGCTATCTTTCGCATAACGACCGGGGGCTTTGCAGGGGAGGATGGCGGTAGTGACGGACCAACCACCGGACGACGACCGGACCCGGGAGATCGCGATACCGGAGCGGGTCTCCCCGGACGCCCTCGACCAGACCCGCCAGGACGAGCCGGCCGGCGCGGCGGCCACCGCGCCCCAGCCGCTGCCGGCCGAGCCCGAGCGGGCATCCCGGCCCGAGCGGGCATCCCAGGACGAGCGGGCATCCCGGCCCGAGCAGGCGTCCGAGGCGCAGCCCGGGCCGCCTCCGCCGGGACCGGCAAAGGCCACCGCCCCGCAGGTCGTTCCCCCGGAGCCGCCGGCCTCCCCACCCGCGCCGCAGCCCACGTTGCAGCAACCCCTACCGCAGCAGTCCGCGCCGCAACAGCCGCAGCCGCAGCCGCAGCCGGTGCAGGTGACGCCTCCGCCACCCCCGCAGCCGATGCAGGCGCCGTCCGTTCCACCGCCGCTGCCGGATCTGCCGGGGCAGCAGCCGCGGCGGGTGACCTTCCACCGGTTCCACTACCCGATCGGCATCTTCATGGTGGCCTACGGGGTCAGCACCCTGCTGCTGTCGGTGCTCGGCTGGAGCGCCCACCGTATGGAGATGGCGGGCTATCTGGGCGAGGGCGCCGCCTCCCCCGCGCTGATCGCGGTCAAGGTCGTGGAGGGCCTGCTGGTGCTGCTGGCCCTGGTCGGGCTGGTGCGCCGCCGGGACGTGTGGTTCCTGCCGGCGCTGTTCGGCTGGGTGCTCGGGTTCGCCGTGTTCTGCGTGCTGGCCGGGGTCGAGGGCAAGATGATGGATCTGGTCGAGCACGGCGCCTACCTGGTGGTGTTCACCTTCCTGCTGTGCCTGTCGTACGCGCTGGGCGTCAAGGCCCGGGTGGCGGCGCGGCAGGCGGTGCCGCCGGAGCCCGGGCAGGGCTCCGGGGGCTCCGGGCCCGACCAGGGTTCTGGGCGGCTGACCCGCACCCAGGAGATCGCCCTGGCCGCGCTGAACCGCTGGCAGCGGCAGCAGCCCGCCCCGCCGCAGGGTCCGCACCAGCCGGGGCCCGCACCGCAGCAGCCCCAGCCTCCGCACCAGCAGTTTCCGCCCCAGCCCGGACCCCCGCAGCAATCCCAGGCTCCGCACCAGCCCCAAGCCTCGCAGCAGCCCCAGGCTCCACAGCAGTACGGGCCGCCCCCACAGCAGCAGGGGGCGGCGCCCCAGGGGCCGGGGCAGTTCTACAGCGAGCCCTCCCCCGGGCCGCAGTAGGCGAGGTTCAGCGGTCGCCGTAGGTGCCGCGCAGCACGGACTTGAGGACCTTCCCGGCCGCGTTGCGCGGCAGTTCGTCGGCGAACACCACCGACTTGGGGATCTTGTACTTGGCCATCCGGCCGGCCAGGCCGTCCAGCACCCGCCGCTCGGTGAGCCCGGAGCCGGGCCGCGCCACCACCACGGCGCGGCCCACCTCGCCCCAGGTGGGGTCGGGCACCCCGATGACCGCGCAGTCCAGCACGTCGGGGTCGGCCAGGACGGCCTTCTCGATCTCGGCCGGAGAGACGTTCTCCCCACCGGAGATGATCATGTCCTTCATTCGGTCCACGATGTAGGCGTAGCCGTCCTCGTCGATGCGGGCCGCGTCGCCGGTGTGGAACCAGCCGTCGGTGAAGACGGCGGCGGTCTCCTCGGGCAGCCCCCAGTAGCCGGGCATCACGTGCGGGCCGCTGACGATGACCTCGCCGGTCTCCCCCGGCGCCACCTCGGTGAGGTCGGGGCCGACCACGCGCACGTCGCTGAAGAAGTGCGGCACGCCCGCCGACCCGGCCTTGGCGGTGGCGTGCCCGGCGTCCAGGAACAGGGTGCCGGGCGCCGCCTCGGTCATCCCGTACCCCTGCAGGAACGTCAGCCCGCGCTCGGCGTAGGCGGCGATCAGCGAGGGCGGCACGGGCGCGCCACCGCAGGTCAGCAGCCGCACCGAGGACAGGTCGGCGGCCGCCCAGCGGGGCGAGCGGGCCACCTGCCGGAACATCGTGGGCACCCCGAACATGAAGGTGACCCGGTGCCGTTCGATCAGGTCGAGGGTGCCGTCGGCGTCGAAGCCGGGCACCAGCACGCAGCAGCCGCCCTTGAGCAACACCGGCAGGGTGAGCATGTTGAGCCCGGCGGTGTGGAACAGCGGCGCGGACACCAGCGCCACCTCGTCGGCGAGCAGGTCGTGGTCGACCAGAACGTTGATCGCGTTCCAGGTGATGTTGCCGTGGGTGAGCGCGGCGCCCTTGGGCCGGCCGGTCGTCCCGGAGGTGTACATGATCATGCAGGTCTCGTCCAGGGCGACCGGCTCGTCGATGGGCTCGGCGGCGGCCCCCGCCAGCAGGTCCTCGTAGCCGTGCGCACCGGGGCGCGGCCCGGCCAGCGCGACGTGCGCGCGCACCGACGCCGCGCGGGCGCCGCCGTCCACCAGTTCCGCGTGCGAGGGCCCGTACACCAGCGCCGAGGCGCCCGAGTCAGCGAGTTGGAAGGCGATTTCCGGGCCCGCCAGCCGGGTGTTGAGCGGGACGAACACCCCGCCCAGCAGCCCGGCGGCGAACAGGGTCTCCAGGAAGGAGGGGTGGTTGGGGCCAAGGTAGGCGACCCGGTCGCCGCGCCGGACGCCCAGCTCGCGCAGCGCGTGCGCGAGCCGGGTGACGCGCTCGTTCAGCTGTGCGTAGGTCTGCCGGCGGTCCTGGTGGATGGTGGCGGTGCGCTGCGGGGTCTTGCGCGCCCGGCGTGCGGGCCATGACCCCAGTCCCTGGTTGCGCATCAGGCGGTCCTTCCGAGGAGGGGGGCGGGTCAGCTCCGGGGCGCCGGGGACGAGGCGGAGAAGGTCCGCGGGAAGGGTCCCGGCCGGTAGGCGACGAATGGGATGGACGGGTCAGGGTGAGGTGCGCGCCAGATCGCGGACCGGAGCGGCGTCGGGTTCGTCGGACGCCGGGGCACCGCGCGCGGCGCGCCGCTCCCACCAGCCGGTGGCGCTGGGCACCAGCCCGCGCGGCATGAACAGCACGATGAGGATGAGCAGCAGCCCGTACACCGCGTACGACAGCACGGTGGGCGCGGCGGCCGGCATCCCCTCCATCGTCCCGACGTTGTTGAGCAACTGGAGCAGCAGGGTGATGACGGTGGCGCCGGCCAGCGCACCGTAGACGGTGCCGGCGCCGCCGACCACGACCATCACGACGTACTCGAAGGACAGCAGCACCGGGAACGATCCGGGCGCCACGTAGCCGATGTAGAAGGCGTAGATCCCGCCCGCCAGCCCGGCGAAACCGGCCGACAGGCTGAAGACCGCCAGCTTATAGGTGGCCACGGGCACCCCCGACGAGGCCGCGGCGACCTCGCTGGTGGCCAGTGCGCGCAGGCCGCGGCCCGGCCGGGAGGCCACGATGTTGCGGGTGATGAGGGCGATCAGCCCGAGCGCGGCCAGTGCGAGGTAGGCGTAGGAAAGGTCGGTGGCGAACTCGTAGCCGGCGATCTCCAGCCGGGGCACTCCCTGCAGGCCGATGTCGCCGCCGGTCCACTCCTGCTGGCCGACCAGGTTGAGCAGGATCAGCTGGACGGCGAGCGTGGCGAAGGCGAGCTGGTGCCCGCGCAGCCGCAGCAGCGGTACGCCGATCAGCGCGGCCAGCGCGGCGGCCACCAGCGGAGCGGCCGCCAGCCCCAGCCAGGACGGCCTGCCGTGGGTGGTGATCAGCGCGGCGGTGTAGCCGCCGACCATGAAGAAGGACGCCTGGCCCAGCGAGACCTGCCCGGCGTAGCCCATCAGCATGGACAGGCCGGTCACCACGCACGCCGCCAGCAGCAGCAGGACGTACACCGAGACCTGCGCCTCCGACAGCAGCAGGGGCGCCGCCAGCGCGGCCGCGCACACCGCGGCGGCCACCAGGACACGGGGGGACGGCTTCATCGGGCGGTCTCCTCCTGGAGGGCGGTCCTGCGCGAGGACTGCCAGATCATGATGGCCAGCATCAACGCCAGCGCCACCACGGTCTGGTAGGCGGCCTCGTAGTAGCCGGCGACCATCGCCTCGGCGACGCCCAGGACCAGCGCGCCGGCCAGCGCCGGGCCGGGCCGGTTCAGGCCGCCCAGCACCGCCGCCGCGAACCCGTTGGTGATCAGCAGGACGTCGCTGTTGTAGGAGATCGGCAGCATCGGGGTGAGCAGCACGCCGGCCGTGCCGCCGAGCATCCCGCCGAGCGCGAAGGCGACCAGCCCCATCCGGGTCACGTCGATGCCCACCGCCCGCGCCGCATACGGGTTGGACGCGCAGGCCGACAGGGCCTTGCCGGGGTAGCTGCGGTTGAAGAACAGCCACAGCGCAGCGAACACCACCGCGGTCACGCCGATCACCAGGAACGACTGTTTCTGCACGAAGGCCCCGGCGAACTGCACGCTGCCGCCCAGGCCCGGATGCGAGCGGGGGTTGTCACCCCAGATCATGATTTCCACCGCGTAGGCCACGAAGCCCAGGCCCAGCGTCACGATCAGCGCGGACTGGGCACTGGTGCCGCGCCTGCCAGTAGCGATCAGCCCGACCAGCAGGCCGGCCGCGCCCGCCACCGCGACCGCGGCGACCTCGGCCAGGCCGTGCGGCAGCCCCGCCGACAGTAGCGATCCGGCGGTCAGCCCGGCCACCACGGCGAACATGCCCTGGGCGAAGTTGACCACGCGGGTCACCCGGTGGATGGTCACCAGCCCGCTGGCCAGCAGCGCGAAACCGCAGCCGACGGCCAGCCCGGAGATCAGGTACTGCAGGAAGTCGCTCACGGCCGCGCCTCCCTGCCGGAGACCGCCCCGCCCGGCCCGGTCCCGCCCCCCTTGGCCGCGCCCCGCTTGGTCCCGTCCGGTCCGGTTCCCTCCGGCCCGCTTCCGCCCGGCTCGGCGGTGGTGGCGGGGCCACCGAGGTAGGCGGCGGCCACCTCCGCGCTGCGGGCCAGTTCGTCCGCGCTGCCCTGCGCGCGGATCCGCCCAGCCTCCAGTACGTAGCCGCGGCCGCACAGGTCCAGGGCCAGCCGGGCGTTCTGCTCGATGAGCAGCACCGCCAGGCCGCGCCCGGCGTTCAGCGACCGCAGGTGCTCGGCCAGGCCGGCGGTGACCATCGGCGCCAGCCCCAGCGACAGCTCGTCCACGACCACCACGTCGGGCTCGGCCATCAGCGCCCGGCCGAAGGCCACCATCTGCTGCTGGCCGCCCGACAGGGTGCCGGCCCGCTGGTGGCGGACGCGGGTCAGCTCCGGCAGCACCTCGTACACCCGGGAGGTGTCGCGCGCCCCGGGTCTGCCCCGCCGCCGCCAAGCGCCGAGCCTGAGGTTGTCGTCCACGGACAGGTCGCCGAACATCTGCCGCCCCTCGGGCACCAGCGCCACCCGCCCGGACACCCGCACCCGTCCCGAGGCCGGGCGGACAATCCCCATGATCGCGTTGACCAGGGAGGACTTGCCCGCCCCGTTCGGCCCGACCAGCGCCACCAGCTCGCCGGCGCCCACCGTGAGGCTCACCCGGTCCAGCGCCGTGGCCGTCCCGTACCGCACGACGAGGTCACCGACCTCCACAACAGGGGGCACGACAGGGGTCATGACACCCCCTCCCCCAGGTAGGCGGTCAGCACGGCCTCGTCGGCGCGGATCTCCTCGGGGGTGCCCTCGGCGATGTGCGCACCGAGGTCCAGGACGCTGACGCGGTCGGCAAGCCGGGCGACGAACGCGACGTCGTGCTCGATGAGCATCGTGGTCAGGCCCTCCTCGCGCAGCCCCTCGATCAGTTGGGCCAGCGCCTCGCGTTCGGCGGCGCGCAGCCCGGAGGCGGGCTCGTCCAGCAGCAGCAGGCGGGGCCTGGCACACAGCGCCCGGGCCACCTGGAGGGAACGCTGCTGGCCCAGCGGCAGCACGTCGGCGGCGCGATGGGCCCACTCGCGCAGGCCGACCCGCTCCAGAGCGGCCAGCGCGTCGGCCCTGATCTCGGCCTCCTCGCGCCGCTGCCCGGGCAGCCGCAGCGCCCCGGCCAGGAAGCCGTGCCGGGTACGGGCGTGCGCGCCGACCATCACGTTCTCCAGCGCGGTCATCCCGCCGAACAGCCGGGCGCCCTGGAAGACGATGGCGATGCCCAGCCGGGCCCGGGCGTGCGGGGGCAGGCCGTCGATGCGCCGCCACTGTCCCCGCGGGCCGTAGGACACGGTGCCCGCGTCGGGGACGAGATGACCGCTGATCAGGTTGAACAGGGTGGACTTGCCCGCGCCGTTGGGGCCGATCACGGCGCGGGTCTCGCCCTCGGCGACGGTCAGGCTGACGTCGCGGACGGCGTACACGCCGCCGAACGCCCGGCTGACCGACTCGATCCGGAGCACGGCGCTCACCCGACCGCCCGGGCGGTCTCGGCCAGCCGCCGTTTGGACCAGTCGGTGGGGACGAGCCTGCCGTCCTTGACCTGGTTCATGGAGATGTCGGTGGCGCGCAGGCCGGAGTGGTCGGTGGCGCTGTAGGTGTACTTGCCCGCCGGGGTGACCAGCGTCATGGTCTCCAGGGCGTCGCGGATCCGCTCCCGGTCGGTGCCGGCCTTCTCGATCGCGGCGGCCAGCAGTCTGACGCCGGAGTAGCCGTCCTGGGCGAACTGCGGCGCGTCATAGCCGTACTTCTGCCGGAACGGGTCGGCCATCTCCTTGATGGCCGACTTCAGCTTGCCGTCCGGCAGGTACTCTCCGACGACCCCGATGGCGCTCTGCACGTAGACGCCCTCGGCGGCGGGGCCGACGGGCTCCAGCCACAGTTTGCTGGCCTGCGAGCCGGTCATGTACAGCGGCAGCCGCAGGCCGGAGTTGGGGTACTGCTTGGCAAGGGTGACGCCGGGCGCCCCGCTGGCCCAGGCCATCATGGCCTGGGCGTCGCTGCCGCGCACATGGGTGAAGATCGGGCTGAAGTCCGAGGCGGTGGTCTCGTAGGGCTCCTCGCGGACGATCTGCACGCCGTACTTGGGCGCCAGCCGTTTCATGCCCGCGAAGCCGGCCTTGGAGTAGGCGCTCTTGGTGTCGTAGGCGACGGCCACCCTGGTGATCTTGTGGGCCTGCCAGTACTGCAGCATCGCCTCGGCGTAGGTGGAGGAGATGGCCGGGACCACGAAGGTGTACCTGCGGATCGGATCGACCTGCTCGTCGGCCGGGGCCAGCGAGATGTAGGGGATCTTCTCCCGCTCGGCCAGCGGCTCCACCGCCAGGCCCACGTTGGAGAAGGTGGAGCCGATGATCGCGGTGACCTTCTCGGTCCGGAGCCTGTTGAAGTGCAGCACGCCCTGGTCGGGGGCGGTCCTGTCGTCGAGGGTGATCAGCTCGATCCTGCGGCCCTTGATGCCCCCGGCCGCGTTGATCTGCTCGACCGCCAGATCGACGGTCTTCTTGGCCTCGCCGCCGAGTGGGGCGTAGTTGCCGGTCAGCGACTCGATGAAACCGATCTTGATGGCTCCGTCGCCGGAGTCTCCGGAGCCGCCGGAGCCGCCGCAGCCCGCCAGGGCGAGTGCGGCGGCGGCCAGGAACGGGACGAATCTGCGCACAGGAGGCCTCCTGGGGGTGGGAGAGCCGCCCAGGCCGGGGCCGGGCGCCGGGGTCGTCCCCGCGCCGCCCGGCGCCCGGCGCCGGGGGAGGTAAGCTGAACTTAGGCAGATTCGTTACAGCGGTCAATACTCTGCACAACATTGCGGAGGACCGCCGCGGCCGGCATACCGCCGCACCGTCACCACACCGGCAGGATGGGAGCCCCCTTGGTGAACGATCCCTCTGTGGTGGAGCTGGAACCGCCCTCCCAGGGCGCCGACGGCCCGTCGCCCCGCCTACGGCCACAGTCGCTCATGCTGACGTTCCTGGGCAACTATGTGCTGCGGCGCGACATCGCGGTGTCCTCGGCCAGCTTCATCGAGATCTTCGCCAGGCTGGGCGTGGGCGAGCACGCGATCCGCTCCACGCTCAGCCGGATGGTCGCCCGTGACCTGCTGGCCCGGCACCGGCGCGGACGGCGGATGCACTTCGGGCTCACCGAGCGTTCGGCCCGGATCCTGCAGGACGGCGAGAACCGGGTCTGGCGGCGCAGCGTGGTCAACGACGACTGGGACGGCCGGTGGACCCTGCTGGCGTTCTCCATGCCCGAGTCCTGGCAGAGCCGCCGCCACGACCTGCGCTCGGCGCTGACCTGGGCCGGGTTCGGCTCGATGGGCAACGGGATCTGGATCGCCCCGTCCCGGGTCGAGATGGGCCCGACGATCGCGGGTCTGGGGCTGAGCGACCACGTCAAGGTCTTCACCAGCGTCGCCGAGGAGCCGACCGACGTCGCGGCGATGATCCGCGACGCCTTCGACCTGGCCGCCCTCGCCTCGGCCCACCAGGCGTTCCTGGACCGCTGGGACCGCCCCGACCCGATCCCGCACGCCCCCGACGACCTGGCCCGCTACCTGTGGATGACCACCGAGTGGCTGCAACTGGTCAGGATGGACCCCCGGCTGCCGGTGGAGCACCTGCCGCCCGACTGGCCGGCGGTGCGCGGGCAGCGGCTACTGCGGGAGCTGCGCGCCCGCTACGAGGAGCCCGCCCGGCGGCTGGCCGACGCGGCGATCGAGTTCATCGAGGTCCCGGTCGGCCCGTCGGCCGCTCTCCCGGCCGACGCCGAGCCGGACGACGCCGGACCGGACGACGCCGGGCTGGACGATGCCGAGTCGGACGACGTCGAGCCGGACGATCCCTCAGTCGGTGTCGAGCCGGACGAAGCGCCCGGCCACGTGCAGGTCCGCCTCGATGCGGGCGGCCGCGTCCCGCAGCGCGGGTAGCAGCGACTCGACGGCCTGCCGGGCGGTGCGCCGGCTGGCGTGCATGGACACGTTGACGGCGGCCGTCACCCGCCCGGCCCGATCGCGCACCGGGACGGCGATGGACCTCAGCCCCTCCTCCAGCTCCTCGTCGACCAGGGCGTGGCCGTCCCGGCCGACCTGCGCCAGGATCGCCTCCAGCCGGGCCGGGTCGGTGACGGTACGGCGGGTCAGGGGCTCCAGGCGAGCTCGTGCCAGGCGGCGGGCCCGTTCCTCCTCGGGCAAGCCGGCCAGCAGCACCCGGCCCATCGAGGTGGCGTACGCGGGCAGCCGGGTGCCCAGCGTGATGTCGACGCTCATGATCCGCACCGTGGGCACCCGCGCCACGTACCGGATGTCGTCGCCGTCCAGGACGGCCATCGACGCCGAGTCGCGGATCCGCTCCACCAGGGACACCAGGTGCGGCCGGGCGATCCGGGCCACGGTGAGACCTGCGCTCACCTGGGCGAACCCCAGCTCCAGCACCCGTGGCGCGGGCCGGAACAGCCCGTCGTCGGCCGTCACGTAGCCGAGGTGGGCCAGAGTGATCAGCGACCGGCGCACGGTGGCCCGGGGCAGCCCGGTGGCCTGCGCCAGGGTGGCGAGCGTCGCCTGCGGCCGGTCCTCGCCGAAGGCCGTCAGCACCCCCAGGCCCCGGGCGAGCGACTCCACGAACTCCGGGCCCAGTTCCCGTTTCGAGGTCCGGGCCCGTTCGGCGGCCACGGCCTGCGGCGGCACCCCGGCACCGGCCCGGCGGGCATCCCGGACCAGGGCGTGTTCCATCCGCGCGACCGTCTCCCGGAGCGCGCCGAGCACCGCCTCCCGCAGTGACTCGGCGGTGTGCCTGCTGGTGTGGCTGACCACGCTCACCGCGCACACCGGGCGGCCGGCGGCGTCCCGGACCGGGAGGGCGACGGCTACGAGTCCGGGCTCGATGAGCTGGTCGTCCAGCGACCAGCCGGTCCGCCGGGCGGCGGCGGCCCGTTCCTGGAAGCCGCCGGCCGCCCGGCCGTCCGGCGGGGCGGCCTCTGGAGGCAGGGCCCAGAACCCGAGCAGGTCCGGGTCGGCCGTGCGGCACCGCCGCCAGTGCTTCCAGTCGCCGGGCGTCCAGCCGGCCGCGAACAGTGCGCCGGGCGCGCCGCACTCGGCGGGCAGCGCGTCGCCGACGCGGAACGCCACCGACATCGCTCGCCGGCGCGCGGCCTGGTGGACGAAGCGGACGCGGTCGCCGTCCGGGACGGCGACCGAGACCGACTCGTCCAGTTCGTCGGCCAGCCGGTCGGCGAGCGGGCCGAGCAGCGCGGGCAGCCCGCAGGCGGCCAGGTAGGCGTTGCCCAGCTCCATCAGGCCCGGTGCGAGCACCGCGTCCCGCCCCTCCAGCCGCAGGTGGCCGAGCCGTTCCAGGGTGCTGAGCACGCGGTCGATCGTGGAGCGCGCCAGGCCGGTGTCGCGCACCAGGTCGCCCGCGCTGCGGCGGCCGCCCGCCCCGGCCACCCGGCGCAGCACCGCCAGCCCCCGGACCAGCGGGCCCACCACCTCGCGCGGCGGGGCACCGTCCGTCGTCAGCATGTCCGCTCCCGGTTTCCACTCGCCGAAAGCCCGCGTTGACAGCCCGGACGGCCGGGCAGCAGACTCGGCCACGAAAATGAACTCTAGTTCACTAGGCGAACGCACATGGCCGAGACCCAAGAGACCATCAGCGCCGAGATCGCCGAACTCCGCGACGCCTACGCCAAGGCCGTCGCCGACGGCGGGCCGCGCAGCGACCACCCGGCCCGCGACTACCGGCCCTACCGCAGCAGCGTGCTGCGGCACCCCAAGCGGCCGCTGGTGACGGTACGCGACCCGGAGGCAGTGGAGCTGAGCGGGCCGGTGTTCGGGGTCACCGACGTGACCGACCTGGACAGCGACCTGACCCGTCAGCACTCCGGCGAGCCGCAGGGCGAGCGGATCACCGTCACCGGACGCGTGCTGGACCGGGCCGGCCGGCCGGTGCGCGGCCAGCTGGTGGAGATCTGGCAGGCCAACGCCGCGGGCCGGTACGCCCACCAGCGCGACCAGCATCCGGCGCCGCTGGACCCCAACTTCACCGGGGTCGGCCGCTGCCTGACCGACGACGAGGGCCGGTACGCCTTCACCACCATCAAGCCCGGCCCCTACCCGTGGCGCAATCACGACAACGCCTGGCGGCCCGCGCACATCCACTTCTCGCTGTTCGGCACCGCCTTCACCCAGCGGCTGATCACCCAGATGTACTTCCCCGGCGATCCGCTGTTCCGCTACGACCCGATCATGCAGTCGGTGACCGACGACGCGGCGCGACAGCGGATGGTCGCCGAGTACGTGCACGACCTGTCGGTGCCGGAGTGGTCCATGGGCTACCGCTGGGACATCGTGCTGGACGGCCCCGCCGCCACCTGGATCGAGGAGGGCCGCTGATGGGCCTGCCCACACCGTCGCAGACCGTCGGCCCGTTCTACGGCTACGCGCTCCCGTTCACCGGGGGCGGCCAGATCGCCCCCACGGGCGACCCGGCGGCCGTCACCCTGCACGGGTACGTCCTCGACGGGGCCGGAGAGCCGATCCCCGACGCCATCCTGGAGTTCTGGCAGGCCGCCCCGGACGGCTCGCGGGCGGGGGCGCCGGGCTCGCTGCGCCGCGACCCCGTCACCGGCACGGTGATCGGCCGCCACGGACTCGACTTCACCGGGTTCGGCCGGGTACCGACCGACGCCGACGGGCACTACGCGCTGCGGACCCTGCCGCCGGGCGGCGCCCCGTACATCTCGGTGTGCGTGTTCGCCCGCGGCCTGCTCCACCACCTGTACACCCGGGCGTACCTGGCGGACGCCCCCGGCGACCCGCTGCTGACGTCGCTGGAGCCGGAGCGTCGTGCCACCCTGCTGGCCACACCCGAGCGGGACGGGGTATACCGCTTCGACATCTATCTGCAGGGGAACGAGACGAACGAGGAGACGGTCTTCCTTGCCTTCGCATGACGGGACCGGCGTGCTGAACCATCGCCTCGACGGGCCCGCGTCGGGTCCGCCGGTTCTGCTGGGACCTTCGCTGGGCACGTCGCTGGCTGTGTGGGAGCCGCAGGTCCCTGCGCTGGCCCGTGCCCGCCGGGTCGTCCGGTGGGATCTTCCCGGCCACGGCGGCTCGCCCGCCGCGCTGCTGCCGGCCGGCTCGACCATCGCCGATCTGGGGCGGCTCGTCCTCGACCTGGCGGACTCGCTGGGCGTCGGCCGGTTCGCCTACGCCGGGATCTCCCTGGGCGGAGCCGTCGGCGCGTGGCTGGCGGTGCACCACCCCGACCGGATCTCCTCCTTGGTAATGGTGTGCTCCTCTGCCCGGTTCGGCGAGCCGGAGGGCTGGCACGAGCGGGCGGCCCTGGTGCGGGCGAAGGGCACCGGCCCGCTCGCCGACACCGCCCCCGCCCGCTGGTTCACGCCGGGTTTCGTCGCCGGCTCCCTGGTGGACGACATCCGCGCCGCCGACCCGGAGGGCTACGCCGCCTGCTGTGAGGCACTGGCGGGCTACGACCTGCGGGACGCGCTGGACCGGATCACGGCCCCCACCCTCGTGATCGCCGGACGCGAGGACCAGGCCACCCCGCCCGCCCACGCCCGGGAACTGGCCGACGGCATCCCCGGCGCGGGCCTGGTGGAGGTGCCCGGGGCCGCGCACCTGGCCGGGGTGGAACGCCCGGCGCCCGTCACCTCCGCCCTGCTGGGTCACCTGGCGGCCGGCTCCGACGACGGCTCGCGGCACGCCGCCGGGATGGCCGTGCGCCGCGCCGTGCTCGGGGACGCGCACGTGGACCGGGCCGTCGCCCGCACCACCGGCTTCACCGCGCCCTTCCAGGACTTCATCACCCGGTACGCCTGGGGCGAGATCTGGACCCGTCCCGGCCTCGACCGCAAAACCCGCAGCTGCATCACGCTGACCGCCCTGGTCGCCCACGGCCACCACGACGAGCTGGCCATGCACGTACGGGCGGCCCTGCGCAACGGACTGACCCCCGAGGAGATCGGGGAGGTGCTGCTGCAGGCGGCGGTCTACTGCGGGGTCCCCGCCGCCAACTCCGCGTTCGCCATCGCCGACCGGGTACTGCGGGAGGAAGGCGAGGGCCCGCTCAACGGCGGCCGGTGACCAGCCAGGCGATCGCGGTCATCGTGCCGGGTGGGACCTCGGTGAAGCCACCGTCCCGCACCACCGCCGTCGCCTGCCGCACGCACTCCCGCCACGGCACGTCATCGGCAAGGTGGACGCGCGCCCCGGCCGCCAGCCAGGCCGCCACGTCCCGGCGGGACCCCTGCCGCAGCAGCAACTGAGCCGCGTGCCCGGACTGGGCCGCCGACTTACCAGTGCTCATGGTGACGCCGGGGTTGAGCGCGAGCGCCGCGTACGGCGGCTCGGGCGGCGGCTTGGACTCCTCGCGGACCAGGTCGAGCCCTGCCACCTGGAGCTTGGCCAGCTGCGGCGGCACCTCGTCCACCGGCCCGGGAACGAACGCGCGCACCCGCGCCCCGTCGTGGTCGACGGTGACGCCGGGCAGCTCCTGTGCCTCCCGCCAGCGAACGCCCCGGGCCCGCCGCGCCACCTTGCGGATCCGTCCCGACTCCCAGCGCCGCACCCTGGCGTGCCACTCCCCCTCCGGCTCGGTGCTGCGGGGGTCGGTGAGCAGTCGTACGACCGCCATCGCGGCGGCCTCGCAGACGGCGCCGTGCACGGGCGGTGCGGCCTTCTCCACCTGAACGGCCAGTTGCATCGCCCACGGCGGATCGTCGAAGGGATCAGGGAAGGTCACCACCCGAGGGTATTCCACCGCTCCGCCGCGAATCGGCCGCGTCTCCGCCGACTTTCGGGACCGGGATGTGGGTAGGCAACTATTGACCCTCTTGGGACGTCGGTCCTGTAGAGGGTTCGGAGAGGGACGCGCGGTGCCGGCGGTCTCCCTGTGGCGCCTGGAGGACACCGCGCGAGAGCCTGGGCGGAGGTCGCCGGTGGCCAGTGGTGCCGGGAGCAACACCATCCCCGGGACCGGCACGTTCTTCGTCGGCATCGACATCGTGCCGGGCCGTTACCGCTGTGACGACGGCAAGGGCGGCTGGTGGGTGCGCTTCACCGGCCCGGACGGCGACGACCCGGTGGGCTCCTGGCCACTGCCCGCGGGCCCCACCGAGGTCGAGATCGAACCGACCGACTTCGCGTTCGAGACTCGGGTGGGCACCTACTGGCGGCTGGTGGCGCCCGGCCACGTCGCCGGGCAGCGGCGGTCTGGCCCCGAGCCAAGGCCGGTGGCCGACCCGACGCTGCGCGCCGAGCTGGACGGCATCGTGGCGGCCCGCCGGCCGCCGCCGTGGCTGATCCCACTGCTGGTGGTCGCGCTGTTCGCGGGCGGCGCCGCGGTGCTGGGCCCGCTGTGGCTGCTGTACACCGCACCGGCGGGCATCACCGGCGCGGTCGGCGCGCGGATGGTCGACGACCTGGTGCGCGCCCGGGCGCTGAGCCGCCGCCGCGACCGCTACCTGGTGCCGGAGGACCTCGACGACGACGGGCGGGCGCTGCTGGCCCGCGCGCAGCAGGCGCTGACGGCCGTCCAGGAGTCGCAGGTCAACCGGGAGGGGATGCTGGACCCGGTGGACAACGCGGTGACCCTGCCGCGCCAGGAGTGGGAGATCGCCCAGGCGCTGGCCCGGCAGTCGCGGCTGCGCCGCCGTCAGCACGAGCTGGCCGAGTCGGCCGGGTCGATCCCCGAGGTGGCCGCCGCGATGCGGCCGCTGCACCACAAGCTGGAGCTTTCGGTGCGGGCCGTGACACGGCGCGTGGAGGCGCTGGAGCGTTACGCCGAGCGGGCCCGCGCCGCCGACGAGGCGCTGCGCGCCCACCGCCAGCTGGAGAAGCTGGCCGAAGGGGCGCACGAGTACGACGAGCTGCTCGCCGAGACCGTCCGCGACGACCTGGCGCTGCCCGTCATCGAACGGCTCGCCGAGCAGGGCGAGGTCCTGGTCCACGTCCTGCGCGCCCGCCTGGCCGAGGCCGCCGAGGCGGGCGGCGAGCTGCCGGTGTCTCCGCCGGGCAAGGGGGACTGAGGGGGACCGGGTCTCCGGTGGTCGAACGTGTCCGCCCGGCCCCGCGCCGGGCCGGGTGGACACGTCGGCCCCTTGCCCTCTGCACGGACGCGGCGGCGCGGTGGTTCAGCCCGCGCCGCGGCGGTTTGCGGCTCAGGCAGAGCGGGCGTCCAGGGCTCGGCGGACCTGGTCCGGCGAGGTGAACACCTCGGCGCTCATGCCGACCCGGCGGGCGGCCAGCACGTTCATCTCGTTGTCGTCGAAGAACAGCACCCGGGACGGCTCGACGCCCAGCCGCCGCGCGCAGATCTGGTAGGCGCGGGGGTCGGGTTTGGCCACACCGATCCGGCAGGAGTAGGTGAGCGTGTCGAACCGGCTCAGCAGCCGGCCGTGCCGCTCCTCCATCACCGTCACCAGGTCGGCGACGATGTTGGACAGCAGCCCCAGCCTGTGCCCTTGGTCGGCCAGCTCGGCGACCAGCGCGGCCATCGTCTCGTCGACCTCGCTCCAGCTCTCCAGGTCGGCCTCCACCAGTGCCGCCACGTCGCCGAAGGCGGTGCCCAGCCGCCCGGCGACCGCCCGCCAGTAGTCCCCGGCCGGCAGGCCCGCGTCATAGGCCGGGCGGCACGCCCAGTAGGCGTCCCAGAAGGCCGCCGAGCCCTCCGGGACGCCCGCCAGCCCCTCGATATGGCGCTTGGCCCGCTCCGACTGGTCGCAGGCCAGCACGCCGTACAGGTCGAACAGGATCACCTCGCACATGGTGGCGAGCCTATGCGCGGCGCGCCTCCTCCCTGATCCGGGCGATGGCCTTGCGGATCGTCGCGGGGTCGGCGTCGCGCAGCAGCAGGTCGGCCATCAGCGCGGCGACCTGCCGCAGTTCCGGCTCGCCGAGGCCGCGCCGGACCACCTCCTGGGTGCCGATCCGCAGCCCGCGGTCCGGCTCGCCGTCGGCCTGCCAGGGCAGCCCGATGGCGCTCAGGTAGACGCCGGCCTCGGCCAGCCGCGCCATCGCCGCCCGGCCGCCGCCCAGCGCGGCCACGTCCACCGCCACGTGGTGGGAGTCGGTGAAGCCCCGGCCCTGGCCCGCGACGGTGAAGCCCTCCTCGCTCAGCGCGGCGGCGAAGTCACGGGCCACCGCGATGCAGCGGTCGGCGTAGGTCCCGCCGTCGTCGAGGATCTCCGCCGCCGTGACGGCCAGCGGGGCCAGCCGGGCGGCGTCGTAGTTGGCGGTCAGCCCAGGGAAGACCGCGTCCGACACCTTCTCGGCCAGCGCCGCGTCGTCGGTGGCGATCACCCCGCCGGGCGGGCCGCCGAACGACTTGTAGGTGGAGAACGTCAGCAGGTCGGCCCCTTCGGCGAGGGGACGCTGGAACCGCCCGGCCGCCACCAGCCCGGCCATGTGCGAGGCGTCGTACAGCAGCACGGCGCCGGCCGCCGAGACCGCCTCGGCGATCGCCGCCACCCGGTGCGGGAACAGCAGCAGGCTCGCCCCGATCACCACCAGCCGGGGCCGCTCGCGCTCCAGGAAGCCCGGCAGCGCACCGAGGTCCACGTCGTAGGCGTCCACGTCGTAGGGCAGGTCGACCACGCGCAGGCCGCGTACGCCCGGCGCGCCCACGGCGTGATGGCTGGTGTGGCCGCCCGCCCGCTCCGGCAGCACCGCGATGGTGTCCCCCGGCTCGGTCAGCGCGGTGTAGACTGCCAGGTTGGACATGGTGGCGCTGTGGCTGCGCACCTCGGCGAACCGGGCGCCCACCAGCCGGGCCATCAGCGCCGGGGTGAGCACCTCCAGTACGTCCAGCCGGTCGAGGCCGGCCTGGTACTTCTCCCCCGGCCAGCCCATGCTGGGCCGTCCGCCCACCGGGGCCTCGGCCACCCGGCGGGCGGCCTCGCTCATCACGTTCGTGCCGGCGTAGAGCACGATCCCCTCGTCGTCGAACTGCCGGGCGTGGCCGTGCAACGCGGCCTCGACCGCGTCCACGACACCGCCCGCCGAGAGGTCGGCCCACAGCCCGCCGAGGTCGGCCGCCACCTGGGAGATCCGGGCCCGCGCCACCGGCGAGGCCCACGGCGCGATCTCCGGGAACGTTCCATCATGCTGCTCCATAAGGACGAACCGTACGGAACCACATGTACCGCGCGCCAGAGGAGATCGTGTCACGTCCCGGTCGCGCCGGATCGGGACCTTGCCACCGGCGGGTTCGCGGCGTTCCGCCGGGCCCATGAGGCGGCCAAACGCTTGGTCGTGCCGTAACCTGACGGGAATGCCTCCCGCGCGACCTGACCTGACCTGATGGTTGACCAAGCGGTTGGGCGGGCCAGGCATACTGGGGAGGTGAAGACGACGAGCACCGATTCCGGACGGTCGCAGGCCCGGGGGACGGGCGGGGGCGACGGGCGGCGGCGCGGCAGGGGCTCGCCGGGGATGGCGTCGGAGCGGCGTGAGCACCTGGTGCGGCTGGCCGCCGAACTGTTCGCCCAGAAGGGCTTCCAGGCCACCACGGTCCGCAACATCGCCGACGAGGCCGGCATCCTGTCCGGCAGTCTCTACCACCACTTCGACTCCAAGGAGTCGATCGTGGACGAGATCCTGTCGGGCTTCTTCGACGAAATCATGGCCTCCTACCGGGCCGCCATCGACCGCGGCCAGGGCCCGCGCGAGACCATCGCCGCGCTGGTGCGCGCCGCGTTCGACACGCTGGAGCCGCACCGCGCGGCGATCACCGTGATGCAGAACGACTGGAGCTATCTGCGCGGCATGGAGCGCTTCGCCTACCTGACCAAGGCGGAGGACGAGATCGAGGAGATGTGGGCCGGCACGATCCGCCAGGGCCAGCGCCAGGGCCTGTTCCGCGCCGACATCGACGCCACCCTGACCTACCGGATGGTCCGCGACACCATCTGGATGGCGGTGCGCTGGTACCGGCCGGGCAGCGGGCTGGATCCCAAGACCCTGGCCGAGCACTACCTCAAGGTCATGTTCGACGGCATCAACATCCACTGACCGCCCGGAGCGCACACCACGCCCAGCGGCCCGGCCGGCGGGAGGGCATCCCGCCGGCCGGGCCGCCGCCGTATGCGGGCCGCCCGCCACGGATGGGGCGCGATCCATCCAGGCGGGCGGCGTTCACCGGGCGGACCCTGAGGACGCCCGTGCAGCCGAACCTAACCCGGAACGGATATATAGGCAAGCGCTTGCTCGGTAGGCTCCGGCCTCACAGGTCGTACTGGATGGCGGCGCGCTCGCCGATCAGCGGCTTGATCACCTCGTCGAGCACCGCGCGGTGGTCGGGATGGTCCCGGTAGACCAGGTAGTCCGCGCGATCGGCGAAGTCGGCCACCACGGCGAAGTCGTAGCCGCCCGGAGTGACCCCGGCGTTGGTCCCCAGGCTGTAGGACCTGATCTGCGGGATCCGGCCGGGCAGTCGCGAGAGCCGGGCGGCCACCTCCTCCTGCTGGCTGACGGTCGTTCCCTCGACCCAGCGGAACAGCGCCACATGACGGAATCCACTCATGCCGTCACCGTAGTACTCCCGGCGACCGGAGATCCTCACCCGGCCAGTCCGGCCAGTTCGGCGGCGGCGACCGCGCCCAACTCCCAGCAGTCCTCCAGATCGGCCTTGCCCGGCTCACCGGTCACCACCAGCGGCGGCCGCACCGCCCGCCAGCCCAGCCCGGTGGTGATCGTCTCGATCGCCCGCAGCGCGCCCGTGGCGTCGCTGCCGCCGTGCAGGTACGCCACGTACGGGCGGCGCACGGTCGCCTCCAGGCAGGGGTAGTAGATCTGGTCGAAGAAGTGCTTGAGCGCCCCCGAGATGTAGCCGATGTTGACCGGGGTGCCCAGCACCAGCCCGTCGGCCTCCAGGACGTCCACCGCGCTCGCCGTCAGCGCCGGGCGGGCGACGACCTCGACGCCCTCGATCTCGTCCGTGGACGCCCCGGAGCGGACCGCCTCGAACATCGCCTGCAGGTTCGGCGAGGCGGTGTGATGCACGATCAGCAGTCTCCTCATCACCGGCGAGCCTAACGGCCTTCCGGGCGCGGCCGCCGCAGCGGTTCCGGCCCTGATGCCGCCCGCCCCTCGGCGCCGCCGCGGTGGACGACTCACCTCTGGCGCCGCCCGGGTTTCCAGCCGCCGTGGAGGGTGGACCGCCTGGAACGCGTACACGATGGGCGGCCTCACATCGACTCCACTTCTCTGATTCGAGCATCATGCAGTGAAGACCCTCAGTGAAAGGACCTCACGCGTGACGACCCATCAGACCCCGGTTCAGGGGCACTGCGACCCGGCGTTCAAGGCGGTGCGCGACAGGTTCGAGGAGTCCTTCGCCCGGGGCCGCGAAGTGGGCGCGGCCGTGACCGTGTACGCCGGGGACCGGCTGGTCGTCGACCTGTGGGGCGGCGTGGCCGACCACCGGACCGGCCGGGCCTGGCTGCCGGACACCCCGTGCGTGGCGTTCTCGTGCTCCAAGGCGGTGACCGCCACGGCCGCGCTGCTGCTGGCCGAGCGCGGCGCCTACGACGTGACCGGGCCGGTGACGGACTGGTGGCCGGAGTTCGGCGCGCACGGCAAGGAGGGGGTGACGGCCGAGCATCTGCTGTCGCACCAGGCGGGGCTGCCCGCGTTCGCCGGCCCGGTGAGCGCGCAGGAGGCCGCCGACCCGGCCGCCATGGCCGCCCTGTTGGCCGGACAGGCTCCGGAGTGGACCCCCGGCGAGGCGCACGGCTACCACGCGCTGACCTTCGGCTGGCTGGCGGGCGAGATCGTCCGGCGGCACGCCGGACGATCGGTCGGGGAGTTCGTCCGCGACGAGTTCGCCGGGGAGTTGGACCTGTGGCTCGGCGCCCCGCCGGAGGTGATCGAACGGGCCGCCCGGCTGACCGCGCGCCGGTCCGCCGCGCCCCAGGACCCCGGGCCCCGCGCCGACGACCCGCGGCCGGTGCGCAAGGACGGCGCCGTCCTGGCACGGCTCGCCCAGGCCGCCGCCGACCCTGCCGGCCTGCTGAACCGGGCGACCAACAACCCCGATCCCGGCAAGGGCGGCTACAACAACCCGGTCGTGCTGGCGGGCGGCTGGCCGGCCGCCGGCATGGTGACCACGGCGTCCGCACTGGCCGGCTTCTACCGCGACCTGGTCGCCGGGCGCGTCCTCAAGCACGACACCCTCCGCGACGCGCTCCGGCGCCGGGTCCACGGCCCCGACCGGGTGATGGTCGAGGACACCTCGTTCGGGCTGGGGTACATGCGGCCCGCGGCGTCGTTCTTCACGCCGCCCGCTGGGGTGGAGACCGCGTTCGGGCACAGCGGCGCGAGCGGCGCCACCGGCCTGGGCGACCTTGAGGCGGGGATCGCCATGGCCTACATCCCCAATCTGATGGGCGGCGCACTGTCGGCCGACCTGCGCGCCTACCGTCTGGTGGAGGCCGTCTACGCCTCGCTCGGCTG
Source organism: Thermomonospora echinospora (assembly GCF_900108175.1). Taxonomy (GTDB): domain Bacteria; phylum Actinomycetota; class Actinomycetes; order Streptosporangiales; family Streptosporangiaceae; genus Thermomonospora; species Thermomonospora echinospora. The sequence goes on from NZ_FNVO01000007.1 coordinate 290,664, forward strand.
AGAGCCTCGCCTGAGAGCCGGGTAGCGTACGCGGCCGTGGAGGTACGAGCACTGCACCCATGGCCCGCGACACCCGGCGAGGCCGAGACCATCCAGGATCGGCTGCGCCCGCTGCTGGACCTCACCGGCCCCGGCCCGGCCGCGCCGCGCACCGCGGCGGGGCTGGACGTGTCCTACGAGGAGGGCACGGACCGGCTGGCCGCCGCCGTGGTGGTGCTGGACATGGCGACGCTGCAGCCGGTCGAGGAGTCGGTCGTCATCGGCACGGCCGCGTTCCCGTACGTGCCGGGGCTGTTCGCCTTCCGGGAGCTGCCGACGCTGATCGAGGCGTTGGAGAGGCTGTCGGTGACGCCCGATCTGCTGGTGTGCGACGGGCACGGGCTGGCCCATCCCCGGCGCTTCGGACTGGCCTGCCATCTGGGCGTGCTCACCGGCCTGCCGTCCATGGGCGTCGCCAAGACCCACCTGCTGGGCTCCTACGACCCGCCGGACCGGGCGCGGGGCTCGGCCGCCGACCTACGGCATGACGGGCAGGTCGTCGGCCGCGTGCTACGGACCCAGGACGACGTCCGCCCGGTCTACGTGTCGGTGGGCCACCGGATCGGCCTGGACACCGCCTGCCGCCATGCGCTGGCGCTCAGCCCTCATTACCGGCTCCCGGAGACCACCCGCCACGCCGACCGGCTCGGCCGCCGGGCCCTGCGCGCCTGACCGCCCACCGGGACGGATCTTGCCGGTTAACCAAGCGTTCGTTAGGTTGATCGCGATGGATCGCCCGGCCCGTCCCGGTGGCACGGCGGGCCGGGGGCCGCTCCGCCGCCTCGGGGCGGTCGCGGCGACCGGGACACGCAGGAGGAAAGCCTGATGGGGCAGCTCGACGGCAAGGTCGCGATCATCACCGGCGGGGCGCGCGGGATGGGCAGATCGCATGTCCGGCGGTTCGTCGCCGAGGGCGCCTCGGTCGTGTTCGGCGACATCCTGGAGCAGGAGGGCGCCGAGCTCGCCGGCGAACTGGGTGAGGCGGTGCGCTTCGTCCGTATGGACGTCACCTCGCCCGAGGACTGGAAGAACGCCGTCGAGACCGCCGTGGCCGCCTACGGCAAGCTCGACGTGCTGGTCAACAACGCCGGGATCATCCAGCACAAGCGCATCGAGGACATGAGCCTGCAGGAGTGCCGGCGCATCCTGGAGATCAACCTGATCGGCCAGTGGCTGGGCATCAAGGCGGTCATCGAGGCCATGAAGGAGGCCGGCGGCGGCTCGATCGTCAACGTCTCGTCCACCGAGGGCTTCATCGGGGCCGCCGGGCTGGCCGCCTACAGCGCCAGCAAGTTCGGCGTGCGGGGCCTGACCAAGGCCGCCGCGCGGGAACTGGGCGAGCACAACATCCGGGTCAACTCCATCCACCCCGGCGGCATCCTCACCCCCATGGTCATGGACCCGGACGTGGTCGCCGCCACCGCCGACAGCGCCGACTCCTTCATGAAGGCGCTGCCGCTCGGCCGGATGGGGCGGACCCGCGAGGTGTCCGGGCTGGTGGCGTTCCTGGCCTCCGACGACGCCGCCTACTGCACCGGCAGCGAGGTCCTGGTGGACGGCGGGATGCTCACCGGCGCGGGCTACTGACCGCTAGGGGGCGGCGGCGACGGCGCGGGAGCGGTCGGTGGCCATCTTGACCGCCGGCCCGCCCAGCACCGTCGCCATGAACGCCCGCTGCGCCCGCGTCCACGCCGGCCGCCTGGCCAGGAAGACCGCCAGCCCGCCGGCGGTGAGGGTGATCAGGGTGTTGCCGATCATCGCTACGGTGATCTGGGTGCCGCCGAGGATCAGGTTCTGCAGCGCGACCACGGCGATCCCGATCATTGACGCGGCACTGACCACGCCATCCCTCTTCCGCCGAGTGGCTCCTTACGCGACCCGGTCCATGGAAACAGGTGCGCGGCGTTCGTGCCACCTCTCCACCGCCTCCAGTTGGGCGGCCAGGGAGATCAGCAGCGCCTCGTCGGAGTCGTGCCCCAGCAGTTGGGCGCCGATGGGCAGCCCGGCGGAGGTCGTCCCGGCCGGCACGCCGACCGCCGGCCAGCCCAGGACGTTCCACGGCCAGGCGTACGGGCAGGCGGCCGCGGCGGCCGACTGCGTCCGGTTCCAGTTCGCCCCCTCGTAGGCGTTCACCCTCGGCGGCGGCTGCGCGGTGGTCGGGGTGAGTACCACATCGGCCACCTGGAAGATCCGCCCTGCCCGCCGTTGCAGCGCCGGGTCCATCCGCCGGGCCAGCGGCAGCAGCCGCCGGCCGACCACCCGGCCGATCCTGGCCTCCACCTCGGTGCGCGCCTCGGGGGCCGCCCCCGGGATCGAGTCCAGCCAGTCGGCCACCCCCGCCGTCCCGCGCGGGACCAGCCCCAGCCCGACCAGCCCATAGTCGGGGTCGGCCGGGAAGACCTTGTGCCCGAGTTCGGTCAGCCGCCGCGCGATCCGCTCCACCGCCTGCCTGATCTCCGGATCGACCCGGCCGGTCACCCCGAACGCGGTGCGGAACGACACCGCGATCCGCAGCCGTCCCGGCTCCCGGCGGGCCGCCTCGGCGAACGAGCCGATCGGCGCGTCCAACTGGTAGACGTCCTCGGGGTGGCTGCCGGACAGCACGTCCAGCAGCAGCGCCGCGTCGGCCACGCTGCGCGCCAGCGGCCCCCACACCGTCAGCCCGTGGAAGGCGTCCCGGTGTGGGTACCCCGACACCCTCCCCCGCTGCGGCTTGATCCCCACCAGCCCGGTCCACGCCGCCGGGATGCGGATCGAGCCCGCCCCGTCCGAGCCCACCGCCGCGGCCACCATCCCCGCCGCCACGGCCGCCGCCGAGCCACCGCTGGACCCGCCGGGCGTGTACTCGGGATTCCACGGGTTGCGCGCGCACCCGAACCCCGGCGACTCGCTGAACGGCCACAGCCCGATCTCGCAGGTGCTGGTCTTGCCCACGATGACCGCCCCGGCCGCCCGCAGCCTGCGGACCTGCTCGGCGTCCCGCTCCTTGGGCAGGTGGTCGCCGGGCACCGCGAACGGCGTGGTCTCCCCGGCCAGATCGGTGTCGTCCTTGATCGCCACCGGGACCCCGAGCAGTGGCAGCCGTTCCCCCTCGGCCAGCCGCCGGTCGGCCTCGGCCGCCTCCGCCCGCGCGGCCTCGGCCCGCACCACCCGGAAGGCCCCCAGCCCCTCCTGCGCGGCGATCCGCTCCAAGGAGTGCTCCACCAACTCCTTGGCCGACAGCTCACCGAGGGCGAGCAGCTCGGCCTGCGCCGCCAATCCGAGCCCGTCCAACACGTCGCCTCCCTGTCGTTCGTTCGAACGAACGATAACAACAGGCAAAGAGAGGTGAAAGACCCACCGTCCCGGTACGAGACACTGGTCCACGATGAACACACCCGTAGCAGCGCGCGACCGGATCCTGCGCGCCACCCTGCGGCTCATCGGCGAGCAGGGCGTCGGCGCGGTCACCAACCGCGCGGTCGCCAAGGCGGCCGGGGTCTCGCTGGGCTCGCTGACCTACCACTTCCCCAGTCAGACCGACCTGCTGCGGGAGAGCCTGCGCGCCTTCGTGGACACCGAGATCGTCCGCATCACCGGCCACGTCGAACGTCTCCGCGGCACCGGCATCGTCCTCGACCAGGTCGCCGAGGAGGTCCAGAAGGCCATCGTCGACTTCGCCTACGGCCCCGAGCAGATCGCCAACCTGGAACTGCATCTGCACTCGGCCCGCGACCCCGAGGTGCGCGACGCCTCGGCCCGCTCGATCGCGGCCTACGACCACCTGGCCGCCGCCGTGCTGACCGCCCTGGGCATCCCCGACGCCGAACGGCACGCCCCCGCCGTCGTCGCCATGCTCTTCGGCCTGGCCATCCGCCGCCTGTCCCTCGGCGACGACAGCGCCTCCGGCACCGCCGACGCCTTCCGCCTTCTCCTGAACGGCGCCCTCCCCCGCGACCCCTGACCCCGGGAAAGAAGCCCCCGCCCGCGAGAGGACCATCCCCGATCCCCGGACACAGGCCAGGCGACCCGCGCTCCGCCGCGCCCCGGCCCACCGCCGAAAAAGACGGCCGGCCCGTGCGACCCAAGAGCGGGGTTTGGGTCGTACGGGCCGGCCGCCCAGCCTCAGTCAGGAACCTGAGTCGGGAACCTCAGTCGACGTTCGCTCTCACTCCAGCCGGTGTACCTCCGTGGTCTCGCCTTTCCGACACCCCCAACGTTAGGCACCCCCACCCCACCGCAGAAGCCTCTTAATCCTCGTTTAAGCCACCGCTGAGCAGCCCTTACGACAACCCTATTCGACAAGCTGCCGATAAACCGTTCTAAGGGCGCTTCACCTGCAGAAACTCCGATTTCAACCGCTGCAGCGAGTCGAGGGAGCCGGCTGGGATCGAGTTAGGCCCGACCACCTTGGCCCCGGCTCCCCGAGGGGGGAGCTTTCCCATGTCGGACACCACATACAGGACCAAAGCCGCTGAGCAGCCCTTACGACAGCCCTATTCGACCGGTTTCACGTCCTCATCCGCGGTTCTGTCGCGCGGCAGGTGGCGATCCTCTGAAATCGTGGAGACTTCTCGATAGGTGATCTTGCGGTCGTCGGGCCGTGGTGTGCGGCTCCTTTACGGACGTGGCAGTCGTGGATCGTGCACGGTGGATCGCGCCGTCGGCGCACGTATCCGCGACCCGGCCTGCCGATCGTCCAGCACGAGGGCATCGCGGCGCGCTCATGACACGGCAGGCCGACCCACGCGAAGGCGGGACGGCCTGCCGTGCCGGATGAGGTCAGGAGACGGGTTCGATCCACACGTTGCGGAAGCGGGGATTCTCACCAGGGTCGCCGTGGTCCTGGAGGCGGATCCCGCCCGACGCCGCACTCTCCGGGATGTGGTCCCCCGTGCCGCCGTCGATGGCCACGTCGTCGTGCACCACCTCGCCGTTCCAGACGACCGTCACCCGCGCGTTGTCGACCTTCACTCCCGCGCTGGTGTAGCGGGCCGCGCGGAAGGTGATCTCGTAGGTCTGCCACGTTCCCGGGGCGGTGGCCATGTTGCGGTCGGGCGCGCGCTTGGAGTAGATCGCGCCCGCCTCGTTGTTGGCCGGTGTGGTGTCACCGTACGACTCGAGGACCTGCACCTCGTAGCGTTCCTGGAGGAAGATGCCGCTGTTGCCGCGCTGCTGCCCGGTCACGTCCGGCGGGTAGTCCGGCTCGTACCACTCGACGTGGAGCTTGAAGTCGCCGAATGTCTGCCGGGTACGGATGTCGCCGCCGTAGGACTCCATGGAGCCGTTCGCGATCGGCCAGGTCGCCGTCCCGCCGGACCGTTTCTCCCACGCCGCCAGGTTGGACCCGTCGAACAGGGTGATCCGGTGCGCCTCCGACACGGTGATGTGGTCGAGGCTGACCTGTCCCGTGTCGCCGGAGTCGTACTTGTAAACGATGGTGTTCGAACCCCGCTTCAGGTTGAGCGCCTCCGTCTGAACGGCCCAGTCGTCCCAGCCGCCGGTACTGGCCAGCCGCACCTGCCTGACCTTGTCACCGTTGACGTACACGCTCACCGACGTACCGGCGCCGGCCGCGTAGCGGAGCCCGACGTTGTGCATGCCGGTCGAGTCCGCCCACAGGGTGAACGAGGTGCTCGCGCCCGCGGCCGTGTAGCCGTCGACGTAGCCCTTGCCGGTGTAGCCCTGATGGTTCTTGCTCACCTTCGCGCCACCGCTCAGCTGGGCCTTCTCCGCCTCGAACACCGGCCGCGCGGCCACGGTGATGGAGTCCAGGTTGACGTTGCCCTTATCGCCGCTGTCGTACTTGTAGGCGATGGTGTTGACGCCTTCCTTCAACGTGAGCGGTTCGATCCTGGTGGCCCACTGGTCCCACGTTTCCGTGCTGGGCAGCGGCACCTGCCTGACCTTGGTCCCGTTGACGTACACGCTCAGAGATTTGGTGCCGGGTGCGGGGTTGGGGCCATTGGAGTAGCGCAGGCCCACGTGGTACGTGCCGTCCCTGTCCGTCTGTACGGCGAACTGCGTGGTCGCGCCCTCGGTCCAGTAGCCGTCGACGAAGCCGCTTCCCGAGTAGCTCGGGTGGTCGGTGCCCAGCTTCGCGCCGCCGCTGTGTGAGGCGCTCTCCGCCTCGTAGGTGGTGTCCGTCGTCGAGCCGCCGACCAGCGAGTTGAGCGTGTACCAGGCCTCGGTGCTCCACAGCGACTGCCCTGATGCCGAGCTGAACGGACGCGGTGACCGCAGATGCACCACGCGCCCCGGCTTGAGACCGGCGATCTTGAGCGTGACCCTCTTCCTCTTGGAGTCCAGCTTCGCGGAGGTGACGGTCAGCGGCTCCTCATCCACCTTGGGGCCGCCGTAGGTGGAGGCCGCGGCGTACCGCCACTGGGTGAGCTGATACTTGGCCGCCAGCGACTCGGCCGTCTCCGCCGACAGCGGCTGGGTGTACTCCAGCTCGAAGCCGCCCTCGATCGCGCGCATCCTCAGGATGTCGAACGCCTTGTCGTCGCCGGGGGTCAGCTTCTGCAGGCCGTAGGTGAGCTTGCCCGGCTGGCCCCAGTTTCCGCCGGCGCCGAGGCCTCCGGCGTAGATGGCGCCGTCGGGTCCCAGGCTGATGCGGTTGACCCCCGCCTCAAGTCCCTGGGTGAAGCGGAAGACCGCGCCCTGGTACTCGCCGTCGACCTTCTCCAGGTAGGCACGCTGGATCCCGCCGTAGGTGACGTCGCCGAACAGCATCTGCCCGGCGAACCTGCCCTCCTCCATGACCAGCGGGGTGCTGGGGGAGTTGGCGATCTCGTTGTGCGGCAGCCAGAGCGCGGGCTGGCTCACCATGTTGTTGTCGAACGGACCGTCCGGGTTGGTGTAGTGGTTGAAGAACCGGCCCTGCTTGATGTGGACCAGTTTCGAGGCGGGCAGCCAGCCGCCCTGGTTGTCCATGACGAACAGCTCACCGCCCGGGCCCCAGTTGAGCCCGTTGGGCGTGCGCAGACCGCCGGCGATGTACTCGACCTTGCCGGTGTCCTTGTTGATCTTGATGGTCGTGCCCCGGTCGCGCGCCGGCTGCGGGTCGGTGGTGGCGCCGCCGTAGTTGATGGCGACGGAGAGGTTGAGGTAGAAGTGGCCGTCACGGTAGAGCAGCCCGAACGCGAACTCGTGGAAGTTGCCGCCGAACGGCCAGCTCGCCACGGTCCTGAGGTCGTCGGCGACCTCGTCGCCGTCGGTGTCGTTCAGCTCCACCAGCCGGGACTTCTCCGACACGTAGAGCTTGCCGTCCACGTACTTGATGCCCATGGGCTCCTGCAGCCCACTGGCGATCTTCTTGGTGGTCACCTGCGCGGGTGAGGTCTTGCCCGTGACGTTGTCGAGCAGGTAGACCTCACCGAGCTTGGTGTCCGAGCCGCCCCACGTGGCGATCGCCAACCGGCCGTCGGGCAGCCAGTCCATCGCGCTCACCTGCGGCTGGAAACCGTTCGGCCGCAGGTCGGTGAGCGTGAAGTCGGGATGCACCGACGTCAGCGGCAGCCCGTCGCCCGGGGAGTCGGCGCCGCTCTCGCACTCCTTGCGCCCGGGGCCGGTGACCCGCACCACGTCCGCGTCCGTGCTCAACACCGAGTTCGGCACGACGGTGAACCCCGAGGACCCGGGCGGTTTCCACTCCAGCTTGAGCCGCTGGCCGTACAGGTGGTCGAAGTGGTCGACGCGCAGCGCGTGGTAGCCGGCGGTCAGGGTGATCGTGCCGTCCACGGAGATCGCCCCGTGCCGCCCGTCGTTGGTGATCACGACGGTGTCGTCGATGCGCAGCCGGGAGCCGTCGTCGCTGGTGAGCCGGAATTCGTAGGTGCCCGCGGTGGCGATGCGGAGGTTGCCGATGACCTCGGTGACGAACATGTCGGTCAAGCCGAAGTCGGCGTCAGAGGTCCAGTCGATCGTGGGCATCAGCTTGTCCACGTTGGGCGTCTGACCGGGCTTGAGCGTGCAGAGCTTGGACAGTTCGGCCTGGACGTCGTAGGTGCGCAGGGTGACGCCCGGCTCCTGGGGCGGCACCTCCGCGTGCGCTTGACCGGGTACGACGACGAAGGAGGCGAGTGCAATGGTCAGCAAAACGGACAATAGGGGATGTCTTGACATAGCCTGCCCATCTCGGTGAGGGCGCCGCGTTCGGCGGGGTGGGGGTAAGGCATCGCAGGGGTGGCTGACATCAATCGACGGATGTGGGGTCTTGTTCGCTGGAACGTCACGAAGGTAACGCTGCTCTGTGACGTAATATAGGGCGACATCTTCGACTTGCCCATACTCTTTCGCCAGAGATCAGCGAAAGTAGTGACTCATCGAGGCGGAAGAGTACGGCGGCACGGCACCGTCCGCAACGAGCACAGGGCGGCCGGGAAGCTGTCAACGGCCCGCCGTGCCGGCGACCGGATTGCGCGCGGTTCCTCTGGAGGACCCGGAAGGCCCATCATGACCTGGGCTTTTGCTGATTCGAGCGCGCGCGTGAAAGCGCGCAGGGCGTTCCCTCGACGGCGCGGCGTACCGCGGTCGCGTTCTCAGACGCGCTGGCGGCGGCGAGAGCGGCGGGAGCGGCGCGGGGTGGGGCGTTCGCCGGTGCGCAGCCAGATCTGGATCTGGGCGCCGCCCAGGACGGAGCGGTGGATGCGCAGATAGCCGCCGGTGGACTCGGCGGCGCGGCGGGCGATGTCCAGGCCCAGGCCGGTGGAGCCGCGGCTGCTGCGGCCGCGTTCCAGGGCGGCCTCGGGGTCGTCGATGCCAGGGCCGGCGTCGGCGACCAGGATGCCGGTGACGCCCTCGCCGACGTGCAGGGTGACGACGAAGTCGGTGCCCTCGGCGGTGTGCCGGAAGACGTTGCCGAGCAGGGCGTCCACCGCGGCCTCCAGCTCGGCGGCGGGAAGAGGGACGGGGGCCTTCTGGTCGGCGCCGATCAGCTCGCAGTTGCGGCCCTCGTCCTCGGCCAGGGCCGACCAGAAGGCGACCCGTTCGCGCAGCACCCGGGCGGCGTCGCAACTGCCGCGGCCGGTGGGGGTACGGACGGCGCGGATGATCAGGTCGATCTCGCGTTCGAGCTGGTCGACGGCGTCACGGGTCTGGTCGCCGACCGGGCCGGCGTCCAGCGCCTCGACGTTGAGGCGCAGTGCGGCCAGCGGGGTGCGCAGCCGGTGGGACAGGTCCGCGGCCATCTCTCGTTCGGCGGCCAGCAGCTGGGTGACCCGGTCGGCCATGGCGTTGAAGGCGAACCCGGCCTCCACCAGCTCCGGGGGGCCCTCGGGCTCGATGCGCACGCTCAGGTCGCCCTCGCCGAGCGCGGCGGCGGCGTCGGCCAGCCGCTGGGTGGCGCGCACCACCCGGGTGCCCATCCGGTCGGCGGCGACCACCGATCCGGCGACCAGCACCACGCCCACCGCGGCCATCGCCAGCCAGGCGCTCCACACCCCCTGGGTGAGCTCGCCGCCGGGCAGGAACACCTCCACGACGGCGACCTGGCTGTCGGCCAGCGCGACCGGCTGAAGCACCACATGCCCGCCGGTGACCTCGACGGTGGAGACGCCGCCCCGGCGGGCGGCCTCGGTGACCGCCTCGGCGTCGGCCCGGTCGGTGCCGAACACGGTGCCGTCGGGCAGGTGCACCGACATCCGCCCGGAGGCCCCGGTCTCGGTGGCGGACATGGCGCGCTCGACGTCGCCGGGCTTGATCGACAGCGACAGCACCGGCCCCATCGAGGCCGCCTCGCGTTCGGCGGCGTTCAGCGCCCGGTCCCGGGTGATCTCCCGGACGGTGAAGGCCAGCGGGATCAGGAAGGCCAGCGCCACCATGGCGGTGACGGCCAGGGCCACCAGGCCGAGCGCGCGCCTCATGAGACGTCCGGTGCGGTCTCCGGCTCGGGGGCGGCCGGGGCGGCCAGCCTGACCCCGACCCCGCGGACGGTGTGCAGGTAACGGGGGGACGCCGCGGTCTCGCCCAGCTTGCGGCGCAGCCAGGACAGGTGCACGTCGATGGTCTGGTCGTCACCGTAGGCCTGGTGCCACACCTCGGCGAGCAGTTCGCGGCGCGACACCACCCGGCCGGGGCGGGCCGCCAGGTAGGCCAGCAGGTCGAACTCGCGGCGGGTCAGCTCCAGCGGCCTGCCGTCCAGCGCGGCCTCGCGGCGGTCCACGTCGATGTGCAGGCCGCCGACCGCCAGCCGCATCACCGGCCCGGCCCGGCCGGCCCGCCGCAGCAGCGCCGACAGCCGGGCGCCGAGATGCTCGGCGGTGAACGGCTTGACCAGGTAGTCGTCGGCGCCGGCGTTCAGCAGCCGGACGATCTCGGTCTCGTCGTCGCGGGCGGTGGCGATGATGACCGGCACGTCGGAGACGCCGCGCAGCATCTTCAGCGCCTCGGCGCCGTCCAGGTCGGGCAACCCCAGGTCCAGCACGACCAGGTCCGGCGGGTTGCGCGCGATCTCCCGGAGCATGTCCATCGCGGTGCCCGCGCTGCGCACCGTATGGGAGCGGGCGCCCAGCTCCCGGATCAACGCCGCCCGGACGTTGGGATCGTCCTCCACTACGAGCACAGTCGCCATGTCGGCACCGTAGACCACTATGTGGGCCTCTGCCTGGCTCATGGCGATTGTTCCCGCTGTAGTTCACGGAGCGAGAAAAACATTTCGGGTCCGCCGGGACGCCGCCCGCGGCAGGCCCCGTGCGCTCAGTGCACCGGCCGCACGAACATGCCGGTGGCCTCGACGGTCACCTTTCCGTCGGGCCCGGTGATGTGCGCCTCGACGAAGGTCCTGCGCCCCTCCGACCGGACCGCCTTGGCCTCGACGGTCAGCGGGACACCGTGCGGGGTGGGCCGCCGGTAGCGCATGTCCAGCGTGGCGGTCATGCCGGGCGTACCGTTGGCGGCGGCCGCCATGCCGAGCACGTGGTCGAGGACGAGCGCCGCCACGCCGCCGTGCACGCATCCGGGCGGACCCTCGTACACCGCGTTCAGCGTGAACACCCCGCGGACGGTGCCGTCCTCGTGCACGGCGACCTCCACCGGCGGGGCGATCGGGTTGAGCCGCCCGGTCACCGGGCCGGCCAGGTGGCGGAACGCCCCGTCCGCACCGAACTCGATCGACGGCGGCTCCTGCCTGCGGGCGGTGTTCAGCCGGGCGGTCAGCTCGGCGACCTGCGCGGCGACGGCGGCGACCTCGGCGTCGTCCACGTCGGTCAGCACCACGGCCTCGGTCAGCTCCCGCACCCGGGCGGCCAGTTCCGCCAGCCCCTCGACCCGCTCCTCGCCGAGCCCGCGCGGCTCGCGCGCCCGGAAGATCCGGCCCATGGCCGCCCGCGCCTCGGTCATGCACCCTCCCACCGCCCACCGCACTCCTGTCGAACGGGATTCTAGAAGATGCCCACGGCCGGACCACAGCCGGACGTCCCGGACAGGCCGGACAGGCCGCACCCCCGGAGCGGGCAGGCTCAGGAGCGCGGGACCGCCCGCATGGCCACCGCCAGGGCTATGCGGTCCTCGAAGGACAGCGGGTTGCGGCCGGTGATCGCCTCGATCCGGGACAGGCGGTGCCGCAGCGTGTTGGGGTGCAGGTCCAGGGAGCGAGAGGCGGCGCCGACCGAGCCGCCGGTCGCCAGGAACGCCCGCAGCGTCTCGACCAGCCGGCCGCTGTGCGCGACGTCGTGGTCGGCCAACGGGCGGGCGATCTGGTCCACGAACGGGGTGAGCCACTCGGGGTCCAGGCGTTCCAGCAGCACTTGGAACGTGGCCAGGTCGGCCGCGCGGACCACTCCACCCGACCGCCGGGCGGACTCCAGGGCGGTGCACGCCTCGGAGATGCTGCGCGGCAGGTGCTTCAGCCGCCCCGGGCTGCCGACGCCGGCCGGGCCGCTCCACGTCTTCGCCAGCGTGACCGCCCGCTCCTCGCCGTCCACCACCAGCACCGCGGTCCCGTCCTCGAAACCGAGCAGCCCGCCGACGCCGGCGTCCACACCCTCGGGCAGCACCCGCACCGGCACCGCCATCGCCACCAGCGTCTCGCCGCTCAGCCCGGCCCGCTCCACCCGGTCGCGCAGCGCCTCCGGCAGGGCCAGACCGTCCCGGACCAGTCCCAGCAGCCGCCCCATCTCCTCCCGGTCGTGCCGTTCCTCACGCGTCGCCGCCAGCCGCTCGGCCAGCCACTCGGTGAAGCTGGGGAACGGCACCTCCTGAGGCACCTCCAGCAACGGCAGGCCCAGCCGTTCGCACTCCTCCGCCAACGCCCGCGGCACCTGTGCGGTCACGTCGCCGATGCCGTACCCGATCGCGCTGGCGTTGCCGGCGCTCACCGCCCGGGCGAACTCGACGCACCGCCCGGGATCGCTCAGCGAGGCGCCGACCGTCAGCACCACCTCGTTGCCGCGCAGGTAGGAACTCGGGTCCAGCAGTTCGGTGGAGTGGGCCCAGCGCACCGGGCGGTCCAGCCCGGCGGCCCCGGCCACCAGCCGCAGCCGGAACCGGGGCACCTCCAGCAGATCCCGCACCGTCAGGCGCAGCCCGCGCACCTCGCCGGTCACAGCGCTCACCCTCTCGTTCCGAGCCGGCCGCGCGAACGGCGCGTCCCTGCGGCCTTGGCGGACTCCACCACGCACCTTCCCGTTCGTCGTCCTGTCCTCCAACGATCGCGCAAAACCCCTACCACCTGCACGTATGCCAGGTTTGCCGGGTTTGTCGAGCGAACAGGGAGTACTCATGGACGACATCGCGGGAGCGCGGGTCGCGGTCGTCACCGGGGCGGCCAGCGGCATCGGCGCCGCCACCGTCACCGAGCTGTCCCAGCGCGGCTGGACGACGGTGGGCCTGGACCTGCGCCCGTCCACCGGAGCCCACCACGCCGTCACCCTGGACGTGTCCGACCCGGCCCAGGTGCGGGCGGCGATCTGCCGGATCGAACGCGAGCTGGGGCCCGTCGAGGCGGCGGTGTGCGCCGCCGGGCACTACGCGATCGTGCCGCTGGCCGACATCGGCTGGACCGAGTGGCTGCGGATGCTGCGGGTGCACCTGGGCGGGCTGCTGAACGTCTGCCGAGCGGTCGTCCCCGGCATGGTCGCCCGCGGCCACGGCACCATCATCGGCTTCACCTCCGACCTGGCCGTCGGCGGCAGCGACGGCGACGTCCACTACTCCGCTGCCAAGGGCACGGTGATCGGGCTGGTCCGCGCGCTGGCCGCCGAGTTGGCCCCGTCCGGGGTGCGGGTGAACGCGATCGCGCCCGGCCCCACCGACACCCCGCTGCTGGCGCCCGACTCGCCCTGGCGGCGTCCCTCCTACGTCAGGATGCTGCCGGCCGGGCGGCTGGTCTCCCCCGAGGAGGTCGCGCTGTCCGTCGCCTACCTGGTCGAGGAGGGCACGTTCTGCGTCGGCGAGGTCCTCTCGCCCAACTCCGGATCGGTGATCTGATGGCGGTCGCGCTGATCACCGGAGCCGCCGACGAACTGGGCTTGGCGGTGGCGCGGCGGCTGGCCTCCGAGGGCCATCTGGTCGCCCTGAGCGACCTGCCCCGCCGAGAGCGGCTGGAGACGCTGCACAAGCTCGCCGCCAAGCTGGGCGGGCCCGGCGCCGCCCTGGTGGTCCCCGCCGACGTCGCCGACCCCGAGGACGTGGCCCGGATGGTGGCCGAGGTCGAGGAGCGGGCCGGCGAGCCGATCGGCATTCTGGTCACCGTCGCCGGGTACCTGGCGACGGCCCCGTTCCTCCGGCACGATCCGGACGACTGGTGGCGGGTGGTGGACACCAACCTGGGCGGCGTGTTCGCCTGCGCGCAGGCGGTGCTGCCCGGCATGGCCGAACGCGGCGGCGGCCGCATGATCTTCATCGCCTCCGAGTGGGGCGTGACCGGCCGGGCCGGTGCCACCGCCTGCTCGGCGGCCGAGGCCGGGATCATCGCCATGGCCAAGTCGCTGGGCCGCGAGCTGGGCCAGCTGGGCATCGCCGTGAACGCCATCGCCCCCGGCGTCGTCGACACCTCCCGGCTGGAGGCCGACGCCCGCGAGGCGGGGGTGACCCGCGAGGTGATCCGCACCCGCCATGCCGCGCGGGTGCCGCTCGGCCGGATCGCCGCCCCCGAGGAGATCGCGGCGGCCGTCGCGTTCCTGGCCGACCCGCGGATGATCTCCATGGTCGGCCAGGTCCTGCACATCAACGGCGGGACCACCCGGGCCCGCGGCTGACCCCGCCGGCCATCGCAGGGAGTAGATTTCTCCCTGACCGTGCCGTCGGACTCCCCCAGGACAGCACCATGGGCAACCCCCCGCCGACTCCTCCGGTGCCCCCGCCGGGCTACCAGTACCAGTACGGCCACGGCCCGTACGACCAGTGGTACGGATACGGGCCGCCGGGAGTGCCGGCGGACCCGCAGCAGGGCGGCCCGGTCACCGGTGACGACACCACCTGGGGCCTGATGTGCTACCTGGGCACGCTGATCTTCGGGTTCCTCGCGCCGCTGGTCATCTACTTCGCCAGGAAGAACCGCTCGGCCTTCGTCCGGTTCCACGCGGCGCAGGCGCTGAACTACCAGATCACGATCTTCATCCAGGTGATGGCGCCGTTCCTGGTGGCGATCCCGCTGGCGGTCGTGACCAACGACCCGGTCTGGCTCGTCCTGGTGGCCCCCCTGGCCGTGTTCCACATGTTCGCGCAGTGGGTGTTCCTGATCCTCGGCACGATCAGGGCGTCGCAGGGCCGGTACCACCGCTTCCCGGTCTGGACCTGCTTCCCGATGATCAAGTGAGGCCCGGCCGCCCGCTGCCGCGCGTCAGGTCCGGTGCGGCGGCGGGGCCACCCGGGCCACGGCGCGCACCGGGGCGCCGTCGCCCGACAACCTGATCGGGAACAGCGAGACCTCGATCGCGCGGCCCGCCCGCTGGGCCTCCAGCAGCCGGTCCAGGCCGGTGAGGTTCTCGGCGATGACGCCGTGGGCCTCGCCCAGCACCCGGTGGGCGGCCAGCGAGAACTCCTCGTCCCCGGCCGGGGTGCGGTCGACGCTCAGCGCGTCGATGCCGACCGTGCGCACTCCGGCCGCCACGATGGCCGTGCAGGTCTCGGGCGCCAGATAGGGATGGGCGAGATAGTCCGGCGACCCCCACAGAGCCGACCAGCCGGTGGCGACCAGCAGCACGACGCCCGGCCCCAGCCCCTCCGGCAGCACTTGCGGGCCGAGGGGCGTACGCGGCGGGCGGCCCCGCGCGTCGGCGACCACGGCCGGGCCGGTGAAGCGTTCCAGCGGCAGGTGCTCCAGCCGTGGCAGGTGGTCGTCGATGTGGTACGGCGCGTCCACGTGCGTGCCTGACTGCGAGCCCATGTGGAGCCGGTTCACGTTGACTCCGGAGTTGGTGACCGTGAGGGCCTGGGCGACCACCACCGCCGGGTCGCCGGGATAGACGGGCATCCCGGTGACGATCGGCACCGACAGGTCGACCAGTTCCGGGGTCATGGCCTCACGCCCGTACGGTCTCGGGCCGGGCGATCGGAGGCGTCTCGGCCGCCGCCGCGCGCAACGGCCGGGGGCCGTCCGGCCCGTGGACGGCGCGCGGCTCCGGGAACATCCACACCAGCCAAGGTAGAGCACCGCGGCGGTGCGGCCCGCACGGCCACCCGATAGCGTGAGACGCGTGTTGCCCCTTGTGACCGCCACCCGGTACGTGGCGCCGCTGCGCGAGGGCGGCTCGCTGCCCGGCATCGTGGAGGCCGACGACCTCGGTACCTATGTCATGAAGTTCACCGGCGCCGGGCAGGGCCGTAAGGCGCTGGTCGCCGAGATCGTCGCCGGGGAGCTGGCCCGCCGCCTCGGCTTCCGGGTGCCCGACCTGGTGGTCATCGACCTGGACCCGGTGATCGCCCGGCACGAGCCCGACCCGGACGTGCAAGACCTGCTGAAGGCCAGCACCGGCTGGAACCTGGGCGTGGACTTCCTGCCCGGCTCGCTCGGCTACGACCCGCTGGGCTGGACGGCCGACCCGGCCGTGGCCTCCCGGCTGCTGTGGCTGGACGCCTTCATCGGCAACGTGGACCGCAGCTGGCGCAACCCCAACCTGCTGGTCTGGCACGGCGACATGTGGCTGATCGACCACGGCGCCAGCTTGTACTTTCACCACGCCTGGGCCAATGCCGCCAAACTGGTCCTGCGGCCCTACGACGTGGACGACCATGTGATGGTGCCGTACGCGACCCGGCTGGCCGAGGCCGAGCAGACCCTGCTGCCCCAGGTGACCAAGGAACTGCTGCGCGAGATCACCGCGCTGGTCCCCGACGCGTGGCTGGCCGGCGAGCCCGGCTTCACCGACGCCGAGGCCGTCCGGGACGCCTACGTCGAGCTGCTGACGGCCCGCGCCGCCGAGCCCCGCGCCTGGCTGCCCGACCTGACGGCCGGCGGCCGCCGCCCGGCCCCCGCCCCGCGCCCCGGCGCGGGCCGCCCGAGTTGGCTGGGCGGTCCGCTGGGATGAGCGTCTTCGAGTACGCGGTGCTGCGGGTGGTGCCCCGGCCCGAACGGGGCGAGAGCATGAACGTGGGCGTGGTGGTGCACTGCCGGGCGGTGGACTTCCTGGGCTGCCGCCTGCACGTGGACGAGGGGCGGCTGCGGGCTCTGGACCCGGCGCTCGACCTGGCCGGGGTGCGCTCGGCCCTGCACGCCGTCGAGTGCGTCTGCCGCGGTGGGGACGAGGCCGGTCAGGCGGGCGGGGAGTCGCCCGGCAGCCGGTTCCGGTGGCTGACCGCGCCGCGCAGCACGGTCCTGCAGCCGGGCCCGGTGCACGCGGGGATCACCGAGGACCCAGCGGCGGAGCTGGAGCGGCTGCTGGACCTGCTGGTGCGCTGAGCGGCGCCGCTCACGACCGCTCAGAACAGCACCGACATGAAGGTGTCGACCTCGGTGAAGCCGACCCGGCGGTAGGCGGCGCGGGCGCGGGCGTTGTAGTCGTTGACGTACAGCGAGACGGTCGGCGCGATCGTGCGCAGCGACTCGTCCACCAGCGCCGCCATGCCGCCGACCGACAGGCCCCGGCCACGCAGGTCCGGATGCACCCACACGCCCTGCACCTGGCAGGCGTGCGGGGTGGCGGCGCCGATCTCGGCCTTGAACACCACCCGGCCGTCCTCGATCCGGGCGAACGAGCGCCCAGCGCGGATCAGCTCCGCCACCCGGGCGCGGTAGAGCGCCCCCCCGTCGCCGACGTTCGGCGAAACGCCCACCTCCTCGGTGAACATCGACACGCAGGCCGGATAGACGATGTCGAACTCCTCCATCCGCACCCGCCGCACCCCGGGATCGGGCGGGACCGGCGACGGCCGGGAAGTGGCCATCACCGGCTGGGACGCGCGGATCGCCCGGGGACGCCCCCAGTAAGGGGCCAGCAGCTCCCACAGCTCGGTCACGGCCTCGATCTGCCCCACGATGGACGAGCAGCGCCGCCCCTGGGTGCGGGCCCGCTCGGCGAAGGCCCGCACCGCCTCGGAGTCGGCGGCGATCGGGATGAGGTTCGCGCCCGAATAGCACAGCGCGCTCAGCCGGCCGTCACGGATGTACCCCCACATCTGGGCGCCGAGCCGGCCCGGATCCAGCCCGACCGCGTGCACGCGGGAGCTGACGAACACGTTGGAGACCGGGTCGGAGTCCAGGATCGTCAGAACCCTGTCCCGGTGCCGGTCGTCCAGGACCCGGACCGGCATCGACCCCAGCATCCGCACGGCTTACCCGCCCCGAACCCACTTCGGCACCACACATCCAAGACTATGACGTCCCGTGGATGATCGCGCTCGCGGGGAGGGCAACGTGCCCGGCCCGCTTCTTGCGGACCTGCTTCAGGGTCGGCTTGGGCGGCGCGGGCGGCGCGCAGACCAGGTCCGGGCCCGGCCTGTCGCTGGGGAGCGTGCCCCCGCGCAGATAGGCCAGGACACTGCCGTCCACGCATCTGTCACCGCTCAGTGACAGCCCATGGTTGCCTCCGCCCTGCTGGACCACGAGCCGGGACGAGGGGAAGAGCCCATGGGTCTCCAGCGCCCCGCCGTACGGAGTCGCGGCG
The DNA here is from genome assembly GCF_900108175.1 of Thermomonospora echinospora. Classification (GTDB taxonomy): domain Bacteria; phylum Actinomycetota; class Actinomycetes; order Streptosporangiales; family Streptosporangiaceae; genus Thermomonospora; species Thermomonospora echinospora. The sequence goes on from NZ_FNVO01000007.1 coordinate 308,726, forward strand.
TCCTCGGAGGCCTGCACCAGCAGGATTCCCGGCAGGCCGGCGACGCCGCCCACCCTGGGCGGCGGGCCTGCCGTCGTCCGCCAGTAGGCGCAGGGCGCGTTATACCAGGTGTTGCTCCACGTCTCGAAGCGGTTGCCTGCCTTGTACAGACGGTGGGCGTCGGCGCTCCAGGTGGACCAGTCGCGCGGCCACGCGGCATCCCGGCACTCGGTCGCCAGGTACATCGTGTAGCCGTTCTGGGCCAGCTTGGTGGGCGGGACCCACAGCTCGCCCAGCGTCTTGGGGTCCTTGCGGACGACGTAGTCCGACAGTCCCTTGGCGTGGGCGCTCCACTGGTTGGTGGAGTAGCCGTCGGTCAGGAAGATGTCGTCCAGTTCGTCGGGGCCGACCCTGCCGTTGATGGGCCGGTCCGCGAGCGAGCCGCGGACGGTGTAGTAGGCCCGTTCGACCTCGTGACGTGTACGGCCGAGGCCGTACACGCGGTGGTTGCGGGCGATCCAGTCGAAGAAGCTCTGGATGCGCTTTTCGAAGGCCACGTTCTGGGCGAGGTTGTTGGCGTACCAGACGCCGCTGGGCCGGACCACGCTGTCGAGGACCATACGGTGCACCCGCTGCGGGTACGCCGTCGCGTAGGCGGCGCCCAGGTACGAGCCGTACGAGAAGCCGAAGTAGTTGATCTTCTTGCGGCCGAGCGCGACGCGGATCGACTCCAGGTCCCGCACCCAGTTCGTGGTGCCCATGAACGGCAGCACGTCGCGGTACTTGCGGGCGCAGTCGTCGGCGAACTTCTTGGCCCGTTGCGTCCAGGCCACCTCGTCGGCCCTGGTGCGCGGGACGCTGTCGGGCCGCGCCCGGCCGGGGTTGAGGTAGGAGGTGTCGCACACCAGCGCGGGCTTGGCGGCGCCCACCCCGCGAGGGTCGAAGCCGATCCAGTCGTAGGAGGCGGCGAGCTCCTTCGGCAGCGCGCGGGAGAACAGGGCGGGCAGGTCACGGCCGTGCGCGCCGGGCCCGCCCCGGTTGAGCAGCATCACTCCCCGGTACGGGGTGCCGGTGTGCTTGGCCCGGGTGAGCGGCACGGTGATCCGCCGCCCGTCCGGTCTGGAATAGTCCAGCGGCACTGAAATGCTCGCGCATTCCAGGCCCTTGAGCGCGGCGCCCTCGACGGGGTCGTTGGCGGGGCAGGGTTTCCAATGGACGGCGGGGGCGAGCGCGTGCGCCGTACCGGGCGCGGCGATCAGGCCGCCGCCCAGAGCCACGCAGGCCAGCAGCCCGGCTGTCTTCCTCGAAGGCGGATTCCTCAACACGCCGCTGTTGTATCCGCCCTGGCCACGCGGTTAACGCAATCGCGCATGTGCCGCGATTCGGCCCGAAAACGACCCGAAGGGCCCCGGATGGTACCGGTGACCCTTCGGGTTTTCCGCGATGAAGGAGGACTTACCGGATGCCGACCGGCAGATCCTTGCCCGGCACCGAGGAGGTGGCCGACACCGCGGTCGGGTCGGGGTTGTTGAGCGCCGGGACGGCCTTGCAGTAGGCGTCCGGCCCCTTCTTGGAGGCGGGCAGCTTACCGGAGTTCAGGTAGGCGGCCACCTTGTTGTCGAGGCAGGCGTTGCCGTTGAGGGTGTTGGAGTGGGTCTTGCCGCCCAGCTCGACCAGCAGTCGGGACGAGGGCAGCACCTTGTGCATCTCCAGACCGCCCTGGTACGGCGTGGCGGCGTCCAGCTCGGACTGCACCAGCAGCACCCCGGGCATGCCCTTGCCGTTCAGCTTGACGGCCGGACCGCCCTTGACCTTCCAGAAGTGGACGGGGGCATTGAACCAGACGTTGTTCCAGGTGTTGAACTTCGCCTTGGGGTAGGTCCGCACCGCGTCGTTGTGCCACTTGGACCACTTGACCGGCCACTTGGCGTCGGCGGCCTGCACGGCGTTGTAGACGGCGAAGTCGTTGTCCTCACCGCCGGGGTTGACCAGGGCGAGCAGCAGTTCGGCGTCCTTGCGGTTCGCCCAGTCCGACAGCGCGGTGGCCAGCACCGTGTACCAGCCGGTGCTGTAGCCGGCGGTCAACATGATGTCGTCCAGCTCGGACGGGCCGACCATGCCGCCGATCGGGCTCTTCTTGGCCTGGGCGCGGATCGCGTAGTACCGCTTCTCGACCGCGGCCTGGGTAGTGCCCAGCTTGTAGACCGAGTGGTACTTGGCGATCCAGCGCCACCACAGCTTCATGTTGCGCTCGAACGCCGCGTTCTGGGAGAGCTGGCCCTGGTACCAGACCTCCTTGTGGTTGACGTTCCCGTCGAGCACCATCCGCTTGACCCGCTTGGGGAACAGCGTGCCGTAGGTGGCACCGAGGTAGGTGCCGTACGAGAAGCCGTAGTAGCTGATCTTCTGCTTGCCGAGCGCCTTGCGGATCACGTCGATGTCGCGGGCCGCGTCGGTGGTGCGCATGTGCGGCAGCATCCAGCCGAACTTCTTGGCGCACGCGTCGGCGTACCGCTTGGACTTGTTCAGCCAGGCCTTCTCCTGGGCGGCATTGGCCGGGTTGTAGTCCGGCCGCACCGGCTTGAAGTAGTTCGGGTCGCAGGTGATCGCCGGCTTGCTGGAGCCCACGCCGCGCGGGTCGAAGCCGATGATGTCGTAGCGGGCGGCGGTCTCGGGGTGGCCGACGTCCGCCAGCCAGCGCGCCAGACCCGCCGAGTAGGCCAGCCCGCTGCCGCCCGGTCCGCCCGGGTTGATCAGCAGCACGCCCTGGTAGTTGCGCCGGTCGGTGGCCTTGACCCGGGAGATCGCGATGGAGATCTTCCGACCGTTCGGCCTGCGGTGGTCGAGCGGCACCGCGACCTGGGCGCACTCGGCCTTGTTCATGGGGTCGTTAGGGCCGCTGACCTCGCACTTGCCCCACGTGACCGTGGGGGCTGCGGTGACCGCCGCACCCGCGGGGACGGCGGCCAGCAGGCCGGCCCCCAGGGACGCCGCGGCCGTGACGAGCACGAGCCTTCTCACATGACTCCCTCTGTCGCGCGGGGCTCGGGATGAGCTCCGCTGGGCAACAGGTGGAGATTGTGGTGTCAGGCGCACTTCTGACAGAAGAGGTTAAAGGGACAGTTGCGGAATCGTGACAGATCATCGGAAACCTCGGCGGTCTCCGCTTCGTTCGGAATGCCCCCGCCGCAACGAGCGAGGACCCCGGTCCTCGACCGGGGTCCCGAGCTCACGACAACGACCGCGGCGGTCGCGGGAGCAGGACGTCACGCGGGACCGGAACGCCCCGCGAGCGCGTCAGGAGACGACGACCTGGGCGGCGCCGTCCCCGGCCTCCGGGTCGACCTCGACGCCCATCTCCTCGGCGATGCGCATGGCCTCCTCGATCAGGGTCTCCACGATCTGCGACTCGGGGACGGTCTTGATGACCTCGCCCTTGACGAAGATCTGGCCCTTGCCGTTGCCGGAGGCCACCCCCAGGTCGGCCTCGCGGGCCTCGCCGGGGCCGTTGACCACGCAGCCCATCACGGCCACCCGCAGCGGCACCGGGAAGCCCTTCAGCCCCGCGGTGACCTCCTCGGCCAGGGTGTAGACGTCCACCTGGGCGCGGCCGCACGACGGGCAGGACACGATCTCCAGGCCGCGTTCGCGCAGCCCCAGCGCCTCCAGGATCGCGGTGCCGACCTTGACCTCCTCGACCGGAGGTGCCGACAGCGACACCCGGATGGTGTCCCCGATGCCCTCGCTGAGCAGCGCGCCGAACGCCACCGCCGACTTGATGGTGCCCTGGAACGCCGGCCCGGCCTCGGTCACCCCCAGGTGCAGCGGGTAGTCGCACCGGGCGGCCAACTGCCGGTAGGCCTCGATCATCACCACCGGGTCGTTGTGCTTGACCGAGATCTTGATGTCGCGGAAGTCGTGCTCCTCGAACAGCGAGCACTCCCACAGCGCCGACTCCACCAGCGCCTCGGGGGTCGGCCGCCCGTACTTGGCCAGCAGCCGCTTGTCCAGCGACCCGGCGTTGACGCCGATCCGGATCGGCACGCCCGCGTCCTTGGCCGCGCGGGCGATCTCGCCGACCCGGTCGTCGAACTTCTTGATGTTGCCCGGGTTGACCCGCACCGCCGCGCAGCCGGCGTCGATCGCCGCGAACACGTACTTGGGCTGGAAGTGGATGTCGGCGATCACCGGGATCTGCGACTTGGCGGCGATGGCCGGCAGCGCGTCGGCGTCGTCCTGGGACGGCACCGCCACCCGCACGATCTGGCAGCCGGCCGCGGTCAGCTCGGCGATCTGCTGCAGCGTGGCGTTCACATCGGCGGTCAGCGTGGTCGTCATCGACTGCACCGACACCGGCGCGTCACCGCCCACCGGCACCGACCCCACCATGACCTGCCGGGACTTACGGCGGGTGGCCACGGCGGGACTCTGGGTACGGACTGCGGGCATTCCGAGTTGAACGCTCATCGCTCTCTTCTCAAGCTGCGGGATCGCGGATCTGGTTGCGTCGGCTCCAAGCCTAAGCGCCACGGGGGAATGGACGGGGTGAGGATGCCCGCACCGGTCAAGGAGGGACCTGCAACGGGTTGAGCACGTCCGCGGCTATCAGGAGTATCCCCAGTCCCAAAAGCAACAGCAGCACCAGATAGGTCACCGGCAGCAGCCGGGTGATGTCCACCGGTCCGGGGTCGGGACGGCCCCGGGCGCGGGCGATGCGGGCCCGCAGCCGCTCGTAGCCGACCACCGCCAGGTGGCCGCCGTCCAGCGGCAGCAGCGGCAGCACGTTGAGCGCGCCCAGGAAGACGTTGATCGACGCCACCAGGGCCAGGTAGGCGGCGACCTTGTCGCGCCAGGAGCCGCCGGAGGCGAAGATCTCGCCCGACGTCTGCCCGGCGCCGACCACGCTGCCGACCTGGCCGCCGGTGCTCTGCCCTCGTTCCGGGGAGAACAGGTCCGGCAGCGCGGCGGGCAGGGCGGCCAGGGCCCGGCCCATCTGCGCGACCGCCAGGCCGATCCCGCGGGCGGCGAAGACCACCGCCGCGCCGGGGTCGAGCCGGTCGTACCCCGCGCCGACGACCCGCGCCGTCACCCCCAGGAACGGCTCCCGGTCCACCTCGGCGAGCCTGACCTGGAGGGTCTGCCGTGTTCCGTCCCGCTCGGCCACCACCGGCACGGTCCGCCCGGGACGCGCCGCCCGAATCGCCGCGCGCAGTTGCTCCCAGTCGGCGATCGGCGTGCCGGCGAACGAGACGATTCGGTCACCGGCCCGCAGTCCCGCCTGCCTTGCCGGGGACGGCGGATCGCCCTCCCGGCATCCGGCGCCCAGGCTCGCCGGCACGCAGGCGCCGACCCGCTGGACGGTGTTGGTGGCGGTGCCCGGGTCGCGCACCCCGACCGCCGTCGCCAGCACGGTCAGCAGGACGAACGCGAAGGCGAAGTTCGCCGCCACGCCCGCGGCGATCACCACCGCGCGCCGCCGGGCGGGCTGCCGGTGGAACGCGCGGGGCCGGTCGGCCTCGTCGATCGGCTCCAGCGTGGTGTAGCCGACGATCCGCACGAAGCCGCCGAGCAGGATCGCCTTGACGCCGTACTCGGTCTCGCCGCGCCGCCGCGACCACAGGGTGGGCCCGAACCCGACGAAGAACTGGGTGGCCTTCATCCCGAAGCGCTTGGCGGTGACCAGGTGACCGGCCTCGTGCAGCACCACCGACAGCACCAGCGCGGCGACGAACGCCACGACGCCGAGGAGATAGGCCATCGTCCTCCCCTTCGCCCGCCACGGCCGGGCGGTCGGCAGGTCCCTGGCGGCCACGGCGGGGCGGGGATCGCCCGGTCCCCGCCCGCGGGGTCCGGGAGCGGCCCCCGGACCGGCGGGTCAGGTCAGCTCGCGGGCGCGCGCCCTGGCCCAGGCGTCGGCGGCGAGCACGTCGTCGAGGGTGACGCCCGCGGTGGCCACCTCGTGCTCGTTGACTACCCGCGCGACGGTGTCCACTATCCCCGTGAACGGCAACCGGCCCGCGCGGAAGGCCTCCACGCACTCCTCATTGGCGGCGTTGTAGACGGCGGGCGCGGTGCCGCCGAGCCCGCCGACGTGCCGGGCCAGCGCCACCGCCGGGAACGCCTCGTCGTCCAGCGGCAGCAGCTCCCAGGTGTGCGCCTTCGTCCAGTCGAGCGCGGGCGCCGCCTCCGGCAGCCGGTCCGGCCAGGTCAGCGACAGCGCGATCGGCAGCCGCATGTCCGGCGGGCTGGCCTGCGCGATGGTGGAGCCGTCGGTGAACTCCACCATGGAGTGGATCACCGACTGCGGGTGCACCATCACCTCGATCCGGTCGAAGGGCAGGTCGAACAGCAGGTGCGCCTCAATGACCTCCAGGCCCTTGTTGACCAGGGTGGCCGAGTTGATCGTGACGACCGGCCCCATGTCCCAGGTGGGGTGGGCCAGCGCCTGCTCGGGGGTCACCCCGGCCAGTTCGGCGCGGGTGCGGCCGCGGAACGGCCCGCCGCTGGCGGTCAGCACCAGCCTGCGCACCCGCCGGGTGGCCGCGTCCTCGCCGTACCGCCAGCCCGGCAGGCACTGGGCCAGCGCCGAGTGCTCGGAGTCGACCGGGACGATCTGGCCGGGCGTGGCCCGCTCCTTGACCAGCGGCCCGCCGACGATCAGCGACTCCTTGTTGGCCAGCGCCAGCGTCCGGCCGGCGTCCAGGGCGGCCAGCGTGGAGGCCAGGCCCAGCGCGCCGGTCACCCCGTTCAGCACCAGGTCGCACGGCCAGGCCGCCACCTCGGCCACCGCCTCCGGACCGGCCACGATCTTGGGGATCTGGTAGTCGCCGGAGCTGTAGCCGTGCCGCTGCGCCTCGGCGTAGAAGGCCAGTTGCAGGTCCTGGGCCGCCGAAGCCCGCGCCACCGCCACCACCTCGGGGCGGAACTCCAGCGCCTGGGCGGCCAGCAGGTCCACCCGCCCGCCGCCGGCGGCCAGCCCGGTCACCCGGAACCGGTCCGGGTTGCGGCGGATCACGTCCAGGGCCTGGGTCCCGATCGAACCGGTGGAGCCCAGCAGCACCACGTCGCGCCGGCCGGAGGCGCCGGAACCGCCGGAGGAGGCGCTGGAGGAGGTCTGTGAGGAGGCAGCCATCATGCTGCCCATTGTCCCGTCCGTGCCGTGACCGCCCGCACCCCGCCGCCGATGGGCGGATCCGAGGCACGGGCCCGTCTTGGGATGGATTTTCCGCCTTCTTGGGACCTGTCCCACTACCCCACCGAAGCGTAACTTTCCGGTGCCGGAACGTACCGAAACGTGCCAGTATCCGCGGCCCGGCATCAGGCGACCCGCAGGTGACCCTCAGGTGCCCCGCAGGTGACAAGGCGCTGGAGCGCGGCCGGACGCGCCGGTCGGCGTTACCGTCCGGCAGGTAAGGACTGACCTGACGGTCACAGTTTTGTAACATCCGGCTAACAAGCCGGACGTACGGTCACATCGTGAAACAAATCACCGTGATCGTCGACATCGCCCCCGCGACCCCCTACCACCCGGCCGTCATCGCGCTGTGCGCCGAGCAGCAGGCCGAGATCGAGGCCCGCTACCCCGGTGCCGGTGAGGCCCCCAGCGGGATCGATCCGCAGATCGACTTCCTGCTGGCCCGGGTCGGCGACGAGCCGGTGGGCTGCGGAGGGCTCAAGCCGCTGGAGCCGCGCGTGGCCGAGGTGACCCGTATGTACGTGCGGCCCGCCCACCGCGGGCAGGGCATCTCCCGCGGGCTGCTGGACGCCCTGGAGGGGCTGGCCGGCGGCCGGGGCGTGCGGACCCTGCGGCTGGAGACCGGCGACCTGCAGCCGGAGTCGATCGGCCTCTACCAGTCCAGCGGCTACCGCCGCATCCCCGCCTTCGGCCCGTACCAGGGCAACGCCCTCAGCCTCTGCTTCGAGAAGCACCTGCGGGACTGACCGGACCCGCCATCCGGTCAGGGCTCCGGTCAGGGCCGGGCCGCCGCGGTGCCGCCGGGCCGCGCGGCGGTCGCCTGCTGCCGCAGCCGCAGCGACAGGGTGACCAGGGCGGCGCCGAACAGGATCGAGAACAGGCCGATCAGCCACACCACCGCCAGCGCCCCGCTGACCGGCCAGATGAACAGCAGGAACCCCAACAGCACCGAGATCGCACCCCCGGCCGCGTACCACCACTCGCCCTCGATCTCCCGGCGCAGCGCCATGGCGGCCACGATCTCGAAGACCCCGGTCACCACCGCCCACGCGGCGATCAGCATCAGCAGCACCAGCGCGGTGACCCCCGGCCACAGGAAGGCCAGCACGCCGGCCGCCACCCCGACCGCCCCGGTCACCGCCAGCCAGGTCCGCGAGCCGCCGGGGCGCCCGCGGAACGCGGCCACCAGCGCGAAGATCCCGTCCACCAGCGCATAGGCGCCGAACAGGAGCACCAGCGCCAGGAGCGTGATGCCGGGCCAGACCCAGGCCGCCAGACCGAACAGGATCGCCACCACGCCGCGCACCGCGATCATCCACCAGTCACGGCTCCATCGCTCGATCACGCACCTGTGGGTTCCCCTGTCCCGCCTGGGAAAACTCCGTCCCGACCGCGGGGACGGCGGCGCCACAAGACCGGCAAGGACCGGCAAACCTCCCAGTCACCGGGGTCTGCGCGACCGTGCCGGAACACGCGCTACCCTGCCGTGACCTGCGGCGGTAGGGCGACACGAGCCGTGACCGGCGCACTAACGGTGTTTTTGCCGGGACTTGGCGGCGGTATAACGGCACGGACACGGCCGGACGCCTATAAAGGAATCACGTTAACCGGTCCCGTCTCCGGGGGAGGTGAGCAATGAGCCGTACGGGCGAGCTGATGTTCGACCCCGGCGCACTGAGCGCCGTGCAGCGCGACGGCGACGCCTGTGTCGTCTGCCACAAGCGGTGGCCGCGTCCGCGCGTGCGCGCCGGTTGCCTGCCGAACGGCTCAGGGGTGTTCGCGTGCGACGATTGCGCACCCGCCCTGCCCAGCCCTCGCCCGGCGGAACCGGAAGGAGGGGCCGGCCGGCCGGTCAGCGGCCCGGCCCCGGGAGAAGCGGTGACACACCGCTGATCGCTCCACCCAGGAGGGTGTTCTGGGTTTTCGGGGGGTTACCCAGAACACCCGGCTCCAAGGGAGGGCGCGTTCGACAGGGGGCGGTCGGACGCGCCCTTCCCTCATGTCCGCCGCCGCCCGGCCCCGAGGCCGATCGAGGTCAGCGGGCTCATCGGGCTCATCGGGTCAGGCCGCGGGCCTCCTGCCAGGCCCGGGTCCACTCGGCGTAGTCGGTGCACTCGTCGCGCCGCTCGCCGTCGCAGTCCCGGGTGGGCGTCCGAGCGAAGATCACCTTCTTCAGGTAGGCGTCGTCGCCGACCTGGTAGGTCGCACAGAACGAACTCTTGAGCCGGTCCCCCTCGCACGCCTGCGGGTTGGCCGGCGCCACCCCCGCCCACTCGGCCACCTGCCGCTGCACGTCCGGCGAGGACGTCCACTTCAGCCACTCGTACATGCAGTTGGGGTGCTCGGCCCGCGCCCCGACCAGCCAGGAGTTGGCCCAGCCGGTCACACCCTCCCTGGGCACGACGCCGGCCACCGGACGGCCGGCCCTGCTCAGCACGTCCAGCTGGTAGGAGGAGACCTGGCCCATGGCCGCCTCGCCGCCGGCGAAGGCGCTGACCGCGTCGGCCGGCTGCGTCCAGTAGGACTTCACGTACGGGCGCTGCTCGCGCACCACCTTGGCCGCCGCGTCGAGCTGCTCGCGGGTCAGCGCGTAGGGGTCGGTGATGTCCAGCGACTTGCGCTTCGAGCGCAGGTACAGCGCCGCCTCGGCGAGGGCCAGCGGGGTGTCGCGCATGACCAGCCGGCCGCCGTACCGCTGGGCCCGGTCCGGATCGAACAGGTCCGCCCAGCCGGTGGGGGCGGGCTGCACCGCCCGCTGGTCGTACATGAGCAGGTTGGAGCCCCACACGTACGGCACCCCGTAGACCGTGTCCGCCCGCTTGAGCAGCGCGCGCAGCCGGGGCTCCAGCCGCTTGTAGCCGTCGACGAGGTCGGGGTTCACCGGGGCCACGTGGCCGGTGTCGATCAGCCGCCCGGCGGCCTCGGGGGGCGCCAGGGCGCCGTCGTAGCGCCGGTCGGAGTTGGACATCAGGTCCACCAGCTCCTGCGCGGTGGACACCTGCTTGATGGAGACCCGGCAACTGGTGCGCTCCTCGAAGGGGGCCACCCAGTTGACGCGCTCGTCGCTGCCGCCGTTCTCCACCAGTCCGGGCCAGGTCACCAGGCTGAGCGCGCCCTCGGTCGGCCCGAGCGTCTGCGCGGCCCGCACCGTGCCGGCCGGCACGCCGTCCCCGTCGCGCCCGGCCGAGACCACGATCAGCGCCACCGCCAGGAGCACCGCCAGGGCGGCGGCGAGCCGGTAACGGCCGGCCCGCCCACGCAGCGACCGGGTCGCCCCGCGCAGCGACCGTGACACTCCGCCCACGGGACCAGACTGGCTCATACCTCTCCCACAACCTCCGCCGGACCGCGCCGGTCACCGCCGAACACTCCGGCGCAGCGTAGCCGCGGCGAGCCCCCGGCGGGGCGGCGAACCTCGCGGCCGGAGGGGGAGACCGGTGTCATCGTCGCAGCGTACCCGGGCGTAGCCGGCGCCGGAGAGGGACGCGCGGCGGCCCGCCGGGCCGTTTCGGACGATCCGATCGTCGGCGGCGACGGAATTCTTCACCCGGATCCATGGTCGTCGCGCCGCGATGCCGCATTATTCAGCGAAATGGCGAAGCGTCGCGACACCGAATCTGACCGCAAAACGTGACAGGCGGTTTCGGCGGTGCCGATTCCGCGCCGGGCGCGCGGCGGTAGGGGACCGCGGCGGCCCCGGGCGAGCGGTGGGTGCCGTGCTCCGCGCCACTGCCGGAGGTCGGGGAGGGACGTGGCGCGCTCACTCGTCCCGGGGCCGCGGCGGCGCCGGTGGGGCGTGGCCGGGCCGGGGGCAGCGGGTCACCTGGTGACGCCGCCCGGCCACGCGACCACCGGGACCCGGCGGGCCGGCGGCGGGGTGACTCCCTCGAGCCGGAGGAGATTCGAGGGACGCCGCACATCCTGCCGGGAGTCGCGGGCGGCATGCCGCGCGGGCCGGTGCGGAACGTGCTGGGTATCGGGGTACGGGACCTGGTGGGCGGGGGCGGGCCAACGGCCGTCCGAGCCCGCCGGATGCGCCGGATGTGCCTCGATGCCGGCGATCAGCCGTTGCGGGGTGACGGCCTCGACGAAGCCGCCGATGTCCTGCTCGCGCGGCGGGAGCGCCCACCAGCGCCGGGTGGCGAGCCCGAACCAGATGGTCCATCGCGGATAACGCCGGTTGAGCGCCTCGACCTCGGCTGCGTGATCGTCGGCGGGCGGGTTGTTGTCGGTGAGCACCGGGCGGCTCCCTGCATGTGGTCCCTGCATGTGGTTTCCCCAACCGGAACTTCGACCTTGACCGACCCCCCGGTCCCGGCCTTTATTTTTCACTCTTTTAATTGCGCCGGTCCGAGTGTGTCGCATACCACAGATGGGGTCAATGGTTGTGGCTATTGTTCGTTGAGCCGGAGCCGGTGGAAACCGACGGAGAAAACCAACGGACGGTGGAAAGTCCCAGGGTCGGCACCTGGGTCTTCTCACGGACCGCGAGGTCCCGGTCACGGGGCAGGGCGACCCCGCCGTGGGCGATTTGCACCATTTAGCGATACTCTCCCGGTGTGCCAGGCATTGCCGGGTAACACGAAAATCCCGCCGGAGTCAGGTCCGGCGGGATCCTCGGTGCGCCGCGGGCGCGGGCGGCCTCAGCCGTTGGTCGGGAAGCCCAGGTTGACGCCGCCGTGACTCGGGTCGAGCCAGCGGGCCGTCACCGCCTTGGTCCGGGTGTAGAAGTGGACGCCCTCCATGCCGTGGGCGTGGCTGTCGCCGAACAGCGACGCCTTCCAGCCGCCGAAGGAGTAGTAGGCCATCGGCACCGGGATCGGCACGTTGATGCCGACCATGCCGACCTCCACCTCGTTCTGGAAGCGCCGCGCGGCGCCGCCGTCGTTGGTGAAGATCGCCGTCCCGTTGCCGTACGGGTTGTCGGAGATCAGCTTCATCGCCTCGTCGTAGGAGGAGACCCGCACCACCGACAGCACCGGGCCGAAGATCTCGTCGGTGTAGGCGTCCATCTCCGGGGTGACGTGGTCGAGCACGGTCGGGCCGAGCCAGTATCCGTCGGCGTACTCCCCGTCGACGCGGACCTCGCGGCCGTCGACGGCCACCGTGGCGCCCTGCGCCAGGCCACTGTCGATGTAGGAGGCCACCTTGTCCCGGTGCTGCCGGGTGACCAGCGGGCCCATGTCGGAGGCCGGGTCGTGCCCGGGGCCGACGCGCAGCCTCGCCACCCGCTCGGCGATCTTGTCCAGCAGCGCGTCGCCCACCGGGTCGACGGCCACCAGCACCGAGATCGCCATGCAGCGCTCGCCGGCCGAGCCGAACCCGGCCGACACCGCCGCGTCGGCCGCCAGGTCCAGGTCGGCGTCGGGCAGCACCACCATGTGGTTCTTGGCCCCGCCGAGGGCCTGCACCCGCTTGCCGTGGCGCGCCGCGCTCTCGTAGATGTAGCGGGCGATCGGGGTCGAGCCGACGAAGCTGACCGCCTTGACGTCCGGGTGCTCCAGCAGCCCGTCGACGGCGACCTTGTCGCCGTGCACGACGTTGAACACCCCGTCCGGCAGCCCCGCCTCGGCCCACAGCTCGGCCAGCCGGACCGCCGCCGACGGGTCCTTCTCCGACGGCTTGAGCACGAAGGTGTTCCCGCAGGCGATCGCCACCGGGAACATCCACATCGGCACCATCGCCGGGAAGTTGAACGGGGTGACGCCCGCCACCACGCCCAGCGGCTGCAGGATCGAGTAGGCGTCCACCCGGGTCGAGACGTTCTCCGAGAACCCGCCCTTGAGCAGGTGCGGGATGCCGCAGGCGAACTCCACGACCTCCAGGCCGCGGGCCACCTCCCCGGCCGCGTCGGAGACCACCTTGCCGTGCTCGGAGCTGATCAGCTCGGCCAGCTCGTCGCGGTGGGCGGTCAGCAACTCGCGGAAGCGGAACAGCACCGAGGCGCGCTTGGCCAGCGAGGCGTCCCGCCAGGCGGGGAAGGCGGCCTTGGCGGCGGCGACGGCCGCGTCCACCTCGGTCTGGGAGGCGAAGTCGACCGTGCCGGACGGCCGGCCGGTGGCGGGGTCGTGGATGTCGCCCCGGCGCGCGGCGGGCCCGTCGTAGGGCTTGCCGTTGATCCAGTGCCGGACGTGCTTGCCCTCAGTGCTGTTCACTTGGCGGCCTCGTTCGTCGCTTCCAGGGAGTCGGTCAGGATGCCCAGGCCCTCCTTGGCCTCGGCCTCGGTGAGCGTGAGCGGCGGCGCCATCCGGATGACGTTGCCGTACAGGCCGCCCTTGCCGGCCAGCAGGCCGCGCTTGCGGGTCTCCTCCATCACCGTGGCGGCCAGCGCGGGGGCGGGCTCGCCGGTGGCCGGGTCGACCAGCTCGACCGCGAACATCAGTCCCTTGCCGCGCACGTCGCCCACCACCGGCAGCCGCCGTGCGGCCTCCTTCAGCCCGGCGATGAGGAACGAGCCCGTCCGCGCCGCGTTGGCCTGCAGGTCATGGTCCAGGACGTAGTCCAGGGTGGCGTTGGCGGCGGCCATGGAGATCGGATTGCCGCCGAAGGTGGACAGGCCCACCGCGTGCAGGGAGTCCATCAGGTCGCCGCGGGCCACCACCCCGCCGACCGCGAAGCCGTTGCCCAGGCCCTTGGCGAAGGTCATCATGTCGGGCGTCACGCCGTGGCTCTGGATGCCGAAGAAGCTCTGGCCAGTGCGTCCCCAGCCGGTCTGCACCTCGTCGGAGATGAACAGCGCGCCGTACTCGTCCAGGACGTCCTTGTAGGCGGCGAACAGTCCGTCGGGGGCCATGGTGAAGCCGCCGACGCCCTGGATCGGCTCGGCGATCAGCGCCGCCACGTCGCCACCGGTGGCGGTGGCCAGCACGTGCCGCAGGTCCTCGGTGCACACCTTGATGTAGTCGTGGTCCGACAGCCGGGCGAACTGCGGCAGATGCCGGTCCGCGCCGTGCAGGAAGTGCACGTTCAGCGGGGAGTAGGAGTTGTTCTTCCAGCTCCGGTTGCTGGTCACGCCGATGGCGCCGAACGAGCGGCCGTGGTAGCTCTGCCGCATGGCCAGCACCTGGTCGCTGCGGCGCGCGTAGGTGGCCAGCAGCAGCGCCGTCTCGTTGGCCTCGGTGCCGGAGTTGGTGAAGAAGACCTTGGCGTTGTCGATACCGGACAGCCGGGCGATCTTCTCGGCGAGCTCCACCTGGCCGCGCAGCAGGTAGACCGTGGAGGTGTGCACGATGCCGGTGGCCAGCTGCCGCTCGACCGCCTGCCGGACCTCCTCCACGTCGTAGCCGATCATGTTGGTCAGGATGCCGACGAAGAAGTCCAGGTAGGTGTTGCCCTCGGAGTCGGTCACACGGCTGCCCTTACCGCTGACGATCTCGATGGGCCGGTCGTAGTTGAGGGCCAGCCAATCCGGCATGACCGCCCGGTGGCGTGCAAGCAAGTCCGACATGGGGCAAGTCTGGACGTCGTCCCGGCGGGAGACCAGTGGACACTGTGTCGGATGTGCGGCGCTTTCCCTGACAGTCCGTAAGGGCTCAGTCGAGGGCGTCGATGCGCCGGGCGAGCTCGAAGTCCTTGCCGGTGAGCCCGCCGGCGGAGTGCGTGGACAGGGTGAGCGTCACCTTGTTCCACCGGATGGTGATGTCGGGATGGTGGTCGGCGGCCTCGGCCAGCTCCGCCACCCGGTTGACGAACCGCAGGGCCGCCGCGAAGTCGGCCAGCTCCACCGTCCTGACGATGGCGTCCTCGTCACGCTCCCAGGCGGGCGTCGTCGCCAGCTCTCGGGCGAGGTCCTGTTCACCGAGCAGACTCATCGTGTCCTCTCCTTCCGGCCACTCCCGCCGAGCCTACGCGCGAGCCTGCCTCCGGCGCGGCCCCGGGGTTGCAGCATGTAAACGAAAACAGCCCGAATAGATACATAATGGTGCGGTATTCTCGCGACGATGCTGCCCACCCTCGCCGACGTGCTGAACCTTGATCCGGTCCGGCGCGGCCAGCCCCGGGTCGTCGCCGGCGCCGACCGGCTGGACACGCGGGTCCGCTGGGTGCACGTCGCCGAGGTCACCGACATCGCCCATCTGCTGCACGGCGGCGAGCTCGTGCTGACCACCGGGATCGCGCTGCCCGACCAGCCGTCCCGGCTGCGGCGGTACGTGGCGGAGCTGGCCGGAGTGGGCGTCAGCGGGCTGATGATCGAGCTGGGCCGCCGGTATGTCGGCGAGCTGCCCGCCGCGCTGCTGGCCGCCGCCGAGGAGCACGGGGTGCCGGTGGTCGCGCTGGCCCGCGAGACGGTCTTCATCGACATCACCGAGTCGGTGCACGCCCGCATCCTGGACGCCCAGTTGGAGGAGCTGCGGGCCTCCGAGCAACTGCACGAGATCTTCACCCGGCTGTCGGTGGAGGGCGCCTCCCCCGACGAGGTCGTCCGCCAGGCGGCCGCGCTGGCGGGCCGTCCGGTCGTCCTGGAGAACCTGTCGCACCAGGTGCTGGCCGCCGAGGCGGCGGGCACCGACCCGGCCGAGCTGCTGGCGGTGTGGGAGACCCGCTCCCGGGCGGTCCGGCCGGAGCGGCGCACCGCCTACGACCCCGCCTCCGGCTGGCTGGTCACCACCGTCGGGGCCCGCGACGAGGACTGGGGACGCCTGATCATCGTCGGCGGCGGACCGCCCACGTCCCGCGACATCGCCCTGATCGAACGGGCCGCCACCACCCTGGCGCTGGCCCGGCTGCTGGACCGGCACGCCGAGGGCCTGGAACGGCGGGCGCACGGCACGATCATCGCGGGCATCCTGGCGCACGCCTACACCGATCCGCAGGAGGCCGCCGCCCGCGCCCGCGCGCTCGGCGTCCCGCTGGCCGGCCGCCGCCTGCTCGGCGTGGTGCTGCGCCCCCGCCCGCACGCCGAGCCCTCCGGTCCGCAGGTCCCGCCGCACGACGCCCTGGCCGAAAAGGTCCCGCCGCACGAGATCCGCACCGAACAGGTCCCACCGCACGAGGTCCTGACCGAACTGGCCGAGGCCGCCGCCGCGGCCTGCCGCGAGGCCAGGCTGCCCGCCCTGGTCGGCATGCTGGACGAGGGCACCCCGCAGGGGATGGGCGCGGGCGCCCGGGTCGGGGTGCTGATCTCCCTGCCCGCGCGCGCCGAACCCGAGCGGTCCCTGAACGAGGTCGCCCAGCGGATCCGCAAGGTCTGCGGCGCGGGGCCGGTGATGGCGGCCGGCTCGGTGGTGGAGTCGATCCGCGACGTGCGCCGCTCGTTCCTGGAGGCCGAGCAGGTCGCCGACGTGGCCTCCCGGGGCTCCGGCGACCGCCTGCTGTACCGGCTGCCCGATTTGCGCCTGCGCGGCCTGCTGCACCTGCTGCGCGACGACGCCCGCCTGCAGACGTTCGTGGAGCGCGAGCTGGGCGCCCTGCTGGAGTACGACGCCCAGCGCGGCAGCGACCTGACCCGGATCCTGGCCATCTACCTGGGGTCCGGCCGCAACAAGGCGGTCGCCGCCCAGCAGGCCCATCTGTCCCGTCCCGCCTTCTACGAGCGGCTGCGCCGCATCGGCCGGATCCTGGGCGCCGACCTGGACGACGTGGACTCCTGCACCTCCCTGCACGTGGCCCTGCTCGCCCTGGACTCGGTCCGCCACCACTCCGCCTGATCGTCCCCGACCGGGGTTTTTGCCCGGGACGAGGGGACTTTCTATCTGGTGTTGGGGTACTTCGGGGCAGAACCATGGCGTGGGTCTGCGCAGTTTTGGGGTGGAGGAGGAACTGCTCCTCGTCGACGCGGACGGCAAGGTCCCCCGGGCGATGTCCACGGCCGTCCTCCGCCACGCCCGCGCGAACGGCGAGAGCCTGCACCACCGCCTGGCGAGCGGCTGGATCGACAGCGAACTGCAGCGCCAGCAGGTGGAGGTCTGCACCCCTCCCTGCACCACCCTGGACGAGCTTTCCCGCCACGTGCGCGCCCGGCGGACGGTGGCCGCGCAGGCCGCCCGCGCGGCCGGGGTGCGGATCGTCGCGCTGGCGACCTGCCCGGTGGCGGTGTGCCCTTCGCTCACCCCGTACGACCGGTACCGCCGGATGGCCGACGAGTACGCCCGGGTCACCGAGGAGCAGCTCATCTGCGGCTGCCACGTGCACGTCCAGGTGTCCTCGCCGGACGAGGGCGTGGGCGTGCTGGACCGCATCCAGCCCTGGCTGCCGCCGCTGCTGGCGCTGAGCGCGAACTCGCCGTTCTGGCAGGGCCGCGACACCGGCTACGAGAGCTGGCGGCGGCAGGTGTGGGCCCGCTGGCCGTCCAACGGGCCGACCGAGCCGTTCGGCACCGCCGAGAGGTACCGCCGCGTCGTGCGGACGATGATCGAGACCGGGACGCTGCTGGACGAGGGGATGGTCTACTTCGACGCCCGGCTGTCCCGGCGCTACCCCACCGTGGAGATCAGGGTCCCCGATGTGTGCCTGATCGCCGACGACACGGTGCTGGTGGCCGCGCTGACCCGGGGGCTGGTGGAGACGGCCGCCCGGGAGCACCGGGCCGGCGTCCCCCCGGCCCCGGTCCGGACCGAGCTGCTGCGGTCGGCGATGTGGCGGGCCGGGCGCTCGGGCCTGGGCGGCACGCTGGTGCACCCGGGGACCTGGCGGCCCGCTCCCGTCGAGACGGTGGTGCGGGCGCTGGTCGAGCACGTACGGCCCGCGCTGGAGGACGCCGGTGACATGGCCGACGTCCGGGACCTGCTGAAGGCGCCGGCCCGGCGGGGCAACGGCGCGCGCCTGCAGCGCGCCGCGTACGCCCGCACCGGCCGGACCGCGGGGGTCGTCGCCGACGCGGTGGAGCGGACGATGGACTTCTGACGGTCGCCCGGCCCGCCCATGGGCGGGCCGGGCGACCGTCGCTCAGCGGCGGGTGAACAACGGCACCCAGGAGCCGGGCTCCTGGCTGTTCTCCCGGAAGCCGGTGAGCGGCACGATCTCCTTACCGGCGATGTCGACCATGACGAACCGGTTGTGGAACTCCCCCTTGCCACGGCAGGTCGCAGTGCCGCAGCCCAGCCCGATCAGGTGGGCGTCGTCGGCCCAGGCCACCAACTGCAGCATCGGCTGCGTGCCCACCTCCCGGCCGGTGGCCGTCTCGACGACCCTGGTCAGCGGCCCGGTCGGCTCGTTCTTCAGTATCTCCTCGATTTCCTCGATGGACAGCTTTCCGTTCGGCATCTGGCGCCGCACCGGGTTCGTGGCGAGGTAACGGCCGTTCGGGGACAGCCCCGCCTCCTGGAAGGAGGTGGGCTCGCCCTCGGTCCGTCCGCCGCCGATCTCGTAGTAGACCCTGGACGGCTCGGTGGCGGTCGGGGACCAGATCAGCCTGCCGTCCCGGCTCCAGCCGAGGTCCTGGCGGTAGTTGATGTTGTTGTGCTCGGGCGGCAGCCGATGGAAGACGGCCTTGGCGGAGCGAATGTCGATCACCGAGTATCCGGTGCGGCCGTCGCCACTGCTCGTGGGCGTCGCCGACGCCATGAGCCTGTCCTGACCGGGCCACGCCGGCTGTGCCCGGTTGGGCTCGAGGTGCTCGTCGGGGTTGTCGGTGTAGTGCGTGACCAGGAGACGGTCGCCGTCGGGCGACCAGGCCACCCCCGCCGCCCCTGGCCGGAGCGGAACCCAGCGCAGCACCTTCCCACCGGCCGTGTCGACGATGCCGACCCTGGACGCCGGAAGGGGGCCTTCGAGGACCGCGGCGAGCCTGAGCCCGGGGGCCACGTCGAGGTAGGCCCAAGGGGTCTTGCGGTACGTGCCCACGGTGGAGTCGTACAGGTACCACGTCCGCGAGAAGCCATCCGGCGGACCGAGCTTGGAGCCGCCCCACGACTGGGTGACGTAGTACGCCGACAGGGCCGTCTGCTTGGCGGCGACGAACTTCTTCGGCGGCGAGGATCCCGGGTCGGTGCGCACGTCGTCGCCGCCCATACCGGGCCGCGACAGCGGCAGCGAGACGGTGTCCTCCTTGGGGAGCGACCCGGAGTCGGTGACCACCGCCTGGGCGGCCAGCAGGACGCCCGCGGTGACAAGCGCGGTGGCCCCCGCGCCGACCGACAGCCTGGAGATCCGGCGGCGGCCACGGCGGCGCAGCGCCCGGTCCGCGAGCCCCTGCGGGACCTCGGCCTCCTCGGCCCACTCGCGCAGCGTCTGCCTGAGCAGGGTGTCCATGTTCACGGGCGGGCCTCCTTCAAGGTCATGGATTCGGCGGACGCGGAACGGCCGGCGGCCTGCTCCGGCTCCAGGCCCCGCAGTTCGGCCAGTTCGGGGGCCAGCGTGCGCAGCCGCGCCAGCGACCGGTGCGCGGTGCTGCGGACCGTGCCGACCGAGCAGCCCAGCAGCCGGGCCACCTCCGTGTCCGGCAGGTCCTCGAAGTAGCGCAGGACGAGGACGGTGCGCTGCTTGGCGGTCAGCTTGGCCAGCGCGCCGCGCATCACCAGTCTCAGTTCCAGCGCGTGCGTGTCGTCGGCGCGGGCCGCCACGTCCGGCGGTTCGGCGATCGTGGTCTCCCGCCGCCGCACGCCGCGCCGCCACCAGCTCACCTGCTGGCGGTACATGACCGTGCGGACATAGCTCTCCAGGTCCTCCACCGTGCGCCACCTGGCCGCCGTCTTGGCCAGCGAGGTCTGCAGCAGGTCCTCGGCGGCGTGCGCGTCCCCGCCCGCCAGCAGGAACGCCAGCCGCATCAACGCGGGCGAGCGCGCCGTGACGAACTCGCGGAATTGCCGCTCGGCTGCGGCGTCCATCGACCACCTCCCGGGGTACCGTCCCCCCTTCAGACGCCGCGGCGCCCGGCGGCTATGCGCGGGTGGTGATATCCGTCCGGTCACGGCGAGGGTAACGTCCACGGCATGGATCTTGGACTGACGGGACGCCGGGCCGCCGTCGCAGCCGCCAGCGGCGGCCTCGGCCTGGCCACGGCGCGGGCGCTGGCCGCCGAGGGCGTGCGGGTGGCCATCTGCGGACGGGATCGCGAACGCGTCGAGCAGGCGGCAGCGTCGCTGGGCGCCGACGCCGTCGCGATCGTGGCGGACGTCGGCACGCCCGACGGCGCCACCGGCTTCGTACAGCGGGCCCAGGAGGCGCTCGGCGGGGTGGACATCCTGGTGACCAACGCCGGCGGTCCCCCGCCCGGCACCTTCGAGTCCACCGGCCTGGACGCCTACCCGGCCGCACTGGACCTGAACCTGATGTCGGTGGTCGCCATGTGCAAGGCCGCCGTCCCGCCGATGCGCGAACGCGGCTGGGGCCGGGTGCTGGCGATCACCTCGATCTCGGTGCGCCAGCCGATCTCCAACCTGATCCTGTCCAACACCGCCCGCGCCGGGGCCACCGGCTTCCTGAAGACGCTCGCCCTGGAGGTCGCCGGCGACGGGGTCACCGTCAACTCGCTGCAGCCGGGCCTGCACGCCACCGACCGGCTGCGCACCCTGCACGGCGGCGACCTGTCGGCGGCCGCGGCGGGCATCCCGGTGGGCAGGGTCGGCGACCCCGACGACTTCGGCGCCTACGCCGCCTTCCTGTGCTCCGAGCACGCCAGGTTCGTCACCGGCGCGGCCATCCCGGTGGACGGCGGCGCCTACTCCGCCCTGCTGTGAACGCGACCGCCCCGGCCGCCGGTGCCGGCGGCCGGGGCGGTCAGGGCGACCCGGGCGATCAGGGCGGTCAGAGCGGTCAGGTCACACGACGCTCAGCGGCAGCAGTTTGCGGCCGGTCGGGCCGATCTGAATCTCGGTGCCCATCGTGGGGCAGACCCCGCAGTCGTAGCAGGGCGTCCACCGGCAGTCCTCGACCTCGGTCTCCTCCAGGGCGTCCTGCCAGTCCTGCCAGAGCCACTCGCGGTCGAGCCCGGCGTCCAGATGGTCCCAAGGCAGCACCTCGACCTCGTCGCGCTCGCGGACGGTGTACCAGTCCAGGTCGACCGGCTCGTCGGCCAGCGCCGCCTCGGCGCAGGCCGCCCAGCGCTCGTAGGAGAAGTGCTCGCTCCAGCCGTCGAAGCGGCCGCCGTCCTCCCACACCGCCCGGATGACCCGGCCGACCCGCCGGTCGCCGCGCGACAGCAGCCCCTCGATGATGGACGGCTGCCCGTCGTGGTAGCGCAGCCCGATGGCCTTGCCGTACTCGCGGTCCCGGCGCAGCGCGTCCCGCAGGGCGCGCAGCCGGCGGTCGACCGTCTCGTGGTCGCACTGGGCGGCCCACTGGAACGGGGTGTGCGGCTTGGGCACGAACCCGCCGATGGAGACGGTGCAGCGGATGTCGCGGCGGCCGGTGGCCTGGCGGCCCGCCTGGATGACCCGGCGGGCCATGTCGGCGATCGCCAGGACGTCGGAGTCCTCCTCGGTGGGCAGCCCGCACATGAAGTACAGCTTGACCTGCCGCCAGCCGTTCTCGTAGGCGGTGGTGACGGTGCGGATCAGGTCCTCCTCCGACACCATCTTGTTGATCACCTTGCGCATCCGCTCGGACCCGCCCTCGGGGGCGAAGGTCAGCCCGGAGCGCCGGCCACCGCGGGAGAACTCGTTGGCCAGCGTGATGTTGAAGGCGTCCACCCGCGTGGAGGGCAGCGACAGCGAGGTGTTGGTGCCCTCGTAGCGGTCGGCCAGGCCCTTGGCGACGTCACCGATCTCGCTGTGGTCGGCGCTGGACAGGCTGAGCAGCCCGACCTCGGTGAAACCGGACTCCTTGAGCCCGGTCTGCACCATCTCGCCGATGGTGGTGATCGACCGCTCCCGCACCGGACGGGTGATCATGCCCGCCTGGCAGAACCGGCAGCCCCGGGTGCAGCCGCGGAAGATCTCCACGCTGTACCGCTCGTGCACGGTCTCGGCCAGCGGCACCAGCGGCTTCCTCGGGTACGGCCAGGCGTCCAGGTCCATCACGGTGTGCTTGGCCACCCGCCACGGCACCCCGGGCCGGTTGGGCGCCACCCGCTGGATGCGCCCGTCCGGCAGGTAGCTCACGTCGTAGAACCTGGGCACGTACACGCCGCCGGAGGCCGCCAGCCGCATCAGCAGTTCATCGCGCCCGCCGGGGCTCCCCTCGGCCTTCCACTCCCGGACGACCTCGGTGATGGCCAGCGAGATCTCCTCGCCGTCGCCGAGCACCGCGGCGTCCAGGAAGTCGGCGATGGGCTCGGGGTTGAACGCCGCGTGCCCGCCGGCGATCACGATCGGGTGCTCGTCGGTGCGGTCGGCCGCCATCAGCGGGATGCCCGCCAGGTCCAAGGCGGTCAGCAGGTTGGTGTAGCCGAGCTCGGTGGAGAAGCTGACGCCCAGCAGGTCGAAGGCCGCCACGGGGCGGTGCGCGTCCACGGTGAACTGGCCGATGCCGTGCTCGCGCATCAGCTTCTCCAGGTCGGGCCACACCGAGTAGGTGCGCTCGGCCAGCACCCCGTCACGTTCGTTGAGAATCTCGTACAGGATCTGTACGCCCTGGTTGGGCAGGCCGACCTCGTAAGCGTCCGGGTACATCAGCGCCCACCGGACCTCGGCGGAGTCCCAGTCCTTGATCTGGGAGTTCAGCTCGCCGCCGACGTACTGAATCGGCTTGTTGACGCTCGGGAGCAGCGGCTCCAGACGCGCGAAGAGCGATTCGACGGGCATGGAGGTCCTCCGGAATCGGAATGTGGGATCAACCATCCACCCTATCGCCGCCCGCCCCCTGCCTCGTGCCCGCGTGAGCCGGTGGCCGCCCGCCGGGCACGGCGGCCCGCGCCCGTCCGCCGCCGCGTCCCGCCCGGCTGAGCGAGCGGGCCGCCCGCTCAGCCGGGGAAGGGTCGGGCGCGCAGATGGACGGCCTGCAGCAGGCCGAGCGCGATCATGTTGGCGAACGTGGCCGAGCCGCCGTAGGACACGAATGGCAGCGGCAGCCCGGTGATCGGCATGATCCCCAGCGTCATCCCGATGTTCTCGAACGTCTGGAAGGCCAGCCAGCACACCACCCCGGCGGCCACCAGCGCGCCGAACGGGTCGGCCGCCGCGGTGGCGATGCGCAGGCCGCGCCACAGCACCACGCCCATCAGCGCGATGATCAGCCCGGCGCCGACGAAGCCGAGCTCCTCGCCGGCGACGGTGAAGATGAAGTCGGTCTGCTGCTCGGGCACGAAGTGCCCGCCGGTCTGCTCGCCCTCGAACAGGCCCTTGCCGGTGAAGCCGCCCGAGCCGACCGCGATCCGGGCCTGCTGGGCGTTGTAGCCGGCGCCGCGCGGGTCGGCCTCCGGGTTGGCGAACGCGGTGAACCGGTCGATCTGGTAGGGCTTGAGCAGCCCGAAGAACCAGACCGCGAAGGCGGCCAGCAGCGCGCTGCCGACCAGCCCGGCCAGCCAGCGCTTGCGCACCCCCGACATCGCCAGCATCCCCAGCACCACGGCGCCGAACACCAGTGTGGTGCCCAGGTCGGGCTGCGCCATGACCAGCACCGCCGGCCCGCCGGCCAGCGCGAGCGCCAGCACGATGTCGCGGGCGCCCGGCCCGGAGTCGGTGTCGCGCGGCTCGCCGTCGCGCGGCTCGGCCAGCAGCATCGCCAGCAGCACCACCAGGCCCACCTTGGCGAACTCCGACGGCTGCACCTGGAAGCCGCCGCCCAGCACGATCCACGAGTGGGAGCCGTTGATGGTCTCGCCCAGCGGGGACAGCACCGCCACTAGACCCAGACAGGCCAGCCCATACACGATCGGCGTGTAGGCGCGCAGCAGCCGGTAGTCGAGCATCGCGACCACCCCGCCGAGCGTGAACCCGATCGCCAGGTTGAACAGGTGCCGTTTGAAGAAGCCCTCGGGATCCTTGCCCTGCTCGGTCAGGATGGCGACGGTGGCCGAGCGGACCAGCAGCGCTCCCAGGATCGACAGCGCCACCACGGCCAGGATGAGCGTCCAGTCCAGCCGGCGCAGCGTCGCCAGCCGGTACCGCCAGGTCTGCCGCGCCCCGTAGCCCTCGACGACGTCGGCCGCGCCGAGCCCGCCGAGCCCCCCGATCACGATGCGGTCCGTTCCCCGCGGCCCGCCCAGATCATGGCGCGGCGCCCGCGCCGACCGTGCCGTCCGCGCGCAGCTTGGGCAGTTTGTCCGGCAGCTTGCCGTCCTTCAGCGCCGCCGGCTTGCCGCCCAGCCCGTACATCGCCTCGAGGATCTCGCGGACCGCCGGGGCGGCGTAGGAGGCACCGGTACCGGCCTGGGAGATCATCGCGACCACCGCGAACCGGGGCTTGTCGGCCGGCGCGAAGGCGGCGAACCATGAGGTGTCCTCCTTGCCGTAGACCTCGGCGGTGCCGGTCTTGCCGGCCACCTGCACCTTCTTGAAGTCGAACCCGCTGAACGCGCCCGCCGCGGTGCCCTGCGTGGGGACCTCCGCCAGCGCCTTGCGCATGTAGGCCAGCACCTTGTCGTCGACCGGTAGCCGCTGGGCCGGGGGCGAGGCGATCTCGCGGACCGGCGTGCCGTCCGGCCGGATCACCGCCAGCCCGACCCGCGGCACCACCAGCCGCCCGCCGTTGGCCAGCGCCGCGTACGCCCTGGCCAGTTGGAGCGGGGTGACCAGCACGTCGCCCTGCCCGACGGAGAAGTTGGCGGCGTCACCGGCCCGCCACACGAACCCCTCGGCGCAGTTCTCCGCGGCGACGGCCTTCAGGTAGGCGGCGCGGGAGGGGTTGGTGCGGGCCAGTTCGGGATACCCGGTCTTGGCGGCCTTGCAGTTGTCGCTCTTGGTGGCGTTCCAGTACTCCCGCTTCCACCTGCGGTCGGGGATGCGGCCGCCGGCCTCGCTGGGCAGGTCGATCCCGGTCGGCGAGCCGAAGCCGAACTTGCGGGCCATGTCCACCATCGGGTCCTTGGGCTTCTTGACCGGACGGGTGCCGCCGGCGCGCAGCCATTCCTCGTAGGCGAACTTGTAGAAGATCGTGTCGCAGGAGACCACCAGCGCCCGGTGCAGGTTCATGTCGCCGTGCCCCTGGCCCTCGAAGTTGCGAAAGGCCCGGTTGCCGACGTTGTAGGAGCCGGGGCACGGATAGGTGCCGTGCAGGTCGTAGCCGTCGGCGACCGCCGCCGCCACCGAGGAGATCTTGAAGGTGGAGCCCGGGGCGAACTGGCCCTGGGTGGCGCGGGAGATCAGCGGCTGCCCCTTGGACTTGCCCAGCAGCGCGTCGTACTCGGCCTGGGAGATTCCGCCGATCCAGATGCTGGGGTCGTAGGAGGGATAGCTGGCCAGCGCCACCACCCGGCCGGTGCGCACGTCCATCACCACGGCCGCGGCCGCGTCGGCCGCGGCGCCACTGTGCCGGGCGCTGTCGATCGCCTTCTTGATGGCCTGCTCGGCGGCGCCCTGCACCCGGGCGTCCAGGCTGGTCACCAGGGACGAGCCCGGGACGGGGGCCTGCTCGCGGGCGGTGCCGGTGACCCGGCCCTGGCTGTCGACCAGCACCTGCCGCACCCCCGGCTCGCCGCGCAGGTCGGCGTCGTAGGTCGCCTCCACCCCGTCTCGGCCGATCAGGTCGACCCCGCTGTAGCCGGTGACCCGCAGCCCGCGCCGCTTGTCCAGCTCCTCCTGGGTGATCGGCTGCAGGTAGCCCAGCGCCTGCGCGGCGGTGGCACCCTCCGGCCGCGGGTAGTCCCGGACCGCCTGGACCTGCGCGATCACCCCGGGATAGTCCTCGGCCCGCTCCATGATCAGCAGCGCCCGCTTGGGATCGACCCGGTCGTCCACCGGGATCGGCTGGTACGGGGAGCCCGGCCAGCAGGGGCGCTTGACGGTGGGCGAGCACAGCCGGATGCGCTTTTCCAGGTCGGCGCGGGAGGTGCCGAGCGTGGCCGCCAGCCGGGTCAGCACCGCCCGGCCGCGGTCGTCCTGCCGGGACAGCACGGTCCGGTCCACCGAGACGACCAGGGCGGTGCGGTTGCGCACCAGCGGCCGGCCGCTGCTGTCGAGGATCAGGCCGCGCACGGCCGGCACGACGATGTCGCGGATCCGGTTCTGCGCGGCGACCTGGCGGTAGTGGTCGCCGTTGACCACCTGCAGGTTCCACAGGCGTCCCACCAGCACCAGCAGCATCGTGACGACCACGACGTGCAGGACGAGCAGCCGGAAGTGCGTCTTGGGGTTCATGCTCACATCCGCGACAGCGCTCGGTAGCGGGCGGCCGGCAGGTCGAACCGGCCCCGGGTCCGCTCGCGGTCGAAGCGCCGGGTGACCCGCAGCACCGCCCACACCACGAACGGGCTGGCCAGCACGTCATAGACGACCTGCAGCGGCACGATCCGGCTGACGATCTGCCAGCTCGCCCGGGGGTCGCCGAGCATCATGCCGAGCCCGGCGTACAGCACGGCGCCGCCCAGCGCCCCGGCCGCCACCGCCAGGAACGGCACCACCGACGAGCGGTCCATGTCGTCGCTGGCCAGTCCGCAGACGTAGCCGACCAGGCAGTAGACCAGGGCGTAACGGCCGATGGTGTGGTCGGCGGGCGGGATGATGTCGGCGGCCAGCCCGGCGCAGAAACCGGCCACCACCCCGGTCAGCGGGCCGCCGGTCAGCGCCAGCGCCACCACGGTCAGCAGCACCAGGTCCGGGGTGACCGCCCCCGGCAGCGGCAGCCGGTTGGCCACCGACACCTGCAGGATCAGGGCCACCACGAGCACGGCCGCGGCGGTCAGGTTCCGCCCGGTCGGCGACACGTCACTGGTCGTCAGCATGTCAGTCCCTCGCCTCCGGTGACGGGGTGGCCCAGGGCGACCCGGACGGGTCCGGGCTCCCACCGGGCGCGGCGGTGGGCGTGGACGCGGGCGTGGGTGTGGGGACGACCGTGGGCGTGGGCGCCGACTTCGGCTTGGGCGGCAGGACGGCGTCCCGCGGGTCCGACTTGGGCGGCGCGACCACCACGCCGACCACGTCCAGGGTCGTGAAGTGCACGAACGGGCGGACGTAGGCGGTGCGGGTGAGCGAGCCGAGGGACTGCTCGACGCGCTCGACGGTGCCGATCGGCACTCCCGGCACGTACGGGCGCTCGCCCTGCGAGCCGAGCGTCACCAACCGCTGGCCGGGCCGCAGCGCCGCGTTGGCGTTCAGCAGTTGGAAGCGCAGCGGGGTGGTGCCGCCGTTGCCCAGCCCGCGGCGGCCGGCACCCTGCACCACGCCGATCTCCTTGGAGTCCTCCAGCCGGCTGCCCACCGTGGAGGCCGCGTCGGTGGCCAGCAGCACGGTGGCGGTGGCCGGGCCGACCCGGGTGACCCGGCCGACCAGCCCGTCGGCGGTCATCACGGTCATGTCGGGGCGCACCCCGCTGCCGCTGCCGGCGTCGATGGTGACGGTGTCCTCCAGGCCCTGCCCGGCGGAGATCACCTGGGCCGGGACGATCTTGTAGCCGCCCAGGCCGGCCGAGCTCAGCAGCCGGTCCAGTTGGGCCGCCCGGTCGGCGTCGGTGCGGTGCGCACGCAACTGCTCGCGCAGCCGCTGGTTCTCGCGCTCCAGCCGGTCGGCGCGGCGGCGCTGGCCGGGCGCGTCGGTGATCGCGCCGAACGCGTTGCCGATCGGATGGACCACCGCGGCCGAGAACCGCTCGATCGGTCCGAAGACCGTCTCTCCCGCGCTGCGCAGTCCGCGCAGCGGCGAGCCGTCGCCACCGCGGTAGTCAACGGTGATCAGCACCAGCGCGGTGATCAGCAGAACGCCGAACACCGTGCGGGTACGCCGGGTGTCTCGCACCGCCGGGCCTCCCGTTCGTCTCCGGCCGCCGGAGGCGTGTCCCCTCTCGGCGTCCTCCCGTTCTCGGTTGTTCGAACTGGGGGCGTGTCGTCAGTGTCTGGGTTCGGGGACGAGGACCTCGCGCAGCGCCTCGAAGTCCTCCACGCACTTGCCGGTGCCGAGCACCACCGAGTCGAGCGGGTTGTCGACCAGGTGGATCGGCATCCCGGTCTCCTCGCGCAGCCGCTCGTCGAGGTTCTTCAGCAGCGCGCCGCCGCCGGTCAGCGCGATGCCGCGGTCCATGATGTCGCCGCTCAGCTCCGGCGGGCACTTGTCGAGGGTGGTCTTGACCGCGTCCACGATGGCGTTGACCTGCTCCTCGATGGCCCGGCGGACCTCCTCGGCGGAGATCACCACGGTCTTGGGCAGCCCGCTGACCAGGTCCCGGCCACGGATCTCGGCATGCGGCTCCTCGTCGGCCGAGGGGTAGGCCGAGCCGATGGCCATCTTGATCTCCTCGGCGGTGCGCTCGCCGAGCATCAGGGAGTACTCCTTCTTGGAGAAGGCGATCACCGCCTGGTCCAGCTCGTCCCCGCCGACCCGCACGGACTGGCTGGTGACGATGCCGCCCAGCGAGATGATCGCCACCTCGGTGGTGCCACCGCCGATGTCGACCACCATGTTGCCGGTCGGCTCGTACACCGGCAGCCCGGCGCCGATCGCGGCGGCCATCGGCTCCTCGATGATGTAGACCCGGCGGGCGCCGGCCTGGTAGCCGGCCTCCTTGACGGCGCGCTGCTCCACGCCGGTGATCCCGCTGGGCACCGCCACCACGATGCGCGGCTTGGCGAAGTGCCGCCGCTTGTGCACCTTCTGGATGAAGTAGCGCAGCATGCGCTCGGTGACGTCGAAGTCGGCGATCACACCGTCCTTGAGCGGGCGGACGGCCACGATGTTGCCGGGCGTGCGGCCGATCATCCGCTTGGCCTCGATGCCCACCGCGTGGATCTTGCCGGTGTTGGTGTTGATCGCCACCACGGAGGGCTCGTTGAGCACGATGCCGCGCCCGCGCACATAAACCAGCGTGTTCGCCGTGCCCAGGTCGACCGCCATGTCACGGCCGAGAAACGACAGCTTGTTACCCATGAAGAAAGGGAGCCCTCTCATACTGGCGGACTGCAGAGCGGCATACCCATCGTAACGCGCCGCATGCGGTTGAGGCAGACGCCGGGCCGCCCCGCCGTGCCCGAATAATCGCGGAAGGCCGAGTGAATTTCACGACGACACGCGAACGTGCGCCGACCCGCCCGGCACGACCCACATGCGCCGGATCGACCCGACGCGTCCGGTGGATGTCCGAACATACCGGGCACGGTCTCCCCATGGGACACGGACGCGGGCGCGCGGACCCCCGCACGCCCGCGTCGCCCGGCGTCAGCCCAGCTCGGGGAAGAACAGCTTGACCTCGCGGGCGGCCGACTCCGGCGAGTCGGAGCCGTGCACGATGTTCTCACCGATCTCCAGGGCGTGGTCGCCCCGGATGGTGCCGGGGGCCGCCTTGACGGGGTCGGTGGCGCCGGCCAGCGCGCGGAACGCCTCGATCGCCCGCGGGCCCTCCACGACCATCGCCACCAGCGGGCCGCCGGTGATGAAGTCGACCAGCTCGCCGAAGAACGGACGCTCACGGTGCTCGGCGTAGTGGTCCTCGGCGGTCTCCCGGGACAGCGTGCGCAGCTCCAGCGCGACGATGTTCAGGCCCTTGCGCTCGATCCGCGAGATGACCTCGCCGACGACACCGCGGCGGACACCGTCGGGCTTGACCAGGACAAGAGTGCGCTCGGACACGACAGGGATCTCCTCATAGCCTTGGTTGGGATGCTCATGCGCCCCCGGCCGGGTCCGACCGGGACGGCGCGCAATCACTGCTGCGCGCGAAGCCTACCCGGATCCCCGGCAGGCGGCTCACCGGCGGCGCGCGCCCGACGTCCCGGGGCGGTCCGCCCCGGACCGGCCGGCCGGGGTGGTACGGGCGGCCACGGCCGGTCCCCCGCCATACGGGACCGGGGAACCGGCGGCGGCCACGCGGCTCCGTCACGGACGACGCCGCAGACCGATGATGACCGGTCCGCCCGCCATCGCGGCGGAGCCGTGCGCGCCAAAGTCCGGGCATTCCTTGATGTCCGGGCCGGGCGGCTTTCCAGAAGCATCGATTCCCGCAGACGCCCGCTTTCACGGCACCGGGAAAACTACCGTGCCCCGGCGTTCTCCACCTTGCGGCCGAGCCAAATCGCGGTAACCCAGAGCGCGCCGAAAAGGGCGCCGAGGAAGAACATCGTGCCAACCATGAATCCGGCCGCGACCATCAGCACCTGCAGCACGCTGCCCGCCGCGACCGCCCATCGGCGGCGCACCATTCCGGCCAGCAGCAGGCACAGCACCGCCAGCCCGCCGCACACCGGCCCAGCGATCCGGGCGTCCACCTGCTGCACCGTCACGGCCACCGGGATCGCCAGCCCGATCACCACCGCCTCGCTGGCCAGCACCGCCGCCAGCAGCGACGTCGGCTTCGGCGGCCGTCCCGGCTGCCCGCTCATCGGTCCTCCCCCACGCGCAGCAGCGTGCGCGCCTCGCCCGCGGTGACCACCGACCCGGTGATCAGCACTCCCGCGCCCTGGTGCTCACCGGTCTCCTCGGCCAGCCCGATCGCCCGGTCGATCGCGTCGTCCAGCCGGTCGGCCACGTGCACCCGCTCGGCGCCGAAGATCCCCGCGGCCAGCTCCGCCAGCTCGGCCGGCGGCATCGACCGCGGAGTGGAGTTGCGGGTGACGATCAGCTCGGCCAGCACCGGTTCGAGCTGCTCCAGCATCCCGGTCACGTCCTTGTCGGCGGCGGCGGCCAGCACCCCGACCAGCCGGGTGAAGCCGAACTCCTCGGTGACGGCGGCCACCGTGGCGGCCATGCCCATCGGGTTGTGCGCCGCGTCCAGCAGCACGGTCGGCCCGGTACGGGCGACCTCCAGCCGACCGGGCGAGGTCGCCTTGGCGAACGCCGAGCGCACCAGCGCCGGATCCAGCCGCCCGTCGCCGCCCTCGAAGTCCTCGCCCGCCGCGATCCTGGTCGCGGCGGCCAGGTCGCCCCCGGTCCGCGAGGGCATCCCACTGGCGAACGCCTCCACCGCCGCCAGCGCGCACGCGGCGTTGCCCGCCTGGTGCTCGCCGAACAGCGGCAGAAAGATCTCCTCGTACACCCCGTGCAGGCCCTGCAGCCGCAGCAGTTGGCCGCCCACCGCCAGGTCGCGGCCGAGCACCCCGAATTCCAGGCCCTCGCGCGCCGCGGTGGCCCCAACCTCCACGACCCGGCGCAGCAGCACCTCGGCGGCGGCCAGCGGCTGCTGCGCCAGCACCGCGACCGCGCCCTCCTTGATGATCCCGGCCTTCTCGGCCGCGATGTCCTCGATGGTGGGGCCCAGGTGGCGGGTGTGGTCCAGGCCGATCGGCGTGACCACCGCCACCGTCCCGTCGGCCACGTTGGTGGCGTCCCAGACGCCGCCCATGCCGACCTCGACCACCGCCACGTCCACCGGGGCGTCGGCGAAGGCCGCGTACGCCATGGCGGTCAGCACCTCGAAGTACGACAGCCGCCGCTCGTGCTTGCCGTCCACCAGTTCCAGGTAGGGCGCCACGTCCCGGTAGGTGGCGACGAACGCCTCCGCCGAGATCGGCTCCCCGTCGATCAGGATGCGCTCACGCATCGTGGTCAGGTGCGGGCTGGTGGACAGCCCGGTCCGCAGCCCGCGCTCGCGCAGCAGCGCCTCGATCATCCGGGCGGTGCTGGACTTGCCGTTGGTGCCGGTTATGTGGATCACCGGATAGGCGCGCTGGGGCTGCCCCAGCACGTCCATCAGGTCCTCGATGCGGGCCAGGGAGGGATCGAAGTCCCACTCCACACCCCGGGCCATGATCGCGGCGACGACGGACTGGTACTCGGTGAGCTGCGGTTCCGACACGCCAAAAGCCTACTCACCCAAGGGGCGCACGCGGACCGAGCCGTAGGGGCCCGCGCGCGCCCGCGGGTGCGGCTAGGCCGCCGGGAGGGCGGCCAGTTGGGCCTCCAGTCGGGTGATGTCGGCCTCGGCCTGGGCCAGCCGGTCGCGGTTCTTGGCGACGACGGCCTCGGGGGCCTTGGCCAGGAAGTCGGCGTTGCCGAGCTTGCGCCGGGTCTGCTCGACCTCCTTGCGGGCCGCGGCCAGGTCCTTCTCCAGCCGCTTGCGCTCGGCCGCCACGTCGATGGCGCCGGCCGTGTCGAGCCGGACGGTGACGCCCTCGACCGGCAGGGACGCCGTGGCCGTGAAGCCCTCGGCGGGGACGGTCAGCCGCAGCAGGGAGCGGATGCCCTCCTCGTGGGCGGCCAGCGGGGAGCCGGCGAAGTCCAGGGCGGCCGCGACCCGCTGGCCGGGCTTGAGGCCCTGGTCGGAGCGGAACCGGCGGACCTCGGTGACCAGCCGCTGCAGCGACTCGACCAGGGTCTCGGCGTCCTTGTCCACCAGGGCCTGCTCGGCGGCCGGCCAGGCGGCGGTGACCAGGGTGTCCGCGCCGGTCAGCGAGGTCCACAGCTCCTCGGTGACGAACGGGACGATCGGGTGCAGCAGCCGCAGCAGCTTGTCGAGGACCTCGCCGAGCACCCGGCGGGTGGCCTCGGCGCGCTCGTCGTTCAGCTGGACCTTCGACAGCTCCACGTACCAGTCGCAGACCTCGTCCCAGGCGAAGTGGTAGAGGGTCTCGCACGCCTTGGCGAACTCGAACGCCTCCAGGTGCCCGTCCACCTCGGCGATCACGTTCTGCAGCCGGGACAGGATCCAGGCGTCGGCGGTGGTGAGCCGCTCCGGCAGGTCGCCGCGCACGTGCGCGCCGTTCATCAGCGCGAAGCGGGTGGCGTTCCACAGCTTGTTGCAGAAGTTGCGCGAGCCCTGCGCCCACTCCTCGGCCACCGGCACGTCCCCGCCCGGGTTGGCGCCGCGCAGCAGGGTGAAGCGGGTGGCATCGGCGCCGTAGCGCTCGATCCAGTCCAGCGGGTCCACGACGTTGCCGAACGACTTGGACATCTTCTTGCCGTGCTGGTCGCGCACCATGCCGTGCAGGGCGATCACCTTGAACGGCTCGACCCCGTCCATGGCGTACAGGCCGAACATCATCATCCGGGCGACCCAGAAGAACAGGATGTCGTAGCCGGTGACCAGGACCGAGGTCGGGTAGAACCGCTCCAGCTCCGGGGTGCGCTCGGGCCAGCCGAGGGTGGAGAACGGCCACAGCGCCGAGGAGAACCAGGTGTCCAGGACGTCGCCGTCCTGGGTCCAGCCGGCCGGCGGCTCCTCGTCGGGCCCGGCGCACAGCACCTCGCCGTCCGGGCCGTACCAGACCGGGATACGGTGGCCCCACCACAGCTGGCGGCTGATGCACCAGTCGTGCATGTTGTCGACCCAGGCGAAGTAGCGGGCGGCCATCTCCGGCGGGTGGATGCGCACCCGGCCGTCGCGGACCGCGTCGCCGGCGGCCTTGGCCAGCGGGGCGACCTTGACGAACCACTGCAGCGACACCCGGGGCTCGACGACCGTGGAGCAGCGCTGGCAGTGGCCGACGGCGTGCTCGTAGGGGCGGACCTCCTTGACGATGCGGCCTTCCTGGCGCAGCGCGGCGACCACGGCGGGACGCGCCTCGAAGCGGTCCAGCCCCTGGAACGGGCCGTGCACGGTGATCACGCCGCGCTCGTCCATGACCGTGACCGACGGCAGCGAGTGGCGGCGGCCGATCTCGAAGTCATTGGGGTCGTGCGCGGGGGTGACCTTGACCGCGCCGGTGCCGAACGACGGGTCGACGTGCTCGTCGGCGACGACCGGGATCCGGCGGCCGGTCAGCGGCAGCTCGACCTCGGTGCCCACCAGATGGCGGTAGCGGTCGTCGTCGGGGTGGACGGCCACCGCGGTGTCGCCCAGCATCGTCTCGGCGCGGGTGGTGGCCACGACGATCTCGGTGTCACCCGAGCCGTAGCGAATGGACACCAGCTCGCCCTCGCGCTCGGCGTGCTCGACCTCGATGTCCGACAGGGCGGTCAGGCAGCGCGGGCACCAGTTGATGATGCGCTCGGCGCGGTAGATCAGCCCGTCGTCGAACAACCGCTTGAAGATGGTCCGCACGGCGCGGGCGCGCGGCTCGTCCATGGTGAACGCCTCGCGCGACCAGTCCACGCTGTCGCCCAGCCGGCGCATCTGGCCCAAGATCCGGCCGCCGGACTCGGCCTTCCACTGCCAGACCCGCTCGACGAACGCCGCACGGCCCAGGTCGTGGCGTGACACCCCCTGTTTGGCCAGCTCCCGCTCCACCACGTTCTGGGTGGCGATGCCGGCGTGGTCCATGCCGGGTACCCACAGCGTCTCGTATCCCTGCATGCGGCGCCGCCGGACCAGCACGTCCTGGATGGAGTGGTCCAGGGCGTGTCCCACGTGCAGCGAGCCGGTCACGTTGGGCGGCGGGATCACGATGGAGAACGACGGGCGGGAGGGGTCGCGGGCGGGGTCGGCGGCGAACAGGCCGTCGGCTACCCAGCGCTCGTACAGCTTGCCCTCGACGTCAGCCGGTCGGTACTGGGTGGGCAGGTCGACATCTGCGGCCTGGCGCTCAATGGGCTGTGTCACGGACTCAGAGTCTACGGTCGCCGAAGAGCCCGAATGCGCAGACCTGTAGATCGCCCCGGCCGCGCGACGCCGCCGCCGGGCCGCCGGGCCGCATCGGAGATCGAACCCTCCCCACCTCGGATGCGTCACAATGTTCACCGAAACAGGCTCTTCGCACCAATGATCGCAAACGTCTCGCCGCGGCTCCCAGGACCGGCGGGCGCTGAGGAGAACTGATGAGCGGTTGGAACCCCCCGCCAGGCCAGGGCGGCGACCCCTACGGGGGTCCCCCCGGCCCCGGCCAGCAGCCCGGCTACGGACCTCCCCCCGGCGGCCAGGTCCCCCCGTACGGCCAGCAGCCGCCGTACGGGCAGCAGCCCCCGGCTTACGGCCAGCAGCCTCCCGCGTATGGGCAGCAGCCCGGCTACGGCCCGCCCGGCACCCCGCCCCCGTTCCCGCAGCCGGCGCCGCCGCGCCGCGGTCCCGGCGCAGGCCTGATCATCGCGCTGGTCGGCGGCGGGGTGGTGCTGGTGCTGATCCTGGTGGTCGTCGTCGTGGCGATCGGCTCCGGGAGCAAGCACACCATCACCACCCCGCCCTCGGCCGGCGGGCTGACCCGCAACCACGCCGCCGAGAGCGAGCTGAGCTCACAGATCAGCCAGCAGCGCTCGGTGATGCAGCGGTCGGCCGGCTACCGGCTGGACGACCTGAAGACCGCGGTGTACGGCACCGGCACCCAGCGGTACCTGTTCATGGGCGGCACCGGCAACATCGAAAGCCCCGACGACTTCGTGGACAACTTCCGCAAGTCAGCCACCTCCGGCAGCTCCAGCCTGGTCAACACCACCGTCAACGAGCTCGACGACGCGGGCGGGGACGGCGTGGGCGTGTGCGCGGAGATCCGCTCCACCGCCGGCACCAGCTCGACCACCAGCGCGCTGTGCGCCTGGGCCACCGACTCCTCCTTCGGGGCCGTCTTCCCGGCCCCGGACCGGGCCTCGGTGACCTCGTCCACCAGCTACAGCGCCTCCGAGGTCGCCGACGTGATGCGGCGCCTGCGCGGCGACGTCGAGGACTGACGCCGCCGGCCGCGGACACGGACGCGGCCCGATCGGCCGGCGCCGGAAGATGACCGGAACCGGAAGGGGACGGCGGTGAACCGCCGTCCCCTTCCGTGCGTCTCATAGGGCTACGGGGATTTCCCGGCGCGGAGGTGACACCTGTCCCGTGACCTAGGGACGCGTCCTACCCGAGAGTCGACCGCAAGCGTTGACCTGACGGGAGGATTCCATGCGGGTGGTGGTCACCCTGGTGCGCCTCGTCGCCGCCACCACCCCTGTGCTGATCGGCTGCTCGTACGCGCTGCGGCTGGGTGCGCCGGGGCCGCTGTGGGGGCCGGGAGCCGTCGTCGGGTCGGTGTTCCCCGCGGTGGGGGCCTTCCTGCTCACCTACCGGCCCCGGCTGTGGGCCGGCTGGCTGATCTGGGGCGGCGGAACGGTGATCGCCGGCTACGAGGTGCTGCGGCAGATCGCCTACTGGCTGCACGCGGGAGGACATGAGCAGGCGGCCGCCACGGTCGGCTGGAGCTACGCCTGGCTGGGACAGTTCGGGCTGTACCAGCTGCTCGGGGTGCTGTTCCTGTACCCCGACGGGCACCTGCCGTCCCCGCGCTGGCGGCCGCTGCTGGTGGCGGCTGCCTGGCTGCCGGTGCTGCCCGCCCTGTACGTGGCCTTCGACCCCGGACCGGTGGGCCCCGGGGCGGCGCCCAACCCGTACGCCTGGGACGCGCTGGAGCCGCTGAGCGGCATCGCCGACCCGCTGCGGCGGCTGGGCTGGCTGATCCCGGTGGGGTGCGGCGCGGTGGCGCTGTTCCTGCGGTACCGGCGGGGATCACGAGACCTCCGCCGGCAGATCCTGTGGGCCGCCTATCCGGGGTCGCTGCTGGTGACGACCGAGCTGCTGGTTCCCGACACCCCGCCGTTTCGCGCGTTCCAGGCGGTGGTGCTGCTGGCGCTGCCGGTGGCGGTCGCGGTGGGGCTGCTGCGCTACCGGCTCGGTGACATCGACCTGATCATCAACCGGACGCTGGTGTACGGGCTGCTGGTGGCGGTGATCGGCGCGGTGTACTTCGGGCTGACCGGGATCACCGGGATGATGTGGGCCGACGGTGCGGAGGAGGCCAGGGTGGCCGCACTGGTCTGGGCGTTCACGGCGGGGGCGCTGTTCCACCCGCTGCGCGTCCGGCTGCAGCGCGGCGTGGACCGGCTGCTGCGAGTGGAGCGCGACCCGTACCTGCTGGCCGACCGGCTCAGCCGCACCGTCCAGGAGGCGCCCGGCCCGGCGGAGGCGCTGCGCACCGCGGTCGCGACCGTCCGCGAGACGCTGCGGGTGCCGGGGGCCGCCGTGGAGGTCGTCCGCGGCCCCGGCGAGCCGAAGGTCTACCGCGCCGGCGAGCTGGGCGAGCACCCCCACTCGGTGCCGCTGGTGTGGCACGGCGAGCCGGTGGGGCGGATGCTGGTGGCCCGCCCCGACACCCTGCGGCACCGGATCGACGCACGGCTGCTGGGCACCCTGGCGGTGCACCTGGCCGACGTCGCGCACGCGGTGCGGCTGACCGACGACCTGCAGCGTTCCCGGGAACGGATCCTGGCCACCCGGGAGGAGGAGCGGCGGCGGCTACGGCGGGACCTGCACGACGGGCTCGGGCCCACGCTGGCCAGCCTGGCCATGTCGCTGGACGCCGCCCGGCTCACCCTGGCCCGCGACCCCGGAAAGGTAGAGCCGCTGCTGGCCGAGCTGCGCGACCGGTTGGCCACCTCGATCGGGGACATCCGGGACCTGGTCTACGGGCTGCGCCCGCCCGCGCTGGACGACCTGGGCCTGGAGGCCGCCATAAAGTCGCTGGCCGACCGCTGCGCCGGCCGGGTGGACGTGCGCTTCGACGGCGACCCGGACGGCCTGCCGGCGGCGGTGGAGGTCGCCGCGTACCGGATCGTCCAGGAGGCGCTGACCAACATCGCCCGGCACTCGCGGGCGAGCACCGCGCTGGTCCTGCTGCACAGGACCGACGAACTGCACATCACGGTGGCCGACTCCGGGGTGGGGCTGCCCGCCACGCTGCGGGCGGGCGTCGGGCTGAACTCCATGCGGGAGCGGGCCGCCGAGCTGGGCGGCAGCTTCACGATCATGCCCCGTGGCGGCGGCGGCACCCTCGTGACGGCCCGGCTGCCGCTGACCGTCCCCGCCGGCCGCCCCGAAGACCCGCCGCCCGCCCACGACGCCCCGGGCGGGACGAATGAGACAAAGGTGAGCATGACATGACAGCAGACGACGTCCGGGTCCTCATCACCGATGATCACCCCATGTTCCGGCAGGGGCTGCACGGGTTGCTGGAAGCGCTGGGGATCGACGTGGTGGGCCAGGCCGAAAGCGG
>NZ_FNVO01000016.1 GCF_900108175.1 Thermomonospora echinospora
CGGCTTCCAGAGGGCAACAGCACAACGCCCCGCAACGTCCCCTGCGCCTGCTTCCTTCCAGTACGCCCGTTCACTTCCGCTGAGAAAACCTCACTCCCTGGCTTCGCATTTCCTCCATACGGAGGTGCTCAGCGATGAAGAGGCCGTCATCCGTACCACAGACATGAGTGCACGTTGCATCTTCACGACTGCGGAGACGCCCACTGTCAAGGTGAACCTGCAGCCGCCCGTTGAAGTTGTTCGTTTTGCCAACGTACAGCGACTCAGGGTTCCACCGAGCCGTCCGGAGCTGCGAACGCGGCACCAACAGCCGGGGCCGACCACCACTCGCGCGGCGGGCCGGTCTTGCATGCTTGGCGCGCCCGGGGCAGGGCTTGCGCCATCTACCGGATTCGGCGCGACAGGTCAGGGACGACACGATAGAACAGCAGGGAAGTCCCGGGCGACTGATGATCTTTATGACGGTCTTCGGCGAGTCCCGGTGCGAGGGATGATCGACCGAGGTGGCCGGAGGCGTGGATGCAGCAGGTCGCGGTTGTGTTCGTACACGGATTGTTCTCCTCAGCCCGCACCTGGGGTGCGTTCCGCTACCTGGTCGAGACCGACCCGGACCTCGCCGGCTTGGAGCTGTTCGATTTCGAATATCCCTCACCGAAGTTTCGCCTCAACCCGTTGAAGCGGATCCCCGACTTCACCACGCTGGCCGACAGTCTGCAGACCTTCCTGGAAACTCTGGAGCATGCACAGGTGATCCTGGTCTCGCACAGCCAGGGCGGCCTGATCGTCCAGCGTTACCTGGCCCGGATGGTCATGGGGGCGCGCGGGCACGAACTGGCTCGGATCCGGCGGGTGGTGATGTTCGCCTGTCCCAACTCCGGATCGGAGATCTTCCTGACGCTGCGGCGGTCGGTGCCGGGCTGGCGGCATCCCCAAGAGCGGCAGCTTCGCCCCCTGGATGAGGCCGTCGCCGAAACGCAGCGGGTGGTCATCAACCGCGTGATCCACGCTGGCAAGGTCGCCTCGGACCAGTGCCCGGTGCCGGTGCGGGCTTATGCCGGTGAAGAGGACAACGTGGTGACCCCGGCGTCGGCACGCGGGGTCTTCCCCCACACGGGCGTCCTGCCCGGCGACCACTTCTCCATCATCCGGCCGGACTCGGCCTCCCACCGCGCCTACCTGACGCTGAAGGACAACATCACGGCCGCCCTGCGGCCACCGACCACCGCGGCGAATCGCCGCTCGCAGGTGCGGGACTACCTGTACGTGTCCGCGCGCAAGGTCGGCCGCATCGGACGGGCACTGCACCCGGAGATCTGGGACCGGATGGAAAACGCCCCGAGCCCCAGGTCGAGGTTCTCCTCCAACAGGATCGCAGCCAGCACCGAGAGCCGGGCCGAAGACGTCATCGCGCTCGTCCCCCAGGTCGAAGCCCTGCTGGAACGCGAGCACGGGCTCAAAGACGCCACCGACCCAGAGCTCAAAGCCGGGCAATGGTTCCGACTCCACGACACACCGATGATCTACGGAGTGCCGGGCCGGGACATCGGCGGCGCACTGTTCATCGGCGAGACCTCCGGGGTCCGTTTCGCGCTCGGCGGCTCCGCCGAGTACCTGCTCGACCGCCCTGCCCAGCATCTCGTCGGCGGCCCCTGGGGATATTCCGCGTCCGGCCTGCGCGGAATCCGGGACCTGCTGGAACATCTTGCGGCTCTCGACCACAAGGGTGACGGCGGTGCGGGCGGCGAGGAAGACCTTCTGAAGCGGATCACCGAACGCTTCCATCCCTACGAACTGGAGAAGAGCTACGCCAGCGTGGTCAAGGGTTTCGGATCCGGCTGGGAACCGCTGACCGCTGTTGCGCGATGCCTGCACACCAGCAGCGGCGTCCTGATCGGGACCCCCCTCTACGTCGCGTTCTCCGTACCCGCCTGAGCACAGCCGGTTCGGCGGCCAACGGCTGTCGCCGTGATCCTCCACGAGCAAGACCGGCCGCTGCGCATGGGCCAGTCCTTGATGCGTTCTGCTGCGATCAGTTTGCAGCGGTACAGCACCGACAAGATCGCCCGGTGGTCGGGGAACCGGATGAACGCGTGCGGATCATCCCTCCTGGAAGTCGGCGGCATCGGCCTCGACCAGCCGCCGCCCGGCCACCTCGCCGGCCCGCGGCATGCCCACCGGCAACGCCGGGGCGAGCGCCTCGAAGTTCCTTCTGACGGCGTCTCCCCGATACTGATCGAGATGTTCGGTGGCACGTACCAGCACGGCACCGTCCGGCAACCCTCTGCAGGACTGGAAGGACTCCGACCGGCACATCACGGAAGCGCCGCCGAGCCGTTCTACGACCCCGGCGGGACAAAGGGTCGTCCAGCTATAACCGCGCAGCGTGGACGGGGTTTGCGGAAGGGTGTCCTACAGGTCGAGCCAGAGGGAGTCCTCCAGCGGGGTCAGCCCCATGATCGATTCGGCGTCATCGGCGATATAGCCGAAGGTGGCGTCGGTCCGGGACGCCTGGCTCTCCAGCATCTCGTACATCCGGTCCCCGAACCGCCGCACGATACCCGGGCCGG
The DNA here is from genome assembly GCF_900108175.1 of Thermomonospora echinospora. Lineage (GTDB taxonomy): Bacteria > Actinomycetota > Actinomycetes > Streptosporangiales > Streptosporangiaceae > Thermomonospora > Thermomonospora echinospora. The sequence continues at coordinate 2,568 of NZ_FNVO01000016.1, forward strand.
CGCCCAGCCCCAGATACCGGCGGATCGTCAGCACCAGCCAGTCCGGAACCTCGAACGGACGCTCCACGGTGACCCTGACGCCCCGGTCACCGGGCGTGCCGTACCGGTTGAGGACGGAGACATCGATCTGAGCCTCGAGCGGTACTTTCTCCAGACTCCGGTAGAGCCACTCCACGCCCTGGGGAGACCAGACCCTGACCATCGAGCGCCGGGAGCCCCGTGCGCTCAGCCGCGTCACGCTCAACAGCGCCCACGTCGAACCCGGCGGCCCATCGGACACTTCGCCCTCGTGCCGCCACGTACCCAGTCTGGGAAGCGGCGGCCCGGACTCCAACTGCTCCAGGAAGTCACCACCCACCGTCCGCAGGCCCTCCTCCAGCCAGGACTGGCAGATCGCCCGGAAACCCGCACCACCGTCCGGCACTGGAGTGTTCATCTCGAGTGTCAGCAGTCTCGGCTGCATTTCTCCTGCCCCGCGAGAAGTGATCAAATCGGCGAGCAGCTGCGGAAACTACCGCGAAAGTGCACCACCTGCCAGATCGACCACCACCCACGCTGCCGCACCCGCCATGCTCGGGACTGCCGGAAATTCGGTGGCCGGCCGCTCACCGCGGGGATGAGACTTCGATCATGGTGATCGTGGAAGCCGTCGTGGAGACCTACGGGAAGGAGGAGTTCACCGCCTGGCCGGTCGCCGGCCCGGTGGCCGATGGTCTCCTGCCTCTGTCAGGGCGGATGACGGCCGCCGAGGTCGGGACGGTGATGGCCGTCATCGCCGTCGGCAGCGCCTACTTCGCCGAGGAGGAGATCGCCGACACCGACGGGGCGGGCCTGCTGCGGCACCTGGCGCGGGCCGATGACGTGATCGCACCGGGCGGCCTGCGCTTTCGTGACAACGACATCGTCGTGCCTCCCGGCTGCTGCTATGGGCTCGAATCCTGGCGGGATTGGCTGGACCTGCCCAGTGAGCCCTGGCTCGGCCACAACCCCACCCCCGGCCTCCGGCACCAGGACGGGCTCCTGCGCCTGTGGCCGGACAAGGACCGCGCACCCGATCCGCCCCCCGAGGCCACCATCCAGTTCCCGACCGGACAGCTGCCAGGCCTGCTTGCGGCCGTACAGCACGACCTCGGCGGGTTCCTGTCCCTGGTCGCCCGCTGGGCACAAATCCACACACCGGCGTCGGCCGACCGGCTGGTCACCGTTCTAGACGAACAACTGCAGATCACCGCACCCCTGACCGTCTCGCGATGAGGCGGGCCTGCGCGCAGGTGTCGGTGCCCGATGGCACACCGGCCCGCCGTGGACGCCGAAGAGTTCTGGGCCATCGTGGAGGCCGCGCGTGCGGACGCCGCGCCGTTCCACGAAGCGCTGACAGACCGCCTGGCCACATGCACGGCGGAGACCATCCTGGAGTTCGAGGAACGTTTCGACGAGCTGGACGGTGCCGTCTACCGCTGGGACGTATGGGCCACCGCCCACCTCATCGGCGGCGGCTGTTCCGATGACGGCTTCACCGACTTCCGCGCGGGCCTGATCGCCCTGGGCCGCCACTGGTACGCGCGGGCGGCACAGTCCCCCGACAACCTCGCCGACCACCCGGACGTCCTCCAGACCGCAACCGAGCCCCGCCGCCACCCGGTGTTCTACGAACAGGCCGCCCACGCGGCCGGCCAGGCCTACACACAGGTCACCGGCGGGAACAGCGACGACTTCCACGACACCTGGGACCGCTACCGCACCTCACACGGCATCCAGGACACCCCACCCGACCTGGGGGAAGACTTCGACTTCGACGACGCCGACCAGATGCACCGCCGTCTGCCCCGCCTGGCCGCCCTCTACCTGGGCGGGTGACCGCCAAGCGAACCACCCTCGAGGAGTTCCTCCGCACCCACAAGCGGACGCGCTACACGTTCAACGCCGACAGCGCCCTCGTCCCGATCGAGGACTGAGCAAGCAGCAGACTGAGGAAGGTCTCATGGCATCGCGTGAACCGGCGTACGAGCGGCAACCGGTCTTCGTCACTCACCAAGACCCGGTCGGACGGGCGGAACAGAACCAGATCGCCCAGGCGGACCTCGCGCCCTACGGCATGGCGGACCAGGTCGAACAGCTGTGGCTGCTCGACCAGGGCAACGGCACCTACGCCCTGGCCTGCATCCCGTTCTGCGTCCATGGACTGGCCCTACACGATCGCGTCCGGCTCTCCGACGACGGCAGATGGGTCACCGGGCTGGTCGAGCCGTCCGGGCACCGCGCGCTCCGCATGCTCTGGACACCCACCACCGACCACGCCCAGCTCACGCACCGCACCGCCCGAGTCAAAACAGAGATCGCCACGGCGGGCCTGCTCAGCGAGTGGAGAGGCCGCCACGTCGCCATCGACCTACCACCCGCGATCCGACCCCAACCGCTCCTCGCGCTGATGGCCCAGGAGGTCGACGCCGGACAAGCCTCCTGGAAATGGGCCGACACCGAACCCTTCGCCGGCTGAACCGACGACCAAGTCTGGAAGCCGCAGAGGCCGCGACGACGATGACCGTCGTTGCCGTCGTCACCGACACCCGTGGAAGCCGACCCGGAACCCCGACAACACCCCACGATCGGCCTCCCCGCATGCCCTGGTGGACCGCACGACGGCCACCCTTTCTCCTCGCCGGACCCTCACAAGTCACGACGATGAGCAGGTGGCCGTCTCGCATCAAAGTGACATGTCGTACTCGAACAGACACAACCCGCTACAAGCGGATATGTCACCTCTAGGCTCGCTCATGGCATGTGTCCTGGTTCTCACTTAAAGAACAAGCTGAGTCCTCCGGGCAGGATGAGCTGTCGGACAGGCTCTCTGGTGCCGAATGAAGCCGGGCAGACCGGCGATCCTGCCCGGGTAGCCACTGTGGGCGCGACAAAACGCTGCAGGTCAAGTGCCGATCCACATTTTCGAGCCCTACAGGGATTGACCGCGAGGGCAGGCGGGGCCGGAGGCGGCGCGCTCGTCCGCCGCGACCCGGATGGCGCTGATTCGTCCGGCGCGGCGTGCTGCCCGACACGGCGTATTCTTCGCCCGTGGAACTGCGCTTCGGGACGCGCCAGTCCGACTCGCCGTGGGTTGACACCGTCTGGACCTGCACGAGCGAGCAGGTCACGGAGATGACGTCCGTGGCAGGGGTGCGCTGGGGCCTGGTGTTCTGGAAGCAGGACGGCCGGGCATACACGAGCATCACCGGTCCCCAGACCCGCACCGGCACGGCGCCGGTGCCGGAGGGCGCGGCCTTCACGGGCATCGATTTCGCGGTGGGCACTTCGTTGCGGGCCGTGCCCACGCCTGCGCTGGTCGACGCGGGCGTCGAACTCCCCGACACCACGCGCCGGACGTTCCGGCTGGACGGCGCGCGCTGGGAGACTCCCGGCCCCGACGACGCCGAGGCCCTGGTCGAGCGTCTCGTCCGGGCCGGGATCGTGGTCGGTGACCCACTCGTCGCCGAGGTGCTGCGGGGTCACCGCCCGGATGCCTCGGAGCGCACGGTCGAACGCCGGTTCCGCGCCGGGACCGGGCTGACACGGGGCGCCATCCGGCAGATCGAGCGGGCCCGCACGGCGGCGGGGTTGCTGGCGGCCGGTGACCCGGCCGCCGCCGTCGTCGCCAAGCTCGGCTACTTCGACGAGCCGCACTTGGCCCGGGCGCTGCGCACCTACGTCGGACGGACCGCGGGGCAGTTGCGTGAGGGCGCCGGCGGCGCGATCGGTCTCGCCCTGGATCAGCGCTTGACGTCGTAGATCAGCTTCAGGATCCCGTTTGGGTAGCTCTCCGACTCCCGGAGCGTCAGCATCTGCTTGTCGCGGTCGGCCCGCCCGAACAGGCTCTTCCCGGCACCGAGCAGTACGGGAAAGACGAGCAGGTTGTACTGGTCGATCAGGCCCGCGTCCGACAGCCGCCGGGCCAGTTCCGCGCTCCCGTGGATGAAGATCGCGCCGCCCTTGCCCTCCTTGAGCGCGGCGACGTCCTCGGTCGAGCGCAGGATCGTCGTCGGCCCCCACCCGTCGACAAGGGCGTCGTCAGGCAGCGTGGCCGACACCACGTACTTGGGCAGTTCCTTGTAGTCGGCGTGGTCCTGCGAGCCGGGCCAGACCGGCGCGAACGCCTCGTAGCTGCGGCGGCCGAACATCAGCGCCGTCGTGTCGGCGAGCTCCTCGCCCTTCAGCGACCAGGCTTCTGGGACGAACTCGAGGTCCTTGACCACCCAGCCGCCGCTGCGGTGCTCCTCCCCCGGCCCTCCGCCGGGTGAGTCCACAACGCCGTCGAGCGACATGAAACCGGTGTAGACCAGGGCACGCATAGCGCTTTCTCCTCATGATCGGGCGAACTGCCGGGTTCATGCTAGATCGCAGACACGGGGCCGTCTTGGACGGAAACGACAGCGGGTACAGGCCGGATTCTGGTGGTGGGGGCCAGGGCCGAGTGGCGTCCGGAAGGCGCCGACCGCAACGCGGTCGTCTACGACGCCGACGGGAACGTCCTTGCCGAGGAGACGCTGGGCGACGGCATCGAGCACGTCTTCGCCACCCGGACCGGTCACATCTGGGTGGGGTACTTCGACGAAGGCGTCTACGGCAACTACGGCTGGGACGGGCCTGGACCACCGGCGCTGGGGGCCTGTGGCCTGGCACGGTTCTCCCCGAGCCTGCAGCCGAACTGGCGGTTCCCCCAGAGCGGGCGATGGGGGGCGATCAGCGACTGCTACGCACTCAACATCGACGGTGACACCGCCTGGACCTGCTACTACACCGACTTCCCCATCGTCCGTATCCAGGACGGCGCCCTCACCGGCTGGCGTAACGACATCCACGGTGCCAAGGCCCTCGCGGTCGGCGGCTCCCGCCTCGCCCTGTACGGCGGCTACGGGGCGGACCGCAACCGGCTGGCCGTCGGTGACCTCGGCGACGAGGCCCTCCGCGTCACCGGCGAGTACCGGGTCGTCCTACCGGACGGACAGCCCTTGCCCGCAGATACCCAGGTCATCGGCCGAGGACCCGACCTGCACTTCCTCACCGACGACAACTGGTACCGGCTCGGCCTCGACGACATTCCAACGAAGTCGGATGAGTAACGACCCGGCGCAGATCATCGCTCGAATGCCCGGCCACGCCGACCATCAGGCCACCCCGATCGCCGGCATACCAGAAGCCCCTGAAACGACGACGTCCCGGCAACCGCAGCACAGACCCCGGCGTGGGTGTACTCGGTGACCGTCCCACCCCGGCCGACCGCAGTACGGACCTCCTCGTCGGGAACCACGCCCACCAGCCGGCGGCGGTTGTCCTCCCCGATCTCGTAGATCCGCTTGTACCCGTACAGGTGACGGCCGTGTGGCAGGCCCCTCTTTGCCGCCTTCCGCTTGTCGCGCAGCAGCCGCTCCGACGTCAGCTCCGAATCATCGGCGCTGTCGAGCCCCTCCTCCGCCAACGTCTTGTAGTCCCGGCGTTTACGCACGTCATAGGTGTGCTGATGGGACGTGACGTGAATCAGAATGCCCAGGTCCCGGCACAGGTCGAGGAACTCGATCCACCGGGCGAGTTTGCGGTCGCCGCGGGCGGTCTCCCATATCACCAGCACGTGATACCGGCTGGCGGCGAGGTCGCCGAGCAGCCGGTCCCAGTCGGGGCGCTCCTTGCGTGAGAACCGCGACGCGGAGATGTCGTTGTCGCTGTACCGGCCGCCTGCGGGGACCTTCCAGCCGTTGCTGTCGCAGGCTTCCAGGTTCTCTTCGTCTTGGTCCTCGACGGACCGCTGGTCGCCACGCGTGTCGTCGCTGACACGGCTGTAGATCGCGGCGACCAGTGGGGTTCCGGCCTGTATCGCGGCGTGCGCGAGGCCCTCGCCGTGTCACGCGCTCCAGAGTATTCCCAAAGGGCCTTGACGAGAACGAAAGGCGTCGACGAAGAGGCGGTGGTCGTCGCGGACGATGGCGGCGTAGCCGGTGCCGAAGTCGACCATGGCCTCCACGAAGGCGTCCTCGCCGGTGCGGCCGATCACCTCCATGATGGCGTCCTCAACCTGGAAGCCGACCAGTTCGTGGTCGGAGTCGCTGTCGGACACGCAGTGGATCTTGGCGGTGGCGCGGCCCAGGTCCGCCAGCACCGGCAGCATCTCCGCCGGCTCGGTCAGCCCCGACCAGTCCAGGTCCTCCTCGTACGGCGACAGCTCCTGCACCACGTAGCCGACCCCGTCGATCTCGGTGTGGCCCAGCCAGGGGTCGGTGTTGGCCTGCAGCGCCCGCCGTGACACCGCGGTGCGGTGGCCGTGGTGCCTGAAGAACGCGCGGATCCGCGGGTCGTCGACCACCCGGCTCGGGGCGGCGACGTTGCCCTGCTTCATCGACAGGATCACGTCGTTCTCCAGGGCCTGGCTGCGGCCCTCCACCAGGATGTTGTAGGCCGCCAGCCCCGCCGAGCCGATGCCGAACCCGGAGCTGCCGATGATGTCCTTGATCCGGTAGGTGATGCTGCTGAACCGCTTCTCCTGCGGGATCGTGTCCAGGTAGTCCTCGAACGCCTTCTCCACCGAGGCCCGCTCGGCCTCGTCCAGCCGCCGCACCCCCGGCCCGGACTTGAAGCGCCGCTCGTGCTGCTCCACCAGCGTCTTGCCCTCCAGCAGGGCGATGCGGGTGGAGGCCAGCGCCGCGATCAGCACCTCCCGCACGTAGCCCTCGGCGGTGTCCAGGGTCAACGCCCAGCCGCTGTCGCCGTGGTGGGTGTGGAAGTGGCGGACCTGGTCGACGTAGGCGCGCACGTAGGTCTCGATCATCCGCCGGATGTCGGCGTCGGAGATCGCCTTGGTCCACGCCAGTAGCGCCACGCTCGCCACCAGCCGCTTGATGTCCCAGGTGAAGTGCCCGACATAGGCCTCGTCGAAGTCGTTGACGTCGAAGACGAACACCCCGTCGTCGTTCATGTAGGTGCCGAAGTTCTGGGCGTGCAGGTCGCCCTGGATCCACACCCGGCTGGTGCGCTCGTCGGCCCATGGGTCGTCGTCGTCGACGATGTCGGCGTAGTACAGGCAGGCGCTGCCACGGTAGAAGGCGAACGGGTCGGAGGCCATCTTGCGGAACCGCCGGCGGAACTCGGCCGGACTGCGCTCCATCAACTCCGCGAACGCCTCCACCAGCACGTCGACGATCTGCCCCTGCCGCTGCCCGGGTTCACGCCGCCGCAGGGACTCGATGATGCTCACGATGATCCGTTCCTCCCACTCGTCGTGCCCCGCGCCGCCCGGGACGTGCCAGGTCATTGTGGCCGAGACGGATCATTCTCGCCGAAGATGCCGCAATCTGGCGGTGAACAGCTCGCGAAGCGCCGGCGACCCGCGCACCAGGTCCAGCGCCGTGCGCGCGTGCCCGGGCACGTAGCCGTTGCCGATGAGCATCGTGACGTCGGCGGCCAGGCCCTCGGCGCCCAGCGCCGCCGCCGGGAACGAGGTCGCCATCGAGAAGAACACCACGGTGCCGCCGGGCGCGGTCGCCAGGATCGCGCCGTGCTCGCAGCCCGGCACGTCCACGCACACCACCGTCACGTCGGCCGGTCCCCCGGCGGCCCGTACCGCGGCCTCCACCGCCACCGGGTCGCGGGCGTCGGCCACCACCACCCGGTCGGCCAGCCCCGACCGGGCCAGCCGCGTCTCCTCGGCTCGGTCCGGCACCACGCCGATCAGGTGACGGGCGCCCGCGCGCCGCGCCGCCGCCAGTGACAGCGACCCGCTCTTGCCCGCGCCGCCCAGCACCGCCACCACCGGCCCGGCCTCCGTACGTGAATCCGCTCGCCAATCCGCACGCGAGTCCGCTCGGGCAGCGGTCTCGGCGGCGTGCCGGCCGACGACGCGCTCGGTGAGGGCGGGCGCGCCGCACACGTCCAGGACCGCCAGCGACAGCGGCACCGGCAGGTCCTCGGGCAGCACCGCGGCGATGGAGCGGGCGAACAGGATCGCGTGCCCGTCGGCGGGGACCTGCTCGCCGCGCCCGTCCCAGCGGGCCAGCCCGTCGGTGATCGCCAGCGGGGTGAGGGTGAGCGAGACCAGCGTGGCGATCCGGTCTCCGGGGGCCAGGCCCAGCGGGGATCCGGGTCCGGCCTCCTCGACCACGCCGACCAGCATCCCGCCCGACCCGGTCACCGGGTTGTGCATCTTGCCGCGCTCCCGGACGATCTGCAGCACCCGGGCGCGGATCGCGTCGGGATCACCGCCGTGCGCCTCGTGCAGCTGCCGGTAGGACGCGGCGTCCAGGTTGAGGCGCTCGACGCGGACCCGCACCTCGTCCGGGCCGATCGCCGGGTCGGGGTCCAGGCGCCGCGCGGCCTGCGGCAGCACCCCGGGCGGGTCCAGCACCCGGTGCAGGCCGATCGCAGAGCCCCCCGCCCGCGCCCGGTCCGTCCGCACCTGGTCCGCTTCGCTCATCAGCCAACCCTAGCCTTCCGGGATTGGCTTGAGAACATCCTGGGTATCGCTGGTTTACGCGAAATTCTTCTCTTACTGTCGAGTACATACCGGATTTTATGTGGACTGACCGATCGCCCGCCGAAAGATCGAGGGGCCCGCCATGACCACCCCTATGACCACCGCGACCACCGGGCACACCGGCCCCCGCCCCGGCTCCGCCCAGCCCTACACCTACCGGCGCCGGCCCCTCACCGAACCCGACTGGCGGCGCCTGCCCGGCTGGCGCGACGTCACCCGCGCCGAATGGGAGTCGGCCCAGTGGCAGCGCGCCCACTGCGTCAAGAACGTCCGCGGGCTGCACCAGGTCCTCGGCGATCTCCTCGACGAGCGGTTCTACGCCGACCTGCGCCGCGACCAGGACACCCGCGCCACCATGTCCATGCTGGTCACCCCGCAGATGCTCAACACCATGGACATCCGTGACACCGACGCCTTCTACGCCGACCCCGTACGCCGCTACATGATCCCGGTGTTCAGCGACCGCGACGCCGACTGGCCGTCCCACCCCCGCGCCGCCCGCGACTCCCTGCACGAGGCCGAGATGTGGGCGGTGGAGGGCCTGACCCACCGCTACCCCACCAAGGTCCTGGCCGAAGTGCTGCCGACCTGCCCCCAGTACTGCGGCCACTGCACCCGCATGGACCTGGTCGGCACCTCGACCCCGGCGGTCACCAAGCACCGGTTCGCCCTCAAGCCCGCCGACCGGCACGAGGCCATGCTCGACTACCTGCGCCGCACCCCCGGCGTCCGCGACGTCGTCGTCTCCGGCGGCGACGTGGCCAACCTGCCCTGGCCGCGGCTGGAGTCCTTCGTCGACCGGCTGCTGGACATCGGGTCCGTGCGCGACATCCGCCTGGCCTCCAAGGCCCTCATGGGCCTGCCCCAGCACTGGCTGCAGGACCAGGTCCGCGCCGGGATGGAACGGCTGGCCGCCAAGGCCCGCCGCCGCGGCGTTCAGATCGCGATCCACACCCACGTCAACGCCGCCCGCTCGGTGACCCCTCTGGTCGCCCGCGCCACCCGCGCCATGCTCGACACCGGCGTCCGCGACGTCCGCAACCAGGGGGTGCTGCTGCGCGGCGTCAACGACAGCCCGCACGCCCTGCTGGACCTGTCGTTCGCGCTGCTGGACGAGGCCCAGATCATGCCCTACTACCTGTACCTGTGCGACATGATCCCCGGCAGCGAGCACTGGCGGCTGGCCGTCTGGCAGGCCCAGGACCTGCAACACGCGATCATGGGTTACCTGCCGGGCTTTGCCACCCCGCGCATCGTCTGCGACGTTCCCTACGTCGGCAAGCGCTGGGTCCACCAACTCGCCGGCTACGACCGCGAACATGGCATCTCCTACTGGACGAAGAACTACCGCACCGCCCTGGAGGCCACCGACCCGCAGGCCCTCACCCGCCGCTACGAGTACTACGACCCGATCCACACGCTCCCGCCCGCCGGGCGGGACTGGTGGCGCCGGCACGCCCGGCCCGCCTGAGCACTGGGGCCGCCGCCTCCCTAGGCTGCTGGAATGCAACACGGCCACACCCCCGGTTTTCCCCTCGGCGCCACCGTCACCATCGAGGAACTGCAGGACGATCCCCATCCCGCGCTGGCCCGGCTGCGCGCCGCCGAGCCCGTCTCCTGGCTGCCGGCGCTCGGCGGCTGGCTGGTCACCCGCCGGGACCTGGCCCTGCGGGTCATGCGCGACGCCGTCACCTTCACCGTGGACGACCCCCGCTTCTCCACCGCCCAGGTGATCGGCCCCAGCATGCTGTCCCTGGACGGGCCCGCCCACCACCGGCACCGCGACCCGTTCTCCCGCCCCTTCCGGCCCGCCCGCACCCGCGAGCGGTTCACCGCGTTCGTCCAGGACGAGGTGGACCGCCTCGTCACCGCGCTGCTCCCCGCCGGCCGCGCCGAGCTGCGCGGCGAGTTCGCCGGGCCGCTGGCCGTCGCGGTGGTCGCCGAGGTGCTCGGGCTTCCCGACGCCGATCCCGCCGTCGTCCGCGCCTGGTACGAGACGTTCGTCACCGCCGTCTCCGACATCACCGCCGGACGTCCCGGCGAGGCGGCCGCCGCCCGCGAGCAACTGCGCGCCGCCGTGCGGGCGGCGATCGCCGCGCCGGACGGCTCCCTGCTCGCCGAGATCGCCGCCGGGCCGTGGGAGCCGACCACCGAGGAGGTCGTCGCCAACGCCGCCGTGCTGATGTTCGGCGGCATCGACACCACCGAAGGCATGATCGTCAACGCGGTGCAGCAGTTGCTCGCCCACCCCGCGCAGCTCGCCCTCGTCCGCGCCGATCCGGGACTGCTGGACGGCGCCGTCGAGGAGTCGCTGCGGCTGGAGCCCGCGGCGGCCGTCGTGGACCGCTACGCCACCGCCGACGTCGAGCTGGCCGGTGCGCCGATCCGCGCCGGCGACCTGGTGCGGGTCTCGCTGACCGGCGCCAACCGCGACCCGGCCGTCTTCCCCGAGCCGGACCGGTATGACGTGCGCCGCGCCAACGCCGCTGACCATCTGGCGTTCGCGCACGGGCCGCACTTCTGCTTCGGCGCTCCCCTAGCCCGGCTGGAGGCCCGCACCGCGCTGCGCGCCCTGCTCGACCGGCTCCCGGGCCTGCGCCTGGACCCGGCCCGGTCGTCCGCCCCTCGGGGACTGGTCTTTCGCAAGCCGCAGGCTCTGTACGTGGAGTGGGACGCATCCGGCCCGTGACCTTTACATTGTAGATCATATACTTGGCCCGTTCCAACCGGGAATCGGCCCTGTGGGATCATCTGCGGATGATCGTGGAACGCCGGGTGGAGTTGCGCTTCGCCGAAGAGAGCCAGGCCGCCGAGACGCACACCAACCTGTCGGCCGTCCGCCAGGACGGCCGCTGCCTGTGGGTGGCGGGGGACGAGACCGCCACCATCGAACGGCTCACCGCCGAGGTCGACGAGGCCGGACGGGTCACCGGCTACGGCGACCAGCGGACCGTCGCGCTGGCCGACCTGGTCGAGTTGCCCGCCGGCCGCGACGAGGAGGCCGACATCGAGGGCCTGGCCCGCGCCAACGGCTGGCTGTGGGCGGTCGGCTCGCACAGCCTCAAGCGCAAGCGGGTCAAGCCCGAGCACGGCGACGCCAAGGCGCGCAGGCGGCTGGCCACCGTGGTCCGCGAGGAAAACCGCCACATCCTGGTGCGGATCCCGCTGGTCCCCGGGCCCGACGGCCTGCCCGAGGCCGTCGCCACCGACGGCGACCGCACCGCCGCGGTGCTGGGCGGGCGCGGCGACTCCCTCACCGACCTGCTCGCCGACGACCCCCACCTGGCGCCGTTCCTGCCCATCCCCAGCAAGGACAACGGCGTCGACATCGAGGGCATCGCCTCCGTCCCGTCCCCCGACGGCGAGCGCCTGTACATCGGGTTCCGCGGCCCGGTGCTGCGCGGCTGGGCCGTGCTGGTGGAGATCCACCCCGAGACCGACCCCGCCGACCCGCACCGGCTGCGGCTGCGCCGGCTGGACGGCAGGGCCCGCTACCGCGTCCACTTCCTGGACCTGGGCGGGCTGGGCGTCCGCGACCTGTGCCCGGACGGCGACGACCTGCTCATCCTCGCCGGGCCGACCATGTCGCTGAGCGGCCCGGTCCGCGTGCTGCGCTGGCGGGGCGCCGCCAAGACAACCGCCGCCGACATCGTCCACGCCCGCGAACTGGAGCGGGTCGGGGACCTACCGCACGGCGAGGGTGAGGACCACGCCGAGGGCATCGCCGTCCTCGACGAGACCCACGGCCCCGGCCCGACGCTGCTGGTCGTCTACGACAGCCCCGCCGGGGGACGGCTCACCGAGCACGGCGGCGTGCACGCCGACGTCGTCTCCTTCTCCCGCTGACCCGCCCGGACGCCGGGGCACCCTGGTAAGCACCCGCTTGCAGGGTCTGCTTGGATGGCCTCCGGCAACCGTGTGCGGTGTAAGGAGAGGACGAGCATGCTCGAGTGGTCCGACGAAGACCTGATGATCCGGGACGCGATCCGCGGCTGGATCGACGCCGAGGTGCGCCCCCACCTCGACGCGCTCGACTCCGGGGAACTGCCGCCCTACGACCTGATCCGCAACCTGTTCCGCACGTTCGGCATGGACGAGATGGCCCGCTCGTCGTTCAAGAAGCGGGCGGCCGGGGAAGGCTCCGGCCGCTCGGACGGCTCGGGCGGTTCGGGCGGCAACCCGTCGATGTCGATCCTGCCGATCGTCGAGCTGTGCAAGGTCTCCCCCGGCCTGGTCACCGCCATGGGCGTCAGCCTCGGCCTGGCCGCCGGCACCATCATGAAGCGCGGCACCCCCGAGCAGCGCGAACGCTGGGCGCTGGACCTGCTCACCTTCGACAAGGTCGGCGCCTGGGCGATCACCGAGCCCGGCTCGGGCAGCGACGCGTTCGGCGGCATGCGGGCCACCGCCCGCAAGGTCGGCGACGAGTACGTCATCAACGGCAGCAAGACCTTCATCACCAACGGCCCGCACGCCGACACGATCGTCTTCTACTGCAAGCTCGATGACGGCCGCGACCCCCGCGACCGCGAGATCCTCACCTTCGTGCTGGACCGGGGCATGCCCGGCCTGGAGCAGAGCAGGCCGTTGCGGAAGATGGGCCTGCACTCCTCCCCCACCGGCGAGCTGTTCCTGACCGACGTGCGCGCCGGCGCCGACCGGCTGCTGACCGGCGGAGGCGGCGACGGCAAGGCGTCGGCCAAGCAGAACTTCGTCACCGAGCGCGCCGGCGTCGCCGCCATGGCCCTCGGCGTCATCGAGGAGTGCCTGCGGCTGTCGGTCGACTACGCCAAGACCCGCGTGCTGTGGGACAAGCCCATCGGCGACTACCAGCTCATCCAGCTCAAGCTCGCCAAGATGGAGGTCGCCCGCCTCAACGTGCAGAACCTCGTCTTCCGTCACATCGAGATGCAGCGCGCCGGCCGCACCCCGACCCTGGCGGAGGCCTCGGCGATGAAGCTGTACGCCGCGCAGGCCGCCGCCGAGGTCGCGGGCGAGGCCGTCCAGTTGTTCGGCGGCAACGGCTACATGAGCGAGTTCCGCGTGGAGCAGCTGGCCCGCGACGCCAAGTCCTTCCAGATCTACGCCGGCACCGACGAGATCCAGATCACCCACATCGCCCGGGACCTGCTCTCCCGCTGACCCGCGTCCCCGCGTCGGGGCCGCAGGCTCCCGCCCGGTCCCGACGCGCCGCCTCGGCCCGGCGGCGAAATCACCCGCCGGCGGGCCGAACATCCGGGCGTCCGCGAGCGTCCCAACCAACGGCGAAGGCGTCCCGGAACGGGGGCGCCGCCGCCGCAGGGCTTCATCTGGACAGCCGCCAAGGGGATCTGGATACTCGCAGTCATGGACGGTCAGGCCTCGTCGTACCCGGTACGGGCGTCCGACGGTGAACGCGACCGGGTGCTGCGGGTGCTCAGCGACCGCGTCGCCGAGGGCCGGATGTCGCACGACACCTTCGAGCGCCGCGTCGACCAGGTGCTCGCCGCCCGCAGCCGCGCCGAGCTGGACGACATCGTCCACGACCTGCCGCCGCGCCACGGGATGGTGGAACGGCTCACCGGGCTGGTCTCCTCGGTCTCCGCGGCGACCGCGCGGATCGAGGCCGCCTGGCGGGCGCCCCGGCTGCCGCGGTTCCGGCTGCCGTCGGCCGGGACCGGCCGGATCGTCGTCGGCCGCGCGCCGGGCTGCCACTTCGTGCTGGCCGACCTGACCGTCTCGCGCTTCCACGCCGAGCTGTACCACGACGAGCACGGCTGGATGCTGGCGGACCTGGGCTCGATGAACGGCACCCGGGTCAACGGCTGGCGGCTGACCGGCCCGGCCCCGGTGCGGCCCGGCGACGAGGTCGGGTTCGGCAACTCCAGCTTCATCGTCGCCGCCCCCTGACCACCCGGCGGCCCGGGCCGGCCGCTACAGGGTGCCGGCGCGGTAGACGACCACCGACACGGCAATGTACTGCAGCACGTAGGCCGCCACCGTCAGCGCGTGGAAGACCTCGTGGAACCCGAACCAGCGCGGCGAGGGATCGGGGCGGCGCAGCCCGTACACCAGGCCGCCGGCGCTGTACAGGACACCGCCCAGGATCACCAGCACCGCCACCAGCACCCCGGTGCCCTCCAGGAACTGCGGCACGAAGAACGCCGCCACCCAGCCCAGCCCGATGTACAGGGCGGTGTACAGCCAGCGGGGCGCACCGACCCACAGCACCCGGAACAGCACCCCGGCCACGGCGCCGCCCCACACCACCGACAGCACCACCACCCGTGCCCCGCCCTCCAGGATCAGGTAGGCGAACGGGGTGTAGGTGCCGGCGATGATCAGGTAGATGTTGGCGTGGTCGAACCGCCGCAGCCGTTCGGCCACCCGCTGCGACCACCGCCCGCGGTGGTAGGCCGCCGACACCCCGAACAGCACCGCCGAGGTCATCGCGTACACCGCCGCGCACAGCCGGGCCGACAGCGTCGGCCCCAGCGCCACCAGCAGCAGTCCCGCCACCACCGCGAGCGGGAACGTCCCCAGATGCAGCCATCCGCGCAGCTTCGGCTTGACCGCCTGGGCCAGCTCTCCGGAAACCCGCATGACCACCTCCGCGCTCCTCTGCCCAGCGTAGCGATGATCAGTCCGGTGGCCGGGGTGATCGGCGCCACTGGGCGACCGGCCGACGACCCGCCTCCTTGACGCTGTAAGGTTCTCCTGGTGGCGAGCGAGGAGGAACAATGCTGATCGGTTGCGCGGTCCCGGTGTCGGGCCCCTGGGCGACGCCCGCCGGCCAGCTGCGGATCGCGCGGCGCGCCGAGGAGCTCGGCTACCACTCGCTGTGGACGCTCCAGCGGCTGCTCAACCCCGCCGGCGAGGTGGAGGACGCACGCAGCCGGCGCTACCACAAGGTCGGCGACCCGCTGGTCACGCTGGCCTACCTGGCGGGGCTGACCAGCCGTATCCGGCTCGGCGTCGCCGTGGTCAACATGCCCTTCTTCTCCCCTCCGCTGCTGGCCAAGCAGGCCGCCACCCTCGACCAGGTCAGCGGCGGACGGCTGGACCTGGGGCTGGGGCTGGGCTGGATGCCGGTGGAGTTCGCCGCCTCCGGCGTCCCCATGGAGCGCCGAGGCGCGCGGGCCGAGGAGTTCCTGGCGGCGCTGCGCGCGCTGTGGGCCCAGGAGGTCGCCTCCTACGACGGCGAGTTCTACCGGATCCCGCCGGTGCGGATGGAGCCCAAGCCGATGCAGCGGCCCGGGCCGCCGATCCTGCTGGGCGGCGGCGCCCCGCCCGCGCTGCGCCGCGCCGGGCGGCTGGCGGACGGCTGGGTCAGCTCCAGCACCGCCGACCTGTCCACGATCGGCGCGCAGATCGGCATCGTCCGCGACGCCGCCGCGCAGGCCGGACGGGACCCGGACGCGCTGCGGTTCGTGTGCCGGGGCGCGGTGCGGGTGCGGCCCGCCGGACGGCCGGACCGGGCGCCGCTGACCGGCTCGTACGAGGAGATCGGGGAGGACTTCGCCCGCCTGGCCGCCGAGGGCGTCACGGAGGTGTTCGTCGACCTCAACTTCGACCCCGAGCTGACCGGCCCCGACACCGACCCGGCCGCGTCCCTGGACCGCGCCGAAGAGGCCCTGGAGGCGCTGCGCCCGGCCGGGTGAACCGGCCGTCCTCCCGTCCGCCGGGCGTTCAGCCCCGGCGCCGGTCCGGCGTCCGCTCCGGGAAGTCGCGGCTCTCCCGCAGCCCGGCCCGCACCAGTTCGGGGACGGGCCCGGCGTCGTCCTCCTCGGGGACCACCGTGAGGCCGCCCGTGGTCTCGTAGAGGACGTACCGGATGCCGGACAGCTCGAACACTCCGCGCTGCCGCAGGTGCGCGAACAGGTCGCCGGTGGTCAGCCCGCACAGCCTCAGCTGGTCCTCCCGGATCCGCCCGTGGGCGACCAGCACCCGGACCTGATGCTCCAGCAGCCTGCCGAACACCGGCTTGAACCGGGCCAGGTTGATCACCCGGTGCAGGACGACGAACGTCACCAGGGCGACCACACCGGTGACGAACGACTGCGTCGAGGCGATCGCGGTCCGGCCGACGACCGCGCCCACCGCGACCGCGGTCACGAAGTCGGGGATCGTCCACTCCGCCAGGGTCCGGCGCTGGCTCAGCCGCAGCACCAGCAGCGCGGCCAGGTAGATCAGCGCGGCCTTGCCCACCACCGCTCCCAGGGAGGCCCACTCCCCCGTCAGCCACCACATGCCGCCTCCTCAGCACGGGTTCACCCGGTCGCCGTCGGCATACCCGTCACCGGGCGGCATGAGCGGCGGCCCGCCCGCGAAAGGGGCGTGCACCGCCGGGCCGCGGGCGGCTCACAGCTGCGGCGGGCGGTCCTCGTAGGGGGTGCTGAGCACGACGGTGGTTCTGGTGGAGACGTTGGCGGCCGCCCGGATCTTCTGCAGCAGGTCCTCCAGCTCGTTCGGGGTGGCCACCCGGACCTTGAGGATGTAGCTCTCCTCCCCGGCCACCGAGTGGCACGCCTCGATCGCCGGCAGGTGCGCCAGCCGCTCGGGGGCGTCGTCGGGCGCCGCCGGGTCGATCGGCTTGATCGACACGAAGGCGGTCATCGGCAGACCGATCTGCTCGGCGTCCAGCCGGGCGGCGAACCCCTTGATCACGCCGCGTTTCTGCAGCCGCCGCACCCGCTGGTGCACCGCCGACACGCTCAGCCCGGTCTCCTTGGCCAGATCGGTGAAGCTCATCCGGCCGTCACGGGCCAGCAGCGCCATGATCTGACGGTCCATCTCCTCCACGGAGGAAATTTAGCGTGTCCGGGCCGATCGCGCGGCACCGCCGGGCATTCCCGTCCGGGGTCCGCAACTGCCGCGAATCACCAGCTCGGTCGGCAGCACCACCGGGCGGCCCCGCTCCCGCCGCGCCGGGTCGCGCAGCAGCACCTCACAGGCCCGGTAGCCCATGTCCCGGCCGGGCCGGGCCACCGCCGTCAGCGGCGGGTCGCACAGCTCCGCCCAGGGCACGTCGTCGACCATCACGATCGACACGTCCGCGGGGATGCGCAGGTCCAGCTCCCGCGCCACCAGCACGGCCGCCTCGCCGAGCAGGTGGGTGGCCGCCAGCACCGCGGTCAGGTCCGGGCGGCGCTGCAGCAGCCCGGCCGCGGCGGCGAACGCACTGTCGCGGCTGGGCCGGGCCCGCACCACCAGGTCCTCCTCGGGGGCCAGCCCGCGTTCGGCCAGCGCCGTGCGGAACGTCGCCTCCCGCACGCCGGCGTCCGTGCCGGGCGCGGCCCCGGGGGCGGTGGTGCCGAGGAAGCCGATGCGCCGGTGTCCCAGCCCGGCCAGGTACTCCACCGCCGAGCGCACCCCGGCCGCGTCGTCGGCCAGCACCGAGGGGATCTCCGGCAGCTCCGCCGGTGCGCGGTCGGCGAACACCACCGCGACCCCGGCCCGCATTGCGGCCCGCCATCGATCGCCGTGCCCGGTGGGGATCGCGATGATGCCATCCACCCGCTGCTCCACCAGCCGGTCCACGATCTCGGCCTCCCGGGCCGGGTCGTCGTGCGCGGCGTCCAGCAGCACGTGCTCACCCAGGGTGCGGGCGCAGGCCAGCACCCCGGCCGCCAGCTCGGCGCAGAACGGATCGGTGATCTCGCCGACGACCAGGCCAATGCTGCCGGTGCGCTGGGTCTTGAGGCTGCGGCCCAGGGCGCTGGGACGGTACTCCAGCTCCCGGACGGCGCGCAGCACCCGCTCGCGGGTGGCCGGGCTGACCGGGCCCGAGCCCGACAGCACCCGGGACACGGTGGCCACCCCGACCTCGGCCCGGCGGGCGACGTCCTTGATCGTCGCCGCGCGGCTCACCGGCCGCTCGCAGACACCATCGGCGCTCGCCTCCCACCTCACCGGCCCGCCCCATCCTCCCATGTCGCCGCTGTATGGAATCGTTTCCATCCTGGTGGCGGTCCAGGGAGCCTCCCGAGGGTGCGCCCTCCCGGTCCTCCGGTCCTCATCAGCCGCTATGCAGTAAGGGATCGAGGCGATCGGCCCGGCCCGCTCTTGACACGGCCGGGGTCACCTGATGAGGTTCGGTGGAAACGTATTCACCGGAGGTGGCGATGGCGCAGATCAGGTTGGACGGCGTCGACAAGGTGTACTCGGGCGGCGTCAAGGCCGTCGACTCACTGGACCTGGAGATCCGCGACGGCGAGTTCATGGTGCTGGTGGGGCCGTCGGGCTGTGGCAAGTCCACCGCGCTGCGGATGATCGCCGGGCTGGAGGACATCAGCGCCGGCACCATCACCATCGGCGACCGGGTCGTCAACGACCTGGCCCCCAAGGACCGCGACATCGCCATGGTCTTCCAGAACTACGCCCTCTACCCGCACATGACCGTCGCGCAGAACCTGGCGTTCGGGCTCAAGCTGCGCGGCATGCCCAAGGAGGAGCGCAACAAGCGGGTCCACGAGGCCGCCAAGATGCTCGGCCTGGAGCAGTTCCTGGAGCGCAAGCCGGCGGCGCTGTCGGGCGGCCAGCGGCAGCGAGTGGCGATGGGCCGGGCGATCGTCCGCGAGCCGCAGGCGTTCCTGATGGACGAGCCGCTGTCCAACCTCGACGCCAAGCTGCGGGTCTCCATGCGCGCCTCGCTCAATCAGCTGCACGAGCGGCTCGGCGTCACCACCGTCTACGTCACCCACGACCAGATCGAAGCCATGACGCTCGGCAACCGCGTCTGCGTGCTGCGCGAGGGCAGGCTGCAGCAGGTCGACACCCCGCAGCGGCTGTTCGACCACCCGGTCAACCTGTTCGTGGCCGGGTTCATCGGGTCGCCGGCGATGAACTTCGTCACCGCCGACCTGGTGCGCGGCGATGGGGACGGCGCCTGCGCCGTGTTCGCCGGGATCAAGCTGCCGGTGCCCGACGGGGTGTTCCGCGACAAGCCCGGTCTGGACGGCTACCTGGGCCGCAAGGTCATCCTCGGGGTGCGCCCCTCGGACTTCGAGGACGCCGCGCACGCCAAGCCCGACTGGGCGCCGTTCGGCGTGACCGCCGGGGTCACCGAGGAGCTGGGCAGCGAGATCAACGTGATCTTCACCGTGGACGCCCCGCCCGTCGAGCACAAGGACACCGCCGACCTGGCCGCCGACGACACCGACGGCGAGGAGGACGTGACCCTCCCGCTCAACGAGAACAAGGCGCTGTGGACCGCTCGGGTCAACGCCCGCTCGGCGGTGCGGCCCGGCCAGCGGATCGAACTGGCCGTCGACACCCACCGGCTGCACTTCTTCGACCCGGCCAGCGGCCTGGCGATCGGCCACCAGGGCACCGGCACGCCCGCCGGCGCCGTCGACGCCGGCAAGGTCGGCAAGGTCTCCTGAGCCTCCCGGCGGCCCGGCCGTCCCACGTCAGGTGAGGCCCCCGGCCGGACGGATCCCCGCCACGGGAATCCGCCCGGCCGGGGGCCTCGTCATGTCCGGGCCCGGTCGGCCCGGTCACCGGCGGTGTGACGTTTCCTTTGAGATCCTCTTGAACAGACGGGCAAATGATCTGAAATCGCTGCCGTT
Source organism: Thermomonospora echinospora (assembly GCF_900108175.1). GTDB lineage: Bacteria > Actinomycetota > Actinomycetes > Streptosporangiales > Streptosporangiaceae > Thermomonospora > Thermomonospora echinospora. The sequence goes on from NZ_FNVO01000016.1 coordinate 22,626, forward strand.
GCTTTCTCAAGTGCGGCGAAGATACGGTTTCATATCGTTCGCATATTTATGTCTGCGTCCTTCCCTGCGGCAGGGTTCACCGCGGCGTTTTCTCCCGCGCTTCTTCTCACACGAGCTCACGCGAGCACCGGCCCGCCCTCGACGGCCTCGTCGAGGGCGGGTCGTCCGTTTCCGCCCGCCGGCGGGCCCGCCGCATCACGGGGAGGGTCAATTGGAGGTCCAGTGCCCACTGCGACGACAGGAGAGCCGGCGTCTTCGAGGAAGAGCACGGTGGTCCCCGCCCACCATCACGTGGGGGTGCAGACCGCCGACCTGGAAAACTGCCTGGCCTGGTACCGCGACTTTCTCGGAGCCGAGCAGACCTGGTCGCTCGACCGGTTCTCGGAACTGACGAGCCGGCGACTGCCGGGCATCCGCCGCCTGGTCGAGGTACGGGTGGGCGGCACCCGATTCCATCTGTTCGAACGTGCGGGGCGCGGCACCGAGCCCGCCCACCCCGACACCGCGCAGTTCCAGCACCTGTGCATGTCCGTGGACTCCCCGCGGGCGCTACGGGAGATGCGCCGGCACTGGAACGAGCTGTACGACTCGGGACGCCACACCTTCGCGTTCTCCGAGCGGCCCACCGAGATAGTCACCGACGACCAGGGCGTGCAGAGCTTCTACGCCTACGACGTCAACGGGCTCGAGTTCGAGTTCACCTTCATTCCGGACGGCATCGATGACGACCAGAACAGAGACTAGACCGGCCAGGGCGGTTGGGGACTGGGACTTCGGTGACGTCCCCTACAGCCTGGAACCACTGGTGCTCCCCGACCCGTCGGCCCCGGCGTCCCCGCCACGCACCGGGACGCGCGTGATGGGGGTCCCCCACCGCGACCTGGACGCCGACCGCAGGCGGCTGCGCGCCCTCGCCGACCCGCGCGGTCGGGCGGGGCTCGGCGCGCCGGCCGAGTCCTCCGACCGCCTCTACTGGTTCCGGTGGATCACCGGCCACCAGGCGACCTTCGTGCTGTGGCACCTGATGGGGCGGTTGATGGGCGGCCGGGGCGGTGCGGCGGAGACGGCGGGGCTGGAGACCTACACCCGCGGGTACTGCGCCATGCTGCTCTACACCGGCTCCTGCCCGCGCGAGGTCTACGAAGGCCTCATCCGGCCCAGCATGTTCCTGCAGCATCCGGGGTTCAGCGGGACGTGGGCGCCGGACTTCACCGCGGTCCGCCCCCTGTTCCGGGGACGCGACCTGCCGTGGACGAGCACCCCCGAGGCCGCAGGGCTGCGCGCGGCGGTCGAGCTCAACAACCTGATCCACGACGGCGTCGCCGCCCGGCTCGTGCCCAGCGGCCGGTCGCTGCTGCAGGAGTCGATGAAGGCCGCGCCGGTCCGCAGGTCCGAGAAGACCGACGTCATCTACGACAACTACTTCGTCACCCTGCGCGGTCCGGTGGCCGGGCGTGCGGTGGCCGGGCAACTGCTGCACCGGCTGCGGGCGGTGTCCCTGGACGTGGCCGTCAACGGCCTGCATCCGCACGAGGACCCCGACCGGCCCGCGGAGCTGCGGCGGCCCGAGGTGCTCGCCTGCGAGCGCGACCTCTTCTCCATCCTGGCCCGGGTCGGCGACCTGGCGGCCGGGACCGCCGAGGCGGAGCCGTCGACCGAGGAAGGGGCGAGCCGATGCGTCACGGAGTGATGATCCTGCCCGAGCACCCATGGCCGCGGGCCCGGGAGGTCTGGACGGCGGCCGAGCGGCTGGGCTTCGACCACGCCTGGACCTACGACCACCTGATGTGGCGCTGGTTCAGCGACCGGCCCTGGTACGCGACCATGCCCACCCTCACCGCCGCGGCGGCGGTCACCTCCCGGATCCGGCTCGGCATGCTGGTGGCCAGCCCCAACTTCCGCCATCCGGTGAACTTCGCCAAGGAGCTGGTGACCCTGGACGACGTCTCGGCGGGCCGGCTGGTGTGCGGGGTGGGCGCCGGGGCCGAGGGCTTCGACTCCCGGATCCGGGGCGACCGTCCCCTGACGGCCCGGGAACGCGGGGCGCGGTTCGCCGAGTTCACAGAGCTCCTCGACCGGCTGCTACGCGACCCGCAGACCACGTTCCACGGCGACTTCTACACCGCGCTGGAGGTCCGCACGGAGCCCGGCTGCGTCCAGTCGCCGCGCATCCCGCTGGCCGTCGCGGCGGCCGGTCCCCGGGGGATGGCGCTGGCCGCGCGCCTCGCCGACACCTGGGTGACGACCGGTGCGCCCAACTTGTTCGAGCTCCAGCCCTACGCGCAGGTGCTGCCCGTCGTCAAGGACCAGATGGCCGAGGTGGACCGGGCGTGCGAGGCCGTGGGGCGCGACCCGGCGACCCTGCGGCGGCTGCTGGTCACCGACGTGTCGGTGGGCGGGGTGCTCGAAAGCGCCGAGACCTACCGCGACGCGGCCGGCCTGTACGGCGAACTCGGCATCACCGACCTCGTCGTCCACTGGCCCCGCCCCGACTTCCCCTACCAGGGGCGCGTGGAGGTGCTGGAGGAGGTCGCCGAGACCGTGCTGGGCGGCGGACCCGCGGCCGAGGAGACAAAGTGATCGCGTACGAAGTCGTCGACATGTTCACCGACCGGCCGTTCGGCGGCAGCGCCCTGGGCGTCGTCCCCGCGGCGGAGGGCCTGACGACCGGGCAGATGGAGCGGATCGCCCGGGAGCTGAACACCGACGAGACCGTCTTCGTGCTGCCGCCCACCTCACCAGAGGCCACGCATCGGGTCCGGGTGTTCACCCCGTCCGCCGAGTCCCCCTACGGCGGCCACTCTGCCGTGGGCACCGCCGCGACGCTGGTGCGCCTGGGACTGCTCCGGCCGGGCCCGGTCGTCCAGCAGTGCGGGGACCGGCTGCTGCGGCTGTGGTCCGACGGCGAGAGCGCGACCATGACGGCCGCGGACCCGCTGCCCGGCGAGGAGCTCGACCCGGGCCCGCTCCTGGACGCCGTGGGCCTGGAACCCGCCGATGTCGACGGCGGCGCGGCCCGCACGGCGGGTTTCGGCCCGCTGTTCCACTTCCTGCCCGTCCAGGCCGGGGCGGTCGAACGGGCCAGGTCGGACCCGGCGGCGATGCGCGGGGCCGGGCTGTCCGACGTGTTCGTCTTCTGCTGGGACGGGCGCGGCCGGACGGCGCGCGCCCGGCTGTTCGCCCCCGGATACGGCATCCCCGAGGACCCGGCCTGCGCCTCGGCGGCGCTGGGCCTGGCCGCCTGGCTGGCCGCCGAGGGGCTGGCCGGCGCGGACGGCCGCGAGCTGCGGTTCGGCATCGACCAGGGACGCGAGCGGGGACGTCCCGCCACGCTCGCCTGCCGGGCCCGCCGCGACGCCGGCGGCACGCTGACCGCTGCCCTCACCGGCCGGGTCGTCCCCACGCTGCGCGGTGAGATCGCCCTGGCGGCGCCCGCCGAGACCGCGGGACGCCCCGAGCCCACACCGGGAGGAGTCCATGCTCTTTCGCCCTGAACTGCACGGCACGCGAGATGCCGTCGCGTCCACGCACTGGCTGGCCTCCGCGGCCGGCACGGCGATGTTCGAGCACGGCGGCAACGCCTTCGACGCCGCCGTCGCGGCCGCGTTCGTCATCCAGGTGGTGGAGCCGCACCTGAACGGTCCCGGCGGGGACGTCCCGATCCTGGTCCACAGCGCACGCGACCGGCGGGTGGAGGTCATCTGCGGGCAGGGGCCCATGCCCCGCGCCGCCACCGTCACCGCGTTCCGCGACCTCGGCCTGGACTTCGTCCCCGGCTCAGGGCTGCTGGCCGCGTGCGTCCCCGGGGCGTTCGGCGCGTGGATGCGGCTGCTGCAACGGCACGGACGGCTGCGCCCGGCCGAGGTCCTGGCGCCGGCGATCGGCTACGCCGACGACGGGTATCCGCTGCTGCCCAAGGCGGCCGCCATGATCGAGGCGATGGCCCCGCTGTTCCGCGAGGAGTGGGCCGAGTCGGGCCGCACCTACCTGCGCAACGGGTCGGCGCCCGCGCCGGGCGACCGCGTGCGCAATCCCGTCCTGGCCGACACCTTCCGGCGCATCGTGGCGGAGGCGCAGGCGGCGGGCCCCGATCGCGACGCCCAGATCGAGGGCGCCCTGCGGGCCTTCTATGAGGGCTTCGTCGCCGAGGCCGTCGACGCGTTCAGCACCCGCGCCGAGATGATCGACGCCACCGGCCGCCACCACCGCGGGCTGCTGACCGGCGACGACCTGGCGGCCTGGCGCCCCGGCATCGAGGAGCCGGTGACGTTCGACTACCGCGGTCACCTGGTGCACAAGCCCGGCCCGTGGTCGCAGGGCCCGGTCTTCCTCCAGCAGCTGGCGCTGCTGGAGGGCTTCGACCTGGCCGCCATGGGCTTCGGCAGCGCCGACCACGTGCACACCGTCGTGGAGGCCGCCAAGCTCGCCTTCGCCGACCGGGAGGCCTGGTACGGCGATCCGGAGTACGCGCAGGTGCCGCTCAAGGGCCTGCTCGACACCGGGTACGCCGCCGAACGACGGGCGCTGATCGGCGACGGGGCCGCCGCCGAGCTGCGGCCCGGCTCCCCCGACGGCAGGCCGCCCCGGCTCCCCCGGATCACCGGGCCGCGGGCCGGGCGCCGGGCGCACGGCTGGCTGGAGCAGCTCGACAACGGCATCCCCATGGTCGTCCGGCTCACCGAGGCCAACGGTGACACCTGCTTCGTCACCGCCGTCGACCGCGAGGGCAACATGGTCGCGGCCACGCCCAGCGGCGGCTGGCTGAAGAGCTCGCCGGTAGTGCCCGGCCTGGGCTTCCCGCTCGGCACACGCGGCCAGATGGCCTGGCTGGACACCGAGCACAACAACGCGCTGGCCCCCGGCAAACGGCCGCGCACCACCCTCAGCCCCAGCCTGGTCCTCCGCGACGGCCGTCCCTACCTGGCGTTCGGCACGCCGGGCGGCGACCAGCAGGACCAGTGGACGCTCAACGCGTTCATCGGTCATGTCGACTTCGGGCTGAGCCCGCAGCAGGCGGTCGAGGCCCCGGCGTTCCACACCGACCACGTCCCCTCCTCGTTCACCCCGTACGGCCGCCGCCCGCGCGTCCTGGTGATGGAGCGCGGCGGCTGGGACGAGGCGGAGGTACGGCGGCTGCGCGACCGCGGCCACGAGGTGGAGTTCGCCGAGCCGTACTCGCTCGGCAAAGTATGCGCGACCGGCCTGGCCCCCGACGGTTCCGTGCTGGCCGCCGCCAGCCCCCGCGGGGCCCAGGCGTACGCGGTCGCGCGCTGACGTTCCGACACCGGTCACGAGAGGAGACGATCGATGCACGCCACACCGCGGGTGGGCAACCTGGCGATCGACTGCGCCGACCTCGGCGCCATGGCGACGTTCTGGGGCGGCCTACTCGGCATGAAGGTGACCTACCGCAAGGACACCTGGCTGGACCTGGAGCCGCTGGGCGCGGAGGGACCCGTGCTGTCGTTCCAGAAGGTCCCCGAGGCCAAGAGCGGCAAGAACCGGCTCCACCTGGACCTCTACGTTCCCGACGTGGACGCCGCCGGCGCCAGGGCCCGGGAACTGGGCGGGTCGCCCGCCGGCGGGCGGCAGGACCGTCCCGACATGTCGTTCCAGATCTGGCGGGACCCGGAGGGCAACGAGTTCTGCCTGGTCACCCGGAAATGAGCCGGGTCACCCGGAAAGTCACCCCGAAATGAGCCGGTGAGCCGTCACGGGCGCCCCGCCCGTGACGGCTCGTCGTAGCTCTCAACGGTCGCCCTCAGCGATCGCGCAGGGTCAGCCGGACGTCGGGCTCGGCATAGTAGGTGCGGCCGTCCACCTTGCGCCGCCGCCACCGCCGCTCGCTCGCCAGCCGGTAGACGCTCCCGCGCGGGATGTTCCACAGGCAGCAGATATCGGCCGGGCTGAGCCAGCGCCGGGGCCGAGGCTCCCGGCCCGAAGGCGGGGAAGGGGCGGTCTCGGCGATGCGGCGGCCGAGGTTCAGCCATTCCCCACCCGCCCAGGAGTGCTCCGGCTCGGCGTCACAGGTGATCCGGGGCGGGCGGCGCCGGTCGGGCGTCACGTAGGCGGTGAGGGTGCCACGGCACCCGGTCTCGACGCATGAGCCGACGTGCACCCGGCGGACCGGGTCGGCTCCGGTCACCCGCTCCGCCGTGCGCACCAGCCGGGCCGTCTCCACGGACAGGTCGCCCACCGCGGGATGGCGTGCCAGCCAGTCGAGGTGGCGGCGCAGGAACGCGCTCAGCCGGGGGACCGCCCGGCGGGGCGCCGTCACCCGCCGGGCCTCGGCCGTCAGCCCCGCCCAGGAGGCCAGGACGCCCAGGATTTGCGACCGGCACTCGGCGGCGGCGGCGTTGAACGGCGTCTCCCCGCGGACGCGGCCCGACGGCCTGCGCACCACCGGCGAGCCGGAGGGGCCGAGCCTGTTCTCGCATTCGGCGTAGAGACCGGGAAGGCGGCGCAGCTCCGCGTCGAGGGCGTCCCGGCAGCGCGGGCACAGCCGCACCCGTGGCGGCGCCGTCCGCCGTCCGGAGCGGTGCGCCCGGGCCGCGCAGCCCGCCCCCTCGCACGTTACGCCGTCCAGGATCGGTGACATGGTCGCCATCGCCGTCTCCACTCCATTTCGATTTCGCGGTCGATACACCGTCCATTGCAGTCGACGGCGGCGGGGCGAGACAAGGAGACTCCGCCGAAGTTTGGCGGCATCTGCGCCGGTCCGGCAAATGTTCTGACGTCTTTGAAGGTGATCTGCTTTTCTCTTGTAACTCTTCTGATATCGCACCCGTTGACACCTGATCAGCGGCGAAGATAACTTCTATTACTGTTCGGACGACTGTGCCGAAGGGCACGCTCCGTGAGGTGAAAATGGAACCGAGTCGCGAAATGGCCGACCGGTTGGACACCGTCGACGAGCTCGCCCCCTTCCGCAAGGAGTTCAACCTTCCGGCGGGGGTCGTCCCGCTCAACGGCAATTCGCTGGGGCCCTTGCCGGCGGCCGTCCCCGGCGCCGTGGCCGAGGCCGTACGGCAGTGGGGCGAGCGGCTGACGAGGGCCTGGAACGAGGACTGGTGGCATGCACCGGCACGCGTCGGCGACCGGATCGGCCGCCTCATCGGCGCGGCGCCGGGGCAGACCATGGCCGGGGACTCGACCTCGGTGCAGATCTTCAACGCCGTCGTGGCGGCGGCGCGGCTGCGCCCGGACCGGCGCGTGGTCGTCGCCGACGCCGGCAACTTCCCCACCGACCGGTACCTGACCGCCTCGGCCGCCCGGCTGCTGGGCCTGGAGGTGGTCGAGGTCCCGATGGGCGACCTGCCGGACGCCGTGGACCGCCACCGCGACGAGGTCGCGGTGGTCTTCTGCCCCGCCGCCGACTACCGGACGGGCGAGCTGTGGGACGTGCCCGCCGTCACGCGGGTGGCGCACGAGGCCGGCGCGGTCGCCTTGTGGGACCTCAGCCACGGCGCCGGCGCCGTCCCGCTGTGGGTGGACGACGACGGCGTGGACCTGGCGGTCGGCTGCACCTACAAGTACCTGTCCGGTGGCCCCGGGTCGCCCGCCTACGGTTACGTCGCCGCGCGCCACCAGGACCGTCTCGACCTGCCGCTGACCGGCTGGCACGGCCATGCCCGGCCGTTCGACATGGCCGGTGTCTTCGAGCCCGCGCCGGGTGTGGCCCGGGCGCGCATCGGCACGCCCCCTGTGCTGTCCCTGCTGGCTTTGGAGGCCGCGTTGGAACCGTTGGAACGGGCGGGGATCGAGGCGGTCCGCGCCAAGACCGTGCGGCTGGGGGACTTCTTCCTCGGCTGCGCCGACCGGCTGCTCGACGGCCTGGGTTTCGAGGTGGTGACGCCCCGCGACCCCCGGCGGCGCGGCGGGCACCTCGCGCTGCGCCACCCCGAGGCGGCGGCGGTGATGGCCGCGCTGAAGGACCGTGGCGTTCTCGGTGACGTGCGCGGCGACCTGCTGCGGTTCTGCGTCAACGGGCTGTACGTGTCGTTCGGCGACGTCCACGACGCGGTGACGGCCCTGCGCGAGGTGGCGGCCACCGACGAGTACCGCTCTCCGCGATTCCGGCGCCGGGAGGTGGTCACATGACCGACACGACCGTTCACTCCAGTGCCGCGGGCCCGTGCGCGGCGGCCCACCGCTCGCCGTACGTCGGCTACGCGCGCATGGACGAGCTGCACGACCTGCAGGACCCGCGTACCGGCTCGCCCTTCGAGCTGTCCTTCATCCTGTTGAGCCAGGTGAAGGAGCTGCTGTTCCGGATGGTCCACCTGGAGGTGGACCAGGCGCGGGCGCAGCTGCGCGCCGACCGTGCCGGTGACGCCTGCGGGGCGCTGTCCCGGGCCACGCGCACCCAGCGCGTGCTGATCTCCTGTTGGGAGAGCATGAACGGGATGCCCGTGGACGAGTTCCTGACGTTCCGCGACGTCCTGGGCGAGGCCTCGGGCACCCAGTCGTTCATGTACCGCAGGCTCGAATTCGCGCTGGGCAACAAGAATCCCGCCCTGACCCGGCCGGAGGATCTGCGGCTGTACCCGGAGCTGCGCGCGGAGCTGGACAGCCCCAGCCTCTATGACGAGGCGCTGCGCTTCCTGCGGCGGGAGGGCCTGCCGGTGCCCGCCGACGCGCTGGACCGGGACGTCACCCGCACGCACCGGGCCGACGAGCGGATCGAGCAGGTGTGGGCACAGGTCTACCGCGATCCGGCCGCGCATCCGGCGGCCTACCGGCTCGCCGAGCACCTGCTGGAGGTCGCCTACCAGTTCTCCCACTGGCGGGCGGCGCACCTGCTGGTCGTCGAGCGCATGCTCGGCGGCAAACGCGGCAGCGGGGGCACCGACGGGGCCGCCTGGCTCCGCGAGATCAACGAGCACCGCTTCTTCCCCGAGCTGTGGACCATGCGCACCCTGCTGTGACCGCGCTGCGAACGTCCGGCTCGGCGTCCACTGTCCCGCCGTCGCCCCGGCGCGACGGCCACCCCCAAGGATCACACGATGAACGAACTCGGCTATGCGATGGCGCAGGAAGCCTACGCCCTGGTCAGCCAGGCCCCCGGCCAGGAGGGCACGTTCACCCTCATGGACCGCGAGTGGGAGCAGCTCGACGGCGTCGTCGGCGGCCAGTACAACCAGGCCACCGGGCTGTTCGCCGCCTGGCTGCCCGTTGACTCCGCCCGCACCTTCCTGGAGATGGGCTGCGGCTGCGGCATCGCCGCGGTCACCGCCGCCCTGCGCGGGTGCCCCGCCGTCACGGCCCTGGACATCAACCCCGCCGCTGTGCGAACCACGGAGCTGAACGCGCGGCGGCACGGGGTCCGCGACCGGGTGCGTGCGCTGGAGAGCGACCTGTTCGGCGCACTCGGCCCGGACGAGCGCTTCGACATGATCTTCTGGAACTCCCCGTTCATCGAGGCGCCGCCGGAGCGGGTGCTCGGCTCGTTCCTGGAGTACCACTTCTTCGACCCCGGCTACCAGATGCACCGCAGGTTCCTGGCCGAGGCGCCGGACCGGCTGGCCGAGGGGGGACGGCTCTTCCTCGGCTTCAGCGAGGCGATGGGCGACCGCGTCCACCTGGAGAAGATCGCCGACGCGGCCGGGCTGCGGTGCCGCACCCACCGGCAGGAGACCTTCCCGGTCCCCGCCGCCGAGCTCGGGCCGGACCGGCTCTACCAGCGCTACGCCGACGGCGGCGGGATGGTGCGCATCGACTTCACGCTCCTGGAGCTGTGGCGCGCCGCCGACCCGGGCGCCCGGGACACGGAGGGACGCTCATGACCGTCACTGCGTCCCACACCGCCGCTACCGGCACGTACGTCCCCTTCTACATCCCGCACCTCACCGGACGTGAGGAGACCTACCTGCGGGAAGCGTTCGAGACCGGTCAGCTGGACAGCGACGGCACGTTCACCGAGCGGGCCGTCGCCCTGCTCCGGCGGCTGACCGGGACCCCGCACGCACTGCTCACCCCGTCCTGCACGCACGCCCTGGAGATCGCCGCCCTGGCGCTGGACCTACAGCCGGGAGACGAGGTCATCGTCCCCTCGTGGACCTTCGCGCCGACGGCCAGCGCGTTCGCGCTGCGCGGGGCCGTGCCGGTCTTCGTGGACTGCCGCCCCGACACCCTCAACCTGGACGAGCGGCGGCTCGAAGAGGCCGTCTCCGAGCGCACCCGGGCGATCCTGGTGATGCACTACGCCGGGGTCGCCTGCGCCATGGACGAGATCACGGCGATCGCCGGCCGGCACGGCCTGCCGATCGTCGAGGACAACGCGCACGGCCTGGCCGGCGCCTACCGCGGCCGCGCCCTCGGCACGTTCGGGATCATGGCGGCGCACAGCTTCCACGCCACCAAGAACATCCAGTGCAGCAAGGGCGGCGCCCTCTTCGTCAACGACCCGGCGCTGTACGAGCGGACGGTGCTGATCCGCGACCGGGGCACCAACCGCTACCAGTACTTCCGCGGCGAGGTCGACAAGTACCGCTGGGTCGACCTGGGCTCCAGCTACCTGCTGTCGGAGCCGCTGGCGGCCTTCCTGACCGCCCAACTGGAGGAGCTGCCCCGCATCCAGCGGCGCCGGCGCGAGATCTGGGCCGCCTACCACGAGCGGCTCGCCGGCTGGGCGGGCCGCACCGGCGTCGTCCGGCCGACCGTGCCGCCCGGGTGCGAACAGCCCGCGCACATCTACTACCTGGTCCTGCCGGGGCCTGACAGCCAGCAGGCCCTGCTGGCGCATCTGGCCGAACACGGCGTCAAGGCCACCCCCCACTTCCAGCCGCTGCACTCCTCTCCGGCAGGGCTGCGCTACGGCCGCACCGCCCCCGGCAGCTGCCCGGTCACCGAGTGGGTCGCCGATCGCCTGATCCGCCTGCCGCTCTACGCCGACATGACCGACTCCCAGGTGGACCGCGTGGTGGACGCGCTCACCTCGTTCCAGCCCAGGCCGGCCCGCCGGCCGGCCCCGGGACACGACGACAGGAAGGAGATGCGGTGAACACCCTGGACAGCGCACGGCAGGTCACCGCGTGCCGAGTGTGCGGAGGCGTCGACTGGCAGGACGTGGTCTCCTTCGGATCGGTGCCGCCGGCCAACGCGTTCCTGGAGCCGGCACCGGCGTACGAGGAGGACCGCTACCCCCTCGCGGTGATCTCCTGCCGGTCCTGCCGGCTCATGAGCCTCACCCACGTGGTCGACCCCGAGATCCTCTACCGGACCTACGCCTACGCCACCCCCGCGTCCGACACCATCAACGATCACATGCGCTACGTCGCCGACGTGTGCCGGACGCGGTTCGACCTGCCGGCCGGCGGCTTCGTCGTGGAGCTGGGCAGCAACACCGGCGTCCAGCTGCGCGCCTTCCAGGAGGCGGGGCTGCGAGTGCTCGGCGTCGATCCGGCCCGCAACCTGGTGGAAGTGGCCGAGCGGCACGGCGTGCGGACGCTGCCGGAGTTCTTCGACGCCGACACCGCGCGCGCCGTCGCCCGCGACCACGGGCGCGCCGACCTGGTGCTCGGGCGGCACGTCTTCGCGCACATCGACGACGTGGCCGGGGTGCTCACCGGCGTGCGCGAGCTGCTGGCTCCCGGCGGCGTGTTCGCCATCGAGGTGCCGTGGGCCCTCGACATGGTCGACGACCTGGAGTTCGACACCATCTACCACGAGCACCTGTCGTACTTCCTGGTGCGGACGCTGGTCACCCTGTACGAGCGGCACGGCCTGCGCGTCCTCGACGTCGAGCGGCTGCCGGTGCACGGCGGCTCGATCCTGGTCTTCGCCGGGCTGGAGTCGGGTCCGTGGCGGCCCCGGCCCTCGGTGCGGGAGCTGTGCGACCGGGAGGAGGCCGCCGGCCTCTTCGGCGACGACGCCTACCGCCGCTTCGCCGAACGCGTGGAGACGACCCGGCGGGAGCTGCGCGACCTCATCCGCGGCCAGGTCGCCGAGGGCAGGCGGGTGGCCGGGTACGGCGCCTCCGCCAAGGGGGTGACGCTGCTGAACGTCTGCGGCCTGGACGGCGGCGAGCTGGAGTTCTGCAGCGACACGACCCCGCTCAAGCAGGGCAAGGTGATGCCCGGCGTGCACGTCCCGGTGTGCTCGCCCAAACGGGCGGCGCAGGACCCGCCGGACCTTTACCTGCTGCTGGCCTGGAACTACGCCGAGGAGATCCTCGCCAAGGAGGCCGGCTACCTCGGGCGCGGCGGCCGGTTCGTCATCCCGGTGCCCAGGCCGCTGATCGTGTCGGGCGAAACGCGCGCCGCCTGAGATCCGACCCGTCCGCCGACCATTGCCGGAGGAGCCATGGCCGACCGCCCCGACCAGCGACCGCCCGCCGGGGCGGACCTGGTCCCCATCCTGTTCGGACACAACGCGTTCCAGCAGCTCAACGCGGGCTGCGAGCTCGGCCTGTTCGACCTGTTGGCCGAGCAGGGCCCGCTGGCGGCCGCGGCGGTGGCCGACGCCCTCGGGCTGGGCCGCCGCGCCGCCGACATCCTGCTGCTAGGCACCACCGCCCTGCGTCTCACCCTCGTCGAGGACGGCCGGTACCGCAACGGCCCCGCCGTCGAGACCGCCTTCGCCGACGGCACCTGGCCGGTGCTGCGCGACATCGTGGAGTTCCAGGCCCGGGTGTCCTACGCGCCGGCCGCCGACTACGCCGAGTCGCTGCGCACCGGGGAGAACGTGGGCATCCGCCGCTTCCCGGGCGACAGCCGCGACCTGTACTCGCGGCTGTCGAACGTGCCCGGCCTGGAGGAGCTGTTCTACCGCTGTATGAACTCCTGGTCGCGGCTGTCCAACCCGGTCCTGGTCGAGGAGGTGGACTACGCCAAGACCGGCCGCGTCCTGGACGTCGGCGGTGGGGACGCCGTCAACGCCCTGGCTCTGGCCCGGGCGCACCCGCATCTGGAGATCACCGTGCTCGACCGGCCGGGGGCGCTGGAGGTCGCCCGCCGCAACATCGACGCGGCGGGCCTGGCCGGGCGGGTCGGCACCCACGCCGCCGACATCTTCGATGACGACTACCCGCGCGGCCACGACTGCGTGCTGTTCGCCCACCAGCTGGTGATCTGGTCGCCCGAGCAGAACCGGCGGCTGCTGCGCAAGGCCCACGACGCGGTGGAGCCCGGCGGCCGTGTCCTGGTGTTCAACGCGTTCTGCGACGACGACGGCTCGGGGCCGCTGTACGCGGCGCTGGACAACGTATACTTCGCCACCCTCCCGTTCCGCGACAGCACCATCTACCGGTGGTGCGAGCACGAGGAGTGGCTGCGCGACGCCGGATTCACCGACCTGCACCGCATCACCGGCGCGGGGTGGACCCCCCACGGCGTCATCGAGGGACTGCGGGGGGCCACATGAGCGTCTCACCACCGGACATGGCGGTCCGCGAAGAACTGGACCGCGAGTACTCCCCGAGCCTGTGCGCGCGGGACGCCGCCGCGACCCTGGCCCGGTACGCCGCCGACAGCGCCGAGGCCCGCCGCGGGCTCGACTGCCGGCCCGACATTCCCTACGGGCCGTCCCCCGACGAGCGGCTGCACCTGTTCCCGCCGCCCCGGCCGGACGCGCCGCTGCTGGTGTTCGTGCACGGCGGGCACTGGCAGGAGTCGAGCAAGGAGGATGCCTGCTTCGCGGCGCCCGCGATGGTCGAGGCGGGGGCGGGTTACGTCGCGCTGGGGTACGGGCTGGCACCGCGCCGCCGCCTCGGCGAGATGGTGGCCTCGGTACGCCGCGGCCTGCACTGGGTCCGGGAGCACGCGGCCGAGTTCGGCGGGTGTGCGGACGCGGTCCACGTCGCGGGCAGTTCGGCCGGGGCGCACCTGGCGGCGATGGCGATCGCGGAGGTCCGTGTCCTGGCGGACCCGCGGCCTCCGGCCGAGGTCGCCGGGGCGTACCTGCTCAGCGGCGTCTACGACCTGGAGCCGATCCGGCGCTGCTACGTCAACGACGCGCTCGGCCTGGACGACGGCGCCGCGGCCGACCTCAGCCCGGTGCGGTGGCTGCCGCTGCGCGCCGGAGAGGTGCTCGTGGCGCGGGGCGAGGCGGAGACCCGCGCGTACGCCCGCCAGCACGCCCTCATGGTGATGGCGCTACGGGCGGCGGGACAGCGCGCGGCCGACCTGGTGGCGCCGGGCCGCGACCACTTCGAGCTGCCTCTGGACCTGGGCGTGCCCGGGACTCCGCTGGGCCGGGAGGTGCTGCGGCGGATGGGGCTGCACGGGAGGAGAGGAACATGAGAGCACGACGGCTCGCCGTGACGGGCGCGCTGGAGTTCACCCCCGAGGTGATCGGTGACGACCGGGGCGTGTTCGTGTCGGTGTTCCACCGGGAGGCGTTCGAGTCCGTTCACGACGGCCCGCTGTTCCCGGTGGGGCAGATCAGTCACAGCCGGTCCCACCAGAACGTGGTCCGGGGCGTCCACTACACCGCCACGCCGCCAGGGTCGGCCAAGTACATCCACTGTTCGGCGGGCCGGGCGCTGGACCTCGTCGTGGACCTGCGGGTGGGCTCCCCGACCTTCGGCCGGTGGGACACGGTGGTGCTGGACGCCCGGGACTTCCGCGCCGTCCACTACCCGGTCGGCGTCGGCCACGCCTTCGTCGCCCTGACCGACAACACCGTGCTGACGTACCTGCTGTCGCAGACCTACGTGCCGGAGCACGAGAGGTCGGTGGACGTGCTGGACCCCGCGCTGGGGCTGCCGATCCCCGTGGACGTCGAGCCGCTCATGTCCGAGCGGGACAGCGGCGCGCCCACCCTGGCCGAGGCCCGTGACCGCGGCCTGCTGCCCGACTACCACGAGTGTCTGCTCCTGGACAAGCTCCTGAACGAGCGGCCGGTGTCCGGGCCCGGCGGACCGGAACCCGACGAAGGAGGTGGATCATGAAGGGCATCGTCCTGGCCGGCGGCAGCGGCACCCGCCTGCGGCCGCTCACCGGCGTGCTGTCCAAGCAGATCCTGCCCGTCTACAACAAGCCGATGATCTACTACCCGCTGTCGGTGCTGATGCTGGCCGGCATCCGGGACATCCTGATCGTCTCCTCGCCCCGCCACCTCGGGCTGTTCCGCGGCCTGCTGGGCGACGGCTCGCGGCTCGGCGTCCAGCTGAGCTACGCCGAGCAGCCCCACCCCGGCGGCATCGCCGAGGCGCTGCTCATCGGGGCCGGCCACATCGGCGACGACTCGGTCGCGCTGGTGCTGGGCGACAACCTCTTCCACGGCCCCGGGTTCTCGCGGGTGCTGCAGTCCAACGCCGAACTGCTGGACGGCTGCACCCTGTTCGGCTACCCCGTCCGGGACCCGGAGCGGTACGGCATCGCCGAGATCGACGACCGGGGCCGCCTGGTGGCGCTGCGGGAGAAGCCCGCCGACCCGCGGTCCAACCTGGCCGTCACCGGCCTGTACATGTACGACAACGACGTGGTGGACATCGCCCGGGGCCTGACGCCGTCGGCCCGGGGCGAACTGGAGATCACCGACGTCAACCGGGCGTACCTGGACCGGCGCCGGGCCCGCCTGGTGGAGCTGGGACGCGGTTTCGTCTGGCTGGACACCGGCACGCACGACTCGCTGCTGGAGGCCGGCCAGTACGTCCAGATGCTCGAACAGCGTCAGGGCGTGCGCATCGCCTGCCTGGAGGAGATCGCCTACCGGATGGGCTACATCGGCCCCGACCAGTGCCTGCGGCTGGCCCGCGAGCAGGCCGACACCGACTACGGCACCTATCTGATCGACCTGGTTGAGCACGGCACCTATCTGATCGACCTGGTCGAGCACAGCACCGCGGGGGGACGGCGCCCACCGGTCCTCGCGGTGGACGCCCTTCTCGACCCCGACGAACGGCTGCGGCGCTATACGGCGGCGCCCGCCTCACAGACAAGGGGATGACATGCGCTTCCTGTTGACGACGATGTCCGCGCCCTCCCATCTGATGCCGCTGATCCCGTTCGCGCACGCCGCGCAGGCGGCCGGCCACCAGGTACTGGTGGCCACCTGCGGTCCCGCGCTGCGCACCGCGACCTCCGCGGGACTGGTCGCCACCGAGGCCGGCGCGGGCAACGACCCCGTGACCCCCTACGAGGACCTGGTGCGCCGCCTGAACCAGGAGCGGCTGGGCGTGGGCCGCTCGGAGCAGGAGATGTACGCCCTGCACGGCGAGGTGTTCGGCGAGATCGGCGCGCGCATGCTGGACGACCTGGTGGAGACGATCGGCACCTGGGGAGCCGACGCCGTCGTCTATCCCGGCATCCACGCCGCCGCCCTGGTCGCGGCGCGGATCGCCGGCGTGCCGGCGGTGCTGCACGGCTACGGCACCCCGCTGCCGACGTTCAGCCCGGCCCTGGACTACCTGGAGCCCCACGCCCGCAAGGCCGGGGTGGACTCCGTCCGGGAGGCGGAGGTCGAGATCGACGTGCTGCCGCCCTCGCTGACCAACTTCACCGAGGTCGCGCCCAGGGGCGGCAGGCCGCAGCACACGCTGCCCATGCGCTACGGCGCCTACAACGGGGGCGGCCTGCTGCCGCTGTGGGCGATGAGGCGCGGTGAGCGGCCCCGGGTGGTGGCCACCTGCGGCTCCCTGGCGGCGATGTCGCAGGACGGCGCCGTCTACCGGGAGATCGTGCGCGGCACGGCCGGCCTCGGCGTCGAACTGGTCGTGCTGACGGCGGGCGCCGAGTTGTCCGCGTTGCCCGACCCGCTGCCCGGGCACGTGCGGCTGGTGGACTGGATGCCGCTGGAACGGCTGCTGGCCTCCTGCGACGCGATCGTCCACCACGGCGGCTCGGGCACCGTGCTGTCCTCCTTCGCGGCGGGCGCGCCGCAGGTGGCGGTCCCGCTGCCCGGGACGGTCAACGTCACCAACGCCCAGACGATGACGGCGCGCGGCGCCGGGCGCACCCTCGACATGGACGCCCTGACCGCCGACACCGTGGCCGAGGCGGTCGCCGAGGTGCTGCGCGACGCCACCCGCCGGCGGGCCGCCGCGGAGGTCGCCGCGGAGATCGCCGGCCTGCCGACGGCCGCCGAGACCGTCGGCCGCGTCCACGAACTGATCGGCTGAGGAGGACCCGTGCGCATCGGGATCATCGGCGGCGGGCCCGGCGGCCTGTACACCGCCGTGCTGGCCAAACGACTCGATCCCCGGCACGAGGTGGTGGTCTGGGAACGCGACGCCGCCGACCGCACCTACGGCTTCGGCGTAATCTTCTCCGATCCGGCGCTGGAGGTGATCGGCCGGGCCGACCCGCGGACCCGTGCCGCGCTGGAGCCGTGGCTGGTCCGCTGGAACCGGATGAGCGTCCACCACCGGGGCGAGGCGTTCACCACCGCCGGTCTCGGCTTCGCCGCCATCGCCCGCGTCTCGCTGCTGGCGGTGCTGCGGCGGTGGTGCCTGCGGTCGGGCGTCACGGTGCTGCACGGCCGTCCCGCGCCGCCGCTGGAACGGCTCGCGGCCGAGTGCGACCTCGTCGTCGCGGCGGACGGGGCGCACTCGGCGACCCGCACCGGGCGGGCCGGCCGGTTCGGCACCACGCTGCGGCCGTGCGCGCTGCGCTACGCGTGGCTCGGCGCCGACCGGGCGTTCGACGGGATGAGCTTCATGATCGCCGAAACGGCGGGAGGGCCGGTGGTCGCGCACGCCTACCCCTACGCGGACGGCCGCAGCACCTTCCTGGTGGAGGCACGGGCGGACGCAGCGCCGGCCCAGGAGTCGGTCCAGGCGCCCGCCGTCGACCGGATCGCCCGGTTGTTCGGCGAGCACCTGGGGGGCGCGTCCCTGACCGCCGGACGGTCGCGCTGGAGCCGCTTCGCCGTGGTGCGCAATCGGACCTGGTGGGACGGGAACGTGGTGCTGCTGGGCGACGCCGCGCACACCACCCACTACTCCATCGGGTCCGGTACCGCGCTGGCCATGGGGGACGCCGTCGCCCTGACCACCGCCCTGCGGGAGCACTCCGGCCTTCCCGCCGCCCTGGCGGCCTACGAGGCCGCGCGGCGCCCCGTGGCCGAACGGATGCAGCAGGTGGCCCAGGCCAGCCTGGAATGGTTCGAGGGCATCGACGCCGAACTGGCCGCCGGGCTTCCCGGCCTGGCCACGGCCCTGTTCACGCGCGGCGGACGCGTCTCGCTGGCCGACGTCCGGGACCTGGAGGATCCGGCCGACGTCACCGGGCCCCTCCGGGCCGTCGCCGCGGGCCGGTGACGACGGGGCCCGGCCCGGACACCGGTGAAGGACCGGCATCGCCCGCGCGGAGGGGGTAGGAGTGAAAAGACAACGTCGGGAGGAGGAAGGAGGAAAGTGACCACCGCCAGTAACAACAACAGCGGGTACATGGTGGTGTCCGGGGCCCGGGAGAACAACCTCAAGGGCCTGACCGTGCGCATCCCCCTGGGCAGGGTCACGGTCGTCACCGGGGTGTCCGGATCGGGCAAGTCCTCGATCGTCTTCGACACCATCGCCGTGGAGTCCCAACGTCAGCTCAACGAGGTGTTCCCCTGGTTCGTCCGCAACCGGCTGCCCCGCTACGAGCGCCCGAAGTTCGACTTCATCGAGAACCTCACGCCGGCCATCATCGTCGACCAGAAGCCGGTCGGCGGCGGCTCGCGTTCGACGGTGGGGACGATGACCGAGGTCCACCCCATCCTGCGGGTGCTGTTCTCCCGGTACGGCGAGCCCAGCGCCGGGTTCTCGCACATGTACTCGTTCAACGACCCGCAGGGCATGTGCCCGGCCTGTGAGGGCCTCGGCAGCACTCTGCAACTCGACGTCGGCAAACTGCTGGACGAGGACAAGTCGCTGAACGAGGGCGCCATCCGCCACCCGGCGTTCGCCCCGGGGACCAACTACTGGAAGCGCTACGCCGAGGTCAGCCGGTACGACCCCAAGCAGGACGTGGACGAGTACGGCGAGCGTCTCTTCGACGCCGACAAGCCCATCGGCGAGTACACCGACAAGGAGCTGGACCTGCTGCTGTACGGGAGCGGGTTCCAGACCAAGCGCCCCGACGACCTCGGCAAGGTGGCCATCAACGACTACGAGGGCCTGGTGGACAGGTTCACCCGGCGCTACGTCAAGCCCGGGCTGGAGTCGCTGAAGGACCGTGACCGCAAGCACGTCGAGAAGGTCGTGTCGGAGCGGACCTGCCCGGAGTGCGAAGGGGCCCGGCTCAACCGGGCGGCGCTGGACTCCCGCATCCGCGGCCGCAACATCGCCGACTACTGCGCGATGGAGATCGGCGACCTCATCGAGGAGCTGTGCCGGGTCGAGGGCCCGGCCGCCTCGGCCGTCGTCCCCTCGGCGCTGGCGGCGCTGCGCCGCATCGAGGCGGTGGGGCTGGGCTACCTGACCCTGGACCGGCCCACCCGGACCCTGTCGGGCGGCGAGGGCCAGCGGCTGAAGACGGTGCGCCACCTCGGCAGCAGCCTGACCGGGGTGACCTACATCTTCGACGAGCCCAGCGTCGGCCTGCACGCGCGCGACGTCGACCGGCTCAACCAGCTGCTGATCGCGTTGCGGGACAAGGGCAACACGGTGCTGATCGTCGAGCACGACCGGGACGTCATCGCCATCGCCGACCACGTGGTGGACATCGGCCCCGGGTCGGGCGTCCACGGCGGCGCCATCGTCTTCGAGGGCACGATCGGGCAGCTGAAGCGCAGCGACACCCGCACCGGACGGCACTACCGCGAGCCGCCCGACGTCAAGGCCGCGTTCCGGTCGCCGACGGGCGCGCTGACCGTGCGGAAGGCCACGCTGCACAACCTCAAGGACGTCACCGTCGACATCCCCACCGGAGTGCTCACCGCGATCACCGGGGTGGCCGGATCGGGCAAGAGCACGCTCATCTCGCGGGTGTTCGCCGCCGAGCATCCCGAGGCCATCATCCTCGACCAGTCGGCCGTCGGGATCTCGCCGCGTTCCACGCCCGCCACCTACACCGGCATCTGGGATCCGGTCCGCAAGCTGTTCGCCCAGGAGCACGGCGTGGACGCGGGCCTGTTCAGCTTCAACTCCAAGGGCGCATGCCCAGAGTGCCAGGGGCGCGGCACCGTGACCATGGACCTGGCGTTCATGGACCCCGTCACCACCGTCTGCGAGGTGTGCGAGGGCCGCCGCTACCGGGACGAGGTGCTGGGCTACAAGCTCGACGGCAAGAACGTGGTCGAGGTCCTCGACCTGACCGTGGAGGAGGCGCTGGACTACTTCACCGACCGCGCCATCTGCCGGCGGCTGGTCCCGTTGCAGGAGGTGGGGCTGGGCTACCTGACCCTCGGCCGTCCGCTGTCGATGCTGTCCGGCGGGGAACGGCAGCGCATCAAGCTGGCCCACCGGCTGCACGAGCGGGGCAGCGTGTACGTCTTCGACGAGCCCACCACCGGGCTGCACATGGCCGACGTGCGCAACCTGCTGGGCCTGCTGGACCGGCTCGTCGACGACGGCAACACCGTCGTGGTGATCGAACACGACCTGGACGTGGTCAAGCACGCCGACTGGGTCATCGACATCGGCCCGGACGCGGGCGAGCACGGCGGTGAGATCGTGTTCGCCGGGACGCCCGAGGAGATGGCGCGCTCGGCGGACACGCACACCGCCGAGTACCTGCGCCGATCGCTGCCCGCCAAGAGCCGGCTCTCGGACGCGTAACGCCCCGCCGGACCGACAGGCCCCTGGAGTGACTCCGGGGGCCTGTCGCGTATGCCCGTTCCTCACCCAAGCCCGCCTGTCCGTACACCCGGGGCCGTCACCCGGACGGCGCCGCCCAAGGCCGTTCAAGACCGCCCAAGGCCGTTCAAGGAGGAAAGCATGCCCATCCAGCATGATCTGGAAGGAGTCCTGAGCCTGCCCGCCGCCTTCGAGGAGGCGGTCAGGGAGGCGGGCGACCGGACCGCCCTGGAGTACGGGGACACCGTCCTCGGCTACCGGGAGCTGAACGCGAGGGCCAACCGCGTGGCCCGCCGTCTGCGGCAGCACGGAGTCGACGCGCAGACCCGCGTCGCCCTGCACATGGTCCGCTCCCCCGAGCTGTACGTCGTGCTGCTCGCGCTGCTCAAGGCCGGGGCGTGCGTGGTGCCGCTCAACCCGTCACACCCCGTGGCCGTCCGCCAGGCCGTCCTGGAGGAGGCCGCGGCCTCGCTGGTCGTCCGGGACAGGGACGACGACCTGGAGACGACGGTCCCCGCACTGGAGGCCGCCGCTCTCATCGAGGAGAGCGCCGGGCTGGAGGAGGAGAACCTCGCCCTGGAGGTGGACCCGGAGAGCACCGCCTTCATCCTGTTCACCTCGGGATCGACCGGACGGCCCAAGGGAGTGCGGATCGCGCACCGCGGCATCTCCCGCGTCGCCCAGCACACCGGCGAGGTCACCGTCGAGCCCGGGGACGCCTTCCTCCAGCTGGCGGCCGTCTCCTTCGCCGCGTCCACGACCGACATCTGGCTGAGCCTGCTGCACGGCGCCCGGCTGGTGGTCCCCCCGCCGGGGCTGCCCGCCCTGCCCGAGCTGGCCCGCACGATCGTCGATCGCGGGATCACCTTCCTCAACCTGCCGTGCGGCCTGTTCAACCTGCTGGTGACCGGCCACTGCGACGCGCTGCGCCGGGTTCGCGTGATCATCGTGAGCGGCGAGTTCCCCTCCCCGCCGCACCTGGCCAAGGCGCTGGCGGCCACCGACGCCACCGTCTACAACGCGTTCGGCTGCACCGAGAACTCGGCGCTGACGGCGGTGCACCGGGTCACCCCCGAGGAGCTCGACCAGGGCGGCGCCGTCCCGGTGGGCCGGCCGCTGCCGGGGGTGACGATGCGGGTGCTGGGCGAGGACCTGCGGCCCAGGCCGGTCGGCGAGGTGGGTGAGATGTGCCTGGGCGGCGCGGGAGTGGCCCAGGGCTACCTCGACCGGTCCGAGCCGGCCGCGCGCAAGTTCGCCGCCGACCCCGAGCGGCCCGGGGCGCTGCTGCTGCGCACCGGCGACCTGGCGCGGCAGACCCCCGCCGGGGAGATCGTCCTGGTGGGCCGCACCGACCAGATGGTCAAGATCCGGGGCCACCGGGTGGAGACCCGGGAGGTCGAGCTGGCGATCAAGCGGATCGAGGCGGTGGACCAGGCCGCGGTCACCGCGGTCGACGCCGCCGACAACGCCCGGGAGCTGGTGGCCTTCTACACCACCCGCACCGGCGCGCCGCTGGCCGTCGGCGACCTGCTGGCCGGGCTGCGGGACCGGCTGCCCGACTACATGCACCCGGTCCGTTTCCACCACCTGGCCGAGCTGCCAGTGAACGTCAACGGCAAGCTCGACCGCAGGGCACTACGGGAGCCGGACCGCGACGCCGGACCGGCACCGGCCGCGACGGCGGACACGGCGGGCACGGCGGCCGTCGCCGATCCGCTGGCCTCGGTCGTCGCCGGGCTCTTCCGCGACATCGCCGGCGTCACCGACTTCGGCGTCACCGACTCGTTCCTGGCCGCGGGCGGCACCTCGCTCCACTTCATCCAGCTCGCGGCCGGCCTGCAGCGGGCGCTCGGCGCCGCCGTCCAGGCCGAGGACGTCTTCCAGCACGACAGCCCCGAGGCGCTGGCCCGCCACATCGAGGCGGTGCGCGACGGCGCGACGGCCGCGCCGGGCCGCTGAACGGTCCCGGCCCCCGCGCCGCGCGACCGCCCACACCGGCCCGATCGAGAGGAGCCCGCTAATGAACGACCATCTGGTCGCCGACCGCGCGGCCGCTGCGGAGCCCGCGGCTCCCGCCGCGGAGACGATCCGCCGCCCGGCCTCCGACAGCCAGGCCGGGATCTGGTTCGTCGACCAGTACGCCACCGATGCGACGGTCTACAACTCGCCGATCTCGCTGACGGTCCGCTCGCGGCTGGACGCGGCCCTGCTGCGGCGCGCGCTGCGCCACGTCGTCGCCCGGCACGAGAGCCTGCGCACCACGTTCGCGCTGGCCGGGGACACCGTCATGCAGCACATCCACGCCGAGCCCCGCACGTGGTGGCAGGCCGTGCGCGCCCGCGACGACGCCGATCTGGCCCGGCTCGAACGCGAGCTGGCGGGCACCCGGTTCGACCTGGGCGAGGGGCCGCTGCTCAGGGCGCTGTGCGTGGACACCGGGCGCGACGAGACCCGGCTGCTGGTCAACGTCCACCACGCCGTGTTCGACGGGCTGTCCTGGGACATCTTCCTGACCGAGTGGCTGACGGCCTACCAGGACCTGGCCGCGGGCCGCCCGCCCGGGGCCGGATCGCCCGCCCGGCAGTTCCGCGACTTCCAGGACTGGCACGGTGAACGGCTCAGCGGCCCGGCCTACGACAAGTCGCTCGCCTACTGGAAGGACAAGCTCGCCGGGGCACCGCCGCTGCTGGCGCTGCCGCTGGACGCGCCCCGGCCGCCGGTGCAGTCCTTCCAGGGCGCGGACGAGCCCGTCCCCCTGACCGCCGAGACCGCCCGTGACCTGCGGGCCCGGGCGCGGCAGGAGGGCGTCACGCCGTTGATGCTGCTGCTGGCCGCCTACGCGGTCTTCCTGCACCGGCACACCGGCCAGCAGGACCTGCTGGTCGGCGTGCCCGCCTCGCTGCGCGACCGCGCCGAGGCCCAGTCGTTGATCGGGCACCTGGTCAACACGGTGGTGCTGCGGCACCGGGTGTCCGGTGACCTGACGGTGCGGGAGCTGCTCGCCCAGGTGAAGGACGAGGTCGTCACCTCGATGCGGCACCGGGCCCCGGCGTTCGAGAAGGTCGTCGAGGCCGTGAACCCGGGGCGCAGCACCGGCCACGCGCCGATCTTCCAGACCATGGTCACGCTGATCCCCAAGGGCGGGGCGCGGTACCGGCGCCTGGGCCTGGACGTGGACGCCTGGCGGCACCTCGGCGGGGCCGCCAAGTACGACCTGGTGCTCATCCTGGAGGAGCACGAGGATCGGCTGGACGCCTGTTTCGAGTACGACACCGCCCTGTTCCGGCCCCAGACCGTGCGGGCCTTCGCGCGGCGGTTCGGCACGCTGTTGCGGGGCATGCTCGCCGACCCCGACCCCGACCCCGACGCCGCCGTCGCCGACCTGCCGCTGCTCACCGAGACGGAGGAGCGGGACCTGCTCGCCGCCTGGCGTACCGAGCGCGACGACAAGGCGGTGCGGGAGACGGTCGCCGCCCTGTTCGAGCGGCAGGTCCGCCGTACCCCCGACCGCGTCGCGGTGGAGTTCGCGGACCGCACCCTGACCTACCGGGAGCTGAACGAGCAGGCCAACCGGCTGGCCAGGGCGCTGCGAGCGCGCGGTGCCGGCGTGGGGACCCGCGTCGCCCTCTTCCTGGACCGCGGCCTGGAGACGATCGTCGGCCTGCTGGCGGTGCTGAAGACCGGGGCCTGCTACGTTCCCGTGGATCCCGCCTACCCGCGCGACCGGATCGAGTTCATGCTCGCCGACTCGCGGGCCGGGCTGGTCGTCACGCGGGGCGCTCCGGCCTGCCGCGTCCCGCCGGGCGCCGCGGTCTTCGACCTGGACGCGGAACTGCCCGCCGCCCGGTCCCTGCCGGGCGACGACCTGTCCACCGGCAAGTCGCCCGGCGACGAGATCTACCTCATCTACACCTCGGGGTCCACGGGCCGGCCCAAGGGGGTGGTCATCAACGACGTCACCATCGCCAACCTGGTGCACCGCCAGCGCGACCTCTCCGGCCCGCACGCCGACGCGCGGACGCTGCAGTACATGTCGCTGTCCTTCGACGTCTCGGCCCAGGAGATCTTCGGCACGCTGTGCGCCGGCGGGACGCTGGTGCCGGCCGACGCCGAGCTGCGCACCGACCTGCACCGGCTCGTGGCGTTCGTCGACGAGCGGCGCATCGCGCGCCTGTACCTGCCCTACATCGCGCTGCACCAGATCGCGACGATCGTCGCCCGGGACCGGACGCCGCTGCGTCACCTGGTCGAGGTCTACACGACCGGGGAGCAGCTGGTGGTCACGCCGCAGCTACGGGAGATGTTCGCCGCCTGCACCGACGCCGCGCTGCTGAACATCTACGGCCCCTCGGAGAGCCACCTGTGCACGGCGCACCGGCTCCCGGACGACCCGTGGAGCTGGCCGGAGGCCCCGCCGATCGGCCGTACGGTGCCCAACGTACGGTTGCTGGTCCTGGACGAGCGGGGACGGCCCGTTCCACCCGGGGTGTCCGGCGAGCTGTACGTCGGCGGGCCGATCCTGTCACCCGGCTACAACGGGCTGCCCGAGCAGACGCGCGCCCGGTTCGCCGCCGACCCGTTCGACCGGGCTCCCGGCGCTCGCCTGTACCGGACCGGCGACCTGGTCCGCCAGAGCGCCGACGGGGTCTTCACCTACCTGGGGCGCGCCGACGACCAGGTCAAGATACGCGGCTACCGCATTGAACCGGCCGAGATCGAGGCCGCCCTCAACGACCTGGGCTTCGTGGACGCCTCGGCGGTGGTCGCGGTGGAGTGCGGCCCCGGGGACCGGCGGCTGGTGGCCTACCTGGTCGCGGCCCGCCGCGTACCCGAGGCCGAGCTGCGGCGCCGGCTGGGCGCGGTGCTGCCCGACTACATGGTCCCCTGGCGTTTCGTGCATCTGGACGCGCTACCGACGACGCCGTCCGGCAAGATCGACCGCCGGGCCCTGCCGGACCCGCCCGAGCCCGGGGGCGGCTCCGCGCCGTCCTCCGCGCCCGGCACGGCCGCATCGTCCCCGACGCAGCGCCGTATCCGCGACATCTGGGCTGGCCTGCTGGGGCACGGCGACATCGGGCTCGACGACGACTTCTTCGCGCTCGGCGGCCACTCGGTGCTGGCCGTCGGCCTGTCGCAGGCGCTCCGGGAGGAGTTCGGGATCGACGTCCCGCTGCGCACGCTGCTCAGCACGCCGACCGTGGCGGGCATGGCGGACTGCGTCCAGCGGGCCCGGACGGACGGCGGGGCCGGGCGGACCGACGACGACCTGGCCTCCGTGCTGCGCGGCGACGCGCGCCTGCCCGCGCGCATCACCACGGCGGGCGTGGAGCGCGCCGCGCCGGCCGACGGCGTCCGCCACGTGCTGCTCACCGGAGCGACCGGGTTCCTCGGCGGCTACCTGCTGCGCTCGCTGCTGGCGGCCGGCTGCGTCGTGCACTGCCTGGTGCGGGCCGAGGACGAACGGCAGGCCCGGGAGCGGATCATGGCGAACGCGCGCCGCTACCTGCTGGCCGACCACCTGGACCTGTCCCGCGTCCATGTGGTGCCCGGCGACCTGACCCGGGAGCGATTCGGCATGGACGCGCGGCGGTACGCCGCCCTGGCCGGGCGGATCGACGCCGTCCACCACACCGCCGCGCACATCAACTTCGCCGCGCCGTACGCGTCGGTGAAGCCCGCCAACGTGGACGGCTTCGTGCGGATCGTGGAGTTCTGCGCCGAACGGGTGCTGAAACCGCTCCACTACACCTCCACGCTCGCGGTGTTCTCGCCACGGCGGGCGGCGGGCGTCATCACCGAGGACAGCGTCCCGGACGAGCCGCGCGGGCTGGGCATCGGCTACGCGCAGAGCAAGTGGGTCGCCGAACGGCTGGCCCTGGCGGCCCGGGAACGCGGCGTGCCGGTGACGGTCTACCGGATCGGCCGCGTCGGCGGGGACTCGGTCACCGGCGCCTGCCGTGCCGACGACTTCTTCTGGCTGCAGCTCAAGAGCTTCGTCCGGCTCGGCCTGGCTCCCGACGACCCCGGGCGCCCGGTGGACCTGCTGCCCGCCGACGTCGTCGCCGACATGGTGACCGGCCTGTCGCGCACGCCGCGGGCCGAGAACCGGACCCTGCACGTGTTCCACCCGCGGGGCCTGGACTGGAGCACGGTGTTCGAGGTGATCCGCGGCCAGGGGTACGCGCTGCGGACGGTGCCGGCCGACGCCTGGCTGGACGCGCTCGCCGCCGACGGCGGGGACGACGGGCGCTCGCTCGCCGCCCTGGTCCCCCTGTTCAGGGAGGGCGCGATGGAACTGGGCGACCACGTGTACGCCAACACGGCCACCGGCGACGTACTGCGCTCGGTCGGCATGGACTTCCCCGAGGCCGACGCGGCGTGGGTCGCCTCGATGATCCGCCACTTCCGTGCGGCCGGTGAGCTGCCCGCCGCGCCGGGCTCACCGGCCTCCGCCGCACGGTGACGCGAAAGGACCACAACGTGCCTGAAGCCAACCGCCCGCTCCGGGCGATCATCGTCGGAGCCGGGCCCATGGGATGCCTGCTGGCGGCCGAACTGCGCCGCCGGGGTTTCGACGTCGACCTCTACGAGCGGAACGGCCCTCCCGGCCAGGGCCCCGAGGTGAGGGGACGCTCGTTCAACCTGACCCTCACCTACCGCGGCCTGAGCTGCCTGGGACGGCGGCAGCGGGAGGCGATCTACGCGGCGGGGGTGAAACTGCCGCAGCGGATCGTCCACCGGCGGGACGGCTCGGTGACGTACCAGCCGTACGGTGTCGAACAGCACCACCACCTGCTGTCGATCCCGCGTTCGGCGCTGCACCGGATCCTGCTCGAACAGGCCGTCGCGGAGGGTGCGCGCGTGCACTACGGGCACACCTGCGTCGCCGCCGACGCCAGGCGCGCGGAGGCGACGTTCGTCACCTCCGCGGGCGGCGTGTCCCGTGCCCGCGGCGACCTGCTGGCCGGCTGCGACGGCGCCAACAGCCTGGTACGGCACGAGCTGTCCAAGTCCGGCGCCCGCATGCGCATCTCCCAGGAGTACATCCCGCACGGGCATGTCGAGATAGGGACCGACGTCCACGACGAGCGGGCGATGCGCTGGCGGCTCGGTGACCCGCGCAGGATCGACGGCCGCCGCCCCGGGATGCACCTGTGGCCGCGCGGTGACTACTTCCTGCAGGCCCAGCCGAATCTGGACGGCACCTTCACCACGACGCTGTTCATGCCGCTGGAGCGGGCCGGCGCAAACCTGCGGTTCCGGGGGCTGCGGGATCGGGAGGCGGTGCGGGGGCTGTTCGCGCGGGACTTCCCCGACATCGCCCCCGCGCTGCCGCGGCTGGCCGAGGAGGTGCACGACGTGCGGCCCGCACAACTGAAACTCGTCAGGTGCGCCCCATACCACCACGAGCGCGCCGTGCTGCTCGGCGACGCCGCGCACACGCTCGTACCGTTCTACGGGCAGGGCATCAACTGCAGCTTCGAGGACGTCGCAGTGCTGTGCTCGCTGTACGACCGGCACCGGCGCACGACCGGTGATCCGCGCGCGGCCGTCCGCCCGGCGATCGCCGAGTTCAGCGAACTGCGCGTGCCCGCCGGCCACGCGATCACCGAGCTGTCCCTGGCGAACCTGGAGGATCTCAGCTCCGGGGTCGGGCAGGAGCGCTACCACGCCCGCAGGGACCTGGAACGCAAACTGCACCGCCGCCACCCGGCCTGCTTCGTGCCGCTGTACCAGATGGTCGCGTTCACGCGCGTCCCCTACCACGAGGTCGTGGAGCGGTACCGATGGCAGGAGCGGGCGCTGGACCGGCTGTGCGATCGCTACGACCAGGTGACGGAGGCCGAGCGCATCATCGCGGCGTACCCGGCCCTGGTCCGCGGGGAGCGGCGGGACGAGGAGATCTTCGAGCTGGCGCTGTCGTCGCTGGAGCGGCCGGCATGAGCGGCCCGGCGGCGGCGCGGCGCACGATCGCCATGAGTCGGGAGGAGATACCGATGGGCCCGATGGGCAAGGAACCCTTCGATGTCGAGTTGGATCCCAGGTTCAGCGTGCCGGACGCCTCGGCCGCGCCCTGGTCCGAGGCGCGCAGGCTCCTGGCGGAGGCGGAGCTGTACTGGCTGACCACCCTCCGCCCGGACGGGAGCCCGCACACGACCCCTCTGGTGGCGGTGTGGCACGACGACCGCCTGTACTTCTGCTCGACCCCCGGGGAACGCAAGGTCCGCAATCTGGAACTCGACCCGCGCTGCATCCTGATGACGGGGTGCAACCACCTGCACCGGGGCCTCGACATCGTGGTCGAGGCGGAGGCGACCCGGGTGACCCGTACCGACGAGCTGGCGCGTGTCGCCGCCGCCTATCGGGCCAAGTACCCCGAGCAGTGGCATTTCACGGTCGGCGACGACGTCCTCGTCGGCACGGCCGGGAAGGCGTGGGCCTACTCGATGGCGCCGAAGGTGGCGTTCGGCTTCGCCAAGGGGGAGTTCGCGCAGACCCGATGGCGGTTCGGGTGACGGCGGGGCGGCGGTTCGGGTGACGGCGGGCGGCCGTCCGGGGATGTCCTCGGCCGGCCGCCCGCCTTTTCTCGTCGGTCGTTCTCCCCGGCCGTCCTCGTCGACCGCCGGGGCTCAGTCCGCGGAGCCGGGCCCGCGGAAGCGGAATCCGACGCCCCGGATGGCGATGATCCATCCCCCGCCGCCCAGCTTGCTGCGCAGGCTGCTGACGTGCGTGTCGATCGTCCTGCTGGCCCGGGGGCTGATCTCCGCGCCGTCGGGGTGCTCCCAGACCCGGATCATCAGCTCCTCCCTGGTGAACACCTTCTCCGGGTCGGCGGCCAGCAGATACAGCAGGTCGAACTCCTTGCGCGTCATGTCGACCGGCCGCCCGTCCACGCGCACCTCACGGGCGACCGGATCGATCAGCAGCGGGCCGTGGCGCAGCCTGCGGGGCTCCTCGGCCGGGTCCTCCCGGGCCGGGCCGCCGTGCACCCGGCGCAGGATGGCGTTGATGCGCGCCACCAGCTCACGCGAGCGGTAGGGCTTCTCGATGCAGTCGTCGCAGCCGGCCTCCAGGCACAGCACCCGGTCCAGTTCCGAGGACTCGGAGACGAACCCCACGATGGGGACGTCACTGGCGCTGCGGATGGCGCGGCACACCGCCAGGCCGTCGATGTCGGGCAGCTCGATGTCCAGGAGGATCACGTCGTAGCCCGCGTACTCCTCCAGGGTCGTGGCCCCGCTCTGGGCGGCGTGCGCGTCGAAACCGTGCCAGCGCATGTCCTGCACCACCTGTTCGGTGGCCGAGCAGCCGGACACCACCAGCAGCCGGACGGTCCGGCCGCCCGGGAGCGGATCGCCTCCGCCCAGGCTGAGGGGAGCCACGGCCTCGGCCACGCCCGGCGTGTGCTCGGGCGTCCAGTCTCCAAGCCGGCTCTGGGCATGCGGGTGGCGGACGGCCGCGCCGTTCACCGGGGAATGGGTGGATGCCTGGGCGCGCTCCGCGGATATGGATTGAGGGTGGCGCACCGGTCCGGTCGAACTCATCGATGTCCCTTCTGGGTGGCCCACGTGATGGCGGGAGGGCGCGATCCAGCAGGACGGACAGGACCTGGTCTGTTGCATGCGGTCGGTACGGCCCCTGAGATCACGGCTGGTCAGCTCCGCCCCCTTTCACCGCCCGTGCCGCACGCCTCACTCACCGCTCGACGGCGAGGCGCGTCAGGAGTCAAGCTCAGGGACAGTATTGCAACCAATCCGGCCCTCTCACCCAGGGGCACGAATCGGTCTTGTGACCGGACCGTTAAGGGCGCACCTTAATCGGGGCACGGCATCCTCGAACAGCGAAGATCACGCTGCGCGCTTCAATGGCTCCCACCAGTCACGGTTGCGCCGGTACCATTCGATGGTCTCGGCGATCCCCGCGGCGAAATCCCGGCGGGGAGAGTAACCCAGCTGGGTACGGGCCTTGGCCCAGTCCACCGAGTAGCGCAGATCGTGCCCTGGCCGGTCCGCGACCATTTCCACCATGTCCCAGCCGGCGCCGCACCCTTCCAGCAGGACGGCCGTCAGTTCCCGGTTGGTGAGCTCGGTGTCGCTGCCGATGTTGTAGATCTCCCCCGCCGCCCCCCTGGTCCGGACCAGTTCGACCGCGCGCACGTGGTCGTCGGTGTGCAGCCATTCGCGCACGTTGGAACCGTCCCCGTAGAGGGGCGCCTTCCGGCCCGTCAGCAGGTTGGTCACGAAAAGCGGGATGACCTTCTCGGGGAACTGGTACGGGCCGTAGTTGTTGCAGCAGCGCGTCACCCGCACGTCGAGCCCGTGCGTGGCGTGGTAGGACAGCGCGATCAGGTCGCTGGACGCCTTGGATGCGGCATAGGGGGAGTTGGGCCGCACCGGCTCCGCTTCGGACCAGGAGCCGCGTTCCAGGGAGCCGTAGACCTCGTCGGTGGAGATGTGCACGAAACGCTCCAACTCGTGCCGCAACGCCGCCTCCAGCAGAACCTGCGTGCCCAGGATGTTCGTGCGCAGAAAACGGTCCGCGTCATAGATCGAGCGGTCGACGTGCGACTCGGCGGCGAAGTGCACCACCTGGTCGGCCTCGCGGACGAGGGCGTCCACGACGTCTGGATCGCAGATGTCGCCCCGGACGAAACGAAAACGCCGCTCGCCGCGTACCGGACCCAGGTTGGCACGGTTTCCTGCATAGGTGAGCTTGTCGAGAACCGTGACCGACACGTCATCGCGTGCCTTCAGCAGGGACCGCACATAATGCGAGCCGATGAAGCCCGCGCCGCCGGTCACCAGGATTCGCGTGGCCATGAGACTTCTCCCCCTCGCGCATATGCTCATATGCCCATGTCGGCATCGACGCACTCGTCGCAAACGGTAGTCGTCCGGCGGTACGGCATCAATTCAGGAACCAAAGAAGAACATGATTCCGCGAAGGTCCCGCGCACGGGCCTTTCACAAATGTTCTTCAACTGTCCTCGAAACACCCGCGGCCGCCCCGGCCGGCGCGGGGGGGCGGACGGGCCGACCGGCATCCGGGCGGACCGGCCTTTCACCCCCTGCCGCCCGGCCCGCGATCCCGCCGCCGCTCCTTGAGCGCGGCGGCGGGATCGCGCAGGTCCGTGACATGACAGGGTCCGGCCCCGAAGGCGGGCTCCGCTATTTCAGGTCGGCCATGGTCTTGCCGACGTCGGCGAGGGTGACCGGCTTGATGTACGACCTGGTCAGCCTGTACGCCGGGGCGCCGCAGCGGAAGGCGCCCTTGTTGGGCCGGAAGTCGGCGGGCCGCCAGCCCTGCGGTGTCGCCCGCTCGACGTTGAAGCAGTCGAGCGGGGCGTCGGGCTTGCTCAGGTCGACGGGGGCCTGGAGGCCGCCGGCGGTCCAGGCCGTCTCCCTGCGCCCGGCCTCGAAGACGCACCTGCGGGTGAGGTCGTTCCCGCAGGCGGCGGCGGCCTTGGCGAACAGCAGGAACGCCGAGAAGGAACGGATCGTCCCCAGCGTCACCTGAGCTCCGGGCGCGTACTTCTCGAACAGGTCGATGAGCCGGCGGGTCGCGGGGTTGGCGGCGGCGTTCTCCAGCGGGTGGATCCCGCCGAGGTCGGCCAGGTTGTTCTGGAAGCCGATCGCCCTGCCGGCGAGCTTGAGGAACGCCGGGCCGTAGGAGTAGGCGTTGGCGTCGATCCAGTCGAGCCGGTAGCCGATGTTCGTCAGGGCCAGTTCCAGCTTGGCCAGCTCGGTGAGGTTGCCGTAGAACACCAGGCCCCTGACGTTCCTGCTCTTGATCGCCTGGGCGTACGGCGTCCAGTCCGCCAGGCCGGAGACCGGGTAGAGGTCGCTGTAGGCGAACCTCCCGCCGACCCCTTCGAGGGTCTCCTTGACCTGCTCGGCGAGGACCTTGGTCACCGGGGAGTCGCCCACGAGGCTGCCGACGGCCTTCGCCGAGCCGGGGTAGGCCTCCTTGAGCAGCCAGGTGAAGTAGCCGGTGTAGCGGCTGTAGGACGAGCCGCCCCACTGTGAGATCTGCAGGTCGGAGCCGTTGTTCTCGGCCTGGGTCGTGGTGGCGGGGAACTCCGGCAGCAGGCAGTTCAGCCGGTCCCTGACGCCCATGCCGTCGAGCGCGGAGGCGCCGCCGACGATGAAGAAGTCCTCCCGGCAGGATTCGAGCATCCGCTGGCGGACCTCCATCAGCCTGGAGTCGCGGGTGTTGGCGACCACCCTGCGGCCGTTGACGCCGCCCGCCTCGTTGCACCAGGACGTGAACACCTTCGCGGCGGTGGTGTAGTCGGGACGCTTGTCGAAGCCCTGGTCGGTGAAGACGCCGACGTTGATCTCGGTGGCGGTGACGCCCTGCGCGGGCGAACCGGCCGGCTTGCCGGGTCCGCACACGCCCTTGAGGTCGCCGAAGTCGGCGGCCGCGGCCGACGCGGCCGGTGCCTCCTCCTCACCGCCGGAGCCACCGCGGCCGCACGCGGTGGCCAGCAGGGCGACCGCCACCAGGGCGGCGAGAGTTCTCTGGGGTTTCACGGGCGGGTTCCTCCTCAGTGCAGTCCCCGATCGGCCGGTGGTGGGTCGCAGCCTCGGCGGCTGGGTCAGAGGTGGGCGGGAAGGGCTTTCGCGCCGAAGAGAACTTTGCGAGTACTCACTCACTTCCTTCGATGAAGGCGAAACTAGCTGGTCCACCGGCAAGAATCAACACAAGTTCGTGAGCACTCACATAACAGTCCGAGTGCCGGACGGCGGCGGTCTTGAAGCGGGTGGGCTCCTCGGCTCTGCGAAGGCCCAAGCACGCGTTCGGGCACTGGACCTCGGAGAAGCCATCGGCGATCGCACCACCCCCTGGGTGTCCGTGGTGAGAGCGATGGCCTCACTCGGTGGAGGCCGGCGGCCAGTCCCCACGCAGGCGGTCCTTCATCACCTTTCCGGTGGCGTTAAGCGGCAGCTCCTCCAGGAACTCCACATGGCGGGGCACCTTGTAGCCGGCCATCCGCGTACGGCTCCAGGCGATCAGCTCCTCCACCGACACCGGCCCCTGCCGCACCACGAACGCCTTGCCCACCTCACCGAGCCGCTCGTCCGGGACGCCGATCACGGCGGCCTGGACGACGGCCGGGTGCTCCATCAGGAAGCCCTCGATCTCGGCCGGATAGGCGTTGAAGCCGCCCACGATGAACATGTCCTTCTTACGGCCGACGATCCGCAGGCGCCCCCGCTCGTCCATCGACCCGAGGTCACCGGTGTGCAGCCAGCCGTCGGCGTCGATCGCCTGGGCCGTCGCCTCCGGGTCGTCCAGATAGCCCTGCATGACCGAGTAACCACGGACCAGGACCTCCCCGTCGTCGGCGATGCGCACCTGCATGCCCTCGCACGGGGTGCCGACCGTCGTGGCGATGTCCTCGAACGAGTCGCCGGGGCGGGAGCAGGTGACGGTCCCCGCCTCGGTGAGCCCGTAGGCCGTCATCACCGAGGCGAACGGCAACTCGCTCGCGATCCGGCGGATCAGCTCGACGGGGATGTCGGCGGCCCCGGTGGCGGCCGTCCGCAGCGACGACACGTCGTGCCCGCCCCGGGTGAACCGGTCGCCCGGGGCGGACAGCAGCGCGTGGTAGACGGTGGGTGGTCCGGGCAGCATCGTCACCCGCTCGCGTTCCACCATTTCGAGGACGCGGCCGGTGTCGAAGACCGGCACCGGGATGATCGTGGCGCCCTTGAGCAGTGCCGCAATGCAGCCGGCCTTATAGCCGAACGTGTGGGAGAACGGGCTGACGACCAGATAGCGGTCGCCCTCCCGCAGTCCGGCCAGGTCGCCCCAGCCGGAGTACTTGCGCAGCGTCTGAGTGTGGTTCATCATCACGCCCTTGGGCCGCCCGGTCGTCCCGGACGTGAAGACGATGTCGGCCACGTCCGTACCGCGCACCGTGCGTTCGAACGGCGCGCCGCCGTCCAGGAAGCCCTCCGTCAGGTCGATCACCGGGACGCCGGACGGCGCGCCGTACCGCCTGCCGAGGAACCCCTGCCGGACGAGCATCATCTTCGTGCGGCTGCGCACGACGACGTCGGCGATCTCCTCCGCCCGCAAGCGGGTGCCGACCGGGACCAGGACTCCGCCGGCGGTCAGCAGCCCGAAGGCCGCGACGATCCACTCGACGGAGTTCGGGGCGCACAGCGCCACCCGGTCCCCTCTGCCGACCCCCGCGGCCGCGAACGCGCCGGCCGCGCTCCGGACGCGGGCCGCCAGTTCGGCGAAGCCGAGCCGGACGGGCCCGTCCACGATCGCCTCGGCGTCGCCGAAACGATCGGCGGCGGAGAGCACCATCTCGGGGATGGTGTCCCACCTCATGCGGCGACCGGCGGGACGAGGAAACACCGAACCCGGAATCCGGGCACCGGCTCCGGGATCACCGAAATCACGTGCGCGCCGTTCTGCGCGACCCGGCCGAGTTTCTCGATCGCCTTTTCCACGGCGGAAAGACCGACGACGGCTCACGCGGCGGCATGGGGAACTCCTTTACCGGAGGGGCACATCAGACTGCGAATATGCTATTCTCCTCTATCGAGAATCACACTTTCAGATGTGGGGAGTGCGCTGTGGCGAGTGAGTTGCACGTGGACGCGCACGCGGTGGGGCTGACCGTCCGGCCGCCGGAGGGGTCGGGGATCGTCCTCCTCCACCTGCACGGGGACCGGCACCTGTCCGGTGAGCCGGAACCGGGGCTCGACCTCGCCGGCCATCTCGCGGTCAGGACCGGGGCCGAGGTGGTCTGCGCCCGTTACCGGCCCCGCTTCCCCGTTGCGTTGGCGGATGTCCGGGCCGCCTACGAGCACTGCCGCGCGGCGGGTCCGGTCATCGTGGTGGGCACGCTGGCGGGCGCCGGGCTCGCCACGGCGCTGCTGCTCCAGTTGCGCGACGAGGGGGCCCGGCTCCCCGAGTGCGCGGTCCTGGTCTCGGCGCTGCTCGACCTGCGTCTGGAGGCGCAGAGCCTGTTGTTCAACGCGGCCGCCAACCCGGCCTTCGACGTAGCGGAGCTGCGGCGGCGCGTCGCGGAGTACGCGTGCGGCGCTCCACGGACCGACCCGCTGCTGAGCCCGCTCCTGGGCAACCTGCACGGGCTTCCTCCGGTGCAGGTGCAGACCGCGGGCACCGATCCGCTGCTCGACGACTCGCTGGCCTTCGCGGCCCGGGCCGCCCACTCCGGCATGAACGTCAACCTGCACATCCGGCAGGACGCCGCCGAGCTGCGCGCAAGAATCGTTCCGGCCGCGGCGGCCTTCATCGGGTCCTGGGCGCCGTCGGCGGCCGTCCGGGCGCCGTGGCCGCCCCTGGGCTGAGCACCGGCCGATCGGCCCGGCCGGCCGGTCACGAAGGCGCGGACCCGTGCAGAGGCCCGGCTCGGCCGGGCCACCGCACCTCAGCCCGGCGAGGCCGGACGCGGCCCGCCTGTCCCGTGCTTCCATCCGCCCTCCTCGCCCGGGGGCAGGAACCACACTAAATAAGTGAGCGGTCGCTCATCAAGAGCGTTCTTTCCGAAGGCCGGCCCCACCCCCGCCGGGAGGGAGCCGCCCCCGATGAGGCGCGTCGCGGGAAAGGTCGCCGTCCTCACCGGCGCGGCACGCGGTCAGGGCCACGGCCACGGCCACGGCCACGGCCACGGCCACGGCCACGGCCACGGCCAGGATCGCCGAGGAGGGCGCCCACATCAACGCCATGCCCGCCGGCAGGAGTCCAACGTGATGAACGCCGTCAGGTCCTGCCCGGAGGGGGCGATCCCGGTGGAGACTCCATGAGCATCGCAGGCGATGACGGCAAGAAGAGCCGCCACGACTTCGAGCGGGCCTGCGGCGATCAGCGGCTCGCCGAGTTCGTCGCCGCCCGCACGGCGCGGGCGAAGATCGCCGGTTAGCGGCCGACCGTCCGGGCGGCCGCGGGATCGTCCGGGCCAGTCCGCCCACCATGGCGTGGACGCGCCACTCCGTTCCCCTCCCCCGGCAGCACGTCCGGCTTCGCGCCGGACGCGATCACCGCACCGGCGGTACGCTGCGGAGGACGGCGGCCCACGCCGGGCTCCTGCTCCAACCTCCAACGGCCTCCAACGGGGCGCCCGCCTCATCGGCGAGCCCGCCGCCAAGACCGATCCCGGTGCGGTGGCGGCCGTCCTCGCCCCCTGGAGACACCCGCGATGACATGGCGTGGGAGGGGTTCCCCACC
The DNA here is from genome assembly GCF_900108175.1 of Thermomonospora echinospora. Lineage (GTDB taxonomy): Bacteria > Actinomycetota > Actinomycetes > Streptosporangiales > Streptosporangiaceae > Thermomonospora > Thermomonospora echinospora. Next base: position 59,500 of record NZ_FNVO01000016.1, read on the forward strand.
GTCTAGTATGAAAGTATGTGCCCACTTAGCTCCTGCCGGGGTCCGGTCGCCGGGAGACGCTCATGACCAAGCCGGCCGCTTCGTCCGCGCGGCCCGCCGAGGAGGCGCCGCGGCCGCGCCGGCGGCTCACCGCCGAGGCGCGCAAGAGCTCGATCCTGGCCGCCGCGCGGCGCGCGTTCACTGAGACCGGCGACATGAACGGCACGACGATCAAAGTGATCGCCGAGCACAGCGGCATCAGCGAAGGCGTGATCTACCGGCACTTCGAGAGCAAGGACCAGCTGTTCTACGAGGCCGTCGTGGAGCCACTCAAGCAGGCCGTGGACGATCTCGTCGCCGCGACCGCGGCCGTCGACCGGGAGCAGCCGCTCACCCCCGAACGCCAGCTGCGCACGATGACCGGCCTGTACCGGCAGCTCATCTCGACGCTGGAGGAGATCCTCCCGCTGCTGGGCCTGGTGCTGTTCGGGGACCCCCAGGTGGCCCGCCGCTTCTACCAGGAGGACTTCACGGTCGCCATGGACCGGCTGGCCGAGGCCTGGCGCGAGGTCGAGGACCGCTACGGCTACCCGTTCGAATCGCCGGACATCTCGGCCCGCGCGGTGATGGGCATCGCGCTCGTCCTCGCACTGGAGAGCCACCACGGCAAGGGGTTCGACCGCCACCGCGCGGTGACCCTGATCAGCGAGGGCACCGTGAAGGGCTTCTTCCCACCTCTGGAGGCCGCCCGCCGCCGGCAGTGACGCAGGCGGCCGCAGCCGCGCCTGCCCACGGTCCTCGGCGTCCGCTGACGCCGTACGCCGCTCTGGTGGCGAGGTCAGGGGGCGGGCACCTCCAGGACCACGGCCGTGCCCATGCCGCCGCCCGCGCACATCGCGGCCACCGCGAAGCCTCCGCCGCGGCGGCGCAGTTCGTGGATGAGGGTGAGTACCATCCGGGTGCCGGTCATCGCGACCGGATGGCCCAGGCTGCAGCCGCTGCCCAGGACGTTCACCCGGTCCTCGTCGAGCCCGAGCGCCCGGGTCGCGGCGACGCTCACCGAGGCGAACGCCTCGTTGATCTCCCACAGGGAGATGTCCGCGACCGACAGCCCGGCGCGGTCGAGCGCCTTCGGGACGGCCCGCTGCGGCGCCAGACCGGTGTCGGCGGGCGGCACGCCGACCGAGGCCCACGACCGGACGACGGCCAGCGGCCGCAGCCCGGCCTCCTCGGCGAAGGACCGGTCGGTGACGACGACCGCGGCGGCCCCGTCGTTCACCCCGGCGGAGTTGCCGGCAGTGATGCTGAAACCCTCGATCTCGGGATGCAGCGGCTTGAGCGAGGCGAGCTTGTCCAGGGTGGAGTTCCGCTTGGGATGCTCGTCGACGGCGAACGTGCAGGCCGTGCCGTCGCGGCGGGTCACCTCGATCGGGAAGATCTCCTCCGCGAAGCTGCCGTCGTCGATCCCGGCGACGGCCCGCCGGTGCGAACGGTACGCCCAGGCGTCCATCTCCGCCCTGGTGAGACCGGCCTTGGCCGCGGTGTTCCAGCCGACCGTGACGGTCATGTCGCGGATGGGGGCGTCGGGCGTCTCGCGGTGGCTGGGCGCGAGCCAGTCCTCCTCCCAGTCGTCGGTGCCGGGGATGCGCCGGCCGGTCCTGGGCATCGTCGAGCTGGACTGCACGCCGCCGGCGACGACGACGCGGTCCATGCCGGCGATGACCGACGCCGCGGCGGTCTGCAGGGTGGACAGCCCCGAGGCGCAGTGCCGGTTGTGCGCGATGCCGGGGGCGTTGACCAGCCCCGCCTCGATCGCCGCGTAGCGGCCGATGGCGCCACCGCCGTAGAGGGACTCGCCCATCACCACGTCGTCGAAGAGCTCTGGCGGGATGCCCGAGCGCCGCACCGCCTCGGCGACCGCCTTCGTGCCGAGCTCCAGCGCGTCGACGTCGACCAGCGAACCCCGGAACGCCGTCCCGACCGCCGTCCGCGCCCCCGAGACGATCACCGCCTGCCGGCTCATGCCGCCGCCTCTCCTAGTAAGTGAGCATTCCCTAACATCATTAGGGATAGTAACTTCGGGGCATGGCGACGGCAAGCGTGCACGGCCTGCGGGTCGGCTATGACGTGATCGGCCGGGGTCGGCCCTGGGTGCTCACCCCCGGCGGCCGGGACGGCAGGCACGCCCCGGGCCTGCGGGAGTTCGCCGAGGCGCTGGCAGAACGCGGCAACCGGGTGCTGATCTGGGACCGACCCAACACCGGCGAGTCCGACGTGTGCTTCGCGGGGACCTCGGAGTCGGCGATGCAGGCGGACGTCCTGGCGGGACTGCTGCGGCGGCTTGGCATGGCCCCGGCCGTGCTCGCGGGCGGGTCGGGGGGCTCCCGGGTGTCGCTGCTGACCGCGGCCCGCCACCGCGACGTCGCGGCCGGGCTCGCCCTGTGGTGGATCAGCGGCGGCGTCTTCGGCCTGATGTCCGTCGGCCTGCACTACTGCGGCGGCTCGATCCGGGCGGCCTGGGACGGCGGCATGGCCGAGGTCGCCGCACTGCCCGAATGGGCCGAGGTCCTCGCCCGCAACCCCGCCAACGAGCAGCGCCTCCTCGACCAGGATCCGCGGGAGTTCATCGCGACGATGGAACGCTGGCTGGCGGCCTACTCCCCCTCGGACGCCGAACTGGTCCCCGGCCTGCCGAACGCGGCCGCCCGCGCGCTCGACGTCCCGGCCCTGGTGTTCCGCAGCGGCACGCGCGACATCCACCACCGGCGCGAGACGTCGGAGCGGATCGCGCGAACGCTCCCGAACGCCCAGCTCGTCGAGCCACCGTGGGGGGACGCCGAGTGGCCCGAGCGGCAGGCGGCCCGCACCTGTGGGCAGGCTCCCGGCCTGTTCGTGCGCTGGCCGCTGCTCGCCCCGATCCTCCAGGACTGGGCCGAGGAGGCCCTGCCGCCGTTCGGCGGGTGAGCCGTCTCAGACGGGGGTGACCACGCGGCCCGGCCGGGCCTCGGTCAGCTCGTCGTGCTCGACGAGGATCCGGCCGTTGACGATGGTGTAGTCGTAGCCCCGGGCGCGCTGGGTAAAGCGCTGCGCGCCCAGGGGGAAGTCCGCCACCATCTCGGGCGTGTGCAGGTGGAGGCCGTCCAGGTCGAGGATGTTGACGTCGGCGAACGCGCCCGGGGCCAGGACGCCGCGGCCGGGGATCCCCCACAGGTCGGCGGCCTCCAGGGTGAGCTTCCTGATGGCGCGGCCGACGTCCAGCAGGCCCTGGTCGCGGACCCAGTGCCGCAGGAAGTAGGTGGAGTTGCCGGCGTCCATCGTCAGGGCCACGTGCGCGCCGGCGTCGGCCACGCCGATCACGACGTCCGGGTTCGTGATCATTTGGGCTACGGCGCCGAGGTCCTGGTTGAGGACCGGGTAGTAGAGCAGCCCGAGCCCCCCGGTCTGCAGGCAGTACCCAATGAAGGCCTCGGCCGGTCCGACGCCACGCCGGGCCGCCTCGGCGGCCAGGCTATTGCCGGCCGACACGTCGTAGTCGGCGGAGCCGGGCGGCATGAGGTAGATCTTGGCGGGGTCCTTGGGGGCCAGCGGCCCCGACAGGGTGGACGGCCGCTCGGCCTCCTCGATCAGCCGGGCGCGCGTCGCCTCGTCCGACAGGGCCGCCAGCCGCTCGGCCAACGGCCGTCCCACCAGCTCGGCCCAGCCGGGCAGGGTGTCATAAGGCGTCCGGCCGACCAGGCCGTAGACGATGGCGCTGCCCCGCACCGCCGTCATCGGGCGCAGGTCGGCGCCGCGTGCGCGGGCCGCGGCGGTCTGCTCCATGACCCACGACCACAGGCCGGGACGGCGGTCGCTCTGCATGATGGAGAAGGCCAGCGGACGGCCGGAGGCACGGCTCACCTCCTCCATCCAGGCCATCTCGGCGACGGAGTTGCGGCGCTCGGCGCCGTCGCGCTCGCCGATGCGCGGCACCACCTGGAAGGTCCCGCGGCCCCGGGCGGCCAGGGCGCCGGCGATGGCGTCCAGCTCGGCCGGCCGGGCGTGGGTGCCGGGCACCGGACGTCCGTCGGGCACAGTGTGCAGAAACGTGCGGGACGTCGAGAAGCCCAGCGCGCCGGCGTCGACGGCCTCGCCCACGAGGGCGGCCATGGCCGCGACGTCCTCGTCCGTGGCGGGGTCCTCCGCCAGGCTCCGCTCCCCCATCACGTAGTGGCGCAGCGCGCAGTGGCCGATCAGCCCGCCCGCGTTCACGCCGAGCTCCCGGCGGCCCAGGGACTTGAGATAGTCGCCGTAGGTCTCCCAGCCCCAGTCGAGGCCGGCCATGATCGTGTCGGCGGGGATGTCCTCGACCGACTCCATCATCGCCGCGAGGTACCCCTCCTGCCCGGGGCGGACCGGGGCGAAGGTGACGCCGCAGTTGCCCATCACGACCGTGGTGACGCCATGGTGGCAGGAGGGCGTGGCCGCCGGGTCCCAGAACAGCTGGGCGTCGAGATGGGTGTGGACGTCGATGAACCCCGGGGTCACCAGCCGTCCCGTGGCGTCGATCTCGCGCCGGCCCCGGCCGGTGACCGCACCGACCGCGGCGATCCGGTCGCCGTCGACGGCGACGTCGGCCCGCCGCGGGGCCGCGCCCGTCCCGTCGGCCACCTCGCCGTTGCGGATCACGATGTCGTGCATGGCCGGGGTCCCTTCGGCAGGATCGAGGCAAAAGAGCGATTGCTCACTTACAATAACGTCCACGCACTGGGAAGATAAGGGAGTAGGCACTTACTTTGCTGGGCGGTCGCCCGGCCTCCGACTCACCCCGGGAGTGGTCTTGGGATCGATGAACGGCCGCGTGGCGCTCGTCACCGGCGCGAGCCGCGGCATCGGGCAGCGCATCGCCGAACGCCTGGCGGCCGAGGGCGCGGCGGTGGCCCTGGTGGCGCGGACGGTCGCACCGGGAACGTCCGCGCTGCCGGGGTCTTTGCAAGAGGTCGCCGGCCGCATCAGGGCCAGGGGTGGCGTCGTCGCGGCGCTCCCCGCCGACCTCACCTCACCGGAGGAGGTCGAGACCCTGGTGGCGCGGGCCGAGGAGGCGCTCGGCCCGGTGGACACCCTGGTGAACAACGCGGGCGTCAACTTCTACGGGCCCGCGCTCGAGGTCCGCCCCCGCCGCTACGCGCTGATGTTCCAGATGATGGTGCACACGCCGTTCCGGCTCTGCCAGCTCGCGGTCCCCGGCATGATCGAGCGCGGGCGCGGCTGGATCGTCAACATCACCTCCAAGCAGGCCCGCCATCCCCTGGGGCCGCCGTACCCGGACTGGGCGGCCGACGGCTGCGTGCCGTACGGGATGTGCAAGGCGGCGCTCGACCGCCTCACGACCGGCCTGGCCGCCGAGGTCCACGGCACCGGCGTGAGCGTCAACGCGCTCGGCACGTCCGGTCTGGTGATGACCCCCGGCGTGGCCGTGGTCTCACCGCACACTCCCGACAACGCCCCGGTGGAGGACGACGGCGCCATGGCCGACGCGGCGCTCCTGCTGTGCGGCGCCGATCCCGGCACCGTCACCGGCCGGATCGCCTACAGCATGGAGTTGCTCGGCCGGCCCTTCCCGGAGGGCCCGTGGGCCCTGTCGGCCACGTTCTGAGTCGCCTCGACCCGCCCCCGACAAGGAGGACGACCGATGAAGGCAACCGTTGATCCGGACCGCTGCCAGGGCCACGCGCGCTGCTGGGAGATCGCCCCGGAGGTGTTCGGCCTCGATGAGGAGGGCCACGGCACGGTCCTGGTCGGCGAGGTCCCGGCCGAGCACCGGGAGGCGGCGCGCCGGGCCGCGGACAACTGTCCCGAGCGCGCCATCACGGTGCGCTGACGCGAAGGAGGTCCCGGCCCGCCTTCCGAAGGCAAGAAGGCGGGCCGGGAGATCCCAGGGTCAGGAGACCTCGATGGTGGCCGGATCGGCCGGCGTGAAGTCGTAGACCCGTGCCGCGTTGCCCATGGTGATCTTGTGCTGCACGTCCTCGGGCAGGTGCCCCAGCCACTTGCCGGCCATCTCGATCGTGTCGGGCCAGGTGGAGTCCGAGTGGGGGTAGTCGCACTCGAGCATCACGTTGTCCTCGCCGATGACGTCCAGCAGCCGTAGGCCAGCGTGGTCCTCGATAAAGGTCCCGTAGACGTGGTCCCTGAACAGCCGGCGGATGTCGGTGTCCAGATCGAAGCGGGCCGCGCTCTTGACCTCGCCGCGGTCGTGCGCGGCGTTCATGTCGATGTCGAAGCGGGAGGCCCAGTACTTCTGCTTGTCGACGACTTGCTCGGCCCGCTCCAGGAAGTAGGGGATCCAGCCGATCGAGCCCTCCGACAGGGCGATCTTCAGGTTGGCGAACCTGGCGAAGTTGCCGCTGAACAGCCAGTCCAGCAGCGTGCCGGCCTGGTTGACCGCCGCCGAGTAGGCCATGAACGCCAGCGTCGGCATGTCGTCGGAGGTGCGCAGCAGGTTGGAGGAGGAGCCCACGTGCATCGATACGACCAGGCCGGTCTCGTCGCAGGCCCGCCAGACCGGGTCCCAGTGCCCGGTGTGGATCGACGGCAGCCCGAGCTTGGCCGGATTCTCGGAGAAGGCGATCGACTTGGCGCCGCGGGCGGCGGTCCGCTCGATCTCCGCGGCCGCGGCCACCGGGTCCCACAGCGGAATGATCATCATCGGGATGAACCGGCCCGGGTGGGCCTGCGCGAACTCCTCGAGGATGAAGTCGTTCCAGGCGCGCACGCACAGCAGCGCGAGCTCCTTGTCCCTGGCCTCGTGGAAGACCTGGCCGCAGTAGCGGGGGAAGGACGGGAAGAGCATCGATGCCAGCACCCGGCCCTGGTTCATGTCGGCCACCCGGGCGGCGGGGTCGTAGCAGCCGGGCCGCATCTCGTCGTAGGTGATCGGCTCGGGTGAGAACTCCTCGCGCCGCTTGCCCGCCACCGCGTTGAGGCCGGTGGTGACGATCTGCCGGTCCTCGTAAACCCAGAACTCCGAGTCGCCGTCCCGCACGATCCGGGGTCCGGTGTCCCGCCATCGCGCGGGCAGCCGTTCCTGCCACAGCCGGGACGGCTCGATGAGGTGGTCATCGACCGAGATGAACCAGGTGAACGACATGGGGGACTCCCAACCGCTCCGGCCGGGCGAGCCGGGGCTAAGAAAGCGAACGCTCACTACCACCATAGGCATCGAGCCGTTCCCGCGCCAGGGGCGAATACCGTTCAGCCAGCCGCCTGCGGTGCAGCGCCGGCGAGCCGAACAGCGAACGGTTGAGCGCGGCGCGCTTGAGGTAGACGTGGACGCCGCTCTCCCACGTGTAGCCCATGCCTCCGTGGAGCTGCATCGCCTTGCCCGCGACCTCGACCGCGGCCGCGCAGGCGTAGGACTTGGCCATCGACGCCGCGACGGCGGCCCCCGGCTCGTCGCCGGCCTGGCCCCGCACGGCCGCCGCGACGAGTTCCCGGGCCACCGACACCTGGACGAGCATGTCGGCGCACGCGTGCTTGACGGCCTGGAAGGAACCGATCTTGCGTCCGAACTGCTCCCGTACCCCGGCGTAGGCCACGGTGGCCTCCAGCATGGCCTTGCTCAGCCCGAGGCTGTCGCAGGCCATGGCGACGGCGGCCCGGTCGCGCAGGCGCCGCACGGCCTCCTGCGGGTCGCCGCGGAACCGCCACACCGACTCCGGGGGCACGCTGACGTCGGTGACGGCGACACGGCCGAAGCCGCGGGTGGCGTCGAGGACCGGCCGCCGCTCGACGCTCAGCCCGGCCGCCCGCGGATCGACGCCGACGATGACGGGCGTCCCGTCCGGATCGAGGGCCGGCACGAGGAGCCGGTCGGCGGCGGGCGCGTCCAGCACGAAGTCGGCCGTGCCGTGCAGCAGTGGTCCGCGCGCGGTCCGCGCGATGCGGAACGACGTCTCCCCCATAGCCTCGCCCTCCAGCACAGCGACAGGGACGGCGTCGCCCGCGGCGGTGTCGCGGAGCAGCCGGTCCCGGTCCGGGCCGGACTCCAGCAGGTTGAGCACCCCCACCCCGAGGACCGCCACGGCCGCGTAGGGGCCACGCGCCGCCGCACGGCCCATCTCTTGGAGGATGACGGCGACCTCGGCGAACGTGGCGTCCGCGCCGTCGAAGGCGCCCGGCACCTCAAGGCCCGGCCATCCGGCCCCGGCGATCGACCGCCAGTCGGCCGCGGCCTCGGCATCGGCCTTCCCGAGCAGGTCGCGGGCCACCGCGCGCAGCTCGTCGTGGAGCTCGGACAGACCGGGGCTCTCGGCGGGCATCAGCTTCCCCTCGGTTCGCGGGGCAGGCCGAGGCCGCGCTCGCCGATGATGGAGCGCTGAATCTCGCTGGTCCCGCCCGGGATTGTCCACTCCCACGAGCCGATGAAGTCCAGGACCCAGGCCCCTGACTCCCACCCGCTCGACAGGGGCTTGCGCAGCGCGGTGTGGGCGGCCAGCCCCGCGACCTCGGCGCCGAAGTCCGTCATCCGCTGCAGCAGCTCGCTGTAGTACAGCTTCACGATCGAGGCGTCCGCCGGGCCCGGGTCCTCGTCGGCGACGAGCCGCGCGCATAGCGCGCGCAGCCCGGTGAGCTCGGTCTCCAGCGCCGCGAGCCGGTCCGCCACCAGCGGATCGTCGAGCGGACGCGCCCCGCCCGGCCCGGGCCGCGCGCACAGCTCCACCAGCCATCGGAACCCGCCGTTGCCCAGCCGCTCGGCCAGCTCCAGCATGGTCATGCCGCGTTCGGCGCCCAGCGTCCGCTGCGCCACCCGCCAGCCCTCGTTCTCCGGCCCGACCAGGTGCTCGGCGGGGATGACGACGTCGTCCAGGAAGATCTCGCAGAAGTGCGACTCGCCCGTCGCCTGCCGGACCGCACGCACGTCGATGCCGGGCGTGCGCATGTCCATCAGGAAGTAGGAGATGCCGCGCCGCTTCGGCGCGCTGGGGTCGGTGCGGGCCAGCAGCAGGCACCAGTCGGCGTGCGCGGCGCCGCTGGCCCACAGTTTCTGGCCGTTGACGACGTAGGCGTCGCCCTCCCGGCGTGCGGACGTGCTGAGCGCGGCCAGGTCCGATCCGGCGCCGGGCTCGGAGAATCCCTGCACCCAGATCTCGCCGTCGAGGATCGCCGGCAGGTGCCTGCGGCGCTGCGCGTCGGTGCCCGCCGCCAGCAGCGTGGAGGCCGCGTGGTGGATCGCGACGAAGGCCAGCACCAGCCGGGGCGCGTCGTGGGCGGCCAGCTCCTGGTAGAGCACGACCTGCTCGGCGACCGGCATCCCGCCGCCCCACTCCGCCGGCCAGTGCGGCACGGCGAACCCCGCCCGCCGCAGCTCCTGGAACCACTCCTGCTGGAAGCTCACGAACTCCTCGTCCGAGACCCCCGTCTGCTCCCGCCGCCAGTCCTTCGGAACGTGCGCCCGGCACCAGTCGCGCACCCGTTCCCGGAACTCGTCCAGATCGGCGCGCGTCATGTCCCCGCCCTCCCCGGCAGAACGAGCAGCCGGACGCGATGTCCGGCCACCCGCCCGAAGCCGGTCAGTACACGACGCCGATCCTGGCGAACGCGCATCCGGCACCGGTGACGGACGTGCGCGCGGAACGGGTCCAGATCGGCGCGCGTCATGATCCCGCCTTCGCCTTGAGGGCGAGCAGCCGGGCGCGGTGCTCGGGTGAGCGCATGGTGGCGGCCTCGGCGGCGAAGCCGGCCTGCAGTGGGCCGGCCAGCGCCTGGGACAGGTGCATGTTGACGACCCGTTTGGTGGCGCGGAGCGCCTCGACCGGCTGTGCGGCGAACCGGGCGGCGAGGCGGCGGGCCTCGGGCAGCAGGTCCCCGGGAGCGGTGGTGCGGGTGGCGAGCCCCAGCTCGACGGCCTTGGCCGCGGGGATGCGGTCGCCGGTGTACAGGTACTCGCGGGAGCGGAGGATCGGGGTGAGCAGCGGCCAGAACGCGGCGCCGCCGTCACCGGCCACCAGGCCGACGGCGACGTGCGGGTCGGCCAGGTACGCGGTCTCGGAGATCAGGACGACGTCGCACAGCAGCGCGACGCTGCAGCCGAGGCCGACCGCCGGGCCGTTGACGGCGGCGACCACCGGCAGGGGGAAGCGGAGCATCTCCTCGATGATCTGCGCGCCCTCGCGGAGGCTCTCGTCGCGGGCGACCGGGTCGTCCAGGAACGAGGTGATCCAGCCCAGGTCGCCGCCCGCGCTGAACGCGCGGCCCGCGCCGGTGAGGATCACCGCCCTGGCCTCGGTGTCCCGGGCCAGGCGCTGCCAGACGTTGGCGAGCGCCCAGTGCAGCGGGCGGTCAACGGCGTTCAGCTCCGCCGGCCGGTTGATGACGACGGTGCGGACCGGGCCGTCACTCTCGACGGACAGCTCACCGGGAAGGTCGTCGTACCTCACGACGTCGCCCCCGGGAACAGGCCGGTCAGGCCGCGCCGCCCGATCTGCCGGGTCAGCCGGTCCCGGGTCGCCGACAGGCCCAGCGGCAGCCGCCGCACCGGCTGGCTGTACCGCGACACCCACGACAGGGTCGTCTCGTCGCAGAAGCCGATGGCGCCGTGCAGCAGGTGCGCGGTGCGGAACACCGTCTCGGCCGCCTCCAGCGCCGCCAGCCGGAGCGCGAGCGCGTCGTCGAGTGCCTCGGCGAGCCCGGCCTGAACGCTCCACAGCGCGTACTTGGCGAGCGCCTCGGCACCGCTGCGCTCCACCTCGGCGTCGGTCAACTGGAACTGGACGCCCTGCCGCTCGGCCAGCGGACCGCCGAACTGGTGCCGGGCGAGCACGTGGGAGCGGGTGAGCTCGATCGCGCGGTCGAGCATCCCCAGCAGCGTCCAGCACGGCAGGACCAGGCCCAGCGCCACGTCCCCCGCACCGGCCTCGTCGAGCGGCCGGACGTCGAGATCGGTGACGAACGCCGAGGTGCGCGGCGGGACGTTCGGCGTCCTGGCGACCGCGTCGCCGCGCCGGCCGTCCAGCGTCACCGCCACCCAGCGGAGGCCGAGCCCCGCCACCGCGCCCTTGGGGGCGGAGTCGGCGACGACCACGAGCCCGTCGACGTCCAGGTCGGCGGGACGGGCGAGGCGTTCGGCCACCGGATAGGCGACCGCCCAGTAGCCTGCGCTGCGGCACAGGGCCGCCGCGGCCTCCAGGTCGTCGGCGTCGCCGCGCGGGTCGAGGTCCCATGCGCCCAGCTCGCGCAGGACCGGCGCCACCAGGTCCTCCCGGCGCCCGGGCTCCCGTTCGGCGAGCTGGACGAGCCGGTCTCCGCCGGCCGCCCGCAGCGCCCGCAGCGCCTGCCGCCCGTACTCGGCGGCCGCTTCGCTCAGCTCGATGTTCACGATGCCGCCAGCAGTGCCCGGGCCAGCAGGATCCGCTGGACGTCGATGCTCCCGGAGGCGACCGTCGAGGCGTGCGAGTACCGCCAGTGGTCCTCCACCTCCAGGCGGAACCAGCGGGTCTGCGCATCGTCCTGCGGCGCCAGCGCCGCGATGTCCATGAGCACCTCCGCGCTGTCCTGGTCGAGCCTGGTCACCGCGATCCGGTAGGCCGCGGCGTCGTTCGGCCGCACCTGACCCCGGCTCTGCAGCGCGATCACGCGGTAGGCGAGCAGCCGGGCGCGCCGGCAGTGCGTCAGCATCCGCGCCCACCGGACCCGCAACTCGGCGGGCAGGTCCTCCCAGCCGTCGCCCAGCACCCGCGGCGCGGCCTGCAGCAGGCGCTCGCAGCGCGCGTAGCGGGCGATGCCCACCCGCTCGAACGACAGCACCTCCTGTACGACCTTCCAGCCCTCGTCGACCGTGCCGAGCACGTCGGCCTCGGTGACCCGCACGTCGTCGAAGAACACCTCGTTGAGGTGGTGCGGGCCCATCAGGCAGTCGATCGGCCGGACCTCGACGCCGGGGGCGTCCATCGGCACGAGGAAGATCGTCAGCCCCTGCTGCCTGCGCTCGCGCCGGGAGGTGCGGGCCAGCAGGAAGCACCACTGCGCCATGGTGGCGTAGGACGTCCAGACCTTCTGGCCCGAGATCAGCCAGCCGTCGCCGTCCCGCCGGGCCACCGTGCGCAGCGACGCCAGGTCCGAGCCGGCGTCGGGCTCGCTGAAGCCCTGGCACCAGATCACCTCGCCGCGCGCGATCGGCGGCAGGTGCCGCCGCCGCTGCCCGTCGGTGCCGTGCCGCATGATGGTCGGCCCGACCCAGTTGACGCCCATGTACTGCGCGCCGCGCGGCTCGTGGTGCGCCCACATCTCCTCGCGGACGACGGTCTGCTCCCACGGCGAGGCGTCCCGTCCGCCGTACTCCCGCGGCCAGGCCAGGCAGAGCAGGCCGCGCTCGGCGAGCAGCCGGCAGAACTTCTGCGCGGTCTCCAGATCCGCCGGATCGTCGGTGAAGGCCCCGAGGTAGTCGGGCGGGACGTGCTCGGCCACCAGCCGGCGCAGCTCGTCGCGGAGCTTCGTGGCGGCCGCGCCCATCGTGAAGTCCATGAGGCGACGCTAGACAATCATTGTAAGTATTACAATGCTAAGACCGGGTAAGGGTGGGCCCCGGACTCCACGCGGGTCCGGGAGCCGCCGCGTCAGCGGGCGGTCCAGCCGCCGTCCACGACGACCGTCTGCCCGGTGACGTAACGCCCGGCGTCGCCGACGAGCCACAGGACGGCGCCGACAATGTCGTCCGCGGTCCCCTCCGTCGGCAGCGGGGTGTTGCGGCGCAGGTACTCCAAAGCGCGCTCGCTCTCGTAGAGCGGACTGGTGATCTCGCTGCGGAAGAAGCCGGGGGCCACCGTGTTCACCCGGATCGAGTGCCGCGCCCACTGCACCGCGAGTTCAGCGGTCAGCCCGGACAGCCCCGCCTTGCTCGCCGCGTAGGACGCCTGCGGGATCCCGGGGATGCCGACCCGGCCGCTGATGGACGAGACGTTGACGATCGCGCCCCGGCCGACGGCGCGCATGTGGGGGAAGACGGCCTGGGCGAGCAGGAACGGGGCCAGCAGGTTGAGGTCCATGGTCCGGCGGACGGCGTCGAGCGGCTCGCTCTCGGCGCGCTCGGTCGTGAACATGTTCCCCGCGGCGTTGACGAGGATCTCCGGCGGCTCCAGGCCCTCGGCCACCGCCGGCACGAGGGCACCGACCCGGTCGAGGTCGGACAGGTCGCAGGCGACGGCGAGGCCGCCGATCCGCCCGGCGAGCTCGGTCAGCCGGTCCCGGCGGCGGGCCACGACGGCCACCCGGGCGCCGGCCGAGGCCAGGGCACGGGCCACCGAGGCCCCCAGACCCGACGAGGCGCCGGTCACGATCGCCACCCGGCCGTCGAGGTCGAACATCCGTGCGGCGGCATCGCGGTCCAGTGCCACGCGGGTCTCTCTTCCGCCGCAGAACGTGGCCACGGACCGGCCTGCGCGCATCCCGTTCTTATCTCGTTAAACTTACAATGATTGATGACTTCCGCCAGCATGTCATGAAGAGCATGAGGGTCGTCAGGCGCACGGACCGGACGCGAAGGCCCCTCAGCCGCGGCGGAACCGCATCCGGCTCCGGCTGGAGGCGGCGTCGATCACCCTGTCCTTGAGCGTGCGGCACACCCAGCGCTGGGCCGCCGTGAGATGCTCCTGCGCGATCCGCGCGGCCTCGTCGGCGTCGCCCTGCTCGATGCTCGTCACGAGACGTTCGTGCGCCCGCTGGGCGGCGGCGCAGTCGGAGCGCGAGGGGTAGGCGCCGCGCGACATCTGGACGTCCGCCCAGGTCTCCTCCTGGACCGACCACAGCGAGGTGAGGCTCATGACGACGACGCGCAGCGTGGCGTTGGGCTCGAACCCGACGAGGGTGTCGTGGAACTTGCGCGAGGCGCGGGTGAACGCCGCGCCGTCGTCGAGGCAGTCGTCGCCCTCGGCGAGCAGCTCCCGCAGCGGCGGCACCACGGCGCGCCCGCGGTCCGTACGCTGCGCGCAGTGCGCCGCGCACAGCGGCTCCAGGGTGGCCAGGGCCGCGCCGAGGTCGGGGACTTTGACCTGCATCGCCTGCAGCGTCAGGCCGAGGGCGTAGCCGGCGGTGCCGATGTCGGGAGCGTGCACCGTGGCGCCGCCGCGGTTGCCGCGCCGCACGGTGATGAAGCCCTCGGTCTCCAGGATCCGCAGCGCCTCCCGCACCGAGGGGTAGCTGACCCCGAACTCCTCGACGAGCTGGTCCTGCTTGGGGAGCGTCGAGCCGTCGACGATGCCGCCGGCGAGGATCCGCTCACGCAGCGCGGAGGCGACCAGCTCCGCCATGCGCAGCTGCCCGATCTTGGTGTGCTCGCCCCCAGCAAGTTCCATGATTGCAAGGCTAACAGTGATGGGGGTCCGTTCCTCAGGCCGTTCCGGGACCCGGGAACGGGCCGACGAGCCCGCTCAGCCGGGTGCGCTGCACCTTGCCCATGGCGTTCCTCGGCAGGGCGTCGACCTGGGACCAGATCTCCGGAACCTTGTACGGCGACAGCTCCCGCCGGCAGAACTCGGCGAGCGCCCGGAAGTCGAGCGGGGGGCCGGCGCTCTGGACCACGGCGGCCACCCGTTGCCCGAGACGGTCGTCGGGCACCCCGCACACGGCGGCCGCGGCGACGTCCGGGTGCGCCTCGATGACCCGTTCCACCTGGAGCGGGTAGACGTTCGCCCCGCCGCGGACGATGACCAGCTTCTTGCGGTCCAGCACCGTCACCCACCCGTCGCCGTCGACGGTGCCCACGTCACCGGTGGGGACCGGGCCGGGCTCCGGCGGACGGACTCCGCCCCGTTCCCAGAACCCCAGCATCGGCGTCCACGCACCCGCCCACGGTCCGGCGGCGGCCCCGCCCAGCCGCAGCTCGCCCAGCTCACCGGCCGGCAGCCGGCGGCCCTCGTCGTCGTAGGCCGCGACGTCGTAGTGCGGCAGCAGCCGCCCGCTCATGCCCGGGCGCCACTCCTGCCCCGGCGGGTCGATCGACACGACGGTCGGCGCCTCGGTCAGGCCGTACGTGGCCCGGGGAACCAGCCGGTGCGCCTCGGCGAACGCCCGCCGCAGCGCGTCCGGGGTGTCGCCGCCCCCGCTCCACACCTCCTGAAGTGAGCCCAGGTCGAGGTCCGAGCGTCCGGCGAGGTCGTAGAGCTGCGCGGGAGCACCGTTCCACACCGTGACGCGCCGCGCGGAGATCCAGTCGGCGACCCCGTCGACGTCGCGCCGGTCCATCACGACGGAGCACCCGCCGGCCTGCGCGGTGAGCAGGGTGGACAGGACCATGAGGTTGAGGATCGTCAGCGGGAAGCTGTCGCCCTTGCGCAGCCCGGGTCCCCATCCCCGGGTGGCGACGAGGACCGCGCCCGGCAGGAGCAGGTTGCGCTGGCTGTGCACGACCGCCTTGGGGCGCCCCGACGTCCCGCTGGTGAACGCGATCCCGGCTGGGGCGTCGAGGGCCGGCTCGACCCGGGGGGCCGCCTCGCCGCGGGCCGTGAGCTCCGCCCACCGATCGGGGTCGACGCGGCCCGGCGAGTCCAGCCGGCAGCGCGGCCCGGCCAGCACCACCGCCGGTTCACAGAGGTCGTGCAGCTCCTGCTGCTCGACCGCCGTGAGCGCCTCGCCGATCCCCGCCCAGACGGCTCCGATCCGCTGCGCGCCGTGGAAGGCCGCGACGATGTCCAGGTCGTTGGGCAGGCAGGCCGCGACGCGGTCGCCGGGGCGCACGCCGAGCGACCACAGCGCACCGGCCGCCCGCCGGGCCCGGTCGTCGAGCTCGGCGTACGACCAGGCACCGGAGGCGGTCTCGACCGCCGTGGCGTGCGGGCGCGCCGCGAGCGCGGCGTCCAGCACCCCGGCGATCGCGCCGGGGAGGGTCGTGTCCCGGAATCCTCGGCTCGTGCGCTGCGGTACGCCCCCGGCGTCGGTGTCGCTCACGCCATCTTGATATCACTATCCTTACAAGGATTCATCCTTTAGTCTCACTGATGCCGTCTCCTGGAGGCCGTCCGCGCCCCCGGGTACGGCTCGTACCGGGACGAAGGAGACGGCGGGAAGGCTCAGCAGGAGATGGTGGTGCCAGGCGCATGAAGCACACGGGTCCCCTGTCCGGAGTGCGCGTCGTCGATCTGACGGCGATGGTGATGGGCCCCTACTGCACCCAGATCATGGCCGACATGGGAGCGGACGTGATCAAGGTCGAGCCTCCCGCCGGCGACAACACCCGCCACATCTCGGTCGGCCCGGAGCCGGGCATGGGCGGCGTCTTCGTCAACGTGAACCGCGGCAAGCGCAGCGTGCTGCTCGACCTGCGCCGCGACGAGGCCAAGGACAGGCTGCGTGCGCTCATCGGGCGTAGCGACGTGTTCATCCACTCGATGCGCGCCAAGGCGATCGCCGGACTCGGGTTCGGCTACCCAGAGGTGGCCGCCGTCAATCCGTCGATCGTCTACACCAACTGCTACGGCTACGGCCGCCGCGGCCCGGACGCCGACCTCACCGCCTACGACGACACCATCCAGGCGGAATGCGGCCTGCCGTCCGTACAGGAACGGCTGACCGGTGAGGCGAGCTACGTCGGCACCATCCTGGCGGACAAGGTGGCCGGGCTGACGGCCCTGTACGCCACCATGATGGCGCTGTTCCACCGCGAGCGGACCGGCGAGGGCCAGGAGGTCGAGGTCGGCATGTTCGAGACCATGGCGGCGTTCATGCTGGTCGAACATGCCAACGGCGCGATGTTCAGCCCTCCCCTGGGCCCCGCCGCCTACCCCCGCGCGGTGACGCCCAACCGGAGGCCCTACCGCACCAAGGACGGTCACATCTCCGCGCTGGTGTACAACGACAAGCAGTGGTCGGCGTTCGTCGGCGCCGTGCGGCCGGCGTGGGCCGGCGAGCGCTTCGCCACCCTCCAGCAGCGGGCGCGCCAGATCGACACCGTCTACGCCCTGCTGGGAGAGACCTTCCTGGAGCGCACGACGCGGGACTGGCTCGATCTGCTCCGATCTTTGGACATTCCCGCCGCGCCGGTCCGCACGCTCGACGAGCTGTTCGACAATCCGCATCTGAACGAGGCGGGGTTCTTCGAGACGGTGGACACCCCCAACGGCCCGGTGCGGTTTCCCGGCCCGCCGGCCTGGTTCTCCCGGACCCCCGGTCGTGTCGCCGGCCCGGCCCCCAGGCTCGGCGCCCATACCCGGGAAGTGATGGACGAGATCGGCGGGGTCGCAGGAGCGCACGACGCTCGTCCGGGCGACGCGCAGCCGGATGACGTCGCCTGACGGCCCCGCCGGCGGCGCCCAGTCCAGGCCCGGCATGGCCGACCCTGACCGGCCCGAGGTTCCTCCGGCAGCACACGCCCCCTAAGGACTGAGACCGTGGATTTCTCCCTCACCGAAGACCAGCAGAGCATCCGCGACGCGGTCCTCGACCACTGCTCCCGGTTCTCCGACGAGTACTGGCTCGAGCGCGACCGCGAAGGCGTCTTCCCGCACGACTTCCACAAGACGATGGCCGACTCCGGCTGGCTCGGCGTCGCCATGCCCGAGGCGGTCGGCGGCGCGGGCCTGGGCATCACCGAAGCAGCGATCATGATGCAGGCCGTCGCCGAGTCGGGCGGCGGGATGACGGCCGCCTCCAGCATCCACGGCCCGGTGTTCAGCATGCAGCCAGTGGTGCTGTTCGGCACCGAGGAGCAGCGGCGGCGCATGATCCCGTCGGTGCTCGACGGCGAGCACCTCCTCTGCTTCGCGGTGACCGAGCCCGACGCCGGCCTGGACACGACCAGGCTCAGGACCCGGGCGGAACGGCGCGACGGCGGCTACCTGGTCAACGGGGAGAAGATCTGGATCTCCGTTGCCCAGGTGGCGGACAAGATGATGCTGCTCGCCCGCACCACGCCCCTGGAGGAGGTCGAGCGCAGGACCGAGGGGCTGTCGCTGTTCTTCACCGACCTCGACCGTTCCCGGATCGAGGTCCGCAGGATCGCCAAGATGGGCCGGCACGCGGTCGACTCCAACATCCTGTTCATCTCCGACCTGTGGATCCCCGAACAGGACCGGATCGGGGCCGAGGGCGAGGGCTTCAAGATCATCCTGCATGGTCTCAATCCCGAGCGCATCCTGCTCGGCGCCGAGGCCGTCGGGCTCGGACGCGCGGCGATCAGGCGCGCCGCCCGCTACGCCAGGGAGCGCGTCGTCTTCGGCCGGCCCATCGGCATGAACCAGGGCCTCCAGCACCCGCTGGCCAAGTGCTGGGCCCAACTGGAGGCCGCCAACCTGATGGTCATGAAGGCGGCCACGATGTTCGACCAGGGCCTGGACTGCGGGGTCGAGGCGAACGCCGGCAAGTACCTGGCCGCCGAGGCCGGATTCGAGGCCTGCCACACCGCGATGCTGACCCTGGGCGGCATGGGCTATGCCCAGGAGTACCACGTCGAACGCTACCTACGGGAGGTCCTCATCCCGCGCACCGCGCCGGTGAGCCCCCACATGATCCTGAACTTCCTGGCCGAGAAGGTGCTCGATCTGCCCAAGTCCTACTGACGCCGCAACGACACCGAACCGAGAGGCCACAGAAGCGATGACCGGCACCGGAGCAGTCCCCGGCGCGCGTTCCTGGCTGTTCGCCCCCGGCGACAGCGAACGGAAGATGAGCAAGGCCGCCAACGGAACGGCCGACATCGTCCTCCTCGACCTGGAGGACGCGGTGGCCCCCGACGAGAAGCCCAGGGCCCGGAAGATGGTCGCGGCCTTCCTGGCGTCCCGGCCACCGGCCGACCGGGGCCGCCTGTGGGTGCGGATCAACCCGCTGGACGGCCCCCATGCCCTGGCCGACCTGGCGGCGGTGATCCCGGCCCGGCCCGGGGGGATCATGCTGCCCAAGTCGCGCGGCCGCCAGGACGTGGACGTGCTCGGCCACTACCTGTCCGCGTTGGAGGTCGCGGCGGGCATCGAGCGGGGGACGACGCAGGTCATCGTCCTGGTGACCGAGACGGCCGAGGGCATGTTCACCACCGGCTCGTACCAGGGGGCACCGCGGATGGTCGCGATGAGCTGGGGCGCGGAGGACCTCGCCGACGCCGTGGGCGCCGGCGAGAACCGCGGGCCCGACGGGAGCTACGGATTCACCTACGAGCTGGCCCGGAGCCTGTGCCTGCTGGGCGCCGCCGCCGCCGGCGTGGCGGCCGTCGAGACCATCCACGGCGACTTCCGCGATCTGGAGGGGCTGCGCCGGCGGGCCGAGAAGGTGCGCCGCGACGGCTACCGGGGGATGCTGGCCATCCATCCCGACCAGGTCGAGGTGATCAACGCCGCCTTCACGCCCACCGAGGAGGAACTGGCCGCGGCCCAGAAGATCGTCGACCTGTTCGCCGCCCATCCCGGCGCCGGCGCCATCGGCCACAAGGGCGTCATGCTCGACCGCCCCCACCTCGCCCGCGCGCAGGCGCTGCTGGCGTCGGGGCGGCGCCCATGACGGTCGTCGCCACGGCCGGCGAGGTGGACCTCGGCCGGTTCCTGCGCCCCGGCGACCGCATCGTCATCGGCCAGGCGTGCGGCGAGCCGACCACGCTGGTCGAGGCGCTGATCGAGCAGGGTGGCACCATCGGCGGGCTGTCGGCCTTCATCGCCACGAGCTTCTCCGGGCTGTTCACCCCGGCGGCGACGGACGCCTGCGCGCTGTCCAGCATGGGGGCGATCGGGGCGTTGCGCTCGCTGACCAGGGCGCACCGGCTCAGCGTGATCCCCTGCCACGTCAGCCAGGTCGGCCCGATGATCGAGGCCGGGATCATCGGATGCGACGTCGCCCTCGTCCAGGTCAGCCCGGCCGACGCGAACGGTGACCACAGCCTCGGCCTGATCAGCGACTACGTGCAGGCCGCCGTCGCCAGGGCCCGCGTCGTCATCGCCGAGGTCAACGAGCAGGTCCCCTACACCCACGGCGAACTGCTGCCCGCGGCCCGGATCGACTACGCCGTGCCCGTCTCCCGCCCGCCAGTGCAGGTGCCGCCGGCGCGGATCACCGAGACCGACGAGGCCATCGCCCGGCACGCCGCCGCCTACATCGAGGACGGCGCGGTCCTGCAGACCGGGGTCGGCGCCGTTCCCGACGCCCTGCTGCGTCTGCTGCGGGACCGCCGGGACCTCGGCGTGCACTCCGGAATGCTGGGCGACGGCCTGGTCGACCTGATCGAGGCGGGCGCCGTCACCAACGCCCGCAAGCGCATCGACCGGGGGGTGTCGATCAACGGCGCCCTGATCGGCACCCGGCGCCTGTACGAGTTCGCCCACCGCAACCCGCGGATCCGCATGTGCGCCACGTCCTACACCCACGACGCGGCCGTGCTCGCGCAACTGGACGGGCTGGTGACCATCAACTCGGCGCTGGAGGTCGACCTGACCGGCCAGGTGAACGCCGAGCAGAGCGGCCCGGCCTACCTCGGCGGCACCGGCGGCCAGGTGGACTTCGTCCGGGCCGGCGCGCGCTCGCCGGGCGGGCACGCCGTCATCGCCCTGCCCGCCACCGCCAAGGGCGGCACGGTCAGCCGGATCACCGCCGCCCTGTCCGGGCCGGTCACCACCGCGCGCAGCGACGTGGACGTGATCGTCACCGAGTTCGGCGCGGCCGAGTTGCGGGGCCGGACCCTGGCCGAGCGCGCCCGCCGGCTGATCGCCGTCGCCCATCCCGGCTTCCGGGAGGACCTGGAGCGGGCGGCCCACACCATCCAGCGGAGGGGCTTCTAGTGAGCGACGCCGTGCTGTTCGCCGCCCGCGACGACGGCATCGCCGTCATCACCCTGAACCGGCCGGAGACCCGCAACTGCCTGACCAGGGAGGTGCGCGAAGGCCTGTACGCCGCCTGGGACCGCTTCGAGCGGGACCCGGCGTTGCGCGTCGCCGTCCTCACGGGCGCGGGCGAGAAGGCGTTCTGCGCCGGCGGCGACCTCAAGGAGATGGTGGAGACCGGCATGCGGGTGCCGCCCCGCGACATGTTCCCCCTCCCCTACGACACCGTCGAGCTGTCCAAGCCCACCATCGCGGCGGTCAACGGAGTCGCGTTCGCCGGCGGCTGGATGCTCGCCCAGGCCTGTGACCTGTGCGTGGCCAGCACCGGCGCGACGTTCGCGGTGACCGAGGTGAAGGTGGGCAGGAGCTCGCCGTGGGCCGCGCCGCTGATCCACATGATCCCGCAGCGGATCATGATGGAGATCCTGCTCACCGGCAGGCCGATCACCGCCCGGCGGGCCTACGAGATCGGCCTCGTCAACCGTCTCGCCGACCCCGGCGAGCTGCTGGAGACCGCGCTCGAACTGGCCGGGGAGATCCTCGACGGCGCTCCCCTCTCGGTGCGGGCCGCCAGGGAAACGGTGATGCTCTCCACCGAGATGGGGCGTTCGGCGGCGCTGCAGGCCGCCAGGCACGCCTCCGAACGCTGCTACCACAGCGAGGACGCCCAGGAAGGACCCCGGGCGTTCGCCGAAAAGCGTCCCCCCCGGTGGAAGGGACGCTGAACGGCCACCGCCCCGTCAGGTGTTGCGCCCGCCGTTGACGCCGATGACCTGCCCGGTGACATAGCCGGCCTCCTCGCTGACCAGGAACGCGCAGGCGGCGGCGACGTCCTCGGGCCGGCCGATCCGGCCGACCGGGGTCCGCGCCGTCTGCTGCCCGACGTCGACGAAGCCCCGCTGCACGGTGCGGCGCAGCATGGGCGTGTCGATGAAGCCGGGCGGAATCGTGTTGACCGTGATCCCGTGCCGGCCGAACTCCAGCGCCAGCACCTTGGTGAGACCGACCACGCCCGACTTCGCCGCCACGTAGGCGGCCATTCCGGACGCGCCGCTGTGGACGCTCGACGAGGAGATGGTGACGATGCGGCCCCAGCCCTCCTCGACCATGCCCGGGAGCACCGCCTGGCAGCAGTCGAACGTGCCCGTGAGGTTGACGGCCAGCGCGCGGCTCCAGGTCTCGGCGGTGATGTCGAGGAACGGGCCGTCGACGCTCAGCCCGGCGCTGTTCACCAGGATCGTCGGCCGGCCCAGCCGGGCCCGCACCTCCTCGACCCCGGCGTCGACGGCCGCGCGGTCGGTCACGTCGACGGGCAGGCCGACGGCCTTGCCGCCGGTCTCCTCGATCGAGGCGGCCATGGCCCCGGCCGCGTCGCCGTCGAGGTCGAAGATCGCCACCAGGGCGCCGTCGGCCGCCAGGCTCCGTCCGATGGCGGCGCCGATGCCCGAGGCGCCGCCGGTGACGACGGCCGTGCGGACGCTCATCGGATCGGCTCGTCCCCGACGAGAGTGGTGCGGTGCATCCGGCGCGGCTGCCGCCGGTCGAAGGGGCACGCCCGGTGGACCAGGCCCCGGTTGTCCCAGATCACCATGTCGCCCACCGACCAGGTGTGCCGGAACACCCGATCCGGCGTGGTGGCCCGCCGTTCGAGGTCCGTCAGCAGCGCCCGCCCCTCCTCGACGTCCATCCCGACGATGTGCGACGCGGTCGCCCCGAACACCAGGGAACGCCGTCCCGACCGGTGCTCCCACACCAGCGGATGCTCCCGCACCGCCCGCGACGCCCACTCCGCCAGCTGCTCCGGCGCCGGATCCTGGTAGGTCCGGCGTTGGATCGCCTCGAACGTGTGGACCACCCGAAGCTCGGCATAGCGTGCCCTCTCCTCTCCGGAGAGGGCGTCATAGGCCGCGTAGGTGCTGGCGAACTCGGTCTCACCGCCCTCGTCGGCGACCACGTGCGCGCTCATCGCCGACGCCTTCGCCGGGACCTCGTCCAGGGCGCCGTCGATGTGCCAGTGGTCGTTGCTGGCGAAGTACTCCGCGTTCGGGTTGTCCGGGTCGAAGCTGATCTCCATGACCTCCGGGATCGGATAGTTGGGGAACCTGGCCAGCTCGCCCAGCTTCCGGCAGAACGCCACCTGCGCGTGGTCGTCGATGCGCAGCCCGCGAAACAGCAGCACGCCGTGCTCCTCAAGCCCCCGCATGCACGCCGCCGGCAGGCCGTCGTCGTTCAGCAGGCGGTCGGCGTCGACGTCCAGGACCTCCGCCCCGACGGTCTCGCCGAGTCTCCTCATGGCGATCACGGCCATCGGCCGCCCCCTCCTTCCACCGGACCCCGTGTCCGTTTCGGCTCCCCTGTCGCCGGTGGGACCGATCGCCTCACGAGGCGGCCTCGTCGGGCGCGTAGCCGGGGATGCCCTTGACCTCCAGGTAGTCGTCAAAGCCGAACTCGCCCCACTCCCGTCCGTTGCCGCTCTTCTTGTAGCCGCCGAACGGGCAGTTGAAGTCGAACCCGCCGTTGATCACGACCCATCCCGCCCGGATCCGGCGGGCGACGGCGCGGGCCTGTTCGAGGTCGGCGCCCGCCACATAGCCGGCCAGGCCGTACTCGGTGTCGTTGGCGATCTCGACGGCGTGGTCGATGTCGCGGTAGCCGAGGATCGTGACGACCGGCCCGAAGATCTCCTCGCGGGCGATGGTCATGTCGTTGGTGACGTTGGCGAAAACGGTGGGCTTGACGTAGTAGCCCCTCTCCAGTCCCTCCGGGCGCCCGGGGCCGCCGGCCACCAGGGTGGCGCCCTCGTCGATGCCCTTTTGGATCAGCGCCTGGACCTTCTCGAACTGGGACTCCGACACCACCGGGCCCATCACCACGTCACCGGTGGGGTCGCCCACGGTGACCTGGGCGGCGGCCTCCTCGGCGATGGCGATGGCCTCCTCCATGCGGGCGCTGGGCACCAGCATCCGCGAGGGCGCGCTACAGGTCTGGCCGGAGTTGCCCATCATCTCACCGACACCGCCGCGGACGTTCTCGGCGAAGGTCTCGTCGTCGAGGATGATGTTCGGGCTCTTGCCGCCCAGTTCCTGGGTCACCCGCTTGACACTGGGCGCGGCGTTCCTGGCGATCTCGATGCCGGCGCGGGTCGAGCCGGTGAAGGAGATCATGTCGACGCCGGGGTGGCGGGACAGCGGCACGCCCACGCTCGGGCCGTCGCCCTGGAGGAGGTTGAACACACCGGCGGGAACACCCGCGGCGGCCAGGATCTCGGCGAAGATCTGCCCGGTGAAGGGCGACCTCTCCGACGGCTTGAGCACCATGGTGCAGCCGGTCGCCAGGGCGGGGAAGACCTTCACGGCGATCAGGCTCATCGGCCAGTTCCATGGGGTGATCAGCCCGCAGACGCCGATCGGCTCCTTGACGACCAGCGTGGCGCCGCGCCGCTCCTCGAAGGCGAAGTTCTCCAGCACCTCGATCGCCGTGGTCAGATGTCCGGCCCCGAGCCCCACCTGGAAGCCGCCCGCGAGCGCGGCCGGCGCGCCCATCTCCTCGGTCAGCGCCGCGGCGAGGTCGCCGGCGCGCTTCTGGTACTCCCCGAGGATGTTCCGCAGCACCTCGAGCCGGTCCTCCCGGCCGGTCACCGACCAGGTGGCGAATGCCTCGCGGGCGGCCGCGACCGCCCGGTCCACATCGGCGGCCGAGCCGACGGCCACCGTGCCGCACACCTCCTCGGTCGCCGGGTTCACGACGTCGAAGGTCCGCTGCTCCGCCGGGTCGACCCACTGGCCGCCGATGTAGAACTTCAGGTATTCACGCATGACTCGTCCATCCTTCTTTTCGATGTGCCGCGAATGGTCCGGCGGAGCGGGTCGGCCGGCAGGTCACTGCGTTCCTTCCGCGTACCATGTCCGGAACTCGTCGTAGCTCGGCATCTCCTCCGAATTGGCCTTCGGGTCGACCGCCACGTGAACGACCCCCACCCTGCCGCTGGCGTAGGCGCGCTTGATGGCGGGCGCGATGTCCTCGTCGCGTTCGACGTACTCGCCGTGGCAGCCGAAGCCCTCGGCGACCTTGTCCAGGCGGGTGTTCGTGCTCCAGCGCGTCCCGGTCTCCCGCGACCCCTGGCCGAAGGTGCGCTTGTAGACGCCCACCTCCAGGCCCCAGGCGTAGTCGACGGCCACGACGCAGACCAGGGGCAGGTTCAGGCGCGCGGCCGTCTCCAACTCCGCGATGTGGAACTGGAACGACGAGTCCCCGGTGATCAGCATCAGGGGTCGCTTCCGGCCTTCGGCCACCGAGGCTCCGACGGCGTAGGGAAGCCCCGTGCCCAGATGGCCGAAGTTCTGGTTCCAGAGCACGTCATGCGGCTTGGCCTGCGAGTAGGTCCAGCCGAAGATGGTGGTGGCGCCGCCGTCGCGCACCATGATGCCGTCCGCCGGAAAGACCTTGGTCGCCTCGACGATCAGGCGTGCGGGATGCACGGGCGACATGCCGGCGGGGGCCGTCTCCGCCAGTTCCGCCAGCCGGTCGGCGTCCTGCCTGATCCAGCCGTCGAGTTCCGGGGACGGGGTGCGCGGCGAGTCCCCGAGGGCCTCGACGAGCTGCGGGACGATGGCCCGCAGGTCGCCCACCAGCGGCACGTCGATCGGCCGGTTCACGCCGATCGCCTCGGGGTCCTGCTCGATGAGGATCCACGTGCGGTTCTCCTCGTTCGCGACCCAGTGCCGTCCCCGTCCGTAGTGGACCGGCTCGCCGAGTTCGGTGCCGATGGCCAGGCACAGGTCGGACCGCACCACCGCGTCGATCGCCGACGGCGAGAAGCCGTAGGGGAAGGTGCGGTCCTCCAGTCCCTTGATGTAGGAGGTGCCGCCCGACGTCTGGATGACGGGGCAGGCCATCAGGTCGGCGAGCGCCCTGACCGGCTCCCCCGCCCGGGACGTGTGCACGCCGTGGCCGACCAGCAGGATCGGCCGCTCGGCCGCGCGGATCAACCGCGCCGCCTCGGCGATCCTGTCCGCGCCGGCCGTCTGGCCGACCAGCCGATAGGCCGAGGGCGGCGCCGCCGGCGGCACGTCGAGCTCTTCCAGGATCACGTGCGACGGGTACTCGATGTAGACCGGACCCGGGGTTCCCGTCATGGCCTTGCGCAGGCCCTCGCGGAGGATCTCGTCGGTCTGATCGGCGTACTCGATGCTGGCGGCGTACTTGACCGAGGGTTCGAGCAGGGGGGACTGCCTGACGAACTGGATGCGGCCGCGGCGGACCCGCTGCTCGGTGATGCGCGCGCGCTGCCCGCCCAGGAAGACGACCGGCGAGTTCTCCACCTTGGCGCACATCATGGCGGGGGCCAGGTTGGCCAGACCCGGGCCCAGCGTGCCGATGCACACCGCGGGTCTGCCGGTCATCCGCGACACCGCCTCCGCCATGAAGCCGGCGGACGCCTCGTGGTGCGGGGCCACCACGTTCCAGCCGCGTTCCTCGGCGAGATGGAACAGGTGCACGAAGTTCGGATCGGGGATACCGAAGATCGTATCGATGCCCTCGGCCTCGAAGAGCTGCAGGATGCGCTCATAGACCTTGATCGCCATAGTGGTGTTCCACTCCCGTTCTAGTCCCGGCCGCCCTGGGCCGCCATCGCGAAGCTGTTGCGGATGTGGTCGACGTGGGCCGAGGGGACGACCGGCAGGACCCAGGGGTCGCCGGTGTCGCGGATGGCGGCGATCTCCTCGCCGACCTGCTCGATCGACCAGGACGGCCGGTACACGCCCGGGGTCTCGGCGATGAAGGCCCGCGCCACCCGACCGGCGATCGACACCAGCATCTCGCCGGTGATGGAGCAGGACTCGTGCGCGAGCCAGCCCACGGCCGGGGCGGCCAGGTCCGGGCCCATGGGCGGGTAGGCCGAGGTGTCGATCCCCTCGGCCATTCTCGTCACGGCGGCGGGAACGATGACATTGCACTTCACGCCGTGCTCGGCCCCCTCAAGGGCGACCACGTTGGACAGCCCGAGCACGCCCGCCTTGGCCGCGGCGTAGTTGGCGACCTTGTGGTTGCCGTACAGGCCGCCGATCGACGAGGTCAGCACGATGCGGCCGTACCCCGCCTCGCACATCGAGGGGAACGCGGGCCGGACGACGTGGAAGGCGCCCCGCAGGTGCACGTCGAGGACGGCGTCGAAGTCCTCGTAGGTCATCTCCGCCAACGCCGCCGGACGGTGGATTCCGGCGTTGTGCACCAGGACGTCGATCCGGCCGTAGTGGTCGAGCGCCGACTCGATGACCGCCCGGCCGCCCTCGGCCGTCGCCACGGACCCGGTGCAGGCGATGGCCTCGCCCCCGGCCGCCGCGACCTCCTTGACCACCTCTTCCGCGGGGCCGGTGTCGACGCCGTCCCCGCGCAGGCTGACGCCCGGGTCGTTGACAACGACCTTGGCCCCCCGCGAGGCGAGCAGCAGGGCGTAGGCGCGCCCCAGCCCGCGACCGGCGCCGGTGATCACGGCCACACGGTCGTCGAATCTGAGTTCAGGCATGGGATGGTCCTCTCACGACGTTCGTCACGGGGCGGGGGGGGCTCGTCACTTGCCCAGGACGAGGCCCTCCAGCTCGCCGGTGTCGCGCCACGCCTGCAGAAGGTCTTCCAAGGCGTAGAAGCCGGGCCAGTAGGGCTCACCCAGGTGCGACCGGCGCTTCTTCTCGCCCTCGTTGTTGTAGTAGCCGGGCGTGCATTCCCGTTCGAAGTTGCTGTTGTCGACCGCGGTCTCCTTGACGGTCCTGACCCACTGGTCCTGGGCCTGCGCGGTGGGCTCCACGGTCGAGGCGCCGCGTGCCAGGGCCTCCTGGATGATGTAGGCGATGTGGAAGGCCTGCTGCTCGAACATCGCCGTCGTGCTCGCGGTCACGCCCCCCTGGAGGAACCCCGTCCACAGCAGGTTGGGGAAACCGTGGCTGGTGATGCCGTGCAGGGTGCGGTAGCCCTCGGCCCAGTGGTCGTACAGCGACAGGCCGTCGCGGCCGGAGAACGGCTGGATGCCCAGGCGGCGGTCCAGATCGGTGGTGATCTCGAAGCCGCTGGCGAAGATGATGCAGTCGACCTCGTGTTCCACGCCGTGGGCGATGAGGCCCTTCTCGGTGATGCGTTCGACGCCCTTGGTGTCCGACACGTCGACGAGGGTGACGTTCGGGCGGTTGAAGGTCGGCAGATAGTCGTCGCTGAAGCCCGGACGCTTGCACAGGAAGCGGTAGTAGGGCTTCAACGCCTCGGCCGTCGCCTTGTCCTCGATGACGGCGTCGATGCGGTCGCGCAGCCGCTGCATCGCCCGGTAGTCCTGGGTCTCCCGGAGTTCTGCGAACTTCTGCGGGTCGGTCAGCGCGGCCCAGCCGTCGGTGGCGTCCAGGTGGGCGGCCAGGTTGCGACTGACCTCGGTCCAGCCGTCGCACACGAGGTCGGGCTGGCCCGGGGCGAAGGCCTCGAACGCCGCCGTGTGGAAGTTGCGCTGCCGCTCCTTCTGCCAGCCCGGCTTCAGCGTCTTCACCCATTCGGGATCGGTCGGCTCGTTGCCGCGCTCGTCGATGTACGACGGGGTCCGCTGGAAGACGTACAGGTGCCGGGCGGAGCGGGCCAGGTGCGGGATCACCCCGATACCGGTCGCGCCCGTGCCGATGATCGCGACCCGCTTGTCGGCGAGCTCGTCCATCCCGCCGCTCATGTCGCCGCCGGTGTACTCGTAGTCCCAGCGCGCCGAGTGGAACATGTGTCCCCGGAACTCCGTGATGCCGGGGATGCCGGGGAGCTTCGGCCGGTTGAACGGTCCCTGGCACATGACGACGAAGCGGGCACGGAGGTCGTCGTCCCGGTTGGTGCCGATCCGCCAGCGCTGGATCTCCTCGTCCCATGCCAGTGACTCGATCTTGGTGCTGAAGATCGCGTTCTCGTAGAGACCGAAATGCCTGCCGATGCGCTGGGCGTGCTCGTAGCACTCCTGACCGGAGGCGTACTTCTCCGTCGGCATGTAGTCGACTTCTTCGAGCAGCGGGAGGTAGCAGTAGCTGTCGGTGTCGACCTGGATGCCGGGGTAGCGGTTCCAGTACCAGACGCCGCCGAAGTCACCGCCCAGCTCGATGATCCGGCAGTCGGTGACGCCGGCCTGCCTGATCCGGGCCGCGGCGATGAGACCCGCGAAACCGCCACCGAGGACGGCCACCTCGATGTCCTCCGAGATCGGTGCCCGGGGCACGAAGGGCGTGTACGGATCGACGTCGTAGTAGTCCTCGAACTCGCCTTCGGTCACCAGGTACTGGCTCTGCCCCTCGGGGCGGAGGCGCTTGTCGCGCTCGGCCAGATACTTCGCCTTGAGGGCCGCGTGGTCGATCTCAGGCGTCTGTGTCGGTTCGCATTTCTGCATGCGGGTCCTCGGCTCGGGGCGGTCGCTCGGGTGGTTCGTGGTTCTCCGGCGGGGCGGGCGGGCCGCGGGTCAGGTGACCGCAGTGGAGTTCTGCTGTCACCTGACCCGCTTTTCGCGGGCCGGGTGGCAGCGGCGGAACGCTGCGGAGAGGGGATCACCCGGCCCGTCTCTGGAGGTCTGGAGGCCTCCTCCAGACGAACGGGACTCAGGTGAGCTTGCGCGGCTCGCCGGTGCCCATGTACTTGGCCAGGTTGTGGTGCAGGTTCACGGTGGCGCGCTCGCGGTAGGGATTGGGCTTCGGGCCCGAAAAGCCCCGCGTCTTCATGCCCTGCTGGACCGCCGCCATGTTGGAGAAGTCCTGCGGTAGGACGGTGCGCCAGTCCGGGTCGTCCTGCGGGGTGTGCACCCACTCGGTCTCCGGCTCCTCGCCGGGCGGGTAGAGCTGGTAGACGGCGACCTCGAAGACGCACTTGTCCGGGTCGTAGCCGTAGGGCCGAGCGCTGTAGCACAGCATGTTGTTCTGCCCGTGACCGATCTGGAAGTTGGGGAAGATCTGCCAGGCGGTGCCGCTCTCGGCGACGGCCTCCGGAGCGACGGTCGGCCAGATCACGCCGCGCTCGGCGTCCTCGCGCCGGGCGGTCTCCAGCCAGTACTTCGCCACCTGGTCCGGGGGCGTGCCCTCCGGCAGCTCGGTGACCAGCCGGTTGGCGACCTCCACCAGCGTCTCGGTGGTGTTGGTGTTGGCGTTCTCCCAGATGAAGTTCTGCATCTCGGCCGTCGACACGCGGGCGTCGACACCGCCGCCGATCCGCAGCTTGCCCTGGTTCTCCTCCAGGCCCTTGGGCGCCTCGAAACCGATGTTGCTGTGCCTGCCCTGGACCCTGGACCACCCGAGGAAACTGCCGAAGGGGATGAACTCCGGGTGGGTGTAGGGCACGTGGTAGGTCTCGTTGAACGCCTCCAGGGCGACCTTCCAGTTGCAGTCGAAGACCAGCCAGCGGCGCCAGCGGTAGCGGAACCTCTCGAGTTGGAAGGGGGCGAGCAGGGTGGCCGCGGGCTCCAGGTAGTCCCGCAGCGGCTCACACTCCGGGTCCATGTTGATGAAGATCCAGCCGCCCCAGGTGTCGACCTGGACCTGCTTCAGCCCGGTCCTCTCGTCGGTCAGGCAGCCCTGCCAGTCCGCACGCTCGGGCACGTGGGTGCAGTGGCCTTCCAGGTCGTACTGCCACCCGTGGAAACCGCAGACGAACCGCCTGCCACGGCCGCGGGCGTCCCGCGCGCCGGACGGGGTGTCGACGAGCCGGCGGCCCCGGTGCGAGCAGACGTTGTAGTACGCGCGGATCCGGTCCGGTGCGGTGCGCACGATGAGGAGCGAGTCGTCGAGGATCTCGTAGGTGAGGAAGTCGCCGACCGCGGGGATCTCCTCCACCCGGCCGACCTGCTGCCACACCTTTCTCCACAGCTTGTCCCGCTCCGCCCGGGCGTACTCCTCGGAGAGGTACGCCGCCACGGGGATCGTGAGCGGTTCCGACAGCGCTTCGGCCGCCGCCGTTGCCCGGACGTTCTCGACGGTTTCGCTCATGACATTCTCCAGCCCGCGTCGGGAAATGGTCGGTACAGGCGCGTTCACCAGCGCGTGATGGCGGCGCGAAACGACTCGTCCTTGAGGAAGAGAGTGGTGTTGTCGGCGGCCAGATGGCTCCATTTGAGGTTGAGTCCGCCGTCCACCAGAATGGTCTGTCCCGTGATGTAGGTGGACAGGTCCGACAACAGGAAGAGAATCGCTCCGGCCTGTTCCTCGGGGCGGCCGCGCCGCCCCATGGCGATGGCGCGGCAGTCGCGTTCGAAGTCCTCCTCGACGTAGGTGCCCGAGGCCGGGGTCACGGTGACGCCGGGCGCGACGGCGTTCACCCGGATGCCGTCCAGGGCCAGCTCGACCGCCATGGTGCGGGTCGCCGCCACCAGCGCCGCCTTGGCCGTGCCGTAGGCGATGTGGAACGGCGCCGTGTTCATGCCGCTGATCGAGGAGATCGAGACGATCGACCCCGGGCGGGCCTGCGACCGCAGCTGTGCGGCGACCGCCTGGCTCATGAAGAACATCGTCTCCAGGTTCTGGGCGAACAGCGCGCGCCAGTCCTTCCGGGTCACCCGGGTCGAGGGCATCCAGGTCGCGGGGGCGGCGCCGCCGGCGACGTTGACGAGCCCGTGCAGGTCGCCGTCGGTCCGCCCGACCTGCTTCATGACGGTGGCGATGCCGTCGTCGGTGGCGGCGTCGGCCGCGACCGGCACCACCGGCAGGCCCTCCGCCGCCAGCGGCCGGACGTGCTCGTCGAGGTTGTCCTGGGAGCGGCTCACCGCGATCACGGTCGCCCCGGCACGGGCGGCCATGCGCGTCACCGCGGTGCCGATGCCGCCGCCGCCCGCGCCGGAGACGATGACGACGCGGCCGTCCAGCCCGAGGAAGTCCTGGCTCATGACCTGGCTCACCTTTCCCTGCGGAGCGCGATGACGCTGCCGTCGGCGTCGGCGGAGACGTAGAGCGTGCCGTCCGGTCCGGCGGCGATCCCGGCGAACAGGCCCTGCGGCCCGGAGAACGGCGGCAGGCCCTTGAGAGGCTTGGGCTCCACCCCGAGCGGGGGGCCCACCGGCAGGTCGCGGGCGATCGTGGTCCGCTCCCCGCCGCCCAAGCCGACGTCGACCAGCGCCTTGGCGCCGGCGTCCACGATCAGCAGCCGCCCGCCGCGGACCAGGATGCCCTGCGGCGTCCGCAGGCCGTCCACCACGGTGTCGACGCCCGAGCCGGTGACCGAGACGACGCGTCCGGCGCCGGACTCGGAGACCAGGCAGGTGCCGTCCGCGCTGAACGCCACGCCCATCGGCCGGTCCAGCCCGGCGGCCAGGGTCGTCACCTCGCCGTTGCGCACGGACACCACGCGGCCGGCGCCGAACTCGGCGGCCACCACTGCGCCGCCGGGCGCGACCGCCACTCCGTAGAGCTGGTCGAACGGCGCGGTCTCGCCGGCCAGGACGTCGTGTTCACCGCTCGCGGGCCGCCACCGCGCGATCTGGCCGTTGGAGGTGGTGACGATGAACTCGCCCTCGCCGGCGGCGGTCACCCCCCGGATGTAGCCCGGCCAGCCGGGGCTGAAGAGCATCCCCAACGTCCGCAGCCGGCCGCCGGGCGCCAGGGCGTAGAAGTACGTGCCGTCGGAGACGTACAGGGTGCCGTCGCCGCCCACGGTGAGGTCCAGCGGCCAGGTCAGGCCGCCCGGCAGCACCGCCCGGGTCTGGCCGCCGCCGAGGATCTCGGTGATCTGCCCGGTGAAGCCGGAGACGAACAGGCGGTCCCCCACGAACGTCAGGTTGTCCAGGCCGGGGGCGATGGTGGCCAGCACGGTGCGCTCGCCGTTGCGGGGGTCGATCCGCAGGACCTCGCCGGTGCCCACCTGGGTGGAGATGATGTGGCCCGCGGCGTCGAACTTCACCGCGTCCGGGACGCCGAGGTCCCCGGCCACCCGCTCGGGCTCGCCGCCGTCGGGGTCGATCCGCCAGATGTCGTTGGTGCCCAGCAGCGGGTAGTACAGCTTGCCGTCCGGCCCGGCCTCCATGGCGTTGGGCATCGGCAGGTTCTCCAGCAGCACCCGGGGCGCGCCGCCGTTCAGGTCGAGTTCCAGCAGGCGGCCCCCGATCCGGCACTCGTCGATGAACAGCCGGCCCTGGTGGAAGGTGATGCCGTTGGCGCCCGGCACATCGTCGCGCAGCACCCGCGTGCGGCCGCCGGGGTCGCGCACGCTCACCCGCCCGTCGTAGTACTCGGTGGCGTAGAGGTCGCCCCGGGCGTCGAAGGCCACGTCGTCGGGCGCGACGATGTCGGCGCCCTGCGCGCTGACGGTCTCCAGCTCGCCGGTGTCCACGTCCAGCGCGCTGATCTGGCTGCCGGCCACCTGCGCCACATAAACGCGGCCGTCCGGACCGGTGCGCAGGCCATTGGCACCGAACAGCCGGCTCGGCGGGGTGAGCCGTTCCAGACTCCAGCCCTCGGCGAGGCTGATTGATGTGGCGCTCTTATAGCGCGCCCCGTGCGGCGACATACGACTCCCGGCGGCTTCGTCGTTAAGCGGGAATTTCCCGCCGTGACGAGAACTTGCGGGTAAGGTAACGTTCGCTTCGGCCGAGCGCAATGGGCGTCCGCCGATCCCCGGTGAGATCCGCCGATAAATTGCCAAGGGGTCATTGACACCCCAAATGCCAAGGTCATATTGACATTTCAAGAGGCAAGGCGGCATTGACATTCTGGATGGCAAGTGGATATTGACATTCCGGTTTTGGCGAACGAGACTTACCTCATGGTTCTCCCTGATCTTGATGCGCTCATCGCCGGGATCGAGCGCGCCTGTGATCATGCGTGCCAGGAGGCGGGGCAGCAGGAGGCGGGGCAGGAGCAGCCCGACCGCATCGCCCGTCTCAAGGCCGCGGCCGCGACGGCCGAGCAGCTGCGCGGGCTGGCCGATGACCTCGTCGAGAGCTATGTCGAGCACTGCCGTCTCCACGGCCACTCGTGGACCCAGATCGGGACGGCGCTGGGCGTCACCCGCCAGGCCGCCCAGCAGCGCTACCTGGCGCCCCACCGGACGTACGAGCCCGGGGAGTTCGCCGAGGAGATCTGCACGGCGGTGGCCCATATGAAGGAGACGGCCGTGCAGCACCGCAACAACTTCATCGGCACCGAGCACGTGCTGTGCGGGCTGCTCGCCGAGAACAACAGCGCGGTACGTCTCCTGGCCTCCCTCGGCGTCTCCGCCGACTCGCTGCGGCAGCGGATCCAGGGTTCCCTGACCATGGGCGCCTCCCAGGCGGCCAAGCGCATCGCCTGGACCCCGTACACCCGCAAGGCCCTGGCCACCGCCTACGAGCTGGCGGCCGAGGACGAGGGCCCGGTCAGCTGTAAGCACCTGCTCCTGGGTGTGGCCTCACTCGGCCGGGGGACGGCCGCCACCGCCCTCGCCGAGGCGTCCGTCGGTCACTCGACGCCGGCCAGGACCCGGTCCCGCCCCTCCGAGAGCGTCCGCCGGGGCCACTGAGGACATCCGGACATCGGGACGGCCCCGGGCGAGCGTCCCGCCGAGACCCGGGACCCCGTCACCACGCTCACCCGGCCGCCGGAGCGACCGTAGCGCTGCGGGCGGGCCGGGATCGGGCACGCGGACCTCTCGCCGGCGTCCCTCAGACGATGACGGTGCGGACGCCCTCGGCGCGGGCCACGAGGTCGAGTCCGTGGGCGACCTCGTCGAGCTTGATGCGCCGGGAGACCATCGAGCCGAGGTCGAGCCGGCCGGACTCGGCGAGGCGGATGAACCTCGGGAAGTCGCGCAGGATCTGCGCGCCGCCGAGCACCGAGCCGGCCAGGCGCTTGCCCGAGAAGACCGCCTGCATGGCGGGCAGCGTCAGGGCCGAGCCGGGCGGGGGCATGCCGACGAGGGTCACCGTGCCGTGAGCGCGCGCCATGTCGAACGCGGCGACCATGAGCTCGGGGCGGCCCACCGCCTCGAAGGCGTAGTCGGCCCCGCGGCCGCCGGTCAGCTCCCTGACCTGCACCACCGGGTCGCCCGCCGCCGGGTCGACGGTGTGCGTGGCGCCCGCCCGCCGGCCGGCCTCCCGCCGTCCCGGCATCGGATCGACGGCGATGATCATTGCGGCGCCGGCGATGCGGGCGCCCTGGACCACCGACTGCCCCACGCCGCCGCAGCCGACGACCGCGACGCTGGAGCCCGGGGTGACGGCGGCGGTGTTGAGCGCGGCGCCCAGCCCCGTGGTGACGCCGCAGCCGAGCAGGGCGAGCTGCTCGTCGGCCAGATCGGTCCGCACCGGGACGACCGACGCCTCGTGCACCACCATGGCCTCGGCGAACGTGCCGCAGCCGCAGACCGCGGCGGCCCGCCGGCCGTCGGCGAGCTCGAACCGGACAGCGGCCTTCACCAGCGGGTTGAGCTCGCACTGCTGGGACATCCCGTTGACGCACTGCCAGCACGTTCCGCAGGCGGGCACGACCGACGCGAGCACGCGGTCTCCCGGCCTGACCCGGCGCACCTGTGGGCCGACCTCCTCGACGGTCCCACAGCCCTCGTGGCCGAGCGCGATCGGGAGCGGGAGCGCCGACCTGCCTTCGAGTACGTTGAGGTCGGTGTGGCAGATGCCGCTCGCGGCGATCCGCACCAGGACGTCCCGGGGGCCGATGTCCGGCACGGGGAGGTCCTCCACGACGGGAGGCCGCCCCGCCTCGTAGGCGATGGCCACGCGCACGGCCGCCTCACCCCATCGCCGGGGCGTGGTCGGGCAGCCCGAGCAGCCCGGCGGTGTTCCCGCGCAGCACCTTGCGCGTGACCGCCGCATCACAGCCGGCCAGCCGGGGGATGTAGTCGCGCGGCTCGCGCAGCCCCTCGGGGTGCGGGTAGTCCGAGCCGAACAGCACGTGGCCCGGGCCGATGGCCTCGATGAGCTCATGCACGTCGTCCTCGGGGAACGGGCAGACCCACAGGTGCTCGGCGAGCGCCTCGCTGGGGCGGGGCGGGAGGGGCCCGCCGAGCATGGGGCCGCGCCGGCCCAGCGCCGCGGCCTTGTCGACGGTCTTGAACAGGTGTCCGATCCAGCTGGACCCGTTCTCGATCGACAGGATCCGCACCTTAGGATGCCGGCCGAAGAGGTTGTGCAGCGTGAGCGCGGTGAGCGTGTCGACGAGCGGCCGCTCGGTGTTGCACAGCGCCCACTGCAACGGAGACTGCCGGTGCGAGGGGTTGCCGGGGTCCTCCGACCACCGCGTCCCGTAGAAGTGCTGGTATCCGCTGTTGGACACATGGAACACGACCGGGATCCCGGCCTCGGACACGGTGTCCCAGAACGGGTCGAACATCGGGTGGGCGGGCGAGCGCCCCCCGGTCGGCCCCGGGCACAGGTGGACCAGCCGCGCACCGGCGTCGAGCACCCGGTGCAGCTCCGCCATAGCGGGGCCGACGTCCAGCAGCGAGAGCATGGGAACGGCGAAGATCCGGCCGTCGGCCCCGTATCCCCAGTCCTCCTCCAGCCAGCGGTTGAACGCCCGCAAGCTGGCGTACGTCAGCTCGGCGTCGTCGCGCATGTCGTTCTCGACCGCGACGCCCAGGGTGGGGAGCATGATGGTGGCCTGCAGGCCCTGCTCGTCCATCAGCGCCAGGCGGGCGTCGCGCTCGGTGAACGCCGGGTGGTCCCTGGCGTTGATCACCTCCCGGTGGGTGAACCCGTCGGCGACCCCGCCCGCGAACAGCCCCTCCAGCGCGCCCGGCGCCGAGGCGTAGTCCCCCGGCATCACGCTCATGAACGTCCGCCGGTCCCGCAGGAAGATCCGTCCGAGCCCGTCGGCGCCCCGCTCGACCCGTACCGTCTGGTCTCGGAACCGCGGCTCGATGTGCCGGGTGAAGCAGTCGTCGGGCTCGTAGTAGTGCCCGTCGGCATCGATCAGCTGGTACTCCATCCCCGCACATCCTCCGGACGGCTCACGGCGCCCCATAAGTAAGTGAACGCTCTGTTATCAGGCTCGCACCGTGTCTCTCCCCATGTCAAGGCGGGTGGAGGTCACGGCAGGGTGGCCAGCAGGGCGTGGGTGTCCTGCTGGAAGACGCGGATCTCGCCGATGAGGCCGCCGGCCGCGGAGAACAGCTCGACGACCTCGACCGTCGCGGAGCGGCCGGTGGCCTTGGCCGTCCAGGTCTGGGTGGTGATCTGGACAGCCCGCTCGCCGCAGGCCAGCACGCGGGGCTCGTCGATCGTGCGGTCCCAGTGGCGGGCGAACGCCTCACCCATCCGGGCCATGCCGGCGCGGCCGTGGTGCCAGCCGCCGTGCGGCAGCGACGCGGGCTGCTGGATGCGGAAGTCCGGATGCAGCAGCGCGAACGCGCCGTCGACGTCGCCCGCCAGGAAGCGGCGGCCCATCTCGCGCACCAGCGCGGCGGCGTCCGGCGCCGCGGTGTCCTCGGCGCTCATGCCTCCTCCTCGTCCAGCCGGCGTGCGACCTTGGCGGCCAGCAGCGCGTCGATCTCCTCGGCGTCGAGGCCCAGCTCGGCCAGGACCTCCACGGTGTGCTCGCCGACACGCGGGATCATCAGCCGCGGGCCGCCCTCGGCGGCGGGCCCGCACCGCAGCAGCGGGCCGATCTGCTCGAAGCGGCCCCAGTCCGCGGTCCGGTACGTCACGACGCGGCCGGTCCGACGGTTCACCGGGTCGTCCAGGATGGCGCGGCGGAAGCCGTCCCGATCCAGCGGCTCGATGAGCTCGGCGAGCAGCCCGGCGGCGTGCAGCCGCCGCACCCACGCGGCGGCGGGCGCGGCGGCGAAGGCCGCCTCCAGGACGCGCTCCGCCTCGCGGGCCGCGGGGCCGGCCGCTCCCCCGCGCAACGGCGCGTACGTCCGCGGCAGCGAGGGGACCTCGGCGGCCAACCGCAGCCACGCTTCGCGGTCCGGGACGACCAGCGCGAACCAGGCGCCGTCGCCGCCCTCGTAGATGCGGTATCCGGGCCCGTAGCCGGTCTGCCGGGCGTCCAGCTCGGGGCCGCGGACCAGCTCGCCGTCGCGCTCGAAGACTCCGCCGTGCGTCAGCATCCCGGCGCCGAGCAGGCTCGTCACCACGTGCCGGCCCTGGCCGCCCGCGGCCCGGGCGTACAGCCCGGCCAGGATCCCGGCGGCGGCGATCCAGCCGCCGGCCATGTCGACCGGGATCCAGGTGGCCGCGATCGGGTCGTTGCCCACGCCGCCGATCGCCCGCTCGACACCGGTGACCGCCTGCATCAGGGCGTCGTTGCCAGGCAGGCGCGCGCGGCGGCCGGCGGGCCCGAAGGCGCTGGCATGGCAGTACACCGCGCCCGGGTTCAGCTCGGCGACCGCGGCGGGCCCGATGCCCAGCCGCTCGGCCACCCCGACGCGGAAGTTGTGCACCACGACGTCGGCCCACCCGAGCAGCCGCTCGACGGCCCGCCGCGCCTCCGGCGCGCCGATGTCGAGGGCGAGGCTGCGCTTGCCCCGCTGACACGCCGCCACGGCGTACGCGGCGGCCCGCATCGCCTCCCCCTCGGGCGGCTCCACCTTGACGACGTCCGCCCCCAGGTCCGCGAGGACCTCCGCGGCGAGCGGCCCGGCCACGAACGCCGAGAAGTCGGCGACCTTCACCCCCGACAGCAGCCCCGGCCCGCGTCCGGCCGGCTTCCCCGACGACCTCCCGGGCGGCGGCGCGCCGGGGAGCGGGGTCACCGAGATGGGCGAGCCGAGGACGACGTCGCGGTGACCGGCGTCGGTGCGCGGGACGGCCAGGCCGATCTCGGTGAGGTGCGGGTCGGCGAGGGCCTCGCCGGGGCCGAGGACCGGCTCGCACGCCACCTCCGCCGCGCGCAGCTCGCGGATCCACGCGTCGCGCGGCCGCCTGGCGAACAGCGACACCCACCGCTTGGCGCGGACACCGAGCCGCCCGGTCATCTGGTCGGTGTAGTAGCCCTCGTCGCTCGGCTCATCGCCGAGGACCTCGATCAGCGAGGCGTACATGCCCTTGCCGCCGAACCACACCTGGATCAGCTCGCCATCGGCGCAGCGGTACAGGAAGTTGGGGAACGTCGAGCCCTTCTCCCAGTAGCCCTCGATCTCGGGGGCGGCCCGTTCGGACCGGCCGATCATGCAGCCGAGCGTGGCGAGCATCCCGTCGTACAGGCAGGTCTCGGCCCACCCGCCCGCTCCGGTCAGCGCGCGGCGGCGCAGCAGCCCGAGCACGGAGACGGTGAGCAGCGACGCGGTGCCGACGCCGGGCGCCCGGACATCCACGAAAATCGGGCCGGGCCGGTGGCCCGCGAGCTGGGTGCAGAACCCCGCCGCGGCCTCCACGAGCAGCCCGTAGTCGGCGATGGTCCCCTTGGCCGTCCGGCTGGGCCGGCACCGCGCGTAAACCAGCCCCGGATTGGTCTCCGCCAGCTCGCGGTGGCCCAGCCCGCGCCGCTCCACGAGCTCCTCCGGCCCGTAGACCAGAGCGACGTCCGCCCCGCGCAGCAGCTCGCAGATCTCGTCCCGGTCGTCGGTCGCGACGATCCGCTTGTCCCGGTGCCAGGCCCGGCCCCACGGCACGTCCGCGTCCAGCGGCACCGGCCGCGCGCCCACCACCCGTACGACGTCGGCCCCGAGGTCGCCGAGCAGCATGCCCGGCACGCCCCCGGCCAGGCCGAGGCCGAGCTCGCTGGTCCCGGCCGCGACCTCCACCACGGACAGGCCGCCGCACGGCGGATCGGGCAGGGAGGCGTTCACGGCTCACCCCACCGAAGCCGGGACGGACAGGCGCGGCAGGACCTCTTCGGCGGCGAGCCGGACGACCTCCAGGGTGTCGTCGTGCGCCGCGGGCGAGATGACGAAATGGCGGACGCCTGCGTCGACGTAGGCCTGCAGCCGTGCCGCCACCTGGTCGGGGGTGCCCGCCGGGGCGATGCGGTCCAGCATGTCGCGCGGCTTGTCGCCGTAGGCCGAGCCGAGGAAGCGGGCGACGTCGTCGCGGGCGCGATCGCCGTCCCGGCGGATGGAGCAGTACAGGTACATCATCCATTCGAAGCCGGCCAGGTCCCGGCCCGCGGCCCCCGCCTCCTCCTCGATGGTGCGGACCGATCGGGCGTAGGCCTCCGGCGACACCAGGTAGGGCAGCCAGCCGTCGCCGAGGTGGGCGGCGCGGCGCATGGCGCGCTCCCTGCGCCCGGACACGACCAGCGGGGGGCCGCCGGGGCGCATCCGGGGGCCGGGCTCCGCCGGCGGGCACACCGGGCGCAGCTCCACGTCCTCGAAGCTGAAGAACGCGCCGTGGTGGCTGGCCGGGCCGCCGCCCCAGAGGGTGCGCAGGATCCACATCGCCTCGTCGGTGCGGGGACCTCGCTCGGCGAGCGGGACGCCGACCGCGTCGAACTCGTGGCGGAACTCGCCGCCCACACCCACGCCCACGGTGAGGCGGCCACCCGAACGGGAGTCCAGGTCGGCCAGCTGCTTGGCCACGACGACCGGGGGGTAGAGCGGGAGCAGCAGGACAGCCGCGCCCACCCGCACCCGCTCGGTCCAGGCGGTCATCAGGGCGAGCCGGGTGATCGCCTCGCCGGTCGGGCCCGGCGGCAGCACGTGGCCGCCCTGCCAGATCGACTCCACGGGCAGCCGCTCCACCGCGGCCAGCCAGTCCCGGTCCGGCTCGGGGATCGCCGCCGCCCCGAAGATGATGCGATCGCCTGGCACTGCGTCTCCTTCGCTCGGGTCTCCGGAGTGCTCCGCAGGTATAGTAAGCGAACACTCTCTTAGTTACGAGGTGCGGATGGACGCGACGCCAGGGATTCCTCCCGCCGTCACCGAGGAGACCGGACCGTTCTGGGCGGCGGCGCGGGAGGGCCGCCTGGTCGTGGAGCAGTGCGCGTCCTGTGGCGCCGAGTCGTTCCCGCCGCGCGGGATCTGCCGTTCCTGCCGGGGCCGGACGATGGTCCACGCCGAGATCACCGGCCGCGGCACCGTCTACAGCCTGACCGTGAACCACCAGCGCTGGCTCCCCGGCCTCCAGGTGCCGTACGCCATCGTGCTCGTCGAGTTCCCCGGCCACCCGGGCGTGCGGGTGGCCGGCCGGCTGCGGGGCTGCCCTCCCGAGGAGGCGGCCATCGGCATGACCGTGGACATCGGGTTCGAGCCCGGTCCCGGGGGCTTCGCCATCCCCAGCTTCGTCGCCGCGCCCTGACCGACCGGAGGAACCCTTGGGGACCGACCTGCTCGAACGCCGGGCCGTCATCTCCGGCGTCGGCCAGTCCGCGATCGGCCGCCGGGTCGAGCGGTCCGGCCTCCAGCTCACCCTCGACGCCGTCCTCGCCGCCGTCGAGGACGCGGGCCTGACCCTCGACGACATCGACGGCCTGGCCATGTTCCCCGGCGGCGGCGCCGCCAACCTGCCCGGCTACGCCAACGGCAACCTCTACGAGGTGCAGGATGCACTGCGGATCACCACGACCTGGCGGCAGGGGATCATCGAGGGGATGGCCCTGCCGTTCTACGGCCCGGCCATGGCGGTGGCCACCGGGCAGGCCCGGCACGTCGTCGTCTGGCGGACCGTGAAGGAGGGCAGCGCCGCCCGCGCCGCCGGCGGCCGCCCGGCGTACGGCGCGGGCAAGCCGGTCGCGGAGGGCCCGCTCGCCTGGCTGCTGCCCATCGGCATGTTGTCGCCCGTCTGCCAGGTGGCCCCCTACGCCGCCCGGTACATGCACGAGTACGGGGTCACCCGCGAGCAGCTGGCGTGGATACCGGTGACGCAGCGGGCGCACGCCGCGCTCAACCCGGACGCGGTCTACCGGTCGGCGCTGACCGTCGACGACTACCTAGCGGCGCGGATGATCTCGACGCCGATGTGCCTGTACGACTGCGACGTCCCCGCCGACGGCGCCACCGCGATCGTGGTCTCGGCCGCCGGGACCGCGCCCGCGCTGCGGGCCCCGGTCCGGATCGAGGCGATGGCCGGGGTCGTCGAGGGCCGCCCGTCCTGGGAGCAGTGGGAGGACATGGGCCGGGTCGGCCACGGCGCCGCGCGGGCGATGTGGGCGCGCACCGGCCTGCGCCCCGGCGACGTCGACGTCGCCCAGCTCTACGACGGCTTCACGATCGAGGCCGTCTGGTGGCTGGAGGCCATGGGCTTCTGCGGGACCGGCGAGGCCGGCGCGTTCGTCGAGGGCGGCGAGCGTATCGCCCTCGACGGCGAGCTGCCGCTCAACACCTGGGGCGGCCAGCTGTCCGGCGGCCGTCTGCACGCCGCCTTCGGCCACACCGCCGAGGCGGTGCGCCAGCTCCGCGGCGAGGCCGGCGCCCGGCAGGTCCGGGGCGCCGAGGTCGCCGCGGTGACCAACGTCGGGGGCCTCGAAGCGGGCGCGGCACTGCTGACGCGCTGGAACTGAGGCACCGGAACGTACGCGAGGAGAGAGGGACGCCGCATGGTGGAACGGGCCGGCCGGGTCGAGGGCAAGGTGGCGATCGTGACGGGGGCGGGCTCGACGCCCGGCCCGGGGATCGGGACGGGGAAGGCGACCGCGGTCGTGCTGGCCCGGGAGGGCGCGCGCGTCCTGCTCGTCGACCTCCATCCCGAGCGCGCCGCGCAGACGCGCGCGATGATCGAGGCCGAGGGCGGCACGGCCGAGGTCTTCGCGGCCGACGTCACCCGCGCGGCCGACTGCGAGGCGATGGTCGGCGCGGCCGTCGAGGCGTTCGGGACGGTCGACATCCTGATCAACAACATCGGCCGGGCCTCGCTGGGGACCGTCGTGGACACCACCGAGGAGGACTGGGACCGGGCCTTCGCCATCAACCTGCGCACCGCGTTCCTGGCCGCCAAGTACACGGTGCCGGTGATGGCCGCCAAGGGGGCCGGCTCGATCGTCAACATCGCGTCGATCTCGGCCCTGCGCGGCGACGGCACGGTCGCCTACTCGGCGGCGAAGGGCGGTCTGATCGCCATGACCGTCGACATGGCGTACTCGCACGGCCGGCAGGGCATCCGGGTCAACGCGGTGGCGCCGGGGCACATCACCACGCCGATGGTCGTGTCGGTCTCGCAGCCCGGGCCGCGCGCCGAGTTCATGAACACCCTGCGCAGCGAGGCCGGCCTGCTCGGGACCCCCGGCGACGGCTGGGACGTCGGCTGGGCGGCGGCGTTCCTGGCCGGCGACGAGGCCCGGTGGATCACGGGCGTCACCCTGCCGGTGGAGTCCGGCGTGCTCAGCGTGACGCCGCTGATGATGGCCCCGCACCTGCGCGCCGTCCCTGACCCCGGCGAGTAGGGCGAGCGGGCCGTTGCGCCGGACGGGTACCGAGCCTAGAGTAAGTGAGCGCACACTTTCTAGTAGCGGACGCCGAAGGAGTCACGTGCATGGCTGACCAGGACACGGCCGGGACCGCCCTCTGCGAGCGGTACGCGGTCGCCGACGTCGACTCCCACATCATCGAACCGGCCGACCTGTGGACCTCGCGCGTCTCGACGTCGAAGTGGGGCGACCTCGTGCCGCACGTCAGGTTCCACGAACGACGGCAGGAGGACGTCTGGTACATCGGCGACCGCAAGCTGTACGGCGTGGGGGCCTTCGCCCAGGCGGGCTGGCCGGAGTTCCCGCCCTCACATCCCAGGCGGCTGTCGGAGGCGCTACCGGCCGCCGTCGACCCCAAGGAGCGCCTGACCTACCTGGACCAGGTGGGGGTCTACTACCAGGTCCTGTATCCCAACATCGTCGGCTTCCACAGCCACCGGTTCCTCAACCAGATGCCGCGCGAGCTGGCGACCGAGTGCGTGCGGGCCTACAACGACTGGATCACCGAGTTCTGCTCGGCCGACCCGCGGCGGCTCGTCGCGATGACGATGCTGCCGTTCTGGGACATCGACGAGTCGGTCGCCGAGATGAGGCGGTGCCACGAGATGGGCCACAAGGGCGTGCTGTTCGCGGCCCGCTACGACAAGGTCGGGCTCCCCCGCCTGATCGACGACCACTGGGAGCCGCTGCTGGGCCAGGCCCAGGAGATGGGCCTCAGCATGAACTTCCACGTGGGCTTCCTGGCCACCGACGAGGACCTCAAGGGGGCCGTCGACCAGTCCAAGAAGATCGACTTCACCCGGGAGAGCTCGCTGGTCCTGCTGGGCAACGCCCAGAACATCGCCGAGGTCGTGCTCAGCGGCGTCTGCCACCGGTACCCGGACCTGAAGTTCGTCTCGGTCGAGAACGGCGCCGGCTGGCTGCCGTTCTTCGGCGAGACCATGGACTGGCAGTGGCTCAACGTCGGCGCCCACAAGGAGTACCCCGACCGCCTGCTGCCGAGCGAGTACATGCGCCGGCAGATCTACGGCATGTTCTGGTTCGAGCGGCAGTCAGTGCGCTCGGTGATCGACCAGCTCGCCGACAACCTCATGTTCGAGACCGACTTCCCGCACGCCACCAGCCTGTCCCCCGGCCCCGCCTCGGAGTCCCCCAGCCCGCGCGAGGTCATGGAGCTGTCCCTGGGCGGCCTGCCCGAGGAGACGATCGGCAAGGTGCTCCAGCACACCGCGACCAAGCTCTACAACCTGGAGCCCCCGGTCCGCGCCTGACCGGCTCCCCGGACACACTGCTGCCCTCCCGCCTGTCTCCCCAGGCGGGAGGGCAGCGGCGTCTCGGGACGCATCCGCAGGACATCGCCGTCTCGGGACGCATCCGCAGGACATCGCCG
This sequence comes from Thermomonospora echinospora, assembly GCF_900108175.1. Taxonomy (GTDB): domain Bacteria; phylum Actinomycetota; class Actinomycetes; order Streptosporangiales; family Streptosporangiaceae; genus Thermomonospora; species Thermomonospora echinospora. The sequence goes on from NZ_FNVO01000016.1 coordinate 103,887, forward strand.
TCTCGGGGAGCATCCGCAGGACATCGGCGTCTCGGGGAGCATCCGCGTGGCTTCGTTGGTGAGAAGCGGCAACGTTTGTCGGTCAGTCCTGGCAACACTTGGTGATCAACGGGGCCTGGAATGTAGGTGAGTTCTGGAAGCGCCCGACGCTGCCCAGGAATACGTTCGCCAACCTGAGATGACACATATTTGTGTTATCTCAGCTATGCCTGCTATCTTTGGCTACGTGTCGCGTGATGCCCAGTTGCTCTTCGCCGACCATGTCGGCCGGTTCTATGCACGCCAGTACGGCTTCCCGCCGATGGCCGGACGTCTTCTGGGGTTCCTGTTCGTCTGCGATCCGCCGCAGCAGACGATCGATGAGCTGGCCGAGGCGCTGCTGGCCAGCCGCAGCGCCATCACCGGTGCGGTCAAGCTGCTGGAGAGCTATCGGATGGCGCGGCGGACGCGGCCGGCCGGTGAGCGGGTGGACCGGGTGAGCTTGGATCCGGCCAGCCAGCAGCCGCAGAACTTCGACTCCGCCGTTCACCAGGAGCATGCGGTGCTGTTTCGGGAGGGGCTGGCGTTGCTCGCCGATGCTCCGCCGGAACGTCGCGCTCCACTGGAGGAGATGGTCGCGCTGGCCGAGTTCCTCAGCGAGCGACTGCCCGCGCTGCTGGAGGAGTGGCATGCCCATCGCGATGAGCTTCGAGCCTCGGGGAGGCTGCCCTCTGCTGACGGGTAGCGGACAGGCGTCCTGCGGAACACCTCAGATCCCCGGGCGGCCTGGCCCAGGGAGCCGACGCATTGGAGGTTGTCCACTATGACCGACTGTGATCTGTCCGCTCTGCGGGAACGCGCCGACAACGGTGACCAGGACGCGGTCGACGAGCTGATCGAACTCGCCGCCGAACACGGCGACCTGGAGCAGCTGCGGTACCTGGCCGACCAGGGCAACACCACCGCGGCCGACCAACTGATCGAACTGGCCACCGAACACGGCCGTCTGGAGGAGCTGCGACGCTTGGCTGAGAAGGGCAACACCACCGCCGCCGATCAGCTCATGGAACTGACCGCCGAATAGCCGGCGAGGGTGCAGGATCAGGCGGTGGTGTGCTGCTCGGCGCGTGCACGGCTTTGGGCGAGGCGGTAGGAGTCGATGCCGGTCTCGATGATGGCGCCGCCAAAGGTGAGCCGGTCAACGATGGCGGCGCAGAGCCGCGGGTCGATGAACGTCTCGGTCCAGCCGAAGGACTCATTGGAGGCGATGGCGGCGCTGGCCTTCTCCTCACGTTCGGTCAGGACCTGGAACAGCAGCTCGGCGCCGTGGCGGTCCAGTTCCATGTAGCCGAGTTCGTTGATGCAGAGCAGGTCGACGCGGCCGTAGCGGGCGATGGTCTTGCTCAGTTGCTTGTCGTCGGAGGCCTCGACCAGTTCGCCCGCCGGCGCCGCAGCGGCTGGTCATAGACCGCCACCGAGGGAGGCGGCCGGGTACCGGGCGGCAGGTGCGCCAGCCGCCTTTGCGTCAGCGAGGTCACTACCGGGGCGTTGGGCGCGTCCGGCTCTGCGGCAGTTCAGCCCCACCGCCGGCCGGACACCCTCCCGCCGGGCTCCCTCCTACAAGCGCGCACCGGCGGTGAACGTGATCGGCACGGAGAGCGGAGCTCGGTTGAAGGTGGAGTGGAAGTCGATGTCGGCACCCGGCCGGAGCCGGATGTCATCGAGCCGGTGCACGATCTCGTCGAGGGCGATGCGCAGGTTCATCCGGGCGAGGTTGGAGCCGACGCAACGGTGGGGCCCCGCGCCGAAGGCGACATGGCGGTTCGTGGGACGGTCGAGGTCGAAGGTGTCGGGATCGGGGAACTCGGCTCCGTCGCGGTTGGCCGACGCCCAGTAGATGATGACCTGCTCGCCCTTCTTGATCCGGTGGCCGCCGAGCTCGGTGTCGTGCCGGGCGGTCCGGCCGATGCAGACGAACGAGCCGTCGAGCCGCAGCAGTTCCTCGACGGCGTCCGGGATCAGCTCCGGCCGGGCCCTGAGCAGTGCGGGGATCTCCGGGTTCGCGCAGAAGCGCAGCATCGCCGCGCCCAGCACGCCGGCAGTGGTCTCCAGGCCGCCGAGCACCAGCAGTTGGACGGTCCCGATGACCTCCTCGCGGGTAATGGGCCGCCCCTCGATCTCGGCGTCGAGGACCGCGTCCACCACGTCGCCGCGCGGCCCCTCCGCCCGCCGTCGCTCGACGAACCCGCCGATCCACGCGGCGAGCTTCATCAGGCAGTCCCGCGACTCCGCCACCTGCGGCAGCGAGGCCATTGTGGCGTAGTGGTTGACCTCTTCCAGGTCGTCGGCGGGCGCGTGCAGGGCCAGGTCGAAGAACGCCAGGCCCGGGAACGGCCGGGCGAAGTCCCGCATGAAGTCGCACTCGCCCCGTTCGACGAAGCCGTCGATGAGGCGGTTCACCAGCGCGCGGGTGGGCTCCTCCCACGGGCCGATCCTCGCCGGGGTGAAGTGGGCGTTGATCAGCCGCTTGTAGATCCGTTGCAGCGGCGGGTCGACGGTGACCGGGATGATCTTCATCGTCGGTCCGCCCGCCGGCACCGTGATGCCCAGCTCGGAGCTGAACGTCCTCCAGTCCTGCGCGACGCGCAGCACGTCCTCGTACCTGGTGGCGACCCAGAACCCGCCGTACCGGTCACTGTGGGCGACGGGGCAGCGCGAACGGGCACGGGCCAGCGTCGGGTGGAACTCACGGGCCAGCTCCGGCGAGAGATGGTCGAAATGCCGCTCGATCCATTCGTCGGTGATCGGAACTGCCGGCTCTACTGCGTCCATCACTTTCCCTCTTGAGCAGGGGGCCCGGTCCTGGTGCAACGACCTCATGGCGTGTGGACCGGATGGAGACTCCCGGCCGCAGGGCCGGGGCCGGGGTGGTGCCGGGAGCGGACCGGCTCAACCGCGCAGGAGCCGTCCGGGGGCGGCGCCGGGGACCTCCGCGCCGTCGACGCGGGTGGCCACGCCGTTGACCCACATGTGGGCGATGCCGGTGCTGCGCACGACGAGACGGTCGGCGCCGCCGGGCTGGTCGTGGACCCGTTCGACGGGGGTGGTGCCGACGGTCGCGGGGTCGAAGGCGACGAGGTCGGCGTAAAAGCCCTCCTTGACCAGGCCGCGGTCCCTGATGCGGAACGCCTGGTGAGGATGGCCGGTCAGCCGCCAAACGGCGTCCTCCAGCGTGATCGCATGCCGCTCGCGCACCCAGTGCCCGAGCAGGTGGGTCGAGTAGCAGGCGTCGCACAGCTGGGTGGCGTGCGCCCCGGCGTCGGACAGGCCGAGCAGGGTGCGCTTGTCGGCCAGTAGCCGGCCGACCTCCTCGTCGCCGTCGTTGTCCAGGACGATCCGGAAGCGGGTGGCCATGTCGTCGCGCAACGCCAGGTCGAGCATCAGGTCGAAGGGCGTCGTGCCGCGCTCGGCGGCCAGCCGGTCCAAGGGGATCCCGACCGCATCGTGGTGGACGCCGGTCTCCTCGACGCTGGTCTTCGGCCAGCGGTGGCTCCAGGCCTTGAGCGTCGTCGCACGCGCCCGTTCCCGCCACGTCTCGTCCCGGTAGAGGCCGGCCCGGTCGGCGCGCGGCAGGGCCAGCGCCTCCTTCCACTCGTCGATCTCGGCGAGCGGGACGGGGTCGGCCAGGCCGATCTGCATGACGATCGGCCGGCAGGCGATCTGCGGGTAGACCTCGCCGGGGAGTGCCGCGCCGCGCTCGACCGTGCGCTGCGCGGCGCCGGGCCGGTCCGCGCGCGCCATCAACGCGGTCCAGGTGACGGGAACGCCGTAGCGGACGGCGAGGTCGGAGAACTGGTCCACGAACAGCCCCGGGCCGATCGACACCTGCATGACGCCCCGGCCGAGCCCGCCGAGCACCTCGGCGATCGCGTACACCTCTTCGACCTCGGCGAACCGGCTCGGCACCGGGCGCCCGAACGCCCCCTGGTGGGCGGGCTGCCGCGAGGTGGAGAACCCAATGGCGCCGGCCTCCACGGCCTCGCGCACGACGCCCCGCATGGCCTCGATCTCATCCGCGGTGGCCGGGCGTTCCTCGCCTCCGGTCACGAACAGCCGCAGCGGGGTGTGTCCGAGGAAGGCGCCGACGTTGAGGCGCTTGGGTCTGCGGTCGAGGGCGGCCAGGTACTCGGGAAAGGTCTCAAAGCACCAGTCGATGCCGGCCTCCAGCGCCTCCATCGACATGCCCTCGACGTTCTCCAGCGTGCGGATGACGGTCTCGCGGTGCTCCGGGCGCGTGGGCGCGACGCCGAACCCGCAGTTGCCCATCACGACGCTGGTCACGCCGTGCCAGCTCGACGGGGTGAGGTCGGAGTCCCACAGGATCTGCGCGTCGTAGTGGGTGTGGACGTCGATGAAGCCGGGGGCCAGCGTCAGGCCGTCCAGGTCGGCGACCTCGGCGCCCGGCCGGGGCGCGAGGTCGCCGGGGGCGCGCACCGCGGTGATGCGGTCGCCCGTGACGGCGACGTCGGCCGGGCGGGCTGGGCCGCCCGTGCCGTCGATCAGCGAAGCCCCGCGCAGCAGCAGGTCCATGGACTCTCCGATAACAAGTGAGCACTCACCTACTTTTGGCTTAGGATAGCGGGTGTTCACTCACACTGCCAGGTTCCGATCTCCGAGCGCGGGAGGCGACGTGGACGACCGGCTGATGCACCGGCGGGAGTTCTTCATCGGGGGCGCCTGGACGGCACCGGCGGGCGGCGACCTGCTCGATGTCGTCTCGCCCTCCACCGAGGAGGTCGTCGGCGAGGTGCCGGTCGCCACCGCGGCCGACGTCGACCGTGCGGTCACCGCGGCGCGCACGGCGTTCGACGAGGGACCCTGGCCGCGCATGACGCCGGCCGAGCGCGCCGACGTCCTCGCCCGGGCCGCCACCGTGCTGCGCGGGCGCGAGGCCGAGATCGCGGCGGTCACCGTCGACGAGATGGGCTGCGCGATCAGCCAGGCGCCCCGGTCCCAAACCGGGATGGTCGCCCCGCTGTTCGACTACTACGCCGGGCTCGCCCGCGGGTACGCGTTCGAGCGCGAGGTGGCCGCCGGTGACCGCGCGGGCCTGGTGACCGAGGAGCCGGTCGGGGTGGCGGCGGTGATCGTCCCGTGGAACGCCCCGGTCACGCTGGCCGCCTGGAAGACCGCCCCGGCGCTGGCCGCCGGCTGCAGCGTGGTGGTCAAGCCGCCGCCGGAGGCTCCGCTCAGCGGATACGTCCTCGCCGAGGCCCTGGCCGAGGCGGGCGTCCCGCACGGCGTGGTCAACCTGGTCCCGGGCGGCCGCCAGGTCGGCGAGCACCTGGTGAGGCACCCCGGCACCGACAAGGTCGCGTTCACCGGGTCCACGGCGGCCGGCAAGCGGATCATGAGCCTGTGCGGCGAGCGGATCACGCGGGTGTCCCTGGAGCTCGGCGGCAAGTCGGCGGCCGTCGTCCTCGACGACGCCGACGTGGCCGCGGTCGTCCCGGCGATCGTCGGCGGGGCCATGCACCTGTCGGGGCAGGTGTGCGGCGCCCACACCAGGGTCCTGCTGCCCCGCTTTCGGTACGCCGAGGCGGTGGAGGCCGCCGCCGCGGCGGCGGCCGCCGTGCCGGTGGGCGACCCCCACGACCCGGCGACCGTGGTGGGGCCGCTCGTCGCCGAGCGCCAGCGCGAGCGGGTCGAGGGCTACATCGCCCTGGCCAGGGATGCGGGCGCCCGGGTCGCGGCCGGCGGCGGCCGTCCCGCGCACCTGCCCAGGGGCTGGTATGTCGAGCCGACGATCCTCGCCGATGTGGACAACTCCATGCGCGTGGCCCGGGAGGAGATCTTCGGGCCGGTGCTGTGCCTCATCCCCTACGACGGCGAGGACGACGCCGTCCGCATCGCCAACGACTCGCCGTACGGCCTGGCCGGCGGAGTGTGGGCGGGCGACCCGGCGCGGGGGCTGCGGGTCGCCCGGCGGCTGCGCACCGGGAGCGTCGCGATCAACGGCGTCCACCCGCCGTTCCCGCACGTCCCGTTCGGCGGGTTCAAGGAGTCCGGCCTGGGCCGCGAGCTCGGGCCCGAGGGGCTGCGCAGCTTCCTGGAGCCCCGGAGCATCGGGCTGCCTCCGGGGCTGTGAGCCTGACGGGCTACTCGAGGAGCTCGTAGATCGCGATCGACGGCGGCGGGTCGAGCCGCAGGGTGTCACTCAGCCCGATCTGGCCGGAGGCGGTGCGGGCGCGCAGTTCCTTGAGGGTGGCGGTGAGGTCGTCGGCTTCGAGTTCGTAGATCGCCAGGTAGGAGTGCCGTGCCGGGTCGGTGTCGTCGAGGACCCGGTAACGGCGCGCTGCGACGATGCCCGGCACCTCGCAGACCTCGGGCAGGTGGGTGTTGCTGTACCACTCGTTGAACTCGTCCTCCCGCGACGGGTCGGACGGGCTGGTCTGGATGACCATGACGCCCTTCGGCATCGACCACCTCCTGGTTGTGGTTACGGGACCGGGACGACCTGTTCGCGGGCGGCGAGGAACCACGACCGGCCGAAGAGGTCTCCATCGGCCCCATCCCGGACATTCTCACGGAACCACTCGACGCGCGTCCGCAGGCCCCCCGGATCTTCGAAGTAGACCTCGTTCAGCGCGTCGTAGGCCCACTCTCCGGCCGTCCGGGGACACGGGTGGCTCTGCACGTAGGCCAGACCGCGGGCCTCGGCAGGGATCGGGACCGCCTCCCCGCCCCCCGAACGACGGACCCGGCCCGCGTGGCCGCGCCACCGTTCGGAGAACTCGGCCGGGGTCAGGCCCGCAGCCCGCACCGCGATGGCCATGTGCTTGAGCTTCACTCCCCCGTCCCGCCACCGCGCGTCGAGCCACTCGGCACCGCGCAGCACCGCCTCCGTCCCGACGACCACCGGGCTCGTGCCCGGCGCGGCGACCCGGCCGAAGGAGTCCGGCACCGCCCGGCCCTCGGAGGTGCCGAGCCAGGTCAGGAACCGCCGCAGATGCCCCGCGCTGGTGAACCACTCGATGCCGATCCCGTCGTGCCTCGGTTCGGGGCTGGTGAACTCGGGCAGGGTCGTGCACGCCGCCAGCCGGACCGGCCGGACACCGGGGGGCGCCTGGGCGGCGGCGGCGACCGCGCCCGGCCAGGCGTCCGCGAAGGCTCCGGGTGGGACGTCGTCCCGCCGGGTGGCGAAGCGGATCCGCCGGATCACGCGCGCGGTCCCATAAGCTCGGCGACCCGCTCCCGCCAGGCCGACACGGCCGCCTCCTTGACCGGGCCGTAGCCCTTGATCGACATCGGGGAGGAGGCCACGCGCACGAGGTCGTCGTACGGCAGGTCGCGGGTGAGGACGTCGCGGACCAGCCGCTCGTACTCTGCGATGAGGGCCCGTTCGGTGCGGCGGTCGCGGTCCCAGCCGAACGGGTCCAGGGGCGTGCCCCGCAGGCGTCTCATGCGGCGGAGCACGTGGAACGCCAGCTCGTACGGCCGGGCCAGCGGCAGCTTCCGCCTCAGCCCGAGCCGGCGCAGGGTGGGCGGGTGAAGATGGAACGTCACCTTGTACGGCCCGTCGATCCCGAGGTCGCGCGCCACCCGGTCGTAGTCGACCCTGAGGTGCAGGCGAGCCACCTCGTACTCGTCCTTGTAGGTCAGGAGCTTGAACCAGGCCTCGGCCACCGCCCGGGTGAGCTCCCATCCGCGGTCGGCGCCGTCGCGGGCCGCCGCGTGTTCCACGAGGTCGAGGAACCGGCGGGCGCGTGCCGTGTCCTGGTAGTCGACGGCCTGCGCGGCCCGCCGCCCGACGAGCTCACGCAGTTCGGCGGGCAGTCCACGGTCGCCGACCAGCGCGGCGGCCGTGGCCAGCGCTTCAGAGGACGGGTCGAAGCCGGTCGCAGACCCGCCGGCGTCAGCCGCGTCGAGGGCCGCCTCGACGGCCGCCGGATCGTGCGCCGCCCAGCGGCCCCAGGCGAACGCCTCGACGCCCGCCTCGGCTGCCCTCCCGTCCCGCATCGCCTGGTCGATCGCGGCGAGCGGAACGGGCAGTCCGCCGAGCTGGAACGCCGCGCCGAGCAGCACCACGTTCGCCAGCAGGTGGTCGGCGAAGACGGCCTCGGCGATGCGCCGGGAGTCGATGAAGACGACGCGCTCTCGGCCCACGCGCTCGGTGATCTCCTTGCGGAGGCTCGCAACGTCGGGGGGCGGGAGGTCGCTCTGCAGCATGGCCGCGGTGGGCGTAAGGCGGTCGTCGACGACGGCGATCGTGCGGCCGGGCCGGACCTTCGCCAGATGATCCGCAGCGGCGGCCTGCAGGATGTCGCCGGACAGGTACAGGTCGGCTCCGCCGGTGCCGACGGTCGCCGCGCCCAGCGCGCCGCGGTCGGCGGCCAGGCGCAGATGCGACACGACCGCCCCGGCCTTCTGCGACAGCCCCGTCTGGTCCACGCCGCCGACCACGAGACCCGCGGCCTCGGCGGCCGCGGCGATGATCCGGTTGGCGGTGACGACACCGGTGCCGCCGATGCCCGTGAAGTAGACGCCGTATCGGCCGTCGAGCCGGGACGGCACCGGATCCGGCGGCGAGCCCGCCGGCGGCACCGGCCGCGTCTGGGCCCGGGCCCGTGCCCTGCGCCGGCCGCGACGCTTCGGCGTCACGGTCACGAACGATGGGCAGTCGCCCTCCAGGCAGGTGTAGTCGCGGTTGCACGACGGGTCGTGGATCTGCCGCTTGCCGCCGAACTCCGTCTCGACCGGCAGCACCGACAGGCAGTTGCTCTTGACGCCGCAGTCCCCGCATCCCTCGCACACGGCCTCGTTGATGACGACCCGCCGCGGCGGCTCGGGCAGCAGGCCGCGCCTGCGCAGCCGGCGAGCCTCGGCCGCGCACCGCTGGTCGTAGATGACGACCGTGACGCCGGGCACGCCGCGGAGCCGCTGCTGCACCTCCGCCAGGCGGTCGCGGCCCAGCACCTCCACTCCCCCGGCCCACCGCGCGCGGCGGCCGTAGCGCCGGGGGTCCTCGGCGCACACGACGATCTTCTTAACGCCCTCGGCCTCCAGCGCCCGTGTCATTGCCGGGACGTCCAGCAGCCCGGTGACGTCCTGGCCGCCCGTCATGGCCACGGCCGCGTTGTAGAGGATCTTGAAGGTGATATCGGCGCCCGCCGCGACGCTCGCCCGGATCGCCAGCGTTCCGGAGTGGCTGAGCGTGCCGTCGCCGAGGTTCTGGATGACGTGCGGCTCGGCGACGAACGGCGCCAGGCCGAGCCAGGGGACGCCTTCGGCGCCCATCGGCGTCGGCGGCAGGCTCCGCACGCCCTGGTGCCGCGCCTCGAAGTACATGATCCCGTGGCAGCCGACGCCCCCGCCGACCAGTGCGCCGTCGGGGACGACGGTGGAGCGGTTGTGCGGGCAGCCGCTGCAGTAGCCCGGGGCCCGCGACGCCACGGGAAGCAGCGGCAGCCGGGACCGCCGCGAGGTCCGGGCGGGGCGGGCCGGCTCGGGCAGCAGACGGGTGAGCACCGCGGCCACCGCGGACGAGTCCAGCTCGCCCACCGAGGACACCAGGGCCCGGCCGGACCGGTCGCGCTTGCCGCGCACCGGGACCGGGCTCGCGGCCTCGTGCAGGAGGCTCCGCAGCTGCGTCTCGACGAACGGGCGCTTCTCCTCGATGACGACGAGCTCGGCGACGGACGCGGCGAACTCCAGGACCGTCTCCTCGACCAGCGGATAGGTCATGCCGAGCCGGAGGATCCGCACACCGGCCCGCTCCGGGGACGTCCCGAGGTCGGTGAACGCCTGGAGCAGGTCGAAGTAGGTCTTGCCCGCGCAGACCACGCCGAGCCGTGCCCCGGGCGCGGCGCCCGCCACGCGGTCGAGCCCGTTGTGCCGCGCGTAGGCGCGGGCGGCGCGCAGCCGGTGCTCGGTCACCAGCGCCTCCTGGCCGGGCACGGCGTGCGGGCCGATCGCCGCCAGCGGCCGGTGGCGCCACGGCCTGCCGTCGATGACGACGTCCTCGGGGTCGGCCGGAGCGTGCCTGCCGGGATCGAGGTCGACGGTGCCGATGCCGTCGGCGACCGCCGTGACGACCTTCATCCCGACCCAGGTCCCCGCGTACCGCGACATCCGGAACGCGTGCACACCGAGATCGAGCACGTCCTGCTGGTCGCCGGGGACCAGCACGGGCACGCACGCGTCCTCGAAGGTGTACTGGCTGTCGCAGGCCAGCGTGGACGACTTGGCCGCCGGGTCGTCGCCGCAGAACATGACGGCCCCGCCGTTCGGGCCCGCGCCCATCGCGTTCGCGTGCTTGAGCGCGTCTCCGCAGCGGTCCAGGCCCGGGCCCTTGCCGTACCACGCGCCCGCGACACCGTCGATCCCGTCGTAACCGACGACCGCGCCCATCTGGCTGCCCCAGACGATCGCCGCGGCGAGCTCCTCGTTGAGCCCTGGGCGGTGCACGATCCGGTGCTCGGCGAGGGCGTCGCCGAGCCGTTCCAGGGCGAGGTCGAAGCCGCCCAGCGGCGACCCCGGGTATCCGGAGACCATGGTGGCCGTCTCCAGGCCGTCCCGCTCGTCGAGCCGCCGCCGCAGGACCAGCAGATTTACCAGCGCGTCGACACCGGACAGGACCGTGACGGTTTCCGCGGGCGTCACGGATAGACCTCGGGGTTGACGTACGCGAACCTGCCGTTCTTCATGACGGCGCGCCGCCGCGCGGGATCCTGCAGGACCGTCACGTCCGCGCTCGGATCGCCGTCGACGACCAAAAGGTCGGCCAGGTAGCCCTCGCGGACCTGCCCGAGGGGGAGCCCGGCGGCCTCGCCCATGTTCCGGGTGGCCGTGTGGACGGCCTCGGCCGGGGTCATGCCCGCCAGCTCCACGTACCGTTGCAGCTCGGCGGCGTAGGTGCCGTGGCGCGTCCACTGGTGCCCGAAGTCGCCGCCCGCGAGGATCCCGATGCCGGCCTCCCGCAGCCGGTGCAGCCCCTCGACCTGCGAGCGGAACTCCTCGTGGTAGCCGGACGCCTCCACCTTCTCCGGCGTGATGCCGTACGGCTCGGCGTGGCCGTTGACCACCGCGTACAGGTAGTGCAGCCCGGGGCACACCCAGATGTCGCCGCGCCGCGCCTCCAGCGCCTTGAGCGCCTCGTCGTCGAGGAAGCAGGCGTGGTGGACGATCCGGACGCCGGTGCGCGCGGCCATCGCGACGCTGGCCGAGCCGCGGGCGTGGGTGGTGAGGAACGCGCCGTGCCTGCCGGCCTCCTCGGCCGCCGCGAGCAGCATCTCGTCGTTCATGTAGACGTCTTCGGAGGGGAACTCCGGTACGACGCCGTCGCCGGAGATGAACAGCTTAAGCGCGCGGACGCCCATGCCGCACTGCCAGGCGACGTTCTCGCGGAGCTCGGCGGCGTTCGCGACGACCTCCATGATCTCGCCGTCGCCCCCGAGGCCGCCGGCCTCGGCGATCATCGGGCCGCTGGGGACGATGCGCGGGCCGGGGAGCAGCCCCCGGTCGATGGCGTCCTTGACCAGCAGGTCGTCCATCGGCTGGGTGGTGCCCGCGCCGATGATGAAGGTGTAGCCGCTCTCCAGGTACGTCCGGGTGACGGCGGCGACGTCGAGGATGTGCGGTGCGGGCGGGGCCGCCGCCACGGTGGCGTGGTCGAACACGAAGTCCAGCGGCCAACTGATGTGCGTGTGCGCGTCGCCGAGGCCGGGCAGCACGGTGGCGCCGCGCAGGTCGACGACCCGGGCCGGCCCGGCCTCGATGCCGGGCGCCACCCGGGTGATGCGGTCGCCCTCGATGAGGACGTCGGCGGCGATCGGCCGCTCGTGCCGGTCGCCGGTGCAGGTCAGCACGCGGGCGTTGGTGAGGAGGGTGCGTTCGGCCATGGCGTCAGGAGGCCGCCGGGGCCAGGCGCGGGCCGGGGGTGAAGGTGATCGGCAGGGCGTCGGGCGAGCGGGTCAGCCCACGGTGGTACCCGACGGTCGCGCCCTCGGCGAGCCTGATGTCCGCCAGACGCCGCAGCAGCTCCTCCAGGGCCACCCGCAGGTTGAGGCGGGCGAGGTTGGATCCGGCGCAGCGGTGCGGGCCCACGCCGAAGCCGAGGTGCCGGTTCCGCTCGCGGGCGGGGTCGAAGGCGTCGGCGTCGGCGAACTCGCCCGGGTCCCGGTTGGCCGAGGCCCAGTGGATCAGCACCTTGTCCCCCGCTCTGATCCGGTGGCCGCCGAGCACGGCGTCCCGCACGGCGGTGCGGCCGACGGCGACGAACGAGGAGTCCAGCCGCAGCAGTTCCTGGACGGCGGCCGGGATCAGCTCGGGCCGGGCGCGCAGCAGCGCCGGGATCTCGGGCTGGGCGCAGAACCGGTCGACCATCAGCCCCAGCGCGCCGGCCGTGGTCTCCAGCCCGCCCAGGATGAGCAGTTGCACGGTGCCGACGATCTCCTCCTCGGTGATCGGCCGGCCGTCGATCTCGGCGCGCACCACGGCGTCGACGACGTCGCCGCGCGGCGGCTCGGTGCGCCGGCGGCGGGTGAAGTCGCGGACCCACTCGTGCAGGCCCCGCCAGCACTCGCCGGCGTCCGGGGCGTCGGGGGTCGCCGACCTGGAGGCCAGGTGGGCGACCTTCGCCAGGTCCTCGGCGGGGGCGTTGATCGCGAGCTCGAAGAAGGCGAGGCTGGGCAGCGGGCGGGCGAAGGCGGCCATGAACTCGCAGGACCCGTCCTCGACGAAGCCGTCGATGAGGCGGTTCACCAGGTCGCGGATCGGCCGCTCCCACGGCGCCACGGCGGCGGGGGTGAAGAAGGGGTTGATCAGGCGCTTGAAGATCCGCTGCTCCGGCGGGTCGGCCTGGACCGGGAGGTTGCGGATCCGCATCGGGGCGCGGGTGATGTTGAGGCCGTGCGCGGAGCTGAACACCTGCCAGTTCTGGGCGACGTGCAGCGCGTCCTCGTACCGGGTCACGACCCAGAAGCCGCCGTGCTCCTCGCTGCGGGCGACGGGGCACAGCTCGCGCATGCGGGCCATGGTCTCCGGCATGGTCGCGGCGAGCTCCGCGGACAGGTGGTCGAAGTGCCGCAGGCACCACTCGTCGGGCATGGAGACCGACGTCGGGGGGGTCTTCTCCATTGGGTCAACATAACAAGGTGAGCGATCACTTTCTAGGGTCGGGAGCTCCTCCGGCCCTGAGCTTCGCTCGCCCGTTCCGGCGGGCCGAGAGTGGTGAGTGAGCGCTCTTTTATCTAGGCTCGGAACTCACTATCATCGGCGTCCGGCGCCTTACGAAGGAGTCCCCATGCCGGCTCTCCCCCGGACCGACACGCTCACCTTCCTCGACGGCCGCCCGAAGCGGCTGCTCATCGGGGGCCGATGGGTCGAGGCGGCCTCCGGCAGGACGTTCCCGAGCGTCAATCCGTCGAACGGCGAGGTGATCGCCGAGCTGGCGGAGGCCGGCGCCGCCGACGCCGACCGCGCGGTCGCGGCGGCCCGGGCCGCCCTCGACGGACCATGGCGGCGCATGACGCCGCGGCAGCGCCAGACGATCCTGCTGAGGTGCGCCGACGCCGTCGACGCGCACTACGACGAGCTGCGGCTGCTGGAGTCGGTGGACATGGGCGCGCCGATCGGCCGGTCCCGCTCGGGCCGGCACCCCGCCTGGGAGGCGGAGGTGCTGCGGTACTTCGCCGGCTGGGCGACGAAGCTCCACGGGGAGACCATCCCCAACTCGATCCCGGGCTCGGTGTTCAGCTACACCCTCAGGGAGCCGGTCGGGGTGGTCGCCGCGATCGTCCCGTGGAACCGGCCGATCAACAACGCGGTCTGGAAGATCGCGCCGGTGCTCGCCACCGGCTGCACCATGGTCCTCAAGCCCGCCGAGGAGGCCGGCCTCGTCGCCGTGCGCCTGGGGGAACTGCTCGCCGAGGCGGGCGTGCCCGACGGCGTGGTGAACGTCCTCACCGGCTTCGGCGAGCCGGCCGGCGCGGCGCTCGCCGAGCACCCCGGCGTCGACAAGGTGGCCTTCACCGGATCCACCGAGGTGGGCCGGCAGATCGTCCGGGCCTCGGCCGGCAACCTCAAACGGCTGTCGCTGGAGCTCGGCGGCAAGTCCCCCGACGTCGTGTTCGCCGACGCCGACCTCACCAAGGCCGTCCCGGGGGCGGCCATGGGCGTGTTCGCCTTCTCCGGCCAGGTGTGCTGCGCGGGCACCCGCATCTACGTGGAACGGCCCGTCTACGAGGAGTTCGTCGACGGCGTGTCGAAGTTCGCCGCCGGGCTGCGGGTCGGCGACAGCCTGGATCCGAACACGAAGATCGGGCCGCTGGTGTCGGCCGAGCAGTTGCGGCGCGTCACCGGCTATCTGGAGCTGGGCCCGCAGGAGGGCGCGCGCACCACCGCGGGCGGACGGCGCCTGACGGACGACGGGCTGGCCGGCGGATACTTCGTCGCGCCCACCGTCTTCGCGGACGTCCGGGACACCATGCGGATCGCCCGGGAGGAGATCTTCGGGCCGGTCGCCTGCGTGATGCCGTTCGACACCCTGGAGGAGGTCGTGGCGCGGTCCAACGACACCTCCTACGGGCTGGCCGGCGGCGTGTGGACGCGCGACGTCGGCAGGGCGCACCGCATGGCGCGGGAGCTGCGGGCCGGCACGGTCTGGGTCAACAGCATGCTGCTCATGGACCCGGCCGTCCCGTTCGGCGGGTACAAGATGAGCGGCTGGGGCCGCGAGATGGGACGGCACGCGCTGGACGAGTACCTCGACGTCAAGTCCGTGTGGATCGACACGGACTGAGATCGGCGGAGATCCCGCGTCCGGCAGGGCACGACGGCCCCCTTGAGGCTTCCCTGAGTCCCGTCGACGTCCCGGCACCGCTTCTGGGCCCCTGTCCGGGACCCGCCCGGCAGGCGTCGTTCCCCCTCGCCGGCCGACCGGCGATGATCGGCCGGCGGGTGCCGAGGGCGGTGACGTCAGGCTCCGGCGGCCCACCGGGAGGGGACGGGGTCGAGCACGAGGGCCGCGTTCTGGCCGCCGAAACCGGTGGAGCAGGACAGTGCCGGCGCCGGGGCGAGCCGTCGTGGACTGGTCGTGACGATGTCCAGGCCCGCGGAGTCCGCTCCACCGCCGAAGTTGGGGACGGGCGGGACGAGGCCGTCCCCGGCGCACAGCAACGCGATCGCCGCCTCGAACGCGCCTCCCGCGCCAAGGAGGTATCCGGTGACACCCTTGACGGCGGCGATCGGCGGCGTCGCGCCGCTCGCCGAGCCGCCGAAGACGGTGCGGAGGGCGGCCGCCTCGGCCCGGTCGCCGGGCCGGGTGGAACTGCCGTGCGCGTTCACGTGCCCGACGTCGTGCGGGGTGAGCCCGGCCTCCTCCAGTGCGGTCGTCATCGCCCGGGCGAGCAGGGCCCCGTCGTCGCGTGGACCGACGATGTGGGCGGCGTCCGTGGCCACCGCGTAGCCGGTGATCTCACCGTAGATCCGGGCGCCGCGTTTCTCGGCGTCCTCGGTCCGTTCCAGCGTGAGGAAGGCGGCGCCCTCGCCCAGGACGAAGCCGTCCCGTCGGTCGTCGAAGGGACGGCCGGCCTCGCAGGGCGCGTCGTTGCGCCGCGACAGAGCTCCCAGCCGGGCGAAGGCCGCGATGAAGGCCGGCGCCAGGGGCGCGTCCACCCCGCCCGCCACGGCGCGGTCGATGCGGCCCGCGCGGATCGCCTGCACGGCTTCCCCGACGGCCATCGCGCCACTCACGCAGGCCGCCGTGACCGTCACACAGGGTCCCTGCATCCGGTGCCGGATCGAGATCCACGCCGCCGTGGCGTTAGGCATGATCCTCGGCACCGTGGTGACGGGCATCGCCGCGTCGACGCGCCCGTGATCGGTCAGCTCCATGGCGGCGGCCAGGCTCACGCCTCCGCTGCCCACGTAGACACCGGAGCGGGCGGGGTCTCCGGCGAAGCCGGGACCGGCGTCGGTGACGGCGTCGGCCGCCGCCGCGACACCCAGTTGCGCGGTGCGGTCGAGCCGCCGGCGCTCGGCCTTGGAGAAATACGCCTCCGGGCAGAAGCCCTGTACCGGGCACCCCATGGTGACGGGGAGTCCCAGGTCAAGGAACGCGGGAACGTGGACGGCCTGCGGCTTGCCCGACAGCACGGTCGCGTAGGCGTCCTTGACGGTGCTCCCGGCGGGACTTTTGACGCCCATGCCGGTCACCGCCACCCGCGTGGCAGGGCCAGATCCGGAGAGCGGGAGCCTACGCCGTAGATCACGGGGATCATCCGCGGACATCGGGTACCACCTTTTTCTTCCGCCGTGCCTCTTGCGCCGCCCCTGCGGTTCGCCCCGCCCGGCAGCCGGAGAGAAGTCGCGTTGGAAAATGTAGGGATCACCGGAAGGCAGGTCTTGTGCGTTCCGTGAGCGCACTGGACGAGCCCGTTTGTCAATGCACCGCAGATCCGGCCCTGCCGATGTCCGCGCACCGCCTGGACCACGACGGACGCGGCCCGGGCCGGGTGCCGTTCTCCGAACGCCCCGTGGACGCTCCACGGACTACTTCGCCGTGGACGAACGCCCTCTCGCCGCCGCCAAGGCGGCGTCGAAGCCACGGTGCAGGTGCTGGGGGGCCGGCTCGTTGCGGCCGAAGACGACCGTGCCGAGCAGGCCGGTCCGGATGCCGGGCTCGGTACGGCCGGCGACCCAGAAGTCCTCCCCGTCGACCACGGTCTCGCAGATCCAGGGCGCCATCTCGGCGGCCTTCGCCAGCTCCTGCTCGCTCAGGTCGGGACGGAAGTAGGAGGTGTGCAGGACCTCCGAGGCGGCGGCGTCCACCGGGAGGATCTGCCACAGCTCGATGTGCCGGCTGTCGATGGTCAGGCTGGTGTTGGGGAAGAGCGCGTACTGGTAGCTGAAGTGCTGCCCCACGTCCCCCCACTCCTCCTCGGGCAGGTCCCGCAGCCGGTCGATGGAGCGCAGCGCGGAGCAGTTGCGCAGGTGCGGGCCGAATGGATCGAAGGTCAGTACCCCGCCGTGGGCGTAGGTCGCCAGCGTCTTGCTGTGCAGGAAGTCGAAGTGGTAGTTCTCCCGGAAGGTGTCGAGCGTGACCTTCCAGTTGGCGGCGACCTTGTGGACGTGCGGCTCGCCGTACGGCTTCCAGTCGGCGAAGCCGAACATCGCCAGCTCGTCGGCCAGCCCAGGGCCCAGGTAGGCGTCGATGTCGGGGGTGGGGCCGGGGCGGAGGCGACCGACGACCAGCCCGTGACCCTCGGCGACCGGCAGCTCCACCAGTCCTCTGTCCTCCTTGCCCATGCCCGCGAAGGCGCCGGCGGTGGGGACGCGGGCCAGGCGGCCGGTGATGTCGTAGGTCCAGGCGTGGAAGGGGCAGGTGAACCTGACGGCCTCGCCCGCGCCGTCGACGACCCGCACGCCGCGGTGGCGGCAGGCGTTCAGCAGGGCGCGGACCTTCCCCTCCTTGTCCCTGGTCAGCAGGATCGGCGTCCCGCACAGGTCGACGGTCAGGTAGGTCCTGGGCTCCGGCAGGGCCCCCGACAGGCAGAAGACCAGCGGCTCGTCGCGGAAGAGGACCTCGACCTCCTCCGCGTGGTGCTCCGGCGAGTAGACCTCGGCCGGGAGCTCCATCACGTCGTCGGCGAGGTCGGTCGTGCGGTGCTCGATGTGGTCCAGCAACCGGCGTACCAGCTCGCGCTCCAAGGCTTCCCTGTCCACGGCCGGAGGTTAGCAAGTAATCGCTCACTCTACAAGGTTCCAGAGGTTTGCGAGTGAACACTTGCTTCGTTATGAGGAGAGTCCTACTCTCATTCGTATGTCGAAGACTGACTTTGTGGTAGATGCCGATTCTCACTGGTGTGAGCGTCCCGACCTGTTCACCAGCATGGCGCCGGCCGAGTACCGCGACCGGGTGCCCCGGGTCGAGGAGGTCGACGGCCGGCTGATGTGGGTCTTCGACGGGCAGCCGGTCGGCAGGTTCAGCGCCGGTGGCGTCGTGGCCCGCGACGGCTCCAAGGAGGAGTCCGAGATCGCGCTGCACAGCTGGACCATCGACCAGATTCACGAGGGCGCCTACGACCCGACGGTCCGGCTGCAGGTGATGGACGAGTGCGGCATCGACGCCCAGGTCATCTTCCCGAGCACCATCGGCCTCGGCGGCCAGAGCCTGGCCATGGTCGAGGACGAGAGGCTCCGCCGTCTGACCGTCGAGATCTACAACGACCGGCAGGCGCAGATCCAGGCGGACTCCGGCGACCGCCTGCTTCCCCTCCCCCTGATGCCCGCCTGGGACGTCGACGCATGCGTCTACGAGGCCAGGCGCGTCGCCGCCCTGGGCGCCCGCGGCGTCAACATGACGTCGGACCCCCAGGACCTCGGCTCCCCCGACCTGGCCAGCCCCGCGTGGGACCCGTTCTGGGAGGCCTGCACCGAGGCGCGGCTCCCGGTGCACTTCCACATCGGCGCCAGCGTCACCAACATGACGTTCTACGGCAAGTACCCCTGGCCGTCCCACCCGCCGAGCACCCGGCTGGCCATCGGCGGCACCCTGCTGTTCATCGGCAACGCCCGGGTGGTCGCCAACCTCCTAGTGTCGGGCGTGTTCGACCGCCACCCCGACCTCAAGATGGTCTCGGTGGAGAGCGGCTGCGGCTGGATCCCCTTCATCCTGGAGGCCCTCGACTACGAGATGGCCGAGAACGCCCCCAGCGACCTCGCCAAACTCCGCAAGCCTCCGTCGGAGTACTTCCGCAGCAACCTCTATGCCACCTACTGGTTCGAGAGCAACCGGCACAAGCTCCCGGCCCTGGTCGAGTCCGTGGGCGAGGACAACATCCTCTTCGAGACCGACTTCCCCCACCCCACCTGCCTGTACCCCAACCCGGTGGAGCGCGCCCAGGAGACCATGAAGTCCCTCTCCGACGAGACCCGCCGCAAGATCCTCGGTGAGAACGCCCGCAAGCTCTACCGCCTCTGATCCCCCGTCACTCCGGGAGCCGGGCCTTCCTTGGCGGCGCGGCCGGGACGCCGGACCCGGCCGGCCCCGGGGCCCGGGCCTCTGGGATGCTGGCCAGGTGCACGCCGCTTCGCCGGCTCCGGAGCCCGTCACGGCCGACGCCCCCGGGGCCATCACCAATCCGCTGCTCACGCAGTCCTGGCTCGATCTGGCCTTCGTCCACTGGGCCGTCGATCCGCAGGACGTGGAGCCGCTGCTGCCGGCCGGGGCCGTCCCCGACACGCTCGACGGGGTCACCTACGTGGGGCTCGTCGCGTTCCGGATGCACCGCGTGGGATGGTTCCGGCTCCCCGGGCTTCCCTACCTGGGGACGTTCCCGGAGACCAATGTCCGGCTCTACTCGGTGGACGGGCACGGGCGGCGCGGCGTGGTCTTCCGGTCGCTGGACGCCTCCCGGCTGGTACCCGTGATCATGGCGCGGGCGGGCTTCCGGCTCCCCTATCTGTGGTCGCGCATGACGGTCCGCGCCGACGGCGACGTCATCAGGTACACCAGCTCACGACGATGGCCCGGGCCGCGCGGCGCCCACAGCCGGATCGCCGTCCGCAGGGGTGAGCCCATCGAGGAGCCCACCGAGCTGGAACACTTCCTGACCGCCCGCTGGGGCCTGCACAACGCCTTCCTCGGGCGTCTGATGTACCTGCCCAACGTCCACCCCCGCTGGCCCCTGCACCGCGCGACGCTGCTGTACTGCGACCAGGACCTCACCACCGCGGCAGGCCTGCCCGAGCACCTCGGCGAGCCGGTGAGCGTCCTGTACTCCCCCGGCGTTCCGGTGCGCTTCAGCCGCCCCGCCCGCCCGGCCGGCATCTCCACGCCCTGAGGAACGCGTTCGGGCGGCCGGCCCGCCGCCCCCGCCGACGGGGGCGGCGAGGGCGAGTCAGCGGTTGAGGGCGCCGAGGTCGACGCGCATCTGGGCGCCGGTGATGTACTTGCCCTCGTCGGAGGCCAGGAAGGCGACCATGTTGGCGATGTCCTCCGGCTCGACCATCTGGTAGGGCAGCGCCGGCATGTAGAGGGGGCCGAGCATGGGGGAGCCGGTCAGGAACTCCTCCAGCCCACCGTCGTTCATACCGGTCCGGACGCCGTGCGGGTGGATCGTGTTGACCCTGATGTCGTGTTCGCCCAGCTCGTTGGCCAGGGTCTTGGCCAGGCCGACGACGCCGTGCTTGGAACTGGCGTAATGGGCCAGGAAGGGCAGCCCCTTCAACCCCGCCACCGAGCTGATGATGATGACCGACCCGCCCTGGCCCTGCTCGATGAGCGTCGGCACGGTGGCCTTGACCGTCTTCCACACCCCGGTGAGGTTGATGTCGATGACGTCCTGCCACTGCTCCTCGGTCAGCTCCCAGGTGCGGCCGTAGTTCACGATCCCCGCGTTGGCCACCACGACGTCCAGCCGGCCGAGCAGGGAGACGCCCTCACTCACCACCGCCTCCAGCGCCTGGAGGTCGCGCACGTCGGCCCTGCGGGCCAGCACCCGCCGCCCCTGCCCCTCCACCAGCTTGGCGGTCTCGTCCAGTTCGGCCTGCGTGGCCGGCGCATACCCGACGTATCGGCTGGGGCTCTCGACGAGATCGATCGCGATGATGTCCGCGCCCTCGGCCGCCAGCCGGACGGCCTCCGCCCGGCCCTGTCCCCGCGCGGCGCCGGTGATGAAAGCGACCTTGCCCGTCAGACGTCCCATGGGTTACCTCCACGCTGGTCGGAATCGGCCGGACCCGACGATACGGGGCGGATGACCTTGGGACGGAGCGAACGCCCGTGGGCCGGGCCGATGATCGTCCGGGCCAGGATGGCACTAGGTGCCAAAGACAGCAAGATCCGGGCAAATTCTGACACACCGCCACATCACCGCCCCGAACCGTGGCCGTACCGGGGCTCCACCGCGCCTCGCCGAAGGCCGGCCCCCTGATCGTCATCGTCCGGATCGCCGAAGGCGCCGGCCCCGATCACGTGGATTGCAAATATTTTGGAGTTCGCGTCGCTTATGGATCGGTTCGCGGGCAATCCTCCAAGGGCAATCGCAGATTCGTCCTCATC
Organism: Thermomonospora echinospora; assembly: GCF_900108175.1. GTDB lineage: Bacteria > Actinomycetota > Actinomycetes > Streptosporangiales > Streptosporangiaceae > Thermomonospora > Thermomonospora echinospora. Next base: position 124,930 of record NZ_FNVO01000016.1, read on the forward strand.
AGGGAGGTAGCCGATCATGAGGACGAGCCATCCGCCGGGACGTGGAGGATGTCATGGCCCCGGCGTTCACGAACCGGACGTGACCACGGTCCGCCGGGACCGCCGATAGGACGGATGGACCGCACAACCGGTCGTGCCGGGGCGTTGTCGGCGCGTTGACCGTCGGCGCCGTCGCTTGAACTCCCGCATTGTGACGGCCATGGGAGCCGAGTGCGCCGAGCCCTGATTCCGCTCGCCGGATCCGTGCCGCCGGAGATCCGAGGAGGACTTCACCGAAAGGAATAAGCGCGAAGACCCTGCCGAGCAGAATGGGAGTTTCGATGATGCGCGAACCCGCAAAAACGCACAGATCCGGGGCGGCGGTGCTGACCGCGGTGACGCTCGGGATGATCACGGCGGCCGCGCCGGCGACCGCCACGACGTCGGCGAGCCGGCCCGGGGCGCCCGGCGTCTCCGCGCAGGGGACGGCGACCGTCAGCGTGCTGCACGGCGTGCCGGGCGCCACGGTGGACGTCTACGCCAACGGCAAGAAGCTGCTGTCGAACTTCACACCCGGCTCGCTGAGCTCGCCGCAGAAGCTCCCGGCGGGCAGCTACGACATCAAGGTGCTGAAGGCCGGCGAGAACCCCGGCGCCACCCCGCTGGTCAGCAAGACCGTGCAGGTGGCGGACGGATCCAACGACACGATCACCGCGCATCTGAACGAGGGCGGCCAGCCCGCGATCACCGCCTTCGTCAACGACACCTCGAAGGTCCCGGCGGGCAAGGCCCGGCTGACCCTGCGGCACATCGCCGCCGCACCCGCCGTCGACGTCCGCGCCGACGGCAAGCCGGTGGTGCGGAACCTGGCCAACCCCGGCCAGGCCGAACTCGAGGTCCCGGCCAAAAAGGTCAGGGCCGACGTGGTACTCGCCGGCACCGGCAACGTCGTGGCCGGACCGGCCGACCTGAACCCTTCCGAGGGCAGCGACACGATCGTCTACGCCTGGGGCAGCGCCCGCGACAAGAACATCAAGCTCGCCGTGCAGAGCATCAAGGGCATGCAGACCGCTCCCGGTAGGGTGCCCGCCGGCAGCGGCGGGCAGGCCGCCGGACCCGACGGCGGAGCGCCCGGCTGGATGTACGGGCTGACCGGCCTGGCGATGCTGGTGGTGGTCGGCGCGGGTTCGCGGCTGCTGATCCTGCGGCGTCCCGGCTGATTCGGAAGACACCGGACGACGGGCGGCACCGGGCCGGGGCCGACGGGCATGCCGACGCTCCGCCGGTCCCGGCCGGGCCACCGTCCACGAGCCGGGAACGCCAGACCGATGCTCACGACCCCACGCCCACTGGTCGCCCTCATGGTCGCCGGTTCCGTGGTCGCCGGCGCCGGAGCCGCCGCAATCCGGCTGCTGAACGACGCGAACGGGCTCACGGACGCCGGTCGTCGTCCCGCCTTCGGCACGGACGGCGCCCGAAGGGGCGTCCTGCGGTCTCCCGCGGTTCCGGTCGCGTTGTCGGCGCCCTCGATCATGTTGCGCGCGGCGGTGGTCCCGGTCGGCGTCGACGAGACCGGCGCCATGGCCCTGCCCGACGATGTCTCGTACGTCGGCTGGTACCAGTACGGGCCACGTCCCGGCTCGGCCGGCGGCTCGGCGGTACTGGCGGGGCACGTCGACTCCCGGGAGCGCGGTACGGGCCCGCTGGCCTCCCTGCACCGTGTCTCTCCCGGCGACCGGCTGACCGTGCGCCTCGCCGACGGACGCGAGGTGGGTTACCGCGTCGTCTCCCGGGAGGTCATCGAGAGGTCGGCGATGCCCCTCAACGTCTTCTTCGCCCGCGACGGCCTCCCCCGGCTCACGGTGATCACCTGCGGCGGCCCCTTCGACGCCGCCCTGGGTCACTACCGCGACAACATCGTCATCACCGCGGTCCCCGTCCACCCGTGACACGAGCGTGCCCCGCCCGGATCGGACGGGGCACGTGGTCGTCGCCCGATCCGGGCGGACGTCGCGCGGACGAGGCCGGCCGTGGTCAGCCCGTGGTCAGCCCGTGGTCACCTCGCGGTCCAGGGCGCTGCCCTTGACCCACTTCGCCCACGGCATCTCGTAGTAGCTCCAGCCGTTGTTCCACGGCAGGCTCCGCTTGGTGCCGGTCACGATGACGATGTCGCCGCGGTAGGACAGGTTGTAGAACCACTCGGCGAAGGGCGGCGGGGCGTTGACGCAGCCGTGGCTGGCGTTGGTACGGCCGAACGCCCAGTAGCGGTCCGGAGCGGCGTGCACGTACTCGCCGGTGCTGGAGATGCGCACCGCGTGCGGCAGCATCAGGTCGTAGCCGCCGTTGGCCTTGTCCTTGGGGTCGACGCCCATCCACGCCGAGGTCATCCGCTCGACCCTGTGCTTGCTCATGGTCAGGTGGATGCCGCTGGTAGTCAGGTAGGTGTCGACGCCGTTGACGACCCGGCCGCCCTTGCCGGCGCTGATCCCGGTCTTCTTGACCGTCTTGCCGTTGACCTTGACGATCATCTTCTTGGTCTTGGCGCTGGCGATCGAGATGTGCGAGTCGCCGATCCGGAACTTGCGGCCGAAGTCGGCGGTGCCGTACACGCCCTTGCCCGCCCGGACCCCGGCGAGGTCGGCGCGGACCGCGACCGTCTGGTTGGGCTCCCAGTACGCCCCGTTCTTGGTCCGGAAGATCACCTGCCGGTCGCTGACCCAGAACCAGGCGCCGGTGGCCGGCTTGGTGGACTTGACCCGCAGCGCCTGCTCCACCGCCTTCTTGTCACGGTCGGCGATCGACCGGTTGAAGGTCAGCGTGATGGGCATGCCGACGCCGACCTTCTCTCCCGGCATCGGGATCATGTCGACGACCGTCAGCGGGGCGGCGGCCCGCACCGTCCGGAAGCTGCTGGTCGCCGTGGTCGTCTTGCCCTTGGGGTTGCGGGCGATCGCCGAGACCTCGTAGGACGCCCCGGGGATCAGCGTGCGGGACTGCCAGGTGGTCTTGTCGGCGGACATCCGCCCATCCACCGGCTTGCCCTTGGCGGTGACGGTGACCTGCTCCAGCGTCCCGTTACCCGCCTTGACCACGACGCCCCGGTCCGGAAGCGCCCTGTTGGTCCCGGTGGCCGGCGTGATCGTCACCTGGGGAGCCGACGCGTCCTCCTGGCCGGCGACGGTGCTCCCCGTGCCCGTACCGCCGTCGTCACCTCCCGAGCAGGCCGTCGCCGCGAGCAGCACCACCGCCCCCGTGACCCCCGCAGCACCCACTCCGCGCAACAACACCCTGAACCTCCCAGACCCCACCACATTCCGGACCGACATTAGCGACAAAAGTCACCGTTGACCTGCCATAAGCCGGAATTCCGGCCGGTCGAGATCGAAGTGTTGCCGTTCGGCCCGCACCTCTTATCCGCCGAGAGCCCCCGGAGCTTTCCCCGGGGGCTCTCGGCGGCCTGCGGCGGGGATCGGTGTCCCCGCGGCGGCGGTCAGGTCAGCGCGCTGCCCTCTTTCCACTCGTTGAAGGACAGCTGCCAGTAGCCCCACCCGTTGTCCCATTCGAGCTGGCGGCTGGTGCCGGTCAGCTTGACCACGTCGCCGCGCTGGTGGATGCCGTAGTACCAGCGGGCGTTCTCGGGGCTGAGGTTCAGGCAGCCGTGGCTGACGTTGGCCGACCCCTGCGAGCCCACCGACCAGGGCGCGGCGTGGAAGTACTCGCCGCTGTTGGAAATGCGGATGGCGTGGTTCACCGACTGCTCGTACCAGCCGGCGTCGCCCTCCTTACGCCCAGGAGCGGTCATCTTGACCGGGTTGCCCTTCTCCATCAGCAGGTGAACGCCGCTGGTGGTGGTGTACTCCCGGGTGGTGCCGTTGCCGGCGCTGAACGGCATGGTGCGCAGCTTCTTGCCGTCCCGGTAAACGGTGGCGTGGTGGTCGTTGATGTTGCCGGTGGTGACCTGCTTGGCGCCGATCTCGATGGTGTAGGAGCTGTCCTTGGTCCCGTAGACGCCCTTGGCGGCCTGCAGCCCGGCCAGCCGCGCGGTGAAGCGCACCTTCTGGTAGGGCTGCCAGTAGGTCTTGGTCCGGTAGATGACCTGCTGGGGGTCGATCCAGCGCCAGGCGCCCTCCACCGGCTTCTCCGGCTTGACCTCCAGCGCCCGCTCCACGGCGGCCTTGTCGGTGACCGGCCGGTCGAACCGGACGATGATCGGCATGCCCACGCCGACCTTCTCGCCCTTGACGTTGGGCGTGACGTCGGCGAGGGCGAAGGTCTGCTGTGGTCTGAGCGTGGTGAACGTGCTGTTGGCCGAGGCCACCTTGCCGTCGCCGTTCTTGGTCCGCACGGTGACGGTGTAGGAGGTGCCCGGCACCAGCGTCCGGGCGGACTTCCAGCCGGTGCGGTCCCCGCTCAGCTTCCCGGTGATGGGCACGGCGCCGCCGGTGACGCTGACGTCCTCCAGCGTGCCGTCGGCGACCTTGACCTCGATCGGCGCGTCCGGCTTCACCGCGCCCGTGCCGTTGGCGGGCGTGATCGTCACCGTGGCCTCTTTGGCCGAGCTGAGGGCGCCGGCACCGCCGCTGCAGCCGCTGACGAAGACCGTCACCGCACCGGCGCCACCGGTCACGATCAGCCAGAGCCTGGCTCTCCCGCTCACACGATCCCCCATATCTGATCTTCACCCCTTTGGCGAAGAATCTATCCGAGATACCCAGACGCCGGAGGCGGGGGAAAAGTTCGGCGTGACGGGGTCTGTCGTGTCAGCCGGCCGGTTCGGCGTTGACGTGCCGCAGGCAGCGCCGGAAGCCCAGGACCGAGACCGCCACCGCCACCGCGCCGAGCGCGGCCACCAGGCCGGTGCGCACCCACAGGTAGGTGCCGATCGACTCGTTGAACAGGATCCACAGGCTGATCGCGGCATTGATGGCGAACACCAGCGACCACAGCAGCGAGATCCGCAGGAAGAACCGGTGCACCCGCTCGTGCCGCAGGAACGCCTCCGGCATCGGGACCATGTCGGTGGCGACCTTGCGCGCCAGCGGGCGGTTCAGCGGCACCGAGGCCAGGAAGGTCATGCTGACCATGAGCGTGCCGAGGGTGGGCTGCAGGAAGTAGACCACCGGGCTGTGGGTGACCGCGGCCAGCCCGGCGCGGACCGTCACGCCGAGGGCGGCCAGGATCAGCAGCCCCGGCACGCCCTGCCCCCGGACCTTGCGCCACACGATGCCGCCGTACACCCACGACACCGCCGCCACCAGCGCGCCGTTCAGGCCCAGCAGGACGAACGCCGCGTAGAAGACGGCGACCGGGGCCACGACCCCCTCGGCGAAGCGCGGCAGCGCATGCCACAGCATCGAGGTCAGCCTGGGCAGCTCGAACCCGTGCGAGGGGTGCGGAAGGTGGGCTGGACAGGCCGCGGGCTGAGCGGTCTCAGACATGGTGCGAAGGGCCCCCGAGTCGGCCGGTAGTGCGGTGACGACCCGCCCCACAGTATGTGATGACCGCCCCGGGCCGGCCCGAAAACCGGACACTTCCCCCGCCTGTGTGCGCATCGCCACCACCCCTGCCGTTCACCGTCCGCCCGTGCGCCCGTGCGCCCGACGCACGTTAGTTCGGCCGGGAACGGCTCCGGGTTCGAAAATCATCGGGTCGGAGGGCGGCCCGCTCACCCGGCGTTCACCACCGGTCGGCAGACTGTGCCCCATGACGACCTCTCCCGGCCCCGAGCACGGTCCCGGCTCCGGGGAGGGCCCCGACTCCGGGCACGGCCGGGAGCGGCCCGCGCGGCCGCTGCGGGAACTGGCGGCGCTGTTCCTGAAGCTGGGGGTGATCGGCTTCGGCGGCCCGGCGGCGCATATCGCGATGATGCACGAGGAGGTGGTGCGCCGCCGCCGCTGGGTGGACGAGCGGCGGTTCGTGGACCTGATCGGCGCGGTGAGCCTGATCCCCGGCCCGAACTCCACCGAACTGGCGATCCACCTCGGGTACGAGCGGGGCAGGTGGCGCGGGCTGCTGGTCGCCGGGGTCTGCTTCATCGTCCCGGCGGTCGTCATGGTGTCCACGCTGGCCTGGGCGTACGTGCGGTACGGGAGCACCCCCGAGGCCGAGGGGCTGCTGTACGGGATCAAGCCGGTGGTTGTCGGGATCATCGCCTGGGCCCTGGTCGGACTGCTGCGCACCGCCGTGCGCGGCCCGCTGCTGTGGTGCGTGGCCCTGGCCGCCCTGGCCGCCTACCTGGCCGGGGCCAACGAGCTGGCCGTGCTGGCGGCCGGCGGGCTGGCGGTGACGGCCTGGCGCACCGCCGCCCGGCTGCGGGACGGCCGGGCGGCGGTGCTGCCGCTGCTGCTGGCGGCTCCGCACGACGAACGGCTGCCGCAGCTCTTCTGGACCATGCTCAAGATCGGCTCGGTGCTCTACGGCAGCGGCTACGTGCTGCTGGCGTTCCTGCGCGGCGACTTCGTGGAGCGGCTGGGCTGGCTGACCGAACAGCAATTGCTGGACGCGGTGTCGATCGGCCAGGTGACCCCAGGCCCGCTGTTCACCACCGCCACCTTCGTCGGGTATCTGGCGGCCGGCTGGCCGGGCGCCGTGCTGGCCACGGTGGGGATCTTCCTGCCGTCCTTCGCCCTGGTCGCGCTGCTGACCCGGCTGGCCGCGCGGATGCGCTCGGCGCGCTGGTCGGCCGCGCTGCTGGACGGGGTGAACGCAACGGCGCTGGCCCTGATGGCGGGCGTGTCCTACCAGCTGGGACGGGAGGCGCTGGTCGATCCGCTCACGGTGGTGCTGGCGGTGGCCACGGTACTGCTGCTGTGGCGAGTCCGGCTCAACTCGGCCTGGCTGATCGGCGTGGGCGGTGCCATCGGTCTCGCGGTGAGGATGCTCTGACGTGGACGCAGAACGAATCGAGGCCCGGGTGCGGGCCCTGCTCGCCCGCGCCGAGCACCCCGCCACTCCCCGACCGGAGGCCGAGGCGGCGCACGCCAAGGCCGCCGAGCTGATGCTGCGCCACGCCCTCGACGAGGCCGCGCTGCGCGCCGACCAAGGGCAGGTGCCCGACCCCGCCGTGTACTGGGAGCGGATCGCGCCGGGCGGCGGAGGCCACGCGCGGGCCCGCACCGCGGCGGCCGGTGCGGTCATCAAGGCGTACGGGGGGCGCTACGCCGTACGCGGCGACGGCACCCGCGGGCAGGACATCACGCTGCTGATCGTCACGACCCGGGCGGCGCGCGACGCCCTGCTCCTGCTGCTGCCGTCGCTGGAGCTGCAGATGGAGGGCGCCGGCCGCCGCGAGACCGACGCCTACATGGCCACCGTGCCCAAGGACGCCTTCGCCCGCCGCTCCGACCGCAGCCGGTGGGCCAACAACTACTTCCGGGCGTTCATCGTCGGCTACGGCGACGCGGTCGCGCGACGGATCGAGCAGGCCCGCCAGGGGCTGCTCGCCCAGGACGGCGGGGGCTCCTCGCGGGCGCTGGTGCTGGCCGGCGAGGACCGGCGGGTGGCGGCCGAGTTCGCCGCGCGGTTCCCGGAACTGGGCAGGCCGCGCGTCCAGCGGCTGCGCGCCGACGGCTACCGGGCGGGCCGGGTCGCCGGAGACCGCGCCGATCTGGGCGACGGCCGGCTCGGCGCGTCTCGGCCCGCGATCACCCCCTGACCAGCCCCCACGGTCAGGACGGGCGGCGGGTGTAGGCCAGCGGCTCCTGGGCCGCCGCGTAGATCGCGCGCAGGGTCACCGCCACCGAAGGCCGCCGCACGCCGGCCGTCCGAGCGACCGCGTAGACCTCGCGGGCCGGCGCGGGCTGCGGGATCTCGCGCACCGCGACCGCCGAGCCCACGCCCACCAGCGCCAGGGCCGGCAGCACCGCGATGCCGATGCCCCGGGCCACCAGGTTCAGCAGCGTGTGCAGGCCCTCGAACTCCCAGGCCACCGTGGGCGCCCCGCCCACGCTCTCCAGCAGCCGGTCCACCGCCTGCCGGGACGGCTCACCGGGCGGCGCCGCCATCCACGGTTCGTCTCGCAGCTCGCGCAGGTCCAGCGGCTCGGCGGGGTCGGACATCGGATGCCAGGGCGGCAGCACCAGCACCAGCGGGTCGTGCCGCAGATGGAAGAACCGCAAGGTGGCCGGGGCCTGTTCGGCGAGCGTCCCGGACCAGTCGTCGACCAGCGCGATGTCCGCCTCCGCCGACCGCACCTGGGCCAGGCCCGCGCCGAGGCCGCTCTGCCGGAGCACGAAGGTGAGCTCGGTGTGGTCGGCCAGGCTGCGGGCGATCGCGGGGGCGAAGGCGACGGCGGCGGTGGGGAAGGCGGTCACCACCACCCGGCCCGACGGGGTGCCGGCCTCGGCCGACAGCTCCGCCTCGGCGGCCTCGACCATGCTCAGGATCTCCTCAGCGCGCCGGGCCAGGCGGCGGCCTGCGTCGGTGAGCTCGGCGCTGCGCGCGGTGCGGTCCAGCAGCGCGGTGCCGGCCTCCCGTTCCAGCGCGGCCATCTGCTGGGAGACCGCCGACGGGGTGTACCCCAAGGCCGCGGCCGTGGCCGCGATGCTGCCCCGACGGGAGAACTCGCAGAGCAGCCGGAGCCGGCGCAGATCGAGCATAAGAAGATCTTACGGTCTGCCTCGATAAGACTCGCTTGTGGTGATGCTCTGCGGAGTGAACGATGGAGGCGAACCCGCGCGGGTTTGACGGGGCCCCTTCCTGACCATGTGTCACCTATGTCTCAGCCACGCCCTGGAGCAGCCATGCCCTTCCCTGATCGTTCCGACTCCCCGCCCGCCGAGCCGCCGGCCGGCCGCACCGGGATCTCCGCCACCCTCGCCGCCAACGAGACGCTCGAACGCAAGCGGCGCGAGGGGGTTCCGGTGCTGCCCATGGCCTTCGGCGAGGCCGGCCTGCCGCTGCACCCCGCCCTGCGGCGGGAGCTGGCCGAGGCCGCCGGTCGCAACGCCTACGGCCCGGTGGCCGGCTCCCCCGAGCTGCGCGCGGCGGCGGCCGGCTACTGGACGCGCCGGGGCCTGCCCACCGAACCGGGGCTCGTGGTGGCCGGGCCCGGGAGCAAGGCACTGCTGTTCGGGTTGCTGCTGGTGATCGGCGGCGAGGTGGCGGTGCCCCGCCCCAGCTGGGTCAGCTACGCCGCGCAGGCCGCGCTGACCGGCGCCGGGGCGCTGTTCGTGCCCACCCCGCCGGACGAGGGGGGCGTCCCCGACCCCGGGCTGCTGGCGAACGCGGTGCAGCGGGCCCGCCGGCAGGGACGCGACGTCCGCTCGGTGGTGGTGACGCTGCCCGACAACCCCACCGGCCGGCTGGCCGGCGAGCCGACCGTGCGGCGGCTGTGCGAGGTGGCCCGCGAGCTGGACCTGCTGATCATCTCCGACGAGATCTACCGGGACCTGGTGCACGACCCGGCCCACGCGGTGACCAGCCCCGCCGCGTACGCGCCGGAGCGGACCGTGGTCACCACCGCGCTGAGCAAGCATCTGGCGGCCGGGGGCTGGCGGCTGGGCGTGGCCCGGCTGCCCGACGGGCCGCGCGGCCGCACGCTGCGCGCCGACCTGCTGGGGGCGGCCAGTGAGATCTGGTCCTGCGCGCCCGCGCCCGTCCAGCGCGCCGCCGCCTACGCCTTCGGGGAGCCGCCCGAGCTGGCCGAGCACGTCACCCGCAGCCGTGGGCTGCATGCCGCGGTCGCGCACGCGGTCGCCGACCGGTTCGCCGCGGCCGGCTGCCGGGTGCCGCGGCCGCACGCGTCCTTCTACCTGTACCCGGACTTCGGGCCGCTGGCCGGCCGGCTGGCCGCCCGCGGCGTGCGCACCGGCCCGGACCTGGCCGCCCTGCTGCTGGACCGTTACGGAGTGGGGACGCTGCCGGGCAGCGCGTTCGGCGAGCCGGACGGCGCGCTGCGGCTGCGGGTGGCCACCTCGCTGCTCTACGGCGAGGACGACGAGCAGCGTCTGGAGGCCCTCGCCTCGCCGGCCCCGCAGACTCTGCCGTGGATCGCCCGTTCCCTGGACCGCCTGTCGCAGGTGCTGGCCGAGGTGACGGCGCCCGAGCCCGCGCTGGCCGGATCGCCCGCCCCCTGGTGAGCCGGTCCGCCCCCCATCGCGGGGGCGAACGGCGGAAGGTCCAGGATTCGAACCCGGGCAGGTATCACCCTGACGATCGTTTTCGAAACGACTGCCTTACCTCTCGGCCAACCTTCCTCGCGCTCGTGCCGCTATCCGCACCCCGCACGCCGGATACGCGGCACGAGCCGTGTGAACGGCGGGAATCGCACCCGCGCCTCGGCCTTGGCGGGGCCGCGTGCCGCTACAACACTTCGTCCACGTGCGCCGCCGGGGACTCGAACCCCGATCCACGGATTAAGAGTCCGCTGCATCACCGGTCATGCTCGCGGCGCGTCCGGGGTCGCCCCCCGAGAAGGCCCGGGAGCCCCTGACGGCGGCGTGATCCGCCTGGTGGAGCCGCCGGGATTCGAACCCGGAATTCCTGCTTGCAAGGCAGGCGTGTTCCCTTTGACACCACGGTCCCGTGCATCTGTGACCCTTCGCAGGGGCGGCAGGAGTCGAACCTGCTTTCCGCTGGTTTTGGAGACCAGCCGCCTAACCGGTGGCTCACCCCTTTGCGTTTCGCCGTCGCTTTCGCTTCGACGTCTCCAACAATGCGATGTCCCGGAAGCACGTGCAACGCATTTTTTGGGACGCTGATCCTCTAGGGTCGACGGCATGGCGCTGCTGAACCGGATCGCGGAACGGGTGCTGGACCTGCCGCCCGCGCTGACCCGTGACGTCGAGGTCCGCCGGGGGCTGCGGGTGCCGATGCCCGACGGTGTGGAACTGCTGGCCGACCGGTACGCCCCGCGGCGGGTACGCGGCGCCCCGACGATCCTGATCCGCACCCCGTACGGGCGCGGCGGGCTGATGGGGGCGGGGCTGTGCCGGCCGTTCGCCGAGCGGGGCTACCAGGTGCTGGTGCAGGCGTGCCGGGGCACCGGCGGTTCGGGCGGGCGGTTCGACCCGTTCGGCCACGAGCGGGCCGACGGCCTGGCCACGCTGGACTGGATCGAGAAGCAGCCCTGGTTCCACGGCCATTTGCTCACCTTCGGCCCCAGCTACCTGGGTTACGCGCAGTGGGCGATGGCGCCGGACGCCGGGGACCGGATCACCGCCATGGCGCCGCTGGTCACCGCGTCCCAGTTCCGCGACCAGACGTACCTGGGCGACTCCTACACCCTGCGCGGCACGCTGAACTGGACCGCGCTGATGGCCGGCCGGCAGGACGGCCGGCTGCGCGCCCTGCTGCACGATCTGCGCGGGCGCCGGCGGACGCTGGCGGCGATGGAGCACCTGCCGCTGGCGGAGGCCGACACGCTGGCGACCGGGCGGCGGGTCGAGTGGTTCCAGCAGTGGCTGGCCGCCGAGACCCGCGGCCATCCCTACTGGGAGCCCGAGCGCGACCATCGGGCCCGGGTGGGCGAGGTCCGTGCGCCGGTGAGCATGGTGGGCGGCTGGTACGACCTGTTCCTGTTCTCCCAACTGGAGGACTACGCGGCGCTGCGGGCGGCCGGTCGGGAGCCACATCTGACGATCGGGCCGTGGGTGCACTCGGACCGGGCGGCGCTGGGCGTGGCGGTCAACGAGGCGCTGGAGTGGTTCCGCGCCCATGTGACCGGTGATCGCCGCGCGTTGCGGGCCGAGCCGGTGCGGCTATACGTCCAGGGCGCCGAGGAGTGGCGCGACTACCCCACATGGCCGCCGCCGGGTCCCAAGCCGTGGACCTGGCATCTGCAGCCGGGCGGCGGGCTGGCGCCGCACTCCCCCGCCGAGTCGGCGCCCAGCCGGTTCCGCTACGACCCGGCGGATCCGACGCCGGGGGTGGGCGGGCCGCTGCTGGACGGCAAGGCCGGCGGCCGCAAGGACAACGCCGCCGTGGAGGTCCGGCCTGACGTGCTGGTCTTCACCAGTGCGGCGCTGGGCGAGCCGGTCGAGGTGATCGGCCCGGTGAGCGCCCGGGTCGAGCTGCGTTCCAGCCGGGCGCACACCGACGTGTTCGTCCGGGTGTGCGACGTCGATCCCCGGGGGCGTTCCCTCAACGTCTGCGACGGGCTGCAGCGGGTGACCCCGGAGCGGTTCCCCGCCGACGCCGAGGGGGTGCGTTCGGTGCGGGTGGACCTGTGGCCGACCGCCTACCGGTTCCGGGCCGGGCACCGCATCCGGGTGCAGGTCTGCGGCGGCTCGTTCCCCAGGTTCGCCCGCAACCCCGGCACCGGCGAGCCGCTGGGCACCGCCGTCCGGCTGCTGCCCGCCGAACAGGAGGTCTTCCACGATCCGCGACGGCGGTCGGGTGTGACATTCCCGGCGATCCGGGCGCTGTAGGGATCAGGACCGGGTGCCGGGACCGTTCCGACGGCTGGTGTAAGGTCCCACATCGCGCGGCGCAAATGATGACGAACGCACCATTACCCGCCCGAACCCGGTTGCTGTGGGCGTCGCCGTGATAGACCGGAGCAGCGGCGCGACAGGGACAGGGACAGGATGACGACACAGGAGGCGAGGGGGCCCGCCATGAGGCATGCGCGAGACGGGGCCGCCGCGGCCATGAACGCCGCGTCGCGGGTTCTCGTGGCCCGGGGCAAGTACGAGCCCCAGGAGCTGGAGAACCCGGACGTCAGCTGGGGCCAGCGCACTCGTGACGGGGTATGGGCGCCGACCAGGGACGGCCAGCGCATCCACATCGGGATCGAGTGCTCGGCCGGCGACCAGCCGGCCACCGTGCTGCGCCCGAGCCTGCGGGTCTTCGTCGGGGTGGAGGTGGACACCGACATCGTCGCGCAGACCACCGCCTCGGGGGTACGGCTGCTGACGGTGCTGCACGGGCCCGACGCCCCCACCGAGTTCCGCTTCCCGCTCAGTCTGGCCGAGGGCCTGGCGCTGGAGGCCATGCCCTCGGGCGGGTACGACGTCGTCCACCTGCGTTACGGGGCCACCGTGGGCCGCTTCTACAACCCGTGGGCCAGCGACTCGATGTTCCGGCCGGTCAAGGCCGACTATGCGCTGGACGGCTCCACCGTGATCATGCGGGTGCAGCATTCCGGCTCCTACTACCCGGTCGTCGCCGACCCCCTGTACTCGCGGTAGGGGCCGCCGGGTGGGCCCCGGTGCGCGTCGCGCCGGTCCCCGGCCAGAAGCGGGATCACCGGCGCCCCGGGGCATGGCCCGGCACACGAATCGGGCTCGAATGACGCGGCCCGCCGCCGTCTGCCGCATAGGGTGATGCCGGGACACAGGCCCGGGCCGCACGATCGCCCGGTCGCCGAGACTGGAGACGATGTGATCTTCACTCATGACACCGAGCACGCGCTCGGCACCGTGGTGGATCTGGTCAACACGGGCCCGGACGACTCCGGCGAGGACGGGCTGGCCGGCCTGACCGCGCTGCGGTCCTTCGTTGAGCGCAACAGGTTCAGCGACGTCCCGGAACTGACCGACGATGACCTGGCCCGGGTGCGGGCGCTGCGAGCGGCGTTCCGGGCGGTATTCGACGCCCCCGACGTGCCTAGCGCGGTGGAGCTGATCAACCGGATCGTGGGGGCCGTGCGCACCACGCCGCACCTGACCGACCACGACGGCTACGACTGGCACGTGCACTTCTTCGCACCGGGCGCCCCGGTGGCCGAACATCTGGCCGCCGACGGAGGGATGGCGCTGGCCTACGTGGTGGCGGCGGGCGAGTTGGACCGGCTGCGCACCTGCGAGGCGCCGGACTGCTCGCGGGTGCTGGTCGACCTGTCCCGCAACCGCTGCCGCCGCTACTGCGACAGCCGCACCTGCGGCAACCGCATGCACGTGGCCGCCTACCGTGCCCGGCAGCGCGAGGCCGCCCACGGATGACGCGGGCCGCCTACGGCGCCGCAGGCTCCGGAGCCAGTGCGGCGACGGCGTCCAGGGCGTGGCGGGCGCCCGCCACGTCGTGGACGCGGAACACCCGCGCGCCCAGCCAGGCCGACACCCCCAGCACCGCCGTCGTGCCCACCCCGCGCCGCTCCACCGGCTGGCCGAGGGTCTCCCCGATGAAGTCCTTGTTGGAGACCGCGACCAGGACGGGCCAGCCGGTCGCCACCAGCTCGCCCAGCCGCCGGGTGATCTCCAGGGAGTGCCGGGTGTTCTTGCCGAAGTCGTGGGCCGGGTCGATGAGGACGCCCTCGGGCGGCACGCCGAGCGCGACGGCGCGCTCGGCCTCGGCGGTGACGTGCGCGATCACGTCCGCCACCACGTCGTCGTAGCCGACGCGGTGCGGCCGGGTGCGCGGCCGCAGGCCGCCGGCGTGCGCGCACACCAGCCCGATCCGGTGGGCGGCGGCGACCTCGGCCAGCGCGGGGTCCACCCCGCCCCAGGTGTCGTTGAGCAGGTCGGCGCCGGCCTCGGCGACGGCCTGGCCGACCTCGGCCCGCCAGGTGTCCACGCTGATCACCACCTGGGGATGGCGCTCGCGGACGGCGGTCACCACGTCCACCACCCGGCGCAGTTCCTCGGTGACGTCCACCTCGTCGCCGGGGCCGGCCTTGACCCCGCCGATGTCGACGATGTCGGCACCCTCGGCGACCGCCCGGTCCACCGCCGCCAGCGCGGCGTCGAAGCCGAAGGTGGCGCCGCGGTCGAAGAACGAGTCCGGGGTGCGGTTCACCACCGCCATGATCGCGAACCGGCCGAGCGGCCGGCCGTTGGGGGCCGGGGTCCCCGGGGGGCCGCTCACCGGCGGCATGACGGCAGCCTCATAGTGAACACAGGGTATCGGCCCGGCCGGAGGCCGGGGTCCACAGGCGACCGAAGGTGATTCGGTCCACGGCGGGCCGGACTCGTCAGCGCCCGGACCGGTCGCTAACCTCGTACCTCACCGCTCATCGCGCAAAGGGCACGATGGGCCAGAGGACTGCCCATATCGGCCAGGGAGGTTCCGCTGTCCAAGCGAGCGCTCATCACCGGCATCACCGGGCAGGACGGCTCCTACCTCGCCGAGCATCTGTTGGAGCAGGGGTACGAGGTGTGGGGGATGGTCCGCGGCCAGGCCAACCCGCACGTGTCGCGGCTGCGCAAGCACGTCGGGGACGTCCAGATCACCACCGGCGACCTGCTGGACCAGGGCAGCCTGATCTCCGCGGTGGAGCGGGTGCAGCCCGACGAGGTCTACAACCTGGGCGCCATCTCCTACGTCCCGATGTCCTGGCAGCAGGCGGAGCTGACCGCCGAGGTGACCGGCATGGGCGTGCTGCGCATGCTGGAGGCGATCCGGGTGGTGTCGGGGGTCGGCCAGTCGCGCACCCCCGGCGCCGGGCAGATCCGCTTCTACCAGGCGTCCTCGTCGGAGATGTTCGGGATGGTGCGGGAGACCCCGCAAAACGAGAAGACCCCGTTCCACCCCCGCAGCCCGTACGGGGTCGCCAAGACCTACGGGCACTACATCACGCAGAACTACCGCGAGTCGTACGGGATGTTCGCGGTCAGCGGCATCCTGTTCAACCACGAGTCGCCGCGCCGGGGCGCGGAGTTCGTGACCCGCAAGGTCTCGCTGGGCGTCGCCCGCATCAAGCTGGGGCTGGCCACCGAGCTGCGGATGGGCAACCTGGAGGCGCGGCGCGACTGGGGCTACGCCGGTGACTATGCCCGCGCCATGCGGCTGATGGTCAACCAGGAGCGCCCCGAGGACTACGTGATCGGCACCGGCCGCACCCAGTCGGTGCGCGAGCTGGTCGAGCTGGCCTTCGGCAGCGTCGGGCTGAACTGGCAGGACCATGTCGTGCTGGACTCCCGCTACACCCGCCCGGCCGAGGTCGACCTGCTGTGCGCCGACCCCAAGAAGGCCCGCGAGCAGCTCGGCTGGGAGCCGGAGGTCGGGTTCGAGGAGCTGGTGGCGATGATGGTGGAGTCCGATCTTCGCCTGCTGTCACGCTCCAACCGGCCCGAGGACGAGCCGTTCAGCCCCGACCACTGGTGAGGGCCGGCCGCGTCCGGGCGTCCGGCGCCGCCGTGCGACGATGGCCCCTATGAGCACTTGTGAACACGTTCCCGAGCCGTCCGCGGCCGAGCCCGAGCCGCGCACTCCGCAGGGCTGCCAGGAGTGCCTGCGGGAGGGCAGCTGGTGGGTGCACCTGCGGCTCTGCCTGACCTGCGGGCACGTGGGCTGCTGCGACTCCTCGCCGCAACGGCACGCCTTCAAGCACTACCAGGACACCGGGCACCCGGTCATCCGGTCGTTCGAGCCGGGCGAGCACTGGCGCTGGTGCTTCGCCGACGAACTGATCGTGTGATGCCGGACGTCCGGCTGGCCTCGGCGCCCGGCCGGTGGATCCTGCTGGCGACGGTCCTGGGCTCCGGCGTGGCGCTGCTGGACTCCACGGTCGTCAACGTGGCGCTGCCCGCCGTCGCCCGGGACCTGGGGGCGTCCATGGCCGGCCTGCAGTGGACGGTCAACGCCTACACGCTGACGCTGGCCGGGTTCATCCTGCTGGGCGGCTCGCTGGGCGACCGCTACGGGCGCCGCAGGGTTTTCGTGATCGGCGTGGTGTGGTTCGCCGCCGCCTCCGCCCTGTGCGGGGCGGCCCCGAACATCCCCACGCTGATCGCCGCGCGGGCGCTGCAGGGGGTCGGTGGGGCGCTGCTCACCCCGGGCTCGCTGGCGCTCATCCAGGCGTCCTTCGCCGAGGAGGACCGGCCGCGCGCGGTGGGCGCCTGGTCGGGGCTGGGCGGGATCGCCGGCGCGCTCGGCCCGTTCCTGGGCGGCTGGTTGGTGCAGTCGGCCGGATGGCGCTGGGTGTTCCTGCTGAACGTGCCGCTGGCCGCCGTGGTGGCACTGGTGGCGGTGCGGCACGTGCCCGAGAGCCGCGACCCGGGCGCCCAGGGCCGCTTCGACGTGCTGGGGGCGGCGCTGGCCGCGCTCGCGCTGGCCGGGGTGACCTACGCGCTGACCGAGGCGCCGCAGCGGACGGCGGTTCCGGGGGCGGTGTGGACCGCCGGAGTGGCCGGGATGCTCGCCGGGATCGCGTTCGTCCTGGTAGAACGGGCCCGCTCCGGCGGCCGCGGGCCGCAGCCGATGCTGCCGCCGCGGATCTTCGGCTCCCGGCAGTTCTCCGCGGTCAACGCGGTGACATTCGTGGTGTACGGCGGGATGGGCGTGATGTTCTTCCTGCTGGTGGTGGACCTGCAGGTGGTGGCGGGGTTCTCGCCGGTCGCGGCGGGCGCCGCGCTGCTGCCGGTCACCGTGCTGATGCTGCTGCTGTCGGCGCGGGCGGGGGCGCTGGCCCAGCGGATCGGCCCCCGGTGGCCGATGACGGCGGGCCTGGTGGTGGCCTCGGCCGGGATGCTGCTGGTGGGGCGGATCGACGCGGGCACCTCCTACCTCACCGGCGTGCTGCCCCCGGTGATCGTGTTCGGGCTGGGCCTGTCGGCGGTGGTCGCCCCGCTGACCGCGACCGTGCTGGCCGCCGTGGATCCCGCGCACGCCGGGGTGGCCAGCGGCGTCAACAACGCCGTCGCGCGGGCCGGAGGGCTGCTGGCGGTGGCCGCGATCCCGTCGCTGGCCGGGCTCACCGGCGACGCCTACGACGACCCGGCGGCGTTCTCCGCCGGCTTCCAGGCGTCCCTGCTGGTCTGTGCCGGGCTGCTGGCCCTGGGCGCCGTCCTGACGTTCCTGACGGTCCGGGACGACGCCCTGCGCGCCGCACCGCGCGCGGCCGAGCCGGTGTGCCGGAGCCACTGCGGCATCGGCGCCCCTCCCCTGGAGCCCGACCGGCCCCGCCCGTCGCCTGACCCTCCCGGCGCCGCCTCGGTAACGTGACCGCCGTGAACGGTTCCGCGCCCGCCCCGGCCGAATGGGACGCCGAGCACGCCGTACACGCTGCCGAGGCGGCCGACTTGGTGGGCGCGCAGTTCCCCGCACTGGCCGGGGCACCGGTCGAGCCGCTGGCCACCGGCTGGGACAACACGGTGTTTTTGGTGGGCGGCCGGTGGATCTTCCGGTTCCCGCGCCGGGCGATCGCGGTGCCCGGAGTGGAGCGCGAGATCGCGTACCTGCCGGGGCTGGCGCCGCACCTGCCGCTGCCCGTCCCGGTGCCGGAACTGGCCGGGCGCCCGGCTGGTGGCTTCCCCTGGCCGTTCTGGGGCGCCCGGCACCTGCCCGGCCGGGAACTGGTGGACGCCGGGCTGCCCGATGCCCGCAGGACGGTGGCGGCGGCCGGAGCGGGGGCGTTCCTGCGGGCGCTGCACGACCCCCGGCTGGTGGAGGAGGCGGGCGCGGGGCTGCCCCGCGACCCCCTGCGCCGTGGTGACCCGAGCGTGCGCGTGCCGATGGCCCGCGAACGGCTGGAACGGCTCGCCGGCCAGGGCCTGTGGGAACCCGACGAGGCCGTGACGGACCTGCTGGCCGAGGGCGCGCGGCTGGGGGCGTCCGCGGACCGGCCCGTCGTGTGCCACGGCGACCTGCATCCGCGTCACCTGCTGGTCGGCGAGGACGGACGGGCGGCCGGCGTCATCGACTGGGGCGACCTGTGCCTGGCCGACCCCGCCGTGGACCTCTCGCTGGCCTACAGCGCGTTCACCGGCCCGGCCCGGTCGGCGATGCTGTCGGCCTACGGCCCGGTGAACGCCGAGCGCGAGCTGCGGGCGCGGGTGCTGGCGGTGTTCCTGTGCGCGGCGCTGGCCGAGTACGCGGCCTCAATCGGCCACATGGCAATGTGCCGGGAGACCTTGACCGGGCTCCGCCGGGCCGTCGGCGGCTGACTTGACACACCGTATCTCCACGTCTGTCCGCTTCCCGGACCCCTGGGAGGGCTCCCACCAGCCAGGATGACGCCTTGTCAAACACCTGGTGACCGCAGGACGTCGCCTTCGATTCCGGCTATGTCCAGGACCGCATCGGTTCGTTGCCATACGGTCGAGGCATGAATCTGCGGCAGCTGCGCTATGTGGTGGCGACCGCCGACCACGGCACCATGACGTCGGCGGCCCAGGCGCTCTATGTCGCCCAGCCCGCCCTCTCCCGGGCCGTCCGCGAGCTCGAACGCGAACTCGGTGTGGAGCTGTTCGCCAGGTCCGGGCGCGGCGTCGCGCTGACCACCGTCGGCGAGCAGGTGGTCCGGCAGGCCCGGATCGCTCTGGAGGCCGTCGAGGCCATCGAGGGCCTGACAGTCGCGCGCGCCGACGGGCGCGGGGCCGAGCTGCGGGTGGCCGCCACCCTGGCGCTGGAGGCCGAGCTGACCGGGTGGCTGATCCCCCGCTTCTCCCGCGACCAGCCGGCCGTCCGGATCCGGGCGGTGCGCTGCGCCGGGCGGGAGGCGGTAGCGGCGGCCATCCGGTCGGGCCGAGCCGACCTGGCGCTGACCGACCTGCCGGTGCCCTCGGACCTGGCCGCGCATCCGGTCGAGCACCGTGAGGTGGTGCTGGTGTCCCCGCCGGGCCTGAAGCTGCGCGAGCCGCTGCCGCCCGCGGTGCTGGACGGCATGCCGCTGGTGCTGCCGACCCGGGGCGGGCCTCGGCGCGCCGAACTGGACGCCATGCTGGCCCGGATCGGGGTCAGCCCGGTGGCCGCCGTGGAATCCGACGAGCAGCGCTCCTGGCCGAGCTGGGTGCGGGCCGGGGCGGGCTCCCTGTTGTGGTACCGCAGCGGGCTGGAGGACACTCAGGGGCTGGTGGTCCGCTCCTTCACGCCGCCGCTGAGCCGGATGATCGGGCTGGTGCACGCCCACCGGCGGCTGCCGCCGGTGGCCCGCGACTTCCTGGCGTTCGCCAAGGACGCCGCCCGCGAGCGCCGCAACGGTGACGGCCGGGTCAGGGAACACCTCTAGCCCGCGGCGTGTTCCCCTGCCAGATTCCGATCGGCTGGGGGAGGATGCGTGGACGCGACGCAGGCACTGTGGCTGCTGGCCGTGCCCGTCACGGCGGTGGGCGTGGCCGCGGCGGCCCGCCGGACGAGGGTGCCGGCCCCGCTGGCGCTGGTCGTCGCCGGGCTGCTGGCGGCGATGGTGCCGGGGACGCCGGCGTTCGAGCTGGATCCGGAGTTCGTGCTGTTCGTCTTCCTGCCGCCGCTGCTGTTCTCGGCGGCCTGGGAGAGCTCGCTGCCCAACCTGCGCGAGAACGGCCGGACCATCGCCTATCTGTCGGTCGGGCTGGTGTTGTTCACCGCGCTGGCCGTCGGCTACGCGGCGCACCTGATCGTCCCGGGGCTGCCGCTGCCGGCCGCGTTCGTGCTGGGCGCGATCGTGGCGCCGCCGGACGCGGTCGCGGCGGTGAGCGTGGCCAAACGGCTGGGGCTGCCGCGCCGGGTGGTCACCGTGCTGGTCGGCGAGAGCCTGTTCAACGACGCCACCGCCCTGACGGCCTACCGGATCGCGGTGGTGGCGGTGGGCGGCGCCGGGGTCTCGCTGCTGGACGGCGGCTGGCGGTTCCTGTACGCGGCGCTCGGCGGCGCCCTGATCGGGCTGGTGGCCGGGCCCCCGCTGCACCGGCTGCGCACCCGGCTGCGTGATCCGCTGGTGGAGAACTCGGTGGCGGTGCTGGCCCCGTTCGCCGCGTATCTGGTCGCCGAGGCGGTGCACGCCTCCGGGGTGATCGCGGTGGTGGTCAGCGGGCTGTACCTGGGGCACCGGTTCACCGACTCGCCGCCGGTGACCCGGCTGATCGGCCGCTCGTTCTGGAAGGTGATGATCTTCATCCTGGAGAGCGTGGTCTTCCTGCTGATCGGGCTGCAGCTGCCGGCGGTGCTGGCGGGCGTGTCCGGATGGCATCCGCTGACCCTGGCCTGGTGGGCGGCGGCGGTGTTCGGGGTGGTGGTCGCCGCCCGGTTCCTGTGGGTCTTCGCCACCGCGCCGGTGCCCGCGCTGCTGTCGCGGCGCGGCGGCGCGAACGGGCGGCGGCTGGAGTGGCGGCAGCTGACGGTGATCTCGTGGGCGGGCATGCGCGGGGTGGTGTCGCTGGCGGCCGCCTTCGCCATCCCGCTGAGCACCGCGAGCGGCGCGGCCTTCCCGCAGCGCGACCTGATCAGCTTCCTGACGTTCACCACGGTGCTGGGGACGCTGCTGCTCCAAGGGGCGACGTTCCCGGCGCTGATCCGCCGGCTGGGGATCGGCGGATCGCAGGAGCAGCACGCCGACGCGGTGGCCGAGGCGGGCGCCCAGCACGCCGCCGGGAGCGCCGCCCTGGCACGCTTGGAGACGCTGGCCGCCGCCGAGGGCGAGCGGCTGGACGGCCAGGTGGTGGAGCGGTTGCGGGACCTGGCCGAGTACCGGCGGCTGAGCGCGTGGGAACGGTTGGGCGGCGGCACCGGCCCCGGCGGCGCGGAGGTCCCCACCGCCACCTACCGGCGGCTGCGCAGACAGATGCTGGCGGCCGAGCGGGAGGTGTTCGTCCGCATGCGCGACGAGCGCCGCATCGACGACGAGGTCCTCGACCGGGTCCTGAACGAGCTGGACCTGGAGGAGGTGGCGCTGTCGCGCGACTGACCGGGTCCCGGGGGCCGGCCGGCCCCCGGGACCCGGGGTCAGCCCTCGCCCGGCTTCTCGGGCAGCTCCGCGGCGTAGGACTCCTTGACGACGTGCAGGTGGTGCCAGGACTCGCGCACGGTCGCCCCCGGCACGCTGCGGACGGAGTCCAGGATGCCGACCAGATCCTCCCGCGAGGCGGCCTCGGCCAGCCCCACGATGTCGTAGCGGCCGAATCCGGTGGCCACGTAGCGCACCCCCGGCTGGGCGGCGACCGTCTCGGCCACCCTCCGGACGCCGCCGGCCACCACCAGCCCGAAGCCGCCGAGCTCGGCGGCGCCGAGCGCCAGCGGGTCGGCCAGCCCGGTCACCTGGATCACGCCCGAGCGCATCAGCCGCACCACCCGGGCCCGCGTCGCGGCCTGGGACAGGCCGATGACCTGGGCCAGCCGGGTGTAGGGGGCGCGTCCGTCGCGCTGCAGCTCCTGCAGCAGCCGCCAGTCGATGTCGTCGAGCGCGATGTCGCCGAGCTCGCGTACCACCGAGTGGGCGTCCCGCACGGTGGTCACCGACCGGAACACCTCGGCCGAGCGCACGCCCGGCACCGCCCGCAGCTGGTCCACCTCCGCGGCCAGGGCCGCGTCGTCACGGGTGCGCACCTGCGCCACCAGATCGTACGGTCCGGCGGTGAGCGCGGTGAAGCTGACGCACGGGCGCTCGGCGATGCTCTCGGCGGCCTCCCGCGCCGACCCGTTCACGGTGATCGACACATGGCCGACCGCCTCGGTGCCCACCACCGCGGAGTGCACGATGCCGACGACCCGCACGACCTCCGTCTCGAGCAGGTGCTGCACCCGGGCCCGCACCGCCGTCCGTGACAGCCCCACGCGATCAGCCAGCGCCTGGAACGTGGCCCGGCCATCCCGCTGGAGCTCGCGGACGAGCACGGTGTCGACCGCATCCAGCACGGGTCTCCTCCTCGACTGCAGTGAATCGTTATGTCACCGACCGCAAGATCATTCCATTTTCGGGCGGTAACCCGTCAAATATTGATCTTGATCGTGTTCGCTCCCTCCGGCCGCCGTCGATGCGTCGGGCGCGGTGCCCGCGCGGCGCCGAAAAGCGCGACGCCACCCGGTACGCGACCGTGGCACGGCGCTCCCGTGCGGACCCGCGCGAGCCGGTCTCCGACTCCCAGCGGACCCGCCGCGCGCACGCGGACGGACCCGGCCCGGGCGACGATCGGCACCCGGGCCCGCGCGGCGGGCCGGGCCGTCCCTCGACCGCACCGGGTACCGGCGCCTGACATGCATGCGTCTCTCCCGGTGTTCATCTGTCGCTTCGCCCGGCGGAACGGACGACCGCCTGAGGCACTTGTAAGAAAAGTGCAATGATGCGGCATTTTCGTCAAGTGGTAACGCGAGAACCGGTGAAATCTCACGATCTCGCCTCGCCGCAGGGCATGCAGAACTTCACAAGGCGGTCAAGATCGCCCGTAACGTCACCCCGGCCGCACCCTGCGGCCGGGCCCCGCGAGGCGCACGGGAGGTCAGGGGGCGGGCCGTCCGCGCGGCCGATCCCCATGCCTGCGGCTTCTAGACTGAAACCTCCGACGAGATGGGTGTGAACTGAGACCGTGCGGCTGCTGAACGGTGAGCGCGTCGCTCACGACCTGACCTACAACGACGTCTTCATGGTCCCCCGCCGTTCGGCGGTGGGCTCCCGGCTAGAGGTCGACCTGACCACCACTGACGGCAGCGGGACCACCATCCCGCTGGTGGCGGCCAACATGACCGCGGTGGCGGGCCGCCGGATGGCCGAGACCATCGCCCGGCGCGGCGGCCTGGCCGTCCTCCCGCAGGACATCCCCGCCGAGGTGGTGGCCGACGTCATCGGCTGGGTCAAGCGCCGCCACCTGGTCTTCGACACCGCGATCCGGCTGGCCCCCTCCGGGACCGCCGGGGAGGCGCTGGGGCTGCTGCACAAGCGGGCGCACGGCGCCGTGATCGTGGTCGAGGACGACCGGCCGGTCGGGGTGGTCACCGAGGCCGACTGCCAGGGTGTGGACCGCTTCTCCCAGGTGCGCGACATCATGTCCCGCGACCTGGTCACGCTGCCGGACGCCGTCGACCCGCAAGAGGCGTTCGACCGGCTGCACGAGCGCGGCCACCGGCTGGCCCCGGTGGTGGACGCCGCCGGCCGGCTGACCGGGATCCTGACCCGTACCGGCGCGCTGCGCGCCACCCTCTACACGCCCGCCACCGACGACGCCGGACGGCTGCGGGTCGCCGCCGCCGTCGGGGTCAACGGCGACGTGGCGGGCAAGGCCAAGGCGCTGCTGGAGGCGGGCGCCGACCTGCTGGTGGTGGACACCGCGCACGGCCACCAGGAGAAGATGATCGCCGCGCTGGCCGCGGTGCGCGGGCTGGACCCGTCGGTGCCGGTGGTGGCGGGCAACGTGGTGACCGCCGAGGGGGTCCGCGACCTGGTCGGGGCGGGCGCCGACATCGTCAAGGTCGGGGTGGGCCCCGGCGCCATGTGCACCACCCGGATGATGACCGGGGTGGGCCGGCCGCAGTTCTCGGCGGTGCTGGAGTGCGCGGCCGAGGCCCGCCGGCTGGGCCGCCACATCTGGGCCGACGGCGGGGTCCGTCATCCGCGCGACGTGGCCCTGGCGCTGGCCGCGGGCGCCGCCAACGTCATGGTGGGCTCGTGGTTCGCCGGGACCTACGAGTCCCCCGGCGACGTGCAGCGCTCCGCCGACGGGCGGCTGTACAAGGAGAGCTTCGGGATGGCCTCCGCGCGGGCGGTGCGGCTGCGCACGGCCGACGACTCGCCGTTCGAGCGGGCCCGCAAGGCGCTGTTCGAGGAGGGCATCTCCACCTCCCGGATGTTCCTGGACCCGCGGCGGCCCGGCGTGGAGGACCTGATCGACTCGATCGTGGCGGGGCTGCGCAGCGCCTGCACCTATGCCGGGGCCCGGACCCTGGAGGAGTTCCACGAGCGCGCGCTGGTGGGCGTGCAGAGCTCGTCCGGCTACGCGGAGGGTATGCCGCTGGCCACCAGTTGGTGAGACGGCGGTAGGGCGACGGCGCACCCCAATCAAGCGACACGCCGTAACCATGCTGGCGCAGTCCGCGATTGAACGCGCACGCTTCTCCCCAGGGGCCGATCATCGCCCCTGGGAGGGGGCGGCGTGATGCGTGGCCGGGGAGCCGCCCCGGTGTGTCCGCCAGGCGCGCGCACCGGGGAACACCGCGCGGCACGGTGGTCCGGCCTGGTCCTGGACCCGGCAGGTAAGGATCGCCTCGACCGGATACTGCCACCTGCGGCGCGAGCCGGCCGCCGCCCCCGGACCGCCGGACAGTCCCCACGATCAAGGATTCCGGCCCGGACCGGAACAAGCCCGCCGAATTGCGTATTGTTTCCCACACATGCGCTCAATGCGGTGACAGTTCGCGTTCGGTCCACTACCGCGCAACCCGTCGGCCGGTCTTGCGCGTCCAGTAGATAGGCGGTGGCTTATATCACCGCGCGTGGGGGATCGGAGCTGACATGGCCTGGAAAGCGGTCCGTGGCCGCGGCACCGCGCCCGGGGAGAACCAACCCCCGGACGCGACGGGCGCA
This sequence comes from Thermomonospora echinospora, assembly GCF_900108175.1. Taxonomy (GTDB): domain Bacteria; phylum Actinomycetota; class Actinomycetes; order Streptosporangiales; family Streptosporangiaceae; genus Thermomonospora; species Thermomonospora echinospora. Next base: position 149,996 of record NZ_FNVO01000016.1, read on the forward strand.
CGCGGTCTCCCCGGCGCGCTGGGGCTGACGCTCGCCTCGGGCCTGCTGTGGGGGGTGGCCCACCTGTGGGCGGGCCGCCGGGTGGCCGGGATCTTGCTGATGGCCCTGTACACCGCGCTGGTGACCGTGACGGTGGTCGCGGTGACCCTCTTCAGGCCGGAGCTGACCGGCCTGGCCGTCCAGTCGGACTGGCTGACCCGGATCACCGCGGGGCTGCTCACGCTGGGCATCGTGTGGGCCGCCGTGGTGATCCGCTCGTACCAGATCGCGCGGCCCTTCGACCGGACCGCGTTCACCCGCACCGTCGGGGCCACCGCCGTAGCCGTGCTGTGCGTGCTGGTGTCGCTGCCGCTGGTGTGGGCCGCTCACCTCGCCCAGGTCTCCAACGACACCCTGTCGAGCATCTTCCAGGCCGGCGGCAACGGCCGCGAGATCGACCGCAAGGACCCCTGGAACGGGCAGCGGCGGGTCAACGTGCTGCTGCTCGGCGGGGACGCCGGCCCCAACCGGGTCGGGGTGCGCACCGACAGCATGACGCTGGCCAGCGTGGACACCCACACCGGCGATACCGTCCTGCTCAGCCTGCCGCGCAATCTGGAGAGCTTCCCGATGCCGCCCGGGCCCGCCCGCGACCGGTTCCCCTACGGGTTCACCGGCGACGGGCCGCAGACCCCGGGACTGCTCAACGAGGTCTACGAGTACGCCGAGAACCACCCCGACGTCGTTCCCGGCGTCCCCAAGAAGCAGCGCGGCCCCGAGCTGATCAAGGGCACCTTCGCCGGGATCCTGGGCGTGCCGGTGGACTACTACATCCTGGTCGACATGCAGGGCTTTGCCGACCTCATCGACGCGATGGGCGGGGTGCGGCTGACCGTCCCCGAGGACATCGTCTACGGCAGGCTCGGCGAGGGCCGGGTCAAGGCCGGCACCCGCACGCTGTCGGGCAAAGAGGCCCTCTGGTACGGCCGCTCGCGCACCAACAGCGACGACTACGTCCGGATGGGGCGGCAGAAGTGCCTGCTGCGGGCCGTTGCCCGGCAGGCCGACCCACAGCGGGTGCTGACCCGCTTCGACCAACTGGCCGAAGCCGCCCGCCGGGCGGTCTCCACCGACATCCCGGCCGAGCTGCTGCCGGCCTTCGTCAAGTTGTCGAGCCGGATGCGGGACGGCGCCACGATCAACAGCCTGCAGTTCGTGCCGCCGCTGATCAGCACCGGCAACCCCGACTTTGACCTGATCAAGTCGCTGACCGCCAAGGCCATCGCCGCCAGCGAGAAGGGCGCCACCGCCACCCCCTCGCCGTCACCGTCCTCGTCGCGGTCGGCCACCCCGCGCCCGCACGCCTCCTCCTCTCCGCACGCCTCCTCCTCGCCGGACGCCCGCGACCAGGCCAAGCCGGTCTCGCTGGACGAGTCCTGCCCGTCCTGACGGGCTCGGCGGCATGGAGCGCCGGCACCGCCTCCGCCAGATCGTCAACGTCGCCAACCTGTCCACGCCGCTGGGCGTGCTGCTGGCGCGGACCGGCACCGGCGGCCTGCGGCGCGGGCCGCAGGGGCTGCTGATCGGCACCGGCTACCGGCTGCCGCTGCCGGTCGCGCCCGCGTTCACGGTGGGCAACGTAGTGCTGGTCCGGGGGGACGGCTCGGTACTGGAGCGGCGGCCCCGGCTGCTGGCGCACGAGGCCCGCCACGCCACCCAGTACGCCTGCTGCCTGGGGCCCCTCATGATCGTCCTCTATCTGGCGGGTGCGGGCCTGTCGATGGCGCTGTGCGGCGACCACGCCTCCTACAACCCGTTCGAGCGTCTGGCCGGCCTGGAGGACGGCGGCTACACCAAGCGCCCGCTGCGCTTCACCCGCCACTGAGCGCTCAGCTCGGATCGATGCGCATCGCCTGCTCCTCGGCCGTGTAGCCGCCGAAGTCGGGCCCGACATCCCGGGCGACGCTGTCCTTCTCGGTGTCGGGGCGGACGCCCTCGTCCTCCTCAACGATCCGCCCGGCCGCCTGGGAGGTGTCGACCGGCCGTTCGCCGAAGTCGGGCTGCTCCCTGGACAGCTTGAGGTCCATCGGCTCGCCCTCGGCCTGCTCCTCGGCCGTGGTCCCCCACTCGTCGACGGCCACCGGCTGGTCGCCGGGCAGCGGCATCTCGCTCGGGTCCACGGCCCGCTGCTGCTCCGGGGTGCCCTCCTGCAGATCCGGTATGCCCTCGTCCTCGAAACGGGAGTGCGGATCGGGCTCGGGCCGGTTCCGGGGCTGCGGCTGGTGATCGGGCTGGGTCATGGCGTCCCCCTTTCGTGTCTTCTGCCGGTGAAGGCCTCTACCCGCGCTGCGGCGATCAATCGTCCGGGCACCCGTCCGGTGCCGGCGCCAGCGGCGCGGGACACGGACGACCCGCGGGCGGGGCTCCGCAATCTCGCCCGGCTCATCCCAATTTGTCCGGAACGGCGAACTTCGGCGGCCCAGCCCGCGTCGAACCTCCATGAAGACCCGCACAACCACAGGGGGATGTCCATGGCACCGACGAGCAGCGAGGAGCACGCCGACCTCGCCCATCTCGACGACCTGAGCGAGGAGCTGACCGGTCGCGGTCACCTCACCATGATCGTCACCGACGGGACGCCCCGCCTGAACGTGCTCGACCGCACCGACCCCGACCGCTACGGCACCGTGATCTGCGAGCGCGGCAGCGAGGACGACCTCTGGTTCTGGTGGTCGTGGGCCGACCGAATCGCCCCCGTCACCGACCTGCGGCGCGCTGCGGCCGTCATCGACCGGACGCTGAGCAGCGCCGACGCCGCGGCCTGAGCCGCCCCGCCCGGCCCGGTCGCCGTCCGTTCCGGTCCTCCCGAGGGGGGATCATGGAAGGTGGACGCAACAGACGACCGGGAAGGCGGGTGCAGTGCCGAGGGTCCAGGGCTGTCAGGCCTTCCGGGTGACGATGCCGCGCGGGCGGCGGCCGCAGAGCATCCTGGTCAGGCTGACCGGCGAGGACGGCACGGTGGGCTGGGGAGAGGTGGCCTTTCCCGAGCCCCCCGACTCGACCTGGGCCGACATCGAGGAACGGCTCGCCCCGGCGCTGCTGGGGCTGGACTGGGAACGGCCCGAGGACGTGTCGGCCACCTCCGAGTTCGGCACCCGGCGGGCGGCCGCCGCCGTGGACATCGCCTGCTGGGACCTGTGGTGCCGGATCCGGGGCCTGCCCCTGGCGCACGCCCTCGGCGGCACCCGCACCTCCATCGTGACCGGCGTCCGCATCGACACCGAGCCGTTCCTCCTGGAGACCCTGGTGACCCGGGCCAACCAGGCGGTGGGCGGCGGCCACACCCGGGTCACGCTCCGGGTCCGGCCCGGCTGGGACATCGAGCCGGTACGCGCCGTCCGGGCTGCCTACCCGGCGCTGGCCGTGGTGGCCGACGCCGGCGGCTCCTACACCGAGTCGGCCGAGCACCTCGACGCCCTGCAGGCCCTAGACGCCTACGGGCTGCTGGCGCTCCAACGGCCCTTCCCCACCGGCGACCTGGCCGCCCACGCCCGGCTCCAGCAGCGGCTCACCACCGCCCTATGCCCGGAAATCGGCGACCTGGACATGCTCGACGCCGCCATCGAGCAACAGGCCGGCCGCGCACTGGGCCTGGACGTCAGCCGCCTCGGCGGGCTGACCGCCGCGCGCGGCGCGCACGACCGCGCCTACTCCGCCGGCTGGGACGTGTGGTGCGTCGGGTCCGGCTCCTTCGGCATCGGCCAGGCCGCCGCGGTGGCGGTGGCCGCGCTGCCGGGCTGCACGCTGCCCAGTGACGTCACCGACCCGGCGGGCGGCCCGGCCTTCGTGTCGCCGCCGGTCCGCTCCTCCGGCGGCGTGGTCGGGGTGCCGCTCACCCAGCCCGGCCTCGGCCATGAGGTCGACGAGGACCGCATCGCCCGGCTGGCCACCGACACCCTGCGGATCCCGGCGTGACCGCCCCCGCCGCGGTCTGGGTGGTCGCGGGACCGCCCGGCAGCGGCAAGACCACCGTCGCCGACGCCCTGCTGGCACGCCTGCGTCCCGTTCCCGCCCTGCTGGACAAGGACACCATGTACGGCCCGTTCGTCGCCGCCACCCTCGCCGCGCACGGACGCGACCCGGGAGAGCGCGAGGGCCCCTGGTACGACGAGCACATCAAGCGCCACGAGTACGCCGGGATGGCCGCCGCCACCCGCGAGATCCGCTCCCACGGCTGCCCGGTGCTGCTGTCCGGCCCGTTCACCGGCCAGATCCACGACACCGGGCGCTGGCACGCCTGGGTCGGGGAGCTGGGCGGCCCGCCGGTGCACCTGGTGTGGATCCGCACCGATCCCGAAACCCTGCACCACCGTCTCACCGCCCGCGCCCTGCCCCGCGACGCGGGCAAGCTGGCCGCCTTCGACGCCTTCCTCGCCCGCATGCGCCCCGGCGTCCCGCCTCCGGTCCCGCACCTGGAGGTCGACAACCGCCTGTCCGCATCCCCGGCCCTCGCCGACCGGCTCGACAGGCTCGTGGCCGCGACGACCTCCTGACCCCGCCCTCCACCGGTACGCCGTCGGCGCCGCACAGCCGGCCGGCACACCGCCGCCCCGGCCACCGGACGGGCCGCCCCGGCCACCGGACGGCAGGCGATCGGACCACCGGGAGGACGCGGTCCCGGCGGTCCGGGCCGCCGTCAGTAGGACTTGGGCAGGCCCAGGGAGTGCTGGGCGACGAAGTTGAGGATCATCTCCCGGCTCACCGGGGCGATGCGCATCAGGCGGACCACGCCGGCCAGCATCCCGACGCCGTACTCGGTGGTCAGGCCGTTGCCGCCGTGGGTCTGGATGGCCTGGTCGACGCAGTGGACCGCGGCCTCGGCGGCGGCGTACTTGGCCATGTTGGCGGCCTCGCCCGCGCCCATGTCGTCACCGGAGTCGTATAGCCAAGCGGCCTTCTGCCCCATCAGCCGGGCCAGCTCCAACTCCACCTTGGCGGCGGCCAGCGGGTGCGCCAGGCCCTGGTGGGCGCCGATCGGCACCTTGAACACCTGCCGCTCCCTGGCGTAGGAGACGGCCTTGTCCAGCGCGAGCCGGCCGATCCCGGCGCCCATCGCGGTGGCCATGATCCGCTCGGGGTTGAGCCCGGCGAACAGCTGCAGCAGCCCGCCGTCCTCCTCGCCGACCAGCGCCTCGTACGGCAGCCGGACCTCGTCGAGATGGCAGATGAACTGCTTCTCCGGGGAGACGATCTCCATCTCGATGGGCGTCCAGGTGAAGCCGGGCGCGTCGGTCGGCACGATGAACAGCGAGGGCCGCAGATTACCCTTCTGGTCCTCGGTGCGGCTGACGAACAGCACCGCGTCGGCCTCGTCCACCCCGGAGATGAAGGTCTTCTGTCCGCTCAGCACCCAGCCGTCGCCGTCGCGGCGGGCCTGGGTGGTGATGCAGTGGGCGTTGGACCCGGCGTCCGGCTCGGTGATCGCGAACGCCATCTTGACCGACCCGTCGGCGAACCGCGGCAGCCAGTGCTTCTTCTGCCCCTCGGTGCCGGACCGGGCGATGATCGTGGCGCAGATCGCCGGGGAGACCACCATCAGCAGCAGCGGGCAGCCGGCCGCGGCCAGTTCCTCGCAGACGGCCGCCAGATCGCCGATGCCGCCGCCCCCGCCGCCGTACTCCTCGGGGACGTTGACCCCGAGATAGCCGAGCGCGGCGGCCTCGTTCCACAGCTCGTCGGTCTTCTCCCCCGCCTTGGCCTTGGCGACGTAGTAGGACGGCCCGTACTTGGCGCCCAGCTCCGCCACGGCCGCCCGCAGCGCCCGCCGCTCCTCGGACTCGATGAAGCTCACTGGTGGTTCTCCTCCGTGATGACGGCGAGGACGGCACCGGCCTCGACCTGCTGTCCCGCACTGACGTTGAGCTCGGTGACGACTCCGGCGGACGGGGCGGCGATGCGGTGCTCCATCTTCATCGCCTCCAGCACCACCAGGGCCTGCCCGGCGGTGACGGCCGCACCCCGCTCCACCTCGACCCGCACGACGGTGCCGGGCATCGGCGCCACCAGCGAGCCGGGCGCGATCCGGACGCTGGGGTCGGTGAAACGCGGCAGCGCCCGCAGCGCGACCGGCCCCAGGTCGGAGTCCACGTACACGGCGTCGCCCACCCGCCGCACCGCGAAGTCCCGGCGCACCCCGTCCGCCTCCAGCGTGACGACGGGACCGGCGGCCAGGCAGGCCACGCCGGAGTGCCCCTCGGCGACCAGGCCGTCGCGGGTGAATCGGTAGGCGACCTCGATCTCGCCGTCCGCCCCCTGGTAGGACTTGCGCTGCGGCTGCGAGGGGACGTTGCGCCAGCCGGAGGGCAGCCCGCCCAGCACGGTCGCGGCCTTCCGGTTGGCGTCGGCGTCGGCCAGCGCGGCGGCCAGGGCCGACAGGCGGACGGCGTCGCCGTCGGCCAGCGGCGCGGTCAGGTCGGCCGTCGCGCCGGCGCACGCCGGGACCTGGCCGGTACCGCGGTTGAACGGGGGGTGCCGGTCGAGGTAGGCGGTGTCGGTCTCCCCGGCCAGGAAGCACGGCTCGGTGAGGATCCGCACCAGCAGTTCGCGGTTGGTCGTCAGTCCGTGGACGCGGGCGTCCCGCAGCGCCGCCGCGAGCCTGCGCGCCGCCGCCGCCCGCGTCGGAGCCCAGGCGATCACCTTGGCGAGCATCGGGTCGTAGTGGATCCCGACCTCGCCGCCGCTCTCCACCCCGCTGTCCAGGCGCAGCCCGTACGAGGCGGGCACCGCGAACCGCGCGTCCACCCCCGGCACCTCGAAGGTGTGCAGGGCGCCGCTCGACGGCCGCCAGTCCTGCGTGGGATCCTCCGCGTACAGGCGGACCTCGATCGCGTGCCCGCGCGGCTCGGGCGGCCGTGGCGCGAGCCGGGCGCCCTCGGCCACCTCGATCTGCAGCCGGACGAGGTCCACTCCGTGGACGCATTCGGTGACCGGATGCTCGACCTGCAACCGGGTGTTGACCTCTAGGAAGAAGAAGCGCCCGTCCGGGGCGAGCAGGAACTCCACCGTCCCCGCCCCCACGTAGCCGATGGCGCGGGCCGCTTCGACGGCCGCCGCGCAGAGCCGGGCGCGCAGCTCCGGCCCGACGGCGGCGGACGGGGCCTCCTCGACGATCTTCTGGTGGCGCCGCTGGATGGAGCACTCCCGCTCCCCCAACGCCCACACGGTGCCGTGCCGATCCGCCAGCACCTGCACCTCGATGTGCCGGGCGGCTCCCAGCAGCGGCTCGCAGAACACCGTCGGATCGCCGAAGGCCGACTGCGCCTCCCGCGCCGCGCCGGCCACCGCATCCGGCAGTCCGGCGAGCGTGCCGACGACCCGCATCCCCCGGCCGCCGCCGCCCGCCGCCGCCTTCACCAGGATCGGCAGATCGTCCTCGGTCACCGCGTCGGGATCCAGCTCGGGCAGTACGGGCACGCCCGCGTCCGCCATCAGCTTCTTGGCGGCGACCTTGGACCCCATGGCCTCGATCGCCTCCGGCGGCGGCCCCACCCAGGTCAGCCCGGCGTCCCGCACGGCGCGGGCGAAGGCGGCGTTCTCCGACAGGAACCCGTACCCGGGATGGATCGCGTCCGCCCCGGCCGCCACCGCCGCCTCGACGATCAGGTCGCCGCGCAGGTACGTCTGCGCCGGCGCGGCGCCCGGCAGCCGCACGGCGCGGGCGGCGTCCCGGACGTGCGGCGCCCCCGCGTCCGCGTCGGAGAACACCGCGACGGTGCCGATGCCCAGATCACGGCAGGTCCGGAAGACCCGGCGGGCGATCTCCCCCCGGTTGGCCACCAGCAGCGTGCCGATCGCTTCCATCTCGCTCCTGTTCATCTGGTGGACCCGCCTCACATCCGGAAGACACCGAAGCCGTCGGCTCCGCGCACCGGAGCGTTGTGGATCACCGACAGGCACAGCCCCAGCACGGTACGGGTGTCGCGCGGGTCGATCACCCCGTCGTCGTACAGCCGCCCGGACAGGAAGAACGGCAGCGACTCGGCCTCGATCTGGGCCTCCACCATCTCCCGCATGGCCCGGTCGGCGTCCTCGTCGTAGGCCTGCCCCCGCGCCTCGGCGGCGGCGCGCGCCTCGGCGGCGGCGCGCGCCACGATCGACAGCACCCCGGCCAGCTGCTGCGGGCCCATCACCGCGGACTTGGCGCTCGGCCAGGTGAACAGGAACCGCGGGTCGTAGGCCCGGCCGCACATGCCGTAGTTGCCAGCCCCGTACGAGGCGCCCATCATGATCGAGATGTGCGGCACCCGGCTGTTGGCCACCGCGTTGATCATCAGCGCGCCGTGTTTGATGATGCCGCCCTGCTCGTACTCCTTGCCGACCATGTAGCCGGTGGTGTTGTGCAGGAACAGCAGCGGGGTGTCGGCCTGGTTGGCGAGCTGGATGAACTGGGCGGCCTTCTGCGCCTCGGCGCTGAACAGCACGCCCTGTGCGTTGGCCAGGATCCCGATCGGGTAGCCGTGCAGCCGCGCCCACCCGGTGACCAGGCTGGTCCCGTACAGCGGCTTGAACTCGTCGAACTGCGAGCCGTCCACGATCCGGGCGATGACCTCCCGGGGATCGAACGGCACCTTCAGGTCCTCCGGGACGATCCCGGCCAGTTCCTCGGCGTCGTAGCGGGGCTCGGTCACCGGGCCGGGCGCCGGGCCGAGCCGGCGGTGGTTGAGCCGCGCCACGATCTGCCGGCCCAGCCGCAGCGCGTCCGCCTCGTCGACGGCCATGTAGTCGGCCAGCCCGGAGGTCCTGGCGTGCATTTCGGCGCCGCCCAGCTCCTCGTCGTCGGACTCCTCGCCGGTGGCCATCTTCACCAGCGGCGGCCCGCCGAGGAACACCTTGGCGCGCTCCTTGACCATCACCACGTGGTCGCACATGCCCGGAATGTACGCCCCGCCCGCCGTGGAGTTGCCGAACACCAGCGCGATCGTCGGGATGCCCGCCGCCGACAGCCGGGTCAGGTCCCGGAACATCCGCCCGCCCGGGATGAAGATCTCCTTCTGGGTGGGCAGGTCGGCGCCCCCGGACTCCACCAGGTTGATCACCGGCAGCCGGTTCTCCAGCGCGATGTCGCTGGCCCGGAAGCTCTTCTTGACCGTCCACGGGTTGCTGGACCCGCCCCGTACGGTGGGGTCGTTGGCGACGATCATGCACTCGACGCCTTCGACCACGCCGATGCCGGTCACCACGCTGGCGCCCACCGGGAAGTCGCTGCCCCAGGCGGCCAGCGGGCTCAGCTCCAGGAACGGCGCGTCCGGGTCCACCAGCAGCTCGATGCGCTCGCGGGCCAGCAGCTTGCCGCGCCGGCGATGCCGCTCGACGTACTTGTCGCCGCCGCCGGCCAGCGCCTTGGCGTGCTCGGCGTCCAGCTCGGCGAGCTTGGCCAGCATGGACTCCCGACGCCGCCGGTACTCGGGGTCGTGGGGGTCGAGCGTACTGGTCAGGGCGCTCACAGAATCGCCTCCGGAAGATCGACGAGACGGGAACGCAGCCATTCGCCGAGGGCCTTGCCCTGCGGATCGAAGCGGGTCGAGGCCGACACTCCTTCCTGCAGGAGCCCCTCGACCACGAAGTTGACCGCGCGGAGGTTGGGCAGCACATACCGGGTGACCGTGAGCTCCCGGGTCTCCGGCAGGAGCTCCCCGAGGCGTTCCACGGTCAGGAAGTGCGCGAGCCAGCGCCACTGCGGGTCGGTGCGGGCCCACACGCCGATGTTGGCGTCACCGCCCTTGTCGCCGCTGCGCGCACCCGCGACCCTGCCCAGGGGCACCCTCACCGACCGGCCGGAGCCGTCCCAGGGCTCGGGCAGCCCCTCGTCCGATGGCGGACCGCCCGGCGGCGCCTCGGCCCGTCCGCCGGTTGCCGCGTCCGCCCCCGACCCGGCATCCGTGCCGGGCTGTGCGTTCGGCTCCGCATCCGTCCCGGGCGGTAGGCCCGACTCCTCGTACGCTCTAGGCCGGGTGCCCGGATCCGCGTCGGAGCAGCGGTCCGAGGACGGCGAGGGCGGAATCGGGACGCGGGTGCCGTCCGGCAGGACCGCGATGTGGTCGATCTCCGCGCTGTCGACGTAGGCGGGTGTGTAGACCCCGTACGGCGCGCCCTTGCCTGGAGGGGACGTCATCGAGAACCCGGGGTACCCGGCGAGGGCCATCTCAACGGCGGCGTTGCTGAAGGCTCGTCCCACCCTGCCCTCGGACGGGTCCAGCACAGCGCAGCGCAGCAGTGCCGTGGCCGCTCCCTGGGTCGCCGGATCGGTCCCGGGCGTACCGATGAGCGTCCACTCCACCCGGCGCGGGCGGGCGTCGCCGAACGCCGCCTCCATCTGTGCCTTGGCCAGCTCGGCCTTGGCCTCGATGTCGAGCCCGGTGAGCACGAACGTCATCTCGTTGCGGAAGCCTCCCAGATGGTTGAGGCACACCTTGGCCGTCGAAGGCGGCGGCTCGCCCCTGACCCCGGTGATCCGCACCCGGTCGGGTCCCTCCTGGGCCAGCTCGATCGTGTCGAACCTCGTGGTGACATCGGGACCGGCGTAGCGCCGCCCGCCGATCTCGTACAGCAGCTGGGCGGTGACCGTCTCGGTCGTGACCGCGCCGCCCGTCCCCTCGTGCTTGGTGATGACGCTGGATCCGTCCGGATGGATCTCCGCGATCGGGAACCCGGCATGGCGCAGGTCTCCCACCTCCCGGAAGAACGCGTAGTTGCCGCCGGTGGCCTGGGCGCCGCATTCCAGAACGTGCCCGGCGACGGTGGCCCCGGCGAGCGCGTCCCAGTCGTCGCGCTGCCAGCCGAAGCGGGCGGCGGCCGGCCCGGTCACCAGCGAGGCGTCGGTCACCCGGCCGGTCACGACAATGTCCGCCCCGCCGCGCAGGCACTCGGCGATGCCCCACGCCCCCAGGTAGGCGTTGGCGGTCAGCGGATCCCCGTACCGAGTGTCGGCAAACCCCAGCTCCTTGGCCCGTCCGAGCAGGTCGTCCCCCTCCAGGTGGGCGACCCTGACGTCCAGGCCGAGCCGTTCGGCCAGCTCGCGCAGTCGGTCGGCCAGCCCCCTCGGGTTGAGCCCGCCCGCGTTGGTGACGATCCTGGTGCCGCGCTCGACGGCCAGGCCGAGGGCGTCCTCCATCTGCCGCAGGAACGTCGTGGCGTACCCGGCGCCGGGGTCCTTGAGCCTGCCCCGGCCCAGGATCAGCATGGTCAACTCGGCAAGATAGTCACCGGTGAGCACGTCCAGCGGGCCGCCCTCCAGCATCTCGCGGACCGCGGTGAAGCGATCCCCGTAGAAGCCCGAGGCGTTGCCGATCCGCAGCGGCGCTCCCTGCGCGTGGGTCATGGCTGCACCCTGCCAGCCACCCGGGAAAAAATCAATCATGCATGATTGTTTTGCTCGGTCGCCCTCTGGTTCACTCGGGGACATCGACCGAGCAGAGGACGGCATGACGCCCCAGGCACTTCCCCGCGAGCCCCGGCAGGACCGCAGCCGGGCCACCCGGCGACGTCTGCTGGAGGCCGCCATCGACTGCCTGGCCTCCGTCGGCTGGGCCGGCACCACCGTGACGGTGGTGGCCGAACGGGCCGGGGTCTCCCGGGGAGCCGCCCAGCACCACTTCCGCACCCGTGAGGAGCTGGTCACCGCTGCGGTCGAGTACGGCTCCGACGTCCGCATGCGGCAGATGCGCGCTCGTCTGGACGCCCTCGCCGATGCCCGCCCCAGCACACTGGAGGTGGTCACCATGCTCGGCGAGCTGTACACCAGCCCCCTGTTCCGGGCCGCTCTGCAACTGTGGGTCGCCGCCAGTTCCGACGACCAGCTCAAGGCCCAGGTCCTCCCGCTGGAGGTCAGAGTGGGACGCGAGGCCCACCGCCTCACCGTCGAGGCCCTGAACGCCGACGAGTCTGTACCGGGCGTGCGCGAAACCGTCCAGGCCACCTTGGACCTGGTCCGCGGCTTGGGCTTGGCCGACCTGCTCACCGACGACTCGGCCCGCCGCACCCGCCTGCTGACCCAATGGGCCCGGACTCTGGATGCCGTCCTCACCGAGGCCTCACAGGCTTCTCGGAAGGAAGACAGCGAGTCCGTCTAAGCTTCCGCCTCCGGCACATAGACCGGAGCAGTGTCCCGGGCGGCCATTTCCATCCAGGCGTTCCTGTCCAGAGGAACCGTCCGGCAGCGGGTGCCGGCTTCTGGCTGGAAAACCATCAACGGCAAGGTAGGAAAAGGGGTCCGGATATGGGTCGGGGCCCGTCCTGGATCACTCCAGACGGGCCCCGACCACTGTAGGTATGTGTCCGGCGGTGTCCTACTCTCCCACACAGTCTCCCATGCAGTACCATCGGCGCTGGAGGGCTTAACTACCGGGTTCGGAAAGAGACCGGGTGTTTCCCCTCCGCCATAACCACCGGAACGCCTCACCCCTGCACCCCCAGACCGGCAATCCGGCCCAACAGCACGGGAAACTCTGTGGCG
>NZ_FNVO01000025.1 GCF_900108175.1 Thermomonospora echinospora
GATAACGGTAAGCCGATCCGGGAGTCGCGGGATGTGGATGTGCCGTTGGTGGCGGCGTATTTCTTCTACTACGCGGGGTGGGCGGACAAGCTGGAGCATGCCGGGTTCGGGGCCGATCCTGGGCCGGTGGGGGTGGCCGGGCAGATCATCCCGTGGAACTTCCCGCTGCTCATGCTGGCGTGGAAGATCGCCCCCGCGTTGGCGTGTGGGAACACCGTGGTGCTCAAGCCGGCCGAGACGACGCCGTTGACGGCGTTGGTGTTCGCTGACATCTGTCGGCAGGCCGACCTGCCGGCGGGGGTGGTCAACATCGTCACCGGGGCGGGGGAGACCGGCCGGGTGTTGGCCGCTCACCCGGGGGTGGACAAGGTGGCGTTCACCGGCTCGACGGAGGTGGGTAAGCAGATCGCCCGCGCGGTGGCCGGCAGCCGCAAGCGGCTGACGCTGGAGTTGGGTGGTAAGGCCGCCAACATCGTGTTCGAGGATGCCCCGTTGGATCAGGCGGTGGAGGGGGTGGTCAACGGGATCTTCTTCAACCAGGGGCAGGTGTGCTGCGCCGGCTCGCGGCTGCTGGTGCAGGAATCGATCGCCGAGGAGTTGCTGGAGCGCCTCAAGGCGCGGATGGCGACGCTGCGGGTGGGGGACCCGTTGGATAAGAACACCGATGTGGGGGCGATCAACTCCGCCGCCCAACTCGCCAAGATCCGGGAGTTGGCGCAGGCCGGTGAGGATGAGGGCGCGGCGCGTTGGTCGCCGGCGTGTGTGTTGCCGCAGCGGGGGTTTTGGTTTGCGCCGACGGTGTTCACCGGGGTGGCGCAATCGCATCGGATCGCGCGGGAGGAGATCTTCGGGCCGGTGTTGTCGGTGTTGACCTTCCGCACTCCGGCCGAGGCGGTGGAGAAGGCCAACAACACCCCCTACGGGCTGTCGGCGGGGGTGTGGACCGACAAGGGGTCACGGATGTTGTGGATGGCGCAGCGGCTGCGCGCCGGGGTGGTGTGGGCCAACACCTTCAACAAGTTCGACCCCGCCTCCCCGTTCGGCGGCTACAAGGAATCCGGTTTCGGCCGCGAGGGCGGACGCCACGGACTGGAGGCCTACCTCAATGTCTAACCCAACCCCCAACACGCCGGTGCCCGATTCGCCGTCCGGTTCGCCGATGCCTGCTTCGCCGAGGTCTGGTCCCAGGTCTGGTGCGCCGCGCTTGGCCGTGCGTAAGACCTACAAGTTGTTCATCGCCGGGGCCTTCCCCCGCTCGGAGTCCGGCAGGTCGTACGTGGTCAACGACGCCAAGGGCGCCTTCCTGGCCTATGCCGCCCACGCCTCCCGCAAAGACGCCCGCGACGCCGTCACGGCGGCGCGTAAGGCGTTCGCCGGCTGGGCGGGGCGTGCCGCCTACAACCGGGGGCAGATCCTGTACCGCATCGCCGAGATGCTGGAGGGCCGCCGCGCCCAGTTCATCGACGAACTCCGCGCCGCAGGATTGGCCAAGACCGCCGCGGCCGGTGAGGTGGAGGCGGCCATCGACCGGTGGGTGTGGTACGCTGGCTGGGCCGACAAACTCACCACCGTCGCCGGGTCGGCCAACCCGATCTCCGGGCCGTTCTTCAACGTCTCCACCCCCGAACCCACCGGTGTCGTCGCCGTCATCGCCCCCGACTCCCCCCTGCTCGGCCTGGTCTCGGTCCTCGCCCCCGTCATCGTGACCGGTAACACCTGTGTGGTCATCGCCTCCGAGCCGGCGCCGCTACCGGCGATCACCCTGGCCGAGGTGCTGGCCACCTCCGACCTCCCGGGCGGGGTGGTCAACATCCTCACCGGCCACCGCGAGGAGTTGGCCCCCATCCTGGCCAGCCACATGGACGTCAACGCCCTCGACCTGGCCGGCACCCCCACCGACCAGGCCGGCCCCCTACAAGAGGCCGCCGCCGGCAACCTCAAACGGGTGCTGCCCCCCACCGGCGACGAGTGGACCACCGACCCCGCAACCACCCGGATGACCGCCTTCCTAGAAACCAAAACCGTCTGGCACCCCATCGGAGTGTGATCCCAGCGTCCGTCCAGCGTCGGCGCCGGTCGTCGGTATCGGCGCCGACAGCCGGACGGACGCGGAGGCCACCCGGCCACCGAAGCCCTCCGATGCAGACACGCGCACCATGAGCCCGCGCAGGCCGTCGGTCTGCCTTGAGGATGTCGCCGACGACGAACTGCCGAAGCTGGTGCCGCACCTGCCGTCGGGCTTTGGGGACCGGTTCGTTCCGCCGCGGACTTCATCGGGTCGTCCCATCCGGCGCGCCTGGCCATGCTCGTCCGTGTCGGAGGTGGTGGCGCAGGTCGCCCTCGGGCGCATCGTCCACGCCACCGTGACCCGGATGCAGATGTTCGAGAACCGGGAGGACATCTCCGCGGCATGAAGTCGCCCAGGTCGAAGGTGTCGTAGCCGCGCAATGGCTGCCGCTTTCGGGTGGGGTGGCGGCCCGGCCGGACTTTGGCGGCGTTGCCGGACCGCCTGGCGGGGTGGCCGCGCGGGTCAGGACGAGACCGCGCACCGGCCCCGGTCGGCCCGGCGTGGTCCCTCGGCGGTCGGGCGGATGTCGAAGTCGAAGATGGCGGTGGGCAGGTACAGCGAGCAGCAGGCGTTGGGGACGTCCACCACCTCGCTGAGGTGCCCCTCGATCGGCGCCCCGCCCAGCAGCAGGTAGGCCTGCTCGCCGCTGTAGCCGAAGGTCTTGAGGTACTCGATGGCGTTGAGGCAGGCGTTGCGGTAGGCCACGGTGGCGTCGAGGTAGTGGTTGGTGTCGGACCGGCGGTCCACGGAGATCCCGACGAACGACAGGAACTCCGCATAGCGCGGCTCCACGTTGCCGGGCATGAAGACCGGGTTGTCGGTGACGCCGTACTTGCCCATGCCGTCCTTGATCAGGTCGACGTGGAGGTCGATGAAGCCGCCCATCTCGATGGCCCCGCAGAAGGTGATCTCGCCGTCCCCCTGGCTGAAGTGCAGGTCGCCGGTCGACAGCAGCGCCCCCGGCACGTACACCGGGAAGAAGACGCGCGAGCCCCGGGTGAAGTTCTTGATGTCCTGGTTGCCGCCGTTCTCACGCGGCGGGACGGTGCGCGCGCCCTCGCGCCCGACCCTGGCGGCCGCCTCCCCGGTGAGTGTGCCGGCGAGCGCGGTGTCCGCCGTCGGCGGCATCGCCAGTGGCGGTACCCGCTCCGGGTCGGTGTCGATGAGCGCCTGTTCCCGGGCGTTCCACCGGGCCAGCAGTTCCGGGGACGGTGCCGTGCCGACCAGCCCGGGATGGGTGATGCCGGTGAAGCGCACCCCGGGCAGGTGCCGGGAGGTGGCGGCCTGGCCGTGGAAGTCCCAGACGGCTTTGTAGGCGTCCGGATAGTAGTCGGTGAGGAAGCCGCCGCCGTTGTGCCGGGCGAAGATCCCGGTGTACCCCCAGCCCTGGCCGGAGACCGGCCCGGTCTCCTGCGGGACGGGGCCGAGTTCGAGGATGTCGACCACTAAGAGGTCCCCCGGTTCGGCGCCCTCCACGGCGATGGGGCCGCTCAGCATGTGGCAGACCGTCAGGTCGGCGTCGCGCACATCATTGGCGGAGTCGTTGTTGCCGATCTGGTTGTCGGTCCAGTCCCGGCACTCCAGGCGGAACTCCGCTCCCGGTCGTACGGTCGCCGCCGGGGGGATGTCGGGGTGCCACCGGTTGTGGCCCGGGACGGACTGGTCGCGCATCGACCGCGCCTGGTCGACGCTGAACAGGACTTCGGGCATGAGTGCCTCCGTGGCTGTGAGCTGGATCGGCCTGGACCGGCCTGGATCGGTTCGGCATGGCCGTCGGCGCGTTCGCGGAACTCCGCTCTCAGGGCCGGGGCAGCCGGGCGTGACGCGGATCGGCCGCCGGCGCGGGACGGCGCGGGGCCTCGGGAACCCGGGTCACGACCCGGGGCTCGTGCGCGCTGGCCTCCTGGGCGTCCCGGGCCCGGTTCAGCGGGTGGCCGGGCCGGGTGAGCGACGGCGCGGTGAACACCCGCCGTGCGGTGCCGCCGCAGTGCGGGCAGCGCCGTTCGGGGCCCGCCCGCCCCATGGGCAGCGCGACGTCGAAGGGGCCGCATCCGGCGCAGCGGTATCCGTAGGTCACCAAGGCGAGTCCTCCCAGCGGCTTGTCCGGGTGCTGTCTGCTGGCTGGGCGGCCATTGCGTGGATGACCTGTATTCCTCGCCCGGAGACCGTTACACCTGATCAGGACGCCCCAAAGGGCATCGGCCGGTGCCGCGTCCCCGCGTTCCCGCCGGCTGACCGCGCCACCCGGAACGCCCGGGACGCGCACATCGCCTCCCTCAGGCGCGGGCGGCGCCGCGGCGGCAACCGCGCGGCAACCGGTGCCTCGTATCCATGAGGTCGAGCACACCAGAAGGGAACACCTCATGGACATCGACCAGGACAAGCTGCACGATTTCCTGCACCGGTTCGTCGGGGACCTCGGTGCGGTGATGGCGGCCGGTGGCATCGTGGTCGGCGAACGGCTCGGCCTCTACCAGGCGCTCGCCGACAAGCCGCAGCAGCCGGCCGAGCTCGCCGAGCGCACCGGGACCGCCCCGCGGTACGTGGAGGAGTGGCTGCGCGGCCAGGCCGCCGGCGGCTACGTCGAGTACGACGAGAACTCGGGCGTCTACTCCCTCACCGCCGAGCAGGCGTTCGCGCTGACCGACCCGGACGGCCCCCTGTACGCACCGGGCGCCTTCCAGCTCGCCCTGGGGGCGTTGCGTGCCCTGCCGCAGGTCACCGCCGCGTTCCGTACCGGCGAAGGGGTCGGCTGGCACGAGCACGACGAGGACGTGTTCATCGGCTGCGAGCGGTTCTTCCGCCCCGGCTACACCGCCCACCTGCTCACCGACTGGCTCCCGGCGCTCGACGGCGTCGGCGCCAAGCTGAACTCCGGCGCCCGGGTCGCCGACGTCGGATGCGGGCTCGGCGCGTCGACCATCCTGATGGCCCAGGCGTTCCCGCGGTCGGAGTTCGTCGGCTCCGACTACCACGAGGGCTCGATCGCGAAGGCCCGCTCCCGGGCCGCCGACGCCGGCTGCGACGACCGGCTGACGTTCCAGGTGGCCTCCGCCCAGACCTTCAACGGCGGTCCCTACGACCTGGTCACGACCTTCGACTGCCTGCACGACATGGGCGACCCGCTCGCGGCGGCCCGGCACGTCCGCCGGTCGCTGGCCCCGGACGGCACCTGGATGATCGTCGAGCCGTTCGCCGGTGACACGGTCGCCGACAACCTCGGCCCGGTCGGCCGCGTCTACTACTCCTTCTCCGCGTTCCTCTGCGTGCCCAACGCGCTCTCCCAGGACGGCGGCTACTCGCTCGGCGCGCAGGCCGGCGAGCGGCCGATACGGGAACTGACGGCCGAGGCCGGCTTCACCCGCTTCCAGCGCGTCGCCGAGACCCCGTTCAACATCGTCTACGAGGTCCGCCCCTGAGCGCGGACGTCCCGTGGCCCGGGGCACCGGGATCCCGCAGGGAGGTCTCCGGGTCAGGACGCCCGCAAGCGCGTCCTGACCATCACCAAGACGCAGGGGGTCTCCGGGCGGGGACTCGCCCTGGTGACCGAAGGATGAGCGCGCCGCACACGCGTACCCGGCGATGAGTCTGCCGGCTCTTCGATCCGCCGGGTACGCCCGCAGCGGCCTTTGACGGGGACGCAGGCCCGGCATGCCGCCGGGCCTGCGTCCCGTTTTCACGATCCCGGGCGGCCATCCGACGGGGTGAGCGTGGTCGTGTCCGCGGAGTCGGGCGTACGGCCGCCGGCTTCGCGAAGGGCCGCCCTGATGCTCGTCTGGAGCGGCCCGGCGCCGCAGAAGGCCGCCAGCTCCAGCGCGGCCGTCAGCCGGGCCCGTGCCTCCTCCGGACGTCCCGCCCGCCGCAGCGCGTCCCCGAACGCGTGCAGGGACCTGGCGCGTTCAAGGGTGGCCTGGGTGAGATCCAGCAGCCGTACGGACTCGGCCAGCATCTCCAGCCGCCGTGGTCCGGACTCGACCGAGGCCGCGAACCGGAGTGCGCGGCCGACCGCCCGCGGGGTGTCCCAGACCGTGGCGACGTCGAGCAGGTCAGCGGCGACGTCGCGGGCCTCCTCCATCCGCCCGAGCGAGACCAGGCACCGGATGAGCGGCGCGCGCCAGTCGCTGACCAGCGGGTTCACCAGGGGCCGCGATCGGCAGTCGTCCCGGGCCGCCAGGGCGACCTCGAAGGCGCGCTGGGTGTCGCCCCTGGCGAGATGGATGGCGATCTCACCCTGCGAGTAGAGGATCGGGGTGAGGCCCGACGCCTGCGCGGCCTCCACCTGGCTCAGCACGGCCGCCGCCTCCTGGACCTGCCCGGTCGCCACCAGCGCCTTCATGTGCACGTCCGCGACGAAGATCTCCCCGAGGCCCATCGTGGCGTAGGCGCTGGTCTCCCACGCCTGGCGGGAGTGGGCGACCGACTCGGCCAGCCGGCCCTGGATGTACAGGTACTCCGCCCGGAAGTAGAGGGCCGGTGAGAGCCCGCGCAGGGACCCCGACCGGCGGCTGTGATCGAACAGCGTGTCCACCGACGCCATCAGCCGAGGCGTGTCACAGGCGCGCAGCGCGTAGAACGCGCAGGTCAGCATCGTCTCACCGGCCGGATCCCCGATCAGCCGGTCCCCTTCGAGCGCGTTCAGCGCCCGCCGTTCGGCCGAACGGCGCCGGTTCTGGTACATGTCGTGCAGCGCCAGGCCGGACTCCAGCATGAGGCCGCCCAGGGTGGAGGTGTCGACCGGCCGGGCGGCGTAGTCGTCGATCAGGGCGACCAGGTCGGATCCGTTCCGCGCCCCGTAGGCGACCATCGCCACGCACGACCGCAACGCCAGCCGCGTGCCGGTCGAGGCCGCATGGTCGCGTTCGAGCGATGCCTGGCACACCCGGGCGGCCTCTCTGGGGCGGCAGGTCAGCCACAGGACGGTGGCGAGGGAGAAGGAGACCTGCGCGCGCCTGTCGGGGTCGGGCTCCAAGGCCAGCGCCTCGGCCAGGTGCTCGATGCCCCGGGGCGCGTCGATGAGGGACTCGACGGTCCCGAGCCGGGTGAGCATGCCGGCCCTCCGGTCGCCGAGGTCCTCCTCCAGGGCCCGCCGCAGGAAGGCGACCGCGCCGTTGACCGAGCCGCGCGCCAGGCTGGCGTCGGCCGCTTCGCTCAGCACCGGTACGGGGTCCAGCGAGCCGAGACCGGGCGGAACCCGCACCAGGTGGGTGGCCGCCTTGATCGGGTCGTGGGCGTGCACCTGGGCGGCCCGCAGATGCAGGTCCGTCCGCTCCGCCTCCGGGATCGCGTCATAGACGGCCGTACGGATCAGGGGATGGCCGAAGGAGAACCGGACGGGCACTCCGTCGGCCGTCACGAGCTGGCTGGACACCAGGGGGGCCAGCGCGTCCAGCGCCTCCTGAGGCGAGGTCCGGGCCACCTGCGCGACCAGGCCGCCGCCCACCTCGTCGCCGAGGACGGCCAGGACCCGCGCCGCGGTGACGGCCGCGGCGGGTAGATAGCGCAGTTGCCGGGTGACGTACCGGGCGACGCTCGGGGAGCCCTCCGGCTGGGCGGGATCACCGCCGGTCTGGGCGAGTTCGCGCAGCAGGAACGGGTTGCCGCGGGTCAGGGCGTGACACCGGTCGACCAGGTCGGCGTCCGGTTCGGTGTCGGTGAGGAGGGCCAGCAGCCGTGCGCAGCCCGCCCGGGTGAGCGGCTGGAGCGTCCGGGTGACGGTGTGCGGCAGCCCGGCGATGACCGAGACGATGCGGCCGAGGCGCTCGTGGCCCGGCCGCGTCCCGATGACCAGGACGGCGCGCAGGCCGTCGAGCCGGGTGGCCAGATAGGCCAGGAACTGGGCCGTCGCCGCGTCCGTCCAGTGCAGGTCGTCGATGCTGATCAGCAGCGGGTGCCGGGACGCCAGGGAGCCGGTCAGCCGGTACAGCGCGTTGATGATCGCGTACTCGCCCGCTCCGGCGGGGACGATCTCCTCCGCCGGAGCCTGCCGCTGGAACAGCAGCCGCGCGCAGCCCCAGGCGTAGTCGGTCTCCAGGTCGGTGCTGCGGGCGGTGAGCACGGTGAACCCCATGGCCGCCGCCCGCTTGCGCGCATGGTCGAGCACGCTGGTCTTTCCGATGCCCGCCGGACCCTCGAACAGCAGCACCCGGCCCTCGCCGTCGCGCAGGACCTCATCGAGCGCCCGCTCGATCAGCCCCGTCTCCTTGGCTCGTTCCACCAGGACCGCGCCGCCGCCTCCGGACGCCGGCGCCGCCGGCACCGGATCCAGTCCGGGGTCCTGGCGCAGCACCGCGGCCTGCAGATCCCGCAGCGGGCCGCTCGGGTCGATGCCCAGCTCCTCCCGCAGCCGCGCCCGCAGCCCGCGAAAGACTGCCAGCGCATCGGCCTGCCTGCCGCTCCGGTACAGCGCGATCATCAGCTGCCCGTGCAGGTCCTCGTCGAACGGATGCCGCCCCGCCAGCTCCTCCAGCTCCGGCACCAGCTCCCCATGCCGCCCCAGCGCCAGCCGGCACTCCAGAGCGGCATGCTCGGCGGCCCGGCGCATCCGCTCCAGCCGTTCGGCCTCCTGCTCGAACCACGGCAACCCCGCCACGTCCGCCAGGGACCGCCCGCGCCACAACGCCAGCGCCTGTTCCAGCGCCGCCAGGCGCTCGGCGGGCTCTCCCGGGCCCCGGCCCCGCTCGATCAGCTCCTCGGCCAGCCGGAGGTCGGTCGTCAGCGCGCCCAGGACATAGCCGGGGGGCCGGGCCATGACGGCCTCCGCCGTCCCGAGGAGGCGGCGCAGGTAGGAGACGTGGCTCTGCAGCGAGTTCACCGCCGTGGCGGGCGGTTCCCCGTCCCACACCGCGTCGATGAGCTGGTCGACGCCCACCACGTCCCCGGGACGCAGCGCCAGCCGGGCCAGGACCGCCTTGCGCCGCAGTCCGGGCACCGGCCGGACCTCGTCGGCCACCGTCACGTCCACCGGCCCCAGCAGCCGCACCACGACCGACATCACATCCCCAACCGCCGCCCAAGGGATGCTGAGAGGCTACCCCGTCGGTCACCTGCGGGGCCGGTGTGACCGAAACCGGTCATTGACAATTCACCGTGGTTCTATTAGGGAACCCGGTGGCGGGAAAAGGCCGAAAGTGTGCCAGCATGCATTCTCCGAAAAGCCGCTGACGTGGTGCTGAAGCCGTGCTGAATCGGCCGAAAACGCAGGTCACGGCGGACCTACGATGACGGCATGAACGGGTCGCCGATGGTGCAGCCCGCCGTTCACGGGGGCGCTGGAATTCCGCTCGGCGGATGGCACATCGATGTGCTCGGTCCGCTTGAGGTACGCCGGGCCGGGCAGGTCGTCGAGTTGCCGCCGCGGCGCCGGAGCCTGCTCGCCGTCCTCGCGCTGCGGGCGGGCACGATGGTCACGGTCGACGGGCTGGTGGACGCCCTGTGGGGTGAGGACCCCCCGCCCACCGCGGTCCGCACCCTGCACGCCCACATCGCCAAGCTGGCCGCCCTGCTGCCGGGGAACGGGGACGAACGGCTCATCCGGCGCAGGGACCCGGGATACCTGCTGGACGCGGAAACGGCCCGGGTGGACCGGGTCCGGTTCGAGGAGCTCATCACCGGCGGACTGCGGCACGTCGCCGACGGCCGTTTCGCCGAGTCGGCCCGCATGCTGTCGAGAGCGCTGGCGCTGTGGCGGGGGGAGGCCCTCGCCGACTGCCCGGTGCACGGATGGGCGCTCACCGAGGTGGACCACCTCCACGAAATGCGGCTCCAGGCGCACGAAGGGCTGCTGGCGTCCAGGCTGGTGCTGGGCGGCCTCCCGGAGTCCGGCACCGGGGAGATCGAGCGTCTGGTGGCGCAGCACCCGTTCCGGGAACGCCTGTGGGAGCTGCTGATCGTCGCGCTGCACCTCGGCGGCCGGACGGGCGACGCGCTGAACGCCTATCACCGGGTGCGCCGCGGACTGGTCGAAGAGCTCGGCCTGGACCCGGGAGAAGGGCTGCGCCAGGTCGAGGCGGGTGTCCTGCGGGGCGTGACCGACCCGCGTGAGCTGCTGCGTTTGCCGACCGGCAGGACCCCCGCCGGCACCGGGCCGCTGACCGTTCCGCAGCAGGTCACCACGCTCATCGGGCGGGAGGCCGAGATCACCGGGATCCGGGAGCTGCTGCGCGCCGCCCGGCTGGTCACGCTCACCGGTCTCGGCGGCATCGGCAAGACCAGCCTGGCGGTCGCGGCGTCGCGGGCCGCCGCCGACGACTTCGCGGACATCGCGTTCGTCGACCTCGCCCCCTCCGACGACGAGGCGAGCATCGTGGCGGCGATCGCCGAGGCGCTGGGCGTGCATCCCCGCGGCGGCCGGCTCCTCGACGAGATCGCCCGGCGGATCTCCTGCGACCGGGTCCTCCTGGTCGTCGACAACTGCGAGCACCTTGTCGAAGCCTGCGCGCCGATCGTCCGGGAGCTCCTCGGACGCTGCCCGCACCTGCGTGTCCTCGCCACCAGCCAGCAGGCGCTCCGGGTGCCGGGGGAGGCGCTCAAACCGGTGCCGGAGCTGCGCGTCCCGCCGCCCGCCCTGGTGCGGTCGGGGACGGACCTGGTCGGGCACGACGCGGCCGTCCTGTTCGCCGACCGGGCCGGGATCGGGAAGCTGGAGACGCTGTCGACACGGGACGCCCGTGCCGTCGCCACCATCTGCGCCCGCTGCCACGGGCTGCCGCTGGCCATCGAACTGGCGGCCGCGCGAGCCCGGATGTTCACCCTGCCGGAGATGGCGCACCGGCTCCAGGATCCGTTCGCGGTGCTGACCGAGGGGCCCCGCGGAGCGCGGCCCCAGCATCGGGCGCTGCGGGCGACGGTCGAGTGGAGCTACCGGCTGCTCACCGCCGAGGAACGCCGGGCGCTGCGCCGGTTCAGCGTGTTCAACGGCGCGTTCACCCTGGAGGCGGCCGGAGCCGTGCACCCGGAGACGGCGCCGTTGGAGATGCTGGGCCGGCTGGTGGACAAGTCGCTGGTGAAGGTGGTGCGGACGGCCGCGGGCACCCGCTACCAGCTCGTCGCCACCATCCGCGCCTTCGCGCTCGACCGTTCGCGGGCCCACCCGGACGAGCACGCCCGGACGCGGCAGGACCATGCGCGGCACCACCGGCGTCAGGCGGAGGAGATCGAACGGCGGTTGCAGGGCCCGCAACTGGACTCCCAGGTGGTACAGATCGCCGAACGCCACGAGGACGTCCGAGCGGCGCTCACCTGGCTGACCGAGAACGACCCGGAGGGAGCGCTGCGGCTGGCCGCCTCGCTGTGGCGCTACCACTACCTGCGCGGCGGCTACGCCGAAGGCCGGGCCTGGCTGTCGTCGGCGCTCGCGGCCCGCACCCCCGAGGTGCCGTCCGGCACCCAGGCCAAGGCGTTGTGGGCGCTGGCCAAACTCGCCGCGCTGGAATGCGACTACCGGGAGGCCGACGAGCACGCCCGGCGCGCCCTGGAGCTGTACACACGGGACGGCGACGTCACCGGCGTGGCGCGGTCCCGGGCGCTGCTCGGCGCGATCGCCCGGGAGCTGGGGCACTACGACCGGGCTCTGGAGTACGCCCACCAGTCGCTGGCCGCGGCCGAACGCGGCGGCGACCGGTGGGCGACGGGCCACGCGCTGCAACTGCTGGGGTTCGTGTCCTGGCTCTCCGGCGACTGGGACTCCGCCGGCCGGTACTCCGAGCAGGCCATGCACTGCTTCCGGCCCATCGGCGACCATGAGCGGCTGGCCTGGTGCCAGATCGACCTCGGCGCGGCCGCCTACTACGCGGGCGACCTCGACACCGCCGCCCGCCACCTGCACCGGTCCCTGCTGATGTCGTTCGGGATCCGGTTCCGGGAGGGCATCGCCTGGGCCGAGAACCTGCTCGCCCTGATCGACCTGCGCCAGGGCCGCCGAAGGCAGGCGCTGCGCCGGCTGGTCACCAGCCTGGAACTGCATCACGAACTGGGCGACCGGTGGCGGCTGGCCAGCGTGCTGGACGCACTCGCGGGCGCGCTCGCCGGGCACGACGCGCCGCTGGCGGCGGAACTGCTCGGGACGGCCGGATGGCTCCGGGACGGGATGGGCGCGCTGGTTCCGGCCTGCGAACGCGCGGAGCTCGCGGCGACCCGGGCGCGGATCGTGGACCGCATCGGCGCCGAGGCCGTCGAGCGGGCATCCGCCCTGGGCCGGTGGCAGGACGTGACGGCCCTGGCCGAGCGGGTCAGGCTCGGCTCAGCCGCCCGATGACCCCGTCCCCGAACCGGGCGATCGTCTCCACCGTGCGGGCGTGGTCAACGGCGCCCGCGCAGGTCATAAAGACCAGGTGGTCGATGCCGTAGTCGTCGGCCAGCCCCGCCACCTGCTCGCCCACGCCGTCGGGAGTCCCCAGCAGCATCGCGCCGGTGGAGACGAGCTCGTCGAGGGTACGCGGAACGGCGGCCGCCCGGTCGTCGAAGAAGCCGAACTCGGCGAGCCAGTCACAGATGTAGGGCACGGCCTGCTCACCCGTGCGCAGCGCCTGCTCGTGGGTCGCGGCGACGGCAAGGAAACGGCAGAGCGCGATCCCGCCGCCCGGCTCCCAGCGGTTCAGGTAGATGTTGCGGCCGTGGCGGGTGGCCGCTCGCGTGTAGGACTCGGTCACCTCCCGGATCCGGCACGGCTCGGTTTCCGCCGTCACCAGGGTGCTGCCCACGCGGGCGGCCCACTCGACGGTCCGCGGTCCTCCGGTCAGCACCGTGTAGAGCGGCGGGTGCGGGGACTGCAAGGGCTTCGGCACCGCCCCGATCCGGGTGAGCGCATCGTCCCCGACGCTCGCGCCGAGCCGTTGGGAAACCGGGTGACGCCAGGCCAGACCCGGCGGCGGGACCTGGATGAACGCGCCGTCATAGGCCCACAGCTCCTCCGTCCACGCCAGCCGCATCACCTCGAACCACTCCTCGAAGAGCGCACGGCTGTCGGCGCGTGCCCCGAAGTGCTGCCCCAGCACCCCGGCCGAACGGGACCGGTGGGCGAAGCTCAGCCCCACGTCCAGCCGCCCCCCGGTGAGGTGGTCGGCGACCGCGATGTCCTCGGCCAGCCGCAACGGATTCCAGGACGGCACCGCCAGCCCCAACTGCCCGTGCCGCAGCCGCGACGTGTGCTGGGCCAGGTAGACGTTCACCAGCAGGGGATTGGGCGTCACCTGGTAGCCCTCGACCTCGAAATGCTGCTCGGCCAGCATGAGCGAGGTCCAGCCGGCCTGGTCGGCGGCGACCGCCTGCTCGCGCAGTTCGGCGATCGCCGAACCGTACAACTGCGGCTCCAGTCCGAGCAGCCCGGTCCCGAGCCGATCCGCCGAGCCGACCGCCACCGGGTGCAACAGCGAGAACTTCACCCGCCCAGCATGTCGAGACCGGCTGAAAACCCGCTGAAGCGCCTCTGAAACAGGGGCGGCTTCTTGTGGTGATGCCCGTCGGCCTCGGGTTTCTCCAGGTCGGGCGAGCCGACCGGCGAACGTGCCAGTCGGTGAGCGGGGCGGCAACCGCGCGGCAACAGGGACTCGGTACCAAGGAGCGGTTTCGTCCATCGCCAGAACCAACGGGAGTAACCGTGAGCGATCCCTACAGCCAGGGCCCGCAGCAACCCCAGTACGTCAGTGGTCCACCGCAGTCATGGACTCCGCCGCAGCCGCCGCCCAGAGGGAAGAATCGCGGGACGGTGGTCGGGCTCGTCGTGCTGGCCGTCATCGTCGGATTCATCGGCGTCGCCGGCTACCTGTCCAGCAAGAGCGACCCGGACACCGCCGCCATCGGCGACTGTGTCGCCCGCGGGAGCGGCTCCAGCATCAGAGTGGTCGAGTGCACGGACCCTGCCAGCGACTACAAGGTCGTCGGCAAGGTTCCGGACAAGACCCAGGTCCAGTTCAACATCAGTTCGCAGCGCATCTGCAACCCGTTCCCGACGGCCAAGAGCGCCTACTGGAAGGGCGAGTCCGGAGGCAAGGGCTACGTGCTCTGCCTGGCCCCCGTCAAATAACCCCCGCCAAGCCGGGATGCCGGCATATGCCGTGAAGGCGACCGGTGGCCGGCCACGCTCCATCGCGTGGCCGACCTTCGTCGGGTACGGCTGGGAGTTGAGAGCGGGCGTCCTCCCACCAGTCATTGATCGTCAGCGTGCAGCGCATGCTCGCCGCGGACGCCGGAGGCACCGACACGAGCCCGATGCTCCCGGCCGTGAACGCCGTCGCGAGGTCCACCGCTTTCCGGGCACTCCCGTCATTGGCCAGGGCGAGAGGCGTTCTCGTCGTGCCGGGGCGGTCGGCAGGCCAGGCAGCAGCGGACGAAGTCCTGGACGAGGAGGTCGGTGTCGTCGGCCGGTGTCCAGGCCACGCCGACCTCGCTGGGGCTGATGCCGGTGACGGGCCGATAGGTGATGCCCGGGCGGGCGTAGTAACGAGCGGCGGATTCGGGGGCCAGGGCGATGCCGTAGCCGTTGGCTATCGCGCTCAGCCAGTCGTCGGGCTGGTCGACGACGGCGCCGATACGGACGGGCTGGCCGTCACGTTCGTCGGCCGCGAGCCAGAAGTCCCTCCAGTGTCCGGTTTCGGCGGGGGCCGCGACGAACGGCTCGTTCCACAGGTCGGAGAAGGGGATCACCTCGCACGCGGCGAGCGGGTGCGCGGTGGGGAGCGCGACGCAGCGGGGCTCGGTGAACAGCGCTCGTGTCCTGAGGGTTTCCTGCCCGGGGAAGGGGAGCCGGAGCAGGGCGACGTCGACGTCTGCCGTGGCGAGCCCGGCGGTGGGGTCCGACCAGGTGGCCTGCCGCATCTGCGCCCGCCAGTCCGGTCGGCGGCGGGTGAACTCCGCGATGATCCGCTGGGTGGTCTCGTTGGCGGCGCTGGCCAGGTAGCCGATCCGCAGGACGCGCTCGGCCGCGTTCCTGGTCTCCCGCAGGATCCGTTCCCAGTCGGCCAGCAGGCCGGGTACGCGCTCGGCGAGGACCCGGCCCGGCTCGGTGAGGGTCATGCCGGCCCGTGAGCGGGTGAACAACCGTACGTCCAGCAGGGTCTCCAACTGCTTGATCTGTTTGGTGAGCGCCGGCTGTGAGATGAAGAGCCGTTCCGCGGCGCGGGTCAGGTTTCCCTCCTCGGCCACGACCGCGAAGTACCGCAACAACCGGGTGTCGACATCCATGCCGCCAAGTTATGGATGCAGGTATTGGACGCCGGATTCGGTCCCCGGGAACCCTTGTCGGCAGAGGCGGGCAGCGGGCTCGCCGACTCCCTCACACGACGCGCTGGAGAAGCCATGCCTGTTTTCATGATTTCGTACCGGGTGGCCGACGAAGGGATCGCCGAGGTCACCGAGGCGATCGGGAAGGCCTTCGCCGCGGTGGAGGCGCAGCGGCCGGACGGCATCCGATACGCCTACCTCCGCCGGGCCGAAGGCAACGAGTTCGTCGCCCTGCTGGACCTCGCCGAGGGTGTCGAGAACCCGCTGCCCGGCATCGCCGAGGCACGCCGACTACAGGAGACCGTGGCCAAGTGGGCGGTGGGACCGGCCCCGGCGCCTCAGCCGTTCAAGGTCATCGGCGACTACCGCATGCTGGGCTGAACGGGGAACGGCGGAAATGTGCGTCGCTTATGTCGTGGTCACGATCGCCACGATCGCAGCCAATGCGGCAATCGCCGTCGCGGACCTGGCCGGAGCCAGGTTCGTCCTGGCCAACTCGGCGGAAGTGGGCCTGCCGCGCTCCTGGATACCCCCGCTCGGCTGGCTGAAAGCCGCCGGAGCCGCCGGGCTGACGCTGGGCCTGCTGGGCCTACGGCCCCTCGGGATCGCCGCCGCCGCCGGACTGGTGCTGTTCTTCCTCGGCGCGGTCATCGCCCACATCCGCGCCCGCGTCTTCCACAACATCGCCTTCCCCGGCGCTTACCTGGCGCTGGCCATAGGCTCCTTCACCCTGGCCGTCACACAGTGACCACACGAAGGCGACACGGCCGACCCGACCCGGGGTTGGGGCTCGTGGACCGGGACGAACGACAGACCAGGCTGGACGATATCGCCCGGTACGGTGACCGGATCCGGTACGAGTACGACGTCAGCGACGGCTGGGAACATGAACTGCACATCGCGGAGAGCCCATTCGTCATCGTCGGCGCTGGGGCCGGACGCAGATCGATGATCTTGCCTGCACGACCTCGACCTGATGTATAGGGTCACCTCAAGATCGAAAAGGGCTGAGCTTCGTCAGTGCCGGCCTCTGATCCCCCGAGGAGACACCGTGCGGCGGTTCGGCTCTTGCGCGCTCGTCCTTCTGCTGGCAGGCACTGCCGTCGTCGGGCCGGCCACTGCCCCCGCGGCGGCGGACAACACCGGGATCGCCGTCCAGGCGACGCTCGACCGCATGGATCCGGCACATCCCGTCAAGCTCGATCTGCGGGCGAGTTCACCGAAGGGCATCACGGATGTCAGGGTGAAGCTCCGGCACCTCAAGCGCGATGCCGAGCCGTACGCCGTCGTTGAGGACTTCACCCGCTACGAGGGGGACGACAAGAACGGCAAATGGCGGGCCACCTACCCGGCCGACATCGAGGCCCGGCCGGGTCTCACCCTGGTCGAGGTCGAGGCCGACGTGGCCGACGGCACCGTCAAGAACGGCTGGTTCAGTTCCTTCAACGCCTGTTATGCCACCACACTCACGGATGTGTCGGTGCAGCCGGACGTCATCGACATCGACGACCGGGACATCAGCGTCCGGGGCCGTGCCATGTTCCAGCGGTCACGGGACCACGCCCCCGAGCCGGTGGCGCATACCCCGGCTTATCTGCAGGGGCTGCGTGACAGTGCCGTGCACACCGATGAGAACGGCTGGTTCCAGTACCGCGCCACGGTGAGCCCTTGGAACAACACCGTTCATCCCTACGTGGAAGCCGGCGTTGATGCACCGTCGTGCGCCGCCTCCGTGGGGACGACCCTCAAGACGACTCCGCAGGAGACCGAGATCTCCGCCCGGCTGGTCGAGCCCACCGGGCGGATCAACGTCGGTGACCCGGTCGTCATCGAGGGCAGGGTGCTGCGCAAGGCGGCCTCCGGGAAGGCGCCCGCCGACATCACCGTCCAGGCCGGGATCGGCACCAGCCCTGGTGGCAGCGACTACATCCACCTGGCGGAGGCGGCCACCAACGCGGACGGGACGTTCCGCCTTCAGGCGCCCGCACCGCAGGCCGGGTCGGTGTTGGTGCGCGCCCTGCCGACCCCCTTCCTCACCGAGAGCCGGGCGTCGGCCGGTGACATCGACGTGATCCATCCGACGAAGATCACCGAATTCTCCGCGCGCAAGGAGAGCGGCGGCCGGGTGAGGCTGGAGGGAATCCTGCACCGGCAGGAGACCACGGGCTTGGCACCCCTGCGGGACCGGCGGGTGAGCATCGAATTCTCGACCGACGGCAAGAAGTGGTCCAAGGAGCTTGACGCCCAGACCGGCCACTTCGGCCACTTCGTCGGCATTTCCCAGACACCGTTCGACGGGTACTGGCGAGCACGCTACGTGGGCGGGGGCGCCGAGCTTCCAACGCGGAGCCCGGCCCAGTACGTACAGGTGTACACGCCGACCCGCTTCTCGGTGTTCAACGCCGCCCCCGAACCGGTCGGCAAGGGCTCGACCGTGACCGCCAAAGGCCGCCTGCTCGAATCCGGTGCGACCGGTGAGCGGCCACTGCCGAACGCGCCCGTGAGCCTGCTGTTCTCCACCGACGGTGATGTGTGGTACAGGGCGGGGAAAGGCCGCACCGGGCGAGACGGCTGGGTGACCCTGTCGGCCACCGCCAAGAAGGACGGCCGGTGGCGGATGGTGTACAACGCAGACTCCGATCACCGTGCCGCCTACAGTCCCGCCGACTATGTGGACGTACGCCTCCGGACCTCCGTCACCTCGTTCAACGCCGCCCCGGAGCCCGTCCGCAGGGGCGCGATGCTGACGGTGAGCGGACGCCTGAACCGCTACGACGCGAGCTGGGCGCCAATCGCCGGTGAGCGGACGCTGACGGTGTACTTCCGCGCCGCAGGCACCACCAAATGGACGAAGGCGGGCACGGTCACCACCGGAAAGAAGGGCTGGTTCAGCAAGCGGTTCAAGGCCACCAGGAGCGGAAGCTGGCGGGTCTCCTACACCGGCAACACCGCCTACCTGCCCACCCTCAGCACCATCGATCAGGTCGACGTCCGCTGAAACCCGCGGTTCCGCACCCATCCACGAGAACCTGAGCTCAGCCCCGTCAGCGGTCGGTGTCCTTGGGGTGGCGAGGGGACGCGTAGATGATCCACACGGTGCGGTCGTCGTCTGGCGGTGGGACGGTGACCCTGTCTCCTTGTTTGGGGCTCAAGGGGTGACCTTGACGGGATCGAAGTTGCCAGAGGTCGGCCGGAGCGCCTCCTTGTACTCGGTGTGGTCTGCCTTGATCTGTGCGGTGGCGCGCCAGTTCGTGATGACCTCTTGGGCGTTGGTGTCGAGGTCGAGTTCGGCTGCGTCGGACAGGGCGTTGACCAGTTCCACGGTGAAGGCGCGGACCTCTTCGGTGCTCAGGTGGCGTGCCCAGGGGAACACGTCGGGCATGGCGAGCAGCAGGGCCCGAGCGCTGGGATCATGCTTCATGAGCGCCAGGAAGATCCGTGACGCGGTCGTCAGGCTCTCGTCGCGCTGTTCCTCGCGGTCGGCGGCCGTGAGGTAGAAGTCGGGGGCGTCCCGATGGGTCACCCGCAGCCGGCCGAGGCGCGCGGCACGCTCGGCCACGGACTTGGGATTGCGGGACAGGTCGGAGAAGGTCACTGCGTCCGCGGTGGTGCTCATACCACCAGCATACTCAGATCATGTTCTGAAGTTCGATGTGTATCGGTGCGGGATGCCGGTGCCGTCGGGAAGCCGGGCGGTTCATCGGTGGTGGGCACGGTGGCGGCGGACATCGGCGACTCCGGCCGAGTGGTGACGGGCAAGGGGATGTCAGCGCAGGTGTCGGTGGATGGCGTGGCGGATCTGTTCGGGCGTCATCGGGTCGGTTGACAGGGCGCTGTGCAGCACGAGTCCTTCGATGAGCGCGTCGAGTTCCCGGGCGGTGGTGGCGTCGAAGTGGCGTTCCAATGCTTGGCGGCTGCGCTGCATCCAGGCCTGTGTGACGGCCCGCAGGGCCGGGTTGCGCGCCGCGGCCACGTACAGCTCCACGGTCAGGACGAGGTCGTGCTGCGAGCCGAGCAGGTCCTCCGACACCAGCGTGATGACGGCCTCGATCGCCGCATCCCGGTCCCAGGCGGCCTCCAGACGTTCATCGAAGACACCGGCCACCGCGTCGGCGTGCCGGGTGAACGCCTCGATGAGGACCTCCTCCAGGGAGGCGAAGTGGTAGGTCATCGAGCCCAGCGGCACGTCCGCGACGCGGGCGATCTCCCGGTGCGTCGTCCCGGCCACGCCGCGCTCGGCGATGACGGTGCGCGCGGCGTCGATCAGCCGGTCCCGCCGCCCGGGGTCGTGCCGGCGAGGCCGCCGCGCGGCGGGCGGCCGTGAGGCAGCGGGGCCGCTCATGCCGTGCCCGGCTCGATCGTGCGGATCACCCGGGCGGGACTGCCCACCGCGACGACGTTCGCCGGCAGATCGCGGGTGACCACCGCACCGGCGCCGACGACGGTGTTCTCCCCGATCGTGACCCCGGCCAGGACGATCGCCCCGCCGCCCAGCCAGACGTTGTCGCCGATGGTGATGGGTGCGGCGGCCTCCCACTTCGCCCGGCGGGGCTCCGGGTCCACCGGGTGGGTGGGGGTGAGCAGCTGAACGTTCGGGCCGATCTGCACGTCGTCGCCGATGGTGATCGGTGCGACGTCCAGGGCGACGAGACCGAAGTTGGCGAACGACCGGGCGCCGACGCGGATGTGGCTGCCGTAGTCCACCCGCAGCGGCGGGCGGATCTCCGTGCTCTCACCGACCGCTCCGAGCAACTCGGTGAGCAGCCGGTGCCGCTCCCACGCATCACGGGCCGGGGTCGCGTTGAACGCCTCCATCAGGTCCATGGCCCGCAGGCCGTGCTCGGCCAGCTCCGGGTCATCGGCGATGTACGGGTCACCGGCGAGCATCCGCTCCCGCATCGAGCGGCCATCCGAGTCGGGCATCATGCGTACGAGTGTACCTATGATATGTACGTCCGTACGTATCGTGAAGTGTGCGGCCGGTGGGCTCAGGCGCGTACGCACGGCGCCGGCACCGATGGGATGACCACTCCGTCCCGGCCGTCCAAGGCCGGGCCAGGGTCACGAGGGGTCACCGGAAATGAGGGTGGCGGCATGGTCGGGAACGTAGGTCTGGGTGTCGCGCGACGGCCGGCGGTAGCCCCTCGACGGGGGACGGGCGGGAAGCTCCAGTTCGGGTGGCCGCACGTCCTGGTAGGGGACGGTGGAGAGCAGATGGGCGATCATGTTGATCCGAGCGCGGCGTTTGTCGTCGGCCTCCACCACGTACCAGGGGGCTTCGGGGATGTCGGTGTGGACGAACATGTCGTCCTTGGCGAGGGAATAGTCCTCCCAGCGGCTGATCGATTCCAGATCCATCGGGGAGAGCTTCCAGCAGCGCAGGGGATCGTCGAGCCGTGCACGGAAGCGGCGTTCCTGCTCGCCGTCGCTGACGGAGAACCAGTACTTGCGCAGCAGGATCCCGTCCTCGACGAGCAGCCGTTCGAAGATGGGGCACTGGTGGAAGAAACGCCGGTACTCCTGTTCGGTGCAGAAGCCCATGACGCGCTCGACACCGGCCCGGTTGTACCAGGATCGGTCGAACAGCACGATCTCGCCGGCGGCGGGCAGGTGCTCGATGTACCGCTGCAAATACCACTGGGTGCGCTGCCGTTCGGTGGGAACGGGCAGCGCCGCGATCCGCGTGACACGGGGATTGAGGTACTCGGTGATCCGTTTGATCGCGCCGCCCTTGCCGGCCGCGTCGCGCCCTTCGAACACCACGACGAGGCGGGCGCCCTCGGCGCGTACCCATTCCTGCAGTTTCACCAGTTCGGCCTGGAGCCGAAGAAGCTCTTCGGCGTAGAGCCTGCGCGGGAGCCGCCTGGCCTTCTCAGGACCGTTCATCGCGAGCACCGCCCGGCGGGAGCTCCGGCCGCCCCGCCCGCGACGGCGGGCTGCGGGCGGGGCGCCGGAGGGATCACCTGTCCGCCTCCTCGAACGCGGTGGCGTGGTGGTGTCCGCGGCGGGCCCGCCGGTCGCGGGACATGTGCTCCAGCCTGTTCCGCAGCCGCTCACCGGTGAGGGCGACGGCGTGCGGCATGACGGGACCTGCGGCGTGCGCGTTCACCGGCCTGCCGTTCAGGTCGACCCGCACCGACACCATCGCGGGATTCGGCACCGCCGGGTCGGCCAGCACACCGAGGGTGAGATGCACCGACAGCACCGGGTCAGGGGCGTGCGCGAGCACCCGGATGATCACTTCCCGTGCCCGGTCGACGTCCTCGGGCGCGACCTGCTTGGAGACGGTGACACGGATGGCTGGGAGCGGTGCTTGCTGATGAGACACGACATCTCCTTCGCGAAGGGGGGAGTTCAGGTCAGCCGTGTACGCGGACGGTGTCGCCGGGCTCCTGCTCCAGAGGAATGGACGTGTCTAGGGGAATGGCCGTGGACGGCTCGCCCATCGTCCTGGACAGGATGGCGACGCTCTCCAACAGGGCGGCCACCGTGGACTCCAGGGTGCGGACCCGGTGTTCGAGAGCGGCTACCGAGGGGATGTCCGTGCCCAGGACGATCTGTCTGCTCATGATGGCTCCTGCCGGAGGCTGCGGTGTCTGACACCTCAAGGCTCCACCTGCGGCGGGTCTGGTTGTAGGGACGTTGGTCCCCTACGAACGGCCCTACGACCCGATGCGGAGCGGCCGGCGAAGGGCCGAAAGCGGTCCGCTTCGGCGCTGCCGGCCTGCGGCGGCGCGGATCAGGGGGCGTGCTCGCGGCCGAGGAGCCGGCGGGCCAGGACGAGGCGGGTGGCGCCGGCGGTGCCGTCGCCGAGTTCGGTGCCGATGAGGTCGCGGAGACGGCGGGCGATGGGGAGGTCCTCGGACCAGCCCTGGTGCCCGAAGGTGAGAAGGGCCTGGTGGGCAGCGTCCACGGCGGCCTTGGGAGCCCACCACTTGGCCATGTTGGCCTCCATGCGGTGGTCGAGGCCGGCGTCCTTGCGCCAGAGCGCCTCGTACGCCACCAGCCGGGCCATGTGCAGGGCGGTGGCGTGCTCCACCAGGGGGAACGCGACGCCCTGGTAGGTGCCGATGGGACGGCCGAAGGTCTCCCGGACACGGGCGTGGTCGAGGGCCTCGCGCAGGGACGCCGACGCGGCGCCCACGGCCATCAGGGCGATCAGCGCCCGCGAGTAGTCGAACCCCCGCATCACCTGGACGAACCCAAGGCCCGGACCGCCGATGACGGCATCCGCCCCCACCGCCACCCCGTCGAACGCCAGGGTGGACCGGCCGCCGGCCCGGCTGCCGAGGTCGTGCAGGGGCGTACGGGTGATGCCGGGCGCGTCCAAAGGAGTGAAGAAGGCGGTGACGCCGCGGGCGCCGGGACCACCTGTGCGGGCGAACACCACGCCGTGGGTCGCGTAGGCGCCGAGCATGGTGGACGTCTTCACGCCGTGCAGCACCCAGCCGGACCCCGACTCCTCCGCCCGCATCTCCACGCTCGCCGCGTCCGTCCCGTGGCCGGGCTCGGTCAGGCAGAGCGCGAGGACGGACTCCCCGGCGGCGACGGCGGGCAGCCATCGCCGGCACTGCTCGGGAGTCGCGTTGCCGTCCAGGATCGCTCCGATCAGCGCCGCGTTCAGCACGGCGTAGCAGGGGGTCAGGTCGCCCGCCGCCAGCTCCTCCAAGGCGATGCCGAGGCTCACCGAGTCCGCGCCGCGGCCGCCGTAGGCGGCGGGAACGCCGAGCGCGAACAGCTCCTGGGCGGCCAGCTCGGCGAACAGGCCGTCGCGGAACCGGCCCGTCCGGTCGGCCTCGGCGGCGAGCGGCGCCATCCGCTCGGCGGTGAACTCCCGGATCCGCTTGGCCAGGGCCTCCTGGTCGGGGGAGAACGCGAAGTCCATGGGGCCTCCTCAGCCCTCGCCGCGCAGCCGCTCGCGGAGCACGAATTTCTGGATCTTGCCGGAGGGGGTCTTGGGCAGGGCGTCGATGAACTCCAGCCGCTCGGGCCAGTACTGCTTGGCCATCCCCAGCCCGGCCAGGTGCGCCTGGAGGTCGGCGAGGCTCGGCCGGGGTCCCCGGCAGACGAGCACCGCACAGGCCCGCTCGCCGAGCCGCTCGTCGGGGTAGCCGACCACCGCGACGTCCCGGACGGCCGCGTGGCGCAGCAGGGCCGCCTCCACCTCCACGACCGGGATCTTCTCCGCGCCGCGGGAGATGAGGTCCTTGACCCGCCCGGCAATGCGGATGCCGCCGTACCCGTCGCCGCGCGCGAGGTCGCCGGTGTCGAACCACCCGTCGGGCGTCAGCGACGCCGCGTACACCTCGGGCCGGCGGAAGTAGCCGAGGCACTGGCTCGCCCCGCGGACCTGGAGCGCCCCGACAGCGCCCCCGCCGTCTCCTACGATGCGCACCTCCATCCCCGGGACGGGGGTGCCGTCGCTCTCGGCCGCCCGCATCGGCGGGTCCTCCGGACGGGTGATCGTCACGCAGCCGTTCTCCGTCATGCCCCACAGCGCGTACAGGCGGCAGCCGAGGACGTCCCCGGCCTGCTCGACCACCACCGGCGGGATCGGCGCGCTGCCCGTGGCGAACACGGTGAGCCGGGACAGGTCGCGCGGCGCGCGGCGCTGCGCCTCGATGAGGTCGGCGAGGAACGTCGGCGCGCCCATGAAGAAGCTGACGCGCTCCTCCTCCAGGATCCGCAGCATCGCGTCCGCGTCCCAGGAGTCGACCTGCACGGACGTCGCCCCGAGCAGCAGCGGCATGAGGAAGTTCCAGGTGAAGCCGGCCTGGTGGGTGGTCGGCGAGCCCATCGCCGTCACCGCGTCGCCGGTGAGGTGCAGGACGTCGGCCTGCGCCCGGTTCATCGCGTACAGGGTGTTGTGCGAGTGCACGACCCCCTTCGGCTCACCCGTCGTCCCCGACGTGAAGATCACCTGGAAGGCGTCGTCCGGTCCCGCCGCCGCGTCCGCCGGCACCGGCGCCCAGTCCCCGCCGAGCAGGTCGCGGTCGAAGTCCAGCACGCCGGGCCCGCCGCCCGCGGGGGCGTCGAGCAGCACCCGGTGCCGCAGCCCCGGCAGGTCGGCGGCGATCTCGGCCACCATGTCCCCGTAGGAGAAGCCGCGCCACTCGGCCGCCGCGACGTAGACGGGGCTGCCGGTCAGCCGCAGCGCGAACTCCACCTCCCGGCGGCGCATGATCGGCACGATCGGGCCGATCGCGGCGCCGATCCGCGCGCACGCCAGGGCGAGTGCGACGAACCGCCAGCCGTTGGGGAGCTGGGCGGCGACCACGTCGCCGCGGCGCACCCCGAGCCCGGCGAGGCCGGCGGCGAGCCGTTCGACGGTGTCCGCCAACTCGGCCCACGTCAGCGTCTCGCGGGGGGCGCCGTCCACCCGCCGGCTGACGAGCGCGGTCCCGTCGGGGGTCGCCTCGGCCGCCCGGCGCAGGTCGTCCAGGAAGGTGTCGTCGCGCCACCAGCCGGAGGCGCGCCAGGTGTCGGCATCTGCTGTCGGAAGGGTCGGCATGCCCGCATCCTGCGAGGCGGTCCGGCGGCGCGGAAACCTCCCGGCGTCGACAACATGTGGACACCCGCGCGGGCCCGCGTAGTGCCACCATGGACGCGGGCCTCAACGCCACGTCGAGGCTCGTCCTCCCCGTGTGGATGTGCGGAGGCCCACGGTGTCCTTAGCTGAGATCGGCTTGAGCTGAACCCGGCAGAAGGGACACGCATGTCCATCGACCACGCAGCGCAGCGCGTCGCGCTGGCGGACCCCGCCCTCGGCCGCCGCACCCCCGGCGAGGAGTTCGCCTGGGCCGTGGCGGGCGCCCCGCAGGGCACCGACGTCGTCGTGCCGTTCCGGGTCGCGCTTCCCCAGTCGTTCCCGCTGTTCGCCACCCGCCCCCGCTACGCGGTGCGCCACCTGCTGAAGACGGCCACGGTGCCCGACCGCGCCGTCCCCTACGTTCACGAGGCGCCGCAGGCCGGCCCCGCGCACGCGGGCACCACCTACGCGACCGTGCCGGAGTCGGGCTTCACCTCCTCCGTCCGGTCCGCCGGCCTGACCGACCTCAGCGTCACCGTCCCGCTGCCCAAGGGCCTGGTGGACGAGCCGTCCCTGCTGGCGGCCTTCATCGACTACCGGGTGCTGGTGCGCCTGTCGGCGGTGGAGAACGACGCGCTCCTGCACGGGACGCCGGACGGTGTCATCGAGGGGCTGCTGACGCTCCCGCAGGCGCGCCGGGGCCCGCTCGCCGGAGACCTCGGCGACGTGCTGACCGCGGCCGCCGCCGAGGTGGAGACCACCGGCGGCTCCTGCGACGGCATCGTCGTCCACCCCGCCGTCTACTGGCGGCTCGTCCGCGCGGGACTGCTCGGCCTGCTCAACGCGGCCGGGATCATGGTGTCCCGCACGCGGATGATCGCCGAGGGCCAGGTGCTGCTGGGCGACTTCAAGGCCGCCGTCACCCTGCTCGACCCGGGCGTCGGGTCGCTCGTCCTGCACCGGGGCGCCGGCCCGGACGGCACCGACACCGTGGAGGCGCGCACCCGCAGCGGCCTCGCCCTGCACCTGCCCCAGCACTTCCTCCTGCTGTCCGATGACTGACGCGCCCGTCCGCGTCCTGTACATCACGGGATGGCTGCGGACGGGCAGCACCCTGCTCGGCAACGTCCTCAACGAACTGCCCGGGGTGTTCCACGCCGGCGAGCTGCACTACCTGTGGCGCAACGGCGTCCTGCGGACCGGCACCAACACGCTGTGCGGATGTGGCGAGGACCTGGACGGTTGTCCCCTCTGGGCGGCCGTCCTCGCCGAGCAGGACCCCGGCGAGGCCCGGCGCATGGAGTCCTGGCAGCAGGCCCTGTTCCGCACCCGCCACACCCGGCGCCGCCTGGCCGAGGCCCGAGGCGACCGGGCCCCGGCCCCCGGCGTGCGCGAAGCCCTCGACCGGATGGCCGGCCTTTACGCGACCGTCGCCCGGCACAGCGGGGCCCGCACCATCGTGGACGGCTCGAAGTACCCGGCCGAGCCCGCCGCGCTGCTGGGCCGCCCGGACCTCGATCTGCGGATCGTCCATCTCGTCCGCGACCCCCGGGCCATCGCGTACTCCTACCGCAAGAGCAAGGACTACATCGACCCGCGCACACCGGTCGACAGCACCCGACACTGGGTCGCCGCGAACGTCGCATCCGAGCTGGCGGGGCGCGCCGCCGCGGGCCGCTACCTGCGCGTCCGCCACGAGGACCTGGCCGCCGATCCGGCCGCGACGATCGCCCGGGTGATGGCGTTCGCTGGGCTGCCGGGCGACCCGCCCGTGGCCGCCGACGGGACCGCCGTCCTCGGCGCGAACCACACCGTCACCGGCAACCCCGACCGGCTGCGGCGGGGCCCGGTCGCGATCCGGCCGGACGGCGCCTGGCGGGAGGGGCTGGCACCGGCCGACGCGGCGGTCGCCACCGTCCTCGCGGCCCCGCTGCTGCACCGCTACCACTACCCGCTGCGGCCCTGACGGCGGGCCGCCGGACACACCGACGACGGCGCGCGGCGCGCCGGGGAGGAGACGCGATGGACCTCGGACTCACCGGGCGGGTCGCCCTGGTGGCGGCGGCGAGCAGCGGGCTCGGGCTCGCCGTCGCCCGCACCTTCGCCGCGGAGGGCGCGCACGTGGCGATCTGCGCCCGCGACCCGGAGCGGCTCGCCCGCGCGCACGCCGAGATCGACGCCTGCGGCCCCGGCCGGGTGCTCAGCACCTCGGTCGACCTCACCGACGACGACGCGGCCGGCGCCTGGGTGCGGGACACCGCCGCCGAGATGGGCGCGCTGCACATCGTGGTGACCAACTCCGGCGGCGTGCCGCACGGCCCGGTCGACGCCTTCGACACCGCCGTCTACCGGGAGGCGCTCACCGGCAACACCATCCCGCACGTCGCCGTGGCGCTCGCGGCCCTGCCGTTCCTCACCGAGGCGGGCTGGGGCCGCATCCTGATGATCACCTCGGAGGCGGTGCGGCAGCCGCTCGGCGCCACCGGCCTGTCGGCGGTGGCGCGGCTCGGCGTGCTCGGCTTCGCCAAGGGGCTGGTGGACTCCCTCGGGGCGCGGGGCGTCACGGTGAACGTGCTCGCGCCCGGCTTCCACCGCACCAAGGCCCTGGACGAGCAGTTCGGTGAGGACGTCGAGCAGGCCGTCGCGGAGGTCGCCAAGGGGCTGCCGCTCGGCCGGGTCGGGCGCGCCGAGGACTTCGGCGCGCTCGTGGCGTTCCTCGCCAGCGAGCAGGCGTCCTTCGTCACCGGGACGGTGCTGCTCGTCGACGGCGGCAACACCCGCGGGCTCGGTTGATGGAGCACCCGTCCCGCGACGCGCCTCCCACCGCGCCCTCCGGCGCGCCGCCCCGCACCGTCGCGGAGGACGCCCCGCAGGTCGCCTGGTGGAAGGTGTTCGCCGGGCTGCTCATCGCCCTGTTCACCACCTTCACCGCCTTCGGCGCCGTGGTGCCGGTGCTGCCGCGGCTCGTGGTCGGCGAGTACGGCGGTTCTCCGCTCGCCGTCGGCGCCCTGTTCACCTGCACCGCCGTGGTCGCGCTGCTCGGCCGCCCCTACGGCGGGCAGGTCGCGCAGCGGTTCGGCTGCCGCCGGGTGATGGCGGCGGGCGCGGGCATCGCCGTGGTGGTCGGCGTCCTCTACACGCTGCCTCTCGGCCTGTCCGGCCTGTTCGCCGCGCGCCTGGTGATGGGGGTCGGGGAGGCGCTGCTGTTCACCGCCGGCTCGGTGTGGACGGTGCACCTCGCGCCCGAGCACCGCCGCGGCCAGGTCGTCGGCTGGTACGGCCTGGCGATGTGGAGCGGCCTGTCGGCCGGTCCCGCCCTCGGCGAGCTGCTCTACCGGACCGGCTCCTACACCGCCGTGTGGGTCGCCACGGTGGCCCTGCCGGTCGTGGCGCTGCTGGTGCTGTCCCGGCTGCCGGGTGATCCCGACACCGGCGCGGCCGTGTCCCGCCGCCTGCTGCCGCCCGCCGCGATCCTGCCCGGCCTGTCGCTCGGCGCGGGCGCGTTCGGGTACGCCGTGCTCGTCGGCTTCGGCGCCCTGGCACTGGCCGACCGCGGCATCCCGAACGGGCCGGTGCTGCTCAGCGTCTTCAGCGCCGCGTACGTGGGCGTGCGGCTGCTGGCCGGACGGCTGCCCGACCGGGTCGGCCCGGTCGCGGTGATCACGGTGTCCAGCGTGTGCGAGGCGGTGGGGTTGCTGCTCATCGGCTTCGGGCCGTCATGGTGGATCACCGCGCTCGGCGCGCTCGTCGCGGGCGGCGGGTTCACCCTGCTCTACCCGTCGCTGGCGCTCATCACGATCGACCGCGCCCCCGAATCGGAGCGGGGCGCCGCGCTCGGCGCCGTCAGCTCCTTCCTGGACCTGTCCGTCGGCATCGCGGGCCTTGTCGGCGGCGCCGTCGCCGAGCTGAGCTACCCTGCGACGTTCGCGCTGGCCGCCGTGCTGGTGCTGGGTTCGCTGCCGCTCGCGCCGCTGGCCGCCCGCGGCGCTAGGAAGGGGAGCTGAGCCAGTCCCGGACGGCCGCCGCCAGCACCGTCCGGGCGTGCCGGTACTCGGTGGCGTCGAGCCGCTCGTGCGGGGTGTGGTCGAGGCGGGCGTCGCCGGGCCCGTAGGCGACCATCGGGACGCCCTCCCACGTCGTGGCGAGGGTGTTCATGTCGCTGCTGCCCTTCTTCGCCAGGTGCCGGGGCGTGCTCCCGGCGGCCCGCAGCGCCCGGGTGAACGCGCGTACCAGGCCGGACGAACGCGGCGTCGCCACGCCCGGCGTGCAGCGCTGGAACCCGACGGTCACCGGGGCCGGCACGGCCGCGCGGACGGCGGCGCGCAGGTCGGCGGTGGCGACGCCCGGCGGCACCCGCACGTCGATCACCGCGTCCCCGGCCTGCACGTCGCCGTGGTTGCGGGCGTCCACGCCGAGCACTGCCACGAGCGCGTCCGGGCTGAGCGCGGCCACCGCGGAGCGGACCGCGGCCGCCGCGTCCACCAGGCGGTCGGCGGCGGTGCGGACGCCACGCCCGGCGGTGTGCGCGGTGGGCTCGCGGACCGCCAGGAGAATCTTGCACAGGCCGTGGTAGCCGACGGTCAGCGCGTGCGCCCCGCTCGGCTCGCCGACCACGACCGCGTCGGCGGGGTAGTGGTCGCGGACGTGGAAGGCGCCGCTGGAGGTGACCTCCTCCTGCACCGCCCCGACGACCCTGACCTGCGCGCCCTCTGGGACGTCCAGCTCGGCGAGCGTCTGGAGGTAGGCGACCAGGCTGGCCTTGGCGTCCACGCTGCCGCGCCCGGTCAGGACGTCGCCGTGCCAGCGGGCGGGCCAGCGGTGCGGGACGGTGTCGAGGTGCCCGAGCAGCAGCAGCCGCCGCGGGCCCGTCCCGCGCGTCGCCACCAGGTTGCCCGCCGCGTCCACCTCCGCGTCGATGCCCTGCCGGGCGCACCAGGCGGCGAGGAACTCGGCCAGGTCCCGTTCGTCGCCGGACACCGAGGAGATCTGCACGGCCCGCGAGAGCAGTTCGAGGTCGGCGGCGGGCGCCGCGGTCCGCCACAGCCGTGTCCCGGCCGACGGCGACAGCGTGCCCTCGGCGCACACGACGACGTCGGCGGCGAGGCCGTCGAGGTCGAGGCCGTCCGCGCCGGGTGCGAGCCGTACGTGGTCGGCGTCGAGGTCGCGGGCGAGGGCCAGCACGTCCGCCGCGCTCGCCGCCTCCACCGTGACGGCGTCGGCGTGGTCCAGCAGGACACCCAGGGCGCGGGCGTCCTGCCCGGCCAGCACCTCCAGGCCGCGGCCGCGCAGCGCGTCCACCGCGTTCGGGGGGCCGGCGGCCAGCACCCGGCCGCGCCCGGCGAGCTCGGCGAGGTCGTCCAGCAGGCCGGGGGACGGCGCAGGCGGCAGCTGCACCACGGTCAACGGGCGGTAGGCGGGCGCGGGCATGGAACCCCCTGCTCTTCGTGCGGTCCATCGCTCGGGTCATGCTCACACCCACCCCGCCGGGTTCCGTCAGCCGCGCGTTGACACCGGCGGCCCGGGGCCGTCCACCCCGCCGGCCCCCCGCGTCCACCTCGATTCGACACCTGGACGACGGCCGGGGCGGCACCGCCCTCCCTACGATCGCAGCGCGTCCTGCCCGGACGCCCCGCCTCGAAGGCTCGAAGGGATGCCCATGATCAGATGCCCGGAGTGCGAGGGCGCGGTGGTCCTCGCCGAGCCGCCCCACCTCAACGAGATCGTCGCGTGCCCCGAGTGCGCCGGCGAGCTGGAGGTCGTCGGCGTGGACCCGGTCGCGCTCGCCCCCGCGCCGGAGGTCGAGGAGGACTGGGGAGAGTGAGCGGTCCCCTGACGGACGGCCCAGTCGTCGTGCTCGCCTCCCGGGTGCGGGCCGAGGAGAAGCGCATCCTTGCGGCGCTGCGCCGCCGCGGCGTGGACTGCGCGCACGCGGACACCCGTACGCTGGCGGGCGCGCCGACCGGGTCCGCGGCGGACCGCCCCCTCGTGCTCAACCGGGAGATCGGGCACGCGCGGGCCGTCTACGCGGGCACCCTGCTGGAGGCCGGGGGCGCCGTCGTCGTGAACTCGGCCGCCGCCACCGAGGTGTGCGGCGACAAGTGGCGCACGGCGCTCGCCCTCGGGCAGGCGGGCCTGCCCACCCCGCGCACCCACCTCGCACTGACCCCGGAGGCGGCGCTCACCGCGCTGGACGAGCTCGGCTATCCCGCCGTGGTCAAGCCGCTGGTCGGCTCCTGGGGACGGCTGGTCACCCGGGTCGCCGACCGCGCCATGGCCGCTGCCGTCCTGGAGCACGTCGCCGCGCTGCCCTCGCCCCGCGCGCACATCGTCCTCGCGCAGGAGCTCGTCGCGGGCGGCCGCAGCATCCGCGTCGTGGTGGTCGGCGGTGAGGCCCTCGGCGCGACGTGGCACCGGACGGAGGGGTGGCGCGCCAACGTCGCGCGCGGCGCCTCCGCCCAGGCACTCGCGCTCCGGCCCGACCAGGCCAAGCTCGCGGTACGGGCGGCCGACGCGACCGGCGCCGAGATCGCCGGCGTCGACCTCATCGAGGACGCCGACGGCCGCCCCCGCGTCCTGGAGGTCAACCACGGCGTGGAGTTCACCGGCTTCCAAGACGCCACCGGCATCGACGTCGCCGGCCACATCGCCGACCACCTGGTCACGCGGAAGGCGTGCCTGGAAGCGGGCGGCGATGCCTGAACGCGTGCGCGCCGGGATCGTCGGAGCCTCCGGCTACATCGGCGGCGAGCTGCTGCGGCTGCTGCTCGGGCATCCGCACGTCGAGGTGGCCGCCGCGACGTCCGCACGGCTGGCGGGACGCTCCGTGGACACGGCCCATCCCAACCTGCGCGGCGTCACCGATCTGACGTTCGTCTCCCCGGAAACGCTGGAACCGGTGGACGTGCTGTTCGCGGCCGCGCCGCACACGCAGACGATGGCGCGGATGCCGGAGTTCCTCGGCCTGGCCGGGCTGGTCGTGGACCTGTCGGCCGACTTCCGGCTGCGCGACCCGGCCGTGTTCGCCCGCTACTACGGCGCGCCGCACACCGCGCCCGACCTGCTCGGCGGCTTCGCCTGCGGACTGCCCGAGCTGTACCGCAAGGAGCTGACGGACGCCGACCGGATCAGCGTGCCCGGCTGCATGGCGACCGCGGCGATCCTGGCCCTCGCGCCCGCCGCGGCGGCCGGGCTGATCGAGCCGGACGTCGTGGTGGACGCCCGCACCGGCTCCAGCGGCTCGGGCGCCACCGCCGGCCCGGCCAACACGCACGCCGAGCGGAGCGGCGCGCTGCGGGTGTTCGCGCCCGCGGGCCACCGGCACGAGGCGGAGATCGCCCAGGCCACCGGGCTGGCGGTGCGGATGACCGCGACCGGTGTCGAGGCCGTCCGCGGCGT
This sequence comes from Thermomonospora echinospora, assembly GCF_900108175.1. GTDB lineage: Bacteria > Actinomycetota > Actinomycetes > Streptosporangiales > Streptosporangiaceae > Thermomonospora > Thermomonospora echinospora. Next base: position 32,208 of record NZ_FNVO01000025.1, read on the forward strand.
GCAGGTGCTCTGCCACGTCCGGCTGACCGGCGGCGCCGGGGAACGGGACCTGTGGCGCGCCTACCGGGAACGGTACGCGGACGAGCCGTTCGTCCGGCTGGTGGCCCGGCGCCGCGGCCCGCACCGGCTGCCCGACCCCAAGATCCTCGCCGGGGCCAACTTCTGCGACGTCGGGTTCGCGGTGGACGGCCGCGGCGGCGCCACGCTCGTCGCGGCGCTCGACAACCTCGTCAAGGGCGGCGCGGGCGGCGCCGTGCAGTCCCTCAACGTCCGCCGGGGCTGGCCGGAGCGGACCGGCCTGGCCTTCCCCGGCCTGCACCCGGTCTGATGCCCGCGCAGCGCTCCCCCCTGGGCCCTCTCGTGGTGAAGGCCGGCGGCCACGCGGCGGTCGACCCGGACGCCGTGTGCGCCGACGTGGCCGCGGTCGCCCGCACCGGGCGGCCCACCGTCCTCGTGCACGGCGGCTCCGCCGACATCGACCGGCTCGGCGCACGACTCGGGGTGCCCGCCCGGCGGCTCACCGCCCTCGACGGCATCATCACCCGGCACACCGACGCGGCGACGCTGGAGGTGGTCCAGCTCGCCCTCGGCGGGCTGGTCCGGCCGCGCCTGGTGGCCCGTCTGCACGCCCACGGTGTCCGCGCGGTCGGGCTGAGCGGTGTGGACGGCGGGCTGCTGCGCGCGCGCCGCAAGGCCGCGCATCGGGCGTGGGAGGACGGGCGGCGCGTCGTCGTCCGCGACGTGCACAGCGGCCGGATCACCGGCGTCGACGCCGGACTGCTGCACACCCTGCTCGCCGCGGGCGTGCTGCCGGTTGTGGGGCCGCCCGCCCTCGCCGAGGACGGCCGCCCCGTCAACGCCGACGCCGACCGTGTCGCCGCCGCCGTCGCGGGCGCGGTGGGCGCCGGGACGCTGGTGCTGCTCACCGGGGCGCCCGGCGTCCTCGCCGACCCGGCGGACGAGGCCTCGGTGCTCGCCGCCTGCGCGGTCCCGGCGGCGGGACCGCCCCCGTACCGGGGCGGCGGCATGGGCCTGAAGCTCGTCGCCGCCCGTGAGGCGCTCGCCGCCGGGGTGCCCGAGGTGCTGGTCGCCGACGGGCGCCGCGACCGCCCGCTCAGCCGGGCCCTGGCGGGTGCGGCGACCCGCATCGAACTGGCCGCGGACGAAGGAGGCCCCGGATGAGCGAGTCGGTGGAGGCGGCGGACCTGGAGGCGCACTGCGCGCGCGTCCGGGAGCGGATCGTCGAGATGTGCGCGAGCGTCGAGGGCGGCCATCTGGGCGGCTCGATGTCGCTGGTGGAAATCCTCGTGGCGCTGTACTTCGCGGTGCTGCGCGTCGATCCCGCCGAGCCGGAGGCGCCCGGCCGAGACCGGCTCGTGCTGAGCAAGGGGCACGCGGGCATCGGCCTGTACGCGGTGCTCGCCGAGCGTGGGTTCTTCCCCGCCGAGGACCTCGCCGGGTACGCCGAGCCCGGTGGCCGGTTCTCCGCGCACCCGACCCCCGCCATCCCTGGCGTCGAGGTCCCGACCGGGTCGCTCGGGCACGGCCTGCCGCTCGGCGTCGGGTTCGCGCTGGCCGCGCGGCTGTCCGGATCGGCGCGCCGCTGCTTCGTGGTCCTCGGTGACGGCGAACTCCAGGAGGGCTCGGTGTGGGAGGCCGCCATGGCCGCCGCGTCCCTGCGGCTGGACGGGCTCACCGCCGTGGTCGACCGCAACGGCCTCCAGATCACCGGAGGCACCGAGGACGTCGTCGGGCTGGAGCCCTTGGCGGACCGGTGGCGGGCGTTCGGCTGGGCGGTGGTCGAGGTCGACGGCCACGACCTCGGCGCCCTGGTGGACGTCCTCGGCAAGCCCGGGCCGCCGGACCGCCCGGTGGCGGTCATCGCCCGTACGGTCAAGGGGCGGGGCCTGCCCTTCGTGGAGGGCCAGGTGCGCAGCCACTACGCCCGCCTCGGCGACCGGCAGCGGCGACGTGCCCACGCTGTCCTGCGGGCGGCGCGGCGTGCGGACGGGGGAACGGGCCGGTGAGCGCGCGGGCGTGCCGGGACGCTTACCGTGACCTCGTGCCGGAGCTGATGGCCGCCGACCCGCGGGTGGTGTGCCTGGACAGCGACACCGGCCTGTTCGCGGGCGTCGACTTCGGCGGTGCGGCCGACCGTTATGTCAACCTCGGCATCGCCGAGCAGAACCTCATGGGCGTCGCCGCCGGGCTGGCCCAGTCCGGGTTCGTTCCCTACGTCAACACGATGGCGGCGTTCGCGGCGACCCGGGCGCTGGAGGCCGTCAAGATCGACATCGCGCTGTGCGGGCTGCCGGTACGGATCATGGCGACGCACGACGGCCTTGCCGCCGGGCACCTCGGCCCCACCCACCACTGTCTGGAGGACCTCGCGGTCATGCGGCTGCTGCCGGGCATGACGGTGCTCGTCCCGCACACCGCGGACGCCGCGGAGGAGCTGATCCGCCAGTGCGCGGACGTGCCCGGACCGGTCTACATGCGGCTCGGCCGCAAGGCCGCGCCCGAGCCGCCGCCCGGCCTGGAGCCGCCGCGGCTCGGCCGGGCTCAGCTCCTGCGGGACGGCGCGGACGTCACGATCGCCGCCACCGGCCCCTATCCCGTGCTCGCGGCGCTGGACGCCGCCGCGCTGCTGGCGGCGGACGGCGTCCAGGCTCGGGTGTTCAACGTGCACACCGTGCGGCCGCTGGACGCCGGGGTCGTCCTCGCCGGCCCCGGCCCGGTCGTCACCGTCGAGGAGCACTGGGCCTCCGGCGGCCTCGGCTCGGCCGTCGCCGAGGCCGCGGCCGAGCTGCCTGGCGGCCCCCGTGTCCTCCGCGTCGCGGTGCCGGACGCCTTCGTTCCCGGCGCGGGCGACCAGGCCCACCTGGTCGCCCGCGCCGGGATCACCGCGGAGGCCGTCGCCGCCCGCGCCCGGCGGGCCCTCGGCCGGCGGCCGGTGCGGCGGTTCAGTGAGACATGAGCCCGGAGCGGTAGGCGAACGACACGAGCTGGGCCCGGTCCTTGAGGTCGAGCTTGGCGCGCAGCCGGTGCAGGTGCGTGCGGACGGTGCTGACGCCGATGTACAGCTCGCCCGCCACCTCCTCCGTCGAACGGCCCTGCGCGACGAGCAGCAGCACCTGGCGCTCCCGCGGGGTCAGCGCGGCGACGGCCGGGCGCAGCAGCTCGTGCGGGTAGACCTCGCGCCGGCGGAACCAGTCGACCAGCCGCTCGGTGACGGTGGGGGAGAGCATCGTCTGGCCCCGCGCCGCGGCCCGGATGGCCGCCACCACCTCCTCGCGGGTGGCGTCCTCGGTGAGGAGGCCGTTGGCGCCGGCGCGCAGCACCTCGGTCACCGTCTCGTCGCTGTGGCTCATGGCGAGCACCACCACCCGCGGCTCGGGGTCCAGGCCCTCCGCGCGCAGCCGCCGGATCAGCTCCAGGCCGGACACGCCGACGAGCTGGAGGCCGGTGACGATGACGTCGGGCCGCCGGGTGCGGGCGAGCATGATTGCGTGGATGCCGCTCTCGGTGGCGTCCACCACCTCCACGTCCTGCTGTGCGTCCAGGATGGTGTGCAGTCCGTCCCGCACGAGCGGGAGCGCGTCGCACACCAGGACCCTCAGTGGCGCCATTCCCGCCGGTTCCAGATGATCACTTCAGCACCCCTCCGCAACCGGCGAAAAGTCCTATTTGTCAAATGGTGTCATGGCCGGCGGTAGACGTCACCCCCTTTTCGGATGCTTTTTAGGCCCCATTATCGCGTTCAAAAGTAACTGGACTTTGATCACGTGTCCGCGTGCGCGAGGACGACGGCCGCAGGCTGGACCACCGGACCCTGGAGAAGTTGCGCTTCCGTGCGATGCGCTGGGTGGAGGAGGGGGTGCGGCCCCCCGAGGTGGCGGAGCGGCTCGGACTGCGGCGCTCCACGGTGTACGGCTGGCTGGCCGCCTACCGGGAGGGCGGCGCGGAGGCGCTGCGTGCGCGTCCCGTGCCGGGACGGCCGCCGAAGCTGGCCTGGGAGCAGGTCCGCGAGGTGCTGGTGCGGCTGGCCGGGCAGGGGCCGCGGGAGGTGGGCCTGGACGGCGAGCTGTGGACGCGGCCGGTGCTGTGCGCGCTGCTGCGGCGCGACCTCGGCGTCCAGATCGCCCCAGTGACGCTGACCCGGATGCTGGAACGGGCAGGCCTCACCGCCGCCCGGCCGCTCGGCACCGCCGGGCTGCCGCCCGCCCTCGCCCGCTGGCGGGCCCGGCAACTGCCCTCATTGCGGGAGTCCGTCCGTGCGGAGGGCGGAACGCTCTACTTCCTCGCGCACGCCGCCGAGGAACCCGCACCGGACGGGCCGGGGCGGGTGCGGCTCGGCATGGTGAGTGCCGCGCCCGGCAAGGGCGCGACACGGTTCCTGCTGGTCGGCGGGGAGGTGTCCGGGCCGGACGTGGCGGGCTTCTGCGCGCGCCTCGTCCTGGACACGCGGGGCCCGGCCGCCGTGGTTCTGGACGGCCGGGCCCCGCATCGCACGGACCTCCTCGCCGCCCTCGCCGCCGGGACGGGCGGCGCGCTGCGGCCGGTGTACCTGCCGCAGGTCACACCTTCGTGACGAGGTGACGGCCGAGCACCAGGTAGTCCATCTCGGTGTTCAGGAAGCACGCGACGGCGTCCTCGGGCGCGTTCACGATCGGCTCGCCGGCGACGTTGAACGAGGTGTTGATCAGGCACGGGACGCCGGTCAGCGCGGTGAACTCGGCGAGCAGCGCGGCCATCAGCGGGTTCCCCTCCGGCGTCACCGTCTGGATCCGCGAGGTCCCGTCGACGTGGGCGGCACCGGGAATGGCGTCCACGTGGGCGGGCTGCACGGGGAACACGAACGTCATGTACGGCGACGTCCGCTTCTTGCCCATGACGAAGACGTCGGGGGCGGCGTCCTCCAGCACGATGGGCGCGAACGGCCGGAACGGCTCACGGTGCTTGATCCGCGTGTTGATGATGTCCTTGATGTCGTCGAACCTCGGGTTGGCGAGGATGCTGCGGTTGCCGAGCGCGCGCGGCCCGTACTCGGTACGGCCCTGGAACCAGCCGACGACGACCTTCTCCTGGAGCAGCGCCGCCGTCTCGGCGGCCACGTCGTCCAACTCCCGGCTGCGGACGCGGCCGGCGTACCGGGCGAGGACCGCGGTGATCGTCGCGTCGTCGAACTGCGGGCCGAGGTAGGGCGAGACCGGCGGGACGATCGCGTCGCCCGCCTGGTGTGCGACGTGGAGGGCCGCCCCGATCGCCACCCCGGGATCGCTCGCGCCGTAGCTGACCTCCACCTCGTCGTAGCCCGACTCCTCCAGCAGCTTGGTGTTGTTCACGCAGTTCAGCGCCAGCCCGCCCTCGAACACGAGCCGGGGCAGGTCGCTGCGCCCGCGCAGCGCGGCCACCTGGTGCGCGGTGGCGACCTCGACCATCTCCTGCGCGGCCCGCGCCACCCGCACCCGGAAGCCGAAGTCCTCGCGGCCGTCCGGCCCAGTCCCGAAGATCCGGTCGAACAGCGCGTAGTAGGCCCGGACGGCCCGCGGGTGGTAGGGGATCTCGTACGTCCCGCCCGGCCGCAGCGTCAGCACGTGCTCCAGGAGGGGATTTCCGGGCGGCGTCCCTTCGGGCTCGGCATAACCCGCCAGTCCCATGACCTTGTACTCGTCATTGTTCGGCGTGAATCCCAGGTAGCGGGTGATGACTCCGAAGAGCATGGCCAGTGAATGCCGCGAATCGATGCTCGCGTCGTCGAAGACGCGCACTTCACCGCCACGCACCTCACCCATGATCGCCGACAGCCATTCGGCGCGCCCGTCGCTGATCAGGAATGCCGTGTCAGCCCCGCCGGAGACGCCGTACCCGCACATCAGGTGGGCGATGTGGTGGGGCACGGTGTGCAGCCGGTCCCCGTCGATGCGGAACCCGGTGTGCTCCTCGAAGTCCCCGAGCACGGCCGCCCGGCTGAACATGCCCTCGTAGATCGAGGTGAGCCGCTTCAGCCGGCCGAACTTCTGGTCGGCGGTGCCCTCCCCGTCGGCGATCTCGGCGATCATCGCGTTCAGCACCTCGTCGGAGAACCGCCAGGAGAACGCGAACGCGTCCACGTCGCCGAGCGACAGCCCGGCCTCGTCCAGCACCCAGCGGATCGCGTTGAGGGGGAACGCGGAGGTCTTCTTCTCCCGGTTGAGGCGCTCCTCCTCCACGGCGGCCACGAGCCTGCCGTCCACCACCAGGCAGGCCCCGGAGTCGTGCCCGAAGAGCATGTGCCGGTCGATCCCGGTGGCCCGGTAGTACCGCGCGAAGAGCCCGGCGCCTTTGCTGAAGCCGTTGAAACCGAGAACGATCACCATGCGCTCCTTCCGTCCCGGTGGCGGGCACTGCAACTCAAACCGATACGGCCCGCCCCCGCGTCCACCCCCCGCCGACCCCACTGAGCCGCCCGGCTGACCCCGTCCACCCCGCGTTGCCCGCCGACGACGGGGCGCGCTCAACCGACCACGACAGCCGGTTTCGCCTCAATCGCCGATCAGCTCTCAGGTTGAGACTCGTAGGAGGCGACGATCGCGGCGGCGCGGTCGCGCAGGGAGTCGCGCAACCACTGCGGGGCCAGGGCCTCCGCGTTCGTGCCGAGCTGCCACAGCGCCCATTCGGCGTGTCTCGGATCTTGGAAGGTCACCTCCAGCCGCAGCCGGCCGTCCGCGTCGGTGTCTTCGGCGCGGACGGCCAGCGCGGTGCCCACCAGGTCCTCCCGCCGCGCCGGGTCCACCCGTACCAGCACGGTGACCTGGTCGCCGCCGGTCCGAAACCGCGTGCTGCGTTCCTTCCAGGCCCGGTCCAGATCGACCCGGTCCGGTCGCTGTGCGGGTTCGGCGAGTTCCTCGGCGGCCGAGATCCGGGACAGCCGGTAGGTGCGGTCCGCGCCAGACCTCGTGGCCAGCAAGTAGCCCTGGCCGCGTACGGTGACCAGGCCGATCGGGTCCACCGTGCGCCACTTCGGGGTCTGGCCCGCCGCCGCATAGTGGATGCGCAGCCTGTGCCCGGCGAGCACCGCGCGCCGGACCTCGGCCACTATGGCGTCGGGCACCTCCTCAGCGACCAGCCGGCGCGAGAGCAGGTCGGTCTCCGGGTCGATGAGCAATCGCCGGGCCGCGCCGGCCGCGGTGTCCCGGTGGCTTTCGGGCAGCGCGTCGACCACCTTGAGCATCGCCGAAGCGAGCGCCGAGCCGAGGCCGAACGCCTGCGCGCCACGCCGCGATCCGGCGATCAGCAGGGCAAGGGCCTCATCGTGGTTCAGGCCGGTGAGCTCGGTCCGGAAACCGGGCAGCAACGCGAAACCGCCGTGCCGGCCGCGTTCGGCGTAGACCGGGACGCCGGCCGCCGACAGCGCCTCGATGTCGCGCAGCACGGTGCGGGTGGACACCTCCAGCTCGCGGGCCAGCGCGGTCGCGGACAACCGGCCGTGCTGCCGCAGCAGCAGCACCAGCGAGACCAGCCGGTCGGCACGCATACGAAAACATTACCGAAATACACGACACAGGATGTCGTGATTTGTCGGGAGGCTTATCAGCGCGACCGAAAAGACGGCGGCTATCGGGCCGACGGACGTACGCGATGTCAACGAATGGAGCTGATGTGGAAATGGAGCGAACGGCGGTCAACCCGTGGGCGTGGTCGGTGGAGCTGGGGTACAACCAGGGCGAGATCGTCTCTGGGCACATCCGGACCCTGTACTGCGCCGGGCAGACCGCGATGAGCGGCGACGGCAAGCCCCAGCATGCCGGTGACATGGCGGCGCAGCTGGCGCTGAGCCTCGACAACCTGGAGGCCGTGCTCGGCGAGGCCGGCATGTCCCTGGCGAACCTCGTCCGGCTCAACGTCTACACCACCGACGTCGATCGGCTCTTCGAGCACTACGGCGTGCTGGCGTCGCGGTTGGGCGCCGCCGGGGTGGCACCGTCCACCACGATGCTCGGGGTGACACGGCTGGCGATCCCCGACCTGATGGTCGAGCTCGAAGGAACCGCCGTCGCGTGATGCGACCTCGCCGCCTCCGGCAGGGCTGCCGGAGGCGGCACGAGTGGCAGGCAGGTGGGCGATTTCCGGTGCTCACAATGGTGACAATCGGCGTCCATGGCTTCGACGGCGAGCCCTTCCCGAGGCCTGTCACCGCTCGTTGATCGCCCAGCGGCTGACCGAGCAGCACCGCGTCACGATCGAGCACCCGCGCCCGCTGCGGTTCAGTTCTTCTTACGCCAGAGGACGGCCCGGCGGTCCGGCCCCTTACCGATCCCTTACGGGGAACGAGTCCGGCGGCACACCGTGTCGTTCGCCAAGGCCGCCGAATACCGGCCACGCGGGGTCGTGTACGTCCATGCCGTGATCCGCCGCGACGTACCCGGTGGCCCGTCCGTTGTCAGTGGCCGGGTTGGCCGGGTTGGTGGGGTTGCGCGTACCGCGGAGCGCAGGCCATCATCGGGGCATGATCTCCAACCGAAAGGGCGGCGACGCCCAGGCGCATTGATCGCGCCCGCGCGGCGCTATGACGCCGCTGCACCTGTGGTCGACTTCCCCAGCAAGAGCCCTCACGGGCTGTGGCGGGAAGCAGTCAAGATCCGGCAGGAGTGGCTTGAGCACGGCCTGTCCACACAGCCGGCCGACCGGCGGACCACCGAACACTGCCTGACCGCCATCTACGCGAGAATGTCTCGCCCACGGCCTCGGTTCGCATGGGTCGACTCTCCAGAGCAGGCGATCTCGCTTGCCGGTGGCCTGCCCACCCTCGACCAGCTCTACGCGTGGACCCGGGACCCCCGCCCGCGGGGGACACCGCCACTGGCCAGTGATCTGGCCATGGTCTCCTCCCAACTGCGCGGTGCACTCAGCGCCGGTGTCGCCCACCTCGACCCTGAGCTGTCCCCGGCGCGGAAGGGCAAACACAACGAGTCCTGGCCCCAACTGCCACCGCTGAAGGCGTTCGAGGCCGGCGTTCCCGTGGGTGTCGTGCTGCACCAAGGCATCCGCACCGCACTCCACCGGAGCCTTGCCCACGGATTCCGCGTGCCCGTTCGCAGCACGCTGGCGGGCAGCGGGCCCGTACCGGCGTGCTGGTACGGGCAGCAGGACGCGGCGTGGGTCGCCTACTACGACGCCCTGCACCGGCTCGGGCTGGCCCACTACGGGCCGGACGAGCTTGACCACCTCGGCCATTGGGCCGCACTGGCACGCTCCTGCGGCTGGTGGTGGCCCGGTGAGGACGTGTGCGTCGTGGTGGAACGACCCGAAATGGTCCACACAGAACCAGTCCCCGGGACCTGGCACGAGGAGGTCCGGCTCCAACGTGGCGGTGTCCGCTACCGCGACGGCTGGCACCCGCTCATGGCGTGACCCACCAGGGCCGGGACGAGACCGATTTTCTCGTCCCGGCCCGCCTGGACAAGGGCGCTGTCGGGAACGCCCGCCAGCACCGAAGCATCCAGGCGGAACAGCGACGATGGAGCCGGCAAGCTCGCATACCAATGCCCTCATCCACAGGTGGGGACGATGGGCTGAGGAGCAACTCCCGTACATGCCGCGTCGCGGCTGTGGGTGAATGAACGCGGACCGAGACGCGTCCAGGAGGGAAATGAACGTGGCCACCTCAAGCTCTTGCGTCTTCTGCAGAATAGTCGAGGGAAGTGAGGCCGCCGAGATAATTTACGAGAGTGATCGCTCGGTTGCTTTTCTCGATATCGCTCAGGCCACGAGGGGGCACACCTTGGTGGTGCCGAGGACGCATCGACGCGACTTGTCGGATATCGAAGTGGATGAGGCGGCCGCGGTCATGTCCGCCGTGGTCTGGGTGTCCAACCGACTGACGCGCAGGCTTCAGGCTCCGGGGATCAACCTCTGGCATGCCAGTGGTGAGACCGCCTGGCAGAGCGTGTTCCACTTCCACATTCACGTGGTGCCGCGCTACACGACCGCAGATCTTGCGAAACCCTGGACCGAGGCCGAGTCGCCGCTTGAATCGCTGCGCGGGCTGGCCGACCACATCCGCCGGCCATGACGACGTTGTGCCTGGTCAGAGCCGTATGGTGGCAGGTCCGCCGGTGTTCGCGGAGATGCTCACCGCCGCTGCCGTAGCCGGGGCTTCGACGTATGGCTCACGGCCGTTCGATGCCTGGCCCCCTCGCCTCACCGGTGGTGAGGGGGCCAGGCATCTGGCGCAAGGCCCGCGAGAAGGAGTCGAGCGCTGGAAGGCCCCTCATACCGATCATGCCCGTTCGGTCTTGGCCTGCTTCCATCCTCCATAGGGGACGGTAAGGACTTCCATGCGGTGGCCGTTGGGGTCGTCGAAGTACACGCCCCGGCCACCGTCGCGGCGGTTGATCTCACCGGCCCCACTGCCGTCGGGATTGGCCTGGTAAGGGATCGCCGCCTCCTTGATCCGGGCGAAGATGGCGTCGAACTCCTCCTCCGACACCAGGAACGCGCAGTGGTGCCACCGGAAATCCTCGGAGTCCATGTAGTCGAGCGTGACGCCGTTGCCGGTCGTGACCGGTACGAACGGCCCCATCGGGGCGCCCACCTCCACGCCGAGCAGGCGGGCGAGGAACTCCGCAGAGGTCTTCTTGTCCCGCGCGGGGATGATGATGTGGTCCAGCGTCACCGACATGCTGATCACCTCCGTTGCCGTGGTCGCTTTCGAGTCTGCGACCTCAAGCATGGTTGAGGTCAACCTCGGCCCCCTGCCCGCTGTCGAGATCACAACGATGCGTATCGCTCGTGCCGGTGCCGGTCTCCTGGACCCTTGCCCCGGTGGAGTGCCGGAAACGCGCGCTGTACGGGGATGCCGGTGGCCGTCGAGGCGCCAGGCGACAGGCGGCGGGCCAGTGCGATGAGGGCTTGGGCGTGGATCGTGCCTTCGTCTCGTTCGCGCTGGCAGAAGCGCCGGAACGGCCCGTCTTGACCTCGATGGGCGACAGCGCGGCCCTGGAGAACACTTGTCGCGGCCCGTGGTGATAGCGCTCGGGACGGTGCAGACCGCCACGGACGCGATGCACGTTGCCCGGCCGTCCTCGTCGGCGCCACGAGCCTGGCGTGATGAGGCGCGTCCGGTGGAGGAGAAGTTCCGGAGGAGCCTCTTGACATCGAGCGTGGCGCACGTCACGGTGTACGGCATTAACTGACGGATCAGTCAAAGAACCGAACGGGAGAGCCGATGAAGACCACCAAGTTGCTGGCCATCGCCTCGGTGGCGGGCCTGGCCGTCACGTTGAGCTCCTGTGGCGGCAGCGGCTCGGGCGCCTCCGAGTCGTCGCTCACAGTCACCATGTGGGGCGGCGCCGCTCAGAAGGCGCACGTCGACTCCTACTTCACCCCGTGGGCCAAAACCAAGGGCGTCACCATCAAGCAGGACTCGCCGACCGACTACGCCAAGATCAAGGCGCAGGTGGAGGCCGGCAAGGTCACGTCAGGACCCACCGAGGTGGAGCCGAACTTCGCGAACACGGCCTGCGAGGCGGGCCTGCTTGAGAAGCTTCCGCAGGACATCCTCGACAAGGCCAAGGCGACAGGCGTCGCCGAGGACCAGATCGGCCCCTGTGCCATCCCGATCCTGCAGTACTCCTTCACGATCGCCTACAACTCCAAAACCTTCTCCGGGGCGCACCCGACGACGTGGGCCGAGTTCTTCGACACGAAGCGGTTCCCCGGCAAGCGAGGGTTCTGGAAGTACGCGACCGGCGGCATGTTCGAGGCCGCGCTCCTCGCCGACGGCGTCACGCCGGACCAGCTCTACCCGCTCGACATCGACCGGGCCTTCAAGAAGCTCGACTCGATCAAGAGCGACATCGTCTTCTTCGACACCGGCGACCAGATGACCCAGATGCTGGCCAGCGGCGAGGCCCCCCTCGTCCAGGCCTGGAGCGGCCGGATCTTCCAAGCCCAGCAGGAGGGGGAGAAGGTCGCCAACGAGTGGAACGACAACCTCGTGTCGTACGACCAGATCGTGGTGCCCAAGGGCTACCCGAACAAGGACCTCGCCTTCGACTGGATGCGCTGGTTCCTCGACAACCCCAAGGCGCAGGCCGCGGACGCCGATGCCTCGATCTACGGCCCGGCCAGTGACAAGGCGCTCGAGTTCGTGTCCGAGAACGTCCGCAAGGAGCTGCCCGGCTTCCCGGCCAACGCGGAGCGGTCCGCCGGCCTGGTGGACTACGGCTACTGGGCCGAGAACTACGACAGCGTCACCGAGCGCCTTAACGCGTGGATCGCACAATGACCTCTGCGGCCACAGACTCCTCGACGGGCAGACTGCGGGGCCGGCCCCGTCCGTTGCGGCTGTCCCGCTGGCTCCGCTTCGACGGGTGGGGCGCCCTGGTCCTGCCGCTCCTGGTCTTCCTCGTCCTCGTCTTCGGGCTGCCGCTCGTCGTCATGCTGTCCCGCAGCCTGACGGACCCGAGTTTCGGCCTGCAGAACTACCGTGACATCTTCGCGAACGCCGTCTACCCGCGCGTCCTCGGCAACACGTTCCTCATCGCGGCGATCGTCACGGTGGTGACCCTCGCGCTCGCCTACCCCTACGCCTACCTCATGACCCTCGTCGGCCCCGTCTGGCGAATGATCATGCTCGGGCTCGTACTCGTCCCGTTCTGGACGAGCATCCTGGTGCGCAGCTTCGCGCTCGTCCTCTTCCTCCGGGACACCGGCGCCTTCAACTCCACACTCCAGACGCTCGACGTCATCGACCAGCCGATCCCGCTGATCCGCACGCTCACCGGTGTCGTCTTCGGCATGGTCCAGGTCGCGCTGCCCTTCGCGGTCCTGCCCATCTTCGCGACCATGCAGGGCATCGACCGTCGCCTGCTCCAGGCGGCCGAGTCCCTCGGCGCGCGTCCCGCCGGCGCCTTCTGGCGCATCTTCGTCCCGCTCAGCGCTCCCGGGGTCGCGGCAGCGGTCCTGCTCACGTTCGTCCAGGCGCTCGGGTACTACATCACTCCGGCACTGCTCGGCGGTCCGAAGAACACGATGATCGGCGAGCTGATCGTACAGCAGGTCAGCACCGTGCTCCGCTTCGGCTTCGCCGCGGCCCTGGCGACCCTGCTTCTCCTCACCACCTTCCTCCTGCTCGTGGTGGCAGGCAGGTTCGTGGACCTCCAGAAACACTTGATGCGGCAGACATGACCAAGATCCTCACCCGCGCCGGGCTCGCGATCCTCGCCGCCCTCATCGGCGTCTACCTCATCCTGCCGGTCCTCATCGTCGTCCCGATGTCCTTCTCGGACAGTTCCTTCCTCTCCTTCCCGCCCGGCCAGATGTCGCTGCGGTGGTTCCACAACATCCTGGACGATCCGATCTGGATCGACTCGGCCCTGGCGAGCCTCAAGGTGGCGCTCGCGTCGTCGATATGCGCGGTCGTCCTGGGCGTCCTGGCCGCTCTCGCCCTGGTGCGCGGTCACATCCCGTTCCGCAACACGATCACCGCGATCCTGCTGGCTCCGCTCATCGTCCCCTACGTCATCATCGGCCTGGCGGCCTATATCGCCTTCCTCCAGCTCGGCCTCACCCAGACGACACTCGGCTTCGTCCTGGTCCACACGTGCCTGGCCGTCCCCTACGTCGTCATCAACGTCGTGGCGGGGCTGGTCTCGGTCGACCGGCGGCTCGAAATGGCCGCGATGAGTCTCGGCGCGGGACCGGTCACGACCTTCTTCAAGGTGACCCTCCCGCTCATCCTCCCGAGCGTCCTCGCCGGCGGACTGTTCGCCTTCTTCATCAGCTGGGACGAGGTGGTGACCGCGATCTTCCTGTCCGGCCCGGACCTGACGACCCTCCCGGTCCAGATGTGGTCCGGCATCAGGGTCCAGATCGATCCCACCGTCGCGGCCCTCTCGACGCTCGTACTGCTCGTCATCTTCGGCTCATTCATCGTCCTCGGCCTGACCCGGCTGATCCGACAACTCGCCCGCCGCCGCGTGACAGGTCCCGCAACGAACACAGGTGCATGACATGACCGCAGCCCTCGAGACGACGTCCACCCAGACGTCGACCGGCGCCCCGATCTCCATCAACGCAGTGAGCAAGAAGTACGGCGACAACACCGTGCTTGAGTCGGTCGACCTCGACATCCGGGCGGGCGAGTTCCTCACTCTGCTCGGCGCCTCCGGCTCAGGCAAGTCCACCCTGCTGAACATCATCGCCGGCTTCACACGACCCACTGCCGGCACTGTCAAGGTGGACGGCCGGGACATCACCTCGCTGCCGCCGCACAAGCGCGGCTTCGGGATGGTGTTCCAGCACTACGCGCTCTTCCCACACATGTCGGTCGCCGACAACGTCGCGTTCCCCCTCAAACGGCAGAAGGTCGCCAAAGCCGAGATCCAGCAACGGGTCGCCGAGACCCTCGAACTGGTCGAGCTCGGCCACCTCGGCGGCCGACGTCCATCCGAGCTGTCGGGCGGCCAGCAGCAGCGTGTGGCCCTCGCCCGGGCCATTGTCTTCCGTCCCCGCGTCCTGCTCATGGACGAGCCCCTCGGCGCCCTCGACAAGCTGCTCCGTGAGCAGCTCCAGCTGGAGATCCGGCGGCTCCACCAGGAGATGGGCATCACCTTCGTCTTTGTGACGCACGACCAGGACGAAGCGCTGACGATGTCCGACCGCATCGCCCTGCTGCGCAACGGGCGCATCGTCCAGCTCGGCACACCCGAGCAGCTCTACGCCGAGCCGAACTGCCGCTACAGCGCGGAGTTCGTCGGGGCCTCGAACATCTTCACCGGCACGGTCCAGGGAAGGAGCTTCATCGACGACGTCAGCGGGCAGAGCTATCGGCTCGGGGAAGCCGCCGACCAAAGCGGCAGGTCGCTCCTGGTCCGGCCGGAACACCTCAACATCGCCCCCGCAGACGTCCCTGTTCCTGACACTGTGGAGCAGGTCGAGGCGATCGTGGAGGACTGCATCTACCTCGGCAGCAGCCGCACCGTACAGCTGCGCACCGATGCAGGCCAGCGTCTGGTCGCGCGCACCAACGTCCCCCGCACCCCGGACGGGGTCGTTTCCGGAGCGCGAGTGCATGCGTACTGGGACGTCCGCGACGCCTGTGTCCTCGACTGACCCGAAAGGACCGAGCAACATGGCAAGGATGACGGGCGGCGAGGCACTTGTCGCGGCCCTGGCCGCACATGGCGTGGACACGATCTTCGGGATCCCCGGCACGCACAACCTCACGGTCTACGCGGTCATGGAACGGCACGGGATCCGGCACGTCTCGCCGCGGCACGAACAGGGCGCCGGTTACGCGGCGGACGGCTACGCTCGCTCTTCCGGACGGCCGGGTGTCTGCCTGACCACGACCGGCCCGGCGATCCTCAACGCGGCCGCGGCCGCGGCACAGGGGTACTCGGACTCGGTGCCGATCCTCTTCGTGTCACCCGGTATGCCGCTGCGTCACCCCGGCCGGGGCAACGGCCTGCTCCACGAGGTCAAGGACCAGAGCGGCGCCATGGCCGCCATCCTCGGCCAGAGCCACCGGGTGACGAGCGTCGGGGAGATCCCACTCGCGGTGGCCCAGGCATGGACCGACCTGACGTCCGGACGACCGCGTCCGGTCCATTTGGAGATCCCGCTCGACCTGCTCGAAGAGCAGGCAGAGGTGACCATGGCCGACCCCGTTCCGGCCGCGACCCGCACACCCGCGGCAGAGTCGGTCACGGCCGGAGCGGCGGCCTGTGCCGCCGCGCAACGGCCGGTGCTCATCGTTGGCGGGGGAGCGGCGCGGGCCGGCGGCGAGGCGGTCTCCCTGGCGGAGGCGGTCGGCGCCCCGATCGTCTCCACCGCCAACGGGAAAGGGATCATTCCCGAGGACCACCCGCTCTTCGTGGGCGCGGGACTCCAGCACCAGTGCGTCCTGGACCTCATGACCGACAGCGACCTCGTCATCGCGGTGGGGACCGAATTCGCCCCCTCCGACTGGTGGATCGGCCTGCCCGACCTCTCCGGCAAGGTGCTGCGCGTGGACGTCGATCCGGCGGCGATCATCACCAACGTGGTCCCGGCGGTGTCCCTGGTGGGAGATGCCGCCATCACGCTCCGCGCCCTGCGGGCACGGCTCGACCTCTCGACACCGGCCGACGGAGCGCAGCGGGCCGCGCAGTGGCGGGACCGGCACCAGGCGTCCGCCCGGGCCGAGGGCGCGCCCTGGCTGCAGATCGTGTCCGCGATCGCGGCGGCACTGCCCCGCGACGCGATCGTGGCGTCCGACAGTGCGATGGCGTGTTACTACGGCGCACTGTCGAACCTGCCCCTCTACCGACCCGGCGCCTTTCTCTACCCGACCGGGGGCGGCACGCTCGGCTTCGGCCTGCCGGCGGGCATCGGGGCCAAGATCGCACACCCGGACACCGCCGTGATCGTCCTCCAAGGCGACGGAGGCACCATGTTCACCGTCGCCGAGCTGGCCTCGGCGGCCGAACTCGGAATCGCGCTGCCCGTCATCGTCGTCGACAACGGGGGTTATGGCGAGATCCGCAACGAGATGGCGGACAGGAACGAACCGGTCCACGCGGTGGCTCTCGGCCGGCCCGACTTCCCCGCGCTCGCCCGCTCGCTGGGCTGTCGCGGCGTCCGGGTCGACGAAGCCGCTGAGCTGACCGGCGAGATCAAGGTCGCTTTGGAAGCGGACCGGCCCACGCTGATCCACGTCCGCGAGGAGAGCCGCGCCGCGAGGGGCATGACATGAGAAAGCCTGTCGCGGTCTACACCGACGTGGTGGACACGGACCCGGGCCCCGGTGTGGAACTGCTGGAGCAGGCCGGGTTCACGGTCCGGTTCGCGCGCACTTCGGCGCCCGCGGACATCGTGACCGCCGCCGAGGACGCCGACGCGCTCCTGCTCGGCTACGCCAAGGTCGATCGGTCGCTCCTGGACGCCCTCCCCGCGGTGCGCATCGTCGCCACACAGTCGGTGGGTTACGACATGGTGGATCTCGACGCCTGCCGGGAACGCGGTATCTGGGTCACCAATGTTCCGGGGGCCGCGACCGAGGAGGTCGCATCCCACGCACTCGCCATGACGCTCGCTCTCCTTCGGGGACTGCCTCAGCTGGATCGCGACGTCCGGGCCGGGGTGTGGGACGGGACCAGGCATGAGCTGCGGCGGCTCTCGGAGGTGACCGTCGGCGTCGTCGGGCTCGGACGGATCGGACGACGCTATGCGGACTACGTTCGCCCGCTCGTCGGTCGCGTTGTCGGTCATGACCCCGTCGTCACCACCGTGCACGGCGTCGAATCGCTCGAACTCGATGAGTTGCTGGCATGCAGTGACGTCGTCAGCCTGCACTTGCCCCTCACCGACGCCACCCGAGGACTGCTGGACTCGCGGCGACTCGGCCTGATGCGCAAGGGCGCGTCGATCGTGAACGTGTCACGCGCCGGCCTCGTCGACCACCGCGGGCTGCTGCAGTGCCTGGAGGAGGGTCGGGTGTCCGGTGCGGCCCTCGACGTGCTGCCGCAGGAGCCCCCGGAGCCGAACGATCCGCTCGTTGAACATCCCCGAGTGCTCGTCACGCCGCACGCCGCGTACCTGTCGGCGGCCAGCAGCCTCGATTACGTTCTCGAACAGGCCCGAAACGTCGCCGAGTGGCGCGTCCAAGGCCGACCCATCTCCGTCGTCCTGGAGGGACATCCGACGGTCCCGGGCCGACACTCGCGACCGCAGCCGGCGCTGGACCGAGCCAAGACCGTCTGACAACCTGACCGATACAGCCACACGAGGTGAGAACGGATGCCACGCCCGAGCGTCGAAGCCGAGCGCCGCGAACAGATCCTGAGAGCGGCCTGCGAGGTCATCAGTGAGAAGGGCTACAAGGCGCTGCGTGTGACTGATGTGGCCAGGCATGCCAAGCTCAGCACCGGCTCGGTCCACTACTACTTCGAGACGAAGCGTGATCTGGTGCACGCCGCGTTCGAATGGAACTTCTCCCGATCGCTGGAAAGACGTAAGTCGATCCTGGATCGACATCCCAACGCCCGGGACCGGCTGCACGCCTTCGTCGACTCCTACCTTCCTCGCGACGACGAGACCGCGGCCGCCTGGCGCGTCTGGGCCGAAACCTGGGTCGAGGCCCTGCACGACCCCGATCTTCGCAAGCTCAACGAGCGGATCTACGGTGAGTGGCGCGGCATCATCGCCGAGATCATCCGCCTCGGCCAAGCCGAAGGACTGATCACCCCGGGGGACCCGGTGCTGCTCGCCAACGTCCTGGTCAGCATGATCGACGGCCTCGCGATCCAAGCCCTCGTCGGCTCGAAGCACATGACGATCGGCCGTATGCGGAGCGTCTGTGACCACCTGCTGGAGACGATGTCCGCCGAGCCGGTCCAAGCCGCCATCGGCTGAGCACACCTGACGACCGGGGCGGTCGCGCAAACCGGTCGCGAAATCCTCTTGACAGCGTGCTGAGCGCTGTCCCACGATCGCCAAAACATAACTGACGGGTCAGTCAAGTATTCGGATCGGGAGCCCCTCATGTTCTACGACCTCACCGACGGGATCGAGCTGAGCGACGAACAGCGCGAGTTCGTCGCCCTCGCCCGCGACTTCGCCCGAAACGAGATCCGTCCGCGCTCGCGCGCCATCGACGAGGCGGACACCGAGGCGCCCATGGACCTGTGGGCCAAGGCCGCCGAGATCGGGCTCGCGGCCTACATGCTGCCCGCCGAGTACGGGGGCGGCGGCGTGACCGACCTCGTGACCCAGTGCCTCGTCCAGGAGGAGCTGTGCCACGGTGACATCGGCATCGCCAACTTCCTCACGTCCAGCGCGTTCTTCGCCGACCCGATCCTGGCCCTGGGTACCGAGGAGCAGAAGAAGAAGTGGATCACCCCCCTCACGGGGTCCAGGCCACCGGTGACCAGCGTCGCCGTCACGGAGCCCGGCGTGGGGTCGGACGCGGCCGGCCTGCAGACGCGCGCAGTCCGCGAGGGCGACCACTACGTCCTCAACGGGACGAAGACGTGGATCTCGAACGCCCCCCTGTCGCAGTACTTCGTCGTGTTCGCCACCGTCGACCCCAGCCTGCGCTCCCGCGGGGTGACCGCGTTTCTCGTCGAGCGCGACCGCGAGGGCGTCACGGTCGGCGCCCCCATGAAGAAGTACGGCCAACGGGGCACCCTCAACGCAGAGGTCTTCCTCGAAGACGTCCGTGTCCCGGTCGAGAACCGGCTCGGTGAGGAGGGCAAGGGCTTCTACGGGCTCATGCACACCTTCGACGCGTCGCGGATCCTCATCGGCGCGGCCGCAACGGGCCTGTCCCGGGCGATCCTCGAGGACGCGGTGCAGTACGCGCAGGAGCGCACCCAGTTCGGCAAGCCGATCATCGAGCACCAGGCCGTCGCCTTCCGGCTCGCCGACATGGCCGCCAAGACCGACATCTCCCACCTCGTCACCATGCGGGCCGCCCGGCTGTACGACGCCGGCAAGCCGGCCACCGCCGCCTCGGCGATCGCGAAGCTGACGGCCTCGGAGAACACCACGTGGGTGGCCAACGCCGGACTGATGACGCACGGCGGCTGGGGCTACTCGCGAGAGTTCCTCGTCGAGAAGTGGCTGCGGGACGCCAAGCTTGAGGAGATCGAGGAGGGCACCTCCGACATCCAGCGCCTCATCATTTCGCGGGCAGTGGCCGCGAAATGAGCGACTCCCTGTCGGTCTTCTCCGACCCGAAGTCCGTCGCCGTCATCGGCGCCTCGGCCGATCCCGCCAAGTGGGGCTACTGGGTCGCCCGTGGGGCCCTCCGCGGCGCCCACCGCCGGGACGTGCACCTCGTCAACGCCAAGGGCGCCGTCATCGACGGCGTCCAGTCGGCGCGCTCGCTCGCCGACCTGCCGTCCGTGCCCGAGCTCGTCGTCCTGACCGCTCCGGCGAGAACGATCCCCGCCGTCATCGACGAGGCGCTCGCCCTGGGCGTCAAAGGCTTCCTCGGGATCACCGCCCACATCGATCTCGCCAACGACGAGCCCGGCCTGGAACGGCGGCTCGCCGACCGGATCCGCCAGGCCGGCGCCCGGATCGTCGGGCCGAACTGCCTCGGCCTGTACGACGCGGAGACCGAGCTCGAACTCGCCTGGGGCTCCTTCGTCCCGGGCGGCATCGCGATCGTGTCGCAGTCCGGCCAGCTCGGTCTCGAACTCGCCGGGCTCGCGGCCCATGCGGGGCTCGGCGTCTCCCGGTTCGTCTCGATCGGCAACCAGGTCGACGTCACCGCGGCCGACCTGCTCGCCGACCTCCTCTCACACGACGCGACCCGGACGGTCGTCCTCTACCTGGAGAGCTTCGGCGCGGGCCGCGAACTCGTGGACGTCATGACCCGTCTCCGCGTTGCGGGCAAGCACGTCATCGTTCTCACGGTGGGCGCCAGCGACGCGAGCCGGGCCGCGGCCCGGTCGCACACCGGGGCGCTCACGGCGCCGACCGATGTCGTCGCGGCGGCCTGCCGAGCCGCCGGTGCGGTTCTCGTCGAGACCCCCGCCCAGGCGATCGACCTCGCGCACCTGCTGGTCGGCAGCCCGCTCCCGGCCGGCGGTCGCGTCGCGATCGTCAGCGACAGCGGCGGTCAGGGCGCCATCGCCGCGGACGCGATGGCCCGCCACCGGCTCACCGTGCCCCGGTTCTCGGACCGGACCCGCGCCGCCGTCTCCGCCCTGCTGCCCGAAGGCGCCGGGGCCGCCAACCCCATCGACCTGGCCGGAGCGGGGGAGCAGGACCTCGACACGTACGCACGAATCGTCGACGTGCTCATGCGCAGCGGCGAGGTCGACGCGGTCGTGCTGTCGGGCTACTTCGGTTGCTACGGCGCGGACGCCCCGACGCTCGTGGAGCGGGAACTCGAGGTGGCCGCAGCCCTCGCCCTGTCTGTCGCCGAGCACGGGCGTCCCGTGATCGTCCACAGCATGAGCCACGACTCCGAAGTGGTGCGAGAGCTTCGCACCCGCGCCGTCCCCACGCTCTTCACCATCGACGCGGTGGCACGCTCCCTCGGGCTTGCCGTCGATCTCGTACGCTCCGAACCGCCGAACACCTCAGGGCCCGCCATCCCCGCCGCACCGCTCAGCGAGGCCGGTGAGGCACTCCCCTACCTCGCGGGTCGCGACCTCCTTGCCGGCGCGGGCCTCAACTACCCTCGCGCCGTCTCAGTCCGGACCCCCGAGGATGCCGACGCCGCGGCGCGAGACATGTCAGGTCCCTTCGTCCTCAAGGCCGGCTGGCTGGAGCACAAGACGGAAGTCGGCGGCGTGGCGGTCGGCCTGGCCAGCCCGGAAGCCGTCGGCGCCGCTCTCGCCGACATGGTCGCTCGGCTGGGGGAGGGCGACTACGTCCTGGAGGAGATGGACACCCGAACGGACGCTGTCGAGATCATCGTCGGCGCCCGACGGGACAGCGCCTTCGGACCTGTCGTCCTCGTCGGGATCGGCGGCGTGCTGGCCGAGCTCTACCGGGACGTCGCGCTCGCGCTCGCGCCCGTCAGCGTGGGCGAGGCCCGCCGCCTCGTGGAGTCCCTCGCCGGCCTGCCCCTGCTCACGGGATTCCGCGGACGGCCGGCCGTCGACCTCGATGCGGTCGCCGAGAGCGTCGCGGCCGTGTCCCGTCTCATCGCAGAAGACGCCGGCGTCGTCGAGTGCGAGGTCAATCCACTCCGCGTCGGCCCCGAGGGTGCGATCGCCGTCGATGCCCTCGTCCTGGCCGCCACGCCGACCCCGCCCCAGCCCACCGACCCAGTGAGGGATGTCATCCCATGATCGAGAAGTCTCCGCTCGCCGAGTTCACCGACCAGGTCGCCGTTGTCACGGGGGGCGGTTCGGGCATCGGCCGTGCCATCGCCGTGCGCTACGCCGCCGGGGGAGGGAACGTCGTCGTCATCGGCCGCCGGCCGGAACCCCTGGAGGAGACCGCCCGCATGGTCGAGGGCTTCGGTGTCGGGGCCGCCGCCGTCACCTGCGACGTGCGCGACGCCGATGCGCTCACGGCAGCGATCGACGGCGTCGTGGCCGAGCACGGACGCATCGACGCGATGGTGAACAACGCGGCCGGCAACTTCGTGTGCCCGGCCGAGAACCTCTCGCCCGGCGGCTGGCGCGCCGTGGTCGACATTGTGCTTAACGGCACCTTCTACGGCACCCGCGCCGCGGGCCGCCACATGCTCGAAGCCGGCCGCGGCGCGATCCTCAACGTCATCGCCAGCTACGCCTGGCATGGGCACCCCGGAACCGTCCACAGCGCCGCGGCGAAGGGCGGCGTCCTCGCCATGACGCGCACGCTCGCCTCCGAATGGGGCGGCCGCGGGGTCCGGGTCAACTGCATCTCCCCGGGCCCCACGGAGACGGAGGGGGCCGGTGCCGCACTGTGGCCGACCGAGGAGGACCGGCGCCGGGTGCTCGGCAGCGTCCCTGCGAACCGGTTCACCACCCCGGAAGAGGTGGCCGAGTCGGCGGCGTTCCTGCTCGACCCTCGGCGTGCCGCCTACATCACCGGCGACGTGCTCTCGGTCGACGGCGGCCAGTGGCTCGGCAAGGTCATCTACTCCGACTCCTCGGCGCGCTCCTCGGCGCGGGCATGAGCACCCGGCAGCAGGACGCCCGGGTGATCGACGGTAACCGCCGCCCCGAATGGGCCCGATCGGCGGTGTATGTCGACGGCGGGTGGCGTGAGACGGCGGCCGGCCGGACCGTGGAGGTCGAGAACCCGGCAACCGAAGCAGTGATCGGGACCGCCGCGGACGCCGGCGTCGCGGACACCGAGGCAGCGGTGTCCGCGGCGGCGGCGGCCTTCCCCTCCTGGTCGGCCCTGCCGCCGCCCGAACGGCTGGCCGTGCTCGAACGGGTCTACACCGGCCTTGAGCGCCGACGGGACCTGCTCGTGGAGACGACCATCGCCGAGATCGGCGCACCCCTCCGCGTGGCCCGAGAGGCACACGTCGACACAGGTATGGCCGTCCTGCGTGCCTACCTCGACGCCGCCGAGGAGCTGGCATGGCAGGAGCGCGTCGGGAACTCCCTCGTCCTGCGCGAGGGCATCGGCGTCGCCGCCTGCATCACCCCGTGGAACTACCCCTTCTACCAAGTCCTCGCCAAGATCGGCGGCGCCCTCGTCGCCGGCGCCACCGTCGTGCTCAAACCGGCCGAGTTGACGCCGCTGTCCGCATACCTGCTCACCGACACGATCGACGAAGCGGGCATCCCCGCAGGGGTGTTCAACCTCATCCCCGGTCCGGGACGGGTCGTCGGAGAGGCACTCGCCGGCCATCCGGCCGTCGACGCGGTCTCCTTCACCGGCTCCACCCGGGTCGGCGCCCGCGTCGCGGCCCTTGCCGCGGCGAGCATCAAGCGCGTCAGCCTCGAACTGGGCGGCAAGTCCGCGAGCGTGATCCTCCCCGGAGCCGATCTCGAACCGGCCGTACGCGCATCCGTCGAGGCGGCCATGCTCAACTCCGGCCAGACCTGCACGGCATGGACCCGGCTCCTGGTGCCGCGCGCAGACCTCGAAACGGCACTGCGGCTTGCTGCAGCGCGTGCCGACACGCTCGTCGTGGGCGACCCGACCCGGCCTGAGACGGACCTCGGGCCGGTCGCTTCGCCGGCCCAACGGCACACCGTCACGGGCTTCATCGAACGAGCCGTGGCCGACGGCGCGCGGATCGTCACCGGGGGGACGGAGCGTCCCGCAGGCCTGGCCCGTGGCCACTACGTGCGGCCGACCATCGTCACCGACGTCGCGCCCGACGCGGAGATCGTCCAGGAGGAGGTGTTCGGCCCCGTCCTGACCGTCCAGCCTTACGACAGCATCGAGGAGGCGGTCGCACTCGCCAACGGCACGCCCTACGGGCTGGCCGGCGCCGTGTGGGGGCCGGACCAGGGGGCGGCCGTAGCGGTCGCTCGTCGCCTGCGCACCGGCCAGGTCGACATCAACGGCGGCGCCTTCAACCCGGCCGCCCCCTTCGGCGGCTACGGACGTTCTGGGAACGGCCGTGAGCTGGGGCGCTGGGGGATCGAGGAGTTCCTGGAGACCAAGGCTCTGCAGCTGTGATCGCCGATGTCTGCCCGACGTGACTTCCGTCTGGCGCTGGCGGTCGGCGCGCTTGTGGCCATCACCGCAGTGTGGGGCTCGACCTTCCCCATCTCCAAGGATCTGCTCACCCGACAGCCGGTCCCGGACTTCCTGGCGCTTCGGTTCCTCACGGCTGCGCTCGTCGTCGGGCTTGTGCGGCCGGGGGCGCTCCTGCGCGCGGGATGGCGTGTGGTCGGCGTGGGCGTCGGTCTCGGGCTCATCTACTTCACCGGCCAGTACCTGCAGTTCGTTGGTCTACAGCACACCGCCCCGACGGTGTCCGCCTTCGTCGTGTCCATGTATGTGGTGTTCACCCCTCTCCTGGCCTGCCTGCTCACCCGCAAACTGCCGTCCCCTCGGACCGCCATCGCGACGGTTCTCGCAACTGCAGGCGTCGCAGTCATGTCTCTGCGAGGGTTCTCCCTCGGGTGGGGCGAGATGCTCACGGTCTTCGCAGCCTCGCTGTACGCCGCCCATATCCTCGCCCTCGGACGCTGGTCACGAGCGCGGACGGCCTACGCGCTCGCCGTTGTGCAACTGGGGACCATGGGACTCGCCTTCCTCGCCGTTGCATCCATCGATGGCGTGCAACTGCCAGAGGCCCGTGACATCCCGGCCTTCCTCTATCTGGCGATCCTCGCCGGAGGCATTGCACTGCTCGGGCAGACCTGGGCCCAAGCCCACCTGCCGGCGCCGACGGTCTCGATCATCATGGTCCTTGAGCCGGTCTGGGCCGGCGTCATCGGCGTATCCGTCTTCGGCGAACGCCTCGATGCACGAATCATCCTCGGCGGGATACTCATCCTCTTCGCACTGGTCGTCATTACCGATCGCAGCCGGGGCACATACGCGGACGGCGTTCGGCGTCCCAGATGGCGAAGGCGGCCGACCGGTGTTGCAGCCGGGGCTTCTGTGGTCATCGCCGACGTCGGCACCCAGGCTGTTGCGCCGGACCAGGAGGATGGCCAGGACGTAGCACGGCGGGCACGTCACGACAAAGCTCGAGACGAACATGATGAGGTGGCAGACCAGCCCGAGGGCTTCGCCGGTGACCGAAGCGCGCTTTGAGTACGGATCCGCGCCACCCCGCGCGCCGCGCTGCCGCCCGGGCCCATGAAGCCGGTCTGGTCTCGTCCCCCATCCTTGGCTCCTGCCTCCGGCGGTGGAGTTCCTTCCCGGTGGGATCGTCCGCTACTGCTGTCCGCTCCGCTGTCGAGGTCTGCGGCAACAGCTTCCGCCTGCGGGCCGAGCAACCGGTCGCCGACCACTTCGCCGAGAAGCATCCCGGCCGTCCAGGAGCATGCGGACGACTTCGTCCTTGTACTCCTGAGTGAAACGCCGCCTCTGCCGCGCCAGCGACTTTCCTTTCCGGTTCTCTCCAACTGGAGTTGGGGAGTTGTCTGGAAGATTCAGGGCGCCTCACTGTGGACACGCCTGTGCCAGCGCATCTGCGCGCTCAACGCCGTGATCTGGCACAACTGGTTGATCGACGCCCGGGTCAAGCGGCCACTGATCGCCTATGACCACTGACCAGGGCGCTCGACAACCCCCATCAACGATCTAGGCGTCGGCGGTGCCGAAGGCATGGAGGAAGGTCCGGACGGCCGCACGGGTGATCTCGTGCAGTTCGGCATCGCCGATCTGGCGGGTGCCCATCCGGGTGCGCGCCTCCAGTGGGCCGGTGAGCAGGGCCATGAACTGTTCGGCCGCCTGGTCGGGGTCGGTGGCGCGCAGGTGTCCGGCGAGGGTGAGCCGTGCCAGCCGGTCGGCGAGCGCCTGGTTGAGGCGGTGCGGTCCGCTCTCGGTGACGATGTCGAGGAAGTCGGGGAACTGGGTGATCTCCGAGTAGAGCAGCCGTCGTAGGGCGCAGGAGCGGTCGTCGGTGTGCAGGCGCAGGAGGCGGTGGCCGACGTCCTCCAGGGTGACGCGGAGATCGGGGTCGGGGTCGGCGAGCGGTTCCAGCGCGGCGAGTCGCTGATGCAACGCGGTCTGGGCCGCGGCCTGCATCGCGTGCCGGAACAGGGTGGCCTTGTCGTTGAGGTGGTTGTACACCGTGGGTTTGGCCACGCCCGCCTCATTGGCGATCTCCTGCACGCAGGCCTGGGCGTACCCCTGCCGGGCGAACACGGTGAACGCGCCGTCCAGGATCGCCTGCCGCTTGTCGATCCGTCCGCGTGAGCTGGCCATGCCCTGATTGTACTAACTGGTTCAGGCTTACGAACGCGCTGGTTGCATCTGAATCAGTGGGGTAACTAGATTGAACCAATGAGTTCAAAACAGTCGGACGACCGTCTGGACCCCCGACTCCTGGTGATGATCGCTGTGATCCTGCTCGGCGGGCTGCTGGGCATCCTCAACAGCACGATGGCCGCCGTCGCCACCGAGACCCTGGCCACGACGTTCGACACCTCGCTCAGCACGGTCGGCTGGGCCTCCACCGGCTTCCTGCTGGCGGTCACCGCCACCATCCCGTTCACCACCTGGGCAGTCGACCGGTTCGGCGGCAGGCGGCTGTGGCTGGTCGGCCTGGCGCTGTTCCTGGCGGGATCGCTCGCCGCAGGGCTGGCCTGGAACGTGGGCAGCCTGATCGCCTTCCGCACCCTGCAGGGCGTCGGCGCCGGACTGCTCGACCCCCTGGTGCTGATCCTGTTGGCCCGCGCCGCCGGCCCACAACGCGCCGGGCGCGTCATGGGCTTGATGGGCGTGGTGCTGTCGCTGGGGCCGGCCCTGGGGCCGATCGCAGGCGGAGCCCTTCTGGACGGCCTGTCATGGCGGTGGATGTTCCTGTTCAGCGTGCCCGTCGGAGCGCTCGCCTACCTGCTCGCCCTGCGCGTCGTACCAGCCGATGCTCCGACGGACACCGAGCGGCCGCGGTTGGACGTCCTGGGGCTGGCCCTGCTCGCACCGGGCTTCACCGCGCTCGTCCTGGCCCTGTCGCAGACGGCCGAGCACGCCGCGTTCACCGCCTGGCAGGCCTTCCTTCCGCTGATCGTGGGCGTCGTCCTGCTGATCGGGTACGCCGTCCACGCGCTCGGCTCCCGGCGTACGCCGCCGTTGATCGATGTGCGGCTGTTCGCCTCCCGCGGCTTCACCGCCAGCGTCACCATCATGGGGCTGGGGGGCCTGGCCAACTTCGCGACCCTGTTCGCACTGCCGCTGTACTACCAGCAGGCGCACGGACACGGCGTGCTCGCAGCCGGGCTGCTGATGGCGCCGGCGGGCCTGGGCGGCGCCATTGCCATGCCGCTGGCGGGAGGATTGTCGGACCGGATCGGTGCCCGCGGTCTGGCCGTCGGCGGCGCGCTCCTGGCCGGGCTCAGCGCACTGGCGTTCACCCGGATCGGAGCCGATACCGCCGAGATATGGCCCGTACTGGCGGCGTTGGCCATCGGCTTGGGCATGGGCTGTTTCAGCGCACCGACCATGGGATCGCTGTATCGCAGCCTGCCCGGCTCCATGGTGGCGCAGGGCAGCTCCGTGCTCTACATGCTCAACCAGCTCGGCGCCGCACTCGGCGTCGCCCTGGTCACCCTCATCCTGCAGACCTCCGGCGACCCGATCGCCGGCTTCCACGGCGTCTTCTGGCTCGTCGCCGCCGCCATCGCGGCGGTCCTCGCCGCGACGCGCGTGCTACCCGGCCGTCCCCAGACGCCGGCCGTCCACCCCCAACCCGTCCCGTCCGGAAAGGCGTCCTCATGACAGCGATCGTGATCACCGGTGGCACCGACGGGATGGGCCGCGCCCTGGCCCGCACCTACCTCGACCTCGGCGACACCGTCGTCATCGTCGGCCGCGACCCCGCCAAGGCCGCCACGCTCCCCAAGGCCCACTTCATCCAGGCCGACCTGAGCCTGGTCGCGGAAAACCGGCGCGTCATCGAGGAGATCAACGACCGCTACCCCGCCGTGCACGCGCTCGTGCTGTGCGCCCGGTACTTCCGCTCCACCCGGTTCGTCACAGCCGACGGCTTCGAGGGCACTTTCGCGCTGGAGTACCTCAGCCGGTTCCTGCTCAGCCACGGTCTGCACCGGCCACGCGTCATCGTCAACGTCTCCGGACCCGCGCCCGGCGTCCCTATCGGCCGCATCTACTGGGACGACCTCATGCTCGAACGCGACTACGACGGCGTCGCCGCCCAGATGCAGGCCGGCCGCGCCAACAACCTGCTCGGCGTCGCCTTCGCCGCCCGCCATGCCGCCGGCCCCACCCGCTACGTGCTGATCAACCCCGGTCCCGTCTCGACCAGCTTCGCCGGTGAGTACGACCCGGCCACCGCCGCCCACGTCGCGGCGCTCAAGAGGCACGGCGCCCCCGTTGAGGAAGGCATCAAACCGATCATCGCCCGCATCGACGCCCCACCCGCCGAACCGCTCAGCGCCTTCACTCCAGCCGACCGGATCAGCCTGGACAACCCCTCCTTCGCCCCAGGCGACGCCGCCCGCCTTGACGACCTCACCCGCTACCTGCTGCGCTCCCAGGAGAAGTGAACCCATGCCCAGACATGGATTGCGGGGTTCAGATCCGTTCCCGTCAGCCCGTACGAGCCGACGCTCGTCCACCCCTCCCGCAGCTTCGACGACCAGACCCTCCGCCAGGTCGTTCGCGTCCGCGGCGGCGACCGCCTACGTGTACGGCTCAGCAACCTGTACGGCAAGGAACCGCTCACCATCGCCCGCACCCGGATCGCACTCCATGCCACCGGATCCGCGATCGTCCCAGGCGTCGACACCGAGGTCACCTTCGGCGGCACCTCCGAGGTGACCATCGACGCCGGCGACGCCGTCTCCCAGCCCGCCCCGCCCGACCCTCAAGAGGTCGAGCCCCGCTTCCACCTTTACGAAACGGCGGCCAGGGCAGAGGAGATCCTGCCGCTGAACGCCGAGGGCCTAGGGTGCTCGAATGTCCGCTGATCTGGAAGCGCAGCCCGAGCCCGTCGAAGTCGAGCTGATCGGTGAATCGGCTGAACCGGTCGTCAGCGCGCCCCATCGGATTGCCGGTGGCGGGTGGGCGGTGCTGTCGGCGACCGGTGAGCTGCTACTGATGGACGGCCGACTCGCCACGGTCGGACGCCTGCCGGTCCCGGAAGGGATCCTCCCTGACGTTCTGGTCTCGGCGGCCGGCCCGAGGTGCCGTGTCGATGTCAGTGTGGACCTGCGGTTTGTGGCGTTCGCCGCAACCGATCGCATCGTGGTCGTTGATCGCAACGGCGACGTGCAGTGGCAGACGACCCACCCCGTGCCCTCGGTCGACGGTGACGATGTGGCGAGCTGCGCCGTTTTCACCCCCGACGGCACCTCGCTGTGGGCGTTCGTACCGTGGCTCACGGATGCAGGGGCCGAGCCGACTGGCTCCCAGCAGTTCCCTGCGTCGTTCAGCGTCGAACGCCGTGTGATCGATGTGGCCGACTGGAGTGCAACGGCCCGTACGGCGACCGGATACCGGTGCCACGGCGAAGTACTCGTCCACCCCGACGGCAAGCACGCCGGTTATGGAGTGTTCGACGGGCATGACGGCTGGTCGTTTCGGTGGGTGCGCTGGGACGACGGTCACGAGAGGGCCGTTGAGACGGGCTCGATGAAACCCGCCGACATCCATCCCAGCGGCCGGCGATGGCTCGCTCATGACGACTGTCTGCTGCTCGCCGGCGACCTCTACGGCGACACGGTGTCGATCACCCCGGTGGAGGCGGACGAGGAGGACACGGAGGAAGACTGGGAGGACCACCCGTACCACGGTTACGACCTGGACATCTCGGCCGCCTGCCTGATCACTGCGGATCTCGTTCTCGCCCGCTGCGACGACCTCATGGAGGATGAGAACCACCCGCACTTGCTGTTCCGGGTGGATCCGTCGCATTCGTACGGGCCGGTTTCCTACCCGTCGACGAGCAACTTCCGGGAACGCTCGTACCGAGGAGGCGAAGTGGCCATCGCCAGCGCCGGTGACGGGACCTGGCTGACCTTCGCACCGGGTGTCGACCGACCGCACACGGGCCGGCTGCAACGGTGGAGGCTGTCCCGGCCGCTCTGCTCCCAGTAAGGGCCGGATCCGCCCGACGTTCCGCGTGCCTTCACCGACCTGCCCGCCGACATCCGCCGGCTCGTGAACGAAATGATCACCGTCTCCACGCCCCACACGCACCCCTCCCGGGGTTCCCCCCGTTGCTCGGACACCGGTGGTATGGGGTCAGATGACGGTACCGGGTGGCTCGTAGAGCCCTTCGTAAGTGATGACGCTGTGCCTGGGCCTGTGGCGCGGTGAACTGCTCGGCCTGCGATCTCCGCGGAGCCGGTGCTGTCGCTCGTGGTTGGACCGGGAACGTGGCTCGGTGCGCAGGGTCTCCAGGCATCGGCGGGTGTTCGACAGGGCGAGGCGGCATAGCTCTTCCCAGCCTCGTACCGCCTCGCTGGTACCGAACCTGACGTCCCACTCGTCGTCTGGCGGTGGGACGGTGACCCTGTCTCCTTGTTTGGGGCTCAAGGGGTGACCTCGACGGGATCGAAGTCGCCAGAGGTCGGCCGGAGCGCCTCCTCGTACTCCGTGCGGTCCGCCTTGATCCGTGCGGTGGCGCGCCAGTTCGTGATGACCTCTTGGGCGTTGGTGTCGAGGTCGAGTTCGGCTGCGTCGGACAGGGCGTCGACCAGTTCCACGGTGAAGGCGCGGACCTCTTCGGTGCTCAGGTGGCGTGCCCAGGGGAACACGTCGGGCATGGCGAGCAGCAGGGCCCGAGCGCTGGGATCATGCTTCATGAGCGCCAGGAAGATCCGTGACGCGGTCGTCAGGCTCTCGTCGCGTTGTTCCTCGCGGTCGGCGGCCGTGAGGTAGAAGTCGGGGGCGTCCCGATGGGTCACCCGCAGCCGGCCGAGGCGCGCTGCGCGCTCGGCTACGGACTTGGGGTTGCGGGACAGGTCGGAGAAGGTCACTGCGTCCGCGGTGGTGCTCATACCACCAGCATGCTCAGATCATGTTCTGAAGTCTGTTGTCATGCGTAGCGGGCTGTTGGCATGAACCTGGACTTCCTGTGTCCGTGCAGTCCGCCGCGATTGCTGACTCGCCTGCTCAGTACCAGTGTGAAACGACCGTCCGCCGCCACGTTGCCGTCAAAAACGCCCCGGGCCTAAGGGCTCCGGGGCGTTCTGGCTGTTCAGGGGTGGTGGGCAGGGGCGGGGTCGAACCGCCGACCTTCCGCTTTTCAGAAGTACCAACCCCCCAGCCGCACGGCCGTCCGCCGAGGCTGGACGGCTGCCGGGGTGCGTCGGTGGCTGCCGACGCTTGCCGCCGTTGCTGTCGGCCTGGGTGGCGCGCGGAGCGGTTAGGCCACCTTGACCGAGTGGGGGCCTACGCTGATGGTGATGTCGAGGTGCCCCCCGAGGGCTGCGGCGTAGGCGCGGAGGGTTTCCAGCTCCATGGCTTTGATGTCGCCGTTCTCGATCTGGGAGATCCGGGACTGGGAGACGCCGAGGATCTGGGCGACCTCGGCCTGGGTCTTGCCGATGGCCTTGCGGAGCTCCTTGAGGTGGTGGCCGGCCACATAGGCGTCCAACTCGGCACGGGCCCGTTCCCGGCGCTCGGGATCGGCCAGTTCGGGGTGACGGCGGTGCGCTTCGGCCTTGATGTCCTGCCAGCGGCGTCCGGTGCTCATCGTCCGGCCTCCTTGTCCTTGGTGGCCCGGTACTCGGCGTAGCGGGCTTCGGCCAGTGGGATGGCCTCGTCGTACCAACGAGACCACTGTCCGGCCTTGTCTCCTGCGACCAGGAAGATCGCTGCGCGATCGGGGTCGAAGACGAACAGCATCCGGATCTCCGATCGTCCCCGGGAGCCCGGTCTCAGCTCCTTGAGGTTGCGCAGCGCGCTGTGTTCCAGGGTGTCGACGAGCGGTCGTCCCAGCGTCGGCCCGACCTCCGCCAGCCGGTCGATGGCCTGCTCGATCAGCGCCGCGGTGTCCACATCCGACTCGCACAGCTTGAGGAACCAGCTCTCGACCGGTTCGAGGAGGATGACATCCCAGGCCACTACGCCAATATAACCTCTGGCTCATATCCTGGCGCCGGATTCGGCGCGAGGTGAGCCGGGAGGACGACCGTCCGCTCCCCGGAAGCATGCGGTTGCTGTCAACAACAACGCCCCGGGCCGCATGGCTCCGGGGCGTTCTGGCTGCTTGGAGAGGTGGGCAGGGGCGGGGTCGAACCGCCGACCTTCCGCTTTTCAGGTCACACCGCCTGAGCGCTGTACTGACCTGCAAAAACCCAGCTCACCTACGAGCGAGAAGCCGATAAGCGGATTGTGTTCGTCTCCAGGCTACACCAAGCGTCTCCGTCTGTGTTCCCTCCGTAGCGCAGTCCATGCCTGGCGGGCTGTCCGATCGATGCTGTTGGGAGGAGTGGCGGGTGCGGTAGATCAGCCGCGGGTCACGCCACGGTGGCTTCGTCGGCCTCCAACCGGGCCGCTGGCGTCAAGTCGTCTCGAACCGCTACTTCGTACGATCCGGGCCGTTTTGCCTTTCTTTTCCTTGGTGTGGAGTGGAGTAACTGGTGGTGGATCGGGTCGGTGAAACGGTTGGCGGCGTTACCGAAGAAGGCGGCCAGGTCGGCGGAGTCTTCATTCTTCAGCCGGGCTGGCTGCGCTCCAGGATTTCGAAGATGGGATCCCGGAACCGCAGTCACATCGCTTGTCGCAGGGAGATGCCGGCACGCTTGACAAGCGCACGGGCAGCAGCGGCCCGACTGCACCGCTTGCCACCCTGGTTGCGCTCATCCTGAGCCGGCGAGCATCTGTATGCAGGTAAGACGCAACCCCGCCCACTCGCTGCGTGATCAAGGACTGCGCCGACTCTACAGGCTCTTGCCGCTGACCCGGAAGAGATCATTTTATGTCTTGACGATCTTGTGGACTCCGGGTCATGATCCGTGGAGTTTGCCTCTTACGTGACGTTTGGGCCGCATGCTGCCTTGCGTTCTTCTTGTCGCGTTTGGTGCTGGAGGTGCGTGTGCGGCTGCGTCGGGTCGGGGCTTTCGTCATTGCGTTGGTGATGGTGGCGATTGTCCTGCAGATACCGCCCGCCGGGTCTGCGGTGGCCGCGCCGGTGGAGCCGGCGAATTCGTCGCCGGGTGTTGCGGTGACGGAGGAGCAGGCCGCTGAGCAGGCTCACAGCTCAGGTGAGCGCGTTGAGGTGGTCTCCAAGCGTGGTGAGCACCAGGACGTGTGGGCGTTGCCGGACGGCGGGTTCGAGCTGGTGCAGTATCTGCGGCCGGTGCGGGTCCGTAAGAACGGTGCGTGGGTCGAGCCGGACACCACGTTGCAACGTTCCGGTGATGCGGTGGTACCGGCGGCGACGTCGACGGGCCTGAGGTTGTCGGCGGGCGGATCCGGTCCGCTGGTGTCGCTGTCGCGGGGCGGTCGGACGCTGTCGCTGACATGGCCGCAGGAGCTTCCCGAGCCGGTCCTTGAGGGGGACACGGCGGTGTACCGGGGGGTGCTGGGCGCCGATGTGGATCTGCAGGTGCGCGCCGATGTGGACGGGTTCGCGCACACGCTGGTGGTCAAGACCGCGCAGGCGGCCCAGGATCCGCGGCTGGCGCAGCTGGCCTTCGGGCTCAACACTTCGGGACTTACGGTCAGCGAGGACCCTTCAGGGGTGCTGCGGGCCACGGCCCCGGGCGCGGGAGATGTGTTCGAGGCCCCGGCGCCGATGATGTGGGACTCTTCTGTCCCCGCCGCCGGCACGGAGCCGTCCGCACGCTCGACCCCGGCGGCCCCGGCGTCGGCGGATGCTCCGGGGGACGCCTCGGTGGTGGCGCCGGTCCAGGTCGAGGTCGGTTCCGGTCAGATGACGCTGCGGCCGGATCAGGAGCTGCTGTCCTCGCCGGACACGAGGTTCCCGGTGTTCATCGACCCGGTGTGGGGGGCCAAGAAGGCGTACGCATGGGCGATGGTCTCCAGCGGCTACCCCAACCAGTCCTACTACGAGTTCAACGGCACCGAGGGGCTCGGCTTCTGTGACGTGACAGCGGACACACGTTGTGTGAAGGATCAGACGAAGCGGCTGTTCTACCGCTTTGGGTTGCCGTCGCTGGCGGGCAAGTACGTCGAGTCGACCGAGTTCGTCGCCTACGAGACCTACGCCCACAACTGCGACAACGGCACGGTGGTACGGCTGTATCGCACCAGCGCCCTGTCGGCGTCGGCGACGTGGAACAACACCCTCGACAACTGGGGTGAGCACCTGGCGTCACGGGACGTGGCGTACTGCTCGCGCACCCCGGTGGAGTTCGGCGGGGCGACACTGCGTGAACACGTCCAAAGCGCGTTGAACAACAAGTACTCCACCATCACCTTCGGGCTGCGCGCCTACGACGAGACGTCGATGGCCTGGTGGAAGCGGTTCGCCGACGACGCCTATCTGAAGATCAAGTACAACAACCCGCCCAAGCAGCCCCTGAACAGCTCGATGTACTCCCGTAATCCTGGCGGGCCATGTGTGACCGGCAGTGAGGCCAAGTGGGTCAACGACCTGTCGACGCTGTATGCGACGCTGGTCGACCCGGACGACGAGGACGCCAACAAGGTCCAGGGCCAGTTCCTGGTGTTCTGGGACAACGGCGACGGCACGGGCACCGGCGGGCGATGGTACTCATCCCTCACCGCGGCGAAAGCCTCCGGATCCAGGCATTCGGTCAAGGTGCCGTCCACGATCCCGCAACGCAAGCTCCTGGGCTGGAACGTGCGGGCCTGGGACGGTGCCCAGTGGGGTCCATGGGCGTCGGACGGAGACCACCAGCACGCCTGCTACTTCTACTACGACCCGACGGTTCCCCCGGCCCCCAAGATCACCTCCAGCCAGTACCCCGAGGACGAAGTATGGCGTGACGGCGTGGGGCGGACGGGCAACTTCGTCATCGACGACCCCTCCAACACCGCCGTCCGCTACGAGTTGCGGATGAACAAGGGCCCGACCAAAACGGTGACCACCACCAACGGCGCCGCCCAGACGGTTGCGCTGACACCCACCAAGTCCGGGCTGAACCTGCTGGACGTGCAGTCCTTCACGGGAGCGGACACCCCGAGCAGCCCAGAGACCTATGCGTTCTTCGTCAAAGCCGGCACCGAGGCGCGCGCCAGGTTCACCTTGAACGACCCGGCGGGCTCGGCCTCCGTACAGGCGGCCGTACGTGACGGCACGGGTGCGGTGTCCGCCCAGCCGCAGGGCGGCACCACGCTGGGCGTGCCCGGCCAGGACGGCACCGCCATCCGCCTGGACGGCAGCACCGGGCACGTGGTCGCCGACGCTCCGATCATCAACACCTCCCAGAGCTTCGCGGTCTCGGCCTGGGTCAAGCTGGCCGTCGGCAAGACCGCCGAAACCTTCGTGAGCGTGGACGGCGTACGCAAGTCAGGATTCATGCTGCAACGACGCAACGACGCCAACGGGCACCGCTGGGCCTTTGCGATGACCGCCACCGACACCGACAACCCGGGCTGGTACGAGGCATCCGCCCCCAACGACCCCGCGGCCCGCCCCCAGATCGGCGAATGGGCGCACCTGGTCGGGGTCTACGACCGGTCACTGAACCGGCTGTTCCTCTACGTCAACGGCGAACCGGCAGGAAGCGCGGAACACCAGGCCGGCGGCCCGTGGCAGGCGACCGGTCCGCTGGCGATCGGCCGCGCCCGCTGGACGGGCGGCCCCGCGGACCACGTACAGGGCGACATCGACGACGTGCGAGTATTCGACCGAATCGTCGGCCCCGAGGAAGCCAAGGAACTGTTCACCCAACGTCCAGTCCGCAAAGCGCGATGGAAGCTGAACGCTGATGGGCTGGACAACTTCGGCCCTCCGCTGACCCTGGCCGCAGGTGCGGCGATCCAGCCCGGAGCCGGGTTCGCCTGGATCTCCCCGGACGGATTGCAACTGAACGTCACGACGGGCGCGTATGCGTCAACGGCTGGTCCGGTGGTCGACACCGACCGCAGCTTCACCATCGCCGGGTGGGTCCGCAACACCGACCTCCCGCAGGCACCGGCGACGGTGTTCTCCCAAGCCGGTACCAACGCCCAGGGGTTCGCACTGCGGTACGTCCCCAACGCGGATCCCGCCGTGACGGGCGTCTGGCAGATCGAGATGAACAACGCCGACCAAACCGGCAGCCCGATTCTGGCCACCCACTCGACCTTCACCCCGGGGGACTGGAACCACGTGGCGCTGGTCTATGACGCCTTCCGCGACACCATGAGCCTGTACGTCGACGGCGCCCTGGAGGAAAGCGAGCGCAACGTATCGAAACGTGGGCTCGTACGCGGCTTCCGGGCCGCCAACGGCGGCATCCAGATCGGCCGCTCCAAGCTCGGCGGCACAGGCGGAAGCCAGTTCTGGCCCGATGCCATCGACGACGTCTGGGTCTACCAGGGCGCGTTGAGCGAGGAGCAGATCTACTCGTCGCTGGCCGCTCGAGTCGAACTGGACACCCAGAGCGGGCCCTGAGCCTGGACATCAGCAGTCAGCCCTTTTGATCGATCCCTGCTGTCGGAGACCGGGCCTGGTGGCCGCGGTGCGCGCGGAGGAAGCACGTGAACAGTAGCCATTGGGGAACGATGCGCCGGCTGAGCCGCCGCCCTCACCTGCTGGGCGTCGTCATGGCGGCGGCACTGGCCGGTGGGCTGCTGTCGGCACCCCCCGTACAGGCCACGTCGACGACAGTCGGGCGCCCCAAGGTCAGCGACCACGAAAAGGTGGTCGCGGGCAAGCGCCTGTCGGTCAAGCCGCGCAGGCAAGAGCCGATTCGCAAGGGCCCGCCCGCACGCAAGACCTGGCCGCAGGCAGGCACCGCCCAGGTCGCCCTGCCCACGTCTGACGCTGGCAAAGAGCCGGTGCGGGCCGGGAGTCTGCCGGTCTGGATCGGCGGCCCCGAAGGCAAGAAGCGGTCGGCCGTCAAAGCGCCCGCGTCGGTGAAGGTCCAGGTTCTGGAGCATCGGCAGGCCGAGCAGATGGGCGTGGGCACGGTGGCTTTCACCGTGGCACGCGACGATGACGCCGCAGCGCTCGCCCCCGTCACGGTCCGGCTGGACTACTCCTCCTTCGCCCAGGCGTTCGGCGGTTCCTACGGGTCGCGGCTGCGCCTGGTGCAGCTGCCGGCCTGCGCGCTGACCACCCCTGCGAAGTCGGATTGCCGGACGAGCAAGCCGCTGACGACCACCAACGACACCGAGAACGGGACGCTGACCGCGCAGATCGACGCCGCTCCCGAGACGGCGGCCCCAGTGCTGGCGGTCGCCGCCGACGGATCGGGCGTGCAGGGCGACTACAAGGCCACCTCGCTGTCGGCGTCGGCGACGTGGAAGGCCGGCGGCAATTCCGGTGACTTCTCCTGGTCGTATCCGATGCGGGTACCGCCGGTGCCCGGTGGCCTGGTCCCGCCGGTGGAGCTGTCGTACTCGTCGGGCAGCGTGGACGGCCGTACCGGCAACACCAACGGGCAGCCGTCGTGGGTCGGCCAAGGCTTCGATCTGTGGCCGGGCTTCATCGAGCGCAGCTACAAGTCCTGTGAGGACGACGGCGCCCCCAAGGATGAGTGGGGGAACGCACCAGGCGATCAGTGCTGGGGCTATGACAACGCGACGTTGACGTGGAACGGCAAGGGCGGAGAGCTCATCCCTGCCGGAAACGACACGTGGCGGTTGAAGAACGACGACGGCACCCGGATCGAGAAGCTGACCTCTTCCAATGTCGACAACGGTGACAACAACAACGAGTACTGGAAGGTCACCACCACCGACGGCACCCGCTACTACTTCGGCAACAACACCGGGCACGGCAGCCCGGCCACCAACTCCACCTGGACCGTCCCGGTGTTCGGCGACGACTCCGACGAGCCCTGCCACGACTCGACCTTCGCCTCATCGTGGTGCCAGCAGGCGTGGCGGTGGAACCTGGACTACGTCGTCGACCGCAACGGCAACGCCATCGTCTACACCTACGCCAAAGAGACCAACCACTACGGGCGCAACCTCAAGCCCGCCGACGAGACGCCCTATGTGCGCGGCGGCTACCTGCAGCAGATCTCCTACGGACTGCGCGAGGGAAGCCTGTCGGCCAGCCCGCCGGCCAAAGTGCTCTTCGACGTCTCCGAGCGATGCCTTCCCGACGCCGCCTTCGACTGCGCCCCCTCCAAGATCGGCGACAACCCCGACCGGTGGTGGGACGTCCCGTGGGATCTGAACTGCAACTCCGGCCAGGAGTGCAAGGACGAGCACGGCTCGGTGGCGCCGACCTTCTGGTCGCGTAAGCGGCTGACCAAGGTCACCACCCAGGTTGTCAAGGCGGATGGCACCTACCGGCCGGTGGACTCCTGGTCGATGGACCATTCGTGGGGGCTGGCCGACGTCGACCGGGACCTGCGGCTGGAAGAGGTCGGCCGTACCGGCCACGCCGGCACCACGGCGGTGTCGCTGCCGAAGGTGACGTTCGACTACGTACAGCTGCCGAACCGGATGGACGAGACCGGCGACGACATCCTGCCCTACATCCGCTACCGGCTCAGCGCGATCTATGACGAGTCCGGCGGGCAGATCGACGTCTCCTACTCCGATCCCGACTGCACCCTGGACGACCTGCCGGCCCCGGAGACCAACACCACCCGGTGCATGCCGGTCCGGTGGGAGCCGCCGGGACGGGAGGACCCGATCACCGACTGGTTCATCAAGTACGTGGTGACCTCGGTGATCCAGACCGACCGGACCGGGCTGGGCGAGGACATGACCACCCGCTACAGCTATCTGGGCGGCGCGGCCTGGCACTACGACGATGACGACGGGCTGACCAAGGACAAGTACAAGACCTGGTCACAGTGGCGCGGCTACGGCCACGTCCGGGTGCGTACCGGCGACTACGACAACCCCTCCACCCAGACCGACACCTACTACCTGCGCGGCATGGACGGCGACCGCCTCAACGCCGGCGGCGGCACCAAGAACGTCACCGTCCCCGACGGCGAAGGCGGCAACCACACCGACCACCAGGCGCTGGCCGGATTCGAGTTGCGGACCGAGTCCTACGACGAGCCCGGCGGGACCATCGTGTCCAAGACCGTGAACTCCCCCTGGCACCACCAGACCGCCTCCCGTACGCGTTCCTGGGGGACGGTCACCGCGAACCTCACCGGTGTGTCCGCGGTACGAAGCTGGGAGGCCATGCCGGGCGGCACTTGGCGGCAGACCCGGGTCAACCGCAGCTTCGACACCGAGACCGGCCGCGAGAACTGGGTCGACGACCTCGGTGACGTCTCCACCGCCGCCGACGACAAGTGCACGCGCACCACCTACGCCGACGACGACACCCAGTGGTACAAGGCGTTCCCCTCTCGGGTCGACACCGTCTCGGTTACCTGCGCCGACACCACTCCCGACCGCCAGAACCGCACGATCTCCGACGTCAAGACCATCTACGGCGCCAGGTGGAACGCCACCCGCATCGACCGCCTGGTCGCCCATGACGGCACCACGGCGGATTACAAGAAGGTCGCCGGGACGGTGTACGACGCCTACGGTCGGCCCACCGAGGTCTCCGACGTCCAGGGCAACACCACCACCACCGCCTATGTCGAGACACCCGCGACCGGCGGCGTGACCACCAAGGTCACCGTCACCACCCCACCGATCGACCCGGCCACCCCCGCCTCCGCCCACACCACAGTGGAAGACCTCGACCCGGCCTGGGGCCAACCCCTCTACCGGACCGACGTCGCCGGCAAGCGCACCGAGCTCAAGTACGACGCGCTCGGCCGCATCACCCAGGTGTGGCTGCCCAACCGCGTCTCGACCAGCAACCCGCACCCCAACCTGGAGTTCGAGTACCGGGTGACCGATGGGCAGATCGTCGCCGTCACCACCAAGAAACTCACCCGCACCGGCGGGCAGCAGGCCAGTATCGACCTCTTCGACGGCTGGCTACGCCCCCGCCAGACCCAAGCCCCAGGTCCCGATGGCCGCCTCATCACCGACACCTTCTACGACAACCGCGGCCAGGTCGTTAAGAACTACGCCCCCTACTCGGCGGCCGGTGCCCCCGAGCCGGTGCTGTTCGGGGTGAGCACGCCAGGGAACGTGGAGACCCAGACCCGCTACACCTACGACGGGCTCGGCCGGGTCACCCTCGAGCGGCTGATGAAGGGCAACAACTCCACCCAGGAGCTGTGGCACACCACCACCACCTACGACGGTAACCGCACCCACGTACAGCCCCCCACCGGTGGAACACCCACCACGACGGTCACCGACGCCCGCGGCAATACGACGCAGGTCATCTACCACGGGCCGGGTACTACTCAGACCACGGTCGGTTTTGAGTACGACCACGCCGGCCGGCCCAGTAAGCAGACCGGGCCCGATGGCAAGGAATGGACCACCACCTACGACCTGCTGGGCCGCAAGATCCGCACCACCGACCCCAGCCGGGGCACGACCACCTACGGCTACGACGATCTGGACCGGCTCGTCTCCACCGATGACGCCCGCGACGCCAACGACAAACTGTTCTACAAATACGACGTCCTCGGCCGTAAAACCGAGACGCGATCCGGGTCGGCCACCGGCACCGTGCTGGCGACCTGGCTGTACGACACAGTCCGCAAGGGCGCGCTGACCTCGGCCACCCGCAAGGGCACAGGCCCGAACGGCAACACCTACGACTACACCACCAGGGTCAACAACTACGACGCCCTCGGCCGACCCCAATCCACCACCTACACCATCCCCAGCGTCGAGGGAGTGGGCACCAGCTACACCTTCGGCACCAGCTACAACCTCGACGGCACCATCCAGTCCCTGGGCATGCCGGCCGCCGGCGGCCTGACCGGCGAATCGGTGGGCATCACCTACGACGACTACCAGCGGCCGACCCGGCTGACCAGCAACCTGGCCACCTACGTCAACGCCACCACCTACACCCCCACCGGCAAGCCCCTGCAATACGAACTCGGCAACACCACCGGCAAGAGGGTCTGGTACACCGCCACCTGGCAGTACGGCACCCAGCGCCTGGCAACCTCCCGCGTCAACCGCGAGAACATCACCGGCAGCGATCGCTACGCCGTCTACGACTACGACGACGCCGGCAACGTCACCTCCATCACCGACACCGCCCTGGCCGGCACCGAAACCCAGTGCTTCGGCTACGACTACCTACGCCGCCTCACCGACGCCTGGACCCAAACCAGCGATACCTGCGCCGACGACCCGGCCACCGCCACCATCGGCGG
Organism: Thermomonospora echinospora; assembly: GCF_900108175.1. Lineage (GTDB taxonomy): Bacteria > Actinomycetota > Actinomycetes > Streptosporangiales > Streptosporangiaceae > Thermomonospora > Thermomonospora echinospora. The sequence continues at coordinate 73,541 of NZ_FNVO01000025.1, forward strand.
CCCCGCCCCCTACCGGTTCGTCTACACCCACAACACCGCCGGCAACCGCACCCAGGAAAAGCAGTACGGCGCCGGCGCCAACGGCGGCACCCTGCAGGCCACCCGCACCTACACCTACGCCGGCTCCAGCGGCCTGGACCCGTCGGTGACCGGCCACATGCTCGGCACGGTCACCCAGACCGGCACCAGCCCCTACACCGGCCCCGCCACCACCGAGACCTACAAATACGACGCCATCGGCAACACCACTGAACGTAAGGTCGGCAACCGCACCCAGGCCTTCACCTACGACACCGAGAACGAACTCACCAAGGTCACCGACGCCGGCGCCCCCAACAGCGCCAACAATGGCGAGACCACCTTCGTCTACACCGCCGACGGCGACCGCCTCATCCGCCGCGACCCCACCGGCACCACCCTCTACCTGCCCGGCACCGAAGTGAAACTGCCCAAGGGCGGCACCACCGCCACCGGCACCCGCTACTACAGCCACGGCGGCCAGACCATCGCCATGCGCACCCCCGCCGGCGTCACCTACCTGACCCCCGACCACCAGGGCACCAGCCAGGTCACCGTCGACGCCGCCGACCTCACCAAGGTCTCCCGCCGCCACTACACCCCCTACGGCCAAACCCGCGGCACCACCGGCACCTGGCCCACCCTCCTGGACAAGGGCTTCGTCGGCGGCACCAACGACACCACCGGCCTCACCCACCTGGGCGCCCGCGAATACGACCCCAACACCGGCCGCTTCCTGTCCGTCGACCCCCTCCTCAACCTCGAACACCCGCAAAGCTGGAACGGCTACACCTACGCCAACAGCACCCCCGTCACCCAAAGCGACCCCGAAGGCCTCGACGGCCCACTCCGGGGTGACACGGACTGCTACTACAACAACGAGTGCCAAAAGGACAAGACCAAGCCCAAGCCCAAGCCCACCTATCCAGAATTCTTTCCTTCGCTGCCGTCAGGGAAAGGCAGGTACACCCAATATCGTAAGTTCATGAAGGACCTCAGGGATGCCCCTTATGACAATCCGGAATCCTTGAGGATCCGCATCCAGGCAGAAATAGCCTTCTGTAGTGAATATCCCACCGACGATATGTGCGGTGGAGGCAAGGTCGACCCTCATGAGGCACTGCAGGCCATAGGCGCATCCGGAATGGAGGCCGCTGACGTCATCGACGCTGCCCTCTACTTCGCCGAAGGGAACTGGAAGGCCGGACTGGTCTCCATGACCGCTGCCATTCCCTACCTCGGCTCCCTGGCCGCAGCCAAACGACTGGGACGAGCCGGCAGGGCCGCCGACTGCAACAGCTTCGTTCCCGGAACGCAAGTCCTCATGGCCGACGGCACCACCAAACCCATCGAAGAACTTCAAGTCGGCGACGAGGTCATCGCCACCGACCCCGAAACCGGCAAAACCCACACCAAGAAGGTCCTGGCCACCATCGCCGGCGAGGGCCCCAAGAACCTCGTCGAGATCACCGTCGACACCGATGGCCCCCACGGCGACCAGACGGGCCTGATCATCACCACCGACGAACACCCCTTCTGGGTCGCCGGCCTCATCGGGCGCTGGACCGACGCTGAAGACCTCCGCCCTGGCATGTGGCTGCGCACCAACACCGGCACCACCGTCCAGGTCAAGGCCACCCACACCCGCACCACCCCCCACCAACGCATCCACAACCTCACCATCGCCGACACTCACACGTACTATGTAGAGGCTGGCGATACGCCAGTCCTCGTCCACAACACGCAATGCAAGCTGCCGCTCATCACTGCTGCGAAGGCGAGTGAAGACGAGATCTACGCGGCCAACGAGCTGGCCAGTGAGGGTTATGACGTGATACTCCGGGATCCGCCCAGAGATGGTGGAACACGTGGCGTAAATACATCCGACCTGTTGGTGGATGGTGCACAATGGGACGTATACACCCCTGAAGGAAGCAATATGAAAACCATCCTGCGCTACATTCAGAAGAAGCGATCGCAGGTAAGGGGGGGTGGAGTTGTGCTCAATCTCTCTAAATCTTCACTTTCAGCTGCCAGTATTGATGTATCTGGAATGCTTGCACAGGTTAATGGGCGGATGAGTTCGTCTCCACCCCTTGCTGGCATTAAGATTGTGGGCGGATAGGAGGTGTGGCTGTGGGCAAGTTTCGCTGTGTGTGTGGCGAGGTGATATCGACAAGTGGGAATACGGACGATGAGTGGATCATCATTCGTGAGCGAGAGTTCCTGCGTTTGGAGGATTCGGGGAAAGGTGCTGGTGATATTTTTATGGAGATGACCAACATGTATGTATGTCCCAATAGTGGCCATCTTTGGGTATTTTGGTCTGGCTGGAATGAGGCGGCAGCTTGTTATGAGCCAATAGAATTCAATGGAGATGCTCGGTCATCTGATGGATCCTCGGATGAGTAGAATCAATTTTTCGAGTTGGTTTTCTTGGAGGGTGTTTGACAGGTGATCGTCGAGGCTCACCCGAGGTATTCCAGTGGCCGGGGCCCTGGCCGCCGGACGGGGTGGCCGTGGGTCAGGCGGCGGACCAGCAGGCCGATCGCGGCCCAGCGGATCAGGGCCTCGGAGGTCTGCGGGTGGCGCTCGTAGTCGCGGGCCAGCCTGCGATGCGCGGTCAGCCAGGCCAGCGTCCGTTCGGCCACCCACCGCTTGGGGTGGACCTGGAAGCCCCGCTGGCCTGCGGGTTTGCCGACGATGTGGACGATGATGCCCAGCACGTCGCGGGCCCAGGCCACCGGCCATCCGGAAAGGCCCTGGTCGGCGAACACCAGCCGGCACCCACCAGTCAGGTACAGCCCCAGCAGCAGCGTGGTGGCCCCGGCCCGGTCCTGCACGCCGGCCGGACGGACCATGACCGCGATCAGCAGGCCGAGGGTGTCGGTGACGATGAACCGCTTGCGTCCGTTGGTCCGCTTGGGCTTGTCATAGCCCCGGGTGCCGGCGCTGACGGTATCGGCGCCCTTGACGCTTTGACTGTCCATCACCGCCGCCGAAGGATCGGCAGGGCGGCCTGCGGCCCGGCGTAACCGCCGCCGTAACACCTGCAGGATCCGCTCGGTGACGCCTTGGTCCTCCCAGCGGGCGAAGTGCCAGTACACCGTCTGCCACGGTGGGAAGTCCCGCGGCAGTTGCCGCCACAAGCAGCCCGTCCGGTTCACGTACAAGATCGCGTCCACGATCTCCCGGCGCAGCCACTTCTCCTTACGCCCGTCCCAGTGCTCCGGTGCCAGCAGTGGCCCGATCAAAGCCCACTGCTCATCGGTCAAATCCGAGCGGGGAAACGCTCATGCATCCCCGGCCCTTATCTCACAGGCTAGGGCATTACGATCATCTCTCAAGCACCTGCTAAACGAGGTGAGGCGCTGGAGGTGTGGCACTATCAGTGGCATTGTCCGAAAGGTTGAGGGTCGGTGACCGGTCAAAGTATTGAGAGTGCGGCTCAGGAGTTGTGTTCTACCATTATCGCGCATGCTGATCTGTGTGCGAATGATCCAGGTGATGCGGCGGTCATAGCTCCTCTGGGTGCAAGAATCCATGAGCTTGTCCTGGTATATGGAGAGGCGTTGGAGAGAGGCTCGGGATGGTCGAATCCGATGCTCCAGGTCGACTTTCGGGAAGTCGAGGAAGCGAGGTCTTCCCAAGCTGGTCCAGTGGGCTTCTGTGAAGGCGAATCCGATGGCTCTGGCAACGATCAGAGGCTGGTGGTGGTGACGGATCGACATTCCCTGATCGTCGATGACCAAAGCACCTTGATCGACGCTGCTTCAGCTCGCAGTGGCAAATCCGTAACCTGCCTCGCGCGGGCGCTGGAAATCCTTTGCCGTATTGACGGATAGGGGCCGGAGGAGTATCGCTCTGGCATTGCTGGAACACGGGGGAGGGAAATTGACTCCCACGTTGAGCCGTTTCCGGATTGAACCGGTCATTAAGGTTTTCTCGGTGAGGGTCATCACCAGGCGATCAGGCTCCGAGGGGGAGGTGGCCGGTACCGCCAACCAACTTCCTCAGCACGTCTATATCGGTGACCATGTTGGGCGGTGGCGAGGTGACGTTGACCGGGACGCCGTGGCCGGTGAAGTCCAGTTGCTCCTTGTCATCGCGGCTTTCTATTTGCAGCACGTACGGCCGGCCAATGGTTGCCACATGGACGTCGCCGATGACGCGGTCCTTCAGTGTGATCGCGGGGTTCCAGTTAATCATGGCGAGTGTGCCCTTGGTCACGGTACCCGCCGATCGCAGCATTTTGCCGAGCATGCCCTTGTAGTCCATGAAGGCCGTCAGTTCCTTCAGGTTCATGTCATCGACGGTGGCCTTGAGGTACTTACCGGACAGCTTGTTTACGGACTTCCGTCCGCTGACCTCCCGCCAGAACGTGTCATCGGGCTTCATATAGACTATATAGACGGTACGGCTGATCCGGACCAGGTTCAGGCTCCTGTCGTTGATGGTCATCTCTCCCATCGCCCGATCAGGCGCCGAGGAACGGGCGTCCACCCGCATCCGGATGTCCCCCTAGACGAACTCGCCGCGCATTCGCACCGATCCGACCGCCAGACTCGTCTCCCTGGCCCGGTCGAGGATTTCCTGTGCCGTCAGCCGTTCGACGCCGTTGGGAACGGCGGAAGGAACGGCGGTGGGCTCAGCCGTCAACGCGGACGCCGCGCTCGGCTTGCCGGCTGCCGTACCGTCGCTATGGCAGTCGGCGGTCAGCATCCCGCCCAGGAGGAGCGGAGCCAGCACGGCTGGTTTGCGCACGCCCGTGGCAGACCTTGATTTCCCTACTTCATGATCGTCTCCAGTAGGATGGTCGGTTCCACCGAACCGTTGTCATGAGACCACCACCGAATCGCGCGGTCAGCCCCCCAGGCAGGCGGCAGACTGACCGTGCCATCGGCACTGATGGCACGGCGTCCGTCCCAACGCTGGAACGACCAAGGCTCAGATCCAAGGAGCACGTCCCTGGCCTGGACCTTCGCGTAAGAGCCAGGGACGGGAACCGAACCCGCGCTGACAGGCACGCACCGGATACGCCACCACGACTCAGGTGATCTTGAGTAACCCGGCGGCACGCCGCCGGAGATGAGAGGCTCCAGGGCCTGCTCAGCCCGCAGGCTTCATCCTGCTGGGGGACGGCTTCATGAACTGGACCAAGCGGTTCAGCATGCTGCGCCGCTCCTCCAGCCGCGCCAGCCGGGCCTTAGGGAGCGCCCGTAGTACTCGGCGTAGGCACCGATGCCCAGGGCAGCGGCGCTCAGCGCGCTCTACGCCACCGCCCCCTCTCCAGCAGGATCGGCGACCTGCGCAGGTAGTCGTCCCTCTCGCCACCGGCGACGGCGTCCTTGAGGACCCGGCTGCCGGCATCGGGCGGCTTGCGGAGATCTTGATGGTGCGGGACGGGAGCCATAGGGACGGCCGGTCTGGCCGGTGATGGCCGGGGAGCGCCCCGACGATGCACCGGTCTTCAGCAACGCAGGCTTGGCGCCCCAGTCGTTCGGTGATCACGGCGCTCGGGCCGGACCCCGTCGCAGCCGGTCGGTACGGCTGGACCGCTCAGCACGTCCGCACAGGGCGTCACCACGGGAACGAAGGCGCGTTAGGCGGAAGGTGTTCGAGCGCGGTGCATCCGCCTGACGGCGCCGAAGCCCTGGAAACAAGAACACCCTCGACCACGTTTGCGCTGGTCAGAGGGTGTTGGTGTGCTGAGGTGGGCAGGGGCGGGGTCGAACCGCCGACCTTCCGCTTTTCAGTACATACTGCTACCCAAGCCGTACCCTAGATCTGACCTGCGAAGACTCTAGGCCTCTCCGTCCTGCGGACCATGGTTTTAGCACGTATTCGGCACACAGGACCGATGAGCATCCAGCTCGCCAACTGTAGGCAAGGCACCTCTCGCAGAACCCGCAGAACCCGCACAAACCCATCGGGCAGCGTCGTTGCTGGTCACAGCGTTTGTCGGCCAACCAGGGCGCTCCACGCAGAACTCCGCAGAACTCCGCACAAATAGGTCCCGTGCTGGCTGTAGGGCAGCGAGCTTACAGTCCGCCGCCGACGTGCCGTGGCCTGACCCGAATATTGCGGAAGGTTCTGCGGGGTTCTGCGTGGCCTGCTGCCTCGCCGGGATGGCCTCCTGGCCTGCGGCGATGGCTGGCCAAAGCTGTTGCGCGGATTCTGCGGGTTCTGCGGGAGCTTACGAAGGCGGCCGACCAGACGTGACGGCTACTGCATCCCCAGGCCCTGCTGGACTGTGCCAGATCGCCGCACACCAGCCGTTCAATCCTGATGCCATGGAACCTGACTGTAGTCGGCTATCTGCTGGTCGATATGCTTCCGGGCTTTCGCCAGCAGTACGTCCTTATCATGCTTGGTCGCTCCAAAGGTTCTGTTGCGACCCTCATGTACGGTGTCCCACTTGCTTCTACTGCTCTGCCTGGTTGAGGAGCCTTGCTCATGGCTGCCAAATCCAGTCAGGACGGCGTTCCAGACAGGCTGGTAGTTAACCCGTAGACCGTTCTCGCCCAAGTCGATGTGCACATCTGGGAGCCGAAGCAGTCTCACCCCGAATTCGTGGAGGGGAAGCCCCGCTCCTTCGATGGACTTGCTGTGGTCCCTGATACGCCTCCACAGTGGGTCGCGCTCTCTGACGCCTTTGCCGGTAGCGCTGTTATGGGATCGCGCTTGCCCGACGTACACCGGGATCTTGTACGACGACAGCGGAGCGTAGAGCTCTATCGAGCTGCCAATGTAGTAGATGGCGTACAGTCCCGACCCATCGAACCTCGGGATCTCGGGCCACAGGGGTGTGACCGGTTGATCCTCGAGATTCAGACAGATCATGGAGGTGATGTGATCCGTGCTCATCGGATCGTAGTACTCGGGGGTGTAGGGAGGCACGGCAGTAGGCTAGTGGGTCCAGCTGGCAGACGTGGAGCGCCCCCGGCCCACGTGCCTAGGTTCCGCTGTCGGACCTCCGCGGTATGGTTTCCGTCGTGACGAGTGAAGCGGTACCTGAGACATCCGAGGCTGCTGCGGTCAGAGACAGCATCGAGCTGTTCACCGGGGGCGGTGGCCTAGCCCTGGCGATGCACAACGCCGGATTCCGGCACCTGTTGGCCGTAGAGTTCGACCGCCGGGCTTGTCAGACTCTGCGCTCCAACGTCGCTACGGAGCACGGCCCAGAGGTGCCCAACCCTGACTCAGTCACAGATAAGTGGCCTCTGTATGAGGGAGACATCCACAATGTCAATTTCGCCAACGCAATGGGGAAGGTGGATGTCATCGCTGGCGGCGTTCCTTGTCAACCCTGGAGCCTCGGTGGTGCTCACAAGGGGTACGAGGACAAGCGCAATCTGTGGCCCGAGTTGTTCCGATGCGTCAGGGAAACTCGTCCTCGGGCGGTGATAGCGGAGAATGTTAAGGGTCTGCTCCGGCCGTCCTTTGCTCCATACTATGAATACATCCTCAATGAACTTAGGGCTCCACTCGAAGAGCGGGTCGATGGAGAAGATTGGCAGGATCACAACAGGCGGATAATGAAGGCTCTGAAGTCTCCTGGCCAGGACCTTAAAGAGCGGTACGACGTCAAGTACTTCCTGGTCAATGCTGCCGACTATGGCGTTCCCCAAGTTCGCTGGAGGGTCTTCGTCGTCGCCTTCCGTAAGGACTTGGGACTTTCGGAATGGGAATTTCCCAAGCCCACCCACTCCGAAGCTGCTCTGCTGCGTGAGCAGGAAACCGGCGAATACTGGGATCGTCACGGGATCAAGCCACGAGAGACTGGTGTGCAAGCGAGCATCCTTGATGGCGGCGGTCTAAAGCCTTGGCGCACTCTGCGCGATGCCCTCCGCAATGATCCCGACGCTCCCCATCTTAAGCCTCTACCGGAGCCTCGTAGGCCGCTCGAAGACAAGATTGAACATCCCGATTGGCTTCACCATTTCGGGTGGCCTGGCGCTCGGGAATACGCGGGACACACTCCAAACCTGCTCGATCGGCCTGCCAAGACCGTGAAGGCCGGTGTGCACGGTGTTCCTGGTGGGGAAACGGTGATCAAACTCGATGATGGATCAATTCGGTACATGACTGTCAGGGAAGTGTCACGTGTCATGACCTTCCCTGATGATTGGCGCTTGGAAGGGCCTCGCGGTGAGCAGATGCGGCAACTCGGCAACGCTGTTCCCGTCAGACTCGGCGAAGTCGTAGCGAGGTCGGTTGCTGAAGCTTTGAAGCCAAAGACCAAATAATATAGATACGCGCCGGAGAAAGCGCTCATGTCGGGACATTGGCGAGAGAGCCGGCCTGCGGACATGGCTTGGCGGGCGGCTCGCGGTTTGAGCCGTGATCAAAGGGCTGCGGAGCAAGACCAGGCCGCCGGGGGGCGAGAGCGTAGAACCGTCATCCTTCCTGACGGTGGTAGGGCCGTCGCCTCCGTCTACCTCCGAGTTCCTCCTAAAACGCGTCGCATCTACGCCTACCTCCGTTGGTCGGAGAGGGGGTCGACCGTTGAGCGGTACGTGGGGGAAGTGGGGGAGGCAAGTCGTGCTGATAACCTGTCTCTGGCATGGAGTACCATTCAGAAACGCCAGCTACTAGTAGCCGGTTCTGAACCGTTGGCTAACTCTAGGTCGTCTAAGCGCGGTGAGTCATGGGCTTCGTCACCAGCGGTCCGCGCGGTCATGCGCGGCAACAAGAGTCGTGATACTCGGCCAGAGAAGGCGCTGCGCTCGGCCGTCCATGCTCTGGGACTTCGTTACCGGGTCGGGATGCGCCCACTGCCGGAGATTCGGCGAACTGCTGATCTAGTCTTTACCCGAGCTAAGGTCGCCGTATTTCTAGATGGCTGTTACTGGCATGGATGCCCTGAGCACTACCGGCCATCAAAACAAAATAAGGAGTTTTGGGAAAAGAAGATTGGCGGCAATCGTGCGCGTGATGCTGAGACTGATCGGCTGCTACGCGAAGCGGGCTGGGAGACTGTCCGCGTTTGGGAGCATGAGGACCCGTTGGAATCGGCGGCGAAGATCGCTCGTGTCGTTCGCGATCGATCGGCGTGACAGACTGTTCGCCTGCATGAGCGTGTGAGCCCTCGGCGAGGTAGCTTGCAAGGCATGACACGTGACATCACGCCAGCAGCCGCTACGGGTGAGGACACGTTTACGCCAACTGGTACGGCCTTGATACTCGAACGTGCCTGCACCGCTGTCGCCTTGGATGCCACAGGTGCCCGACTCATGCGGCTAGGCTCGAACGCTGTCTACCGACTTGCGGCGCTGCCCGTGGTGGCCCGGATCTCTCGTCGGCACGTCGGCGTTCAGCAGGCTCGGCGCGCGGTCGCTGTGGCTCGTTGGCTGGCGTCGGTCGACTACCCCGCCGTACGTGCCACTGCCGTTGAACAGCCGGTCATGGTTGACGGACATGCCGTCACGTTCTGGGAGGCGCTGTCTGATGACGGTGATGAGTACGCATCGGTCAGCGAGATAGCGGAGATCCTTGCCAAGCTTCACGCGCTTGAGGCGCCGCCTGACCTGGAGCTTCCGGCGCATGCCCCGTTTGAGAACGCGAGGCATCGCATCGAGTCCAGTGCGGGGATCAGCGATGATGACCGGCGCTTCCTGGCTGCTCGGCTGGTTGAACTGGAGCAGAGTTATGCCGCGCTTCGCTTTGCTCTGCCTCAAGGGGTGATCCATGGGGATGCTGGAGTCGGCAACGTGCTGCGTGACCGGCATGGCGAAGCGAAGCTTATCGACCTGGATGGCTTCGCTGTCGGCCCGCGCGAGTGGGATCTTGCTTTGACTGCCATCTACTTCGATAGCTTCGGATGGCACACCCGCGAGGAATACGAGACCTTCGCGAAGGTCTACGGGCTCGACATCATGCAATGGCCTGGCTATCCGGTGATGCGGGAAGTGCGCGAGTTTCTCATGGTGACATGGATCGCGCAGAAGGCCAGCGAGAGCGAGCGGACCGCCCAGGAAGCGGCGAAGCGCATAGCTGCGCTTCGGACAGGTGCCAGCCGTAAGGACTGGCAGCCTTACTAAGATGATTGACTGATCAGCGGGTGGACGCGATACGCCACAGTCTTGAGCCTGCCGCTTGTTCGTGGAAGTTGCTTAGTTCGGCCGACTTCCCGATGTTGGTTAGGCGCTGGTGAAACTCCTGTAGGTAGCTTACGCAGCGGGCGGACCGGAGTTGTTCGCCCAACGTCAGGGCGCGTAGGGCGACCTTGCCCGCATGCTCAAGCTCGCCGGCGCCAAGGTAGGCATCGGCCAGAACCATCGTGGCGAAGAAGTCGCTTCGTGCATAGATGCCATCATCGATGGTTCCTAGGCACTGGTTTGCGTAGGCCGATGCGTCTACCGGCCGGCCCAGATCTCGGAAGCAGTGGCCAAACTCCGCCGATAGCTCGGCATCGTCAAAGTAGCGAATCCACTCGGGATCGTCGTCTACGTTCCTGCGCTCGAACTCTCGCACGGCGTTGGACAGCGCCAAATCGCAGGCGCGAGCGTCGCCGAGGCGAGCAAGGGCGCGCGCTTCCATGGCGTAGAAGTGTGCTGTGAGAGTCGGTGTCGCCAGCCCTTGCGTGCCGCTGCGGGCGGCCCGAGCAAGGTTCGCGGCATCGCTGAACCGTCCGACGAACGTGGCTTGGTGGCTCATGGCATCGAGGATGCTCGCCGCCAACAGCCGATCGTCGCCGGCCTGCGCGAGGCTCAACGCTTGGATGAAATACCGCTGTGCTAGACCGTGTAGGGCGCTGTCGTAAGACATCCATGCGGCGAGCAATGTGGCTTCGGCTACCGCCGAGAACAACGCCCTACGTACAGCGTCGGTGTACTGGCCGCGCAACATCCGCTGGCCGTCCGTTGCTAGGTACTGGATGAGCGATTGACGGGCGTGGCCACCACCAAAGCGGTTGTCGAGCTGGGCGAACATGTCGACCGTGGCCCGGAACCGTTCGACGTCTGGTAGCCCGATCTTTAGCCCAGATGCCGGCCGATCTATCCGCGGACTCTCCGGACTGACCAGCCATTGCAACGATGCGCGGTTCCACGCTTCGGGGTCGACCTTGCCTTTGATGACGAGCGTGGCGCTCTCAAGGTCTGCGTGCCAGAGGTGCGTCAAGTCCTCCGCGCCAGAACTCGCCGGCGCGGTGTAGGCCATGCCGAGATCGGCGGGCAGCATGTTGGATGCCGTCGCCATCCCAATCTCGGCGACCGACACGGACCGGCCTAGACGCCGGCCGAGTGCCGCGGCGATGAACACCGGCGCCTTGCCGCGTGGCTTCATGCCTGCCAGCCACCGTGTGACGTACGTGTGATCGCATCGGGTGAGTGGTTCGCCGGCCAGCCGAGACTCTTCCATCACCGCGCGTGCGAACGCCTTGTGCGAGGTGAAGCCGGCTTGCTTCATCAAGCGGGCAAGCCGTTCGTTCGGCGCCTTGTCCGCCATCCCCTCATCTCCGAGTGCACATCTGCACCCCCCGGTGCGCTCTGCTGCACCCCCCGGAGGGCCGACCAAGCTGGGTTGCGTCTCAAGGTAACGAGTCCGCTGACCCGGAGTCGAGGGTTCGGAAGGAGGTGGTGACCGTGCCGGTTCTGCTACTGCTGCAAGCGGGATTCGAGAGCTTCGACACGCTGACGAAGTTCGGTGAGTTCTTCCCGCAGGCTGGCCAGCGCTGGCGCATCTTCGGCGGTGGACTCGCTGACCTGGCCTTCTGTAGAGACCCGGCGCAAATGGTCTTCCGGCCAGCGCAGCGCCCGAGAGATGGCCGCAAGGGTCGAGCGGGAGCGCTGGCGGTTGGCGCCTTGCTGGATCTCTCGCAGCGTCGCCGGCGAGATCCCAGAGCGCTCGGCGAGCTCTCGTTGCGTGATGTCGAGCTCTCGCATCCGCTCATTGACCGCCCGCGCAACGGCCGCCCAGTCACTCACAGCACCCTCCTGAACAGGCACTAGTCCCGATCCCGCACCCGAAGCGTACTCACAGGACCGGCGCTGTTGACAGCGCCAATATCAGCGCTGATACTTGCGCTTACCGGAACCAGGGAGGTTCGCCAGTGTTCCCGCAGCCGAAGAAGTACGGCCAGATGATCGCCGGCCTGGTGGCCGCGATCTACGTCTTCAACAACCCGGCGCAGGCCGCCGAGTTCGTGAACAAGGCCGTCGCCGCGATCAGCACCTTCGCCGGCGCGCTGGGCTGACCAGCACGCCAACCAGACCCACGGGCGCCCCGGCGCACAGCCACCAAGCACGCCGCCGGGGCGCCCACTCCGACCGATCCGCCCGAACACCCCGAGCAAGGGAGACGCAGACGTGAACGTTCACCCGTCCCTGCTGCCGACGCTGGCGCTCCATGCCGCGCTGATCGTCGGCGCCGAGTGCCAGTACGACCCCGAACTGCACACCGGCCCCGACGCCTTCGCCGACGAGTCCGCCGAGGACCGCGCCGCGCGTGAGGACGTGGCCGCGCAGGTGTGCGCGTCCTGCCCGGTCCGCCTGACCTGCTTCGAGTACGCGCTGCGGATCGAGCCCGAGCACGGCATCTGGGCCGGCTTCACCGCCGCCGAGATCACCGAACTGGCCGATGTGCGGGCGCTGGGCGAGGTGGCCTGAATGCTGGGCACCGACGCAAGCACGTTCGCCGCGGTGTTCGTGGCGCTGTACGCCGCTCACCAGGTGGGGGACCACTGGGCGCAGCGCAGTAGCGAAGCGCTCGGCAAGGGCGGCCCGGGGTGGCGTGGCCGCTGGCTGTGCGCCCGCCACGTGGTGGCGCTGGCTGTCGGCAAGGCCGCCGCGCTGGGCCTGACCGCGGTGGTTTTGTCGCTGCCGCTGAACGGCTGGGCGGTCCTGGCTGCGCTGGCGGTGGGGGCTTCCCCCCGAGATGTGGACACCTTGGAGACTGGATCTTGAGGTCCAGGGGAAGAGATGTCACCGATGGCGCTGAAGCACTATCCGGAGGAGTTCAAGGCCGACGCGGTCGCGTTGTACCTGTCGGATCCGTCCAAGACCTACAGGCAGGTCGCTGAGGATCTGGGGATCAACCGGGCGACGCTGCGGCAGTGGGTGATCGACGCCCGGCGCCGGGGCGAGGCCGGGCCTAAGCCCAAGCCCGCCGGTAAGGGCAACCCGGCGCAGGACGTAGCCTCCCCTGACGTGTTGGAGAAGGAGAATCAGCAGCTCAGGGCCCGGATCGCCGAGCTGG
>NZ_FNVO01000058.1 GCF_900108175.1 Thermomonospora echinospora
CCGGGGCTCGGCGTCCGGGGCTCGGCGTCCGGGTCCGGTCGGTCCTCCGGCCCGACCGGTTCCGGCCGTCCGGTCAGGTGGAGTCGCGGACGATCAGGCGAGTTTTCAGGACCACCCCCCGTTCCGTGGCGGTCCGGCCGCCGATGAGGGCGAGCAGTTCGCGGGCGGCGCGGGCGCCGAGGTCCTCGATCGGCTGGCGGACGGTGGTCAGCCGGGGGCGGACCCGGCGGGCGATCGGCAGGTCGTCGAAGCCGACCACGGCGACGTCCTCGGGGATGCGCCGGCCGGCCCGGCGCAGCGCCCGCATGGCGCCGATGGCCATCAGGTCCGAGGCCGCCACCACGGCGTCCAGGTCGGGCCGCCGGTCCAGCAGCCGGTTCATCGCGTGCTCGCCCGACAGTTGGCTGAAGTCGCCCCTGCTGACCAGGCCGCCCATGTCGATCCCGGCCTCCTGGGCGGCGCTGCGGTAACCGGCCAGGCGGTCCACCCCGGGGCCCATGTCGGGCGGGCCGGCGATGGTGCCGATCGTCCGGCGCCCGCCGGCCACCAGGTGCTCGACCGCCGTCCGCGCGCCGCCCCGGTTGTCGGCGTCCACGTACGGCAGTCGGTTCTCCGACAGCGGGCGTCCGGCCAGCACCACCGGACCCCGGGCCGCCGCGTGCAGCAGCGTCAGCGGGTGGTCCCGGTGCGAGCCGACCAGCACCACCCCGGCGGTGTGGCCGGACCTCAGGTACTCAGCGGTGGTACGCCACTCCTCGGTCTTGCCGACCATGAGCACGACCACCTGGGGTCCGCCCTCCAGTTCCCGTTTCACCCCCAGCAGCAGGCTGGCGTAGAACGGGTCGGCGAAGACCCGCGAACTGTCCGCGCAGAGCACGACCGCGACGGACTCGCCGGGCCCGACGGTGCGGGGCGCAGAGCGCCGCCGCACATAGCCGAGCCGCTGCACGGCCTCCTCGACCAGCATCCGCGCGTCCGGGCTGACGTGGGCCGAGCCGCTCAGGACGCGCGAAGCGGTGGCCGGTGAGACGCCGGCGAGGGCGGCGACGTGGGCGAGGGTCGGCGCCCGGCCGGTGGCGGGCCGGGCGCATGCCGATCGGACAGGCGGTTCGGAGATCGTCACGCCTGCACTCCCTTCGGGCTTCCCGGCCGGTGGTCGGCGGCCGGGAGTGGGCGGGGTGGGAAGTGGGAGCGCTCCCAAGATTGATCGGGGGTCCGGCGCCTGTCAAGGAAATCTGGCCGCACTGTCAAAACCGAGTTTCCGGCCGGTGCCGACCGTCCCGAGAAAGGCTTTATGACCAGGGAGAACACCGCTCCACCGCAACCGGTGGCGATGATCGGCGCCGTGAAAAACCATGAAACAACGCTTTTCAGGCCCGCCGATGTCGGCCTACCTTCGCCTCGCAGCGCCGGGAGCGTTTCGCTGCGGCAGACCGGGCCCCGCCACGCCCTTCCGTGGCCCGCCGGCCGATCCGGCATATGGCGTACCGCCCGCCGGAAAAGCACGAGGAGAGGAACCGATGGCCTCCGTACCCCGCATGCCGTTCGCGCCGGTCGTCGCGGTGGCCCTGCTGGCCGCCGGATGCGCCGGCCCCGCCTCCCGGGTGGCGCCGCCTCCGAGCTTCGAGCACGACGCCCCGACTCTGCTGGCCGCCGGCACCGGAAACCTGGAGGGCAGCACGTCACTCCGGCTGACCCTCCGTCTCAAGGATCCCGGCGGCGACGGCCGCAAGGCCCACCGGCTGGACATGAGCGGCGTCTGGGACGTGCGCCAGGGGTCGGGCCGCATGGACGGGACGCTCCGGGGCGGCCGCGCCACCGTACTGTCGGTCGGCGGCGTCGAATACGTCTCACTGCCCGCCGACCTGCGCCGGAAGACCGGACGGCAGTGGCTGCGCGGCGCTGTCGGCACCCGGACCTTCGGCGACTTCCCCGATGTCCACCGCGTGGCCATGATCCTGCGCACCTCGCAGCGGCCCGCGCTGGCGGCCCCGGCCGGTGGGCACGGTGGACCGAGGCCCCGTCCGATCCGTACGTGCAGAACGGCCGGACGGGGCTCCGGCATTGCCGCCGAAACCGCTGCTCCCACATTGAGCGGCCTCGACGTATTGCCCGATAGTCGTCCGGGCGGCCGGAAAGGTTGCCGCGATTCGCCGGGATTCTCCGTGAAAGGTCTCTGAAAGCCGCTGTACAGGTCGGAGCCGGACTGCTTCGCTCGATTGGGAGCGCTCCCACTCAGAGCGCCGCAGGGTGACACACGCCGAGGAGGAAACCCGCATGAGATCCGTTCCACCCCCGGGGACGCGCGGTGCCCCGCCCGGCCGGCGGCGCGGGCTGGCCGCCGGAGCCGCGGCGCTGCTGATGGCCTCCGGGCTGGTCACGGTCGCCGGCACGCACCAGGCCAGCGCCGCGGTCGCCTGCAAGGTGGTCTACAAGAAGAACGACTGGGGCACCGGCTTCACCACCTCGATCGACATCACCAACACCGGTGACGCGCTCACCGG
>NZ_FNVO01000039.1 GCF_900108175.1 Thermomonospora echinospora
GGTGACGAACTTTTGGTCCAGGCCGAGCCGCAGCGGGCTGTGGTCCAGGACGGGGCCGAAGAACACCTCGACCGGTGTGCCCGCCGGGTCGGTGAAGGCGATGACCTGCTCGGCGTCGCGTTCGGCGGCCTGGGCCGCGGACAGTTCGGTGACCTGGGTGCCGGACTTGTCGACCGCCTCGCGGACGGCGGCCAGCGCGTACTGGTCGCGTACCTCCCAGCCGACGGCCAGTACCCGGTCGGTCTCGCCGGGCAGCACCGCCAGCCGGTGCCGGCGCTCGTCCATGCGCAGGTACAGGCCGTCGGGATCGGGCCCGGACCCCTCGGCGAAACCGAGCCCGTCGATTGCTAGCTCGCGCCAGCGCTCGATGTGGCGCGTCTGGACCTTCAGATAGCCAAGCCCTCGGATCTGCGTCACTGTGCGTCCTCGAATCCCGTCCTCCGGTGCCGCGGTCGAACGTCCGGCCGCCGATGGCCAAGCTGCCAAAGTCCGCAGACCCCCGCCCCGCCCCTCCCGCTCAGTGAGAACCCAGGCGCCCACTCCCTCCGGCCGAACGAACATCGCCAAGCATCGGGCGTTCCGGATGACACGCACCGCAACGTGGCCACACTTCGTCGCCTCTGTGAACTCCGTCACAAACCTTCCTCAGCGTGCCGAGCAATATCCGGCGTGTCACCGGCGTCAGGGGGGTGTCGTGGTCGTCGGCCGCGCGGTCAGGCGGAGAAAGGAGTTCCCAGATGGGCAAGCACGACGAGAAGAAGGACGGTGACGGCAAGTGGGACAAGCCGGTCCCGCCGCCCGACCCCAAGAATCCGCCCGGCGGCGGCAGGCACGAGAAGGGCGGGTAGCGTGACCGGCCCCGCGGAGCCGGCCGCCCGGCTGATCGAAGACCTGACGGCCTCGGGTGATCTGGCGGCGGAGTGGCGTCCGGTGTTCGAGGCGGTGCCCCGGCACCGGTTCGTCCCCGACACCGTCTGGACCGAGGAGACCGGCCGTCTGGTGCCGGTGCGGCGGGCCGACGAGCCCGAGCGATGGCTGGAGTTGTGCTATCGCAACGACTTCGTCATCACGCAGGTGGACGATGGGCGGCCGGCCGGGCCGGGGCCGGTCGGCCAGGAGATCACCAGTTCGGCGAGCCGCCCCGACGTGGTGGCGCTCATGCTGGCGGCGCTCGACGCCGAGCCGGGCATGTCGGTGCTGGAGATCGGCACGGGCACCGGGTGGAACGCCGCGCTGCTGGCCGAACGGCTCGGCGCCGGCCGCGTCACCACCGTCGAGATCGATCCCGCCGTGGCCGAGCACGCCCGGACGGCATTACGGCGGGCGGGCCACGACGTCACGGTGGTGGTCGGTGACGGCGCGCAGGGGTACCCGCCCGCCGCGCCGTACGACCGGGTGATCGCCACGGCGGCGGTCAGGCGGATACCGGCCGCCTGGGCGCGGCAGACCCGGCCGGGCGGGCGGGTGCTGGTGCCGTGGGCGACCGACTTCCACAACGGCGCGCTGGTGGCCTTCCAGGTGTCCGCCGACCACACCATGCGCGGGCGGATCGTGGGGAACGTGGCGTTCATGATGCTGCGCGAGCAGCGCGGCAGACGCGCCTCGCTCGCCCGCGACGTCTACGACGTGGAGAGGGCCGCGCGGTCCGTCACCCGCCTTCACCCCTACGACTTGCTGGGCGAGTACGACGCATCGCTGGCGGTCGGGCTGTGCGTCCCGCGCTGCAAGCCCGTCGTCGAGCAGCATGGTGAGGGCGCCTACACGCTGTGGCTGATCGACCCCTGGTCACGTTCCTGGGCCTGCCTCAGCAACCGACCGGGCACCGATGCCTTCCCCGTCCGGCAACTGGGGCCCCGGCGGCTGTGGGACGAGGTCGCCGACGCGCACCACTGGTGGGCCGGGCTCGGCAAGCCCGTCGCCGGCCGGTGGGGGCTGACCGTGACCCCCGCAGAGCAGTACGTCTGGCTCGACACCGAGGACAACCGCATCGCCGGCCCCGAGTGACCGCCCGCCGCGTCAGGAGGCCGGGGTGCGAACCCGTCCGTCGTGCGACGCAATGCGGCCAGTCGCAGGGGCGATTCCGGTAAACCGTGCCCTTCCTTGATCCGTCACCGAAGTGACGGACGCCACATAAGGGGCGGAGATCGGGTGCGAGTCAACAGACTGATGGCGATGGTCACCGCATTGGGCGCCGCGGCGTTTCCGGTGACGGTGTTCGGCTCGGGCACGGCGGGGGCCTCCTGCCCCGGGGGCGGCCCGGCCCCGCTATCGGCTCGGCAGCAGGCGCAGGAGGGAGGCGCGCAGGCGGGTGTGTTCGGTGGTCATGAGGCGGTGCAGGTTGCGGGAGGCGAAGGCGACCCGCTGGGCGCTGCGGCGGCGTTCGGCGTCGTAGGCGCGCAGGGCGGAGGGCAGGCCGGTCGGGCCGTGCTCGGCGACCGCTCGGGCCAGGGCCTCCGCGTCGAGGATCGCCGTACACGCGCCCTGGCCCAGGTTGGGCGTCATGGCGTGCGCCGCGTCGCCGACCAGCGCGACCTTCCCGCCATGGACGAAGGTCGGCAGGGCGGGGAACAGGTGGCGCATCTCGTAGCGGATCCAGGTGGACGGGTCGGTCTCGGCGAGGATGCGGGGGATGGGGTCGTGCCAGCCCTCGAAGTGCCCGCGCAGTTCCCCCTCGGTGCCGGCTTCAGGGACGATGGCGTACCAGTTGGTGCGGCCCGGCTCGATCGGGGTCATCCCGAAGAACCGGCCGCTCCCCCAGGTCTCGCCGTAGACGCCGCTTTCAAAGTCGGCGATGCCGATCCAGGCGACGGTCCCGATAGGGCGCGGGCCGCTGCGCTCGCCGAAGCAGGCGGTGCGCACGACGCTGCGGATCCCGTCGGCACCGATGACCAGGTCGTTGCCGGCCACCAGTGATCCCACGTCGAAGACGGCCTCCCCGAACTTGGGGGATGCGCTTCCCAGGGCGTCCAGCTCGGCCATGAGGGCGTCGATCAGGTAGGGCCGGGAGATCAGCAGTTCGGGACGACCGGCCCTCCGCTCGATCCGCTCCAGGGGGAGGCTCGCCATCACCGACCCCTCGGGGGTGCGGATCCGCGCGCCCCGGTAGGGCACCGCCCGGTCGCTGAGCGCCTGGCCCACCCCGAGACGGTCGAGCGCACTTTGCGCGGTGGGGTGAATGCCGAACGCGGTGCCGTACCGTTCCGGCTCCGCCCGCCGTTCGAGGATCGACACCTCCCAGCCCGCCCGGCGCAGCCCGATCGCCGTCGCCAGCCCACTGACTCCCGCCCCCACGACGATCGCCGTTCCCGCCATGCCACCCTCCCCGCTTACTTCACCACAGCCGTGGTACCACATCCGTGGTACCACGGCTGGGGTAGTGTGGGCAAGGCACGCGGAGGGAGAGGGGCGGCAGTGAATCGGGACCGGCGGGACCGGCTGCGAGACGCGGCCATCACGGTGCTGGCCGAGGCGGGAGGGCGCGGCCTGACGCACCGCGCCGTCGACGCCGCCGCCGAGGTGCCGCCCGGCACCGCCAAGAACTACTTCCCCACCAGGGACGCCCTGCTGCGCGCGGTGGCCGAGCGTTGCCTGGAGCAGTACCGCGAGATCATGGCGCACCTGGCCGCCGGGCCGGGCCCCACCGGCCGCGAGGGCCTGGTGGCCATGCTCCGGGCGCTCATCGCGGACGTCGCCGGACCCGGCCGCCCCCGCCTGCTCGCCTACCTGGAACTGCAGACGGAGGCGGCCCGTAGGCCCTGGCTGGCGGCCCTCCTCGACCCGATCGCGGCCCACGACTTCGCCGGGTTCGAGGCGGCCCAGCGGGCGGCCGGGCTGCCGGTCACCCCGCAGCGGGCGGCCGTCGTCACCCTCGCCATGCACGCCGCCATCCCGCACCTGCTGGCCGGCGGCCCCGGCACCCTGGCCGCCGCCGGTCTCGACGCCCCCGACCGCTTCGTCCGCGCCCTCCTCCAGGCGGTCTACCCCGAGCCCCCGGACGAATGACCGTTGGGTCTGTGGTGGGGCCCGGGCCGTGGGACGGCGCCGTTCGGTGGTCTCAGATCATCGAGCGCATCGGGCCCTGGGGAGGCTCGATGTCCAGATCGGTGAGGGCGGAGACGTGGTAGACCGAGCCGGGGACGTGGATGGCATGGGACAGGCCCACGTGCGCGTCGCGCCAAAAGCGCTGGATGGGGTTGTCGGTGCGCATGGCGTTGCCGCCGGAGCGGACCACGATCTCGTTCATGGCCTGCACGGCCCGCCAAGCGGCGCGGACCTGGGTGCGGCGGCCGGCCGCCCGCTCGGCGAAGGTGACCTCCTGCCCGGCGGCGACCTTGTCGTACATCCGCGAGACGTTGTCCAGCAGGCGGGTGCGGGCGGTGGCGATCTCCTCGGCGGCCTCGCTGATGGCGTACAGCACGTACGGGTCGTCCTTGATCTTGGTGCCGGTGATCTGCACCCGGCCGCGCTGGTAAGCCAGGTGCGCGGCCAGCGCGCCCTCGGTGATGCCGATCACCGCGGAGGTGATGCCCAGCGGGAAGGCGCACGAGAACGGCACCAGGTAGGTGGGGTTGGTCAGCCCCGCCTCCCGGGGCGCGGACCCGTCGATGACCTTGGCGAACTCAATGACCCGGTAGTCGGGGACGAAGGCGTCGCGGACGATGATGTCCTTGCTGCCGGTGCCGCTCAGCCCGGCGACCTCCCAGGAGCCCTCGACGATCTCGTAGTCGGAGCGGGGCAGGATCAGGTGCAGCGAGGAGGGCGGCATCGCCATCTTGCCCTCGGCGTCGCCGAGCATCCCGCCCAGGAAGATCCAATCGCAGTGGTCGGTGCCGGAGGAGAACTGCCAGCGGCCATTGAAGACGTACCCGCCGTCCACCGGCCGGGCGATGCCCATCGGCGCGTACGGGGAGGCGATCCACACGTCGGGGTCCTCGCCCCAAATCTCCTGCTGCACCTTCGGGTCGGCGAAGGCCATCTCCCAGGGATGGATGCCGACGATGCCCGCGACCCAGCCGGTGGAGCCGTCCAGGCTCGCGGCCGCCATCACCATCTCGGCGAACTCGCGGGGGTGCGCCTCCATCCCGCCGTACGCCGCCGGCTGCAGCATCCGGATCGCGCCGGAGTCGCGCAGCACCTTGGCGGCCTTGTCGTCGAGCCTGCCGAGGCGCTCGCTGACGGGCCCGAGTTCACGGATCTCCTCGGCCCGTTCCATGATCGTGTCGAGCACGCGGTTGGTCATCGCCTCATCTCCCGTGATGTCTTCCTCAGCCGTCGTAGCTGACCTTGAGCCGGTCGCTGACCGGCCTGGCCTGGCAGGCCAGCAGGAGGCCGTCGGCGAGGTCCTGGGCGTCCAGGACCGTGTTGGCGTCCATGGCCGCCTCCCCCTCGACCACCACGCAGGCACAGGCGGCGCAGGAGCCCTCGCGGCAGGAGAACGGCGCGTCCACCCCGGCGCGCAGCAGCACGTCCAGCAGGCGTTGGGACCGGGGCCAGGGCACGGTCCGCGTCTCGCCGTCGATCTCGACCTCGACCTCGGCGGCGCCCTCCGCCGAGCCGTCCGCGCCGTCCGCGCCGTCCGCGTCCTCCCCCTCCTCGGGCACGGCCGGATCGAACGGGTCGCCGGCCAGCGAGAAGAAGCGCTCGATGTGCACCCGCCCGGCGGGCACGCCCAGGCCGGTGAGCGCCGACCCGGCCATGTCCATGAACACCTCGGGTCCGCAGACGAACGTCTCCCGGCCGGCGTACGGCCGGGCCAGTGACCGCAGGGCCGCGGCCGTCGGCAGCCCCTGCACCGACTCCAGCCAGTGCACGACCGTCAGCCGGTCACCGTGCTCGGCGGCCAGGTCCCGCAGTTCATCGGCGAAGATGACCGACCGCTCGTCCCGGTTGGCGTACAGCAGGACGACGTTCCCGGCGCCTGCGGCCAGGCACGACTTGAGGATCGACATGACCGGGGTGATGCCGCTGCCCGCCGCGATCAGCAGCAGGTCCTCGTCCAGCGAGGCCGGGGTGAACGTGCCCGCGGGCCGCAGCACCTCCAGCACGTCGCCCTCGGTGACGTTGTCGCAGATCCAGTTGGACCCCAGCCCGCCGGCGACCCGTTTGACGGTCACCTTGAGCCGGTCGTCGCTGACCGGGGAGCTGCACAGCGAGTAGCAGCGCGCCACCCAGCCGTCCTCGGCGGGCACCCGGACGGTGAGGAACTGGCCCGGCCGGTAGGAGAAGCGGTCCCGGTCGCCCTCGGCGGGTTCGAGGACGAGCGAGTGCGCCTCGGCGGTCTCGCGAACGACCTCGACGACGCGCGCCTTGAGCGCTCCCGCGGACGTCATGACCGTCCCGAATCCCCGGCGGCTCGGGCGGCGGCGTGCCGGGCGGCGATGTACCCGAACACGATCGAGGGGCCGATGGTGGCGCCGGGGCCGGCGTACTCGTTGCCCATCACCGACGCCGAGGTGTTGCCGGTGGCGTACAGGCCCTCGATCACCGAGCCGTCCTCGCGCAGCACCCGGCTGTGCTCGTCGCAGACCAGCCCGCCCTTGGTGCCCAGGTCGCCGACCTCCAGGCGGAACGCGTAGTAGGGCGCCGAGTCGATGACGTCCATGTTCGGGTTCTTCAGGTTGGGGTCGCCGTAGTACCGGTCGTAGGCGCTTTCGCCCCGCCCGAACTCGGGGTCCTTGCCCGCGCGGGCGTACCCGTTGAACGTCTCGACGGTCTCGGTCAGCGCGTCGGCCGGGACGCCGATCTGCTCGGCCAGCCCGGCGAGCGTGTCGGCCTTGAAGACGATGCCCTTCTCGTAGAACGCCTCGGGGATCGGCGCGCCCGGCAGGATCTGCGCGAACGGGTAGCGGGTGCGGGCCTTGGCGTCCATCACGAACCAGGCCGGGACATGGCCGCCCTGGAGCTGGTCGTGCACGAAGTTGACGTAGGGCGCGGCCTCGTTGGTGAACCGCCGCCCGTCCGCCGAGACGATGACCATCCGGGGGATGGCCCGTTCCGACACCAGCGGGATGACCGCGCCGGCCGGGTGGCGGACCGCCGGCATCCACCAGGCGTCGTCCATCAGGTCCAGCGCCGCGCCGAGCTTCTCCCCCACCCGGATGCCGTCGCCGGTGTTCTCCCGGGCGCCCATGCCGTAGTCGTCGCGGCCGCCCTCGGGCAGGTACTTGGCGCGCATCTCGCGGTTGTGGTCGAAGCCGCCGGTGGCCAGCAGCACGCCGTGGCGGGCGCGGATCCGCTGCGCCCGGCCCTCGCGTTCGACGACGACGCCGACGACGGCGCCGCTCTCGTCGGTGACCAGGTCGGTCATGGGGGTCTTCACCCACAGCGGGACACCGGCGTCCTTGAGCGCCATGCGCAACCGCGCGACCAGGGCCCGGCCGCCGGTCGCCATGTGGCGGCGGCGGACCAGGTTGGACGAGACCCGCCAGGCGGCCACCAGCGACGCCCGCCGGCCCGCCCAGGTGCGCTTGGCCATCGCCAGGTCGTGGTAGTCCTTGGCGGTGATCCACAGGCCCAGCGGGCCCTTGAGGCTGTTGGGCCGCTGGTACTTCTCGTCCTCGCCGAGCTTGCGGGTGTCGAACGGCCTGGCCTCGATGGAGCGGCCCAGCGGGCGGCCGCCCTCCAGCTCGGGGTGGTAGTCGGCGTAGCCCTCGGTCCAGAAGAACTTCACCCACCTGCTCTTTTCGAGCAGCTCCATCGCGGCCGGGCCGTGGTCGACGTAGGCGTCGAGCCTGGCCGCCGGGACCCGCCCCTGGGTGAGCAGGTCGAGGTAGCGGCGGATGGACTCGCGGCTGTCGTCGTGGCCCTTGGCCCGCAGCGTGGGGTTGTTGGGGACCCAGATGCCGCCGCCGGAGATGGCGGTGCTGCCCCCGAACTTCTTGCCCTTCTCGACGATGAGGGGCTTGAGCCCGGCGTCGTGGGCGGTCAGCGCGGCGGCCATGCCTCCCCCGCCACTGCCGACGATGACCAGGTCGAACTCGGCGTCCCAGCCGCCCTGCGCGCTCACGCGGCGTCCTTGCGGGTCAGGAAGGCCAGCACGACGCTCTCCCAGGCCGCCTTCTGCTCGATCATCACCCAGTGGCCGCAGTCGGGGAAGATGTGCACCTCGACGTCGGGGATGGTCCGCATCGGCAGCAGGGCCATGTCGACGGGGCTGACCCGGTCGTCCCGCCCCCAGGTGATCAGCGTCTTGGCCCTGAGCCGGTGCAGCATGGCCCAGTACGGCGGGGTGTCGGAGGCGGCCATGGCCTTGGCGCCCGCGGCGAACGCCTTGCTGCCGTACATCCGACGGGCGGCGGCCAGGGTGTCGGGATCGGTGGCCTGCCGCCAGCGCTCCTCGATCATCTCCTCGGTGATCACCGCCGGGTCGTACACCATCGCGCGCAGCCACCGGATCAGCGCCTCGCGGCTGGGGTCGTCGGTGAACTCCATCAGCAGCTTGATGCCCTCACTCGGCGAGTGGCTGAAGACGTTGCGGCCGATGCCGCCGATGGTGACCAGCCGCCGCACCCGATCGGGGTGCGCCAGCGCCACCTGGGCGCCCACGATGCCGCCCATGGAGTTGCCGATCACGTCCACCTGCTGCAGGCCCAGCCCGTCCAGGAAGCGGAGCACCGCGCCGGGCGCGGCGACCATCGGGTGCCGGTCGGTCGGGTCGCTGACTCCGAAGCCGGGGAACTCCAGGACCAGGCAGCGGAAGTGCTCGGCGAACGCGGCCAGGTTGCCGCGGAAGTTGCGCCAGCCGGTGACACCGGGCCCGGAGCCGTGCAACAGCAGCAGCGGCGGTCCCTCGCCGGCCTCGTGGTAACGCAGCACGCCCTGGTCGGTGACGAGTTCGCGGGAGGTCGACGCGTAGGTCAGCTCCGTGGTCATGGCCTCTCAGTCCCTCGGATGCGGCTTGCCGGGAACGTAATCAGCGGCTCGCCGGGGTCGCCGCGCCGATCCCGATGAGCGGGATGCGCGCCGTCCCGGCGCCGGGCGGGCCGCCGGCGGCGGCTTCTTCCACTCATCGGGATCGGGCCTTCGGGCCGGTCGCGGCCGCGGCCTACGTTCGTGACCGGCCCGCCACGAGCATCCGAGGTGAATCCCATGCCAGCCGAGCCAGCGCTCACCGCAGACTCCGGCCGCCCGCCGCCCGCGCCGGTGGAGTTCCGGCGGGCCATGGCCGAGTTCGCCACCGGCGTCACCGTGGTCACCGGTCTCGACGGCGGCGAGCCGGTGGGCTTCGCCTGCCAGTCGTTCGCGTCGGTGTCCCTGCAGCCGCCGCTGGTGCTGTTCTGCGCCGACCACCGGGGCCGGTCCTGGCCGCGCATCCGCGCCGCCGGGCGTTTCTGCGTGAACATCCTCGGCGAGGACCAGCAGGAGCTGTGCGAGCGGTTCGGCTCCAGCCGGGGCCTGCGGTACGAGGGGCTGGACTGGGAGGTGTCGCGGTGGGACACCCCGGCGCTGCCCGGCGTGCTGCTGCGCGTGCACGCGGTGGTGCACGAGGTGCATCCGGCCGGCGATCACGACGTGGTGCTGGGGCGGGTGCTGGCGGCCGAGCGGGTGACCGCGGGACGTCCGATGATCTTCTTCCGCAGCCGGTTCGGCATCGACGAGCCGGACGCGCCGATCGCCCCCGACCTGTGGGCCAGGGGCGACCGCTGGGGCTGAAGTCACATCCACTCGCCCCGGCCGTCGAGCGCCAGCAGCCGGTTCAGGGTCTCCGGGGACCAGGTGGCGCCCGGTTCGGGACGGACGCACTCGGCCCGCCGGGCGCGGGCGCGCCGCGCCGTCCCCGAGCCGGGGAAGAGGGTCAGCGACGCCTCGCGGGCGGCGGCGGCCACCAGCGGCGCGACGTTCTCCAGCGGGGTGCGCACGTCCCCGACCAGGGAGATGCCGGCCGCCGGCCCCTCCTGGCCGCGGATCGCGGCGGCCACGCAGGCGATGCCGGGGAACGACTCGCCCCGCTCGAAGGCCAGCCCGCGGCGCTGCCGGATCCGGTGCAGCTCCTGGTGCAGGGTGCCGAGGTCGCCGATGGTGCGGCTGGTCAGCCGATGCAGACCGGCGCCGAGCCGGGCGTCGACCTGCTCGGGCTCCAGCCAGGCCAGCATCGCCTTGCCCAGCGCGGTGGAGTGCGCCGGGGCCCGGCCGCCGACCCGGGACGGCACGCAGGAGGCGAACCGTCCGCCGACCTTGTCCAAGTAGTACACCTCGGCGCCGTCCAGGACGGCCAGCTGGGCGACCAGCCCGGTGGTGATCTGCAGCTCGTGCAGCAGCGGCGCGGCGACCTCGCGGATCCGGCCGTGGCCGCCGTCGCGGCCGCCGAGCCGCAGCGCCCGCCGGCCCAGCCCGTAGCCGTGCGCGTTGTGCTCCAGCCAGCGCTGGCGGACCAGCTGGTCGAGGATCCGGTGCGCGGTCGAGCGCGGCAGTCCGGTGCGCCGGGCCACGTCCTCCAGCGTCAGCCTGGCCGAGCGCCCGTCGAACGCGTCCAGGATCAGGGTCATCCGCTCGACCATCGACGGCGGCGGGTCGCGGCGCACCGCCGGGTCTGCCGTCTGCTCCCTCATCGCACCTCCCAGCCGACTGAAATGAATTCTTCCTCTGCGGAATGTAACAAGCGCTTGGGTGGGAGGGAAGAGACCTCGGTGCTCCCGCCCGTGACATCCCTGTGCGCGGACCACCCGGCCGGCCTTCTCAGGCGTCATCACTAGAACGTTTTCTCGTCACCGCCGACGAGGGCGGAGCGGACGCCCCGGCGGCGGTCGGCCTCGACCACATGCCGCTCGCCGTCTCCCGACACTGCGCCGGCTCGCCGAAGGAGCGCCCGACCCGCCCCCCGGCGGTACCGGCCGATGGGGCAGACTGGAGGTCCTCAACACGGGCCGTCCGAGACGGCCCAAGGAGCCAGCGATGACCGGCATCCCGACCGCCGCACCGGACGACGACCCGCCCGGTCCGGATGACGAGACCGGGCCGCTGGCCATCACCGCTGACCTGCACGGCCCCTGGGTCACCCTCGCCCTCGGCGGCACCCTGGACTGGCTCACCGCCTCCTCCCTGGACGGCCGGATCACCGCCGTGACCGCCCAGCACACGCCGCCGTGGCTGGCCCTGGACCTGTCCGCCCTGACCTTCTGCGACACCAGCGGCCTGAACATCCTGATCCGCGCCTACAAGGGCGTCATCGCCGCCAACGGCCGGTTCCTGCTGCTGAGCCCCAGCAGCCGGGTGGCCCAGCTACTGGAGATCACCGGGCTGGACCGCCACCTGACCATTACCGACGTGCTGCCGGACTGATGTCACACCCATCGGTCACCCGAGTCGCGAATGATCGGCTGCCTGTGGGTACACCATGGGCCGTGAGTCAGGTGATGCCGACCGGACCAACGGGGTGTGAGAAAGGTGCTGACCAACGAGCCGCAACTGGACATCGCCACCGAGGCCGCCGCGGACACGAACGGCTGGGTGATCATACGGGCCACCGGGGAACTGGACCTGGCCACCGCTCCCCGGCTGCTTGAGCACGTCACCGGCCTGACCGAGGACCACCGCTGCCCGCACGTGGTCCTGGACCTGGCCGATCTGGGATTCTGCGACTCCACGGGGCTGGGCACCCTCATCACCCTGCACAAACGGATGCAGGCCGCCGCCGGTGTCCTCGTCCTGGCCGGCCTCACCGGCCAGCCCCTGGACCTGCTGGCCCGCACCGGCATGGACCGGCGGCTGGCCCTCGCCGCCGACGTGGCCGCCGCCACCGCACGGTCGGCCTGACGGACCGGATCGGCTCCGGATCAACTCCGGATCAACTGCGCCCGGCCGACCTCCGCTGGGAGGACAGCGCCGGGAGCGGGGGGAGCCGGACGCTTCCCGGCTCCTGTGCGGCCGGCGCTTCGGGAGGCGCTTCGAGACCGGACCCCGCGGACCCGAGATGCCAGGGCACGCTGGTGACCATGACGCCGGGGCGGAACAGCAGCCGGGCCTTGAGCCGCAGGGCGCTCTGGTTGTGCAGGAGCTGTTCCCACCAGTGGTCCACGACGTATTCGGGGATGAACACACAGACCACGTCGCGGGGACTCCTGCGCCGGATGCGGGCCACGTACGCCAGGACCGGGCCGGTGATGTCCCGGTAGGGAGAGTCCAGCACCACCAGCGGCACTTCGATGTCCCGGGCCCTCCATTCCTCCTCCAGCTTGCGGACCTGGGCCGGTGAGGTGCCCACGGTCAGCGCGGTGAGCGTGCTGGGCCGGGTGGCGCGGGCGAAGGCGAGCGCGCGCAGGGCCGGGGTGTGCAGCTGGGAGACCAGCACCAGCGCGTGGATGCGGCTGGGCAGGGTGACCGGCCCGTCCCCGGGACGCAGTTGGGCCGCGACCCGGTCGTAGTGCCCGCGGATCCGCTTCATCAGCCAGAACAGCAACGGCATCGCGATGCACACGATGTAGGCGCCGTGGGTGAACTTGGAGACCAGGACGACCGCCAGGACCAGGGCGGTGAGCGTGCCGCCGAGCCCGTTGACCAGCCGGGACCGGTGGATCCGGCGGTGGTCCCCGGCGGCGGCGGTGCGCAGCCGCCGGGTCCAGTGCCGGACCATGCCCCACTGGCTGAGGGTGAAGGAGACGAAGACGCCGATGATGTAGAGCTGGATCAGCCTGGTGGTGCTGGCGTCGAAGGCCCGGATCAGCGCGATGGCCAGCAGCGCCAGCAGCACGATGCCGTTGCTGAAGACCAGGCGGTCGCCGCGCCGACCGAACTGGTGCGGCAGATAGCCGTCCTCGCCGAGGATCGAGGCCAGGATCGGGAACCCGTTGAAGGCGGTGTTGGCGGCCAGCACCAGGATCGCCGCGGTGAAGATCGCGACCAGGAAGAACGGCGGGGAGCCGGCGCCGAACACCGCGGCCGCCTCCTGGGCGAGCACCGTCTTCTGCAGATAGTCCGCGGGCGCGCCGACCAGCCGGCCGGGCTGGTCGGCGATGTGCACGCCGGCGGCCAGCGCGAGCGCCGTGATGCCCGCCAGCATCAGCACGGTGATCGCCCCCATCAGCACCAGCGTCGCTGCGGCGTTGGCCGCCTTGGGTCGCCGGAAGTTCGGCACCCCGTTGCTGACCGCCTCGACCCCGGTCAGCGCGGTACAGCCCTGGGAGAAGGCGCGCAGCATGATCGCCAGCACCAGCAGACCGGTGGTCGGGGAGGCGGGCTCGATCCCGAACGAGGCCGACTCGGCGACCGGGGGATGCCCGGTCAGCACGCGCAGGCCGCCCCAGGCCAGCATGGCGAAGACCACGGCGACGAAGCCGTAGGTGGGGATGGCGAAGACCGTGCCCGACTCCTTGACGCCCCGCAGGTTCACCACCGCCAGGATCGCGATCAGGCCGACGCACAGTTCCACCGCGTGCGGGGCCAGCGCGGGCACCGCCGACACGATGTTGGCCACTCCGGCCGCGACCGAGACGGCCACGGTCAGCACGTAGTCGATGAGCAGCGCGCTGGCAGCCACCAGGGAGGCGTTCTCGCCCAGGTTGGCGCGGCTGACCGCGTACGCGCCACCGCCATTGGGGTAGGCGTGGCAGGTCTGCCGGTACGACAGCACCACCACGACCAGCAGGGTGATCACCGCCGCCGCCACCCAGGGCGCCAGGTGCAGCAGGGCGAGTCCGCCCAGGCTCAGCGCCAGCAGGATCTCCTCGGCGGCGTAGGCGTTGGACGACAGCGGGTCGCTGCAGAAGACCGGCAGCGCCAGCCTCTTGGGCAGCAGCGTCTGGCCCATCTGCTCGGTGCGCAGCGGACGGCCCACCAGGAACCGTTTGGGCAGGCCCAGAACGGCGTTCCACACACCACCCATCCAACGCCGCCGGCCGCCCGGTGATCGGCGGCCGGCCCGGTTCTTAACGCGTTCTTAGCGCGCCGGCGGCCCGGCCCGGCGTTCAAACCGGCCCGGCGTTCAAACCGGCCCGGCGTTCAAACCGGCCCGGCGTTCAAACCGGCTCAGCGTTCGAAGCGGTAGCCCATGCCCGGCTCGGTGATCAGGTGGCGCGGGCGCGCCGGGTCAGGCTCCAGCTTGCGGCGCAGCTGGGCCAGGTAGACGCGCAAGTAGTTGGTCTCCTTCTCGTACGCCGGGCCCCACACCTCGCGCAGCAGGCTCCGCTGGCCGACCAGCCGTCCAGCGTTGCGCACCAGCACCTCCAGGATGTTCCACTCGGTCGGCGTGAGGCGGACCTCCCGGCCGTCCCGCAGCACCTTCTTGGCCGCCAGGTCCACGGTGAAGGTCGCGGTCTCCACCACGGCGGCCTGTTCGGCGGGGGCCGCCCGCCGCACCGCCGCGCGCAGCCGGGCCAGCAGTTCGTCCATGCCGAACGGTTTGGTGACGTAATCGTCGGCGCCGATGTCCAGGGCCCGCACCTTCTCCTCGGAGGCGTGCCGGGCCGACAGCACGATGATCGGGACGCTCAGCCAGCCGCGCAGCCCCTCGATCACCTCCACCCCGTCCATGTCCGGCAGCCCCAGGTCGAGCACCACCACGTCCGGGTGCCGCCGGGCGGCCAGGTCCAGGGCGGTCCGGCCGTCCGGCGCCGCCTCCACCTCATAGCCCCGGGTCCTGAGGTTGATGCGCAGCGCGCGGACGAGCTGCGGCTCGTCCTCGACGAGGAGCACGCGGGTCACCGGGCCCTCCCCGACTCGTCCAGGGGCCGCGGGGGCGCCGGCAGGGCGGCCGGCGGCAGCGCGAAGACCATGGTGAGACCGCCGCCGGGGGTGTCCTCGGCGTGCAGGGAGCCGCCCATGGCCTCGGTGAAACCGCGGGCGACGGCCAGGCCCAGCCCCACCCCGGTGCCCTGCGGGGCATCGCCGAGCCGCTGGAACGGGGCGAAGATCTGCTGTTTCTGTGCGTCGGGCACCCCGGGCCCGCGATCGGCCACCCGGATCTCGATCCGGTCCGGCTCCCGGCCGAAGCGCAGTTCACCGGCCGACACCAGCACGGTGTCGCGGCTGTGCCGGACGGCGTTCTCCACCACGTTGGCCAGCGCCCGCTCCAGCAGGCCCGGGTCGGCGGCGACCGGCGGGAGCGTCTCGGGCACGTCCACCTCGATCCGGGCCGCCTGCACCGCCTGCAACGCCTGCGGCACCACCTGGTCGAGGGCGACCGGGCGGATCAGCGGGGACAGCACCCCGGTCTGCAGCCGGCTCATGTCCAGCAGGTTGCCGATAAGCACGTCGAGACGGTCGGCCGACTCCTCGATGGTGGCCAGCAGCTCGGCCTCGTCGGCGGGGTCCCAGGCCACGTCGGTCTGCCGCAGGCTGCTCACGCCGGCCTTGATCGAGGCCAGCGGGGTGCGCAGGTCGTGGGAGACCGCGGCCAGCAGCGCGGTGCGGATCTTGTTGCCCTCGGCCAGCCGGCGGGCCTGGGCCGCCTCCTCGGCCAGCCGCCGCCACTCCAGCACCGCGGCGGCCTGCGAGGCGAAGGCTGCCAGCACCCGCCGGTCGGCGGCGGGCAGCACCCGCCCGCGCAGCGCGAGCACCGTCTCGCCCCGCCCGTCCCGGTCGTCGCCCTCGCGCACCTGGGCCCGGACCTCGGCCTGGTCCGGGTCGGTGCACGGGTCGGGCCCGGTGGCGCCCAGCACGGTCCAGCCGGCGCCGCGGCTCTCCAGCAGCGTGACCGAGCTCATCGCGAAGGTCTCCCGGACCCGTTCCAGCAGGGCGGGCAGCGCCTTCTCCCCGCGCAGCACGCTGGTGGCCAGCATGCTCAGCGTCGTGGCCTCGGCGCTGCTGCGCGCCGCCTGCCCGGTGCGGCGGGCGGCCAGGTCGACCACCGACGACACCGCCACCGCCACCGCGATGGAGATCGCCAGCGCGACGGCATTCTCGAAGCCGGCGATGGTGAGGGCGTGCAGCGGTGGGGTGAAGAACCAGTTCGCCAGCAGGCTGCCCAGCACGGCCGCGGCCACCGCCGGCCACAGCCCGCCCACCAGCGCGACCCCGACGGTCAGCGCCAGGTACAACAGGATATGGGTGACCAGGCCGAACAGGCCGCGGGCGTTGACCAGCAGGACGGTCAGCAGCGGCGGCGCCACGACCGCCAGCGCCCATCCGATGATCTGCCGGCGGCGGCTCAGCGCGGAGCCCGCCATGCGGGCGATCCCCCGGCCGCTGCCGACGTGCTCGTGGGTGACGATGTGCACGTCGAGGTCGTCGGCCTCCCTGGCCACGACGCCGCCCACCCCGGGCCCGAGCATCCACTGCCAGCCGCGCCGGCGGCTCGAACCCAGCACGAGCTGGGTGGCGTTGACACCGCGGGCGAACTCCAGCAGCGCCGTCGCGACGTCATCGCCCAGCACCTGGTGGTACGTGCCGCCCAGGCTCTCCACCAGCGCCTGCTGGCGGGCCGGCGCCCGCGGGGAGCCGTCGGTGAGCCCGTCGCTGCGCACCACCCGCACCGCCATCAGGTCGGCGTGCCCGGCGCGGGCCGCCATGCGGCCGGCCCGCCGGATGAGCGTGTCGCCCTCCGGCCCCCCGGTCAGCGCCACCACGATCCGTTCGCGCGCCTCCCACGGCTCGGTGATGCCGTGCTGGTCGCGGTAGCGGGCCAGGCCCTCGTCCACCCGGTCGGCCACCCACAGCAGCGCCAGCTCGCGTAGCGCGGTCAGGTTGCCGACCCGGAAGTAGTTGGCCAGCGCCGCGTCGATGTTCTCGCGCGCGTAGACGTTGCCGTGCGCCAGCCGGCGGCGCAGCGCCTCGGGGGTCATGTCGACCAGCTCGATCTGCTCGGCCCGGCGCAGCACCGCGTCCGGCACGGTCTCCCGCTGCGCCACCCCGGTGATGCTCTCCACCACGTCGTTCAGCGACTCCAGGTGCTGGACGTTGACGGTGGAGATCACGTTGATGCCCGCCGCCAGCAGTTCCTCGACGTCCTGCCAGCGCTTGGCATTGCGGCTGCCCGGGACGTTGGTGTGCGCGAGTTCGTCGATCAGCGCCACCTCGGGCTCACGGGCCAGCACCGCGTCCACGTCCATCTCGGTGAACTCCGCGCCCCGGTAGACCGTCCGGCGGCGAGGGACGACCTCCAGGTCGCCGATCTGATCGGCGGTCCGGGGACGTCCGTGCGTCTCGACCAGGCCGATGACCACGTCGGTGCCGCGCCCGGCCCGCCGGCGTCCCTCGTCGAGCATGGCGTAGGTCTTGCCGACCCCGGGCGCCGCGCCGAGATAGACGCGCAACGTGCCCCGCGTGCTCATACCAGGACTCACCCCCCGCCGGGAAGCATCCCCTGTTCCCGTCCTGGCGAAATCTAACGGAGAGCGTAGATCGCCCCAGATCGCCAGGGGCCGGCAAGGAGGTGAATTGACGTTTTCTTAACGCCGTCACGCCACGGGCAGGCCCCTGCCTCTCCAGTGGCAGCCAGGAGGAAACGCCCTGCTCCCGGTTCGTCCGGGGGGCAGGGCGTGGAACGGTGAGGACGTCTCAGGCGGACGCGGACGGGCCGGCCGTCATGGGTTCGCTTCGTGCTCCTCTTCAAGCAGCCGCTTCATCACCTTGCCCGTCTCGTTGTAGGGCAGCGCGTCGCGGAACTCGACATACGCGGGGACCTTGAAAGCCGCGAGCGTCTCGCCCGCCCATGCCCTGACCTCCTCCACGGTGAGCCGGCTCCCCTTCTCCGGGACGACGAACGCCTTCACCTCCTGGCCGAGGATCCGGTGCGGGACCCCGATGACGCACGCCTCGGCGATCCCGGGGTGCTCGACCAGCCGATGCTCGATCTCGATGGGGTAGATGTTCTCCCCGCCGCGCAGAATCAGGTCGCGTATCCGGCTCTCCAGGTAAAGACGGCCGTCGGTGATGCGCCCGTAGTCCCCCGTCCGGTACCAGCGGCCGGGGGCCAGCACGGCCTCGGTGGCCTCGGGGTTGCGCCAGTAGCCGAGGAAGACGCCGGGGCCCTGGATGTGGATCTCCCCGATCTCCCCTTCGGGCAGCGGCTCGCCGTCGAGGCCGCGCACCTGCACCCTGGTACAGGGGATCGCCGGCCCCACCGAGTCGGGGTGCTCCTCCAGCAACGAGCCGTTGATGAGGGTGCCGGTGCCCAGGGTCTCGGTCATCCCGTAGCCGTTGCCCAGTTGCACGCCGGGCATCCTCCGCTGGATGGAGCGCATCAGCTCCGGCGCGAAGACCGCGCCGCCGCTGCCGGCCAGGGTGACCTGATCGGTGCGGTACCGGTCGAAGTCGGGGTGGTCGAGCAGCCGCCAGTAGTGGGTGGGTACCCCGCTCCACTGCGTGATCAGGTGCTCGTCGGTGAGTTTGAGCACCCGTTCGGCCTCCCACCGCCCGGGGCCCGGGAAGACCACCTTGAGGCCGACGGCCGGCGCGACGGCGATGGTGACCCCCGCGCCGGACACGTGGAACAGCGGGCTGACGCACAGCGACGCGCGCTGGACGTCGGGGGGCTGCTGCCGGTAGCGCCCCGCGTCCCGCACCGCGTTCACCGCACCGCCGAGCGAGCCGTGCATGGTGAAGTACACGAAGTTGCGGTGGGAGATCGTCGCTCCCTTGGGCCTGCCCGTGGTCCCGCTGGTGAACATGATCGCAGCGGGGTCGTCCTCGTGCAGTTCCACCCGGGGCAGCGCGGTGGGCGGCTGTTCCAGGGAGAGCGCCGCCCGGTGCAGCTCCTTCAGTGCGACGACCGGGGTCCCGGTCCGCCGGACCCACGGGGCGCCGGACACCCGCTCCAGAGGCGTGCCGGAGCCCAGGACGACGACGGGCTCGGTGAGTTCGACCCCGTAGTCCATCTCCGCGGCGGTCCACCAGCCGTTGAGGCCGACGAGGATCGCCCCCAGCGACAAGGTGGCCCAGTAGGCGAGAACGTACTCCCTGGCGTTGGGGGCGGCGACGGCGACCCGGTCGCCCTTGCCCACCCCGTGGCGCTCGGCGAGCACCCGGGCGTAGGCGGCGACCAGGTCGTGTGTCCGCGCGAAGGTCAACGTCTCCTTCTCCGGACCGTCGAACACCAGATAGGGCAGGTCGGGCATGGTCTCGCGGGCCCGGACGAGCAGTGCCGGAAGATGCGGCGGCCGGTGCGCGAACACTTCGAGGGGCGTGCCGAGGACATCCTCGACGGTCCGTTCGAAGGGGGCGCCCGGTCCGCACAGGGTCCTGCGGAGATCCTCGTCCATCAGGTGGTCGCCGGGCCAGGTCAGGGTCACGGGAACGGTGGCGTCCCGGTCGTGGAAGTCATGCAGGGCGGTCACGGTGTCCTCCGGCGGTGGAAGGAAGGAACAGGGAGATCCGGTCCGGTACCGGGACGGGCTCCGCGCGGCCCGTCCCGGCACCGGCTCGGTCAGGAGACCGGCTCGTACTTCACCTGGCCGTCGATGTCGATCACCTCGCCGAGCGGGACGAGGCGCCCCTTGGCCGCGTCGAAGCGGTTGAGCTGCATTCCCTCGAACAGGTGCGGGTCGTCGGGCGTGGTGTGGATCTTGATGCCCGGGAGGGTGAAGGAGGGGCCGGTGTAGTCGATGCTGCGGGCCGACTCCATCACCCCGACGCGGTCCATGGTCGTGGCGTGCCGCACCGTCCAGTCGAGCAGGCGGCCCTGGAACCAGCCCTGCGACGCCGAGAGCGGGTCGATCTTGTCGGCGCCGGGCGTCTTGCGGAACCACTGCATGTAGAGCTGGAACTCCTCGTTCCCGGCGGCGACCTCGGGGTTGGCGAAGTCCGGTCCGGTGCCGCCGGTGATCAGCCGGTCCCCGGCGCCGGGCTGCAACCGCCTGAGCAGCGTCACCGGCAGTTGCGCGACCTGGATCACCTCCGGTCGCCAGCCGGAGGCGTGCACGTGGTTGAGCGCCTGCAGCCCGGTCAGGCCGGAGGCGACGTTGAAGTAGAGGTCGGCCTTCGTCGCCGCGAGCGTGGTGATCTGGTTCTTGACGTCGGGTTCGCCCGCCTCGAACGTCTGGGTCGCGACCACCTTGACCCCCGAGCCGGCGATGGCCTGTTCGAAGCCCTGGAGGTAGGCCCTGCCGAGGTCGTCGTCCTGCTCCAGCACCGCCACGGTGGCGTTGGGATGCTTGTCCCGCACGTACTGGCCGAGGATGCGTCCCTCGGTGGCGTAGCTGATGGACCCGGCGATCGCCCACGGGTACTTGGGGTTGGCCAGCTCCGGCGCCCCGGTGGTCGCGAACAGCGACGGGACGCACTGCTGGGCGATGATGGGACGCGCCGCGAGGTTGCCGGCGGTGCCGAACTGGCCCAGCAGAGCGAAGACCTTGTCCCTGTTGACCAGCTGGTCGACGTTGGCCTTGGCCTTCGTGGCCGTGTAGGCGTCGTCCTTGTAGACCAGCTCGACCTTGCGCTTCCTGCCGTCCGGGCCCTGGATCCCGCCCTGGGAGTTGACGTAGGCGAAGTACGCCTGCATCCCGTAGAGCTGGCCGCCCACCGAGACGTACGGTCCGGACAGCGGCTGGGACAGGCCCAGCTTGATCGTGGTGTCCGTGAGGCCGGTGGTGCCGTTGTCGGGGCAGCCTCGGGCCAGCCCGGAGCCCTGGCCCGAGGCGTTCGAGGAGTCGCTGACGGCGCTGCCGCCGCAGGCCGTGGTGAGAAGGCCGGCGGCGCCGAGCGCCGCCGCGAGCATAAGTTTCGGCCGAGGGGTCACGGGGTGCTCCTAGGGGTGGGAGGTGGAGGAGGTGAGCCGGGGGGTGCTGGGCGGTGCCTGCCCGGGCTCGTCGGGGGACCGCCGGGACGCCGCGAACCGCGCGGAGAGCTGGGCGAGTCCGCCCGCCGCTCCACCGGGCAGGAAGTAGACGACGAGGATGAGGATCAGTCCGTAGAGCGCCGGGGTGAGCACGGGATCGATGCCGGTCCCGTTGACCGCCTCGGGTATGTAGTGCAGGAAGACCGCGCCGATCACGGGCCCGGCGAGGGTGCCGGAGCCGCCGATGGCCATGCCGAGGAGCAGGTTGATCGAGACCAGGACGGTGAAGTCGCTGGGGCTGACGAACTGGTTGGCGACGGTGAACATCCATCCCGCCAGACCCGCCATGCCCGCGCTCACCGCGAAGACCGCGATCTTCGTGGCGGCGACGTTCACGCCCGCGGTGTGGGCGGCGATCGGCTGGTCGCGGATGGCGATGACGGCCCGGCCGACCCGGCTGGCCCGGAAGTTGCGCACCAGCCAGAACACCAGCGCGGCCAGGGCCAGCAGCACCCAGTACCGCCATGCCACGTCCGAGACGTTCAGGAACGCCGGGGCCGCGAGCGGCTCGTCGACGGGCATGCCCTGGGTCCCGCCGGTCTCCTCGGTGAAGCGGATCGGCAGTTGCGGGAACACCATGCCCAGGCCGAGCGTCACCAGGGCCAGGTTCATGCCGCGGATCCGCAGCGCGGGCACTCCGGCCAGCGCGCCGACGAGCGCGGCGACCAGGATGGAGGCGGGCAGCGCGGCCCAGTAGGACCAGCCGTGGCTCTGTACCGCCAGGGCGGTGAAGTAGGCCGCGATGCCCATGAAGGCGCTGTGGCCGATCGACGCCTGGCCGTTGAAGCCGGTCAGCACGTTGAGGCTCATCACCGCGACGGACAGGTAGACGACCTTCTGGAACGCGGAGATCTCGACGGTGCCGACGACGAAGGGGGCCAGGGCGAGCAGGCACAGCAGCCCCGCCCACAGGGCCCGGGTCACGTTCTTGTTCACACCCGCTCCACGGAGACTCGGCCGAACAGGCCCTGCGGTCTGACCAGCAGGACCATGAGGATGAGGGCGAAGGCGGTGGCCAGTTGCAGCTGGGTGCCGACCGCCGGGACGTAGCCGCTGACCATCGCCTGGACCACGCCGACCATGACCCCGCCCACCAGCGCGCCGGGAGCGCTGTCGAATCCGCCCAGGACGGCGGCGGCGAAGCCGTACAGCAACAGGGTCTGCATCATGCCGGGGCTGACGAAGACGGCCGGGGCCACCAGCGCGCCGGCCAGCGCGCCGATCGCCGCGGACAGTCCCCAGCCGATCATCAGCATCCGGCTGACGTCGACGCCGAGCAGCCGGCTGGACTCGGGGTTCATGGACGCCCCGCGGATCGCCAGGCCCAGCCGGGTGCGGCCGAACAGCTCGCGCAGCGCCAGCGCCATCACCAGCAGCACCGCGATCACGCCGAGCTGGTGGTAGGAGACCGACACCCCGCCCAGGCGCAGCGCGCCCGAGGGGAACGGGGAAGCGAGCCGCTGGGTGTCGGCGGTGAAGATCCACGCGGCCAGCGCGTTGATCGCCAGGAACAGCCCGAGGGTGACGATCATCTGCCGGAGATGGTCGGCGGACTCGAACGGGCGGATGACGACGCGTTCGAGAGCGGCGCCGAACAGGAAGCCGAAGATCACTCCTCCGGCGATGCCCGCCACGATGGGCAGCCCGAGGCCGAATTCGTGGTCCGCCAGCTTCCAGGTGATGAAGGTGCAGAACATGGCCATCTCGCCCTGCGCGAAGTTGACCATGCCGGTGGCGCGGTAGATGAGGACGAGCGCGAGGGCGACGGCGCCGTAGAGCATCCCGTTGCCGATGCCGTCGATGAGGCGTTGCAGGAACAGTGCCACGGTCAGACCCCCAGATAGGCGCGGCGGACCGACGGGTTGCCCGCGAGCTGCGAGCCGGTGCCGGACAGGACGATGTGGCCGGACTCCAGGACGTGGCCGTGGTGGGCGATGGTCAGCGCCGCCGCGGCGTTCTGCTCCACCAGCAGCATCGCCGTGCCGGACTCGGCGTTGACCCTGCGCAGTTCGGCGAACAGGTTGGCGGTGATCTGGGGTGCCAGTCCCATCGACGGCTCGTCGAGCAGCAGCAGCCGGGGGCGTGCCATCAGCGCCCGGGCGACGGTGAGCATCTGCTGCTCGCCTCCGCTGAGCCGTCCCGCGGCCCGGTCGCGCAGCGGGGTCAGCTGCGGGAACAGGCCGTAGGCCTGGTCGAGCGCGGCCGGCAGCTCGTTCCTGGGGAGCCGGAGCCCGCCCATCCGGAGGTTCTCGTCGACCGTCAGGTCCGTGAACGTGCCGCGCCCCTCGGGGGCGTGCCCCAGCCCGAGCCGGGCCCGGGCGTCCGCCTTCCTGCCCAGCAGCTCCGTGCCGGACAGCACGACGCTCCCCTGCGCGGGGATCAACCCGCTGAGCGCCCGCAGGGTGGTGGTCTTCCCCGCGCCGTTCGCGCCGAGGACGACCACGATCTCGCCCTCTCCGACGGTGAGGCCGACGTCCCGCAGGACCGTCAGCGAGCCGTAGCCCGCGGTCAGGCCGCGGACCTCCAGCACCGGGCTCACGCTGCCTCCCCCAGGTAGGCGGCGATCACCTCGGGATCGCGCGAGACCTCCTCCGGGGTGCCCTCGCAGATGCGGCGGCCCAGGTTGAGCACCACGACCTTGTCGGAGATCGACATGACCATGCCCATGTGGTGCTCGACCAGCACGATCGAGATCCCCAGCTCCGCACGGATCCGCGCGATGAGGTCGCCGAGCTCGCCGACCTCGCCGTGCGGGAGCCCGGCGGCCGGCTCGTCCAGGAGCAGCAGCCGGGGGCGGGACATGAGGGCGCGGGCCAGCTCGACCCGTTTGAGGGTGCCGTAGGGAAGCCCTGAGGCCGGGTTGCCGGCGAGGGACTCCAGACCGGTCAGCGCGAGCACCTCGTCCGCCTGAGCGCGCAGCGCCCGCTCCGCGCGGCGGTGGCGCGGCAGATGCAGTGCGCAGGCCAGCGGGCCCGGCCGTTCGTTCAGGTGCCCGCCCAGCAGCACGTTCTCCAGCACGGTCAGGCGAGGGAACAGCGCCAGGTTCTGGAAGGTCCGGGCGACGCCCTGGGCGGCCACCCGGTGTGCGGGGAGCCTGAGCAGGTCTCGCCCGTCGAAGACCACCCGTCCCGCCGAGGGCCGGTACAGGCCGGTGATGCAGTTGAACACGCTGCTCTTGCCCGCCCCGTTGGGGCCGACCAATGCGCACAGCTCTCCCTCCGCCACCGCGAAGGAGAGCTTGTTCAACGCGCGTATGCCACCGAAGCTCAGCTCCAGCTCCTCCACGCTCAGCCGCGGCATGCCGCCCCGGTCCTCTCGGTGGCGAGCGGCGTTCGACGCCTCATGGTCTGCTCCCTTCATCGGCCCGGCGGGTCCGCCGAGTGGCATGGAACAAGATTCTGAAATCCGGTTTCAGTGATGTCAAGCACATCTTTTGTCACGGAGGACCAGGAGACACCAGGTGGACGACCACCGGCGGGCACCGACGAAAGCCCGGCAAGGATCGCACCCAACCCTCCCGATCGCCTGCTTGGGCGTCCTCTGCCTTCCACCGACAGGGATGGAGCGGGCCCGGGGAGCACCTGGACCCTCCCGATGGCGACCTGTGGGCAGACCCACCTGGTTGACACTTGCTGAAATGATGTTTCAGAATCGGCCGAAGTCGAGTGATCGGAGCCCTGTCATGGCCACCACGCCCGCCCCGGATCCGCTGCCCCTGCGGGGCCGACGAGCCCTGGTCACCGGCGCCTCCCGCGGGCTGGGCGCCGCCACGGCCCGGGGCCTGGCCGCGGCCGGTGCCGACGTGGCGCTGCTGTGCCGCCGCCGGGCCGAGGAGGCGGCCGGGACCGCGCGGGCGATCAGGGAGCTGGGCCGTGACTGCGAGGTCCTGCTGGCCGACGTCGCCGACTGGGAGGCCTGCCGGGCGGCGGTCGAGTCGGCGGCGAGCCGGCTGGGCGGGCTGGACATCGTGGTCGCCAACGCCGGGGTCGCCAACCCGCACGTCTCCCTGGCCGACACCCCGGTCGACCGCTGGCGGAAGATCATGGGCGTCAACCTCGACGGCCCCTTCCACACCGTCAAGGCCGCGGCGCCCTGGCTGACCGGATCACCGCACGGCTCGGTGGTGTTCGTCTCCTCCGTCGGGGGGCTGCGCGCCGCGCCGATGCAGGCCGCCTACGGCGCGGCCAAAGCGGCGCTGGGCCACCTGGCCCGTAGCTGGGCGGCCGAGCTCGCACCCCTGGGCGTCCGCGTCAACACGGTGGTTCCCGGGCTCTTCCGCACCGACATGACGCAGTTGCTCAGACAGGCCCGCCCCGACGGCGGGGACGGCCTGGTCCCCCTGGGCAGGGTGGGTGCGCCCGCCGAGCTGGCCGACGCCGTGGTCTACCTGTGCAGCGACGCCGCCTCCTACATCACCGGGGCAGAGCTTCCCGTCGACGGCGGCATGTCCGCCTGAGAGAACCGGCCCCACCCGCCGGCGAAGCGCCGCGGCGACCGGTACTCCCGCGAAGGGCGTTCATGCCTCCGCACCACGACGTATTCGAAACCTCATTCTCGATGCACTGGACCCTGTCCCGCCGTCCTGTCCCGCCGGGGAATGAGGCCGGAAGAGGAGGCGCGGGGACAACAAGATCTGAAACTCGGTTGCCGTAAGCTGGGCGGGTGAGCCACGACTTCTTCCGCACCACGGTCAGCACCATGACCGCCAGTCAGCTCGCCCGCCGCCGCA
Source organism: Thermomonospora echinospora (assembly GCF_900108175.1). Lineage (GTDB taxonomy): Bacteria > Actinomycetota > Actinomycetes > Streptosporangiales > Streptosporangiaceae > Thermomonospora > Thermomonospora echinospora. The sequence goes on from NZ_FNVO01000039.1 coordinate 25,434, forward strand.
GGCTCACCGACACGGTGATCGAGATCGTGTCGGAGACCGGACCGGAGAACCTGCAGATGCGGGAGGTCTCCGAGCGTTCCGGCGTGGCGCTGGGCACCGCCTACCGGTACTTCGCCTCCAAGGACCACCTCCTGGCCGCCGCGTGGGCCGACTGGCACCGCAGGCTGACCGACAAGGTGATGAACGAGATCGACGGGCGGGGCGGATCCCGCCGCGGTGGCGGCGGTGAGAGCACCTACGAGCGGGTCCTGGCCTTCGTGCAGCGCGAGATGCGTGCCTTTCAGTACAACCCGAACTTCGCACGCCTGGCCGTGCACCTGGAGGCGTGCAACGACCCGTACGTCAGCGAGACGCTGGCGGAACTGGGCGAGGAGAACGAGCGCGTGATGTGCGCGCTGATGGAGGACGTCCCCGAGGAGATCGCCCGCCCGGCACGGGTGGCGATCAACTCCACCCTGGGTATGGGACTGACCTCCTGGACCACGGGGCGCAGCACGGTGACCGAGGTGATGCGCAACCTTGAGGAGGTCACCCGCCTCATCCTGGACGGCCGATAGCGACAGGAACGCCTCCCGTCCTCCCGGCCTGGCCGGGAGGACGGGACGCTGGAACTTCCCGGTCACGACGCGCACCGGCCCGGGGACGCCGGACGGCGTACCCGAGGCCGGGAAGCGCGCCTCAGCCGCGCGGCAGGCCGAGGATCCGCTCGGAGATCACGTTGAGCTGGATCTCCACCGTGCCGCCCCCGATGAGCTGCGGCGGGACCGACAGATAGGCGTGGACGACCTCGTCGACCTCGCCGTCACGGGCGGCCGGGGAGCCCGCCCAGTTCAGTGCCGCGTCCGCGATCGCCGCCGTCTGCAACCCGGCGGCGACCTTGATGACGCTGGCCTCCGCCCCGGGCCGCAGGCCCGAGACGCTGCGCAGGGTGGTCCGCAGTCCCATGGCGGCGATCGCCTGGATCCCGGCGGTCAGCCGCCCGAACTCGCGCAGCACGCTCTCGCCGGACGGGGCGCCCCCCGCGCGGGCCAGCGCGGGGAGATCGAGCTGGGTCAGGCTCATCCGTCCTATGCTGACGCGCTCGTTGCCCAGGGTGGTGCGGGCGAGCGTCCAGCCCTGGCCCGGCTCCCCCACCAGCCGGGCATCGGGGACGAAGACGTCGTTGAGGAACACCTCGTTGAACAGGTACCCGCCGTTGGCCTCCCGCAGCGGGCGGACCTCCACGCCCGCGGAGCGCATGTCGACCAGGAAGTACGACAGGCCCTTGTGCTTGGGCGCCTGCGGGTCGGTGCGGGCCAGGCAGATCCCCCAGTCGGCCTCGTGCGCGCTGGACGTCCAGACCTTCTGCCCGGTGATCCGCCAGCCCCCGTCGACCTTGACGGCACGGGTGGTCAGCGAGGCCAGGTCCGAGCCGGCGCCGGGCTCGCTGAACAGCTGGCACCAGACGACCGCACCGCGCAGGGTGGCCGGGACGAACGTCTCGATCTGCTCGGCGGTGCCGTGCGCCAGGACGGTGGGCAGCGCCCATTCGCCGATCACGGTGCTCGGCTGGTCGAGGCCCGCGCGCTCGTACTCCTGAGCGATCACGATCTGCTCCATCGGGGTGGCGGCACGGCCGTAGGGGGCCGGGTAGTGCGGCGCGACCAGGCCGTTGTCGGCGAGGTGGACACGGCGATCGGGCTCGGGCAGGGCGGCGGCCTTGTCGAGGAGCTGCGCGATCTCGGCGCGGAACGCCGCGTTCTCCTCCGGCAGCTCGATGGTGAAGTCGCGCTCCCCGGCCAGGGCGGCGGCGCCCAGCCTCCGCTCCCAGTCGGCCGGCGGGCCGAGCAGGGCGCCGAGGGAGATTCCCCGGCGCCAGGCCAGGTGGGCGTCGTGCTCCCAGGTGTAGCCGATGCCGCCGAGCAGGGTGATGGTCTCCAGGCCCAGCCGCCGCGCGGCGGGCACGCACACCAGCGCCGCCGCCGCGGCGGCGAGTTCGAGTTGCTCGTCCGGCCCGCCCACGGCGCGCGCCGCGTCCCACGCCGCCGCCGTCATCGTCTCCAGCTCGATGAACATGCGGGCGCACTTGTGCTTGACGGCCTGGAAGGACCCGACGGGACGCCCGAACTGCTCACGCGTCTTGACGTACTCGATCCCCGTCTCCAGGCACCAGCGGATCAGCCCCACCGCCTCGGCGGCGAACAGTGCCGCTGCGAGGTCACGAGCCCGGGTGCCGTCCACCGAGACGAGCGAGCTGTGCGGGACCTCGTACTCCTTGAGGGTGAGGCGGCCGAGGCCGCGGGTGGGGTCGACGCCGGCGACCTGGCCGAGGTCACCGGGAGCGAGCCGGCCGCCTTCCACCAGGAACCAGATCGCCCCGTCCTCGGCCTGCGCGCCCACCAGGATCAGGTCGGCGTGGGCGGGGGACAGCAGGTGGTCGGTGGTCCCGGTGACGGCGTAGCCGTCGGCGGTCTTGCGGGCGGTCAGGCCGCCGGGGTCCAGGGCGCAGGTGGCGCGCGCCCCCTCGGCGAACCGCTCCAGGACGTGCCCGGGCGCCGGGCCGTCGGTCGCCCAGGTCAGGATCGCGCTGGTGAGGACGGTGGATAGGAACGGTCCGGGGAACAGTCCCCGGGCCATCTCCTCTACGACGACGGCAAGGTCCAGACCGGTGCCGCCACCACCGCCGTGCTTCTCCGGAAGGTGCACCGCCAGCAGGCCCTGGGCGGCCAGGGCGTCCCAGCCGTCAGGCGTTCCCCCCGCGGCGAGCCCGTCGAGCGCGGCACGGGTCGCCTCGCGGGGGGCGTGGCGGGCGACGAAGCCGGCGACCGCCTCGGCCAGTTCGGTCTGTTCCTCGGTGAGTCCGATGGGCATGGACGCTCCTACTGGTCGAGCTTGAGCAGGCGGCGGGCGTTCTCGTACAGGAACTTGGGCCAGACCTCGTCGCGGAACGGCACGCGGGGCATGTCGGTGAAGATGCGTTCCAGGGACAGCCCCATCGGGAAGTAACCGCCGTAGAGGACCTTGTCGGCGCCGCGGGTGTTGGCGTAGTCGATGATCGCCTTCGGGTAGTACTTGGGCGCGAAGGCGCTGGTGGAGTAGTGCAGGCCCGGCCACTTGAGCATCAGCTTGACGGCCAGGTCGGTCCACGGCTCACAGCCGTGCCGGGTGACCAGCGTCAGCTCGGGGAAGTCGAACATGACCTCGTCGATGAGCTCGACGCGCTGGGGGTCCATGCGCAGCCGGGGCCCGGGGACCCCGGCGCACACGAAGATCGGGATGTCCAGCTCCACGCACTTGGCGTAGAACGGGTACATCTTCTTGTCGTTGATGGCCACCTGCGGGAACGTCCCGGCGGGGAACGCCCCGACCGCGCGGATCCCGAACTCCTCGTACTCGCGGACCATCGTGCGGATGCCGTCCATGCCGGTGTTGGGATCGATGTTCCCGGAGGCGACGAACCGGTCGGGGTGCTTCTTGAGCGCCAGCCGGGAGACCTCGTCCTCGACGCCGATGAGCCCCCACCGGATGTTGTAGCGGTCCATCTCGCGCAGGGTGACGCTGATGGGATCGTCGGTCGGCAGATCCTTGGGGACCTGCTTGAACATGTACTCGGCGGGGAACTCCATCTCCTCCTTGGAGGAGACGTCCTTGGTCTGCTTGCGGATGAAGTCGTACTGGGCGGAACCCTCCTGCGGGAAGGCGATCATCGTGTCGATGACCGGGGCGCCCTCGGGGAACGTCATCTCGGGTCCTCTCAACCGACGGACGGACCAGGACGCTGTGGCGGCTTCACTCCACCGGACAGCGCACGGGGGTCACTGGGGACAGGGAGAGCTCAATCTGAAACAGGATTCTGAAACTATGTTCTATGCATGTCAAGGCCGAAGTCCCCGGCGGCCCGCCTGCGCCGCGGTCGACGCACGCGACCCGCACGGCGGCAGCACACCGACACGGAACACGTTCTCCGCCACAGAGGCACTGCATGAAACATGATTTCTGCCCCCAGACCCGCCAGCAGCCCTGACAGAGTGACCGACTCCGAGTGACCCACGTCACCCCTAGGCACCGTGCGCCCGATGGGGCCGGCCTGCCGGGTCCTGGTCGGCACCTCACCAAGAGCGCCTTTTACCAGGCATCTCTGGGCCCACCCAGCAGCATGGGAACCATGGAGCCGGCCATGACCGCCGACGCAGGGAAGGCTCGCCCACCGCCCACTCGGCGTACAGAGACCCTCCCGGACCTTGCCACACGAGAAACCATGTTCTAATTTGTGGCTAGCTTCCAGTGACCGCTGCCCGCTGCGAGGCGGCCGGTCCCCCCGTTCCCGATGGAGGGCAGCCCCCATGGCGCACGAACTCCCGTTCCGTTTCTTCGACTGCGACAACCACTACTACGAGGCCCTGGACGCCTTCACCCGGTACATCGAGCCGGAGTTCCGCAAGCGCACCATGCAGTGGGTACAGATCGACGGCAAGACCCGGCTGCTGGTCGCGGAGAAGGTCAACAAGTTCATCCCGAAGCCGACGTTCGACCCGGTCGCCGCCCCCGGCGTCATGGACGAGTACTTCCGCGGCCGCAACCCCAAGTCGGCCGACCCCAGCAAGCTGATGGGCGAGCTGGAGCCGATCCGCCCCGAGTACCGCGACCGCGACGCGCGGCTGGCGGTCATGGACGAACAGGGCATGGAGGCGTGCATCATGCTGCCCACGCTGGGGGTGGGCATGGAGGTCGCGCTCTGCCACGACATCCCCGCCCTGGCCGCGGCGTTCCGCGCGTTCAACCGCTGGGTGGAGGAGGACTGGGGTTTCGCCTACCTGAACCGGATCTTCGCCGCTCCCTACATCACCCTCGCCGACCCGGACAACGCCGTGCGCGAGCTGGAGTGGGCGCTGGAGCGCGACGCCCGCTTCCTCGTCATGATCCCCGGCCCCGTGCTCACCGAGGTGGGCCCCAAGGCTCCGGCGGACCCCATGTTCGACGCCTTCTGGCAGCTGGTCAACGACTCCGGGATCACGGTGCTCTACCACGGCGGCGAGACCCACTACACCAAGTTCCTGGCCGAGTGGGGTGAGCGGAACTTCACCGAGGCGTTCCGCGCCAACGCCTTCCGCGGCCTCGTCTCGGCCGACCCGATGCAGGACACCATCGCCAGCCACCTGGCGCTCGGCCTGTTCAAGCGGTTCCCCAACCTGCGGATGGCCTCGATCGAGATCGGCTCGGCGTGGGTGTTCCACCTGTTCGAGAAGCTGTCGAAGTCCTACGGACAGGTGCCGCACCTGTTCCCCGAGGACCCGCGCGAGACGTTCAAGCGGCACGTGTGGGTCTCCCCCTTCTACGAGGACGAGCTGCGCAGCCTGCTGGAGCTCCTGGGCGCCGAGCGCATCCTCATGGGCTCGGACTACCCGCACGTGGAGGGTCTGGCCGACCCCGCGTCCTACATCAAGGACCTGGAGAACTTCGACTACACGCCAGAGCAGTGCGAGACCGTCATGCGCACCAACGGCTGGGAGCTGTCCACCCGCCGCCCGGTCTGACGCCCCCACCGGGGTGGAGACCGCGACGTCTCCACCCCGCCCCGCCTCCCGCCCCGGCCTCGCGCCGAGGCCGAGAACCCGAACGAAGGAGCTCCGCCGTGCAGCTCGGCAAGCTGAGCCTGATCAACCTCCTCATGGAGGAAGGGGAGGAGGACAGCGCCGTTCTCCTCGCCGGATCCGATCTGCCCGACACTCTCGACACCGACCGGGACCTGCCGGCCCTGCGAGCGCTGGGGATCGACGAGGACGACCTGCGCACCCTGCTGCCGGCGGTGACCGGCGGGCCCGACCGGGGGCCCGGGCTCAGCGCCGACGCCGCGGCCGCTCTGGACCGCACCATCTCCGAACGATGGGCGGCCCTGGTCGCCGGCTGGACCGGCGCCCGCACATGATCGAGACGGACCTGACGGCGCTGCTGCTGCGCGCCACGGTCGGCGCCACCATGATCGCGCACGGCTGGAACCACGCCTTCGGCGGCGGCCGGCTGGCCGGAACCGCGCGGTGGTTCGAGTCCATCGGCATCAAGCCCGGCAGGGTGCACGCCGCCCTCGCCACGGCCACCGAACTGGGCGCGGGCGTCCTGCTGCTGGTCGGGCTCGGCAACGCCGCCGCCGCCGGCGCCGTGCTGGGCACCATGCTGGTCGCCCTGGTCGCCAACCACCTGCGCAACGGTTTCTTCATCTTCAACAAGGGCGAGGGGTACGAGTACGTCCTGATGATCTCGGTCGTCGCCCTCGCCCTCGCGGCACTGGGACCGGGCAGGGTCTCCCTCGACCACCTCCTGGGGCTCCAGGAGATCGCCGGACACGCCCTCACCGGCTGGACCGGCCTGCTAACGGCCGCCGCGATCGGCGCGGGAGGAGCGACGGCCCTGCTCGCCCTCTGCTGGCGGCCGACGGACACCGGTCCCGCGTCCTGAAAACGTCCTGAAAGGAGGGCGGCGCACCCATGACGGCCTACTCGTTCGATCACCTCGCCATCGCCGCGCCGGACTGGAGCCCGGCCGGGCCCTGGCTCGCCAGTGTCCTCGGCGGACGGTGGGGCCACGGCGCGCGCATGCCGCACATGGACGTCTGCCAGCTCCACTTCGGCAACGACACACGCCTCGAACTGCTGTCCCCCGGCTCCTCGCCGGACTCGTTCGTCCGGCGGTTCCTGGAGCAGGCGGGCGGACGGCCCAGGCCCCATCACCTGACCTTCAAGGTCACCGACATCAAGCGCACCCTCGACGCGGCCGTCGAGCACGGCATCGAGCCGATCCTCGTCAACCTTGAACACGACGTGTGGAAGGAGGCGTTCCTGCACCCGCGGGACACCGGGCTGGGCTTCCTGGTCCAGTTCGTCGAGTCCGCCATCGACCCCACCACCGTCGAGTCGGACGCGCACGTGCCCGCGCCGTGGTCGGACAGGGTGGACGGACGCCCGGCCGACGTCGACTTCGTGCTCGCCCGGGTGCCCGGCCTGACCACCCAGCGGCCGGTGCTGCGGGACATCCTGGGCGGACGCGAGGAGGAGCTCGACGCGCCCGGCGGCCGGCGGATCGTGCGCTTCTCCTGGTCACGCGGCGCCGACGTCATCCTCGTGACCGGGACCGACCCGGCCGACGGGTTCGGCGTCCGTTCGATCGGTGTCCGGCCCGGGGAGAGCCTGGACCTGCCGCTGTCTCCGCTGGGCCCCGGGTACCGCGAGACCGGCCGCCTGGACCTTCTGGGGCTGTCCCTGATCGTCTCGCCCTGATCCGGACTCCGCCCCTTGGAGGGAATCCCGGACGCTGCCCTGCCGTCACTGCGGCGACGCGACCCCCTCCAACACCGGGGCGGGATCCCCGTTGGCGGCGGTATGCCCGCCTGGTCTTGAAAGCAGGTGCATGATGAGCGACTTCGCCTTCCGCAAGGGGAAGGCCATGGTGATCGGTGGAACCGATCCCGCCGTCGAGGCCATCGCCACCCGGCTCACGCAATACGGCAGCTCGGTGGTCGTCCGGCCGGAACCCCCGGCCAGGACGGACCCCGGCATCACCGGCGACCTCCACACGTGCGTCTTCGTCCTGCGTGGGGCACTGCCGCCGATCGGCGAGATCAACGACATCCTCACCACCGTCGTCCCCCGACTGCGGCGCACCCGGGGCAGCATCGTCGTCGTGACCTCCGCCCTCCACGACCCCGGCCAGGACGCCGCGCTGGACGATCTCGTCAGGAGCCTCGCCGCCGCCGAACGCACCCACGGCGTACGCGTCAACCGCGTGAACGTGGGTCCGCTCGCCGAGGACGTCCCCCTCCCCGAAGAGTCCCCATGGCCTCCCCCGCTGTACGGCACCGTCGAGGACGTCGCCGAGGCCGTCTGTTTCCTGGCCAGCGACCGCGCGGGCTTCATCAGCGGACAACGGCTCGGCGTCGACGGCGGCCTCGGCCTCTCCCCCGTGAGCTGACGACCCCGGCCGATTCGCAGCCACCGCCTCGCCGCGGCCGCACGCCGGTGGGATGCCGCCGACGACTCCGGTGACCGCAGGGACGGGAGTGCGACCGCGCGGACATGAAAGCCGTCCACGCTCAACCGGACCGGCGACGTATCGGGGGCAAGAAGGACCGAGACGCCCACGGCCGTCCACGGCCACCGGCGATCTCGTGGGGCCGGCCGCGGAACGGCCCGCTACGACCACGGGCGAAGCCCGGACAAAAGATTCCGAAAACACGAACCGCAGGTCAGGACTCTGTCCCTGACCTGCGGTTTTTCGCTGTACCCCCGAGCGGATTCGAACCGCCGTTACCGCCTTGAGAGAGAGGTTCACCGTGTGCAGCGACCCCTTTACCCAACGCAGTCGAGGCACTAAGATGCAGGTCAGAGGCATGATCACAATCCAAGAGAGTGCCGCCCGATCATCCCGGCTGACACGTTGTCCGCGGACGAACCACGGACAAACGATCATGAAGAGGTGCCGTGGGGTACGCCAAGAAGCGCACGAACAAGGCGGGCAAGACCCGCTACACCGCCGTCTACATCGATCTGCAGGGCCGAACCCGTTCCGCCGGCACCTTCTCCAACAAGAAGGACGCCAACACCGCGTGGCAGGACAAGGAGGTCGAACTGCGTCAGGGCAAGGTGGGCGACCCCAAGCGCGGCCAGATGACGTTAAGGAAGTACGCCACCGAGGTATGGCTCCCCAACCACCGGATCGAGCCCAAGACCCGCGAGAAGTACACCGGCTACCTCGACAAGCACATCCTCCCCGAACTGGGTCCGATGAAGATGGCCGACATCTTCCCCGAGCACATCCGCCAGTGGATCACGAGCCTGCAGTCCAGAGGCGTCTCCCCCTGGGTCATCCAGTCCTGCAAGAACTCCATCCTCAACGCACTGTTCACCACGGCGCTCAACGACCAGATCACCTACCTCCACCCCTGCCGCGGCGTGAGAATCCCCACCGTCCCGAGCACCCCCCGCACCATCATCACCCCCGAACAGTTCGACCTCCTCTACCAGGCGCTAGGCGAACCCGACCACCAACTGCTGGTGGAGACCGACATCGAAACCGGCCTGCGCTGGGGCGAGCTCATCGAACTACGGGTCAAAGACCTCGACCTGGCCACCCGCATGCTGACCGTCAGCCGCAAGGCCACCGAGATCAGCCCCAGATTCCACCCCGAAGGCAAGCGCTTCCTCATCACCCGTTACCCCAAGGACAAGGAGTTTCGCCGCCTCAAACTCAGCAAGCAGATCACCGAGAAGCTCAAGGCCCACATCAACGCCCACCGCCTGGGCTCCGAGGACCTGCTGTTCGCCCGCCGCGTCCAAGCCCGCCCGCCCATCCGAAACCAGGTAGTCGCCGACCCGGCCGAGCTCGGCCTCACCCCGCCGAACGCCAAGGGCCGCCAGTACCAGCACGGCACCATCAGCGCCTACAACGCCGCCCCCTGCCGCTGCGACCACTGCCGCGCCGCCTACGCCCGCTACCGCGCCGAACGCCGCGCCGCCGGCAAGGACAACCCCCGCACCCCCCGGACCATCGACGACGAGCACATCCCCCGCAACTGGTTCCGCCGCCACGTCTGGCGCCCCGCCCTCAAGGCCGCCGACCTCGGCATCACCCCCCGCGTCCACGACCTACGCCACTCCCACGCCTCCTGGCTCCTGCACGGCGGCGCCGACCTCCAGATCGTCAAAGACCGCCTCGGCCACGCCTCCATCGTCACCACCCAGAAATACCTGCACACCCTCCCCGAAGCCGACGACGCCGCCATCGACGCCTTCACCAAAATCCGCCAACGCTCCAAGAAGGACAAGAAACGCAAGCAGCGAAAGGACGCACGCTAGCGGTGGTTTGTTGGATCAAGATGGAAGGTAGAGGTGCAGGCCATGGCCAGCGCCGACCGCGTCGAGCAGTTGCTGTCACCAACGCGCGGGGCCGCTGGTGACCAGGCTCGCCACCAGCGCGCGAGCGTGATCGCGGGGTTCAGCCAGGAGCGGACGGCTCGCAGCGCGTGGGGCCAGCTGGGGCTGGCGGGGTTGGCCCGCGGTGCCCCCTCTGTGTGGGATCGGCGAGTGCTGGCCGGGGTGGGGGCGGGATGGTCAACCAGGTATCCCAGCACAAGGAGAAGGCGCAGCCAGCCAGACTCTGGTGGCGGCGGATCGCGACCGGGGAGCGGACCTGGAAGTCGGCCCACCCCAGCTCGTCGGTGATCTGTTTGGCAGCTCTGCTCGACCCGGTTGTGCAGCCCGCAGAGGTAGACGATTTCGGCCAGGCTGGCGGGCGGGTGAGGGCCGGTGGCCGCGGCCGGACCGCCGGGACGGGGCAGGTTGGTGGCCAGATACCAGGTGGTCTTGTCCGGCAGGGCGTGCGGGTCGGTGGTGGCCACCACCAGCCGGGTGGTGCCGTCGGGGCCCCACCAGCCCAACCTCGCCTCGGCGGCCCACCAAGCGGCGGTGCGCCCGTCGCGGAACCGGCGCTGGATCGACGTCCGGTCGCCGGGGCGTCGGGGCCGCCCCAGGCCAGCGCGCGGGCGGCGTCCTAGGGGGCGTGCGCCTGGTCGCGGTAGGCCCAGGTGCTCCGGCGGGGCCGCACCGCCACCACCCAGCCCAGACCGGCCCGGCGCAGCTCGGCGCGCAGGTCGTCCAGATCACCGTAGGCGCAATCGGCCACCGCGGTGCGGAAGACCACCCCGGCCTCGGCCGCCGCGATGGCCTGACCGGCGGCGATGCGCCGCTTGGTGGCGAACGCCGAATCGTTGGTGCCGCCCGGCAGCCGACGCGCCGGGGTGCAGGGGCTCGGCGAACCCGCGGCGGTGGCAACCCGGCCATACACTCCCGGAACCCCCGCCGCTGCGCCAGATGCGAGAACAGATCATCGAACCGCGCCGCATACCCCTCCAACGGCCCCGGCGCGGGCGGACACAACCTCGGCCCGGTCGTCACCGGCCCTCTCCCCCGGGGGATCCCGCAACCAGCGCCCTACCCCACCCCTCACCTTGATCCAACGAACTACCGTTAGCGCTCCTACCACAGGCGGTGATCTTGGCAGTCGGTATCGCCTGAGCAGGCAGCGCCGAGATCTTGGCATATGGCCATATGGCCAGAAGTTGTTGTAACTGGCGTTCATTGTCTGTCGCCTATCGACGCTGTGTGGTGAGCCGACCGTCGAAGGCGTTCAGTGCCGGTCTCAACCGCTGCATCCACCGGGCTCGGCTGTTCCCGGGCGAGGTTGACGGCTTCGGCGAACACCTTGGTCTCGTCGAGAACGCGCAGGAACAGCGCCCAGTCGTCAGGCTTGACCTCACGTGCGATCTGCTCGACGTCGTACCGCTTCGGCCAGCCGTCCGGCTCTGTCCGTCGGCGACCGGAACCTCGAACATGGACATCGCTCCTCCCGTGGTCGTCTATGAGAGAGGTACGCACGCGTTCCCCGTGGAAAGGTCGGTGGTCGCAGGTACAGTTGGAGCATGGCTCCCGAGGACTGGTCGCGCTCGCCGGACGGCAGCGCGTGCATACCCTGGAAGAGCCGGAAGGCCAACTGTATTCAGGGAGCGCATCTGTCGTGAATACCCGCAGGCTGAGAGTGGAAAATGGCTAGCATTAGAGGCCGTTATGAATATACTGATGGACTAACTCCTGGACGATCAAAAAATGGCGGCCTCCATCAAAATCTATACGATGGAGGGCACCTCGTCGGCCATGGCACGTTCTTTCCCGACGACGAGAGCGAGGCCGATTCACGAGCAAAGATGCCGCCCGTCGCTCTGGTTCTTCTGGGCGCCATCATGGCTGTGGAGGCTGCGCCACACCTCAAGAGATGGTGGGACAATCAGGCACTTCCGTTCACAAAGGCGACATGGAAGAGACTTGCTAGAACTCGCGAGGCCGACAGTCAGGCCGCCACTGCCGAGTTGTCCACTCTGATTGAATCTGCACCCGCAATGGCGGTCGACACCCCTCCAGAATCCTCGTAAGAAGCGATTGCTGCACTCGAGGAGCATAGAGCCAGCATGAACAGCGCAGAAGGGAGGGAGCGGGTTGTTGCGACTCTAATGGCCAGGCCACTCAGCAAAGAAGCCAGACTATTCAGTGAAGAGCAGATAAGAGTGCTGCACAATGCTCGGACAAAGCCTCCGGGCATTTGACCACGGCACCCACACCGGCATCGGCCCGAGCGCCCCGCTCGGGCGTGACCGACAACCGGTGAGAGCGTCGGTGGCCGGAGCCAAGCGGCACAGGTTCACCTGGACGAACGTTTCGGCGGGCAGGTCGGCCCTCAACTGGCCGGACGCCCTTCCCCATTCAAACCGGTGGCTCCTGAAGGTGTGGCTGTCCAGTGAGGTTTTCTCAGCGGAAGTGAACGGGCGTACTGGAAGGAAGCAGGCGCAGGGGACGTTGCGGGGCGTTGTGCTGTTGCCCTCTGGAAGCCGCAAAGCCCCTGGTAGGACAGGTCTCACCACAAGATCTCGTCCACTGCACCAGAGGCTTTGCGTTGGTTCCCTATGCTGCCATGCTCGATATCCCCCGTCCGGTCGTCGCCTACGTTGCCCGGCTGCTGGCGGCACATCGCCGCCGGATCGGCACCCCACGCGGCTCGCGGGCGCTGGGCCCGTTCCGGCAGGCCATGTTCGTGCTGCGCTGGTTCCGCCACGCCACGGACGTGCCCGCCCTGGCCCGCGACGCCGGCATCTCGCAGGCCACCGGCTACCGCTACCTGCACGAGGGCATCGACGTCCTCGCCGACCAGGCTCCTGACCTGCACGAAGTCCTGCAACGCTGCCAGGCCGACGGCCTGACCCACGTGGAAC
>NZ_FNVO01000029.1 GCF_900108175.1 Thermomonospora echinospora
ACAGTGACAACGGCGCCCAGTACTGCTCGAAGGACTTCGAGGCCGTCTGCCGCCGGCTCGGCGTCACCCGCTCCCGGGCAGCGGTGGGCACCAGCGCCGACAACGCCGCGGCCGAGGCCTTCAACGCCACGCTCAAGCGAGAGACCCTGCAAGGCGCCCACCACTGGCCTGACACCCGCACCGCCCGCCTGGCGGTGTTCCGATGGATCACCCGCTACAACACCCGCCGCAGGCATTCGCGCCTCGGCCACACCTCACCGATCGACTACGAGAAAACCACAGGTAGCCTGACCGCTGCCGCCTGAAACCCGTGTCCACATTCCGGGGGGAAGGCCCAGCAACTGGTGGCGGGCTCCTCCGCCAAGACCAACCCCTGCGCGCCGGCCCGGCCCACGGCGATCACCCCGGCCAAGTCCTCCACGGCACAGGCCCTGTCGTAGTCATCCGCAACGTCCCCATCACCGTTGACCATCCCCGTCATCGTGCAGCCGCCCCAGCCGGCCAGCGCGGAGACAGGAACAACGATCAACGGACCACCCATCGACTCCACCCAGCCAGGGGCGGCATCGGCCGCATCGGATACGGCGAACGAGGAGACGCGCATACCGCCAGTCTGCCGTCCACCACTGACAACGCCCCGGCCCACACGTCGAGACCGGCCATCCAGGGGACGTTGCACCACCACCGGCGAACGGCGGCGATGGTTCGTCGGGCCCGCGATGACTTCAGGCAGTCGCCCGCCGGACCGGGTAGTTCCAGCGCTTGAGCACCCGGACGACCGTCTCCGCACCGCTCGGATCGGCGCTGTGCACGAAGATCATGCCGATCCTGAAGGGCCGGCCGTCGAAGGCGGCCCGTTCCAGCACGGCCACGACCGGCATGATGCTGTCGTCACCACCCAAATCGTGATCAAGCCACAGTTCGTCGATCTCGCGGTCACGATGCTCTTCGAGCAGCAGAACGCCCTCCCGGCTGGTACGGGCGATCCGGGTGGCCCTCGGCAACGAACGCAGATCGTCAATACCCAGGACGACCGGCCGGCGAGCGATCCCGGCTGATCTACCGCCCCCGCCACCACACCGACCACAAGCGCCGTGGACGGCAAAGCTTCGCCTGGACCGACTACCGGAACCTGCTGATCGCCGCCCACCAGCAGTTGGGCGGCCCGATGGTGCTGGTCTGGGACAACCTCAACGTCCACCGTGATGCCCGGATGCGCGCCTTCATCGACACCTGCGACTGGCTGACCGTCTTCTACCTGCCGACCTACAGCCCCGACCTCAACCCGGTCGAGGGCGTCTGGTCGCTGCTGCGCCGCTCCAGCCAGGCCAACACCACCTTCACCGACCCCGACCACCTGATGCGCACCCTGCGCCGCGGACTCCGCAAGATCCAGCACCGCAGCCACCTGCTCGACGCATGCCTGGCCATCACCGGCCTCACCCAGACGACAACACCCTTTAAAGCTCAGTAGAACCGGCGCTGCTGATGGTGGACACCACCGTCTGCGGCCCGGTCCGGCCGGTGTCGGGGTCGGTGGCCAGGACCTTGTCACCGACCTGGAGTTCGTCGATCGGCTTGCGGGTGCCATCGGCCATCACCACCTGGGTGCCGGGCACGAAGCTCGACGGGCACTTGCCACCGCCGGTATGGCCTCCAGCGCCGGTGCTGGGCTTCTTGGCGGGGGAGCCTTGGCGGCGGAGTTACCCTTGCCGCCGCCACCGGGGATAAAGGCGCATGCACACCTAATGAATCACCGCGGCCGTATCGGTCCACAGCCTGTAGCCGGTAGATGGCGACAACCAAGAGCGTCTACAAAAAATTTATTCATAGTCACCATTGGCGACATCACTCAAAAAATCCGACCAGTAACTGCCAGGAAACAGCGCTCGAGAATCGATCTGGGATATACGGTCGTGAATCGACTCTGAAGTCGCGATCCAGCGCTCGATATACTCTTCCGCCAACTCTACTTCATCGTCATCCTCCCGCGCATGACCCGAGATCATGTCCTCACAAACCACCATGACATCAAGGAAGCCATCTAGAGTCGAATTGATAAAAGATTTATCAAACCCCGTGCCGACAGGAGTCACCTCCCAAATTGATGAATCTACAATCGAGAGGCAGACCAGGTCCCTACTTCGAGTGAAACCAAAACAAATGAAGTCTCTTACTGACTCCACACTGAGGTATTCCAGACTCCCTGCCATCTCGAAGTAGTGGAAGAATCTGATTGGCAGCATTCGAGACTCAAAAATTCTTCGGTCCTGCTGCTCGACACCTTCCAGCCCACCTCCCGAAAAGGAGGCTGCCCCATAAATCCAAACATGATTTCGACTCACTTGCCCCTACTTCCCCCAGATGTCATTGATTGCCGCCGCACGAGCCTTTCGCGCCGCCGCCTGAACCACCTTGTCACTGTTCCAAACAAAGCTCCAGGTAATCTCGGCATTGGTGTACAGCGGGATATAATTTGCCCCACATCTGGCACAGGGCTGATACTCAACATACAACTCTTTTACCGAGCTAGAAGAAATGTTCAACTCGGCGAGTCGATCGATCATATTCGGCTCCGCGTGTCCTCCTGCATCAGAATTGACAACAAGCGTACGAAGCTCACCACTTGAGTCCTCGTAACGCGCTGCCGCATAGGTATTGGCACTCTTACTCCCGTCAAGAACCCGCGCTTCCAGGACAGCCTGGCTAAGGTCAGTGCTCCCGTACGTTACTTGAGTGCCACAATTACTGACCAGGATCGAGACGGATCCTGCCGACACATGGTAGGTGTGGTCGGTGTCGACGGTGAGGTTGTGGACGCGCTGGTAGGTGGTCCGGGTCTTGATCGCGGTGATCTGGACGTGGGTGCCGGCGCTGGTGCGCAGCCACATGCCCGGCTTGAGCTTGCCGGCCTGGGTCCACTGTTTGGTGGCGGGTATCCAGAAGGGGTGGTTGTCGGTGGCGACGACCACCCCAGTCTTGGAGCCGCGGTCACCATCGACATCGACCGTGACCCGCACGAGGTTCTTGGAACCGGCGCTGCTGACGGTGGACACCACCGTCTGCGGACCGGTCCGGCCGGTGTCGGGGTCGGTGGCCAGAACCTTGTCACCGACCTGGAGTTCGTCGATCGGCTTGCGGGTGCCGTTGGCCATCACCACCTGGGTGCCGGGCACGAAGCTGCTGCCGACGCAACCGCGCCCGGCCCCAGAGCTGGTGGAACTCGGCCGAGCCGTTGTGGCGGCCGGCTTGGCTGTGGCGTTGCCCTTGCCACCCGAACTACCGCCCTTGCCACCACCACCGATCCTGAGCTTGCCGGCGATGTTCGGGGCGACGCGTTGGATCAGGGGTGCTGCGGCCTTGGCGGCCAGTCCCACGGCACCGTGGGTTGCCACACCGGTCACGGCGCCTACGGCGCCGGCTTTGAGGAATCCGGTCGCTGACCATTGATCTCGGGGTGTTGACATGCCGTGGTGGACGGCTCCGAAGACGGCGCCCGCGGCGGCGGCGCAGGCCACGCCCCCTACTCCGGTCCAGCCGATGGCGGCACCGCAGCCGACGCCGACGGCGACGGAGGCCGTGGTGGCGACGATGGTGGCGGAGTGCTTCTTCAGGAACTTGCCGGTCTTGCAGACCCAGCTGGTGCACGGGGGCTTGACCGGTGGGGCCGGGGTCCTGGGGATGTAACAGCTTCCGATGCAGCCGGCCTGGCCTCCGCTTCCCGGGCTGCCGCCGCTTCCGACTCCGCCGCTCCTATGGGTGTCCTCCAGGCCGTGTCCGGGCGGGTTGGAGCATTCCTTGTAGCCGCTGACGATGCGGCACGCCAGGCCGTCGGGGTCGCTGTTGTCGATGGGGTTGTTGGCGGCGTAACCGAAGCCGTTCCAGGTGGTCGGGTCACCGCCGGCGAAGACGGGGTCGACGCTGACGAAGCGGCCGATGGAGGGGTCGTACTCGCGGGCGCCCAGGTGGGTCAGGCCTGTAGTGGTGTCCTTGGTCCCGCCGACGAAGCCCTTGTCCATAACGGTGGGCCAGGTGCCGATGCCGCCGCCGCGTTCGGCACCGAACGGGGCGTAGTTGCGCAGGCTCCAGGTGTTCTGGCTGACGGCATTGATCGTGGTGTTCGCGGTGCCCTGGTAGTCGGGGAGCACGAACTGGACGCTGGAAGTGGAGGCGCCGGTCCGGTAGGCGACGATCTGACCGCCGTGGCTGTAGTACCGGATGGCGCTGGTGGCTCCGGTGGTGGAGACCTTCAGTTCCTGGCCGGGCAGGTAAAGGGTCTTTCCGTTGGTGTCCTTACGGATGAGGCGGTTGCCGGAGGCGTCGTAGACGAAGCCGGCGAGTTCGGCGTTGGAGGTGTTGGTGACCTTGGACAGGTTCCCCTCAGCGTCCCAGACGAGTTTCTGGCCGGGCCGGGTGAGGGTGTTGCCCGCCTCGTCGTAGGTGTAGAGGTCGGTGCGGGTGTTGGAGCCCTGGACCTCGGTAACGCTCTTAAGGGCGTGGGGACCGTCGGGGCCGGAGCCTGCCGCGCTCGCCGGGTAGCTGTAGGTGCGGACCTTGTCGGTGGTCAGGCCACCGGCGAAGGAGTGCTGGGTCTCCTTGGTGCGGTTGCCGGTCTTCTCGCCATCGCCCTGGTACTCGTACGACGTCCAGTACGGGGCGGGGCCTCCGATGGTGGACGACGACGGTGCGGTGTTGCAGTTGGCCTGGTTGGTGGTCCAGGCCTGGGTGAGGCGCTGGGCGTAGTCGTAGGTGAAGCACTGGCGGTCGGCGGACCTGCCCACCGAGTTGGTCAGAATCGATCTGATCGACCCGGAGTCGGTGTAGTCGTAGATGTTCTCGACGTCGTAGGTGGCGGCGGAGGTCTGGCGCTTGACGGTGGTGCGGGTGATCCGCTTGGTGGCCTCGTCGCGGTCGAAGTTCTGCCAGATGAAGCGGTCCGACACCGAGGCCAGTGCGAGCTGGGAGACCTCGCCGAAGGAGTTGTAGACGGTGTCGGCGACGTAGGTGGCCAGGCCACCGTTCCGCTCGGGCAGGCCGTTGTCGTCGTAGTAGGTGATGACATCCTCGGCCGGGAGACCACCAGTGCTCGAGGCGACGCCGGGATAGGACGTCAAGTCCGGGGAGCCGTCGAAGTTGTAGGTCTGGGCGGTGGTGTAAGTGCCGGCCAGCGCGCCTTCGGACTGCGGGATGGTGATGATCGACCCGCGGCTGCGGTACATGATGTCGTAGCCGCGGACGGCGGTGACGTACGCGTCGTTGCCGATGTGGCGGGTGGCGGAGGCGGGCAGGCCCTTGGCGCTGGGCAGCGTGTCGTAGGTGTAGGAGGTCAGCAAAGTGCTGCCGTTCTTCACCTCGGTTTTGCGACCCAGCCTGTCGTAGGTGTAGGTCAGCGTGGTGCCGCGGGCGTCCGTGGTCGTCTTGACCTGGTCGAAGTCGTCATAGGTGAGGCTGCTGGTGCCCTTGTCGGGGTCCGTCGAGGTACTGGGGCGGCCCTGGACGTCGTAGGTTGCCCGCCACACGTTGCCGGCGCCGTCGCGCAGCTCGTGGGGGCGGCCCGCGCCGTCGTAGGAGTAGGTGGAGGCGATGTAGGCGCCGGACAGGTTCGAGGTCTTGTACTGGCGGGTCTCCACGGTCCGGCCGCGGGCGTCGGTGATGCTCATCGTCGGCATCGCCCCAGTCGGCGGGATGGTGACAGTCCGTTCCCCGTCGTACTGGGTGGTGGTCGCCCACTTCCGGGTGGACTTGCTGTACAGGGTGCTGGTGACCGGACGGCCCGCCGCGTCGTAGGCGGTGATGGTCTGGGAGGGCACCTGGTTGTCGTCGGCGCTGGTCAGGATGCGGGACGGGGCACCGGCCATCGGGTACGGGGCGTTGGCCTTGAACACCAGGCCGCGGCTGTCGTACACGGTGTCGGACACCAGACGACCGCCGCCGGGGGCCTCGGTCTGGCTCTGGCGGGGACGCAGCAGCCCGTCCAGGAGTTCCACCGAGGTCTCGTAGGTGACCGGGCTGGTCTTGGTCAGGGTCTCGGTGGCGATCGAGACCGGGTTGCCGTCGGTGGGGAAGACATAGGTGTAGATGGTGGACGGGCGGTCCGGGTTGGAGCTGCGCAGGTTGTCCGGCAGCCACGACTTGACGATCCTGCCGAGCCCGTCGTAGACCGCCTCGGCCACCCGCCCGTTGGGATCGGTCACCTTGGTGGGGGTGCCGCGGGCCGGGTTGTACTCGGTGGTGGTGGTGAAGCCCGCGGGTGTGCCGCCGTTGACGCTGACCGGCGGGGTGGTGACCGTGGACGAGCGCACCCAGCCTTCGTCGGCCTGGTCGTAGGTCGACGTGGTGGTGCGGTCGTCCGCCGTGGTGGAGGGGTCGCCGACCTGGGTGGTCGAGGTGACGCGGCCGTACATGTCGTGGACGTTGGTGACGGCCTTGGTGACGACGGATCTGCCTTCGGAGACCCCGGTGACGGTCTCGACCTGACGATCGTCGCCCTTGGTGGGGTGGTCCCCGTACTGACCGCCGTCGTAGATCGTCTTGACGTCGGAGATCATGTCGCCGGCCACGAGGTTGGGCTCGGAGCTGGCCGCGTTGTCGCAGTCGACGGCGACGTGCAGTTGTCTGATGGGCAGCGCCCGGATGACCGTGCCGCCGGCGGTGCCGCTCGGGTAGACGGTGCGCGCGCAGGTGTCGTCGCTCGCCGTGGCGGGGTCGCCCTCGTCGTCGACGGCGACGGTCCGTCCGAGGTCGTCGTAGTCGAGGTAGGTCTCGGTGTAGCGGTCGGAACCGTCGGACTGCCGGGTCCGGTCCTTGGTCCACTGTGTCTTGACCCAGCCGCCGCGCACCGTGATGTCGTCGTCGGTGATGGTGTCCTTGAAGGTGCGGCTGACCGTTTCCTGCCACCGGGGTTTGGACACCGTGGCGGTGATTTCGTCCGCGTCGGTGAACGAGCCGTTGAAGGTGCGCTCCTCGATCACCGTTCCGGCCAGTACGTCGATGTCCTCGACACCGCCGAGCAGGTTCTTGGAGTCGGTCACCGTCACGTCCAGTGGCGCGGCGCCCTTGCCCTGGTAGTTGCCGTCCATGCCGCGCGCGTACGTGGTCTCGGTGCGGGACTGCAACTCGCCGTTGGTCCCGCTGCCGCCGATGGTGCGGACCTTGGCGTAACCGCGCCACTGGGACCAGTGGCGCCACTGGTCCTTGGTGAGACCATCGTCCTCGGTGTAACGCCAGGCGCCGCCGCCCAAGTACTGGTAGCTGGTGAGCTTGAGCCTGGACAGGCCGGTGACATCGGACTCACTGACCGAGGTCACGACGTACTTGTGGTACCAGTCGTTGACGATGTCCCCGCCCGGATTGCGCCATTTCACGGGGAAGCAGCGTTTGGTGTTCGACTTCGGCGTCGGCATGGCGCCGTCGGCGTACCGGCACTCGCCCGGATCTGGGTCGGTGCCGACCGGATACGGGTCGGAATAGCTGATCGATGTCGTCGATCCGGTGCCGTTGTCGACGCCGACCAGCCGGGGCCGGTAGTGGGGCGGCAGGTTGTCCACACCGGTGCCGCTGCGGTCGGTGACGACCCGGTTGGTCATCAGCTGGCCGGTCAGCGTGATCTGTGGGGCGAAGACCTGACCGCCGTAATTACCGGTCTGATGGACGCTGCTCGGCCAGAGGACGCCGTTCTGGTACGTCTGGACGAGATTCCAGACATCGACCGGGCTGTAGGTACCGGCCTGCCTGTCGGTCAGCAGCTCGGTGGTGATCCTGGTGAGCCGCTTGCGGTCGAAGAAGGTCGGTGACAGCTTCTGCAGCCCGCAGTCCTCATCGTCCGCACAGACCTGGTCGTCGGGGTAGTCGGTACGGTCGGCCACGTCGAAACGGACCCTCGCCGTTGCAGGGACCGCATAGGTCAGGCCTTGCCGCTGCCCGTAGTCGATCTGCTTGAGGTGGCCGCCGGAGACGTACTTGGTGCCGCCCTCCCACTGGTCGTACGTGGTGTAGTTGTTGGTCTCCTTGGCGTAGAAGTAGGTGATCGTGTTCCTGTGGGGATCGATCACGTGGTCGAGGTTCCACCGCCATGCCTGATAGCACTTGGAATCCTTGAAGGTGGACCCGTGGCAGGGCTCGCCGGAGTCGTCTCCGTACACCGGGACCGTCCAGGCCGAGTTGGTCTCGGGAGCCCCCGAGGTCCAGTCGTCGGGCCGGTCCTTGCCGAAGATGTACCGGGTGCCGTCCAGGGTGGTGACCTGCCACCACTCACCGTCGTTGTCGCCGTTGGTGGCACCGGTCAGCCGCTCGACCCGGGTGCCGTCGTCGTTCTTGGGCCGCCAGTACCCGGCCGAGGAGTCGTAGATCAGCTCGGTGGCGCGGCCGTTGAGGGACATGAAGGCGTTGGACCGGCCCCAGCAGAGGTCGCCGGAGGTCTGCCCGTCGTCGATGCAGGCCTTGTACTTGCGCTCGATGAAGCCCGGCCAGTAGTCGAAGCCGTCGCCGATCCAGGAGGCCTGGGAGTTGTCGGCGGCGGTCTTGCCGTCCACCGAGCCGGAGTTGTAGCCGATCGAGATCTCCGGCAGCAGGTCGCCCGGCACCGGTGGCACCCGCAGCGGGTACGACCAGGAGAACTCGCCGGTGTTGCTGCCCGCGCTCCAGGAGGAGGCGGGGTTCAGGCTGGTCGCCGTCCAGTCACCGCCCGGCCCGGACGGGCCGGCCTCGGCGGCCAGCACGGTCATGCCGGACGCCTGCGTGGTCTGCTCCCGCAGCTCGCCGGCCGGGACGTCCACGTCCGCCGACAGGGTCGCGGTCTTGGCGTCGTTGACGGTGGGAAGCGGGGTGCCCCGCTGGCATTCGCGCTTGTCCGGAGTGGTCAGCGCACAGGCCGGCAGTTTGACCAGCCGGAGCCGTGAGGCCCAGTCGCCGCCGTATGCGGTGCGGAACGCCCCGTAATTGACGCCGATCTTGACACGGCCCGGTTCTTCTGCGGCCAAGGCCAACATCAGCCCGTCCGTGCGCGCCGCCCGTGCGGTGTCGCGTCCAGCGATCCGCACACTGACCTCGGACGGGACGTCGCCCGCGCCGGTCCTGGCACCCCTGCGGGGAGCGGGCGCGGTCAGCCAGACCGGCAGTTCACCGACGCGGACCCAGGGCGGGGCCGTGGGCCTGTCGGTGATCTTGGAAAGTCCGGCCGTCTCCTGCCCGCCGGCCGGCCAGGAAGGCTTGGGCCGTTCCTGGCCGGCCGGGGTGCCCTTCTGCCCGGGAAGCCTGGCCTCCCGGGACTTGAGCACCCGCCCCTTGATCGGTTTGGTCTCCTGTGCCTTGGGACGCCGTTGTTTCCCTGACTCGCTCAGCTTCGGCCTGACCGCACCGGCGGCCTCGCCGGTCATGCCGGTGAACAGTGCCAGGGAGGTCAGCAACGCGACCAGGACCACCAGCCCGCGCGCCGCGCCCAGCGACCGCATCACACCACTCACTGCTGCCTCATATCTGCGCATGTGTCACACATGTGGCGTGGACACCGAACCGTCAGGAGAGCCGGGGAATACGTGTGCTAGCCGGTGCACCGCCAAAGGCTGCTGGGCAGACAGCCCAGCTTCCACACTTGGTGCGGTTGCACGGGTTCCTCGGGGGTGTTCTGGACGACGTTGGCGCCGTCGGCGGTCGAGGCATCGCTCACCTCCAGCACCAGGCCGCTGTGCTTGGCGGTCAGGCGATAGCCCTGGTTGCCGTCGTCGCCGACGGCCACGACCTTCCATGACTGGCGTGGCTCGCCAGGCAGGCAGTTGCCCTGCACCACGTTCGCCCCGGCATTGGGGGACGCTCCGGCGACCTCCAGGCACTCGCCGCTGTTGACGTTGGTCAGCGAGTAGTAGGAGTCGCCCTGGTGACGGAATGTCCAATCCTGCGAGGTGGCGCCGCTACAGTTCCCCTGTCGGACGTTGGCACCGGGGTCGGAGGAGGCGCCGGCGACCTCCAGGCACTTGCCGCTGCCAAAGCCGTGCAGCCGGTAGGTGATGTTGTTGAGTTCGTGGCGCTTTTCCTCGGTGATGTTCCACACCTGGCCGCGGACGCCGTCCTGACATGACCACTGGCTCACGTTGCTGCCGGAGGTCGTGGACGAGCCGTCCACGACCAGGCATTTGTTGCTGCGCCTGGACTTCAGCCAGTAGCCGCCGTCCTTCTTCTCCGGCTTCCACTGCTGGCCCTCGCTGCCGTTGCAGTCGTACTGCCATGCGTTGCGCCCGTCGGCCGTGCCGGAACCGTCGGTGCCGTCGATGTCGAGGCACTTGCCGCTGTTGGAGTTGGTCAGCGTGTAGTAGCCGTCGCCCACGTCGGTGAACTGCCAGTTCTGCGCGGCACCGGCGTTGCAGTTCAGCTGTCTGACGTTCACGCCGCTGGCGGTCCCGCCCCCGGTGACGTCCAGGCAGTGGCCGGAGTTGACGTTGACCAGCCGCAGCGTCATCCCGGCGAACAACTGGTCCTGGACGGTCTCGTTGTAGATGACGCTCAGCACCGTGTCGTCCGGATGGCTGAGCGGCCACAACTGCATGTCGTCCAGCCATCCGCTCCAGTACGAGCCCTTGCCTCCGCCTACCGCGGTGGTCGCCCCGATCAGCAGCGCGCCTTGGCCGGCGGCCGGGGTCCAGGTATGAGAGACCGTGACCGTCTGCGGTCTGAGCACCGGTTCGGGGTCGCAGAGCTCCTCGCCGTAGTCGCGGACACAGTCGGGCGACTTGGCG
This sequence comes from Thermomonospora echinospora, assembly GCF_900108175.1. Taxonomy (GTDB): domain Bacteria; phylum Actinomycetota; class Actinomycetes; order Streptosporangiales; family Streptosporangiaceae; genus Thermomonospora; species Thermomonospora echinospora. Next base: position 10,728 of record NZ_FNVO01000029.1, read on the forward strand.
TATGGTGCCTCCGTACGCAGCCAGATCTCGTCGGCGATGGGGTCGTAACCGGCCATCAGCGACACCCAGTTGTCGGTCCAGGAGGACCCGTTGGAGGGCGTCGCCTGGCTCTGCACGGCCTGCGCGATCACGGTTCCGTTCGACGCACGGTGCCGGAACGTCCACCGGGCGCCCAGCCAGCCGAGTTCGAACACGCTCCCGTCCGCGGCGGTCTGGCTGACCGCCACCCGGTCACCGCTGGTGGTGTCGAGGCGCACCCAGGCCGAGAACATGAACCGGTTGGCCGTGTCGACCAGTGGAACCGCCTGGCCGCCCGTGCCGGTGTCCAGCACCGGGTTCACCGCGCCGTACTGGTCGGTCCCGTTGAACCTCACCGCCTTGTCGGCGGGCATCGCCGCGCCGCGGTTGCCCGGCTCGCCCTGGGTCGGACCGCCGCTGAAGACGATGTTCGCGGCGGGGCGGTCCACACCCGTCTGCCCGACGGCCCTGGCCACGCCGCCACCGGCGTCGTCCATGGACCAGCCGGCGTCACGCGGCGGCTGCTCGACGCCGAACTCGTACTTCACGGTCGGGCTCGGGTTGCCGGCCCGGTCGTAGGAGGTCACCTCGACCCATTGCCAGCCGAATTTCTTCGGTGTCCAGGGAACGCTCGATGACTGGCCCAAGGAGACGGCCTTCTCCCCCTTAGTTCCGTCGGAGAACTTGTACCCGTACTTGACCACATCGCCCGAGCCGCCGGATCCGAAAGTGAAATTCGTCGACTTGTACCTTCGCGCGACGCTGTCATAGCCGGACCACAGCTCCTTCGGGTAATCCGGTGAGCTCACACTGGGAGATTTGGGCCGTTTGCCATCCACCATGAACTCACACCAGGGCGACCAGTCGCCGTCCAAGTAGGTCTCGTCCTCCGCTTGGACACGCCAGCGATAGAAAGTCCCGCCGTTCGGTGTGTTCGAGGGATCCTGACGCGCCAGCGTCACGGACGCGTGCAGCTTCCCGCTGTCGGCGCTGGCCTTTTCGAAGGGCCCGTCGGCAGGTGTGCCGTCCTCAGGTGAGTAGCGGTACCAGCTATCGATCACCGCGTTGTTTCCATCGGTGACCTCCTGGTAAACCTCGAACCGGCCACGCAGAAGCTGGCCGGTGTAGAGGCCGGAGTTGTCGCCGTCAAGGTCCCTGAGGTCGGCGCGCAACTGGCGGTCATGGGAGACACCGAGCCACGGCCGTTCGGCGCCCTGCACGCAGGAGTACCTCTTCGTCCCGCCGTTGGTCATGTGAACCTCAGAAGGGGGATCCGGGTAATGCGAGAACTCAACCGTCATCCGCGGGTCGGGATCGAAGACCTTCCAGGTATGGGCGTCGTTGTGATCGGCGTCCGGATAGATGCCCAGCGTGAAGATGTCCCAGCCGTTGTCGGTGGCCCACTGCACCAGCCGTGCCAGATTGCCTCCGGTGAACCTGACGTCGTTGGCCTCACCGTCGTCACCGCACTCGGGCCGGCCCTTGTCACCGACGGACTTGGTGGCCAGCCAGCTGGTGTCCCAGCCGGATCCGGCGGGGATGTAACCGTCCGGCCGGGTGTTCCAGGTGGTGGTCGAGGAGAAGTGCTCCATGTTGAACAACCGGACGTCGCGGGCCGTGCACGACCAGGCGTGCTGGGTGTCGAAGGTGATGGCGACGCTGTTGATCTTCACTTTGCGGCCGTTGGCCCCCCGGTGGAGCCTGTCCACGTTCATCCGGATGAAGGACCGCTTGTCGGTGTAGTCCTCGGTCTCCCGGCCGGTCGGCAGGCGGGTCGGCTTCCAGTAGGACTGGTCCTCATGGGTGCGGTCGACGTAGGCCCAGCCGCTGTCGCGGGACCCGTAGCCGTCGTCATCGGCCTCCCGGCCGGTGTTCCACGTCTGCCAGCCCGGGTCGATCACCAGCGGGTACTTGGTGTCCGCCGACTCCAGCAGCTCTCGGTCCGGCACCACCGCGACCTGACCGCTCCCGACCTCCACGGCCATGGGCTTGACGTTGGCGCCCGGAGCCGGCCCGGCGGAGACGGCGTCGGGGTCCGGGCTGTCCGGTCGTGCGTGCTCGGCAGGGGTGACACCCTCCCACATCTGCGGCTCCGGAGCGGTGAAGACCTCCTCGCCGCTCGCGTCGACCGCCGAGACCGCACCGTCGGGTTGCTCGCGCAGTTGCAGACCGGGAGCCTGCACCCCGAACTCGATCCGCTCCAGGTCCGGGTTCTCGGCCGCCTGCGGCGTCTTGACCACGACATAGTGCGTCATCCCTGTCGCGGTGGCGGTCACCATCAGGTCGATGCCGGGTCCGGCGGCGTCCGGGTAGGTGGCGTTGGGACCGTTCAGCACCGGCTCGGGCAGCGTCTGCCCGGGCCAGGTGAGGGTCAGCGCCTTGCCGTCCGCGGCCATGGTCGCCAGCGTCCGGTCTCCGCCGCCCCCGAACGATACCGAGGCGGCGGAGACCTTCGGTCCGATGGATCCGTCGGCGCGCCGCTCCAGCGTGAGATCGACGTCCTGGAAGGTGTCGCCGCGCTTGGCGCGGACGGGCACCGGTGAGGTCTCCAGGAGCAGCGTCCCCTGCGGGGTCGCGCTCAGCTTGTCGGTCTCCGAGGTCCGGCCGGCCACCTCGACGAGTTGTCCGGTCCGGCCGGGGCCTCCTGCAGGGCGGCGGCTTCCGGCGACGGCCGTGGCAATGCCGCCGAAGCGGCCGAGGCAGTCGGCGGAGCTGGCGATTGCACCCCCGCACTGATCAACACGAGGACCAGCGAAAGGGCGACAGCGCGCCGTACGGCCACGCCCACCTCCCCAAGCACGGGCAAACGCACAGCCGTCCTGCGCACCGCCACAGAATTCAGTTGGTGACGCCGAGACCTTCTCTCGCCGTTGACTCCACGGTCAAGATCACTAACGTGTCCGTATCAGGCCACCGGCAAGGAATTCCCAACCACCTTCGGCTCTGCTAATTGCACCATTGCACAACGCCCTGAGCAGGGAGGATTCACGGTTTTCAGATCCCGGGCCAGAGCCGACGCCCGGCACGGTGATCACCGTCACAGGTCGCTGGAGTAGTCGAGGGTGATGCGGTCGGCGGGGATGACGATGTCGCGGCAGACCTCGTAGGGGCGGTCGCCGGAGAGCATGCGGCGGGTGATGGTCAGGACGGGGACGCCGGCGGTGATGTGCAGAGTCTCGGCCTCCTCGGGGGTGGGCATGCGGGCCTGGACGGACTCCTCGACGCGGATGACGGGGCAGCCCGTGGGGAGATCTCGTGATCATCGTTTCCGGGACGGTAGGCCTTGCCCTCCCGGGTGGTTGTGGTGTTGCGCCGGCATGGCGGAGGGAAACCCGGCTCTCGCTGCGCTCGTTCCGGCCGGGTGGCCCTCCGCAGGCGGCCGTCGCACGTGGTCTTCCCTCCGGGAGGGCAGGCCCTTGGTCCTCCCCCGGGATTTTGGAAGGGACCACACATCCATGACCACATCCGCACCGGCCGGACATCGAGACGACCAGCGGCTGGTGGTTCGTCCCCGACCTGAGGATGCACCTCAAACTCCACGAACGGTGGGGGGCGGAGACCTGGCTACCGGCGGACGGTCTGCACCTGGCCCGCCTGCGGATCTACGACTATTTCAGCGGCGCCGAATGGCTGGACGCCTTCTACCCACCCGACACCAGCGGCGTGGTGCCGTTCCAGCGGGCCGACCGGTTCATGCTGGACGGCCGGATGCCCGGCTGGGGCGAATGGCCGAGCGAACCCACCAGCAGCGGACGTGTCTCGATGCCCACCTGCCTGTACTGCCACGGCCCGGTCAGCCAAGCCGAAGTGGTGGTCATCGGCCCCGGACCGGCGCTCAGCCTCGTCTACCCGGCCAATTCCCCGCCTCAAGCGCGTTCCTCCTGCTCTCACCGCTCGTCATGCTGCGCGGCGGCAAGCTGCCCCAGGGTGTCCGAGACCGCACGCTCACGAGTCTCGGACACCAGGATGTCAGCGTGATGGTCGATAGGCCGTTGATGCTGCCGTGGGGCTCGGTCAAATACGTCGCGGTGCGCAGGCCTTCCCACGGTGCCTGTTTTCCTGTGCTTTGAAATCGAAGATCCTGGCTCGTTCATCACCGGTGTCCCGGTCCCGGCGCACTGGTGTTGGGAAGGGCTCGCCAATCGACTCAGGACCCTGCTGTGCATCGATCCGGAACGGTACTGGGACGCGGATCCTTCGGGGTGTTGGACGACGCCGTTCGCGCCTTCAGCGGTGGACGGCTTTGGGGCTGGCCGGTGGAACGTGCGGGCCGAGCGGTGGCTATGAGCCTGCTGAGCCCGCGGTACTGGCGGCCGTCGCTGCGGTGATGGTGGCGATCAGGGCCGCCTGGGCGGCCTGGACGGCCTGGCGCACCGCCTTCCCGCCCCAGTCGCTCTCGCTGATCTGTTTGCCGCGTTCCTTGACGGCCTTCCTGGGGGCGTCCGGGAAGAGCTTGGGCAGCACGTCGACGGCGTACAGGATCGAAACCAGCGCCGCCGTACGCTCGTCGGGCTCACGGCCATCGACGACGACGCTGCGGAGCCGGTCGACGATCCGGCGTTCCACCGAGGCGTCGCCGGGCTTCCATGCCGTGGTGGGGAACAGCCCGAGCACCTTGTGCCGCTCCCGGGTCAGCACACCCTGCTCGGTGAGGTCCTCGAGCAGCGCCTCCTTGAGGTCCTTGGCCCGGTTACGCCAGGCGCTCACCCCCGACAGCCTGGACACGGCGTTCTTGGGCTTGGTGTCGTGCGCCTCCTTCACCAGCTCCGCCAGCCGGGGGTCGCCGGGCTGCGCCCCGGTCGCCACCAGACGCCCGGCGCGATGGTCGGGATCACCGTCCTCGGTCACCCGCAGCGCACCCTCAAGGGTGAGTTCCACCAGCGCCGCACCGGCCAGCGCCGCCGAAAGCCGCTGACCATCGATCATCGGCTTGCCCGTGTCGTCCTTGAGCACTATGAGCAGCAGTTCCTCGGCCAGCGTCAATTCCATGAGCAGCATGATTCCCCATTCACCGAGAACGAACATGCACCGGCTCACCAGAGCCGACGGCTCATGCCGGCGCCATGGCGACGAAGGCCCGAGCTTCCCTCCTGACGCGGAGGTGCCACCTTGAGCGGGTGGCGACGGCTGATTGAGGTTTGACGGTCTCGTGCGCACCGGACCGCGACACCTCCCAGGCCGATCGCCCCTCACTGCCGGCGACCTCTGGTGATGTGAACCGGTGACTTCGGCCGCGAACCCGATCGTCATAACTCGATGAGACCGGTCGGCTCGATCTCCTCGGCCGCTGCTCGCCCACGCCGGGGATGCGTTCCGGCGATTCAGGATGAGCCACCGCCGGGTGGGGAGCGCAACCGCTTCGCTGGGTTGCGCCCCTACCGTCGGCAGCTCCTGGGGACCTGTTCGCCGGAACGGAGCATCCCCGATCCTGTCGGCCGCCGGCGCGGCGGCCGCTCCCTCCGGCCGAACCGGAGGCGACCATGTCCGCACAACCCACCGACCTGTCCTGGGCACTGGAGCGGGCACTGTGCCGAGTCCTCGGCGGCTACCGCTTCGAGGGAGCGCTCAATGACTTCGTCAGCTCCCTTGAACAGTTGAAGGGCAGCAGTTACGACTCGCTCAGCGAATGGCTCGGCTACGGGCCGGGTCTGGAGATCGAGCTGCGCGATGAGTACTCCGGACGCACCGAAACCTTTCGGATGAAGATCGAACGGCAGCCTGTCACCGACATCTGCTCCGCCTCCCCGCCGCGCAGGAGCCGAATCCACATGGGAGGCGCGCGACGGCGGGGTCGGCCAGAGTGAACACGACCGGGGTACCCGGTGCGCTCGCGCATGCCCTTACGTCGCGCGGTGTCTCGTTGCGGGATCGTCAATCGGTCCGGGCGCGGAGGCTGCGCGCCAGGGTGGGGATCATCACCGCCGCAGGGACGAGGTGTAGCCCGAGGAGGGCGGTGGTGGTGGCGGTGTTCGCCCCGGAGAGGAAGGGCGGGACCAACGAGATCGCGGTCAGCGTCACTGCCGTCCACACGAATCGCTCGGCGGGGCGAGCGCTCCAACGAAGAAGAGCGACGGCAATGACGATGCCCACGACCGAGAAGAAGCCGGTCACCACGGCGAACCCGGGCAACGGGATCGTCTCGCCGCCATCGGGGATCTCGAAGTCGACGCCGACGGCCTGGGCAAGCGCGGCGGCGAGGGTGGTGGCCACCATCGCTGCGAGCGTGGCGACGAAGCCGGTGACGGCGAGCCCGCGGAGTCGGTGGGTGTGGCTGGTCCGGCCCAATGCCGGGCCTGCGACGGTCCCGGTGTCCTTCACGCTGTTCATGTCATCCTCCATCATTGGGTGACTGGCGTAGGGGTGTGTTGACTGGCTTGTGACGGTCCTGGCCCTGGGGGTGAGGATGCGCACCCTCGCCGTGCGACGGCCGGGGTTGCGCAGGGCGCGGACGCCGGTGCCGCGGAGCCAGAACCCGGCGTCGCGTTCGAGGACCGGCCCTGGCTCGCCGTCGCGCAGTTCCAGCTGCACCCGCCCGCGGGTGACGACGCCGAACGCATCGCACCACTCGGCCGCGACCACCGCGACACGCGCGCCGCTGCGCAGCGTGAGCGTCCGCACCGGGACTACTGCGTGCCGTCCGCCGGCAGGCGCTCCGGCAGCCCGAGCCGCGGGAACCGGTCGTCGTGGAAGGTGAAGATCTCGGTGATCGCCCCGCCGGTGACGCGCAGGACGTCGATCGTCAGCGGCAGGTAGGCGCCCTCCTGCTCCCGCCACTGGTAGAAGGCGACGGCGGGCTGCCGGTTCACGGAGGTTTGGACGGCGCGCAGGCCCTTCATGCCCTCGAAGCCGTCCTCGACCCAGTCGTTCACCACCGTGTCGCGGCCGACGTGCAGGCCCGGCGTGGGCGGCATCGAGCAGCGAACGTCGTCCCGCAGCAGTGCGGCGAGCCCGTCGATGTCCGTGGCCACGCTGGCGTCGGTAAAGCGGCGCACCAGCTCGCGCGTCCCGGCGTCCTCCTCGCCGCCGGTCCAGTCCTGCCGCTCGGCGGGCAGGTGCTCCCGCATGCCGGCGCGGGCCCGCTGCAGCGCGCTGTTCACGGAGTTGACCGAGTCCCCGAGGAGCTCCGCAACGTCCTTGGCCGGCCAGCCGAGCACGTCCCGCAGGATCAGCACGGCCCGCGGGCGCGGCGCGAGGTGCTGGACTGCGACCAGGTACGCCAGCTCGATCGTCTCCCGCGCGACGGCGACGGTCTCCGGCTCGTCCTCGTCGCCCGCGGGCAGCTCGTCGAGCAGCCGGTCCGGGTAGGGCTGCAGCCACAGCACCTCGCCGCCGGTCGCGGGCTCCGGACGGCACTTGGCGAGCAGGTCCAGGCAGGCGTTGGTGGCGATCCGGTACAGCCAGGCCCGGAACGTCGATCGCCCCTCGAAGGTCTCCCGCCGCCGCCAGGCACGCAGGAACGTCTCCTGCACGGTGTCCTCGGCGTCCTCGAACGACCCGAGCATCCGGTAGCAGTGCACGTGCAGCTCCCGCCGGTACCGCTCCACCAGCCCCGAGAACGCCGGCTCGTCGACCTCGCCCAGACCGCCCACGCCCAGCTCCCCTAGCCGCGTGTCCGCACTCATCACGTCACCCTTCCGCCTCGTCGTGTCCCGTCATAGGTATGACGGGTGCGGGCGCGACAACTCATCACCAGGGTCGGTCGGCACAGCAACGAGGCTCCCGGCAGTGGCATCTTCCTTGGTCGGCTGCTTGTCTTACCGGAGGCCTCGCCTGACCCGGCCACCGACCTTCACCACGCCACTGACCTGCACCATCAGGGTGGAAATGGCTCGGTGATGGAGCCGACCGACGGGTCAAGAGCTCCGGGCAAGAGCGGCTCGCTAACCTGACCGCCATGAACGCTGCCGGTCCCGTTTCCGCCTTCTCCCACCTTGTTGCCCCGAGCGCCGAGCAACCGCAGGAGAGGGCCGAGGACACGGGCGCAGCAGCGGTCGGCGGGGCGTACCCGCTGTGCGGCGGACAGGTCCGCCAGACCCGTCACGGGACGAGTCCACCCTGACGATCATGCTGCCTTGCGGGTGCGTCGTCTGAGCACCCGTTCCCGATGGTCAAGACCCCGAAGCTCGGCATCACCACCCCGGCCGACGCCGTCGCCGTCATCCCCTACCTGCTGGGCTTCCACCCCGACAACTCCCTGGGGGTCCTGTGCTGGAACACCCACAGCAACTTCGCGGCCCGGCTGGACCTGGTGGGCCGCCAGCACTACAGCGACCTGCTGATGCAGGTGCTCGGAATGGTGAGCTGCCGCCAGGCGTCGCCGTCCTACACCCTGGCCTGGCTGCTTCAGCAATGCCTGGACCACGCCGTTCCGCCGAAAGTGATCCGGGAGCGCTTCAGTCTCACACCGGACGCCCTCGCCCAAGCCTGGGGCGACTCCACAGAGACCACCTGACGGCCTCACGCAGGGGTGGCGGGCAGCACCCGGCCACCCCTGCACAGGTCCCACCCCCTGGAGCACTCTTCATCTCCAGAGCGTCCGTATACCTTCCGGGATTCTCCCCGTTGCACGTTTACTCGTCCTCACCTCTGCACGCCAAGGAGTACGCCGGCAGGGTGTCAGTCTTTCTGCGCTATCGCTGTCCGCAGCCGGGTGGTACGCGGCCCCGCGGGCGAAGGCGGCGCGGTGTCGCGGAGCCTGGCCGCTGAGCGGACGAGTGATGCGACCGCCGGTGAGTGACTGCTTGGCGGCCATGCGATCACCGTGGTGACGTTCGGCGCGTCGACGACGGGCACCGCGACGTGTTCGGGCCATTGCCAGGCGCGGCTGGAGGCTGGGATGACGAGCAGCGTCCTGCCGAGCGCCACGAGCTGGGCGAGCTGCGACTGGGTGTGCACCTCCGGTCCGGGCCCGTCCGGGTAAGACCCGTCGAGCCGGGGCCATCGAGCGATCGGTAGGTCCGGCACGTCGCGGACGTCCGCCAGCGTGAGCTGATCGCGTGACGCGAGCGGATGCCCCGCGGGAAGAATCGCGACCTGGCCTTCGACGCAGAGGTCCTCGGTGTCGAACCCGGCGAGGTCGTCGAACGGCCGGTGCATGAGTGCCACGTCGGCGCGCCCGTCGCGGAGCAGCCGTGCCTGCTCGCCGACCTCGCACAGGAGGACCTCGACCGGTGCCGCACCAGGTTCGCTCGCAAGCGCGTCGAGGAGCCGTTGCAGCAGCTCGTGGGACGCCCCGGCCTTCGACGCGAGCACCAGCGGCCGCTTCGGATCCCCGGCACGCCGCGTCCGGCGCGCAGCGGCCGCTACCGCGTCGAGGGCCGCTCTGGCCTCGCGGAGCAGCACCCGGCCGGCGTCGGTGAGCGCCACTCCGCGGCGGTTCCGGTCGAGGAGCCGGACACCGAGCCGCCGCTCCAGCCGGCCGATCGCGCGTGAGAGCGGCGGTTGTGCGATCCCCAGCCGAACGGCGGCGCGTCCGAAGTGCAGTTCCTCGGCCACGGCGACGAAGTACCGGAGCTCGCGGGTCTCGAGATCTTCCACGGACGGAGCCTACCTACTGATACCTGCCGGGTATCACAGCCCACTGAAACGGTGTTGGACCACGAACGCGCGGCTCGCGAGCATAGATCAAATGAACGACACGAAGACCGCGCTGGTCACCGGCGCGAACAAGGGAATCGGCTTCGCCATCGCACAGGGTCTCGGGGCGATCGGCTTCACGGTCGCCGTGGGGGCGCGCGACGATGCCAGGCGCCAGGAGGCCGTCGAGCGTCTGCATGCCGCAGGCGTCGACGCGTTCGGGGTTGCACTCGACGTCACCTCCGACGACAGCGTCGCCGCGGCGGCCGCGACAACCGAGCAGACGGCAGGGCGGCTCGACGTGCTCGTCAACAACGCGGGCATCTCCGGCCGGACCGACGGTGGCGCGCAGGATCCGACGACGCTCGACCTCGACGTCGTCCGCACCGTCCTCGACACGAACGTGTTCGGGGTCGTTCGGGTGACCAACGCGATGCTCCCGCTGCTCCGCCGCGCGGACTCGCCGCGCATCGTGAACGTCTCGAGCAATATGGGCTCGCTGACGCTGCAGACCGGACCGATCATGGCCGCGTACGCCCCGTCGAAGTCGATGCTCAACAGCGTCACCGCACAGTACGCCCGCCGGCTCGCCGATACGAACGTCATCGTGAACGCCTGCTGCCCCGGCTATGTGGCGACCGACTTCACCGGCTTCAACGCGCCGCGCACACCCGAGCAAAGTGCCGCGATCGCAATCCGGCTCGCCACCCTGCCGGATGACGGACCGCGCGGCGGCTTCTTCGACGACGAGGGGGCCGTCCCCTGGTGACCCCCGCACGGACGCGGCCCTGTCATCAGGGTCGCCTCCGGCATCGCTCCACCCCGTTCCCGCGCATGCGCGTGCGGCTCGCCCGACACGGGCATCCCCGTTGATCACAGGCATGATCGTCCACTCTTCGAAGTAGTGGATGATCTCACCGACCACTCACGTCCTCATCGCCCCTACGAGGAGTCGCAACCCGGTGTTGTTCCACACGTACCAGGAGCGGCCCTAGTCCTCACCGCCCCTCACCCGCCGGCGGAGGCGGGCGCCGCCCCCTCGCCGGCGGTGGCAAGCCCGACCCGGCCGTTGCGATCCTCCAGATCGCCACCCGCCACTGCAAGATCGCCCGCTCCTACCAGGCCGCCGTCACGCTGGCCGCTCTGCTGATGTGGCTATGAACGCTTTGACGACACGGCCTAGCCCGGTGCTCTCGGACAGCTGCCGCAGGCCGCGTTTCCGTGACCTGCGGCAGCCATCTCGGTCCGGCGGACCCGGTGGACGCCGGGTCGGGGCGCTCAGCGGCCCAGGCGCTGCTCGGCGAGTTCCTCGTTCATCGCGATGAGGAAGCGCACGATCGTTTTCAGTTCGCCCTCGTCGAATCGGCTCCGGGCGGCTTCGGTGCTCCTGGCCAGCGGGCGGAAGAAAGCACGGGCGACCGCCTTGCCATGCGGCGCGTAGTGCAGGTGGACGACCCTGCGGTCGGAGCCGTCGCGGGTGCGGCGGATGTGGCCGCTGCGCTCCAGGCGGTCCAGGCATGCGGTCACCGCACCGGAGGTGAGGTTGAGGCGCTCGCACAGCCGTCCGGGGGTCAGCGGGCTGCCCTGGTCGTCGCCGTCCAGGATGGCGATCAGCGCCAGAACGTCGGTGTGGTGCAGGTTCTGGGCCCTGGCGAACTCGTGCGCCATGCGGTTGAACTCACTGTTCATCCTGCGCAGTTGACCGGCGAAGGTCTGCAGGTCGGTGGACGGCCCGTCGGGGGCGGGATGACCGTCGGCGCCCCGGGGGCGGTGCGAATCACTCACCCTGCTAGGGTAAGAAATCTCAATCATCAAGAATCTTAATGACTGCAATCAGTTGGGAAAGGCAGGGACAGGACCCATGACGGCCAGGCCGCGAACCGCCCGCTGGCTGATACCCGTGCTGCTCCTGGTCGCGTGGCTGGGCGTCGGCGGCACGCTGGGCCCCTACGCGGGCAAGCTGGGCGAGGTCGCCACCAACGAACAGGTCGCCTTCCTGCCCCAGGACGCCGAGTCCACACGGGTCGTCGAGGCGCAGAAGGCGTTCCGGCAGGACGACGCGCTGCCGGCGATCGTGGTGTGGACAGTGCCGGAAGGGAAGATCACCTCCGCCCAGCAGGCCGCTGCGACGCGTGTGCTCACCTTGCTCAACGGCACCGCGCCGGTCGCCGGCCAGGTCTCGCCCGCCCTGCCCGCCGCGGACGGCGGCGCCCTGCGGGGCGTCGTCCCGCTGCGCGCCGACCTGGAGGACCGGCTCGGGGACGTCATCGAGGACCTGCGCGACGCCGCCGGCCAGGTCACGGGGACGACCGTGCACGTCGCCGGCCCCGCCGCGACCCAGGCCGACCTCAAGAAGGCATTCGCGGGCATCGACGGGATCCTGCTGGCCGTCGCGCTCGGCGTCGTCCTGGTGATCCTGCTGCTGGTCTACCGCAGCCTCCTGCTCCCCCTGGTCATCATCGTCGGGGCGGTCTTCGCGCTCGGGCTGGCCTGCGCCATCGTCTACGTCCTGGCCGACCGGGACGTCGTGCGCGTCGACGGGCAGATCCAGGGCATCCTGTCGATCCTGGTCATCGGGGCGGCGACCGACTACGCGCTGCTGCTGACCGCCCGCTTCCGCGAGGAGCTGGCCGTGCGCGGCGAGCGGTCCGCCGCGGCGTGGGCGGCGCTGCGCCGCTCGGTGGGCGCGATCATCGCCAGCGCGGGCACCGTCGCCCTCGGGCTGCTGGCCCTGCTGCTGAGCGACCTGGCCACCAACCGCGCACTGGGCCCGGTGGGCGCCATCGGCATCGCCTGTGCCGTGCTGAGCACCCTGACCTTCCTGCCCGCCGTGCTCGTGCTGCTGGGCCGGGCCGCGTACTGGCCCGGCAAGGTCGAGCGCAGCACGGACGCCGCCGACGCCGGGCGCGGGATCTGGCGGCGGATCGCCGCCCTGGTGGACCGGGCGCCGCGCCGCGTCTGGACGAGTACTCTCGTGCTGCTCGCCGCCGGCGCCGCCCTGTTCCCCACGCTCGACTCCCGGGGCATCCCGCTGGAGGAGATCTTCGTCAACGACGCCCCCTCGGTCGCCGCGCAGCGCGCCCTGGGCGAGCACTTCCCCGGCGGCTCGGGCAACCCCGCCGTGGTGATCGCCGACGCGCGGCGCACCGACGAGGTCGTCCGGGTCGTCCGGCAGACACCCGGAGTCGCCTCCGCCGCCCCGGTCACCGCCACAGGCGGGGGTGAGCCGCTGGTGGTGGACGGCCGGGTCCGCATCGACGCCACGCTCAAGGACGCACCGGACGGCGATGCCGCCAAGCTGACCGTGGAGCGGCTGCGCTCGGCCCTGCACCAGGTGCCCGAGGTGGACGCCCTGGTCGGCGGATACACCGCGCAGCAGTACGACACCCAGGCCACGGCCGCGCGCGACCGGGCGCTCATCGTGCCCGTGGTGCTAGCGGTCATCCTGATGATCCTCTTCGTGCTGCTGCGCTCGGTGGTGATGCCGCTGCTGCTGGTGGCCACCGTGGGGCTCAACTACCTGGCGACGCTGGGCGTGGCCGCGCTGGTCTTCCAGGGACTGCTCGGCTTCGGCGGCACGGACGCGTCGGTGCCGCTGTACGGGTTCGTCTTCCTGGTGGCCCTCGGCGTGGACTACAACATCTTCCTGATGACGCGGGTCCGCGAGGAGACGGTGCGGCACGGCACCCGCCAGGGCGTCGTGCGCGGCCTGACCGCCACCGGCGGAGTGATCACCTCAGCCGGAGTGGTGCTGGCCGCCACCTTCGCGGCCCTGGTGGTCGTTCCTCTGGCCTTCCTGGCCCAACTCGCCTTCATCGTCGCCTTCGGCGTGCTGCTGGACACCCTGGTCGTCCGGTCCCTGCTGGTGCCCGCGCTCACCCGCGACATCGGCCCGGCGGTCTGGTGGCCGAGCGCCCTGTGGCGCGCCGAACGCCGGACGCCCGACCGCTCCGACACCGCCAAGGCGGCGGTGAGCACTAGAGCGTCCCGATAGAACACAGGAACTCCGCCCACAGGCCCACCAGTCCGCCACAGCGCACACCACACGCACGCCGCGGCATAGTGGGGGCGTGGGGACGATCATGCGGGCTTATCGGCATCCGGATGACCTGCGGGCGTTGCAGGGGCTCGTCCGGCGGGTGTGGTCGCCGGGCTGCCAGTACCACGTCGGGGATCTGGCGTGGCAGCGGCGGCAGCACCTGGGCCGGGAGGGCGAGTGGCCCACGGCGTTGTGGGAGCAGGACGGCGTGGTCGTCGGCTGGGGATGGGCCGAGCTGCCCGGCTTCCTCAACCTGCTCGTGGACCCGGCGCGCCCGAACCTCATCGACGCCGTCCTGGAGTGGTTCGACGGCGTGGCCACCGCAGGTCCGCTCACTGTCGTGGCCCTCCAACACGACACCCGTCTCGTGGAGGCGCTCGAACGGCATGGGTACTCCAGGAAGCAGACCGAGGTCTATTCCCAGTACATGTACCGGCCGCTCACGGGACTCCCCGAGCCCGGCTCCCCGCCGGGATTCACCGTCCGTCCCGTGAGCGGCGAGGCCGATGCCGCGCGCCGGGCCGCCGTGCACCAGGCGGCATGGCACCCCTCACGGGTCACCGAGGACAGCTACCGCACCGTCATGGCCGCCTGGCCTTACCGGGCCGACCTCGACTGGGTCGTCGAAGCCCCAGATGGAAGGTTCGCCTCCTACTGCCTCATCTGGTACGACGGGCACAACCGCGCAGGTGAGATCGAGCCCGTCGGCACCGACCCGCAGTTCCGGCGCATGGGCCTGGCACGCGCGGCATGCCTGGCGGCCCTACGCGCCCTCCGCGACCTCGGCGCCGACAAGGCGGTGGTCTACCCGACCCGGGGCCACCCGGCATCCCAAGGCGCTTACCCGCTCTACCGCGACCTGGGCTTCATCCCTCACGCCCGTACCCACACCTACGAGAAGCCCTGACACTCCCCACACCGTTGACGTCGCCCTTCGCCGCGGGCATCAGGTCCACGGTCATGGCCGGAATGCCGCCGGCGGCCGACGCGACCAGCAGTTCGGGCCTGCCGGCATGGCCGACCGCCGGAGCGGCGTGCAGCGGCTTCCCGCTGGAGCGCGACGGTCACCGGCTGCTGCTCAATCTCGGACCGGATGGCCGGCGCTACGGCATCAGGAGGAGGCGGCCGAGGGCCGCCCGCTCCTTCAGCAGCCGATGTGCTCGGACCGGCCCGGATGCGGGTGCCGGGAAGGTCACGGGCGAGTCTGGGCCAGCCCGACCACGGACGGCTCCAGGAATTGGCTGATCTTCGTGTACGGGACGCTGCTCCAGCCGTTGTAGACGCACTCGTTGAACGAGACGAAGCCGAAGTCGACCCCGGTGGGCGTCAGCAGCGCCGGGATCTCACGAGGGCGGTCCCCGTAGTCGCGGGCGATCGTGGGGCGGCAGTGGTCGGCGGGCGTCGGAGGACCCGAGAACTTGATCGAGGGGACCGACCGGGAGAGACGGGCGACGCCGGCCTTGGACAGGGTGTCCGGGCGCATGATGTCGGCGGCGGTCAGCGACCTGCCGGTGGTGAGGTCCAGCGTCACCACGACCATTGCGGGGTCGCTGCCGCCTCCCGCATTGACCGGATTGCTGACGTAGTGGCCCACCGAGACGAGCCGGGGACCGCGCAGGCCGATCCGGGTCCGCACCAGCAGCTTCATCCGGCTGACCGAGTCGGCCGGTTCCTGGCGCTGCTGTTGCCGGAACTCGGGGGTCTGCTGGGCGTAGTGCGTCCGGTAGCGGGCGACGGCGTCGTCGATCGGGCGCTGCAACGCCTGGTTGACCCGGCGTTCGAGCGCGGTGTCCTTGAGCCCCCGCACGGTGACGAACTGCGCGCCCTCCACGATGAGGTTGGTGTTCGGGTCGGTGAACGACCGGGTGTCGACCTGGAGGCTGACCTGCCTGACCGCTGGTGCGGGCGGGTCGGCCCTGGCCACCTCGTAGACGGCGAACCCGCCCCCCGCCACGGCGGTCGTGCCCACCACCGCCAGCACCGCCTTGGTCCCGCCCACCTTGGCGAGCACTCCCGCACCGGCCTGGCCGCCGCCCGCGGCAGCGCCCGCCGCCGACCCGCCCTGCACGGCGAGGCCCGCGGCGGTCAGCGGGAACAGCGCTGCCAGCGCGACGGCCGTCGTCGCCATGGCACGGACTCCGCGGGCCTCCCAGTCGGGGCCGTAGACGCGCCGCGCCAGGCGCTCCAGTTCCTCGATGAAGGCCATCGCCCCGGGCGGCCGCTGTTCTGCCTGCTTGGCCATGCCCTGGACGACCAGGGGGCGCAGCGGCTCGGGCACGTCCTCCAGCGGGACGGGTGCCGAACCGTGCAGCGCCATCAGCGCGAGGCGCTCGCCCGCCTCGAATGGGCGGTGCCCGGTGACGCACTCGTAGAAGACGCAGGTGGCGGCGTACACGTCGGTGGCCGGGGTCGCCGGCTCGCGGTTCCACTGCTCGGGGGCCATGTAGTACGGAGTGCCCGCCGCCGAGGCGGCACCGGATGAGACGGCGATGCCGAAGTCGATCAGCTTGCTGCGCCCGTCGGCGGGGACCATCACGTTGGCGGGCTTGTAGTCGCGGTGGACGACTCCCACCGCGTGGGCGGTGGCCAGCCCGAGCAGCGACCCCTTCAGAACGGTCAGCGCGGCCTCCGGCTCCAGCGCCCCGTACCGGGCGAGGATCTCCTTCAGCGACACGCCGTCGACGGCCTCCATGACCAGCGCCGTCCCGTGCTCGCTCTCCACGAGCCGGTACAGCCGCGCCACGTGCGGGCTGCTGACCCGGCCGAGCATCTGCGCCTCGTGCCGGAACCGCCCGCGGTCGTCCTCGGACGCCTCGGCGGCCAGATACTTGATCGCCACCGGCGTCCCCGCCTGTTCATGCCGGGCCAGGACCACCCTGCCCTGTGCCCCTCGTCCCAGCTCGCGCACTTCCCGGAACCCGGAGACCCGCCATCCCGTCACACCAACCCCCTGGACCCATGCCGACATGTCGTTCCACTGTGACTCGCATCATGCAGGCTGGCGGCTTCGAAGGCCCTGCGATGCGAGTGAACGAGATCATTGCGATAGAGCGGAGGAGCCCGGTGCCGTGCCGCCGGCGACCGCCGTGGCGGCTTTGGTCGCGGCGGCGACCCCGCCGGTCACGAAGGTGAACGTGGTGTCGCCCTTACGTACCACCTCGTACGGCCGGTAGGTCACGACGAAGACCGGCATCCGGTACAAGCCGTCGGCGCGGACAAGGGCGTCCTGCTGGTGGTGGGGCCGACCTGCCGGCTGAAGCGTTCGTCCAGGTGGACCTGCGCCGCTTGGCCCCGGCCACCGACGCTCTCACCGGTTGTCAGGCACGCCCGCGCGGCGGCGGAGATGGGTGGACGATGCGGTCGATATCGGCGGGCGATCAGGGCCGGAGCGGTGGCCATGCTGACCGAGGCTGACCGACCCGCTGCGCATGATCAGGCTGCGCTGGTCATAGCGGCGGCGGATCGAGGAGCACAGGTAGTCCCAGCCCGGCTCAGGATCTCGGTCGAGGTCAGGTGGCGAGGCGGGTGATCGCGGCGATCGACCGATCCACGTCGGCCTCGGTCGTGGTGGCGTTCGATACCGAGATCCGCATCAGGCGCCGTCCCCGCCAGGTCGTACCGCCCGCCCAGCAGGTGCCGTCCGCCTGCACCGCCGCCACCACCCGGTCGGTGCGCGCGTCATCGCCGAAGTCGACCAGCACTTGGTTGAGGACGACCTCGTTGGCCACCTCGAACCCGGCCGCAGTCAGGCCGTCGGCGAACCGGCGGGCCAGCGCGCAGCAGCGCTCGACCAGTGCCGCGACCCCGTCACGGCCCAGTTCCCGCAGTCCGGCCCATACGGCGAACCCGCGGGCCCGGCGCGAGGACTCGGCGGTGAGGTCCGCTCCGACCGGTGCGCCGCCGGAGCCGACCAGGTACGCGGCGGCGTATGACATCGCCGCCGCGTGGACCTCGGGACGGGCGCAGAACGCAAACGCCGAGTCGTAGGGGAGATTCAGCCATTTGTGGCCGTCGCAGGCCCACGAGTCCGCCAGTTCCAGCCCGTCCACCAGATGCCGGGTCGCGGGGCCGGCCGCGGCCCACAGCCCGAACGCCCCGTCCACGTGCACCCACCCGCCGTGCCGGTGGACCAGCTCGCACGCCTCCCCGAGCCGGTCGCAGGCACCGGTGTTCACGTTGCCGGCCTGCAAGCACACAATGGCAGGGCCCTGGGGGCCGGCTCGCAGCACCTCCCGCAGCGCCTCCAGGTCGATGGCGCCGTTCGGCCCCACCGGCACCGGCTCCACCACATCCACCCCGAGGCCGAGCAGACGCAACGACCGGTCGATGGTCGCATGCCGCTCCTCCCCCGCGATCACCCGGATCGGCGGCGCCCCCAGCAGCCCGCGCCGTTCCACGTCCCAGCCCACCTCTGCCAGCACCTGGTGCCGGGCGGCGGCGAGCCCGACGGTGTTGGCCGCCTGGCAGCCCGTGACGAAACCGGCCGATGCCGACGACGGGATCCCCAGCAGCTCCTTCAGCCAGGCGCCGGCGGCGGCCTCGGCCGCAATGGCCGCCGGCGAGGTGACGGCGTTGGTCGCGAACTGGTCCCAGCCGGCAGCCAGGATGTCGGCCGCGGTCGCCGCCGGCAACGCACCACCGACCACGAAACCGAAGTAGCGCGGCCCGGCGCTGGCGACCAGGCCGGGCTCGGCAGCGGCGAGCAGTTCGGCCAGCACCCGCTCCGGTGGGCAGGGTGCGGCCGGCAACGGGCCGGAGAACGCCTCGACCAACGCCTCCTGGTCGACCGGCACTCCTACCGGCCGATCCGGCAACGACCGCCGGTAGTCGGCCGCATGGTCGGCGGCCAACCGGAACAAACGGCTCAGTTCCTCCACCGACGCACCTTATCCCCAGGCCCCATCCGCCCGACATCGATCAAGGAGGAGACAGACGGGCACCTGCCGGCCAACCGGCAGGTGCCCGGGAAGCCGTTGAGGCCTCCACTGACCGCCCCAAAGCGAGCGACGTGCTCGCCACCAGCGTTTTCACTGATATCCAGCTGGTGGCGAGCACCTCAGAAGTCCCAGGGTCTCAGGTCGGCCTAGACGTTGAGGCTACGGCCGATGATCTCCTTCATGATCTCGTTGGTCCCTCCGTAGATCCGCTGAGCGCGAGCGTCGGCGTACATGCGGGCGATGGGGTACTCCCGCATGTAGCCGTAGCCTCCGAACAGTTGCAGACATCGGTCGATCACCTGGCACTGCACGTCGGTCAGCCACCACTTGGCCATCGCGGCCGTGGCCGCGTCGAGCCCGCCGCGCAGGTGCCGCTCGACGCACGAGTCGGCGAACACCCGGCCCGCGTGGGCCAAGGTGGCGCACTCGGCCAGTTCGAACCGAGTGTTCTGCAGCTCGATCAGCGGTGCGCCGAACGCAGTGCGCTGTCTGGTGTAGGCGATGGTCTCGGCCACGGCGGCCTCCGTGGCGGTGACCGCCGCCACGGCGATGATCAGCCTTTCCTGGGGCAGTTGCCGCATGAGGTAGGAGAAGCCGCTCCCCTCCTCGCCGAGCAGGTTCGCGGCCGAGACCCGGACCTGCTCGAAGAAGAGCTCGCAGGTGTCGGCCGAGTGCTGGCCCACCTTGTCGAGCACCCGGCCGCGCCGGAACCCGGCGCAGTCGCGGGTGTCCACCACCAGCAGGGAGATGCCCCGGTGCCCAGCGGCCGGATCGGTCGAGCAGACCACGATCACCAGGTCGGCGGTGGAGCCGTTGGTGATGAAGGTCTTGGCTCCGGACAGGACGTACCCGTCCCCGTCGCGGACCGCGCGGGTGGCAACGCTCGCCAGGTCCGAACCGGTGCCCGGCTCGGTCATCGCGATGGCGCCGATCAGTTCGCCGGAGGCCATCCCCGGCAGCCAGCGCCGTTTCTGCTCCTCGGTGCCGTAGGCGAGCAGGTAGTGGGCGACGATGCCGCTGTGGACCATGTTGCCCCAGCCCAGCTCCCCGATCCTGGCCTGCTCCTCGAACACCACCAGATCCGCGTCGAAGTCGGCGCCGGCCCCGCCGTACTGCTCGGGGACCGAGCAGCACAGCAGGCCGGCCTTCCCGGCCTTGGTCCAGAAGCCGCGGTCCACGTGCCGCTGCCGTGCCCAGCGTTCCCTGTGCGGTACGGCCTCGGCCGCGAAGAACGCGCGGGCCGTGTCGCGGAGCAGGTCGAGTCCGTCGCTCCGCCAGGAAGAGACGTACATCCCGCTCCCTAGTTGGTGAAGCCGCCGCCGCACACGAGCACCTGGCCGCTGATGTAGTCGGACTCGGGGATGGACAGCAGGTAGACCGACCCGGCGGCTTCCTCGGGGGTGCCCGCGCGGCCCAGCGGGATCATCGTCTCCATCGCCGTGAGCAGTTGCGGGTTCACGCCGACCCTGATCTGGCGGCCCTGCACGTCGATGCTGGCGTTCCCGTCCGCGCTCGCCTCGGTGAGCCGTGTGGTGATCAGTCCGAACGCCACCGCGTTGACGTTGACCTTGTAGCGGCCCCACTCCTTGGCCAGGGTCTTGGTCAGGCCGACGATCCCCGCCTTGGCCGCGGAGTAGTTGGCCTGCCCGGCGTTGCCGCCCAGCCCCGCGACCGAGGAGATGTTGACGACCTTGCGGTGGTGGTCGGCGGGGGTCCGCAGGTACGGCTGGGCGGCCCGCAGGATCTGGAAGGGCGCCTTGAGGTGCACGTCGAGGATGGCGTCCCACTGCTCGTCGGTCGTCTTCTGGATGACCGAGTCCCAGGTGTAGCCGGCGTTGTTGACGATGATGTCCAGGCCGCCGAAGGTGTCGATCGCCGTCTGGACGAACCGTTCGGCGAAGCCCGCCTCGGTGACGCTGCCGACGCACGCCACGGCGCAGCCGCCGGCGTCCATGACGGCGGCGACCGTCTCCTCGGCGGGGGCGGGGTCCAGGTCGTTGACGACGACGTCGGCGCCCTCGGCGGCGAACTTGAGCGCGATCGCCCGGCCGATCCCGCGGCCGGAGCCGGAGACGATCGCGGTCCTGCCGGTCAGTGTGGTCATCGGTCGTCCTCTCGTCCGGCCGGCAGGTCGACGACCGCCGTGCCGCGCAGGGTGGTGGTGCCGTCGGCGAGCGTGACGGCGACGTCCAGGTGGGCGGCGCCGTCCTCGATCGCGGTAACGGTGCCGGTGCAGACGGGTTCGGCGTACAGGGGGGTGACGGCGGTGAACCGGACGGCCAGGGCACGGATGTTCTCCTGGCGGGTCCAGCCGGTGAGCAGCCGCCCGAGATAGGCCATGGACAGCATGCCGTGGGCGAAGACGTCGTCCAGCCCGGCCGAGCGGGCGACGTCCAGGTCGATGTGCATGGGGTTGTGGTCGCCGGAGGCGCCGGCGTACAGCGCCAGCGTCGTGCGGCTGATCGGGGGGACCTTCAGCGGGGGCAGTTCGTCCCCCGCCCTGATGTTCGGGTTCACTGTCCGGCCTCGGGGTTCTGGACGACGATGACGCTGGCGAGCTCGGCGATGGGCACGGCGTCGCGGGTCACGTCGATGCTGCGGACGATGAACTCCAGCGCTCCGCCGCGCTTGGCGTACACGTCGCCGATCCGGGCGGCGAGGGTCAGCCGGTCGCCCGCATGGGCCATCGTGCGGTAGGTGAAGCGCTGTTCGCCGTGGAGCACGCGGCGCAGGTCCACGCCGAGCCCATCGAGCCAGCCGAAGGGGTCGGGGCGGTCCATCTCCAGGCAGAACAGGAAGGTCGGCGGGACCGGCAGGTCAGGGTGGCCCGCCGCGCGGGCGGCATCCACATCGGTGTAGATCGGGTCGGTCTCGCCGATCGCGTGGGCGAACGAACGCAGCCGGCCCCGCTCGACGTCCACGGTCAGTTCCGGCGCCGTGGTGCCGATGACGGAGGTGTCGATGGCCATGGTCAGCTCACCGGCTCGTAGAGGGTGACCACGCAGGCGCCGCCCAGGCCCAGGTTGTGCTGGAGCGCCAGCCGTACGCCGTCCACCTGCCGCGCCTCGGCCCGGCCGCGCAGTTGCCAGACCAGTTCGGCGCACTGCGCCAGGCCGGTGGCACCGAGCGGGTGGCCCTTGGACAGCAGGCCGCCGGAGGGGTTGGTCACCACCCGGCCGCCGTAGGTGTTGTCGCCGTCGACCACGAACTTCTCGGCCGTGCCCTCCGGGGTCAGCCCCAGCGCCTCATAGGTGATCAGCTCGTTGGCGGTGAAGCAGTCGTGCAGTTCCACGACGCCGATGTCGCCTGGGTCGACGCCGGCCGCCTCGTACACCTGGTGGGCGGCGGCCCTGGTCATGTCGTATCCGACGACCGTCATCATGGTCGCCGAGTCGTCGAACGTCGTCGGGGTGTCGGTGGTCATCGCCTGTGCGCGGATGGCCACCGGCTCACTGATCCGGTACCGGGCGGCGAACTCGGGGCTGCATAGCACCGCGGCGGCGGCGCCGCAGGTCGGGGGGCAGCACTGCAGGCGGGTCAGCGGGCCGTAGATGTGCGGGGAGGCGAGCACCTCCTCCTCGGTGACCTCCGTGCGGAAGACCGCGTAGGGGTTGCGGGCGGCATGGCGGCGGGCCTTGACGGAGATCTTGGCGAAGGTCTCCGGCTTGGTGCCGTACCTGGCGGCGTACTCCGCGCCCGCCCCGCCGAACATCTGGGGGGCCAGCGGGGCCTGCGACTCGCCCTGGAGGCCGTGCATGACCGACATCGACCTGGCGAACGGGGTCGGCCGGTCCTCCCAGAGGGCGCGCAGCGCACCCGGGGTCATCTGCTCGAACCCCAGCGCCAGCACGCATTCGGCGGCCCCGGAGGCCACCGCCTGGCGGGCCAGCCACAGCGCGGACGAGCCGGTCGAGCAGTTGTTGTTGACGTTGACGACGGGGATGCCGGTCTGGCCCAGGCCGTACAGCGCCGCCTGCCCGCTGGTCGAGTCGCCGTAGACGTAGCCGACGTACGCCTGCTGGACCTGGTCGTAGCCGATGCCGGCGTCGTCGAGCGCGGCCCGGGCGGCGCGTTCCCCCATCACGTCGTAGGGGTCGCCCGCCCCCGGTTTGGTGAAGGGGATCATGCCCACTCCGCCCACGAGCACTGATCGCATGAGGTGTCCTTCCGTTCGATGATCGGGATGTCAGATGCGGCGCTCACGCCCGGCCCAGTAGGGCTCGCGGAGCAGGCGCTTGAAGATCTTTCCGGAGTCCTCGCGGGGCAGGGACTCGTGGAAGACGACGAGCTTGGGGACCTTGAAGCCGGCCAGGTGCCGGCGTACGTGGGCCCGGACCTGGTCTTCGGTCAGTTCGGCGCCCGGCAGGAGTTCGATCGCCGCGGCCAGCGACTCCCCGTACTCGGCGTCGGGCACGCCGAACACGGCGCAGTCCTTGACCCCCACCAACCTGGTCAGGCAGGCCTCGATCTCAACGGGGTAGATGTTGACCCCGCCGGAGATGACCATGTCGCGTTTGCGGTCGCACAGGTACAGATAGCCGTCCTCGTCGAGGTAGCCGACGTCACCGCAGGTCACCAGGCCGTCGCGGCCGATCTCGACGCGTGCCTCGGGCTGTCCCTGGTACGTGAAGTCGGGCAGCCCGTTCAGGCGGACGTAGATGTCGCCCACCTGTCCCGGCGCGAGCACGGTGCCGTCCTCGCCGTAGATGCGGACCGTGGCGCCGTCGACCGGGCGCCCCACCGTGCCGGGGTGGGCGAGCCATTCCTCGCTGTCACACGCGACCACCGCGGCGGACTCGGTCCCGCCGTAGTACTCGTGCAGGATGGGCCCCCACCACTCGATCATCGCGCGCTTCACCGAGGGCGGGCAGGGCGCCGCCGCGTGCATGACCTTGACCAGGGACGACAGGTCATAGGCGTTCCTGGTCTGCGCGGGGAGCTGGAGCAGGCGCACGAACATCGTCGGCACCAGGTACAGGTGGGTGATCCGGTGCCGTTCGATGAGCGCCAGCAGTTCCTCGGCGTCGAAGCGGGGCTGTAGTACGACGAAGGCGCCCTGGGCGGGCATGCCGACCGCGTAGGTGAACGGCGCGGTGTGGTACATCGGGCCGCTGATGATCGTACGCGCTCCCGGCTCCATGCCGATCGCGGCGTGCAGCGCCGCCATCGCCCGCACCGCGGCGGGATCGTTCAGATCCGTCGGCTGCCGCAGCACGCCCTTGGGACGCCCCGTGGTCCCCGAGGTGTACAGCATCCCCCACGGGGGCGCGGTCGGCGGTGCCGTGCGCGGCTCGAACGACTCGATCCACGCGCTCCACTCGACGTCCTCGGCGCCGGGCGCGCGTAGTTCGTCCGGGACGCCGTAGCGGTCGGCGATGTGCGCCGGGGTGGGCACCGCCCGGACCGGCAGCCTCTCCGGAAGGGCGTCGCGGATGCCGTGCAGCAGGTCGGCGTGGGCGACCAGCAGGCGGGCGTGCGCGTCGTCCAGGATGTAGCGCACCTCGGCCTGCCGGCCGTGCCAGTTGATCGGTACCGGGACGGCTCCGATGAGGCTCGCGCCGTAGGCCGCCTCCAGGAACGGCACGTCGTTGCGCATCAGTACCGCCACGGTGTCGCCGGCGCCGATGCCCAGCTCGGCGAGCGCGCTCGCGGTCCGCGCGCTCCGCTCGCGCAACGTCGGGTACGGCGTGAACGTCTCGCCGCACAGCACACCGTTGTCCATGGCTCCTCCTAGGGGCGTCGTTCGACGCCAGAGGTCGTTCCGGGTGGGGTGGAAGGAGGCCGGACCGCAGGCCGATCCGGAGTGGAGAGGGGAAGGGAGGGTGGAGGGGAGGTCAGAAGACCGTGTAGCCGCCGTCGACGACGAGCGTGTCGCCCGTGTGATAGGCGGCGGCGTCGCTGGCCAGGTAGACCACGGCGCCGCCGATGTCCTCCGGCCGTCCCCAGCGGCGGGCCGGGATCCGGCGCAGGACGGCCTCGCGGGTGGCCTGTGCGCGGGAGTCCTGCCCGTGCACGACGTCGCCGATCATGTCGGTGTCGATCCAGCCCGGGAGCACCGCGTTGGCCCGTATCCCGTGCCGGGCGAACTCGACCGCCAGCGACCGGACGAGGCTGAGCACCGCGGCCTTGGCCGCAGCGTAGGGCGGACTGCCGGGCATGCCCTGCAGCGCCGCCGCGCTGCTGATCGCCACCAGTGAACCGCCGGCACCGCCCTCGACCATGCGCCGTGCCGCCGCGCGCAGGGTGAGGAAACAGCCGTCGAGGTTGATCCCCATGACCCGGTGCCATTCGTCGAGCGGATACTCCTGTGACGGATGGCGCCGGGCCGCGGTCCCTGCGTTGGCGACGCAGACGTCCGGCCGGCCCAGCTCCTCAACGGTCCGCGACATCGCCCGCTCGACCTGGAGCTCGTCGGAGACGTCGCACGCGACCGGCAGTACCGCCCGGCCGTGCTCGGCCAGCCGCCGCGCACAGTCACGGTTGCGCTCCTGGTCGCGGCCCCAGATCGCCACGTCACAGCCCGCCGCCGCCAGGGCGCCCGCTACCGCGGCTCCGATCCCGGCGTTGCCTCCGGTGACGACCGCCACGCGGCCCTGGAGGTCGAAAGGCGTCTGGTTCATGGCTCACCTCACAGCGACGGCCGCTCAGGCGAGCGCCGACATCGCCGATGGTGGCCGCCCGGGAGCACGTATGTCAATCCACGTTAACAAGAATCCAAGCCTGAGTCATCATCTTTTCCCAGCTCAGAGCAGGTCTAAGTTTCTACAGGTTCACTCCACGACACTCTTTATGACCCGATGGGCGGCCTCCGCCAGCCAGGGCCGTAGGCTCTCGGCGGACGCTGGCGGGGAACCTGCGATCAGCTCGTTCACCAGGCCGAGCACGGCGTAGGCCACGGTTCTGGCGTCGGCGGCGGCCAGGCCGGGGCTCAGCGCCCCGAGGACGTGCGTCCACTGCTTGATGTACTCGCCCTGGATCGCGCCGAACTCGCGCCTGTCCCCCTCGGGAAGGCTCCGCGCCTCCCGCTCGTACACCACGATCAGATCCTGGTTCGCCAGCGCGGTGGCCGCGTAGGAGTCGATGAGGCGGTCGAGGGCCTCGGCGGCGTCCGCGGCCTCGGCCAGCGCCTGGTTCGCCCCGGCCGCGATGGACTCGCTGGTCCGCCGGAACGCCGCGACGAGGATGGCCTGCTTGTTGCGGAAGTGGCGGTAGACGGCGGGACCGCTGATGCCGACGGCGGCGCCGATGTCATCCACGCCGACCTCGCGGAAGCCGCTGCGGCGGAAGAGCCCAGCGGCCGCCGCGAGCAGTTCCTCACGGCGGGACGGCCGGGCCGTGAACGCTCCCGCGGCCGGCTCGCGGACCTCGGCCCGACCCTCCTGGACCATCCCGTCCGGTACCGGCGCGGCGAGGACCGCCAGGTACATCCGCACCGCCAGGGCCCGGATCCGGCGCGATCCCGGCCGGCCGCCGGCCCGCAGGCGGCCGACGATCACTCCGTTGGCCGCCCGCACCAGGAAGGCGGCCTGGGCGGGCGTCAGCTCGGGCCGAGCGGCGACGAGCCGGTCGGCGCACAGCCGGGTGACCTCGCGCTGGCGTTTCTGGATGCGCAGCCGCTCCTCCTCGGGCAGGTACACCGCCTCGCGGAGATAGCCGAGGATGAGGTCGCGCTGCGCGGCGCCGGCGGTCACGGCCGCCTCGGCGATCCGCTCCAGAACGGCGGCCGGCTCGTCGGCGGTGCCCGCCGCGGCCGAGATGGCCGCCAGCACCCGTTCCACCGCCCGCTCCACCGTGGCCGCGAAGAGCGCCTCCTTGGTCGGGAAGTGCCGGTAGACCGCGCTTCCCGTCATGTCCACCGCGGCACCGATCTGCTCGATGCTCACCGCGTGGTAGCCGTGCTCGCCGAACAACTCGGCAGCCTGCGCGAGGATGCGCTCCCTGCGGTCCCGCGGACGGCGGCGCAGCGTGCGGACGGGCTCGGACCGGGAGGGCGGCTGAGTCATACCGAAACTATAGGGAGGCCGGTCGCCTCCCGGTCGCACCGCGACATGCGAACATCAGTTAACCAGCTCATGTCTAGCCCTATAGCGCTTTGAACACGTGTTCTATCCTCAGAAGTTATTCGCTGTTAACTTGATCGTCTGGGATTCATGCCGTACCGTCCAGCCATGAGAATCGGAAGGATGGTGTGGGCGACCGGCACGCCCGAAGGCTTCGTCGCCGATGTCGCCGACGCCGAACGCGCGGGCTTCGCCGCCGTCTGGACCCCCCAGGTCTTCGGCTGGGACGCCCTGACCCTGCTGGCACTGGCGGCGGGCGCCACGGAACGGATCGAGCTCGGCACCGCGGTGATGCCGATCTACCCGCGGCATCCGCTCGCGCTGGCCGCCTCGGCCCTGACCACCGCCGCGGCGGCCGACGGCAGGCTGACCCTCGGGATCGGCCCCTCCCACCGCTTCATCGTGGAGGACATCTGGGGGCTCACCTACGACAGGCCCTTCTCCTACACGCGCGACTATCTCGACGCCCTCCTGCCCGCCCTCGCGGGCGAACCGACCGACGTCGCCACCGAACTGGTGACGGCACGTACGGCACGGCCGCTGGACACTCCACAGGCACCGGAACCGCCGGTGCTCCTGGCCGCCATGGCACCGCGCATGCTCGCCCTGGCCGCGGCCCGCTGCGCCGGCACCATCACCTGGCTCGCCGGGATCGGCGCGATCCGCGACACCATCGTGCCCGCGATCACCGAAGCGGCCGCCGCCGCGTCCCGTCCCGCACCGCGTGTGGTCGCCGGCCTGCCCATCTGCGTGACCGACAATCCGCGCCGCGCCCGCGACCGGGCCGCCCAGCAGTTCGCCCCGTACGCCGACGTGCCGGCCTACCGGCGGGTCATGGCCAAGGACGGCGCCACCGGGCCGGCCGACGTCGCGGTGGTCGGTTCGGCGGCCGAGGTCGCCGACAGGCTCGCCGAACTGGCGGAGGCCGGCGCGACCGACCTGATGGCCATGCCGTTCGGCGACCCGGCCGAGGAGGCCGCCACCTGCGAGGTGCTGATCGGCCTGGCCGCCGAGCAGAGCCCGGCATGACCGCCCCGCCGATCCACTACGAGCCGGCCGGACCGGCCGCCGTCATCACGCTGAACCGGCCCGAGGTCCTCAACGCGGCCACACCGGCCATGATCGGCGACCTCGTCGCCGCGCTCAACCGCGCCGACGCCGACGACAAGGTGCGGGCCGTTATCGTCACCGGAGCGGGACGGGCCTTCTGCGCGGGCGCGGACCTGTCCGCCGGCCCGGACGCCCTGGCCTTCGGAAAGGACTCCCCGGACGCCACCGAGGCCGCCGTCGGGTTCCGCGAGCCGGGCGGCGTACTCGCGCTGCGGCTGCTGCGCTGCCGCAAGCCGGTCATCGCCGCGATCAACGGGCCCGCCGTCGGCCTGGGCGTCACCATGACCCTGGCCATGGACGTCCGGCTCGCCGCCGACGACGCCACGTTCGCCTTCCCCTTCACCAGACGCGGGATGGTCCCGGAGTCGGCGTCGAGCTGGCTGCTCCCCCGCCTGGTCGGCATGGGACGGGCCCAGGACTGGATGGTCACCGGCCGGACCTTCGACGCGGCCGAGGCCCTGGTCAGCGGTCTGTTGACTCGGCTCCACCCCGGGCCCGACCTCCTGCCGGTGGCCCTCGACCTCGCCGAGGAGATCGCCCGGCACACCGCCCCGGTGTCGGTCGCACTCACGCGCCTGCTGCTGTGGAAGGCGTACTGTGACGACGGCGGCCCCCAGCGGGCCCACCACGCCGAATCGCTGGCAACCATCCTGCGCGGTCACAGCCGCGACGCCGCCGAGGGGATCACGGCCTTCCACGACAGACGACCGCCCCGCTTCCCCATGACGGTCTCGGCCGACCTTCCCGCCGAGTTCCCCTGGCAGTGGTGATCCGCAAGGTGCCTCCGCAGGGATGATCCCCGCGGCAGCGTCAGGCGGAGCGACGAGGGCGGCTGGTTCTGGGAGGTCCGCTGGTGAATGTGGCATGAGAGGACGCAGGGCGAGTTGCGGCCCCAAGCCACACGGGAAGATCGAGTGGATCTTCACCAGGTATCTGCAAGGTCGTCAAGCGGCCACGATCGAGTCGTCGCCTGAGCGGCGTCGTTGACTACTGAACGTAATCTCGGCAAAGCCGAAGGCCTGCGAGTCAGCCTCGCCGCCGATGCCGTAAGCAGGCCGTGTGTAACTGGTGATCATGCTGGCCGGGGGTTGCCTTCCACCTGTGCGAGGAAGCGCCTGCGACCCGGTTGGTTCTGGGGTTCAGGCGTTGTTCGTCCCGCACGCTTAACCTGGCCGGTGGCCACCGCCGCGACCGTAAGGTCATGTGCCGCGCCGTCGGCTCGGCCAGTCGGCTGCGGCTCAGTGCTGCGGCTTGCGCCAGGTGATGCTGTAGCGGAACAGCAGATGGCGGCGGTACCGCGAACCGGGCAGGATTTCGGCGGTCAACGCCCGCATCTGTGCATACGTCACCGGCGGCGGCCACACGATCGGGGACGGATGCTGCCAGTAACCTTTCGCGGCGCGGTGCAAGGCACCAACGACAACACCGGCCAGGTCGCACGGCAGGTCATAGGGCACGGTGCTGCGGGCCAGGCCGACAACGCATAGGACACCGCCCGGGCGCAGCAGGTCACGCATGCGGGCCAGGCCAGTGGCGGCGTCCATGTGGTGCAGGGTGGCCACCGACGCGACGACATCGAACGAGGCAGGCTCAAAGGGGTGGGTGAGAAAGTCACCGAGGATGTACTCAACGTCGCCGGGATGCTCGCGGGCCTGGTCGAGGCTGGGCCCGTGGAGGTCGATGCCGGTGACGTACGGCACGGCCCGCCGCAGTTCACGGGCGAGCATGCCCTCACCACAACCGACGTCAAGGGCGCGCTGGGCTCCCTTGGGGACCACGCGGAGGATACGGGAGTGGTAATGGATGTTGTGGTTCCACCGACTGCCGGACGGGATCAAGGCCTCATCCAGGCTCGAGCCCCCCGGCCGGTCAGCTTGAGCACGGACATCTCCGTAGGTTGCGCCGGCCATATCTGCAAGAGATAGGAATCGATCGGCTCCTTGGATGTCTGGTCGAAAGCTTCATCAAGGGCTCCGCTCCTACCTCCATCAGGTATGCCTGCCGGTAGTTCACCCACAGTGGGATGCTCACCCTCCGCACGTTCCGCCCACCACTGGCGCCCTCACGACCATCGCTCCTCATGCCCACGAAGCTCTTTCTCTTAAATACCCGGTGAAGGTCACCATGATGGCATTTAACGGCTACGAACGTGGCGCTGACCACCTGACTACAGCATTTTTTCACCGTATCGGCCGCTATGCCACCAGGTGGAGGTTTCGATGCGGACGGGGACGAAGGTGACTTTGACGGCCTCTCTTGGCGTCGGCGGTGCAGGTGGCAGACAGCCTTTGAGCCACAGGCCGACGTGCATGATCCAGCAGGTCTGGGGCGACCCCTCATCGGCGGCCGTCCGCTCCCCTGCCTGGGCACTGGCCGCGCGAGCCTCCACGGGGTAGCCGTAGGAGCTTGGCATCGAACTGGTCCCGCCCCTTGTGGCCTGCCCCCGCGACCAGCCAGGCGTAGACGGCATTGCACGCCCTGGCAGGCTCCCGGTCGAGCACCGAGGCCAGGTCGACGCCCCGGCCGGTCAGTTCACTGTCCAGCTCCGCCCGCTACGCGACCGCAGACCCCAGCAGGCGGCCGGTCCCGTCTGGTTGCCTGCAGGACGAACATGTCCGCGATCTGGTCCAGGTCCTCCCTTCGAGGGGGTCACCGGCATCGGTGAGGCGTTCCAGCAGCAGCACCACCCCGGCCTTAGCAGCAGCGTCAGCCGCCGCCCCAGCCCGCCATCGATGCCGTCCGCCAGCGGCCACCACGGCCCTGACAGCTCATAGATCCCACAATCGATGATGTGGCTGCGGGGCGGGCCGCCGCGGGCGATGTGGGCGAGCAGAGCGGGCGGCCCGTCGGGCGGTGTAGCAGCCGGTCCATCGCCGGGCACCCCAGACGGACCCGGGCGGCCACGCCGGCCCCCTCCGACCGGTACCCGACTGGCCGGCCTGAGCACCCGGCCGCCGGTCTCGGCGGCCACCTCCCCCGCTCCGCCGAGAAAGCCCCATTGCCCTGATCTACATGGGGCGAATAGCTCCCATATCTCATGATTCCACCATTCCCCAAAAGTGGACATTCCATGTTTTTTCATACTCCGCGTCCGGAAAATTTTAAGGAACCGGCCAAGGGTTGAGTTCGGCCGCCGTCCGGCTGCATGAGTTCCCCGAGATCGGGTTATCTCTAGCCCTGTCCTGCTTCTGACAGGAAAAGAGAACATTTCCGACAATGAGCTGGGAGGCTCAGATGATGAAACGACTGGCCGTGGCCGGTATCGCGTCCGCCACTCTCGGTGGTGTCCTGATGATGGGGACGGCCGCCATGGCGAGCCCCGCCGCCGACGCCAACGTTTCGGTCACGGCGGACTGGCGCAAGCACGGCAAGGACCACCACGACTTTTGGGACGGCTGGGACGACTGGGACGGCCGCAAGCACCACGCCCACAAGCACCACCACCATAAGCACCACGCCCACAAGCACAGGCACCACCACCATAAGCACCACAAGCACCATGACTTTTGGGACGGCTGGGACGACTGGGACGCCCACAAGCACCACCACCATAAGCACCATGCCCACAAGCACCACGACTTTTGGGATGGCTGGGACGGCCGCAAGCACCACCACAAGGACGGCCACCTCTACGGCGACTGACCGAGGGCGGCTGCTTGAGGTAGCGTCCGATCGCGCTGATCGTCACCCGACCCGTACGCCCGCATGAGGACGGACGCCGAGGGGCAGGGACGGCAGGTCCTCGGCCCCTCGGCAACTCGGCCGCCGGCGCGACACATCCCCACGAAACACGCCGCCAAATGGCACCCCGGCCAGCGGCACCCCCGGCCAGACCCCACCCGCCCTGCCCTTCCTCCGCCTAAGACGCGCTCCTGGCGGGGATCGTCGCAGGCGCCCTGGAGATCCGCGCGGTGGTGTGGGCGGTCGCGACGCTCACCGCGGTCTCCGGGTGCCCGGTCGTGGTGCGGATGTACGGGGCCGGGGTCACGGGGCCGAGGTGATGTGGTAAGCGTCGAGGGCCAGGGTGAGTTCCATGGCATCGCGCGGGTGGTCGGGTGATCGGCCGGTCAGGGTCTCGATGCGGCGGACCCGGTTGAACACCGTGTTGCGGTGACAGTAGAGCGCCGCGGCGGTGCGGGTGACCGACCCGTCGCAGTCCAGCCAGCACGACAGCGTGGTCAGCAGGATGTCGCGGTCGGGCGGGTCCAGGTCCAGAATGGGCCGCAGCACCACCTCGACCAGCCGCTCGGCCAGATCCGGCTGGCTGACCGCCAGTGCCGCGGGCAGCCGCTCATCCAGCCGGACCGTTTCCCCGGTCCGGCAGGTGCGCAGCGCGACCACCGCGTACCGGCGGGCCTCGCTCAGCTCCAGCAGGCCGTCCACCGGCGGGCTCACCCCGGCCCGGCCGAGCAGCAGCGGTCGTAGCGTGGCGATCGCCCGGTCCGGGTCCCGGTCCGCCAGGGAGACGACCACCAAGTCGAAGTCGGGGCGGACCCGCCACAGCAACCGCAGTCCGGCGGCCTCGGCGGGCCGGCGATGGACGTCCGCCCGGTCGGAGGGCTCGGGGCGGGTGGCGATGACCAGGTATCTGCCGAACTGCGGGACCTCCAGCGCCATCGCCGCGTCGCGGACCACCGCCGTGTCGGCGCGGCCCTCCAGCAGCGCGTCCAGCAGCGCCTGCGCCCGCTCGGCACTGCGGCTGCGCAGCTCGGCCTCCCGCCGCCGGTAGGCGTCGGCCGCGACGACGGCCTGCCGGTCGACGGCGTGCCACATCCCTCCGGCGCCCCGCAGCACCGCGGCGGCCGCCTCGGGATACTCGGCGGTCACCACGTCGACCATCGCCTCCCAGGTGATCTGGGTCGCGAGCCGGTAGCCGCGCAACAGCGAGTCCAGCGGGATGCCCTGCTCGGCGCGCCGGGTGGCGTTCTCGACCGCATGCGTGAGATCACGACGTTCGGACCACTGCTGGATCACCGCGCCGAGGCCCGCGCGGAACGCCCCCTCCAGATCCCGCCGGTGCACGGCCTCGGGGATCCTGCGGTAGGGGCTCTCGGTCCCGCGCAGTTCCACCAGCAGCCTGTCCGCCAGTTGCGGAACCTGGTCCAGCAACCGGGTGGCCACGTTCCGCATCACCGCGCGGATCTCCGACCGGGTCATCGCCGAGTTCGGCACGACGGCCCTCCCCACCACCGAATCCCGTTCGGTCAAAAAGTTATCAATGGCTGTGCGTTTGCACATCACCGCCCCATCGCCTCCGACATGCGGATGTGCATCGGTCTCCAGTTGGCCGCGAACTCTGGACGATGATCGCCGCCAGGGATTGTGTTCTCCACCACACACCCCTGGAGGATCATTGATCAACGCCGACGATCCCCTTGTCCCAGGCAGCGGCCTGCGCATCCGGAACCTGCGGGTCGGTTACGGCCCGGTCCAGGCGCTGCGCGGCGTGTCGCTGGAGGCTCCGTCCGGCTCGGTGGTGGCCGTGCTCGGTGCCAATGGGGCGGGCAAGTCGACACTTCTGCGGGCGGTGTCGGGGACCCTGCGCTTCCATCGCGGCGCCGTCACCGCAGGCGAGATCGAGTACGCCGGAAGACCGTTGTCCAGGCTGAGCGCGGCGGCGGTGGTGGCCCGCGGCGTGACCCAGGTGCCCGAGGGACGGCGGGTCTTCACCCGCATGACCGTGGCGGAGAACCTGCGGGCGGGCGCGCTCGGGGGCCGCGGGCGCAAGGAGACGGCGGCCGCCCGCCGGCGCGTGCTGGAGTTGTTCCCCGTGCTGGCCGAGCGCGCCGGTCAGCGCGCCGGACTGCTGTCCGGCGGGGAACAGCAGATGCTCGCCATCGGGCGCGCGCTGATGGCCCGGCCCTCGGTGCTGCTGCTGGACGAGCCCACCCTCGGTCTGGCCCCCCTGATGGCGGCCCGCATCGCCGACACCGTTCGGGAGATCAACGCGCAGGGCACCACGGTTCTGTTGGTCGAACAGAACGCCGCGATGGCCCTATCGCTGGCCTCCCACGCGTACGTGCTGGAGGTGGGCGAGGTGGTCATGTCCGGGCCGGCGGACGAACTGGCCGCCAGTGACGAGGTGCGCCGCCGCTACCTCGGCGAGATCGACCCCGCCGAGGACACGGACGAGGCCACCGGCGCTCCGGCGGACCGAACCGTGCTGACCAGGTGGTCGGCATGACGGCGGCGCCCGGTCCCCTGCAGGTCACCGACCTCACCGTGCGGTTCGCCGGTCTGGTCGCCCTGGACGCGGTCAGCTTCACGGTGACGCCAGGAACGATCCACGCGGTCATCGGCCCGAACGGCGCGGGGAAGTCGACCTGCTTCAACGTGCTGTCGGGCGTCTACAAGGCCACCTCTGGCAGTGTGCGGTTCGGTGACACCGAGCTGACCGGGCTGCCCACGCACCGGATCACGGCGCTCGGCGTGGCCCGCACGTTCCAGAACATCGCCCTGTCGCCGCACCTGTCGGTGGCCGACAACCTGATGCTGGGACGGCACCGGCTGACCCGTGCCGGTTTCGTCTCCACGGGGCTGCGGCTGCCGTCCGCGCGCCGCGAGGCCGCCGCGCACTCGGCCCGGGTTGCCGAGATCGCCGCGTTCGTGGGCCTGACCGACCGGCTGCCGGTGCCGGTCGGTCTGCTGCCCTACGGGGTGCAGAAGCGGGTGGAGTTGGCCCGTGCCCTGTGCATGGAGCCGAGTCTGCTGCTGCTGGACGAGCCGGTTGCCGGGATGAACGGCGGCGAGCGGCGGGAGATGGCGGCACTGATCTCCGCCGTTCGCCAGGACCTGGGCATCTCGATCCTGCTGGTGGAACACGACATGGGGATGGTGATGCGGCTCGCCGACGCGGTCACCGTGCTGGACTTCGGCCGGTGCATCGCCGACGGGGCACCGGCGGACGTGCAGCGCGACCCCGAGGTCGTCCGCGCCTATCTGGGCGACTCGGGAACCACCTCGCCCCAGTCCTGCGCACCCTTCAAGGAGCAGACGTGACCACCTTCGCGGAACTGCTGCTCAACGGCATCTCCATGGGTGCCGTGTACGCACTGATCGCCCTGGGATTCGTGATCATCTTCAAGGCGAGCGAGGTGGTGAACTTCGCGCACGCCTCGCTACTGCTGGCCGGCGGCTTCCTCGTGGCCGAACTGCACCCCTCGATCGGGTTCTGGCCCGCGCTGCTGGCGGGTGTCGCCGGGGCGGCACTGCTCGGGTGCCTGGTCGAGTTCCTGGTGATCCGCCGCTCCAAGGCCGCCTCGCACAGCGTGCTGGCGATCGTCACCATCGGCGTGGACATCATCCTGGTCACCGAGCTCACTCGGCAGATCGGCACCGACGTGATGGCCATGGGCGATCCCTGGCGCGACAAGGTGCTGCACCTGGGCCCGGTGTCCATCGCACAGACCAGGGTCGTCGCCCTGCTGATCGCCGGGGTGCTGATCACCGCGTTCCTGCTGGCGTTCAAGTACACCGGCTGGGGCGTGGCGATGCGGGCCAGCGCCGAGGACGGCGAGACCGCCGCGCTGATGGGCGTGCGGCTGGGCCGGGTGTCGCTGGGGGCCTGGGCGGTCGCCGGGGCACTGGCCGCGGTCGCCGCGCTGTTCCTGGCGGTCTTCCCCACCCCCGGGCTGGACCGGACGACCGGGGTCATCGCGTTGAAGGCGTTCCCCGCGGCGATCCTGGGCGGTCTGGACTCCACCACCGGGGCCCTCGCCGGCGGGCTGATCGTGGGCGTCACCGAGGCGCTGATGACCGGCTACCAGAGCGAGATGGCCTTCCTAGGCCGCGGGATCGGGGACGTGGCCCCCTACCTGGTCATGATCATCATTCTGCTCGTCCGCCCGGCCGGGCTGCTGGGGACCAGGGAGCTGACCCGTGTCTAAGGCGATCATCACGGTGGCGACCGCCGCGGCGGCGGTCCTGGTGCCCTTCTACCTCGAGGCGTTCTGGCTGATGGCCGGGATCTTCGCGATGTCGGCCGCGGTCGGCGCCATCGGCATCAACCTGCTGACCGGCGCCACCGGGCAGCTGTCGATGGGCCACGGCTTCTTCCTGGCGGTGGGTGCCTACGGCTATGTCTACCTGTCGTCCGACTCGGCCGGGCACCTGGGCGGCCTGGGCCTGCCCACCCCGCTGGCGGCGGTGCTCGCGATCGGGCTGGCGGGCGTGGCGGGCGGGCTGTTCAGCCCGATCGCCGGACGGCTCAAGGGCGCCTATCTGGGAATCGCCACGCTCGCGCTGATCTTCCTCGGCCAGCATGTGCTGTTCAACGCCGAGCCGGTCACCGGAGGCTACAACGGCCGGCCGGTGCCGCCGCTGGAGATCTTCGGCTTCACGTTCGCCGACAGTCCGGAACTGATGGTGCTCGGCGTGCCGTTCGGTGGGGCCGAGAAGTTGTGGTTCCTGGCCGTCGCGCTGCTGCTGGCCGCCGCCTGGTTCGCGCGGGGCGTGCTGCACGGCCGGCCGGGCCGGGCCATGAACACCATCCGCGACCACGAGACGGCGGCCGGCGTGATGGGCGTCCCGGTGGCGCGCTACCGGGCGGGTGTGTTCGTGCTGTCATCCATGTACGGGGGGCTGGCCGGCGTAATGGTGGCGCTGGCCTTCCAGCAGACCGTGCCGGAGTACTTCGGCATGCTGCTGTCCCTCGACTACCTGGCCATGATCGTGATCGGCGGTCTGGGCTCGGTCGGCGGGGCCGTCGCCGGCGCTGCCTTCGTCTCCCTGCTGCCCCAGTTGCTGACCCGCTACAGCGATGCCCTGCCGCTGATCGCGGCGCCGGGCGCGGGCGGCTACTCCCCCGCGGAGGCGTCCCGGATGCTCTACGGCATCGCGGTCGTCACCGTGGTCCTGTTCCTGCCGGGCGGTCTGCTCGGGCTCGTCTCTCGGGCCCGCCAGGCGCTCGCCGGCAAGGTCCCCCACCCCTCGAACCCAAGGAGTGCCCGATGAACAGGTTCCGTGTACGCGCCGGGACGGCCGGCCTGGTGCTGCTGGCGCTGGCCGCCACGTCCTGTGGCAGCGGTAAGGCCACCGGCGGATCCGCCCAGACCGGCTCCGACGGTGTCAAGCAGGGGCCCGGCGTCACCGACGACACGATCAGCGTCGGGATGATCAGCGATCTGACCGGCCCCTACGCCCCACTCGGCAAGAGCATCACCCAAGGTAGCCAGCTGTACTTCGAGCAGGTCAACGCGGCGGGCGGGATCTGCGGCCGCAAGGTCGAGCCGCTGGTCCGCGACATGGGCTACGACGTGCAGAAGAGCGTGACCGCCTACACCGAGCTGGCGCCCAAGAGCGCGGCGTTCGCCCACTTCATCGGCTCGGTGACGGTCGGCGCCGTCCGGCAGCGGCTGGACACCGACGGCCCGCTCACGCTCGCGCTGGCATGGGCGCCCAGCCTGCTGGGCAGCAAGTCGATCCAGATGACCGGCACCACCTACGCCATCGACGTGATCAACGGTGTCGACTACCTGGCCAAGGAGAAGGGCCTGAAGTCCGGCGACAAGATCGGCCACGTCTATGTGGAGGGCGACTACGGCATCGACTCGCTGGCCGGGTCCAAGTACGCCGCCGAGAAGCTCGGCTTCCAGGTCGTCGAGCAGAAGGTCAAGGCGACCGACGCCGACATGAGCGGCCAGGTCGCCGTCATGAAGGACGCAGGCGTCAAGGCCGTGGTGCTGTCGATCAGCCCCAAGCAGACCGCCTCCATGGTCGGCGTAGCCGTCTCCAAGGGACTGAACGTCCCCTTCCTGGGCAGCAACTCCTCGTTCGCCCCGCAGTTGCTGGCCACCCCCGCCGCGCCCGCGCTGCTGAAGGGCTTCCACGTCATGCAGAGCGCCAGCCCGCTGAACTCCGACCTGCCCGCGATGAAGAAGCTGGTCGCCGACTACCGGGCCAAGTACCCCAAGGACACGCTCGACAACGGCGTGATGGCCGGGTACACCACGGCGGCGATCACCGGCGACGCGCTCAAGAAGGCGTGCGCGAACAAGGACCTGACCCGCCAGGGCATCATCTCGGCGCACCGCTCCACATCCGCCTGGGACGGCGGCTTCGGCACCACGATGGACTTCACCAAGATCGATGAGCCCCCGACCCGCACCACCCACATCCTCCAGCCGGACAAGACGGCGGTCGGCGGACTGAAGATCGTCCGCGAGGCCACGGCGTCCGACCTGGCCAACGGTTACAAGATCGCCCTTCACTGATGCATGGGCCGGCCGGAGACCACCGGGGATCTCCGGCCCTCAGCCTGGGTCTGTCCAGCTAACGGCACCTCTCTGCGCGCTGCGGCTTGGCACGGAGAGGTGCCGAAGACCGTACGGACCCCCGCCCGGTACGCGTCGCCGAGGGCTGGCGGGACCTCGCCGAGGTCGCCGGCGAACTGCCGGCGGGTGCGGAGCCGTCCACGGTCACCGTGTCCCGCGATGCGGCCGGGAGCTGGTTCGTGTGCACGTCCGCGACTGGGTGTGCGCCTGCGGCGCGGTCCATGACCGGGACGTCAACGCCGCGAAGAACATCCTCGCCGCCGGGCCGGCGGAGAGGCAAAACGCCTGTGGAGCCGGTGTAAGACCTCAACGAGAGTCCTCTCCGGCGGGCGACCGGCGGTGAAACAGGAAACCCGACCGGCGACGGTGGGGTTCCCTCCCCTCAGGGGGGAGGAGGTCAATGGCTGGCTCCGGAACTGTCAGCGGAACCCGAGTCGCGCGGTCAGCATCCGTTCGGCTGGAAGAAGCCGCGCACATACGGGTCGTCGAGGGCGGCCAGGTCGGTGAGGCCGCCCGTGGCGATGACCTTTCCGCCGCGCATGAGCGCGACGTGGTCGGCGATCTTGGCAGAGGTGAGCATCGGCACATCGTGGGTGATCACCAGGACGGCGGCTCCGGCGTCGGCGTACCGACGGAGGGCGGCCCATATGCCGTAGGCGGTCTGGGTGTCGAGGGAGGCCGTCGGTTCGTCCGCGATGAGGACGCGGGGTTCGGGCAGGAGCGCGGCGGCGAGCGCGGCGCGCTGGATCTGGCCGCCCGAATGCTGATGCGGATAGAGATCGGCCAGCTCGGTGGGGTACCAGGCGGACGCGCAGGCGCGGTCGAAGCTCCAGCGCCGGTACCGGTCCTCCAGAGCGTGCAACTGCGCGCCCACGGTGTCCTCGGCGCGGAAGGCCGTGACACCGTCCTGGGGCAGCAGCCCGACGGTGCCGCCGTGAAGACGGCGCCACTCGCGCTGCCCGCGCACGGGTTCACCGTCGACGCGCACCTGCCCCGTGCTGCGGGCGGAGTCGGGGAGCGAGCCGGTGAGCGCCGCGGCGACCATGGACTTGCCGCATCCGGACTCGCCGAGCAGAGCGGTGATCTTCCCGTCCGGCACGACGAGATCGACCGCGTCCAGAACCGTTTCGTTCCACCGGCCCGTGTCGATGTGGACGGTCAGTTCACACAGTTCGGCAGGCATCGGGCGATCCGTTCTCGAGGGAGATCTGCGTCAGCGTAGGGCACGCTGCCCGAAACCGCTTCGGGGCTGAGACCACGTCCAGGTATGAGGACGCCTGGACAATAAGCCGCCGACCGGGCGGCGGTCCGAACGCCCGGTCAGGCCGACCCCAGCAGGCTGGTGACCTCGGCGAGCGCCTCCGGCGAGGAATGGAAGTAGCGGCGTACGTTTTCGACCTTCTTATGCCGGGACTTGGCCATCAGCATCAGCAGGCTCGCGCCCCGCTCGCCCAAATGGGTCAGCGACGCATAGCGCAGGTCGTGCAGGTCTCAGCCGGTGCCCGGACCGCCGAGCGCGGTGCGGGCCTCCAGCAGGGCGCGGGCCTGCTCGCGCCACCGCGACTTGGCGCGGGCACCCTTGGCCTTCACCGGGCACCGGCGCCCCGCCAGGTCCAGGTCCAGGTCCAGGTCCAGGTCCTCGATGTTGACGCCCAGGACCTCCTCGGCCCGGCCCGCGGTCTCGTACAGCATCCGGTACAGCGTCTTCTCAGGCAGCACGACGTCGCGGCGCGCGATCAGCCGGTCGATCGCCCTACGCGACCGCGCCGGGGTCCGCGAGTCCGGAGTCGGCAGCTGCCTGACCCACGCCGGGACGACCGGGGCGTCGTCGCCGCGCTCCTGGCACCACGCCAGCCACGAGCCACCGCGCACCGGGCGTTCCAGGGGTTCACGGCCGCGTCACCCCACAGCGTCTCCGGGGCCTCGCCGACCTCGTCGTCGGCCACCGACGCCAACGGCCGGTCCTCGCCGAGTCGGGCGGCGGCCTTGCCGCCCCCGACCGCGTACCCGCGCACGGTGTTCGGGTTGCGCAGCGAATCCAGGAACGCATCGGCCACCGACCGGATGGTCGGCGCCGTCCCGGCCGGCAGCGGCACGACGGCGGACACGACTCTGCCTTGCCGCAGACACCAGGGCCGCTTCGCGCACGCCCGCGCGGACGCCGCCGCAGTTCCGACCAGCGATGCCTCAAGTAATAGGCCGTGATCCGCGGCAAGACCCCAAGACCGCTCACACCCCGAATCCTGGGCGCCCACTTTGCGGCTCGCCGAAGCCCCGGGAGTTCCGGGCCGCATCGTACTGACATACCGAATGCTGTTCGGTAGCTTGTTGGACATGGAGGCTGCGGGAATCTTCGAAGATCTGGCCGCGGAGCATGCGCAACTGCGGGCGCTCCTGGAGGGCTTGGAGCCCGCCGCGTGGGCGGCCGAGTCGGATGCCAAAGGCTGGTCCGTCATGGACGTGGTCGTGCACCTCGCCCAGTCGGAGGAACTGGTCGCCGCCACCGTGGCGGGGCGCAAGGACGCGTTCGCCCGGCCGGACGGGGTGCCGCTGGACGCGGTGATGGCAGCCATGGTCGAAGAGGACCGAAACACCTCCCACGACCAGGTCTTCCAGCGCTGGCGCACGGCCGCCGCCGACGCGGTCGCCGCGCTGCGCGGCTGTCCGCCCGACCGTCGGCTGGCCTGGGCCGCGCTGCCGCTTTCCCCCCGAACCCTCGCGACCACGCGCATCGCCGAGCACTGGGCGCACGCCCAGGACATCGCCGTGCCCCTCGGACTCCCTTATCCCGACACCGCCAGGCTGCGGCACATCGCCTGGCTCGCCCACCGAACCCTGCCCTACGCCTTCGCCGTCGCCGGCCTCGACCGGCCGGGTCCGGTGTACGCCGAACTCGCAGGGCCCGGGGGTGAACTGTGGACCTTCGGCGACCCCGCCGCTCCCTCGCGCATCACCGGCCCCGCCGCCGAGTTCTGCCGCGTCGGCGCACGGCGCCTTGCACCGGAGGAGACCACGCTCCTGGCGCAAGGCCCCGACGCCGCCGCCGCGCTCCGCGTCGTCCGCAACTACGCCGCTTGATCCGCTTTTCCTCGCAGCCCACGGCCGTCGCACCCGCAAGCGCTCACCTTCACGCCCCGTCCGGGACAGCCGACGGTGAGCGCCCGAACCGCAGCCGCGATCACGACCGACGCCGACGCGGTGGGAGCCCTCGCCGCTCTTCGAGGCCGCGCAGGGGGGCGTTCACCACCGGAATGCGGCACTCGGCGACGACCAGTGCCGTGGTCATGGCGGTGACCGCCGTGGGCCCGGACGGCCCGACCATCGGCGGCAACTGCCGCCAGGTGCAGCCGGAGGCGGCCACGAAGATGATCGCGGGCGGCACTTCCCGGTCCCCGTACCGCCGTCGGCCACCGCCCTGCGGCCGCGTCGGAGCAGGTGGCACCACCCGCTGGAACATCTCCCGCAACTCGTCTGGCACCATCCGCTCGACCATCACCACGAACGGCGGACTACCGACCACACCAAACGAGACGAGCTCTTGAAAGTGTTCAGTGAGCCAGCGAGCGCCGTGCGGCGCTCGCTGGCCCTGCGGCCTGGTCGGCACAGGCGTCAGGTGGGGCGGATACTCCGGCTGATCCATCCGGTGATGGAGGTGTGCTGCGGCTTCCAGTCCAGTTCGGTGCGCGGCCTGATCGCGCGGACCCTGCTGTTTGAGCCGAGGGCGTAGACCGCCGGCTCGTAGCCCCATTCTGCGATCGCGGCGTCGATGTCGATCGGCTGCGGCGGAGGCTGCCTGAGAGCGGTGGCGATCGCCTCGGTGATCTGGCGGAAATCGGCTTCGCCGTTCTCGACGAAATAGAACGATCCCGGGGGTGCGCCCTCCAGCGCGCGCAGGTAGAGATCGCACATGTCGTCCAGATGGACGTTCGACCAGATGTTCTCCCCCGGCCCGATGTGGCGGGTCACACCGGAGCGGCGGGCGGTGGCGACCAGGCGGGGGACTTGGACACTGTCGGGATTCAGGCCCTTGCCCGTGCCGTAGATCATGCTGTTGCACAGAACCACGGAGCGTACGCCCGAGCGT
Organism: Thermomonospora echinospora; assembly: GCF_900108175.1. Classification (GTDB taxonomy): domain Bacteria; phylum Actinomycetota; class Actinomycetes; order Streptosporangiales; family Streptosporangiaceae; genus Thermomonospora; species Thermomonospora echinospora. The sequence continues at coordinate 52,823 of NZ_FNVO01000029.1, forward strand.
GCCGCCGACAGAACCATCCGGTCGAGGGCCACCCGCGCCGTCTTGTCAGGGCTTGGCTCCCACGAGCCGCCTTCGACGATGTCGGCCTCGGTGTAGACGTCATCCTGGGCTTGGCCGTCGGCGGGTTCACCCACGATGCTGGAGCCGCTGGTGTGGAGGAGAGGCTTCCCCGAGCCCGCCAGTGCCTCGGTGAGTACCGCCGCGGACGCTTCGTGGTCGCTGTCGGCCGCGTTGATCACCGCGTCGGCGGCCTGCGCCTCCGCGGCCAGCACCGAAGCGTCGTCGAGAGTTCCGAGGACAGGGTCGACACCGAGGTCACGCAGGGCCGGGCCGGCCTCGGCGGAGCGGGTGAGGCCGCGGACGTGGTGTCCGGATTCAAGGAGCGCGACGGCCAGGGAGCCGCCGATGAAGCCGGTGGCTCCGGTCAGGAATATGCGCATTACGTGCCTTTCAGCGTGTGATGAGGCCGGCCTCATGTGGGTGAGTCCCGTTGGGGAGCGGTTCGTCGCCGGCGAGGATGGCTCGCGCGGTGTCCAGCGGAGTCGACGGGTCGTGCACCAACGCCATGAGCGCCCGGATGATCCGACGCGGATGCCGGTGGTGAATGACGTTGCGGCCGTAGACGATGCCTGCCGCGCCCTGCCGCATGATCTCCGCCGTACGCTCGAGCACGACCTCGTCGGTTTCCCGTCCGCCGCCGCGGACAAGGACGGGAACTTCGGAGGCGACCTCGACGACCTGGTGGAACTCGGCGGGGTCAGTGCAGGGATCGGCCTTGATGATGTCCGCGCCGAGTTCGGCCGCCTGCCGGACGAGCGCGGTTATCTTGACCAGATCACCGTCGACCATGTAACCGCCCTTCTCGTTGGGCGCCATGACGAGGGGTTCGATCATGAGCGGCATTCCGGCGCGCTCGCAGTCGCGTTTGAGCGCGGCGATGTTGCGAACGCACTGGTGGTGGAGCTCGGGCTGGTCGGGCAGTTGGAGCAGGTTGACCACGACGCAGACCGCGTCGGACACCACCGCCATTTCGACGATGCCGTCGATGAGCTGCGAGAAAGTGTGACGCGGCAGTTCGCGCCCATAGACGTTGGACACGTCGCTGCGCAGGGCGAGTGCCGGGCGGCGGCCGGGGACGCCGTGCAGGTGCTTGACCATGCCGGGGGTCAGTTGGATGACGTCCGGCTGAGCCTCGGCCACGATACGGACCGTCGCCGCCATGTCCTCGATGCCGTTGAGGAAGGACGCCTCGTTGACCATTCCATGGTCGATGGCGACGTCAAAGCAGCGACCACCGGCGCTGAACATGCGGTCAAGTCGTGCGGCGACCATGGATCGTCCTTTCTGCGAAGTGCTCTGGCATGATCATTCCGGGTTCTGCGGCGGGTAGGTGGAGACCATGTGCGGCGGGAGGTCGAGCACGGGGCAGTTGCCGAGCTCGTAGATGAAGTCGAGCTTGGGCTCGGTATCCATGTAGTAATGGACGTCGACGTCGAACTGCCCGGTCTGCAGGACGCCGATCCCCCTGCTCCGGTAGTCGGCCAGTTCGGCCTCGATCCGGTCGTCGGAAATCTGCTCCTTGATGTGGTGCAGGCCCTCGCCGCGTCGGTCCAGGAACTCCTCGTAGATCGTCGGCCCGTACACCGGCTGGACGATCTCCAACTGCATGTCGCCGACCCACGAGATGCCGATCAGAAACTTGAACGGTTCAGTCACCTTGGCGTCCGCGACGTTCAGGTACTTCATGGTCTCTTCGGTGAAGGTGAGCACCGTCCACGGACCGATGCCCAGGTTCTCCACCCAGGCCTTCATGCTCTTTTCGAGATCACGGGTCACGAACGCGATCTGGTAGATCTTCCGGTTCTTGTTGTGTTCCCGCAGTTCGTCGTTGTTCATGATTCCTCCTGCGCGGTGGCGTTCTGCTCGGCCCAGCCGGCCATGGCGGTGAAGATGATCGTGGTGGACAGCGCCCCCGGATCGGGGAATCCCAGGGCCCGTTCCCGCAGCGAGAGCGCCTTTCCGAACCGGGCGACGAGTTTCCTCGTGCTGTCGGCGCCGTCCGCGGCGGCCTCGGCGGCGTGCCTGAGCGCGGTGGGCAGGTCGAGGCCCCGGGCGGCGTCGGCGGCCAGCGACCGGACCGCCGGTTCCAGCGCATCGACCATGGTCTTGTCGCCGGGCGCGGCGCCGCCGCGTCCGGCGATCTCGCGCAGGGACCTGGCGAAGTGGTCGGCCAGTCCGGCCACGCCGAGCCGGTCGCTCGGCTCCTGCCCGCGGGCTCCCGCGCGGAACAGCAGCCCGAAGATCACTCCGGAGGCGCCGCCCATCGTGTGCAGCAGCGTGTCGCCGACCGTGACCAGGACCTGGTGGACGTCGGTGCTGTGCTGGACCGGATGATCGCCGTCGGGATCGAGCAGCCGGCGCACCGCGGTGAAACCGCGGGTCATGGCGAGGCCGTGGTCGCCGTCTCCGATATCACGGTCCGCCTTGTTGAGCGCCGGCTCGGAGCCGATGATCCGGTCTGCGACCGCCGCCATCATCCGGCGCAGGTCGGCGGCGGTGAGCTGGTCGGTCATACCTGGTTCACTCCGGAGAAGAAGGAGGTCCGTGCCGGGACGTCGTAGTACGGGCGCAGTTCGGGCGAGACGGCGAACAGGCTGAGCGAGAACCCGTGCATCTCCTGGCAGGTGGCAAAGTCACCGACCTGGATGTCATGGATGACCAGGCGGCGCTCGCCCAGCAGCCGCCGCACAGCCCGACTGACGATCAGCAGCTCGGCCCGGGTCGTGGCGCCGAGGCCGTTGACCAGGACGCAGACGCGGTCCTCAGCGGTGACGGGGCGGTCCTGGAGCAGCAGGTCGATCATCTCGGCGGCGGTCTCGTCGGCGGTCAGCATGCCGGTGCGCCGCACGCCCGGCTCGCCGTGCATCCCCATCCCGATCTCCATCTCGCCATCGGGAAGGTCGAAGGTCGGCTCGCCGGTACCCGGGACGGTGCCTGCTCCGCTGGCCACGCCGATGCTGCGGGTACGGTCCGCGGCCTCCTGGCCGAGGGCCTGCACGGTGTGCAGCGGCAGCCCGGCCTCGGCGGCGGCACCGGCCACCTTGGCGACGAAGAACCCGCCGGCGATCCCCCGGCGGTCGATCGGCCGGTCCGGGCCGGCCGCGGAAACGTCGTCGGTGACGCGGACCGTCCGCACCTTGTGCCCGTCATCGACCAGCATCTCCGCGGCCAGGTCGAAATTGAGCCGGTCACCGGCATAGTTGCCGTACAGGAACAGGATTCCGTGGCCGCGGTCGACGGCTTTGGCGGTCTTCACGATGCTGCCTGGATCGGGGGCGGCGAAGATATCGCCCTGACAGACGGCGTCGGCGAGTCCGGGTCCGACGTATTCCAGCCAGACCGGTTCGTGGCCGCTGCCGCCACCGGAAACGATCGCGACCTTGTCGGCGAGTTCACGGCGTTTGACGGCCAGCGCGCCAGGCACCTCCTCGAACGCAGATCCGTAGACGGCAAGGAATCCCTCGACCGTCTCGCGCGCCGCTTCCTTGGGTTCGTTGATGAATTTACGCATGATCACTCCGAGGTCGTCATCCCGACTGGGTCTGCAGGTACTGCCGCACCGGACCGGGATCGTCATGGCTGAAGCCGGGGCCGGGCGTGTAGTGGTGGAAGGGGCCGGTGTCCCGGCCGTTGCGGATGGCATCGGCGATCTCGACGACCTCGGTCGCCCACGAGGCCGCGTCCTGCCCGATGGTTCCCTGGACCACGCCGTCCGGGGCGAGCAGCAGCCCGGCGACGGTCGGATTCATGCCGATTCCGAAGACGACGGTCCTACCGGTCAACCCGCGCGCCTTGATGGCGTTCGCCGCGGCTATGACGCCGTCTTCATTCTCCGCGATGAAGACGTCGACATCGGGGTGCGCCGTGAGGATCGAGGTCGCCACCGGTGTGGCCTTGTCGACCACGAATCCCTCCTGGGCGGCGACCACCGTGGCGTTGACGCCGGCCAGTCCCTTGTCCAGGCCCTGCCGCCGCTGCTTGCAGACGTCGTAGGTTTCGCAGGTCAGATAGGCCACTTTGGCCGTTCCGCCGAGCTTTTCCTTGATGTAGCCGGTGGCGGCCTCGGCGGCCCGCTCACCGAGCTCGACCTGGTCGTTGGTGACGAACGCGGCGGCGAGTTGCTGGTCCTGGGGCGGGTTGAGGCAGGTGTTGTAGCAGATGACCGGGATGTCGGCGGACTCCAGCCGCTGCAGTGAGGCGACGGATCCGGTGGGCGAGACCACGCTGGCGATGACCACGTCCACCTGGCGGGTGGCGCAGGCGGACAGCACCTGGTTCTCCTTGCTGGAATCGTTGTTGACGTGCTGGACGTCAAAGCTCATGTTGCGCTTCTCGCCCTGGCTCTTGAGCGCGGTGACGAACTCCGCGAAGGTCCCGGTGGGGAACAGCGTGGTCACGCAGGCGGTCAGCTTCCCCGCGCCACCCGTGTCGCCTTCTGACGCCCCGGTGTTCGAACATCCGGCGAGGGCGAGCAGCCCCGCGGCCGCACCGGCCAGCACCGCTTTACGCGAAAATCCCGAATACATTGTCTGGTGTTCCTTTGCAGGGTGGGACGGTCAGGAGGCGGTGGCCGTCTTCGCCCGCCGTGAACGGCGGCCGGAGGATCTCAGCGTGCTGATGAGAACGGTGACCAGGACGATGGCGCCGTTGGCGACGTTCTGGGCGTAGCTGTTGACTCCCAGCAGCACCATGCCGTTGTTGAGAACGGCGATGAACACCACGCCGAGCAGCGTGCCGACCATGGAACCGCGACCGCCGTAGAGATCGGCGCCACCGATGATCACGGCGGTGATCACCGCGAATTCGACTCCGGTGCCGATGGTGGGGTTTCCGGCACCGAGCTGGGCGGTCTGCAGGAGCCCCGACAGGGCCGCCAGCAGTCCGGTCGTGGCGAACAGGGTGGCGCGGACGCGGGTGACCGGAATGCCGGAGAGCCGGGCCGCCTCGGGATTGCCGCCGACGGCGTATACGCTGCGGCCGAACGTCGTGCGCTTGGCGATGACGAAGAAGACGGCGAACACCACGATGAAGACGAGCGCCGGGATGGGAATTCCCAGCAGCAGCCCGTTCCCCCAGCGGGCGAAGTCCTCGCTGGTGATGGGCAGCGGGACCGAGTCGGTGATCAGCAGCGCCAGCCCACTGAACGCCGAGAACAGAGCGAGCGTCACGATGAACGAGGGCACGTTGAGCACGGCGCGGACCAGTCCCGCGCCGGCGCCGACCAGCGTGCCCAGCGCGCAGACGGCCAGGGCGGCCAGCCACAGCGGCCAGCTCCGCTCGACGACGAGGACGCCGAACAGCGCCGAGTTGAAGGCAATCGCCGAGCCCACGCTGATGTCGATCTCGCCGGACGCGATCACCAGGGTCATGCCGAAGGCGATGATGCCGGTGAAGGAGAGCTGCCGGGCGACGTCGAGCAGGTTGCTCTGGGTGAGGAAGTTGGGCGCCCAGAGGGTCAGCAGGACGAACAGCACGGTGAGTCCACCGAGGAGCCCGACGTGTTCGGCGGTCGAGCGGCTGATGGCGGTCCAAGCGCCGGCCGTCGTCGGCCGGCGACGCCCGTCGCCCGCGGGGGCCGGGGAGGTGACGTCGGACAGGGCGGTGCTCATCATCGGCCGCCTTCCATCGCCATGGCCATGACCGAGGACAGCGAGGTGTTCTCGACGGTGTCCTGCGCGAGCACCCGGCCGCCGCCGAGGACGAGCAGGCGGTCACAGAGCAGGAACAGCTCCTCCAGTTCGGAGGACACGACCACGAAGCCGACGCCCGTCGCCGCCAGGTCCCGGATCAGCCGGTAGATCTGATCCTTGGCCGCCACGTCGACGCCACGGGTCGGTTCGTCGAGCAGCAGGACGCGAGGGCGGGCGTTGAGCAGCCTGCCGAAGACGACCTTCTGTTGGTTTCCACCCGACAGTCCGCCCACCGCGTCGTGCAGCGAGGGCATCTTGATCGCCAGCCGATCACGGCCGGCGACGGCCAGCTCTCGTTCCCGGCGGCCCGACAGCAGCCCGCGCGACCGCACGGCGGAAAGGCAGGACATCACCAGGTTCGCGGACACGCTCATGCCCATGACCAGCCCTTCCCGCTTGCGGTCCTCCGGGACGAGTCCGACGCCCGCACGGAGCGCCTGCCGGGGACCGCGCGGCGCGAACGGACGGCCGTCGAGCGTGACGGACCCCCCGGTGCGGGGCTCCAGCCCGTACAGGCAGCGCAGAAGTTCGCTCCGCCCCGACCCGAGCAGCCCGGCTATCCCCAGCACCTCGCCCTCACACAGGTCGAACGACACGTCCCGGACCCGGTCCCCGCTGGACATGCCAGACACCGACATGACCACACGACCGCTCGCCGAGGACCCGGCCCGCCGGTCGTCGCGGAGCGCACCGCCGGTCATCAGGTCGATGACCTGGGCCGTGTCGGCCGTACCGATGGGGCGGGTGTCGATGTGCCGCCCGTCGCGCAGCACGGTCACCGAGTCGGCCACCACGGGGATCTCGTCCATCCGGTGGGAGACGTAGATGACCGTCAGCCCGTCGGCGGCCACGCGCCGTACGAGCTGGAGCAGGGGCGGGACCTCGTCGGCGGGCAGGGAACTGGTCGGCTCGTCGAGGATCAGCACCTTGGTGCCGTAGGAGAGCGCGCGGGCGATCTCGACGGTCTGCTGCCGGGCGATGCTGAGCGCGCCCACCGGGGTGCTCGGGTCGATACTGACGCCCAGGCGGCCCAGGTGTTCGGCAGCGTAGGCGCGCATCTCGGCCGGTTTGATCAGCGGGCTGCGGACACCGTCCGGATGCCACCGGCCAAGGAGCAGGTTCTCGGCGACGCTCAGCCCCGGGACCAGGCTGAGTTCCTGGTGGACGGTGGCGATGCCGCGGTCGCGTGCGGCGGCCGGATTGGGCAGTTCGACCTGCGCACCGTCCAGGTAGATCCGGCCGGAGTCCGGGCTCACCGCGCCGGACAGCATCTTCACGAGGGTGGACTTTCCGGCGCCGTTCTTGCCGAGCAGCGCGCGAACCTCGCCCGGTGCGAGATCGAGGTCCACGTCGCGCAGCGCGTGCACGCCGGAATAGCTCTTGGTGAGGCCACGGACGCAGAGCCGGGCGGACGTTCGCACGTTCGACCCGGCTTCGGGGGGTGAGGGAGGGATGGACATGGGGCGGAACCGCTCCTCTCGACTCATCGCCTCGATCTCCGTTCAGAATTTCGGACATCAGGACGAAACACTGAACATAGTGAAGAGTGCACGAAGCCGCCTGTCAAGGGGTGACCTGCATCCGAAACGCGTCCGCCACAGCGCCCCACACACTCAGATGGCACGCCGAACACCGCCATCACGTCCGTGATGGCGGTGGAGGGGCGCGGGCGTCAGTCCCTGATCGCCGTGGCGAGCCGGGCGGCCAGGGCCCGGATCGGGACGCTGTCGTCCGCCGGGCTCGGCTCGTCCGACCGCGTGCCGTCGGCGATCGACCCGACCGCCGCGATGCACCCGTGCAGGCCCTCGACCAGCGCGGCCGTCCCGGTCAGCGACATCTCGCCGAGCTCGGCGCTCGAGGCGTATCCGCGGCTCTGCGCAAGGGTGACCGCGGCGGTGAGGTCCTTGAGGCGGAAGCGGTGACCGCTGGGCGACTCGGGCACGGGCCCGCTGTGCATCCGTTCGACGACGTCGACGGGCAAGGCGCTGAGCAGGGCCCGACCGGTCCCGGTGGACCAGGCCGGCAACCGCATGCCGGGTTTGAGGGTGAGGGACAGCGGGCGGTCGCCCGGACGTACCGCCACGTACGCCGCGTCCAGATCACGCAGCACCGCCAGCACGACCGTGCGGCCGTCAAGCTCTCGCGCTCCGGCGCAGATCCGCGGGAAGACCTCTAGCAGCCTGCTCCCGCCCACCAGTCCGCGGGCGATCCTGGTGATGCCGGGCCCCAGCCGCAGACCGCCGTCCAGACCGCGCGACAGCATTCCGCCGTCCACCAGCACCTTGCAGATGTCGGACAGCGAGCTCTTGGGCACCTGCACCCGGCGGCTCAGCTCCGAGACGTTCAGCGGCTCGTCGTGCATGGCCAGTTCACCGAGGATCCGGGTGGCACGGTGGACGGCCGGGGAGCCGGCCCGTCCTGCGGTGTTCACCATCGGCTCACCCCCATGGCTCGTAGTCGGCGATGTTCTCCCGAGTGATCAGCCTGGTCGGCAGCATCCGCCGCCTGCTGTGCGGCGGGTCTCCGGAACGCAGCCGCGCGGCGAACCGGACCGCCAGGCCGCCCAGCCCCGCCGGATCCTGCGCCGCCGTCGCCCACCACGGCCCGTCCGTCCCGATCGACGAGACGGCGATGGCGGCGCCGTCGACGCTCACCACCGGAATCGACACGCCCAGGTCTACCAGGGCGGTCACCACGCCCATCGCCATCGGATCGTTGATCGCGAAGATCGCGCTCAGCCCGGGATGCCGGTCCAGCAGCCGCCGGGCGATCCGTTCGCCGGACTGCGGCGAGTGATCACCCCGGTGCCGGGCGACCACCCGTAGGCCGGGAAAGTCGCGCAGCGCCGCCATGAAGCCGACGATCCGGTCAGCGACCGCCGTCACCGGCTGGCCATCGACGATCGCTACCTCGCCCTTGCCGTCGAGCACCGTGGCGAGGTAGCGGCCGATCATCTGACCGGCCTGCACATTGTCCGTGGTGACGGTCGCGCTGGCCCCCTCGGCACCGACGTTGACGGCGATCACCGGGACTCCGGCGGCCTCCGCCTCCGCGACCGCCGCGGCGATCGCGGTCGAATGGACCGCGTCCAAGACGATGGCGTCCACCCGGTCACGGACGAACCGGCCGAGCTGTCGGGCCTGCTCGTCCACATCCTGCCCGGCGTCCACCGCGGTCACCTCGGCACCCAGCTCGGCGGCGGCACGGCGCACGCCCTCGATCTCGACGGCATAGAACGGGTTCGTGCCGTTGGGGACCGACATCCCCAGCCTGCTCAGCCCCGGCGGGTGCTGCAACTGGGCCGCCGCCAGCTCGGCCAGGCCGAGGCCGAGCACATAACGGCCGCCGAGGTCCTGGGCCAGCAGCCGCTCCTCCACCAGCGACTGGCAGATCCCGAGCAGACTGCTCTTGGGCAGGGCGAGCCGCCGGGTGAGGTCGGCCAGCGACGCCGGGCCGTGGTCCGCGATCTCGTACAGCACCGTGATCGCCCGGTCGACGGCCGGCACTCGAGAGGACTCGTCCTCCCCGGAATGCGACGCCGTCCGGCCTCCGGCCTCGGCCACAACAGCACCCCTTCGGTTGACAGCACCGCCAGCTACCGTATCTCATTCAACCTGTCGTAAGTGCTTACGACATCCTGAACACACTTCCCTTCTTGATCAACCGAGGGGTGCAGGCTCATGGAAACGCAAGCCGCAGTACTGTCGCACACCGCACACCCACGGCCCTACACCGGCAGCCGCCCACTCCGGCTGGAAACCGTCCAGTTGGACGAGCCCGGCCCCGGCGAGCTTCTCGTGGCCATCGACGCGGCCGGAGTCTGCCATTCCGATCTCTCCGTGGTCGATGGGACACGACGGCGCCCTACTCCCATGGCGCTCGGTCACGAAGCCACCGGAACGGTCAAGGCCGTCGGGGACTTCGTCACCGACGTGGCCGAAGGCGCGCGTGTCGTCCTGATCTTCGTCCCCAGTTGCGGCCTCTGCGGGCAGTGCACCGGCGGTCGGCCGGCCCAGTGTCGCAACGGGGCGCGGGCCAACGCCGAGGGCAGCCTGTTGTCAGGCGCGCGGCGCCTTCAGCACGCGGGCGTATCCCTCCATCACCACCTCGGGGTATCCGGGTTCGCCCGGCACGCGGTCGTCGACCGCAGGTCCGCCGTCGTGATAGACGATGACGTCCCCGCCCCGATCGCGGCCATGTTCGGCTGCGCCGTGCTCACCGGCGTCGGCGCCGTCATCAACACCGCTGATGTGCGCCCCGGCGAATCAACGGTGGTCATAGGACTGGGCGGGGTGGGCCTGGCGGCGGTCCTGGGAGCCAGGCTGGCCCACGCCCATCCGATCATCGCGCTCGACCCGGTACCGGCGAAGCGCGACCTCGCCCTCGAACTCGGCGCGACGATCGCCCTGGACCCGGCCGACACCGCGGCACTCGCCGACCTGCTGCCCACCGGGGCCGAGGTGACGATCGAAGCGGCGGGCCGGATCCCCGCCCTCGAACTGGCATGGTCGCTCACCCGGCCCGGAGGCCGGACGGTGTCCGTGGGGCTCCCGGACCCGTCCCAACGGCTCGCGCTTCCGGTCACCGACCTGATCGGCCAGGGCAGGACCCTGCTGGGCAGCTATCTCGGCGACGCCGTGCCGCAGCGCGACATCCCTCGATACCTCGCCCTCTGGCGCGCCGGAAAACTTCCCGTCGAACTCCTGCTCACCGGCACCCGGCCCTTGGCGGAGATCAACGAGGCACTTGAGGATCTGGCTTCCGGCCAGGTCGTACGCCAGGTCCTGCTTCCTTGACAAGCACGGCATGTGCCGACGGCGGGAGGGATGAGCCATGATCCGGGCCAAGGGGCGGTCATGTCCAGCGGTGGGTGCATGAGTCGGCCACCGACCGGATGAGCGACTGGTCGGCGGACCTCCGACTGCTCCGACAGACTGGAGGATGATCTCCCTTAACGTGGAGCACCGTTCGGAACGCTGACATCGAAGCAGGTCATAGCAGTTTCGTCGGTTCCCCCTACCTGGGAGCTGTGGCTGTTCGTGTGCCATGCCGCCCCTGAAATGCTTTGCCGCTTGGTGAGCCGCACACCCTGGCGAGGCATGGGCTGCGGCACCGTCCCGGACGAACCTGGAGCCTTTCCCGTGTCCGCCTGTCCTGTCTCAGTGAAGCTCATGCAGGACCGACGTCCTGACCTGCGATGCATCAGGTTGAGTGAGACGTCCAGCCTGGGTGGCATCTCACTCAACCTGATGCACGCAAAAGTGATCGAGAGCACGGCTCAATGAGGTTTTCTCAGTAAGCGGAGGTCTCGTGGGCTTGCAGGATGAGGTCCGCAGCGCTCATGGTGGCGCTCGCCGCCGCCGACCCCTCCTCCCCGGCACCGCAGCCCGCCAACAACCCCTGGGTCACCAGGAACGGAGACTTCTCCGATGATCCACCCTTCTGACCCCGCCCGCCTCGGCAGCAACGGGGCACTGCCACGCGGACCCAGACCCTCCACTCTGGGTGCCGTCAGGCGTGTCACCGCCAGCAAGCGAGAGCAGCCGTTGCCAGCGGGTGTGACACAGAAGCGAAATCACCTGTCGCATAGCCTCGTCAGAGGCAGCGTCCGCCCGGCTCGGGGTCCGCCGGGCCGGGAATGATCCGGCAGCATCATGTACCACGTCGGCTCTAGGAGGTCCTGGTGGCGTCCGTTCCCCCTTATCCCGGCCGGAACGGCCGGCCTGGCCTACCGCGCGTCGCGGCCGCCGTCGAGCACTTCCTCGACTCCATCCAGGACCCGGCGACCCGCGCCGACTACGCCCAGACCCTCGCACACCTGATCGACCTCTTCCCCGCCTGGTTCCCCGTCGTTGGCCTGGACTGCGAG
>NZ_FNVO01000008.1:0-961 GCF_900108175.1 Thermomonospora echinospora
CCGGTAGTTAAGCCCTCCAGCGCCGATGGTACTGCATGGGAGACTGTGTGGGAGAGTAGGACACCGCCGGACACATACATACAGTGGTCGGGGCCGGTTCCCCGGGGGACACACCCCCGGACGGAACCGGCCTCGACCCATGTCATGGACCCGCCGAAATATGCTGGAAGGGTCCATCGAGTAACCCGACGACAGTGACGGACGTGATGAGCGCGGAAGAGGACCGTCGCAGCGGTGACGATCGCGAGCGGCGTGGTAGCGGGCGGGGCAACGGCGGATACCGCGGAGCGCCCGCCGGCCGGGGGAGCGCCTCTACGGGCGGCGGCAGGAACGGGGGGATGCCACCGCGCTCTGGCGGGCCGAGGGGCGGCGGCCGGCGTGACCGTCCGGAGGGCCGGACGGGAGAGGGCCGGCGGTTCCCGCCTTCGGGGGAGCGAGGGGAGCGTTCCGGCGAGCGCGGCTCCTGGCGTCCACGGTCCGGCGAGGGCCGTGGCGGAGGTGCCGGCGTGCCTCGTGGAGAGCGCCGGTTCGATGGGCCGGGTCGACGTCCGGGCTCGGCGGGCCGCCCCCAGGGCGGTTTCCGCGAGAACGCTGGGGAGCGCAGCCCGGAGGACCGCCCCCGAGCCTCCGGACAGGAACGGCGCGACTTCACCGGGCGACCGGCGGGCGGCAGGCGTGGAGAAGGCGGCGAGCGCTGGTCCCGGGAACGCCCCGGCGGCTCCTCCCGGGACGACCGCCGCCCGAAGGATCGCCCCGCAGGCTCCTGGAACGCCCGCGGCGAAGGCCGCAGTGGCCCGCGTCGGAATGATCGCGAGCGCGGTTACGAAGGCCGTCCCCGTGAGTCCTGGAGGGATCGCGGTGAGGGCCGTGGCGCCTCGCACAGGGACGACAGAGGACAGAGCAACGAAAGGCGCTCTCGCGATTCCTGGCAGGACCGAGGCGAAGGCCGTGGTGGTCCGCG
>NZ_FNVO01000008.1:1126-311844 GCF_900108175.1 Thermomonospora echinospora
CGTGGTTACGAAGGCCGCTCTCGTGAGTCCTGGCAGGACCGAGGCGAAGGCCGTGGTGGTCCGCGTCGAGACGATCGCGAGCGCGGATACGAAGGCCGCCCTCGTGGCTCCTGGCAGGACCGGGGCGAGGGCCGTGGTGGTCCGCGTCGGGATGATCGCGAGCGCGGATACGAAGGCCGCCCTCGTGAGTCCTGGAGGGATCGCGGTGAGGGCCGTGGCGCCTCGCACAGGGACGACAGAGGACAGAGCAACGAAAAGCGTTCCCGTGAGTCCTGGCAGGACCGGGGTGAAGGGCGTGGTGGTCCGCGCCGGGATGACCGGGAGCGTGGATATGGAGGGCGTTCCAGGGGGTCGTGGGATGACCGCCGTGAGCGTCTTGGCCGAGGGGACGAGCGTCGGGACGCGGCGCCCCAGGGCGGCAGGCGTCCCGACGGGCCCCGGCCGGAGCGTGGTCGTCCGCAGCGGCCGCTGAGGGACGGCAGGGGACGGCCTCAGGAGGGACGGTCGGGCGACGTTTGGCGGGAGCGCCGGGGCGGCGGGCGACCGGACCGCCGCGAGGGCCGCGACGAACGTGGCGGCCGTTTCGCCGGCCCCGGGCAGGGCGGTGAACGGCGTGACTTCGGGCCCCGCCGTACCGGTCCCGCCGAGCGCGGGGACGAGGGGCGTGCGCCCGTGCCCCAGGGACCGGCCCTTCCCGAGGACGTCACCGGGGAGGAACTGGACGCCGAGGCGCGCGTCGAACTGCGTACCCTGCCCAGGGACCTGGCGACCAAGGTGGCCAGGCATCTGGTGATGGCCGGGCGGCTGGTCGATGATGACCCGCAGACCGCGTTCCGGCACGCGCAGGCGGCCCGGCGGCTCGCCTCGCGGGTCGGCATCGTCCGGGAGGCGGCGGGCCTGGCGGCCTACCACACCGGTGAGTGGTCCGAGGCGCTGGCGGAGCTGCGCGCCGCGCGGCGGCTGCGCAACACCGAGGAGGCGTACCTGCCGATCCTCGCCGACTGCGAACGCGGGCTCGGCCGTCCCGAACGGGCGCTGGACCTGGCCAAGTCACCGGCGGCCCGCGATCTCGACCAGGCCGACCGGATCGAGTTGAAGATCGTCGAGTCGGGGGCACGGCGGGACCTGGGCCAGCTCGACGCCGCCGTGGTGACCCTGCAGATCCCGGAGCTGCGGGACAAGCGGCTGCAGCCCTGGTCCGCGCGGCTGTTCTACGCCTACGCCGACGCGCTGCTGGAGGCCGGGCGCGAGGAGGAGGCCGGCGAGTGGTTCGCCCGCGCGGCCGCCGCCGACCGCGACGGCGAGACCGACGCCGCCGAGCGTTACGCCGAACTCGCGGGTCTCGAGATCATCGATGTCGAGGACGACGAGGACCAGGCGCTCGAGACGGATGTCACCGTCGAAGAGTCCCCGGCGGAGGCCGGGCGGGCGGCCGCCGGCCCCGAAGAGGCGGGCACGTCCGCGCAGACCGATGTGGAGAGCACCACGGCGGTGGAGGAGCCGGACGTCTCCGACCGCCCGGAGGCGCAGGATACGGTTGGCGAGCCGAGTGCACCCGGCAGCCCGGGGACGGACGAGGCCACCGGGACGGGTCCGGCCGATGCCGACGCCCCTGAGGCGACCGGTGACTCCGGGGCCGGCACACCGGAGGCCAGCGTCTCCGAGGTCCAGGGCGTCACGGATGCGTCCGACGCCGCTACGGCGGAGGCGACCGAAGTTGCGGGAGAGCCCGGCCCGGTGGACGCCTCCGGCGGTGAACCGGCCGAACGCACGGCGCCACCGGCCGACGAACCGAACACCGAGAACGGAGTGAGCCCCTCCGGCGGCTGATCGAGGTTTGACGGTCTCGTGCGCACCGGTCGCGTGACTTCCGTGGGAGGTCGCCCCCTGACGGGCGGCCTCCGCCGGTGCACGCCGACGACTCCGGCCTTGAGCCTGATCGCCACATCTCAAAGAGGTCCGAGACACCCGGCCGACGCCCGGCAGGGACCCGCCGTCAGGGCGGCCCTGCCGGCGTCCGCCGGGTGTTCTGTCAGCGGGCCCTTCCCGACGCGGCCCTGACGTCCGTTCACCAGGACGCCGGCATCGACCCGGGGGAGTGCCCGAGCGGCCGCGGCTGCGGAGAGCGGAGAGCGGGGACCGGGAGGACTTGACGAAACGGGCGCTTCGCACGATATTCACCAGACCGTGGTCGGCCGGCGCGGCCGGTGTCACCCACCGGCGGTCGACTCGTCATGATCTTCGGTGAGCAGGTGAGGAGCGCCATGCCGACCGGGTTGAACCGCCGTACCTTCCTTCGCACCACGACCGTCGCCGGCGGGACCGCGGCCTTTTCCGGAGCGCTGTGGCAACGGGCGTTCGCCGGGCCCGCACAGCCCGGCGCGGGACCGTACGGGCCGCTGCAGGCGGCCGACGCCAACGGGATCCGGCTGCCGAGCGGTTTCACCAGCAGGGTGATCGCCCGGTCGATGCAACGTGTGCCGGGGACGCGCTACACCTGGCATCCGGCTCCCGACGGCGGCGCCTGCTTCCCCGCCGGCGACGGATGGATCTACGTCAGCAACTCCGAGGTGCCGTTGGTCGGCGGGGCGTCGGCCGTCCGGTTCGGCCCGTCCGGCGAGATCGCCGACGCCTACCGGATCCTCACCATGACCACGCTGAACTGCGCGGGCGGGGCGACGCCGTGGGGGACCTGGCTGTCGTGCGAGGAGTACGCGCTCGGCATCGTGTACGAGACCTACCCGCAGGGCGGCAGGTCCGCCGTGCAGCGTCCGGCCATGGGCCGCTTCAAGCACGAGGCCGCCGCCTGCGACCCCGAGCGCAAGGTCGTCTACCTGACCGAGGACGAGGGGAACGGCTGCTTCTACCGCTTCAGGCCCGCCGCCTGGGGCGACCTGTCGAGAGGCACGCTGGAGGTGCTGGTCGGCTCCGGTGTCGGCGCGGTCACCTGGCGGCCCGTGCCCGCCCCGGAGTTGTGGACGACGCCCACCCGTGACCAGGTCCAGGGGGCCATGCGCTTCACCGGGGGAGAGGGCTGCTACTACGCCGGCGGCGTCTGCTACTTCACCACCAAGGGGGACGGCCGGGTCTGGGCCTACGACGCCGCGAACTCCACGCTCGACCTGGCCTATGACGACGACCTGGTGACCGGGGGCGAGGCCCCGTTGACGGGGGTCGACAACATCACCGGCACCGTCTCCGGCGACCTGTACGTGGCCGAGGACGGCGGGAACATGGAGATCAACATGATCACCCCGGAAGGGGTGGTGACCCCGTTCCTGCAGGTGCTCGGCCATGACGAGTCCGAGATCACCGGGCCGGCCTTCTCCCCGGACGGCTCGCGGCTGTACTTCTCCTCGCAGCGGGGCCGCAGCGGCTTCATCGGCGGCACCGACGGCCACACCTACGAGATCACCGGCCCCTTCCGCGGCTGACACGGCCGGTGCGGCCGCGCGACCGGCGTGGCAGATGGGGCGGTGCGGCCGCCCCGGTCGCGGATCCCCGCCGGGCCGGCCGTGCCTGCCACCGTCAGGCGAGTCTGTCGAGCGAGTGCATGATCCCGGCGACGTTGCTCGCGACGCCGTTGAGCACCTCGTACTTGCGGGCCAGTTCCGGGTCGGCGTCCGGGCCGTAGGCCTTGTAGCGCCCGGCGATGCGCTCCTGGACGGCCGCGACCGCGTGGTCGACGTCCATGCCCTGGCCGTGGGCGTCGCGGACCGCGTCCACCCAGATCCGCAGTTCCTCGGCGGAGCGCTCCAGCGTCTCCGCCACCGCGTCGACCGGGCCGTAGTGGGCGAACAGCAGCCGCTGGGCGCCCAGCGCCCGGAACTTGTCCAGGGACGCCAGCGCGGTGTCCAGGTCGAAGTCCGGCGGCGGCGTGGCCGGGCGCACGTCCGCGGTCTCGGGGATGTAGACGCCCGCCGCGTCCCCGACGTACAGGTCGCCGGTGAGCGAGTCCAGCAGCCCCACATGGTGCTTGGCGTGGCCGGGGGAGTAGTGGGACCGCAGCTGTCGGCCGCCGCCCAGGTCGATCACGCCGGTCTCCTCGACCGCCCGGATGCGCGCCGCGTCGGTCGGTTTCATCTCCCCGAACAGGGTGTCGAGCAGGTCGCCGTAGACCATGCGGGCGCTGCGCATGAGCCGCTCGGGAGAGGCCAGGTGCCGGGCCCCCTTCTCGTGCACGACGATCTCGGCCTGCGGGTACATCCGCGCGATGTCACCGACACCGCCGGCGTGGTCGAGATGGATGTGCGTCACCACCACGGTCGCCAGGTCCGCCGGCCCGACCCCCAGCTCGGTGAGGGCGCGCTGGACCGTCGGCGCCGATCCGCTCGTCCCGGGCTCCACCAGGCAGGGCCGGTCGGACAGGATCAGGTAGCCGGCCGTGATGCCGGAGTGGCCGGCCATCCGGGTGTCGATCTCGTAGACGTCGCCGCCCAGCGGCGTGATCGTGTTCTCGGTGCTCATCAATGCCTCCGCCTGGGGGCTTGTGCACAGTTCCCGCAGGACCTGTCGTGATCGGCTCGTACGTCTCATCGTAGGGAACGGGACCGCCGCCCCCCGGCGGCCGTCAGCCGAGATCGAGCAGCCGCAGCACCAGGCCGGTGCGCGGTTTGGGGCCGAAGGAGGTGGACTTGCGCGGCACCCGTTCACCCCCTTCCGCCACGGCCAGGACGTCGGCGACCGCCAGCGGATTCATGACGACGGCGGTGCCGCCGGCCCGCCGGGCGCGTGCCACGGCGGCGCCCGGATCGTCGTGGACGACCTCGACGGTGTGCTCGTCGGCCGCGATTCCCCACAGCCGCTCGACGAGCAGCCTGTCCAGCACCGCGGTGTCCAGCCGCCGCCACCGCTCGGAGTGCTCGGCGGGCATCACCCGCGCCAGCCATTCCTCGCCGGGCTCGGTGAGCAGGTGCAGCCGCTCCCCACCGCCCACCAGGAACGCGGGCCCCTTCTCCCGCGCCAGCGCCTCGACGGCCTCGCCCAGCCCGTCGAACGGGCCGATGACCCGGAAGGCGGCCCTGGCGCGTTCCACGGCCGTTTCGGGCGCCAGCCCCGGCAGCACCCGGTGGATGGCACCCAGATGCGGCGGATAGCGCGTGGAGTCGACCAGCAGGGCCAGTCCGTAGTCCCACGGCCCGGCCCCGTCCCCGGCCGCACGATGGCGGGCCTGCAGGGCCCGGTAGGTGGCGTACCTGTGGTGCCCGTCGGCGATGAGCGCCCGCCGTCCGCGCAGGCCGGCGGCGATCCGGGCGTGCTGCGCGGGGTCCGTCACCCGCCACAGCCGGTGGGAGGTCCCGTCACCGGCGCGGAACTCCACCAGCGGCGGCGTCCCGTCGGCGATCTCGTCCACCGGCCCGGCGGCCCCCGCGCCCTCGTAGACCAGGAAGATCGGCTCCAGGTTGGCGCCGGTGGCGGTCATCAGGGACAGCCGGTCGCGGACGGGACCGGGGAAGACGTTCTCGTGCGGCAGGATCACCCGCGCCGATTCGGGGCGCAGCCCGACCGCGCCGATCAGCCCCCGCTGGCGGGTGCCGTCCTCGGCGGCGGCCTCGTACAGGTACAGCGCGGGCTCGTCGTCGGCGACCAGCGCGCCGTCCGCCAGCCAGCGGCGCAGGGTGGCGGCGGCCCGTCGGTAACCGTCGTCCCCGTCGCCGGGCGGCAGGATCAGGCGGACCGCGTTGTGACCGTCACTGGCCATCAGCCGCCTGACCTCGTCCTCGTCGATCAGGTCGTACGGCGGGGTGGTGACCGCGCCCAGATCCCCCACCACCTCGGGGGCGAACCGCACCCCGCGGAACGGGATCAGCTCCAGGCCCGCCGCGCCGGCGTCCCCGGCGTCCGGCCACGGCTCCCGACTGCCGAAGATCCGGGCGCTGAATTCCTCCGGAGTCGTACCAAAGGGGAGATCGGCGTCCACCGTGGGCATGGTAATCGGAGAGACAACCGCGTCTGACGACCGGGTACGGTCGGGATCAGGGTCGGAGGAGAGGTCCATATGGGAATACAAGGGCCGCAGGGACCGGAGGATTCCCCCGGCGAAGAACGCAGCACCCTCGGACGGGAAGCCGGAAACGCCGATCGGCGGGCCTCTGGCGGTGCGGGCGGCGCCGGCACGGCGTTCGGCGGCGCGGACACCGCGTCCGGCGGTGAAGGCGGTGCGGGGGCCGAGCCCAGCGGCGGCGTGTACGAGTGGTACACGCGGGGCCTGGAACTGCTGGGGGCGGGGAGCCCGGCCGCCGCCGTGCAACTGCTGCAGCGGGCGGCCGAGGCCGAGCCGTCCTCGCGGAGCATCCGGGAGGCGCTGGCGCGGGCGCAGTACGGCTCGCGGCGCTTCGCGGACGCGGCCGACAGCTTCCGCTGGATCGTCGAGGACAACCCCTCGGAGGACTACGCGCTGTTCGGGCTGGGACTGTCGCTGTCACGGCTGGGCGACTTCGAGGAGGCGGTCGAGCACCTGGCGCTGGCCGTGGCGATGCGGCCGGAGAACAAGCACTACACCAACGCGCTGCGGCACGTCCGGGCGACGCTGGCGGCCCGGCGCTGAACCCCCACGATCACCTGTGATCTCCCACGCCCGGGGGAGGCCGCCGGCCCCGGGCCGAGGAGACGATGGATGTCGAACCGACCTGATGCGAAGCGGAGGAGAGACCGTCCCGTGCGCGAGTGCGAACGTCCACTGAGCGAGGCGTACGACGTCGCGCTGCTCGATCTCGACGGCGTGGTCTACGTCGGGCACCGTCCGGTCCCCGGGGCGGCCGAGGCGCTGGCCAAGGCGCGGGCCGCCGGGCAGCGGCTGGCCTTCGTCACCAACAACGCCTCCCGAACGCCCAGCGCGGTGGCCGCGCTGCTCACCCGGGTAGGCGTGCCGGCCACCGCGCAGGACGTGGTGACCTCCGCGCAGGCGGCCGCCCGGCTGCTGGCCGAGCGGCTGCCGCGGGGCTCCCGGGTGCTCGTGGTCGGCGGGTCCGGACTGCGGCAGGCGCTGTACGCCCAGGGCCTGGTGCCGGTCTCCACGGCGGCCGAGCGTCCCGCCGCCGTGGTCCAGGGGTACGACCCGAACCTGTCCTACGGGCTGATCGCGCAGGGCGCGCAGGCCGTGGCGCGGGGGGCGCTGTTCGTGGGCTCCAACGGCGACCTGACCATCCCGGGCGGGGACGGGCCGCCCGCACCGGGCAACGGCTCGCTGATGCAGGTGATCCGGGCGGCGACCGGCGTCGAGCCGGTCGTCACCGGCAAACCGGAACGCCCCCTGCACCAGGAGTCGATCATCCGGACCGGAGCCGAGCGCCCGCTGGTGGTGGGCGACCGGCTCGACACCGACATCGAGGGCGCCCACAACGGCGGCGCCGACAGCCTGCTGGTGTTCACCGGTGTCACCGACCCGCTCACCGCGCTCACCGCCGGGCCCCGGCACCGCCCCAGCTACCTCGCCGCCGACCTGGGCGGCCTGCTGGTCCCGCATCCGCCGGTACGCCGGGACGGCCAGGGATGGCACTGCCGGGGCTGGACCGCCCGCTGGACCGGCGCGAAGATCGAACTGACCGGTGAGGGAGACCCTTACGACGGCCTGCGGGCCCTGTGCGCGGCGGCCTGGCGCACCGACGAGCCGGTGGCGGAGCCGGCCGTCGCCGCGGCACTGGCCCGTCTCGGCCTTTCGTGACCGAAGCCCGGCCCGCGCCGCCGGGGGCGACCGACCGGTCCCCGGGGCGCCGGGCCGGGCCGGGCCCGAATCTCCGGACGGTCCCCTCCGGTGTTCCGGATGTGATCATGCAAGCTTCGCCCGCGTCTCACCTCGCGCACGCCTGCGCGCCGACTGCCGCCCCGAGCGTGTCCTGGCGGGGCCCACCGGCCCCGCGCGACACGAAGGGACACCCGACCTGATGAACAGATGGCGCCGGGCGGCGCTCGCCGGCACCGCCGCCGCGTTGGCGTGCGGCATGGTCACCGCCGTGCCGGGGACGGCTGCGGCGGATCGGGGCAGAGACCGGCAGCGCGGCGCGTTCGACCTGCAGGCCCACCGCGGGGGCCTGGGCCTGGTGGCCGAGAGCACCCTGCCGGCCTTCGCCAACGCCCTCGAACTCGGCGTGCGCACCCTCGAACTGGACGTGCAGATCACCGAGGACCGCCGGGCCGTCGTCACCCATGACCGGCAGGTCAGCCCCCGCAAGTGCCGGGACACCGCGCCCGTCACCCCGGGCGACCCCGAGTTCCCCTACGTCGGCAAGTACGTCCACACGCTGACGCTGGCGCAGGTCCGCACCATGGACTGCGGGTCGCAGACGCTGCCGGAGTTCCCCGGCCAGCGGGCCGTCCCCGGCGCGAGGATGCCCCTGCTGCGCGAGGTGTTCGGGCTGGTCCACCGGTACCGGGCGTACGGGGTCAGGCTCAACGTCGAGACCAAGGTCGAGGCGGGCGCCCCGCACGAGACGGCGCCGCGCGAGCAGTTCGTCCAGGTCACCGCCGAGGAGATCCGCAAGGCACGGCTGCTGCGCCAGGTCACGATCCAAAGCTTCGACTGGGGCGCGCTGATGCGGATGCGCCGGGTCGAGCCCCGACTGCCGTTGGTGGCGCTGACCAACTACGACTTCCTGCAGACCGGGCGTCCGGGGGCCTCCCCGTGGCTGGGCGGGCTCGACATCGACGACTTCGGCGGCGACCCGCTCACGGCGGTCCGCAGCTTCGGGGCGGCGGCGTTCTCCCCGGTACACGGCTTCCCGCAGAACGGCAAGGTCACCGACCCGGGCTACCGGCCGTACGTGACCGCGGAGATGGTCCGGCGGGCGCACCGGATGGGGCTCAAGGTCATCCCGTGGACCGTCGACGACAAGCCGACCATGCGCAAGCTCATCGACGACGGCGTCGACGGGATCATCACCGACTACCCGGACGCGCTCCGCGAGGTGATGGCCGAGCGAGGTCTCAGGCTTCCCAAGCGGTACCGGGCCCGCTGAGCCCACCGCCGGCCCCGCGGACCCCTCCGAACGGTCCGCGGGGCCGGCGCGCGTTCACAGCAGCCTGCGCAGCCGCAGTAGATCGCGGAAGCTCGCCTCCACCTTGAGCCGGCCGGTGGCCCACGCCCTGCCCGCGTGCAGCTCGTCGCGGGCCAGAGCCACCAGGTCGTCGCTGCTGACCGTCAGCCGGACCTGGGCGTCCCGCGAGTCGTCGGTGGGCTCGAACGGGTCCAGGCCCCCTTCGTGGATCGTGGAGCGCAGGGTCAGCCCCAGGTCGCTGATCCGGCAGACGATCGTCCGTTCCACCACGTGCTCGGCGAAGCGGTCGGGATGGATCTTCTCGACCCGGGTGCGGATGACGTCCAGCGCGGTCCGGCACTCCTCCTCGTTCGCCATGGTCAGGCCGTTCCCCCATCGGTCGCCAACGATGCCGTTTCAGGACGGTAGCGTTCATCAGGACGCGTAAGCGACTCAGGGCGGACTTGGAGGAGCACATGTCGGGCGGATCCATGGCGGACCCGGACGGGACCGTGCCCCCGGACGGCGCCCCCGGGCCGGGGAGCGCCCCCCGGGCGGGCGGTTTCGAGCCGAGCGTCTCCGCGGACGGGACCTGGCGCCCGATCAACGCCGGAGCCGCCCCGTCCCCGGTTCCTGCCCCGATGACCCCACCCACGGCCACCCCCTCGCCCGCCGAGCCCACCACGGAGCCGGCCGCAGCGGCGGGGCCGCCGCCTGCCGAGCCGGCCTCCCCTCCGGAGCCGGTGCCGCCCGCCACGCAGACCCTGCCCGCCGCGCCGTTCCCGGCCGTTCCGCCCCCGGACCCGACCGGCGACGAACGGGTCGACGCCGCGCTCGGCGGGCTGGCGGGGCTGGCCGGCGCTCCTGTGCACGGCCATGTGGAGATCTTCGAGGACGTCCACCGCCGCCTGCAGGACATCCTGACCTCCGTCGACCAGGAACCCGCGGGCCCCCCGGTGCCCAGGCCCCCGGGCCCCGGCATCGTCCCTCCGCGCCACGGCGGCCGGCCATGAGCGCGGCCGGGCCCGTCCGGCGCCGGGCGGATCTGCCCGCCGGTGAACACCGGTGCGCGCCGTCACCGTACAAAAGGTGGCGAATCCACGGCGGCAGGGGGAATGACGGGAACGTGGCAGGCGCGAGGACGGCCGGCGGCCGGCGGGAGGCGCCGCGATGGCGGTGACGAGACGGCGGCTGGACGCCGAACTGGTGCGACGCAAGCTCGCCCGCTCCCGGGAACAGGCCCGCGAGCTGATCGAGGAGGGCCGCGTGCGGGTCGGCGGGCAGACCGCCGCCAAGGCGGCGACCCAGGTGGAGACCGGCGCGGCCATCGTCGTGGAATCCGCCGGGGAGGAGCCCGAGTACGTCTCGCGCGGCGGGCACAAGCTCGCCGGAGCGCTCACGGCGTTCGACGCCCTGCCGGTCAAGGGCCGCCGGTGCCTGGACGCCGGGGCCTCCACGGGTGGCTTCACCGACGTGCTGCTGCGGGCGGGCGCCGCCCATGTGATCGCCGTCGACGTCGGCTACGGCCAGCTCGCCTGGTCGCTGCGCACCGACGAGCGGGTCACCGTGCTGGAACGGGTGAATGTCCGCGACCTGGAGCCCGGACGGCTGCCGGGCGAGCCGCCGACCCTGGTCGTGGGCGACCTGTCGTTCATCTCGCTGCGGCTGGTGCTCGGCCCGATCCAGCGTTGCGCGGCCCCCGACGCCGACTACGTGATGATGGTCAAGCCGCAGTTCGAGGTCGGCAGGGAACGCGTTGGGGCCGGCGGGGTGGTACGCGACCCACAGCTGCGCGCCGAGGCCGTCCGGGACGTCGCCGAGCACGCCGCGACGCTGGGGCTGGGCGTGCTCGGGGTGACCGCCAGCCCGCTGCCGGGGCCGATGGGGAACGTGGAGTACTTCCTGTGGCTGCGCGCTGGAGCGCCGCCGCTGCGGGAAGCGGATCTGGACAGGGCCGTCACGGAGGGGCCGCAGTGAGCGGGCCGTGTGCTCGGGCCGGTGAGGAGACCCGGTGAGCAGGAGGTCGGTGCTGGTCGTCGCGCACACCGGACGGCCGGAGGCGGTCCGCAGCGCGGAACTGGTCATCGAACGGCTGAGCAAGGCGGGCATCAGCGTGCGGGTCCTCGACGAGGAGGCCGGTGACCTGCACTGCGCCGGGGTGGACGTGCTGCCCGCCTCGGCGGTGGCCGCCGAGGACGCCGAGTTGGTGATGGTGCTCGGCGGGGACGGCACCATCCTGCGCGCGGCCGACCTGGCGCGGATGTCGGGCACCCCGATGCTGGGCGTCAACCTCGGCCATGTCGGCTTCCTGGCCGAGGCCGAGCGCGAGGACCTGACCGCCACCGTCGAACGGGTCGTCGAGCGGCACTACGACGTCGAGGAGCGGATGACCATCGACGTGACGGTCCACCGCAACGGCGCGGTGGCCGCCGCCACCTGGGCGCTCAACGAGGCCACCGTGGAGAAGGCCGAACGCGAGCGGATGCTGGAGGTCGTCGCCGAGATCGACGGCCGGCCGCTGTCGCACTGGGGCTGCGACGGTGTGGTGTGCGCCACTCCCACCGGCTCCACGGCGTACGCGTTCTCCGCCGGCGGGCCCGTGGTCTGGCCGGAGGTGGAGGCCATGCTGGTGGTGCCGATCAGCGCGCATTCGCTGTTCGCCCGCCCGCTGGTGGTCTCGCCGAGGTCGGTGGTGGCGGTGGAGGTGCTGCCCGACACGCCGCGCGCCGTGCTGTGGTGTGACGGGCGCCGCACGGTGGGCCTGCCGCCGGGGGCCCGGGTGGAGGTGCGCCGCGGCGCCGTGCCCGTCAAGCTGGCCAGACTCCACCGGACCCCGTTCACCGACCGGCTGGTGACCAAGTTCGGGCTCCCGGTGACCGGCTGGCGTGGCCGGGCCCGGCCGGGTTCCGGCGGCGAGGGAAGGGAACACCGTCACCCGGCGGGAGAGAGATAATCTCGGACCGTCGACCAAGGAGAGGGTGTGACGCTCGTGCGGCCGATGGTCGAGGAGGTGCGGATCCAGGGCCTCGGCGTGATCGACGAGGCCGTCCTGGAGCTGTCCCCTGGCTTCAACGTGGTCACCGGCGAGACCGGGGCGGGCAAGACCATGGTGGTCACCAGCCTGGGCCTGCTGTTCGGCGGGCGCGCCGACCCGCAGCGGGTGCGGCCCGGCGCCGGGCGCGCCACCGTCGAGGGCCGGATCGTGGTCGATCCCGGCGGGCGCGTGGTGACCCGGGTGGGCGAGGCCGGCGCCGAACTGGACGACGACACGCTGATCATCACCCGGTCGGTGTCGGCAGAGGGCCGCTCGCGGGCCCATCTGGGCGGCCGGTCGGTGCCGGTCAGCATGCTGATCACGTTGGCCGACGACCTGGTGGCCGTGCACGGCCAGTCCGACCAGCAGCGGCTGCTGCAGCCCGGCCGCCAGCGCGCCGCCCTGGACCGCTACGCCGGTGACGCGCTCACCAAGCCGCTGCGCGCCTACACCGCCGCCTACCAGCGGCACCGCCAGGTCACCACGCTGCTGGAGGAGCTGACCACCCGGGCCCGCGAGCGCGCCCAGGAGGCCGACCTGCTCCGCTTCGGCCTGCAGGAGATCGAGAAGGTCGCCCCCCGGCAGGGCGAGGATGCCGAGCTGGCCGCCGAGGCCGAGCGGCTCGGGCACGCCGACGCGCTGCGCACCGCCGCCACCACCGCCCACGAGGCGCTGCTCGGCGACCCGGCCGCCACCACGGTCGGCCTCACCGACGCGGTGAGCCTGCTGGGGGCCGCGCGCGGCGCGCTGGACGCCGTCCGCGACCACGATCCCGCGCTGGCGCAGCTGGCCGACCGGCTGGCCGAGGCCGGCTACCTGATCTCCGACGCCGGGACCGAGCTGGCCG
This sequence comes from Thermomonospora echinospora, assembly GCF_900108175.1. Taxonomy (GTDB): domain Bacteria; phylum Actinomycetota; class Actinomycetes; order Streptosporangiales; family Streptosporangiaceae; genus Thermomonospora; species Thermomonospora echinospora. The sequence goes on from NZ_FNVO01000008.1 coordinate 13,980, forward strand.
CCTACGCCGAGTCGGTGGAGGCCGACCCCGCCCGGCTGGCGGCCGTCCAGGAGCGGCGCGCCGAGCTGACCGGGCTGACCCGCAAGTACGGGCAAGATCTGGACGAGGTGCTGGCCTGGGCGCAGCGGTCGGCGGGGCGGCTGGCCGAGCTGGAGGGCGACGACGAGCGGATCGAGGAGCTGCGCGCCGAGCACGCCGAGCTGAGCGAGCGGCTGCGCGAGGCCGCCGCCGAGCTGACCGCGGTGCGCGCCACCGCCGCTGAGCGGTTCTCGGCGGCGGTCACCGCGGAGCTCACCGCGCTGGCCATGCCGCACGCCCGCGTCGTGGTCACCGTCACCGCCACCGAGGAGTTCGGGCCGCACGGGGCCGACGAGGTGGAGATCCGGCTGGTGGCGCATCCAGGAGCGCCGCCGCTGCCGCTCAACAAGGGCGCCTCCGGCGGTGAGCTGTCGCGGGTGATGCTGGCGATCGAGGTGGTGTTCGCCGGCGCCGACCCGGTGCCGACGTTCGTGTTCGATGAGGTCGACGCCGGGGTGGGCGGCAAGGCCGCCGTCGAGATCGGCCGCCGGCTGGCGCGGCTGGCCCGTAGCGCTCAGGTGATCGTGGTCACCCACCTGCCGCAGGTCGCCGCGTTCGCCGACCAGCATCTGCTGGTGGCCAAGTCCGACGACGGCACCGTCACCCGCAGCGGGGTGACCGCCCTGGACCGGGAGGAGCGGATCCGGGAGCTGTCGCGGATGCTGGCCGGTCTGGAGGACTCCGAGCTGGGGCGCGCCCACGCCGAGGAACTGCTGGCGCTGGCCGCCCAAGAACGACAGGCCACCGGCTGAGGCGAAGACCGGAAAAGGCGCCTGGTCACGTATCGTGTGCGAACGGACACGCCTCGCCGTTCGTCTTTACCGGTGTCCCCTTACGTGCTCTGGCAGGATGGCTGGTGATGAACGAAAGGTCTTCGATCGCCGAACGGCGCGCCCGGCTCGTCTCCGGACGGCTGTCACGGCGCGTGCTCGGTTTCGGCCCGGCCAGGGACGGCGGACTGCCGGGGGTGCGGGCGACGGCCCGGCTGGACCGGCGCACCAAGAGGCTGACCAAGCGACTGCAGCCCGGCGAGGTCGCAGTGATCGACCATGTCGACCTCGACCGGGTCAGCGCCGAGGCGCTGGTGTCCCGCCAGGTGGGCGCGGTGGTCAACGTGGCGCCCAGCATCTCGGGCCGCTACCCCAACCTGGGGCCGCAGATCCTGCTGGAGGCGGGCATCCCGCTGGTGGACGACGTCGGGCCGGATATCTTCACCCGGCTCAGCGAGGGCGACGTCGTGCGGGTGCACGAGGGTGTGGTGTACCGCGGCGACGAGGTGATCGCCAAGGGCACCGAGCAGACTCCCGAGACCGTCGAGACGGCGGTGGCCGCCGCCAAGGCCGGGCTGTCGGACCAGATCGAGGCGTTCGCCGCCAACACCATGGAGTACGTGCGCCGTGAGCGCGAACTGCTCATCGACGGCGTCGGGGTCCCCGACGTGGCCACCAAGCTGGAGGGGCGGCACGCGCTGATCGTGGTGCGGGGCTACCACTACCGCGAGGACATCGCCACGCTGCGCCCCTACATCCGCGAGTACCGGCCGGTGCTGATCGGGGTGGACGGCGGCGCGGACGCGCTGCTGGAGGCCGGCTACCGGCCCGACATGATCGTCGGGGACATGGACTCGGTCTCCGACGAGGCGCTGACCTGTGGCGCCGAGCTGGTCGTGCACGCCTACCGGGACGGCCGCGCGCCCGGCCTCAAACGGGTCACCGAGCTGGGCCGCGCGGCCGTGGTGTTCCCGGCCACCGCCACCAGCGAGGACATTGCGATGCTGCTGGCCGACGACAAGGGCGCCACCCTGATCGTCGCGGTCGGCACGCACGCCAACATGGTGGAGTTCCTGGACAAGGGCCGCGCCGGGATGTCCAGCACGTTCCTGACCCGGCTGCGGGTGGGCAGCAAGCTGGTGGACGCCAAGGGCGTGTCCCGGCTGTACCGCAGCCGGATCTCCGCCTGGTCGCTGCTGCTGCTGGTACTGGGCGCGTTCATCACCATGACCGTGGCGGTGCTGGTGTCGCCCATCGGGGAAGTGATCCTGCCCCTGCTGGCCGAACGCTGGCACGCCTTCCTCTTCTGGCTGACCGGACTGTTCACGTGATCGACTTCCGTTACCACCTCGTCTCCATCGTCGCGATCTTTCTGTCGCTGGCGGTCGGCCTCGTGCTGGGCGCCACCGCGCTGTCGGACCCGCTGCTGGGCACCCTCAAGAAGGAGTCCAACGCCGCCATTAAGCGCAGCGAGGAGCTGCGCGCCCGCCAGCTCGAGCTGCTCAAGCAGATCGAGGGCGAGGAGCAGTTCTCCCGCACGGTGGCGCGGCAGCTGCTGGCGGGGCGGCTGAAGGACCAGTCCGTGGTGCTGGTGGAGACCCCGGGGGCCGGCCAGGAGAGCCTCAACAAGATCTCCGAGCTGCTCGGCGAGGACGCCGCCGGGGCCACCGTCACCGGCCGGGTCACCATCCAGAAGAAGTTCCTGGACGACGACCAGCTGGCCACCCTCGACCAGCTCGCCGAGCAGCTGCGGCCGGCCCAGATGAAGTTCTCCGACGGGGCGGGCCCCTACGACAAGGCCGGGCAGGTGCTGGCCGCGGCGCTGCTGACCGGCGACTCCGCCAAGGCGCTGCGCGACGACGCCTCCGGCAAGGCGACCCTGGAGGCGTTCAAGTCGGCGGGTTTCGTGACCGTCAGCGGCAAGCCCGCCCAGCATGCGACACTCGCCGTCATGGTCGCACCCTCCTCCCCCTACCAGGACGGCGCCGACGTCGACAACCGGGCGCTGATCTCGCTGGCGGGCGCGCTGGACTCGGCCGGACGCGGCACCGTGCTGGCCGGCCCCACCACCGCCGCCGGCGAGGGCGGGCTGATCGCCGCGCTGCGCGAGTCCGACGCCGCCGACGAGGTCTCCTCCGTCGACGTCATCGACCAGTCCTCCGGACAGGTCGTCACCGTGCTGGCGCTGGAGTCCCAGATCGCCGGCAAGACGGGCCACTACGGCACCGGCGAGGGCGCCGGCGCCTACCTGCCCACCCCGGCCCCGGCCCCGGGAGGCAGCGGATGAGAGGACTGATCCTCGGCGGGGCCCTGGGCGCCGTCGCCGCCCGCGCCGCCTACGTCGCGCTGACCCGCAGGCCGCCCGGTATGAACGGGCGGGACGGGCGGGAGGTGTGGGGCCGCACCAACCACCGTGGCGAGCCGGTCACCCTGCTGGAGGGCCCGGCGTTCGTAGCCGGGGCCGTGGCCGCGGGGCTGCTGGCCCCCGGGGTGCCCGGCCGGATGCGCGCCGCCGCCCTGCTGGCCGCCACGGGCTCGGGCGTGCTCGGCGGCTACGACGACCTGGCCGGGTCGGCGTCCTCGCGGGGCTTCAAGGGGCATCTGGGCGCGCTGGCGCGCGGCGAGGTCACCAGCGGCGCGATCAAGATCCTCGGGATCGGGGCCACCGGCCTGGCCGCCGCCGCGCTGGCCGGGTCCCCGGCGCCCACCCGGGCCGGGCGGACGTTCGACACGCTGGTCAACGGGGCCCTGGTGGCCGGGTCGGCCAACCTGATGAACCTGTTCGACCTGCGCCCCGGCCGGGCGATCAAGGTGGGCCTGCTGGCCGGGGCGCCGCTGGCGGCCACCGGTCCGGCGCGGGCCGCCGTGGTGGCCGCTCCGCTGGGCGCCGCCGTCGCGCTGCTGCCCGAGGACCTGGGGGAGCGGGCGATGCTCGGCGACGCGGGCGCCAACGCGCTGGGCGCACTGCTCGGGCTGGCCGCCACCGGGCTGGGCCGCGGCCCCCGGCTGGCGGTGCTGGCCGGGCTGGCCGGGCTGAACGCCGCCAGCGAGTTCGTCAGCTTCACCAAGGTCATCCAGCGCACCCCCGCGCTGCACTGGATCGACATGCTGGGCCGCCGCCCGGCGCATACCCCCGCTGCTCCCCCCGCCACGCCGCAGGCGGCCGACGAGGTGGCGGACTCGGCCTAGTGAACCCCCTCCAGTGCAGCGGCTGACCCGGGGGCTGGCGGGGGCGGCCGTGCTGATCGGCGCCCTGACGGTGCTGGCCAGGCTCGCGGGTTTCGGCCGTACCGTGGTGTTCTCGCAGACCGTCACGGCCGGCTGCGTGGGCCAGGTCTACAACGCCGCCAACATGCTGCCGACCATCGTGTTCGAGATCGTCGCGGGCGGGGCGCTGGCCGGCATGGTCGTCCCGGTGCTGGCCGGCCCGGTCGAGCGCGGCGAGCGCGAGCACGTGCGGCGCGTCGCCTCGGCGATGCTGACCTGGGTGGTGCTGGGGCTGGTGCCGCTGACGGCGCTGATCGCGGTGGCGGCGGGCCCGATCATGGCGCTGCTGATCCCCGGCCGGGCGCAGGGCTGCTCGGCGTCCGACGCGGTGGCGGTCGGCGCGGACATGCTGGTGGTGTTCGCCCCGCAGGTCGTGCTGTACGGGGTGGCCGTGGTGCTGTACGGGGTGCTGCAGGCGCATCGGCGGTTCACCGGCCCGGCGCTGGCACCACTGGTGTCCAGCCTGGTGGTCATGGGCGCCTACCTGCTGTTCGTGCCGTTCGGCGCCGAGCACCGCGCCGACCTGGCCGGGCTGCCCCGCAGCGCCGAGCTGACCCTGTCGGTGGGCACCACCCTGGGCGTCCTGGCGCTGGTGCTGACCGCCGTGGTGGCGGCCCGGCCGCTGAGGCTGGGGCTGCGGCCGGCGCTGGGCTTCCCGCCGGGCGTGGCGGCCCGGGTACGGCGGCTGGCGGCGGCGGGCCTGGCGACGGTGGTGGCGCAGCAACTGGCCACGCTCGCGGTCATCGTGCTGAGCTGGGAGGGGACGTCCGGCGCGCTGGCCGACTACAACTACGCGTGGGCGGTGTACCTGCTGCCCTGGGCGATCCTCGCGGTGCCGATCGCCACCAGCGCCTTCCCGGTGCTGTCGGCGCGCGTCGGTGACCGGGAGCACTTCGACCGCGTCACCGCCTCGACCACCCGGGCCGTGCTGCTGGTGTCGTGCGCCGGGGCGGCGGTGGTCGCCGCCGTCGCGGTGCCCGCCGCCCACTTCCTGGACAGCGCGCCGGGGACGCATCCGCAGGTGCTCGCGCGGGGCGTCCTGGCGTTCGCGCCGGGGCTGGTCGGCTACGGGCTCGTCGCGCATCTGGGGCGAGTGCTGTTCGCCTGCGGCCGGGGCCGGGCCTCGGCGTCCGCCACGGTCGCCGGCTGGCTGGTCGTGCTGGTCGCCGACATCGCGCTGGTGGCGGTCGTCCCGCGGGACTGGGTGGTGGCCGCGTTCGGAATCGGGAACACGATCGGGATGACGGTGGCGGGCGGGCTGCTGCTGGGCGCGCTGGTGCGCGTCCGGGGCCGGGCGGTGCTGGCCGGGGTCGGCCGGGCGGCGGCGGGCGGGCTGCTGGGCGCGGCGGCGGCGGGCGCGGCGGGGTACGGCGTGGCCGCCGCCCTCGGGACCGGCGGGCCGCTGGTGAACATCGGCGTGGCGGCGCTGTCCGCGGTGGTCGCCGGGGCGGTCTTCCTGGCGGTCGCCTTCATGATCGACGGCCGTGATCTGCGGGCCGTCCTCAGCCGGAGGGTCGTACGTGATGAAGCTTGACGGTCTCAGGGTCGCCCTGGTGCTGGGGAGCAGCGCGGGGGGAGTCGGCCGGCACGTCCGCTCGGTCGCCGAGGGGCTGGCCGGGCGGGGTGCCCGGGTGCTGGTCTGCGGGCCCGCCGGCACCGAGGAGCTGTTCGGGTTCACCGCGGCGGGGGCCAGGTTCGTCCCGGTCGACATCGCCGACCGGCCCCGGCCGCTGGCCGACGCCCGCGCCGTCGCCAGGCTGCGCACCCTGCTGCGGGACGCCGACGTCGTGCACGCGCACGGCCTGCGGGCGGGCGGGCTGGCCGTGGCCGCCTGCGCCCGGGTCGCCCCCGGGCCGCTGCGGATCGCCCGCGGCGGTATCCCCGTGGTGGTGACGCTGCACAACGCGCTGCTGGCCGGCGGGGTGACCGGGGCGGCCTACCGGACGCTGGAACGGATCGTCGCGGCCGGCGCCCACCAGGTGCTGGGGGTCTCGCCCGATCTGGAAGCCCGGATGCGCGGGCTCGGCGCCCGCCGGGTCGGCCTCGCCCTCGTCCCGGCCCCGGCCGCCGGGCCGCCGCCCGGCCCTGAGGCGCGCGCGCGGGTCCGGGACGAGCTGGACGTAGGGGACCGGCCGCTGATCCTCACCGTGGGGCGGCTGGCCGGGCAGAAGGGGCTGCCGACCCTGCTGGACGCGGCGGCCGGGTGGGCGCGCCGCACCCCGCGGCCCCTGGTGGCGATCGCCGGGGACGGGCCGCTGGAGGGGGAGTTGCGGGCCCGGATCGAGGCGGAGGACCTCCCGGTGCGGCTGCTGGGCCGCCGCTCCGACGTGCCCGGGCTGCTGGCCGCCGCCGACGTGGCCGTGGTGCCGAGCGTGTGGGAGGGACAGCCGCTGATCGTCCAGGAGATCCTGCGTGCGGGCCGGCCCCTGGTCGCCACCCGGGTCGGCGGGATCCCGCTGATGGTCGGCGCCGAGGACGCCGGAACGGCCGGGGGCGGTGCGGATCACGCGGGCGGTGCGGTGGCGGGGCTGCTCGTACCGGCCGGTGACGCCGCCGCGCTGGAGCGTGCGGTGGCGCGGGTGCTGGACGAACCGGAGCTGGCGGCGCGGCTGGGCGCGGCGGCGGCGCGGCGAGCCGCTCTGCTGCCCACCGAGGACGAGGCGGTCGACGGGCTCGTCCGGATCTATCGCGAACTGGCACGGTGATCGGATGAACCCGTCCGGCCGCGGGTCCCGCCGGGGGCGCCGGACCGCCGGCTGAGCAGCCGCAGGACGATGGCGGTGGAAGGGAGGCGCCCCCCACTGGAGCCGGAGCGCCTCCGCAGAGTAGGGTCGCTCCCGAATCCTGTTCTAGAACCTGCGTCGCGCAGGGGACGACCGGACATCCGCCAGGACAGCCGCCAGCCACAGCAGAGAAGGTGACCAATGGCCATCGGGCTTACCGAAGAGCATGAGGCGCTTGCCGAGTCGGTGCGCGGGTTCGCCGAGCGCAACATCTCCCCCCAGGTCGTGCGGACCGCGCTGGACGCCGACACGGAGACCAGGCCGGCGTTCTGGCCCGCGCTGGCCGACCAGGGGCTGCTGGGCCTGCACCTGGCCGAGGAGCACGGGGGCCAGGGGTTCGGGTTGCTGGAGCTGGCCGTGGCGCTGGAGGAGCTGGGCCGCGCCGCCGCGCCCGGCCCGTTCCTGCCCACCGTGCTGGCCAGCGCCGCGATCAGCGCCTGCGGCAACGCCAAGGCACGGGCCGAACTGCTGCCCGTGCTGGCCGACGGGTCGCGTACGGCCGCGCTGTCGCCGGTGAGCGGGCTGAGCGGGCGGCGCGAGAGCGGCGACCTGATCGTCACCGGAGCCGCCGAGCCGGTGCTGGGCGCGCTGCTGGCCGACGTGATCGTGCTGCCGGTCTCGACCGACCAGGGCGAGGAGTGGATCGCCGTCGACGCCGCGGACCTGACCGTCACCGCGCTGCCCAGCCTGGACAAGGTCCGGCGGGTCGCCAAGGTCGAGGCCGCCGACGTCGTCGTGCCCGCCGACCGGGTGCTGGACGGGCTGGAGGGCTCGCGGGTGTCGGCCCTGGCCGCCGTGCTGCTGGGCGCCGAGGCCGCCGGCGCGGCGTCGTGGTGTGTGACCACGGCCGCCGAGTACGCCAAGGTCCGTGAGCAGTTCGGCCGGCCGATCGGGCAGTTCCAGGGCGTCAAGCACAAGGCCGCCCGGATGCTGATCGCGCTGGAGCAGACCCGCGCCGCCGTGTGGGACGCCGCCCGCGCCCTCGACGACGAGCCCGGCCCGCAGGTCGAGTTCGCCGTCTCGGTGGCCGGGACCATCGCCCCGGACGCCACCGTGCAGATCGCCCGCGACTGCATCCAGATCCTCGGCGGCATCGGCTTCACCTGGGAGCACGACGCCCACATCTACCTGCGCCGGGTGCTGACCCTGCGGGCGCTGGTGGGGGCGGCCAAGGACTGGGCGCCCGCCGTCGCCCGGCTGGCCCTCGACGGGCACCGCCGGCCGGTGGAGCTGGAGCTGGACGACGACACCCAGCCGCTGCGCGAGCGGATCCGCGCCGAGATCGCCGAGCTGGCCGCGATCGAGGACAAGACCGCGCTGCACACCAAGATGGGCGACGAGGGCTGGACCGTCCCGCACTTCCCCCAGCCGTGGGGGCGCGGCGCCGGGCCCGTCGAGCAGATCCTCATCCAGCAGGAGCTCAAGGCCGCCGGGGTCCGGGCCCCCAACCTGGTGATCGGCGCCTGGCTGGTGCCGTCCCTGGTCGCCTACGGCACCGAGGAGCAGAAGGAGCGCTTCCTGCGCCCCACGCTGCGCGGCCAGATGGTGTGGTGCCAGCTGTTCAGCGAGCCCGGCGCCGGCTCCGACCTGGCCTCGCTGTCGATGAAGGCCGAGCGGGTCGAGGGCGGCTGGAAGCTGACCGGCCAGAAGATCTGGACCTCGGTGGCGCACGTGGCCGAGTGGGGCTTCTGCATCGCCCGCACCGACCCCGACGCCCCCAAGCACGAGGGCATCACCTACTTCCTGGTGGACATGAAGGCCGAGGGCGTGGACGTGCGCCCGCTGCGGGAGCTCACCGGCGACGCGCTGTTCAACGAGGTCTTCCTGGACGGGGTGTTCGTCCCGGACGACCGCGTGGTCGGCAAGGTCAACGAGGGCTGGAAGGTCACCCGCAACACCCTCAGCAACGAGCGGGTGTCGCTGTCGACCGGCGGCGGCCTGGGCATGGGCGTGCCGGAGCTGCTGAAGTTCTTCGAGGGCGCCGAGCTGGACCCGGTGGCCGCCGTGGAGGTCGGCAAGCTGATCGCCCAGGGCCAGTCCATCGACCTGCTGGGCCTGCGCACCACCCTCAAGCAGCTCAACGGGGTGGAGCCGGGCGCGGAGGCCAGCGTCCGCAAGCTGCTGGGCGTCCAGTTCAACCAGGACGTGGCCGACTACTGCTGGGCCTCGCAGGGCGCGACGGCCGGCACCGAGGTGCCGATGGACCGCAGCGGCATCGTGGCCCGCGCGATGCTGTTCAGCCGCGCCATGACGATCTACGGCGGCACCACCGAGGTGCAGCTCAACATCATCGGTGAGCGGCTGCTGGGCCTGCCCCGCGACCCCGAGCCGGGCAAGTGACCCCGGCGGCCGAGCGCTGAGCGCGTCCGCCTCCCTCGCCCGGACCCGGGCGGGGGAGGCGGGCCTCACGGACGCCGCAGCGCGTGGGCGACGTTGATGAGCACCAGCCCGACCCAGGCGACGATCAGGCCGGGCAGCCCGGTCGTCCCCGCCGCGATGCCGGTCAGGGGAATGGCGGCCAGCAGCGAGGACACCGTCAGCAGGACAGTGCGGTCGCCGCCGGTCCGCCGCGCCCTCGCCGTGGCGACGGGCGGCCGGGTCTGCAGGGACTCCTGCAGGCGGGCGACGACCGTGTCCACGAAGGCGTCGTCGTAGTCGGGGCCCAGCTCGTGCCGGGCCGCCATGGCCGCGGCGATGTCGTCGCGCGGCAGCCGTGGAGTCGTCATGACCCGTTTATAGGAGCGCCGCGGGTGCCGGGCGACCCTCGGCGGGACCATTCGCCCGATCCCTCCCAGGTATGAGCCGACCCGATGAGTAAACTGCCGCAATTCCCCCCGAATCTTCCGGAGGTCCATGTGACGGGTACGTCCTGGCGACCACGCCCGATGCTGCTGGCCGTGCTGGCCGCGTTCGCGCTCGCCGTCACCGGCTGCGGGGGAGGCGGCGACGGCGACAAGAACGGATCGGCCGGAGCCGGGCAGGAGGGCCAGGGGGGACAGGGCGGCGCCTACTCCTCCGACGGCTCGCCCGCCCCCAAGGAGGGCGCCCCGCTGCCCAAGGTCCAGCCCGTCCAGGTCCGGCCGCTGGTCGGCCGCTGGGTCGGCGCCGGGCCCACCAAGGACTACTTCGTGTTCAGGGCGGACGGGTCGGGGGCGTGGATGGCGCGGGGACGCGCCCTGTGGAAGGGCCAGGTGATCCCGGACGGCGCGAACAAGTTCCGGTTCTCCTGGGAGGGCAGGGATCCGCAGCAGGCGTCCTACTGGGGCGTCACCCTCGAGTCCGGCGGCCGGAAACTGGTCTTCGGCGGCACCAACCAGACCTACACCAAGGTGGCCTCGTGACCGCTCTGTTCTCCTCACCCGACGAGGTCGTCCGGCGGCTGGCGGACGTCGGCTACCTGGCCGACGAGGCCATCGCGACCACCGTGTTCCTGGCCGACGCGCTCGGTAAGCCGCTGCTGGTCGAGGGCCCCGCCGGCGTCGGCAAGACTGAGCTGGCCAAGGCGGTCTCGGCCGCCACCGGCGCCGGGCTGGTCCGGCTGCAGTGCTACGAGGGACTGGACGAGGCCCGCGCGCTGTACGAGTGGAACTACAAGAAGCAGCTGCTGCGGATCCAGGCCGCCCCCTCCGACCAGGGGTGGGAGGACACCCACGACGATATCTTCACCGAGGAGTTCCTGCTGGAGCGGCCGCTGCTGGCGGCCATTCGGCGGGCCGAGCCCACCGTCCTGCTCATCGACGAGACCGACAAGGCCGACGTCGAGGTGGAGGGGCTGCTGCTGGAGGTGCTGTCGGACTTCCAGGTCACCATCCCCGAGCTGGGCACGGTCGCCGCCGCCCGCCGCCCGCTGGTGGTCCTCACCTCCAACGCCGCCCGCGAGCTGTCGGAGGCCCTCAAGCGCCGCTGCCTCTACCTGCACCTGGACTACCCGCGGCCCGAACGGGAACGTGACATCGTGCTGGCCCGGGTCCCCGGCATCGAGGCGGAGCTGGCCGAGCAGCTGGTGCGCACCGTCGGCGCGCTGCGCGCCCTGGAGATCAAGAAGGCCCCCTCCATCGCCGAGACCGTCGACTGGGCCCGCACCCTGCTGGCCCTGGGACTGGACGAGCTGGACGAGGCGGCCGTGGCCCGCACCCTCGGGGTCGTCCTCAAGCACGTCTCCGACCAGCAGCGGGCCGTCCGGGAGCTGGGGCTCCCGGCCGACGGCCGCTGAGCCGGAGGACGCCGCGATGGCCTCCCTCGTCGACCGCCACACCGGGTTCGTGGCCGCGCTGCGCGGCGCGGGCCTGCCGGTCTCGATCTCCGAGGGTCTGGACGCGGTGCGCGCCCTGGCGGTGATCGACCTCATCGACCGGGAGGCGCTGCGCGCCGCCTACGCCGCGACGGTGGTCAAGCGCCCGGCCCACCGGCAGACCTTCGACACGCTGTTCGACCTGTGGTTCCCCGCCGCCCTCGGCGACGGTGTGGCGCAGGGCTCCGCCGCCCGCCGCCCAGACGAGCCCGACGACTCCCCGCCGGTCCCGCCGCCGCTGGACCCCGAGGTGGCCGAGCGCCGCCGCGAGCTGTTCGACCTGCTGCTGACGGGCGACGACCCCGGGCTCGCCCAGTTCGTGCGCGCCGCCGTCGGCCGGTACGGGCGCTCGCCCGGCCAGCGGTCGTGGTTCTCCTCCGGGGTGCTGAACGCGATGTCGGCGCAGACGCTGATGGCCGGGCTGCTCAACGCGGTGCTGGCCGGGCAGGAGCGCGGCGGCATGGCCGAACGGGTCGCCCGGCAGACCTTCCGGGAGCGGATCCAGCGCTTCGAGTCGATGGTCGCCACCGAGGTGCGGCGGCGCATCGCCGAGGACACCGATGTGGAACGGGCCGCCCGGCTGGCCGTGCGGCCCCCGCTGGAACAACTGGACTTCAACCGCGCCACCCGCGCCGACCTGACCGCGCTGCGCCGCGAGGTCTATCCGCTGGCCCGCCGGCTGGCGACCAGGCTGGCCCGCAAGCACCGGCTGGCCCGGCGTGGCCGCCTGGACTTCCGCCGCACCGTGCGGGCCTCGCTGTCGACCGGCGGCGTGCCGCTGACCACCCACCACCGGCCCCGCCGCCCGCACAAGCCGGAACTGGTCATCCTGTGCGACGCCAGCGACTCGGTCGCCTCGTTCGCCCACTTCACCCTGCTGCTCACCTTCGCGCTGCGCGAGCAGTTCACCAAGGTCCGCGCGTTCGCGTTCATCGACGCCACCGACGAGATCACCCGCTTCTTCGCCCCCGGGGTGGACGTGGTGGACGCGATGACCACGCTGGCACGCGAGGCCGACCTGGTGTGGATCACCGGCCGCAGCAACTACGGCCACGCCATCAAGGTCTTCGACGACAAGTACCGTGACGCCATCACCCCGAAGACGTCCCTGCTCATCCTCGGCGACGCCCGCTCCAACTACGGCGAGCTGTCCCTGGAGACCCTGCGGCGGCTGGTCGACCAGGCCCGCCACGCCTACTGGCTCAACCCCGAGCCGCGCCGCAGCTGGGACACCGGCGACTCGGCCGCCACCGCCTACGGGAACATCGTCCCGATGTACGAGTGCCGCAACCTCACCCAGCTTGTGGAGTTCATCGAGGACATCGCCTGACCACGGACCGCCCGCCGGCCCGCGTGCTGCAGGCCGTGGACCCCGCCGGCCCGGTGCGGACCGGACTCGGCCGGGGCGGTCAGGTGCCCAGGGCGCGGGCGATGAGGTCGGCGACGGCGTCCGGGTCGATGTGCTCGCCGGTGAGCTGGGACAGGTTCTCCTGGTAGAGCAGGACGGCGGTGAAGGTGGCGGCGGCGACCTCCAGCCGGGCGGCGTCGCCCCTGGTGCCGGGCAGGGCCACCTCCAGCGCCCCCCGCGCCCGGCGCAGGACCTCCCCGTTGAGGCTGCGCAGCCGGTCGCGCACCGAGCGGTGCGTATCGGCCTCGCGGAACAGGATGCGGCGCATCGCCGGGGAGGCGCGCAACGGGAACCGGCGGGCCAGCCGGGACAGGGTGCCGGCCGGGTCGCCGGGCATGGCCTCCACCGACTCCGCCGGCAGCACCTCGATGAACGTACGCTCCTCGACCAGCGCGACCAGCAGGTCGATCTTCTGCGGGAAGTAGTGGAAGACCAGCCCCTTGGGCACCTTGGCGCGCCTGGCCACCCTGGCGGTCGCGGTGGCCTCGTACCCGTCGGCGGCGAACAGCTCCTCGGCCGCGTCCAGGATCCTGGTCCGAGCGTCGCCCTCCTGGCGGCCGCGCTTCCTCATTGACGTACTCCCCCCGAATACTCCAAAACGCCCCGGCCCGCGAACCCCGTGCACGTGGCCCCTGCGCGCCGGGGCGCCAGGGGCCACGTGGGGGACCCGGCCGGACGGCCGCAGCACAGCGGGGATCGTCCGGCCGGTACTTCGGGGGCCTGGGGGTCCTGTCTCGGCCGTACGGTCAGGCGGCCGCCCGCTCGGCCTCGGCCCGTGCCGGGAGGGTTTGCGTCGCCGTCCACAGGCCGACGATAGCCGCCGCGCCACCGGCGATCCACGCCGTCCAGGCGGCGGCGCCCTCACCGGTGAAGCCGAACGCCCAGGGCGAGACGAACACCAGCACCGCGAAGGCCGTGCTCGTCCAGGCCGACGGGCCCGCTGCGCCCAGCAGCGCGTACAGGCCGGCCAGCGCGAGCAGTGCGCCCAGCACCATCAGGGGCTGCCGGCCGGCGCCGTCGGCCCACAGCTCCGGAGCGAGCACGACCGCCAGCCCCGCCACGAACGCGACCGCGTCCTGCCACGCGAACCTGCCCATTGGTCACCTCCCGGGGGATCACGTCAGGACTGATGTGTCCTGACTCAGAGATTCCTGATTGACCGCCCGGTCAACCTTCCGCCGGGTGAGCAGTCCCCTTACCCCTCCTCACCCCCGGCACGGAGGTCCGCCGGCGCGCCGCCGGAGGTCCGGCGGCGCTTCCCCCAGCGGGACGCCCGGGCGGCATCGGGCGGTGCGGTCCGCAAAGCCCCGTCCGCTCACGGGCGAAGGTGAGGAGCTACTCTCCACCGGTATGGACAGTGAGGGGCCGAAACCGGTTCTGCCGAGACCCGTGCGCAACCTGTTCGACCCCCTGGCGCGGCTGATCGACGGGCCGCCCGGCGCGTCCCGGGCACGGATCGCCCACCGCGCCCGCGTGCTGGTGACCGTGGCCACCGGGGTGGCCAACCTCGGCGGCGCCATGGTCGTCCTGCTGTTCACCACGCTGGTGGTCCCCACCCCCGAGGCCGGGTCGGACCGGCTGCGGCTGGTCAACCTGCTGGTCTTCATCGGCTATGTCGTCGCCGCCGTCCCGGTCGGCCTGGTGCTGGGCGAGCGCTTCTTCCGCCGGGTGCGCCGCCTGGTGGAGCAGGACCGCGCCCCCGACAAGCGCGAGCAACTGCTGCTGCTGTACGGGCCGCTGCGGCTGATGGCCCTGCACCTGGGGCTGTGGGGCATCGGCACGGTCGGCTGGACGGCCATCAACCTGCCGTTCTCGGCGCTGCTGGCGTTCAAGGTGGGCATCACCAGCCTGCTGGGCGGGCTGACCACCTGCACGGTCGTCTACCTGCTGACCGAGCGGATCCTGCGCCGGGCGGTCACCACCGCGCTGCGCGAGGGCATGCCGCGCCGCACCGGGCTGCCCGGGGTGGTGGCCCGCTCCATGCTGGCCTGGTCGCTGGGCACCGCCGTGCCGCTGCTCGGCCTGCTGGCCCTGGCGGCCGGGGTGTTCATCATCGACGACCCCGACATCGAGGACTTCGCCGTCGGCGTGCTGGCGCTGGCCTGTACGGCGCTGGCGGTCGGGTGCGGCGTCAGCTACGTGGCCGCCCGCGCCATCGCCGACCCCGTCGAGTCGGTGCGGCTGGCGATGGCCCGGGTCGAACGGGGGGACCTGGACGCCGAGGTCCCGGTCTACGACGGCAGCGAGATCGGGCTGCTGCAGGCCGGCTTCAACCACATGGTGGCGGGGCTGCGCGAGCACGAACGGCTGCAGGACCTGTTCGGCCGCCAGGTCGGCGAGGACGTCGCCCGGGTCGCCCTGGAACACGGGGTCGACCTGGGCGGGGAGACCCGCGAGGTCGCGGTGATCTTCGTGGACATCATCGGCTCCACCCGGCTGGCCGCCGACCGCCCGCCCACCGAGGTGGTCAAGCTGCTCAACGGGTTCTTCGCGGTGGTGGTCGAGGTGATCGGCCGGCACGGCGGCTGGATCAACAAGTTCGAGGGCGACGCCGCGCTGGCGATCTTCGGGGCCCCGCTGGACCTGCCGGACGCGCCCACCCGGGCGCTGCGCGCCGCCCGCGAGTTGGCCGGACGGCTGCGCACGGAAGTGCCGGAACTGGCGGCGGCGGTGGGGGTCTCCGCGGGCGAGGCGGTGGCCGGGCACATCGGCGCCGAGGAGCGCTTCGAGTACACCGTCATCGGCGACCCGGTCAACGAGGCCGCCAGGCTCACCGACCTGGCCAAGACCACGCCGCGGCGGGTGCTGGCGGCCGGCGCGGTGGTGGCCACCGCCGCGCCGGACGAGGCGGGCCGCTGGACGCTGGGCGAGGAGGTCATACTGCGCGGGCGGACCCGTACGACCCGGCTGGCCGCCCCGCACGCCCCGGAGCCGCCGGACCCGCCGGAACGGCAGGACTCGCCGGCCGCCTGACCTGGTGGGCCGCCCGGCCGGAGTGCGGGAGCGCTCCCGCACAAGCCCGTCACCTTCCGGCCCGCCACCGGAAATCCTCGCGTAACACCATTGACACACGCCCTGAGCCGCTCCTACCGTCCTGCCTAACGAACTATCGAAGCGCTTCGACTAAGCGTTTCGACACCCCCGACCAGCCCTGCCTCGGGCACGAGCGGTCACCCCACCGCTGGAGGAACGCATGGTGAAGGTACGCAAGGCGGCGGCCGTCCTGGCGGCGCTGGCCACCGCCGCGACGGCACTGGCCGGCTGCGGCGGCGACTCGGACTCGGGCGGGTCCGGGGGCAAGGAACTGCGGCTGTGGCACTACGAGGGCCCGGACAGCGCCATGGGGGTGGCGTGGAACCAGGCCATCAAGGAGTTCGAGGCGACCCACCCGGGCGTGAAGGTGAAGTTCGAGGAGAAGGGCTTCGAGCAGATCCAGAAGACCGCGCCGATGATCCTGAACTCCAAGGACGCCCCCGACCTGATGGAGTACAACAAGGGCAACGCGACGGCCGGGCTGCTGTCCAGGCAGCGGCTGCTGACCGAC
Source organism: Thermomonospora echinospora (assembly GCF_900108175.1). GTDB lineage: Bacteria > Actinomycetota > Actinomycetes > Streptosporangiales > Streptosporangiaceae > Thermomonospora > Thermomonospora echinospora. Next base: position 30,121 of record NZ_FNVO01000008.1, read on the forward strand.
CTCACGCCCGAGGTGACCAAGCGCGGCTGGGACAAGCTGGTCCCCGCCGGGGTGCAGGTCACCGCCAAGTACGACGGCAAGGGCGTCATGGGCGGCGACAAGTGGTTCGGCGTCCCCAACTACGCCGAGTACGTGCAGGTCTACTACAACAAGGACCTGTTCGATAAGCACGGCGTCAAGGTGCCCACCACGTTCGCCGAGCTCACCGCCGCGATGGACCAGTTCGTGGCCAAGGGCGTCACCCCGCTGACCAACGCCGGCGCCGAGTACATGGCGCACCAGTTCGTCTACCAGCTCGCCCTCACCAGGGCCGACCGCGCCTGGGTGGACGCCTACGAGCGCTACACCGGCAAGGTGAACTTCAAGGACGCGGCCTGGACGTACGGCGCCACCACGTTCGCCGACTGGGTGAAGAAGGGCTACGTCGCCAAGAACTCGGTGGGGGCCAAGGCCGAGGACGCCGGTGTCGGCTTCATCAGCGGCAAGTTCCCGATGATGTTCTCCGGCAGCTGGTGGTTCGGCCGGGTCGCCGCCGAGGCCAAGTTCGAGTGGGACACCTTCGTGTGGCCCGAGGCCAAGATGACGCTCGGGTCCGGCGGCAACCTGTGGGTGGTCCCGCAGGGCTCGAAGAACAAGGAACTGGCCTACGACTTCATCGACATCACGATGAAGAAGGGCATCCAGAACGCGCTGGGCAACGCCGGCGGCATCCCGGTGGCGGCCGACACGGCGGCCATCACCAACCCCAAGGCCAAGAAGCTGATCGACAACTTCAACACGCTGGCGGCGAGCGACGGGCTGGCCTACTACCCCGACTGGCCGGTCCCCGGCTTCTACGACACGTGGGTGTCGGAGGTCCAGAAGCTGATGAACGGCAGCGCCTCCCCGGACCAGGTGCTCGGCAACATCCAAAAGGCCTACGACAGCGGCCTGCCCAAGTAGGCGCCCCCCAGCCGGCTCCGATGGCGGGACGGGCCCCGCAGACCCTGCGAGCCCGTCCCGCCACCGGCGTGAAAGGTCGACCATGACACCACCAGCGAGCGTGACGGCCACGCCGTCGCCGAAGACCCCCGGGACGCCCGGCGGCCCGGACGCCCCCACCGGGCCGGGCCGCTCCCGGCCCGTGCGGCGGCAGATCCCCTACGCGCTGTTCCTGCTGCCGGGCGGGCTGCTGCTGCTCGTCGTGATCATCGTCCCGTTCCTGATGAACCTGGCCCTCAGCTTCACCGAGTGGGAGGGCGTCGGCGAGCCGCGGTGGGTGGGCGCCGACAACTACCGCGAACTGCTGGGCGACGCGGAGTTCTGGGCCTCCTTCCGGCACAACATCGCGGTGACGCTGGCCATGGCGGTCATCCCCACGTTCCTGGGGCTGGTGCTGGCGGCCGGGCTGTTCGACTTCATCGGCAAGCGGTTCGGCCCGCGCACTGCGGCCTTCCTGCGCGCCTGCATCTACCTGCCGCAGGTGCTGCCGATCGCGGTCGCCGGGATTGTGTGGAGCTGGATCCTGGCCCCCGACAGCGGGGCGCTCAACGAGCTGCTGGGCCTGGCCGGCCTGGAGTCGCTGCAGCAGGACTGGCTGGGCGATCCGGGCAAGGCGCTGTTCAGCGTGATGGGCGTGATGGTCTGGGTGCAGGTCGGCTTTCCGCTGGTGATCTTCATGGCGGGCCTGCAGCGGGTGGACCCGGCCCTGTACGAGGCCGCCGAGATCGACGGGGCGTCCTGGTGGCTGCGGTTCCGGCACATCACGGTCCCGCAGATCAGGCCGGAGATCTTCGTGTCGCTGCTGTGGTGCACCATCGCCTCGCTCAAGGCGTTCGCGTTCATCTACGTGCTCACCAAGGGCGGTCCCGGCGGTGCCACCAGCGTGCCGTCCTACTACTCGTTCGAGAACTTCTTCGACAACACCCGGGTCGGGTACGGGGCCGCCGTCGCCACCGTGCTCGCCCTGATCATCATCGCGCTGACCGTGGTCTTCCTGCGGCGGCAGAGCAGCGGCGAGGAGGACTGAGCATGGCGACCGTGAGCGCCACGGCGCGGCGACCCGGACCCGGCGGGCCCGGCAGGTACGCGGTGCTGCTGGCCTACCTGGTCCTGGCGGCGGTGATGCTGCTGCCGTTCCTCATCGTGCTGGGCAACGCGGTCAAGACCCCCGCCGAGTACTCCCAGAACGGCCCGCTCGCCCTGCCCGAGGGCATCTACCTGGACGGGCTGCGGGACTTTTGGGAACGGGTGGACTACGGCGACAAGCTGCTCAACAGCCTGCTGATCAGCGGCTCGGTCGCGGTGCTGGCGGTGGTGCTGTCGGTGCTGAACGCCTACGCGTTGGGCATCGGGCGAGTCAAGGGGCGGCTGTGGGTCCTGGTGCTGTTCCTGATGGCCAACACGCTGCCGCAGGAGGCGCTGGTCTATCCGCTGTACTTCCTGGCCAAGCAGACCGGCCTGTACGACACCCGGATCAGCGTGATCATCGTCTTCACCGTCGTGCAGACCGCGTTCGGCACCTACCTGCTGTCGTCGGTGCTGTCGGGCTTCCCCCGGGAGATCCTGGAGGCGGCCCGGATCGACGGCGCCAACCGGTGGCAGGTGCTGTGGCGGGTGGTGGTGCCGGTCAGCCGGCCGACCCTGTCGGTGCTGCTGGTGTTCTTCTTCATCTGGACCTGGAACGAGTTCCTGATCCCGCTGGTGTTCCTGGTCTCCAACGACAACCAGACCGTGTCGGTGGCGCTCGGCGTGCTGCAGGGCCAGCGGCTGATGGACGCCACCATGACCAGCGCCTCGGCGGTGCTGGGCGTGCTGCCCACCGTCGCCTTCTTCCTGATCTTCCAGCGGACCCTGACCCGCGGCGTGACGGTGGGCGCCATCAAGTAGCCCACCGCCCCCAAGGTCCCACAGGTCCACACGCCTCCCACGCATCGAAGGGCACAGGCTTTCCATGAAGTTCACCGATGGCTACTGGCTGATGCGCCCCGGGGTCCACCCGACGTATCCCGTCGAGGTCCTCGACGTCACCACCGGCCCCGGCAGGCTGCGGGCGTACGCCCCCGGGCGGCACATCCACGACCGCGGGGACCTGCTCAAGGGCCCGATGGTGACGGTGGAGCTGGCCGCGCCGATGCCCGACGTCATCAAGGTCGTCATCACCCACTTCGCCGGCGGGGCCCACCGGGAGCCGCACTTCGAGCTGGCCGCGGCCGAGGACGGAGCCGAGGACGCCGCCGAGGTCCGCTGCGACGAGACGGCGGCGGCCCTCACCTCCGGCGCGCTCACCGCGCGGATCGACCGGCGCCCGGAGGGCTGGCGGCTGGACTTCGCCGCCGGCGGGCGGACGCTGACCGGCAGCGGCTTCAAGGCGATGGCCGTCATCGACACCGACGACGGCCGCCACTACGTCCGCGAGCAGCTCGACCTTGGGGTGGACCACTTCGTCTACGGGCTCGGCGAGCGGTTCGGCCCACTGGTCAAGAACGGCCAGGTCGTCGACATCTGGAACGCCGACGGCGGCACCGCCAGCGAGCAGGCCTACAAGAACGTGCCGTTCTTCCTCACCAACGCCGGCTACGGCGTCTTCGTCAACCACCCCGGGCTGGTGTCGTTCGAGGTGGGCTCGGAGGCGGTCTCGCGGGTGCAGTTCAGCGTCGAGGGCCAGTCGATGGAGTACCACCTCATCTACGGCCCGACGCCCAAGGAGATCCTGCGCAAGTACACCGCGCTGACCGGCCGGCCGCCGCTGGTCCCGGCCTGGTCGTACGGGCTGTGGCTGTCCACCTCGTTCACCACGTCCTACGACGAGGACACCGTCACCGGCTTCATCGAGGGGATGGCCGAGCGGGACCTGCCGTTGAGCGTGTTCCACTTCGACACGTTCTGGATGCGCGAGTTCCACTGGTGCGACTTCGAGTGGGACCCGCGCACCTTTCCCGATCCGCGCGCCATGCTGGAGCGGTTGAAGGCCCGCGGCCTGCGGATCTGCGTGTGGATCAACCCCTACATCGCGCAGCGCTCGGCGCTGTTCGAGGAGGGCAAGGCCAAGGGCTACCTGCTCAGGCGGCCCAACGGCGACGTGTGGCAGTGGGACCACTGGCAGCCCGGCCTGGCCATCGTCGACTTCACCAACCCCGAGGCCCGCCAGTGGTGGGCGGCCAAGCTGGACGCGCTGCTGGAGATGGGCGTGGACTGCTTCAAGTCCGACTTCGGCGAGCGCATCCCCACCGACGTGGTCTGGCACGACGGCTCCGATCCGGAGCGGATGCACAACTACTACACGCACCTGTTCAACGAGACCGTGTTCGAGCTGCTGCGCAAGCGGCGCGGTGAGGGCGAGGCCATCGTGTTCGCCCGGTCGGCCACGGTGGGCGGCCAGCGGTTCCCGGTGCACTGGAGCGGCGACTCGGAGTCGACGTTCGAGGCGATGGCCGAGAGCCTACGCGGCGGCCTGTCGCTGGGCATGTCCGGGTTCGGCTACTGGAGCCACGACATCGGGGGTTTCGAGGGCACCCCCGACGCGGGCATGTTCAAGCGCTGGATCGCCTTCGGGCTGCTGTCGTCGCACAGCCGCCTGCACGGCAGCGGCTCCTACCGGGTGCCGTGGCTGTTCGACGAGGAGGCGGTGGACGTGCTGCGCGTGTTCACCCGCCTGAAGATGCGCCTGATGCCGTACCTGCTGCGCGCCGCCGGGCAGGTGCGGGACGAGGGGCTGCCGGTCCTGCGGGCGATGGTCGTGGAGTTCCCCGACGATCCGGCCTGCACGCATCTGGAACGGCAGTACATGTTCGGTGATGATCTCCTCGTGGCCCCGGTGTTCTCCTCCGACGGCGAGGTGTCCTACTACGTGCCCGAGGGGACGTGGACGCACCTGCTGACCGGCGCGCGGGTGCACGGGCCGCGCTGGGTGCGCGAGCGGCACGGGTACGACAGCCTCCCGCTGCTGGTCAGGCCGGGTGCGGTGGTGCCGATGGGCGCGGTGGAGGACCGGCCGGAGTACGACTACGCGGACGGGGTGACGCTGCGCCTGTACGAGCTGCCGGACGGCGCCGACGTCGTCACCGAGATCCCCGGCGCGGACGGCTCGGTGGCCCGCACGTTCCGCACCCGCCGGCGGGCGGACACGGTGCGCGTCGAGACGAGTCCCGGCGTCTCCTGGCAGGTGCTGCTCGTCGGCGTCCGCGACGCCGTGTCCGTCGAGGGCGGCGCCGCCCGCCCGGACGAGCAGGGCCTGCTCGTCGAGGCACGGGAGGCCACACTGGTGATCGAGCTGGGGGAGCGCACATGACCGAACAGGACCTGCCCACCGGGTTCCCGGCCGGATTCGTCTGGGGCGCGGCCACCGCCGCCTACCAGATCGAGGGCGGCGCGAAGGAGGACGGCCGCGTCCCGTCCATCTGGGACACCTACAGCCACACGCCCGGCCGGGTGCTGGCCGGCGACACCGGCGACGTGGCCGCCGACCACTACCACCGGTGGGCCGACGACGTCGCCATGATGGCCGACCTGGGGCTGCGGGCCTACCGGTTCTCCATCGCCTGGCCCCGGGTCATGCCCGGCGGCCGGTTCAACCCCAAGGGTGCCGACTTCTACTCGCGGCTGGTGGACGCCCTGCTGGACGCGGGCATCACCCCCGTGGCCACCCTCTACCACTGGGACCTGCCCCAGGAGTTGGAGGACGCGGGCGGCTGGCCGGTCCGCGACACAGCGCTGCGGTTCGCCGAGTACGCCGAGGCGGCCGGCCGCGCCCTCGGCGACCGCGTGGGCGTCTGGACGACCCTGAACGAGCCGTGGTGCTCGGCGTTCCTGGGGTACGGCTCGGGCGTCCACGCGCCGGGCCGCACCGACGCCGCCGACGCGATCGCCGCCGCCCACCACCTCAACCTCGCGCACGGCCTGGGCGTCGAGGCGCTGCGCGGGGTGGTCCTGCCGCGGGCCAGGTTCTCAGTCACCCTCAACCTGCACCACGTGCGCGGCGAGTCCCCGGATGACGCCGACGCGGTGCGCCGGGTGGACGGCATCGCCAACCGGATCTTCCTCGGCCCCATGCTGACCGGCGGCTACCCCGCCGACCTGGTGGCCGACACCGCGCAGATCACCGACTGGGCGTTCGTCCGGCCCGGTGACGAACGGACCGTCGCCGCGCCCCTGGACGTGCTGGGCGTCAACTACTACTCGCCCACGCTGGTCCGGCGCTGGGATGGGAGCGCTCCCCGCCAGACCGCCGACGGGCACGGGGCCAGCGCGCACACCGCCTTCCCGGGCTGCGAGGACGTCGAGTTCGTCCGGCAGCCCGGCCCCTACACGGCGATGGGCTGGCCGATCGACGCCACCGGCCTGACCGAACTGCTGGTACGGCTGCACCGCGACCACCCCAGCGTCCCGCTGATGGTCACCGAGAACGGCGCCGCGTTCGACGACCGGGCCGACCCCGACGGCCGAATCCGCGACACCCGCCGCATCGGCTACCTGCGCGACCACATCGGCGCGGTCCGGGCCGCCCTCGACGCCGGCGTGGACCTGCGCGGCTACTTCGTCTGGTCGCTGATGGACAACTTCGAATGGGCCTACGGCTACTCCAGGCGCTTCGGGATCGTCCACATCGACTACGAGACCCAGCGCCGCACCTGGAAGGACAGCGCGCACTGGTACCGGAAGGTCATCGCCGCCAATGCGTGACCCGCGCAGAGGCCGGTGATGAGGCCCGCGAAGAGGGCGGGGAAGGCACCCGCGAGGGGGCCGGTGAGGGCCGTCGCGGCCGTGGCCGCCCTGGCTGTGGCGGCGTTCTGCTACGGCACCACCGAGAGCCTGCCGGTCGGCCTGCTCCCGCTCATCGCCGGGGACCTGGAGACGTCCAAGTCGGCGGTCGGGCTGCTGGTCACCGGCTACGGGCTGACCGTGGCGGCGGTGTCCGTGCCGCTGACCAAGATGACCGGTCGCGTCCCGCGCCGGTATCTGCTGTCGGGCCTGCTGGCGGTGTTCGTGGTGGCGACGGTCGTGTCGGCCGCCGCCACCGGCTACTGGGTCCTGCTGGCGGCCCGGGTGGTGACGGCGCTGTCGCAGGCGGTGTTCTGGCCGGTGGCGGTGGTGGCCGCCGCCGGGCTGTTCGCGCCGGAGGTGCGGGGGCGCGCGGCGGCGTTCGTGTTCACCGGCGGCTCGCTGGCCGTGGTGCTGGGCGTGCCGCTGGGCACCTGGATCGGGCAGCAGGCCGGCTGGCGGGCGGCCTTCCTGGGGCTGAGCGCCATCGGGATGCTGGCGCTGGCCACGATCGCCCTGCTGCTGCCGACCACCGATCCCGGCGAGAACCACGCCGCCACGGGGACCGCCCCGAACGTCCGCCGCTACTGGACGCTGGTGGCGGTGGTCTCGTTCGGCGTCGGCGGCGTCTTCACGTTCCTGACCTACATCACCGCCTTCCTCACCGAGGTCGCCGGGTACTCCGAGGACGCGATCAGCCCGGTGCTGCTGGTCAACGGCGGGGCCGACATCATCGGGCTGGCCTGCTCGGCGGCGCTGGTCGACCGGGGCCCGCGGGCGCTGCTGGCGGGGGCGGCGGGCCTGCTGGTCACGGCGCTGCTGGGCCTGCAGGTGTTCGGCGACCGGCCCCTGATGACGGTGGCGATGGTGGCGCTGCTCGGCTTCGGGCTGCCCTGCATGGCCACCGCCATCCAGGCACGGGTGATGGAGGTGGCGCCGGGCAGCACCGACATCGCCTCGGCGGGCACCTCGGCCGCGTTCAACATCGGCATCGGCGGCGGCGCGCTCGTCGGCGGACTGCTGCTGCCCTGGCTCGGGGTACGGGCGACCGCGCTGGGTGGCGCGCTCTTGGTCGCCTGCGCGCTGGCGGTCCTGGCCGCCGAGTCTCGGATCGCCGCCCGCGCCCCGCGCCCGGAGCCCGCCGGGCGGACGCCGCCGGGCCGGTCCGCGCAACGACCGGAGCGTTCCGGCTAGCGCGGTGGCGGGGGAGCGGTGCTGTCGCCCGCCATCAGCCTCGGCGCCATCAGCGTGGAACCGGGGACCCGGTCGTCGCCGTTGAGCTTGCCCATCAGCAGTTCCACGGCCCGGCGGCCCATCTCCTCGGCCGGGATCGGCACCATGGTCAGCCGGGGCGACACCGCGGCGGACAGGTCCTGCGGCCCCATCGCGACGATCGACAGGTCGCCGGGCACCGTGACGTCCAGGCCGCGCAGCGCCTCCAGCAGCGGCGGCACGGTCGGCTCGTTGTGCACCACCAGCCCGGTGATCTCCGGATGCTCGGTGCGGAGCTCCTTGGCGGTCGCCCAGGCGGCCTCGTGGGCCGTCTCGCAGGGGCGCACCAGGGTGCGCAGGCCGCGCCGGGCGGCGGCCTCCTCGAAGCCCGACAGGGTGCGCCGCGCGAAGCCGGTGCCCCGCTCCAGCACCCCGGCGGGCGGCCCGATCAGCGCGACGCCGGTGTGGCCGAGGTCGGCCAGATGGTCCACGCACAGTCCGGCGGCGGCCGAGAAGTCCAGATCCACGCAGGTCAGCCCGGCCGGGTCGGCGGGGAAGCCGATGAGCACCGACGGCAGCCCCAGCTCCCGCAGCACGGGGGCGCGGGGGTCGTGCAGCTCGACGTCCATCACGATGACCGCGTCCACCAGCGCCGAGCGGGCCACCCGGTGCAGGCCCTCGGTGCCCTCGTCGTTGGTCAGCAGCAGCACGTCGTGGTCGTGGCCGCGGGCGGCGGTCACGATCGCCATCGCGATCTGCAGCAGGATCGGCACGTGCATGTCGGTGCGCAGCGGCACCACCAGCGCGATCACGTTGGCTCGGCTGCTGGCCAGGGCGCGCGCGCCGGCGTGCGGATGGTAGCCCAGGGCCTTGATGCTGGCCGCCACCCGCTCGCGGGTCGCCGCGGAGATGGCCCGCTTGCCGCTCAGCACGTACGACACGGTGCTGGGCGAGACCCCCGCGTGCCGGGCGACGTCCGCGATGGTGACCATCGGCTCCCTTCCACGGTGGTGCGACGGCGGGCGTCGAAGCGCTTCGATTTCGCAATGTAGGCCGCGTCGGCCGCCGAAGGCAAGTTCGGTCACCAATATCCCATGTCAGCGGGCCGCCCGGCGGCCCCGTGCGGTGATGGGCCTTGACGGTGGAGGAGGGCTGTGTCACTTTCGTGATCGCGGCCGGGTGTCGAAGCGCTTCGACGTGTTCTGACCGCACGGACCCGGAGGACTTCCATGTCCCTGGCACCACCCCGTCCCGGCCGCGGCTCGGCCGTGCTCGCGGCGGCGCTCGCCGCGTCGCTGGCCCTGGGCCTGTCGGCACCGTCCGCCCTGGCCCGCCAAACCCACCCCTTCCAGAACCCGGCGCTGTCCACCGACGCCCGGGTCGCCGACCTCCTGCGGCGGCTGACGCCGGAGGAGAAGATCGCGATGCTCCACCAGTACCAGCCGGCCGTCCCGCGGCTGGGCATCAAGCCGTTCAAGACCGGCACCGAGGCCCTACACGGCATCGCCTGGTCCACCGACCGCAACGCCGGCGGCGCGGTGCGCACCGCCCAGGGCACGGTGTTCCCGCAGTCCGTCGGGCTCGGCTCCACCTGGAACCCCGCACTGCTCAAGCGGGTCGGCACGGTGGTCGGCACCGAGGCGCGCGGTTACCATGCCGTCGACCCCGACGTGTGGGGCCTGCAACTGTGGGCGCCCGTGGTCAACCTGCTGCGCGACCCCCGCTGGGGCCGCAACGAGGAGGGCTACTCCGAGGACACCCTCCTCACCGGCGCCCTGTCCACCGCCTACGGCCAGGGCATCCAGGGCGACGACCCCGACCACCTGCGGGCCGCGCCGGTGCTCAAGCACTACCTGGCCAACAACAACGAGATCCGGCGCGACACCACGTCCGCCAACCTGCCGCCGCGCGTCAAGCACGAGTACGACGAGCAGGCGTTCAAGGCGGCGATCGGCGCCGACGCCGCCACCGGCGTCATGTCCGCCTACAACCTGGTCAACGGCCGGCCGATGACCGCCCATCCCGACCACGACGACGTGGTACGCACCTGGACCGACAGGACGCTGTTCAACGTCACCGACGCGGGCGGCCCCAACAACCTCACCGGGTCGCAGGGCTACTACGCCACCCAGGCCGAGGCCAGCGCCGCCATCCTCAAGGCCGGGCTGGACAGCTTCACCGTCGATGACACCAACTCCGCCAAGACGATCGCCGCCGTCAAGGAGGCGCTGGCCAAGGGGCTGCTGACCGAGGCCGACATCGACCGGGCGGTCGGCCGCATCCTGTCCGTGCGCGTGCGGCTCGGCGAGTTCGACCCGGGCGGCGGTCCCCACGGGAAGATCACCAAGGATGTGATCAACGCTCCGGCGCACCGGGCCCTGGCCCGCCAGGCCGCCGTCGAGGGCACCGTGCTGCTGAAGAACTCCGGCCGCACCCTGCCCCTGGACGCCGCCCGGACAGACACGGTGGCCGTCGTCGGCCCGCTGTCGCAGACCCTCTACACCGACTGGTACTCCGGCAGCCTGCCCTACAAGGTCACCCCGCTGGACGGCATCCGGAAGAAGCTACCCGGCGGGACGGTGACCGGGACCGAGGGCGTCGACCGCATCACCCTCAAGGACACCGCCACCGGCCGGTACGTGGTCGCGGGCGCCGACGCCGACGGCGAGGCGCTCAAGGCCACCGGCGTCACGGCCGACGCCACCGCCCAGTTCGACGTCTTCGACTGGGGCCAGGGCGTGGTGACGCTGCGCAGCGTGGCCAACGGCAAGACGGTCGGCCGCCACAACTGGGGCCCGACCATGGTCAACGACCAGGACCAGCCCAACGGCTGGTTCGTCCAGCAGATGTTCACGCTGGAGGACGCCGGCCAGGGCCGCGTCCTGCTGCGCTACGCCGGATACGAGAAGGCCTACGACTGGGCCGACCCGGCCACCAGCTACCTGAAGGTCGGTGACGGCGGCACCCTGGAACTGGCGAAGAAGGAGAACGCCTCCACGTTCGCCAAGGAAGTCGTCAGCAGCGGCGTCGACAGTGCGGTACGTGCGGTGACCGGCGCCGACGCGGCCGTCGTCGTGGTCGGCAGCATGCCGTTCATCAACGGCCGCGAGGACCACGACCGCACCACGATGGCGCTGGCCGAGGGCCAGTCCGAGCTGATCAAGGCGGTCCGCGCGGCCAACCCCAACACGATCGTGGTGGTGGAGAACAGCTACCCGACCACGCTGAACTGGGAGCAGCGCAACGTCCCGGCGATCCTGTGGACCTCCCACGCAGGCGCCGAGACTGGCAACGCGCTGGCCGACGTGCTGTTCGGCGACGCCGACCCGTCCGGGCGGCTGCCGCAGACCTGGTACCGCTCGGACGCCGACCTGCCCGATATCCTCGACTACGACATCATCAAGCGCGACCGGACCTACCTGTACTACAAGGGCACGCCGCTGTACCCGTTCGGGCACGGCCTGTCCTACGGGTCGTTCCGGTACGGCAAGCCCAGGGTTGGCGATCGGCCGGTGTCGGGCCGCGACACCGTGACCGTGAGCGTGGACGTCACCAACACCGGCAAGAAGGCCGGCCAGGAGGTCGTCCAGCTCTACACCCGCCAGCGGACCTCGCGGAACAAGCAGCCTCTCCGGCAGTTGCGCGCCTTTGAGAAGGTGCTGTTGAAGCCCGGCCAGAAGACCACCGTCCGGCTCACCTTCAAGGCCGCCGACCTGGCTCACTGGGACGTTACCCGCAACAGGTGGGTCGTCGAGAGTTCCGTCCACGACCTGATGGTCGGGGCGTCCTCCTCCGACATTCGCGGGCGCGCCACCGTGAAGGTGAACGGGGAGAAGATCCCGCCGCGCGACCTGGGCGGGGACACCCGCGCCATCGACTTCGACGACTACCAGGGCGTCGATCTCGTCGACGAGACCAAGGTGCGCGGCGAGGCCGTCGGCGTCTCCTCCGGAGACTGGCTCAAGTTCGCCGACGTCGAGCTGGGCAAGGGCCCCCGAACCTTCACCGCCAGGGTTGCCAAGGCGTCCGAGGGCGAGGGCGCCGTCCAGATCCGCATCGGCTCGCCCACCGGCCCCGTGGCGGGCACCGCCAAGGTCGCCTCGACCGGTGACCGCTACACGTACACGACCACGACCGCCGCGCTGAAGGGCGCCACCGGCCGTCGGGACGTCTACCTGGTGTTCACCGGTGACCTGCGGATCAGCTCGTTCTCCCTCAGGTGACCGCCTCCCGTCCCCGTCCCCGCTCCGGCGGGGACGGGGACGGGGACGGGGCGATTGAACCTTCATCTTCATGCCCACGTGGTGAGGGTGTCGGCATCGAGAAGGGCGATCGTGAGAAAGGACGATCTCATGAAAGGTCAACGGGGAATCACCGTCGCTGCACTGGCGTCCTTGGGCGTGCTGCTCAGCGCCGGGATCGGTGCGCCGGCCGGCGCCCAGGAGCGGGCCGGTGGACCGAAGCCCGTGAGCGGCTTCCCGTTGCCCGACGGCTTCCAGCCCGAGGGCATCGCGATCGGCCCCGGTCCCGTCGCGTACTTCGGGTCGCGGGTGGACGGCGACATCTACCGCGTGGACCTGCGCACCGGGCGGGGCGCCGTCTTCAGCCAGGGCCCCGGCACGCCGTCGCTGGGCATGAAGACCGACCACAGGGGACGGCTGTTCGTCGCCGGGGGAACGGGGGGCGACGCGCGCGTCGTGGACACCCGTACCGGCCGGATACTGGCCTCCTACCGGCTCGCCGAAGGAGCGTCGTTCGTCAACGACGTTCTGCTGACCAAGGGCGCGGCGTGGTTCACCGACTCGACCAACAAGGTGCTCTACAAGCTGCCGCTGGGCCGAGGCGGCGCGCTGCCCGCGGCGGCGAAGCGTCTCGGCATCACCGGGGTCGACTACTTCGAGGGCATCAACGCCAACGGCATCGCGCCCACACCGGACGGCCGGGACCTGCTCGTGGTGCAGAGCAACCAGGGGCGGCTGCTGCGCATCGACCCGGCCACGGGCAAGGCCACCGTGGTCGACCTGGGCGGGCAGACGCTGGAGTTCGGTGACGGGCTGCTGCTCAAGGGCCGCACCCTCTACGTGGTGCAGAACCGTGCCAACCTGGTCGCGGAGGTCCGGCTGAACGGCTCCGGCACGTCGGGCCGGGTCGTCCGCCGGATCGGCGATTCGCGCTTCGACGTTCCCACCACGGTCGCGGCGTTCGGCCACCGGCTGTACCTGCCCAACGCGCGGTTCACCACTCCGCCCACGCCGGCCACCCCCTACGACGCCGTGGCCATCACGGTGCGCTGACCTGTAGTTCCAGGGTGACCCCGGCCCCCCGGGGTGCGGGGCGGGCGGCCCCTGCCGCGCCGCGCCCTCTGGACCCCGGGGAACGGGTCGGGCGACCCTTGCTCCACTGCGGTCGCCCGACCCGTTGACACCCCCCTGACCAGGGCCCTAACGTCAGGTGGGCGGGCGCTGTCGAAGCGCTTCGATGACCGGCTGCACAGGAGGGTTGCAGATGTTCGAACCGACCAGGGACGACCGGTTCAGCTTCGGGCTGTGGACGGTGGGCTGGCAGGCGCGCGACCCGTTCGGCGACGCCACCCGCCCGCCGCTGGACCCGGCCGAGTCCGTGCACAAGCTGGCCGAGCTGGGCGCCTGGGGCGTGACCTTCCACGACGACGACCTGCTGGCCACCGAGCCCGACCGCGACAAGGCGGTCGCGGCGTTCCGCCGGGCGCTGGAGGCCACCGGCCTGGTGGTGCCGATGGCGACCACCAACCTGTTCACCCACCCGGTGTTCAAGGACGGCGCGTTCACCTCCAACGACCGCGACGTGCGCCGGTACGCGCTGCGCAAGGTGATGCGCAACCTCGACCTGGCCGCCGAACTGGGCGCACGCACCTACGTGTGCTGGGGCGGCCGGGAGGGCGCCGAGACGGATGCCGCCAAAGACGTGCGGGCCGCTTTGGACCGTTTCAAAGAGGCGCTGGACATCCTCTGCGGCTACGTCCTCGACAAGGGCTACGACATCCGCTTCGCGCTGGAGCCCAAGCCGAACGAGCCGCGCGGCGACATCCTGCTGCCCACCATCGGGCACGCCCTGGCGCTGATCGGCGAGCTGGAGCACCCGGAGATGGTCGGCCTGAACCCCGAGGTCGGCCACGAGCAGATGGCCGGGCTGAACTTCGTGCACGGCGCCGCGCAGGCGCTGTGGCACGGCAAGCTGTTCCACCTCGACCTCAACGGCCAGCACGGCATCAAGTACGACCAGGACCTGGTCTTCGGCCACGGCGACGTCAAGAGCGCCTTCTTCCTGGTCGACCTGCTGGAGAACGGCGGCTACGACGGCCCCCGCCACTTCGACTACAAGCCGACCCGCACCGAGGACATCGACGGCGTGTGGGCCTCGGCCGCCGCCAACATGCGCACCTACCTCATCCTCAAGGAGCGCGCCGCGGCCTTCCGCGCCGACCCCGAGGTGGCCGAGGCGCTGGCGGCCTCCCGCGTCGACCAGCTCGCCGTCCCCACGCTCGCCCCGGGCGAGACGTACGAGGACCTGGCCAAGGACGACTTCGACCCCGAGGAGGCGGGCCGCCGCGGCTACCACTACGCCCGCCTCGACCAGCTCGCCGTCGAGCACCTGCTCGGAGCCAGGTGAGCCATCCGGTGACCCCGTGGGCTCCCGGCCGCCCCGCCGGGGCGGCCGGGAGCGCCACACCGACCCCGAGGACACGGTCATGACCCCCACACTCGTCGCCGGAGTCGACTCCTCGACCCAGTCGTGCAAGGTCGTCGTCGCCGACGCCGCGACCGGCCGGATCGTCCGCTCCGGCCAGGCCCCGCACCCCGACGGCACCGAGGCCGACCCCGCGGCCTGGCAGGAGGCGCTGCACCTCGCGCTCGTCCGGGCCGGCGGCCTGGACGGCGTGGCGGCCATCGGCGTGGCCGGGCAGCAGCACGGGATGGTCTGCCTGGACGAGGCCGGCCGGGTCGTCCGCCCCGCACTGCTGTGGAACGACACCCGGTCGGCGGACGCGGCGCGGGAGCTGACCGCCGAGCTGGGCGGCCCGGACGCCTGGGCGAAGGCGACCGGCTCGGCCCTGGTCCCCTCGTTCACCGTCACCAAGCTGCGCTGGCTGGCCCGGCACGAGCCGGAGGCCGCCGCCCGCACCGCCGCCATCTGCCTGCCGCACGACCACCTGACCCGGCTGCTGACCGGCGAGCTGGTGACCGACCGGGGCGACGCGTCCGGGACCGGCTACTGGTCGCCGGCCGAGAACGCCTACCGGCCCGACCTGCTGCGGCTGGCCCTCGGGCACGAGCCGCAGGTGCCGCGCGTGCTCGGGCCGTCCGAGCTCGCCGGTCACACGGCCGAGGGCGTGGCCGTCTCGGCGGGGACGGGCGACAACATGGCCGCCGCCCTGGGCCTGGGCCTGGCGGAGGGCGACGTGGTCGTCTCGCTGGGCACCTCGGGCACGGTCTTCGCGGTGAGTGCCGCGCCCACCGCCGACCCCACGGGCGCGGTCGCCGGGTTCGCCGACGCTACTGGCCGCTTCCTGCCGCTGGTGTGCACCCTGAACGCCGCCCGGATCCTGGACGCCGCCGCCCGGATGCTCGGCGTGGACCACGCGGAACTGTCCCGCCTGGCGCTCTCGGCGCCACCGGGCGCGGACGGCCTGGTGCTGGTGCCCTACCTGGAGGGCGAACGCACCCCCAACCGGCCGGACGCGACCGGCGCCCTGCACGGCCTGCGGCTGTCCACCTCGACCCCGGCCCACCTGGCCCGCGCCGCCGTCGAGGGGATGCTATGCGGTCTGGCCGACGGGCTGGACGCGCTCATCGCGCAGGGCGTGCGGGCCGAGCGGGTCCTGCTGATTGGCGGCGCGGCGCGCTCGGAGGCGGTGCGCCGCATCGCGCCCCGGGTCCTCGGCAGGCCGGTCGTGGTGCCGCCCACCGGGGAGTACGTGGCCGAGGGTGCCGCCGTCCAGGCGGCCTGGGCCCTGTCGGGCGCCCAGGAGCCGCCGCGCTGGGACCGCCCGGACATCATCGCCTACGAGGCCGAGCCGGTGCCCGCGATCCGCGAGCGCTACGCCGAGGCCCGCGACCACGTGCTGACCCGTCCCGCCGAGTAAGTCGAGCAAGCCGAGTAGGCCGAGTAGGCCGAGTAGGCCGAGTGGGCCGAGTAAGCCCGCCCCCTGCGGGAAGGGGGGCGGGGTGGATGAACGGACCGCACGGCTGCGGGACATCGCCGAGGAGACCTTCGGCTGGGAACGGCTGCGGCCGGGCCAGCGCGAGGCCATGCAGGAGCTGCTGGACGGGCACGACGTCCTGCTGGTGTCGCCGACCGGCAGCGGCAAGTCGGCGGTGTACCAGGTGCCCGCCCGGCTCGACCACGGCTTGTTCGCCGGATGGTAGTGGCGGGCCGGTTCGGGGAACTCCGGCGCATCCTGCGGGAGGACACACCCTTGAGGGAGTTGACGAGCCTGGAGACGGATGTCAACGGAACCTGGTCACGAAAACCACATGGGCGTGCGGTGCGAAAAATGCAGTGCCTGCCGGTTCTGATATCTCCGTAGTCAGCCATAAACCAACGGTAAGATCGCGGGATGCGGCTCCGGTACAACTTCCGCATCCACCCGACCGCCGGTCAGCGTCAGGCGCTGGCGCGGGCGTTCGGATGCGCGCGTGTGGTGTTCAACGACGGGTTGCGCATGAGGCAGGAAGCACGCGTGCAGGGGTTGCCGTACGTCTCGGACGCCGAGCTGTCCAAGCGGGTGATCACGCAGGCGAAGAAGACTCCGGACCGCGCGTGGCTGGGCGAGGTGTCGGCCGTGGTTCTCCAGCAGGCGCTGGCCGATCTGAACGCGGCCTACCGCAACTTCTTCGCCTCGGTTACCGGCAAGCGCAAGGGACCGCAGGTCGCCCCGCCGAAGTTCCGGTCCCGCAAGGACAGGCGGCAGGCTATCCGGTTCACCAAGAATGCCCGGTTCCAGGTCACGGCGGGCGGGAAGCTGCGCCTGCCGAAGATCGGGGACATCCCGGTGCGGTGGTCACGGGACCTGCCGTCCGACCCCTCGTCGGTGACGGTGATCAAGGACGCGGCGGGCCGGTATTTCGCCTCGTTCGTGGTCGAGGTGGGCGATGAACCGCTTCCGGAGACTGCGTCCGAGGTGGGCATCGACCTGGGCCTGACTCACTTCGCGGTGCTGTCGGACGGCCGGAAGATCGACAACCCGAGGTTTCTGCGCCGCGCGGAACGCCGGTTGAAGAAGGCGCAGCAGGCCCTGTCCCGTAAGGAGAAGGGGTCCAACAACCGGAAGAAGGCCGTCGTCAGGGTCGCGCGGGCGCACGTTCGGGTGGCCGATGCGCGCCGGGACTTCGCGCACAAGCTCTCCACACGGATCATCTGTGAGAACCAAGCGGTGGTGGTGGAGGACCTGTCGGTGAAGGGCCTGGCCCGCACGAAGCTGGCCAAGTCGGTGCACGACGCCGGCTGGGGCCGGTTCACGGCGATGCTCGCCTACAAGGCCGCCCGCCACGGCCGGGCCTTGGTGAGGATCGACCGCTGGTTTCCCTCATCGAAGCTGTGCTCGACGTGCGGAGCCGTGGCCGAGTCCATGCCGCTGAACGTCCGGACATGGGAGTGCGCCTGCGGGGCGGTCCACGACCGGGACGTCAACGCGGCGATCAACATCCTCGCCGCCGGACGGGCGGAGAGGCTAAACGCCTGCGGAGGGACCGTAAGACCCGCCGCCTAGCGGAGGGCAGGACCCGGTGAAACAGGAAGCCTCAGAGGTGCCGCATGAACGCGCGGCACGGGCTGAATCCCCGGCCTTCAGGCCGGGGAGCGCGTCAAAAGACCCTGTCGCTGGAGGCCGTGGAACGCGACGGCCTCCTCACTCCGAGGGGATGAGGAGGCCGCGGGATCACGCCGGGGTCTCTGTGGGAGGGGTCAGGCGCGCCAGGAGCGCACCAGCTCCTCCAGCGTGGTGGGGTCGAAGTCGATGCCCCGCGAGGTCAGCTCCTGCCGGACCAGGGCGCCGTCGCCCTTGTGCTTGGCCAGCAGGAGGTACACCGCGTACGGGAACCAGTGGTTGTCGCGGATGCGCCGGATCTCGTCCTCGTCGGTGTGGTAGCCCTCGGCCCGCACCGCCGCCAGCGTCGCCGCCAGGTCGCCCTCGTGCTCCTCCAGGGCGGTCATCGCGACGTTGCGCAGGTTCTCCGGGTTGACCACGGGCGCCTCGGGCTCGGGCGTCAGGGTCGGCTGCTCCAGGGCGTTGGTGTCCAGGGTGCCGTGGCCGTTGACGCTGGCGCGGGCGGCGGCGCCGACGACGGCCAGCTCGGGGGCGGGCTCGGGCACGGCGTGCTTGGGCTTGCGGGGCGCCGGGGCGGGCTGCGGCTCGGCCTGCGCGGCGGGGGCCTGCTGCTCGGCCTGCACGGTCTGCGCGGTGCTCTGCTCGGCGGCCTGCGCCGGGCGGGGACCGCCGGTGCCCGGCTCCAGGGCCTTGTCGGTGCGGGCGCCGGCGACCTGCGGGATGGGACCGGTGATGCGCAGCGGCATCAGGGTGACCTGGTGCAGGGTGACCGGCGGGGCGATGGCGCGCGGCTGGCCGTCGGCGGGCTTCTGCGGCTCCTCCGGCTCCTCCTTTTGGGAGACGTACCGGTGCAGCGTCCGCAGCAGCACGAACAGGCCCAGCATGGACACGATCGGCGGCACCGCCGCGGTGGCCTGGTAGGAGAACTCCGACCTGCCGACGTGACCCACGTTGAAGATGAGGCTGGCGGTCCAGCCGGCCATCGCGATGGTCAGCGGCAGGCAGAAGTCCAGCCAGCTGAGCATGTTGCGGCGGTGTATCACGTACGCGTCGATGGCCAGCAGGAACAGCCCCAGCTCGCCGACGATGATGAACAGGTCGACCAGCAGCGGGAAGGACTCGGCCTTCCAGCCGCTGAGGCCGTGGTCGAGGGCCCAGTGGTAGAGCCCGGCGTAGGACTGGGCGAAGCCGCTCGCCGTGGCGGTGAGGACCGCGGCGGCCATGAGGGCCACGGCTGACCAACGTGTGATGGCCTGTGCGCGATTGGCGGCGGTCATGTGGCGTGCGCTCCCAGGGTCATTCTCGGGCAAATCAGATGTGATCTGTTGGAGACTACCGTTGTCCCTGTGGCGCGTGTGTCGTTACTTGTCACGTTCTCCCCACGGTTCTCAAGGACGAGTCCGATATAGGAGATTTGTCGTTTTTGGGCTATTCCAGGCCGAGTGTCGCGCCGTTGAGCGTGGTGTAGAACGGCGAGGTGGTGAAGCCGGGGCCGGTCTCCTCACCGATGTAGACGTCGGCGTGGTGCTCGCCGCCGTGGCCGGGCGCGAACACGTCCACCACCGTCCACCGCGCCGCACGGAACCGCTCGCAGGTGGCGGTGGGAACGGGACGGCCCGCCCAGCCCTTGCCGCACCCGGTGATGGTGAAACGCGACCCGCGTTCGAGCACCGACCGGTCGGCGGCGGCGGTGACCCAGGGACGCAGCGGCCGATTGACGGCGTCCCGGGCGACCTCGTCCAGCCAGAAGTGGCCGACCCGCCGTGACCAGGTCAGATAGCGGCCCTTGTAGGGGCCGCTGGTGATCCGGCCGGCGCCCTCGGTCTGCACCGCCTTGACGAATCCCGCCGGGTAGGAGCCGAGGTCGGCCTTGGGCCGCGCGCACCCGGAGACCAGGCAGCCCCGCACCCGCTTGCGCGGACCGGTGTGGAACGACTCGACCGCCGTGTAGTAGACGGTGATCCGCCAGCCCTTGGACAACCTGGTGGGCCTGGCCACAGCGTCGGCCCGGGCCTGGCCCGCCGGAGACGGCGGCGGGGCCGGTGAGGCGGCGGTGGGCGGCGGCGGGGGAGCAACGGGCGGCGCCACCGGATCGGCGGAGGACGCCTGTGACGAGGCCGTCCCGCACGCCGCCAGGCTCACGCCCGCCATTGCCGCCGCAGCACCGGCCCGCAGGCTCCGCCGCATCCCCGTCTCCTCCCGGCCGTCATCACGAACGTGACGCCCGGTCGAGGACGTCCGGTCCAGGATGCCGGGTCCGCCCGCGCGGTTCACGCCTCCGGCGCGACACCTTCCGGTGACGGCCCCGCCGACCGCCGGTGCCCTGCGCTGCCGGGTGTGCGGAGACGATCGGGCGGGCCGTCCTCAGCGGGCCCGGCCGAACCGGATCTCGGTGAGCCGGTCGGCGGCGGCCCGGTCCAGCACGGTGACGGTGGCGGCGGGCGGCACCGCCCCTCGCCGCGCCTTGGCCATGAGCCGGTCCCAGCGGCGGCAGTGCCGGGCGAAGGTGGTGGTGGTCAGCACCCGGCCGCGGGCCACCTGCCCGGCCCGCGCCGTCCCCGGCGGCACGTCGATCAGCACCAGGTGCAGGCCGGCGCCGGTGCGGCGGGCCAGCCAGGCGAACCCGTACAGCAGGTGGGGCCAGGTCCCCCGGGTGTGCGCGACGACCGCGTGCCCGGCCGTCAACGTCCGCGCGATACGCCACACATGGGTGGTGTAGACGAACGGGATGCGCGCGCGGGGCGGCAGCGGTCCCAGCCGGCGCGCCCACCAGTTGCGCGCCTGCCGTGAGTCGATCACCCGCACCTCACCGTCGGGCACTGGCGCTTGCTCGTCGCCGCGCAGTCCGTACAGGCGTTCCAGCAGGGTGCTCTTGCCGGCGCCGGGCAGTCCGGCCACCAGGACCAGCGACCTGGCCGGGAAGTCCAGGCCGGTGCCGGCGGGCTCAACGGCCGGCCCGGTGGCCGGCCCGACGACCGGGGCGGCGGCCAGCAGGGGGGCCTCGTCACGCTCGGGGATGTGCCGATCTCCTGTCCGCGGGGGCGGGGTCATCCACGATATGCGCTCGAAGGCCCAAATCACCCATTCCCTGCCAGGGAGTTCGTCACTCCTGGCACGGCAGGGTCACCAGCCGCGTGCGCGCCACTCCGGAAGGCTCGGGCGCTCCCTGCCGAGCGTGGAGTCCTTGCCGTGGCCGGGATAGAACCAGGTGGCGTCCGGCAGCCGGTCGAAGACCCGCTCCTCCACGTCCGCCAGCAGCTGCTTGAACAGGGCCGGGTCGCCCCAGGTGTTGCCCACGCCGCCGGGGAAGAGGCTGTCCCCGGTGAACAGGTGTGGGCGGTCGGCCAGCTCGCCGCCGGCGTCGTACAGCAGCGCGATCGAGCCGGGCGTGTGCCCGCGCAGGTGAACGACCTCCAGCTCGGCCTCGCCGACCCGCACCCGGTCGCCGTGCTCGACCCGCTCGGCCACCGGCTCCGGCAGGCTCTCGGCGTCGAACGGGTGCGCCACGACCGCCGCCCCCGTCGCCCGCACGACGGCGCTGAGCGCCTGCCAGTGGTCCTGGTGGCGGTGCGTGGTGACGATCCGGTCCAGTGGGCCGTCCCCCACCAGCTCCAGCAGCCGCTCCGGCTCGTTGGCCGCGTCCACGAGCAACTGCTCGCCCGTGGCGGTGCAGCGCAGCAGGTAGGCGTTGTTGTCGTACGGGCCGACCGCCACCTTGGCGATCGTGAGCCCGGGGAGCTCGCGCACATCGGCCCGCCCACCGACCTGGACATCTCCGGTGTAGCTCATACCGTCATCCTTCCCCATCGCGGGGCCGCGGCGCAGGCCGCCCCGCCGGGTGTTCGCCCCGGTTCGGCCCGGTGTGCACGAGCGCACACCGGGTTTGCGGCACCGATCACCGAATCCGCAGGTCCCGCGGTGTCTGCTGGGGACACGGGAGGTGGCGCGTTGCTGACCAGAGGACTGACCAGACGGCTGACCAGAGGACTGACCGGGGGCGAACCCGCGGAAGGACCGCAGGACTCGCCCGCCGAGCTGCTGCGCGCCGGTGGTCAGGACGCGGCGATCGCGGGGGTGATCCTGACCCTGGTGCTGGTGGCCGTCATGGCCCGGCTACTGGCCGGCCCGGGCATGGGCCCGCTGGGCGTCCCGGTCCTGCTCGGCATGACCGGGACGTTCCTGACCTCGGCGACGTTCGCCGTCCGCACCCGGCTCACCCTCCTGCGCGCGCTGGGGGAGGTCCGGGCGCGGATCGGCGCTCCGCTGGATCCGGGGGTGCCGTGGCTGCCGACCGGCTCGCACGCCGCGATCGGCGAACAGGAGATGCGCCGCGAGCTGCGACGCCTCGTGGGCGCCGCCTACCGCTGCCACGACCTGTCGCTGAACGCCCTGGTGTGGGCGCTGGCCACGATCCCGCTCCTGGTGGTCTGGCTGCTGCTCTAGGCGCTGGTCTCGGCGGCGGTCACCGGGTCGATCCGCGCCGGGGCCCGGCGGGCGGCCACCGTCGTCCTGGGCGGGTCGGCCGGGCGCCTCCAGTGCCAGTCGGTCACAGCCTGGTAGGCGGCCACCACCTCCAGCAGCGCTTCCTCCTCGTACGGGCCGCCACCCAGGATCGTGCCCACCGGGACCCCGGAGGCGTTGAAGCCGATGGGGAAGCCGATCTCCGGCAGGCCGAGGATGTCGAACGGCACCGGGCCGGTCTGCAGCACCATGTCGCAGTCCTTGAGCATCCCGTCGAGCACCTCCCGCAGCAGGTGGGTCTTGGCCCGCTGCGCGGTGATCCACTCGTCGCCGGAGAGCATGAGACCCCCTAGCCAGCTCAGCAGGGAGACTCCGAACAGCGTGAGGTCTTTTTGCAGGAACGGTCGGAACGGCTCGGTGCGCTCGGCCAGCCGGGCGTCGTTGAACGTCCCGGTCAGCAGCCCCCAGTCGGCCGGGTAGGCCACGTCCACCAGGCGGACCCCGGGGATCTTCTCCAGCGTGGCCAGGAACTGCCTGCGCAGCGCCAGCACCTGGGTGTTGGAGGTCGACAGGTAGTCGGTGGGGACACCGATCCGGGCCCGGTGCCGCAACCGCACCTCATCGCCCCGGCGGACCGGGGTGGCGGCCTGGATCAGGTCGGGCACGCGCGGCAGCCCCAGCGTGCGCGGATCGCGCGGGTCGGGCCCGGCCATCACCGACAGCATGATCGCGGCGTCCATCGCGTCCCGGGCCAGCGGTCCCGGGTGGTCGCGGGTGAACGACAGCGGGATGATCCCGTAGATCGAGGCGCGCCCCATCGTCGGCTTGAGCCCGGTGAGGTTCTGCTGGTTGCTCGGCTGCACGATGCTGCCGCCGGTCTGGGTGCCGATGGAGGAGGCGGCCAGCCGCGCCGCGACCGAGGTGGCCGGGCCGGTGGACGAGCCGCCGGGATCAACGGCCGGATTGGTGGGGGCCCAGGCGTTCACGGTGGTGATCCGCCCGTCAGGGGTGGTCGCCCGGGTGGTGGCCAGCGGGCCCATCTGCCCCTTGCCCAGCACGATCGCCCCAGCCGCGGTGAGCCGGGCCACCGCGGTGGCGTCGTGGTCGGGGACGAACTGGTCGAAGATGAAGGAGTTGGCGGTGGTACGCACCCCGGCGGTGAAGAAGTTGTCCTTGACGGTCAGCGGGATGCCGGACAGCGGCCCGCCGGGACGCTGGTCGGCCTTCTTGGCCGCCGCCAGCGCCTGCTCGGCGAGCACGGTGACGAAGGCCTGGTAGGCCGTCTCGTACGCCCTGATCCGGGCCAGGTACGCCTCGGTGAGCTCGACCGAGGTCAGCTTGCCGGCACGGATCAGCGTGGCGGCCTCCGCCAGCGTCGCCTCGGTGGGGTCGTCCAGAACCTCCTTGCGCACCGGCACGTTCGGCATACGCAGGGAGGGGGCCGTCGCCCGAACCGGGGCGGCGGTCAGCCCGGCCGTCGCCGCCGTCGCCGCGGTGACGGCGCTCGAACGGGCCAGGAACAGGCGGCGGGACATGCTGCGGCTCATACGGCGTCCGTCCAGGCCTCGGTGATCGACGGGTACTCCAGCGGCGCCGACAGTTGCTGGGCCAGCTCGGGGCTCGCCGCCGGGGGCCGCCAGGTGTTCAGCGCCGCCGGGCGTCCGCCCCCGCGCACCCCGCCGACCTTGGCCCCGGCCAGGAACGTGCGCAGGTACTCCATCGCCTGCTCGCGGGTCGGCGATCCGGTCCGCGGATCGGGCGACTCGGGTAGCTGGTTCAGGTCCACACCGGCCAGTTCCAGCCGTGCCCTGATCAGGGCGTTGAGTTCTTCATCGGTCATGGCGGGAGGTAATCGGACATCCGTTTCCTGGAGATTTCGCCCTTATCCTCCCCGTGTAACGATCACCGCCGAGGCCCGTGCTCCGGCGATCCGGTGGCGGGAGATCTTCGAACACGTGTACGGTTCGTGGGGTTCGAGCCGGGCGCCCGCGGCCGGACCGTGCGGCGGACTATTTCGTCGGCGCCCGCGGTTAGCCTGATGTCGACCTCATCTGTGATCGGGATCCGTGACCGGGCCCCAGGGGGAGCCGAGTACCACCGTGCATGACCGACTCATCGTGCGTGGAGCGCGCGAGCACAACCTCAAGGACGTCTCGCTGGACCTGCCGCGGGACGCCCTGATCGTGTTCACCGGGCTGTCGGGTTCGGGTAAGTCCAGCCTGGCGTTCGACACGATCTTCGCCGAGGGGCAGCGCCGCTACGTCGAGTCGCTGTCGGCCTACGCCCGCCAGTTCCTCGGCCAGATGGACAAGCCCGACGTGGACTTCATCGAGGGCCTGTCCCCGGCGGTGTCCATCGACCAGAAGTCCACCTCCAGGAACCCCCGCTCCACCGTCGGCACCATCACCGAGGTCTACGACTACCTGCGGCTGTTGTACGCCCGGATCGGGCACCCGCACTGTCCCGAGTGCGGCCGGCCGATCAGCCGGCAGTCCCCGCAGCAGATCGTCGACCGGGTGCTGGAGCTGGAGACCGGCACCCGCTTTCAGGTGCTGGCCCCGGTGATCCGCGGCCGCAAGGGCGAGTACGCCGAGCTGTTCCGCGAGCTGCAGTCCAAGGGCTACTCGCGGGCCCTGGTGGACGGCACCATGATCCGCCTGGACGAGCCGCCCAAGCTCAAGAAGCAGGAGAAGCACGACATCTCCGTCGTCGTGGACCGGCTGTCGGTCAAGGACACCGCCCGGCAGCGGCTGGCCGACTCGGTGGAGACCGCCCTCGGCCTGGCCGGCGGCACCATCGTGCTGGACTTCGTCGACCTGCCCGAGGACGACGAGCACCGCACCCGGATGTACTCCGAGCATCTGTACTGCCCGTACGACGACCTGTCGTTCGACGAGCTGGAGCCCCGCTCGTTCTCCTTCAACTCCCCCTACGGGGCCTGCCCGGAGTGCACCGGCCTGGGCACCCGCATGGAGGTCGACCCCGAGCTGGTCGTCCCCGACCCGGAGAAGACCCTCGGCGAGGGCGCCATCCAGCCATGGTCCAACGGTCATGTGAGCGAGTACTTTCTGCGGCTGCTGTCGGCCCTCGGCGACGCCATGGGCTTCGACCTGAACACCCCCTGGGAGAAACTGCCCGCCAAAGCCCGCAAGGCCATCCTGGGCGGGCACGACACCCAGGTCCACGTCAGCTACAAGAACCGCTACGGCCGCACCCGCTCGTACTACACCTCCTACGAGGGGGTCATCCCGTACATCCAGCGGCGGCACGCCGAGTCCGAGAGCGACGCGACCCGCGAGAAGTTCGAGGGCTACATGCGGGAGATCCCGTGCCCGGCCTGCAAGGGCGCGCGGCTCAAGCCCGTCATCCTCGCGGTCACCATGGGCGGCAGGTCGATCGCCGAGGTCGCCGCCATGCCTATCGGCGAGTGCGCCAAGTTCCTGCTGTCGCTGGAGCTGGACGATCGCGAGTCGCACATCGCCGCCCGGGTGCTCAAGGAGGTCAACGCCCGGCTCGGCTTCCTGCTGGACGTCGGCCTGGACTACCTGACCCTGGACCGGGCGTCGGCCACCCTGGCCGGCGGCGAGGCCCAGCGCATCCGGCTGGCCACCCAGATCGGCTCTGGCCTGGTCGGCGTGCTGTACGTGCTGGACGAGCCGTCCATCGGCCTGCACCAGCGCGACAACCACCGGCTGCTGGAGACCCTGATCCGGCTGCGCGACATGGGCAACACCCTGATCGTCGTCGAGCACGACGAGGACACCATCGACGCCGCCGACTGGGTGGTCGACATCGGTCCCGGGGCCGGCGAGCACGGCGGCCAGATCGTGGTGTCCGGCACCGTGGATGAGCTGAAGTCCTCCGAGCGGTCGCTGACCGGGGCCTACCTGTCGGGCCGCCGCGAGATCGCCGTCCCGCAGGTGCGCCGGCCCCGTACCAAGGGCCGCGAGCTGGTGGTCAAGGGCGCGCAGCAGAACAACCTCAAGAACGTGGAGGTGGCGTTCCCGCTCGGCGTCTTCACCGCCGTCACCGGCGTGTCCGGCTCGGGCAAGTCCACCCTGGTCAACGACATCCTCTACAACGCGCTGGCCAAGCAGTTGCACGGCGCCAAGACCGTGCCCGGCAAGCACCGCCGCATCACCGGCGTCGAGCACCTCGACAAGGTGGTGCACGTCGACCAGTCCCCGATCGGCCGCACCCCCCGTTCCAACCCGGCCACCTACACGGGCGTGTTCGACCACATCCGCAAGCTGTTCGCGGCCACCACCGAGGCGAAGGTGCGCGGCTACCAGCCGGGCCGGTTCTCCTTCAACGTCAAGGGCGGCCGCTGCGAGAACTGCGCGGGCGACGGCACGATCAAGATCGAGATGAACTTCCTGCCGGACGTGTACGTGCCCTGCGAGGTCTGTCACGGCGCCCGCTACAACCGGGAGACCCTGGAGGTTCACTACAAGGGCAAGACGATCGCCGAGGTGCTGGACATGCCGATCGAGGAGGCCACCCGCTTCTTCGAGCCGATCACCGCGATCCACCGGCACCTGTCCACCCTCAACGACGTCGGCCTGGGCTATGTCCGGCTCGGTCAGCCCGCCCCGACCCTGTCCGGCGGCGAGGCCCAGCGCGTCAAGCTGGCGGCCGAGTTGCAGCGCCGCTCCACCGGCCGCACCATCTACGTGCTGGACGAGCCCACCACCGGCCTGCACTTCGAGGACATCCGCAAGCTGCTCGGCGTGCTGAACGGTCTGGTCGACAAGGGCAACACGGTGGTGGTCATCGAGCACAACCTGGACGTGATCAAGACCGCCGACTGGATCATCGACATGGGGCCCGAGGGCGGTTCCCGCGGCGGCACCCTGGTCGCCGCCGGCACCCCCGAGGACGTCGCCAGGGTCGAGGCCAGCCACACCGGTACGTTCCTGGCCAAGATGCTCGACGTCTGACCCGTCCCGCCGGACGCCGCCGTACGGCCCGGGTGCCCTCGTCCCGCCGAGGCTCCCGGGCCGGCTCGTCCTGCCGCGCTCTTCGGGCCGACTCCTTCCGGGAAAGGCCGGCCGATCCCCAGGTGCCGGACGGGGTGGGTGCGGGGGGTGCGGGACCGGACCGCAATCATTGACGCCATGAGCAACGAAACGACGGGGGAGCCGTCCGCGCAGGTCGTCGGGCGGCGCGCGGTGGTGTGCGGGGCCGGCGTCGTGGGCGCCGCCGCACTGGCCGGGTGCGGTGGCGGCGGGGGTCGTCGGGTGGAGGCGGCCGCGGACCTGAAGGGCAAGGAGGTCGCCAAAGTCGCCGACGTGCCGGTCGGCGGCGGGAAGGTCGTGCGCGAGCACAAGGTCGTGGTCACCCAGCCGGCCGCGGGCACGTTCAAGGTCTTCGACGCGCGCTGCACCCACTCCGGATGCCCGGTCGACCGGATCCGCGGCGGGCGGATGTACTGCCCGTGCCACGGCAGCGAGTTCGAGCTCACCGACGGCTCGGTGGCGCAGGGGCCCGCCTCCCGCGCGCTGCTGGAGTATCCGGTGCAGGTCAGGGGCGACGGCCTGGTTATCGTCTGATCCGGGGACGTCATCGGTTCGTAAAACCGATTGAACTGCCCTCCCCGTTCACTCGTAGTGGTGGGGTGAACGGGCCGCGCGGCCCGAAGGGTGAGGAAGGACGGGATTCATGGGTCAGGAGACCGCACCGGAGATCGAGGGTTCCGCGCAGGGGCCGACGGCGGGGCCGCCGTCCGGGAACACCCGGCGCGGCGTCCTGGTGGGCGCCGGGCTGCTAGGGGTGGTTGGTGTCGCAGCGGCCTGCGGCGGTGAGGAGGAGACCACCGAGCCGGGCGGCGGTGACGGGGGCGGCGGCGGGAACGCCGGCGGCGGTGGCGGCGGTGCCGGCGCGGTGGCGCAGACCAGCGAGATCCCGGTCGGCGGGGGCAAGATCTTCAAGGACCAGAACGTGGTGGTCACCCAGCCGGCGCAGGGTGAGTTCAAGGCGTTCGACATCAAGTGCACCCACCGGGGCTGCCCGGTGGACTCCGTCGAGGGCGGCACCATCAACTGCCCCTGCCACGCCAGCAAGTTCAGCATCGCCGACGGCTCGGTGCAGAGCGGACCGGCCGGCGGGCCGCTGAAGAGCAAGCAGGTCACCGTCGAGGGCGAGTCCATCAAGCTGGCCTGATGCCCGTGGGCGGGGCCGTCAGGCCGGCCCGGTCCCGATGGGCAGTTCCGTGCGCAGGCGGGGGAGCGCCCGCGGGTGCTCCTGCCGTAGGTAGTCGACGATGTGCTCGCGGGCGTCGCAGCGCAGATCCCAGGCGCTGGCGGCGTCCGCGGCGCTCATCAGGGCGCGCAGCTGCACCAACCCGTTGGGCAGCACCTCGGTGACCTGCAGCACCCAGTCCC
Organism: Thermomonospora echinospora; assembly: GCF_900108175.1. Taxonomy (GTDB): domain Bacteria; phylum Actinomycetota; class Actinomycetes; order Streptosporangiales; family Streptosporangiaceae; genus Thermomonospora; species Thermomonospora echinospora. Next base: position 58,720 of record NZ_FNVO01000008.1, read on the forward strand.
GCTGGTCCCACAGCGGATGCTCGCGCAGGAACCGGTACAGCTCGGTGCGCAGGTCGTCGACCGGGACCGTCCAGTCGACGTGGAACAGCACCGCGCCGACCACCCGGCTGCCCTGCCGGGTCCAGTTCTCGAACGGCTGCTCGGTGAAGTACGACACCGGCAGGATGAGGCGCCGCTCGTCCCAGGTGCGTACCACCACGTACGACAGGGTGAGCTCCTCGATGCGGCCCCACTCGCCGTCGACCACCACCACGTCGTCCAGCCGCAGCGCGTCACTGAACGCCAACTGCAGCCCGGCCAGCAGGTTGCCCAGCACCGGCCGGGCGGCGATACCGACGACCAGGCCGGCCACACCGGCCGAGGCCAGCACCCCGGCGCCCATCACCCGCACCGCCGGGAACGAGAACAGCACCGCGCCGACCGCCACGATTACCACCACCGCGCCGGCGATTCGGCGCAGCAGCAGCATCTGGGTGCGTGCTCGCCGGGCGCGGCGGTTGCGCTCGCCCTCCACCCGGGTCAGCCGGTCCAGCGCCGGATCGGTCAGCGCGTAGGTGATCCGCAGCAGCAGCCAGGTGGCGGTGGCCACCCCGCCGATCCACAGCAGGTGCCGTGCCACCCGGTCCACGCCGGGCCCGCCGAGGTGCTCGGCCGCCGGCAGCGACGCCTGCGCGCTGAACATCACCGCCGCCGCGAACGCGGGGGCGGTCACCCGCCGGGCGGCCTCGCCCGCGCCGGGCCAGCGCGCCGACAGCCGTCCCGCCAGCAGCCGGCGGATCCCCTCCACCACGACCACCGACACCAGGACGGCGACGCCGAAGACCGTCCATGCCCAGAACGCGGACACGCCGTAGAACCTCCTTTTGCCATGGATCTACCTTTCTGCCTGTTTCCGGATCGGTGCCCGCTGAACGAGATCCAGGTCACGTCGCCGCCGGAGCCGCCCCGTGCCGCCGGGCGCGTTCCGTCACAGGGCCCGACTAGGCTGCTGGTGTGGCAGATCCGGCGAACTACCGACCGGCCCCCGGGTCGGTCCCCGACTCGCCGGGGGTCTATCGGTTCCGCGACGAGCACGGCCGGGTGATCTACGTCGGCAAGGCCAAGAGCCTGCGCTCCCGGCTGAACTCCTACTTCGCCGACTTTGCGGGCCTGCACCCCCGGACCCAGACCATGCTCCAGACCGCGACGCGGGTCGACTGGACGGTGGTCGGTACCGAGGTGGAGGCGCTGCAGCTCGAGTACTCCTGGATCAAGGAGTTCGATCCCCGGTTCAACGTCCGTTACCGGGACGACAAGTCCTATCCCTACCTTGCGGTGACCTTGGACGAGGAGTTCCCGCGGGTGATGGTGATGCGCGGCGCTAAGCGCAAGGGCGTGCGCTACTTCGGGCCGTACTCGCACGCCTGGGCGATCAGGGAGACGGTCGACCTGCTGCTGCGCGTGTTCCCGGTGCGCACCTGCAAGCCCGGCGTCTTCAAGCGGGCCCGCCAGATCGACCGGCCCTGCCTGCTGGGCTACATCGACAAGTGCTCGGCGCCGTGCGTGGGCCGTGTCGACGCCGCCGAGCACCGGCGGCTGGCCGAGGACTTCTGCGCCTTCATGGCCGGCGACACCGGCCGGTTCATCAAGCGGATCGAACGGGAGATGCTGGCGGCCGCCGAGGCCGAGGAGTACGAGCGGGCCGCCCGTCTGCGCGACGACATGCGGGCGCTGCAGCGCGCGCTGGAGAAGCAGGCGGTGGTGCTGGGCGACGACATCGACTGCGACGTGATCGCCTTCGCCGAGGACCCGCTGGAGGCCGCGGTCCAGGTGTTCTACGTGCGCGGCGGCCGCATCCGCGGGCAGCGCGGCTGGGTGGTCGACAAGGTCGAGGACGTCACCACCGCCGACCTGGTCGAGCACTTCCTCGGCCAGATCTACGGCGAGGGGGAGCAGGTGCCGCGCGAGGTGCTGGTGCCGGCCGAGCCGCCGGACGCCGAGGCCGTGGGCGAGTTGCTCGCCGAGCGGCGCGGGGGCCCGGTGCGGATCCGGGTGCCGCGCCGCGGCGACAAGCGGGCGCTGCTGGAGACCGTCGCCCGCAACGCCGCCGAGGCGCTCAAGCAGCACAAGACCCGCCGCGCCGGCGACCTGACCACCCGCAGCCGGGCGCTGCAGGAGATCCAGGAGGCGCTGGAGCTGGACGAGGCGCCGCTGCGGATCGAGTGCTACGACGTCTCCAACCTGCAGGGCACCAACGTGGTGGCCTCCATGGTGGTGTTCGAGGACGGCATGGCCCGTAAAAGCGAGTACCGCCGGTTCGGCATCAGGGCCGTGCAGGGCCAGGACGACGTCCGCTCCATCCACGAGGTGATCACCCGGCGCTTCAAGCGCTACCTGGCCGAACGCGACCGGGCCGCCGAAGCCGCCGAGGAGGCCGCGCACGGCGAGGCCACCGACGCGTCCGCCGAGGAGGCCGCCGACGGGGTGCTGGCCTCCTACGGCTTCGGGGACGCCGACGAGCAGGACGGCGCGCCCGCCGGCCCGGTCGACCCGCGCACCGGCCGGGCCCGCAAGTTCGCCTACCCGCCCAACCTGGTGGTGGTGGACGGCGGGCCGCCGCAGGTCGCCGCCGCCCAGCGGGCTCTCGACGAGCTGGGCGTGCCGGAGATCGCGGTGTGCGGGCTGGCCAAGCGGATGGAGGAGATCTGGCTGCCCGGCGACGAGGAGCCGGTGATCCTGCCGCGCGGCAGCGAGGGGCTGTTCCTGATGCAGCGGCTGCGGGACGAGGCGCACCGCTTCGCGATCACCTACCACCGGCAGCGGCGCTCGAAGGAGATGACGGCCAGCGAGCTGGACGGGGTGCCCGGCCTGGGCCCGGCCCGCCGCGCCGCCCTGCTCAAGCACTTCGGCTCGCTGCGGCGGCTGCGGGCGGCCACCCCTGACCAGATTGCCGAGGTGCCGGGCATCGGCCGGCGCACCGCCGAGCAGATCGCCGCCGCCCTGCACGGGGCCACGGAGGGCACGGGCGGCCCACCCACCGCGGCCGGCGCGCAGGAGGCGCCGGAGGACACGGGAGGCCGCGCCTCCGCAGGCGGGACGCAGGGGCGTTCCTCTGTAAACGACGCGCACGGGACGCCGGGGGACGCGGGTGGCCGTCCTGCCGCGTCCGGTGGTGAGAAGGCGCCCACGGGGGCGTCACCGGGGGGCGCGCCGGGCGGTGGTCCCCCCGCAAGTGATGGCAGCGCTGATGGGGGAGGCCCATGACCGCCGAGGGGCACAAAGGCATCCCGGACATCGTGATCGTCACGGGGATGTCCGGGGCCGGCCGGAGCACGGCCGCCAAGTCGCTGGAGGATCTCGACTGGTTCGTGGTCGACAACCTTCCGCCGGGACTGCTGGCGACCATGGCCGACCTGGGCGGCCGGGTCAGGGACGCGGTGCCGCGGATCGCGGTCGTGGTGGACGTGCGCAGCCGCGCCTTCACCAGCGACCTGCACTCCTCCATCGCCGAGCTGGAGGCCCGCGGGGTGCACCCGCGGGTGGTGTTCCTGGAGGCCAGCGACGAGGAGCTGGTGCGGCGCTTCGAGGCGGTCCGGCGGCCGCATCCGCTGCAGGGCGACGGCCGGCTGGTGGACGGCATCGCCCGCGAGCGCGAGCTGGTCCGCGAGGTGCGTGCCGAGGCCGACCTGGTGATCGACACCAGCGGGCTGAACGTGCACGAGCTGCGGGCCAAGATCGTCGGGTTCTTCGGCACCGATAGCGGCGAGTCCAGCCTGCGCGCCACCGTGGTCTCCTTCGGCTACAAGTACGGGCTGCCGGTCGACGCCGACCTGGTGGTGGACTGCCGGTTCCTGCCCAACCCGCACTGGGTGCCCGAGCTGCGGCCCATGAACGGCCGCGACGCCCCCGTCCGCGACTACGTGCTGGGCCAGCGCGGCGCCAAGGAGTTCCTGGACTCCTACACCGACGTGCTGCGCCTGCTGTCGGAGGGGTACGAGCGCGAGGGCAAGCACTACGTGACCCTGGCGGTGGGCTGCACCGGTGGCAAGCACCGCAGCGTCGCCATGGCCGAGCAGCTCGCCGCACGCCTGCGCGACACCGGCATCGAGGTCCAGGTGGCCCACCGCGATCTCGGCCGCGAGTGACCGACCGCCGCGGCGGTCCACCGGTCCGCTCCCGGCGGCTCGTGGCCGCTCTCGCCCGGCCCGGCGGGGGCGTCACCCACCGCGGCACCGGCCGGTAACCGGCCGGAATCCGACCGGGATCAGGCCAGGACACGGGGAGCCGTTTTCCCTGCCGGGTGCCGAAGATGTCCGGTGATGCTCGAAGATAGTGCCGTTCGCTCTTTTCTCCGGACGGGTGCGGGCACGAGCTCAGGCGGTTTCCGACGGGAACGGCCGGCGGCCGGCGCGCCCGGGACCGGGCGCGCCGGTGCCGCGGCAGGCCGCCGCGGTGTTGGCCGTCCCGGTGGGCGGGTAGGTGGTGCTGAACGCCGGGCCCGTGGCGGCAGGGGCGAGCGGCCGGGTGCGAGCGGAGCGGGCGACCGCGGGAAGGGTCGGTGAGGGTGGGGCGATGGTGTGATCGAGCGCGGTAGCGAGAAGGTGGTGGCCCTCGGCGGGGGACACGGGCTGTACGCGTCGCTGTCGGCGCTGCGCCGGGTGACCGACCGGCTCACCGCCGTGGTCACGGTGGCCGACGACGGCGGCTCCAGCGGGCGGCTGCGCCGCGAGCTGGGCGTGCTGCCGCCCGGCGACCTGCGCATGGCGCTGGCCGCGCTGTGCGGCGACGACGAGTGGGGGCAGACCTGGAGCCGGGTGGTGCAGCACCGCTTCCGCAGCCAGGGCGACCTGCACGAGCACGCGGTCGGCAACCTGCTGATCGTGGCGCTGTGGGAGCTGTTCGGCGAAGGGGAAGCCGGGCCCGCGGTGCCCGAGGCGACGGTGGCCGGGCTGGACTGGGTGGGCCGGCTGCTGGGCGCTCAGGGCCGGGTGCTGCCGATGGCGTCGGTCCCGCTGGACATCGTCGCCGAGGTACAGGGCGCCGATCCGGCCCGGCCTGAGGAGACCGCCCAGGTCCGCGGGCAGGTCGCCTGCGCCAAGACCCCCGGCAAGGTGTTGAGCGTGTCGCTGGTGCCGCCGGACCCGCCGGCCTGCCGGCCGGCGCTGGCGGCCGTCGAGGAGGCGGACTGGGTGGTGTTCGGGCCCGGCTCCTGGTTCACCAGCGTGCTGCCGCACCTGAAGGTGCCGGAGCTGGCCAGGGCGCTGACGGCCACCCGGGCGCGGCGGATCGTCGCGCTCAACCTGGTGCCGCAGCCCGGCGAGACCGACGGCTTCTCCCCGCAGACCCATCTGGAGGTGCTGCAGGCGCACGCCCCCGAGCTGCGGGTCGACGTCGTGCTGGCCGACCGGGCGGTGGTGGACGACGCCGACGCGCTCGACAAGGCGGTGCGGATGCTCGGCGGCCGGCTGATGCTGGCCGACGTGGCCGCCGCCGACGGCTCGCCGCGTCATGATCCGGCTCGGCTGGCCCAAGCTTTCGCACAGATATTGCGTCAGTGACGTCCGGGCCGCCGGTCATCGGCGAGACTGCTGGACGGATTCACTAGGGGGAGGTTGCGCCATGGCGATGACCGGTGTGGTCAAGGACGAGCTGAGCAGGCTGTCGATCATGAAGCCGTGCTGCCGCAAGGCCGAGGTCTCGACGCTGCTGCGGTTCGCGGGGGGGCTGCATCTGGTCAGCGGCCGGATCGTGATCGAGGCCGAGATCGACACCGGGGCGGCCGCCCGCCGGCTGCGCAAGGACATCGCCGAGGTGTTCGGGCACACCTCGGATGTGGTGGTGCTGGCGCCCAGCGGGCTGCGCAAGGGCAACCGGTACGTGGTGCGGGTGTTCCGGGAGGGCGAGTCGCTGGCCCGCCAGACCGGCCTGATCGACAACCACGGCCGGCCGGTGCGGGGGCTGCCCCGGCACGTGGTGGCGGGGGCGGCCTGCGACGCCGAGTCGGCCTGGCGGGGGGCGTTCCTGGCGCACGGCTCGCTCACCGAGCCTGGCCGGTCGATGTCGCTGGAGGTGACCTGCCCCGGCCCGGAGGCCGCGCTGGCGCTGGTCGGCGCCGCCCGACGGCTGAAGGTGCACGCCAAGGCCCGTGAGGTGCGCGGCGTGGACCGGGTGGTGGTGCGCGACGGGGACGCCATCAGCGCGCTGCTGACCCGGCTCGGCGCCCATGACAGCGTGCTGGCCTGGGAGGAGCGGCGGATGCGCCGCGAGGTGCGGGCCACCGCCAACCGGCTGGCCAACTTCGACGACGCCAACCTGCGGCGCTCGGCGCGGGCGGCGGTGGCGGCCGGCGCCCGGGTGGCGCGGGCGCTGGAGATCCTCGGCGACGACGCGCCCGAGCATCTGGTGGCCGCCGGCAAGCTGCGGCTGGAGCACAAGCAGGCCTCGCTGGAGGAGCTGGGCCAGCTCGCCGACCCGCCGCTGACCAAGGACGCGATCGCCGGGCGGATCCGGCGGCTGCTGGCCATGGCCGACAAGCGGGCCAGCGACCAGGGGGTCCCCGGCACCGAGGCCAACCTGACCGCCGAGATGCTGGCCCCCTGACCGCCGGCAGAGGTCTAGACCATCAGGGGCTGGACCCGATCATTGGTCTAGACCAAAATGGTCTAGACCCACGCCCGGCGGGCGATCCCCCGGCAGAGTGAGTCCGGCTCACCCCTCGCTTCACCCTCGGTCGGTGTCGGAGGTCGGCGGGCCCATTGGATAGGGTCGAGACGTGGGGGAAGGCTCTGGCCGGACCCCGGTAGGACATGAAGTGCTGGGCCCGGTGACACCGGGCGGGACGAGGTACGAGGAGAGCGGTTCGGTGACCATCCGCGTAGGCATCAACGGGTTCGGCCGGATCGGCCGGAACTTCTACCGCGCCCTGCTGGCCGGCGGGGCCGACGTCGAGGTCGTGGCGGTCAACGACCTGACCGACAACGCGACCCTCGCCCATCTGCTCAAGTACGACAGCATCCTCGGCCGGCTGGGCGAGGACGTGAAGGCGGGCGCCGACGAGATCGCGGTGGGCGGCCGCAGCATCAAGGTCTTCGCCGAGCGCGACCCGGGCAACCTCAAGTGGGGCGACCTGGGCGTGGACATCGTGATCGAGTCCACCGGCCTGTTCACCGACGCCACCAAGGCCAAGGTGCACGCCGACAACGGCGCCAAGAAGGTGATCATCTCCGCGCCGGCCAAGAACGAGGACGTCACCCTCGTGATGGGGGTCAACGACGACTCCTACGACCCCGCGAACCACACGATCATCTCCAACGCCTCCTGCACCACCAACTGCCTGGCCCCGATGGCCAAGGTGCTGCACGACACCTTCGGCATCGAGCGCGGCCTGATGACCACCATCCACGCCTACACCCAGGACCAGAACCTGCAGGACGGCCCGCACAAGGACCTGCGCCGGGCGCGCGCCGCCGCGCTCAACATCGTGCCGACCTCCACCGGCGCCGCCAAGGCCATCGGCCTGGTGCTGCCGGAGCTGAAGGGCAAGCTGGACGGCTACGCGCTGCGGGTGCCGATCCCGACCGGATCGGCCACCGACCTGACCGTCACCCTCGGCCGCGAGACCACGGTCGAGGAGGTCAACGCCGCGCTCAGGGAGGCCGCCGAGGGCCCGCTGCGCGGCGTCCTCACCTACACCGAGGACCCGATCGTCTCCTCCGACATCGTCACCGACCCCGCCTCCTGCATCCTGGACGCCGGCCTGACCAAGGTCATCGGCGACCAGGCCAAGGTCGTCGGCTGGTACGACAACGAGTGGGGCTACTCCAACCGCCTGGTGGACCTGGTCCAGCTCGTCGGCTCCCGGCTCTAACGGACTCCCGCCGCCGTGACCGTGCCCGTGCCGCGCGGTCACGGCGGTCCTCGTCTGGCGGACGGCGCGCCGGGTCGTCCGCCCTGCCGGGAGCCCGGCTGCCACCATGAGCGGAAGGACACCGATGCGCACCATTGACGATCTCGACGTCCGCGGGAGGCGGGTGCTGGTCCGGGCGGACCTCAACGTCCCCCTGGACGGCGACCGGATCACCGACGACGGGCGGATCAGGGCCAGCCTGCCGACGATCGAGGCGCTGCGCGAGCGCGGCGCCCGGGTCATCGTCTGCGCCCACCTGGGCCGCCCCAAGGGCGAGGTGAAGACGGAGTTCTCGCTGGCCCCCGTGGCCCGCAGGCTCGGCGAGCTGCTCGGCACGGACGTGGCGTTCGCCTCCGACGTGGTCGGCGCCTCCGCCGCCGAGACCACCGCCGGCCTGGCCGACGGCCAGGTGGCGCTGCTGGAGAACCTGCGCTTCGAGCCGGGCGAGACCAGCAAGGACGACGCCGAGCGCGGCGCCTTCGCCGACCGGCTGGCCGCCCTGGCCGAGCTGTACGTCGGCGACGGGTTCGGCGCGGTGCACCGCCGGCACGCCAGCGTCTACGACGTTCCGCGGCGCCTGCCGCACGCCGCCGGGAAGCTGATCGCCGCCGAGGTGGACGTCCTGCGGCGGCTCACCGAGGACGTCCGGCGGCCGTACGCGGTGGTGCTGGGCGGCTCCAAGGTCTCCGACAAGCTCGGCGTCATCGACAACCTGCTGGGCAAGGCCGACCGCATCCTCATCGGCGGCGGCATGGTCTTCACCTTCCTTAAGGCACAGGGGCACGAGGTCGGCAAGAGCCTGCTGGAGGAGGACCAGCTCGACACCGTGACCGAGTACCTGGCCCGCGCCGAGAAGGCGGGGGTGGAGTTCGTGCTGCCGGTCGACATCGTGGCGGCCACCGCGTTCGCCGCCGACGCCGAGCACGACGTGGTGCCCGCCGACGCCATCCCGGCCGACCGGCTCGGCCTGGACATCGGCCCCGCCTCCGGGCGGCTGTTCGCCGAGCGGCTGGCCGGCACCGCGACGATCTTCTGGAACGGCCCCATGGGCGTGTTCGAGATGGAGCCCTATGCGCACGGCACCCGCGCGGTGGCCCAGGCCCTGATCGACTCCGGTGCGTTCACCGTGGTCGGCGGCGGCGACTCGGCCGCGGCGGTGCGGACCTTGGGCTTCGACGAGTCCGCCTTCTCCCACATCTCGACCGGTGGCGGCGCCAGCCTGGAATACCTGGAAGGCAAGACGCTGCCCGGCCTTTCGGCACTGGAGGACTGACCCGCGATGGCCGCTGCCAAGACCCCTTCCCGTAAGCCGATCATGGCCGGCAACTGGAAGATGAACAACACCCACCTGGAGGCGATCCGGCTCGTCCAGCAGCTGGCCTTCGCCCTCAAGGAGGCCGACCACGAGGCGGTCGAGGTGGTGGTGGTGCCGCCGTTCACCGCGATCCGGTCGGTGCAGACCCTGGTGGACGCCGACAAGCTGCAGATCGGCTACGGCGCGCAGGACGTGTCCGCGCACGCCGCCGGCGCCTACACCGGCGAGATCTCCGGCTCGATGCTGGCCAAGCTGGGCTGCTCGTACGTGGTCGTCGGGCACTCCGAGCGCCGCCAGTACCACCACGAGGACGACGCGCTCGTCAACGCCAAGATCAAGGCCGCCTACGCCGCCGAGCTGACCCCGATCCTGTGCGTGGGGGAGGGCCTGGAGATCCGCAAGGCCGGTGAGCAGGTGTCCTACACCCTGGGCCAGGTCGAGCGGGCGCTGGAGAAGATCCCCGCCGAGCAGGCCCGCTCCATCGTGATCGCCTATGAGCCGGTCTGGGCGATCGGCACCGGGGAGGTCGCCACCCCGGCCGACGCGCAGGAGGTGTGCGGCGCGATCCGTGGCCGGCTCGCCGAGCTGTACGACGCCGAGCTGGCCGCCGGGGTGCGCATCCAGTACGGCGGGTCGGTGAAGTCGGGCAACATCGCCGGGATCATGGCCCAGCCGGACGTGGACGGCGCGCTGGTCGGCGGGGCGAGCCTGGACGCCGGCGAGTTCGTCAAGATCTGTCGGTACCGGGACCTTCCGGTGTGATCCATGCCGACGAACGGAGATGACACGCCGGTCCATACCGGGTTTCTGCTGAACCAGCAGTCACTTCGTCGTACCCTCGATACCTGACGGGCAAACCGCCCGGCTCCGTCAGCCGTTGTTGACCAGGGCCCCGCAACCGCGGGGCCGGCCAGAAAAGGCGCTGAACTACCGTGATCCTTGCAACCGCGATCGTCCTCATCGTCACGAGCCTGCTGATGATCCTGCTCGTCCTCATGCACAAGGGCAAGGGCGGGGGGTTGTCCGACATGTTCGGCGGCGGGATCTCCTCCTCGCTGGGCGGGTCCTCCGTGGTCGAGCGCAACCTCGACCGGCTGACGATCGGGACGGGGATCATCTGGTTCGCGTCGATCGTCGTTCTGGGCCTGCTGCTGAAGTCCAACGGCGTCGGCTGAGCCGGATCCCCCAGGTAGTACGAGTGCCGCCGCGGCCCCACAGGGTGGGCGGCCGATCAATCGAGGAGTAGTTCCGTGGGTAGTGGCAACGCCATTCGGGGTAGCCGGGTCGGGGCCGGCCCGATGGGAGAGGCCGAGCGCGGGGACGCGGCGCCCCGGGTCTGGGTGAGCTTCTACTGTGCCAACCGGCACGAGACCCGTCCCAGCTTCGCGACCGACGTGGCGATTCCCGACACGTGGGACTGCCCCCGCTGCGGATTCCCGGCGGGCAAGGACGCCGAGAACCCGCCCGCTCCGCCGAAGACCGAGCCGTACAAGACGCACCTGGCGTACGTGAAGGAGCGGCGCAGCGACGCCGACGGCGAGGCCATCCTTGAGGAGGCCCTCGCCAAGCTGCGCGAGAAGCGGGCCGCGGTCCGCGCCGCCATGGAGGCGGCCGGCCGGGGCTGAGCCCCTCCCGCGTCACGGCCCGGTTCCCGCCCCGGCGGGACCCGGGCCGTCGTCTTCCTGCCCGTCGCCGGCCGGGCTCGCCGAAGCCACCGGTCGGTGCCGGTCCGCCGGTCGCGCGGTCGTTCGCGCTGCCGGTGACCGGGCCGGTCGGCGGGCCGGGACCGTCCGGTCTGTGCCGGTGGCGGTGTCGTGCCGTCGTCGGTGTCCATGGTGGCGGGGCCGGCCGGGGCGGTCGTTGCCGGTCGGCGGGCCGGTGTCGGGGTGCGGCGCTGTGTTGTTGTCCGCGCCGGTGGTGGCCGAGCCGGACGGGGACGGTGCCGCCGCTTCAGTGGGTCAGGGCCGTCCGGTCGGTGTCGGCGTGCGGTGTCGTGCCGTTGTTCGCGCCGGTGGTGGGGCCGGAGGTGAGCCGCCGGGCGACCCGGCGGCCCAGGCGTTGCGCTGGACGTTCCACCAGGCGCTGGGTGAGCAGGGCGGCCGCCACCAGGGCGGCCAGGAACAGCGCCAGCCAGAACGGGGCGTCCTGGCGCGGGCGGCCGAACAGCGAGTCGGAGACGATCAGCAGCACCGGGTGCAGCAGGTACACCGAGTAGCTGATCACGCCCAGGATGGTCAGCCCGCGCGGCATCGCACGGTGGCGCAGCGCCATCCCCGCCGCGAAGGTGAGCGCCGCCAACACCAGGGCGGACGCCCAGGCCCGGCGCAGCCCCAGCACCTCGTCGGCGGGCAGCCCCCAGCCGCCCATGTGCCACAGCCCGGCGGCCACCGCGACGACGAGCACCGCGCCCGCGCTGAGCACGGCGGCACGGACCCTGATCTGCCCCCGTTCGGCCCGGTACAGCGCGGTGCCGGTGAACATCACCGCCAGGATGACCAGCCCTTCCCACAGCGGAACCCGCCCGTTGGCGGCCAGCAGCACGACGGCCAGCAGACCGCCCAGCACCGCGCCCGCGGCCCGCACCTGCGGCCGCCGGCAGAACGCGCAGCCGATCGCGGCCGCCATGACCAGGGCCGTCACGGTGACGACCGGGGTGACCCCGGCGACCTTGGTGAGCGCGGTGGCCGGCACCAGCCCGCCCAGCGCCACCGCCGCCGCGGCGCCCCCGGCCAGCCCCGCGGCGATCCCGGCCGACCGGCGGTGCAGGCCCACCGCGAACAGCGCCGCCACCAGCAGGTAGAACAGCATCTCGTAGGACAGCGTCCACAGCACGTTCAGCGCGTTGGGCACCGCCAGCAGGTCCTGCAGCATTGTCAGGTGGGCCAGCGCGACCGCCCAGCGGTCCAGTTCGGCCAGCCCGTCGCGCAGCGGCCACATATCGGTGGCCGCGATCACCACGACGGCGGTCAGCGCGAACAGCAGCAGCGGGTAGATCCGGAACACCCGGCCCACCCAGAAGCGGCCCAGCGAGCGCGAGCGTTCCAGGGACGCGGGAATGATGTAGCCGCTGACCAGGAAGAACACCATCACGCCGTACATGCCGGGGTCGAACCACGCGGTGATCTGGCGGCGCAGGCCGGGCGCGTAGTGGTAGGTGGCGTGGTGGAAGGCCACCGCTAGTGCGGCGAGCCCGCGCAACGCGTCCAGCCACGCCAGCCGCGCCGCGCCCTCTCCGGTCCGCGCACCATCCATGTCCCGAACGACCTTATAGGCCCCTCTGACCGAAAGTGCACCCCTCGTTGCGGCGGGCCGCCGATCACCGCCGCACGGCGGCCAGCACGACCAGGAGCGGGACGACCCGTTCGGCCGGGACCGCGTACTGCCCGCGGGCCGTGGTGCGCAGCCAGCCTGCCGCCACGAGCTGGCGAAGATGGTGGTAGAGCTGCCCGGTCGTGCCGAGCCGCTCGTGCGCGCCGAGCTCGGCGACGGTGCGGGCGCCGTGCAGGATCTCGCGCAGCAGCAGCAGCCGGATCGGATGGCCCAAAGCGGCCACCGCCGCGGCGGCCTGACTCCAGTCGTCGGCGAGCAGCTCGTCGACCGGGTGCCCCTGCTGCCACTCGGCCTGCTCGCCGCCGGGCAGCGTCACCGAGCCGGTGAACAGCACCATGCCGGGGGCGTCCGCGCGCTCCTTCAGGCCGGTCAGCGCCCAGAACGCGTCGGCGCCGAGATCCGGGCCGCCGGCGCGCGAGGACCGGTGCCCGCTCTCCAGCTCGGCGACCCGGGTCTCCAGCCGCGCCACCCGCTCGTCGAGGGTGGGTTCCTCCCCGTTCCTGGTCAACCGTGCTCCTCGATGTTCAGCTTCTGGTGCCGGCCGCCGCGGGATCGGGGGCCAGGGGGCCGGTGGTGAACGGCTGCGCGCCCTTCGGCACACCGTAGTGCTCGGTGCCGTCGGCCTGGAACGCGAAGGCGAACGGCAACCCGGCGGCGACCATCGGCCTGGGACCGTCCATCAACTGGAAGTGCAGGTGGGGTTCGGAGGAGTTGCCGGAGTTGCCGCACTCGGCGACCTGCTCGCCCGCCCGGACCCGCTGCCCGGGACGCACTCGCAGCGAGCCCCGCCGCAGATGGGCCAGCGCCGCGTACACCCCGTCGCCGAGGTCCAGGATCAGGTGGTTGCCCAGCAGGAAGCGGGGGCTCACCGCGGCGCCGACGCCGCGCACGATCCCCTCGACGACGAAGAGGTAGACCAGGCCGGGCCAGGAGTCGCGGCTCCAGTGGTCGCGCTGCCCGTCGACGGCGCGCACCACGACGGCGTCGGCGGGGGACAGGATCGGCCGGCCGAACGAGGGGAACGTCTCGGGCCGGCGCGCCGGCGGCCAGCGGCGCACGGTCCCGCGGTCGGCGGCGGGATCGGGCTGGTGGACCAGATCGATGGCGTAGGCCTGGCCGAACTCGTGCGTCCCGTGGCTGGGGACCTTGTCGGCCGGGCTGTTGACCGCCACCCAGCGTCCTCGGACGGGGGCGTCCACCTCGACCGGGGGCCGCCGCCGCACCGCGCCGGCGGGCAGCACGATCAGTACCAGGCCCACGACGATCATCACCGTCCCGACCCAGCCGAACCCGTGGAACCTCGCGCTGAACGCCACGGCCAGACCGGCCAGCAGCAGCGGGGTCCGCACACGGGCCAGATGCCTGGCGAACCTGTCGCTCATCGGTGCCTCCCGGGATGTCCGTCCATCTTCTTCAAGTTTTACGTAAATACGTAATCCGGTCAACGGGGTGCCGGGCCGGGGTTCGCTACGATGGGCGGCACGTGACTGGCGCAGACAAGGTGGGATCGACCACCGGGGAGCGAAGCCGTCCGCACGCCGCGCGCCTGGGTGTACGGGCCCCGCCGGGGCCTCGTGCGCGGCCCGCCGCCCAGCACGGGTCCTCGGCGCGACCAGCGCGGAGGTTAGACATGCACCAGCCGGCCATCCCCCATCTGCACGCCGCCGACCCGGACATCGCCCGGCTCGTCGAGGCCGAGGCGCGACGGCAGTTCGACAAGGCCCGCCTCATCGCCTCGGAGAACTACGTCTCGCCCGCGGTCCTGGAGGCCACCGGTTCCGTCCTGACCAACAAGTACTCCGAGGGCTATTGCGGCCGCCGCTACTACGAGGGCCAGCAGAACGTCGACCCGATCGAGACGCTGGCCGTCGAGCGGGCCAAGGGCGTCTTCGGCGCGGCGCACGCCAACGTCCAGCCGTACTCGGGCTCGCCCGCCAACCTGGCCGTCTACCTGGCCTTCGCCGAGCCCGGCGACACGGTGATGGGCATGTCCCTGCCGATGGGCGGGCACCTGACCCACGGCTGGTCGGTGTCGGCCACCGGCAGGTGGTTCACCTCGGTCCGCTACGGCGTGCGCGCCGACACCGGCCGCATCGACCTGGACGAGGTGCGCGACCTGGCTCGCCGGGAGCGCCCCAAGATCATCTGGTGCGGCGGCACGGCCGTGCCGCGCACCATCGACTTCCCGGCGTTCGCCGAGATCGCCCGGGAGGTGGGGGCGGTGCTGGCCGCCGACGTCGCGCACATCGCCGGGCTGATCGCCGGCGGCGCCCACCCCTCGCCGGTCGGCCATGCCGACGTGATCACCACCACCACGCACAAGACGCTGCGCGGGCCGCGCGGCGCCATGATCATGTCCACCGCCGAGCATGCCGCCGCCGTGGACAAGGCGGTCTTCCCCGGCCTGCAGGGCGGCCCGCACAACCACACCACGGCCGGGATCGCGGTGGCGCTCAAGGAGGCGGCGGACCCCGGGTTCGGCGCCTACGCCCACCAGATCGTGGCCAACGCCGCGGCGCTGGCCACGGCGCTGCTGGAACGCGGTTTCGACCTGGTCTCCGGCGGCACCGACAACCACCTCATCCTCATCGACCTGACCAGCAGGGGCGTGGCGGGCAAGCCGGCCGCCCGGGCGCTGGACCGGGCGGGCATCGAGCTGAACCACAACACGGTGCCGTTCGATCCGCGCAAGCCGTTCGACCCGTCCGGGCTGCGGCTGGGCACCGCGGCGATCACCACCCGGGGGCTGACCGAACGGCACATGCCGCACCTGGCCGCCTGGATCGACGAGGCCGTGCAGGCGGCGGCCAAGCAGGACGAGGCGCGGCTCGACGGGATCGCCGCCGAGATCCGCGAGCTGCTGGCCGCCTTCCCGATGCCCGGCTGGGCTCCCACGCCCTGACCCGCACGCGCCGGTGACGGCGGCCCGCACACCGCCGTCACCGGCGTCACTACCGTCACCGGTGGGAACGCACGGGCGCCCGATGCCGGATCCGGTGCCCGGCCGGCGGTGGTGCGCCGGCCGGGACGGCACCGGGCGCCGCCGCTGGGAGCGGGGCCGACCGCCGGTGTTCGGGCGGCGGCGGTCGGCCGGGTCCGCTAACTGGCCGGGCGGAACACCGTGATCAGCCGCCAGGCGTCCGGGTCGCCCGGCCCGATCCCGGTGAAGTCGCCGTACTGGGCGACGACCCGCAGCGCCCCCGACAGCCGGACGGCCGCCGTCAGCTCGGTCGCCGTCCAGAACCGGTAGGGCACCACCCCCCGGATCACCTCGCTGCCGCCCTCGCGGGCGACGGCGATGGTGACGTGCTCCCGCACCACCTGCGTGATCGGGTCGAGCCGGTCACCGGGCTCGCCCCAGCGCACGTCGGCCCGCACACCGTCGCGTTCGACCGTCCAGACGGTGCCGGTGGACGGCTCGTCGGTGAGCCGGTCGGCCGGATGGCTCATCTCCAGGACGTAACACCCGCCGGCGGTCAGATGCCCGGCCACCCGGTCCAGATGCGCGACGAAGGCGTCCAGCGTCATCAAGTGGGCGGTCGAGTCCAGCATCGTCACGATGAGGTCGAACCCGCGGCCCAGCTCGAAGCGGGCCATGTCCGCCCGGACGACCTCCAGCGCGACCCCGTCCGCCTTGGCGCGCTCCTCGGCGTAGGCGCACATGGCCGGGCTCAGGTCCAGCGCGGTCGCGGGGATCCCGCGCCGCGCGAACTCCCGGGCGTGCTCGGCGGGCCCCGCCGCCAGCTCCAGCACCGATCCGGGCAGGCCGCGCCGGGACGGGCCGGACCGGGCGTACCAGCCCAGCAGGGCGTCCACCTCGGCCCGCACGTCGCGGAAGGCGCAGGCCAGATCGTAGGCCCAGGGGTTGTCGTAGACGGGGTTGTCCGCGGTGTCGGTGGGTTCGTCCGGCGTACTGCTCACCGCACCATCGTGTCAGGACCTGCCCGTCCTCGAAGCCATCGTGCCAGGCCTGCTCGTTCTCGGAGCGGGGGTTAGCCCGCCAGCGGCACCCTCGCCCCCGGAGACGCGGCGGCGGCCCGCGCGGCCCGGCCGTCCAACCGGACCCTGATCTCCACGACGGCGGGATCGTCGGTGTGCCGGATCCGGCCGCCCACGCCGGTCAGCAGTCGGCGCATCCGCGCGTTGTCGGCGAGCACCGAGGCGCGCAGCTCCACCAGCCCCCGGTCCCGGCCCAGCACCAGCAGCAGGTCGGTCAGCATCCGGCCCAGCCCCCGGCCCTGCCAGGCGTCCTCCACCAGGAAGGCCGGCTCCGCCACCCCGGGGTCCAGCACGTGCACCAGGTGCGCCAGCGCCAGGATCGAGCCGTCCGGACCCTCGGCGACCAGCGTCAGCCCGTAGGCCGGCTCGCAGAACAGGTCCAGCGCCCGCTGCGGCAGCGACGGCTTGGCGCTGAAGTACCGCGCCCGGCGGCTGGCCTGGGAGCACCGCTCGTGCATGGCCTGTACGGCCGCGCCGTCGCGGCGCTCCAGCGGCCGCACCACGATCTCGGTGCCGTCCCGCAGCAGCACCCGCCGCGAGGTCGGGCGGGGCTCGTCGGCCGGTAGCGCCGCCCGCACCAGCGCGTCGGCCCGGGCGGCCTCGGTGGCGGTGAACGGCAGCCCGGCCCGCCGCAGCCGCACCGCGCGCAGCGGCCCGACCGGAACGAGCAGCTCGAAGGACCGTGGGGCGTCGGCGTCGTGACGGCCGTCCGGCCCGGGCTCGCGCAGGGCCGCCGCTCCGCTCACCCAGGCCGCCGAGTCAGCGCGCAGCAGTTCGGCCAGCGCCCGGGGCAGGGACCGCGGATCGGTCCGCAGCCGGGCGGCCAGCGTCAGCGCCCGGGTCGGCTCGTCGATCAGCTCGTGCGGGCGGGCGGGCACCACGGTGGTGTGCCGGCCGCCGGCCGCCTCGATCGCGGCGGCCAGCTCCCGGGGCCAGGCCCCGCCCCGCCGGACGTCCACGACGAATTCGTCCACCACCCCCTCGGCGTCCACCTGGACGGACAGGCCGAGGATGTTGGCACCCCGCTCGGCCAGCGCGGCCGTCAGCACGGCCAGCCGGCCGGGCCGATCCTCGATCTGGGTACGGATGCGCAGCAGTGGCATTGGAGCGTTCCCTTTTCCGGGGGCGGCGATCCCCCTCACGGTCGCCCAGCCGTGTTACGAAACCGCTACGCCACGATGAGCCCGCCGTTTCGCCTGCCGGCCGGTGCACCGGCTCCCACCGGGTGGGACGGGCCGCCGATGCTCTAGCGTGCGGTGGATGAGCCATCCGCGTGCCGATGAGACCGACGACGGCCGGCTGCCGCCGCTGGACCCCCGTGCGCTGAGCGAGGCGCAGCGCGAGGTGTACGAGGCGGTCACCGCCGGGCCGCGCGCCGCCCGCCCCCCGGCGTTCCGGATCACCGACGGCGACGGCCGTCTGCTCGGGCCGTTCAACGCCATGCTCTACAGCCCGGCGGTCGGCCTGCCGCTGCAGGACCTGGGGTCGGCGCTGCGCTTTCGCACCGGCTTCACCGCGCGGGAGCGGGAGATCGCCACCCTGACCGCCGCCGCGCACTGGCGCTCGGACTACGAGTGGTACGCCCACGAGCGGATCGGCCGCCGCGCCGGGCTGACGCAAGCCGAGCTCGACGCGCTGCGCGAGGGCCGCGACCCGGTGCTCGCCGACGCGCGGGAACGGGTCGTCCACGCGGCCACCCGGGAACTGCTCGCCCACGGCGACCTCGGAGACGCCCTGTACGCCGAGGCCGCCGCCACGCTGGGCCGGGCCGCGCTGGTCGAACTGGTGACGCTGGTCGGCTACTACGGCGTGCTGGCGCTGCAGATGCGGGTCTTCCGGGTCGGCGTCCCCGAGGGGGAGACCGCCCCGTTCCGGCGGGACGATCCGGGCACGTCGTGACGAGATCACCGGCGTACCCGCAGGTCTGCGGGGCGGCCGGAGATCTGCGGGAAGGGGGTAGGCTCCGGACGACATGGGCGAAGCCCGCAATAAGGAGTGATCTGTGACGAACCCGCAGTCCGGTGGCCAGGCCCACATCGTCCAGTTGCTGAGCACCCGCCAGGACGCGGCGCTCGACCGCTGGACCGAACTCGCCGGGGCCACCCTCCGCGGGCGGACGACCCAGACCGAACTGCGCGGCGAGCTGCGCGAGCTGCTGTCCCTGACGCTGGCCTCGCTGGAGCGGGAGGACGACACCGCCCGGTCGGAACTGCGGGCGGTGCTGGCCGACATGTCCGGTCGCAGGGCCCGGCAGAACTTCACCCCCAAGGAGACCGCGGTCGCCGTCTTCACCCTCAAACAGGTCGTGCACGAACTGATCGAGGACGCCGACGAGGACCAGGCGATCAACGAGTTCGTCGCCTTCTCCCGCTACGTCGACGATCTCGGGCTGCTGACCTTCGAGACCTACGCCGCGACCCGTGAGCAGGTCATCGCAGACCAGGCCGAGCAGCTGCTGGAGCTGTCCACCCCGGTGGTGAAGCTGTGGGAGGGCATCGTGGCGGTGCCGCTGGTGGGGACCCTGGACTCGGCCCGCACCCAGGTCGTCATGGAGGCCCTGCTGCAGACCCTGGTCGACACCGGCTCGGAGTCCGCGGTGATCGACATCACCGGCGTGCCGGCCGTCGACACCGAGGTGGCCCAGCACCTGATGAAGACCATCATGGCGGCCCGGCTGATGGGCGCCGAGTGCGTGATCTCCGGCATCCGGCCGCAGATCGCCCAGACCATCGTCGCGCTGGGCATCGAGTTCGGCGACATCGTCAGCAAGGCCACGCTGGCCGACGCCCTGGAGTACCTGCTGTCGCGCAACGGCGTGCGGATCGTGCGCGAGGTGGTCGGCTGATGGAGCGGGTACCGATTCTCAAGGTCGGGGACGTCCTGCTCATCTCCATCCAGACCGATCTGGAGGACCGCACCGCGCTGGCGCTGCAGGAGGACCTGGCCGAGCAGATCGTGCGGACCGGCGCCCGGGGGGTGGTCATCGACATCACCGCGGTGGAGATCGTCGACTCGTTCATCGGCCGGATGTTCGCCACCATCGCCGCCATGTCCCGGCTGCTGGACGCCCGCACCGTGGTGGTCGGCATGCGTCCGGCGGTGGCGATCACCCTGGTGGAGCTGGGGCTGTCACTGGGCGGGGTGCACACCGCCCTGAACCTGGAGAAGGGCATGCGACTGCTGGCCGCCCCGGACCCCGGCGGGCCGCCGGGGACGATGAGCGGCCGATGAGCGACGTCCACGAGGTGCGGGTCGGCTCCAGCGATGACATCGTCGGCATCCGCAAGATGGTGCGGACCATCGCGGGGGATATCCGCATGTCCCTGGTGGACCAGACCAAGCTCGTCACCGCGGCCAGCGAGCTGGCCCGCAACATCGTGGTACACGGCGGCGGCGGGACCGTGCGGATCGAGCGGTTGACCGGCCCGACCGGCCGGACCGGGGTACGCATGATCTTCAGCGACGAGGGACCCGGCATCTCCGACGTGGACCTGGCGCTCACCGACGGCTGGTCCAGCGGCCAGGGCCTGGGCCTGGGCCTGCCGGGCTCCCGGCGGCTGGTGGACGAGTTCGAGCTGGACACCGCCGTGGGCCGGGGCACCAGGATCACGGTGACGAAATGGACCCGCTGACGGGCGGCTGGATGACCGATCCGGCGGCCGACGAGGTGATCCGGACACCGGTGGAGGAGGCCAGCGTCGCCGCCCGGCTGCGGCGGCTGGTCGCGCAGCTGGCCGAACGGCTGGGATTTCCCCCCGAACGGGTGGCCAGGCTCCAGCTCGCCGTCAGCGAGGCCGCCTCCAACCTCTCCAAGCACGCGCAGCAGGGCGAACTGCTGCTGCGCGTGGTCCGGGACGCCGACCACGCCGCCATCGAGATGGTGTGCACGGACTCCGGGCCCGGCATCGCCGACGTGCCCGCCGTGATGGTCGACGGGCAGTCCTCGACCGGAACCCTGGGCATCGGCATGGGCATGATCGCGCGCATCGCCGACCACAGCCACGTGTACTCGCTGCCCCGGCGCGGCACCGTGCTCATCGCGCGGTTCGAGGCCGTCCCCGGCACGTTCGCCGAGACGCCCCACGCCGGGCTGAACCGACCCATCACCGGCGAGGAGCAGTGCGGCGACGCGTTCGCCGCCAGCCAGGTGGACGAGGTGGTCTACGCCATGCTCTGCGACGGTCTCGGGCACGGGCCGCTGGCGGCGCTGGCGGCCCGCGAGGCGGTACGGGCCGTGCAGGACAGCCCCCTGCCGATGCGCCCGGCGGACCTGCTGCAACGGGTCCACCAGAGACTCGGGCGCACCCGCGGCGGCGCGGTCGCGGTGGCCGCGATCAACGGCCGGACGCGCCGCGTCGACTTCGCCGGCCTGGGCAACGTGGCCGGCTGGATCGTCGACGGCGAGCGCCGGCAGGGCATGATCTCGGTGCCGGGCATCGCCGGGCACCAGGCCCGCGGCCTGCGCGAGCACCGCTACGAGCTGCCGCCCGGCGCCGTGGTCGTACTGCACTCCGACGGGCTGACCAGCCGCTGGGGACCGCACGACTTCCCGGGGCTGTCCGCCCAGGCGCCCCTGGTGATCGCCGCGACCCTGCTGCGGGACGCCGGCGTGCGGCGCGACGACCGGGCCGTCCTGGTGGTGCGGCCGCCGGACCGGACCAGCGGGGTAGACACGGCATGATCCGCGAGCTGCTGCGCCTGCACATCCACGACGAGGAGGACCTGTTCGCCTTCCGGCAGGCCGGCCGGGAGGCCGCCGACGCCGTAGGGCTGGACGGCCCGGACCGGGCCCGGGTCGCCGCCGCGATCAGCGAGCTCGGCCGTGAGGCGTACGCCGAGCACGGTCCCGTGGAGGCGGTGTTCTGGATCCGGCGGGTGCAGCGGCCGGCGCTGGTGGTCGAGGTCGGCTTCCGGCGGGAGGAACGCCCGGCGCTGGCCGAGGCGATGGCGGTGGCGGCCCGGCTGATGGACGAGGTCGAGGAGGAGACGCGCGGCGACCGGGTGATCGTCCGGGTGCGCAAGCACCTGCCCGAGGACGCCCCGGTGCCCGGCGACGCCAGGGTGCGGGCGGTGCAGGAACGCCTCGCCCGCCTGGTGCCCGCCTCGGCCCAGGAGGAACTGCGGCGGCAGAACGAGGAGCTGATCGAGGCCCTGGAGGACCTGCGCCGCAAGCACGAGGAGCTGCGCGAGCTGCACGCGGAGCTGGAGGAGACCAACCACGGCGTCGTGGCCATGTACAACCAGCTGACCCAGGAGATGGAGGAGACCAACCAGGGCGTGGTGGCCCTCTACGCCGAGCTGGACGACAAGTCCGAGCAGCTGCGGCGGGCGAGCGAGTCCAAGAACCGGTTCTGGGCCAACATCAGCCACGAGCTGCGCACTCCCATCAACTCGATGATCGGCCTGGCCCGGCTGCTGCTGGACACCCGCGCCGACCCGCTCAGCGCCGAGCAGCGGCACCAGATCGGGCTGATCGCGCACTCCGGGCAGACGATCCTGGCCCTGGTGGACGAACTGCTGGACATGGCCAAGGCCGAGGAGGGCCGGCTGTCCCTGCGGCCGGTCCCGGTGGACGTGCCCGCGCTGCTGGAGCACCTGCGCTCGCTGCTGGAGCCGATGGCCGAGCAGGCCGGGCTGCGGCTGGTGGTGGAGGGCGCGACCGGCCCGTCGGACGCGCCGGTCACCGACGAGGTGATGCTCACCCGCATCCTGCGCAACCTGCTGGCCAACGGGCTGAAGTTCACCCGCCGCGGCGAGGTGCGGCTGGCCGCCCGGACCGAGGACGGGCACGTGGTCTTCACCGTGGCCGACACCGGGGTGGGCATCGCCCCCGAGGAGCAGGAACGGGTCTTCGAGGAGTTCTACCAGGTGCCCGGCAGCGGCGGCGGGGGCACCGGGCTGGGCCTGCCGTACGCCCGGCGGCTGGCCGAGGCGCTGGGCGGCGGGCTGACCCTGCACAGCGCCCTCGGCGAGGGCACCACCGTGACCGTGCGGATCCCGCTGAGTCCCGGCGGGGAACCCGGCCCGCGCCGGCCGCCCGGCGCCGGCCGGGCGGGCACCGCGGACGGGACGGGCCAGGAGGGGACGCCATGACCGCCGAACCGAGGACGACCCTGGTGGTCGACGACGTCGACACCAAGCGGTACATCATCGGCAGCTGGCTGCGCCGGGCCGGCCACACCGTCATCGAGGCGGCCTCGGCGGCGCAGGCCTGGGAGCGGCTGGCCGAGCACGAGATCGACCTGGTGGTCCTGGACGTGCGGCTGCCCGACATGAGCGGCCTGGAGGTATGCGAGCGGATCAAGGCCGACCCGGCCACCGCGTCCCTGCCGGTGATCCACATCTCCGGAACGGCGGTCGAGGTCGCCGACCGCGCCCTCGGGCTGCGCGGCGGTGCCGACGCCTACATGACCGACCCGATCGACCCGGAGGAGTTCCTGGCCACCGTCCAGGCGGTGCTGCGCTACTACCAGGCCCGCCGGCTGGCCGAGCGGCTGGCCGAGCGGCTGGCCG
The DNA here is from genome assembly GCF_900108175.1 of Thermomonospora echinospora. GTDB lineage: Bacteria > Actinomycetota > Actinomycetes > Streptosporangiales > Streptosporangiaceae > Thermomonospora > Thermomonospora echinospora. The sequence continues at coordinate 81,762 of NZ_FNVO01000008.1, forward strand.
CGCTGGCCCGGGCGACGCTGGAGATCAACGCCGCCGACACCTTCGACGGGCTGGCCGCCGCCGCGGCCCGCGGCGCCGCCGAGGTCTTCGGGGTGGCGGCGGCGGCCCTGATCCTGCCGGCCGACGGCCGGCTGCGCCGCGCCGTCTGCATGTGGCCGGCCACGGCGATCTGGCCGCGCGGCGCCGACCCCGGGGTGATGGAACGGCTGGGCGACTTCGTGGACCTCGGCGGGGGCACCGGGACGGCGGTGGCGATCGTCCCCCTGGACCGGTGGCGCACCGTGCTGCCGGACGCGGCGGTCGACGGCGCGGTGTCCATGGTGATGTCCCGCACCAAGGTCGGCCGGCCGCCGGTCTGCCTGGCGGTCGAGGCCCGGGGCGCGCTCGACGAGGACGAGTTCAACATGCTGCGCCAGCTCGGCCAGGCGGTGGCGCTGGCCGTGGAGGCGCTGCGCTCCTACACCGAGGAGCACCGGATCGCAGTGACCCTGCAGCGTAGCCTGCTGCCCTCCGCGCTGCCGGAGGTGCCCGGCTGGAGGTTCGCGGTGCGCTACGAGCCGGCCGCCGAACAGGCCGAGGTCGGCGGCGACTTCTACGAGATCCTGAAGATCGATGACCGGCTGCTGATCGCCATCGGGGACGTACAGGGGCACTCGCTGCACGCCGCCACGGTGATGGCCGAGCTGCGGCACGCCCTGCGCGCCTTCGCGGGGGAGGGGCACGACGCCGAGCGGATCCTGCAGGGGCTCAACCGGGTGCTGCGGCGTTATCACGACGACCAGACCGCCACGGTCTGCCTGGCGACCCTGGATCCGGCCGACGGCACCCTGGAGATCGCCAGCGCGGGCCATCTGGCACCGCTGTTCGTGGATGGCGACGGAGCCCGTTTCGGCGAGGGCGGCGGCGTGCTGATCGGCTTCCCCGTCGACCACGTCGGCGTGCAGCGCGCCGTGGTCCCGCCTGGCGGCACCGTGCTGCTGTTCACCGACGGGCTGGTGGAGGACCGCGGCGTGCCGCTGACCGGCAACCTGGAGCGGCTGCGCGTCCTGGCCGCGCACGTCGAGGAGGACCTGGAGGCGTTCAGCGACCGGGTGCTCGCCACGTTCGGCCATCGCGAGGACGACGTGGCGATGGTGGTGGTGCGCCGCGACCCGCAGGGCTGAGCGCACGGCTCCTGGCGGGCCGTGCGCTCCGGCCCGTCACGGCGAGGCGATACGCTCCAGACCGGGCGGCAGCTTGGCCGCCGCCCCCCGGTCCAGCAGGAACAGCGTGCGCTGGCGGCCCCGGGCCCCGGCGACCGGGACCTGCACTGGACCGGCCTCCGACAGGCCCAGCCGTACCGCGTCGGCCTTGGACTCGCCCGCCGCGATCACCCAGACCTCCCGGGCCGCCAGGATCGTCGGCAGCGTCATGGTGATCCGGGTCGGCGGCGGCTTGGGCGCCCCCCGCACCGCCACCACCGGCCGCTCGTCGTACAGCGCCGGCATCTCCGGAAACAGCGACGCCACGTGCGCGTCCGGCCCCATGCCCAGCATGAGCACGTCGAAGGACGGCACGGGGCCGTGGTCCTCCGGCCGAGAGGCGGCCCGCAGCAGGGCGGCGTACCGCTCGGCCGCCGCCTCCGGGTCGTTGCCGTCCGGCCCGTCACTGGCCGGCATCGGATGCACCCGCGCCGGATCCACCGGGACGTGGTCCAGCAGCGCGGCGCGGGCACCGGTCTCGTTGCGCTCTGGGTCGCCCGACGGCAGGAAACGCTCGTCCCCCCACCACAGGTCCAGCCTGCCCCAGTCGATGGCGTCGCGGGCCCGGCTGGCCGCCAGCTCGGCCAGCACCGCGGTGCCGACCCCGCCGCCGGTCAGCACGATCGACGCCGAGCCCCGGGCGGCCTGCACGTCCACGATCCGGGTCACCAGCCGGGCCGCCGCCGACCTGGCCAGCATCGTCTGGTCGTGGTGGACCAGCACGGCGGGCGGGGCGCTCATCCGGAGCCCCCGGCCGGCTTGCGGGACCGGGACGCGGCCGCTCCGGCCGGCTTGCGGGGGCGCTGCGTGCTCTCCGCGGCCGGCTTCGGGGACCGTTGCGCGCTCTCCTCGGCGGATTCGCTGGAGCGCTGCGCGGCCTCCAGGTCCTTGGCGTACCGGACCGCGGCCTCATGGTAGACCTCGTCGGGGTCCAGCCGCCGCAGCTCCTCGGCCAGCAGCTCGGACATCGGGCGGCGGTGCAGCGCCACCTGCCGGTCCGGCTGCCCGGGCCGCGACAGGGTCGCCACCCGGCCGTCCGGGCGGGTGATGGTGATGTCGCCCTCGGCGGTGTTCAGCGTGACCGCGGTCAGCCCCGGCCCCTGGGAGGAGCGCCGGGACACCGGCACGCCCAGCCGGATCGCCAGCCAGGACGCCAGCAGCTCGGCGCTGGGGCTGTCGGGCTCGCCGTCCACTCGCCCGCCGACGATCTCGGCGTGCTCCTGGTCCAGCGTCGCCGCCAGCAGGGTCCGCCACGGCGTCAGCCGCGTCCAGGCGAAGTCGGTGTCGCCCGGCTGGTAGCCCTGGGCGAGCCGGGCCAGCGTGCCGAGCCGGTCCTGCGCGGCGTAGGAGTCGGTCACCCGCCGCTGGGCCAGCACCCCCAGCGGGTCGGCGCCCGGCCGGTCCGGGGCCTGGCCCGGCCACCAGGTCACCACCGGGGCGTCCGGCACCAGCAGCGGCAGCACCACCGAGTCGGCGTGCTCGGCCAGCGGCCCGTACATGCGCAGCAGCACGGTCTCGCCGGGCCCGGTCTCGCCCATCCGGATCTCGGCGTCCAGCCGGGAGGAACTGCCCCGGGCGTCCCGCGAGATCACCGTCAGCACCCGGCACGGGTTCTCCCGGGCCGCCTCGTTGGCCGCCCGCACCGCGTCGTACTGCGCCGACTCGTCCGTCACGATCACCAGGGTGAGCACCATGCCGATGGCGGGACCGCCCATCAGGTGCCTGGCCTGCCGCAGCGACTTCTCGATCCGGCGGGTCGAGGTGTCGGCAAGGTCGATGTTCATCGGTCGGACTCCAGCGTGTTCGTCACAGACGTCTCCAGGCGCGCCCGTCGCGCGCCATCAACAGGTCGGCCGACTCGGGCCCGTAGCCGCCGGACTTGTACTGTTCCGGCTTGCCGTGCTCGGCCCAGTACTCCTCGATCGGGTCGAGGATCTCCCAGGACAGCTCGACCTCCTCCTGGCGGGGGAACAGCGGCGGGTCGCCGATCAGCACGTCCAGCAGCAGCCGCTCGTAGGCCTCGGGGGAGTGCTCGGTGAACGACTCGCCGTAGGCGAAGTCCATGTTCACGTCGCGGATCTCCATCGCGGTGCCGGGCACCTTGGAGCCGAACCGCACCGTGATGCCCTCGTCCGGCTGTACCCGCATGACCAGCGCGTTCTGGCCCAGCTCCTCGGTGTCGGTGTGCGAGAACGGCAGGTGCGGGGCGCGCTGGAAGACCATCGCCACCTCGGTGACCCGGCGGCTGAGCCGCTTGCCGGTGCGCAGGTAGAACGGCACCCCGGCCCAGCGGCGCGACTCGATCTCCAGCTTGATCGCGGCGTAGGTCTCGGTGCGGGAGTCCAGCGGGATGCCCTCCTCCTCCAGGTAGCCCCGCACCTTCTCGCCGCCCTGCCAGCCGGCCGCGTACTGGCCGCGCGCGGTGGCCCGGCCCAGGTCGGCCGGCAGCCGCACCGACGACAGCACCTTGGCCTTCTCCGCCCGGACGGAGTCGGCGGAAAAGGAGGTGGGCTCCTCCATCGCGGTCAGCGCCAGCAGCTGCAGCAGGTGGTTCTGGATGACGTCGCGGGCGGCGCCGATGCCGTCGTAGTAGCCGGCCCGGCCGCCGATCCCGATGTCCTCGGCCATCGTGATCTGCACGTGGTCGACGTAGGAGCGGTTCCAGATCGGCTCGTACATGGTGTTGGCGAACCGCATGGCCAGGATGTTCTGCACGGTCTCCTTGCCGAGGTAGTGGTCGATCCGGAAGATCGACTCCTCGGGGAAGACCCGGTGCACGGTCCGGTTGAGCTCCTTGGCGCTGTCGAGGTTGTGCCCGAACGGCTTCTCGATCACCACCCGGCGCCACGACCCGGGGCCGTGCTCGGCCAGCCCGGACCGCCGCAGCTGCTCGATCACCTGCGGGAAGAACTTCGGCGGGATGGACAGGTAGAACGCGTAGTTGCCGCCGGTGCCGCGGGTGGTGTCCAGCTCCTTGACCGCCATGGCCAGCGCGTCGAACGCCCCCGGGTCGCTGAACTCGCCCGGCACGAAGTGCATGCCCTCGGCCAGATGCGTCCAGACGTCCTCGCGGAACGGGGTGCGCGCGTGCTCCTTGACCGCCTCGTAGGCCAGCTGCCGGAAGTCCTGGTTCTCCCATTCGCGGCGGGCGAACCCGACCAGCGAGAAGCCCGGCGGCAGCAGTCCCCGGTTGGCCAGGTCGTAGATCGCCGGCAGCAGCTTCTTGCGGGACAGGTCGCCGGTCACCCCGAACAGCACCAGCACGCTGGGCCCGGCCACCCGGGGCAGCCGCTTGTCGCGCGGGTCCCGCAGCGGATTGGGTGTCGTGGTCACCTGTGAGCCCCCCTGCCGGCTTCTTGGACCGTTCCTGTCGGTTCTGTCGTGCTCATCGATGTGGCCTGGCGCATCGCGGGCGCGCCCCCTCCAGCCTGCTCATGTCTCTCCTCGGGCGGCCTGCGGCGGTCGGGTCCGGCGGCGCCGCCGATCTGGTCGGTGCCCCGTGCGGGGCCGGCACGTCGTGCCACCCTTTCCCGTCGACATCAGGTATACGCACCTCCTCCGCCGGTGGCTCGGTACCGCAGACGATCATCGCCGCCTCCGCGTCGGAGACGGCCACGGTGGGTCGGGTCACGGCTCACGGCCTCGCACCGCCTCGGCGAGCCGCCCGGCGTCCCAGCCCGGCTCGCGCAGGTGCAGCCACAGCACCGGCAGCCCCCGCCGGCGCAGCGCCCGCACGTCGGCCAGCGCGCGGGCCAGCCGCAGCCTGCCCAGCGTGTAGGGCCGGCCCGGCACCGGGCGGTCGCCGCCGGCCGCCGTGCCCGTCACCACCAGGAACGCGCCGTTGCCCGGCCCGTCCAGGTGGACCGGGCCGGTGCCGTGCAGATGGCCGGGGCCAGGCCCGTAGGTCACCGGCCGCCCGGCCCGGCGGGCCAGCGGCGGTGCCAGGGAGCGACCGGGCAGGTCGTCGGGCAGGTAGGTGATCAGCGACAGGTATCCCGACGCCGGGACGGCGCGCAGCAGCGCGTCGACCGCCCCCCGCACGCCCGCGCCCGTCGGCGGGCCGGCCGGCCCAGGACCACCGCGCACCTCGATGCCGCCGTCGACGAAGTCCGGATCTCCGGCTGGCAGCGGCCCGCCGGCCGCGCGGCGCAGCAGCGCCGCCGCGTCGTCCTCGGCCTCCTGCGCCAGGGCGGTGGCGCCCTCGAACGGGTTGACGCCCAGCAGCCATCCGGCCACCGCGGTGGCGTACTCCCACAGCAGGAACTGGGCGCCCAGCGGCCCCCACACGGAGGTGTCGGCGTCGTCCACGGACGTGCCGAGCGTTACCGAGTGCGCATCGGGCGACAGCTCGGGGGCGGGCTGGCCGGGGGCCTGCAGCGGCACGATGCCGCGGCCCCGCTTGCCGGTGCCGGTGGCCACCAGTTGCGACACCCAGCCGGTCAGCGCCGCCGTCCCGCCGCGCAGCACCAGCTTGTCGCGGGTGGGGGAGGCGGGGTCCTGCTGGGCGCAGCCGCCGAGGACCGCGCCCAGCAGCAGCCCCGGGTTGTCGTCGTCCTTGCCCAGCGAGGGCACTACCGAGGCCGCCTCGTCCAGCAGCCCGGACACCTGCGCGCCGGCCAGCACCGCCGGGACCAGCCCGTAGGCCGACAGCGCTCCGAAGTGGCCGGGCAGGTACGGGTCGGTCAGCCCGATCCGGTAGCCGCAGCGGCGGGCGAAGTCGTGCAGCGGGCTGCCGTGGTCGGTGATCACTAGGAACCGCCCGGCGATCTCCCGCTCGGACAGGCCGTGCTCGCGGAACGCCGCGGCGAAGATCCGGCGGTAGGCGTCGCCCTCGATGGAGACCCCCACCTTGCTGGACAGCACCACCAGCGTGCGCTCCAGCCGGGCCAGGGCCGGCTCCATGGCCGCCGGGTCGCTGCCGTCCAGCACCGTCAGCCCGCGTGTCCCTCCCACCGCCGGCCCGCCCGGGTCGGCTTCCATGACGGCCTGGGCGGCCAGCCCCTCGGCGCCCACCCCGATCAGCACCACCTGGTCGAGCCCGAGCTGGCGGACCTCGGCCACCAGTTCCCGGATCTGCTCCAGCAGCGCCCGGGAGGCGAACGGCAGGTCCAGCCAGCCGAGCCTGCTGTGGTCGACCGCGCGGCGGCCCCACAGCCGCGGGTCCTTGGCCGCCAGCGCGGCCGGCACCCCGCAGGTGACCAGGTAGTCACGGGCTTGGAGGGCCGCGTCGAGAACGCCGCCACGGGTCATCACGTCGAAAGCCGACACGGTTCCTCCCTCCTGGCCCATCGTTTCAGGACGGCGGGTGTCGGCGCGACCGAAAACGCCGTGATCCGCACCGATGTTCGACGTCGGTGCGGATCACGGCGGATGCGGCTTTTGCCGGGGCCGGGCCCGGCCTGCGCGCGGGTGCCTCAGGCGAGCGCGGCCAGCAACTGGTCGATCCCGGCGGCGCGGTCGCGCAGGTGGATCCGGACGGCCGGGCGGCCCCGCGAGCGCAGCGCCCGCAGGTCCCCGAACGCCTGGGCCAACTGCAGCTCCCGGAGCGTGTACGGCTTGCCCGGCACCGGGACGTCCTCCGCCGCCTCCCCGGTGATCTGCAGGAACACCCCGCTCTGCGGACCGCCCTTGTGGTACTGGCCGGTCGAGTGCAGGAACCGGGGCCCCCAGCCGAACGTGACGGGGGCCGGGGTCTTGCGCAGCCGGCCTGAGGCCGCGGCCAGCAGCGGCCGCAGCCGTTCGGCGCCGGCGTCGCCCACCCGGTCCAGGTAGGCCATGACCGCCAGGTAGCCGTGCTCGGGAACGGCCGTGACGACCGCCTCCAGTGCCGCGGTCAGGTCCCTGGCGCCCCTGAGCAGGTCGGCCGGGGCGTGGATCTCGACGGCGCCGACGGTCAGCGCGGGCTCGCCCGCCACCACGGTCGGCGCCTCGCCCTCGGCGGTGCCGCGCAGCAGCGCCGCGGTGTTGTCCTTGGACTCCTGAACGTTGGGCTGGTCGAACGGATTGATGCCCAGCACCCGCCCGGCCACCGCGGTGGCGTACTCCCACAGCAGGAACTGGGCGCCCAGCGGGCCGGACACGCCCAGCTCGCAGTCCTCGTAACGGCCGCCCAGCACTGCCCGGCGCACGTCCGGGGTCTCCTCGAAGCCGGGGGCGTCGACCCCCTCGACCACCACGGGCAGGATGCCCCTGCCCTCCTTGCCGGTGGACTCGGCGATCAGCTGCTCGGCCCAGTCACCGAACCCGGCGATGCCCGAGCCGTGGTCGGCGATCACCAGCTTGTCGTGGCCGGTCAGCGCCGAGGCCCCCAGCGCCGCGCCCAGCGCCAGCCCCGGGTTGTCGTAGGGCTGGCGCAGCGCCGGGATCAGCGCCGCGGCCTCCTCCAGCAGCCCGCTGACGTCCACGCCCGCCAGCGCGCTGGGCACCAGCCCGAACGCCGTCAGCGCGCTGTAGCGCCCGCCGACGTCGGGGTCGGCCAGCACCACCGGATACCCCGCCGCGCGGGCGGCGGCCTCCAGCGGGGAGCCCGGGTCGGTGACGACCACGAACCGGCGCGTCAGCGCCTCGCCGGTGATGCCCGCGTCGGCGAAGGCGCCCTCGAAGACCCGCCGGTGGCTGTCGGTCTCGATGGTGCCGCCGCTCTTGCTGGACACCACCACGATCGTCCGCTCCAGCCGGTCGCCGATCACGGACGCGACCTGCTGCGGGTCGGTGGTGTCCAGGACGGTCAGCTCCACCCCGGCGGTACGGGTGATGACCTCCGGGGCCAGCGACGAGCCGCCCATTCCGGCGAGCACCACGTGGTCCAGGCCGTCGGCGCGGGCCTGCGCGGCCAGCTCGGCCAGGCGGGGCAGCAGCGACCGCGAGGATTCGGGCAGGTTCAGCCAGCCCAGTCGCCGGCTCGCCTCCTCGGCCGCCTCGGGCCCCCACAGCTGGGCGTTGCCGGCCATCAGGGCGGCGGGGACGCCGTCGGTGACCAGCCTCTCCAGGACGCCGGCGGCTTCGTCGACCACGGTGCCGCGCAACGTGACCGAGACGCCGCCGGAGGTGACGACGGACGTCACTGGGCGCCCCCCTTGTCGGCCAGCTGACCCTCGATGGTGCTCAGCAGCTCCTGCCAGGAAGCCTCGAACTTCTCCACGCCCTCCTCCTCGAGCACCCGCACCACGTCGTCGTAGTCGACGCCGGTCTCCTTGAGGCGGTCCATGAGGGCGCGGGCCTCGTCGTAGGTGCCGTGGACGGTGTCGCCGCGGATCTCGGAGTGGTCGGCGGCGGCCTCCAGCGTCGCCTCCGGCATGGTGTTCACCGTGCCGGGCGCGACGAGCTCGTCCACGTACAGGGTGTCGGGCAGCGAGGGGTCCTTGACGCCGGTCGAGGCCCACAGCGGCCGCTGTGGCCGGGCCCCGGCGTCCTTGAGCGCCCGCCACCGGTCCGAGGCGAACTTCTCCTCGTACAGGGCGTAGGCCAGCCGCGCGTTGGCGACCCCGGCCTTGCCCTTGAGGGCCTCGGCCTCCGGCGAGCCCAGCTTGTCCAGGCGCTTGTCGATCTCGGTGTCCACCCGGCTGACGAAGAACGAGGCGACCGAGGCGATCTGCGACAGGTCGCGGCCGGCCTCGCGGGCCTGCTCCAGCCCGGCGAAGTAGGCGTCGATCACCTGGCCGTAGCGCTCCAGCGAGAAGATCAGCGTGACGTTGACGCTGATGCCCTCGCCGATCGCCCGGGTGATCGCCGGCAGCCCCTCCTCGGTGGCCGGGATCTTGATGAACAGGTTGGGCCGGTCCACCATCCACCACAGCGCCCGCGCCTCGGCGACGGTCTTCTCGGCGTCGCGCGCCAGCCGGGGGTCCACCTCGATCGACACCCGGCCGTCGAGGTGGTCGCTGCGCTCGTACACCGGGTGCAGCACGTCACAGGCCCAGCGGATGTCGTAGGTGGTGATGGCCCGCGCCGCCTCCTCGATGTCCACGCCGCGCACCGCCAGGTCGCGCAGCTGGTCGTCGTAGGCGGTGCCCTTGCCCAGCGCCTTGGCGAAGATGGTGGGGTTGGAGGTGACCCCGACCACCTGCCTGTCGCGGATCAGGTGCTCCAGGTTCCCGGTCCGCAGCCGCTCCCGGCTGATGTCGTCCAGCCAGATCGCGACGCCCTCGTCAGAGAGCTTCTTGAGTGTCTCGCTCACCGGTGTCTCCTAGTCGAAGGTCTGACGGGTGTGTCAGTTGCCGGTCGTCTCCCCGCGGCCCTGACCCTCCACCCCGGCCTTGATCAGGCTGGCGTGGGCGGCCGCGACCACGCGGTCGGGGGTGAAGCCGAACTGCTGGAACAGCGTCTTGTAGTCGGCCGAGGCGCCGAAGTGCTCCAGGCTGACCGTCTCGCCGGCGTCGCCGACGTAGGCCCGCCAGCCCAGCCCGATCCCGGCCTCCACCGACACCCGGGCGCGTACCGAGTGCGGCAGCACGTGGTGCCGGTACGACTCGTCCTGGGCCTCGAACCACTCCACGCACGGCATCGACACCACCCTGGTCGGGGTGCCCTCAGCCTCCAGGACGCGCCGCGCCTCCAGGGCGATCGACACCTCGCTGCCGGTGGCGATCAGGATCACGTCGGGGCGCCCGTTGGCCGCGTCGGCCAGGATGTAGCCGCCCTTGGCCGCGCCCTCCGCGCCGGCCAGCTCCCCGCCGCGCTCCAGCGTGGGCAGCTTCTGCCGGGTCAGCGCCAGCCCGGCGGGCCGGTCGGTGTGCTCCAGGATGGTCCGCCAGGCCACCACGGTCTCGTTGGCGTCGGCGGGCCGTACCACGTCCAGGCCGGGGATGGCACGCAGCGACCACAGGTGCTCGACCGGCTGGTGGGTCGGCCCGTCCTCGCCCAGCCCGATCGAGTCGTGCGTCCACACGAACGTCACCGGCAGCTTCATCAGCGCCGCCAGCCGCACCGCCGGGCGCATGTAGTCGCTGAAGACCAGGAAGGTGCCGCCGTACGGGCGGGTGCCGCCGTGCAGCGCGATGCCGTTGCAGATGGCGCCCATCGCGTGCTCGCGCACCCCGAAGTGCAGGGTGCGGCCGTAGCGGTTGCCGGGGAACTCCTTGGTCTGGAACTCCTCGGGGATGAAGGACGGCTCGCCCTTCATCGTGGTGTTGTTGCTCTCGGCCAGGTCGGCCGAGCCGCCCCACAGCTCCGGCAGCACCGGCGCCAGCGCGGTCAGGATCTCCCCGGAGGCGGCGCGGGTGGCGATCTCCTTGCCCGCCGGGAACCGCGGCAGCACGTCGGTCCAGCCGGCCGGCAGCCGACGCTCGGAGATCCGGTCGAATTCCGCGGCCCGCCCGGGGTGCGCCGCCCGCCAGGCCTGGAAGCCCTTGTCCCACCCGGCGTGCAGCTCGCGGCCCCGGTCGATCACCTTGCGGGCGTGCGTGAGCACCTCGGCCGGCACCGCGAAGACCTGCTCGGGGTCCATGCCCATGATCCGCTTGGTGGCGGCGACCTCCTCGGCCCCCAGCGCGGCGCCGTGGATCTTGCCGGTGTTCTGCTTGTTGGGGGCCGGCCAGCCGATGATGGTGCGCAGCGCGATGAAGGACGGCCGGTCGGTCTCGGCGCGGGCCTGCTCCAACGCCGCGGCCAGCGCCCCGACGTTCTCGTGGTAGTCCCCATCGGCGGTCCAGTCGACCGACTGCACGTGCCAGCCGTAGGCCTCGTACCGCGCCGGCACGTCCTCCGACATCGCGATGGCGGTGTCGTCCTCGATGGAGATGCGGTTGTCGTCGTAGAGCACCACCAGGTTGCCCAGCCGCTGGTGGGCGGCCAGCGCGGAGGCCTCGTGGCTGATGCCCTCCTCGACGTCGCCGTCGGAGGCGATCACCCAGATGTGGTGGTCGAAGGGGCTCTGCCCGGGCTCGGCGTCCGGGTCGAACAGGCCGCGCTCGCGACGCGCCGCCATCGCCATGCCGACCGCGTTGGCGATGCCCTGGCCCAGCGGGCCGGTGGTGGTCTCCACGCCCGCGGTGTGCCCGTGCTCGGGGTGACCCGGGGTCTGGCTGCCCCACTTGCGCAGCGCCTTCAAGTCGGTGATGTCCAGCCCGTAGCCCGACAGGTACAGCTGGATGTAGAGGGTGAGGCTGGAGTGCCCCGCCGACAGGACGAACCGGTCCCGGCCGGGCCAGGCCGGGTCGGTGGGGTCGTGTCGGAGGAAGCGCTGGAAGAGCAGGTAGGCGGCCGGCGCCAGACTCATCGCGGTGCCCGGGTGACCCGAGCCCGCCTCCTCGACCGCGTCCATCGCCAGGGCGCGGATCACATCCACGGCCCGCCGGTCCAGGTCGGACCACTCAAACGTGCTGCTGTCCGTAGTCACCGGAACGCTCAGCTTCCTCTCAGGGTCCGCGCTCGCCCCCGCGAGGGCGAGCGCCTCTTCATACTCTCCGCCGCACGGCCCGGACCGCTGTCCGGATCAACGCCACCGTTCCGGTCAGCCGAGGGGTCGGCGGTTCGTTCCGGAAGCGCCCTCGCCAGGGCCGGGGCCGCCATCGCGCCTTGTCCAAGACCCTATCCAAGAAGCGGTCCCGACCTCCTGAGCGACGAGCGGACCGGCGGCGTGCCGCACCGGCGGCGCGCCGCCGTACGGTCGACCCTTGCCCCAACGCCCGCGGGGCTAACCACCCCACCGGGGGAACCGGAGGGTGGGCCGGATCTCACCCGTACGGGCCCCCGCCCTCCCGCCCCCCGCGGCCTCGTCCGATGTGCCCCGGTGCGCGACCCTCGGGGGTGGCGCATTACAGTGATTGCGCGGTTGACGAGAGTGGCCGCGGCATTATTCACAAGCTTCACAAGCCGAGGTGCGGCCCACTCGCGGGGGCACCGCCGGGGGTCGGGGTACCCCCGGGCTACGTACATGGACATGGACCAGTTGTGACGGTGCTCATTAACAAGCCCGGGACCGAGGTTGCCGGAGCGCTCCCGGCCGTTCCGGCCGACGTCGTACCGCCGGCCGTGGCCCGCCGGCCGCTCGGCGCGCTGGTGGGCGCCTACGTGGCGCTGACCAAGCCGCGCGTCATCGAGCTGCTGCTGATCACGACTCTGCCGGTGATGTTCCTGGCCGCGGGCGGGCTGCCGCCGCTGGGCACGGCGCTGGCGACCCTGGCCTTCGGCACGATGTCGGCGGGGGCGGCCAACGCCATCAACTGCTTCATCGACCGTGACATCGACGCCAAGATGCGCCGTACCCGCCGCCGCCCGCTGGCGCGCGCGCAGGTGACCCCGGCCGAGGCGCTGACCTTCGGGATCGTGCTGGCGGCCGGGTCCACGGCGGGTTTCGCGCTCACGGTGAACTGGCTGGCCGCCGCGCTGTCGGCCGCCGCCATCGGCTACTACGTCTTCGTGTACTCGCTGCTGCTCAAGCGGCGCACCTCCCAGAACGTCGTGTGGGGCGGCATCGCCGGGTGCATGCCCGTCCTCATCGGCTGGGCGGCCCTCACCGGCGGGCTGGCCTGGACCCCGTTCGTGCTGTTCATGGTGGTGTTCCTGTGGACGCCGCCGCACACCTGGACGTTGGCGATGCGCTACCGCGAGGACTACGCGGTCGCCGGGGTGCCGATGCTGCCCGTCGTGGCCACCGAGCGGCGGGTGGTCGCCGAGAGCCTGGCCTACACCTGGGCGACCGTGCTGTGCTCGCTGCTGCTGTGGCCGGTCGCCGGGATGAGCGTGGTGTACGGGGCGGTCGCGGTGGTGCTTGGCGCCGCGCTGCTGGCCGAGGGGCACCGGCTGCTGCGCTCGGTGCGGGCCGGGATCGTCGGCGTGAAGCTGCGGCCGATGCGCTTCTTCCACCTGTCCAACGTCTACCTGGCGCTGCTGTTCACGGCCGTCGCGCTCGACCCGCTGCTGAGCTGACCGGCCGCCGGGGGCGCGGCGCCCGCGCGGGTTCCCGCCGCGGGGCGAGGTGTCGATTACGCTCCCCTCATGGTGCGCATGGATCCCCAGGCCGTGCTGGAAGGCCGCGTCCCCGGGCGGCCGCCCGTCGGGCTCATCCTCGGGCTGATCGTCTCGACGCTGTGCGCGCTGGTCGTGCTCGGCGCGCTGGCGTGGTTCGGCGGGGCGGGGTTCGTGGCCGCGCTGCTGCTGGCCGTCCTGCCGATCCCGCCGCTGATCGCGCTGGTGCTCGCGCTGGACCGGCTGGAGCCCGAGCCGCCGCGGACGGTGGCCCTGGCGTTCATGTGGGGCGCCGGGGTGGCGGTGCTGGGGGCGCTGGTCCTCAACACCGCCGGGATGATCTACGTCACCGTGCCGATCTTCGGGGAGACCGAGGGCCACTTCGTCAGCGCCACGGTGGGCGCCCCGCTGGTCGAAGAGACCCTCAAGGGGGCGGTGCTGTTCGGCCTGCTGTGGTTCCGCCGCAACGAGATCGACGGCTTCGCCGACGGTCTCATCTACGCGGCCATGGTCGGCCTCGGCTTCGCGATGATGGAGAACATCACCTACTACATGCGGGCGCTGGAGGAGGGCGGCACCGGCCAGCTCACCGCCGTGTTCGTGCTGCGCGGGGTGATCGCGCCGCTGAGCCACCCGCTGTTCACCTCGATGCTGGGGCTGGGCGTGGCCTGGTCGGCCACCCACCGCCGCGGCCGGGTCGTCGCGCCGGTGCTGGGCCTGCTGGCGGCGATGGTGCTGCACGGGCTGTGGAACGGCTCGGCCGCCCTCGGCGCCGCCGGGCTGGTCGTGGTGTACGGGCTGGACTTCTGCCTGCTGCTGGTGCTCATCGTCATCGTCCTGCTGGAGCGGCGCGGCATCGTCCAGCGGATCGAGCGCTACCTGCCGATGTACGAGGGCACCGGCCTGGTGACTCCGCAGGACGTGCGGATGCTCGGGCGGCTGTCGAGCCGGCGGGCCGCCCGCCGGTGGGCCCGGGCGACCGGCGGGCCGATGGCGGCGCGGGCCATGAGCGACTACCAGCTGGCCGCCACCGAGCTGGCGCTGTTGCACAAGCGGGCCGAGCGGGGCGTGGCCGACCCCGCCTGGCTCGCCCAGCGGCGGGACGCGCTGCTGGGCCTGATGGCGGTCGCCCGCCAGGCGTTCCTGTGGGCCCCGCAGCACGGCGTCACCGGCCCGCCCTGGGCGCCCGGCGGCCCCTCCGGACCCCCGCCCGTCGTGGGGTGACCCCGACGGGGGGTGTGGGCGGGACCTCGCCCGGGCGGCCATACGATGAGTTCCGTGGCTGAGCGTTCCGAGAACCCCCTGGCCAGAGTCCGCGACGCGGTCTGGCGGCCGACCCCCGCCTCGCTGCGGCTGCTGGCGCTGCTGTCGGTCGTCGTCAACGCCGGGATCATCGTCACCGGCGGCGCGGTGCGGCTCACCAAGTCTGGCCTGGGCTGCTCGACCTGGCCCAAGTGCACCCCGGACAGCATGATCCCGACCTCCTCGCCGGACCACTCGCCGATGCATATGGCCATCGAGTTCGGCAACCGCACGCTGACCTTCCTGGTGCTGGCGGCGGGGATCGCGGTCCTCGTGGCGGCGCTGCGGTCGGTGCCCCGGCGGCGCGACCTGGTGCGGCTGGCCGCCGTCCAGCCGTTCGGCGTGCTGGCCCAGGCCGCCTGGGGCGGCCTGACGGTGCTCACCGACCTGCACCCGGCGGTGGTGGCCGGCCACTTCATGCTCTCGCCCCTCCTGCTCATCGCCTGCGTGGCGCTCTACGTCCGCGCGGGGGAGGGGGACGGGCCCGCCCGCCCGCTGGTGAGCGAGCGGCTCCGCGCGCTCTCGCTGGCCCTGGCGGGCGTGACCGCGCTGCTCATGGTGGCGGGCACCGTGGTCACCGGCACCGGCCCGCACGGCGGGGACGACAGGTCCAAGCGCTTCGGCTTCGAGATCGAGCAGGTCACCCGCGTTCACAGCGCCCTGGCCTGGATCACCGTGGCGCTCACCGTGGCGCTGCTGATCGGGCTGTGGCGCAGCGGCGCCCCGCACTCGGTGCGGCGCCCGGTGCTGGTGCTGCTGGCGGTGGAGCTGGCCCAGGGGGTGATCGGCTACGTCCAGTACTTCCTGGGCGTCCCGGAGCTTCTGGTGGCCCTGCACATGCTGGGCTCGGCGCTGCTGTGGATCGCGGTCCTGCGGGTCGTCCTGGCCACCCGCGACCGGGGCCCGCTGCCTGCCGCCGAGCCCGTCCCAGCCCCGGCCAGGCCCGCCCCGCAGCCCGCCTGACCGTCAGGCGGCGGACGCCTTGCGGGCCAGGAAGCCGCGCAGCCGGTCCAGGGGCCAGGTGTTGATCACATCGTCCGGGGTGAGCCAGCCCCGCTGGGCGGTGCCGACGCCGTAACGCACATTGCGGAAGTGGCCGGGGGAGTGGGCGTCGGAGTCGACGGCGAACTTCACACCGAACCGCAGCGCCCGGCGGATCAGGTCGGCCGGCAGGTCGAGGCGTTCGGGGAAGCAGTCCACCTCCAGGGCGGTGCCGGTGTGCGCGCAGGCCCGGAACACCTCGTCCCAGTCGGCCTGCACCGGCGCCCGCCGGCCCAGGCGGCGGGCCGTGGGATGGCCGATGACGTGGACGTGCGGGTTCTCGCACACGCGGACGAGCCGCCTGGTCGTCTCCTCGGCGGTCTGGGTGAAGTGCGTGTGGATGGAGGCCACGCACACGTCGAGACCGGCCAGGAAGCCGGCGTCCCAGTCCACGCCGCCGTCGGGATCGATGTTGAGCTCGGCGCCGTGCAGCAGCGTCATGCCGGGATAGCGGCGCTGCAGGGCGCCGACCGCCGCCCGCTGCGCCAGCATCTTCTCGTCGGTCATCCGCTGCATGTAGAGGTTCGGCGCGTGGTCGGTGATCGCGTAGTACTCCAGGCCACGGGCCGCCGCGGCGGCCACCATGTCTTCCAGGGATGCCGTGCCGTCGGTGAGATCGGTGTGCGAGTGCAGGTCCCCTCGCAGGTCGTCCTCGGTCACCAGGCGCGGCAGGGCGCCGTCGAGGGCGGCCTGGATCTCGCCGGTGTCCTCGCGCAGCGTCGGCGGGATCCACGGCAGCCCCAGGCGCCGGTAGACCTCCTCCTCGGTGGCCGAGACGATCAGCTCCCCGGACGCGGCGTCGAACAGGCCGTACTCCGACAGCTTCAGGCCCGCGTGCACCGCCATCTCCCGGATGCGCACGTTGTGCTGTTTGCTGCCGGTGAAGTACTGCAGCGCGGCGCCCCAGGACTCCGGTGGCACCACCCGCAGGTCGACCTGTACGCCTCTGGTGGTGCGGACCGAGGTCTTCTTGTCGCCCTGCGCGATCACGTCGGCGACCAGGGGGAGAGCGGTCAGCTCGGCCATGAGCGGGCCGGGGTCGTCGGCGGCGGCCAAGACGTCGACGTCGCCGATGGTCTCCCGCATTCGGCGCAGCGATCCGGCGTACACACAGCGCAGGCAGCCGGGGACCTGCGACAGCGCGGCCACGACGTCCTCGGCCAGCTCCATCGCCGCGTCGATCAGCACCCGGTCGCCGGCGCGCTGCATCAGCCGGATGCCGTGCAGGATGTTCTCCTCGGTCCGGGCGCCGAAGCCGGGCAGCTCCCGCAGCCGGCCCTCCTCGATGGCCTCGGTCAGCTCCGGCACCGAGGAGACCCCCAGCTCCCGGTACACCGCCAGCGCCTTCCTGGGGCCCAGGGTGGGGATGGCCGTCAGTGCCCGCACCCCGCCGGGGATCTGCGCGCGCAGCTCCAGCACCTGGCGGATGGTGCCGCTGGCGTTGAAGTCGGCGAGCTTGCGGGCGATCGACTCCCCGACGTTGGGGATCTTTTTCAGCCCGGCCACGTCGAGCCCGGAGATGTCCTCCGGATAGCCGACGATGGCCCGGGCGGCCTTCTCGTAGGCCCGTATCCGGTAGGCGTCGCCGCCGGTGATCGACAGCAGGTCGGCCAGCTCCTGGACCAGCTCGGCGGCTTCCTCGTTCGTCCTGGCCATGTCCGGGCCATACCCGGGGCGAGCGGAGGGGCACCCGCGGGCCGGGGAGGCCGCTCGGGGCGGCCGCGGATCGGCGGGATGCTCCTATGGATGTCAGGGCTGGACGGCCTCGGGGGGCTCCGGCCGCCCGCGGGTCGCGCCGACGCAGGCGATCATGACGCAGCCGATGGCGGCCCACTCCTGGGCCGCCAGGATCTCGCCCAGGACGACCAGGCCGACCAGCGCCGCCACCGCGGGCTCCAGGCTCATCAGGATCCCGAAGACCCGGGCAGGCATCCGGCGCAGCGCCTCCAGTTCCAGCGTGTAGGGGATCACCGACGACATCAGGCCGACCCCGAGCCCCAGCAGCAGCAACCACGGGTCGAGCAGCGCCGTCCCGCCCGAGGCGGTGCCCAGCGGCAGCATCACCACGGCCGCCAGCACACTGGCCACCGCCAGCCCGCTGGAGCCGGCGAAGCGCCGCCCGGTGGCCGCGCTGAGCAGGATGTAGCCCGCCCAGGCGGCACCCGCCAGGAGGGCGAAGGCCACACCCACCAAGTCCACGTTGCCGTCGCCGCGGGCCAGCAGCAGCACGCCGGCGAACGCCAGCGCCGCCCATACCAGGTCGAGCAGGCGCCGGGAGGCGGCGATGGCGACCACCAGCGGGCCGAGGAACTCGATGGTCACCGCCACGCCCAGCGGGATCCGGGCGAAGGACTGGTAGATCGCGGTGTTCATCACCGCCAGCGTCAGCCCGAAGGCGGCGGCGACGGCCAGGTCGCCCCAGGTGTGGTCGCGAGCGAGGGTACGCAGCGCCCGCCGGCTCAGGAACCCCAGTACCAGCGCCGAGGTCGCCAGTCGCAGCAGCACCACTGCCGTGGGCGGCAGCACCACGAACAACTGCTTGGCCAGGCCCGCGCCGACCTGCACCGACACCACGCCCAGCAGCACCAGCGCGGGCGGCGGTATCGCCGCCGGAGACAGCAGCCGCGCACCACGGACGAACCATCCCCGGGGCTCGAATGAACCCGGGACCTCAGCCAGCGCCATCGACCCTCATTCCCACTTGAAGAAGCACGCGGACAAGCCCAGTCCCACCGCCGCCCAGACCAGCAGGACGACCAGGGAGCCGACGGGCAGGCTCGCCCCGTGCCGGAGAACCTCCCGCAGCCCCTCGGCCAGCGCCGAGATCGGCAGCAGCTCCAGGACCGCCGCCACCGCGCCGGGGAAGCTGCTCAGCGGGAACACCACACCGCCGAGCGCCAGCAGCAGCAGGTAGACGAGGTTGGCGGCGGCCAGCGTGGCCTCCGCCCGCAGCGTTCCGGCCATCAGCAGCCCGAAGCCGCTGAAGGCGGCCGTACCGGCCAGCACCAGTAGCACGACGGCCAGGGCGCCGCCGGGCCCGCCGCGGGGCTGCCAGCCGAGCGCCAGGGCGACCGCGCAGATCAGCACCGTCTGGACCGCCTCGACGGCCAGCACCGCCAGGGTCTTGGCGGCGATCAGCCCGGAGCGCGGCAGCGGCGTGGCGCCCAGCCGCTTGAGCGCGCCGTAGCGGCGCTCGAAACCGGTGGCGATGGCCTGCCCGGTGAACGCGGTGGACATCACCGCCAGCGCCAGCACGCCCGGGGTCAGGAAGTCCACCGGCTCGCCCGGCCCCAGGTCCAGCAGGCGCGTGGTGGAGAACAGCATCAGCAGCAGCACCGGGATGATCATGGTGAGCAGCAGCTGCTCGCCGTTGCGGAGCATGCCGCGCAGCTCGAAGGCGGCCTGCGCGCGCACCATCCGCGACAGCGGCGCCGCGGCCGGCGCGGGGGTCAGGTCCAGCGGCGCCGGCGCCGGGGCGGGGCTCACGGGCGCAGCTCCCGTCCGGTCAGCTCCAGGAAGACGTCCTCCAGGGTGCGCCGCTCGATCCGCAGGTCCTCGGTCAGCACCCCGTGCGAGGCGCACCAGGCGGTCACCGTGGCCAGCAGCTCCGGCTGCACGTCGCCCTCGATCAGGTAGTGGCCGGCCGGCGACTCCTTGGCGGCGCTGCCGACCGGCAGCGCCGCCAGCAGCTCGTCCAGCCCCAGGCCAGGACGGGCGCGGAAGCGCAGCTGCCGCTCGGCCCCGGTCAGCTCGGCGGGGGTGCCGCGGGCGACCACCCGCCCCTGGTCCACGATCACCACCTGGTCGGACAGCCGTTCGGCCTCCTCCATGTGGTGGGTGGTGAGGATCACGCCCGCCCCGGCGGCGCGCAGCCCCGCCACCAGCTCCCAGGTGGCGTGGCGGGCCTGCGGGTCCAGCCCGGCGGTCGGCTCGTCCAGGAACACCAGCTCGGGCCGGCCGACCACGGCGGCGGCCAGCGACAGCCGCTGCTGCTGCCCGCCCGACAGCCTGCGGTACGGGGTGCGCGCGTGCGCGGTCAGGCCGAGCCGCTCCAGCAGCGCGGCCGGGTCCAGCGGGTGGGCGTAGAACGCGGCGACCAGGCGCAGGAACTCCCCGGCGCGGGCGGTGCCCGGCACGCCGCCCGACTGCGGCATCACCCCGACCCGCGGGCGCAGCTCCCGGGCGTCCCGGACGGGGTCCAGCCCGAGCACCCGCACGGTGCCGGAGTCGGGCCGCCGGTAGCCCTCGCAGATCTCGACCGTGGTGGTCTTGCCCGCGCCGTTGGGGCCGAGCAGCGCGGTGACCGCGCCGCGCTCGGCGCGCAGCGAGATGCCGTCCACCGCGGCCCTCGGGCCGTAGCGCTTCACCAGCGCGTCCAGCTCGACCGCGGCGTGGCGGGGGGGTGTCATGCTCCCGAGTTTAGGTCGGCCGGGCAAAGGCCGCGGTCCTGCCCCCCGCCGGTACGCCGAGCCCCGGTCATGGGCGGGGCGCGGGCGGGCAATGCACGGCCGGGCCCGCCGGCGGCCGGGTGATGATTGCCGGGAACGCCCGCACGGTCCGGTAAACGGTCGCCCAAAATCCCTCCAGAGGGTAAACGGCCGCCCAAAGTCCCTGCGGATGGGGACGCGGACGGCGCGCCCCCGTCGCGCATCGGGAAGGCCACCGGCACAGGCCGCGCGACCACTGCGGGGGAGACGATGCGGGTACTGGTGGCGCTGGGCGGCAACGCCCTGCTCAGGCGGGGGCAGCCGCCGGACGCCGAGGTGCAGCGGGCCAACGCCATGGCGGCGGTGCGGTCGCTGGCGCCGCTGGCGGCCGCCCACGAGCTGATCATCACGCACGGCAACGGCCCGCAGGTGGGCGTGCTGGCCGTGCAGAGCGCCGCCGATCCGGGCCTGAGCGGGCCGTACCCGTTCGACACGCTGGGCGCACAGACCCAGGGCATGATCGGCTACTGGCTGCTGCAGGCGCTGCAGAACGCGCTGCCGGGACGGCAGGTGGTCTCGCTGATCACCCAGACCCTGGTGTCGGCGGTCGACCCGGCCTTCGCCGACCCCACCAAGTTCGTCGGCCGGGTCTACGAGCGGGACGAGGCCGAGAAGCTGGCCGCCGAGCACGGCTGGACCGTCCGGCCGGACGGCGGGTACTGGCGGCGGGTGGTGCCCTCGCCGCGGCCGCAGCGGGTGGTGGAGACCCGGCTGATCCACCGGCTGGTGCGCGAGGGCGCGGTGGTGGTGTGCGCCGGGGGCGGCGGCGTCCCGGTCGTCCGCAACGGCGTCGGCCGGCTGGAGGGGGTCGAGGCGGTCATCGACAAGGACCTGACCGGCGCGCTGCTGGCCGAGGCCCTGGAGGCCGACGCGTTCCTGATCCTGACCGACGTGCCGGAGGTCGTGCGCGGCTTCGGCACGTCCCGCCGGCGGCCGATCCGGCACACCACCCCGTACGAACTGCGCGCACAGCGGTTCGCGGCGGGCTCGATGGGACCGAAGGTCGAGGCCGTCTGCGGTTTCGTGGAGCGCACCGGCGACATGGCCGCGATCGGCGCGCTGGACCGTTGCCGGCAGATCCTGGAGGGCACCTCCGGGACGATCGTCACCCCGGACGCCACCTGGCCGCCGGCCGGCACCTGGTGACCGCGTCACCCAGCCCGACTTAGGTAAGGCTGGCCTGCGTGAGGTACCGCACCCGGGACCGTTTGTGCGCCGGGAAGGAATTACGCCACACTGATGTTGTGAAAAACGTGGGCGGGAAGACGACGACGGGTGCGGCCGTGCGGCCGTCCGCCATGCCGTCGCTCGCCGCGGGCATGGACGGCCACGGCGAGCGGGACACGCGTGCCCGGGTGGCCCGGCTCATCCTCGAACACGGTCCGATCACCGCGTCCGCCCTGGGCGAGCGGGTCGGGCTCACCCCCGCCGCCGTCCGGCGGCACCTGGACGCGCTGCTGGCCGAGGGCATGATCGAGGTCAAGCGGGCGCGTCCGCAGGCGCACCGGGGGCGCGGCCGTCCGGCCAAGTGGTTCGCCATCACCGACGCCGGGCGCAGCGCCTTCGTGCACGCCTACGACGACCTGGCGAGCGCGGCGCTGCGGTTCCTGGCCGAGAAGGCCGGCGGGGCCGCCGTCGCCGAGTTCGCCTGGCGACAGATCGCCGACCTGGAGCGGCGCTACCGCCCGGTGGTCCGCGCGGCCCCCCCGCAGCAGCGGGTCCGGGCGCTGGCCGAGGCGCTGTCGGCCGACGGCTACGCCGCAGCGGCCGGCCGGGCCCCCCGCATGGGCGGCCAGCAACTGTGCCAGCATCACTGCCCGGTCGCGCACGTCGCCGCGGAGTTCCCGCAGCTGTGCGAGGCCGAGACCGAGGCGTTCAGCCGGCTGCTGGGCACCCCGGTGCAGCGGCTGGCCACCATCGCCCACGGCGACGGGATCTGCACCACCCACGTCAGCCCGCGCGACCTGCGGGCGGACCCGGGGCCGGGCGCCGTGCCCGGCGCCGGGCACGGCACCACGCAAGACACCGATGACGAGGAGTCCGGGAGGACCTCCCTATGACTATCGAAACCCACCCCGAGCTGGAGGGGTTCGACAAGTACAAGTTCGGCTGGGCCGACCCGGACACCGCCGGGGCCGCGGCCAAGCGGGGCCTGAACGAAGAGGTCGTCCGCGACATCTCGGCCAAGAAGAACGAGCCGGAGTGGATGCTGGACCTGCGGCTGAAGGGGCTGCGGCTGTTCGACAAGAAGCCGCTGCCGGCCTGGGGCTCGGACCTGTCGGGCATCGACTTCGACAACATCAAGTACTTCGTACGCTCCACCGAGAAGCAGGCGGCCACCTGGGACGACCTGCCGGCGGACATCAAGAACACCTACGACAAGCTGGGCATCCCCGAGGCCGAGAAGCAGCGCCTGGTGGCCGGGGTGGCCGCGCAGTACGAGTCCGAGGTCGTCTACCACAAGATCCGTGACGACCTGGAGAGCAAGGGCGTCATCTTCGTCGACACCGACACCGGCCTGCGCGAGTACCCGGAGATCTTCGCCGAGTACTTCGGCAGCGTGATCCCGGTCGGCGACAACAAGTTCGCCGCGCTCAACACGGCCGTGTGGTCGGGTGGCTCGTTCATCTACGTGCCGCCGGGCGTGCACGTGGAGATCCCGCTGCAGGCCTACTTCCGGATCAACACCGAGAACATGGGCCAGTTCGAGCGCACCCTGATCATCGTCGACGAGGGCGCCTACGTGCACTACGTCGAGGGCTGCACCGCGCCGATCTACTCCTCCGACTCGCTGCACTCGGCGGTCGTGGAGATCATCGTCAAGAAGGACGCCCGCTGCCGTTACACGACCATCCAGAACTGGTCGAACAACGTCTACAACCTGGTCACCAAGCGCGCCGTCGCCTACGAGGGCGCCACCATGGAGTGGGTCGACGGCAACATCGGCTCCAAGGTGACCATGAAGTACCCGGCGGTCTACCTGCTGGGCGAGCACGCCAAGGGCGAGACCCTGTCGATCGCGTTCGCCGGCGAGGGCCAGCACCAGGACGCCGGCGCCAAGATGGTGCACGCCGCGCCGCACACCTCCAGCACCATCGTGTCCAAGTCGGTGGCGCGCGGCGGCGGCCGCACCTCCTACCGCGGCCTGGTCCAGGTGCAGGAGGGCGCTGAGCACGCCAAGTCCACGGTCAAGTGCGACGCGCTGTTGGTCGACCAGATCAGCCGCTCCGACACCTACCCGTACGTGGACGTCCGCGAGGACGACGTGGAGATGGGCCATGAGGCCACCGTCTCCAAGGTGTCGGAGGACCAGCTGTTCTACCTGATGAGCCGCGGGATGACCGAGGACGAGGCGATGGCCATGATCGTGCGCGGGTTCGTCGAGCCCATCGCGCGCGAGCTGCCCATGGAGTACGCCCTCGAACTGAACCGCCTGATCGAGCTGCAGATGGAAGGAGCCGTCGGCTGATGGGGCTGGAGACCAAGCCTCTGTCGACCCTGCACGAGAGGTCCTCCTACGACGTGGCGGACTTCCCGGTGCCCACCGGCCGCGAGGAGGAGTGGCGGTTCACCCCGCTGCGCCGGCTGCGGGACCTGCACAAGGGTGCCGAGGGACTCGGCAAGGCGCTCGTGGAGGTCGAGGCGGCCCCCGAGGTCAAGGTCGAGCGCGTGGGCCGCGACGACCCGCGGCTCGGCCGGGCCTACGTGCCCGGCGACCGGGTCAGCGCCCAGGCCTACGCGGCGTTCACCGAGGCCACCGTCCTCACCGTGCCCAAGGAGGCGGTCGCCTCCCGGCCGACGGTGCTGCGGATCAACGGTGAGGACGCCGGATCGGCCGCCTACGGCCACACCACCGTGATCGTCGAGCCGTTCGCGCAGGCCACCGTGGTGCTGGCGCACCGCGGCTCGGCCACCTACGCCGACAACGTGGAGTTCGTGGTCGGCGACGGCGCCAAGCTGTCGGTGATCAGTCTGCAGGACTGGGAGGACGACAGCGTCCACCTGTCCCACCAGCACGCCCGGCTGGGCCGTGACGCCTCCTTCACCGGATTCGTGGTCTCGCTGGGCGGTGACCTGGTACGCATCGCCCCGTCGGTGGCCTACGACGCGCCCGGCGGCGACGCCGAGCTGTACGGGGTCTACTTCGTGGACGCCGGCCAGCACCTGGAGCACCGGCTGCTGGTCGACCACGCCGTCCCGCACTGCCGCAGCCGGGTCGACTACCGGGGGGCGCTGCAGGGGCAGGACGCCCACGCGGTCTGGATCGGCGACGTGATCATCCGGGCCGAGGGCGAGGGCACCGACACCTACGAGCTCAACCGCAACCTGGTGCTCACCGACGGCACCCGGGTGGACTCGGTGCCCAACCTGGAGATCCTCACCGGTGAGGTGGTCGGCGCCGGGCACGCCAGCGCCAGCGGCCGCCTCGACGACGAGCACCTGTTCTACCTGCAGGCCCGCGGCATCCCCCGGGACGAGGCGCGGCGCATGGTGGTGCGCGGCTACCTCGGCCAGCTCGTCGACCGCATCGAGGTCGATGAGGTCCGCGAGAAGGTGCGGGCCGCGATCGAGGCGGAGCTGGACCGATGAGCGGCGCGGGCGAGGGCTTCGTGAAGGTCTGCCCACTGGCGGAGATCCCCGAGGACGGGGCGCTGGCGGTGGAGATCGACGACACCCCCGTGGCGCTGGTACGCACCGGCGGCGAGGTGTTCGCGCTGCGCGACGTGTGCTCGCACGCCGAGGTGGCGCTGTCGGAGGGCGAGGTCTACAACCACACGATCGAGTGCTGGCTGCACGGCTCGTGCTTCGACCTGCGCACCGGCAAGCCCACCAACCCGCCGGCGACCGCGCCGGTGCCGACCTACCGGGTACGGGTGAGCGACGGCGACGTGCACGTGTCGCTGCGCCCCGGCCCCCAAGACTGACGACACAGACAGAGGTTCGAAGACAGATATGGCCACGCTAGAGATCCGCGACCTCCGCGTCTCCGTCGGCGACGGCTCCGACGGGGCCAAGGAGATCCTGCGCGGCGTCGACCTGACCGTTCGCTCCGGCGAGACCCACGCCATCATGGGACCCAACGGCTCGGGCAAGTCCACCCTGGCCTACGCGATCGCCGGGCACCCCAAGTACGAGATCACCGCCGGCACCGTCACCCTCGACGGCGAGGACGTGCTCGCCATGAGCGTGGACGAGCGGGCCCGCGCCGGCCTGTTCCTGGCCATGCAGTACCCGGTCGAGGTGCCGGGCGTGTCGGTGTCGAACTTCCTGCGCTCGGCGGTCACCGCGGTACGTGGGGAGGCGCCCAAGCTGCGGGTGTTCACCAAGGAGATGAAGGCGGCGATGGACGCGCTGTCCATCGACCCTGACTTCGCCCAGCGCAGCCTGAACGAGGGCTTCTCCGGCGGCGAGAAGAAGCGCCACGAGATCCTGCAGCTGGAGATGCTCAAGCCGAAGATCGCGGTGCTGGACGAGACCGACTCCGGGCTGGACGTGGACGCCCTGAAGGTGGTCTCCGAGGGCATCAACCGCTTCGGCGCCGCCGGCGACACCGGGGTGCTGCTGATCACCCACTACACCCGCATCCTGCGGTACGTGCGGCCGGAGTTCGTGCACGTCTTCGCCGGCGGGCGGATCGTCGAGGAGGGCGGTCCCGAGCTGGCCGAGGTGCTGGAGAACGAGGGGTACGAGAAGTACGTGAAGGCGGGCGCATCCTCATGACCCTGCTGCCCGAGGAGATCAAGAAGGACTTCCCGCTGCTGGCGCGCACCGTGCGCGGCGGCCGTCCGCTGGTCTACCTCGACTCGGGTGCGACCTCGCAGAAGCCCCGCAGCGTGCTGGACGCCGAGCGGGAGTTCTACGAGCGCCACAACGCCGCCGTGCACCGCGGCGCGCACCTGCTGGCCGAGGAGGCCACCGACGCGTTCGAGGGAGCCCGCGCCACCATTGCGGGCTTCATCGGCGCGGTGCCCGGCGAGATCGTGTTCACCAAGAACGCCACCGAGGCGATCAACCTGGTGGCGTACTCGCTGAGCAACGCCGCCACCGCCGGCCCGCAGGCCGAGCGGTTCCGGGTGGGCCCCGGCGACGAGATCGTCGTCTCGGAGATGGAGCACCACGCCAACCTGGTGCCCTGGCAGCAGCTGTGCCAGCGCACCGGGGCGACGCTGCGCTGGTTCGGCATCACCGAGGACGGCCGCCTGGACCTGGCCGAGCTGGACGCCCTGGTCAACGAGCGCACCAGGCTGGTGGCGCTGACCCACCAGTCCAACGTGCTGGGAACGGTCCCGCCGGTCGAGCAGATCACCGCGCGGGCCCGTCAGGTGGGCGCGCTGGTGCTGCTGGACGCCGCCCAGTCGGTGCCCCACCAGCCGGTGGACGTGGCCGCCCTGGATGTGGACTTCCTGGCGTTCTCCGGGCACAAGATGCTCGGCCCGTCCGGCGTCGGGGTGCTGTGGGGCCGCCGCGAGCTGCTGGAGGTCATGCCCCCGTTCATCACCGGCGGGTCGATGATCGAGGTGGTGCGGATGGAGGGCTCGACCTTCCTGCCGCCGCCGCAGCGCTTCGAGGCCGGGGTGCCGATGACCGCGCAGGCGGTCGGGCTCGCCGCGGCCTGCGACTACCTGTCCGAGCTGGGCATGGACCGGGTGCACGCGCACGAGGAGGCGCTGACCGCCTACACGCTGGAGCAGGTCGGCGACATCCCCGGGGTACGGATCATCGGGCCGCGCTCCACCCGGGCGCGCGGCGGCACCGTCTCGTTCGTGGTCGACGACCTGCACCCGCACGACGTGGGGCAGGTGCTGGACGAGCTCGGTGTGGCGGTACGGGTCGGGCACCACTGCGCGTGGCCGATCTGCCGCCGGTTCGGCATCCCCGCCACCACCAGGGCGTCGTTCTACGTCTACAACACGCTGGCGGACGTGGACGCCCTCGCCGACGGGATCCGGCACGCCCAGAAGTTCTTCGGAACAGCCTGACCGCGCCCGCTGTTGACCGATTGACGCCGCCCGACGACCGGCCGCCGCAGGAAGGACGCCATGCAGCTCGAGTCGATGTACCAGGAGATCATCCTGGACCACTACCGCAACCCCCATCACAAGGGGCTGCGGGAGCCGTACGAGGCCGAGGTGCATCACGTCAACCCCACCTGCGGTGACGAGGTGACGCTGCGCGTGCACCTGGAGGGCGCCGGGGACGACGCGCGCGTCGCCGACGTCTCCTACGACTCGATGGGCTGTTCGATCAGCCAGGCCAGCGCGTCGGTGATGAGCGACCTGGTGATCGGCAGGTCGGTCAAGGAGGCGATGGTCATCGGGGACGAGTTCCTGGCCCTGATGCAGTCGCGCGGTCAGGCCGAGCCGGACGAGGACGTCCTGGAGGACGCCGTCGCCTTCGCCGGGGTGTCGAAGTACCCCGCCCGCGTCAAGTGCGCCCTGCTCGCCTGGATGGCGTGGAAGGACGCGACCGCCCGAGCCCTTGGAGAGGCATCATGAGCGAGACCGAGACCCCGGCGGCCGAGCAGGACGTCCCGGAGCAGGCCGGGGCGGCGCCCGCGATCGCCGCCGAGCACGAGGAGATCCTGGAGGCCCTCAAGGACGTCGTGGACCCCGAGCTCGGCATCAACGTCGTCGATCTCGGCCTGGTCTACGGCATCGACGTCGTCGACGAGGTGGCCACCCTGGACATGACGCTGACCAGCGCGGCCTGCCCGCTCACCGACGTGATCGAGGACCAGGCGCACGGCGCGCTGGAGGGCCTGGTCAAGGACGTCAAGATCAACTGGGTCTGGCTGCCGCCGTGGGGCCCGGACAAGATCAGCGAGGATGGCCGCGAGCAGCTGCGCGCCCTCGGCTTCAACGTCTGACCCACGACGTCCGACGCCCGATCCAGGGCGTCGGACGTACGACGTTCGGTAGGCGACGGCGGGTGCCGTCCCGGCCGCTCGGCCTGGGCGGCACTCGCCGTCCGCTGCCGTCCGCCCGTCAGCCCTCCTTGGGCTTGGCGGGCCACAGCGTGTAGGTGATCGGCCACAGCGCCCAGATCCCCAGCACCATCGACAGCCGCCCGATCCAGCCCGCCAGCGCCTCGGTGCGCTCGGCGTCGCCCACCATGACGATCGCGCCGAGCAGCAGCGCGCAGCTGATCGCCCAGGCGACGAGGGCCTTGCCGAACTCGCGCCACTCGTGCCGGGCGCGGGCCATTCCGTACTTCGGAGGTCGGGGCGGCGGTGGGCCGCCGGCGAACCGGTGCGCGAACCGGGTGTCCGCCCATCGGATCATGCTGTGCCCGAAGGCCACCGAGAAGCCGATGTAGGCGGCCGCCAGCCCGTGCGTGAAGTCCGCGGTGGCGCCGGCGCGCAGGTCGAGCACCGTCGCCACCAGCAGCACCAGGTCCACCAGCGGAACGCACACCAGCAGCGCGGCGCCGGTCCGGCGCCAGCGCAGCAGGTAGCGGGCGGTCAGCCCGGCCAGCAGAAAGATCCAGAAGCCGATCTCACAACCGGCGATGATCGCAAGCAGCAACGCCTTCTCCTCGGTGGTCCGTACCCTTCGATGATCTCGGGGGAATGCCGCCGGACCCTCGGCACCTCCGGTGAAATCCGGGGTCCTCCGAAGGATGTACGACCCTGGGCCGGGGCTCCGCGCGGGGGAGGAGAGGGGGCTCGGGGAAGATGTACGGGTGCGATTCACCACCAGGCAGGACGCCCTGCTTGCGGTCGCGGCGCTGGCCGGCGGACTGCTGCTGCTGAGCGCCCACGGATACTCCGCCTGGGAGCCCGACGACCCGTGGCCGGGGACCGGCTGGCGGGTGCTCCCGCTGCTGGGGGTGTGCGCGGCCATGCTGTTCCGGCGGACGTCCCCGATGGCGGGGCTCGCCGTCGCCACCCCGGCGATGGTCGCCGACATCGTGATGAGCCCCAGCCTGGGCACCATGCTGGTCTACACCGACGCGCTGTACGCCTCCAGCCTGTACGGTCCGCGCCGGATGGCCGAGCGGCTGCTGGCGGTCACGGTGGCCGTGACCGTGCTGCTGGCCGGCGGGGTGGGGCTGTGGGCCTCCGCGTGGGAGGCGACGGTGATCATCGGCGGGGTGGCCGGCATGACCTGGGTGGGCCCGGTGCTGACCGCGATGGTGGTGCGCGAGCACCGCAACCGGGCCGAGCTGGAGCGGCAGCGGGCCGAGCAGCTGGCCCGGCTGGCCGAGCTGGACCGGCGCAACGCGGTGGCGGACGAACGCGCCCGGATGGCCCGCGAGCTGCACGACGTGGTCGCCAACCATCTCAGCGCGGTGGCCCTGCACTCCTCGGCGGTGCTGCGGCTGCCGGACCTGGACCGCGAGGGCGTCCGCCAGGCCATGAGCGTGATCAGGGAGAACAGCGTGCAGGGGCTGGCGGAGATGCGCCGCATGATCGGCCTGTTGCGCGAGGAGCGGGACGGGACCGGCGACCCGCCGGCCGCGCCCCGGCTGGCGGACCTGGAACGGCTGGCCGAGCGCGCCGCCCGCCCCGACCTGTCGGTGGGGGTGAAGGTGACCGGGACGGCGCGGGAGCTGCCCGCGGCGGTGGAGCTGGCCGCCTACCGGATCGTCCAGGAGTCGCTGACCAACGTGCTCAAGCACGCCGGGCCCGGCCGCGCCGAGGTGCTCGTCGAGCACCGCCCCGACCGGCTGTGCGTGACCGTGGAAAGCCCGCTGGGCGCGGAGCGCACCGAGCTGCCGGGGGCCGGCAGCGGCCTGATCGGGATGCGCGAGCGCGCCTCGATCCTGCGCGGCACGTTCACCGCCGGGCCCGAGGACGGGTGCTGGCGGGTGCGGGCCGAGCTGCCGACCACGACGCCGGACGGAGGAGATCCTTGATCAGGGTGCTGGTGGCCGACGACCAGGCGGCGGTACGGGCCGGGCTGGTGCTGATCCTGCGCTCGGCCCCCGACATCGAGGTGGTGGGGGAGGCCGCCGACGGGCTGGAGGCGGTGGCGCTGGCCCGCCGGCTGCGGCCGCACGTGGTGCTGATGGACGTGCGGATGCCCCGGCTGGACGGAATCTCGGCGACCCGGGAGCTGGCCGGCGTGGACGCCGACGTGCTGGTGCTGACCACCTTCGACGTGGACGAGTACGTGTTCGGCGCGCTGCGCGCGGGCGCGGCGGGCTTCCTGCTCAAGGACATCGACGCCGACCGGCTGGTGGAGGCGGTGCGCACGGTGGCGGCCGGGGAGGGGGTCCTGGCGCCCGCCGTCACCCGCCGGCTGATCAGCGCGTTCGCGGGCCGCCCGCGGCCCGTGGGCGCGGCCCCGCCGCCGGGGCTGGCCGACCTGACGCCGCGCGAGCGGGAGGTCTTCGGGTGCCTGGGCGAGGGCCTGTCCAACGGGCAGATCGCCGCCCGGCTGCACATGGCCGAGACCACCACCAAGACCCATGTCAGCCGGATCCTGGCCAAACTGGGGCTGCGCAGCCGCGTCCAGGCGGCCATCCTCGCCCAGGAGACCGCCGAGAGCGGCCTGCCGGCGGGCGGCCCCGACGCCGGCGCGGCCGGGTAGGCGCACTCCAGGGTGGTTGCAGTGCCTTGATGGCCTCGGGGGAGTGTCCGGTGCCCGGTGGCCTCAGGGGGACAGGCTGCGGATCAGGTCGCCGACCCGCACGATGCCCAGGCAGCGGCCGACTTCGTCGGTCACCACCAGGTCGTCGTAGACTCGCTCGCCGTCCCGGCCCGCGGCCCGCAGCGCGGCGATGGCCGGCACGGTCTTGGGCACCAGCCGGGGCCCGTCGGCCAGCCTCGCCGCCGGTTTCTGGGCGTGCAGCGCGTGCCCGTACGCCCCCGACAGCTGCAGCAGGAACCGGGTGCGGTCCACGGTGTGCCGGGGCCGCTGGTACTGGTCGACCAGCACGATGCTGGAGGTGCCGCGCTCGGCGTTGAAGGCGTTCAGCACCTCGTCGGCGGTGGCCGACAGGTCCATCGTCACCGCCGGCAGCGTGAACTCCGACACCCGTGGCCCCAGGTCGGCCGAGGGGGAGCGGACCACCGGCTCCTCCCGCGCGACGGGGACGGTGACGCCCATCCCGGGCCGCCACTCGGGCGGGGCCAGCGCCGGGCCCTGCACCAGCCGCACCCCATGCTCGCGCACGTGCAGCACCTGTTCCTCGGTGGCCAGGCCGGGCGCCTGGACGTGGGTGCCGATACGGTGGGCCAAGTCGACCAGCGAGGCCAGCAGCGCCGTGCGGCGCGGATCCCCGCACGACCGGCGGGCCAGATCAGGATCCAGCCGCACCAGGTACGGCAGGCAGTCGACCAGCAGGTCCAGCGGAGCGTGCGCGACGCCCAGCCCGGCCAGTCCGACCAGGTACCCGGCCTTGCGCAGATCGTGCAGGGCGGTGGTGACCACGGGCCGCTGCGCCGGGGCGAACCCGCCGCTCACGCAGATGATGATCTCGTTGGGGCGGCGGCCGGTACCGGTCAGCCCCTGGTGCAGTTCCGCCAGCGTGCGGCGGCCCTGCGCGACGGTCTCGGCGCGCAGCGACAGTTGCAGCGGGAGCGAGGTCCCGAGCTCTGCGGCGGCGCGGGCGGCCAGCAGCGCCCGGCGCAGGTCCTCGCGGGCGGGGTCGCCCGGCGGGAACGCGGTGGGCGAGCCCAAGGGCTCGCAGTGGGCGGTGACCGCCACCACGGCGCCCGTGCCGAGGTCCACCACGGGGTGGAACGCGGCGGGCGCCGGCAGCAGGACATCCATCGGGGACACAGCCGCATAATGCCTCGCCGAGCTGGGCAAACGGCGTCCGTGCCCGGAAGTTCACACAGAATTCGGCCGGGCTACACGCCACGCCCGGCGACCATCGCCGAGAGTGTGTACACGACCCCGGCCAGTGCCGCCGGCCACAGGTAGGGCAGCAGTTCCCCGCCCCGCAGCGCCTGCACCACCACCGCCCCGACCAGCGCGGCCACCAGCACGTCCCCGGTGATCGCGGCGGCCCGCAGATGGGCGCGCGCCCGATGGCCGCTGCCGAACGCGGCGCTGATCGGCAGCGCCGGCTCGTCCCGCCGGTACGCCAGATGCCCGGCGTAGGCGGCCAGCACCGCCAGCACCGCCAGCCCGGCGCCGGTCCGGTCCCGGGCGGCCAGCACGGCCGCCACCGCCACGCCCGCGGCCAGCGCCAGGCAGGGCACGATCCAGCGCCGCCCGCCACGGCGCTCGGCTGCGAACCACATGAGGACATCTTCCATGATCCGCCGCTTGCCGGGCCACCGTACCGCCGAACGGCGCGGACGGCCGGTGCGGGCGTCCACGATCCGGGCGCCCGTATCGGCCACCGCCGTGCCGTTCCATGTCGTCGTATGCCGTTGTATGCCGCCGTATGTCGGTCCAGGCCGTTCCCGCCGTGCGGGCCGGGCGGCCGGGTGCGGCCCGGCGCACCGATCACCTGGGCCGCGCCGGCGAAGAGCCAGTATGTTGTGGCCTCGTGGCGCAATTTCGGTTGAACGGCTCGAAGATGCTCGCCGTGGACCTCATGGGCGAGACCATCCGGGCGCTGAACGGGTCCATGGTCGCCTACGACGGCCAGATGAACTTCAAACGCCAGGGCATGACCGGGGGCGAGGGGCTGCGCGGGGCGCTGCGCCGCCGGGTGGCCGGCGAGAGCATGACGCTGATGGAGATCACCGGCCAGGGCACGGTGTACCTGGCCAGCGAGGCCACCGAGGTCACTCTCATCCCGCTGCAGGGCGACACCCTGTTCGTGGAGTCGGAGAGCCTGCTGGCCTTCGACGGGCAGCTGCGGACCGGGGTGCAGTTCACCGGCCTGCGCGGGATGGGCACCGGGCAGGGCCTGGCCACCACCAAGGTGGAGGGGCACGGCATGGTGGCGATCCTGTCCGACGGCCCGGCGATCGGCCTGGAGGTCACGCCCGGCGTCCCGCTGTGCGTGGACCCGCACGCCTACGTGGCGCACCGCGGGCAGCTCCAGCAGGACTTCGTCACCGACGTCAACTGGCGCACCGTCCTGGGCCAGGGGTCCGGGGAGAGCGTGCAGTTCCGGTACCAGGGCCACGGGCTGGTGTACGTCCAGCCGGCCGAGCGCGGCGGCGGGATTATGGAGATCTGAGATGCCTGCATTCAGCCCCATCAACAGCAAGATGCTCCAGGCGCCGGTCGGCCCGGGCCAGGAGCTGTACAGCAAGCGCGGCGCCATGCTCGCCTACGTCGGCCGCGTCCGCTTCGAGCCCAGCGTCACCGGGGGAGCGGGCATCGGCGGCGCCATCGGGCGGGCCATGGCGGGGGAGAGCGCCCCGCTGATGCACGTCACCGGCCAGGGCAGCGTGATGTTCGGACACGGCGGGCTGTACGTGAACGTGATCGAGCTGCAGGGCGACACCCTCTACGTGGAGGCCGACCGGCTGCTGGTCTACGACGCGAGCCTGCAGTCGGGCACCATGTTCCTGGGCGAGCAGGGCGGGCTGTCCGGCGTGATCCGCGGGCAGATGACCGGCCAGGGCCTGTTCACCACCACCCTGTCCGGCCACGGCTCGGTCGCGGTGCTCTCGCACGGCGGCGTCATCGAGCTGCCGATCAGCCCCCAGCGTCCCATCTACGTCGACCCGCAGGCCTACGTGGCGCACCGCGGCCAGGTCACCAACAGGCTGAAGACCTCGATGGGGCTGCGGGACATGGTCGGCCGGGGCTCGGGCGAGGCGTTCCAGCTGGAGCTGTCCGGCCACGGAATCGTGTACGTGCAGGCCAGCGAGAAGAAGATCTGAGGCGTTCGTGAGCACTCCCACCTTCAACCCGGCGACCCTGCCGTCCAACGACAACGTCAACCCCTACGCCTTCTGCGTGGACCTCAACGGGCAGTGGTTCACCCAGAAGGGCAAGATGATCGCCTACTACGGGCAGATCCGCTTCGAGGCGCTGTCGGCCGGGCCGCTGGACGCCCTGGTCGCCGCGCACTTCCACTCGCCGCTGTACGCCCACGACTGGATCGTGGCGCAGGGCCAGGGCAAGCTGCTGCTGGCCGACCGGGGCTTCGACGTCAACTCCTACGACCTCGACGACGGCAACCTCACTGTACGGGCGGGCAACCTGCTGGCGTTCGAGCCGGGCCTGGAGCTCAAGCAGTCGATCATCCCCGGGTTCCTCACCCTCATCGGCACCGGCCGGTTCATCGCCGCCTCCAACGGGCCGGTGCACTTCGTCGAGCCGCCCATCCGGGTGGACCCGCAGGCGCTGCTGGGCTGGGCCGACTGCCCGTCCCCCTGCCACCACTACGACCACAGCTACATGCGCGGCGCCCTAGGCGTGGCCCGCTCGGTGTTCGGCATCGGCGGGACGTCGGGGGAGGAGCACCAGTTCGACTTCACCGGCCAGGGCACCGTGCTGATGCAGTCCTCGGAGACCGTCGCGGACACCAACACGATGCTGCGCGACCTGGAGGGCCAGATCGGCATGCTCGGCGTCGGCGGCCTGCAGCGCCTGCAGGGCGTCATCCAGCAGCGCCTCGCCGCCGAACGGCAATGACGCCCGCCACGACGACCGCGACGCCCCCGAGCGCGCCCAGCACGATCGCGTAGCCCGCCGGGACGCCGAGGACCGTGAGGTACTCGTCCTCGTACCGGACCTCCCGGTGGGTGAGGTCCTCGGTGTACCGGTAGCGGAAGTCGTCGTCGATGACGTCGGGCGCCAGCCTCTGGTTGATCACTTCGGTGAGGAACAGCCGGCCACCGAGGAAGTCGCGCAGCCCCGGCGCGGCGACCTGCCGGGGCTCCACCCAGCCCGCGAAGGTCACGCCGAACGCGTGGCCGCGCGGGCCGTGGTGCGCCACCCGGTGCGCGCCCAGCACGTACAGGTGCACCGCCTGGTCGTTGCTGGCCAGGCGGGACAGCCGCATGGGGTAGACGATCTCGTCGCTGCGGAAGCTGACGTGCAGCGGGTCCAGGTCGCCGTTCAGCCGTCCGCCCGCGCCGGGCGCCAGCTTGACCGCGACGTACTTCCAGCCCATCCGCACGTACGGCCGCAGCCCGTCAGCCAGCCGGTCGCTGAGCCGGTACCCGTTGCGCTCCAGCCAGCCCGCCAGCGCCCGGGAGTCGTCTGCGGCCAGCGTGGCGACCTGGAAGGGGCCCAGCCGCTGCTCCCCGAGCACCGCGACGCCGCCGGGCGGCGCGCCCGCGCTCGACCCGTCGCCGCCGACCAGGCCGCCGCCGGGACGGCCCCACCAGTGCCGGCGCTTGACCACCTTCGGCTCGGTGAGCCGGTCGAGCTGCTCGAACCAGGACCGTTCGCCCAGCTTCACCTCCGCCGTCGACGGGGTGGGGAACAGCCAGGCCGCGTCCCGCGCCTTCGACCGCACCGACAGGCGCATCACGATGTGCTCGGTGCGGGTCCGGTCGTCGTACCGCACGATCGAGGTCTCCTGGCCGACCAGCAGGTCGGCCGAGTCCGAGGTGACCATCGCCCCGCAGCCGCACGACCAGGATGGCCGCACCAGGCCGACCGCCGTCCAGGCCACCAGCAGGCAGACGAGGGCCGAAAGACGCGCAAGCACCCGCATGAACCACCTCGGAAGATCGTGACGTACCGCACGATCCTGACGCACCCGGCGCCCGTCCGGTTCCCTTTCCGCCGGTCGGATGCCGATCAGAGATCGTCGGCGAGGGAGGCCAGGAACTCCAGGGTCCGCGCCCGGTCCCGTTCGTCGCCGTGCGCGCTGACGATCAGTTCCGTGGCGCCCGCGTCGGCGTAGGCGCGCAGTGCGCGTTCGACGGTGCCCTCGTCCCCGGCCACGACCGTCTCGTGCACGCCGGTCAGGCCCTGCCGGTCGAGCGTGGCGCGGTAGGCGGGCAGGTCGGCGGCCATGCCCAACTGCTCGACGGTCTGCTGCAGGACGCCTTCGGGGTCGGCGGTCACGCTCACGACGACGGTGGCCACGATCCGGGGATCGGGCCGTCCCGCCTGCGCGGCGGCGCGGGTGATGGCGGGTACGACGTGGTCGGCGATCGACTCTGGACCCGTCCAGACGGTGACCGTCCCGTCGGCGAGTTCCCCGGCGATCCGCAGCATGACGGGGCCGAGCGCCGACAGCAGCACGGACGGCGGCCGGGGAACGGGCACCTCGACGCGCCCGGCCGCGGTGAGCGTCTCCCCGTGGAAGTCCACCGGCTCTCCCCGCAGCAACGGCATCAGGGCGGTCAGGTACTCGCGGACATGCCTGGCCGGACGCTCGTAGGGAAGGCCGAACAGCCCTTCGACGATCTGCGGATGGCTCGGCCCGACGCCGAGCGTGAAGCGTCCGCCGGTGGCCGCCTGCGCGGTCAGCGCCTGGCCGGCCAGGGCGAGCGGATGCCGCGGCCAGGTCTGCGTCACGGCCGTCCCCACCTCGATCCCGGGCACCTCCCGTCCGGCCAGCGCGGCCAGGCCGACCGCGTCCCATGAGGTGAGCTGGCCGAAGTAGGCGCCGGCGAACCCGGCGTCCGCCGCCGCGCGCACTCGGCCGACGATCTCCTCCAGCCCGGACCCCGCATCGACGATGTGCACTCCCAGCCTCATGACCCCTCCTAAAACATGAATCGGAACTTCCGCTTCTGGTAGCGCACCCTACAGTAAGGTGAATTCAAGATTCCGATTGCTGGAGGAAACAGGCCCGTGCGAGCCGACGCGCGACGCAACCGGGGGCTTATCGTCGCCGCCGCGCTCGAACTGTTCACCGAGCGTGGGCCGGAGGCCTCGATGGAGGAGATCGCCCGCACGGCCGGCCTCGGCGTCGGCACGCTCTACCGCCACTTCCCCGACCGGCGGGCCCTGCTGGACGAGATCACCGTCGACACCCTGCGGCGCCTGCTGGAGGCCGGCCGGGACTTCGCCGCCCGCCCGATCCCGCGCTGGCAGGTCCTGCTGCTCATCGTGGAGCACTGCGCCGGACTGCCGCTAGCCCTGCTCAAGTCCCCGCCGGAGAGCGGAGCCGGCCACCCCGAAGTGCCCCGCCTCGTCGACGCCCTGACCGCGCTCTACACCCAGATCGCCGAAGGAGCCCAGCGGGAGGGCACGATGCGGCCGGACATCGCGCCGGAGGAGATCGTGGGGCTGCTCAACGTCGCCGTGTGCCGTCCGGGGGCGCGCCCGGACGACCCTCTGACCACCGTGCTCCTCGACGGTCTCAAGGCGGCTCCGGACGGCTCCTGAGGGGCGGGATCGGGCCGGCCACGACGTGTCGGCCCGGGGGGGGGGACCGCTCCTGCGGCTCGGCCGCCTTGCCGGGGTCCCGTACACTGATCGGGTGCCGCTCCCGACGTGACAGACCCTCCGGACGCGCCGCGGTGAACGATCCCCGGCGCGTCTCGCCATGACCAGGCCGTCCGGCCACCTGTCACCCTTCCACGCGTCCGCGAGCGGTCCGTCGCCCTGGGGAGCCCTGTCACTGTGATCAATGCCACCGATGTCGAGCTGCGCGCCGGATCCCGGCTGCTCATCGAGAAGGCCACCTTCCGGGTCAACCCCGGCGACCGGGTGGGGCTGGTGGGCCGCAACGGCGCCGGCAAGACCACGCTGACCAAGGTCCTGGCCGGTGAGGCGCTGCCCGCCGGCGGCACGGTGACCCGGTCCGGCTCGATCGGCTACCTGCCGCAGGACCCGCGCGGGGTGGACCTGGAGGAGCTGGCCCGCGACCGGATCCTGTCGGCGCGCGGGCTGGACGAGGTCATCCGCGGCCTGCGTGCCGCCGAGGAGGCCATGGCCACCGCCACCGGCGCCGAGCGGGACCGGGCGGTGCGCCGCTACGGGCGGCTGGAGGACCGGCTGCACGTGCTCGGCGGGTACGCCGCCGAGGCCGAGGCCGCCTCCATCGCCTCCAGCCTGGGCCTGCCGGACCGGGTGCTGGGCCAGCCGCTGGGCACCCTGTCGGGCGGGCAGCGGCGGCGGGTGGAGCTGGCCCGGATCCTGTTCTCCGACGCCGAGACGCTGCTGCTGGACGAGCCGACCAACCACCTGGACGCCGACTCCATCGTGTGGCTGCGCGAGTTCCTGCGCTCGCACTCCGGCGGCCTGGTGGTCATCAGCCACGATGTGGAGCTGCTGGACACGGTCGTCAACCGGGTCTTCCACCTGGACGCCAACCGCTGCGTCATCGACGTTTACAACATCGGCTGGAAGGCATACCTGGAGCAGCGCGAGACCGACGAGCGGCGGCGCAGGCGCGAGCAGGCCAACGCCCAGCGGCAGGCGGCGGCGCTGCTGGCGCAGGCCGACAAGATGCGTGCCAAGGCCACCAAGGCCAAGGCCGCCCAGCAAATGGACCGGCGGGCCCGCCAGTTGCTGGCCGGGGCCGAAGGGCAGCGTAAGGCCGACCGGGTGGCGAAAATCCGATTTCCGGATCCGGCCCCCTGTGGGCGGACTCCGCTCACCGCGGAGGGTTTGTCGAAATCCTACGGATCCTTGGAGATTTTCACGGATGTGGATCTGGCCATCGACCGCGGCAGCCGGGTGGTGGTGCTCGGGCTGAACGGGGCCGGCAAGACCACCCTGCTGCGCCTGCTGGCGGGCCTGGACAAGCCCGACACCGGCCGGGTGGTCGCCGGACACGGGCTGCGGCTGGGCTACTACGCGCAGGAGCACGAGACGCTGGACACCGAGCGCACGGTGCTGGAGAACATGCGCTCCTCGGCGCCCGACCTGGCCGACGTGGAGGTCCGCAAGATCCTGGGCTCCTTCCTGTTCACCGGCGATGACGTGGACAAGCCCGCGGGCGTGCTGTCGGGCGGGGAGAAGACCCGGCTGGCGCTGGCCATGCTGGTGGTCTCCAGCGCCAACGTGCTGCTGCTGGACGAGCCCACCAACAACCTGGACCCGGCCAGCCGCGAGGAGATCCTGGC
This sequence comes from Thermomonospora echinospora, assembly GCF_900108175.1. Taxonomy (GTDB): domain Bacteria; phylum Actinomycetota; class Actinomycetes; order Streptosporangiales; family Streptosporangiaceae; genus Thermomonospora; species Thermomonospora echinospora. Next base: position 120,581 of record NZ_FNVO01000008.1, read on the forward strand.
GGCGTTGCGCACCTTCGCCGGCGCCATCGTCCTGGTGACCCACGACGAGGGCGCGGTGGAGGCGCTCCGGCCGGAAAGAGTGATTTTGCTGCCCGATGGTGTCGAGGACATCTGGAGTGAGGAGTTTGCCGATCTGGTGGCACTTGCGTGACCGCCACAGCAAGGAAGCAGATCTTTTCTGGCGTAGTGGGTAGCCGATCGGCCGGGAATGACTGATCATGGCGGGGGATAACGCAGCGGTCACCACATCACTACGGGAGGTACTCGTGGCCGAGACCCTTAAGAAGGGCACCCGCGTGACCGGTGCCGAGCGCGACAAGCTGGCGGCGGAACTCAAGAAGAGGTACGACTCCGGCGAGAGCATCCGCGCCTTGGCTGCCGCCACCGGCCGCTCCTACGGCTTCATTCACCGGATTCTCACCGAGTCCGGAGTCAACCTGCGCGGTCGTGGAGGGGCGACGCGCGGCAAGAAGGCCTGACCGCCCCGCCCCCGGTCCGAGCGCGCAGGGCGCCCGGACCGCCGCCGCGGCCGACCGAGTAGGGTTCGGTCGCGGCGGCGGGCGGGTGGGCGTCCCGGTCCACCGGGCCGCCGCGAGGCGCTGCGCGAAAGGAGGCGTCCTGGTGGACGTGAGGGAGCAGGCTGCCGCGGCACCGGTGCCGGCCGAGGACCTGGCCGAGGCCGGGCTGCGGTTGGAGATCGACGGCCCGGTGGCGACGATCACGCTGGACCGGCCGGACAAGCGCAACGCGATGACGTTCGCGATGTGGCGGACCCTGGCGCGGATCGGTGACGCGCTGCCCGGCTCGGTCCGGGTGGTGGTCGTGCGCGGTGCCGGCAAGGCGTTCTCGGCGGGCATCGACCTGAGCATGTTCTCCGAGGGCGGCGGGCCGACGGCCGATCCGCAGGAGGGGGACCGGTTCATCGCCGAGCTGCAGGCCGGCTACACCTGGCTGCGCCGCCCGGAGATCGTCTCGATCGCGGCGGTGCACGGCTACGCCATCGGCGCCGGCTTCCAGCTCGCGCTGGCCTGCGACCTGCGGGTGTTGGCCGACGACGCCTGGTACTGCATGAAGGAGCCCGCGCTGGGCCTGGTGCCGGACCTGACCGGCACCAAGCCGCTGGTGGACATCGTCGGGGTGAACCGGGCGATCGACATCTGCCTGACCGCCCGCAGGGTGGCGGCGCCGGAGGCGGCCGCGCTCGGCCTGGCCGAGCGGCTCGTGCCGGCCGCCGGGCTCGACGACGCCGTGGCCGACCTGGTCGCCGCGCTGCTGCAGGTCGACGCGGACGCGGCAGTGGCCACCCAGCGGCTGCTGCGCGAGGCCCCCGGCAACACCCTGGAGCAGCAGTGCGCCGCCGAGCGGCGCGAGCAGCTGGCCCGGCTGCGGGCGCTGCGCGGGGGCTGAGGAAGACCACGGCGGGGCTCGCCCCGCCACCGCAGGGACCCGGGACGCGCCCGGGCCGGCGGCCCATGGCGCCGCCGGCCCGGGCGCGGTGTTTTCGCCCTGAGCGGAGCGGGGAAGCGGGCCGGGGGGCCGGTACGTTGGTGCGGGGTGCGACCCTGATTACTTGATTACGCGCGGGAGGCCGGAGTGGGAATGCCGGGCATGCCGGGCAACGGCTGGCAGGTGATGGCCTCGTTCCGCCGGGACGGCTCGGTCACACAGCAGAAGCTGCAGCCGGACACCGTCCGGCGGATCGCCGGCTACGCCCGCCCGTACCTGCGCGAGCTGGTGCTGTTCCTGGTCCTCAACGCGGTCTCGGCCGGCATCGTGGTCGCCGGCCCGCTGCTGCTGAAGACCATCATCGACCGGGGCGTGGTGCCGGGCCGCACCTCGGTGGTGGTCTGGCTGGCCGCGGCCGTGGCGGCGCTGGCCCTGGTGGAGGCGGTGCTGTCGCTGGCGCAGCGGTGGTACTCGGCCCGGATCGGCGAGGGGCTGATCTACGACCTGCGCACCCAGGTGTTCGACCATGTGCAGCGGATGCCGGTGGCGTTCTTCATGCGGGCGCAGACCGGTTCGCTGATCAGCCGGCTCAACAGTGACGTGATCGGCGCCCAGCGGGCGCTGACCACCACCCTGTCGGCGGTGGTGTCCAACGTGATCAGCCTGGTGCTGGTGCTGGCCGCGATGTTCTGGCTGTCGTGGCAGGTCACCGTGATCGCCCTGGTGCTGCTGCCGATCTTCATCGTCCCGGCCAAGTGGGTGGGCCGGCGGCTGCAGCGCATCAGCCGCGAGCAGATGCAGCTGGACGCCGAGATGAGCTCGCTGATGACCGAGCGCTTCAACGTGGCCGGCGCGATGTTGGCCAAGCTGTACGGGCGCCCGGCCGAGGAGTCGGGCATGTTCGCCGACCGGGCCGGGCGGGTGCGCGACATCGGCGTGGTCGCCGCGATGTACGGCCGGGTCTTCTTCACCGCGCTGACCTTGGTCGCCGCGCTGGCGACCGCGATGGTGTACGGCGTCGGCGGCGTCCTGGTGGTGGGGGACGCCCTCCAGCTCGGCACGCTGGTGGCGCTGGCGGCCCTGCTGACCCGGATGTACGGCCCGCTGACGGCGCTGTCGAACGTGCAGGTGGACGTGATGACCGCGCTGGTGAGCTTCGACCGGGTCTTCGAGGTGCTGGACCTGAAGCCGATGATCGACGAGCGCCCGGGGGCCGCCCCGCTGGCCTCCGGCGGCGCGCCGCAGGCCCCGGCGGTCGAGTTCGACCGGGTCGTCTTCCGCTACCCGGCGGCCGAGGAGGTCTCGCTGGCCTCGCTGGAGTCCATCGCGCGCACCGACGCCTCGCCCGCCCGTCAGGTGCTGCACGGGGTGACCTTCACCGCCGCGCCCGGCGAGTTGGTCGCGCTCGTCGGCCCGTCCGGTGCGGGCAAGACCACCCTCACCCATCTGGTGTCGCGCCTGTACGACGTCACCGAGGGGGCGGTGCGGATCGGCGGGCGGGACGTGCGCGACCTCACCCTGGAGTCGCTGCGCGACACCGTCGGCGTGGTCACCCAGGACGCCCACCTCTTCCACGACTCCATCCGGGCCAACCTGCGGTACGCCAGGCCGGAGGCGAGCGAGGAAGAGATCGTCGAGGCGCTCAAGGGCGCGCACATCTGGGACCTGGTGGCCTCGATGCCCGAGGGGCTGGACACCGTGGTGGGCGACCGCGGCTACCGGCTGTCCGGCGGTGAGAAGCAGCGGCTGGCCATCGCCCGCCTGCTGCTCAAGGCCCCGTCCGTGGTGATCCTGGACGAGGCGACCGCGCACCTGGACTCGGAGTCGGAGGCAGCTGTGCAGCGTGCGCTCAAGACGGCGCTGGCCGGGCGGACCTCGCTGGTGATCGCGCACCGGCTGTCGACGATCCGGGAGGCGGACCAGATCTTGGTGGTCGACGGCGGGCGGATCGCCGAGCGCGGCCGGCATGAGGAGTTGCTGCTGGCCGGCGGCCTGTACGCCGAGCTGTACCGCACCCAGTTCGCCCGGCAGGCGGCCGGCGGGAACGGGCGCCGGCCGGAGCCGCTGGGCGCCGAATGACCAGGTGATGACATATCGTGCTCCAAAAGTCGCCCGCAGTCGCGACAGGGGCGGGATGCGCGGGTAGATCCCGTCTGTGACCGAGGAACCGATCCGCGCCCGCCGGTGGCCGTGGGACCCCGGAGGCCGTCCTCGCCGGTCCCCGGCGCGACGGCCGGGCTGATCATGCCGCTGCCGGGTGGGGAGCCTTCGGGCCTCCCCGGATGCCTCCGAACGCTCCGCACGGCTCCTGAGGGCGGCTCAGCGGCGCGGGCCGGGGGCGTTCCGCGGCCGGACCGCACGATCGGGCCGCGGCCCGATCGTGCGGTCCGGCCGCCGGAGCACGGGCCGTCGTTCCGCTCCCGCCGGACGGGGGTTCGCCCGCCGGTGATCCGGCCGCCAACCGGCCGTCACCGGAGAGCGTCATAGTCGTCGTGTCACGCCGCCGGTCGCGGCGGACACCACCACAGCGGAGGAGGTGCGCACCATGCGTCCCACCATCAAGATCAACCCGTGGAAGGGCGGCGCCGGCCGCTACGCGATCCTGCTGGTCGGCCTGGGCGCCGCGGGCGTGGCGATCGGCTGGGCCGGTCCCGAGGCGGCGGCCGGCGCCGGCTCGCTCATCCGGCGCCGCTGAGCCGGTAGCCCAGCCGCCGCAGCTCCTGCCCGGCCACCCGTTCCACCTGGGCGAGCTGCTTGGGGGTGAGCCGCTCGCGCCAGGCCCCCACGGCACCCTCCTGGGCGCCGCGGTCCCCGGCCCGCACCAGCCCGGTCAGCGCCGCCTTGGACAGCGGGGCGCCCAGGTACTGCGACACGTCCTCGGCGACCGCGCCCGGACGGGCGACCAGATCCTCGTAGCGCACCGTGAACAGCTGGTCCTCGGGGACTTGTGCGCGCAGCCGGGCACTGAGGCGCACCGAGCCGCGCCAGCGCAGCGCGCACTTGACCGCCGGTGCCGCCGTCGGCCAGCGGTTGCGGTCGATGAAGTCCTCCACGCCCAGGAAGGGGTTGGGGAAGACCTCCTCCAGGTTGGCGAACCCGGGCTTGAACCAGGCCAGGCAGCGCTCGTCGGCCAGCATCCCGGCCACCACGTCCCGGCCGTCCCGGATCACCTGCAGCAACTGGGCGTCGGGGAAGGCGTCCAGCAGCACGTCGGCGCTGTAGATCAGGTCGGGTGAGGCATCGGCGAACCGGTGCACCCCGTGCGGCTGCGCGCAGGCCAGGCCGGCGTCCGGGGCATCTGGCGCGCCGGTGGGCGGCAGCCCCGCCAGTGCCCGGCACTCGGCCGGACACTGCGCGCAGCCTCGCGGGGAGATCTGCCAGGCCTCGGCGTAGGCGTCGCGCAGCACCCGGGCGGCCCCCCGGCCGCGCTCACTGGCGATGGCCGGGCGCCGGGCGAAGGCGTAGGTCACCCGCAGCACGCCGGGACGGCCGGCCGTCAGGTGGAACCCCGCCGCCTGCTTCACCGCGCGGGCCAGCAGGTCCGTGCCGGAATGGGGAGCGCCCAGGACGAACACCGGCCGGCGAACCTTCGTGCCGTTGATCACCAGGATGTGCGGGGTGGGCCTCATAGCGGTCCCCAGTGTCGCACCCCGGACCGGGAGAAGTCGCCCATGCCGCGTTATGAAGTGGATCAACCACGAAGGGTCATGGCGGCCCGTTCTGGCCCCCGTTCCCGGCCGTGGGCACCTGGCTGACCTTCCCCCGGCAGCCGGGCCGCGCCCGCAGGCCGTCGCGCACGGCGCCCGGCTCGTGATCGTCAACACCGGGCCCACCCCCTACGATGAGATCGCCGACGCGGTGCCGCACGGGCCCATCGGGCACACGCTGCCGCGGCCGGTGGAGCGGGCGCTAGGTGACCGCCGGGTCACCGACAGCGGTTCGTGACCGGCGGGACTTTCCTTCGTGACCTTCTCCTGACAAGCTCTATCCGTCGCGGAGCAAGGAGGGGTCGATGCGCGGGGGCGCTCTGGACGGGGCGGGCGGCGCGTTGGATTCACTGGTCGTGCTGGTGGCCGAGAACCTCGGTTACGCCTGTCGGCGGGTGCCAGGCGACGTCATGCTGCTGGAGGGGGCCAACCGGCTGCACGTCAGCATGCGCAACCTGCGTCAGCTGGCGCGGCTGGTGCCGCGCGACGACTGGCCCGCGCTGGTCTCCGACCACGTCACCACGATCGTGACCGCGATCGAGGAGCCGCTGGACCTGTCGGACTTCGAGCTGGCCCAGCACCTGCTGCGGACCCGGATCTACCCGGCCGAGGCCGACAACGGGGTGCTGGCCGCGCGGCCGTTCGCGCCGGGGCTGATCGAGGCGGTGGTGGTGGACACCCCCACCACGGTCCGCACCGTCACCGTCGAGGAGATGAACGGCTGGCCGGTCTCCGGGGACGCGCTGTTCATGCTGGGCCGCGCCAATGTGCGCGCCGACGGTCCGCTGCAGGTGGACGACTCCGAGCTGGGCGGCGTGCCGGTGGCGGTGCTGCACGGCTGGAGCTTCTACGCGGCCACTCATCTGGCCTGGTTGGAGGAGTACGTCGAGATGGGGCCGTACGGCGCGCTGGTGGTCGCGCCGAGCCGCAGCCTCATCGTGGCGCACCCGATCAACCCGCGCGCCGGCTACCACGCGGCGGTCACCGCGGCGCGGGAGCTGCAGATCCAGGCGCACCAGGCCTACGAGGACGGTCCCGGCTCGCTCAGCCCGCACCTGTTCTGGTGGCGCGGCGGCGAGCTGACCCTGCTGGAGACCCGCTACGAGGGCGACGCGCTGGTGCTGCCGCGCGACTTCCTCAGCGTGCTGACCACCCTGGGCGCCGAGTCCTGACGCCAGGCCCTATCCGGTCCGCCGAGTTTCCGCCGCCGTCCCGCCCGGCCGGCCATGACGCCGTCGTGCCCCGGACCGGGGTCCAGGGCACGACGGCGACAGCGGCGGGATTTCAGGTCTTGGTGGCGGGGGAGTGGTCCTCGGCCGACAGCGGCCGGGCGATGTCCTCCAGCGAGCGCCGGGCCGCCTCCACGCCGAGGAAGATCTCGACGATCCCGGCGGCGATCATCAGCCCGGCGCCGAGGAAGTAACCGGCCGCCACCGCGCCGAGCTCGCCGGTCTCCACCAGGCGGCCGAACAGCGCCGGGCCGATCACCCCGCCCAGGCCGGTGCCCACCGCGTAGAAGGCGGCGATGGCCATCGCCCGGGTCTCCATCGGGAAGATCTCGCTGACCGTCAGGTAGGCGGCGCTGGCCCCCGCCGAGGCGAAGAAGAACACCGCGAACCAGCACGCCGTCAGCGTGGTGGCCGACAGCACGCCGGCCTGGAACAGCAGCCCGGTGCCGATCAGCAGCACCCCGGACAGAATGTAGGAGCCGGCGATCATGGGCCGCCGCCCGATCGTGTCGAACAACCGGCTCAGCAGGAACGCCCCGAAGAAGTTCCCCAGCCCGATGGGGATGAGGTAGTAACCGACGTCGCCGGACGGCACGCCGAAGAACTTCGCGAGCACCAGGGCGTAGGTGAAGTACACCGCGTTGTAGAGGAACGCCTGCCCGACGAACAGGGACAGGCCCAGCACCGTCCGGCGGGGGTAGCGCTTCAGCGCGGTGTGCGCGATCTCCCCGAACCCGATGGCCCCCCGCTGGCGGACGCGGATCCGCCGGTCCGGCTCGGGCAGGTCCCGGCCGGTCTCGGCGCGGACGGACTCCTCGATGCCGCGCACCACCCGCTCGGCCTCGTCCTCGCGGCCGTGGATGAACAGCCAGCGCGGGCTCTCGGGCACCGTGCGCCGTACCACCAGGATGCCCAGCCCCAGCACCGCGCCGAGCGCGAACATCGCCCGCCAGCCCAGGTTCTCGGGGATCAGGTCGCCGTTGAGGATCGGGATGGACAGCGCGGCGGCGATGGTGGTGCCGATCCAGAACGAGCCGTTGATCACCACGTCCACCCGGCCGCGTACCCGTGCCGGGATCAGCTCGTCGATGGCGGAGTTGATGGCCGCGTACTCGCCGCCGATGCCCGCGCCGGTCAGGAACCGGCAGGCGTAGAACCAGTACGGGTTGAACGAGAACGCGGTGGCGACGGTGGCGACCAGATAGAGCGCCAGGGTCAGCAGGAACAGTTTCTTGCGCCCGAACCGGTCGGTGAGGTGACCGAACCCCAGCGCCCCGAGGCAGGCCCCGATCACGTAGATCGCGGCGGCCAGTCCCACCTGCGAGTCGGTCAGGCCCAGCCCGCCGGCCTCGTCGGTCAACCGGGGCCCGATGACCCCGACCACGGTCACCTCCAGCCCGTCCAGGATCCACACGGCCCCCAGCCCGGCCAGCACCGTCCAGTGCCAGCGGGCCCAGGGCAGCCGGTCCAGCCGGGCCGGGACGTCGGTCTCGATGGTGCGCCCTTGCGTCATCGCCATGGCGCTCCTTTTGCCCGATGGGCGCCGTTCATGCCTCCCACCTCCCGGACCGGCCTGCCACATGGGCCTTTTCCGCAGGGTGAGAACGTGCGACCTTGTCAGGAGAGCCTTTGCCGTCCCTGACCCGTGCCGGAGTGTGGGCTATGCGGATTCGTGACATCTTGCGCAACAAAGGACATGAGGTGGCCACCGTGCGGCCCGACGCGACCGTTCGGGAACTGTTGGCCACGCTGGCCGAGCTGAACATCGGGGCCGTGGTGGTGTCCCCGGACGGGGTCGGGATCGCCGGCATCGTGTCCGAACGGGACGTGGTGCGCAGGCTGCACGAGCGGGGTGCGGACCTGCTGGGCGCACCGGTCCACGACATCATGACGGCCGAGGTGCGCACCTGCGGCCCCGACGCCGACGTGGCCGAGCTGCGCACGACCATGACCGAGCACCGGATTCGGCACGTGCCCGTGGTCGACGAGGGGCGCATGGTCGGGCTGGTCAGCATCGGCGACGTCGTCAAGAGCGCCATTGACGAGCTGGAGACCGAGCGCGAGCACCTGGTCGGCTACCTGCACGGCTAGCCGTTCCGTCCGCAGAGGCCGGCACCGCGTGCGGCCGGGCCGCCCGCCGCCGTGCCGCAGGCGTGGCGACGCGCCTGGGCGGGCGCGGCGCGGCCGGCCCGCCCTTCAGACGTAGGCGGGCAGCGGGCGGGCGATGGGGGCGGTCTCGGCCTCGTGACAAGCGCGCGCCAGCCGTTCGACCGCCGTGCGCAGCGTCCGCGGGTCCAGGACGTAGGGCAGGCGCAGGCAGTCCTCCAGCACGCCGTCCACCCCGAACACCGGGCCGGGGGTCACCCGCACGCCGTGCCGCCACGCCGCCTCGGCCACCGAGGTGGCCACCGGGGCGCCCAGCCGCGCCCACAGCGTCATCCCGCCGTCGGGGACGGTGAACTCCCACTCCGGCAGCAGCTCGCGCAGGGCCGCGACGAGGGCGTCGCGGTTGCGGGTGAGCGTGGCCGCCCGTTCCGCCCGGACGTCCTCGATGCGCGGCATGAGCCGCCAGGTGATGAGCTGCTCCAGCACCGGACCGGCGATGTCGACGGACTCGCGGGCCATGGCCAGCCGACGCACTAGCGGGGCGGTGGCCCGGATCCAGCCGATGCGCAGGCCGCCCCACAGCAGCTTGGACGCCGAGCCGATGCTGATCACCCGGCCGCCGGTGTCGTGAGCGGCCACCGGGCGGGGCCGCGGGGCCGCCGGGTCATGCGCCAGCTCGGCGAAGGTCTCATCGACGACGAGGAAGGCGTCGGCGGCGCGGGCGGCCTCGATCAGCGCGGTGCGCCCGGCGTCGTCGAGCAGGTGGCCGGTGGGGTTCTGGAAGTCGGGGATCGTGTAGGCCATCCGGACCGCCGCCTGCCGCATGCTCCCGGCCAGCAGGTCCAGGTCCCAGCCGCCGGTGACGCCCACCGGCACCAGCCGGGCGCCGCGGCGCCGGACGGCGTCCAGCGCGTGCGGGTAGGTGGGGCGTTCGACCAGCACGGCGTCGCCGGGGTCCAGCAGCGTCTGCGTCAGCAGCGAGATCGCCTGCTGGGCACCGGTCGTCACCATGATCTGGTCGGGCCGGGTGGGGGCGCCCAACTCGGTGTAGCGGGCGGCGACGGCCTCGCGCAGCTCCACCAGCCCGGCGGGCTCGTACCCGGGCCCGGCGGCGTGGCGCGGCAGCTCGGCGACGGCCTCGGCCACCGCGTCGTCGAAGACGGCCGGGGCGGCGGGCGCGGCGCAGCCCAGGTCGACGGGCTCCTCGTGCGGCCATCCGCCGTCGGCGGTGTGCGCGATGCCGAACCGGGTGACCGCCTGGCGCGCGGCGGGCCGTTCGGCCCGGGGCAAGGCGGTCCAGCTGCCGGCCCCCTGGCGGCTCTCGACATAGCCTTCGTCGCGCAGCCGGTCGTAGGCGGCCGTGACCGTGGTCCGGCTGATCCCGAGCGCGGCGGCCAGGTCCCGTTCGGCGGGCAGACGCACCCGTAGCGGCAGCCGGCCGTTGAGCACCAGCCCGCGCACCGCCCGGGCCAGCGCGGCGTAGAAGGGCCGCTCCTGCGGCAGCTCGCCCAGCAGGCGGGCGAGCTGGGTGCCGCTGACATGACGCACACTCATGCAGACCACTTTCCTTGATTGGCTCTTAAGTAGCAAGCCATTGCCTCGGCAAACTGGCCCACGGTGGCCTGTAACGGTCCACTCGTCCTTCCCGTGGCACCACCGTGCCCGACCCCCGACCGGAGATCCCGATGCTGATCGTTCTCGCTGCCCTGGTGGCGCTCGCTCTGTTCGTCCCGCGTTTCGGCGCCGACTCGCGGGACGGCCTGGACTGGACACCGGACCACTTCTGGCTACGGTGGCGGTACGGCAGGCTGAGACCGCCGGCGGGCCGGAAGGCCGCAATGGCCTTGATGGCTCGCCGGCTGGTGCAGCTCTATGCCGGATTGGCCTTGTACGGGCTCGGGATCGCCCTGCAGGTGGCCTCGGGCCTGGGCAACGACCCGTGGGACGTGTTCCACCAGGGATTGTCGCTGCGCCTCGGTCTGTCCATCGGCACCTGGATCATCATCGTCGGGGCACTGGTCATGCTGCTGTGGATCCCGCTGCGGCAGCGGCCCGGCCTCGGCACCGTCAGCAACGTGATCTTCGTGGGCCTGTTCGCGGACCTGTTCCTGGCCCTGCTGCCCGCGCCGCAGGCCGCCCCGGCGCGCTGGGCCTACCTGATCGCCGCGATCCTGGTCGGCGGATTCGCCACCGGCTGCTACATCGGCGCCGGTTTCGGGCCGGGACCCCGGGACGGCCTGATGACCGGGCTGGCGGCGCGCGGCCACTCCCTGCGGGCCGCCCGCACCGGCATTGAGCTGACGGTGGTCGCGGCGGGCTGGCTGCTGGGCGGCACGGTGGGCGTCGGCACCCTGCTGTACGCGGTCACCATCGGCCCGCTGGCGCACGTCTTCACCCCCGCGCTGCGGATCAGGGGGCTCGGGAAGGCCGCGGCCGAGCGGCCCGAGCCGTCGGGGGCCTGACCCGGGCCCGCTCCAGGGCCCGGGACTCGGCGGCGGTCAGCGGGCCGCCCTCCACCCGGGTGACGTGCTCGCCCACCCACCGGGCGATCACGTCGGGGTGGCTGCGCGGCACCCAGTGCCGGGCGTCGATCGTCCGCAGGGACAGGTCCGGCACCCGCTCGCCGAGCCCGCCCACCAAGTGGGGGGACACGAACATGTCCCGGGTCGGCACGATCACCTGTACCGGCACGTCTGTGCGCCGGTCGCGCGGGTGGCGCAGCCGCTCGCGCATATTGGCCCGGTAGAGGCCGACCCCGGCGGCCGCGTCACGGGCCAGTGTCCGGGCCGGATGTCCCTCGCGCGGCTCGACACCCTCGCCCAGCCGGAGCGCCTGGCCGAATGGCCCGCCCAGCCCCGCCTGCCACAGCAGCTCTGGCAGCACCGGGGTCTGGAAGAGGTAGATGTACCAGGAGCGCAGGGCCTGCCCGGCCGCGAGCCCGAGGTTGCGCGGGGTGGGCCTGGCCAGCCTGGCGCGCATCCACCGTCCGACATGGTCCAGGCAGGGCCCGGAGATCGAGGTGAACGAGGCGAACCGCGTGGGCATGGTGCACACGGCCTCCCACCCCTGGATGGAGCCCCAGTCGTGGCCGACCAGGTGCACCGGCCGCCCGGGGGAGACCTCGTCCAGCACGGCGCGCAGGTCCGCCATCAGGTGCTCCAGCGCATAGGGGGCGGTCCCGAACGGGCGCGCGGAGGCCCCGGCGCCGCGCACGTCGTACCGGACGACGTGGAAGCGCCCGGCGAGCGAGGCGGCGACCTCGTCCCACACGGCGTGCGTGTCGGGATAGCCGTGCACCAGCAGCACTACCGGCCGGCCGGGATCGCCCTGCCGGTAGACCGCCAGCTCCACCCGCCCGCCACCGGAGCGGGAGGTCACCCGGCTCCTGCTGATCCGCTCATCCGAACTATTGGACATCGTGTTAATGAATCGCGGGACCGGGACGCGGGTCAAGCGACACGCGGGTGAGGCCGGTCACCCGCGTGCCGCCGAGCGCGGGCCCAGAAGTCGGGTCCGGAAGTTCTGCGGGCGACCGGGAGGACGCCACGCGACCGGCCGGGCGCCGGTCACCGCATCGGCTCCCGTCCGTTGCGCGCCGGACCTCCGGAAGACCGCCTAGTACGGGTCGTAGCCGGCGGCGCGGGCGGCAGGGGAGCGCATCAGGTACTCCAGCGCCTGCGGGGTGGAGCACACCTGGGAGGGGTGGTGCGAGGGCCGCAGGTAGACCGGGGCCTCGCCGAGCAGCAGCGTGAAGATCCCGGGGACCAGGCCCCTGCGAACCGAGCGGCGGTAGGAGCGGTAGACCCGCGGCAGCGTCACCTTGCCCCTGACGGTCGGGTCCTGCCTGAGGAACAGCAGCGTCCCGCCGATCAGCGCCCAGTACAGGAAGAACAGCGCCACCATCCACGAGGCGACCCGCATGAGGTACCCGCCGCCCAGGTGCCGGTAGACGTCGAACACCACCGAGCGGTGCTCGACCTCCTCGGCGCCGTGCCAGCGCAGCAGGTCGAGCATGGTGGGGTCCACCCCGGCGGCGTCCAGCCGGTCATTGTCCATGATCCACTGGCCGAGCACCGCCGTGTAGTGCTCGATGGCGGCGACCGCGCCGAGTTCGAACAGCAGCCGCCTGCGGTAGAGCCGGGGCCGGCGCTTGCGCAACTCGGCCATCTTGGCGGGCCATTCGGCGTTGCCCCGGCCGGCCGGCTCGGTGACCACGGTGACGTCGATGCCGTTGGCCGCCAGCAGCCCGTCCAGGACGCCCTGGTGGGAACGCGAGTGCACCATCTCCTGGCCGATGAAGCCCTTGATCTCCCGGCGCAGCCGCTCGTCGGTGACGTACGGGGTGGCGGCCTTGACGCAGTTGATGAACCACTTCTCGCCCTCGGGCAGCACCACGTGAAAGGAGTTGATCATGTGGGTGGCCACCGGATTCCCGGGGATCCAGTGCAACGGGGTCTTCTCCCAGTCGAACGAGACCCGCCGGGTCTTGATCGGGGGATGCCGCTCGTCGATCTCCCACGCGGCTCCCTGGGCTCCCAACGGCCTCGTCATGCACCTGCTCCTCACACCGTTCGCCCCGCCCGGGACGAACGGGACGATCGGTCACACCCGTCCCATCGGAAGAGAAGTCAAGACCCGCGACGGGGGGACGCTCTTGGTCGTGGCGCCACAAAATACCGGCGCCCTTTGGCGTCCGGATGACAAACCGGCCGGCGGACGTCAGACCATGATCCGCCGGGCCCCGGCGTAGACGTTCATCGACTCCCCGCGCAGGAAGCCCACCAGCGTCAGGTCCGTCTCCTCGGCCAGCTGCGCGGCCAGCGAGGACGGCGCCGACACCGCCGCCAGCACCGGGATCCCCGCCTGCACCGCCTTCTGGGCCAGCTCGAAGGACGCCCGCCCGCTGACCATCAGGATCCGTCCCGACAGCGGCAGCAGGTCTGCGCGCAGCGCCCAGCCGACCACCTTGTCCACCGCGTTGTGCCGGCCCACGTCCTCCCGGACCGCCAGCAACTCGCCGGAGGCGTCGAACAGTCCGGCCGCGTGCAGCCCGCCGGTGCGCTCGAAGACCCGCTGCGCCTCCCGCAGCCGGTCCGGCAGCCGGGCCAGCACCCGCGGATCGACCCGCACGGCGTCGGCGGCCAGCTCGTAGGGGCTGCGCGCGCGCAGCGCCTCGATGCTCTGCTTGCCGCACACCCCGCAGGCGCTGGTGGTCTGGAAGGCGCGCTCGGCCAGCGTCCCCGGCGGGCGGACCCCCTCGGCCAGCGCCACGTCCAGCACGTTCTGCTCGGCGGTGTCGGCGCAGTAGCGCATCGCCACCAGGTCGCGCGGGCCGCCGATGATCCCCTCGGCCGCCAGGAACCCCGCCACCAGGTCGAAGTCGTCGCCCGGGGTCCGCATGGTCACCGTCAGCGGCCGTCCGCCCACCCGGATCTCCAGCGGCTCCTCGACGGCCAGCGTGTCCGGGCGCCGGATCGGCTCCCCCTCGGTCTTCAGCCGCAGCACCGGTCTGCGGACGGTCACTCGGCCCATAGCCGCGACCGTACCCCCTTTCGCGGCCGGAACGGGTCGGTGATCGCAGGTGGGGCGGGGCACCGTGCCGGGGGGCGGTGGGCGTGCGGTCCCGGTCCCGCCCGGTGGCACGGTCCCGGGTGCGCGCCGGAAAAAGTCCTCCGGACGACGGGACCGCCGACACTGGGCGGCGGGACGGCCGGACGGCGATCGTCGTAGCGTCTACATCGCGACGGCTCAAGGAACGTTGATGCGCAAGCTCCTGGCTCCCGCCCTGCTCGGCACCGCGCTCGTCGCCGGGCTCACCACCGGCTGCACCGCCCTGCTGGACAAGACCGTGGCCGCCTCCGAAGTCGAGGCCCAGATCGCCGGCAAGCTGGCCGGCCAGCTCGGCGGCAAGCCCCGCTCGGTCAGCTGCCCGGCCGACCTGCGCGGCGAGGTCGGCGCCACGCTGCAGTGCAGCCTGGTCACCGCCGACGGCACCGAGCGGGTCGTCAACATCACCGTCACCAGCGTGGACGGCGACCAGATCAACTACGACATCAAGTCCCCGGCCCCGCAGCAGACCGCCCCCACCACTCCCACCGAGCCGACCACGCCCACCCAGCCCACCACGCCCGGCACCGGCGACACCGGCGCGCCCACGGTCCCGGTCGTGACCCAGGCGCAGGTGGAGGCCGAGGCGCTGCGGCAGCTGGCCCCCCAGCTGGACGGCGTCCCGCGCTCGGTCGTGTGCCCCGGCGACCTGCGCGGCGAGGTCGGCGTGACCATGGAGTGCACCCTGCACTTCGAGGACGGCACCTGGCGGCCGACCACCATCACGGTGACCTCGGTGGTCGGCACCACCGTCAACTTCAACATCCGCCTCGGCGGCGCGGGCGAGTGACCGCCGGCCCCGCGGTCCCCGGACCGCGGGGCGCAGGGGAGGACCCCGGGGCGTCAGCCGCCGGTGTGGTCCTGTTCGTGGCGGCGCCACCACGGCCGGCGGCGCAGGGGCCGCTCCTGCGCGGCGCCGGGGACGGTGAGCCGGCCGATCGTCGGCGGGGCCACGCAGACGAGGGTGGCGCGGGCGTGCGCGGCGCAGTGACGGTGCACCGACGGGCGCAGCAGCCGCGACAGCGGCCCGCGCGTACCGCGCCCCACCACCAGGATGTCCTCTTCGCGGGCGAGCCGCACCAGCGCGTCGCCGGGGGCGCCCAGCAGCGTCATCCCCGAGACCCGGGTGGCGCCGCAGCCGCCGCCCTCCTGCAACTCGGCCAGCAGCCGGGTGATCAGCTCACCGCCCGCCTCACGCAGCCCGCAGGCCGCGCCGTGCCCGGGGACGCCGGCCGCCGCCGCGTACGGAGGCACCGGGGCGACATGCACGACCAGCAGTTCCATGCCGCGCAACCGGGCCTCCCCGAGTGCCCACGACAGCGCCCACCGGGCGGTCTCGGACTCGTCCACACCGACGATCACACGCGGCGCGGCGGCTGGTGTCTCGGTCACGGCGGCCTCCTGGAGTTGTGGGATCCAGGTTCGCGGCACGGGCGCCCCGGCGGAAGACCCTTTCCGCTTTCACTGTACTCAGGACACCCGTCCCGTTCACCCGGTCGCGGCGTCCCGGGAACGGGCCGCCGCTCAGGGGGTCAGCAGCACCTTGATGGCGCCGTCCCGCTTCTTCTGGAAGATCTCGTAACCGTGCGGGGCCTGCTCCAGCGGCAGCCGGTGGGTGGCCAGGTCCTCGGTGCCCAGCGGGTCGGCGTCGTCGGTCACCAGCGGCATCAGGTCCTCAATCCACCGCTTGACGTGGGCCTGGCCCATCCGCAGGGTGATGCCCTTGTCGAACATCCGCAGCATGGGCAGCGGGTCGGCCATCCCCCCGTACACCCCGACGACCGAGATGGTGCCGCCGCGCCGCACCGTGTCGATCGCCTGGTTCAGGGCCGCCAGCCGGTCCACCCCGGCCCGCGACATCAGGCCGGCGGCGGCCCGGTCGGGGATGAGCCCGGTCACCGTCTGCGCCAGCTTGGCGGCGGGGGAGCCGTGCGCCTCCATGCCGACCGCGTCGATCACCGAGTCGGTGCCGCGGCCCTTGGTCATGTCCCGGATCGCCTCGGCGGCGACGTCGACCCGGCCGGCGTCCAGCACCTCGATGCCGTGCCGGCGGGCCATCCCGATCCGCTCGGGCACCGGGTCCACCGCGATGACGCGGTAGCCCAGGTGGCGGGCGACGCGAGCGGCCATCTGCCCGATCGGGCCGAGACCGAAGACCGTCACGCTGCCGCCGTCGGGGATGTCGGCCCACTGCACCGCCTGCCAGGCGGTGGGTAGCACGTCCGACAGGTAGACGAACCGCTCGTCCGGCGGCCCCTCGGGGACCTTGATCGGCCCGAACTGCGCCTGCGGCACCCGCAGGTACTCCGCCTGCCCGCCGGGAACCTCGCCGTACAGCTTGGTGTAGCCGAGCAGCGCCGCGCCCATGCCCTGGTCGCGGACCTGCGTCGTCTCGCACTGGGCGTACAACTGCTGCGCGCAGGTGTGGCAGTGGCCGCAGGAGATGTTGAACGGGATCACCACCCGGTCGCCGGGCCTGATGTGGGACACCTCGGCGCCGACCTCCTCCACGATCCCCATGGGCTCGTGGCCGAGGACGTCGCCCTCCCCGATGAACGGCCCGAGCACCTCGTACAGGTGCAGGTCGGACCCGCAGATCCCGGTGCTGGTGATCCGCACGATCGCGTCGGTGGGCTCCTTGATCACCGGGTCGGGAACCTCCTCGACGCGGACGTCGCGCTTGCCGTGCCAGGTCAGTGCCTTCATGTACGTCTCTCCGTGTCGGCGGAATCGGCTGGGGGGTGGGCTGCGGGGCTCACTGCGAGGGCGGCGGGATCGGCCGGGCGGCCAGCGCCTCGGCGACCGCCACGAGGTTGGCGGCCATCGCCCGCCCCGTCTTGGCGGCCCAGTCGTGGCCCTTGTCGTCGTCGAGATAGTCGGGGCCGGGTCCCGGGCCCAGGTGCCAGTAGGTCCAGGCCTGGCCGGGGATGGTGTAGCCGATGTCGGCCAGCGCCGAGCTGATCTGGCCGATCACGTGGTGGGCGCCGTCCTCGTTGCCGGTGTTGACCACACCGGCGACCCGGTTGTAGGCGATCGGGCGGCCCTCGTCGTCGGTCTCGGAGATCATCGCGTCCATCCGCTCCAGCACCCGCTTGGCCACCGAGGAGGGCTGCCCCACCCAGGTGGGGGAGGCGATGATCAGGATCTGTGAGTCCAGCAGCATCCGGTGGACCCGCGGCCACTCGTCGCCGTCGCCCATGTCGGTCTGCACACCGGGCCGGATGTCGAGGTCCACGGCGCGGACGGTGTCCACCTCCACGCCACGCCGCCGTAGCTCGGCGGTGACCACCTCGGTGAGCGCCTCGGTGTTGGACGGCTCCGGGGAGGGTTTCAGGGTGCAGTTGATGACTGTCGCTCGCATACGGACCCTTCGCTCGTGAGGTATCAGGCGCCCTACCCGCCTCCCGCGCCTCAAACGGATGACCTTCAGGTTTGCCGGGCGCTGAGGGGGTAGACCGCCTCGCCGGGAGGGGGAGCGCATGAACGAGCGGATGACCGTCGTGATCGCCACACGGGACCGGCGCGCGGAGCTGCTGCGCACGCTGAAGCACCTGACGGCGCCGGCCGGCGAGCCGGCGGTCATCGTGGTCGACAACGCCTCCACCGACGGCACCGCGCGGGCGGTGGCGGCCGAGTTCCCCGGCGTCCAGGTGATCCGGCTGCCGGAGAACCTCGGCGCCGCCGCCCGCACGGCCGGCGTGCAGGCCGCGCGCACTCCCTACGTGGCCTTCAGCGACGACGACTCCTGGTGGGAGCCGGGTGCGCTGCGCCGGGCGGCGGAGGTCCTCGACGCCCATCCCCGGCTCGGCCTGGTCGCCGCGCGCACGCTGGTGGGGCCCGAACGCACCGACGACCCGATCAACGCGGCCATGGCCGACAGCCCGCTGGGCGCCGCGGCCGGCCTGCCGGGGCCGCCGGTGCTGGGCTTCCTGGCCTGCGCATCGGTCGTGCGCCGCCGCGCCTTCCTGGAGGCGGGCGGCTTCGATCCGGTGCTGTTCTTCGTGGGGGAGGAACGGCTGCTGGCCATGGACCTGGCCGCCCGCGGGTGGGGGCTGGCCTACGTGCCGGACGTGGTGGCGGTGCACGAGCCGTCCGCCCACCGTCCCCCGTCCGGCCGCAGACTCCGGGCGGAGCTGCGCAACACGCTGCTGACCGCCTGGATGCGCCGGCCGGCGAGGGTGGCGCTCGGCGAGACCGCACGGCTTGCGGGGGCAGCCGCGCGGAACGCCGACGCACGCGCCGCCCTCGCCGGCGCCCTCGGCCGCCTGCCCGCCGCGCTGGCTCGCAGGCGGCGGCTGCCGCCCCACGTCGAACGGGACGTTCGGCTGCTGGAAACCGCCGCGTGAACGAGCTCGAAGGGACCGGCGCGCACCCTGCCGGGGAACGCGTGGGCCAGGCACCGGGCGGAGAGCACGCGGACCGGGCACCGGGCGGGGAATGCGCGGGTCGGACATCGGGTGGAGAGCCCGCGGGCCGGACGCCGGGCCGGGCGCCGGGCGGGGAGCACGCGGCGGGGCGGGCCCGCGCTCCGGAACGCTCCGCGGGCGATGGCGATCGGGCGGACACCGGTGACGAGCGGGTCAGCGTGGTCATCATCACCCGAGACCGGCGCGCGGAACTGCTGCGGACACTGGCGCACATGACGGCGCTGCCGGAACGCCCGCGGATCATCGTGGTCGACAACGGCTCGCGGGACGGCACCGTCGCCGCGGTGGCCGCCGCCCATCCCGGGGTCCGGGTGATCGCCAGCTCCGGCAACCTGGGCGCGGTGGGCCGCAACCTCGCCGTTGAGCGGATCACCACTCCGTACGTGGCGTTCTGCGACGACGACACCTGGTGGGAGCCGGGCGCGCTGCGCCGGGCAGCCGACCTGCTGGACGCTCACCCGCGGCTGGCCTCGGTCACCGGGCGCATCCTGGTCGAGCCCGGCCTGGGGGAGGACCCGATCACCCCCGAGCTGCGGTACTCCCCAGTGCCGGCGCCAGGCTGGATGCCCGGGCCCGCGCTGATGAGCATCCTGGCGGGCGCCTCGATGCTGCGGGCCGACGCCTTCCGCGCGGCGGGCGGGTTCTCGCCCCGGCTGTGGATCGGCGGCGAGGAGGAGCTGCTGTGCATGGACCTGGCCGCACGCGGCTGGTGGATGTGCTGGGCCGAGGACGTCGTCGTCCACCACCAGGCGTCACCGGCCCGCGATCCCCGGCACCGGCGCATGCTCGGCATCCGCAACACGCTGTGGACGACCTGGCTGCGGCGTCCGGCGGATTCGGCGCTGCGGCGGACGGCGACGGTGCTGCGCTCGGTGCCCCGCGACCGGGCCAGCGCCAGGGCGGTGGCCGCCGCGCTGGCGGGCCTGCCGTGGGTGCTGCGCGAGCGCCAGGTCGTCCCCGACCACGTCGAACGGGCTCTGCGCCTGCTGGAGGAGCCGCAACGCACCTCCCCGGCGCGCCGCTACGTCGGCTAGTACGGCGCCCCCGTGCCTTCGCCGGGGTCCCGTGACGGCGGGTCGGGATCTCGCGGGAGGGCGGACACGGCCGACGCCGCCGGACACCGCACCGTCAAAGGGAGGGCTGGTGGCGGACGGCGCGGGCGGCGTCCAGGACCTCTCGCACGGTAATCCGCAGCAGGCGGGGGTCGGGGATGGCGCCCCAGGCGTCACCGGGCCTGCCCCCGCTGCCGTGCCACAGGACCGCGTGCCGGGACTCGCCCAGGGGCGGCCCCCAAAGAGCCGGTGAGACGGGTCCGTACAACGTGACCGACGGCCTGCTGTAGGCGAAGCCCAGGTGCGCCATACCGGTGTCGTTGCTGACCACGAGGCGCGCCCGGGAGACGAGCGCGGCCAGTTCGGCGAGGCCTGCCCGTCCGGCCAGCACCGACTCCGGCGGCAGGCCCGCCCGTTCGGCCACCTCCTGGGCGAGCCTGCGTTCCCCCTCGGTGCCGGTGATGACCACCCGTTCGCCTTCGGCGGCCAGCGCCTCGGCCACGGCGGCGTAGCGTTCGGCGGGCCAGCGGCGGCTTCCGCTGGCCGCACCCGGATGGACGACGGCGGCCCCCTCGACCGGGGCGGGCACGGCTGGTGGGTCCAGCAGCAGGGCGGTGGGGTCCGTGCGGACGTCCCACCATTCCAGCAGCCTGCACCAGCGGCGCACCTCGTGCTCGTCGTCGTCCCACCACGGGCCCTTGGCGTCGGGTGCGGTGGGGGAGGCGTACATCATCAGCGTCCGGGCGCCCGTCGCGGCCACTGGCTGGTGGCTCGCCGGGCCGTTGCCGTGCAGGTCCACCCCCACGTCGGGCGGCGGCCCGTGCCAGCCGATCGGCTCCAGCTCCCCGGTGGGCAGCAGCCGGTCGATCGCCCCGCACAGGTCCGCCAGCGGCGCCAGTGCCGAGGGAGCGGCCAGCACCGTCTCGTGCTCCGGGTAGGCCGCGCGCAGGGCGCGGTAGGCGGGCACCCCGGTCAAGAAGTCGCCGAGGCCGAGCGCCCGCAGCATGAGGATGGCCGGGCGGCTCACCAGGTCGCCTCGGTGAGCACCCGCTCCCAGTCGTCCAGGAAGCGGCCCAGCCCGTAACGTTCCAGCGCCGCCTCGCGGCCCGCCTTGCCCAGCTCGGCCGCCTCGGCCGGGTCGTTCATCAGCCGCCGCAGCGCCGTGGCGAGCACGTCCGGGTCGGTGGAGATGATCCCGGCGCCGGCCGGCACCGCCTCGACGACCTCGGTGGTCGCCAGCGCCACCACCGGCATGCTCAGGTGCATCGCCTCCAGCAGCGACAGGCCCAGCGACGTCCAGCGGACCGGGTGCAGGTAGGCGCGGCGGCGGGCCAACTCGTCGTGCATGCGGTGCTGCGGCAGGTCCTCGAAGGCCCGCGCCGCCGGGATGTCCAGCCGCCCCGGCAGCTCGCCGACCTGCATGCCGAACACGTCCAGCGGGGTGCCCACGGTCAGGAACGGCAGCAGGTCGGTGCCCACGTAGCGGCCGCGCCGCAGCGGCTCGTTCACCACGACCGCCGCGTGCGCGATCTCCCCGGTCCAGCGGGGGCCGGGATCGACGATGCCGTGCTCGACCACCCGGGTCGGGGTGGTGCCGCAGTCCCAGAACAGCCGGTTGAAGTGGGTGACGTGGACCAGCAGCAGATCGGGCCGGTCGGCCATGGGATGGCGGGTCAGCGGCACGTCCCCCCACGGCGCGTCGTGTTCGAGGTAGACCGCGGGCACGTCCCGGCCCGGCCGCCGCCCCAGATGACGGCGGACTAGCTCCTCCTCGTGCGGGCGCTGGAGGATGACCACGTCCACCTCTTCCTCGTGCAGGCGGTCCAGCGGCACCTCCACGGTGGACGGCGGCCAGTCCCACGTGCGGGCGCGGCCGAGGCCGTCCGGGCCGCGGTCGGGCGTCACCGGGACGAGGTAGGTGTGCGGCCCCTGCACGAACGCCGTCGTCCACGAGCCGTGCACATGCCATATCAAGATCCTCAACGCGGGTCACTCCCGTCGTGCGTGTAGGTCGCCAGTTTCTCCACCGCGTCGGCCACCTCGGCGGCGGTGACCTCGGCCAGACAGGGATGGCCCGGGACCGGGCAGACCCGGGCACGGGTGTCCCGGCAGGGGGCGAGCTGGTCGCCCAGCAGCACGGCCGGCACCCCGTACGGCGCCCACCGCGCCGGCGGGACCACCGGGGAGAACAGCGAGACCACCGGCGTGCCCACCGCCGCCGCCAGGTGCGCGGGCCCGGTGTTGCCGACCACCACCGCCGCGGCGCCCGCCAGCACCCCGGCCAGGCCCGGCATGTCCGTGCGCCCGCCCAGGTCCACCCCGTCCCGCCCGGCGACGAGGGCGGTCAGCTCCCGTTCGGACGGCCCGCCGGTGACCACCGCCCGCCACCCGCGGGCGGTCAGCTCCGTCACCGCCTGTGCGCACCGCTCGGGCGGCCACTGCCGGGCCGGGGCCGCCGCGCCCGGATGCACCACGACGTACGGCCCGTCCCCGGTGAGGTGCGCGGTCGGCGGCAGCGGGCGCCGGACCGCCAGCCGCCCGTCGTCGTCCGGCGGCAGCGGGAAACCGGCGGCCGCCGCCAGCGACAGACCCCGCTCGGGCTCGGGGATGTCCTCGTCCACCCGGTGCCGCACGTCCAGCAGGCTGCCCGGGTAGTCCACGCTGATCGCGGCGATGCGGGCGACGCCCGCCAGCCGCAGCAGCAGGGCCGCCGGCAGCGGCGACTGGTGGAAGGAGGTCAGCACCAGCGCGTCGTCGAACCGGCCCGCCGCCAGCGCGTCCACCAGGCCGGCCACCGCCTCGGGGCGGACGGGCGGCGGGTCGGCGAGCACCCAGGGCGCCGACCACACCATCACCTCGTCCACCCCGGGCAGCAGCCGGGCGGCGGCCTCGCCGAGCGGGCTGGTGAGCAGCGTCACGTGCGCCCGTCGGGCGGCCACCGCCCTGACCGCCGGCCCCGCCAGCAGCACGTCCCCGGCGCTGTCCAGGCGCACCACGAGCGCCCGGCCCGATGGCCTTTCCCTTTCCGTCAAGGCCACAGTGGCGCTCCGGGGACGTCGCCGGCGGCGAACCGGACGGCCGCCACCAGGTCGCCGGCGACGCGGGCGCCGACGCTCTCCTCCTGCCGGGTCTGCGGGGTCGGGACCAGTACCGACCTGGCGCCGGCCGCGCGGGCGGCACCCACGTCGGCGCCTATGTCGCCGACGACCACGCACTCGTGCGGCTGGACCCATAGCTCGTGGGCGGCCCGCTCGACCATGCCCGGCGCGGGCTTGCGGCACCGGCATCCGTCGCCGTCGCCGTGCGGGCACACCTGCCAGGTGTCGAAGGGCCCCAGCAGTTCCTCCACCCGCCGGTTGACCGCGTCCACGTCCTGGCGGGTCAGCAGCCCCCGGGCGATGCCGGACTGGTTGCTGACCACCCCGACGCGCAGCCCGAGCCGCCGCGCCAGCTCCACCGCCTCCCGTGCCCCCGGCATCGGCTCCACCTTCGCCGGATCCCCGTTGTAGGGGACGTCGCGGACCAGGGTGCCGTCCCGGTCGAACAGCACCGCGCGCGCCGGGCCGGGCCAGGGTCGGGCGCCGTGCGCCGCCCGCAGCCCGCGCAGCCAGTGCCAGACGGCGGCCGGCGGGATGACCAGGCTGGTGGCCGCCATCGTGGCGATCTCGCCGACGGTGCGGGGACCGGGCGCGATCCGCGCGGCGGCGAACTCGGTCACCCCTGCCAGGGCCCCCGCGGCGGCCAGCGCGGCGGCTCCGCGCCGCCCGGCGGCGGCCAGCGCGGCGGCGGCCACGCCCGCGGCGGTGATCGCCAGATGCCGGTTGCGGCGGCCGGGCGTCTCCCCGGCCCGCTCGTGCCAGCCGGGGCCGTGCAGCGCCCGCATCAGCGCGTCGTCGGTGTTGCCGGCCTGCCGGCGCACGCTCACCCACCAGGACGCGGGCCGCACGGGGTGGACGGTGCGGCGTGTCCCGCGCGTCAGCGTCCAGCCGTCCCGCTCCAGCCGCAGCGCCAGGTCGGCGTCCTCCCGGAACGCCCGGGGGAACCGCTCGTCGAACCCGCCGGACTCCACCAGCGCCGCGCGTCGGTACGCCATGTCCGCGGTGATCCACCTGGCGTGCGCCAGCCCGGCGGTGCCGCGCTCCCAGTCGGTGGGGTCGCGGTCCTCGGGCAGCGGCACCTCGATCCGGCCCTGCACGCCCGCCACCCGCGGCGGCTGCCCGGCCAGGTCCTCGGCCAGGGCCTCCCGCCAGCCGGGCGACACCCGTACGTCGTCGTCCAGGAAGACCACCCACGGGGTGGTGGTGCACCGCCAGCCGAGGTTGCGCGCGGCGGCGGGCCCGAGCCCGCCGGACACCACCACCTCGGTCAGCTTCGCCAGCTCGTCGGGCACCTGCGGCGGGGCGCCGCCCAGGGGGCGGTCGTCGACCAGCACCACCCGTTCCGGCAGCGGCCCCCGGGACGTGGCCAGCGCTTCCAGGCAGTCCGTCAGGCAGGGCCGGCCCAGCGTGGGGACGACAACCGAGTACCCGCTCATCGGCGCACCGTGAAGGGGCCGATCGCCAGCAGGTCCACCGGGGTCGAGCCGAAGCACTCCAGCGCGTCGCGGATGTCGTCGACCATCGGCCGCCCGGCGGTGTTCAGGCTGGTGTTGACCAGCACCGGCAGGCCGGTGCGCCGCTCGAAGGCGTCCAGCAGCCGGGCCACCAGCGGCTCGGCGCCCGCGTCGACGGTCTGCACCCGGGCGGTGCCGTCCACGTGCACCACGGCGGGGATGCGGTCCTGCCAGTGCGGCGTCACGTCGTGGACGAACAGCATGTACGGGCTCGGGATCGGGCCGCGTTGGAAGATCTCGGCGGCCCGGTCCAGCCGCACCATCGGGGCTACCGGCCGGAACTGCTCACGGCCCTTGACGTCGTTGAGCCGCTCCAGGGTGGCCCGCCGCCCCGGATGGGCCAGCAGCGACCGATGCCCGAGGGCACGCGGCCCGAACTCCGCACGGCCCTGGACCCAGGCCACGATGCCGTCGCCGGCCAGCACCTCGGCCGCCGCCTCGGCCACGTCCACCGGGCGCTCGTAGGGCACCCGGGCGCGGCGCAGCGCCGCCTCGATCTCCCGTTCGTCGAAGCCCCGGCCCAGGTCGGCGCCGGCCATCGTCCAGGAGGGCTCGCCGCCCGCCGCGGCCAGGTGCAGCGCCGCACCCAGTGCGGTGCCCGCGTCGCCGGCCGCCGGCTGCACCCACACCCTCTCGAACGGGCCCTGCTGCGCGAGCACGGTGTTGGCCACGCAGTTCAGCGCGGTGCCGCCGGCCATCGCCAGTGTGCGGTCCCCGGTGCGCTCGTGCAGCCAGCGGGCCAGGTCGAGCAGCACCTCCTCCAGCCGCCGCTGCACGCTGGCGGCCAGGTCCGCATGGACCTCGGTCCATTCCTGGCCGGCGGCGCGCCGCGGCGCGAGCTCGTCCCAGTCGATCTGCCCGGTGACGAAGCCGCCGTCGTCGGTGGCGTGCACCTTTTCCCGGAGTAGATCGAGGTGACGCGGTTTCCCGTAGGACGCCAGCGCCATCACCTTGTATTCATCCGAAGAACGCAAAAAGCCTAGGTGGGAGGTCAAATCCTCGTACATCAATCCGAGTGAGTGAGGGAGCCGCTGGCTCGCCAGCGGCTCCAAAATCCCGTCGCGGTAGCGGCCCGACAAATGCGAATGCGCCTCACCTCGCCCGTCGCACACCAGCACGCTGCAGGAACGGTCGCCCACCGCCAGCCCTGCCGACGCGGCGTGCGCCACATGGTGCGGCAGGAATGTCACCCGGGACGGATCCAGGCCGGGCAGCGCGTCGGCCAGAAATCCGGGCGCGTGCCGGACGAACTCGGTGCGCAGGTGGTCCCACGGGTCGTGTACGCCCAGTTCGTCCACCGGCGGCACCAGGGACGGATCGTAGGAGAAACCGACCAGGTCGAGGTCCCCGGGCCGCAGCCCGGCCTGCTCCAGGCACCACGCCGCCGCCCCCGCCGGCTGTTCCCACGCCGAGAACGGCACGGGTCTCTTGCCGTGCTTGCGGCGGCTGAACCGCTCCTCCTCGGCGGCTGCCACGACCTCGCCGTCGATGACCAGCGCGGCCGCCGGGTCGTGGAACACGGCATTGATGCCGAGTACCCGCATCGTTCCTCCCAGCCCCTGGATACGAGCCCGTCGAGCGGCCTCCTCTCCTGAGAAAAGGCACTCAAACCCTGCCCTCCGGGAGGCCCGTGACGGCGGGGCTGCGCGGTACTACGGAAAACGACTCGGGCAGATAGTGGCGTTTCGGGACGAAATTTCAGGAGAGGGGTCAAAGGGTGCGCCTGCGAGGCAGGACGCATCGCCGCAGGCAGATGGGCGGTAATGGCAAGGCCGTGCCCGTACGGGCGGACACGGGAGAACGGCCGGCATACCTCGACGCAGTCCTCGCGGAGGAGAACCTTTGATCATCCACATGGTTTCCGAACACGCCAGCCCGCTGGCGGTGCTGGGGGGTGCGGACGCGGGCGGGCAGAACGTCCATGTCGCGGCGCTGGCCACGGCGCTGGGTGCGCGCGGCCATCAGGTCACCGTGCACACCCGCCGGGACGCCCCCGACCTGCCGGACCGGGTCCGGCTGGCACCCGGCGTCGTGGTCGAGCACGTGCCCGCCGGCCCGCCCCGCCCGATCCCTAAGGACGAGCTGCTGCCCCACATGCCGCGGTTCGCCGAGTGGCTGGGCCGCCGCTGGCTGTCGGAGCGCCCCGACGTGGTGCACGCCCACTTCTGGATGAGCGGGTACGCCGCGCTCGCCGCCGCCAGGGACCTGGACGTGCCGGTGGCACAGACGTTCCACGCGCTCGGCTCCGTCAAGCGTCGGTACCAGCGCGAGGCCGACACCAGCCCGCCCGAGCGGCGGTGGCTGGAGCCGCGGGTGGCCCGGGAGGCCGACGTGGTGATCGCCACCTGTTCTTCTGAGGTCCAAGAACTATGCGCGTATAGAGTCCACCCGGACTCTGCGGTCGTCATCCCCTGCGGCGTCGACCTGGAGCTGTTCCGCCCGAGGGGGCCGGTGGCGCCGCGCGGCGACCGGCCCCGGGTGCTGAGCATCGGGCGGATGGTGCCGCGCAAGGGGATCGACACCGTCATCGCGGCGCTCGCCGCCGTTCCCGGTGCCGAGCTGGTCGTTGCCGGCGGCCCCGCGCTGCCCGAGCTGGACGGCGACGCCGAGGCCCGACGACTGCGCGCGCTGGCCGCCGAGTACGGGGTCGCCGACCGGGTGGTCTTCACGGGACGGGTGCCGCACGAGGAGGCCCCGGCGCTGATGCGCTCGGCCGACGTGGTGGCGAGCGTCCCCTGGTATGAGCCGTTCGGCATGGTCCCGGTGGAGGCCATGGCGTGCGGCACCCCGGTGGTCGCCTCGGCGGTCGGCGGCCACCTGGACACCGTCATCGACGGGGTCACCGGGCTGCACGCGCCCCCGCGCGACCCGGCGGCGCTGGCCGGCCGGCTGCGGGAGGTGCTGGGCGACGAGCGATGGCGGTCCCGGCTCGGCAGGACGGGCGCCCGCCGTGCCCACGCCCTGTACTCCTGGGACCGGATCGCCGCCACCACCGAGTCGGTGTACGAGCGGCTGGCCGGCCTGCGCGCCGGGGCCGCGGTGGCCGGACGGGCCGGTGGGCCGGCCGGCGGGCTGGTCGGCAGCACGAAGGGAGCGAGGTCATGACCGAGGCGCATCTGACCAGGCTGGAGACCGCACTGCGGCGGCTGCGGCGGCGCACCGCGCTGGTGGAGGAGTGGGGCCGGCTGCTGGCGGACGTGCTCGGCTCCGGCGGGCGCCTGCTGGCCTGCGGCAACGGCGGCAGCGCCGCGCAGGCCCAGCATCTGACCGCCGAACTGGTGGGGCGGTTCGACGGCGAGCGGCGGGCGCTGTCGGCGATCCCGCTGCACGGCGACACCTCCGCGCTGACCGCGATCGGCAACGACTACGGCGCCGACGAGGTCTTCGCCCGCCAGGTCCGCGCGCACGGCCGTTCCGGCGACATCCTGATCTGCCTGTCGACCAGCGGCACCAGCCGCAACGTGATCGCCGCGGCGCGGGCCGCCACCGAGCAGGGGATGCGGACCTGGGCGCTGACCGGACCGGCCCCCAACCCGCTGGCCGGGATGTGCGACGCGGCGCTGGCGGTGGACGCCCCGGTGACCGCCACCGTGCAGGAGATCCACCTGGCCGTGGTCCACATGCTGTGCGCCGTGGTGGACCGGGTCATCCGGGAGGACGACCGGCGGGCGGTGACCACGTGAGGGGTGGTCCGCTGGTCGTACTGGGCGACGCGCTGCTCGACGTCGACCTGGAGGGCACCGTTGAGCGCGTCTGCCCGGACGCCCCGGTCCCGGTGGTCGGCGACGTGCGCGAGCGCCGCCGTGCCGGGGGCGCCGGGCTGGCCGCCACGCTGGCCGCGGGGATGGCCGGGGGCGCCGGTCGCGACGTGGTACTGATCGCCCCGATCGGCGCCGACCCGTCCGGCGCCGCCCTGGCCGGGCTGCTGGAGGCCGAGGTCGAGCTGCTGAGGCTGCCGCTGGACGGCTGGACCGTGCGCAAGACCCGGGTGCGTGCCGCCGGCCAGTCGCTGGTCCGCGTGGATCAGGGCGACGGCCGGATGGCCGGCGCCCCCGTCGACGACCGCGTCCGCGAGACCCTGCACGGCGCCGGCGCCGTCCTGGTCGCCGACTACGGGCGGGGCGTCACCGCGCATGACGGGCTGCGCCGAATCCTGACCGGCGTGCCCAAGGACGTCCCCGTGGTGTGGGACCCGCATCCGCGCGGCGCGCAGCCGGTGCCGTCGGTACGACTGGCCACCCCCAACCGGGCCGAGGCCCGAGGGTTGGTGGGTACGCCGCCGGCGGGCGGCGACCCGCTCGGGCAGGCCGCCGCCGACGCGGCGGCGCTGGTGTCGCAGTGGAACGCCGCGGGCGTGAGCGTGACGCTCGGCGAACGCGGTGCGCTGCTGTCGGTCGGCGGCGACGCCCCATACGTGGTCACCGCGCCGGCCACCGGCGCGGGCGCCGACACCTGCGGGGCCGGGGACTGCTTCTCCGCCGCCGCGGCGCTGGCCCTGGCCGACGGCGCGCTGCTCAGCGAGGCCGTCACCGAGGCAGTGCACCGGGCCGCCGGCTTCGTGGCCTCCGGGACGGTCCGCGGGCCCCGCGATCCCGAACCCGGCCCGGCCGGGGACCCGTGGGAGGCGGTGCGGCACGTCCGCGAGCGCGGCGGTACCGTGGTGGCCACCGGAGGATGCTTCGACCTGCTGCATCCCGGGCACGTCAGCCTGCTGCGCCAGGCGCGGGCGCTGGGGGACCTGCTGGTGGTCTGCCTGAACTCTGACGCCTCGGTGCGCGGGCTGAAGGGGCCGGATCGCCCGGTGATGACCGAGCAGGACCGGGCCCGGGTGCTCGGTGCGCTCGACTGCGTGGACGCCGTGATCGTCTTCGCCGAGCGGACCCCGGCGCGGCTGCTGGAACGGCTGCGCCCGGACCTGTGGGCCAAGGGCGCCGACTACGCCTCCGCCGAACTGCCGGAGGCGCACATCGTCCGCCGGTACGGCGGGCAGGTCGTGCTGCTGCCCTACCTGGAGGGCCGTTCCACCAGCCGGCTCGTCGAACGGGTCCGCAGCCGCGTCAACGACGGAGGGGAGGCTGCATGATCTCCGGTGAACGCCGCATCCGCCGGGCCGTGGTGACCGGGGGAGCCGGTTTCCTCGGCTCCCACCTGTGTGAGCGGCTGCTGCACGAGGGCGTCAGCGTCATCTGCATGGACAACTTCCTGACCGGCACGCCGCGCAACGTGGCGCACCTGATGGGGCGGACCGGGTTCCGGGTGGTGGAGTGCGACCTGACCGGGTTTGTGCACGTGCCCGGCGACGTCGACCTGGTGCTGCACTTCGCGTCGGCGGCCTCGCCCATCGACTACCTCAAGCTGCCGGTCGAGACGCTGAAGGTCGGCGGGCTGGGAACGCTGCACGCCCTCGGCCTGGCCCGGGAGAAGGGGGCGCGCTTCGTCCTGGCCTCCACCAGCGAGGTCTACGGCGACCCGTTGCGGCATCCGCAGCGCGAGGACTACTGGGGCAACGTCAACCCCGTCGGGCCGCGCAGCGTCTACGACGAGGCCAAACGGTACGCCGAGGCGCTGACCACGGCCTACCGCAACAGCCGGGACGTCGACACCGGCATCGTGCGGATCTTCAACACCTACGGTCCGCGGATGCGCCCGCACGACGGCCGCGCCATCCCCACCTTCATCCGGCAGGCACTGGCGGGGGAGCCGCTGACCGTCGCCGGGGACGGCTCGCAGACCCGGTCGATCTGCTACGTGGACGACACCGTCGCGGGCGTCCTCGCGCTGGCCCGCAGTGACCTGGCCGGGCCGGTCAACATCGGCAACGCCGAGGAGACCAGTGTGCTGGAACTGGCCGAGACGATCCGCGACCTGACCGGTTCGCACTCCCCGATCGAGTTCGTGGAACGGCCGATCGACGACCCGTCGGTGCGCTGCCCCGACACCACACTGGCCGCCGAGCGGCTCGGCTGGCGGCCGCGGGTGCCCAACACCGAGGGGCTGCGCCGCACCATCGACTGGTTCGCCGCCGAGCTGGGCCTGACCGGCGGCCGGCGGGCCGCGGCCGGCGGCTGACGGGCCGGTCGGGGACGACCCCGGACCCCCGAAGCCCGGGTCGGCTGACCCTCGCTTCGCCGCGGTCGTCCGGCTCGCCCGGCCGGGACCTCGGCGGGCGTCGGCCGCCGTGAACGTCAGCGGGCGTTGGCCGCCATGAAGGCGGCGAATTCGGCCAGGGACAGCTTGCCGTCGCGGCTGCCGTCGGCGGCCACCATCACCTCGACGGCGCGCGCGTGGCTGATCTCCTGGCCGAGCGCCCGCATCAGGGTCTTCAGCTCCTCTAGCGAGATGAACCCGTCACCGTCCAGATCGACCATTCCGAACGTGGCCGCGTACTCGCTGGTGTCTTCGTTGGTGTCCGTCACGGCGCGCACCCTAGCAGCCGGACCCGCCCCGCGAAGCGGCGGAGCCGTGACCGTGCGCACGCCTCAGGAGTCGGCGGCGCACCCGTCGGCGAAGGCGCGCAGGCCCGGCAGATCGAGCACGGTGACCCTCTTGTAGGCGGTGGCGACCAGCCCCTTGTCGCGCAGCTCGCCGAAGCCCCGGGCGGCCGTCTCCCGCGAGGCGTCCACCCAGCTGCCCAGGTCGGCCTGCGACAGCTGCGGCAGGATCGGCACCCGCCCGCCGGGGCCGGGCTCGGTGTAGCGCAGCGACAGCTCCGCCAAGTGGACCAGCAGGTGCGCCAGCCGGCAGGTGCCGTCGGCGCCGGCGTGCACCCGCAGCCGGTTGCCCAGCTCGCCCATGCGGTCGACGATGGTGGCCACCAGCGGCCACCAGGTGCGCGGGTTCTCGTCCAGGAAGGCCCGGAACCGGGCGGCCGGCACGTTCAGCGCCTTGATCGGCACCAGCGCCTGCACGGTGGCCGTGCGCGGGCCGTCGAACATCGCCGACACCTCGCCGACCAGGTCACCGGGGCCGCGCACGGCCAGCACGACCTCCCGTCCCGAGCCGGTGGGGGAGATGACCTTGGCCCAGCCCTCCATGATGATGGTGACGTGCGTGGAGACGTCGCCCTCGAAGGTGAGCGGCTCACCGCCGGGCCGGAAGGTCCGGAGCCGGCCGGCGCGGCGCAGCGTGGCCCGGCCCGCGTCGTCGAGTGCCTCCCAGAAGGGAGAGGTCACCGGTACCCGTTCCATGGGGCCCTCGCGCACGCCGCCCTCCGACCGGTCGTGCCTCCCCTCGGGAGGCCAACGGATTGTGAAAGCAATTGACCCATTTTCCGCTCTCCGTGACAAGGTTTGTCATCCGCGTCCGCGACCGTATCGCGGGTAGAGCCGCGTCATGAAAGTGATCGTGCTCGCCGACACGCACGCGCCGCGGCGCTGGCGCTCCTGCCCGCCCGCGGTGGCCGCGCTGCTGCGCGGGGCCGATCTGATCCTGCACGCCGGGGACGTCTGCACGGCCGCCGTGCTGGACGAGCTGTCGGCGTACGCGCCGGTGCGCGCGGTGCTGGGCAACAACGACAGCCCCGACGTGGCGGCCTGGGGCGCCCCCGAGACGGTGGACCTGGACCTGGCCGGGCTGCGGGTCTCGATGATCCACGACAGCGGCCCGGCCAGGGGCCGCCTGGGCCGCATGCGCCGCCGGTTCCCCGACGCCGACCTGGTGGTCTTCGGCCACTCGCACATCCCGATGGACGAGCGCGGCGAGGACCTGCGCATCTTCAACCCCGGGTCGCCCACCGACCGCCGCCGCCAACCCCACGGCACGGTGGGCGTCCTGCACATCGAGGAGGGCGGACTGCTGCACGCCGAGATCGTCCCGGTGACCTGACCTGACCTGACCTGACCTGACCTGACGTGACCTGGACGGACCTCGACCCGGAACGGACCTTGCCCGGGACGCTCCGGTCACATCCCGGTCACATCCCGGCCGCGTCCCGCCTGGCGGGACGGCGTCGGCCGGGGGAGCGGCCGCCCCCGCCCCTGCGACGGGGCGAGGGCGGCGCGGACGGACGACGTGACGGAGGCGTACGGGAATCGAACCCGCCGACCCGAGATGCTCGGGTCCCATGGTTTTGAAGACCAGGGAGCCCACCAGGCACTCGCCCGCCTCCGCGTCCGACCCTATGCGATCGCGGGACGGGCGTTCAGGAGGGGTAGAGCTCCTCGATCACGTCGGTGTACTTGCCGTGCACGACCCGCCGCTTGAGCTTGAGGGTCGGGGTGAGCTCCTCGCTCTCGGCGGTCCACTCGGCCGGCAGCACCCGCCACCTCTTGACCTGCTGGACGCGGGCCAGCCGGGCGTTGGCATCGGTCACCGCCTGCTCGATCTCGGCCAGCACCAGCGGGTGCCCGGCCAGGGCGGCCAGGTCGGTGGTGTCGATCCCGGCGGCCGCGGCCCACACCGGGGCCACCTCGCCGTCCAGGGTGATCAGCGCGACCACGTACGGGCGGCGGTCGCCGTAGGCCAGCGCCTGGCCGACCAGCGGGTGCTCCTTGAGGAGGTTCTCGATCAGGGAGGGGGCGATGTTCTCCCCGCCCGCGGTGATGATGAGCTCCTTCTTGCGGTCCACGACCTTGAGGAACCCGTCGGGGTCCAGCTCGCCCACGTCGCCGGTGTGCACCCAGCCCTCCTCGTCCAGCAGCTCGGCGGTGGCCTCCGGGCGGCCGAGGTAGCCGGGGGTGCAGGTGGAGCCGCGCACCAGGATCTCCCCGTCCTCGGCGATCCGCAGCTCCACGCCGGGGAACGGCCGGCCGACCGTACCGAGCCGGAACCCCTCGTCGGTGTTGGCGGTGACCGCGCCGGTGGTCTCGGTCATCCCGTACACGTCCATGATCTTGATGCCCAGGCCGGCGAAGAACCGGGCCACCTCGATCGGCAGCGGCGCCGCGGCGCTGAGCGCCTGCACTACCCGGTCCAGGCCGAGCAGCCCGCGGATGGTGCCCAGCACCGCGGCGTCGGCCTGCTCGAAGGCGGCGCGCAGCTCCGCCGAGACGGTGCCGCCATACTGCAGGCCCCCCACGTACTGACGGCCGACGTCCAGCGCGCCGGCGACGGCGGCCTTCTTGGCCTCGTCGGTCTCGGCGGCGAGCACCGCCTGGACGCCCGCCATGATCTTCTCCCAGACCCGCGGGACGCCGAAGAAGGAGTCCGGCCGCACCTCCCTGAGCACCGCGGTGAGCTGCGCGGGGTCGGGACACATGTGGACGTGCGCGGCCCGTACGACCGGCAGGTACATGCTCAGCACCCGGTCGGCGATGTGCGCGAACGGCAGGTAGGAGATGGCCGTGTTGTGCGGCGGCAGGGCGGAGGTGGCCTCGGAGACCGCGGCCTCGTACAGCGCCATGGTGTGGGTGATGAGCACGCCCTTGGGATCGCCGGTGGTGCCGGAGGTGTACAGCACGGTGAGCGTGTCGGACGGCTTGACCGCCTGCCAGCGCCGGTCGATCTCGGCGGGGTCGGCGGCCAGCCGCTCACGGCCCAGCTCCAGGAAGTCGTCCCAGGTCATGAAGCGATCGCCGGACGGGCAGACGGCGGCGTCCAGCACGATCACCCGGCGCAGGCCCGGCAGCCGGTCCAGCACCGGCAGCCAGCGGTCAAGCTGGTCCCGGCCGTCCAGCACCGCGTAGGCGGCCGAGCAGTTGCCCGCCACGAAGGCGACCTGGTCGGCGGCCAGGGTGGCGTACACGGTGGTCGGGACACCGCCGGCGTGCACGGCGCCGAAGTCGGCGAGCACGTGCTCGGAGCGGTTGGGCATCATCAGCGCGACGACCTCGCCGGGGGCCAGGCCGAGCGCGGCGAAGCCGGCCGCGATCTCCAGGGCCAGCTGCCGGGTCCGCCCCCAGGTCAGCGTGCGCCACCCGGCGCCGTCCCGGTCGGAGTAGGCGGGCAGGTCGGGGTGGCGTTCGGCCGTGTCGCGCAGCCGGGTGCACAGGGTCTGCCCCTCGATCGCCCGCTCGAACTCCGCCCGTTGCTCCAGGATCTCGTCCCGCGGCATCTCGCGCCCCTTCGCTGTCAGTGGATACTTACGGGGGCATCGCATCATGTCGAACGCTGTTCGGACAAGAGGGGGCGCGGTCGTCTGCGATCCGTGTCCCCGGGGATGCGCACCGTGCCCTTTGCGCTGGTTGATCGGTGGCCGATCACGGTGCGATAGTTTCGGATCGTGACCTCCGTACGGCTGACCCGGTACGCCCATGGCGGCGGCTGCGCCTGCAAGATCCCGCCGGGCGAGCTGGAGTCGATGGTCGCCGGGCTGGCCGTCGCGCCCCTGCGCGGCGCCGCCACCGGGCACGGCCTGCTCATCGGGCTGGAGGACGGCGACGACGCGGCGGTGCTGAGCCTGGACGGCGACCGGGCGGTGGTGTCCACCGTCGACTTCTTCACCCCTGTGGTGGACGACCCCTACGACTGGGGGCGCATCGCCGCCGCCAACGCCCTGTCCGACGTCTACGCGGTCGGCGGCCGGCCCCTGATGGCCGTCAACCTGCTGGGCTGGCCGCGCGACACGCTGCCGATGGAACTGGCCCGCGAGGTGCTGCGCGGCGGGCATGACGTCGCGGCGCGGGCGGGCTGCCACGTGGCCGGCGGGCACAGCATCGACGACCCCGAGCCCAAGTACGGGATGGCGGTGACCGGGATCGCCGACCCGGCCCGACTGCTGCGGCTGGACGCCGCCCGGCCCGGCACCCCGCTGTCGCTGACCAAGCCGCTGGGCATCGGCGTGCTCAACACCCGCCACAAGGCCACCGGCGAGCTGTTCCCCCAGGCCATCGCCGCCATGACCACCCTGAACGCCGACGCCGCGCAGCTGGCGCTGGAGGCCGGCGCGCAGGCCGCCACCGACGTGACCGGCTTCGGCCTGCTCGGCCACCTCTACAAGATGGCCCGGGCCGGCGGGGTGACCGCGGTGGTGGACGCGGCGGCGGTGCCCTACCTGGACGGCGCCCGCGAGGCGGTGCGCGACGGGTTCGTCTCCGGCGGCACCCGGCGCAACCTGGCCTGGGTCACCCCGCACACCGACTTCGGCAGGATCGCCGAGCCCGAGCGGCTGCTGCTGGCCGACGCCCAGACCTCCGGCGGGCTGCTGGTGGCCGGCGAGGTGCCCGGCGCGCCGGTGATCGGCGAGCTGGTCGCCCGGCCCGCCGGCGGGCCCGCGCTGGTCGTCCGCTGATCCGGCCGGGCTCCTCGTCCCGGCGTCCGCGCAGGCCGGTTGGGGCGGGGAAGTACGGGTAGGAGCACACGGGCTGCCACGCTGGGGGGCGACGGAGGGGGCCGGCATGGTCATCGGGGACATCGTCATCGCCGTTGTCTTCGGGTCGATCGTCGGGGTGCTGGGGCGGCTCGTGGTGCCGGGCCGGCGGCCGGCGCCGCTGTGGCTGGTGGTCGTGGCCGGCGTCGCCGCCGCGATCATCGGCGCCTGGCTGGGGCAGGTGCTCTTCGGCTGGGAGAACGGCGCGCTCAGCTTCCCCGTGGTGCTGCTGCAGATCATGCTCGCCGCGATCGGGGTGTTCACCGCGGCCACGCTGGGGCTCAGGCGGGGCGGCGCCTGACCGTGGCCTGACCAGGGCCTAATCGGGGGCGGTGTCCCGTGCCCCGGCGCGTCCCGTCACCCGTACGTGGCCGTCCTCGTCGAGATGGCCGACGTCCCCGGTCAGGTAGTAGCCGGGGTATCGGGCCAGATGCGCCTCGACGAACCGTTCGTCGTCGCGCCACAGTGTGGCCAGTGCGCCCGGCGGCAGCGGCAGCCGCAGGCCCAGCTCCCCGTCGGTGCCGGGCGGCACCGGCCTGCCGTCCGGGCCCAGCGCCTGCACGTCGAAGCCGGGCGTCGGAGGCCCGGCGACGCCCGCCCGCACCGGCACCGGCTCCAGGCCGCGCGGGGCCGCGGCGATCGGGCGGCCGGTCTCCGGCCGCTCCCACTGCCCGGTGACCGGGCGTCCCAGGGCGCGCGAGGCCCACGCGCAGGCCCCCGCGTCCGGCCGCTCCCCGGCCAGGAACACCGCCTCCAGCGCTGACAGATCGTGGCCCCGCGGCCGGTCCCCGTCCCGTTCCCTGAGCGCCCTGATCGTGGCCGGTGTGGTCAGCGCTCCCTTCACCCGGTGCTCGGCGATCACCCGCAGGAATGCGCCGCCCCCCTCGTGCAGCAGGAGCGTGCAGCCGGTCAGCAGGGGAGCGTAGATCGCCGACGACAGGCCGGCCGGCCAGCCGAGGTCGCAGGTGGCCCCGAACACCTCCCCGGGGCCGACCCCGTAGAGGTGCTCCATCGACCAGCGCAGCGCCACCGCGTACCCGCCGTTGTCGTGGACCACCCCCTTGGCGGGCCCGGCCGTCCCGGGCGTGAACAGCACGTGGAGCGGGTCGGTCGCCGCGACCGGCACGCACCCGGCCGGGCGCGCGGCCGCCATCGCCTCGTCCCAGTCGACGTCGCGGGGTGGCACGGCGCTCGTGCCGCCGGGCCCTCGTAGGATCACGCGGTGGCCGACCTTGTGCGAGGCCAGCCGCAGGGCGGCGTCCAGCACGGGCTTCGCGGACCCGGCGGGATCCTCGGCGGCCGAGACGATCACCTTCGGCCGGACCACGTCGATCTGCGCCGCCAGCGCGTCGGCGTCCGGGCCGCCGGACGGCGCCACGTGCACCACGCCCAGCCGGGCACAGGCCAGCACCGCGATGACCGCCTCGGGCGTCATCGGCAGATGCACCAGTACGCGGTCGCCGGGCTCGGCGCCGAGCCCGGCCAGCACCCCCGCGAACCGGGCCACCAGGTCGGTCAGCTCCATGTAGGTGTAGGCGCGTGGCGGGCCGGAATCCCCACCGGGGCAGACCAGCGCCGGCTGGTCGCCGCGACCGGCGACCACGTGCCGGTCCAGCGCGTTGTCGCAGGTGTTCAGCTCACCGCCGGTGAACCACCGGTAGAACGGCGGCGCCCCGTCGTCCAGCACCCGGTCGGGTGGTGCCAGCCAGCGGATGTCCCGGGCGGCCAGCCCCCAGAAGCGGGCCGGGTCGGTGATGCTGCGCTGGTACGCGGCCGCGTAGGCGCCCATGCGGTCCTCCGGGGTGGGAAGGGGCCAGGTAGCGCGTCCCTGGAGGACGCCCACCCCTAGCGCATTCCCAGAGGGGGCTGTTCGTCAAGGGCGGGACCGGCGCGCCTTCAGGACGTCTCCAGCGCCTCGACGACGTGGACGCCGCCGGGCGGGCGGTGCCGGAGGCCGTGCACGACGGCCACGACCGCGGCCAGCCCCGCGCCGACGGCGGCGATCACGAAGCACAGCACATAGCCGCCCAGCTCCGGCGCGATCGCGCCCGGCCGGGTGTAGGCGGCCACCACCGAGGCGGAGGCGGCCCCGCCGATGCTGCCGCCCGCCACCCGCACCAGGGAGTTGATCCCGCTGGCGATGCCGCTCTTGTCCATCGGGACGTGCTGTACGGCCAGCGTGCCGAGCGCCGCGTAGGCCACGCCCAGGCCCACGCCCTGGATCCCGCCGTACACGATCATGTCGGCCGGGCCGTCGTTGAAGACCGCCAGCCACGCGAAGCTGAGCCCGGTGACCAGCGCGCCGGCGGCCAAGGTGAACGCGGCGCCGATCCGCAGGGCCAGCCGCCCGGTCCACAGGGACGCCGCCAGCATGGTCACGGTGCTGGGCAGCGACAGCAGTCCCACGTCCAGCACGGACCCGCCCATGCCGTACCCGGTCGACTCCGGGACCTGCATGAACTGCGCCGTCAGGGTGAACCCGGTGAACATGGCGAAGCCCAGCAGCAGCGCTGCCGCGTTGGCCGACAGCGACTGCCCGCCCACCAGCAGCCTCACGTCCACCAGCGGCACGCGCACCCGCCGTTCGACGAGCGTCCAGACCGCGCACAGCACCGCGGCCCCGGTGAACAGGCCCAGCACCCCGGGCGACCCCCAGCCCCAGGAGTTGCCCTGGCTGATGGCCAGCAGCAGGCACACCAGCCAGCCGGCCAGCAGCAGCGTCCCGGGCACGTCGGGCCGGCCGCCGGCCCGGCCGCCGACGTCGCGGGCGCACGCCATGACCAGCAGCAGGACGGCCGTCGCCAGCCCAGCGTTGATCCAGAAGACCGGGTGGTGGCTGTCGGTACGGGCGGCCAGCAGCCCGGTGACGATCATGCCGAGCGCGCCGCCGACGCCCATGGTGGCGCTGACGACGCCGATCGCGGTGGTCACCCGCTCGCGCGGGAAGGTGTCCCGGATCAGCGCGATGGCCAGCGGGATCATCGCCGCCGACACGCCCTGCAGGGCCCGTCCGGCGATCAGCGCGCCCAGCGAGCCGGACAGCGCGCACACCACCGAGCCGATCACCTGCAGCCCGATCGCCACCAGGATCATCGGCTTCTTGCCGTACATGTCGCCGAACCGCGCCAGCAGCGGGGTGGTCACCGCGCCGGCCAGCAGCGAGACGGTGAACACCCAGGTGACCGCGGTCACCGAGACGTCGAAGACGGTCATCATCCGGGGCAGCAGCGGGATCACCAGCGTCTGCTGGACCGACACCACCATCCCGGCCGCCGCCAGCGCCAGCAACTGGGGCATCACCCGGCCGCCGCCGGGCCGCCCGGATCGCTGGGACACCGCGGGGGCGGTGGTGGCCATGGCACCTCCAGGTCGAGCGCCGCAGCAGGATACAACTTACTTAAGTTAAGTAATGAGGCGGGTCCGTCGTCCGGGCATCGGGCACACTGCCGGGATGGACGAGGCGCCGGCCGACATTGCCGAGATCGAGCGCGCGCTCGACCGGGTGTCCCACCTGCTCACCCGGGCCCGGCGGCACGGCCGCACCGTCGCCGAGGCCGGCGTGCCGGTGGACCGTGCGGCCGTCCCGGTACTGCGGCTGCTGGCCGACGCCCCCGGGCCGCTGCGCCCGGGGGAACTGGCCGTCCGGCTGGCGGTCGAGGCCCCGCACGTGACCCGGCAGCTCCAGCGCCTGGAGAAGGCCGGGATGGTGGAACGCGTGCCCGACCCCCGCGACGGTCGCGCCCACCGGGTGCGGCTCACCGACGCCGGGCGCGCGGCGGTGGACCGCATCCGCGCCGTCTCGCGGCGCTGGATGGCCGAGGCGCTGGCTGACTGGCCGGTGCCCGAGCGCCGGCTGTTCGCGGCGCTCCTGCACCGCATGGTGGACGACTTCCTGGCGCACGCCGCCGAGCACGGCACCCTGGGCGCCGAGCCCCGCCGCCCCTGCTGTGACGACGGTCTCACGGGCTGACCGGGCCCCGGACGGCGCCCCTCAGGTGCGAAAAGAGGGAAAAGGGCGGGAGATTTACCGTTCTGTGAGAAACCCATGACCTTGTCCCGCTTCTGTTGGAGGGGTTGCGCTTTCGCAGGCCCGCGGAGATCCATAGGGTTAAGTCGCGTGGACTCCAGGCGACAGGTGCCCCGTACCGACGCCGTGCTGGCCGACCCGCGCCTGGGGACGGCGGCCGAGCGGCTCGGGCGCGCCCTGGTGAAGGCGGCGGTCGTGCGTGCGCAGGAACGGGCCCGCTCCGGTGAGATACCGCCCGCGGCGGTCGCCGACGCGGCGGTCGCCGGCCTGCCCGAGCACGCGACCACGCTGCGTCCGGTCGTGAACGCCACCGGCGTGCTGCTGCACACCAACCTGGGCCGCGCCCCCCTGTCGCCGGCCGCCCGCGAGGCGGTCGCCGCCGTGAGCGGATGCGCCGACGTGGAGTACGACCTGGCCACCGGCCGTCGCGGCGCCCGCGGCCGGGGCGCGCTGGAGGCCCTGCGCGCCGCGTGCCCGGCGGCCGAGGACGCGATCGTGGTCAACAACAACGCCGCCGCGCTGGTGCTGGCCGCCACCGCGCTGGCCGGCGGCCGCGAGATCGTCCTCAGCCGCGGCGAGATGGTGGAGATCGGCGACGGCTTCCGCATCCCCGAGCTGCTGGCCGCCACCGGGGCGCGGCTGCGCGAGGTCGGCACCACCAACCGCACCACGGCCGCCGACTACGCCGCCGCGCTCGGCCCGGAGACCGGCTTCGTGCTCAAGGTCCACCCGTCCAACTTCCGCATCGAGGGCTTCACCGCCGAGGCCGCCGTGGCCGAGCTGGCCCCGCTGGACGCGCCGCTGGTGGTGGACATCGGCTCGGGCCTGCTGGCCCACGAGCCGCTGCTGCCCGACGAGCCCGACGCCGCCGGCGTGCTGGCGGCCGGGGCCGACCTGGTCACCGCCAGCGGCGACAAGCTGCTGGGCGGCCCGCAGGCGGGGCTGATCCTCGGCCGGGCCGAGGCGGTGCGGCGGCTGCGCCGGCACCCGCTCTACCGGGCGCTGCGCGTCGACAAGCTCACCCTGGCCGCCCTGGAGGCGACGCTGCGCGGCCCCGAGCCCCCCGTCGCGCGGGCCCTGCACGCCGACGTGGCCGGGCTGCGGGAACGCGCCGAGCGGCTGGTCAAGGAGCTGTCGGCGCACGGCCTGGCCGTCGACGCCGTCGACAGCGAGGCCACCGTGGGCGGCGGGGGAGCACCCGGCGTGGTGCTGCCCAGCGCCGCCGTCGCGCTGCCCGGCGGGTACGAGCGGCCGCTGCGCGAGCGCCGGGTCGTCGGCCGCCTGGAGCACGGCAGGCTGCTGCTGGACCTGCGCGCCGTGCCGCCCGCCGAGGACGCCCTGCTGGAGCGCACCGTGCTGGCCGCCGCCGGTGCCGTGGCCGCCCGGGAGGAGGGCTGATGCAGGTCGTCGCGACCGCCGGGCACGTCGACCACGGCAAGTCCGCGCTGGTACGGGCGCTCACCGGGATGGAGCCGGACCGGTGGGCCGAGGAGCGCCGCCGAGGCCTGACCATCGACCTGGGGTTCGCCTGGACCACGCTGCCGTCCGGGCGGCGGGTGGCGCTGGTGGACGTGCCGGGCCACGAGCGGTTCGTCACCAACATGCTGGCCGGGGTGGGGCCGGTCCCCGCGGCGATGATGGTGGTCGCCGCCGACGAGGGCTGGATGCCCCAGTCGCAGGAGCACGCCGAGGCGCTCGACGCCCTCGGCGTGCGGCACGGGCTGCTGGTGATCACCCGCTCCGACCTGGCCGACCCGACCCCGGCGCTGCGCCAGGCCCGTGCCCGCCTGGAGGGCACCGGGCTGCGCGGCGTAGAGGCGGTGACCGTCAGCTCCGTCACCGGCGCCGGCATCACCGACCTGGCCGCCGCGCTGGACCGGCTGGCCGCCCGGCTGCCAGTGCCTGACCCGGGGGCGCCGGTCCGGCTGTGGGTGGACCGCGCGTTCACCGTCAAGGGCAGCGGCACGGTCGTCACCGGCACGCTCGGCGCGGGCCGGATCGCCGTCGGCGACGAGCTGGTCCTGACGCCCGGCGGCCGCACCGTGCGGGTCCGGGCGCTGGAGTCGATGAAGGAGCCCGCCGACCGGGTGACCGGCGTGTCCCGGGTCGCGCTCAACCTGCGCGGCGTCGACCACGACCAGGTCGCCCGCGGCATGGCGCTGGTGAGCCCGGCCTGCTGGACGATGACCACCTGCGTCGACGTGCGGCTGAGCTTCGCCGAGGCGTCCGGGCGGCTGGCCCGCCAGATGATCCTGCACATCGGCTCGGCCGCCGTGCCGGTGCGGTTGCGCCCGCTCGGCCCCGACACCGCTCGGCTCACCCTCAACGCCCGGCTGCCGCTGCACGTGGGCGACCGCGCCCTGCTGCGCGACCCCGGCCGCCGCGCCGTGGCCGGGGTGCGCGTCCTCGACGTGCGCCCGCCCACCCTGGTACGGCGTGGTGCGGGCGCCGAGCGGGCCCGCGAGCTGGCGGGCTGGCCGGACCATCCCGGCGGCGGGCTGCTGCTGCGCCGGCACGGGGTGCTGCGCGAGCACGAGCTGACCGTGATGGGCTGCAAACCGCCCGACGACGCGGTCCGGCTCGAACCCGACTGGCTCGCCGACCCCGGCCACTGGGAGACGCTGCACCGCCGGCTGGCCGAAGAACTGGCCCGGCATGCGGCCGCGCACCCGCTGGCCCCCGGCATCCCGCTGGAGGCCGCCCGGCTGCGGCTGGGCCTGCCGGCCCGACGGCTGGTGGCAGAGCTCGTCCGCCCGCCGCTGCGGCTGGCCGACGGCCGGGTGTACGGGCCGTCGGCCGGGCCGCCGCCCCAGGTGACCGCGGCGGTGCGGCGGCTGCGCGCCGAGGTCGCCGCCGGCCCGTTCCGGGCGCCGGAGGCCGCCCGGCTGGCCGAGCTGGGGCTGACCGGCCCGACGCTGGCCGCTGCGGTGGCCGCGGGCGCGGTGCTGCGGCTGGCCGACGGCGTGGTGCTGCCGGCCGGCGCCGACGAGGAGGCCGCCCGGGTCCTGGCGGGCCTGCCGCAGCCGTTCACCGTGGCCGAGGCCAAGCGGGCCCTGGGCACCAGCCGCCGGGTGGCGGTCCCGCTGCTGGAGCACCTCGACCGGTGCGGGCTGACCGAACGCGACGGCGACCACCGCCGGATGCGCGCCCGCTGACCCGCGCCGCCCATTCCGCCGCCGGAAAACCGGTTGTGGGACAGGTAGGGGTTCTGGCGTCATGGAGCGCGTCACCGAACGTGCTTCTCGACCTGGAGAGAGTCAGACGATGCCGTACAGGACCCTGCGGGGTGGCCACGCGCCGATCCGCATGTGGGCGGACCCGGCCGACGTGGAGGAGGCCGCCCTCGGCCAGCTGCGCAACGTGGCCGAGCTGCCGTGGGTGGAGGGCGTCGCGGTGATGCCTGACGTGCACCACGGCAAGGGCGCCACGGTCGGCTCGGTCATCGCCATGCGCGACGCCGTCTCCCCGGCCGCCGTCGGGGTGGACATCGGCTGCGGGATGACCGCCGTGCGCTCCAGCCTCACCGTCGAGGACCTGCCCGACGACCTGGGCGGCCTGCGCTCCCGGCTGGAGAAGGCGATCCCGGTCGGCCGCAGTGCGCACAAGACCCCGGTCGACCCGTCGGCAGTGCCCGGCCTGCGGGAACGCGGCTGGTACGAGTTCTGGAAGGGCTTTGAGGAGCTGATCCCGTCCGTGCGCGGCAGGCTCGGCCGGGCCCGCGCCCAGATGGGCACGCTCGGCGGCGGCAACCACTTCCTGGAGGTGTGCGCCGACGACGCCGGGTCGATCTGGATCGTGCTGCACTCCGGCTCCCGCAACATCGGCAAGGAACTGGCCGACCGGCACATCGAGGCGGCCCGCAAGCTCCCGCACAACCAGGACCTCCCCGACCCGGACCTGGCGGTGTTCCTGAGCGGCACCGCCAAGATGGACGCCTA
The DNA here is from genome assembly GCF_900108175.1 of Thermomonospora echinospora. GTDB lineage: Bacteria > Actinomycetota > Actinomycetes > Streptosporangiales > Streptosporangiaceae > Thermomonospora > Thermomonospora echinospora. Next base: position 163,977 of record NZ_FNVO01000008.1, read on the forward strand.
CCGCCGGGACCTGTTCTGGGCGCAGGAGTACGCGCGCCGCAACCGGACCCTGATGATGGCGCTCGCCCAAAACGCGGTGACGCGCTTCTTCAGCGGGCGCAAGGTCACCTGGGACGACCACATCTCGTGTCACCACAACTACGTGGCCACGGAGGTCTACGACGGGGTCGAGTTGCTGGTCACCCGCAAGGGCGCGATCCGGGCGGGCGCCGGCGACCTCGGCATCATCCCCGGCTCGATGGCGACCGGCACCTACATCGTGCGCGGCCTGGGCAACCGGGAGGCGTTCAACTCGGCCTCGCACGGCGCGGGCCGCCGGATGAGCCGCAACAAGGCCCGCAAGACCTTCACCCTGGCCGACCTGGAGGCCCAGACCCAGGGCGTGGAGTGCCGCAAGGACGCGGGCGTGATCGACGAGATCCCCGGCGCCTACAAGGACCTGGAGGCGGTCATGGCCGCCCAGTCCGACCTGGTCGAGGTCGAGGCGCATCTGCGCCAACTGGTCTGCGTGAAGGGATGAGTGCGCTCTCCGTACTCCGGCGACCCGTACTCCGGCGACCCGCCACCGCGCGGGCCGCCGGGGTCCCCGGGGCGGGCCGCACGCTGCCGCGGGCCATGGAGGGCGCGTTCACCGGCACCGACCGGCGGGCGACCCCTCCCAGGCGCGGGGACGAGCCGCTCAGCGAGCCGGAGCGCCCAGCACGCGGTCGACGAACGCGGTGACGTCCGCCAGGACCTCCGCCGCGTTGGTCTCGTTGAAGACCTCGTGCCGCGCCCCCGGGTAGACGCGCTCGGTCAGGTCCGCGCCGCGGATCGCCTCGATGCCCCCGCGGGTGCCCTCCAGCGGCACCAGCCGGTCGTCCTCGCCGTGCACCCACAGCGTCGGCAGCCCGCCGAGCGAGCCGTGCTCGTTGACGGCGGCGATGCAGCGGTCGAACGCCCGGACCGTCGGCGGCTTGAACGGGCCGTGCCAGACCAGCGGGTCGGCCGCGTACGCCTCGCCGACCGCCGGGTCGCGCGACAGCGTCGCCGGGTCGATGGGGACGTCGGGGATCTCCTCCAGCCCCAGCAGGGCCTCCAGCGCCGCCCAGCGCCCCAGCACCGGCCCCGACAGCACCAGGGCCGCCAGGTCCCGCCCGTGCAGCTGGGCGTAACGGGCGGCGATCATGCCGCCCATGGAGTGGCCGATCATGACGACCGGCAGGGCGGGATGGTCGGCGCGGGCGTCGGCCACCAGGGTGTGCACGTCGGCGACGACGTCCTCGAAGTCCTCGATCAGCACCCGCTCGCCCGCCGACTCCCCGTGCCCGGTGTGGTCGACGCCGCAGACGGCGGCGCCGTGGCCGAGCAGCGCCCGCACCACGTGCCCGTACCGGCCCAGGTGCTCGCCGTAGCCATGCACCAGGACCGCCAGGTACCGGGGCTCGGGGCGCGTCCACGAGTACGCCGCGACGGCGCCGTGCCGTCCCGCGAACTCCCACTGCCGTACCGTCGCCATGCCGCCCCCTCGAACTCCTCGAAGATCAGGTGGCCACCGTGCCCTCGCGTGCGCCCGGCCGTCAACCGCCCGCCTGGACCCGCATAGAGTGGATCACGTCGAGGCCGGCCGGGCAGACGGTGCCCGGAGGCAGGAGGGAGAGCCGATGCTGGTCGACGGATTCGGCCGGATCGCGACGGACCTGCGGGTCTCCCTGACCGACCGGTGCAACCTGCGGTGCGCGTACTGCATGCCGCCCGAGGGACTGGACTGGCTGCCCAAGCCGGAGCTGCTCACCGACGACGAGGTGATCCGGCTGGTGTCCCTCGGCGTCGAGCGGCTCGGCATCACCGAGGTCCGCTATACCGGCGGGGAGCCGCTGCTGCGCCGGGGCCTGCCGCAGATCGTGCGGCGCACCGCCGCCCTGACACCGCGCCCGCAGATCTCGCTGACCACCAACGGCATCGGCCTGGACCGGCTGGCGCCCGCGCTGGCCGAGGCCGGCCTGGACCGGGTCAACGTCTCCCTGGACACCCTGGATCCGGAGGTCTTCCGGCGGCTGGCGCACCGGGACCGGCTGGCCGACGTGCTGGCCGGGCTGGCGGCGGCCGAGCGGGCCGGGCTGAGCCCGGTCAAGGTCAACGCGGTGCTGATGCGCGGCGTCAACGAGCACGAGGCGATCCCGCTGCTGCGGTACTGCCTGGAGCACGGCTACCAGCTGCGGTTCATCGAGCAGATGCCGCTGGACGCCCAGCACGGCTGGCGGCGCGAGAACATGGTCACCGCCGACGAGATCATGGCCCTGCTGTCGGGGACGTTCGAGCTGACCCCCGACGATCCGCGGGCCCGCGGCAGCGCCCCCGCCGAGACCTTCCTGGTCGACGGCGGCCCCGCCCGGGTCGGCGTCATCGGCTCGGTCACCCGCCCCTTCTGCGGGGCCTGCGACCGGGTCCGGCTGACCGCCGATGGGCAGGTCCGCAACTGCCTGTTCGCCACCGAGGAGTCCAATCTGCGCGATGCGATGCGCGCCGGCGCCACCGACGACGAGCTGGCCGAACGGTGGAGTGCGGCGGTGCGCGCCAAACGCGCCGGGCACGGCATCGACGACCCGGGCTTCCTGCAGCCCGCCCGGCCGATGTCGGCGATCGGCGGGTGACCCGGTCCCGCGGGCCACGTGCGACGATGTCAGGGTGACGGACCAGCCGCTGGAACATCGGGTCGAGATATCGGTGCCGGAGGACGCGGAGGTCGGCGTCTACGCCGGATTCGCCTCGGTATGGCGCACCCGGGAGAGCTTCGTGCTGGACTTCGCCACCGAGGTGCGGCCGCCCGAGGTGACGCGCGACCCCGACTCCGGCGCCCAGTTCGTCCACGTGCCCGCCCGGGTGGTCGCCCGGGTGCGGATCCCCCCGGGTCAGGTCTGGGAGCTGATGAAGGCCCTGGAGCAGAACCTCAGCGCCTACGAGCGGGAGACAGGCGGTCGCGGTGACGGCGGCGCCTGAGTTCGACGCGGTGATCCTGGCCGGCGGCCGGGCCCGGCGCTTCGGCGGTGCCGACAAGCCGGCGGCGCGAATCGCGGGCCGCCCCCTCGTCGGCTGGGCCGCCGCCGCCGCGGCCGGCGCCGGCCGCCTGGTGGTGGTCGGCCCGCCCCGTCCCGACCCGCCCGGCGCGATCGCCGTCCGCGAGGACCCGCCGGGCGGGGGCCCGGTGCCCGCGCTGCGCGCCGGGCTGGCCGAGGTCCGCGCGCCCTGGCTGGTGTTGCTGGCCGCCGACCTGCCGTTCCTGCGCGCCGAGCAGGTGGGGGAGCTGCGCGAGGCGGCCGCCCGGCATGGCGCCGGGGCCGTGCTCGTCGACGGGGACGGCCACCCGCAGTGGCTCATCGGGTGCTGGCACGCCCCGACGCTGCGCGCCGCCGCGCGCACCTACCGGGGCACGTCGCTGCGCGGGCTGCTGGCCCCGCTGGAACCGCTGGCAGTGAGCCTTCCGGCGGGCGAGCGGCCCCCCTGGTACGACTGCGACACCCCCGAATCGTTCGAGCGGGCGCGCAGGATCGCCGCCGCCTCCCCGCCTCCGGCATAGCGTGCAGGGCCCCCACCTGCCGGAGCCCGTCCCCGGCCGGGTTCCATGGCGACGAGGTCAGCCGGACTGAAGATCGAGGGCGATGTCGACGATCATGTCCTCCTGGCCGCCGACCAGGCCGCGCCTGCCCACTTCGAGGAGGATGGTGCGCACGTCGATGCCGTAGCGGGCGGAGGCGGCCTCGGCGTGGCGCAGGAAGCTGGAGTAGACGCCGGCGTAGCCCAGGGTGAGGGTTTCGCGGTCGACCTGGACGGGGCGGTCCTGCAGGGGGCGGACCAGGTCGTCGGCGGCGTCCTGGAGGGCGAACAGGTCGCAGCCGTGCTTCCACTCGTTGAGGGTGGCGACGGCGATGAACGGCTCGATCGGGCAGTTGCCCGCGCCCGCGCCGTGCCCGGCCAGGGAGGCGTCCACCCGGGTGACGCCCTCCTCCACGGCGACGACGGAGTTGGCCACGGCCAGGGAGAGGTTCTGGTGGGCGTGGATGCCGATCTGGGTTTCCGGCCGCAGGACGTCGCGGTAGGCACGGACGCGTTCGCGGACGCCGTCCATGGTGAGGCGGCCGCCCGAGTCGGTGACGTAGACGCAGTGCGCGCCATAGGACTCCATCAGCCTGGCCTGTTCGGCCAGTTCCTTGGCTGGGGCCATGTGGCTCATCATCAGGAAGCCGGACACGTCCATGCCCAGCTCGCGGGCCTTGGCGATGTGCTGGGCGGCGACGTCGGCCTCGGTGCAGTGGGTGGCGATCCGGATGGAGCGGACCCCGAGCGAGTAGGCGTGCTCCAGTTCGGCGATGGTGCCGATGCCGGGCAGCAGGAGCGTGGTGAGGGTGGCCCGTTCGATGTTGGCGGCGGCGGCCTCGATCCACTCCCAGTCGGTGTTGCTGCCGGGCCCGTAGTTGAGGCTGCCGCCGGCCAGGCCGTCGCCGTGGGCGACCTCGATCGCGTCCACCCCGGCGGCGTCGAGCGCGGCCACGATCCGGGCGACGTCGGCGGGGGTGATCCGGTGGCGGACGGCGTGCATGCCGTCCCGCAGGGTGACGTCCTGGACATAGAGGTCGGGCGTGGCGTTCATGTCCTCACTCACGTGCTCTTCGGCGGGGGTGCTCATCACGCCCCCTGGAGGGCGATGCGCTCGGCGACGCGCAGGGCGGCGGAGGTCATGATGTCGAGGTTGCCCGCGTAGGCGGGCAGGTAGTGGGCGGCGCCCTCGACCTCCAGGAACACCGACACCTTGGTGGTCACCGGTCCGGCGCCGCCGGGCAGCAGGGTGTGCACCGGCTCGTCGGCGGGGATCGGGGTGAACTGCACCTGCTGCTTGAGGCGGTAGCCGGGCACGTACTGGCTCACCTCGGCGACCATCTTCTCCACGGACGCCCGGATCTGTCCTTCGTCGGCGTCGCCGATCAGGCAGAACACGGTGTCGCGCATGATCAGCGGTGGTTCGGCGGGGTTGAGGATGATGATCGCCTTGCCGCGGCCGGCGCCGCCGACCCGCTCGATCGCCCGTGCGGTGGTCTCGGTGAACTCGTCGATGTTGGCCCGGGTGCCGGGACCGGCCGAACGGGAGGAGATCGACGCGACGATCTCGGCGTAGGCGACCGGAGCGACCCGGGAGATCGCGTGCACGATCGGGATCGTCGCCTGCCCGCCGCAGGTGACCATGTTGACGTTGCCGGCGTCCAGGTGCTGGCCGAGGTTCACCGGCGGCACGACGTAGGGCCCGATCGCCGCGGGGGTCAGGTCGATCAGCGTCTTGCCGTACGGGGCGAGCCTGGCGGCGTTGGCCAGGTGCGCCTTGGCGGAGGTGGCGTCGAAGACGAGGTCGATGTCGGCGAAGCCGTCCATGCCGATCAGCCCGTCCACCCCCTCGTGGGTGGTGGGCACCTTGAGCCGGCGGGCCCGGGCCAGCCCGTCGGAGTCGGGATCGATGCCGACCATCGCCGCCATCTCCAGGGTCTCCGACAGCCGGAGCACTTTGATCATCAGGTCGGTGCCGATGTTGCCGGAGCCGATCACGGCCACCTTGGTCTTCTTCACGGTCTTCCTCACTTGGAGAACACGGCGGTCACGGAGCCGAGCCGGGACAGTTCCGCGCGGACCACGCTGCCGGGGGCGACCGGGACCATCGGGCCGAGCGCGCCGGAGAGCACGACCTGCCCGGCCCGCAACGGCTCCCCGAACTCGCGTGCCGTGCGGGCCAGCCAGGCCAGCGCCCGGAGGGGGTCGCCGAGGCAGGCGGCGCCGTCGCCTTCGGAGACGAGCTCGCCGTCGGCGTACAGCCGCATGACGACCTCGACGGGCTCGAACTCCTCCAGCGTCAGCCTCCTGTCGCCGAGGACGTACAGGGCGCTGGAGCCGTTGTCGGCGATCGTGTCGGTGATCGTGATGTCCCAGTCGGCGATCCGGCTGTCGACGATCTCCAGTGCGGCCACCGCATAGGCGACCGCGGCGCGCACGTCGTCCACGCCGGAGATCTCGTGGTCGAGGTCGGCTCCGAGCACGAACGCGACCTCCGCCTCGGCCTTCGGCTGGAGCAGCCGCTCGGCGGGCACCTCGGGAAGGGCGGAGACGTCCATGTCGGCGAAGAGCATCCCGAAGTCGGGCTGGTCGACCCCCAGCTGCCGCTGGACCGCCGGGGAGGTGAGCCCGATCTTCCGGCCCACGACGCGGGCGCCCGCGGCGAGCCGGTGCTCGGCGAGCCGCCGCTGGACGGCGTAGGCGAGGGCGAGGTCGCTCGTACCGAGCAGATCGCGTACCGGGGCGCAGGGCGTTCGGCCGTCCTGCGCGGCCTGCAACCGGGCCGCCGCGGCCGCGACCGCGTCGCGGTCCCGGCCCGTCATCGGTTCGTGGGAAGTCATCACAGTCCTCGCGTCAGGTGGATGACGCCACGATCGCCCAGGCCACGGCGCTGCGGCCACGTGCGCGTTCCGGTGAACGGAACCTCGTCGAAGCGGTCAGTCCCGCTGGAGGAGCGCGGCCCGCCGGGCGAGCGTGCCGGCGATCCCGGCCGCGGCGGCCTTGACCACCACCGCGTGGTCCTCCGGCCTGAACCGGGTCACCGGCCCGGTGACGCTGATCGCGGCGACGGGCCGGTCGGCCGGGTCGAGCACCGGTGCGGCCACGCAGGCGATGCCGGCCGCGGACTCCTCCACCTCGAAGGCGACGCCGCTGCGGGACACGCGTTCCAGTTGCCGGCGCAGCAGGCCGGGCGCCGTGATGGTGTGCGCCGTCCGGCGCGTCAGGCCCGCCTCGACGACCCGGGCCAGCAGCTCGGGAGGGGAGGAGCCCAGCAGCGCCTTGCCGATCGCCGTGCAGTGCAGGGGCATCCGGCCGCCGATCCGGGACGGCGAGACCGCCTGCCGATGGCCGCCGATCTTGGCCACGTAGACGACCTCGGTGCCCTCCAGCACGCCCAGATGGACGAGTTCGTGGGTGCGCTCGTAGAGGTCCTCCAGGAAGGGGGTGGCGATCTCCAGCAGCCCCCGCTCGACCGAGGCCCGCATGCCCAGCTGGAAGACCTGGCCGCTCAACCGGTAGCCGTTGCCGGTCCGCTCCAGCAGCCGCACCTCGACCATCTCGCTGAGGACGCGGTGCAGGGTCCCCTTGGCGAGCCCGGTCCGGCGGCCCAGCTCGGCGAGACCGACCCCGTGGTCGTCGGCGGTGAAGGAGTAGAGGACGGCGGCGACCTTGCCGAGCACGGACCGCGTGTCGACCGCGGGACCGGACCTGTGCTCAGGTGCCATGACGGGACCTGTCCGTGCTGGCCGCGGGAACGGTCGCGCCACCGTCCCGGAGGGCCGCGGGCCGGTCACCGGGGCCGGTGATGAGCATGCGCTCACTCCTCCCCGTACACCTGCCGGGCGATGCGGTCGGCCACGGCGTCCAGCGCGAGCGCGAGCAGCTCCTGGAGCCCGTTCATGTCGATCTCCTCCGGGTCGCCGACGGACATCATGTAGAGGCCGTCGGCCGCGGCCATGTTGAGCTGGGCCAGCATACGCGGCAGGTGCGGATGCGAGGCGTTGACCTCCTCCGGGAGCATCGCCTCCCACCACTCGCTCATGGCGTCGAGCATCTCGGCGCGGATGCGCTTGAACCGGACGCGCGCCGCGGGCTCCTCGGCCCGCCGCTCCAGCAGCAGCATGAGGCCCAGCCGCATGAACTCCGGCTGGTCGGCGAAGCTCGCTCCGGCCTGCCGGAGCGCGTCGCGCAGGTAGGCGACGCGGTCCGTGCCCGGCTCGGGCGGGGCCCAGCGCGCCTTGCGGGGCAGCCACTGGCGGTAGCTGTGCTCGACGACCTCGGCGAGCAGCTCGTCCTTGCTGCCGAAGTGCCAGTACACCGAACTGGCGGGCAGCCCTGACCGCTTCGTCACCAGGGCGACGCTGGTGCCGTCGTACCCGCGTTCGGCGGAGATCTCGGCTGCGGCCTGCAGGATCCTGCGCCGCGACTCCTCGCTGTGCTGCGTGCGTCTGTCGGTTTTCGGTGCCACGGAACCCCTTGCTATCACACGGACTTTGTCCTAGGTTTCAGCCCTGTAAATCCTGTAGTGCTTACTACAGGGTATAGCGACCGCTACAGAGTCGAAGGGGGTCGCGATGTCGATCGCTGACCGGGTCCGGGCACTGGCGCCTGAGCTTGCGGCCGAGGAGCGCCTCGCCGCCGAGCGCCGGGCCCTGACCGAGACCACCTGGAAGCATCTGCTGGAGACCGGCGTCCTGCGTGCGCTCCAGCCCGCCCGATGGGGCGGTGGGGAGGCCCCGCTCGTGGAGTTCCTCGACGCCGTCTTCGAGATCGCCCGGGTCGCGCCGTCGGCGGGCTGGGTGGCCGGGGTCGTCGGCTCGCACCCGTGGCAGAGCGCGCTGTTCCCCGAGGAGGTGCAGCAGACCCTCTGGGCCGGGGACGCCTCCCGGATGCTCTCCTCGTCCTACGCGCCGACCGGCAAGGTCGTCCCGGTCGAGGGCGGCTACCGGGTGTCGGGGCGCTGGTCCTTCTCCTCCGGCTGCGACCACGCCGACGGCGTGATCCTCGGCGGCAACGCCGGGACGATCGAGCTCGGTGGCCGGGAACTGCCGGACTACGGCTCGATCATCCTGCTGCGCGACCAGTACCGGATCGAGGACAACTGGTTCACCGCCGGGCTCAAGGGCACCGGCAGCAAGGACATCGTGGTCGAGGACGCGTTCGTGCCCGCGGGCCGGTTCCTGTCCCACCTGCGCTACGAGTACCTGCCCGGCGTCCTGGCGCCCGGCCAGGAGACCAACCCCGGGCCCCGCTACCGGCTCCCGTGGGCCACCCTGTTCAACCTGGTCCTCGTCGCCCCGACCCTCGGCATGGCCCAGGGGTTCCTGGACGAGTGGACGAAGGTGACCAGCACCCGGCGTGGCAACTGGGGCGGCATGGTCGGCGAGGACCCGCTCGTCCAGAAGCACCTGGCGAACGCCTACTGGACGCTCGACGCCGCGATCCTCAAGATGCGCCGCGCCGCGATCGAGATCACCAGGGCCGGTGAGGAGGGCCGGCACATCGACAAGGACGAACGTGCGCGGTACCGCTGGGACATCACCCGCGGCTGCGAGCTCGTCGGCGACGCCGTCGCCGACCTCTACCGGGTCTCCAGCGGCCGGGTCGCCTACCTCGACCACCCGCTGCACGGCCGTTACCAGGACATCGTCACCGCGCTCGGCCACGCCTTCCTCGCGGCCGACGCGCCCGGTCTCGCCTACGCCTCCCGCGCCCTCGGCGCCACCCCCGTGGAGATTCAGCTGTGATCCAGTCTCTGAGCTACATCGGTTTCTCGTCCCCCGGCTATGCGGAGTGGCTGACCTTCGGCCCCGAGGTCCTCGGCATGCAGATCGCCGGACGCGGCGACGACGGCACGGTACGGCTGCGCGTGGACGACGCCGACCACCGGCTCGTCATCCATCCCGGTGCGGAGCACGCACTGGCCTACCTCGGCTGGGGAGTCCGCACGCCCGCGGAGCTGGCGGCGCTCACCGCCCGGATCGAGGAGTACGGCCTCACCGTCCACGAGGGCGGGCCCGAGCTGGCCGCCGAGCGCCGGGTCGCCGGGCTGAGCTGGTTCGAGGACCCCTGGGGCAACCGGCACGAGATCTCCTGGGGCCAGTTCCGCCACCCCGGCTCGTTCCGTCCCGGCCGGCCCATGGGCGGCGGGTTCGTCACCGGGGAGCAGGGCCTCGGCCACGCCGTCCTCGTCGTCCCCGACATGGGGGAGGCGAACGACTTCTTCACCCGGATCCTCGGCTTCAGGCTGTCGGACCGGATCATCGACCCGCCGCTGAACGCGCAGTTCTACCACGTCAACGGCAGGCACCACTCCCTGGCCATCGCCGAGGTCCCGGGCGCCGCGGGGTTCCAGCACCTGATGGTCGAGGTCGCCTCCCTGGACGACGTCGGCATCGCCTACGACCTGTGCGAGGAACGCGACGTGCCGATCGTGCTGACGATCGGGCGGCATGTGAACGACCTGATGACCTCCTTCTACCTCTACACCCCGGCCGGGTTCCACCTGGAGTACGGCCACGGCGGCGTCGTCGTCGATGACGCGCTGTGGGAACCCGCCACCTACACCAGCACCAAGATCTGGGGCCACCGCGGCACCCGGTACCGCGACGAACTCCCCTTCGCCCTGTTCAATGAGCCCAAGGAGCGCGGCTGATGGCTGCCGAGATCACCACCTGGGACGTCCCGGCCGGGGACCACACGCTGCGCGTCAGCACGACGGGCGACCCGTCGCTGCCCGCCCTGCTGTTCCTGCACGGCTCGGGCCCCGGCGTGACGGGCCTGTCCAACTGGGAGCGGCTGATCGGCGACCTGGGCGACCGTTACTACTGCATCGCCCCCGACACCCTCGGCTTCGGCGACTCCGACCACCCCAACCCGCCGCCGCGCGGCATGGCCGCCTTCACCGAGCTGCGCATCGCCGCGACCTGGGCGATGCTCGACGAGCTCGGTGTGCGGAAGGTCTCGCTCGTCGGCAACTCCTACGGCGGCCAGATGTCCATCGCGATGACGCTGGAGCGCCCCGAGCGGATCGACAAGGTCATCCTCATGGGCAGCGGCGGCATGCCGGGCCTGCAACCGCTGCCGGGCCTGGCCAAGCTGATCAATTTCTATGACGACCCGACCGAGGAGGCGATGGCCGAGCTGCTCGCGCTGTTCGTGCACGACCCCGCCTCGTTCGGCGACCGGCTGCACGAGATCGCCGCGATCCGCGTGCCGCGCGCTACCCGCGAGGAGGTGCGCCGCTCGCACCTGGCGACGTTCGACTTCACCGCCGGGCCGCGCGTCGGCTGGGGCCCGGAGGAGCTGGCGAAGATCCGGCAGGACACCCTGGTCATCGCCGCCCGCGAGGACCAGATCGTGCCCGTCGACTCCAGCCTCTACCTGTCCCGGCACATCCCCAACGCCCGGCTGCACATCGTGCCGAACTGCGGCCACTGGAGCCAGATCGAGTACCCCGAGCTGTTCGCCCGCATGGTCGACGGCTTCGTCCGCGGCGCCTTCTAACCGCCCTTTCCACCCCGTTCCGCCGCCCTCCCCTGGAAGCTCGGCGCGGCTCCGCCGCTGTCGGGCGTCGGTGCGAGCGACGGCGAGGAGACCTCCGACGCCGTCCAGCGGATCTTCGACGCCGTCCAGCCCCTCGCCGAGACCGAGGGGCTGCCGGTGCCGTGGCTGGAGCAGAACGCTGAGCGCAGCTCACCCTTCGCACGAGAAAAGGAGAAGCCCGATGTCTCTTCCCGGCTCCGGCGCGGTTCCGCCGCGCGAGATCGACCCCGACACCATGCGCAAAGTCCTGGGTCACTACCCGACCGGGGTCGTGGTCGTGACCGCCGTCCACGGCGGCGAGCCCGTCGGCATGGCCGTCGGCTCCTTCACCTCGGTGTCGCTGCGGCCCGCGCTCGTCGGGTTCTTCCCCGACTCCTCCTCGACGACCTGGCCGCGGATCCGCGAGGCCGGCGCGTTCTGCGTGAACGTGCTGGGCGAGGACCATCAGGACGTCTGCCGGCTGTTCGCCACGCGGGGGGCCGACAAGTTCGGCGCGCTGTCCTGGGAGCCGGGCCCGACCGGCTCGCCGGTCCTGCGCCAGGCGATCTCCTGGATCGACTGCACCCTGGAGAACGTCCAGGAGGCCGGGGACCACTTCCTGGCCCTTGGCCGCGTCGTCGACCTGAGCGCCCGCTCCGGCGGCGGTCCGCTCATCTTCTACCGGGGCGGCTACGGCGGCCTCCGGCTCGCCTCGTGAAGAGATCCGCAGTGAAGTGCACGTTCCGCAGTGAGGTGCACGTCGTGAAGCGCACCGGCGGGCAGCGCGTCACCGGGGAGAGGGCCGTCACGGGCCGGTGCCCGGGCGGGGCCTGACCCCCCTTGTTCCGTCATTTCGTCGCAGGCGGACGCCTGCCCATTTCCCTGTAGTAACCACTACAGGGAAAGAGAGGGAATCTCATGTCGATCGTGGAAGCGGTCCGGGCCGCGGCGCCCGTCCTGGCCGAGGAGGACGCCGAGGGGGCCCGGCGACGCCGGCTCACCGAGGCGGCCTGGCAGCGGCTCCGGGACACCGGGGTGCTGCGGGCCCTCCAGCCCGCACGCTGGGGCGGCGGCGAGATGCCGCTCGCCGAGTTCCTGAACGCGACCGTCGAGGCCGGGCGGGCCGCACCCGCCGCCGGATGGGTGACGGCCGTCGTCGGCGTCCACCCCTGGCAGGTCGCCCTGTTCCCCGAGGAGACCCAGCGAGAGATCTGGGGCGAGGACCCCGCGCGCACCCTGGCCTCCTCCTACACCCCGACCGGCAGGGTCGAGCGCGTCGACGGCGGCTACCGGGTGTCGGGACGCTGGTCGTTCTCCTCCGGCTGCCTGCACACCGACGGCGTCATCCTCGGCGGCATCGTCGGCAAGCGCGAGTGGAACGGCACGCAGGTCGCCGACTTCACGTCGGTCATCCTCGACCGGGACCAGTACGCCATCGAGGACACCTGGCACACCGCCGGGCTCGCCGGGACCGGCAGCAACGACATCGTCGTCGACGAGGTCTTCGTCCCCGCCCACCGGGGGCAGTCGCACGTCGACTACACCTACCACCTGGGCGCGCACCTGCCCGGACGGGACGTCAACCCCGGGCCGCTCTACCGGCTGCCGTGGGCCGTCGTCTTCAACGCGATCATCACGGCGGGCGCGCTCGGTGCCGCCCAGGGCTTCGTCGACGCCTGGACGGCCGAGACCCGCACCCGGCGCTCCAACTACGGCGGGATGCTCCGTGACGATGTCCTGATCCAGGACCACCTGGCCGAGAACCAGTACGTGGTGAACGCCGGGCTGCTCAAACTCCGCAACGTCGCCGACGAGCTCACCGCGGTCGCCGAGGCGGGGGAATGGCCGGACCGGGAGCAGCGCGCCAGGCTGCGCTACGACCTGGCCCGCTCCGCGCAAGACGCGGGCGCGGCCGTCACCCGCCTCATGCGCGCCTCCAGTGGCCGCACCGCCTACACCGACCACCCGCTGCACCGGCGCTACCAGGACGTCACCGCCGCGATCGGCCACGCCTTCCTCCTCGCCGACCCCCTCGGCCAGGCGTTCGCGGCCCTGCGCCTCGGCGCCTCGAACGTCCCGGCGGTGCACCTGTGAACACCTCGCTGCACGCCGTTCTGCCGGGGCGGCCCGCCGAGGAGCGCCGGGCCGCGCTGCGGGCTCTGCTCGCCTCCGGACGGGCGTTCGTCGCGCCCGGCGTCACCGACGCGGCCGGGATCCGCCTCGTCGAGGAGGCCGGTTTCGGCTGCGCGTACCTGACCGGCGCGGGCCTGGCCAACGCCCAGTACGGGCTGCCCGACATCGGGCTGCTGTCCCAGCGGGAGGTCGTCGACCACGTCCGGCGGCTCGCCGACGCCACCGACCTGCCGCTCATCGTCGACGCCGACACCGGGTACGGCGGCTCGCTGTCGGTCATGCGGACCGTCCGCCAGCTCATCGACGCCGGGGCCGCCGCCGTCCAGCTTGAGGACCAGGTGCTCAACAAGCGCTGCGGCCACTTCGACGAGCACCAGCTCGTCTCGGCCGAGGAGATGGCCGGCAAGATCGAGGCCGCGGTGGCCGCGCGCGGGGACTCCCGGCTGGTGCTCATCGCCCGGACCGACGCCCGCGGCGTGCTCGGCCTCGACGAGGCGATCGCCCGGGCCCGCGCCTACGCCGCCGCCGGAGCCGACGTGATCTTCGTGGAGGCGCCGCGGACCGTCGAGGAGATGCGCGTCATCGCCACGGAACTGGCCGGGGTCCCGCTGCTGGCCAACATCGTCGAGGGCGGCAAGACGCCCGAGCTGAGCCTCGCGGAGCTGGAGGAGCTCGGTTTCACCGTCGCGCTGTTCGCCAACTACCTGATGCGCAGCATGCTGCACGCCGGGCGGGCCGCGCTCGCCCACCTCGCACGGGCCGGGGAGACGCGCAGCCGGGCCGACGCGCTGCTGCCGTGGGCCGACCGGCAGCGGCTGTTCTCGCTCGCCGGATACACCGAACTGGAGCAGCGCTTCACCGCGGGGCGGGAGGGCGCGTGACCGAGGTCCTGGTGATCGGCGCGGGTCTGGCCGGGCTCGCCGCCGCCGTCTCCGCCGCCGAATCCGGCGCCCGGGTCACACTGTGCGAGAAACGCTCCGAGATCGGCGGCAGCACCGTCCTGTCGGCCGGGCTGTCGGCCTTCGCCGGGACCGAGGAGCAGGCGGCGGCGGGCATCGCCGACAGCACCGAACTGCTCCGTCACGACCTGCTGGAGACGGGACTGCACCGCAACGATCCGGCGCTCGTGGACGCCTACTGCGCCCATCAGCTCGACACCTACCGGTGGCTGCGGGGGCTCGGCGTCGAGTACGGCAAGGTGCACGCCGCGTCCGGGCAGAGCGTGCCGCGCTCGCATCCGACCGACACCCGCGTCCTCGTCCGCACCCTGCTGGAACGGGCGCTCTCGCGCGGCGCGGTGTTCCTGCCGGACACCCGGGCGCACCGCCTGATCGTCGAGGACGGCGCCGTGCGCGGCGTCCTCACCGAGGAGGGGGAGCGGCTGCGGGCCGACGCCGTCGTCCTGGCGTCCGGAGGATTCTCCCGCAACCCCGAACTGCTGACCCGCTTCGCCCCCCAGATGGAGCGCGCGCTGCGGGGCGGGGCCGCAGGCAGCACCGGCGACGGGCTGCTCATGGCGTGGAAGGCGGGCGCCGGGGTGATCGACACCCCGTACGTCAAGGGCACCTTCGGAATCCACCCCGATCCGGACGGGGCCGAGGGCGGAACGGGCGTCCTCGCCATCTACAAGGGCGCGATCGCCGTCAACAGGAACGGGCGCCGGTTCGTCGACGAGTCCCTGCCCTACAAGGCCGTCGGGGACGCCTGCCTCGCCCAACCGGACGGCATCGCCTTCCAGGTCTTCGACGCCCAGGTCATGGACCGCGCCGACCCGAGCGTCCCGATCTACGACTTCGCCGCCCGCGTCGGCAACGGACTGCTGCTACGGGCCCGGACCCTGGACGAACTCGCCGGGCTCATCGGCGTCCCCGCCGACGCGCTGCGCGAGACCGTCGCGGCCTACAACGCGGCGATCGCCGGGCGCGCTCCCGACGAGCAGGGCAGGACCACCCTGTCCGGCGGCGTCGGCACCCCCGTCCCGATCACCACCGCGCCGTTCTACGCCCATCCCTCGACGGCCGTCGTCCTGGCGACCTACTGCGGCCTGACCATCGACCCGTCCATGCGCGTCCTGGACGTCTTCGGCGAGGTCATCGACGGCCTGTACGCCGCCGGAGAACTCGTCGGCGGCCTGCACGGCGCCGGCTACGTCACCGGCACGTCCATCGGCAAGGCCGCCATCTTCGGCCGTGTCGCGGGCCTCGCCGCGAGCGGAGCACGGGAGGAAAGGCCATGAGGAACGATCCGTTCGACCTGACCGGCAGGCGGGCGCTCGTCGCCGGAGCCGCGTGGGGCGGGCTCGGCGCGTACGCGGCGCTCGCCCTGGCCGGGCGGGGAGCGGAGGTCGTCGTCGCGGACCTGCCCTCGCGGGGGGCGGACCTGGACGCGACGCTCGGCCGGCTGCTGGCGGCCGGGGCGAAGGCGCGGGCGCTGCGGTTCGACGTGACACGGCAGGAGCACGTCGAGACGCTCGTCGCGCACGCGGCCGACCCTGACGGGCGGCTGGACGTCCTGGTCAACGCGGCCGGGGTCATGCTCCGGCGCGAGGCGTTCGACACGTCCCTGGAGGAGTGGCGGCGCGTTCTGGACGTCAACCTGACCGGCACCTGGCTGCTCAACAGGGCCGCCGGGCGCCGCATGGTCGCCGCCGGGCGGGGCGCGATCGTGAACTTCTCGACCGTCTACGCCGAGCGCGTCGGGCCGATCCCCGAGTCGGCCTACTACGCCTCCAAGGCCGGGATCGCCAACCTCACCCGCTCGCTGGCCGCCGAGTTCGGCCCGCACGGCGTGACCGTCAACTGCCTGGCCCCGGCCGTGTTCTACCCGACTGAGATGACGGCGCCGCTGCGCGACGACCCCGAACGGCTGGCGTGGTTCGAGGCGCGGACCATGCTCGGCCGCCTCGGCGAGCCCGGCGCGGATCTGGACGGCCCGCTGCTCCTGCTGGCCTCCGACGCCGGCCGGTACATGACCGGTCAGGTCGTCTACGTCGACGGCGGCTGGTCCGCCTGGTGATCCCCGCGCCCCCGAACCCGCACAAGGAGAAGACGACATGACACAGGCCCCGACCCAGGGCCGGACCGCCCTGCTGATGCTCGACTACCAGGTCGCGCTCTGCGAGCGCGGTGAGCACATGCGGATGCCGCCGCTGGTCGAGCAGATCGAGCGGCGCGATGTCCTCGCGGTCGCCGAGAGGACCCTTGCCGCCGCCCGTGACGCCGGGCTGTACATCGTGCATGTCCGGCTCGCGTTCGACCCGTCGTACGAGTTGCGCACCAACCGCACGGCGCGGTTCGACGTCTACCCGCGCGAGCGGGCCATGCTGCGGGACGCGCCCGGTGCCCGGATCGTCAGCGCGCTCGCCCCGCTCCCGGCCGAACCCGTCGTCGACAAGGGCGGCGTCGGCGCGTTCACCGGCACGCCCCTGCTGGAGATGCTGCTCGGCGCGGGCGTCCGGCACATCGTGCTCGGCGGTGTCGCGACCAACCTCGTCGTGGAGTCCACGGCGCGGCACGCCGCCGACAGCGGCCTGGCCGTGACCGTCCTGGAGGACATGTGCGCCTCCTTCGACCCGGAACTCCACGACGTCGCCGTCCGCAGGATCCTGCCGATGTTCGCCGCCGTCCGCACCGCGGCCGAGTTCGCCGCCGAGCTGTGAGGGGACCTCATGCCTGAGAACGAGTCCTCCGTCATCGTCGTGGGGGCGGGGATCGCCGGGCTGTCCGCCGCCGTCGCCGCGGCCGAGGCGGGCGCCGCCGTGACCGTCGTGGAACGGGCGCCGCGCGCCGACAGCGGCGGCAACACCCGGCACACCGAGGCGTTCCTGCGGATGAAGTCCATCGACGAGGTCGCCGACGACCTTGAGGAGCGGCTCCTCGGCGACTTCATGGGCCACCCCGACCCGGGCCTGCTGGTGGAGTCCCTGCGCGACCCGGCCACCTGGCCGGCGCCGCTGCGCTCGCTCAGCGTCGTCGATCCGCAGGTCGTCGCGACGCTCGTGGAGAACGCCGGGCCGACCCTGCGGTGGATCGAGGGGCACGGGGTGCGGTTCGAGCACCTGGCCACGCCCTTCCTCACCACGTCCACGACCCGGCTCATGCCCGTCGGCGGCGGGCTCGCCCTGGTCGAGGCGCTCACCGCGGCGGCCGAGAAGCTCGGCGTGGAGTTCGGCTACGGGACGACGGCCCGGGAACTGCTTCTCGACGGCGGACGGGTCGCCGGGGTGAACACGTCGCGGGGCGTGCTGCGCGGCAGGGTCGTCCTGGCCTGCGGCGGCTACGAGGGCAACGCCGAGCTGATGGCCCGCTACCACGGGCGCGGCGGGCGGTACACCCGGCCGGTGGCCCGCGGCGGGCACTACAACAAGGGCGAGGGCCTGCTGATGGCCCTGAAGGCGGGCGCGGCGACGGCGGGCGACTTCTCGCTGTTCCACGCCGAGCCCGTCGACCCGCGCTCCGGCGTCGCCGAGGCCGCGATCTTCTCCTTCCCGTACGGGATCCTGGTCAACACCAGGGGGCTGCGCTTCACCGACGAGGCGCCGGGCCCGGTCGACGCCTGGTACGAGCGGATCGCCCGGAGGATTCACGAGCAGCCCGACGGCATCGCCTACGCGATCTTCGACTCGGGCGCCGCGGACGTCCCGAACCTGTCGGCGGCGGTCCGCACCGACCAGCCGCCGATCACTGCCGACACCCTGGACGGGCTCGCCGCCGAGCTGGGGATCCCGGCCGGCGCGCTCGCCCGGACCGTCGCCGAGTTCAACGCCGCCTGCCCGGACGGCGAGTTCCGGCCCCTGGAACTCGACGGCCTCGCCACGACCGGTGTCCGGCCGGCCAAGTCGCACTGGGCCCGGCCGCTGGCCGACGGCCCGTTCTCCGCCTACCCGATCATCGCCGCCAACGTCTTCACCTTCGGCGGGCTCAAGACGAACGACGCGGCCGAGGTCCTGGACACCGACGGCGACCCGATCCCCGGCCTGTACGCCGCCGGTGAGCTGACCGGGCTCTACTACACCGACTACACCGGCTCCACGTCGGTGCTGCGTGGAGCGGTCTTCGGACGGATCGCCGGGCTCGGCGCGGCGGGAGGACGATGATGCGGATCTGGCACCAGAGTTTCACCGTCCTGGACGACGTCCCGCACTACCGGGACGCGCTGCACCGCCATCTGAACGCCGCCGCCCGCCCCGGCACGACGGTCGAGCTGCACGGCATGGCCGAGGGCACCTACCCCGGCTCGTACCCGGGCGTCCACATCGGGCACCTTTACCTGACGAACCTGCACAGGGAGCAGTTCGTCCGGGCGGCGCTGCGGGCCGAGGCGGAGGGGTACGACGCCTTCTTCATCGCGACCATCCCTGACACCGGGTTCGAGGAGATCCGCAGCCTGGTCGACATCCCGGTCGTGGCGTTCGGGAACGCCTCGGTGGCGTTCGCGGCGACGCTCGGGTCCCGGGTCGGGATCGTCAACTTCATCGCCGAACTGGAGCCGCAGCTGCGCCGGAACATGGACGCCTACGGGCTCGGCTCGATCGTCGGACCGATCGTCCAGGTCGAAGCCGGGTTCACCGACGTGATGGCGGCGTACGCCGACCCGGGGCCGCTGCTGGCGGCGTTCGAGCGGGCCGCCCGGCGGGCGATCGCCGAAGGCGCGAACGTGATCGTGCCGGGGGAGGGGCCGCTGAACGTGTTCCTCGCCGGCCAGGGCGTGTCCCGGGTGGACGACGTCCCGGTGATCGACTCGCTCGGCACCGGCCTCGCGCTCGCCGAGACCCGTGCGCTCCTGTACCGGCGCACGGGACTGCGTCCCCCGCGGACGGGCCTGTACTTCTCCAAGCCCGACCCGCGGATGCTGGCCGCCGCACGGGCCTTCTACTACGGGAGCGCCGGGTGAGCCCCTTCGACTACGAGGTGGACGTGGCGGTCGTCGGCGGTGGGGCCTGCGGCCTCGTCACCGCCCTGCGCGCCGCCCGCTCCCCCGGCCTGACCGTCGCCGTCTTCGAGAAGAGCACCCGCGAGGGCTGCAACGCCCAGATCTCCAGCGGCAGCCTCGCCGCAGGCGGCACCCGCTTCCAGCGGGCCGCCGGGATCGACGACTCGCCCGCCCGGCATGCCCGCGACATCCTCGCTGTCAGCGGCGACACCGAGGCGGCCCCGCTCGTCCACGCGGTGTGCGAGGCGGCGCCCCGGTACGTCGAGTGGCTGGCCGACGAACTCGGGCACCCGCTCGAACTCGGTCTGGACATGGCCCGGTCCGGGCAGTCCGTCCCCCGGCTGCATACCGACGTCGGCCGGGGCGGGGGAGCGCTGCTCGTCCGGACCCTGCGGCGGGCCGTCGAGACGGCGGCGAACATCGCCTTCCTCGACGCCACTCCCGGTACCGGCCTCCTCAGTGAGGACGGGCGGGTGACCGGAGTCCTGGTCCGGGAGAACGGGCGGACGCGGCGGGTTGGTGCACGGGCCGTCGTTCTTGCCGCCGACGGCTTCGCCGCGAACACCGAGATGCTGGCCGAGCACTGCCCCGACGCGTGCGGCGCCTTCTATGGAGGGGTCGGCACCAGTACGGGAGACGCCATCTCCTGGGGCGTCGCGCTGGGCGCCGGGACCCGCAACATGTCCGCATACCTCGGGCACGGGATGATCGTCCCCGGCCACGGCACCCGCCTCAATCCCGTCCTGCCGTTCCTCGGCGCCCTGCTCGTCGGCTCCGACGGACGCCGCTTCGCCGACGAGCGCGCCCAGGGCTACTCCCGGCTCGGCCGGATCATCGCCGCCCGGCCCGACGGCCGGGCCGTCCTGATCTGGGACGACCGCATGCACGACACGGCGATGAACTCGGAACTGATGCGGCAGTCGCAGGAGGCGGGCGCCTTCCGCCGCCACCCCGACCTGGCGGCGCTGGCCACCGCCCTTGCCCTGCCCGCGGAGGCGCTGGCCGAGACCCTGCGGATGTTCCGCGCCGTCTCCTCCGACGGGGACCACGGCCCGCTCTCCTTCCCCCTGTACGCGGCCCGTGTCACCCACGGCATCCTCGCCACCCAGGGCGGGCTCACCGTGGACACGACCGGCCACGTACTGCACGCCTCCGGCCGTCGCATCCCGAACCTGTATGCCGGCGGCGGTTCCGCCGCCGGCATCTCGGGCCCGTCCACCGAGGGCTACATGTCCGGCAACGGCCTCCTGGCCGCCCTGGGCCTGGGCTGGATCATCGGAAACCACCTCGCCGTCACCCTGCCGCACTCCGCCCGCACCTGACGCCCGCCCGCTCAGATCGGGACGTCTCCCGCAGGGGGAACGCGGGAGACGTCGGAAAACCCGGTCAGACAGGGCATCACGCCATGGCGGAGGATATGACTGTGACACGCCCGGGGCTTTCGGGCGGGCGCCGAGCATCGCGGAGGGATGAATGCTGGAGGAATGGATCGAGGCGGTCTGCCTGGAGCTGGGCCTGGAACGCGACCAGATCGACCGGGACCTCGTCCTGGACCTGGCCCGCGACGTGGCCCACGGGGTGGCCCGCCCGGCGGCGCCGCTGACCGCCTACCTGCTGGGGCTGGCGGTGGGCCGGGGCGACGCCGCCCGTGACGCCGCGGCCCGGATCACCGACCTGGCCGAGGGCTGGGCGGAACGGTCCCGGGACTAGCGGCGCTCCTCCAACTCGCCGACCGGCACCACGTCCCGCAGGAAGCCGCGGCGGCCCAGGAACGCCGACAGGCTCTCGCGGTGCTCCTGGCAGGCCAGCCAGATCTTGCGCCGCTCCGGGGTGTGGATCTTGGGGTTGTTCCAGCGCAGCGCCCACACGGCCGCGGCGTGGCAGCCCTTGGCCGAGCAGCGCGGCCGCTCGGCGGGATCTTCGAGTCCGGATTCGTTCACCGCTCCAGTGTGCCGCCCGGCGCCCGCCGCTCCGGCCGCCGGTCCCGCAGATGCGGACGAACGTACATGAAACGCGCATGAAACGCGCATGAACGGCGCTCCTGGTGGCATGGGAGGGGCACGGACCGGCAGGTCCGTGACACCTGGGAGGCGACATGACGAGCCCGACGAGCCGGACGAGCCGGAATCTGCGACGGCGGCCCCCGCTGGGCCTGCCGGCCGGACCCGCCGTGCTGGGCATCTACCTCAACGACCACCTGATCGGGGCGACCGGCGGGACGGAACTGGCCAAGCGGATCGCCAAGGCGCACCGGGGCACCCCGGCTGGCCCGGAGCTGGACCGGCTGGCCACCGAGGTCGCCGAGGACCGCCGGGAGCTGATGGGCATGATGACCGCCCTGGGCGTCCCGATCCGGCGCTACAAGGTGCTGATCGGCTGGCTGGGGGAGAAGCTGGGGCGGCTCAAGCCCAACGGGCGGCTGCTGCGCCGCTCCCCGCTGAGCAGCGTGATCGAGTTCGAGACGATGCGGCTCGGGGTGGAGGGCAAGCGCTCGGCCTGGAGCCTGCTGCGCCGGCTGGCCGAGCGGGACCGGCGGCTGGACGCGGCCCGGCTGGACCGGCTGCTGGAGCGGGCCGAACGCCAGTCGCGGCTGCTGGAGGAGATGCGGGTGCGCGCCGCCGAAGATCTCGTCGGCCCCGCCGAATGATCTACAGCGTAAAGGCGACGGCCGGGCTCGGCACCCCGGGCCGCGGCGTGCGCCAGGGGACGGCTGCGCCGCGGCGGACACCGTGACCACCGGCTCGGGCCGCGGCGTGCGTTAGGGAGAGGGGATAGGGGGCAGGCTGTGGCCCTGCGGAGGACGACTGTGATGAGGGGAGCGGTCGACATGCAGCATGACGCGTTCATCGGCCTCGTCCAGAACCGGGCACGGCTGTCCAGCCGCGGCGAGGCCGAGCGGGCGTGCCGGGCCACCCTGGAGACGCTCGGCGAGCGGCTCCCCGAGGGGCTGACCGACAAGCTCGCCGCCCAGCTGCCCCACGAGATCGGAGAGCATCTGCGGCGCACGGAGGTCTACGGCGGCACCGGCACGGGCGAGCGGTTCGGCCGCCACGACTTCGTCGAGCGGATCGCCGCCCGCGCCGGCGTGGACGAGCGCAAGGCCGCCTACCTGGCCCGGTCCGTGCTGGAGGTGGTGCACGAGGCGACCCAGGGCAAGATCATCGAGAAGGTCGAGGAGAGCCTGCCGCCGGACATCCGGGAGCTGGTCACGGCGGGCAGCAAGGGGTGATCCCGCCCCGCTGAGGGCCCGGACCCAGACCTGCCGACCGGGCGGGATCGGCCGGTGGAACGAGGTGTCCCCGGCTCCCCGAGGGGCTCTGGAGGGCCGGCGTCCCGGTGCCGGCCGGGGCGGTCCGGCCGTGGGACGGGCACCGGGCATGGCCGCCGGGCCGGTACGCTCGGGTGAATACGCTGCGCAATCATGCCTGATCAGGCTGCCTGGAACCTGGAGCGCGCGGCGTGGAAAGCGGCCGACCCGAGTGAAAAGGATGATCGATGCCGGTGCTACGGCCCCCGACGGAGCCGACGCTTGTCCCGCTGCCCCCGCGCGCGGCCGTGCTGGGCGCGCGAACCCAGGTGCTGGTCGTGGGAGGAGGCCCGGCCGGGCTGGGCGCCGCGCTGGGCGCCGCGGCCACCGGCGCCCGCGTCGTCCTGGCCGAGCGGCACGGCTTCCTGGGCGGCAACGCCACCGCCGCCCTGGTGATGCCGCTGATGTCGTTCCACAACGAGAAGCGGCAGCAGGTCCCCGGCGACGAGACCCGGCTGCTGCCCACCGACCACGGCGAGGGCGAACCGGTCGTGGCGGGGGTGCTGTGGCGGCTGCTGGAGCGGCTGGTCGCCCAGGGCGGGGCCGTCTCCCCGTCGGTGCGGACCGGCTACACCGTTCCGTTCGACCCCGAGCTGTTCAAGCTGGTCGTGCTGGACATGCTGGACGAGGCGGGGGTGGAGCTGCTGCTGCACTCCCTGGCCTCCGGAGCGCTGGAGACCCCGGACGGGCGCCGGGTGGTGTTCGAGACCAAGTCCGGGCCGGTCGTCATCGAGGCCGACGTGGTGATCGACTGCACCGGCGACGGGGACGTCGCCGCCGCGGCCGGGGCGCGCTACGAGGTGGGACGCCCCGAGGACGGCCTCGTCCAGCCGATGACGCTGATGTTCCGGATGACGGGCTTCCAGCATGCCCGCTTCACCTCCTACGTGCGCGAGCATCCCGACCAGTGGCGCGGCGTGCACGGCCTGTGGGACCTGATCCGGCAGGCCACCGAGGCGGGCGAGCTGGAGCTGTCCCGGGAGGACATGCTGTTCTTCGCCACCCCGCACGCCGAGGAGGTCAGCGTCAACAGCACCCGCGTGACGGGGGCGCTGGGCACCAGCGTGTGGGACCTGACCCGGGCGGAGCACCAGAGCCGCCGCCAGATGGAGCAGATCGCCCGCTTCCTGCGCGGGCGGGTGCCCGGCTTCGAGGACGCCTACGTCGTCCAGAGCGGGGTGCAGATCGGGGTGCGCGAGACCCGCCGGATCGTCGGTGACTACCGGCTCACCGGCGACGACGTCCTGGCGGCGCGCAAGTTCGACGACGCGGTGGCCCGCGGCGCCTACCCGGTCGACATCCACAACCCCGACGGCTCGGGGACGACGCTGCGGCGGGTGCCCCTGGGGGAGTCCTACGACATCCCGCTGCGCTGTCTGCACCCGGCCGGGATCGACCGGCTGATGGTGGCCGGACGCTGCATCTCCGGCACCCATGTGGCCCACTCCTCGTACCGGGTGATGCCCATCTCGATGGCGACCGGCCACGCCGCCGGGGTCTGCGCGGCGCTGGCCGCGCAGAGCGGGAAGCTCCCGCGCGACGTGCCCGCCGACGCGGTGCAGCGGGTGCTGCGGGAGCAGGACGCCAGCCTGCGCGAGGACCTGGCCGCCTGAGCCGCGGCCGGCCGGCGGGCCGCCCGCGGCGGGCCCGGACCAGGTCGGAGAGGGCCTGTGAAAAGTGAAAGCGACGCCGGGTGGATACGGGGGCAATCCACCCGGCGTCGCATCATCGGTGTTCCGACGGGGGCCCGGAACACCGGCACGGGCGCTCCGACGGGGGACCAGAGCGCCGGTACAAATCGTACACCGAAACCCCCCGCGGTTAGTCAAGAAAAGTCACGAGCCGATTTCTGGAGGTTGTCCGGAAATCTCCTTACGGTCAAGACTTTGCGTGTCCTCCAGGTGCACCCGGGCCTGCGGCTCACGGCCGCCGTTGGCCATCACCACGCTGATGTAAGGCAGCACGAGTGCGGTGACCACCAGCGCGCCCGCGATCCACAGCGGGGCCCCGGCGGTCGCGATGATCACGGCGACGACGAAGCACACGGTCCGCACGCCCATGGACAGCAGGTAGCGCCGCTGCCGGTGCCCGATGTCCTGCGACATGGGCACGGGGGCGTTGGTGACGGTGTAAACGTCGGCGTGTCTACGGGGAATCACCTTCACACATCCACGTTAGGCGCAGGCCGCCACGGACGCGACACCAGGAGGGCCCCATGACCGACCGTACGTACCGGGTGACCGACATCGTCGGCACCTCGCCCGAGGGGGTGGAGCAGGCGATCCGGAACGGGATCAGGCGCGCCGCGCAGACTCTGCGGCATCTGGACTGGTTCGAGGTGACCGAGGTCCGGGGCCAGATCGAGGACGGCGAGGTGGCGCACTTCCAGGTCGGACTGAAGGTCGGGTTCCGGCTCGAGGACGTCTGAGCACCCTGGACCGCCGTGATCCCCGCGCTGACGCGGGGATCACGGTGTCCTGTCCGGCCCGGTCAGGACGCCTGGCTGACGGTGGACATGTTGAAGTCGGCCACCCGCACCGGCGGCATCGCGGTACGGGTGAAGTAGTCCGACCATTCGCGGGGCAGCGTCCGCCCGGTGGCGCCCACCTCGGTCAGCCGGGACAGCAGGTCGACCGGGCTCTCGTTGAACCGGAAGTTGTTGACCTCGCCGACGACCTCGCCGCCCTCCACCAGGTAGACCCCGTCGCGGGTGAGGCCGGTCAGCAGCAGCCGCTGCGGGTCCACCTCGCGGATGTACCACAGGCAGGTCAGCAGCAGCCCGCGCTCGGTGCGGGCCACCATGTCCTCCAGCGAGGCCCCGGCGCCGTCCGGCCCCCGCATGATCAGGTTGTCCGCGCGGGGGGTGGACGGCAGCCCGGTCAGCGCCGCCGAGTGGCGGGTCTGGGTGAGGGCGTTCAGCGTGCCGTCGGCGATCCAGTTCGTGGCGGGCACCGCCAGCCCGTTGTCGAACACCGAGGAGTCGCGTCCGGAGGCGCGCGCGATGACGAACGGGGCGCACTGCAGCCCGGCCGCGTGCGGGTCGCTGGACAGCGTGACCGGCAGATCGGCCAGCTTCTCCCCGACCCGGGTGCGGCCGCCGGGCGCGCTGAAGACCGTCCGGCCGTCGTGGGCGTCCCGGGCGCCCGCCGTCCAGTACAGGTAGATCATCAGGTCGGCGACCGCGCTGGGCGGCAGGAGCGTCTCGTAGCGCCCGGCGGGCAGCTCCACCCGCCGCCGGCTCCACTCCAGCCTGCGGGCCAGCTCGTCGGCCAGGGCGGGCACGTCCACGTCGGTGAAGTCGCGGGTGCTCATCCCCGTCCACGCCGAACCGCCGCCGGCGGCGCCGGCCAGCTTGGCGTTCAGCTCCACCAGCCCGGTCGGCTGGTCGTGGCGCAGCCGCAGCCCGCCGGAGGTGCCCAGGAACGTCGAGGTGAGCTGGTGGTTGGCGAATCCGTAAAGCCGGTGCCCGGCGGCCTGCGCCGCGGCGAACGCCTCCCCGAGCGCGGGGGCCACGGTGGCGAAAACCCCTATTTCGGTTTCCGTGGGCGGCTCGTCCCACGCCCCGCCGGCGGCGGGGCCACCGGAGGCGAGCGGCGCGGCGTCCTCGGCGGGACCGCTGTCGGCGGCCACCCGCTCGGCCTCCCGCACCACGTCCTCGATCTCGTCGGCGCCCACCGCGGTGCGCGAGACCACCCCGGTGGCCACCCCGTCCCCGGCCCGCCGCATCGCGATCACGGTGAGCCGGCGCGACCGGGTGACCCCGTTGGTGGTCAGCGTGTTGCCCGCCCACCGCAGGTTGGCCGTGCTCGACTCGTCGGCGATCACGACGCACTCGTCGGCCCGCGACAGCTCCAGGGCCCGCTCCACGCTCTCCTGCGGGGTCACTGACCGGCCTCCTTCAGCGCGTTGAGGATGTTGACGCCGCGGAACAGCGCCGACGGGCAGCCGTGGCTGACCGGGGCCACCTGCCCCGGCTGGCCCTTGCCGCAGTTGAACGCCCCGCCCAGCACGTAGGTCTGCGGGCCGCCCACCGCCTCCATGGAGTTCCAGAAGTCGGTGGTGGTGGCCTGGTAGGCCACGTCCCGGACCTGCCCGGCCAGCCGGCCGCCCTCGATCCGGTAGAAGCGCTGCCCGGTGAACTGGAAGTTGTACCGCTGCATGTCGATCGACCAGCTCTTGTCGCCCACGATGAACAGGCCCCGCTCCACCCCGGCGATCAGCTCCTCGGTGGACGGCCCGTCCGGTGCCGGGCGCAGCGACACGTTCGCCATCCGCTGCAGCGGCATGCCGGCCGCCGAGTCGGCGAACGCGCAGCCGTTGCTGCGCTCCTGCCCGGTGAGCCGGGCGATGCGCCGGTCGAGCTGGTAGCCGGTGAACATGCCCCCGGTGATGATGTCGAACTCCTGGGCCTGCACGCCCTCGTCGTCGTAGCCGATCGTGGCCAGCCCGTGCTCGGCGGTGCGGTCGCCGGTCACATGCATCACCGGCGAGCCGTAGCGCAGCTCGCCCAGCTTGTCCGGGGTGGCGAACGAGGTGCCCGCGTAGGCCGCCTCATAGCCCAGCGCCCGGTCCAGCTCGGTGGCGTGCCCGATCGACTCGTGGATGGTCAGCCACAGGTTGGACGGGTCGATCACCACGTCGTGGACGCCCGCCTCCACCGAGGGCGCCGCCAGCTTCTCGGCCAGCAGCGACGGCAGCTCGGCCAGCTCGGCGTCCCAGTCCCAGCCGGTGCCCGTCAGCCACTCGTAGCCGCGCCCGACCGGCGGGGCCAGCGTGCGCATCGTGTCGAACCGGCCGTCGGCGACCGCCACGGCCTCCACCGCCGGATGCACCCGCACCCGCTGCTGGGTGGTCACCGTGCCCGCCAGGTCGGCGTAGAACTTGTTCTCCTTGACCTGCAGCAGCGTGGCGTCCACGTGGTCGACGCGGTCGTCGGCCAGCAGCCGTCGGCTCCACTCCTCCAGCAGCGCCA
Source organism: Thermomonospora echinospora (assembly GCF_900108175.1). Classification (GTDB taxonomy): domain Bacteria; phylum Actinomycetota; class Actinomycetes; order Streptosporangiales; family Streptosporangiaceae; genus Thermomonospora; species Thermomonospora echinospora. Next base: position 191,417 of record NZ_FNVO01000008.1, read on the forward strand.
CCTTCTCGGTGGTGGCCACCTGGAACGGGTCGACCTCGTACGCCGACACCCAGGTGCGCTCCCCGTGGACGGGCTCGGGCGCCAGCTCGATGGGCTCCCGGTTGACCGGGCGGGCGACCTCGGCCACCCGCACCGCCTGCTCGGCCACCCTGGCGGCGCCCTGCGGGGTCAGGTCCACGCCCGCGGCGAACCCCCAGGTGCCGTCCTTGACCACCCGGACCGACAGGCCCAGGTCGTCGGCGTCCATCGCGGTCCGCAGGTGGGCGTCGTGCAACCGCAGCGTCTGGCTGCGGATGCGCTCCAGGCGGAAGTCGGCGTGCGCGACGCCCAGCTCCCGGGCCCGGGCCAGCGCCGCGTCGGCCAGGGTGCGCAGCGGCAGCGCGGTGAAGGAAGGATCGATCTGATGCACGTCCCCGAACCTACCCGCGTACAAACGCACATGAGAGATCTTGTCGGGATGCCACATCTCCCCGGCCGGGGCCCGCCACTACGCTCGGACGCTGACGTACGGGCCGCGTGCCCGTGGAGGATCCAGGAGGTTATGAGATGAGTCGGTCCGTCCTCGTGACGGGGGGCAACCGCGGGATCGGCCTGGCGATCGCCCGCGAGCTGGCGGCCGCCGGCGACGCGGTGGCGGTGACCTACCGTTCCGGCGAGCCGCCCGAGGGGCTGTTCGGGGTGCGCTGCGACGTGACCAGCGCCGAGGACGTGGACGCCGCGTTCGGCAAGGTGGAGGCCGAGCAGGGCCCGGTGGAGGTGCTGGTCGCCAACGCCGGGATCACCCGCGACACGCTGCTGGCGATCATGAAGGAGGAGGACTTCACCTCCGTTCTGGACACCAACCTGACCGGTGCGTTCCGGGTCGCCAAGCGGGCCGCCAAGCAGATGATGCGCAAGCGCAGCGGCCGCATCGTGCTGGTCTCCTCGGTGGTGGGCCTGATGGGCTCGGCCGGGCAGACCAACTACGCCGCCTCCAAGGCCGGGCTGGTGGGCTTCGCTCGCTCGCTGGCCCGCGAGCTGGGCTCGCGCAACGTCACCGTGAACGTGGTCGCGCCCGGTTTCGTGGACACCGACATGACCGCCGCGCTGGGGGAGGAACGGCACGCGGTGATCAAGTCGCTGATCCCGCTGGGCCGGATCGCCGCGCCCGAGGAGGTCGCCAAGGCGGTGCGGTTCCTGGCGAGCGAGGACGCCTCCTACATCACCGGGGCCGTGATCCCGGTCGACGGCGGACTGGGGATGGGGCACTGAGATGGGACTTCTCGAAGGCAAGCGGATCCTGGTCACCGGCGTCCTGACCGACGCCTCGATCGCCTTCCACGTGGCGCGGCTGGCCGAGGCCGAGGGCGCGCAGGTGGTGCTGACCGCCTATCCGCGGCCCACCCTGACCGAGCGGATCGCCAGGCGGCTGCCGTCCGGGCTGGCCGGCGACCCGCCCCCGGTCATCGAGCTGAACGTGACCGACCGCGACCACCTCGACGGGCTGGCCGACCGGGTGCGCGAGCACGTCGACGGCCTCGACGGCATCATGCACGCTGTCGCGTTCGCGCCCGAGACCGCGCTGGGCGGCAACTTCCTGGACACCCCCTGGGAGGACGTCGCCACCGCCATGCACATCTCCGCCTACTCGCTGAAGTCGCTCACCATGGCGTGCCTGCCGCTGATGAAGGACGGCGGCTCGGTGGTCGGCCTGGACTTCGACGCCAGTGTCGCCTGGCCGGTCTACGACTGGATGGGCGTGGCCAAGGCGGGCCTGGAGTCGACCGCCCGCTATCTGGCCAAGTACCTGGGACCGCAGGGCGTGCGGGTCAACCTGGTGGCCGCCGGGCCGCTGGGCACCATGGCCGCCAAGAGCATCCCCGGCTTCCACGAGATGCGGGACATCTGGCCCGAGCACGCCCCGCTCGGCTGGGACGTCGCCGACCCCGAGCCGACCGCCCGGGCGTGCGTGGCGCTGCTGTCGGACTGGTTCCCCGCCACCACCGGCGAGATCGTGCACGTGGACGGCGGCGTCCACGCGGTGGGCGCCTGACCCGTTCTCCCGGAGCGCTCGCCGGTGCTCCGCCGCGGTCGCCCGACCTGCCGACGCCGAGAGGGCCCCGCTCCGCCATGGAGCGGGGCCCTCTCGCGTGCGCTCGTGGGGGTCGGCTCGCGGGGATCAGGGGGCCGGGCGGCGGCGCATCCGGCGGGCCCACGTGCTGATGTTCATGGCGCCCACCGCACCGGCGACCCCGGACGCGACGGCCACCCACAGCATCTGGTCCTCCTGCCGCTGCTGGGCGGCCACCGGGGTGATCAGGCGAGTCTCACCGAGCCCCACCGTGGGGGAGACCTGGGCGCCGGGTGCGACCTGCGGCGCCGGGAGCAGGCCGGACAGTTGCGGGGCGGTGCTCGCGGCGCTGGGGGTGTAGGGGCGCAGGCGCTCGGGCCGGGTGTAGGCGGTGACGCCCCCGCCGCCCGACCCTCCGGACGGGGCGTTCGGGGTGCGGGTGCGCTTCGGCGTGGAGCCGTTCCCGTCGTTGTCGGGCTTGGCCGGCTTGTCGGGGTCGGGCTTGGACGGCTTGGGCTTGGCAGGGGGCTTGGACGGCTTGGGCTCCTCCGGCTCCTGCGGGTCGGGCTGGGGGTTGAGGCCGTCCTCGATGTTCTTCCCCAGGCACTTCCAGTACTCCGGGACCTCGGCCGGGGTCTTGGGCGCTGGGCACGGCTTGGCCGCCGTCACCCCCGCCTGGGCAGGGGCCCCCGCCAGCAGCAGGACGAAGGTACCCGCCGACATGACCGTGGCCGTCCTGCCGATCCGCCGCACGCCGATGCGCTGCAAGCGCCGTTGCTGGGGCATTGCACTCCTTCGCCGAGGCGGTTGCTGACGTTCAGTCTAATGATGCGGGGGCGGGGGGCCAAGATCGGCTGAACGTCGTTCGGGCGAAACGTGCCCCGTCAGAGCACCGGCGTAAACCTCGCGCACCCGGCGATTTTCACTGCCGCACCAGCCGCCCCAGCCGGGTGTCGCGCGGCGTGCCGGTGTTCTCACGCACGGCACGCGCCAGGGCGGGCGCGTCGGTGTGGACCACTGACAGATGCCGCCGGGCGAGCCCGAAGGCGGTCACCGCCAGCGGCCGGGACAGCGCCACGGCGGCCTCGCCGGGGAGCACCGCGACCACCGCCGGGCGGCGGGTGCCGCGGGCCAGCGCGACGGTGGCCGCCCAGCCGTGCCGCAGCCGGGACACCGCCGCCGCCGGGACGGCGGCCGGCTCCTGCCCGGAGCCGAACGCCACCTCCAGCCCGGCCGAGGAGGCCGCCACGACGGTGCCGGGCTCGCCCGCCGCCACTCCCACCACCGGCACGGCGGCGATCACCCGGTCGCCGGGATCGAACCCGCCGCAGGTCCCCGGCCCCGGATTGAGCCGTGCCTTGAGCGCCGCGTTGAGGGCGGCGGCGCCCGCCTCCCCGCCCGCCAGCGGCGTCACGACTTGGACGTCCTCGACCGGGATGCCCAGGGCGCGGGGGATGGAGTCGGTGACGAGCTGGACGGCGCGGTGCACCGCCTCCCGCTCGCCGCCCGCCGGGACGATGACGACCTCCCGCCCGGGCGCGTCCACGACGGTCAGCTCGCCGCCGCGGACCGCCGCGGTGAACCGCGCCGGCGGCGCCGGGTCCGCGGGCGGCGCCAGGTCGATCACCGGCACCGTCTCGGAGGCGGCCAGATCGGCCAGCACCATGCCGGGACCGGTCGGCGGCAGCGCGGCCGGGTCGCCGCCCAGCACCAGGTGGGCGCCGTCGGCGCACGCCTCCACCAGTGCCGCGGCCGTCTCCACGTCCAGCGCCCCGGCGTCGGGGACGATCACCAGCCCGGCCTCCAGCGGCCGCTGTTCGCCGCGCCCGAAGGCCACCACCCCGGCGGCCGCCCCCTGCGGGCAGCGGGCCTCCAGCAGCTCGTGCAGCCCCGTTCCCAGGCCGAGGGACCGCGCCGCCGCCATGGTGCCGGTGACGACGGCGACCCGGACGCCCTGCGCCGCGACGACGCGGGCGATGCCGGCGGCCGTCTGCTCCACCTCGTCCGGGGCGCCGTGCAGGACGCTCACGCCGGTGCGCGCCGCCGCGGTGAGGGCCAGCGCCCGGTCCTCGGGCAGCCCGGCGCGCAGCGACCGCACCGTGTCGTCGGGCAGCAGCGGCCCGGCGGTCGCCGTCAGCCGCCGCAGGCCCTCGGCGGCGGCCTCCTCGGCCAGCGCGTAACGGGCCAGCCCCAACGACTCCTCCGGCTCGGGCAGCTCGTCGAGCTCGTCGAAATCGGCGCTCTCGTCGAAGTCGGGCTCCTCCAGCAGCGTGACGACCTCGGCCTCGTCCAGCGCCGCCTCGACGGCCCGCTCGGGCTCGGGCACCCGCAGCGCGCCCAGCGCCGACAGCACCGCCTGCGGTGTCATGGCGGTGTGCCCCCGGCGGGCGGCCTCGGTCAGCACGTGCACCGCCAGCGCACGGCCCCGCCGCGGGTCTTCGGGCCGGGGCTGCTCGCCGCGGTCCTCCAGCACCCGCCGGGCGAAGTGGTCGGCCTGCTCGGGCCGTACGCCCGGCACCCGCAGCAGCCGCCACGGGTCCTCGCGCAACAGGGCGACGGCCCGGCTCCCGAGCCGGTCGGCGGCGCGGCGGACGTACCCCTGCGGCACCCCGGCCGAGGCCAGCAGCCCGGCCAGGTCGGGGTCGGGAACGGGGTCAGATATCGGAGATGTCATCGAGGGCGTCACGGATCTCGTCGGGCAGGGTGACCTCCTCGGTCTCCAGGATGCCGAGGAGCTGGGCGGGCGTGCGGGCGCCGACGATGGGGGCCACCACGCCCGGTCGGTCGCGCACCCACGACAGCGCGACCGCCAGGGGCGAGACGCTCAGCCCCTCGGCGGCGGTCGTCACCGACTCGACGATCAGCCGGCTCTGCTCGCCGAGATAGGGCCGGACGAACTCGGCGTACCGGGTGGTGGCCGCGCGCGAGTCGGCGGGGATGCCGGTGCGGTACTTGCCGGTCAGCACCCCGCGGCCCAGCGGCGACCAGGGCAGGATCCCGACCCCGGCGTCCTCGGCGGCCGGCGCCGTCTCCCGCTCGATCTCCCGGTGCAGCAGCGAGTACTCCGTCTGGACCGACACGATCGGGGCGCGGCCGGGCCAGGCCCGCTGCCAGGCCGCGGCCTTGGCCAGCTGCCAGCCGGCGTAGTCGCACACCCCCACGTAGCGGGTGCGGCCGGAGGCCACCGCCTCGTCCAGCGCCGACAGTGTCTCCTCCAACGGGGTCGCCGGGTCGTACACGTGCAGTTGCCACAGGTCGACGTGGTCGATCCCCAGCCGGTCCAGCGAGGCGTCCAGCGCCGCCAGCAGGTGCCGGCGCGAGCAGTCGTAGCGGCCGTCGGGCCGGATTGCGGCCTTGGTGGAGATGACCAGCTCCTCGCGGGGCACCACCTCCCGCAGCAGCCGCCCGAGCACCCGCTCGCTGTCGCCGTCGCCGTAGACGTCGGCGGTGTCCACGAAGGTCCCCCCGGCGTCGGCGAACCCGGCCAGCTGCGCGGCCGCCTCCTCCGGAGCGGTCTCCTGCCCCCAGGTCATCGTCCCGAGCCCCAGCCGTGAGACGACGAGCCCGCTCCGCCCGAGGTGACGCTGTTCCATAGGTGCGCAGGTTATCGGTCACCGGCCGCCGCGCCACCTCGGGAACGCCGGGGTGTTCCCCACAAGATCAACGCCAGGGGCCGCCGGTGTGGCCGCAAGGCGACCAAAGGGTGACCTGTTGGTGAATGCGCCGGTGGCGGCGGAAGGGCGGGCGGTGCGCCGTCCTCGGGCGCACTACGCTGCCCTGACGGGGATTTCCGCACCCGCATCCGTGTCTGATCGCGTCCGGTCGTGCCCGACCGCGCCCGATCCTGAGGGGACCAGCGTCTGTGAACGTCGTGGAAGCGACCGTGCTCGGCATCGTGCAGGGGCTCACCGAGTTCCTGCCGATCTCCAGCTCGGGTCACATGCTCTTCGTGCCCAAGTTCCTGGGCTGGGAGGACCCGGGCGCGGCGTTCTCGGCGATCATCCAGCTGGGCACCATGGCGGCGGTGCTGATCTACTTCCGCAACGACCTGGCCCGGATCGCGGTGACCTGGACCCGCAGCCTGTGGACGCCGGAACTGCGCCGCCACCAGGACGCCCGGATGGGCTGGTACATCGGGCTGGGCACCGTCCCGATCGGCGTGATGGGCCTGGCGTTCAGCGACTTCATCGAGGATCCGGCCCGCAACCTGTGGATCAACGCCACCTCGCTGATCGTGATGGGCCTGCTGCTGATGGTCGCCGAGTGGGCCGGGCGCCGCAAGCTGGAGGTCGACGACCTCAACCTGCGGGACGGCCTGATCATCGGCGGCTTCCAGTGCCTGTCGCTGATCCCCGGCTCCTCGCGGTCCGGCTCGACGATGACCGGCGCCCTGTTCCTCGGTTACACCCGCGAGGCGGCGGCCCGCTACTCGTTCCTGCTGTCGGTGCCCGCGGTGGTGCTGTCGGGCGCCTTCGAGATGCGGCATGTGGGAGAGGGCGGGGTGGCGCCCGTCCCCACCGCGGTCGCGACCCTGGCGTCCTTCGTCGTCGGCTATGCGGCGATCGCCTGGCTGCTGAGGTTCCTGGTGCGGCACTCGATGATGATCTTCGTCTACTACCGGGTGGCGCTGGGCGCCGTCATCATCGGCCTGCTGGCGGCGGGACGGATCAGCGCCACCTGACGCCGCGCCGCCCGCCGCGCGGGCGGGCTCCGGACTTCGGGACCGGGCCGCCCGGCCCCTGCCGGCAGACCTGCCGGCCGGTCTAGAGTACGGCGCCATGCAGACCCCGCCACCGCCGTCCGGCACCTGGCACGGGCGGCCCGGCCCCGGCCGGTCCGACGACCCGGGCTTGTGGGCCTCCCTGAGCACCGGGACGCTGCTGGGACAGCTGCGCCGGGTCATGCTCATGCTGATGGCGGCGCCGGTGCTGATCCTGGCCATCGCGCCGATGATCGTCCGGGAGGGCGGCAGCCGGCTGGGCGACCTGCCCAGCTGGGTCTTCCTGCCGCCCCTGGCCGCGGCCCTGGTCGCGCTGGCGGCCGGGCCCCGGGTGCCGCGCCCCTTGGATCCCGGCCCGGATCCGGAGTGGACCGGGCGGGCCGCCGTGGCCGCCTTCCGGCAGGCGATCCTGCTGCGCTTCGCCCTGGGCGAGGCGGCGGTCATGCTGGGGCTGCCGCTGGCGATTGTGGCCCGTAGCGAAATGCCCTTCCTGGTCTCGTTCGCGATCGGCTACCCGCTGCTGGTGTGGCTGGCGCTGCCCACCACCGGCACGGTGGAACGGATCAGGCTCCGCATCGAGGCGGCCGGCGCCGACTCGCGGCTGTGGGAGTCCCTGCTGGCCCCCGCCGGGCCCGGCCCCGGCCGCTGAGGTCCTACAGCCAGCCGCTCTTGCGCAGCCGCCAGTAGACCAACAGGCAGGCGGCGGCCATCGCCATGAGCACCAGCGGATAGCCATAGGGGGACTGCAGCTCGGGCATGTCCTTGAAGTTCATGCCGTAGATCCCGGCGATCGCGGTGGGCACCGCGATGATCGCCGCCCAGGCGGAGATCTTGCGCATGTCCTCGTTCTGCCGTTTCCCCAGCAGCGCCAGGTGCGCGTTCAGCACGCTGGTCAGCAGTTCGTCGTGCGCGTCCACCCGACCGTCCACCCGCAGCAGGTGGTCCAGCACGTCCCGGAAGTACTCCAGCGGGCCCCGCAGCTCACGCACCCGGCCGCCGACGATCTCCTGGAGCACCGGGACCAGCGGGTCCTCGGCCGACCGGAACTTCAGCACCTCCCGCTTGAGCGAGTAGATGCGCTCGGTCACGTCCCGGCCGTCCGATGAGAACACCGCCCGTTCCAGCTCGATGATGTCCACCTCGACCTCGCCCGCCACCGTCTGGTAGCGGTCGACCACCTCGTCCAGGACGGCGTACGGCACCGCGACGGCGCCGGTCTCCAGCAACTCGGGGTCGGACTCCAGCCGCCGGCGCACCGGCGCCAGCGGGTTGGCCGTGCCGTGCCGCACGGTCACCACGAAGTCGGCCCCGACGAACAGCATGATCTCCCCGACCTCGATGCCGGAGGTGGCCTCCCGGTAGTCCAGGGTCTTGAGCACCAGGAACAGCGTGTCGCCGTAGTGCTCCAGCTTCGGCCGCTGGTGGGCGTTGACGGCGTCCTCCACGGCCAGCGGATGCAGGTTCAGCTCCCGGCTGACCAGCTTGAGCTCCTCGGCGGTGGGCTCGTGCAGGCCGATCCACACCCAGCAGTCGCTCCCGTCGGCGCGGGCGGCGTCGAAGGCGTCGCTGATGTCGCCCTCGATGTCGTGCCGGCGCCCGCGACAGTAGATGGCCTTGTCCACGATCATGGTCGGCCTCGTTCCCGATCCTGGCGTGATCATTACCCGTTCCGGGTCCATCATCTCCCCTGCCGGATCCGGGACGGCGCCGTGCGACCGACTGCTCCGGATCTGCGTAGAGTCTGGGTCCGTGACGACGCTTCTGCTGGTGCGGCACGGCCTCACCGAGCTGACCGGGCCGGTGCTGGCCGGCTGGACCCCCGGGCTGTCCCTGGACGAACGCGGCCGGGCCCAGGCGCGGGCGCTCGGCGACCGGCTGGCCTCCGTTCCGCTGGCCGCCGTGGTCTCCAGCCCACTGGACCGCTGCCTGCAGACCGCCGGCGCCATCGTCGCCGCCTCCGGCCGCCGGGACGGTCCCGGCGAGGTGCTGCGCGACGAGCGGTTCGGCGAGGTCCGCTACGGCGACTGGACGGGGCGGCCGCTGAAGGAACTGGCCGAGGAGCCGCTGTGGCGGGTCGTGCAGGCGCATCCCAGCGCGGCCGTCTTCCCCGGCGCGCAGGGAGAGGCGATGGCCGCCGCCCAGCACCGCGCGGTGACGGCGGTGCGGGACTGGAACGCGCGGATCGCCGCGCAGGCCGGCCCGGACGCGGTCTACCTGGTGTGCAGCCACGGCGACATCATCAAGGCCATCGTCGCCGACGCCCTCGGCCTGCACCTGGACCAGTTCCAGCGCATCCAGGCCGACCCGGCGTCGCTGACGGTGATCCGCTACACCGAGCTGCGCCCGTTCCTCGTCCGGCTCAACGACACCGGGGGAGGAGTGGACGGGCTGCTGCCCCCGCCCGGCACGCCCGCGGGGGGAGAGGGCGACGCACCGGTGGGCGGCGGCGCGTAAGGTCATCGGCGTGAGCTCTTTCGCACCCGTGCCGGTCGGTCCTTGTGAGGGGAGGTCCTGTCGTGCCCGTCATCTCCTATGACATGCCGGACAGGTTTGTCGCGGGCGCCGTCGGGCAGCCGGGCGAGCGCGCTTTCTACCTGCAGGCGCGCGCGGGCCGCCGCGTCACCAGCGTCGGCCTGGAGAAGTTCCAGGTCACCATGCTGGCCGAGCGCCTGGAGGAACTGCTGGACGAGGTGCTGCGGCGCAGCGGGGGCAGCGCCCCGGTGCCCGCGGTCGCCCCCACCGAGCTGCAGGACGACGCGCCGCTGGACCAGCCGGTGGAGGAGGAGTTCCGGGTGGGCACCATGGCGCTGGCCTGGGACCCCGAGGACGAGCGGGTGATCATCGAGGCTCAGGAGGTCACCGACGACGAGGGCGTGGAGCCGCTGGCCGCCGAACCCGGCGAGGACGAGCCGGCGATCGTGGTGCTGCGGGTGCGGATCACCGCCGGCCAGGCCCGGGCCTTCGCCGAGCGCGCCCTGAAGGTGGTCTCGGCGGGCCGGCCGCCGTGCCCACTGTGCGGCCTGCCGCTGGACGCCGCCGGTCACGTGTGCCCGCGCCAGAACGGGCACCTGGGCTGACGATGACGTCCCACCTGGGCGGGCCGGCCCGTCCGGCGCTCGCATCGGCCGGAAGGATCGGGAGAATGAGGACATGACGCAACCCTCCCGGGACCGTGCCGCCGACCCGCCCGGTGACGGCGGGGTCGACCCGGCCGACACGCAGACCGCCGAGCGGCTGCTGGCCGACGGCCGGCTCACCGTCGAGGGCCGTCTGGTCCAGGCGTCCAACGCCACCCTGTACTGCTCGGTCGAGCTGGACGGGCTGCGCGCGGCCTGCGTCTACAAGCCGGTGGCGGGGGAGCGGCCGCTGTGGGACTTCCCCGACGGCACACTGGCCCGGCGCGAGGTGGCGGCCTACCTGGTGTCGGAGGCGATGGGCTGGCACATCGTCCCGCCGACCGTGCACCGCGACGGCCCCTACGGCGTCGGCATGGTGCAGTTGTGGGTCGAGCCCGACCCCGACGTCGACCTGGTCGCCCTGTCGCGCTCGGAGGACCCGGCGATCCGCCGGATGGCGGTGTTCGACGCGGTGATCAACAACGCCGACCGCAAGATCGGGCACCTGCTGCCGCCCGGCGGCTCCGCCCGTGCCGGTGCGCGGGACGGCCACGTCTACGGCTGCGACCACGGGGTCTGCTTCTCGACCGACTACAAGCTGCGGACCGTGCTGTGGCAGTGGCGCGGCAAGAAGCTCACCGCCGAGGCGCTGGAGGCGCTGCGGCGCGTGGCGGAGGGGCTGCGCGGCGGGCCGCTGTCGCAGCGGCTGGGCGACCTGCTGACCGGCGAGGAGATCGACGCCACCGCGCGGCGGGTGGAGCTGATGCTCAAGCACCGCATCCACCCCTACCCCCCCGAGGACTGGCCCGCCATCCCCTGGCCCCCGCTCTGACCCGATCCGGGGGAGATGGTCCAATAAGGGCCATGTGCACGGCCGTGGTGGGTTTCGACCCCTCCTCCCCCGTTCCCCTGCTGCTCGCCGGAGTCCGTGACGAGTTCGCCGACCGGCCCTGGGCGCCGCCGGGCGCGCACTGGCCGGACCGTCCCGCCCTGCTCGGCGGTCGCGACCTGCGGGCCGGCGGCACCTGGCTGGCGGTCGATCCGGACGCGCCGCGGGTGGCCTGCGTCCTGAACGGCCGCGGCCGGCTGGCCCCCGAGGAGGGCCGGGCCTCGCGCGGGGAGCTGCCCCTGCGCGCGGCGGCCGACGGCGGTCTCGGCGATCTGGACCTGGCCCGTTTCGACCCCTTCCACCTGGTGTGCGCCGGGCTCGGCGGGGCCCTGCTGTGGAGCTGGGACGGGCACGAGCTCGCCGAGCGGAAACTCGGCCCCGGCCTGCACATGATCGTCAACACCGGACTGGAGGGCGGCCCGGCGACGTCGGTCGACCCCTGGGAGCGGGAGTCGGAGGTGCAGATGACCGAGCGGATCGCCTTCTTCCGCCCGCGCCTGACCGCCGCCCGGCGCCCCGAGCCGCGCACGGGCACCACCGCCGGCGCCTGGGGCGAGTGGCTGCCGCTGCTGGACGGCGGCGGGCTGGACCGCGCCGACCGCCGGGCGCTGGTCCTCACCCGCCGGTACGAGGCGGGCCTGTGGGGTACCTCGTCGGTCAGCCTGGTCGCGCTGTCGCCCCAGGGGGTGCGCTATGACTTCACCGCCGCGCCCGGAGACCCGCGGGCGTGGACGGCCGTGCTGCCGGCCGCCGAGCGGGGCGACAAGTAGACGATCTCCGCGTCGAGGTCGATTCGGGGCACGGATAAGCTTCAGGCATGCGATCGTGGCCTGCCCCCGGGGTACCCCGCCTGTCCGAAGCCGGTCTGTCCGGCCCCGCGCTGCCGTTGCACCTCCACGACACCGGGACGGGCTCGGTCAGGCCCACGGAGCCCGGCCCGACCGCCCGGATGTACGTGTGCGGCATCACCCCCTACGACGCCACCCATCTCGGCCACGCCGCGACCTATCTGGCCTTCGACCTGGCCAACCGGGTGTGGCGGGACGGCGGGCACACGGTGCACTACGTGCAGAATGCCACCGACGTGGACGACCCCCTGCTGGAACGTGCCCAGCAGACCGGCCAGGACTGGCGGGAGCTGGCCGACCGGGAGATCGCCCTGTTCCGCGACGACATGACCGCGCTGCGGATCCTGCCGCCCGACCACTACATCGGCGCGGTGGAGGCGATCCCGCTGATCATCGAGATGATCGAGCAGCTGCGCTCACGCGGCGCCGCCTACGAGGTGGACGGCGACCTGTACTTCCCGATCGCCGCCGACCCCGACTTCGGGCGGGTCAGCGGGCTGACCCGCGAGCAGATGATGCCGCTGTTCGCCGAGCGCGGCGGCGACCCCGCCCGGCGCGGCAAGAAGGACCCGCTGGACGCGCTGCTGTGGATGGTGCAGCGGCCGGGGGAGCCCGGCTGGGACTCGCCCTTCGGCCGGGGCCGCCCGGGCTGGCACGTGGAGTGCTCGGCGATCTCCGTCCACTACCTGGACATGGCCTTCGACGTCGAGGGCGGCGGCTCGGACCTGGCCTTCCCGCACCACGAGATGAGCGCCTCGCACGCCGAGGCGGCCACCGGGCGGCGGCCGCACGCCAGGGCGTACGTGCACGCGGGCATGGTCGGCCTGGACGGCGAGAAGATGTCCAAGTCGCGCGGCAACCTGGTGTTCGTCTCCCGGCTGCGGGGTGACGGCGCCGACCCCATGGCGATCCGGCTGGCGCTGCTGGGCCACCACTACCGTTCCGACTGGGAGTGGACGTCCGAGGACCTGGCGCGCGCCACCGGCCGCCTGGCGCGCTGGCGCGCGGCGGTGCGGCTGCCGTCCGGCCCCTCGGCGGAGCCGGTGGCCGCCGAGGTGCGCCGCCACCTGGCCCACGACCTGGACGCCCCGGCGGCCCTGGTGGCGATCGACCGCTGGGCCGAGCAGGCGCTGTCCGGAGCCGGCGAGGCCGAGGACGCCGCCCCCGCCCAGGTCCGCACGATCGCCGACGCCCTGCTGGGCGTCAGCCTGTGAGGCGTTCGCGTTCCCGCCGGGACCGCTCGCGGGACCCGGTGGCGCGGCGGGCGATCCGGCGGCGGGACAGGTGCAGGCCCAGCCTGGCCGGTGAGCGCCTGACGGAACCGGGGACGAGCAGGTAGCAGAACGCCCCGGTACGCAGCATCGTGTGCAGCAGGCGATCCCTGCGGGGGTTCCACGGCAGCCCGTACTGGGCGCGGATCGGCTCGGGCAGCAGCCCGGTGGTGACGAACCGGTTGAGCCACAGGGCCGGCCACAACCACCGCAGCCGGGCCGGCCACAGCACGGCCTGCATGACCTCGCGGCCGGTGTCGGAGACCTCCAGCGCGCCGATCATCTCGTCCATGTAGCGGCGGAAGGCGGCCAAGTCCTCCGGCTGGGCGCCGGGCGGGCAGTCCAGCACGTCGGCGACGTAGCGGGCCTGGCGGACGTACTCCTCGGCGAGGTCGCCGCTGGGCGAGCGCAGCACCTCGGTGTAGACGAACAGCGCCGCCTCGATGAGGGTGGCGTTGACCCACACCTGCAGGTCCGGGTCGTTGCCCGAGTAGCCGGGCCCGGTGATGCGCTCGTGCACGCGGCGGATGACCCGGCCGAGCCGCTCGGCCTCCTCCGGGGTGCCGAACGTCACGATGGTCAGGAAGTCCAGCGTGCCGAGCAGTCGGTCCAGCGGCCGTTCTCGCAGGTCGCTGTGGTCGGCGACGCCCTGCGCCACCTTGGGGTGGGCGACCTGCAGCAGCAGCGCGCGGCCGGCGGCCACCAGCACGGCGGGCTCACCGGCCAGCAGTTGCAGCACCGACCTGTCGCGGGGTATGGGGGATTCGCCCGCCATCGGTCCTCCCGGGGCTCAACGCTTGTAAGTGAATACTTGCGCGCCTTTCCCGGATGTGCAAGGCCCGTGGGGCGGTCCTGGGACGGGTGCGCCCCCGCGCCTGGTGGCGGCGGGGGCACGCCCGCAGCGGGCCGTTGGGGGATCCACCGGCCCCGGCGTGGACCGGAGATCAGCCGGAGTCGCGACCCTTCAGATAGCGCTCGAACTCCCGGGCAATGGCGTCCCCGCTGGCCTCGGGCAGCTCGGCGGCGTCCTTCTGCTCCTCCAGCGCCTTGACGTACTCGGCGACCTCGGTGTCCTGCTCGGCGAGCTCGTTGACCCCATGCTCCCAGGCGCGCGCCTCCTCGGGCAGTTCGCCCAGCGCCACGGTCAGGTCCAGCAGGTCCTCCACCCGGCGCAGCAGCGCCAGCGTCGCCTTGGGGGAGGGCGGGTGCGAGACGTAGTGCGGCACCGACGCCCATAGCGCCACCGTGCCGATGTGGGCCTTGTCGCAGGCGTCCTGCAGGACGCCCAGGATGCCGGTCGGGCCCTCGTAGCGGCTCAGCTCGTACCGGCCGCCGGGCTCCAGCCGCAGCGTGCCGACCACGGGGGGACCGGAGACGCTTCCGCTGACCGGGACGGGGCGGGTGTGCGGGGAGTCGGCCAGCAGCGCGCCCAGCAGCACCGCCGTCCGCACGCCCAGCCGCTCCACCGCCTCCAGCAGCTCCCGGCAGAACGAGCGCCAGCGCATGTTGGGCTCGATGCCGCGGATCAGTACCACGTCACGCGACGAACCCGGCGGGCGCGCCCACGAGATCCGGGTGGTGGGCCAGGTGATGCTGCGGACACCGTCCTCGTCCAGCTCCACCGTCGGACGGGTCACCTGGAAGTCGTAGTAGTCCTCCGGATCCAGCTCGGCCACCGGGGACGCGTCCCAGGCCGACTCCAGATGCCTGATGACCCCGCTGGCCGCCTCGCCGGCGTCGTTCCACCCCTCAAAGGCGGCGACCAGGACCGGGTCGACCAGCTCGGGCACGTTCTCGAACTCGACCACCCGCTGCCTCCTTCCGACCTAGGTACAGCGTCACGGCGCGCGCCGTTGTTCCCGGGTCCCGGGAGGCCGGGACGCGCTCATGATCGAATACCGTCACCCTACGTCCTGGCGGGGTGGGCCCGCCTCCCGGCCGCGCGGCCCGGGGTGACCGGGCGGACGTGGCCGGGGGACGGGCCGGCGATCACTTCCCGTCGGTGGTGTGCACGATCAGGATGTCGCAGGGCGAGCGGTGCGACAGGTTGGCCGGCACCGAGCCCAGGATCCGGCCCGCCAGGCTGTTGAGGCCGCGGTTGCCCACCACCAGCAGGTCCGCGCCGCGGTCCCTGGCGACCTTGGTGAGCACGTCCACCGCGTCGCCCTCCACCGCGACCTCGTCGATGTCCTTGGCGCCGGCCGCCACGGCGCGTTCCCGGGCGGCCCGCAGCGCGTCCTCGGCGGGGGTGGACCCCTGGACCTTGTAGGCCAGGTCGCCCAGCCGGTCGGCGGCGCTCAGCCGCTCGCGCTCGCTCATGGGGTGGTAGGCGGATGCGAGCAGCAGGGTCGCTCCGGTGTCGGCCGACAGCCGGGCGGCCGATTCCACCGCGCGGAAAGAGGAGTCCGAGCCGTCGGTGCCGACGAGAATGGTGCGGTACGAGGCCATCGCCGCTCCTTACCGGGGAGTAGTTTCCGAATGGGCACGTTATCGGCCGGAGTGCCGTTCCGTCACCTGTCAATCGGACGGCGTGTCGATAAGGTCGGCCGGGCGGGCGGCCGCTTTTCCCGGGCCGCCGTGTCCCTTTGACGGGGTGGGCGAGATCTCCCGCCTGTCCCGGCTTGCGCGCGGGTCGGCCGGATAGAGTTGCGCTCTATGAGCGCTACCCCACAGACGTTGCGTCAGGCCCTCCGGGAACGAGTCGTCGTGGCCGACGGCGCGATGGGGACGATGCTCCAGGCCCAGGATCCGACCCTGGACGACTTCGAGGGGCATGAGGGCTGCAACGAGGTCCTCAACGTCACCCGTCCCGACATTGTCCGCGCGGTGCACGCGGCCTACCTCGACGTCGGTGTCGACTGCGTGGAGACCAACACCTTCGGCGCCAACCTCGGCAACCTCGGCGAGTACGGCATCGCCGACCGGATCGAGGAGTTGGCCGAGGCCGGCGCCCGCATCGCCCGCGAGGTGACCGACGCCTACTCCACCCCCGACCGGCCCCGCTGGGTGATCGGCTCGGTCGGCCCCGGTACCAAGCTGCCCACCCTGGGCCATGTCTCCTACGCCGAGCTGCGCGACTCCTACGAGCGGATGGCCGCCGCCCTGATCGCCGGTGGGGTGCACGCGATCCTCGTCGAGACCTGCCAGGACCTGCTGCAGGTCAAGGCCGCCCTCAATGGCGCCCGCCGGGCCATCGACGCCGCCGGCGCCGACACCGTGCTGATCGGCCAGGTCACCATCGAGCAGAACGGCGCCATGCTGATGGGCTCGGAGATCGGCGCCGCGCTCACCGCGCTGGAGCCGCTGGGCATCGACCTGATCGGCCTCAACTGCGCCACCGGCCCGGCCGAGATGAGCGAGCACCTGCGCTACCTGGCCCGGCACGCCCGCGTCGGGCTGTCGTGTATGCCCAACGCCGGGCTGCCCGAGCTGACCGCCGACGGCGCCCGCTACCCGCTGACCCCGGCCGAGCTGGCCGACGCCCACGACGCCTTCACCCGCGACTACGGCCTGTCCCTGGTCGGCGGCTGCTGCGGCACCACCCCCGAGCACCTGCGCCAGGTCGTCGAGCGGGTGCGCGGCCGCGAGGTGGCCCCCCGCAGGTCCCGGCCCGAGGCCGGCGCCTCCTCGCTCTACCAGCACGTCCCGTTCCGGCAGGACACCTCCTACCTGGCGATCGGGGAGCGCACCAACGCCAACGGCTCCAAGGCCTTCCGTGAGGCGATGCTGGCCGAGCGCTGGGACGACTGCGTACGCATCGCCCGCGACCAGGCCCGCGACGGCGCCCACATGATCGACCTGTGCGTCGACTACGTCGGCCGCGACGGCGTGGCCGACATGAAGGAGCTGGCGTTCCGGTTCGCCACCGCCTCCACCCTGCCGATCGTGCTGGACTCCACCGAGTCGCAGGTGCTGCGGGCCGGGCTGGAGATGCTCGGCGGCCGCGCCCTGGTCAACTCGGTCAACTACGAGGACGGGCGCGGGCCCGACTCGCGCTTCCACAAGACCATGACCGCCGTCCGCGAGCACGGCGCCGCCGTCGTGGTGATGTGCATCGACGAGCAGGGCCAGGCCCGCACCGCCGCCGACAAGGTCCGCATCGCCTGTGAGATCATCGACGACCTGACCGGCAACTGGGGGATGCACGTCGAGGACATCGTCGTCGACTGCCTGACCTTCCCCATCGCCACCGGCCAGGAGGAGACCCGCCGCGACGGGCTGGAGACCATCGAGGCGATCCGCGAGCTCAAGCGCCGCCACCCGGGGGTGCAGACCACGCTGGGGGTCTCCAACGTCTCCTTCGGCCTCAACCCGGCCGCCCGGATCGTGCTGAACTCGGTGTTCCTCAACGAGTGCGTCAACGCCGGGCTGGACTCGGCCATCGTGCACGCCTCCAAGATCCTGCCGATGGCCCGCATCCCCGACGAGCAGCGCCAGGTCGCCCTCGACATGGTCTACGACCGGCGCCGCGCCGGCTACGACCCGCTGCAGCGGTTCATGGAGCTGTTCGAGGGCGTCAACGCCAAGGCGCTGCGCGCCTCCCGCGCCGAGGAGCTGGCCTCCCTACCGCTGTGGGAGCGGCTCAAGCGCCGCATCATCGACGGCGAGTCCGACGGCCTGAACGCCGACCTGGACCAGGCGCTGGCGCAGCGGCCCGCCCTGGAGATCATCAACAACGTGCTGCTGGACGGCATGAAGACCGTCGGCGAACTGTTCGGCTCCGGGCAGATGCAGCTGCCGTTCGTACTGCAGAGCGCCGAGGTGATGAAGACCGCGGTCGCCTACCTCGAACCGCACATGGAGAAGTCCGACGACGGCGGCAAGGGCCGCATCGTGCTGGCCACCGTCAAGGGCGACGTGCACGACATCGGCAAGAACCTGGTCGACATCATCTTGAGCAACAACGGCTACGAGGTGGTCAACATCGGCATCAAGCAGCCGATGTCGGCGATCCTGGAGGCCGCCAAGGAGCACCGCGCCGACGTCATCGGCATGTCCGGGCTGCTGGTCAAGTCCACGGTGATCATGAAGGAGAACCTGGAGGAGCTCAACTCCCGGGGCCTGGCCGGCGAGTGGCCGGTGCTGCTGGGCGGCGCCGCCCTGACCCGCGCCTACGTCGAGCAGGACCTGGCCGGGCTGTTCGACGGCGAGGTCCGCTACGCCCGCGACGCCTTCGAGGGGCTGCGGCTGATGGACGCGTTCATGGCCGTCAAGCGCGGCGAGGAGGGCGCCGTCCTGCCGCCGCTGCGGGAACGGCGGGTCAAGACCGGCGCGAGGCTGCAGGTCACCGAGCCCGAGGAGATGCCCGCCCGCTCCGACGTGGCCGCCGACAACCCGGTGCCCGAGCCGCCGTTCTGGGGGGAGCGGATCGTCAAGGGCATCCCCATGGCCGACTACACCTCGTTCCTGGACGAGCGGGCCACCTTCATGGGGCAGTGGGGCCTCAAGCCCGCCCGCGGCGGCGACGGACCCTCCTACGAGGAACTGGTGGAGACCGAGGGGCGGCCCCGGCTGCGCATGTGGCTGGACCGCGTCCAGTCCGAGGGCCTGATCGAGGCCGCGGTCGTCTACGGCTACTTCCCAGCCGTCAGCGAGGGCGACGACCTGGTCATCATGAACGAGGACGGGTCCGAGCGCGAGCGCATCACCTTCCCCCGCCAGCGCCGCGACCGGCACCTGTGCCTGGCCGACTTCTTCCGCCCCCGCGCGTCGGGGCAGACCGACGTGGTCGCCTTCCAGCTGGTCACGGTGGGCTCCAAGGTGTCGGAGGCCACCGCGGAGCTGTTCGCCAAGAACGCCTACCGCGACTACCTGGAGCTGCACGGACTGTCGGTGCAGCTCACCGAGGCGCTGGCGGAGTACTGGCACGCCCGGGTGCGCGCGGAGATCGGCTTCGGCGACCAGGACCCCGACGACATCGGCGAGTTCTTCAAGCTCGGCTACCGGGGCGCCCGCTTCTCCTTCGGCTACCCGGCCTGCCCGGACCTGGAGAACCGCGCCACGGTCGTGCGGCTGCTGCGGCCCGAGCGGATCGGCGTCACCCTGTCGGAGGAGTTCCAGTTGGTGCCCGAGCAGGCCACCGACGCGCTGATCGTCCACCACCCCGAGGCCAAGTACTTCAACGTCTGACCTGTTCGTTCGGGCCCGGGGACGTACCTCTGGGCCTTGGTGGCCCGGGGATACCCCCAGGCCCTGGTGGCCCTGGTGGCGCGGGCCGGTGATCCCGGCGCGCCTGGAGAAGGAGACACGTGGAGGGGGACGGGTGGCCGCGGGCCGTCCTGTTCGACATGGACGGCCTGCTGATCGACTCCGAGGTGCTGTGGTTCGAGGTCGAGACCGAGGTGATGGCCTGGCTAGGTGGCGTCTGGGGTCCGCAGCACCAGGAGAAGATGGTGGGCGGCTCGCTGAGCCGCGCCGCCGTGTACATGCTGGCGCTGGCCGGGCCGGTGGCCCCGCAGCAGGAGGTGGAGCGGCGGCTGCTGGACGGGATGGCCGAGCGGCTGAGCGAGTCGGCCCCGCTCATGCCCGGGGCCAAGGAACTGCTCGCCGAGGTGCGCGCGGCCGGCCTGCCGACGGCGCTGGTGTCCTCCAGCCACCGCAGGCTGATCGAGGCGGTCCTGGAGGGCATCGGCCGCGAGCACTTCGACGTCACTGTGGCCGGTGACGAGGTTGCCCGGCTCAAGCCCGAGCCCGAGCCTTACCTGACCGCCGCCGCGCGGCTGGGCGTGCGGCCGGAGGACTGCGTGGTGCTGGAGGACTCGCCGACCGGCGTGGCCGCCGCCGAGGCCGCCGGATGCGTCACCGTGGCGGTGCCCGGCGTCGCCCCGGTCCCGCCTGCGCCCGGCCGGATCGTGGTGGAATCGTTGCGCGAGGTGGATCTTCACCTGCTGTCCCGGCTGCGTCCCTGAGACCCGCCGGACGGTTCCCTAGGGGACGGCTACCGCCGGGGGAGGAGGGCGCGTCCGCGGGAACCATCCGGCCGGATGAGGGGTCTTTGTCCATGTACGTGTGACTATGGCAGGAGACACACGGCGTGGATGCGAAGGTGGGGGACCCGGCATGGGCGACGCGATGCTCTTCACGATCAGTCTCGGGATCACACTGCTCGGGCTCGTCGTCAGCTATGGCGTGGCCAAGCGCCGAGGGGCCGCCTCCGGCCTGCGCGGCGCCGCCTGGTCGATGGTGCCGCTGGCGGCGACCCTGACTGGCGTCACCGGGTTCGTCGCCGACCTGGTGTTCAGCCCCGCCAAGTGGGCGGGGGTGGCGCTGGCCGGCCTGGCCGTGCTGCTCTACCTGGTCTCCGGCGTGATGCTGAGCAGGCGCGGTGACGGTGATGGCGGCGGGCGTCCGCAGGTGGGCGGCGCCGGGACGGCGGGGCGCGCGGGGCGCAAGGAGCGCGGCGAGCGGCGCCCGCAGCGGGCCGTGGAGCCCTCCGCGGGCCCGTCCGCGGACCCGGATCTGGCCGAGATCGAGGAGATCCTGCGCCGCCGCGGCATCCAGTGAGCCCTCTGCGGCACGGCTGAGAATCTCCATCTCAGAGGCAGGATCGGCGGACGATCGGTATCGGCCAGGACTCGGAAAGGTAAAGCTTTTCGCGGTACCCCCGGGTCCAGTTGGCAACTCCGCCTTACTGGAGCGTAATATCTGGGCGTTTTGTCCGGTCGGGTTGTTCGGACCACGTGTGCCCCAGATGACGACGAGATCACAAGTCGGACACGGGTACTGGTGGGGTTCGGCTTCGCGATGGACCCTCGTCGCTGGAGAGCTAGGTTTCCCTCCAGCAAACGCGCTGCCGGTAGCGGGAAGACCACGGACGCCTGTGTCCGCTCCCGTGCTCTCGCTCTTCGGCGGCGCCGCCGACGTGCAGGGAGGTACGGAGCGTGACCGCACCGATCGAGGTGTCGGGGTCTGAGACCGAGGCCCAGCCCGAGGCCGTCCTCGCCGGGGTGGGCAAGAAGGCGATCGAGGGCCGCTCCCTGGGCCAGATCGCCTGGCTGCGGCTCAAGCGCGACCGGGTGGCCGTGGCCGGCGGCATCGTGATCATCCTGCTGGTCCTGCTGGCGGTGTTCGCGCCGCTGGTGGTCAAGCTGCTGGGGCACCCTCCCAACGAGTTCCACCAGGAGCACATCGACCCCACCCTGGGCTCCCCGACCGGGAAGTTCGGCGGGATGAGCGGGGAGTTCCTGTTCGGCCTCGAGCCGGGCAACGGCCGCGACCTGTTCAGCCGGATCGTCTACGGCGCCCGGGTATCGCTGCTGGTGGGCTTCCTGGCCACCGTGGTCGCGGTGATCATCGGCACCGCACTGGGCGTGGTCGCCGGCTACTTCGGCGGCTGGGTCGACTCGCTGATCGCCCGCACCATGGACGTCTTCCTGGCCTTCCCGCTGCTGCTGTTCTCCATCGCGTTGGTCGGCGTGATCCCCGGGAAGATGGACATCCTGCCGTTCGGCCCGGACTTCCTGCACCTGGTCAGCCTGGAGGGCAACACCCTGCGGATGGCCCTGCTGGTGTTCATCATCGGGTTCTTCAGCTGGCCCTACATCGGCCGCATCGTCCGCGGCCAGACGCTGTCGCTGCGCGAGCGCGAGTTCGTCGACGCCGCCCGCAGCATGGGCGCCGGCAACGGCTACATCATCGTCCGGGAGATCCTGCCCAACCTGATCGCGCCGATCCTGGTGTACTCCACCCTGCTGATCCCGACCAACATCCTCTTCGAGGCCGCCCTGTCGTTCCTGGGCGTCGGCATCAACCCGCCGACGCCGTCCTGGGGCGGCATGCTGACCCAGGCGACCTCGCTCTACACGATCGCGCCGCACTTCGTGATCATCCCGGGTCTGGCCATCTTCGTCACGGTCATGGCCTTCAACCTGTTCGGCGACGGCCTGCGCGACGCCCTCGACCCACGGGCCCGATGACCCCGGTACCCCCTACCGGCTAACAGTGAAAGGGAAGTCATGAAAAGTCCCAAAGTCTGGACGGCGATGACGGCGGGCGCCGTCGTGCTGAGTCTGGGCCTGTCCGCCTGTGGCGGCGGCGACGACGGCGACGGCGAGGGCGGCTCGGCCGCCACCAAGTTCGACGCCGGGTCGAACGGCATCGTCAACCCTTCCGACAAGAAGGGCGGCGTGCTGCGCATGGGGATGAGCGACGACTTCGACTCGACCGACCCCGGTGACACCTACTACGCCTTCGGCAACAACTTCGTCCGGCTGTACTCGCGGACGCTGATGACCTACACCTCCAAGCCGGGCGCGGACTCCAACAAGCCCTCGCCGGACCTGGCCGAGGCCGCGGGCGTGCCGAGCGACGGCAACAAGACCTGGACCTTCAAGCTCAAGAAGGGCCTGAAGTACGAGGACGGCTCGGAGATCAAGGCCGAGCACATCAAGTACGCGGTGGCGCGGACCTACGACCGCGGTGTGCTCAGCCACGGCCCGGCCTACTTCCCTCAGCTGCTGGACGCCGGGGACTACAAGGGCCCCTACAAGAACAAGAACCTCGATGACTTCAAGGGCATCGAGACCCCCGACGACTACACCGTCGTCTTCAAGCTCAAGGACCCCTTCCCCGAGTTCAACGAGCTGGTGACCTTCTCCGGCCAGACCGCCCCGGTGCCGCCGGACAAGGACAAGGGCGCCCAGTACCGGCTGCACCCGCTGTCCTCGGGCCCCTACAAGTGGGAGGGCGACTACCAGCCGAAGAAGGGCGGCGTGCTGGTCCGCAACGAGAACTGGGACGCCAGCACCGACCCCAACCGCAAGGCGCTGCCCGACCGCATCGAGATCACCGCGGGCCTTGAGGCCAACGAGGTCGACAACCGGCTGCTCAACGGCCAGTTGCACGTGGACCTGCCCGGCAGCGGCGTGCAGGACGCCGCCCGGCAGAAGATCCTCACCGACCCCAAGCTGAAGGCCAACGCGGACAACCCGTACGCCGGCTTCCACTGGTACGTGCCGATCAGCACCGTCAACATCCCGAACGTCGAGTGCCGTAAGGCCATCGTCTACGCCGCCGACCGTGACGCGATGTGGCGGGCCTACGGTGGCGACGTCGGCGGTGAGCGCTCCACCTCCATCCAGCCGCCGATCATCGCCGGCCGCCAGAAGGGCACGGACCTCTACACCTCCACCGCCGCCGGCTACAAGGGCGACGTGAACAAGGCCAAGGAGGCCCTGCAGGCGTGCGGCCAGCCCAACGGCTTCTCGACCACGATGGTCTACCGCAGCGACCGGCCCAAGGAGAAGGCCGTCGCCGAGGCGCTGGAGCAGTCGCTGGGCAAGGCCGGCATCAAGCTGACCCTGAAGGGCTACCCGGCGGGCACCTACACCGCCGAGCAGTTCGGCTCCCCGTCCTTCGTCAAGAAGGAGAAGATCGGCCTGGGCACCTACGGCTGGGCGGCCGACTGGCCCACCGGCTACGGCTACCTGCAGGCCATCTCCGACGGCAAGGCGATCGTTCCCGCCGGTAACTCCAACCCGTCCGAGCTGGACGACCCGGAGATCAACAAGATGTGGAACGACGTCGTCAAGCTGGACGACGCGGCGCAGCGGGAGGCGATCTACAACCAGATCGACCAGAAGATCCGCGAGAAGGCCGCCATCCTGCCCAACGTCTACGCCAAGTCCCTGCTGTACCGGCCGCAGACGCTCGCCAACGTCTACTTCCACGCCGGCTTCGGCATGTACGACTACGCCAACCTCGGCGTGACCGGCTGAGGTCAGCGCCCGAACTCTCTGTAGAGGGGTGAAGGCACCGGGCGGCCGGCGGGACCCCAGCGGCCCCGCCGGCCGCCTCCGCCGCCCACTGTGATCGCATTCATCGTCCGCCGGCTCCTCAGCGCCGTGGTGCTGATGTTCATCATCACCGCGGTCACCTTCGGCATCTTCTTCCTGGTCCCCAAGGCCGCCGGGGTGAGCGAGGACGACCTGGCCGCCCGGTTCGCCGGCAAGTCGCCCACACCGGAGGCGCTCGCGCAGGTCAAGGAGCGCCTGTCGCTGGACGAGCCGCTTCCGGTCCAGTACGGCCGCTTCGTCAAGGCGATCGTCGCCGGTGACAGCTACGACACCGGGGTCTCCGAGGTGGAGTGCTCGGCGCCCTGCCTGGGCTACTCGTTCCGCACCAGCACGCCGGTCCTGGACGAGATCCTCGACCGGGCCCCGGTGACCCTGTCGCTGGCCGTGGGCGCGGCCGTGATCTGGGTGATCGTGGGGGTCTCGATCGGAGTGCTGTCGGCGCTGCGGCGCGGCAGCCTGTTCGACCGCGCGGCGATGGCGGTCGCGCTGGCCGGCGTCTCCCTACCGGTCTTCTTCACCGGCCTGCTGTCGCTGGCGTTCATCGTGCACGCCTGGGGACTGCTGCCGTCGGTGGACTACAAACCGCTCACCCAGGATCCCGCCGCCTGGGCCAGCAGCCTGATCCTGCCGTGGATCACGCTCGCGTTCCTCTACGCGGCGATGTACGCGCGGCTCACCAGGGCAGGCATGCTGGAGACGATGAACGAGGACTACATCCGCACCGCGCGCGCCAAGGGACTGCCCGAGCGCACCGTGGTGACCAAGCACGGGCTGCGCGCGGCGCTGACCCCGCTGCTGACGATCTTCGGCCTGGACTTCGGCCTGCTGGTGGGTGGAGCGGTGCTGACCGAGCGGGCGTTCTCGCTCAAGGGACTGGGCCAGCTGTCGCTGGACGGCGTCATCCAGAGCGACCTGCCGGTGGTGCTCGGGGTGGTGCTGTTCGCCGCGTTGTTCGTCGTCCTGGCCAACCTGGTCGTGGACGTTCTGTACGGGGTCGTCGACCCGAGGGTGAGGCACAGCTGATGGGGGACAAGCGACCGGCCGAGACGCTGGACGGCACGCCGGTCACCATGGCCGAAGGCTCGCCACCGCCGACCGCCTTCCTGGAGGTGCGCGACCTGCGCATCCACTTCCCGACCGACGACGGTCTGGTCAAGTCGGTCGACGGCCTGTCGTTCCGGCTGGAGCGCGGCCGCACGCTGGGCATCGTCGGCGAGTCCGGCTCCGGCAAGTCGGTGACCAGCCTGGGCATCCTGGGCCTGCACAACCGGCGCAACGCCAAGGTCTCCGGGGAGATCTGGCTGGACGGCCAGGAGCTGGTGGGCGCCTCGCCCGAGGAGGTCCGCAGGCTGCGCGGCCGCCGGATGGCGATGATCTTCCAGGACCCGCTGTCGTCGATGCACCCCTTCTACACCGTCGGTGACCAGATCATCGAGGCGTACCGGGTGCACAACGACGTCAGCAAGAAGGTCGCCCGCAAGCACGCCGTGGACATGCTCGGCCGGGTCGGCATCCCCAAGCCCGAGCGGCGGGTGGACGACTACCCGCACCAGTTCTCCGGCGGCATGCGGCAGCGCGCGATGATCGCCATGGCGCTGTCGTGCGACCCCGAACTGCTGATCGCCGACGAGCCCACCACCGCGCTGGACGTGACGGTGCAGGCGCAGATCCTGGACCTGATCCGGGACCTGCAGGAGGAGTTCAACTCCGCGATCATCATGATCACCCACGACCTGGGCGTGGTGGCCGAGCTGAGCGACGACATCCTGGTCATGTACGCCGGGCGCAGCGTGGAGCAGGCCAGTGTGCAGGACGCCTTCCACCGGCCGCTGCACCCCTACACCTGGGGCCTGCTCGGCTCGATGCCGCGGCTGGACCGCGAGCGCTCCGAGCGGCTGCTGCCCATCAAGGGCACCCCGCCCAGCCTGATCAACGTACCGGCCGGCTGCGCGTTCAGCCCGCGCTGCGCCTACGCGGAGCTGAACGAGGGCAGGAGCGAGACCGAGCGGCCCGAACTGGCCGAGGTCGAGCCCGGCCACCGGGTCGCCTGCCATCTGCCGCTGGAACGGCGCAGGCAGATCTGGGAAACCGAGATCCTGCCGAAGCTGTGACGAACACGGGCGCGAAGGAAGGCGAGACGATGGTGAGCACCCCGCAGACGGGGGCCGAAACGAGCCCGGCGGCCGGCACCGGCGTGTCGGCGGCCCAGGCCGCACGCCCCGAGCGGGGCGGCGAACCGCTGCTGGCGGTGGAGGGCCTGGGCAAGCACTTCCCGGTCACGGCCGGGCTGCTGCGCCGCCAGGTCGCGGCGGTCAAGGCCGTGGACGGCGTCTCGTTCGCGGTGCACAAGGGCGAGACCCTCGGGCTGGTGGGCGAGTCGGGCTGCGGCAAGACCACCACCGGCCGGATGATCATGCGGTTGCTGGATCCCAGCTTCGGCCGGATCACCTTCGAGGGCACCGACATCACGGGGCTGTCGCAGCGCCAGATGCGCCCGCTCCGCCGTGACCTGCAGATGATCTTCCAGGATCCGTACTCGTCGCTGAACCCGCGGCAGACGGTCGGCGCGATCGTGGGCGCCCCGTTCCGGCTGCAGAAGATCCAGACCGAGCAGGGCGTCAAGAAGGCCGTGCAGGACCTGCTGGAGCTGGTCGGGCTCAACCCCGAGCACTACAACCGGTACCCGCACGAGTTCTCCGGCGGCCAGCGCCAGCGCATCGGCATCGCCCGCACGCTGGCGCTCAAGCCCAAGCTGATCATCGCTGACGAGCCGGTCTCGGCGCTGGACGTGTCGATCCAGGCGCAGGTCATCAACCTGCTGGAGGACCTGCAGGACGAGCTGGACCTGACCTATGTAGTGATCGCCCACGACCTGTCGGTGGTGCGGCACATCTCCGACCGGGTCGCGGTGATGTACCTGGGCAAGATCGTCGAGATCGCCGACCGGAACGACCTGTACGCCGAGCCGATGCACCCGTACACCAACGCGCTGCTGTCGGCGGTGCCGATCCCCGACCCGGACAAGCGCAAGGGCCGCGAGCGCATCCGGCTGTCCGGTGACGTACCCAGCCCGCTGGACCCGCCGCCGGCCTGCCGCTTCCACACCCGCTGCTGGAAGGCGCAGGAGATCTGCAAGCAGGTCGAGCCGCCGCTGGTGGAGCTGCGGCCCGGGCACCACACCGCGTGCCACTTCCCGGAGAACGCGCCGGAGGGCGCCACCGAGCTGGTCGCCAAGGCCGCTGCCGAACGCGACGAGGCCGCGGCCACCGGAGAGCCCGTCACCCTGGGCGAGGCGAAAGGCGGAGTCCGCAAGGTCTGACAAGGCCCGGCAATGCCTGCGCGGCACCGCCCGCGATGACGAACGCCCCGCACGGCCAGGCCGTGCGGGGCGTTCGTCATCGCCGGTCCCTCACTCCACGGAGATGGCCTTCAGCACGTCCATCCGGCCGGCCCGCCAGGCGGGCCACAGCGCCGCCAGCACGCCGATCACCGCCGCCAGCACCAGGTAGACCGCCAGCGTCACCACCGGGACGCTCAGCACGGTCAGCCCCTGGTCGACCAGCGCCCGCTGGGTCGCCGACCCGAAGAGCACGCCGATGCCGATCCCCAGCAGCGCGCCGAACAGCGCGATGACCACCGACTCCAGCCGGATCATCCGGCGCAGCTGGCGGCGGCTGACGCCGACCGCCCGCAGCAGCCCGATCTCCCGGGTCCGCTCGATCACCGACAGCGCCAGGGTGTTGATCACCCCGACCGCCGCAATGATGATCGACATGGTGAGCAGGACGGTCAGGAAGTTGACGAGCCCGTCGATCTGCTGGCTCATGGACTCCTTGAAGGCGGCCTGGTCCCGGACCTCCAGCCCCGGATGGCCGGCCAGCGCGCGCTCCAGCGCCGCCATGGTGGCCGCGTCGGTGGAGGCGGTGTTGACCACCAGGACGAACGGGGTCGGGTTGACGGTGTTCTTCTTGAACGCCTCCGCCGCCACCACCCTGGGGCCCAGCAACTGGTTGGGGGCGTAGGTGCCCACGATCCGCAGCCGCTCGGTCGCCCCACCGGCGAACTGCACCGGGACGACCGTGCCGACCTGCCAGTTCCTGGCCTCGGCGATGTCGGTGTCGACCATCATCCCGTCGGTGCCCAGCCGGGTGGAGCCCGACTTCATCTCCAGCCTGGCCCCCGCGGTCAGGGCGGCCTCGTCGGCCGCGGCGAACCAGGCGTTCTTACCATTGATCTTGCCGTTGCCCTGGTAGAGCGGCAGCGCCTGCTCGACGCCGGGGACGGCGGTGACCGCCTTGACGGCGGTGGCGTCCACCCCGCCCTGGCCCTGGGCCTCCACCAGGTAGTCGGCGCCGAGGACCTTGTCGATCTCCGCGTTCACCGACGCCCGCATCGAGGAGCCCAGCACGTTCACCGTGGTGACCAGCGCCAGCCCGATCATCAGCGCGGCGGCGGTGGCGGCGGTCCGCCGCGGGTTGCGCAGCGCGTTGCGTTGGGCCATCCGGCCCGGCGTCCCGAACACCCGGGGGTAGACGGCGCCCAGCACCCGTACCACCGGGCCGCTGATCACCGGGGCCAGCATCGCCACCCCGAGGAAGACGGCCAGCGCGCCGACCCCGATCGGGATCATCACGTTGCCGCCGAGTTCGACACCGCCCAGGCCCAGCGCCATCAGCACCGCGCCGCCCGCGGTCAGTGCGCCGCCGACGGCGATGCGGATCCGCATCGACCGCTGCGGCAGCGCCACGTCGTCGCGCATCGCCGCCACCGGCGGGATCTTGGCGGCCCGCCGCGCCGGGAAGTACGCCGACACCACGGTGACGCCGATGCCCACGACGTACGACCAGATCACCGGCATCGCGGTGAACACCAGGCCGCCGGAGCCGTCGATGCCCACCACGCTCTGCAGCAGCACGGACAGCCCGGCCCCGACCGCCAGGCCCAGCGTGGCGCCGACGAACCCCACCGCCACGGCCTCGCCGATCACCGCCCGGGTGATCTGCCGGCGGGCCGCGCCGATCGCGCGCAGCAGCGCCAGCTCCCGGGTGCGCTGGGCGACCAGCATGGAGAAGGTGTTGAAGATGATGAACGCCCCGACGAAGATCGAGATCAGTGCGAACACCATCAGGAAGATGCTGAAGAACGACATGAGCTGGGCGACGTCGCTCTTGGCGTCCTCGCGCATCTGGGTGCCGGTGACGGCCTCGTAGCCGGCCGGCAGCACCGCCGCCACCCGGTCGCGCAGCACCCGCTCGTCCACCCCGGCCGAGGCCATGGAGATGTCGGAGAAGTACCCGGGCTTGAGCAGCAGCCGCTGCGCGGTCGGGGTGTCGAAGGCGGCCATCGTGGCGCCCATCAGGTGCCCGGCGTCGGCCAGCCCGACGATCCGCGGCCGCTGCGGCGGCCCGTTGACCACCACCTGAATCTGGTCGCCGACCCGGTAGCCGGCCCGCTCGGCGGTCTCGGCGTCGATGACGATCTCGCCGGGCCCGGACGGCGCCCGGCCGGTCTTCAGGTCCAGGTCGCCGCCGGGCACCCAGTTGACGCCCAGCTGCGGCGGGCCCTGCCCGCCGAGCAGCTTGCCGTCCTTGCCGACGATCGCGGCGTAGCCGGTGACGTTGCCGACGGGATCCTTGACGCCATCGACCCGGCGCAACCTCTCCAGCAGGGTGGCCGGCACCGGGCGCGCGGTGATGGTCTCGTCGCCGCCGTCGACGACCTTCTTGGCCCGCACGTCCACGGCGACGTTCTGGCCGATGCCGTTGAACAGGTCGTCGAACTGGCGGTTCATGGTGTCGGTGAAGATCAGGGTGCCGGCCACGAAGGCCACCCCGAGGATCACCGAGACGGCGGTCAGCAGCAGCCGGAGCTTGTGCGCCGCCAGATTGCGGAGCGTGACTTTGACCATCATGCGGACGTGGCCCCCGGCAGGTCGAAGCCCTTCATGCGCTCCAGCACCTTCTCGGCGGTGGGGGCGGCCATGGTGTCCACGATCCGCCCGTCGGCGAGGAAGACCACCTCGTCGGCGTAGGCCGCCGCGGCCGGGTCGTGGGTGACCATCACGATGGTCTGGCCCATCTCCCGCACCGAGTCACGCAGGAACCCCAGCACCTCGGCGCCGGACCGGGAGTCCAGGTTGCCGGTGGGCTCGTCGGCGAAGATGATCTCCGGGCGGGAGGCCAGCGCCCGCGCGCAGGCCACCCGCTGCTGCTGGCCGCCCGACAGCTGGCTGGGCCGGTGCCCCAGCCGGGGCCGCAGCCCGACGGTGTCGATCACCCGGTCCAGCCACTGCCGGTCGGGCTTGCGGCCGGCGATGTCCATGGGCAGCGTGATGTTCTCCAGCGCGGTCAGCGTCGGCACCAGGTTGAACGCCTGGAAGACGAAGCCCACCCGGTCGCGGCGCAGCCGGGTCAGCCGCTTGTCGTCCAGCCGGTTCAGCTCTACGTCGCCGATCAGGACCGTGCCGGAGTCGATGGAGTCCAGTCCGGCCATGCAGTGCATCAGGGTGGACTTGCCGGACCCGGACGGGCCCATGATGGCGGTGAATCGGCCGCGGGGAATGCCCAGCGTCACGCCGTCCAGCGCGACCACCCGGGCGTCGCCGCTGCCGTACACCTTGGTGATCTGCTGGGCGCGTGCGGCGAGGTCGCCCGCCCCGGGCGCGGCGAGCCCTTCGTCTGTCGTCGGGGCGGTATGCGTCACGAGAACTCCTGATCGGGGGGAACGGATGGGAAGGCGGGCCGCTCGGCGCGTTCGCGGCCCATGACAGTACGGTAGGAGCCCGGCGGCCCGCGAAGATGAGCCTGCGGAAGGGAATTGGTGCTCCCCCTTCCGGGGGAAGGACCCGGCCGCCGATCATCCTCCGGAAGTAGCGGCCCGCCCCCATAAGTAGGGGAGATCCCCGAGGGGAACCCGGGGTGTGACGGCTAGGGCCAGGTCAGGCCCGGTCGGTCTGGCCCGGCCGGCTCATGCCCGACTCGTAGGCGTACACCACCGCCTGGACCCGGTCGCGCAGCCCCAGCTTGGCCAGCACATTGCCGACGTGCGTCTTGACCGTGGTCTCGCTGACCACCAGCTCGCGGGCGATCTCGGCGTTGGACAGCCCCCGGGCGACGTGCCGCAGCACCTCGCGCTCCCGCTCGGTCAGCGTCTCCAGGCCGGGCGCCGGCGTGGACTCGCGCACCGCCGGCAGCCGTGAGGCGAACTTGTCCAGCAGCCGCCGGGTGACGCTGGGCGCCACGATCGCGTCGCCGGCCGCCACGATCCGGATGGCCGTCACCAGGTCCTCCGGCGGGGAGTCCTTCAGCAGGAACCCGCTGGCCCCGGCCCGCACCGCCTCGATGACGTACTCGTCCAGGTCGAAGGTGGTCAGGATCAGCACCCGCGGGTCGTGCGTGGCCGCGCCCTCCCGGACGATCCGCCGGGTCGCCTCGATGCCGTCCATGCCGGGCATCCGGATGTCCATCAGCACCACGTCCGGCAGCATCGCGCGGGTCATCTCCACCGCCGCCGCGCCGTCCCCGGCTTCGCCCACCACCGTCAGGTCGGGCTCGGCCTCCAGGATGAGCTTGAACCCGGTGCGCAGCAGCGGCTGGTCGTCGACGAGCAGGACGCGTACGGTCATGGGGCCATTCTCCCGTTCGCCACGCCGGACCGGCCGCGGGGGCCGTCTCCGGTCATCTGTGCGGTCACTCACGCCTCCAGTGGGAACCGCGCGCGGACCCCGAAGCCGCCCCCCACCCGGGGGCCGATCCGTAGCTCGCCACCGTACAGGGCGACCCGCTCGTACATGCCGACCAGCCCGTGCCCGGGCCGGTCGCCGTTGCCCGACAGCAGCGTCTCGGCGCCGCGGCCGTTGTCCTCGATCTCCACGGTGAGGTCGGCGTCGGTGTAGCGCAGCCGCACCCAGGCGCGGGCCTGCGGGCCCGCGTGCTTGAGGGTATTGGTCAGCGCCTCCTGGATCAGCCGGAAGGCCGCCAGGTCCACCCCCGGCGACAGCGTCCGCGCCTCGCCCTCGATCCACAGGTTCACCGACAGGCCCGTCTCGCGGACGTGGTCGATGAGCTCGCCGAGGTCGGCGATGCCCGGCTGCGGCGACAGCTCCTGACCGGCCGGGGCGGTGTCGCGTTCGGTGCGCAGCACGCCCACGATCCGGCGCATCTCGCTGAGCGCGGTACGCCCGACCTCCTCGATGGTGCCCATCGCCTCGCGGGCGCTGTCGGGGCTGCGGTCCAGGATCCGGCGGGCCGCGCCGGCCTGCACGGTCATCACGCTGACATGGTGGGCGACGACGTCGTGCAGCTCGCGCGCGATCCGGGACCGCTCCTCCACCCGGGCGGCCCGCGCGTCGGTGCCCCGGGCCCGCTCCAGCCGCGCCGCCCGGTCCTCCAGCTCGGCCAGGTAGGCGCGGCGCAGCCGCAGGTTGCGGCCCAGCAGCCACACCCCGACCAGCAGCGCACAGTTCGTCACGTAGTCCAGGAACGAGGTGTGCAGGTCGTACAGGACCAGCATCACGTTGAAGGCGGCGAACGCGATGAGGCCGCCCAGCGCGCTGTGCGCCAGCGCCCGGTGCGCCGCGGCGCTGTAGATGGCGATGAGGAACGCCGCCACGTCCGCCGGCGACGACGGGTAGTTCAGCCCGGCCAGCAGCAGCTGGCCGGCGGTGATGAACATCAGCACCGTCATCGGCAGCGTCCGCCGCAGCGCCAGCGGGAGGGTCACCGCGGCGACGAGGAGGGCGTTGACCGCGTCGGGGCTGCGGAAGTGCACCGCGGCGTCGACCGGCAGCTCGGTCAGCAGCAGCTGCGGCACCCCGGCCGCCAGCAGCAGGACCGCCACGATCAGGTCGGCCACCTGCGGATGGCGACGCAACCACGCACGGCCTTCGACGAGGTTGCGAATGCGGGGTGACACGCAGTTCACCCTATGGCGTCGGACGGGAGGCGAACCCCTCCTGCACGGCGATCCCCGGTCCTCCCTGAGGAGGAGCCCGTCGGCGGCGTCCTCCGCCGGACCGTTCCCGCTGGTCGGCGGCACCGTCCGGGAGGAGGGACGCCCCCTTGGGCGGGCGCGGTGGGCGGGGCTCCGGCGAAGCCGTCCGGCGGGCGGGGACGGGACATCCCGTCCCCGCCCGCCGGACGGGCCGTGCGGTCACAGGGTCACAGGTCGTCGCTGTGGTCGCGCGGCGACGGGCCGGGCTCCAGATCGGCGGGAGAACGGCGCGGCGTCGGTACCGCGGGCAGCGGCGGCGGCGTCCCCCCGAACTCGGGGCAGCGCTGCTTGTGGTCGCACCAGTCGCACAGCCGGCCCGGCCGCGGCCGCCACTCGCCGGTCTCGGTCGCCCGGCGGATCGCCTGCCACAGCGCCTCCACCTTGCGCTCGGTGGCCCGCAGATCGGCCTCGTCGGGGACGTAGCGCAGGATCTCCCCGTTGCCCAGGTACATCAGCTGCAGCATCCGCGGCACCGTGCCGTGCAGCCGCCACATCACCAGCGCGTAGAACTTCATCTGGAACAGCGCCCGCGCCTCGAAGTCGGCGCGCGGGGCGGTGCCGGTCTTGTAGTCGACGATCCGGATCTCCCCGGTGGGCGCGATGTCCACCCGGTCGATGTAGCCGCGCAGCTTGAGCCCGGAGTCAAGCACCGTCTCCACGTACAGCTCCCGCTCGGCGGGCTCCAGCCGCCGCGGGTCCTCCAGGGTGAAGTACCGCTCCACCATCTGCCGCGCCCGCTCCAGCCAGGCCCCCTGGTCGGCGTCCGGATCGGAACCGCCGCCCGCGCCATTCGCATTGTCCGTACCGTCCGCGTCGCCCGGGCCGGGCTCGAACATCGTGGCCAGCTCGGGCTCCCGCGCCAGCAGCCGCTCCCACTGCGGGCCGAGCAGGTCCAGCGCGGCGGCCACCGTGCGGCCCGCCGCCGGCAGGTCGTACAGCCGCTCCAGCACCGCGTGCACCAGCGTGCCCCGCACCGCCGCCGGGCTGGGCCGCTCCGGGATCTGGTCGATCACCCGGAACCGGTACAGCAGGGGGCAGGTCATGAAGTCCCCGGCGCGTGAGGGCGACAGCGCCCCCGTCACCCCGCCGGTGCCGTCGCGCGGCCCGGCGGCCCGGGGGGCGGTGCCCGCGGGGGAGTCGGAGGTCGTCATGGGCGACAGCGTAGGCGACACCTGCGACGAAATCCCGCACTACAGCCCGTAGCATCGAGGGCGTGGCAGACAGCGCGCCCCGGGCCGGGGATGATCCGCAGCCGACGTCCCGGCGACCGGGCATGCTGATGGGCAGGCCGTTCGGGATCCCGGTGTACGTCTCGCCGAGCTGGTTCCTGGTCGCCCTGGTGATCACCGTGATGTTCGAGGGCCAGGCGCGGCACGTGGTCGCCTCCCCGCTCAGCTACGCGGTGGCGTTCGTCTACGCCGTGCTGCTGTACGGGTCGGTGTTCGTGCACGAGCTGAGCCACGCGGTGACCGCCCGGATCTTCGGCCTGCCGGTGCGCTCGGTCACCCTGCACATCCTCGGCGGCGAGACCGCCATCGAGCGCGAGTCGCCCACCCCGGGCCGGGAGTTCCTGATCGCTTTCGCCGGGCCGGTGGTGAACCTGGTGCTGGCGGGGCTGGGCCTGCTCGCCGAGCTACTGCTGCCGCTGCCACCGGTGGGGCGGCTGCTGGTGGCGGCGCTGACGTTCGCCAACCTACTGGTCGGGGTGTTCAACCTGCTGCCGGGGCTGCCGCTGGACGGCGGCCGGCTGGTGCGGGCGGCGGTGTGGAAGATCACCGGGCGGGGCGGGGCCGGCACGGTGGTGGCCGCCTGGGTGGGCCGCGGCGTGGCCGTCCTCACGCTGGCCGCCGGGGCGTTCCTGGCCACCTACCCGGTCGACGGCGAGGGCATCGGCTGGGTGTCGCTGCTGTGGTCGGCGCTGGTGGCCTCCTTCATCTGGGTGGGCGCCACCCACGCGCTGCGCGCCGAGCGGGTGCGCGCCCGCATCCCCGCCCTGCACGCGCGCCGGCTGGCCCGCCGCGCCGCCCTGGTCACCGCCGACGTGCCGCTGGCGGAGGCGATCCGGCGGGCCCGGGAGGAGGCCGCCGGGGCGCTGGTGATCGTCGACCACGAGCGGCGGCCGGTCGGGCTGGTCAGCGAGCGGGCGCTGAACGCGGTGCCCGAGCAGCGCCGGCCGTGGCTGGGCGTCGGGGAGGTCTCGCGCACCCTGTCGCCGGAGCTGACGCTGCCCGCGGACCTGTCGGGCGAGGCGCTGATCGACGCGCTGCGCCGCGCCCCCGCCTCGGAGTACCTGCTGGTGGAGCCGGACGGGCGGGTGTACGGGGTGCTCGCCGCCACCGACATCGACCGGGCCTTCGCCGGGACGTGACCCTGGCCGCACCGGCCGCCGGCCACGGGCCCGGCGTGGCCGCTCCCGGCCGCCACTAGCCTTGACGACCATGACCGAACCGCAGCCGACCGGAGTCCCCGCGCAGCCCGAGGCGCCCGTCGGCCCCGCACCGTCCACGGGCCGCATCCCCCACGGGCCGTTCCGGGCCGGCGACCAGGTTCAGCTGACCGATCCCAAGGGCCGGGTCAACACCATCACCCTGCAGCCCGGCAAGCTGTACCACTCCCACAAGGGCGCCATCCCGCACGACGAGATCATCGGCAGTCCCGAGGGCAGCGTCTTCCGCTCCACCGGCGGCACCGAGTACCTGGCGTTCCGCCCGCTGCTGGCCGACTTCGCGCTGCGGATGCCGCGCGGCGCCGCCGTCGTCTACCCCAAGGACGCCGCGCAGATCGTGGCGATGGCCGACATCTTCCCCGGCGCCCGCGTCGTGGAGGCGGGGGCGGGCTCGGGCGCCCTCAGTTGCTTCCTGCTGCGCGCCGTGGGCGAGCACGGGCTGGTGTCGTCCTACGAACGGCGCGAGGACTTCGCCGAGATCGCCCGCAAGAACGTGGAGACCTTCTTCGGCGGGCCGCACCCGGCGTGGCGGCTGACCGTCGGCGCGCTGGAGGACGCGCTCGCCGAGACCGAGGTCGACCGGGTCGTCCTGGACATGCTCGCCCCGTGGGAGTGCCTGGAGGCGGTGGCCAAGGCGCTGATCCCCGGCGGGCTGGTGTGCGCCTACATCGCCACGACCACGCAGATGTCGCGGGTGGTGGAGGCGCTACGCGAGCACGGCTCCTTCGCCGAGCCCTACGCCTTCGAGACCATGGTGCGGTCCTGGCACGTGGACGGGCTGGCGGTGCGGCCCGACCACCGGATGGTGGGGCACACCGGTTTCCTGGTGACGGCGCGCCGCCTGGCCGCGGGCGTGACGCCGCCCCTGCGGCGGCGCCGGCCCGCCAAGGGCGCCCACCCGGCCCCCGCGGACGCCTAGCACCGCACCGACGGGCGACCCCGGTGAACGGCTCCGGAGTGGCCAACGTCACACTAGATGTCGGAGCGTGACCGCCGGTGACACCGTTAACGCCGATTTCACAATTGCTGTCAGGGGTTTCGGGCACCGGCGGGCAACGGCTGAGATGCGAAAACCTCGCGCGGTATACGGGGAATGAAGACAGATCCCGGCGGCGTTCCAGTATTTTCCGGGATGTGCTCCCGGGGGCGTGGAGTCGCCGGATGGCCGAGCCGATCGGTCGGGCACGACACGAGCACCCCAAGGGCAGGTTACGGAAGCCCTCCGGATAGGTAGGGTCTGAGTAGGTCGTCGGCTCTCTTCTTGAGGAGGTGACGGGGCGTGGCCGCTCGTGAGGATGCTGGGGCGCGCAAGGCGCAGCACGATATGGAGATGCGTGATCTTCAAACGCAGGTCTCCATCCTGGAGGAGGAGATCTCCGTGCTGCGCCGTAAGCTCGCGGAGTCCCCGCGTCAAGTTCGTGTGCTGGAAGACCGCCTCCACGAGGCACAGGCCAACCTGGCCGCCGTGACCGGGCAGAACGAACGCCTTGTCGCGACCCTCAAGGAGGCTCGGGAACAGATCATCGCGCTGAAGGAGGAGGTCGACCGGCTGGCGCAGCCGCCGTCCGGCTTCGGGGTCTTCCTGGAGGCGCGGGAGGATGGAACGGTCGATATCTTCACCGGCGGCCGCAAGCTGCGGGTGAACGTCAGCCCGGCGGTCGACGTCGCCGAGCTGAAGCGCGGCCAGGAGGTCATGCTCAACGAGGCCCTCAACGTCGTGGAGGCGCTCAGCTTCGAGGAGCAGGGCGAGGTCGTCATGCTCAAGGAGCTGTTCGCCGACGGCGAGCGGGCGCTGGTGATCGCGCACGCTGACGAGGAGCGCGTGATCAAGCTGGCCGAGCCGCTGCGGGGCGTGCCGCTGCGGGCCGGTGACTCGCTGATGCTGGAGCCGCGCTCCGGCTATGCCTACGAGAAGATCCACAAGGCCGAGGTCGAGGAGCTCGTGCTGGAGGAGGTCCCCGACATCTCCTACGAGGAGATC
Organism: Thermomonospora echinospora; assembly: GCF_900108175.1. GTDB lineage: Bacteria > Actinomycetota > Actinomycetes > Streptosporangiales > Streptosporangiaceae > Thermomonospora > Thermomonospora echinospora. Next base: position 228,522 of record NZ_FNVO01000008.1, read on the forward strand.
GGCGGCCTCGGCCCGCAGATCGAGCAGATCCGCGACGCGGTGGAACTGCCCTACCTGCACGCCGACCTGTTCCGCGAGCACCAGCTGCGCCCGCCCAAGGGCGTGCTGCTGTACGGGCCGCCCGGCTGCGGCAAGACGCTCATCGCCAAGGCGGTCGCCAACTCGCTGGCCAAGCAGGTCGCCGAGAAGACCGGCCAGGAGGGCAAGAGCTTCTTCCTCAACATCAAGGGTCCCGAGCTGCTCAACAAGTACGTCGGCGAGACCGAGCGGCACATCCGGCTGGTCTTCCAGCGGGCCCGGGAGAAGGCCTCGGCCGGCACCCCGGTGATCGTGTTCTTCGACGAGATGGACTCCATCTTCCGCACCCGCGGTTCCGGGGTCTCCTCCGACGTGGAGAACACCATCGTCCCGCAGCTGCTGTCGGAGATCGACGGGGTCGAGGGCCTGGAGAACGTCATCGTGATCGGCGCCTCCAACCGGGAGGACATGATCGACCCGGCGATCCTGCGGCCCGGCCGGCTGGACGTCAAGATCAAGATCGAGCGGCCCGACGCCGAGGCGGCCAAGGACATCTTCTCCAAGTACATCCTGTCGGGGCTGCCGCTGCACCCCGACGATGTCAAGGAGCACGGCGGCAGCGAGGATGCCACCGTCGACGCGATGATCCAGCGCGTCGTCGAGCGGATGTACGCCGAGTCCGAGGAGAACCGCTTCCTGGAGGTCACCTACGCCAACGGTGACAAGGAGGTCCTGTACTTCAAGGACTTCAACTCCGGGGCGATGATCCAGAACATCGTCGACCGGGCCAAGAAGATGGCCATCAAGCAGTTCCTGGACACCGGGCAGAAGGGCATGCGGGTCTCCCACCTGCTGGCCGCCTGCGTGGACGAGTTCAGCGAGAACGAGGACCTGCCCAACACCACCAACCCCGACGACTGGGCCCGCATCTCCGGCAAGAAGGGTGAGCGGATCGTCTACATCCGCACGCTGGTCTCCGGTAAGGCGGGCACCGAGGCCGGCCGTTCCATCGACACCGTGGCGAACACCGGCCAATACCTGTAGGCGGACGGGGGCGGGGCATCCTGCTCGCCGCCCTTCGGGCGGCTTCGCCGGAGCCCCGCCGCCTGTGCCTGCCCGGGGGGACGACCCCCCGGAGCCCCCCGGGGTGGGGGCTCCGCCCCCACGCCCCCGTATGCCTGCAAGGCCGTCAGGGATCCGATCATCTCGGAGTCCTGGCGGCCTTGTTCCGTGAGGTGGGTCTGGGTCGAGGTGATCGGTTTCTAGGTGATCTTGTCCTGTGCGGAGGAGGCTCGTGCTGTGCCGGCGGGGGGCGAGAGCCGGTTCGGTCGGATCTTCGTGGGCTCCGTCAGCGCGGCGGGCGGGAGGTGACGGGCAGCGAGCGGATGGGCCGCGTTCCCTTTTGGTGTGGGGGCTGTGGGGAGTCGTGGGGGGCGTCTCGGGCGTGGCCGTGTGATGTTCGTCGGGGTGGTGGTCGACTGAGGTGGTCGCCGCGCCGGTGTTTTCGGGGGCGGGAGTGGGGGATCGGGGGGCGGTCGGGACATTGACGTGGGCAAACCGTCCCGGTGGGGGTAAGAACAACCCGATGTCGTACGTATGCAGCAGTTGCTTCGCCGGCGGCCCGACGAGTGGTCGGGGGCCCGTCCCGGCGCGTGCGCGGGAGTGCGGCCGGTCCGCCGTGGCGTCATCACGATCCAGTCCCGCCTCTCATGGGAGGCCACGATCGGCACTAGGCTCGGCGATATGAGTGTTCGGCGGGTGATGGGGATCGAGACCGAGTACGGCATATCCGTGCCCGGTCAGCCAGGGGCCAACGCGATGGTGACCTCCTCGCAGGTCGTCAACGCCTATCTGGCGGCCTCGGCGGCGCGGGCCCGGCGGGCCCGCTGGGACTTCGAGGAGGAGAACCCGCTGCGCGACGCGCGGGGCTTCGACCTCGCCCGCGAGGTGGCCGACCCGAGCCAGCTCACCGACGAGGACCTCGGGCTGGCCAACGTCATCCTCACCAACGGCGCCCGGCTGTACGTCGACCACGCGCACCCGGAGTACTCCGCTCCCGAGTGCACCAACCCCCGCGACGCCGTCATCTGGGACAAGGCGGGGGAGCGGGTGATGGCCGACGCCGCCCGGCGCGCCGCGATGGTGCCTGGCACGCATCCCATCCAGCTCTACAAGAACAACACCGACAACAAGGGCGCCTCCTACGGCTGCCACGAGAACTACCTGATGCGGCGGGAGACCCCGTTCTCCGACATCGTCCGGCATCTGACGCCGTTCTTCGTGTCCCGCCAGGTGGTGTGCGGGGCCGGGCGGGTCGGTATCGGGGTGGACGGCCGCGGCGACGGCTTCCAGATCAGCCAGCGCGCCGACTTCTTCGAGGTCGAGGTGGGCCTGGAGACCACCCTCAAGCGGCCCATCATCAACACCCGGGACGAGCCGCACGCCGACCCGGAGAAGTACCGGCGGCTGCACGTCATCATCGGCGACGCCAACATGAGCGAGATCTCCACCTACCTCAAGCTCGGCACCACCTCGCTGGTGCTGGCGATGATCGAGGACGGGTTCCTCACCGTGGATCTGTCGGTGGACATGCCGGTGGCGGCGCTGCGGGCGGTCTCCCACGACCCGTCCTGCCGGCACCTGGTCACCCTGCGGGACGGCCGCAAGATGACCGCCGTCCAGCTGCAGATGGAGTACCTGGAGCAGTCCCGCAAGTACGTCGAGGACCGCTTCGGCGCCGACGTCGACGAGCACACCCGTGACGTGCTGGACCGCTGGGAGTCGGTGCTGCACCGGCTCGGGGACGACCCCATGCAGCTGTCGCGGGAACTGGACTGGGTGGCCAAGCTGGAGCTGCTGGAGGGCTACCGCAGCCGCGACGGCCTGGACTGGTCGCATCCGCGCCTGCAACTGGTGGACCTGCAGTACACCGACATCCGCCCCGACAAGGGCCTGTACAACCGCCTGGTGGCCCGCGGCCGGATGGAGCGCATCGCCACCGAGGCCGAGGTGGAGGCCGCCATCGAGGACCCGCCGGAGGACACCCGGGCCTACTTCCGCGGCCGCTGCCTGCGCCAGTACGCCGACTCGGTGGCCGCGGCCTCGTGGGACTCGGTCATCTTCGACGTGCCGGGCCGCGAGTCGCTACAGCGCGTCCCCACCCTGGAGCCGCTGCGCGGCACCCGGCAGCACGTGGGCGCACTGCTGGACCGCTGCCGCACCGCCGCCGAGCTGGTCGCCGTGCTCACCGGACAGCGCTGAGACGGACGGCGACCAGCGGGACCACCGCACAGTCCTGACCGGTATGCCCGTTTCAGGGGTGTGCGGGCGGGCGATAACCCTGACAGGCAGCCCCGGATGCCGGGAGGCGATACGGACGTCGAGGACCGCTCGTCGTCGGTGATCGGAGATAGGGTTGGGGCACCGGCAGTGAGTGGAGGTAACCGATGGCCACTAAGGACACCGGCGGTCAGAAGCAGACCACCCGCCGCGATGAGGAGGTCGAGGAGACCCAGGCGGCGGTCGGTGAGGACGTCGCCGAGCGGCACGAGAAGCTGTCCGACGATGTCGACGCCATCCTCGACGAGATCGACGAGGTGCTGGAGGAGAACGCCGAGGACTTCGTGCGCTCGTACGTGCAGAAGGGCGGGCAGTAACACCCTTCGCAGTCAACCGGTCACCTCCGGCCGCGCGGCCCCCTGCGGGCCGCGCGGCACCGACCGGGGAATTGGGTACCCGTATAGCACCGGTCCTGCGGAGGCCCGCAGGACAGCCCCGTCCCGCAGGACAGGCCCGTACCGCAGAGGTACGCAGGGGGCGCCGGCACTGGATGCGGGTCCCCTCGCCCGGCGAGCCCTGGAGGGCTCGACGGGCTTTTCCCTTTTCACCCATGCCGCCCGCCCGGCTCCCCCGGAAGGTGGTCCCCCGGCCCGTATGAAGGCGGGATCAGACCTCCGACGCCTCGCCCGTGGCGGGCTTGGCCGCGAGGGCGTCGAGGGCGGCGGCGAAGGCGTCGGGCACCGTGAAGCCGTCCGGGGGGATGGGGATTCCGTGCGCCAGCCGGCACCAGGCGAAGTCGACCGCCGCCGCCGCGCTGAGCGCCTTCAGCGCCGTGTCGGTGTCGGCCGGGCGGAAGTCCTCCGGCAGCCTCCCGCGTGAGGGCCACAGCCTGCGCAGCCCGTGCCCGGGTTGCCCGATCACATCGCTGAGCAGGCCCCGCAGCTCCGGATCGAGCCAGTTGCCGATCGGGGCGGCCAGGTCCGGCCGGTACCCGGCCATGTCGGCCGCCAGCAGCGCCACCGCCGCATACCGCGGCTCGGTGAACGCCGTGCTCTCCGGATCCCCGCACATCGGCCGCAGCGCCTCGGCCAGGTCGTAGACGGCCATCTGGAAGCGCTCGCCGGGCGCGGTGTCGGCGAACAGGGTGGTGCCCAGCGCCGGCGGGCAGCGGCTCGTCCACTCCCGCTCCATGGCCTCGTCGCCGTACGGCAGCGAACGGTGGTCCAGGGCGGGGTTGGCCTGCAGCGGCTCGATGATGGACAGCAGCGCCGAGGCGCGCACCTTGAAGCGGGGGTCGTCGCGCAGCGCCTGCGCGGTCATCACCATGCAGCGGACGATCTGCCCGGCGGCGTCGGCGCGGCCGGCCCGCATCCGCTCGGCGTACAGGCCGATGACGGTGCGCAGCAGCGGCGGCACCAGCCAGCGCAGCCGGCCGTGGTCGTCGAACGGCTGGGCCAGGTAGGGCTCCCACAGGCCGAGCAGGCCGGGGGAGCCACCGGAGTCCAGGTCCGGGTCGAACACCGGCACCGACGCGCACCACAGCATCGCGCTCCAGGTGGCGGCGATGGTGCTCGGGGTGCCGTGCAGGAAGTAGCTCCAGCCCAGGGGATAGTCCATCGGTGGGGCCAGCGCCGCCTCCTGGATCACCGAGCGCAGCCGGTAGAGCAGCGCGCCCGATACCGGCCTGCCCGCCAGGGCCAGCGGCGGCCCGTGGTCGTAGGCGAAGTCGGGCCCGGCCGGCAGGATCTCGGCGGGGATGGGCGGCGGGCTGAGGCCGGGCTGCGCGGGCCGGGCCGACCGGCGGACCATCGTGCCCCGCGGGGGAGAGCAGGGGAACCAGCGGCCGTCGGCCGGATGCCAGCGGTACCAGCGCGCCCACGCCCCGTACATCCACCAGGAGCGGTCCGGCAGCGACACCAGCCGGGCGATCAGGGCCTGCTGACGCTGGAGCGGGGCGGCGGTCGCCCACCAGGGGGCGGCCACGGTGGCGCGGGTGTCGTGCTCGGCGCGGGTGAAGGGATCGCCGTCGCCGCTCATCGGGAGCGGCTGCTCCGGCGGCGGCCCGTAGGGTGCGGGCGGCGGCGACCCGGGATGCCCCGGCGGCGGCCAGCCGGCCTGCGGGGGCGCGCCCGGCGGGGTCGGCCAGACGGGCTGTCCCTGGTCGCCGGGCCATGTCGGCTGGCCGTGCGGGCCCGGCCAGCCCGGCTGCCCGGGGGGCGGGCCTGGAGGTCCCCAAACCACGTGGTCATCGTAGTGTCCCGAGGCCTGGGCCGGGGTCCGAAGCCGTCCTATAACGCCCCGATGTGGGGAGAAGGTGCCGTCTTGGGGCGTATGTGCCGACCGATGGGCGGTGCCGGGGCGGGACGCGGCGTGGGACGGCCGGGGCGGCGGGCCTTGCGGCCGGTTCGCCGTGGGCGGACTCCCCGAAGGATCACCGGGGTATGCGGGTCGTACCGGTTGAACAGTAGGGTCGTAATCGTCCGCGCCGGTGACCCCTCGTGGGGAGCCGGTGCCATGGTGGAGGGAAGGAGTCGCGTGGCGTCCCACGATTCGCATACCGGACGTCTGCCGGGAATGTTCATGAGCCCGGGCACGTCCTCGTTCACCGAGTTCCTGGGGGCTCATGCCCCCGACCTGCTGCCCGGCCGCCGTATGGCGCAGCTCGCCGGGGGAACGCCGGGGAGCGTGGAGGTTCCGCATGCCACGACGATCGTGGCGGTGACGTTCCCGGGCGGGGTCGTGATGGCCGGCGACCGGCGGGCGACCTCGGGCAACATGATCGCCCAGCGCGACGTGGAGAAGGTCTTCCGGGCCGACGAGTTCTCCGCGGTGGCCATCGCCGGCACCGCCGGGATCGGGATGGAGATCGTCCGGCTGTTCCAGGTGGAGATCGAGCACTACGAGAAGACGGAGGGCCGCACCCTCTCCCTGCAGGGCAAGGCCAACCGGCTGGCTGCGATGATCCGCGGCAACCTGGGCCTGGCGATGCAGGGCCTGGTGGCGGTGCCGCTGTTCGCCGGGTTCGACACCGAGCGGGAGACCGGCCGGATCTTCAGCTACGACCCGGCCGGCGGCCGCTACGAGGAGCAGGACCACTACTCGATCGGCTCCGGCTCGGTGTTCGCCCGGGGCGCGCTGAAGAAGCTGTGGCGGACCGACCTGTCGGAGGCCGACGCCGCGCTGGTCTGCGTGCACGCGCTGTACGACGCGGCCGACGACGACTCGGCCACCGGCGGCCCGGACCTGATCCGCCGGATCTTCCCGGTGGTGGCGGCGGTGACCGCCGACGGGTACCGCAGGCTGCCCGAGGAGGAGATCGCGGACTTGGCCCAGTCCGTCGTCGACGAGCGTTACGACTCGCCGGGCGGTCCGACCGCCCCGCTGCGATAGAAGGGATCGACGACGGTGAGCATGCCGTTCTACGTGTCGCCCGAACAGGCGATGAAGGACAAGGCCGACTACGCGCGCAAGGGCATCGCGCGCGGCCGCAGCGTCGTCGTGCTGCAGTACGACGAGGGCATCCTGTTCGTGGCCGACAACCCGTCCCGGGCGCTGCACAAGATCAGTGAGATCTACGACCGGATCGCCTACGCGGCCGTCGGCAAGTACAACGAGTTCGAGACGCTCCGGCTGGCCGGCGTCCGCTACGCCGACATCAACGGCTACCAGTACGACCGCCAGGACGTGACGGCGCGCGGCCTGGCCAACGCCTACGCGCAGACGCTGGGCAACATCTTCACCGAGACGGCCAAGCCGTACGAGGTGGAGCTGGTGGTGGCCGAGGTCGGCGAGGACGCCGAGTCCGACCAGATCTACCGGCTGACGTTCGACGGCTCGGTGCGCGACGAGCACGGTTACGTCGCGATGGGCGGCCAGGTGGAGGCCGTCGAGCAGGCCCTCAAGGAGCGCTACCAGGAGGGCATGTCGCTGTCGGCGGCCCTGCACGCCGGGGTGCAGTCGCTGGAGGCGCAGGAGGCCGACCGGCACCTGGAGGCCAAGGCGTTGGAGGTGGCGGTGCTGGACCGGCGCCGCGAGCACCGGCTGTTCCGGCGGCTGTCGGCCGCGCGCATCCAGGAACTGCTGGCCGACAGCTCCTGAAGGCCCCCGCCCCCGAGGACTTTGCGGTCCCCCCGTCCGGCCCGGGCGGGGGACCGGTACGGCCCCCTCCCGGCGCTCATTGATCTACAACGTAAAGATCACAACCGGGGCATACCGTGCTTCCATGGCGGCGGGCACTGTCGAGTCGGCCCGCCGCCGCATAGGGTCAAGGTGTGGACAGGCGCATTTTCGGGCTTGAGAACGAGTACGGGGTCACCTGCACCTTCCGTGGGCAGCGGCGGTTGTCACCCGACGAGGTGGCCCGCTATCTGTTCCGCCGGGTGGTGTCGTGGGGCCGCAGCAGCAACGTGTTCCTGCGCAACGGCGCGCGGCTCTACCTCGACGTGGGCAGCCACCCCGAGTACGCCACGCCCGAGTGCGACAGCGTCGTCGACCTGGTGACGCACGACAAGGCGGGCGAGCGGATCCTCGAGGGGTTGCTGGTGGACGCCGAGCGGCGGCTGCGCGAGGAGGGCATCGCCGGCGACATCTACCTGTTCAAGAACAACACCGACTCGGCCGGCAACTCCTACGGCTGCCATGAGAACTACCTGGTGGGGCGGCACGGCGAGTTCGGCCGGCTCGCCGACGTGCTGATCCCGTACCTGGTCACCCGGCAGATCATCTGCGGGGCCGGCAAGGTGCTGCAGACCCCGCGCGGGGCGGTCTACTGCGTCTCGCAGCGGGCCGAGCACATCTGGGAGGGGGTCTCCTCGGCCACCACCCGGTCCCGCCCGATCATCAACACCCGGGACGAGCCGCACGCCGACGCCGAGCGGTTCCGCCGGCTGCACGTGATCGTCGGCGACTCCAACATGAGCGAGACCACCATGCTGCTCAAGGTCGGCGCCACCGACCTGGTGCTGCGGATGATCGAGGCCGGGGTGGTGATGCGCGACCTGACCCTGGAGAACCCGATCCGGGCCATCCGCGAGGTCAGCCACGACATGACCGGCCGCCGCAAGGTCCGGCTGGCCAACGGCCGCGAGGCCAGCTCGCTGGACATCCAGAAGGAGTACTACGGCAAGGCCAAGGACTTCGTGGACCGGCGCGGCGGCGACGAGATCTCGCTGCGGGTGCTGGACCTGTGGGGCCGTACGCTGCGCGCGGTGGAGACCGGCGACCTGGACCTGGTCGCCCGGGAGATCGACTGGGTGACCAAGTACCAGCTCATCGAGCGCTACCGGCGCAAGTACGACCTGCCGCTGAGCTCGCCCAGGGTGGCCCAGCTGGACCTGGCCTATCACGACGTGCACCGCGGCCGCGGCCTGTACTACCTGCTGGAGAAGCGCGGATCGGTCGAGCGGGTCACCCGTGACCTGGACATCTTCGAGGCCAAGTCGGTGCCGCCGCAGACCACCCGGGCGCGGCTGCGCGGGGAGTTCATCCGGCGGGCCCAGGAGAAGCGCCGCGACTTCACCGTGGACTGGGTGCACCTGAAGCTCAACGACCAGGCCCAGCGCACGGTGCTGTGCAAGGACCCGTTCCGGTCCGTCGACGAGCGGGTGGACAAGCTCATCGCCGGGATGTGACCTGGGCTGTCTCCGGGGGTGACCAGCCGGTAAGGTGAGCGCTCGATCCGGCCCGTCACCCCCGGAAGGACGCCCATGCGCCGACTGGTTCCCTTCGCGGCCGCCCTCGCGGCCGCACCGCTGGTGCTGACCGCCTGCGTGGGCGGCGACGACGTTCCGGTGAAGGTGACCGGCGAGTACGGCGAGCGTCCTGAGGTGTCCTTCCCCAAGGACACCGAGCCCGGTGACGAACTGGTGACCTCCACGCTCGTCACGGGCAAGGGCGCACAGGTGGCCAAGGGCGACCTGGTGATCGCCTCCTACGCCGGGTACCGCTGGAACGACGCCGGCAGCCGGCTGATCGCCAGCAGCTACGCCGCCGGGCAGCCGGGCGCGTTCCCCTCCGGCAAGCTGGTGCCGGGCCTGGACAGGGCGCTGATCGGCCAGAAGACGGGCAGCCGGGTCGTCGCGGTCATCCCGCCCGACCAGGGATACGGCTCCCAGGGCGACGCCCGCCACCAGGTGGGCGCCCACGACTCGCTGGTGTACGTGCTGGACGTGCTCGCCACCTACTCCAAGAACGCCCAGGCGAAGGGGACGGCCCAGCCGCTGGAGGACCCCAGGCTGCCCAAGGTCGCTGCCGCCGCGCCCGGCCGGTCCCCGCGGGTGACCGTACCGCGCGCGGCCCCGCCCTCGACGCTGCAGGTGCGCACCCTGGTGCAGGGCTCGGGCCCGGCCGTCCGCAGCAACCAGCTGACGGTGCTGCAGTTCACCGGCGTGCTGTGGCGGACTGGCAAGGAGTTCTACTCCACCTGGAGCGACGGGCGGCCCGCCGGGGAGGTCCTTGGGGTGGGGCAGGACATCAAGGCCTTCGACGAGGGCCTGGTCGGGCAGAAGGTCGGCAGCCGGATGCTGTTGGTTGTCCCGCCCAAGTGGGGTTACGGCGCCAAGGGGCTGTCGCACTACGGGATCAAGGGCGACGACACCCTGATCTACGTGGTCGACATCCTCGGCGTGCACTGAGGACGGCGCCCGCCGCTCTCTAACGTCAAGAGCGGTTGTTCTTAGACTGGCCGGGTGGACGACGTCGAAGCGATAGCCGCGCTGCGCGACCCGGTCAGGCGGCGCCTGTACGAGTACGTGGCCGCCCAGGACCACGAGGTGAGCCGCAACGAGGCCGCCGAGGCCATGGGCGTGCAGCGCACCCTGGCCGCCTTCCACCTGGACAAGCTGGCCGAGGCCGGGCTGCTGGAGACGACCGGTCGCCGGCTGACCGGCCGCTCGGGGCCGGGGGCCGGCCGCCCGGCGAAGCTGTACCGGCGCGCCGCCGCCGAGCGCGTGGTGTCGGTACCGCCGCGCGACTACCGCACGGCCGCCGAACTGCTGGCGGAGGCGGCCGAGGAGGCGGAGCTGGACGAGCGGCTGTGGCGCGCGGCCCGGCTGCGGGGCCGGGAACTGGCCCGTGACGCCGGGCCGGTCCGTGGGCTCGACGAGGCCGAGGCCCTGCTCGCCCGCCGGGGTTATGAGCCCGTTCGCGAGCAGACCCCCGCAGGGGCGGTGCTGCGCATGCGCAACTGCCCCTTCCACGTGTTGTCCGAGCGGTTCCCGCCGCTGGTGTGCGGGATGAACCTGGCGTTGCTGGAGGGCGCGTTCGAGGGCTCCGCCGATCTGGCGCCCCGGATGGACCCCCGGCCGGGCTGGTGCTGCACGGTGCTGGCCGCTTCTAAAAATAATGAAGATTGACATACAGGCCGAGGCGGTGGTGTGCTGGGCGGCATGAGCGACTTCCACCTGGCGCAGTTCAACTTCGCGCGGCTGCGGGCGCCGCTGGACGCCCCCGAGATGGCCGGGTTCCTGGCGTTGCGGGATCCCCTCAACGCGCTCGCCGAGGGCACGCCCGGCTACGTGTGGCGGCCGGTCTCCCCGGTCGAGGGCGCCGACGAGTGGCCCTACGGCCCCGACGTCCTGATCAACTACTCGGTCTGGGAGTCCCGGGAGACACTGTGGGAGTACGCCTACCGCAGCGGGCACCTGGAGGCCATGCGCCGCCGCCGCGAGTGGTTCGAACGAGCCGCGGAGGTCTACCAGGTGTTGTGGTGGATCCCCGCCGGGCACCGTCCGGGCCCGGACGAGTGCGTGGAACGCCTCGAACTGCTGCGCCGTGAGGGCCCCGGCCCCCGCGCGTTCACCTTCCGTACCCCCTACACCGCCGCGGAGGCCGCCCGGGCGGAGGCCGAGCACGCCACGATCACACAACTGGACGCCGCACGGGCGGGCTGAGCCCGCCGAAGCGAGGCCGCCTGCGGGGGAGCGCCGGGGCGGCCGGTCGAAGCCGGTGTGCCGCGATCATCCGGATGGGCGTCGCATGGATGGGCCGGGCCGCCCTGGCAGGGCCGCCGCCGGGACGGCACGCAGGGCGGTTGCCGGTCGCGGCTCCCGGCGGCTACAGCAAGGAGGCGGTGTGGCGGCCGGCGGCGGCCGCGGTGAGGAAGTAGGCCGGGTCCTCGTCCAGGCGGCGGCCCATCGTGGACAGCCGCACGCCCCAGGCCCGCTCCGCCTCGCCCAGCGCCTCCCGCAGGCCGTCGACCGGGACGTGGACGAGATCGTGCCGGTGGGCCAGCGCGGCGGCCTGCTCGGCGACCCGGGCGCCGAAACCGCCGGGCAGCCCGGGCACCACCACGTCGGCCCTGGCCAGCGCCACCCGGCCGTAGGCGGTCAGGCTGTGGTGGGAGACCCCGACGTGCCGTTCGCGCCTGTCGCCCTCGCTGACCCGCAGCGAGGCCACCGGCCGCCCCGACAGCACGGCGGCGGCGTTGACGGCCTCGCCCGCCGACACTCCCGAGAACCCCCACCGAGTCCCGGTGCCGAGGTTGCCCGGCCCCTGGGCCAGGATCACCACCTCGGCGTCCAGCACCAGCCGGGCGGCCAGCAGGCCGGTGTGGACCGTCACCGCCTCCAGGTCGCCCCCGAACGCCTGTCCCACCGTGACCGTGGCGGCCAGCGCTCCCGCGTCCTTGAGTTGCGAGATCGACATCGAGAACCAGGCGGGCAGCGCGCCCCCGTCCGGCATCACGTACACCACCCGGGTGCCCGGCCGCTCGGCCAGCAGCCCGGCCAGAATCGGCGGCAGGGCCGAGTGCAGGTCGGCCACGACCACCGGCATCCCGTCCAGGGAGTCGGCCTCGCGCAGCACCTCGTGGTGCGGGGAGTCCTGCTCGTCGGCGCCCAGCAGCGTGGCCTGCAACGGTGTGTAGCGGGCCTTGACCAGATGGCCGGGGCCGGACGGGTCGGGCGGCAGCCGGTCGGGCACCGCGACCACCATGGCGTAGCCGCCGGTGCCCAGCCCCATGGCCAGCGCGGTGGTGTTGAGCAGCACCGTGTCACCGGGCTCGGGACGTCCGACCAGGGCCGGATAGGCCAGCGCACGCGCCGTGCCGTCCTCGCCCTGGACGGCGACCTCCAGTTCCAGCGCCCCGGCCCACTCCCGGCGGACTCGTTCCACCCTGCCTTTACGCCATCGGATCACGCCGGAAACGGTAGCGTCTTGACATGAGAGATGATGCGGAACCCCGACAGCCGGGGACGCCCGAGGATCGAGGTGGTGGGGTGTGTCGCGGCGCAAGACCGAGCGCCTGCTGAACCTGGTGGTGTGCCTGCTGGCCACCCGGCGCTATCTCACGGCCGAACAGATCCGCCGGGCGGTGCCCGGCTATCCCGACTCCGGCGACGCGTTCAAACGGATGTTCGAGCGCGACAAGGAGGAACTGCGCGAACTCGGCGTCCCCCTGGAGGTCGGCAGCGAGGACGGCGGCGAGGCCGGATACCGGATCCCGCCGCAGGACTACGAGCTGCCGGAGATCCACCTGACCCCTGACGAGACGGCCGTGCTGGGGCTGGCGGCCCGGGTGTGGCAGCAGGCCAGCCTGGCCGAGGCCGCCTCCGGCGCGCTGCTGAAGCTGCGCGCCGCCGGGATCGACACCTCCGAGACCGACTCGCTGGGCATCGAGCCCCGGGTGGACACCGACGAGCCCGCCTTCCCCGCGCTGTGGGAGGCGGTCAAGGGCGCCTACCCGGTCGCCTTCGACTACCAGGGCATCGGGCGGACCGCCGCGGCCCGCCGCCACGTGGAGCCGTGGGGGGTGGTCAGCCGCCGGGGCCGCTGGTACGTGGTCGGGTTCGACACCGACCGGCAGGGCACCCGGGTGTTCCGGCTCAGCCGCATCACCGGCGAGGTGGTGCCCGACGGTCCGGCCGGCAGCGTCACCGTTCCCGACGGCGTGGACATCCGCAAGATCGCCTTCGAGCGCAGCGAGGCACCCGCCGAGCCGCGCACCGCGACCGTGCGGCTGCGCGCCGGGGCGGCCCAGGGCCTGCGCCGCTGGGCGGCCGAGGTGCACCGCACCGGCGGGGAGTGGGACGAGGCGACGCTGACCTTCGGCGAGGCCGAGCGGTTCGCCCCCCACCTGGCCAGGTTCGGCGCCGACGTGGTGGTGCTGGACCCGCCGGACCTGCGCGACGCCGTCATCCAGCAGCTCAAGTCGGTACTGGCCGGACACGAACGGTGAGGGGGAGCGGCCCGTGAACAAGCCCAATACCTCCAGCGACCGGCTGGCCCGGCTGCTGGCGCTGGTGCCCTACGTGGTCAGCCGCGCCTCGGTGGCGCTGGACGAGGCCGCGGCCGCGTTCGGGGTCACCGAGAAGCAGCTGATCGACGATCTCAACCTGCTGTGGTGCGTGGAACTGCGCGCCCCCGACCCGTACTGCCCCATCGACCTGTCCTACGAGGGCGGGGAGATCACCGTCAGCGAGGCCGAGTCGATCGCCCGGCCGCTGCGGCTGAAGGTGGACGAGGCCGGGGCGCTGCTGGTGGCGCTGCGGATGCTGGCCGAGATCGGCGATCCGCGCGACCGTGACGCGCTCAGCCGCGTGATCGTCAAGCTGGAGAACGCCGCCGGGGCGGCCGCCGCCGCGGTCAGCAGCCAGGTGTCGGTCCAGGTGGACGTGAAGGCCGACCAGGCCGGAGCGATGCCCGCCCGGGTCCGCGACGCCATCGCGCGGGGCCGCAGGCTGCACCTGACCTACTACGTGCCGGCCCGCGACGAGAACACCGAGCGCGACGTGGACCCGATGCGGCTGCTGGTGGTCGACGGCCAGGCGTACCTGGAGGGCTGGTGTCGCCGCGCCGAGGCCGTCCGGCTGTTCCGGGTGGACCGGATCGTGGAGCTGTCGGTGCTGGAGGTGCCGGCGCAGGTGCCCGAGGAGGCCGAGCCGCTGGATGTGCGGACCGGGCGGCTGTTCCGGCCCTCGCCCGACGACATCAGGGTCACCTTCGAGCTGACCCCGGCCGGACGCTGGGTGGCCGACTACTACCCCTGCGAGAGCGTTGAGGAACTCGGCGAGGGACGGCTGCGGGTGGTGCTGCGGACCCCGGACCAGCGGTGGGTACGGGGCCTGGCGCTGCGGCTGGGCGACCAGGGCCGCATCACCGGTCCGGCCGGGCTGGCCGAGGCCGTCCGCGACGAGGCCGCCCGCGCCCTGGCCGGCTACGAGACGGCGGGTGTCTGAGCGGCGGCGCACGGTTACCTCGAATGCGGGCTATCGCTGGTCACGGCGATTCGCTAACGTGACGGGCGTGGGTTGGGCTCAGGTCTTCGTCGGAGTCGCATTCGCCGGGCTGGTGGTGCTGGCGGTGTGCTCCGTCAAGGTGTTCCGCGCGCTGCGGACGCTGGGACGTGAACTTGAGCGCGCCCGCCGGCGAATCGAGCCGAAACAGTCGGCGCTGAGCGGTGAACTCCGCCGGCTGCGGGACGCCCAGGAGGCTGAGCACGTCCCGGACGGCGTACGATCGTCATGAATGGCATCTGCTGAAGAGGTATGACATGGCTGGACTTGGCTGGACCGAGATTCTGATCATCCTTGCGGTGGTCATGCTGTTGTTCGGGTCGGCGAAGCTGCCACAGCTCGCCCGCTCGCTCGGCAAGTCTGCACGCATCCTGAAGGCCGAGACCAAGGGGCTGCGGGAGGACGACGACGAGGCCAAGCCGGCGCAGCCCGCGCCGCCGCAGCAGCCGCCGGCGCAGCAGTACGCGCCGCCGCCGCAGGGCCAGCTGCCGTCGGGGGAGCCCATCCAGGGCGTGCCGGTCGACCCCAACCAGGCCCGCAACCGCTGACCCTCCCTGCTGAACCCGACCGGCGACAGGTGCGACCCGAAAACCGATGATGAAGCTGACCAGGCGGCGACCCTCGGCCGATCCCGAGGGCCGCATGCCGCTCATGGACCATCTCCGTGAGCTGCGCAACCGATTGATCAAGGCCATCCTGGGCCTGCTGGTCGGCACGGTCGTCGGCTGGATCCTGTTCCAGCCGGCCTGGGACTTCCTCAAGGAGCCCTACTGCGCGCTGCCGGCCTCCCGGGACCTCAACGGCCACTGCTCGCTGGTGGTCAACGGGATCTTCTCCTCGTTCTTCCTGCGGCTGAAGATCGCGTTCATCATCGGGCTGGTGATCTCGGCGCCGGTCTGGCTGTACCAGCTGTGGGCCTTCGTGGCGCCGGGGCTGTACCGCCAGGAGCGCCGCTGGACCTACGTGTTCCTGGGCGCGGCGGTCCCGCTGTTCTTCGTCGGCACGGCGCTGGCCTACCTCACCGTCGACAAGGGGCTGTCGATCTTCCTGGGCTTCGTGCCCGAGGACGTGGCGGCGCTGATCACCGTCGACCACTATCTCGGCTACGTGCTGGCGATGCTGCTGGTGTTCGGGCTGACGTTCGAGCTGCCGCTGTTCGTGGTGGTGCTCAACATGGCCGGGGTGCTCAGCTCGGCGCGGATCCGCCGCTCCCAGCGGCTGATCGTCTTCGGGATCTTCGTGTTCGCCGCGGTGGCCACCCCCAGCGCCGACCCGTTCACCATGCTGGCGCTGGCCTTGCCGACCGTGCTGCTGTTCGAGGTGGCCGCCTTCCTGGCGTTCCTGAACGACCGGCGGCGGGGGCGGCGTCCCGACCCCTACGCGGAGCTGTCGGACGACGAGGCGGCCCCGCTGGACCTGGAGGAGATCGACGCCTCCCTGGAAGAGGGCGTCGGCGCCAAGGACGGAGTGGAGCGCGGCGAGCGGGCCCGCTGACCGGCCGGCGCGGTCCGCTGACCGATTGGGTGTCGGACCGTGCCAAACCGTAGGCTCGATGTCATGACTTCCCCTGGTACCACGCCCGCCGAGCGGTACGCCGCGCACCGCGCGCGCGTCCGCGAGAACGGGCCCGCACTGCTGGACTTCCAGACCCTGTACGACTTCGGGTTGGACGCGTTCCAGCTGGAGGCCTGCCGGGCGCTGGAGGCGGGCAAGGGCGTGCTGGTCGCCGCCCCCACCGGGTCGGGCAAGACCGTGGTCGGGGAGTTCGCGGTGCACCTGGCGCTGGCGAACCGGCAGAAGTGCTTCTACACCACGCCGATCAAGGCGCTGTCCAACCAGAAGTACGCCGACCTGGTCAGCCGCTACGGCCCCGGCAACGTCGGCCTGCTCACCGGTGACAATAGCGTCAACGGCGAGGCCCCGATCGTCGTCATGACGACCGAGGTGCTGCGCAACATGCTGTACGCCGGCTCCCACACCCTGGCGGGCCTGGGCTTCGTCGTTATGGACGAGGTGCACTACCTGGCCGACCGGTTCCGCGGCGCGGTGTGGGAGGAGGTCATCATCCACGTGCCGGACTCGGTCCGTATCGTGGCGCTCTCGGCCACCGTCTCCAATGCCGAGGAGTTCGGCGAGTGGCTGCAGGAGGTCCGCGGCGACACCGCGGTGATCGTCGACGAGCACCGGCCGGTGCCGCTGTTCCAGCACATGCTGGTCGGCAACCGGCTGTACGACCTGTTCGTCGACTCCGGCGAGCCGTCCGCCCGGCCCAAGATCAACCCGCAGCTGCGCAATGTCGCGGTGGACGAGGTGCGCCGCGCCAAGATCAATCAGAGCCGGCGCAACGGCCGCAAACGGGTCGCGCGCCCGCCCCGCTTCCGCCCCCCGGCCCGCCCGGACGTGATCGAGCGGCTGGACCGGGCCGGACTGCTGCCGGCCATCACCTTCATCTTCAGCCGGGCCGGCTGCGACGCCGCCGTGATGCAGTGCCTGTACGCGGGGCTGCGGCTGACCTCCCGCGAGGAGGCCGAGGAGATCCGCGCGCACGTCGAGTTGCGCACCGCCGACATCGCCGACGAGGACCTGCGCGTCCTGGGCTACGACGAGTGGCTGGACGGGCTGATGCGCGGCATCGCGGCCCACCACGCCGGGATGCTGCCGACCTTCAAAGAGGTCGTGGAGGAGCTGTTCGTCCGCGGGCTGATCAAGGCGGTGTTCGCCACCGAAACGCTGGCGCTGGGCATCAACATGCCCGCCCGCACCGTGGTGATCGAGAAGCTCGACAAGTGGAACGGCGAGGCCCACACCGACCTGACCCCGGGGGAGTACACCCAGCTCACCGGGCGGGCCGGCCGGCGCGGCATCGACGTTGAGGGCCACGCGGTGGTGATCTGGTCGCCGGGCATGGACCCGTTCGCGGTGGCCGGGCTGGCCGGCACCCGTACCTATCCGCTCAATTCCAGCTTCCGGCCGTCGTACAACATGGCCGTCAACCTGGTCGGCGCGGTCGGCCGCGAACGCGCTCGCACCCTGCTGGAGGAGTCGTTCGCTCAGTTCCAGGCGGACCGGGCGGTGGTGGGCCTGGCGCGTCAGGTGCACAAGAACGAGGAGGCGCTGGCCGGGTACGCCGAGGCCGCCTCCTGCCATCTGGGCGACTTCATGGAGTACGCGGGGCTGCGCCGGGCGCTGTCGGACCGCGAGGCCGACCTGGCCCGGGAACGGGGCGCCGCACAGCGCGCCGAGGCCGTCCGGTCGCTGGAGCGGCTGCGCCCCGGCGACGTGGTCGTCGTACCGTCGGGGCGGCGCGCGGGCCTGGCGGTGGTGCTGGACCCGGGGCTGGGCAAGCGGTCGGACGGGCCCGCCCCGCTGGTGCTGACCGCCCAGCGGTCGGTGCAGCGGCTGTCGGTGCTGGACTTCCCCCACCCGGTCGAGCCGATCGAGCGGATCCGCATCCCCCGCTCCTTCAACCCGCGCAGCCCGCAGGCGCGCCGCGACCTGGCCTCCACGCTGCGCAACAAGGTGCCCGACGCGGAGGTCAAGACGCGCGGCGGTGGCCGCCGGGGCAGGGGAGCGGCGGCCGGTGAGGACGCCGAGATCGCCCGGCTGCGGCGGGAGCTGCGGCAGCACCCCGCCCACGGCTGCTCCGAGCGGGAGGACCACGCCCGCTGGGCGGAGCGGTACTTCCGGCTGCACCGGGAGACCGAGGCGCTGCGCCGCCGGGTGGAGGGCCGCTCCCAGGTGATCGCCCGGACCTTCGACCGGGTGTGCGGGGTGCTGGAACAGCTCGGCTACCTGGAGGGCGACACCGTCACCGAGGACGGCCGCCGCCTGGGCCGTATCTACAACGAGCTGGACCTGCTGACCGCCGAGAGCCTGCGCGCGGGCCTGTGGGAGGACCTCGGTCCCGCCGAGCTGGCGGCCTGTGCGTCCGCGTTGGTGTACGAGTCCCGGCAGCCGGATGACGCCGGAGCCCCCCGCACGCCGCCGGGCCCCGCCCGCGACGCGCTGGCCGCGATGGTGCGGCTGTGGGGCGAGCTGGAGGCGATCGAGCAGGACAATAAGGTGTCGTTCCTGCGCGAGCCGGATCTCGGCTTCGCCTGGACCGCCCACCAGTGGGCCTCGGGCCGTCCGCTGGACGAGGTGCTGCTGGAGACCGGGATGACCGCCGGCGACTTCGTGCGGGCGGTCAAGCAGCTGATCGACCTGCTCGGCCAGATCGCCGACGCCGCCTCCCCGGACAGCCGGATCCGCCGCGTTGCGGGCAAGGCCATGGACGCGATGCGGCGCGGCGTGGTCGCCTACACCTCGGTCGGCTGACCTCGGCCGCTCTCCGTCCTTCCCGCCCCTCCCGCCTGCCCGGTGCGCGGCGGGAGGGGCGGCCGTTCCGGGGACCGGACGCCGGATCACCGGGGTTCCTGGAGCGGGGTCAGAGTGATCCGGTGGTGACTGCGGAGTAGCCGCTTGGACCGAAAACCCTAACTTACTATGTAAAGGGGCGGGCCGGAATCCGGCCCCCCGTTTTCCTGCCGCTAGGCCGGAGATCCCGGGAGCACGCCGCGGAACGAGCCGCGGCCCGAGTCCACCTCCGGAGGCACCGATGCTCGCGATCGTCGCGGCGATCGTTTTCGGCCTGGCCCTGCTGTTCGACCTGGCCGACATCCAGTCCGACCCGTTCGACTACATGACCATGGTCACCCTGGGCCTGCTCTTCCTGGCTCTGCACCTGGCCGGCGTCGGCGCCACCTCGACCTGGCGCACCCGCGGTCGCGCCCGTCGCTGACAACCTACGCACCACAGGCCGGGCCGGGGACGGCACTCATACCGTCCCCGGCCCGGCCTGTGCGGTGCCGGCGCCCGGGGCGAGGGGAGTGGGTCGGCTCGTCCCGGGCGCCGACCCGTGGATCGACCAGCCGCGGAAAGGTCGGTCATCTGGCATGGTCCGCCGGGCGGTGCGGTGCGGTCTGTGTCGTCTGGCACAGGTTCAGGAAACGGCCGCCAGTGCGTCCTGCAGGCGTTTGACGGGGCTGCCGAGGTTCCACCGCTCGGCCAGCTCGGCCAGGGCCCGCGGGTCGCGCGGCGCGCGCGGCAGGGTGTCGTCGAGGGCGGCCAGTTCGGGGGCGTCGATGTCGGTCACCACCTTGACCACGGTCTCGGCGGCGGCCAGGTAGTCGCGGGCGGCCTCCAGCCGGCGGCGGCTTCCCGCCGGGAAGCCCTCGGTGGCGCCCGCGTCCAGCGCGTCCAGGATCCCGGCGATGGAGCCGAAGCGGGTGACCAGCGCGGCTGCGGTCTTGTCGCCCACCCCGGGGACCCCGGGCAGCCCGTCGCTGGGGTCGCCGCGCAGCGTGGCGTAGTCGCCGTAGGCGCGGCCGGGGATGCCGTACTTGGCCGCGACCTCTTTCTCGCCCATCACCTGCAGGTTGCGGATGCCGCGCGCGGTGTAGAGCACCTGCACCGGCCCGCGCTCGTCGACCAGCTGGAACAGGTCGCGGTCGCCGGTGACGATGTCGACCGCGCCGCCGGCCGCCGCGTGCCGGGCGGTCAGCGTGCCGATGACGTCGTCGGCCTCGTAGCCGGGCACCCCGGCGCGCACCAGCCCGGCCGCATCCAGCACCGCGTCGATGACCGGCAGTTGCGCGGCCAGCGGGTCGGGGGTCTGGTCGCCGCCGTCGTCGGCCACCCGGTGGGCCTTGTAGGACGGCAGCGCCGCGACCCGGAAGGCGGGCCGCCAGTCGGCGTCCATGCAGCACACCAGCCGGGCGGGGGAGCGGTCCCGCACCAGCCGGGCGATCATGTCGATCAGGCCGCGGACGGCGTTGACCGGCGTGCCGTCCGGCGCGGTCACCGACTCGGGCACGCCGAAGAACGCCCGGAAGTACAGCGACGGCGTGTCGAGCAGCATCAGCGCACTCATGGAGGCCATCGTGCCACGGGCCGGGGACATCCTCGCGCCGCCGGCGACCGCCGCCCCGGCCGCGGCGGCGCGGAGGTTGTTGGGATGCTGGGAGTACCGAACGACGAAGGGCCGTGATCTTGATGAATCCGGATGTGACGACGGAGTTGTATCCGCCCGCCCGCCTCGCCCAGGTCCAGGAGGCGACTGCCGAGGCCGGGCTGGGCGCCCTGCTGCTGACGCCGGGTCCCGACCTGCGCTATGTGACCGGCTACGACGCGATCCAGCTGGAACGGCTGACCTGCCTGGTGGTACCGGGCGAGGGTGAGCCGTTCCTGGTGGTGCCGCGGCTGGAGCTGGCCGCCGCGCAGGCGTCCCCGGCCGGCGCGCTGGGCGTGGAGATGGTGCCGTGGGACGAGACCGACGACCCCTACGCGCTGGTGGCCCGGCGGCTGCCGTCCGGCTTGGCGGCGGTGGGTCTCGCCGACCGGATGTGGGCGGTGATGGCGCTGCGGTTCCGGGACGCGATGCCGGGCGCCCGGCAGGTCCCGGCGGGCCGGGTGATGGGCCGGCTGCGCGTCCGCAAGAGCCCCGCCGAGGTCGCCGCGCTGCGCGAGGCGGGGGCGGCGATCGACCGGGTGCACCGCCTGGTGCCGGGGCTGCTGAAGGCCGGCCGCACCGAACGGGAGGTCGGCCGGGACATCGCCGAGGCCATCGTGGCCGAGGGGCACGCCAGGGTGGACTTCGTGATCGTCGGCTCCGGCCCGAACGGCGCCAGCCCGCACCACGAGCTGTCGGACCGGGTGATCGGGCACGGTGAGCCGGTGGTCGTGGACATCGGCGGCACCATGCCCAGCGGCTACTGCTCCGACGAGACCCGCAACTACTGCGTGGGCGAGCCACCCGCCGACTACACCGCCTACTACGAGGTGCTTCGGCGGGCGCAGCAGGCGGCGTGCGAGGCGGTGCGGCCCGGCGTGACGCCCGAGGCGGTGGACGCGGCGGCACGGGACGTGATCGCCGATGCGGGCTACGGGGAGTTCTTCATTCACCGCACCGGTCACGGCATCGGCCTGGAGACCCACGAGGACCCCTACATCGTGGCGGGCAACACCGAGCCGTTGCGGCCCGGCATGGCGTTCTCGATCGAGCCGGGCATCTACCCCGGTGAGCACGGCGCGCGCATCGAGGACATCGTGGTGTGCACCGAGGACGGGTTCGAGCGGATGAACCTGATCGACCGTGCGCTGACCATCGTGGACTGACCTTCGCGCGGACGGAACGTGGACAGGGGCCTCGATCGAGGCTCCTGTCCTTTTTGTGTTCCCATGGTATGAAATGGGGTTAAATGGCCCCTCGTTCGCCCGTCGGCGGGTCGCCTCGCCGTTAATAACGATCTCTTTACGAACGTTCGAGTGCGTGCATGAGGGTTGCCGGGCCGGAGACAGGAGCGGTACGGCTTTATGTGTTCCGCCGGGGTTACGTGCGGATGTCCCCGGGGTTGCGTCGAGCGAAGGAGACGTCGTGGCCGAGGTCGTCCTGGCAGGAGTCGGCAAGGTCTATCCCGACGGAACCCGCGCGGTCACCGATCTGGACCTGCGCATCGCCGACGGGGAGTTCCTGGTCCTGGTGGGACCGTCCGGCTGCGGCAAGACGACCGCGCTGCGGATGGTGGCGGGCCTGGAGGACATCTCCGAGGGCGAGGTCAGGATCGGCGAGCGGGTCGTCAACCGAGTGCCGGCCCGCGACCGCGACGTGGCGATGGTGTTCCAGAGCTACGCCCTCTACCCGCATCTGTCGGTGCGCGACAACATCGGGTTCGGGCTGTCGCTGCGCAAGGTCCCCAAATCGCAGATCCGCGAGAAGGTCGAGCACGCCGCCCGGCTGCTGGGCCTGACCGACCACCTGGACCGTAAGCCCCGCAACCTGTCGGGCGGCCAGCGGCAGCGGGTGGCGATGGGCCGGGCGATCGTCCGCGAGCCGCAGGCGTTCCTGATGGACGAGCCGCTGTCCAACCTCGACGCCAAGCTGCGGGTGCAGATGCGCGCCGAGATCGCCCGCATTCAGCGCGACCTGGGCGTCACCACCGTCTACGTCACCCACGACCAGACCGAGGCGATGACGCTCGGCGACCGGGTCGCGGTGATGAAGAAGGGGGTGCTCCAGCAGGTCGCGCCGCCCCAGGAGCTCTACGACCGGCCGGCCAACCTGTTCGTCGCCGGGTTCATCGGCTCACCGGCCATGAACCTGCTGCAGGGCACGCTCACCGGCACCGAGGACGACCTGCGGGTGCGGTTCACCGATCAGTCGCTGACGCTGCCGCGCGAGGTCCTGGCGGCCCGCCCGGCGCTGCGCTCCTACCTGGACCGGCCCGTCATCGCCGGGATCCGGCCCGAGGACATGGAGGACGCCGAACTCGCCGACGGCCCCGAGGGCGCCCGGCTGACCTGCACCGCCGATCTGGTCGAGGCGATGGGCTCCGACGTGCTGGTGCACTTCGCGGTGAACGCCGAGCAGGTGGTCACCGAGGACACCCGGGAACTGGCGCGCGACATGGGCACCGACGTGCTCGACAAGGCCGAGGCCGGACCGGGGGGCACCCCGATGGTCGCCCGGTTCAGCCCACGCACCCGGATCAAGGTCGGCGATCCGGTGACCGCCCAGGTCGATACCGGGCGAATGCATTTCTTCGATCCCGAAACAGGCGCGTCGATCTGGGACTCGGCGCAGCCTTCCCCCAGGAAGGAATCCGAATGAGGGCCGAAAGACGTTCGATGGGCCGCCGGCGGATGCTCGGTGTGACGCTGGCGGCCGGGCTGGCGATCTCCACCGCCGCGGCCTGCGGCGGGGACGACACCGACACCGGGCCCGAGGGCGGCGGCGCGCTCAAGGGCCAGACCGTCACCGTGGCCGCGATCTGGACCGGGACCAACGAGGGCGCCAAGTTCAAGAAGGTGCTGGACGCCTTCGGCAAGCGCACCGGCGCCAAGGTCATCTACACCCCCACCGGCGACAACGTCGCCGCCTTCCTCGGCTCCAAGGTCAACGGCGGCGCGCCGCCGGACGTGGCGTTCCTGCCGCAGCAGGGCGTGCTGGTGGAGTTCGCCAAGAAGGGCTGGATCAAGCCGCTGCCGGCCGAGGCCCAGTCCGAGCTGCAGAAGAACTTCGCCAAGGTCTGGCAGGACCTCGGCAGCCATGACGGCAAGACCTACGGCATCTACTACAAGACCGGCAGCAAGTCGACCATCTGGTACCGCAAGCAGGCGTTCACCGACGCCGGCATCGCCCAGCCGCCCACCACCTGGGCCGACTTCGTCAAGACGGCACAGACGCTGTCGGACTCGGGGGCCACCCCGATCGCGATCGGCGCCGCCGACGGCTGGGTGCTGACCGACTGGTTCGAGAACGTGTACCTGTCGGTGGCCGGTCCCGACAAGTACGACCAGCTGTCCAAGCACGAGATCAAGTACACCGATCCGACGGTCAAGGAGGCGCTGCGCAGGCTGGCCGAGATCTGGGGCAAGCAGAACTACCTGGCCGGCGGGCCCAAGGGCGCGCTGCAGACCGAGTTCCCCGGCTCGGTGCCCCAGGTGTTCGGCGCCTCGCCCAAGGCGGCCATGCTGCCCGGCGCCGACTTCGTCGCCTCGGAGATCACCTCGGCCACCAAGTCCAAGGTCGGCACCGACGCGGACTTCTTCCCCTTCCCGGCGGCCGGCGCCACGGCGCCGGTGGTAGGCGCCGGTGACGCCGCGGTGATGATGAAGGACACCCCCGGGGCCCGGGAACTGCTGAAGTTCATCGCCACCACGGAGGCGGCCAGGATCTGGGCCGAGCAGGGCGGGTACATCTCCCCGAACAAGTCCCTGGACCTGGCCGCCTACCCCGACGAGGTGCAGCGTCGGATCGCCAAGGCGGTGATCGACGCCGGTGACGACTTCCGCTTCGACATGTCCGACCTGGCCCCGGCCGCCTTCGGCGGCACCAAGGGCGCCGGCGAGTGGAAGATCCTGCAGGACTTCCTGGCCGATCCCTCCGACGTGGACGGCACCGCCGCCAAGCTGGAGCAGGCGGCCGCCGACGCGTTCAAGTGATCCGCGGGTGACCCGTTCCTCCGGGGGATGACCAGCCCGGTCCCCCGGAGGAACGGGCCGGGCGACCCGCGTCGCGGCGGCGCTCCGCCATGATCGCCCGACCCGTCTCGGCGGGGGACCCCCAGATCCCGCCGCCCGCGGCCGGGCGACCGTGCCCCGCGGAACCCGCCGCGGTCGCCCGGCCCGCCGACCTGGGGGCGCCCCCGCTCCGTCCCTGATCCGAAGGAACCCCGCCGAGCCCCGGGAGAGTGTGCGATGACAGACACCTCCGAGCCGCCCGCACCACGCGAGGACCGGCCGGCCGACGAGCCGGCCGGCGGCGGCACGTCCCCGCCCGCGGCCGGGCCCGTCGCCGACCGCGCGGCGTCGGTCGCGACGACACCGGCCGAGGCGCCGGCCGAGGCCGCGTCCGGCGGCCGGTCGGCCAAGGCCGCCGGACGTGAGCGGCTGGGGCCGCCGCCCTGGCTGGCCGGCGGGTTCCTGGCGCCGGCGCTGGTCCTGCTGGCGCTGCTGGTCGTGTACCCGATCGTCTACACGCTGTGGCGCAGCCTGTACGACGCCGACGGCGGCCGGCTGGTGTGGTTCGACAACTACGTCACCATGTTCACCGACTCGACCACCTTCACCGCGATCAAGAACAACGCCATCTGGGTGGCGGTGGCGCCCGCGCTGATCACCGCGTTCGGGCTGATCTTCGCGGTGCTCACCGAGCGGATCCGGTGGGCGGCCGCGTTCAAGGTCATCGTCTTCATGCCGATGGCCATCTCCATGGTCGCGGCCGGTGTGATCTTCACGCTGGTCTACGACCACTCGCCCGAGCGCGGCGTGCTCAACGCGGTCGCGGTCGGCGTCCACGACACCTTCGCCGCCGCCTCCCCGTACCCGGGCGTACGGCCCCGCGAGCAGGGCAGCCCGCTCAAGCCCGAGGGGAAGGCGTTCGTCACCACCGCCCAGGTGCAGCCGGGGCAGGCGGTGACGCTGCCGCTGGTCGCGGTGCCCCCCGCCAAGCAGCGCGAACTGGCGCCCGCCCGCGCCGCCGCGCCCGCGCAGGGCGCCATCACCGGCACCGTGTGGGCCGACTTCGCGCCCGGTGGCGGCAAGGTCAACCAGATCGACGGCAACGAGAAGGGCCTGCCGAAGGTCGAGATCGAGGCGCTGGCCGGCGGCAAGGTCGCCGCCACCACCACCTCCCGCGACGACGGCACGTTCACCCTGGACGGCCTGGCCCCCGGCTCCTACACGCTGCGGCTGGCCGAGTCCAACTTCGCCGCCCCCTACAACGGGGTCACCTGGCTGGGCCCCGGCCTGGTGACGCCCGCGATCATCGGTGCCTACGTGTGGATGTGGGCGGGCTTCGCGATGGTCCTCATCGGCGCGGGACTGGCGGCGATCCCCCGGGACGCGCTGGAGGCCGCGCGGGTGGACGGAGCCACCGAGTGGCAGGTGTTCCGGCGGGTGACCATCCCGCTGCTGGCGCCGGTGCTGATGGTGGTGTTCGTGACCCTGGTCATCAACGTGCTCAAGATCTTTGACCTGGTCTACATCATGGCGCCGGGCTCCTCGGTCCAGGACGCCAATGTGCTGGCACTGCGGATGTACCTGGTCTCCTTCATCGGGGAGCGCCCCGACCAGGGGCTGGGCAGCGCCATCGCGGTGGTGCTGTTCCTGCTGGTGCTGCCCGCGATGATCTTCAACATCCGCCGTTTCCGAGCCGAACAGGGGTGAGCCGCCGATGACCGCCGACACACAGGCCGCGCCGGGAGTCGACCGGGCGGCGGGGGCGCCGCGCCGCTCGGCCGCCTCCCGGCTCGTCAACCGGCTGGGCGGCGGGGCCGTGCAGGCCGCGCTGGCGCTGATCGCGCTGGTGTGGCTGGTGCCCACGATCGGGCTGTTCGTGGCCTCGCTGCGCTCGTCGACCGACAGCGGCTCCAGCGGCTGGTGGACGGTGTTCACCAAGCCGGCCCAGCTGACCTTGGACAACTACGGCAACCTGCTGGACAACGACTCCATCACTCGGGGCTTCGTCAACACCGTGATGATCTCGGTGCCGACCACGGTGCTGGTGGTGATCGTGGCGTCGCTGGCGGCCTACGCCTTCGCCTGGATCGAGTTCCCCGGCCGCGACTGGCTGTTCCTGGGCGTGGTGGCGCTGCTGGTGGTGCCGGTGCAGGTGGGGCTGATTCCGCTGATCCAGTTGTTCGGCGAGGTCAACCTGTTCGGCACCGTGCCGGGCATCGTGCTGTTCCACACCGCGTTCGGGCTGCCGTTCGCGATCTTCCTGCTGCGCAACTACTTCGCCGGGATTCCGCGGGACCTGCTGGAGGCGGCGCGGATGGACGGCGGCACCGAGTGGACCATCTTCCGGCGGGTGATCTTCCCGCTGGGCGGCCCGGCGATCGCCTCGCTGGCCATCTTCCAGTTCCTGTGGGTGTGGAACGACCTGCTGATCGCGCTGATCTTCGGGGACGAGGACTCCTACCCGCTGACCGTGGCCATCCAGCAGCAGACCCGCCAGTTCGGCTCCAACCTCGACGTGATCTCCTCCGGGGCGTTCCTGTCGTTGCTGGTGCCGCTGGTGGTGTTCTTCGCCTTCCAGCGTTACTTCGTCCAGGGGGTGCTGGCCGGCTCGGTGAAGTGAGCGGCCCCTCAGAAGAGCGTCGGCTGCTCGGCCGGCGACGGCGTGGCCGGCGCCGGCTCGGGCAGCGGCTCGACCTCGGGCAGACGGGCCCGCACGTCCTCGTGGAAGCGGCGGGCGAGCATCAGCGCGTCGGCGTTGTCGGGGGTGTGGACGAACATGGTCGGCGAGCGGCCCTCACGCAGCCACCGGGCGAAGGTGTCGGCCCAGGGCCGCCACCCCTCGACGGTGCGTTCGGTGTCGTCCCGGCCGAGATAGCGGACGATCGGGCGGTCGGTGAGGGCGGGGGCCCGGCGCGGCAGGCGCGGCTTCTTCGTCCACGCGTCGCGTTCGGAGTCGCTGGTGGGAGGGCTCTGGAACAGGACGGTGGTGTCGAACGGGACCCATTCGGCGCCGACGCCGGTGAGCACCTGTTCGAGGAGCCGTGCGGATCGCGGGTCCTCGAAGAACGCGCGGTGGCGGATCTCGACGGCGTATCGGTGCGAGCGAGGCAGCCGGCGAAGGAAGCCCGCCAGGGCGCCGAGGTCGGCCGGAGTGAACGATCCCGGCAACTGCACCCAGAGAGCGTGGGCCCGCGGCCCGAGCGGTTCGATCGCCGTCAGGAACGACCGGAGCTCCTCCTCGGCGCCGGTGAGGCGCCGCTCGTGCGTGATCGACCTAGGCAGCTTGACCACGAAGCGGAAGTCGGGGGAGGTCTGCCGCGCCCACGACTCCACCGTGCTCCGCGCCGGTGTCGCGTAGAAGGTCGTGTTGCCCTCCACGGCGTTGCACCAGGTCGCATAGGACCGCAGGCGCTCCTTGGGAGGGAGCGGATGAGGCAGGAAACGCCCCTGCCATGGCGCGTGCGTCCACATCGCGCATCCCACATGAAGCCGCATGGTCTCGACGTTATCGGAGGCCGGTAGGGGGAGGGTCGAACCGGCCGCGCACCATCCCGCTCGCCCTGGCGTTGCGGGGCTGACCGGTTCCGGACACGCACGTCGGCGGCAGATCCCGGGCGTTCCCGGACCGAAACGGGTCACCGGCATGTCGAGGCCCCGTTCCGACCTCCCGGGATGGGGTCTCGGGCCGTTTCCGGCGCCGGCTCCGGCGACGGAACCGGCACCGGCCGTACCACCGGCCCGCCACGGCATCGATTGTCATGAATCTCCGAGATGCCGTAAGTTTCCTGCGCAACGGCGGGTGCCCGCGGTGCCCGTCGCGGCCCGAGACGCCCGGATGCGACGTTGGGAGATCACCGGTGGAGCGGCAGTCACGACCCCTCGTCCTCGACCCGGCCGGCGGCGACATCCACGCGGAAGCGGCCGAGCTCCGCCGGCGCGGCGCGGCGACCCAGGTGGAGCTGCCGGGCGGCGTGGTGGCGTGGGCGGTGACCGAGCGCGACGCGTTGCGGCGGCTGCTGGCCGACCCGCGGGTCTCCAAGGACCCGTACCGGCACTGGCCCGCCTGGATCAACGGGGAGATCCCGCAGGACTGGCCGCTGCAGCTGTGGGTGGCGGTGCGGAACATGTTCACCGCCTACGGCGACGAGCACCGGCGGCTGCGCTCGCTGGTCTCCAAGGCGTTCACCGTCCGCAGCACCGCCGCCCTGCGTCCGCAGGTCGAGCAGATCACCACCGGCCTGCTCGACCGCCTGGCGGCGCTGCCCCCGGACCGGCGGACGGACCTGCGCGAGGAGTTCGCCTACCCGCTGCCGATCGAGGTGATCTGCCGGCTGTTCGGCATCCCGGAGGAGGCGCGCCCGGAGCTGCGCACCGTGGTCGACGGCGTGTTCAACACCTCCGCGACCGCCGAGGAGGCGGCGGCCAACGTGCAGCGCCTGTACGCCATCTTGACCGAGCTGGTCGCCGCCAAGCGGTCCGCGCCCGGCGACGACCTGGCCAGCGCTCTCATCGCCGCCCGTGACGAGGACGGATCGCGGCTGGAGGAGAACGAGATGGTCGACACGTTGATCCTGCTGATCTCCGCCGGCCACGAGACCACCGTCAACCTCCTCGACCACGCCATCACGGCCCTGCTCACCCACCCCGACCAGCTCGCCCTCGTCCGCACCGGCCGGGCCTCCTGGGACGACGTCATCGACGAGACGCTCCGCTGGCAGCCCCCGGTGGCGAACCTGCCGCTGCGCTACGCCGTCGAGGACGTCGAGGTGGGCGGCGTGACCATCCCGAAGGGCGAGGCGATCCTGGCGGGCTACGCCGCCGTGGGCCGCGACCCCGCGCTGCACGGGGCCGACGCCGACCGCTTCGACGTCCGGCGGCCGAACAAGGAGCACCTCTCGTTCGGGCACGGCGTCCACTACTGCCTGGGCGCGCCCCTGGCGCGCATGGAGGCCGAGATCGCCCTGCCGGCCCTGTTCGACCGCTTCCCCGACCTCGCGCTGGCCGTACCGCCGGGCGAGCTGCGGCCGGTGGCGTCGTTCATCTCCAACGGCCACCGCACGCTGCCGGTGAACCTGCACAAGGCCGCCCGCGGCTGACCGGGGCCTGGCGCCGCCCGGGCGCCGGGGTGAAGGTGACGCGTCCGCGAATCCCGTTAAGCTGATCGGCGAATGTGATTCAACTAACGAGTTCGTGAGGTCGGGACGGTGGCGCGTAGACCACTCGGACAGCTGGAGGCCGAAGTGCTGGCCGCGCTGGCGGCCCTGGAGCGTCCCGCCGGGGCCGCGGAGTTGCGGCTGCGGCTGGTCGGCGAGCCCGCCCACACCACGGTGAACACCGTCCTGTCCCGGCTGTGCGACAAGCGACTGGTCACCCGGATCCGCGACGGCCGTCAGTACCTGTACCGGCTCGCCGTGGACGAGACGCGGCTGGTGGCCGGCCGCATGTACGACCATCTGCGTTTCGCCAACGACCCGCGGAGCGTGCTGAGCCGGTTCGTGCAGTCGCTCAGTGCCGACGAGGAGCGGGCCCTGCGCCAGATCCTCGACGCCTCCCGGCCTGAACCGGCCTGAACCGGCCGGGCGGCGGCCGGTCGCCGCCCGGCCGGCCCGGTCACAGCTCGAACTCGGCCGGGTTCAGGCCGACGGCGTGGCAGGCCTCGCGGACGACGGCCTTCTCGGTGTCGTCGAAGTGCCCGTCGGCGCCGCCGATGATGATGCCGATCTGGATGACGGCGCGGGCCTCGGCGGGCTTCTTGCCCACCTTGCCGATGGTCTGCAGGAGACCGACCTTCCCGAAGGCGAAGTCGGTCGTCAGCTTGCCCAGGTAGTCGTCGAAGCGGTGCTGCAGGTCGTGGGCGGGGAAGTTCTGCAGCACCTCGTTGGTGGCGATCAGGGAGGCGGTGCGCTGCCGCTCGGCGGGGTCCACACTGCCGTCGGCGGCGGCCACCAGGGCGCACATCGCCATGCTCGCGTCCCGGAACGCGCCGCTCTTGAGCTCGTTCTTCTTGGCCATGAGCTGGGCCTGCATGGTCTGGGTGGACTCGCGCAGCTTGTTCCACAGCGCCATCGAATGCCTCCAAGTCGGTGATCGGCCTGCCTGGACCCTGACCATTCTGCTACAAGTGTCGTAATGATTCTTGCCGGCGGTCCGTTCCCGGAGGTCGATTCTTTGCGGACGGCCCGACCGGCGACGACCGCCGGACCGGGCGGCCGTGCCGGATGGTCACCGGCGCGGCCACCGGGTCACAACCGCATGTCACAACCGCATATGAGTGGGGGAGCGATGGTCTTCAGGCAGTTGCTGGGCGCGTTCGGGGTGGGCGGCCCGTCGGTGGAGACGGTGCTGGCGTCCTCGCATTGCCGGCCGGGGGAGTACCTGGCCGGGGAGGTGCGCGTGCAGGGCGGGGACCGGGACGCCTACCTCGACCAGGTCGTGCTGAGCCTGGTCACCGAGGTGGAGGTCGAGCACGACGACCAGGAGGGCGCCGGGGTCCTGGAGTTCCACCGAGGAGCGATCACGGGCGGGTTCGTCATCGGGGCGGGACAGTTCCACTCGATCCCGTTCCAGCTGCCGATCCCGTGGGAGCTGCCGATCACCGAGGTGCACGGGCGGCACCTGCACGGCATGGCCATGGGGGTGCGCACCGAACTGGAGGTGGCCGGGCAGCTCGACAAGGGCGACCTGGACCCGGTCGCGGTGGTCCCGCTGCCGTCCCAGCAGCGGGTGCTGGACGCCTTCGCCGAGCTGGGCTTCGGCTTCAAGAGCGCGGACGTCGAGCACGGCCACATCGCCGGGCTGCACCAGGAGCTGCCGTTCTACCAGGAGATCGAGTTCTACGCCCCGCCGCAGTACAGCGGGCACATCGAGGAGGTCGAGCTGACGTTCGTGGCCAGCCCGCACGGGCTGGCCGTCGTGCTGGAGGCCGACCGGCGCGCCGACCTGTTCTCCGAGGGCGGCGACTCCTTCGGCCGCTTCCAGGTCTCCCACGAGCAGGCCCTGTACATGGCCTGGGAGCACGAGCTGACCGGCTGGCTGCAGGCCGTCGTCGGGCACCTGTCCGGCGGCCACGCCGTCCACGGGCATCACGACCCGTACGGCTCGTACGGCCATCACCATGATCCGCACGGGCACCAGGGGGGCCACGGCGGCCCGGGGTGGGGCGGCGTGGCCGCCGGAGCCGTGGGCGGCGCCGCCGTCGGGTTCGCCGCCGGGGCCGTGGTGAACGAGATGCTCGACGACGACTCCGACGAGGACGAGGCGGCCGAAGAGGCCGCGGAGGAGGCCGCCGAGGCCGTCCAGGCGGCGGCCTACCAGGCCGCCATAGAGGACGCAATTGAAGAGGCGGTCGAAGAGGCCGTCGAGGAGGCCTACGAGGACGCGATCGAAGAGGCCGTCGAAGAGGCCGTCGAGGAGGCGTACGAGGAGGCGTACGAGGACGCCTACGAAGAAGCGGTCGAGAGCTTCGAGGACGAGGACTGACGCCGCGCTCGGAGGGCGGTTCCGGCGGGCACTGCCCTCCCGCGCGTCGGCGCTGCCGTGGGTGATGCCCGGGATGCCCCCATCGCTGTTCTGCTCGCTCTGATCCGGTACGTGGCGGCGGCCACGGTCATCGAGCCGTACGGGGCCGCCGGGTGACCGCGGCTCGACGGGTGCCCTGTTCGTCCCTTCCGTACTACAAAAGTAGAATCCAGGAGCGGGGTCGGCCCGCCGGGGTCCCGCGTCGGCGTACGCACTCGGCGCGGGGAACCTGAACAGGTCGTTCGTCGTTCTACGGGCGACCCACCCGACCAGAGAGACACATGGACCGCGATCTCTTCACCGGCACCGCCGCCCGCCTCGACGAGCCGCGGAGGGGGCGCCGATGATCACCGCGCTCTCTCTGCTGCTGGGCGTGGCGGTGGTACTCCTGATCACCGCACTGACGGGCTACTTCGTCGCCCAAGAATTCGCCTACATGGCCGTGGATCGTTCCCGGCTGAACGCCCGCGCCGCCGACGGCGACGGCTCCGCCGGGCGCGCCCTGAAGGTGACCCGGCGCACCTCGTTCATGCTGTCGGGGGCGCAGCTGGGCATCACGGTGACCGGCCTGCTCGTCGGCTACGTCGCCGAACCGATGATCGGTCGGGCCCTCGGCGACCTCATCGGCGTGGCGGGCGTCCCCGCGGGCACCGGCCTTGCGGTCGGGACGCTGCTGGCGCTGGGGTTCTCCACGCTGGTACAGATGCTGTTCGGCGAGCTGTTCCCCAAGAACCTCGCGATCGCGCGGCCTGAACCGGTGGCCCGGTGGCTGGCGCGGTCCACGCTCCTGTACCTCAAGGCGTTCGGCTGGCTGATCCGGGTGTTCGACCAGTCGTCGAACCTGCTGCTGCGCCTGCTGCGCATCGAGCCGGTACACGACGTGGAGCACTCGGCCACCGAGCGGGACCTGGCGCACATCGTGGCCGACTCGCGCCGCAGCGGCGACCTGCCACCCGATCTGTCGATCATGCTCGACCGGGTGTTGGACTTCCCGCGGCGGGACGTCGAGCACGCGATGATCCCCCGCTCCCGGGTCGACACGGTCGACCGCGACGACCCCATCGCCGAGGTGCGGCGTGCCATGAGCACCGGGCACTCCCGGTACCCGGTCCTGGACGAGGAGGAGCACGTCGTCGGCGTGGTTCACCTCGACGACGTGCTGACCGCCGCCGACACCGCCGGGCCGGTGTCGGCGATCATGCGGCCCGCAACGGTGCTGCCGACGCTGATGACGCTGCCCGCGGCGCTGGACCGGTTGATCGAGCGGCGCGCCCAGTTGGCCTGCGTCATCGACGAGTTCGGCGGCTTCGCCGGGATCCTGACCCTGGAGGACCTGGCCGAGGAACTGGTCGGCGAGATCACCGACGAGCACGACGCCGCCGCCGGCGAGCCCACGGCCACCGCCGCCGGCAACGCCTGGATCATCCCGGGGACCTTCCACATCGACGAGGTGGAGCGCACCATCGACCACCGGCTGCCCGAGGGCGACTACGAGACCATCGCCGGTCTGGTGATCGCCTCCCACGGGGCGCTGCCCGAGGTCGGCACCGGGCTCGACATCGAGCTTCCGGCCGACCCCGCCGACCTGGCCCGCACCGACGACCCGCCGCGCCGCTTCGTGCACGTCGAGGTCCTGGAGGTCGACAACCACGTGCCCTCGTCCATCCGGCTGCAGGTCGGGCGGACCGACGAGCCCGCCACGGACGAGGGGACGGTCCGCCGATGAGCAACCCGTGGGTCGTGCTGGCCGCAACGGTCGCGATCATCGCGCTGAGCGCCTTCTTCGTCGCCGTCGAGTTCGCGCTCATCGCCGCCAAACGCCACCGGCTGGAGGACGCCGCGCCCACCAGCCGGTCGGCGCGGGCGGCGCTGCGCAGCGCCTCGGAGCTCACCGTGCTCCTGGCGGGCGCGCAGCTGGGCATCACGGTCTGCACGCTGGCGCTGGGCGCGGTCACCAAACCGGCCGTGCACCACTGGCTGACCCCGCTCCTGGGGTCATGGGGGCTGGCCCCCTGGCCGGCGGACGTGGCGGGGTTCGTGCTGGCCCTGATCGCCGTGACCTTCCTGCACCTGGTGGTGGGGGAGATGGCGCCCAAGTCGTGGGCCATCGCCCATCCCGAGAAGTCGGCCACCCTGCTGGCCCTGCCGATGCGCGCGTTCATGTGGCTGACCCGGCCGCTGCTGCGCACGCTGAACGAGGCGGCCAACTGGTGCCTGCGCAAGGTCGGCGTCGAGGCCGCCGACCAGGTCGCCTCGGGGCAGGACCCCGAAGCCCTGCGGCACCTGGTCGAGCACTCGGCCAACGTCGGCGTGCTCGACACCGTGTACTCCGCCCAGCTGTCCGGGGCGCTGGACCTGCAGCACCTGCGGCTCGGCGACCTGGTCAAGAAGGGGAGCACGCCCACCGCCGTCCCCGCGGGCGCCACCGTGGCCGACGTCCAGGCCGCCAGCCGAGACTCCGGCCACCTGCGGATCCTGGTGGCCGGCCCCGGCGTCGACCGGGGCGTGGTCCACGTGCGCGACACGCTGACCGAGCCCGAGACCGCCGGCATCGCCCACCTGACGCGCCCGGCGTACCGGATGAGCGCCGACACGACCGTCTCCACCGCCCTGGCGCGGATGCGCGAGACCAGCAATCAGCTCGCGCTCGTCACCGAAGGCGACCGGATCCTCGGGGTCGTCACCATCAACGACGTGCTCCGCCGCCTGTTCCTCCGTCCCGGGGAGGGCCGGACGCCGGCGACCGTCCGGTGACCGGGGACGGGCGGCGGTCACCAGCCGATCTCCTCGCAGCCGACGTGGTCGGCGGGCTCTACCTGCAGGGTGGCGTGGGCGATGTCGTGGCGGTCGCGCAGCAGGTCGCGGGCCTGGTCGAGGATGGCGTGCGGGTCGGCGTGGTCGGTGGTGACCAGGTGGGCGGTGGCGACGTGCATGCCGGAGGTCAGCGTCCACAGGTGCAGGTCGTGCACGTCGGCGACGCCGTCGATGGCGGCCAGCTCGCCGGCCACGACGTCCACGTCCAGGCCCTCGGGGACGTGCTGGCCGAGCACCGCCAGCACCTGACGGCCCAGCGCGACGGCGCGGATCACCACGAAGGCGGCGATGGCGAGCGCGACCAGGGTGTCGAACAGGATTTGCCCGGTGACGGCGATCAGGGCCCCGGCCGTGATCACCCCGACCGATCCGGCGGTGTCGGCGAGCACCTCCAGGTAGGCGCCCCGGACGTTGAGGCTCTCGGCGGCGCCCGCGCGCAGCAGCACGAGCGCGGCCAAGTTGACCACCAGGCCCAGCGTGCCGACGACCAGCATCGGCCCGCCGGCCACCTCGGCGTGCCCGCCGATCCGGGACAGTGCCTCGACGGCGATGTAGCCGGCGGTGCCCAGCATCACCAGCACCGCGAACCCGGAGGCGAACACCTCCACCCGGTACGACCCGTAGGTCCGCCGGCCGGTGGTGTCCGGACGGGTCGCGATCTTGGTGGCGACCAGCGCGGCGGCCAGGGTGACCACGTCGGCGGCCATGTGCCCGGCGTCCGACAGCAGCGCCAGCGAGCCCGAGGCCAGCCCGTACACCAGTTCCACCACGAAGAACGAGGCGATCAGGGCGAACGCCGCGACCAGCCGCCGGCGGTGCCGCCCGCCGGCGTGCCCGGCGACCTGACCCGCGCCGTGCCCGTGCCCGTGTCCGTGACCGGCGCCCATCACGGCTCCCGCTCGGGATGAACGGCCTCTTCAACGACCTGGGTGTGCTCGATGTGGGCGACGGCCAGGTCCAGCAGCATCCGCACGTGCGCGTCGGCCAGCCGGTAGTAGGCCATCCGCCCGGACCGGCGTACGCTCACCACCCGGTGCGCCCGCAGCAGCCGCAGGGCGTGCGAGGCCGCCGACTCGCTCATCCCGCTGACCGCGGCCAGGTCGCACACGCACAGCTCCCCGTCCAGCAGCGCCACCAGCAGCCGCAGCCGCCCCGGGTCCGACAGCAGCCCGAACACCTCGGCGGTGTCGGCCAGGTCCCGCTCGGCCGGCATCCGCTCGCGCACCGAGGCGACCCGGGGTGCGTCCACCACCCGCACCGCGCACCCGTCGAGTTCCATCACCCGGTCATATGAAGAACTGTTCATAGGTTTACTTCAGCGGTTCCCCCATGATCTGTCAAACAGCGGTCCCCGCGTGGACGGGCCGTGGTCGCGACGCCGGAGTGCCCCGGGTGCGGGTCAGCCGCTTTCGGGCAGGGCCGGTCTGGGGCGCAGGCAGAGCATGGTCGCGGTGCCGTCGCCGTCGATGACCCGGACGTCGGCCTCGGCCGGCCGGGACGCGGTGACGTCGACCTCGGCGGGATGGTTGATCATATGGCGGAGCACGACGGGGAACCGCGCCGAGTTGCCGCCGACCCCGACGACGACCACGTCGTCGCGTGGATCGTAGGAGGCGTAGTTGAACGGTAGCCCCTCGGTCTCGTACTGGTCGCCGTACTCGGAGTCGACCAGTTCGATGGCGACGGTGTGGCCCTGGTGATCGGCGGTCAGCGTGTCGAAGAAGCCGACCCAACCGTCCCGCTCGACCGTCATGGTCTCGGTCATGCATCCTCCCCCGCCCGCGCGGGCTCTTGGCTGCAGTGGAACTGACCTTCTGTGCTGAACGGGGGGAGCGTCGGCCACCGTCCCCCCGGGGGAGCCTTCACCGCGGCCGGGACAGGAGCCTGCGCGGCCACCGGCGGAGCCGCCACTGTGCGCGATACCCGGCGTGCTTCCGGTCACACGCGATTCTCGCCGCCGGGACAGCTCGGCTCCACGCCCCGGTCAGCGTTCGCGCCCGGCGTCAGGCGGATCCGGGCAGGCCGTAGCGTTCCTGGTCGGAGGGGCGTGGGCCCTCCGGGCCGTCCCGGCCGACGCGCAGCATCCGCGACACGCGCACGGTGCGGAACCGCCGTCCCAGCGCGGTGAACTCGTGCCCGGCCGTCGCCTCGATCTGCTCGGCGGCCCTGGCCCACTCGGCGAGTTCGCCGGGGGTGGCCGGGTCGCCGTGGAACTGGCGGAGCCGGGGCAGGACCTCGGTGAAGTGGCCGGCCAGGTGGGCACGCGCCTGGGCGGGTCCCGCCCCGCCGGTGAGGGGTTTCCAGGAATCCTCCTCGATCTCCACCACGGTGAAGGTGGGCGGGAGCAGGATCACCCCGGGATGGGCGCGGACCGCATGGCGGGCCTCGGCCCGGGCGGTCTCCGAGTCGGTGCCGAGGACGGGCATGTACCCGATCAGGTTCAGCCTCAGTTGTGCCTCCCACGGCCCGACCGGTGCCTGCGGGTCGATGGGGTGGTCACGTAGCAGGCCGGACCCGTCGGGAGGATCGGTGTCGGTGGGCCTGGGGGGCTCCATCACCCGGTCGCCGAGCAG
Source organism: Thermomonospora echinospora (assembly GCF_900108175.1). Classification (GTDB taxonomy): domain Bacteria; phylum Actinomycetota; class Actinomycetes; order Streptosporangiales; family Streptosporangiaceae; genus Thermomonospora; species Thermomonospora echinospora. Next base: position 265,954 of record NZ_FNVO01000008.1, read on the forward strand.
GGTGAACTGCTCGATCCGGACGACCCGGTAGCGGCGGTCGCCGATCTCCCACTCGTCCTTGGGCAGTTGCGCGCCCTCCTCGGGGTCCAGTCGGCCGGCCGCCGCCAGCATGGCGCGGGCGACCCCGGCGTCCCCTGTGTGCCCGGCCGCGCTCTCGCGCAGATGGCGGGCCAGGTCGTAGCGGGCGCCCGCCGGATCGCAGGCGCCAGCGCACCCGATGCGCCACCGGCTCCCGGTCTGCACCGCGTACCCGAAGTCGGGCGAACCCGCCGGGCAGATCCTGGGATAGGCGCGCATCCGCTCACCGATCTCCCGGTCGCGCACCGCCGCGACCGGATCCAGGTCGGCGACCACATTGATGTGGTCATAACCGGGCATCAACGAAAAGGCCATGGCCCCATCCTCGCCACAGCCGCCCGGGCGTGCAGGGAATTCACCTGATTCCGCGGCCGGAACAGGCCTTCACCACCGGTTCGCCATCACAAAGCGGGACAATTCAACCGCCGGGCGTTTGCGGGAAAATGCGGATCAATGCCGGATCGTAAGGTGATCAGCCGTTCGCTCCTTTCGGTCGGAATATGTGCCTTTCGGGGTCGGAGGTCAGCCGGGTGCCGGACTCGTTCCGAACGCGGTCAGGAAACGGTCCCGGAAGGCGTCCATCCGCCAGACCGGGGCGTTCGGGCCGGGCTTCAGGCCGTCCTGCCAGCCCCACCCGGAGATCCGGTCCAACACGGCCCGGTCGCGGGCGACAATCGTGATCGGCACGTCTCGGCTGGCGCCCGCCCCGGTAATGATCGGGGCGGGCTGGTGATCGCCGAGGAAGACGAGCACGAGATCGTCGCCGCCGTAGGTCTCCACATAGGAGACGAGAGTGCTCAGCGTGTACTCAATGGAGCGCCGGTAGGCGGTGCGCATCCGGCCGGGACTGCGCCACACGTCCTGCCACTGGTCGCCGGCCGCGGCGATGGGGGCGAAGACCGAGCCGTCACCGACGTCGTCCCAGCCGACGAGCCGGGGGGTGGGCGCCCAGGGCGAGTGGCTGGAGACCAGCGGGATCTCCGCCATCACCGGGGCCTGGCCGGCCCCGGCGCGCTCGGTGCGCTGGAAGGTCTCCAGGGTGTACTGGTCGGGGGGCGTGTCCCAGTTGAAGGGCGGGCCCTGATACCCGAGGTCCGGACGGTTGTAGACCTTCTGGTGGCCGTAGAACGCCCCCTCCGGCCAGGGCCGGGTGTTGCCCGGCATGACGGCGACCGTGCGCCAGCCCGCCCGCCGGAAGGCGCGGGTGAGGGTCAGCCGGTCGCCGGTGACAAGGTCGTGGTGGCGCTGCTGGTTGTCGATCCACAGGCCCGACAGCAGCGTGGCGTGGGCGAGCCAACTGCCGCCGCCCGCCGTCGGAGAGGTGAGGAAGGCGCTGCGGGAGGTGTACCCGGCCGCGCGCAGCCGCCGATCGCCCTCCTGGAGCACCGCGCCGACCTGCGACGCGAACCGCGGATCCTCGATCGCGTCGCGCCCGTAGCTCTCGACGAAGGAGAAGACGACGTCCTTGCCGCGCAGCGCGGTCAGCAGCCTGTCGTCCGGGACGCCGCGGAAGGCGTCGTCGGCGGCCTTCGCGGCCAGCCGCCGCTGTTCCAGCAGGTCCTCGCGCACCTGGAGGACGCGGTCGAAGGCGACGGCGGCCACCGGGACGCCCGGGACGAGCTGCGCGCCGAGCACGGCGCAGGCCACCCAGACGATCCCGAGCACCACGACGGCGCGGGCCGCCGCGGTGCCGTGCCGGACCGCCAGGCGGGTCAGGCGCAGCACCGACAGCGCCATGAGGACGACCACGGCCACGAGGAGGACCACGGCCGCGGCCATGACGCCGATCGCGCCGGCCCGGCCGATCGACTGGCCGAGGAACTCCATGGCGGCCCCAAGGAGGGACCAGTCGAACATCGGACGGAACGGCCGGTCGAGGGTCGCGTAGAAGCCGATGTCGACGACCTTCACGATGACCAGTAGGCCGAGGACCACCCCGAGGAGCGACGCCGCCGCCTTCCTCGCCCGGCCCGGCAGGACGAGAAGGAGGGCGGCGCCGAGGAGCCCCTCCAGCGGAACGCGCACGAACGCCCCCGGCGTGAGACGGCCGATCTCGTTGGGGGCGATGAGGGCGGACAGCACGAACACACAGGCCAAGGCGGTGGCGGTCCACGCCGCGCCGCGTCGCGCCATCCGCGGGCGGTCGGCACGGTCACCCGCCTGCCCGTCCGCGTTGTCACGTCGTCCGTCGGCGTCCTCACCTGTGGCGTCGTCATCCGGCACGGGCTGCGGGGAGCCGTGGGCGGTCGTTCCGTCCTCCGCGGTCGCCCGTTCCCGAACCGGCGGTCGCGGGAGGCGTGTGAAGAAAGACAATGCAAGACCCTTGAGTGAGAACCCGGTGATGCCCGTCATCGCTGCGCGTGCCGCCGTCCGTGCTGGGTGAACGGGATGGCGGCGTTCATCGTGTGTACGGCCGGTCGGCGGCGGTGGTTCAGCGGAATTCCCCGGCCGGTGTCCGAAGGGACGAAGGCCGGGCTTGGGGCCGTCGTGCCGTGGCGGACCGGTCGCGGTCATCGGCGGTGGATCGTGATCGAGTGGCCGACCTGGTCGATCGGGTCGCTATCGTCGAGCAGCGCCGCCAGCCGGCCGTCGGCCTTGGCGATCGAGCTGTTGGACACCACCAGGAGCCCGCGGACCTCGTCCGGGGGCGCCGTCAACGGGTCGGAGGCGTCGATGCCGTAGGAGGAGGGCACACCGCTGCCCTTGTAGACGAGCCAGACCCGCTCACCCGGATACCGTTGCCGGAGGCGGTCGGCGAGCCGCCCCAGGTCCTGGCCCCAGTCGACGTTCGAGTCGTGCAGGCGCAGGTGGGTCTTCGACGGCCCGCCGAACGCCTCGTTGGAGTAGGGCAGGTAGTACGGGTACGCCCGCAGCGAGCTGACCGCGACGAACAGCAGTGCCGCCGTCGTCACGGCGGGCGCCCACCGCCGCCGGACGGCGACCGCACCGGCCGCCGCGACCGCCAGGAACATCGGCACGAAGATGGCGTACCGGACACCGAGGTCGCGGGAGCCGGTCATGGCCGCCGCCAGCAGCACGGCCATGGGAACGAGCACGTACGGCGCCGCAGGCCGCAGCCGGGACACCGCCACCATCGCGGCGGCGCCCGCCGACCACAGCGCGAGCATGCCCAGCGGTGTCTTCACCAGCAGCGCGGCCGGCAGGTAGTACCACAGCGAACCCTGGTAGTGCCGGCCGAACAGGAAGCCGCTCCAGGTGGCGTCCTCGAAGCCGAACTGGATGCGCATCCCGTCCCGGTACGGCCGCGGGAACGGCAGCCAGTCCACGGCGAGGCCGCGCAACCCATGGACGACCGGCACGTTGCCGGACGTCGCCCACCGCAGGCGCGGATCGACGGCGAGATAGCTCGCCCACACCACGACGACCACGGTCAGCGCCATGCCCGCCACGGCCATCAGGCCGCGCCCGACACCGCGCCCGGCGCCGCGCGTGCGGTCGGCGTGCCGGACCGACACAACCGCCAGCCCCAGCAGCACCGGGACCGCCGCCAGAGCGCTCATCTTCGTGGCCACTGCCGCGCCGAGGGCCACCCCGGCGAGCGGCAGGTAGAGCAGCGGTCGCCGCCGCGCCCGCCACAGCAGCCAGACCGACGTCAACAGCAGACCGGCCGCCGGCACGTCGAGCGTGGCCAGCGACCCGTGCGCGATGACGTCGGGGGAGAAGGCGTACAGGGCGAGCGCGGCCAGTCCGCCCACCGGACCGGTGAGGTCACGGGCGAAGGCGAAGACCACCAGCCCGAACAGCAGCGTCAGCACGATCACCGGCAGCCGCGCCAACAGCATCAGCCGCCCGGCGTCGTTGCCCGACTCGTACAGCAGGTGCCGCCCGACCGCCTCCTGGGAGCCGGTGAAGGCGGGGTCGAGGCGCGGCCGGGCGAACGCCGCCCCGCTTCCGATGAGCAGCTTGCCCAGTGGCGGATGTTCGGGGTTGTAGCGCAGGCTGTGCTGCTGCAGGTACACCACGGCGGTGCCCACGTACACGGGCTCGTCGATGGTCGGGGTCTGCTTCAGGGCCGCCGTGACCATCGCGGCCGCCATCTCGGCGAGCAGTGCGACCACGGCGAGCGCGAACGGCCATCGCCGGTGCCGCCGACGCGCCGCGACCGAGGCCGGTGACCGGGACCGGACGCTCCGGCGTGACCTGGCCACGGCCTCTCGCGCGACGGGCGGCAACCGGGCGTGGCCGGTCGCGTCAGTCACCAGCGGCGCCGAGCCCGTTGCGGGAGGACGCGTCCAGGTGCGGCAGTTCGTGCCCGAGCCGGTCGCGTTTGGCGGTCAGGTACCGGATGTTGTGGTCGTTGGCCGGGATGAGGAGCGGTACCCGGGACGCCACCGCGATGCCGTGGGCCTCCATCGCATGCACCTTGTCGTTGTTGTTGGACATCAGCCGGACCGAGCCGACCCTCAGATATCTCAGCACGCGGGCCGCCGGGCCGAAATCCCGGCGGTCCACCGGAAACCCCAGGACGGTCGCTGAGTCGACGGTGTCCAGCCCCTCCTCGTCCTGCAGTACGTGGGTGCGCACCTTAGCGACCAGGCCGATACCGCGGCCCTCGTGCCCGCGCAGGTACACCAGGACGCCGCGGCCCTCCCGGACGATCGCCTTCAGCGCGGCGTCGAGCTGGTCCCCGCATTCGCAGCGCATCGCGGCGAAGATGTCGCCCGTCACGCATTCGGAGTGCACCCGGACGAGAACGCCCTCCCGCATCCCGACCTCGCCGAGGACGAGGGCGAGGTGCTCGTGCCCGTCGACCGGGTCCCGGAACGCGAGGGTGCGGAAGGTGCCACGGCGGGTCACCAGATCTGCCTCGGCGATGTCCTCACGCGTGAGGGCAAGGTCATGCATGTGTCGCTCCTCCTTCTCCACTGTCATACTCGCGTGGCCTCGTGTTCGGTTCACGCCCGTTGGCACCGGTTGTTGCGGGTTTGCGTGCGACGGCGCAGGCTGGCCTGCCATGGACGACTCCGCATGGTTCCTGCCGGCGAGCACGGCCGACCAGGTACGGGATCGGCGCGCCGGGGTGGCGTTGCTGCCCGTCGGTAGCTTCGAGCAGCACGGCCCCTTCCTGCCGCTGGCCACCGACACCGTCATCGCGTGCACGATCGCGGCCGCGCTCGCCGCCGCCCACCCCGTGCTGCGTCTGCCGCCGGTCACGATCTCCTGTTCGCACGAGCACGAGGCCTGGCCGGGAACGGTCAGCATCTCCGCCGCGACGCTGCACGCACTCGTCGGGGACGTCGCCGGCTCGCTGCGCAGGTCCGGCGTCACCAGGCTCGTCCTGGTCAACGGGCACGGCGGGAACTACGTGCTGGGCAACGTCGTCCAGGAGGCCAACGCCGCCGCGCAGGCTGCCGGGGACGGGAACGTCATGGCGCTCTTTCCGGGGCCCGAGGACTGGGAGGCCGCGCAGGCGGCGGCCGGGGTGCAGACCCCGGCCTGGAGCGACATGCACGCCGGTGAACTGGAGACGTCCCTGCTGCTGCACGCCCATCCGCAGCTGGTCAGGCCCGGCTATGCGGCGGGCGACCACGTGCACGACGACCGCCGGCACCTGCTCACCCTGGGCATGGCCGCCTACACCCGGTCGGGGGTCATCGGCAGGCCGTCCCTGGCCTCGGCGCGGAAGGGAAAGGATGTTCTCGACCACCTAGTGCGAGCGTTCGCCGACTACCTGGCGGTCCTCGGCGGGCCGGACGACTCCGGCGTCTAGGACGACCGGCGCCTCCCTGACCGGTGTCTTCTCGGCCGGCGCCTCCCCGACCGGCGTCTCGCGGGTCCCGGCGCCGCGGCGGGCGAGCAGCACCGCGGCGCCGGGCAGGCTCGCGACGAAGGTGAGCACCCCGTACGTCACCGCGGTGGTGAGCCCCTGCCCGGCGCCCAGCCCCGCGGAGCCGAACGCCACCGCGCAGAACGCCTCCCGAGGCCCCCACCCGCCGACGTTCACCGGCAGCGCCATCGCCAGCAGCGCCAGCAGCAGCAGCGGCAGCAGCCGTCCGATCGGCGCCGCCGAGCCCGCGGTGCGCGCGGCGACGAGGAACAGCGCCAGGTATCCCAGCAGCGCGGCGGCCGACAGCGCCAGCACCCCCGGCCAGGTGTCCCGGGCGAGCAGGCCCCGGCGCGTGTCGGCAACGGCGGCCGCGACCGCGCCGCGCAGCCGCGCGGCGATCGCCTCCCGCCGCGCCCACACCGCCGCCGGCACGCCCACGACAGCGAGCCCGGCCGGCACCGCGGCCGTGACGCCGGGGTCGGGCAGCAGGCCACGCGCCAGCGCGCCGGCCAACGAGGGCTCCATCAGCAGCGCGATCACCCCGGCGGGGATGAGGACCACATAGCCGCCGACCCGTTCCAGCAGCACGGTGCGGACGCCGCGGCCGAGGTCGCCGGCGCGACGGCCGTGCCGCACCGCGCGGTGCGCGTCGCCGAGCACGCCGGCGGGGAGCACCGCGTTGAGGAACTGCGCCTGGTAGTAGTCGGCCATGGCCGTGCCCGGCGGCAGCGGCAGGCCCAGCCGGCGGGCCACCAACCACCAGCGCCAGGCGCCGGCCGCGGTGGTCAGCAGCCCGATCGCCAGCGCGGCCAGCACCGCCTCGCCGTCGACCGGCCGCACTCCGTCGACGAACGCTTCGGTGCCCAGCCGCCGGGCGAGCACGGCGATGATCACCACGGCGGCGAGCACCCGCAGCCGGGACCAGCCCCGTGGCGTCACCGGCGCGCCCCGGCCTCGGGCGCCGGCAGCGCGAGCAGGTCCTCGTGATGGACCACGACCCGCAAGGAGCCCTCCGCACACGCCCGTAGCCTGCGCCGCAGGTAGGCATGCCCCTGCGGGGCCAGATCCGGCCGCTGCTCGCAGGCGGCGCCGACCCAGCCACGCAGCCACTGCGCGGTCAGCGCGGCCTGGGCGGCGTCGAGCCGCCACGGGCTGGACCGGGTGCGCACCTCGGCCCCGCGGCGGGCGAAGGCCGCCGCCGCCGCGCCGACGGCGTCCGGCCCGAGCAGGCACCGGCCGCCGGCGACGCGGCGCTGGTGGGCGTTGAAGGCCGTGGCGATCTCGGCGTCGAGCGGATCGGCCGGGTCCAGTTCGACCCGGCCCACCACGGAGATGGTCAGCAGGGCGGGGCAGCGGACCGGGGTGCAGGCCGCGGCGAGGGCGTTCACCTCCTCGGCGGTGAGCAGGTCCAGCAGCGCGGAGGCGGTCACCAGCGAGGTCCCGGCGAGCTCGTCCGGGCCGAGCCGGGTGACGTCCCGCCGCTCGGCCGTCACCGTGATGGGGCCGCCGTCGCCGGCGGGCCCGCCGATCCCGGTGGCGGCCAGTGCAAGCAGCCCGGGATCGCGGTCGTGCAGGATCCAGTGCTGCGGACCGGGCAGCCTCCCGGCCAGCCAGCGCCCCATGGCACCGGTACCGCAACCCAGATCACGGATGACCAGGCCACCGGCGGGAGGCGGCGCGGCCGCCAGGTGCGCGCGCAGCGGGTCGAGCAACTCCGGCGCGCGGGCGGCGGCGTCGGCGCCTTCGCGCAGTGCCAGCCATTCCGGCGTGAATCCGGGCGCGTTCTTCTCCCGAGCGTTCTCCTGAACCGTCACATCCGACCTTTCACGCGGCCTTGAGCGGTCGCCGTAGCAGCTCGTCGAGCACGTTCCCCAGCCGGTGCACGGTGGTCTCCCAGCCGTCGAGCGTGTCCCGCCGGGCGCGGGCCGCCGTCTTGATCCGCCGCCGCAGCGCAGGCTCGCCGAGCCAGCGGCGCAGCGCGTCCGCGAGCGCCCGCGGGTCTTCCGGAGGCGTCAGCAGCCCCGGCACGCCGCCGTCCGGCGCGCGGCCGAGGGTCTGCGGCACCGCGTCCACGGCGGTGGCCAGCACGGGGATGCCGCGAGCCAGCGCCTCGGTCACCACCATGCCGTACGTTTCGGCGCGCGAGGGCAGGACCAGTAGGTCGGCGGCGGCGTAGAGTGCGGCCAGCCGCCCACCGGTGTACGGACCTGCGAGCCGGACCCGGTCACCGAGCCCGAGCGTGCCGATCAGCGCCCGGAGCCGGCCGACATATCCGGGGTCGCGGCGCAGCGGCCCGGCGCACACGCAGCTCCACGGCAGATCGCCGACCGACCCGAGCGCCCGGACGAGCAGGTCCTGCCCTTTACGGGGGGTCACCGAGGCGACGCACAGCAGTCGGGACGCGCCGTCGGTGCCGGGGGCGAGCGGCGCCGGATCGACGCCGGGCGGGACGACGTGCACCCTGCCTGGATCCAGGCCGTGCCGGTCGACCAGCCGCCGCCCGGCCCAGGGGCTGGTCGCCAGCACCACGGTGGCCGCACGCAGCGTCACCCGTTCCCGCGAGTCCAGCTCCTCGACGACCTGCGGCGCGGTCCCGGTCTCGTCGGCCAGCGGAAGGTGCACCAGGACCGCCAGCCGCAGTCGGCGAGCCTGCGGGACGACGACCTCCGGGACCCCGCAGGCCACCAGCCCGTCCAGCAGCACCACGGTGCCGTCCGGCAGGGCGGTGAGCGCGCGGACCAGCTCGGCGCGTGTCGTCTCGTCGGGCCGTGGCCAGGAACCGGGGACGGGGATCTCGTGCACCTGCCAGCCCGAGGCGGCCAGGCCCCGGCAGACGCGCCGGTCATAGACGTTGCCGCCGCTGGGTACCGTCAGGTCGTCCACGTCACCGGGCAGGACGACGTGCACCGAGCGCGCCGTGGCCGCGTTCACAGCCGGCGCTCGAAGCCGGCCCAGGCGACGTGCGACTCGTGCAGGGTGACGGTGATCCCGTCCAGCCCGCGGGCCTGCTCGCCCAGCGCGCCCGCGTGGACCCGCTCGGCCAGCCGGTCGGCGATGACCTTGGCCAGGAACTCCGTCGTGGTGTTGGTCCCGGCGAAGTCCGGCTCGTCATCGAGGTTGCGGTAGGCGAGCGGGGCCAGCACGGCTTTGAGCTCCTGGGCGGCGAGCCCGATGTCGACCACGATGTTGTCGGTGTCCAGCTCGGTACGGCGGAAGGTCGCGTCCACCACGAACGTCGCGCCGTGTAGTCGCTGGGCCGGTCCGAAGACCTCGCCGCGGAAGCTGTGCGCGATCATGAGGTGGTCGCGGACGGTGACGCTGAACAAACGGGCTCATCCTCCCAGGAGACGGGGCCACGGGCGGCCTCAGCCGGACTCGTACGCAATACGCAGGCACAGGCTGGAGAGTTCACCGGCGGCCAGGCGCGGCAGTACCCGGGGCAGCTCCGCGAACGCGTGCTCGCCGGTGATCAGCGCGTCGAACGCGGGGTCGGCGAGCAGACGCAGGGCCAGCGACAGCCGGTCGGCGAACGTGCGGCGGGCCCGCCGGGCCTGGGACACCGCCCCCACCTGGCTGCCGCGCACCACCAGGCGACGGGAGTGGAAGGCCTCGCCCAGCGGCACACCCACCCGCCTGTCGCCGTACCAGCTGAGCTCCAGCACGGTCCCCTCGTCGGCGAGCAGCTCCAGCGACCGCGTCAGCCCCTCCTCGGTGGCGCTCGCGTGCACGACCAGGTCGCACTCCCCGGCGGCCCGCTCGGGGACGGCGAAGCCGACGCCGAGCGCGCGGGCGGTGTCCGCCCGGGCCGGATCGACGTCGACCAGTTCCACCCGCGTGCCCGGAATCGCGGCCAGCAGCCTGGCCACGCAACAGCCGACCATCCCCGCCCCGACGACGGCGACCCGGTCCCCGACCATCGGCGCCGCGTCCCACAGCGCGTTCACCGCGGTCTCCACCGTCCCGGCCAGCACCGCCCGGCCCGGCGGCACCTCGTCGGGGACGGGCGTCACCGCGTCGGTCGGGACGACGTACCGGGTCTGATGGGGGTAGAGGCAGAAGACGGTCCGGCCCAGCAGGGCCGGCGGTCCCTGCTCGACGATTCCCACATTGAGGTAGCCGTACTTGACCGGCCCGGGGAACTCGCCCTCCTGGAAGGGCGCCCGCATCGCCCGATACTGGCTTTTCGGTACGCCGCCACGGAAGACGAGGGTCTCCGTGCCCCGGCTTATCCCCGAATACAGGGTCCGGACCAGCACTTCGCCGTCGGCGGGCGGCGCCACCTCGACCGGCCTGATCTCTCCCTGGCCGGGCGAGCGGAGCCAAAATGCGCGTGCTTTGAACTCCATCGACATCCCCCACGTAGCTGATGACAGCGGGATCGGCGCGCCGGCTGGGGCGGCCGAAGAGTATCGGACGCATTGCGTCCGGGCATAGGGGACCGGAGGCGCGGTGACCACACTTGATTGGCGTGCGATGAGGGCGCCGGCCCGGGAACCGGCCGTCGGGGTGGGGGTCCAGCTGGTGCTGCTCACCGTGCTGGCGGCCGGCGTGGGGCTGCGCCCGGAGGGCTGGGCGGCCGCGACCGGCTATGCGGTGATCCTCGCCGTGCTCCTCACCTGCGCCCTGTCCCGGTCCAGGACCCGGTCGCTGGGGCCGGCCGACTGGGTCACCCTGGCCCGCGCCGAACTGGTCGGCGGTGTCACGGCCCTGGTGGCGACGGCCTGGGTCGGCAAGGCCGTACCGGTCGGGCTCATCGTCGCACTCGCCACCGTGGCGCTGGTCCTCGACGGGGTGGACGGCCAGGTCGCGCGGCGCACGGGGACGGTCTCGGCGCTGGGCGCCCGGTTCGACATGGAGACCGACGCCTTCCTCGTCCTGGTGCTCAGCGTCTTCGCGGCCAGGTCCCTCGGCGTGTGGGTGCTGGCCATCGGGGCCATGCGGTACGTCTTCGTGGCGGCGTCCTGGGCCGCGCCGTGGCTGCGGGCCTCCCTGCCACCGAGCTTCGCCAGGAAGACCGTGGCCGCGACGCAGGGCGTCATCCTCGTGGTCGCGATCGCCGGGGTGACCTCCCGCCCGGTGGCGGCCGGCCTGGTCGGGGCGGCGCTGGCGGCGCTGGTGTGGTCCTTCGGCCGCGACGTCCGGTGGCTGTGGCGTGGCCGCGGCGCCGCCGGCGCACGCGGACGAACGTCACCGGGAGTCGCCGTCTGAGGAGCGGTCGGGGCCGAGGCCGTCGCGCGAGGACCACCACAGGCGTGGCAGGAGAGGGGCGAGGGTCCGCTCCCGGAGACAGCCGTGCCACACGCCGAGGCCGTAGGCCATCTCGTCGAGCAGACGCAGCCCCGTCCACGTCAGCGGGCCCAGCGCGGAGCCGCCCTGCCTGCGGAAGGTGAGGGCGGCCGGTCCAAGGACGGCCGCGGCCAGGGGGAGCCGCAGCCGGGGGACTGCCAGGCCGATCGGGAAGGCCAGCGGCCACCACGTCCGGGTCACCGTGCGTCCGAGGATCTCCCCGGCCGCGATGGTGCCGCCCGCGGCCATGCGGGCCGCCAGCGGCCAGGGCCGGTCGGTCCAGGTGGCGAACTTGCGGGCCAGCAGCGCGGTGGTGCCCGCGGTGACCGCGAGCCCGGCCGCGGGGGTCCCGGCCGCGGTCAGCGTCCAGGCCAGGGCGCTCCAGCCGGACATGCTCAGTGCCGGCAGTTCGGCCGGGTGCCGTACGGCCAGGGGCGCGGCGGAGGTGCCGTAGTCGTGGCGGCGCGCCAGCCAGGCGCGCAGCCGGGTCCGGTGCTGGTGGGCCACGCGCGATTCGGGGACGTAGCGCACCTGCCACCCGGCGGCCGCCAGCCGCCACACGAAGTCCACGTCCTCTCCCACGCGCATGCGCTCGTCGAAGCCGTCGCCCAACGCGGCCCGCCGTACGACCAGCGTCGCGCTCGGCAGATAGGAGACGGCCGAGCGCGGGCGCACGATGCTCGCGGCGGGGCCCATGTCCAGCGCCGAGCTTTCGGCCTCGTAGCGGGCCAGAACCCCGGAGCCGGTCACGTGCGAGGTGATCCGGGGCGCGACCGCCGCGACGGCCGGGTCGGCGAAGTGCGGCAGGAGCGGGCCGAGCCAGCCCGCCTCGGGAACGCAGTCGGAATCGACGAAGGCCACCAGCGGGGTGTCCGCCGCGCGTGCGCCCGTGTTGCGGGCCGCGGCCGGCCCGCCGTTGACGTCCCGGCGGATCAGCCGGGCCCCGGCCGCGACCGCGGCCCCGGCGATCGGGGCGGGATCGGGGGAGGCGTCGTCGACCACGATGACCGGGTACGCGGTCCCCAGCGCGGTCAGGCACCGGACGAGCTCCCGGGCCCGTCCGTGGGCGGGAACGACGATCGTGACCCGCGCGTCGGCGGGAGGCCCGTCCGGGAGCGGGTGCATCATGCCCGCCTCCACGAGCCGGCGGGCGAGGAGCCCAGCGGCCCGCCCGGGACCGACCGGCGCGCCCTGCGACCATCGCCGGACCAGGTCCGCGCCCTTAGGCGTGAGCCGTACGAGGCGGGTGGGCGTGCCGCCCAGCAGGACGCGGCCGTCCTCCAACGGCGCCAGGGCGGGGTCGGGACGCAGGCGGAAGGCCGCGGGCAGCGGGGTCCTATCGGATCTCATCGTCGATCCTGTCGAGCAGTGACCGGGTCAGCCCCTGGAAGAGACGGGCGCCTTCGGTGGCGGTGGCGCCGGCCGGGTCGCCCAGGACGCCGTTGGGGCTGACCGCGCGCACTCCCTCGGCGCGCAGGCGGGGCATGAGCGCGGGCAGTGGATCGGTCGCGCCGGCCTCGGCCAGATCGTGCCGTACGGCGGAGGGGGCCAGGTGCAGCATGAGCGAGGTCTCGGTGCGTCCCGCGTGCGCGTCGCCTCCGGGTGTGTGCAGGTGGTGGACGACCAGCCGGCGTCCTTCCTGCGCGCACACCTGCGCGGCCTGCCGGAGCGCGTCGGCGTTCCCGCCGTGGCCGTTGACGACCAGGATGCCGGCCCAGTCGCGGGAGGCGTCGCGGACCAGTTCGACGACGAGCAGGGCCAGCGCCCGGGTGCCGATGCTGACGGTTCCGGGGAAGCCGGCGTGCTCGCCGCTGGCGCCATAGGCGATGGCCGGGGCGAGACCCGTCTGTGGGCGCGACTCGTGCGCGTGGTGGGCGACGGCGGCGGCGATGCGGGTGTCGGTGTCGAGCGGCAGATGCGGGCCGTGCTGTTCGAGGGAGCCGACGGGGACGAGCAGGACCTGCCGAGGCCGGGCCTCCACCTGCGGCCATGTCGCGTCGGCGAGCGGCCGGGTCATCCGGTGAAGCCGCCGTCGACGTTCAGCGCCGCGCCGGTGGTCGCGGAGGCTCCCTCCGAGCACAGCCACACCACCGCCGAGGCGATCTCGGCCGGGTCGAGGAGACGGGCGAGCCGCTGGTGGCGGGCCAGTTCGGCGGCGCCGTCGAGCCCGTAGACGCCGGCGGTGTGGTCCAGCAGCGCGGTCGCGGTGCTGCCGGGCAGCACCGCGTTGGCGGTGACGCCGCTGGGGCCGAGGTCGGCGGCCAGGGCGCGGACGTAGCCGAGCGCGGCGTGCTTGGCCGCGACGTAGGAGGCCAGGCGGGGGAGCCCGCGCTCGCCCGCCGAGGAGACGACGGCGACGAACCGGCCCCGGCCCCGCGGCGCGAGCAGCAGGCGGGGGACCGCGGCACGGGCGAGGTTGGCCACCCCGTGCAGGTTGACCGACAGGTCGCGGTCGAGGTCGGCGGGCGTCTGCTCCCAGGCGGGGCCGTCGGCGCCGATGATCCCGGCGACCGCGACCGCGGCGACCAGGTCACCGGGGCCGGCGGCGCCGACGAGCCGCGCCACGTCCGAGGGGGAACGCACGTCGCAGGGCAGCGCGGTCACCTGGGCTCCCAGGTCCCGGCACCTTTTCTCCACCGCCGTGAGGTCGTCGGCGGTGGCCAGCCGGTAGCGCAGTCCCGCGACGGCGCCGGGGGCGGGGACGTCGCCGAGGACCAGGTCGTAACCGGCGGCGGCGAGCGCGGCGGAGACCGCCGCGCCGATGCCCCGCGCGGCGCCGGTGACCACGGCGACCGGGCGCTGTGCCCCGGTCATGGCCGCGGCTGCTCCACGACCCCCAGGTCCCGGGTGAATCCCGCCGGGACGAGCACGTCGTCGGGGGTCAGCTCGTGGATGGACGAGCGCCCCAGTCCCAGCAGCGCCGAGTCCATGCCGCCGCGCAGGATGTCGAGCACGTTCTCCACGCCCGCCTGCCCGTTGGCGGCCAGGCCCCACAGGTAGGCCCGTCCGATCATCACCGCCCTGGCGCCCAGCGCCAGCGCCTTGACCACGTCGCCGCCGCGGCGCACGCCCCCGTCGAGCAGGACCTCGACCTGGTCGCCCACCGCCTGCGCGACGGCGGGCAGGGCGCGGATCGGCGCCGGCGTCCCGTCGAGGTTGTTGCCGCCGTGGTTGGACACCGAGATCGCGGTGACCCCGGCGTCGACGGCGCGCAGGGCATCGTCCACCCGGCACACGCCCTTGAGCATGAACGGCGCGTCACCCCACTGCTCGCGCAGCCAGCGCACGTCCTCCCATGAGGGGGGAGGGGTCTGCATCCACTCGCCGTAGGCCCCGAAGAACGTCGGCGCCTCCTGCCCGGCCTCGGCCAGGTTCGGCGTCGTCAGGTCCGGGAGGCGCCGGGTCTTGACGTACTCCAGCAGCCAGCGCGGACGCGCCAGCGCCTGGGGTGCGAGCTTGGCCATCGCCTTGAAGTCCAGCCGCTCGGGAATCCACGGGCTGCCCCAGTCCCGCCCGTGGGAGAACGACCAGTCGAGGGTGACGATGAGCCCCTTGGCCCCGGCGGCGCGCGCATGCTCGATGCGCCGCAGCATCGCGTCCTTGCTGCCCATCCAGTACATCTGGAAGAACACCTGCGGGTTGGCCGCCACGACCTCGGTCAGCGGCTTGCTGGCGAACGAGCTGAGGCCCATCGCCGTGCCCCGCGCCGCGGCGGCCCGCGCCACCGCCACCTCACCGTCGGGGTGCACGGCCTGCACACCGGTCGGGGAGATGATCACCGGCAGCGAGATCGACTCGCCCATGACCGTGGTGCCCAGGTCGCGCTTGGCCGACAGGCCGGCCACGTGCGGGGCGAACCCCAGCTCGGCGAACGCCTTGGTGTTGTCGTCGTAGGACACGCCCCGCTCGGACCCGGCGAGCAACGCCCCGTAGACCGACTTCGGCAGCCGCTTCCTGGCCCGCCGCTGGGCCTCGGTGACCGTCTCGAACCATGCACCGCTCATGATCGTCCTCTTGTCTCGTCCCGGTCCGGAGGGCCGTTCACCGCTGCTTGGAGCCGGCTAGCGGGCTCTCGTCGCAGAAGCGGTCCGGGCGGCCGCCCGGCATCACGGGCATGCCCAGGGACACCGGCTGACCACGGACCGGGCCCTTGTGCGAGTGGTCGGCGCCGGGCCGGGGAGCGGCCGTGCGGTCGACGGACCGCAGCGCCGCCTCGCCGTGGCCCTTGACGCATTCGGGGTCCGGGCCGTCCAGCGGGAGGCCGGTGAAGAACTTGGCCGCCATGCACCCGCCGCGGCAGGCGTCGTACGCCGAGCACTGTGTGCAGGCGCCGCCGGTCTGCGGCCGCCGCAGCTCGGCGAACAGCTCCGACTCCCGCCACACCCGGGTGAAGCCGCCCTCGTCGCGCACGTTGCCGGCCAGGAAGTTGTCGTGGATGGCGAACGGGCAGGCGTAGACGTCGCCCACCGGGTCGATCAGGCACACCACCCGGCCGGCGCCGCACAGGTTCAGCCCGGGCAGCGCCGACCCATAGGCCGAAAGGTGGAAGAACGAGTCGCCGGTGAGCACGCGCTCGCCGTGCTCGACCAGCCAGTGGTACAGGCTCTCCTGCTGCTCGGCCGTGGGGTGCAGCTCGTCCCACACGTCGGCGCCGCGGCCGGAGGGCCGCAGCCGGGTCAGCCGCAGCTGGGCGCCGTAGCGGTCGGCGAGCGCCTGGAACGCGTCCAGCTGCCCGGCGTTGTGCCGGGTCACCACGACCGAGATCTTGAAGTCGCGGAACCCGGCCTCCTGGAGGTACCGCATCGCCCGGGTCGCGGTGGCGTACGAGCCCTGCCCGCGGACCGCGTCGTTGACCTCGGCGGTGGCGCCGTCCAGCGAGATCTGCACGTCCACGTAGTCGCTGTCGGCCAGCCGGGCCGCCACCTCTGGGGTGATCTTGACCCCGTTGGTGGAGAACTTCACTCCGACCCGGTGGGCGGTGGCGTAGTCCACCAGCTCCCAGAAGTCCGAGCGCACCGTGGGCTCCCCGCCCCCGATGTTCACGTAGAACACCTGCATCCGCTCGAGCTCGTCGATCACCGCCTTGGCCTCGGCGGTGGTGAGCTCCCGTGGGTCCCGCCGGCCCGAGCTGGACAGGCAGTGCACGCACGCCAGGTTGCAGGCGTAGGTGAGCTCCCAGGTCAGGCAGATCGGGGCGTCGAGACCATGCTGGAAGTGGTCCACCAGGCGGCCGGGCGACCGGTCCGGGCGCCGGGGCGCGGTGGGGGCGAGGGCCACGGTGCTGTTCTCCTTCGGATCCTTCAGGACTTGCCTGCGGCGGCCGCCCGCCTGACGAGCATGGCGGAGTCCGCCAGCGTGGCCAGCGCGGCCTGGTAGCGGCCCAGGTCGTCCTCCTCGACGCCTGCGCTGCGCAGGGCGGCCCGGGCGCTGGGCTGGTCGGCCAGGGCGCGTACCCCGGTCAGCAGCGTGCGGTCCTTGAGGAACGACAGCCGCCGCGTGCCGAAGTGGTAGAGCAGCGCCCCGAACGGCTCGGGGCGCACCGCCACCTGCGGGTGCAGCTCCCAGGCGGCGTCGAGGTCGAAACCCGCGGACTGGGCGCCGGCGCCGGGAGGGCTGGGCTCGGGCATCGCGGGCGTGCTTAGTAGACGCCGCACATGCCGTCGATCGAGACCTCCTCCACGAGCAGGTCCTGCTCCAGGAGGTCCTGCCCGTCCGGAGCGGTCGCGCGCTCGTCCTGCGCGGGGGAGGGGGAGACGGAGGCCGGGACCTGCGAAAGACCGCTCATGAAAGACTCCTTCAGTCAACCGCACGTGATACCTCATCGCGTGTGCGGCCACGATAATGGCACTTGGTGCCGAAAGGAAGAGGTGTGCCGGAGACGACCGATCGACCTTCGGCCGCCCGCGCCCCACGGGTCGGGCGCCGACCTCGTACCTCGCGCGCGGAGCTGGAGCAGGTCGCGCTGCGGCTGTTCGCCGAGCGCGGTTTCGAGGAGACCACCGTCGACGACATCGCGGCTGCCGCCGGCATCGGCCGGCGCACCTTCTTCCGCTACTACGGCTCCAAGAACGACGTGGTCTGGGGCGACTTCGAGCGCGAGCTGGAGCACATGCGCGCCTGGTTCGCCGGCTGCCCGCCGGAGATCCCGATGATGGACGCCCTGCGCCGGGCGGTGGTGGCGTTCAACCGCCTGGACCCCGACCAGGTCCCCTGGCACCGGCTGCGGATGATGATGATCCTCCAGGTGCCCGCGCTCCAGGCGCACTCCACGCTGCGCTACGCCGACTGGCGCGCCGTGGTCGCGGTGTTCGTCGCGGGCCGCCTCGGGCAGCCCGCGGACGCCCTGATGCCCCAGGCGATCGCGTACGCGTGCCTGGGCGCCGCCGTGGCCTCCTACGAGCAGTGGCTGCGCCACGACGACGCCGACCTGGGCGAGCTCCTCAACCGGGCCATGAGCGCCCTCGCCCACGGCTTCCAGGGCGCCCTCGACCCTCCCGGGCCCGTATCCGGCCAGACGCCGACCGGCTAGGCGCCCTCTGCGGCCGGCGGGGCGCCGGGCGGACGCCGCGTCACTGCGGTGGCGCCTCGGTCGCCGCGACGACCTCGCAGGTGCAGTAGCGGCAGCGCCGGGCGGCGACCGGAATGGCGCTGAGGCATTCGGGACAGTCGCGTTCGGTGGCCCGCTCGCCGCGGTGCAGACGGGCGATGAGCTTGGTGGTGGGCAGCACCACCAGGAAGTAGACGATGAGCGCGGTGATGAAGAAGGCCGTCGCGGAGGTCAGGAACACCCCGTAGGGGAACCTGGTGCCGGCGATCGTGAAGCTGAGCCGGGTGAAGTCGGGCTCGCCGCCCAGCAGGGCCAGCAGCGGCGCGATGAACGCGGTGACGAAGTCCTTGACCAGGCCGGCGAAGGCCGCGCCGACCACGAAGGCGACCGCGAGGTCCACCAGGTTGCCGCGGATCAGGAAGCTGCGGAAGCCGCCCAGGGTCTCCAGGCCCGACTTGCGCAGCTCGACGAGCTCGTGCCGGCGGGGGACAGGGTGAATCCTCATGCGATCGCTTTACCCGGAGTTTGCCGGATATGCCTTCCGGTCGGGCCGCGGGGTCAGGCGGCCCGCCGGTCCAGCGACGACACCAGGCCGCGCACGTCCACCCGCAGGTGGCGCAGCACGCGGATCGCGTTGCTCCGGCCGTCGGCCAGCAGGCCGTGCAGCAGGTCGGCGGGCTCCACCGGGGTCCGGCCGCGGCGGCGGGCCCGCCACGACGCCACCTCCAGCACCTTGCGACCGCCACCGGTGAACGGCAGGTCCCGGCCCGGCCCCACCACGGCGACCCGCAGCGGCCACAGCACGCTGCGGCGCACCTCGAACGGCTCGTCCTCGCCCAACGCCCGCATCCGGCGCCGTACCTCGTCCAGGTCGATGCCCAAGGTGGCGAGCAGTTCACGGTCGCTGTAGGGGCGGGGCCGGCTCAGCGCCGCGGCGATCGCGTGCTGCGCCGCCGGCCCAATGACGCCGTGCCGTTCCAGCGTCGGCGCCAGGGCTGCGTCCTCGCACAGGGCCAGCAGCACGAACTCGGTGCCGATCCGGTCGCGCCCGGCCGCGGCGGCCAGGTCACCGGCCCGGATCACGACCTCGCGCGCGCCGGGGGAGAACCTGCGGAACATCCTCACCTCCGATGACGGCGGGCATGCTTGCGGTGAACCGACTGGCGGCGGACCCCCAGCGCCGAGGCGATCGCCTCCCACGACCAGCCCAGCGCCCGGGCGTGGTCGACCTGGCGGGCCTCGATCTCCTCCAGCAGGCCGCGCAGCGCCGCCACGGCGGCCAGCCCCACCGCGGGGTCGGTGCTGTCGGCCGCTCCGGCCAACTCCCTGGCTCGGCTCATGGCTGTCAGCCTAGGCTGACACGTTGGATTGGTCAACTGAAGTTGACCCGAGGGGGCCGACCGGGACGGTGCGGTGCTGCGGAGGGCGTCTGGCCCGGACTCCCGTGCCTGCGGAGGCGGGCATCCCGGCGACCGCGGTGTTCGCCTCCTCGGGCCGGTCTCCGGCCGGGCTTAGGGTTGGCGCATGACCTCTGGGGTGGAGTGGGACGAGGACCTGGTCGGTGAGTTCGTGGCCGGGTTCGACTACCCGATGTTCGTGGTGACCGCCGTCGACCCGGCCACGGGGGCACGGGCGGGCTGCCTGGTCGGCTTCGCCACGCAGACCAGCATCGAGCCGTTCCGGTTCCTGGTCTGCCTGTCACGGCGCAACCACACGTACCGGGTGGCCGGGTCCGCGCCGGTCCTGGCCGTGCACGTCCTCGGCCGGGAGGGTGAGGACCAGCGGGAACTGGCGTCCCTGTTCGGCGAGGAGACCGGTGACGAGATCGACAAGTTCGCCCGCTGCGACTGGCGGCCGGGCCCGGGCGGCGTGCCCCTGCTGACAGCCTCCCCCCGCCGCCTGGTGGGTCGCGTCCTGGAACGCCTCGACCTGGGCGACCACGTCGGTTTCCTGCTGGCCCCGGTCGGGCTGCGGATCGACTCCGCGGCCGACCCGATCGGCTTCGCCGCCCTGCCCGACCTGGACGCGGGCCACCCGGCCGGCTGAGGAGCCCCTCCGGAAAAGGCGCTCCAGCTGCTCCAATTCCGGACGTTCGCATCGATTCGGCAAGACCGGCCGACAACCGGCAGAGTGTGCGATGGCTGTGCTTGTCCGGCAACCGGAAAAGGTGCTTCCCGGCGGTCGGCGATATGAGCATAATTCGGCGTTCCGCCGAGCCTTGAACGGTCGGCGAGACCGATCCCGATGACTGCTTTTAGCAGTTGATTAACTGTTCGAAAGTGGCGGCGGCCGCCATTGGCGGGTACACGTAACCCTGACGTGAGACATCGATCCCGGAAGGGGAAATTGTGTTCGACCAGCGATCCGACGCGACACGCGCCAGGCGGGCCGGTGCTGTCCTGGGCGTTGCCGCCGCCGCGCTGCTCCTCGCTCCCACGGCTGCCTTCTCCGCCACTCAGGCGCCCCAGGCGCTTCCGGCGGGGGTGGTCAAGCTGAACGACGGCGAGGGGTGCCCGTCCATGACCCTGTGCCTTTACCGCGACTACGACCGCAGGGGCCCGGCTTACGGGATCGGCGCGGGATACACCGTCGACCTCAGCCAGCTCCCCATGGGGAGCGGAACCGCCGCCAACAACATCTCCTCATGGGTCAACATGACCCGGTACACGGCCGCGCTGATCGACCGTGACAAGAACCGGATCCGCCTCCTGCTCCCGGGGGAGTCCCTTGAGGAGCCGATGAGCAGCAACGACAGCGTCGACGAGGTCAGCTGGGCATTCTGAGCACAGGGGAAGGGCCGGTACCAGGCACGCGGACCGGCACATTCCGACCGAGTCTCGCGCCCACGGTGTTCTCTGGCGAACGCGGGGGAGCGAGGACGAACAGAGGGACGGGGCCGCCCCGTCCCTCTGTTCGTTTCCCACCTGGCGTGCTCCGCCAGGTTCACGGAGGCGGCGACGTACGGCTGCCCGGCACGGGCAGCACACCGGACGGGCCGGCGCTCCCGGCGTGGGCGGCCCGTGGGCGGGCGACGGCCGCTCCGCCGAAGCGGACACGTCCGGCCGCAGTCGCGGGGGTGCATTGAGCGGCCCGCCGCCCAAGCGGAGGCGAATCGCTTGAGCAAGGGCTCGTCCTGCCACTGATCCGACGTTTTCGGGTCACGGGCGGATTTCTGATGGGAACCTTTGTCGCAAGTCCCGGAGTCGTGGTCGCGGCCGATGCGGTTCACCGTTCCCCTAACCCGCACGATGGAACGGGCGCGTCAACGGCAGAAAATGCCAAAAATGTCGGACAAATCAGCTACTCCCCAGTACGACATTCCGATGTATAAGTGAGGTCGTACCCTCCAATCCCCCCTTGGAGAGCTGATGCGCGTCCCCCGCCTCGCGCTTGCCGCAGTATGTGCGGCGACCCTCACCATCGGCCTGACCGCCACCGCCCGATCCGCTTCCGCAGCCGCCGTCAACTACGTCGCACTCGGCGATTCCTACTCCTCCGGACTCGGCGCGGGAAGCTACGACTCCGCCAGCGGAAACTGCAAACGCAGCAACAACGCCTATCCGAAACTGTGGGCCAACGCCAACGCTCCGGCCTCGTTCCGGTTCGTCGCCTGCTCGGGGGCCACGACCACGTCCATCGCCAGCGGCCAGCTCGGCGCCCTGAGCTCGGCCACCACCCTGGTGACGGTCACGGCCGGCGGCAACGACGCCGGATTCGCGAACGTCATGGAAACGTGCGTCCTGGGCTCCGACTCGACCTGCATCAACGCGGTCAACAACGCCAAGGCCTTCATGCAGAACCAGCTGCCGGGCCGGCTCGACACGCTTTACGGGGCGATCCGCTCGAAGGCGCCGTCGGCCCGCGTCGTGGTGCTCGACTATCCGCGGCTCTACAAGATCGTGAATGTCTGCGTGGGGCTCAGCAACACCAAGCGGACCGCGCTGAACGGCGCGGCCGACCTGCTGGACAGCGTGATAGCCGGCGCCAGCGGCCGGGCGAATTTCACCTACTCCGGCGTACGGGACGAGTTCGCGGGGCACGAACTGTGCAGCGGACACGACTGGCTGAACTCGGTCACCATCCCGATCGACAACTCCTACCATCCGACCGCTCTGGGCCAGCGCAGCGGCTACTACGCCGCGCTCAACTCGGTGCTGTGAGCACGCGGTAGCGCCCTTTCCACCCCGTCCCGCGGGGCGCTCCCTCGACGGCCGGGTGCGGACGCCCGCACCCGGCCGTTCACATGCTCCGACCGTGCACGGGGGACGCCGGACTCCCGAAGCCACCCGGGCGCGCGTCCAGCGCGCCGGGCATCTCCCGCCGGACATGATCCGCATCTGATGCGCATCGTGTCCGGCGGCCGCATGGTCAGCGCCGCGTTCCCTCACGTACGACCCCGGCCGTCAACAGTCGCCGCGACACGGCCCCGCACCGGCTGTCCGTCGCGCCGTCCCGGAACGCCCGCCGCTCCTCGGCGTGGATCCCGACCACCACGAACGTGAACGCGCCCACCACGGCGCCGGCCAGGAAGACGGCGAGCACGATCACCAGCACGGCCATTTCGATCACCCCTCTCACAAGAGCCCGGACCCACCCGTCCGGTCCGGCGTCGATCACCTGGGGGATCCGCCGGAACCGAGAGGTGAGAGCGGGGCGTGGCCGCAGGTGTTCGCGACCCCTCACAGGATTGACGAGGTCTTTGCACGTCCTGCCGATCCCGGAGCGGCGCGTGGCCGGACGGACACCCGCGCGTGGTCCTCCCGGAGCGGGGGCCGGCGACCCCCGCCCGTCGGACGGACCGGATCAGAGGCTGGGGCGGCTGCGGGGGAGACCGAGGTGGCGTTCGGCGATGATGTCGCGGAGGACCTCGCTGGCCCCGCCGTAGATCGTGGTGACCACGGCGTTGCGGAAGTCGTGCTCGAACATGCCGCCGGCGGGGGCGCCGGGGGCCTCCGGGGCCAGCAGGCCCTCGGCGCCCAGGATGTCGAGGGCCTCGCTGAAGTGGCGTTGGCCGGCCTCGCTCCAGAAGAGCTTGCGCATGGACCCCTCGGGGCCGGGGACCCCGCCCTTGGCGGCGTTCCAGTTCATCCACCGGCCGAGGAGCCGGGAGACCTCCTCCTCGACGGCGATCCTGCCGATCCGCTCGGCGACCAGCGGATCGTCCAGCACGGCGGTCCCGTCGGGACGGCGGGCCTCGCGAGCCCAGGCGGCGAGGTCGTCGGCCACTGTCCGCTCGACCGACGTGGGGCTGGAGACGCCCCGCTCGTACACCAGCGCCACCCTCATGACGCTCCAGCCCTGGTCGGCCTCGCCGATCAGGGCGGTGTCGGGGACGCGTACGCCGGTGTAGAAGGTCGCGTTGGTGACCTGGCCGCCGAGCGTGTGGATCGGCTGGACCTCAAACCCCGGGGCGTCCGTCGGTACGAGGAACAGCGACAGGCCCTTGTGCTTGGGCGCGTCCGGAGCGGTACGGGCCAGAACGAAGACGTGACTGCACACCTGCGCTGTGCTGGTGAACATCTTCTGGCCGTTGACGACCCACTCGGCCCCGTCCCGGACGGCGGTCGTCTTGGCCGCCGCCACATCCGAGCCGGAGTCCGGCTCGCTGTACCCGAGGGCGATCAGCAGCTCGCCGCGCAGCGCGGCCGGAATGTACTGGCGCTTCTGCGCCTCCGTGCCGACGTGCTGGACCGTGTGCAGCACCATGACCGTCGTCGCCCACCCGTCGAAGTGCAGGCCCAGCCGGGCGCACTCGTCGAAGACGGCGGCGGCGAATCCGGGGTCGACGTCGCCGCCGCCGTACTGCGGCGGCCAGCCGGCGGCGAGGATCCCATCACGCGCCAGCAGGGCGTGCAGCTCCATCGTCTGGTGGCAGCCGCTGCGGCGCTGCTCGTCGACCCATTCGGGCCGCACGTTGGCCTCGACCCAGGCGCGTGCCGCCTCGCGGTGCTCGGCCAGGTCGTCGGACTCCCAGAAATCCATCCTCATGCCTCCGTCGCGTCGAACAGGCGGTGCGGCAGCCGCGCGTAGGCGACCCGCCGGTCACCGGCCACCAGCGGCCACGCCTTGGCGCGCCGGAAGTACAGCTGGACGTCATATTCGAGGGTGTAGCCGTAGCCGCCGTGGAAGTGCAGGCTGTCGGACGCCGTCTTGAACGCGGTCTCCGACGCGAACAGCAGCGACATCGTGGCCAGCGTGCCGGCGGACGGCAGTCCGGCGTCGTGCGCCCACGCGGCCTTGTAGGCCAGCAGCCGGGTGCCCTCGATGGCGGTGGAGTTGTCGGCCAGCCGGTGCTGGACCGTCTGGAAGCCGGCGATGGGAACGCCGAAGGCCCGGCGGTCCAGGACGTAGTCGATGCCGAGTTCCAGCGCCCTGGACGCGATCCCCAGGAGCGCCGCACCGGTCAGCAGCTCCCAGTGGCGCACCGCGCGGCGGTGGGCGGCGACGGCCTGCGCGCCCTTCGCCAGCACGGTCACCTCGCCCGTGTCCAGGCGGCGGTCCGCGACCGGCATCGCGCCCAGGTTGGGCACCGCCCCGGCAGCCCCGGCCGGCCCGCCGGGCCCGCGGACCGCCAGCAGCTCCTCGCCGCGCAGCACGACGACCAGGTCCGCCACCGCGCCGGCCGGGACCAGGCGGGCGACGTCCCCGGTGACCGGGTGCAGCGCCACCGTCGCCAGCAGCTCACCGGCGACGGCGTCCGCCGCCGGTGTCGCCTCGCCGGGCACCGAGGTGAGCAGGGTGGTGGCGACCGCCGCCTCGATCAGCGGTACGGGCGCGAGGGAGCGTCCGAGGAACTCGGCGGCGATGGCCAGCTCCACGAACCCGGCACCGCCTCCGCCCCGGTCCTCGGGGACGGCGATCGCGGGCAGGCCCAGCTCGACCACCTTGCGCCACAGGGCGGCGTCGAAGCCGAGGGGCTCGGCCGCCCGGACGACCTCTGGAGGCGACTCCTTGTCGAAGAACTCGCGCACGGCGCCGCGCAGAGCTTCCTGATCGTCGGTGAAGTCCAGGTTCACGGATGGCCCCTTCGCAGCGTCGTCCGGCCGGTGGTCGCGCCGAGCCGCCCCGATCGTACGCGTCCGGACCCGGTCTCGGCAATGTCGATTGCGCTAAGAGATAAGCATGTTCTCAATAAAGGGCAACACGTCTCTCGGTTCTGTCTCTCGAACGGTCGCCGTCCACCGGGGGCGGGCGGGCGGTGCGGACGGCCGGTGCGGGCATGGCGGGCGGCTCGGGCCGCCGGGTCTGTGCTCACCGTTCTCGGATTGGAGTGCTTGATTGCCGCTGTGCGAGAAGGTACTTTCCATGGACCGAGAGGATGCTTGATGCGGTGCTGGACACGGTGGCGTCCGCCGACGGCACCGGCCAGGGGGTCGGCGCGCGCTGCGCCCGGCCGCCGAGGAGCCCGGCCCGGCCATGTTCGTGCAGGTGGGGAAGGTGAGCCGGCCGGGTCGCCGCACCACCGCCCTGACCCGCAGCATGGCGATCCGACCGGACCATTCACGGCCGACGGACACTCGCGTTGCGGTGTCGAAGGGAGCGGTGCAGACGGTGGACGACTTCGAGGCGCTCGACTTCTTCCGCGGTGACGAGCTCGTCGAGAACCCCTACCCGTACTTCGAGGCGCTGCGCGGGCAGTGTCCGGTACGGCGCGAACGCCACCACGGCGTGATGATGGTGACCGGGTACGACGAGGCGGTCCAGGTGTTCAACGACACCGAGACGTTCTCCTCGTGCGTCTCGGTGACCGGCCCCTTCCCCGGGTTCCCGGTGCCGCTGGAGGGCGACGACGTGACCGAGCTGATCGAGCGGCACCGCGACGAGCTGCCGATGAGCGACCAGCTTCCGACGCTCGACCCGCCCGAGCACACCAGGCACCGCGCGCTGCTGATGAAGCTGATCACCCCCCGGCGCCTGAAGGAGAACGAGGCGTCGATGTGGGAGGTCGCCGACCGGCTGCTGGACGACTTCCTGGCCGCGGGCGAGGGCGAGTTCATCGGCGAGTTCGTGGGCCCGTTCACCCTGCTGGTCATCGCCGACCTGCTCGGCGTGCCGGCGGAGGACCGCGCGGAGTTCGTCGAGGTGCTGCACCATCGGCCGCGGTCGCAGGCCGGCATCGGCAGCACCGGCGAGGACACGCTGGCGCACTCTCCGCTGGAGTTCCTGTACGCCCGGTTCACCGCCTACATCGAGGACCGCCGCCGCGAGCCCCGCGGCGACGTGCTCACCGGCCTGGCCACCGCGACGTTCCCCGACGGCTCGACGCCGGAGGTCATCGACGTCGTGCGGGTGGCCGCCAACCTGTTCGCGGCCGGCCAGGAGACCACCGTCCGGCTCATCAGCTCGGCGATCAAGCTGCTCGTCGAGCGCCCCGACCTGCAGCGGTTGCTGCGCGCCGAGCCCGACCGCATCCCCAACTTCATCGAGGAGACGCTGCGGATGGAGAGCCCGATCAAGGGCGACTTCCGGCTGTCGCGCGTGCCGACCACGGTGGGCGGGGTCGACATCCCCGCGGGCACCACGGTGATGGTGCTCAACGGGGCCGCCAACCGCGATCCGCGCCACTTCGAGGACCCGGCGACGTTCGATGTCGAGCGCAAGAACGCCCGCCACCACATCGCGTTCGGGCGCGGCATCCACACCTGCCCCGGCGCGCCCCTGGCCCGGGCCGAGGCCCGGGTGGCCCTCACCCGGCTCCTGGACCGCACGGCCGACGTCAGACTGGACGAGCGGGTGCACGGTCCCGCGGACGCCCGCCGCTTCCGGTACCTTCCGACCTACATCCTGCGGGGCCTGACCAACCTGAACCTGCAGTTCACGCCCGCGGAGGACAAGGCCCGATGAAGATCACCGTCGATGCGGACCGCTGCCGGGGCCACGGCGTCTGCTGCGCGCTGTGCCCGGAGGTGTTCGACCTGAGCGACGACGGTTACGCGGTGGTGCTGACGCCCGAGGTCCCGGCCGAGTTCCGGGAGACGGTCCGCACCGCCATGGGCCAGTGCCCCGAGCGCGCCATCGCGGAGGCCTGACACCGCCGCACGCGCCCGCCGCCCCGAGACCGTCCGCCGGAACCGCACCCGGCGGGCGGTCTCAGGCCGTCTCAGGCCGTACGGACGACGTCAGGACCCGCCGCCGCCGGCGTCGTGGCGGGGGACGATCATCATGCCGAAGTCGGAGGAGGCGATCAGCCGGCCGTCGTCGTCGGTGACCTTGCACTCGATGGTGATGAGCCGGCTGCCGACCTTGAGGACCTCGGCCCGCGCGTAGACCCGTTCGCCTCGGGCCCGTGCCAGGTACCGCACGTGCAGGTCGACGGTCACCAGGGCGTGGGTGGTCATGTCCAGCCCGCCGGCGTGGGCGGCCGCCGTGCCGGCGGCCTGGTCGATCAGCGTGGCGATGGCGCCGCCGTGCAGCCGCCCCGAACTGTTGGACGCCTGCGCGCCGATGGGCATGCACACCACGGCGTGCCGGGGGCTCATCTCGACCAGCCGCAGGTCCAGCAGCGCGCTCAGCGGCGCGGCCTGGAACATCGAGCGGATGTACTCGCGCTGGTCCTCCGGGAGGTCGGCGACGCGCGTCGTGTCGTCTCGAAGCTCGGCGGCGTCGCTCACCGGTTGACCCCTCCCACGAACCGGAACAGCACGGACCGCGTGCAGCATATCCACCCGGTCCGGCCGGGACGCCCACGGGTCTGGGCCGATATGAGTTCGCCTATCGGATCTCGTCTTTTATCCATATTGGACCCGCCGGATGTCCCTGTGGTGGGCTCTGCCCCGTGACCGTCGCTGCACCCGCTCCCGCTCCCGCACCGCCCGATCCCGCCGTGGACCCGTCCGGCCGCCGGGTGATCGTGACGGTGGTCGCGATCCAGTCCGCCGCCTGCCTGGGGTTCTTCTCCGTGATGGCGCACCTGGTCGCGCACCTGCGGCACGACCTGGGCCTGCTGGCCGGCACGGTCGGGCTGATCCTCGGGGTGCGGGTCGGCCTGCAGTACGCGCTCCTGCTGCCGGTCGGCGCGGTCACCGACCTGCTCGGCGCGCGCCGGACCGGGGCGATCGCCTGCGCCCTGCGCGCGCTGGGCTTCGTCCTGCTCGGCGGCGCCGAGAGCGTGGGCGCGCTGCTGTGCGCGGCCGTCGTCCTGGCCGCGGGCGGCGCGCTCTACAACCCCGCGGCCCAGAGCCTGCTGGCCGGCGTCGGCCCCGCCCGCCGGTCCGGCGGCTTCGCCGCCTATGTCACGGCCCAGCACATCGCGACGGTCGTGGGCCCGCCCGTGGGGCTCCTCCTCCTCTCCCTAGGGCCGGGGTTCGCGCTCCTGGCGGGAACGGCCGCCGCCATGTGGACGGTCGGTGGCGTTCTGTTCCTCCTCCTGCCGCAGAGCGGGAGGAAGCCGGCGCCCACACGCTTCCGCGACATCCTCGCGGGCGTGCGGACGGTGCTCGGCGACCGCGCGTTCCTGCTCTTCGCGCTGATGACCGCTCCCACGACGCTGCTTGCCAACCACGTCATGACCGCCGTGCCGCTGCTGGGCTTCGCTCCCGGCGCGGCGACCCTCTGCTTTTGCGTGCTGGCCGCGGTCGCCGCGGCCGCCCAGCCCTTCGTCGCCGCCGGCCGCCGGGGCGAGCGCCCGTGGGTGCTGCGCCTGGGCCTGCTGTGCGCGGCGGCGACGTTCTTCGTGCTCGCCCCGCTGGATGGTACGCAGACGGGCCCGCTGATGCTCGCAGCCGTCCTCAATGGCGTGGCGAACGGACTGGTCCAGCCGGCGATCTTCCAGCGCACCGCCCGGCACGCCCCGCCCGAGCGCTTCGGCTCGTACTACGGCGTGCTGGCGTTCTGCGCCGGCATGTTCTCCTTCGCGGGCGACCTGGTGGTCGGCCGGCTCTTCGACCTAGGCCCGGCGGGCGCGACCGTGGCCCTGATCGGGGTCGGTGCGTTCGCCCTCGCGGCCGCGGCCGGCACCCGGGGCCCGTGACGCGCGGGTGGGGCGGGTGCCCAGGTGGTCGAAAAGCCCGTCCACCCGTCATCCCGCAGGGGACTTCACCAGCAGATGACCTCGGTCACCGGGACACAGGACGTCCGGGCCGATCTCGACCGCGGGTCCGCGTCCGGCCGGGCTCACCATCCAGCGGGGACGCGCCCGGTGTCGTCCAGGACGACGATCGCGCCGTCCGCACGATCCGGCGCGATGAGAAGGGAAGCCCAGCGGTTGGCCGTTGCGATCAGTGTCGTTAGTCCGGTTGTGGCCACGATGTCAGGCTTTGGAGTCGCTGGGGCGTCCTGATTGCGGATGGTCTGAGCCGAGGGACGTGGGGCCCCGTCCCTCGGCACGGCCTCGTGATCGATCCAGATTGGATGGGGGTCTGATGAAGAGACGTTTCGTGGTCGCCCTGCTGATGACGGTAGCCCTGGTAACGGTGCCCGGGCAGCAGGCCTCGGCAGCCGCGTGCCGTCCGGCGCTGACCGGGTTCACGGCGCCCGCGGTGGCGCATGCGGGCGACGAGGTGTCCGGCGAGGTCAGCCTGAGCTGCGCGCCCGGCTCCAACGTCAAGATCTCGCTGAGGTCGGACCGGTCGTCGCTGGCCGTCCCGGCCACCGTCACCGTGCGGCGCGGGCAGACCCGCGCCGCCGTTCCGCTGACAGTCAAGCCGGTCGAGGGGCCCCAGTACACGGCGCGTGTCACCGCCGGATACAAGGGCCGGTCCCTCGCCCGGGACGTCACCGTCAACCCGGGGCTGAAGATGGTGGAGATTCCGCCCTCGACGGCTCCCAACTTCGTGAGCCTGTACATCCTGTTCACCGGGCCCGCCCCGGCCGGCGGGATGACCGTGCGGATGGCCTCCGACAACCCCGCGGTCACGGTGCCCGAAACGGAGTTCTTCCAGGAGGGGACCTACGGCGGGGGCGTGGGGGGGATTCAGGTGCGCCCGGTCACCGAGGACACCAAGGTCACCATCTCGTTCACGCTGGGCGCCCGCACGCTCACCGCGTCGAAGGTCCTCGTCCCCCCGTTCGATGGCAGCCAGAAGGTGAGCATCCACCCCGAGAACTCGGGTGGACTCTACGGGCTGCAGCACTTCGAGCAGTTCAACGTCGTGCTCGCCAATCCGGCCCCGGAGGGCGGCGTCCCCGTGCAGGTGAGCGTCGTCGACGACGACCCCGCCGTGCGGCTGGAGAGCAGCATCGGCTCCATCGGTGAGGGCGACACCAGGGGAAGCTTCTACCTCAGCACCGCCGATGTCACCAGGACGACCCGGGTGACGCTCAAGGCGACCGCTTTCCAGGCCACCGCCTTCCTGGAGATCACGATCCATCCCCGGATCACGGCGGTCACCCTGCCCGAGTCGGTCAAGAGCGGCACGTCCTTCGAGGGCACCATCACCCTCGCGGGCCCGTCCGACGTCGACACCGCGGTCTTCCTGCAGTCGAGCTGGGGAATCCTGGACGTCCCAGGCCCGATGACCATCCCCGCGGGCGCCACGTCCGCCACCTTTCAGGCGACGTCCGTCCAGGTCGACGAGCCCTCGAACGTCTTCGTCACCGCACACCTGGGCCGCACCGACATTCAGTCCAACTGGGTCACGCTGACCCCCTGACCCCTGGCCGGCCGCCGAGTTCGCGCTCGCGGCCGCGAGCGCGAACTCGGGGCCCGTGACAAACGGGTCCCACCCGGTCTTCGAGGACTGCGGCATCCCAGTGACCGGTGCCTGCACAACGTCGCCCTTCGGGGTGCCTGGGGACACGGTCCGCGGCGCTGGAACTGTCGTAGCCGCCAGGAATGATGTCGTCATGAGCGAAGCCGTTGCCTTCACCGAGATCGCTGATCAGGCCGCGTACGCGGCCGCCGTGCAGACCGCCGTCGCCGCCGCGGCCGCTTACTACGGCGACGGCGACTCGCCCTTGGACGATGACGCGTTCGACCGGCTGGTGCGCGGCATCGCCGCCTATGAGGCCGAGCACCCGGAGCAGGTGCTGCCGGACTCGCCGACCGGCAAGGTGGCCGGGGGAGCGGTGGTGGGCGACGTCCCGCACACGGTGCCGATGCTGTCGCTGGACAACGTGTTCGGGCCCGAGGGGCTGACGGCGTGGGCGGCGGGGTTGGAGCGGCGCATCGGCCGTCTGGTGGAGCGGTGGAGTGTGGAGCCAAAGCTCGACGGCCTGGCGATCTCGGCGCGGTATCGGGACGGGCGGCTGGTCCAGCTCGTCACCCGGGGGGACGGGGCGGCGGGGGAGGACGTCTCCGCGCAGGGCATCGGGATCATCGTCGGACTGCCGGAGCGGCTGGCCGAGCCGGTGACGGTGGAGCTGCGCGGTGAGGTGCTGATGACCTACGCCCAGTTCGAGGCCGCCACCGCCGCCCGTACCGCGACCGGTGCGTCGGCGTTCGCCAATCCGCGCAGCGCGGCGGCCGGGTCGCTGCGGACCAAGGAGCGGCCGTACCAGGTGGAGATGACCTTCTTCGGCTACGGCGCCCTGCCCCTGCCGGACGGTGCGGGTTTCGGGGACGGCACCGAGGCGGGGCTGGCCGAGCGGCTGCGGCGGCTGCCGCACAGCCAGATCATGGACCTGATCGCCGGCCTGGGGGTGCACACGACCGCGCGGACCCCGGTGGCCGGCGTTACCTGTACGACGGTCGAGCAGGTGCAGCAGCGGGTGGAGGAGATCGCCGCGCTGCGCGGCGAGCTGGAGTTCGGCATCGACGGCATCGTCGTCAAGGCCGACGCCGCCGAGGACCAGGCCGAGGCCGGGTTCTCCTCGCGGGCGCCCCGCTGGGCGGTCGCCTACAAGCTCCCGGCGGTGGAGAAGATCACCAAACTGGTCGCGGTGGAGTGGAACGTCGGCCGCACCGGCATCATCGCGCCCCGCGCGGTGCTGGAGCCGGTCGAGGTGGACGGCTCGGTCATCACCTATGCCACGCTGCACAACGCCGCCGACATCGCCCGGCGTGACCTGATGGTCGGCGACCACGTCACCGTCTACAAGGCCGGCGACGTCATCCCGCGCGTGGAGGCGCCGGTCGCGGGTCTGCGGACCGGCGCCGAGCAGCCGATCGTCGCGCCGCGGGCCTGCCCGCGCTGCGCGGGGGAGATCGACACCTCACAGGAACGGTGGCGGTGCGCGCGGGGCCGCGCCTGTCACGCGGTCGCCTCCATCCGCTACGCCGTCGGCCGCGACCAGCTCGACATCGAGGGCCTGGGCGAGAAGATCATCGACCAGCTCGTCGGCAACGGTCTGATCACCGATTTCGCCGACCTGTTCACCCTCACCCGCGACCAGATCCTGACGCTGGAACGGATGGGCGAGGTCAGCACCGACAACCTGCTCGCCGCGATCGAGGCCGCCAAGGCCAAGCCGCTGAACAAGGTGTTCTGCGCGCTCGGCGTGCGCGGCACCGGCCGGTCCATGTCGCGGCGCATCGCCCGGCACTTCGCCACCATGGACGCCATCCGCGCCGCCGACGACGAGGCGCTCCAGCAGGTCGAGGGCGTCGGCCCGGAGCGGGCCAGGATCCTGGTCGCCGAGATCGCCGAACTCGCCCCGCTCATCGACAAGCTGGTCGCCGCCGGGGTGACCATGACCGAGCCCGGCGCCACCGGCCCCACCGCCGCGGCGGCCGAGGACGGGGAGGACGCCGGGCGGGAACTTCCGCTGGCGGGCAGGTCGGTCGTCGTCACCGGCTCCATGACCGGCCCGCTCGCCGAGCTGTCCCGCACCCAGATGAACGAGCTCGTCGAACGTGCCGGCGGCAAGGCGTCCTCCTCGGTGTCGGCCCGCACCGCCCTGCTCGTCGCCGGGACCAAGGCCGGCTCCAAGAAGGACAAGGCCGAAAAGCTCGGCGTCCCGATCATCGACCCCGAGGAGTTCGCGAAGCTCGTCGCCGACTACCTGTGACCGCCCCGCCGAACCCGGACCACCCCCACCGAGCCGGCTGTGGCGTGCATCACCTCGACCTCATGTCACGGACGAGCGGGCCGCTTGCATCTGGTGGTCGTCAGCGACAGCCGAAGCGAGGCGGAACGATGAGCGCACAGCATGAGGGCGGCATGGCGGCCGTACACCGCGTTGTGGTCCTGGGGGCGGGTTACGCGGGCATGGCCGCGGCCATCCAGCTCGCGGCCCGGGTGAAGCGGCGCGAGGACGTGCAGGTGACGCTGGTGAATGCGCAGGAGCGGTTCACCGAGCGGATGCGGCTGCACATGACGGCGACCGGGCGGCGGCTCGCCGAGCTGAGCATCCCGGACCTGCTGGAGGGCACGGGGGCGCGGTTCGTGTGCGGCTGGGTGACGGCGGTGGACGCGGACGCGAAGAACGTGCGGATCGACGACGGCCGGGTCCTGCCCTACGACACGCTGGTGTACGCACTGGGCGGCGTGGCCGACACGGCGGCGGTGCCGGGCGCCGAGGAGCACGCCTACACCCTGGACGGCGCCCAGGACGCCGAGGTGCTGGCCGACCGGCTGGCACGGCTCGGCAGCGGCACGGTGGTGGTCGCCGGCGGCGGGCTGACCGGCGTCGAGTCGGCTGCGGAGATCGCCGAGCGGCATCCGGAGCTGGACGTCGTGCTGCTGGACCGCCGCGAACCCGGTGCGGCCATGAACCCGAAGGCCAGGGCGTACCTCCAGGCCGCGCTCGAGCGCCTGGGCGTCCGGGTGCGCGGCGGGGCCGAGGTGGTGAAGGTGCTGCCCGGCGCGGTCGAGTTGGCGGACGGGGAGAGCATCGCCGCCGACGTGGTCCTGTGGACGAGTGGGACGCGGGTGTCGCCGCTGGCGGCCGTCGCCGGGCTGACCGTCGACGAGCGCGGCCGCATCGTCACCGACGCCACGCTGCGGTCGGTGTCGCATCCGGAGGTGTACGCCGTGGGCGACGCGGCCGCGATCAGCCAGGGCTACGGCGTCATGCACGGCACCTGCCAGGGCGGCATGCCGACCGGCGTGCACGCCGCGGTGTCGATCGTCCGTGCGCTGAAGGGCAGGCGGCCCAAGCCGTTCCGCTTCGGCTACTACCACACGCCGGTGAGCCTGGGCAGGCACGACGCGGTCGTGCAGTTCACCCACCCCGACGACAGTCCCCGACGGATATGTCTGACCGGCCGCACGGCGGCCCGCTATAAGGAGATGGTGACCGCCGCGCCCTGGCCGACCTACGGCCGCATGAAGAAGATGCCCGCATCGGGTGCCTTCTGGCCTCGCGGCGGCCGCTTCACCCGGGGCCGGGAGGCGCGGTGACCCGGCCGTCCCCGGACCCTGACCAGCAGGTGTTCAACCGGCATCGCAACCTGCTGTTCTCGGTGGCCTACCGCGTCCTCGGCACCGCGGCCGACGCCGAGGACGCGGTCCAGGACGCCTGGATCAAATGGTCGGCCGCCGACCGCTCGCAGGTGGCCGACCCGAAGGCGTACCTGACGCGGATCGTGTCGAATCTGGCGCTGGCACGGCTGCGCTCCACCCGGTACAAGCGGGAGACCTATGTGGGGCCATGGCTTCCGGAGCCCATCCTCACCAGCGGTGACACGGCGGAGGCCGTCGTGGACGCCGAGTCGGTGTCGATGGCGATGCTGGTGGTGCTGGAGACGCTGAGCCCGCTCGAACGTGCGGTGTTCGTGCTGAAGGAGGTCTTCGGCTTCGGCCATGCCGAGATCGCGGAGGCGGTGGAGCGTTCCGAGGCCGCGGTGCGGCAGGCCGCGCACCGCGCCCGTGAGCATGTGCGGGCCCGGCGGCCGCGCTTCACCGTGGACCGGTCGCGGCAGCGCGAGGTCACCGAGCGGTTCTTCGCCGCCGCGGCCGGTGGCGACGTCAACGCCCTGATGGAACTGCTGTCCCCGGACGTCACCCTGTGGACCGACGGCGGCGGCAAGGTTCGCCAGGCGCTGCGTCCGGTCGTGGGCGCGCCCACGGTGGCCGCCTGGTTCGCGGCCATCGGCACCGTCGCCTACCAGGGCGTCGAGCCCGCCGACATGAACGCCGAACTCGTCGAGATCAACGGCGGGCCGGGCCTGGTGTTCAGCGGCCCGGGCCGTGTGATCGCCACTGTCACCTTCGATTTCGACGCCGACGGCCGCATCACCGCCGTCCACAACGTGGCCAACCCGGACAAGCTCCGGGCCGTCGCCGAGGGCACCGCCCACGACGTCGGGACGCGGTGAGCCCGGTACGGGGCCTGCCCTCGGGCCGACGCCCGTGCCGACGTGGGCGGCCCCTGCGGCCAGCAGGCGGCGGGGCTCCCCCGGAGGGGTGGTTAGGGTTGTGACATGCCTCGGATCGCGACCAACACCGCCGTGACACTGGACGAGTTGCTGGAATTCGTACGGCCCCGGCACCGGGCGATCCTGCTGACCTCCCGGAGCGACGGGTGGGTTCAGGGCTCGCCGGTGACCTGCGGTGTCGACGATTCCGGACGGATCGTCGTCTCCACCTACCCCGCGCGTGCCAAGACCCACAACGCCAGGCGGGACTCGCGTGTGAGCCTTCTGGTGCTGAGCGACGACTGGAACGACGCCTGGGTCCAAATCGACGGCTCGGCAGAGGTCATCGACGCGCCGGACTCGGTGGAGCCGCTGGTGGAGTACTACCGCAACATCGCGGGGGAGCACCCGGACTGGGACGAGTACCGCGCAGCGATGATCAAGCAGGGCAAGTCCATCATCCGCGTCACCCCCGAACGGTGGGGCCCGGTCGCCACCGGCGGCTTCCCGGCGAGCCTCGCGCAGGAGTGAGCGCTCCCGCGGCGGAAGCCGCGGGAACCTCCCGTGAATGCCGGCGCCGTCCGTGCCCGGCCCGCGAGGAGGCGGCCGGACACGACCGCGCGCGGTGCGCGGGTGCGCCCTGCGGGTGCTCACAGTTCCAGGACCATGCCGTCCGCCGCCACCTCCACCGACGACGATGCCAGGGCCAGGGACTGGTCGGACGTGGCGTCCAGCAGTGGATTGGTGTTGTTGAGATGCGTCAGCAGCCTCCGGCCACCGGGTAGGGCCGCCAGCCGTTCGCCGACACCGCCCGGTCCGGCGACCGGCAGATGCCCCATCACCGTCGCACGCGGCGGGGTAGGGGCGGTACGCGGCGGAGTGCGCGTGGCGCGCCGGAGTTCGTCGTCGCTCCAGAAGGTGCCGTCCGCGATCAGGACGTCCGCACCGGCCGCCGCCTTATCGAACTCCTCCGGCCAGGAGGCCAGGTTCGGCGCGTAGACCAGCCGCCGGCCGGTGACCTCGTCCTCGATCGAGTACGCCACCACCCAGTCCCGTCCGGGCAGGCCGCGCGCGTACCGGGGCCGCTTGTCCCCCAGGGACACGGCGGTGACCACCAGGCGTTCGTCCAGCCGCAGTGGATCGCCCGGTTCGACGGCATGCCAGCGGTGATCGGCGTAGGGCGCCAGGACGTCCCGCAGGGGGAAGGCACTGGACAGCGCGCCGATGACCGCCGGGGGCGCGTACACATTGAGCGGCGCTCCCTCCCGGAGGACGGCAAGGCCGATGGTGTGGTCCAGTTCCGCGCTGGACAGCAGGACGCCCCGCAACGGTGTCTCGCGGGTGCCGGGGCGTGGCGTGAGCTCCGGCGCGAGGAGTATCTGGGCGCGGACGTCGGGGGAGGCGTTGACCAGATACCAGGTGTCGCCGGTGCCGCTGACGGCCAGGCTGTCCTGGGTGCGCCAGCTCGGCGGCCCGGCGCGGCGGGCGCGGGCGCACTGCACGCAGGAGCAGTTCCACTGCGGGGAACCGCCGCCGGCCGCGGTCCCGAGGACACGGATCTTCATCGGCGCCCTACCGTCGCGGGACCATGGGCCCGGACGCGGCGTCGGGCCCGGCCTGTGCCGCCTGCGCCTGCTCCACGAGCCGGGTCACCACGGAATGGTGCGGCGACAGAGCGCAGACGGGGTCGGTGGCGCTCGCGTCGCCGAGCAGCCGCAGCGCCTGGCAGCGGCAGCCGCCGAAGTCGACCTCCCGCAGGGGGCAGCCACGGCACGGGTCCGGCATCCAGTCCGTGCCGCGGAACCGGTTGAACGACTCCGAGGAGAACCAGATCTCCGCCAGCGGCGTGCCGAGCACGTTCTCGATCGGCAGTCCCGGGATCTCCCCGGCCGCCGTGCAGGGCAGCACGTCCCCGTTCGGCCGGACCACAAGGTGCCGCCGTCCCCATCCGTGCATGCACGGCTTGGGACGGTCCTCGTACAGGTCCGGGACGACGTACACGATGCCCAGTCGGTCACCGTGGCGCTCGGCGGCGTCCCGGGCGGCGGCGCGGGACCGTTCGACCTGCTCCCGCGCCGGCAGCAGCCGGGCCTGATTGAGCGCCGCCCATCCGTAGTACTGCGTGTGGGCGAGTTCGAGCCGGTCGGCGCCCCAGCGAACGGCCAGCTCGGCCAGCTCGGCCACGCGGTCGGCGTTGTGCCGGTGCAGGACGACGTTGACGGTCAGCGGTAACCCTGCCCGCTTCACCGCGCGCGCTGCCGCCCGCTTGCGCTCGAACGACCGGGTCCCGGCGATCCGGTCGGAGCGTTCGGCCGCGGAGTCCTGGACCGAGAGCTGCACATGGTCGAGTCCCGCCTCGACCAGCGCGGCCAGGCGCCGGTCGGTCAGTCCCACCCCACTCGTCACGAGGTTGGAGTACAGCCCCACCCGGCGCGCGTGCCGGACCAGCTCGGGCAGGTCCCGGCGGGTCAGCGGCTCGCCCCCGGACAGGTGGAGTTGAAGTACTCCCAGTTCACGGGCCTCGGTGAGCACCCGGCACCACTGCTCCCCGGTCAGCTCCCGCCGGTGGTCGCCCAAGGCGACCGGGTTGGAACAGTACGGGCAGTGCAGCGGGCACCGGTAGCTCAGCTCGGCGAGCAGCCCGATCGGAGGTCTCATCTCGGCCTCAGCGGACATCCTCATCCCCCTCGAAGCGGTCCTGGTCGGCTGCCCGCGGGGACCCGTCCTCGGCCACGTGCAGGAGACGGGCGGTGACGAGCCGGGACAGCAGGGCCAGCACCTCCTCCGCGCAGACCCCGTCGTACTCGGCGTCCAGGGCGGCGACCAGGTCGGCCACCGTGGACTCGCCCGTGCAGGCGCCCAGCACCCGGGCGGCGGTCTCGTTGATCAGCAGGACGCCCTCCGGATACAGCAGCGCGTGGCTGCCGCGGACCTCGTCGAACACCAGGCGGACCCCAGAGCGGGGCCGTAACCGCGACCGCGGGCCGATCCCGGTCATCGGTCACACGCCGTGGCGTGCTCGATGGCGTCCGCCAGCGCCCACAGCACGTCGCACTTGAACGTCAGCGCGGCCAGCGCGGCCTCCTGCCGTTCCCGGGTGGCGCAGTGCCGCAGGACGATCGCGAGCGTACGGTCGCTGTCGGAGGAGACGACCGGGAGGCGCCGGGTGAAGTAGGCATGGCCCTCGGGCTTGATCCAGGGATAGTGCTTCCGGAAGGCCGCGACCCGGTCCCGCATCAGGTCCGGCGCGAACAGTTCGGTCAGCGAGGCGGCCACGCCCTCCTCCCACGGCCGCGTGCGGACGAAGTCCAGATACGCCTGGACGGCGAACCGCGCCCCGGGGGCGACGTGCCGCTCGTCCAGGACCTCCTGACGGGTGAGGCCGGCCGACTCGGCGAGCGCCAGCCAGTCCTCGATCCCGCCTTCGCCCTCGGCCGTGCCGTCGTGGAACGCGATCCGCTCCAGCCACATCCGGCGGATCTCCGGGTGCGGGCAGTTGGCGATGATGAAGGCGTTCTTCTGCGGCAGGCACTTTTGGTAGACCCAGCGGTTGGCCACCCATCCGCGGACCTCCGCCTCCGTGAGCGAGCCCTCATGAAGGCGGAGGTGGAACGGGTGCCTGTCCCAGTAGCGTGCGGACCTGGCGCGTAGGGCCGTCGTGAACTCCTCGGCGGTCAGCACCTGGGATGCACCCGGCATCGCGGGCTACCAGTCCTCGTCGCGCGGGTCGGCCGCCCAGGCGTAGGCGGTCACCTCCAGGCCGGCGTCGTACTGCTCCACGACGGGCGGCACCCACTCCT
The DNA here is from genome assembly GCF_900108175.1 of Thermomonospora echinospora. Classification (GTDB taxonomy): domain Bacteria; phylum Actinomycetota; class Actinomycetes; order Streptosporangiales; family Streptosporangiaceae; genus Thermomonospora; species Thermomonospora echinospora. Next base: position 304,629 of record NZ_FNVO01000008.1, read on the forward strand.
GGCGCTCGTTCGCGTCGGTGTTCATGCCGGAACCTCCTTTCGTGTCCGCGGACGGGTCTTACGACCTTCCGCGTCAGTCGAGCCGTGCCCGCACACCACATTCCGCACACCACCGCCCTTTCCATCCTTTACCGGGACAAGTGTTCATAAGGGCGCGAGCCAGACCCGGCCCGAGGCCTCTTTGGTGGCGATTGACCCGGATCCTCCTGGTCCATACGTGGCGATGTTCCCGTTACGGAAACAGCGTCTTCGACAACTCCGAGGCACACCAAGATCCTGGCGGCCGGCGTATACCGTCACCACCGGATGCGTGCCGGAGCCGTTCTCCGGACACCGCCGGGCCGTTATCCGGCGGCGAATCGCGCGGCGTAGCCGGCCAGGGCGGTGGAGACGAGCACGGCGAGCAGCCATTGGACGATCACGGCCGTGTGCAGCCGCTCCTGGGAGGACGGGTCTTTCAGGCGTGCTCGCAGCGGACCCAGGTTTGTCGCCCAGCCCAGGGCGGCGGAGGCACCGGCCAACGCGAGCACGAACCCGTAGGCGGCGGTGGCCAGCGCCGGCAGGCGCTGCAGCGCGCCGGTCAGGGGAATCGTGGCCCATGCCGCCAGCAGGGCCGTCGCCCCGGTGCGTGCGATGCGGAATCCGAGGTGCGAAGCGGTCTCGCGCGGGCCGGTCGCCCTGCGCGTCGGGTTCGGCTGTGGATTTCGGTGCGGCATGGCGCCCCCACGGTCTCCTCCAGCGACACGGCGCTGCGGAAGGTGCGCACTTCAAGCCTGACCCACCGGACGAGACGCCCATATGGCATTGCGGTTAACGGGCGTCGAACAGCGGATAGATCTTCACCAAGACACGTTTGACCGATCCGATGCCTTCATATCTCCCGGTCAAGGAACGTCAATGTGCTGTCCTCGCCCCCGATGAGGGCTACGGCGGCGGTCGCCTCCGGGGACGACCCGAACGGCGGGCGTAGGGTGGAAATCGGTTCCGGCGCAGAAGCCATCGGGGATCATGACCCGCGGCATGGGCACCGCGCTCGGCATCGCCGTGGTGACCCTGACCCTGCATCTGGCGGGCGGACGCGCCGCGCTGGCCGTGCTGACGGCCGTGGCGCTCCTGGCCGCTCTCACCGCGACCACCGCCTCCACCAGCCCTGCGCGCACCCCGCCTGATCGTTCACCGACCCCGGGGCGAAGGGAATCCGGCGGTAACGGCACGCACTGATCGCCCTCCTGACCCGGGCGCGGCCGGGTGCTCCTCGCCGCCGGCGATCGCCCGTGACGGCTCCGGCTCAGTGACCGGGCGCGCGGACCTGGTCCAAGCCGGCGCGCAGGTCGCCGGCGAGTGCGGTGGCGTCTCCGGTCTTCCAGAAATGCAGGTAGAACAGGCGAGGCTGCTCGTACAGCATGTGGTTGTGCAACTCGATGATGGTCATGCCACGCGAACGCAGGGCTTTGATCACCGGGTTGACCTGGTCGGCGGTCATGGTGAAGTCGCCGTTGACCGCGGCGCGCCCCCCGCCCAGAGGCTGGAACATCAACTGGGTGGAGGCCTCCATCAGATACGGCACCGTGGTGTGGGCGCGGGTGTCGGTGATCTTCTGGGTGACCGGGATGCGGTACTGCAGGACGCCGTTCTCGTCCTCGCCCTTGGCGCCGATGATGCGGTCCAGCGCCGCGGTGTCCAGCTTGACGGGAGGCTCCTTGCCCTCCTTCTGGTCGAGGGGGATGCCGGTCTGCGCGAGTGCGGTGTGCACGGTGCGGGCGATCTGGACGGGGTCGCCCTGGGCCCAGTAGTGCATCCACCACAGCCGCGGGGTCTCGTCCTGGATGTGCTTGTGCAGTGCGGTGATCTCCACGCCTCCGCGCTGCAGGGCGTCGGCGACCTTGTTCACCTCGGCGCCGGTGAGGGTGACCTCACCGATCATCAACGCCCTGTCGGGGGTGGTCTGGTGGAAGGAGGCTTCGGCATTCAGTTCCATCGCGGGGTTCTCCCGCACTCCGGCGTTGACGACGTGCAGGTCGGTGCGCAGCCATTCGGCGGTGTGCACGTCCTGGGCCTCGGTCTTGAGCGGCTGGCCGATGGCGCGGCCCACGGCGTTCCAGTCGATGCCACGCGGTCGCCCGGCGGCCGTACCGGCGATGGCGGCGGACGTGGTGGCCAGGGCCGCCGCACCGGCCGTGAAGGCGATCGCGGCGTGACGCCATGATCGTGTGCGAGGGGCCATCAGGGGCCTCCTGATGCGTGAACGGTGGGTTTGTCGGCGTGGTCGCCGCGGGCCGGATGCAGGCCTTGCCGGAACGGCCCGTCCCGGCCCTGGGATCATCACCGGGTAACGAATATCCGCATCGTCGGCCGTTCCCCGTTGCGGGCGACACAACCCCTGATCGTTCACAGCCGGTCACGAAGACGAGGCGGCGAAGATCAGTGGCTCACCGTACCGGCGCTCCACCCGGTGTCCGCCGGTGCCGTGGTCCGGGATCGGGTGTTTGTCCGTCGGCAACTGAGGTGGGTTAGGGTGGATTGCGAAGACTTACGTACGGCGGTCGACGTGTGAGAGGAGAGGCAGTCCACCGCAGGCTGTGTGTCGTGATGGATGTGACTCCAGCCGTGAACGGTTCCCAGGACGTCCTCGACCCGGTGGCACGGCCCGTCCCGTACGCGGCTCTGTCGGTGGATGCCTCCGGCGTCATCGTCCGGCTCAACGACGCGGCGCGCGTCCTGTTCGGGGCGGCGCCGGGGGTCTTGCTGGGCGGGGTGGCACCCGGGTGGCTGGTAGCGGCGCATGAGTCGCTGGCCGGTCATTGTCCGGACGGCGAAGCCGGCTCCTGCCCGGTGGGCGGGGCCGCACTCGACGGCGCCTTCCGCGGCTCGATCGGCGAGCGGGTCTTCGAGGCCCGGCCCATGCTGGAGGGCGAGGAGTCCGCAGGCCCGGTGTCCACGACCTGGTGGGTGATCGACATCACCGAGCAGGACCGCCTCATGCGGGAGCTGGAGGTCGAGCGGGAGCGGACCGCGTTGCTGGCCGAGGCGTCGAGCCGGTTGATGGCGTCGCTGAACCTGGAACGGTGCATGGAGGTGACCGTGCGGCTGGCCGCGCGGCACCTCGCCGATGCGGCAGTGGTGATCGCCCCGCGGAACGGGCGCGTCCATCCGGTCGCCTACTGCGGCCCCGACGGGCAGGTCGACCACCGGGAGTTGCGCATCGATCTGACCGAGGTGCCGGGGCTGGCCGAGGCGATGCAGGGGTTTCTGCCGGTGCCGTCGCGGTGGATCGACCCGTCCGCCGCGCCGGAGTGGATCGCCCGCGGGCAGATGCGGGAGCCGGGTGCGATGGTGGTGACCGCCCTGCCGGGGCACGGTACCGCGGCCGGCGCCCTGGTTCTGCTGCGCCGCGCCCGACAGGAGGCGTTCTCCGGGGACGAGGAGGTGTTCGCCCGGCTGTTCGCCGCCCGGGCGGGCGCGGCGATGTCGGCGGCCCGCATGTACGCCGAGCAGGCGGCCATCACCCGGACGCTGATGAGTGAGCTGCTGCCGCCGCGCACGAACGAGCTGGACGGGGTCGAGCTGTCGGCCCGCTACCGTCCGGCGGGGGACGGTGAACTGGTCGGCGGTGACTTCTACGACCTGTACCCGGCCGATGCGGCCGATCCCGACGGCGAGTCGCTGGTCGTGCTGGGGGACGTGTGCGGCAAGGGTCTGGAGGCCGCGGTGCTCACCGGCAAGATCCGCAACACGCTGCGGGCCCTGCTGCCCATGGCCGGCGACCACCAGCACGTTCTGGAGCTGTTGAACCAGACGATGCTGTATGCCGACACCACCCGGTTCGTCACGCTGGTCCTGGCCTCGATCCGCCGGCGGGGCACCGGCGTCCGGCTCAAGCTGACCAGCGCGGGGCACGCCGCGCCCTTGATCGTCCGGACCGACGGGAAGGTGGAGATGGCCGGAACGAAGGGATCACTGATCGGTGTCCTGGACGACATCGTCTCTACGACCGCCACCGTGGCGCTGGAGCCCGGGGATACGTGCCTGCTGTACACCGACGGCATCACCGAGGCCATCGGCGGGCCGCTGGGGAGCGAGATGTTCGGCGACGAGCGGTTGCGCGTCGAGTTGGGCCAGTGCGGCGGCATGCCGCCCGAGGCCCTGGTGGAACGGGTGCACATGCTCGCCGCAGAATGGGTGGGCTCCAGCCGGCACGACGACATGGCCACGGTCGCGATCACCGCTCCCCGGCGCTCCCGGCTCAGCGCCGTCGACGGGCATGGCCCGGACGGTACACCGCATAGGGACTCTGGAAGATTCCTCGCATGAGCGACCCGCTGCGACAGGCCGAGCCGCCCGTCGCCATGAGCACCTGGACGGACCGGCTGTGGGACGCCGTCACCGCCGGTGAGGAGTACGCCGCCGCCGACACCGCGATAGCCGCGCTGGACGACGGGATGGACATCGAGGACCTGCTGCTGGAGGTCATCGCGCCGCTGCAGGCCAGGGTGGGGCGCGAGTGGGCGGCCAACCGGATGACCGTCGCGCAGGAGCACACTGCCACGGCGGTCAACGAACGCCTGATCGCGGCGGTCGCGCACCACCCGGCCGTCCGGGAGCGGCGGGACGAACGCGCCGCCGACCGGCTCGGCCGTATCACCGTGGCGTGCATCGACGGTGAGTGGCACGCGCTGCCCGCCCGGATCGTGGCCGAGGTGCTGCGCCTGCGCGGCTGGCACGTCGACTACCTCGGCGCCCAGGTTCCCACCCCGCATCTGATCGGCCATCTGCACCGCACCGGGCCGAGCCTGGTGGCGTTGTCGTCCTCGATCGCCACCCGCCTGCCCGCCGCGCACGCCGCGATCATCGCCTGCCAGGCCACCGGCACCCCGGTCCTGGTCGGTGGAGCCGCCTACGGCCCCGCCGGCCGCTACGCCTCCCTGCTCGGCGCCGACGGCTGGGCCGGCGACGCACGCATCGCCGCCGACCGCCTGGCCGAGGCCCCGCTGCCTCCGCCGTCTCCTCCGCGCCAGGCCATCGACGACCTGCCGCACCTGGCCGACCAGGAATACACCCACATCACCCGCACGGCCACCCAACTTGTCCGGCATGTGCTGGGTCGGCTGCCCTCACACGTCCCGGTGATGGTCGACTACACCGACCGGCAGCGACGCCACACCGCCGAGGACATCGCCCACATCGTCGACTTCCTCGCCACCGCGCTCTACCTGGACGACCCTGACCTGTTCACCGGCTTCCTCACCTGGACCGCCGGCATCCTCAGCGCCCGGAACGTCCCCGCGCACAGCCTGCTGCCCGCCCTGGAACTGTTGTCAGAACAACTCGCCGACTATCCACGAGCCACCGATATGCTCACCCGCGCACACACGGCCATAACACGGCCAAGTCCCCGAACGATCGAGGCCGGCATGAGCGGTGGCCGCCTGCTGTGAGTCCAGGAAGCTGATGCGGGTTCTGTGCCGCAGCACTTCGGGCCCGTGGTGACCACGAACGGTGACCAAGCTGCTTCGGGGCCCGGGGCGGTGTCGGAGGGCGCGGCCTTCCCCGATGGTCATCCTGGGGGCCGGCCCATCTACGAGCGTGTTGTCGCCGAGGCGTACGGCGAGCTCGTGCGAGCTCTGGCCGCACTCCTGCGCTGCGCCGCCCTCGTACGGAGGGGCTCCGCCCGGCCGGTCCTCGCGGCCGGCCGGGCGGGCGGAGCCGATCAAGCCCGCCTGGCGGGCTCCGGGTCAGCCGAGAGTGGCGGTGTCGATGACGAACCGGTAGCGGACGTCGGAGGCCAGGACACGCTCGTAGGCCTCGTTGATCCGGTCCGCTGAGATCAGCTCGATGTCGGCGCCGATGTGGTGCTCCGCACAGAAGTCCAGCATCTCCTGCGTCTCGGGGATGCCGCCGATCATCGACCCGGCGTAGGAGCGCCGGGCGTTCAGCAGGGAGAACACGGTGAGGCTCAGCGGCTCGGCGGGGGCACCGACGTTGACCAAGGTGCCGTCGACCGCGAGCAGACCGAGGTAGGCGTCGACGTCGATGCGGGCGCTGACGGTGTTGACGATCAGGTCGAACCGGCCGGCGAGCCGCTCGAAGGTGTCGGGGTCGCTGGTGGCGTGGTAGTGGTCGGCCCCGAGCCGCAGGCCGTCCTCCTGCTTCTTCAGCGACTGCGAGAGCACGGTGACCTCGGCGCCCAGAGCGTGGGCGAACTTGACGGCCATGTGCCCCAGCCCGCCGAGACCGACAACGGCGACCTTCTTGCCCGGGCCGGCCCCCCAGCGGCGCAGCGGCGAGTAGGTGGTGATGCCCGCGCACAGCAGCGGCGCCGCGGCCGCGAAGTCGATGCCCTCGGGCACCGACAGGACGAAGTCGGCGTCGACGACGACATGTGTGGAGTAGCCGCCCTGCGTGATGGTGCCGTCCCGGTCGACGGCCCCATAGGTGGGCACCATCCCGTTGAGGCAGTACTGCTCGTTGCCGTTGCGGCAGTTGGTGCACTCGCCGCAGGAGTTGACCATGCAGCCGACTCCGACGCGGTCACCGGCCTGGTGCAGGGTGACGTCGGCGCCGACCTCGGTGACGATGCCGACGATTTCGTGGCCGGGGACCAGCGGGTAGGACTGGGGCCCCCAGTCGCCGTTGACGGTGTGAATGTCGGAGTGGCAGATGCCGGCGTACTTGATCTCGATGAGGACGTCGTTGGGGCCGACGTCACGCCGTTCAATGACCGTGGGGACCAACGGCTCGGCGGCGGCCGGTGCGGCGTAGGCATGAACACGCATGATGGTTGCTCCTCTGATTGGGCCCCCCGCGTACCCACCGGGCTGGAGGGGGACAGCACCCATCAAAAGAGTTGGTCAGGTGGGGAGGAAGGCACTGATGAAGGGTGTACTGGCAGGGCACCCCAGCCAGGCGGGAGGCCGCCTAGCCTGGGGAAGGTGGACAACCGCAGCCAGGTCCGTGAGTTCCTGACCTCCCGGCGCGCCAGGATCAGCCCGCAGCAGGCCGGGCTCCCCTCCTACGGCACCCGCCGGGTGCCCGGCCTACGCCGAGCCGAGGTCGCCCAGCTGGCCGGAGTGAGCGTGGAGTACTACTCCCGCCTGGAACGCGGTGACCTGTCCGGCGTCTCCGACCACGTTCTGGACGCCCTGGCCCGCGCGCTGCGGCTCAACGACGCCGAACGCACCCATCTGGAGGACCTGGCCCGCGCCGCAGGCCCCGGCTC
>NZ_FNVO01000031.1 GCF_900108175.1 Thermomonospora echinospora
AGCAGGTCGAAGACGGGGCGCTGAACAGCTACACCGGGCAGAGTGCACACTCTCCGGTCTGAAGATTCGCATCGCCGCAGGTAGCAGCCCCTACCACCACAACTCGGTCCGATCCTCCAACTGATCGCTATTGCATCTGATGGGATCTCGGATCGTTCGACACATGGGTGCGGGAACGAGCCAGGGTTTCGATCAGCGAGTCGCGTCTGGCTCGCGTTCGGTGAGGTACTCGTCGAGCAGGTCGAAGAGTACGTCGATGACAATCTGTTCTTGTTCCTGGGGTAGGTCCCAGTGCTCCCAGCCGTCCGGGAGCGCGATGTGGCGAACGTGGCCTGGCCAGCCGTGATTGCAGGTTTGACCGCGCTTGGCGATGAGCCAGTCCTTCCAGCCTTGCAGGCCCGGGCCGCCATGGCGCATGGCGTGCTGGTCGTACCCGTCAAGGAACGCTTCCAGCCGATCCAGCCGACCGCCGATCACGTACATGGGTAGCCGGCGTCTGACGTTTGCGAAGTATTCGCGCTCACTCATGTCGGCCAGGCTCCGGTGCACCGGATCATGTTCTCACTTGCACGCCTGCCAAGTCGATTACTGCTGATGAAAGATTCTTTCGTTTGATGTAAGCGGCGGAAGGTGGCAGAGAGTGAACCGTGACGGGCCGGTGCCGGGCGTAGCGAGCCTGCATGTGGTCGGCGGGACGGTGCTGCTGCGCCCCGAGGAGCAGGTCGCCGAGGCGATGCTGGCCGGGGGGCGGAACCAGCAGCTCGCTCGCAACCTAGCGCACTCCACGATCGAGGGCCGCCAGAACGCGGTGAAGGCGTTCACCCACGATGAACTCCAGGCGTTCTCCGACTACGCCGACGACCAGGTCCACCGGATCAGCGGGGCCGGCCGCAAGGGCTGGCTGCCGGCGTTCCGGGACGCCACCTTGTTCAAGACCGCCTACACCTACGGGCTGCGCCGCCGCGAGACCCGGATGCTGGATCTGATCGACTTCGGCGCCAACCCGCACGCGCCGATCTTCGGAGACATCGGCGTCTGCTATGTCCGCTGGGGCAAGGCGATGAAAGGCTCGCCACCCAAACGCCGCAGCGTCCTGACAGTCGAGCCACGCGACGAAATCGGCGGGATGGACTGGGTCGTCGACACCCTCGACCAATGGGTCACCGAGGTGAGACCGGCATTCGCCCAGGCCGCGACCTCACCCGCGTCCGGGCGGCCGGAATCGGCCCAACGGCGCGGCTTCCGCTGCGACCCGTCGGATCCGATGATGGTTCTGTGCGCATTGAGGACGATCTGCTCTGGGAGGCCCTCGGCCGGATGGGCTGGGGCCTGCGGTGGCTGCGCCATGTCGTGGCGGCGGCTGCCCTCGCCGGTCTCGGTGGCCTGCTCTGGTCGGGCGGCGAGCGTCTCCTCTCCGTCACCTTGTTCTGCGCAGCGTTGGTCTACGCGATCTGGGCCACCGTCTATTGGCTGTGGGACCGGCGGCGCTTGGTCCGGGTGACCGTCACCGACGGCGGCGTCCGCAGCATCCGCCTGCACCGCGTCAACGGGCGGACCACTGATCACGACCCCCGCATGGTGACCAGAGTGCACATCACCCATCGGGGCTGGTGCTACGAGGACCGCGACGATCCGGATGTGCGTGCGGGCAGGGGAAGCGCGACACTGCGGCTCCAGGTCGCGGGTCTGCGGTTCATCAGCCGATCGACGGGGCTCGACTCCGAGGAACTCGATCGAGTGCAGCGGTCCTGGCGAACGATCTGCCCGAAGGCCGCCATCGACACCAAGCGCATACCGGGGCAGTTCGCCGGCTACTCCTACTGACGGCGCGCCCGAGCCCCGGCAGGCGCGTTCGCTCCGCAGGGCCGCACTCGACTTGTCCGCCTACCAGCCCTCTTCAGCCTGAAGGGTCAGGGCGGCGGCGCGGTACGCGCACGTCATGCGGTCGCTCGGCAATCAGGACGCCGGTCGAGCATCGTTGTCGGCCCCATTAGGGTCACCCCCTATGAAGCTGCGGTTCGGTCGCCCCGACATCTCCCGCTACGCCGACCGGTTCGACGTGCCCGGGGCAGACGAGGGCCTGTCGGTCACCTTCCTGGGGGTCTCCACCCTCCTCGTCACGGACGGGACCTCCGCCGTCATGACCGACGGGTTCTTCTCCCGCCCGCCGCTGGCGGCGGTGGGGCTGCGGCGCATCGCCCCGAACCGCGGCCGCATCGACGCCGCCCTCGCGCGGGCCGGCGCGGCCGCGCTCGACGCGGTCGTCCCCGTGCACACCCACTTCGACCACGCCATGGACTCGGCGGTGGTCGCCGCCCGCACCGGGGCACGGCTGGTCGGCGGCCCGTCCGCCGCCAACGTCGGACGGGGCGGCGGACTCCCCGGCGACAGGATCGTCCAAACCACGCCCGGCGAACCGATCACGTGCGGGGCCTTCACCTGCACCCTGGTCGAGTCCAGGCACTGCCCGCCCGACCGGTATCCCGGATCCATCACCGGCCCTGTCGCCCCGCCGGTCAGGGCGTCGGCCTACCGGTGCGGCGACGCATGGTCGCTATTCCTGCGGCACACCAGCGGCCGTACCGCGCTCGTCCAGGGAAGTGCGGGCTTCATCCCGGGCGCCCTGGACGGACGATCCGCCGAGGTCGCCTACCTCGGCGTCGGCCAGCTCGGCATCCAGGACGAGAAGTACGTGCGGGCCTACTGGAAGGAGACGGTCGAGGCGGTGGGGGCACGCAGAGTCGTCCTCATCCACTGGGACGACTTCTTCCGGCCGCTCGACAAGCCGCTGCGCGCCCTGCCCTATCTCGGCGACGACCTCGACGCCACGATGCGGATCCTCGGCCCGCTGGCCGCCGAGCAGGGCGTCCCGCTGCACTTCCCCACCGTATGGCGGCGCGAAGATCCCTGGTCCGGACTGTCCGGCACGCCCGGTGGTCAGCCGCCGCCCGGCGCGGTGAACGCCGCCGGGTGATCGCGGGCGAAGTCGGCGATGCCACGCGGCGGTCTGCCGACGGCTATGTGGTGCTGATGAAGCAGGTTCAGCAGATCGGCCCGCACCACGCCTGGGCCGTCGGCACCCAGCAGGAGGACCGCCCCGGAAGGACGACCCTGGCAGAGATCCGCCGGCTCCTGGACGTTCTCCTGCCCGCTCCCAGACCCGACCGCAACCAACGCCAACACGCACTGAACTGGTCCCGCTGGCGCCGCCGCCAAGCCACCGCCCGCCGCCGCCACTACCAACGAAGAACCAGCTCAGGACACGATTTCCTACTGGAGTATTAGGACACGCTCGGGCCTGACGGCCCTCCCCCGCGGTCCTTCACCCCCGCCCTGAAGGCCGGAGCACTGGCCCGCAGCCCGATAGCGGCCGTAGACGTGGGTCGTGCTGTCGACCGCGGCCTGCAAACAGCGGGGGCGTGGTCACGCCCCCGGTTCCCATTGGCGACCAGGCGACGTCCGTCGCGCGGGAACTCGCCGTACTGGCTGCCGTCATTGTCAGCGGCCTCCCTGGAACGATCGGGCCTCGCGCGGCAGTCCGAGGGCACGCTCGGCGAGAATGTTGCGCTGGATCTCGTCGGTGCCGCCCGCGATCCGGGTGGCGTGGATACCGAGCAGGACCCGAGACCACGCGTAGGTGCCCCATGCCCCGGTGTCGGCGACCAGTGCAGGCCCGAGGATGTCGAGCGCAAGCTGGGCCAGGCGCCGGTCAGCGTCGGTCGCGAAGAGCTTGACCAGGCTGGCGCCGGCGGCGGCGACCTCCGGCACGGCATTCTCCAGCGAGGCCGGCAGCACCTGGCCGATGACGTGGCGGATGTAGCCGTCGGCAAGCCGGTCGCGGACGTCGGGGTCCTCGGTGGCGCCGATCTCCTGCCCGAGCAGTACGAGGCGGTCCAGCAGGCGGATGAACAGGTTGGCGCCCTCGTCGCCGAAGTTGTCGCGCTCACTGTTGAGCGAGACGTTCGCCACCGCCCACCCGCCGCCCACCTCGCCGAGCACGGCGTCGTCGGGCACGAACACGTCGTCGAGGAAGACCTCACAGAAATGGGCGGTGCCGGTCATCTGCCGCAGCGGCCGCACGGTCACGCCCAGGGAGTCCATGCCGAGCAGGAACATGGTGAGCCCCCGGGTCCGGCTGGCCGGGTCCGGCGAGGTCCGGGCCAGCAGCTCCCCGACGTGCGCGAGGTGCGCCCCCGACGACCAGACCTTCTGCCCATCGACGCGCCAGCCGCCGTCCGTCCGGCGGGCCCGGGTCCGCAGGCTCGCCAGGTCGCTGCCGGCGCCGGGCTCGGAGAACAGCTGGCAGCCGACGAGTTCGCCGCTCCACAGGGCGGGCAGCAGCCGAGCGCGCTGGCCGGCGGAGCCGTGGGCGAGGATCGCCGGGGCGATGATCTGCTGCCCGACCAGCAGCCCGTTGACGTCGGGCACGTCGTACCGGCGCACGATCTCGGCGAAGGCCCGCCGCTCCTCGGCACCCAGCCCTGCGCCGCCGTACTCGACTGGTCCACCCAGCCAGGCGAGGCCGGCATCGAAGAGCTCGCGCTGGTAGTCCCGTGCCCGCTGCAGGTCGCCGACCTCGTCGTCGCTGTCCCGGAAGGCCGCGCCGACGAGCGAGTCGTCGCCCTGCCCGTGTCGCAGCATCTCGGGCCGTCGCGGGTAGCGGGCGCCGAGGAACGCCTCGACGCGCGACCGGAACTCCTCCAGACCGCTCATCGCCCACCGCCGGCCGTCTCGGATCCACGGCCCACCGGCCGGTACCGCTCGGCGACGAGGTCTGTGACCGCGAACTTCTGGAGCTTGCCGTTGACGTTGCGCGGCATGTCCTCCATCGCGAAGAACCGGACCGGCACCTTGTAGCCGGCGAGGCGCTTGCGGCAGTGCCGGACGAGGGCCTGCTCGTCGAGTTGGTGGCCGGCCGTGAGCTCGATCGCGGCGACCACGACCTCGCCCCAGTAATCGTCGGGCTGGCCGACGACGGCCACCGCCGAGACCGAGGGATGCTCGAGCAGTACGGCCTCGATCTCGACGGGGTAGACGTTCTCCCCACCGCGGATGATCATGTCCGACTTGCGGCCGGCCAGGAACAGGAAGCCGTCGTCGTCCATCCAGGCCAGGTCGCCGGCCCGGAACCAGCCGTTCACCACCGCCTGGGCGGTGCGCTCGGGGTCGTCGAGGTAGCCGCTCATCACGGTCTCCGAGCGAGTGTGGATCTCCCCCACGGCCCCGCGTGGGACGTCGTTGAGGTCGTCGTCGCACAGCCGCAGGTCGACGCCGTACATCGGGCGGCCGATGGAGCCGAGCAGGTGCTCCTCGCCGGCCAGTGCCCGCAGGTGATCCTCGGGATAGAACATCGTCTGCCCCGCCCCCTCGGTGCCGGCGCCGAAGCTGTTGAAGAAGTCGCACTTGAACACGTCGATGGCGGCGCGCAGCAGGTCGATGCCGATCGGGGCGCCGCCGTACACGATCGAGCGCAGCTGCGGGTACTCCTGGTCGCGGATGCCGGGCACGTCGAGGAGCGCCTGGAGCATCGTCGGCATCAGGAGAGCCCCGGTCAGCTCGCCGTTCCTGATCCACTCCAGCAGGGCCGGCGGGTCGAACTGGTCGAGGATGAGCGACCCGAAGCCCCGGGCGATGCCGTAGTAGATGCTGCCCATGCCGGCGGCGTGAAACATCGGCGAGGCGGTGTAGCGCAGCTCGCCACGCCGGAAGCCGAAGTCGAGCAGCGAGACGTTGGTGGAGACGCCGACCATCCGCATCGACTGCATGACGCCCTTGGGGCGGCCGGTCGTGCCGCTGGTGAACATGATCGAGATGATGTCCTCGGGCTGGGTCGGGACGTCGACGTCGCTGTCGTCCGGTTGCTCCTCGATCAGGTCGGCGACCAGTGGCCGGTCGCCGAACGGGTCGAACGACGCCCGCAACTTCATGTCCGGGCACGCCTCGTCGACGGCGGCGGCCGCCTCGGCGTACCGTGCCATCGTGATGAAGCCGTCCAGCTTCGCCGCCATGGCGAGAGTGACGATCTCGCCGGGCGCGAGGCGGTAGTTGAACGGCACGTAGGTCGAGCCGACCTTCATCGACGCCATCAGCAGCACCATGTAGTCGACCGAGTCCGTGGCGAGGATGCCGATCCGGTCGTGCCGCTCGATGCCGTGTGCCCGAAGCGCCCGGGCCAGACGGTTCACGCGGCTGTTGATCTCGCCGAAGGTGTACGTCGTGCCGTCGCCGGTCACCATGCAGCGCTCACCCGGGGTGTAACGGGCGTGCAGCGTGATCCAGTCCGCGGGCTGAAGCGAGGAGAGCTTGGCCGGTCCGTGGTCGTTCATGCTGTCTCCGGCGAGGCGAGGAGGTGGGCTGCGATCCGGGCGCGATGGTCTCGCGGACGGCCGAGCAGCACCTCGCTCGACACCGCCCGCTTGTAGTAGAGGTGAGCCTGGTGCTCCCAGGTGAACCCGATGCCGCCGTGCACGTGGATGTTGGTCTCGGCGGCGGCCGAGAAGACCTCCGAGCACAGCGTCTGGGCCACGCTGGCCGCGACCGGGAGCCCGGTGCCGGTCACGGTCGCGGTCGCGGCGTACCCGAGCGCGGCCCGTGCGGACTCGATCGAGACCAACTGGTCGGCGAGCAGGTGCTTGATCGCCTGAAAGCCCCCGATCGGGCGGCCGAACTGCTCGCGGGTCTTCGCATAGGCTGTCGCCATCTCCAGCACGCGATGCGCCCCGCCGACCTGCTCGGCGGCGAGCGCCACCCCGGCGAGGTCGCACATCCGGCGTACGGCGGGCGTGGCGTCGTGGTCGGGTGCGAGCAGCCTGGCCGGCGAGGACTCGAACACGATCCGGGCCTGCCGCCGGGTCGTGTCGACCGTCGCCATCGGCTCGACCCGCACGCCCGGCGCGGCGGTGTCGACCTCGGCCACGCCGGTACCGTGCTCGGTGCGTACCACCACTAGGAGCACGTCGGCGACCTCGGCGTCCAGCACGAACAGCTTCTCGCCGGTGATGGTGCGGGCGCCGCCGGTGCCCGTGGCGTCGACCGCGACCCGGGTGGCGTCCCAGGAGGTCGGGGTCTCGACCGCCGCCACGGTGACGATCCGCTCACCGGCCGCGATCCCGGGCAGCAGCCGCTCCTGGGCGTCCCGGTCGGGCAGCGCGAGCAGGAGCGTGGAGGCCATGGCGATCGAAGCGAAGAACGGCCCCGCGACCAGAGCCCGGCCCATCTCCTCGAAGACCACCAGCAGGTCGGGGTAGGTGAAGCCGCCGCCGCCGAGGTCTTCGGGGACCGCGAGGCCGTGCAAACCGAGGTCCTCGGCCATGGCCTTCCACAACTGCGCGTCGTGGCCGTGCGCGGAGCCGGCGGCGGTCCGAAGCGCCTCCTCCGGCCACCGCTCGGCGAAAAAGGAGCGCAGCATGCCGCGCAACGCCTGCTGCTCCTCGGTGGGTGCGACGATCGTCATCGCGCTCTCCTCTCCGGCGTGCCGACGGTCTCCGGGGACTGACGGTGGGCCTGACGGTCGGGGCGGGACAGCGAACCGGAGAGCCCATGGCCCACCACCTCCTCGTCGACGCCGGGCGCGGCGCGCGCGTCGGGCAGGCGCAGCTTGTCGGCGGTCGGCACGGGCGGGGCGTCCCGGGTCATCGGGTCGTCCGCGAGGCGAGCCAGTCGGCGAGGGTGTCCGCGACGACGTCGCGCGCGTCGACCGGCTCGACGAAGTAGTGGTCCCCCGGCAGAGTGATCAGTTCCTTGTCCTTCGACGCGGCGCCGTCGTACAGCGCCTGCGCGTCACTGGGGAACACACCGGTGTCAGCGTCCGGCTGGACCACGAGCGTTGGCAGGTCCATCCGCTGCAGGTGCTTGGCCGCGACGCAGTCGGACTCCTCCAGGCTGAACATGTTGAGCCAGGTCCGCAGGGTCGACACGACGCCGACGCCGAAGACGCCGTAGTTGGCGTGCTTGGGGTCACCGAAGTAACACATCGGAGTCGGCCGGCCGGACGGGTCGATGGTCGGGTCCAGGTAGCGCAGGTCGGCCCAGGTGCGTGGCATGGAGAAGATCCGGTCGCGGGCCGGCCGGCCGGCCATCGCGGCGAGTTGCTCCTTGCACCACGCGGTCAGCCGGTCGTTGCGCTCGACCTGGGCCGTGCGGTAGCGGGCGACGAACTCCGGGGAGTACGTCGGGCCGTGGGCGGGGTCGAACATGTCGAGTTCGGGGTCCACCGAGTTGGGGTCGGCCTCGTCGAGCACCGACGGGTCCATCGTGCGGGTGATCCACTCCGGCCGTCCTGGGTGTGCGGCCAGGAATATCATCAGGTCGCCGGGCGGCAGGTGCAGCGCCGGCTCGAAGACCTGGCCGCGGCCGTACGCCGGGCGGATGTTGGGCTCGCGCGACTGAGAGTGGTAAGCCGACATCAGCGACCCGCCGCCGGAGTTGCCGAGAAGCACCACCTGCTCCACGCCCTGGGAGCGCAGCCACGCGACTCCGACGCCCACCTCGGCGAGCGCGTGGTCGAGGGTGAAGAAGTGCTCGGCGCCGCGGAACCGGGTGTTCCATCCGAGGAAGCCGTAGCCGCGCTCGGCCATCCGGGTCGCGATGTAGTGCTCGGTGAAGTCGACGTTGTAGTGGCTGGCGATCAGCGCGGTCCTCGGTCTCTTCCCCGAGGGCGTGTAGTAGATGCCCTGGAGCGGGTGGTTCCCGGCCCCGGCCCGGCCGATGGCCGGCGAGGGGAGGCCGATGAACTCGCGGTCGATGCCCGTCATTGTGGGTCCCTCTCGTCCTGGACGCGGCTCCCGCCACGCCAGCGGTCGTGGTGGATGACGTCGTCCAGGGGTCGTCGCCGGGCGGGTCCGAACGGGCGGTCCGGCCAGCCGACCGGGATCATCGTCCCGATGTGGACGTCGTCGGGGAGGCCGAGGACATCGCGCACGCCCTGCTCGTTGCCGACCTGCATCATCGTGAGCGTCGCGCCCAAGCCGAGCGAGCGCGCGGCGACGAGGACGTTCTGGCTGGCGGTGTTGACCGCGGACCACAGGTACCGCGGGTCTGGGCCGCGCTCGGGGTAGGAATGCTCGGCGCACACGAACAGCAACACCGGCGCCTGCGCGACGTTGACGACGAGGTGGCGCGCCTCGGCGCGGATGTGCGCGTCGCCGTCGTCGGCGGGCTTGCCGAGCGAGTCGATCCAGCGCACGAACCGCTCGAGCGCCGCGCCGATCGCGGCCCGTCTGCCGGGGTCGCGCACGACGACGAACCGCCACAGCTGGCTGTTGTTCGGGCTCGCCGCGCGGGTGCCGGCCCACACCAGCGTACGGATCAACTCGTCCGGCACGGGGTCGGGACGCAGCCGGCGCATGGCCCGCGCGGTCCCGATCGTGCGCAGCGTCTCGTTCGCTGCGACGCCGGAGGGGAATCCGTCCAGGTCGGCCGTCGTGGGCAGGCCGGCCGGCGCGACGGTCCGCTCGGGAGCGCTCACGCGAGGACGGTCCGCTCGGTCGCGATGTATTTGACGATCGAGACCTGGGTGACCTCGATGTCCTTCAGCGCCCGGTTCCAGCTGCGGTAGTGGTCGGCCCGGACGTGCTCGTCGAGCGCGGCCTGGTCGACGAATTCCTCGAAGACTTCGAAGCGTTCGGCCTTCTCGATGCTCCGGGCGAAGCGGTACTCCACGCACCCGGGCTCGCGGCGGGTGGCGTCCACCAGCTCACGGGTGCACGCGGCGAACCGGTCCGCGTAGTCGGGCGCGACCTCCATGAACCCACTGACGACGATCACAGGTATCTCCTCGGAGAGTGGATGGCAGCTGTCTGACGAACTGTCAGAATGGGTGGGCAAAGCGATGGGCGGCGATGCGGGTCCATGTCAGGTGTCCGTGAACGGCAACGGAATGGCGCCGGCCCGCACCGGCGTTGCCGGCAGCGCGTCGGTGCGACCGGGATCCGGACCGTCGACGGTCGCGACGACCAGGTCGTCAACCGCGTCGACGCAGACCGGGCCGGTCACGGTGGCACGTGGCGGCGTCATGCCCCGGGCCGCCGCTGGAGGAAGGTGCTCAGCGCGACGGTGACGATCAGCACGACACCGTTGATCACTTGGGTCCAGGTGTAGGGAACGCCGCCGACCACCAGCCCGTCGGTGACGTAGACCAGCGCGATGCTGCCCGCCACGGTGCCCCAGATGTGGAACCGTCCACGCGAGAGGATGACCGTCGAGAGGAAGGCTCCCGCGTACGCCGGCAGCAGCAGCGGATCGGCCACGCCGGGCGCGGCGCTGCCCTGCTGCGAGGCGACCAGGATGCCCGCCAGCGCGGCGATGGTCCCGGAGAAGACGAACAGGCACAGCGAGATGATGCGGACCCGGATGCCGGCGAAGGCGGCGGCGTTGGGGTTGCCGCCCACCGCGTAGATCGCGTGGCCGACGGCGGTGTACTTCATGACCGTCCACACCAGCAGCGTCAGCGACAGAACGATCACGATCATCCAGTCGAACTCCGCCGGCAGGCCCAGGGCCCAAGCGGCACCGACCACCAGCACGCCCACGAGGCCCAGGACCGTCATCTGGACCCGACGCCGCGACTCGGGGCCGGGGAAGCGCTGGTCGAACGAGACCAGCAGAGCCGCGACCACGGCGGCGGTGACGAGGACGGCCACGCCCAGCGGCGCCTTGTTCTGGAAGTCGCCCACCGAGCCGGCCCCGGAGAACCAGCTGGGCAACGGCCCGGAGTCCGGCGTCGGGCCGACCACCCTGCCGGAGGAGTAGACGACCGTGAACCCGGCGAAAAGGCCGCCGGTGCCGAGTGTCGCGATGAACGCGTTGACGCGGAACTTGGTCACCAGGACGCCGTTCAGGAGGCCGGCGGCCGCACCTACCAGCAGGGTGAGCACGATGACCACGCCCATGGGAAGCCCGGCGTCGATGAACATGCCCACCGCCAGGAAACAGCCCGCGGTGGCCGTCGCCGCGACGCTGAGGTCGAACTGGTGCCCGCACAGGCAGACGGCGACGGCGATGGCGAGCACCAGCTGCGGGGTGCTCCGGCTGACGTCGAAGGAGAGCCGGGTGACGTCGTAGAAGCTGCCCTGGAGCCAGACGGCGTAGACCAGGAACACGAGACCGAAGGCGGCGGCGGTGGCCACGCTGGACAGCATCTCCCGCGACGGACCCCGGTGGGACCACCCGGCCGTCGGGGAAACCTGAGAGGGAGCCGCGATCTCGTCGGTGGCGACGGCGGGCGACCCGGCTTCGTTGCTGGACATCGAAGGCCTCTCGTTCATGCGAGCTCGGTGGTCAGTTCGGGAAGTCGGTCGGGGGTCAGCCACTCCGAGACCGTGCCGTCGGCGGTGAGCACACCGGTCGTGTCGGCGAGCGCGGCGATGTCCTCGTAGTCGGTGGACGCCATCAGCACGCCGGTGCCGCTGTCGGCCATCCGACGTACCTGCGCGTAGATCTCCCTCCGGGTCGCGACGTCGACTCCCCGGGTCGGCTCGCACAGGACCAGGAGCCGGGGCCGGCGCATCAGCGCGCGGGCGAAGAGGGTCTTCTGCTGGTTGCCGCCCGACAGGTCGGAGACCGTGGCATCCAGTCGGTGCGGGACGACGGCGAGCGCGGCCACGGCGTCGTCGCAGTCGCGACGCATCTGCCGCACTCGCAGCAGCCCGGTGCGCCCGCGCCAGCGGGACCAGCCACCGACCGCGACGTTGAACTGCACGGTGTGCTCGGCGAACACCCCTTCGGACTCGCGGTGGGCCGGCACGCACGCCCGGCGCACGTCGCTCGCGACCCGCACGGTGCCGGCATCCGGGGTGAGCAGCCCGGCCGCGGCATACGCGACCTCGTGCAGTCCCGATCCGAGCGGGCCGGTGATCGCCGTGATCCGGCCCTCGGTGACCGTCAGGTCGATCGGGCCGGCGCCGCCGGCGTGGACGCCCTTCAGCTCGCAGACGATGCCGCCGCCGCTTGCGTCGACCCGGCCCGCACCGGGTGCCGGGGCGCTGACGGAACGTCCCCGGCTCATCATCGCGACCAGGTCGGCACGCGCGATGCCGCCCGCGTCCTCGTCAAGCGCCACCTCGCCGTCGCTGAGCACGACATAGCGGGTCGCCGCGCCGACCACCTCGTCGAGCTTGTGGGTGACCATCAGCACCGTCGCGCCGAACTCGGCGGCCACCCGGAGCCGTTCGACCACCCAGCGCGCCTCGTGCGGGTGGAGGCCGGCGGTCACCTCGTCGATGACGACGGTGTCGGCGCCGCGGTGCAGCGTCTTGGCGACGGCCACCATGGCCCGCTGGCCCAGGCTCAGCGTGGACACCAGGGCGTAGGGGTCGATCGAGGTGAGGCCGACGGCCCTCAGCGCCTCGGTGGTGAGCCGTGCCTCGGCACGCGGGTTGACCAGCCGCCGGGGTGCGCCGAGGCACAGGTTCTCCGCGACCGTCATGCCGTCGACCAGACCGAGGTCCTGGTGGACGACGCCGAGCCCAGCCCGCCCCCCGCGCACCGCGATCGTGCCCGCGTCGGCGGGGTAGACCCCGTCGAGGATCTTGACCAGCGTGGACTTTCCGGCGCCGTTCGAGCCGAGCAGGGCCACGAACTCGCCGCGGGAGAAGGAGCAGGTGACCCCGCGCAGCGCCTGGGTGGCCCCGAAGCGCTTGCGTACGTCGACGATATCGATCATCAGGTCGCCCGGAGCATCGGGGGCAAGGGTCGCGATCACCATCGGCGGTCCCTTCTGGAGTTCGGTCGCGGGGCGGTCACAGGACCAGCTGTCCTGCGTCGACGGGGAGGACGACGCCGGTGATGTTGGACGCTGCGTGCGAGGCGAGGAAGCACACCGCCCGCGCGACGTCGTCCGGCAGGCTCGGCCGCCTGATCGGCATCTCCTGCGCGCGGGTCGAGAAGTAGTCGGTGCCGCCCTCGAGGTCCAGGTCGCCGAACTTGGCGACCAGCCCCTCGGTGACGACGGCGCCCGGCGCGACGGCCACAGCGCGGACGCCATACGGCCCGAGTTCGACGGCCAGCGCCTTGGTCAGGCCCTGCACGCCGTGCTTCGCCGAGGCGTAGTGGGCCAGGCCGGGCGGTCGGCCGACCCGGAAGCCGGCGACCGAGCTGATGTTGACGATGACCCCCTCCAGGCCGGCGTCGCGGACGGCGAGCCCGGCGGCCCGCGAACCGTAGAACGTCGCCGTGAGGTCGATGCCGACCACCCGGTCCCAGTCCTCGTCGCTCAAGTCGGGCAGCAGATGCGAGGGGTAGATCCCGGCGGCGTTGACCCAGATCAGGCGGCGCACGCCCGCGGTGAGCACCTCGCGGGCGACCTCGGCCAGGTCGGCGCTGCGCCGCACGTCGAGGGTCCGTGCCGTCACGGCCGTTCCGTGCTGCTCGGCGAGCGCGGCCGCGGCCGCGTCGACCGCCGGGTCGACGTCGACCAGGGTCACCGCCGCGCCCAGCTCGGCCAGGCGGCCGGCGATCCCCCGGCCGATCCCCTGGGCGCCGCCGGTGACCACGGCCGCCGCGTCGTCGAACCGGACGAGGGAGGCGAACGCGGCATTGGCGTATTCGTAGGAGTCTCGCATCAGCTCCTGGGTCGTCTTCAGCGTCATCCCTCGTTCCGATCCGGCGTCATGCCCGGTGTGGTCAGCGGTCGTGGTCAGTCGCGGGTCACCTGCCCCACAGCTCGGTGAACTTCGCCTTGTAGTCGAACTTCGGCAGGACGAAGAGCTTGCCCTTCTCGTAGTTGCCGTAGGTCTCCTGGTCGACCAGCGCGACCGGCATCCGGTCGGCCGCCCAGGTCTTCGCGCCCGCGAGCATCCGGGCGAGCTCGTCGACCGAGGCCCAGCCGTAGAGCGGGGTGGAGATCAGCACGTCGGCCTTCGCGACGGCCGGTCGGCCCGTGCCGACCATGTCGACGAACGGCGAGAGCGCCCCGAGGCCGATGACGGCGAAGTCGTCGCGCCCGAGTTGGGCGGCCGAGTTCGCGAGCACCGAGGCCGGGGAGTCGAACGGCATGACCACCGAGCTCAAGGAGCCCTTCCGGTAGTCGTTGAGCAGCGAGGTGAAGATCGGCGCGTTGGGCTGCATCGCTTCCGCGAGCAGCAGCGACGGCGTCTTGACCTTGCAGTCCGGGCACATCTCCTTGACGGCGGCCGCCGCCTCGGCCATCTGCTCCTCGGACTGCTTGAACTCGGTGTTCTGGTACACGACGATGGTGTCGCCCGGCTTCGCCAGGGAGGCGGCGTACGCCGCTTGGGCGCGACCGGCCGCCTTGTGGTCGTTGCCGACGCCGACCATGCCCTCGGGGAGGTCAGGGCCGCACAGGGCGCACACCACCGGGATGCCGGCGTCGTCAGCCGCCTTGACCGCCGCCGCGACGGCCGACGGCGTGATGGAGACCAGGATGATGCCGTCCACCTTGTCCAGCACGGCCTTCTCGATCAGCTGAGCCTGGGTGGTGGGCGTGAACTTGCCGTCGCCGGGCGGGTCGGCCGTCCACCCGATCGCCTTGATGGCCTCCATGGAGTTCTCCGCCAGCACCGACGGACCAGGTGAGGCCAGGCCGCTCGCGATCACCGCTACGCGGTGCGCGCCCGGATTGACCGGCTCGGTCGGCATCGGGAACTCCACATCGCCGGCGAGCAGCGCCTTGACCTCCGCAGCGGCCTCCTGGTTGGTGGCCGCGGCCGGGCCGGTGGCTCCCGACGGTGCCGACCCCTCACCCCCGCCACAGGCAGTCAGCAGCACCATCGCCGCGACGAGCGTGGCGCCTGCCCTCAGTCGTCCTCTGGTCATCTGAAGTCCTCTCTCGACTGGATTCCGCAGGACCCGGTCGACGGGATCCGAGGAAGTCGCGATAGCCGGGGGATGTCTGACAATCCGTCAGATGGGCGCTATGTAACCGCAGTCACATAGCGAGTGTCAACGATCAGAGAGGCCAATCTGATAGATGTTCAGAAATCTCCGAGCGCGGTCGGACCACTCATGACCGCATCTCCGCCCGGCCCCCGCCCCGGGACGCCCCTCGCTTCGCCGGTGGTCACCGTCCGCGACGCCGGCCACGGCGTCAGGCTGGTGCGGCCAGAGCGGAGCGAGGCCCTCAACGCCCTCTCCGTCGACCTGGTCACCGACCTCTCCGATGCGCTGGCCGCCGTCGGCCAGGACAGGGACTGCCGTTGCGTGGTCCGCACTGGCGCCGGGCGCCTTCCGCGTCGGTCTGTACCTCACGGGGTACGGCGACGAGGACCTGGTGTGGGCCGCCCGGGCGCATGAGCTGCTGCTCACCGGGCGGATCTTCGACGCCGCCGAGGCGCACACGATGGTGCTGGTCCTCGACATGGTCGACGACGGGGTGGCCGTGAGCGTGCTGACCGGAACAGGCCCGCAGCCCCTCTTCGACGACCGGATGGAGGCCCGGCCGCTCTACGTACGCGACTTTTGTGACACTCAGTCAGGTGTGCGGGCGGTGCCGCTGACCATCCGCGGCGACACCTTCTGCGCGGGGCCGTACCTCGCCCCGCGTGCTTCGTCGCCGGCCGCCCGGCGCTCCTGCCCGACCGCCACCAGCGTGACCCGGCGCCCGCTCTGGTCGCGGCAGACGACCGGCCATCCGATGGTCGTCCACCAGGCGCAGACCCGCGCCCTCAACCCGCTCGGTGTCGGCGCCGACGCAGGCGAGGGCATCGAGGACTCCCCGGAGCGGCGGCCGGCACCCTGATCAGCGCCATCGCCCGGACTGAGCCGGGCGCCGGCGAAGACCTTCGGCGGGACCAGCGAAGTCATGAGGTACGTCATCGGCCGCAGTGTCGTGCGGAGCCGAGCCGGCGCGTCACGGGGTGGGCCAGGGCGGCAGGTCGCTGCCGACCCGGCCCACCCAGCGAGGCGCGCGCTTCCCGAGGTAGGCCGCCACGCCCTCCGCGGCGTCCGGAGCGGCCAGCAGCGCCTCCAGCAGCCGCCGCTCGGTCGCCCCGGCGGTGGGCTGGTCGGCGTCGGTGGCCTCCCAGATCAGCCGCTTCGATACCGCGACGGCGACCGGGGCTGTGTGATCGGCGATCTCCCGGGCGATCGAGACGGCCGTCGACAGCACCCCCTCGGCCGGCGGCGCGTGGTTGGCCAGGCCCCAGGCGGCGGCATCGCTGCCGGAGAAGCGGCGTCCGGTGAGCAGCAGCTCCGCGGCGCGAGCAGGCCCGAGGTGGCGTACGGCGGTCCAGTGTCCCATCCACTCCGCGACGACGCCGAGCCGTACGAACGGGAACGCGAGGACGGCGTCCGCGGCCACCACGCGGACGTCGCACTGCAGGGCCAGAGTCAACCCGGCACCGACCGCATGGCCGTTGACTGCGGCGACCACCGGTTTGCGCAGCTGGAACGGCGCCAGCCACGGGAGCCCCCCGTCCTCGTCCCCGCCGGGCGCACCGCCGAAGCCGTCGCCGGACATTTCGGAGCCGGCGCAGAACACCGGGCCGGCGCCGGTGAGCACCACCACTCGGACGTCGTCGCTGCGGTCGCAGTGGTGCAGCACCCGGGTGAGCTCGTCCAGCATCGGCCCGTCGATCGCGTTCCGGACCGCCGGCCGGTCCAGGGTGACCGTCGCAACCCCACGGTCGGTCTCCAGCCGCAGCCGTGTCAGGTCCGAGACGTCGACCGGACCGTCGTCGGCCTCGTGCCAGCCGAACGTCGCCTCCTCGTATCGCACCGGTGTCCCCGTCCCGCTCAGCCGGCGTAGAGCGCCGCGACGTTCGCCGCGATCGTCCGGGCCTGCCCGCCGCCGGTGTCGAGCAGCACCTGGTTGGTCTTGGCACGGCGGTAGTAGAGGTGCACCCGGTGCTCCCAGGTGAACCCGATGCCGCCGTGCAGGTGGATCGCCTCGTTGGCGATCTTGAAGGCCGCGGCGCCGCATCGCCGCCGCGCGACCGCGAGCGCCGCGTCCCGCAGCGGCGGGCTCTCCCCCACCGATCGGGCGGCGAAGGCGAGTGCCGAGCGGGCCGACTCCAGCGTCACGTACAGGTCGGCCAGTTGGTGCTTGACGCCCTGGAAGGCGCCGATGACCTGCCCGAACTGCTCACGCACCTTGACGTAGGCGACGGTCAGATCGAGCGCCTCGGCTGCAATGCCGACGCACTCGGCCGCCAGCGCCAGGGCCGCGCCCGTCTCCATCGCGTCCCGTGCGCGCTCGGCCTCCCCGTCCCGCGCAAGCACGACGGCGGCGGCATCCTGCAGCCGGAGCGTCGCGAATCCGCGAGTCAGGTCGATCGTCGTCATCGGTTCTGTGGCCGCCCCGGCGGTGCCGGCCGGCACCCACGCCAGCGCGGTCCGCCCACCGGCGTCGGCCGGCACCAGCCAGCCGTCGGCGGCGGCGCCCGCCATTACCCCGGGCACCACGCCGGAGACCGTCGGCCCGTCCGCACCGTCGGACAGGACTGGCAGCGCCGCGTCCGGCTCGTACCAGCGGGCGTCGGCCGGTACGACCACCGACGTACCGGCCGCGATCTCGGCGAGCATGGTGCGGGCCCGCTCGTCGCCAGCGAGCGTCAGCAGGGCGGGGACCGCCTGCCCGACGACCGGCAGGAACGGCCCGCCGTGCAGGGCGCCGCCCATCTCCTCGTGGACGACCAGTTCCGCCTCAAGCTCCAAGCCAGTGCCACCGAGCTCCTCGGGTACCCGCACCCCCTGGAGCCCGAGCCGCCGGGCCATCCCGGCCCACGTGCGCCGGTCCGGCGGCGCCGACGCGGCGGCCTCGTGGTCGTCCGCGCTCTGCGGGGTCCACGCGCGGACCAGCCGGCGGGTGGCGTCGCGCAGTGCCCGCAACTCCTCGGCCGAGATCACCGCTCGGCGCCCGCGAGCGAGGTGAGCACCTTACCGTCGGGCGTGATGCCCGCGGTCTCGAGCGCGAGCGCCTTCGCGGCGTCCATGTCGTAGTGGTTGGAGACGACGACCTTCTGGGCGTAGAGACCGCCTCCGGCCTGGATCACCGTGACGTGCTTCCATCCGCCGAAGGCGTCCGCGGTGAAGTCGCGGATCGTGTGAAAGAGCCGCATGCGGTAATCCGCATCGACGCCCTTCATGGTGCGCATGTACTTCTGCAGGTCCGGCCCGGTCTCGGGGTTGCGCAGGTCGGCCATCGACGGCGCGGTGAGCACCGCGCCGCCGGCGATGTCGTGGAGGTGGCGCACCATCAGGCTGAACTGTGCGGCGGCGTGGTACTTCGCGGCATTGGTGAACATCTCGTCCGGCGACGCCCACCCCTCGGGCGTGAACGTCGCGTGGTGCATCGCCGCCTCGAAGCCGGCCCGGATCAGGGTGGCATAGGTGATCATCTCGGCGATCTTGTCCTTGATGTGCCCGATGCGCTGCAGGCCGTTGGCCTCCGCCACCAGCTGCGCGAGGCCGACCAGCGTGTCCGCGAGGCGCACGTAGCTGCCGACGCTGCCCAGCCGCTCCCACAGACCGAGGGAGTGCGCGAACGTCGCCGAGTGCTCGAGCTCGCCGGCCAGGAACACCCGCTCGTTGGGGACGAAGACGTCGTCGAAGACGACGAAGCCCTCCGTCATCACGTGCCGCGAACTGTACGGGAAGAAGTCGGGGTCCAGGTCCGGCCGCGGGGCGAAGGAGGCGTTGATGACCCGGACGCCGGGCGCGTTGACCGGCACCGCAGCCGCGACGCTGTAGTCCTCCTCGCCGGGCTTCATCCGCTTGGTCGGCATCACCATCAGCTCGTGGGTGATCGCGGCCGAGCTGATGTGCAGCTTGGCGCCGCGGATGACGATGCCGTCCGAGCCGCGGTCGACGATCCGGACGTACAGGTCGGGATCGTCCTGCTGCGCGGGCGGGAGCGACCGGTTCCCCTTGGCGTCGGTGATCGTCTGCACGATTCGGATATCGCGCCGCTTGCTCTCCTCGAAGTAGGCGAGCGCGCGCTCGGCGTACTGGGGGAAGTCCGGACGCATCCGGCTGGCCGCGGTCAGCACCATCAGCAGGCCGTTGGAGGTCGAGATCGTCGGAAAGTCCCAGTGCAGCTGGCGCTCCTGGGTGGCCCGCAGCTCCTCGACCGAGCCGGGGATGAAGAAGTAGGGGCCGAACGCGTCATCGCCGGGCTGGTAGTGCTGGTCGTAGCCGCGGGCGGCGGCGAGGGCGCCGCCCCGCAGCAGCGGCTCCTCGGTCACGTCCGGGACGGCGTGGCCGTTCACGAACAGCCGCCGGCCATCACGCAGGGATTCGAGGTACTGGTCACCGGTGAGCATCAGGCTGGTCCTTGCGGTCGCAGTGTCGTCGTGGTCGTGGGCCGGTCGGGGATCGGGGGCCGGGGATCACGGGGCAGGCCGAGGACGCGCTCGGCGATGATGTTCTTCTGGATCTCGTCGCTGCCGCCGGCGATGCGGTGCGCCGGGGCACCGAGCAGCAGCTGGCTCCACGCGAACGTGCCCCACGTGCCGTGGTCGACGGCCAGCCGCGGCCCCAGGATCCGGGTGGCGACCGCGATGTAGAACTCCATGTCGGCGGTGCTCATGAGCTTGAGCACCGACCCGGTCTGGTCCTCGGCCGGCGCGTCCAGGCTGCGCCGGGCCGTCTCACGCACGATCTGCTCGCGCTCCCAGGACTCGGCGAGCAGCTCCTGCACGACCGGGTCCGTGTCCGCGCCGGTCGACTCGGCCAGCGCGTACAGCCGCCGGACCGGGTCGTTCATCAGGCCGTTGTGCTCGTCGCCCATCAGCGACCGCTCACTGGTGAGCGTGGTCAGCGCGATCGGCCAGCCGCCGTCGACCTCGCCGATCCGCTGCGTGTCCGGCACGACGACGTCGTCGAGGAACACCTCGTTGAAGTGCTCGGCGCCGGTGATCTGCCGCAGCGGCCGGACGTCGATGCCGGGAGCGCCCATGTCGACCAGGAACGCGGTGATGCCGCGGTGCCGGTCGGCCGGATCACCGGTGCGGGCCAGGAGCTCACCGAGTTGGGCGAGGTGGGCGTAGGACGACCAGACCTTCTGGCCGTTCACCACCCACCCGTCGTCGGCGCGGCGGGCGGAGGTCCGCAGGCTGGCCAGGTCGGAGCCCGCGCCGGGCTCGGAGAACAGTTGGCAGCAGATGATGTCGCCACGCCAGATCCCGGGTAGGTACGCCGCCCGCTGTTCCTCGGTGCCGTGGGCCAGGATCGCCGGCCCGACGATGTCGTGGCCGACCATGAAGCAGGCGGTGTTGGGCACGTCGTACTCGCGGAGCACCGCGTGCACGCGGTTGCGGTGCGCCTCGGTCAGCCCGCGGCCGCCGTACTCGACCGGACCGTCGATCCAGGCGAGACCGGCGCCGAAGAGGTCCCGCTGCCAGGCGCGGGCGGTCTCGACCTCCGCCAGCTCGGCATCGCCGCGGCGCAGGCCGACGCCCATCACGTCGTCGGGGCCCTCGCCGAGGCGGGCCGGGGCCCGACGGGGGACACGCGGTGCCAGGAAGGCGTGCGCCTCGGCGGCGATCTCGTCGAGGGTCGGGCCCTCGGTGGAGGTGGTCGTCGTGGTGGCCTTCATGCGACCACGCCCTCGGCGAGCCGCTCGCGCAGCACGGCCTTGTGGATCTTGCCGGTCGAGTTGCGCGGAAGCTCCTCGACCACAACTACCCGGGTCGGGATCTTGTAGCTGGCGAGCCGGTCCCGGCAGTGCTCGCGGAGCTCGGCGACCGTGAGCTCGCCGCCGCCCTTGAGCGAGACCACGGCGGTGACGACCTGCCCCCAGTGGGGGTCGGGTTCGCCCACGACCGCGATCTCCTCGATCCGAGGGTGATCGCCGATGACGTCCTCGATCTCGACCGGGTACACGTTCTCCCCACCGCGCACGATCATGTCGTCGGCCCGGCCGGCGAGGTGGAGGTAGCCCTCCGTGTCCTTCCAAGCGAGGTCACCGGCCCGGAACCAGCCGTCGCGCACCGCGCGGGCGGTCAGTTCCGGCTGGCCGAGGTAACCGCTCATGACGGTGTCGCCGCGGCTGGCGATCTCGCCCACCTCACCGTCGGGAACTTCGTTGCCGTCGGGATCGAGCAGCCGCACGTCGCAGCCGTACGCCGGTTTCCCGATCGCCCCCAGCAGCCACTCGTCACCCGCCAACGCACGGCGGTGGTCCTCGGGCCGCAGCACCAGTTGCCCGCCGGCTTCGGTGCCGGCACCGAAGCCGTTGTGCAGGTCGCAGTCGAAGACCTCGACCATCTCCCGGATCACCGAGGTCGGCATCGGGGCGCCGCCATACATGATCGACCGCAGCATCGGGTAGTCGGTCTCGCGGATCCGCGGGTGCCCGAGCAGCTGGATGAGCATGCTCGGCACGAGCATCGCCTGCCGCACCCGTCCGGACTGGAGCCAGCGCAGGCCGAGCTCGAGGTCCCACTGCGGCAGCACCACCGAGCCGGCACCGCGGGAGACGCCGTACATGACATGGCCGATGCCGCCGGCGTGGAAGAGCGGAGCGCCCGACATCAGCAGGTCGCCCGGCCGGATGCCGAGCTCGAGCACTCCGGACTGGGTGATCGCCTTGATCATTCGCTGCGACTGCATCACGCCCTTGGGCGTCCCGGTCGTACCGCTGGTGAACGAGATGCTGAGGATGTCATCGTCGGTCGTGACCGACTCGATCTCACCGCCGCCGGCACCGCTGGCGAGGAACTCCTCGAACGTCGGGAGGCCGTCCGTCGAGGTGTCGAAGGTGACCCGAGCACGGACATGGACGCCGACCTCGGGGAAGCAGCCGGCGACGATCTCCTCGTAACGACCGCTGAGGAAGACGACCTTGGCCCGGCTCGCCGCCAGCACCGTGCGCACCTCGGCGGGGGCGAGGCGGAAATTCAACGCCGCGTAGGTGGCGCCGAGCTTCATACACGCGAGGATCACCTCGACGTACTCGCAGGAGTCGGTGGCCATGATCGCGACCCGGTCGCCACGGCCGACGCCCTGCGCCTGAAGCGCCCGCACGAGGCGGGTCACCCGGCCATCGACCCGACCGAAAGTGCGGACGTCACCCTCGGCAGAGACCAGACATTCGGCGTCCGGGGTGAACCGGGCGTTCAGCGTCACCCAGTCACCCGGGGCCAGCCCCGACAACTGCATCTCGCGCGCCTCCCTCGATGCGCGAGCCCTCGCCGCGCTGCCCTGAATTAATTCAGAAACATGTCGGATATGCAAGGGTGGTCACACCCCGAGCAGGCCAGAGACCGCCGGGACTTGATCGCCGATCGACTCAAGCGGCTCGACTGGCTGTTCTGACTAAACATCAGTAGCATGCGACGTTAGACCCCCTCGCGCACGCACGGGTGCCGCGGGGCGGACAAGCGGAAGTGACACGAGGGCGACGGAGACGACGATGACCAGCGAGGCGAACGGCCTGGATGTCGAGGCACAGGACTCGCCGCGCCTGCAGCAACTGATCAAGGCCGCCGAGGACATCAAACTGGCCGTCCGGCGCCAGGACGGCCGGGAGACTCCGGTCGGCACGCGGGCGATGCGGACTCGCAGCAAGCTGCTCGAGGCGGCCGCCCGTCTCTTCACCGAGCGCGGCTACCTCAACACCTCGCTCAACGACGTGGCCCAGGAGGCAGGCGTGAGCCTGCCGACGATCTACCAGTACTTCGCCGACCGCAACGACATCGTGGCCACCCTGGCGGCCGACCATGCGCTCCGCATGCTCCAGGCGGGCGCCGACGACTGGAAGCCCACGTCAGGACGTCTCGGACTCCGGCGGGCGATCGCGGCGCTGGTCACCCTCTACGCCGAGAACAGCCCGTTCTTCTCGCTCTGGCAGGTGGCCAGCCACGTCGATGAGCGCCTGACCAACCTCCGACGCGACTTCGAGAACCAGTTCCGGAGCAACTTCGCCCGCAAGCTGCGCAAGGGCATCGAGCTCGGCGTGATCCGCCCCGACCTCGACCCGGTCGAGGTGGCGCGCGCGATGAACCTGATGGTGCAGTCGTACTGCCACGACGTCTTCGTCGTCGGCGCCCGCCACGGCGACCCGACCCCCGAGCCCGACGACGTCATCGACCTGTTGACCACGCTGTGGGCTGACGCGATCGGCCTCCGGGAACTCTCCGCCACGACCGGCACCGGCACCCTCTCCCACTCCGGCGGCGTCCGCTGAGCCGTGCCGCGGAGATCCCTGCGGTGCCGTCCGCAGTCCTGACCGACACCTGGCCCTGATCCGCTCCCCTCCTACGGGCAGTGATCGCGGGCAGGTCCAGGCCTGCCCTCAACACCACGCGGCGCACCACAGGCACAAGACCACCGAGCAGAAAATCTCCACGTTTCCAGGGGATCGATGGTCTCCCTACCGGCCTCGCCCCTGTGGCGTGGTGATCACGTTCGCTCCTCGTTCACCGAGGGGCCGTCCCGGGCCAGGGCCGTTCGGGGTCAGGCGGGACGGTGAATCGGGCCGGTGGTGTCGGTGAGGGGACGGGCCGTGCCGCCGTGGCGAAGCTGGATCAGTTCGGCGGCGATGGAGACCGCGGTCTCCTCCGGGGTTCGGGCGCCGAGGTCCAGGCCGATCGGGGAACGCAGGCGGGCCAGTTCGGAGTCGGTAAGACCGGCCTCGCGGAGCCTGCGCAGACGGTCCCCGTGCGTGCGGCGGGAGCCCATGGCGCCGATGTAGGCGGCCGGGGTGCGCAGGGCCACCTGGAGCAGGGGCACGTCGAACTTGGGGTCGTGAGTGAGAACGCAGATGACGGTCCGCTCGTCGACCCGCCCGGCGGCCACCATCTCCTCGAGGTACTTGTGCGGCCACTTGACCACGACCTCGTCAGCCTCGGGGAAGCGTTTGGGCGTGGCGAAGACGGGCCGCGCGTCGCAGACGGTCACGTGGTGGCCGAGGAATCTGCCGATCCGGGCCACCGCCGCCGCGAAGTCGATCGCACCGAAGACCAGCAGCCGCGGCGGCGGGGAGAACGACTGGACGAAGACGGTCAGCTCATTCCGCCGCCGCTGCCCCTCGGTACCGTAGTGCCGCAGTCCGGTGCGTCCTAGGGCGAGCATGCCGCGCGCGTCTTCGTCCACGGCCCCGTCCAGACGGGCGGCGTGCGGGGAGCCGGGAGCCAGCGTCCCTGCGGCACGGCCGAGCCAGACGACGCGGCGGGCACCGATCCGCCCCCGGCCCTCCACCACCGTGGCGACCGCCACCGGCTCGCCCGCCCGGATCGCCGCCGCCACCTCCGGGAACTCCGGATAGGTCGCGGGCCCGACCGGCTCGACTAGGACGTCCAGCACCCCGCCGCAGGTCAGGCCGACGGCGAAGGCGTCGTCGTCGCTGACCCCGTAACGCTGGACCAGCGGCCGGCCGCTCTCCATCACCGAGCGCGCCAGGTCGTACACCGCGCCCTCCACGCACCCGCCGGAGACGCTGCCGACGGCCTCCCCTGTCGGTGACACGGCCATCGCCGCGCCGGGCGGCCGTGGCGCGCTGCGGAACGTCCCGACCACGGTCGCCAGCCCGAACGTCTCCCCTGCCGCATACCATCCGGCCAGGTCATCGAGCACGTCGCGCATGCGCTCTCACCTCCTCCTTCTCCGCCCGGACCGGATCGTCGACTCCGGTGCCGGCGCATAGCGGACCGACCAAGGCACCCGCAGGGACGGCTTCCTGTCCCGTCGTCTCCTCCCGGACTCGGACGGCACCGAGCGGCGGAACCTCGCCGCGACGGCGCTGCGACGGCGCCCCAGACCGGGCGCCGCACGCGAGCGCGTCACGCCGATCGGTGTCCCACCGTGGCGGGGCGGAGCTCCGCGTCGGTGGCGGCCTGGACGGTCGCGAAGGTGACCCCGGGAGCGCATTCGACGAGGGTGAGGCCGTCCGGGGTGACTTCGATGACGCCCAGGTCGGTGATGACGCGATGGACGCATCGGACTCCGGTGAGGGGCAGGGTGCAGTCCTCCAGAATCTTGGGAGCGCCCGCCTTGGTGCGGTGCTCCATGACGACGACCACACGGCGGGCCCCGTGCACCAGGTCCATGGCCCCGCCCATGCCCTTGACCAGCCGGCCCGGGACCGTCCAGTTGGCCAGGTCGCCGCGGGCGGAGACCTGCATGCCGCCGAGGACGGCCACGTCGATGCGACCGCCGCGGATCATGCCGAAGGACAGCGCCGAGTCGAAGAACGAGGCGCCCGGCACGACCGTGACGGTCTCCTTGCCCGCGTTGATCAGGTCCGGGTCGACCTCGTCCTCGGCCGGGTAGGGCCCGAGGCCCAGCAGTCCGTTCTCCGACTGGAGCATGACCCGCACACCCGGCGGAATGTGGTCCGGCACCAGGGTGGGCAGGCCGATGCCGAGGTTGACGTAGTCGCCGTGCCGCAGCTCGGTGGCGGCCCGCGCGGCCATCTGGTCCCTGGTCCATCCACTCATCGGCGCACCGTCCGCTTCTCGATCCGCTTGTCGGCCGCCTGTGCGGGGGTCAGCGGGACCAAGCGGTCGACGAAGATCCCGGGTAGGTGCACTTCCGCCGGGTCGAGGGCGTCCACCACCCGCTCCGCCTGGACGATGGTGACCCGGCCCGCCATGGCGCACAGCGGGTTGAAGTTGCGCGCCGTCGCGGCGAACCGCAGGTTGCCGTACCGGTCGGCGACCGCGGTGTGCACCAGCGCGTAGTCGCAGACGATCGCCTCCTCCAGCACGTAGCGGCGGCCGCCGAAGACACGCGTCTCCTTGGCGGGGGAGGTCACCCGGGCGTTCCCCGCCCCGTCGTAGCGCCAGGGCAGCCCGCCTTCGGCGACCTGGGTGCCGACGCCCGCCGGGGTGTAGAACGCCGGGATGCCGCTGCCGCCCGCCCGCAACCGCTCGGCGAGAGTGCCCTGCGGGGTGAGCTCCAGTTCGATCTCGCCGCCGAGGTAGCGGCGTTCGAACTCCTTGTTCTCCCCCACGTAGGAGCTGATCGCGCGGCTGATCCGGCCGGCGGCCAGCAGCAGGCCGAGCCCCGCGCCGTCCACCCCGCAGTTGTTGGACACCACGCGCAGGTCGCCGGCGCCCTGCGCCAGCAGCGCCTCGATGAGGACGGACGGCACGCCGCACAGGCCGAAGCCGCCCACGGCCAGCGAGGCCCCGTCGGGGATGTCCGCGACGGCCTCCTCGGCCGAATCGATCACCATGACGCTCATTGCATCGCCTCCTTCGCCCATGCGACGGCCTCCGCCCAGCCCGTGCGCTCGGCCAGCTTGCGGCGGCCCAGCCCCAGCAGCCGGGGGGCGTCCACGGTGAGGACGGCCTCCAACTGTTCGCCGCGGCCGAACAGCGCTAGGCTCCGGCGCCCGTCGTGCGCCGTCCACACGGTGGAGTCCGGCTCGGCGTGGCCGCAGAACTGGACCTTGTGCTCAAAGAGGTCGGACCAGAAGTAGGGCGGGCCGGCCCAGCCCGCGCCACCGGCGTCGCCGGTCGCGATGGCCCTGGCCGCCAGGGCCGCCTGGTCGCGGGCGCTGGTCCACTGCTCCACCCTCCGGTGCCGGCCGGTCAGTTCGTTACGCCAGCGCGCCGCGTCGCCGGCCGCCCAGACGCCGGGCCGGGACGTCCGGCCGTGCGCGTCGCAGACGACCCCGTCGTCCACTTCGACCCCGCCGCCTGACAGCCAGTCGGTGTTCGGCACCGCCCCGGCGCCGACGAGCACGGCGTCCGCCGGGACCACCGAGCCGTCCTCCAGCCGCACTCCCGCCGGGCACGTCTCGGCCACGGCGGCGCCGAAGCGCAGGTCGATGCCGCGCGCCAAATGGGTCCGTACGCACAGGGCACCGGCCTGCGGGCCGAGCACCCGCACCAGGGGGGCCGGTTCCCGTTCCAGCACGGTGACCGTCCAGCCGCGCTCGGCGGCGGCCGCCGCCGCTTCCAGACCGATGAAGCCCGCACCGAGGACCACCAGCCGCCCGGGTTCGGCCAGCACGCCGCGCAGGCGGCGGGCATCGTCCAGATCCCGCAGGTGGTGGACGGAGGGGCCGTCGAGGCCGGGCAGCCGCCGAGCCCGGGACCCGGTGGCGATCACGAGGTGGTCCCAGGCGAGCCGTTCACCGTCGTCGAGGACGACGGCGGACCGGTCGGCCTCCAGGGCGGTGGCCCGACGGCCGAGCAGCAGTTCCACCTCGTTGTCGTCGTACCAGGACCGCGGACGCAGCAGCGGCGGGTCCTCCGGCTCGTCCGCCCGCAGCAGGGCCTTGGACAGCGGCGGCCGGTCGTACGGCAGATGACGCTCGGCCCCCACCAGCCGGACGGGGCCCTGATAGCCGTGCTCGCGCAGCCCCTCGGCGACGCTCACCCCGGCCAGCGAGGCGCCCACGATGGTCACGCCGCGCATGGTCACTCCTCCATGCCGATGGCGGCGACCGGGCAGGAACGCGCCGCCTCGCGGATCTCGGCGGCGTCGCCCTCGGCGGCGAGCAGCACCGCCTTGCCGGTGGCGTCGTCGACGTCGAAGACGTCGGGGGCCGCCGCGACGCAGTTGGCGTATCCCTGGCAGCGACCCAGGTCAACCGTGATCTTCATGGCGTTCCCCTCATGCTCCGGCCAGGTCGAGGGCGATGTACTTCTCCTCCAGGAATTCCTGAATGCCCTCGGCGGCGCCCTCGCGGCCCAGCCCGCTCTGCTTGGCCCCGCCGAACGGCGCGGCCGGATCGGAGGCCACGCCGCGGTTGAGCGCGACCATCCCCGTCTCCAGCCGTTCGGCCAGGGCGATCCCCCGCGCGAGGTCTCCGGTGTAGACGTAGGAGATGAGCCCGAGTTCGGTGTCGTTGGCCAGGGCGGCGACGTCGTCCTCGGGGCCGAAGGCGATGATCGGAGCGACAGGGCCGAAGATCTCCGCCCGGGTGATGTCGTCGCCGTGCCGCACTCCCGACAGCACGGTGGCGGGATAGAAGGCGCCCGGCCCGGCGGGGACGGTGCCTCCGGCCTGGACGGTGGCGCCCTGCTCGACCGCGCGGGTGACCCGCGCGGCGACCTTGTCGCGTTCGGCGACCGAGACCAGCGAGCCGAGCGCGTTGTCCGGGTCGGTGCCCGGTCCCAGCGGGAGAGCGTCCATCGCGGCCCCGAACGCGGCCACGAACGCGTCGTGGACCGCCTCGGCGACGTAGAACCGGTTCGCCGCGGTGCAGGCGGCGCCGCCGTTGCGCATCTTGGCGACCATCGCGCCCGCGACCGCGGCGTCGATGTCGGCGTCGTCCAAGACGATGAACGGCGCGTTGCCGCCGAGCTCCATCGAGCAGCTGAGCACCTGGTCGGCCGCCGTGCGCAGCAGCACCCGGCCGACCTCGGTGGACCCGGTGAAGGACAGCTTGCGCACCGCCGGGTGGCTGAGCATGGCCCGCACCGCGTCGGCGGGCGGGTCGGGCACCACCACGTTGACGACGCCGGACGGGACACCCGCTCGTTCCAGCAGGTCGGCCAGGTACAGCGCGGTGAGGGGCGTCTCGGCGGCGGGCTTGAGCACGACCGTGCAGCCGGCCGCCAGGGCGGGGCCGATCTTGCGGGTGGCCATCGCCGCCGGAAAGTTCCACGGGGTGATCAGAACGCTCACCCCGATGGCCTGGCGGGTGACCACGATGCGCTTGTCGCCACCGGGAGCGGTGCGGAAGTCGCCGCCGATCCGCACGGCCTCCTCGGAGAACCAGCGGAAGAACTCGGCCGCGTAGTCGGCCTCGGCCAGCGCGTCCGCCCGGACCTTGCCGTTCTCGCGGACGATCAGCTCGGCGATCTGCTCGCGTTCACGGACCATTAGCTCGAACGCGCCCCGCAGGATCTCGGCGCGCACCCGGGGCGGGGCGGCGCGCCAGTGCGGCAGCGCCTCGGCTGCCGCCTCGACCGCCTCCAGGCAGTCGCCGACGGTGGCGGACGCGATCTCCGCAAGGGGCTCGCCCGTCGCGGGATCGTCCACCCGTACGGCGGATCCGTCGCCCGAAAGGCGCCAGCGGCCGCCGATGTAGGAGCCGGTGAAGAGCTTCACGAACAGTCCCCCTGTGCGTGGTCGATGGTGGAGCGGGTCAGAAGGGCGGCGGCGTCCACAGTCCGGGGTCCGGGCGGCCGACGAACGGTTCGGGACGGCGCACGCAGGCGGTGCCCCACTGGTCGGACTCCTGCGGGACCCGCTTCCAGACTCGGGGCGCCCACGCCTCGAAGTCGGCGATCCGCTCCAGCGCGGTGGTGTACTCGGCGACGAAGCCGCTCTCGTCGCAGAAGTAGGCGAAGGTGTTGTCGCCGGGGCCGTGCCGCCCCGGCCCCCAGACCAGGTCGCCGCCGGCGCGCATCATCGAGCCGGTGGCGCGCAGGTACTCGTCCAGGCCACGGGTCTCGTAGGCGACGTGGTTGAGCGAGACGTGCGGTCCCTGGGCCAACGCGAGGCAGTGGTGGAAGTCGGTGGCGCTCTTGAGGAAGACCATCACGTCCTCCAGGTAGTCGGTGATCGCGAAGCCGAGCACCTCGACGTACCACCGGGTGGTCGCGGGCAGGTCGGGACTGTTGAGCACGACGTGGGACAGACCGGTCGGGACGTGCTCGCGCTCGGCCACCTCGCGGGCCATGCGCGGGGTGAGCCCGGCCGCGATCTCCACGGTGCGTCCGTCGGGGTCGTGGAACCGCATGCCGTAACCGCCGCCCGCGGTGTCGAGCGACGCGGGGCCGGAGATCATCCGGACTCTCCGGGCGATCAGACGCTCGGCGTACCAGTCCACGTCGGCGGCGGTGGGCACGGCGAAGGAGACCACGTCGACCCGGTCCTCGCCGGCCTTGCGCAGCCGCAGAGAGTACGGGTCGGTGGAGCCGGCCGCCGCGAGGTAGCTGACCCCGCTCTCGGACTGCTCGGCTACCAGGCCCCACAGGTCCTGGTAGAAGCCGACCTGCCGGTCGAAGGACCGCACACCCAGCCCGACGTAACGAACGTGGGTGATCCTGCATTCGCTCATCGTTCTCCTCCATCCGGGGGGTCGCCGGCGTATCCGAGATCGGCGGCGTAGACGTCGGTGCGCCGGTCGCGGACGGGACTGCCGACCGCGCGTTCGCGCGCCCGGGTGATCTCGTCGAGGTCGATCAGGGCCAAGGCCGTGCCATCGCCCTCGGCGCCGAGCGGGCCGGCCGCCGGGAGCCCGTACGGGTCGGCGACGAGCGAGCGTCCGAGGAAGGTGTGCGGCGGCTGTTCCCCCCACTGGTCGGCGCACACGACCGCCACCTGGTTGAGATTCGCCTGGACGAGGGCGCCGGTCGCCTGCGGCACCCGGTCGCCGTGGCGGGCATGGTCGAAGCCGCGCACCCACGCGGTGGGGACCGCGACCACGTGGGCGCCGCGCAGGGCCAAGATCCGCATCGCCTCCGGGAAGCGCAGGTCGTAGCAGATCAGCACACCGAGCCGGATGCCGTCCACGGTGAACACCGGCAGTCCCCGGTCTCCGGGGTCGAACACGTCGCGTTCGGCCCCGAACAGGTGCAGCTTGCGGTAGACGCCGGCGATCGCCCCGGAGCGGTCGATGACGGCGGCGGAGTTGAACAGCCGGTCGCCATCGCGTTCGGCGAAGCCCGCGACCACCGTCACGCCATGCCGGGCGGCGGCGGCCGACCAGGCCGTCAGGCAGGTCCCCGGCGCGGCGGTGTTCTCCGCCCGCTCCGCCAGCGCCGTGCGGTCGAGCACGTAACCAGTGGCGAACAGCTCCGGCAGGACGACCAGCCCGGCGCCCGCACCCGCCGCGGCGGCGATGGCCGCCGACCCGGCCGCCGCGTTGGCGGCCGGGTCGAGCGGGGCGGCGGCCGCCTGCACGGCGGCCGCCCCCAGCGCGGTCACGAGCTCGGGCAGGGCAGCTCCCGCCCGGCCACGACGTCGACGACCTCGTTCTTGCCGATGTCGGTGAACGCCATGATCCGGCAGGGGCAGCCCTCGCCGCCCTCGATCTTCCACGGGAAGGCGCCGATGACCACCCGCTGGTCCAGCACGGCGTCGATGTCGCCGCCGACGTTCTCGGCGTGGATGCATCCGCCGGGGAAGGCCAGGTAGTGCATCGGGAACAGGTCCTCCTTGACCCGCCGGCCCGACAGGTGGTGGGTGTACTCGTACTCGCCGAAGTACTCCTCCGCCGACATGCCCACGTGCTCCTCGAACCGCTTGGTGAGGTCGGGGCGCATATGGCGGATGGTGGTGTTGATGGGGTGGTCGCCGGAGCCGGCGTCGATGCCCCACCAGCGGATCTCCATGTCGAGCATCCACTCGGCCAGTTCCACGCCGCCGCCGGGGTGCATCCCGAAGTAGCGCACCAGGTCCTGCTTGGGCCCGCCGGTGTAGTACTGGTGGAACCCGGTGTGGATGATGATGATGTCGCCCTTCTTCACCTCGATCTTGGAGGTGATGTGCTCGGGCTTGATGACGTCCCAGTCCCCGACCTGGTCGGAGACGTCCACGACGACGCCTTCGTGCAGCAGCTTGTCCAGGGGCAACGAGGCCATGTCGGCGCCGCCGTCGGCGGCGTGCATCGGCCCGTCCAGGTGGGTCCCGGTGTGCAGCGAGGTCTCGATGCGCTGGGAGACGATCCGGTTGGTCTGCAGGGTCTGGGTGTAGTAGATCTTGCAGCCCGGGTAGCCCACCCAGCCGGGGGTGTGGATGCCCCAGGGATGGGTCAGGTCGACGACGTTCATCAGGGATCTCCTTGGAGTGTGGGGTCAGCGCATGACTCGCAGGCTCGCGACGGACGGGACCTGGCGTCCCGCGCCCTCCGCTCGCGCCGCGTGAACGAGGTGCAGCGCCAGGACGAGGTCCTGCTCGACGCTGCCGACGGACTTGAAGACGGTCATGCCGGAGCGGCGGGCCTCGGCGTCCAGGTGGGCGCCGAGCAGGACCGCGGCGGTGTGGTCCCAGCCGAGTTCCTTGGCCTCGATGCAGTCGCCGGACTCGTGCACGGAGTCCGGGGTGTCGACCACGACCTCGGCGGCGGCGAGGAAGACCTCGCCCTGGGCCTCACGGTGGACGGGCATCGTGGAGCCGATGAGTCCGAGCCACCCGACCCCGGTGACCTGGTCGGCGGTGAGGAACGGCGTGTGGTGCGAGCTGGTGGCGACGTACACCGCGTCGTGGTCGCGGGTGGCCTCCGGGGAGGAGCCGACGGCGGTGGCGGCCAGGCCCAGCTCGGTGCGCGCCCGTTCCGCGAAACGCAGCCGGTTGGCCTCGGTGGGGCTGAAGACGTCGACCGACTCCAGGTTCAGCGCGCCGGCGAGGGCGCGCAGGCCCTCCCACGCCTCCTCGCCCGAGCCGACCACGCCCA
This sequence comes from Thermomonospora echinospora, assembly GCF_900108175.1. Lineage (GTDB taxonomy): Bacteria > Actinomycetota > Actinomycetes > Streptosporangiales > Streptosporangiaceae > Thermomonospora > Thermomonospora echinospora. The sequence continues at coordinate 32,198 of NZ_FNVO01000031.1, forward strand.
GCCGGACCGGCCGGTCGCCGAGGCGATGGCGGGCGGCGACGGCGGCGGTGGCGGAGGTGCGCAGCGAGGTGATGCGCCGCCCGTCCACGACGGCGATCGGCTCGCCGGTGGACTCCCGGAACAGGTGCACGTGGTAGCGCACGTGGTCGCCGACCCTGTGGAACTGCTTGTAGCCGATGACGTCCAGCGGGGTGATGGTGCCGGCGAGGATCCGCATCCACGCCACCGGGCCGTTCACCTGGACCCGTCCGGTGACCGCGGCGCCGGAGACGGCCGTGCGGGCGGCCTCCTCGGCGGCGCGCAGGCCCAGCCCGACCGACGCCAGGGCGTCCACGTCGGCGCCGTCCAGCAGCAGCACGCTCTCGGTGGCGGCGGTCATCGGGGGTTCCTTCCGGTGTAGAACAGTTCGTCGTCGTCGGCGGTGACGGGGAGCCCCGCGGCGACGGCCGCCGAGCGCAGCGCGGCCATCTGCGCGGCGCTGATCCGCATGTGCGGCTGCCGGATCGGGCCGCCGTTGTAGCCCATCAGCCAGCCCTGGTACTTCCAGTGCATGCGCGGGACCAGGCCGCTGCCCGCCACCAGCGGGGTGCACACGGCGGCGTTGGCCTTGCGGACGGGGTGCAGCCGCCAGTAGAGCTCCATGCCCTCGTCCCAGGTGGCCTTGTCCGACAGCAGGTCCAGCATCTGCGGCACGGCCGGGCCCATGCACTCGTAGTTCGAGGTCCCCATGAACCGCATGCCGTAGTTGGCGATCCACGCGGGCGCGTTGAACTCCAGCGGGTCGGTGACCACCACCCGGTCGCGCAGCGCCTCGAACACGGCGGCGATGCCGCCGACGCCGGGTCCGCCCACCTCGTTCTTGATCGCCACCACACCGGGGATCTCGTCGACCATCCGGGTGAGCAGCGACAGCGGGAACCCGGCGGCATGCAGCCGGCCGAAGTTCCACTGGTCCATCGCGAAGACGATCACGCCGAGGTCGGCAGCGTCGGTGACGGCCTTGGTGAAGTGGAAGACCTCCTCGACCGAGGGCGGGTTGAAGTAGAGCGGGTAGGAGGGCATCACCAGGTCCACGCCCGCCGTCGCCGCGTGCTCGACCGAGGCCAGCGTGTCGGCGAGGGTCGGCTGTGACGCCTGGAGGACCGTGATGAGGTCGTCGCCCGCCTCGTCGGCGGCGATCTCCACGAAGCGCCGCATCTCCTCCTGGGTGGTGCCGGACTCCGACACCAGGAGCACCGCGGACATGCCGTGCTCCTTCTCCACCCGCACGTCGTGCCGGATCGCCTCCTCGTTGAGGTCGGCGAGGTCGGCGGTGAACGTGGGCTGGACGCAGCCCGCGCACCCGGTGAGCGAGTCGAGCGCCCACTCCCGGGCCTCGCCCGGGGCGTACTTGGCCATCAGTCGGTCTCCTTGTCTGCGGCGGTCTTCTCGGGGCCCAGCGGGGTCTCCAGCCCGCGTCCCACCGTCAGCGGGTCGGACCAGGTCAGGGCCTGCAAGGCGAGCGCGTCCAGCCGGATGACGTGCGCGTCGTCGCCGAGCGAGCGGATCTCCAGGCGTTCGCCGTTGCGGGTGGCCACCTTGCGGACCACGACGGAGGCGAACTCGTTGGCGATGATCAGCTCGCCGTCCCCACCGGTGCTCACAGCAGCACCCGCGGCTGCGGGAAGTCGATGACGGTCTGGTCGAGCACGGCGTGCCGCCGCGCCAGCAGCAGTCCCGCCGCCCCGCGCCGCAGCGTGTCGAACCGCTCGGCGCTGAGGTACTTGGGCTGGTCGGACTGGCGGCGGCCGACGACCAGGACGTTGGAACGCACCGCCAACTCGTCGGGGTCGCCGGTCAGGTAGGCCCGCACGTTGGTGACGAAGTGCCGGAGCTGCGGCGGCGGGTTCTCCCCCCAGGCGAACTCGTGCATGTCCGCCTCCAGGCGCCGGAACCACAGGTGCCGGATGGAGTCCTTGGACTCGTCCAGCAGCAGCGCCTCGGGGTCGTGGTGCGGGGCGAACGGGTTGTCGGGGGTGACCGGAACGGGCACCGTGTAGGTGAAGTCGTCGGTGACGACGTCGAGCCATTCGGCGTACCGGCGGTCGTCGATCAGCTCGGCCTCCACCGCGAGGAACAGCGCGGCCTCGGCCTGGACCTGGGGCGGGGCCGGTGTCGGCCGTTGCGTTGCGGTCGTCATGCCATCAGCTCCTGCCAGCGGCCGTGGAAGGCGCGGATCGTCTTCTCGGTGCGGTCGCCGTCGGCGACGTCGCCCGGCCAGCCGGCCTCTTCCGGCGTCGGCGGGTGATGCAGGCCGCCCTCCAGCACGACCGGCAGGTCCGCCGCCACCGTGCCGGCGGCGGCCTCGGTGATCCCGACGAAGTTCTCGGTGTCGTCCACCTCGAACATCCCGGCCGGGCCGTTGGTGCGCAGGTACGCCAGGCGCGACAGGCGCAGCCAGTCCGCGTCGGCGTGCCGGGGCTGGAGCAGGAACCACAACTGCTCGGTCATGGCCGGGCCCATGGGGTAGCGCAACGTGATCCGGATGTAGCGGGCGTGGTCGCCCTTCTTGTCGACGTTGGTCTTGAAGTTCTCCAGGAAGGACATGTTGGGGAACACCGACCCGTGCCCGACCGACAGGCAGGACTGCGCCTCACGCTGTGCCTCGGACAGGTTCCGGTCGAACTCGTCCCACATCTCCTTCGGGTAGCCGAAGTAGGCCGGAGCCTTGACCTGCAGGGGCATCCGCTGGATGCGCATGGTGTGCCCGTTGCCGCAGTGGACGGTCCGTCCGGTGAAGCGGGTGCCGGTCACCTCGGCCATCTCGGCGAGGTCGTGCTGGGTGGCGAACAGTCCCAGTTCGACCGCGCTCTGGTGGGTGACGAACGTGTGGTAGCCGTCACCGGAAAGGTTCTCGCCCTCGGCCTTCCAGTTGGCCCGCACCATGGTGCGCACCGGCGGCCCCACCACCTCCAGTCCGTGGTCGAACTTGCCGAACACCGTGTGCAGGTACCAGCGCATCGGCCCGAGGTAGTCCGCCAGCGAGGGCGCCTCGGGGTCCCAGGTGGCGAACACCAGGCCGTAAATGCTGTCCACCTGAGCGGGCTGGAAGAGGCCGAGCTGGGACTTGTCGATCCCGCCCTTGCCGTACACGTCGCGCTGGAAGGTGACCCCCCGCAGCTCGCCGGTGTTGGCGTAGGTCCAGCCGTGGTAGCTGCACCGGAAGTGCGACGTGTTGCCGCGGTCCGCGCGGCACAGCGGCACCCCGCGATGCCGGCAGGTGTTGAGCAGTACGCGCACCTGCCCGGTCTCGTCCCGAGTGACGATGACCGAGTCGCGCCCGATCCGGCGCGTCACGTAGTCGCCGGGCTCGGGGATCTCGCTCTCGTGCGCCACGAACTGCCAGCACGTCTTGAAGATCCGCACGAGCTCCCGCCGGTGCACGTCCTCGTCGGCCCACACGCGCCGGGGCACCGTGACGTCCCTGGAGGCATCGGCCACCGGGTTCACCTCCCGCGTCGAAGTAGCTGGTTGAGAGTATTTGTCCTCTGTAATACAAATGTCAAGTCGTCGGCATCGGCCGGCGCACCCGTCACCAACTGCGGAGGAAGCTGAGATGACCGGTCGGCACGGACGCCTTCCCTGGTACGACCCGGCGGACCTGGACGACGCCCGCCGGGCCGTCCACGACGAGATCGCCGGCGGGCCGCGGGCCGCAGGGCCGCAGGCCTTCCGCCTGACCGGTCCCGGCGGGCGGCTGGAGGGACCGTTCAACGCGATGCTGATCGCGCCCGGCGTCGGCGGGCCGCTGCAACGGCTCGGCGCCGCGATCCGGTACGCCACCGGCCTGCCGGACCGCTGGCGCGAGATCGCGATCCTGGAGGTCGCCGTGGCCCGGCGCAGCGACTTCGAGTGGTACGCCCACGAGCGGGTCGGCCGGGCCGCCGGGCTGACCGACGACGAACTGGCCGCGCTCCGCACCGGCCACGACGCCCCCGACCTGGACGACGCCGAACGGACCGTCCGCCAGGTCTGCCGAGCCCTGCTGACCGAACGAGACCTCGACGACGTCCTGTACGAACGCGCCATCACCGACCTGGGCCTGGAACGGCTCTACGAGCTGGTCGTGCTGGTGGGCTACTACGACACCCTCGCCCTGTCCCTGCGGGTGTTCCGGACGCCCCTGCCCGACGGCGAACCGCCGGTCTTCGACTGACCGGCCCAAAACCCGGCGGGAGCCCAAAACCCGGCGGGAGCATGGCGCCGCTCCCGCCGGTCCCCTTCATGGACCGCGGGATCCGTCCATGCGCGGATCGCTGCGCAGTGCAGCGGACCGGCGGGAGCGGCTCGTGCTCCCGCCGGTCCTGTGGTCAGCGGACCGCGAGGCCGCCGTCCATGCGCAGTACCTCGCCGGTCATGCCGCGCGCCGCGGCTGAGGCCAGGTACACGTAGGACTCGGCGAGTTCGGCGGGAGCGAGCACCGATCCCAGGGGGTTCAGTGCGGCCACGCCCGCCACGGCCGCGGCCGGGTCGGTGAACACGTCGCCTCCGTCGGCCGAGCGCAGGCCGGTCGGCATTCCGCCGGGTGCCACCCCGTTGACCCGTACGTCGGGGGCGAGCCGGTGGGCCGCCCAACGCAGAACGCCCACGAGTGCGTGCTTGGCCGCGGTGTAGGCGATGCCCGCGTGATTGTCCCCCACGAAGTGCGCTGCGTCCGACAACGTCATCACGACGCTGCCCTTCGCCCTGACCAGCTCGGGCGCGGCGGCCCGGAGGGCGAGCACGTAGCCGAGGACGTCCACCTCCAGCACCCGCCGCGTCCGCTCCGCCAGCTCGTCCGGGTCGGCGTCCAGACCCAGCTCACCGTCGTGGATCCCGGCGTTGGGCACCAGCACGTCCAGGCCGCCGGTCTCCCGTACGGCCGCCTGGACGGCGCGTTCGTGGACGTCGGGGTCCCGGACGTCCCCAGTGACCGACACGTGGGCGTCCGGGCTCGGCACCAGATCCACGCCCACCACATGGGCGCCCCGCGCGGCGAAGGCCCGCGCGACCGCTGCCCCGATGCCCGAGGCACAGCCGGTCACGACGACCGAACGCGGGGCGTCGGCGCCGGCCGTCATTTGCCGCGCGTGGCGCGGCCGAGCAGCAGCCCGATCACCAGGGCGAGCAGCAGCGCCGCGGCGGTCTGGGCGTAGGTGCGCGTCCGGCCCGCCATGACGGCGCCGAGCACGTCGAACGGCTCCGGCTCGGCCGGCCGGGGAGCCGCCCGGACGGGCTCCGGAGCGGGCGCGGCGGCCGGCGGCGACGGTTCGGCGGGCACCGCGGCGACCGGCGGCTCCCCGGCCGGCGGCTCCGGCGGGGCGGGCGGGGCGACGATCTCGGTGGCGAGGTTGGCGGCGAACTGGTCGATCAGCCGGGCCGAGACGTCGGCGAGGATACCCCGCCCGAACTGGGCCGCCTTGCCGGTGATGGACAGTTCGGTGGTCACCTCCACCCGGGTCCCGTCATCGGTCGGGACCAGCCGCATCTCGACCTGGGCGGAGGCCCGCCCCGCCCCGCGCTGCTCCTTGCCACTGGCGGTGATCCGCGCGGTGTGCGCGGCCTCGTCGGTGACGGTCACGGTGGCCTGCCCGGTGTAGGAGGCGGTGATCGACCCGATCTTGATCTTCACCCGGCCGGTGTAGGCGTCGCCGTCCTGCCCGTCGAGGACGGTGCCCGGCAGGCAGGGGGCGATGCGGGGGACGTCGAGCAGGATGTCCCACGCCTCCCGTACCGGGACCGGGACGTGGAAAGCGTTGTCCAGACGCACTGGCTCACTCCTTCGTTGTGGGGTCGTCGTGCAGCCCGGCCTCGTGGATGAGCGTCCACATCCGGGACGGCGACAGGGGGGTCTCGACCAGCCGTTCGGCGATCTCGGGCACCGCCGCCGCGACCGCGTTGCCGACGGTGACCGGGGACAGGATGGTGCCGCCCTCGCCCAGGCCCTTCATCCCGCCGGGGATGTGGGGGGCGGGCGTGCACATGTGCGCGACGTCCATGTCGGGGACGTCCTCGGCCGTCGGCATCACGTAGTCGAGGTAGGAGGTGGTGATCGGCTGTCCGGACGGGTCGTAGCGCATCTCCTCGTGCAGTGCGATGCCCATTCCGTGCGCGACGCCGCCGATCACCTGGCCGTCGGCGATCATCGGGTTGACCACGGTGCCGGCGTCGTGGACCAGCCAGTAGTCCTCGATGCGCACCTGGCCGGTGTCCAGGTCGACGGCCACGGCCGCGGCGTGCGCGGCGTAGGAGTAGGAGACGTTCTCGGGGTCGTGGACGTCCTTCTCCTCCAGGTCGGCGCGTTCGCCCTCCGGCAGGTCCCAGCCGAGCCAGGCGCGGCCGGCGATGTCGGCCAGCGTCAGCGAACTGTCCGGCACCCCCTTCACGCTGAACACGCCCTCCTCCACCTCGATGTCGCCGGGGGCTGCCTCCAGCCGGTGCGCGGCGATACGGACGAGGCGTTCGTGCAGCCGGGCCCCGGCGCGAACGACCGCTCCGCCGCCGACCACCATCGACCGGCTGGCGATGGAGCCGGACGCCGAGTACGGGGCGGTCGCGGTGTCGCCGAGCTGGACACGCACCGCACTCATCGGCACGCGCAGTTGCTCGGCGGCGAGCTGGGCCAGCGTCGTCTCGATGCCCTGCCCCATCCCGACCACGCCGGAGGTCACCAGTACCGACCCGTCCGGCTCCACCCGCACCACGCCGGTCTCGTAACCGCCGAGGTGGAAGCCGACGAGCTGCTGGGTGGAGGACGGGCCGAGGCCGGTGAACTCCACATGGGTGGCGACGCCGATCCCCCGGCGGATCCGCCCCTGCGACGGCCGCGCCCGTTTGTCGATCTCCACGGCGACCCGGTGCAGCGCCTCGGGATAGTCGCCGGAGTCGTAACGCTGGTGGGTACGGGTCTCGTAGGGCAGGTCCCCGGGTTCGAGCATGTTGCGCAGCCGCAGCTCCACCGGGTCCATCCCCAGTTCGCGGGCCGCCTCGTCCACCAGGCGCTCACGCACCCACGACGCCTCCTGCATCCCGAAGCCCCGCATGGCCCCGGTCGGGGTCGTGGTGGTGACCACCCCGGTGATCGTGGTGCCGGCGCGTTCGAAGCGGTACGGGCCGGGCAGCATGATCGAGGAGATCCGGAACGGCCCGGTCCCGACGTTGGAGGCGTGCGCGCCGCAGTTGCCGACGATGTCGCTGTGGATCGCCAGGAACCGGCCGTCGGCGTCGGTGGCCAGGCGGGCGCGGTGCACGACGTCGCGGGCGTGGAAGGTCGCGCCGAAGTGCTCGCCGCGGTCCTCGATCCACTTCACCGGACGGCCCGTGATCATGGCCGCCAGGCAGGTCAGCGCCTCGTCGGCGTACAGGTGCTCCTTGGCCCCGAAGCCCCCGCCGACGTCCCGGGCGATCACCCGCACCTGGTCGGTGCGCAGGCCGAGCACCACCGCCAGGTGGTCCCGCACGTGGTGGGAGACCTGGGTGGAGGTCCACACGGTCAGCGTCTCCAGGCCGGCGTCCCAGCGGGCCACCACCCCGCGGGGCTCGATGGGGTTGACGGCCAAGCGCTGCACCCGGAGTCTGCGCTCCACCACGTGCGCCGCGCCGGCGAAGACCTGCTCGATCTCCTCGCCGGTGTCACCGATGCTGTAGGAGGCGACCACGTTGGTGCCCCATTCGGGGTAGAGCAGCGGGGCGCCGTCGGCCAGCGCCTCCTCGGCGTCCACGACCGCGTCCAGTTCCTCGTAGCCGATGTCGACGAGGTCGAGGGCGTCCTCGGCGGCGGCCCGGCTGTCGGCGACCACCACCCCGAGCGGCTGCCCGACGTAGCGGACCTCCCGGGACACCACGGGGACCGCCGTGTGCCGCTGCCCCGGGGCCAGCCACACCAGGGGCAGCTCCCCGAGCCGGGCCATCGCCTGGTCGAGCGTGATCACCGCGTGAACGTCCTCGTCCGCCAGCGCCTCGTCGACCTCAAGCCGTTCCACCCGGCCGTGCGCGATGGACGAGCGCACCATGACGGCGTGCAGCATGCCGGGCAGCGAGATGTCGTCGATGTAGGTTCCCTGACCGCTGAGCAGCCGGGGGTCGTTGAGGCGCGGCACCCGCGCGCCGACCAGCCGGTTCACGCCGGGGTCTCCTCTCCATGCGGCGCCGCCGCCTCGTGCTCCAGTTCGGCCCAGCGCAGGCGGATGGCCGCGCGGATGCCCTGGTAGCCGGTGCAGCGGCAGATGTGGCCGCCGAGGACGTCCGTGCACGCCCGTTCACAGGAGACGCCGTCGCGTTCGGCGGCCAGCAGGCTCATGAGGATGCCCGGGGTGCAGAACCCGCACTGCAACCCGTGCTCGTCGCGCATGGCCTGCTGCATCCGCGACAGCTCGCCCTCGGGGGCCAGCCCCTCCACGGTCTCCACCGCCGAGCCGTCCACCTGGACGGCGAGCGTGAGGCAGGACCGCAGCGGCACGCCGTCCACCAGGACGGTGCACGCTCCGCACACCCCGTGCTCGCATCCGACATGGGTACCGGTGAAGCCGAGCTCGTGCCGCAGGAAGTCCGACAGCAGCGTGCGGACCTCCGTCCGCCGCGTCAGCTCCCGCCCGTTCACCGACACCGTCACCTCGCGTGTCTCGGCCTTCACGCCGCCGCTCCCTTCCGTCCCCGCTGCGCCTGGCCTGGCCAGGACTCGATCGTGCGGCGCACCAGCGTCGCCAGGATCGCCCGCCGGAAGTCACCGCTGCCGTGCACGTCCGAGGGCGGATCGACGGCCCGGCCCGCCAGTTCGCCGGCCTCACGCGCCGTCTCGGGTCCCAGGACGGACCCGGTGAGCGCCGCCTCCACCTCCCGCAGCCGCAGGGGCCGGTCGCCGACCCCGGTCGCCGCGAGCCGCGCCTGGCGCACGGCGCCGTCCGCCAGGCTCAGGCCCAGGCAGACGCCGGCCACCGGGAAGTCGCCGTGGTGGCGGGCGAACTCGACCCAGCGGAACTCCAGCTCCGGCCGTACTGGGAAGACCACCTCGGTCACCAGCTCCTCGGGTTCGCGCGCCGTGGTGAAGACCGAAACGAAGAACTCCTCCCAGCCGACCGTGCGCTCCTCCTCCGCCGACCGCAGCACCACCGCGCCGTCCACGGCGGCGAGCACCGCGGGCAGCTCCGACGACGGGTCGGCGTGCGCGATGTTGCCGCCGATCGTGGTGCGGCTGCGAATCTGCGGATGGGCGATGTGCCGTACGGCCTCGGCCAGCACGGGCAGTGCGCCCGCCACCGCCGGATCCCGCTCCACCGCCGCGGCGCGGACCAACGCGCCGACCCGGACCGCCCCGGCGTCGACGCGCAGCGCGTCCAGGCCGGGCACCCGGTTGACGTCCACGACCACCTCGGGGCGCGCCAGCCGCATGTTGAGCAACGGGACCAGGCTCTGGCCCCCCGCGAGCACGCTGGCGTCGTCACCGTGGTCGGCGAGCGCGCCGAGTGCCTCCTCTAGTGTGCGCGGATCCAGGTACGAGAACACCGCCGGCTTCACACGCCCCCCTTCCCGGGGAAACATCAGGACAACTCCCCGCATTTTTGTCCTCTGTATGACAGAATGCAAGTGTCCGGCCTGGGAACTTTCCGCCTCCGGCCGCCCCGAGCGGCGATCCGCCCCGGGCGAGGGGCCGGTGAACTCGGTATGATGAATGACAGTGTTCGCCGGCCGCCCCGGTCCACCGCACGGCGAACCCGGACACCGAGGAGACGCCACATGACCGGCTCCCAGAGCCGCCGCGGCGGGCGCGGCACCGCGGGCGTCCTGCCCCGGATCGGTAACGGCTCGCTGGCCGAGCAGACCACCCGGGCGCTACTGGAAGCGATCATGGAACGGCGCTTCCCTGGGGACCGGCTGCCGAACGAGCCCGCCCTTGCCGAGCAACTCGGCGTCAGCCGCACCACGATCCGGACGGCACTGCAGACCCTGGAACGGCTCGGCGTCGTCAGCCGGGCGCCCGCCCGGGGCACCCAGGTGCGGCCGCACATCGGCCGCGAGAGCATCCTGCTGCACCGGCTCATCGGCTTCCGGGGGATGCTGGAGGCCGGTCACGACGACGTCCGCATCGAGGAGCGGATGGACGTCCGCGAGCATGGCACCGAGCCGGCGATGCAGGCCCTCGGCCTCGACGCCGCCACCCCCATGGTGGTCCACGACAAGACGATCGTCGCCGACGGGCGGCCCGCGGTCCACTTGTTCCAGGAGGTGCCGCTGGAGTACGTGGCCGAGGACGCGCGCCGCAGGCTCACCACGGGGCGCCGGTTCGACATCCCCGACAGCATCTTCGAGTTCAGCCGGTCCTGGCCCGGCCGGGAGATCGACCACTCGGTGGTCGAACTGGTCCCCGCCGTGGTGCCGGACGACCCGGACTTCCCACTCGACCTCGCCCCGGGCACGCCGCACATCGTGCTGCGGGAGATCCACTACTCGGCGGCCAACGAGGCGGTCGCCTACTCCCGCGAGATCGTCAACGACGAGCTGATCCGGTTCCGCCTGGTCCGCAGCCGCTGATCCGGCCGCCCCGGCGGCGGCCGGCACTTCCCCGGCCCGCTATCTTTGTCATACATAGATCAAAGGAGGCGGAGATGCGCGCCGTGCTCGTCAGCGTCCCCGGGGACGAACCCCGGGTGCACACCCTCGCCGATCCCGTGCCCGCGGCGGGCCAGGTCGTCGTGGACATGCTCTATGCGGGCGTCAACCCCATCGACGTGTGGATCGCCCGCGGGGAACTGGGATCGGCAGTCCCGTTCCCCCACGTCCCGGGCTGCGAGGGCGTCGGCACCGTGGACGACGTGCCCGTGGCGCTGGTCGCCCCGGGCCTCGGCCGGGGACGTCCCGGCACCTACGCCGAACGCGTGGTGGTGGGCGCCGGGGAGTTCGTCCCCCTGCCGGCGGGCGTCGACCCGGTCCAGGCGGCCGGCGCGAAGACCGCGGGGCTGACCGCACTGGAGGTGTTGCAGACCGGCGGCCTGACGTCGGAGGACGTGGTCCTCGTGCTGGGGGCCAGCGGTGGGGTCGGCTCGTTCGCGGTGCAGCTCGCCAAGAACGCCGGTGCCCGAGTGCTCGCGCACACCGCCTCCGCGGCCAAGAGCGAGGCGGTCGCGGAGCTGGGCGCCGACCGGGTGGTGACGGCCGCCGCACCCGAGCTGCTGGCCGCCGCCGTCGGTGACGACCGCCCGACCCTGGTGCTGGACGGCCTCGCGGGCGACTGGACCCAAGGGGCCGCCGCGGCGGCGGCCGAGGAGGCCAGGATCGCCGTGTTCGGCACGAGCGCCGACAGGCGGCTCACGCTCGACGCGCGCACGCTCTACGGCAAGCGTCTGCGGGTGCAGGGCGGCAACCGTCCCAAGCCTCCGGCCGACGTGCTCCGCGAGGACCTGGCCGGCCTGCTGTCGCTGATGGCCGAAGGCAGGGTCCGGGTACCGGTCACCGCATCGCTGCCCCTCGGCGCCGCCGCACAGGCCCACGCCTCGATCCTGGCCCGCACCGCCCTGGGGAAGATCGTTCTGTCCGTACGGGACTGATCGGCCTGGCGCGCGCAAGCCGCTTCACGCACCGGGCGTGAAGCGGCTTGCGCGTTCGGGTCAGGCGGCTCCGACGGCCTGCGGCGACTCCTGGGAGGCGGCGCTCCCGGCACGCTGCTCGGGCTCCCGGGCTGCCCCTCCGGCCAGCGCGAAGAGCAGGGTGGCCGCTCCGAGGAAGACCCAGGCGGCGCCGTACCCGGCGGCCGGCACGATCAGCCCGAATGCCCACGGGAGCACGAACCCGCCGACGGCCGTGATCGTCAGCATCAGGCCGACCGCGGTGCCGATGTTCTCCGGGCTGACCGAGCGGTCCTCGCCCGGCACGGTCTGCCAGACGGCGAAGCTGCCGTTGAAGGCGAACCCGATGACGAAGGCGGGCACCCAGAACCAGGCCTCGCCCGCCACCGGCACCAGCAGCAGTCCGGCCGCCTGCAGCACGGTCATGGCGACGATCACCGGCCGCCGGCGGCCGAACCGGTCGGACAGCCAGCCCGCGACCACGCTGCCGGGAATCCCGGCCAGACCGATCACCAGCGCCGCCAGGCCGGCCGTTCCCGCGCCGAAACCGCGCCCCTCCTCGCCGTAGGTCTCCAGGAGCTGCGACGCGGCGAAGTAGGCGCCGTAACCGCCGAGGAACGCGACGCCGTAGACCCACAGCAGCCGGTTGCCCAGCGTCTCCCTGATCGCCTGACGGGTGAGGCTCACCCCCGCGAGGCTCTCCCCGCCCGGCGGCACCCGGAACACCACGCCGACGGCGACCCCCGCCAGGACGCAGAGCGTCCCGCTGAGGACCAGCGCCTCCCGCCAGCCGAGGGCCTCGACCACATCGGCCCAGACGTACAGGCCCAGCGCCGCGCCGAGGCTGAAGGTGGCCGACACCACGCCCAGCGCGAACGCGTGCCGCCGTCCGGTGAACCACACGCTCACGGCGGCGATGCCGATGCCCGCGTAGATCGACGCGCCGATCCCGCACACGATGCGCAGGGCGAGCAGGGGGCCGTATCCCCCGGCGGCACCGGACAGCGCCGCCGCGGCGCCCTCCAGCACCAGCCCGGTGACGAGCGTGGCGCGCAGCCCGAGCCGGGTCGCCAGGAAGCCGGCCGGGATGTGGAAGATGCCGTAGCCGGCGACGAACGCGGAGATCAGCAGCGCGACCTCCGCGATCTCCATGTGGAACTCCTCGCTCACCGGCCCGAAGGCCGGCGCGATGTTGAACCAGTTGAGCGTCATGAGCACGAAGCCGATCGCCACGACGGTGAGCACGGCCCACCGGCGGGCGTCGGACGGCGGAGCGGAGTGCGGGGCACTGGGACTGGGCATGGGCGTCCCCTTGGGTTCGCAGGGATGGTCCTGGACTGGTTGCTCGAGACCTGCAGATGACAGGTGAGTTACACCAGCGTTTCCCTGATCGCTCAGGAAAAGCGGCTCTGACCAGCAACGTTGCCGTCTTGCGCAACTCAGGAGTTCATACTTTGTATTACTGAATTTAGGATGTCAAGGGTTCCCGGGGCCCCAGGGCGACCAGGCATGAGACAGCCAGGCACAGCGGCCCGCCGTCACGAGCCCCGGGGGGGTGGTGGCCGAGTCCGTCTGTTGCTCGCCCAGCGGTTCCGGCAGCGGCCGACAACGTACGGGAGCGTTCAAGAACGGAGGCCGTGATCGGCGCCCGGCCGGTGAGCCGATGCCGGTGAACGTCTATGACTTCGCCGAGCAGACAGCGGGAAGGCGATCCCATACGGGATCTACGACATCGCGGTCAACACCGGATGGGTGAACGTCGGCACCGATCACAACACCGTCGCGTTCGCGGTGGAGTCGATCCACCGCTGGTGGAACACCCAAGAACACCTACCCGTAGGCCAGGCGGCTACCGGCCACCACCGATGCCGGAGGCGCAGGCCGATGGCGACGACGGCCAGGGCGTGGCGGCTGACCGAACGCGGTGATGGGCTTCCCCCTGTTCTCTGGACACTTGCCCTGAGGTCACCGGTGATCATCAGGAAGGATGTCTGTCATGCCGTCACCACACCCTCCCGGGTTCCGGCGCCGTGCGGTCGAGCTCGCGCGCCAGGGCGACAAGTCCTTGGTTCAGTTGGCGACGCACCTGGGGATCAGCCGGTCCTGCTTGCAGGACTGGGTGGATCAGGCCGATGCCGATGAGGCGGGCGGCGGCGCCGGCCGCCTGGCCAGTGCGGTGATGACCAAGGCGGCGATCGGGTCGGCCCAGGACCAGCCGAGCAGGCTGTTGAGCACCAGGCCCACCAGCAGCAGCTTTCCCGCTCGGCATCCGGGCAGGTGCAGTCGGCGGCCACCGCCACCACGGCAGTGCGCAGGTCGTCCAAGGTATGACCGAGGCGGGCGTCGGCCGGCTCGTAGCGGCCCCGGCGACCCTCGGAGACGGCGACCACCAGACCGCAGTCCCGCAGGCACGTCAGATGCTTCGGCAGCCGCGGCCGGGAGATGCCCACCGCCTCGGCCAGGTCGACCGGATGCGCCGGGCCGCCGGTACGGGTGAGCGGAGGCAAGGTTGCAGAACGTATCACTCCAACTGGAAAATGATCTTCCTGGCGCGGAGTCACCGCTCAGAACGCCTGACATCAAAGCAGGTCACAGTAGTTCCGTCAGTTCCCCACCTCCCTGATCCGGTGGACGCCGCCGGAACCCGTGCAAGGTTCCGGCGGCGTCCGTCGTCAGAAGGTCTCGTCGAGGGTGACGGTGCCTTCGACGCCGATCTGGTAGGCCGAGACGCGGCGTTCGAAGAAGTTGGACAGTTCCTGGACGTCCTGGAGTTCCATGAACGCCAGTGGGTTGGCGGTGCCGTAGCGGGCGGGCATGTCCAGCCGGGCCAGCCGCTGGTCGGCGACGTATTCGAGGTAGGCGCGCATATCCTCGGCACTCAGGCCAGGCAGGCCGTCGCCGCACAGGTCGCGGGCGAAGGCGAGTTCGGCGGCGACGGCTTCCTCCATCATCCGGGTGACCTGGCCGGTCAGCGCGTCGTCGAACAGGTCCGGTTCCTCGGCGCGGACGGTGTCGACGACGCTGAAGGCGAACTCCATGTGCATCGACTCGTCGCGGAAGACCCAGTTGGTGCCCGAGGCCAGGCCGTTGAGCAGCCCCCTGGAGCGCAGCCAGTACACGTAGGCGAACGCCCCGTAGAAGAACAGGCCCTCGATGCAGGCGGCGAAGCAGATCAGGTTGAGCAGGAACGCCCGCCGGTCGTGTCGGGTGCGCAGCTCGTCCAGGTCGCCGAGGGAGTCGATCCAACGGAAGCAGAACTCCGCCTTGTCGCGGATGGCGGGGATGTTGTCCACCGCGGCGAACGCCTTGGCGCGTTCGGTGTGGTCGGGCAGGTAGGTGTCGAGCAGGGTCAGGTAGAACTGGACGTGCACGGCCTCCTCAAAGACCTGCCGCGACAGGTACAGGCGAGCCTCGGGGGCGTTGAGGTGCTTGTACAGGTTGAGCACCAGGTTGTTGGCGACGATGGTGTCGCCGGTGGCGAAGAACGCCACCAGCCGGTTGACCAGGTGCAGTTCGGCGGGGGTGAGCCGAGCCAGGTCGGCGAGGTCGGAGTGCAGGTCGACCTCCTCCACCGTCCAGGTGTTGCGGATCGCCGCGCGGTAGCGGTCATAGAACGCGGGATACCGCATCGGCCGCAGGGTCAGGTTCATGCCGGGGTCGAGCAGCATGCCAGGTCCAGTGAACCCGGCAGGTCCGGCGGATCCGGTGGTCGGAACGGTCACTGGCATGCCTCGCAGATCTCCGGGTTCTCCAGGGAGCACATCACGGCCTCGGAGGCCGCCTCGGGAGTGACCGCCTGGGTAAGGGTGGTCTGGGCGATCCGGGTGGCCGGACGCGACCGCAGGTAGTAGGTGGTCTTCAGACCGCTGCGCCAGGCGTAGGCGTACATCGACGACAGCTTCCCGATGGTGGGTGCGGCCATGAACAGGTTGAGCGACTGGCTCTGGTCGATGTAGGGGGTGCGGGCGGCGGCCAGGTCGATCAGCGCCTTCTGCGGCAGTTCCCACGCGGTGCGGTAGAGCGCCCGCAGGTCCTCGGGGATCTCGGCGATGTCCTGGACGGAGCCGTCGGCGCGTTTGATCGCGTCCCGGATCTGCGGGGTCCACAGCCCGCGCGTCTTCAGGTCGGCGACGAGGTAGGAGTTGAGCTGGAGAAACTCCCCTGACAGGGTCTCGCGCTTGAACAGGTTGGACACCTGCGGCTCGACACACTCGTAGCAGCCGGCGATGGAGGCGATCGTCGCGGTCGGCGCGATGGCGATCAGCAGCGAGTTGCGCAGACCCGTCTCGGCGACCTTCCGGCGCACCTGTGTCCATTCCCCCGGGTGGTGTGGGCGGGCGTCGGGCCAGTGGTCGAGGTGCAGGACGCCGCGCGCGGCCCGGGTCCGCTGGTAGGCCGGGTGCGGGCCGTGCTCGCGGGCCAGGTCGGCGGAGGTGCCGTAGGCGGTCAGCGCGATCTCCTCGGCGATCCGGGTGGACAGCTCCAGCGCCTGCGGCGAGTCGAACGGCAGCCGCAGCCGGAAGAGCACGTCCGCCAGCCCCATCACCCCCAGCCCGACCGGCCGCCACGCGGTGTTGGCCGCTGCCGCTTCGGGGGTGGGATAAAAGCCCCGGTCGATCGTGCGATCCAGGAACCGGACGGCGGTGCGGACGGTGGCGCGCAGCCGCGCCCAGTCCATCCCCTCCGGCCCGGTGTGAGCGGCCAGATTGATCGAGCCCAGATTGCATACTGCCGTCTGGTCATCGTCGGTGACCTGGAGGATCTCGGTGCACAGGTTGGACAGGTGGACCACGTTGCCGGGCTCGGCGGTCTGGTTGCAGGTGCGGTTGGCGGCATCCTTGAACGTCATCCAGCCGTTGCCGGTCTCGGCGAGCGTGCGCATCATCCGCCCGTACAGCCGTCGTGCCGGCAGGCTGTGCGCCGCCTTGCCCGCGGCTTCGGCAGCCCGGTAGGCGGCGTCGAACTCCTCGCCCCACAGGTCCACCAGCTCGGGAACGTCCTTGGGGTCGAACAGCGACCAGTCGGCGTCGGCCTCGACCCGGCGCATGAACTCGTCAGGGACCCAGTTGGCCAGGCTCAGGTTGTGGGTGCGCCGCGCATCCTCCCCCGTGTTGTCGCGCAACTCCAGGAACTCCTCGATGTCGGCGTGCCAGGTCTCCAAGTACACGCACGCCGCCCCCTGGCGTCTCCCGCCCTGGTTGACGGCCGCGACCGAGGCATCCAAGGTCCGCAGCCACGGCACGATCCCGTTGGAGTGCCCATTGGTGCCCCGGATCAGCGACCCGCGCGAACGCACCCGGCTCCAGGAGATGCCGATGCCGCCGGCGTACTTGCTCAGACGGGCCACCTGCCCGTACCGCTCGTAGATCGCCTCCAGCTCGTCGCGCGGGGAGTCCAGCAGGAAGCACGACGACAGCTGCGGCCGGGCCGCCCCGGAGTTGAACAGCGTCGGCGAGCTCGGCAGATACGACAGCGAGCTCATCAGCCCGTACAGCTCGGCGGCCTCGGCCACCGACTCGGCCAGCCCGCACGCCACCCGCAGGAAGAAGTACTGCGGACGTTCCAGCACTTGCCGGCTCCGGGGATGCCGCAACAGGTAACGGTCGTAGACGGTGCGCAACCCGAAGTAGGTGAACCGGTCGTCGGCACCATGGTCGACCAGCGCGTCCAACTCGCGGGCGTGCGCGGCCACGAACCGGGCCATGTCCTCGTTGATCAGCCCCTCGGCGTGGGCCGCCTCCACCGACGCGGCGAACCCCCCTTCCCCCACCTCCTCGGCGACCTGGCGGGCCAGCAGACGTGCGGCCACCATGGAATAGGCGGGCTCGGCGGCCACCAGCGCCGCCGCCTGCGCGATCGCCGCCTCCCGCTCGGCCGGCAGCCGCCGCGGGTCGACGCCGGCCAACCCGGCGCACGCCCGCTCGATCTCCTCGATGCCCGCATCCGGCGGCGCGATCAGTTCCTGCGTCACGTGCTCTCTCCCTCGCAAGCCACCCTCGAGACAAGGCACGCGAGCAGAGCACGGCACACCGCCACCCCGCCCACCGGCCCTCCCTCGAGGCCATGGACGACCAAAGCGCGGGCAGGTCTTCGGACTCACGAGCACCGCGTCCGATCACCGGACGCGTCCTACTGGCCGTCGCTTCCCAGACCCCTAGGGCCCAGTGCTGTTGACGGCGGTCGTTCCCGTTCACCGCTGCGGGGCAGCCCCGGACTCACACCGGGTTCCCTCTTACGACACCCGACCCCAGCCGGAGACGGGTGAACCAACGCCACAAGAACCATACATCTTGTGCCCCACCAGTCCCGCCAACCCCACATATGGACACGCCGCAGGAGTGAGGGGACTGGGACAGGTCATCGATCAGGAACGGCATGGCCAGCCGAGCTGCGCTTTCGCAGCATCGATTCCCCCGAAGTGGCGACGAACAGCCCCACCTGCACCACGGCGTTCGACCAGGGTTTCGGGCGGCCCCGGGAACGGATCCCCGCCCGCTCCAACAGACCGGAAGACGATCTTCCTTAGCGTGGAATCACCGCTCGGGACGCCTGGCGTCGAAGCAGGTCAGGAAGTTTCGTCGGTTCTCCCGGTGAGCCGATCGAGGCCGACGAACTCCTCGTCGCGATCGGCCGCACGCCGAACACCCAGGACGTTGGCCTGGACGCCAGCGGCCTGAAGCCGGGCGCCTGACTCACGGTCGACGACACCTTGCGGGTCGTCGGGGAGGACGGGGCGCCGATCGGTGATGGGTGGCTGTACGCCGCCGGTGACGTCAACCGACGCGTACTGCTGACCCACCAGGGCAAGTACCAGGCCCGAGCCGTCGGCGACGTCATCGTGGCGCGCGAAGGGCGAAGCGGTCGAGGACGGCCGATGGGGCCGGCACGCGGCGACGGCCGACGAACGTGCGGTGCCGCAGGTGGTCTTCACCGAACCGGAGATCGCATCGGTCGGGCTGACCGCGGCCGCCGCCGTGGCCGCCGGACTGCGGACCCGGGTCGTCTACCACGACCTGGGCGCCGTCGCCGGATCCGCCCTGCACGCCGACGGGTACCGGGGGCACGCGCGCATGGTCGTCGACGAGGACCGGAAAGTGATCGTCGGGTTCACGCTCGCCGGTCCCGACGTCGCGGAACTGCTGCACGCGGCGACGATCGCGGTCGCCTGCGAGGTCCCGCTGGACCGCCTGTGGCACGCGGTTCCGGCGTTCCCCACCGTCAGCGAGGTGTGGCTCCGGCTTCTCGAAGCCTACGGCCGCTAACCGTTCCGCCGAGTACCAGTACCGCCTGTTTTCGAAAGGATCGATCTGTCATGCGTGTTCGCCTTCGCCGTCAAGCGGCCATCATCGGCGCCACCGTTGCCGCCCTGCTCGCCGCGGCCGTGCCGACCATGGCGTCCAATACCGGCAAGCCAGCCGGACCGCCGAAGCCGACGGTGGTGCTCGTCCATGGAGCGTGGACGGATTCCTCTAGCTGGCTCGGGTCATCCAGCGGCTGAGGAGCGACGGCTACCCCGTCCGAGCCATCGCCAATCCGTTGCAGGGCCTGACCAGCGACACCGCATACGTCAGCAGCTACCTGACCACGATCGAGGGGCCCAAGGTGCTGGTCGGCCATTCCTACGGTGGTGCCGTCATCACCAACGCCGCGACCACCGTCCCCGACATCACATCCCTGGTGTACATCGCCGCGTTCATCCCCGCCAAGGGCGAGACCGTCGGTGAACTCGCCGCCAAGTCGGACCCGGCGCTGCCGCTGGTCTCCACCCCGGTGCCCGGCGGCACGGAGGTCATCTTCGACCCGGCGCGGTTCCGTACCGCCTTCGCCGGTGACCTCGACAAGGCCACCGCCGCCGAGCTCGCCATCACCCAGCGGCCCGCCACCACCAGGGCCGTCACCGACCCGAGCGTCGAAGAGGGCTTCCGCACCATCCCCTTCTGGGCTCTCGTCACCCGCCAGGACCGCGCCATCTACCCCGATGTGCAGCGCCTCATGACCACCCGGGCCCACGCCCGCACCACGGAGGTGGATGCCTCGCACTCGGTCATGCTCAGCCGTCCCGGCGCCGTCACCGAGATCATCGAGCGGGCCGCGCGGTGACCTCGGCGCCTGGCCACCGGGCGCCCGGCACCGCGAACCAAAGCGCCGATCCGTCGCCGAGCTTGTACGTTCCATGAGCACATGCCCCGGCGCTCCCGGGGTATGGCGAGGCCAAGGGCACGGCCAGGCGTCGATGGTCCGGCCGGACGAGCGGGGAGGAGCGATGGACGCCACCCGCGGGGAGGGCACCGGCAGGCTCGCTCTGGAGGCGTTCGACTCCGTGCCGGTCGCCATCGCCTTGACCATCGGACAGGACCATCGCCTGGCCTACACCAACGTCGCCTACCGGGCGTACTTCGGTGACCGTTCGCTCGGCGAGCTGATCTCGGAGGTGTTCGGCGACCTGTCACAGCGGGACCACCTTGGCCTCTTGGACCATGTGCTGGCCACCGGGGAGCGCTCCACTCTCACCGAGGCGCCGGTGACCTTGTCCTTCTCCGACACCGGCGATGAGGAGCGCTTCTTCTCCTTCAGCCTCTCCCGGGTCGCCCCGGAGCCTTCCGGTGTGTTGATCATGGCGGTGGACGTCACCGGGCAGGTCGCCGCGGCCAGGCGCGCCGCCCACACCGCCGAGCAGCAGCGCCGGATCCTGCGCAGGTACCAGAGCCTGGTCCAGGTGACCGCGCAGATCGTGTGGGTCACGGGGTCGGCGGGTGAGCCGATCGAGCCGAGCCCGGGCTGGGAACGGGTGACCGGGCAGAGCTGGGAGGAGGTACGAGGCACGGGCTGGACGCGCGCCCTCCACCCCGACGACCGTGAGCCCGCGATCCGATCATGGGCCGAGGCGCGTCGGCAGCACCGCCCCTGGCGGCATGTGTACCGGGTACGGACCAAGGATGGGGAGTACCGGCACTTCGAGACCAACTCCGCGCCGGTGTATGAGAACGACGTCGTCGTGGAGTGGGTCGGCACGTACACCGACGTCGAGGAGCGGTGGCAGCGGCGCCGCCGCCGGGAGCTGATCGACCGCGCCGCCACCGCGACCGCCGAGCACACCGAACTGCCCGAGATGGTCGGCGCGATCGCCGACGTGCTCGTCCCCGCGCTCGTCGACGGGTGCGGCATGCACCTGCTGCCTGGATTCAGCGACCGCCCCGAGGGCGCCCCCGTCATCGCCAGGCGCGTCGCCACCACCGCGCGTGAGGGCCTGCCGCCGCACCCGCCGCTCCGCGAAGAGCAGTTCGCCGCCAACAGCGGATTCACCCGGGCGGTGGAGCGGCGCCGCCCGCTGTACCGCCGGTTCCCGCCTGGCGAGCCGCCGGCCGACCTGCTGCCCGAAGAGTCGACGGCCTGGCTGGCCGAGGCGTCCGCCAACAGCGTCGTGCTGTTGCCGGTGATGGTCGACGGGACCGTGGCGGCGGTGGTGACCGCCGCCACCTGCGGGGACCGTCCGCCCCTGAGCACGGGCGACGTCGACCTCATCGACCAGATGTTCAAGCACACCCACAACGCGCTAAGCAAAGCCGTCCAGTTCCAACGCACCCAGCAGGTGGCCCTGGCCCTTCAGCACAGCCTGCTCGCCGAACCGCCCGACCATGCCGATCTGCGGATCGTCGCCCGCTACCTGCCGAGCCCCGCGGCCGCCGAGGTCGGCGGCGACTGGTACGACTCCTTCGTTCTCCCCGACGGCGCGACCGTGCTGGCCATCGGCGACGCGGCCGGCCACAACCTGGACGCCGCCGTCCAGATGAGCCAGTTGCGGAACATACTGCGGGCGCTGACCGTCGATCGCCCCGGCCGGCCCGGCGAGATCCTGCGGCGGCTCAACATCGTCATGGAATCACTGGTCCCCGACACGACCGCCACCTGTGCCCTGGCTCGTATCGAACAACCCCAACCCGGCCGGTGGCAGCTCAACTACGCCGTCGCCGGACACCCGCCACCGCTCCTGGTCACCCCCGACGGCGACTGCCGCCTGCTGGAAGACGCCACCAACCCCCTGCTGGGCGTGGTCTTCGACCAGCCCTACGACAGCGCCGTTGAGCACCTGCCACCGTGTTCCACCGTACTGCTGTACACCGACGGCCTGATCGAACGTCCGGGCGAGAACCTGGACCAGGGGCTGGAGCGGCTCCGCGAACAAGCCTCGGCACTCGCGCGCCGTCCCCTGGAAGGCTTTTGCGACGGCCTCCTGAACAGTCTCCTCGCCACCACCGGCACCGACGACATCGCCCTGATCGCGCTCCGGGCACCCACCGGCTCCAAGCCAGGCCCCTGACGCGGGCATCGGCGGCACCGAAGCCTGTTGCTCATGGTCCCCGTTTGGCTGGTGGGTTCAATGTCCTGGTTGCCTGGGCGTTCGCCGGACGTGGAAGCGGCAACCGGACCCGCCCGGTTCCTGGCCGGGTACAGCGGTCCTCAGCCGTTACCGGGGTTTTCCCGGTAAACCAGGAGCTGGTATCCGGGCACGCTGGCAACATTGAAGGCGTGGAAGTCGATGCTCAGCAGGCCCCGGACGGGGTGGCGCAACACCTTCGTCTCGTGGGTCTTGGGCCGCACGTCGTGGCGCGCCCAC
Source organism: Thermomonospora echinospora (assembly GCF_900108175.1). GTDB lineage: Bacteria > Actinomycetota > Actinomycetes > Streptosporangiales > Streptosporangiaceae > Thermomonospora > Thermomonospora echinospora. The sequence goes on from NZ_FNVO01000031.1 coordinate 54,389, forward strand.
AGGCCAGGGAACTCCGGGCTCTCGGCTTCCAGCCGGTCGAGTAGTTCCCGGAGCCGGGCGGGAGCGACGGCGAAGTCGGCGCTGTCGCGCAGGTTGGCCACGGTCGCCTCGGCGGAGGCCTCCCACTCGACGAAGAACCGGCGGCCCTCCGGGTCCAGCAGGACCATCTCCAGCAGGTTCGAGGTCTCCTCGAAACCGGCGAACAGCTTCTGCGCCTCGGCGTTCATCGCCAGGACGTCGAGCACCGGATCCAGCAGGATCGCGCCGGAGTCGCTCCATGAGTCCATCAGTTTCAGCAGCTCGGCCGGCACCGGCCGGACCGTCGCCTCTTCGCCGAGTCGGTGCGCCGCACCGGCCAGGGCGTACAGGTGCCGCTCCTCGGCCTCGCCCAGCCGAAGCGCCTGGGAGAGGCCGGCGAGGACCACTTCCGAGGGGCGGGTCTCCTTGCCCTGTTCCAGACGGCGGTAGTAGTCGACGCTCACCCCGGCGAGCGCGGCGACCTCGTCGCGGCGCAGGCCGGGGACACGACGCTCGCCCCCCGTGGGCATTCCGACGGCTTCGGGCGTCACCTTGGCACGGCGGGTCATGAGGAACTCGCCCAACTCAGCGCGTGGCATGCCTTTGAGGCTACCGGCGATCACGGCATACCCCCTGGTCAGTGGGGGGCCGTATCGCTACCCCCCGATTCGGCGGAACCGGGTGCACGCTTTTCGGCATGAACACAACGCAGAGCATCCAGCCCTCCGCCCAGGTCGTCTCCGGAACCCCGCTCGCCGGACGTGTCGCCGTGGTGACCGGTGCCTCCAGCGGCATCGGCGAAGCGACCGCCGTCCGCTTCGCGGAACTCGGCGCGAAGGTGGCGCTGGTGGCCCGCCGCGGCGACCGGCTCGACCAGGTCGAGGACCGCATCCGCGCCGGCGGCGGGACCGCCCTGGCCCTGCCGACCGACGTCACCGACCGAGCCGCCGTCCTCGCGGTGGCCGACCGGATCGCCGACGAACTCGGCCAGGTCGACCTCGTCTTCGCGAACGCCGGCGTACAGCTCATCTCCGGCATCACCGACCTGGCCGCGGCGGACTGGGACGCCCAGATCGACCTCAACATCAAGGGCGTCATGAACACCATCCAGGCCTTCGTGCCGTCCCTGGAGTCGGCCGCGGCCGCCGGCAGGAGTGCCGACCTCATCACCACGTCATCGATCGCCGCCGTCCGGATCCTGGAGGGCTTCCAGGTCTACTCGGCGACCAAGGCCTACGTCACCCAGCTCGCCAAGCTGCTGCGCACCGAACTGGGCCGCAAGAAGATCCGCGTGGCCACGATCGAGCCGGGCATGGTCGACACCGAGTTGCCGGACCACGTCACCGACCCGGCGGCCAGCAAGCTCATGGCCGACCTGATCGCTCAGATCGACGTCCTTTCGTCCGAAGACGTCGCGGAGACGGTCGCGTTCATGAGCGCGGTCCCCAAGCACGTCAACCTCACCGAGATCACCATCCTCCCGACCGAGCAGATCATCTAGTGTCCCGTCCGCCGCGTTCAGGATCGAGTGGGGTCTTGCGCGCAGGTCGACCAGCGGACGGTCTACGGCGCCATTCTCATGCCGGAACAACGTGATGCAGGCGCGCCGTCGCACCAGGCCACAGGCACGGGACGACTCGCCACCGGCCATCGGCGACGTTATTTCCCACTCCACTTGGGCGCAGTACCGGCGGCCCCGCCGGTACTGCGCCCAAGATCAGAAATAGTGGTGGCCGCGGTGACCCCATGCCAGGACCCTGTTGCTAGCAGCCGTGCCCTGCACACGGCGGGCGGTGAGCGTGGGCACCGGCCAGTTCCTGGGCCCCATCCGCATGATCACGACGAACTTTCTCGTCAGCGGTCTCGCGGCCCGGCCTCCAGGATCGCGGTGGGCAGGTAGGCGGAGTTCACCGGGATCTCCCAGCCGAGATCCCACCGCGCGTGGCAGGTCAGCGCCAGTACGCCGAGGTGCACCTGCCGGGTGGAGTCGTCCTTTCGGTCGCCGACGCTGTAGTGGTCGCGGAACTCCTCCAGGGCGTCCGCCAGCGCCGCGACGAGCCCCTCCCGGTCCCCGGCCACGAGTTGCGACAGCAGGACGGCGAACGGCCCCAGGAAATCCGGGCGGTTCATCCTGATGTCCTCGGCGGCGTTGAGTGCCCGGTTCATTGCCGTCCGGCTGGGTTCGCCCCTCAGGTAAGCGCGGAGGGCGACGTGGTAGGCGTGGTGAACGGGCAGGTCCCACTCGGAGGTGAAGTCGTCGGGATCGACGCTTAGCAGCGGATCGAGCCGCTCCCGGGAGGCCGTGATCAACGCGAGCGCGCTCGCCCTGATCCAGACGAAGTTTGTGAGAGCCATGGGGTCGATGGGCGCAGTGCGCATCGGGGCGGTACGGCCGCCGATGCTGATCACCACCGACTCCCCCGGAGCCGTCACGACACGAAAGGCCGCCGCGGCGAACTGCGATGCCAACTCCAGTGCCTCCCGCTGGTGCGGGTCGCGCCCCTTCGAGGTCGAAGTGCAAGCGCCAGCAGAAGCGAAGCAGCTGCGATTTGGCACGTGAGGCAAGGGCGTACGGGACTCTCTTGGTCACGGTGGCCGGGCTCCAGGCGTCGTTCACCATCTCTGGTGTCTGGTTGTCGCACCACTCCATCGCCTCCCCGGGCACCTCGGGGAACGGCGGGCGTTCCACCGTGACCGGCACGGGGAAGGGCTTCCTGTCCGCCCCGTACGGGCCGACGCGCGGTCGTCGCGCGGAGTCGCCGGCGCCGGTGAGGCGCGGGGGCAGGTAGCCGGACTCGATCCGCTGCCCCCAGCCCCTGTCCCGGACGGCGAGGGCGGTGAACGCCAGCGGTGCGAGCGGCAGCAGAGTCCGGGGACGCGGGTCCTCGCCCTTCGGCTCGGTGAGCATCGCCGCGATCGCATGCCAGAACGCGTCCTGGTCGCCGGTGGCCAGGGCGTGCAGTGCACGCTCCCGGTCCTGGCCCGGTGTCCCGATGAGGTCCGCCACACGTTCCCCAGCGCCGAAGACAAGGTCGCTCAGGGCAAGGCTGAACCGCGACGAAGCGTCGACCGTGCGCTGGAACGCGTCTTGCCACTTTCGCGGGTCGTTCATGACGACGCACAGGTAAAGGGCCTGCTGCCAGTACAACTCGGACAGTCGGCCGGTGTCCTCCTCTCCCGCTCCCGCCTGGTAGATCACGCCCGTGCCGGTATAGGAGATGTGGACCGACAGCGGATCGCCCGGCGGGGCGGCCGCCAGTTCCACGGCACCCAGATAGGCCTCGGCCGCCGAGTGGAGTGCGGCCCAGGCGTCCCGGTCGATCTCCGGATCCTCCACCGACCGCGCTCCGGCGTAGTCCAGCAGATCGTCCCCGATCATCTGCCAACCGAACGGGGCACGCCCGTCCTCCTGCTGCAGGCGGACGCTCCTGCCGACGCGGTCGGCAAAGTCCTCGGTCGCCGTGCGCAACCGGTCCGCGCCGACCTGGTGCCGCTCGATTCTCATGCTCTTAGAGCTCGTCTCATTTGGTGTGGTCGGTAGTCTGCCGCTCGTGGTGATGGTCGAGCGCATGGTGCCGGACGAGCTGTGGGAGCTGTTCCAGCGGGTGGTGCCGCCCGCTCCGACGCGGCCGCAGGGTGGTGGCCGACGGCGGTACGGGGACCGGGAGGTGCTGGCCGCGATCATCTTCGTGGCCACCTCCGGCTGTACCTGGCGGCAGTTGCCGCCGGTGTTCGGCCCGTCCGGGCCCACGGCGCACCGGCGCTTCACCGAGTGGACCACCACCCGCGTCTGGCCCAAGCTGCACCGGCTGATCCTGGACGAACTGGGCTCGCGCGGGGAACTGGACTGGTCGCGATGCGCGATCGACTCCGTCAACGTGCGAGCGCTCAAAGGGGGGACCTGACGGGCCCGAATCGGCTCGACCGCGGCAAGAACGGGTCGAAGATCCACTTGATCACCGAACGGACCGGCCTGCCGATCAGTGTCGCAATCTCTGCGGCCAACCTGCACGACAGCCAGGTCCTGCAACCCCTCATCCGCGGCATCCCGCCGATCCGCTCGCGCCGCGGACCACGCCGACGCCGCCCGGCCAAGCTCCACGGCGACAAGGGCTACGACTATGACCACCTGCGCAGATGGCTGCGTACCCGCAACATCACCCCACGTATCGCCCGCAAGGGCATCGAGTCCTCGGCCCGGCTGGGCCGGCACCGCTGGGTGATCGAACGCACCATCGCCTGGCTGGCCGGATGCCGAAGGCTGCACCGCCGCTATGAACGCAAGGCCGACCACTTCCTGGCCTTCACCGCCATCGCCGCCGCCCTCGTCTGCTACCGCCGACTCACCAAATGAGACGAGCTCTTAGGTGAGTGGGTAGCCGCGTCGTTTGTAGTGGCTGAGACGGGCCTGGTGCTGGCGTCGTCGCTGCCAGGTCGACCAGGACCACACGTGCCCAGCGACGTGCAGTGGTTGCAGGGCGAGGTTAATCAGCAGGCGGCGAACCTCCGGTAGCGTGAAGCCGATCATGCCCGGCTCGCCGGCGCCGGTTCCCCCTTTGCGACCAGGGAACGGGCCACTGCCAGCCAGGCGTGGGCAAGCATGGCCAAGGTGATGTGCGCGTACCAGGCCCGCCAGGTGCGGACCTGATAGTGGTCCAGCCCGGCGTCGTTCTTGGCCTGCTGGAAGCATTCTTCGATCCGCCAGCGGGCCCCGGCGATCCAGGCCAGGTCCGCCAGCGTGGCGCGGTGGGATCCGTAGCAGAGGTCGCCGGGATCGGCCAGCGACCGGCGGGCCGGCAGCCAGTGCCCGCGCCCCGGCCGCCAGCCGATGCGGATCGGGACCCGGGCCCACTGATATTCGCGAGGGCCGTTCGCTCCGGCCCCGGCCGACAGCCGCCGCCAGGACCGTGCCGGCAACTCGGCGACCAACTCATCGGCGCGGGCCTGGCCGCCGGTCGCGGTGATCAGCGTATCGTTGCGCTTGGTGGCCAGCACATGCGCGGCGTCATGTTCTTCCAGCCAGACCCGCAGGTACTTCACCTGCCCGTAGACCTCATCGGCGGTCACCCAGGCGAACGGCATCCCGGCGGCCGGCGCACGCCCCAGCATCACCATGGCCTGGCGGGGCTTGGTCGTGAACTCCACCTGATCGGGAACGCCGGCCGCCCGGCACCGGTCTCGATCGGCTGTCCAGGACTCCGGTAGATACAACTCCCGGTCGATCAGCGCATGCCCGCATGGTGAGGCATAGGCCAAAAACACCCCGATCTGGCAGTTCTCGGTGCGGCCCGCGGTGCTCGAGTACTGTCGCTGCACCCCGGCCGACCTGCTGCCCTTCTTGACGAACCCGGTGTCATCGACGATGAGTACACCTTCTCGGTCGCCCAGGTGCTAAATTGCGTAGTCCCGCAGGTCATCGCGGGCTCCGTCGATGTCCCAGTCCGCCCGCCGCAGCAACCGCTGCATCCCGTCCGGCGAGGCCACACCGGCGTGCTCGGCCTGCATCCAGCCGTTCTTGCGCTCCAGCCCCGCCACCGGCCCGGACACATACGCCCATCTCCCGCTCCTGCGGCTCGGCCCGCACAATTCGGCCCGCGATCCGCGCATGCACCGTTCCAGCTCCGCCACCCATGACTGCAGAACAGCCTCAATCACCTCATCCGACACAAGCCAAACTCTAGATCACAAAAGGTGACTGTAGTATTGGATGAACACCTCGACCCACCCTCCCGCCCGCGGTGTCTTTCCGGCGTATTCCGGCCGGCCCCGTAGAACGGGTCCAGCCCAAGTAAGCCCAAAACCCACATTGAGATGATCTTGGAATCGGCGTGAGGCCGTGTTCCTTGCTTCGTGTGTTTGTTCGGTGTCGGTGAGTTATCGGATTCGTCGGCGCTGCCGGTAGTTGTCCCGCTACGTTTTGTTCGCTGGCAGGTGCGCCGGTTGTCCTGACGCGCCCCAGGGTGTGGTGCTGCACGAGGCGGTGGGATGACTTCGGTTGAGCGGACTGCGTATCCGCAGTTCCCGAAGCTGATGATGGCTCGGGAGCTGCACGTGTTCTACACGCCGTCGGCGGATGAGGCGGTGTGGGCGCGGGAGCGCACGGATACTGATGATCACTTGCTGGCGCTGGTGGTGGCGTTGAAGTGCTTCCAGCGGATGGGCCGGTTCCCGAAGGCGGGTGAGGTGCCGGATGCGGTGGTCGACCATGTCCGGCGTTGCCTGGAGCTGGGTGAGGACGCGGCGGTGGTGTATTCCTCGCCGCGTACGGCCGAGTCGCATCGCGCGGTGGTGCGCACCCGGCTGGGGGTGACCCGGAACCCGGGGAAGGCCCGCAAGATCGCCGATCGGGCGATCCGGAAGGCCGCGCGGGTGAAGAACAACCCGCCGGACCTGATCAACGTGGCGTTGGAGCACCTGGTGCAGGCCTCACTCGAGCTGCCGGCGTTCTCGACGCTGGATGAGATGGCCACCCGGATCCGGGCGGAGATCAACGCGGGGATCTTCCAGATGATCCGGTCCCGGCTGGGGTGGCCGGGCGGGCGCGGCTGGAGGCGCTGCTGGTGGTGGGCCCGGACGGCAAGAGCGACCTGTGGCGGCTGAAACGTCCGGCGCGGCGGGCGTCGTGGTCGCGGTTCAAGGAGCAGCGCCGGCACCTGAAATGGGTGGATGGACTGGGGGCGGCGAGCGAGTGGGTGGAGGGGGTGGCCGCCTCCAAGATCGCTGATTTCGCCGCTGAGGCCGACGCGGATGACGCCGACGTGTTGTCGCGATATGAGGCGGTCAAGCGGGTGGCGCTACTGGCGCGCCTGGTCCACACCGCGCAAGCGCGGGCGCGTGATGATCTGGCGCAGATGCTGTGCAAGCGAATGGCCGGGAACCTGAAGAACGCCAGGTTGAAGCTGGAGGAGATCCGCGAGCAGCAGCGGGCGATGAGCGAGCGGCTGATCGGCACCTACCGCACCGTGCTGGGGGCTTCCCCCCGAGATGTGGACACCTTGGAGACTGGATCTTGAGGTCCAGGGGAAGAGATGTCACCGATGGCGCTGAAGCACTATCCGGAGGAGTTCAAGGCCGACGCGGTCGCGTTGTACCTGTCGGATCCGTCCAAGACCTACAGGCAGGTCGCTGAGGATCTGGGGATCAACCGGGCGACGCTGCGGCAGTGGGTGATCGACGCCCGGCGCCGGGGCGAGGCCGGGCCTAAGCCCAAGCCCGCCGGTAAGGGCAACCCGGCGCAGGACGTAGCCTCCCCTGACGTGTTGGAGAAGGAGAATCAGCAGCTCAGGGCCCGGATCGCCGAGCTGG
>NZ_FNVO01000046.1 GCF_900108175.1 Thermomonospora echinospora
CCCGGGGGGCTCCGGGGGGTCGCCCCCCGGAAAAACACTGCGGGCCACGGCGAAGCCGTCCCCGAAGGGGCGGCGAGCACCATGGCCCGACCCGTGGGCGATACTGGGATTGAACCAGTGACCTCTTCCGTGTCAGGGAAGCGCTCTCCCACTGAGCTAATCGCCCGGGCTTGCACAGAGGTGGAGACGGGATTTGAACCCGTGTACACGGCTTTGCAGGCCGTTGCCTCGCCTCTCGGCCACTCCACCGAAGTGAGGCCGCGCTGCTTGGCCCCTCAGAGCGGACGACGGGATTCGAACCCGCGACCCTCACCTTGGCAAGGTGATGCTCTACCAACTGAGCCACGTCCGCGTGTCGCCTGGGGAGCTCCCCGTCGGGATCTTCCGTTCGGCGACGCAGGGAAAGATTAGCGAATCCCGGCCGCTTCCCCAAACCGGATTTGCGCGAGGGCCCTGCCGGGCCGCCGCCGGGAACGCTTCGGCGCAGGCCGAAGGGTGCTGCGCCTACTGTCGGGGCATGACCGCAGTCCCTGAACGCGACATTGCCCCGCTCGCCGCGCTGCTGGCCGACCGGGGCCGGGCCGCGATGCTGACCGCCCTGCTGGACGGGCGGGCGCTGCCGGCCGGTGAGCTGGCGCGCACCGCCGGTGTGACCGCGCAGACCGCCAGCGGGCATCTGGCCAGGCTGCTGGAGGGCGGGCTGGTGACGGCCGTGCGGCAGGGGCGGCACCGCTACTACCGGCTGGCGGGTCCCGAGGTGGCGCAGGTGATCGAGGCGCTCGGGCGGCTCGGCCCGCCGGTCGAGGTGCGGAGCCTGCGCCAGTCGCGGCAGGCGCGGGCGCTGCGGGACGCCCGCACGTGTTACGACCATCTGGCCGGCCGGCTGGGGGTCGCGCTGTTCGAGGCGCTGGCCGACCGGGGCCTGATCGAGCCCGAGGACGACCGGGAGCATCGGCTGACCCCCAAGGGGCGGGAGGTGCTCGTCGGCCTGTGCGTGGAGGTTCCCGAGGGTGGGCGGCGGTTCGCCGTGGCGTGCCTGGACTGGACCGAGCGCCGTCCGCATCTCGGCGGCGCGCTGGGCGCGGCCCTGACCGCCCGGCTGGTCGAGCTGGGCTGGCTGGAACGCGGACGCGAGCGGCGTGCGATGAAGATCACTCCGTCGGGGCGGCGGGGGCTGCTGGACACGTTCGGGTGCCTGCCGCCGGAGACTTGATCGCGGGTGGCGGACAGATTCCGCACGGCGGGACACTTGGGGCATGAGGGAGGCGTTCGCCCATGCCGGGGGGATGCTGGCCACCGGGCTCGCCGAGGTGACCAGTGACCTGGCCGCGCTGGACTCCGGCGGCTGGTGGGCGGTGGTGGTGACGTACGAGGGCAAGGTCACCTGCGCCCGGTTCACCGACGTGCGGCCCGCGCCGCCGCCCCGGGCGCCCTGGCGGCCGCCGGGGGAGTGGCGCAGCTCACTGGATGAGGCGGCCTATGTCGCGGGGGTGCGCCGTATCCGGGACGCCATCGCCGACGGGATCGTCTACCAAGCCAACCTATGCCGCGTGCTGTCGGCGCCGCTGCCCGACGGCGCCGACCTGGCGGGCCTGGGCGCCCTGCTGGCCAGGGGGAATCCGGCGCCGTACGCGATGACGCTGCGGGTTCCCGGGCTGCAGGTCGCCTGCGCCTCGCCGGAGCTGTACCTGTCGCGGGACGGGGACGTGGTGGAGTCGCGGCCGATCAAGGGGACCGGGCGCACCGCCGCCGACCTGCTGCCCAAGGACCACGCCGAGAACGTGATGATCGTCGACCTGGTCCGCAACGACCTGGGGCGGGTGGCCGAGACCGGGTCGGTCCGGGTGCCGGCGCTGTGCGCGCTGGAGGAGCATCCGGGGCTGGTGCACCTGGTGTCGACCGTGCGGGCGCGGCTGCGCCCGGGGATCGGCTGGCCGGAGCTGGTCGCGGCGACCTTCCCACCGGGCTCGGTCACCGGCGCGCCGAAGGCCAGCGCGCTGACCCTGCTCGACCTGCTCGAACCCGTGCCCCGCGGCCCGTACTGTGGTGCCGTCGGCTGGGTGGACGGGCGGACCCGGCGGGGGGCCCTGGCGGTCGGCATCCGGACCTTCTGGGCGGAGGAGGGCCTGCTGAAGTTCGGCACCGGGGCGGGCATAACGTGGGGGTCGGACCCCGTCCGTGAGTGGCGCGAGACCGAGCTGAAGGCGGCTCGGCTGTTGGAGGTGGCGGCAGGTGAAGATCTGGGTCAACGGGGCGCTGCGCGACCCTGAGGACGCCCGCGTGTCGGTCTACGACCACGGGATGCTGGTGGGTGACGGGGTCTTCGAGACCGTCAAGGCGGTGCGCGGCGAGCCGTTCGCGCTGACCCGTCACCTGCGGCGGCTGGCCCGGTCGGCGGCCGGGCTGGGGCTGCCCGAGCCGGACGCCGAGGCGCTGCGGCGCGGCACGCTGGAGGTGCTGGCCACGGCGCCGGACTGGCCGCTGGCCCGGATCCGCATCACCTACACCAGCGGCCCGGGGCCGCTGGGCTCCGACCGCGGGGCCGAGGGGCCGACCGCGACCGTCATCGTGGGCGAGCAGCGGCCGTTCCCCCCGCTGGCCGACGTCTGCGTGGTGCCGTGGCGGCGCAACGAGCACGGCGCGCTGGCCGGCCTCAAGACCACCTCCTACGCCGACAACGTGATCGCGCTCGCGCACGCCAAGCGCAACGGCGGCGGCGAGGCCATCTTCGGCAACCTGGCGGGGAACCTGTGCGAGGGCACCGGCTCCAACGTCTTCGTGGTCCGCGACGGCCGGCTGGTCACCCCGCCGCTGTCGTCGGGCTGCCTGGCCGGGGTGACCCGCGACCTGGTCCTGGAGTGGTGCGGAGGCGAGGAGGAGGACCTGCCGCTGGCGGAGTTCGCCGGCTCGACGGAGGCGTTCCTGACCTCCACCACCCGTGACATCCAGCCGATCCGGGCCGTCGACGGCGCCGCCCTACCGGCCGCCCCCGGCCCGGTCACCGCCAAGGCCATGGAGGTCTTCGCCGCCCGAGCCGCCGAGCGCGTTGATCCCTGACCGGCGGCGCGGGCCGCGGGGCTCAGCCGGATTCCAGGAACCGCAGCCCGGCCACCCCGACGAGGATCAGCGTCAGGAAGCCCAGCCGCGCCGGCGACGCGCTCTCCCCGAAGCGGGCGATCCCCACGACGGCCACGCCCACGGCGCCCAGCCCCGTCCATACCGCGTAGGCGGTGCCCACCGGCAGCGCGCGCAGCGCGATCGCCAGCAGCACGACGCTGGCCACGGCCGTGACCACGCCCACGATCGCCGGCCACGGCCTGGTGAACCCGTCGGACTGCTTGAAGGCGACCGCCCACACGCACTCCAGCAGGGCCGCGCAAAACAGGATGATCCACGTCATCTTGGTGCCCCTCGTGCCGGTGCCGCCGCTCACGCGGCGAACCCGCCGTCGACGGTGATCGCGGTCCCGGTGATGTAGGCCCCGGCGGGGCCGGCCAGGTGGGCGACGGTCGCCGCGATCTCCTCGGCCCGCGCGTACCGCCCGAGCGCGGTCAGGGCGCGCTCGTGGTCGGCGTCGGGGGAGTCGGCGGGGTTCATCTCGGTGTCCGTCGAGCCCGGCTGCACCAGGTTGACCGTGACGCCGCGCGGCCCGAGTTCGCGGGCCAGGCCCTTGGTCAGCCCGATCAGCGCCGACTTGCTCATCGCGTACAGCGTCCAGCCCGGATACGGCAGCCGCTCGGCCAGGTTGCTGCCGATGCCGATGATCCGGCCGCCGCCCTCCAGGTGCGGCGCCGCCGCCTGGGCGGCGACGAACGCGGCGCGCGCGTGGACGGCCAGCGCACGGTCCACCTCCTCGACGGCGACCTGCTCGAACGGTCCGTACGGCGCGATCCCGGCGTTGTTGACCAGGATGTCCAGCCCGCCCAGCCCGGCTACAACGCGCTCCACCGCGCCGATCAGCGCCACCGGGTCCGCCGAGTCGGCGGCCAGGGCCAGCCCGCGCCGCCCCGCCGCCTCGATCCGGCGGACGACCTCGGCCGCCCGGTCGGCTGACGAGGTGTACGTCACCGCCACGTCGGCGCCGTCGCGGGCCAGTCGTTCGGCGATCGCCGCGCCGATCCCCCGGCTGCCCCCGGTGACCAGCGCGACCTTTCCTGCCAACTCCGTCATGAGGCTGTTCCCTTCGCTTCGAGCGGAGAATTCTCCGCTTGGTCACGGTAAGCGGAGAGGCCTCCGGTTCGCAACGGTTATCCGGAGAGCCCTCCGGTAGGCTTCGGGAGATAGGGCGAGACCAGGGACTGGAGGAACGCGGGCGCCGTGACCTCACACCCAGCACCCGGCACGTCGGCCGGACCGCCGGCCGGGGAGCGGCCGGTCCCGGAGCAGCCGGCGCAGCCGGTCGGGGAGCGCCCGGATCAGGGACGGACGGACCCGGGCCGGACCGACCCGAGACGGGCGGGCCGCGAGTATCCGCCGGGGCGGCCGGGCGGGGAGCGGACGCGCCGCAGGCGGGAACTGCCCGTGGTCGGGCGGCCGCCGGCCGAGCGGGCCGACGCGGCCCGCAACCGGCGCAGGATCCTCGCCGCCGCCGCCGAGATCCTGCGGGCGCGCGGAGTGGCCGGGCTGTCCATGGACGAGGTCGCCCATGCCGCCGGGGTCGGCGTCGGGACCGTCTACCGGCGTTTCGGGGACCGGGCGGGCCTGGTCTACGCGATGATCGACGACCGGGAACGCGACTTCCAGGCCGCCTTCCTGCAGGGCCCGCCGCCGCTGGGGCCGGGGGAGGAGCCCGCGCGCCGGTTGCGCGCCTTCCTGCACGCGCTGGCCGAACGCACCGAGGCGCAGTCGGACCTGCTGCTGATGGCGGAGATGGACTCGGCGGACGCGCGGTTCGAGGGCTCCTACGACCTCTACCACCGGCATCTGGTGATGCTGATCCGGCTGCTGCGCCCGGACGCCGACGCGGCCTACCTCGCCGACGCGCTGCTGGCCCCGTTCGCCGCCAACCTGTTCGTGCACCAGCGGCGCGGGCGCGGCATGTCGGTCGAGCGCATCAGGTCGGGCCTGGACGACCTGATCGCCGGTTTGGCCCGTTCCGGCTGAACCCTTCTGGGATCGCCCCCGCATCGTCAGACTTGGGGGGTGCATGACTTCGACATCCTCGTGCTCGGATCCGGGCCCGGCGGGCAGCGCGCGGCGATCGCCGCGGCCAAGCTGGGCCGCCGGGTCGCGGTCGTCGACCGACGGAACATGATCGGCGGCGTCTGCATCAACACCGGCACCATCCCGTCCAAGACCCTCCGCGAGGCCGTGCTGTACCTGACCGGCCTGAACCAGCGGGAACTGTACGGCCAGAGCTACCGCGTCAAGGAGGACATCACCGTCACCGACCTGGGCATGCGCACCCAGCATGTGATCGGCCGCGAGGTGGACGTGATCCGCAGCCAGCTGGCCCGCAACCGGGTCACCGTGCTGACCGGCACCGGGCGTTTCCTGGATCCGCACACCGTCGGGGTCACCGACGGCGGCGATCACGAACGCCGGGTCACCGCCGACCGGATCGTCATCGCCACCGGCACCCGGCCCGCCCGGCCCGAGACCGTGGAGTTCGACGAGGAGACCATCATCGACTCCGACGGGATCCTGCGGATGGACCGCGTCCCGTCCACCATGGTGGTGGTCGGCGCCGGGGTGATCGGGATCGAGTACGCCTCCATGTTCGCCGCGCTGGGCACCAAGGTCACGGTGGTGGAGCGGCGCGAGCGGATGCTGGAGTTCTGCGACCTGGAGATCGTGGAGGCGCTCAAGTACCACCTGCGCGACCTGGCGGTCACCTTCCGGTTCGGCGAGACCGTCAAGGCGGTGGAGAAGCGCCCGCGCGGCGCGATCACCGTCCTGGAGAGCGGCAAGCGGATCCCGGCCGAGACCGTGATGTACTCGGCCGGCCGGCACGGTATGACCGGCGATCTCGGGCTGGAGGCCGCCGGGCTGAGCGCCGACGGCCGGGGCCGGATCGCGGTGGACGAGCGCTACCGCACCGCCGTCCCGCACATTTACGCGGTCGGCGACGTGATCGGCTTCCCGTCGCTGGCGGCCACCTCGATGGAGCAGGGCCGGCTGGCCGCGCACGACGCCTGCGGGGAGCCGGTGAGCGGGATGCACGCGCTGCAGCCGATCGGGATCTACACCATTCCCGAGATCAGCTTCGTGGGGCGGACCGAGGACGAGCTGACGGCCGACAAGATCCCGTTCGAGGTGGGCGTGTCGCGCTACCGGGAGCTGGCGCGCGGGCAGATCATCGGCGACTCGTACGGGATGCTCAAGCTGCTGGTGTCCCCGCAGGACCGCTCGCTGCTGGGGGTGCACGTCTTCGGCACCGGGGCCACCGAACTGGTGCACATCGGGCAGACCGTGATGGGCTGCGGGGGGACGGTGGACTACCTGGTCGACGCGGTGTTCAACTATCCGACGCTGGCGGAGTCGTACAAGGTGGCGGCGCTGGACGCGATGAACAAGATGCGGCAGATCGCGCTGCTGGGCGAGTGAGGCGGCACGTGGGCGGACCCGCCCCGGCCGCCGCCCGGGCCGTGCGGGCGGCGCGCCGCCGGGGCGCGGCGGGCGGTCAGGACGGCCAGAGCAGGTTCTCCAGTTCGGCCTCCATGTCGATGAACTCCGGCTCCCGCCCGGCCGGGACGGCCCGGTAGGTGCGGTGCAGGAAGTCGGCCAGCGGCGGCAGCGGCACCTCGAACAGGGCGTCGCCGAACGGGGAGGACAGCGAGATGTGCACGATGTGGTCGCTGTCCGGTTCGGCCGGCCAGACCTGGACGTCGCCGTCGCCGACGCGGCGCACGATGCCGACCGTCAGCAGTTCCCGAGCGAAGATCCACTCCACTGGTTCGTCGTTGCCGACATAGAAGGACATCCGGATGGCGTAGGGGTCGTCGGCGGCGTACTCGACTTCGGCGAGCAGCGGAACGGTCGTGCGGTCGGGGACGACGAGCCGGAGGCCAAGCTCGGCCGAGATGGTGGTACTGCTGTCCATGGCCAATCCTTCAGACGTCGGTCCCGCGGACACGCGGGGCGATCCGGTGGAGCTGCTCGGCTCCGTTTCCACGGATGTCCCCGCGATCTATGACGCGTAACTGCCGGAAGTTGTGGGAACATTCCATCGTCACCCCGGTGTGTGATCCATCTCACTCTCCTGAAAATATGGTCTGACCTGGGCAAACATGATCAGTTGGCTCGATTGGGACAACCGGGGAGCCCGCGCGGCGAGGCGTCGGGCCCCTGTAGGGAGCAACGTTCGGCGGGCCCGCGCGGTTGCCCGGATCCACCCGGCGGCCCAATGTGGCCAATACCCGCAACGCCCCGTTCGCTCCGATCGACCCGGGGCGTCCGAACCGCGGGCCCCTGCTGGGCGTCCAAGATCTGTGCCGTCCGGAACCGATCCTCCGGACGCGCCCGGCGGAGATGATCTGCTGGTCGGATGAGTAATCTGGGGGGATTCCAGGTGGGACAGGGCCGGTCCTGGCCGCATGAGCCGGGGGAGAGCGCATGGGGTTCGAACGTGGCGATGAACCGTGACGACAGGCGCCGGAGCGCGGCCGAGTTGATGGACGACGTCGCCGAGGCCGTCGAGGATGCGGCCGAAGAGGTCGGCGACGCCGTGGAGGACGCGGCCGAGGCGGTCACAGGCAGGTTCCAGCGGTTCCGCGAGTACATCCGCCGCAACAAGCTGCTCAACACCACCTGGCGGATCGGGGTCTTCACCGTCGGCGTCACCGTGCTGATCGGCGGCCTGGTGATGATGATCGCCCCCGGCCCCGGCATCCTGGGCATCATCGTCGGCCTGGCCATCCTGGCCACCGAGTTCGCCTGGGCGCAGCGGGCGCTGCACCGGGCCCGCGCGGCCGCCGAGAAGGCCAAGGAGAAGGCCATGGATCCCAAGGCCAGGCGGCGCAACGCCATCCTGGGCGTGCTCGGCGGGATCCTGGTCGGCGCCCTCGTCATCGCCTACCTGGTGGTCTACGAGTTCACGCTCCCCTGGAACATCGCCGACTACACCCCCTGGACCCACTGAGCCCGTACCGACCGTTCGCGTGAGCGGGGCGGCCATCACCACAGACTGGTGATTATGCCGATGCCCGCGCCCCGCCCGTCCGGGGATCCTGTCCTGGCGCCACGGGGCCGTCACCGGCCCGGCCCAGGCCCGGCGGAAGGAGCCGCACGCGATGACCATGCCCTCCCGGACGTCCCGGATCCTGCTGACGGCGATGATCGCCGGTGCGCTCACCGCAGGGGGACCGGCCGCCGCCGCCCGGCAGGCGCCGGAACCGGTCCCGGTTCCCACGGTGGAAGGACCCGTCCCGGGCACGGTACCGGGAGACCCGTCCTCCCCGGACGTCCGCGACACCTACCCGTGGATGTCCACCGACGTCGATCTGGCGTCCGCCGGATACGTGGAACAGGAGTTCTACGTCTCCGGCGCCGCCGACGGCTACAGCACCGCCGGTGACCTCGTCGGCTCCGACGTCCCGTACCGGACCCGCATCATCGTGCGGCGGCCGGCCCACCCGGCCCGGTTCAACGGCACGGTCCTGGCCGAATGGCAGAACGTCACCGCCGGATACGACCTCGACGCGCTGTGGAGCCACGAGCAGATCATGCGCGCCGGCTACGCCTGGGTCGGGATCTCCGCTCAGCGCGTCGGCGTGGACCACCTGCGCCGCTGGAGCCCCGCCCGGTACGGGAACCTCGATGTCACCGGCGCCGGCCGGTTCACCGCCGACGAACTGTCCTACGACGTGTTCGCCCAGGTGGCCAAGGCGCTGCGGAGGCCGGGCCGCGTCGCCCCGCTGGGCGGACTGAAGGCGCGCACGGTCCTGGCCGTCGGCGCCTCCCAGTCGGCGGGGCGGATGACGGTCTACTACGACGCCGTCCTGCCCAGGACCGAGAGCGTCTTCGACGGGTTCGCCAACATCGTCGGCAACGCGCCTTCCAGGGAGGGCGCCGAGCCGGTGTTCCAGGTGCTGTCGGAGACCGACGTGCGTACCCCGGTCCGCCGCCCGGACGGGGACCGGTTCCGCCGCTGGGAGGTGGCGGGCACCGCGCACTCCGGCTGGCACGGCCAGCGGTACCGGCAGAGCATCCTGGAACGCGATCTCGGTGCCGCACCGTCCTACGACTGCGCCCGGCCGCCGTTCAGCCGCGTCCCGCTGCACCACGTGATCGCCGCCGCCTACGACCACCTCACCCGCTGGGCCCGCCAGGGGGTCCGGCCGCCGTCCGCCCCGCCGCTGGAATTCGGCCCGGACGGCACCAAGGCGCGTGACGACCTGGGCCTGGCCCGGGGCGGCATCCGGCTGTCCCAGGTCGAGGCGCCCACCGCGCTCAACACCGGCGACAACTCCGGCGAGTCGTTCTGCTTCCTGTTCGGCACGCACATCCCGTTCGACAGGCCGCAACTGGACGCCCTTTACCCCTCGCACGGCCGGTACGTCTCCGCGGTCGTCAAGGCGGACAGGCACAACGTCCGCGCCGGCTACCTGCTGCCCGGCGATGCCCACAGCAACCTCCGTGAAGCCGCGGCCTCGGACGTCGGCAAGGACTGACCCTCCACCACCTGGACTCCGCCGGCTGCGGATCGAGGAGAACGCCTCCCGATCCGCAACCGGCGTCCGTGGCGATCAACGCCGTACAGCCCCTGGAGCCGCGCGGTGTTATTGGCTCGTACGTGGCCAAGGCCGCAGCACGCCCCGGAGGCTCCCGGCGCGTCGGGCGATCGGATCACAAGGGGCGGTCGCTCAACCCCGGTGCACGCGACGGCCGCTGATGCTGGTGGGGGTCAGCCGGAAATGGGCCTCCCGTTCTCCGCCCGCCCACGACTCCACCCGTGGAGCCGCCGCATTCTCCTCCTCGGACATGCGGTGGGCCCCTCCCCGGAGCATCACGCTCCATCCCTTCTGGGCGGCATCGTCGATCCAGTCCACCCCGAAGGCGATCCGCGTCTCCGCCCCGGCCGGCAGGGACGCCAGACTCCGGCTCAACCGCCCGTGCACACTGGTCTGGAACACCACCGACTCGCCGTCCACCACATAGTTCACGGGCATGAGGGCCGGCCCCTCCCCGTCATCGAAGGCCACCCGCCCCACCCCGCCCGGGGAGATCAGCTCCAGGCACTCCTGACGGTCCAACTCCTCCAGCTTCCGGTCGTCGACCTCACCGGACCCGGCCGCGTGATTCATGGCCCCCCTCAACAAGCAACGCATTCCAACATGACGATCAAACACCCGTGTTCCTGCCCGCTGCACCACAATCCGCAACACCGCCCCGCGCATCCGCCCACCCGGCTCCGCACCACGGCCACTCGGCACTGGGCCGCTCATGGCTCCGTTCCCGCCCGGTCATGACCACCGACCCCACGGACGGCCTGTGACATGACGACCCGGCCCCGGCCTGTCGCCTCGCCGCTCGGAGGCCGTTCGGCTCGGACGCTGCGTTGCCCGTCGTGGCGCTCGCCGAGATCTCAGAGCCAAAGTGCCTTGGCCAGGATCCCCGCCAGACCGGGGGTGCTCCATTCGTCCACGACGATGATCTCCGACCGGGGGAGGAACCAGACCCGCTGGACGAAACGCGGCCCGGTCAGCTCGGGGCCGTCCTCACGACAGCGCATCTGCCATTCCCGGTATTCGGCCCGGCGCGTGCCGAAGGCCACCAGTTCCCTTTTGAGCAACCGTTCTTCGCCCGCGGAAAAGTACCTGTCCGATGCGGGCGGGCAGACGTGGCCGATGTCGGTGCTCGGATGGAACGGGTACTGGAGCCGGTAGCGCTCCCGGGTGATGCCGAAGTCGTCCGGCCTGATGTAGGCGGGGCCGAGCACCTCGAAGCGTGGGCAGAAGTATTCCTTCCGCAGGAAGGGGTCGTTGGGCCGCGGCTCGCCGGTGCATTCGCCCGGCACCTGGACGGTGTAGGAGTAGCTCACCGGCCCGCCTCCCGAGGGCCTCCTTTCCGTTGAACGCTCGGCCTTCCATGATTTGGGGACGGCCAGGGAGAAGGCGCCGAAATTAATCGTCTTCAGATCGGGCGCGGGCGTGGTCGACGTGGCCGCGACCACGGGTCGCTGCGGCGCCCCTTCGGGGAGCGCGTTCATGGTGACCGTCCCGGTGGCCACGGCGGCGGCGGTGCCGATCACGGCCAGGGCCACCTTGCCGCCTGTGGCCGACAGGATTCCCGCGCCCGCGGCGGTGCCGGCACCGGCCGCGGTGGCCCCGCCCCCGCCGGCGACGGCGGTGCCGATGCCAGCGGCGGTGAGCGGAAACACCGCGGCGAGGGCGACCGCGGCGGTCGCCAGAGCACGGACGCCGTGTGCCTCCCAGTCCGGACCGTAGGCGGCCCGTGCCCTGTGCTCCAGCTCACCGACGAATTCGGCGGCACCCCCCGGCCGTTGGTCGGCGTCCTTGGCCATACCGCGGGTGACCAGCGGGCGCAGCGCCTCCGGCACGTCTTCGGCCGGGATCGGGGCGGTGCCGTGCATGGCCATCAGCGCCATCCGGTCGTTTGCGTCGTAGGGGCGGTGGCCGGTGATGCATTCGTAGAACACGCAGGTGGCGGCGTAGACGTCGGTGGCTGGGCCGGCGGGTTGTCGCTGCCATTGTTCGGGGGCCATGTAGTGGGGGGTTCCAGCCGCTGAGGTGGTGCCGGCAGGGGTGGCGATACCGAAGTCGATGAGCTTGCTGCGCCCGTCGGCCGGGACGATGACGTTGGCGGGTTTGTAGTCGCGGTGGACGACGCCGACCGCGTGTGCGGCGGCCAGTCCGAGCAGTGATCCTTTGAGGACGGTCAGTGCGGCTTCGGGTTCTAGCGCCCCGTGCTCGGCCAGCACGGTCTTCAGGGATGTGCCGTTGATGGCTTCCATGACGATGGCGGTGCCGTGTTCGCCTTCGACGAGGCGGTAGAGGCGGGCCACGTGCGGGCTGGTGACCTGTCCCAGCAGGCGGGCCTCGCGTTGGAAGCGGGCCTTGGCCTCGTGGTCGGCCTGGGCGGGCAGGTATTTGATCGCCACCGGGGCGCCGGACTGTTCGTGAAGGGCCAGGACCACTCGTCCCTGGCCGCCCTGCCCCAGTTCCCGCACCTCACGAAAACCGGAGATCCGCCACTCGGCCACCCCTGATCCCTTCGCTGTCCGCTCCGGCACTCCAAGCCATCACGGGGTCCTCAGCCCTGGATAAGTTGTTCGGCGTGTTCGGCTTCGCCGGTGCGGACGGCGCTGGGCTGGGTGTTCAGCAGTCGCCAGTGTGTGGTCACTCCGTCTGGGCCGGTGAGACTGGACTCCGACAGGGCTTGTTCGATGCGGGTGCGGACGCTGGCTTCGGCTGCGGGTGCGCTGGCGAACAGCACCCGTAGCCGCACCCGGGTGCCGGAACGCCGTGCGTCGGTGTGGTGTGGGGCCAGCGGGCAGGGCGGCTGGTGCTCCCAGTGTCCGCACAACGCGACCGTGATGGCCGCGCCTGGTGCCCGGATGTCCTGGCCGGGGTCCATGGCGACGACCGCCTCGTGGGCGAATGCCTGGCGCATGGGGTTCAGTATCCAGCGCAGTGGTGCTGCCGATCGAGCCAGCTCCGGTGGCCGGTGGGGTGCCGAGGCTGGTTGACGTTGGCGCCGGGCCGGGCCGCCAGGTGGACGTCGGCCTCCCGTGCGACGGGCGTGACCCGCGGGTCGATCACGACCAGTCGCGGCCGGTGCGGCCCGTGCAGCCGGTCGAGCATGCGCATCCACAGCACGCAGGCCGACGGCACCCACCGGTCGACCTCCTCCTCGGATAGGCCCGGAAGGAACCGGTCCACGCGGGTCGGTCAGCGCTCCCCGGCGGTGAACGGCGTGCGCACGCCTCAGATGTCGGCGATCCGGCCGTTTGATCGTGGTGGCGACATCAGACGCCGCCCCTGTACAGGATCGCCTGCGGCCCCATCTCCAGCATGAACTCCATGATCAGCAGCTGGTGTTCCTCCTTGCGCCGCACGATCGGGAAGATGCTCTCGGCGAACTCGTGCAGACCCAGGGCCAGGCCCAGCTGCTGCGCTGTGGAGAACGCACCGATCGAGTCGAGGTTCACCGGCAGCAGTTGGCGAAGCAGGTTCCACTCCGCCCGTGGGGCCCCGCCGGCCTTTCCGACGAGCTGCCCCATGACCTGCTGGACGCGCGACATCGCGGCGGCCCCGAGCCGCCGGCCGCCGGACGCCTGCCGGCCGATGATCCGGTACAGGTCGTCGATCTTCTGCTCGTGCCGTCCCGCCTCCTCGGCGATCTCGGTGAGATACCGCTTGATGTGCGGCTCGCTGATCTTCTCGGCGGTGTCGCCGGCCATCCGGCGGAACGTCGACTGGGTCATCGTCACGTTGCCGAGCCAGGCGGCGATCCGGTCGCGCCAGTCCGACCAGAGCTCCTCGTCCAGCTCGACGAGGACGGGCCCGGACGTGCCGGCAGTGCTCATCGTGATCTCCTCATCGTCGCGTGACCCGCCACAGGACGCCCGTATGGCCGTAGGACAGGAGGTATCCCTCGGTCACCTTGACCACCCCGAAGTCGAGCACATACAGGCTCTGCCCGTCGGGGGAGAACTTGCAGTCGACCGGCCGCTCGATCCCACCTCGTCCCGGATGGCGGGACGCCGGGCCCGGCTGGGGATTGTGCATGAAGGGGAAGGCCTCACTGCTCTTGACGTCCACGCACGTGACGTTGAACCCGTGGGTGAGGTCCTCGGGACGCGGCGAGTTGAGCGGGGCGAGAGTCCCCCACTGGCACTGGAACAGCAGACCACGGTGCCCGAACTCGTCCGAGCGGCAGAAGTCCATCTTCGTCATGCAGGAGTGCGGTGGCGCCAGGTACACCGCCGGGCCCGCCATGGGCGGAGGGTTCTCGATGAGGGGCTCGGCCGCCTGCCCCTTGGTGGGACGGTGCTTGTCGTGCCACACCGGCAGGCCGTCGCCCGCGAAGTCGGGGAAGCCGTACCACTCTGGTGTCTCGACCGAACCATGCGGCCGGTGGACGTTGCCGATCCGCCAGAGCCGGTCCGGGTCCATGGCGATCGCGCGTTCGCCCTTCTCCTCGTAGTCGTTGTCGGAGACGTACAGCTCGCCGTCCTCGCCGAACACCATGCCGTACGGGTTGCGCAACCCCCAGGCCAGCAGTTCCAGCCCCGAGCCGTCCGGCCGCGACCGCCACAGTCCCGAACTGCACTTCAGCTGCCCCCGCACCACCTCGCCGGGCTGTGAGGGCTCCCCGAAGGGCTTGAACGCGCCGGTCCGGGTGAGGAACGGGAACGGCGCGATCGGGTCGCGGCTCCAGACGTCGTTGCCGGTGAGGGTGACGTCCTGCCCCGGAACGTCGTGCGCCCTGGGATGCTTGGCCAGGTCGACCGTGAACCCCTGGGGCAGTGCGACACCGTTCTGCGAGACCGACCCCTGCGCGAAGTACATCAGCCCGTCCGGCCCGAAGACGGGACCGCCCGGCTCGTGCCAGCCGCCGTTGGGCAGCCCGTCCACGACGGTCTCACGCTCCCGGGTGACCAGGTCGTACCGGTCGATGTGGGTGAAATAGCCGCCCTTG
Organism: Thermomonospora echinospora; assembly: GCF_900108175.1. Lineage (GTDB taxonomy): Bacteria > Actinomycetota > Actinomycetes > Streptosporangiales > Streptosporangiaceae > Thermomonospora > Thermomonospora echinospora. Next base: position 14,605 of record NZ_FNVO01000046.1, read on the forward strand.
ACGCTCACGTAGATCGCACCGTCCCGGTAGGCCACACCACGCGGGCCGCCGAGGACCTCCGTGGCGAACTGCTCGATCCTCCCCTTCTCGGGATGGAACCGCAGGATGCGCGCGGGCAGGTACGGGCGTGTAGGCCAGGTGCTGCCGCCCTCGAGGACGAACAGGCTCCCGTCGTCGGCGAACCCCATGCCCGTCGGGAAGGACAGCCCCAACACACAGGCCTCGACGGCGTACCCGTCGGGGACGACCACGTCACCCGGGTCGACCTTCGGCCGGACCAGGGTCGGGAGCCGTTCGACGGCTCGGGCGGCGATCTGGGCTGTGCGTACCGACATGGGCCGTGGCGTACCCGGCGCGGCACATGACGGAAACCGCCTGGAAATGGATTTGAACAGCTCATCGGGCACGCCATGGCTCACCGACGGCACCGGCCGCCCGGTACACGTGGCATGGCACCCAAGCCGAACCGCACGGTGAAGACGACCGAACGAGCGGTCACCGAACCCGCGCGCCTACCCCGGCTCCCGGCCACCCCACAAGATCGAAGAAGATCCCGGAGTGATCTCCGAGACCTTCTGCGACCCGCTGAAACCGGGTGGGCGATACCAGGTTCGACCCAGTGACCTCTGATCTTGCACGGGCCCTCCGCAAACCAGGCTCATCCCCCGGCATCTACCGCTCACGGCGGCGGCCGAGGACGTAGATGAGCGGACGCCCGCTGGTCCGGTCTGGGGAGAGGCATCTGGTGCCCTCGCCAAGTCAGGCTCTAAGCCGACACCCGCTCACAAGATGCGATTAGCCGCCAGGTAGGCCCTCAACTCGGGTCCATGCGACCAAGTGAAAAGCAGCGCTGAGTAGTCGTCGTTCCTGTGGGTAGAGGTGGCGATCGCGACGACGCGCTCCCGTCCGGAGTAGGTGAGGCGGACCTGTCGACGCCGGACCACCGCGTCCTCCAGCAGCCAGGGACCGAGCGCCTCGTCCACCGGCACCAACCACACGCGATCGCCGACCCAACGCCGCACCCCTTCTGGGAGCTCTTCCGGAAGCCAGCCGACCATTTCGTACATCCCTCGCTGAGGTTCCCGGAAGAGCCCCTCCACCTCGGCGCACACGCCCAGAACCTGCCCGTGCTCCGTCTCCGTCAGCGCGTACCGCCCGTACCCGCGAGGGTCCCCGTCTTGAAGCACGCAGGAAATCACCCCAGCACTAATTCTCCCGGAGAAACCTTATTTCCAGAGGTTCAGGGTTATTCGTCCCCGTTTCGCTGCGCTCAATATATGGCTGCTCTTCGCTCCGGCTAGGCTTCCGGTGTCGATCTCCGTAGGCCCCTGCACACGGGGTCCAGCGGGTGGACTCGATCAAGAGGAGCGGGGCGCCAGGAGGCGGAGGGTCTCGCTGCGCGTTTCACCGGTGGTGGGGCCCCGATTCTGCCCCGTTGGCCGGGGTGTCCATACGCCAAGCGTCTGGTCGTGGACGAGTGGTTGAAACGCCGCCGCCGGGATCGGGTGGTGACCACCCTCCGAGCTCCCGTGGGCCAGGAGGGGCCGAACTGCGAGAGGCCAGGTAAGGAAGTCCACGGTCTGCGTGCGGCCTGCGTGGGACCCGCCACCCACGGGTTCAACGGGTTGAAAATCGTGTGGAAGGTCCACAGTTTCGCGGCTCTGGTGAGAACGGTGCGATCGCCCGCCGCCGGGCGCGGTGTCGGGCGCGCCCTGCCTGGTTAGCGGCCCGGCTGTGTCATTGGCCGGTGTCGGTCACGTGGTAGCTGTGTCTGGTGGCTGGTCCCATGGGCCACTCCAGGCGACAGGCGCCCCCGCAGTCTCGCCCAGGGTTGGGGTGAAACACCGAAATCACCACGCTTGGTGACTGGGCGATCATTTCGGATGGGTGGACCGGGACGGGTGGAAAACGGCCCGGTTTCGCATTGCGTCGGCTTGTCGGCATCGCTTCGGGTGAAATGTACCGTCGTGGCGGCCGGATCGTTTCGGTGGTGGGGTGGCTGACCGCGCCTGCCCGGGCAGGGGAGTGGCTTTGGGGCTTGTGTTTTTCATTCTGTTGTTGTGGCGGTATCGGGCTCGGGTTGCCCTCTCGGGTGGGCGGGGGGACAGTGCATGGGTCCGGTTCGGCGGAAACCGGGGACCCAGCAAGGGGATCGATCATCGTGGGTTTCATGCGGATCAAGAACACCGGGTACAACTCGGCGCTGGTGCTGCCGACCGGAGCGTGGAAGGCGATGTTCCTGCGTGGCGATCAGATGGCGCAGACCAGCGCGGCGGGCCTGGAGCACAACGGGCCGATCGGTGCCGCGACCATTCACAGCGGGAAGCTGAACGGTATTCCCGAGCCGTACAAGAGCGCCTGCGAGGGCGCGCTGATGCTGCCGATGACCGGCGGGTCCTGGCAGATGCTGCTGCTCAAGGGCGACCGGGTGTGCTGGTACCACTGGGACACCAAGGTACGCAGCGAGGTGCCGGTCACCCAGCTCAAGCTTGCCGAAGGCTCCCCGGCCTGGGACACGATGCTGCCCGCCGGCTACCGCGAGGGCGTGGACGCGCTGCTGATGGACTCCACGGCCGAGTCGCCGTCGTGGACGACCTACGTGTTCAAGAACGACCGGGTCGCCACCATCGACTGGGCCCGGGGCTGCACCCGGGAGTGCCGGATCTACGACGGCGCGCAGCCCACCGCGGGCTGGGCGAGGCTACCGGCCGAGTGGCTGCGGGACTACGATCACGTCCTGCCACTGCCGAGCGTGTCGGGCGCCAAGCGCAGCCTGCTGATCAAGGGCGGCAACGGGTGCGTGTTCAACTGGAACACCGGCCCGGAGAAGACCGGCCCGCTCACCACACTGATGTCCGAGTTGGCCACGCTGCCCGCGCCCTACACCACGCAGTACAAGCCGATCGTGGGCCGCTGGTCCACCTCGGTCGCGCCCCACCCGGTCACCGTGCGCGTCGATCTGGACGGCCTCGGCGCGACGCGGCAGTTCAGCGGAGACATCGAGCAACTCAACGGCGCGACGCGGAGCCACATGTACTCCCTCCGCGTCAGCGCACCGGCCATCGCCGCCTCGGCCACCGAGGTGACCGCCGCCGGCAGGGCGCAGTGGAAACCGCAGTGGACGGGCTGCACCGTCAAGATCACCATTCCGCGGGTGGCAGAGAACTCCCCCACCCCCACTCTGCGGCTGGAGTTGAGCTTCGACGACGGCAACGTCGTCCCCTACGTTCTGCCCTACGAATCGGCGCACCTGCGTACCGTCGACCTGGAGATCGACGCGATGGCCGGCCGGGCCGCGCTGGCCTCCTACAACACCGCCGATGCGGCGGGCCCGCCCGAGTACGTCGACCGGCAGCTGACCATCGCCTCCGCCTTCGCCGAGGCGGGCATCGAGTTGCGCGCCGCGGGCGTGGTCAACGAGGTCGGTACCGCCGACTCCGGCGCCGACCTGAAGTGGTCGGACTCCGAGCTGCACACCGCGATGCTCAACAACTTCTCCGGCCACGCCGAGACCGAGCAGTGGAAGCTATGGGCGTTCGTGGCCAGCCTGCACGTCAACGGAAGCACGGGCGTCATGTTCGATGTCTCTCAGGGCAGGCAGCGGCAGGGTATGGCCGTCTTCTACGACCAGATCCGCGACCAGGCAGGCTACTTCCAACTGGGCCTCTACGTGCATGAGCTCGGCCACTGCTTCAACCTGCTGCACTCGTGGGAGAAGCACCTGGCCGGGGCCCGGCTCGGCCCCAACGACGGCTATGGCGACCTGTCATGGATGAACTACTGGAACCTGTACAGGGGCGAGAACGGCAGCGGCTGGGACGCCTTCTGGGGCCGGTTCCCGTTCACCTTCACCGCCGACGAGCTCGCCCACCTGCGGCACGCTTTCCGCAACGACATCATCCCCGGCGGGGCCAACTGGGCCGCGCAGGGCAGCGCCGCCTACAACGCGCAAGACGCCACGCTGGCGGCGATGGAGACTCCGATCGTCGACGATTCCGGTCTGGCCCTCACTCTGTCGGCTCGGCCGTTCGCCTATGGCGAGCCGGTCACCGTCGAGATCAAACTCGCCCGCAACGGCCGTGATGTCGCCGTGCACCGCGACCTGTCGCCCAAGAGCGAATACCTCAACATCGCCATCACCGCCCCCTCCGGCACCACCCGGCTGTTCCGGCCGCTGGCCCGCCAGTGCAACGGGCACAGCGACGACTCCCTGACCACGCTGACTGCCGACCAGCCCGCCCTGTACGAGTCGGCCTACCTGGGATCGGGCGCCGACGGCCAGTACTTCACCGACCCTGGCCTCTACACTGTCCGCGCCCTCTACATCGCGCCCGACGGTTCCCGCGTGGTCTCGCCCGACCTGACCATCCGGGTCCGGCTGCCGCGCACCGGCGAGGACCAGGACGCCGGTGAACTGCTCATGGGCGACCAGGCCGGCACCCTGATGGCCCTGCTGGGCTCGGACTCACCCACCTTGCACTCGGGCAACGCCGCCCTGGCCGAACTGTCGGACCGCTTCCCCGACCACCCCCTGGCCGTCTACTCCCACCTCGCCCAGGGCGCCAACGCCGGCCGCCACTACCAGCACATCCGCGACGGCCAGATCCACATCCGGCAACCCGACACCAAGGACGCCATCACCCAGCTGACCGCCGCCGTCGACGCCTCCACCGGCCCCAACGGGCTCAACAGCATCACCCTCAACGCCGCCATGCGCCGCCTGGCCACCGTCCACGCCAAGGCCGGCAACCACACCGCCGCCGGCGCCACCCTTGACCGCATGGTCGGCCACTTCCGTGCCCAGCACCTCCCCGCGCACATCCTGGCCACTATTCAAGACCAGGCCGACACCACCCGCCGGGAGATCATCCCCGGCGGCCAACATCGCCCCCGCAAGGGCGGCAAGCTCACCTGATCCTCACCACCCGGCCACACCGTGCGCCCACCGCCCAACAGGCGGTGGGCGCATGATCTTCAGGCCCGGCCCACCCCACCGACTGCCACATGATCGAACCCTGGCCGATCCACCGCACTTCGCAGCTGTACGAAAACCAAAAGGCCGGTTCCCTGATCGGAACGGGACTGTCCTAAAGATGGGCCTTCCCCCCGGAATGTGGACACGGGTTTCAGGCGGCAGCGGTCAGGCTACCTGTGGTTTTCTCGTAGTCGATCGGTGAGGTGTGGCCGAG
>NZ_FNVO01000068.1 GCF_900108175.1 Thermomonospora echinospora
GATCGTGTGGGTGGGGTGGTGATCCGGAAGGCTGGGGCCGATGCCCCGGCCGGGAAGGATCACACGTGACCAACCACGACGAGGACGAGCCGCAGGGCGGGCTGGATGTCCAGCTCGCCGCCGAGCTGGTCGCCAAGGCCAAGGCCGAGGGGGTGTCGCTGGTCGGCCCGGACGGGCTCTTGGCCGGGATCACCAAGACCGTGCTGCAGGCCGCGCTGGAGGCCGAGATGACCGAGCATCTGGGCTATGAGCGCGGTGAACACCCGGCCGCGCCGACCGGCAATCACCGCAACGGCAGCTCGGCCAAGACGGTGTCGACCGAGGTCGGGCCGGTGCAGATCCAGGTGCCGCGGGACCGGGCGGGTGAGTTCACCCCGCGGATCGTGCCCAAGCACGCCCGCCGGATCGCCGGGTTCGACGAGGCGATCGTCTCGCTGTATGCCAAGGGACTGACCACCGGGGAGATCCGCGCGCATCTGGCGGAGATCTACCAGGTCGAGGTGTCGCGCGACCTGATCTCGCGGGTCACCGACAAGGTCGTGGAAGAGATGGAGGCCTGGCGAGCCCGGCCGCTGGACGCGGTGTATCCGGTGGTGCTGATCGACGCGCTGTATGTGAAGATCCGCGAAGGTCAGGTGGCCAACCGCCCGGTCTACGTGGCGCTGGGTATCAACTGCCACGGCGAGCGGGACGTGCTGGGCCTGTGGGTGGGCACCGGTGGCGAGGGCGCCAAGCACTGGATGACCGTGCTGGCCGAACTCAAGAACCGCGGCGTCGCCGATGTGTGCATCGCCTGCTGCGACGGTCTGCGTGGCCTGCCGGAGGCGATCGAGGAGATCTGGCCGCAGGCCACCGTCCAGCAGTGCGTGGTGCACCTGGTCCGCTCGTCGCTGCGCTATGCCTCCAAGGCGCACTGGGGCCGGCTGACCCGCGACCTGCGGCAGATCTACACCGCCCCGACCGAGGCCGCCGCCGAACAGCGGTTCACCGAGTTCGAAGCCGAGTGGGGCGACCGCTATCCGGCGATCATCCGGCTATGGCGGGACGCCTGGCCCTCCTTCATTCCGTTCCTGGCGTTCCCGGCCGAGATCCGCAAGATCGTCTACACCACCAACGCGATCGAGAGCCTGAACGCCCGGTTCCGCCAGGCCACCCGCCGACGCGGGCACTTCCCCACCGAGCAGGCCGCGCTCAAGGTCCTCTACCTGGTCATCCGCCAGCCGCTGAAGAACCGGCCGAACGTGACCGGCAGGACGCCCGGCTGGAAGGCCGCGCTGAACGCCCTGTCGCTGCACTACGGTGACCGCATCACCGTGAACTGAAAGCTGATCACCGCCTCACCCACAGACTTTCAGACAGTCCC
>NZ_FNVO01000023.1 GCF_900108175.1 Thermomonospora echinospora
GGACCAGAGCAGAGAGGCGGCTGGTAAGGACTGGACGGATACCGGGCTGATCTTCACGACCCGTACCGGCCAACCGATCAACCCGCACAACTTCAACCGCAGCTTCGACCAGCGATGCGCCAAGGCGGGCGTCCGCAAGATCACCGTCCATGACACCCGGCACACCTGCGCGACGCTCCTCGCCGCGCTGGACGTCCATCCCCGCGTCGCCATGCGCGTCCTGCGCCATGCGCAGATCGCCGTCACCATGGAGGTCTACACCGAGGTCTCCGACGCCAAGACCCTCAAGGCGCTCAAGCGCCTCGGCAAGCAGTTCGACCTGTAGACGGCGGTAGTAGTCGTAGCTGTACTTCGCTGCTGTACGGCATGCAAAGAGCCCCCTTCCATGATCGGAAGGGGGCTCTGAACTGGTGGGCGATACTGGGTTCGAACCAGTGACCTCTTCGGTGTGAACGAAGCGCTCTCCCACTGAGCTAATCGCCCCGGACGGTCCGCTTGGGGCGTTCCGTCGCGTGAAAAGAGTAGCGCATCCTGAAGGGTTCCCGCGCATCGTCGGTGGATCAGCGGACGCCGCGGGGGCGGAACTGGACGCTGATGCGGGGGCCGGTGGGGCGGGTGGTCTTGGGGATGGCGTGTTCCCAGGTGCGCTGGCAGCTGCCGCCCATGACGAGGAGGTCGCCGTGGCCGAGGTTGTGGCGGAGGGGGGCGGTGGCGCCGATGCGGGGGCGCAGCAGTAGGGGGCGTGGGGTGCCCAGGGAGAGGATGGCGACCATGGTGTCCTCGGTGCGGCCGCGGCCGATGGTGTCGCCGTGCCAGGCGACGCTATCGCGGCCGTCGCGGTAGAGGCACAGGCCGGCGGTGCGGAAGGGCTCGCCGAGTTCGGGGGCGTAGTGGTCGTTGAGGATCCGCAGGGCTTCGTCCAGGGCGGGGTCGGGGAGAGGGGCGTGCTCGTCGTAGAAGGCGAGCAGGCGGGGAACGTCGATCACCCGCTCGTACATGCGGCGGCGTTCGGCGCGCCAGGGGACGCGGTGGAGCAGGCGTTGGAACAGGGTGTCCGCCCCGCCGATCCAACCGGGGCGGAGGTCGATCCAGGCGCCGTGGGCGAGGGGCGTGCGCCTGACCAGGGCGCCGAGAGGGCCGGGGTGCACCTCATCGTCGCAGGTCAGCAGAGATCCCTGAAACGGAGGTGTCATGGTCTGAGTCTAGGAGGTCTGTCAAACATGTGTTCGAGCGGCGGATGATGGGGCGGGTATCGCCGGTCACCGGCGGGGGCCGGTGACATGATGGGGCTGTGCTCGTGCCCTGCCGTCTGCTCCGCGCCTCGGCCTTCGCGGCCGTGTGCGTGTCCCTGACGATGGCCGGGCACGCCGCCGCCTCCCGCGAGGCGGTGCCGTGGGCCGCGGCCGGGGTCGGCGGCTTGGGAGTGCTCGGAGTCGCCTGGTTGCTGGCGGGCCATGAGCGTTCGGTCTGCACCATCCTGGGCGGCCTGCTCGGTGGACAGTTTGGGCTGCACGTGCTGTTCGCGGCGGTGCAGGCCGGGCCCTCGGCGCACGCCGGGCACACGGCGGATGTGCCGGGGCTCGTCCCGGCGGGCCCGGGCATGACACTGGCGCACGTGGCCGCGGCGGCGGTCTCGGCCTGGTGGCTGTGGCGCGGGGAGCGGCTGGCCTGGTCGCTGGCGCGTCGGCTCGCCGCTTTCTCCCTGGCCTGTGTGTTCGTCCTGCTGGAGGTGGCGCCGGCCCTCGCGCGTCCGGCGGCGCGCCCCCGCAGTGGGCCGCCCGTGCCCGCGATGTCGGCGCTGCTGCGCCATTCGGTCGGGCTGCGGGGCCCGCCGTTCCGTTCGGTGTTTTCGGCGATCTGACAACCTAAGAACCGAACGGAAGAAATTCGTCATGCCCATGACGTGTGTCAACGCTGTCCGCAGAACGGCAGCCGTGACGGGCGCCGCGACGCTGGCCGTGGTCGCTCTGGCCGGTCCCGCCGTCGCCCATGTCACCGTCAACCCCCGGACGGCCGAGCAGGGTTCGTTCACCAAGGTGTCCTTCCGGGTCCCCAACGAACGGGACGGCGCCGGTACGACCAAGCTGCGGATCGACCTGCCGGCGGAGCAGCCGGTGGCGTTCGTGTCGGTACGGCCGGTGCCCGGCTGGAAGGTCGAGGTCGACAAGGCCAAGCTGGCCAAACCGGTCAAGATCGACGGCGGGGAACTGACCGAGGCGGTCTCCCGGATCACCTGGAGCGGCGGCCGCATCGACCCCGCGCAGTTCGAGGAGTTCGACGTCTCGATGGGGCCGCTGCCGACCGGGACCGACCGGATGGTGTTCAAGGCCGAGCAGACCTACTCCAACGGCGAGGTCGTCCGCTGGGACCAGGATCCCGGCGACGGCGGGAACGAGCCCGAGCACCCGGCGCCCGTCCTGGCGCTCACCCCGAAGGCGGCCGGGAGCGATCACCACGCGGGCCCGGCCGCGCAGGTCAAGGACGACGGAGACGCCTCCGACGGTGACGGGACCGCCCGGCTGCTGGGCGGGGCCGGGCTGGGGGTCGGCGTCCTCGGCGTGGTGATCGGCGGTCTGGGACTGGTCCGCGGCCGGGGGCGGTCATGAAGCCGGGGGTGGTCATGAACGGGGCGCGGGCGCTGGTCCTGGCGGTCGTGGCGGCGCTGTCGGCCGTTGTGCTCACGGCGGGCCCGGCGCAAGCCCACACGTCGCTCAAGGAGTCCTCGCCGGCGAAGGGCGCGACCGTGCCGTCCCCTTCGCAGATCGTGCTGACGTTCACCGAACGGGTGATCGTGCCGCAGGTGGTGGTGACCGACGATTCCGGCGCCCGGCACCAGAGCGGGGCGCCCAAGGCGGTCGACGAGAAGGTCACCCAGCCGATCGAGGGCACGCTGGAGCCGGGCACGTACACGGTCGCCTGGCGAGTGGTCTCCGTCGACGGCCACCCGGTGACCGGCACCTACAAGTTCACCGTCGAGGGCGCGCCGGGCACGCCGGCGCCGTCCGCCACGCCCGGCCAGACGGCGCCGGCGGCGCCGTCACCGGCGGTGACGAGCACTCCCGCCGCTTCCGGGAGCGGCGGTTCGAACTGGCTGTGGGTCGGTCTCGTGGCGCTGGTGGTCGTGCTCCTGATCGCGGGGGCCGGTCTGGTCCGGCGGCGCGGAGCCGGCCGCTGACGGCGGCCGTCCGCCGCCCCACCGGGCGGCGGACGGCTCCGGGCCGTGACCCGGACGGCTCCGCGCCCGGTAGGGCGTGCCCGCGGCGGCTCTCGGTGAGGCCGGTCCGCGCGGTCGGCGGAACGGTTCAGTAGGGCCTGGCGGCCTTCTTCCAGGCCGGGGCGATCTGGCCGGTCCCGTACCGCGGGTAGGAGATCCGCGCCGGGTCGCCGTCGGAGGTGTAGCGGTTGCCCTCCTCGGTGGCCAGCCTGTCCAGCCACTGCGTGGAGGCGTAGTTCGCCTCCTCCCCATGGGCCCCCTGTGAGCGGATCCGCGGGATGTTGTACGGATCGAAGGAGGCGTCGAAGGGGGAGGGCGCCGGGTTGGCGCCCGCCAGGAAGACGCCCTTGTGCTCGTAGCGGATGCCGCGGTCCTCGCCGCGCACCGCCAGCGCGGGCGGCTTGGGCTGGATGCCGAACGGCAGCGCCAGCGTCCGCACCGTCGCACCGGGCACCGCGGCGATGATGTCCCGCTGGTTGACCGCGATCTCCCGGCGGACCTTCGCGGCGTCCGACGTGCCCAGGTTGGCATGGGTCGAGGTGTGGTTGCCGATCTCGAAGCCGTGCTCGTGCAGCCAGGTCAGCGTCCGCCTGCCGCCCGGTTCGTTGAACGGCCTGCTGTTGACGAACATGGTGGCCACCGGCCGGAACCCCGGATGGCGGCGGCCGGCGTCCAGCAGGATCGCCACCGCGGTGTCCGGCCGGGGCTTGCCGTCGGCGCTCAGCGTCAGCTGGCTGACCGAGGCGTCGTCGAAGGTCAGCACCACCGGATGCTTGCCGGCCGGGATGTCGATCCGCCCGGTGACGTACTCGGCCGCGGTGATCGGCACGTAGCCCTCGCGGGCCAGCCGGTCCAGTTCCGCGCGGAAGTCGGCCGGGGTGCGGTCATGGATCGCCGCCGGGTGGGCGGCGATCCGGTGGTACATCAGCACCGGTATCTGGCCGAGTTCGTTGGCGCGGACGGCGGCCGGGTTGACCGGCCGCGCCGAGGTGCTCGCGGAGCGGTGCCCGCCCGCCTTCCGGGCCTCGTCCGACGTGCCGGAGCAGGCCGCGGCCGCCAGCGCGATGGCCGCCGCGGCGGCCGTGATCGTGCGAATCCCCATGGTCATGCGCTCTTCTCGGTCGTCCCCGGCCGCAGCGCGTCGGGGTGGTAACGGACGGACGGGTCCCACAGCAGGAACGAGCGGCTGCCGGTCCTGGCCGCCGCGTCGATCTGCGCTCTGACCTCGGCGGTGCCATAGGGGCGTCCCGCCGAGAAGTCCTGCAGCCAGGGGATGACCTGTGCCGGGGTGCCCTGGAGCGCCTTGCGGAAGGCCAGCAGCGAGGTGTACACGGTCTGCTGGGGATCGGCGTCGGGGTTCTTGATCCCGAACTCGCCCGCCCGCCAGCGCGAGGGGTAGACCATGGGCGAGACGTAGTCGACGTTCCGGCCGATCTTGGTGACGTCCTGTCCGACCTCCAGTGGCCGGATCACGGCGGTGCCGTGGACGGAGGCGCCGAGGAACGCGCCGTGCGGGCGCACCAGCCGGCGGGCCTCGGCGAGGAAGGAGGCCACGCTGTCCTCCACCGACCCCTTCAGCCCCGGAAAGCTCATCGACTTCAGCGGACCGTCCGGGCGGCGCACGTGGTCGTAGAGGATGTCGTCGAAGCCGAGCCTGGCCGCCTCCACCGCCAGATCGATGTTGTACCTGCGGACCTCGGGGTCGGCGATGTTGGTGAACGACTGCGCTCCGTAGGCGCCTCCGTCGGGAGCGCGGACCAGGCGGTCGCGCCGGCCCGCAAGCCAGGACGCCTTGCCCAACTGCGGGTCACGGAAGGCGACGATGCGGCCGATGACCCGCACCTTCATGCCGTGTAACCGGTCGAGGGTCTTGCGGGCGTCGTAGAGGGGGCGGGCCGCCTTGACGTCCTGGGCCAGCGGGACCTGGGAGTCGTAGCCGACGATGCCGTCCTCGTTCTTGATGTCCAGCTGAACGGTGTTGATCCGGCCCTCGCGGATCATTTTCAGCACCCTGTCGCGCAGCGGCTCCGACGCCCAGGCCTGGGCGGTGACGTGCACGGCGCGGATCTCCGGATGCGGCACGACCACCGGAACCCGGTGGTCGGCGCGGTTGCCGGCGGCGTCGTAGGCGGTGATCCGCACGGCGTCCGGCGGGACCTTGTAGACCAGTGCGAACTTCCCGTCCCGCACCTTGACCGGCCGCCCGTCGCTGGTCACCCGGACCGCGTCGGTGACCCGGCCGGACAGCGAGAACGGCCGGCGCAGTCCGGGGGCCCGCAGGTGGGGCGTCGAACCGTTCGCACCGGCCGTCCGCAGGCCGTCCATCTTGACCGAGGGGGGCGTGGTGTCGACGGTGAAGCGGCGGGTGATGGTGCCCGCCGCCAGCGGCAGGCTGCCGGGGGCGGTGACGGTCAGCTTGTGCTCGCCGTCGGTGAGGGGGCTGAGCCGGGCCATCAGCCGGTTGCCCCGGATGCGCAGGGGCAGTGGCCGGCCGTCCAGCCGGGCGCGCACCTTGCCCGGTTCGCCGGCTTCGATGGCCAGGATCTGCCGGTTCAGGTCGGCGCGGCCCAGCACCGCGCCGTCCCGGACGGCGTTCACGCGCAACTCGGGCCCGGCGATCTGTCTGATCACCAGGCCCCCCGCGACCAGGGCGGCCGTCACCGCCGCCGTGGCGCCCGCGGCCACCAGCCATGGCCGCGCGCTTGTGATGGTCTTCATCGCCTGAGAACCCCCGATGCGAACGTACGGAGAGATCACTCCGTGTTAGGTGATGTGACCGTACGTTGCGAGCCCAAAACATGCGGGCCCGGTCCCCGGTCATCGCATCGGGGGCGGTGTTCTCAGGCTGGGCGGGGGTCGCCCGGTCGGCGTCCGCGGTTCCGCGGCCGTCTCCCGGAGCGGTCCCGCGGCGGGGTCAGGTGCTGCGGATGATGTCGCGCACCCTGTCGATCACGGACGCCACCGGGCCCACCGCCAGGTTGGCGGTCGCGCTCTCCACGCCGGGATGCGGGTGGGTGGGCGCGGTGGCCTCGGCCGCCCTGACCGCCGCGGCCATGGCCCGGCGCTGGGTGTCGCTGAACTCGTCCTTCAGCCGGTAGAACTCGTAGCGCTCCTCGGCCCGGGCGTGGGTGAGGACGGACACGCGCAGCTTGTCGAGCTTGGGCAGGAACTGCGGATCGTGGATGTCCATGCCGTCCAGTTCCGACAGCAGTTCCTTGGCCTCGCGCTCCTCGGCCAGCCGGTCGTCGACGATGCCCTCACCGCCCGGCAGGCTGCGGCGGGAGACCGGGTGCACGATCTCCTCCTCGGCGGTCTCGTGCACCGCCAGCAGTTGCACCAGCCGCCGGAACGACTCCCGGCGCTGCTCGCCGGAGTGCTCCAGCACCTCGGCGAACAGGTCGCGGATCATCGAGTGCTGGTGGACGAGCAGGTCGATCACGTCCATCTCGGTCTTGGTCTGGGTCATCGGTGCTCCTTGCAGCGGATTGTCGGTGCCCGCCGCCCCTACCCGGCGCCGGGCCCGCCATACCGGACAGTAGGGACATTTGGATCAAATGAAATTTACGGGGCCGAAAGGTGATGGGTGGCGAACCCCGGGTACGGCGAACCACCCGACGACACAGTGAGGTAGCGCTATGACGTTCAACCCGCTCGAACACCGCGGCATCCCGCTGGACCGGCAGTTGCGGAACTGGCGAGAGCTCAACGTCGAGCCGGTCGATCCCGACCGCGCCGATCCCTACACCAAGTGCCGGATCATCACCCTGAACGGCATCGAGATCGAATCGATCATGTTCAGCCACCACTTCGCGCGAGTCTGTCCGGATCTGGAGATCAAGCAGCAACTCGCGGAGGTCCGCTATATCGAGCAGCAGCAGCAGAAGGTGGTCAACTGGCTGCTGCCCGGGCAGTCCTCGGTGCTGGAGACCACGATCTCCTACGAGCAGGTGGCCACCGACCTCACCGCCTGGGTGGCGCGGATGGAGCCCGACCCCTACCTCAGGCAGGCCTACGAGTTCGGCGTGCTGGAGGACTTCGACCACCTGTACCGGTACGCCAACCTGTACGAGATGATCGAGCACCGCAAGGCGGAGAAGATCGTTGACAATCTCACCGAGGTCATCCCGGGCCGGCCCACGCCGCTGCACCACCGGGACCCGGTGGACAACGTGCGCGAACCCTACAACCGCAACGAGGCCGACCCGATCTCCAAGCTGCACGCGCTGACCATCATGTCGGCCGAGCAGCAGACGATGAACTTCTACATGAACGTCGGCCCGCTGTACATGGAGCCGATCGCCCGGCAGCTCTACCAGGAGATCGGGCTGATCGAGGAGGAGCACGTCACCCACTACGAGTCCCTGGTCGACCCGGGGGAGACCTGGTGGGAGCGGCTGGTCAACCACGAGTACAACGAGTGCTACGTCTACTACTCGTTCATGGAGACCGAGAGCGACCCGCGGGTGAAGGCCGTCTGGGAGCTGCACCTGAACATGGAGCTGGAGCACCTGCGGCTGGCCTGCGACATGATGCGCAAGCACGACGGGCGCGACCCGGAGTCGATCCTGGCCCGCGAGCTGCCGGCGCCGCTCACCTTCGAGCCCAACAAGGAGTACCTGCGCAACCTGCTGGCGACCCAGGTGGACCTCACCACGCTCGGCACCGGCTACGTGCGGGAGGCGCACGAGCGGTTCGAGCGGATGCAGGAGCGGATCCACGACGCGGTGACGCCGCCGAGCGACGCCGTCATCGACGAGCACCGCGAGATGTACGGCGACGAGTACCGCCTGCAGACCGAGGGCGAGCACCCCGTGAAGAGCCTGCAGCACGTGCGCGCCAAGCGCTGACGGAGGGCGGCTGAGGAACGGCCGAGGGACGGGCGGGGAGCACCCCTGATGGCGGTGCTCTCCGCCCGTCCGCCGCATGTCCCTCGGCTCCGAGGCCTTCCGCCCAGCCTCCGTCAACTCCAAGGTCTTCTCTTAGTCTCCGTCAACTCCGAGGTCTTCTGTTAGTCTCCGTCAACTCCGAGGTCTTCTGTTAGTGCCCTCCCGCCAAGCCGTACGCGAACGTGTCCGTACCGTCACCTCGCCCCGGCGACTGTGGACGGTGGGTCACAGCGACCAGCCCACAGCCCTCTTCATCACCAGGCTGGTGGTGACCGCCGTGCTGGCGTACCTGATCGCCTTGTGGCTGCTGGCCGAGCCGGCCCCGGTGCTGGCGCCGCTGACCGCGCTGCTGGTCGTCCAGGTCTCGCTGTTCCAGACGCTGCGCAGCGCGGTGCAGCGGATCATCAGCGTGACCGCGGGGGTGATCCTGGCCGTCTTCCTGGTCGGCTGGCTGGGCTTCACCTGGTGGAGCCTGGGCGTGACCATCGCCGTGGCCCTGCTGCTGGGCCGGATGCTTCGGCTCGGCGACAACCTGCTGGAGGTCCCGATCAGCGCGATGCTGATCCTGCAGCTGGGCAGCGACACCGCCGCCGCCGAACGGGTGAAGGAGACGCTGATCGGCGCCGGGGTGGGGCTGCTGGCCGGGCTGCTGGCCGCCCCGGTGCGGGTGCGGCCCGCCCAGGAGGCGGTCGACGAGCTGGGCCGCTCGATGCAGGACCTGCTGGACCGGATGGCCGAGGGGCTGCGGGCCGAGCCCGACGACCGGACCACGGCCGACTGGATGGAACGCTCCCGCAGGCTGACGGACGACATCCAGGAGGTGGACCAGGCGCTGACCGAGGCTGAGGAGAGCGCCCGGCTCAATCCCAGGACCCGGATCGGGGTGACGCCGGGCCCCGGGCCGGCGCTGCGGTCCGCCATGCAGCACCTGGCGCACTCGGTGCTCGGCATCCACGCGCTGGCCCGCTCGATGGCCGACCGTACCGGGCTGCTGATGCGGGACCGGACCGGTCTCGGCGCCGAGATGTGGGAGGCCGACGTGCGGACACGACTGGCGGTCGTGCTGCGCGAGCTGGCCACCGCCACCCGTCTGTACACGCGGGCGGCCACTACCTCCTCCGCCGACGACGCGGTACGGCTCGTCACCGCCCTGGAGTCTCGCCTGTCGCAGGCGCGGCGCTGCCGCGACGACCTGGGCCGGCTGCTGCGCGAGGACCCCGGCCACTGGCCGCTGCACGGTGAGCTGCTGGTCCACCTGGACCGCCTGATCGACGAACTGCGGGCCGCCGGGCAGGGTCCGGTCACCCAGCGTCCCGGCCGTCGCCGCCGCCCCATCGCCCGCGGCGCCCGGCGGCGGGTCAGGACGCGGATCCCGATCCTGCCCGGGGCGATGGCCGAACGGCGCCGGAACGTCCCCTCCGAACGGCCGCCCTCACCCCAACGGACGTCCCTGCCGGAGCAGCCGACCCCCTCCGAGCGGGCCGCCCCCTCCGAGCGGGGTGGCCCTTGAGAGCGAGCCGTCCTCTCTAAGCAGGTTGGTCCCTATGAGTAGGCCCTCTGTCGGAGCGGGGCAGCCCTTCAGAGGGGCCGTCCTCTCTGAGCAGGTTGGTCCCTGTGAGCAGGCCGTTCCCTCCGGGCGTGACGTCGGTCGGTGCGGCTGAGGCGCCCGTTCTGCACTAGTTGGCGGTGCCATCTAGATAGCCGTGCTAGCTTGTTGCGGGTGGATCAAGAACGGCGTGGCCAGTGGCTGCGCGGAGTACTGGACCTGTGCGTGCTCGCCGCGCTCGTCCGCCGGGAGTCCTACGGCTACGAGCTGGCGCAGTCGCTGGACGCGGCCGGGCTCGGGCCCATCCGCGGCGGCACCCTGTATCCGGTGCTGCTGCGCCTGCAACGCACCGGCATGGTGACCGCGCAGTGGCGGGAGGGCGAGGCGGGCCCGGCCCGCAAGTACTACCGGATCACCGAGTCCGGCGGCGAGGTGCTGCGGCGCACCGCGGCCGACTGGGAGTCCTTCGCGGGCGGGGTGAGCGCGATTCTGCGGGAGGTGGCCGCGCGATGAATGACGCGACGAACGACGTGAGGGAGCACGCGGGGGAGCATGACGCCTGGCTGGCGGCCCTGGACGGGGAGTTGCGGCGGCGCGGGATCGAGCCGGGGCTGGCCCGGCATGTGGTCGCGGAGGCGGCCGCGCACCTGCGCGACAGCCGGCAACCGCCGCTGGCCGCGTTCGGGCGGCCCGACGTCTACGCGGCGGCGGTCGCCGACAGCGTCGGGGAGCCGGTCTCCGGCGCCCGCCGGCCGCCCCCGGGGCCGGTCCGGCTGGAGGCGCGCGGGATCGTCAAGCGGTACCGCCGCCGGCCGGTCCTGGCCGGCGTCGACCTGACCGTGCGGGCCGGGCAGATCGCCGCCATCGTGGGCGCCAACGGCTGCGGCAAGAGCACCCTGCTGCGGATCTGCGCCGGGATGGTCTCCCCCGACCGGGGACGGGTCCACGTGCACGGCACCCTCGGGTACTGCCCGCAGGACGGGGGCACCAGTGAGTTCCTCGTCCCCGACGAGCATTTCGTGCTGGTCGGCGCGGGCCGGGGGATGGGCCGCGCCGCCGCCGTCGGCGCGGGCCGCGCGCACGCCGCCGCCCTCGACTGGAACCCCGCCGGCGCCGGACAGGCCCGGCTGCTGTCCGGGGGCACCCGGCAGAAGCTCAACCTGGTCATGGCCGGGCTCGGCGATCCCGACGTGCTGCTGCTCGACGAGCCCTACCAGGGCTTCGACCGCGGCGCCTACGTCGACTTCTGGCACCAGCTGTGGCGGTGGCGGGACGCCGGCAAGGCGATCGTCGTCGTCACCCACCTGCTCGACCGGCTCGACCGGGTCGACACCGTGCTCGACCTCACCCCCGTTCCGGAACCGGAGATCCGCGCATGACCAAGGTGCTGACCGTGGCCGACATGACGCTGCGGGAGATCCTGCGGCGCCGCGCGGTGCTGGTGATCATTGCGATGATGCCGCTGGCCTTCTACCTGAGCCGCCGCGGCGACCACCTCGGCCAGTCCATCCGGTTCGTGTGCCTGGGGCTGGGCTGGGCGCTGAGCACGGCGGCGCTGTTCACCGGGGGCGCCGCCCGCGGGCTCGAACCCCGGCTGCGGCTGTCGGGCTACCGGGCGCACCAGCTGTACCTGGGCCGGCTCGTCGCGCTGTGGGCGGCCGGAGGACTGCTGTCGGCGCCCTACTTCCTGCTCATCTTGGTCGACCAGGACGGGGTATCGCACGGTGCCATCGCCCTGATCATGGTGCTGACGGTGGCGGTGGCCGCGCCGTTCGGGCTGGCGCTCAGCGCGCTGCTGCCCCGCGAGCTGGAGGGCACCCTGCTGCTGCTCACCGTGGTCGGCCTGCAGATGATCATGGATCCCGCCGACGCCTCGTCCCGGCTGCTGCCTTTCTGGTTCAGCCGCGAGATCGCCACCTATGCCGTCGACCACACCGACACCAGCTATCTGGCCCGGGGTCTGGTCCACGGGGCGGTCTGCGCGCTGGTCCTCACCGCGCTGGTCGCGCTGCTGTCGGCCACCCGGCTGCGCCGCCGCCCCCACCTGCGCTTCGTCACCTGACCTGCCCTCCAAGACAGACCCCCGGACGCGCGGCCGCAGGGCGGACGGCCCTCACCCCGCCAGTGCTCGACCGGGATCGCCCGTCCGTTGCTCTGCGGAAGCCCCGGAGCGACGGGCGGGCGAGGGGCGCCCCCCTGGGGTCGCCTGCCTGGTCCGCCGGCCGGTCGTTTGGCCGGGTCGGCGCCGGGAAGCGCAGCGGCATGGATCATTCGCAGGCTCCCGTTCTCGACGCGCTGGCCGCCTACCGGCGGCGTGGCGACGTTCCGTTTACCCCACCCGGTCACAAGCAGGCGCGTGGCGCGGACCCGCGGGTCCGGGAGGTGCTGGGGGAGGCGGTGTTCCACTCGGATGTGCTGGCCATGTCCGGGCTGGACGACCGCCGCTCCTCGCACGGTGTGCTGGCGCAGGCGCAGCGGCTGATGGCCGACGCGGTGCACGCCGACCAGGCGTTCTTCTCCACCTGCGGCAGTTCGCTGTCGGTCAAGAGCGCGATGCTGGCGGTGGCCGGGCCGCACGAGAAGCTGATCGTCGGCAGGGACGCCCACAAGTCGGTGGTGTCCGGGCTGGTCCTCAGCGGCGTGCGGCCGATCTGGGTGGCGCCGCAGTGGGATCCCGAACTGCACCTGGCGCACCCGCCCACGCCCGAGTGCTTCGAGGCGGCGTTCGCCGAGCACCCGGACGCCCGCGGTGCGCTGGTCACCAGTCCGACCCCGTACGGCACCTGCGCCGACCTGCGCGCGATCGCCGAGGTCTGCCACCGCCACGGGCGGCCGTTGATCGTGGACGAGGCGTGGGGCGCGCACCTGCCGTTCCATCCGGACCTGCCCCTCTGGGGGATGGACGCCGGCGCCGACGTCTGCGTGACCAGCGTGCACAAGATGGGCGCCGGGCTGGAGCAGGGCTCGGTGTTCCACCAGCAGGGCGACCTGGTGGACCCCGACGTGCTCAAGTCGCGCGAGGACCTGCTGGGCACCACCAGCCCCTCGGTGCTGATCTACGCCGGGCTGGACGGCTGGCGGCGGCAGATGGTCCAGCGGGGGCAGAGCCTGCTGGACGCGGCGATCAAGCTGGCCGCCGAGACCGCCGAGCGCATCGGGGACATCGACGGGCTGCACGTCAACGGCCCGGAGTTCGTCGGGCCCGACCGCGCCCACGACCGCGACCCGCTACAGGTCGTCATCGACCTCGCCGGCCTCGGCACGTCCGGCTACCGTGCCGCCGACTGGCTGCGCGAGCACCACCACATCAACATGCACCTGGCCGACCACCGCCGGATCAGCGCCCAGTTCACCTTCGCCGACGACGCCGAGACCGCCGAGACGCTGGTGACCGCGCTGCGGGACTTGGTCGGGCATGCCAGCGAACTTGCCGACGCCCCCCGGGCGCGCATCCCGTCCCCCCGGCAGATGCGGCTGGAACTGGTGCACCTGCCGCGGGACGCGTTCTTCGGCCGCACCCGGCAAGTCCCGGCGAACCAGGCCGTCGGGGAGATCGCCGCCGAGATGCTCACGCCGTACCCGCCGGGCATCCCGGTGGTCCTGCCGGGGGAGCGCATCACCGGGCCGGTGCTGGACTACCTGCGCTCGGGAGTGCGGGCGGGAATGGTCATTCCCGACGCGGCCGACCCGTCCCTGGACAGCGTCCGCATCATGATCGCCAAATAACGTCCACCCCCGGGCAAAGCGCGGGCCGGGCTGCTTGTCCGGCGCGTCCGCGCAGGGAAGACCTTCGGCGACCCGTACTGCACACGAGGAGGCAGCACAGGATGACCGCCAGTGGATCCAGGGCGACCGACGCGTCCGCCGACATCGAGCGCACCCGTGCGGAGATCGGCGAGACCGTGCAGGCGTTGGCCGCCAAGACCGACATGAAGGCCCGGGCGCAGCGCAAGGCCGGCGAGGTCAGGGACAGGCTCGCCGACCGGGCCGGCGCCGCGGGCAGGGGGCCGGCGGTGCGCAGGTCGGGCGCGGGCCTGGTGGTGCTGGCCGCCGCGGCGACCGGGGTCTGGATGTGGCGCCGGCGCCGGATGCGCAACCGCAGCGCCTGGCACCACGCGACTCACCGGGCCCACCGGCGTGGGACCACGCAGTCCGAGTCGCGTGACCACGTGCGGAAGGGGTCAGGAGGTCAGCGAGGACGGCACCGCGTGCCCGGAGCCGTTCGCCTTCGAGCGGGTGACGACCTCGGCGTGCAGCGAGTCCCAGAAGGCCAGTTCCTGGTCCTCCTTGAGGTGCTCGATCTTGCCCCAGAACTCGCGGTCCTCGGCCTCGGCGGCCACCGCGGCGCTGATCGCCGGCATCATCGTGGTGGCGGCCTCGGCCTCCTCCAGCTGGGCTGGGGTGATGTCGGCCGGCAGCGCGACCGGGCGGCGGTGGTGCTTGCCGCGCTTGCGCACCCGCACCGGCGGGGCGGAGGGGACCTTGGCGGCGGCCGACCTGCCCGCCGCCAGCGCCACGGTGCCGACCACCGCGACCGCCACCAGGCCGCCCAGCACCATGTCCTGGCCGCCGACCGTGAACTGCCCGTCGGGCTTGGCGTCCTGGTTCTGCGTACGGGCCGTGCCCTGCTCGCCGGGCGCGGCCGCGGCGATCTCCTGCGGGGAGGGCGCGGGGGCGGCGTGCTTGGGCACGTACTTGTCGGGCTTGGCGGCGACCTTCACCTTGGCTGGGTAGCCGTACCCGACGATCATGCTGGAGTCGCGGACCTTCTCCTTGAGATGGACGCCGTCGACATTGGCCTCGATCGTGTGGATCTTCTTGCCGTCGACCTTCTTGACGATCCCGACATGGTCGATGGCGTCGATGTCGTTCGAGCCGTTCCAGTCGAAGAACACGATCGCGCCCGGCTCGGGCTCGGTGCCCCAGGCGTCGTTCTTGCGGAACCACTTGGCGTGGTCGACGGTGCCCGCGAACTGTCCGGCCTGCTCCGTCACGCCCGCCTTGTCGGCGGCCCAGGCGAGGAACATGTCACACCAGGGCGCCGTCTTGAAATAGGGGTCGTCATCGACGTTCTCGAACCACCAGTTGCCGAACTTGGTGTATCCGCCGGACTTCTCGGTATAGCCGAGCTCTTGCTCGGCGATGTCGAGCAGTTTCTTGCCTATCGAATCCATGTCTCTCCACAGCCGCCTACCGGGTTAGCTGTCGGGTTCGGACGAGGAGGCGCCCTACCGCACACGGCGGATTCACCCCGAGACGCTTGGCACAGGGGCGTCCCCTGAGCTTCCGCGGTGGGTCCCCGGTTCTTCGCGACGCCGGCTGCGCCGCGAACATTCGGCGGTCGGCTCGACCTCCAGGGTGGAGGTAGGTCACGAGCCGGTCTCGGGGGAATGTACTTGAGGTAAAGCACTTCCGGCAAGTCCTGGGACAAACCGGGTGTCGGTGCCTGAAAGCATGGTAAGCGCCAGGAAAGGGTTGTGCGCGGATGTTGTGAACATCCCTACAGTGGAGCGGGGGAGGACGAGCATGGCCGAGCGACGCGCCGCCCGCCGGGCGGTGCCCAGCGTGTACCGCAGTGCGGACGGTCGGGTCGAACTGCGTCCCGACCCCGAACGCGAGCACGGCTGGCTGCTGACCGTCGAGGGCGTGCCCCAGTCCTATGTCGACCTGGCCGACCCGACCTACCTCGGCTTCGAGTACATGCGGCTGATGGGCGACGTGGTCGACTGCCTCGGCGACGGGCGCGCTCCGATCGACGCCGTCCACGTCGGCGGCGGGGCCTGCACGCTGGCCCGCTACATCGCCGCCACCCGGCCCGGCTCCCGGCAGCTCGTGCTGGAGCCCGACGCCGGCCTCGTCCGGCTGGTGCGCGAGCGGCTGCCGCTGCGGGGCGTGCGGGGGCTGCGGATCCGGGTGGTCGACGGGCTGGCGGGCGTGGCCGCGCTGCCCGACGCCTCCGACGACCTGGTGGTGCTCGACGCGTTCGCCGACGCCGCCCTCCCCCTGGAGCTGGCCTGCCTGGAGTTCTGCGGCGACGTGCGGCGAGTGCTGCGGCCCGGCGGCGGCTACCTGGTCAACATGGCCGACGGGCACCGGCTGGAGTTCGCCCGGCGGATGGTGGCCACCGTCCGGGAGGTCTTCCCGCACACGCTGCTGCTGGCCGAGCCCGGCGTGCTGCGCGGCCGCCGCTTCGGCAACCTCGTGCTGGCCGCCTCCGACACCGAGCTGCCCGTCGCCGAGCTGACCAGGCGGGCGGCCGGCGGCATGGTCCGCGCCCGGTGCATGGACACCGATGCCCTGGCCGGCTTCTGCGCCGGGGCCGCCCCGCTGCGGCGCGGCGAGCACGTGATGGTCCCGGTGCCGCCCGAGACCGCCTTCGGCCGCCCCTGACGCGTCCGCGGGCGGCTAGCGCACCGAGATGTGCACGTGGTCGTAGTGGTTCTGGGTGATGCTGCCGCGGTCGGCCATCCGGCGCCAGCCGCCGCCCCGGATGTTCCAGATGTGCTGCTTCCAGATCACGTAGTGGATGCCCAGCCGGGCGGCGTTGCCGGTCGCGTACGCCGCCACCTGGTCGCCATGCCTGAATGCGCTCGCGCTGGGCGTCCGCCCGCCCACGCTCTCCATGAAGTCGCAGGCCCGCCCGTACCCGTGGTCCTGGGCGTCGGCGCCGGTCCGGTAACAGCCGATCGTTGGGAACGGGCCGAACCGGTTGTTGAGCTCCAGCACCACCGCGCGCATCCGCGGCGTCATCCGGTTGCCCGTGATCGGGGTCGAGGAGCCGCGCAGCCCGTCGGGCCGGCCGGTCACCCGGGGCGCCTGCCGGACCGGGGCCCGCTGCCGTGACGGGGCCAGCACGGCGACCTTCGTACCGCGCGGCAGGATCTTCCGCAGCGTCCTGCCCAGCTTCTCCGGGCTGGTCTTGCGGGCGCTGACGATGAGGGCGTTGCCGCTGGGCAGCCCGAGCTCCCTGGCCCGCGTCCGCGAGACGACGGCGTCCACGTCGGCGATGCCCATCGTGGCGTACGCCCCGACGCGCACCTGGCCGGGGGCGGCGCTGCTGCCCGCGGTGACCGTGCCGCCCAGCGCCAGCCGCCCAGACTGGCCCAGGCCGAAGGAGACCACCAGGTCCCCGCTGGCCACCGACTGCCACAGCGGGTCGGACACCGCCGACGCCTGCGGGGCGAACGCGCGGAACGTCGAGGGGTCGACTCCCAGCAGCCCGACCCGCCGCCCCGCCACCTGGGCGCTGGCGGCGTCCACGACCTCGACCGCGGCCACCCCCTTGGTGCGCCGTGCACGTTCCACCGCCTCCGCCGGCAGCGTGCCGGGATGGGCCAGCAGCAGGTGCGGGGTGTGCTGCTCGCGCAGCGGCGCCACCAGTGCGGCGGCCGGGCGTGCGGCGTCGCTGGAGATGGACACGAACCGGTCGGGGGCCGCGATGGACGTGCGTTCGGCCGTTTGCCCGAGGTCACCGAAGGCCAGCACACACACGTCGGTGACCAGCGTGCCCGCCACCAGGACCCCCAGCAGGGCGGGCGGCCAACGGCGGGACCGGGGGACGGCGGAATGCTCCTTACGCCTGATGTCGTCTCCTACGCGGGGATCGCCGGACGAGGTGAGAATGCCACCCGCTGGGGCCGGTCGGCAACAGCCGTCCCACCGGATGCCGGCCCGTTGTCACTTCGCTCACAAGAACTCCGCGAGATTCGGTCCCCAGATCGGAAGAGCCCCGCCCACCCGGACCGTACGGTCATCGCCTGAATTCCGTTCTGCAGGGGGCGACCCCGGACCTTGAGGAAGGCTCCTGATGGCCACCGTGACCGTGAAAGAAACGGGCTGGGCCCGGCAGCGCGACCTGTCCCCGCACCCGGTGCCGCTGGTCGAGCGGATCGCCGTGGTGCTGTTTGTCGGCGTGCCGATCCTGGCCGCCTGCGCGGCGGTACCGTTCGTGTGGGGCTGGGGAATGGGCTGGACGGACGTCGCCATCCTCGCGGTGCTGTATCCGCTGAACGCCATCGGCATCACGGTCGGCTACCACCGGCACTTCACCCACGGCGGCTTCAAGGCCAAGCGGTGGCTGCGGATCACGCTGGCGATTCTGGGCGGGCAGGCCATGCACGGCTCGGTGATCCGCTGGGTGGCCGACCACCGGCGGCACCACAAGTACGCCGACGCCGAGGGCGACCCCCACTCGCCGTGGGAGTACGGGCCCGGCCTCGTCGGGCTCACCAAGGGCCTGTTCCACGCGCACATGGGCTGGCTGTTCACTAAGGACCGCACCTCGCGCCGCCGCTACGCCCCGGACCTGCTGGCCGACCCCGACATCCGGTTCCTGTCGCTCAACCCGGTGTACGCGCTGATCGTGCTCTCCACCTTCGCGGTGCCCTTCGCGCTGGGCGCGCTGCTCACCTGGTCCTGGCACGGCGCGGTCACCGCGCTGTTCTGGGGCGGGCTCATGAAGGTCTTCTTCGGCGACCACATCACGTTCTCGATCAACTCCATCTGCCACGTCTTCGGCAAGGCGGAGTTCCGGACCCGCGACCGCTCCCGCAACGTGTGGTGGCTGGCCATCCCCTCGTTCGGCGAGTCCTGGCACAACCTGCACCACGCCGACCCCACCTGCGCCCGGCACGGCGTGCTCAAGGGCCAGATCGACATCAGCGCCCGGGTGATCTGGGCGTTCGAGAGGCTCGGCTGGGTGTGGGACGTGCGCTGGCCCGACGAGCAGCGCCTGGCCGCCCGCCGGCTGCCCTGACATCCCCGTTCCGCCGGGCGCCCCGGACGCGGACCGGGCGATCTCCGCTCCGCAGGGGTCGTCCGGCCGCCGTCCCCGTCCCGTGACCACTGGAGACCCGCATGACCGTCCCCGCGCTACCGGACATCGACCGCACCCCGCTGATCACCCGGCTGGGACGCTGGGCGAAGGAGTACCCCGACGACCGTGCCTACACGTTCGTCGACTACACCACCGACGTCGAAGGGGCGGTGACCGACCTCACCTGGAGCGAGCTCGACCGGCGGGCCCGCGCGGTGGCGGCGGCGCTGCGCCGGGCGTGCCAGCCCGGCCGGCGGGTGGCGATCCTGGCGCCGCAGTGCATGGATTACGTGGTCGCCTTCTTCGGCGCCATGTACGCCAGGACCATCGGCGTCCCGCTGTTCTCCCCGGACCTACCGGGCCACGCCGAGCGGCTGCTGGCGGTCTACACCGACGCCGACCCCGAGTGCGTGCTCACCGTCTCGGCGGTGCTGCCGCAGGTCGAGGCGTTCCTCGACCGGAACCCAGTGCCCCGGCCCAAGCAGATCGTGGTGGTGGACGACCTCGGCGCGGACGACGCGGAGTGGACCCCTGAGGAGGTCCGTCCGGACGATGTCGCCTACCTGCAGTACACCTCCGGCTCCACCCGCACCCCCGCCGGCGTGATCATCACCCACGGCAACTTCGCCGCCAACGCCGTCCAGCTGTGGGGCGCCTTCGACGGGACGCCGCGCACCTCGACCGGCGTCATGTGGCTGCCGCTGTTCCACGACATGGGTCTGGTCTCGGTGTGCGGGCTGCCGCTGGTGTACGGAAACCCGGGCACGTTCATGGACCCGGTGGCGTTCATCATGCGGCCGGTGCGCTGGCTGGAACTGCTCAGCCGCTACCGGGACGTCTTCACCGGCGGCCCCAACTTCGCCTACGAGTACCTCACCGCCACGGTCACCGAGGAGGAGAAGCGGGGCCTCGACCTGAGCGGGGTCTCGGTCTTCATGAACGGCGCCGAGCCGATCCGGCCGAGCACGATGGAGGACTTCCTGGCGGCCTTCGCCGGCTGCGGGATGACCCCGCAGTCGCAGGTCCCCGCGTACGGGCTCGCGGAGGCGACCGTGTACGTCACCGCCTCGCGTCGCGACCGCCCGCCCACCACCACGGCGTTCGACCGCGAAGGGCTCGAACAAGGCGTGGCCCGCCCGTGCGGCCCTGATGACGAGAACGCCTCCCTGCTGGTCGGCTGCGGCGCCCCCTGGGGCCAGCACGTCCTCGTCGTGGATCCCGAGACGTGCGTGGCCAGGCAGGACGGGCAGGTGGGCGAGATCTGGGTGCACGGCCCCAACGTCGCGGACGGCTACTGGGGACGTCCGGAGACCACGGCCGAGCTCTTCCGGGCCGTCCTCGCCGAGCCCGCCGAGGGCGTCCCGGCCGGGCCATGGCTGCGCACCGGCGACCTTGGCCTGTGGCACGACGGCGAGCTGTACGTGACCGGCCGGATCAAGGACCTGATCATCGTCGACGGGCGCAACCACTACCCGCAGGACCTGGAGTACACCGCCTGCACCGCGCACGAGGCCGTCCGGCACGACTACGCGGCGGCGTTCGCGGTCACCGGCGACGACACCGAGGGCGTGGTGATCATCGCCGAGCGCAACCGCAGGGTGCCCGTCGCCCGGCTCGACCCGGCGGAGGTCGCCGCCGCGGTCCGCGCCGCCGTCCAGCTCCGGCACGACGTGCACCTGCGCGACTTCGTGCTGCTGGAGCCCGGCGGGCTGCCCAGGACCAGCAGCGCGAAGGTCGCCCGGTCGGCCTGCCGGCGGGCCTATCTGGACGGCACGCTTCCCGTTACCCGCCCGCACCAGGGGTGACTCGGGCCGGAGCGTGTTCCGGCCGGTAACGGTGCCCTATGGTGGTCCCCATGGCGGCATTGCACCACCCCGCGCGCGAGCAGATCCGGCTCGTGGACGTGATGCACGCCTTGGGCCACCCCATCCGGCTCGGCATCGTGCGTGCGCTGGCCTCCGGCGAGGAGACCTCCTGTGGGGCCATCGACGTCCCGGCCCCCAAGTCCACCCTCACCACCCACTGGCGGGTGCTGCGCGAAAGCGGTGTCATCCGCCAGCGTCCCGAGGGCCGCCGGCTCTACCTGACGCTGCGCCGCGACGACCTCGACGCGCGTTTCCCCGGCCTGCTCGACCTGGTCTTCGCCGAGGACGCCGAGCTGGTGCCCTGAGACGTCCCCGGGCCCGTGCCCGCCGCCGGGGACGTCAGTCCCACCAGAACGACCACGCCGTCTTGCCGCGGATCTCCTCGGCGTATCCGATCAGCGTGCCCGGCCCCTGGAACATCGTGTCGGGGCAGAACGCCCAGTGCTCGGCGGCGACCTGCAGGGCGTGCCGGGACGTCAGCGGCGGCGCGGCCACGCTGAGGTCCAGCGTGTTGAAGCCCAGCCCGACCACCCGGGCCCCGAACCGCTCCTCCCAGCCCCGCACCACGGCGGCCAGCGGGGCGGTCCACTCGTTGTGGTTGAGCGCCCCCTGCCACCCCATCGCGGTCAGCGCGTCGGCGCCCCGCTCCACGGCCGCCAGGCCCAGCGACAGGCCCCGCCGGGTCAGGGCGGCGGCGTACCGGTCGGCGAGCTCGTCCGGGTCGTGCACGGGGATGCCGGGCGGTGCAAGCCCCGGGCAGTTCTTGCCGTACGGATCCAGCTCGGAGTAGTCGCCGTCGATCTGGTGCGCGCACCAGTCCGACCACACCTCGGCCATGAACGCCGCCGGATCGTAGTTGTCGATCTCCGACACCGGCTCGGGCGCCACCTGCCCCGCCGACCAGGGCTGGGTGGACTCGTCCAGCAGCACCGGCCACAGGCCCGAGCGCGGGTGCTCACTGCGCAGCGTGCCCCACAGCCCGGCGGGCACGGGCCCGTCGCTCACCCAGAACGCCGGGCGGCGCACCGGGTGGCGCTGCGGGTAGCCGGGGTCCGGCCACACCACGGTCCCCGGCGGCAGCTCGGCCGCCAGGGTACGCCCTACGCCCCCGTCGCCGAACAGGTGCCGCAGACCGGGGGGACGCAGTTCTGCCGGCGGGGCGGGCCGGCGCTCGTGATCATCCATTTCGGGCCGTTTCGGTGCAGAAGCGTGCCAACAGGATCTTGGCACTCCGCAGGATGTTAGTGCGGTCGGTGCGCGTGGCGGTGCCGGGCGCCGATTCGGCTCGCATCCGTGACCCGCCCGGGCGGGACCGCCGGCGGGAGGGGCGCAACGGAGCGGGCCCGGCGCGGCGGCCGGCTCACGTCCGCCGGGGGCCGTTCCCGCTCAGTGCGGCCGGTCCGGGGTCGCGCCCGGGCCGGGGGGCCGTCTGCTCGGCCGCGGGCCGCTCGGCGGCCGAGCAGGGCGTCGCCTGGCTCGTTCCAACCGGGTCGCCGGCGGCCTTGATGGCCACGCTCGCCAGCGAGAGCACCAGGGTCACGTCGGAGTCGGTGGACAGGCCGATCCGCACCCAGTCGCCGCCGGGCCGCACCGCCACCCGGCCCGACCGCGCCAGCGCGGCGCCGAGCCGTTCGATGACCGGCCGGGTCAGCAGCAGCTCGGCCTCGTCGGCGGAATGCAGGTCGGCGGAATGCAGATGGAGGATCTGGCGGGGGCCGACCCCCAGGCCGAACCCGATCCCGCAGTCGGCCCGCCCGATGCTCACCGCGGGCCAGGTGTTCAACCGCTTCACGAGCCGGTCGGCGAAGGAGGACGCGCCACTCCCCAGGGCTGCCACATCGTTCATGGTCGCCGTCCGCCAGGGGACACGGAACCACCCGAGTCGAAATCGTTATCGCCGTCGTTGAATTCCGGTCGGCTGATGGTCGCCCGCCCGCCGCCGAACCGTTTACGGGCATGATCAAGAAACTTTCCGGCCGGACTGGAATCCGGCCGGACCGGAACACATCCGCCCCGGCGGGCTCCCGGTCGTGGCCGCCGCGGCCGGGCGTTCAGCCGGCGGGCGCCGTGGTGTCCAGTTCGAACCAGGCGGTGAGCCCGGCGTCGGTGCGGACGTGGTCCCAGCGGGAGGCCAGGTGGTCGACCAGGAACAGGCCCCGGCCACCCTCGGCGTCGACGCCGGACTCGCGCATCCGGGGCAGTTTCCCGGAGCCGGCGTCGGTCACCTCGATCCGGACACCGCTTTCGGTCTCCAGCACCACCACGGTGATGGCGCCCGTGCCGTGCACGATGCCGTTGGTGACGAACTCACTGGTGAGCAGGACCGCGGTCTCACGGTCGGGGTGATGGCGCAAGGTGCTGTCGACGAACCCGCGCGCCTGGGCGACATCCGTGGTGTTGCCGTCGAACGTCAGGATCCCGCGGACGGCGCCTACGGGTCCCGTTCTGCCTGCCGGCATGGTGACCTCCCCGTGCGGCTCGGGACGTGCACCGAGGCGTGGCCGTGTCCGTACTCGCTGACCGACTTGACCCGCCATGGTGACGTACCTGCCTTCCTGCCGACCGGACACTCCCTCGGCTCGGCGCCTGCCGTGGCCCGGCGCCGGGCGGTCCGCTCGGCCGTCTCATCCGACCATGCGGCCCGCTGCCAAGGCTTGTGGCGTTCCGAAAAGCGGGTGAGTGCTTGTTGTCAGCGCTCTGACAATGACAGTCCGGACGGGCGATCGGCCGGTCGCGCGCAGTGAAGTATTGAGTTGTTGTGACCGCCGGGTAAATTTTGCAAGATTTTCTGCCCGGTTCATCCGATGGCCGGGGGGAGCGATCCGGTAGGTGCCGCCGCCCTCCGGAAGGTCCGCGCTCCCGGGGTCCCGCGGGCTCTCGATGGGGTCGGGATGACACTGACCGTCGGTAGCGGGATCGCTACGGAAATTGTGTGGCCGTAGGGACCTCCATGCCGTTGCCCGGTGTCTGGAACGGGCCATAAAAGGCTCGCAGGAGGGCGGCGGAGGGCATTCTCTCAAAGGGTGCCGAAAAGGTCTCCGGAACGCCGTGGCGGGCCGCCGCGCGGCCGCCCGGCCGAGGTGCCGCCGGCCGCAGGCCGTTCACTGGAACGCGGGCGGCGGATCGGAAATCGCCGGGTGGCCATGGCGTTTGCCTGCCCGGCGATAAAGTCGTCGGGCCCGGCGGCCAATGGCGGCGGCCATTCCGGGGCCGAGGTAAACCGGGCGCAGACCCGTACGGAAGGCGACCGGGGGAACGGGCGGGCCGGGCGGACCGTGCCAAGTCCGAAGCGCGTGATCGACTTGCCGAAGACCCGGCCGTTGTGATCTGGTATTTCCTCAAAGTAACGATCACGGCCTTTTGGTCACCGGTCGTGTCCGCCACGCCGCCCGGCGGCGCGGCCGTCCACCGGGCGCAGAGAGGGGAACCCGCCCATGACCGAGGGGGACCGGATGGTCCGGGTCGGCGTCACCGGCGTGGCCGCCTTCCTGCCCGAACGGACGGTGACCAGCGAAGAGGTCGAGGCCCGCGTCGCCCGCGGCAGCGACGGCTACCGGCCGCTGCCGGGCATCGTCGCCCGGCTGACCGGGATCGGCACCCGCCACCTGGCCGCCGACGACCAGCAGGCCTCCGACCTGGCGGTGGGGGCCGCCCGGCGACTGCTGGAGCGGCGCGGCCTGACGCCCGGCGACGTGGACCTGCTGATCTTCGGCTCGGCCAGCCAGGACCTGGTCGAGCCCGCCACCGCGCACATCGTCTCGGCCAAGCTGGGCACCGGCTGCCCGGTGTTCGACGTCACCAACGCCTGCAACAGCTTCCTGAACGCCGTCCAGATCGCCGAGGCGCTCATCCAGGCCGGGCAGTACGCCCGGGTGCTGGTGTGCACCGGCGAGATGCCCTCGCGGGCGATCCGCTGGCGGGTGCGCGACCTCCGCCAGTTCACCGAGGCGTTCCCGGGCTACACGATGTCGGACGGCGGTGCGGCGGCGCTGCTGGAGCCGGTGCCGCGCGGCGGGATCTTCCACCGGGCGTTCGAGGCCGACTCCACCTCCTGGGACGTCGGTACGCTGCCCGGCGGCGGCACCATGCACCCCCGCGACCCCGAGTACACCTACTTCCATGCCGACGGCCGCCGGCTGCGGGACGCCTTCCTGTCGCTGGGCACCGGGCTGTTCGACAAGGCGCTGGCCGACACCGGACTGCGCTGGGACGACTTCGCCGTGGTCTGCGTCCACCAGGTCGCGATGCCCTACCTGGACCTGCTGCGCGAGCGGACCGGCATCCCCGCCGACCGGCTGGTGGTGACGCTGCCCGAGCACGGCAACCTGGCGTCGGCGACGCTGCCCCTGCAACTGGCCACCGCCCAGGAGGAGGGCCGCTGCGGGCCCGGCGACCGGGTGGCCCTGCTCGGCCTGGCCGGCGGCGTCAGCCTCGGCGCGGTCTTCCTGGAGCTGTGAGCCGATGAAGTTGTGGGTCGTCGTGCCCGCCTATAACGAGGGCGCGGGCATCACCGCGACGCTGGAGGCGTTGTCGGCCCAGCGGCGCGCCCCCGAAGGCGTGATCGTGGTCGACAACGCCAGCACCGACGACACCGCCGACGTCGTGCGGGCGTACGCCGCCGCGCATCCGGAGCTGAACCTGGAGCTGCTGCACGAGTCGCAGAAGGGCACCGGCTCGGCCGCCGACACCGGCATGCGCCACGCCATCGCCCGCGGCGCCACCCACCTGGCCCGCACCGACGCCGACTGCCTGCCGCCGCCGCACTGGACGACCGCGATCGTCCGCGCCTTCGACGACGGGCTGCAGATGGTGGCCGGCGGCCTCCGGCCGCGCACCGACGAGTTCCCGCTGACCTGGAAGGAACGGCGCCTGCTGCCGCTGTTGCAGGAGCTGGCCGCCCTGTTCGGCCGCTTCCGGCCCGCCAACCGGGACCCGGACTACCTCGGCCCCTACGTGATGAGCCCGGCCTGCACGCTGGCCATCACCGCCGAGCTGTACGAGCGGTCCGGGGGCTTCCCGCGCGCCCCGATCGAGGAGGTCCACGACGACCGCGAGCTGGTCAACCGCGTCCGGAAGGTGACCACGGCCTACGGGCGGCGCCGCGACGTGTGGGTGTACTGGTCGATGCGCCGGGCCCGGGCGTACGGGCTGCGCGGCACTCTGTCCTGGTACGCCGACCACGGCCACCGGCCCGAGGTGGTGGACGTCCGCCTGCCCGTGCGCAGACCCCGCCGCCCTCCGGCCGACCCGCCGAAGGCGCCCCGGGTAATCGACGACGCCGACCTGGTCGGGCGGGTGCTGGCCCAGGCCGAGCGGACCCCCGGGGCCGTGGCGCTGGTGCACGGCCCCGGTGACCGCCGGATGACCTATGGGGAGCTGCGGCATCGGGTCCTGGCGGTGACGCACGGGCTGCGGCGGGCGGGGCTGCGGCCCGGCGACGGCGTGCTGGTCGGCGTGCGGCACTCGGCCGAGACCGTGATCATCGCGTTGTCCGTGGTCGCCGCCGGAGGCACCCTGGTGATCTGCGACCCGGGGGCGGGTCCGCAGATGTTCGCCGCCCGGCTGCGTGCCGCCCGGCCCCGCTGGGTCATCGCCGAGTCGGCCCTGTACTCCCTCAACCGGCTGGGCGTCCTGCGCGGGGTGGCGCGCCGGGCCGGGCTGCTGCTGCCCGGCGTCACCGACCTGCGGATGCGCCACGTCCACGTCGGGCCGCGGCTGCCGGGCGTACCCGCCGGGGCGCTGGACTTCGCCGCCCTGATGCGCGGCCCCGCGCCCGAGCCGGACGGCGAACGCGACCCCGGGGCGCCCGCCGTGGTGGTGTTCACCTCGGGGACGACCTCCCGGCCGCGCGGCGTCGTGCACTCGGCGGCGTCACTGGCCGCCGGCCTGGAACTGTGCCGCGAGCGCTTCCCACTCGGGCCCGGCGACGTGGTGCACGACGCGGGGTTCATGCTCGGGCTGCCCGCGCTGCTGGCCGGTGCCCGCTGGTCGATCCCGTCCGGCCGCGACCCCGTGGACGGCTTCCTGCCCGAGGTGGCGCGGCGCGGCGTCACGCACGCCTTCTGCGTGCCCGTCCATCTGGCGCGGATGCTGGAGGAGACCGACCGGCTCCCGCGGTCCCTGCGCTACCTGCTGCTGGGCTCGGCGCCGGTACCCCCGGCGGTGCTGCGGCGCGCGGTGGCGGCGGCGGGGGAGCGGACCGAGGTGCTGTCGGTCTACGCGATGACCGAGATGCTGCCGGTCTCGATCGCCGACGCCCACGAGAAGTTCGCCCACTGGTCCGGCGGTGCCGGGGGAGACCTGCTCGGCGCGCCCCTGCCCGGGGTGGCCGCGCGGATCGCCGACGATGGCGAGCTGCTGCTGCGCGGCCCCAACACCTGCCTGGGGTACCTGGGCGACCCGCCGCTGGAGTGGCTGGAGACCGGCGACCTGGCCCGCCTGGACCAGCGGGGTCGGCTGGTGATGGTCGGCCGCAAGAAGGACATGCTGATCCGCGGGTCGGTCAACATCTACCCGGGCCTGTACGAGCCGGCCATCGCCGCGCTCCCGGGCGTGGCCGAGGCCGCGATGGTGGGCCTGCCCGACCCGGTGACCCGGGACGAGGAGGTCGTGGTCGCGGTCCTGCCGGACGGCAGCGTGCCCCCGGACGCGCTGCCGGCCCGCCTGCGCCGGGAGCTGCCGGAGGTGATCGACGCCGGGGCGCTGCCCGACCGGATCGTCGTCCTGCCCGGTTTCCCCCGCGCCGGCCGATCCCACAAGCTGGACCGCGCGGCCCTGCGGGCCCTGGTCGGGCGGCAGCGGGCACTGGCCGAGTGAGGACCGCCCGGGCGGTCAGTCCTCGAAGCGGATGCGCTCGCCGGAGCGCAGCCGGTCCAGGCCCAGCCAGATGAACTCCACCGCCATGTTCTCGGCCTTGCGGCGCGGGGTGTCGGGATGCTCCAGCCACCACGACACCATCGACAGCATCGACCCGTACATCAGCGGTGCCAGCAGCCGGGCGCGGCGCTCGTTGGCGGCCAGCTCGGCGGGCGACAGGGCCGGGTTGGCGCGGCGGCGGCGCAGCAGCAGCCCGGCGAACTCCTCGCCCATCCGGTCGCGGATCCCCCGCAGGTCGTCGCCCACCTCCGGCTTGTCCAGATGCCGGATGACCAGCGCCCAGCCGGCCGGTTCCTCGGTGGCGTAGTCGAACAGCGTCCGCACCATCGCGCGCACGCCCTCCACGGAGGAGTGCGTGGAGGCCGCGGCGGTGCGCATCCGGTCCGTCAGCTCGGCGACGATGGCGCCCGTCACCTCCGAGAACAGCTCCTCCTTGGAGGTGAAGTGCTGGTAGAGCAGCGCCTTGGACACCCCCGCGGCCGAGGCGACGTGCTCCATCTGGGTGAGATGGAAGCCGCGCCGCCCGAACTCGCCCAGCGCCGCCGCGAGCAGCTGCTCGCGGCGGCGCGCGTACGGCATCCGCTGCCGGACACCGCCCGCCCCCGTGGAGTTCGTCATTTGCCGAGATACCTACCCAGTTCGGCGCGGGCGACGGAACGGACGTGCACCTCGTCCGGGCCGTCGGCCAGTCGCAGGGTGCGCAGCGCCGCCCACATCTGGGCCAGCGGGGTGTCGCCGCTGACGCCGGCGCCGCCGTGTACCTGGATGGCCCGGTCCACCACCTCCAGCGCGACCCGGGGCGCGATCACCTTGATGGCGGCGACCTCGGCGCGGGCGCCCTTGGCGCCGTGCCGGTCGATCAGCCAGGCGGTCTTGAGGGTCAGCAGCCGGGCCTGCTCGATGGCCATCCGGGACTCGGCGATCTGCTGCTGGATCACGCCCTGCCGGGCCAGCGGCTTGCCGAAGGCGACCCGGGAGACGGCCCGCTCGCACATCAGCTCCAGCGCCCGCTCGGCCATGCCGACGGCGCGCATGCAGTGGTGGATGCGGCCGGGGCCGAGCCGGGCCTGGGCGATGGCGAAACCACCGCCCTCCTCGCCGACCAGGTTCGCCACCGGCACCCGCACGTCGGTGAAGGTGATCTCGCAGTGCCCGTGCTGGTCGGAGTAGCCGAACACGGGCAGCGGCCGGACGACCTCGACGCCGGGGGTGTCCATCGGCACCAGCACCATCGACTGCTGCCGGTAGGGATGGCCCTCGGGGTCGGTCTTGCCCATGACGATCATTATCTGGCAGCGCGGATCGGCGGTGCCGGTGATCCACCACTTGCGGCCGTTGATCACGTACTCGTCGCCGTCGCGTTCGATCCGGGTGGCGATGTTGGTGGCGTCGGAGCTGGCCACCTCGGGCTCGGTCATCGCGAACGCGCTGCGGATCTCCCCGTCCAGCAGCGGGCGCAGCCACCGCTCCTGCTGCTCGGGGGTGCCGAACATGTGCAGCACCTCCATGTTGCCGGTGTCCGGGGCGGCGCAGTTGGTCGCCTCGGGGGCCAGGTGCGGGGAGCGGCCCATGATCTCGGCCAGCGACGCGTAGTCGGTGACCGTCAGGCCGTGCGCCGGGTCGTCGGCGTCGGGCAGGAACAGGTTCCACAGCCCGCGCCTGCGGGCCTCGACCTTGAGTTCCTCGACCACCGGGGGGACGGTGTGCTGCTGTCCGGCGGCGGTCAGCTCGGCCCGCTGGGTCGCGTAGACGGTCTCGGCGGGGTAGACGTGGGTGTCCATGAAGTCGCGCAGACGGGCCGTGTATTCCTGGGCCCGCGGGCTCAAACCGAAGTCCATGGCGCTACAGTAACTGACGAGTCAGTCACATACTTGCCGAGGCAGGAAACCTGGAGGTGCGGATGGACGCCGCGAGCCGTGCGGGCGACAGCGCAGCGGGCGCCGGATACGCCGGGAAGGTCGCCTGGATCACCGGAGGAGCCGGTGGCATCGGCGCGGCCGTCGCGCGCCGCCTGGCCGCCGCGGGCGCCCGGGTGCTGGTGTCCGACATCGACGCCGAGCGCGGGAACGAGCTGGCCGGGGAGATCGACGGCGCGTTCGTGCGGTGCGACGTGCGCGACCCGGCCGACAGCACGGCCGCCGTCGCCGCCGCCACCGACCGGTTCGGCGGGCTGGACATCGCCTTCCTCAACGCCGGGGTGACCGGCGACTGCGGCCTGGGCCGCGACTTCGACCCCGAGGCCTACCGGCGGGCCATGGCCATCAACCTCGACGGCGTGGTCTACGGCGTGGCGGCGGCCCTGCCGGCGCTGCGGGCCCGCGGCGGCGGGGACATCGTCGCCACCGCCAGCATGGCCGGGCTGACCGCCACCCCGTTCGACCCGATCTACGGCGCCAACAAGGCCGCGGTGGTCGGGCTGGTGCGCGCGCTGGGCCCCAACCACCTGCCGGAGGGCATCCGGATCAACGCGCTGTGCCCGTCGTTCGCCGACACTGACATCATCACCGACATCAAGGAGCACCTGGAGCAGACGGGCTTCCCGATCCTCGAGGTGTCCGACGTCGTGACGGCGTTCATGCAGATCCTGGCTTCGGACGGCGCCGGCGAGGCATGGTACGTGGTGCCTGGCCGTCCCTCCGAGCCGTTCAAGTTCCGCGGGGTCCCCGGTCCCCGCTGACCGAAGAGAGGCGATCATGCGAGCCATCCAGATCACCGAGTTCGGCGGCCCCGAGGTGCTGACGCCGGCCGAACTGCCCCGGCCCGTCGCCGGTCCCGGCGAGGTGCTCATCGAGGTCTCCCGCGCCGGGATCAACTACGCCGACACCCACCAGGCCGAGGACAGCTACCTGAGCCGCTCCACACTGCCGATGGTGCCCGGCGGGGAGGTCGTGGGGCGGACCGCCGACGGCCGCCGTGTCGTCGCGCTGACCGGGTCCGGCGGGTACGCCGAGTGGGCCGTCGCCTCCGCCGCCATGACCTGGGAGGTGCCCGACGGAGTGGACGACGTCACCGCGCTCGGCATGGTCGTCCAGGGCGCCTCCGCCTGGGTGCTGCTGCGCCGCAGCGTCCACCTGGCGCCGGGGGAGACGGTGGTCGTGCACGCCGCCGCCGGCGGTGTCGGCACCCTCGCCGTCCAACTCGCCAAGGCGTGGGGCGCCGGCCGCGTCATCGCCACCGCCTCCTCCAAGGACAAGCGGGAGCTGGCCCTGGAACTGGGCGCCGACGTCGCCGTGGACGCCGGAGCGGAGGACATGAAGTCCGCGCTCATCGAGGCCAACGACGGCAGGCGCGTCGACGTGGTGCTGGAGATGACCGGCGGCACGGTCACCGACCAGAGCCTGCGGGCCCTGGCCCCGTTCGGCCGGCTGGCCTTCTACGGCATGGCCTCGCGCAAGCCCCCGGCGCCGGTCGACCCCGCCACCCTGATGGCGCACTCGACCACCATCGCCGGGATGTGGCTGACGCACGTGTTCCGGCTGCCCGGCGACGTCATGCGCACCGCCCTGGACGAGCTGTTCGCACTGGTCGCCGAGGGGCGGCTGCGCGTGATCTGCGGCGGCGAGTACGCGCTGGACGAGGCCCGCAAGGCTCACGAGGACCTGCGCGCCCGCCGCACCACCGGCAAGCTCGTCCTGGACCCCTCCCGCTAGCGCATCCGCCCGTCCCACCGCGATCGGGAAGGGCCGCGAGCCCCGACGACCACGGGCCCGGCGGCCCGGTGCACGCCACCGGGCCGCCGGGCGGTGTGAGGAGGGCCACTTTCCAGCGCGTACCCTGGCGGCGGACGAATCCGGACATCGGGGGCGAGGTCTCCCGGCGGCCGATCGTTCAGTGAGCTGTAATTCCGGGGATACGGCTTTCCCCCTGACTCTGGGACGATCGCGCTATGACGTGTGGGGTCTATGTCGCGGCCGGTGACGCCGCCAGCCTGAAGGCGACGCTCGCCCTCGGCATGACCGAACTGCTGTCGCGGCAGGTCGGCACGGTCGGGGTGTTCCGCCCGGTGGTCCGCCGGGACGCCCGCGACGACCTGGTCGAGACGTTGCGCGCCCGCTTCAAGCTGTCCTGTGACTACGCCGAGTGCGTCGGGGTCACCTACGACGACCTCGCCGCCGACCCCGAGGCCGCCGTCGCCGAGATCACCAAGCGTTACCGGCAGCTGGCCGACCGGTGCGGGGCCGTGGTCGTCGTCGGCACCGACCACACCGACGTCGACGTGCCCGCCCCCGCCGGATTCGACGCGGCCATGTCCGCCCGCCTGGACATCCCCGTCCTGCTGGCCGTCAACGGCCTGGGCCGCACCCCCGAGCAGGCCGCCGCCGCGGCCGACCTGGCGGTCAAGGAGGCGCGCAACGAGCAGGCCGACCTGCTGGCCGTGGTGATCACCAGGACGGACCCCCGGCGGCTGGAAGAGGTGCGCCGCGCCGCCGCCCGCCCGGACGGCCCACCGGTCTACGCGCTGCCCGAGGTGGCCCGGCTGGACGCCCCGACGATCAGCGGGCTGATGGACTCCTGCGGCGGCTACCTGATGCTGGGGGAGGACCACCAGCTCGGCCGGGAGGCCACCGGGCTGATGGTGGGCGCGATGTCGCTGCCCAACATCCTCAACCGGCTCAGCGAGGGCGTGGCCATCCTGATCCCCTCCGACCGGGCCGCCTCACTGCTGCCCGGCCTGCTGGCCGCGCACGCCGCGCCCACCTTCCCGGCGCTGTCGGGGATCATCCTGACCGGCGGCATGGAACTGCCGGAGGCGGTGGCCCGGCTGCTGGACGGCATGTCGGTCCGGCTGCCGGTGATCATCACCGAGGGCGACACCTTCGAGACCGCCACCAGGCTGTCGGCCGCCACCGGCCGCCGCTTCACCCCCGACGCGCACGGCAAGATCGAGACCGCGCTGGGGCTGTTCGCCGACCATGTCGACGGCACCGCGCTGGCCGCCCGGCTCGGGGTGCGCCGCAGCCCCGAGATCACCCCGCTGATGTTCGAGTACGAGCTGCTGGAGCGGGCGCGCGCCGACCGGCGCCGCATCGTGCTGCCCGAGGGCTCGGACCCGCGTGTGCTGCACGCCGCCGACGTGCTGCTGCGCCGGGGCGTGGCCGACCTGACGCTGCTCGGCGACGAGGAGGCCGTCCGCACCGAGGCGGCCGAGCTGGGCCTGGACGTGTCGGCCGCCCGGGTCGTCAGCCCCTACGACCGGGAGCTGCGCGAGCGGTTCGCCGTCGAGTACGCCAAGGTACGGGCGCACCGGGGCGTCACCTACCGGCTGGCCCGCGACCTGGTCACCGACGTGCAGTACTTCGGCGCGCTCATGGTGCACCTGGGGCTGGCCGACGGCATGGTGTCGGGCGCGGTGCACACCACCGCGCACACCGTCCGCCCCGCCCTGGAGATCGTCAAGACCGCACCGGGCGCCGGGATCGTCTCCAGCGTCCACTTCGTGTGCCTGCGCGACCGGGTGCTGCTGTACGGCGACTGCCTGGTCGTCCCCGAACCGGACGCCGGGCGGCTGACCGGCATCGCGCTGTCGGCCGCCGCCACCGCCCGCCGGTTCGGCATCGACCCGCACCTGGCGCTGCTGGCGCACCCGGCCGGCACGCGCGGTGGCGGCGAGCAGGCGCGCGCCGCGACCGCCCTGCTGCGCCAGCGCGCCCCGCAGCTGCCGGTGGCCGGCCCGGTCACCCACGAGGAGGCCGTGGAGCGCCGGGAGGCCACCGTCTACGTCGTGCCGGACCTGGACGTCGGCGACGCCCTGGTGCAGCAGCGGCGGGCCGCCGGGGCGGCGGTCATCGGCCCCGTGCTGCAGGGCCTGCGCAGGCCCGTCAACGCGCTGCCGCCGCGCGCCACCGTCCAGGACATCGTCAACGCCGTGGCGATCACCGCGATCCAGGCGCAGTCACCGCCCGATCAGCCCGCCAGCCCGTTCTCGTAGGCGTACACCACGGCCTGGGTGCGGTCACGCAGCGCCAGCTTGGTCAGCACGTGCCCGACATGGGTCTTGATGGTCTGCTCGGCCAGCACCAGCTCCGCGGCGATCTCCGCGTTCGACAGCCCGCGCGCGATCAGCCGCAGCACGTCCAGCTCGCGCGGGGTCAGCGTGGCGGTCGCCGCCGGGCTGGGCCGCTGGTGGCGCCGCCGCCGCGCGAAGTCGCCGATCAGTCGCCGGGTGATGGACGGGGCCAGCAGCGCGTCCCCGGCGGCCACCACCCGCACCCCGTTGATCAGGTCGGCCGCCGGGGCGTCCTTGAGCAGGAACCCGCTGGCGCCCGCCCCCAGCGCCTCGTAGACGTACTCGTCCAGGTCGAAGGTGGTCAGCACCAGCACCCGGGGCCCGGCCGGCGCGGCGCCCTCCTCGGGGGCCCCGCCGACGATCCGTGCGGTGGCGGCCAGCCCGTCCATCTCCGGCATCCGGATGTCCATGACCACCACGTCCGGATCCAGCTCACCGGCCAGCGCGACGGCCTCCAGCCCGTTGCCGGCCTGCCCGACCACCTCGATGTCGGGGGCCGAGGACAGTAGGGCGACCAGGCCGTCCCGGATCATCACCTGGTCGTCAGCGATCAGCACGCGAATGGTCACGATCAACACTTTAGGACCGCCGCGCCCCGGGGCGTACCCGGCTCCGGTGGGCTCGGCCCGCTGAGCCCGGCCGTTCGGGCCCGACCGTCCGGGCTCAGCCGTCGCCGTAGGGCAGTTCGGCCACCACCGTCCAGCCCCGCGGCTCGGCCGGGCCCGCCGACAGCGTGCCGCCGAGCATCGCGACGCGCTCGCGCATGCCGACCAGCCCGTGCCCGCCGCCGGGCTCGGCCGGGGAGGTACGCGGCCCGTCGTCGGTCACCGATACCGCCAGCGTCCGCCGCCCGTACCGGACCTCCACCCACACCCGGGCGCCCGGCGCGTAGCGGGAGGCGTTGCTGAGCGACTCCTGGACGATCCGGTACGCCGACAGGTCCACCCCGGCCGACACCGGCCGCGGCACCCCCACGATCGCCGCGTCCACCGACAGCCCCGCCCGCCGCGCCCCGCTGACCAGCTCCTCCAGCCGCTCCAGGCCGGGCTGCGGGCGCCGTTCGGCTCCCTCATCCTCCGACCGCAGCAGCCCCACCACCCGCCGGGTCTCGGTCAGCGCGTCCCGGGCGGCGTCGCGGACGAGCGCGAAGGTGTCGCGGGCCGCGTCCGGCAGGTCCGGGATCTTGTACGGCGCCGCCTCCGCCTGCATGGCGATCACCGACATGTGGTGGGCCACCACGTCGTGCAGCTCGCGGGCGATCCGGGCGCGCTCCTCCAGCCGGGCCTGCCGGGCCAGGTCCTGACGGCGCAGCGCCTCCTGCTCGGCCAGGCTCAGCTCCGCGGTGTAGCGCCCGCCGACCGCGTCGCCGAACGCCAGCACCAGCACCACGATCCCGGCCAGGATCAGCCCGAACCAGTCGGGCATCCCGGCCACCACCACCCCCGGCACGATCAGCCCGCCGACGCTGACCAGCCCGGCCCCCACCGCCACCGGCCGGTCGTAGCCCACCGCCGTGAAGAACAGGATCACCACGAACGCCAGCCAGGAGGTCACCGGCCACGGCCAGAAGTAGTCCTCGCGCAGCAGCAGCGCCCCGGCCAGCAGGCCCAGCGCGCTGATCCGCCAGGCCGCCAGCGGCCAGCGCGGCGCGAACGCCAGCGGCGCGGCCTGCATCAGGGCCAGCACCACGGCCAGCATGGCCGGGGGACGGGGGTCGAAGATGTTCAGCGGGATCGCGATCGTGCCGCCGGTGAACCCGACGGCCATGGCGGTCACCAGCAGCAGTTCCAGCCAGCGGACCCAGCGGCGGCCGGGCATCAGGACGCGCGGCGGCTCGTTGGGCGCGCGGACGGCGGCGTCCAGCACCGCCTGGCGGAGCGCGGCGTCGCTGAAGCCCGCCCTGCGGGGGTGACGGTCAGTGGGGTACTCGGACATTTGCCCAGAGCCTAAGCCCGGGCGGGCCGCGGCGGCCTGACCCCCGAGAGGGATACCCTGCCCGCACCTGCAGTAGCAGACACCGGGGCACCGGGTATCGGTTTCACCACGGATCGCATAACACCGTGGAGATCGGGGACGACCGGGGCCATGGCTACTGAGGGCAGTGCAGCCCGGCAGGACCGGCCGTCCCACGCCACCGCCGTCGCCACGACGATCGCAGGTGCGGCGGCGATGGGCGGGTTCCTGTTCGGCTACGACACTTCTGTGATCAACGGGACCGTGGACGCGCTCAAGAGCGAGTTCGGCCTGGAGTCGGTGGCGGTCGGGTTCGTGGTGGCGTCGGCGCTGCTGGGCTGTGCGGTCGGCGCCTGGTTCGCCGGGCCGCTGGCCGACCGGTTCGGCCGGGTGCGGGTGATGCTGCTGGCCAGCCTGCTGTTCGTGGTCAGCGCGCTGGGCTCGGCACTGGCCTTCGGGCCCGCGGACCTGACCTTCTGGCGGGTGGTGGGCGGGCTGGCCGTCGGGGCGGCCTCGGTGATCGCCCCGGCCTACATCGCCGAGATCGCGCCCGCGCACCTGCGCGGTCGGCTGGGCTCGCTGCAGCAGCTGGCGATCGTGACCGGCATCTTCGCCGCACTGCTGGCCGACTACTTCATCGCCCGGGTCTCCGGCGGGGCGGCGGGCGAGTTCCCGCTCGGCGGCGCGGCCTGGCGGTGGATGTTCGCCAGCGCGGCGGTGCCCGCGGTGATCTACGGGATGATCGCGCTGGCCATCCCCGAGTCGCCACGCTACCTGGTCAAGAAGCGCCAAGAGGGCCGGGCCCGCCAGGTGCTGGGCCGGCTGACCGACGGCGACGTGGACGGCAAGATCCGCGACATCGCCCGCACCCTGCGCGAGGACCGCCCGGTGCGGCTGCGCGACCTGCGCGGGCCGCGGCTGGGCCTGCTGCCGATCGTGTGGGTGGGCATCCTGCTGTCGGTCTTCCAGCAGTTCGTCGGCATCAACGTGATCTTCTACTACTCCTCCTCGCTGTGGCAGGCGGTCGGCTTCACCGAGAACGACGCCATGCTCACCTCGGTGATCACCTCGATCACCAACATCGTCACCACGCTGGTGGCCATCGCGCTGGTGGACCGGATCGGCCGCCGCCGGCTGCTGCTGGCCGGCGCCGCGGGGATGACGGTCACGCTGGCGGCGATGGCGATCGCGTTCTCCACCGCGCGGATCGTGGACGGCCAGCCCGAGCTCGGCCCGGTGGCCGGGCCGGTCGCGCTGGTCGCCGCCAACCTGTACGTGTTCGCCTTCGGCGCCACCTGGGGCCCGGTGGTGTGGGTGATGCTCGGGGAGATGTTCAACAACTTCATCCGCGCCGCGGCGCTGGCGGTGGCCGCCTCCGCCCAGTGGATCGCCAACTGGGTGATCACCACGACCTTCCCGGCGATGGCCGACATCGGGCTGTCGTTCGCCTACGGCTTCTACACCCTGTCGGCCGCGCTCGCCTTCGTGTTCGTCTACAAGAGCGTGCGCGAGACCAAGGGCCGGGAACTGGAGGACATGGACGAGGTGGCCGGCGCTCCCGTGGTCACGCGCGCCGGGCGCACCAGGCGTGTCAAGCCGGTGTGAGCCGCGGCTATCATGGGGGACATGGCGCGCGTGTTCTGGTCGACGACGACGCCGGGCATTTCCCGGCGGCTCTCGCTCGCGCGCTGACCAGCGAGCACTCACAGACCCCGGGAGCGATCCCGGGGTCTTGCCGTTCCCGGGGCCGCTCCCGCCCGGCGGAAAGGAACCGATCATGAAGCCGGTCCACTCCGGTGACGGCGACGGCTCGATAGCATCGGGCGTCGGCGATCCCCACCCATCCGACCGAGGAGTATCCGTGTCAACC
This sequence comes from Thermomonospora echinospora, assembly GCF_900108175.1. Classification (GTDB taxonomy): domain Bacteria; phylum Actinomycetota; class Actinomycetes; order Streptosporangiales; family Streptosporangiaceae; genus Thermomonospora; species Thermomonospora echinospora. Next base: position 37,033 of record NZ_FNVO01000023.1, read on the forward strand.
GTGTCTGAGCTGCGCATCACCCTCGACGGAAGCGAGCGGTTGGTGGCGGCCGGCACCACCGCGGGCCAGGCGCTGGAGGCCGACGGCAAGACCGTCGTCGCCGCCCGGGTCGGCGGCGAGCTGCGCGACCTGGCCCACCCGCTGCGCGACGGGGACCACGTCGAGCCGGTCGAGATCGGCTCCGAGGACGGCCGGGCCATCCTGCGTCACTCCACCGCGCACGTCATGGCGCAGGCGGTGCAGGAACTGTTCCCCGAGGCCAAGCTGGGCATCGGCCCGCCGGTCGAGAACGGCTTCTACTACGACTTCGACGTCGCCGAACCGTTCACCCCCGAGGACCTCAAGCGCATCGAGAAGCGGATGCGCGAGATCGTCAAGCAGGGACAGCAGTTCTCCCGCCGGGCCGTCTCCGACGACGAGGCCCGCGCCGAGCTGGCCGCCGAGCCCTACAAGCTGGAGCTGATCGGCCTCAAGGGCGGCGCCTCGGCCGACGACGGCTCCAGCGTCGAGGTGGGCGCCGGGCAGCTGACCATCTACGACAACCTCGACGCCAAGACCGGCGAGCTGTGCTGGAAGGACCTGTGCCGGGGGCCGCACCTGCCGACCACCCGTAACATCCCGGCCTTCAAGCTGATGCGCTCGGGCGGGGCGTACTGGCGCGGCAGCGAGAAGAACCCGCAGTTGCAGCGGATCTACGGCACCGCCTGGGAGTCCCGCGAGCGCCAGGACGCCTACCTGAAGATGCTCGAGGAGGCCGAGAAGCGCGACCACCGCAAGCTCGGCGTCGAGCTGGACCTGTTCTCCTTCCCCTCGGAGATCGGCGGCGGCCTGGCCATCTGGCACCCCAAGGGCGGCATCGTCCGCAAGGTGATGGAGGACTACTCCCGCAAGCGGCACGAGGAGGACGGCTACGAGTTCGTCGTCACCCCGCACCTGACCAAGTCGACCCTGTTCGAGATCTCCGGGCACCTGGGCTGGTACGCCGACGGCATATACCCGCCGATGGAGATGGAGGGGGCGACCTACTACCCCAAGCCGATGAACTGCCCCATGCACATCACCATCTTCAAGGCGCGGGGCAGGTCGTACCGGGAGCTGCCGCTGCGGATGTTCGAGCTCGGCACCGTCTACCGGTTCGAGAAGTCCGGGGTGCTGCACGGCCTGACCCGGGCCCGCGGCTTCACCCAGGACGACGCGCACATCTTCGTCGCCCCCGACCAGCTGGCCGACGAGCTGGCCAGCCTGCTGAAGTTCGTGGTGGGGCTGCTGCGCGACTTCGGGCTCACCGAGTTCGAGGCCGAGCTGTCCACCCGGCCCGACAAGTACGTCGGCGAGATCGCCGACTGGGAGAAGGCGCAGGACGCGCTGGAGCACGCGCTGCGCGAGGCCGGCATGCCCTACGTCATCGCCGAGGGCGAGGGCGCCTACTACGCGCCCAAGATCGACGTGCACATCCGGGACGCCATCGGCCGCCGCTGGCAGCTGTCCACCCTGCAGGTCGACCTGCAGATGCCGCAGCGCTTCGACATGGAGTTCCAGGCCTCCGACGGCACCCGGCAGCGCCCCTACATGATCCACCGCGCGCTGTTCGGCTCGGTGGAGCGGTTCTTCGCCATCCTGCTGGAGCACTACGCCGGGGCGCTGCCGCCGTGGCTGGCGCCGGTGCAGGTGGTCGGCATCCCGATCGGCGACGCGCACGTGCCGCACCTGGAGAAGGTGGTGGCCGCGCTGCGTGCCCGGGGCATCCGGGCCGAGGTGGACGCCTCCGACGACCGGATGCAGAAGAAGATCCGCAACGCCCAGAAGGCCAAGATCCCGTACATGCTGCTGGCCGGTGACGACGACGTGTCCAAGGACGCGGTCTCGTTCCGCTACCGCAGCGGGGAGCAGAAGAACGGGGTGCCGATCGACGAGGCGGTCGAGGAGATCGTCCGCGCCGTCGAGGAGCGCGTCCAGGTCTGACCGGCCGCGGCGCGCCCCGGGACCGGACCCGCCGGTTCCGGGGCGTGGCCGCGCCGCCGGTTGCTACCCTCGACGCTCCGATCACCACGACCAGGGACACCCCGATGAAGACCAGGAGACGGGCCCCCGGGCGGCGGTCCGGATGGCTGCGGTTCCTCGGCTACGGCGGCTCGACGCTGCTGGTGCTGGCCGCCGTCGCGGTGCTGGCCCTGCCGCTGCTCGGCGGGGGCAGGGACGCCGGTGCTTCGGCGGGCCCTCAGACGACCGGTGATCCGCGGACGGCCGCCGGCCCGCAGGGCGCCGGTGGACGGCAGCAGCCGTCCGCCGCCGGTGACCCGCGGCGGCCCTCCGGCCAAGGCGACGTCCCCGACCCCCGGCAGGACCCCCTCGGCCAGGCGGGCGGCGGCGACCAAGGCCCCGAGATGCCGCTGCCGGGCGGCGGCGCCCGCGACTACTGCCCGCGGGGGCTCGGCGCGGTGCAGTACGGCATGACCGGCCTCACCGTGACCGTCCAGCTGCGGGGCGCCGCCTTCGTGCAGGTGGAGGTCCACCTGCAGGGCCTGACCAGCCTCAAGCAGACCACCCAGGTCAAGGGCGGCAGGCCGCACACCTTCGTCTTCCGGCAGGCCACCGCCGACCGGGTCGAGCGCATCCAGGTCAGGTCGATGGGCACGACCGTCCCGCAGACCTGCGACCTGCGCCTCACCTAGCCCATCGCGCGGCCCGTCACCCGGCCCGTCACTCGCCCCGCCCGGCCGTCTCCCCGGGCCGGTGCACGTCCTCCCCCGGCACCCGCACGTCGTCGACGACCACGTTGACCGCGGTGACGCGCATGCCGAGCATCAGGCTGACCACCCGGGCCACGTTGGTCTTGACCAGCTTGGCGACATCCATGATCACGCAGCCGTACTCGACCACGACGGCCAGGTCCAGCGCCACCTCGTTGCCCTGGGCGTGCACACGGACGCCCGGGGCGCGCTCGCTCGGCGCGGCGACGCCGTCCACCTCCAGCGCGGCCAGCGCGGCGATCTTCTCGATCACCTCGTCCTCGATCGTGATCCGGCCCTTGACCACGGCGGCGGCCTGGGGCGGCACCTGCTCGGCGGGCGGGGCCGGCAGCGGCGCGGCCGGCTCCCCGGCGGCCCCGGACCCGTGGCGCTGGTGCCGTCCGCCGACCTGGGACGGCAGCAGCGGCGGCGGCATCGCGCCGGCCGCTCCCGCCTCGGACGGGGAGCCCGACAGCGGGATCCCGGCGGGTGGTGTGGCGTGCCGGCCCGGCGGGGCCGGGAAGAACGGCATGGGGCCGGCCGCGGGCGGCGGGGCGCTCCCGGGCACCCCGTCCTCCACGGCACGGCTGTCGTCCAGGTCGCTCATGTGATGGCCCCCACCGGTCGGGTCGCTGGGTCCTATCGTGTCGGAAGCGGCCACCGCGACGCCGGAAAAGCGCCGATCATCCGTTCCGGGAAACCCGGATGCGGCGTGGCCCGGCTTCAGGCGGGCGGCCGGCGCTCTCTATGCTGCTGGACAGGCGAGCAAAAGGAGAGCGCCGTCTTGAGCGTAGAGCCGAGGGAGCCCGACATGCCGCAGGCGCGCTTCGACGCGCCCGGGTCCGCCGGTCGGACCATGTGCGAGGTCGAGGAGGAGCGGGGCGGCGCGGGGGCGCCCGACAGCTTCCAGCGACTGTGGACCCCGCACCGGATGGCCTACATCAAGGGCGAGGGCAAGCCCACCGGCGCCGGGCCCGAGGACGGCTGCCCCTTCTGCGAGATCCCCAAGATGGACGATGTGGAGGGCCTCATCGTGGCCCGCGGGGACGTGGTGTTCGTCGTCCTCAACCTCTACCCGTACAACTCCGGGCACCTCATGGTCGTCCCGTACCGGCACATCGCCGACTACACCGAGCTGGACCCGGCCGAGACGGCGGAGCTGGCCGAGTTCACCAAACGGTCCCTGACCGCGCTGCGCAAGGCCAGCGGAGCCCAGGGCTTCAACGTCGGGCTCAACCTCGGCGGGGTGGCCGGGGCCGGCATCGCCGCGCACCTGCACCAGCACATCGTCCCCCGCTGGGGCGGCGACACCAACTTCATGCCGGTGATCGGCCACACCAAGGTGCTGCCGCAACTGCTGCGCGACACCCGGCAACTGCTGGCCGACGCCTGGCCCAAGGGGTGACGCGGTGACGGCCGGCGGGCGGCCGGTGCTGGTCTACGACGGCGACTGCGCCTTTTGCACCGGCTGCGTACGGTTTGTCGAACGGCGTGTCCCGACCGGTGCGCGGCTGGTGCCGTTCCAGTTCACCGACCTGGACGCGCTCGGCATAGCCCCGGAACGGGCCGCCCGCGAGATCGTCTGGGTGGATTGCGACGGGCGCCGGTACGGAGGGGCGCAGGCGGTGGCCAGGCTGCTGATGGACGCGGGCGGGCCGTGGTGGCCGCTGGGCGCCCTGATCCGGATCCCGCCGTTGCGCTGGGCGGCGCACGGCGTGTACCGGCTGGTCGCGGCCAACCGTCACCGCCTGCCCGGCGGCACCGCCGCCTGCGCGCTGCCGCCCGCCGAGCGCCCCGGCGCGGCACCACCGGCCGCCTGACGGCCCGCCCGCCGCCGCAGGCCTCATCCCTCCGCCGCCACCAGCCCGTCGCGGGTCTCCTCGCGCTCGCGGTCGCCCGGAGCCCGCCGCGGCCAGGGCAGCCGTTCCAGGGGCAGGAACGCCGCCAGCCAGATCGCGTGCGGCAGGAAGTGGATGGTCATCAGGGCGTACGTCACGACGTGGAAGCCCGCGAAGAACGCCACCCCCAGCAACAGCCACCGGCCGCGCGCCACCAGCAGCAGCGGTGAGGCGAACTCGGCGACGAGCGTCACCCACTGCCCGGCCCGCAGCAGGCCGGGATAGTCGGTCAGCAGGCGACCGGGCGGCGTGCCCCGGCGGTTCAGCGCCCACTGCAGGGTCGCGCCGTTGGGCCAGCCGGGGCCGCCGATGCGCATCTTCGCCCACGCCGACAGGAAGTAGGCGGCCACGACCGCGATCTGGACACAGCGCGCCGCCCACCCGGACGCCTCGCAGCCCTCCCGGTCGCCGATGCGCGCCCGCCCCGCCGTGGGCAGCACGAACAGGGCCACGACCAGGGCCAGGTGATCGTGGTCGACCTTGCCGTACGACATGCTGATCGTGACCCACCACAGGTAACCGAGCGCAGCCACCAGCCCGGCGGCCCGGGGCAGCCGGCCCGCCGCCGCCAGCGCCGCCGCCGCCAGCGTGACGGCCAGCAGTGCGTACATCGCGCCCGGGGTGGGGGCGGGCAGGTGCACCAGCCGGGCCAGCAGCACCGGCTGGTAGAGGGAGGGCGGCAGGTGCGCGTGCGCCAGCGTGCTGTTGGTCAGCAGCAGCATGTCGAACGGCAGGAACCCGTAGGCCAGGATGCGCAGCCAGGCGATGCGCGCGCGGGGGACCGGCGGGTACCACCAGCGGCCGAGCGCCCTCACCGGACCGTCCAGACCACGCGGTCGAACTGCCGGGTGGAGACCACCTCGCCGCGCCGCAGCGTTCTGATCTGCTTCACCACGTAGATCTTCGTCAGGGCCGGGCGGTCCGGATGGAGCCGGCGCTGCCCGTCGGCGATGCCCTGCAGCAGGGACGGGTCGCGGACCAGCCGGTCCATCTGCCCCTCCACCTCGGCGCGCTTGAGACCCGAGCCCACCGCGTCCATGGACAGCCGGATACGCCGGCCGTCGGCGGTGTCGGCCTCCAGCCAATGGGAGTGGATCTCGCCGCCGTCCTCGTCGACCGCGAACGCGAACTGGGTCATCGGCCCCAGCGGGAAGTGGTCGTCGGAGCCGTACGCACTGCTCCAGCACAGCGCCCCCAGCACGGCGGCGGCCGCCGCCGATCGCCACAGCCGGGCCCGCGGGCCGAGCCGCCGTCGTTCCCCCTGCATGGCCGACGCCGCCCTTGTCCGTGCGAGTGTGTCTGTGTGAGCGCGCCGGGCATGGCCGGCGCGTGGCCACCCTATCGACCTTGATCACCGATGTTGGGGCATTACGCGAACCTCGCGCCGGATCGTCCCCGCCCGCCAAAGCACCCCAGGGCACCTCAAGGCGTGCCAAAGCCCGCGGTCCGTTCCGGGCCACGGGCCTTGGCGGCGCCGTGCTCGGTCCTGGCCGAGTCCCGGCTCAGTCCTGTCCGGCGGCGGCGGTCATCTTGCCGGCCAGATGCGACGGCAGCGGCTCGTACCGCAGGAAGCGGCGGCTGAACGTGCCGGTGCCCTGCGACATCGAGCGCAGGTCGATGGCGTAACGGGTGATCTCCAACTGCGGCACCTCCGCCTTGACCATGGTCCGGCCGCCGGGCACCGACTCGCTGCCCAGCACCCGGCCACGGCGCGCCGACAGGTCCGACATCACCGCGCCGACGTAGTCGTCGGGCACCAGCACCCCGATCTCGTCCACCGGCTCCAGCAGCAGCATCGGGACCTTGGCGGCGGCGTCCTTGAGAGCCAGCGCGCCGGCGGTCTGGAACGCCATGTCGGAGGAGTCCACCGAGTGCGCCTTGCCGTCGTAGAGCCGGACCCGGATGTCCACCACCGGATAGCCGGCCGCCACGCCCCGGGCCATCTGGCTCTTGACGCCCTTCTCCACCGACGGGATGAACTGGCGTGGCACCACCCCGCCGACGATCTTGTCGGCGAACTCGAAGCCCTCGCCGGAGCCCAGCGGCTCGACCTCGACGTGACAGATGGCGTACTGGCCGTGCCCGCCGCTCTGCTTGACGTGCCGGCCCAGGCCCTGGGCGCGCCCGCCGAACGTCTCCCGCAGCGGCACCCGCAGCTCGACGGTCTCCACCTCGACCCCGTACCGCGCCGACAGCCGGTCCAGCAGGACGTCGGCGTGCGCCTCGCCCATGCACCACAGCACCAGCTGGCGGGTCTCGGAGTTGTTCTCCAGCCGCAGTGTGGGGTCCTCGGCGACCAGCCGGGCCAGCGCCTGGCTGAGCTTGTCCTCGTCGGCCTTGGACTTGGCCTCGATCGCCACCGGCAGCAGTGGGTCGGGCATCTGCCAGGGCGTCATCAGCAGCGGGTTCTCCTTGTCGGAGACGGTGTCGCCGGTCTCGGCGTGGGTGAGCTTGGCCACCGCGCAGATGTCGCCGGCCGGGCAGGAGCCAATCGGCCGCTGGGTCTTGCCCAGCGGGGACGTCAGCGCGCCGACGCGCTCGTCGACGTCGTGGTCCTCGTGGCCGCGGTCGGCCATGCCGTGCCCGGAGACGTGCACCGTCATGTCCGGCCGCAGCGTGCCGGAGAAGACCCGCACCAGCGAGATCCGCCCCACGTACGGGTCGGAGACGGTCTTGACCACCTCGGCCACCAGCGGTCCGTCCGGGTCGCACTCGACGCGGTCCACGGGTTTGCCGTCCACCGTGGTCACCGGCGGGACGCCGTGCTCCAGGGGGGAGGGGAACGCCTGGGTGACGACCTCCAGCAGTTCGGCCATGCCGATGACGGGCCCGGGGTGGTCGCCGTGCGGCACCGAGGTGGCCAGCACCGGGTGGAAGCCGCCCCGCGCGACGGCCTTCTCCATGTCCTCGATCAGCGACCGGACGTCGAGGTCCTCCCCGGCGAGGTACCGGTCCATCAGGCCCTCGTCCTCGCTCTCCTGGATGATCGCCTCGATCAGGCTCGCCCGCTGTTCCTCGACGCGGTCGGCGTAGGCCGGGTCCGGCTCGCACGCCACCCGCTCGCCGGTGGCGTAGTCCCAGCAGGTCCGCGACAGCAGCCCGTACAGCCTGTCGCTGGCCGGGAAGTAGCACGGCAGCACGCCGTCGCCGAAGGCCTCCTGGCAGGCCGCCACCACCTCGTCGAAGTCGCCCCGCTGCTGGTCGATCTTGGTGATCACCACTGCCCGGGGCATGCCGACGGCGGCGCACTCCTCCCACAGCATCCGGGTCAGGCCGTCGACCCCGTCCACCGCCGACACCACGAACAGCGCGGCGTCGGCGGCCCGCAGGCCGGCCCGCAGGTCCCCGACGAAGTCGGCGTACCCGGGGGCGTCCAGCAGGTTGACCTTGACGCCCCCGTGCACCAGCGGCGCCAGGCTCAGGTTGATCGAACGGTGCTGGCGCACCTCCACCTCGTCATGGTCGCTGACCGTCGAGCCGTCCTCGACGCGACCGGGCCGCTGGATCGTACCGGTCGCAGCGAGCAGCGCCTCGACGAGCGTGGTCTTGCCGGCTCCCGAATGGCCGACCAGCACGACGTTGCGGATCCTGTCGGGCCGGACGGCCTCCGGCGCCCTGCCCGCGGCTCCCGGGTGTCCGGGCTTGTCCGCCCTCCGGTCAGTCATGGCTTCCTCCCTCGACAGCGGACCTCCCGCCGGGAGACCCGCGCGGATCCGGCCCGGTCCGAGGGATCGGGCCGCTCACGTGCCGAGTGCGGCGCCGTGGGGTGACCGGCGTCACACCCGTTGAACCACAATTTCCCGCCCGGGAGCCGAACACAAGGGGGTGTGACCGGAAAGACAGGAGTTGTATGGGCTAATGAGGAATGTCCTAGACGGAATCCGGAGGTGCCGCGGGCGGCCGGTCCACCCGCCCACCCGGCCCTTCGGTAGATCAGCCACTACGATGGGCGCCCCGTGGCACTCATGCCCGGAGCCCCCTGACCACCCGCGGACGATCGGACGGCGATGCTCAACAAACTGCGGCCCGCGCTGGGGCGCGTCCTGACCCCGATCGGCCGGGCCGTGGCGCGCACCGGAGTGTCGCCCAACACGATCACGGTGATCGGTACGGTCGGCGTGGCGGCCGGCGCGCTCGTCCTGTTCCCCCGCGGCGAGTTCTTCTGGGGCACGCTGGTGATCACCGCGTTCGTGCTGTTCGACATGCTGGACGGGGCGGTCGCCCGGGTCACCGGCCGGATCAGCAAGTGGGGCGCGTTCCTGGACTCCACCATGGACCGGGTCGCCGACGCCGCCATCTTCGCCGGGCTGGCGGTCGGGCTGCTGGACGGCGACCGGCGGCCGGCGGCCTTCGTGGCGCTGTACTGCCTGGTGGCCGGGGTGGTGGTCTCCTACGCCAAGGCCCGCGCCGAGGGGCTGGGCTACACCTGCGACGTCGGCATCGCCGAGCGCTCCGAGCGGCTGATCATCGTGCTGGTGGCGGCCGGGCTCGACGGCCTCGGCGTGCCCTACGTGCTGGTCGCCGCGCTGTGGGCGCTGGCCGCGCTGAGCACCTTCACCGTGGGGCAGCGGTTCGCCGCCGTCCACCGCCAGACGCTGGACCGGCCCGCCGAACCCCGCGTCCCGGAGCCGCGTCCATGACGCCGACCCCCGTTGGCCGTCTCCGCGACGAGGCCGCCGACGCCGCGTACGCGCTCGGCTGGACGGTGGTCCGCAAGATGCCCGAGCGGGCCGCGCGCCTGCTGTTCACCGCGCTGGCCGACCAGACCTGGCAGCGGCGCGGCGGGGGAGTGCGGCAACTGGAGAGGAACCTGTGCCGGGTGCTGGGCAAGGACTCCGTCGACGACGAGGTCCGTGTCCTCAGCAAGCGGGTGATGCGCTCCTACATGCGCTACTGGCTGGAGGTCTTCCGGCTGCCGGAGTTCGGCCGCGGGCGCGTTCTGCGCGACATGCTGGCCGAGGGCCACGAGAAGGTGTTCGCCGCCCTCGACTCCGGCCGCGGCGTCGTCCTGGCCCTGCCGCACATGGGCAACTACGAGCAGGCCGGTGCCTGGGTCGCGCTGCACGGCTACCCGCTCACCACCGTCGCCGAACGGCTGCGCCCCGAGTCGCTGTTCGACCGGTTCGTGGCCTTCCGCCGGAGCCTGGGCATGGAGGTGCTGCCGCTGGGCGACGGCACCGGCGCCACCGTGTTCGGCACTCTGGCCCGGCGGCTGCGCGCCGGGCGACTGGTCTGCCTGGTCGCCGACCGCGACCTCACCGAGGGCGGGATCGAGGTCGACTTCTTCGGCCGGCTTGCCCGCATGCCCGGCGGCCCCGCCGCCCTGGCTGTGCAGACCGGTGCCGCGCTGTACCCGGTCACGCTCTGGTACGAGGGCGACAAGTGGGCCGCCCGCGTCCACGAGGAGATCGTCGTGCCGGAGGCCGGCGGCCGCAAGGACAAGATCCGCGTGATGACCCAGCGGCTCGCCCTGGTCTTCCAGGAGGGCATCGCCGAGCACCCCGAGGACTGGCACATGCTCCAGAGAGTCTGGGTGGAGGACCTGTCGTGAAGATCGGCATCGTCTGCCCCTACACCTGGGACGTCCCCGGCGGGGTGCAGCAGCACATCCGGGATCTGGCCGAGGCCCTCATCGCGGTCGGCCACCAGGTGTCCGTGCTGACCCCGGCCGACGACGACGCCCCGCTGCCCTACTACGTGGTGGGGGCCGGGCGCGCGGTGCCGGTGCCCTACAACGGGTCGGTGGCCCGGCTGGCGTTCGGCTTCCTGTCGGCGGGCCGGGTGCGGCGTTGGATCCGCGAGGGCGGTTTCGACGTACTGCACGTCCACGAGCCGGCCGCCCCCTCGCTGGGCATCCTGGCCTGCTGGGCCGCCGACGGCCCGATCGTGGGCACCTTCCACGCCTCCTACGAGCGGTCCCGGATGGTGTCGGTGACCGCGCCCATCCTGCAGAGCGCCCTGGAGAAGGTCACCGGGCGGATCGCGGTGTCGGAGGCCGCCCGCAAGACCCTGGTGGAGCATCTGGGCGGCGACGCCGTCCTGATCCCCAACGGCGTGGCCACCGAGCGGTACGCGATGGCCGACCCGCTGCCCGGCTGGCCCGGCCGCGGCGACGGCGCCGAGCCCCGCCCCGACGGCGGCACGCTGGGCTTCCTCGGCCGCATCGACGAGCCCCGCAAGGGCCTGCAGGTGCTGCTGAAGGCGTTCGAGATCCTCGGCCGGCGGCGGCCGGGGCTGCGGCTGCTGGTGGCCGGGCCCGGCGACGCCGACGACGTGCTCGCCAAGGTCTCCCCGCAGTTGCGCGACCGGGTGGTGATGCTGGGCTTGGTCAGCGACGAGGACAAGATCCGCGCCTACCACTCGGTGGACGTGTTCGTGGCGCCCAACCTGGGCGGGGAGAGCTTCGGCATCGTGCTCGCCGAGGCGATGTCGGCGGGCGCCCCCATCCTGGCCAGCGACATCGAGGCGTTCCGCCGAGTGCTGCTGGACGGCAGGGCCGGCGCGCTGTTCCCGGTCGGCGACCACGAGGCGCTGGCCGAGGCCGCCGCCGAACTGCTGGACGACCCGGCGCGCCGCAAGCTGCTGTCGGCCGAGGCCCGCGCCGCCGTCCGCGCCTACGACTGGTCCACCGTCGCCCGCGACGTGGTCCGCGTGTACGAGACCGTCGCGGTCGACGGCGCCGGCGTCGTCGAGTCCGGGGTCGGCGCCTGATGGGCCCGGACTGGCTGCTGGACGTCCTGCTGTGGGCGGCGGGCCTGTTCCTGCTCGGCCTGTACGTGTCCTGGCGGGCGACCCGGCTCGACCGGCTGCACGTACGGGTGGAGACCGCCCGCGCCGCGCTGGACGCCGCGCTGGTGCGCCGCGCCGCCGTCGCCCTGGAACTGGCCGCCTCCCGGGTGCTGGATCCGGCCACCAGCCTGGTGCTGGCCACCGCCGCGCACGAGGCCCGCACCGCCGACGCCGACGGCCGCGAGTTCGCCGAAAGCGACCTGTCGCGCGCCCTGCGCGCGGTGGTCGACCAGCCGGACTTCCGCGCCATGCTCGCCTCCCGCGGCGACGGCACGGCGCTGCTGGACGAACTGGAGGCCGCCGCCCAGAAGGTCGCCTTCGCCCGCCGGTTCTACAACGATGCCGTCGCGGCCACCCGCATCGCCCGCCGCAAGCTGCTGGTGCGGATGATCCCGCTGGCCGGCCGGGCGCCGGTGCCCGACTTCTTCGAGATCGACGACGCGGCGCCCCGGTTCTGAGCGGGCGGGCGGCGCCGGTTCCGTTACGCTCGGCCCGTGCGCCGCAAACGCCGGGGAAAGGGTTGAATGTGCGATTCGCGACGAGCCGGGCCGCCGCCACGCTCGGCATCTGCGCCCTGGGAGCGGGCCTGACCGCCTGCTCGGGCGACGATCCGAAGCCGCCCGCGCCGGCCGCCACCCCCACGCCGACCCCGTCCGCTCTGCCCTACCACCCGTTCGACGGGGGCCGGGACGGCCTGCGCAACCCGGTGCTGGCCGTCAAGATCGAGAACACCCGGCCGGCGCTGCCGCAGTCGGGGGTCCGCGCGGCCGACATCGTCTACGTCGAGCAGGTCGAGGGCGGCGAGACCCGGCTGATGGCGGTCTACTCCTCCAAGCTGCCCAAGCGGGTGGGCCCGGTACGCAGCGCCCGCATCTCCGACCTGGAGATCCTGCGCCAGTACGGCAGGCCCGCGTTCGCGTTCTCCGGGGTGAACCCCGAGTTCAAGCCGCAGATCCGGCGGGCGCCCATCTACGAGGTCTCACAGGAGACCGGCGGCTCGGCCTACTACCGCCACGGCCCGCGGCCCATCCCGTACAACCTCTACGCCGACCCGAAAGACCTGCTGAAGAAGGCGCCCAGGGCCGGCCTCCCCCGCGACATCGGCTTCCGCTTCGGCCCGCCCCCGGCGGGAGGCAAGCCCACCGACGGCTACACGGCCCGATGGCCCGCCGCGACCATGGGCTTCACGTGGTCGGCCAAGGAGAAGCGCTGGCTGTCGACCCATGGGGGGCGCACCAACACCGCCGCCGAGGGCGGCGTGCTGGGCGGCGAGACGATCGTCATCCAGTACGCCAAGATGACCCGCTCCCGCTTCCGGGACGTCCTGGGCGCCTATACCCCGATCATCCACTCCGTCGGCAGCGGCCGGGCCCTGGTGCTGCGCGACGGCATGTCCTACGACGCGCGCTGGGCGCGGCCCAGCGCCGACAAGGGCACCACCTTCACCACCGCGGACGGCAAGCCGATGACCTTCGCCCCCGGCCAGGTCTGGATCGTCCTGGTCAACGACGGCAAGCCGGTCATCCCCTGACCGGAGCCCCGGCGGGTTACACAGTGCAGCGTCGACCGAGACGGACCTGACACTGTGGAGGGTCCTGACGCACGATCGGCAGGCCATACCATGGGAGGGCCATAGTCGTCCGTTTCGTGAGGTAACCCGGTGTCCACTGCCAGTTCCGCCCCCGTCGAGTCCGCCCAGCCCGCCCCCGCGACCGGGACCGCCAGGGTCAAGCGGGGCATGGCGGAGATGCTCAAGGGCGGTGTGATCATGGACGTGGTCACGCCCGAGCAGGCGAAGATCGCCGAAGACGCGGGCGCGGTCGCGGTGATGGCCCTGGAGCGGGTGCCCGCCGACATCCGCGCCGAGGGCGGGGTGTCCCGGATGAGCGACCCCGACATGATCGAGGGCATCATCGAGGCGGTGTCCATCCCCGTCATGGCCAAGGCCAGGATCGGCCACTTCGTCGAGGCCCAGGTGCTGCAGTCGCTCGGCGTGGACTACATCGACGAGTCCGAGGTGCTGACCCCCGCCGACTACGCCAACCACATCGACAAGTGGGCGTTCACGGTGCCGTTCGTGTGCGGGGCCACCAACCTGGGCGAGGCGCTGCGCCGCATCACCGAGGGCGCCGCGATGATCCGCTCCAAGGGCGAGGCCGGCACCGGCGACGTCTCCAACGCCACCACCCACATGCGGCAGCTGCGCGCCGAGATCAAGCGGCTGTCCGCGCTGCCCGCCGACGAGCTGTATGTGGCCGCCAAGGAGCTGCAGGCCCCCTACGAGCTGGTCAAGGAGGTCGCGCAGACCGGCAAGCTGCCCGTGGTGCTGTTCACCGCCGGCGGCATCGCCACCCCGGCCGACGCCGCCATGATGATGCAGCTGGGCGCCGAGGGCGTGTTCGTCGGCTCGGGCATCTTCAAGTCCGGCAACCCGGCCCAGCGCGCCGAGGCCATCGTCAAGGCCACCACCTTCTACGACGACCCCGACGTGATCGCCAAGGTCTCACGCGGGCTCGGCGAGGCCATGGTCGGCATCAACGTGGGCACCCTGGCCGACCGCGACCGGCTGGCCACCCGCGGCTGGTAGGCCCCCGGCCCGCTGACCGGCGGGTCAGTGAGCCCCCGCCGCTCGCCGAGGCGTGCGCATGCGGGTTACGCTGGGCGGCGGCCACCGGAAATGATGATCATCCGGGGGTCGGGCGGCCTCCGGGAGGGGAGACTATGGCCTGGTCGGTAGCGCTCGCCTGCGCCAGCGCGGGTCCGCCCGCCGCAGTGTTCGGGCCGGGGCTGCGTTCCGACCCCGCCGCGGCGGCGCGGGTGGCCCACGGGCTCTACCCAGCGGCCGGTCTGGTCGAGACCGGCGACACGGTGCTGGACTTCGCGCTGTGGCCGTACGAGGACGAGCTGTTCGTCGGCGCCTACGACCGGGCGCTGCTGGTGTGCGACCGGCGGCTGTTCTGCATGGACGAGGACGCCCGCCGGATCGCCGACACCGTCGGCACCGCCCTGCCCGGGGGACAGGGCGGGGTGCTCGTGCTGCACAGCGTGATCTCCGGCTGCTGGTTCCGCCGCTATGCGGGCGGCGCGCTGGTCCGCGACGTGTTCGTCACCGCCGAGGACGGCGTGGTGATCGACCGGGGCGAGCGGCTGCCGGTGGAGCAGCCCTACTGGAAGGCGATCGACACGGGCGCCGGCGACGTGCCGCTGCCGTTCGACCAGGAGTCCTTCGGGCTGGACCTGGCCCAGGCGTACATGTTCGGCCGGGGCATCGCCGACCGCGGCGAGGACGGCTTCCTGCCCCTGGAACTCCCGCTGCGCCGCTTCAAGATCGGCTGAGCGGCGCGCGGGTCCGGGGCGGTGCCGGCCAGCGTTTAGGCTCGAAGAGGTTCGCAGATCTTCGTGTGGAAGGCCGCTTCGTGACGCATGCTCAGCCGACGATCGGTGTTCTCGCCCTCCAGGGGGACGTGCGCGAGCACGCCCGCGCCCTGGAGGCCGCGGGCGCGCGGGCGGTGCCCGTGCGCCGCCCCCAGGAGCTGGAACGGGTGGACGGGCTGGTCATCCCGGGCGGGGAGTCCACCACGATGTGGAAGCTGGCCCGCACCTTCGAACTGCTGGACCCGCTGCGCAAGCGGGTGGAGGCCGGGATGCCCGCCTACGGCTCCTGCGCCGGCATGATCATGCTCGCCGACCGGATCCGGGACGGCGTCCAGGGCCAGGAGACCGTCGGCGGGATCGACATGACGGTCCGGCGCAACGCCTTCGGCCGCCAGGTGGACTCCTTCGAGTCCGATGTCACGCTGCCCGCCCTGGACGATCCGCCCGGCCCGTTCCGGGCGATCTTCATCCGCGCGCCGTGGGTGGAGGCCGTCGGCGACGGGGTCGAGATTCTCGGGCGCGTCGAGAGAGGCGAGCAGACCGGTAGGATCGTCGCCGTCCGTCAAGGGCGCCTCATGGCGACCGCGTTCCATCCCGAGCTCACCGGGGACTTCCGCGTGCACCGGTACTTCGCCGATCTGGTGCGTCGGGCGATGGAGGAGGAGTAGACAGATGTCCGGCCATTCCAAATGGGCGACGACGAAGCACAAGAAGGCCGCGCTGGACGCCAAGCGCGGCAAGCTGTTCGCCAAGCTCATCAAGAACATCGAGGTGGCGGCACGGACCGGCGGCGGTGACCCGGACGCCAACCCGACGCTCTACGACGCGATCTTCAAGGCCAAGAAGAACTCCGTCCCCAACGACAACATCGAGCGCGCCCGCAAGCGCGGGGCCGGCGAGGAGGCGGGCGGCGCCGACTGGCAGACGATCATGTACGAGGGGTACGCCCCCGGCGGCGTGGCCCTGCTGATCGAGTGCCTGACCGACAACCGCAACCGGGCCGCCTCCGAGGTGCGCACCGCGGTCACCCGCAACGGCGGCTCCATGGCCGAGCCCGGCTCGGTGTCGTACCTGTTCAACCGCAAGGGCGTCATCATCGTCCCCAAGAACGGCGTCACCGAGGACGACCTGATGCTGGCCGTGCTGGACGCCGGCGCCGAGGAGGTCAACGACCTCGGCGAGAGCTTCGAGGTGGTCAGCGAGGCCGGTGACCTGGTCGCCGTCCGCAGCGCCCTGCAGGAGGCCGGCATCGACTACGAGTCCGCCGACGCCAACTGGCTGCCCAGCGTCTCGGTCCCGCTGGACGAGGAGAGCGCCAAGAAGGTCTTCCGCCTGATCGAGGCCCTCGAGGACAGCGACGACGTCCAGGAGGTCTTCGCCAACTTCGACGTCTCCGACGAGGTCCTGGCGACCCTGGACTAGCCGGCGCCCGCCCGAGCGGGCGGGGATCGTGACACGCCGGCGACCGGGCCATGTGGCGCCCGTAAGGGTCGCGACCGGGCCGGTGGCGGGTGAGGGCGTGACGGCGTCCGCGGCCGGGCCCGCCCGGTCCCGGGGCGACACGCCCGGGGCGGGATGCCGGGAAGGTCGGCGCCGGCCGGTAACGTGGCATCGTCGAACAGGTGGTCGAAGGGCGAGGGCGTGCGCGTTCTGGGTGTCGATCCCGGGCTCACCCGATGCGGTGTCGGGATCGTCGACGGCGCCCCGGGCAAGCCGCTGCGGCTGGTCCACGTCGCCGTGCTGCGCACCAGCCCGGACGAGGACATCGCCACCCGGCTGCTGGGCATCGAGACGGGGATCGAGGCGCTGATGGCGGAGTTCACCCCCGACGCCGTCGCCGTGGAACGGGTGTTCGCCCAGCACAACGTGCGCACCGTGATGGGCACCGCGCAGGCCGGGGCGATCGCCATCGTGGCGGCCGCCCGCCGCGGGCTGCCGGTCGCGCTGCACACCCCCAGCGAGGCCAAGGCCGCCGTCACCGGGAACGGCCGCGCCGACAAGGCGCAGGTCACCATGATGGTGACCAGGCTGCTGCGGCTGGAGGCCGCGCCCAAGCCCGCCGACGCCGCCGACGCCCTGGCGCTGGCGATCTGCCATGTCTGGCGGGGCGGCGCCCAGGCCCGGCTGGAGGCGGCCCGCCGCGCCGTACGACAGACAGGGAGCAGATCGTGATCGCCTTCGTCAGCGGGCAGGTGACCGCCGCCGGGCCGGACGGCGCCGTGGTCGACGTCGGCGGGGTGGGCCTGTCGGTGCAGTGCACCCCGGCCACCCTGGCCGGCCTGCGGGTCGGCGAGCAGGCCCGGGTGCCGACCTCCCTGGTGGTTCGGGAGGACTCGCTCACCCTGTTCGGCTTCGCCGACGACGACGAACGGGCCGTGTTCGAACTGCTGCAGACCGCCAGCGGCGTCGGCCCCCGCCTGGCGCTGGCCATGCTCGCCGTGCACTCGCCCAACGCGCTGCGCCGGGCGGTGGCCGCCGAGGACCTCACCGCGCTCACCAAGGTCCCGGGCATCGGCAAGAAGGGCGCCCAGCGCATCGTGCTGGAGCTGAAGGACCGGCTCGGCGCCCCCTCCGGCGACGACGCCGGGCTGCCCGTCCCCGCCCGCGCCGAGCCCTGGCGCGCCCAGGTCCATACCGGCCTGATCAACCTCGGCTGGTCGGGCAAGGACGCCGAGGCCGCCGTGGACGCGGTCGCCGCCGAACTCGACGGCGGGCAGGTCCCGCCGGTGGCCGTCCTGCTGCGCTCGGCCCTCAAGAAGCTCGGCAGGCCATGAGCGACCGCGATCGCCTGGTGTCGGCCGAGGCCGGCGCCGACGGGGACGAGCAGGTCATCGAGGCGGCGCTGCGGCCCAAGAAGCTCGACGACTTCATCGGCCAGCAGCGGGTCCGCGAGCAGCTGTCGCTGGTGCTGCACAGCGCGCTGCGCCGCGGCCGCACTCCCGACCACGTGCTGCTGTCCGGCGGCCCGGGGCTGGGCAAGACCACCCTCGCCATGATCATCGCGGCGGAGCTGGGCAAACCGCTGCGGGTCTCCAGCGGCCCGGCGATCGAGCGGGCCGGCGACCTGGCGGCGGTGCTGTCCACCCTGTCGGAGGGCGAGGTGCTGTTCCTGGACGAGATCCACCGGATGGCCCGCCCCGCCGAGGAGATGCTCTACCTGGCGATGGAGGACTTCCGGGTCGACGTAGTGGTCGGCAAGGGCCCCGGTGCCACCGCGATCCCGCTGGACATCGCCCCGTTCACGCTGGTGGGCGCGACCACCCGGGCGGGCATGCTGCCCGGCCCGCTGCGCGACCGGTTCGGCTTCGTCGCGCACATGGACTTCTACGCCCCGGCCGAACTGGAGGTCATCGTCCGCCGCTCGGCACGGCTGCTGGACGTGCGGATCGAGGACGAGGGCGCTGCGGAGATCGCCGGGCGGTCCCGGGGCACCCCCCGGATCGCCAACCGGCTGCTGCGGCGGGTCCGCGACTACGCCGAGGTCCGCGCCGACGGCCTGATCACCCGGGAACTGGCGCGGGCGGCGCTGACCCTGTACGAGGTGGACGAGCGCGGCCTGGACCGGCTGGACCGGGCGGTGCTGGGGTCGCTGCTGCGCAAGTTCGGCGGCGGTCCCGTGGGGCTGTCCACGCTGGCGGTGTCGGTGGGGGAGGAGCCCGAGACGGTGGAGGTGGTCGCCGAACCGTTCCTGGTGCGCCAGGGGCTGCTGGCGCGCACGCCGCGTGGCCGGATCGCCACTCCGGCCGCCTGGCGCCACCTGGGCCTCACCCCTCCGCCCTCGGCGCCGATGGCCGACACCCTGTTCGCCGTGGACGAGGATCTCGAATAACCGTTCGGGAACTTCCGGGCGCTGCGAGTCGTCTCGTCGTTGCCGGTGTTTCGCGTAATCTCTACACTCCGGGACTTGGTCGCCGTCCCCAGCAGGCGGTCCCGCGCGTGAACGTCAGTCCGGCGAAAGGCTGGGGCAACCCACATTGGAAGGATGCCCTTCGATGGGCGACAGCATGTTCCTGGCACAGAGCTCCGGCGGCAGCGGGGCCTTCAACCTCATCCTGCTGCTGGCGATCCCCGTGGTCTTCTACCTGCTGCTGATCCGGCCGCAGAACAAGCGCCGGCGCGAGCAACTGCAGATGCAGAGCTCCCTGCACCCGGGGGTGCGCGTGATGACGACCAGCGGGATGTACGCCGAGGTGGTCTCCGTCGACGACGACGGCCTGGTGCTGGAGATCGCCCCGGGAGTCCAGGCCCGCTTCGTCAAGCAGGCCATCATGAACGTCATCGCCGACGACGCCGCCGACACCGACGACGTTGAGGACGTCGAGAACGACGACACCGTCGAGGACGACGCCAAGCCCGCCGACCGCGTGGACCTCGGCAAGGACACCGACATCGCCGAGGATGACGACAAGGCCGCGCAGGCCACGAAGGCCGACAAGCACTCGGCCTGACCGAGCCGGAACGGGAAGAGACCCTTCAGTGGCACCACCCCGTAACCAGTCCCGCCCCGGCCGGACGATCCTGGTGCTGTTCGCTGTCCTGGCGGCGCTGACCGGGGTGATGTTCCTGCAGGGACAGACCACTCCCAAGCTCGCGCTGGACCTGGCGGGCGGCACCACCGTTACGCTGACCGCGGCCACCGAGAGCGGCCGCACCCCGCCGGACACGCAGATGCGGCAGGCCGTCAGCATCATCCGCGACCGGGTGAACGGCCTGGGCGTCTCCGAGGCCGAGGTCAGCCAGCAGGGCGCCAACCACATCGTGGTGCAGGTCCCCGGCACGGGCGACCAGCGGCGGATCGTCGACCTGATCGGGACCACCGCCCAGCTGCAGTTCCGCCAGGTCTACGCGGCGGCCGCGGCCACGCCCCCGGCGACCTCGCCGAGCCCGTCGACCAGCCCGTCGACGAAGCCGTCCTCCTCGCCCGGCGGCGCGGGCGACGGCTCCAGCCCGTCGCCGAGCGGGTCGGCGGGCACGCCGTCGTCCACGCCCTCGGCCGGTTCCCGGCCGAGGGCGCTGTCGCAGGCGCTGGCCGCGCCGTCGCCCTCGCCGTCCGGGCCCGCCCCGTCCGGGTCCACGACCCCTGGGCCGTCGCCGTCCGCGTCGATCCCGCCCGAGCTGCTGAACCAGCTGAACGGCGACGACTTCGGCGGCATCGACGACAAGGCCGTCATCGCCCAGTTCGAGAAGCTGAACTGCGCCGGGCCGGACAAGAAGGTGCCCGGCTCCGACGACCCGCGCAAGAAGTGGGTGGCGGCCTGCGACCAGGACGGCAGCGCCAAGTACATCCTGGGCCCGGTGCGGGTGGAGGGCCGGCAGGTCGCCGAGGCCAACGCCGTCCCGCCGAACCCGCAGCAGGGCCAGACCAGCTGGTCGGTCCAGCTGCGGTTCAAGTCCGAGGGCGGCCGGCAGTTCGGCCAGCTGACCTCCGAGGCCTACCGGCAGTACCAGGCCGACCCGTCCTCGCCGCGGCGGCAGATCGCCATCGTGCTGGACGGGCAGGTGGTGTCGGCCCCCGAGATCGCACGCGGTGCGATCACCGGCGGCACCGCCAGCATCGACGGCCCGCCCGACAGCTTCAACCAGACCTACGCCACCGACCTGGCCAACGTGCTCAAGTACGGGGCGCTGCCGCTGAAGTTCGACAAGAGCTCGATCGAGACGGTCTCCTCCACCCTGGGCTCGGACCAGCTGAGCAAGGGCCTGCAGGCCGGCGCGATCGGCCTGCTGCTGGTGCTGGCCTACTCGCTGCTGTACTACCGGGGCCTGGGGCTGGTGTCGCTGGCCAGCCTGACGGTCGCGGCGGGCATCACCTACCTGTCGGTGGTGCTGCTGGGCAGTGAGAGCACCCTCGGCTTCCGGCTGTCGCTGGCGCACGTCATCGGCCTGATCGTGTCGATCGGCATCGCGGCCGACTCGTTCATCGTCTACTTCGAACGGCTGCGCGACGAGTTGCGCGAGGGTCGGCCGCTGCGGCCGGCCGTGGAGAGCGCCTGGAAACGGGCCCGGCGCACCATCCTGGTCGCCGACGCGGTGATGTTCATCGGCGCCGCGGTGCTGTACGGGCTGGCGGTCGGTGGGGTGAAGGGCTTCGCGTTTGCGATCGGGCTGACCACGCTGATCGACGTCGTGGTGGTGTTCCTGTTCACCAAGCCGATGGTGGCCCTGCTGGCCCGCCGGGAGTTCTTCGCCGGCGGCCACCGGTGGTCGGGGCTGGACCGCGAGCGACTCCGTAAGACCAGGCCTGCCCCGTCGCTGACCAAGGAGGCCTGATGCTGGCCCTGCGCGCCGTGCTGTCACGGATCTACAAGGGCGAGGTCAGCGCCGACATCGTCGGGCGTCCCCGGCTGTGGTACTCGCTGTCGGCACTGCTGCTGGTGTTCTCCATCGCCGGGCTGGTCGTGCGGGGCCTGTCCTTCGGCGTGGAGTTCACCGGCGGCTCGGTGTTCACCTTCAAGGCGCCGAACGCCTCGATCGAGCAGGTGCGGACCACGGTCGCCGAGGCCGGGCCGCACCAGGTGATCGTGCAGCAGACCAGCAGCGGCTGGCGGGTGACCACCGAGTCCCTGCCGTCGGCCGAGGTCGCCGAGGTGCAGCAGGCCGTCGGCGAGGAGTTCGGCCTCCCGGCCGGCCAGGTCAGCTCGCAGGTCATCGGCTCCACCTGGGGCGACGAGATCACCAAGAAGGCCTGGCAGGCGCTGGCGGTCTTCATGCTGCTGATCGTGCTGTACCTGTCGCTGGCCTTTGAGTGGCGGATGGCAGTGGCCGCCATGGTGGCGCTGGTGCACGACCTGGTGATCACCGCGGGCGTCTACGCCTGGTCGGGCTTCGAGGTCACTCCGGCCACCCTGCTGGGCTTCCTGACCATCCTGGGCTACTCGTTGTACGACGCGGTCGTGGTCTTCGACATGATCAAGGAGGTCACCCGCGACCTGGGGAGCCCCGGCAAGCTGAAGACCTACAGCCAGGCCGCCAACGAGGCGCTCAACCATACGCTGGTGCGCTCGCTGAACACCTCCCTGGTGGCGATCCTGCCGGTGGCCTCGATCCTGTTCGTCGGCACGTTCCTGCTGGGCGCGGGGGCGCTGAAGGACCTGTCGCTGGCGTTGTTCGTCGGCATCGTCGTGGGGACCTACTCGTCCCTGTGCGTGGCCACGCCGCTGCTCGTCCAGCTCAAGGAGCGCGAGCCCCGCTACCGGGAGCTGCGCGAGCGGCTGCGCTCGCGGGAGGCCGGCGCCAAGCGGCGGGCCCGCAAGGCCGCCGTCCCGGCGGACCGTCCGGCCGCCGGGACGAAGGCCCCGGCCGCGGACCCGCCGGACGAGGACGCCGGGCGCGCCGGGGACGGGTCGGCCGCGGCGGAGCCGGAGTCGTCCCGTAAGGTCAAGGTCGTCCAGACCGGACCGCGCCGCCAGCCCAGGCGCGGCACCCGGCAGCAGCGGCGAACGGGAAGGTAGTCGATGATCGACCTCGGAAAGCTGATCGCCGAGCGGATCCGGGACGTGGCCGACTACCCCAAGCCCGGGGTGGTGTTCAAGGACATCACCCCGCTGCTGGCCGACCACGTGGCGTTCGCCGGGGTGGTCGATGCGATCGTCTCCCACCACGGCCGCGGCACCGTCGACAAGATCGTCGGGATCGAGGCGCGCGGCTTCATCCTGGCCGCCCCGGTGGCCTACCACTTCGGCGCGGGGTTCGTCCCGGTGCGCAAAAAGGGAAAGCTGCCCGCGCGCGCCCACGAGCAGACCTATGATCTGGAGTACGGCACCGAGACGATCGAGATGCACGCCGACGCGCTGCGCCCCGGCGAGCGCGTGCTGATCGTTGACGACGTGCTTGCCACCGGGGGCACCGCGCAGGCGGCCGCCGAACTGGTCCGGCGCGGCGGGGGCGAGGTGGTGGGCCTGTCGGTGCTGATGGAGCTGTCCTTCCTGAACGGGCGGGACAAGCTGGGGAATCTGGACGTTCACTCCCTGGTTACCGTGTAGTACCGAAAAAGCCCGGTGGTTAGACTTGCCGGACCAGGGAAGGTGGCGATCCCGCCCCCAGGCGCCGGGCGATGAGGCCGGGCGGTCCGAGCGGGCAGACCCGTACGGATTCAGGCGACGCACAACCCGCGTTGATGAGGAGGCTGGGTGCCAGGTGAGGTGGTCTCGACCGACGCGGTAGCGGACGCCCTGCGGGCCCGCGCCGCCGAGCCCGAGCACGCGCGCCCGCAGGCCGCGCCGGCCGCGCCCGGTCCCGCATCCGGTCGTGGAACCGAGGACGGGGGCGAGCGGGGGACCCGCCCCGGCCCGGTCGCGTCCGCCGGAACGTCTCCCGGAACACCCGCCCAGCCCCCGCAGACCCCGCCCTCGTCCCCGCCGGCTGCCCCGCCGTCGGCGGCCGTCATCCCACCGTCGGCAGCCCGCGTCCGGCGCCGGCTGGCCAGGCTGGGCGCACAGCGTGGTACCACCATGAATCCGGTACTCGAACCACTGATCAAGACCGTCCGCAACACCCATCCCAAGGCGGACCTGCGGCTCATCGAGCGGGCCTACGACGTCGCGGCGCACTACCACCGCGACCAGAAACGCAAGAGCGGCGACCCGTACATCACCCATCCGCTGGCGGTCACCACCATCCTGGCCGAACTCGGCATGAACACCGAGACGCTGTGCGCCGCGCTGCTGCACGACACCGTCGAGGACACCGAGTACACCCTGGAGGAGCTGCGCGACGACTTCGGCGAGGAGATCGCCGCGCTGGTCGACGGGGTCACCAAGCTCGACAAGGTCAAGTACGGCGACGCCGCCGAGGCCGAGACCGTCCGCAAGATGGTCGTGGCGATGGCCCGCGACATCCGGGTCCTGGTGATCAAGCTCGCCGACCGGCTGCACAACATGCGCACCCTGCGCTACATGCCCCGGCACAAGCAGGAGAAGAAGGCCCGCGAGACGCTGGAGGTCTTCGCCCCGCTGGCGCACCGGCTCGGGATGAACACGCTGAAGTGGGAGCTGGAGGACCTGGCGTTCGCCACCCTGTACCCCAAGCGGTTCGACGAGATCGCCCGGCTGGTGTCCGAGCGGGCCCCGCGCCGCGACGTCTACCTGCAGGAAGTGATCGAGAAGGTCTCCGCCGACCTGCGCGAGGCCAAGATCAAGGCCAGTGTGACCGGCCGGCCCAAGCACTACTACTCGATCTACCAGAAGATGATCGCCCGCGACGTGGGCTTCGACGACATCTACGACCTGGTGGGCATCCGGGTGCTGGTGGACTCGGTGCGCGACTGCTACGCCGCCCTCGGCTCGATCCACGCGCGGTGGAACCCGGTCCCCGGCCGGTTCAAGGACTACATCGCGATGCCCAAGTTCAACATGTACCAGTCGCTGCACACCACCGTGATCGGCCCCGAGGGTAAGCCGGTGGAGCTGCAGATCCGCACCTGGGGCATGCACCGCCGGGCCGAGTACGGGGTCGCCGCGCACTGGAAGTACAAGGAGGAGACGGTCGGCGGGCGCAAGGCCGCCGACATGCAGTGGCTGCGGCAGCTACTGGACTGGCAGAAGGAGACCGCCGACCCGGCCGAGTTCCTGGAGTCGCTGCGCTTTGACCTGTCGGTGTCGGAGGTGTTCGTCTTCACCCCCAAGGGCGACGTGATCGCGCTGCCGCAGGGCGCCACCCCGGTCGACTTCGCCTACGCCATCCACACCGAGGTCGGCCACCGATGTATCGGCGCCCGGGTCAACGGGCGGCTGGTGCCGCTGGAGTCCACCCTTGACAACGGGGACTCGGTGGAGGTCTTCACCTCCAAGTCGCCGGACGCCGGGCCCAGCCGCGACTGGCTGAACTTCGTCAAGAGCGCCCGCGCCCGCAACAAGATCAAGCACTGGTTCACCAAGGAGCGCCGGGACACCGCGATCGAGGCCGGCAAGGACTCCATCGCCCGCGCCATGCGCAAGCAGAACATGCCGCTGCAGCGGATGATGTCCGGTGAGGCGCTGCTCGCGCTGGCCCGCGACATGCGTTATGCGGACGTGTCCGCGCTGTACGCGGCGGTCGGCGAAGGGCACATTTCCGCCCAGTCCGTGGTGCAGAAACTGGTGGAGGCCCTCGGCGGCGTGGAGAGCGCCGAGGAGGACATGGCCGAGGTCGCGCTGCCGACCCGCCGTAAGAGCCGCACCCGCCCGGCCGGCGACCCTGGCGTGGTGGTGGCCGGCGACCCGGACGTGTGGGTCCGGCTGTCGCGCTGCTGCACCCCGGTGCCCGGCGACGACATCGTCGGCTTCGTCACCCGCGGCCACGGCGTCTCGGTGCACCGCGAGGACTGCGCCAACGTCGCCGACCTGCGCAACGAGCCGGACCGGCTGATCGACGTGAAGTGGTCGCCCAGCGAGGACTCGGTGTTCCTGGTGGCCATCCAGGTGGAGGCCCTCGACCGGCCCCGGCTGCTGTCGGACGTCACCCGGGTGCTGTCGGACCAGCACGTCAACATCCTGTCGGCCTCGGTCACCACCACCCGGGACCGGGTCGCGGTCAGCCGCTTCACCTTCGAGATGGGCGACCCCAAGCATCTGGGGCACGTGCTCAAGGCCGTCCGCTCCGTGGACGGCGTCTACGACGTCTACCGGGTGACCAGCGGCGCCGCCCGGTGAGACGCGGGCTCGTCTGGGGTTGCTGGCTGGCGACCCGGATCGTCGGCCTGCTGATCATCCTCGACCGGTTCCCGTACCCGCGGCGCGGCGAGATCCTCGGTGACCCGGCCATCTACGAGGAGTGGAGCCGGATCCTGGCCGGGGGCGCCTTCCCCGAGGGGGACGTCCGCTGGCAGTATCCGCCGCTGGCCGCCCCTGTGATGCTGCTGCCGCGCTGGCTCGGGGGGACCTACACCACCACGTTCGCGCTGGTGGCCCTGGCCGCCGACCTGCTCATCATGTGGCTGCTGACCCGTTCCGGGCGGCCGCTCGCCGGCGCCTGGGTCTGGACGGCGGGTCTGGTGCTGCTGGGGCCGATGAGCTATGTGCGCTACGACCTGGTCGTCACGGTCGCGGCGGTGGCGGCGCTGCTGATGCTGGCCCGCCACCGGATCTTCGGGGTGCTGGCCGCTGTGGGTGCCCTGCTGAAGGCGTGGCCGGTGCTGCTGCTGGCGGCCCTGCCCCGCAGCCGCCGGGGCGCCGAGGCGGCGGCGGCCTTCGCGGTGACGTGCGGCGCGGTCCTGCTGGTGTTCGGGCTGGCGCAGGGCCGTGCCCCGTGGGAGTTCCTGGACGCCCAGGTGTCGCGTGGGCTGGAGTGCGAGGCGGTGGCCGCCACCCCGTTCATGATCGCCCGCTTGTCGTCCTGGGACGGCACGATCGTCTACCAGTACGGGTCGATGGAGCTGGTCGGGCCGGGTGTCGAGCGGGCGGCCGCGCTGTTGCCGCCGCTGACGGTCGCCGCGCTGCTGGTCGTGGCCGTGCTGGCCTGGCGCGGCGCCGGACGGGGCTGGAACGTTGCCTGGGGCTGCGACGTGGCGTTCGCAGCGGTGCTGGCGGCGGTCGCCACCAGCCGGGTGCTGTCCCCGCAGTACCTGCTGTGGCTGCTGGGCCTGGCCGCGGTCTGCCTGGCCCACCGGGGCTCCCGCCAGCGCCCGGCGGTGCCGCTGATCCTGGCGGCCACCGCCCTCAGCCAGTTCCTCTACCCGCTGAACTGGCCCGACCTGATGGCCGCCCAGCCCCTGGAGACCTGGATCCTGGCCGTCCGCAACCTGCTGGTCCTGGCGGCCACTGTCATCGCCGTCGCCCGGCTGCGCACCGGCCCGTCAAACGCCGGGCAGGACCCCGCCCCGTCTGTCACGGGCGCGGCCCTGCCGGCTAGGTGAGACTCAGCGGCTCTGCCGACCGGGGGAGAACCCTCAGGAGAACTCCGCAAGGGTGCGCTCGGCCTCTTCCAGCCAGGCGCGGCGGGCGGCCAGCGCCTCCTCGGCATCCTTGGCGTCCTTGTCGCGACCGGCGTCCCGGGCCTTGGCCAGCCGCTTCTCCAACTGCTCGATGGAGGAGCGCAGCTGGCCGACGGTGGCCTCGGCGCGGGCGCGGGCCTCGGGGTTGGTGCGCCGCCACTCGGCCTCCTCGGCGGCCCGGACGGCGTCCTCGATCTTGCGGAGCCGTCCCTCCAGCCGGTCGCGGGAGTCGCGCGGCACCGGGCCGGCTGCCTCCCAGCGCTCCTGGATGGAGCGCAGCGCCTGGCGGGCATGGCGGACGTCACGGACCGGCAGCAGCCGCTCGGCCTCGGTGAGGATGTGCTCCTTGACCTCGGCGTTGCCGCGCAGCTCGTGGTCGCGTTCGGCGTAGGCGGCGGCACGGGCGGCGAAGAAGGTGTCCTGGGCCCCCTTGAAGCGGGCCCACAGCTCCTCCTCAGTGTCCCTGCCGGCCCGGCCGGCCGACTTCCAGCGGCGCATCAGGTCCCGGTAGGCGGCGGCGGTCTCGCTCCAGTCGGTGGAGCCGGACATCGCCTCGGCCTCGACGACCAGCCGCTCCTTTTCCACGCGGGCCTGCTCGCGCTGGTCCTCCAGCGTCGCGAAGTAGGCCTTGCGGCGCTTGGTGAAGGCGTTGCGGGCGGCCGACAGCCGCTTCCACAGCGCGGTCTCGGTCGGCCGGTCGATACGGTCGGCGGCCTTCCACTCCTCCACCAGCTGGCGCAGCCGCTCACCGCCGTTCTTCCAGTGGGTCTCCTCGGCGGCGATCCGCTCGGCCTCGGCGACGATGCGCTCCTTGACCTCGCGGGCCTCGTGGCGGGCGTGCTCGCGCTGGGCCCGCACCTCCTCGCGCCGCTTGCCCACCAGCTCGCCGAGACTGTCCAGCCGGCGGGCCAGCGCGTCCAGGTCGCCGACGGCGTGCGCGTCGGTGACCGACTCGCGTAGCCGCGCGATGCTCTGCTCGGCCTGGGCGGGCGCCAGGTCGGTGGTACGCACCCGCTGCTCCAGCAGCTCGATCTCGGTGACCAGCGCCTCGTACTTGCGCTTGAAGTAGGCCAGGGCCTCCTCCGGGGCACCGGCCTGCCAGGAACCGACGACCCGTTCGCCGCCGTCGGCCGTCTTCACGTAGACCGTGCCGTCTTCGTCAACACGACCGTGGGGATCGGTGGCGCTGGACACCATTGCCTCCCATCATGGTCCGGCCTTCTTACCTTATGGCCGGACCTTCCAAACCATAGCCGTCAGGGCGCTATTGCGCCGCTACCCCGGCATTGGCCACCTTCTCGATGACGTCCATCCCCGATGAGATCTTTCCGAAGATCGTATAGTCGGGTTCCAGCTGCGAGTCCCCGTAGACGATGAAGAACTGGCTGCCGTTGGTGTCCGGGCCGCTGTTGGCCATGGCCAGCACGCCCTTGGTGTACTTGGCGCCCTTGGTGTTCTCGTTGGCGAAGCTGTACCCGGGGCCGCCCATGCCGGTGCCGGTCGGGTCGCCGCACTGCAGCACCTTCAGGCTGTCGCTGGTGGTCAGCCGGTGGCACTTGGTCTTGTCGAAGAACTTCTTGCCCGCCAGGAAGGCGAAGGAGTTGGTGGTGCACGGCGCCTTGGCGGCGTCCAACTCCACCCCGACGTCGCCGAGGTTGGTCTTGATCGTCGCCTTCACCGTGCCGGTGTGGGCGGCGGTGGCCGGGGGCTTGCCCAGGTCCTTGGGGGGGTCCTGGTCGTTGTCGGACTTGGGGTACTCGCACTTGGCGGTGCCGCCGCCCGGGGCGGTCTTGACGTCCACCCGCTGCAGCGAGATCTCCTGCTTGGGCGCCCCGTCCTGCGGCGGGGGGCTCGGCGAGGCGTCGGCGCTGGCCTTGGGCTCCTCGTCGCCGCCAACCAGCGCGACGATGCCCGCGCCGCCGCCGGCGATCACCGCCACGCCCACCACCGCGCCGATGATCTGGACCCGGCGCGCCCGCCTGGCCTCGGCCGCCCTGCGCGCCTGCTGACGCTCATAGCGCTGCCGAGCCAACTGCTTCTTGCGGTCTTTCCCCGCCACGCGTGTCCTCCTCGCGGTGCCCCGCTACTGATCAGGAAACGTGCTGCGCATGGTACCGGCCGGACGGGGGTGGCCGCGCCCGCCATGGGACGTTCCTCCCGTCGTCCTCCCGCCGCCCTTGCGTCGCGGGCGGCGACACGACGGCCCGGCATCTCGTTCGCGATGGCCGTGGCCGCGCCGGTACGCTCGAAGCGCCGCTTGAGTTCCTGAACGGCTTGTCGAATCTGCAGGAGAGGACGACCGTGCTCGTCGCAGGGTTCCCCGCTGGATCATTCGCCGCGAACTGCTATCTCGTGGCGCCCGCCGCGGGCGAGGAATGCGTGATCATCGATCCGGGCCAGGACGCCGAGGCCGGGATCGAGGAGGTCGTCCGCGAGCACCGGCTCAAGCCGGTCGCCGTGATCGCCACCCACGGCCATCTCGACCACATCTGGTCGGTGGCCCCGGTGTGCGGCGCCAGGAACGTCCCGGCCTACATCCATCCGGCCGACCGCGACCTGCTCACCGACCCCGGCAAGGGCCTTGGCCTGGGCGCCGGGCAGCAGCTGTTCGGGGGACTGGAGCTCAGCGAGCCCGACGACGTGCGTGAGCTGTCGGACGGCGCGGTGCTGGAGTTGGCCGGGCTGCGGTTCACCGTCGATCACGCGCCGGGCCATACGCCCGGGTCGGTGACGTTCCGGACGCCGGCGACCGAGGAGATTCCCGAGGTGATGTTCACCGGGGACCTGCTGTTTGCCGGTTCGATCGGCCGCACCGACCTGCCGGGTGGATCGTACGAGCAGATCCTGGCCAGCCTGGCGCGGGTGTGCCTGCCGCTGGCCGACGAGACCGTCGTCCTGCCCGGCCACGGGGAGCAGACCACCATCGGTCGCGAGCGCGCCGTCAATCCGTTCCTGGCGGACCTGACGCCCGCGGACGGGCCCAGCAAGGGATTTTGACTACAGACCATGAGTTCAAGCTTTCAGGCCCCCAAGGGGGTCAGTGAATACGTGCCGCCGCGTGCGGAGCTGCTGCGCAGCGCCCGCGAGGCGTTCGCCGAGCAGGCCCGGCTGGCCGGGTACGGCTATGTGGAGTTGGCCGTCTTCGAGGACACCCAGCTGTTCAAGCGCGGGGTGGGCGAGTCCACCGACGTGGTGAGCAAGGAGATGTACACCTTCTCCGACCGCGGCGGCCGCTCCATCACGCTGCGCCCGGAGTTCACCGCCGGGGTGCTGCGCGCCGTGCTGGAGTACGGCCTGCACAAGCAGGGCCTGCCGGTCAAGGTGTGGACCACCGGCCCGGCGTTCCGCGCCGAGCGTCCCCAGCAGGGCCGCTACCGGCAGTTCTACCAGCTCGACCTGGAGGCCATCGGCAGCGAGGACCCCCAGGTCGACGCCGAGACCATCGCCATCGCCTGGAACTGGTACCGCAGCCTGGGCCTGACCCAGGTGCGGCTGCTGCTGAACTCGCTGGGCTGCCGCGAGTGCCGGCCCGCCTACCGGGTCCGGCTGCAGGAGTTCCTGCGCGGCCTGGACCTGGACGAGGCCACCAGCGCGCGCGTGGAGATCAACCCGCTGCGCGTCCTGGACGACAAGCGCCCCGAGGTGCGGGCCCTGGTCGCCGACGCGCCGCTGATGGCCGACCACCTGTGCGTCGCCTGCAAGGCCCACCACGACCGGGTGCGCGAGCTGCTGGCCGATCTGGGCATCGCGTGGGAGGACGACCCCCGCCTGGTGCGCGGCCTGGACTACTACACCCGTACCACCTACGAGTTCGACCACCCGCTGCTGGGCGCCCAGTCCGGCATCGGCGGCGGAGGCCGCTACGACGGCCTGTCGGAGGACATCGGCGGCCCGGCGCTGCCGGGCATCGGCTTCGGGCTGGGCCTGGACCGCACGCTGCTGGCCCTGGAGGCCGAGGGCGTGCAGCCGTCCGTCCCGTCCCGCTGCCAGGTGTTCGGGGTGCCGCTGGGCGAGGCCGCCGAGCGGCGGGTCTTCGCGCTGGTGGCCGAGCTGCGGGCGGCCGGGATCGCCGCCGACATGTCCTACGGGGGCAAGAGCCTCAAGGGCGCGATGAAGGGCGCCGACCGGTCCGGGGCGGCCTATGCCGTGATCGTCGGCGAGCGAGATATCGCCGCCGGATCCGCGCAGGTCAAGGATCTGGGGACCGGTGAGCAGAGCGCCGTTCCGCTCGCTGACATCACGGCAACACTGAAGGAGAGGCTCGCACCATGATCCGTACGCACGGCGCCGGTGTGCTGCGCAAGGAGCACACCGGGGAACGTGTGGTGCTCGCCGGCTGGGTGGCGCGCCGCCGCGACCACGGCGGGGTCACGTTCATTGACCTGCGGGACGCGACCGGCGTCGCCCAGGTCGTCTTCCGCGAGGAAGACACCGCGCACGACCTGCGCTCGGAGTACTGCGTCAAGATCACCGGCGAGGTCCGCACCCGGCCGGCCGGCAACGAGAACCCCGAGTTGCCCACCGGCGACATCGAAGTGGCCGCCACCGAGATCGAGGTGCTGTCGGAGTCGGCGCCGCTGCCGTTCCCGATCGAGGGCGACGTCAACGTCAACGAGGAGGTGCGGCTGAAGTACCGCTACCTCGACATCCGCCGCGACGCCGTCGCCCGCACCATGCGCATCCGCTCCCAGGCCGCCTACCTGGTGGGCGACGTGATGCGCGAGCAGGGCTTCGTCAACGTGGAGACCCCGACGCTGACCCGCTCCACCCCGGAGGGCGCCCGCGACTTCCTGGTGCCGGTGCGGCTGCAGCCGGGCCGCTGGTACGCGCTGCCACAGTCCCCCCAGCTGTTCAAGCAGCTGCTGATGGTCTCCGGCCTGGAGCGCTACTACCAGATCGCCCGCTGCTACCGCGACGAGGACTTCCGCGCCGACCGGCAGCCGGAGTTCACCCAGATCGACCTGGAGATGTCGTTCGTGGAGGCCGACGACGTCATCGCCGTCGGCGAGGAGCTGGTGGCCCGGCTGTGGAAGGAGATCGCCGGGTACGAGGTGCCCCGGCCGATCCCGCGGATGGCCTACGCCGACGCGATGGCCCGCTACGGCTCCGACAAGCCCGACCTGCGGTTCGGCAACGAGCTGGTCGACATGACCGCCTTCTTCTCCGCCACCCCGTTCCGGGTCTTCCAGGCCCCCTACGTGGGCGCCGTGGTGATGCCGGGCGGCGCGTCGCAGACCCGCAAGGAGCTGGACGCCTGGCAGGACTGGGCCAAGGCGCGCGGCGCCCGCGGCCTGGCCTACGTGCTGGTTGCCGAGGACGGCACGCTGAGCGGCCCGGTCGCCAAGAACATCTCCGACGCCGAGCGGGCCGGGCTGGCCCACGCGGCGGGCGCGCAGCCGGGCGACGCGGTGTTCTTCGCCGCCGGGCAGGCGCACGCCTCCCGCGAGCTGCTGGGCGCGGCGCGGCTGGAGATCGGCCGCCGCTGCGGGCTGATCGACGAGTCCGCCTGGGCGTTCGTATGGATCGTGGACCCGCCGGTGTTCGAGCCGGTGCACGACGAGTCCGGCGCGCACTCCGGCTGGACCCCGGTGCACCACCCGTTCACCGCGCCCAAGCCCGAGTACGCCGCCACCTTCCACGAGCACCCGGACGTGGCGCTGGCCGACGCCTACGACATCGTCTGCAACGGCATGGAGATCGGCGGCGGCTCGATCCGTATCCACCGCGCCGAAATGCAGCAGCGGGTCTTCGACGTGCTGGGCATGGGCAAGGAGGAGGCCGAGGCCAAGTTCGGCTTCCTGCTGGAGGCGTTCAAGTACGGCCCGCCGCCGCACGGCGGCATCGCGTTCGGCTGGGACCGCACCGTCATGCTGCTGGCGGGCGGCGACTCGATCCGCGACGTGATCGCCTTCCCCAAGGCGGCCTCGGCCTACGACCCGCTCACCGGCGCCCCCACCGGGATCACCGAGCAGCAGCGCAAGGAGGCCGGGATCGACGTCCGGGGCGAGCCGGACGAGGAGTCCTGACCGGGTCGGGACCGAACGCCGATGGCCTCGCCCCCGCGGCCGCGGGGGCGAGGCCATCGGCGTGTGGCCCTCAGGCCGCTCCGCGCTCGCGGAGCATGGTGTTCATCAGGTCGACCTCCGAGCGCTGGCCCTGGACCATCGTGCGGGCCAGCCGTTCCACCTGCTTGTGGTCGGTGCGCGACAGGATGGCCTCGGCCATCGACACCCCGCCGCGATGGTGGGCGATCATCAGCTTGAGGAACAGCACCTCGGCGGCCCTGCCCTCGGCGTTCTCCAGCTCCTCCAGCTGCTCGCGGGTGGCCATCCCCGGCATCGTGGCGGCGGGACCCCCGCCGTGCCCACCGTGCCCGGACATCCACCGCATCGACCCGCCGGGGTCGACCTTCGGCGCCTCCCACTGGTCCAGCCAGGCGGTCATCATGCCGATCTGCGCGGACTGGGTGTTGATGATGTCGTAGGCCAGCAGCCGCACCGCCTCGTCCTCGGTGGCGTCGCGGACCAGGAACGACATCCGCACCGCCTGGGCGTGGTGGGTGCTCATGTCGCGGGCGAAACCGGCCTCGGGACTGTCGGGCCCCGGGCCGCCCGGACGCAGCACCGACACGGCGACCACGATCACCGCGACGACGGCCACCAGCGCCGCGAGGACGAGGGAGACCCGGCGTCCCCGCGGCGGCGCGGCCGCTGTGGCCTGGGTGGCCGCTGCGGCCTCGGTGGCCTCGGTCAAGGCGTGTCCTTGCCGCCGGAGCAGGCGGCGCCCGGCTCGGGCGTCTGCGGGCCCTTCAGGTACGCCTTCAGGAAGGCGTTGATGCGGCCGTCATCGGCCTTGTCCACCTTGACCTGCTTGCCCCAGGCACTCAGCACGATCGGGGCGTCCTGGTTCTGCACGGGGCTCAGCATCGTGTAGTCGGTGCCCTCGACCTTGCTCTTGAGCTTGTCGAGCTCGCCGGAGGCCAGTCCGGGCCGGTAGGTGAACCAGACGGCGCCGTGCTCCAGGGAGTGCACCGCGTGCTCGTTCTTGAGCGGCTGGTCGTAGACACGGCCGTCGCAGTTCTGCCAGACCG
The DNA here is from genome assembly GCF_900108175.1 of Thermomonospora echinospora. Classification (GTDB taxonomy): domain Bacteria; phylum Actinomycetota; class Actinomycetes; order Streptosporangiales; family Streptosporangiaceae; genus Thermomonospora; species Thermomonospora echinospora. The sequence continues at coordinate 70,822 of NZ_FNVO01000023.1, forward strand.
GGTGGTGCGGGCCGCCCATGGGCGGGGTGGTGTCGTAGGTGACCGGGGTCTGCACGTGGTCCTGCTTGAGGCCGTCCTTCTCCACCAGCCCCGCGATGGCCTCGGCGGGCTTGAACGCCTGCCAGGCGGCGAAGCCGACGGCGGCCAGGACGATCACGCCGATGGTGGTGAAGAAGGCGATCGCGCCCCAGGGCGGGCTGGTCTTGGTCAGGACGTTCTGCCGGTTGTTGCGGTTTCTGGCGCTCTTGGACATGGATGTTCCCTTCGGGGGACGGCTGGTGGGCGGCGGGATCGCACGGCCGCAGGCCGTGCGTCACGTCCGATCACAGCCGCAGGACCTGGAGGACGGCCAGGGGACGGGGCCGGGACGGCGCACGGGCCGGAGGGACCAGCGTCCAGCCGAACCGACGCGGCCGCACGCCGCGGGGCCGCGGCACGGCCGCCAGGGCCAGGACCATGAGGGTCAGCAGCACCGCCAGCGACAGGCAGGCGTCACCAGGTGCGGGCCGCGGATGCCCCGGCGCGGGGTGCGCCTGGTCCTGGGCCACGATCCCCGGCCCCACCGGCGCCCTATCGCCCGGCTCCTGGGCGTGCACCAGGCAGAACCTCAGCGGGGGCGTATGGCCGCCCAGCCCGTAGCTGAATGCCACCCCGGCGAGCGCGAACAAGACGACGAGCATGCCGGCGACCCCATGGGGTACGCGGCCTGCCATGCCTGTCACTCTCACGCCCGTTGCTCCTCCGGGGCTGACCAACGTCCGGAACGAAACGGACGTTCCCGGACCCTTTGAATAGCACAGGAGGAGCCGTGGCAGGCCCCTCACCGCACCACGAAGTTCCGGGCTTTGCCGGGCGGGCGGCGGCGCGGCCGCGGGCCGATAGCCTCGAACACATGTCCAGGGTCGACCCAGCGCAGGCGGACGGCCTCTTCGACGAGCCGGGCCGGGAGCCCGCGCAGCCCCCTGCCGCCGCCTCCTCCTCCGCGTCCACCTCTTCTGCGGGTCCCGCCGCAGGAGGAGTTCCCGCCGCGCAGCAGCCGCTGGCCGTGCGGATGAGGCCGCACGGTCTGGACGAGGTTGTCGGCCAGGAGCACCTGCTTGGCCCCGGCACGCCCATCCGGCAGCTGGTGGACCGGGACGTGCCCATGTCGCTGGTGCTGTGGGGCCCACCCGGCACCGGCAAGACCACCCTGGCCTACGTCGTGGCCGGGGTCACCCGGCGGCGTTTCGTGGAGATCTCCGCGGTCAGCGACGGAGTCAAGCGGGTCCGCGCCGAGATCGACCTGGCCCGGCGCGAGCTGGGCATGACCGGCCGGCAGACCGTCCTGTTCGTCGACGAGGTGCACCGCTTCAACAAGGCCCAGCAGGACGCGCTGCTGCCGGCGGTGGAGAACCGCTGGGTCTCCTTCATCGGCGCCACCACCGAGAACCCGTTCTTCTCGGTGATCAGCCCGTTGCTGTCCCGGTCGCTGCTGCTGACCCTGGAACCCCTCGGCGAGGACCACCTGCGCGAGGTGATCGCCCGGGCGCTGGCCGACGAGCGCGGGCTCGGCGGCCGGGTCGAGCTGACCCCCGAGGCCACCGACCACCTGATCCGCCTCGCCGGCGGCGACGCCCGCCGCACCCTCACCTACCTGGAGGCCGCCGCGCTGGTCGTCCCGGACGGCCGGGCCATCGACGTCGAGGTGCTGGAGAAGGCGGTGGACCGGGCCGCCGTGCGCTACGACCGGGAGGGCGACCAGCACTACGACGTCGTCAGCGCGTTCATCAAGAGCATCCGGGGCAGCGACGTGGACGCCGCACTGCACTACCTGGCCCGGATGCTGGAGGCGGGGGAGGACCCCCGCTTCATCGCCCGGCGGCTGATCGTCCACGCCAGCGAAGACATCGGCATGGCCGACCCGACGGCCCTGCAGACCGCCACCGCCGCCGCACACGCGGTGGAGTTCGTGGGGCTCCCCGAGGCCAGGATCAACCTCGCCCAGGCGGTGATCCACCTGTCACTGGCGCCCAAGTCCAACGCGGTGATCACCGCCATCGACCAGGCGATCGGCGACGTCCGCAAAGGGCTGGTCGGCCAGGTGCCCCCGCACCTGCGCGACGCCCACTACAAGGGCGCCGCCAAGATCGGCCACGGCGAGGGCTACCGGTACGCCCACGACTTCCCCGGCGGGGTGGTGCGGCAGCAGTACGCCCCCGACGCCGTAGCGGACCGGCGGTACTACCGGCCGACCCGGCACGGCGCGGAGGCGCGTTTCTCCGAGGTGCTGGACCGCATCCGGGCGGTCCTGCGAGGTCACCGGGACGGCGGCCGGACGACATGACATCGGCCGGCGGCCACGGAACGCCGCCCGGACCGGCTAACCTGCCGGTAGGAGCTGACGCGGACCCCCGCGAGGCGCGGGGCCGCGGCACGCCGCACGGCCAGGAAACCCGGTACGGGCGTCACCGGTGCTCACGGTAGGGTCTTGCAGCACCGCACCTGGCCCCAACACGGACGGCGACGCGAACGGAAACCCGGATGCTTACTGCAGGACAGCTGGCAGGCCTCCTCGTGGCCCTGTTCTGGGCCATCCTGGTCTCCTTCCTGGCCTATGCGCTGCTGCGGCTGGCCCGGCTGCTGGGGGAGGCCACCAAGCTGGTCTCCGAGCTGGCCGACCAGGCCGCCCCGCTGCTGGACGACATGGCCGACACGGTTCGCCGCGCCAACGAGCAGCTGGGCCGCACCGACGTCATCACCAAGCAGGTCGCCGGGGTCACCCAGAACGTCTCGGCGGTCACCACCGTGATGTCGACGGTGTTCGGCGGGCCGGTGGTCAAGGCCGCCGCCTTCTCCTACGGGGTGCGCAAGGCGCTGGGCAACAACCGGGACGCCGAGCGGGCCGAGACCCGCGCCGCGCTGCCGGCCCGCCGCGGCTCGGGCGGCTCGGGTAGCTCGGGCGGCTCGGGCAGGGGGCGCCGATGAGAAGGACGTTCTGGCTGGTCGTCGGGGCCGGCACCGGGGTGTGGGCGACCCGCAAGGCGACCCGGATGGCCCGGCAGCTGACCCCGCACAGCCTGGCCGGCAAGGCCACCGACCGGGCGCTGGGCGCCGGCGAGCGGCTGCGGATCTTCGTCCAGGACGTACGGGAGGAGACCCGCGCCCGCGAGGCCGAGCTGCGCGAGGCCATCGAGGCCGACCGGCACCCGCCCGAGATCGAGGCCCCCCGGCCGCGCCGGATCCTCAAAGCCCGTTACACCGTTATCGACGAAGACAAGGATGGCCACTGACATGGAGTCGGCAGAGGTCGCACGCCGTTTCCTCGCGTTCTTCGAGGAGCGGGGGCACACGGTCGTGCCCTCGGCCAGCCTGGTCGCCGAGGACCCCACCCTGCTGCTGGTCCCCGCCGGGATGGTCCCGTTCAAGCCGTACTTCCTGGGCCAGCGCACCCCGCCCGCGCCGCGCATGGCCAGCGCCCAGAAGTGCGTGCGCACCCCCGACATCGACGAGGTCGGCAAGACCACCCGGCACGCCACGTTCTTCCAGATGCTGGGCAACTTCTCCATCGGGGACTACTTCAAGGAAGGCGCCATCCCGTTCGCCTGGGAGCTGCTGACGCGGCCGGAGGCCGACGGCGGCTTCGGGTTCCCCGAGGACCGGCTGTGGGTGACCGTCTACCTCGACGACGATGAGGCCGCCGACATCTGGCACCGCAAGGTCGGGGTTCCCGAGGAGCGGATCCAGCGCCGCGGGCTGGCCGACAACTACTGGCACATGGGCGTGCCCGGCCCCGGCGGCCCCTGCTCGGAGATCTACTACGACCGGGGCCCCGAGTACGGCCGTGAGGGCGGCCCGGTCGTCGACGAGGACCGCTACCTGGAGGTGTGGAACCTCGTCTTCATGCAGGAGCAGCTGGCCAAGGTCCGCAGCAAGGTCGACTTCGACATCTCCGGGCCGCTGCCGGCCCGCAACATCGACACCGGCATGGGTCTGGAGCGGATGGCCGCCATCCTGCAGGGCGTCGACAACATCTACGAGACCGACACCCTGTGGAAGATCCTCGACCGGGCCGCCGAGCTCACCGGCGCCAAGTACGGCCGTGAGCAGCGCGCCGACGTGTCGCTGCGGGTGATCGCCGACCACGTGCGGGCCGGGACGATGATGGTCTCCGACGGGATCATCCCGGCCAACGAGGGCCGCGGCTACGTGCTGCGCCGCATCCTGCGCCGCGCCATCCGCAACCTGCGGCTGCTGGGCGGCGAGCAGGCCGGGCTGATGCACGAGCTGACCGCGGTGGCGATCGGCGCGATGGGCGAGCAGTACCAGGACCTGATCCGCACCGCCGCCAACATCCACGCGGTGATCGACGCCGAGGAGGAGCGCTTCGGCCAGACGCTGCGCACCGGGACGGCGATCTTCGACGCGGCGGTGGAGGAGACCAGGCGCTCGGGCCGGGCGACCCTGCCCGGCGCGCAGGCGTTCACCCTGCACGACACCTACGGCTTCCCCATCGACCTGACCCTGGAGATGGCCTCCGAGCAGGGCCTGTCGGTCGACGAGGAGGGGTTCCGCCGACTGCTGGAGGAGCAGCGGCAGCGGGCCAAGGCCGACGCGGCCGCCAAGAAGACCGGCAACCTGGACGTGTCGGTGCTCGGCGAGCTGCTCGACCTGTCCGGCGGCAAGGTCGACTTCACCGGCTACGACAGCGTCACCGGCGAGGCCCGGCTGGTCGGGCTGCTGGTCAACGGCGTCTCCGTGCCGGCGGCCGGCGCGGGCACCGACGTCGAGGTCGTGCTGGACCGCACCCCGTTCTACGCCGAGGGCGGCGGCCAGCTCGCCGACCACGGCCTGATCCGGCTGGGCGGCGGCGCCGAGATCGAGATCCACGACGTGCAGTCCCCGCTGGCCGGGCTGATCGTGCACCGCGGCACCGTGCGCAGCGGCGAGGCGCAGACCGGCGACACGGCGTTCGCCGAGATCGACACCGAGCGGCGTCGGGCGATCTCCCGCTCGCACACCGCCACCCACCTGGTGCACGCCGGGTTCCGCCGGGCGCTGGGCGAGTCGGCCGCGCAGGCCGGCTCGGAGAACTCGCCCGGCCGCTTCCGGTTCGACTTCACCAGCACCGGGCCCGTCTCGCCCAGCGTGCTGCGCGACGTCGAGGACGAGGTCAACGAGGTCCTGGTCAACGACCTGGACGTGCGGGCCTTCCACACCTCCATCGACGAGGCCCGCGCCATGGGCGCGCTGGCCCTGTTCGGTGAGAAGTACGGCGACGAGGTCCGGGTCGTGGAGGTCGGGGAGTACTCCCGCGAGCTGTGCGGCGGCACCCACGTGGCCCGATCCGGCCAGCTCGGTCTGGTCAAGGTGCTCGGTGAGTCGTCCATCGGCGCCGGGGTCCGCCGGGTGGAGGCGCTGGTCGGCATCGACGCCTTCCGCTTCCTGGCCCGGGAGAGCGTGCTGGTGGCCCAGCTGTCCGAGCAGCTCAAGACCCGCAAGGAGGAGCTGCCGGAGCGCATCTCCGGGATAGTCGGCCGGCTGCGCGAGGCGGAGAAGGAGCTGGAGCGGCTGCGCTCGGCCCAGGTCCTGGCGGTGGCGGGCTCGCTGGCCGAGTCCGCCGCGGACGTGGGCGGCATCGCCTTCGTGGCGCACCGCGCCCCCGACGGCACCGGCGCCGACGACCTGCGCAAGCTGGCCGTGGATGTACGGGGGCGGCTGGCCCGCAGGCCCGCCGTCGTCATGGTCGCCGGCGTTCCCAAGGACCGCCCGGTCGTGGTCGTCGCGATCAACGACGGCGCCCGTGAGCGGGGCCTGAAGGCCGGCGCCCTGGTCGGTGTGGCGGCCAAGACCCTGGGCGGTGGTGGCGGCGGCAAGGACGACCTCGCGCAGGGCGGCGGCGCGAACCCGGCGGCTATCGGCGAGGCGCTGGTGGCCGTCGAACGGGCAGTCGGGTCCGCGTGATCTCGAACCGCGCTCGGTACGGTGCCCGTATTGTTCGTCATGTGCACGGATCTTGTTGTCATGGGGCCCCGGCCGGCCCGCCCGCCCCGCGCGAACCGGTGAGGCGGGCGTGAGGCCGGGCGCCCGGCTCGGCGTCGATGTCGGCAGCGTCCGCATCGGCGTGGCGCGCAGCGACCCTCGCGGCGTCCTGGCCACTCCGCTGGAGACCGTCCGGCGGGGCAAGGGGGACCTGGACCGGATCGCCGAGCTGGTGGCCGAGTACGAGGCCGTCGAGGTGATCGTCGGCCTGCCCACCTCGCTGTCGGGCCGCAGCGGCCCGGCCGCCGACCAGGCCAGGCGGTTCGCCGAGGCGCTGGCCGGGCGGCTGTCGGGGCTGCTGCCCGACGACGGCGTCCGGCTGTACGACGAACGGCTCACCACCGTCACGGCCGAGACCGGTCTACGGCAGTCGGGAGTGCGCGGCAAGGCCCGCCGCCAGGTGGTCGACCAGGCCGCCGCCGCCGTCCTGTTGCAAGCGGCCCTCGACGGGGAACGCCTGACGGGACGGCCGCCCGGTGAGACAGTCCGGGGAAGCTCATGAACGATCTGGACCTTTTCGAAGACCCCGCCCACAGAGGCCGCCGCGACGGCCATCAGGGCCGCCGCGGCGGCGAGGACCGCTACGGGAGTCCCCGCCCCGGGGGCCGTTACGGCCGCCCCACAGGACACTACGGCGGCCCTGAGGAGCATTACGACGACCGCCGCCGACCGCCGGGTCGCTACGACGACCACCAGGCGGGCCCTCATGACGGTCACCAGGAGGGCTACTACGACGGCCCTCAAGAGGGGTATTACGACGGCCCCCAAGGGGGCCACTACGACGGCCGTTCAGAGGGCTATTACGAGGGTCCCCAAGGGGGCCACTACGACGGCCGCTCAGAGAGTTACCACGACGGTCCCCAAGGGGGCCGCTACGACGACCCTCAAGATGGTCACTACGACGGCCTCCACGAGGACCATCACCAGGGCCTCTTCGAGGAGCAGTACGAGGACGAGCCCGACGAGGAGCGGCCCACCCGGAAGGGCAAGGCCTCGGTCCGCAAACGGCAACGCAAGCGCAAGGCCAGCAGCCGTGCCGCGGTGATGTTCTCGCTGGCCTTCCTGGTGGCGGTGTTCGGCGGCGGCGGCCTGCTCGGCCTGGTGGCCCTGGAGAAGCGGCTGTCCACGCCCGACTACTCCGGGCAGGGCAGCGGCCAGGTCACCGTCCAGATCAAGGACGGCGACACCGGCCAGCTCATCGGTCAGCGGCTGGAGGCCGCCGACGTGGTCAAGAGCAGCAAGGCCTACGTCCGCGCGGCCACCAAGGAGCCGCGCTCGGCGAGCATCCAGCCCGGCTTCTACGCCATGCGCAAGAAGATGTCGGCCGCCGCCGCGCTGGGCCTGCTGCTGGACCCCAAGTCCCGCGCCAGTAGCCAGATCACCATTCCCGAAGGGCTGCGCGTCTCGCAGACCATCGAGCGGCTGTCCAAGAAGACCGGCATCCCCGTCAAGGACTTCGAGGCCGTGGTCGAGGATCCCAAGGGGCTCGGCCTGCCGTCCTATGCCAAGGGTCAGGTCGAGGGCTACCTGTGGCCGGGCCGCTACGACCTGGACCCCAACGCCGGCGCCGAGGCCACGCTCAAGACGATGGTCGACCGGTTCAAGCAGAACGCCGAGGACCTGGACCTGGAGAACAGGGCCAAGGAGGCCGGGATGAAGCCCGGTACGGCGATCGCGATGGCGAGCATCATCCAGGCGGAGAGCGGCAAGCCCAGCGACATGCCGAAGATCTCCGAGGTGATCTACAACCGGCTCAAGCGGCGGATGCAGCTCCAGATGGACAGCACGGTGATGTACGCGCTGAAGAAGTTCGGCATCGAGGCCAGCCACGAGGAACTCAACACGCAGAGCCCGTACAACACCTACCGCAACCACGGGCTGCCGCCCGGAGCGATCTCCAGCCCCGGCGCCAAGGCCATCGAGGCGGTGTTCAAGCCCTCCAAGGACGGCTGGCTCTTCTTCGTCACCACCAATCCCGAGGAGGGCCTGACCGAGTTCTCCAAGACCCAGGAGGAGCACGACCGCCTGGTCGACAAGTACAACCGGAACAAGCAGAACGGAGGCGACTGAGTGCCACGGGCCGCGGTCCTGGGCTCACCCATCGCGCATTCGCTGTCGCCGGTGCTGCACCGCGCCGCGTACGCGGCGATGGGTCTGTCCGGCTGGACGTACGAGGCGATCGAGTGCGATGAGGCGGGCCTGGCGCCCCTGCTGGACGGTCTCGGTGCCGAATGGGTGGGCCTGTCGCTGACGATGCCGCTCAAGCGCACCGTGCTCAAGCTCGTCGACGAGGTGTCGGAAACAGCGGCGGCCGTCGGCGGCGCCAACACGGTCATCTGGCGGGACGGGCGCAGGTTCGGTGACAACACCGATGTGTACGGCATCGTGACCGCGCTGACCGAGGCGGGGGTGCGCGCCCCCCGGTCGGCGGTGGTGCTCGGCGGTGGCGCCACCGCCGCGTCCGCGCTGGCCGCGCTGCGCGAACTCGGGCTGGAGGCGGTGACCCTGGCCGTCCGCGACCCGGCCCGGGCGGAGGAGGCCCGCGGTGTCGGGGAACGGCTGGGGCTGTCGGTCGGCGTCCTCACGTTCGACGCGCTCGCCGGCGCCCTGCCGGTCGATCTGGTCGTCTCCACCCTGCCCGGCCGGGCCGCCGACCCCTACTGCGACCTGGTCGCCGAGTCGGGCGCGGCGCTGTTCGACGTGGTGTACGCGCCGTGGTCGACCGCGCTCGCCCAGGCGGTCGAGCGGGCCGGCGGCACGGTGGTCGGCGGTTTCCCGATGCTGCTGCACCAGGCCGTCCGCCAGGTGGCGATGATGACCGGCCGCGAGGACGTCCCAGTCGAGGCGATGCGGACCGCCGGGGAGGCCGAACTGGCCTCCCGCGCGCGGCGCGGCGATCCGCACTGATCCCGGGAGGCCGGGCCGCCCGTTCCCGGGCCTCTCGCTGACGCCGGCTCAGGCGGCGTACGGCGTCTCCGCCCGCGGCCGGACCCGGCCGTCGGAGATCCGCGCCCCGTCGGGAATGGGGTAGAGTGGACGCGAAACTAAAAGCTGATAGTCTTACTCGCTGACCGACCCGGAGGCGACCAGCCCCCGGGTGCTCAAGCGGAGGTCACTCCCACCTGTTCGGCCGTCAGGCCGGAGGGTCATCGGTCCGGCGGACGGTGTCGCGTCGCACTGGCGACGTGTCGGCCGGTCGCCGAGTTTCGGCGGCGTCGGCCGCCGTGACGACCGATGGTGGCCCCGCATGTGAGTCGTGCGGGGCTTTTCGCGTGATGGCCCGCGGGTGCGACCGGTCGGCTGGAACACATATGACCACGTGACGCCCCAAGGAGGTCCCATCAGCGCCGAACCGCGTATCAACGACCGCATTCGTGTGCCGGAGGTCCGGCTCGTCGGCCCAAACGGCGAACAGGTGGGCATCGTGCCCATCGTCAAGGCACTCGAACTCGCCCGTGAGTCCGATCTTGACCTGGTGGAGGTCGCGCCGACCGCGCGCCCGCCCGTGGCCAAGCTGATGGACTACGGCAAGTTCAAGTACGAGTCCGCGATGAAGGCGCGCGAGGCGCGGCGTAACCAGGCGCATACGGTCATCAAGGAGATCAAGCTCCGGCCGAAGATCGATCCGCACGACTACGAGACCAAGAAGGGTCACGTGGTGCGGTTCCTGAAGGCGGGCGACAAGGTCAAGGTCACCATCATGTTCCGGGGCCGGGAGCAGTCCCGTCCCGAGCTGGGGTTCCGGCTGCTGCAGCGGCTCGCCGACGACGTCGCCGACCTCGGCTTCGTGGAGTCGCGGCCCAAGCAGGACGGCCGTAACATGATCATGGTGATCGGCCCGCACAAGAAGAAGGCCGAGGCCAAGGCGGAGGCCAAGGCCGAGCGCGCCGCCGACCGCGAGCGCGCGCGCGGCGAAGACTGAAGTCCCCGGCCGCACGGCCGGGGCGTCTCGCCGGCCCACGGGCGCGATCCGCTGTGTCGCGCGGTGGGTCCGCGCGTCCGGGCGCCCCACGCCCGGGCCGCCGCCCCTGACCGGTGCGCCGGCGGGGCGGGTTCAGCACGTACATTCGGTGCGCCGAACGGGCGCGCCGCCATGCCACCCATGGCGCGCGCCCCGCTCGCGCACGTCCCCCGCGCGCCCGCGCGGACGAGAACGAGGGAGACGACGGCGACCATGCCGAAGACCAAGACCCACAGCGGTGCCAAGAAGCGCTTCAAGCTGACCGGCTCCGGCAAGGTGACGCGCCGCCGCGCCAACCGCAACCACCTGCTCGAGCACAAGCCCTCCAAGCGCACCCGGCGCCTGGATGGCCGGGTCGTGGTCGCGGACTCCGACGCCAAGAACATCAAGAAGCTGCTTCGCAAGTAGCCATCCCTCGGCACCTTCCGAGGGTCTTCGACGATCACCGGCCGGGCCCCATCGGACCCGGCCTCGCGCAAAGGAGATGGACACGTGGCACGTGTGAAGCGGGCTGTCAACGCCGCCAAGAAGCGTCGGGTCGTCCTTGAGCGGGCCAGCGGCTACCGGGGCCAGCGGTCGCGGCTGTACCGCAAGGCCAAGGAGCAGATGCTCCACTCGATGACCTACGCCTACCGGGACCGCAAGGACCGCAAGGGCCAGTTCCGCCGGCTGTGGATCCAGCGGATCAACGCCGCCGCCCGCGCCAACGGCATGACCTACAACCGGTTCATCCAGGGCCTCAAGGCCGCCGAGCTTGAGGTCGACCGCCGTATGCTGGCCGAGCTCGCGGTCAACGAGCCGGAGGTCTTCAAGACCCTGGTCGAGCTGGCCAAGGAGTCGCTGCCGGCGCAGGACGCCAAGGCCGCCTGAGCATCGGCGAGCAGAAGGTCGTCCGGACGGGAAGTGCGGGGAACATGGCGGGCCGCGAGCTGACCTCCATCCGGTCGCCCCGGGTGAAATCGGCTCGGCGGCTCGCCAAGCGCACGTTCCGGCACCGCGACCGCAGCTTCCTGGCCGAGGGGCCGCAGGCGGTGCGGGAGGCGCTGGAGCTGCCGGGCGTGCTGTCGGAGCTGTTCACCACGGCCGAGGCCGAGTCCCGGCACGCCGATCTGGTGACGGCGGCCGAGCGGGCGGGCGCACCGGTGCTGCGGGTCAGCGGCGAGGTCATGGCCGAGTTGGCGCAGACCGTCACGCCGCAGGGCCTGCTGGCGGTGTGCCGGTTCGTCGACGTCGGGCTGGCCGAGGCGCTGGCGCCCCGGCCCCGGCTGGTCACGGTGCTCGCGCACGTCCGCGACCCCGGTAACGCCGGGACGGTGCTGCGCACGGCGGACGCGGCCGGTTCGGAGGCCGTCGTGTTCACCGACGCGTCGGTGGACCCCTACAACGGCAAGTGCGTGCGGGCTTCGGCGGGCAGCCTGTTCCACGTCCCGGTGGTGGCCGGGCCCCGGTTCGGCACGCTGATCCCCGCGCTGCGGGACAGCGGCCTGACGGTGCTGGCCGCCGACGGGGCCGGGGACCGCACGCTGGACTCGGCCATCGATGACGGGCTGCTGGCCCGGCCCACCGCCTGGGTGTTCGGCAACGAGGCGTGGGGCCTGCCGGAGGAGATCCTGCGCGACGTCGACGAGGTCGTCCGGGTCCCCATCTACGGACGTGCCGAAAGCCTGAACCTGGCGACCGCCGCCGCGGTCTGCCTGTACGCTTCCGCCCGCGCCCAGCGCACCGGGTGCTCCGATCGCCCCGCACCCGGCGGGCCCGTGGCGGGCGAAGCCTCCACCGGCACCGAACGAGCCTGACCGAGAGGAACGGGCCCGACCTGGACGGGCGGCCCGCCGGAACGCGCGGAAAGCGGCTCGGTCGGCGCGTGCCCACAGGGGCCGGGCGTCACCGCCACCGGGTCGGCGACAACGTCCGAACGGCCTGGACGGTTGCCTTCCCAGCCGGAAAACCCTGGCCGTTTCCGGACGCCCGTTAGCGATCTTCACGGGTGTCCCGGCTGTCAGGATGGTCGTGAGAATTTCACCGTCTGACGGTGACCCGCTCGGCGGGCTCGTCCCCAAGCAGGAGCGGGAACCCGTCTGACGAGGGATTCCGCGCGTCTCATCCGGTGCCTACGGTGGCCGGAGAGCGGCGCTGACGCCGCGAGAGGGGGGCGACGATGATCGACGACAGGAAGGCGCCTCAGGTGCCGCGTTCACGACGACCGCAACACCACGGACCGCGCTCGTCGGCGGCCGTGCCGCGCTGCCGGCAGGGCGCCGGCGCGCTCTCGCCCGCCGACGGCGAGGCCGAGCTGACCGTCACGGTGGCCGGCGCGCACGGCGGGACGCTGGTGGCCGCGGTCACCGGCGAGATCGACCTGCGCACCGCCGAGGAGCTGCGCGCCCGGCTGATCGAGCTGGGCGAGGAGCTGACCGCCGCCGGTCAGGGCCGGCTGGTGCTGAACTTCGGCGGGGTCGGCTTCTGTGACGCCACCGGGCTGGGCGCCCTGGTCGGCGCGCACAACCACCTGCACGCCCGCGGCGGCGAGATCAGCCTGGCCGCGGTGCGTCCGTCGCAGCGGCGGCTGTTCCGCATCACCGGCCTGGAGCAGGTCTTCCCGCTGTACGACACCGTCGCCCAGGCCGTCGCGGCGGGCCGTACCTCGTCCCTGAGCTGACGGCCCGGCCGCATCCCATGAGCGAGACGCCTCCACCGGGCGTCCCCGCGAGGGGGACGGACCCGCTGGACTTCTCCGTGAGTGGGACGTATCCGCTGGACTTCTCCATGAGTGGGACGTATCCGCTGGACTTCCCCGCGAGTGGGACGTATCCGCCGGAAACCGTGAAAAGCCCTGTGGGTAAGGGGTTTCGCGGACCCGCGTTCCCGCCGGGTGGCTATAGGCTCTCTTCCGACAGGCCGCGTTTCACGGGTGCTCTGGAGGCGCTGGTGGGTGTCGAAAACTCCCCGCAGGTGTCGCGGCCCGCCGTGCCCGCCCTCCGGCACGGGCGCGGCCCGCTCGGCCATCCGGCCCCGGAGTGGGCCGACGACCTGCCCGACGGGCTGCTGGTGGCCGACGCCCGCGCGCGCGTGGTGGTGTTCAACCGCGCCGCGACCCGGCTGACCGGCATCGCCGCCGAGGCGGCGCTGGGCCGCGACTTCCGCGACGTGCTGCCGCTGCACGACGCGGAGGGACGCGACTGGTGGAAGTGCCTGGACCCGTACGGGGGCCTGGCCACCCGCACCCGGCACCCCGAGCGCCCGCTGTTCCTGGCCGGCGGCACCGAACTGCTGGTCGCCGCCTCCTACCGGCGCCGTCCCGACCGGTCCGTGGAACGTTTCACGATCAGCTTCCGCGACGCCGCCCGCCGGGCCCGCCAGGAACGCGACCGGGCCGACCTGGTCTCCACCGTCGCCCATGAGCTGCGTTCCCCGCTCACCAGCGTCAAGGGGTTCACCGCGACGCTGCTGGCCAAGTGGCACCGCTTCAACGACGACCAGAAGCGGGTGATGCTGGAGACGGTCAACGCCGACGCCGACCGGGTGACCCGGCTGATCACCGAACTGCTGGACGTGTCCCGGATCGAGGCGGGCCGGCTGGAGATGCGCCGCCAGGTGGTCGACCTGGCCGAGGAGGCCCGCAAGGTGATCGCCGGGCGGGTGGCCGCCGGCGACCCCGCCGACCGGTTCCGGCTGATCGCTGCCGACGGGCTGCCGGAGATGTGGCTGGATCCGGACAAGATCGACCAGATCCTGGGCAACCTGCTGGAGAATGCCGTCCGGCACGGCGCCGGCACCGTGACGATCGTGATCGAGCGGGTGAACGCGGCGGACGGCCCCGGGGCCGTCGTGTCAGTGCGCGACGAGGGCGAGGGGATCCCGCCCGAGGCGGCGCAGCGCGTCTTCCGCCAGTTCTGGCGCGGCCCCGGCGGCAACCGGCGCGGCGGCACCGGGCTCGGCCTGTTCATCGTCAAGGGCCTGGTGGAGGCGCACGGCGGCACCATCGCGGTGCGGCGCGCCCCCGGCGGCGGTGCGGAGTTCCGATTCACTGTGCCCGCCGGCACCCCCGACTACGCCTGATCCGGGCGCGGAGATCGATCGAGGGTACGCGAAGAGCCGGCCACCGGGAGGAACGCATGCCGACGGTGAACGGATTCGATCGTTTCCGGTACCCGATCAGGCCGGAGCTGCCCGCGTTCCTGCGCGGAGAGGACAGCGGTGGCCCGACGATGCGGAAGCTGTGCTCCTGGCTGGACTCCCTCGTCACAGAGCTGGAGTCATGGCCGGGCCTTTGCGTGCTGCAGGGCTTTCCGGAGGGGATCTGGACCGATCACCGCGCCGTTCTGCGGTTCAGCGAGCTCCTCGGTACGCCGATACCACAGGATCGGCACGGCACCGTGGTCCGTGAGGTCCGCGACCGGGGCAGCACGATCGGGCAGGGAGAGAGCACTCGTTACGCGGATTCGAGATTCGGTGGCCATTTCCACACCGATGGGGCGGAGGCAGGGTTTCCGGTACCGGACATGTTCGCCCTGTTCTGCGTCCGGCAGGCGATGCGAGGGGGATCCCTGCACCTGGCGCACCTGCGGGACGTGGTGCGCGAACTGGCCGGGCAGGAGGCGGTCGTCGACGTGCTGGGCAGGCCGTTTCACTTCCATCGACGTGGTGACGGCACCGGCGATGCAGAGCACACCGTGGCCAAGCCGATCCTGTTCGACCACCGAGGGCGACCCGCCGTCACCTATCTCCGGCGTTACGTCGAACTCGGCCACCGGCAGCGGGGCGCCCCGGAACTGACCGCCGGGCAGCACGCCGCCTTGGACGCCTTCGACGCGGCGGTCGACCGGACAAGGAAGATCGAAGGACGCATGCGGCCGGATGAGGTACTGATCGTAAACAACCTGCGTACCCTGCATGCGCGCACGGAGTTCGTGGACCACCCGGATCCGGCGCGGAGCCGGCTGCTGTTGCGCACCTGGATCAGCAGGGACGAACGTCGGCGGTGAGTCCGGCCCAGGGTGCCTTCCGGTCGATGAGCGTGGCCGTCGTGCCCAATTGCCTGCGCGGCACGGCTTCGGCGGACACCGTCGCGCATGCTCTCGGCCGGGGAGCCGGCACGGCCCCCGGGGTGGGCGAGGTCGTGCTCCTTCCCGCGGCGGACGGCGGTGACGGGACAACGGACGTACTCGCCCGCTCGCCCGGTGCCGT
Organism: Thermomonospora echinospora; assembly: GCF_900108175.1. GTDB lineage: Bacteria > Actinomycetota > Actinomycetes > Streptosporangiales > Streptosporangiaceae > Thermomonospora > Thermomonospora echinospora. The sequence goes on from NZ_FNVO01000023.1 coordinate 85,988, forward strand.
CCGCCATGTCCTGCCGGTTTCCGATGCGCTCGGCCGTCGTAAGAACGCCTCCTGGCTGCTCATGACCGAGACCACTGCAGTGGTTGAGTCGGCCGCCTCCTGCGGGCTGGCGAGCCTGCGGCCCGCCGAACTGGATCCGCTCAGGGCGACGTCGGCCGGGGTCGGTGAAATGATCGCGGCGGCGGTCGAGGCCGGAGCCCGCCATATCTTGCTGGGGGCCGGCGGCACGGCGTACGTGGATGCCGGCGCCGGCGCTCTCGGCGCCCTCGGGGCTCGTTTCTTCGACGCCACCGGGGCCACGCTCCCTCCAGTTCCCTGGGCGTTGCGCGACGTGGCGTCCGTCGATCTCCGCCCGGCGATCCGGCGGCTGGGCGACGTGACGATTCAGGTTCTGGCGGATGTGCGCATCGGGCTGGACGAGAGCATCGGCCGCTTCGGCCGTCAGAAGGGAGTGACCGAAGCCAACCGTGGAGTCCTCGCCGAAACACTCGCCAGGATCGTGCGGGTCCTGGCGGCCGACGAGCACAGGCTGTGGTCCTCCGGAGCCGAGCGGCTGTGGACCCGGCCGTGGCTGGGCGCCGGTGGAGGGGTCGGGGCCGGCTTGGCCACGGTCGCGACCACCTCCGGGGAGTCAGGGGCACTCAGAGTCCTGGATCTGCTCGGGGCGATGCCCGCGGTGCTGGAAAGCGATGTGGCGATCACTGCCGAAGGACGGGTCGATGCGACGACCTGGCTGGGCAAACTACCGGGCACGGTGGCCTCCCTGAGAACGGCCCGGGGGCTGCCGACCGTGATCGTCGCCGCTGATGCGGACCTGTCCGGCGGCGCTCCGGAGGGCGGTCTCGTGAAGATCCTCCCGTTCGGAGCGGACGCGCAGGGCGAGCCTCCTCCGAGCCTCGCCGACATGCTGGCCAGTACCGGAGCGCGTGCTTGCACCGGCCGGACGGCGACGGGCCATGATTAGCGCTCTTCCGCGCTGACCCCTGCGAAGTAACTCCTTCTCGGCGGGCGGGGGAGTAGGAACGCCTGGCCCGCGGCCAGGCGTTCCTTCGTACGAGAGGCATGGGGCGGATGACGGGAGGTGAGCTCTCTCCCGGCCGCCCGGTCAGGGGGCTGCGATCCGGCGCCGGTCAGGGAATGATCTCTTGCTTGAGCGGATACGCATCGGCGATCACTCGATCGAATGCACTGGAGTAATACTCGAACAGCGGTGTGGAAGAACCGTGGATCACCAGGTTGGGTCGGCCTTCGGCGCCCCTGGCGAGAGAGTAGTGGTCCGCGACGATGAAGGCGTTGTGCTGAGCGCGGTCGACGATCATGGCGCTGAACATCGGTTTTATTCGTACCGCGTAGCAGCTGAACTTGGCCGGATCGTCCAACTCTTCTTCTATGGCGAGCGCGTGACGCTTGGCGCGGGCTATCTGTTCGAGTACCTGGGTGCCGTTCCGGTGGGTGGCGACCAAGAGATCCATGCCGATGGCGTCGACGGCGGGAAAGTACATCGATATCGACGCCTTGCCGTGGCGGATGGCATTGCCGTAGTCTCCCAGCCACTTTTTCATGGTGTGGCCGAGGATGCTGATTTCGGCCGCCTGGTTCGCGATGTCCTCGGGACTCCCCAGCACCGCTCCGGTCGCGGAGGGGTTCACATAGAGCGAGTCGAGGCCGAGCACGCGGAACTGGTGCGACTCGGAGAGCAGGTACTTCGCCAGGTCCCAGATGCCGTCGACCCGCCGCCCGTCCTCGCCGAAGTCGATGACCTGATGACGCATCGACGACCGGTAGCCGCGTATGCGGCCGAAGACGATCGGAATGTTGAGCGACTGGGCGAGCTTGATCTCGTCCTCAACGCCTTTGGCCAGTTCGCCGGCCACGACACGGGACAGCAGGACGATGACGAGCTCCGACTTGCCGACCCGCCGTGTTATCTCCGCCGACCAGTCGGTCCCGGGCCGCAGGAAACCCTGGTCGACCTGAGGGTCGAGATCGAGATAACGCTTGATCAGCGCCGCGACATTGAAGGCGATGTCGGTGTCCTCGGACGCATGTGATATGAACACCCTTCGGTGCGCGAGGTTCTCCCGGCGCCAGTTGCGGAAACTTGCTCCCGTATCGTGCGGCACGGTGTCGCTCCAGTTGTTATTCGATTTTGCTCGGGAGGGCTCTTGCCCGCTTGAGGTGCGGCTGGGCGAGAAAAAGTGCGGCTACCAGGCGGGCCTCGGTGATCTCGCCTGACAGGGCCATGGCGATGGCCTGGTCGTAGGGGATGCTCACGGGTGCGATGAAGGTCACCTCGTCGCCGCCGACCGGTACGTGTCGAAGGTTGCGCGCCAGGAAGATGCTGGTCCGCTGGCGCAGATATCCGGGGCTGAGGTCGAATACGGCCAACGGGGTGAGGTCCCCGGCCAGCCCGACCTCTTCCTGCATCTCGCGCCGGGCGGCCTCCTGGGGGCTCTCGCCGGCCTCTATGGTCCCCTTGGGCAGGCTGTAGAGCCTGCTGTCGGCCGCCGCATAGTATTCTTTTATTATGTGCACGTTCCCGGAGTCATCGACCGGTAGGATCGCGACGCTGTCCCCGGCCTTCTCGACGATCTCCAGATTCTCGTAGACGCCCGGTTTCGTCTCCACCTTCAACTCGAACACCTTAATGGTCCTGCCGGTGTAGAGCAGTCGCTCGGCGACGATTTTTTCGACATGTTGGTCAGGCGAATCCATGGGTATCCTTCGATGTCTCGTCCGCCGGCCGCGGCAGGCCGCGGAAGAATACGGCCGTATGGGCGGATGGTGAATCGTCGCTCATTGGACGTGATCACACGGTATCACGTCCGGTGCCGTCGCCCGGGGAAATGAAATTTTTCGAAGCGTTCCTGGTCCGTGATCCCGCCTCGCCGCCGGCGGAACGCGACCCCCGAAGCCCGGTCGCCCCCTGAATCTCGAACACCTCCTGCAGGGTGGCGAGATCCTTTTCGATATGCGTGGTCGTGCCGGCGTCGATGATGGAGCGCAATGCCATGTTCACCGCCCGGGCCGCCGCCCGCATCGCGTGATGGGCATAGATGACCATGGCGATCCCCGCCGAGCCCAACTCGTCGATCGTGACACCGTGATAGCTGGTGGGTATCACGGCGACGGGACTGCGGTGGTCCCACAGTTCCATGAACTCATAGATCTCATGCGGGGAGGAGGCCTTGGAATGCACCAGGATCATGTCCGCGCCCGCGTTCACATAGGCCTCGGCCCTGGCGATGGCCTGTCGCGCGCCGAGTCCGGCGATGAACGCCTCGGTGCGGGCGGCCACCATGAAGCCGGTGCCGCGCTGGGCCTTCTTGGCCGCCTCGATCTTGGCGGAGAAGACCGACGTCGTCTCAAGGGTCTGGGGTGCGGACAGAAAACTGTTGTACTTGGGAAACGCCTTGTCCTCGATGCAGACCGCCGAGACCCCGGCGGCCTCGTAGGACTGGACCAGGGAGGTGATGTCGGCGGTGTCCTCGAAGCCGGTGTCGCAATCCGCAATGATCGGTAGGTCGGTCGCGGCCCTCATCATCCGTACCGCCGCCAGGCTCTCGGACATGGACAGCACGCTGGCATCGGGCACGGCGTGGCTGGTCGCGAGGCTGAACCCGGAAGCCCACACGGCGCCGAACCCGTTGCGCTGGGCGAGTCGGGCGGTCATGCCGTCGTGGGCTCCGGCGACCAGTACCGGCCTGTTCCGAGGCGGTCGCAAAAGAGCGGGGAGGGCGCGGATCTCGGGTAGGGACATCGGCATCTGCCCGTCTGTTCGAGTTCGGCGGTCAAGGTCACTGGTCCGTGGCGGCCGGCCCGCCCGGCCCCCTTCTGCGGCCACACGGGCCACGAGGACGCCGGTGGACCGCGGATCGGGACCCGTCGGGGACGAAACCTCCGCCGGCTGGGACCGTTGACCAAGAGTCACTCTTTCCCCGCCGAGACCTCAAGCTTCGATATCTTCGCGCAGGGCCTTGCGGAAACGCTCCTTGACTTCTCTAGGGAGAAGTTCCGTTGCCACTCGCGCGGGCTTGGTGCCGGAGTCCGGAGTGATCTTCACATGAATCAGCGTGGGGCCGGCGGAGTGTGCCGCGCCGTCGAGTACCGCGGCCAGTGCGGCGGCATCCGAGCATTGATGGGCCTGACGATAACCGCAGGCGCGGCCGACCGCGGAGAAGTCGGTCCGTGCTGCGCTGGTGCGCTGCCCCCCGGTGGACTCGTAGACGGCATTGTCGAGAATGATGTGCACGAGGTTGGGCGGCATGGTGCTGCCGATGACGGAAAGGCTGCCGAGATGCATGATGGCGGCGCCGTCGCCGTCGACCACCACGACCCTGCGCCCGGGGCTCTTGAGCGCCAGCCCGAGCCCGATGGCGCCGGCATGCCCCATGGACCCCTGCATGTAGAAATTCGCCGGCCGGTCCCGCTGTCGGAACAGTTCGCGGGAGATCATTCCTGTGGTCGCGACGAGCGCGTCCCGGTCGGTGAGCTTCCGGGTGATCACCGCAACGGCGTCTCGCCTGGTGAAACCGCCGACGGCGGGTGGGACACCGGCAGGTTCCACAGGGGAGAAGGTCCCCCGGCGGAACAACAGCGCCACCGGCCGCTGGGACCGCAGCATGGTCTGGACGGCCGCTTCCAGTACGTCGTTGAACTTCTCCGTATCCGGAGGGGCGAGCCAATAGGGGACCTGGAGCAGGCGCAGCAGCCGAGGGGTCGCGGCGCCCATGATCCGATGCTGTGGCTCGTCGGCCGGCTCGTCCGGGCAGCCGCGCCAGCTGACAAGGAGCAGAGCGGGCAGGTCGAAGACCGCCGAAAGCGAGGTGAGCGGATTGACGAGATTGCCGAGCCCGGAATTCTGCAGGACGACCACGGGCCTACCGCCCGCGAGGGCGACTCCCGCCGCCGTCGCGAGCGCGGACCCCTCGTTGGCGGCCTCCACGTAGCGCATGCCGGGGTCAAGGTCCAGGGCCTGGAGCAGGGAGGCGAAGTACGAGCAGGGGACGCCTGAGAAATACGTACAACCGTGCAGCTTCAACCGCCGGCAGCATTCGACCGGATCGATCAAGGGCGTCCTCCCGGAACGTGGACCCGAACCGGCCACGGACCAGCCGGCCGGGACGGGTACGGCCGGCTCACCCTCGGTCAACGGAGGACATCGCCGTCCGCGCGGCAGGGGCTGGTAGGGTTGACACCAGCGATCGGATGTGTGAGGAGGGTGCCGCCGTGGCCGTGCGCAGCGAGCAGCAGCTTGCCCGGCCCGTGACGAGGCGGCGGGATCCGGATGACCTGGGTCATCGATTTATGATGCCCGCCGAGGGTCCCGATCACACCTGACACCCGGACGGGACCGCTCCGGCGGGCGTATCGACTGTCATCGTCGGCCGCCGTCTCCCGCCGCTCACCATTCGGTGCCCGCACGGGACTGTGAGCGGTCCGACCTCCCAGCAGACACCCGCTGGTAGCGCGGGTGCGACCGACTCAAGAGGTTGTCTCACAACATCATGTCAGCGTCCAATCAGTCCTATGACCCTGTCGAGGTCTCGATACTCAAGCCGGACGAGGTCGACCGGATGCGAGCCCAGGCACTGCAGGCGATCGCCGCCGCGGCGAACCTGGAGGAGCTGAAGCGCGCCCGGCTGGACCACATGGCGGACCGGTCCCCGTTGGCCCTGGCGAATCGCGAGATCGGCGCGTTGCCTCCGGCGGCCCGCGCCGACGCGGGTAAGCGGGTGGGCGCGGCGCGCAAGGCGGTGGCCCAGGCTCTGCAGGATCGCCAGGCGGAACTGGAAGAGGAACGAGACCGTAACGCGCTGGCCCAGGAGGCGGTCGACGTCACCCTGCCCTGGGATCGCGCTCCGCGGGGAGCCCGGCATCCGGTCACCACCATGCAGGAGCGCATGACGGACGTCTTCGTGTCCATGGGGTTCGAGGTCGCGGAGGGCCCCGAGGTGGACGCCGAGTGGTTCAACTTCGACGCTCTCAACATCCCGCTGGACCACCCCGCGCGCTCGATGCAGGACACGTTCTGGATCGCGGGCCAGGACGGCCCGGACGGCTCGAACCAGTCGGGCCAGTCGGGCCAGTCGGGCCAGTCGGGCCAGTCGGGCCAGTCGGGCATGGTGCTGCGGACGCACACCTCGCCGGTCCAGATCCGGGCGCTGCTGAGCCGTCCGCTCCCGGTCTACGTGGTCAGCGCGGGCCGCACCTTCCGGTCCGACGAGTTCGACGCGACCCACAGCCCGGTCTTCCACCAGATGGAGGGCCTGGCCGTCGACGAGGGCATCACCATGGCCGACCTGCGCGGAGCGATTGAGGCGTTCGTCCGCGGCATGTTCGGAGAAGGGCTGCGGACACGGTTCCGGCCGTCGTACTTCCCCTTCACCGAACCGTCGGCCGAGGTCGACATGGAGTGCTTCGCGTGCCGGGGCGCTTCGACGGACACCGGCGGGCGGTCCTGCCGTACGTGCGACAGTGCGGGCTGGATCGAGCTCGGCGGCTGCGGCATGGTCAACCCGCGGGTGCTGGTGGCCTGCGGGATCGACCCCGACCGCTACAGCGGCTGGGCGTTCGGGCTGGGCGTGGAGCGCACGCTGATGTTCCGGCACGGTGTGGCGGACATGCACGACATGGTCGAGGGTGACGTGCGGTTCACCCTTCCGTTCGGGATGGAGATCTGATGCGGGTCCCGCTGTCCTGGCTGCGCGAGCACGTCGAGCTGCCCGCCGACGTCACCGGCCGCGACCTGGCCGCCCGGCTGATCGCGGCCGGGCTGGAGGTCGAGACGGTGGAGTCCGCCGGGCACGACCTGACCGGCCCGCTGGTGGTCGGCCGGGTGCTGGAGATCGAGGAGCTGACCGGCTTCAAGAAGCCGATCCGCTACTGCCGGGTGGACGTCGGCAACGCCGAGCCGCAGCAGATCATCTGCGGCGCGCGCAACTTCGCCGAGGGCGACCGGGTCGTGGTGGCGCTGCCCGGCTCCGAGCTGCCCGGCGGCTTCAAGATCGGCGCGCGCAAGACCTACGGCCGCATGTCGGAGGGCATGATCTGCTCGGTCGCCGAGCTGGGCATCGGCGACGACCACAGCGGCATCCTGGTGCTGCCCGGTGAGCCGGAGATCGGCGCGGACGCCATCGAGCTGCTGGGCGCGCGCGACGACGTCCTGGACATTGCCGTCACCCCCGACCGCGGTTACGCGCTGTCGATCCGCGGGGTGGCGCGCGAGGCGGCGATCGCCTACGGCGTGCCGTTCCACGACCCCGCCGAGGTGAAGCCGCCGGAGGAGACCGAGACGAGCCACCCGGCGAGCATTGCCGACCCGACCGCCTGCGACCGGTTCGTGCTGCGTGAGATCCGCGGCTTCGACCCGTCGGCGCAGACGCCGATGTGGATGCGGGTGCGGCTGCACCGGGCCGGGATGCGCCCGGTGTCGCTGGCCGTCGACGTCACCAACTACCTGATGCTGGAGCTGGGCCAGCCGCTGCACGCCTTCGACCGGGCCAAGCTGACCGGCGAGATCGTGGTGCGGCGGGCGCGGGCGGGCGAGAAGCTGGAGACCCTCGACCACGTCACCCGCACCCTCGACCCCGAGGACATCCTCATCACCGACGCCTCCGGCCCCATCTCGATGGCCGGCGCGATGGGCGGCCTGGCGACCGAGATCGACGAGGAGTCCACCGACATCGTCATCGAGGCGGCGCACTTCGACCCGGTCGGCATCGCCCGGACGGTGCGCCGGCACCGGCTGCACAGCGAGGCGTCCTACCGGTTCGAGCGCGGCGTCGACCGTGAGCTGCCGCTGCGGGCCGCCTACCGGGCGGCGCAGCTGCTGGTCGAGCTGGGCGGCGCCGAGTTCGTCCCGGGGGTGACGCACGCCGAGGCGCCGGCCGAGCAGACCGTGATCACCATCCCGGCCGACCACCCGGACCGGGTGGCCGGCGTGCGCTACGGCCGCGACACCGTGGTGCGCCGGCTCACCGACATCGGCTGCACCGTCGCCGGCGACGACGAGCTGACCGTCACGCCCCCGTCCTGGCGCCCCGACCTGGTCGACCCCAACGACCTGGCCGAGGAGGTCATCCGGCTGGAGGGCTACGAGAACATCCCGGCCCGGCCGCCCCGGCCGGTCGCCGGGCAGGGGCTCACCGCCGACCAGCGGCGGCGCCGCCGGGTCGGCCGGGCACTGGCCGCGGCCGGGTACGTCGAGGCGCTCACCTTCCCGTTCACGTCCGGCAAGGACCTCGACGACCTACAGCTTCCCGCCGACGACGGGCGCCGCCGGACGTTGCGGGTGGCCAACCCGATGTCGGAGGACGAGCCGCTGCTGCGCACCACGCTGCTGCCGGGCCTGCTGAAGGCGCTGGCCCGCAACGCCGGGCGCGGCTGCGGCGACGTCGGCCTGTTCGAGATGGGCCTGGTGTTCCGGCCCCGTCCGGACGCCCCGGCGCAGGCCCCCCGGCTGGCCGTCGACCGCGGCCCGGCCCCCGAGGAGATCGCCTCGGTGAACGCGGCGCTGCCGGACCAGCCGCTGAGGGTCGCCGTGGTGCTGGCCGGCGAACGTGAGCCGGCCGGCTGGTGGGGTCAGGGCCGCCCGGCGAGCTGGGCCGATGCCATCGAGGCCGCCCGTACCGTGGCTCGGGAGACCGGCGCCGAGCTGACCGTCGCGGCCGACCGGCACGCCCCCTGGCATCCGGGCCGGTGCGCGGCCCTGTACGTGGGGGACACCCTGGTCGGGCACGCCGGTGAGCTGCACCCGCGGGTCATCGCGGCGTACGGTCTTCCGCCTCGCACCAGCGCGATGGAGCTGGAACTGTCCCGCCTGGCCCCGCCCGCCCCCGTGCGGGCGCCGCACGTGTCCACCTACCCGCCGGCCACCCAGGACGTCGCGGTGGTGGTGGACGCCGCCCGCCCGGCCGCCGAGGTGGAGGCCGCCCTCCGCGAGGGGGCCGGCGAGTTGCTGGAGTCGATCCGGCTGTTCGACGTCTACACCGGTGAGCAGATCGGCGAGGGCCGCAAGTCGCTGGCGTTCACGCTGCGCTTCCGCGCACCCGACCGTACCCTCACCGCCGAGGAGGCCGGCGCGGCCCGTGACGCGGCGGTGGCGGCGGCGGCCGAGCGCACCGGCGCCGTCCTGCGCAGCGGCTGACGGACACCACGCGGCGCCCCGTGACCGGAGGTCCGGTTGCGGGGCGCCGCGGCGTTTCCTAATCTGGTCGGGTCCTGTCGCCGCCCGTCGGAGGTTTCGTTGAGGCACTGAGGTCACAGACACCGCGCAGAAGACCGGCCGTGGCGTGATGCCGCCGGTTCGCGCGTGACCTCGGTGATCCCCGACCCAGGGCGAGTCCCCCGCTGACGCTTCGTGCGTTCTCCGCGGTGTCTGTACGTCGCTTCCGTACACGTTCCGGCACCCAGAGGAGAACCGCCCCATGTCACACGCCGTCGTCCTTTCCGGCGTCTCGTTCACCTGGTCCGACGGCACGCCCGTCCTGACCGGCCTGGACGGGACGTTCGGCGCCTGCCGCACCGGGCTGATCGGCCGCAACGGCTCGGGCAAGTCGACCCTGCTGCGGCTGATCGCCGGGGAACTGCGCCCGCGGGCGGGCGCGATCACAGTGTCGGGCACCGTGGGCCACCTGCCGCAGAACCTTCCGCTCGGCACCGCCCGCACCGTCGCCGATCTGCTCGGCATCGCCGGGACCCGGGCCGCCCTGCACGCCATCGAACGCGGCGAGGCCACCGAGGCCAACTTCGCCGCCGTTGGCGACGACTGGGACGTCGAGGAACGCTCGCGCGCCGAACTGGACCGGCTCGGCCTGCCGCACGTCGGCCTGGACCGGGCCGTGGAGACCCTGTCCGGCGGCGAGACCATGATGGTCGGGCTGGCCGCGCTGCTCCTGCGGCGTCCCGAGGTGCTGCTGCTGGACGAGCCGACCAACAACCTGGACCTGGCCGCACGGCGGCGGCTGGCCGAGGCCGTGGACTCCTGGCCCGGCGTGCTCGTCGTGGTCAGCCACGACCGGGCGCTGCTGGAGCGCGTCGACGAGATCGCCGATCTGCGGGACGGCCGGCTGCGGACCTTCGGCGGCAACCTGCCGGCCTACGAGGAGGCGCTGGCCGTTGAGCAGGAGGCCGCCGAGCGGGCCGTGCGCACCGCCGAGTCCGAGGTGCGCCGCCAGCGCCGTGACCTGGCGGAGGCGCAGCTCAAGCTGGCCCGCCGGGCCCGTCAGGGCAGGAGGGCGGCGGAGAGCGGCGGCATGCCCAAGATCCTGCTGGGTGCGCGCAAGCGGGCCGCCCAGGAGTCGGCGGGCAGGCACCGTGCCCTGCACGAGGAACGGCTCCGCGACGCCGAGGAGCGGCTGGCGGAGGCCGAGGAGGCGGTCCACGACGACGACGGGATCCGCGTCGAGCTGCCCCGGACCGAGGTGCCCGCGGGCCGCACGGTGCTCACCGTCACCGGGCTCACCGCGCCCGAGCCGGACACCGGGTCGCTGCGGGAGCTGATCGTGCGCGGCCCCGAGCGGATCGCCCTCACCGGGCCGAACGGCTCGGGCAAGACGACCCTGCTGCGCGCCCTGGCGGGAGAGCACGAACTGCCCGGGACCGAGGTGAAGGTCGGTGTGCAGGGACTGCGCTACCTGCCCCAGCGCCTCGACGTCCTCGACGACGCCCTGAGCGTCGCCGACAACGTGCGGGCCTTCGCCCCGAACGCGTCACGGAACGAGATCCGGGCCGGGCTGGCCCGTTTCCTGTTCCGCGGCGCCCGCGCCGACCAGATCGCCGGTGGCCTGTCGGGCGGGGAACGCTTCCGCGCCGTCCTCGCCGCTCTGCTGCTCGCCGACCCCGCCCCGCAGTTGCTTTTGCTGGACGAGCCCACCAACAACCTGGACGTCACCAGCGTCCGGCAGCTCGCCCAGGCTCTCGGCGCCTATCGGGGGGCGCTCGTCGTGGTCAGCCACGACCTGCCGTTCCTGGAGACGATCGGCGTCACCCGGTGGCTGCGCATGGACCGGGCCGCGGGGGTCGTGGAGGACCCGCCGCGGTGAGGAACTTCGAAAAATGTCATGAGATGTCGATCTTGTGGCTGCTAGTTTGGTCGCCGATCTGCAGGAACAGGGGGACCAGAGCATGGCGAAGCTCAATCAGATCATCGCCGTCGAGAAGGGCGTCAAGAGCAAGTCCTTCCAGGAGCTGACCCAGGCGCACCAGGCGCTGCAGAAACTGCCGCCGCTGTCCGGTATCTCCCGCACCTACCAGCCCAAGGACGAGGAGGGCGAGCAGCTTCCGCCCGAGTCCACCCGGGTCCAGGTGAAGGCCGAGGACACGCTGCGCCAGGTCGCCGCCACGCTGACCAGGCTCTTCGACGTCACCGCCACCAAGGACTGGGCCAACTGCACCGCCCGCGCCGACGTCACCGTGGACGGCCGTGCGCTGCTGCGCGAGGTGCCGGTCAGCTACCTGCTCTTCTTGGAAAAGCAGCTGAAGGACCTGCACGACTTCGTCAGGAAGCTGCCGGTGCTGGACGCCGCCGAGTCCTGGACCTACGACGCCTCCACCGACGTGTGGCGCACCGAGCCGGTCCGCACCGTCAAGACCAAGAAGGTGCCGCGCAACCACGTCAAGGCCGAGGCCACCGACAAGCACCCCGCCCAGGTCGAGGTCTACTACGAGGACGTGCCGGTCGGGTACTGGACCACCGTCAAGTTCTCCGGCGCCCTGCCCGCCAAGCGGGTCAACGAACTGCTCGACCGCGTGGAGAAGCTGCAGGACGCCGTCAAGTACGCCCGTGAGGAGGCCAACAGCGCCGAGGTCACCGACCGGCACGTGGGGCAGGCCGTTTTCGACTACCTGTTCCAGTGACGGTCGCCTAGCATGGAGACTCCCTCCGCGCCTCGGCGCGGAGGGTGCGCAAGGAGCGCAAGTTGAAACTGAAGTTCAAGCTGACGACAGGCGTGTGACAGCGCGGGTTCGAATCCCGCCCCCGGCACTCGCGCCGGGGTGGCCCAACCGGTAGAGGCAGCCGCCGCCCAGACTCAGACTCTCGCTCCAGATTCAACATTCGCCGCCGAGCGCCGGAGCTCCGGACGTGGACAAAAGCCGTTGACTATGCCGGTTCGATTCCGGCTCGCCTCTCTCGCGAGGCGATGGCCTAAAGGTAAGGCGGACGGTATGAGCCTGATCCGCGTCCTTGAACGTTCCGGCGCGCGCAATTGGGCGGCAACCAGGGACCCGGGGGATGGGTAAACCCCCGGGTCCCACCTGTTCCTGCCGGGCCTGCTGCGCGACGGCGGGTGCGCGCGTGCCGAGGATCGCCTCGGCGCTGTGAGGTTTGTCGCCTTTGTGGTGATCTGCTCGGTGCATTGGCGGAGTGCCCCGCGGGGTATGCCGGTTCGGGTGGCCGGGCGAACCTGGGGAGCGGCATGCCGGGGCTTGAGGCGGGGGAGGCACGGCGGCGGCTGGCCGGGATGCCGGTGGCGCGGCTGGCGACGGCGGACGGGGCCGGGCGGCCGCATCTGGTCGTGGCGACGTTCGCCGTGGAGGGGGACCGGATCCACATGGCGGTCGACCACAAGCCCAAGCGGACGCGGGAGCTCAAGCGGCTGCGCAACATCGCCGAGAACCCCTGGGTGAGCGTGCTGGCCGACCACTACGAGGACGACTGGACGCGGCTGTGGTGGGTGCGGGCCGACGGTGAGGCGCGCGTCGTCGAGGAGCCGCCGGAACTGGAGCGGTCGGTGGACCTGCTGGTGGCGCGGTACCCGCAGTACCGCGGGCACCGGCCGGAGGGGCCCGCAATCGTGATCACGGTGCGGCACTGGGTTGGATGGGTATACGCGGGTGGGGCCGGCTGATCGTCCACATGCTGAGAGATCACCCCCCCGCTCTTGGATACTCATCCACCTTGATGCATAATTTTGCCGAGCAAGTGAGCGGGAGGGGTCCGAACGGTATGGGAATCAGGGCGGCGGTGGCCGGCGCCAGCGGGTATGCGGGCGGGGAGCTGCTGCGCATCCTGGCGGGCCATCCCGAGTTCGAGATCGGCACGCTGACGGCGGGCGCCAACGCCGGTGCGGAACTGGGCTCGCTGCAGCCCCACCTGTGGCCGCTGGCCGGCCGGGTGCTGGCCGAGACCACCGCCGAGACGCTGGCCGGGCACGACGTGGTCTTCCTGGCGCTGCCGCACGGACAGTCCGGCCCGCTGGCCGAGCAACTCGGCGACGACGTCCTGGTCGTGGACTGCGGTGCCGACTTCCGGCTGCGGGACGCCGCCGACTGGGAGGGCTTCTACGGCTCCCCGCACGCCGGCACCTGGCCGTACGGGCTGCCGGAGCTGCCCGGGCAGCGCGCGGTGCTGCGCGACACCCGGCGGATCGCGGTGCCCGGCTGCTACCCGACGGTGTCCACGCTGGCGATGTTCCCCGCGTTCGCGGCCGGGATCGCCGAGCCGGACGTCGTGGTGGTGGCGGCCTCCGGCGCCTCCGGCGCGGGCCGCAGCCTCAAGCCGCACCTGCTGGGCAGCGAGGTCATGGGCTCGGTGGCGGCCTACGGAGTCGGCGGTGTGCACCGGCACACCCCCGAGATCGTCCAGAACCTGGGCGCGGTCGCCGGGGAGCCGGTCACCGTGTCGTTCACCCCCACCCTGGCGCCGATGAGCCGCGGCATCCTCGCCACCTGCACCGCCAGGGTCAGACCCGGGGTGGGCGCCGCCGCGGTCCGGGAGGCCTACGAGAGCGCCTTCGACGGCGAGCCGTTCGTCCGGCTGCTGCCCGAGGGGCGGTGGCCCGCCACCGCGATGACGCTGGGCGCCAACACCGCGCTCGTCCAGGTCGCCCTCGACGAGCGCGCCGGGCGCCTGGTCGCCGTCGCCGCCATCGACAACCTCACCAAGGGCACCGCCGGAGGCGCGGTGCAGAGCGCCAACCTCGCCCTCGGCCTGCCCGAAGAGCTCGGACTCACCACGATCGGAGTGTCCCCTTGAGCGTTACCGCCCCCCTGGGATTCCGCGCCGCCGGCGTCGTCGCAGGGCTCAAGAACAGCGACGACCGTGACCTGGCACTGGTCGTCAACGACGGGCCGTCGCGTGCGGCGGCCGGGGTCTTCACCCGCAACCGGGTCAAGGCGGCCCCCGTGCTGTGGTCGCAGCAGGTGCTGAGCGGCGGCCGGGTGCGCGCGGTGGTGCTCAACTCCGGCGGCGCCAACGCCTGCACCGGGGCGGCCGGCTTCCAGGACACCCACGCCACCGCCGAGCGGGTCGGCACCGTGCTGGACGACTCGGCCGGCGAGGTCGCGGTCTGTTCCACCGGGCTGATCGGCGAGCGGCTGCCCATGGACCGGCTGCTGCCGGCGATCGACACCGCCGCCGCCGAGCTGTCGCGCGACGGCGGGCTGGCCGCCGCCGACGCCATCCGCACCACCGACACCGTCGCCAAGATCTCCTTCCGGCGGGCCGAGGCCGGCTACACGATCGGCGGTATGGCCAAGGGCGCGGGCATGCTCGCCCCCTCGCTGGCCACCATGCTGTGCGTGCTGACCACCGACGCCGACCTGGACGCCGCCGTGCTGGACCGGGCGCTGCGCGCGGCCACCACCGTCACCCTCGACCGGCTCGACGCCGACGGCTGCATCTCCACCAACGACACCGTCCTGCTGCTGGCCTCCGGCGCCGCCGGGGTCACCCCGGACGAGGCCGAGTTCACCGCGCTGCTCACCGAGGTGTGCGCCGACCTGACCCGCCAGCTGCTGGTGGACGCCGAGGGCGCCAGCAAGGCCATCGCGATCGAGGTCGTCGGCGCCGCCAGCGACTTCGACGCGGTCATGGTCGGCCGCGCCATCGCCCGCAACAACCTGCTCAAGTGCGCCATCCACGGCGAGGACCCCAACTGGGGCCGGGTGCTGTCGGCGGTCGGCAGCACCGAGGCGGTCTTCGACCCCGACCAGGTCAACGTGGCCATCAACGGGGTGTGGGTGTGCCGCAACGGCTCGGTCGGCGACGACCGCGACAAGGTCGACCTGCGTCCCCGCGACGTGACGATCACCGTGGACCTGTCGGCCGGCCCGGAGTCCGCGACCGTCTGGACGACCGACCTCACGGCCGAGTACGTCCACGAGAACTCGGCGTACTCGACATGAGCGCGCCACGGGGCCACGTGCTGGCCAAGGCCGCCACGCTGATCGAGGCACTGCCGTGGCTGGAGCGCTTCCACGGCAAGACCGTCGTGATCAAGTACGGCGGGCACGCCATGACCGACGAGGCGCTGCGGCGCTCCTTCGCCGAGGACGTGGTGTTCCTGCGCTACGCCGGGCTGCGGCCGGTGATCGTGCACGGCGGCGGCCCGCAGATCAACGCCGCGCTGGAGAAGCAGGGCATCGAGTCCAGCTTCACCGCCGGGCTGCGGGTCACCACCCCCGAGGCCATGGAGGTCGTCCGGATGGTGCTGGTCGGCCAGGTCAACCGGGACGTGGTCGGGCTGATCAACCGGCACGGCGCGTTCGCGGTCGGCATGTCCGGCGAGGACGCCAACCTGCTGACCGCCGAGCGCAAGCCCGCCATCGTCGACGGCGAGCCGGTCGACATCGGTCAGGTCGGCGAGATCGTCGAGGTCCAGGTGGGCGCGGTGCGCAGCCTGCTGGACGACGCCCGCATCCCGGTGATCTCCAGCGTGGCGCGCGGCGACGACGGCGAGGTCTACAACGTCAACGCCGACACCGCCGCCGCGGCGCTGGCGGTCGCGCTGGACGCCGTCAAGCTCATCGTGCTCACCGACGTGGAGGGCCTGTACGCCGACTGGCCCGAAAGCGACGAGGTCATCGACGAGCTGACCACCGACGAACTGGCGAAGCTGCTGCCGGACCTGTCGGCCGGCATGGTCCCGAAGATGGGGGCGTGCCTGCAGGCGGTGCGCGGCGGCGTCCCGCAGGCGCACGTCCTGGACGGCCGGGTGCCGCACTCGCTGCTGCTGGAAGTGTTCACCGACGAGGGCATCGGCACCATGGTGCTGCCGAGCCGGGGAGGAGCCTCGTGAACAGGTCGCAGACGGGCGCGAGCTCCCAGGAACTGCTGGCCCGCTACCAGGCCGCGTTCATGCCCAACTACGGGGTGCCGCCGGTGGCGCTGGTGGCCGGGCAGGGCTGCCTGGCCTGGGACGCCGACGGCAGGCAGTACCTGGACTTCATCGCCGGCATCGCCGTCAGCTCCCTCGGCCACGCCCACGAGGCGCTCGCCGAGGCCGTCGGCGAGCAGGTCCACTCGATCGTGCACACCTCCAACCTGTTCATCAACGAGCAGGAGGTGCTGCTGGCCGAGGAGCTGCGCCGGCTGCTGGGCGGCCAGGGCCGGGTGTTCCTGTCCAACAGCGGCACCGAGGCCAACGAGTGCGCCCTCAAGCTCGCCATCAAGTACGGCAAGAGCCGGGGGCGGGGGCGCGGTGGTCGCGGCTACTTCGTGGCCGCCGAGAACGGCTTCCACGGCCGGTCGATGGGCGCCCTGTCGCTGACCGGCAAGCAGTCGATCCGCGAGCCGTTCGGCCCGTTCGCCCTCGACGTGCGGTTCGTCCCGTACGGCGACGCGCAGGCGCTGGCCGAGGCCGTCACCGGCGAGTGCGCCGCGGTCTTCCTGGAGCCCACGCTCGGCGAGGGCGGCGTCGTCCCCCCGCCGGACGGCTATCTCGCCGCCGCCCGCCAGATCTGCGACGACACCGGCGCCCTGTTCGTCATGGACGAGATCCAGTCCGCCATCGGCCGCACCGGCACCTGGTTCGCCCACCAGCACGACGGCGTGCGCCCCGACATCCTCACCCTGGCCAAGGGCCTGGGCGGCGGCCTGCCGATCGGCGCCTGCGTCGGCTTCGGCCCGGCCGGGGAGCTGTTCGCCAAGGGCGACCACGGCAGCACCTTCGGCGGCAACCCGGTGGCCTGCGCCGCCGCCCTGGCCGTGCTGCACACCATCGAGAAGGAGGGGCTGCTCGGCAACGCCGCCGAGGTCGGCGCCCTGCTCAAGGACGGCCTCGCCGCGCTCGGCCACCCCCTGCTGGCAGGCGTCCGCGGCCGCGGCCTGTGGCTGGGCGTCGTGCTGGCCGAGCCGGTGGCGGCACGGGTGGAGGCGGCCGCGCGGGACGCCGGCTTCCTGGTCAACGCCGTGCAGCCGAACGTGATCAGGCTCGCCCCGCCGCTGGTCGTCACCGCCGGCCAGGCCGGCGCGCTGGTCGACGCGTTCCCCTCGATCCTCGACGCCGCCAAGGAGGGCTGACAGATGGTGCGCCACTTCCTGCGGGACGACGACCTGACCCCCGCCGAGCAGGCCGAGGTCCTCGACCTGGCCGCGGCCATGAAGCGGGACCGGTTCGCCCACCGCCCCCTGGAGGGCCCCCGGACGGTGGCGGTGCTGTTCGACAAGCCATCCACCCGCACCCGGATCTCGTTCGCGGTCGGCATCGCCGAACTCGGCGGCCATGCCCTGGTGATGGACGCCGGCACCAGCCAACTCGGCCGGGGCGAGACCATCGGCGACACCGCCAGGGTGCTGGAACGGCAGGTCGCCGCGATCGTGTGGCGGACCGGTGGGCAGCAGCGGGTCGAGGAGATGGCCGCCGCGTCCTCGGTGCCGGTCGTCAACGCCCTCACCGACGAGTTCCACCCCTGCCAGATCCTGGCCGACCTGCAGACCGTCCAGGAGGCCAAGGGCACGCTGGCCGGCGTGACGCTGGCCTACCTCGGCGACGGCGCCAACAACATGGCCCACTCCTACCTGCTGGGCGGCGCCACCGCCGGTCTGCACGTGCGCATCGCCGCCCCCGAGGGCTACACGCCCGACCCGGCCGTCGTCGGACGCGCCACCGAGATCGCCGGATCCGCCGGCGGATCGGTCACCGTCACCACCGACGCCAAGGCCGCCTGCCAGGGCGCCGACGTGCTGGCCACCGACACCTGGGTCTCGATGGGCCAGGACGCCAAGGACGTCGCCGTCTTCGCGCCCTACGCGATCGACGAGGAGAAGGTCGCGCTGGCCGCCGCCGACGTGTCGGTGCTGCACTGCCTGCCCGCCTACCGGGGCAAGGAGATCGCCGCGACCGTCCTGGACGGCCCGCACAGCGTGGTCTGGGACGAGGCCGAGAACCGGCTGCACGCCCAGAAGGCCCTGCTCACCTGGCTGCTGGAGCGGTCCGCGGGCGGGGGCCCCGGATGACCACTCCGATGACCAAGGCGGCGCGGCACGCCCGTGTCATCGAGCTGCTGACCCGCCACCCCGTCCACTCCCAGGGAGAACTGGCCCGGCTGCTGGCCGAGGAGGGCCTGGAGGTCACCCAGGCGACGCTGTCGCGGGACCTGGTGGAGATCGGCGCGGTCAAGCTGCGCGCCGACGACGGCAGCCTGATCTACGCGGTGCCGGGGGAGGGCGGCGAGCGCATCCCGCGCACCCGCATCGGCAACGCCGAGTCCTTCCACGGCCGGCTCGCCCGGCTGGCCCAGGAACTGCTGGTCTCCGCCGAGGCGTCGGCCAACCTGGTCATCGTGCGCACCCCGGCCGGCGCCGCCCAGTACCTGGCCTCGGCCATCGACCACGCCGAGTGGCCGACGGTGCTGGGTACCGTGGCGGGTGACGACTCCATCCTCGTCATCGCCCGCGACCCCCAGGGCGGCCAGGCCCTGGCCGACGCGCTGCTGCGGCTGACCGAACGACGAGGCTAGGGGCCCGCGGCCCCCGTCTCCAGCGCACCACAACCCGCACGTCTTCTTCAGCACTGCCGAAACAGGAGATCACCTTATGAGCGAGCGGATCGTACTCGCATACTCCGGGGGTCTGGACACCTCCGTGGCCATCCCGTTCCTCGCCGAGCAGACCGGCGCCGAGATCATCGCCGTGGCCGTCGACGTCGGCCAGGGCGGCGAGGACCTGGAGGTCATCCGCAAGCGGGCGCTGGCGTGCGGCGCCGCCGAGGCCGTGGTGGTCGACGCCCGCGAGGAGTTCGCCGCCGACTTCTGCGTGCCCGCCCTGCAGGCCAACGCCCTCTACATGGACCGCTACCCGCTGCTGTCCTCGCTGTCGCGGCCGCTGATCGTCAAGCACCTGGTGGCCGCCGCCAAGGAGTTCGGCGGCACCGCCGTCTCGCACGGCTGCACCGGCAAGGGCAACGACCAGGTCCGCTTCGAGGCCGGCCTGTCCGCGCTGCACCCCGACCTGAAGGTCATCGCGCCCGCCCGGGACTTCGCCTGGACCCGCGACAAGGCCATCGAGTACGCCGAGTCCAAGGGCCTGCCGATCGACGTGTCGGCCAAGTCCCCGTACTCCATCGACCAGAACCTGTGGGGCCGCGCCGTGGAGACCGGCTTCCTGGAGGACATCTGGAACGGCCCCATCGAGGACGTCTACGACTACACCGCCGACCCGGCCGTGCCCCGCGACCCCGACGAGGTCGTCATCACCTTCACCGCCGGCGTGCCCACCGCCCTCGACGGCCGCGCGCTGACCCCGTACCAGATCATCACCGAGCTCAACCAGCGCGCCGGCGCCCAGGGCGTGGGCCGCATCGACATGGTCGAGGACCGGCTGGTCGGCATCAAGAGCCGCGAGGTCTACGAGGCCCCCGCCGCCATCGCGCTGATCACCGCGCACATGGAGCTGGAGAACGTCACCGTCGAGCGCGACCTGGCCCGCTTCAAGCGCGGCGTCGACCAGCGCTGGGGCGAACTGGTCTACGACGGCCTGTGGTTCTCCCCGCTGAAGTACGCGCTGGACGCCTTCATCGCCGACTCCCAGCGCCAGGTCTCCGGCGACATCCGGCTCACCCTGCACGGCGGTCGGGCCGTGGTGACGGGTCGCCGCAGCGACGCCTCTCTCTACAGCTACGACCTGGCCACCTACGACACCGGCGACACCTTCGACCAGAGCCTGGCCAAGGGCTTCGTCGAGCTGTTCGGCCTGCCCAGCAAGATGGCCGCCATCCGCGACCGGCGCGTCCAGGGCTGAGGCGCGGCCGGGACCGGCACCGGTCCCAGCTGAGGCGCGGGCAAGACCGCGGAGAACGAGCGATCTTGCCCGCGACGAGGAAGCGCCGCGCGCCGCCGGTCGGCCCGCCGCCGAGCGGGCCGATGCCGCGAACCGGAGCGGCCGGTACGGTCCTGGGCGTTCCTGGACGAGCCTGGACGAGCCTGGACGAGAACGTGTGAACAGGTGATCCCGACCGCGGCGGAGAGGGCCCATACATGCCGAAGGGCCCGCCGGCCAGGGCGGAGACGGCCGCGACCAGGAGCTTCGCGATGAACCGGCCCCCTGCGAGGCCTCTTCGACTTTTCCCTCGCCCGGCAGGGCGTTCCCGCCGCGCGGCCTGCCAGGCTGTGGAGATTGAGGGCGGCGTGATCGGCCCCGCCCGGTAGGCTTCGAACGGCTGGGTCACCGAAGGCCACCGGAGAGCGGGCCCGCATGGTCTGGACCGAGGGGCTTTTCACGATCGCGAGGCACCGGCGATCGTGAGAACGACGAGGGCGGACCACGCGGCCTCAGGACCGCCCGCCGTCGCGGCGGAGCCGCGACCATGAACACGTCCGCGAGCCGTCGCGCCACAGGCGCGACCATGAGCACGCCGTCGCGGCGGAGCCGCGGCGTACAGATGGGAGCAGTGTGAGCAAGGCACCGACGAGGTTGTGGGGCGGCCGGTTCGAGGGCGGTCCGGCGGACGCGCTCGCCCGGCTGTCGGTGAGCGTCCAGTTCGACTGGCGCCTGGCCCCGTACGACCTGATGGGCTCGCGCGCCCACGCCCGCGTGCTGCACCGGGCGGGCCTGCTCACCGACGACGAGCTGACCCGCATGCTGGGCGCCCTGGACGACCTGGAGGAGGCCTGCCGCTCCGGCGAGTTCCGGCCCACCGTCGCCGACGAGGACGTGCACACCGCCCTGGAGCGCGGCCTGCTGGAACGGCTCGGCGCGCTGGGCGGCAAGCTGCGCGCCGGCCGCAGCCGCAACGACCAGGTCGCCACCGACCTGCGGCTGTACCTGCGCGACCACGTCCGGCAGATCGTCAGCCGGCTGGTGGAGCTGGAGACCGCGCTGATCGCCCAGGCCGAGCACAACCTGGGGGTGGCCGCCCCCGGCATGACCCACCTGCAGCACGCCCAGCCGGTGCTGTTCTCCCACCAGCTGCTGGCCCACGTCCAGCCGCTGACCCGCGACATCGACCGGCTGCGCGACTGGGACAAGCGCGCGGCGATCTCCCCGCTGGGCTCGGGCGCGCTGGCCGGCTCCTCGCTGCCGCTGGACCCGCAGGCGGTCGCCGAGGAACTGGGCTTCGACGCCCCCGCGCCGAACTCGATGGACGCGGTCAGCGACCGCGACTTCGCCGCCGAGTTCCTGTTCGCGGCGGCGCTGATCGGCGTCCACCTGTCCCGGCTGGGCGAGGAGGTCGTGCTGTGGGCCTCCCAGGAGTTCCGCTGGATCGAGATGGACGACACCTACGCCACCGGGTCGTCGATCATGCCGCAGAAGAAGAACCCGGACGTGGCCGAGCTGGCCCGCGGCAAGGCCGGCCGGCTCATCGGCCATCTGGTCGGGCTGCTGACCACCCTCAAGGGCCTGCCGCTCACCTACAACCGCGACCTGCAGGAGGACAAGGAGGGCGTCTTCGACGCCGTCGAGACCCTGCTGCTGGTGCTGCCCGCCATGTCCGGCCTGATCGCCACCATGCGGGTCAACACCGAACGCCTGGAGTCGCTGGCCCCCGAGGGCTTCGCCCTGGCCACCGACCTGGCCGAGCTGCTGGTACGGCGCGGCGTCCCGTTCCGCGACGCCCATGAGGTCGTCGGTCACCTGGTGGTGTGGTGCCAGGTCAACGACTCCGACTTCGGCGACCTCACCGACGACGAGCTGGCCAAGGTGTCCCCGCACCTGACCCCCGACGTCCGGGAGGTGCTGAACGTGGCGGGCGCACTGGCCTCCCGCAAGGCCTACGGCGGCACCGGCCCCGACCAGGTCCGCGAGCAGCTCGCCAACCTGCGCGCCCTGGTCAACGAGCACGCGGCCTGGGCCTCGGGCTCCGACTCCTGAGGACCCGGCCCATGCCGATCCGCAGGCGGCCGGCGTGAGCGACCTCCTCGGCCGCGACTTCTTCGACCGTCCGGTGGAGGAGGTCGCCCCCGCCCTGCTCGGCCAGGTGCTCGCGCACCGTACCGAGGAGGGCGAGGTCGCGCTGCGCCTCACCGAGGTCGAGGCGTACGCGGGCGCGCTCGACCCGGCGTCCCACTCCTACCGGGGCCGCACCCCCCGCAACGCGGTGATGTGGGGGCCGCCGGGGCACGTCTACGTGTACTTCACCTATGGCATGCACTTCTGCATGAATCTGGTGTGCGGGCCAGAGGGCAAGGCGTCGGCGGTGCTGCTCCGGGCCGGCGAGGTGACCGACGGGCGGGACCTGGCCGTCGCGCGCCGCCCCCGCTCGTCTCCCCGCGACCTCGCCCGCGGCCCGGCCCGGCTCTGCCAGGCGCTGGGCATCGCCCGCGAGCACAACGGGCTGGACGCCTGTGCCCCCGGCTCGCCTGTGCGGGTCCTGACCGGCGAACCGGTGGATCCCGCCCGGATCTGCACCGGCCCACGGGTCGGTGTGAGCGCCGCCAAGGACGTCCCCTGGCGTTTCTGGATCGACGGCGAGCCCAGCGTGTCGGCCTACCGCCTGCACGTCCCCCGCCGCCGCAGGGCCACGGGCCGAGGCTCCGCCTTGGACGGGAGCGGTGAGAGCCGATGATGCGCCCCTTCGCCGCTGGGGCACTGACCAGAGCACTTCCAGGCACGAACTGCGCGTCCCCGCCCGTCACTTCCGCTACGGCCGGTGAATATCGTTACCGTGAACGACGGCCCATCGGGCACCCTGGTGGGCGTACCGGACAGCCCGGAGAGCACGGAAGACGAGGGAGATCGTGACCGACGTCCTTGAGGATCTCGCGTGGCGCGACCTGATCGCGCAGTCCACTGACCTGGACGATCTGCGGGCGCTGCTCGCCGCGGGGCCGGTCACGCTGTATTGCGGGTTCGACCCGACCGCGCCGAGCCTGCATCTGGGCAACCTGATCCAGATCCTCACCCTGCGCCGCTTCCAGCGCGCCGGCCACCGCCCGATCGGGCTGGTCGGCGGCGCCACCGGCCTGATCGGCGACCCCAGCGGCAAGAGCGCCGAACGCACCCTCAACTCCGAGGAGGTCGTGGCCGGCTGGGTCGGGCGCATCCGCGACCAGGTCGCCCGATTCCTGGACTTCGACGGCCCCACCGGCGCCCTCATGGTCAGCAACCTCGACTGGACCGGCCCCATGACGGCCATCGAGTTCCTGCGCGACATCGGCAAGCACTTCCCGGTCAACCGGATGCTCGCCCGCGAGACCGTGAAGACCCGCCTGGAGAGCACGGGCATGAGCTACACCGAGTTCAGCTACGTGCTGCTGCAGTCGATGGACTTCCTGGAGCTCTACCGGCGGTACGGCTGCCGCCTGCAGACCGGCGGCAGCGACCAGTGGGGCAACCTCACCGCGGGCGTCGACCTGATCCGCCGGGTGGAGGGCGGGTCCGCCCACGCCCTCACCACCCCGCTGCTGACCAAGGCGGACGGCTCCAAGTTCGGCAAGACCGCCGGCGGCGAGACCTACTGGCTCGACCCCGAGCTGACCTCGCCGTACGCGTTCTACCAGTTCTGGTTCAACGCCGACGACCGGGACGTGGAGAAGTACCTCAAGGTCTTCAGCTTCCGCTCCCGGGAGGAGATCGAGCACCTGGTCAAGGAGTCGGCCGAACGTCCCGCCGCCCGCCAGGCCCAGCGGGCCCTGGCCGAGGAGCTGACCACGATGGTCCACGGCGCCGACGAGTGCGCGAAGGTCATCGCGGCCTCCCGCGCGCTGTTCGGGCAGGGCGCCCTGGAGGAACTGGACGAACGGACCCTCCGCGCGGCCCTGCGTGAGGTTCCCCACGCGGAGATCCCGCCCGGCGAGCTGCCCGCCGTCGCGGACCTCCTCGTTGGCAGCGGCCTGTGCAAGAGCAAGTCCGAGGCCCGGCGCACCATCGCCCAGGGCGGCGCCTACCTGAACAACACCAAGGTCGTCTCCGAGGACGCCGTCCCCGTACCCGAAGACCTGCTGCACGGCCGGTTCCTGGTGCTGCGGCGGGGCAAGCGCAACGTCGGCGGCGTCGAGGTCGCACTCCCCGAGGCCTGATCCCGGCTCCACGGACGCCCGGCCACCCCGCTCATCGAGGCGCGAGCGGGGCTCCAGGAGCCTTCGACCCCACGGACGCCCGGCCCACCCCGGCCGGGCGTCCGTCATGTCCGGGACGGCCCTCACCGCCTGGGACATCCTCGTCGCCCGGTCGTTGTCCTTACTTCGTCCGGCGTGATGTCCGCCCAAGGCCCTCGCCGGGCCGCTTCACGACCTGTGGCACGCCGGGGGCTGCGTCACGGGGCGATCGCGAGGGCCTTGCCGGGTGGTCTGCAGGGACGTCCCGGCCGGCCCGGTCACTGTCTCCGGCGGGCGCCAATGTGACGTCCGCCGGTCTACCTGATGGCTTGCGCCCACGGTCGTGGGGCGGTCGACAACGCCTGCCAGGGGACGTGCTGGGGTGTTGGTCTCTCGCCTGACGCCGAAGGCCCTGCTGACCGGCTTCACGGTTTGCGCGGCCCGGTGATCCGGGAGGAGCCCCAGAGTCCTGTGGGGCTGGACGTCCCCCGGCTGACCTGGACGTGTCTCTCCCGGGCGCCGGTGTGACGTCCGCCGGTCCGCTTGACGGTTTGCGGAGGTGTCGGGGTCCCGTGTCACGGAGTGATCCATGAGGGTCCCGCCAGAGGTTTGCGGGGCGGGCAGGGCGGGAATATTCCGGCTGACCTGGGTGGTTGTCTTGTCTGGACGTTGCCGTGACGTCCGCCCGGGATCTCCGCCGGGCCGCTTCGCGGCCCGTGGAGGCACCACGATCAACATCACAGAGTGATCACGAGGCCCTCGCCAGGGGGCCTGTGGAGGCGGAAATACCCCTCCTGACCTGGTTGTTCGTTCACTCTGCCGTCGATTTGACGACGTGGCACGGTCAACCTAATGTTCTACCTGCCCCACGGGGGAGCGGGACGCCGACAGGCGGCCGGCCCCGGGGGAAGCCACCACAGACCGGACGGGCGCGATGCCTCGCGTCCTGAAGATCACGGCGGCGCCCGAGCGGACCGAGTTGGACAAACCGGGACGAACGGGTACAGTAGAAGGGTTGCCCCACGGGGCGCTCGCCCGGGAGGGTGGGTGTTGCGGGGTGGGTGTCCGTTTCTTGAGAACTCAACAGTGTGTTAAAAGCCAGTGCCTTGTGACAGCCCCTGGTTGTTGGGGTTGTTGTTCCTCGTCTGAGGAATTTCTTTGAGGCGATGCTCGCCGGTTGTTGTGGCTGGTGGGTGTCTGCTGGGATGTGAGTCCCGTTCAGGTTTGCCCGTCCCCTCTGGGGGTGGGTGTGTGACCTTGATGGAGAGTTTGATCCTGGCTCAGGACGAACGCTGGCGGCGTGCTTAACACATGCAAGTCGAGCGGAAAGGCCCCTTCGGGGGTACTCGAGCGGCGAACGGGTGAGTAACACGTGAGCAACCTGCCCCTGACTTCGGGATAAGCCTGGGAAACCGGGTCTAATACCGGATATGACCTCTTGCCGCATGGTGGGGGGTGGAAAGTTTTTTCGGTTGGGGATGGGCTCGCGGCCTATCAGCTTGTTGGTGGGGTGATGGCCTACCAAGGCGACGACGGGTAGCCGGCCTGAGAGGGCGACCG
>NZ_FNVO01000062.1 GCF_900108175.1 Thermomonospora echinospora
CAATCTGGTCCGACCCTTCCCGCCCCCGACAAGGGCCAGGACGACGAGGGCCAGGACGACCGCGCCGCGTCGGCCGAGACGCCCACCCCGCCGCCGGTCGACGCCGTGGTGGCCACCCGGCACGACACCACCCACGAAGCCGCCGCTGCACGCGGAGCCGCCCACGCCCGAGCCCTCCTGGCCGCCGCACGCCGTCGACGATCCTGACCGGCAAGTCGGAGCAAGCCGACGATCTTTGACCGACGCCTATGGGGTCTTGCCGCTGAGGTAGGCGCTGAGGACGACGCGGACGAACTCTGAGCGGTTGCCTGCGGTGTACCGGTTCGCGCGGTCGTCGAGGACCTGCAGGTCTGCGATCGTGGGGGGCCGGATCGGTACTTGCACGTTGGGGGCGGGGCGTGTGCTGGTGGGTCTGCCGCGCACCGATCGCCGGGAGAACAGCGAGCCGGGGGACGGCGCGGCCGGATGGCCCTTGAACAGATCGGGCAGGTGGGCGTCGAGCGCGTCCACCGCGTCGAACAGCACGTCGGTGTAGGTCCGGCCGCTGCCGGCCGCGGCCTTCTTCAGCTTGGTCCGCAGCCTGGACGGGATGTAGACGATGACGGGCTTGGCGGCCTGGCCGTCGCTGCCGTCCTCCGCCCGGCCCTGAACATGGTCGTCGCTCTGGACATGGTCGTCCTGGCTCCGAGGGCTGGCGGGTGGGGGACCGTCGTTCGCCGCGGGCGGCGTCTCGGCGGCGTCTGCGGGGGCCTGCCGGTCGGCCGCGGCGGTCCTGTTCCGCGGGTTCAGGAAGCTGAGGTCGGCGCCCTTCGGCTGGATCGGCTCCTGGCCCAGCTTGGGCCTGCCGTCGGTGGTGTCGTCGGAGCTCATCGTGCGGCGGCCTGTTCCCGGGCCGACAACAGACCGAACAGCTCTTGGGCCAAGTCGCGGAAGTCGTTGGCGAGGTTCTGCGACGTGCTCGCCGGGCCGCGCTGGATCGGGACGCCGCTGCGGAGCTGCTCGTACCAGGCGGGCCCGGACGCCACATCGCGCTCCAGCTCGTGCGCGAGCTGCCCGCGCTCGCGGATGTCGAACGCCGGCGCTTCCAGATGGCTGATGACCGTGTCGAGTACCGGCGCGTCCGGGCCGAGCACCTTGCGGATCTCCTCCAGCGACTTCTTGCGGATCTGGGTGGCTCCCTTGCCCGCCCCGTACAGGTACACCCCCAGCAGCTCCAGCTCGGGGTTCAGCTCCCACGCTGCCGACATCAGCGTCGCGACCTTGCCCAGGCCCCGGCGGCTGGACGCGTCGCTTCTGAACGGGATGGCGACCCACCGGGCGGCGGCCAGCGCGATCTCCTGGATCTGCGGTTCCCCCGGCGGGCAGTCCAGCAGGATGAAGTCGTAGTCCTTGCCCGTTGAGGCCAGGGCGCGGGCGAGCGCGAGGACCGCCTCGGCGCCGTTGCGGCGCCGGCGGGACTCCAGCATCGCGACCATGTCATGGAGCTCGTCCCCGCCGGGCAGGACGTCCAGGTTCTC
>NZ_FNVO01000022.1 GCF_900108175.1 Thermomonospora echinospora
CACCACCACCGCCCCCGGCCAAAACGGCACCTGGACCTTCACCGGAACCACCGGCCAACGCGTCTACTTCAACTTCACCGGCGGCACCTACGGCAGCATCAACTACGCCACCGTCAGCATCAAAAAACCCGACGGCACAGTCCTGATCGACTCCACACGCTGCGGCACCAGCTGCGCCTTCAACACCACCACCCTGCCGGCGGACGGCACCTACACCATCACCCTCAACCCCGACGCCCACTACACCGGCGCCCTCACCGCACAGCTCTACGACGTCCCCGCCGACGCAACGGCGGAGATGACGATCAACGGTGAGGCCCAGCGGGTCACCACCACGACCCCCGGCCAGAACGCGACCCTCACCTTCGCCGGCACCGCCGGTCAGACCGTCACCATCAACCTGACCAGCAACACGTTCGGTTCCACGCCCTTCGCGGTCCGCGGCCCAGATGGCGCGACCCTGGCAAGTTCCCTTGGGTCAGGGAACGTCACCTTCTCCAACCTGACCCTCCCGGCGGACGGCACCTACACGGTGTTCGTCAACCCCGACCGCACGGCCATCGGCGGTGTGTCCGGCATGGTCACGGCCTGACGATCCGCGTCGCCCTCTACCACTCGGCCACCCGGCGGTCCGTGGCCCCGGCGGCGGACATCTCGGCCGGGCTCGGTGGGGCCGCTGTCCTCGGATGCGGCTCGCACGACCGTGCTCGCCGTACCGCTCAGGAGGGCGCACGCGTCTGTCAGGGCGCCGGGCGTCGGTCCCGGCCTGCATGGACGAAGGTCCCGGGATCGGGGGACCTGTGACCGCATCGCCGACCGCGGCCGCCGCTCCACTCTGGAACCAGCACCCGAACCGAGCAGAGGAGCCGGCCATGCCGCTGCCATCAGATCCCGTCGTCGTCGGAACCGACGGCTCGGCGCACGCGGACCGCGCCGTCGAATGGGCCGCGGAGGAGGCCGTCCGCCGGAACCGGCCGCTGCTCATCGTGCACGCCGCGCAGCCGTGGCTTCCCGCCGCGCCGATGATGCCCGCGGGCGGGCTGGCCGACGCCCTGGAGGCGGCCGGGCGCGAGGTCCTCGGCGAGGCCGAGCGGCTGGCCCGCAAACGCTACCCCGACCTGGAGATCGGCACCCGCTTCGTCCCGCGGACGCCCGGTCTCGCGCTGGACCAGGAGTCCAGAACCGCCTACGAGGTCGTCATCGGCCATCGCGGGGCGGGCGGGTTCACCAGGCTGCTGCTGGGCTCGACCGGGCTGCAATTGGCCGGGCACATCCCCGGACCGGTCGTCATCGTGCGCGGCGACGCCGAGGAACGGGCCGGTGAGGTCGTGGTCGGCATCGACCCGGCCACCGAGCACGCCACGGCGCTGGAGTACGCCTTCGAGGCGGCGGCACTGCGGAGCGCGCGGCTGCGGGTCGTGCACGGCCGACGGCCATCGCCGACCCCCGAGGCCGCCCATGCGATCGATCTGCGGGACGCCGAGGAGGAGGCCCGATGGGCGATCCTGCGGGCCACCACGGCGCTGCGCAAGCGCCACCCCGGCGTCGAGGTCGTCGAGGACATCGTCCACGACCATCCGGTGGCCGCCCTGACCGAGGCGTCCGGGAACGCGGACCTGGTCGTCGTCGGCGCCCGCGACCGTCACGGGCTCGGCGCCCTGCGGCTCGGCTCGGTCAGCCACGGTGTCATCCACCACGCCCACTGCCCGGTCGCCGTCGTCCGCCCGCGTAGCTGAACGGCGGAGTTCGGCGCCGCGGCCGGCCGGTCTCTTGGAGATCGGCCGGCCGCGGCTTTTCGGGGCCGGTCAGCGACGGCGCCGGAGTCTAGATGAGGGACGTCCCGTCCCGAGGCGCCGGAGTTGGATCCACAGCGCGGGCAGCACCGCCAGGAAGATCACCAGGACCAGCGCCGGGTTGATCACCAGCAGGTGCCGATGAAACCCGACATCGTGGTGATCGCCTGCGCGATGGACAGGCTGCCGAGGATCAGCCGGTCCGGCGCCTGCTGGCTGGACTCGTGCGCCAGCCGTAGCGTGTCCTGGAAGGCGGGGTCCTCCAGCCGGCGCAGCCCCGCGTGCGCGTCGACGGCGGTGAACAGGCGGTCGACCACCAGGGCGCGCACCGCCCGGCGCAGCTGGCCTGCGCGTAGGTGGCGGCGTGCGGCAGCACGATGACGCACAGCCCGCTCGCGGCGAGCCCGGTGAGCACGGCGAGCAGGAACGACGCGGCCATCGCGCCGCGGTGCGCCCGGCCACTCAACGTGAGACGGCCGCATCCAGTGCTGCGCCGGACGGGCGGCACACAGGTCGCCCGGACCGGGATTACCCTGTTCACATGCGGAGACGACCACCGGCCCCTTTGGTGGTTCTTTTCGGGGGCGGTGGTCGCTTCCGTGGTGGTGATGGTCTACAGAGCGGTCAGGCCGTGTCGACGCAGATGCCCTGGGCGACGATGTAGTCCCAGTCCTGGCCGGTCGGGGTGTTCTCGACCGCGCCCGCTTCCGCCTGGGAGCCGGGGAAGACCTTCTGCAGGGAGACATGGCCGGGCGCTGAGGTGCTGATGCCCGCACCCGCGTTCACCGGGGCTCGCCCGTCAGGGCACTGCACCACGGCGTGCTTGTAGGTCTCCGAGTCCTGCTGGGCCGACGGGTCGCTCACCACCTCGTAGCCCTGAGGGGTGTCCATGCAGACCGCGTAGACGGCCAGCCAGTGGTTTCCCCCGTAGCCGGTGGCGTCCTCGTGCGACTGCGCCCGGGCGATGTCGCCCGTGCCCGAGGCCCGCGCCGTCTGCAGCACCACCTGGCCCTGGGACTCGTCCGCGACGCCGCCGATCATGGCGCCGGTGCCGACCACCCGCTGCCGGCTCGGGTCGTCGCAGCCCACCTCCACCTGCTCTTGCGGGTCGCTGGTCGTCCCGCCGTCGTAGGCCGCATTGATGTGCCAGCCGGGGACGGAGGAGGCGTCGGCGCACCACGCGTACGCCTGCACCCACCAATTCCCCGACACCCCGGGCGCAGTCTCGGCGGCGGTGACCCGGTAGCCGTCCGACCCGTGGCCATCGCCGACGTTGTCCATCGGCTGCAACTGCGTCAACGTCAACCGCTCGGGAGCGGTGGTGCTGGTCTCGAACGTCCAGCCGCCGCCGCCGACCACCTTCTTGCCGGCCGGGCACTTGGCGAGCGCCGACTTGGGCGACACCGAATTGACGTCCGACGGCATGACCTCGCTCTGCACCTTCTCCAGCCCGGTCAGCACCGGAGCGGCCACTGCGGCGGCCTGGCTCGGCGCGGCCACGCCGGCCAGCCCGAGCAGGCTCCCCATGCCCATCGCCGCCACCGCAAGGCGGCGGATCGCTCTCCCGGTCATCGTTCTTCCTCTCCTCGTTCCCGACGGCGGGCGAGGGCCTCTGGCCTTCCGCCGTTCGTGCTCACGGGAACCAAGAGTGCGAACCGGGGATTGAGGGGGACATCGGGCGGCGACCCCTAAGTTGGGCGATGGCCACCCTTGGCCTTTGCGGCGGGCGACCGCATGGACGCGGGTACGGTCCGTCCGTGGGGAACGTGGGCGCGGCACCGTTTCTGGAGCGTGAGAATGCGCTCGGCACGCTTCGGGACATCATTATCGGCGCCCGGGAGGGATCCGGCCGTGTGGTGGTCGTCAGCGGTGAGGCGGGGATCGGCAAGACGACCTTGGTGCGCCGGTTCACCGAAGGGCTGAGCGGTGACGTCCGGGTGCTGTGGGGGGCCTGTGACGACCTGACGGTGCCGGAGCCGCTCGGGCCCTTGCGGGAGATCGCCGGGCAGGTGGGGGGCGGTTTCGCCCAGGTGGTCGAGGGCCACGAGTCTCGGGAGGTGGGCCGGGCGCTGCGCGCTGAACTGGCCCGCGACATGCCCTGCGTGTGCGTGATCGAGGACTGTCACTGGGCGGACGAGGCCACCCTCGACGTCCTGGCGTACGCGGCTCGGCGCACCCGGGGCCTGCCTTCGGTGCTGCTGGTCACCTTCCGTGATGACGAGCTGAGCGGGACGCATCGCCTGCGCCAGGTCATCGGGTCCGTCCCACCCGACGATCTGATCCGGCTGCCGCTGGCGCCGCTGTCGAGGGCGGCCGTCGGGGAGATCGCCGGCGCGGACGCCGACCTGGAGGCCCTCTACGCGATCACCGCCGGGAACCCCTTCCTGGTCACCGAGACGCTGGCGGCGGGCACGGACCGGGTGCCGCCGACGGTCCGCGACACGGTGCTGGCCCGTGCGGCCCGGCTGAGCGCGGCGGCGCGCGGCGTGCTCGAAGTGGTCTCGGTCGTGCCGACGCGGGCCGAGCTGTGGCTGGTACAGGCGCATTCGGGAACGGCGGCCGCGATCGACGAGTGTGAGCGCTCCGGGCTGCTGGTGGTCGAGGAGCGGACGCTGCGATACCGGCACGAGCTGGCCCGCCGCGCCTATCGGGAGTCCCTTTCGGCCCTGCGCCGGATCGAGCTGAACCGGAAGGTCCTGCGGATCCTGGAGGACAGCGGGCAGGAGCTGGCACGACTGGTTCATCACGCCGAGGCGGCACAGGACCACGATGCCCTGACCCGGTATGCGCTGGTGGCCGCTCGACGCGCGGCCGAGACGCGGTCCCACCGCGAGGCCGTGGCGCTCTTCACGCGTGCACTCCGTCACCCGGACCGGCTGGATCCGGCGGACCGGGCGGCCGCCTACGAGGCCCTGTCCGATGCGGCGGGCACCAACAACCAGCTCGGCCCGGCGGTGGAGGCGCGGCAGTCCGCACTGGCGCTGCGCCGCGAACTGGGCGATCCGCAGAAGGTGGGCGTCAACCTCATCCGGCTGTCGCGCCTGCACTGGTGGGCGGGCCGGCGGCGGGCGGCCGAAGAGAGCGCCGCCGAGGCGGTCACGCTGCTCGAAGGACACGGGCCGTCGAGGGAACTGGCGATGGCCTACGGCAATCGGGCGGCACTGCTGATGCTCGTCCAGCACAACCGCGAGGCCATCGCCGTCGGCGAGCGGGCCATGGCGCTCGCGCGCGAGGTCGGCGACACCGAGACGCTGCTGCACGCGCAGACGACCGTCGGCTCGGCGCGCATGTTCGACGACCCCGACGGAGGGCGTGAGCTGCTGAGGCAGGTGGGCGAGCAGGCGCTGGCGGCGCACCTCGATGAGGCCGTCTGCCGGGCTTTCCACAACATCGCGGCGACCGACGTCGACCACTGCCGCCTGGACAGGGCGGAGACGGAGATCGAGCACGCGCTGACGGTGGCACGGCGGTTGGAGCACCGGCGGTTCGAGGTGGAGACACTCGGCGTGCGCGCGGTGCGCGACCTCATGATGGGCCGGTGGCAGTCGGCCGTCGCGATCGTCGACGACCTGTTCGCCCTCCACGAACTGTCCGGCGTGACTCATGGGCAGGTGCTGCGCGTGCTGGCGACCGTCGAGCTACGGCGCGGCGGGCGGCAGGCGCACGCTCTCGTCGAGGAGGCCTGGCGGCTCGCCCGCCCGGCCGAGGAATTGCAGTGGACGCGCCCCACGGCGGCGCTGCGCGCCGAGGCAGCCTGGCTGTCCGGCGACGTCGACGGGGTCCATGAGGCCACTCGGGAGATCTACCCGATCGCCCTCGAATACGGCCATCCCTGGGAGGTGGGCGATCTCGCCCTGTGGCGCTGGCGTTCGGGGCTGTTGGACGGCGTCCCGGCGAACTGCGCAGAGCCCCACACGCTGGCCATCGACGGCGACTGGGAGGGCGCGGCCCGCGCATGGGAGCGGATCGGCATGCCCTACGAGCGCGCCCTCGCCCTGTGCGACGCGCCCGAACCCGAACCCGTCCTGGCCGGGCTCGGATTGCTCGACGAACTGGGTGCGGTCGCACCGGCCCGGGTCGTCCGCCGCAAACTCCACGCCCTCGGTGTGCGCGGCGTACCCCGCGGGCCGCGTCCCGCGACCCGCGCGCATCCGGCCGGACTGAGCACCCGGCAGGCGGAGGTGCTGACGCTCATCACCGGCGGGCTGTCGAACGCCGAAATCGCCAAGGCCATGTTCCTCACCCCCAAGACGGTCGAACACCACGTGTCGGCGATCCTGCGCAAGCTCCGTGTGGACTCGCGCGCCGAAGCCGCCGAGGCCGCCCGCACCCTCGGCCTGGCCACCGCCCAACCTGGGGGTGCCGGCTCCCCGGGCTGAGGGAGAGGTCCTCGTTGGTGGGCCGGTCGGCGAACGGCGGAGGGCGGCACGGCTGGTCGGCGCACGTCATCAGGTCGTCGCATCCGGCGCCGGCCGGTGGTGAGGGAGCGGGCGTGGAGGTGCTCGCCGGCCCGGGGGCCGGCGAGTGCGCGCAGGTCAGTGTGTTCTCACCCCAGGGGGAGAAGTGTGATGAGTTGATTGCAGGATGTGACGTGAAGTGAGGTGATATTGCTGACAGTGTTACCCAGAGAACTGTGAGTGGCTATGGGGCGAGACGAGGACACCCGGGCGCACGACGAGGTGATCTACCTGGCGGCCGGGGTCGCCGACCTGGTGATGGGCGGGATGCGGGGCGCGGTGCGGCGTCTTCCCGGCCTGGGCGAAGTGCGGCAGGAGCTGCGGGCACGGGGTGAGCTGGCGCTGCGGCGCACCGCCCAGACGCCGCCGGCGCACATGGAGGTGCTGGCCCGACGGGTGGGCGAACGCAACGCACAGGCCGGGCAGACCGGGCAGGTCGGGCCGGGCGTTGATGAGTGACCTGCGGGTCCGTGTCGACCGGACGCTGGAGAAGTTCGTCGAGTCCGAGGTCGCGGCGCTGGTGGCGTTGGAGGCGGAGCTGGCGCCGGTGGCCGAGCAGGCGCGCGTCTCGGTCGCCGGGGGCAAGCGGATCCGCCCGGCGTTCTGCTACTGGGGATGGCGGGCGGCCGGGCAACCGGATGCCGAGCCGATGGTGCGGGCGGCCGCGTCGCTGGAGCTGGTGCACGCGGCGGCCATCGTCCACGACGACATCATCGACCGCAGCCCGCTGCGCCGCGGCCGGGCCACCGCCCACGAGCGGCTCGGCGACAGCCTGGCCATCATGATCGGTGATCTGCTGCTGACCTGGGCGGGGGAACTGTTCCACACCTCGGGGCTACCGCGTACGTTCCTGGCCCGGGCGGTGTCGGCGTGGACGGCGATGGGCCGGGAACTGATCGCGGGCGAGTGCCTGGAGATCCTGCGGACCGGGGCCGCGCCGGACGTGAGCCGGTCGATGCAGGTCGTGCGGTTCAAGACCGGCTCCTACACGATCGAGTGGCCGCTGCGGATCGGTGCCGTCCTGGGCGGCGCGGCACCGGCGGTGCTGGAGGCGCTGGCCGCCTACGCCCGGCCGCTGGGCGAGGCGTTCCAGCTGCGCGACGACCTGTGGGGGGTGTTCGGCGACCCCGCCGACACCGGCAAGTCGTCGCTGGACGACCTGGCCGGCCGCAAGCCCACCGCGCTGCTGGCCCTCACTCTGGAACGGGCCTGTGCGGAGGACCGCGCGCGGCTACAGGAACTGCTGCGGGCGCCGATCCAGGACGCCGAGGCCGCGCGCATCCGGCAGATCATGCGTCGCTCCGGCACCCCCGACCAGGTCCGGCAGATGATCGACGACCGTGCCGCCGCGGCGCGGGCGGCCCTGGAACGCGTGCGCCTGCCGCCGGAGGCCCAAGGCGCCCTGACCCGACTGATCAACGAGGTGACCGCAGATGCCTGAACCCACCACCCCGGCCGTTCACCCCGGCCCGACCAGCCCGGCCGGCCGCTACACCGATGCCTACCTGGACTCCCTGCGGCTGAAGGGCGACGAACTGGCCGACGCCACCGTCGACGCCCTGTTCACCAGCGGGCAGGTGTCCCGGTTCAACACGCTGATGCGCTGGTTCACCACCTCCGGGCAGGCGCTGCCCGAGGGCCTGCCCGACGCCGCCCGCGACTACCTGCAGGCCACGGCCACCCCGCCGGACTGGGTGGACTGGGCGATGATGGAGCAGGCCCGGCAGTTCTTCATCGACAACGACGTGCACATCTCCACCGCGCTGTCGTTCGCGTCCATGCCCGCCTGCTACACCGTCCCGCACGGGGCCAAGCTGCTGTCGGCCACCCACTCGCTGGCCTACCCGGCCCGGCGGATGGCCGAGACCGGGCAGTTCACCGTCTACCTCATGCAGCCCGACGCGTTCGAGGCCGGCGGCCGGTTCCTGCCGGCGGCGCAGAAGGTCCGGCTGCTGCACGCCTCCATCCGCCGTCACCTCCAGCAGGAGGGGCACTGGCCCGAACCCGTGCCGATCTGCCAGGAGGACATGCTCGGCGCACTGATGATGTTCAGCATCCAAGTCCTGGACGCCCTGCACCGCCTGGGCATCCACATCGACCCCGGCGGCGCCGAGGCCTACTACTACGCCTGGAAGGTCGTGGGCGCCATCCTGGGCTGCGACCCGGCCACCATCCCACCCGACCTGCAGGCCGCCCGCGAGTTCTCCGACCGGTACATGCTGCGCCACATGGGCCCCTCACCCGAGGGCGCCCACCTGACCCGGCAACTGATCGACATGTACGAGCAGGTCGTCCCCGGCACCCTGCTGGACCCCGTCGTGCCCGCCCTCATCCGCTACCTGATCGGCGACACCGCCGCCGACTGGCTCCAGGTCCCCCGCTCCCGCTTCGACACCCTCGTCCAGGCCTCCCCCACCCTGCTGGGCGTCATCGAACGCTTCGAGGACCGCGGCCCCTGGGCCGCCCAGTTCTCCGACCGCCTCGGCCGTCTGGTCTCCCACCTGGAGCTGACCTCGCTGACCCGCGGCCGTGTCATGCACTACGCCATCCCCGAAGAACTCAAACCCGACTACGGCATCCCCACCCCCGCCAACCGCTGGACCCCGCCCCCGCCCATCGACGACCTGTAGGGGCGCGACCCGGCTGCCGTCCTGGGCGATCGACGCGGTCACCTGCGTCCGCAGATACAGGGCCAGGGCGGCGGTCAGCAGAGCCCCGGCGGCGGTGATCTGCTGCTGGCTGAACGTCCCAACCGAACGACACGCCGAGCTGCAGGACGGCGGCCAGGAGCCCGGCCACCGCGGGGATGACCTTGTCCTTGGCGACGACCAGTGAGATGGCCAGGCCCATGCCCGTGGTGGCCACGGCGTTGATGCCAGCCTGCTGGGCCTCGCTCAGCTCGACGCCCCAGGCGACGAGGAACTGGACGGCGACGGCGACCAGGGCCAGCCACGCGGCCGGGTCTCTGCCGAGGATCTTCATAGGGCCTCCGGTGGACACGGCCCCGGACATCCCGGGGACATTTCAGGGGCGGATGGCACATCAGACCAGTTCGAATCTGATGCATAAACGGATAATGCGGTGACCGAAATCACCCGAAGTTAAACCCGTCCGATCAGGACGGGTTATTCGCCGGGGAGTTCACTGATTCTGAGATGGATTGACGTTCGACGGGTGCCATGGCCCTCGCAAGCACTGGCGGGAGACGACGCGGCCGTGTCGGACGGCTACGAAAGGACCGCCCGCCCACCCCCAAGGAGGACCCACCCATGAGACCCGCCGGCCTGCTCGTCGGCATCACCGCCGCGAGCACCATCGCCTTCACGGCGACCCCGGCCCACGCCTACGCCCAACAGGCCGACTTCACCATCAGGCCCTCCCCCTCCTCCAGTGACTTCTGCACCTGGAGCGGCGCGTCCACCAGCGCTGCGCCCCCGTCCCCGCTGACGATCGGCCTCACTGCGGCCTCCCCGTTCTGCTACAGCGGCGTCCTGGCCGCCACCAGTGACCCGGCATTCACCTTTAACGAAAACTGGCCCGGCACCGCCCTGTCCCCGCAGGTCGCTATCGCCATTTTCTACGGCTCACTCGTCGGCACCTGCCACTACGGAGCGATCAACTTGACGCTCCACCGGCAAGGGGTTACCAGGGAGTACTCCAGCTACTCCATCTTCTTCACCGAGTTGGCCCCAAAGCGCACTCTCTGTCCAGACACCATGCCTATACACTTGGTCTCCATCGTCTTCTACTGAGCTGTTTCCAACCTCAAGGGAACTGTCTGAAAGATGTGTGGGTGAGGTGGTGGTCCGGAAGGCTCTGGGGCCGATGCCCCGGCCAGGAAGGATCACCTGTGACCACTCACGATGAGGACGAGCGGTCGGGCGAGCCGGATGTCCAGCTCGCCGCCGAGTTGATCGAGCGGGCCGGGGCCGAGGGCGTGTCGCTGGAGAACATCACGGTCACCCCCTGGACCGCCCTCGCCAACTGACCCCACCGGCAAGGCGTGCAAGGCCCGCACGACCTGCCCGCCGACTACCAGCGGCTGCTCGCAGCCGTGACCGGCCCGGTGCGCTACAAGAAGCTCTGCGAGCAACGCGGCCTCGGCACCGAACCCCGGCATGTGGAGGTTGTGCCGGCCAAGCCGAAACGGCTGGAAGACCGGGCCCGGCTGCGCCGTAACGGCGCGGGCGCGTTCATCACCGGCACCCTGACCGGCCGCCGCTGTCAGCCAAACCCTCACCTTCGTCGCCGATCTGCTGCCTCCCGCCTGAAGAAGATCGGTTCCCGGTGGCGGAAACTCCCACCCGACAAGATCGCGGTGATCGTGCGTGCGGTGCTGCGCC
The DNA here is from genome assembly GCF_900108175.1 of Thermomonospora echinospora. GTDB lineage: Bacteria > Actinomycetota > Actinomycetes > Streptosporangiales > Streptosporangiaceae > Thermomonospora > Thermomonospora echinospora. Next base: position 10,594 of record NZ_FNVO01000022.1, read on the forward strand.
ACGCCCAGCGCCTCGCCGACATGGCCGGCGGAAACGACGTCTCCGTCTCCACCGTGCACCGCTGGGTGCGGGAGGTCATCGACCTACTTGCGGGCGGACGAATCTGACGCTGCGGCAGGTCGGGCCACTGTTCGGCATCTCGCACGCGGCCGCGCACCGGGTCGTGGACACCCTGAGCCCGCTGCTCACGTTGACGCCGGTCCGCCGCCGAGGCCCCGAGTAGGCATGCATCGCAGGCGGCACGCTGGTGCCGCTCCGTGACCGCAGCCTGGCCGCGCGCAGCAAGAACTACCGGTACTCGGCCAACGTACAGATCACCGTCGACGCCGACACCCGCCTGGCCGTCGCTGTCGGGGACCCAGTGCCGGGCGACCACGGGCGGCTGCCCGGCCTACCGCGATTCCGGCATCGACCGGGCCCTGGCCGGGCGACACGTGATGGCCAACGGCGCCTACCAGGGCAACCCCGGCGTCATCATCCCCTACCACAAGCCGCGCGACGGCAGCCCGCTGCCGGCCTGGCAGGAAACCTCAACCGCGTGCACCGCAGCGTCCGCGCCCACATCGAACACGCCCTGGCCCACATGAAGTGCTGGAAGATTCTGCGCGACCACCACCGCAAGGCCCGCTCCTTGCACGACACCATGGCCGGCATCGCCTACCTGCACAACCTCGCGCTCACCGGCTGACCGGCACCACCATCCGAGCCAACAATGGCTCCAGCCCCGCAGCCCACTCCTCGGCCTCCGCCATCCCCACCACGACCAGAACAACGAGCCCGACCAGCTCAGGACACGACTTCCCGGAGTACCGAGGAGATACTGCAGTTGCTGCTGCCCCTCGTGCGCAGGGCCGTACGACCGGACGTGGACGTCGAGCTGGCGCCGTGGACCCTCGCCTGTCCGGTTGGCAACTGCCTCCAGGCCGGCCTGCTGACCTCCGACGGCAAACGAAACGATACGCGCCGGATGACCCCGCCGCGCTGCATCACATGCGCGCTCGCCTGCGCTGGATCGCCGACGTGATGACGAGACAGGGCTGATGTCCGCCGGGAAGCAGCCCGTGACACCGAACGCTCAGGCGAGCGGGAACCTGTGACCGCTCCCCCCGCTGGGTTCCGGACCGGGGGCGCGTGATCGCGTGCACGCGATCACGTCGCCAGATTGGCGGGACGCCGTCCAGAGGTCACAGAATGGTGATCGCACGTTCCGGGCAGGCGCCGGCGCCGGTCTGGGCCGCTTCTTCCATCCCCGCGGGCACCTCCACCTCGCTCACGGCCACGTAGCCGAGGTCGTCGAGTTCGAACAGGTCCGGCGCGAAGGCGTTGCAGCGCGCGTGGCCACAGCACTTGCTCTGGTCCACCACGATTTTCATGAGACCTCCAGTCGAAGAGAAGCGGCGTGCTTCTAGCCGCGGACGTTCCAGACCAGCGGCAGGTTGTCCAGGCCGATCTGGCCGCCGTGCTCGCGGATCTCGACGTCCGGGTCGAGGTGGTAGTCCGGGATCCGGCGGTGCCACTCGGTCAGTCCGATCGTCAATTCGCGGCGCGCCAGGTGGGAGCCCAGGCAGCGGTGCGGGCCCGCGCCGAACGCCAGATGACGGTTGTCCTTGCGATCGATGATCACCTTGTCGGCGTCCGGGAACTCGCGAGGGTCACGATTGGCCGAGACCAGCGGTAGCCACACCATCTGCCCGGCCTTGACCGGGCACCCGGCGATCTCGGTGTCCTTGACCACCTTACGGCCCGGCGTCACGAAGGCGTAGTAGCGCAGGAACTCCTCGATCGCCGGTGCGAACAGGGCCGGGTCCTCGACCACTCGCCGCCGGTCCTCGGGGTTGGCGGCCAGGTGGTACATGGAGTAGGACAACTGCATCGCAACCGTGTCCAGACCGGCCATGAACAGCAGCAGGCACAGGCCGTGCAGGTCCTCCTCACTGACCGGCTCACCGTCGATCCGCCAGGTGGAGGCGATGCTGACGATGTCCTCGCGGGGGTTCCGGCGCCGCTCGGCGATCAGCGCGGCGAAGTAGTCGTTGACCTCCAGCATCGCCTGGAAGGCCGCCTCCGGGGCGGAGGCGCCTTTGTGCAGGATCGCGGTCTGCCACACCTGGAACTGGTCGGCGTCGGAGATGGGAAGCCCCATCATCTCCATGAAGATGGTGTTGGGGAAGCGCAGGGCGACGTCGGCGACGTAGTCGCACCGGCCGCGGTCGACGACGTCGTCCATGATCTCGTCGAACCGCTGCCGGAGCTTCGGCTCCAGCCGATCGACCGCGCCCGGCGCGAAGAACGGACCCAGCAGCTTGCGCCACTTGGTGTGCTCCGGCGGGTCGAGCATCTCGGGGATCCACTTGTACGGCGGGTCCGGCTGGTGCGGGACCACCGCGCGGTTGGAGATGGCGTCCGTGTTCTGGTAGGTCGCGCGGATCTCCGCCATCCGCGTGATGAGCCAGAACTCGTTGCCCAGGGCGGTACCGAAGTGCGCGGGGGCCTGCTCACGCAGCTTGTCGAACTCCTCGAAGCGCGCACAGGGCGCCGAGACCGGAACGTCGAGGTCCTCGTAGCGGATCGTCGGTTCAAGCCCTGCGGGATCACTGGCGATGGTCACAGCATCTCCTCGGCCACATGGGGGTGGACTCACGGGGCGGACGCCGGCGCAGCGTCGCGACCCTGCTCCCCGATCACCGAACGCCTAGTTAGGCGTCTAGGTTATTTCAGGTAGATGTTTACTTTCACTTACCTCGTCGGCCCATGTCAACACCCCGAGAGGGCCATCTGCGATCATGCGGATTCGGCGGCCATGTGACGACACGATCACACTAGGTGCACGCTTCAAAGCTATATAGTTACCTCAATTCGATCGATCTCCTGGAGATCTGCATGACGGCACTCGCCGAGGACGAGGGGGAGCTACTGCGCGTCGGCCCCCAGGAGCGCCCCCTGACGGTCTACGGCCGCGCGGCATGGTCACCGGGTCGTGGGCTTCGGGATCACGCGCCATGTGATGCGGCTGCGCGCGCTGCCGGCCCGGTCCGCTCCTGTGCCCGAAGTGGTCGCGGCCGCGTGGCAGTGATCGCGGGCGGCTTTCCGCGCAGCGACCGGGGACGGTTTCGGTATCGTCCCCGGCCCCTGCTCGCCGGATCCGCCGGACCTACCTCTTGACCTTCTCGTCGAGCAACCGCCCGCAGACCGGCTTGGCCTTCGGGTCCGGCTCGAACTTCGTGCCCTTGAGGATCGACACGTAGAAGCAGTTGCCCCCGCCGTGGCTGCCGGCGAGAACGCCATAGCTGGAGAAGTCGATCGGCTCCGGGCTCAGGCCGTTCGCGTCCCAGTCCTTGCTGGCGCGGAGCGCGTCGATCACCTTCGCCTGGGAGGTCCCGCATCCGGACTTCTTCAGCCCGTGCAGCAGCAGGTCGGCCGCGAGCCACCCCATCTGCTCGGAGAAGGAGGGCAGATCGGTCCTCATGCCGGCGTGCTTCTTGAGCCCGGCCACCATCGCCTGGCCCCCCGGGGTGGAGATCTCCACCGGCGCGGTGGACGTCACGAACCCCAGACCCTGCGCCGCCTGCACGGCGGGCTCGGACTTGAGCAGGTCGGCACCGTATCCGGTGGCCAGGAGCACCGACTTCATCTTGAGACCGGCCTGCTTGAGGCCGGCGACGATGGCGAACGCGGTCTCCGGGGTGACCGGAAGGTACAGCACGTCGGCGCCCGACTCCTTGATGCCGAGCACGAGGGGGCCGACGTCCTTGGTGCCGAACGGAACCTTGACGTTGACGTAACCGCGCTGCAGGCCGGCGTGCTCCGCGGACTGAACGCTGGCCAGTGCCGCGCTGGAGGAGCTGCGGGTCTCGAAGCTCACCGCGGCCGCCTTGGTACCGCCGATGCTCTTCCAGTATTCGCCCATGGTCGAGGCGACGTTGTCGTAGTCGTTGCTGCCCATGGCGTTGAACAGGTTCCGGTAGTCCTTGTTGAGCCACTGGGGGCCGCCGTCGAAGCCGGGACCGGCGAACAGCGTCTGCTTGGCCTGCGTGCCGGCGTACTGACCGGCGCCGAAGAAGAACGAGCTGACCGGCAGCACCGCGAAGACCTTGTCCTGGCGCACGAGCTTCTGGGTCGCCGTCAGCGCGCCCTGCGGGGTGGAGGTGTCGTCGGCCGCCACCACCTGAAAGTCGACCTTGCAGGCGTCGGACTCCTCCTTGTAGGCCGCCAGGCGGGCTTTGACCGCGCTCTCCACCCCGGTGAAGCTCGCGCTGGCCGAGCCGCTGAGCGAGGTGAGCACTCCGATCTTGAGCGTGGATCCGTCGGAGCCCGTGGCGTCCGAGCCGGAGCCACAGCCGGTGAGGGCGAGCATCAGGGCGCACGCGACACCGGATGCCGTCAGAGCTTTGCTGAACATGGTTCTCCTCTTCTGGCGGGGCGCTCCGACGGGTCGCAGTTCGGATGGTCCCCGTCGTCAGTCCCGAGCCCCGAACGAGCCACCGCCTCTGGTGCGCTAGGTAAGCTCAGTTAGCTGTATTGAGGCAACCATCGTTACAAAAGAGTGACCTGTTTTGGCGGCGAGGCCCGCTCATCTCTCTTTACCAGGCAATCCTGGGACCAGCCCGGGGACATCCCGCCGCTCAGTCGACCAGCCAGAGCACGGTTGACCAGTTATCTAACTAAAGGCACTATGTCTGAACCAGTGTGACGGCGGGCACATCCAAGCTCGGCGTCGCCGTATCCGGCCTGAGCACTACGGACGGTGCACGTGCTGCAGTACCTCTTCGCTGGCCTGGCCCTGGGAGCGATCTATGCGATCGCGTCGGTGGCGCTCGTCGCCACCTACGTCTCCTCCGGGGTCTTCAACTTCGCGCTCGGGTCGATGGCCTTCACGGTCGCCCGGTTCTACTACTTCCTCAACACCGAGAGCGGATGGCCGATCCTGCCCTCGGCGGTGGTGTCACTGGGCCTGTTCGCGCCCGCGCTCGGCGCGGTGCTCTACTGGCTCCTGTTCCGCCACCTGCGCCTGCGCTCTCCACTCATCAAGGTGGTCGCGACGATCGGCCTGTCGGTCGCGCTGCCGCCGGCGGTCGAACTGGTCTTCGGGAAGCTGACCAACGTGACCGCGCCCGGGCTCGCCCCGGTGCCGCTGAAGGTCTTCCACCCGTTCGGGGCCGCGGTCAACATGGACCAGATCATGACCTACCTGGGGCTCGTGGTCGTGCTCGTGCTGGGCATCGCCGTGCTGCAGTACACCGACCTCGGCCTCAAGGTGCGCGCCCTGGTCGACTCCGAGGCCCTGACCAGTCTGTCCGGGGTCAACCCCACGCGCGTCTCCCTGGGCGTGTGGGCGGTGAGCACCGTGCTCACCGGGCTGGCCGGCATCCTCCTCGCCCCGACGGCGGGGCTGTCGGTGGAGGGCATGACCTACCTGATGGCGGCCGCGTTCGCGGCGGTGGTCGCCGCCCGCCTCAACGGGCTGGCCACAGCCGTGGCCGTGGCCTTGGCCATGGGCGTGGTCACCACCGTCATCCAGCGCTACCTGGATCCCGAGAGCGCACTGTCGGCGCAGATCGTCCCGAGCATCCCGTTCGCGTTCATGCTGCTGGCGCTGCTCTACCACGCCTGGCGCCGGCGGGCGGGTGAGCCGCCGGCCGGTGGCGCGCTGGACCGGGCGATCCGCGTGGCGGGCGGCGCCACCGGCGGCCCCGCCCCCGCCCGTCGGGGCCTGGCCGACCCGACGCTGATCGCTTCGGGCGTCGCCCTGCTCAGCGTCGCGGCCCTGCCGCTGGTACTGCCGGAGTACTGGGCCGGACTGACCGCGACGGGACTGGCCCTGGCCATCGCCCTGCTGTCCTACACGCTGGTGACGGGCGAGGGCGGGATGATCTGGCTCTGCCAGATCACCTTCGCGGGCATGGGCGCCGTGCTCTCGGCGGAGCTGGCCACGTACCACGGCTGGCCGCCCCTGCTCGCCGTGTTCGTCGGGGCGCTGCTCATCGTGGTGGTCGGAGCGGTCATCGGCCTGCTCACCATCCGGCTGGGCGATCTGTACGTGGCGTTGGTGACGCTCACCTTCGGCCTGCTGGTGCAGACCCTCCTGTTCACCCGCGACCGCTTTTACAACTTCGGCCAGGGCACCGCGATGCCGCGGCCCGGCTTCGCCGAGGACACCCGGGTGTTCTCCTACCTGACCCTGGGCACCTTCCTGCTGCTGGCGCTGCTCATCGTCAACCTCCGCCGGTCGACGGCAGGGATGGCCATGCGCGCCGTCCGCTGGAGCGAGGACGGGGCGCGCACCCTCGGCCTCAGCGTGGTGCAGATGAAGCTGCTGGTGTCGGCCCTGGCGACCTACACGGCGGCCGTCGGCGGAGGCTTCCTGGCCATGAACTCGCAGTCCTCGCTGCCGGACTCCTACAACGTCTTCAGCGGCCTGGTGTGGCTGGCGGTCCTGGTGACGGTCGGGTCGCGTTCGCTCATGGCCGCGCTGGTCGCGGGCCTGAGCTTCCACCTGTTCCCCGGGGTCTTCCAGACCTACCTGCCCACCGGGTGGGCGGAGGTGCCGGTGCTGCTGTTCGGTCTCGGCGCCGTCATGGTGGCCAAGGATCCGGACGGCATCCTCGCCGTGCACGCCAGGCAGTTGCGCGGGCTCTTGGCGCGCCGCGGCGGCGGGCTCCCACAGCCGTCCGGCCGGCCCGCCCAAGCGGCCCTGGCCTCCGGTTCCCCGGACTCCGCCGTACACCAGCTGACAGGGGGAGATCGTTGATGAACGCCGTTTCGACCAGCCCCGTCCCCGCTCCCCCCGCCCGTCTAGAGGCCGTCGGGGTAACCGTGAGATTCGGCGGCCTGGTGGCCTTGAACAAGGTGGACCTGCGAATCCCGCCGGGTTCCATGGTCGGTCTCGTCGGACCCAACGGCGCCGGCAAGAGCACCCTGTTCGCCGTGCTGTCCGGGCTGCTCAGACCGAACGAGGGCCGGGTGCTGATGGGCGGCGGGGACGTCACCCGCGCGACCCCCCAGGCGCGCGCCCGCCGTGGCCTGTCGCGGACCTTCCAGCGTCCCGAACTGTTCTCCGGGCTCACCGTCCGAGAGCACCTCGTGCTGGGCGACCGTGTACGGCACTCCGGTGACCGCATCTGGCGCGACCTCCTCACCGGCGGGGGTTTCCGGCGACCGTCGAAGGAGGAGGACGAACGGGTCGACCGGCTGCTGGAGGCGCTGCACCTCGGCGGTCTCCAGCACCGGGAGGCGGCGGGCCTGTCCCTGGGCGCCGGCCGGCTGGTGGAGGTGGCCCGCGCGCTCGCGGTGGAACCCGAGGTGCTGCTGCTGGACGAGCCCTCCTCCGGGCTCGACATGCGGGAGACCGAGGAACTGGCGGCGACCCTGCGGCGCGTGGTCGAGGAGCGGGGTCTTTCCCTGCTGCTCGTCGAGCACGACGTCGACCTGGTCCTGGGCATGTGCGACACCGTCAACGTGCTCGACTTCGGGGCCATGATCCGATCGGGCACCCCGGAGGAAATCCGTTCCGATCCGGCGGTGCGCGCCGCCTACCTCGGGGAGGAGCCCGCTCCACGGGACGCCGAGGCGAAGCGCGACGAGGAGGATGCATGAGCGAGTCGGAGGAGCGCATGGACTGTGAGGCGAGGGAAGGCGGCGCTGCACCACTGCTGTCGGTAGCCGACCTTCAGGTGCGTTACGGTCCCGCCCAGGCGCTGTTCGACGTGTCATTCGAACTGGCCGCCGACACCACGCTCGCAGTGCTCGGCGCGAACGGGGCCGGGAAGAGCACGCTCGCCCGCGCGCTGAGCGGGCTGGTGCCCCCGAGCGGGGGGCGGATCCGTTTCGACGGGCGGGACATCACGGCCAAGGCGCCCGACGTGATCCGCCGGGCGGGGCTCGTCCACCTGCCCGAGGGACGGGGCGTGTTCCCGGCGCTCACGGTGCAGGAGAACCTGCGGATGGGGCTCGCCGTCGACAGGGCCGACCGCAAGGCGGCGCTCGAACGGGCGTTCTCGATCTTCCCGGTACTGGCTCAGCGACACCGGCAACGGGCCGGCACCCTCTCCGGAGGAGAGCAGCAGATGCTCTCGCTGGCCAGGGCGCTCATGGTGTCCCCGCGCCTGGTCATAGCCGACGAACTGTCCCTCGGCCTGGCACCCAGGCTCGTCGACGTCGTCTTCGAGAACCTGCAGCGGGCCAGGGAGGCGGGCGTCTCGGTCATCATGATCGAGCAGTTCGCGCACCGGGCGCTGGGTTTCGCCGACCGTTGCCTGATCCTTCAGCGGGGAGTCGTGGCCTGGTCGGGCCCCGCCGAGGCCGCCGGAGACGAACTGCTGCACCGCTACCTCGGCGAGGGCACGGCGGCCTGAGCCGCCCGCGGACACGGCACGGCGGCGTGCCGTGCCGTGCCCGTCTGGCACAGTCACGGTGGTCGGCGGCAGGCCGTAGAGGCCGCACCGCCGGTTCCACACCGCTCAGCCGAACATCTCCAGAACCGTCACCGCGGCGAGATCGTCCCGCAGCAGCAGCCGTGCCTCGGTCTGCATGTGCTCTCGCCAGTGCCGCTCGGCGCCGGCGGCGTCCCTCGCCTCGACGAGCGAGATCAGCCGCCGGCAGGACCCGGCGAGCTGACGGATCTCCGCCGGCCGCAGGGGGGAGGCGAAACCATGGACGGCGACCGACACATGCCTTGTCACCACCTCCCAGAGCACGCCGACCTGGACGGCGAGCGTCTGGTTGCCGGAGCGTTCGAGGACCAGATCGTGGAACCGCTGCGTCAGCGACACCCATACGCCGGCGTCGAGGCCGTCCCCGCCCTCCTCCAGCACCCTCTCGAAGTCGTCGACGCAGTCGCCGAGGTCGCGGAGGTCCTGGTCTGTACGGCGTGCGGCCAGCAGGGCCGCCGCGGGCGGTTCCAGCGTCAGCCGCGCCTCCAGGACGTCGGCGATCGTCGTCCCGGACACCTGGAGCAGCACACCGACGTAGCGGGCGCCCACGGCGATGTCGGGGGTGCAGACCTGCGGCCCGCCGTTGGAACCGCGGCGGACGTTGAGCAGGGACTCGGCCTCCAGGATGCGGAACGCCTCGCGCAGGGTGGGCCGCGAGACCCCGAACCGCTCCATCAGCACGGCCTCCGAAGGAAGCGTCTCACCGGCGCGCCACCGGCCATAGGCGATCTGCCGCCGCAACTCCGCGGCGACGAGTTCCGACACCTTGGGCTTGCGGGTGACCTGGTGGGCCGGACTGGGCTCGGAGAGGTCGCTGGTCACGGGCGTCCTTGCGCAGAGAGACCGACTTTACGGCAAGCTTACCGGTGCCGTTCAGGAGCCCGGGCGGGGCCGGGCGGCCCCGTGACCGCGCCGGAACTCGTCGCCCTCACACCCGTGCCGAACCCGGAACGGAGAACCACCACGCGTGGCGTACGCTGTCGCAGTGCGGCTGAGGCCCCAGCCGCGCCGATCATGCCGGGCACCGGCCGTCCGGGTCGGGGAGACCCATCATGGGGAGCTGTTGGATGACAGGCGGGCGAATCCCGGACGCGAGCGAGGCCACCGCGGTCAGGCAGGCCGTTCGGTCACCGAAGACCGCCGAACTCATCGCCTCGCAACTGCGCCGGGTGATCGTGCGCGGAGAGCTCAGGCCCGGCGACAGGCTGCCGTCCGAGGCCCAGTTGATGGAGCGGTTCGGGGTCTCGCGGCCCACCCTGCGCGAGGCGTTCCGCATCCTGGAGTCCGAGTCGCTCATCAGCGTGCTGCGCGGTTCCCGGGGAGGAGCGAGGGTCACCGCTCCGCAGGCGGCGGTCGCCTCCCGCTATGTCAGCCTGCTGCTGCAGGTCCGGAACACCACCATCGCCGACGTCTACGAGGCACGTATGGTCCTCGAACCGGCCTGCGCGCGGCTGCTCGCGCAGCGCCGGACCGATGCGGACCTGCGGGACCTGCGCGACCACATCGAGCACCTCCACCAGGTCGTGGAGAACCGGGGCCGGACCGCCGATCCACTGGAGTGGTCACGGCTGACGTACCGGTTCCACGAACTGGTGCTCCAGCGGTCGGGCAACAGGACCCTGGCCCTGCACGGCGAACTCCTCCATGACATCGTCAGCACGCACATGGCGATCACCGTGTCGCGCGACATCCACGACCCGGCGACGATCGGCCTGTTCCGCCGGACCGTCCGGTCCTACCGCAAACTCGTCGATCTCGTCGAGGCCCGTGATTCCGAGGGCGCGGAGCGGCATTGGCGCACGCACATGGAGGCCGCCGCCGAGTGGCTGATGGGCACGGGGCTTCGGGGCAAGACGGTCGTCGACCTCTTCGACTGACCCGATGACCGTCTGCGCACGGCCCGCCGGCCGCCGGTCGGCGGCCTCAGCCGCCGGACAGGTCACCCGCCCGTGCGCGCAGCAAGCTCAGCCGCTGCTCCAGGGCCGCCCGCGCCTGCGGGTCCGCCTCGCCGAGTTCGTCGAGCCGCGCCCGGGTCTCGGCGATCTCGGCGTGGAGCCGCTCCCCCGCCTCCTTGCGGGTCAGCAGGTCCAGGTCGGTCCAGTCGGACCGCCCCGACTCCGGACGCGCGCTCATGCGGGGAAGTTGTAGAGCCGGCGGACGTTCAGCTCGACGATCTTGTGAACCTCCTCGTCGGGCACGTCGGCCAGCCGCTCGGCGGCGACGGCGCGGCTCTTGGGCCAGTAGGAGTCGGAGTGCGGGTAGTCGCACTCCCAGGTGATGTTGTCGACGCCGATCGCGTGCCGGGCCTCGATGCCGAAGGAGTCGTCGATGAAGCAGCCGTGGATGTGCCTGCGGAACAGTTCGGAGGGGCGCACGTCCTGGTTGACGTTCTGGTAGAAGCGGTGCCGCTCCCAGGTGGTGTCGATGCGCTCCAGCAGGTAGGGCACCCAGCCGATGCCGCCCTCGGACAGACCGACCTTGAGCTCGGGGTGCTTGTGGAAGACCGGGGAGAACAGCAGGTCCGCGGTGGCGTACATCGAGTTGCAGCCGAACAATGCGATCATCACCGCCATCGGCGCCTCGGGCGCGGTGATGGGAGCCTGGCCGGAGGTGCCGAAGTGCATGGTCAACGGCATCCCGGTCTCCTCGGCGGCGGAGAATACGGGATCCCAGTGGTCGGTGTGGAAGGAGGGCAGGCCCAGCGGCACGGGGTTCTCGGGGAACGCGATCGCCTTGGCGCCCTTGGCGGCGGTGCGGTGGATCTCGGTCACGCACGCCTGCACGTCCCACAACGGCAGGATGACCAGGGGGATGAGCCGGTCGGGAGCGGTCGCGCACCACTCGTCGAGGATGTAGTCGTTCCACGCCTTGACGCACAGGTGGGCTAGCTCGGGGTCCTCGCCCTCCAGGAAGAGGGTGCCGGCGAAGCGGGGGAAGGACGGGAAGCACAGGGCGCCCCAGACGCCGTCGATGTCCATGTCGGCCAGCCTCGCCCGGGGGTCGTAGCAGCCGGGGATCATCTCGTCGTAGCGCGTCGGATCGATGCCGAACTCCTCGGGCTTCTTGCCCGCCACGGCGTTGAGGCCGATGGTCGGGTAGAGGCGGTCCTCGTACTTCCAGACCTCCGCGGGCGGCCCGCCGCTGGGCCGGGGCTGCTCGACGATGGTCGGACCGGCCTCGCGGTACTTGGCCGGCAGGCGGTCCGACCACAGCTTCGGGGGCTCGATCAGGTGGTCGTCGGTGGACAGCATCTTCATCCATGGCTGCAACGGCATGGCCGTTCTCCTTCATTCGTCCGCCCGGCGGGACGGACGCCGCTCGGGTCCGCCGGGACGCACTCGTGCGTCCCGGCCGCGTGATCTCGTTTCCTGTCACCGGCCGGTGATCCGTGGGGCGGCAGGCGTCCCCCGCCCCACGGGGCACCGTCGCTAGAAGCTCGGCTGCTGGGGACGGTTCTTGACGTAGCTGCCGGCGTCGACCCGCATCTGCATGCCGGTCACGAACCTGGACTCGTCGGAGACCAAGAACAGCACCATGTCCGCGATGTCCTCGGGCTCGACGAACCCGACCGGCATCGCCTGCATCGCGGGGAACGTGACCAGGGCGTCCTCGCGGGTCGGGTTCTCCAGGTCGGGGCGGAACGCCCGGTACATGACGTCGCTGTTGAGCATGTCGGTGTTGCAGTTGGCGGGATGCACCGCGTTCGCCCGGATCCGGCGCGGGGCCAGCGTCACGGCCAGGTCGTGGACGAACGAGGCGACGGCGCGCTTGGCCCAGGAGTACCCCATGCCCCCGAAGCCATTGGCCGGGTTGTCGGTGGCCCCGGGCAGCAGCCCGGCGACGGATCCGGTCGCGACGATCGAGGCGCCGTCCGGCAGATGCGGCAGCGCCGCCTGGACGGCGTGCACCACACCGTTGAAGTCGACGGCCACGGCGTCCAGGAACGCCTGCGCGTCCTGGCTGCCCAGCGGGCAGATGCCGGCCTGCGCGACGACCGCGTCCAGTCTGCCCAGCTCGGCCACCCCCTGGGAGACGGCGCCGGCGAGCACGGCGGGCTCGCGCACGTCGGCCTGCGCGGCGAACATCCGCCGGCCGAGCTTCTCCACCTGACGGACGGTCTCGTCCAGGTCCTCGCGCGTGGCGAGCGGGTAGTCGTTGGTGGCGATGTTCGCGCACAGGTCGACGCCGATGATGTCGGCGCCCTCCTCCGCGAGACGCACCGCGTGGGCCCTGCCCTGACCGCGGGCGGCGCCGGTGATGAATACGACCTTGTCTTGAACCCGGCCCATTTCTCTTTACCTCCTCAGTCGAGCGGTGCGGTTCAGCCGCCCGCGACGCCCCAGGCGATGCTCTTGGTCTGCAGGTACTCGTCGAGCCCGTGCTCGCCCCACTCACGGCCGAGCCCGCTCTGCTGGTAACCGCCGAAGGCCAGGTGCGGGCTGAGGCCGCCGCCGGCCCCGTTGACCGCGACATAGCCGGCCCGGATCCGCTTGGCGATCTCGTAGGCGCGGACCGGATCGGCCGCCCACACCGAGCCCGCCAGCCCATAGCTGGTGTCGTTGGCGATGCGCACGGCGTCCTCGTCGTCCTCGAAGGGGATGACGACGCCGACGGGCCCGAAGAACTCGGTCTGGGCGATCGTCATGGCGTTGTCGACTCCGGTGAACAGCGTCGGCTCCACGAAGTAGCCCCGTTCCAGGCCGACAGGCCGGCCGCCGCCGAAGGCGAGGTGCGCGCCCTCCTCCTCCCCGGTGCGGATGAGCTTTTCGACCTTGTCCCGCTGGGCCTGGCTGATCAGCGGGCCCATCAGAGTGGCCGGCTCGGCCGGGTCGCCGACCTTGACGTACTGCAGCGCGGCCACGACCTTCTCGACCAGTTCGTCGTGCCGGGAACGATGCACCAGCGTCCGGGTGAACAGCGCGCAGCCCTGGCCGGCGTGGACGGTGATACCGGCCAGCACCTCGGGGAGCACCTTGTCAAGGTCGGCGTCCTCGCACACGACGGTGGGCGACTTGCCGCCCAGTTCCAGCACGACCTTCTTCATCGTGGACGCGGCCTGCCCGTAGACCATCCGGCCGACGGTGTCCGATCCGGTGAAGCTGACCAGGTCCACCATCGGGTTGGTGGTCAGCTCCTGGCCCGCGGCGATGTCGCCGGTGACGACGTTGAGCACCCCCGGCGGCAGCCCGGCCTCCTCGGCGATCTCCCCCAGGATCAGCGACTCCAGCGGAGTGGTGGGAGCGGGCTTCAGCACGGTCGTGCAGCCCGCGGCCAGTGCGGGCGCCAGCTTCATGACGCTGAGGAAGAACGGAAAGTTGTAGGCGGAGATCAGCGTGGCGACCCCGAACGGCTCCCGCCGCAGCACACCCTGGCCGATGCCCTGGCCGACGAACGGTGCCACCGGCCGTTCCCAGGCGAAGGCGGGCATCACCCGCTCGGCCATGTCCCGCAAGTGCTGGATCGGGATCCCGACCTGGATCGACTCGGCCAGCGGGCGGATGGAGCCGGCCTCGGCGATGTTCAGCTCGACGATCTCGGGCATCCGCCGTTCCATGACGTCGGCCATGCGCAGCATGACCTGTGCCCGCTCCCGCACCGACATCCGCGGCCAGGGACCCTCGTCGAACGCGCGCCGCGCGGCCTCGATCGCCCGCACCACATCGCTGCGGGTTGCTTGCGGCACTTGGCCGATGACCTGCTCGGTCGCCGGGTTGACGACGTCGATCCGCTCGTCACCGTCACCGTCGGTCCAGGCCCCGTCGATATAGAGCCGCCGGATCAAATCTGCACTCATGGATCCTCCTCGGTGACCGGCGCCGGCCATGTGCGGTCCGGCGCGGCCGTAGGGCGTCGAGGGACGCCCGGCCCTCCAGGGACGCCGCAGGACCGGGCTCCACAGCCATCTCGACCGTTCCGGCCGGCTGTGACGCGACCCACACGATCGTACGACCGGCCACATGATTTGGGTAGCCCTAATTAAGGAGAGCCAACCGATCCGCTCTCAACCCACCGGCACCCGGTGAACACCGGCCCCGCCCCTCGCCCGACCCCCAGGGGGCATAAAATCCCAGCTTTACAAGGAGATATCACAGTGCTGACAGGTCACTTCCGATGCCTTCCCAGGACTGGCAGCGATTGCTATGCTTCCCGCCGTCGCCTAACAGAGTGCACACAATCAAGGTGGTGCGCGGCTGTTCTCTGGGCCGGGACTGCGGGCGCGGCGACGCCCCGCCGGTTCGGGGCGTGCGCCGAGAAGGAGGCGGTTCAGATGCATCGGCCCATGGAAGGTGTGCGAGTCCTGGAGGTCGCCCAGTTCACCTTCGTGCCGGCCGCCGGCGCGGTACTGGCCGACTGGGGAGCCGACGTCATCAAGATCGAGCACGCCGAGCGGGGCGACGCCCAGCGAGGCCTGGTCAGACTGCTCGGCCTGGACGTGCGGAGCAGGAACACCTCGTTCTTCCCGATCATGGAAGGCCCCAACCGAGGCAAGCGCAGTGTCGGGCTCGCCCTGGAGAACCCGTCCGCCCGCAGGGTGCTGGAGGAACTCGTCCGCACCAGCGACGTGTTCCTGACGAACTTCCTGCCCGGCGCGCGAGCCAAACTGCGCATCGACGTCGAGGACATCCGGGCGATCAACCCCGACATCATCTACGTCCGGGGCACCGGGTTCGGCTCCCGCGGCGAGGAGGCCGACAAGGGCGGCTACGACAGCACGGCGTTCTGGGCACGGGGAGGCAGCGCCGCCGGGGTCACCCCGCCGGATTCCGACACCATGATGCGCATGCCCGCCGGCGCCTACGGCGACTCCATCGGCGGCATGACGATCGCCGGGGGGATCGCGGCGGCGCTCTACTCGCGGCAGGCCACCGGCGAACCCTCCGTCGTGGACGTGTCCCTGATCGGCGTCGGCGCCTGGGCGACGCAGTTCTCGGTCAACCTCGCCCTGATGGCCGGCGGCCCGTTGCCGGAGATCAAGCAGCCCAGGCACGGATCGCCCACCAACCCGCTGATCGGCGCCTACCGCACCGCCGACGGGCGCTGGCTGGAGATGGCGATGCTCCAGCCCGGCCTGTACTGGCCCGAGTTCTGCACCGTCGTCGGCCGTGAGGACCTGATCTCCGACGAGCGCTTCGCCGGGGTCGAGAAGATCATGCAGAACGCCCCGGCGGCCGCCGGACTGGTCGCCGAGATCATCGAGCAGCGCACCTACGCCGAGTGGGTCGAGCTGTTCGAGGGCATGCAGGGCCAGTGGGCGGCGGTGCAGAACTCCTGGGAGGTCGGCCAGGATCCGGCGCTGCGCGCCAACGGCCTCATCGCCCCGGTGATCGACGCCGACGGAAAGCGGCGCGAACTGGTCGCCAACCCCGTCCAGTTCGACGAGACCCCGCCCGAACTGCGACGCGCACCGCAGTTCGCCGAGCACACCGACGAGGTCCTGCGCCAGCTGGGGCTGAGCGACGAGGAACTGATCGCGCTCAAGCTCGACGGCGCGATCACCTGAGCCGATGGCCGCCGAGCCGCCCGGCGCCGCGGAACGTCCGCCCTAGAATCAGACGGGAATGTCAGGGAAACCGGGGGGTGAGCCGTCTGTGGTGAAGGCAGGCGCCCGGCCCGCCCCCGGCCCTGACGATGACGGCCCCCTCTCCGGCACCGGAGATCCCGGCCGGGCGGGCGGGTCGGTGGGCAAGCTCGCCGCGCAGGTGGCCAGGCAGATCGAGGCCGAGGTGATCAGGCGGGGATGGCCTGTCGGGGAGATCCTGGACTCCGAGCCGGTGCTGCGGGAGCGTTACGGGGTGAGCCGCACCGTGCTGCGGGAGGCGGCCCGGCTGCTGGAGCACCACCAGGTCGCCAGGATGCGCCGCGGGCCGGGCGGCGGGCTGGTCATCTGCGCCCCGGACGCAGAGCCGACGGTCCGGGCGGTCGTCATCTACATCGAGTACGCCAACGCGGACCTGCGCGACGTGCTCCATGCCCGTCGCCTCATCGAACCGCTCGTCGGCAGGCTCGTCACCGAGCGGATCAACGAGCGCGGCATCGCGGCGCTGCGCAACGCCCTGGCCGCCGAGATCCCCCCCAAGGACCCGGGCGGCTGGGCCGACAACCTCTTCCACGCCATGCTGAGCGAGATGACCGGCAATCCGGTCCTCCAGCTCTTCACCGACGTGCTGGAACAGCTGGCCTTCCGGTACGTGAGCCTGGCCGCGCGCATCCCCCTGGCGGAGGTGCTCCGCTTCACCGAGATCTCCTACCGCCAGCACGCCGAGATCGTGGACGCCACGGTCGCCGGCGACGCGCCGCGGGCCCAGATCAAGCTGATCGAGCACCTGGACGAGGTGGCCGAATGGCTCGGCACCGGAACCGACCGGGAACGACCCGGCTCGATCATGCCGGTGTCCGCCGTCTCGCCGGGGCTGGGCATGGGCGCCACGCTCGCCGAGACGGTCGCGGTCCGGATCTACGAGGACATCGTCGCCCAGGGCAGGCCGGTCGGCTCGGTCCTCGGCTCGGAGGCCGAGCTCATGGAGCGCTACGAGACCAGCCGTGCGGTGCTGCGCGCGGCCGTCCGGCTGCTGGAGCACCATTCCGTGGCCACGTCCCGGCGAGGCCCCGGGGGTGGCCTGGTCGTCACCCGACCCGAGCCGCGAGCGGCCGTCGACGCGGCCGCACTGTACCTGGCCTACCGCGGTGTCACCGCCGAGAACCTGCACGTCGTCCGGGAGGCGATCGAGGTCGGGACGACCGCCCGCGTGGCGGCCCGGCGTGAGGAGCCGGACATCGCCCGGCGGCTCAAGACGCTCGCCGACCGGCCGCCCGGACAGGCCCGCGGCGACGGCTCCGCCGTCCAGGACTTCCACGCCGAACTCGCCGAACTGGCCGGCAACCCGGTGCTGAGCCTGTTCCTGCGGATCATTACCGACCTGTCCCGCCGGACCCGCGCGGCCCACGGGCGGCCGGACTCCGCCGGCATGTGCCTGGACGACTCCGACCCCGCGCACGGCGAGATCCTCAGCGCGATCCGCGACGGCGACGCGGGCCTGGCCCAGCACCGGATGCGACGGCATCTGGCCCCCTGAGGCCCAGGCCACAGGGGATCATCGAACGTCTTTAAGGCTACTCATTGCCGCCAACCGCGCGGACTTTCTCGGCCTGATCCTTGATATCACAATATTGTGTACACTATATTCACCGATGAGCCGCGGCCCTGTCCACGCATCGGGCGGCATGGGGGCGAGGCGCTCATCCGGCCCATGGAAACGGACGCCTCGCCATGCCCGGGAGCGGCCTTCGGACGAAGGGATCTCGTCATGGATCGACCGACGGTGCGGCCGTTGCCGCAGCCGACGCCGGCCAGCGCGGAGTTCTGGGCGGCCGGTGAAGACGGTGAGCTGCGGATCGCCCACTGTCAGGACTGCTCGGCGTACACGCATCCGCCGCTGCCGCGCTGCCGGTCCTGTCGCGGCCCGAACATGGTGATGGCACCGGTCTCCGGCAGGGCAACGGTGGTGGGGTTCACGGTCAACGCCCAGCAGTGGCTGCCGGGCTTCCCTCCGCCGTACGTCATCGCCATCGTCGCCTTGGCCGAGGACGACGGGGCACGGCTGATGACGAACATCGTCCACTGTGACCCCGCCGACGTGCATGTCGGCATGCAGGTCCGGGTCCTGTTCGAAGTGGCCTCGGCCGGCGCGGACGAGAAGATCCACCTGCCGCTGTTCGCACCGGACCCGGAACTGGCGGGCATCGCCGGCCCCGTCCCCGAGCCCCGCCCCTACAAGACGTCGCTGCGGCCGATGGTGCGCCGGGACAAGTTCGAGGACAAGGTCGCCCTGACCGGGGTCGGGCAGTCGGCGGTCGGCCGCCGGCTGATGGTCGACCCGCTGTCGCTCACCGCCGACGCCTGCCTGGCCGCCGTCGAGGACGCGGGCCTGTCCGTCGACGACATCGACGGCCTGGCCACCTACCCCGGCCCCGCCCCCGCCTCGGGCATGTCCGAGGGCGGGGTCATGGAACTGGCCGAGGCCCTGCAGTTGCGGCCCACCTGGGTGAACGGCGGCTCCGACACCCCCGGCCAGATCGGCTCCATCATCTCGGCGATGCTGGCGGTCGCCTCTGGGCTGTGCCGCCACGTGCTGTGCTTCCGGACGGTGTGGGAGTCCACGCACGCGGCCTTGGTGCGATCCGGTCGCTGGCACGCCGGCGGCGGGCGCGCCACCGGGATGATGGAGTGGCGCCTGCCCTTCGGGGCGGTGTCGGCGGCCAACTGGATCGCCTGCCACGCCTCGCACTACTTCCACCGCTACGGCGGCGACCGCCGGACGCTCGGCTGGATCGCGCTCACCGCCCGCGCCAACGCGGCGCGCAACCCCGAGGCGGTCTACCGGGACCCGCTGACTATGGACGACTACCTGCAGGCCCGCATGGTCTCGACCCCGTTCGGGCTGTACGACTGCGACGTGCCCGTCGACGGCGCCGTCGCCGTCGTCGTCTCGGCCGTGGAGACCGTCGCGGACCGGCCCAAACCTGCGGTCCTGGTCGAGGCCGTCGGCACCCAGATCATGGAACGGCTGTCGTGGGACCAGGACACCCTCACCCACCTGCCCCAGTCCCTCGGCCCGTCGGCGCATCTGTGGAGCAGGACGTCGCTGCGCCCCGAGGACGTCGACGTGGCCGAACTCTATGACGGGTTCACCTTCAACGCCCTGTCCTGGCTGGAGGCCCTCGGCTTCTGCGAGTTCGGCGGCGCCCGGGACTTCATTGACGAAGGCCGCGGCATCGCCCTCGACGGCCGGCTTCCCCTCAACACCCACGGCGGGCAACTGTCGGCCGGACGGCTGCACGGCTATGGATTCGTCCGAGAGGCCGTCCTGCAGCTGAGAGGCGAGGCCGAGGGACGGCAGGTTCCCGATGCCCGGGTCGCCGTCGTCACCGCGGGCGGCGGCGTCCCCTCCGGGGCCATGCTGCTGCGCTCGGATCGCTGACCCCGTACGACCGGGGCCTCCGGCCGTGCATACCGCCTCCCCATGTCCCACCCGACGAAAGGCCCCGCTGTGACCCTTGCCGAAGAAGACCGCTTCACGCCGGCCGACGACGACCTGCACCCCTCCAGCGGCGACTTCTACGAGACGGAGACCTTCTGGTACTCCTTCTTCGTCCCCGAGCGCAAGATCGGCGGATGGTTGTACGCATCGGTCCGCAGCACCCTGGGCGCCACGGGCGGCGGGATGTGGATGTGGGACGCCACCGGGACGGACCCGTGGGAGCTGCCCTTCTTCGAGCAGTTCGGCCACCTCAAGCCGCCGGTCGTCCGGGGGCCGGGATGCATCGACTTTCCCACGGGCCTGTCGATAACGACACGTGAGCACGGGATGTCCTACGACCTGCGCCATGAGGACCGGCACCGGGTCCAGGTGCAGTTCCGTTTCGACGCGCTCGAAGAGCCGGTGCCGTTGCGCCGCGGCGCGCCCCCGTACCCCAAGGCGTCCCACTACGACCAGACGGGACGGCTGACCGGGCACATCATCCTCGACGGTGAGCACATCGACGTCGACTGCCACGCCATGCGCGACCGCTCCTGGGGGCCGCGGCACGAACGCGGATACCGCCGGGTGGGCTACACCTGGGCGGCCTCCCCCGAGATCAGCCTGCTGACCTACACCGCTCCGGACGGCACAGACCTCGAACACGTCTACACCGGATACGTACGGCGCGACGGCCAGGTGGCACGTATCGTGGACGGCCGCCGGGAGGTCCTACGCGACCCCGCCGAGAACTGGGTCACCGGGATCTCCCTGGAGGTCCGCGACGAACTGGGACGGGTCACCACGGGCCGGGCGGAGGGCCTCAGCAGGATGTTCCTGCCGGGCGCCACCTCGCTGTGCCTGAACACCTCCCTGCGCTGGACGATCGAGGGGCGCACCGTCAACGGCGAGGACCAGGACGTCTGGCCGATCAGGGAATGGGCCCGGACCTCATCGGCATCCTGACGCCCGGCCCGGCGACGTCCTCGCGGTCATCGGGCCGGGCATCCCGATCGCGGCGCAGGCCGCGACATCCCTCCGGCATCGCCACGACATCCAAAGGAGCGTGATGGGAATGTCCGCATCCACCGAGGAAACGGCCACCGGGCTCAGCGATGCCCTCGTCGACTGGATGGCGGGCGCCGTGCGGGGAAAGATCGTCTCCTTCGAGCGCCGACCGGGCGGAGGCAGGCGCGAAGCCTGGTTCGTCGACGCGGAGACGGCCGACGGGACACGGCTGGAGTTGTTCCTGCGCTATGACCGCGGCAGGGCTGACGAGGCCGAGGACCCCTTCACCCTGCAGAACGAGGCGCGCTACTTCCTCGCCCTGCAGGACAGCGCCGTCCCGGTGCCGCGCATTCACGCCGTCCACCCCACCGAGCAGGCCATCCTGGCCGAACGGGTACCGGGCCAGACCTGGTTCTCCCGGCTGCGGGGCGAAGCGCAGCGGTTGAGCATCGCCCGCGAGTTCATGGGCATCCTGGCGGCCCTGCACGCGGTCGACCCGCGCAGGGTGCTGCCCCCCGACCGGTCGCCGGAGACCGACCTGCGCGATCTGGTGCACGCCGAGATCGACCGCTGGGAGGCGCTCTACCGACGGTCCACCGAACCCGCCGACCCGCTCATCGACCTGGGGCTGGCCTGGGTGCGGCAGAACGTCCCCGACGTGTCGGAGCCGGCGGTCATCGTCCAGGGGGACACCGGGCCCGGCAACTTCCTCTATCAGGACGGCCGGGTGACGGCGGTGCTCGACTGGGAACTGGCCCACCTGGGCGACCCGCACGATGATCTGGCCTGGGTCACGGTGCGCGCCGTCCAGGAACCGTTCACCCACATCCCCGACCGGCTGGCCGACTACGCGGCGGCCTCCGGGCGTGCCGTGGACCTGGACCGCATCCGCTACTACCGCGTCCTGGCCGAACTGCGCATCCTCATCCTCGGCCACCAGTCCTCCAGGAAGACCGCCCTCCTCTCCGAGGTGGGCAACGGCCTGATCTACATGGCGTTGCACCGCCGTCTCATGGTGGAGGCGCTGGCCGACGCGACCGGAACGAAGATCGACCCCCCGGCGCCGCTGCCGGCCACCGCCTGCGACAACGAGTGGCTGTACGACGCTGCCATCGCCCAGATCGGCGAGATCATCGTGCCGCGCAGCGAGGATCCCTTCGTCATCCTGCGCAGCAAGGGAGTGGCGCGGATCCTGAAGTACCTGCGGGAGAGCGAACGGCTCGCGGACGCCAAACGTCACCGCGACCTGGAGGACCTGGAGAGCCTGCTGGGCACCCGTCCGGACACCGTCGCAGAGGGACTGGCCCGCCTGTCGGAGGGGCTGCGCCACGGCGCGGTGACGCTCTCAGCGGCGCTGCCCGTCCTCTACCGCTGGGTGCTGCGGGAGACACAGGTATGCCGTCCCGCGATGGGCCGGCTCGCCGAGCGCCGCTTCGATCCCCTGTCCTGACCGGTCCCGGCGTCCGCACCGCCGGGCGCCGTGCCGGACGGAATCGGCTGCAGAACGGAGTCACGATGGACCTGACCACGGTGATCTACGAGGTGTCCGACCACGTCGCCACCATCACGCTCAACCGCCCCGAGGCGATGAACAGCTTCAACCAGGCGATGTGCGATGAGTTCTCGCTGATCTGGAAGACCGTCCGCGAAGACGACGACGTCCATGTCATGGTGCTGCGTGCGGCCGGCGACCGGGCCTTCTGCACGGGCGTGGACGTCAAGCAGGGCTTCGACAGGCATCCCAACGTGTGGACGCAGATCGATCCCGGGGAGTTGCTGTCCCCCAAGCTCAACCATGTCTGGAAGCCCGTGGTGTGCTGCGTGCACGGCATGGCCGCCGGGGGGGCGTTCTACTGGATCAACGAGTCCGACATCGTGATCTGCTCCGAGGACGCCACCTTCTTCGACCCCCACGTCAGCTATGGCCTGACCGCCGCCCTCGAGCCCATCGGCCTGGCCCGCCGGGTCCCCCTCGGCGAGGCGCTGCGCATCGCCCTGCTGGGCCTGGACGAGCGGGTCTCGGCCGAACGCGCCCTGCAGATCGGCCTGGTCACCGAGGTGCTCCCCCGCGAACGACTCTGGGAGCGCGGCGAGGAGATCGCCCGCATCATCGCCGCCAAGCCCCCGGCGGCAATCCAGGGCACCGTCCGCGCCATCTGGGAGTCCCTGGACAGCACCCGGTCCCAGGCGCTGCGCACCGGCCTGTCCTACACCCACATCGGCAACCCCCTCGGGACGGCGCAGATCGACCGGGCGTCGGTGCCCCGGCGGCAGTGGACGCTGCGTTGACGAGCACAGCTCATCGAGCCCCTTCCTACCCCACGAAAGACGAATAAAGTACTATCTTTTCGGTTCGCAGCCCTCTAATCGCCGCTCTCCGGCGCCGGAGGGCGGCGTCGCAGAACGGAGCGCGCATGGAGATCAAGAGCAAGAAGGTGGCCGTCTTCGGCGGAGCCTCGGGAATGGGACGGGCCACCGCCGAGGCCTTCGCGGCCCGGGGCGCGGACGTCGCGGTGCTCGACCGCCCGGAGTCGGGCGGGGAGGCGGTCGCCAAGGCGCTGGGAGCCTCGTTCCACACCTGCGACATCACCGACTTTGAGGGTACTGAAACGGCTCTTAATGAGGCGGTGGAGGCCCTGGGCGGGCTCCATGTGACCGTGACGACCGCGGGCGGCGGGATCGCCAAACGCACCCTCGGCAAGAGCGGCCCGCACGACCTGGACAGCTTCCGGCAGGTACTCGACCTCAACGTGGTCGCCACGTTCAACATCAGCCGGCTGGCGGCCGCGCATATGAGCGCCAACGAGCCCGAGGACGACGAGCGCGGCGTCATCATCAACACCTCCTCGATCGCCGCGTTCGAGGGGCAGATCGGGCAGGTCGCCTACACCGCCGCCAAGGCCGGCATCGCCGGGATGTGCCTGACCATGGCCCGTGACCTCGGCTCGCTCGGCATCCGGGTGCTGGCCATCGCCCCCAGCCTGTTCGCCACCGGCGCCACCGCCGCCATCCCCGACGAGATGGCCAGGTCCCTCACCAAGGACGCCGCCTTCCCCCGGCGCATGGGCCGCCCCGAGGAGTACGCCAAGCTGGCGCTGGCCATCGTCGACAACCAGATGCTCAACGGCCAGTGCCTGCGCCTGGACGCCGGCCAGCGGTTCGCCCCGAGGTGACCGCCGGTTCCGCCGACGGCACCGTGCACACTGGTGCCGCGAGAGCGAACGAGCGGGCACTGTGCCGCGGCTCGATGTTCGACCGCTTCGGACGGCTGGTGGCCGGCGTGACGCACGAGGGGCTGATCAGGGTGCGGCCGGGAGAAGGCCGTCCCTCCCCATTGGCCGGCAGCGGGAAAGAGTGTCATTAAAGCAGGTACAAGACCCGAGTCCGGCGGGACAGGCCGGGGACGGAAACTAGACTGAGGGTCCTTTGGTCCCTGCAGAGGAGTCGACCGTCCCATGGCGAGAACCGACGTGAACGTCCCGTTCGCCGGCGAGGAGGAGCCGGCCGTGGCACGGGGCTCCGCCGGGCGGCAGCACACCGACGGGGCCTCGGCGGGCAAGCTCGCCGCCCAGGTCGCCCGGCGGATCGAGGACGACATCATCCGGCTCGGCTGGCCGGTCGGGCGCAACCTGGGCTCAGAAGCCGAACTGCGCGACCGATACCAGGTGAGCCGATCGGTCCTGCGCGAGGCCGTGCGGCTGGTGGAGCATCATCAGGTGGCCCGGATGCGGCGGGGGCCCGGCGGCGGCCTGCTGGTGACCGCCCCCGACGCCGCACCGGCCAGCCACGCGATGGTGATCTATCTCGACTATGTCGGCACCAGCATCGAGGATCTCATGCACGCCCGGCTGCTGCTGGAGCCGCTGGCGGCGTCACTGGCGACCGAACGGCTCACCGAGGACGGCATCGACCGGCTGCGGCGTACCCTGCACGAGGAGGAGCAGCGGCGTGACGAGCCCGGCATCTGGTCCCAGAACACGATGCACGTGCTGCTCGGCGAGCTGTCGGGCAACCCCGCACTCCGTCTGTTCATCGACGTGCTCACCCGTCTGACGACCCGATACGCCCACCACTCCCGCCGCACGTCCAAGGCGGAGGCCACCCGGGCCAAGCAGGACTCGCAGCACGAGCACGCCCATCTCGTCGATGCCGTGATCGCCGGTGACGGTGGCCTGGCACAGGCCCACCTGACCGGACATCTCCACCAGATCGCCGCCTGGCTGCACGAGCACCGGACGGCGGAGGGGCCTGGTTCGGAGCAGGCGGAGACCCGGCTGGTCGGCGGGCCCGGCGCCAAGCTGGCCGAGACCATCGCCGCCCGCATCCACGACGAGATCGCCGCCGACGGCTGGCAGGTCGGCCGCGTGCTGGGCTCGGAGACCGCCCTGCTGATCCGGTACGGCGTCAGCAGGGCGGTGCTGCGCGAGGCGGTACGGCTGCTGGAATACCACCAAGTGGCGCGCATGCGCCGTGGCCCGGGTGGCGGCCTGATCGTCACCGCCCCCGAACCGGACGCCAGCATCGACACCATGGCCCTCTACCTGGACCACCAGGCCGTCACCGCCGAAGATCTGCGGGTGGTCCGCGACGCCGTCGAGCTGGGCACGCTGCAGCGGGTAACCGCGCGCCGTCACGACCCCGAGGTCGCCACACGGCTGCGCACCGCACTGGACCACACGGCCGAGCAACTGGAGCCTGGACGGCCAGGCGCCGACCTGTTCCACACCGAACTGGCCGACCTGTCCGGCAACCCGGTACTGGTGATGTTCCTGCGCATCCTCACCGAGCTGTGGGCCCGGCACACCGCGACCCAGGAGCATCCGCCGCCCGGTCTGGAGGCCGCCGTCGAGGTCGAACGGATCCACCAGCGCATCCTGGAGGCGATCCTGGACGGCGACCAGAGCATGGCCCAGTACCGCATGCGCCGCCACCTGGAGGCGCTGACCACCTGGTACCACTGACCCGGATCGCACGGACAGCGGCAAAGCGGAACCGCCCGGTCCCGGTGCCGATGGAGCGAGGATCACCCGGCTCCTGCGCTGCGACGAGCCCTGCGGCCGGATCGGCCATGGAGCCCGCTGGTGTCCTGGTCGTCAGGAGACGGTCTGTCGCCCGGCGGTCAGGCCGGTCACCACGTCGTGGCGCAGGATCTTGCCGGTGGGGGTGCGCGGCAGCTCCGGCCACACCACGATCCGGTCGGGGGTCTTGGAGCCGCGCAGCAGGCTCCGGACGTGCTCGCGCAGCGCCTCGGTGTCCACGCCGGCACCCGGCGCCGGGACGATCACGGCCTCGATGCGCTGGCCCCACTCCTCATCGGGCACCCCGACCACGACGGCGTCGGCGACGTCGGGATGGCGCAGCAGGACGTCCTCGATCTCGGCGGGGGCGATGTTCTCGGCTCCGCGGATGATGGTGTCGTCGATACGGCCCTCGACGAACAGATAGCCGCCGGCATCCAGCCGGCCCCGGTCACGGGTGTCGAAGAAGCCGCGCTCATCGACCGCCGAGCCCTGCCCGGCGTACTCGCCGGAGACCTGCTCACCGCGCACCCAGATCCGCCCGCTCTCCCCCGCCGGCAGCACCCGGCCCTCCTCGTCACGGACCTCCAGCTCGATCGCCGGAACGGTCCGCCCGGCCGAGTACAGCCGGGCGCGCACCTCGGGGTCGGTGGACGCGAACGCGGTGCGGTGGTCCTCCGGGCCAAGGACGGAGATGGTCGAGCTGGTCTCCGTCAGCCCATAGGCGTTGACGAAGTCGACGTGCGGCCATTCGGCCAGCGCCCGCTCGATGACCCGGGGCGGCATCTTGGCGCCGCCGTAGGCCAGGGTGCGCAGCGACGGCACCGAACGGTCCAGCCCGTCGGCGTCCATGATGCGGGCCAGCATCGTCGGCACCACCATCGCGTTGGTCACCGCCTGCTCGCGCACCACCTCCAGCCAGCCGGCCGGGGAGAACGAGGGCAGAGCGATGAACCGGCGGCCCGCATACAGGTTGGTCAGTACGTTGGAGACGGCCGCGATGTGGTACGGCGGTACGCTCATCAACGCCGCCTCCTCCTCGCCCGCCGCGGCGAACTCCACCGACCCCAGCACATACGACACCAGGTTCTGGTGACGCAGCACCACGCCCTTGGGCGCGGAGGTGGTCCCGCTGGTGTAGATCAGTACGGCCGGGGCATCGGTCCAGCCGGGCTCACCAGGCTCGCCGAGGTCGCCGTCGGCTGCGGCGGCCATGAACTCCTCGGGCGTGCGGGCCGCCAGACCGGCCGCACCGAGCATCTCGAGTTGGCCCTCGTCGGCGATCGCGTACGCGCCGGGATGGCCGGCCAGCAGCCGGCCGAGTTGCTCACGGCCCAGCCGGTAGTTGACGGGGACCAGCGGAACCCCGGCGCGAGCCGCGGCGAACATGGCCACCGGGAAGGCCGGGCCGTTCACCCCCAGGTACAGGATCGAGTCCGCGCCGGCGGCGGCCACCGCCCGAGCGCCTCCGATCGACAGCTCACGCAGCCGCACGGCGGTCAGGCCATCCTGCCTGCGCCCCACGACGACCCGGTCACCGAAGCCCTCGGCCGCCATGTCCAGCAGCATCGTCACGTTCATCGCACGCTCCGGTCGATAACGGGGTCGGCGAACTCAGTCCGAGGCCGGCAGCGGCTTGGCCTCCTTGAGCACCAGCGGTTCGCCGTCGACGGCCACCGTGCCCTGGCCAGGCTTGGTGCACAGCAGTTCCAGTCCCAGCCCGTCATGGGTGTAGCGCTTGCCGAGCACGGTGCCCTCCTGCTGCCCTGGGTCGGCGACACCGCCCTCGCC
This sequence comes from Thermomonospora echinospora, assembly GCF_900108175.1. Taxonomy (GTDB): domain Bacteria; phylum Actinomycetota; class Actinomycetes; order Streptosporangiales; family Streptosporangiaceae; genus Thermomonospora; species Thermomonospora echinospora. The sequence continues at coordinate 37,858 of NZ_FNVO01000022.1, forward strand.
GGTTCCGGCCTCGGCAGGGTCGACCATCTCCGCGCCGCCACAGGTCAGAACGATGTCATCACCGGGAGCGCGCACCACGATCATCCTTGTGCCGTCAACGGTGCTGGCCACCTGCCGTCCAGGGCGCAGCTTCATCGCAAGGTCCTCCACATGCGTACAGGGCATCGGCCGGCGAGCCGGTGCGCCCGCCCAGGGGGCCGGTATCGGGTGGGACTCATCACTATAGGTGCGCAGAGTCCAGAACGGGAGATATAAGTATCTTGTTTCTCGCAACACTACAAGCTGTAGTTATTTAAACACCAATAGCAACAAGTCGATCCGCGGCCAAATAAGCTAGCTTCACCTGCGATGTCAGATGCCATCCAGTGATATCCAGAGCCGCCAGACCCGACTCCGGGAGTCTCTCACCAAGAGCCGAAAGGTAAAGGGTATAAGAATTTGGAGATGCGGGACCGGCGCCGCGGCAGCCCGTCCGCTCAAAACTGGAGGTCGTTGATGCGCCGGAGCCGCAGGGTACGCCCACCGAGGAGGAGACCATGAGCCGCGTCGAGACCCAGGTCGCCATCGCTGGGGCGGGGGTGACGTCCTCAGCGCACGAGGCCGGTCCCGGCCGAGGAGATGTCGGGACGGGGCCGGCCTCGTGTCGTGCGCGGATGCCGGTCAGCAGCCCGCCGCGGCCTCGCCGTACCGTTCGATAGCCGCGACCGCCGCGACCGCCGCGCCGACACCGTTGCCCGGCGGGCGCATCACGAACCGGGGCGGCCGGCCCCGGCCGGCCGCCCCGGTTCCCGGTGCCGGACGGTGGGGTCACTCGGCGACGTCGAACCGCCGGAGTTCATGAGCGACCATGCCGTCGAGGTCGGGCGCCGGAGACTCGGGCAGTTCGACGCGGGGACGCTCGCGGGTCGGCAGCAGCACCACGGCGGTGCCGGGCGTGGTGGTCTCGCCGCGCTGGTTCTCGCACCACACCTCAAGGTGAACCTCGTTGCGGCCGCCCTCCCGGCGTTTGCCCGTCACCCGGCCGCGCACCCAGGTGGTGTCGCCGATGTAGTTGAACTTGCGGTGCTCGCAGCGCAGCTTCCACAGCCAGCCGTCGTCGCCCATCCAGTCGGTGATGATGTGGCACAGCCAGGTCTCGCGCATACCGCCGTAGTCGTAGGAGTTGGGCAGCCCGAGTTCCTGTGCGCGCTGCGGTTCCCAGTGCAGCCGCTGGACGGTGTCGGGGACGTTGAGCGCGTTGGGCGGGTACAGGCCCGGGGCCTTGGTGCGGACGCGGTGCGCCAGCCTGAACGAGCCGGGCGGGGTCAGCTGCATGCCCCAGCCCAGGTGCCAGACCACCACGTCGGTGGTGGTCAGCGGCCCCTTGACCCGGGGCTGCAACTCGTCACCGGCTTGCACGTCCTCCCAGAACCGCGGCTCGGCGCCGCGGCGGGTCTCGGCCGCGTACAGCGCGTCGATCTGGGCGAGCCGCTCAGACGTGTACGGCTCCTGGACGAGCTTCTCCTTGGCGCGCTTCTTGGAGGTGTGCCGCTCGGCGTTGATCCAGGTGCCGCGCCGCACGGCGTGCATCTGCCCGGCGCCGTTGGTGTAGAGGAAGTCGTGGGTGACGTGGACGGTGCGTCCGCCGAACCTACTGGGCTTGGGCTGCACGCCGACCTGGGCCTGGAGCATGCGGCAGCGGTCACCCAGTTCCAGCGGACGCCACCACTCGAACTCCATGACGGCCTGATAGGAGCCGAGCCCGGCGAACGGGTCGCCCTTGAGCAGGGCCTTGGTCTGCGGGTCGGGTTCGGGCGCGGCGTCCTCCCCCATCGTGTAGAGGAAGGTGGGCGGCGCGATCAAGCGGCCCCAGCGGGTCGCCGCCCCGTGGGCGGGGTCGCAGTACAGCGGGTTGTCGTCACCGTAGCCGTAGGCGAAGTGCCGGACGGCGTCCCAGGTCACCTCGTAGTTGTGCGGCGGGTTGCGCTGGGGCTGCGGCACCCCCAGCCGACGTCGGGAGCGCTCGATCGCCTCCTCAGTAAGTACACCGAATCTTTCTTCTATGCCAGAATCCTCCGGCATATCGGTCATCTTCATAGGAAAGAGTATAAGTTTCTTGGTGCGGGGAAGCATGACAGGCCCCGGGCCTGCTCATCGCGGGTGGTGTGCCGGCTCTCTGGTGCGCCGCCCCGGCGGCGTGGCCGCCGGGGGCGTACCGCGCGCGCTCCGTTCCGCCGGGAGCGCGGTCTGCACGACCTCTTCTCCGGTCAGTGCCCGGTGAAGCGTGGAGGTCGGCGGCCGAGGAAGGCCCGGATGCCCTCCTTGAAATCGTCGCCGCGCAGGCTCAGCTCCACGGTGCGGGCCTCGGCGGCCAGCGCGCGGGGCAGGTCCGAGGTGAGGTGGTCGGAGATCATCGCCTTGGTGAGCCCATGCACGAAGGTGGGCCCGGCGGCCAGTTCGACCGCCAGCCGGGCGGCGGCCTCGGTGAGCTCTCCGTCCGGGACGACCTCGCCGATCAGCCCCCACTCCAACGCCCGCGGGGCGGTGACCACCGTGCCGCGGATGAGCATCTGCTTGGCGCGGGCCACCCCGATCAGCCGGGGCAGCAGGTAGGTGGCCCCGCTGTCGGCGGTGAAACCGCGCTGGGCGAACGGGTAGCCGAACGTCGCCGACTCGGCGGCCACCACGAAGTCGGTGGCCAGGGCCAGGTTCAGGCCGAACGCGGCGGCCCTGCCCTGGACCGCCGCGACCGTCGGGACCGGCAGGTCCCACAGCGTCTGGATGACCCGGTGCGCCACCGTGTTCAGCGACCGCACCATGGTGCCGATCGGGGGCCTGTCCCCACCCGGCGGGTTGGCCGAGACCAGGTCGGCCCCGGCGCAGAAGTTGCGGCCCTCGCCCTCGATCAGCACCGCCCGCGCGGTCCGGCCCGCGGCCACGGCCTCCAGAGCCTCCAGGACCACGGCCATGTCCCGGCCGCGCATCGCGTTGGCCTTGTCGGGGCGGGCGAGGGTGATCCGCAACAGGTCGCCGGAGATCTCGCAGCGCGGCTCGCCGGTCACCGGGCGCCCTCGCGCAGCAGCTCGCCGTGCCGGGCCATCATCTCGACGGCACGGCGCTGCAGGTCCGCGGGCACCTCCGGCAGCAGGGCCGGGCCGTGCTCGCGGCTGGGCAGGCAGACCGTCGCGGTGCCCTTGATGGTGTCCTCACCGCGCTGGTTGGTGGCCTTGAACGCGATGTCGACCAGGCATCGGCCGCCCTCCTCGTACTTGCCGGTCACCTCGCCGGACAGGAACTGCACGTCGCCGTGGTAGTTGAACTTGCGGATCTCGTCGTGCTGCGACACCACCCAGCCGTCGTCGCCGATCCAGTCGGTCAGGTAGTGGTGCATCCAGCACTCGCGCAGCACCCCGTAGTCGTAGGCGCGGGGATTGCCGATCGCCTGCGACCACGCGGAGTCCCAGTGCACCCGCTGCGCCACGTCGGGCACCCCGTACTCGTTCTTGATGTAGAACGGCGCGATCCGCTGCCGGTTGGCGTAAGCCAGCCGGCCCGTCTTGAGCCCATAGGGGACGAACCCGTAGCCGCCCGCGTGGAAGACGATCATGTCGGTGGTGGTGAGCGGGCCCTTGACCATCGCGGGCAGCACCTCGCCCACCGCCACGTCCTCGAAGTAACGCGGCCGCGCCCCCCGGGGACGCTCGCCGGCGTAGATCTCGTCGATGCGCGCCAGGTCCTCGTCGGTGTACGAGGGCTCCTCGATACCGGCGTACTTGCCGCGCTCACGGGCCTTCTTGCGCTCGGTGTAGATCACCAGGGTGCGGTAGACGCCGACGACCTCGGCGTTGCCGTTCATCTTGACCTCGCGGTGAACCTTGACGACCGAGCGGCCCGCGAACTCCGAGCGTTTGACCTCGACCGACTCCAGGCCGCCGAAGGAGTACAGGGTGTCGCCCGGGCGGATCGGCCGGTACCAGTCCCAGGTGCCCCCGGAGACGAAGGCATGGATGCCCCGGTAGCTGCCGCCCCGCTCCTGTTTGGAGGGACGCTCGCCCCGCAGCGGGGCGTTGAGCACGGCCGCCATGATGGGCGGGGCGATCTGCCCGCCCCAGCGGGTGCCCCGGCCGTACTCGGGGTCGCAGTACAGCGGGTTGTCGTCGCCATAGCCGTGGGCGAAGTTGCGGATGGCCTCCGGCGTCGCGGTGGACAGGAACTCCTGGGACCGGCTCGCCCAGTCGCGCCCGAGGATCGCCCGGTCCTTCTCGATGTCGGCGTCCTGCAACTCGGCCGAGGTCGCCTTGGTGAACTCCTCCTGCACCCGTTCGCTGGTCGTCTCACTCATCGCACGTCCTTTCTCCCATAGCGGTCAGTCACGGTCACCGGACAGGTTCAGACGCGAGTTGTCCCAGGTGACACATGGTTCGGTCGGCTCGAAACGGATGACGGCCATGGCCTGGCCGTAGTGCTCTCGGGTGGCGGCCGGCAGCCGCCCGACCGGCGGCCCGTACCCCGCGTACTTGTCCGTGAGGGCGGCCTGCGCCACGGCCTGCTCTCCCTCGTCCTCCACCGGGAAGGCCCGACCCTGTACGAGCACGGCCGTCAGTTCGGTCCAGCGGATACCGGACTCCACGAGCAGAGACGCCCGGTCGTCGTGACGGAGCCTGCGGACCTTCGCCGACCCGGCCGGGGTGCGAAGGTAGGCGCGCCGGCCGAGGACCACGAACCACACCGGCAGCGGCACCGGGCGCCCGTCCCGGCGCAGCGTGGTGAAGACACCGGTGTGCGCGGCGGCCAACCGCTCCCACGCCTCCCCTTCGGTGAGCCGGACGCTCATCGCCGCGCCTCGGTGAACAGGGCGCGCACCGCGGGACGGCTGACCTTGAGGGACGGTGTGCGGGGCAGTTCGTCCACGATCTTGATCTCGGCCGGGAGGTGGTAGCGGGCCAGCCGGTCGGCCAGCCAGTCCCGCAGCGTCCCGGGGTCCGCGGGCCGTTTCAGGGTGACCGCGGCCACCGGGACCTCACCGAGCCGGGAGTCGGGGACGCCGACGGCGGAGGCGTCGCGGACGGCCGGATGGCCGCGCAGCGCGTCCTCGATGACACTGGGGACGATCTTGAAGCCGCCCCGGTTGATGGCCTCGTCGACCCTGCCGTGGATGAACAGGAAACCGTCCTCGTCCAGCGAGGCCAGGTCGGTGGTGCGGGTCCAGCGCCCGTCCTCGGCACCGGGCAGTTGCCCGCCCCTCGCCTCCAGCACACCGATCTCACCGCAGGGCAGCACGGCCGTGGTCTCGGGATCGACCACCCGCAGTTCGACGCCGGGGTGGGCCCGGCCGACGCTGCCGCGCTTGGCGGTCCCCCACTCCCGGCGCAGCCGCAGGTCCCAGCCCGCAATGGCGCCGGCGAACTCGGTGGCGCCGTAGTTGGTCAACACCGGCACGCCGTAGCGGGCCTCGAACCGGTCGGCGTCGTCCGGATCCAGCGGGGCGGTGCCCGACAGGACGGCGCGGACGCCGTCGAACACCTCCCTGGGCACCTCGGCGTCCATCACCATGCGCATCGCCGCCGGCGGCAGCCCGACCATCCTGGGCCGGTGCTCGGCCACCAGCGCCGCCCACTCCGCCACGTCGAACCGCTCCATCAGCGCGACGGCGCGGCCCTCCAGAACGGCACCGACCGCGAAGTACAGGCCGCCGATGTGGACCAGGGACCCCCACAGGATCGAGGTCCCCGGCCGCAGCCTGGGCTCCCCGGTCAGGGCCTCGCCATGTCCGCCCGCGGTGAAGGCGGCGGTGAGCCGGGAGTAGGTGAGCTCCACTCGTTTGGGCCTGCCGGTCGTGCCGCTGGTGAGCATGAGAACGGCCACGTCGGACGGCCCGGCCGGCTTCGGATCGGCCGTCCAGTCCGCGGGCTGCGCGCGCAGTGCTCGGTCCTCGCCCGTGCGAACGGCCACGGCCCGCACGCCCGCCACCGCCTCGGTCACTCCGGACCGAGCCCAGTCCTCGGGGTCGGCGATCACCGCCTGCGGGGTGAGCGAGGCGATGTCCTCGGCCAGCCCGACGTCACCGTGGAAGGGGCTGAGGGGCACCACCTCGCGGCCGGTGGCCAGCGCGGCGATCAGCGCGGCCACCAGGGCGGGCCGGTTGTGCAGCACGATGCCGACCCGCCGGATCCGCGCGTCGCCGAGCAGGTGGTCCAGGTCCTCGATCGCCTCCAGGTGGTAGGCGTACGGATAAGTCCGGTCCTCGAACGTCAGCGCGGTGGCGTCCGGATCGAGGGACAGCATCTGACGGAGCCTGCGCGACAGCGGCCGGTCGCGATCGGCGTCCACGGTCTTCATCGGTTCCTTTCCAGCTCGTCGAGCAGGGCGGCCAGAGCGGTGTCCCGGGGATTGGGCCCGACATAGGGCGGGACGCCGATCACCTCCCCCACCGGCGGGACCTCGTGCGGCTGGTCGTCGACGAGGACCGCGGGGATGTGCTCGGGGGGCAGGTGGGGCAGGACCCAGTGGCCCCGCCCGTCCCGGCCGGCCTTGACGTGGGCGGCGGTGACGAACTCGGCGATGCCCGCCTGGCGGGCCCGCCGCCAGGCGTAGTCGTCGCCGCCCGCGCTCCACAGCAGCACGGGGATCCCGCGCTCCCGCAGGCCCGCGAGCAGCTCACGGGCCAGCGGGCGCAGCGAGGTGCCGGTCACCGAGTCCAGCAAGGTGCCGTCCACGTCGAACAGCCAGGCTTTCGGTGTCACTTCAGCCACAGGTAGTACGGACGGGGAGCGATGTCCTCGGGGGCGAAGACCGGCTGCCGCGTGGCGCGGACGTCGCCCGTCAGCGCGGCGACCCGGGGCACCTGGCTCAGCGGGAACGCGACGCCGCGCTCGACGGTCGCCTTCTGCAGTTCGGTCATCAGCGGCTTGCGGGTCGCGTCGTCGGACGCCTCGGCGGCCTTGGTGAAGGTGGCCTCCAGGTCGTCGAGGTCGTCGAGCTTGAACGGGTTGTAGACGCCCTTGGTCGAGATGGTGCGGGTCCACCACTGGTAGATGTCGACCGAGGACGGCACGAAGTAGCCGGCGGGGAAGCGGCCCCGGCGGACCTCGGCGGTGTACTGGCCGTCGGCCACGTCCACGATCTTCATCGTGATGCCGCCCTCGGCCAGCAGTTGGGCGGTGGTCTCGTTCTGCTGCCGGATCACCGGGGCGTTGCCGACCTCGAAGGTGAAGCCGCCCGGGTACCCGGCCGCCGTCAACAGCCGCTTGGCCTCGGCCACGTCGGCCTTGCGCAGGTCGTTCAGCGAGGCGTCGAACCACTTGGAGTTCGAGGCGGCGAATCCGCCGCCGGTCGGGTCGCCCTTGCCGGACAGCAGCGCCTTGTTGTACGCCTCCCGGTCGAGCAGATGCGCGATAGCCTGCCGGACCTCCGGTTTTCCGAAGGCCGGCACCTTCTCGCCCCGGCGGTCCATGATCATGAAAGTGGCGGTGAAGGTGAAGTCGCTCAGCAGCCGCAGCCCGGCGCTGCGCGCGGGCTCCATCTGGTTGGGCTGGACGGTGCCCATCACGTCGACCTGGCCGCTCTGCACGGCGTTGAGCCGGGCGTTGTCCTCGGCGATGATCTTGACCTCGACGGTCTCGGCCCTGACGGCCTCCTTGTTCCAGTAGGAGGGGTTGGCCTTGTAGGTGTGCGAACCGCCCTCGCGGTGGGCGTCCTTCTGCCAGATCCAGCCGCCGCTGCCGGCCGGGGCGCGGGTCAGGTCGGCCTTCTCCTCGATGGCCTTGGGGCTGATCATCGCGCCCGGCACCATCGACATGCTGTAGGGGAAGTTCGGCTGCGCGGTGGAGAAGTGGACGTCGACCGTGGTCGGGTCGATGACCTCCACCTCGGAGATCGGGGCGTAGATGTTGGCGTGCGGCCCGCCCTCGACGCCCTTGCCGCGCTCCAGGTTGAGCTTGACGGTCTCGGCGTCGAACTTGGAGCCGTCGTGGAAGGTGACGTCGTCGCGGAGCTTGAAGCGCCAGGTCTTCGGGGCGGGTCTGCTCCAGGAGGTGGCCAGCCACGGCTTGGGCTCGAACTTGTCGTCGACGACGGTGAGGGTGTCGTACTCGGGGAAGATCAGCGCCCCGTTCTGGACGGTGGTGCGCGCCGGGTCGAGGGACGGGGTCTCCTGCCAGGCGGCGAAGCGCAGCGTCCCGGTCGGGGTGGTGGGGGCGCCCTGCGCCTCGATGAGGGGGCTGGTGGGTCCTCCTGTGCCCCCGCCGCCTCCGCCGCAGGCGGCGAGCGTGAGGGTGGCCGCAGTGGCCACGGCGGCGACGAGGGCGCGTCGCACGGTCGCGGTCCTTTTCATCGGGAGGTCTCCTGGTAGTCGGGGTGGGTGTCGGAGGGCCGGGCGGTTCCCTCGCCGCCGAACAGGTGGCAGGCCACCCGTCCGCCGTCCGGGACCGGGGTCCAGCCGGGAAAGGTCTCGGCGCACACCGGCATCCGGTGCGGGCAGCGGGCGGCGAACGGGCAGCCCGTCGCAGGTCTCGGCCCGGCGGCCGGGGCCGCGGCCCGCAGTTCGCGGCGGCGCTCGCGTTGCAGCCGCTGCCGGGCGGGGTCGGGGTCGGGGACGGCGGCCAGCAGTGCCTCGGTATAGGGATGGGCGGGCCGCTCGCAGATGCGGTCGGCGGGGCCCTCCTCCACGATCCGGCTGCGGTACATCACCGCGATCCGGTCGCTGGCGTGCCGGACGACCGCCAGGTCGTGGGCGACGAACAGGTAGGCCACACCGGTGCGCTCCTGGACGTCCTCCAGCAGGTTGACCACCTGGCTCTGCACGGACACGTCCAGTGCGCTGACCGGCTCGTCCAGGATGATCAGCTTGGGCTCGACCGCCAGCGCCCGGGCGATGTTCACCCGCTGGCGCTGGCCGCCCGACAGCTCGTACGGGTAGCGCCCGCCGTGGTGGGAGGCCAGGCCGACCTGGTCGAGCAGCTCGGCCACCCGCTTGTCGCGCTCACGGCCGCGCAGGCCGAAGTGGATGCCCAGCGGCTCGGCCACGATGTCCCCGATCACCTTGGTCGGGTCCAGGGAGCCGAGGGGGTCCTGGAAGACGGCCTGCACCGCGCGGCGGTAGGCGATCGGGACCCGGCGGCCGAAGGAGCCGACCTCGAAGCCGGCCGCCTCGATACTGCCACCGCTGGGCCGCACCAGCCGCAGCACGGCCCGCGCGGTGGTGGACTTGCCGGATCCGGACTCCCCCACCAGGCCCAGCGTGCCGCCGGGCTCGATGTCGAGGTCGATGTCGTTCACGGCGGTGACCGCACCGGGCCGCCGCCAGGGGGTGGAACGGCGCTCGGTGAAGGTGACGGTCAGGTTCCGTACCCGCAGCAGCGGGCCGGGGTCGGTCGTCTTCATGGGCGCTTCTCGATCCGGGTCGATATCAGAGGCGGATCCGCCTTGACGACGGGCCGTCCCGCCGCGGGCGGGAGGGGCTCGCCTGCGGCCGGGACGTCCCCGACCCCGGCGAGGGTCAGCTCGCCCGCACGTACGCACCGGGTGGCCCGGTCATCCCCTCGGGCGCTCAGCTCGACGGGGGTCTCCAGGCACTGCGGCCGTGCGTACGGGCAGCGGTCGGCGAAGTGGCAGCCGACCGGCCAGGCGCTCGGCGGCGGCACGACGCCGGGGATGGAGGGCAGCCGACCAGCGCGCCGCACGTTACGGGGCAGCGATGCGAGCAGGCCCTCGGTGTAGGGGTGCGCGGGGCGGCGGAAGACGTCCTCGGTGGGCCCGCCCTCCACGATCTGTCCGGCGTACATCACCGCGACCCGGTCGGCCACGTCGGCGACCACGCCCAGGTCATGGGTGATCAGCAGGATCGACATGCCGGTCTCGGCGCGCAGTTCCAGCAGCAGGTCCAGCACCTGGCCCTGAACGGTGACGTCCAGCGCGGTGGTGGGCTCGTCGGCCACCAGCAGCCGGGGCCGGCAGGCCAGCGCCATCGCGATCATGACCCGCTGCGCCATGCCGCCGGAGAACTGGTGCGGATAGTCCCGGATCCGTTTGTCCGGCTCGGGGATGTGCACCTGCTCGAACAGCTCGACCACGCGGGCGCGGGCCTGCGCCCGGCTCAGCCCCTCGTGCTCGCGCAGCACCTCGGCGACCTGGTCGCCCACCGTGTAGGCGGGGTTGAGGCTGGCGATCGGTTCCTGGAACACCACGCCGATCGCACCGCCGCGCACCTTGCGCAGCTCCTCGAACGACAGCCCGGTCAGCTCACGGCCGTCGAGTTCGACGGCCGAGGCGGCCACCCGCCCCGGGTCGGGCACCAGGCCCAGCAGCGACATGGCGGTGACGCTCTTGCCGCTGCCGGACTCGCCGACCAGGCCCAGGATCTCGCCCTTGGCCACGTCCAGGGACACGCCCTGCACCACGGTCACCCGTCCCGCCCCCGGTTGGGGGAACGACACCGTCAGGTCACGGACGCGCAGCAGCGGGTCGGCCGCGACCAGGCCGGGGGGCGGCGGCTGCCCGGAGCCGGACTCGTGGTGCACCGGGTTGACACCCAGTGACCCGCCCTTGGCCTCGCGGGCGAACAGGTCGCGCAGGCCGTCGCCGACCTGGTTGAACGCCAGGACGGTGAGGAGGATGGCCAGTCCGGGCGGCAGCGCGAGAAAGAAGCTCTCGCGGATGCTCGCCTGGGCGTCCGACAGCATCGAGCCCCAGCTGGCCTGTCCCGCCTGTACCCCGAGCCCGAGGAACGACAAGGTGGCCTCGGCGATGATCGCGCCTGCGATCATCAGGGTGACCTGCACGATCAGCGGCGGGGTGATGTTGGGCAGGATGTGCCGGAACAGGATGCGCCGATCACCGGCACCCGCCACCCGGACCCCGTCGACGTACAGTTCCTCACGGGCCGCCAGCGCCTGCCCCCGGGTCAGCCGCAGCAGGGTCATGGCGTACACCACGCCGACGACCGCCATCGACTTGGTCAGCCCGGGGCCCAGGACGGAGATCAGCGCGATGGCCAGCACCAGGAACGGCACCGACATGACGCCCTCGACGATCCGCATGGCGATGCGGTCGGGCCAGCCGCCCAGATACCCGACCAGCAGGCCGAGCGGGATGCCGATGAGCGCGGCGATGCCCACCGCCTCCAGGCCGGCCAGCAGGGCGACGCGCGCCCCGTATAGCAGCCGCGACAGCACGTCCCGGCCCAGCTTGTCGGTGCCCAGCCAGTGGTCGGCCGACGGGCCCAGCAGGCCCTCGCGGATGTTGCCCTTGAGCGGGTCGTGCGGGGACAGCAGCGGCGACAGCAGCGCGGCGAGCACGACCAGCAGCACCACGGCGGCCCAGAACAGGGTCGCGCGCTGCTGGACCAGCCGCGACAGCAGCCGGGAGCCGGAACGCCCGGAGACGGCGGCCGCAGGGACCTTCACTTCGCTCATAGTGACCGCACCTTGGGGTTGAGCCATGCGTACGACAGGTCCAGCAGCACGTTGACCAGGACGATGACGATGACGGTCAGCACGACGATGCCCTGGATGACATCGGGGTCGCGGCGCACCACCGCGTTGATCGCCAGTGCCCCCAGACCGGGCATGGCGAACAGCCGCTCGATCACGATGGAACCGCCCAGCAGCGTGGTGACCTGGAAGGACACCACCGTCACCACGGGCACGGCGGCGTTCTTGAGGGCGTGCTTGACCACCACCCGGCGCTTGGACAGGCCCTTGCTGAGCGCGGTGCGCACGTACTCCTGCTGCAGGACTCCGATCATGCTGGAGCGGGTCTGCCGGGAGATGGCGGCGGCGGCGATGAGCCCGAGCGAGACCGAGGGCAGCACCAGGCAGTGCAGCCAGCCGGTGAGGCTCTCCCCCGGCGGGACGTAGCCGACCGCCGGGAACCAGGGCAGCCGGATCGCGAAGGCGATGATGAGCAGCAGGCCCAGCCAGAAGCCCGGCACGGCCTGGCCCACCGTCGCCAGCAGGCTGACCGCCCGGTCCCCGGCCCTGCCCGCCCGCAGCGCACTCCAGATGCCGGACGGCACGCCCAGCGCCAGGCCGACCAGCAGGCCGCCGAACGTCAGCGACAGCGTGATCGGCAGCGCCTGCGTCAACGAGGTGGTCACATCGGCCTTGGTGTACAGCGACTCACCGAGGTCGCCGCGCACGGCGCCCGACAGCCAGTCGGCGTACTGTTCCAGTGCCGGGCGGTCCAGGCCCAGTTCCGCCCGGACGGCGGCGACCTGCTCCTCGGTGGCGTTCGGGCCGACGATGTTCTCGGCCGGATCGACGTCGGACAGCTGGCCCAGGAAGAACACCCCGGTGGCCACCAGGAACACCAGCGGGATCATGGCCAGCAGCCGCAGGACGACCATTCTCAGCATGGCCGTTCCCCGTCCGGCCCCAGCACCGCCAGAGCGTCCACGGCGACCGCGCCGTCCGGGCCGACGACGAGCGGGTTGATCTCCAGCTCCCGCAACTCGGGCCGGCCGTGCGCCAGTTCACCGAGCCGCACCAGCACGTCGGCCACCTGACCGGCCTGCTTCGCGGTCAACCCTCGGACGTGGCCGACCAGCCGGCCGCCGGCCAGCTCGCCGACGAGCCGCTCGGCCTCGCCGCGGCCGATCGGCACCAGGGCCAGCCGCCGGTCACGGGTGATCTCGACCAGGGTGCCGCCCAGCCCGACGGTGAGGACCGGTCCAAAGGTGGGGTCGGTGAAGACTCCGCAGACCAGTTCCAGCCCCTTGGGGGCCATCCGCTGGACGAGCACGACGGCGGGCTCGGCACCGACGGGGCGTAGTTTCTCCCCGATCGTGGCGAGGTCCCGATGGGCGGCCTCGATGTCGGCGGGATCGGACAGGCCGAGCCGCAGCGCTCCGTGCTCGCTCTTGTGCGCGAGCCAGTCGGCGCTGAGCTTCATGGCCACCGGCCCGCCGAACCTCGCGGCCAGGGCCACCGCCTCATCGGCGTCGCCGGCGACGCCCTCGTCCGGTACGGCGATCCCCGCCTCGACGAGGAACCTGCGGGAGAGGTGCTCGGCGAGCGTGCGCGTGTCCTCACCTGTCCGGGGCGCGCGGCCCGCCCGGAACGGGGTCTCCAGCAGCCGTTCGCGGGTCTCGGTGTAGCGGCCCAGTTCACCGAGCGCGCGGATGAGCAGGTTGGGGTCGGTGCAGGCGGTGACGCCGCGTCGCATCAGGTCGAGGGCCACGTCGGGCTGGCCGGCCCAGACGGCGAACGGCTTGTCCGTCGTCCGGCTCGCCTGCTGCATGGTCTCCCGCAGGGCGGGCCCGAGGCCGCGCGGCGCGCCCGCCACGCACACCATGTCGTAGCCGGGATCATCGGCCACCTTGGTGAACAGACCGCGCAGCATCGACTGGTCGTTGACGATCTGGGCGGTGGGGTCGATGGGGTTGGCGATCGACCCGAAGCTCGGCACCAGTCCGGCCAACTCGGTCTCCAGTTCGGGGGCGGGGCCGGGCATCGCCAGCCCGGCCGCCTCGGCCACGTCGGCCATCAGCACGCCCGCGCCACCGCTGGTGGTGACGACCGCCAGCCGGCGTCCACGGGGACGACGCCCGGCGGAGAACACGCGGGCGTACTCCACCAGCTCGGACGGCCCGTCGACGCGGATGACCCCGGTGGCCTCGAAGGCGGCCGACACGACGTCGTCGGCCGACGACAGCGCGCCGGTGTGGCTGGCGGCGGCACGGGCGCCCACCTGCGAGCGCCCGGTGCGCAGGGCGATGACGGGCTTGCCGAGCTCCAACGCACGCCGGGCGGCGGCCAGCAGCGACCGGGGCTTGCGGACGCCCTCCATGAACAGCGCGATGACCTCGACGTCCGGCTGCTCGGCCAGGTATCCGACCAGCTCACCGCAGCTCACGTCGGCCTCGTTGCCGGTGGCGCAGACGTAGGAGACGCCCAGGCCGGACGCCTGCGCGGTCTCGAACATGCCCATGCCGAAGCCGCCGCTCTGGCTGACGATGGCGACGTTGCCGGTTTCCTGCGGCACCCCGTCGAGGGTGGAGAACACCGCGCGTAGGCCGATGGTGAGGTTGACGATCCCGATGCAGTTGGGGCCGGCGACGCGCATCCCGGAGGCGGCGCCGATGGCGGCCAGCTCCTGCTGGGCGCGCAGGCCCTCTCCGCCGATCTCGCCGAAGCCGGCCGACAGCACCAGCATCGCGCCCGTCCCCCGGTCGGCGCAGTCGCGGGCGATCTGCGGCACCTGCGCGGCGGGCGCGGCCACGATCGCCAGGTCGACCGGCTCGGGAACGGCCGTGATGTCGGGGTAGGCGGTCAGGTCCTGGACGGTCGGGCGTGTGGCGTTCACCGGGAACACCGTGCCCTGGTAGGTCTCCTTGAGTCGGGCCAGGATGCGCCCGCCGATGCGGGCGGGCCGGTCGGAGGCTCCGATCACCGCGATGGACCGGGGCGAGACGAGGGGTGCGAGCGTGGCCGGGGACGGTACCGGCACGTTCGTCGTCTGGGACACCGTGGGGAACTCCTTCATGACCGGGTGCGGGGATGCGCGTTCTGGGAGGCGACGGGGCGGCGAACGGCCAGCTCGGCGAACTCGGGACGGTCGAGGCTCTCGTAGACCAGTTCTTCGGCTCGGGCGTAGGCGCTCGGCCAGTCCTGCTCCCAGGCCCCGTAGACCTGCTCGCGCATCCGGGCCAGCGAGTACGGGGAGCTGGTGGCGGCCAAGTCGGCCGCATAGGCGCGGGCGCGCGCCAGCAGCTCACCGTCGGGTACGACCCACTGGACGAGCCCGATGCGCAGCGCCTCCGCGCTGTCGATCAGGCGGGCGGAGTACAGCAGGTCCAGAGCCCGGGCCGTGCCGACGAGCCGCGCCAGCAGCCAGGCCACGCCCCCTTCGGCGGTCAGGCCCAGCCGGGCAAAGGAGGTGGTGAACCTGGCGGAGGCGCCTGCGAAGCGCAGGTCGGCCATCAGCGCGTGGGCCATGCCGATCCCGGCCACCGGGCCGTTGACGGCGGCGATCAGCGGCTTGGTCAGGCGCACCGCCGTGTCGAACGGGATCTCCTGGGCGGCGTTGCGCGCCCGCAACGTGGCCGCGTCCAGGCCGTCGAGCTCCTTGAAGTCCGCTCCGGCGCAGAACGCCCGCCCGGCGCCGGTGACCACGATCGCCCGGACCTCCTCGTCACGGTCGGCACGGGCCAGGCACCGCAGGTACAGCTCGCGCATCCGCCGGGTGAACGCGTTGAGCCGGTCGGGTCGGTTGAGCGTGATCGTCGCTATTCCGTCGACTGTTTTATAGAGGATCGGGTTCTCATCGCGCTCCTCGGGCGCACCCTCCAGCGCTGTGCCCATCCGGCAACCTCCTTGCCCGGCTCCGAGATCTCCTGGGTAACCGCATGTTCAAGTAATCAAACCGACCATCTGGCAGAGGGCGGGTAAGCGGTCTACAGCCGTACCAACTGTGGATGAACCTAGTTACCTAGGTTATCCTTCGCTAAATTAGTAGCATGTTTAGGGTGTGATGCCAAGAGTGCGGCTACGATTTCGGGCAACCGCAGACCGCGGAGTCGAGGGGACGCAGTGACGCTGCTGGGAGGTCATGCCTCGGCCGCCGTTTCCGGGGACGGGCGCAAGGAGAAGCTGGGCGAGCAGGTGGCCCGGCGCATCGAGGACGACATCGTGGCGCGCGGCTGGCCCGTGGGCGAGGTGCTGGGCTCGGAGGCCGAGCTGACCGCCCGCTACGGCGTCTCCCGCGCCGCGCTGCGCGAGGCGATCAGCATCCTGGAGTACAAGCAGGTCGCGGCCATGCGCCGGGGCCGAGGCGGGGGTCTGGTGGTGCGGGCCCCGGCTGCGGCGGTGGTGGCCGAGGCGGTGGCGGCGTTCTTCCACTTCGCCGACGTGTCGGCCGACGAACTCTACGAGGCCCGGATCACCCTGGAGGTGCTGGCCGCCCGGTTGGCGGCCCGGCGGATCGAGGAGAGCGACATCGCCGCGCTGCGCGAGGTCACCGCCACCGACACCCCGGAGCGCCCGCTGAGCGTCGCCATCGCCCGCGTCGCCGGCAACCCGGTGCTGACGATCTTCATTCCCACCCTGACCCGGGTCACCGGCGCGCTGGCCGTGGGCCCGGCCGGACGGACGGACGGCTTCGCGCTCGGCGAGGGCGTCAAGGCCGAACGGGACCGGGCGCTGACGGCCATCGCCGAGGCGGTGATCTCCGGTGACGAGGCCACCGCCGAACGCCGGGTCCGCACCCATCTGCTGGGTGAGCGCGCCTGGCTGGAACGGGTGCTGGCCGACCAGGCCGAGTCCCGGGCACGGGCGGTGGCCGAGCAGCCGGACTCCCTGGCCGAGCGCCTCGCCCGCAGCCCGGTCGGCAAGCTGCCCGAGCGGATCGCACTGCTGATCCGCCAGGAGATCCACCAGCGGGGCTGGCCCGCCGGGGAGGTGATCGGCGGCGAGGCCGCGTTGTGCGAGGAACTGGGCGTCAGCAGGGCCGTCTTCCGCGAGGCCGTGCGCATCCTGGAGCACAACGGCGTCGCGCGCATGCGGCAGGGGCCCGGCGGCGGGCTGGTCGTCCTGACCCCCGACCCCGCCCGGGTCGTCGACGCGCTGGCGCTCTATCTGCGGTATCTGCGGGTCGGCGCGGCGGATCTTTTCGAGGTGCGCACGGCTGTCGAACTGAAGGCGGTCGAGCTGGCCGCCGCCGTGAACGGCCGCGACGCCGCCGGCGCCGAGCGGCTGGCGGAGTCACTGGAGCACGAGCGCGTGCACAGTGACGCCCCACCCGCCTACGCCGACCTGCACGTGGCGCTGGCCCAACTGAGCGGCAACCGACTGCTGACCCTGTTCACCGCCGTGCTGTCCCGGTTGACGCCCTTCCGGCTGCCCCGCGACGACGTCCACCAGCGGCGCTCCCTGCAGACTCACGAGAAGATCGCCGAGGCCGTCCTCTCCGGGGACGCCAGCCTGGCCCGCCACCGGATGAGCCGCCATCTGGAGGCGCTCACCCCATGGCTGGACGACTCGCAGCCCTAAGGGCCACACGGGCGAGGACCGCCTGGCCGCACTTCGGGAGGGGTCGCCCCGGAGGAAACAGATCAGGAGGCAGTCTCCTCGACGGTCCGGTCCGTCAGCAACCGGCGCAGCAGCTTGCCGGTGGGGGTGCGGGGCAGTTCGCCGGCGAACTCGATCGTGCCGGGGCACTTGTAGCCGGCCAGGCTCCTGCGGCAGTGGGCGACGAGTTCGTCGGCCAGTTCCGGTCCGGCGACGGACGGGTCGGCGGGCTGGACGACGGCGTGGACCCGGCGGCCCATCTCCGGGTCCGGAATCCCGATCACCGCGACGTCGGCGACCGCGGGATGGACGACCAGGACGTTCTCGATCTCCTGCGGGTAGATGTTGACGCCCCCGCTGAGGATGAGGTCGGTCCGCCGGTCCACCAGGTACAGGTAGCCGTCGGCGTCGAGGCGGCCGACGTCGCCGAGGGTGCTCCAGCCGCGCTCGTTGTGCGCTCCGGCGGTCTTGTCCGGGTCGTTGTGGTACTTGAAGTCCGGCGTTTCCTCGAACCAGACGGTACCGACCTCCCCGGCGGGCAGCTCACGGCCCTCATCGTCGAGGATGTGGACCTTGCCGAAGGCGGGGCGGCCGACTGAGCCGGGGTGAGCAAGCCAGTCAGCGGAGTCGATCAGGAAGAAGCAGTTGCCCTCGCTGCCGGAGTAGTACTCCCACACGATCGGCCCGAGCCACTCGATGATCCGGTGCTTGACCTCCACGGGACAGGGCGCGGCGGCGTGCACCACCGTGCGCAGGCTGGACAGGTCATGGCGAGTGCGGATGTCCTCGGGCAGCTTGAGCATCCGGATGAGCATCGTCGGCACGAACTGGACGTGCGTCACCCGGTAGCGCTCGATGTACTCCAGCGCCTGCCCGGCGTCGAAGCGGTCCATCAGGACGACCGTGCCGCCGTTGCGCATCGTGCCGAGTGTCCATCCGGTGGGCGCGGCGTGATACAGCGGGGCCGGGCACAGGTAGACGGTGTCGTCGCCGAACCCGAACATCCCCCCGAGGGTGTGGTCGATGGCCAGCCCGGTGCCGAACGGGTCGCCGGTCAGGGCGGGGAGGATGCCCTTGGGCCGTCCGGTGGTGCCGGACGAGTAGAACATGTAGTAGCCCTCACGCTCCCCCTGCCGTTCCTCGGCGGGGTAGGCGGCGATCGCCTCGTCCAGGTCCTCGAACCCGTCCGGGGTTTCCCCTCCCCCGCAGATCAGCCGCACCTCCACGTCCGGAGCGGCGTTGGCGATCTCCCACGCCGGCCGGTCCAGCGTCCTTGCGGCGATCAGCGCGCGAGCCCCGCAGTCGCGCACGATGTAGGCGGCCTCATCGACGGTCAGGTGGTGGTTGACCGGCGTCCAGTACAGCCCCGACCGCTGGCAGGCCCAGGCCGCGGCGAAGTAGGCCGGGGTGTTGTCGATCAGCAGGGCGACGTGGTCGCCGAACATCAGCCCCCGGTCGGCCAGCAGCCGGGCCAGCCGGATGGACGCCGCGTCCAGTTCGCGGTAGGTCACGGACTCTCCGGTGGCCGCGACGACCACGGCGGGCTTGTCGGGATGGGCCTGGGCGAGCCTGGACAGGTGCACGGCATCCTCCGTACGGGGCGGGGCGGGATCTAGCGGGGTTCGCGGGGCAGTCCCAGACCTCGCTCGGCGATGATGTTGCGCATGATCTCCGAGCTGCCGCCGGCGATGGTGTAGGCGCGGGCGTACAGGTAGGCGTCCTGCCAGCGACCATCGGCGACGGCGTCCGGGTCGCCCTCGGCGAGCACTCCGCTCGCGCCCAGCAGCGACAGCGCGTACTCGGCGATGCGCAGGTTGAGCTCGCTGAAGTACAGCTTGGTGATCGGGGCGTCCGCCGCCCGCTCCCGGCCGGCGTTCCACCGGGCCAGCGAGGTGTGGGCGAGCAGCTCGCAGGCGTCGACCTCGGCGCGGAGGGCGGCCAGCCGCTGGCGGACGTCGTCGCACTCCAGCGCGGGCCGCCCGTCCACGGTCACCCCGCGGGCGTCCTCGACGAGGTCCTTCCAGGCGAGCTGGAGCTGCACGACCGAGGCGCCCACCCCGTTGCGCTCCTCGGCCAGGGAGGCGTTGGCGATGAGCCAGCCCTGTCCCGGAGCGCCGATGATCGCGTCGGCGGGCAGCCTGACCTCGTCGAAGAAGACCTCGTTGAAGTCGGAGGTGCCGGTCAGCTCGCGCAGCGGCCGCACCTGCACGCCTGGAGCCTTCATGTCCAGGACGAAGGCGCTGATGCCCTTGTGCTTGGGCGCCTGCGGGTCGGTGCGGGCCAGCAGGTATCCATAACCGGACCAGTGCCCGTTGGTCGTCCAGACCTTCTGCCCGCTGACCACCCACTCGTCGCCGTCCCGCACCGCGACGGTCCGCAGCGAGGCCAGGTCGCTGCCGGCGTCGGGTTCGCTGAACAGCTGGCACCACAGATCCTCACCGGAGCGGATCCGGGGCAGGTACCGGCGCTTCTGCTCCTCGGTGCCGAACCTGATCAGCGCGTGCGCGGCCAGGGAACTGCCGCTGGCCGGCATCGGCGCACGGGCACGGGCGATCTCCTCGCCCACCACGAAGGCCCGCAGCGGGTCGTGATCGGGCGCGCCGCCGTACTCGGCCGGCCAGTCGGCGCCAAGGTAACCGGCCTCGTACAGTTCGGCCGTCCAGCGCTGCAGTTCCTTGAGCTCGGCGGCGTTCTCGGGGCTGCGGACCCCGGACCTGACCTTGTATCCCGGGGCATGGGCGGCGACGAACGCGCGCACCTGCCCGCGGAACTCCTCCAGCGGCGTTCCGGCACCGAATTCCACGGCGGCACTCCTCTCGAACGGGGTGGGCGGGAGCAGGTCACACACCGAGGGCGCGGCCCACGATCTCCTTCATGATCTCGGTCGTGCCGCCGAAGATGGTCTGGATTCGCGCGTCGGCATAGGCCTTGGCGACCGGATACTCCATCATGAAGCCATATCCGCCGTGCAATTGCAGACATCGGTCGACCACCTTCTGCTGCAGCTCGGTGGTCCACCACTTGGCCTTGGCCGCCTCGACGTGGCTCAGCTTCCCGGCCACCAGCGCAACCAGGCAGCGGTCGATGTACACCTGGGCGATGTCCACCTCGGTGTCCAGTTCGGCGAGGGTGAACCGGCTGTTCTGGAAGGAGCCGATGGGCTGCCCGAACGCGGTGCGGGTCTTGGTGTACTCGACGGTCTCGTCCAGGATCGAGCGGGACGCGGCCACCGCGGACACGGCGATCGACATCCGCTCCTCGGGCAGGTTGGCCATCAGGTGGTAGAACCCGTGCCCCTCCTTGCCCAGCAGGTTGGCCACCGGGACGCGCACGTTCTCGAAGAACAGCTCGGCGGTGTCCTGGGCGTGCAGGCCCAGCTTGTCGAGGTTGCGGCCCCGGGTGAAGCCCGGCATGTCGCGCTCGACCACCAGCAGGCTGAAGGCCCTGCTACCGCCGCCCGGGTCGGTCCTGGCGACCACGATGACCCGGTCGGAGTGGATGCCGTTGGAGATGAACGTCTTGGCCCCGTTCACCACCCACTCGTCGCCGTCGCGCACGGCGGTGGTGGCGATGCCCTTCAGGTCGGAGCCGGTGCCTGGCTCGGTCATGGCGATCGCCCAGACCTCCTCCCCGCTCGCGAACCCGGGCAGCCAACGGGCTTTCTGCTCGTCGTTCGCCAGGTTGAGCAGGTAGGGAGCGACGATGTTGTTGTGCAGGTTGAAACCGGGGCCGTGCGCGCGTGCCGCGGCCAGTTCCTCGGCGACGACGGCGTTGAACCGGAAGTCGTGCACGCCGCCCCCGCCGAACTCCTCGGGGACGTTGAACCCGATCACGCCTTGCTTGGCCGCCTCGGTGTAGACCGACCGGTCGCAGATGCCCGCCTTCTCCCACCGCTCGTGGTGCGGGGTGATCTCACGGGCGATGAACTCGCGCACCGCCTCGCGGAACTGCCGGTGGTCGGCGTCGAAGACTTCACGTTCCATGGAGTTCTCCTTCACTGGCCGAACAAGGCGAGCAGATCAACGCGGCTGACCTTCTGGGACACCCCGCGCGGCAGTTCCGTCACGTGCAGGAAGCGCACCGGCACCTCGTAGGGCAGCAGCTCGCGGCGACACCAGGCGCGCAGCTCCCCGGCGTCGGGGATCTCGGCGCCGGGACGCACCTCAAAGGCGGCCACCGGCACCTGTCCGAGCCGCTCGTCGGGCAGCGCGGCCACCGCGGCCTCGGCCACCGCCGGGTGCCGTTCCAGCGCGGCGGCCACCACCGGCGGGTGCACCTTGAAGCCGCCCCGGATGATCACGTCGTCGGCGCGGCCCTCGATCCACAGGAAGCCGTCGGCGTCGATGTGGGCCAGGTCGCTGGTGCGGGTCCAGGTGCCGTCGCCGGCCTGGGCGGTGCGGATCTCCAGCACGCCGCTGTCACCGACCGGCAGCTCGTTGCCGTCCTCGTCGGTGATCCGCAGCCCGACCCCCGGGAACGGGCGCCCGACGCTGCCCTTTTTGCGTTCCCACCACTGCCGGTGCAGCGGCAACGACCAGCCGGCGACCGCACCGGAGAACTCAGTGGCGCCGTACATGACCAGGACGGCCACGTCGTAGCGCCGCTGGAACTCCTCGATCAGCTCGGGCGGAGTGGGCGCCGTGCCCGCGATGACCGCGCGCAGGCTCGCCAGGTCCTCGGCGGGCACGTCGGCGTTCAGCACGCCGCGCATGGCCGCGGGCGGCAGCCCGGCGAGCCGCGGCCGGTGGGCACGGATGACCTCGCGCCAGGCGTCCACGGTGAATCGGGGCAGCACCACCATCCGGCGGGCCTCGACCAGCGCCTGGATGACTCCCCACATACCGCCGATGTGCACCATCGGAGTGGTGATCAGCACGACGCCGCCGGTGAACGGGGCCCGTTCGTGCTTACCGGGGGTCATGTGGCCGTCGACCGAGCCCAGCGCGGCCTCGATCTGGCGGTAGGCCAGCGGGATGCGCTTGGGCGGGCCGGTCGTGCCGGAGGTGCTCAGTTCGACCGCCACACCCGGCGCGGCGCGGACCGGGGAGGACGCGCCGTCCACCGCCGGCAGGTCGATGCGGCGCACCGATCGCCCCTCGGCGGCGAACCCGATGAGTCCAGCGCGGGCGGCGGCCTCGGCGAACCCCGCGAACTCCCACAGGTCGGCGGGGGCGAACAGGACCGGCGGGCGGGTGCGCAGCACGTCGGCGGTCAGCCGTTCGGCGGGCTGCAGGGGGTTGAACACCGTCAGGCAGCGCCCGGTGGACAGAGTCAGGTAGGCCAGCCCGACGGACTCGGGGCGGTTGCCGAGGACCACCCCGACGCGGGCGCCCTCGCCGAGGCCGAGCACGTCCAGCTCACGCTCGGCCGCCTCGCCCAGCTCCCGCAGTTCCCCCCAGGTGACCTCGGAGCCCTGATAGTCGACGGCCGGGACGTCGGCGCCGGTGTCGTGTAGCCGCAGCAGCAGTTCGGGCAGGGACGGGCCCGGTTCGCCGGTCGTGCTTGTCTCCGTGGTGGAGGTGCTCAAAGGAGTTCTCCCATGTGAGAGGCCGCGGTCACAGCAGTTCGAGGATGGTGGCGTTGGCCATGCCACCGCCCTCGCACATGGTCTGGAGCCCGTACCGCACCCCCGCGTCGCGCATGTGGTGGACCAGGGTGGTCATGATCCGGGCGCCACTGCCGCCCAGCGGGTGGCCGAGCGCGATGGCGCCGCCGTTGACGTTGAGGGCGCTGTCGTCGGCACCGATCTCGGCGAGCCAGGCCAGCGGCACCGGCGCGAACGCCTCGTTGACCTCGTGGGCGCCGATCTGGTCGGGGGTCAAGCCGCTGCGCTTGAGCGCCTTGACGGTGGCGGGGATCGGGGCGGTCAGCATGATCACCGGATCGGCGGCGGCGAGCACGGCGGTGTGGATCCGGGCGATGGGGGTCAGGCCCAGCTCCGCGGCCTTCTCGGAGGTGGTCATCAGCAGCCCGGCGGCGCCGTCGCTGATCTGCGAGCTGTTGCCGGCGTGGATGACGCCGTCCTCCTTGAAGGCGGGCTTGAGCTTGGCCAGCGTCTCCAGGGTGCCGCCGCGCCGCACGCCCTCATCGGTGTCGACGACGGTGCCGTCCGGCAGGGTGTAGGGGGCGATCTGACCGGTGAAGCGACCCTCGTCGATCGCCGCGGCGGCCTTGGCGTGCGAGGCCAGGGAGAACTCGTCCAGCTGTGTGCGGGACAGGCCCCACCGTTCGACGATCATCTCGGCGCCGAGGCCCTGGTTGGCCCTTGCGATGCCGTAGCGGCGCTCGAAGCCGGGGCCCATGGGGTTCCGGTCGAGCGCGGAGGTGCCCATCGGAACGCGGGACATGCTCTCCACACCGCCGGCCACGACGATGTCGTAGTGGCCGGCGATCAGTCCCGCGGCGGCGAAGTGAACCGCCTGCTGGGAGGAGCCGCACTGGCGGTCCACCGAGGTGCCGGGCACCGACTCCGGCCAGCCGGCCGACAGCACCGCGTTGCGCGCGATGTTGTTGGCCTGGTCGCCGACCTGCTGCACACAACCCCAGATGACGTCATCGACCAGTTCGGGGGCTACCCCCGTCCGCCCAATCAGAGCCGTCAGCACATGGGCGGACAGGTCGACCGGGTGCACGCCAGACAGGGCGCCGTTGCGTCGGCCGACCGGAGTGCGGACGGCCTCGACGATCACAGCATCGCGCATGGGCTCTCTCCCTCGCCGCGAGGTTCCCGCCTTCGGGCGCCTGCGACCAAGATAGGCAATAAGGCTACTTAGTTGTCTTCGTTATCGTGATCGAGCCGCGCCACCAGTGCGGCGGCGGCCCGGTCGCGCAGCCGGTCCGGCAGGGCGACGAGCGACTCGGCGGCCTTGGCCCGCCGCAGGTAACGGTGGGCCGGGTGCTCCCAGGTGAAGCCCATCCCGCCGTGGACCTGGACGCATCCCCCGGTCACCCTGACGGCGGTCTCCAGGGCGTGCGCGGCGGCCAGGTCGACGGCGACGGCGGTGTCCTCGGACGGGTCGTCGAGGGAGGCGGCCGCCGCGGCGACGAGCGCCCGGGAGGACTCGACGGCCACCAGCATGTCGGCACAGCGGTGCGAGATCGCCTGGAAGGAGCCGATGGCACGGCCGAACTGCCGCCGCGTCCCGGCGTACTCCACGGCCATGTCCATCGCCTGGGCGGCCACTCCGACCGCGTCGGCGGCGAGCAGGACCAGCGCCGCCCGCTCGGCCGCTTGGAAGACCTCGGTGAACTCCTCGTGCCCGGCCAGTCGTCCGGCGGGGACGCCGTCCATCCGGACGCCGGCCAGCGGCCGGGTCGGGTCCAGCGCGTCGAGCCTGTCGATCCGGACGCCCTTCACCGTGGCGTCCACCAGGAACAGCGCGGGGTCCCCGTCGGCGCCGGCGGCCACCAGCAGCAGTCCCGCGGCGGCCGCGTCGGCGACCACGGGCACCCTGCCGCTCAGCCTCCATCCGCCGGGTGCGCGCGTGGCCCGCACGTCGTCGGCCATGGCCCAGCCGTCCACGGTCCGTCCGGCCGCGACCGCGGCGGTGACCTCACCGGAGGTCAGGCGCGGCAGCCAGCGGGCCGCCTCGGCCGAGTCTCCGGAGGCCAGCAGCGCGGCCTGCACCGCCGTCGTGGACATCGCGGGCACCGGGGCCAGCCTGCGGCCCAGTTCCTCCTGGGCGGCCGCGGCGAGCGCGAAACCCATCCCCTCGCCGCCGTGTTCGGGTGGCACCACCAGGCCGGGCAGCCCCATGGCCGCCAGTTCGGCCCACAGGTCGCGGTCCCACTCCTGCGGCCCGTCGGCGAGCGCGGCGACATGCTCATGGTCACAGCGCTCGGCCAGCAGTCGGCCCAGTGCCTCACGCAGGTCCTTCTCGATCCCAACGGTCGTCGTCATGACCGGGTCTCCCCACGGTGGGACGGCAGGCCGAGCACCTTCTCGGCGATGGTGTTGCGCTGAATCTCCGCGGTCCCGGCGCCGATGGTGGACGCCCGGCTCATCAGGTAGCCGTAGGTCCAGCGGCCGCGTTCCGGGGCAGTGCGCTCCCGGTTGCCCAGCACGGCGTCCGGCCCGAGCACACGCAGCGCGACCTCGTGCAGCTCCTGCTCGAACTCGGACTTGACCAGGCGGTTCACCGATGCGGCGGGCCCGGGATCACTCCCCTGGAGCACCAGGTCCAGCGCCCGGCGGCTGTTGGAGGCCAGCACCCGCACCGACGCCTCGATCCGGGCCAGCGACTGGCGCACGACGGGGTCGGCGGCGGCCCCTGTCCGTGCCGCCAGCGAAAGCAGTTCGTCCACGATGCGGCGGTAGCGGAACTCATCCGACAGGAACGCGGTGGCGCGCTCGTGGCCCAGGCTTGTGCGGGCGATCGCCCAGCCCTTGTTCTCCTCGCCGACCAGATTGGCCGCCGGCACGCGGACCCCGTCGAAGAAGACCTCGGCGAAGTGCGCGCCACCGCTGATGTCGCGCAGCGGGCGGACGGTGACGCCCTCGGCGTCCATGGGGATGAGCAGGTAGCTGATGCCCGCGCCGCCGGGGCCGGGCGACCCGGTGCGCACCAGCGCGAACATCCAGTCGGCCTGGTCGGCCATGGTGGTCCACACCTTCTGCCCGGTCACCAGGTAGTGATCGCCGTCGCTGTCCTGGACGCGCACCGCACGGGTGCTCAGCGCGGTCAGATCGCTGCCGGCGCCCGGCTCGGAGAAGCCCTGGCACCACAGCTCGTCGGCCCGCAGCAGCGGCCGCAGGAAGCGCTCGCGCTGCTCGGGGGTGCCGTGCATGATCAGGGTGGGCGCCACGATGAACGACAGCCCGCACGGGTGCTTGGGCGCCCGGGCACGGGTCATCTCCTGGTGGTAGGCGAGTTGGTCGGCCAGTTCCAGCCCCATGCCGCCCGCCTCGACGGGCCAGCCGGGGGCGGCCAGCCCCGCCTCCTCCAGGTCGGCGTGGAAGCCGCGGGCCCAGGCCAGGCGCTCGGCCTTGTCTTGGGGCGGGCGGCCCGCATGCGCGGCCAGGAACTCCCGCAACCGGACCCGCCACTCCGGCGGCCGTGGTGCACCGCCGGATGAGGGCTCGGCGTCCTCGGCCGGGACGGCCGGCACGGTGGCCATGGGCATCTCCTCACAGCAATGTCGCGTCAACCGTGGTGTACGCGCCCAACGGAGCATACGTGGTTTACTAGGTTATCTACCATACGATTGCTGGAGGCAAGAGGGCGGACGGCGTCCGGCGCCGCGAGTCCGCTCGACGGCTTCCGGATGACTCTGGACGCTGCTTGAACTGGAGGGGCGATGGCCCTGGCGATCACAGACGAGCACCGCGCGCTGGCCGAGGTCGCGCGCGCCTTCCTCGCCGAACACGATGTCCGCGCGGCGGCTAGACGCCTGCTGGAGGAGGACGGAGCGGTCCTGCCGCCGTTCTGGAAGCGGTTGTGCGAGCTGGGCTGGCCTGGGCTGCATCTGCCCGAGGAGTACGGCGGCCAGGGGTTCGGGATCCCCGAGCTGGCCGTCGTGGTCGAGGAGATGGGGCGGGTCGTGGCCCCGGGCCCGTTCCTGCCGACCGTGCTGGCGTCCGGGGTGCTGGCCGCCACCGGGTCAGAGGAGGTCCTCCGCCGGTACCTGCCGACACTGGCCGACGGCTCACGGCTCGCGGCCGTGGCTCTGGAGGGTTCGCTGACCTGGAGCAGCGACGGCCGGGTGAGCGGGCAGGCCGGTCCGGTGGCCGGCGCGACGCCGACCTGTGTGCTGGTGCTGCCCGTGGGCGATGACCTCGTCGTAGTGGACTCCGCGTCTCCCGGGGTGCGTACCACGCCGCTGGAGAGCCTGGACCTCACCCGGAGGACGGTGGCCGTCCATCTGGAGGACGTCGTGGTGGACGCCGTACGGGTGCTGCCCGGCGCCCGCGCGACGGCGGTGGCGCTGGCCCGCGTGCTAGCCGCCGCGGAGGCCGCCGGGATCGCCCACGCCTGCACCGAGATGGCCGTCGAGTACGCCAAGGTGCGGGTGCAGTTCGGGCGGACGATCGGCAGCTTCCAGGCGGTCAAGCACCACTGCGCCGACATGCTGGTGGCCGCCGAGCTGGCCACCGCCGCAGCCTGGGACGCCGCCCGCGCGTTCGGGTCGGCGGAGTCGGCGCAGGCCTGCGCGGTGGCCGTGCCGACGGCGTTGGACGCCGCCGTGCGCAATGCCCAGGTCAACATCCAGGTGCACGGCGGCATCGGCTTCACCTGGGAACACGACGCTCACCTGTACCTGCGGCGCGCGGTCGCCTCGGCAGCGCTGTTCGGCCCTGTCCCGGCGGCTGAGGACGAGATCGTCCGGCTCACCCGCGCCGGCGCCGTCCGTCGTCACGCCATCGACCTGCCACCGGAGGCCGAGGCGTTCCGTGCCGACGCCCGCGCGTTCGCCGAGCGCTACGCCGGTCTGCCCGCCGACGAGCGGCGCACCGCGCTGGTCGACTCCGGCTACCTGGTGCCGCACTGGCCCCGCCCCTGGGGCCGCGCGGCCGGCGCCGTCGAGCAACTGGTGATCGAAGAGGAACTCGCCGGGATCGAACAGCCCAGCCTGGGCATCGGCGGGTGGGTGACGCTCACCCTGGCCCAGCACGGCACCCCCGAGCAGATCGAACGCTGGATCCGGCCCAGCCTGCTCGGCGAGCTGCGCTGGTGCCAGCTGTTCAGCGAGCCCGGCGCGGGCTCGGACGCGGCGGCGGTGCAGACCAGGGCCGTGCGGGTCGAGGGCGGCTGGCGGATCACCGGTCAGAAGGTGTGGACCAGCGGCGCCCAGGTCTGCAATCGCGGGCTGGCCACCGTGCGCACCGACTCCCACGCGCCCAAGCACAAGGGCATCACCGCGCTGGTCGTGGACATGGAGGCCGAGGGCGTCACCGTCCGCCCGCTGCGCGAGATCACCGGCGAGTCGCTGTTCAACGAGGTCTTCTTCGACGAGGTGTTCGTCCCCGACGCGGATGTGGTGGGCGAAGTGAACCAGGGGTGGACGGTGGCCAGGGCGACGCTGGGCAACGAGCGGGTGAGCATCGGAGGCGGCTCGCAGCGCGGCCTGGCCGCCGCCGCCCTGCTGTCGCTGCTGGACCGGCACGGTGCCGGCGGGGGCGGTGAGGAGCGTGCGGTGGCACGGCTCATCGCCGAGGAGCAGGCCATGCGGCTGCTCAACCTGCGCCAGGCGGCACGGGCAGTCGCCGGAGGCCCTCCCGGGCCAGAGGGCAACATCACCAAGCTGCTGTCGGCCGAGCACGCCCAGCACGTCACCAAACTCGCCGTCCGCATCGCCGGGCCCGCGGCGGTGTCCGGTGGCGAGCCCGAGGTGACCTTCGAGTACCTCTTCGACCGGTGCCTCACCATCGCGGGCGGCACCTCCGAGATCGGACGCAACGTCATCGCCGAGCGGCTGCTGGGGCTGCCCCGCGATCCGTTGACCTCTTAGCCCGCGTGCACCGCCGTCCTCACCCGGGCCCCGGCACCCGAAGACGGGACACCGCGGCGATGTCGCGGCGACCGGGCATACACACCCAACGGATAACATGGTTTACTAGGTTAACTATTATATGCCCCACTGGGGCCATGACGAGGAGGACGTCCGTGGAATGGGGACTGCCTTGGCCGGGCGCGCAGGTGGCGGCCGAGGCCGAGCGGGCGGGCGCCACCGCCTTCTGCGCCGGCGAGTTCGCCGACACCAACGCCTATCTCACGACCGGTGAGATGGCGGCGGGCACCGAGCGCGCCATGATCGGGCCGGGCATCGCCTACGCCTTCGCCCGTTCGCCGTTCGTCCACGCCTCGGCGCTGCGCCACCTGTCCAGGCGGGCGCCGGGTCGGCTCTTCCTGGGGCTGGGCTCGGGCACCCGCCGGATGAACGCCGACTGGTTCGCCGTCGACGCCGGCGAGCCGGTACGGCGGATGGAAGACCTGATCGGGGCCATCCGCAGCTACCTGGAGGCCGAGAACGGCGGGCGCATTGTCCACGAGGGCGAGTTCTACCCGATCAACGCCGACATCCGGGCTCCGGTCTTCGGCCGGCTCGACGTCCCGATCCTCATCGGCGCGTTCAACCGGCGGATGCTGCGCACCGCGGGGAAGGTCGCCGACGGGGTGCTGGGCCACGGAGTGTTCACCGATCGCTGGTGGAACGAGGTCGTCGGCCCCGAACTGGCCGAGGGCGCCACCGCCGCGGGCCGCGACCCGGCCAGGTTGCGCCGCTGGGGCTGGCTGATCACCTCGATCGACGACGAGGACCCCGCGCGGGCCCGTCGCGAGGCGCAGTTGCAGATCGCCTTCTATCTCACCGTCAAGACCTACGACACGCTGGTCGAGCTGCACGGCTGGCAGGAGGAGACCGCCCGCATCCGTCAGGCCTTCCGCGCCTGGGACACCGACGGCATGGCGGCGGCGGTGACCGACGGGATGCTCGATGCGATCGCGCTGTACGGCACGACCGAGGAGGCCCGGCAGCGGCTGACGGCCCGCACGTCGCTGCCCGACCTGGCATTCCTGTCCTCCCCCGCCTTTCTGGTGGGAGAGCGCCGCCGGCAGCGGTATGCGACGGCGGCCGTACGGCTCATGAACGACGTCAAGTGACCTACGAGTAGATACCCTTGTGCACCAAGTAAGTCCGGTGCCGGCCGTAATGACGCGGGTGGCACCGAACCGGAAAGGGGCGATCGTCCATGGCACTGCCGGAGTCCAAGGCCGGGCGCGGCCTGTCGGCCGCCCTGCCGTCCGACGGCGTTCGGCCGCCCAAGACCGGAGAGCTGGTGGCCCGCAGGCTGCGGCGCATGATCGTGGAGGGCTCGCTCTCCGACGGCGACTACCTGCCCAACGAGGCCACGTTGATGGAGCACTTCGGGGTCTCCCGCCCCACGCTCCGCGAGGCGTTCCGGGTCCTGGAGTCCGAGGGCCTGATCGAACTGCGCCGCGGCTCCCGGACCGGGGCCCGGGTGAGGGTGCCCGGACCGGAGGCGGTGGCCCGGCCGGCCGGGCTGCTTCTACAGCTCGGCAAGGCCACGTTGGGTGACGTCTACGTGGCCCGTAGCGCCATTGAGCCCCCGGCCGCCCGACTGCTGGCGCTCAGTGGCGACGAGCAGCGGTACGCGGCGCTGGAGGAGGAGCTGGAGCTCGAACGCGCCAACCTCGGCAACGCCGAGCAGTTCGCCATCGGCAGCGCCCGATTCCACCTGAGGCTGGTCGAGCTGTCGGGCAACCGGACACTGGCGCTCATGGCCGGAATGGTGCACGAGATCATCCTGCGGCAGACCCAGGCGTCCGTACGGGCCAGCGAGGCCACGGGCACACCGGGCGACTACGACCGCGCGCTGCGCGCCTACGAGAAGCTGGTCAGGCTGGTGCGCGCCGGCGACGGCGACGCAGCCGAGAAATTCTGGCACAAGCATCTGCAACTGGCCGACGAGCTGGTGCTGGCCGGCCGTGAGGCCACCCAGATCATCGACATCCTGGAGTAAGAGCGCCAGCCCGAGCACAGCGAACACCCCGGCCCGGAGGCGGGCCCAGGACGAGGTGTCCACGGGCGGCCGGTTACCGGCGCAGGCGCGTGGCGCGGCCATGTGACGACGGGACCAGTGACGCGCCCTGTCGGCGCTTGGAGGGGGGCGAGGTCAGGCGACCAGGTCCAGCAGCCGGGCGCGGTGGTGCCGGGGCGTGCCGCCCAGCAGTTCCCCGGTCTTGATCCGGCGCAGGTACAAATGCAGGTCGTGTTCCCAGGTGAAGCCCATGCCGCCGTGCAGTTGCAGCGCCGTCCCGGCCACCCGCGAGCACGCCTCACCGGCGATCACGGCCGCCTCGGCGACCCTGACCCGCCGGGCGCCGGTGTCACCGGTGTCCAGCGCACGGGCGGCGGCGCGCACCGTCACGCGGGCGGATTCGACGTCTACCGCCATGTTGGCGCAGTGGTGCTTGACCGCCTGGAACCCGCCGACCACCCGGCCGAACTGCTGCCGCTCCTGGACGTACCGGACCGTCATCACCAGCAGCCGGTCGGCGGCGCCGAGTGCGTCGGCAGCGTGATGCAACGCCAGGGCGTCGCCGAGGGAGTCCACCGTCTCCTGCGGCACGGTCGCCCATGCCCCGGCTTCGGCCTGCACCCCGTCGAGCGTCACGGCGGCGAAGTCGCGGGTGATGTCGAGCGATGTGCGCACCGTCCGGCTCAACCCAGGGGCGTTCGATGCGACCAGCGCCAGCACCGGGTCGCCTCCGGCACTCACGGCGGCGACCAGCAACCGGTCGGCGCCCGGCGCCCCGATCACCACGGGAATCCGCCCGTGCAGCGTCAGCCCGTCGTCCGGTCCGTGGGATGCCTTCACCAGTGACTTCCCCGGCTCGGGCACAACGGGCACCACGAGCACGGCTCCCATGGCGGCCTGGTCGGCGACGTCCGGGGCGAGGCCGGCTTCGTCCAGAGCCCGGCACACCAGACCGGCCTGCCCCAGGGGAAGCGGGGACGCTGCGCGGCCGAGTTCCTCCACGATCAGCGCGAGGTCGGCATGGGAGCCGCCCTCGGCGGTGCGCAGCAGTCCCACCAGGCCCAGCTCCGCCGCCGCCCGGAAGTCCTCGGGCCGCGCCAGGGCCGCCTCACCGCGGTCCGCGTGGGCCGCCACCAGATCGGTGTGCCGTTCCAGCCACTGGCGCACCGTCTCGACGAGTGCCTCCTGCTCGTCGCTGATCATGAGTTCCATATCGTCATCCTCCCGCCCCACGGCCTGGGTCCACCGCGCCCATGACATGAGTTACTGAGTTATCTGTTCTGGTTGCTCTGCAGGATGCCCCTGAGCTCGTGCTTGCGGACCTTGCCGGCCGCGGTGCGCGGCAGCGCTTCCACCACCATCAGCCGCTCGGGGGTCTTCTGCCGGGCGGCGCCATGGGCGGCGAAGTGGTCGCGCACAGCGTCCAGGTCGAGGTGGCACCCTTGCCGCAGGACGACGAACGCGCAGACCCGCTCCCCGTAGCGCTCGTCGGGTTCGGCCACGGCGACGGTCTCGGCGACGGCGGGATGGACGGACAGCAGGTCCTCGACCTCCTTGGAGGAGATCTTCTCCCCGCCCCGCACGATGATGTCCTTGAGCCGGTCGGTGATGGTCAGGTAGCCGTCCTCGTCCATCCGCCCGACGTCACCGGTGCGCAGCCAGCCGTCGGTGGTGAACGCTTCCGCGTTCAGCGCCGGGTCGCGGTAGCCGGCGAACAGCTCAGGACCGCGCGAGAGGATCTCGCCCTCACGCCCGGGCGGCAGGTCCCGGCCCTTGGCGTCGACGATGCGCACCTGCGTGCCGGGCATCGGCCGTCCGTCGGTCGTGGCCCGTTTGTCGCGGGGGTCGTCGACGCCGCCGGAGCTGATGGTCGGGTGCTCGCTGGAGCCGTAGGCACGGTAGGCGGCGATCCCGGTGCGCTCGGCGCGCTCCACCAGGACAGGCGGCACGCTCGCGGCGCCCACCAGATATTCGCGAAGACCGCCGACCCCGCGCCCAGTCCGCTCGGCGGCGTCCAGCAGCGCCGCCAGGTGAAACGGCACGCCCGCCGAGGCCGTCACCCCGTGACGGTGCACGATGTCCAGGGCGGTTTCGGCGTCCCAGCGCTCCATGAACACCGTCGGCACCCCGTAGATCAGGGCTCGCAGCAGCACGTTCAGCCCGGCGACGTGCCCGGGCGGGAAGGCGTCCAGGTAGCCGAAGTCCGCGCCGTACCCGGCCCGCATCTCGGCCATGGTGGTCAGTTCGGCGAGCATCGAGCGGTGGGTGTGCTGTACGCCCTTGGGGTCTGCGGTGGTGCCGGAGGTGTAGACGAGCACACAGACGTCGTCCGGATCGGCCGGCTCCAGCGGCCCGAGGGGCGCGTGCTCCTGCAGCGATTCCCAGGAGGCCGCTCCCTGGACGGCACCGGATCCATCCGCAACGGCGATCACTTGCCGCAGGCGCGGCAGGCCGTCCCGCATGGCGAGCACTTCACCGGCCCGCCCGGCGAACGCGATCAGAGCGGCGGCACCGGACTGCCGCAGCACGAACCCGACCTCGCGCAGGCCGTAGATCGGGACGATGGGGAGCACCACGGCACCGCGCAACAGCACCGCCGCGTGCGCGATCGCGCTCTCCAGACGGCTGGTCAGCTGGAGCGCCACCACGTCGCCGGGCCCGACGCCCAGGGCGGCCAGGCCCGCCGCCACTCGCAGAGCCCGGTCGTGCACTGACCGCAGGTTCGTGCTCTCGGTGCCCCGAGGACCGTGGAACACCAGCGCCGTCGAGCCGTGCCTGGCGGCTCCGGCACACAGCGCGGCGCCGAGACCGCCTTCCCCGGACCCCTGGTGACCTGCCGTTTCGGACACCATCCCACCTCCCGACAAACATAGTTCACGAAGTAGTCTATGTTAGTCCGACTGGGTCCGTCATCCATCGTGGGAGACACTTCATGCGCATTGAGGGCACCAGCGCGCTCGTCACCGACGTCACCTCCACCGAGCGGTCGCAGACCGCCATCGCTGCCGCCCAGGAGGCCGGGCCGCTGCGCGCGGTCGTGCACTGCACCGGCATCGGCAATCCCATCCGGATGGTGGGCCGCGACGGCACGCCCGGCGGCCTGCCCGGCTTCGAGCAGGCCATCGGCGTCAACCTGATCGGCTCCTGCAACGCACTGCGGCTGGGCGCCGCCGCCATGGCCGCCAACGAGCCGGTGGACGGCGAGACCGTCCGCCTGGACGGCACCATCCGCGTGGCCCCCCGCTGATCCGCCCCACGTCGAGTCCAAGGAGTCTTCATGTCGGACGAGGTACTGGTCGAGCACTCCGGCGGGGTCACCGTCATCACCATCAACCGCCCCCAGGCCCGCAACGCCGTCAACCGCGCCGTCAGTGACGGCATCGCCGCGGCGCTGGAGGAGTTCGAGTCCCGCAAGGACCTGACCGCCGCCGTGATCACCGGTGCGGGCGGGACGTTCTGCTCGGGCATGGACCTGAAGGCGTTCGTGGCGGGCGAGAACGTCGTGCACCCCGAGCGCGGCTTCGCCGGCATCGCGCACAAGCCCCCGCGCAAGCCCGTGATCGCCGCCGTCGAGGGCTACGCGCTGGCCGGCGGCTGCGAGATCGCGCTGGCCTGCGACCTGATCGTGGCCGCCGAGGACGCCAGGTTCGGCATCCCCGAGGTCAAGCGCGGCCTGGTCGCCGGCGCGGGCGGGCTGCTGCGGCTGCCCCGCCGCGTCCCCTACGCGGTGGCCATGCGGCTGGCGCTGACCGGCGACTTCCTCACCGCCCCCGAGGCCGAACGGCACGGGCTGGTCACCGAGATCACCGCACCCGGCAAGGCCCTGGAGGCCGCCCGCGCGCTGGCCGAGGCCATCGCCGCCAACGCCCCGCTGGCCGTCGCCGCCACCAAGGAGGTCATCGTCGCCTCCGCCGACTGGTCCTCCGACGAGGCGTTCGCCAAGCAGGACCAGGTCATCCATCCGGTGCTCACCTCCGCCGACGCCCGCGAAGGCGCCACCGCCTTCGC
Source organism: Thermomonospora echinospora (assembly GCF_900108175.1). Lineage (GTDB taxonomy): Bacteria > Actinomycetota > Actinomycetes > Streptosporangiales > Streptosporangiaceae > Thermomonospora > Thermomonospora echinospora. The sequence goes on from NZ_FNVO01000022.1 coordinate 72,346, forward strand.
CGAGAAGCGCCCGCCCGTCTGGCGCGGCGAGTAGCCGAGCCGCCGTCAGGGTCCCGGCCTGGTCGACACGTCACCGAACCGGGGTCCTGATGTCCGTCTCCCTGACCAGAGCCGTTTCCGCCGGCCCCGCGGAGACTCTTGGAACAACGACGAAGATGGCTTATCGGTGACTGGACCGCTCAGCACAGGCCGTTCGAGTGGACGGCGGCCCTGGACCAGGTCATCATCAAAGTCAGGATCCTGCACCGGGACTTCAAGAAGCTGCTCGCCAACAACTCAAAATGAGCCGACTTCCAATTACAAGACACTAGTACTGTGAGTGGGACTGGTTCTGAAGTGTCGGGCTGAGCCAGCGGATTCCTTCGTCTCGGAAAGGAACCTCGGCTTCGAGCTGGCACAGGACGCCGATGGCGACGCCGAGTGCCCGCTGGGCTTGGACGAGATTCGGGGGGAAGGCCAGGCTGAGGCCGACGGGCATCGAGGCGGTGAGTCCTCCCAAGGCGTCGCGCAGGTAAGCGGCGTCGAACTTGAAGAGGTCGGTGTGCACTGGGGCACCGGTTCGAGCGAAGAGGTCCTTTAGGCGTTCGGCGTCCACACGTATGCCCGGGGGGAGGAACTCCAGCTCACGCAGGATGTGCAGGAGTTGTTCAGAGTCGTCCGCGAGGTGGATGCGCATCCACTTTTGGAGGGGGCTCTCGGTACCGGGCGAGTGGTGGTGGACGGCGCCGAAATCCAGGACGCCCAGGCGGCCGTCGTCCTGCAGGCGAAAGTTTCCGGGGTGGGGGTCGCCGTGCATGAGACCGCAGCGGGGGATGCCCGAGAACATGAGGCGGGTGAGCAGCAGGCCGGCGCGGTCGCGTTCCGTCTGGCTGCCCGATGAGATGATCTGCGCCAGTGGCGTACCGTCGATCCACTCGGAGACGAGGACTCCGCCGTTCTGCAGGATGACTTCGGGGATGTGGAAGTCTGAGTCGGTGCTGAAGCCGGAGCGGAATGTGCTCTGTGCCTGCGCCTCGTGTTCGTAGTCGAGCTCTTCGGCGATCCGGTCCATCAGTTCGACGGCCAGTGCCCTGCCGTCGAGTTCGGGGGCCACGAGCGAGGTGAACCAGCGCATCGCGAAGACGAGCAGGTCGCGGTCGCCGAGTAGTTGTTCCCGGGCGTCGGGATACTGCAGTTTGACCGCGACGGAGCGGCCGTCGTGCCACACCGCCCGGTGTACCTGGCCGAGCGAGGCCGCTGCGGCGGCATCGAATTCGAAGGAGGCGAAAAGGTCCTGCCAGGTGGGGCCGATGTCCTGCGCCATCACGCGGTAGACCATGTCGACGCTCTCTGGGCGGGCCGCGTCCTGCAGGCGGGCCAGGCGTTCCCGGTAGACGTCGGAGATCGAAGGCGGCAACACCGCCTCGTACACCGAGAGCACCTGACCGAACTTCATCACCCCGCCCCTGAGGCCGCCCAGAACCTCGAAAAGCTGGTCGGCAGTCCGTTCGTGCAACTCCAACGCGGATTCGTCGGTCAGCCTGCCGAGAACTTTCAGCCCGCTCGCGAGCCCAGCTCGTCCGGCGATGCCCAGCGGGAGTGCCGACAGCCGCACCATCCGGTTCAGCGCCTGGAATCTCATGACGTCAGTGTGAACGGCAGAGAGGGGTCGTCGCCTCGGCCGCCGGTCGTCCGTATGGCTATCACCGTGGTGTGATCCGATCCGACCACGGTCCGACGACGACGCGGTCGCGTGATGCCTAGGATCTGCCCATGGGACGGACCTACACCGGTTTCCTGCGGGGCGCCCCTCCCCGGCCTCTGCTGCGGTTCATCTCCCTGGTAGGTGTGGCGTGGGCGGTTCCGGCGGTCGTCCTCTCGCCGCTTCCCGTCGCCCGGACCGTGCTCGTCACCGGGTTCATCCTGGTGTGGGGCCGACAGGCGGCGCGGCCATGGCGACCTCCGGCCGGATCGGTGCCGTTCCTCGCGCTCGTGACCCTGATGCCGCTCCTCCTGGCTCCGACAGCCGTCGGCGACCCCGGCGGGTTCCGTCCCTTCCCCTTCGCCGAAGGCAGCTACGCAGACGGTGCTCTGGCGGTGGCCGCGGCACCCGTCTGGATCCACCTGGCCGTCCTGAGCGGGGGACGTGATCTGGCCTGGTGTGTGCCGGTGACGCTGCTGCTCGCCCCGGCCCGGCATCTGCTCACCGGGGATTTCCCTCTCTGGCCGGCCTGGATCATGTGGGAGGTCGGGTTCCTCCTGCTCGGCTCGGTCTTCAGAGTCCACGGCATGCTTTACGAGGCCCGCCTGCGGCTCGATCGCGAGGCCGTCGCCGAGGAGCGCCGGAAGATCGCCCGTGAGGTCCACGACCTGGTCGGACATGGGCTGGGCGCGGCACTGCTGAACATTGGCGCGGCCCGGCTCGCCGCCTTCCGGGGGGACACCCGGGCGACGATCGAGGCCCTGGAGGAGGCGGAACGGGCAGGTCGGCAGAGTGTGCGCGACGTCCATCGCGGGCTGGTCCTGCTGCGCGACCCCGCGCGGGCGGAGGGCGCGACGGCCCGGGCGCTTCCGACGGCCGAGGACATCGGTGAACTCGTCGAAGAGCTCCGCTCCGGCGGCCTCGCCGTCGATCTCACCACGCGCGGTGACCTGGGCGCCGTCGACCCCGTGACCGGACTCGCGATCTTTCGGGTCGTGCAGGAGGCCTTGTCCAACACCGCACGGCACGCACCTGGCGCGGCCGCCTCCATCACCGTGGACGTCGGAGAGCGGTTCGTCCGCGTGACCGTCGCCGATCAGGGTTCCACGGCCGCCGGGGGACGCTCGGCGGGCGGTGGCCTGGGCCTGATCGGTATGCGGGAACGGGTCACGGCGCTCGGCGGCACCCTGTGGGCGCAGCCGGAAGGATCGGGCTGGGCAGTCCATGCGACGATCCCCGTGGGGAGGGCCGCCAGGTGACGAGGTTGCTGCTCGTGGACGACCAGCAGCTCACACGCTCCGGTCTCATCCGGATCTTCGACGGCGAACCCGACCTCGAAGTCGTGGGGGAATGCGCCGACGGAGACGAGGTCGAGCGGGCCGCCGTGCGCCACCGTCCCGACGTCGTGCTCATGGACGTGCGCATGAGGCGTATGGACGGTGCTGAGGCGACCCGGCTGCTGCAGCGTCGGCCCGGGGCGCCCGCCGTGCTCATCCTCACGATGTTCGACGACCCGGACGTCGTCGCCGCCGCGCTCACGGCCGGTGCGGCCGGTTTCGTCCTCAAGGACGCACCCGGCGAGGAGATCATCCAGGCGACACGGGCGGTGGCCGCGGGGAAGGGCTGGCTGGATCCCGCCGTCGTACCGCAGATCTTCGACGCCTACCGTTCGGACCTTCGTCCGAGGCAGGCGGAGACGGCCCTGGTCGTCGAGCTGTCGCGGCGAGAACGTGAAGTGCTGTCCCTGATCGGCGTCGGCGCCACCAACGCGGAGATCGCGGCCCGCCTGAACATCGCTGAAGGAACCGTGAAGACCCACATCGGCCACATCTTCACCAAGCTCGAGCTCAGAGATCGGGCCGCAGCCGTCATCTTCGCCCTCCGCCACGGCCTCGCCGGCTGACCGTGATGCCGGTACGGGCGAGGCGACGGGGTCGACTGCGGGGGTGGCGGGTGGTGACTGGCAGGCAGATGGTCCAGCCCGTGGATTGTGGTCTCTTCGGCGCCCGGGGCGGTCCCGTTCTTGCGAGGCGGCCAGGGACGGTGCTGTTCTCGCCATGCTGGTGGGCTGCTACCGGCTGGGCGGGCGTCTGGAGCGGGCGGGATGGGCGAGGTGTGTAAGGGGTTCGATCAGCTCCTGCGGCGGGTGGCGGTCAAGCCGATCCGAGCCGACGTGCATGACCACATCGCGTTGTCCGGGCGGTGCGAGCCTGCCGACTCGGCTCCGGGCTTTCAGTGGGTCAGCTGAGCAGGCCGCGGCGGTAGGCTTCGCCGACGGCGGCGGCGCGGTCGCGCACGCCGAGCTTGTCGTAGATGTGCAGCAGGTGGGTTTTGATGCTGGCCTCGCTGATGAACAGCTTGGCCGCGGCCTGGCGGTTGGACGCGCCACCCGCGACCAGGGTGAGCACCTGTATCTCCCGGTCGGTGAGCGCGGCCTTGACCGGCCGGCGCACCTGGCCCATCAGCCGGCTGGCTACGGACGGCGACAGCACCGGCTCGCCGGCGGCAGCGGCGCGGACCGCGCGCAGCAGTTCCTCGGTGGGCGCGTCCTTGAGCAGGTAGCCGGTGGCGCCCGCCTCGATGGCGGGCAGCACGTCCACGTCGCCGTCAAAGGTCGTCAGCACCAGCGTCTTGATCCCGGGATGAGACGAGCGCAGCGCGGTGATCGCGGCCACCCCGTCCATCTCGGGCATCCGCAGGTCCATGAGCACGACGTCGACGCCGAGCGCCGCGGCCCGCTCGATCCCCTCGCGGCCGGTGGCCGCCTCGCCGGCCACCTCGATGTCGGGCTCGGTTTCGAAGGCCGCGCGCAGACCGCCGCGCACGATCGGGTGGTCGTCGACGATCAGCAGCCGGATCATGCCTCGCCCACCTGTGGTCCGGCCTGCAGGGCGGGGACGCTGGCGCTGATCGCGGTGCCCTCGCCGGGGACGCTCTCGATCTCCAGCGTGCCGCCGACGCCGCGCGCCCGCTGTCTCATGCTGCTCAAGCCGAATCCCCCGTCGCCGCTTCCGTCGATGCCCTTGCCATCATCGCGAATGTCGAGCAGCGTGACGTCGCCGGCGTAGGACAGGGTGAGGCCGGCCCGAGAGGCGGCGGCGTGCTTGCCGATGTTGGTCAGCGCCTCCTGGGCGATGCGGAACAGGGCGACCTCGATGGCCGGGCTGAGCGGCACCCGGTCGCCGGTGATCTCGACGTGCAGCTCGACGCCGGAGGCCTCGGACCAGTCACGGGCCAGGGCGGACATCGCCTCGGGGAGGTGGGCGTCGTCCAGCCGCTGCGGGCGCAGGGCGTCGACGGACCTCCTGGCCTCGGCCAGGCTCTCGGTGGCGAGGGCGAGGGCCAGCTCGACGTGCTCGGCGCCGTCCGGCACCCGCTTGGCGGCGCGGAGCTGGGTGATGATTCCGGCCAGGCCCTGGGCCAGGGTGTCGTGGATCTCGCGGGCCATTCGCTGCCGTTCGTCGAGCACACCCGCCTCGTGCGCCTGCGTCATGAGCTGGGCGTGCAGTCCGGCGTTCTCCTCCAGGGCGGCCTCCAGGTCCACGAGCGCCTTGCGATACCTGCGCTGCCGTTCTTCGACCCGGATGCTCAGGATGTGCCCGCCGCCGATCGCGAGGGTCTGCAGCGTCACGATCGCGACGTGGAAGGCGAGGAGCTGCACACTGGCCTGCAACCAGTCGATCGTGGAGCCGTACAGGACGGTGGAGGTCGCCGCCACCGCGGCGAACGTCCATTTCGACGGGGCGAACCGAGCGGCCAGGAAGAAGCCGGAGATCGTGTAGATGATGAAGATGGGATCGCGCAGGGAGAGCGCGGTGGCGGTCGTGAGCACGCCGATGAAGTGGATGACGGTCGCCGCCCGCCGGGCCCGCAGCCGGGCGGGCAGCAGGGTGTGCGCGCCGATCAGCCAGGCCAGCGCCAACGCCGCGAGCGCCAGGGTGGCCGGGACCGTGCCCGCCGGGTGACCGGGCACGGCCAGGCTGATGGCCAGCGAGACGCCGAGCGTCAGGTAGGGGACCCACTCCGCGAAGCGCTCGAAGCGCTGTTCCCATTTCGACGGGGGGAAGGGGTCGGTCATGACGCGGAGTTTAGGCGCAGCGGGATCATGACGGCGTAGCCGTACAGCAGCAGGCCGAGGGCGATCATGAAGGCGATCGTGGGCCACTGCCAGACCTCGGGCAGGTGCAGGGCGAGGAACCAGACGGGGTCGCGAACGCCGATGATCTTGAAGGCCATCGGCACCAGCCCCTGGGGGAACAGCGGCAGCCAGGCGACGGAGTAGCAGAAGGTGACCGCGGCGCGGTGCTTGAACGGGAGGTCGGACGTCGCCAGCCTGCCCTGGTAGCGCGTCGGCGTGGGAGCCGGGCCGTGCTTCATGAGGTTGAGCAGCTCCGGCCCGGCGGAGGCGAGCTTGAGATGGGCGAGCCTGCCCAGTCCCCAGGCGCTGAGGGCGCCGCCGGCCAGCCCGACCGGCAGGCCCGCCCACGGTTGGAGCAGGATCGCACCGGCCACAGGGAGCGCCGTGGCGGGCACCGCGACCAGCATCAGCCACATGAGCCCGGTCTCCGCGCCCTCGTCGGCGCCGGTGCTGAGGGGGTTGCCGCCGCGCTTGTGCGGGTCGGTGCCGGGGACCAGGGAGGTGACCGCGACCAGAACGATCAGCCCGGCCGCGCCGCCGAGTACGGCGGGCAGCAGGCCGAGCACCCACGGCCAGGCCCAGCCCTGGCCGCTGACCGCGGTGCCGACCAGGGAGAGCAGGACGGCGGGCGGGCCCACGACCAGCAGCCAGGCCAACTGCCTGCCGCGGACGTCGGCGCGTTCGGCGCCCGGCGTCATCAGGGTCAGCCAGAGCGCGGTCCCGTCCGTGCCGTACATGTTGGCCGAGGCGCCGGCCGCCATCACCGCCGCGATCAGTCCGGTGAACGGCACCATGATCCACACGTCGAGGGTGACGAGCAGCAGCGGGAACACCAGGGCGTAGGACAACGCGATGCTCAGCAGTTGGATCCGGACCAGGTCGCGCCACCAGGCGCGCAACTCCTTGGCGGCCACCGCGCGGGCACCACCGACCAGGGGAAACGGGCGCGGCCTGCCGCGGCGTGCCGGCACGCCGCCGCGCGCGACCGAGGTCACCCGCCGCGACAGCAGTGCGGCCCAGGCTGACAGCAGCAGCGCCACCGCCGCGCCGTTGGCGGCCAGGATGCCAAGCGCGACCGGCCAGGACGACTCGACCGCGGCCACGCCCCACCCAGACGGCAGCGCCTTGAGCAGGCCGTCGACCCACGACGGGCCGCCCCCGGCAGACAGGCTGCCGCCCGCGCCGAGGGCGACGGCCGGAGCCCACCCGTTGCCGCACAGCGCGAGCGCCGACCCCATGACCAGACCCGCGGCCGCGGCCGCGGCGCGCGACCGGACGAACAGGGCCAGCAGCGCCACCACGACCCGGGACACCACCACCAGCGTGACCAGCGTGAGCACCGCGGCGAACACCCCGGCCAGGAGGCCGAGCGGGCCAAAGCGCCAGCCGTGGACCGGCAGCGAGAGCAGCGCCGCGAAGGTGACCGCGGGGGCCGGCCCGGCGAACGCCCCGGCCAGCAACGCCGCGGCCCTCCGGCGCGGCGTGGCCGGGATCATGGCGAAGTACTCGGGCCGGAGCGACTCGTCGCCGCCACCGCTCAGCACCGGACCGAAGATCCAGCCGGTCAGCCAGCCGGCCAGCGTCAGCGGCAGCAGCTCCGGCCAGAGCACGGCCACCACGATCGTGCCCACCGCCAGCAGCAGCCCGACCAGCACGCCCGAGACCAGGGTCGTCGCCCGGTCACCGCGCATCGAGTGCCGTAGCACCGCCAGCCGCATCCGGATCATGACGTGAGCCATGCCAGTCCCTCCCGTACCTCGGCGCGGGCACCGACCAGCTCGATGAAGGCCTCCTCGAGGGAACCGCCGCCACGCACCTCGGCCAGCGGACCGGCCGCGGCCACCCTGCCACCGGAGATGACGGCCACGTGGTCGCAGAGCTGCTCGACGAGGGCCATGACATGACTGGAGATGATCACCGAGCCGCCACCCGTGACGAACCTGCGCAGGATCGTCCTGATCGTGGCCGCGGAGACCGGGTCGACGGCCTCGAACGGCTCGTCGAGGACCAGCAGCCGGGGTGCGTGCAGCAGCGCCACGGCCAGCCCGATCTTCTTGCGCATGCCAGTGGAGTACTCGATGACCAGCGCCCGCTCGGCCGAATCCAGCTCCAGCACGCTCAGCAGTTCCGCCGCCCGCTCGGCCACCACGCCGGGCGGCAGACCGCGCAGCAGGCCGAGGTAGGTGAGCACCTCGCGACCGGTCAGCCGCTCCGGCATCGCGTTCCCGTCGGGCAGCACGCCCACCAGGGACTTGGCCTCCACGCCCGAACGCCAGACGTCGACACCGAAGATCTCCGCCCTGCCCGCATCCGGACGCAGCAGGCCCACGGCCATCGCCAGCGTGGTCGTCTTGCCCGCACCGTTCGGACCGACCAGGCCGTAGAACGATCCGGCGGGCACCGTCAGGCCGACATCGTCGACCGCGACGTGGTCACCGAACGCCTTACGGAGCCCGGTGGTCCTGAGTGCGGGTTGCCGCTGTGTTCGCATGCACCGAGCATCGTGACCGGTGCGGCGGTCGCGGATCGCCCGTCCGGTGATCGCAGCGGTGGATCCCGGCATCAACCGATCGGTTGACGCCGAGGCCGACGATCGGATGCGGAAACCCGCCCGTCACGCCGCCAGGTCCAAGGCGGAGAAGTCGACCTCCTTCAGCAGGGGGTTGAACGCCGCGGGGACGAGCGTGAGCTCGTCGGTGGCGTAGGTCCCGAACCGAGTGATGTGGGAGCGCAGGTAGGGCGACAGGGCGGCAGGTGCAGGACTCGGCCTTGTTGGTCGCAGCCGTCACCCGGGCGCGAACGGGCAGGGCAGGCGCTGGTGATCGAGGCCACCTCCCCGGAGCAAGGCATGAGAGGCGGCCGGCTCTCACGCCTTGCCGGGTGGTTCGACGGGCGTGTCAGGGGGTTCGGACGCGTCCGCCGGGACGGGCCAAGCCGCGTATGGACAGGCCGCTGTCGGCGCTGATCATCGTTCCGGTCACATGGCCGGAGTCGGTAGCGTTGGCGAGCAGCGTGTACAGGCCGCCGTAGGACTCGGTGGACGGTACCTCCTGGAGCGGCAGGACGGCGGCGGTCCCCTCCAGCACTGAATCCGACCGTTCCTGGCCCAGGGCGTCGATGCCGCGCAGTCGCGTCGGCGCGATGCCCGGCGCGATCCCGTTGACCCGCACGTCGGGGGCGAGCTCGTAGGCGAGCTGGCGGACGACGCCAAGCAGTGCGTGCTTGGACGCGGTGTACAGGGCGCCGCCGCCGGAGGCGTGGAAGCTGGCGTACGAGCCCGTCATGATGACCGCCCCCCGGCTGGCGATCAGGGCGTCGGCCGCGGCCCGCACCGCCAGCAGCCCGGCCAGCACATTCACCGCGAACAGCTCCTGGAACGCCCCGGTCAGGTCCGGCCCGTCGATGTCCAGCAGCGGGCGGGCGCCGTCGGTGATGCCCGCATTGACGACCAGCACGTCCAGGCCGCCGAACTCCGTCACCGCAGTCCGCACCGCCGCGACGTTGCCCTCCCACGACCGCACGTCCACGGCCAGCGGAACGACCGCTCCCCCGCACTCGTCGGCAAGGCTCGCCAGCCCCTCCTCATCGATGTCCACGGCGACGACCCGCGCGCCCTCGGCGACGTAGCGGGCGACCACCGCGCGGCCGATGCCGGCCCCCGCGCCGGTGAGGATCACTGATTTCCCCTCGAGAGCACCCACGGGCTCCCCCTTTCTGATTCGTATACGGGGCGGCCCGCCCGGGACGCCCCGTTTTCCCGGGGTCTGAGGTCGTCCCCCCAGACCGGACGCGTCAGGCGGGGCGCGCGGCGAAGAACGCGTCGTGCAGCGCGTCGAGCACGCGTCCTGGGCGGCGTGCGCCGCCGAGGACGACGACCTGCGCGCCGGTTTCGCGCACGGCGTCGGCCAGGGCCGGATCCGTCGTGTACCCGGTCGCCGCGAGGACCGTGGCGGCCGGGATCGACCCGCCGTCGGCGGTCCGCGCGCCGCCGTCGTCCGCGCCCGTCACCGTCGTGCCGGTGATGACCTTGACGCCGGCCTCGACGAGCAGCCCCGGCAGGGCTCCCGCGTCGGTGAAGACCTCGCGGTTGGCCAGCAGCGCCGGCGCCGCCTCGACGATCGTGACGTCGTGGCCCGCGTCCGCCAGCCACAGGGCGGTGTCCACGCCGGTCAGGCCGCCCCCGGCCACGACCACGGGCGAGGCGACCTCGCCCGGGTCGGTCAGGTCGCGGGCGTGCCGGGCCCCGTCCAGCGGCCGGGCGACCCCGCCGGTGGCCACCATGACCAGGTCGTACCCCGCGAGCATGGCGGCGTCGGCGCGTTCGGCCACCACGGTCACCTTCCGGGCCTCGATCTGGTGGACGAGGTGGGCGCGCAGGTCGGCCAGGTCCTGCTTACGGGCCGAGCGGGTGGCCGCGACGAGCGATCCGCCGAGCGGGCCCGGCTCGAACAGCGTCACCTCGTGCCCCCGGTCGGCGAGCACCGCCGCCGCGCGCAGCCCGGCGGGGCCGCCGCCGACGACCGCCGCGCGGCGCGGGGCCGGCGCGGGCTCGACCGGGTAGCGGTACTCCTCCCCCATGGCGGGGTTGACCGTGCAGCCGGTGCTGCGGCCCACGTTGAGGCCCCGGTCCAGGCAGCCGTCGTTACAGCGGATGCACGGGACGATGTCCAGCAGCCGCCCCTCCTGGGCCTTGCGGGTCCAGTCGGGGTCGGCGAGCATCGCACGGCCGAGTGAGACGAAGTCGGCGCTGCCCGACTCCAGGATCTCCGCGGCGACCACCGGGCTCACCAGCGAGCCGGAGCCGATGACCGGGACGGACACCGCCTCCTTGATCTTCTCCCAGCCCCACCGGTGCGGCGCGCGGGGCATGTACCACGGGCTGACCTCGTACTCCATCAGCGCGTGGTGGCCGCCGGAGGCGTGAATGACGTCGACTCCGGCCTCCTCCAGCCGCCGTGCCAGTTCCACGCTCTCCTCGATCGGGATGCCGTCGGCCTCGTAGTCGGTGACCGACAGCCGGAAGCTGAGCGGGAAGTCGCGCGGGATCCGGGCGCGGATCGCCGCGGCGACCTCCAGCGTGAGCCGCGCCCGGTTCTCGAACGAGCCACCGTAACGGTCGGTGCGCTTGTTGGTGTGCGGGGACAGGAAGTTGGTGAGCAGGTAACCGTGCCCGGCGTGCACCTCGACCATGTCGAACCTGGCGAGGTAGGCACGTTCGGCGGCATCGGCGAACGCGGCGACCACGCCCGCGATCTCCGCCTCGGTCATCGGCGCCGGCCGCTGGCCGTACTGCGACTCAACGTAGTCCCAGGACACCTCGGAGGCTGCCTTGATCGGCGCAGTTCCGAGGAACTTCTGCCGGCCGCAGTGCTCGAGCTGGATGCCGATCTTCGCGCCGGCGGCGTGCACCTCGTCCACCAGCCAGCCCAGGCCCGGGATGTGCTCGCGGCGGGAGATCCCGAGCTGGGCGTGGATGGACTTGCTGGCGTCGTCGTCCACATAGCTGTACTCGACCATGATCAACCCGACGCCGCCCTCGGCGAGCCGCTTGTAGTGGTTGACCAGCCGCTGGGTGACGGTGCCGTCCTGGTTGGCCAGGGCCGTGGTCTGAGGCGACTTGATGACGCGGTTCTTCAGGTCCAGGCTGCCGATCCGGCCGGGCCGGGACAGGGCTTGCAGGGTCATGCGACCTCCGTGGCGGTTCAACGTGGTAGCAGACGGCGGGCGGACTCCCGGACGCGGCGTTCCTCGTCCGGGAGGACGAAGAGGGTGAGCTGTTCGCCCTCGGGGGCGGCTACGCGCAGGCAGCGCTGCTCCCAGGGCGTGTCGACAAGTTCGCCCGCGGCCGGGGCGCCGGCCCCGGCGAGGCGAGCGGCCAGCGCGCGCAGCTCCGCCTCGTCGCGGACCTCGACGCGCAAGGCGTGATCACGGCCATGCCGGGACCCGGTCTCGGAGTCGTCCACCAAATCCCACTGAGCCTCGTCGAACAACTCGATCGCAGCCGGCGCCACGGCGAACAGCACGCCGCGCTGCCCGCCGGGGTGGGTCCACTCGTCCACGATCGGCAGTCCGAGGCCGTCCCGGTAGACGCGGACCGCCGCGTCGAGGTCGCGGACTCGTAGGCAGATCCGCAGTTCGTCGAACGCGCGGCGGCTTCCGCCCGGGTGCGCCGCCGGACGGCTGACGAGCACATAGACGTGTCCGTCCGGGGCGCGAAAGTGGGACCACTCGGTGGCCCATGAGGTCTCGACCCCCACGTGCACGTCGCCGATGAACTCGATGCCGTGGGCCTGTAGTTCGGCGCGCGCCTCTCGAACGTCGTCCACGAGCAGGCCCGCGACCGGGTGGTCGAAGAAGGAGTGCTCGGTGTCGGTCGGCTTGAACACCTCGAAGGCGTCGCCGTCGGGCAGGTCGAAGACGACGGCGTCGGGCTGGTCGAGGCCGACCGGCAGGCCGACGACGTCGGCGAGGAAGTCGCGCATCGACTCAAAGCGCGGGGTCCGCGAACCGACCCAGGCCATTCCATATACGCGCATGTTGTCCCTCCTCTCAGGATTCGGCGGCGGGAATGGCGGCGCCCGACGCGGATTCCGTGCGGACCGCCTGGATGAACGCCGTGTCGACCTCGCCGCAGGCCGCGCAGATCGGGGCACCGTCGGCGGCCGGGTCGCGGTCCATCTCGACGGCCGTGTACGAGCGGTCGCAAACGTGGCAGGCGAGCCGGGCGGCCCAGGGGTCGTCCACCTCGTCACTCAGGTCGCCCTCGCGCCGCAGCAGGCTGGACGGGGCGAGTTTGAGCACGACCGCGTACAACAGGACGCTGACGGCCAGCGCGACCACCGGGGCGAGCGGGGACAGCCTGGGGAACTGCTGCGGGCTCTGCGTCAGGGCGATCCCGACCGCGGAGGCCACCACCCATACCCCCAGGCCCGGTGTGACGGCGCGCAGCCGGCCCGGCCGGAACTCCGGCCCGTTCCTGCGGTCGGCGGGGGTCAGCACGAAGTGCGTGAAGACGATCCCGATCCAGCTCACCAGGAACACGCCCTGCCAGGCGAGGACCTTCTGCAGCGAGGAGAACACGTCGGTGAGCATCAGCAGGTACGCGACGGCCGCCACGGCGACCACCCAGACGGCGCGCGGCAGCCGCAGCCCGAACAGCCGTGCGGCCAGCCGCCCCCAGTTGATCGAGGACAGGTAGTAGTTCAGTGTGTTGACCCGGGTCTGGGTGACGACGGTCAGCAGCACGCCCCACAGGCCGAGCGTCTGCACGATCGCCTGAACGACGCCGACCTCGGCGGTGGGGTCGCTGGGCAGCACCGTGCGCACCAGGTAGATGCCGGCCAGGCCGTTCAGCAGGAACATCCAGCCGTAGTAGACCCAGCCGAACGTGACGTGCTGGTGGAACCGCAGGTCCTGCGGGCGGCCCATCCGGGAGAACTCCAGGCTGGTGGCCATGAGCAGCCAGATGCCCATGTAGACGCAGAAGGTCATCAGCCAGCCGGGCAGCGGCCGGGCCTGCGGCGGCACCACGCCCGCGAAGGAGGCCCAGTCGGACCCGCCGTCGTTCTGGACGGCCGCGACGACCACGGCGGCGATGATGCCCACGATGTAGATCGGCAGCAGGTAGCCGTTGATGCGGTCCATCCAGGTCTGGATGCTGCCGACCATGAGGGGCAGCACCGCGACGATGACGATGAGATACCACCAGCGGATGTCGAGCGCGCCGAAGTGGATGTGGAACGCCTCGGCGAGCACGCTGCTTTCGAAGACCGCGTAGTAGGTGGTGCTGGCCGCGATGAGCAGGGCGGTCAGCGTCGCCCCGTAGGTGCCGAACATGCGGCGGGACAGCAGGGTGGGGTTGAGCCCGGTCCTGATGGCCCAAGCCGTCAGGAACCAGTTCAGGATGGAGTAGACGACGACGGACAGGACCAGGCCGATCACCGCCTGGCGGGTGCCGTACAGGGTGGACACCAACGCCCCGTAGAACAGCCACACCATGGCGCTCAGCAGCGACCAGTTCGCCATGAGGAGCTTGAAGCGCGGTACGCGGGCGGTCAGCGGGACCGCGTGCTGGGCGTAATCCTCGACCCTCTGCTCGGCGACGACCCGGGGGTCGTCTGTGTAGGACACCGACAGTTCTGTTCTCCGACCGGACATCATGCGTCCCTTCTCCAGGCCGGGAGTGAGCGCGTACGCTCGATGGGGGGCGTGCATGCATAAGTGCATGCACATAAGGGGCCGAAAAATCAGCCCCGATCCGCGAGCAGCCAGCCGGCGTTCGGGACGACCGGCTCCAGGCCGAGCTCGCGCAACGTCCGCCACACGGTGGCGATCGAAGCCGTCACCACCGGGATGTCGAACGAGTCCTGGATCTGCTGCACCACCGGCAGCGAGGGCATCTGCACGCACGCGCTGAGCACCAGCGCGTCGACGCCGGAGGTGTCGACCTTCGCCGCGATCTCGGGGAGGTTCTGCGGGTCGAGCCGTCCGACCGCCAGGTTGTCGGAGACCTCCAGGCTGACGGCGTCCTGCACCTCGACGCCCTCCGCCTGGATGTACTCGCACACGGTCTGGGTCAGCGGCTTCATGTACGGGGTGATGACCGAGATCTTCTTGGCGCCGAGGTGCTCCAGCGCCTCGACCAGCGCGCCCGCCGAGGTGAGGACGGGCGCCCTACCGGCGGCCTTCGACAGACGCTCCTGGCTGATCCGGTGGTAGCCGGGCGAGTGCGCCATGATCGCGACCAGGCAGGCGTAGGCCATCACGTCCACGTCGGCGTCGGCGAGTTGCTCGGCGCACGCCACCGACTGGTCGTCCATCGCGCGCAACTGCTCGGGGTCCACGTGCTGCATCCGCATCCGCGCCGAGTGGAAGGTGAACCGCTCCGGCGCGATCTGTTCACGGGCCCGCAGCATCGCGGGGATCTCGGTCTCCATCGTGGTGTTGGAGCTGGGCACGATCATGCCGAAGCGCAGGGCGGTCATGGGGACTCTCCTTCGGTGCGGACATGCCGCAGGTTGGCAGTGGACAGATCGAGGGCGCTGCGCACCCCGGGCCGCAGCCAGCGCAGCGTGGCGGGCCGGGTGATCAGCCGGTCGGCGGTGATGCCGAGGTCGACGCCCACCCCGCGGGCCGCCAGCGGCAGGCTGGTGAACACGTGGTCGGGGTTCTGGTCCAAGACGAGCCCGAGCGCCGCGTCGATGAGGTGGAACTCCAGCACCTGCCGGGTGAGCTCGGCGTCACGGTCGCGCATCGCCTCCAGCAGCAGCCGGTCGAGCCGGGTGAAGTCCTCGGGGGCCTCCGGATGCGACAGGTAGAGCCGCTGGTGCCGGTAGATCTTCAGATGCAGCGACTCGGTCAGCTCCGCCCATGCCGTGGGGTAGCGGCCCAGCGCGGTCTGGTGGAAGCGCAGGTGTGCCTCCTGGAAGTCGCGGATGCGGCGGCCGTCGTTCTCCATCCGCTCCAGATCCTCGGCCATCCGGGTCAAGTCGCCGTCGGTGAGGTCGGCGAGGATCCCGGCGACCGTCGGCGGCTCCACCAGCAGCCGCAGCCCGTAGTACTGCTCGACGTGCGCGGGGGTGGTCGGCGCGACCTGCATACCGCGGTTGGCCTCCGACAGGACCAGCCCGTCGGCCTCCAGCCGGTGCAGCGCCTCACGCAGCGGCGTCCGCGACACCTGCAGTTCCTCGGCCAGCCCGCCCTGGGAGAGCCGGATCCCCGGCGCGTAGGCGCCGTCGATGATCCGCTCGCGCAGCGTCTGGTAGATCGACTCGACCGTGTTGCCGGCCCGCGACTCGGCCACCGTCAGCCGTTCCCTTCGCCCGGAGCGTCCTCAGATCCCAGCGCGATGGCGAACAGCCGGCTGAACCGCTCCGGGTCCTGCCGCGCGATGATCTCCAGCTGCATGGCGTCCAGCAGAATGCGGTGGCCGTGCCTGGGTACGAAGATCTCCAGTCGCTCGCCCTGGCGGGTCCACACCTTGCGGATCTGGACGCCGGTGAACTCATTGCCGATGCCGAAGCTCTCGCCGGCGCGCACGACCCCCTCGGGCAGCGGCGGTTCCGCAGTCATGTCAGCTCCCCTTCATCGACTTTGTCGGCATCTATGACCTGTGCGGGACCACCGTAGGAGTCCGGCCGGACACCGCGCAGGACCGGCAGCATTTCCCGGCGCCGTGTGACCTCATCGAGATCCAACTCCAGGACGCGGCTCGCGGCGGGCGCCGTACCGAGGTCGGCGAGCACCTCGCCCCACGGGCCGGCGACGAGCGCGTGACCGTAGGTGGGGAACGCGTCGTCGTCGGCGCCCCGCACGGTCGCCGAGGCGACGACGTAGGCGGAGTTCTCCACGGCACGGGCGCGCAGCAGCAGTTCCCAGTGCGCCTCCCCGGTGCGCTGAGTGAACGCCGCCGGGACGAGCAGCACCTGCGCCCCCGCCAGCGCCAACGCCCGGTACAGCTCGGGGAAGCGCACGTCGTAGCAGATGGTGAGGCCGACGGTCACCCCCGCGACCCGCAGCAGGGCGGGCCGGTCGCCGCCCGTCTCGACCCCCGACGCTTCGAACGAGCGGCCCTCGATCCGCGCGTCGAACAGGTGGATCTTGTCGTAGCCGCCGGCGACCCGCCCGTCCGCGGCGATGACCAGCGCGGTGTTGTGGATGACTTCGCCGGTCCGCCGCTTGAAGCCGCCGAGCACCACCGTCGTCCCGGCAGCCCCGGCGGCCTCGCGCAGCGCGTCGATCTGCGGGGAGTCCACCGTCAGCGCCGCGTCCCGCATCTCGGCGTTGGTGCCGAGCATCAGGCCGTTCTCCGGCAGCAGGACCAGGTCGGCGTCCGCGCAGGCGTGGATCATCGCGCACGCGGTCTCGACGTTGGCGGCGACGTCACGGGTGGCGTGCCACTGGGTGAGGCCGACCTTCAGCGTCCGGTCAGGCATGCCCGGCCTCCCTCGTCGCGGGGGGCACGGTCCGGCAGCGGCAGGTCCACCACGGTCCAGCCGCCGCCCGAGGCCTCCATCGGCTCGTAGGCCAGCACCTCGCCGCGGACCCCGGGCCCGGCCAGCCCCAGCATGATCAGCCAGTTGAGGAACTCGTACTGGCCGTGGTCCAGCAGCGGGTAGGGCTCCAGGTTGCCCAGGTCGTTGCCCCGTCCGGCCTGCAGCATCTCCAGAATGTAGGTGTCGAACTCAACGTCCACGCCGCCGAACCTGCCCGGGTCCAGCCAGTGCGACAGCCCGCCGGTCGCCAGCATCGCCACGCGCCTGCCGCGTGACTCCACCACCGTGCGCAGCACCTGGCCGAAGGCGCGCGCCCCGAACGGGGAGAACGACCGCGCGGGCTGGGTGATGATCGGGATGACCGGCAGGTCGGGCCTGGGCAGGAGCTGCCGCAGCGGGACGATCAAGCCGTGGTCCAGGTCGATCCGGTCGGACTCCTCGACCTCCATGCCCTCGGCGCGCACGGCGTCCACCATCGCCTGCGCGAACTCCGGGTCGCCGGTGAGCGTGAGGTCCAGGTCGGGGCGTTTGAAGAACTCCATCGAGCCGGTGTGCGAGGCGCCCGTCCCGATGACGAACGCCCCGGTCCGAAAGCTCTGGAAGTGGCAGTCGGCGGTGACCAGCAGGACCTCGGGGTCGGCTGCCGCGAGCCGTTCGGCCAGCCGCCGGTACCCGTCGGTGAGCCGCTCGACCGCGTCTGCCGGGTCGATCTCGGGCCGGGCCAGCAGGTCGGGCACGTGCGAACAACCCCCGGCGAACACCAGGTTCTCCGGGACGTCCGGGTCGGGCAGCGGGGCGGAGGCCTCCACGTGGAAGCGGCTGCTGCTGGTGGAGTCGCCGAGGTCGTCGGCGAACCACCGGCTCACCAGGATGGTGATGCCGTCCACGACCCCGGCCGAGCGCAGCCTGTCGCGCCGCCCGTCGGCGATGACGGCGGCCCACTCGGCGTCCAGGCCGAGCTCGGCGCCCACCCCGGCCGGATCGGCGCGGAACCTGGCCAGCAGCGCGGTGTCGCGGCCGAGTGACAGGATCGCGTTCTCCAGGACCTTGGCGTCCATCGTCACTCCTCCTCGACCAGCACGCCGTCACGGACCACCGCGTGGCCGTCGATCTCGACGGTGCAGCCGCGCATCGGGATGTCCAGGTGCGCGGGGGTCTCCCGGTCGGCGAAACGGTTGGGGCCGGTCGACCACATGAAGTTCCCGGCGGTCGAGCGGAGCTCCTGGCCGTAGAGGGAGCGCGGGTCGTACACCTCCAGCGCCGACCAGCGGGCGATCGGGTGCACGCCCCAGCCCATGTGCGACACGGCGTACACGGCCTCGTCGTCCCATGCCTCGAAGTAGTCGCGCAGCACGAACGCGTCGTTGCCGGAGCCCTCGACGCCGGTGATGAAGCCCTTCTCGATGGTCAGCGTGACCGTGTCGCGGACCGCCCGCTGCCAGGGGATCAGCACGTCGCCCGGCTGCAGGACGATCGTCCCCTGGGCGGTCAGGTCGTGCGGGAAGCAGGCCACGAAGCCGCTCGGCCAGTGGTCCCAGCGGCCGGGCTCGTCCACGTACCCCCACTGGTGGGTGATCGGCAGGTCCTCGCCGGAGATGTCGGCGGTCAGGTCGGTGCCCGCGGCCGAGGTCACCCGCAGGGTGCTGCCCGCCTTGAGCCGGCGGCCCCCGGCCTCGACGACGGCGCGCAGCTTCTCGTCGCCCATCAGGCGCTCCAGTACGTCGGCGGGCTCGGCGACGAACAGCATCCGCTTGCCGTTCCCGGTGATCCGCGTCCGTACGTCGGAGTGGATGAGACCACCGACGGTCACATCGATGACCAGGTCGCATTCGGCGGCGGCGGCCAGCAGTGCGGCCACCTCCCGGCCGTCGCCCTCGTGCGGCGGCAGCAGCGGATTGGACAGGCTGGAGGCGGTCAGCACCAGGGCGCCCGCTCCCAGGTCGCGCGCGGCGGCGACGGCGGCCTGGACGTACTCGTCCTTGTGGCCCAGCTCGGAGATCACCGCGACCGTCTCCGACGAGGTCAGCCTGCACAGCCGGTACTGGTCGACGAACAGTTCACGCAGGGTTTTCGGCATGGGGCCTTCGCTTTCTCGATGAGGGATCACAGGGTGGAGCGCAGCGCGCCGCCGTCGACCGCGAACGCCTGGCCGGTCACGAAGGAGGCGGCGGGAGAGACCAGGTAGGCGGCGGCGCGGGCGATCTCGTCGGGCTCGGCCCACCGGCCGAGCGGGATCGCGGAGACGACCTTGCCGATCTCCTCCTCCTCACTCGTCCCGTTGGCGGCGGACTTGGCGGCCACGATGGTGCGCATCCGGTCGGTACCGGTCGCACCGGGCATGAGCTGGTTGACGCGGACGCCGTGCGGTGCCAGTTCCAGCGACATCTGCTTGGCCAGCGCCGACAGCAGCGACCGCATCGACGCCGACAGCACACCGCCGGCCTGGGGCTGCTTCACCCAGGTCGAGGTGATGAACAGGATCGAGCCGCCGCCCTCCTGCCCGGCCATCTGCCGGGCCCCGGCGGTGGCGAGCTGCACCGCGGGCCGGACGAGCTGGTCGTAGGCCAGCGCCCAGTCCTGCGCCCCGGTCTCCAGGAACGGCATGATCTTCGGTCCGGGGGTGTTGACGACCAGCGCGTCGAGCCGGCCGTGCGCCGCGACGACGTCGGGCACCAGCCGGTCCACGGCCGCCTCGTCGGCCAGGTCCACCGGGTACGGGGTGCGGCCGGGCGCCGCCTCGGGCTCGCGGGCGCTGATGGCGACGTGCGCGCCCTCGGCGGCCAGCAGGTCCGCCACCGCTGCGCCGATGCCCCGGCTCGCCGCGGTGACGAGGGCGACCCGACCGTCCAGTTGCAGGTCCATGCGCGCTATTCCTCGATGGTGATGGCGAGTTCGGGGCACGCCGCCGCGGCACGGCGGGCGGCGGCCTCGTCGGAGGGGACGCCGTCCCCGATCACCGCGGCGTAACCCCACTCGTCCAGCTCGAACAGGTTGGGCGCGAGCTCGGCGCACGCGCCGTAGCCGCTGCATTTGGTGGCGTCGACGAACACCTTCACGTCGTTTCTCCTAACGTCCGAAGTGGTCGGGGAACTCGTCGTGGACGGTGCGGGCCCAGCCCGCCGCACCGTCCAGAAATGCGCAGGCGCCGCGACCCGGCAGGGTTCGTCCCCAGCGCTCCAGGTTGTGCCGGTCGGTGTCGGAGGCGGTCCCGTCGCGCAGCGCGGCGAACGCGTCCCGGATGGCGGCGGTGCCCTTGAGGCACGCCCCGCACTGCTGCGCGGACTCGGCGGCGTACCAGGCGGTGATCTCGGCGGCCACGGTGAGCGGGTCGGTCCCGGGGGCCAGCGCGGTGATCGCGCCGCAGCCGAAGCCGGACCCGGCCGCGCGTACCGCCTCGTAGGTGCACACGGTCGAGGCGTGCGCGGGGCCGAGCAGGCCGCCGAACCAACCGCCCATCACGAACCCCGCGGGCGCACCGGTGAACCCGCCCGCGACCTCGAACAGCTCGGCGACCGTGAGCCCGAACGGGACCTCATAAACACCGGGTGCCGCGCACGCACCGGTCAGGGTGACCAGCGTCGTGCCCGGGGAGCCGGCGGTGCCACTCTCCCGGTACGCGGCGGCGCCGTTCCGGGAAATCCACGCGGCGTGCGCGAGCGTCTCCACGTTGGACACCAGCGTGGGACGGCCGTCCACTCCCGAGTCGCAGACCCGCGGCGGGCGGGCCGTCGGCAGCGCCGGGCCTCCGCTGATGGACCGGCAGGCGGCCGTCTCCTCACCCGCCACGTACGTCGGCTCGACGACGTGCACCTCGGGGACGAGACCGGGGACGGGCAGCTCCGCGATGGCCTCGCGCATCGCGGTGACCGTCTCCTCGTGGGAGAGGTAGACGACTGCGCGGTCCGCTCCGATGGTCCGGGCGGCCAGCAGCAGGCCGTCCAGCACCAGGTGCGGGCGGTTGAGCAGCAGCCAGCGGTCCTTGCGGGAGCTGGGCTCACCCTCCTCGCCGTTGGCGACGACCACGCGGGGGCCGGACGCGTCAGCGACCGTGCGCCACTTGACGCTCGCCGGGAATCCCGCCCCGCCGCGTCCGCGCAGCCCGGCGGCTTCCAGCTCGGCGATGACGTCGTCGCAGGCGGGCGGGGAGTAGGCGCCCCGCTCCAGTTCGGCGGCCAGGTCCAGCGGCCCCGGCGTGAGCAGCCGGTGCTGCGTCGCGGTCGTCACCATCGGGCCAGCACCTCCTCGACGCCGATCACGTCGCCGTACTTGGCGTCGATGTCGAGCAGGCTCGCCTCGTGCGGGCCGGGCGCCCGGTCGCCGACGCACTCGCGGGGAACGAACACCGCCAGGTTCGCCGCACACGCGTCGACGGCCGTGGCCCGCACACAGCCGGACGTGGTCGCGCCGCACACCACCAGCGTGTCCACCCGTTCGGCGGCCAGGCGCCCGGCCAGGTCGGTGCCTGCGAACGCGGAGGCGGCCTTCTTGACGATCACTGGTTCCCGGACGGGCAGCCGTTCGTCGATCTCGACCCACTTCGAGCCCTCGGTGAGGGCGCGCATCGCCGGCATCTTGCGGAGCCACACCAGGCGGTCCAGCTCCTCGGGCGGGTAGGCGATGGTGGTCAGGAACACCGGCGCCCCCACCGCCGTGGCACGTTCCACCACCTCGGCGGTCCGCGCCACGACATCGTCCAGGTCCGACCCGGGCGGGCAGGCCGGGTCGGTGAACCCGGCCTGGAGGTCGACCACGACCACCGCCGGGCGCCGCCCCCAGGTCAGGCGCCCGGCCAGGCCGCCCTGCTCGTACCGCTCCCGGGTCTGCGCGATCCAGGCGCTCATTCGAACGTCAGCCTCGGCCAGGCGCCCTGTTCGACGCGCATCATCTCCGCGTAGAACCGGTACAGGTTGCGCTGCACGCCCTCCTCGTACCGGGTCCAGTACGCGATGCCGGGGCCGGGCCAGTCCGGGACCTCCTTGGCGATCCCGACGCCGGGCATGCCCATCTGGTAGTTCAGCTGGAAGTCCAGCAGTTCCGCGGCCACCGAGCGGCCGGTGCGGCCCACCGTGATCCATGGCTCGGTGTCGTCCATCTCGAACGCACCGCCCATGGAGAAGGTCCCCAGGCCCGCCCGGTAAGCCCGGTCCTTCTGCTCGGGGGTCATGTTCTTGTAGACGCAGAACCAGTTCCAGATCTCGACCTGGCCAACGCCGTGCGGCTGCCAGGTGCGGATCGTCATCACGCCCGTCGGCGGGTGGTTGGTGCCGTCCTCGGTCATCGGCAGCGCCAGGATCGAGAAGTTCGGGAAGACGTTGGCGACCATGACCCGGGAGCGGCGCGCGATGTCGAGCTGGTGCTCGCTGATCCGGGCGGTGTCGAAGGTCGCGGCGAGGTCCTCGGGGAAGCCGAAGAACTTGGGACCGGGCTCATCCTCGGTCGGGGCCATCGAGAACGACAGCGAGTGGCCCGGCGACGCCTGGATGTGGTACCCCATCATGTTCTCCCGGAAGGGGACGGGGAACGCGCCGATCTCCCACACCGACCGGTGCAGCGTGCCGAGGTGGTAGTCGTCGCCGGCGAAGTTGTCGCTGCCGGACTTCCAGTTCGCGTCGATGACGAACCGCTGGGGCGCGCCGACGATCTCGATGCCGTGCTCGTTCAGCCCGAACAGCAGGTCGAGATACCACGCCATGCCGCCGAGGTAGTCCTCCAGCTCCGGAGCGCTCGGGTCGAGCGTGGCGAAGATCAGGCCGTGGTAGGAGCGGACCCGGGCCGCCTTGGCCAGCCCGTTGCCCTCCTTGGGCATGCCGCCGAAGGCGTTGCGCCACAGTGGCGCGCCGACCAGGTCGCCCTTGGTGTTGTACGTCCAACCGTGGTACGGGCAGCGAAAGTGCGAGGTGTTGCCGGAGTCGGATCGGCAGACCTGCACGCCCCGATGCCTGCAGGCGTCGAACAGCACGTGGATCTCGCCCTGCTCGTCCCGCACGACGATGAAGTTGTCCTCACCGATCTTGCGCAGGACGTAGTCGCCCTTGGCCTCGATCTCCGACTCGTGGGCCAGGAACACCCAGCACCTGCCGAAGATGGAGCGCAGCTCCCGGTCGTAGATCTCCTGGTCGCCGAAGATCCCCGCCGGGACCTCGCCCCGGTCCAGGCCCTCGGTCAGCTGGTCGAGAAGCTGCTCGCTCCGTGTCATCGCCGTGCTCCTCAAAAGAAGATGGAAAGGTTGTGGGTGCCGATCACCGTGAGGTCCAGCAGGACCCGGCGGTGGAGCAGACGCAGCGTCCCGTCCTCGCGCCGCAGCGTGTCCTTGCGCTCCCCGGACAGCAGCTGCGGCTGGGTCTGGTCCTGACGGGTACGGAAGATCAACAGGTTGCTGCGCACCCCGACCAGGCCGTCGCCCTCGTCGGTCACCTTGATGTTGGTGACGAAGTGCCGGATCCGGGAGGGCGGGTCCTCGGCCCACGCGTACGCCGTCTCGTTGCGGGCGACCCGGCTCTGCAGCGACCCGTAGGTCTCGTCCAGGTGGAACGTCCCCTCCAGGAAGCCCATGCCCCGCGCCCGTTCCACGGTCTGCCGCAGCGGCACCTGGTAGACGATGTCGCGGCTGACCATGCCCTCCAGCCACTCCCGCTCCCGGTAGTCGTCCAGCAGCTCGGCCTCGGCGTCCATCCACTCGACGACCTCGCTGTGGAGCGCGCTGCCCACCCGCACCCTGACACCGGTTCCCATCACGGCGCCCTCCTTCCAAAGGTGGGCACACTTTTGCATACACTCTTGAGTGCAGACAAGGGGGTGGCGAGAACCACAGGTTAAAGATTGTTTCGACCGGGCCGAGCATCCCCCGGGCTCCTGGCGATCAACGGGGGAAGAGCACTGGCCGGGCCGTCCGGACGAGGCTCAGTGCCGGTCGGCCTTGCGATAGCGGATGTGCTGCGGCCGTTCCCCGGAGGGCGACCGGGCCAGCAGGCGGTCCAGTTCGGCGTGAACGGCCTGCAGGTCTTGGCGGTGGGTGCCCGACAACGGCGGACCCTCGTCCGCAGCGGCGCTCAGCAGTGCCAGCCGGTCCCTGACGTCGGTGGTGACGGCGGTCAGCAGCTCCCGCCGGAACCGGCGGCCCAGCCCACGACCGAAGTCGCCACTCGCCAGGCGCCGGGTGAGTTCGACGCTCCAGTCCTGGGCGATCTCCGGCGATGCGCCGTGCTCGACGAGCGCCGGTGCGAGCCCGCGCACCACCGCGACGGCCAGCGCCGCCGTGGGCGGCCATGTGTCGGCGTCCAGACGGCGCACACAGGTGTCGAGGGTCAGGCCGCGCCGGTATCCCATGCAGAGCTGGTGCACGACCGCGTCGGCACCCTGCAGGAAGGGAGCCTCCTCACCGATGGTGACGGTGGCCCGGGACCGGTCCTCCGCCTGGACGGGGGACGGCGGCCGCGGCCGGGAGGCAGGGGCGTCCGCGGTCTCCTCCAGGATCGCCAGCAGTTCGCGCGCCCCTTCGGACCTCTGGACGTCGGGCCGTTCCCGCAGGGCCGCCACCGCGGGGGCGGGGCCGCCGCCGTCGGGCCACGGCAGCCGCCAAATGCCCAGGGCTCCCTTGCGGTAGTCCCCGGTGGTGCCCGGCGTCAGGCTCCACGGCAGGGTGGGACGTTCCCCGAGCGCCAGCAGCAGGACGTCGATCGCGCCCACCGCGGCCGGGTCGGCGGGGCTCAGGGCACCCAGCCGTTCGGCCCAGTAGCGGGAGTCGGAGGCCGAGAGCCGCCCGGCGGCCAGCAGCTCCCCGAAGGGTCCCAGCACCAGGTGCAGCCGCTCCAGCGCGGCCGCCCCCTCCAGCAGCGCCGCCAGGCAACCGCGCCCGGCCGCGGTCAGCCGCCGGAGCCTCTCGGGTGTCAGCGGATCGGGATCGTCGGCGGCCAGCGCGTCGCACAGCACCACGAGCAGCTGGGGATCCTCGGCGGGCGCCGACAGCAGCCACAGCAGGCCCTCGCCGAGTCGGTCACGGCCGACGGCGCTGATCCGTGCCACGAAGGCGCACAGCACCAGTGGATGGTCGAGCACCGCCCGCAGCGTGCGCGGATGCCCGGCGGTGGCGCCGGGGACGAGCACGCTGTCGTGGACCAGCCCGGCGGCGGCCCGTGCTCCCCGCTCGGCCGCCTCGGCGGGCTCGTCCGGCGGGGCGACGAGCGAGGCCAGGAACTCGTCCCCCCGACCGTGCCGGTACGCCAGCAGCAGCTCGGCCTCGAACCCGGTGCGCTCACCGGACCACAGCGACCGGCGGCACCCGTCGGTCATCGCCGCGAACAGCGCGGTGGCGTCCTCGTCGGCGAGTTCCCGCCACCACCGCTCGATGAGGGGCCAGTCCTGCGGCTCGGCCAGTCTGATCATCCGGACCAGCGCCCGGCGCACGGCGGGCAGGTCCGGGCCGTCGACCGGGGCGGGCCCGCCGCCGAACAGCGTGCGCAGTTCGTCCAAACCGAGTTCGCCGTCCGGCACCCGAAGCGACCGTGTCATCTCGGCCAGCGCCCGGACGGCGGGCTCGGGGTCGTCGCAGGAGTGGGGGGTGACGTCGGAGGCCAGCCGGTCGATCACCGCCGCGCCGCCGAGTCGGCCGATCGCGACCCGCAGCGGAGCGAGGTGCTCGTCCTCGACGGCGGGGTCGGCGGGGGCCGGGGCCGCCCCCCGCCAGGGCATCGCCGTGATGCCGTCGCCGCCGGCGTGCCGGGCGAAGAACAGCCGCAGCCTGTGCGGGGTGGCGCTGTTGGCCCAGGTGGTGGCGGTGAGCTTGGCGCGGTATCCGTACGGCAGCCAGGCCGCCACCCCGTCCAGGAAACGCAGCCGCTCCTCCAGGGAGGCGGCCTCCGCCTGGGTGACGCACACTCGCCGCCCGCGCGCTAGGAGGGCGGCGGCCTGGGCGGCGTCCGGCTCCGCGTCCCGCAGCTCCTCGGCGACGGCGGCGGGATCGAGCGCGGGCGGTTCGACGGTGATCAGCGGGCCGGTGCCGGATCCGGGCAGCTCGACGCGCGACAGGTGCTCGTACAGGGTCAGGTAGGCCGCCCGAGTCTCGCCCAGCGCCTGGAAGGGAAAGAAGAAGAAACGCGTCGTGGTGGCCTCCAGGACTTGGCCGTGCTCCAGCGTCTGCAGGGCCATGCCCAGATGGGGGACCTTGGAGACGTCCACCGCCCCGATGGTGACCCGGGGCAGCGCCCCCTCGGCCTCGGGCGTACCGGGGGAGAACCGGGTGATGAGCTGCCTGAAGTGGCCTGGACGCAGCCGTCCGTCGCTGCACGCCAGGACCGTGTAGTCGCCGTCGGAGTCCGACGCGACGCCCCACAGTGCCCACTCCGCCTCGATCGCCGCCATCTCACTGCGCCCCGAAGTCCGTGTCGGAGTAGGCGCCCGGCTGCGTCACCTGGTTCTCCTCGTCCTTCTTCCGGAGCATCCGTTTGATCCTCGGTTTCTTCGGCCCGGGCGCCCTCGGTCTCTTCTTGCCGGCGATGGTCTGCAGGACCTCCGCCATGGACTGGATCATGTCGGTGTTCCGCTTGTCACCGAGCACGGTGTCGGGGTTCTTGTCGAGGTGCTGGATGAAACGGATCCTGTCGTTTATTCCGTCGAGAATCCCGTCCAGGTAGGTTTGCTCGAACTCCTTGGCGAATTCCGCGCCGAAATCTCCCCGGCAGAGGTGTTCGACGAGCGTGTTGGACCACTCGCGGGCCTCGTACAGAGCCTTGTCCTGCAGCAGCTCGTAGGGCAGGCGCTCGACGACGGCCACTGCGACGTCGACGTCAGTGAGCGTTCCCTGCTGGGCGAGCCGGTGGTAGATCTCCGGCGCCGAGAATCTGTCCCGGGCGAGGGCCACGATGAGGTCGAGGATCTCGTTCGCCGTCTTCGTCGCTCTGGTCGACTGCGACGGTGCGGCCGGGTGCACGGCCTCGCCGGTGTCCGATGACGTCGGGACCCTGGTCTCGGTGTGTTCGGCCGACGCGGCGGCCGTCGGCCTGTGCTGGGCCAGCCATTGCCGGGCGTCGGGGTCCCAGGACAGGTCGGCGGCCCCCGAAAGGCTCTCGGCGAGTGCGTCCTTCAGCGCCGGTATTTCCTCCAGGATGAGTTTCTCCTGGAGCCGCAGGATCTGGTCGGCCCGGCCCGGGACGTCGTGCCATGCCAGGTGGCGCAGGTGGTCGGCCAGCGCCAGGGACATCTGCCTTCTGTCGGGCCAGCGGTAGTTCCACAGGTGGGCGAACATCTCCTCGTAGGTCGCCCAGTCCTCCGGCGGGACGACCATGATCCAGCGGGGCCGGTGGCCGATCGTCAGCAGCACGACGTCGATCATCGCCTGTGCGGAAGGCTCCTCCGGAGTGAGGCCGGCGAGTTCGGCGCCCCAAAGCCGGCCCTCCTCCGGCGAGAGACCGCCCCCGACGATGATCCACTCCACGAAGGCCCGGGCCATGAGCCGAATCCTGTCGGTGCGGCAGGCGATGATGAGCGCCAGTTGCAGGCAACTGACGCCGTGGTCGGCCAGGAGCGCGATCTCCTCCCACGTGAACGCCTGTTCCTGCCGCTCGTCCAGTGGCCGGATCAGGCCGGTCAGCCGGTCGGCCAAAGGACGCAGGTTGCCGGGGAGCATGTCCTGCACCCGAAGGTGCGCGTTGCCGAACTGCTCGCCCTCCTCACCGTCGATCAGCGCGCGGATCATCGCGAGCATGGTGGGGACGTCCTCGGACAGCGCCGCCCAGGTGCCGGGATAGGCAGCGGGGTCGTGCAGGGTGTAGTCGATGAGCAACTGGGCGACTGCGGCCAGCCCCGGCATGGACTGCGTCTGCTGGGCGGACCGGGCCTCGATCAGTTCCGCCAGGAACCGGTCGACGCCCAGCTCCTGCCCGGTGATCTGCAGCAGGCCGTGCAACCGGGCGCCTTCGGACCACAGCAGCCGGGTGGCCGTCTCGACCAGGGACTGCCGCCAGGGGCCCAGGCCGCTCGTGGCGGCGACCCGTGGCAGCCAGCGGAGGATCCGGTTCAGGTCCTCGCCGCGGGCCTGGGGGATGAGCCTGCGCAGGAAGATCTCCGCTTCGCCGGGGCCGAGGAGTTCGTCGTCGAGGCAGTCCCGCAGATCCTCAAGGGTGAGGTCGGCGCGGTGGGCCAGCCGGCGCTGGTGCAGTCTCTTGGCGATTTTGGTCAGGGTGGCGGATGCCGCGTCGGTGCCGTCGAGTCGGCGGGGCTCGGTTTCGGCCGCCAGCAGTGCGATCACCTGGGCGGGCTTGTGGTCGCGCAGCAGCTGTCCCAGGCGCACGGCATAGGAGCTGTTGAGGTATCCGCTGGTGGATTCCTGCCAGGGCAGGGACAGGGCGTGGGCGTTGGTGGCGCTTCGGGCGAAGTACAGCCGCAGGTTGTGGCGGGTGGCGCTGTTGGCCCAGGTGGTGGCGGTGAGTTTGGCCCGGTATCCATAGGGCAGCAGCGCGACGGCGGTGTCCAGGAAGCGTAGGCGTTCGTCGAAGGTGGTCTGTTCGGCCTGGGTCAGGCAGACGCGTCCTCTGCCGAGCAGGTGGGCGGCGGCGGTGAGCGCCGACTCTGGGCCCAGCCGGGCCAGGTCCGCCGCGAGGGTGGGGGCGTCCAGGGCGGGGACGGTGATCTCCAGCGGTGGTTCCTGGCCGGTCTCGGGAAGGCGGAGCGCGGACAGTTCGGTGTAGAGATCGCGGTAGGAGGCCGGGTACTCGCCAAGCGACTCGTAGGGGATGAGGAAGAAGCGGGTGGGGGCGATCCTGCGGCCGGTGCCGTCGTAGTGGTCGGAGCGGTCCTGGATGGCCATGCCGACGTACGGGCGGCGCTCGATGTCCACCGAGCTGATGGTGACCCGGGGCAGGAACCCCTCCGACTCGGGCGTTCCGGGGGAGAACCGCCGAATGATCTCCTTGAAGTGAGCCGGGCGGAGCCTGCCACTGCTGCATGACAGCACGGTGTAGTCGTCCCTGGCACCGGGCTGCTCGCTCCACAGCGCCCACTCCATCGTGATCGTCGCCATGGCGCACCCCTCCTATCGCCTGGTCTGCTGGCCGAGCCACAGCAGCGGCTCCAGGACGTTGATCGGGTGGATGTCGCCCCGGATCGCGTACTTCTGCCGCTCGTCCGGGTCTGGGATCACGTTCTGGAAGTCGGCGACGCGAAAGCGGGTCGCCCGTCGGCCCAGGTAGAAGCCGACCGCCGAGGTGGCGAAGTAGCGCACCCGGCCTGGGTGGAAGGACGCCTTGATCGCGTCGTGGACCATCAGCGCGCTGCGGGTCGGCGACAGGCGGCCCAGGTCCCGGAACAGGTCCTCCACCTTGTCGTCGCGGACCCGGGGGAACAGGTACGGGTCGTCGGGGTCGACGGTGAGGCATCCCCGTTTGGAGGCGGTGTGGAAGACCTTGGGGGCGTCCAGTTTGGTGATGCAGACGGCCAGGTGGTGGGGCAGGTGCATGCCGTCGAGCGTGCCGTTCTGCGCCGCGCGGTGGACGATGTTCTGCAGCGCCCACTGGAAGTGCTGAAACTCGTCGCCGTGCTCGTTCTCCCGGAGCGGGTCGAACAGGTAGATGATGCCGTCGCACTCGGTGAGCTGGTCGATGAGGTCCTCGGGGGTGTTCCCCCCTCCCGCGGAGGCATCCTCGGCATCGTTGAAGTCGATGTCGATGTCCAGGTCCTCCCCGGCCTTCTCGTCCTCCTCGGCGCCCTTGAAGTAGCCCCCGGGGGCGTCGATCATGTCGAGCTGAATGTGCAGCGGGACGGTCTCGGTCCGTTTGCGCCAGCGTTCCCGGACGGTCTGCTCGGTCGTCCCCATCACCGTCCAGCTCAGATGCTGGATGCCTTCGGTCTTGAGGGGAAAGCGGCGCCGCCGGGTCAGCGTGTCGGTCTTCTCGGCGAGGAAGTCCACCGACTCCTTGTCCACCCCGACGATGTTCCATCTGCCCTGGGTCTGGTTGACCGCGACGAAGAGCGAGGCCAGATAGGAGGTCTTGCCGCTGCCGGAGGCGCCCCACAGCCCGATCCTGGCCGTCCTCCCCCCGTGTGGGGCGGTGTGGTTCATCGGTCCAATGCTCATGGTCACCTCAACCTTCGGAGGCCGGCAGGGGGAAGGCGAGTCTGCCGGATTCGGGGACGACGATCCGTGTCACGGCGGCGAGCTTGTGAGCGTCGGTGCGGTCCAGCCGGAGCAGGGCGTCGCCGCCGATCCGCCGCCAGGCGGGCGTCAGATGCTCGGCGGAATCCAGCACGGCCACGCTCAGCAGCCCGGGGTGCCGTTGGACGCGGCGCAGCAGGCTGCCCCAGTCATGTCCGTGCGGGCAGGGCAGCATGCCGCTGGGGTCGTCGCGCGGCGGGTGCGGGGGCCGCTCGCCCAGGGTCAGCATCACCACCTTGCGCTCGGGCGGGATGGTGGTGATGCGCTTGGCGACCTGGTGCAGAGCGTCCTCGACGGGGGCGCTGGGGATGCGGTCGGTCCAAACCTGGCGCAGCCGATCGAGGGTGTCCAGCGCGGCGGCGGGCGGGGCCAGCCACTTGCCCTGCAGGACCCCGGCGTCCTCGGCCTCCATCCGGAAGTCGTGGCGGCCGTATCCGATGACGGCCACGCGCAGCCGGCCGGGCTCGGGCAGCCGACGTGCGGCCAGCTTGACGAACTCGGCCGCCAGCCGGCGGCGGGCGGCCGACCCGTCGCCGGACAGGTCGACCAGGCACACCACGTCCAGTTCGGCGACCTGGGGGGCGAGCCGGTCGGGCAGCGTGGCCATCAGCTCCGACCAGGGCCGGTGTTCGGGCGTGATCCCGGCGGGGTCGAGGAATTTGATCCGGCCCGCGCCGGCCAGCACGGCGCGCAGCCGGTGCTCGCCCTCCGGCAGGTGGACCGATCCGATCGACAGCACGCGGGGCCCGTCGTCCCGCCAGGTGGCCACGGCCAGCACGGTGCCGTCGGGATGGGGGTGGACGCATCTGAAGGTCAGGCTGCGCTCGGTGCCGACCTGGTCACCGGCCGCGAACAGCCGCACGCCGTCCGGATGCACCTGGCCGGTGCGCCGGTCCACCCGGACGACCACCAGTTCCAGATGGCCGCGCAGCGGCAGGGCGGCCACCGTCTCGGAGACGACCGCGGCGACGTCGCCCCCGGCCAGGCGGGTGGGCGGGTCCTGGGTGCGGCCACGGCCCAGCATGGCCAGCGCCCGTTCCGGCACCGGCCAGCCCGATGCGGTGCACACCGGCATGATCTGGTGCCCGTCCGGCAGCGGCAGCCGCTGGGTCAGGTTGCGCTCCAGTTCCGCCCACAGCCGGATCCGGTCCACTCCCCCGAACCCTCCGGCCAGCCGAAACCGCAACTCGTCCACCGGCCCTCCCGCCGGTTCGTCCACCGGTCCGGCCGCCAGCATCGGCACCAGGTCGCGCCAGGGCACGGTGGGCCGCCGCCGTGAACGCGGCAGGCCGAAGCCGTCCACCCCCACCACGGTCACGGTGATCCCGGTCTCGCCCGCCTCGACGATGCTCAGCCGCCCCTGGTCGGGCATGCCTGCCAGCACCTGGTGGAGACGGTCGCGGAACCCCTCGGCCGAGTCGGTGTCGACCTGGGCGTACCGCCGTGCCGTGGCCCATTCGGTGTCGCTGGGCCTGCTGCTGCGGATGTAGGGCAGGTCCCGGCCCTCGACCGGCGAGATCCGGGCGGCGGCGACCGCGTCGAACATCCGTTGGGCGGACTCCAGACGCCGCTCCTGCTCCCGGGTGGGGGTGCCCTCGGGCAGGGGGCACCAGCCACAGTCGCCGCAGGTCCCGCCCGTTCCCCCGGGGGCGAAGCACACCGGGCAGGGTGAGGGATCCCGCTCGTAACGAGGCATAGGGCGTCCTCACGTTCTGAGGCGCTCGTGGGCGAGCGCCGCGGTCGTACCGGAATCGGCCCACGGACGGCGGGCCCGGCGTCCGCCGGTGCGTCGGCCCTCCACCTGGCCTGTGGTCCCCCCGTGCCTGACCGGTTTCGGCCAGGTACGGCGCGGGGCATCGGATCTCTTCAGGTCGGGTTCCGGCAGGTCTGCTGGGCGGGGACGGGGGCGGGAGGTCGCCGGCTCCTGGACCGGCCGCCGTGTGCCAGACCGGAGGCGAGGGACATCCGGGTGCGGTGGCCACCGATCACCATCGGCGCTCCCGGTCCCGGGGCACACCGACAGAGATCCGCCATATGAGGGTGGCGAGACTTTGCATGCTCCAACATGTGGCCGTTTTTGCCCCCACGCGTCGATGCCCAAATCGACAGGTCTCCGGCGAGGGATGGTACAGCAGACCGCAGGAGGACTTTGTGTATTTTGACACAAAGTCCACTTGATGGCGATTTATCCGGATCTGGCCACAGGTCGGGGCGCCGGCGCCGGTGACACGAATCGTCCGTGGTGAGGGACACTGGGAGGAGGAGGATGGGGGTTCCGCGCACAAATGCCTCCTTTTCGGCGCCAATCCTCGCGTAGTCTCCGTCCTGGAATGATGTCGCCGGGTTCCTGGCGGGCGTCCCGGTCGCACTCGACCTCGGGACCGCGCCGATCAGGGGTCGGCACGTACGGGAGAGTCTTTTGAAGAACGTTCTGGTGTGGCTTTCCAGCGCCCGTGCGGACGCTCTCGAACTCAGCCCCGGTGACAGGCCCAAGCACGTCGGCATCGGCAGCGCCATCGTGCTCACCGGGGCGATCGCCGGTGTCGCCATGAGCTACGCGCTGACCAGCGCGGTGAAGGTGCCCGCCGCGGCGGCCGTGGCCTTCGGGGTGGCCTGGGCGGTGGGCATCATGCTGCTGGACCGCTGGCTGGTGGCCTCGATCCAGCGCGGCTCCCTGTGGCAGAACATCCTCACCGCGGTGCCCAGGTTCGCGCTGGCCGTGCTGTTCGGCGTGGTCATCTCCACTCCCCTGGTGTTGCGCGTCTTCGAGCCGGAGATCGCGGCGGAGATCACCAGAATGCACCAGGCGGACGCCGACACCTTCCAGCGGCAGCAGCGGGAGGGGGACGCCGGCAAGGCCATCACCGACCTGACCGCCCAGCGCGACGCGCTGCAGAAGACCATCGCCAGCGGCGGCGACGCGCCCAGCGACCCGGAGGCCGATCCTGAGGTCATCGGCCTGCGGTCCCAGCTCAAGGAGGCCCAAACGGCCCGGGACAAGGCCGTCGAGCAACTGGACTGCCAGCTGTACGGGCCGTGCAAGCCGACCGGCCCGGGCCCGCTCGCCGACGCCGCCCGCAGGGCGCTCGACACCGCCGAAGGCCGGATCAGGACGATCAACGGCCAGATCGAGGGCCGCAAGCGGGAGCTGAGCGCCAACGACGAGGCCAGCCGCGCCCAGCGGGTCGCCGACGCCAGGGCGGCGCTGCCCGGCGTGCAGGCCCGGCTGGCCGACCGCGTCCGGCAGCAGGAGAACCTGCGCAAGCAGTTCGAGGACCGCCAGCGCAACTCCAATGGACTGCTGGCCCGGATCGAGGCGCTGGACCGGCTGTCGGAGCGCGACGAGGCGATGCGGCGGGCCCACCTGCTGCTGATCCTGCTGTTCACCTCCATCGAGATCCTGCCGGTGCTGGTCAAGCTGCTCATGTTGTTCTCGCCGGAGAGCAACTACGAGCGGGTCGTGAAGGAGAAGGAGGGCGTGGAACTCGACCGCGCCCGGATCAAGATCCGTACCGGTGGCTCGGCGGAGCCGGGCGTCGACGACGCACTCTTCGAGCTTTGGAACACGCCCCATGACATGACGGACGGGCCGCCGCCCAAGGCCACCACTCCCCTATCCGCAGACTTGGATCCGGAGGAGGAACGGGGCGGCCGGCCCTCCGACGGCCCGCACCTGGGGGACGCCAAGCGGCTGCGGGAGATGCCCGACACCCATGTGCACGGCTACGACGGCGAGGGGGCCGGCTTCGACGACGGTCTGCCGCCGGCCGACGCCGACCGGTGGGACGACGCCGACGGATGGGACGACGGCGCCGGGGACGCCGGAGGGACCGGTGCGGGCTTCGCTCCCCCGCCGCCGGCGGACGATGGCTTCGCCACGTCTCGGGTGACCACGGTGCCCGATCCCGGACGGCGGGCCGGCTCGTCCGGCCGTGATGACGAGGCCGACCGGCTGCTGGAGTTCGACGACGAGTGAACCCCTCGGCCCGACGGGACCGCCCGGACGACCCCGGGCCGGACCCGCCCGAGACCGTGACGATCGACGTGGGGGTGTCCAGGTGGCGGACCAGTTCGGCGGCGGCAGGTTCGACCGGGTGCGCAAGCTCGGCGAGGGCGGCATGGGCAGCGTCTGGCTGGCCTGGGATCGCAAGCTGGAACGCAAGGTCGCGATCAAGCAACTGCGCACCGACCTGCTGACCCCCCAGGGCAGGCCCCTGATCACCCCCGCCCGGGTACTGCGGGAGGCCCGGGCGATCTCCCGGCTGCAGCACCCCAACATCGTGCAGATCCTGGACCTGATCGAGAATCCGGACGAGCCGCTGCTGATCATGGAGTACGTGGCGGGCGAGCCGCTGTCGGAGTGGATCGAGCACCGGCCCGCCCTCCTGAACGAACTCCAGGCGGCCGAGATCGGGCTGGCCGTACTCGACGCACTCATCGCCGCGCACACCCAGGACGTCGTGCACCGGGACGTCAAACCGGGCAACATCCTGATCAGGCAGGCCATCGCACGGGGCGAACCGCTGGGGCAGCGGGTCCGGCTGATCGACTTCGGCAACGCCGCCATCGCCGGTCACCAGGTGACCACCAAGAGCGTCCTGGTCGGCAGCCTGGGATATATGGCGCCGGAGCGGTTCGGCGGGCGCACCGGCGCACCGTCCGACCTGTGGTCCCTGGGAGTGACGCTCTACCAGGCGGTGGAGCGGCGGCTGCCCTTTCAGAGGGATCAGATGGAGGAGGTCATCCACGCGCTGCTGAATGACGACCCCGCTCCCCTGACGGGCGGGCGGCTGTTGGCCCCGGTGATCACCGGGCTGCTGGTCAAGGACCCCGACTGGCGTCTGGACGCGCACCGGGCCCGGGACCTGCTCGCCGGGATCCTGGAGGCGGAACGGGCCCGACGCCGGCCGCGTCCGCCCCGGCCGGATGGCGGGAGCACCGGTGAAACCGCAAGGACGGTGCCGTACGGGCGGATTTCGGAGATGGAGCCGGAGCAGCCCCTCCCGTCCAGCGAACCGACACCGCCCGGGCCCGGCTCGCTGCGGGGGTTCGCCGCGATCGTGGCCCACACCCCTGCCGACGCCGTGGCGCTGCTGCGGGAGCTGGGCCCCCGGGCGTCCGCCCAGCGGCTGGACCGCCTGGCGGCCGGATCGGATGAGGCCGTCACCGTGGTGCTCGGGGTGGACGACGCCTTCGCCGCCGAGATGCTCGCCCACGCCCGCCCCCAGACGGCCGTGGCCGTGCTGGCGCGGATCCCCGCGGACCGGGCCGCCAGGCTGCTGACGGCGATGCCGACGGGCGCCACCGCTCCGATCCTGGAGGCACTGCCCGCGAGCGATTCCGCCACGGCGTGGATCGTCCGGGCACTGCCGCCGCAGAACGCGGCCCGGCTGCTGAACGACCTGACCTCGCAGCAGGTCGGCAGGCTGCTGAAGCCGCTGGCCCCGGCCGCCAGAGCAGGGGTCTTGGGCCGAATGAGCCCTCGCCGGGCCGCCGCCGTCCTGGATCGTCTCCCGGCGGACCCACGACAGGCCGCCGCGCTCGTCCAGCAGATCCCCCGGGAGCGGGTCGGCGCGATCCTGGACCAGATGGACGCCCGGCGGGTGGCCCGGATCCTCCTCGTCCATCCCGACCGGGCCACACGCCTGCTGAGCCTCATGGGGACGGTGGAACGACATCAAGTCCTTGCCCACCTGGACTGACCGGCCGCGCCGGCGCATCCCCTCCGGTGCGGAACAGGCCGGATGTGCCTGAGCTGATCTGGCCGAGCTGATTGCGAGGGACGCGCGCAGACGTGCCCTCTCCACGGTGCAGGCAGCGATCACCACCGAGCTCAGTCCCACGCCACCGGCGCCCACAACCGCCGCCCACTTCCCGGCAGTTAGCCAGGCACACCCGGTCAACGCCCGGTAGGCGGTCGCGAACCGGCACCCCGGGCTCGCCGCCGCCTCATACGACACCGGCTCCGGAACGGCGACCAGGTTGGCGTATCCACGACCCCGTGCGCGGCCGCGTACGAGATGCCGAACAGCGGCCCGACCTGCCACGGCGTCAGATTCGTCCGGCAGTACGCCGCGGCCGGCGGCAAGGGTGGTCGTGTGCTTCATCGCGCGAGTCGGTCAGGAGTACACCGTCGCTAGGGCGGGCGGCCCGCCCGGGCCGAGTGGTTCGGCCAGGAAGATCGGCACCTGTGCCATGAAGCGGGGCCGTCCGGTCAGGTTGCGTTGAGCGGCGTGGACGAGGAAGGGGTGGCAGATGTACGCGTCCCCCGGCTCACCCGTCGCGTAAGCCAGGGGTCTACCGGATGTGGCGGTGTCGACGAGCGGCCCGGCGGCGAACGGGTCCATGGGCTCCTCGGAGAGGACCTGCGGGAGGTCGTGATGTGATCCGACCCGGATCCTGGTCGGCGCGTCTTCGGGGCCGACGTCGGACAGCAGCACCAGAAGCAGGAGCGTGTGGGGCCTGACCGATACCGCCCACCGACCGTCCTGCAGAGGGACGCTGGCGTCGATGTGCCAGCCGTCATCGTTGGACGCTTCAGCGTGCGGGAATCGGACGGGGATGTTGCCGAGCGCTCCCCCCGGCACCCAGCCCTCAGGCCCTGCGACGGCATCCAGCGCTTGAGCGAGGACCTTGCTGGTGATGATCTGCCCGAACGGTCCCTCTCCCGTCAGGTCCGCCGTCCAGACCACCGGTTGGGTCCATGTCGAAGGATCATCGGGTACCGGTTCGATCCGCTCCCACAGTCTCGCGCGCGCCTCGTCCGCGACCTCGCGTGGAACCACCGCGGGCACCTTGATGAATCCGTCACGTATGAAAGAGTCCACGGCAGAAAGGTATGACCGCCATCGTTCTCGGCTCATCTCATTTTCCGCCCCTACGCCCCGTTCCCTAAGGCGACATCTCCACACTACGAGGGGGGCACAGCCTGGGCGGCGGTTCATAGTGTCGTGATCGGTGCTGGTTCAGGCCGGTGCGGGTGGGTGGTAGTCGAGCCCGAGCATGGCGGTGAGGTCGCGGAGGGTTTCCTCGTAGATCGGGGCGAGGTCGGAGTAGACGAAGTCGAGCTGGTTGAGGACCTCCATGCACAGCAGCCCGTACAGCCGGATCCAGCAGGCCATGGCGACGTGGAGGACCTCGACGGGCAGTTCGCGGCCCAGGGTGGTGGCGTAGGCGCGCAGTTGCTCCCGTACGGATGGGTCCATGTCCTCGGGCGCGGGGACGGGGAAGGGAGCGCTGGCCCACAGTTCCTCGATCTGCTGGAGGAAGACCAGCTCGAAATCCCGTCCCGCCTGGTTGCGGGGCGTGTCGGGGCGGTGCCGGGCGGAGGCGGTGGTCGGGATGGGGCTGGCGAAGATCCAGCCGAACTCGGCGGGGTGAGCGGTGGCCCACTCGCGCATGGCGCGGCAGGTGGCCAGCAGCCGTTCGGCGGGTGAGCCGGCGGCGTGAGCGTCGCGGGCGGCCTGCATCGCCGCGGTCAGCTCGCGCAGGAAGTCGGCGGTCACGGCCGCGACCAGGTCGTCATGTGAGGCGAAGTAGTGGTAGAGCGCCGGTCCGCTCATGCCGATCTGACGGGCGACGGCGTTGATCGTCACGGCCGCGGGGCCCTGGGTGGTCAGCAACCGGCGAGCCGCCTCCCGAATCTCGGTGAGCGTGGCCTGGCGGAGCTTTTCGCGCCGGCGGGCGGGTTGTACGGCCATGACCATCCCTTCTCAACGATGTTGGCAGCCTAGCGCCCCTATGCCTCCTTAGAGGCTCTAGGAATTCTATAAGCTCTAAGGAGATGTCGCGTGCAGTGGTGGATCCTCG
Source organism: Thermomonospora echinospora (assembly GCF_900108175.1). Lineage (GTDB taxonomy): Bacteria > Actinomycetota > Actinomycetes > Streptosporangiales > Streptosporangiaceae > Thermomonospora > Thermomonospora echinospora. The sequence continues at coordinate 110,112 of NZ_FNVO01000022.1, forward strand.
GCGTCTTGGCCGTACTGGGGGCGGTCGTGTGGTGGGGTCTGTCCCAGCGCGCCCACCAGTGCTACAACGGGCAGGAGACCTGAGATGGGGGCGCGCGGCCGCCGTGGGCGACCGGGTGACGCTGTGGTGGCCGCAAGGCGACCTGTTCACTCGCCCGGGACCAGGCTGCGCCGGTCAATCTCTCACAATGCGGCCCGTCCGGTTCGGTCGGCCTTCCCCGGGTGGCTTCGTTGGTCACAGGCGGCAGCGTTCGTTCGTTGGTTTGAGCAGCACTTAGGGATCTTGTAGGCCGAAACGTTGGTGCGAGATGACAACGGTCGCAGTCTCAGGGGCCGGTCAGTGGATCGCTTGGAGGAGATAGAGGCTGGCGAGAGCGGTGGCCAGAAGGCCAAGCATGAGTCGCAGGGCGGCATCGGGGAGGCGGGGTTGCAGGCGTGCGCCGAGGTAACCACCGATCAGGCCGCCGAGACCGCAGGTCAGGCCGATGGACCAGATCGGGGCTATGTCGCCGGAGGTGGTGAGGGAGAGCGCGGCATAGGTGGCGGCGCCGACCACGGAGGTGAGGAAGGTGGAGACCAGGGCTGCGGGGGCGACCTGGGCGACGGGCATGCCCCGGCCGACCAGGATGGGGCCGAGGATGGAGCCTCCGCCGATGCCGTAGACGCCTCCGACGGCGCCGACGGCCAGCGCGAGCGTGGTGATGAAGCGTGTTGACGGCGGATCATTGTGCGCGCGTACCGGTCGCAGGGTGCGGGCGCACAGCCATAGCCCCAGCGGTAGCAGGAGCAGGCCGACCAGGACGCGGAAGACGGTGGGGCCGGGAACGGCGAAGACGCGGATGAGCGCCCCGACGATGACGCCGGGCAGGGTTCCGGCGATCAGCAGCCGGGTCAATGGGCCGGTGAGGGTTCCTTGCCGGTGGTGGCGAGCTAGGGCGCCGGGACCGGCGACAACATTGAACAGCAGGTTGGTCGGGGTGACCGCGGGGCTGGGGACGTTCAGCAGGCTGAGTTGGACCGGCAGTAGGAACACCGCTCCTGAGACACCGACCGGGGCGGTGACCAACGCGATCAACACGCCGACGGCGAATCCGACCAGCTCCGCCTGCCCCATCACGCCCACGACTCCGACATCGAGCAAAGAATGCCCTATCGGCATCGAGCGGCCGGGGGCCGGGGTCTGTGGCTCAGGGGCCGGGATGCCCCTCGGCGCGGGCACGGCTTTGGGCGAGGCGGTAGGAGCTCGGTGCCGGTCTCGATGATGGCGCCGCCACAGGTGAGCCGGTCGACGATCGCGGCGCAGAGCCGCTGGTCATGGACCCGGTGGAGTATCAGGCCGAGTGCGTGGGGGCGTTCGTCGCGTCCTGGCGGGCGCGTGGATTCAGCCCGCATCGCCGCCTCGACGTGCTGCACCGGCAGGACGCCATGACGCGGCCCAGCCTCAACGAACCCCAGGTCGCAGAATGAGATCAGCTCGGTTCGGGCTCATGATGAGGTTCTCACCGACACGTCGGCTGACCCGCAGGGGCGGCAAAGCGATCATGTCCAGGCCGTATCAGCGGGCCGCGATCACAGCGGAGCGCCGCCTTCTGCGGATGGCCGGGACTGCGCGGTGTCTGGCGCGTGCGGCCGGGCGTCCTTCGTGCAGCCGATCGCGCCTGCGGACGTGGCCGCCATCCTGGCCGAGATCGTGGTGGGCGAGCCACAGGGGCGCCACACCGACATCGCGGGGCCCGAGCCGCAGGACCTCGTCGACATGGCCCGGCGTACGCATCGGGCGCGCGGCCGAGAGGTGAAGCTCGTGCCGACGTGGTCAGGGCTGTTCGGCTCGGAGATGGCCGGCAACGTGCTGCTACCGGGCGAGCACGCCCGTATCGCACCGACCACGTTCGACGCCTGGCTTCAGGACCAGAGGTGACGTCGGGTCCGGCCGGGTAAGCCGGCGTGAGTCGCTCTCGAGTCAACGCCGGTGGCCGGTCGTGCGGGTTGCGATGTCGGCTCCGCTGGTGCGACGAGTGCCTCCGGCCGGATCGATGCTGCTTGACGCCGGCATGGCGCTCTCAGCGTCGCCGAGGGCTCTTCCGGGCCGGCTCCTCGACGATCTTCTCCTCAGGTGCCGGGGGCCGTGACGCCTTCGGCGAGCAGTTCCCGCGCCTGCGAGCGGCCGTCCAGGACGCGGGCGGTCCGCGTGGTGGCCCTCCAGCCGTCGGGGCCTTTGCGCAGCCTCCAGTGGTTGGCGGTCGCGCGCCGGACCTCGAACCCGTTCCGGTCCCGCAGGATCATGAGCGAATAGCCGACCGCCACGGCCTCGTCGCCGGTCACGGTCACATGGGGCGGGCCGACGAAATGGGCGGCTCCTCCCGTGATCCATCCCTGGTGGGCGTCCGAGCGGACCATGGCGGCGATCTCGTCGCGGCCGGTCATCACCAGCTCCTCGACGTCGTAGACGCCGTCGGGCTCCCACAGGGCGGCGACCGCGTCGGCGCTGCCGCTGTCCACCAGCGGGCCGTAGGAGGAGATCAGCCGGGCCACCGCCCTCTCCTCCTCAAGCAGGGCGAGACGCTCCTCCAGTGCGGCCAGCCGCTGTTCGACATCAGTCATGTGCCACCCTTCCATCGATTTCCTGGAGCACCGTGTGGAGGGCCTCGAGTTGCTCGCAGTAGTGCGCGACCGACTCCGCGGAGAGCCGCACGCCGACCACGGTCGCGCCCGCGGCGCCCAGAGCGCGCAGCCTCCGTTCGACGCCCTCGGGAGAACCGATCGGGTCGAGCATCCTCTCCGCTGTCAGAACGACCTCGAATCCCTCGGGAAGATCGACCGCGGCCAGCATTCCCGCCAGTTCGTCCGGGGAAAGACCGAACGGCACCCACCCGTCGCCGGACCGCACGGCCCTGCGCAGGGAGCGCGGGGTGCGTCCGCCGATCCACAGCGGCACCCGGGGCTGGACCGCGTGCGGCTCCACGATCATCTCGGAGAAGTCATAGAACTCGCCGTGGTACTCCGGATCACGCCGGGAGAGCGCGGCGCGCAGGGCGGCCAGAGCATCGTCGGCCCTGCGTCCGCGTTCCTCGAACTCCGCTCCCAGCAGGGCGAACTCCTCGCGCAGGGTCCCCACTCCAAGCCCGAGGACAAGTCGGCCGCCGCAGACCCGGTCGAGCGTCCCGTAGCGTTTGGCGATCTCAAGCGGGTGGTGGTAGCCGAGCACGAGCACGTGGGTGGCCAGCCTGATCCGGCCGGTACACGCGGCGAGATAACCGAAAGTCGACAGCGGGTCCCAGTAGGTTCCTCCCCTGACCTCGGCGACCTCGGCCGGGACGGCGACATGCTCGCTGCAGGTGAGGTGGTCGAACCCGAGCTCGTCGGCGACGCGGGCGATCCGCCCGAGGTCCTCGATGTCCGCCGACCTCTCCCACTCCGCATGCGCTCCCGGCACGCGGGTCACCACGGGACTGATGATCCCGGCACGCATCCAGCCCCCTCCCTTCAGGGTCCACGGTGATGCGGCGACGGTATGCGTCGCGACCAGAGGCCGACAGCTCCGTCTCCCTCTCAGCGGGATTCCGTCTTGGCCTCCCATCTGCCCGACTCCAAGACTCCTCTGGAAGCCAGGCGACACCGCTTCGGTGCTCCCACCGGCGGACGAGAGGAGAAGCGGCATGCTCGACAGGGGGGTCTACGGTCCGTGGGCCGTCATCGCGGGAGGGTCCGAAGGCGTCGGCGCGGCGTTCGCCGATGAGCTGGCCGCGGCCGGGATCAACCTGGTGCTGATCGCCCGCAAGCCCGGACCGCTGCAGGAGACGGCCGACCGGGCCCGCGAGCACGGCGTCGAGGTCCGGACCGTGGCGGCCGACCTCCTCGATCCGCAGACCTTCGACGCGATCCGTCGGGCGTCCGATGACGTCGAGGTCGGACTGCTCATCTTCAACGCCGGCGCCAACACCTACGGCGCCGAGTTCGTCGAAGGGGATCTGGAGCGGTTCCAGCAGGTCATCGACCTGAACATCACCAGCCAGCTTCTGATGTCCCGGCATTTCGGCGCCAGGCTCAAGAAGCGCGGCAAAGGCGGCATCGTACTGGTCGGTTCACTGTCCGGTTATCTCGGTCAGCCGGACATCGGCGTGTACGCGGCGTCCAAGGCGTTCGGCCGGATCTTCGCCGAGGGGTTGTGGCTGGAGCTCAAGCCCCACGGGGTGCACGTCCTCGAACTCGTGCTCGGAGTGACGCGGACGCCCGCGATGGAACGGGCCGGGCTACGGCTGGACCTGCCCGGCCTCAACGTCGCCGAACCCGAGGACGTCGCCCGGGAGGGGCTCGATCACCTGGCGGACGGGCCGGTGTGGGTGGCGGGAGGCAATCTGAAGACCGCGAAGGCCCACAGCGGCATGTCACGCGGCCAGATCGTCCAGAGCCACGCGGACGCCGTCAAGCGGCTGCTCGGCCGCTGACGTACCGCCTCCGCATCACCCTGTATCTCGTTCGGCGGAGGAACCCATGACAGAGAACGCACCCGACACGACGCTTACGCTGAGCGCCGTCGCGAAGCTCCTCGCGATCGAGGAGATCAAGGGTGTCTTCGCCGAGCGACTCCGGTGCATGGACGCCAAGGAGTGAGAGACGGCGGCCGGGGCCTTCGCCGGTGAACGGTCAACTGGGGCCGGCGGTCATGCCTCCGTCGACGAGGAACTCGGCGCCGGTGGAGAAGCTGGACTCCTCACTGGCCAGGTAGACCACCAGGGCGGTGACCTCCTCGGGCAGGGCCATGCGGGTGAGCGTGCTCTGCGTCCGATCCACCTGGCTCACCCCGTACTCGGCCGCCATCCCGGCGATCATCGGGGTCAGGACCGCGCCGGGATGCACCGAGTTGACGCGCACGCCGTCGGCGGCCAACTCCAGCGCCGCGGACTTGGTCAGGCCACGCAGCCCGTACTTGGAGGCGGTGTAGCCGTGCATCCCGGCCACTCCCTGCATGCCCGCGGCCGAGGAAATGTTGATCACCGAGGAGGGGCGGGCCGCCACCAGGGCGTCGCGGGCCGCCGACAGGCCCAGGAAGGCACCGGTGAGGTTGATGTCCAGGATCCGCCGCCACTGCTGCTCGGTGTAGGTGCCCAGCGGACCGCCGTCCAGGATGCCGGCGTTGTTCACCAGCACGTTAAGCCCACCGAACCGCTCCACCGCCTCGGCGACGGCCGCCGCCCAGTCCGCCGCCTGCGTCACGTCGAGGTGGACGTAGACCGCCGCCTCCCCGAGTTCCGCCGCGAGTTCACCGCCCGCCTCGTCGGCGATGTCGCCCAGCACCACGTGCGCACCGTGCTCGACGAAGGCGCGGGCGTGCGAGGCGCCCATGCCCGACGCCGCTCCGCTGATCAGGGCCACCCGCCCGGACAGCCGTCCGCTCATCTTGTCGTTCCTCCTCGCTCGGCCGTGATCACGGCCCTCAGGTACGGTCCGGTCGCGGGTTCTGGTCTTTCAGGCGAGTACGCAGTGGGTGCCGGTGTAGATGGTCGGCATGCACTTGTTGCAGTGGATGCACAGCGAGCGGGTGGCGGGCTCCTTCTGGATGCGGTTGATCAGGTCGGGCTCACGGAGCAGGGCACGGGCCATGGCGACGAACTGGAAGCCCTCGGCCATCGCCCGGTCCATGGTGGCGCGCTCGGTGATGCCGCCCAGCAACACCAGCGGCATCTTCAGGGCGGCCCGGAACTGGCGTGCGCTCTCCAGCAGGAAGGCCTCCTGGTAGGGGTAGGCGCGGATGAACTTCCCGCCGATGAGCCGGATGCCCAGGCGCTGCGGCTGCGGGAAGGTGGCGGCGAACTCCTGAACCGGCGCCTCTCCCCTGAACAGGTACATCGGATTCAGCAGGGAACTGCCGGCGGTGAGCTCCAGGGCGTCGACGCCGCCGTCGCGTTCCAGCCACTGGGCGACCTGCAGGCTCTCGTCCAGCCAGAGCCCGCCGGGTACGCCGTCGTCCATGTTGAGCTTGGCGAGGATGGCGATGCGGTCGCCGGCGGCCTCCCGGACCGCGCGCGCCACGCCGAGGGCGACCTTGGCGCGGTTGGCCAGTGAGCCGCCGTACTCGTCCTGCCGCTTGTTGATCCGCGGGCTGAGGAACGCGCTGGTGAAGTAGTTGTGCCCCATGTGGATCTCGACCGCGTCGAAGCCGGCCTCGATGGCCAGCAGCGCGGCGTCGGCGTGCGCCCGGGTGATCCGCTCGATGTCGGCGCGGGTGGCCGCGCGGGTCCTGCGCAGGCTCAGCGGGCTGATCGAACCGGAGGGCGCCAGTGCCGCCAGTCCGTTGGACCTGGCGTTGGCGACCGGTCCGGCGTGGCCGATCTGTGCCGAGACCATCGCGCCCTCGGTGTGCACGGCCTCGGTGAGGCGACGCAGGCCGGGCAGCGCCTCGGGGCGCATCCAGATCTGGTTGCGTTCGGTGCGGCCCTCCGGAGCCACGGCGCAGTAGGCCACCGTCGTCATGCCGACCCCGCCCGCGGCGTGCCGCCGGTGGAATTCGATCAGATCGTCGGTGACCAGGGCGCCCTTGGTCATGCCCTCGAAGGTGGCGGCCTTGATGGTCCGGTTGCGCAGGGTGATCGGGCCCAGCTGTGCCGGGGCGAACACCTCGGGGACGGTCGGCTGCTCGTTCATGCGCGGTTCTCCTGGTGACGGGACTCAGAGCGGCGGGAGTCACTCTCCCATCACTAGTCAATCACTGATTGATTTGTGCTGTGAAGACCTGTGATGCAATGGCCGCATGACCAAGGAGACCGACTCGACGCGTGACCGGCTGCTGACCGCCGCCGAACACCTCTTCCTGGAGAAGGGCGCCGACCAGGTGTCGATCCGCGCCATCAACGCCGCGGCCGGGTTGAATCCGGGGGCGGTCCACTATCACTTCGGTTCGCGGGAGGGGCTGGTCTCGGCCCTGCTGGAACGGGAGCTGCTGCCGCTGTGGGCAGACCGGCTGGAGGTCATCGCCGGGCGGTCCCAGGCCGGTGAGCCCTTCGAGGTCGCCGAGCTGGTGGCGGCCATCGTGGAGCCGTTCGAGGAGCTGTCGCGCACCGAGAAGGGGCGGATGCTGTGCCATCTGCTGGCCCGGCTGGTGCAGCCGGCGTGGCGGCTGCCGCACGTCTCACCCTGGTTCGGCTCGGCCCCGTTCGAGGTGATGCTCGGGCGCGCGATGCCTGAGCTGTCGGTGCGCGAGGTCGCCGAACGCTGGCGGCTCGCGTTCACCCTGCTGCTGGAGATCTACGGGCGTTCCCTGTCCCCCGCCCCGACCACCGCGGTCTCACTGCCCCAGACCGAGACCGTCATCGTCTTCATCACCGCCGGCCTGACCGCGCCCTCACCCAAGGGCGGTTCCTGATCAGGGACGCGCCGGCGCGGGCCGTCGCCCTGCGGGGGTGGTGTCAGTCCTTGGCCTCGGCCGTCTCGGGTTCGAGGCCGACGGTGCGGCCGGCGGCGAGGTTCTCCTCGACCTGCTTCTGCCAGAACTCCTTGGCCCGCTCGGTGTCGATCTCGCACTCGAACCGCTGGGTCATCTGCGGGGTGACGTCCTCGACGTCCACGTAGAACTGCTCGTACCAGCGGCGGAGCTGGTAGACGGGGCCGTCCTCCTCGCACAACAGCGGGTTGTCGATCTTGGCCTTGTTCCGCCAGATCTGCACGTCCTGCAGGAAGCCCTTCTCCACTCCGGCCGCGAACCCCTGGGCGTACTGCTCGGCCTCCTGCATCGACACCCCGGCGGGCCGCTTGACCATCACGCCCCACTGGAGCACGAAGCTGGTCGGTGAGACCGGATAGTGGCAGTTGATCAGGATGCTCTCCAGGGTGCCCTGACCGCCCGTGCTCCTCATCGGGTTGATCATGTAGGACGGGCCGTAGTACGAGGCCTGCGAGACGCTCACCCGCTCCTCACCCGAGTAGTGGGTGCCCAGGTCCACGTCCGGGCGGGACCTGCCGTTCATGTACTGGCTGGCGATGTGCCCTTCGAAAACGTTCTTGAAGTACGTCGGGAACGAGTAGTGGACGTAGAAGAAGTGCGCCATGTCCACGACGTTGTCGACGATCTCACGGCAGTGGGAACCCTCGATCAGCAGCCGGTTCCAGGTGAAGGAGGTCCACTCGCCCGACCCGACCTCAGCAATCTCCGGGATCGTCACCTCCGGCGGGGGCGGACCGCCCTGCGGGTCGTGCCACACGTAGAGCTGCGCGTTGCGCTCCAGGGTCATCCAGGACCTGGTCCGCGCCCGCGGCGGCACCCGGCGGGAGTAGGGAATCCTGACGCACCGGCCGTTACCGGACCAACGCCAGTCGTGGAAGGGGCAGGCGATCTCATCACCCTTGACCTCGCCTCGGCTCAGATCACCGCCCATATGCCGGCAGTAGGCGTCCAACACGTTCAAC
>NZ_FNVO01000010.1 GCF_900108175.1 Thermomonospora echinospora
CTTTGGTTCGGGCAAAGCGGTGACGTTGTCGTTTTGCTCTTTTGGGGTTAGCGACGGTTCTGTGCTTTGGTTCGGGCAAAGCGGTGACGTTGTCGGTTTGCAAACTTCGTTGGTCGGCCTCGTGAGGCCCTTGACCAGGTGGGATGCGACTGTAGCCAAGTTGTTATACGCGGCTGTGAGGGGTGGGCTGCATGGGCTCTGACCTGCATAAGGGACTCTTGTGAATGGATGGTCCCGTGGTCTCGATGACGCCTGTTGGGTAAATCCTACTCGCAAGTAGCGTCACGGCGTGAATGGTGCGCGGTACGCTCCAAGTAGTACAAAGCAGCCGCGTACGTGAGGCTCGACCTGGCAGTCTTCCATGCCTCACGCACGCGGCCCGAGACCCCCGAAGGAGGCTCCTTGCCTACAGTACCGAACGACCCCAGCGCCGTCACGATCACGCTTGCTGTCAGCGCTACAGCCGTTGCTCTCACAGCCTTGGGGCTAGACCCCAGTGATGTGCATATGATCACGATAGAGTTGGCCATGATCCTCGCGGGCTATGCCGTGGGGAGGTCGGAACAACCACCCCCAAGGGCATGACCTCTCTCAGCCCGAGGAGATGTGCGACGCGACGATGACGGCATACATCGGTTGAGCGAGCTCGAACCAGGGGGCTGACGCCGCCCCCTGGACCCCCGCGGGCCGGAGGGCACTCCCGCGCGAAACGGTCTGTCATACAGGCTCGCCGTTCGCGCGGGAGCACCCTCCGGAACGTTAGCGTGCTAACGCAGGTGCCGACCCCGCTTGAACGATCTTGGATGGGTGTGGAACCAGTGGACGTCAGAGAGGGGCGTTGAGCAGGTCAACGGATGAGAGTGTCCGGGGGCGGATGTTACTCCGCTGTCATGAACTCAAGATGCCGGGTGCGGGCGATGGCCAGCAGCTTCTTCCGGAGTATGTCGCGGTTCCTGCCACGCGTCTTCAACGCGGCGGCTAGCACATAGTTGCCGGGGACAACCTCGCTTGGCCGGATGTGGTCACGCTCGCGCGGTTGTGGCAGATATGCCCGACGGCATTCCTACAGGTCAGGAGAGTGCATGCTCGGATCGGCGGTTAATTGTACGGGTATTTAGCGCAGGGTGCAAGGGAACGACGTCGATCTTTTGCGTGGAGACGATCGCTAGGCTGCGGGGGAAGCCCGTGGCTGGGGGCTCATCGACTGTTCCCCATCGACTACCCCCCAGCCACTCCCAACTATCAAGCCGCTAGCTGACAGAGCCCGTCGGCTAGCAACTCCTAGGAGAGTCTATGGTGATACCACCGCCTGAGGAATCCGAGCCGGATGCCGTGATCCTTGCGGTCGCCCTGGCAGCTGTAGGGATCATGGCCCTCATCCTGCTCCGGCTGGAGGCAAGTCCGCAGCAAGTCCAGATGATCGGGATGGAGATCATCACGCTAGTCATCGGCTGCCTGGTCGCCCAGCTAAGGCGAACTGAGGACTAACACGGTGGTGGCTCGTCCGCGCAGGAGGTCTGTCACTACACTTCGCCGTTTGCGCGGACGAGCACTCCAGGTCTGGTCTTGGGCGCGCCATGGAGCAGAGATGCTGATGCAGGCCAGACGCCCGATCGTCGTGCAACTAGCGTGCAATTAGGGGTGGTGATCGGGGGTCAACCACGGTCACTCGTGGGACGGCCGGAGGGCAGGTCAGGGGCCGTCACAGTCAGGATCGGTTGGATTCCCAAGCTGGTAGCGCGGGTTCGATTCCCGTCACTCGCTCCACTACGAAGGCCCAGGCCAGGGACATGATCCCCGGACCTGGGCCTTGATCGTTTAGGTGCTGCGCTGCCGTACAACCAGCCGGTCAGTGGTTTCCTTCCTGCCGGTTCGAGATGGTCGAAAATGCCCCCGAGCCGGTGGTAGGGGTTCGGTATGACCTGGCATGACCGGGTGCGTTCAGCCGGTGATCTCCGCCGCCCACGTCTTGAAGCGGTTGCGTAGTTCGGCGATCTGCGATGGTGAGAGGCCGTGAACACCGAAAGCCTGGTCCGGGAGCCGGTCGAGTGCATTCAAAGCATGCACGAACATCTCGGGTTCGAAACCGGGATCCGCCGTGGCGGCAAGCCGTAGTAGGTCGCCGGTGCTGTACCGGCCGCTACGCAGGACTGCATCCACGTCGACGAAGTCTCGTACTTCGGCTCGGCCGTAGAGCGCTGCGACCTTGTTGCCGACGGCGTCATCGGGATGGAGGACGGGCCCGACCGAAAGTCCGACGGGCGGGTGCGCCCGCCAGTCGATACCCAGTTCCACCTTGACCGAGTGACCGTCAGGCGTGGTGATCAGCAGCCTGGCGAACCCGTCATTGGACAGGGGGACTTCGACATCGAAGCCGGCACTGCGGTAGGCGGCGGTCGCGGCTGCGACAGCCTCGCCGAACTGGTCACGTGCCTCGTTCACGGTGAAAAGGTCGACATCTTCAGAGATGCGATCAAGGAATCCGTGTGCTTGGATCGCATAACCCCCTGCGAGTGCGAATCCGTACTTCTCGGTTGCCGTGAGGCCGATACGGGTTGCGAGTTCGTGGAGAGTGTCCATGTGCAGGGCTACGCCGCTCGGACCAGCCCAGGGAATCTGCTCTCCCACAGTCGACGGACCTGAGGGGGAAGGTAGAGCCGATTCCACAGCCGGTCCAGCATGCCCGCATTGAGGTAGGCGGCGAGGTCACGTGAGGAGGAAGCTTCCCGGATGACCCGCTCGTACATCAGCCCGGCCTGCGCAGGGTCGCCCAGATCGTAGACATGCTGCTCTGACCAGTCGAGGTGCGCGGGCAACTTGACCACACCGGAGGTTGGCCCAGCCAGCTCGGCCAGGCTCTCCGGGACGATGTAGGGTCGGCTCACGGCGTAGCGCATGTACCCAGTGTGCACGAACCAGCGGTCTCACAGGGAAGAGAAGGCTCACCGCTCCGCTGGTAGACCCGGTTCCGAGTGATCTGCCGGACCCGGGCCATGGTGAGCCAGCGGAGACTGCACCTCCTTCGATCACCGACTTCGGGCGGCCTACGAGACTGGGGTGGCTGGGCGCCGTTCGGGATCGGGGCGATCGGCTTCCAGCGCTCGGGGCGCGGCGTCCCTACGCTCCGGGTCCACCTGTCCTCTGTGACCCTGGTGCGGTCGGTGCGACGGCTGGAGCTTCGGGCGCTGGGTGCCTACGCTGCCGCAGGTCGGAGGGTGGGTCGCCGGGCCATTAGCGGGCCATTAGGGACGGTGAACCAGGGGCGCTCACGGTCACCCGCGGGAGGCTGGTCGGCCTGCTCAGGGGCTGTGGCAGACCGGAACCGGGCGATTCCCAAGCTGGTAGCGCGGGTTCGATTCCCGTCACTCGCTCCACGTTCCCCGGCTCAGAGCCTTGGTCACCACAAGATGATCAAGGCTTGAGATCTTTCATCACTCGTTCATCACCGGGACCGCACGTGATCTCGGCGGACCGGGCGGCCGGCCGCCGCATCGTCGGGATGGGATCCGGGGGCCAGGTCCGGCCGTCGGTTGACGATCGTGGCCGTGTCACCGGTACGAGACCCTCGGCTGTCGATGTCGGGACTCCTCGCGTCGACGGCTACCTGGCGATGGGCGGCAATGCACCTAGCGGCGTTCATCGGCGGCAGGCGCGGGCGTTGATCGATGCCGAGCTGTATCCACCCAGATCCTGGATCACCGACCGGGCGGTGCGAGCAGGCGGGGATCCCCCCGCAGATGGGTTCGCCACCAGGCAGTGGCTGGCCCAGGCGATGGCGGTCCGGCCGGCCTCACCCCGCGAGCACGCTCACTGAACCCGTCCTCTGCACAGCAGACGCCCACGCCGCCCGGTGAAGGCGGCCTGAGTCCTCCCTCGGACTCAACAGGAGTGGTCTCTCACTCGGCGTCCACATCGCTGCCGCCCGCGACCGCCTTGCCATCGCGCAAACCCCGAACACGTACTCGGCGGCTGGGCACGTTGAACCCGCCGGATTGCGGCCGGAATGGCGCTCAGGCGACCTCGATCTGCAGGAGGGTCTTGTCGTCGCGGAGTACCACCTGGACCTTGATGACGCCCGGTGTGCGGACGGGTTGAACGTTGATGATGCAACTCTTGCGGTCCAGGGCCGGCATCGCGGGAGACACCGCCGCGATGCCGGGCCTGGTCACCAGCCATTCTCTGACGGCCTTGAACGCCGGGTGATCGGCGGTGGCGGGGCCTGAGCACCCTGTGGTGCACGTGCGGGCGAGTGTCACCTGTGCTCGGCCGCCGCCCACGTTCTTCTCCGACGTACGCGTGTAGCCGCTGGGTGCTCCCAGTTTCTCGGCGATGCTCAGGTTGTTCTCGTAGGCGGAGTCCCCGCCGGAAGCGATCACGAACGCGAACACGAGCGCGGCAGCCACCACGGCGACTGCCGCAACGGCCAGCACCGCCCACAGGGGTTTCCCGCGATACGCCGTCGGCGTCCCCGGCACCGGGGGCGGCGGCCAGTGGGCAGGCGCCTGCGCGGGTACGTGGCCATGCACTGCGGCATGTGCCGGTGGACTGGCACCGAGCTGGAGCAGCATCGGGTGTACCTGTTCGGCGGTCAGTCGCTGGGCCGGGTCCTTGCGGAGTAGCCCGTTGATGACCGGTTCCAGGGGGCCGGCATGGGCGGCGGGCGCTGGATCTTCGGTCGCGATGGCGACGAAGACCGCTCCGGTGCTCGTACCGGGGAACGGAGGACGGCCTTCCACGGCGGTGTAGAGGGTCGCGCCCAGCGACCACAGGTCGGTCGCGGCACTGGTCGGGAGGCCGCGTACCTGTTCGGGGGACATGAAGGCGGGGGTCCCCATGACCTCGCCCGAGCGGGTCAGGGCGGCATCGTCGCCGAGGGCGGCGATGCCGAAGTCGGTCAGGATGACCCGGTCGCCTTCCAGGAGCACGTTGGCGGGCTTGATGTCCCGGTGGATGATGCCCGCCCGGTGCGCCGCGTGCAGGGCGTCAAGCATCCGCAGGCCGATTGCGGCGACCTGCTGAGGTGTGAGCGGCCCACGGGCCTTGAGCAGGTCGTCCAGGGATCCGCCGTGGACCGACTCCATGACGATCCAGGGGCGCCCGTCGTCACCCTTGACCAGGTCATGGACGGTGATGATGCCGGGATGCTTCAACCTTGCGGCCGCGCGCGCCTCCCGATCCAGCCGCGCGATCCACTTCTCCCGCTGTGCGGCGCCCAGATGTTCGGGGAGCCGGAGCTCCTTGACGGCCACTTCCCGGTCCAGTTGCATGTCGCGGGCCCGCCAGACGGCCCCCATGCCGCCACGTCCCAGAAGGTCCGTCAACCGGTACCGATGGGCAAGGACCTGGCCGGGATCATTCATGCCCTGACCCTAGTCGCCTCACTTCCCAGTGGACAACCATGTCTTTAAGGCTGCGCCCCCCGCCTGTACGGGATTCCGGAGCACCTGTCTCAGCGCTGCTTGTCGACGGCGCGGTTGAAATGCCGGCGAAACGTGGTCGCGGTAGGTCACGTCCAACGGAGTGGTGTAAGACGGCCTCCACGCGATCCTGTTCCCTCGGGTCAAGCGTTACTCGTTTGCGGTGCTGGATCTTCGGCCGGCGTTTCGCTGCCGATCAGGCGGAGGTGGGCTTTGGTGAGGAATTCCAGACCCGTGTGGGGAGCCGAGGAGTCGTTCACGAGGGCTGTGGGCCGAATGGCGATCAGGTGGCCGTCAAGGCGCTGCACGGCGTGAGCGGCCGAGGCCACGACCTGTTGTGCAGGAAGGTCTCGGCGTGGTGCGAGGCCGGGACCCGCCGCTGCGCGAGCAGGCAGCCAGACCTTCTTGCGGAACCAGTCACGGGCGATGTGCTCGGGCAAGGCTTGGCCAGTGGCTACGGATCAGGAGGTTGGAGGTTCGAACCACTTCGGCTGCCGAGGTGGTTTAGTCTCTCGGAGTGACGGAGACACCTGAAGATCTGGTCCTGCCCATCGCCTTGGCCGAGGTGGTCGAGGTCGGCTTCGAGTGGGAGTGGGACGAAGAAACCGACGAGGCCCGTGGTTGTGATTTCGAGCCGTACGAACAGTTCGAGGCGCCGGAGAAGACCGCGTGGTGGTTTCGCCTGTGGACCGGTAACGAGGAGGTCGATGGCAGCGAATTCCGCTTCTTCGGCGCTACCGGGACGGGTGACTATGTCGGTTTCTGGCTGGTCCGGCCCAGTGCGCCGATCACTGAGCAGCCTGTCGTCTATCTCGGTTCCGAGGGTGAGCGCGGCGTGATAGCTCGCGATCTCGATGACCTGCTCTGGCTGTTCGCGGACGGATTCGGGCCGGGGGAGGCGTTCACCGACCCGGGTCGTGAGACGCAGCCGAACGAGGCTTTCCAGGCGATCGCGGAGCGGTACGCGCCGGGGAGACGCCGTTCCGCGGCGGAGATCGTGGCGGCGGCGCGAGAGGAGTTCCCGGACTTTTCAGAACTCATCGACGCGATGTGTCGGTGAATGGAGGTCCGCGCTGCAGGGGGCGCACAGATGTCGTTGCGTACCGAGCCAGGTGACCCATGGCCGGCGCTGCGCTGCCGAATGATGCCCACGCGAGGTGGCGGCCTGAACCACTCATGATCCAGGTCTCGAGGTGTCCACAACCAAGGGGGGAAGCCCCTACTGCTGGTTGTCGGTCGTGGTGGCCCAGAGGGGGTTGATGCGGCCGAGCCAGGCGTCTTGATCGTCTGCCAGGGGTTGTGTCAGCGGTAGCGGCAGGAAGCGGCAGGCGAAGGTCAGGCCGGTGTCGTCTCCATCGCCGCATACCGTGTGATTCCAGGCGTCTGCCGTGGTTGCGGGCGCCTGAAGATGGAAGTAGGTGGTCCTGCGGGGCTGGCGGGTGTCGGGATGGGGCTTGTTCTCCACGACGAGTTGCTCGATCAGGGAAGTGGTGTGCAGACCGGTCTCTTCGAAGACCTCACGCAAGACGGCTTGCTCCAGTTCCTCGCCGGGCTGGACGCCGCCGGCGGGGACTTGGGTGCCGGCCTGAGGCATGCCGACATGGTCGAAGACCAGGAGTTCGGGAACCGTGCGATGCCTGATCACGTAGGCGGCGACACGGATTCTGGGTCGGGTCACACGAGCATTGTGCGTCCGTCAGGTTCGCGCTGCTGACGCCGGCGATGTGGTCGGCTGCGATGGCTGCGGCTTGCGGACCTTGAACCGGGCGATCGGCTTGGTGGTGGGGTGCGCTGCAGTCCATGGGTGGCATCACGCTCAGCGGTCGTCGAGTGCCTCCTGGACGCGGAGGTGTTCCTGGGTGAGCCAGGTGGTGGGGATGCAGCCTGCCAGGTCTGTCCACTCGTGCAGTAGGTGGGGATGGTCGTGGTAGCCCGCGGCGGAGGCCAGGTCGGTCATCGTTCGCCACTGGCCGGTGCGCAGCAGGGTGAGCGAGCGCTCGAAGCGAAGCACACGGCGTAGTTGGCGGGGTGGGAGTCCTACCTCCTGGTGGAAACGCTTGGTGAGGTGGCGGCGACTCCAGCCGACCTCGTTGGCCAGCGTCTCCATTGGGGGCGGGGTGCCGGTGCCGGTGAGGCGGCGCCACGCGTGACGGACCTCGGGGGGTACCTCGGTCGTTGTGCGGCCGATCTGGCGAGCCAGCACCTCATCGAGGATGGCGAACCGGGCAGTCCAGGTATCGGCGGTGGAGAGGCGGTCGACCAGCTCGACGCCGACCCGGCCGAGGAGGGTGGACAGGTCGACGACAGTGCCGGCGAGTTCGCCGGCCGGCAGGCCGAACAACGCGCGGGCCGCGAGTGGGCCGGTCTCCACCGCGATGCCGTATTCGACGGGGTTGCGTGCGATCAGTGCGGCGCGGGTGTGAAGGCCGCAGACGAGGGCTTGCAGTGACACCGGGGCTTGGGTCGGGTCCGGCGGTGCGGCGGTGCGCACCGGGGCTTCGAGACTGACGATGAACGTCAGGTCACGGGTGGGCAGGCCCCGATGTATCCCGGGCGGAATCCCCGTCTGCCGGTAACCGACGTAGCGACGAACCACCGACGCCAGTGGTGCGCTGGGGGTCGCGGTGACGACCTTCATGCTCGATGGCATCCCACTAGGCTACGAGCATTACGTTCGCGTCCTTGGGTACAAGACGCTGCCCTGGAACGTCTGAGACTGTGTCACCTCTTCGAACCGACGACCCGAGGGGAGACGGGCGATGGGTGACGCGTTGCGGGTGAAAGCCGCCGTTCCGTACGTGTACTGCGCCGATGCCGGCTGTATCGCCGACTGGTGCGTGCGCGTGCTCGGGTTCGAGGAACGAGGTCGTTGGTCCGACGGCGACGTGGTCCGCAATGTCGAGCTCACCGCAGGCGATGCCGAGGTGTGGCTCGACGGACCCGTTGTCGATTGGCAGTCCCGTTATGACGGCCTGAGTTCTTGGGTCGGCTTCTGGGTGGATGATGTCGACGCCGTGTACCACGCCATCCAGGAGGCGGCGCCTGACGTCGAGGTGGCCGCACCGGTCGAGCGGGACTTCGGCATCCGCATGATCACAGTCATCGACCCCGAAGGCCACAAGTGGAGCTTCATGCGCCGAATCCCGAACGTCTGATCGACGCATCGGGACAGGGCACCGCGGCTTCGGCCGGCTCTTGAGGCGTTTCATGACGGGTGGGTCCTGCTCGCTGGACTTGCTGGGGGCTAACCGTTATACCTAGGGCTAACGGTTAGCTAGGAGGGTCATGCAGCAGGAAGTGGTGCTGGCGATGCTGGCCAAGGAGCCCTCGTACGGCTACCAGCTGCGCGCGCGGCTGCGTGAGGCGCTCGGTCCTCTCGGTGAGGGGATGAACGCCGGGCACGTCTACGTCACGCTGACCCGGCTGGAGAAGGCCGGCCTGTTGGCGGTCGAGAGGTCTGCCGGAGGCGCCGACCGGTCGGATCGCAAGGTGTACGTGCTCACCCCCAGTGGCCAGCAGCGGGTCGCCGAGTGGATCGCCGAGGTGAGCTGGCCACGGCCCGACCTCGCGGAGTTCCATCTCAAGCTGATCGCGGCCGCGGCGGCCGGGTTGGCCGACCCGCTCACCATCGTCGATGCCCAGCGCCGCGAGCTGCTGCGCCGGCTGCGGGACGCCCAGCGCGCCGCCATGGCCGAGCCGGACCGCTCGGACGCGGCGCTGTTGCTGGAGGGCGTCGTGCTCCGGCTTCAGGCGGACCTGCGCTGGCTCGAAGCATGCGAGAAAAGCTGGACCCACCGAAGGAGTGGATCGTGAGCAACGCCGCCGACGTATCCGTGCTGCGCGCCCGCGGGTTGCGCAGGGAGTACGGCAAGGGGGAGGGATTGGTGCGCGCCGTCGACGGGGTCGATCTCGACATCGGTGCGGGAGAGACGGTGGCGGTGATGGGGCCCAGCGGCTGCGGGAAGTCCACGCTGCTGCACCTGCTCGGAGGGCTGGACCGGCCCTCGGGCGGCGAGGTGTGGCTGAACGGCCGCCGTATCGACGACCTCGGTGAGAAGGCCCTGGCCCGGATGCGACGCACCGATGTCGGCTTCGTCTTCCAGTCCTTCCACCTGATGGAGGAGCTCACCGCCCTGGAGAACGTCGAACTGTCGGCGCTGCTGGCCGGCCGCTCACCGCGGGCGGCCAGACGGCGGGCCGGGGATCTGCTGGAGCAGGTCGGGCTCGCCGACCGGGCACGTTTCCTGCCCTCCGCGCTGTCCGGCGGCCAGCGGCAGCGGGTCGCGATCGCCAGGGCGTTGAGCAACGAACCACTGGTCGTGCTCGCCGACGAGCCGACCGGGAATCTGGACAGCGCCGCCGTCCTGGACGTCCTCCAGCTCTTCGAGAGATTGCACGAGTCCGGGCAGACGCTGGTCATCGTCACCCACGACGCGCGGATCGCGGCCACCGCGGACCGGATGATCTCGATGCGCGACGGCGCGTTCGTGGACGAGACCAGGTTGTCCGGTGGCACCACCGGGCAACTCGGCGCCTTCGTCGGGCTGGAGGACTGAGGGTGCTGGGCCGGATCCTGCTGGTGGGCCGCATCGCCGTGCGTGACCTGCGACGGCGCCGTATCGAGACTGCGCTTCTGCTGCTCGCCCTCACGGCGGCCACCACGACGTTGACGCTCGGGCTCGTTCTGCGCGACGCGGCCGGCGACCCGTACCAGAGCACCCGGGAGGCGACCGGCGGACCCGACGTGGTCGCCGGCGTCGACCGGCACGCCAAGCTCTCCGACCTTGAGGAACTGGCCGGCGCTCCCGGCGTCATCGACCACGGCGGACCGTACCCGGTCACCCCGGCGAAACTTCAGGCCTCCGGTCGAACGTCAGATGTGCAGGCCGTGGGGCGCGACGCCACGCCCGCGTCGGTCGACCAGCCCAAGCTCATCCAGGGCGACTGGGTCAGCGATGGCGGCGTGGTGGTCGAGGCCGCCTTCGCCAAGGCGCTTGATGTGCGCGTGGGTGATCCGGTCACTCTGGACGGCCGGTCGTTCGAGGTCGTCGGCGTTGCGGTCACCGCCGCCATGCCGCCCTATCCAGGGGGAACCTGCATTGTCGCCGTTGGCTGCGCGAGCGGTGCGACTCCCGAGGTGCTGGCCAAGCTTCCTCCGGGCCTGCTGCAGAATCCAGGTCTGGTCTGGCTCACCCAGGCGGACGTGCGCCGTCTCGCCCCGGATCCAGGCTCCCTGGCCTACGTGATGAACCTGAAGCTGGCCGACCCGGACGAGGCCCGGGCGTTCGTCGATGCCCACTCCTCGGAGGGCCTGGCGGCGCCACGTCTGGAGTCCTGGGAGAACATCCTCGAAGGGGTCACCGAGCTGGCCCGGGACGCCCGGATCCTGCTGATGATCGGAGCCTGGCTGCTCGGTCTGCTCGCCGTGGCCAGTGTCTCGGTGCTGGTCGGCGGCCGGATGGCCGATCAGACCAAACGCGTCGGGCTCCTCAAGGCGGCCGGTGGCACACCGGGCCTGGTCGCTGCCGTGCTGCTCGCGGAGTACGTCCTCGTGGCCGTCGTCGCGGCCGCGGCCGGGTTGGCGGCCGGTTCGCTGATCGCTCCGTTGCTCACCGGGTTCGGTGCCGGTCTCATCGGCGGTACGGGCACGCCGTCGATGACCATGTCCACGGTCGGTTCGGTGACCGCCGTGGCGGTCGGGGTCGCGGTGGTCGCGACGGTCGTTCCGGCATTGCGCGCCGCCCGCTCCAGCACCGTCGACGCGCTGGCCGGCTCGCCACGCCCGCCCCGCCGCACCGGTTGGCTGATCGTGATCTCGGCGCGGCTGCCCGTCCCGCTGCTGCTCGCCTTGCGGGTCGTCGCCCGCCGGCCGCGACGGGTCGTGCTGGGGGTGGTCAGTATCGCGATCACGGTCAGCGGGATCTACGTCGCACTGGTGCTCAACGCCTTCCTCACCGCCCAACCGCTCGCCGCGGGAGTGGACGACGCCCAAGCCGAGCTGCTGCGTCAGGCGCTCCTTGCCGTGATGGTCATATTGTTCTCGCTGGCGGCGGTCAACGCCATCTTCATCACCTGGGCGACGGCACTCGACAACCGGCATTCCTCCGCGCTGGCACGTGCCCTCGGCGCAACCCCTGGTGAGGTGAGTGCGGCACTGGCGGCAGCGCAGGTGCTTCCCGCGCTCGCCGGCGCCATCGTGGGTGCCTTCCCGGGGGGTTTCGTACTGTTCCACGCCATCAACGCGATCACCGGCGGCGACAGCGACAGGGCCACGCTTCCGCCACTGTGGCAGTTGCTCGCCCTGGTACTGGCAACCGTGCTCGTGGTGGCGGCGCTCACCGCAGTCCCTGCCTACCTCGGCGGCCACCGCCCCGTGACCGAGACGCTCCGCGCCGAACTCGCTTGATGCCCTGGCTGACCTGCGCAGCGGTACCGGGCCGGCCATCACGGTCACTCCTTACCGGTGGCGGATTCGGTGATGTGGGAGATCACGTGGCCGGTCGCGCCGTGGCGCCTCTGCCCACCGGCCGCCGTCGCTGTTCCCGCCGTGGTGGAGCGGTGGATCAGTGGGCACGCTGTCGCGGTCAGGATTTTCTGGTGGTGGCCGGACTGCTCGCGTCGCGGACGATGTCGCGGTAGACGGTGAAGGCCTGTTTGGGACGGTAGGTGTCGGTGACGAGGCCCAGGGTCCCGGTGGGCTGGGGGGAGTCGCTGGCTGCGTCCCGGAGGCTGAACAGTTCGTAGTGGGCGATGTTCAGGGGTTCTTCGCAGGCGAGGATCGTGTTCAGCATGTCGGACAGGGAGTCGCACTGTGTCTGCTCGGTGCGCGGTGCTCCGCTCGGGGTGCCGTTCTCCGCGATGTGGATCGGGGTGCTGGGCGGGATGTGGGCGCGGGGCAGCGAGTGCTCTCTCAGGTGGTGCAGGGCGTGGGCGGTGAGGGACGCGACGTCTCCTGGTGTGCCGCGTGGGGCGACCGGAGAGAAGGCGTCGGGGTACAGGCCCAGGCCGACGTAGTCGACGTGGTCGGCGAAGTCCTGCTGCGGCACGGTGGACAGGTACCGCCAGAACTCGTCGTCGCCGCCCAGCCATTCCGCCGGTTCGGCGACGGAGAAGCCGATCTGTACGTCATGGAGGCCTCGCCGGTCCAGGGCGGTGCGTGCGTGCGGTATGCCGAGGGTCAGGGCTTGGAGGACTCCGGGGGCGCTTCCGTCGATGAGTGGGATGGGGAAGTTGGGCTCAAGGGTCACTTGCAGGTACCGCGTCAGGTGGCCGTAGCGGTCGATGACGGTGTCGAGGAACGACAGCCAGCCGGGAACGTCGGCGGCCTGGGGGATGTAGCTCACCACGAGGTCCAGCTCGCGGCCGTTCTCGACGTACCACCCGTCGGGCATCGTGAGGTGGGCGAGGTCGTGGTCGGCTCCGAGTGAGGTGATGACGTCCGGCGGTGTCTCCTCACCGAAGAAGTGCACATATTCGCGGATGACGAAGGGGCGGCCGCCCGCGAGGTCGTCGATGAGATCACCGATCGCGGCGCGGTCGGGCGGGTGTGAGCAGACGGTGCCCGCACGCCCGCCCGGGTAGATGCCGAACTTCATGTGCCGGTCCTCTCCGGCCCGCCGGGCTGCGTGTCCGGCCAGCCGATGTCGTGTGAGCGGATCCGCGAGGCCAGCGTTCTGATCCAGGTGGTCTCAGCGGCGACGATGGTGCGCCAGTAGGCGACTTCGAGCATGTGCGCCTCGGCCACGCCGTCGGGTCGTTCCCGCAGGGCCGCCCGTTCCCGGTCGAGCCGGTCGGCGCGGTCCTCCAGGATGGACACGGCATGGTCGGCCGGGAGGATGGCCGCGTAGGCGACGGCCATGACGAAGTCCACGGAGGCGACCCGTCCGTCACGCAGTCCCGCCTCGATCTTCCGGCGGAAGTCCGCCACACCCGCGTCGGTCAACTCGTAGGTCGTGCGCGGCGGGCGGCCGCCCCTCTGCTCAGGCCGGCGGGAAGCCACCAGGCCGGCTCTCTCCAGCGCCTTCAGCAGGGACGTGACCGTGCTGCGCGTGACCGGCAGGTCCTCGTACCGCTCGCGCAGGCGGGAGGTGAGCTCGTAGGCATGGGACGGCTGCTCGACGAGGAGTCCGAGCAGCGGCAGCACCAGGCTGTTGCGTGAGGCGTCCAAGGGCACCGGCACAACCTATAGACGTATACGTCTATAGGCAAGCCGGAGCGGCGCCTGTGCCGGGAAACGGCGGGCCTCGCGCCGGCGCCGACTGCGCAACGCCGCTTCAGCCGATTCACCTGCGCGAACGCGTCACTCGGCAGATCGGCCCCACCGAAGGCCGGATACTCCCGAGGGCTCCGGGAGGTGGGTGGCGTGGCTTTCCGGGGAGCGGGACGGTGGCGTGATCGCCGTTTGCGGGTGGGTATCGGGGTACGAGGCCACAGGAGGGATGCGCGAGTGCGTTTTCATGCCGATCTGCATGTTCATTCCAAGTACGCCAGGGCGTGTAGCAAGAACAGCGACCTGGAGCAGTTGACCTGGTGGGCGCGGCGTAAGGGCATCACGGTGGTGGGCACCGGGGACTTCACGCACCCGGCCTGGTTCGACAGGCTGCGGGAGGGCCTCGTGCCGGCCGAGCCGGGGCTGTTCCGGCTGCGGGAGGACGTGGATCGGGAGGCCTCGGCGGGGCTGCCGTCCCGGGTGGCCGCCGCCCCGGTGCGGTTCATGCTGTCGGTGGAGGTCTCCACCGTCTATCGGCGCGCGGGGCGTACCCGTAAGATCCACCACCTGGTGTACGTGCCGGACTTCGACGCGGCGGCGGAGCTCAACCGCAGGCTCGGCCGGTTCGGCGAGCTGGCCTCCGACGGTCGTCCCACGCTCGCCCTGGACTCCCGTGACCTGCTGGAGGCCGTGCTGGCGAGCGGCGACGGTGGCTACCTGGTGCCGGCCCATGTCTGGACGCCGTGGTTCGGTGTTTTCGGCTCCAAGTCGGGGTTCGACGCGATCGAGGACTGCTATCTCGATCTGGCCGGTCACATCCACGCGCTGGAGACCGGGCTGTCCAGCGACCCGGCCATGAACTGGCGGGTGTCCGCGCTCGACCGCTACCGGATGGTCAGCCACTCCGACGCGCACTCGCCGCCCATGCTCGGCCGCGAGACCACGGTGTTCGACACCGAATTGGACTACTTCGCGATCCGGCGGGCGCTGGAGACCGGTGCGGGGCACCTGGGGACGGTCGAGTTCTTTCCCGAGGAGGGCAAGTACCACCTCGACGGGCACCGCGGCTGCGGCGTCCGGATGACGCCGAGTGAGCGGCGCGAGCGCGGCGGGGTCTGCCCGGTGTGCGGTCGGCGGCTCACGGTGGGGGTGCTCAGCCGGGTCGAGGAGCTGGCCGACCGGCCCGAAGGCGTCCGGCCCGAGGGCGCGGCGGGTTTCCACAGCCTCGTCCCGCTGCCGGAGATCGTGGGCGAGGTCCTGGGGGTCGGGCCCAAGAGCAAGCGGGTGCTGCGGGAGGTCGATGAGCTCGTCGCCGCCCTGGGACCCGAGCTGGCGATCCTGGAGGACGTGCCGGTGGACGCCATCGAGGCCCGCTCGCCGCTGCTGGCCGAGGCCGTCGGCCGGCTGCGCCGCAGGGAGGTGATCCGGGAGGCCGGCTACGACGGCGAGTACGGCGCGATCCGGGTCTTCGAGCCCGGTGAGCCGGAGCGGGCGGCCCCGGCGCTCTTTTGAGGAACGGGCGACCTCCGTCGACGGCGACCCCGGACCAGGAGGCCGAGGCGCCCCGTGCCTGGCGGCGAACGGATCTAATAGGACATACTATTTACAGTTCGGATCCTGGCCGGAAAGGAGCCGTCCGGCACGATGTGGCTGGTGGTGGCGGTCGCCCTGCTCCTGGTGGGATGGGGGGCGCTGGTCCGCCGGCGGGTCGGGCTCCGGGTGTGGCGCCCGCTGCTGCGGAGGGTGCCTGACAGCGCCCTGGCGGCGGGGTTGTTCGCCGTCGGGCTGCAACTGGCCGCCATGATCGCCTACGGTTGCGCCGTCGCCCTTGGCCTGTCACTCGGTGACGCGACCGGTATGAGCTGGCCGGCGCCCACGGTGATAGGGCTTGCCGGGCTGCTGCAGGCGCCCATCGTCATGATGGCGATGCCCGATCGGGGCGCCGGTCCCTACGCCGAGGTCCGAGCCATGTTGGAGGACGCGGGAGCCACCGGTGCCCAGGGGCGGGCGGCCGCGTGGGCGGGAGGTCCTGCGGCGTTCCTGGCCATGGGGCTCATCGTCGGCTCCCTGTTCGCCGCCTTCGATGTCTGACGGGCCGCGCGAGGACACCCCGGCGCCTGCTCACAGGCCCTTGGCGAGGATGACGACTCCGGTGGTGGCGGCGAGGCGGTCCTTGGAGATCTCCTGGTACTCGGGGGAGTTCGCCCATGTCTCGAAGGCGTCGCGGTCCCGGAAGGACAGCAGGATGACCTTGTCGTGGGGCCACTCGCCTTCGACGACCTCCGGCCGTTCGTCGGCGGCGAGCAGGCGGCCCTGATACGTGGTGAGGACGTCCATGAACCCCGCGACATAGGCGTCGTAACGCCTGCGATCGTGGATGGAGATCTGGGCCAGCGCGTAGACCGTCATGGCCCCCACCATACCGAACGCCATTCGGTGAGGTGATCCAGCTCACGGGCTTCGTAGCCCTACCCTTGACCAGGGGAAATACGGGCGTCCAAGGGCGGCGACACGTCGTGCCCAGGGACGGTGCCGTGGTCGCGGCCGGTGGGCCCTCCGCATGCCGCCGCCCTCGTCCGCGGTGGCGGGTGAGGCGGGCCGGCGGGCGGCGGATCGTCGACCATGGTCAGCAGGAGGCCGGAGCCCGCGCGAGGAGGCGGGCCGGGCCGCGATGAGCCAGGGAGGGAATCGTTCGTGCACGAGAGGCTTGAGCCGATCTTCGATGAGGTCGTCCGGCGCAACGCCGGCGAGGTGGAGTTCCACCAGGCGGTCCGCGAGGTGTTCGAGAGCGTGGGACCGGTGATCGCCAAGCATCCGGAGTTCACCGATGCGAAGATCATTGAGCGGATCTGCGAGCCCGAGCGGCAGATCATCTTCCGGGTGCCCTGGCAGGACGACCGCGGAGAGGTGCACGTCAACCGCGGGTTCCGGGTGGAGTTCAACAGCGCCCTGGGCCCGTACAAGGGGGGCCTGCGCTTCCACCCCTCGGTGTACCTGGGCATAGTGAAGTTCCTGAGCTTCGAGCAGATCTTCAAGAACAGCCTCACCGGCATGCCGATCGGCGGCGGCAAGGGCGGCTCGGACTTCGACCCGAAGGGACGCTCGGAGTCGGAGATCATGCGCTTCTGCCAGAGCTTCATGACCGAGCTGTACCGCTATCTGGGCGAGCACACCGACGTGCCGGCCGGTGACATCGGGGTGGGCTCCCGTGAGGTCGGCTACCTGTTCGGCCAGTACAAGCGCATCACCAACCGGTACGAGTCCGGGGTGCTGACCGGCAAGCCGCTGCTGCACGGCGGCGCGCAGGTGCGCCCGGAGGCCACCGGCTACGGGTGCGCGTTCTTCGTGGAGGAGATGCTGCGTGCCCGCGGTACCTCCTTCGACGGCCGGCGCGTGGTCGTCTCCGGGGCCGGCAACGTCGCCATCTACGCGATCGAGAAGGTCATCCAGCTCGGCGGCACCGTCGTGGCCTGCTCCGACTCCTCCGGCTACGTCGTCGACGAGAAGGGCGTCGACCTGGCGCTGCTGAAGGAGGTCAAGGAGGTCCGCCGGCAGCGGATCGAGGAGTACGCGGTGGCGCGGGCCGGCGACGGGGCGACCTTCGTTCCGGGCCGCAGCGTCTGGGAGGTGCCCTGCGAGGTGGCGCTGCCGTCGGCCACCCAGAACGAGCTCACCGGCGCCGACGCCCACAAGCTGGTGCGCGGGGGCTGCATCGCGGTGGGCGAGGGCGCCAACATGCCCACGATGCCCGAGGCCGTGCGTGTCTTCCGTGAGGCGGGCGTCGCCTTCGGGCCGGGCAAGGCGGCCAACGCCGGCGGCGTGGCGACCAGCGCGCTGGAGATGCAGCAGAACGCCAGCCGCGACTCCTGGACGTTCGAGCACTCCGAGGACCGGCTTCGCCAGATCATGCGGGACATCCACACCCGCTGCATGACCACCGCCGACGCCTACGGGATGCCGGGCGACTACGTCGCCGGGGCCAACATCGACGGATTCACCCGGGTGGCCCAGGCGATGCTCTCCCTCGGCCTCGTCTGAGCCCGGCCGAGGATGATGCCCGTACGAGTGTGATCCAGATCCTGGGACCTGGATCGCTTTTCCCGATTTGGGTCACACGACGTACGGGTTCGGGGCCACGGCGTCTCCGCGGCGAGTGCCGTCCGGTCCGGGCCGCCGCGCTGCTTGCCGGCACGGCCACACCCGGCTCCTCCGCTGCCGGATCGCCTCGTCGTCGCGCTCGACCGCCCGCCAGGCGCTGTGCCACTTCTCCACCTGCCGCACCCCCGACGGCGATGACAACGGTTCGGCGGAATCGGCCGTCCTACTGGCGATCATCGGAAATGGGCGAATCGAGGTCTGTCATGGGTGTGCGCAAACCCGCCGTGCTGGTCATGCTCCTGCTGGGCGGGCTGCTGACCGCCGGCTGCGATGACGACGGCGCGGCGGCCGGGGAGCCGGGCGCGGCGTCCACGTCGGCGCAGCCCACCGCCGCCGTCAACGGCGTCGAACGGCTGACGGCCCAGGAGATCCTCGACCGGGCCGGGCAGGCGAGCCTGGCGGCCGGGTCCGTGCGGATGCGCGGCGGGTTCGGCAAGGGCGGCCTTCAGTTCCGGATGGACGTCCGTTCCTCGGCACCCGACCGGGCGATGGGAGAGGTGACCTTCGGCGACAACAGCCTGCACCTCGTCCGGATCGGCCGGACCGTCTACATGAAGGCCGATGACGCGTTCTGGCGGGAGCTCGGCGGGCGGGCGGTCGTGGACATGATGTCCGGCAAATATCTCAAGGCCACCATCGACGACACGAACCTGAGGAAACTGAAGGCCTTCACCGACCACAGGGAGTTGCTCGGTGATGCGCTGCGGTCGACGGGCGCCCTGACCAAGGGCACGACGGCCATGGTCGGCTGGAACTCCGTCATCACGCTGAAAGGCGGCGACATCGGCAACATCTATGTGTCGACTGTGGGCCAACCGTATGTGCTGCAGCTTGAGGGCACGGAGAAGGAGCGGCTGGATTTCAGCGACTACGGCGTCCCGGTCAGCATCACTCCGCCGCCGCCCAACACGGTCATCGACGCGGACGTGTTCAAGAAGCTGGGCGGCGACATCGACCGGTTCCCCGTCGAGATCTGAACGCGTCGGTGGGCAACAGGTCATGAATGGCGATGCCGACTCGGGGCGCCGGGGGTCAGCGCGGCTGGGTGTCGGTCCACTCGGTGACCGTGTACACCTCGTACGACGACACCTCGCCGGGGCGGTGGAAGCGGTCGGGCTGGTAGTCGACCGTCAGGCGGCGCGGCTTGCCGTCGTCCCCGGGAGGCAGGCGGCGCGACCCCTTCGGCGGGGTCGCCACGAGGTCCTGGACCGCCAGGAGGGTGCCGTTGGCGGGGTTGATGATCCACTGGCGGCGGTAGGTGCCGAGTTGCTTCGGGGCGCTGTAGATCCCGAGCGGGGTGGTGGTCTCCAGGGGCAGGGACACCACCGTTCCGGTGCGGCCCAGCGGGTCGGTGCCCTGCCCCTTGACCGTGACGCCGGGCAGCCCGGCCAGCATCTTGAACGCCGCCGCCCGTACCCCCGGCGGAACGGGCTGGTTGGCCAGCAGGTCACCGGCCACATCGCTGAGCGCCCGGACCCGCTCCGCGCCGCGCAGGGAACGGATCGGCTCCCGCACGGGCCGCTGTGAGAAGTCCTTCGAGTAGGCGTGCCAGTTGCCCTTGAGGCCCAGCAGGGTCTTCTCCAGCGCCTTGGCGTCGGTGGGCAGCTCGGCGAGCTGTCGTACCGTCAGGCCGTGGAAGCTGTAGGCGTCCGGGGGCGAGGGCATCGGACTCCGGGGGCCGAGCGACTTCACGAACAGGGAGACCATCACCCCGTCGGGGTCCGGGGCGAGGATCTCATCGGGGGACCCGGCAGCCTGCCACCTGCGCCGGTCCTCGGCGGTCACCGGGCGGGCCGGCCGGTCGGTCATGAAGCTGTGGCTCTTGCCGTCGCGGTCCACCCATGTCTCGTACTCCCGGCTCGTGTCCACCTTGTAGTGGTCCGCGGCGGTCTTGCCGACCGCGTACACCTTCCCGGCCACCCGCTTGGTGTGCCAGTACCTGCCGGTCGGCGCCTTCTCCGCGTTCGTGGCGGCCACCAGCAGTGCGTTGCCGGTCAGGACGGTCGGGGAGGACGGGCCACCGGGCGGCCGCTCGTCCGAGGCCAGGGACACCACCGCCACGGCCGCCGCGGACACGGCCGCCGCGGTGGCCAGGCTCACCAGCGGCATCTTCAACCGGCCGCGGCGGCGCGGGGCCTCGGCGGCGGGCCGGGCCGACCGCCAGTCGATCCGCTGGGCCAGCCGGTCCGGGGCCTCCTCGCGGGTCAGGGCGGTGCGCATCCCCCGCAGGGCGTCGATCTCATCCATCGTTGGTCTCCTCGGGAAGGGCCTTGCGGAGCTTGGCTCGGGCCCGGTGGATCTTGGCTTTCACGGTGCCGAGGGGCAGGTCCAGGGCCACCGCGATCTCGGCGTACGACAGATCGGCCCACGCCAGCAGCAGGACCGCGTTGCGGTCCTGCGCCTTCAGGCCGGCGAGGGCCTTGGCCAGGTGGGGTCCGAGCGCGGTGGCCGCCGCGCGGGCGCTGGCCAACTCGGCGACGCCGTCCACGGCGGGGTCCACCCCGGTCCGGGCGAACGCCCGGTACATGCGGCTCTCCTGCCGGTGGTGCCTGGCGATGACCTTGCTCGCGATGCCCCACAGCCACGCGCCGAACGCCGCTCGTCCGTCGAACCGCGCCCGTTGCCGGAACGCGGTCGCGAACGTCTCGGCCACCACGTCGTCCGCCAGGGCAGGCCCCAGCCGCCGCTGCACATAGGCGTGCAGCCGTGGCGAGTGGCGGCGGAACAGTTCCCCGAACGCCTCAGGCTCCTCCAGAGAGGCGGCGACGATGGCTTCGTCGTCGAGCTGCCCCGGGGGACGGCTCACCGCTCTCGCCGGAGCCATGGACCGGTACGTCCTTTCATGGGTGTCTCCTCGATCTCCGAATGCCGACACCCCCTCTATCCCGACCCCCACCGGCCGGTTGCGTCCGTCCGGGACGACGGCCCCGGGGCCTCCGCCCGGCACCGCACCGCATCGGCCGGACGGGCCGGCCGGCGGTCCGCGTGTACGCGCGTCCGCGCAGGACCGGAGTCCACCGCGATCCAGGCTGTGTGACCTGGATCACTTTTCCGTCTTTTGGTCACGCGACGTGTGGGTTTGGGTCCATGGTGTCTCCGCGGTGAGTGCCGCTCGGTCGACGCCGGGAGAGTCCGAGGTTGGAATGCGCAGACGGCTGGTTCGCTGGGTGATCGTGGCCGCCCTGATCGTCGTGGCGGGGGCGCTGCCGGTCGGCGGCCCACAGCGGATGGAGCTCCGGGACGTGCCGGAGGCGCTGTCGTTCTTCATGAAGGCCAGGCCCGGCGGGTCCGAGGCGGCGGCCGACCGGCGTTCCTGACGCCGTCCGGGCCGTCGCACGGGTCCGGCGCGGTGAGGATGAGGGGATGGACGCTCTCGCCGGCGATGACCGGCCGCCTGGCCCCGCCGACCCCGCGGGTGCGACCCGCTGTGAGCCGGACGGGCTGTTCGTCTACGGGACGCTGCGGTTCCCCGAGGTTCTCCAAGCGCTGCTGGGACGGGTGCCGGAGCTGGAGCCCGCCAGGGCCGTGGGGTGGCGCGTCAAGGCGCTGCCCGGTGTGGTGTATCCCGGGCTGGTCGCCGACCCGGGCGGCGTGGCGGACGGGTTGCTGATGACGGGCCTGTCCGAGGCCGAGCGCCGGCTGCTCGACGCCTATGAGGGCGAGTCGTACGAGCCCCGCCGGATGGCGCTGGACGACGGGCGGCGGGCCTGGACGTACGTGTGGAAGGGCCGCACCGAGCCGGACGACTGGAATCCCGCCCGTTTCGCCGAACGTGATCTGCCGGCCTACCTGGACCAGTGGCGTCCCTGACACGAGCTTCACGGGCAGGCCCGCCCCGGCCGGGGCGGCGGTGGTGAAGAGCGGGGCGGAATGATCCCCGCGCAGAGTGGAACACCCCGTGGACGGACGGGCGCGGCCTGATCCGGACGGGGCGTCAGGGCGTTGCCGGGGAACCGCAGACGTGATCATTGGATCTGAGTGCCGTCGGCGGGGGAGGGGTTCACCCGCTGTTCATGCGGCCTGGGCATTTGTTCATAAAGGGCGGGGATGATGATGGGCATGAGTGTCAATCCGGGACATATCCCCTCGCGAGGTGACGCCCTGCCGGACAACCGCTACCTCGACCGGGAGGAGAGCTGGCTCCGGTTCAACCAGCGTGTCCTGGAGCTGGCGGAGGATCCGTCGCTGCCGTTGCTGGAGCGGGTGCGCTTCCTGGCGATCTTCGCCAGCAACCTCGACGAGTTCTTCATGGTGCGGGTGGCCGGGCTGACCCGCCGGATGGCCACCGGGCTGGCCGTGCAGTCGGCCAGCGGACGGCGGCCCCGCGAGGTGCTGGAGCGCACCTCGGCGGTGGCGCGCGAGCTGATGCTGCGGCACGCCGACGTGTTCCGCGACCAGATCTGCCCGGCGCTGGCCAAGGAGGACATCGAGATCCTGCGCTGGGACGAGCTGTCGCAGACCGAGCAGGAGCGGCTGCACCGGATGTTCCGGGACCGGATCTACCCGGTGCTCACCCCGCTGGCGGTCGACTCCGCGCACCCGTTCCCCTACATCAGCGGGCAGTCGCTGAACCTGGCGGTGGTCGTCCGGGACCCCGAGAGCGAGGCGACGATGTTCGCCCGGGTCAAGGTGCCGCCGGTGCTGCCCCGCTTCATCGAGGCGTCCGCCGACCGGTTCACCCCGCTGGAGGACGTGATCGCCGCGCACCTCGGCCAGTTGTTCACCGGCATGGAGGTGGTCGAGCACCACGCGTTCCGGGTGACCCGCAACCAGGACCTGGAGATCGACGAGGACATCAGCGAGGGGCTGCTGCAGGCGCTGGAACGCGAACTGCTGCGCCGCCGGTTCGGCCCGGTGGTGCGGCTGGAGGTGGAGGAGTCCATCTCCCCCGAGGTGCTGGAGATGCTCACCGTCGAGCTGGGCATCAAGGACCGGCAGATCTACAAGGTGCCCGGCCCGCTGGACCTGGCCGGGCTGCACGCCATCGCCGACCTGGACCGGCCGGAGCTGAAGTACCCCCCGTTCGTGCCGTCCAAGCAGGCGCTGCCGATCGACGCGGACCTGTTCGCCGCGATCCGCGAGCGCGACGTGCTGGTCCACCATCCCTACGACTCGTTCACCACCACCGTGCAGCGGCTCATCGAGGAGGCCGCGGCCGACCCGCAGGTGCTGGCGATCAAGCAGACCCTCTACCGCACCAGCGGGGACTCCCCGATCGTGGACGCGCTGATCGGCGCGGCCGAGGCGGGTAAGCAGGTTGTGGTGGTGGTCGAGCTGAAGGCCCGCTTCGACGAGCGCGCCAACATCGAGTGGGCGCGCAAGCTGGAGCAGGCCGGCTGCCACGTGGTGTACGGGTTCGTGGGGCTCAAGACGCACTGCAAGCTGTCGCTGGTGGTGCGGCAGGAGTCCGACGGGACGCTGCGCCGCTACTGCCACGTCGGCACCGGCAACTACCACCCCAAGACCGCCCGCCAGTACGAGGACCTCGGGGTGCTGACCGCCGCGCCGGACGTCGGCGAGGACGTCAGCACGCTGTTCAACCACCTGACCGGCTACTCCCGGCAGAACTCCTACCACCGGTTGCTGGTGGCGCCGCACAGCCTGCGCTCGGGGCTGGTGGAACGGATCGAGCGGGAGATCGACCACCATCGGGCCGGCCGTCCCGCCCGCATCCGGATGAAGTGCAACGGGCTGGTCGACGAGGTGCTCATCGATGCGCTGTACCGGGCGTCGCGGGAGGGCGTGCCGGCGGACATCTGGGTGCGCGGCATCTGCGCGCTGCGGCCGGGCATCCCGGATCTGTCGGAGAACATCCGGGTCCGCAGCGTGCTGGGCCGGTTCCTGGAACACTCGCGGATCTTCGCATTCGAGGCGGGTGGCGATCCGGAGGTCTGGCTGGGCAGCGCCGACCTGATGCACCGCAACCTCGACCGCCGGGTGGAGGCGCTGGTGCGGGTCAGTGACCGGGCGCACCGCAACGAGCTGGTCCGGCTGCTGGACCTGGCGATGGACGACGGCACCGCGAGCTGGTGGCTGGACGGCGACGGCGAGTGGACCCGGCACCAGTACGCCGGGACGCCGGGCGACGACGAGGCCGAGCCGCTGCTCGACATCCAGCGGCACCTGATGAGGACCAGACGCTGGAGGACGGTGGATGGCTGAGACGGTGCCCGAGGGCGCGCTGATCCGTGCGGCCGGGGTCGTGCTGTGGCGCGGCGGCCCGGACGGGCCGCGGGTCGCGCTGGTCCACCGGCCCAAGTACGACGACTGGTCGTTCCCCAAGGGCAAGCTCGACAAGGGCGAGCACGTGCTGGCCGCCGCGCTGCGCGAGGCCGAGGAGGAGACCGGCCTGACGGTACGGCTGGGCCGCCGCCTGCCCACGACCACCTACATGAAGAGCGGCCGGCCCAAGCGGGTCGACTACTGGAGCGCCACGGCCATCGGTGCCGGGAGGCCCTTCGTCCCCAACCACGAGGTGGACCGCCTGGAGTGGCTGCCGGTGGACGATGCCGCCCGGCTGCTGACCTACGAGCGGGACGTGGACCTGCTGCACGAGTTCGCTGCCGGGCCGGCGGTGACCCGTCCCGTGGTGATCCTGCGGCACGCCTCGGCGGGGGACAAACGCCACTGGCGCGACGACGACGCCCTGCGCCCGCTGGACGAGCACGGCCGCTGCGAGGCCCGGCTGCTGGCCGACCTGCTGGGGGCGTTCGGCCCCCTCCGCCCGGTCAGCTCGGCCACCGCCCGCTGCGTGGAGACCCTGCTCCCCTACACACTGGCGAACGGCGCCGAGGCGACCACCGCCCCGGCGTTCACCATCGGCCGCCCTCCTGAGCAGGCCCGCAGGAAACTGGACGAGCTCATCGACGAGGGCGTCCCGTTCCTGGTATGCACTCACGGCGAGATCGTCGCCGATCTCGTCACCGAGCTGTGCCGCAGACTCGGCGAGAAGGCCCCCGACGATCCCTCTCTCCGCAAGGGCAGCTTCTGGGTGGCCCACCTGTCCACAGACCCGCACGGCCACCCCACCGGCATCGCCGCCCTGGAACGCCACTCCACCCACCCGCGTTAGTCGCCTGCCCTGTGAGGCGGGCGGCGCGCTACCGTCATCGGCGGCCTTGGCCCTGCCGGAGCCGCACACCGCGACCGGCGGTCAGAAGGATGGGGGCTTGGTCTTCTTCCAGGTGTCTTCGACCTGGGAGAGGGAGGCGTGGGCTTCGGAGCGTTCGATGCCGTAGAGGGCGCCCAGGACGAACGCCTCGGCCGGGGTGGTGGTGCGGTTGGCGGAGGCGGCCTTCAGGTGCTCCATGGCGATGACGCCGTCCTGGTAGCCGCCGAGGACCTCCTGGAGGCTCTTGGCGTGGCCTGCGGTCCGGTCGGCGGCGTCGGCGAGTTTCGCCAGGTCGCGGGAGTCCTTGCCGCCGGTCTGCCGGGCGAGGTCGCGCAGGGCGTCGGCGGCCAGGTCCGCCGCGTAGCGGGCGCGCTTGGCGGCCTTGCGGGTGTCGTGCCGGGCCTCCTCGGCGTCCTCGGCGGTGGAGATGGCCTCGTACTTTCTGGTGAGGCGCTTCCACTGGCGGGTGACCAGGCGGGGCAGCTCCTTGGTGGCGTCCTTGCCGGCCCGTTCGGTCAGCGGCGGGTCGGTCACCAGGGTGTCCAGGGCGTTCAGCAGGGCGAAGTAACGCGGCTCCTTGAGGGTGACGTTGAGCCTGCGGTACGCCGACTTCTCCTCCCTGGCCAGGGACTCCAGCCACGACTGGGAGGCGGCGGGCTCCAGGCCGTACGGCTGGTCCAGGCGGTCGGTGAAGCGCATCCGCAGCACCTCCAGGTCGCGGACCTCGCCGAGGGCGTCGGCCAGCCACTTCAGCTCCGGCTCCAGCGGGGCGATGCGTCCGGCGTCCAGGAGGGGTGCGTAGCTCTTGAGGGCGCTGCGGATCCGGCGGACGGAGACCCGCATCTTGTGCACCGCGTCATGCTCGGCCAGCCGGGCCTTCGGGTCGAACTTCAGCACCGCGTCCACCTGCGCGGACAGATAACCGATCACGGCGGCCCCGGCGGAGCCCGCGGGCAGCTCGGGGGCGGCCCGGTGGCCGTTGAACGGGGCCGTCATGACGGGCTCCAGCACGCGGCCCAGCTTGGAGGAGCTGCTCGCCTTGCGGGCGCCGGCCTTGCGCAGCCGCTTGCCGGCGGCCTTCAGCAACTCGGGGGTGCCGGCGGGGCCCAGCTCGACCTCGATCTCCCGCCAGGCGCTGATCGGCGCGGTGCCGTTGCCGGCGGGCTGCTCCCCGTCCCCGGCGACCACCGGGTCGATCACCCGGCCGATCACCGCGTCGTCGGCGACCTCGGCGAGCACCTCCCCCTGGGCGTCCAGCAGCCGCGTCACCGTACGGCTGGTCTCCAGAGTGGCCACCGGCCGCAGCTCGGCGCCCCGGGTGTACGCGGCGACCAGGCCGGACAGCCGGGCCGGGACGACCTGGGGGCGGCCCAGCGGGGCCCGCAGCTCGTTCTTGGCGTCGGGGCCCACCGGCATCTTCAGGTGCCAGCCGGCGTCCTCCCCGCCGCGGCGGCGGCGCAGGGTGATGCCGCGCGTGGCCAGCCGGTGATCGGCGGTGTCGAAGTAGTTCGCCACGAGCAGGTACGAGCGGCGCTCGCTCACGGACGCGACTCCGGGCAGTCCCGACAGGTCGGGCAGCGTGAAGTCGTGCTCGGCGTCGTACTTGCGCTCGATCTCCATTTGGCTCTTCGGTTCGGCCACGCGTGCTCCTCGGTGGTCGGCCTCCTGGTGGCGGGGGTGAACCAGGGGGAACGATCGAATGTCCAGCATTACACGCCAAGGTGAACAAACCACGAGGCCACGGCGTCCGGGCAAACCCGGACGTCCCGGCCGGTCCGTCACAGCTCGCTCGTACCCGAGAACGAAAGGTCCATGATGAGGTAGGCGTGTCCGGTGACGAGTCCGAAGAGGAGAGCCGTGCGGTCCCTGACCATTGAACGGCCGGCACCGGCGCCGCCGGGCGTGGGGTGCGGATGAGTCTTGTACCCGACTCGGCGGTGCTGGAGCAGTGGTGGCAGCGGTACCGCGGGGAGTTGACCGGCTACTGCTACCGGATGCTGGGTTCGGCGTTCGACGCGGACGACGCCGTTCAGGAGACCCTGGTACGCGCCTGGCGGAGTCTCGACCGCTTCGACGAGGCGCGAGGGAAGCCGCGTTCCTGGCTGTACGCCATCGCGACGAACATCTGCCTCGACATGCTGCGCGGCGCCGAACGGCGGGCCCGCGCCGTGGACCTCGGTCCCGCCTCCCGGCCCGGCGAGGCCCTGGGCAGGCCGCTGCCGGAGGAACGGTGGGTACTGCCGGTCCCGGACGGCAGGCTGGACCCGGCCGAAGTGGTGGCGGCGCGCGAGACGATCCGGCTGGCGTTCGTGGCCGCGCTCCAGCACCTGCCGCCCCGCCAGCGTGCGGTGCTGATCCTGCGGGACGTGCTGCGCTGGAAGTCCGCCGAGGTCGCCGGGCTGCTCGGCGGCACCGTCGCGGCCGTCGACAGCGCCCTGCAACGCGCCCGGACCACCCTGCGGGCCCCCGGGCCGGCCGATCCGCTGGACGAGGCGGGGCGGCGGCTGCTGGACGGCTACTGCGACGCCTTCGAACGTCATGACGTCGACCGGCTGGTCTCGCTGCTGCACGAGGACGCCACGATGTCGATGCCCCCGTTCGCCTGGTGGCTGCGGGGCCGCGAGGACATCCGCCGGGCGCTGCTCGCCCCGGCCGCGGGATGTCTCGGCTCGCGTCTGGTGCGGGTCGCCGCGAACGGCTCACCGGCCTTCGCCCAGTACGTCCCCACCGGGCCGGGCGGTGCGTTCGAGCCGAGGGCGCTGGTACTGGTGGACGTGCGGGCCGGGCGCATCGCCGCAACGACCTCGTTTCTGAACACCGACCGCCTGTTCCCGCTGTTCGGCCTGCCGCCGTCCCTCGGCGGCCCCTGAATCCGAAGCCCGGCCCGCACACGGTGAGAGGTGGCGGGGCTTGCGGGGAAGGCCGCAGGTGACGGTGGTGAGGCCGGAGCCCGCAAGTCGGTTCCGCGTGGCTCGGCGGTCAGTGCCGTCCGGCGGGGAATCCGTCGCCGACCGATGAGTTTCCGAGCGCCGCGTCGTAGGGGAGGTGAACGTGACCGCACGACTGTGGGGAGATCGCAGATGCGCAGTGAACCGAGGATCGAAGAACGCGCCGCCCGGCCGTACGCCGCCATCCCGATCAAGGCTCCGATGAGGGAGTGGGATCGGGTCAACGCCCTGGTCCCGGAGGTCTTCGGGTGGCTCGCCCGGCAGGGGATCGCCCCTGCCGGGCCGCTGTTCTACCGCTACTGGGTGATCGGCGACAGGGACGCCCCGTTCGAGGTGGAGGTGGGCGTCCCGGTGGCGGAGGCCGTCGAGGAGGACGGCCGGGTCATCGCGGGCTCGATCCCGGCCGGCCGCTACGCCACGCTGACGCACCACGGCCACCCGGACGGCCTGTTCGGCTCCATCACCGCGCTGCGGCGCTGGGCGGACGACCATGGCATCGCTTGGGACATCCGGCAGGAGGGCGACAGCGAGGTCTGGGGCGGCTGCTTCGAGTTCTACCCGAACGACCCCGCCGTCGAGCCCGACATGGACCAGTGGTCCATCGAACTCGCCTACCGGGTGCGGGACTCGGGCTGAGCCGCCCGGATGCGGCCGGCGGCCGACCGGATGCCGTTCATCGGACCGGTTCGGCCGCCGTCCGTGCGGGCTCCTTGCGTATGTCGGGGAGCGCGATGACCGCGAGGTTGACCACCGCCACCAGGACCGCGCCGACCAGCAGCGGCACCGCCGTGCCGGTGAGGGCGGCGACGGGCGCGGCGACCGCCAGGCCCAGCGGGCGGACCGCGAAGGAGATGAGGGCGTCGAAGGCGCCGACGCGGCCCATGGCCTCGGCGGGGATGCGGTCCTGCATGGCCGTCTCCCATAGCGTCGACAGCAGGCCGAGGCCGAACATCGCGGCGCAGTAGGCCGCCGTGACCATCGGCATCGAGGCGTGCAGCCCGAAGGCCGTCAGCGGAAGCGCGTAGGAGGCCGTGCAGACGGCGACCACGACCAGCGGGCGGCGGATCGGCAGCCGGCCGGCCAGGTAGATCCCGGCCACCAGGCCGATCATCCCGACCTGGACGATGGCCACCCAGGAGGATTCGCCGCCGAGGTGCCGTACCGCGATGACCGGGCCGAGGGTGAGCAGGAAACCGGCCGCCAGGTGCCAGACGCCGTGGCCGATCACGCTGTAGAAGAACCAGCGGTGCCGCCTGGTCTCGGCCCAGCCTTCGCGCATCTCCGCGAAGAACGCGCCGGGGCCCGCCTGTTCCCGGGGGCGGGCCGCGGGCGTCCGCATCCCGCCGATCGTGATCGCCCCCAGCGCGAACAGTCCGCCCGTGAGCACCGAGGACCATCCCGCGCCCAGGGCGATCGACAGACCTCCCGCCACCGAGGGTGCCGCCACCTGGGACACCCCCTGCACGACGCCCAGCCGTGCGTTGGTCCGCAGACGCTGCGGGCCGGGCACCGTTGCGGTGACGAGGCCGCGCACCGCGGGCATGCCGAAGGCCACCGCGGCTCCGGTGATGGCCGACAGCACGGCCAGGTCGGGGATCCGGGTGAGGCCGTACAGCAGTTCGACGCCCATGGCGATCTGTGCGGCGGCGCGTACCAGGTCGGCGACGAGGATGATCAGCTCCGGTCGGAGCCGGTCGGCGACCACCCCGGCGACCGGCAGCAGCAGCACCAGCGGCAGCAGTTCGGCGGACAGCACGATGCCGAGGTCGGCCGCCGAGCCGGTGCCGTGCAGGACGGCCAGGGTCAGGGCGGTGGGGATCAGCGCGGTCCCCACCGTCGCGAGGCCGCAGCCGACGAGCAGCCGGCCATGGGAGAGCTTCATGGACCGGCAACTTACTTCGGTAGCGAAAATTTCGCTACCGAATTATCTACCCGGGGGCGGGCGTAGCACAATGGCGGCATGGAGGACTCCGTCGATCGGCACATCGCCCGCTGGCGTGGCCTGACCCCCTTCGACGACCGGGCCGAGGGGATCATCACCCGGATCCAGTTCCTGGCCAAGCACGTCGGCCAGACCAAGGATCGGGCGCTGGCGGAGGTGGGCCTGCAGGAGTCGGAGTTCGAGACGATGCACCGGCTGGTCTCGCGCGGGCGGCCCTGGCGGGCCGGCCCCTCCGAACTGGCCGCCGAGCTGATGCTGTCCCCCGCCGGGATGACCGGGCGGCTCGACACCCTGGAACGGGCCGGGCTGGTCCGCCGGTTGCGCGGCACCGGGGACCGCCGCCGGGTCGAGGTGGAGCTCACCGAGTTCGGTCACGACAGGTGGCAGGAGGCCATGCGGCTGCGCGGCGAGGCCGAGGAGGCCATGCTCGAAGGGTTGGACGAGGCGGACCAGGAGGCCCTCAACGCCCTCCTCAAACGCATGCTGGTACGCGCCGAGGCCCTGTTCCGGGACGCCGGGCCGTTCGTCTAGCGCGGATCTGGTCCAGCGCTGATCTGGTCCAGCGCTGATCTCGTCCAGCGTGGATCTGGGCTAGCGCGGCTCGCGGAGCGAGGGGTCCGGGGCGGTCATCATCCAGACGAGCTGGTGCAGGTGGTGGCGGAAGCGGTCCAGCGTCTGCGGATTCTCCGGCCGGCGTGGCCGGCCGAAGTCGTCCAGGAAACCGGCCTGCATGTAGGCGTGGATCGCCCAAACGAAGGTCCACAGCGCCGCATCGGGGTCGACGTCCGGGGCGACGGCCGGGCGGACGATCGCCATCACGTCCTCCATCAGGGGCGCACTGATCCGCTCCTCTGGGCCGCCGATGTCGGTGGCGTCGGACATCCAGCGGTAGATCCACAGCCGGGGCATCTCCGGGTGCTCCAGGCAGTAGTCCAGATACGAGTCGATCAGCCAGATCAGACCCTCGGCGCCCGGCGGGCCCTGCCGGCGGGCTGCCCTCACTTCTTGGTGCCACGGTCCGATGGACTGCTCCATCACCGCTATGTACAGGCCGCTCTTACCGCCGTAACACTCGGCTATCACGTTCAGACCGACGCCGGCCGCGGCGGCGATCGTCTGTGTGCTGATTCCGTCGTAGCCCAGCTCGGCGAACAGGCGTCCGGCCACGGCCAACAGCCGGGTGCCGGCCGCGTCCTGTCCGGGGTCGCCGGCCTCATCACCGTGCGGACCGGCCGGCATCGTGCGCTCTGTCATCATGATCACCGCCTGGGGCGTCCAGCAGTGCGAACGCCTTCTCTCACGGTAGGGGCGGCGCGAGAACGGGGCGGCGAGGTCGCCGCCCGCGCCGTGCGGACCCGGCCCTCGCGCCGCAGCGCACGGGGCCGGGGCGCCGCGCCTACTTCTCGATGAGGGGGTATTTCATGCCCATGTGGCTCGGACGGAAGCCCATTTTTTGGTAGAAACGGATGGCGTTGGGCCGCTGGCGGTCGGTGGTGAGCTGGACGACCCGGCAGCCGCGGGCGCGGGCCTGCTCGATGACCCACTCGATCAGGGCCTGCCCGACGCCCCGGCCGCGGTGCTCGGAGGCCACCCGCACGCCCTCGATCTGGGCGCGCTCGCCGCCGGTGTAGGTCAGGCCGGGAATGTAGGTCAGCTGGAGGGAACCGGCGATCCTGCCGTCGATCTCCGCCACAATGATCGCGTTGTTGGGATCCTTGTCGATGGCGTCGAAGGCCGTCCAGTAGGGCTCGGGCAACTCGTCGCCGGGCGACTCGCGGGTGCTGCCCAGCGGGTCATCGGCCAGCAGCCGGACGATGGCGGGCACGTCGTCGCGCACGGCCTCGCGGAAGGTCACCTTTTGATCACGAGCCACGTGGCTCAGGGTATCCGCCCGGTCGGGCCGGTAAGTTACCCTCGTTTGTAGTACTACGGCTTGTAGTACTACGTTGGGTACGAACCACGCTGGATCTCATGGAGGCCACCGCCGTCATGGTCGCCCTCGCCGACGTTCCCCGCGCCGAATCCCGGCCGCCGTCCGCTCCCGCCCTCGACGCCGCCCATACGCTCGCGCCGGACGAGGGACGGCCGGACGGCGACCTGCCGGCCGCGCTGCGGGACCGCTGCGCGGCGGTCATCGACGCCGAGGTGACCCGGCTCGCCCGACGGACCGCGCTGGACTGCGCACAACTGGCGATCGTGACGGGTGCGCTGCACAGGCTGGCCGACTCCCTGCTGC
This sequence comes from Thermomonospora echinospora, assembly GCF_900108175.1. Taxonomy (GTDB): domain Bacteria; phylum Actinomycetota; class Actinomycetes; order Streptosporangiales; family Streptosporangiaceae; genus Thermomonospora; species Thermomonospora echinospora. The sequence continues at coordinate 32,022 of NZ_FNVO01000010.1, forward strand.
TGGAACGGGTAAGGGCCGGCCACTGCGAGCCATCCCTGCTGGCGGCCCTGTTCGACCTGGAGACGACATGCTGAACCCCGACAAGCACTGGACCGACTACTCGGCCTGCCGCAACCGCGGCGTCGACCCCGAGCTGTTCTACCCCATCAACTACACGTCGCCGGTGATGGCCGAACAGGTGCGATCCGCCAAGTCGGTCTGCGCCCAGTGCCCGGTGCGGGCCGAGTGCCTCGACTGGGCCCTGCGGGCCGGTGAGCCCGACGGCATCTGGGGCGGTACCACCCCCGAGGAGCGCCGCTACCTGCGCCGCCCCCAGCGCACCATCGCCCCGGCCCCCCTGACCGAGCGCCCGGCGGCCTGACTCCGCACTCCGCATGACGAACGGGGCCCGACGCGGACAGGCCGGGCGATCCTCCCTCACCGAGGCCGCCCGGCCCGTCGTGTCATCCGGTCACCCCGTCACCGGGCGCCTACAGCATGGATGCCTCGTCCTTCAGGGCGGGGAGGAAACGCGGCACGATGCGGCATTTGGGCCTCCTGGTTTTGTCGGTGGTGCCCTATAGGTTGATCGGCGTGTCCCGCTACCGTCTCCAGCCCACGCCTGCCCAGGAACAGGCGCTGGCCGGGCACTGCGCGCACGCCCGGTACGTGTGGAACCTCGCCGTCGAGCAGCACGCGCATTGGAAGCCCGGACGCAAGTCCGCGCCGGGGTTCGCTGAGCAGTGCCGCCAGCTCACCCAAGCGCGTGCCGGGTTCGCCTGGCTGGCCGCCGGGTCGATCATCGTGCAGCAGCAGGCACTCAAGGATTTCGCCGAGGCCATGGCGAACTTCTTCGCGGGCACCCACCGGCGGCCGACGTGGCGCAGGCGCGGCCGGCGCGAAGGATTCCGGATCGTCGCGGTCAAACCCGACCACGTGCGCCGTCTGTCCCGTCGTGTCGGCGAGGTGAAGGTCCCCAAGGTCGGTTGGGTGCGGTTTCGCTGGTCGCGTGCCGTGCCGGAAGGGGTGAAGTCCTACCGGATCACCCGGGATGCGGCCGGGCGCTGGCATGTCGCGTTCGCCGCCGTCCCCGAACCGATCCCCGCGCCCGGGACAGGCGAGATCGTCGGCGTGGACCGGGGCGTGACCGTCTCGGCGGCCCTGTCCACAGGCGAATTGCTGAACGTCCCCGGCCTGCGCGAGACCGAGGCCAAGCGCCTGCATCGGCTCCAGCGCAAGCTGGCCCGCGCCCGGCGCGGCTCCAACCGGCGCGCCAAGGTCAAGGCCGCCATCGCCCGGCTGAAGGCCCGCGAGAGCGACCGGCGCAAGGACTGGGTGGAGAAGACCTCCACCGACCTGGCCTGCCGTTTCGAGGTGATCGGGGTCGAAGACCTCAACATCGGGAACATGGCCCGCTCGGCGAAGGGCACGGTCGAGCGGCCTGGCCGGAACGTCCGGGCCAAGGCCGGTCTCAACCGGGGCATCCTTGCCGGCGGTTGGGGGCTCCTGGCCGAGCGGTTGGAGCACAAGGCGCCCGGACGCCTGGTGAAGGTCAACCCCGCGTACACGAGTCAGCGGTGTTCGGCGTGTGGGGTCATGGATCGGAGGGCGCGCGAGAGCCAAGCCGTCTTCCGCTGCCGGTCCTGCGGCTACACCGGCAACGCTGACGTGAACGCGGCCAAGAACATCAAACTGGCGGCAGGGCGTGCCGTGTCTGCGCGGGAAGGGCCACGGGTTACCGGGCCGACGCACCGCGAACCTCAACCTGTCCTCCTCTCCGCGTAGGTCGATGGGTTGGAATCCCCGCCGTTCACGGTGGGGAGGACGTCAAGGGGCACGATGATCGCCGTTCGGGATCGCGCACCGAAGGTAAGCCGCCGTTCCGCCGGTGACGAGAGAGATCATCTGACCGGAAACGGCCAGCCGGACCGGGCCTCCCGCCGCCCGGTGGGGCCGGTCCGCCGGTGTGAGCGGGCGGCTGCAGGGCACCATCACAGGGCCCCGCTCGTTGTACCGGCAGCGAGATCCCCCCGACGGAGGCGGCGAGATGAGCAACCCCGTGGTCCCCCGGCGGAGTCGTTCGGAGGGCCTGATGACCCACGCCACCCGGGCGGTCTCGGCGGCCGTGCTGGTCGTGGCGGTCACCGCGGGCATGTGGGCGCTGGAGATCTACGACTACGCGGCGGGCAACCGGCTCGACGCGTACGGGATCCGGGCGCACGATGCCGGCGAGCTGCCGCAGATCCTCACCGCCCCGTTCCTGCACGGCGGGTTCGAGCACCTGATGGCCAACACGATGCCGTTCCTGGTGCTGGGCTTCCTGGCGGCGGCGCGCGGGATCGGCAGGTTCCTGGCGGCCGCCCTGATCATCATCGTGGTGGGCGGGCTGGGGGTGTGGTTCACCGGCTCGCCGACCGTCGAGACGCTGGGCAGCAGCATCCTGATCTTCGGCTTCTTCGGTTACCTGCTGGGCCGGGGCCTGTTCGAGCGCAACCTGCTGGACCTGGTGATCGCCGTCGGGGTGGCGGTGTTCTACGGCACGATGATCTACGGCGTCCTGCCCACCGACCCGATGATCTCCTGGCAGGGCCACCTGTTCGGGCTGATCGGCGGCGTGCTGGCCGCCTTCACCCTGCGCCGCCGCATCGAGGCGTGACCGCTCCTGCCGCGGTCACGTCCGTCCCGGCGTGTGGAAGGCGGGCGTGCCGGGGCCGTGGCCTCGGTGCGGGGTCGCTCCGTACGGGCGGCGGAGTGCCGTGCCGGGTGTGGTCCCGGGGTCAGGAGCGGACGGAGACGTCGGTGACGGTGGCGTCGCGCGGGGTCTCCAGGGCGTTCACGATCACCCGGGCCACCGTGGCGGCCGACATGAACTTCTCCGGCTCGTACGGCCCGCCCTCCTGGGCGCGCACCTTGCGCTGCATCTCGGTGGCGGTGCGGCCCGGGTAGACGCTCGTCACCCGCAGCCGGGGCTCCTCCTCGCGCAGCGAGTCGGCCAGCGCCTTCAGGCCGTGCTTGCTCGCCGCGTACGCCGACCAGCCGGCCCGGGCGCGCAGCCCCGAGCCGGAGTTGACGAAGACGACGTGCCCCTCGGCCGCGCGCAGCGCCGGGAGCAGCAGCCGGGTCAGCTCCGCCGCGGCGACCAGGTTGACCATGAGCTGGTCGATCCAGTGGTCGGCGTCCTGCTCGGCCACCGGGCCCAGATCCACGATGCCCGCGCTGTGCACCACCCCGTCCAGCCGTTCCGGCAGCCCGGCGACCGCCAGCGCGGCCTCCAGTCGGCGGGGCTCGGCCAGGTCCAGCACCACGGACTGCACCGCCCCGCGCCGTCCCGCCGGGGACGCACCCGGCACCGGTGACCCGGCGGCGTCGCGGTACAGCACCTGCGTGCGGGCGTGCGCCCCGCTGCCCAGCCCGGTGGTGACCTTGGCCAGCCGCTCGGCGGAGCGGCCGACCAGCACGAGGTCATGTCCCCGGTCGGCCAGCAGTTCCGCCGTCGCCGCTCCGATGCCGCCGCTCGCCCCGGTGATGAGGTACGTTCCCATGCCGCCATTGTGGCCGACCACGGGGACGATCGGCTCAGTTCGGCCGCAGCACCCGGGTGGCTCCGGCGATCAGCGCGGTGGCCAGGATCCAGCCGGCGGCGATCAGCCCGTAGGCCAGCCACTGGGTCCAGCCGTCCGGGTTCCACACCTCGCGCTGTCCGAACGCGCCGAACGGGACGAGCAGGTCCAGGGTGTAGATGAACGAGTGGAAGTCCGGCCGTTCCGTGGGCTGCTTGAGCGGGTGCGGCGGGATGAGCCCGAACACGACGGTGCCCGCCGTCAGCAGCGCCCCCAGCCAGGCCGCCGCCAGCCACGGCCGGTACCCGTACCCCACGGTGACGTCCAGGAGAGCGCCCCAGGCGCGCGAGTGCCGGGGCAGCGACCTGCGGCGGGCCCGCTGCTTGTACAGCAGCGCCCGGCGGGCCAGGTGGTCGTTGCCGTCGCGCCGGTACCAGGCCGCCAGTTGCTCGTACGGCTGGGGGCGGAAGCCTTCGATGTCGCGGCCGACCCAGTCGATGCGCCGGGTCACGCCGCCGCCGCGCAGTGACTCGTACGTCAGGCCTTGGAGCCGGAGCCGCTCGGGCCAGTGGTCAGGGTTGTCCAGCAGCACGCCGATCTTGGAGTAGGCGAGCGAGACGATGCCCTCGACCGGCACCGACGGCGTCAGGATCAGCTCCTCCACCTGCATGTGGCTCAGGTGCAGGCACATCGCGCCGGGGTTGCGCAGCGGTCCGGCCTGGTCGAACGACAGCGTCCCGTGCACCTGGGCGTTGCGCAGCCGGACCTTGCCCTCGGCGGTGAAGCCGTGGCTCAGCTCGGCGGCGTCCTCGATGAGGATGTTCTGCGCGTCCAGCGCGCGCCGGCCGGGGTTGCGCAGCGTGGTGCCCTCCATGAACAGCCCGCCGTTCATCCGCGCGCCGACCAGGCGGACCCCGCCGGTGAACTCCGCGTGGCGCAGGAACGCCCCGGCGTCCACCACCAGCCCGCCGCTGAACAGCGCCCACTGCTCCGGCCCGGACGAGATCACCTTGGTCCTGTTCATCCGCAGGCCACCGGACAGCTGGGCGCGGGGCAGCCGCACCGAGCCGTTGATCCGCGAGCCCGACAGGCTCAGATAGCCGTCCGCCCGCAGCCCGCCGCCGTCGAAGCCGGGCATCCGGCAGTCCGACAGCCGCAACTGGCGGGTCTGCGCGTTGGAGAAGTCCGGCATCTCGTCCAGGACGCAGTGTTCGAGCCGCAGCTCGCACTCGATGACGCCGCCGGACACGTCCAGGCGGCCGGTGACGTGCGCCCCGCGCAGCCGGACGGCCGGGACGTGGCCGGGGAGCGGCTCGCGGGCGCCCAGCAGCAGCCGGGCGATCACCTCCGCGCGTACCGTCCGGTCGGAGCGTCCGGCGCCCAGGTCGACCGTCTCTCCGGTCAGGTAGGCGTTCCAGAGCAGCGCTTCGGGCTCGGTCAGATCCGGCTCTTCCACCGGGGTGCGCTCCGGCACGTGCGGGACCTTTCGACGTACACGGCACTCCGCCGCACCCCGATCGCCCGGGGTGCGGCGGAGTGGTCCGGCGGGACGGCCTAGAAGAAGCCGCGGCGCCGGGCGGCCTGGTTGAGGTAGCCCTCCAGCTGCTGCTCCCAGTTGGTGTTGTTGACGCTCGCGTAGTCGACGGTGAACCGGGCGAACGAGTCGTGCCCCTCGGTGAAGACGCCGCCGCGCTTGTCGAGCTCCAGCACGACCTCCATGGACTGCGGGTAGGACACGAAGGTCACTTCGAGCTGCTTGATGCCGCTGGCGTACTGCGGCGCGGGGTAGAACTCGATCTCCTGGTAGAACGGCAGCTCCTGGTGCACGCCCCAGATGCGGCCCTTCTCGCAATCGGCGTTGCGGAAGCGGAAGCCGAGGTTGGCGAACGCGACGAGGATGCGCTCCTGGGCGGGCAGCGGGTGCACCGCGATCGGGTCGAGGTCGGTGGCGTCCACCGCCCGCGCGACCTCCAGCTCGGTGGCGACCCCGACGGTGGTGCCGTGCAGCGGCTGCCCGTACATGTGGGTGAGCGGTGCCTCCCACGGGATCTGCAGGCTGAACGGGACGGTGTGGCGGGCGCCCGCCTTGAGCTCGAAGGCGTCGGTGAGCCGGATCTTGGCGTACTCCAGGTCGGAGTGGTACTCGCTGTCGCCGGACTCGACCTCGACCCGGGTCTTCAGCGCGACGGAGACGTACTTGATGTCGGAGTCGTGGTCGCCGCCCAGCAGGTGCACGTCACCGGTGATCGTCCCGCCCGGCGTCGTGTTCGGGTTGTGCAGCGTCGTCTCGACGGACGGTCCCCCGACGCCCATCGCCTTCATCAGCTTCTTGAAGACCAACGTTTCCTCCCGTTGTGGTGGGCCCCCGGCTCAGGCGGCCGTCTGTGCCATCGTCCCTTAGGCGCAGGTGACGGTCGTTCCGTTCCGGCAAATCGGGCTTGCCGTGACAGAGACCACATGATGACGCACCAGGTGGGCTGGGGGAAGGCCGGGGTGTCAGTGGCCCCCGGCCAGGTTCAGGCCCACGACCCCGAGGATGATCATTGCCAGTGCGGCGAGCTTGAGGGGTGAGGCGTCGTCGTGCAGTGCCACCATCCCGACGACGGCGGTGCCCACCGCGCCGATGCCGACCCACACCGCGTAGGCGGTGCCCACCTCCAGTTCGCGCAGCGCGAGGCTGAGCAGGCCGAAGCTGGCGACGGCGAACACCCCGAAGCCCACCGAGGGCAGCGGCTGGGAGAAGCCTTTGCTCAGTTTGAGACACAGCGCCATCGCGACCTCGAGCAGGCCGGCGCATACGACGAGGATCCAGGCCATGTGCGGCCACCTCCGGACGGTAGATCACCTACGGCTGGCAGTCGCGTCGTCTTGGCCTGACCGGGTACGGCGCGTCTCGTCCGGGCGGCCCGTCACGGGGGCCGCGTCTCCATTGAACACCCTCGCGCCCGACTCCCTCACGTCGGGTATCACACCGTCTCTACCTGTTCATTGCTAGTCGTCTGGTAGATGCCCGTTCGTGTGGTTGATGCGGTTTTGTGGCGATGCTCTCGGGTAGTGCGCGGGATACGCGCGGACATATCGGCTGCAGGGTGGACGGAACCGTGAACGGATCGGATCTTCCGCCCGTCCATCGCAGGCCCGGGACAGGCGGTGGTGGATCGCCGGCCGGACCCGACCGTGTCCGTGCCGCAGGGGGGGGACATGGCGAACAAGACACAGTTGGCCCTCGCCGTGGGAGCGGGCTACCTGCTGGGCCGGACCCGCAAACTGCGGTGGGCGCTGACCCTCGCGGGCATCGGGGCGAGCCGGGGGCTGCCCAGGAACTCCAGGTCGCTGACCGCACAGGGCGCACACCTGGTCGGAACCTCGCCGGAGGTGAAGGAGCTCACCCAGACCCTGCGGGGTCGCCTGACCGAGGCCGGCCGCGCCGCCGCGGTGGCCGCCGCGAGCAGCCGGCTCGACGAGCTCAGCGACCGGCTGCGCCAGCGGACCGAATCGCTGATCGTCGCGGCCGAGTCCGAGGAGCCCGAGGGTGAGGAGAAGCCGCGGGAGGACTACGAGGAGGAGACCCGGGACCGGGAGGAGGCCAGGGAACGGCGCGAGCCCGAGGAGACCGGGGAACGGCCGAAGGCCCGGGACCGGGACCGGGACCGGGAGGAGCCTAGGGGGCGGCGCGAGCCCGAGGAGCCCAGAGGCCGCCGGGAGAGCCGGGACCGGGAGGAGCCGGAGGAGGCCAGGAGCCGTCGGGAGCCGGAGGAGGCCGAGGAGGCCGAGGAGGCCGAGGAGGCCGGGGAACGGCCGTCGAGGCGGCGGCGTGACGCGGTGCGCGAAGCGGTGGGCGACAAGCCCGAGAGGCTGCGCCGGGCCGCCGGCGCCGGTGTCTCCGCCGGACGTTCCGCCATCCGGCGGACGCGGGGGTGAGGCTGATGGTCGCGAAGACGCCGATGGCTGCGAAGAAGGTGACCGACTCCGTACAGGAGACCGTGCACAAGTCCGAGGAGACCGTGCGCAAGTCACCGCTCGGCCGGCTCGCCGGGGAACTGCCCACCGACCGGCTGAAGGGGGAGATGGAGAACCTGGTCGGCGCGCTGGCCGCCCGGGCGCTGGACTCGATGATCGACAGGGCCGAGGGCACGGCGGACCGGCTGATCGAATACGCCGAGAAGGGCGGCGGGCCGGGACTGATGTCCGCGCTGACCGGTGCGCCGGCCCGGGGGGACGGCAAGGCCGGGTCCCCGGTGCGGTCGCTGCTGGGCTCCGGGCTGGGCGCGGTCGGCGGCAGTGTCAAGGACGCGCTCGGCGGCACGCTCAAGGACGCGCTCGGCGGCAAGCTCGGAGGCGGCGGCGAGGGCGACGGCCGTGGCGGCGGCCTGCTCGGGAAAGTGAAGGGCGGCGCCGTCAAGGGCGCGCTCGGCGGCGCTATCAAGGGCCTGTTCAAGGGCCTGCGCGGCAAGTCCGGCAAGCTCAAGGTCACCAACATCATCGAGACGATCGACGTCGGGGTGCCGGTCCGGCTGGCCTACGACCAGTGGACCTCGTTCCCGCAGTGGCCGAGCTTCACCAAGAAGGTGGAGAACGTCGACCGCGTCGCCGACGACAAGCTGGCCTGGAAGGCGCAGATCTTCTGGTCCCACCGGGACTGGGAGTCCACGATCATCGAGCAGGTCCCGGACCGGCGCATCGTCTGGCGTTCCAAGGGCGCCAAGGGACACGTCGACGGCGCGGTGACCTTCCACGAGATCGGCCCCGAACTGACCCGCATCCTGCTGGTGCTGGAGTACCACCCGCGGGGGCTCTTCGAGCACACCGGCAACCTGTGGCGGGCCCAGGGCCGGCGGGCGCGGCTGGAGTTCAAGCACTTCCGGCGGCACGTGATGACCAACACCATCCTGCACCCGGAGGACGTCGACGGCTGGCGCGGCGTGATCCACGACGGCGAGGTGGTCAAGGACCACGAGACCGCCGTGCGCGAGGAGGAGGAGCGCGAGGAGCGCGAGGAGCGGGCCGGCGCGGAGGAACGCGAGGAGCGTGAGGAGCGGGCCGGCGCGGAGGAACGTCCGTCCGCCGCGCGGGCCGAGCCCGCGGAGCGGCGGCGGCCGGAGGCCGCCGAGGAGGAGCCCGAGGAAGAGGAGGAGTTCGAAGAGGAGGAGCCCGAGGCCGAAGCCGAAGAAGAGGAAGAGCCCGAGGCCGAAGAGGAAGAGCCCGAAGAAGAACCCGAGGAACGAGAAGAGCCCGAGGAACGCGAGCCCAGGGGTGCGCGGGAAGAGGAGGAAGAAGAGATGAGGCCCAGAAGGGTGCGACGGCCGGTCATCCGGCGCGGCGGACGACCGGTCGGCACGGCCGGTGAACGCCGGATCCGGCGGGGACGGGGGGCCGAGTGATGACCGTCGTCCAACCACCCGGCGGCGGCCGCGGCGGCCCCGGGGCCGGAGGGCTCGCCGACGTCATCGACACCATTCTCGACAAGGGCCTGGTGATCGACGCCTATGTGAGCGTCTCCCTGCTCGGTATCCAGTTGCTGACGATCAACGCCCGTGTCGTGGTGGCCAGCGTGGAGACCTACCTGCAGTTCGCGGAGGCCACCAACCGGCTGGACCTGTCGGCCCAGGAGAAGCCCGGAGTGGGGGATCTGGTGGGCGGGCTGCTGCCCGGCGGATCCGCCAAGTCCGACGAAGTGAGCGCCGCCGACCTGCAGGCCCTCCAGGCGGCCGACGAGGAACGCGAGCCCGAGTTGGTCCGGGCCGAACGTGACGAGGCCCCCGAGCCCCGGCCCCGCCGCCGGCGTGCCGACCGAGAGGAGTGAGATGACGACGTCTTCCCCGCAGGCGTCCGAGGCCGTGCGGGACGCGACGAGCACGGCCTGGTACGTGTACGGCATCGTGCCCGCGGACGTGGAGACCGCCGAGGAGGCGCGCGGTGTGGACGAGCGCGCGGTGGAGGTGATCCGGTACGGCGAGATCGCCGCACTGGTGAGCGAGGTCGACCCGCAGGTCCCGCTCGGCAGGCCCGCCGACCTGCTCGCCCACCAGCAACTGCTGGACGACGCCGCGGCCGAGGCGCCCGTGCTGCCCATGCGCTTCGGCGCGGTCCTGACGACCGAGCAGGCGGTGGTCGAGGACCTGCTGGCGCCCAACCACGACGGGTTCGCCGCCGCACTGGCCGACCTGGAGGGACGGGTCGAGTACGTGGTGCGGGGCCGGTACGTCGAGCGCGTGATCCTGACCGAGGTGATCGAGGAGAACCCCGAGGCGGCCGGGTTGCGCGAGCAGATCCGGGGACTGCCAGAGGAGCAGACCCGCCAGGCCCGGGTACGCCTCGGAGAGCTCATCTACCAGGGCATCGAGGCCAAACGCCAGGCCGACACCCAGAAGCTGATCCAGAACCTGGCCCCGTACTGCGTCGCGAACGCCGTACGGGAGCCGACACATCAACTGGACGCCGTGCACGTGGCCTTCCTGGTCGAGGACGCGCAGCGTCCGGAGTTCGAGGAAGCGGTGGCGAAGGCCGCCGGGGACGGGAAGGGCCGCGCCGACCTGCGGCTGCAGGGCCCCATCGCCCCGTGGGACTTTGTCATCACACCGGGAGGCGGGGGGTGAGCCCGACATGAATCTGCTGTCACCGCTGTGGAAGTTCCCGTTCTTGCCCGTCCAGGGGCTGGTCAAGATCGCGGAGCTACTGCAGGAGGAGGCCGACCGGCGGACGCGGCAGCCGGCGGCGCTCCGGCAGCGGCTGGAGGAACTGCAGGAGGCCCGCGCGTCCGGCCTGATCTCCGAAGAGGAGGAGGCACGGGCGACGGAGGAGCTCTTCGGCGAGGTGTTCGGAGTACCGCCCACCACGAACCGTTAGCAGCGCCAACGCACTGACCGGGGGGGAACGTGCGTACCGACCACAGGGCTGAGACCAGCGAGCACGAGGATCGTGCCGACGACCGCAAGGACAGGCCGCAGCAGGGTCGGCCCGAGGAGCTGTCGGTGGCCGAGGCCGCCAAGGCCGGCGCCCGGCAGATCGCCGACATCACCTCCAAGATCTCCGAGGGCGTCGTCTCGGTCGAGCCGTCCGAGGACGGCTGGATCGTCGAGGTGGAGATGCTGGAGGACCGGCACGTTCCCTCCTCCTCCGACGTCCTCGGGATCTACGAGATCGAGCTGGACCTGGACGGAACGCTGGTGGCCTACCGCAGGACGCGGCGTTACCTGCGGGGCAAGGGCAGCGCCGGGGAGGGGGCGTGATGCGTGGACGACCGAGCCAGGGATCCGTGGTCCCGTCCTCGTCCTACTACGGCGGGGGCGTCTCCCATCGGGAGCCGGCCAACCTCGGCGACATCCTGGAACGGGTGCTCGACAAGGGCATCGTCATCGCGGGCGACATCCGGGTGAACCTGCTCGACATCGAGCTGCTGACCATCAAGCTGCGGTTGCTGATCGTCTCCGTGGAGACCGCCAAGGAGCTGGGGATCGACTGGTGGGAGCACGATCCCTGGCTCAGCGGCAAGCAGCGGTCGCTGGAGGAGGAGAATCGGCGGCTGCGCCGGCGGCTCGCCGCCGTGGAGGACGGGGAACGCGAGGACCTGGAGTTGCGGCCGCCGCGCCGGCAACCGGCCGAGGAACGCGGGATCGAGTCGGAGGACTACCTGGCCGAGTCGGAGGACCGCCGGGCCAGGTCGCGGCCCTACCGGACCGAGCCGGAAGACCCCCGGGCCAGGTCGGAGGACTACTGGGCCGATCCGGAGGACTACTGGGCCGAGCGTGAGCGTCGCCGCGCCGGGCCGGAGACCCGCCGGGCCGGGGCGCAGGACTATCGGGACGGGCCGGAGAACTATCAACCCAGGTCGCGGGACCGCCGGGCCGAGCAGGAGGACTACCGGGCCGAGCCGCAGGGCCGGCGGGGCGGGGCGAGGGACGACTGGGCCGAGCAGGAGGGCTACCGCTCCAGGTCGGAGGGCCGCCGTGACTGACACCGGGACCTACCTGTACGCCATCGCGCGGAGCACCGGTGAGAACCCGGCCGAAGGTCTGTCGGGTGTCGGCGGGACGCCGGTGCGGACGGTCGAGCGCGGCGGGCTGACCGGCATCGTCAGCACGGTGCCCCTGGACGAGTTCGGCGAGCGGGCGCTGCGGCGCAACCTGGAGGACCTCCGCTGGCTGGAGACGACGGCCCGCGCCCACCATCAGGTGGTCGACGCGGTGGTGCGGCGGGTCACCGCCGCGCCGGTGCGGCTGGTGACCGTCTACCGGGGCGACGAGCAGGTGCGCGACCTGCTGGAACGGCGCCGCGAGGAGTTCACCGAGATGCTCGACATGGTGACCGGCCGGCGGGAGTGGGGGGTCAAGGTCTACGTGGATCCCCAGGTGGCCGCCCGATCCTCTCCCTCGGACGCCGCCGGGGGCGCCTCGGCGGGGCGCCGGTCGTCGGGCGCGGCGTACCTGGAACGCCGCCGGACGGACCTGCGCACCCGTGAACAGTCGATGCGCCGGGCACTGTCGCAGGCCGAACAGGTGGACGAGGCCCTGGCCACCATCGCCGTGGCGAGCCGGCGACACCGCCCCCAGGACCCCCAACTGTCCGGCCGGCAGGAATGGATGGTGCTCAACGGCGCCTACCTGGTCGACGACGAACGCGGCGGCGAGTTCGCGTCCGTCGCCGGATCCCTGCGCACGCCGGAGATCGACGTCGAGCTCACCGGCCCCTGGGCGCCGTACTCCTTCACGATCCTGGAATCCGGCGAATCCGGCGAATCCGGCGAGCCTGGGGAGCCCGGGGAGCCGGGCGGCCCCGGCCGGACCGGCGGACCGGACGAGCGGGCGCCGCGATGACGGTCGGCTACTCGCGAGGCCGTGAACTGGCGGCCGAGGGCCGCCTGCCCGCCGAGCGCGCCTCACTGGTCGATCTGCTCGACCGCCTGCTGGCCGGCGGGGTGGTCCTCCAGGGCGACCTGACCCTGTCCATCGCCGACATCGACCTGGTACGGATCTCGCTGCGGGTACTGATCGCCTCGGTCGGCGAAGGCGGAACCGTGGGCCTGCCACCGTCCCGCCCCGAACGCCCCGGATGGCAACCATGAACGACCCCGCACGAGACGACCTCCGGCCGACCGCCCCCACCCCACCGGAGCCCAACCCCGCACGCCCCGACGACCAACCCGCCAAGGCCGGCCCCGAGGACATCCGGCACGGTGTCGTGCGGGCCGGTGACCGGCGTGTCGAGGCCGATCCTGAGGACGTTCGGTACGGCGTTGCGCGGGCTGGTGACCGGCGTGTCGAGGCTGATTTCGAGGACGTCCGGTACGGCGTTGCGCGGGGCGATGACTGGTATGCCGAGGACGGTTTCGAGGGCGTTCGGTACGGGGTCGGGCGGGGCGGTGACCGGTACGTCGAGGGCGAGGCCGGGGAGGCCCGGCGGGGGTTTTCGCGGGCCGGTGGTCGGCGGATCGAGACCGATCCCGAGCATGTGCAGCGGGATCTGACCAAGCTGGTACTCACCGTGGTCGAGCTGGTCCGCCAGTTGGTGGAGCGGCAGTGCATCCGCCGTTTCGAGCGGGGGGATCTGACGGACGAGCAGGTCGAGGCGATCGGCACGACCCTGATGCGGCTGGAGGAGGCCATGGAGGAGCTGTGCGACCGCTTCGGCCTGTCTCCGAGCGATCTCAACCTCGATCTCGGGCCGCTGGGCACCCTGCTTCCGGAGGACTGACGCCGGTCCGTTTTGGGACGGCCTGTTCCGGCCTCGGGGACGGGAAGATTCCGGGCAAATTCTTGTGATGTGTGTCACAATGCGACCGTTCCTGTGTACGCCTCTGTGGTGCCGGGTGCTCTTGGGGCGGGTGGGAGGCGGCGGGTCCGGCGGGCCGGGGGGCGGGGCGGCGCACGGCGGATCTCGTTCCTCCGACGGGTTGTCTGCTGGTTACCAGCGGGTAGCATGTTCGGTGTTACTGACCAGTATGTTGGCCGGGCGCCGGCCGATCGGACCTGACGAGGTAATCCATGGGGCACTACAAGAGCAACCTCCGTGACCTGGAGTTCAACCTCTTCGAGGTGTTCAACCGGCAGGAACTGCTCGGCAGGGGACCGTACGAGGACCTGGACGAGGAGACGGTCCGCAGCATCCTGGACGAGGTCAACCGGCTGGCCACGGGTGTGATCGCCGACTCGTTCACCGACAGCGACCGCAACCCGCCGGTGTTCGACCCGCAGAGCGGCACGGTCACCATGCCGGAGAGCTTCAAGAAGTCCTACCAGGCGTTCATGGACGCCGAGTGGTACCGCGTCGACCTGGTGCCCGAGTTCGGCGGTACCGGCGCGCCGCGCAGCCTGACCTGGGCGATCGCCGAGCAGATCCTGGGCGCCAACCCGGCCGTCTACATGTTCGCCTCCGGTCCGGGCTTCGCCCAGATCCTGTGGCAGATCGGCACCCCCGAGCAGAAGCGGTTCGCCGAGCTGGCGCTGGAGCGCAAGTGGGGCGCCACCATGGTGCTGACCGAGCCGGACGCCGGCTCCGACGTGGGCGCCGGCCGTACCAAGGCGGTGCGGCAGCCCGACGGCACCTGGCACATCGAGGGCGTCAAGCGCTTCATCACCTCGGCCGAGCACGACATGTCCGAGAACATCTTCCACCTGGTGCTGGCGCGCCCCGAGGGCGCCGGCCCCGGGACCAAGGGCCTGTCGATGTTCCTGGTGCCCAAGTACCTGGTCGACCTGGAGACCGGCGAGCTGGGCGAGCGCAACGGCGCCTACGTCACCAACGTCGAGAAGAAGATGGGCCTGAAGGTCTCCACGACCTGCGAGCTCACCCTCGGTGAGCAGCACCCGTGCGTCGGCTACCTGGTGGGCGACGTGCACGAGGGCATCAAGCAGATGTTCATGGTGATCGAGTACGCCCGGATGATGGTCGGCACCAAGGCCATCGCCACCCTGTCCACCGGCTACCTGAACGCGCTGGAGTACGCCAAGGAGCGGGTGCAGGGCGCCGACCTGACCAAGATGGCCGACAAGACCTCCCCGCGCGTCACCATCACCCACCACCCGGACGTCCGGCGCAGCCTGATGACGCAGAAGGCCTACGCCGAGGGCATGCGGGCGCTGGTGCTGCTGACCGCCTCCTACCAGGACGCGGTGCAGGTCGCCCAGCACGAGGGCCGCGAGGACAAGCAGGCCGAGAAGCTCAACGACCTGCTGCTGCCGATCGTCAAGGGCTTCGGCTCCGAGCGGGCCTACGCGCTGCTGGGCGCCGAGTCGCTGCAGACCCTGGGCGGCTCGGGCTTCCTGCAGGAGTACCCGATCGAGCAGTACATCCGGGACTCCAAGATCGACACCCTCTACGAGGGCACCACCGCGATCCAGGGACAGGACCTGTTCTTCCGCAAGATCCTGCGGGACAACGGCGAGGCCCTCAAGGTGCTGGCCGGTGAGATCAAGCAGTTCGCCGCCAGCGAGGCCGGCAACGGCCGGCTCAAGACCGAGCGGGCCCTGCTGGCCCAGGCGCTGGAGAACGTCGAGGGCATCATCAACCCGATGGTCGGCTGGGCGCTGGCGTCGATGGAGAACCCCGCGGAGATCTACAAGGTCGGCCTGAACACCACCCGCCTGCTGCTGGCCCTGGGCGACCTGGTCGTCGGCTGGCTGCTGTGCCGCCAGGCCGAGATCGCCCTGGCCCGGCTCGGCGAGGGCGGCCTGCCCGGCGCCGACGAGGCCTTCTACACCGGCAAGGTCGCCGCGGCCCAGTTCTTCTGCGCCAACGTGCTGCCCCGCATCGCCGCCGACCGCGCGATGACCGAGGCCACCACGCTGGACGTCATGGAACTGCCCGAAGAGGCGTTCTGACCCCGTCCGTCTCCCGCGGCCGGTGACGCGAACGGCCCCCGCCACCTGAGGGTGACGGGGGCCGCCGCACGTTCCAGGTCAGTTCCGCCAGCTCGGGTCGGTCACGAGCCGGTAGAGCTGCTCCAGCGTGAGCGCGGGCGTGTCGCGGGTCTTGGGGCCGCTCTTGAGCGACGTCCCGTTGGCAACCATGGCGACGACTCGCAGCCCGTCGGGGTACATCACGTCCGCGATGCGCACGGTCACCCCCGACTCGACCACATCCGCCGCGCGCTGCTGGAGGTAGACCACGGCGCCGCCGGAGAGGGTCCGCTTGGTGCAGGAGGCGTCGGGCGGATCATCCTTGGTACGTTCCCTGCACCCCGACGGCCCTGACTGGGGATCCTTGTTCCGCCAGGTCTGCACGTTGACGTCGATCGTCGTCCGGCCCTTGGCGTCGCCGAAGATCAGCGACACGTAGCCATCCGAGATCTGCGGGTGAGTGATCCTCCCTCCGGCGGGCAACAACCTCCGCAACGTCGCCATCAGCTTCTCGCCCGGATGCTCCTCATAAAGATCAGGACCGACCGGTTGCCCGGGGGCCGGCAGCCTGGCCGCCACCCTGACCCAGGCGGGATCGGTGACGATGCTCGTCATCTGCGCGAGGGTCAGCGGGGGGTCCGGGCGGGTCGGCCCGCCCTCGTGCTTCTCCTCGGGAGAGTTGTACTGCCCCAGGTGGATCAGGATGCCGCCAGGACGGCTCAGCTCGGCGTACCAGAGTTTTTCACCGGTGTTGAACTGCGGGCGGGTGAACCCCTTGTTGAGCACCAGCACCGACCCGTCCGAACGACGGGTGGCCTTACAGTCGTCGTACGGGTGGATCTGGACCGGCACGCACTGCGCCTCCGGTTCGCTGGGAGAGACGCGCCGGATCGACAGGGAGATCGCCGCAGGCCCTTTGCCGTCGTCGAACTGGCCGTCCACAACGCTGGCCAGACCTATGCCAGGCCAGGGTGGGTCGACGGTCAGCCTGCCTCCGGCCGGCAGCAGGCCCCGGAAGATCCTGACCACCTCCTTGTGCGGCACCGGGTTCGCCGGGGTGGCCGGGGACGATGAGGCGGTCACCTGCGGTGTCAGCGTCTCGGTCCGGCGGGAATCGTCGCCGAGGACGCTCACGCCGGCGACGGCGATGGCCGACAGCCCGAGCACGGTGCCGCCGGCCCGCAGCAGGCGGGCGCGGCGCCGCATCCGGTGACCTCTGGCCAGCCCCGCCGCGGCCAGGTCCGCGGGCGGCCGTACGTCGGCCATCGCGATGCGCATCGTCTCGGAGAGCTTCTGTTCGTCGGACAAGCTGATCACCGCTTCCGGGTCGTGCTATCGGCTGGTGACGTCGAGGAACTGGTCGCCGAGCACCTCGCGCAGGCGCTCCAGCGCGCGCATGGAGCGGTTGCGCACCGCCCCGGCGCTCAGGTGCAGGACGGTGGCCGTCTCGCTGACGCTGCGGTCCTCCCAGAAACGCAGCACCAGAACGGCACGGTCCTGGACGGGCAACCGGGCGAGCCCGTCCAGGAGCGTCATCCGCAACGCCGTGCCGTCGACGGCGTCGCCGGTGCCGGGACGGTCCGGCAGGGACGCCGTGGGCCGTTCGGCGGAACTGCGCCGCCGACGATGGGACAGGAACGTCCGGACCAGGATGGCCTCGCTGTAGGCGGCCGGGTTGTCGGCCCGGCTGACCTTCCGCCAGGACCGGTAGACCTTGCCGAGCGTCTCCTGGACCAGGTCCTCGGCGAGGTGCCAGTCGCCGGTCAGCAGGCACGCGGTCCGGAACAGGTGCCCGCTGCGCGCTGACGCGAACTCCAGGTACTCCTCGTCCGCCACGTGACCTCCTACGCCCTCGCCGTCACCCCCTAGACGCGCCGGCCCCCGCAACGCGTCACACAAGGATCCGCCGGGCGCGGTGGAACGGAGGGCGGTCCGTTCAACGGCATAGGGCCGGTGTCAGGCTCGCCGTGGGTGGGCCGGCTCAGGGAACGCCTGGTCCTCGGGGGTGCGGGCCGGGAGGGTGACGGTGACGGTCAGGCCGCCGTCGGGGCGGGGCTCGGCGCGGGCGTGGCCGCCGTGGGCGCCGGCGATGGCACGGACGATGGACAGGCCCAGGCCGAAGCCGCGGTCCTTGCCGGTGCGGGAGGGGGCGCGCCGATCGCCCAGGCGGCGGAACGGCTCGAAGATGGCCTCGGTCTCGTAGCGGTGGACGACCGGCCCGGTGTTGGTGACCTCCAGCCAGACCCGGTCGCCGGACGACCCGGTGCGGACGGCGAGCCATCCGCCGTGGCGGACGTTGTGCCGGACCGCGTTCTCCACAAGGTTGTGGACGAGTCGTTCGAGCAGGTACGGATCGCCGGTGGCGGGAGCGGGACCGAGCCGCGGGAGCCGGACCGTCACGCCCGCCTCCCCGGCGGTGTCGGCCGTCTCGGCCAGGACGGTGCGGACGACGTCGGACAGATCGACGGGGTGGCGTCCGGTCAGGTCGTTCTCGCTGTCGGCGAGGGTGAGCAGGCCGTCGATGAGGCGTTCGTGCCGGGCGTTGACCTGCAGCAGGGACTCGCCCAGCGTCCGGGTGTCGGGCGAGGCCCCGGGACGGGTGACCGACACCTCGATCAGCGCCCGGTTGATCGCCAGCGGGGTGCGCATCTCGTGCGAGGCGCTGGCGATGAAGCGGCGCTGGCCGTCAAAGGAGCGGTCGAGCCGTTCCAGCATGGCGTCGAAGGTGTCGGCGAGCTGCTTGATCTCGTCACGGGGGCCGGCCAGGGCGATGCGCTCGTGCAGGCCGCGCCCGGCGCTGTCGGCGATGCGCCGGGCGGTCTCGGTGATCCGGTGGACGGGGCGCAGCCCGCGCCCGGCCAGCACCCAGCCGAGCGCCACCGCGATGACCGTGACCCCGCCGAGCGCCAGCGCGCCCTGGGTGAGCAGCGATTCCAGGGTGTCCCGGCGGTACGCCTCCTGCGCGGCGAGCACGTTCGCCGACAGTTTCCTGAGCTCGGCGAGCTGGTCGCCGGTGAGGGTGAGGGGCCGGCCGTTCTGGACGCGCAGGAGGCTCTGCGCGAGTGCGTCGTTCCGCTGCAGCCCGGCCGCTCCCTGTGCTCCGTACGTGCCCGCCTGGTTTTCCAGGCGCTGCTGGACGAGCAGGTAGGTGCTGCCCAGAAGCAGCGTGCCGGCGAGCACGAAGACGCCCCCGTAAAGCGCGGTCAGGCGCGCTCTGATGGTCCAGTTCCGAGGGGCGACACGGGCCAGGGCCGTTTTCATCTGACTCCTTGAAGCGTGGAGACCCTTGCCGCTAGGCGGGGGAGGAGGTCAAGGAATGCGGTATCCCGCTCCCGGAAAGGTCTCGATGACCGGCGGATCGCCGAGTTTGCGGCGCAGCTTCAGCATGGTGACCCGGACGATGTTGGTGAACGGGTCGATGTGCTCGTCCCAGACACGGGTCAGCAGTTCCTCGGTGGATACCACGGCTCCTTCGGCGCGCATGAGCTCGGCCAGCAGGGCCAGCTCCCGGTTGCCCAGCGGCACGGGGCGGCCGTCACGGTGCACCTCGCGCCGGGCGTAGTCCACCCGGATCCCGGCGCGTTGCAGCACCGGTGGCGCCGCCGGGCGGGAACGGCGCGCCAGCGCGTGCACGCGCGCCGACAGTTCCGTGAAGGCGAACGGCTTGGACAGGTAGTCGTCGGCTCCCAGGGACAGCCCGGCGACGCGTTCGTGGACGGCCGAGGCGGCGGTGAGCATCAGCACCCGCGCCCGCGCACCGGACTCGATCATCGACCGGCAGACCGTGTCGCCGTCCACCAGCGGCAGGTCGCGGTCCAGCACGACCACGTCGTAGTCGTCGCCGGCGAGCAGTTCCAGCGCCCGGTCGCCGTCGTGGACCACGTCCACGGCCAGCGCCTCACGGCGCAGCCACTCGGCGATGGCGTCCGCGATCAGCTTTTCGTCCTCGACCACCAGAACACGCATGACGGTCATGCTGACGGACCGGCCGTTACCTGGGCGTAAGCCCCGCTTTCGGCGGTCGCCGTCCGGGCCAGCGAGGTAATGCCCAGGTAACCGGCCGTCCGTTCTACTGCATGTCGGCGCCGAAATGGCGGGGAAGGGGATCTCGGAAATGTTCCATATGACGTACAGGTCGGTCTTCGCTCTCGGCTTGGCGGCCGTGCTGTTGCTGTCCGCCTGCGGCGGCTCCGAAGACGACGCCCCGAGCGGCGGCGGACCCGGCGGAATGACCGTGAACACCGACGAACTGGTGGAGTTCGCCGAATGCCTGCGAGGCCAGGGAATCGACGTGCCGGACCCCAAGCCGGGACAGAACCTCGCCAACTGGCTGTCGGAGGAGAACAGGGCCGAGCTGAGGGACTCCCGGGCCGTGGCGGCCTGCGAGGACAAGCTGCCCTCCGCCGTCAAGGACCGGATGAAGGACCCCGAGCTGCAGAACCGGCTCCTGCGGTTCGCCCAGTGCATGCGCGACAACGGCGTGGACATGCCCGACCCCAAGAACGGCAGGCTCGACTTCGACGCCATCGACCGCGACGCGCCCAACTACCAGGAGGCGGCCGGCAAGTGCCGCGAGACCCTGGGGGGCCGATGAGACGGCGGCGCGTCCTCGCCGTCACCACGGCGGCCGTCCTCGCGGTGGGCGGTGGCATCACCGTCACCACCGCGGCCATGGGCGGCGGAGACGAAGCGGCCGCAGGGGATCGGCGGCTCCCGAAGGAGACCGCCGAGGTCACCCGGGGCGACCTGGTGGACACCAAGACCGTCGACGGCACTCTCGGGTACGGCGAGGAGTGGCCCCTGATGGCGTCCGCGTCGGGGATCGTGACCGGGCTGCCCCGGGAGGGCGCCACCGTCGAACGCGGCCGGACCCTGTACGACCTGAACGGCGAGCCCGTCACCCTCATGTACGGCGACGTGCCCGTCTACCGTCCCCTGTCGGTCGGAACGAGCGGTGCGGACGTCGAGCAACTGGAACGCAACCTCGACCGGCTCGGTTACGGCGACGACATGACGGTCGACGACGACTTCACCTCCGCCACCGCGGACGCCGTCCGGGACTGGCAGGACGACCGGGGCCTGCCCGTGACGGGGACGATCGACGGCGGCGAGGTGGTCTTCGCGCCGGGCGCGGTCCGGGTCACGTCCCGCCCGGTCGGGGTGGGCGGCCGGTCGGCGGCCGGGCAGCCCGTGCTCCGGGTGACCGGCACCGAACGGCTCGTCCGGGTCCACCTGGACACCGCCGACCAGCAACTGGCCCGCAAGGGCGCCGGGGTACGGGTCGAGTTGCCGGACGGCGGGACCGTCCCGGGGAAGGTCACCGAGGTCGGCACCGTCGCCACCGCGAAGGACGCCGACGGCCAGGCGACCGGATCCCCGTCCCCCGACTCGACGATCACCGTCGAGATCACCCTGGACGACCCGGACCGGGCCGGGCGGCTGGACCAGGCCCCCGTCAGCGTCCGGCTGGAGAGCGAGCGGCACAAGGACGTCCTGTCGGCTCCCGTCGAGGCGCTGCGGGCGCTGCCGCAGGGCGGCTACGGCGTGCAGGTCGTCACCGGGGGCTCGGTACGCCTCGTTCCGGTGGAACCCGGCCTGTACGCCCAGGGCCGCGTCGAGATCAGCGGACCGGGCGTCACCGCGGGCACCAGGGTGGGGGTGCCGGCGCGATGAGCGGACCGGACACGCCGTTGGTGGAACTCGACCAGGCGGGCAAGGAGTATCCGGGCGGGGTCACCGCCCTCAGGGACGTGTCGCTGACCATCGGCGAAGGCGAACTGGTCGCCGTCGTCGGGCCGTCCGGCTCGGGCAAATCCACCCTGCTGAACCTGGTCGGGACACTGGACCGGCCCTCGTACGGCACGGTCCGCATCGCCGGGCTGGACGTGGGGCGGCTCACCGACCGGGAGCTGTCGGCGCTGCGGGCGCGGCTGATCGGCTTCGTGTTCCAGCAGTTCCACCTGGCCGACGGGGTGAGCGCGCTGGACAACGTCGCCGACGGCCTGCTCTACACCGGTGTCCCGCCGCGCGAACGCCGTCTGCGGGCCGCCGCCGCACTGGACCGGGTCGGGCTCGGCCACCGGCTGGACCACCGTCCGCACCAGCTGTCGGGCGGAGAACGGCAGCGGGTGGCCGTCGCCCGCGCGGTGGTGGGCGAGCCCAGGCTGCTGCTGGCCGACGAGCCGACCGGCAACCTCGACACCGCCTCCGGCGCCGAGGTGCTGCGGCTGCTGCACGGACTCCACGCCTCCGGCACCACGGTCGTGATCATCACCCATGACCCCGAGGTCGCCGAGGCGGCCCCCCGCCGCATCAGAGTCCGCGACGGATCCGTGACCACCGATGACACGGCGGCCACGGTGGGAGGACCACGATGAGACTCGTTCTCCCATGGCGGCGATCCCGCGATGATGCCGCCGGTCCTCGCGGTCGAGGGCTGCGGCCGGGTGGCAGACCTGCGGTGCGGCTCGTTCCCGCACGGTGGCGGTCTCGTGATCGTGATGGTGCCGCCGGTCCGCGTGGTGGGTCTGCGGTGCGGCTCGTTCCCGCGCGGCTGCGACCCCGCGACACGCTGCGGGTCGGGGCGGCGGGCCTGCGCACCCGCCCGGCGCGGGTGGTGCTGTCGGCGCTGGGCATCGCCATCGGCATCGCGACCATGGTCGCCGTGCCGGGCATCTCCGAGTCCAACCGCGCCGACCTGCTGCGCCGGCTCGACCGGCTGGGCACCGACCTGCTGACCGCCTCGGCGGGCACCACGCTGACCGGCGGGCGGTCGCCCCTGCCGGAGCGGGCCGTCCAGGTGACCCGGGGCATCGACGGTGTGCTGACCGTGGGCGCCACCGGGGAGACCACGGCCTCGATCCTGCGCACCGACAAGATCCCCGAGGAGGAGACCGGGGGTATCGGGGTGAGCGCGACCACCCCCGAACTGCTGCGGACCCTGAAGGTGGACGTCGTCCGGGGCGAGTGGCTCAACCCCGCCACATCCCACTACCCCGCGGTGGTGCTCGGCCCGGTCGCCGCCGACCGGCTCGGGATCACCGAGCCGGGCGTCCCGGTGTGGATCAACGATCGCTGGTTCACCGTCGTCGGCGTTCTCGGCCCCGCCCCGCTGGCCCCCGACATCGAACGCTCCGCCCTGGTCGGCTGGGACGCCGCGCGGACGTACCTGGGCTTCGACGGGTATCCCACCACCGTCTACGAGCGGTCCACCCCCGAGTCGGTGCGCGACGTCCAGGCCGTCCTGGCGCGCACCATCAACCCGGAGAACCCGGAGGAAGTCGAGGTCAGCCGTCCCTCCGACGCGCTGGCCGCCCGGGCCGCCGCCGACGAGGCGTTCGCCGGCACCCTGCTGGGGCTGGGGGCGGTCGCGCTGCTGGTGGGCGGCGTCGGGGTGGCCAACACGATGGTCATCTCGGTGCTGGAACGCCGCCGCGAGATCGGCCTGCGCCGCTCGCTCGGCGCCACCCGCGGCCACGTCCGCGTCCAGTTCCTGACCGAGTCGCTGCTGCTGTCGGCGCTGGGCGGCACGGCGGGTACCGTGCTCGGTGCGCTGATCACCTCCGGGTACGCGCTGACGCGGGACCTGCCGATCGCGCTGCGCTGGTGGGTCTTCGCCGGGGCGCTGGCCGCCACGCTGCTGGTCGGAGCGGTCGCCGGACTCTACCCGGCGGCCCGCGCCGCCAGGGTGTCCCCGACCGTGGCCCTCAGCGGCACCTGACCCACGGCCGGCCGCCTGATCGGAGCTGCTGTGCGGCCAAGGGACTTGCGGGCCGGTCATGGCGGCGATGGGGCCAGTGCCTCGGCCATGTCCACCCGGTTCGCGGTCGCCTGGATCGGCCGGCATAGGTCGAGGCGCACCGAGTGGGCGGGCGGTCAGCGCGGGATCGACGGATCGGGGCGGCACAGCAGTTGACCGGAGCCGGAGGCGAGCAGTTTCCGCCCGCGTGACCACACTCTGGTGCGAAAGCCGATCAGCCCGTCTTCGGCCACGTCGGCGGTGCCCTCGCCGAACAGCCACTCCTCCTCGGCGGCCGGGCGGTGGAACTGCACGTTCAGGTCGAGGTTGGGGGCGATGTAGCCGCTGTCCGGCGGGTGGGCGCTCCAGGCCGACCCCCAGGCCAGTACGTCGAGCAGCACGAGCTGCCGGGCCACGTCGTCGGTGGTGTGCGCTGGAAAGCGGTACCACGCGCCGTAGTACGGCCTGCCCGGCGTGACACTCTCCCCATCCTCCGGCCAGTAGAGGGGCTTGCCCTCGATGTTGTTCCACATGGCCAGGGGAGGAGGATCCGAGTCGGAGGTCAGCTCGGCGAACGAGCGCAACTGCTCGGGCCCCGGCACCTCCGGCATCGTCGCGGCGTCGTGGCGCAGCCCGTCCAGGTGGTCGGCCGTCAGCCAGATCAGTGCCTCGGCGATCGGTTTCCCGTCCTGCCGCATCGAGCACCGCACCGACTCCGCCCGCTTGGACCGGCGCAGGCCGACCACCTCCAGCTCGACGGGTGCGAACCGGCCCACCGACACGAAGTGGCAGGACACCGACGCCACACGGGACAGCGGGCTGTGCGCGCGGGCGGCCTGGACGAGGATCGCGGCCAGGTATCCGCCGTTGGGACCCCAGGCGTCCCATTCGGGTGACAACTCGGCGGTGTAGCGGCCGTCCCCACCGGTCACCGCCGCGTCGACCGCGAGATCTCCCATGCTGGGGACACTAGGTCGCCCGCCGGGCCGAAACAATCGGTTTTTCCGGCGATGCCGGGTCGGCTCTCGGACAGGACGCCGGCGGCGTGAACCGGCCGGACGGCCCGATGCGATGAGTCAATGTGACGAGCGTGAGCAGGGCGGGTCCGGGCGACGGTGAGTTGGTGAGGGCCGCCGCTGACGGGGACCGGGGCGCCTTCGAGGAGCTTTACCGGCGGTACGCGCCGTGGCTCAGAGCGCGGCTGCGGAGCAGGTGCGCCGATGCCGCGCTGGTCGACGACGTCGTGCAGGAGACCTTCCTGGCGGTGTGGCGCGGCACCGCCCGCTACCACCACGACGGCGACGTGGCCGGCTGGCTGTGGCGGATCGGGGCGCGGCGGCTGGTCGACGCGCTGCGCGGGGACGGTGCCCGTGGCCGGCTGCGGCAGGCGCTGGCCAGGCTGCGCCACCGCGAGGAGGTGTCGGCCGAGGAGCATGTGCTGACCCGGATCGAACACGGCGATCTCGCCGGTTCGCTGGAGCGGCTGTCCCCCGAACTGCGGGCGGTCCTGCAGGCGACGGTGATCGACGGGCTGACCACCCGGGAGGCCGCCGCGCTGCTCGGCATCCCGCCGGGAACGGTCAAGACCCGGGCCATGCGGGCCCGGCGGCAACTGCGGCAGGAGCTGGCATGACATGGCATGTGCCCGAGGACGACCTGCGGGCGTACGCGACGGGGGATCTCGCGCCGCCGCGGCTGTGGTCGGCGGACACGCATCTGATGGCGTGCGAGCGGTGCCGGCTGGCGCTCGGCGCCCACGCGGACCCGGACGAACTGGCGGCGGGCTGGGCACGGCTGGACGCCGAACTGGACGCGCCCCGTCCGGGACCCGTCGAATCCCTGCTGACCAGGGTCGGAGTACCGGACCACACGGCGCGGCTGCTGGCGGCGACGCCGGTGCTGCGGCGGTCGTGGCTGACGGCGATGGCCCTGACCCTGCTGCTGGGGGCGATCGTCGGCCGGCAGACCACGCCGTTGCTGCTGCTGCTGACGGCGCCGTTGCTGCCGCTGGTGGGCGTGGCGGCCTCCTTCGGCCCCGCCCTGGATCCCACCTACGAAATGGCGGTGGTCGCGCCGGTGCACACGTTCCGGCTGCTGATGGTGCGGACGGTGGCGGTGCTGGCCACGACGGTGCCGGTGGCGCTGGCGGCGAGCCTGGCGGTGCCGTCGTTCGGGGCGGTCACGGTGGGCTGGCTGTTGCCGGCGCTGGCGCTGACCACGCTCGGGCTGGCGCTGATGCCGTGGCTCGGGACGGTCGCCGCGCCCGCGCTGGTCGGCTTCGGCTGGGTGGCCGCCCTGCTGGCCGACCAACTGCTGTCGTCGCACGGGGCGTTGTTCCCGCTCACGTCGGCCGGGCGGCTGGCCGCGGGCGGGGCGGCGCTGGCCGCGGCCGTGGCGCTGGCGGCGGCGCGCGACCGGTTCGAGACCGGCCGCCATCTGAACCCGTCTCTCCGATTCACGGCCGGGAGGCTGTCATGACGCACCCCACGATCTCGGCCTCCGGGCTGAGCCTGTCCTACCGGGGCACTCGGGCGGTGGATGAGGTGTCGCTGCGGCTCGAACGGGGCGTCACCGGGCTGCTGGGCCCCAACGGGGCGGGCAAGACGACGCTGCTGCGGATTCTGGCGACCGCGACGCCGCCCGACCGGGGCGCGCTGACCCTGCTGGGCCACGACCCGAGTACGGTGCGCGGCCGGCTCCAGGCCCGCCGGGAGCTCGGCTACCTGCCGCAGAACCCGGGGTTCCACTCCGGTTTCACGGCGTTCGAGTTCGTCGACTACGTGGCGATCCTCAAGGAGCACACCGACCGTAGGGCCCGGCACGCCGAGGTGCGCCGGGTGCTGGACGAGGTCGGCCTGGCAGAGGTGCGGGGGCGGCGGATCAGGGCGCTGTCGGGCGGGATGCGGCAGCGGGTGGCGCTGGCGGCGGCGCTGGTCGGCGATCCGGGGTTCCTGGTGCTGGACGAGCCGACCGTGGGCCTGGACCCCGAGCAGCGGATGCGGTTCCGCGAGCTGATCGCCGCGGCGGGGGAGGGCCGGACCGTGCTGCTGTCGACCCATCAGACCGAGGACGTGGCGATGCTCTGCCACCGCGTGGTGGTCATGGACAAGGGGCGGGTGCGGTTCGACGGGACGCCGGGCGAGCTGGTGGCCAGGGCGCGGGGCCGGGTGTGGGCGAGCCCGGAGCGGTCGCCGGAGGCGCTGGCCGGCTGGCGCACCGGTACGGGCGAGTTCCGCAACGTGGGCGACCCGCCGGCCGGCGCGCGGCTGTTGGAGCCGACGCTGGAGGACGGCTATCTGCTGACGCTCGACGGCGCATCGGAGGTGACGGTATGACGGTTCTGGACCGGCCGGTGCAGGCCCCGGAGTCGGCCGGGGCGGTGCGGGCGGTGCTCGCGCTGGCCCGGGTCGAGGCACGGCGGCTGCTGCTGCACCCGATGGTCGCCATCGCCCTGGCGGGGTACCTGCTGTGGCCGCTGTGGTCGGGTTCGTGGCGGGACACCCATCAGGTACTCCAGGAGGTGGATCGGGAGAGCCAGCTAGGGCCGCTGCTGGTCGGCCTGGCGGGGCTGCTGGCGGCCAACTCGGCGGTGCTGCGCTCCCTCCGCCACGGCACCGAGGCGCACTTCGGGGTGCTGGTGATGCCGCCGTGGCGGCGGACGGTCGCGCACGCCCTGTCGGTCCTGCCGCTGACGCTCGTCGTCGCGGCGGCGGTGGCCGGGATGTTCGCCTGGGAGGCGACGCGGCCCGGCGCGGTGGGGCACGCGTCGGGCTTCGAGCTGGCGACCGGACCGCTGATGGTGCTGTTCTTCGGGGTCCTCGGCGTGCTGCTGGGCAGGCTGGTCCCCTCGATGTTCGCCGGGGCGACGGCAGTCGTCGCGATCCTGGCGGTCACGTTCGTCTTCGCGGTCCTGCCGGACGGCGTGCGGTGGCTGGTGCCGCTGGTCGCCGACGAGGGCGCGGCGCCACTGCCGTCGGATCTGGTGGGCCGTCCCGCACGCTGGCACGCCCTCTACCTGGTGGGCCTGACCGTGCTGGCCGGTGCGGTCGCGGCGCTGGCCTCCGGCGGTCGTACGGCGGCGGTCCGGGCCACCGCGCTCGGGGCGCTGGGCGTCACCGTCGCGGGGACGGTGATGCAGGTGACCGGGCCGTCCGCCGCGCTGGTCGAGGCGCGGGAGCGGGCGACCCGTGACCCGGCCTCGGTGCAGGAGTGCCTGCGGCGTGGGACGACGACGTACTGCGCGTTCCCGGAGTTCGTGCCCTGGGTCGATGAGTGGCGGGTGGTCGTCGACGGGGTGCGGTCGCTGGCCGGGGAACCGGCCGCCTCCCGTGGGCTCGTCGTCCGGCAGCGGGTGAACGCGCTCGACGGTCCCTCGGGCGGTGGTCCCTCGGGCATCGTGGAAGAGCTGCCGCCGGGGCCGCGGGGCGAGGTGACGGTGAGCACCGTGTGGGGCGACGAGGGGAGGCTGGGACTCGCCGTGAGCGTCGCCCGGGGCATGGTGGTCGATGACGAGAACCATGGCGTGTACTGCGACGCGCGGGGCGTTCTGATGATGTGGATGGCGGTCAACGGAGCCCCCGGCGGGAGGGCCGCGTTCGCCAGGACCCAGACGTCCACGCTCTGGTCACCGCTCCTCGAGATCCGCCTACGGGACCGCGAGAACGCGGTCGTGCGGGCGCTGCTGGAGCGGCCGGCGGCCGAGGTCGCCCGGCAGGTCAAGGCGTCCTGGGCGGAACTGGTGCGGCCTGACGCCTCGACCGACCGCGTGGCCGCGCTGCTCGGTGTCACCGCTCCCGCCGAGACCGCCGCCGACCGGGAATGGAGGTGCGCGTGAGGCGGGAGACGGTGGTGCGGGCGCTGCTCCGCCCGGCGGCGCGGTGCCTGCCGTGGACGGCGCTGGCGGCGGGTGGCGGGCTCGGGCTCGTCCTGGTGGCCGTGCCCGGGTTGTTCTCGCCGGACATCGGCGTGGACGCCGTCGTCAACCTGCTGCGCATGGCGGCGCTGGGCGGGGCGCTGGCCATCGCGTTCGTGTTCGACGACCCGGCCCGGCACACCGTCGCGGTGCTGCCGGTCCCGCGTCCGCTGCGCCAGGGGCTGCGGGTGGCTCTGCTGCTGCCGCCGGTCGCGGTGTGGTGGGCGGTGGTGCTCGGCGTGGCGGCGGCGGGAACGGACGACGTGGCCTTGCCGGTCGGCGCGCTGACCGGGGAGGCGGCGGCGCTGTGCGCCCTGGCGGTGGGACTGGCCGCAGGGGCGGTGCGGTTCACGGCCCTGACGGCACCCGGCCCGGCCGCCGCGGGCACGCTGCTGGCGCTGTTCGTGGCGGCCACGGTGCTGGCGGACGATGTTCCGCTGCTCGTGCCCTTCGGCGACGATCGGTGGGAGTCGGCCCACAGGCTGTGGACGGTGCTGCTGCTCCTCGCATCCGCCGCCTGGGTGGTCTGCGCCCTGGAACCCCGCCGCCGCCTCACCCCGGCGCGCGCCCAGCCGCCGGTCATCGTTCGGACGGGACGCTCCGGCCGGTAGGCGAGTGGACGCAGGGTCGGCCGACCCCGGGAGGGGCGGGTCAGGCTCCGGGGAGAAGGTCTTTGAAGGGAGTGGGGTCCTCGTAGGGGTCCTTCCTGACGGTCGGGGTGCGGTCGGCGAGCAGGTCGGCCAGTTCGCCGGCGGCGCGGGCGATGCGGTCGGCCAGGCCCCGGTCGGCGTCGCCGCCGGTGCCCCAGTCCTCGGACGCCGCGTACACGGCGGTGGGGACGACGACCGCGCGCAGGTGGGCGAACAGCGGGCGCAGGGCGTGCTCCAGGGCCAGCGAGTGGCGGGCCGTGCCGCCGGTGGCGGCGATCAGCACCGGCCGGCCGGTGAGGGCGTCCTGGTCGAGGACGTCGAAGAACGACTTGAACAGGCCGCTGTAGGAGGCGCTGAAGATCGGCGTTACCGCGATCACCGCGTCCGCGCCGGCGACCGCGTCGGTCACCCGGCGCAGCGCGGCGGCGGGAAAGCCGGTCAGCAGGTTGTTGGTGATGTCGTGCGCGTGGTCGCGCAGTTCGACCACCTCGGCCCGGCCCTGTACGTCCCGTTCGCGCAGGGCGTCCACGGTGGCGGCGGTGAGCCGGTCGGCCAGCAGCCGGGTGGCGGAGGGGACGCTCAGGCCGGCGGAGACGACGGCGATCCGGCGGGTGCTCATCGGGCGCTCCCGGCGTCCTCGGCCTGCGCGGCACCCCTGGCCTGCCCGGCCTGCCTGGCCTGCCCGGCCTCGGCCTTGGCGGCGGCGGCGAGCAGACTCGCGTGGGTCGGAGCCTCGGGTACGTGTGCGGGCCTGCGGGCGGCGAACTCCTTGCGCAGCACCGGCACGACCTCCTCGCCGAGGATGTCGAGCTGCTCCAGGACGGTCTTGAGCGGCAGGCCCGCGTGGTCCATCAGGAACAGCTGGCGCTGGTAGTCACCGAAGTGCTCGCGGAACTCCAGCGTTCGGTCGATGACCTGCTGCGGGCTGCCGACCGTCAGTGGCGTCTCCCGGGTGAACTCCTCCAGGGACGGCCCGTGGCCGTAGACGGGGGCGTTGTCGAAGTACGGGCGGAACTCCTTCACCGCGTCCTGCGAGTTGCGGCGCATGAAGACCTGCCCGCCCAGCCCCACGATCGCCTGGTCGGCGGAGCCGTGCCCGTAGTGCTCGTAGCGGCGGCGGTACAGGTCGATGAGGCGCTGGAAGTGCTCCTTCGGCCAGAAGATGTTGTTGGCGAAGAAGCCGTCACCGTAGTAGGCGGCCTGCTCGGCGATCTCCGGGCTGCGGATGGAGCCGTGCCACACGAACGGCGGGATCCCGTCCAGCGGACGCGGGGTGGAGGTGAACCCCTGCAGCGGGGTGCGGAACCTGCCCTCCCAGTCCACCACGTCCTCGCGCCACAGCCGGTGCAGCAGGTGGTAGTTCTCGATGGCCAGCGGGATGCCCTGGCGGATGTCCTGCCCGAACCACGGGTAGACCGGGCCGGTGTTGCCGCGCCCCATCATCAGGTCCACCCGGCCGTCGGCCAGGTGCTGGAGCATGGCGTAGTCCTCAGCGATCTTCACCGGGTCGTTGGTGGTGATCAGCGTGGTCGCGGTGGACAGGATCAGCCGCTCGGTGCGGGCCGCGATGTAGCCGAGCATGGTGGTCGGCGAGGACGGCACGAACGGCGGGTTGTGGTGCTCACCGGTGGCGAACACGTCCAGCCCGACCTCCTCGGCCTTGAGCGCGATCGTCACCATGGCCTTGATCCGCTCCGCCTCGCCGGGCGTGCGCCCGGTGGTGGGGTCGGTGGTGACGTCGCCCACCGTGAAGATCCCGAACTGCATGGTGACGCGCCTCCATTTAGTAGAACTTTCAACTACATGAACCCATCGGCCCCGACGGCTATTCCAGCACAGCGGGGCCGTGACGGCGCGAGAACATGATCGGGCTCAGCCGGACAGGCGGCTGCGACCGTCACCACGGCCACGCCGCATCGACCGCAGCGCATCAACCGCAGGGCATCGGCCGCAGCGCATCGGCCGGTCGCGGAAATGCCGTCCCGCGACGGGAACGCCGGGCCGTGCGGGAACGGGGGAGGTGCCGTACGGGCCTTCGAGCGCGGTCAGGCCGGTGCGGGGTCAGCTCGTACGGGAGCTGTAGATGGCCTCCAGCAGGGCGTTGGTGGTCGCGGACGAGTGGGACAGCGGGTCGCCGCATCCGCAGGCGCAGACCGTTCGGGGATCCTGGTCCGGCGGGGGGAGCCGCACCGGCTGGGTCGGCGGCGCCTGGTTGGTGAACGGGATCCGGTCGGCGGAGGCGGTCTGTTCGGCGGGCTGGGCGTGCCCGGACGGCTCGTACAACTGCAGGTGGGAGATCGGGCGGGCCTTGTCGGTGCCGTACAAGTAGGCGGCCAGGCCGGTCACCAGGCGGTGGACGTCCGGCTGCGGGCGGACGACCAGGCGCAGGAACTGGCTGCCGCCGCCCAGCTTGTTGCCGCACTCGCGGACGAAGACCCCGTGCTCGTTCAGCAGGTAGTCGCGCAGGCCGACGCCGTCCCGGCCGTCCGGCAGCCTGATCATGATGAAGTTGCCCTGCGACGGGAAGACCTTCAGCCCCGGCAGCGACTCCAGTTGCCCGGCCATCGCCCGGCGGTCGGCGGCCAGCCGGGCCAGGCTCTGCAGGTACTCCTCCCGGTGCTCCTTGAGCAGGAACACCACCACCTCGGCGAAGGAGTTGAGGTTCCACTTGGGCAGCGCCCGGCGGACCCGGCCCGCCAGCGCCGGGTTGGCGACCAGATAGCCGAACCGGATGCCGTGCAGCCCGAAGTTCTTGCCCAGGCTCTTGAGGACGATCACGTTGGGCCGGATCGCGGCCTCGTCGGCCACGCTGGTCAGCGGCTCGGCGTCCACGAAGTCGATGAACGACTCGTCCACCACCACCAGGTCCAGGTCCACCAGCAGGTCCAGCAGGCGCAGCACCTCGCGGCGCGCCACGTAGCCGCCGTCCGGGTTGTTGGGGTTGCAGACCACGGCCACCCGTGAGCCCCGCTCGCGGACGAAGCCGGTGAAGGCGTCCACGTCGAAGGCGAAGTCGTGGGCCTCCGGCAGCCGGAACATGTCCACGCGCTTGCCGGTCTCCAGCGGCTGGTCGGTCCAGCGGCCGAACGTGGGGATCGGGGTGGCCAGGCTCTCGCGGACCAGCAGATGGTCGATCCAGGTGATCAGCTCGGTGGAGCCGTTGCCCATCGCCACCGTCTGCGGGTTGAGCCCCAGCGTGCCGCACAGCTCGGCGGTGATGGTGTCGGCGTCGCTCGGGTAGTACTTCAGGACGGTCTCCAGCATGCCCCCCAGCCGGCCGAACATCTCGGGCGTCGGGAAGTACGGGTTGCACGGGATGCAGAAGTCGATCAGCTCGTCGTGACGCCCGCCGCCCGCCCGGGCCAGCGCGAAGTACGACGGGCTGTGCGCGGTACGGCGGAGCAGACCCGGATCGATGGAACCGGCCAACTCGATACCTCCAGGAGTGGGGCTGGTCTGGGGTACGGCTCGTGGGACGCGCCGGGTTCGATCGAGCCGCGGGCGGGTCCGCACGCGTACCAGAGGGCGAAGGCCGCAGATCTCGGAGGGACGGCTCCACGTGCGCTCAGGTGTCCTCATCGCCGCCCGCTACCGGCTCGACCGGCGCATCGGCGACGGCGGCGCGGCCGAGGTGTGGCGGGCCACGGACGAACTGATGGCCCGGCCGGTGGCGGTGAAGGTGGTGCGTCCCGAGCTCGTGGACGGGCGTGAGTTCCGCCGCCGGTTCCAGAACGAGGCGCGGTCGGCGGCTGGGCTGGTGCATCCGCGCGTGGCCGCCGTCCACGACCACGGGGAGGCCGGCGGCATCGATGGGCGGCCCGTCCCGTACCTGGTGATGGAGCTGCTCGACGGGCGAACGCTCGCCGACCGGCTCACCGACGGACCGCTGGGCGCAGATGAGGCGGTACGGATCGGCGGCCAGATCGCCGAGGCGCTGGCCGCAGCCCATGCCGCCGGGGTCGTGCACGGTGATGTCAGGCCCGCGAACGTGTTCCTGTGCGGGGACGGGGTCAAGGTGCTCGACTTCGGGATCGCCCTGGCCTTTCGCGGACCGGCCCCGGACCGGCCCGATGACGCCGCGGCCGACGTTCACGCGCTGGGCGTGACGCTCACCGAGATGCTGACGGGCGAACGGGCGCTGGAGGGGAACTGGCCCGCCGACGTTCCGGCCGATGTCGCCGCCCTATGCTCGCGCTGCCGTGCGGACGACCCACGGGAACGCCCCACCGCCGCCAAGGCGCACGCCGCGCTTACCGGATCCCCGTCCCTGGTGCGCGAGGACGTCGTCATTGCACTCCCGATCCCGCCGCACCGCCGCGGACGCTTCTCCGGAGGGCCCGCGCGGATGCTCGGGATCGCCACCGCGGTCGGGCTGGCCGCCGCGACGGTGCTCACGGCGGTGATCCTGCCGGAAACGGACCCGGCGGGCAGGCGCTCGGCACCGCCCTTCTCCCCGCTGCCCGGCCCGTCGATCACCCCGCAGACAGAACCGCCGTCCTTCGCCTCACCGTCGTTCGCGTCACCGTCGCTCGCGCCGCCCTCGTCCGCCGTGCGGTCGGCGTCACCGAGCCCGCCGCC
The DNA here is from genome assembly GCF_900108175.1 of Thermomonospora echinospora. GTDB lineage: Bacteria > Actinomycetota > Actinomycetes > Streptosporangiales > Streptosporangiaceae > Thermomonospora > Thermomonospora echinospora. The sequence goes on from NZ_FNVO01000010.1 coordinate 65,273, forward strand.
CACCAAGGTGGTGACGCCGCCCCGGCGTGCCCCGTCCCGGCGAACGTTGGTGATCAGGCTCAGCCGGGTGCGGGAGGTCATCGAGGCGGGCCGCGTACACGGCGAACTCCATCCCGAGGTGGCCGCCGAGCTGGACCGGCTCGTCACCGACTTCCAGAACGAACTGGCCGCCCACCGCCCCGTCGAGGTGGACCAGCGCCTCGACCTACTGCGCACCAAGGTCGCCGAGCGCTACCGGAGCGGCGCCGTCACCAGAGGCCGCGCCGTGGAACTCCTCACCGCCATCGACGCGGTCGACTCACCCGTCCACGCCGCCCCCGCCTTCGCCACCCCGCGATAAGGACGGCCGCCGACCGCCGCACAGGGCACGGCACGAGCCGGTGCCACCGGGCGAACCGGCCGGGGTGCTCCCACGGGTTGCGACCCGTCTCACCTGTCGCTTTTGACCGAACGGTCCCCTCGGTCCAGGAAGTTTCGGCATTCTCGTTGACAGCGGGGCGAGAGCAGTCGAATCATCTCAGTGATGCCCACAATTTGATCACTGTGCCCGCTATTCGGGCATGTTGAGGTGTTAGGCGGCCCCCACGTGAACACCGCTCCCGCCCAGGACCGGCTCTCGGCGAGCCTGGACCTCCCGGGCTCGCTGCGCGCGCCCGCCATCGCCCGCCGGTGGGTGGCGCAGACGCTGGACATCTGGGAGGTGCGCCCCTCCTGTGAGGCGTCCGCGCTGCTGGTCGAACTGACCAGCGAACTGGTGACGAACGCGGTGCTGCACGCCGCCCCGTGCCCCCGGGGCGTCCGTGGCGTGTCGATCCGGATGACCGTCGCGGCGGGGACGGTCCGGATCGAGGTCCACGACCCCGATCCGCTGCTGCCGAGCCTACGGGAGCCGGACTGGATCGCCGAGAACGGCCGCGGGCTGTTCCTGGTCGACGCCCAGGCCGACCGGTGGGGCGCCATCCCGTACGGCGACGGCCAGGGCAAGTACGTGTGGTTCGGCATCCGCTGCCACCAAGACGACCAGGCGGCGCCCTCCGAGCCCACCCCGTCCCCCGCCGAGCCCGCCACCACGACCTCCGAACCGTCCCCGGCGCCCTTCGAGCCGGCCAGGCCGACCCCGCAGCCCGCCCCGGTCGGCCGCGAACCCGCTCCCGCACCCGGCGACGCCGCCCCGCCGACCCTGATACCGGCCCTGCCCGGCCCCGCCTCCATCCCGGCGATCTGCGGACCTGCCCCGTCGGCTCCCCTGGCGGCGCTGCCCGCTCCCGCGTCCGTTCCGGCGATCTGTGGTCCCACCCCGTCGGCTCCCGCAGCCGCTCTGTCCGCCCCCGTGCCCGTCCTGGCGATTTGCGGCCCCGCCCGGCCGGCTCCTGGTTCTGCTTTGCCGGCTCCGGAGTCTGGCTCGGTGGCTAGTGATCCTGCTTCGTCGATTCCCACGGCCGCCTTTCCCGGTCCTACGGTCCGCGAGCCTGCCGGGTCGGCTCCTGGTTCTGCTTTGCCGGTCCCGGAGTCTGGTTCGGTGGCTTGTGGTCCTGCTTCGTCGGTTGCGGCGGCCCCCTTGCCCGACCCGGTGTCCGTTCCGGCGGTCCGTGAGCCTGCCGGGTCGGCTTCTGGTCCGGCCTTGTCCGCTCCTGTGGCGGTTCCGGTGGTCTGCGGGTCCGTTCCGCCGGTCTCCGTTTCGGCTCTGTCCGCCCCTGGAGCCGGGCTGATGGACGGCGGGTCCGCTGCTGCGGTTTCCGTAGCGGCCTCGTCGGTTCCCGCGCCCGGTCCGATGCTCCACGGGTCCGCTTCTTCGGTTCCCGGGGTCGTTCCGGCGGTCTTCGGGCCGGTGGCCGCGGCCCCCGCATCCGTTCCGCCGGTCCCGGGATCCGCCCCGGCGGTCCCGGCTGCCCCCCGTTCCGTAGTTCCCGGTCCTTCCTGGGGCCTTGACGAAGGAGAGCCAGCCATGTCCGCCACCGAGTCGCCCGCCGTCCTGCCCCACGACATCCACGGCTCCGGGCCGCACCGCGTCATCGCGCTGCACGGCTGGTTCGGCGACCGGACGTCGTTCCGCGGCCTGCACCCGTACCTCGACGCCGACGCGTTCACCTACGCCTTCCCCGACTACCGGGGGTACGGCGACGCCCGCGACCTGACCGGCGACTACACCCTGGCCGAAATCGCCGGGGACGTGATCGCGCTGGCCGACAAGCTGGGCTGGGACACCTTCTCCCTGGTGGGCCACTCGATGGGCGGGACGGCCATGCAGCGGGTGATGCTGGACGCCCCCGGCCGGGTCCGCAAGCTGGTGGGGATCTCCCCGGTGCCGGCCTCCGGGGTGCCCTTCGACGAGGACGGCTGGGCGCTGTTCTCCGGCGCCGCCGACGAGCCCGGCAACCGGCGGGCGATCATCGACTTCACGACCGGCTCCCGGCTGCCGGCCCGCTGGCTGGACGAGATGGTGGCCGGCTCGCTGGGCAACTCGGCCGTCCCGGCGTTCCGCGCCTACCTGGACGCCTGGGCCCGCACCGACTTCCACGCCGAGGTCGTCGGCAACACCACCCCGGCGCTGGTCATCGCCGGTGGGCTGGACCCCGCGCTGTCCCCGGACGTCATGCGCGCCACCTGGCTGGAGTGGTACCCGAACGCCGAACTGGTGGTGCTGGCCGACGCCGGGCACTACGCCCCCGCCGAGGCGCCGCTGGCCCTGATCTCACAGATGGAGCGCTTCCTGGCCGCCTGATCCCGGGCCCCGAGGCCCCGGCCGTTCGCCCGCCGGGGCCGCCGCTCGACAGAACGGAACGCATGACCGACACCCGGCATCGACTCGACGTCTTCGACCCCTACCTGTACGCGCGGGGCACGCCGCACGAGACGTACCGGCGGCTGCGCGACGAGCACCCCGTCCACTGGCAGGAGGAGTACGAGGTCGGCGGCTGGCCCGCCGGCCCCGGCTTCTGGGCCGTCACCCGGTACGCGGACGTCGTGCACGTCCTGCGCACGCACACCGAGTACAGCTCGTGGGCCGGGGCGACGCAGATCCGCGACCCCGACCCCGCCGACCTGCCGTTCATCCGGCAGATGATGCTCAACCTCGACCCGCCCGACCACGTCCGGCTGCGGCGGCTGGTCTCCCGGGCGTTCACCCCGCGCCGTGTCGAGCGGTTCGCCGCCCAGGTGCGGGCGCGGGCCCGGCGGCTGGTGGACGACATCGCCGAGCGCGGCGAGTGCGACCTGCCGGTGGACGTGACCGACGACTTCCCCATCCAGAACCTGGCCGACCTGATCGGCATCCCGCCCGAGGACCGGGACCCGATCCTGGAGTGGACCAACCGCGTCATCGGCTACCAGGACCCCGAGCACGCCGAGGTGGTCCGCGGCCCCGACGGCGCGCCGGTCGACCCGCGTTCCCCGGCGGCGCTGGCGGACATGTTCGAGTACGCGCACCGGCTGGCCGAGCGTAAACGCCGCGAGCCCGCCGACGACGTGATGACCGCCCTGGCGATCGCCGGGCCGGACGGGCACGGGCTCGGCGACGCCGAACTGTCGATGTTCTTCTTCCTGCTCGTGATCGCCGGCAACGACACCGTCCGCTCGGCCCTGCCCGGCGGGCTGATGGCCCTGCTCGACCATCCCGACCAGCACCGCCGGCTGCTGGCCGATCCCACGCTGCTGGACCCGGCGATCGAGGAGATGCTGCGCTGGCATCCGCCGGTGCTGAGCTTCCGGCGCACCGCCGTCCGTGACACCGTGCTGGCGGGACAGCCGATCGCCGCCGGTGACAAGGTGGTGGTCTTTCACGGCTCGGCCAACCGCGACGAGCGCCGCTTCCCCGACCCGATGCGGTTCGACATCGCCCGCGTTCCCAACGAGCACGTCTCGTTCGGCGACGGCCCGCACGTCTGTCTCGGCGCGCACTTCGCCCGCCTCCAGTTGCGCGCGTTCTACCGGGAGCTGCTGTGGCGGCTGCCGGACATCGAGTACGCGGGCCCGCCGACCCGGCTGGTGTCCAACTTCATCGCCGGGATCAAGCACCTGCCCGTCCGCTACACCCCGGCTCCCCGGCTCGGTGCCCGGTGAGCGACGGGGACACCGCCGCCGGGCCGGCCGGCTCCAAGACGGTCGACGCGGGCCTGCACCTGCTGGAGATCCTGCGCGACCACCCCGACGGGCTGAACATCACCGAGCTGTCCCGGCTGTCCGGCCTGCACCGCAACGCCGTCTCCCGGCACCTGGCCGCGCTCGGCAGGCACCGCCTGGTCACCCGCCAGGGCCACACCTACCTGCTGGGCCTGGGCATCGTCGAGCTGAACGAGGCCGTCCGCCACCGGCTGCGCGGCGCCGCCACGGCCGAACTGCAGACCCTCGCCGACGCCTGCCGGGCGACCGCGTTCATCACCGTCCTGGACACCGAGGACGAGGCGGTCGTCCTGACCGTCAGCGAGCCGCGCGGCTCCAACATCCACGTCGCCTACCGCGCGGGCAACCGGCATCCGGCCGACCAGGGCGCCTCCGGCATCGCCATCCTGATCGGCCGCCCGCCCCGCCAGGGGGAGCGCCAGGCCGTCACCCGCGCCCGCTGCGCCGGCTACTCGGTGACCTCCGGCGAACTCCAGCCGGGCGCCTGGGGCCTGGCCGCCCCGATACTGCCGGGCTCCGGTCCCGCCGAGGCCAGCATCGGCATCGTCACCATAGGCGAACGCGAGGACGAGACCACCATCGCGCCCCTGGTGCTGTCGGCCGCCGAACGCATCGCCCGCCTCCTGTGACGCCATCGGCCAGAACGGCCCGCCGGGCCGAGCGGCCAGAACGACCTGAGGGACCCGAGCGGAGGACGGGCGATCACCTCGGAGCATCACCACCGCCTGACCGCCACCCGTGACGAACGCCCCGTCCCAGGGGCCGGTGCGAGGGACCGGGCGCCGCCGATGTCCGGCTCTGGGCGGCGGCTGCGATCCGCCGCCCAAGGGCCACCGTGACCTGCGCCGAAAAAATTCTGAGAAAAAATCCGGGCGGTCTGTCGAATCCGCGCTCCCCCGTTCGAAGCGTGGTCAGAGGGTCGAGAGGGGCGGCAGGAAGCCCCGGCCCGCGGCACACGAGGAGAAGGCCATGATCGAGCAGCGGACGAGGATCGCGCACCCGGCGACCTGCGACCGGGAGACCAGCGTCACCAGGTCGCTCCTGGGCTACGGCGTCATCGCCGGGCCGGTGTACGTGGCGGTGTCGCTGGCCCAGGCGCTGACCCGGGACGGGTTCGACCTGACCCGCCACTCCTGGAGCCTGCTGGCCAACGGCGACCTGGGCTGGATCCACATCGCCAACTTCATGGTCACCGCGGCGGCGACCCTGGCCTGCGCGGTCGGCCTGCGCCGCGCCCTGGGCCCGGGACGGGGCGGGACCTGGGTGCCGCGGCTCGTCGCCGGGTACGGGGTGAGCCTGATCGCCGCGGGGGTCTTCCGGGCCGATCCGGCGATGGGCTTCCCGGCTGGGACGCCGGCCGGGCCGGGCGCGGTGAGCTGGCAGGGGATGCTCCACCTCGCCGCCGGCGCGGTGGGCTTCACCTGCCTGATCGCCGCCTGCTTCGTCATCGCCCGCCGGTTCGCCGCCGGGGGACGCCGGGGGTGGGCCGGCTACTCCCGGCTCACCGGTGTGCTGTTCCTGCTGTCGTTCGCCGCGATCTCGACCGGTGGCGGCGCCTCGTGGGCCACCGTGACCTTCGTCGCCGGAGTCGTGCTCGCCTGGGCCTGGCTGTCGGCCCTGTCGCTGCACCTCTACCGGCACGCCTAGACCACCGACCGCTCGTTTTCCAAGATCCAGACCCGGCCGTTCCGCTACACCTGATCCCGGCCGGCCACCTCATCGAAGGGAGCACTTCCATGCGTTACCTGATCACCCTCCGGGCCACCGCCCAGCCCGCCACCCCGCCGCCCGCCGACCTGATGGAGGCCATCGCCAAGCTCGGAGAGGAGGCCACCAGGTCCGGCGCCCTGCTCGACACCGCCGGGCTGGCCCCCAGCGCGCAGGGGGCGCGGGTCACCCTCACCGGAGGGGACCTGAGCGTCACCGACGGCCCGTTCGCCGAGGCCAAGGAACTGATCAGCTACGCGCTGTACCAGGTCCGCGCCAAGGAGGAGGCCGTCGAGTGGGCCTCCCGCTTCCTGCGCCTGCACCGCGACCTGTGGGAGGGCTGGGAGGGCGAGGCCGACGTACTGCGCGTTTTCGGCCCCGAGGACCTCGCTGCCCTCGCCTGACCCCCCGCCAGCGATCGGAACGCCGCCCCGCCTTCGGATCCTGCCGCCCGCCGCCCCGACCACGGGAACGCGACGGGCCGCCGGACCGGCCGGGGCGGCGTTCGTGATGTCCGGCCGAGGGCGGACGGGGTGCCGGGGGCGGGGCGGGAGTGGTTTGATCTGTCGGCATGACGGTCGATGATCTGCATCGGACGATCGAGGCGGTCTGGCGGATGGAGTCCGCGCGGGTGGTCGCGGGGCTGGCCCGGCTGCTCCACGATGTCGGCCTGGCCGAGGAGCTGGCCCAGGACGCCCTGGTCATCGCCTTGGAACAGTGGCCGCAGTCCGGCGTGCCGGACAACCCGGGCGGGTGGCTGATGCTCACCGCCAGACACCGGGCGATCGACCTGATTCGCCGCAACGCCCGCTACACCGACAAGCTCGCCGAGGTCGGCCGGGACCTGGCGGTCCGCCAGGAGTCGGCCGAGGCCGAGCTGATCGACGAACTCGACGACCACATCGGCGACGACCTGCTGCGCCTGCTGTTCACCGCCTGCCATCCCGTGCTGCCGGCCGAGGGGCGGGTGGCGCTCACCCTCCGGCTGCTGGGCGGCCTGACGACGCAGGAGATCGCGCGGGCCTTCCTCGTCCCGGAGCCGACCGTCGGGCAGCGGATCTTCCGGGCCAAGCGCACCCTCGCCGACAAGGGGGTGCGGATCGAGCTGCCGCCGCCGGACGAGCTGCCCGGCCGGCTCGCGTCCGTCCTGGAGGTCATTTACCTGATCTTCAACGAGGGCTACTCGGCGACCGCCGGTGACGACTGGACGCGCCCGTCGCTGTGCGAGGAGGCGCTGCGTCTGGGCCGTGTCCTGGCCGGGCTCATGCCGGACCAGGCCGAGGCACACGGCCTGGTCGCCCTGATGGAGATCCAGGCGTCCCGGATCCGCGCCAGGACCGGGCCCGACGGCGAGCCGGTCCTGCTGCTCGACCAGGATCGGAGGCTGTGGGACCGGCTGCTGATCCGCCGGGGGCTGGCGGCCCTGGCCCGCGCCGAGGAGCTCGGCACGCTCGGCCCGTACGGTCTGCAGGCCGCGATCGCCGCCTGCCACGCCCGCGCGGTGACGCCCGAGGACACCGACTGGGAGCGGATGGCCGCTCTCTACCGGGTGCTCGCCCACGTCGCCCCCTCCCCGGTGGTGGAGCTGAACCGGGCGGTCGCGGTGGGCATGGCGTACGGCCCGGCCCGGGGGCTGGAGATCGTGGACGCCCTGGTAAGGGAGCGCGCCCTGCGGAGCTATCCGCAACTGCCCGCCGTACGCGGCGACCTGCTGGAGAAACTGGGCCGCCTGGACGAGGCGCGCGAGGAGTTCCGGCGCGCCGCCGACCTGACCCGCAACGAACGCGAACGGGCTCTGTTCCTCGCCCGCGCCGGCCGGTAGGGCCTGGCCGACGGGATCAGCCCAGGTGCGGTGGCCTGATCGGGACGGGACGGGTGTAGGCGATCACCTCGTCCACCGGGCGTCGCGGGGTGGCCGCCGCCGGGGGCGCATAGCCGAGGCGGAACGCGACGTACGTGATGGGATCGCTGGGCCGGCGCAGCGCGTCCCGCAGTTCGGGGTCCTCCAATGGTGTGGTGAACACCGAGACGGCCAGCCCCCGACGGGTGGCGTCCAGCCACACCCGCTGCATCGCCTGCCCGGCGCGCAGCCACTGCGGCGGCGCGTCCTCCCCCCGGACGGTCAGGACGGCCACCGTCGGCTCGCGTTCCAGCCGTACGGACGCCCGGCCGGGAACCTCCCGGTCAGGGGCCAGGTCGCGGAGCGAGACGGGCCCGCCCTCGGTCCACGGGCCGACCGCCGCCAGCGGAATGCCGTCGTCGCGGTACGGGTCGTCGGTGACCCAGTTGTACAGCTCCCTGCGGTAGGCGGGGCTCTCCCGGCGCCGCTCGTCGGCCATCAGGGCGAGGTAGAGCAGGAAGTCGGACTCGTCCTGGTCGAGGAAGCGCAGCTCGGCGCCTTCGGCGGCGGCGGCCGTGATGAGCGGCTCCAGGGCGCCCGGCGGCGGCGGAACGTCCTCGAAGGGGGAACGGTTGCTGCGCCTGTGCGGGATCGCCTCGTACAGCTCCTCGTCGTCGCCTCCCGGGGTGTACCGCTCACCCGCCCGGACCGTGGCCACATGCCGCCGGTCGCGGGGATCGGGGAGCAGCTCGGTGTGCTCCCGCCGGCCGAGGTAGCGCACCGCCAGCCGCAGGTTGAGCACCGCGGCGCCGAGGCTGATGTGCATGGAACGCCCCTGCGGGTCGACCGCCGGCAACCGCCGGGACGGGTCGGAGTGCACCTCCACCCCGCCGGGCACGAGCAGGAACTGCCACGGCTGGCTGTTGTGGATCGACGGAGCCTGGACCGCCGCATCGACACAGCCCACCAGCTCGTCCTGAGAGGGTGAAACGACGGTTCCGGCCATCCGCGGGACCCCCTTCCCGGCACCGTTCCCCTAGCGTCCACCCACGCCATACCCCTGACCAGGTAAAACAGTCTTACGAACCGGGTGTTCGCTCAGGCGGTGGCGCCGGCGGTGGGGCAGACGTCGAAGGACCGCTGCAGGCCGGTGATCTGCAGCAGCCTGCTCATCGACGGGCGCGGGGCGGCCAGGGACAGGGACAGGCCCAGCAGGCGCGCCCGGCGCCGGGCGGCGACCAGTACGGACAGGCCGGCCGCGTCGCAGAAGGACACGCCCGACAGGTCGAGGACCACGGCGGCGCGGGCCCGGCGGAACTCGGCGAACAGCTTCTCGCGCAGCGCCGCCGCCGAGGCGATGTCGAGCTCGCCCTCGATCGCGACGACGGTGCGGGCGGCCAGCCGCCGGCTGGTCACCTGGATCGCGGGGTGGGCGACGGTGTCGGTGTACATGCAGAGATTTCCCATACGGAGTTGACGGCCCGCGCGAATGCGCGGGTCCGAGCGTGCGTCGAGGGCGGCGTGGTGTTCGCCGGACGAGTCAGCGGCCGTGACCTCTGGAGTGTGGACGGATACGGACGGGCGCGACGGGCCGGCGGTGTCCGGGCCGGTCGATTCACCGGGTGGTGTGCGGCGCGATCGGGACGCCTCGGCGTGCGGCGGCGTCGGGACGTCCTGCTCGCCGGCCTGTGTGCGTCCAGATGCGGTGGCGGGAGTCGGGACGGACATGGTCGGCTCCGCACTGACGTGTGGAAAGCCCTCGATCGCCTCCGACTATACGCGACCCTCCACGCCGTGCACCACCGAATGTGAATCGGCCGGTCACCGTCGGGATTCCGGCCACGTGCCGCCTTTTGTCGATGCTTTGCCGCCGGCTTGCCGTATCCCTTGATTCCAGCGCGATGAACTGCGGACATGTCGCCCCTTCGAGGGTGCTCGGCGGGATCGGCGAAGCGGCCGGGCCCCGATCCGAGGGCTGCGGGAGGGCCGACCGTCGTGGCCATGACGCCCGTCAGGGGCGCCGCCACGGCCCTCCGGCGGCCGTCCCGAACGAGCGGGACCACGATCTGCCGGACGGCGGTAAAACAGCCGGACCATCCAGGACCTCTCCCACCGTATGCCCCGTTTCACCAGGTGACCCTTACCGAGCGTAAAAATGCGCACACCTTTCTCCAAGGGAGAACCATGGCGACATGGCCGGCGACACGGCGCGACCGTGGGAAGCCGACCCGGTTCACCGACATGATCACTCACGGCGGTGACATTCCGGCATCGTGGAAATTTCACATACCGGAGATGCTTCGGTGAGCCGGGTCAGGACCGGCGGGACAGCGCGACACCGGCCAGGCAGACCACTCCGCCGACGAGGGCCGGCAGCCTGGGGAACTCGTTCAGCAGGACCGCCGCCATCACGATCGTGACCGGCGGCACCAGGTAGGTGGTCACGCCCAGCCGCCCGGCGTCCATGCGGGCCAGCGCGTACGCCCAGGTGCTGAAGGCCAGGGCGGTGGGCACCAGGCCGAGATAGACCAGCCCGCCGGTGGCGCCCACCGGCGCGTCGCCGAGGTCGTCCACCAGGGCGGGGGTGTACGGCAGGCAGGTGACGGCCCCGATCGTGCAGGCCAGCCAGGTCACCTGCAAGGCGGGCAGCCGGCGCAGCACCGGCTTCTGACACAGCACGCCGATGGCGTAGGTGACGGCGGCGACCAGGCACAGCACCACTCCGAGCAGGTCGGCGTCACCGCCCTCACCGCCGCCGGTGGTGCCGAGCCCGATCAGGACGGCCCCGGTGAAGGCGACCGCCAGCCCGATGAGCAACCAGCGGGGGAAGCCCTCGCCGAGCAGCAGACCGGCGAACACCGCGATCAGGATGGGGCCGATGTTGACCAGCATGGCCGTCGTCCCGGCGTCCACATGCTGCTCGGCCGCGTTCAGCGCGACGTTGTAGATGGCGAACCAGGCCACCCCGCACAGCGCCAGCAGCCCCCACTCGCGGCGGTTGGGGGCCACCCAGGCCCGGCGGGCCGCCAGGAGCGCGCCGAGGGCGGCGCTGCCGACCAGCAGCCGCCCCAGCGCCAGTGCGCCGGGCTCGTAACTCCTGCCGACCCACCGGATGGCCACGAACGCCGACGCCCAGGCCAGCACCGTCACCGCCACGGCCGCCAGGGCGGCCGGCTCGGGGGAGGTACGGACCGGTGCCGTGATCTGTCGCGTCATGGCCCCGACGGTAGGGGAAAGATCATTCGGTCCCCACCGAATATTCGGCCGTCCCCGCAGGCCCCAGCGCCCCGAAGGCGTCGCCGCGTCCACGACAGGGAGACCATGCGGCACTGGGCCCCCTTCTGGGTCTCCCCAAGAGGTGGAGCGCGGTGGCAGGATGTCGATCATGTCGGCGATGAAAGGTGATGAGTTCATCGCCCGCCTCGTCACCGGATACCACTCCCTGTCGGTACTCCATCGAGGCAAGGGCGCGGTCGTCTACCACGCGTTGCGGGACGGCGACGGCAACCCCGCCGCGCTGAAGGTACTGCGCCTGGACGAACCGGCCGTGCCGGTCGGGGCGGTCGGGGACGAGGAACGCTCCAGCACGCTGCGGATCTCCGAGCACCCGCACATCGCCACGCTCTACGACACGGGCGTGACCACCACCGGCCGCCCCTACACGGCGATGGAGTACTGCCCTGGCGGCTCCTACGCCGAGGTCCTGGTCCGCGAGGGCCCGTTGCCGGTGAGCGAGGTCGTCGAAGTGGGCCGCGCCATCGCGGGGGCGCTGGCCGTGGCGCACTCCGAAGGGCTGCTGCACCGTGCGGTGACACCGGCCAACATCCTGCGGGCCGAGTCCGGCCCGGTGCTGGCCGACTTCCCGATGTGCCGCATCCCCGAGGAACTCGCCGGCGCGCTCGCCGGGGCGATCCCCTACCACCGCCCGCCCGAGGCCCTCCAGGGACTGCCGCAGTCACCGGCGTCCGACGTGTACGGGCTGGCGTCCACGCTGTGGACCTTGCTGGCCGGTCGGCCGCCGTTCACCGATCCCGACACCGAGCCGGACCTGTTCACCTACCGCGAACGGGTGCGGAGTGAGCCCGCTCCGCCCGTACCGGGCGCGGCGGCGACCACCGGTCTGCAGCGGGCACTGGCCAGGGCACTGGCCAAGGACCCCGCCGAACGGTACGCGAGCGCGGAGGAGTTCGCTGCCGCGCTGGCCACCGTCGACACCCGGACCCTTCCGGCCGCCGGCCCCCCGGCGCCCGAGCCGGAAGCGCGGGACCTCCACGTGTGGTCCGCGGCCCCCGAACCGCCCGCCGAGAGCGCCCCGGAAAGACCGGGACCGGGCTGGGGGTTCTTCGACGGGCAGCCCGATCTCGGGGAGCCCGTTTCCGCCTGGTCCGACACCGTCCCCAAGGCCCCGACCGGTTCCCTTCCCGAAGAGCCGGAGGCGTTGACGGGCCCTCGCCTGTCGGCCGTTTCGGACAAGCCGGGGACCGACTGGGATTTCGCCGAAGGGGACGCCGGCCCGGCAAAGTCCGCTTCTGCTGGGGCGGCTGCTTCTGATGAGTCAGGGGCCGACCGGGGGTTCCCTGAGGGGGACGCTGGTTCGGCGAAGTCCGCTTCTGCTCGGGGGGTTGCTTCGCCGCCTGCTTCCGGTGGGCCGGGGGCCGACTGGGGGCTCCCTGAGGGGGACGCCGGTCCGGGGGAGCCCGCTTCTGCTCGGGGGGCTGCTTCGCGGTCCGTTCCTGATGAACCGGAGGCGTTGACGGACTCTCGCCTGCCGGTCGTTCCCGACGCGCCGGGGACTGACTGGGGGCTCTCTGAGGGGGACGCCGGTTCGGGGGAGTCCGCTTCCGGTCGGGGGGCTGCTTCGCCGTCCGCTTCGGGCGGGCCGGGGGCGCCGGCGGATTCCAGGTCGGCGGCCGTTTCGGGCAGACCCGAGTCCGGCTGGGATTTCGCCGGGGGGGACGCCTCGGCCTGGGCCGGTGATCCTCTAGAGGGGGCGTCGTCCGGTGAGCAGGCCGTCGACGGCGGCTGGCTCGCTCTGCCGAACCTGTCCGCGGCCGAGGGCGCGAACGCTCCCGGGACGGTGGCCGCGTACGGGCCGGACCCGGACGTGGCCCCCAAGAGGCGGTCCGGCCCCGGGACCCCTGTGGCGGAGACCGGCGGGGTGGCGGAGGCGGCCAAGGAGGCGCCGGACGCCATCCCCGCGCCGCAGTACGCGGTCGGACTGGAGCAGCAGTCGTTCGACACGGCCGGCCCCTCGCCGCAGTATGCGGTCGGGCTGGAGCAGCAGTCGTTCGACACGGCCGGCCCCGTGCCGGAGGCGGACCTCCCCGATTTCCAGGTCGATTACCGCACGGAGATCGGGCCCGGCTTCGCACCGCCCGACGAGAGCGGATACGAGCAGATCCCGCCCGGGCACCGCGGGCCGCGCGTCAAACCGGCGTCCCCGCACCGCCGCCGTTCGGCGTATTTCGCCGCCGCCGCGATCGGACTGGTGCTGGGCCTGCTCGTCATCATCCCGGCGCTGGGCGGCGGTGGGTCGGAAAAGCCGCGCCCGGGCGCGAGCGGGAGCGCGCCGGCCCCGGAGGGCACGCTGATCGAGCCGCGCGCGAACGGGCCCCACTCCCCCCAGCAGGTGCGCATCACCGACCGGCAGGTCGCCGCCGCCCTGACCTGGCGGGACGGCAGCGGCGGCAAGGCCTCCTACTACGTGGTCGGCGGTCCCACCGGCAGGACCCCCACGACCCTGGCCGAGGTGCCCGTGGGCAGCACCCGCACCGAGATCAGCGGGCTGAACCCGGGCGTCAACTACTGCTTCACCGTGGTGGCGGTGCTCAGCGTGGACCAGGTCGCCGCCGCCACACCGGTCTGCACCAAGCGTCGCACCTGAACGTCACCACAGCAGCGGGCGCGGATCCAGCCACCACAGCAGGCGGCGCAGCGGCGGCCGTGACCGCCGCAGCGCGCGCGTGTAGCCGGCCACGAAGTCGGCCGCCGCGACGGCCTCAGCCGGGTCGACGCCCCCGGCGGGCCAGAAGCCGACCATGTTCACCCGGGTCGCCAGCTCCCGCAACCCGGCGTCCGGGTCGAGGGCGGCCACCTCCCGGACGGTGCAGGCGGCCGGCACCGGGCGCCCGGCCAGGCGCAGCCCGTCCAGCACCTCGGCCCAGGCACCGATGATCCGCTCGGCGGGCGTCCCCCGGTAGAGCCGTCGCCGCGTCCGCCGGCGCCGCAGCAGCGGAACGACGACGAACGGGGCCGGCACCACCAGCGCCCCGGCGACGAGCAGCCACGCCCCGGAACCCCCGCCCGCCCCAGGGCCGGACAGGGGCGTGGCGGCGGGTGTCGCCGGCCGGCCGCCACCGGGCTGCTGCCCCGCTCCGTTCCCGCCCGGCCGCGGGCTGGGCACGCTGCCTTGGGGGGCCGCCGCCGACCTCGTCGAGGTGCGGCTGCCGGGGACGACGTCGAACGGCACCCAGCCCACCCTGTCGAAGTAGACCTCGCCCCAGGCCACCGCGTCACCGGTGCGGACCTGGTAGCGGCCCGGCCCGTCCGCGACGCCCTGCTCGAACCCCACGACGACCCGGCTGGGCAGTCCGGCCGCACGCGCCAGCACGGCGAACGCGCTGGCGAACTGGTCGGGGGTGCCCCGTCCGCGTCGGCCCTCCCCGGGCATGACCAGGAACGCCGCCAGGCTGGCGTACCCGTGGCCGCCCCGTCCCCGCACGTCCACCACGTAGTCGCGGCGCAGGTGCTCGGCCAGCCGGACGGCCTGCCGGTACGGGCTGTCGGTCCCGGCGACGACCGCGGCGACGTCCCGGATCCGGGCGGGCGCCCCCGGCGGCAGCTCCCGGTACCGCTCGAACTCCGGGTCGGTGGGCACCACCGCATTGACCGCGTCACCGGGCCGCCAGGCGGGCACGTCCCCGGTGACCGTGTAATGCCGGCCGGCGCTCTGCCCGCTGCGGGTCACGATCGTGCCCGAGGCCGGGTCATAGGCGACCGGCGGCCCCTGCACCGCGCGTGGATGGCCCACCGCCGGCAGCCAGGGGCCGGGCAGGTCGTGCACTCGCAGGTCGGCGCGGTATGAGGTGGTACGGGGTGGCGCGGGATCGGGCGCGGGGACCGTCCCGCCGGTCGGCCGGTAGCCGGCCTCCGGAAGCCAGGTCTGGCCGGTGAAGTCCGCCAAGGTCACCCAGCGCAGCTCGACGGGCCGCTCGGCCCGTACCTCCAGCAGCGGGCGGGCGGGTCCGGCGGCCCACGCGGGCAGGTAGCTCAGCGGGTTGACGGCCTGGTCCAGTTCGGCGGGCGGCTGCACGGCCGTGTGCAGGTCCGGTGGCGTGGGCGCCCAGCCGTCCAGCACCGGCGGCGCGGCGAACGCGGCCAGCACGGCCAGCACCGCCGCGACGCCGAGGCTGCGCAGCACCGCACGGCCGTCCATGCGCCCGTACCCGAACTGCGGGCCGGGCGTGGTGCCGAGCAGCAGCGCCCCGGCCGCCACGAGCACCGCCACGGCCGGGTAGCCGGGCGGCGCGTCCGGCCCGGCCAGCACCACCGCGCCGACCAGCAGCACCACTGGCGGCACCAGGGCCAGCAGCGGCCGGGCCGCCCGCGCCGCCGCGACCGCCGCCGCACCGGTCAGCCAGGTCGCCGTCAGCGGCAGCGCCAGCGTGTCGACCGTCACCGGTACGGGCGGCGTCGTCGTCAGGATGCGGGCGCCGGAGTGCAGCAGCGCGTCGACCGCCCCGGCCACCGCCCCGGGCGTCTGGCCCGGACGCCATGCCGCCAGCGCGACGAGCGCCGCCAGCGGCACCGGCAGCCCGCCCAGCAGCGCCCGTACGGGCGGCAGCCGCCCGGCGAGCAGGGACGCCACGGCCACCGACCCGGCCGCGACGCAGCCCAGCAGCCACCGGACCATGCCGGGGTCGGTGTAGCCGGGCGCGAACACCAGCCCCGGGGCCAGCACCGCCAGGCTCAACGCCGTACCGAGCGTCCAGGCCGCCGCACCACGGGCGGGGACGCCAGGACTCACCGCCACTCCCGTACCTCGTCCCACCTGGTGGCGAACTCCCCGGCGTCCTGCCCGGCCAGCAGCAGGACGCCGGGGACCGCGGCGCGGGGCCGGCCGCCGACGATCCCCGCCACCAGGCCGCGGTAGCAGTCCCGCAGCTCCCCGAACAGGGCCAGGTCGGCGTCCCCGAGGGTGGCGCCGATGAGGACGGCCACGTCCGCGGCCGGTCGCATCCGCAGCAGCCGGCAGGCGCGGGCGAGACCGGGATGGGCGGCGGAACCCCCGGCGGATCCGGGCGCCGCCGGCTCCATCTCGGCCAGCAGGTCCAGCATCGCCGAAGGCCCGGCCCGGCCGTCGGCGCGGCGGCCCCCGCAGAGCTGGAGCTCGCAGGTCAGCCCGGCCCGGACCGCCGTCGCCAGCACCGACGCCGCCGCCTCCGCCACCTGGTCCAGCGTGTCGCGTCCGGCCGCCCGCTCGTCCACCAGCACCACGATCCGCGGCCGCGAGGTGTCCACGTACTCGCGCACCATGAGCCGCCCGTGCCGCGCCGAGCTGCGCCAGTGCACCTGCCGCAGGTCATCGCCGGGTACGTGCTCGCGCAGGCCGTGGAAGGTGAGCCCGCCGGCCTGCACCGCGTCCCCCTGGCCGTCGGGATCGGGCATCAGCCCGGCCGGCACCGTCCGTATCGGATGCACCTTCGGATGCACCCACACCCGGGTGGTCTCGCCGTGGCGGCGGACCGTGGCGGCCAGGCCCAGTGGATCGATCCGGCCGGCCTCCAGCGGGCCGATGTCCAGCACGCCCCGGCGCTCGGCGGCCAGCTCGTACGACACCTGGCCGGAACCGCCGCGCAGGTCGGGCAGCGCCCGCCGGACCCGCCCGCCGGGACCGGCGATCCATTCGGCCGCCACCAGGGACCGCCGCCCCGCGCGTCCGGGCGTTCCGGCGTCTGGGCGCGCGGTCCCGCCGGACGGTTCGACGACGGCCTCCAGGGTCACCGTGATCGTGGTGCCGCCGGTCACCCGGACGGTCGGGATCCGCCGCCGCACCCGCAGCCGGACCGGACGCCCCACCATCGCCACGGCGGACGCGACGGTCAGCAGCGCCAAGGCCCCCAGCAGCACCGGCTCCCGGTACCCGAACGCCAGGCCCCCGGCGAGCAGCACCGCCCCCGCCACCGCGACCAGCAGCCCCCGTCGGGTCGGCACGGCGTCAGGCTCGTTCCGCGGCCGCCGGCGCCAGCCCCGGACGCGGCGCCGGGGTCGCCTCGACGATCTGGTGCAGCACCGCCGCGCCGGTCAGGTCGCGCAGCGCCGCGTCCGGGGTCAGCACCAGCCGGTGCGCCCAGACCGGCCCCACCAGCTCCTTGACGTCCTCGGGGGAGACGAACGGGCGGCCGTCGGCCAGCGCGTGCGTGCGGGCGGCGCGCACCAGTGCGACGGTGCCGCGCGGCGAGACGCCCAGCCGCAGATCCGGATGCTCCCTGGTCTGCCGGGCCAGCTTCAGCACGTACTCGTAGACCTGGTCGTGCACGAACACCCGGGCCGCCAGCTCGCCCATCAGCGCGACGCCCCGTGCGTTGGTCAGCGGCTCCACATCCTCGGGGGAGCGCAGTGCCGCCCCCCGCATCAGCGCCAGCTCCGCCGCCGCGTCCGGGTAGCCCAGCGACAGCCGCATCAGGAACCGGTCGAGCTGGGCCTCCGGCAGCCGGTACGTCCCGTCCATCTCCACCGGGTTCTGGGTGGCCACCACCAGGAACGGGCGCGGCACCGGATGGCGGTGGCCGTCCACCGTGACGTGCCGTTCCTCCATGACCTCCAGCAGCGCCGACTGGGTCTTGGGGGAGGCCCGGTTGATCTCGTCGGCGATCAGCACGTTGGCGAACACCGGGCCCGGGTGGAACTCGAACTCGCGGGACCGCTGGTTGAAGACGGTGACCCCGGTCACGTCGGCGGGCAGCAGGTCGGGGGTGAACTGCACGCGCCGCCAGTCGCCCTCCATCACCGCGGCGATCCCCCGTGCCAGGGTCGTCTTGCCCACGCCGGGCACGTCCTCCAGCAGCAGGTGGCCCTCGCTGAACAGCGCGGTCAGCGCCAGCCGCACCACCCCCGGCTTGCCGAGCACCACGCTCTCGATGGCGGTGGCCAGCCGGTCGGCCTCGTCGGCGGCGATGGCGGCCTCGTTGGCGGTCAGCGGCTTGCCGGGGGCGTGCAGGTAGGTGTCGGTGGTCACGGTCTGGTGGGCTCTCCCGGCTCGACCTGGCCCGGCTGGCCGTCGTTCGGCGGCGGGTCGACGCTGATGAGGCCGCCGTCGTCATTGTCGCCGCCGGCATCACCTCCCGGGGTGATGGGGTCGGGCGGCTGGATCGTGGGCTCGGGATCGGGGTCGCGGGTGGGGGGCGTAGGGGTGGGGTTGGGGGGCGTGGGGGTGGGGGTGGGGTCGGGCGTGGTGCCCTCGACCCGCAGGACGTTGCTCGGCGCGCTGGGGGCGCCGCCGCCGCCGGAGGAGTTGCGCGCCACCACCGTGAACGACCACGAGCCGGCCGGCATGTTGGCGATCCTTAGCTCCACCCTGCCGCCTATCAGCGGCGAGGCGCTCGCGGTCCGCACCGGGTAGGTGCTGCCGCCGTCGTGGTCGGTGGACGTGACGGTGTAGTTGTCGGCGCCCTCCACCGGGTCCCAGCACACGACGACGGTGGTGCCCTGCATCTCGGCCCAGACGTCGGTGGGGACGCCGGGCCGCTCGGCGGCCGGCGTGACCTCCTCGGACTGTGCGAACGGCCCGGTGCCGTACCGGTTGGTGGCCGTCACCCGGAACCGGTACTTCGTGCCGTTGGCCAATCCGGTCACGGTGATCCCCAGCTGGGTGCCCGGCACGGTGCGGGTGCCGCCGTTCCAGGTCACCTGGTAGCTGTCGACGGGCGCGTCGGGGGAGTGCGCCTGCGACCACGACAGCTCGACCTGCCCGTCCCCGGCCACCGCGTTCACCGGCACCGGGGAACTGGGCGGGGCGCCGGCCTCGGGCGGCTGGGAAGGCGTCGGCGAGGGCGACGGGGAGCCGGGTGGCTGCGAGGCGGGCGGCGACGAGGACGGGTCGGGCGTGCCGCTCGGTCTGTCGCTCGGCGTGCCGCTCGGTCTGTCGCTTGGTCTGTCGCTCGGCCGGTCGCGTGGCGTGTCGCTCGGCTGCGGCCGGGGAGGCAACGAGGGCTCCGTGGGGGGCACGGCCGTGGGCCGGGGCAGCGGAGGGTTCGACCGCTCCGGCGGAGCCTCGGGCCTGCGGGTAGGGGGCGGCACGGGCCCCTCACGGTCTCCGCTGGGCTCGTCCTGCGGGCTGGAACTGGGCGACGGGTCACGGGAGCGGTCGCCGCCGATGGTGGACGGGCCCTCGTCCTTGTCGATGACCTTGACCTTGCCGTCGGAGCCGACGACGGCGGCGTTGCTGCCGCTCGGGTCGTTGATGAACAGGCTGTTCTCGTGGACCTGGAGTTCCAGCCCGCCGCGGCCGCCGGGCACGGTGATCACACCGACCTGGCGGCCGCCCGGCTGGTAGACGCGGACCCGGCGGCCGTCGGAGTCGGGCACGTAGAGCCTGCCGGAGAACGGCACCGCGACGCCGGGACGGGAGTCGTCCAGCCTGGTGGTCACGGTGTCGTCGCCGTCCTCGACCACGTCGGCGACCGACACCACGGACTTGGCGGCCGACACGGTCACCGCGCCCAGCGACCCGTTGGTGCGGTCGGGCACGTCGGCCCCGGTCAGCGGCACCGGGGAGGTGATCCGGCGGGCCTTGCCGCCCGTCACCGCCACCAGTTCGCGCCCGCCGCGGTCGGCCGTCAGCACCCCGCGGTCCAGGACGGTGACGGCCAGGTCGCGGCCCGGCCGGGCCACCGGCACCGTCTCGGCCACCGCCGGCTTGCCCCCGGTGATCCGCACGCCGATGGCGGTGCCCTGGCCCGGGGAGACCACCCACAGCACCCCGTAGGTGTCGAACTCCCCGCCGCGTAGCGGGCCGGGCAGGCGCAGCGCCTCGCCGACGGGCTGCAGGGTGGCCGGGTCCACCATCCGGATCTCGCCGCTGGCGCGGTCGACGATGAACGCGCCGTGCTCGCTGAGGACGAACCGGAAGTCGCCGCGCGCCCCCACGTCCAGGCGGCCGGAGAAGCCCAGGGACTTCAGGTCCACGGAGGTGACGCGGCCGGTGACGAGGTCGTGCAGGATCAGGTATCGGTCATTCTGGGTGACCCGCACCCGGTCGCCGCGAGATTCGATCACCGGCTGCCGCAGGTCGACCCGGCCGGACTGCGCGTTGACCCGGCTCACCTGCGCGTGCTTGCTGCTCCACAGCCACACGCTGCCGTCGTGGACGTTGGCGGCGCGGCCCAGCGCCCCGACGCCGAAGACCGTGGCGACCAGCGCCAACGCCAGCGTGACGACCGTTCCGGCGGATGCGCCCCGGCGGATCCGGAGCCGCAGGACGTCCAGTCGATCCCTCACCGAACCCCTTCCGCTTCACCCGCGCCGCGTTATCGCGGACAGGCCCTCGCCGACGCACGGGGCGGTGCCCGTGCGACCTTGCACGGCATTGGACAGCAGGAAACGGGATCGAGATTAACCGAGCAGGATCATCACGTAAATGCGGTGATCACATTATTCGGCGCGGGGAGGGGCCCAATGTCAAGTCTGGGCCGGACCTAATGCGGAGGCTGGGCCCAGGGGCCCAAGGCGTCGGCCCGGTGCGGGACAATCGTCCGGCTAGGCGCCGGACCTGCGCGAATGCCGCTTCGAATGCTCGCCCTCGGCTGCCGGGCCGGCTCGGGTCCGCGAAAACGGTCTGTGCGCCCGGCGCACATGCCACCGGCGTGACCTCGCGGCATTCCGTTCGGATGTCGCGTGATCACGCCGGGTGACGGCCGCCATCGGTGTCCCCGGGCCGTCAGTATCCGTAACCCCCGTCGCCGTTGCCGTAGCCCCCGCCCCCGCCGCCGTTGCCGCCGCCGTCAGCGTCGCCGGCGCCGAGGGCCTTCCTGCCGTTCGGGTCGCTGACGAACCAGGTGCCCTGCACGCCCTGGCCCAGGATGTCACCGGCCTGCTGGTCCTTGACGTACCGGTACAGCGGCCAGCCGTTGAGCGTCGCCTGGCAGACGCCGTCCGCGCGCATGATGTTGCCGACCTTGCCCTTGATGCCGGTGAGGGTCATATTGGCGGTGAACTTCACCGGCGGCCACGCCTTGGCGCACGCGCCGTTGCAGTTGGACTTGCCGGATTTCGGCACGTCCTTGTCGAAGCGGTAGAGGGTGCGGCCCTGGCCGTCCACCACGATGGCGCCGAGCCTGTCGTTCTGGACCGCCTTCAGCGTCGTCTTACCCGTCCAGCGTCCGCCATTGCCGCCGCCGTTGTTCTGGTTGCGCGGCGCCGGCGACGGGGTGGCCCCGGCCTTCTTGCCGGTGGGGGTGCTGACGAACCAGGTGCCCTGTACGCCCTGGCCGCGGGTGTCGCCCGGGCTCTCGTCCTTGGCGTACCGGTACAGCGGCCAGCCGTTGAGCGTCACCTGCTCGGTGCCGTCGGACCGCTTGACCGTGCCGACCAGGTCGGCGTCCAGGCCCTTGACGGCGGCGTCGTCGGAGGTCGTCACCGGCGGCCACGCCTTGGCGCACGCGCCGTTGCAGTTGGAGGCCGGCGGGTCGGCGGTGTCCTTGTCGAAGCGGTACAGCGTGTTGCCCTCGCCGTCCACCACGATCTTGCCGAGCTCGGGGTCGTCGGCGACCTCCAGCGAGGTCGCCTCGACGTCCGCGGACGGGTCTGCGGACGGGTCCTCCAGGGGCTCGGCGGTCTGCTTGGACCCGGCGGCGACGTTCTGCTTGGGGCTTTCGCCGCCGCACGCGGTGAGCAGCATCCCGGCCGTGGCGAGCGCCGCCACGGGGAGTGCCCATCGGGGAATGTCCATCGTCGTTTCCTTCGCGTCGGGGGGCTCGTGCCGATCCACGAGAGCGGCACACCCGCGCCGCTCTCCCGGGTCGGCAGGCAGTACGGCCCCTGCCGCCGACCGGGTTCAACACGGCCCCCCGGCCCGGCGGCACCGGTGGCCTGAGAGAATCGACGCCGATGTACCGACTTCTTTTCGCACTGGTCATCGCGCGGATCCCGGCCGAGGCCGTACACCGCGCCACCCTGCGGGCGCTGCGGCTGCTGCAGTCGGCGCCGGGCCTGGCCCGGCTGCTGCGGCGGCTGCTGGCCCCGCGCGACCCCGCGCTGACGGTGCGGGCGCTGGGGCTGGAGTTCCCCGGGCCGCTCGGGCTGGCCGCCGGTTTCGACAAGGACGCCGAGGCGTACGAGGCGCTGGGCGCGTTCGGTTTCGGGCATGTCGAGATCGGCACCGTCACCGGCCAGGGGCAGCCCGGTAACCCGGCCCCGCGGCTGTTCCGGCTGCCCGCCGACCGGGCGATCATCAACCGGATGGGCTTCAACAACCACGGCTCGCAGGCCGCGGCGGCCCGGCTGCGCGCCCGCCGCCCCGGGACGGTGGTGGGCGTCAACATCGGCAAGACCAAGGCGGTGCCCGAGGAGCAGGCCGTCGGCGACTACGTCGCCAGCGCCCGCCGGCTGGCCCCGTACGCCGACTACCTGGTGGTCAACGTCAGCTCCCCCAACACCCCGGGCCTGCGGAACCTCCAGGCCGTCGAGCAGTTGCGCCCGCTGCTGGAGGCCGTCCGCGAGGCGGCCGACGCGGCCTCGCCGGGCCGGCGGGTGCCGCTGCTGGTGAAGATCGCCCCCGACCTGGCCGACCCCGACATCGACGCGGTCGCCGACCTGGCGCTGGACCTGGGGCTGGACGGCATCATCGCCACCAACACCACCATCGCCCGCGAGGGCCTGCGCAGCGGCCCGGAACTGACCGCGCAGACCGGCGGGCTGTCCGGTGCCCCCGTCAAGGCGCGGTCCCTGGAGGTCCTGCGCCGGCTGCGCGGACGGGTCGGCGACCGGCTGGTGCTGATCTCGGTCGGCGGCGTGGAGACCGCCGACGACGTCTGGGAACGCCTGCGGGCGGGCGCCACCCTCGTCCAGGCGTACACGGCCATGATCTACGGCGGCCCGCTGTGGGCGCACCAGGTCCACCGGGACCTGTCCCGCCGCCTGCGCGGCAGCGCCTTCCGCACCCTCCAGGACGCCATCGGCCCCAAGGATTGACCGCGGTCCGCCCTCAGATCACCTCGAAGAAGCCGTCGGCGATGAGTTCGGGGAGGACGGCGTCGGCGTGGGCGTGGACCTGCTCCCTGGGGAGGTCCATCAGCTCGGCGATGGCGTCCAGGAGGGGCGGCAGTGGGAACGAGCCGTCGCACACCCCGGCGAGGGCGGCCTCCACGGTGCCGACCCCGGCGGCCCGGCGGAGCCCGTCGCGCTGCCGCAGGACGATGCGTTCCGGATCCTCCGCTCCGGGCGGGCCGATCTGCTCCTGAACGACGCCCTCAGCCGTCCGCAGACCCTGTGGACAACCTGTGGAAAACCGGGGGCCGGCGGTCAGCCCGTCGAGGATCCGCGCCACGTAGGCGCCGACCGGCTGCTCGACGGCGTGCCGGATCTCCTCAACCCGTACGACCGGGTGGTCGGCGCCGCTGTTGCGGAGCGTGATCCAGCCGAAGCCGACGCCGGTGACGCGTTGCCGCTCGAAGTAGTCCAGCCAGGCCTCGTACCGCGCCGCGTACTCGGGGGTGCCCACCTCGCAGGAGTCGCGCAGCCAGAGTTCGGCGTACTCGGCGGGGTCCTGGACGTCGCGCTGCACCACCCAGGCGTCGCACCCGGCGGGGACCCATCCGGCGACTCGCTCCTGCCACGGCATACCGTCGATATGCAGCCAGTTCGCCAGGAGCTGGCACCAGCCGCCGGCGTTGAGCCGGTCGGCCGCGCCGGTGACCAGGCGGCGGCAGACGTCGTCGCCGGGCAGGCCGGACTCGCGGTAGACCAGCCCGCCGCCCGGGGAGATCACAAACGGCGGGTTGGCGACGATCAGGTCGAAACGGCGGTCCCGGACGGGCTCGTACAAAGACCCCTCCAGCAGTTCGACGCCGTCCAGCCCGGACAGCGCGAAGCTCATCCGGGCCAGCCGCAGCGCGCGGGGATTCAGGTCGGTGGCGGTGAGCCGGGCGGCCCGCCCGCGCAGGTGCAGCACCTGCACTCCACAGCCGGTGCCGAGATCGAGAGCGTTGTCCACAGGGCTGTGGATAGCCAGCTGCGCCAGCCCGGCCGAGGCGCCGCCCGACCCGACCACATGATCGGGTCGCAGGGCGCTCCCGTCGCCCGGGCGCACCTTCAGGTCGGAGACCACATGACCGAGGTGACCACCGTCCGTCCCTTCGAGCGGCTCGACGTGCAGCAGCGGGCGCAACTCGCCGCCCGCCCGCTCGGCCAGCCCCAGGGCGACGAGAGCGTCGGCTTCGGGGATCGCGGACTCCGGCACCGGAACCTGGAGCCAGCACAGCCGGACCGCCGCCTCCAGCGGTGAGCCTCCTGAGGCCGCCCGCAACGCCGGCACGATCTCGTCCCGCGCCAGCGCCCCGCCCGCCACCGGACCAAGCAACTCCCTGACCCCGGCCACCGTGTAGCCGGCCCGCTCGAAGAAGGAACGGACCCGGCCCGGCGCATCGCCTCTCTCGCCCACCCGCCCATCCTCGCGGGTCCGCGCGACCCCGGCGAACTCGGCGAAGCGCCCGCATGGCCGGGTCCACCGCGACGGAGCACCGACGCGGGCGGGCGGCCGGACCGGGACTTCCGCGGAGAACGGGCGTGGGACCCGAGCTTCGGGGACGCCTCGCGAGAGCGGGATCAGCGCAGGTAGTCGTCGATGCCCTGGGCCAGGGAGTCGGCGATCCGCTGCCGGAACTGCGCGCTGGACAGCTTGGCGGCGTCGCCCGCGTTGCGCATGTTGCCGGTCTCTATGAAGACTTTCGGGACCTCCGACAGGTTCAGCCCGCCGAGGTCGTTGCGCCGGTCGATGCCCTGCTCGCCCAGGTAGTTGGAGTACGGGAGCCCGGTACCCTCGTGGTAGGCGTCCCGGATCGCCAGGGCCAGCCGGTGCGACCGGTTGACGTACTCAGCGTCGGTGACGCCCCGCACCAGCGCGGGCTCGATGACGTGGAAGCCGTGCCCGCTCGCGGAGGAGCCGTCGGCGTGCACCGACACCACGGCGGCGGCGTTGTTCTCGTTGCCGATGGCGGCGCGTTCGTCGATGCAGGGGCCGACGCCCTTGTCGTTGGGACGGGTGAGGACCACCTTGGCGCCCCGGTCCTCCAGCACCTTGCGCAGCCTGACCGACACGTCCCAGGTGAAGGCGTGCTCGGAGTAACCGGCGTTGGTGGCGGTGCCGGTGGTGTCGCACTCCTTCTTGGCATTGCCGATGTCCACCAGCTTGTTGATCGCCTGGGGGGCGCGGGCGTTGCCGCCGTTGTGCCCCGGGTCGATCACGATGGTCTTGCCGCTCAGCGCGGACCCGCCCGGCTTGCGGACGTCCTGCGAGGGCTGCGGCGGGCCGGGCGCGGCCGTGGGCGGCGCCGCCGTCTGGGCGGCCTGCTGGGAGCCGTCCGCGCCGCCGTCCCCGCAGGCGGTGAGCGCTCCGATGCCGAGGGCCAGCACCACGGCCGCTGACCTGCATCGACGGATGCTCAAAGTGATCTCCCCGTGACAGTTTCGTGACCGACCCTGTCAGTCTGCACGCACTCCGGCATACGTCAAACGCGACCACCGGATCGGTATGAGCCGACGAGCCCCTGTGGCATATATCACGTGTGACCGATATTGCCTAACGCAGCACGTCCTCCCGCCCCAGCGCCGCGCCCCCCTGGCCCCGTGACCCGCCCCTCGGATCCGGCGACGCCTCTTCCCTGCCCAGCGGCCCGTCCTCCTGCCCGAACTGCTCGTCCCCCCAGCCGAACGGTGAGGTGTCCTGGCCGAGCTCCGCGTCCCTCGGGCTGAACGGTGGGCCCTCCTGCCCGGCCTGCTCGTCCCTCCGGCTGAACGGTGAGGTGTCCTGGCCGAGCCCCGCGTCCCGGGGACTGAACGGTGAGCCCTCGTGGCCGGCCTGCTCGGCCCTTCGATTGAACGGTGAGCCCTCCTGGCCGAGTACCGCCTCCCTCCGGCTGAGCGGTGAGGTGTCCTGGCTGACCTGCTCGTCTCTCCGGTTGAACGGTGAGTTGTCCTGGCTGAACGCTGCTTCCTTCCGGCCGAACGCCGCGTTCTCGCGGCCCAGCAGCGCGTCCTCTTGGCCGAGCGTTGCGTTCTCCCGGGCGAGCGGGGCGTCCGTCCGGTCGAGCGGTGTGTTCCCCTGTCTCAGGGGCGCATCCGTGCGGTTGAGCGGTGTGCTCTCCCGCCCCAGGGGTGCGTCCTCCCGGCCGGGCGGTGGGATCTCCCGGACGGACGGTGTGTCCTTGCGATCGAGTTCGCGGCCCGGAAGCGAGTCCTCCCGGCTCGGGGGCGCGTCCACCAGGGCCGGCGCCGCGTTCCTCCCGCCGAGCAGTGCGGCGAGGGCGTGGGCCTCGTCGGCGTCCAGGCCCAGCACCACCCGGGGCCGCCCCCACGGATGGTCGATCGAGTGCGTCACATAGCCGGTCACCGACTCCGGCGCCGGCCCGGCCAGCCCGCGCGAATGACGCCACTGCGACCAGGCACGTTCCAGCTCGCTCGCCGCGCGCTGGGCGCACGACACCAACTCGGGATCACGCACGATCACACCCCCAGGTGAACATGGCTTCCCCTCGTCCATCGGGCGGCCGGGCAGAACCCGTACGCCGGCGGGGGAACGGTGGGCTCCATTAACCACTCACCAAGAGCCCCGGTCCTCCCTGTTGCGCGAGGCTTGACCCGCCTCTTACCGGTGGCCCACCCGTACGGGGAGTCGATCACCCGGATTTCGACCAGCCGTCGTCCCGCAGGTCACCGGGTCACGGTGTGGGGGCGGGACCGGTGGTGGAGCGCACCACCAGGTGGGGCACCACGAGGTTCTGCCTGGGCTCGCGCAGCGGATCCTCGATCCGGGCGCACAACAGCTCGGCCGCGACCCGTCCCATGTCGCGGCGGGGCTGGTCGACGCTGGTCAGCGAGATGTGCCGGATGGCGGCCAGATGGGTGTTGTCATAGCCCACGATCGACACGTCGGCGGGCACCCGCAGCCCCAGCTCGTCGGCCGCCGACAGCGCGCCGGTGGCCACCAGGTCGTTCGGCGCGAAGATGGCGGTCGGCCGGTCGGGGCGGGTCAGCAGGCTGCGGGCGGCCCGGTAGCCGCCCTCCTCGGTGAAGTCGCCGGGCTCGACCACCACTTGGTCGGCCAGGCCGTGCTTGCGCATCGCGCTCTCGTACCCGGTCCGCCGGTAGCGCGCGGTGGTGGATCGCGCCCCCTCGATGTGCGCGATCCGCCGGTGTCCGAGCCGGACGAGATGGTCCACCGCCAGGCTGGCGCCGAGCTCGTCGTCGTCCACCACGATGTCGACCCCGGCCACGTCCCGCTCGCCCACGACCACGACGGGCACGCTGGCCGCTGCTTCCTTCAGCGAGTCCGGGACGACGCTGAGCAGCACCAGCCCGTCCACCCGCATCTCCAGGAACGCCTCGACGGCCTCGGCCTCGAACAGCGGGTCCCACCGGCCGCTGCCCACCAGCATCCGCAGCCCCTCGCCGTGCAGGCTCTCCTGCAGGCCGTCCAGGAATTCGGCGAAGAACGGGTTGTGCAGGTCGGCGACGATCGCGCCGATCAGCCTGGTGCGCCCCTCCACCAGGCTGCGGGCCACCGCGTTGGGCCGGTAGCCCAGCTCGCGCGCGGCCTTGAGCACCGCCTGCCGGCGCCGCTCGCTCACGTGCGGGGAGCCGCGCATCACCAGCGACACCAGGGACTTGGACACACCGGCGCGCTCGGCGACGTTGCGGATGGTCGGCTTGGGCGTGGCGGGCCCCGGCGGGGACTCGCCGCCCCGCCCGGATCCGGCGGCGGGGACACCTTCACGAGCTGACATGGCGCTCCTGTCGGGGGCATTGCAGGACCTGCCGTCTGGACGCTCGGCACGTGATCGACGGGGACCCGCCGCCGGACGCCTTCCTCGGAAACGGAGGAGATGACCCATGATGCCTTGCAAGCGCTCCAAGCGGTCGCAACAACGAGTAACGGTCAGTCGTCAATGGGGATTGGGGGCAGTGGTGTTCGGGATCACAGCAACCAAACCGGGATGTCGCTCGGAGGTGACACGCTCGCTCGGTGTCATCCGGTCCTCGGCTACGCTGCGCAGGTGACGGATCGGGCGGCGGCCTGCAAGGCGGCGCCACGGACGGCCGGTGGACCCGCGGACGAGCAGGTCGGCGGGCATGCGACCGCTCGGAAGCAACGGGCAGGGGCCGCGCGGACGGGGTTTTCGGCCGATCCGGCGTGACAGATTGTGGATGGATCGGTGGGCGCGTAGGTGGACAGGTCAGTGGGCATGCGACCGCTCGCGCGCGGCGGACTGCGGACGGGTCGGTGAACGCGAAGGTGGACGGTGAGCGTACGGCCTCTCCCGCGCGCGGACGGCGGGGGCAGGGCAGACGCCGGCTCAGCGTCGACGAGCGGCGCGACGAGCTGATCGACGCCGCGCTCCGGCTGTTCAGCACCCGGCCGCCGGACGAGGTGTCCATCGACGACGTGGCGGTGGCGGCGGGCGCCTCCCGCGCGCTGGTGTACCACTACTTCGGCGGCAAGTACGAGCTGTACGTCGCGGCGCTGCGCAGCGCCGCCGGCCGGCTGTCGGTGCTGCTCGAACCGCCCACCGAGGGCAGGCCGCTGGAGCGCCTGCGGCTGTCGCTGTCCCGCTACTTCGACTTCGTGGAGAGCCACGCCTCCGGCTACAGCGCGTTGCTGCGCGGCGGGCCGGCCGATCGCTCCGGCGAGGTCGGGGAGATCATCAACGGCATCCGGAGCCTGCTGCTGGACCGGATCCTGCACGCCCTGGACATTCCCGAGCCCGGTCCCGTGCTCCGCATCACGCTGCGCTCTTGGATGGCGTGCGTGGAGACGGCGGCCATGGACTGGCTGGAGCGGCGCGACCTCGCCCGCGACGAACTGGAGCGGCTCCTGGTCGACCAGATCGTGGTGCTGCTGCACGCGGCGGGCCGCCACGACCCGCGGATCTCCGCCCTGTTCGACCGCCTCACCCAGGAGGAACTGGGCCAGGCCGAGGACTGAGGCGGCCTCTTTCAGGCCCCGCCCTTTCCAGCCTCGCCCTCGCCCCGGTACGGCCCGGTCGATCGTTCACCGTCCCGGGATGTGCCGTGGCGGTCCCGTCCGCGCCCGTACCGGTTCTGGTACGGGCGCGGACGGGTTTCGCCGACCACCCGGGTCGTGTACTCCGGGCCCCGCACCCGCGGTCCGGGACCTGGAGTCTTCGCCCAGGGGGCCGCTGACGGTTCCTCTTCCACATGGGACGAAGGTGTTCAGCGGCCTCCTAGCCGCCCCCCAAACACGGTGCCCGTGACGGCACCAGGCGCGTTCGGTCACACGCCGTGCCCCCGGCAGGGGGCTCGGGCGTGCTACTCCGAGCGCTGCTGCGGGATTCCCGCCAGCAGCGCGCGCACCTCGGCCTCCCGGTAGCGCCGGTGGCCACCCAGGGTGCGGATGGAGGTCAACTTGCCTGCCTTCGCCCAGCGGGTGACGGTCTTGGGGTCGACGCGGAACATCGTCGCCACCTCTGCCGGCGTCAACAGGGGCTCGGCCTCTGGCGTTCGTGCTGACATGTTGTGCGGCCTCTCCTCCGTGGACCGTTCACGATCCTGCGATCTGTGTTGATCTCGCGCGGTCACCGATGTCCCCTATGGCCCGAAAGAGCCACTATGACATCACAAGGTGTAACCTTGCCACCACAGAGCGCCACAATCAAGTCCCTGGCACCAACTGTGTGTTCGTGGTGACTGCATCACGCTGCGTGATTCTAGCGACACGTATGGTCGCATCGCCCGCGGATTTAGGAATTTTGGTCAGTTCGCGGATTCAAGGGCCCGCACGGACCGCCAGCGAGCCCCCAGCCGGCGGTGCATCGCCAGGGTCAGCTCGGGCTCGCCGCGCTCCATCGCGGCCAGCGCCACGGCCATCTCGCGCACCGACTCGTCGGCCCGCAGCCGCTCGTCGTCGACCAGGTGGACCAGTCCGCCGTAGTCCAGCTCCACCAGCGCGGACGGGTGGAACTCCGCCAGCCACCGGGCGACCGTGTCCAGGTGCCCGGGCTCCAGCGCCCCGCCGGGAAGGCCGTCCGCCAGCCGCCGCGCCCGCTCCAGCCGCCGCCGGGCCTCGGGCATGGCCGTGACATAGACGAGCGTACGCGTCGCTGCGGCCCTCGTCGGGCCGGGGGAGCCGCCGCCCTCGGCCGGCACGTCCCCGGAGCCCGCTATCCAGGTCCCGGCGGGCCCGCGCGGCCCCACGGGCCCCTGAGGCTTGCCGGAGGGGGCAGCACCCCCCGGCAGACCCGCCGCGCCGGTCTCCGGCCCGCTGAGCCCGCTGAGCCCGCCGGGCCACCCGCCTTCCGGGCCGTCACCCGATCCGTGACCATCGGTCACGCTGCGCTCATGGCGAACGTCGCCGCCGTGCCCGCCCGTCCCCCCGGCCAGCTCCGCATCGTCGTCGCCGAGGAGCAGGCGGCGTTCCGCCGGATCGAACGGCACGAACCACGACAGCGGCACGTGCCAGGTGCTGGACAGGATGTGCGGATGCAGGGTGCGCCCGCTCGCCTTCCACCGCTCGAACTCCGCCGACGCCTGCCGCGCCCGCTGCTCCGGCAGGAACGCGCCGGACAGGCCGGGCGGCAGACCGTCGCGGAACCGGGCGAACGCCAGCCAGGACCGCAGCCGGGTCTCCCAGGGACAGATGTAGAGCATCCCGCCGGCCCGCCGGACGTAGGCGTGCGAACTCTCCGCCTCCGGCGCGACCACCGCCGACGCCAGCCGCCGCACCGCCTCGCCGTGCTCGGCCACCAGCGCCTGCGCCCGCCCGGAGCGCCGGCCCGACTCGGCGTAGGCGGTCCACACCGACCTCAGCGGCTCCGGGAACGCGGTCACCGGCTCGTAGATGCGTAGATAGGCGGCGTAGGGCAACACTTCCGCATCGTGACACGTCGGCCCCGCCGATACCCGTAACCCCGGCCCCGGCGCGTTCGCGGCGTTGGCGGATGGGATCGGTGTGAAAAAGTCGTTCGAGCGTCACCCCTGGGGCCCGGGCGCCGGAGGCCGCCGCCGTCCTAGTCTGATCCCGAGGCAGAAAGGAGTCACCACCGTGACCAATGTCTTCGGGTCGCCCCACAAGGGCAGCGGACCCTCCCACGAGCAGGTCGTCTTCTGTCAGGACGAGGCCAGCGGCCTGCGCGCGATCATCGCGATCTACTCCACGGCGCTCGGCCCCTCACTGGGCGGCACCCGCTTCTACCCGTACGGGTCGGAGGACGAGGCGCTCACCGACGTGCTCAACCTGTCGCGGGCCATGGCTTACAAGAACGCCCTGGCCGGGCTGGACCTCGGTGGCGGCAAGGCGGTGATCATCGGCGACCCGGAGCTCGACAAGTCCGAGGCGCTGCTGCGCGCCTACGGCCGGTTCGTGCAGTC
Organism: Thermomonospora echinospora; assembly: GCF_900108175.1. GTDB lineage: Bacteria > Actinomycetota > Actinomycetes > Streptosporangiales > Streptosporangiaceae > Thermomonospora > Thermomonospora echinospora. The sequence continues at coordinate 96,537 of NZ_FNVO01000010.1, forward strand.
GCTGAACGGCCGCTACTACACCGCCTGCGACGTCGGCACCTACAGCGAGGACATGGACGTCATCGCCCGGGAAAGCACGTACGTGACCGGCCGCACGGTCGCCCACGGCGGGGCGGGCGACTCGTCCGTCCTGACCGCCTACGGCGTTTTCCAGGGCATGCGGGCCGCGGCCCAGGCGCTGTGGGGCAGCCCCACGCTGCGGGGGCGGCGCGTCGGCATCGAGGGCGTCGGCAAGGTGGGGCACCGGCTGGTGGAGCACCTGCGCGAGGACGGCGCCGAGGTGGTGATCTGCGACGTCAGCGAGGCCGCCGTGGACCGGGTGCGCCGCCTGCACCCCGAGGTCGAGGTCGTCGCCGACGGGGACGCCCTGGTCAAGACGGACCTGGACGTCTACTCGCCGTGCGCGCTGGGCGGCTCGCTGAACGACGAGACGGTGCCCCTGCTGCGCGCCCGGATCGTGTGCGGCGGCGCCAACAACCAGCTCGCCCACCCGGGGGTGGAGAAGCGGCTGGCCGACCGGGGCATCCTGTACGCACCCGACTACGTGGTCAACGCCGGCGGCGTGATCCAGGTCGCCGACGAGATCGAGGGCTTCAGCTTCGAGCGCGCCAAGGCCAAGGCGACGCAGATCTTCGACACCACCGCGCGGATCTTCGCGCTGGCCGCCGAGGAGGGGGTGCCGCCCGCGGTGGCCGCCGACCGGCTGGCCGAGCGGCGGATGACCGCCGTCGGCCGACTGCGGGGCATCTTCCTGAACGGCTGACCGAACGGCCGGACGGCCGAACCCCCGCGACCGTCCACCGGGCCCGCGACGGCCGTCATGGGCGCTCACGGAGAGTGTTCATGGCGGCCGTCCCCGGCGGACGCCGCGCCCGGCTCCTCCGCCTTCGCGGGGGCGGATGGGCCGGAATCGTCCCCCTTCAGACAGAGCGGGGACGTCAGTGGATACACTTGGAGTCTCCGCAGCGAGCGTGTCGCCACCGAACGGACCACGTACCGAGCCGGGCGCAAAACGGGTACGGTTGTATCCGAGCTGACGCACGACCGAGGTTGCGTCAGTGCGTGTGGCGTACGCGAGCGTAGATGGGACGTAAGGTCCTGACCATCGAGGGGGTCGAGCCATGGGGCGCGGCCGAGCCAAGGCCAAGCAGGTAAAGGTTGCTCGTCGGCTGAAGTACAACAGCGGCGGCACGGATCTCGACCGCCTAAAGGAGGAGCTGGGAGTCCCTTCGTCGAACCACGACCCCTATGACGACTCCTACGACGACCTCGTCGAAAAATACTCCGACTTCGCTGACGACGACGCCGACGACCGCGAGAGCGGTAAGCCGGGGCGCTGAGTCGCCGTCCGCGTGACCTTCCGCCACTGCCCTGTCCCCACGGCAGGGCAGTGGCGTTTGTCACATCGGGCCGTTCCGCCGCGACGCCTGGGATCCCTTCGCCGGACCTGCGGCAGATCTGCGGCGGCACGTCAGGGTGACCGCAGGGCCTGGTGTATGCCGGGCTCCCTGGGGCCCAGGAAGCGCGGTGCGCGGCCGGTGGCGATGTCGGTCAGTGCCTTGAAGGAGGCCAGGCCCTCCCGGAGGTACCCGTACTGTGTCGTTGCCGCGTACTCCTTCATGGTGTCGTGCCCTACCCCGTCGGCGTCCACTCCCGCCGCCCGGCACAGCGCCACGGCGCGCGGCAGGTGGAACGCCTGCGTGACGACGATCGCCCGGTCCACGCCGAAGACACGCCTGGCCCGTACACAGGAGTCCCAGGTGTCGAACCCCGCGTAGTCGCGGACCACCTTGCCACCAGGGATGCCTTGGGAGGTCAGGTAGTTCCACATCACGGTGGGCTCGTCGTAGCTCTTACGGCTGTTGTCGCCCGTGACCAGGATCGCCCTGACCTTGCCCGCCCGGTACAGATGCGCCGCCACGTCCAGCCGGCCCGCCAGGAACGGGGACGGCCGGTCGCCCCATGCCGCCGCGCCCAGCACCAGCGCCACCGGGGCCGGGGCCACCGTCTCCACGGACGCCCGATGCGGGGCCGAACTGGCGTAGACCCACCCGGTGGGCAGCAGCGCCCCGTAACCCAGCAGCGCCAGGGCCACCGCACCAGGAGCGACCAGCCTCCGCTCCTTCACCGTCCGCCACGCCCGCCGCAAGATCACATCCCTTGGGACGCCCGTAGAGCCCGGGGAGTTGCCATGTCCGGCCGGCAGGCGCACACCGGACGTCCGGCGGCACGATTCCGCCTCCGCGCCGTCCGTCACCCGGGGGCACCCGTGCCGGGGCGGCCGCACGGCCCCGGAGGAGGGCTGTTGCGGGCCATGGTCAGTCGAGGTGGGCATTGCCGGTGCCCTCGGTGATCTCACCCAGGACCCAGGCGGGCACGCCGCGCTCGTCCAGCAGCCGCAGGGCCGCGTCGGCGGCGTCGGGGGCGACCACGGCGGCCATGCCGACGCCCAGGTTGAAGGTCTTGTCCATCTCCGGCTGCGGGATCCTCCCGTACTCCTGGAGCACCGCGAAGATCGCCGGGGGAGTCCAGGACGAGCGCCGCAGCCGGGCGTCCACCCCCGGCGGCAGCGAGCGGGCCAGGTTGGCGGCCAGCCCGCCCCCGGTGATGTGGGCGAATGCGCGGACGCCGCCGGCCCGGGCCAGGGCCAGGCAGTCCTGGGCGTAGATGCGGGTGGGCGTCAGCAGTTCCTCGCCCAGCGGACGGCCCAGATCGGCGGGCTCGGACGCCAGGTCCAGCTCGCTGCCGCGCAGGACGTGGCGGACCAGGGAGTACCCATTGGAGTGGATGCCCGAGGAGGCCATGGCCAGCACCGCGTCACCGGGCCGCACCCGGTCGGGGCCGAGCATCTCGTCGGCCTCCACCACGCCGGTGGCCGCCCCCGCGATGTCGAACTCGTCCGGCTCCAGCAGCCCGGGGTGCTCGGCGGTCTCCCCGCCGACCAGGGCACAGCCGGCCAGCGCGCACGCCTCGGCGATGCCGCCCACGATGTCGGCGATCCGCTCGGGCACCACCTTGCCGCAGGCGATGTAGTCGGTCATGAACAGCGGCTCGGCCCCGCACACCGCCAGGTCGTCCACCACCATGCCGACCAGGTCGTGCCCGACCGTGTCGTAGACGCCCAGCCGGCGGGCCAGGTCGACCTTGGTGCCGACCCCGTCGGTGGAGGTCGCCAGCAGCGGGCGCCGGTACTTCAGCAGCGCCGAGGCGTCGAACAGCCCGGCGAACCCACTGGCGTCGTCGACGACCTCCGGCCGGCGCGCCCCGGCTACCCGGGCCTTCATCAGCTCGACGGCGCGCTCGCCCGCCGCGATGTCGACCCCGGCGGCCTCGTACGAGGTCACTTACCGGCCCCTTCGAGGAGGAACTTGCCGCGGGAGCCCTCGTCCACCGGGATCGGGTACTCGCCGTCGAAGCAGGCCCGGCACAGCCGGTCCTTGGGGATCCGGGTGGCAGAGATCAGCGCGTCCAGCGAGATGAAACCGAGCGAGTCGGCGCCCAGCGAGGCGCGGATCTCCGCGACGTTCAGGTTCCCGGCGATCAGCTCGGCGCGGGTGGCGAAGTCGATGCCGTAGAAGCACGGCCAGGCCACCGGCGGGCTGGAGATGCGCACGTGCACCTCGGCGGCGCCGGCCTCGCGCAGCATCGCCACGATCGCCCGCTGGGTGTTGCCGCGCACGATCGAGTCGTCCACCACGACCAGCCGCTTGCCCGCGATCGCCTCGCGCAGCGGGTTCAGCTTGAGCCGGATGCCGCGCTGGCGGATGGTCTGGGACGGCTGGATGAACGTCCGGCCGACGTAGGAGTTCTTCACCAGGCCCTGGCCGTAGGGGATGCCGGACGCCTCGGCGTAGCCGATCGCGGCCGGGGTGCCCGACTCCGGGGTCGGGATGACCATGTCGGCCTCGACCGGGTGCTCGCGCGCCAGCAGCCGGCCCACCTCCACCCGGGTGGACTGCACGTTGCGGCCCGCGATGGTGGTGTCGGGACGGGCCAGGTAGACGTACTCGAACAGGCAGCCCTTGGGGCGCGGCTCGGCGAACCGCTGCGAGCGCAGCCCGTCCTCGTTGACGGCGATCATCTCGCCGGGCTCGATCTCCCGGACGAACTGGGCGCCCACGATGTCCAGGGCGGCGGTCTCGGACGCCACCGCCCAGCCCTGGCGGATCTCGCCGCCGTGCCCGGCGTGCCCGGCCACCGGGAGCCGGCCCAGCACCAGCGGCCGGATGCCCTCCGGGTCGCGCGCCGCGTACAGGGTGCCCTCGTCCATGAAGACCAGGGAGTACGCCCCCCGCACCACCGGCAGGATCTCCCGCGCCGCCGCAAACGGCCCACCCTCGCGGGTAGCCAGCAGCGCGGTGAGGACCTCGGTGTCGGAGGTGCCGGTCAGCTCGGCCGACTCCAGCCGGGCCGCCAGCTCCGGGGTGTTGATCAGGTTGCCGTTGTGCGTGAGGGCCAGCCCGCCGGCACCTGAGGAACGGAACGTCGGCTGGGCGTTCTCCCAGGTCGGCGAGCCGGTCGTGGAGTAGCGGCAGTGGCCCACCGCGATGTGGCCGCGCAGCGTGTTCAGCACCGACTCGTCGAAGACCTGGGCCACCAGGCCCATGTCCTTGAACACGACGATGCGGGCGCCGTCGCTGACCGCGATGCCGGCCGACTCCTGCCCTCTGTGCTGAAGTGCGTACAGTCCGTAGTAGGTGAGCTTGCTCACCTCCGCCCGGGTCGCCTCGTCGGCGGGTACCCAGACGCCGAAGACGCCGCAGGCGTCCTGCGGGCCGCGGTCGAAGGGATCGAGGTCGTGGCTCAGTCGTCCGTCACCTTGAGGCACCTGGTCAGTCTAGATGCCCGAATCGGCTGCTCCGTCGCCGAGGCGTCCGGGGACGCCGCACAACGGGTCCCGCGTCCCCGATGATGCCTGTTTGCCCACCCTGGAACGGACCTTTGCCCTCGGGGAAGGCGTCAGCCGCAGACGGGCGGGAACCTGGACTACGACGTGCGTCCGCGCCCGTCACAGCTCCCCTGGAGGTTCCCAGCGATGACCGTGCCCGGCTACCAGCGTCACTACGCCCCCGTCCGGCAGCGCCGTACCGGTATGGCGGTGACCTCGCTCGTCCTGGGCCTGGTGGGGCTGCCCACGCTGCTGCTGTGCGGGCTCGGGCTGCCGCTGGCGATGGCCGGCCTGGTGCTGGGCGTGGTGGCGGCCTCGCGCAACACCGAAGGGCGAGGGATCGCCCTCATGGGCATCGGCGTCTCGCTGGTGACCCTGCTGGTGGGTGCGCTGGGCCTGTTCTGGCTGCTCAGCAATGCCGCCAAGTGCGCCGACCCCGACCGCTACCCCACCGACGCCGACCGCCAGCACTGCATCGAGCGGGAGTTCCCCTTCGCCCGCCCCCAGCCGACCCCCTGAGGCCACCCCTGAGGCGAGACCACCCCCTGAGGCCACTCCTGAGACGTTCCGCCGCGGATCAGGCCGGGGGAACGGGCAGCAGCGCCGACAGGTCGGCGCGGGCCCCGCTGGCGCGCACCAGCCCGTTCGCCACCGCCTCGTCCCAGCTCAGCCTGCCCGTGGCCAGCCGGATCCAGGTGGTTGCGTCCATCTCGACCACGTTGGGCGGGGTGCCCCGGGTGTGCCGAGGGCCTGCGACGCACTGCACGGCGGCGTACGGTGGGACCCGCACCTCCACCGAACGGCCGGGCGAAGCTGCCGCGAGCCGGTCGAGGAGGACACGTACCGCACCCCGCACCAGGGGCCGGTCCGGCCGGCCCGGCTCCACTCCGGAGTCCAGGGCGGCCAGCACGGCGTTCAGGGCGGCCAGACGCAACGCGGCGGGCTCGTCGGGGCCCTCGTAAGGAGGGCGGCCGAGCGCGGCGAGCCGCTCGTTCAACACGGCACGGCTGAGAGGTGACCGGGACATCGGTACCGACGTTACCGGGGTTACGTGTGCGGCTCTGCATCCCGGAGCACCGGCCAGACGGTAAAAAGGGACGGTCGCTGGCGCGGGGGCCAGGACGAGGGGGCGCGCGGGAGATGCCGCCCGCGTGGCTGGAGATTCATGCACGGAGGTTTGCCGATGCCCCAGGCCCGGCCGCTAGACCCCACCGATCCGGAACGGCTCGGCGATTACCAGATCGTCGGCCGACTCGGCCAGGGTGGGCAGGGTGTGGTCCTGCTGGGCCACGGTCCGGGTGACGAGCAGGTGGCGGTCAAGCTCCTGCACGCCCGGCTCAGCGATAATGCGCTGGCCCGCTCCCGCTTCATCCGCGAACTGGAGGTGGCCAAGCAGGTCGCCACCTTCTGCACCGCCGCCGTGCTGGACGCCGATGTGGCCGGTGACCGGCCCTACATCGTCAGCGAGTACATCGACGGGCCCTCGCTGCAGGACCTGGTCCTGACCGATGGGCCGCGCGGGCGCAGCGCGCTGGAGCGGCTGGCCATCGGGACGGCGACCGCGCTGACCGCCATCCACCGGGCCGGGGTGGTGCACCGCGACTTCAAGCCGCACAACGTGCTGCTCGGCAACGACGGCCCGCGGGTGATCGACTTCGGCATCGCCCGGGCCATGGACCTCGGCGGCCTCACGCTGGCCGGGGGCGTGCCCGGCACCCCCGCCTACATGGCGCCCGAGCAGCTCGGTGGGGCGGAGGTGGGGCCCGCCGCGGACGTGTTCGCCTGGGGCGCCACGATGCTGTTCGCCGCGTCCGGGCGGATGCCGTTCGGCGCCGACTCGGTGCCCGCGGTGATCCAGCGGGTGCTGTACGAGGAGCCGGATCTGGGCCCCCTGCCGCAGTCGCTGCGCGGCGTCGTGGGCGAGGCGCTGTCCAAGGACCCCGCCCGCCGCCCCACCGCCCGGCAGTTGCTGGACCGGCTGCTGGGCCAGGAGAGCCCGGTGAGCGACATGCCCGAGCCCATGGTCACCGAGGCCCGCACCCTGGCCGCCGAGCGTCCCCCGCGCCCGGCGCCCCCGACCGACACCGAGCCCATGCCCGAGGTCCCGGCCGCGCCCTCCCCGCAGGGCGCCGCGGCGGCGTCGCACGGCTCCGGAGCAGCGCACGGCTCCGGAGGCGGCGGGTGGTTCGGGGAGGGCCCGGAGCCGCAAGGGGCGTCCGCGCCGCCGTTCGCGGCGTCGCCGTACCCCCCGGCGGGGGACGCGGGCCAGTCCGAGACCGCCGTGTACTCCGATCTCGACGGGTTCACCGCCGCCTCCGCGCAAGCGGGCGGCGGCCGGCAGCCGTCGCCCATACCGTGGCAGCGGGACGGCCGGGCCGCCCACCCGCCCGCGGGTACGCCGCCGCAGGCCCGGTCGGGAGGGACCCACCGTCCGCTGGGCGTGCTGGTCTCGCTGGCGGTCGGGGTGCTGGCCGGTGCGGCGATCATCGTGCTGGTGCTGTGGCCGCAGATGCGCGACTCCGGCAAGAGCGGCGGCACGGCGGGGACGTCCCAGTCGGCCGCCGACGACCGCCCGGTCAGCAGCATCCCGCAGTCGTTCGCCGGCACCTGGCGGGGCACGGCGGTCAACTCGCAGCGGCAGGCCTCGTTCCCCATCCAGGTCACCTTCGAGGCAGGGCGGACCGTCGCGACCGCCGTCTACCCGCGCAACTGCGTGTGCAGCCTGACCCTGACCGGCGGCACCGGGGTCAGGCTGGAGATGACGCTGCAGCCCACCGGCGCCTGCCGGACGGTCACGGCAGGGAACGTCGTGGTGACGCGCAAGCCCGGCGGCGGCCTCGACTACGCCTGGGCCAGGGCCGGGACGTCGCTGAGCTACCGGGCCGCGCTCAGCCGGGGCTGACCGCTCGTCTCACTGCCCGCAGAGGACCCGTGTCCCGGTTCGGCCACAATCGGGTGATTGAATCCACTACCGTTCCCTTCTGCCACCGCCGTATCGCCCCCAATCCCCCTAGGGCCCGGCGGTCCCCCGACTGAAGGAGTTCACTTTGCGGGTCACCCCCCGAAGGGTGCTGGTCGTCGTCACAGTCGCGACGAGCGTCGGTGTCGCCGTCACCGTGCCCGGGCTGGCCGGGCCGGAGCAGGTGCCGATCCAGGTCGCCGCGAACGGCACCCCCGTGCCGGGGCAGTACATCGTCACGCTGAAGCCGGGCGCCTCCACCTCCACCGAGGCGGGCAAGGTGCGCGCCACCGGGGTCAAGCGCTTTGACGGGGTGCTCAACGGGTTCTCCGCCAAGCTCACCGGTTCCCAGCTCGACAAGCTGCGCCGCAGCGACAAGGTCGCGGCCATCGAGCAGGACCAGGTCGTCAAGATCACCACGGTGCAGCGCACGCCGCTGCCGTGGGGGCTGGACCGCATCGACCAGCGCTCCGCCAAGCTGTCCAAGAGCTACACCTACCGGTCCACCGGCAAGGGCGTGCACGCCTACGTCATCGACACCGGCATCACCGCGAACCACCCGCAGTTCGGCAAGCGGGCCCGCAGCGTGTGGGCCGCGCCCCAGTTCAACGGCGACGGCCGGGACCTCAACGGGCACGGCACCCATGTGGCGGGCATCATCGGCTCGCGCCAGTACGGCGTGGCCAAGGCCGTGCAACTGCGTTCGCTGCGCGTCCTGGACCGGTACGGGCAGGGCTCGATGTCCGACGTCATCGCCGCCCTGCAGTGGCTGCGGACCAACGCGCAAAAGCCCGCGGTGGCGAACCTGTCCCTGGCCGGAAACAAGTCGAACGCGGCCAACGAAGCGGTCTCCGCCCTGTCCCGGTCGGGCGTCCCCGTGGTCAGCGCGGCCGGCAACGGCGATGGTGCGACCCGCGGTTACAACGCGTGCCGTTTCTCCCCGGCCTCGGCGCCCCTGACGATCGTGGTGGGCGCGACCACCGTGACCGACAAGCGGGCCGTCTGGTCCAACTTCGGCGAGTGTGTGGACATCCATGCGCCCGGCTACGGCATCCGTTCCACTTGGCGCAACGGCTCCAGCAAGGTGCTGGACGGCACCTCCATGGCCACCCCGTTCGTGGCCGGCACCGCCGCGCTCTACCTGTCCCGTCACCCCCGCGCCAAGTTCTCCGACGTGCGCAGGTGGCTGGTCACCAACTCCACCAAGGGCAAGATCACCGGCCTGCCGGCCGGCACCCGCAACCGGCTGCTGTTCAAGGGCGGCCTGTGATGTCGGTCGCATAAGATGGCCCGGCCTCCCTGGGTGAAGGGACGGACAGGAAATGGTCAAGAGGAGCCATGGCCACTAGCGGTGCCCAAGGGGTTTAATCTTGGCGAAGTGCACGACGGTGCCCTTTTTGCCCATGGGCCGTCCGGACGGCGCGTCCGGCGCTCCGCGGGCGATCCGGGCACCGGCAAGCCGAATCCCGCGGCGTCGTCCCGCCCGGGAACCGGGGACCCAACCAGACCCGGGGTGAACTCACGGCCCTGTCAGGCCGCGACAGGGCCGATCTCCCGGCCCGAACCCGTCAGCTAACCCGGTAGGCGATCGAGGAGAGGAGAGGACGTGGAGACCCCTGACTCCACTCGTGGCAAGCGCACGGCGCGCGGCGGGTTCCGGCGCGCCACCATGGCTCTCACGACGGCCGCCGGCGCCTTTCTGCTGGCCTCCGCGACGGCGCAGCCGGTGGCCGCCGATCCGGACAACATCAAGAAGGTCGCCGAGCTGACCAAGGAGATCAAGTCGCTCGAGAAGGAGTACGGGGGCAATCTCGAGCAGCTGCGCGACACCCGGAAAGAGGCCAAGAAGGCGCTGGAGAAGGTCGAGTTGCTGCGCCGCGACCTGATCGGCGCCCGCGCCCTGGTCGCCCAGCTGGCCGCCTCGCAGTACATGACCAACGGCATCGAGCCCACCGTGCAGATCGTCGCCAGCGACGACCCCGGCAGCGTGCTCAGCAACGCCTCCCTGGCCCGGCACCTGTCGCAGACCCACTCCGCCAAGGTCCAGCAGATCGCCTCCCTGGTCGCCCAGCAGGACAAGGCCCGCCAGGAGGCGGAGGCCAAGATCAAGGCGCTGGAGAAGGACATCGCCGAGATCGCCAAGGAGCGGGACCGGGTCCAGCTCCTGCTGAAGAAGTACAAGCCGGAGTCCCCCATGGTGGGCTCGGGCGGCATGACCCCCCGCATGATCAAGGTCCGGGACGAGATCGAGGCCGAGTACGGCCCGTTCCCGGTGATCGGCTGCACCCGCCCCGGCGACCCGCTGGACCACGGCTCCGGCCGCGCCTGCGACTTCATGGAGAGCACCGCCGGCGCGATGCCCTCCTCCGCCCGGCTGGCCCACGGCGACGCGGTGTCCGACTACGCCATCAGGAACGCCTCCCGGCTGGGCATCAAGTACATCATCTGGAAGCAGCGCATCTACGACCTGCGCAGCCCCGGCTGGAAGATGATGTCCGACCGCGGCAGCATCACCCAGAACCACTTCGACCACGTGCACATCTCGGTCTTCTGACCGACGCTCTGCAGCTCGCGGGACAACGAGGGGCGCCCCGACCAGGGCGCCCCTCGTCGCGTCCGGGATGCGCAGGGGCCGGGCGGCCGTGGTTTCCGCAGGGGCGATGAGGGCCGGAGCGGCACGGGGCCCGGCGTGTCGTCCCGTCTTCGTGCGCCCCGGGCCGTGCGGTCAGCGGCGGCCGGTCAGGACGTCGCGGGCGACGGCGTCGCGTTCGGCGGCCTCCCGGCGGGCGGCCTCCTGCTCGGCGGCCGTGCGGGCGTCATAGGCGGTGCGGGCGACGGCGATCTCGCTTTGGTGCTCCTCGGTCCAGGTGACCAGCGTCTGGACGGTGGCGTGCAGGGTCACGCCCAGCGGTGTCAGCGCGTAGTCCACCCGCGGCGGGACGGTCGGATGCACGGTGCGGCTGATCAGGCCGTCGCGTTCGAGATGGCGCAGGGTACGGGTGAGCATCCGCTGACTGATGCCGTCGATCTTGCGGCGCAGTTCGGTGAAGCGCAGGCTGCGCCGGTCCAGCAGGGCGATCACCAGCAGCGACCACTTGTCGGCGATCCGGTCGAGGATCTGCCGGACCTCGCAGTCCGCCCGGGCGTCCCACTGGAAGGCGTCCTGGTCGTCGCCGGTACCACAGCAGTTACCGAGGGACTTCGAAGTGCCTTCTTCCACGGTTCCCCATGGTGTCCCACGATGCTCTCGGTTACAAGGAGGAACTGACCGGCGCCGGTGATACCGGCATCGGTCCGCATCGAAGGGGGGCCGACTCATGTCCACGACGGACGGCCGGATGGACGGCAGGGCTTGGGGCGTACTGCTGGTGCTGTGCGGCGCGATCTTCCTGGAGGGGGTCGACGTCGCGATGCTCAACGTGGCGCTGCCGTCGATCAGGGCAGATCTGGACCTGTCCACCGGGACGCTCAGTGGTGTGGTGAGCGCCTACGTGCTCGGCTACGGAGGATTCCTGCTGCTCGGTGGCAGGGCCGCCGACCTGCTGGGCCGCCGCCGGATGTTCCTGCTCTGGCTGGCGGTCTTCTGCGTGTTCTCGGGGCTGGGCGGGCTGGCCACCGAGAGCTGGATGCTGCTGGTGGCCCGGTTCGTCACCGGGGTCGCGGCGGCGTTCATGGCGCCGGCCGGGCTGGCACTGATCACCGGCAACTTCCCGGAGGGGCCCCAGCGCACCAAGGCACTGGGCGTCTACGCGGGAACTGCGTCCGGCGGCTTCTCGCTGGGGCTGGTCGCCGGGGGCCTGCTGGCCTCCCTCGGCTGGCGGTGGGTGTTCTTCGCCCCGGTCATCATGTCGGCGGTGATTCTGGCGGTCGCGATCCCGCTGGTCAAGGACACCGAAAGCACCTCCGAGCGGCCGGCCGGCGGATTCGACCTGCCCGGTGCGCTGACCATCACCGGTGCGATGCTGCTGCTGGCATACGGGGTGGTCCGCCTGGAGCACCCCGCGCAGGGCCGGGCGGTCACCGCCGGGGTCCTCGCCGCCGGGCTGGCGTTGCTGGCCGCCTTCGCCGCGATCGAGCGGCGGTCCTCCGACCCGCTGGTGCGGCTGGGCGTCCTGCGTTCGGGCGTCCTGGTGCGCACGAACGCGGCGGCGCTGTTGTTCCTGGGAGCGTTCGGCGGATTCCAGTTCCTGGTCACCCTCTACCTGCAGGAACTGCGGGGCTGGAGCACGCTGGAGACGGGTCTGGCCATGCTGGTGATCGCCATCGACATCGTGCTCGCGCCGACGCTGACCCCGCGGCTGGTGAACCGGTTCGGCAACGCCCGGGTGCTGTTCGGCGGGCTGGTGCTGGCGGCCGTGGCGTACGCGCTGTTCCTGCCGGTCGGGCTGGAGTGGACCTACGCCGCCATGCTGCCGTCGCTGGTCCTGCTGGGCCTGGCCTTCACCCTGGCCTACGGCCCGCTGACCATGGCCGCCGTCGAGGGCGTGGCGGAACGCGAGCATGGCCTGGCCGTCGGCCTGCTGTACACCGCGACGCAGTTCGGCATCGCACTCGGCCTGTCGGCGGTGACGGCCGTCAACGTCGCGGCGCTGGGCACCGGAAACTCGCCGGAGGCGGGCCTGGACGCGATCCGGACGGCCCTGCTCGTCCCGGTGGCCGCCGCAGCCCTCGGCGCGGTCATCGTCGCCTTCGGCCTGGGCTCCCGTCCCGCGGCCGGGACCGCACGGAGCGACACCGAGCAGCCGACCTCCGCCGAACTGTCGGCCTGACATCACCAGAGGGCCGCGACTTCATGGAGAGCATGCCGGTGCCTGGATGGGCGGGGAAGGCCGGCACACCCGCTCAGCACGGCGGGGTGCCGGTTCCAGGCCGTGACGAACGCGCGTGAGTGCGGGACCGCGCCGGTAAGGACGCCGAAGGGGCACCCCCCTGGCCGGGGGCGCCCCTTCGGGCCGGCTGAGCGGCGGTCAGGCGACGTAGCTGGGGAGCAGGCGCTCGTGGGCCTCGCGCAGCTCGTGCAGCGGGATGGAGAACAGGCCCTCGACGGTGAACGAGTCGCCGCCGACCACGCCGAGCTGGGTCACCGGCACCCCGGCGGCCTCGCACAGTTGGCCGAGGCGGGCCTCGGAGCCGGGGCGGACGGCCACCACGGCCCGCGCTACCGACTCGCTGAACAGCGTGACGAACGGGTCGCCCGGCAGGGTGATCCGGCAGCCCAGCCCGCCGCGCAGGCAGGACTCCACCAGCGACTGCGACAGCCCGCCGTCGGAGATGTCGTGCGAGGCCGACAGCAGTCCCTCACGGGCTCCGGCGATCAGCACGGCGGCCAGCGCCCGTTCGGCGGCCAGGTCCACCAGCGGCGGCAGTCCGCCCAGGTGGCCGTAGACCACGTGCGCCCATTCCGACCCGCCGAACTCCTCACGGGTCTGGCCGAGCAGCACCAGCATGTGCCCCTCGGCGGGGAAGGCCATGTTCACCCGGCGGCGGACGTCGTCGTGCACGCCCAGCACCCCGATGACCGGGGTCGGGTTGATCGGCTGGGTCTCGGTCTGGTTGTAGAAGCTGACGTTGCCGCCGGTGACCGGCACGCCCAGCGCCTGGCAGGCGTCGGCCAGCCCCTCGGTGGCCCGCGCGAACTGCCACATCACGCCCGGGTCCTCCGGCGAGCCGAAGTTGAGGCAGTTGGTGACCGCCAGCGGGCGCGCCCCGGTGGCCGCCACGTTCCGGTACGCCTCCGACAGCGCCAGCTGCGCCCCGGCGTACGGGTCGAGCCGGGCGTAACGGCCGTTGCCGTCCAGGGACAGCGCGACGCCCAGCCCGCTCTCGTCGTCGAGCCGCAGCACCCCGGCGTCCTCCGGCATGGCCAGCACCGTGTTGCCCAGCACGTACCGGTCGTACTGGGAGGTCACCCAGGTCTTGGCGGACAGGTTGGGCGAGCCGGCCAGCCACAGCACCGTGTTGCGCAGGTCGTCGGCGTTGGCGGGGCGGGCCAGCCGGCCGGGGGTGTCGGCCTGCAGTGCGGCCAGGTCGGCGGGCGGCGCGTACGGCCGCTCGTAGACCGGGCCCTCGTCGGCGGCGGTGCCCGGCGGGATGTCGACGATCACCTCGTCGCGCCAGGTCATCACCAGCCGCCCGGTGTCGGTGACCTCGCCGATCACCGTCGCCGGGATCTCCCAGCGGGCGCAGATCTCCAGGAAGCGCTCGACCTTGGCGGGCTCCACCACGGCCATCATGCGTTCCTGCGACTCGCTCATCAGGATCTCTTCGGGCCGCAGGGTGGGGTCGCGCAGCGGCACCCGGTCCAGCACCACGTGCATCCCGCCGGTGCCGGCCGCCGCCAGCTCGGTGGTGGCGCAGGAGACGCCGGCCGCGCCGAGGTCCTGGATGCCGACCACGAGGTCCTCGCGGTACAGCTCCATGCAGCACTCGATGAGCAGCTTCTCCATGAACGGGTCGCCGACCTGGACGCTGGGCCGCTTGGCCTGCGACTCCTCGTCGAAGGTCGCCGAGGCCAGCACCGAGGCGCCGCCGATGCCGTCCGGCCCGGTGGTCGCGCCGAACAGGATCACCTGGTTGCCCGGGCCGGGGGCGATCGCCCGCTTGATGTCGTCGTGCCGCATCACGCCGATGCACAGCGCGTTGACCAGGGGATTCTGCAGGTAGCAGGCGTCGAAGACGGTCTCCCCGCCGATGTTGGGCAGGCCGAGCGAGTTGCCGTAGCCGCCGACGCCCGCCACCACGCCGGGCAGCACCCGCTGGGTGTCGGGGGCGTCGGCGGGCCCGAACCGCAGCGAGTCCATCACCGCCACCGGCCGGGCGCCCATCGACAGGATGTCGCGGACGATCCCGCCCACGCCGGTCGCCGCGCCCTGGTAGGGCTCCACGTAGGACGGATGGTTGTGCGACTCGACCTTGAACGTCACCGCCAGACCGCGCCCGACGTCCACCACACCGGCGTTCTCACCCATGCCGACCAGCAGCGCGTCGTTCTGCGGGGCCTTGTCGGCGAACTGCCGCAGGTGGACCTTGGAGCTCTTGTACGAGCAGTGCTCGCTCCACATCACCGAGTAGATCGCCAGCTCGGCGGCGGTGGGACGGCGACCCAGGATGTCGCGGACCCGCCGGTACTCCCCCTCGTTCATGCCCAGCTCGACGTACGGCTGCCGCTGCTCGGGCGTCCGCTCGGCCACGGCCACCGAGTCGACCGGGGGCTCGCCCACCGCGGCCGGCCGCGGCTCGGCGGCTGCGGAGGGCGCCGGGGGCTCGGCGGACACCGGGGGCTCGGCGGGCACCGGGGCCGCGACGGCGATCAGCGCGTCCACCGGCGAGGGGCCCGCGGCGGGAACCGGAGCCTCGCGGTGCACCGGGACCTCCGGGTACGCCGGAGCCTCGGCGCGTGCCGGAGGCTGTTCGTGCAGGGGAGCCTCGGCAGGGACCGGGGGCTGCCCGTGCGCGGGAGCCTCGGCAAGGGCCGGGGGCTGGTCGTGCGCGGGAGCCTCGGCGTACGCCAAGGGGCCGCCGGGGGCCGGGGCCTCGGTGCGGGCCGGCGGCTCGGCGGGCTCCGCGACGGCGGGTCCGCCCTGTGCCGGGTCGCCGGGCGTCCCGGCGAACGACCCGTCCGGCCGTACCACCGGCTCCTCGTCTGCGGCCTCGGCCTGGCTTGCCACCGCCTCCTGGGGGAGGGGCGTGCCGGCCGGGGGCGTCGTGGCTTCGGGATGAACGGGCTCGCCCGCCGTCGGGGCACCGCCGGAGGCGGCGTCACCGGCGAGCGCGGCGGTGTCCGGGTGGATCGGGGCCGGCTCCTGTGCGACGGCCGTACCGGCCGGAAGGCCCTCGGCGGGCACGGCCTCGGGTCCGTCCTGGGAGACGGGGCGCGTGTCGTCAGTGCCGGGGGCCTGGGGGACCTGCGCGGCCTCCGGGAGGGGAGACGGCACGGTGGCTTCCGGAGCCTGCGCCGGCTCGTCCACCCGCTTGGCGAACGGGTCGGTCTCAGGATCGTCGGCGGCCAGCTCGGCGAACCATTCGGCGGTGGGACCGTCGTCCGGATCGCCGGCCGGCCGGCCGTGGTCGAGGTTCTTCTCACTCATGCGTTGTTCTCCGTTCGCCTCCGGCACGTCCTGGGACGGGACCTTCGGCTCACTCAGCGGACACCCGCCCGGCTCAGGCCGGCCTTGACGAGTGAGGTGAAGAAGCCCAGTCCGTCGGTGGACGGGCCGGTCAGCGACTCCACGGCGTGCTCGGGATGCGGCATGAGGCCGACGACGTTGCCCGCCTCGTTGCAGATCCCGGCGATGTCGTTCAGGGAGCCGTTGGGGTTCAGGTCGAGGTAGCGGGCCACGACCCGGCCCTCATCCTCCAGTTCGGCCAGCGTCCGCTCGTCGGCGACATAGCGGCCGTCCCGGTTCTTGACGGGGATGACCACCTCCTGGCCCTCGGTGTACTCCGCGGTCCAGGCCGTGTCGGCGTTGTCGATGCGCAGCCGCTGGTCGCGGCACACGAAGTGCAGGCCCGCATTGGGCAGCAGCGCGCCGGGCAGCAGATGGGACTCGCACAGCACCTGGAAGCCGTTGCAGATGCCCAGCACCGGAAGCCCGGCGCGGGCCGCCGGGACCAGCTCCTCCATCAGCGGCGCGAACCGGGAGATGGCCCCGGCCCGCAGGTAGTCGCCGTAGGAGAACCCGCCGGGCAGGATCACCGCGTCCACGCCCCGCAGGTCGTGGTCGGCGTGCCACAGCGAGACCGCTTCGGCGCCGGCCAGCCGGACGGCCCGCGCGGCGTCGCGATCGTCGAGGGAACCAGGGAAGGTGATGACCCCCACCCGGGCAGCGTTCATTGTCGAGAGTCCTCCGGAGCCGAGTAGTGGGTGCGAAGGCACCGGCGGCCACCGGCGTCATATGCCCCCGCGCGCGACCAATCTACCCGGCGCTGTGCACCAGATCGCCCTCGAGGCGACGGATCAGCGCCTCATCCCGCCAGGTCAGGCGCTTGCACAGCCGGACCCGGGTGCCCTGGCCGGGCCTGGTGTCGAAAGTCACGTCGTCCACCAGGGCCCGCATGATCTTGATGCCCCGGCCGGACTCGGCCTGGTCGCCCGGCTCGGCGGAGGACTCCTCGGTCAGCCCGCGGCCCTGGTCGGTGACCGTCAGTTCGCACACCCCGCCGTCCACCCGGGCGAGGACCTCGTAGTCCTGCGGGGTGTGGGAGTGCTGGATCACGTTGGTGCAGGCCTCGGAGGCGGCGACGAGAATGTCGCCGATGCAGTCCTCGGCGACGCCCAGCCCGCGCAGCGCGTCACCGAGGACCCGGCGCAGCACCCGGATGCTCAGTGACTCGCGCGGCAGCGCGAGCGAGAACCTCATGTTCACCGGTCACCTCATTGCCTGCCCACTGAATCCTCACCGCAGTGAAGACTTCCCCGTCCAAACCCGGGTAACCGCTGGGCCGCCGGGTCTTTTGGTGAACTCTCGGCGATCCGGCACGCATGATCCGTGGGTTCCGTGCCATTTCACCGGGTCGCCGTAAAACGGTTCACTCGTCCAGCACCCGCACCTCGAAGGTCTCGATGACCGGGTTGGCCAGCAGGGTCCCGGCGATCTGGCGCACCCGCTCCAGTGCGGCCTCG
This sequence comes from Thermomonospora echinospora, assembly GCF_900108175.1. Lineage (GTDB taxonomy): Bacteria > Actinomycetota > Actinomycetes > Streptosporangiales > Streptosporangiaceae > Thermomonospora > Thermomonospora echinospora. Next base: position 114,006 of record NZ_FNVO01000010.1, read on the forward strand.
TCGGCGGGCCCGGCCAGTTCCAGTTCGAAACGCTTGCCCTGGCGCACCTCGGTGACACCCTCGAAGCCCATCTGGGGCAGTTTCCGGGCGATGGCCTGCCCCTGCGGATCCAGGATCTCCGGCTTGAGCATGACGTCGACCACGACGCGTGCCACGGCCGCCCCCTTAGCTGATCAGCGTGCTGTCTGCGTACGGCAGGCCAGCGTACGGCACCGGACCGGGCGGAGGGGCAGGCGGCCCTGCGGACAAGACGGGCACGTCCCTCGGACGTCACCCGGGGACGCTATACATACTGGCGGGATCGGCCCGACCCCCCGGATTCTGGAGCCGCCGATGAACGTCGAAGAGCTCACTCCGCCCGAGCGCGCCCTGTGGGCGGCGTTCGCCACCGGCGAGTCCGTGGATCTCAGCAGCGGCGATCCGACCATGGACGACCCGGGCTACGGGGAGCGGTGGGGGCGGGAGCGGACGGTCCGCGCCGAGGTGCTGCTGGCCCTGCTGGTCGGTGCCGTCGAGGCCCGGCCCGGCCAGATCGCCGCGGTCCGGCTGTCCGGCGCCCGGGTCATCGGCAGCCTCAACCTGGGGCATGCCGAGGTGGCCGTCCCGCTGGCCCTCAACGGCTGCTACTTCGACGAGGCCCCGCACCTGTACTGGGCCAGCATGAACAGCGTCCACCTGATGGGCTGCCGGCTGCCCGGCCTGGTCGCGTCCGGCACCCGGGTGGACGGCCACCTGTGGCTGGAGGGCAGCGTCATCAGCGGCGGCCTGTGGCTGGACGGCGCCCACATCAGCGGCATCCTCAACATGTCCGGCGTGCACCTGCTCAACCCGCAGGGCGACGCGCTGCTGGCCGACCGGCTCACCGTGGACGCCAACGTCTACTGCGACCGGGGCTTCACCGCGCACGGGGAGGTGCGGCTGCCGGGCGCGCGGGTGGGCGGCCAGCTGATCTTCCGGCAGGCCACGCTGAACAACCCGTCCGGCGCCGCGCTGTACGCCAGCCGGCTGGACGTGGCCGCCAACGTGTTCTGCGACGCCGGGTTCACCGCCAACGGCGAGGTGCGGCTGCGCGGCGCCCGGGTCGGCGGCTACCTGTCGCTGGTGGGCGCGAAGCTGTCGCACCCCGGCCGGATGGCCCTGAACGCCGACGACCTGGCCGTAGAGACCGACGTCTACTGCTCCGACGGGTTCACCGCCGACGGCGGGGTGAGCTTCTCCGGCGCCCGCGTCACCGGCCAGCTCAGCCTGCGCGGCGCCCGGCTGGGCAACGGGGAGGGGACGGCCCTGAGCCTGCAACGGCTGCAGGCCGAGGAGGTCATGCTCCGGCCCGCCGAGCCGATCGACGGGGTCGCCGACCTGTCGTACGCCAAGATCAACGTGCTGCACGACGACCCGCGGACCTGGGCGCACCGGCTGCAACTGGACGGCCTGGCGTACGAGACCCTCGATCCGCCGCTGACCGCCCGCGAGCGGCTCGGCTGGATCCGCCGCGACACCGACGGCTACCAGCCCCAGCCGTACGAGCGGCTGGCGCAGACCTACCGCTCCATCGGCCTGGACGCCGACGGTCGCACCGTCCTGCTGGCCAAGGCCCGGGACCGCCGCAAGACCCAGAGCCTGCCCCGCAAGGTGATCGGCTGGCTGCAGGACGGCCTGGTCGGCTACGGCTTCCGGCCGTTCCGGGCGGCGAGCTGGCTGGGGGGCCTGCTGGCGTTCGGCACCATCGTGTTCTCCCTGCACCGGCCCCCGCAGCTGGAGGCCGAGCAGCGGCCCGCCTTCAACGCGTTCTTCTATACCCTCGACCTGCTGCTGCCGATCGGCACCCTGGGACAGGAGCCCTATTTCTCGCCTCAGGGCGTCTATCAATGGATAGCCAACTTCATCATCGTGGCGGGCCTGATCCTCGGTCTGACCGTGGCCGCGGGTGCCACCCGTGCCCTCTCCCGCGATTGATCGATATTCGGCGATCTCATGCCCGCCGGCCCGGGACGGCGGGCCTTGTCGGCTGGACGGCCTGCTCTCTGGGGCTGCATCCCGGTGGCGGTTTCCGCGTACCGGTCGGCGTGCTTTCTCGCGGCCATGCCGGTCCGATTCCGGCGGGGGAACGGTGATGTCCGCGTGTGTTAGCGTCCGTCCATGCCGACGCAGTTTGCGGGACGGACCGGCCGTACGCCCTCGCTGACCGGTCGCCGGGTGCTGATCACCGGCGCGGCCCGGGGGATCGGCGCCGCGCTGGCCGAGCGGCTGCATGCGCGCGGGGCGCGGGTGGCGCTGGCCGGGCTGGAGCGGGATGCGCTCGCCGAGGTCGCGGCGCGCTGCGGGGACGCTCCCTGGCGGGCCTGCGACGTGGCCGACCGCGAGCAGGTGGAGGCGGCGGTGGCCGGGGCGGTGGACGCGCTGGGCGGCCTGGACGTGGTGGTCGCCAACGCGGGGGTCGCGGCGCAGATGCCGGTGATCGGCGGCGACCCGTCGGTGATGGAGCACACCGTGCGGGTCAACGTGCTCGGTACCTACCACACCCTGCGCGCGGCCGGTCCGCACATCGCCCACCGGCGCGGTTACGCGCTGACGGTGGCGTCGCTGGCGGCGGCGGTGCACCTGCCCCTGCTCGGCGCCTACAGCGCGTCCAAGGCGGCGGCCGAGGCCCTGGGCAACACGATGCGCGCCGAGCTGCGGCCCTACGGGGCGCGCGCGGGCGTCGCCTACTTCGCCGAGCTCGACACCGACATGACCCATCGTGGCTTCGGCACCCGGGCGGCGGCCACCCTGATGGGCTCGCGCTCGGCCATCGCGGCGGTGTCCCGGGTCACCCCGCTGGAGGTGGGGATCGACGCGCTGGAGCGCGGCATCGCCTGGCGCTCCGCCCGGATCGTGGCCCCGTGGTGGGTCGCGGGCGTCCTGCCGGTCCGGATGCTGGCCCAGCCGGTCGTGGACCGCGTCGTCCAGCGCCGCCTGCGCGACGCCCTGGAGATCGCCCGGGACGAGACCGTTCCGCTCACCACCGCCCAGCCCGGGGCGGACCGGCGGTGACGGCGCGGGTCCGGCCGGGCGGCCTGCGCGAGGTCGGCTCGTTCACCTGGGTCTTCGCCCGGGTGAGCGGCAGGATCGCTGGGACCGGCCCGCCGAACCTGTTCCTCACCCTCGGCCGGCGTCGCGGGCTGTTCCACGCCTGGCTGTGGTTCGCCGGCCGGCTGATGCCCGGCGGCGGGCTGCCCCGCCGGGAAAGCGAGCTGGTCATCCTGCGCGTCGCGCACCTGCGCGACTGCCGGTACGAGTGGGAACACCATGTGCGGCTGGCCCGCCGTGCCGGTCTGGGGACGAAGGAGATCGACCGCATCGCCCAGGGCCCCGACGCCGAGGGCTGGACGCCTCGCGAACACGCCCTGCTGACCGCCGTCGACCGGCTGCACCGATACCGCGACCTCGACGACGCCGCCTGGGCACGGCTGCGCGGGCATCTCAGCGAACCCGAGTGCATCGAGCTGTGCATGCTCGCGTCCCACTACGAGATGCTGGCGACCGTCATCACCACCCTGCGCATCCAACCCGACCAGGCCCGCAGCCCTCGCTGACGCGCTGACCGCCCACCGCCCCCGGGTCCTCCTGCCCGGCCATCGTGCCCGGGTCCCGGCATACCCCCTGGTGGAACGGTCCTTTACAAGTCCGGTTCGCCCGCGTACTCGTGCAGCTCAGAGGGGGTGGGCGCGACTTCCTTGCCGAAGCTGTGATCTGGGTCCTATATAAACCGAGTGCTCGGTCTAATAATGGGTTCATGACTACGGGGAGCAGCGCCGGCCGGTACCGGCTGGAGTGGAGCGGGGCCGTCCTCCACCTCGCCGCCCGCCGCGTCGGGCTGCGAACGGAGATCACCCTCTACCGGGACGGCGAGGCGGTGGCCGAGGGAACGGGCATCGGCCGCGTCATGCTGCCTCTACCGACGGCGTCTGCCACCACCTCGACGGACAACCCGGCTGCCCCTGAGGTGACTGCCTCTGCGGCGGACGTCCCTGAGGCGGCTGCTCCTGAGACGGGCGTTCCTGAGATGGCTGCTCCTGGGGCGGCTGCCTCTGCGGCGGACGTTCCTGAGGGGGATGTTCCCGAGGTGGGGGAGGGTGCGGCGAAGCCGCCGATGGTGCTGGCCGTCGCTGTCGTTCCGGGGACGATCGTCCGGGCCTTCCTCATGGTGCCGAGGCCCGCCGTTGCCGAGGGCCAGGAAGCCGAGGCGGGAGAGGCGCCACAGGATGGGGAAAGGGAGATGGCCGGGGTGGAGGACGCCGTCGGGGCGGACGGCGGCGGTGCCGCGGAGAAGAGCGGCGAGGCGAAGAAGGGGTCGGCCGGGGCGGGGCGTCCTGACGAGGGGCTGGACGAGGCGGTGGCAGAGCTGCCGGAGGGGCTGGCCAAGCTGGTGGGGTTCGCGCGGGCCGAACGGTACCCGTTCGAGCCGCCGCCCGGCACGTTCGCGGCCAGGCTGCTGGCGTTCCAGCGGGAGCACCCGAAGCTGTACGCGTCGCGGCACGTGGTGCTGGCGACCGGCAAGGTGGTGCTCGGGCTGCTGGGAGTGGCGGTGTTCTTCCAGCTGATCCTCAGCAGGGTGATCCAGTGGATCATCGAGCGGCTGCCGAACATGGACCTGCCCGGCCTCCCGCTGCCCGACCTCGACCTGCCGTCGATCCCATGGCCGCACATCCCGTTGCCGGACCTGCCGGACCTGCCGGACGTCACCCTTCCCGGGTGGCTGAAAGCCGTGCTGGCAACGGCCAAGTACTGGATTCCGATCCTGATCGCGATCGGCGCGGCCGTTCAGGAGGTCAGGAAGCGCAAGAGGCGTTCCGCGGCCGCCCAGAGCGCCGCGGAGCCCGACGGGCCGCCGGCGGATCGCGCCGACGCCACCGAGCCCGAGCCCGCCGGAAGGGCGACACGACCGACCGGTGCGGCGGTGCGGCAGGGCGGGGAGCCGGCATGGCGGGACGGGGAACCGGCGCAGCGGGCCGGAGAGGCGGTGCGGCGTGACGGGGAGGTGACGCGACGCGCGGGTGAGACGGCCAGTGCGCGGGCACGTCCGGGGACCGGCGAGGATGGGGCGGACACCCGCCGGACAGGAGGCGACAGGCAACCCGATGCGCACCGTTGATCCCGAACGGCACCGGCGGCGACGCCGGCAGATCATCGAGGCCGCGACCGGGCTCTTCGCGACGAAGGGCCTGGCCAAGACGACCACGGCCGAGATCTGCCGGGCCGCCGGGATGAGTTCCGGCAACCTGTTCCACTACTTCCCGTCCAAGCAGGCGATCTTCTACGGGATGTTCGAGCTGGACCGCGATGGCTGGGACGCGGAGTTCCAGGCCGCCGGGACCGACCCCGACCCGTGGGCGGCGCTGATGCGGGTGGTCGACCGGCTCGCCGCCGAGGCCGCCCACCCGCTGATGGCCGGGCTGCTCGTGGAGGTCCTCGCCCAGGCGCACCGGGACCCCGAGGTCGCCGCGCTGGTCGCCGAGACCGACCGGCGTCTGTTCCGCGGCGTCGCCATGCTCGTCGAACGGCTGCAAAAGGAGGGGCTGGCCGACCCGGGGCTCCCGCCGGACACCGCCGCGCGCTGGGTCGTCGTCATCACCGAGGGCTTCCACACCCGCGGCTACACCGAACCGGACCGCGACCACGCCGCCGAGGTCGCCACAGCCAAGGAACTCATCGCCCGCGCCCTCCGCTACACCGGCCCCGAAACGTCCGACCGCTGACCGGCCCACCCTGCGATCACCGCCGGGCGGGGCCACCCTGGCCCTGGGGCATCCGGTCGTTTGCACAACGTCCGCGGTTTGCCGCACGGCCGGTGGTCAGCGCTCGGTTCCAGGGTCGAGTACCGGCTTGACGTCCAGGACAGGCGTGCCGTTCAGCGCTTCCAGGTTCCGCACGCGCATCCGCGTGCCCTCGACTGAGACGATCTCCACCCGGTGCAGCCCGATGGGGTTCGGCCGGTGGGGCGAGCGCGTGCTGAACACGCCCTGCCGGGGCCTGTTCAGGTCGCCGCGCGGGTGAACGGCCAGCACGTCGCGACGGGCGCGGTCGAGCCAGGTCAGCACGAGGATCTCGGTGCCGGCCCGCAGGTCCCGGATTCCCTCGCTCACCTGTGGCTCGAACACCAGCCAGGCCTCCGGTGCTCCCTCGTCACCCTGCAACGGCGCCGTGGCGTCGTCCACCAGCGGAGACTCGATCCACCCGATCGGCTCCACCACATACCCGGTCTCGGTCAAGATGCCCTCCTTTGCGTCGGCGACGAGTGCGAGCCGTGTGGGGTGCGGTTCCGGCGCGCTCGCGGGAGTCCCGTGGTCCGATGGCCCGCACGTTCATGATCTCCCTGTGCGGTCCCGGCCGGACCCCGTTCGTCCGGCACTGCCGGTCGGGTGCCCGGTCACCGGGAGGTTCCGGCTGATCGGCTGACCGGCTGACCGGCTGACCGGATCCGGCCGGACGTGGAGATCGTCCAGTCCCTGTGGCCGCCCGCGACCATGGGGAAGACCGGCTCGTCCCGGTGCCGGCGAGGCCGTCCGGAGCGAGATCACTCACAGTGTTGCGGCTTATGTGAGTGAAGTGGGCTATGAGGGGGATTGGCCGGATATGAGCATCAAGACTCTGGAACCGGGGGCGGGCGGCGTTTCGCCGCCTGTGCATGGTGAGCGTCCGCGTGAGACGGCGGACCCCACTTCCCGGTACACGCGTACCGATCAGGGGCAGGTACGTCCGCTGGACGGGGAGGAGTACCTGCGAGGGCTGCGGGCGGAGTTCCCGCATGTGGGCTTCGTCGCCGACATCCGAGCCGGGGTGTGGATGGCGGTCAAGGGCAAGGACCTGTTCCTCCGGGCGGACAGCGGCGCCGAACTGTGTGAGCAACTGCTCGCCGCACTCGGACGGCACTGAGCGGAACGGGCCATCGGGGCTCAGCCCTCGAACTCCTCGGCGATCAGGTCCATGAGGAGGCCGTCGTGCCAGCCCTTGCCGTCGGTGTCACGTTCGTAGTTGCGCATCAGGCCGACCGGGCGGAAACCCACGGCGGTGTAGCAGCGGATGGCCGGTTCGTTGTCGGCGGCGGGGTCGATCACCAGGCGGTGATGGCCGCGGTCGCGGATGAGGTGGCGGGCCAGGGTCCGTACGGCGTCGCGTCCGACTCCCCGGCCGTGGACGGCAGGATCGAGGAAGATGTCGATGGACGCGTGCCGGTACTGAGGGTCGTCCTGCTCGCCGTACTGGACGAGACCGCAGACCGCGCCGTCGAGCAGGATCGTGTAGGGGACGGTGCCGGGGTCGTCGAACGGCCAGTCGGGCTCGCCGTCCACATCACCCCAGCGGTGCCGCACGTTGGGCGTCCGCCGGATCCGCTTCAACTCCGCCACATGCTCCTCGGCCACCGGCACCAGAACGACGTCCCGCCCAGCCAGTTCGATCATGCCCGGAGCATACGGCCAACGATCGGAAACAGGCCGCCGCTTTTTCGGCGGACCGGGCGCGACGTCCTGAGGAACGCGTGCGAGAAGCGTGCCGTACTGCCCCGGCAGGGGAGCGCGGTGGCCTGTCAGTAGTCGAAGACGGTGAGCCAGGTGGCGGAGCGGGGGCTGTAGCCGAACCGGGCCGACAGGGTGTGGACCACGGCGATCATGTGCTGGGCGCCGTAGACGACGGCGACCCGCAGGGGCGCGGTGCCGTGGGCCTCGTGGATCCGGGCGAGTTCTTCGATCAGCAGGGCGTCACGGCGGTCCACTGCCAAGGCCTCCCACTCCTCGAAGCCTTCGGAGCGGGCGCTCACCCCATGGTCGTCGTCCAGGGTGAGGTGCGAGGCCAGGACGGCGCGGGTGCCGAAGAGCAGGACCGTCGGCACCAGCACCGGTGCCAGGCACCACCAGGTCAGCCGCTGGCGGAGCGGAAGGGCCCGTACTCCCTGGGAGAACTCCCGTCCGTCCATGTCGGGATAGACGATCGGGACGTCCAGGGAGGCGAGGTCCAGGTCTTGGACGACGAGCCCGAGCCGGCCGAGCTTGGCCGCGTGGTAGGCGCGCGTGATGCTGGACACCGACCGCGAGCGTCCCCGTATGCCCTCCATGACGACCATGTCGCAGTCGCGCAGTCGCCGGGAGACGGCCTGGTAGAACGCCGGGTCGCCGACGTGCACCATCGGGAACAGGACGAAACGGAACGGCGACCCCGGCCTGCCCAGCTCGATGACGGCCGCGCGCAGGCCCATCCCCGCTTCGAGAAGTTGCATCCCTCGAAGGGAACACGGAACGCCCCGTTTCGACTAGGCCATATGAGACATTTCGTGGCGACCGACCCGGGCCGGTGGTCAGGGCTGGAGGGTGATCAGGCGGGTCTCGGTCATCTCCTGGATGGCGTAGGCGGGGCCCTCACGGGTGTTGCCGGAGTCGCGGACGCCGCCGTAGGGCTGCTGGTCGGCCCGGCTGGTGGGGACGTCGTTGATGAGGACGCCGCCGAAGTGCAGGGACCTGGCGGCCTTCAGCGCCTTGCCCAGGTCGGTGGTGAAGACCCCGGCCTGCAGGCCGTAACGGGACTCGTCGGCCATCTGCAGGGCCTCGTCGAAGTCGTCGTAGCGGGTGACCGTGATGATGGGGCCGAAGATCTCCTCGCACTGCACCCGGGTGCCCGCAGGCGGCCCCTCCAGGACGGTCGGGCGGAAGACGCCGTGGTCGATGGCCTCGCCTCCGGTGAGGAGCTTGGCCCCGCCGGCGACGGCCTCGTTCACCCATTCCTTCATGCGGGCGGTGTCGTCGCGGGTGATGAGGCACGACACGTCGGTGTGCTCGTCCATGGGGTCGCCCAGCCGCAGGTCCTCCACCCGGGGGAGAAGCTCGTCGAGGAAACCGCCGGCGATGCCGCGGTGGACGTAGACGCGCTGGGTGGAGATGCAGGACTGGCCGGCGTGGGCGAACCCGGCCATCGACACCTTGGACGCGGCGGTCTGCCAGTCGGACGGCGAGTCCACGATGAGCGGGGAGTTGGACCCCAGCTCCAGGCGCACCTTCTTACGCGGCGCCTTGGCCGCCATGGCCCAGCCCACCTCCGCCGAGCCGGTGAAGGTGACATAGGCGACGTCGTCGTGGGTGGCCAGGGCGTCGCCGACCGTTCCGCCACCCCCGGTGACGACGTTGATCCAGCCGGCGGGGACGCCCAGCCCGTCCAGCAGCTCCGCCAGCAGGAGGGCGGAGACCGGGGTCTGGGAGGCGGGCTTGAGGACGACGGGGCAGCCCGCCGCGATCGCCGGGGCGACCTTGTGCGCGACCAGGTTGAGCGGGAAGTTGAACGGGGAGATCGCGGCCACCACGCCCACCGGCACGCGCAGGGTGAAGCCGGTCTTGTGCGCCCCTGGTGGTGTGGCGTCCATGGGGACGACGTCGCCGGTGAACGTGCGGGCCTCGGCGGCGGCGAAGGCGAACGTCTCCACCGCCCGGGCCGCCTCCACCCGCGCCGTCTTGAGCGGCTTGGCCGATTCCAGGGCGATGGCCCTGGCGAAGTGGTCGCGGCGGTCGTTGAGCGCGGCGGCGGTCTGCTCCAGCACCCGCACCCGGTCTGAACGGGGGAAGTCGTCACGGCGCAGCGCCTCCGCGGCGGCGCGGACGGCGCGGTCCACGTCGCGCGGGCCACCGGCCGGCACCCGCGCCACCAGGGCGCCGTCGTAGGGGGCTCGGACCTCGGCCTGGCCGTTCTCGCCGGTCGGCGTCCACTCCCCGCCTATGAGCATGCCCGGAAGGTGGAAACGGGGCTCGTTCGCGGTCATCGGGCGGCCCTCCCATGCCTGCAAGGGATCGTCGTTCACGTGCTCGTTCACCCCCGGGGCGCGATCCGGCCCCGGAGGCTGGATCGTTATGCCCCATGCACGGGTAGTGATCCAGGAAATCGGGGCTTGCCTCCCTCGGTGTGAGATCTGACACGATGTCGACTGGAGACCCGCCTCCCACACCCAGGGGTGCGGGCCCTGACGTCGGCCGGTCGCGGTGATCCCGTGCCCCGGCCCTGGACGAGGAGTGAGACGTGACAATCGACTCCGCGCGTGGCGCGCCATCCCCCGGCGCCTCTGGACCGGCCGGTCTCGACGAGGCCCCGCCGTCGCCGGAACTCATCCAGCTGCTGACCCCCGAAGGCATCCGGGTGGAGCACCCGGACTACCCCCTGGAGCTGACCCCCGAAGAGGTGCGCGGGCTCTACCGCGACCTGGTGATGGTGCGCCGGATCGACCTGGAGGCGGTGGCGCTCACCCGCCAGGGCGAGCTGGGCCTGTGGGCGTCCCTGCTGGGCCAGGAGGCCGCCCAGGTGGGCTCCGGCCGGGCGCTGGCCGAACGCGACATGGTGTTCCCGACCTACCGCGAGCATGGCGTGGCCTGGTGCCGGGGCCTTGACCCGCGTCGGCTGCTGGCCCTGTTCCGCGGGCTGAGCAACTGCGGATGGGACCCGGCCGAGCACAATTTCCACCTGTACACGATCGTCATCGGCAGCCAGACCCTGCACGCCGCCGGCTACGCCATGGGCATCCAGCGGGACGGGGTGCTGGGCACCGAGAACGCCGCCGCCGCCATCGCCTACTTCGGCGACGGGGCGACCTCCCAGGGGGACGTGAACGAGTCGTTCGTGTTCGCCTCGGTGTTCAACGCGCCGATCGTGTTCTTCTGCCAGAACAACCAGTGGGCCATCTCCGAGCCGCTGGAGAAGCAGTCGCGCATCCCCCTCTACAAGAGGGCCCAGGGCTTCGGCTTCCCGGGCCTGCGGGTGGACGGCAACGACGTGTTCGCGTGCCTGGCGGTCACCCGCAAGGCGCTGGAGGCGGCCCGCAGCGGCCAGGGCCCCACCCTCATCGAGGCGTACACGTACCGGATGGGCGCGCACACCACCACCGACGACCCGACCCGCTACCGGCTGGCGGCCGAGCTGGAGTCGTGGAAGCTCAAGGACCCGATCGAACGGGTCAAGGCGTACCTGGTCAAGAACGAGATGGCGGACGCCGCCTTCTTCGGGGAGGTGGAGGCCGAGGCCAAGCGGTACGCCACCGAGCTGCGCCGCGACTGCCTGGCGATGCCCGACCCCAAGCCGCTGGCGATGTTCGACAACGTCTACGCCGAGCCGCATTCGCTGATCACCGAGGAGCGGGAGCAGTTCGCCGCCTACCTCGACTCGTTCGAGACCGAGGGGAGCGGGGCATGACCGAGCCGGCCGTCATGACGCTGGCCAAGGCGCTGAACGAGGGGCTGCGCCGTGCCATGGACGACGACCCCAAGGTCCTGGTGATGGGCGAGGACGTCGGCCGTCTCGGCGGGGTGTTCCGGGTGACCGACGGGCTGCAGAAGGACTTCGGGGAGGAGCGGGTGATCGACACCCCGCTCGCCGAGTCCGGGATCGTGGGCACCGCGATCGGGCTGGCGCTGCGCGGCTACCGGCCGGTGGTGGAGATCCAGTTCGACGGGTTCGTGTTCCCGGCCGCCGACCAGATCATCACCCAGCTCGCCAAGATGCGGCTGCGGTCGCTGGGCGCGGTGAAGCTGCCGGTGGTGATCCGCATCCCCTGCGGCGGCGGGATCGGCGCCGTCGAGCACCACAGCGAGTCCCCGGAGGCGTACTTCACGCACACCAGCGGGCTGCGGGTGGTGGCCTGCTCGCACCCGGCCGACGCCTACACGATGATCCAGCAGGCGGTGACCTGCGACGACCCGGTCATCTTCTTCGAGCCCAAGCGGCGCTACTGGGACAAGGCGCCGGTGGACAAGAGCGCCGCCCCCGGCGACTGGACGCCGTTCGACCGGGCCCAGGTGGTCAACCCCGGCGACGACGTCACGGTGCTGGCGTACGGGCCGATGGTCAAGACCTGTCTGGAGGCCGCCTCGGCGGCGCTGGAGGAGGACCGCTCGCTGGAGGTCATCGACCTGCGCTCGCTCAACCCGCTGGACATCGGCACCGTGGTGGACTCGGTGCGGCGGACCGGCCGCTGCGTGGTCGTCCACGAGGCGCCCGTCTTCACCGGGTACGGGGCCGAGCTGGCGGCCCGCATCAGCGAAAAATGCTTCTACCACCTGGAGGCCCCGGTGCTGCGGGTCGGCGGGTTCTCCACGCCGTACCCGCCGTCCCGGCTGGAGGACCACTACCTGCCGGACCTGGACCGGGTGCTGGACGCCGTCGACCGGGCCATGGAGTGGTGACCGCCGTGACCGAAGTGAAGACGTTCAAGCTGCCCGACGTGGGCGAGGGGCTGACCGAGGCCGAGATCGTCCGCTGGCATGTCCAGCCCGGCGACCAGGTTGAGGTCAACCAGATCATCGTGGAGATCGAGACCGCCAAGGCCATTGTCGAGCTGCCCTGCCCGTACGAGGGCGAGGTGGCCGGACTGCTGGTGGAGGAGGGGCGGACGGTCGACGTCGGGGTCCCGATCATCTCCGTCCGGGTCGCGGGCGAGTCCGCCGAGTCCGCCGAGGAGGTCGAGCCGCCGGTCGTCGTCTCCACGGCCGAGCAGCTCGCGGCCAAGGAGGACCTGGTGCCCTCGGCGGCGGCCGACCCGGGCACGCATGTGGCTCCGGACACCGGGCCGGACAAGCCCAAGCGGCAGCCGGTGCTGGTGGGGTACGGGGTGAAGCCGGGCGCCACCCGGCGGCGTCCCCGCAAGCGGCCCGCGCCTGCGCGCTCCGCGCAGCCCACGGGTGAGGCACGGCGCGCCCTGGCCAAGCCTCCCGTACGGAAGCTGGCCAGGGACCTGGGGGTCGATCTGGCCGCCGTCGCCGGTACGGGCCCGCACGGGACGATCACCCGCGACGACGTGCGCCTCGCCGCACGGGAACGCGCGGCAGGCCCGCTCGCCGGTGAGAACGGGCGGGCGCCCGCCGCCGCACCGGCTCCCGAACGCGTCACCAGGAGCGCACCCGTACCCGAGCGCCCGGTCGTGCACGAGGGCCGGGGCGTCCCGGCGAGCCTGTCGCTGTCGGAGGGCGCCGTTCCTCCGGCCGGCGCCCGCGAGGAGCGGATCCCGGTCAGGGGGGTGCGCAAGAGCACCGCCTCGGCGATGGTGCGGTCGGCGTTCACCGCACCGCAGGTGACCGAGTTCCTGCAGGTGGACGTCACCGAGATGATGGAGACGGTACGGCGGCTGCGGGAGCTGCCGGAGTTCGCCGAGGTCAGGGTGACGCCGCTGCTGCTGGTGGCCAAGGCGCTGCTCACGGCGGTGCGGCGGCACCCGATGGTCAACGCGTCCTGGGCGGACGGGGGCGGGGCCGGCGACGAGATCGTGGTCAGGCGCTACGTCAACCTCGGCATCGCCGCCGCCACCCCGCGCGGGCTGCTCGTCCCCAACATCAAGGACGCCGACCGGATGACGCTGCCCGAGCTGGCGGCGGCGCTGGGGCGGCTCGTCGAGACCGCCCGGGAGGGCCGGGCACAGCCGGCCGACCTGACGGGCGGGACGATCACCATCACCAACGTCGGGGTCTTCGGGGTGGACGCCGGCACCCCGATCCTCACCCCCGGCGAGGCCGCCATCCTCGCCTTCGGGCAGGTCAGGGACATGCCCTGGGTGCACGAGGGTGAGCTGGCGATCCGCCGGGTGACCACGCTGTCGCTGTCGTTCGACCACCGCATCGTGGACGGCGAGCTCGGCTCGGCCGTCCTGCGGGACGTCGGCGCGATGCTGGAGAACCCGCTGCGCATGCTCGCCTGGAGCTGACCGGCCGACCGGCCGACCATCTGACCGGCTGACCGACCCGGGCCCGCCCGCCGTCCTCACGGCGGGCGGGCCCGGTGTCGTTTCCGCACGAGGGTTGCAGAATTTTTTTCTAGTCCTCTAGAGTTTTCTTCTGTGACGGGGCGACGGGAGAGCGGCAGGGACCGGATCATGCGGGCCGCGCTCGGCTGTTTCAGCCGGGACGGGGTGGCCGGGACCCCCCTCGGCCGGCTGCTCTCCGAGAGCGGGGTGAGCGCCGGCAGCTTCTACCACCACTTCGCGGGCAAGGAGCAGGTGGCCGCCGCGCTCTACGTGGAGACGCTGCGGCTGTTCCAGGAGGGCTTCCTGCGGGAGCTGCGGCGGCACGCCGACCCCCGGGAGGCGATCGCGGCGTGCGTCGCGTTCCACATCGGCTGGTGCGCCGAGAACCCCGATCGCGCACGGTTCCTGTTCACCGAGCGTCCCCCCGGCCGTGACGAGGAGGGCGGACGGGACCTGGCCGCGCAGAACCGCACCTTCTTCGCGGACGTGCTGGCCTGGTGGCGGCCGCACGAGTACCACGGCGTGCTGCGGCACATCGACGTCACCACCGGATGCGTGCTGTGGCTCGGCCCCTCCCAGGAGCTGTGCCGGATGTGGCTGACCGGGCAGGTGCCACAACCGGCCCCGGACCAGATCGCGCTGTTGGGCGAGGCGGCCTGGCAGTGCCTCAGACGACCCGACGCCTCATGACCCGTCGGCCGGACACCCGGCCGTTCCCCCGGAAGGGAGCCATGCATGGACACCATGTCGTCGTACGCGCACGTCCTGGCGCAGGCGCAGAGTGAGACCAGGGAGCTGGTGCAGGTCGAGCGCCACCAGGGCTATGCGGTGCTCCGGCTCGCCGACCCCGGCAAGCTCAATGTGCTCAGCGCGGCCATGTCCCTGCAGATCCGGACGGCCCTCGGTGAGCTCACCGCCGACCCGGCGGTCCGCGCGATCATCCTCACCGGCGCCGACCCGGGGTTTTGCACCGGCGGTGACCTGCGGCTGATGCGGGAGGTGACGAGAGCGCTCGCCGACCCCGCCGACGAGCACGGCGCCACCACGCCGTGGCGGTTCATCCGCCGCGAGTTCGGCGCCATCGTGCGGATGATCGCGGGCCGGGACACCGCGGTGGTGGCCGCCGTCAACGGCCCGGCGGCCGGGGTCGGGCTGGCCATGGCCTTCGCCTGCGACATGGTCATCGCCTCCGATCGGGCGGTGCTCGTCCCGGCCTTCGGCAAGCTCGGGCTGTTGCCCGAGGTCGGCACGAGCTGGTTCATCACCCGCCGTCTCGGCTACCAGCGCGCGTTCGAGTACTACGTGTCCGGCGAGCACATCCCCGCCCAGCGGGCCCTGGAGCTCGGGGTGGTCAACGAGGTGGTCCCCCATGAGGAGCTGCTGGACCGGGCGCGGTCCTGGTGCGAGCGGATGGTCGCCCTCCCCGAGCACGCGCTCGCCATGACCAAGCCGCTGCTCCGCCAGGCCGCCGACATGTCCTGGGAGCAGGCCCTGACCATGGAGGAGTACGCCGAGCCCAGCTGCTTCACCACCAAGCCCTTCGCCCGCGCGGTAGAGGGGATGCTCGGCCGCTGAGCCCACCGGACCGGACGGGGCCTGCGGCGGGCCCGTCCGGACGACGGCCGGCGGTCCGGGGGCCGGTTCTCCACACCGATCAGGGCCTGGTTTGAATCGACCGGGGGTGGGGGAATTTGTGATCGGCGCCACCCCACCCAATGTGACCGTGCGGTCGCTTCCCCCGGGAGGAAACCGTGTCCACCCCCACGGCCGACCCTGCGCCGGCCACCGCCGCCCCGCCCCCACGCCGCCGGATGACCCCGAAGCAGATCGCCGTCTGGGGAGCGGTGAGCCTGATCGGCGCGGTCTCCTGGGCCGTGATCGCGCTGATCCGGGGGGAGGAGATCTCCGCCGCCTGGCTGGTGTTCGCGGCGGTCGCCTCCTACGC
Source organism: Thermomonospora echinospora (assembly GCF_900108175.1). Classification (GTDB taxonomy): domain Bacteria; phylum Actinomycetota; class Actinomycetes; order Streptosporangiales; family Streptosporangiaceae; genus Thermomonospora; species Thermomonospora echinospora. Next base: position 129,686 of record NZ_FNVO01000010.1, read on the forward strand.
CATCGCCTACCGCTTCTACGCCCGGTTCATCGCCTACCGGGTGCTGCGCGTCGACGACACCCGCGCCACCCCCGCCGAACGGCTGGACAACGGCGTCGACTACCACCCCACCGATCGGCGGGTGCTGTTCGGCCACCACTTCGCCGCCATCGCCGGGGCCGGGCCGCTGGTCGGGCCGGTGCTGGCGGCGCAGATGGGCTATCTGCCCGGCACCCTGTGGATCATCGTCGGGGTGATCTTCGCCGGTGCGGTGCAGGACATGGTGGTGCTGTTCTTCTCGATGCGCCGGGGCGGCCGCAGCCTGGGCCAGATGGCGCGCGAGGAGATCGGCCCGGTGGGCGGGGCGGCGGCGCTGGTCGCCGTGCTGGCCATCATGATCATCCTGCTGGCGGTGCTGGCGCTGGTGGTGGTGAACGCGCTCAAGGGCTCCCCGTGGGGGACCTTCTCGATCGCGATGACCATCCCGATCGCCCTGTTCATGGGCTTCTACCTGCGCTACCTGCGGCCCGGCCGGGTGGTGGAGACCTCCGCCATCGGGGTGGCGCTGCTGCTGCTGGCGATCGTGGGCGGCGGCTGGGTGGCCGAGTCCGCGCTGGCCGACACCTTCACCCTGTCCGGTGAGGCGCTGGTGATCGCGCTGGTGGTGTACGGGTTCGTGGCCTCGGTGCTGCCGGTGTGGATGCTGCTGGCCCCGCGCGACTACCTGAGCGCGTTCATGAAGGTCGGCGTGGTGGTGCTGCTGGCGGCGGCGATCCTGCTGGCCTGGCCGACGGTGCGCACCGAGGCGTTCACCGACTTCGCCTTCAACGGGCAGGGGCCGGTGTTCGCCGGCTCGCTGTTCCCCTTCGTGTTCATCATCATCGCCTGCGGCGCGCTGTCGGGGTTCCACTCGCTGATCTCCTCCGGCACCACGCCCAAGATGATCATGAAGGAGTCGCAGATCCGGGTGATCGGCTACGGCGGGATGCTCACCGAGTCGTTCGTGGCGATCATGGCGCTGGTGGCGGCCTGCATCATCGACCCCGGGCTGTACTTCGCGATGAACATGCCCGGCCCGGCGCTCGGCCCCACCCTGGAGAGCGCCTCGGCCGCGGTGACCAACCTGGGCTTCACCATCACCCCCGACCAGCTCGCCGCCGCCGCCCGCTCGGTGGAGGAGGCCACGCTGGTCGGCCGCAGCGGCGGCGCGCCCACGCTGGCCGTGGGCATGAGCGAGATCCTGTCCGACATCTTCGGCGGGGACGCCTTCAAGGCGTTCTGGTACCACTTCGCGATCATGTTCGAGGCGCTGTTCATCCTGACCACGGTGGACGCCGGCACCCGGGTCGGCCGGTTCATGCTGCAGGACACCGTCGGCAACGTGTGGAAGAAGGCCGGCGACGTCAGCTGGAAGCCCGGCGTGTACGCCGCCAGCGCGATCGTCGTCGCCGCCTGGGGCTACTTCCTGTGGGTGGGGGTGCGCGACCCGCTGGGCGGCATCAACCAGCTGTTCCCGCTGTTCGGCATCGCCAACCAGTTGCTGGCGGCCATCGCCCTGACCGTCTGCACCACCCTGCTCATCAAGTCCGGCCGGGCAAAGTGGGCCTGGGTCACCATCGTCCCGCTGACCTGGGACGTCGTGGTCACGCTCACCGCCTCCTGGCAGAAGGTGTTCTCCGACGACCCCAAGGTGGGCTTCTTCGCCCAGCGGGAGCAGTTCCAGGCCGCCCTGGACGCGGGCAAGACCTCGCTCGGCACCGCCAAGACCCCCGACGAGATGCGGCAGGTCGTCCTCAACACCACCGTCGACGGCGTGCTGGCCGCCTTCTTCGCCGTCCTGGTCATCATCGTGCTGGTCGACGCGGCCCGCGTCTGGATCAAGGCGCTGCGCGCCGGCGGCACCCTGCCCACCCACGAGGACCCGTACGTGAAGTCCACGACCTGGGCCCCGTCCGGTCTGGTCGCCACCGCCGAGGAACGCCAGATCATGAAGGAGCGCGCACACGAGGAGGCCGGAGCACCATCATGACCGCCCCACCCCGCCCGCTCGGACAGGCCGCCGGACAGGTGCGCGCCCGCCTCGCCGAACGGCTGCGGACCGCCTGGCTGCTGCTGCGCGAGTTCTCCGGGGAACGCGCCTACGAGATCTACCTCGAACACCACCACCGCCACCATCCCGGCGAGCCGGTGATGTCCGAACGCGAGTTCTGGCGCCACCACATCGACTCCCGCGACCGCAACCCCCGCGCCACCTGCTGCTGATCCGAAGCTCCCCGCCCGGCACCCGGGCGGTCAGGGATGTGCAGGTTCGGGGTTTTCAATGATGCGGATGACCGAGTTGGGGCACAGTCTGGCGGCGCGGCGGGCGCGGGCGTGCGACTCCGGCGGCGGGTGGTCGTCGAGGACGATGACGGTGCCGTCCTCGTCGGACTGGTCGAACAGGTCGGGTGCGCTGAAGACGCACTGACCGGCGCCGCGGCAACGGTCGTGGTCGGCCACGATCTTCATGGGCGGGTCACTCCTCCCAGGTGAGGGGGAGTTCGTGGACGCCGTAGATGAACATGTCGTCGCGCATCGGGATCCGTTCCGGCGGCACGGCCAGGCGGAGCGTCGGGAAGCGCCGCAGCAGCGCCGGCAGGGCGATCTGCATCTCGACGCGGGCCAGTTGCTGGCCCAGGCACTGGTGGACACCGTGCCCGAAGGCGACGTGGTGGGACGGCTCGCGGGTCAGGTCGAGCTCGTCGGGTCCGGGGAACTGCTCGGGGTCCCGGTTTGCGGCGGCCAGCGCGGCGACGACCGTCTCGCCCGCGCGGATGCGCCGGCCGGCGATCTCGACGTCCTCCAGGGCCACCCGGACGGCGCCGAACTGCGCGATGGACAGGTAGCGCAGCAGCTCCTCGACCGCGCGTTCGGCGAGCTCGGGGTGCTCGCGCAACATGCGCGACTGGGCCGGGTGGGACAGCAGGGCGTAGGTGCCCAGCGCGAGCATGTTGGCGGTGGTCTCGTGCCCGGCGACCAGCAGCAGGAGCCCGATCCCCGTCAGCTCCTCGTCAGTGAGCGGCGCCTGCGCGCCCTCCGCGGCGTTCGCGGCGATCAGGCTGCTGAGCAGGGCGTCGTCGGGGTGCTCCCGCTTGGCGGACACCAGGTCGCCCATGTATGCGTACAGCGCGTCGCGCGCCGCCAGCATCTCGCCGGCGCTCACGTCGAGCCGGAGCATGGTCGAGGTCCACCGCTGGAACCTGTCGCGGTCGGCGTACGGCACGCCGAGCAGCTCGCAGATGACCAGCGACGGTATCGGCAGGGTGAACGTCCGCACCAGGTCCACCGGCGGCCCGCTGCGCTCCATCGCGTCCAGGCGGTCGGTGACGATCTCCTCGATCCGGGGTGCCAGGGCGCGCATCCGCCGCACCGTGAAGTACCGGGTGACCATCCGCCGGTACCGGGTGTGCTCGGGGGGATCCTTGCTGAGGAACATGCCGGGACGCGCCTCCATCTCCTCGGGGCGGAGGGGTCGCCCCACGGGCGAGGAGGCCCGTGCCCGGTCGGAGCTGAACCGCTCGTCCGCCAGCAGCGCGCGGACGTCCTCGTGCCGGGTCAGCAGCCAGCCGGTCTTGCCGTCGGGGAAGGCGAGTCTGGCCACCGGCTCGTGCTCGCGCAGCAGCGCGTACTCCTGCGGCGGATCGAACGGGCAGGTGCGGTGCGTCGGCAGAACGACTGGAGAGGACTCGGTCGTGCTCATGAGCGCTTCCTTTCATCCGGTCGCCACGGGCGTGAGAGCGCCGCCCTCCCATGGCCCTCCGTAGGCGATCCGACCGGCGGTGCAGGCGCCGGATGCGCCCATGAGCAGCGGCACGAGCGGTCCCTGCACACCACGGTGTACGAGGTCGTTGTACCCAGCGGACGCCCGTGACCATGCCTGATGACATTCAGTGCATATCCGCTCACAAGTCACTGTTGGGATTTGAGTTGCCGGAGTGTGTAGCCGTTACCGGCCGGATCCAGAGTTTTGGTGGCCTGTTTGAAGAGGTACTCGGCGCGTTCGTAGGACAGCCGGCGGCGGCCGGTCTGCGGGCACAGGTCGGCCGGCGCCGGTGTCCGGGACGGGGCCGGCCGGCGATCGGAGAGGAACAGCGGGCCGCGGGTACGACCGGCCACCAGGTCGGGCAGGAGCCGGGCGGTCTGGGAGCGCCAGGTCACCCAGGTGCCGCCCGCGCGGGCCCGGCGGTCGTCCAGGTCCAGATCCTCCACGTTGAGGGACAGCACGGCCTTCACCGGCGCCGCCGACTCGTGCAGCAGCCGCCACAGGGTGCGTTCACGCAAAGACAGGTCGGTACGGCCGAAGAGGGCCTCCAGCTGCGCCGGGCCGATCGCCTGTGCCGGGGGACGGCGGGGCTCGGCGCGCCGTTCGAGACCTGCGGTGAGGTCGTCCAGGCCCGCCCACGTGCCGAAGGAGCGGAGGGTGGACAGGTGCCGGTTCCAGGTCTTGGCCGCCGCCTGACCCCAGGCGGTGGTGACCACCCGCGTCACCTGCTCGGCGGTCACGGACGGCAGCGGCGTCCGGTCGCCCAGGGACAGGCGCAGGCGCCGCAGCGTCTGCCCGTAGGAACGCAGGGTCTGGGCGTCCAGATCGTCGCGGCCCAGGAAGTCCTCGATGGCCGGGCCGAGGGTGGGCAGCGGCGGGCCGGTGTCGGCGATGTCCTCCGCGCGGCGGAGCAGGAAGGCTCGCTCGGCGGCGTTCCGCGTGAGGGACGCGGCCCGCTGGAACTCCAGTCGCGCCTCCTGGTGACGTCCCAGCCGCAGCAGCAGGTCGCCCCGGACGCTGGGCAGCAGGTGGTAGTCCTGCAACGCCGGGTCGGCGGTCAGGGTGTCGGCCAGCTCCAGCCCTGCCTGCGGCCCGTCCGCCATGCCGACCGCCACGGCCCGGTTGAGCTGCACGATCGGCGTCGGTTGCAGCCGGGACAGCGCGTGGTACAGGGTCGCGATCTGCTTCCAGTCGGTGTCCTCGGCGGTCGGCGCCTGCGCGTGGCACACCGCGATCGCCGCCTGGAGAACGTACGGGCCCGGGGCGCCGCCCGCCTGGCGGGCGCGCAGCATCGCGGTGAAACCACGGCGGATGAGCAGCTGGTCCCAGCGTCCCCGGTTCTGTTCGTGCAACTGGACGGGCTCGCCCGAGGGGCCGGTGCGTGCGGCCGAACGGGACGCCTGGATCTCCATCAGCGCGACCAGCCCGTGTACCTCGGCCTCGTGCGGTGCCAGCTCGGCCAGCAGCCGGCCCAGCCGCAGCGCCTCCAGGCACAGCCCGGGCCGCATCAGGTCGTCCCCAGACGTCGCCGAGTACCCCTCATTGAAGATCAGATAGATGACCTCCAGCACCGACGACAGGCGCTCGGCCTGCTCCGCCTCGCCCGGCAGCTCGAACGGCACCTGCCGCTGGGCCAGGGTGCGTTTGGCCTCGGCGATGCGCCGTACGATCATCGGCTCGCCGGCCAGGAACGCCCGCGCGATCTCGGCGGCGGTCAGCCCGCCCAGCAGGTGGAGCGTCAGTGCCACACGCGCCGGGGTGGGCAGCACGGGGTGGCAGGACAGGAACATCAGCCGCAGTACGTCGTCGCGTCCGGTGTCGTCCTCGGGGTCCTGGTCCTGCTGCAGTTCGTGGGCGAGCCGCTCGTGCTGTTGCCGCGCCCGCTCGGACCGCCGGATGTGGTCGACGGCGCGGCGTTTGGCGACGGTCATCAGCCAGGCACCGGGGTTGTCCGGTACGCCCGCTGCGGGCCACTGCTCCAGCGCGGACACCAGCGCGTCCTGGGCCAGTTCCTCGGCGAGGCCGACGTCGTGCACCATCCGGGTGAGACCGGCGATGATCTTGGCCGACTCCAGCTTCCAGACCGCGTCGACGGTGCGATGGACGTCGGTCATCGCTCTCCTGCGGCGTACGGTCCCAGGCCCTCGGGCCGGGGAGGAAACGCGGCGCCGTACTTCACGCCGGCATGCAAACACATGATCCCCAGTGGCCCTCCATCCCGGCCTGCCGTCCGTTCCGGCACGTTGTTCGTCTCTGGCACGCCATCCGGCTGCGGCCCGCCGGCAGCCCTGAGGGCCGTCGGCGGGCCGGAGCGGTCTTGCCGGGCTCGTTGGTCCTGTCGGTCCTGGTGGCGGCTCAGGGGCCGAAGACCTGGTGGATCTCGCACTCCCCGTCGCCGACGATCTTGCGGAAGCGGCGGGCCAGCTCCAGCATCTCCTCCTGGGAGCGGACCTCGATCAGCGCGAACCCGGCAACGGCCTCCTTGGCCTCGGCGTACGGCCCGTCGGTCACGGTGATCTCGTCGCCGTGGGAGGCCACCCGGATGCCGCCCGGCTCCAGACCGCCGGTGGCCAGCAGCACGCCCGCCGCGGTCAGCTCCTCGATGAACTTGCCCATCTCCGCGTGCAGCCTCTCGTCGGGAGCGGGGGCGGTCTCGGCGGCCTTGTTCGTCATCAGGTAGCGCATCGGCTCGTTCTCCTTCTCTCGGGTGCTTCGCCTGGACGTCGATCATCCCAATATGACAGGGAATGGTGGCGTTCCCTGTCACATCGGGGGATCGACGTGTGAGCGAAACCGAAGTCCAGCCCCGAGAAAGGCACCGGCCATGACCGCCCTGCAGACTCCCGCCGCCGTTCCCGTTGCCCTGCCGGCCTCGTCGTCCAAGCGCCGCCTGCTCACCTGCGCGGTCGTCGCGGCGCCGCTGTGGACGGTGGTGTCCCTGGCCCAGGCCGCCACCCGCGAGGGCTTCGACCTGACCCGCCACCCGCTGAGCATGCTGAGCAACGGCTCCCTGGGCTGGCTGCAGATCGCCAACTTCATCGTCGCCGGCGTCCTGATGATCGCCGGAGCGGCCGGCCTGCGCCGGGCCCTGCACGGCACCCCCGGCGGCACCTGGGCGCCGCGGTTGGTCCGCGTCACCGGCCTGGGCATGATCGCCGCAGGGGTCCTCGTGATGGACCCGGGCGACGGCTTCCCCGCCGGCACCCCCTACGGAGCGCCCCAGACGCTGAGCTGGCACGCCTTCGGCCACCTGGCCGCCGGCTCGATCTCCTTCACCGCCCTGATCGTCGCCTGCTACATCCTCGGCCGCCACTTCGGCCGCGCCGGCGACCGCGGCCACGCCCTCGCCTCCCGCCTGGCCGGCACCGCCCTGCTGATCGGCAACGCCTGGGCGATGACCGGCGGCACCGCCGGCTCCCTGACCCTGGCCGTCGGCACCATCACCGCGATGACCTGGATCTCCTGGGTCGCCGCCCGCCACCTGCGCAGTCTGTGACACCACCGCCCGAGCAGCCACCGCCAAGCCACGCCAAGCCACCGAGTAAGACGAAAGGACACTGAGATGACCACGTCCACCACCGTCGAGGAGTACCTCGCCTCCCTGTCCGAGGCCCAGCGTCAGATCGCCGACAAGCTCCTGCCGCTCATCGAGCAGGTGCTGCCCGGAACCGGGGCGATGTGGCACGGGCACCCGGTGTGGAGCCTCGGCGACAAGCCCGGCAAGTCCCCGGTCTGCCTCCTCAAGGCCTACTCCTCCTACGTCACCTTCGGGCTGTGGCGGGGACAGCAGGTCAACGACCCGTCCGGCCGCCTGGAGGCGGGTGCCCGCACCATGGCCACGGTCAAGCTGCGGACCCCGGACGACATCGACGGCGACCTGTTCACCGACTGGCTGCACCAGGCACGCGCCCTGGAGCAGCCCGACAAGCCCGACAACGGATGACCCACGAACACCAAGCCTCAGAACACCAGCGCCCTCGGTAGACGGGAAGCACCCCCGCCTACCGAGGGCGCTTCCGTATGACGAGACCACGAGGTGTCCGGCCAGCAGTGGATCCGACCTGCCGGCTGAAGCATTCGTCCAGGTGAACGTGTGCCGCTCGGCCTCGGCCACCGACGCTTCCACCGGTTGTCGGACACGCCCTACAGAACGGCATGACCCCGGCCGACGTTGCCGGATGCCGCCCTAGCGTTCCGGCCAGGTGTCGGGCAGGCCCAGGGACGGGAGGCGGTCGGGGAAGAAGCCGGTGAGCTCGGCGATCAGGCCGTCTTCGAGGCTTGACGCGCTCCCCGGCCTGGAGGCCGGGGATTCAGCCCGTGCCGCGGGTGCGGCACTTCTGTGGCTTCCTGTTTCGCCGGGTCCTGCCCTCCGCTAGGCGGCGGGTCTTACGGTCCCTCCGCAGGCGTTTAGCCTCTCCGCCCGTCCGGCGGCGAGGATGTTGGTGGCGGCGTTGACGTCCCGGTCGTGGACCGCCCCGCACGGGCAGGTCCACGACCGGACGTTCAGCGGCATGGATTCGGCGAGCGTGCCGCAGGTCGAGCACAGTTTCGAGCTGGGGAACCAGCGGTCGATCCGGGTGAGGGTGCGGCCGTGCCGGGCGGCCTTGTAGGCGAGCATCGCCGTGAACTGGGCCCATCCGGCGTCGTGCACGGACTTGGCGAGCTTCGTGCGGGCCAGGCCCTTCACCGACAGGTCCTCCACCACCACCGCTTGGTTCTCGCCGATGATGCGTGTGGAGAGCTGGTGCGCGAAGTCCCGGCGCGCGTCGGCCACCCGAGCGTGCGCCCGCGCGACCTGGACGACCGCTTTCTTGCGGTTGTTGGACCCCTTCTCCTTGCGGGACAGGGCCTGCTGCGCCTTCTTCAACCGGCGTTCGGCGCGGCGCAGAAACCTCGGGTTGTCGATCTTCCGGCCGTCCGACAGCACCGCGAAGTGGGTCAGGCCCAGGTCGATGCCGACCTCGGACGCGGTCTGCGGAAGCGGTTCATCGCCCACCTCGACCACGAACGAGGCGAAGTACCGGCCCGCCGCGTCCTTGATGACCGTCACCGACGAGGGGGCGGACGGCAGGTCCCGTGACCACCGCACCGGGATGTCCCCGATCTTGGGCAGGCGCAGCTTCCCGCCCGCCGTGACCTGGAACCGGGCGTTGCGGGTGAAGCGGATCGCCTGCCGGTTGTCCCTCTTGGACCGGTATCGGGGCGGGGCGACCTGCGGTCCCTTGCGCTTGCCGGTGGCCGAGGAGAAGAAGTTCCGGTACGCCTGGTTGAGGTCCGCGAGAGCCTGCTGCAGGATCACCGCCGACACCTCGCCCAGCCAGGAGCGTTGCGGGGTCTTCTTCGCCTCGGTGATGACTCGCTTGGACAACTCGCCGTCTGAGATGTACGGCAACCCCTGAGCGCGGGCTTCCTGGCGTGTGCGCAGCCCGTCGTTGAACACTGTCCGCGCGCACCCGAACGCCTTGGCGAGCGCCTGGCGCTGGCCCGGGGTCGGGTAGAGGCGGAAGTTGTACCTGAGCTGCACGCCATGATCCTGCCATGGGTTCATGGCTGAGCGTGGAGACATCAGGACTGGTAGACACTGCGTTTTCGCCCTGTACGACCACTTGGTTCTCGTGACCAAGTTCCGGCATCCGGTGTTCCATGGGGCACACCTGGAGCGCAGGACGGAGCCGCCGGGCGTCCACCTGCCCCGCCGGGCGGGTGCTCGCCCGGCGTTCGGCTTGGTCGCGGTTTGGGATGGAGCCGCTGGGTGTCCGCCTGTCCCGTTGGGCAGGTGCTCGCCTGTCGTCCGGGTCGGCTGTGGTCCGGGACGGAGGCGCCGGGCGTTCGTCTGCCGGATGTGGACGATCTTGGGGAAGCGTCGCGGCCGTTCCGGAACTTTCGCGAATCTGTTGGGCGTAGACCGATGTGTTCCGTGGTGCTCGTCGGTCTGTATCGGTGCGGGCGCCGCGCGCCCCGTCCGTGTGAACGTGCCGAAGGGAACGACCGTGAGCGACATGCAGCAGCGCGTGCAGGAGACCATCGACCGGCTGGTGGAGTCGGGTGCCGAGCGAGGCGTCCAGGTCGCCGTGTACCGGGACGGCGAGCAGGTGGTGGACGCCGTCGCGGGTGTCGCCGACCCGCGTGACGGGCGCGCGGTCACCGCCGGCACGCCGTTCTACTGCTACTCGGTGGGCAAGACCATGACCGCGGCCATCGTTCACATGCTGGCCGAGCGGGGCGCGTTCGGGTACGACACTCCGGTCGCGGAGCTGTGGCCGGAGTTCGGCGCGCACGGCAAGGAGGCGGTGACCGTCCGGCACGTCCTCACCCACACCGCCGGAGTGCCCGCCCTGCCCTCCGACGCCACACCGGAGGACGTGTGCGACTGGGACAAGATGTGCGCCGCGCTCGCCGACGCCACCCTGTGGTGGGAGCCGGGTACGAAGCTGGGCTACCACGCCTACACCTTCGGCTACCTCCTCGGTGAAATCGTCCGCCGGGTCACCGGCAAGCCGATCTCCCAGGTGCTGCGCGAGGACGTGGCCGAGCCGCTGGGGATGGCCGACGAACTGTACTTCGGGATGCCGGAGTCCGAGCTGGGCCGGGCGGCGCGGCTGGAGGAGCCGGAGGAGAACGCCGCGATGTTCGCCCAGATCCCCGCCGATTCCCCGATGTTCGGCACGGCGCCCAAGGCGGTCTTCCCGAACGCCGCGTTCGGCAACCGTCCCGACGTCCTGCGGGCCGACATCCCGGCGGGCGGCAAGATGTCCGCCCGCGCCATCGCCCGCCTGTACGCGGCGCTGCTCGGCCAGATCGACGGCGTCCGCCTCATCTCCCCGCAGCGGCTGGCGGAGCTCACGACCGTGGCCGTCAAGGACACCGACCAGTTCATGGGCGAGGAGACCGCCATGAGCCTGGGCTTCGGCATCGGCCACCCCGTGACCGGCGCCCAGAGCGTCTTCGGCTGGGCGGGCATCGGCGGCACCTACGCCTGCGCCGACACCGCCACGGGCATGGCCGTCGCGGTCACCAAGAACCGTCTGACCGGCGACTTCGCCGCCGTCGAAGCCGTCACCGAGGCCATCAACGGCTGACTTACGGGAGCCGTTCACGGACCGGGGCGGCGGGCCCAGTCGGTGAGGGCGGCGAGGGTGGTGAAGCGGTGGGTCGTACCGTTGAGGGCGGCCTCGTAGGCGTCGCCGGTCCAGGTGACGGTGAGGTCCGCGGGCGGCCCGGCGGCCGGGCGCCAGCCTTCGCGGGTCAGGGCGCGCTCCAGCAGGGGTCCGCGGACGCCGTCGGCGGTGACCAGGGCGGTGCCGGAGCCGCCGCCGTGCAGGACGAACACGCCCGAGGCCGCGTCGAAGGACAGGTCGTCCCCGTCGAACGACGTGGAGATCGCGCCGTCCAGCGTCAGCTCCTCCGGGGTTCCGCAGCGCAGCGCGCCCCCGGGATCGACGAGCCAGATCCGGTCGGCGATCCGCAGGGCCAGTTCCAGGTCGTGGGTGGAGACCACGACGACCAGGGAACGTTCGCGGGCCAGCCTCCGCAGCAGCCCCATGAGCGCCACCCGCGACGGGACGTCCAGGAACGCGGTCGGCTCGTCCAGCAGGATCGCGGCCGGCTCCTGGGCGAGGGCGCGGGCGGTGAGCACCCGCTGGCGTTCGCCGTCCGACAGCTCGGTCACCGGACGTTCGGCCAGATGGGCGGCGCCGGCGGCGTCCAGCGCCCAGGCGACGACGGCGTGGTCGGCGGCGGTGAGCCGTCCGGTGAACCCGGTGTGCGGGTGGCGGCCCAGTCCGGTCAGCTCCCGGGCGGTCAGCAGGGCGGGCAGGTCCCGTTCGGTGAGGACGACGGCGACCCGGCGGGCCAGTTCGGCCGCGTCGATCGCGGTGACGGGGGAGCCGTCGAGCAGCACGTCCCCCTCCAGCGCCGGCTGCAACCCGGCCAGGGTGCGCAGCAGCGTGGACTTGCCGGTGCCGTTCGGGCCGATCAGCACCGTCAGGTCGCCGGAACGGGCGACCGCGTCCAGCCCGGACAGCACCCGGCGGGACGGCCGCCCACGCCGCCCCGGATAGCCGACGCTCAGCGAGCGCAGAGTCAGCATCCGCACACCCCCCGCCCGATGTCCGGCGATCGCAGGATCGGCATCGTCACACCGCCCATCCGGATCGGGCCGTGCGGCTGCGCAGCAGGATGGTGATGACCACCGGAGCGCCCAGCACCGTCGTCACCGCGTTCAGCGGGAGCACGGATCCGCTGCCGGGCGCCTGCGTGGCGACGCAGCAGGCCAGCGACACGGCCGCGCCCAGCAGGACCGCGCCCGGCAGCAGCACCCGGTGGTCGGCCGTGCCCAGCAGCAGCTTGGCCATGTGCGGCACGGCCAGGCCGAGGAACGCCACCGGGCCGCAGTAGGCGGTGACCGACCCGGCCAGCACCGACGCCGTCAGCAGCGTGACGGTGCGGACCCGGCGCACCCGCACTCCCATGGTGCGGGCGTAGCCCTCCCCCAGCAGCAGCGCGTTCAGCGGTTTGACCCCGGCCAGCGCCGCCACCAGGGCCGTCCCGCAGACCGGGGCGAACAGCGCCAGGTCGCCCCAGGTGGTGCCCGCGTAGCTGCCCAGGCTCCAGCCCAGGTACTGCTGGGCGCGCTGGGCGTCGGAGTAGGCCAGTAGCAGGGTGATGATCGAGGCGGTCGCCGACCCCACCATCACCCCGATGACCAGCAGGGTCACCACCGAACGGACACGCCGCGACAGCACCAGCACCAGGCCCAGCACCGCCGCCGCCCCGCCCGAGGCCGCCACCACGACGCCGGCGCGGCCCAGCCCGGCGATCCCGCCGGTGAACGCGCCGGCCAGCCCGCCCCAGCCGGTGACGACCAGCGCCACCCCCAGGCTGGCGCCCGAGCTGACGCCCAGGATGTACGGCTCGGCCAGCGGGTTGCGGAACAGGGTCTGCATCTGCACCCCGGCCACCGACAGCGCCGCCCCGGCCAGCAGGGCGGTGACCGCGCGCGGCAGCCGCACCGTCCAGATGATCACCTCGTCGCCGGGGTCGGCGGCGTCGGCCCGCAGCAGCGCGAGGACGGCCCGGTCCAGCGGCATCGGGGTGGAGCCCAGCGCCACCGCCAGCACGAAGGCGACCACGACCGCCGCCGCCAGCCCCACCAGCACGGTGACGCGGCGGCGGGCGGCCGGGCCTGAACCGGGATCGGTCACCTGGTGAGCTGTTGATAGAAGGTGAACGAGTGGCCCGGCATCAGGTCCGGGTGCAGGACGGCGACCAGGTCGGCCAGGATCAGGTCCGGGTGGCCGACGCCGCGCTCGTAGAAGTCGTTGCCGCCGCCGGGGCCCAGCGCCTTGTTGATGCCCCAGACCTTGCCGGACCTGAACGCGGCGAACTCGGCGTACCGGGAGTCGGCCTTGCGCACGTCCGCCAGGGTCTTCCACTCGCTGACCTGGGGCAGCCAGATCTCGGCGTCGCGGGCGCGGGCGAGCACCGCCTCCAGGTCGAAGGTGGCGCTGCCGGTGCCCTCGGTGTCCGCCCAGGCGTAGGTGCCGCCCGCCTCCTTGAGCAGCTTGGCCATGAAGCTGTCCCCGTTGGGGATGGCCCACTGGCCCTGGAACATCTGGCCCGGCAGCACGGTGACCGGCTCGGCCGTCTTCGCCTTGGCGGCCAGCGACCGGTAGCGGGCCGCCACCCCGTCGAAGACCTCGGTGGCCTTGGCCTCGGTGCCGGTCAGGGCGGCCACGAACTTGATCCACTCGGCCCGGCCCAGCGCGGTGGTCTCCTGCCACTCGGCGTTGGCGACGATCCTGACCCCGGCCTTGCGCAGCGTGCCGTAGGAGCCGACCTCCCGGCCGTCGGTCATCAGCACGTCCGGGCGGGCGCCGATCACCTTCTCGGTGTCGATCTCCTGGCCGGTGATGTCGGCGTACTCGGTGATCGCACCCGCCGTCACCCGTTCGCGCACCTGCGGGGAGGTGACCAGCCCGGCCGTGCCCACCCCCTTCAGCCGATCCAGCACGCCGAGGTCGGTGATGAACGGCAGGTGCGTCGTCGACCCGGCGAACATCGTGCGCACCGGGGTCTGCACGGTGACCGCTCCGGACAGCGGGCCGGTCAGCTCAGGGGCGGGAGTGCCGCAGCGCACCAGCACGTACGTCTCGGACTTGGCCCCCGGCGAGGGCTGCTTGACGGTGACGACCTGGTAGTTCTTGGCGTAGGTCAGCGTGAAGTTGGTCGCGTGCCGGATGGTCTGCTTGACCGGGAAGTAGTCCCTGGCCGCGTCGAAGTCGGTGACGCAGCCCGTACCCGCGGACGGCTCGGACTCCCGGCCGTCTCCACCGCACGCGGTCACCGCGAGCGACAGGGCCAGCAGTACGCCGGTCAGTGGCCGTGACACACCCATGGACAAGGTCTCTCCTGGAGAACAGGCCGCGGTCGTCGTTCCGCGACGACGGCCCCGGCGGGCGGAGGGACGGATCGGCCAGGAGAGTCCTGCGGCACGCCGCGTCCTCTCAAGGGGGAGCTCCGCCCCATCTTGCTGAGGAGGCGACCGCGTGAGTCTCCTGGCTCTCGGGTCGATGCTCGTCCCGGCCTTCCCGCCCGCGTACGGGCAGTGGCGTCGTCGGGATCCGCTCGCCGATCACAGTGGCGGGACCGCGCCGGACTTGCACCGGCTTCCTCGTTCCGCCGTCGCCTTCGCCGCGCAATCCTCGCACAGCCGACATTCCACCCCACCGCCGGGACCCACCCGCCCCGGCAGTCACCCAAGACCTCTGCCGGAACCCGAGCGGACCACGCACCCGCCCACCAGGTGCGCCTTGCCTCGATCGACGCGGTGGCCGCCGGCGGCGGTGGGGCCCTGGCCGGGCGGGGCCCGCCCGGGTCAGCGGGGGTTCGGGCCGGGGTGGATGAAGGCGAGGGTGGCGGTGATGATCTGGTCCTGGGGATGGCCGCGGGCGATCAGGCGGGTGGCGGCGTTCAGGGTGCCGACCATCAGTTCCATGGTGACCTCCGGGGCCGGGTCGCCCAGGTCGGCCAGGGCCCGGCGGAGCGGCTCGGTCAGCTCGTGGTGGCGGGCGCGGATCTTCGCGGCGGCTTCGGGGGGCAGGCCGGTGAAGCCGATGGCGTCGGCGACGCGGTGCTCGTCGCCGCTGGCGAACTCCAGGAACGCCCGGACATAGGCGGTCACCCGGCCGGCGGAGGTGGCCTGCTCGGCCATCACCTCGCCGAGCCGGGCGATCCACTGCTCGAAGACCTCCTCCAGCAGTCGCACCAGGATGTCCAGGGAGGTGGGGAAGTACTTGTAGACGCTGGAGCGGGCCAGCCCCGTCCGGGCGCCGATCGCCGCCGGGGTCACCGCCTGTGGGCCGTCGGTGAGCACGATCTCGCGCGCGGCCTCCAGCAGGGCGCGGTAGCGGCGGGCGCGGTGCTCGGCGACGGTGGGGGCGGTGATCCTCGGCATACGGCTCCTCGGCGGTGGGCTGGGCGCTACTCCAGCCTGCCATCCCGCATGTGGACGACGCGGTCGGCGCTGTCCAGCAGTTCGGTGTCGTGGGTGACCATCACCGTGGCCGCGCCCCGCCGGTGGGACTGCTCGGCCAGCAGCGCCACGATCTCGCGGGCCCGGCGCCGGTCGAGGGCCGCGGTCGGCTCGTCGGCCAGCAGCACCGCCGGCCGGTTCATCAGCGCCCTGGCCAGCCCGACCCGCTGCCGCTCGCCGCCGGACAGCTCGTGCGGGCGGCGGCCCGCCTTGGCGGTCAGCCCGACCGCCTCCAGCAGTTCGTCGGCGTACGCACGGGCGTCCGCGGTGATCCGCCCGGACAGGTGCGGGACGAGCAGCAACTGGTCGCGGACGGGCAGCGAGGCCGGCAGGTTGCCGCTCTGAAAGACGTAGCCGATCCGGGTCCGCCGCAGCTCGGCCAGGTCACGGGCCTTGGTGCCGGACACCTCGACGTCGGCGATGCGCACCCGGCCCCGGGTGGGGTGGATCAGCGCGCCCGCGACGGCCAGCAGGCTCGACTTGCCCGAGCCGGACGGCCCGACGACCGCCACGAACTGTCCGGGCTCCACGGTCAGGGTGACCTCGTCCAGCGCGGTGACCAGGGTGTCGCCGGACCCGTACTCCAGGGTGACCCCGTCGAGGGCGAGCCCGGTCGTGGTGACGGTGGCGGTCATCGGTTGCCTCCCAGGGCGAGCAGCGGGTCAGTGGAGGTGATCTTGCGCAGCGCCGCCACGGCGCCCAGCACGCCCAGCGCGATCAGCAGCGCCATCGCGGTCACGATCGGACCGGGCACCAGGGCGATGGGCATGGCGGGCGCGGTACTCATGATCAGCGCGACCAGCCCGGCGCCGAGCGCCGCCCCGGCCACGGTGGCGGACACCAGCACCACCAGCACCTGGGCGACCGCGTCGCGGACCAGGTAGCCGACCGAGCCGCCGAGCGCCCGCACCAGTGCGATCTCGTCCTTGCGCTGCACCGTCCACACCACGAAGAAGGCGCCCACCACGAACATCGAGATCACGTACAGGAAGAACTGGATCATCTTCATCGTGGACTGCTCGGCGGTGTAGCCGGGCGAGTGCCCGTAGGACTCCTCCACGGAGAGCACCTGGGCGTCGGGGGCGCCGGATCCGGGCTCGCCGTCCAGGGCGATGGCGGTCGCCACCTCGAACGCCGCGGCCGGTGGCTCGCCGGGCAGCCCGTACTGGATGCGCTGCCAGGTCTTCAGCGGCGCGTACACCCCTGCGACATGTCCGTAGGAGGCGTCGCCCACGGTGCCGACCACCGGCAGCCGCACCTCGCTGCGCTCGACGACCAGTGTGTCACCGACCTTGATGCCCTCGTCGGTGAGCTTGCGGGAGACCAGCACCCCGTCGGTGCCCGCCTCCAGCGGCCGGCCGGTGTCGGGCTCGGGCGCGAGGAACGAGCCCGGCTCCACGCCGAACACGGCGATGTCGACGTCCTTGCCGGTGTGGGCCTCCTTGGCGTGGGCGAGGGTGTTCCCGTACGGGGTGGCCTCCCGGACGCCGGGGACCTGCGACCACCGCCGAGCCTCGGCGGGATCG
This sequence comes from Thermomonospora echinospora, assembly GCF_900108175.1. Taxonomy (GTDB): domain Bacteria; phylum Actinomycetota; class Actinomycetes; order Streptosporangiales; family Streptosporangiaceae; genus Thermomonospora; species Thermomonospora echinospora. Next base: position 146,526 of record NZ_FNVO01000010.1, read on the forward strand.
ACCGAGCTGCGGGAGAACAGGTTCCCCTGCACGCCGGGCTCGAAGGCCAGATGGGTGGCGGGCATGGTGCGCAGCGCGGACACGCCGTCGTTGACCAGGCCGTTGGCCAGCCCGGTGAGCAGCACCGCGAGTACCGCGATCAGACCGACCACGATGCCCATCAGCGCGAAGCGCCCCCGGGCGAACCGGAGGTCGCGCAGAGCCAGGAACACGGACTCACCTCATAGATTTGGCGACACGACGTTCCTAAATCTAGGGATAGCGGCACCGTGTCGCCAAATTGCCGATCACCGGGTTCTACGCTGGGACGATGGCCACCGCCGAACGCGAGATCACCGAGCCCGTCCCGCTGTGCCTGCCGGACGGGCGGCTCAACCCCGCGGCCACCGGCTGGTCGCGGCGTCCCCTGCACGAGTGCGACCTACGTGGCTGGGGCCGCACCAAGCGCTGGGAGTACTGGTGCGTGACGACCCCCACCCACCTGGTGGCGGTGACCGTCAGCGACCTGGACTTCCTCGCCCTCAACAGCGTCTACTTCCTGGAGTACGGCGGGCGCGAGGTGGAACGCACCGCGCTGGTCCCGTTCGGCCGCGGCGTACGCCTGCCGCCGGTGATCGCGGGCACCCCCGGCGACCTGGAGACGGACGTGGTGGTCGGCCCCGAGCGCCCCACCGGAGGGCAGGTCCGGGTGGAGATCCGGGCGGTCGCCGGCGGCACCCGGCTGCGGGCCCGCTGCCTGACCCCCGACCGGCAGCCGCTGGAGGTCGACCTGGTGGTGGGGCTGCCGGACGGGCACGAGACGCTGAGCGTGGTCGTCCCCTGGAGCGACCGCCGGTTCCAGTACACCTCCAAGCACACCGCCCGTCCCGCCACCGGCACCGTCCGGATCGGCACGACCGTCCACGAGTTCGGCGAGGACGCCTGGGGCGTCCTCGACCACGGCCGTGGCCGCTGGCCGCGTGCGATCACCTGGAACTGGGGCGCCGCCTCCGGCCGCACCGGGGGGCGCGTCGTCGGGCTGCAACTCGGCGGCAAGTGGACCGACGGCACCGGGGCGACCGAGAACGCGCTGTGCGTGGACGGACGGCTCACCAAGATCGGTCAGGAACTGGAGTGGCGTTACTCGGCGTCCGACTTCATGGCCCCCTGGACGATCCGCACCCCCGACGGCGACCAGGTCGACCTGACCTTCACCCCGTTCCACGACCGCGTCACCCGCACCGAGGCGGGCCTGCTCGCCAACCGCACCGACCAGTGCTTCGGCCACTACAGCGGGCGGGTCCGCACCGACGACGGCCTGGACGTCGCCGTCGACGGTCTCCTCGGCTGGGCCGAAGAGGTTCACATGCGCTGGTGACCGGCGGGCCGTCCGGCCGAAGGTCCCCTTGATCTACGGACCTTCGGCCCTGCTGACGGTAAAGGGCCGGTGCTGGACTGGAATCGCTCGATCTACCAAGGGGGGTGGTCGGGCCTCCGGCCGGGATCGGACCGCGTGGCCGCATCCCCGTCCGCCGAGGAGCGCCCGTGAACGCCCTGGACCTGGCCCGATGGCAGTTCGGGATCACCACCGTCTACCACTTTGTGTTCGTGCCGCTGAGCATCGGGCTGACCGCCCTGGTCGCGGTCATGCAGACGATGTGGCGGATCCGCAGGGACGACCGGTACCTGCGGTTGACCAGGTTCTTCGGCAAGCTGATGTTGATCAACTTCGCCATCGGCGTGGTCACCGGGATCGTGCAGGAGTTCCAGTTCGGCATGAACTGGTCGGACTACTCGCGCTTCGTCGGCGACGTGTTCGGCGCCCCGCTGGCCATGGAGGGGCTGCTGGCGTTCTTCCTGGAGTCCACGTTCCTGGGGTTGTGGATCTTCGGGTGGGACAGGCTCAGGCCGTCGCTGCACCTGGCGTGCATCTGGCTGCTGGCGCTCGGTACCACCCTGTCGGCGTACTTCATCCTGGCCGCCAACTCCTGGATGCAGCACCCGGTCGGCTACCGGATCAACCCCGACACCGACCGGGCCGAGCTGACCAGCATCTGGAAGGTGCTGACCAACGTCACCACCCTGGTGACCTTCCCGCACGTGCTGTTCGGCGCGCTCATCACCGCCGGCATGTTCGTCGCCGGCATCAGCGCCTGGTACGTGGCCGGGCGCCGTGACACCGAGGTGTTCCGTCCGGCGCTGCGGCTCGGCCTGGCCGTCACTCTGCTGGCCTCCGCCGGTGTGATGGTCTCCGGCGACCTGCAGGCGCGCGTCATGACCGAGCAGCAGCCGATGAAGATGGCCGCCGCCGAGGCGCTGTACGAGACCTCCGCCCCCGCCTCCTTCTCGATCTTCACCATCGGGAGCCTGGACGGCCGTGCGGAACTGTGGAGCCTGCGGGTGCCGCACGTGCTGTCCTTCATGGCCACCGGAAGCCCGGACGGCACCGTCGAGGGCATCAACGACGTGCAGCGCGCCTACGAGGCGCAGTACGGGCCGGGCAGCTACATCCCGGTCGTCCCGATCACCTACTGGTCGTTCCGGCTGATGATCGGGTTCGGGGTGCTGGCCGGGCTGGTGGCGGTGTGGGGGCTGTGGCTGACCCGCGGCGGCCGGAGCCCGCAGGGCCGCTGGTTCAGGCGGGCGGCGCTGGCGGCGATCGCCACCCCGTTCCTGGCCAACACCATGGGCTGGATCTTCACCGAGATGGGCCGGCAGCCCTGGGTGGTGCACGGCGTCCTGCAGACCCGTGACGGGGTCTCCCCGACGGTCGGCAGCGGCAGCGTGGTCATCTCGCTGACCGTGTTCACCCTGCTGTACGGGGTGCTGGCGGTGGTGGCGGGCGCGCTGATGGTCCGCTACGCGCGGCAGGGGCCGCCGCCCGCGGCGCAGCAGACCGCCGAGGCCGACGAACCCGTGCCCTCCTTCACCTACTGAAGACGCGGAGAGGACCGATGGAACTCACGACAGTCTGGTTCCTGCTCATCGCGGTGCTGTGGACCGGCTACTTCCTGCTGGAGGGCTTCGACTTCGGCGTGGGGGTGCTGCTGCCGGTGCTGGCCCCGCGCGGGGCGGCGCACGCGGAGACCGACCGCCGGGTCATGATCAACTCGATCGGCCCGGTCTGGGACGGCAACGAGGTGTGGCTGCTGGTGGCCGGCGGCGCCACGTTCGCCGCCTTCCCCGAGTGGTACGCCAGCATGTTCAGCGGCTTCTACCTGGCGCTGCTGCTGATCCTGGTGGCGCTGATCGTGCGCGGGCTGTCCTTCGAGTACCGCGGCAAGATCGACGGTGACCGGTGGCGACGCACCTGGGACCGGGTGATCTTCTGGGGCTCGGCCGTCCCCGCCTTCCTGTGGGGCGTGGCGTTCGCCAACATCGTGCAGGGCGTCCCGCTGAACGCCGACCACCACTACACCGGCAGCCTGTTCACGCTGCTGAACCCGTACGCGCTGCTCGGCGGCCTGACCACCCTGGCGGTGTTCACCCTGCACGGCGCGGTGTTCCTGGCGCTGAAGACGCACGGCCACGTCCGCGACCGGGCGCGGGCGCTGATCCGGCGGGCGGCACTGCCGGTCGTGGCCGTCGCGGCGGCCTTCCTGGTCATCACCGGGCTGCGCTTCGGCGTGCCGTGGACCTGGGCGACCACCGCCGTGGCCGCGGCGGCCCTGGCGGGCGGCGTGGCCGCCACGCTGCGCGGCCGGGACGGCTGGGCGTTCGCCGGCACCGCCATCGCCATCGTGGCGACCGTGGTCACCCTGTTCGGCGACCTGTGGCCGGCGGTGCTGCCGTCCACCACCGACCCCGCCTTCAGCCTGACCGTGCAGAACGCGGCGTCCTCGCCGTACACGCTCAAGGTGATGACCTGGGTGGCGGCGCTGTTCACCCCGCTGGTGGTGGGCTACCAGGCGTGGACGTACTGGGTGTTCCGCAAGCGGCTGACCCGGGAGTCGATCGTTCCGGCCGCGCCGTCGCCCGCCTCCGCCCCGGCGGACGGTCCCACCGTGGAACCCGAGAAGAGTCCGGCGTGAAACCGCTCGACCCGCGGCTGCTGCGGCACGCCCGCCCGGCCCGGACGTTCCTGGCCGTCACCGTGCTGCTCGGCATCGTCACGACCGGCCTGGTGCTGGCGCAGGCGGCGCTGCTCGCGCACGTGCTGGCCGGGGCGTTCGACGGACGGGGCCTGAACGGGCTGCGGCCCGCCCTCGGCGCGCTGCTCGCGGTGGTCGTGGCCCGTGCCGCCGTCCACGGGCTGAGCGAGGCCGCCGCGCTGCGGTACGCCGGGGTGGTCAGGTCGCTGCTGCGGCGGCGGCTGGTGGAGCACGCGCTGCGGCTCGGGCCGCAGTGGTCGGGCGGGCGGCGGTCCGGCGAGCTGGCCACCCTGGCCACCCGCGGGCTGGACGCGCTGGACGTCTACTTCGCCCGCTACCTGCCCCAGCTCGTGCTGGCCTGCGTGACCCCGGTCGCAGTGCTGGCCGTGGTCGCCGGGGCGGACGTGCTGTCGGCGGTGGTGATCGGGGTGACGCTGCCGCTGATCCCGGTGTTCATGATCCTGGTCGGCCTGCACACCCGGGCCCGCACCGAGCGCCAGTGGCGGCTGCTGGAACGGCTCGGCGGCCACTTCCTCGACGTGGTCGAGGGGCTGCCGACCCTGAAGCTGTTCAACCGGGCCAAGGCCCAGGCCGCGGTGATCCGGGAGGTGACCGGCGCACACCGGCGGGCCACCATGCGGGTGCTGCGGGTGGCGTTCCTGTCCGCGCTGGTGCTGGAGCTGCTGTCCACGCTGGCGGTGGCGCTGGTGGCCGTCGAGGTCGGGCTGCGGCTGCTGGGCGGCGGCCTGCCCTACGAGACGGCGCTGCTCGTGCTGATCCTGGCGCCGGAGGCGTACCTGCCGCTGCGCACGGTCGGCGCCCAGTTCCACGCCGGCATGGAGGGCGTCGCCGCGGCCGAGCGGGCGTTCGAGGTGCTGGAGACCCCGTTGCCGGCGCGGCCCGCCGCATCCGGCGCCGCCGTGGACCTGCGCCGCGACACCATCGCCCTCGACGGCGTCACGGTGCGCTACCCCGGACGCGACGTGCCCGCCCTTTCCGACGTCCGGCTGACCATCGAGCCGGGGGAACGGATCGTCGTCCTCGGCCCGAGCGGGGCGGGCAAGAGCACCCTGCTCGGCCTCCTGCTGCGCTTCACCGAGCCGTCCTCCGGCTCGCTGAGCTTCGCCGGCGTGCCCCTGGAGGAGTGGCGCGAGCAGGTGTCGTGGGTGCCGCAGCATCCCCACCTCTTCGACGGCACCATCGCCGACAACATCCGGCTGGGCCGTTCTGGCGCTTCCCTCGCCGACATCCGCCGGGCGGCGCGCCAGGCGGGTGTGGCCGAGTTCGTGGACGCGCTGCCCGAAGGCTACGACACCCATGTCGGTGAACGTGGGGCCCGCCTGTCGGCGGGGCAGCGCCAGCGGGTCGCCCTGGCCCGCGCCTTCCTGCGCGACGCCCCGCTCGTCCTGCTCGACGAGCCCACCGCCCACCTCGACCCGCTCACCGCCCACGGCGTGCAGGACGCGGTCGAACGCCTCGCCGCCGGCCGGACCGTCGTGCTCGTCAGCCACGACCCGGCCTGGACGCGCCTCGCCGACCGTGTCGTCCGGATCGACTCCGGCCACCTGACCGAACTCCGCTCCCCGCAGCCGGCACCGCCCCGCCCCTTGGAACTGACGTCTTGACCGCCTTCGCGCTGACCACATCCCGTCGTCGCCTGCCCGTTCCCCGCTCTGCCGGAGCCGGCGCCGTGAACGCGCTCGTACCGGCCGCCGCCCACCGTCTGCTGTTGACCCCCGGTGCCGGGTCCTCTTCTACAGAGGTGGCTTCATGACCGCGATCGCGCCGCTATCGGCTCATCGTCGCCGTCCGCTGCTGTGGCTGCTGGCGTTGGCCGGGCCGCTGCGTTGGCGGCTGCTGCTGGCGGCGCTGGCGGGTGCGGTCACCACCGCGGCTGGGATCGCGCTGCTGGGGGCGTCCGGCTTCCTGATCGCGCGCGCCGCCGAGCATCCCGGCGTCACCGCGCTGACCATCGCCGTCGTGACGGTACGGGCGCTGGGGGTAGGCCGTGGCCTGTTCCGCTATCTGGAGCGGCTGATCTCGCACGACGTGGCGTTCCGGGTGCTCGGCGACGTGCGGGTGCGCATCTACCGGCGGCTGGCCGCGCTCGCCCCTGCCGGGCTGCGCCCGCTGCGGTCGGGTGACCTGCTGGCCCGGCTCGTCAGCGACGTCGATTCCACCCAGGACCTGTTCGTGCGCGGGGTGGTGCCGGTGGCCGCTGCGGCCGTCGCCGGTGGGGGCGCGGTCGCCGCGTGCGCGTTCCTGCTGGCCCCCGCCGCCGGTGCGCTGGCGCTCGGGCTGCTGGTGGCCGGGGTGCTGCTGCCGGCGCTGTCGTCCGCGCTGGCCCGCTCCGCCGGACGCCGCACCGCCGAGGCCCGTGGCACCGTCGCCGCCCGCGTGGTGGACGCGCTGTCGGGGGCGGCCGAGTTGCACGCCTTCGGCGCCCAGGACCGGGCGCTGGCCAAGGTCGCCGAGGCCGACGCCGAACTGGCCGCCCAGACCCGGCGTGGCGCGTTCATCCAGGCCGCCGGGGCGGGGCTGGGCTCCCTGGCCGCGGGCGTGACCGTGTGGGCCGTCCTGCTGCTGGGCGTCGTGGCCGTGGAGGGCGGGACGCTGGGCCGGGTCCCGCTGGCTGTATTGGCGCTGACCGCGCTGGCCGCCTTCGAGGCCGTGGCCGCCCTTCCCACCGCGGCCGCCCAGCTCGCCGAGACCCGCGGTGGCGCGGCCCGGATCATCGACGTCCTCGACGCCCCCGACCCGGTCGCCGAGCCGTCGCGCCCGCTGCCGCCGCCCGAGCCTGTGCTGACCGTCCGGCTGCGTGACGTGCGCGCCCGCTACACCCCGGACGGGCCGTTCGTCGTGGACGGCGTTGACCTGGACCTGACGCCCGGCCGGCGGGTGGCGCTGGTGGGGCCGAGCGGCGCCGGCAAGAGCACCGTCGCGGCCCTGCTGCTGCGCTTCCTGGACCCGGCGGGCGGCACCATCACCCTCAACGGCGCGGACCTGACCGCCTACGACCCCGACGAGGTGCGCCGGCTGATCGGCGGCTGCCCCCAGGACCCGCACATCTTCGACAGCACCGTACGGGAGAACCTCAGGCTCGCCCGCCCCGGCGCCACCGACGCCGACATGGCCGACGCCGCCGCACGGGCCCGGCTGCTGCCCTGGATCGAGTCCCTGCCCGACGGCTGGGACACCCCGGTGGGCGTGCACGGCGCGGCCATGTCCGGCGGCGAGCGCCGCCGCCTCGCTCTGGCCCGCGCGCTGCTCGCCGACCCGGCCCTGATGATCCTGGACGAGCCCACCGCCCATCTGGACCGGCCGACCGCCGCTGAGCTCACCGCCGACCTGCTGCGCGCCACCCGAGGCCGGGCCATCCTGCTCATCACCCACGACCTGACCGGCCTGGAGGAGATCGACGAGATCGTCGTCCTGGACGGGGGACAGGTCGTCCAGCGTGGCACCCACACCGAACTGGCGGCCCGCCCCGGCCTCTACCGCACCCTGTGGGAGCACACCGCACAGGCCGAGTACGCCGGGCTCTGACACCTGCCGGTCAGACCTGGGGCCGGCGCGGCGACGTACGGGGGCAGGCATTGGGTGCGTCGGTGCCGCGCCGTCACGCAGGCCACTGGTCTTCGATATGGCGGCGGCTGAATCGCCATTGGACCGCCCCTTGTCGAAGACCGGATGATGGGCATCGTTTCGGAGGGCGACGACATTTTCCGGGGGCTTAGCTTAGGCTAGCCTAAGCTTCGTGCTCACCCCGGTACGGAAGATCCCCCAGCGCGAGCCCGAGCCGCTTGCGGGCAGGCTTCCGCTGCGCAACCGGGCGGCCGGGCTGGGCGTCCTCGGCGGACTGCTGGCGGTGACCGTCGTGGCGAGCTTCGCGATCGGTGCGCAGCGCATCCCGCTCGACCAGGTCGTCTCCGGGCTGTTCGCGCCGGACGGGTCGCAGAACGCACTGATCGTCCAGGAGTTGCGGCTGCCGCGCACGCTGCTCGGGGTGGCGGTCGGCGCGGCGCTGGGCCTGGCGGGCGCGCTGATGCAGGCGTTGACCCGCAACCCCCTGGCCGAGCCGGGGCTGCTCGGTGTCAACGGGGGCGCCTCGATCGCGGTGGTGCTGGTCATCGGGCTGCTCAAGGTGGACGAGGTGCTCGTGTACGTGTGGGCGGCGTTCGCCGGGGCGGCCGGGGCGATGGTGCTGGTGTACCTGGTCGGCTCGTACGGCCGGGCCGGGGCGACACCGGGGCGGCTGGTGCTGGCGGGGGCCGCGCTCAACGCCGTGTTCTCCGCGCTGACCTCGGGGGTGATGCTGCTGGAGCCGCGCACCTTCAACGGCTTCCGGTTCTGGCAGGTCGGCTCGCTGTCGGGTCGTGACCTGGAGACCTTCGCGCAGGTCGGGCCGTTCCTGCTGGCCGGGGCGGTGCTGGCGCTGTGCCTGGCCCGCCCGCTGAACGCGCTGGCGCTGGGCGAGGACGCCGGGCGCGCGCTGGGCGCCAGGCCGGGCCGGACCCGGGCGCTGGGGGCGCTGGCGGTGGTGGTGCTGTGTGGGGGAGCGACGGCGGCGGTGGGGCCGATCGCCTTCCTCGGGCTGGCGGTGCCGTTCGTCGTCCGGACGCTGGTCGGCCCGGACCAGCGCTGGGTGCTGCCGTACTCCCTGCTGCTGGCGCCCGTCATGCTGCTCGGCGCGGACATCGCCGGGCGGGTCGTCGCCGCGCCGGGCGAGTTGGAGACCGGCATCGTCACCGCGTTCCTGGGCGCGCCGCTGTTCGTGCTGATGGTCCGCCGGGCCCGGATCGGGCGGCTGTGAGCAGGGCGGTGCGCGCCGGGGCGCTGTCGGTGCGGTGGGAGCCGCGGACCGCGGCGGTGTGCGCGGCGTTGGCGGCCGTCGCGCTGGCGGCGGCGGTGTTCGTGCTGGGCACCGGCGACTTCCCGATCCCGGCCGGTGAGGTGGTGCGGGCGCTGGCCGGGCAGGGCGACCAGGCCACCGAGTTCATCGTCACCGAACTGCGGCTGCCCCGCGCGCTCACCGGGCTGTTGGCCGGGCTGGCGCTGGGGCTGAGCGGGGCGATCTTCCAGAGCATGTCCCGCAACCCGCTGGGCAGCCCCGACCTGATCGGGTTCACCACGGGCGCGGCGTCCGGCGCGCTGCTGCAGATCCTGGTGCTGGGCGGCGGTACGGCCGCCATCGCGACCGGGTCGGCCCTGGGCGCGGTGCTGACCGCGCTGGCGGTCTACCTGCTGGCCTACCGGGGCGGTGGGGTGCACGGCCAGCGGCTGGTGCTGGTGGGGGTCGGGGCGGCGGCGATGTTGGAGGCGCTGAACTCCTACCTGATCACCCGTGCCGAGCTGCGCGAGGCGTACGAGGCGGCGTTCTGGCTGACCGGCAGCCTGAACGCGCGGTCCTGGGAGCACGCGGTGCCGCTCGCGGTGGCCATGGCCGTCCTCGTGCCCGCCGCGCTGGCCTTCGGCGGGCATCTGCGCATGGGCGAGCTCGGTGACGACGCCGCCCAGGCGCTGGGCGTACCGGTGCAGCGCTCGCGTACGGCGCTCGTGGTGGTGGGCGTGGGCCTGGTGGCCGCGGCGACCACGGCGGTGGGCCCGGTGCCGTTCGTGGCCCTGGCCGCTCCGCAACTGGCCCGCCGCCTCACCCGGCGCACCGGGCCTCACCTGGTGGCGGCCGGGTTGATGGGCGCCGCGCTGCTGGTGGTCGGCGACCTGATCTCACTGCGCCTGCCGGTGGCACTGCCGGTCGGCGTGGTCACCGGAGTGCTCGGCGGCCTCTACCTGGTCTGGCTGCTGGCCGGCGCAGGCCGAAGGGGCCGGCCTTGAACGAGCCGGACCTGAACGAGCCGGAGACGCGCGACGCGGGAGCGGAAGGCGTCCCGGAGGAGCGAGCGAACGGGCGCGTACCGGCGGTATGCGGTGCGGCCTGGGCGGGAGAGCGGAGAATATGAGCAGGTTGCGGGCTCAAGGGCTGACGCTGGCCTATGAGCAGCGGGTCGTGGCCGAGCGTCTCGGGGTGGAGATCCCGGACGGATCGTTCACGGTGATCGTGGGGCCGAACGCGTGCGGGAAGTCGACGCTGCTGCGCGCCCTGGCCCGGCTGCTGCGGCCCCGGGAGGGCACCGTCTACCTGGACGGCGGGCCGATCACCGAACTGCCCGCCAAGGAGGTCGCCCGCCGGCTCGGCCTGCTGCCCCAGCAGCCGGTCACCCCGGACGGCATCACCGTCGCCGACCTGGTGGCGCGCGGGCGTTATCCCTACCAGGGCCTGCTGCGCCAGTGGTCCAAGGAGGACGAGCGCGCGGTGACCGCCGCGATGGACGCGGTCGGGGTCGGCGGACTGGCCGACCGGATCGTGGACGAGCTGTCGGGCGGCCAGCGGCAGCGGGTGTGGCTGGCGCTGGTCCTGGCCCAGCAGACGCCGATCCTGCTGCTGGACGAGCCGACGACGTTCCTGGACATCGCGCACCAGATCGAGGTGCTGGACCTGTGCTCGCGGCTGCACGAGGAGGGCCGCACCCTGGTCGCGGTGCTGCACGACCTCAACCACGCCTGCCGCTACGCCACCCATCTGGTCGCCATGCGCGGCGGCGAGATCGTCGCCCAGGGGCGGCCCTCCGACATCGTCACCGCCGACCTGGTGGAGCGGGTGTTCGGGCTGCCCTGCCAGATCATCACCTGCCCGGAGGCGGGCACTCCGCTGGTCGTGCCGGTGGACCGGAGGCGGGCGTTGACGGTGGAATCCCTCTGAATTAGGTTAGCCTTACCTAACTCAGAAGGGGCGTTCTGTGCTGACCAGGGAAGAACTGCACGCGTCGCTGACCCAGGTGCTCGGAGAGCAGGTCGAGCCGCACGACAACCTGATCGAGCTGGGCATGGACTCCATCCGGCTGATGAGCCTGACCGGCCGGCTGCGCAAACGGGGCGTCGAGGTCGGTTTCGCGGAGCTGGCCGAACGCCCCACCCTCGCCGAATGGTGGGACCTGCTGACCGAACGCGGCGCCATCGCACCCGCCCCTTCCGGCCCGCCCGCCGGACGCGACGCGGCCGAGCCCGCCACCGCCTCGGAGCCTGCCGCCTCCGCCGAGGCCGGGACGTCCGGTGCGTCCGCCGATCCGGCCGGTGAGCCCGAGTCGTCCGGGGAACCGGGCGGGCCGTTCCCGCTGGCGCTCATGCAGCACGCCTACTGGATCGGCCGCGACAGCGAGCAGTCCCTCGGCTCGGTCGCCGCCCACCTCTACGTCGAACTCGACGGCCGCGACATCGACCCCGGCCGCCTGGAGCCGGCCGTACGGGCGCTGGTTGAGCGGCACCCGATGCTGCGGGTCGCGGTGTCCGACGACGGCACCCAGCGCATCCTTTCGGAGCGGCCGGGCCCGGCGATCGTGGTGAACGACCTGCGGAACGCCGCCGACCCCGAGGCCGAGCTGGAGCGCCTCCGCCGGGAGATGTCCACCCAGCGGCTGCCGATCGAGACCGGCCGGGTCTTCGACCTGCGGCTCAGTCTGCTGCCGTCCGGCGCCGCCCGGCTGCACCTGGACGTGGACATGGTCGCCGCCGACGCGATGAGCTACCGCACGCTGCTGGCCGACCTGGCCGCGCTGTACGAGGGCCGGACGCTGCCGCCGCTGCGCTACGACTATGCCCGTTACCTGGCCGCCGACCCGCGCGCCGCCGCCCGCGAACGCGACCGGGCGTGGTGGGCCGAACGGCTCGGCGAGCTGCCCGGCGCCCCCGAGCTGCCGGTCGTTCCCCGGCCCGGTCACCAGGTGGTCCGCAAGCACCACTGGCTGTCGGCCGAGGACAAGGGACGGCTGATCGCCCGCGCGCACCGCGAGGGCGTCACCCCCGCGATGGTGCTGGCCACGATCTTCGCCGAGGTCATCGGCGCCTGGTCGGCCACCCCGCGCTTCCTGCTGAACCTGCCGCTGTTCCACCGCGAGCCGGTGCACCCGGACGTGGACGCCCTGGTCGGCGACTTCACCGGCTCGATCATGCTGGAGATCGACCTGACCCGGGAACTGTCGTTCGTCGAGCGCGCCCGTGCGGTGCAGGCGCGGCTGCACACGGCCGGCACGCACAGCGACTACTCGGGGCTGGAGGTGCTGCGCGACCTGTCCCGGGCGCGTGGCGAGCAGGTGCTGGCCCCGATCGTCTACACCAGCGCGCTGAACCTGGGCGAGCTGTTCGGCGACCGCGTCCGGGCGGATTTCGGCGAGCCGGTGTGGATCATCTCCCAGGGCCCGCAGGTGCTGCTGGACGCCCAGGTCACCGAGGTCTCCGGCGGGCTGCTGCTGAACTGGGACGTGCGCGACCCGGCGTTCCCCGAAGGCGTGGCCGACGCCATGTTCGCCGCCTACACCGAGGCGATCACCCGGCTCGGCGCGCCCGGCGCCGACTGGACCGAGCCGCTGCGCGTCCAGGCCCCGTCAGAGCAGGTGCGGGTACGGCACCGGCTCAACGCGCACCCCGCCCCACCCGCCAGGACCCTCATCGAGGGCTTCTTCGACCACGCCCGGCGACGCCCGGACGCCCCCGCCTTGCACTGGGGCGAAGACGGCACCCTCACCTACGGTGAACTGGCCGACCGCGCCCTGCGCACCGCCGGACACCTGGTGGCCCAGGGCGTACGCCCCGGCGACCGCGTCTCGATCGAGCTGCCCAAGGGCCCCGACCAGGCCATCGCCGCACTGGGCGTCCTGGCGGCCGGCGCCGCCTACGTACCGATCGGCACCGAGCAGCCCCCCGCCCGCCGGGAGAAGATCGTCAAGACCGCCGGCGTCGCCGCCTCGCTCACCCCGCAGACCCTGGCCACGGCCCTGACCGGCACCTCGCCCGCACCGGCCGGGCCGGTGCCGGTGGAGCCGGAGCAGGTCGCCTATGTGCTGTTCACCTCGGGCTCGACCGGTGAGCCCAAGGGGGTCGAGGTCTCCCACCGGGCGGCGATGAACACGATCGGGGACCTGGTCGAGCGGTTCGCCCTCGGCCCCTCCGACATCTCGCTGGGCGTGTCGGCCCTGGACTTCGACCTGTCGGTGTTCGACCTGTTCGCGCTGTGGACGGCCGGGGGCGCGGTGGTGCTCCCGGCCGAGGACGAGCGCAAGGACGCCGCCCGCTGGGCCGAGCTGGCCGGGCGTTGGTCGGTGACCGTGCTCAACTGCGTCCCGTCCGTGCTGGAGATGCTGCTACGGGCCGGTGGCGACGTGCGCAGCCTGCGGCTGGTGCTGCTCGGCGGAGACTGGGTCGGCACCCACCTGCCCGCGCTGCTGGCCGAACGCGCGCCGGGCTGCCGGTTCGTGGCGCTCGGCGGCACCACCGAGACCGCCATCCACTCCACAGTGCTGGAGGTCGTCACCGGGCAGGTGCCCGCCGACTGGCACGCCGTGCCCTACGGGGTGCCGCTGCGCGGGGTCTCCTGCCGGGTGGTGGACGACCTGGGCCGCGACCGGCCCGACTGGGTGCCGGGCGAGCTGTGGATCGGCGGCGAGGGCGTCGCCGAAGGCTACTGCGGCGACCCGGAGCGCACCGCCGACCGCTTCGTCATGTACGAGGGGGTCCGCTGGTACCGCACCGGCGACCTGGCCCGCTACTGGCCGGACGGGACGCTGGAGTTCCTGGGCCGGCGCGACCACCAGGTGAAGGTGCGCGGCTTCCGCATCGAACTGGGCGAGATCGAGGCCGCCTTGGAGAGCCACCCCGCCGTCCGCCGGGCGGTGGGCCTGGTGACCGGCTCCCGGCTGGCCGCGGCCATCGTGCCCGCCACCGGCGAGGTCCAGGCCGACGAACTGCTCGTTCACGCGCAGGAGCTGCTGCCCCCGCACATGGTGCCGGAACTGCTGGTGCCGGTGGACGAGCTGCCGCTGACCGCCAACGGCAAGGTCGACCGCAAGGCGCTCACCGCCCTGGTCTCCGCCGAGACCGGCGAGGGCACCACGGCCTACGTCGCCCCCCGCACCGCGCTGGAGAAGGTCCTCGCCCGCACCATCGGCGAGGTCCTCGGCGCCGAACGGGTCGGCGCCGACGACGACTTCTTCGCCCTCGGCGGTGACTCGGTCCTGGCCACCGGCGTCATCGCCCGTCTCCGGGAGGCCCTCGACACCACCGCGCTCCCCGTCCGCGTGGTCTTCAACCAGCGGACCGTGTCACGCATCGCCCACCGCTTCACCGAACTGGAGGACACCCCCGGCCGCCTGGAGACGATCGCCGAGATCTGGCTGACCGTCACCGCCATGTCAGAGGACGAGGTCGAAGCCCACCTGTCCGCCTGAGGGCGGCATGGCGGGCCTGCTCGCCATGCCGCCGGGCTCGCCGCGAAATCGGTTGACGGCGCTGCGATGATCTCGGCATGGGCACGGACATCAGCGGATTCATCGAGTGTCGTGCACCGGCGTTGGGGCCCGGAGCGCCCCGCCCGTGGCGGGCCGCCATCAATCTTGATCTGCTTTATGACGTCCGGAGCTATGACGCGTTCGGGTGCCTGTTCGGCGTGCGCAACTACGCCTCGTTCCGGCCGCTCGCGGCGGGCCGCGGCCTGCCCGACGACCTGTCGGCGACCGTGCGGGAGGTGGCCGGGCGATGGGAGCGCCATGACGCGACCTGGATCAGTTGGGCCGAAGTGGCGGCGGTGGACTGGGACGAACCCGCTGAGGGCGTCGACCGGCGATTGCACGAGTACCGGCGGCAGCCGGACGGCGGCTTGGAGTTCGTGGGAAAGAGCCTGTGGGGGCCGAGGCTCACGGAGGCGACCGGAGCTTCGCGCGAGGAGGTGATGGCGGGCCGGGTCCGCTGGGGAGAAGGCCAGGAGTTCGTGCTCGGTGACGTCGTCTTCCGCGCCGAGGTGCTGAGGCGCCGCGACGCGGTGCCCCCGGACGGAGACTGGAAGTACGTCTGGCGGGTCATGGAGACCCTGGCGGAACGAGCCGGGCCCGAGGATGTGCGACTCGTCGTCTGGTTCGACAGCTAGGGGCGTGAGGTGATCTGCTGGACCGCCCAGGCGTTGCCGTCGGGGTCGGTGAAGTGCACGAACCCGACGTTGTTGAGGTCGTCGCCGTCCTGGGCGGGCCGCGTGCCGGTGGGGCCCACCACCTGGATCTCGCTGACCTCGACACCGCGTTCCACCAGCTGGGCGCGGGCGGCGGGCAGGTCGTTGACGACCAGTTGCAGGCCCTTGAGGGATCCGGGGGCCATGTCCGTCACGCCCTTGCCGATGACGATCGAGCAGCCGGACCCGGGCGGGGTCAGCTGGACGAAACGCGCGGACCCGGCGTCGGTGTCGTGGTCGACGTCGAAGCCGAGCCGGTCGGCGTAGAAGGACTTGGCGGCGTCCACGTCGGAGACCGGGACGACCACCACTTCCAGGGTCCAGTTCATGGGTGTTCCTTCGCGAGGGACGAGTGCGTCGATAAAGAACCGTACATATGTTCGAGTCCTGCCGCCTGGGCAATCAACGATGGGACGGCGGGAAAAGCCGGGTGCCCGGCCGGGCCGGCGGTGACGGTGGGAACGCAGCACGCCGTTGTCGTCGCACGACGTCCACAGCCGGTGTCCAGCGGGGCGGCTCACCGCTGGAGCGGGGGCGGGGGCCGATCGACATGTCACGTCCGGCGTGTCAGGATCGGACGGTCAGAATCCATGAGGTTCGTCGGCGCCTGGTAGGTCGGTGGAGCGCGTCGGCGTGCCCGCTCGGTTGCGGGCACGGCGGCTCCGCCATGCGCGATGTCGAGTCCGTGCTTCGGGACCGAGCCCGTCCCGAAAGGACAGCACATGCCCACCGACCGGTTCGGACTCTCCGGCGGCGACTACGTTCCCGACCCCGAACGGGAGACGGCCGCCCTCGTCGAGGGCTTCTTCGAGCACATCACCGCGGCGCTGCGCGCGCACGCGCTTCCCGAGGGCCTCGTCGCCGTCATGCGGACGCGGCACGAGCGACTGCAGGCCGCGAACGCGCACCTGATCGTGGATGAGCCCGCACGTCACAACCTCCGCATCACCCTCGCGGTGGCGGCGGCGTACGAGTCGCTGCTGCCGCGCCTGGGACGCGACGCCGCCATCGACACGGTGCGGGCCGCGTTGGTCGAGCCGCTCGGCGACGCGGTCCACGTGGGCACCAGGGCGATGCTGGACGCCGCGCCGGACCCGTTCGCCGCCCTGGTCGCCGTCTCCAAGTCCCGCGAGGAGCACGCCTTCGGCAAGGGGTTCACGTTCCGGCGCCCCGCCGACGACGACCGGCGCTACCTGCTGAACATCCACCGCTGCTTCTACCACGACGTCCTCGTGGCGAACTCCGTCCCGGAGCTCACCCCGGCCATGTGCGCGTTCGACGCCAACTGGATCGAGGCCATCGACCCGGACAGGGACGGCTTCCGCTTCGAACGCGTCACCACCATCGGCCTGGGCGGCACCCACTGCCCGTTCCACTTCACCCGCACCGATCCGGGCGAGGCCGACCCCGACTGAGCCGCACACCGTCCCGGCTGGTCGCCGGCACCGCGCCGTGCGGACGACGACCGCTTGTGACGGCTCGGAGGCCGTGACGGTCCGGTAGGGCTTGCCGGAACCGGCGGGATAACGCCGGTTCCGGCAGGCCGGGTGAAGGGCGGGTGGCGCGGGCTCAGCTCGGTTCGGGTTTCAGGGTGGCGGTGCGCAGGCCGGTGAGGGTGATGGCCAAGACCAGGGAGAGGGCGGCGCTGACCGTGCCGTAGACGACGATGGCGTCGCCGGGGGACAGGTAGCGGCCGAGGGCTCCGGCGCCGAGGGAGCCGACGGCCTCGCCGCCGGTCTCCTGGGCGGACCACAGGGCGTTCACCCGGCCGAGGTAGCCGTCGGGGGTGTGGGTCTGGATCAGCCCGTACCGCAGGATCTCCTCGATGGAGGCGACGAACCCGTACCCGAACAGGATCGCCACGGCGAGGGCGGGGTGGCGGGCCAGGCCCAGGCAGGCCAGCGTCACGAATCCGGCGACGGAGGCGATCAGCAGGGCCCGTCCGGGCGTGCGCAGCCCGCTCGTCCAGCCGCTGGTGACCGAGGCGAGCACCGCGCCGCAGGCGGGCGCGGCGTACAGCAGGCCGACCGTGGTGGGACCGCCGCCGAGCTGCCCGGTGGCGAAGGCGGGCATCAGCACGGGAATGCCGCCGGCCACCATGAACAGCAGCCCCAGCAGCATGAGCGACCCGACGATCCGGTGCCCGGCCACGAACCGCAGTCCCGAGCCGATCGCCTTCAGCGGGTTCCCGGCGGTCTCGGCGGTCTCGGCGGCGGGCTTGAGCGAGGGCAGGGAGGTCAGCAGGCCGAGGGTGCCGGCGGTGCCCGCCGTGGCGGCGGCGTAGTTCCAGCCGACGCCGAACGCCGACACGACCAGCCCGCCGAGCGCGGGCGACAGCATCGATCCGAGCCGTACGGTCAGCGCGTTCAGCGCCCCGGCCGCCACCAGCTTGTCCGGGCCGACCAGAGCGGGAGTGGCGGCCAGCAGCGCGGTTACGCTGACCCCGGTGGCCAGCCCGTCCCAGGCGGCCAGCACGTACAGCGCGCCCAGCGAGGGGGACGGCAGGAACGCGTTCACGGTCAGCAGCGCGAAGCCGACCGCCGCGGCGGTGCGGGCGCGCAGCATCAGCCTGCGGCGGTCGTGCCGGTCGGCCAGCACCCCGCCCCACAGGAACCCGGCCAGCAAGGCGAACCCGCTGGCCGCCGCGACCGCGCCGACGTGCACGGTGGAGCCGGTCATCTCGTGGACTTGGACGGGCAGCGCCACCATCAGCATGCCGATGCCGAAGACCGACACCGTGCGGGCGACGAACACGTTCCGGAACGGTCTGCTGGTGCGCAGCGGGCTGATGTCCATGGCCAGACGGTGCGCCATCGGGTGTTCTCCTCGGGAGGGGGAGTGGCTAAGGTTAGCCTAGCCTTACTAGCCTTGATCGAGGGAGAGGCGGACCGTGCGTCGCATCCTGATGAACGGAAAGATCCACCGCGCCACCGTGACCCAGGCGGACCTGCACTACGTGGGCTCCCTGACGATCGACGCGGAGCTCATGGCCGCCGCCGACATCGTCGAGGGGGAACAGGTCCAGGTCGTCGACATCACCAACGGGGCCCGGCTGGTCACCTACGCCATCACCGGCGAGGCGGGCAGCGGGGTCATCGGCATCAACGGCGCGGCGGCGCACCTGGTCCAGCCGGGAGACCTGGTCATCATCATCTCGTACGCGGCCCTGGACGAGGAGGAGCGCCGGACGCACCGCCCCAGGGTCGTCCACGTCGACGCCGACAACCGCATCGTCGCCCTCGGCAACGACCCGGCCGAGCCCGTCCCCGGCGCTCCCGCCCAGCTCACGGGGCGCTGAACGATGGACGGTTTCACTTCCTGGCCGAACGACCTCGTGGCCCGCTACATCGCCGAGGGCTACTGGAGCGACCGACTGCTCGGTGACGTCCTGCGCGGCGACCCCGGGCGTATCGCGCTGGTTGCCGGCGACGAGCGCCTCACCTACGCCGACCTGGACCGGCGGGCCGACCGTACCGCCGCCGGGTTCCACCGGCTCGGCATCCGGCGCGGCGACCGGGTCGTACTCCAGCTTCCCAACACCGCGTCGTTCGTCGTCGTCTTCCTGGCCCTGGTACGACTGGGCGCCGCTCCGGTGCTGGCCCTGCCCGCCCACCGGCACAGCGAGATCGGCTACCTGTGCGAGCTGTCACAGGCCCGCGCCTACGTCATCCCCGACCGGCACGGCGGCTTCGACTACCGCGAGCTGGCCCGTTCGCTGGACGTCGAGCACGTCGTCGTGGACGGGGACGCCGCCGAGTTCACCGCCCTGGCCTCACTGGACGCCGAACCCGTTCCCCTCGACCGGCCCGACCCCGCCGACGTGGGCCTGTTCCTGCTGTCCGGCGGCACCACCGGGCTGCCCAAGCTGATCCCGCGGACCCACCGCGACTACGTCTACAACCTGGAGGCCAGCGCCGAGGTCTGCGGCTTCACCGCCGACACCGTCTACCTGGTGGTGCTGCCGGTCGCGCACAACTTCGCGCTCGCCTGCCCCGGCATCCTCGGCGCCTTCGCCGTGGGCGGCACGGTCGTCCTGGCCCCCTCCGGCTCCCCCGACGAGGCGTTCCCGCTCATCGAACGCGAACGCGCCACCGCCTGCGCCGTCGTCCCGCCGATCGCGCTGCTGTGGCTGGATGCGGCGACCTGGTCGGATGAGGACCTGTCCTCGCTGGAGCTCCTCCAGGTGGGCGGCGCCAAGCTCGCCGCCGAGCCCGCCGCGCAGGTCCCCAAGGTGCTGGGCTGCGTCCTCCAGCAGGTCTTCGGCATGGCCGAGGGCCTGCTCAACTACACCCGCCTGGATGACCCGCCCGAGCTGGTCGAGACGACCCAGGGCCGCCCGCTGTGCCCGGCCGACGAGATCCGCGTGGTCGACCCCGACACCGGCGAGCCCGTTCCCGAAGGCGAGACCGGCGAGCTGCTCACCCGCGGCCCCTACACGCTGCGCGGCTACTATCGCGCACCCGAGCACAACGCCCGCTCCTTCACCCCCGATGGCTTCTACCGCACCGGCGACCTGGTCCGCCGGCTCCCGTCCGGCCACCTGGTGGTCGAGGGCCGCCATAAGGACCAGATCAACCGGGGCGGCGACAAGGTCTCCGCCGAGGAGCTCGAAGGCCACTTGCTCGCCCACCCGGCCGTCCACGATGCCGCCGTCGTCGGCATGCCCGACCCGATGATGGGCGAGCGCACCTGCGCGTTCCTCATCACCCGGGGAACCCCGCCCACCCTCCGCGAGCTGAAGGACTTCCTGCGCGAACGCGGCCTCGCCGACTACAAGTGGCCCGACCGCGTCGAGACCGTCGACACCTTCCCCCGCACCCCCGTGGGCAAGATCAGCAAGAAGGAACTGGCCGCCCGCCTGGCCTGACGAACGCCCGCCTCCGGGCGGCACCGGCATGTGAACGGCCGTGCGCGCCGCGCGTCCTCGCCGGGGCCGCCCGGACGCGGACGCGGGTCACCGGGACCGATCTGATATCGGGTCGGTCGGGTTCGCCGGATTCGGCCTGGTTCCGGTCGATGCCGGCGTGCGTCGGTGCAGTCGGCGCATGGCCCGGCGGTGTCTCAGCGGGGCTCGGCGTGCTCCCAGATGCGGCGGGAGGCGGCGATGGGGTCTTGGCGGTCGCCGGGTACGGTGTCCCAGATCCGGGTTAGGCGGTGCTGGAGGTCGTAGCCGGGCCAGCCGGGGTCGCCGGTGGCGGCGAAGGCGGTCCAGGCGGTACGCATCTGCTCGGACAGCGGCGCGAAGTCCGCGTGTGGCGGGGAGCCGAGGAAGCGGGCGGCGTAGCGGGTGCCGCCGTTGCCGAAGACGAACGGGACGTCGGCGCCGTGGCCCGCACCGATGGCGGACCCGCGCCAGGCGAAGTCGTACATCCAGGTCCGGCCGCCCGCGCGGGTGTGGGCCTCGGCCGTCCAGATGGTGGGCATCCGGATGAGCGCGTCCGACAGCATCACCGTGAACAGGTCCGCGTCGCTGCCGGTGGGGTGTGCCCGGCGGTAGTCGGCGGCCGCCCGGTCTCCGAGCCGGAGTGTTCCGGCGACGGCTTCCAGGTCGATGCCCGAGGGGCCGGGGCGCCCGCCCATGCCGTTGTACTCCTCGTGGGTGAAGCCGCAGATCAGCTCCACGTCCCGGCGCGCGCCGGCCGAAAGCGCCGTCCAGGGCGGTCCGCTCACCAGGTCGCCGTCGATGACCGGGCCGAAGACGCCGGAGCCGTCATCGCGCCCGGTCAGCGGCGCGTCCTGGACCGCCAGGATCGCCTCGGGCGGCAGGGCTGCGAAACCCTCCCAGGTGGTCTCCACCCCCGCGGCCGCCGCGATCGACGCGGTGACCCGCTCGGCCTCGGCGACGCTGAGGTATCCGGACGGGATGCTCTGCGCGATCGCCCGCCTGAACAGGCCGTCGGTCGCCCGAGTGGCGACGAGCAAGGCCACCGAGGCCGCCCCCGCGGACTGACCGAACACCGTCACCTTGCCCGGGTCGCCGCCGAAGGCCGCGATGTTGCGCCCCACCCACTCCAGCGCTGCGATCTGGTCGCGCAGCCCTCGGTTCTCCGGGACCCCGGGCAGGTGCCCGAACCCTTCGAAACCGACCCGGTAGTTGACGGTCACCACGACCACCCCCGAACCGGCCAACGTCGCCGCGTCGTACTGCGGCATGCTGGAGCCGCCGTACTTCCACAGACCTCCGTGGATCCACACCATGACCGGCAGTCGGGCCGCGCCGAGGTCGGGGCTCCACACGTTCAGCGACAGGCAGTCCAGACCGGCCTCCGGCCGCCACACCGACGGCACCCCCGGCAGCGGCGCGAGCTGGGGCGGGGCGGACCCGAACGCTCCGCAGTCGCGCACCCCCTCCCACCCGGCCGCCGGCACAGGCGGCCGGAAGCGCAACAACCCCTCCGGCGGTGCGGCGAACGGAACGCCTCTGAACGACACGACGCCGCCCAGGTCGATCCCTCGCACCCGTCCCCGGTCGGTCTGCACCACGGTGTTGATCACAACGCGCGAGTCTACGGATCCGGTCTGACGGAACAGCCGAGAGCACCACGTCACGGCGCCGGGCCGGACAACGCGCATCGCTCTCGGATTCCCTCCCAGGGAGCTTCACCGGTGCGCTCTGGGAGTACGGGCCCGGAGCACACCGCCCGTCCTGCGCACTCGCCGCTCCCGGGCAGGCGGGGAGGACGAGTCGCGATGCCCGCGGAATGCGGGCCGGATCGTGGTCGCTCCTGGGCACGGCGAGGGAGACGAACCGGCCGGCTCGGTGAGAGTGGATCAGTTGTCGCACTGAATAAATGAGGATCGCTGTATCTCCGAATCCAGGGGTGGGTTCGTCGGTCCTGCTCAGCCGGCTTTGATTTGATCATCGACATGATGGGGCCAGGGTCGGAATCCGCCGTGGGGCCCATAAAGTACGGGGCCTAACACCTTTTTGGTGCTGGGACCTCGGTTATCGATCAAGGTTTCTGGATCCCGAAACGCCGCTCGCGCCGGGGGATGCGCGTGTCGCAGAGCTCATGCGAGGTGACAGATGCCGCATGGAGCGGGTGTTTTCGCACGTCGGAGCATGGTGCGGAGAAATGATCAATGATTCGATCTTGAATTGCCGATGTTTTGCTTCTGTCGTCGTCATAAAGATGGTGGCTACTTGAGTCGAGAACATGTACAGTCATCTGCAAGACGGCGTACACAACTAAATGATCACTGAAGTGATCTTCTCCCCATCTTGATGCCATCTCGGCACCTCAGATGTCTGTAGCTCTACAGCGCGAGCCAGCAATGAGGAGCCGGAAAATGATGGGGGTGGCAAAGGTGATCAGGAGAGGCCGCAGCCGCCGCGCTCAGGACGAGCACGAGGCGCTGCAAGGCGCCGGTTGGCTGTTCCGCGAGGTCGTCGGGCACGGGGGGACACTGCCCGACCTCGACGCGGGCCGGCACGACGTGCGGGTCCTGGCCCGGGCCGGAGCCCTGCGGGGCATGGGCGTCCAGATGGTCGCCGACGGAAGGGTACGGGCGACCTGGCGGGTCGTGAAGAGGTACGACCGGCACCCGGTCATGCTGGCGTGCGAGCCGGCCACGCCGCCCTCCCCGCGGATGCTGACCCGGTGCACCTGGCGTTTCGTGGTCTACTGCGAGGCCGCCGCCCTGACCCGCCACCGGGACCGGCTGGCGCTGGACTGGCGACCGGCCGGCGGCGTGCCCGAGGAGCGGCTGTCCGGCACCGTCGACAGGCCGGTCCGGGGCGACCGCGACGGCCGCGTCACCATCGTGTCGACCGGCGACGAGGTCCGGCTGCCGTCCGCCGAGGGCCGGGGCCTGCTCGCCGACACCATGGTCAGGTGCACGGTCACCCGTGATGTGGACACGGGCGGGCTGATCGCCGTGACGGTCGTGCCGGAGGACGAGAGCGAGTCGGTCCGGCCGCTCGTGGACGGCTGGACGCCGCGGTCGGGTGACGACCGGTTCACCGCGCACGACCGGCGACGGGCGCTGCCCGTGCGCTCCACGGCCCTCGGCGCCCCGGAGGCCGCCGATCGCGCCGGCCGCCTGGGCCGGTGGCTGTGGGACGGGGAGAACGGCTTCTTCGAACGGGCGACGGCGTTCATCGGGGTGCTCGCGGGCTTCCTCGCCCTGATCGACGCGGTGAGGAGCGTGCTGTCATGACCGGACCGACCCCCGCGGGCCGCGGGATCTCCCCCGCGGCCCGCCGCCGGGCCGTTCGCCGCCGCCAGGGCGGCCGGATCTCCAGCCTCGCGGAGATCACCCGGCGCAACCACCAGCGGGTCTTCGAGGAGGTGGTCATCATGGACGGCCCCTCGGCCAAGGACATCGCCGAGGTCACCGGCCTGGGCCACAGCACGGTGGCCGGCGTGGTCAAACAGCTGAGCGGCAAAGGGCTGGTCAGGGTGGACGCGCCGGCGGAGCGGGCGGTGCGGGGCCGCCGGCCCCAGCCCATCAGGGTCAACGACGGGAGGTTCTACATCGCCGGGGTGGAGATCGAGTCGCACCGGGTGCTCGGGGTGATCACCAATCTGCACGGCACCCCGGTCGTGCGGCCCCAGGAGATCGATCTTCCGCCCACCGACCCGGACGACCCGGTGGACCCCGACCTGGTCGTCGACAGCGTGCGCGAACTGGTCGACCGGCTGATCGCCGAGTTGCTGGCCGGCCGGGACGACGCGCCCGCGGACCGGCCGCTGCTCGGGCTGGGCGTGGAGGTCGGCGGCCGGGTGGACGGCGAGTCGGGGACCGTCGTGCACTCCCCGAACCTGCGCTGGGACGAGATGAGGACCGGAAGGATCCTGCTGCGCCAGCGCCTGCGCGACGCGACCCGGCTGCACACGGTGGTCGACAACGACGTCAACGCGCTGGGGGTCGCCCAGCGGTGGTTCGGCGTCGGCCGCGACCTGGAGGACTTCGGGGTCGTGTACATGTCCGAGAACGGCATCGGAGGAGCCCTGTTCGCCCGAGGAGAGCTGAACCGCGGCGCGATGGGCGCCGCCGGCGAGTTCGGCCACCAGACCCTGACGGTCAACGGGCCGCGCTGCCGGTGCGGCAGCCGCGGCTGCACCGAGGCCGTGGCCACCGTGCGGGCCGTCGCCGACGATCTCAGGACCGACCCCGACGAGGCGCTGCGACGGGCCGCCGAGGGCGATCGCAAGGCCGAGGAGGCCTTCGTCCAGGCGGGCCGGTACATGGGCCAGGCCGTGGTGAACGTGTGCGTCAGCAACGACCCGGGCCCGATCATCTTCACCGGTGACCAGATCCACGCCTCCCGGCTGGACGGTCGCGCGCCCGTTCTGCTCAACGACGTCTACCACGAGGCGATGCTGGAGGTCGTCCAGGAGCACACGATGTGCTCCGACGCGGCCGACCGCTTCCGGTTCGTACCGGACCAGGAGCACTGGAACGGCCCGCGCGGGGCCGCGACGCTGGTGATCCGCGACGTGATCGCCGGACTGGTGCAGGTCTGAGCGGCCACATGAACCCACGACCCCTTTCTCCGTCCCACGACACTTTTCAGGAGCGAGCCATGACCCTTCCGACTCCGGCCCCGGCCCCAGCCACGTCCGCGTCCCCGTCCGCCCGCCTCGGTATCGGCCTCGACGTCGGCGGTACGAAGATCGCCGGCGGCGTCGTCACCGAGAACGGCGAGATCGTCCACCGGCTGCGGGTCTCCACGCCCCCCGGGGCCGATGCCGACACGACCGTGGAGGTCCTGCGGGACCTGGTCGACCGGCTGCGCGACAGGCACCCGGAGGTGGCGGCCGTCGGCGCCGGTGCCCCCGGCATGGTCAGATGGCCCGAGGGACACATCGAGTACGCCCCCAACAACGCCTATCGCGGCCTGGCCCTCAGACGGCGCCTCGCGGAGGCGACCGGGCTTCCCACGGTGGTCGACAACGACGCCAACGCGGCGGCCTGGGCTGAGACGTGCTTCGGCAAGGGGAAGGGCCGCGACAACGTCATCGTGCTCACCGTCGGCACGGGCATCGGCGGCGGGCTCGTCCTGGGCGGCGCCCTGTATCGGGGGCAGACCGGCCTGGGCGGGGAGGTCGGCCACATCATCGTCAACCCCGTCGACGGTCACGAATGCGGCTGCGGCGCCGTCGGCTGCCTGGAGGCCGAGGCGTCGGGCACCGCGCTGCGCCGGATGGGACGCCAGGCCGCCGAGCGTGAGCCCGACGGGCCGATCGCGACCCTGGCCGCCGGCACCGAACTGACCGGAGAGATCGTCCACCAGGCCGCCCGGCAGGGCGACCCCACCGCCGTGGACCTGTTCGACCGGCTGGGCACCTGGCTCGGGGTGGGCATCGCCTCCCTGGTGAACGTGTTCGAACCGGAACTGGTGATCATCGGCGGCGGCCTGGTGCAGACGGGGGACCTGCTGCTGGGGCCCGCCCGGACGGCCTACGGGCGGTACGCCTTCGCCCGGGACCTGCGGCCGCTGCCGCCGATCACGACCGCCGCGCTCGGCAACGAGGCCGGCATCGTCGGCACCGCCGCCCTGGCCCTGGCCGCCGCTCACGACGCGGGTCATGATGCCGGCCTGGAACGTCCGTGAACGAACGGCCCCTTGCGGCCATCCCCATATCCATGCCCGATAACAGAAGAAGGCTCACATTCGCGTCGCGTACTCCTATAGTTTGTAACACCGCGCGAACAGAATGAGAAAGCCCTGGTGATACCCCGCGCCACTGCAGTCCCATCCGGTATGCCCGAAGGCACTGATCCGAATGCACCCCCCAACAACGGAAGATCCAATCCGGCTGTTTTATGTCGACGATTCCGGTGCGTCCGATATCGGGATCATCAGCTACTCGTGGATCCAGTTCTCCGCGCGAGACGAGCCATCGGTCACCGGCTGGTGGCATGACCTGCGCCGTGAACTCGACCTCCGCTACCAGGTGCCCGGGGAGGTCGAGTGGCACTCCACGCACATGGTGCGCGGAGACGGGCGGCCGTCGCGGAACGAGGAGTTCAACCAGTCACGGTCGATGCGGCGCGAGGCCATGGAGTTCGTACTGTCCATGATCAGTGCGTGCGAGGAACTGCGGGTGGGCACCGTCTACCGGCACACCGGCAAGAACGGCCGTGAGTACTACACCGAGAAGATGGCTCTCTACGGCAGGATGATCTCCCATATCGACCTGCGCCTGGCCGGCACCCGGGAGCGGGCGATGATGACCGTCGACGGCCGGGAGTGGGACAGGGACCGTCTGGAGCAGGGCTACCGGACCGCCCGGCCGCGCAACTTCACCGGGCCGCCGGTGCTGGAGTCGACCGAGCGAATGCCCCTGCTCCAGGCCGCCGACATCGTGGCCTGGACCACCTACCAGAGCCTGCGGAGATATCCGGGCAAGGAGCTGATATCGAGTTGGTACGACACCTATCTCCGCCATCGTGACGTCAACGGCGGCCCGCAATCCCTGTGACTGCGGGTCCCTCTGCCAGGCGGGAACGGGTCAGGAGCCGGTCCGCTGTGGGCCGGGACCCACCTCTCGCACCACCACATAGCGAGGATCGCCGCTCATCCGCGGTTCGGCCCTGCCGGACAGTCCCTCCAGCGCCCTCCGGATGGCAGCCATTCGGCCCTCGGTGTCGGAGGTGGCCTCGAAGTGGCGGTAGTCGGCCTCACTGGCCCAGTGCACGATGTTGTAGACCCGGGTGCCGTCAACGCTCACGTGGAACCGCGCGGACCGGTAACCCGGATAGAACCGCACCCAGCGTTCCTGGATCTCCGCGAACGCCTCCACCAGTTCCCGCTGCGTCCGCGGACCGTCCACGGTGTAGTCGATGATCGAGTAGAAACCCGTGTCCGCGCTCATTCGGACTCCTCACCTACGGCAGTGATCGGACACCCCCGACCCTGGAGCCTCCACCGCACTTGAGGTCAAGACCGCCCCACCACACTGGCGATGAAGTGCGCTGGGCCGGCCGCCGAGGAGTACGTGCGTCACAACGGCCACGTGGACCTGCTCCGCGAGCGCATCGACGGCACCACGGGGTGAGAGCGGCCGGCTGCGCGGCGACTTCCAGCCCCGCCCGCCCACCTCTGGCCGGGGCGCGGAACACCGCGGCCGAGCACAGCCGATTCGCCGGCGAGGAGTCGGCATGCGGCGACTGTCGCCGTATGCCGACAGCCGCTGTGAGCACCGGTCAGCGGAAGAACCGAACCGTAGAATGGTGCGCATGAGCGCACTGCGTGAAGAGCTCCATCATCTGGTCGATCAGCTTCCTGATGAGCGGCTGGCGCCGGTGCTCGCGCTGGTACGGGAAGGGGCCAGGCCGGGTCGGCGGGCAGCGGCCGTTGCGGCATTGGAGCGAGTCCGGGAGCGGATGCGCGACGTGCCAGGGGTTGACGAGGAGCTCGACCGGCTCCGGGACGGCTCGCGTGGCTGACGCCTATCTGGTCGATACGGGCGTGTTCCTGCGGTGGTTCGTCGATCAGGAGGGGTTCGAGCACGCCCGCGAGATCCAGCAGGCGTTCCTTGACGGCACGGTCCTGCTGGAGACGGTCGATTTCGCCAGGGTCGAAGTGGCCGTGTCCTCCGCAAGAAGGGACTGTTGACCGGACGGTTGACCCGTGAGGAGTTCATGGCCGCGGTCCGGATCATCGATGATCTTGGCGTTGTGGTGCACGAGATCACCGCCGACCGGCTGGAGCTGGCAGCGGATCTGGCGGCTCGGTCGATGCTGCGGATGTACGACGCATTGTTCGTCCAACTGGCGATCGAGCGGAAGCTCCCCTTGCTGACCGCCGATGCGAAGCTGTGCAGCGCGGTGGACGGGACGGTCGGAACCGAGTTGCTCAGAGGCGTTGGACCGAAATGAGCAGTGTGGCCATCCCGGCGTGGGCCGGACGCCACGGGTTCGTCCGGCTCATCCGGCCGCGGGGTCCAGGACTGGCCGGGTAGATCGGACCGGCTCTGCGCCGCCGGGTGGTGAGTGGCGGGTTGGTAGGGGCATTGCGGGTGTCCGAGGGGTGCCGTGTTCGCCGGTCGGGTGAGGGCGTTCGGTCAGGGTGGGGACAGGACCGGGGCGGCGAAGAGTTCGATCATGGTGCGTTCGTCGGTGGGGTCGTGGCCGGGGGTGGACAGCAGGGACACGATGATCCGCAGCAGCCAGCGGGCGCGCAGCCGGGTGTCCGGGTCGGACGGGTCGCCGAGGAACGCGGCGCACAGGGTTTCCAGGATCGGGGAGGCCGTGGCCAGTTCGGCGCTGTGCGTGCTGTCCGCGCTGGTGAACCAGGCGGCCAGGGCCGGGTCGTCCCGTACCGCCGCCAGGGCCGCCAGGATTGCTTCGATCAGGCGTTCGCGGGGGTCGGTGAGGTGCTGGAGGTGGCGGGCGATGTCTTGTACGACGCGGTGGGTCTGGCGGTGCATGTACGCCACCTGTAGGGCGTGGCGGCTGTCGAAGTAGCGGTACAGCGTGGCCCGTGAGCATCCGGCGGCTTGTGCGATGTGGCTCATCTCGGTGGCGCCGACGCCGCGTTCGGTGAAGACCCTCTCGGCGGCGTCGAGGATGCGTTCGGCGGCCAGTTCGGTGCGCTCGTCGCGCAGCCAGGGGCGGCTCATGCCGCGGGCCCTGGCCGGAACGGCAGCGACTGGAAGCGGCGGACGAAAGGACCGGGCGCGA
Source organism: Thermomonospora echinospora (assembly GCF_900108175.1). Taxonomy (GTDB): domain Bacteria; phylum Actinomycetota; class Actinomycetes; order Streptosporangiales; family Streptosporangiaceae; genus Thermomonospora; species Thermomonospora echinospora. Next base: position 175,281 of record NZ_FNVO01000010.1, read on the forward strand.
AGACGCCGCGGCCGGTGTCGACCTCGAAGCGCGGGTAGCGGGCCAGCAGTTCCTCCAGGGCGATCCGGGCCTGGAGCCGGGCCGCCGCCGCGCCGAGGCAGTGATGCGCGCCGTGGCTGAAGGCCAGCATGCGGCGCGGCTGGCGGGTGATGTCGAGCGCTTCGGCGTCGGGGCCGAACTCGCGGGGGTCGCGGTTGGCCGACCCGTACAGCAGCATCACCTTGCGTCCGGCCGGGATCACCTTGCCGTGCAGCTCCACGTCACGGGTGGCGGTGCGGGCCAGGCCTTGGACCGGGGTGGTCAGCCGCAGCAGTTCGTCGATCGCGTCGGGGATCAGCGACGGGTCGTTCACCAGTGCGTCGCGCTGCTCCGGGTGGGCCGACAGCAGCCCGGATCCGCCGCCCAGCAGCCCGGTCGTGGTGTCGTTGCCCCCGGTGACCATGGTGAACGCGAAGCCGAGGATGCGTAGCAGGCCCAGCGGGTCGGTGTCGCCGAAGACGGCGATCAGCGCGGAGATGGTGTCGTCGCCGGGTTCGGCCCGCCGCCGTTCGATGAGGTGGCCGAAGTAGTCGAACAGCTCCGCCACGGCCTGCCCGCCGGCCAGCGGGTCGCCGTGCGCGTTGGCGGCCACGATCGCCTCGGTCCACCCGTCGAACCTGGCCCGGTCGGCCTCCGGCACGCCGAGATAGTGGGCGACGACGAAGCTCGGCAGCGGCTTGAACAGCTCGGCGACGATGTCCACCTCGGCCCGGCCGGCCAGCCGGTCCAGCCGCTCGGTCACGAACGCCCGCACCGCCGGCTCGATCGAGGCCACCCGGCGGGGCGTGAAGCCCCGGCTGATCAGCCTGCGGAACTCGGTGTGCTCGGGCGGGTCCAACATCACCATCGGGGCGGCCTCGCCGAGGCCGATCTTCTCCCGCTCGCCATAGGTGAAGGTCAGGCCCTCGGCGGAGGAGAACGTCGCGGTGTCCCGGGCGGCCTCCCACACATCGGCGAACCGGGACAGCACCCAGTAGTCGCCCCGCTCGACGTGGTGCAGGGGGTCGTGGTCGCGCAGGCCCGCGTACACGCCGAACGGATCCCGCCACGACTCGCCGGACATGGGCACGTATCTCTGAAACATCTCTACGGTCATGTCTCGACAGTGAGACGTGTTCGCCTTGGCGTCAATGGGCTGTCCCACGGATCGTTCGGATTCGTTCACGCGTCCGAGGATCCGGCCGCGGTGGACTTTGGTCGGTGTGCGATGGCCGATCGGCGGATGCCCCGGCGGCGACGGCCCCGCCAGGCTGGGCGTATGGACTTCAGGATGGGTCATGGCCGCCAAGCCCGTTGACGGGGTGACCGTGGTACGGCGCGAGCGGTGGGAACGCGCCCTGGTGTGGGTCGGGCTTCCGCTCGCCGGGGCGGTGCTGGGCTGGCTGGTGTGGGCGCTGGCCGGGTGGGTGGCGTCGCTGCGGGGGCTGCCGATGCGCGGGCCGTTCAAGGCGATCGACGCGCTGCCCGAACCGGCGGCCCTGCTCGGCTGTCTGGCGGTCGGCGTGGTGCTGGGCGCGGTGTTCGCCGCCGTGGCCGAGAGCGAGTACGTGACGGTGGCCGTGTCGGACGACGAGGTCGTCTGCACCCGGGGCGGCGACTCGCAGACCGTGCCCCGGGCCGAGGTCAGCGGTGTGTTCGTGGACGACGGACGACTGGTGCTGCTCGGGCACGAGGCGCAGGAACTCGCCGTCCACAGCGCCCGGGAGGGCGCCGACCTGCCGCCCACCGGACGACTCGCCGACGCCTTCACGGCCCACGGCTACCCGTGGCTGCCCGGCGGCGATCCGTATCAGGACCGGTACCGGCGCTGGGTGCCGGACATGCCGGGCCTGCCGCTCGGTGCCGACGCGCTGCTCAGAGCCCGGGATCGGGCGCTGAGCAGCGGCGACAAGGAAGAGTCCGCACAGTTGCGCGGTGAACTGGGCCGCCTCGGCGTCGTCGTCCGCGAGGACGGGAAGAAACGCCAGTTTTGGCGTACCACCCGGCAGTCCCTCGATCCGCAGGACCGGTGACGCCCGGCTCGGCGTACGGTGCCTGTCAGGGCAGGGGGACGATGTGGGGGGCGACGCTGGAGAGCTTCTCGCAGGTCTCCTCGTACTCGCGGTCGGGGGTCGAGCCGGTGACGATGCCGGCGCCGGCGCGCAGCCAGGCCCGGCCGCCCTCGCTGTAGAGGGCGCGCAGGACGAGGGCGGCGTCCAGGGCGCCGTCGTGGGTGAGGGTTAGGACGGCGCCCGAGTACAGGCCGCGGGGCTCGTCCAGGCGGGTGATGGCGTCGACGGCCTCGGCCTTGGGGATGCCGGAGGCGGTGACCGCGGGGAAGAGTGCCTCGAAGGCGTCCCAGCAGGTACGGCCCGGGGCGAGACGGCCGTGGACGCTGGAGCCCAGGTGCTGCACGCTGCCGCGTTCCTTGACCGTCATGAAGCCGGTGACCTGCACCGTGTCGGGCGCGCAGACCCCGTACAGCTCCTCCTGGGAGGTGCGGACGGACACCGCGTGCTCGAAGATCTCCTTCGGGTCGTTCTCCAACTCGCGCCGCCTGGCCTCGTCGGCGCCGACGCCGAGGCCGAACGCGCGGGTGCCGGCCAGCGGCTGGGTCATCACCATGCCGTCGGCGTCCACCCGGGCCACCACCTCGGGGCTGAAGCCGGTGGCCTGGAAGCCGCCCAGGTCGAGCAGGAACGAGCGGGCCGGGGTGTTGGCGGCGCGGCCGGCCAGGTACGTCCCGGTCACGTCCACCGGGAAGCCGATGGGCAGCCGCCGGGAGACGATGACCTTCTGGTAGAGCCCGGCGCCGATCTCGTCGAGGGCCTTGGCGACGCGGGCCCGGTAGTCGTCCTCGACCCGTACGTCCACCGGGGAGGGGACGGGCGCCGGCAGCGGTGCCGGGTCGGCCAGCAGCTTGCCGACCTGCTCGGCCTCGGTGGCGTCCACGCTGGTCACCACGGCGCGTCCGGACTCGATCCGCACCTCGGTACGGGGAACGATGAAGTGGGCCAGCCGTCCTGGTGCCGCGGCCGCGGTCTCGTGGCGGGCGAACTCGAAGGCGACCCAGCCGTAGGCGTTCCAGGCAGGCCAGGGGGCGCCTGCGAAGGCGGCTTGGAGCGCGGCGGCCGGACGTCCCGACCAGGGGCGCGCGTCCTCGGGACGGTCCGCCCAGCGGGTGCGGACCGTCGCGGGCTCAAGGACCACCTCGCCGAGCGCGCCTCCCGCAAACGTCCAGCTCCCGGGCCGTTCGTAGACCACCAGGTCCTCGAAGAGCCCCGATCCCGCCAGCCTGGTCATCAGATGCAGGGGGTCGGACGCGACCTCCACCTCCAGCTCGACCACCGGCTCGCCCGCTTTCCGGCGGATCTCATCCGTGCGCACACCGAATGACACAGCACCCATCCTCTGCCGGATCGGATGACTCCCGATCAACTTAGGTAAGGCTAACCTTGTGTCATTTTCGTAGGCAAGGCTAACCTAACCAGCGTTGTCGACGGGGTGCCCGAGCGGGCCACAACGAAAGAGTTGAGGGTGCAGGAGCAGACGGCGGCACGACGGCGAGAACTGATGCGGCGGATGATGGCCGAGGCGGGCCTCGGCCAGGACACCTCACGGATCGCGCCCCGGGGCTCTGACGGCCCCGCCCCCCTTTCCTACGCGCAGCAGAGCATGTGGCTGCACCACCGGACGTTCCCCGACAGCCCCGCCTACAACGTGTGCCTGCTGGTACGCATGTCCGGCGCGCTGGACGCGGACGCCCTGCGCGAGGCCCTGCGCGGCCTCATCCACCGCCACGCGATCCTCCGCACCACCTACGCCGACGGCCCGGTCCAGCACGTCCACGACGACGCCTCCCTCAACCTGCCCCTAGTCGACTACCCGGACACAGGAGGAGCGGCCGGCGCCGGAACCGATCGCGTTAACGGCGTCACCAAAACGACCGGAGCCGGAACCGATCGCGTTGACGGCTTCGCCGGAGCGAACGGCGCCGTAAGCGCGGCCGGGGCGAACTCCGCCGGTCCGGTGCCCGAAGCCGCCGAGGAGTGGGCGCGGGCGCGGGCGGCGGAGCTTGCGGCGATGCCGTTCGACCTGCGAGTGGACCGGCCGATCCGGTTGGAACTGCTGCGGCTCGGGCCCGGTGAGCACGGGCTGGTGCTGGTCGTTCACCACATCGCGTGGGACGGCATGACCTGGGGGTCGCTGTCGCGGGACCTGTCGGCGCTCTACCGGGCCGCGCTGAGCGGTGAGCCGGACGGGCTGCCCTCGCCGCCCATCCAGTACGCCGACTACGCGGCCTGGGAGCAGGGGCGTCCGCTGGACTCCGAGGACCTGGCGTACTGGCGCAAGCGGCTCGACCCGCCCCCCGCGCCGCTCGACCTGCCCGCCGACCACCCCCGCGGCGCCACCGTGTCCGAACGGGGCGGACGCCGGGCCCGCCTCTTCGACGACGCGGTCACCGAGGGCATGCGCGACCTGGCCGCCCGGGAGAACGCCACCCCGTACATGGTGATGCTCGCCGCCTATGCCGTGCTGCTGCACCGCTACACCGGGGCCACCGACATCCCGATCGGCTCGGCCGTCATGAACCGGGAGCATGCCGAGATCCAGCGGCTGGTCGGCAACTTCGGCAACACGCTGGTGCTGCGCACCGACCTGTCCGGCGCGCCCACGTTCCGCCAGGCCCTGCACCGGGTGCGGCAGACCTGCACCGAGGGCTTCGCGCACCAGGCGCTGCCCTACGACAGGCTCGTCCAGGAGCTGCGGCCCGCCCGGCAGCGCGGCCGGTCGCCGTTCTTCGACACCATGCTGCTGTTCCTGGCCCAGGAGATCGGCGAGCTGGACCTGCCCGGCGTCACCACGGGCTGGACCCACATCCACAACGGCACCACCCACTTCGACCTGTCGCTGGAGGCGTTCGTCCGGTCGCAGGGCATGACCGTCGAGGCCACCTTCCGGCGCGAGCTGTTCGAGGACGAGCGCATCGACGCGCTGCTGGCCCACCTGGAGACGCTGCTGGGCCACGCCGTCACCGACCCCGACCGCCACATCACCGACCTCGACCTGCTGGATGCGGCCGAACTCCAGCGGCTGGAGACGTGGAACGCCACCGAGCGGGCGGTCCCTGCCACGACCGTCGTCGAGCTGTTCGAGGAGCAGGTCGCCCGTACTCCGCACGCCATCGCCGTGGAGAGCGAGTCGGGCACCCTCACCTACGAGGAGCTCGACCGGCGGGCCTCGGGCCTGGCCGCCCTGCTGCGCGCACGCGGCGCCGGGCCGGGCCGGGTCGTCGCGCTCGCCCTGCCGCGCACCGGCAACCTGGTGGTCGCGCTGCTGGCCGTACTGAAGTCCGGTGCCGCCTACCTTCCGCTCGACCTGGACCATCCGGCCGACCGGCTGGCCTACATGCTGGACGACGCCGGACCCCTGTGCACGATCGTCACGCCGGAGACCCGCGCGGTCCTGCCCGCCGACGCCGACGTGCTGGTGCTCGGCGACGAGATGCCCGCGCCGGTGCTGTCGCAGCCGGTCACCGGAGACGACCTGGCGTACGTCATCTACACCTCGGGCTCGACCGGACGCCCCAAGGGCGTGGCCATCCCGCACTCCGCGCTGGCCAACTTCCTGCTGATGCAGCGGGACGAGCTGGCCCTCGGCACCGGCGATCGGCTGGTGGCGGTGACGACCATCGCGTTCGACATCGCCGCGCTGGAGCTGTACGTACCGCTGATCAGCGGGGCCACCGTCGTGCTCGCCTCCCGCGCGGCGGTGCGCGACCCGGCCGCGCTGGCGGGCCTGCTCGCCGGCGCCACCATCGTGCAGGCCACTCCGTCGCTGCTGGGCTCGCTGGACCCGGCGGCGCTGGCGGGGCTGCGGGTGCTGGTCGGCGGCGAGGCGCTGCCCGCCGCGCTCGCCGAGACCCTGACGTCGGTCGCGGCACGGGCCACCAACGTGTACGGGCCGACCGAGGCGACGATCTGGGCGACCTCCGCCGAACTGCCGTCCGCGGGCATCGGCCGCCCGTTCTGGAACACCCGCGCCTACGTGCTGGACGCGTCGCTGCGTCCCGTGCCGCCCGGCGTGCCCGGTGAGCTGTACCTGGCGGGCGCCCAGCTCGCCCGCGGCTACGTCGGCCGTCCCGACCTGACCGCCGAACGGTTCGTCGCCGACCCGTTCGGCCCGCCGGGAACCCGCATGTACCGCACCGGCGACCTGGCCCGCTGGGGCCGCGACGGAACGCTGGAGTACCTGGGCCGCACCGACGACCAGGTGAAGATCCGCGGCTTCCGCATCGAGCCCGCCGAGGTACAGGCCGTGCTCGCCGCCCAGCCCGGAGTGGCGCAGGCCGCCGTCGTGGTCCGCGAGGACCGGCCCGGCGACAGGCGGCTGGTCGGCTACCTCGTACCCCGCGGGGACGCACCGAACGAGCTGGACGCGCCGGACGCACCGAACGGGCTGGACGCGCCGGGCGAGCTGGACGAGACGGCGCTGCGGGAGGCGCTGGCCCGGGTGCTGCCCGAGTACATGGTGCCGAGCGCGCTGGTCACGCTGGAGGCGCTGCCGCGCACCGTCAACGGCAAGCTCGATCGGGCCGCGCTGCCCGCCCCCGAGGTCGAGGTGTCCGGCCGCCGCCCCCGCGACGCCCGCGAGGCGGCGCTGTGCGACCTGTTCGCCGAAGTCCTCGGCGTCGAGGGCATCGGCATCGACGACGACTTCTTCGCCCTCGGCGGCCACTCCCTGCTGGCCACCAGGCTCGCCGGACGGATCCGCGCCGAACTCGACGCCGACCTCACCATCGCCGACGTCTTCGAGGCCCCCACGGTCGCCACCCTGGCCCCCCGCCTGGTCGAGGTCACCCGCACGCGCGTACGTGACGTGACCCGCCCCGAGACCGTCCCCGCCTCGGCGGCCCAACGCGGTCTCTGGCTGGAGGAACGCCTGCGCGGCCCCTCCGCGTCCTACGCCCTGCCGCTGGGTCTGCGCCTGCACGGCCCCATCGACCCCGAAGCCCTGCGCGCCGCGTTCAACGACGTGGTCACCCGTCACGAGGCCCTGCGCACCCTGCTGGTCGAAGGCCCCGACGGCCTGCCGATCCAGCACATCACCGAGCCCGATGCCGTCGTCTTCGAGGTGCAGGACGTCCGAGGACTGCCGACGGACCGGGCCGCCGAGGCCGAGGCGGAGGCGGCGCGGTACCGCTTCGACCTCGGCGCGGACCTGCCGATCCGGGCGACGCTGCTGCGGACGGCCGACGAGGAGTGGACGCTGCTGCTGCTCCAGCACCATGCCGCCGCCGACGAGTGGTCGTTCACCCCGCTGCTGGCCGACCTGTCCCGCGCCTACACCGCCAGGCTGGCCGGTGCCGCGCCGGACTGGGAGCCGCTGCCCGTCCAGTACGCCGAGTACGCGGTCTGGCATGCCGCGCAGGACCACTCCCACCAGCTCGACCACTGGGAGCAGGCGCTCGCCGGGCTGCCCGAGGAGACCGTCCTGCCGCTGGACCGGCCGCGCCCGGCCGAGGCGAGCCACCGGGGCGGGCTGGTGCCGTTCCGGCTGCCGCTGGACGGGGTGCGCGAGCTGGCCCGGCGGACCGGCACCAGCGTGTTCATGGTGCTGCACGCGGCGACGGCGGCGGTGCTGCGGCGAGCCGGCGCGGGCGACGACGTGGTGCTCGGCTCGCCCATCGCGGGCCGCACCGACGAGGACCTGGCCGACCTGGTCGGCGTGTTCGTCAACCTGCTGGTGCTGCGCGCCGACCTGTCCGGCGACCCGGCCTTCACCGAGTTGCTGGACCGTGTCCGCCGCACCGACCTGGCCGCCTTCGCCCATGCCGACGTGCCGTTCGAGCAGGTCGTGGAACGGCTGGCGCCGGAACGCTCGCTGGCCCGCAGCCCGCTGTTCCAGGTGATGATCGTCCACCAGCGCCTGGCGGACGTCCGGCTCGCCCTGCCCGGCGTACGGGCCGCGCCGTTCCTGCCCGAGACCGGCGGCGTCAAGTTCGACCTGGACGTCTACTTCGCCGAGGGCGACACCGAGGTCGAGGGCTTCGCCGCCTACGCCACCGACCTGTTCGACCCCGAGACCGTCACCGCCCTCCTCGACGACCTCGCCGAACTCCTCACCCGGGCGGCCGAGGACCCCACCCGCAGACTGTCGGCCCTCCTGCCGCCCCCCGCCCACCCCGACACCACCCGCGACTTCGGCTCCCGCACCGCCGCCGACCTGTTCGCCGAGCAGGCCACCCGCACCCCGGACGCGCCCGCCCTCATCATCCCCGCGCCGTCCGACCCGGACGAGCGCACCCGGACCGGCTCCGCTCGTCCGGCGGCGAGCACCGGGGCTGAGCCGGTGATGCGTGCGCCGGCCGCTGCGGGCGGGACCGCTTCGGCCGGGGAGACGATGATCAGTTACGCCGAACTGGACGCGTGGGCCGAGGCGCTGGCCGATCGGCTGGCGGCGGCGGGGGCCGGGCCGGAGCAGGTGGTGGCCATCGCGTTGCCGCGGTCGGCGGAGTTCGTGGTGGCGTTGCTGGCCGTGCTGAAGACGGGGGCGGCCTATCTGCCGATCGACGTGACGTACCCGCAGGCGCGGATCGACCACATGCTCAAGGTGGCCCGGCCGCTGCTGGTGCTGGGCCGGGACGAGCCGCCGGTGGACGCGCCGCCGCGCGGGCGGACCGAGGTCAGGCCGGAGCACCCGGCGTACGTCGTCTTCACCTCCGGGTCCACCGGGACGCCCAAGGCGGTCGCCGGCACCCAGCGGGCGCTGGCCAACCGGCTGGCCTGGGGCGCCGACCTGGCCGCGCCCGGCGTCCGGGTGGCCAAGAGCTCCCCGGCGTTCATCGACGGCACCACCGAACTGCTCGGCGGGCTCGTCGCCGGGGACGCGGTGGTGGTCGCCGACGACGCGACGGCGACGGACGCGGTCGCGCTGGCCGAGCTGATCGACCGGCACCGCGTACGCACCGTCACGGTCGTGCCGAGCCTGCTGGCGGCCCTGCTGGAGGCCGGGGACCTCGGCTCGGTGACCACCTGGATCAGCAGTGGCGAGGCGCTGCCCGCCGGGCTGGCCGAGCGGGTCCCGGCCCGGCTGGTCAACCTTTACGGCTGCTCGGAGGCGGCCGGGGACAGCCTGGTCGCCGAGGGCGCCGGGCCGCTGTTCCCGGTCGCCAACACCACCGCGTACGTGCTGGACGACGCGCTGCGCGAGGTGGCGGTCGGCGAGCTGTACCTGGCCGGGGACGGCCTGGCGCGCGGCTACCTCGGCGACCCCGCCCGTACCGCCGAACGGTTCGTCGCCGACCCGTTCGGCCCGCCCGGGTCGCGGCTCTACCGGACCGGCGACCGGGTGCGCCGCCGCCGTGACGGCGGGCTGGAGTTCCTGGGCCGGGCCGACGACCAGATCAAGATCCGGGGCTTCCGCATCGAGCCGGGCGAGATCGAGGCGGTGCTGGCCGCCCAGCCCGGCGTCCGCCAGGCCGCGGTGGCCGTCCACCCCGGCCCCCGCCTGGTCGGCTACGTGGTGGGCGACACCGACCCCGGCACGCTGCACGCCCGTCTCCGCGAACTGCTGCCCGACTATCTGGTCCCGTCCGACCTGGTCGCCCTGGACGCGCTGCCGCTCAACCCCAACGGCAAGGTCGACCGGCGCGCCCTCCCCGAGCCCGGTCGCCCGAGCCGGGGCAGGGCACCGCAGACCGAGGCCGAACGTGCCATCGCCGCCCTCTTCGCCGAGACCCTCGGCCGCGGGGACATCGGCGCCGACGACGACTTCTTCCGCATCGGCGGCGACAGCATCAGCGCCGCACTCCTGGTCGCCCGCGCCCGCCGCACCGGCCTGACCTTCACCGTCCGCGACGTCTTCCGCCTGCGCACCCCCGCCGCCCTCGTCCAGACCGCCACCGCCTCCGCCGTCGTGGACGCCGACGAGCCCGATGCCGCCCGTACGGCTGCGGCCGGCACCGGATCCGGCGGTGCCGTGTCGGCCGGTGCGCCCGCCGGATCCGTGGACGCGGAGGACGGCGGGGCCGAGCTGCCGCTGTCGCCGCTTCAGGAAGGGCTGCTGTTCCACCTGATGATGGCCGGTGAGGGCCGTGACATCTATGTGCAGCAGGCCGTGGTGACGCTGACCGGGGCGGTGGATCCGGTGCGGATGGCCGCGGCGGCGCGGCAGGTGCTGGAGAAGTTCCCCAACCTGCGGGCGGGGTTCCGCAGCGACGGGGCGCGCACCGTCCAGTTCGTCCCGGAGCGGTTCGAGGTGCCCTGGACGTATGCCGAGGTGGACGGGCCGCAGCAGTTGGAGGCGTTCGTGGAGGGGCAGCGGGCGCGGCCGTTCGTGCCCGACGAGCCGCCGCTGATCCGGTTCGGGCTGGCCCGGCTGGGCGAGCGCGACTTCCGGCTGGTGCTCACCTCGGAGCTGATCCTGCTGGACGGCTGGTCGGGCGGGCTGCTGGTCACCTCACTGCTGGAGTTCTACACCGACCCCGAGGCCGAACGGGCCCGCCCGGTGACCCCGTTCCGCGCCTACCTCGACTGGGTGGGCGGGCGCGACCGGCAGGCGGCGCTGGAGGCGTGGCGCCGCGCCCTCGACGGGTTCGACACCCCGGCGCTGCTCAAGCCCGAACTGCTGGACCGGCCCGCCGACCTGGTCACCGCCGCGGAGATCCACCGCGAGTTGCCGGACGGCCTGGCCGACCGGCTGGCCGCGCTCTCCCGCGACACCGGCATCACGCTCGGCACCGTCTACCAGGCCGCGTGGGGGCTGCTGCTGATGGCGCTCACCGGCCGCGACGACGTGGTCTTCGGCGTCTCGGTGTCGGGCCGGCACCCCGACGTGGACGGGGTGGAGTCCATCGTCGGCCTGCTGTTCAACACCGTTCCCGTCCGGGTGCAGGCCGGTCCGGCCGACTCGCCGGCGGCGGTGCTGGAACGGGTGCAGGACGCCCGGTCGGAGCTGTTCGACCACTCCCACGTCACGCTCACCGACGTGCAGCGGGCGACCGGGCTGGGCACGATGTTCGACACCCTGTTCGTCTTCCAGAACTTCCCCGGCATGCCCACCGGCCGGGGCTTCGGGCCGGACGGCGACGTACGGGTGCTGGGCCGGCAGGTCCGCGACGCCACCCACTACCCGATCACCATGGTCGCCGAGCCCGGCGCGGGTCTGCGGGTCATGTACCGGGGCGACGCGTTCACCGAGGCCGAGGCCGAGCGGCTCACCGACCGGTACGTGCGGATCCTCCAGGCCATCGCCGAAAGCCCCGGTACGCCCTGCCACCGCCTCGACCCGCTGCTGCCGGACGAGCACGAACGGCTCCGTCGGGACTGGGCCGAGGCCGAGCACCACGTCCCCGGCCTGACCATCGCCGAACTGCTGGCCGAACGGGCGCGGCAGATCCCCGACGAGCTCGCCCTGGTCTCCCAGCCCGACATACGGCTCACATACGCCGAGCTGAACGCCGAAGTCAACCGGCTGGCCCGGCTGCTGAAGGCGCACGGGGCCGGGCCGGAGAAGGTGGTGGCGCTCGCGCTGCCCCGCTCGGCGCGGATGGTGGTCGCGCTGTTCGCGGTGCTGCGGACCGGCGCCGCCTACCTGCCGCTGGAGCTGGACTACCCGGCTGACCGGCTGGACTACATGCTGGCCGACGCCGCCCCGTCCTGCCTGGTCTCGCACCGCGACATCGCCGCCGGGCTGACCTACGGCGGCCCGTCCGTACTGCTGGACGACCCTGGGACGGCGGAGCGGCTGGCGGGGCTGCCGGGCGCCGACCTGACCGACGACGAGCTGCCCGGCTTCGGGCGGGACGTGCCCGGACGGCTGGACCACCCCGCCTACGTCATCTACACCTCCGGCTCCACCGGCCGGCCCAAGGGCGTGGTCACCCCCTACCGGGGCCTGACCAACATGCAGTTCAACCACCGCGCCAACATCTTCGACCCGGTGGTGGCGTCGGCCGCCGGGAGGCCGGCCGGGGCGGGTCGGCCGGGGGAGAAACGGCGGCTGCGGATCGCGCACACCGTCTCGTTCTCCTTCGACATGTCGTGGGAGGAACTGCTGTGGCTGATCGAGGGCCACGAGGTGCACGTCTGTGACGAGGAGTTGCGGCGCGACGCCGAGGCGCTGACCGCCTACCTGCAACGCCACCGGATCGACGTCATCAACGTGACGCCCACCTACGCGCAGCAACTCCTGGAGGAAGGACTGCTGGACGGGGAGCACCGGCCGCCGCTGGTGCTGCTGGGCGGCGAGGCCGTCCCAGTGTCGGTGTGGGACCGGCTGGCGCAGGCCGACGGGGTCCTCGGCTACAACCTGTACGGGCCGACCGAGTACACCATCAACACCCTCGGCGGCGGCACCGAGGACAGCGCCACCCCCACGGTCGGCAAGCCCATCTGGAACACCCGCGGCTATGTGCTCGACACCTGGCTGCGTCCCGTCCCCCCGGGCACCCCGGGCGAGCTCTACATCACCGGGGCCGGTCTGGCCCGCGGCTACCTCGGCCGGCCCGACCTGACCGCCGAACGGTTCGTGGCCGACCCGTTCTCCTCCTCCGGCGGACGCATGTACCGCACCGGCGACCTGGTCCGGGTCCGCGAGGACGGCAACATCGACTTCCTCGGCCGTACCGACGACCAGGTGAAGATCCGCGGCTACCGGGTGGAGCTGGAGGAGGTCGAGGCGGCGCTGGCGGCCGAGCCCGGTGTCGGGCAGGCCGCCGTGGTGGCGGCCGACACCGACGTGCCCGGGGTGAAGCGGCTGGTCGGCTACGTGGTGCCGGACGGCGTGGCCCGGCCCGGCGCCGAGGACGAGCAGCTCGACGAGTGGCGGCAGATCTACGACGACGAGTACACCGAGGTCGGCACGGCCGTCCAGGTGGAGGAGTTCGCCGGCTGGGCCAGCAGCTACGACGGCGACCCGATCCCGCCGGAGCACATGCGCGAGTGGCGGCGGACCACCGTCGCCCGCATCGAGGCCCTCAAGCCCCGGAACCTGCTGGAGATCGGAGTCGGCACCGGCCTGCTGCTGTCCAGGCTGGCCCCACAGTGCGAGAGCTACTGGGGCACCGACTTCGCCGCCCCCGTCATCGCCAAGCTGAAGGCCGACATCGACCCGTCCTGGCCGGTGACGCTGCACTGCCGGCCCGCCCACGACTTCGACGGGCTGCCCGCCGGCTTCTTCGACACCATCGTCATCAACTCGGTGGTGCAGTACTTCCCCAGCGCCGACTACCTGGCCGACGTGATCGCCAAGGCCATGGACCTGCTGGTCCCCGGCGGCACGCTGTTCCTCGGGGACGTCCGCGACCTGCGCTCGGCCCGCTGCTTCCACGCCGCCATCCAGCTCGGCCGCGGCGGCGGCGACCTGGCGTCCATCGACCGCGCCGTCCGCATGGAGAAGGAACTCCTCCTCGACCCCGCCTTCTTCACGGCCCTGCCCGGCCCGGCCCGTGTCGAGGTACGGACCAAGCGCGGCGTCCACCACAACGAGCTGACCCGCCACCGCTACGACGTCACCCTCCACAAACCCGCCCACGACCAGGGATCACCTGGCCGGTTCGCCGATGACACGCCTGTCGTGGAGTGGGCCGGGCTGGACGACCTGACGGCGCGGCTGCCCGGGCGGCTGCGGGTGCGGGGGATTCCCGACCCCCGGGTGTCGGGTGAGGTCGCGGCGCTGCGGGCGTTGGAGAACGGGGCGTCCTCCGAGGAGGCGCGCGAGCTGTTGCAGGCGCCGCCGCAAGGGGTCGAGCCCGAGGTCCTGTACGAGCTGGACCCCGAGGTGGTCACCACGCCCTCGGACGTGGTGGGCTGCTATGACGCGGTGTTCGGCGGGGGAACGGCGTACCTGCCGGCCGTTGCGGGCCGTGCGTACGCCAACAACCCGGCGGCGGCCCGCGACCACGGGGTGCTGGCCGCCCGGGTGCGCGAGGGGCTGAAGGCGAAGCTGCCCGGCTACATGGTGCCGAGCGTGATCATGACGTTGGACGCGCTGCCGCTGACCGTCAACGGCAAGCTCGACCGGCGCGCCCTGCCCTCGCCGGACCAGGGCGGCGGCGGCCCGCGAGGCACCGGCCGCGCCCCCCGGACCCCGGTCGAACGGCTGCTGTGCACGCTGTTCGCCGAGGTGCTGGAGGCGTCCGAGGTCGGCATCGACGACGACTTCTTCGAGCTGGGCGGGCACTCGCTGCTGGCGACCCGGCTGGTCGGCCGGGCCCGGACGGTGCTGCGCGGCGAGCTGGCCATCCGGGACCTGTTCGAGGCGCCGACCGTGGCCGAGCTGGCCGCCCGGGTACACGGCCGGGCCGCCGCCGAGCAGCGGCCCGCCCTGGCGCCCCGGCCGCGGCCCGAGCGCGTTCCGCTGTCGTTCGCGCAGCGCCGCCTGTGGCTGCTCGACCAGTTGCTGCGCGAGGACGACGGGCCGCGCCAGGCGTACCACCTGCCGCTGGCGGTGCACCTGCGCGGCGACCTGGATCTGGCCGCGCTGGAGGCGGCGATCTGGGACGTGACCGCCCGGCACGAGAGCCTGCGAACGGTCTTCGCCGAGCACGACGGCGCCCCGTACCAGCGCATCCTGCCGCCGGAGCGAGCCCGTCCGGCGCTGGAGGTCGCCACCTGCACGCCCGAGGAGTTCATCGCGCGGCCGTTCGACCTGGCCCGCGACATCCCGCTGCGGGTCGCGGTCTTCCGGACCGGTGAACGCGAGCACCTGCTGATGGCCGTGTTCCACCACATCGCCTTCGACGAATGGTCGTTCGGCCCGTTCGCCCAGGACGTCGCCCACGCCTATGCCGCACGGCTCGACGGCCGGGCGCCGGGCTGGGAGCCGCCGCCCGTCCAGTACGCCGACTACACGCTGTGGCAGCGCGAGCTGCTCGGCGACCCGCTCGACCCGGGCAGCCTGCACGCCCGCCAGCTCGCCTACTGGGCGCAGGCCCTGTCGGGCATCCCCGAGGAGATCCCGCTGCCGGTCGACCGGCCCCGGCCCGCCACGGTCGGCCAGCGCGGCGCGACCGTCACCCGCGACCTGTCCCCGTCCCTGGTGGAGGGGCTGCGGCGGATCGCGCGCAGCGGCGGGGCCAGCATGTTCATGGTCTGCCAGGCCGCCGTCGCCGCGCTGCTGCACCGGATGGGCGCGGGCGAGGACATCCCGCTGGGCAGCCCCGTCGCCGGGCGCACCGACGAGGCCGCGGGCTCGCTGGTCGGCTTCTTCGTCAACACGCTGGTGCTGCGCGCCGACGTGTCCGGCGACCCCTCGTTCGCCGACCTGGTGGGCCGCGTCCGTGAGGCCGATCTGGCGGGGCTGGCCAACCAGGACCTGCCGTTCGAGGCCCTGGTGGAGGCGCTGCGCCCCCGCCGGGTGCCCGGCCGCAACCCGCTGTTCCAGGTGATGGTCGGCTACGAGAACCAGGGCGCCGGCGACGTCCGCTTCCCCGGTCTGGAGCAGCGGGAGGCGCTGTTCGGGCCGGGTGCCGCCAAGTTCGACCTGGACTTCATCTTCCGGGAGACTCCCGGCGGCGGGCTGCGCCTGATCCTGGACTACTCGGCCGACCTGTTCGACGACCGGACGGCCGAGACCATGACGGCCGGCCTGCTCGACCTCATGGCGGCGGTGGCCTCCGACCCGGCCGCCCCGGTCGGCGCCCTGCCCTCGGCTCTCATCGCCCGAACGGTCACCGGCCCCGAGTCGGCCGCGGCGGCCCGCCGCGACGACGACCGGCAGGCGGTGCTGTGCCGCGTCTTCGCCGAGGTCCTGGGGGTGGACGCGGTAGGCCCTGACGACGACTTCTTCGACCTGGGCGGCCACTCCCTGCTGGCGATGAAGCTCGTACGGCGGATCCGCCAGGAACCCGGCTGCGAGAACGTCAAGGTCGCCACCCTCATGACGGCTCCCTCGGTGACCGGATTGCTGAACCGCCTGGGGTGATCTTCCCCCTCCCTCCATGCCTCGGCGGGAGTGCGGCGTCGAGGCATGGAGGGACTGGCTTCCTCCCCGGTAGGCGCGTCCGCTACGAGCCGCGCTGATCGCATGACAGTGTGTGATGGGTTCACTCATGTGGCGGGGAGGGAAGCGCCTTGGTGGACCGCCGAGCGCGGGGTGGGCCGTGGTTGTGACGGCCACGGCGGCGGTGGACCTGCCGTCCGTCATGCAGACGGTGCTGCTGGTCATGGCGGCCTTCGGCGCCGCGGTGCTGTCGGCGGTGACCGGCTTCGGCGGCGGGGTGCTGCTGCTGGCGGTCTGCATCGCCGTACTCGGCCCCCGCAACGCCGTCGTGGTGGTCACCATCGCCCAGCTGGCCAGCAACGGCGGCCGGGCGTGGTTCAACCGCGCCGAGATCGACTACCGGCTGGCCGGTGTCTTCTGCATCGGGGCCGTACCGGGTGCGGTGGGCGGGGCGCTGCTGCTGATATCCACGCCGGTGGACATCCTCGCCCGGATCATCGGCGGCTTCCTGCTGGCCATGGTGCTCTGGCGGCACCTGAGCCCGGCCACCGCCCGCGTGCCGGTTCCGGTGTTCGTGGGGGTGGGCGCGGTCGCGGGCGTCGGCTCGGGCCTGCTGGGCTCCCTCGGCCCCCTGGTCGCGCAACTCTTCCTGGCACGCGGCCTGGTACGCGGCGCCTACATCGGCACCGACGCCGCCGCCACGCTGATCATGCACGTCACCAAGCTCGTCGTCTACGCCGTCACCGCCGTGCTGAACGCCACCAACCTGCTGGTCGGCCTGGTGCTGGCCCCGTCCAGCATCGCCGGATCCTGGGCCGGCAAACAGATCGTCGACCGCATCTCGGCGACCGTCTTCGTCCTCATCGTCGAACTCGCCCTCGTGACGTTCGGCATAGCCCTACTGATCGGCGGCGAGCTGTGAGGGGACTGGATGGTCTTCGAGACGCCGGAGCGCGATGGTGCGTAGCGTTCACGCCCGGCCAGGACGGCGGCAGGCGTAGCTTCGTCCATGCCCCGCTACGTGGCTGAGAATGGCGGGATCTGCTCGGCCGTCAGGTAGCGCACGCTCACGCGTGACCCAGTCGGTCCAGCAGGTTGCGGTGGTCGCGGCCGGTCTCGTCGGCCAGGTCGAGCACATGGGCGGGTTCACGGCGCTGCCGGTACTCCTCCAGCGCGGTGACCAGCGGTCGGGCAGAGACGCTCAGTTCGTCTCGCTTCACGCGGGCCACGAGCGTGGCGAAGCTCTGGAGGGACAGGGAGAGGTGCCTGGCCTTGGGCGTCTTGCTGTCCCGCACGCCGATGCCTCCGGTGAGCCGGGTGAGTTCAACGCAATCAGACTGCGTCGATGTGCTGCCGCTGTAGCTGGACTTCCGCCATGTGATCATGAGAACCGCTCCATCACTTCGGTTAGCAGGCGCAGCGATGCGTCCTTGGGTAGTGCGACATCTCCGATGAGATCGAACCACACCCGATATGAGGCTATCTCGGTCGCATCCTGGACGAGGCGCCCTCCACCGTGCGCAGCGACGAAGACCGCATCCGAACCGTTCCGAGTCATGATCTTGAACGAGCCGTCTCGGCCGACATGGGCTCCCACGCCTTTGGGGACGATCCTGACCGTGACGTTGGGAAGGCGTGCTATCTCGATCAGGCGAGCGAGTTGCTCACGCATGATCTCGACGGAGCCGACGTGTTGGTCAATGACGCCCTGATCCAGGATCACCCACACCCTAGGCCTGGGCCTGCGCTGTAGGCACTCCTGGCGATTCAGACGCGCCTTGACGCCTTCCTCGACGTCCTCCACTCCCGCCGCCTCGAAGATGGCCCTGGCGTATTCCTCCGTCTGGAACAGGCCGGGCATCCACCCGAGCTCCCAGATCCGGAGTTCAGAGGCGTTGGCCTCCAGTTCGAGATGGACCGCGTACCACTCCGGATCGTGCCCCGCCTTGGCGAAGTTGACCAGGCGGGCGAAGAACCCTTCGGTGTCCCACGCCTTGTCGATCTTTTTGGCGTGCGTCGCCTGCAGTTTCGTATCCCCGGATTCAACACGTGCGACCAGCGACCGGTCTCGGTCGATGATCGCACCGACTGCGGCCAAGGACAGGCCGCGCTCGGTGCGCTGTCTGCGCAGTTCTAGCGCTATGAAGTCCCAGAGGTTGCCGTCTGGATCGAATCCGATTCTGGTGCGCATCGCCGCCCCGGTGTTGTTGAATTTGATGAAGTCTCCTAGTCAGGCTAACCCGCAACAGTCATGCTCGTCCTGAGAAAGCCGAAAGGACGGAGTGTGGAATGAGCTACGAAGGAAGGCACGCAGCAGGCAAATCCGACCAATCGGTACCGACCGGCGACAGGCGCACCTTCCTGGCGGTGCTGGATGAGGTCGTCCGGTCGCGGCCAGGGCTCGCGTGCGGGATCGTGACCCGGCAGGGCGTTCCCGTGCTGCACGTGATCAACGCCGAGATGCCGCGCTACGGCACCGAGGTCGGTGCCGACTTCGCCGATGGCGACTGGTGGTACACCTGGGCCGTGTCCGGTGACAGGATCGGGCCGGTCGGCGACGCGGAAGGTGCGCGGAACGCGCTCGTTCGCGCTCTGAAAGCGAACGGGTGGACGCGGTGATATTGGGGCCGGGAGAATTGGGGGAAATCGCTGCTTTTGTCGCCTCGTGCGGCGCGGTGTGCGCGACTTTCGGAGCCGTATTCGGTCCATCGGTCGCTCGCAGAGTTCTTTGTCTGCTCGGACGTAGATGAGACCCCTCCGGGCGTGCGGTGAGTGCGGCCCGAATCGTCCCCCCGAAAGCGGGCCGCGCAGGGAGGGGTGACCCCGTACGTCCGGAGGCGCAAGTTCCCCGGCCCGCCTTGAGGCGCGCGGGCGGGCCGGGGTTTCCAAGGTGCGGCGAACGGCCGCGGTGGCACGGCGAAGGAAGAGCGGCAGTGAGACGGCGTGAGGGAGGTCAGGTGGATGGCCCGCCGGTGCCCCGTACAGTCGCCTCCACGTCGTCGTGGAGCCGTTGTGCCGTCCGGAGGTGGGTCCGTCCGTGGCGTTGTCGAAAGGCGCCGGTGCTCAGGGACCTCAGTGAGGTCCCTGAGTACGGCAGGTTTCCATGGAGAGAGGCCAAGGGCTCGGGTCGTCGTTGAGGTGATGTTCCTCTGCGCTAGGTCAGGAGCCGAGGCCGAAGAAGTGGGAGGCGTAGTAGGGGCCGCAGAGGGAGTCGTGGCCTGAACCTCGGGAGCCGCAGTTCTGGATGCCGGTGCCGGGGTCGATGGGGGGCTCGTGGCCCATGCCGTCGATCAGGTAGGTCTCGACGCTGCCGTTGCCGTAGACGCTCTTGGTGACTCCGGGGGCCGGTGTCGTGGTGGACGTGGGGGTGCGGCCGAACCCGAACACGTTGGTCCACTGGTCGCGCTGGTAGTCCAGGGACCGCGGGCTGATCAGCCGGTCACTGCCGCCGTGCCAGATCTGCACGCGGGGACGCGGCCCGGAGTAGCCCGGGTAGGCGCTGCGGACCCGGTCGCCCCACTGCTGTGGCGTGGACCGGTTGAGCGGCCCCGAGCATTGGCCGAACAGTCCGGTGGTGAAGTAGGCGTCCTCGGTGTCGGCGCATCCGTACGCCATGCCGAAGAACACCGCGCCCGCCTTGAACACGTCCGGGTAGGCGGCGAGCATCACGTTGGTCGCCGCGCCGCCGCCGGAGTAGCCGGTGACGAAGACCCGTGAGGCGTCGGCCCCGTACTCGCGCTTCATGTGGTCGACCATCTGGATCACCGACCTGGCCTCACCGTTCCCCGCGCGGGTACGGTCCTCCGCGTTCCAGGCGCTGAAGCACTTGTGCGGGACGATGCCGCCGGAGCCGACGTTCTCCGGCTTCTGCTCGGGCATCACGAGGGTGAAGCCGTAGGCGTCGGCGTACTTGCGCCATCCGGTCGCGGTGTCCAGCCCGTTCGCCGAGCCGCCGCAGCCGTGGAACAGCACCACAACCGGTGCCCCCGACTGCCCGTTGGACGGGACGTAGGTGAACATCCGCAGGTTGCCGGGGTTGCTGCCGAAGCCGGTCACCTCTTGGAAACCGACGGCGGCCCGCGCTACGGGACCGCCGGCGAGCCATCCGCCGACGAACGCCGCCAGCGCGACCAGCAGTGCCACCACATTGCTCGGCCGAAGCCCGCGGGGCGCCGCGCCCCGCCCGGTGATTGCGTCCATGCCCGCAAGCGTCACCGCATACCGCGCCCCCGACATCAGGAAAATCACCGGCCTGGTCGAACTCGGCAGACACCGGGAGGAAACCGCCGGGGCGGAGGACGGCAAGGCGCCGAGGGGAAGTCCAAGCAGGTGACCGGGAGGAGCCGTCGTGTGCGACTCTCGGTGGGCCGAGCAGTGGGCCGCCCACTTGCCGTCCCTGTGGCCCGGTTGAGCCGGGCGTCAGGGCGGGGGTGGGCGGCCCACTGGTCGGTTCGTACGGCCGGGAGGACTAGGCGGCTTGGGCGGGGGTGTAGTGGGTGGCGTCGTCGCCTTCGATGATGTAGCTGGTCTCGCCCGTCACGCCGGCCGGGGCGTCGCCGGCGACGGTGACGCGGTGCAGGGTGCGGGGCTGGTCGCCGTAGTCGTCGGGGGCGTAGTGCTGGGTGATGCGGTTGTCGAACAGGACGAGGTCGCCCGGGGTCCACTGCACGCGCAGGATGTTCTCCGGGCGGGTGACGTAGGACTGCAGGATGCGCAGGATGTCGCGGGACTCGGAGTTCGACAGGCCGACGATCTTCTGGGCGAAGCCGCCGATGAACAGGCCCCGCTCGCCCGACTCCGGATGCACCCGGACCACCGGGTGCGCCGTCTGGTACCGGCGGGAGGTGAACGTCTGCCGGTATTCGACCGCCTTGTCGGTGTTGGTGCGGGGCAGCACGTAGTCGTAGTCGTTGGTGTGCACCGCCCACAGTCGGTCGGCGAACTCCCGCAGCGGGTCGGGCAGGTCGCGGTACGCGGCGGCGGAGTTGGCGATCAGGGTGTTGCCGCCGTAGGGCGGGACCACCAGGGCGCGCAGCGTGCTCAGCTTCGGCGGGGTGCGCACGAACGTGACGTCGGTGTGCCAGACGTTGGAGCGGATGCCCTCCTCCCCGTTCACCGGCAGGATGTCGGGCCGGCCCTCCACCGAGGGCACGGTCGGATGGGCTCGGGTCAGCTCGCCGAAGCGTTCGGCGAAGCGGAGCTGGCCCTCGTCGTCGAGGCCGGCGCCGCGGAAGACCAGCGCCTTGTGCTCCAGCAGTGCGTCGTTGACCTCGTCGAGGGGCAGCGCGTTGGGGTCGACGCCGGTGATCTCGGCGCCGATCCGGCCGCCGATGCGACGGAACTCGGACATGGACGTCCTCCTTGCAGGGTGACTCGCAGGGTGACTGGTAGGGGTTCAGCGGCGGACCGTCGGGTCGGCCAGCCGCAGCAGCAGGCGCAGCAGGCCGTCGAAGGCGAAGCCGAGTACGGCGATCTCGGCGATGCCGCTGAAGATCAGGGGGGTCTGCAGGTAGTTGCCGGCCTGCAGGATCAGGAAGCCGACGCCGCCGGTGGCGGCGATCATCTCGGCGGCGATGATGCTGGTCCAGGCGCCGCCCATGGCGATGCGCATACCGGTGATGACGCCCGGCACGGCGGCCCGCAGCCGTACGTGCAGCATCGTGTACACCGGGGAGGCGCCCAGACTGCGGCTGGCGTGCAGCAGCTCGGCGGGCACCGCGTCCAGCGCGCCCAGCGTCGCGATCGTCACGACCGGCAGGACGCCGAAGAAGATGAGCGCGACCTTGGAGACCTCGCCGATGCCGAACCACACCACCAGCAGCGGGATGAAGGCGATCGGCGGCAGCGGCCGCATGACGCCGATGAGCGGGTCGGCCAGCTCGCGGACCAGCCGCACTCCGGCCATCGACGCGCCGAGCAGCAGCCCCGCGACGGTGCCGAGGACGAACCCGGCCAGGATGCGGCCGGTGCTGATCAGCGCGTCCTCCACCAGCGTCTTGCCCTGGACCTCCGGGTATGGCGTGGACAGGTACTTGACGAAGGTGCGCGCGGTCTCCGGCACGGTGGGCAGGGTCACCGAGTCACCGATGAGCACCGCGGCGATCTGCCAGACCACCCCGGTCAGCGCCAGGGCCAGCACGCCCATCCAGACCCTGCGCCAGGAACGCCGCCGCCGGGGCGGCCGTACGCCGGTGACCGCGGAGACGGCCTGCGGCACCTCGGTGGCCGTCATCGTTCCAGCACCTCCCGGATGCGGCGCTTGGCGTTGACGAACTCCAGCGTCTCGGTGTCGTCATAGCTGCGCGGCCGCCGCAGGTCGATGTCGATGACGGCCTTGGTGCCGCCGGGCGGCCCGGACAGCACGCACACCCGGTCGCCCAGCAGGGTCGCCTCCTCGACGTCGTGGGTGACGAAGACGATGGTCATGCGCTGCTGCTGCCACAGCTCCAGCAGGAAGCGCTGCATGGCGGCCCGGGTGATGGCGTCCAGCGCCCCGAACGGCTCGTCCATGAGCAGCACGCCGGGCCG
Organism: Thermomonospora echinospora; assembly: GCF_900108175.1. GTDB lineage: Bacteria > Actinomycetota > Actinomycetes > Streptosporangiales > Streptosporangiaceae > Thermomonospora > Thermomonospora echinospora. The sequence continues at coordinate 197,772 of NZ_FNVO01000010.1, forward strand.
GTTGATGAGCACCCGGGCGAACGCGGCGCGATGCCGCATCCCGCCGGACAGCTCGTGCGGGTAGGCGTCCCGCGCGTCGGCGAGGCCGACCGTCTCCAGCAGCCGCTCGGCCTCCTCGTGGACCTGCGGGGTGAGCGTCCCGCGCGCCTTGGGGCCGTACAGCACGTTCTGCCAGGTGGTCAGCCAGGAGAACAGCATCGGGGTCTGGAACAGCACGCCTCGGTCGGGGCCGGGCCCGGTGACCGGTCGGCCGCCGACCAGGACTTCGCCGGAGTCGGCCGGTACGAACCCGGCCAGGATGTTGAGCAGGGTGGACTTGCCGCAGCCCGACGGCCCCAGCAGGCACAGGAACTCGCCCGGCTCGACGTCGAGGCTCACCCCGTCCAGCGCGGTGCGGCCGGGACGCCGCCGGCGGCTGAAGGTCTTGCTGACCTCGCGCAGCCGCACCCCGGCGGCGTCCGCCGGCTCCTGGTCGAGGAGGCGGCCGGACCCGGTGCCCACCACCGGGCGGCGCTGCCGCAAGAGGCTCACTTGCAGCCTCCCGCCTGGGCCTTGTCCCAGAACGTGGGGTCCACGTGCTCGGCGATCTGCTCGGTGCTGGGAACGGACTCGGCGCGGCCCTGGGCCACCAGGAACTCGGCGGTGAGCCGGAAGTTCTTGACGAGCCTGCCCGAGGCCGCCGTGCCGTCCGGCCCCTTGAGCCAGGAGGTCTCCTCGGCGGCCGGGATGTACGGGTAGCCCTTGGTGGCCTCCACCGAGTCCTCCGGCTTGACGCCGAGGAAGCGGGCGGCGGGCCTGATGTACTTCTCGCCGTCGGGGCCCTTGACCAGGGTCTGCGCCTTGGAGATCTGGCAGACGAGCTGCTGGACGACCTCGGGTTTCTGGCGGATGTAGGAGGAGGTGACGGCCAGCAGGTTGACGGCCGCGTACCCCTTCTCGGCGATCTCCGTGGAGCTCACCAGGACCCTGGCGCCGTGCCGCTTGAGCTCCAGCAGGAACGCCTGGCTGATGAAGACCGCGTCGATCTTCCCGGCCTTCCAGGCCGCCGCCTCGGCGGCCTCGCTGGCGAAGCTGGCGATCTCGACCTTGCCGGTGAGGTTCTGCTCCTTGAGCCAGCCGCGCAGCTGGAAGTCCAGGGTCGAGCCGACCAGCACGCCGACCTTGGTCAGGTCGGCCGGTGACTTGATGTTGTCGTGCACGGCCAGCCCGGACTGGTCCAGGCTCTCGGCGAAGACCACCCGTACGTCCGTGCCGCTGGTGAAGGCGCCCACGAACGGCGGGTTGCCCACGCCCGACACCACCGGGAACGCGCCGGCGCGGAGCTGGGCCATCCCGGCGACACCGCTGTCGATCGGCCGCAGCTCGATCCGGCCGGGGATCGCCGAGGCCAGGTCGTCGTTGGCGGCGACGACGGCCTCGGGTCCGGCGACCGCGCCCTGGAAGTAGCCGATCTTGAGGCTGTCGGCCGCGCCGCCGCCGGAGTTCGCGCAGCCTGCGGCGGTGAGGGCCAGGGCGATCCCGGCGGCGAGGGTTTTCTTGGGCATGACGGAAGTGCTCCTTGCAAAGGGGACGGCGTCGTCCTGGGGTGAGGGGTCCGGGCGCCTGCTCGGGGCGACGCCGGGACGGACCGAACGGGCGCGGAGCGATCGAGTCGATCGAGCGGACCGGGGACCGGGGACCGGACCGGAGGGACCGGACGGAAACGGACCGGATGGACCGACCGAGCGGACCGCACGGAAACGGATCGGACGGACCGGATCGAGCGACCGAGCGGACCGGGGCGAGGCGGGGCCGGACGGCGGGCTGTCAGGCGGGACAGCCCGCGGCGGTGACGTGACCGTGGTCCACGTGCCGCTGGCGGGTGAGGACGAGCCGAACGCGCATGCCGGTATCAGAGCACGTATCGGGGCAGGAAGTCAACTATTCCTACTCATTTGGTGTGATACAGCCTTGGAGGGCCGCGCCATCGTCGGTGTCCCGAACCGATGCGAACGAGTGCTTCCCTGGCGGGGCGGGTCTTGCTAAGTTAGGCAAGCCTTACCTAATGATGGTGTGGCGGTGACATAGGAAGGACGCGCATCCCCCATGCGTACGTTGATGCGGCGACTGGCCGCGACGGGCGCGCTGGTGCTGGGCCTTAGCCTGGTGGCGGCGTGCGGTGGTGACGGTGAGGAGCCGGCGGGCCCGGCCGGGTCGGGGGCGTTCCCGGTCACCATCACCCACAAGCTCGGGACCACCACGATCAAGGCCGAGCCCAAGCGCATCGTCGCGCTCGGCGAGATCGACCAGGACACCCTGCTGGCACTGGGCGTGCAGCCGGTCGGGATGGCCGAGCTCACCGGCGTCCAGGACGACGGGCTGGCGCCCTGGAGCGCCCCCAAGCTGTCGGGCGAGAAGCCCAAGCTGCTGAAGGCCGGCGAGTCCGGCTTCAACCTGGAGGAGATCGCCGCGCTCCGGCCGGACCTGATCCTGGCCGGCGGCGACTTCTACATCGACAAGGAGTACGACAAGCTCGCCAAGCTCGCGCCGACCACCGCCTACCAGACCGGCCCGGCCGAGGACTCCTGGCAGACGGTCGCCCGGCAGGTCGCCAAGGCCGTCGGCAAGGAGGCCGAGGGCGAGCGGCTGGTCGCCGACGTCGAAGCCAAGATCAACTCGGTGAAGACCGCCCACCCCGCGCTGACGGGCAAGGAGTTCGCGTTCACCAGCGTCTTCCCCTCCGGCAACATCGGCGTGATGAAGTCCGCCGACGACGTCAGCGTCAAGATGCTGAGCCAGTTCGGGATGGTGCTGCCCGAGAAGCTGCAGAGCCTGCCGGGCGAGGGCTTCGCCGCCGAGCTGAGCATGGAGAAGGTCGGCGTCCTGGACGTGGACGTGCTGCTCAGCCACTACAACGACGACCCCGCCACGCAGCGGAAGTTCGAGGACAACAAGCTGTTCTCCGGCATGGACGTGGTCAAGCGGGGCTCCTACGTGCCGCTGGACCTCAAGTCCTTCTGGCCGCTGCGCACCCCCACCCCGCTGGCCGTCCCCTACGTGGTCGACCAGGTCGTCCCCAAGATCGCCCAAGCCGCCGAAAAGGCCGGCTGACCGACCGTCCCCGAAACGGCGGGCCGGCCCGCACCCGGCTCGCGCCTGGTCCACGCGCCCGGCCCGCCGTTCCGGAACCGCCCGTGGCGTACGCGCTGATGCAGGAGGCACAGGTCATGACCAATCCGTTCGAGGATCCCAACGCTGACTACCTCGTGCTCGTCAACTCCGAGGGGCAGCACTCGCTGTGGCCGGTGTTCGCGCCCGTGCCCGCCGGATGGTCCACCGCGTTCGGGCCCGCCGGTCGTGACGCCTGCCTGGAGCACGTCCGGACGCACTGGACCGACCTGCGCCCGCGCAGCCTCGCCGAGGCGTCCGGATGAGCTACCGCCACTTCTCCGCCGAGGTGACCCGGGTCGACCGGCTGACCCCGCACATGGCGCGCATCACGCTGGGCGGTCTGGCCGACTTTCCCGGCGCGGGCCTGGACCACCGCGTCAAGGTGTTCTTCCCGCTGCCGGGAGAGGAACGGCCCGTCTACCCGACCGGCGACGACTGGTGGGAGCGCTGGCAGGTCGAACCCGTGCGGGCGGTCTTCCGCACGTACACCATCCGGCGGCACCGGCCCGACCTCGGCGAGGTCGACATCGACTTCGTCCTACACGGCGACGGCGGCCCCGGCTCCCGGTGGGCGCTGGGCGCCCGCCCCGGCGACCAGGTCGGGCTGTGGGGTCCGCGCGCCGAGTACGCCCCGCCGCCCGAGGCCGACTGGGTGCTGCTGGCCGGGGACGAGACCGCGCTGCCCGCCATCGGCGCCCTGATCGAGGCGTTCCCGCCGGACACGGTGGCGCGCGTGTTCGTGGAGGTCGCCTCCGCCGACGAACGCCAGCCGTTCGACCTTCCCGACAACGCCCGGCTGACCTGGCTGTGTCGGGACGCCGGTCATTCGCTCCTCACCGCCGTACGCGAGGCCCGGTTCCCCGCGGGCCGCCCCTACGCCTGGGTCGCGGCCGAATCCCAGACCGTCAAACAGATCCGTCGCCACCTCGTCAACGACCGTGGCATCGCCCGCGACGACATCTACTTCTCCGGCTACTGGCGCCGCGGCCGTTCCCAGGAAACCTGACCCCGACCCCCAAACGAGCCTTGCCCCATGGGCCGCACGGCTCGGCCCGGACGGCGGGAGGTCGTCCGGGCCGAACCATCGGAGGGGCGGGTCAGCAGTTGCCGGTGGCGGGCTTGCCGGTGAAGCGGTCGCCGAGCCAGTCGGTCACGTCGCCGGCGGCCAGCCAGTCGGTGGTCAGGTGCTCGCCCGCGTAGGTGCGCCACTGTGTGGTGATGCCGGCCTGGCAGTAGCGCTCACGGGTGCCGTCCTCGGCCTCGTGCGGGATGATCTCCTCCAGCGCGCCGCGGTACTGGTAGACCGGGAAGCCGATCCGGTACCTGGCGCCGGACGAGCCGGTGCCGATGCCCACGCCGACCTTCTGGGCGTCGATGACCTCGCCCCAGCTGACCCCGTTCGAGCCCCTCAGGGCGTAGATCTGCGCCAGGGTCAGCCGGTCGGTGGAGAAGTTCTCCAGCTTCTGGAAGGCGAACGCGCCGAGCGTTCCGAACAGGCAATTGCTCCTGACGTCCTCGACCGCCTGCCGCCCCCGGTCGTTGAGCAGCTCGTTGAAGGGCATCTCGGGGTGGGCGGCGCTCAGCCCGACCACCGCGTCGGCCAGGAATCCGGCGAAGGCGCTGCCGTTCAGCCGCTCGGCGACCAGCTTCAGGTCACCGGGCACGCCGCCGGCCGCCGCGCCCACCACGTTCAGCTCGGGCGCGTACGAGGACGCCAACTGGGCGGCCCACAGCGAGTTGAACCCGCCCTCGGAGTACCCGGTGATGCCGACCTTGCTGTCGGACCGCAGCGAGCCGCCGGGGATCTGCCGTGACGCCCGCACCGCGTCCAGGACGGCGTGCCCGGCGTTCAGGCCCACCGTGTAGGTGTGGACCTGGCCGTTCATGTAGCCGACCCCGTCGGAGGCCGCCACCGCGTACCCGGCCTCCAGGAACTTCTGCAGGTTGCGGGCCTCGTAGGAGTCGACCTGCTCCCCGGCCATCTGCTTGGACAGCGCGCACTGTGAGCCCGAGCCGAGCGTCCCGGGGGTGAAGGCCACGGTCGGCCGGGAGCCGCCCCCGGTCCAGGCCGCGTCCGGGATGGCCACGAACCCGGACACCGCTATTTTGGCGCCTTTGACGTCGGTGGAGACGTACTTGATCTTCCACGCCTTCATCCGGACGCCGCCCGGGATCTGCGGCAGCGCGGTCGGCCGGCAGCTGATCAGGTCTCCCGGTTTCCCGGTGATGGTGCCCGGCGAGGTGTAGATGCCCTCGTCGGTGCTCAGGCACAGCAGTGGCGCCGCGGTCGCGGACGGTGCCGCGACCAACCCCGCCGCCGCCATGGTCGTCCCGGCGACCACGCAGGTCAGCAGTCTTCTCAGTCCCATCGTCACTCCACGGGGGGTGGGCGCTGATCGGCCGTCCGGCGGGATGCCGGAAGGGAATGACGGCCTCAGCGGCGAAAGCGAACGATGAAGACTGTGACTCGGCACGGCGCACGGCGGTATGAAGCCGTGTCATACATTGCCGTGCTCGTTTGGCAACCGGCTCACAACCGGCCGTGCTCACTCGTCGGGAGTGGCCTCGTGACCAGGGCGGCCGTGGGTGCGGCGGCGTTCTTTCAGGCGGGCTTCATGCGGGTGGCGCCGACCGCCCACCAACTCGTTCCGGACGCGCCGTTCGAAACGGCGGAACGGTTCGTAGTAGGTGTCGTCGAAACCCTCCACGACCTGGTAGGTCCAGCGGCCCGGCAGCACGTTGCGGCCCATGATGTCGGCCAGCAGTTCGTCGGCGATACCGGGGTGGCCGGCCTCGGTGAGCAGTTCCGCCGCGTCCTCGACGGCGAAGTCCGCGCGGCCGATGAGCTGGTGGAACGAGTACAGGTGCCCCCGGGCGCGCTCGACCATCTCCAGCGCCTCGCTGAGCCTGCCGACCGCCGTGACCGTGGCGTCGTCGGGCTCGCCACCGTCCGGACCGATGCTGGTGTGCGTCATGACCTGGCGATACCCCGCCGGCATGGCAGGCGTGCGCCGGGCCGGACGACACGCCGGCGGCGGTCCGGCGCGGGAACGGACGGCACCCTGCGAGCCGCCGGCATCAGGGCGCATCCGCCTTGCCGTGAACGGCCGCACGGCTCCGATGTGCCGAAGACGACAGGTCCGGGCCACGCGATCGGGGGCGTTCGGTGACTTGGCCCCCTTTTTCCGGGAAAGAGCGCAGGGCGGATGCGGACGCCGAATGGCGGCGCCGCGCCTGAGGAGGCTGAGCGGATATGGCGGATGTGCTGACGGGGGATTTCTACCGTTTCGAGGAACTGCTCTCCGAGCAGGAGCGGGAAACGCTGCTGCGGGTCCGTGAGTTCCTGCGCGAGGAGGTCGTCCCGATCGCCAACGAGTACTGGGCACGGGCCGAGTTCCCGCTGGAACTGGTCAAGGGCTACGCCGACCTGGGCATCGCCGGGCTGGCCTACGACGAGACGCCCGGCCCCAGGCCCAGCAGCCTGCTCAGCGGATTCCTGGCCATGGAGATGGCGCGCGCCGACCCGTCCATGGCCACTTTCTACGGGGTGCACACCGGCCTGGCGATGGGCAGCATCGCCGCCTGCGGCTCGGCGGAGCAGCGCGAGCGGTGGCTGCCGCCGATGAGCCGGATGGAGCTGATCGGCGCGTTCGCGCTGACCGAACCGCACGGCGGCTCCGACGTCGCCGCCGGGTTGGAGACCACCGCGCGGCGCGAGGGCGACACCTGGGTGCTGGACGGCGCCAAACGCTGGATCGGCAACGCCACCTTCGCCGACCTGGTGGTCGTGTGGGCCCGCGACGTCGAGGACGACCAGGTCAAGGGGTTCGTGGTGGAGCAGGGCACGCCCGGCTTCACCGCCACCAAGATCGAGAACAAGATCGCGCTGCGGTCCGTGCAGAACGCCGACATCGTGCTGGACGGCTGCCGCGTCCCAGAGCGCGACCGGCTGCCGAAGGCCGAGTCGTTCCGGGACACGGCCGCGATCCTGGGCCGCACCCGCAGCGGGGTCGCCTGGCAGGCCGTCGGCGTGATGCTGGCCGCCTACGAGATCGCCCTGGAGTACGCCAAGGAGCGCGAGCAGTTCGGCCGCCCGATCGGCCAGTTCCAGCTCGTGCAGGACCTGCTGGTCAAAATGGTCGGCAACGTGACGTCCTCGCTGGGCATGGTGGTGCGGCTGGCGCAGTTGCAGGACGCCGGCACCTACCGGGACGAGCACTCCGCGCTGGCCAAGGCGTACTGCACCACCCGTATGCGCGAGGTCGCCGGCTGGGCGCGCGAACTGCTGGCCGGCAACGGCATCGTGCTCGACTACGACATCGGCCGCTTCGTCGCCGACGCCGAGGCCCTGTACTCCTACGAGGGCACCCGTGAGATCAACACCCTGATCGTCGGCCGTGCCATCACCGGCCTGAGCGCCTTCGTCTGACCGCCCCCGCGACGCCCGGCTCCCCTGGCGGCCGTTCGGGGAGCCGGGCGTCGAGGGTCGCGGGGTCAGCCCTCCAGGAGCGGGTAGTCGGTGTAGCCGCGGTGGTCGCCGCCGTAGAAGGTGGCGGGGTCGGGGCTGTTGTACGGGCCGCCGGCCTTGATGCGGGCGGGCAGGTCCGGGTTGGCCAGCCAGAGCTGGGCGAACGCGACGGCGTCGGCCACTCCTTCGCGCAGCGCCTCGACGCCGTGTTCCGGTGTGGACGGGGACTCCGCCTGGGCGGGGTGCGGGTTGAGGATGAGCGAGCCCGGCCACTCGGCGCGGATCCGCCGGGTGATCTCCCGGTTGCCCAGCTCCATCACGTGCACATAAGCGAGCCCGTACGGTGCCAGGGCGCGCGTCAGCTCGGTGTAGAGCTCCTCGGTGTCGCTTTCGGTGATGCCGTTGAACGTGTTGCCGGGGGACATGCGGAACCCGACCCGCTCGGGACCGATGGCGTCGGAGACCGCGGCCACCACCTCCACGGGGAAGCGGATACGACCGGCGATCGAGCCGCCGTAGGCGTCGGTGCGCCGGTTGCTGCCATCGGCCAGGAACTGGTGGATCAGGTAGCCGTTGGCGCCGTGCAGCTCCACCCCGTCGAAGCCGGCGTCCATCGCGTTGCGCGCGGCGGCGGCGAAGTCGCGGACCGTCTCGGCGATGTCGTCCACGGTCATCTCACGCGGCGTGGGGTGGTCCAGCATCCCCTCGGGGGTGAACAGCTGCCCGCCGGAGGGGATCGGCGACGGCGCCACCGGCAGCGCGCCGTCCGGGTACAGCACGGGGTGCCCGATCCGGCCGCTGTGCATGAGCTGGGCGAAGATCCGCCCGTCCCGGGCGTGCACCGCGTCGGTCACCTTCCGCCAGGCCGCCACCTGCTCGGCCGAGTGCAGCCCCGGCGTGTCGGTGTAGCCCTGGCCCACCACGTTCGGCTGGGTGCCCTCGGTGACGATCAGCCCCGCCTCGGCCCGCTGCGCGTAGTACTCGGCGGTCAGCTCGGTCACCAGCCCGCCCTCGGCGGCCCGGCTGCGGGTCATCGGGGCCATCACCAACCGGCTCGGCAGTGTCGCCTTGCCAACGGTCACCGGCTCGAACAGTTCCTTCATCTCAACCTCCGGCAGCATCGTTCCCACTGGTCACGAAGGTAGGAGCGGGCCGGTACGGGCCGAATCCGTAAAGTTTCGGTACTCGGCCACGTACCTTGGGAACGTGCTGTACGGGCGGGATACCGAACAGGCGGAGATCGATCGGCTGCTCGCCGACGCGCGGGCCGGGCACAGTGGCGCCCTGGTGCTGCGCGGTGAGGCCGGCATCGGCAAGTCCGCCCTGCTGCAGTACGCCGCGGACCGGGCGTCGGCGGCGTCCGGTGACGGCGACAGCGACCGTGCCGGGATGGACGCCGGGATGCGCGTGCTGCGCGCCACCGGGGTGGAGGCGGAGACCGACATCCCCTTCGCCGGGCTGCACCAGTTGCTGTGGCCGGTGCACGACCGCATCGACGCGCTCCCCGCCCCGCAGGCGGCCGCACTGCACGCCGCCCTGGGCTCCGGCGACGTCGGCAACGGGTCCACCGACCGCTTCGCCATCGGGCTGGCCGTCCTCACCCTGCTCGCCGACCTGTCGGAGGACGGCCCGGTGCTCTGCCTGGTCGACGACGCGCAGTGGATGGACCGCGGCACCGCCGAGGCGCTGCTGTTCGCCGCGCGCCGGCTGGCCGCCGAGCGGGTGGCGATGCTCTTCGCGGCCCGCGAGGAGGCGTTCACCGGGACCGGGCTGCCGGAGCTGCGCCCGCCCCGGCTGGCGCGCGCGGACGCCGGGCGGCTGCTGGCCGAACGGGGGCTGCCACCGGCCCTGCACGACAGGGTCGTCCGCGAGTCGGCGGGCAACCCCCTGGCGCTGATCGAGTTCGGGGCCGCCCGGCAGCGGATGCCGGACGGGGACAGCCCGCTGGCGGTGCCCGATCGGGTGCTCGCGTCGTTCCGCGCCCAGATCGGCCGGCTGCCCGAGCGCACCCGGCTGATGCTGTTGATCGCGGCCGCCGAGGGCCGCGGCTACCTGCCGAGCCTGCTGGGCGCGGCGCAACGGCTCGGCGTGGACCTCGGCGACCTGGCGGAGGCCGAACGGGCCGGGCTGGTGAAGGTGGCGGGCTCCTCGATCACCTTCCGGCACCCGCTGATCAGGGCCGCCGCCTACCAGGACGCGGCGACCGCGCGGCGGCTCACCGTGCACCAGGCGCTGGCCGAGGCGTCCGACGAGCCCACCTGCCGGGTCCGGCACCTGGCGTCGGCCGCCGTGGGGCCGGACGAGAGCGTCGCGGCGGACCTGCAGCAGGTGGCCGAGGCCGCCCAGGAGCGCGGCGGCCTGTGCACCGCGGGCACGCTGTTGCGCCGGGCCGCGGAGCTCACTCCCGAAGCCGGTCCGCGCGCCCGGCGGCTGAGCGAGGCGGCGGCCGCGGTGCTACAGACCGGGCACGTCGAGGAGGCGCGGGAGCTGGCCGAACGGGCGGAGGAGCTCACCGGGGACCCGGCTGCGCTGGCCCGCCTGGCCCGGGTGCGGGCAGCCGTGGAGTTCGAACGCGGCGACCCCCGCACCGCCGCCCGGCTGCTGCTGGAGTACGCCGCGCACGCCGCGCCGGCGGAGGCCGAGGGCATGCTACGCACCGGCGCCGTCTACGCCTGGACGTCCGGCGACACCGAGCCGGTGCGCACGGCCGCCGACAGGCTGCGCGCCATCGGCCGCCACGACGCCGTGGTGGAGGGCATGGCCCACCTGGCCACCGGTGATTACACCGCAGGCGTGCCCTTGCTGGAGAAGCTGGTCGCCGAGGCCGTGGGCATCGTGCCGCACGCCGCGTCCGGGGCCTGCACGCCCGCCGTGGAGCGCCGGATCCGGGCCCTGCACGCGGGCCTGATCCTCGGCGCCGACACCGAGACCCTGGAACTGGCCGCGCAGGAGGCCGTACGCCGCCGCCGGGAGGGCCTGGTCGGCGCGCTGCCGGACGCGCTGCAGGTCCTGGCGCAGGCCCAGGTCGCCGCCGGGCTGCACCGGGAGGCCGAGGCCACCGTCGCCGAGGCGGTCGCGCTCGCCCACGACATCGGCATGCAGCGCCGCGCCGGGCGGCTCGGCGCCGTGCCGGCCCGCATCGCGGCGATCGAGGGCGACGCGCAGCGCCTGCGCGCACTGGCCGCCGACGCGCCCGGTGACGGGTCCGTGGACTCCGCGTTCGCCCTGCTCGATCTGGGGCTGGGCCGGTACGAGGACGCGCTGCGCCGGCTGGAGGAGCTCGCACGGGGGCCGCGCCGGCACACCGCCGGTGTCCTGCCGGCCGCCGCCGACCAGGTGGAGGCGGCCGTTCGCGCCGGACGGCCCGAGCGGGCACGCGAACCGCTGGAACGGCTGCGGGCGTGGGCCGAAGCCGGCGACCGGCCGTGGCCGAGGGCGGTCGCGCTGCGCTGCCAGGGCCTGCTGGAGGACGCCGAGGACCCGTACGCCCAGGCTGTCCACCTGCACCGGACCGGCGGCGGGCGGCCGTTCGAGCGGGCCCGCACCGAACTGGTGTACGGGGAGTGGCTGCGCCGGGCGCGCCGCCGCTCCGACGCCCGTTCCGTGCTGCGCTCGGCCCTGGAGACCTTCGAGTCGCTGCGGGCCGCGCCCTGGGCCGAACGGACCCGCACCGAACTGCGCGCCGCCGGTGACACCGCCACCACCGTCCAGCCCACCGCACCCGACCTGCTCGACCGCCTCACCCCGCAGGAACGGCAGGTCGTCCGGCTGGCCGCCGAGGGCATCAGCAGCCGCGAGATCGCCGCCCAGCTCTTCCTGAGCCCCCGCACGGTCGAGTACCACCTCTACAAGGCCTATCCCAAACTCGGCGTCTCCTCCCGCCGGGAGCTGTCCCGCCTCCCCCTCGAACCGGCGGCCTCCTGACCCGGACGGCTCCGCCTGGACTCTCGCCACCGGTCGGCCTCGTACCGCCCGTCCAGTGGACCTGCCTGCGCGTCGGGTGGAGTCCTGCGCGGTTTCCGCCCGATTCGTCGTTATCGGCCTGTGCCGATATGGGTGGCTTGTTACCGTTGGCGCGTGTTCATAGGGCGAGAGCCCGAACGGGAGCGCGTCGCGCGGTTGCTCGTGGACGCCCGTTCCGGCCGCAGTGGGGCGCTGGTGATCCGCGGTGAGGCGGGCATCGGCAAGACCGCGCTGCTCGACCACGTCGCGGCACAGGCCGGGGACATGCGGCTGCTGCGCGGGGTGGGGATCGAGGCCGAGGCCGAGCTGCCGTTCAGCGGACTGCACCTGCTGCTGCATCCGTTCACCGACCGCTTCGACGTGCTGCCGGGGCGGCAGGCGGCGGCGCTGCGGTCGGCGTTCGGGCTCGCCGACGAGCCCGCGGGCGACCGGTTCCTCATCGCGGCGGCCACCCTCACCCTGTTGTCGGAGCTGGCCGCCGACCGGCCGCTGCTGTGCCTGGTCGACGACGCGCAGTGGCTGGACCGGGCCTCCTCGGAGGCGCTGTTCTTCGCCGCGCGGCGGCTGCGCGCCGACCCGATCTGCATGGTCTTCGCGGTGCGCGACACGGCGCAGCCGTTCGAGGTCCCCGGTGTCCAGGCCCTGCGGCTGGGCGGCCTGGAACGTGCCTGCGCCGTGGAACTGCTGGACGCGCACCTGCCCGGCCTGGCCGTCCCGGTGCGCGAACGCCTGCTGGAGGAGGCCGCCGGCAACCCCCTGGCCCTCATCGAGCTGGCCGATGCCCTCAAGGACGAGGGCTCCCCGGCCGCCCACCCGATCGGCCCGCTGCGGGTCACCGGCCGGATCCAGGAGACCTACCGCGGCAGGCTCGGCGAGCTGCCGCCGCCCACCCGCCTGCTGCTGCTGGTGGCCGCCGCCGGTACCACCGACCTCGGCGTCGTCCTGCGCGCCGCCGAGCTGCTCGGGGCGTCGGCGGCCGACCTCGGCCCGGCCGAGGAGGCCCGGCTCGTCGTGCTGTCCGGGGACGAGATCAGGTTCCGCCATCCGCTCATCCGGGCGGTCACCTACCAGGATGCGCCCCACCACCAGCGGATCGCCGTGCACGGCGCGCTCGCCAGGGCGCTGCCCGGCGACGAGCACGCCGACCGCCGGGCCTGGCATCTGGCGGCGGCCGCCACCGGCCCCGACGAGGATGTGGCGGCCGAGCTGGAGCGGGCCGCCCGCCGCGCCGCGCACCGTGGCGGCACCGCGGCCGTGGCCGCCGCCTACGAACGCGCGGCACGGCTCAGCACCGAGTCGGGCGCCAAGGCCCGCCGGATCGTCAGCGCGGCACGGGCGGCCTACGATGCCGGGCAGCCGGACCGGGCGACACGGCTGGCCACCGAGGCGGCGTCCCTCACCGACGAGCCCGCCGTCGTCGCCGAGGCCACCTATATCCGGGCCCAGGTGGAGTACGAGCGGACCTCACCGGCCGCGGACGCCGCCCTGGCGCTGGAGGGCGCGACGCTCATCGCCCGCAGCGATCCGGAACGGGCGGTGTCGATGCTGACCGAGGCCGTCTGGTCCGCCCGGGACGCCTGCGCCCACGACCTCGTCCGCCGGAGCGTCGAACTGCTCCAGGCGGTGCGCCTGCCGCCGGGTTCGGCCCTGGCCCCGGTCGCCGCCGGGCTCATCGGCTACGGCCATCTGGTCGGCGGAGCGGCCGGGCAGGCCGTCGCCCCGATGCGCGCGCTGGTGCGGGCCGCGCGGGCCGGCGAGATCGAGGACTTCGTCGAACGCGTGATCGCCGGATTCGCGGGCCTGCTGAGCGGCGACGACGAGGACGCGACGGCGGTACTGGAGTCCCTGGCCGCCGACGCCAGGGGACAGGGCGCGCTCGGCTGGCTGCCGTACGTACTGGAGCCGCTGGCGATCGGCCGGCTGCTGCGCGGCGACCTGCGGGGCGCGCGGGCCGACGTCGCCGAGGGTACGTCGCTGGCCGCCGACATCGGCATGGACATGCAGGTGACCGTCCTGGACTGCATCTCGGTCTGGCTGGAGGCGGTGGCCGGGGACGAGACCCGGTGCCGTTCGCTCGCCGACGACGTCCTGGAGCACGCCACCCTGCACCCCACCAACGCCGCGCTCGCGTCCTGGGGGCTGGGCCTGCTCGACCTCGCCGCCGGGCGCACCGACCAGGCCCTCGAACGCCTCGACGAGGTGTGCGGCGGCCCGGCCCGGTACGACCTCCTCATCCGGGCCGTTCCGGACCATGTGGAGGCGGCGGTGCGCAGCGGCCGGGCGGACCTGGCCGCACGACACCTCCCCGCCCTGCGGGCGTGGGCCGAGCACACCGGCGGCCCGGCGGCGACGTCCCTGCTGCTGCGCTGCCGTGCCCTGCTGAGCCCCGGAGACGAGGCCGGCGAGTACTACTCCGCCGCACTGGACGGTTATCGCGACGGCGACCACGCCTACGACGCCGCGCGGACCCGCCTCGTCTACGGCGAGTGGCTACGCCGCAGGCGCCGCCGCTCCGAGGCCCGCGACCAGCTGGCCCAGGCCCGGGACGCCTTCCTGCGGCTCGGCGCCGCCCCCTGGGCCGAACGCGCCCAAGCCGAACTGGAGGTCCTCGGCGACCGTCCGATCGCCCAGACCCATGACACCGATCTCCTCAAACGGCTGACCCCGCAGGAACTCCAGGTCGTCCGGCTGGCCGCCGCCGGCTACAGCAACCGCGAGATCGGCGCGCAGCTCTATCTCAGCCCCCGCACCGTCGGTCACCACCTCTACAAGGCGTTCCCCAAGATCGGCGTCACCAGACGCATGGAACTCACCCAACTGGAGCTGTGACCCCCTCCCCGACAGGAGGAGGCTCCGTCGTATCGGTCGGATGACTTAGACCGGTGCGAGTCGCCCGCGCACATCCGTTCACCACGGCACCGATCAGCGGCATGGCCGCTGGTCATCGGGGGTTTTCCGAGGCCCGTCACCTGACCGATGCGGGCTCTGCCGGGCCGGTCCTAACTTCGGATCACCCAGACGGACGAACGGAGAACGACATGCTTCTTGAGAACAAGACCGCGGTGGTCTACGGAGGCGGCGGCTCCATCGGCGGTGCGATGGCGCGTGCCTTCGCGGCCGAGGGCGCCAGAGTGTTCCTCGCCGGGCGCACCCCCGCCAAGCTCGACGCCGTCGCCGACGACATCCGGCGCGCCGGGGGCCTGGCCGAGACCGCGGTGGTGGACGCCCTCGACGAGACCGCCGTCAACGGCTGGGTGGACTCTGTCGTCGCCACCGCCGGCAGCGTCGACATCTCCGTCAACGTGATCTCCCACGACGCGATCTTCCAGCCGCTGGTCGACATGCCGGTGGCCGACTTCGCCCGGGCGATGGAGAAGGTGGCCAGGACGTTCCTGCTGACCGGCCAGGCGGCGGCCCGCCACATGGTCAAGCAGGGCTCCGGGGTGATCCTGCACTTCGGCGGCTCCGACAGCGGCAACTCCATGCCCGGCATCGGGACCGTGCAGATCGGCTCCGACCTGGTCGAGGCGATGCGCCGGCAGTGGGCGTGCGAGCTCGGCCCGCACTCGGTACGGGTCGTCTCGATGCGCACCGGCGGTATCCCGGAGACCGTCCCCGACATGCCGCAGACCGAGCCCATCAAGCAGCAGATGGTGGACGCCACGCTGCTCGGGCGCGCCGCCACCCTGGAGGACGTCGGGCGCGTCGCGGCCTGGCTCGTCTCCGACCACGCCCGCACCCTGACCTCCACCCAGGTCAACATCTCCTGCGGCGCGTTCGTCGACTGACCCCCGAATCCAACGAGGAGGACCCTCATGAGCAGCGAAGAATTCGACAAGGCAGTGGAGACCAAGGTCCCCGACAAGTACCGGCCCGTCATGGACGCCCTGCGCGAACTCATGCGCGAGGGCGCCCCGCAGGCCGCGGAGACGACCCTGTACGGGTCGCCGGCCTGGAAGGGCAACAAGGCACTGGCGATCGTCAGCGTCAGCAAGACCCACCTGACCTTCGCCTTCGAGCGCGGCGCCGAGTTCGACGACCCCCACGGCCTGCTGGAGGGCGTGGGCAAGAAGACCCGCCACGTCAAGCTCAAGACCCTCGACGGGCTGAACCGCGACGCCCTGCGCGACTACATCGCCCAGGCCGTCACCCTCGACGCGGAGTAACCCCACGACCGTGCCCACGCCGGACGACCCGTTCCCGGCGTGGGCGCGGCACCCCGGGAGCCGGTCATGTGGGGGGCAACCACAAGACCTGGGAAAAGCATGGGGGTGGCGGCCATGGTGGCGGGGGAGTGGGGTTCGTAGCTTCTGTAGCCATGACCCATCCCCACGCGATCACCGATCTGTCCGGCCGCCGGGCCCTCGTCACCGGTGGTGCGAGCGGCATCGGCCGTGCCTGTGCCCGGCGGCTGGCCGCCGCGGGCGCCCATGTGGTGATCGTCGACATCCATCCGGAGGCCGCCGAGAAGCTGGCGGCCGAGCTGGGCGGCTCGGCGGTGGTCGCCGACCTGGCGGACCTGGACGGGCTGGATCCGCTGCTGGAGGTCGCCGGCACGGTCGATGTGGTGGTCAACAACGCCGGCCTCCAGCATGTGGCCCCGCTTCCGGAGTTCCCCGCGGAGATGTTCTCCCGGCTTCTGCGGGTCATGGTGGAGGCGCCGTTCCGGATCGTGTCCGCCGCGCTGCCCGGCATGTACGAGCGCGGATGGGGCCGGGTCGTCAACGTCTCCAGCATCCACGGGCTGCGCGCCTCGGCGTACAAGGCGGCCTACGTGACCGCCAAGCACGCGCTGGAGGGCCTGTCCAAGGTGATCGCGCTGGAGGGCGCGCCCCACGGGGTCACCTCCAACTGTGTCAACCCCGCCTATGTCCGCACTCCCCTGGTCGAGGGCCAGATCGCCGACCAGGCCGCCACGCACGGCATCCCGCCCGAGCAGGTGGTGGAGAAGGTCATGCTGGACCGTGCGGCCATCAAACGGCTGATCGACCCGGAGGAGGTCGCCGAACTGGTCGCCTACCTGTGCGGCCCGCACGCCACCATGATCACCGGCACCCACCTGGTCATCGACGGCGGATGGACCGCGGGTTGACAATACGCCGCATGAGTGCCGAATTCTTCCTGGAACTCCTGGCGCGCGAGGCGCCCGCGGTGGAGTTCGAGGCGCCGGTCCTGGAGGCCCGTGCGGCGGGGGCGAGCCCGCAGACCCTGGAGCGGCTGGAGTACGGCAAGCGCATCGCGCTGCGGATCAGGGCGACGCTGGAGCGGCGGGCCCGGCGGGAGGCGGAGCTGTCGGCGCTGTTCGACACCGCCGGTGACCTGGCCGGGCTGCGCGACCTGGACGCGGTGCTGGAGGCGATCGTGCGGCGCGCCCGGCGGCTGCTGCAGGCCGACGTGTCCTACATGACCCTCAACGACGACGAGCGCGGCGACACCTACATGCGGATGACCGACGGCTCGGTGTCGGCGGCCTTCCGCAGGCTGCGGCTGCCGCTGGGCGCCGGGCTCGGCGGCCTGGTGGCCCAGACCGGGATGCCCTACACCTCCGGCTCCTACCTGTCCGACGACCAGTTCCGGCACCGGGCCGACATCGACGAGGCCGTCGGCGAGGAGGGCCTGGTGTCGATCCTCGGGGTGCCGATGCGGCTGGGCTCGCAGGCGATCGGCGTGCTGTTCGCCGCGCACCGCACCGACCATCCGTTCGCCAAGGAGGAGGTGGCGCTGCTCAGCTCGCTGGCCGCCTACGCCGCCGTGGCGATCGACAACGCCCGGCTGCTCGCCGAGACCCGCGCGGCGCTGGAGGAGCTCAGCGCCGCCAACGAGGTGGTCCGGGCGCGCGGTGACGCGGTCGAACGGGCCGCGCAGGCCCACGACCGGATGGCCGACCTGGTGGTGCGCGGCGGCGGCGTGGCCGACATCTGCCAGGTGGTCGTCGACGTGCTCGGCGGTGCCATCTTCGTCCTGGACGACCATGACGCCGTGCTGGCGGCGGTCGGCGCCGACCCCGATCCGGCGGACCTGGCCGCCGTGGCCGACCTGGCCGCCGCGTCCCGGGCCAGTGGCCGGACGGTGGCGCGCGGGGCGCTGCGGGTGGCCACCGCCGCCGCCGGCGCGGAGACGCTGTGCACGCTGGTGCTGCGCTGTGACGACGAGCTGTCGGCCCTGGACCAGCGGATCCTGGAACGGGCCGCGCTGGTGATCGCGCTGCTGCGGCTGATCCAGCGCAGCGTCGCCGAGGCCGAGGGCCGGGTGCGCGGGGACCTGCTGCGCGACCTGCTGGACGGCCGGGTGAACGACCCGCAGACCGTGGCCGACCGCGCCAAGCGGGTCGGGGTGGAGGCGGGCGCCCGGCACGTCCTGGTGGTCGTCCGGCACGAGGCCGACGACGAGACCGGCCGGCGGCGGGCGGCCTTCTGGGCGGCCTCGCACGCGGCGGCGGCGCACGGCCTGTCCGAGGTGCAGGGCGGCGAGATCGTGCTGCTGCTGCCCGGCGACCGGCCCGGGGAGGTCGCCCGCCGGGTCGCGCACGAGCTCGGCCAGTCACTGGGCCACGCGGCGACCGCCGGGGCCGCCGGGCCGGTGGACGAGCTCGGCGACCTGACCGCCGTCTACCGGGAGGCGAAGCGGTGCGCCGAGGCGCTGCTGGCGCTGGGCCAGGCCGGCGGCGGCGCCGGGGTGGACGAACTCGGCTTCGTCGGCCTGCTGATCGGCGACGGCAACGACGTCGGCGGTTTCATCACCGGCACGCTCGGGCCGGTCCTGGACTACGACGCCAAGCGCGGGACGGAGCTGGTCCAGACCCTGGACGCCTACTTCGGCTGCGGCGGCGCGCTGGCCAAGACCGCCGCCCGGCTGCACATCCACGCCAACACCGTCACCCAGCGGCTGGAACGTGTCGGCCGGCTGCTCGGACCGGGCTGGCAGGAGCCGGAACGCGCCCTCGAACTGCACCTCGCCCTCCGCCTGCACCGCCTGCGGACCTGGTGACGCGGAGGGCGTCCGGCCGGGCCGCTGAAACGTTCGTCCAGGTGAACCCATGCCGCTTGGCTCCGGCCACCGACGCTTCCACCGGTTGCCGGACACGCGGCCCGGCCGTGCGGCCTGGGCGGCGTTCCTTGCGGGCGGGTCGGTGGCCATACCGGCTGCGGACAGGGTGACGCGGCCCGGTCGTGCCGGCCGGGCCGCGTCGGTCGTCGGTGGTCAGCAGCGCACCCAGTAGCCGGGGCCGGTCTCCTTGATGCCGCTGGTGGTGTAGACGTTCCACAGGCCGAGGTTCTGGTTGGAGCCGTTGGCGTAGGTGTAGCCGCCCGACATGTGGGCCCGGCCCGCCGTGGTGTGCGCGTAGTTGCTGGCGGTGACGCAGGTCGGGGTGGGCGTCGGTGTCGGGGTGGGCGTCGGTGTCGGGGTGGGCGTCGGTGTCGGGGTGGGCGTCGGTGTCGGGGTGGGCGTCGGTGTCGGGGTGGGCGTCGGCGTGGGGGATGTGGTGGGCGTCGGGGTGGGCGTGGGGTCGGGGTTCGCCGTGGTGCCGCCGAGGGCCTCGACCATGTTCAGGATGGTCTCGATCTGCTTGCCGCCGTGTTGGGCGTACGCGGTGTCGCCCTGGTAGCCCCACCAGTTCCAGCAGCCGTTCGGGTTGGTGAGGTCGGTGGTCTGGAGCGCCTGCGGGTACAGCACGACCATGCCGTTGGTGTCGGCGTACTCGTTCAGGTACGCGTACCGCATGAACGTGTCGCCCATCGACTGGTAGCGGTAGCCCTGCTTACAGCCGTGCAGCGCGACCATCAGCCGGCACGCGGACCCGCCCGCGCAGCCGCTCGGGACGTAGGCGAACCCCTCGGCCCCCATGCTGATGGCGGACGCGCTGCCGCCCACGGCGTACCGGTTCTGGTCGAACTGGATCAGGGTGCCGCCCGGCTGGGCCGCCGGGGCGTTGACCGTGGTGCCGAACAGGTGCCCGAGCATGTCCCGCTCGGGGTCGCCGCCGCAGTTGTTGATGAACGGGGAGGCGGTGGTGGTGCAGCTCACCGGCCCGATGGGGGACAGCCAGGCGTGCCCGGCGTTGGTCTTGGCGTAGGAGACGTTCGCGCCCAGGTCCCGGTAGTAGGTGGCCAGATCGTCGTTGACGGCGCGTACCACCGTCTGGTCGTTCGACCCGTGCGAGAGGTACACCCGGTCACCCGACAGATTGGCCACCGGGTCCACTGCCCCGGCGCCGGCGAGGGACCTGGTCTCCGAGACGAGCTGGGCGGGTGTCTTGCGCGGCGTGTAGGTCTGCATGCAGGCGTTCAGCGCGGTCGCCAGGTTGCCCTGTGCGCAGCGGTACGGCCCGGCGGAGAAGATGCCCGCACCCTTGAACACGCCGGAGTAGGCTACGTGGAGCTGGTTGGCCATGTACCCGCCGGAAGAGACCCCGGAGACGTACGTGGAGCTGATGTTGTAGGTCTTCAGTGTGCCCGGGGTGGGTGCGGGCACGGCGCCCAGGGCGACGGTCGCCGTCACCCCGGCGAGCGCCGCCGCGACCGGCAGCGCCAGGACGGACAGTCCGAGTCTCATGGTGGTCCTCCACGAAGCCGTCAGCCGGACAGTGCGCAGGTGTTGACGAGGTCGCCGGTGGCGGGCCGGGGGATGGTCGCCGAGGCGGGTGGGCGGACGCCCCGGGTGGTCCATGCCTCCAGCGCGGTGAACGCGCTGCGGTAGCAGGGCAGCAGGGGACGCAGCCGGTCGGGGAAGGCGTCGTAGAGCCCGTCGGTGTGGTTGCCGCCCTCGATCCGGTAGTAGCGGTGCAGCGTGCCCCGGCCCTGCCGCCTGACCATCGCGGCGTAGACGTCGGAGTCCTGGTCGATCGGCAGCAGCGCGTCCAGCGTTCCGTGCAGCGTGACCATCGGACGGCCGATCCGGCCGGTCAGCGAGATCTTCCGCACCGCCTTGCGGACCTCGCGGGGCCGGGAGGCGTAGTCGTAGTCGGCGTCGCACGCGGGGGTGCCCGGAGCACAGTAGGGGGTGCCCGCCTCGGTGGCGCCGTCGTAGCCGGGGTCCAGTTCCTCACGGTAGATGCGCTGGGTCAGGTCCCAGTACACCTGCTCGTGGTACGGCCACAGGAACGACGACCCGGCGGGATAGGTCTTGTCCGGACGCCCCGCCAGCACGGGAGGCAGGAACGTCAGCAGGTTCGGCCCGTCCTCCCGCCAGAGAGTCCCCTCCCAGTCGACGCCGCCGGTGTACAGCTCGGGGTGGTTCTCCAGTTGCCAGCGCACCAGATAGCCGCCGTTGGAGGTGCCCGCCACATAGGTGCGGCCTGGCGCCCGGCCGTACCGGTGCTTCACCGCCTTCTTGGCGGCCTTGGTGAGCTGGGTGACCCGGTGGTTCCACTCGGCGATCGCGTCGCCGGGCCGCTTGCCGTCCCGGTAGAACTGCAGGCCGCTGTTGCCCTTGTCCGTCGCCGCGTACGCGTACCCCTGGGCGAGCACCGCGTCGGAGATGGTGAAGTCGTTGGCGTACTGGCGGCGGTTGCCCGGGGTGCCGGCGACCACCAGCCCGCCGTTCCACCGCTGGGGCAGCCGGATGACGAACTGGCTGTCGTGGTTCCAGCCGTGGTTGGTGTTGAACGTGGAGTCGTCGGGGAAGTAGCCGTCGATCTGCACGCCCGGCACCCCGCTGGGGTTGCGGGCTCCGGCCGGGTGCAGACCGGCGTAGTCGGCGGGCACGGTGTGACCGGACGCGACGGTGCCGGCCGTGGTGAGGTCGTCGAGGCAGGCCGTGACCTGATGCTCCGCCCCGGGCACGGTGACCTCGGGACACGAGCCGGCGGACGCGGGACCGGCCGGGGCGGCCACCAGGGGAGCGGCCACGACGGTGCCGAGCAGGGCGCCCGTCAGCAGTCTGCGGATGGTCGGCATGGGCGGTTCCTCCAGGGGGTGGATCCCGCCATCCTGAGGATGATCTGTGGCTCGGACCACGTACCGCCGCCACACAATCGCCACCACGCCCATGTGCGCCCCCGCCACGACTCGTCCCGGCACCCCGGTGACGTGCCGGTGAACGCGGCGGGTGACGGCATCGGCGGAGAGCCCAGGTGCCCCGCTCCCAGGACGGTCCCCGCGGCCATGTGGTGTCGCCGGGGCACACAGCCTCCGCCGGGTTTGTGGGGGCGTTCTACATGGTGACCGTTGTCGGGATTGCCATAGTGTGCGGCGTCACATGACCGATGTGGGCTGGGTCACTCGCCCGGCCAACCCCCTTCGAGGAGGACGCGGGAGCATGACCGGTGCCATTCTGGCGGCGCGCGGCCTGGCCAAGGAGTTCCGCGGCTTCCGGGCCGTGGACGGCGTCGACCTCGACGTCGCCGAGGGCAGCGTGCACGCCCTGGTCGGCCCGAACGGAGCCGGCAAGACCACGCTGTTCAACCTGCTGACCGGCTTTCTCCCGCCGACCGCCGGGACGATCACGCTGGGCCGCCGCGATCTGACCGGCCGGCGTCCCGAGGAGGTCGCCCGCGCCGGGCTGGCCCGATCGTTCCAGATCACCAGCCTGTTCCCGCAGATGACGGTGCGGCGGCATCTGGAGCTGGCGCTGGCCGGGCCGACCGGGCTCGGCTGGCGGTTCTGGCGTTCGGACAAGGCGCTGCGCCGCTTCGCCGGGCGCGCCGACGAACTGCTGGACCAGGTGGGCCTGCTGGGCTTCGCCGACCAGGCGGCCGGCACCTTGGCCTACGGCCGCAAGCGGGCGCTGGAACTGGCCCTCGCGCTGTCCCTGGACCCCAAGGTGCTGCTGCTGGACGAGCCCACCGCCGGGATGGGCGCCGAGGACGTGGACCGGACGGTGGAGCTGGTCCGCCGGGTGCGGACCGGCCGGACGGTGGTGATGGTCGAGCACAACATGAACGTGGTCGCCAGCCTCGCCGACCGGGTGACCGTCCTGCAGGCCGGCCGGGTGCTGGTCGAGGGCCCCTACGCCGAGATCCGGCACGACCCCCGAGTGATCAGCGCCTACCTGGGAGACCCCGATGCTCACCGTTGACAAGCTGTCGGCCTGGTACGGCGAGGCCCAGGTGCTGCGGGAGGTGTCGCTCGACGTCGCCGAGGGCGAGATCGTCACGCTGGTCGGCCGCAACGGCGCGGGCAAGACCACCCTCCTGCGGTGCGTGATGGGCCTGCACGGGCGCACGTCCGGGACGATGTCGCTGCTCGGCGACGATCTGACCGCGCTGCCCCCGCACCGCCGGGCCCGCCGCGGCATCGGCTACGTGCCCGACGACCGCGGCATCTACGCCACCCTCTCGGTCGAGGAGAACCTGCTGCTGCCCCCGGTCAGCGGCCCGGCGCCGTGGTCGCTGGAGGAGATCTACCAGACCTTCCCCCGGCTGCGGGAGCGGCGGCGCTTCCCCGGCACCCGGCTGTCCGGCGGCGAGCAGCAGATGCTGGCGCTGGCCCGGGTGCTGCGCATGGGCTCGCGGCTGCTGCTGTGCGACGAGCCGACCGAGGGGCTGTCCCCGCTCATCGTCCAGCAGATCGGGGAGATCCTGCGCCAGGTCAAAGGGCGCGGGGTGACCGTGCTGCTGGTCGAGCAGAACGTGCACTTCGCCACCACCGTGGCCGACCGCCATTACTTGCTGGCCGAGGGCCGCGTCGTCGAGTCGCTCGACAACGAGCAGGTCCGCGCCCGCGAACACGAACTCCTCGAACACCTCGGAATCTAAAAATCCCCCAGGAGTGTGACATGAAGGCATTGGGTCTGTCGGCCGCCGTCGCCACCGTCGGCGCCCTGCTCGCCGGCTGCGGCGGTGGTCCCGGCGGGGGCGGGGGGAAGATCAGCGACGGCTCGGTCACGCTGGCCGTGCTCAACGACCAGACGGCCATCTACGCCGACCTGTCCGGCAAGAACAGCGTCGAGGCCGTCAAGATGGCCGTCGCGGACTTCACGGCCAGGTACGGCGACAAGGCGGTCACCAAGGACATCAAGGTGATCTCCGCCGACCACCAGAACAAGCCGGACATCGCCAACTCCAAGGCCCAGGAGCTCTACGACCGGCAGCGCGCCGACGTGATCCTGGACGTGCCGTCCTCGGCCGCCGCGCTGGCCGTCGCCAACCAGGCCAAGGCCAAGAAGAAGATCTTCATGGACATCGGGGCGGCGACCACCGAGCTGGAGGGCAAGCAGTGCAACAAGTACACCTTCCACTACGGCTACAACACCTACATGCTGGCCAACGGCACCGGTAGCACGGTGACCAAGGACGGCTCCAAGCAGTGGTACATCGTCTACCCGGACTACGCGTTCGGGCAGGACATGAACAAGAGCTTCACCGCCGCCATCCAGAAGGCGGGCGGCACCGTGGTCAAGAGCGACCCGGCGCCCTTCCCCAACGACAACTTCTCCACGTTCCTGCTCAAGGCGCCGGGGCTGAACCCCAAGCCGCAGGTGCTCGGCACCATGCAGGCCGGCGGCGACCTGGTCAACCTGGTGAAGCAGTACAACGAGTACAAGCTGCAGGACAAGGGCATCGACCTGGCGGTCGGCCTGATGTTCATCACCGACATTCACTCGCTCGGCCCCGACGCCCTGGCCGGCACCAAGTTCACCGACCCCTGGTACTGGAACGCCACCCCGCAGAACCGCGCCTGGGCCGACAAGTTCATGGCCAAGACCGGTAAGCGCCCCTCGTTCGCGCACGCGGCCAACTACTCGGCGGCCACGCAGTACCTGGAGGCGGTCCAGCGCGCCGGGACCGACAACTCCGACGACGTGGTCAAGGCGCTGGAGGGCCACAAGTTCAACGACGTCTTCGCCGACAACGCCGAGATCCGCGCCCAGGACCACCTGCTGCTGCACGACGTCGAGCTGGCCCAGGTCAAGCCGGCCGCCGAGGTCAAGGAGCCGTGGGACTACGAGAAGATCCTCAAGACCGTCCCGGCGAACGAGGCGTTCCAGCCCGCCGACGGAAGCTGCCGGCTCTGATGGTCGAGCAAGCCTTCAACGGCCTGGTGAGCGGGGCGTTCTACGCCCTGCTCGCCCTCGGCCTGGCGGTCATCTTCGGGATGCTGGGCGTGGTGAACTTCGCCCACGGCGCCTTTTACATGCTGGGCGCGTTCGGCGCGTTCGTGCTGCTCGACTCGTTCGGCATCGGCTTCTGGGCGGCGCTGCTGATCGTCCCGGTGCTGCTCGGCCTGGCCGGGGTGGTGCTGGAACGGCTGTTCATCCGGCGGCTGGCGGCCCTGGACCCGCTCTACAACTTCCTGCTCACCTTCGGGCTCGCGCTGATCCTGCAGGACGTGGTCCGGAGCCGGTACGGCGTCCAGTCCCAGCAGTACGGCCGCCCGGGGCTGCTGGACGGCTCGCTGAACTTGGGGCTGTTCGAGTACCCCGCCTACCAGGTGTTCGTGCTGGCCCTGTCCGCGCTGGTGTGCGGGCTGGTGTGGCTGGCGCTGACCCGCACCAAGGTCGGCATGATCGTTCGGGCGTCCACCGAGAAGCCGGAGCTGACCCGGGCGCTGGGCATCGACGTGGCGCGCTGGGTCACCCCCGTCTTCGGCTTCGGCATCGCGCTGGCGGGCCTGGCCGGGGTGTTGGCCGCGCCGATGCGCGCCATCAACCCGCTGATGGGCGCCGACCTGATCATCGTGGTGTTCGCGGTGGTGGTGATCGGCGGGCTCGGCTCGGTGTTCGGCTCGGTGGCCGCCGGCTTCCTGATCGGGCTGATCTCCGCCCTCGGCAACCTGTACGTGCCCGCACTGTCACAGACCCTGGTGTTCATCCTGATGGCGGCCGTGCTGCTGTGGCGCCCGGCGGGCCTGTTCGGCCGGGAGGAGGGCCTCGTATGATCCTGCGTCTGCTGGCGCGGCGGCCGGTGCTGCTTGCCCTGGCCCTGGTGGTCGCGTTCGCGCTGCCGTGGCTGATCTACCCGCCGGTCGCGATGGACATCGCCGCCTGGGCGCTGTTCGCCGTCGCGGTCGATCTGCTGCTGGGGTACGGCGGGCTGCTGTCGTTCGGGCACGCCGCCTTCTGGGGGACCTCGGCCTACACGACCGGGCTGATCGCCCTGCACACCGGGCTGCCCTTCCCGGTGGCGATCGTCGGCGGGGCGCTGGCGGCGGCGGTGCTAGCGGTGCCGATCGGCTACCTGTCGGTCCGGCTGAGCGGCATCTACTTCGCCATGGTCACGCTGGCCTTCGCCCAGATGATCTACTTCATCGTCAATCAGTGGCGCGATGTGACCGGCGGGGAGAACGGGCTGCAGGGCATCCCCCGGGAGTTGTTCGGCCTGGACCTGTCGGACCCGTTCCTCTTCTACTACGCGGGTCTGCCGTTCGTGCTGGTCGGGCTGCTGGTGGCGTGGCGGATCGTGCGCAGCCCGTTCGGCCAGGTGCTGATGTCGATCCGGGACAACCCGTCGCGGGCCCGCGCGCTGGGTTACCCGGTCGACCGGTATCGGCTGCTGGCGTTCGTGCTGTCGGCGGCGCTGGCCGGGCTGGGCGGCGGCGTCTTCGCCATCAGCCACGGCTTCGCGTCCCTGCACGACGTGTACTGGACCACCTCGGGGCAGGCGGTGATGATGGTCGTCCTCGGCGGCATCGGCACCCTGTGGGGCGCCGTGCTGGGCGCCGCGCTGATCGTCTCGCTGAACGACTACCTGGCCACCGCGGGCTTCGAGGAGACCGGCATCATCACCGGCCTGATCTTCGTGGTCATCGTCCTGCTGTTCCGCAAGGGCCTGTGGGGCACCGCCCGGGACCTGACGGCCGCCCGCTCCGGCCGCCACCGGCCCGCGGCCGTCCCGGACCCCCCGTCCTCCGCTTCCTCCTCCGAACGCCTCGACCAGGTGGCGGAGCGATCAGGGCGGTGAACACCGCCCGCCCTGTCACGCCGGGCCGGCGGGCGGTACGACCGTCCGCCGGCCCGGCGCCCTTCCCGGGAGCGGTGTGGCCGGCCTCGCTTCGGCAGGGCCGGTCGCGCCTTCGGCAGGGCCGGTCGCGCTTGCCGGTACTCGCTCGGTGACCTGCCGGTTCGCCGCCGTACGCTCCCGTGCGGTGCGCTTTCGCCGGGTCGTGGCGGAACGTGGAATCCCGCCGCCTTCGGCCGATTCCTCCTGTTAAGATCACGGACGGTGTCCGGTCGGGGGAGGGGGAGTAACGCGTGGGATTTCCGGGCGGGAAGCGCATCGCCGCTCTGGTGGCCGCCGTCGGTGTGCTGGGGGCGGGGGCCGTTCATCTGGGGACGGGAACGGCGAGCGCGGCGTTCTCCCCCCGGTCGGGGCCCGTCTTCAACAATCCCACGGGGAACACCGCCCAGCAGTACGCCATCATGCGGCAGATCGAGCGCAACATCGACACCGCGCCCAAGGGCTCGGTCATTCGCGTCGCCGTCTACAGCATCACCCTGAACAGTTTCGCCGACAAACTCATCGCCGCGCACCGGCGCGGGGTGTACGTGCGGTTCCTGATGGACCAGCACTCGGTGAACGGCGTCTGGCAGCGGCTGGCGTCCGCGCTGGGCACGAAGGTGAACGTGCAGACCAGCGCGAGCAGTTATGCGGCGCTGTGCTCCGGCGGCTGCATGGGCCGGTACCACGGCAAGGACGGGGCGGCGGTGGGCTCGCTGCACACGAAGTTCTTCCTGTTCTCCGGCGGCGGCAAGCCGACCGTGACCATCTCCAGCGCCAACCCGACCGCCACGCAGGCCGAGGTCGCCTGGAACAACAGCTACACGGTGGTCGGCAACAAGAGCCTCTACAACGCCTACGTCAAGAACTTCAACGACATGTCCAAGGGAGCCCTGGGCTCCTACAACCGCAATTACTACTGGACGTCCGGGGCCAATCCGAAGGCGTACTTCTGGCCGAAGTCCAAGGGCTCCAACGACACGATCCTGGGCATGCTCCAGCTCGTCACGTGCTCGAAGACCTATCCGAGCCAGGTCCGCGTCGCGATGTTCCAGTGGACCGACGGCCGGCTCCCGCTGGCCCGGCAACTGGTGAGCATGGCGGCCAAGGGCTGCCGGGTGACCGTGATCTACACCAAGGACTCGATCTCCCCGGCCGTCCAGTCGACGCTGGCCAAGTCCAAGGTCGTGGTCCGCGACACCACGTTCGGCAGGACCCCCCAGGGTTACGCCGAGCACTACACGCACAACAAGTACCTGCTGATCGACGGCCGGTACGGCGGCACGAACGGCAGCAAGATCGTCATGACCGGCTCGGCGAACTACACGGTGAACGGGCTGTACTACAACGACGAGTCGAACCTGAAGCTCACCGGCGCCACCATGTACGCGGCCTACCTGAAGAACTTCAACGACCAGATCGCCTCCGTCCCGGCCCTGACCGCCCAGCAGCGCGCCGAGGGCCGGCTCCCGGCGATCCCCGTCGACCCCGCACAGCTCCGCGACAGCTAGCCCGGACCCGGCCCGGACCTACCCTGGACCAGGCCCGGACCGTCCGCTACGCCGGGACCGCGGGCGGGTCCAGGGGACGGGTCAGGAGCTGTTCGCAGGACAGGGCGGCGGCGATGCGGGCGGCCAGCGGCGTGGTGGGCGGGAGGCCGCCCACCTCGCAGCGGTTGATGAGCGAGTCCGTGGTGTCGGCCGCGGCGGCGAGTTCCTCGACGCTGAGGTGGTGGCGGGCGCGCTGCAGATGGACGGCCTGGCCGAAGACGTGGGCGGCGGCGGCCTGCCGGTAGGAGTCGGCGGCCCCCGGCTCCAGCATGCGCCGGGCGCTGAGCTCGGCCCAGTTGTGGTGCTGGTCGTGGGGATGGGGGAGATGGCCCGCGCAGCGGTGCAGGGCCTGGCGGGCGCGTGCCGCCTCGGCGGCCTCGCAGATACGGGAGACGCGCCAGACGGTCAGGATGACGGTCCGGCGCTCGGGCGCGCACCAGTAGCTGAGCCCCATGGGCTCGGTGTCGAGGTAGAACCGCATCACGTTCATGGGGTGGAAGCGGTTGCCCAGATACTGGACCCGCGGGTCGGCGCGCAGGGCGCCGTAGGCTGCGATCAAGTGCATGGCGAAGGCGACGGCCGCGAACTGCGCGGTGAGCAGCTGTTCCAGCCAGTCCGCGACCTCGGCCTCCAGCTCGATGAGACGCCGGCTCATGAGGGCAAGGTACGCCTGATCCGCCTCCTGTCATCAGGGCATAACGGTAAGTTGTCACTCACCGGGCATTCGGCCCGTCCGTGGCATCGCCTCCCGCCGACCGCCGGCGCGCGCCTGGCGGCCCTGATCAGGCCGCTCACCAGGCCGGACGCGCTCCCGGGACGGCCGCGCCCACCGCTTCCGGCACGCCTTTTTCCCGCCCGATTGCGGCCAAACCGGTGATCTTCCGCATTATTGGGCATTTTCCCTGTTAAAATTCTGCCTCGGTGCCGGCCATGGGGAGGGGAACGGGCGTGGCCTATGGGGGCAGGTGGCGTGCCGTCGTTCCGGCGGCCGTCCTGGGACTGATCGCCGCGGGGGTCGGCCACTTCGGCACGGGAACGGCGAATGCGGCGGTGTTCGCCCCCGTCGCGGGACCGGTGTTCAACAATCCCAAGGGGACCACGGCCCAGCAGTACGCCATCATGCGGCGGATCGAGCGTGACATCGCCACCGCCCCCCGGGGCTCAGTGATCCGCGTCGCGGTCTACAGCATCACGCTCGACAGTTTCGTCAACAAGCTCATCGCCGCGCACCGGCGCGGGGTGCACGTGCGGGTGCTGATGGACCGGCACGCCGTGAACGGCGACTGGCGGCGCCTACAGTCCGCGCTCGGCACCAGGGTGAACCTGAAGAGCAGCGCGAGCAGTTATGCGGCGCTGTGCTCCGGCGGCTGCATGGACCATTACCACAAGAACGGCAAGGCCATCGGGTCGCTGCACTCGAAGATCTTCTTGTTCTCCGGCGGCGGCAAGCGCGTGGTGACCGTCTCCAGCGCCAATCCCACCACCCGCCAGGCCGAGACCGCCTGGAACAACAGCTACACGGTGGTCGGCAACAAGAGCCTCTACAACGCCTACGTCAGGAACTTCAACGACATGTCCAGAGGCGCTCTGGGCTCTTACGACCACGGTTATTACTGGACGTCCGGGACCAATCCGAAGGCGTACTTCTGGCCGAAGTCCAACAGCGGCAGCGACACGATCCTGAGCATGCTCAAGCTCGTGGCCTGCTCCAAGACCCACCCGAGCCGGGTGCGCGTCGCGATGTTCCAGTGGACCGACGGTCGGCTCCCGCTCGCCCGGCACCTGGCGAGCATGGCCGCCAGGGGCTGCCGGGTGACCGTGATCTACACCAAGGACTCCATCGACTCCTCCATCCGCTCCACCCTGGCCAAATCCAGGATCGACGTCCGCGACACCACGCACGGCACCAGGGCCGACGGCTACGCCCGGTACTACACGCACAACAAGTACCTGCTGATCGACGGCCGCTACAACGGGGTGAACGGCCGCAGGATCGTCATGACCGGCTCGGCGAACTACACCGTCAACGGCGTTTACCACAACGACGAGTCGAACATGAGAATCCTCGGCTCGTCGGTGTACGACGCCTATCTGAAGAACTTCAACGACCAGATCGCCGCCCTCCCGGCCACGACGGCCAGGAAGCGCGCCCAGGGCGACCTTCCGACGATCCCCCTCCACCCCGAGGACCTCCGGGACAGCTGACCCGCCCACCGGAACACCGAGGCCGTGGCATCGGCCCGTGCCGGGTTCGTGCGGTGAGGGCGGGGACGGCGCACGATGATTTCGTGAAAGGGCCTTCCCGCCTTGACGCCGTCACCCGCGCGACGAAGAATACGACTTCGATGTGATCCGTCGCCGGCGCCGCCCGCATCGCGTGTTCCAAAAAGAGGATACCGCCTGACCGGAATCGGGAAGAAGGGGGTCCGCGATGATGAGCCTGCGGCCGGTCGAAGAGATCGTCGGCGTCGACCCGCGGTATCACTGGGAATTCCCGCCGGCCGGGCGCGGGGAGTCGCGGCGGCGAATCCGTTCGGTGTGGTATTTCGGGCTTCCGCTCACCTCGGCGCATCGGGGCGGCCATTCCGGCGGCGGGGCCCTCATCGAGGGCGTGGACGGCCAGGAGCGCTACCGCGACGAGGGCACGGTCTATCCACATGCCGGGCTGATGGAAATGATCACCTATCAGGCGACGTACCTGCCCGAGATCGCCTGGGCCTACCACGATCTGAGCCATGTCCCCTGGCCCCGGATCCGCGCCGCGATCGCCGCGGATCCGCCCGACGTGGCCGCGCTCAGCGTCTACACCGCGACTGCGCCGTGGGCGCTGATCGTGGCGGCCGAGATCAAACGGGTGAACCCCAATGCCGTCGTGATCTTCGGCAACGACCACGCCGGAATCCTCTACCGCGAGATACTCACCGGGACCTACGGCGGGCGGCTGGTCGATTTCGTCAGCACCGGCAACAACGGCCCGTTCACCATGCTGGGGCTGCTGTACGCCCTGCAGGGCAGGCTGGACCTCGGCCGGGTGCCCTCGCTGGCCTACCGGCGCGGCGGCGCCGTCGTCCACCAGGCGGCGCCGACCTTCCCGCTGAACCGCCGGATCCTGCCCGACTACCGGCTGCTCGAAGACCAGCTCGAACGCCACTACGACAAGGCGTTCGCGGTCTGGTACGCCCACCACTACGAGCTCAAGCGCATGGTCACGCTGCCCCTCGACGGCGGGTGCACCTGGGGCGACAAGGCGACGCGCCGGTGCAAGCACTGCTCGATCCAGGGGCTCACGCCCAAGACCACGGACGTGGCGGCGGCCGTGCCCGTCCTGGAGGACGTGGTGGGCGGTCTGGGGGCCAACGTCTACGCGGCGGGCGACTCCACGCTGGG
Organism: Thermomonospora echinospora; assembly: GCF_900108175.1. Classification (GTDB taxonomy): domain Bacteria; phylum Actinomycetota; class Actinomycetes; order Streptosporangiales; family Streptosporangiaceae; genus Thermomonospora; species Thermomonospora echinospora. The sequence continues at coordinate 229,165 of NZ_FNVO01000010.1, forward strand.
CTTCTCCTCCGACCAGTGGGGCGGCGACATCACGTACCTGGACGAGCTGGCCGAGGCGTGCGCGCGTTCGCCCGTCCTGCGGCGGCACCGCTTCATGCTGGCCTACGGCCTGGTGTACGAGTTCCTGCGGTCGGCCGAGCTGTGCCGCGGTTTCGTGCGCACCTGGAACGTGGGGCTGGAGGCGTTCGACCCCCGGCTGCTCAAGGGCGACTCCAAGGGCATCAACAAGGGGAAGGACCGGATCCACGAAGCGCTGGAACTCGCCAGGGCACTGGATTACAAACTCTACATATCAGGCATTGTCGGCCTGCCCGGAACGACGCTCGAACTGCTGAAGTCCGAGGTCGACGACTGGCTGTCCCTCGCCGAGACGTACCGCGACCAGATCACCACTGTTTCGGTCTCCCCACCGGCGGTCATTCCGGGCTCCCGAATGTACTGGGAGATGTACAACGACGATCCCCGGGTCCGCGCCGGCCATGGGGAGATCATTTCCACGTCCCGGCTCACCGAGCGGTACATCAGGCGCAACACCGAGGTCGAACCGGCCGATGTGGCGGCCGCCATGGCCGAGATCGCCCGAGGCGTGATCACCATCGGCCGGGAGCGGGGCGGCATGAAATTCGGCGGTTACATGCTCGGCGGCACCGACACCGAGGAGACCGCCGAGTACGCCCTGCTGAACGATCTTTGCTCCCGGCTGTGACACCGGATCCCGGACATCCCGGAGAATTCCGTCCGGGCCGGTGCGCGATTCCGCGAACCGATCAGTAACATTTCCGTCTCGCCTGCCGGGCGCGCACTTTCCCACCGAACTCCGGACAGCCCCCGGACGTCTTCACAATGCCACCGAATATGATGCCGCGCCGGACGGGCTCCGTCGCCCGGCCGTCACGGCCGTTCGATCCGGAAGGGACGGTGATCTCCGATGATCGCATCGGACGGTGGCCGGTTCGGCGGGAACTGGCCGCGCGGCAGGACGATCCGCACCCTCCGGCTGGGCGTCGTCCTGGCGGTGCTCATGCTCGTCGTGGTGACCATCGTGGTGCTCGTCCAGCGCGGCGGCCCGCCCACCCGCGAGGACCTGCTGGAGCAGGCGCATCTCATCGGCAAGCAGGACCTGCGCATCGGGGTCAAGAACGACCACCCGGGGATGGCGCTGTACGACCCGAAGACCAGGACCTACTCCGGCTTCGACATCGACATCGCCTACATGATCGCCGGAGACCTCGGGTTCCGCCCCAGCCAGGTGCGCTTCCTGCCCATCGAGACCGAGGACCGGGCGCGTATGCAGGCCCGGGACGCCGACGGCCGGTTCGTCACGGTGGACATGGTGGTGGCCACGTTCAGCATCACCGAGGAGCGGGAGCGGCTGCCCACGGTGAGCTTCTCGGCGCCCTACCTGCGCACCGAGCAGACCGTCATGACCCGCCAGGACGTCGAACCGGCCGAGTCGATGTCGGACTTCAGCGGGATGCGGATGTGTACCACGGCGACGTCCACCTCCACCGGCCCGGCGGCGGAGGCCAAGGTCAGGCTGGTCAGCCGCAACAGCATGAAGAAGTGCGCGGACGGCCTGCTGAGCGGGGAGTTCGACGCGGTGACCTCCGACGCCGCGATCCTGGCCGGGTTCGTCAAGCAGTACCCCGGCCGGCTGCGGCTGCACGACGTCGGGCTCGACACCCTGGAGAGCTACGGCGTCAACACCGGGGGCAACGACGCCCTCACCAAGCTGGTGAACCTGTCGCTCTACCAGTCCCGCAACGACCCCCGGGACCGGCGCTGGGAGGACGCCTTCGACCGCAACCTGGCCGCCGAGCAGCAGGCCGCGGGCATCCAGCAGGTCGCCATCTCCGAGCAGCCCCCGGTGGAGAAGGTCGAGATCCGCCAGTGGCCGTGGGAGCGTGACAGGACCGTCGGCGCGGGCACCTTCGCCGCCCCCGCCGCGGTGCCCGTGCCACCGGCGGCGGTGACGGCGGCCGGTGCCCGGCGCGGCCCGGACGGCCGGTGAGGACCCATGGCCGGCAACGGCGAGGCCGAGGGCGGGCAGCAGTGGCTGCTGACCCTGCTGCCCGCGTTCCCGCTGCTCCTGCTCATCATGCGGGTCTGGTACCTCAGCGGGCAGGACCCCCAGACGATGCTCGTGCTCGTCCAGAACGTCAGTCCGCTGGGGCTGGTCAGCACGCTGCTGGTGACCCTGATGTGGTCGGTCCCGGTGGTCGTCCTCGGCTGCCGGGCGCTCGGCGCGCTGCTGCGGGTGAGCGCTCCCCGCGACGGCGGCTCCTGGCTGGTACGGGCGAGCCGGCGCATCCCCGACTGGGTGGTGCTCGTGCTGGGGCTGCTGGCGGCCATGATCTGGCAACTGCGCTTCCTGCCGGCCCTGCTGATGCTGCTGCTGGTCGTCTTCGGGCTGGAGGTGAAGGCCCGGCGCGGCGCGGGCCGGGCCGTCTGGGCCGCCTGTGTCCTGCTGCCGCTGCTGGTCGCCGCCGCCGTGTACGCGTGGCTGGCGCCGGCGATCTGGGACGCGTTCACGCAGGACGAGGTGCTGCTCGTGCTCATGCTGGCGCTGCCTCCCGTCTGCACGCTGCTGCTCGTCGGCCCGGTCCCCGAGCGCGCCGCCCGGCCGCTGGCCCACGGGACCGCGCTGGGCGGGGCGGTGCTCGCGGCGGCGCTGGTGAGCGTGATCTTCCTGCGCGCCCCGGTGCTGCCCACCCTCGCGCTGGAGGTCGACGACACCCCCGAGGACCCCGGCCCGTCGCGGATCGTCATCGGTGAGGTGGTCTCCGTGGACGACACCACCACCACCGTGCTCGACGGCGGTGGCGTCCTGCGGTTCATCCCGAACGACCGGCTCGTCTCCAAGACCCTGTGCCGCCCGCCCGGCCAGCCCCCGGCCATCGACATCCGGGTCCACGGCTGGCACGTGGAACAGACGATGCTCAGCTGGCGCGCCCCGCGCCACCCGCTGGTCCCGGTCGATCCCCGCTGCCAGGGCAGAACCCTGCACTGACAGCCTGCATCGACCGTACGCCGGCCGTCGCAGAGACGAGGCGAACCACCTGGAGCCAGGTACGCGGGGACCTGCCTGGGAGGAGCGGCAGAAGCTTGGGGGCCGGGGACGCCCCCGGAAGGACCAGGGGCGTCCGGGGGAGAGGGTCAGCGCAGCCAGACCGCCGTGTTCGGGGGTAGCAGGCCCCCTTGCAGCGGTCCGCTGGCGAGCAGGACCTCACCGGTGACCGGCACCGGCTCGGCGCCGAGGTTCACCACGCAGGTCAGGCCGGAGTCGCGGACGAAGGCGAGCACGTCGTCACCCATGGGCAGCCAGCGCATGGTGCCGTCGCCCAGTTCGTTCGCGCGGATCCGCAGGGCGGCGCGGTAGAGGGCCAGCATCGAGGACGGGTCGGCCTGCTGTGCCTCGACCGTCAGGTCCTTCCACCCGGCGGGCTGTGGCAGCCACGGCTCCCCGGTGCCGAACCCGAACGGAGGCTCAACGCCCGACCATGGCAGCGGCACCCGGCAGCCGTCCCGCCCCCGGTCGGTGTGGCCGGAACGACGCCAGATCGGGTCCTGCCGCACCTCGTCCGGCAGGTCCTCGACCTCGGGCAGCCCCAGCTCCTCGCCCTGGTAGATGTAGACGCTGCCGGGCAGCGCCAGTGACAGCAGCGCGGCGGCCCGCGCCCGGCGCAGCCCGAGCGCCGGGTCGGTGGGCGCGCCGAGCCTGCGGTCGGCGTGGTCGAACGAGGTGTCCGCACGCCCGTAGCGGGTGACCGTACGGATCACGTCGTGGTTCGACAGCACCCACGTGGCGGGGGCGCCGACCGGCGCGAGCGTGGCGAAGGTGTCGTCGATGACGGCCCGCAGTGCGGCGGCGTCCCAGGGGGCGCCCAGGAACGGGAAGTTGAACACCGTGTGCATCTCGTCCGGCCGCAGGTAGCGGGCCAGCCGCTCCTGGTCGGGCAGCCACACCTCGCCGACCAGCATCCGGCCCGGGTAGGCGTCGGCCAGCCGCCGCCAGTCCCGGTAGATGTCGTGGACCCCGTCCCGGTCGGTGTACGGGTGGAGCCCGTCGGGCGCGGCGTCGGGGTCCTTGACCAGGACGGCGGCCGAGTCGATGCGGAAGCCGTCCACCCCCCGCTCGAACCAGAACCGCAGCACGTCCAGGAACTCGGCGTGCACGTCGGGATGGGTCCAGTTGAAGTCGGGCTGCTCGGGCGCGAACAGGTGCAGGTACCACTCCCCGTCCGGCACCTGCGTCCAGGCCGGTCCGCCGAAGATGGACCGCCAGTCGTTCGGCGGGCCGTCGCCCTCGCCGCGCCGGAACCAGAACCTGGCCCGTTCCGGCGAGCCCGGCCCGGCGGCCAGCGCCTGCCGGAACCACTCGCTGTGGTCGGAGGAGTGGTTGGGCACCACGTCGATGATGACTCGGATGCCGAGCGCGTGCGCCTCGCCGATGAACGCCTCGGCCTCCGCCAGGGTGCCGAAGGCGGGCTCGATGTCGCGGTAGTCGGCCACGTCGTAGCCGCCGTCGGCCATGGGCGACGGGTACCACGGGTTCAGCCAGATCGCGTCGGCTCCCAGCTCGGCCAGGTAGGGCAGGCGGGAGCGCAGCCCCGCCAGGTCGCCCACGCCGTCGCCGTTGCCGTCGGCGAAGCTGCGCAGGTAGACCTGGTAGATCACGGCTCCCCGCCACCATGTTTCGGGCATGCTGCGGCACTCCTTAGGGCTGTAGGAAAACAACGGGACCGGGTCAGCCCTTGAGGCCGCCCGCGGTCAGGCCGGCCATGATGTGCCGCTGGAACAGGAAGAACACCACGATCGTCGGGATGCTCGCGATCACCAGGGCGGCGGTCATCGTGGTCTGCGGCATGTTGGCCCGCAGCGACGCGATGCCGACGCTGATCGTCATCTTCTCCGGGTCCTGCAACACCAGCAGCGGCCAGGCGAAGTCGCGCCACACGTTGACCACCGTGAAGATGGACACCACGCCGAGGATCGGCCGCGACACCGGCAGCACGATCGAGCGCAGGATCCGCAGCGGAGAGGCCCCGTCGAGCTGCGCGGCCTCGATCAGCTCGGTGGGGATGGCGTCGAAGAAGCGCTTGAGCAGGAAGATGTTGAACCCGTTGGCCACCGCCGGCAGCCAGATCGCCCACGGCGTGTTGAGCAGGTCCAGCCGGACGATCGGCACGTCCTTGATGGTCAGGTAGGCCGGCAGCAGGATCACCGTCGGCGGGATCATCAGCGTGGCCAGCATCGCCAGCAGGATCACGTTGCCGAACAGCGGCCGCAGCTTGGACAGCGCGTAGGCCGCGCCGACGTCGAAGGCCAGCGCGAACGCCCACGCGCCGAACGCGTACTGCAGCGTGTTGAGCAGGAACCGGTCCAGGTTCATCAGCTCCCACGCCTGCCGGTAGCCGTCGAGCGAGAACCGCGACGGCACGTACGTGGGCGGGATGCGGGCGAACTCCTCGCCGGTCTTCATCGCCCCGGTGACCATCCAGTACAGCGGGAACACGAAGACCGCGGTGAACACCAGCACGGTGGAGACCAGGACCAGCCAGTAGATCCGGCGGCCCCACCGCGAGTTGAGCTGGTGCGGCGACAGGATCGTCCGGTGCTCGGAGGTGAACCGGGTGCGCGGCCGCCGTTTGGGCGCGGCCCTCCGCTTGTCCGGTACGGGGGTGGCGGGCGGACGGGTGGCGGTGAGGTTGGTCATCGTGACCGGCCCTTAGGTGTTGTCGCGCGACAGGCGCAGGTAAGCGGCGGAGAACACGACGAGGACCAGCATCAGCATCAGCCCGAGGGCGCTGCCTCCGCCGAAGTTCCCGTAGTTGAAGGCGTACTGGTACATGAGGTAGACGACGCTGATCGTGGCGTCCTCCGGGCCGCCTCCGGTCAGCAGGTACGGCTCGACGAACACTTGCATGGTGGCGATGACCTGCAACAGCAGCATCACCAGCAGGATCAGCCGGGTCTGCGGGATGGTGACGTGCCAGATCCGGCGGAGTACGCCCGCGCCGTCCAGCTCGGCGGCCTCGTACAGCTCGCCGGGCACGGTCTGCAGCGCGGCCAGGTAGATCAGCGTGCCGCTGCCCAGGTTCATCCAGGTGGAGACGATGACCAGTGAGATCAGCGCGGTGTCCTTGGAGTCCAGCCAGCTCAGCGCCGGCAGCTGCGCCAGCCCCAGGATCTGGTTGAACAGGCCGGGCCCGGGGTCGTAGAACCACTTGAACAGCAGCACCGACACCGCCGGAGGCAGCATGACCGGCAGGTACACCACGAACCTGAGGTAGCCGCGGGCGTGCCGCAGCTCGTTGAGCACCAGCGCGATCACGAACGGCACCAGGTACCCGCACACCAGGGCCAGCAGCGTGAACATCGCGGTGTTGAGCCAGGCGCTCTTGAACGCCGGGTCCTGGATCACCGTGCGGAAGTTGTCCAGCCCCACCCAGACCGGCGGGTCCACGAAGTTGTTCTTCTGGAAGCTGAGGATGAACTCGCGGACCATCGGATACCAGGAGAAGAACGCGAAGCAGATCAGCGCCCCGCTCAGGAATCCGTAGGCGGTCAGGTTCCGCCGTACCGCCAGGCCCGGCCGCCTCCGTCCGGTCCGCCTCCCGCCGGGCCGGCTCTGCAGAACGGTCATCGTCACCCCTGTCGGTGGGCCCGGGGGCGCCCGCGCGGTCCGAAGGCGCCCCCGGGCTGCTTGTCAGTTGGTACGGGCCAGGAGCGCGTTGACCTTCTTCTCCGCGTCGCCGAGCAACTGGTCGATGTCGGCGTCCTTCCTGGTCAGCACGGCCGACATGGCGCTGTCGAGGATGGCGTAGATGGCCTGCGCGTTCGGCGGCTCCACCTTCGGGGCGACGCTGGGCGCGCCGTTCTCGTAGGGGGCGAAGTTGTCCACCGGCACGGTCGCGAACCGCCTGCGCAGCTCACGCTCCTTGGTACCGCTGGCGTTGGTCCCCCACAGCAGGTTCTCCGGCACGCCGACCGGGCGGCCCAGGGACTTGAACTGCTCGTAGTCGAACTGCCCCTGGCCCGGCGTCAGGTTGCGGAACTCCAGCCACAGGATCGCGGCCTTGATCTGGTCGGGGGACGCCTTCGGGTTGATCATGTACGCGTCACCGCCGAGCAGGGACGCCCTGGCCTCCGGCAGCGTGGTGGCGCCGATGTCCTCGATCTTCGCGCCGAAGTTGAGGAAGACCTCGACGGCCACGTCGGGCGCGCCGACCATCATGCCGAGCTTGCCGCTGCCCATCAGCCGCATGAGGTCCTCCCAGCGGTGCAGCTGCTTGGTCCCCATGGAGTCGTCGGTCCACCGCATGTCCTTGAGGTTCTGCAGCACGGCGCGGCCGGCCGGGCTGTTGAAGGCGGCCTTGGTGCCGTCGGGGGTGACGACGTCGCCGCCCCGGCCGTAGATCTCCGAGGTGAAGTGCCAGCCGCCGGTGTTGCCCGCGCTGTACTCGCCGTAGCCGACGTAGCCGGGGCCGAGCGCGGTGATCTTCTTGGCGGCCTCGCGGACCTCCGCCCAGGTCTTGGGCGGGTTGTTCGGGTCCAGACCGGCCTGGGTGAACAGCTTGCGGTTGTAGACCAGCCCGGTGGTGTAACCCTTGCGCGGCAGCCCGTAGATCCGGCCGTCGGTGCCCTTGAGCGCCTGGAGGAACTGCGGGTTGACGTCCCTGACGCTCTGCAGGCCGCTCACGTACGGGGTGATGTCGGCGGCCTGCCTGTTCCTGATGATGTTCTGCGCGTCGGTGTAATAGACGTAGAAGACGTCCTCCATCTGCCCGCCGGCCAGCTTGGCCTGGAAGGTCTCCGGGACGATGCAAGGGAAGGCGTCCTTGCTGACGATCGTGATGTTCGGGTGCTTGGCCTGGAACTCCTTGACGTCGGAGTCCCACGCGGCGCGTTCGGCCTTGGCGGTCTTGGGGGGCTGGCAGCCGACCGTGATGGAGACCTTGGTGTTGGGGTCCAGCGGTCCCGCGGTCGCCCCGGGGGCGGCCCCGAGGTCGTCCTTCTTGCTGGACTTGGCACCACAGGCGGTGCCGGACAGGGCGAGCGCCGCGGCGAGCAGCACCGCCGTGTGACGGAGTCTCATCAGAGGTTCCTCCTCGGGGCGATTGCGAGGAACATACAGAGACGAGCATCACATTGCAATAGTCGAGCAGTAGAGCACAAATTTGCGACAACAGCTCCGCACAGTCTTGCGTACGCGCTGAAGTCGCAGCCAGACGACAGAAGCCGCCGCCCCGCACCGGGGCGACGGCTTCGTAAGGTCGAGACTCAGTGACGGAAAGTGGCCGTCACGATCCCGTAACGGCGACACGGGCGGGCGCGGTGGAGCCGCGCACCACCAGCTCCGGCTCGTACAGCAGCTCCTCGGCGGGCACCGACCCGCGCTCCATCTGGTTGACCAGCATGGTGACCGCGGCCCGGCCCATCGCCTCGATCGGCTGGCGGATCGTGGTCAGCGGCGGATGCGTGCAGTTGATGAACGCCGAGTCGTCGAACCCGACCACCGACAGGTCTTCGGGGGCCGACAGGCCGGCCCGCCGCACCGCCCGGATCGCGCCCAGGGCCAGCACGTCACTGGCGCAGATCACCGCCGTGAAGCCCGCCGTGATGATCCGCGAGGCGGCGCTGTGCCCGCCCTCGATCGAGAACATGGCGTGCACCACCGCGTCCTCGGCGACCGGCGTCCCGCGCCCGGCCGCCACCGCCCGGAAGGCGGCCAGCTTGCGCTGCGAGGGGATGTGGTCCTCGGGCCCCAGCATCAGGGCGATGCGCTCGTGCCCAAGGGACGCCAGATGGGTGAACGCCTGCTCGACCGCGACCGCGTCATCGGTGGACACCCTCGGGAACGCCAACTCGGGCACGGCCGCGTTCACCAGCACCACCGGAAGCCCCAGCTCCATCAGCCGGAAGTAGTGCTCGTGCGGGGAGTCCATCTCGGCGTAGTGCCCCCCGGCGAACACCATCCCCGACACGTGCTGGTCGACGAGCATGTTCACGTAGTCGGCCTCCGACAGCCCGCCCGCCGTCCGCGTGCACAGCACCGGTGTGAACCCGCGCTGCGCCAGCGCCCCGCCGATCACCTCGGCGAGCGCCGGGAAGATCGGGTTCCCCAGTTCCGGCAGCACCAGCCCCACCAGCCGCGCCCGCTCCCCCCGAAGTTGCGTCGGTCGCTCGTACCCCAGCACGTCCAGCGCCGTGAGCACCGCCGCCCGGGTGGCGTCCGACACCCCCGGCCGCCCGTTCAGCACCCGGCTGACCGTCGCCTCACTGACCCCGACCTTCTTGGCGACCTCGGCAAGCCGCCGTGTCTTCGCCGACTCCCCTGCTGGCTGACCCATTGCGCAAGTATATGACCCGATCGCGCAACTGACCGACAAACCCAAGATCAAGTAACTCAAGAACCCGACCACCAGCCGCGCCTACTTGCGCAACCAGCGCAACCTCCCTGGTCAGGGGTGGTGATCGTGTGCTGCCGTTGTGCTCAGCCGGTGGAGTAGATGCCGCCAGCCGGTGTCGGTCTCGTCGTGGAGGCGGAACGGCAGACCGCTGTGCCGGAGGGTGAGCACGGTGGCATCGCCGTCGCCGGCGAGGGTGATCTCGACGCGGGAGGCGCCGGGCGGGATGTCCGGTGCTCCGGGGGTGGGCTCCCAGCCGAAGGTGAAGGCGATCCGCTCGTGGGGGACGAGCTCGGTGAACCGTCCGCGCATCACGGGGCGAGGGCCGTCGTGCATCAGCACGCGCAGGATGCCGCCGGGGCGGGCGTCCACCTCGGCCTCTCCCCACCATCGCGCGAGCCGCTCGGGATCGGTGAAGTACCGCCACACCGTCTCCGGCGGTGCCTGGATCCGCATCGTCTGCTCGACCGTCCGGCTCTCCACGGCGCTCATCGTCACCCTCTCGCCTCCTCGTCGTCGGTACGCGCACGCTCTTCCCGCTCGGCCGCCTCCTTCAGGCGGGCGAGCGGGGCCGACCACATCGTCTCCATGAACGTCGCCGCCTCGGCCAGGCCCTCGCGACGGAGCCGGTAATAGCGGCGGTTGCCGGCGCGGCGGACCGTCACCAGACCGGCCGCGACCAGGATCCCCAGATGCTGGGAGACCGCCGGCCGGCTGATGCCGGGGAAGTGTCCGGCGATGACGCCCGCCGACACCTCCTCGTCCCGTACCAGCATCAGGATCGCGCGGCGGGTCGGGTCCGCGACCGCCCGCAACGCCTCGTCCACCCTCGCCCTCCGCTCGGTCTCCTCATGTGTAAGTATTTAAGCAACATCTTACACAGCTTGGAGCCGGAGGCCCGCCATGACGAACGACACCACCGCGACCGCGAACCGCCCGCCGGTCCCGCATCCCCGCAACAGGCTCCTGGACGTGCTCGTCGGCCGCTGGCGCTCACAGGGGCGGACGGTGACGACACCGGCGGTCCGAATCGAGGGGTTCGACGACTACGAGTGGATGGCCGGGGGGTTCTTCCTCGTCCACCGCGTGGACGTCCGCATGGACGACCAGAGGGTCGAGGTCATCGAGATGATCGGCCCCTACGACCCGGCCGGCGGGACCTTCCCCATGCGCTCCTTCGACAACCACGGCGCCTTCGTCACCATGCAGGCGACGGTCGGCGACGACGGCGTCTGGACGTTCACCGGCGAGACGGAACGGGCGACCCTCGTGATCGCCGAAGACGGCGCCTCCATGGCGGCCCGGTGGGAACGCACCGACGACGGCTCGACCTGGCACCACTGGATGGACATGACCTTCACGAAGACCACGGCCTCACCGTCCTGACCTCGCCGCGGACCGCACGCCCCCCAGCGTCCCCGGACTTCGCCGATCGCCCGCGCCCGGTCGAACGTGCGGGCCGGTCATGGCGCCGACGGGGCCAGAGCCTCGGCCATGTCCACCCAGTTCGCGGTCGCCTGGACGGCATCGGCCAGGTCGGGATCAGTGACGGTGGTGAGCAGGTGCCGCAGTCCGGCGATCACTGAGGTGACCTGGGTGACGTCGATGGCGGGGACATCGACCCACCGCAGCATCCGCGCCGCCCCACTCTGATCACCACGCGCCAGGTTCTTGCTCGCCACCAGCGTGGCGAGCAAGCAGAACCGTTGCCGGTCCTGGTCTGATTCCCCGCCACCGGCGGACGGGGCGCGGTGGCGGTCCACCAGCGCGGAGAATTCATCGGCCGTCCGTGGGATCGGATGGTCCCGGCGCTCCACCAGTACCCGGGCGTCGCCGGGGACCTGCGCGGTCTGGAGCGGCCACACGTAGCAGTCCACCCACAACGGCAGGTGCTCCACCTCGAAACAGATCCCCGCATAGGTTCCGCCGGCCGGGCCGTTGACAGGGCGGCGGAAGACGAACAGCACACGCTCACCCGCACCGAGGATCTGAACGGGATCGGTGACCACGTCCGACAAGATCTGATCGATGGGAACGACAACGAGGTCCAGATCACTCCAGGCATCACCTGCACCCTGGGCGAGAGACCCGACCTGCCATAGGCCGACGACCCCCGGGCTGCCGTCAGAGGCGGTCATGACACGGCCAACGATGTCGTCACGGGCGGCCGCATAGCGGTCAAGCCATTCCCGAGCGGCAACTTCTTGCACAAGATTGACCTTTCGCCGAAGACGGTCACGCGACATGCTCCCCATGCCGCATGGCGGAGCGGCTCAGGGCGGGCCTGGTCAGCGGTGGGGTGCAGCCGAAGCCCCTGCCGTGGACTCGTTCATCACCGTAACCGGGTCGGGTGAACCAGGGCCGAGGGCAGCGCCGCGGGCGAACGACTCTCGCGCCGTCCGTGTCGGCCCAGGTCTGGCACGGGCGGCCGGGTCCGTCCTTTGGGCGGTCAGGGCTTGAGGCGGGCCCATACCCATTTGCCGCCTCGGGGGTCTTGTTTGCAGCCGCAGTCGATGGCGAGGGCGGTGACGAGGGGGAGGCCCCAGCCGCCGTTGTCGTCCCAGTGGGCGGGGGAGAGGTCGAGGGTGTCGGGGGTGGTGGGGGTGGGTTGCTTGATGTGGGGGGTACGGGGGCTGGAGTCCCAGACGGCCACGACGAGGTAGATGCGGTCTCGGGTGAGGCGGAAGTGGATCTGCTTTCCCGGGGTCTCGGTGATCGCGTTGGTGATCAATTCTGAGACGATCAGGAAAGCGTCGTCCAGAATGTGCGAGTCGCCCCATTTGAGAATTCTGGCCTCGGTAAGAGTGCGGGCCAGGCCGGGTGCGGCGGGGGACGCCAGCATGGACATGGACAGGCAGTCGGATGAGGTTGACATGGCCGGCGCCTTCCTGAGGGATTCTGTGCTTCTCCCTTCACAGTGGGCTTTTCTGTAGTTAGGTTGGCCGTGTCCAACAGAAAACAAAACCGCGGAGGACCAATGCCGATCGTCCGTGACCCCCTCGACCCCAAGATCTCGATGTGGCACTTCCTCTCGTACTACCTACGGTTCATGCGGGAGAAGGAAGGGCTCTCGCTGACCCAGTGGGGGAGGATCATCGGGGCCGCCAAGTCGACTGTTTCGAACATCGAGGCAGGACGGCACCGGCTCCAGGAGGACCATGCCAAGATCATCGACAGGAAGTTCGGGACCGGGCGGCTGATCGAGCTGCTGCTCTGGTTCGCCCGCGCGGCCCACGACCCGGACTGGTTCCGCCAGTTCACCCAGTACGAGGAACAGGCGAACGCGCTCAAGATGTACCACGGTGACGTGATCCCGTTCCCGCTCCAGACCGACGAGTACACCTGGGCCTACGTCCAAGCCAGCAACCACAAGGATCAGGAAGGCGAGTACGCCGCACGGCTCCAGCGCAAGCGCAACATCCTCGACCGCAAGAACTCTCCGTTCATCTGGGCGATGCTTCACGAAAGCGCGCTGGCCAGCTTGGTCGGGGGCGCAGAGGTTATGAGGGCGCAGCTTCGGTACCTGCGTGAGGTGGCCGACCTGCCACACGTCATCGTTCGGGTCATCCCGTTCGCAGCAGGAGCGCATCTCGGTGCGGACGGTCCCTTCCAGATCATCAGCCTGGAGACCAGGGACATCGCGTACGCGGGTGCTCAGAATGGCGGGCGTTTGGTCGAGGAGCCAAGCGAAGTCAGGGAGTTCGGCTTTACATTTGATCGCATCGGCGCGAAGGCGGCATCCGAGGACGACTCGCGCAAGTTGATCGATCAGTGGTTGGAGAGGTGCCCATGACTGAGCAGTGGCGGAAGAGCTCCCACAGCGGCGGTGCCAACGACTCGGCGTGCGTCGAGCTGGCCGGACTGCCCGCCGGAGTCGGGATCCGGGACTCGAAGGACCCGGAGGGCGGGCGGCTGACCGTACGACGGGCCGCCTTCGGAGAGCTGGTCAGGCGCATCCGAGAGGGCGCGCTCGACCGCTGAGCGGTAACGAACGGCGTCCTACCGGCCTGCGGCGGTCACCGGGCCGTACCCCCGGCGACCGCCACAGGCCACCGTCACCCCGCTCTGACCGGCAGACCCAGGAGGAGTACATGGCGATCCACTGGCGCAAGAGCTCCCACAGCGGTAGCTCGAACGACGAGTTCTGCGTCGAGCTGGCCGAACTGCCCGCAGGCGTGGCGATCCGGGACTCGAAGGACCCCGAGGGCGAGTGGCTGACCGTACGACGGACCGCCTTCGCCGAACTCATCAGACTGATCCAGGACGGCGCACTCGACCGTTAGACCGGCGATCGAGGCGCCCACCGGTCCGTGGCAGGCCGCGAGCAGCCCCTCGCGACCTGCCGCGCACCGGTCCCGTACGTCCGGAGGTTTGCAGCTCCCCGACCCGCCTTGTTGACGCGCGGGCGGGCTGGGGTTCCAGAGCGCGGTAACGGCCGCGCCCAGGAGGCTCTAGGAGGAGCCGATGTCACGAGATCCCCGAGAGTTGATCAGTCCGGACCTGTTCGACAAGCTCACCGAGCGGGTCATGAAGGACGAGGGCCACGACCGGGACATGGCTGAGCGGGTCGTCACTCAGACGCTCGTGTTCCTGGTGGCCTGCGCCCAGAACCCCGGCGCGAAGCTGGCACCGTCCAACGCCACCGACCCCGGGTGGCATGCCTTCATCCTGCACACCAAGGCGTACGCGGAGTTCTGCGACCGAGTGGCCGGCCGGTTCATCCACCACCTGCCGATCATGAACGACGACATCCGGTCCGGTAACGCCCTGGCCCGGACCGTGGAGGCCCTGCACCGGACCGGGTACCCGGTGGACGGCGAACTGTGGCCGGAGGCCCCCACGTGCATGAACACGTGCAACCATCCCTGCCATGACTCGGACGACGACTGACCGGATCACCTGGGCCGACCTGCCGAGAGTCGTGCGCGACCAGGTCCGGGAACGTACGGGCCGGGTCACGGGCAGCCGTCCGGCGGGTGGCGACCGATCCGACATCACCGCCACCCTCGACACCGCAACAGGGCCGGTGTTCATCAAGGGCGCTCACGGGGGTGTCTTCGCCCGTTCCCTGAACAACGAGGCCCGGGTGTCCCCGCACGTGGCGGGTATCGCCCCGGGTCTGCTGTGGCGTTTTGAGGTGGACGGCTGGACGGTTCTCGGTTTCGAGTACATCGAGGGCCGCCACGCGGACTACTCGCCCGGCTCTGCCGATCTCGGCCTGCTCCACACGGCGGTGTCCCACCTTCAGACCATCCCCGTTCCTGAAGTGGTCACCAGAGGAGCCGAACGCCACTATGGCGGCCTCGACGTCTTGACCGGCGGCAACCTTCTTCACACCGACCTGCACCCTGAGAATGTGCTCATCACCCCGCGACGTGCGTACATCGTCGATTGGGCGTGGGCCTGCAAGGGCGCTGCGTGGGCAGAGCCGGCCATGCTGGCCTTCCGCCTCATGGCGGCCGGTCACACCGTCGAGTCCGCCGAAGCCTGGGGCAGGTCCTTCCCGTCCTGGACCGACGGCCGACCGCTGGCGGCGTTCGTGGCCGCCAACGCCCGGGTATGGGAGCGAGCCGCACAACAGGACCCCCAGGAATGGAAGATCCGGGCCGCCGCCCTCGCCCGGCAGTGGGCCGATTACCACCGCCCCGAGGCAGGTCGCATGTAGCCGAACGCCAAGAACAAAGACTTCAAGACGGCGTGGAAGCCGCTGAACGACAGGGCGGTGCGCTCGCCGGTCCGTGGCAGGCCGCGAGCAGCCCCTCGCGGCCTGCCGCGCGCCGGTCCCGTACGTCCGGAGGTTTCAAGCTCCCTGGCCCACCTTGACGACGCGTGGGTGGGCCGGGGTTCCAGAGCGCGGCGACCGGCCGCGTCCGGGGGAGGCTCCAGGCAGTGTTCGAGAGGTGCAGCCCCAGTCTGCTCAGTCCGCTGGCTGCTTATCCTTGGGGTCATGACCGCCCCGCCTCCAGAGCCCTTTCCGCGCCCTGCTCCCTCAGGAGAGCTTCGCGCCTCTCACGCCGACCGGGAAGCAGTGGTGGAGCAACTGCGCGATGCGGCGGCCGAGGGGCGAATCGACCTCGATGAGCTGGATTCGCGCCTGGAGCAGGCGCTGAAGTCCAAGACTCACGCCGAGTTGGCCGCCCTGACCGCCGACTTGCCGAGGCCGAGTTCCGTTGAGAGCCGGCCGCCCCTGGTGCTCAAGGGCGGTATGCACGGCGCGTCTCGGGGCCCCGGGCGCTGGGAGGTTCCCGGGCAGGTGATCGCTCACGGAGGCGTGGGGGGTGTGAAGATCGACTTCACCCGGGCCGCGTGCCGCCTCCGGGAGGTCGCGGTGGAGGCGTACGGGGAGATGGCCGGTGTCACGATCGTCATCCCCGACGGCTGGGCCGCAGACACCAGCGGCATGGATCCCGGCGTCGGCGGCCTGAAGGACAAGACCACTCCCGACCGGCTCCCGGGAACTCCGCTGATCCGGCTCACCGGGTCCGGCGGCATGGCGGGAGTGGTCATCCGCCACCCCAACCGCCGGGAACGACGCAAGCTGCACAGCAACCCGACGCAGGGCTAGGACGCGTGCCGAGGCGTTGATCAAGACCTGAAACGACCTCGGACGGCGGGCGCGGGCCAGGCGAGCTGCTGTGAACCAGTCTTACAGTCCGTAGCGGCCGAGCACGTCCCGCCTGCGCGGTGCAAGGAACTTCCGCATCATCCGGCCGTTGGTGAGCCATGCGATGGCGTCGCCGTTCTTGGTGCTGGCCAGCATTCTGTCGGTCAGGTAGGGCGCGACGTCGTCGACGTGATCGCACAGGATGTTGAGGGTCCTGCGCTGCTTGTCCACCAGTTCCGGGGCGGCGGCGGCCTCCCGGAGCCACCCCTCGGTGATGAGCACGCCGGGGCGGATCTGCCCGACTCGCACGTCGGTGCCGGCGACCTCCTTGACCAGTGCCCGGGTGAAGGAGTCCAGGCCGCGCTTGGTGGCCGAGTAGACGCCCATGCCCGCCCGGACACGGCCGTCGCTGCCGCCGCCGAGGACGTTGAAGACGTGGCCGCCGCCGTGGGCGAGCATGCCGCGGACGGCGACCTGGGCGCCGTACACGGTGCCGAGCATGTTCGTGGTGACCATCGCACGGACGTCGTCGGCCGTGGTCTCGACGATGGGGCGGGTGGTGTGGGCGACGCCGGCGTTGTTGACCCACAGGTCGACCCCGCCCAGCGCATCCGTCGCAGCGTCCCACAACTCCTGGACCTGCGCGGCATCGCTGACGTCCACGATGTGCCCGTGGACCGTGGCACTCCCGGCCGCCTCGGGGCGCAGCCGTTCGACGGCGTCGTCCACCGCCGTCTGCGTACGGCCCGAGACGACAACGCCGTGCCCGCGCCGCAGCAGCTCACGGGCGAGCGCGAGGCCGATTCCCTTGGTGCTGCCGGTGACGACTGCCTTCCGCATGGCTGCTCCTGGAGAGAGGACGGGCCACAGGCACGGATCTCCTCGCCGCACCGGTCGCGGTCACGCACGGGGCGGCCGCCCGCAGCAGCCTGCCTGAGGCTGGGGAGGGAGCGGACACCCGGCGTCGGCGCCGATCTTACGCCGTGTCCTCCCCCTCCGAACAGACCGATTGTCCGCGGTGAGGACGGCGACGTCTTGAGGACATCCGGCACCCGCCCGTACCACCTCGGCAGGGGCGGTGCGCGGCGAGGCACGCGGGGGAGATTGTGACCGGTGGCCGCCGCGGCCGTGGTCATCTCGTGCGCGGCCGGTCGCGGGGACCGTGGTGGAGGGCCAGCCGGATCAGCAGCGGGGCCAGGAACGTCATCTCGAACAGGCGGAGGCTCTGCACGCTGGAGATCAGGGGCAGGTTCGCGTGTGCGGAGGACGCCGTCGCCAGCACCGCGTTGATCCCGCCGGGCGTGGTGGCCAGGTAGGTGTCCCCGAAGGGGATGTGGGTGAGGGCGGAGATCGTCCAGGCCAGGGCCCCGCAGACCGCGCTGACGGCCACGGTGCAGGCCAGCGCGGCGGGCAGGATCCGGCGCAGCCGCCACACGGTCCGGCGGGAGAACCGCAGGCCGACGTCCAGGCCGATCATGGTGAACAGCAGGGTCTGCAGGACCCCGCCGGGGGCGAACCCGTGCGCGACGCCGGTCACGGTGAGCACCGCGGACACCAGCAGGGGGCCGATCATGGCCGGGCTGGGCAGCCGCAGGTGCCGCCCCAGCGACACGCCGAGCAGCACGACGGCCGCCAGCACGAGCAGACCCCACATCTGGTCGTGGCCGCCGACCAGATGCCAGGGAGCGACGTCGTCGGCGTCGGGCGCACCGGCACTCCCCTGCCGCGCCCCGGGAAGGATCCAGCTCAGCAGCAGGGGTGTGCTCATCACGATCATGGCCACCCGCAGGTACTGCAGGAACGCCACCAGACGGCCGTCGGCGCCGAGATCGTCGGCCGAGGCCACCGCGGCGGCCGAGCCCCCGGCGATCATGCCGAGGGTGGCCGTGGCCCGGTCCACGCCGCTGAAGCGGACCATGACCCAGGCCGCCGCCTGGCAGATGAACAGCGTCGCCAGGGTCACCGCGACCAGGGGAACGGCCGAGCCGGCCACACCGCCCAGCGCCGCCGGATTCAGGTAGGTCCCCATCAGCACACCGAGCAGCGCCTGCGCACCACGGTTGAACGGGGCGGGCGGCCGATGGCGCACCAGGCCGGTGGCGGCCGCGACCAGCCCGAGCAGCAGCGGCACCAGTATGTGCGGCGAGGGCACGACCGGCTCGCCCAGTTCACCTGCCGCCGCCATGACCGGCAGGACCGCCACCCACACCGGCCATCCGAGGTGACCACCGGGACGCGGCAGAACCCTCATATCACCGACAGTAGGAACGGCGAGGTCAGTAGAGGGTAAACGGTGCAGTAACAGCGTCCGCCGAGTACGGGGTCGCCGAGGCCGTGCCGGAGCCTCGTGTGCTCGGCGGGGAAACGGGCGAATCGGTAAAAGCTCGCGCGAGGGCCGAGGTCAAGAACGATAATGGCGGATCATTTGTGATGATCTTCAGGAGTGAGATGATCCGTCGTGCCCTCGTCGGGCTGGTCGCGGTGGTCGGCGCCGGCGTCGTCGCGCCACCGGCCGCGTCCGCCGCGGAACCGGCCGCGGCCGGTGTCAAGGTCACCCTCGTGACGGGGGAGACGGTCACGGTCTCCCCGGCGGGAGCCGTGGTCTCGATCACCCGGAACGGCAGGCGCGTCAACGCCGAGATCCGGCAGGGGCCATCGGGTACCTCGGTGATCCCGTTCAGCGCGGGCCGGATGCTGGCGTCCGGAAAGGCCGATCCGGGCCTGTTCAACGTCACCCAGCTCATCGCCCAGGGCTATGACGACGCGCACCGGCCCGAACTGCCGGTCATCGCCGAGTACCGGGCCGGGAACACGGTGCGGACCCGCGGCGTGCGGGCCTCCGCGATCACTCCCCGGCTGACCGGCCTGAAGGTGCCGCGCGACTCGGGCCCGCAACTGTGGAAGTCCCTGGTCTCCGGCGAGATCGACCACCTGTGGCTCGACCGCAAGCTCATGGCCGGCAAGCCCCGCCAGGCCACGGCCCCCGCCGCTACCTCCGCCGACGTCGCCGCGACCGCCGCGCCCCAGGGGATGACCGGCAAGGGCGTACGGGTCGCGGTCATCTCCGGCGGCGTCGACGTCGCCCACCCCGACCTGAAGGGCAGGGTCGTCGCGTCCCGCAACTTCAACTTCGGCGACGGCGACATCGACGGGGACGGCACCGCCATCGCCTCGCTGATCGCCGGGTCGGGTGCGGCCTCCGGCGGCAAGCGCAAGGGCCTGGCGCCGGACGCCCGGATCGTCAACGCCAAGGTCTTCAACGGCGGCAACTCCGAGGACTCCAGCCTGCTGGCCGGGATGGAATGGGCCGCCACCACCCAGAAGGCCAGGGTCGCGGTGCTGGGCCTGGCCCGGATCTGCCGTTTCGACACGCCCGGCGACGACCTGATCGAGAAGGCCATCGCCGACCTGACCCGCAGGACCGGCACCCTGTTCGTCGTTCCGGCCGCGGACTTCGGCTTCTGGGGGCGGGAGCAGACGCTGTGCAGCCCCGGCACCTCCGCGGCCGCGCTGACCGCCGGAGGCACCGACGCCGGCTACAACGACCAGTGGGCCGGCGCCGGGCCGAGCAAGGGCGGCCACCTGTTCAAGCCCGAGATCTCGGCCGGCACCAAGGCCTCCGTGGCGCGCAGCTCGACGCTGACCAACCCGCGCCCCGGGACCGGCCCTTACACCGGCTGGTGGAGCACCGACATCTCCGCCGCCCGGGTCGGCGCGGCGGCGGCGCTCCTGGCCCAGCGCAGGCCGGCCTGGAAGGCCGACCGGCTCAAGGCGACGCTGATCAGCACGGCCGCGCCGACCCGCGACGCCTCCCCCTTCGCGCAGGGCGCGGGCACCGTGGACGCGGACCGGGCGATCCGCCAGATCGTGCTGTCCACGCCGGGCACGCATAGCGTGTCCTTCCCCTGGACGAACAGGAAGGCCGTCAGCCGCAGCATCACCATCACCAACACCGGCAAGGCGACGCGGACATTCACCGTCTCGCTCGCGGCCGACCCGAACCTGCCGACCAGGCCCCCGGCGGGGATGTTCACCACCAAGACCAAGAGCCTCGTCATCAAGCCCGGCAAGAGCGCCCCGGTCACGGTGCGGATCGACCCGGCCAAGGCGAAGGCGGGCGACTACGTCGCGGCGCTGACCGTCCGCGGCGGTCCGGCGAAGGTGCGGGCCATGTTCGCGGCCTGGGTCCAGCCGACCTCGCGCAAGCTCACCGTCAGACTGCTCGACGCGGCCGGTGCGCCGGTGGACCAGCAGCAGATCCGTGCGGTGAATCTCAAGTCCGGAGCGGAGACCTACGTCGACGTCCGCGACGGAACGGGCGCGGTGACCCTCCCGAACGGTGACTACATGGTGACGGCGGCCTACGCCCACACCAACGGGGGCTCCAACTGGATGATCGGGGCGCAGATCGTCAACCTCGGCGGCTCCGACCGGACGATCACCTTCAACGGCACCACCGCCAAGCGCGTCACCGGCAGGGTCCAGGACCAGGCCACCACCGACTGGGCCACCACGACCGCCGCCTGGACGACCGCCAACGGGGAGACGGTCTCGGTGTCGGCTTGGGGCGGTGACGACTATCCCGTCTACGCCATCCCGTTCCAGCACAGCGCCCTGTCCTTCGGCCTGGAGTCGAGGCTGCTGTCAGTACGGGACCCCCGGCGCCTGGCGTTCGAGGTGGCCCACATCAGCCGGAACGGCATCCCGGTGGACCCGACCACGACCCAGACGCTCGGCCAGATGGCGAAGGTCGTCAACACCCTCGCCAACCAGAGCGCGGCCACGCGCGGCGGCTTCGAGGCGACCACCGCGATTCCGCCGGGCGTCCACTGGTCGGGCATGGGGGTCGGCGTCGACTTCCCGTCCACGCTGACGATGTACGTCACCGGCGGCTTCACCTGGGACATGAGCGTTCGGGTGTACGAGCCGGGAGTCGGTGACCCGGTCCGCGGCGAAAAGCGGGGACTCAAACTGGAAGCGGGCAAGACCTACAACCTGACCTGGAACCTCCCCGCCTCCTGAACCGCCCCGAAGGGCCCGGCGTTTCCTGTTCGACCCACCGCCGGGCCCTTCGGCGTCGAACAGGAACGTCGAACAGGAACAGAGCGCGGCCTGAAACGGGAACGGACGGGCCTGCCGCGAGCCCGTCCGCTCTTCACCGGCCCGGAGCCCGCATGGGGCCGGACGTCACATCGTCTCCGCGCGGGCCGGGGTGTCCTCGGAGCCGGAGTGCTTGCAGTGGTCGGTGAGGATGGCGGTGAGCTGGTCGCGGCGGATGCAGGCGGGTAGGGCGAAGGAGTCGGCCAGGGCGTCCAGCTCGGTGTCGTCGAGGCCGCGGAAGAGGTCGGCGTACTCGACGGTCAGGGGCTGGGCGAACAGGATGTGGCGCACCAGGTCCTCGGTGTACTTGCGGCGGCCGAACGGATAGGGGTCGAAGCCGGGGAACTCCTCGTCCATGAACGCGTGGATGGGCTCGGTCAGCTGCCGTATGCCCTCGTCCGTGGAGCCCCAGTGGTCGGCGCCGAGCCGGGCCTTCTTGGCCTGGAAGTCGCCGAAGCGCCGGGCGTACGGGCTCTGCGGGTCGAGGTGGACCAGCCCTTGGAGGCCGACGTCCTTGTACGTCCACAGCGACCAGCCGGCCCCGTGGGCGTCGTAGAGGTCGAGCTGGTCGCGCAGGATCTGGTAGCGCTGCGCGTCCCGCGCCGGGTCGCCGGTGTAGACCGGGCCGAACTCGCCGACCCAGATCGGGGTGCCAGTACGACGCTGGTACTCGCTCCGTTCGAGGAACTTCGCCGCCAACTGGTCGCGGTCGACCCACTCGCCCTCGGTGTAGCCGGGATAGTCGCCGCCGTACACAAAGCCCGCCAGCGCGTAGTCGTGGCAGGTGTAGACGGTGTTCTCCCACGGGTCGCCGAACATGTCGAACCGGGTGGAGTAGGTGTTGCCGTCCAGGAAGAGCGTGTGCCGGGGGTCGACCTCGCGGACGGCCTTCACCAGCCGGGCGTAGAACGGGCCGATGATCTCACCGGTCGGGTCGGCCGGCTCGTTCAGCAGGTTGTAGCCCGCCACCCAGGGGTTGTCGGCGTACCGGTCGGCGATGACCTGCCACAGGTGCACCAGGCGGTCCTGGAAGTGCACGTGCTCCCAGAACGCCGGCAGATGGGTGGCGTTGTCGCTGTGCCAGTGGTGGTTCTGCGCCCCCGGCGCCGCGTGCAGGTCCAGGACGCTGTAGACGCCGTGCCGGGCGCAGGCGTCGATGACCCGGTCCAGGTGGGCGAACCCCTCCTCCAGGATCGTGAACGGGGCGAGGTCGTCCTCGAAGTGACGGTAGTTGAACGGCAGCCGCACGCAGTTCAGCCCCAGCGAGGCCAGGAACGCCGCGTCCCGCTCGTCGAAGAACGCCGTCAGCAGCCGGTCGAAGAAGCGCCGGTAGCGTTCGTCGCCGAGGACATCGCGCACCGCCCGGCGCATCAGCGTCTCGGTGGCCGGGTAGCCGGTGATGAAGTTCTCCATGTTGAGCCAGCCGCCGACCCCGACGCCGCGCAGGCGCACCACGGCCCCGGAGCCGTCCACGAGCCGGTCGCCGGACACCCGGAGGAAACGCTGGTCATCGGTCATCAGATCTCCCTTGAGCTCAGACCCCGCCCGCGGGCCGGGCGAGGGCGTCATCTGCCGAACCCGGCGGTCAGCCCGCCCACCAGACGACGGCGGCCGAACGCGTAGAACAGCAGCACGGGCAGTACCGACAGCGTCATCGCCGCCATCAGCGCCGGGACGTTGGAGGTGTACTGGCCCTGCAGGCTCCACAGGCCCATCGTCAGCACCCGCTGGTCCTGCGACTGGGTGAGCACCAGCGGGAACAGGAAGCCGTTCCAGGCGTTGACCGCCACGTAGACGGCGACGGTCACCAGGCCCGGCCGGCTCAGCGGGATCGCCAGCGTGCGCAGCGCCTGCACCGGGCCGCCGCCGTCCAGCGCCAGTGCCTCGTACAACTCCTCGGGAACGTCCCGCAGCGTGCTGGTCAGCACCAGCACCGCCACCGGCAGGCCGAACGCGACGGTGGGCACGATGATCCCGGTCAGCGAGTCGTACAGGTGCAGCCGGGTGATGAGCAGGTAGATCGGAACGATCACCGCCTGGGACGGGATGGCCAGCCCGAGCAGCAGCATCGAGAAGCCCGTCCGCAGCAGCGGGTGCCGGCCGCGCACGACGGCGTACGCCGCGGGCAGCGCCAGGGCCAGCACCAGCACGATCGACACCACGGTGATGACGGCGGTGTTGAGGAAGTACCGGCCGAACTCCCCGGTCAGCACCAGCCGGTAGTTGTCCAGCGTCGGCGACGTCGGCGGGGCCAGCGGACCGGCCGTCAGATACTCGGCGCGGGTCCGCAGGCTGACCGTGACCAGGTAGTAGACGGGCAGGCCGACGACGACGAGCCACGCCAGGGCGCCCAGGGCGGCCAGCGGGTTGGCCGGCCGGGGGAGCGGCGGCCGCCGCGGGCGGCCCCGGCGCGGGTCCGGCCCAGCCGCCGGGGCGGGCGCGGCGGCGGCGACCTGGTGGACCTCCTGACGGGTCGTCACAGCCCCTCCCGACGGCTGTCCATCCGGGAGTAGCCGGTCAGCCGGACGATGCCGATCGACAGCGCGGTGCCCGCCGCCACCAGCAGCACCGCCCACGCGCTGGCGTAGCCCATCTCGAAGGCGGAGAAACCGGTCAGGTACATGTGCAGCGGCAGCACCCGGGTCGCGGTGCCCGGCCCGCCCCCGGTGATCAGCAGGATGGTCTCGAAGTAGGCCAGCGAGCCGACCAGGATCAGCACGCTGGACGACACGATCGTGTGCCGCAACTGCGGCAGTGTGATCGACCAGAACTGGCGGACCCGGCCCGCGCCGTCGATGGCCGCCGCCTCGTACAGCGACCGCGGGATCTGTCGGGTCGCCGCCTGGTACAGCAGCATGTGGAACGGGATGAACTGCCAGGACACCACCAGCACCATCGCGGCCAGGGCCCGGCCCGGGTCGCCCAGGACGTTGCCGTCCGAGGCGCCCAGCAGCGGGCCGATCAGCCCGGCCAGCCCGAAGTTGGGATCCAGCAGCGACTGCCACAGCAGCGCCACCGCGGCGTTGGACATCAGCAGCGGCACGAAGAACACCGCGCTCAGCACCGCCCGGCCGCCCAGACCCCGAGCAGCAGGCTGATCGGGGTCTGGAACAGCCAGGCGGCCACGGTCAGGGTCAGCGACAGCCGCACCGAGGCGCCCAACATGCCGTCCTCGGCGAGCCGGGACCAGTTGGCGGTGCCGGCCCACCGGGGCAGGCCGAGCCCGTTCCAGTGGGTGAAGCTGAGCCCGACGACCAGGACCAGGGGCACCACCGCGAACACCAGGAAGTAGGCGAACGCGGGGACGGCCCAGACCGCGCCGGGGCGCTGGGTCTTCACCGAACCTTGTCCATCGCGTCGGCGAACTGCTGGGGGCTCTGCTCCTTGAGGAACAGCTTGGACAGGTTGGTCAGCATCGCCTCGGCGACGTTCGGGGGCAGCGCCTGGTCCCAGGACTGGGTGAACTCGGGCGCCTGGGACACCAGCCCGTAGATGAAGGTGGTGTAGTCGGGGGCGGGTCCGCCGCGAAGCTGGGGCTCCACGCCCTTGACGGGCGGCACCTCACCGACGCCGACCATCCCCCGGATGTAGGTGTCGGAGGTCAGCGTCTCCTTCAGGAAGCGGACCGCGTCCTGCTTCCTGGGGGAGGCGGCGCTGACGGACATGAAGTTGGAGGGGTTGCCGACGACGTTCTTCGGGTCGCCCCGGCCGTCCGGCACGGACGGGAACGCGGCCCAGCCCATCCGGTTCTTCTTGACGAAGTCGGGGTTCTGCTGGAGCTGGGTGGCGTACTCCCAGGAGCCCATCAGGTGCATGGCGGCCTTGCCCTGGGCGAAGATCGTGGAGGCGCCGCCCACGTCGTAGTCGACGGAGGCGTAGTTGGTGCCGAACGCCCCCCGGTCCACCAGCTCGCGGATCATCGTCAGGGCGCGCAGCACGGCCGGGTCGCGCCAGGCGCCGGGCCGGCGCTCGGCGATCGCCTGGAACGGCGCCGGGCCGCCGATGCGGTCCAGCAGGTACTCCAGCCACATCAGCTCGGTCCAGGCCTGCGAGCCGGCCAGCGCGAACGGGGTGATGCGGCGGCCCTTGAAGGTGTCGACCAGCCGCAGCAGGTCGTCCCAGGTCTTCGGCGGCTGCTGCCCGGCGGTGGTGAAGACGTCCTTGTTGTAGAACAGCACGATGGGCTGCATGCCGCGCTCGGGCACACCGTAGTAGCGGCCGCCGATCTGGGCGGTCTTGAGGACGACGGGCAGGAACCTGTCCCGCCAGGCCGGGTCGGCGTTGAACTCCGGCGTCAGGTCGTGGACCTGCTTGGCGTCGACGTACTGCTTCAGGTTGCCGCCGCCCCAGTTCATGAACACGTCGGGCGCGTTCGGCGAGCCCATGGCGACCTGCAGCTTCTGCTTGTACGGGTCGTTGAGGAAGGTCTCCATCCGGACCTTGCCGTCGCCGGCCTTGTTGTAGGCGGCCACCGCCTGGCGTTCGGCGGCGTTGACGCCGTCCTGCAGCGACCACACCCGCACCTCGCCGGAGCCGCCGCCCCCGGCCGGGCCGGAGCTCCCGCACGCGCTCACCGCCAGCACGGATGCGGCGACCAGGGCCAGGTACCTGGCTCCACGACGAACCTTGAGCACCTTTCGCACCTCCCAAGGCGACGCCCCCGGACCGCCGCGTATCGAAACATTGCCGATATGTTTCGGAAGCTAGGGGACCTTAGAAGGGCTGTCAATACCCGACTTTCGCCTGTGGATAAGGCTCTGCGGAGGTGGTGGGTGCCGCGAAAAGTTTCGGAGTAGGATGCCGGTGACAGCGGAGGTGAGGTCAGCGTTGACGAATCAGACCGGACGGCACGTCACGATCACCGCGATCGCCCGCGAGGCGGGCGTGTCGGTCTCGACGGTCTCCAAGGTGCTCAACGGCCGGGCCGACGTGGCCGAGGGCACCCGCTCACGGGTGGAGGAGCTGCTCGCCAAGCACGCCTACCCGCGGGCCCGGCGACGCGGCTCCGACCCGGCCGGGCTGATCGACATCGTCTTCGACGAACTCGACAGCCCGTGGGCGGTGGAGATCATCCGCGGCGCCGAGGAGGTCGCGCACGCCGCCGGGACCGGCACCGTCGTGTCGGCCATCCACGCCCGCTCCGAGCCCGCCCGCCAGTGGCTGGACAACCTCGAACGGCGTCGCTCGGAGGGCGTCGTCCTGGTGGTGGACGAGCTGACCGCCGCCCAGCGCGCCCGATTGCAGGCCCTGGACGTGCCCTGCATCGTCATCGACCCGCGCGGCGAGCCCGACCCCCAGGTCCCCTCCATCGGCGCCGCCAACTGGGCCGGCGGACAGGCCGCCACCCGCCACCTGATCGAGCTGGGCCACCGCCGCATCGCCATCATCAGCGGCCCGGCCGGCATGCTGTGCAGCCGCGCCCGGCTGGACGGCTACCGGGGCGCGCTGGAGGGCGCCGGGCTGCCCGCCGACCCGGCCCTGGTCCGGCACGGCGACTTCCACCACGAGAGCGGCTACCTGCAGGCCGCCCGGCTGCTGGAGCTCCCCGACCCGCCCACCGCCATCTTCGCCGGCTCCGACCAGCAGGCGTTCGGCGCCTGTGAGGCGGCCCGCGAGCGCGGCCTGCGCATCCCCCAGGACCTGAGCATCGTCGGCTTCGACGACCTGCCGGTCGCGCGCTGGTTCTCCCCGCCCCTCACCACCGTCCGCCAGCCCCTGGCCGAGATGGGCTCCCTGGCCACTCGCCTGCTGTTCCGCCTCTCCCGCGGCGAAACCCTGGAAACCCACCACGTCGAACTCGCCACCGAACTGGTCATCCGCGAAAGCACCGCACCCCCGCCCGCCCCCGCCCGCCCATGACCGGCGCCACGGTCCGGAAGGCCACGCTCAGGACCGATGGCCAGGATCCGCCCGCGCTGCTCTGCGTCCAGTGCCGTCCGGTGGTGTCGCGTTCCGCCGGGCCGAGGACGGTGCGGTGCGCTGGACGAGGTCAGGGCAGGTCCTTGGCGGCCCAGCCGGTCCAGGCCGGATTGCGGCGGATTTCGGGCGTGGTCTGGTCGGTGGCGGCGAAGGCGCCGCGGGCGAAGGCGTCGTCGCGCAGGGTGTACAGGAACCAGGCGGTGGTGTAGGCGGTGGCGGCCCGGACCATGCCGTTGTGGCCCTTGCCGACCACGGCGGCCTTGGCCGCCGGTGCGGTCAGCCGGTCGAAGTAGGTCTGCTGCCGGGACTGGAACGTCAGGAAGTCGGTGGCTCCGCTGACCAGGAAGACCGGGTTCTTCACCTTGGGCAGGTCCGGGCGCTGCCGGGCGGGGACGTGCCACCACGGGTCCACGAAGGCCAGGGGCACGGTGCTCGTGATGGCGCCGTTGGACAGGACGTTGGCGTTCAGGGCGCCGGTGGCGCCCTGGGAGTGACCGGCGGCGCCGATCCGGGTGGTGTCGAGCCGGTCGTGGAAGACGCTGCCGTCCCGGGCGTTCTCGGCGATCAGGTGCTGGACGGCGGCCCAGATCCGGGTGCCCCATCCGGTCGCGCCGCTGTCGGCGCAGATCACCACGAAGCCCCAGGAGGCCAGGTGGGCGAGGGTGGCCGCGTAGTCGGCGCAGCCGGCGTTCGACCCGTTGCCCCAGGTGACGATCGGGTTGGCGAAGCCGTCGTCGGTCAGGTTCGACGGATGGTGGAGCGTGTAGGTCCGGCCCGCCGCGTCGGTGGCCCGGCCCGTGGTCACCGGGGCGGGACCGAGGGCCTGGAACCGGTCCTGAACGGGCAGCGCCGGGGCGGCACCGGCCGCCTCGACGTTCGCGCCCGTCGGGTCGTTCGCGCCCGTCGAGCCGGTCGTGACCGTCAGGACGTTCGTACCCGCTAAGCCGGTTGTGGTCGCTGAGCCGGTCGTGTTCGTCAGGCCGGTCGTGATCGCTAAGGCGACGGTGATCGTGATCAGGCGGGTGCGCAGGCGCCGGGTGGGGCGGGTGGGACGAAAAGCGTTCATGGGGAACGTTCTTTCCAGGTGGGGTGCCGTTCAACTGGGGGAACGGTGATGAATGCCACGTCCTCTTTCCTGTCCGATCGGTCAGAGCTGACCGATCGGACAGTTACCGTGGTCCCCATGGCCCGCTCCTCCACCGGTCTGCGCGACCGTCTCCTGGCCTCCGCGCTGCGGCTGTTCATCCAGCACGGGTTCCGTGGCACGTCGCTGGCGGACATCGCCTCCGACGTCGGCTGCTCCAAGGCGTCGCTGCTGTACCACTTCAGCAACAAGGAGGCGATCCTGGCCGAGCTGCTGCTGCCGGTCGGCAGGGAGGCGGCCGCGCTGGACGCCCGGCTGGCCGGGCTGGACGGTGCGGAGGCCGCCGTGACGGCGGTGACCGGGTTCGTCGACATCACCCTGCGGTTCCGTCGCGAGATCAAGCTGCTGTTCGACAACCTGACCGACGCCACCTCGCTGTCCGAGATGGGCCTCGAAGGCGTCGAGGGCATCGGGGACCGGCTGATCGACGCGGTGGCGGGCCGCTCGACCGAGCCACGGGACCGGGTGGCCGGGCTGATGGCCGTGTCCGGCATGTTCGTGACCGGTGCCGCCGACCTGCCGTTCGACGAGGAGACCCTGCGCGAGGCGATGGTCGCCGGCGCGCTGCGGACACTGGGTCGCGCCCCGTGACCGATCCACCCCACCACCTGCGGTTCCGGCTGATCGTCGCCACCCCCGGCCGATCCGCGCCGCTTCCGGATCGATCTCCCATGGAAAGGCTTGTGCTCTGATGGCGACCTTGCTGTACCGGCTGGGCCGCGGGTGCTTCACGCGCCGCGGTCTGGTCGTGGCGATCTGGCTGCTGTTGCTGGGGCTGCTGGGCGGGGCGGCCGCCGCGTTCAGCGGCGCGACCAGCAGCGAGTTCCGCATGCCCGGCACCGAGTCCCAGCAGGCGATGAACGCCCTGCAAAAGCAGTTCCCCCAGGCCACCGGCGCCACTGGCACGATCGTCATCGCCGCCCCCGAGGGGAAGAAGCTGACCAAGTCCAAGGTCGGCCCCATCGTGCGGCAGGCGGCGGCGATCCCCGGCGTGCTCGCGGCCGTCGACCCGTTCCAGGCCGGGTCGGTGTCGCCCGACGGCCGGTACGCGCTGGTGCAGGTGCAGTTCGCCGACGAGGTCGCCGACATCACCGACGCCCAGCGCACCGCCTACACCGACATCGCCCGGGACACCCAGGGGCTGCGGGTGGAGGTCGGTGGCGAGGTCGCCCAGAAGTTCTCCCACGGAGGAGCCACCGAGGCGGTCGGAGTGGCGGTCGCCGCCGTCGTCCTGCTCGTCACCTTCGGGTCGCTGGTGGCCGCCGGGATGACCCTGCTCAACGCCCTGGTCGGGGTCGGTGTCGGGATGGCCGGGCTGTACGCGCTGACCGGCGTGGTGGAGCTCAACGACGCCAGCCCGGTGCTGGCGCTGATGCTGGGGCTGGCCGTCGGCATCGACTACTCGCTGTTCATCACCTCCCGCTACCGCCAGTTCCTCCTGGAGGGGCTGGACGCGCGGGAGGCGGCCGGACGGGCGATCGGCACCGCCGGGTCGGCGGTGGTGTTCGCCGGGGCCACCGTGGTCATCGCGCTGGCCGGCCTGTCGGTGGTCGGCATCCCGTTCCTGACCGCCATGGGCCTGGCCGCGGCCGCCACCGTCGCGGTGGCCGTGCTGGTCGCCCTGACCCTGCTGCCGGCGGTGCTGGCCTTCGCCGGGAACCGGGTCCTGCCCCGTACGCAGCGCAACGGCGTCGCCAAGCACTCGGCGGCCAAGGAAGTCTTCGGCTACCGGTGGGGCCGCGTCGTCACCCGGCTGCGCCTGCCGATCCTGCTGGCCGGGGTGCTGGCGCTGGGCGCGCTGGCCCTGCCCGTCACCGACATGCGCTTGGCCCTGCCCGACGCCGGCACCGCCGCCGAGGACTCGGCCGAACGCCAGGCCTACGACCTGATCAGCGAGGGCTTCGGCCCCGGCTTCAACGGACGGCTCATCGCCGTGGTGTCCGGTGACGACGCGCAGGCCACCCAGGCCGCCGCCCAGCAGACCGCCGGGCTGATCCAGGGCGTCGAGGGCGTGCAGGCCGTCGTGCCCGCGCAGTTCAACCAGTCCGGCACCACCGCCCTGGTGGCCATCATCCCCAAGGCCGGACCCACCGACGCCGCCACCGAGGACGCCGTCCACGCCATCCGCGACAAGGTCGCCGACGTCCAGGGCGCCGACGTCGCGCTGACCGGCGTCACCGCGGTCGGCATCGACATCTCCGAGAAGCTCGCCGACGCCCTGCCGGTCTACCTGCTGCTGGTGGTCGGCCTGTCGATCCTGCTGCTGATGCTGGTCTTCCGTTCGGTGCTCGTCCCGGTCAAGGCCGCGGCCGGGTTCCTGCTGACCGTCGGCGCCACCTTCGGCATCACCACCGCCGTCTTCCAGCAGGGCCACCTGGCCGACCTGGTCGGCATCGACACCCCCGGCCCGCTGATCAGCTTCCTGCCGATCATCCTGATCGGGATCCTGTTCGGCCTGGCCATGGACTACGAGGTCTTCCTGGTCTCGCGGATGCGGGAGGACTTCGTGCACGGCGACCCGCCCCGCCAGGCCACCGTCAACGGCCTGGGGCACAACGCCCGCGTGGTCACCGCCGCCGCCCTCATCATGATCGCGGTCTTCGCCGGGTTCGTGATCACTCCCGATCCGATCATCAAGTCCATCGGGTTCGCCCTGGCCGTCGGGGTGTTCATCGACGCCTTCGTGGTCCGGATGACCCTCGTTCCGGCCGTGATGTCGCTGCTGGGCCGCGCCGCCTGGTGGCTGCCCCGCCCCCTCGACAAGGCGCTGCCCAACCTCGACATCGAGGGCGAGAAGCTCCGCCGCGACCTGGAGGAGCCCGAGCCACGGCAGGTCGAGTACGCCGGCGCCGGCCGATAGCGCCGCGTCCGGACCAGGCCCGGCCGGGGAGGCCGGATCCGGTCGCCGGGGCCGCCGCGACCAGCGGCGGCCCCGGCCCGGCTCACGGCACCCCACGGGCGCCGCCCGCGGTCCCCGTGATCAGGTGCCGTCAGGCTCCGCGCCCGCTCAGGTCCCTCCCCCCGAGGTCCCACCCCTTGAGTGCCGTCCCGACAGCGGACGGGCAAGTGCCAGAAAGGACCGGGCCATGAATCCGGCATCCTCGTCATCCCGCCCGAAGGTCATCCCCGAGCTCGTCCTCGTCACCGTCCTGTACGGCCTGTATCGGCTGGGGCGGCTGCTGGCCAACGGCAATCTCGACGAGGCCTTCGACAACGCCGCCATGGTCTGGGACTGGGAACGCACCGCACGCCTGCCCGACGAGGCCTCCGTCCAGGCGTTGATTCTGCACAGCGAGACCCTGCAGCGGGCCGCCAACGTCTTCTACACCAGCGTGCACTTCCCGGCGACGCTCGCGTTCCTGCTGTGGATGTTCTACCGCCACCCCGCCCACTACGTCTGGATGCGGCGCACCCTCACCCTGCTCACCGGCGCCGCCCTGATCCTGCACCTGACCTTCCCGCTCGCGCCCCCGCGCATGATCTCGGCCTTCGGCCTCGTGGACACCGGCCGTACGGTCGGCCCCTCGCCCTACGACGAGATCGACACCGACGGCCTGGCCAACCAGTTCGCCGCCATGCCGTCCCTGCACGTCGGCTGGGCCATGGTCGTCGCGATCGGCCTCATCACCGTCGCCCGCACCCGATGGCGCTGGCTCTGGCTCGTCCACCCCGCCCTCACCCTGTTCGTCGTGGTATCCACCGCCAACCACTACTGGCTCGACGCCCTCATCGCCGCCGCCCTGCTGGGCCTCACCCTGCTCCTCATCCGCCCCCCGGCCAGGACCGCATCACCCTCACCCGCGCAGCCCTCGGCGGCGGGCCACCCCGACGACGCCTCCGAACACTCGCCCACCCCGAACGAGAAGGCGCCCGAGGACCTGCTGCTGCCCACGCTCCGACCCAAGGACCCGGCCGAACCGGCGTAACCACCCAGCCGCCCCGGCCCTGGCGGTGCGCTGCACGGCCTGCCGGCGAGTGGCCGTCGGGGACGCCTCGCCCGCCGGTTGGCCTGCTCCCCTTACGGGTAGTGGGTGATCCGGTGCGGAGGGTGGACGCGTGGAGTTCGAGAGCGTGGTCGAGACCGCCGGCAAGGCGGTCGATCTCGTCGGGGTGGCCGTCATCGTCTTCGGCGCGTTGATCGCCTCCGGTGTCTTCGCGCACCGGGTGCTGCGCCGGCACGACGACTTCCCGGACGTCTACCGCCGCTACCGGCAGAGCCTGGGCCGGGCCATCCTGCTCGGGCTGGAGTTCCTGGTCGCCGGCGACATCATCCGCACCGTCGCCGTCTCCCCGACCTTCGCCAGCGTCGGAGTCCTGGCCGCGATCGTCGTGGTGCGGACCTTCCTCAGCTTCTCCCTGGAGGTCGAACTGGAGAACCGGTGGCCGTGGCAGCGGCGCGAGCCCGCTGAACGGCGGCAGGCGACGGACCGGTGATCGCCCTTCCGGGTACGGGACGGCGGTGAGAACGCGACCCGGAATTCGCGCGTCGAGCGGTTTCCACGCCCCGTGCGGCGGGACGGGCATTAGACGCGAACGACAGGAAATGGGTTCGGCCGGAAGGGTACGTGGCCCGGTCCGACCATAGCCGTCCCATGAGCCGGTCCCGTCCCGGACCGGGACACAGTCCCTGACCGGGAGGGGACAAAGGCCAGAGCCCGGCGAGAATTCCGCACGTCAGGCGGCTTTTCCGCGCCGTGCGGCGGGATGGGCATTAGACGCGGACGACGGGAAATCGGTTCGGCCGGCAGGGGCACATGGCCTGATCCGGTCGGCGCCGGATCGCGAGCCGTTCCCGTTCCGGGCCGGGACTGGTGTCCCTTCCACGCCGGTCGGGGCGCAGCGCAAGCTTCAGATCGGCGGACGAACCCACGTCCCGCCCAGTCGAAGGGAGACACCATGACGGTGGACACGCAGGTCCGACCCGCGATTTACGTGGGCCAGGAGCGAATGGCGATCGCGCCGGCCCCCAAGCTGGCCCAGTGGGAGCGCGACCTGATCGAGCGGCTCGAGCTGGAGTGGGACCTGCACAAGATCGAGTCGATGCACCCGGACGAGACCATCAGCGGTTCCGGTGACGGCTGGGACGACTGCGACTACATGCCGTAACAGGCGTCGCACCACACCAATCACCGAGTAGAAAGGGTCGCGCTCATGCGTAGCCACGAAAAGCCCGCGCGGATCGCCGTCGTCACGCATGAGCGCGACCTGCACGCCCACGCCGTGAAGGCGGACATGGAACGGCGCCACCCGGCGACCGTGCACATCCTGGAAAGCGACCATTTCAGCCGGGCGCCCGGCCTCAGCTGGTCCCCGCAGGGATTCACCGAGCCGGTGTTCCCGGCCGGCGACGGGACGGCAGTGGATCTGCGGGAGATCGACGCGATCTGGTTCCGGCGGCTGGGCAACGCCCGTACGTCGGCCAATCCCGAGGTGACCGATCCCGTCGACCGCGAGCTGATCGACGCCGACACCCGCGCCGCCGCGCTCGGCATGCTGACGACCGAGTTCCACGGCCGGTGGATCGACCACCCGACGGCGTTCTGGGCGGCGCAGAACAAGGTCGTCCAGCTGCGGGCGGCCCATGAGGTCGGCCTGCGGATCCCGGAGACGCTGATCAGCCAGTCGCCCGAGCAGATCCGCAAGTTCTGCGGCGTCCACCCGAAGGCGATCGTCAAGGCCGTGCGCGGGGTGATGCAGGCCCCGGCCGCCACCACGACGGTCAGCGAGGAACTGCTGGCCAGCGAGTCGTCGCTGCGCGTGTGCCCGGCCATCTACCAGGAGATGGTCCCGGGACGGCGACATGTGCGCGTGCAGGTCTTCGGGGAGCGGGTGCTGGCCGCCCTGCTGGAGTCCGACGACCTGGACTGGCGGCCCAACCTCGACATCCCCGCAGCCGAGCACCGGCTGCCCGCGGACCTGGAGGACGCCCTGCGCGCCGTGCTGCGGCGCCTGGACCTGACCATGGGCATCTTCGACCTCAAGCTCACCGACGACGACGAGTACGTCTGGCTGGAGGTCAACCCGCAGGGCCAGTGGCTGTTCGTGGAGGGCATGACCGGGCTGCCGCTGATCAGGACGTTCACCGACTTCCTGTACGAGCGGGCCACCCGGTGAACCGGCGGGTGCTGTCGCTGTTCCGGCCGTACCGGCGACAGATCCTCCTGATCACCCTTGTGATCCTGGTCTCGGCCGGGCTCGGCGCGGTGCTGCCGTTCCTGACCAGGGAGTTGGTCGACGAGGGCCTGTTCGCGCCCGGCGGGCCGCGGATCGGCCTGCTGTGCGGCCTGCTGGCGGTGATGGTCGCGCTCACCGCGCTGGCCGGCGGGCTCGGCGTGCTGCAGTCCTATTGGGCCGGCCGGATGGGCCAGGACGTGATGGAGGGGCTGCGCGGCGGCTTGTACGCGCACCTGCAGCGGCTGCCGCTGACCTTCTTCACCCGCACCCGGACCGGGGAGATCCAGTCCCGGGTGATCGGTGACGTGGCCGAGGTCCAGACCACGGTCAGCACGACCGTACCCACGATGCTGGCCAACGTGCTGACCTGCGCGGCCACCTTGACGGCCATGGTCGCCCTGTCGTGGCGGCTCACGCTGGTCACGGTCGCCCTGCTGCCGATCGCCGCCTGGCTCACCGCGAAGGTGGCCGTGCACCAGCGCCGCGTCATCGCCGCCGTACAGCGGTCGCGGGCCGAGATGAACGTCATCGCCGAGGAGACGCTGTCGGTCTCCGGCATCCTGCTCGCCCGGGTCTTCGGCCGTACCGACCACGGCGTGCAGCGGTTCCAGCACGAGAGCCGCCGCCTGTCCCGGCTGCAACTGCGGGCGGCGGTGTCGGCACAGGCGCTGAACGCGGCGCTGCAGGCGCTCTTTCTGATCATGCCCGCCGTGGTCTACGTCGCCGCCGGGTTCGCCGGGACGACCACGCCGGGGACCCTGCTGGCCTTCACCTCGCTGCAGGCCCGGCTCTTCCTGCCCGCGGGCCAGCTCATGCAGGTCACCGTCCAGTTCCGCGCCGCCACCGCGGTGTTCGAGCGCATCTTCGAGTACTTCGACCTGCCGGCGGGCGTCGTGGACGGGCCGGGCGCGCGCGCCGTTCGCCGGGAGGAGACCCGCGGCGAGATCCGGCTGGACCGGGTGACCTTCCGGCACGACGGGCAGGCCGCCCTTCAGGACGTGACGCTGACCATCCGGCCCGGCCAGTTCGCCGCGGTCGTCGGCGCGAGCGGGTCGGGCAAGACCACCCTGACGCACCTGGTCATGCGGCTGCACGACCCGGACCACGGCCGGATCACCCTCGACGGCACCGACCTGCGCCACCTGACGCGCGACTCGCTGGCCGCGCTGTTCGGCGTGGTGACCCAGGAACCGGTGCTGCTGCACGCGACCATCGCCGACAACCTCCGCTACGCCAAG
Organism: Thermomonospora echinospora; assembly: GCF_900108175.1. Lineage (GTDB taxonomy): Bacteria > Actinomycetota > Actinomycetes > Streptosporangiales > Streptosporangiaceae > Thermomonospora > Thermomonospora echinospora. The sequence goes on from NZ_FNVO01000010.1 coordinate 264,754, forward strand.
CCGTCCGCCACGCCGGCCGAACTGGAGGCCGCCTGCCGGGCCGCGCGCATCCACGACCGCATCATGCGGCTGCCGGACGGCTACGACTCGGTGGTGGGCGAGCGCGGCTCCCGGCTGTCGGGCGGCGAGAAACAGCGGCTGGCCATCGCCCGCGCGATTCTGAACGACCCGCGCGTCCTCATCCTGGACGAGGCGACCTCCGCCCTGGACGCCGAGAGCGAGCGGCAGGTTCAGCAGGCGCTGCTCCCGCTGCTGGCCGGCCGTACGACGATCGCCGTCACCCACCGGCTCGACATGATCCGCGCGGCGGACGTCATCTTCGTCCTGCACGAGGGACGCCTGGTCGAGCAGGGCAGCCACGACGAGCTGATCCATTCGGCCGGACGCTACGCGGAGCTCCACCACCTCTGGTCCACGGGGACGCTCTCCTCTCCAACGCCATAGTGGATGGCCGTAATGTGCCCCAAGGATCAGCTGCTGTTCGGAGGTCGGTGGGCGGTCACCGCCGGACTTCCCCGGAATGTGGATCGTTCGAAGAACCGTGATTCTTCTCGGACGGGCTGATCGGCTCTGTTCCCCGCCCCTGGCCGCCGCTGTGGTCGGCATGGTCGCCGATGGTGGCGTGCACGGGGATGGACCTGACAGGGCGGTTCCCGGCCGATGACATCTCCGGTGAGGATCTGGCCCCGAAGTGGCGCGAACCTCCTGGCTCTACCGATTCGCTGTTATCCGGCCGGGTCATGGCCTATGTCGGCCATGGGGGCACCGGTCGTTGTGCGACGAGAAACAGAGGTGTCACGGTAGAGGTCCCGTTGATCTTCTAAGGGGGTGCTGCCGACCCGACGGGCAGCGGATTTCGATGTTCGACGGGATGAGCGGGGCGGCGCGTGAGAGGCAGAGCGGCAAGACCGGTGCGACATCGGGGCCGGTGCGGGCGGAGTGCCCGCCGGGCCGGCTCGGTGGATACCGCGGAGATGCGGCAGGGAGGTGATGGCCGGTGGCGCGTGACCTCTCTTCGCCTGAACGCCCGCTCCTGCTCGCAGGGGTGATGATTGCGGCCCTTTCGGTTCTGGTCGGTTGCGGTGACGGTGAAACCGTCGTCACCGCCACGCGGACACCGACCCCCACACCGGTGTCCCAGGAAGAGGCCGTGAAGCACGCCTATGCGGCGGCCCTGGAGAACGGCAAGCGGGCACTTTTGGGCCCGGCCGACCAGGTACGCGTCGTTCTCCGGGAGTCCCATACCGGCGAGGAGCTGGACCAGTTGGTCCGGGACGTCATCAAGACCCAGGAAGAGCACCGCGCGCCGACCGGAAGGCTCGTTCCCCATGTCGGAAAGGTGGAGCTGCGCGGTACGGAGGCGATCGTCTATGACTGCCTGGACCTCGGCTCCTACGGATTCAAGGACACCCGTACAGGTGAGCAACTGCCCAGAAGGGGGCCGGTCCGTGCCGGATACAAGGTGTGGATGCGGCAGGGAGGTGATGGCCGGTGGCGTATCAGCAGGCTTCGCGGCCATGAAGAGTCCTGTTCATGATGTGCGTCCTCGTCGTGGCCTCACTGGTGACCGTTCCGGAGGCGGCCGGTAAAGCGCCGTGCGCTTAGTACGCCCCGTCACCGGTCACTCGGCTTGAACCGGTGGTGACCGGGGGCTGGTCATGGTGGTTCCAGGGCGAGCCCGGTGGCCATTCGGGATCGTGGACCGTGCCGGTCCGAACCGGGCTTGTAGGGAAGCGCGGTTGGACTACACTGCCGGGGATCGGCGCGGGTGTACGCCGGTCAGCGGAACGGGCCGATCAGAGCTGCCACCATGGCCGGTTCTGCCACCGGATCAGGAGAGCTTTCATGGCATCGACGGACGAGTCGGCTGAGCACGCTTCCCACGAGTACGAGACCAAATGGCTTCGTGTGTGGTCCGAGCGTCCGCCCGTCCGCTTCGATATCTCCCGAGCGGATCCTGTCACCAAGGTCTACAACCTGGTGGAGTTCCCCTATCCCTCGGCAGAGGGCCTTCACGTAGGCCACGTTTACACCTACTGCGGCGCCGATGCGCTCGGCCGTTACCTGTCGATGAACGGCCGGCATGTTTTCCAGCCGATGGGCTTCGACTCGTTCGGTATTCACACCGAGAACTACGCGTTGAAGATCGGTGAGCACCCCAAGTCGGTGACCGACCGCGCCACGGCGAACTACCGCCGGCAGCTGGGCCGGGTGGGCGCCAACTGGGCCTGGGACGTGGAACTGCGCACGGACGACCCCGCCTACTACCGCTGGACGCAGTGGATCTTCCTCAAGCTCTACGAGGCCGGGCTCGCCGAGAAGCGGGAGGCGCCGGTGATCTGGTGCCCCTCCTGCCTGACGGTGCTGGCGTTCGAGCAGGTGGACGGCAACCGGTGTGAGCGGTGCGGCACCGAGGTCACCACCAAGGTGATGAAGCAGTGGTTTCTGCGGATCACCGCGTACGCCGACAAGCTGCTGGACACGCTGGACGACCTGGACTGGCCCGAGCTGTCCAAGCGCCTGCAGCGCGAATGGATGGGCCGCTCGACCGGCGCGGACGTGGTCTTCGAGGTGCAGGGCGACCCCGAGGTCCGGCTGACGGCGTTCACGACCCGGGTCGACACCCTGTTCGGTGTCACCTTCGTGGCGGTGGCGCCCGAGCACGACTACGTCAAGACGCTGATCGAGCGGGCGGCCAACGGCGTCGAGGTGGCCGAGTACGTCGCCGAGGTCGCGCAGCGCGTCGGAGCCGACCGGTACACCAACATCGGCGGTTCGGGGCGGCCGGGCATCGTCACCGACGTCATGGCCGTCCACCCGCTCACCGGCCGGCAGGTGCCCATCGTCGTCGCCGACTACGTGCTGGCGGGCTACGGCACCGGCGTGGTGATGGGCGTGCCGGCGCACGACGAACGGGACCACAGGTTCGCCGAGACGCTGGGCCTGCCCATCGTCACCGTGGTCGCCGCCCCCGAAGGCGAGGGCGTCACCGACGGCGCCTACCCGGGCGAGGGCGCGCTCGTCGCCTCCGAGGAGTTCACCGGGATGGGCTCCGCCGAGGCCCGTACCGCCATCGCCGCGGAGTTGCAGGCCAGGAAACTCGGCGGTGCGGTGACCCGGTACCGGCTCCAGGACTGGCTGGTCTCCCGGCAGCGTTACTGGGGCTCCCCGATCCCGATCATCTACTGCGACCGCTGCGGCACCGTACCGGTGCCCGAGTCCGACCTGCCGGTCGAACTGCCGGAGGTGGCCGAGGTCCGGCCGACGGGGACCGGGCTCTCCCCGCTGGCCGCCGTGCCGGAGTTCGTCAACACCGAGTGCCCCTCGTGCGGTGGCGAGGCCACCAGGGAGACGGACGTGTTCGACACGTTCGTCGAGTCGTCCTGGTACTTCCTGCGGTATCCGTCCCGGGACCACACCGAGGGCCCGTGGGATCCGGAGGTGACCGCGCGGATGCTGCCCGTCGACATCTACGCGGGCGGACGCGAGCACACCACCCGGCACCACCTGTACGCGCGTTTCGTCACGCGCGCCCTGTACGACCTGGGGCTGGTGCCCTTCCCCGAGCCCTTCAAGCGGCTTCGGCTGCACGGACTGCTCATCAAGGACGGGGCCAAGATGAGCAAGAGCCGCGGCAACGTCGTCAACCCGGACGAGTACATCGACCGGGTGGGCGCCGACAGCCTCCGCACGTACCTGCTGTTCTGCGGTCCGTGGGAGGAGGGCGGTGACTTCACCGACCGCGGTCTGCACGGGATCGTCCGGTTCAACGGCCGGCTCGGCGCTCTGGTACGCACCGCCACCAGCGGCGGTCCCGGAGCCGACATGCGCCGGATCGACCGTGCCGTGTACAAGGTCGGCAAGGACATCGAGCGGCTCAAGTTCAACACGGCGATCGCCGAGATCATGTCGCTGACCAACTGGCTGCGCGACGAGCGCAAGCGGATGACCGCCGATCAGTGGGACCAGGCGCGCCGTACGCTCGTGCTGCTGATCGCTCCCTTCGAGCCGTTCCTCGCCGAGGAACTGTGGGAGTACCTGGGCGGCGACTACTCGGTCCATCAGCAGCGCTGGCCCGCCTACGATCCCCGGGCGCTCGTCGAGGACGAGGTCGAGTTGCCGATCCAGATCAACGGGAAGGCCCGCGGAACCGTGGTGGTGCCCGCCGACTCCGCCCAGGACGACGTGGTGGCGGCGGCGCTCAAGGTCAACTCTGTTGTCGACGCGCTCGGCGGGGCGACGCCCCGGCGGGTGGTCTACATCCCCAGGAAGATCGTCAACCTGGTGGTGTGACGAGAGGCCGGTGAGGACGGCAGGAGACGCGCCGGTGCCGCAGGCACCGGCGGTGTGAATCTCCCTGCTGTGCACGAGCCCGCCGTCCGGGACCGGGCGCGGGGATGGTTCCGGCGGTCGAGGTCGGCGTTCTCCAGGCTCGGAGCCGGCGATCTGCCGCCGGCGGCGCCGCCTCGGCGACCCCGGTGATCTTGTCCGGTAGGCCGTTGGCCTGCTGGAGGAGGCCGGCCGCCTGCGCTATGCCCGTTCTGTCGCCCAGCCGGAGCGCCCGCCGTGCCTGCGTGGGCGTGACCGCTGTGCCTGCGTGGGCGTGACCGCTGTGCCTGCGTGGGCGTGACCGCCGGGCCGGGCGCGGGCGGATGCCCCCCGGCTCTGGATGCCGATTCGCTTGTCTGAGGTGCTGGGGTGCAAGTGATTCGGAGACTCCCCCTGGGCAGTGTCCGGGCGTGGCCGGGGCATCGTGCTGCTTGGGGTATACCCGCAGGTCAGAGGGCTATCTACTGGCCTGCGGTGCGGTGATGGGGCGTCTGAGGCCTGGGGCGTTGCTCATATGAGCAAACGGTTACGCATATGTTGCAAGGCCATGAACTGCCTTCTTACCTTGTGACCGGCAACACAACCCGGGGAGGGCAGATGCTCAGGACGTTCCTTATCGGGGTGACGGCGGTGGCCGTCACGGTCGTATCGGCGTGTTCGGTGTCCACCGGACCGGCCGGATCGTCGTCCGCCGACAAGCCCGCCGGCGACCAGGTCGTGATCGGCTTCAGCCAGGTCACCCAGCAGTCGCCGTTCTACGTCCAGCTGAAGAACGGGGCGCAGCAGGCGGCCGACAAGGCGGGGGCGAAGCTGCTCTTCGCGGACGCCAACGGCGACGTCACCAAGCAGAACAACGACATCCAGGACCTCATCACCCGCGGTGTGGACGTCCTGCTGATCAACCCGGTCGACCCGAAGGGCGTGGCCGCCGGGATCGCGGCGGCCAAGGCGGCGGACATCCCGGTCATCACGGTCGACCGGCCGGTGCCCTCGGGCGCGGCGTCGCATGTCGGGCGCGACAACGTGAAGATGGGCGAACTGGTCGGCGAGCGGGTCGCGCAGGCCCTGGGCGACGCCGGCGGGAAGGTCATCGAGATCCAGGGCGACGCCGGCGGCGCGGTCGCACGGGACCGTTCCAAGGGCTTTCACCAGGGCGTGGCCGGCAACTCCAAGATCAAGATCGTGCAGGGCCCCTACTGCGACTACCTGCGGGCCAAGGCCGTCACCGCCATGCAGGACCTGCTGCAGGCCAACCCCGACGTCAAGGCCGTGTACGCGCACAACGACGACATGGCCATGGGGGCGCTCCAGGTGCTCCGCGAGAACCGCCGCACCGACGTCAAGGTCGCCGGGGTCGACGGCCTCATGGAGGCGGTGAAGGCGATGCCGGACGGCCAGTACGTCGCCACCGCGCTCAACGACCCCATCGGCGAGGGCGAACTGGCCGCACAGACCGCGATCAAGGCGGCGCGCGGCGAGCAGGTGCAGGCCTCCATCGACGCCGGAACGGCCCTAGTCGGCCCGGCCGACGCCACCAAGTACGTCGGCGACACCGTGTTCGCCCAGTCGTCCTCCTGACCCCGGCCACCTCCGGCGGCTCCCGCGGCCGGGCGGGTACCGCGCCGCATGCCACTGCGGCGCCCCGGCACCGGATGGGCGAGCCGCCGGGGGACCGGCTCACTCTCCAAGCGCAGCAGAAAGGAAGATCGTGCCTGAGAAAATGCTCGCGGCGGTCCTGCACACCCCCGGCGACATCCGCGTCGAGGAGGTGTCCAGGCCCGAGCCCGGTCCGGGCGAGGCGCTCGTGCGGGTCGAGGCGTGCGGGGTCTGCGGGTCCGACATCGCCCGCATGCTGAGCGCGGGGGCGCACCAGATGCCGGTGATCTGCGGCCACGAGTTCTCCGGCCGCGTGGTGGCGGCCGGGTCCGACGTGACCGGGGCGGCCGAGGGCGACCTGGTGTCCGTGCCGCCGCTGATCCCGTGCCGCAAGTGCGCCGAGTGCCAGCGCGGCCGGTTCAGCCTGTGCCTCGACTACGACTACTTCGGCAGCCGCCGTGACGGCGCTTATGCCGAGTACGTCACCGTCCCGTCCGGCAACCTGTTCAAGGTCCCCGAGAAGGTGACGCCCGAGGCCGCCGCCATGATGGACCCGGCGGCGATCGCGCTGCACGCCATCTGGCGCACCAGGCTGGGCATCGGGCACCGGGTGGCGGTCATCGGCGCCGGCCCCATCGGCCTGTTCGCCATCCAGTGGGCCCGCCTGGCCGGCGCGTCCGAGGTGCTGGCGATCGACCTGAACGACCAGAAGCTCGCGATGGCCGCCGAGGCCGGCGCCACCCAGACCGCCACCCGGGCCGAGGACGCGCGGGAACTGGCCGGGGACGGCTACGACGTCGTGGTCGAGTCCGCCGGCAGCCCGGCGACCGTCGACCTGGCGGCGTCGCTGTGCGCGCGGCACGGGGAAGCGGTGTTCATCGGCATCCCGCACGCCCCGATCGAGTTCGCCAAGGAGACCTTCAACGCCTTCCTGCGCCGGGAGATCACCCTGCACGGCGCCTGGAACTCCTTCTCGGCCCCGTTCCCCGGCCGGGAGTGGCGGGCGGTCGCCGACGCGATGGCCTCCGGCGCGCTGCGCTGGGAGTTCATGATCACCCACCGGCTGGGCCTGGACGCGCTGCCGGAGACCATGCGGCGGCTGGGGGACCGTTCCATCTTCAGCTCCAAGGTGCTGTTCCGGCCAGGAGACAGGGTGTGACCGGGCCGTTCATCGCAGTGCCGGGCCAGGCGGCCGGACGGGAGGAAACGTGAGCGCGCTGCTGGGGATCGACCTGGGCACCGAGGGGGCGCGGGTCGCCGTCTTCACCGGCGACGGCACCGTACTCGGCACCGGCCGGCACGGGTACCCCACCCGCTACCCCCGGCCCGGCTGGGCCGAGCAGGACCCCGAGGACTGGTGGCGCGCCGTCGTACGGGCCACCCGGGCGGCGCTCACCGAGGCGGGCGACCCCGAGGTGGCCGGAGTCGCGGTGGCCACCACCGCGTCGACGGTCGTCGCCTGCGACGACGCCGGCCGCCCGCTCCGCCCGGCCATCCTGTGGATGGACGGGCGGGCCGGCGCCGAGTCCGAGCTGACCGGGCGGACCGGTCACGAGGTGCTGCGGTACTCCGGAGGCTCGGACGCCGTCGAGTGGCTGGTGCCCAAGGCGATGTGGCTGGCCCGCCACGAGAGGCGGACCTACGAGCGGGCGGCGCGCATCGTCGAGGCCGTCGACTACCTGACCTGGCGGCTCACCGGCACGTGGACGGCCACCCGGATGAACGCCGTGTGCAAGTCCAACCACGATCCGCGCGGCACGGGCTATCCCGCCGAGCTGTACGCCCTGCTCGGCGTCCCCGACCTGGTCAAGAAGCTGCCGCCCACGGTGCTGCCGGTCGGTGCGGTGGCCGGCGAGGCGACCGACGCCGCCCGCGCCGAACTGGGCCTGCGGGGCCGTCCGGCGGTCGCGGTCGGCGGCATCGACGCCCACCTGTCGCTGCTGGCCACCGGGGGCCTGGCGCCCGGCCGCCTGTCGGTGGTGTGCGGCACGTCCAACGCCTTCGTCGCCGAGATCGACGAGCCGGTGTTCACCCCCGCCATCTGGGGCCCGTACCCCGACGCCCTGCGCACCGGGTACTGGCTGGTGGAGGGAGGCCAGGTCTCGGCGGGCTCGGTGCTGCGCTGGATGAGCGAGGACCTGCTCGGCTACACCCGCGAGCGGCTGCCCGAGCTGTGCGAGGAGGCCGGGCGGGTCGGCCCCGGCGAGCACGGGCTGACCGTCCTGGACTACTTCATGGGCAACCGGACGCCGCTGCGCGACCCCGGGCTGCGCGGCGCGGTGCTCGGCCTCACCCTCGGCACCACCCCGGCCCAGCTCTACCGGGCCGCCGTGGAGGGCGTCGCGTACGGCACCCGCCAGGTGCTGGAGTCGTTCCTGGACGCCGGAGTCCCGGTGGAGGAGATCTACGTCTCCGGCGGCATCCGGCACAACCCGCTGTGGCTGCAGACCACCGCCGACGTGCTGGGGCGTCCGCTGCGGCTGGTGGGCCGGCCGGACGGGGCCGGCGGCGCGGGCGACAACCTCACGCTGCGGGCCTGCGCGGTGATCGCCGCGACCGCCGTCGGCGCCCAGCCCGACCTGGCCACCGCCGCCGCGGCCTTCACCCCGGTCACCACCTTGGTCGAGCCGTCGGCGCAGGCCGGGCACACGGCGGCCTACGACGAGGGCTACGCCCTGTACCGGCAGGCCACCCAGGACACCCGCGAGGTGTCCCACCGGCTCGGCCGCCCCTGGGGAGAGCGCGATGACGGCTGACGACCCCGAGTACGAGGCCCTGCTGCTGCGGGTCGCCGAGATGTACTACGAGGGCGACCAGACCCAGGAGCAGATCGGCCGGAAGCTGCACCTGACCCGCTGGAAGGTCGGGCGGCTGCTGTCGGAGGCCCGCGCCGTCGGCATCGTCCGGATCGAGATCGTCCACCCGCGCCACCGCCTGCACACGCAGGAGAAGGCGCTGACCGAACGCTACGGGCTCCGCGACGCCGTCGTGGTGCCCGCCGACGGGGCGGCCGACGACCTCGAACTGCGCGACCGGGTGGCGGGTGCGGCGGCGCACTACCTGGCCGACCTCAGCCCGGCGCCGCGCACCCTCGGCGTCTCCTGGGGCCGCACCCTGGACGCGGTCGCCGCGCACATCCAGCCCGGCTGGGCCCGGGGCGTGCACGTCGTCCAGGTGAACGGCGGCCTCAGCCGATCCCGGCGGCCCACCTCGGCGTCCGACATGGCCAGCCGCCTGGCCCACCACGGCGGCGGCACGGTGACCCTGCTGTCCGTCCCGGCGATCGTGGAGCAGGACGCCACCCGCCGGGTCCTAGAGAACGACCGGTCGGTGGCGGGCGTGCTGGACCTGGCCCGGCACTGCGGCGCCTACCTGTTCAGCCCCGGCGCGCTGTCGCGCGACTCGGTCCTGGTGGAGTCCGGCTACCTGACCGCCAAGGACGTCACCACCCTCGCCGACGCGCAAGGCGTGGGCGACGTGGTCGGCCGGTTCATCGACGCCGAGGGCCACATCGTCTGGGACGAACTGGACCGCCGCACCCTCGGCGTCACCCTGGACGACCTGCGCAACGGCAACTGGTCCATCGCGGTGGTCGCCGGAGCGGCCAAGCACCGCGTGTCCCGGGCGGTGGTGGCCAGCCGGATCTGCAACGTCCTGATCACCGACCAGCACACCGCCGCCCACCTGCTGGAGGCCTCATGAGCGAGCCGCAGACCCCGCTGCTGGAGATGCGGGGGATCGTCAAGCGCTTCCCGGGCACCCTCGCCTGCGACGGCGCGAGCCTGTCAGTCCGCGCGGGGGAGGTGCACTGCCTGCTCGGCGAGAACGGCGCGGGCAAGAGCACCCTGATGAAGATCCTCGCCGGGTCGTACCGGCCCGACGAGGGCGAGATCACGCTGGCCGGCCGGCCGCTGCGCTGCACCAGCCCGCAGGACGGCCTCGCCGCCGGCATCAGCGTCATCTACCAGGAACTGGACCTGGCCCCCGACCTGACCGTCGCGCAGAACCTCTTCCTCGGGCGGGCGCCGGCGCGCGGCCCGTTCGTCCGCCGGCGGGCCCGCTCGGCGGCGGCGGCCGAGGCCATCCGCCGGGTCGGCGGCACGTTCTCCCCCGAGGACCGGGTGCGCGACCTGCCCATCGCCGCCCAGCAGCTCACCGCCATCGCCAAGGCGCTGACCATGGACGCCAGGGTCATCGTCATGGACGAGCCCTCCGCCACGCTGGGCGAACGCGATCTGGAGGTGGTGTTCTCGGTCATCCGGGACCTGGCGGCGGAGGGACGCGCGATCATCTACATCTCGCACCGGCTGGACGAGGTGTCGCACATCGGCGACCGGGCCACCGTGCTGCGCGACGGGCGCGACGTCGGGGTGTTCGACCTGGCCACGACCAGCCACGACGAACTGGTCGGCGCGATGATCGGCCAGGCCCGCGAACTGGTCCGCCGGGCGGACCGGCCCGAGCCCACCGGCGCGCCGCGGCTGTCGATCGAGCACGTCACGGTCGGCGACATCCTGGACGTCTCCGGCATCGACGTCCGGCCCGGCGAGATCGTCGGCCTGGCGGGCCTGGCCGGGGCCGGGCGCACCACGCTGCTGGCCGCCCTGTTCGGCGCGGTGCGCGGCGAGGTCAGGGCCCGGCTGGACGGCAGGCCGCTCCCGGTCGCCGGACCGCGCACCGCCGTCCGCAACGGGCTGGCGCTCGTCCCCGAGAGCCGTAAGGAACAGGGCCTCTTCCTCGGGCTCGGCGTCGCCCGCAACGCGGCCATCGCCGCGCATGGGCTGGTGGCGCCCCGTACGCGCGGCCGGAAGAAGACCGCCCCCGTCCTCACCGGGCTGGGCGTCAAGCACGCCTCGCCCGAGCAGCCGGTCGGCCAGCTGTCCGGCGGCAACCAGCAGAAGGTCGTACTGGCCAAGTGGATCACCCGTGGCATGCGGGTGCTGCTGCTGGACGAGCCCACCCGCGGGCTGGACATCGGCGCCAAGGCCGACCTGTACCGCCAGGTGCGCCGGCTCGCCGACGACGGTGTCGCGGTGCTGCTGGCCAGCAGCGAGCTCGCCGAGCTGACCGCGCACGCCGACACCGTCTGGGTGCTCCACGAGGGCCGCAACGTCGCGCGGTTCGACCCCCGGACCACCCCTGAGGCCGACATCGCCCACACCGTCATCACTGGAGCCAAGCCATGACCCAGACCGCGTCCCGGACCCGGCTCCCGGGGGCCGGCGTCCTGTCCCGGCAACGCAGCCTCGACCTGCTCCGCAATGGCAACCTGCTGGTGGTCTTCCTGCTGCTGTGCGTGGTGGCGGCCCTGCTCGCGCCGGAGTTCCTCACCACCCGCAACATCGCCAACCTGCTCCAGCAGTCCAGCCTCACCGGCATCGTGGCCATCGGGATGACGCTGGTCATCCTGACGGCGGGCATCGACCTGTCGGTGGGCAGCACCGCGGCCTTCGCCGGCATGCTGGTGGCGGTGCTCATCTCCGACGGCGTCCATCCGATCCTGGCGATCGTGGCGTCGCTGGCCGCCGGCGCCGCCGCCGGGGCGGTGATGGGCGGCCTGTCGGCCTACCTGGCACTGCCGGCCTTCATGACCACCCTCGCCGGCCTCACCAGCATCCGGGGCCTGACCTACCTGCTCACCGACGGCACACCGGCCGGCGGCGACCTGCCCGAGGGCTTCCAACTGCTGGGCGGGGGCTTCATCGGGCACGTCCCGATCGTGGGCCTGATCTTCATCGGCGTGACGGTGATCGCCGCCCTGGTGCTGCGCGGCACCACCTTCGGCGAGTACGTCTACGCGGTCGGCAGCAACCGCGAGGCGGCCCGGCTGTCCGGCCTGCCCGTACGCGCCGTCACCACGGCCGTGTTCGCCATCTCCGGCCTGCTCGCCGCGCTGGCGGGCGTCCTGCTCACCTCGCGCCTGACCATCGGCCAGCCCACCGCGTTCAGCGGGCTGGAACTGGACGCCATCGCCGCGGTGGTGCTCGGCGGAACGAACCTGTTCGGCGGCCGGGGCAAGGTCTTCGGCACCTTCGTGGCGGTGCTGCTGCTGTCGGTGCTGAAGAACCTGTTCAACCTGGTCGGACTGAGTTCGTTCTTCCAGATGGTCGTGACAGGGCTGATCCTGGTAGCGGCACTGATCCTCAACCGTGTCCTCGAGAACAGGGGCGACCGATGACCGTGATGCGAGACGACGCGCTCTCCGGGGCCGAACTGCGCGCGTTCCTGCAGGGCCTGCCGGGTGTGGATCAGGTGGGGGCTGAGGAGCGGGCGGCTCGGCTGGGGACTCGTTCGATCAAGGCCTCGGCGAAGGCGGAGGCGATTGATCTGGCGATCTCCATGGTGGATTTGACCACGTTGGAGGGGGCGGACACGGCGGGGAAGGTGCGGGCGTTGTGTGCCAAGGCGGTGCGTCCGGATCCGGACGACTCGTCGGTGCCGAGGGTGGCGGCGGTGTGCGTGTATCCGGATCTGGTGGAGGTGGCGGTGCGCGCTTTGGCGGGGTCGGGGGTGGGGGTGGCTTCGGTGGCGACGGCGTTTCCGTCGGGGCGGGCGCCGTTGGAGGCCAGGCTGGTCGATACGCGGGCGGCGGTGGCGGCCGGGGCGGGGGAGATCGACATGGTGATCGATCGGGGTGCGTTTCTGGCCGGTGACTATCTGAAGGTGTTTGAGGAGATCGTGGCGGTGAGGGAGGCGTGCGGGGGCGCGCACCTGAAGGTGATCTTGGAGACCGGTGAGTTGGTCACCTATGACAATGTGCGTCGGGCGTCGTGGTTGGCGATGCGGGCGGGGGCGGACTTCATCAAGACCTCGACGGGGAAGGTGTCGGTGGCGGCGACGTTGCCGGTGACGTTGGTGATGTTGGAGGCGGTGCGGGACTTCCGTGCTGTGACGGGGCGGCAGGTGGGGGTCAAGCCTGCTGGGGGGATCCGGACGACGAAGGATGCGCTCAGGTATTTGGTGTTGGTGAATGAGACGGTGGGGCCGGATTGGTTGTCGCCGCGTTGGTTCCGGTTGGGGGCCTCTAGTCTGCTCAATGATTTGTTGATGCAGCGCCGCAAGCTGGCCACGGGTGTGTACTCCGGTCCCGACTACTTCACTGTGGACTGAACGTATGAGTGAGTCGGAGGAACGCGCGGAGCGAGGAACGAGTGAGCACGCGACGACGAAGGGCCGTGCCTCAAAGCGGTCCGCAGGTGAGTGGGAAACACGCATGAGCGAGAGCATCTTCGAGTACGCGCCGGCGCCGGAGTCCCGGAGCGTCGTCGACATCCGGCCCTCCTACGGGCTGTTCATCGACGGCGCGTTCACCGAGGGGCATGGGGAGCCGTTCAAGACCATCGACCCTGCCACCGAGGACACGTTGGCCGAGATCGCCTGCGCGGACTCCGCCGATGTGGATCGTGCGGTGGTTGCTGCGCGGGCTGCGTTTGAGCGGGTGTGGGGGCCGATGCCGGGTCGGGAGCGGGCGAAGTATTTGTTCCGGATCGCTCGGATCATTCAGGAGCGTGCCCGGGAACTAGCGGTGCTGGAGTCGGTCGATAACGGTAAGCCGATCCGGGAGTCGCGGGATGTGGATGTGCCGTTGGTGGCGGCGTATTTCTTCTACTACGCGGGGTGGGCGGACAAGCTGGAGCATGCCGGGTTCGGGGCCGATCCTGGGCCGGTGGGGGTGGCCGGGCAGATCATCCCGTGGAACTTCCCGCTGCTCATGCTGGCGTGGAAGATCGCCCCCGCGTTGGCGTGTGGGAACACCGTGGTGCTCAAGCCGGCCGAGACGACGCCGTTGACGGCGTTGGTGTTCGCTGACATCTGTCGGCAGGCCGACCTGCCGGCGGGGGTGGTCAACATCGTCACCGGGGCGGGGGAGACCGGCCGGGTGTTGGCCGCTCACCCGGGGGTGGACAAGGTGGCGTTCACCGGCTCGACGGAGGTGGGTAAGCAGATCGCCCGCGCGGTGGCCGGCAGCCGCAAGCGGCTGACGCTGGAGTTGGGTGGTAAGGCCGCCAACATCGTGTTCGAGGATGCCCCGTTGGATCAGGCGGTGGAGGGGGTGGTCAACGGGATCTTCTTCAACCAGGGGCAGGTGTGCTGCGCCGGCTCGCGGCTGCTGGTGCAGGAATCGATCGCCGAGGAGTTGCTGGAGCGCCTCAAGGCGCGGATGGCGACGCTGCGGGTGGGGGACCCGTTGGATAAGAACACCGATGTGGGGGCGATCAACTCCGCCGCCCAACTCGCCAAGATCCGGGAGTTGGCGCAGGCCGGTGAGGATGAGGGCGCGGCGCGTTGGTCGCCGGCGTGTGTGTTGCCGCAGCGGGGGTTTTGGTTTGCGCCGACGGTGTTCACCGGGGTGGCGCAATCGCATCGGATCGCGCGGGAGGAGATCTTCGGGCCGGTGTTGTCGGTGTTGACCTTCCGCACTCCGGCCGAGGCGGTGGAGAAGGCCAACAACACCCCCTACGGGCTGTCGGCGGGGGTGTGGACCGACAAGGGGTCACGGATGTTGTGGATGGCGCAGCGGCTGCGCGCCGGGGTGGTGTGGGCCAACACCTTCAACAAGTTCGACCCCGCCTCCCCGTTCGGCGGCTACAAGGAATCCGGTTTCGGCCGCGAGGGCGGACGCCACGGACTGGAGGCCTACCTCAATGTCTAACCCAACCCCCAACACGCCGGTGCCCGATTCGCCGTCCGGTTCGCCGATGCCTGCTTCGCCGAGGTCTGGTCCCAGGTCTGGTGCGCCGCGCTTGGCCGTGCGTAAGACCTACAAGTTGTTCATCGCCGGGGCCTTCCCCCGCTCGGAGTCCGGCAGGTCGTACGTGGTCAACGACGCCAAGGGCGCCTTCCTGGCCTATGCCGCCCACGCCTCCCGCAAAGACGCCCGCGACGCCGTCACGGCGGCGCGTAAGGCGTTCGCCGGCTGGGCGGGGCGTGCCGCCTACAACCGGGGGCAGATCCTGTACCGCATCGCCGAGATGCTGGAGGGCCGCCGCGCCCAGTTCATCGACGAACTCCGCGCCGCAGGATTGGCCAAGACCGCCGCGGCCGGTGAGGTGGAGGCGGCCATCGACCGGTGGGTGTGGTACGCTGGCTGGGCCGACAAACTCACCACCGTCGCCGGGTCGGCCAACCCGATCTCCGGGCCGTTCTTCAACGTCTCCACCCCCGAACCCACCGGTGTCGTCGCCGTCATCGCCCCCGACTCCCCCCTGCTCGGCCTGGTCTCGGTCCTCGCCCCCGTCATCGTGACCGGTAACACCTGTGTGGTCATCGCCTCCGAGCCGGCGCCGCTACCGGCGATCACCCTGGCCGAGGTGCTGGCCACCTCCGACCTCCCGGGCGGGGTGGTCAACATCCTCACCGGCCACCGCGAGGAGTTGGCCCCCATCCTGGCCAGCCACATGGACGTCAACGCCCTCGACCTGGCCGGCACCCCCACCGACCAGGCCGGCCCCCTACAAGAGGCCGCCGCCGGCAACCTCAAACGGGTGCTGCCCCCCACCGGCGACGAGTGGACCACCGACCCCGCAACCACCCGGATGACCGCCTTCCTAGAAACCAAAACCGTCTGGCACCCCATCGG
>NZ_FNVO01000024.1 GCF_900108175.1 Thermomonospora echinospora
ACGACGCCCGCAACAGCTACTGGAACAACATCACCCCCGACCCCGCCGACCACGACCCCGCCGCCGGACAGGTCGCCTGATGCCCACCCCCGACCCGGCCGGGCCTCCCGCCGCCGGTACCGCTTCGGCCGACCGGCCGCCGGTCTCGCCGGTGGCGGTGCGGCGGTGGGTGTGCTGCCACTGCGGCGGCACCGGCCTCACCGGCGACGGCGGCACCTGCCCGCACTGCCACGGCCACGGCCACGACTAACCCCCGGCCCCTCGACCTCGACTCCTCGATCGGAGATGCGCCCGTGTTCGTTCGCCGCTGCGGCTTCCTCGCCTGCTGGCTCGTCCTGGCCCTCTACGTGCTCCGCCACCCCCTCGGGGCGGCCGACACCGTGGCCGCCATCGGTGGCGGCCTGGCCGCGCTCGCTGACGCGCTGGCCGCGTTCGCCTCCGCCCTCTAACCGAGTAGCCGCCCCCGGCGTGGCCGCACAGCCGGCAAGCACACGCCGCCACGTCGGGGGCCATCCCCTCACCGTCTGAACAACGGACAGGAGACCCGCCCATCGTGCCCCATGCCGCCCTGTCCCCGGTGGCCGTCCGCGACATGGCCGCCAAGATGAACCGGTCCGACTTCCGGCAGTGGGCCGCGCGCACCCGTGCCCTGGGTGGGTGTGTGCAGCCGGTGCACCTGCGCGGCCGGGTCGAGCATCTCGACCCGCTGACCGGTGAGGTGCTGCACCGCTACACCACATCCTGTGAGCCGGGCGGGACGCTGCGGGTGGCGTGCAAGACCCGGCGGGCCTCCCGCTGCCCGGCCTGCGCCGAGACCTACCGCGCCGACACCTACCACCTCGTGAGAGCGGGCCTCGTCGGCGGCAAAGGCGTCCCCGAATCGGTCACCGCCCACCCGGCAGCGTTCGTCACCCTCACCGCACCCTCCTTCGGGCCGGTGCACGCCCGACGCGAAAAGCCCGGCGGCACCGTCCAGCCCTGCCACCCCCGTCGTGACGCCGGGAAGTGCCCGCACGGGCGGCGGCTGTCGTGCACCGCCCGGCATTCCGCCGATGATCCGCGGCTGGGGGAGCCGCTGTGCCCGGACTGCTACGACCACACCGGCTCCGTGCTGTTCAATGCCCTGGCGCCGGAGTTGTGGCGGCGCTTCACCCTCGCGCTGCGGCGGCGCCTGGCCAAAGCGGCGGGCCTGACCGTCACAGCGCTGGGCGACGCGCTGACCGTGTCGTTCGCCAAGGTCGCCGAATACCAACGGCGCGGCGTCGTGCACTTCCATGCCGTGATCCGCCTCGACGGACCCGGCGGACCCGCCGCCACCCCGCCCGGCTGGGTCACCTACGCAACGTTGGCCGAAGCGGTCCAGCAGGCCGCCCGCGCGGTCACCGTCACCACCCCCGACAGCAACGAGGCTCCGGCGCGCTCGCTGGCCTGGGGGACTCAGCTCGACGTCCGGCCGATCACCACCACGGGGGAACTCACAGACAAGGCGGTGGCCGGCTACATCGCCAAATACGCCACCAAAGCCGCCGAATGCGTCGGCACCCTCGACCGACGCATCCGCGCCACCGACGACCCGAACGCCCTGCCCGTCAGCGCGCACGCCCGGCGACTCATCACCGCATGCCTGCGCCTGGGCGCCCTGGAAGAGATGGCCGAACTACGGCTTGCCGAGTGGGCCCACATGCTCGGCTTCCGCGGCCACTTCTCCACCAAATCCCGCCACTACTCCACCACCCTCGGACGGCTCCGCACCGACCGCACCACCCACAACCAACGCAAACACGAGATCACCACCGGACGCCTGCCCCTCACCGACGAGGACCAGGTCCTCGTCATCGCCGATTGGCGCTACATCGGCCAGGGCCTGACCCCCGGCGAGGTGCTGCTCACCGCTGCCCTGACCGGCACACCCCTGCCACCGATCAACCCGAGAGATGGGAGTTCTGCGTGACCGCCAGGAACGACAGGGCGTTGACGCCATTGCCCCAGATCGATCGTCTGCTGACCGTCGCTCAGGCCGCCGAGGTGCTCGGTACCTCGGAGCGGTTCCCCCGGCGGCTGATCGCTGAGCGGCGTATCCGCTTCGTCCGGCTCGGTGAGGAGGGCAAGCGCGGACACGTCCGTATCCCCGAGTCGGCGCTTCGGGAGTTCATCGCGGCTCGGCTGGTGGAGCCCATGACCGCCTCGGACGTCTGGAGGGCTGCCTGATGGCCAAGGGCAACAAGCCGGGTCGGCGGCGGTTCGGCAATGTCCGTAAGCTCCCGTCCGGACGTTTCCAGGCCAGTTACATCGGGCCGGACGGGCAGCGTCGGACGGCGCCGGAGACGTTCGAGCGCAAAAGCGATGCGGAGCGCTGGCTGACGCTCACCGAAGCACAGATCTTCAACGGCGACTGGACGGACCCACAGCGGGCCAAGGTCAAGCTCGGGGACTACGCCGCGAAGTGGATCGAACAACGCCCCGGCCTGCGGCCTCGGACGGTGGAGCTGTACCAGTGGCTTCTAAGAAAGCACATCGCGCCCTACCTCGGCGGTGTGGAGCTGGGCAAGCTCAGCACGTCCATGATCCGGGGCTGGCGGGCCGATCTACTCGCCGCCGGGGTCTCGGCGACCATGGCGGCCAAGGCGTACCGGCTGCTGCGGGCCGTGCTGATGACGGCGGTGGACGAGGACAAGATCCTGACTCGTAACCCGTGCCGGGTGCGCGGGGCCGGCACCGAGCACGCTCCCGAACGGCCGGTTCTGACGGTGGCCCAGGTCTTCGAGCTGGCCGAGCGGGTGGGCGTGCGGCCAGTCGGCAACTTCCGCAAGCTCGACAGCGGTGAATACCGGCTTCGCTACCGGGTCAAGGGCGGCACCATGCGGCGCTTCCCGCACACGTTCGTGACCCGCGCTGAGGCCGAGCGGGCACTGTGGAAGCTGGCCGAGGACGGGCACGCGGACACCGTCCGGGACGACCGGCTCAGGGCGTTCATCCTGCTGGCCGCGTTCGCGAGTCTGCGATGGGGGGAGATCACCGCGTTGCGGCGGTGCGACATCGACACCGAGAACCGTACGGTCCGGGTCCGGGCGGCCTTCGTCGAGCGCGACAACGGACAGATGATCCTCGGTCCTCCCAAGTCCCGGGCGGGCCTGCGTACCGTCTCCATCCCGGCCGCGATCATCCCTGACCTGGTGGCTCACCTCGACAAGTACACCGGCAAGGGCGGTGACGCCCTGGTCTTCACTGGGGTCAAGGGCGGCCCGATGCGGCGC
Organism: Thermomonospora echinospora; assembly: GCF_900108175.1. GTDB lineage: Bacteria > Actinomycetota > Actinomycetes > Streptosporangiales > Streptosporangiaceae > Thermomonospora > Thermomonospora echinospora. Next base: position 3,255 of record NZ_FNVO01000024.1, read on the forward strand.
AGCGGGTTCAACAAGGTCACCCGGTGGACGCACGTGGTCCGCGCGATGGGCGTTCCGGGCCTGCACTTCCACGACCTTCGGCACACCGGCAACACCCTGGCCGCGGACATGGGCGTCTCGTTGGCGAACCTGATGGCGCGGATGGGCCACGACAACGAGCGGGCGGCGCTGCGCTACCAGCACCGGTCCAAGAGCGCTGATCGGGCCATCGCGGACGGCCTTGACGCGCTCGTCCAGGTCCAGCAAGCCAAGGGCGGCGACGACGAGGACGGGGCGGCCGGCAAGCTCGTGCCCGTGGCCTAATTGCACGCTTGTTGCACGAGGGCGCCACAGCGCCTAAATGATCAAAGGCCCAGGTCTGGGGATCATGTCCCTGGCCTGGGCCTTCTTCATGGAGCGAGTGACGGGAATCGAACCCGCGCTACCAGCTTGGGAAGCTGGAGTTCTGCCATTGAACTACACTCGCCTGCCGCCATCCGGGGATGGCTGCGTTGACATGTTACCGGACTCGGCGGGGTGGGGCAGCCCCAGAGGGGATGGCGGCGGCGGGGGGTGGGGATTGCGGTGAGGGGCGGACGGGGGCGGTGGGGGTGGCTAGGCTCGCGATCATGGATGATGGCTCGGCCGGTCGGGAGCCGCGGGGGATGCTCTCCGGGGCCTCTCTGCTCAGGGCGATCAGTACGCCCGATCGGGTGTTTCGGGAGGGGTCCTGGAGTCCGGGGCATGTGCTCGGGGCCGGGTACGACCTGCGGTTGGCCGATGATCTGCTGGTGATCCCGACCGAGCCGGGGGCGTCCGGGTACAAGACGGTGGACGCCGGGACGCCGCCGGTCGGGGAGTTCACGCTGGCGCCGGGGGATTCGGCGCTCATCTCGACCATCGAGAGGTTCTCGATGGACTTCGACGTCGCGGCGGTCATCGGGCCGAAGTTCCGCTGGTCGGCCCGGGGGCTGCTCATTCTGCAGGGCACCACCGTGCATCCGGGGTACGGGCGGGAGAAGGTCGACGGCCACTGGCGGCCGGTGGGCGGCGAGGGTGAGCCGCTGTACTTCGTGATCGCCAACGTGGGGCCGGGGCCCATCACCATGCGCAAGGGCGATCCGATCGCCTATCTGCAGGTCATCGGGATCGAGCCGCCGCAGCAGCGGACGGCGGTGTCCAACGTCGGTTTCGAGTTCCTGCGCGACCGGCTGTTCCGTACCGGGGTGGACGGGACCGGACAGGGCGGGCTGGCGTACTTCCGCAGCGTGAAGGATCTGGAGCGGGCCGTCGACGCCGAGAGCGCGCGGCGCGACCGGGACTGGGAGCAGTTGCGCCGGCAGGTGGACGCCGAGGTGGCCGAGGTGAAGCGGCAGGTCACCGAGGCGCAGACCACCATCGACCGGGTCAACAACACCAGCAACATGATCGTGGTGTTCGGGATCTACCTGATCGCGGTCACCATGCTCGGCGTCGTGCTCACCACATTGGTCAACCTCATCGGCGACCTGCCCGAGAAGCTGAGCCAGGACCGGCTGGTCCTGGTCACCGGGCTGGTGACCGTCTACGCGGTGAGCACGGTCGTCGCCACGGCGGTGGTGAGCTTCTTCGCCCGCAGCGCGATTCGCAGACGGTCATGAGCTGAAGCGGAAGCGGACCGGGGGGCTGTCCGGGGTGGTGTCGCCCACCAGGAGGTGGACGTGGACGTGGGCGATGGTGCCGCCGGTGTAGCGGCAGTCGCCGTTGCGGATGCCGAGGCCGTAGTAGGTCAGGTCGTACTCGTTCCGGACCCACTGGAGGGCCTGGAAGAAGTCGAGCCGGGCCGGTTCGGAGAGGTCGGCCAGGTCGGTGACGTGCTCGTGCGGTACGAGCAGGAGGTGCACGGCCGTTCCCTTGTAGGGGTAGGCGTTGGGCGTGATGTGCCAGTGCGCCGTCTCGCGGATGATGCGCTGGGTGGGGTGGGAGCGCAGGCCATCCGGGCAGAACAGGCAGATGCCGGCCGCTTCCAGACGGCGCATCTCCTCCAGTTGCTCGGGCGTCCGGTGGTTGTCCAGGCAGTAGAGGCTCATCGCACGTAGTCCACGTACGAGTAGGTCAGGCCGGACTCCTCAAGTGGGCCCTCACGGGAGACCTCGGTGAAGCCGTCCAGCCAGTTCCCGGGCATCGCCGTGTCGCCGGTGAAGTCCTGGTGGACGCGGGTCAGGTGGACGCGGTCCACGGCGTCCAGGGCCTCCCGGTAGACGGACGCCCCGCCGATCACGAAGATCTGGCCGCCAGTCTCCTGCTCCCGCGCGATCCGCAGGGCCTCCGGGACGGAGGGGGCGACCAAAACTCCGGGGGCCTCGCGCAGCGTACGGCTGACCACCACGGAGGTCCGGCCGGGCAGCGGGCGGCCGAGGCGGGACAGGATCGACTCGTGGGTGAGCCGACCCATCACCACCGCGTGGCCGCTGGTGAGGCGGCGGAACCTGCGCAGGTCGCCGGGCAGGTGCCAGGGGATGTCGCCGTCGCGGCCGATCACCTCGTTCGCGGCGGCGGCGACGATCAGCGACACGATCACGGCGCCACCGGGATCGAACGGATCGCGGGGTGCGGGTCGTAGTCGGTCAGCTCGAAGTGGTCGGCCCGGAAACCGTGGATGTCGGTCACCTGGCGGCCGAGGTCGTTGAGGCGCACCGTGGGCAGCGGGCGCGGCTCGCGTTCCAGCATGGTGCGGACGGCGTCGACCTGGTCCTCGTAGATGTGGGCGTCGGAGATCGTGTGGTAGTAGGCGGCGGCTTCGAAACCGGTGAGGTGCTCCAGCATCAGCAGCAGCGCCGCGTACTGGACCATGTTGGACGGGACGCCGATCGGAACGTCCCCGGAGCGTTGGAACATGTGCAGGTGCAGCCGGCCGTCCAGCACGCGGACGTGGACCCAGCCGTGGCAGGGGGCGATCGTCGCCTTGGGCGTCTTGCCCGCACCGCGGACCAGGTACTGCGGGATCCAGGGCGAGACGAAGTGCGTCCGGTCGCCGGGCAGTTCCCGGAGTTGCTCGACCAGATGCCGAAACTGGTCGAAGCCCTCGGCCCCCTCCACGGTGGAGAAGTCGTGGAACGCGGCGCCGTACGATCCCGGTCCCAGATCCCCGGGCGGCAGGCCGCGCTTTGCGGTCTTGGCCTCCGTCCCCCAGGGCCCCCACCAGTCACAGCCGAATTTCTCCAGCTCCGACAAAGTCCTGGCACCGTTGATAAAGGCGCACAGCTCACCGATCGGCTTGTTCCAGAACGACTTGATGCTGCGTTCGGTGATCAGCGGGAAACCGTTGGAGAGGTCGAAACGCATGGTCTGCTGCATCAGTGTTATCGCAGCGGGCCCCTGCCGGGTGGGAACGGGGGAACCGGTCTCCAGGATCCGCCTGAGAAGTTCCCGGTACTGCCCGTCGGGAGTGCGCTCGCGGTAAGGCGAGTAACGCAATGTGGCCTCTCCTGGTTCGGTGTGCCCTCCCGGTCCGCCGGCAGGAGCCTGCCCCCGGCGGATCCGGCGTCCATGCAGGGTATCGGCCGGACCGGGCGGACACCCAACCGGGCCGCCACCGGACCACCCGGCCGACCGGGACAGCGCAAATCACACGCCACCCCAGCGCGGCCGGTGGCCGAAACGACGGAGAGCACCGGACGGCGCAGGGGTGCGGTGCTCAGTCGAGCAGGTCGGCGAGCGGGACGTCGAGCGCGGCCGCCAGTTCGCGCAGCTGCACCAGGTGCAGGTCGCTCTCCAGGTCCGAGCCGGTCTCCCAGTCCGCCAGTTCGGTGGCGCTGATCAGGCCGGGGACGCGCATCGCGGCGGCCAGGTCCTCGTGGGTCAGGCCACGGGCCTGCCGCAGCCGGCGGAGCCGTTCGCCGAAGGTGTCCCGGGTGTGCTCGGCGAACTCCGCGCGCCTGCGGACCAGCAGTGGCCGCAGTGCCTCCAGCTGCTCGGCCAGCCGCTCGGTCAGCGACGGCAGGTCGCGGTGGCGGACGAGCACGGTCCCGGGCAGCCCGGTGACCATGCGGCTGACCTTGGCGTCCTCGTAGGCGACCACGACGATCGGCACCAGCGCGCCCCGCGCGATCACCAGTTCCTGCCCGGACCCGGTGCTGGGCTGGTGGGCCAGGTAAATCAGCAGGTCGGCGCGGGTGACCCGGCGGCGGTCGAGCCGGAAGACCTCCCCGTCGGGGATGTGGTGGTGGTGCACCGGATCGGTGCGCTGCCGGGGCTCGTACAGGTCGATGCCTGCCGCGCGGCAGACCTCGGCCACCACGTCGGAGAGGGCGAAGACCTCCGCGCGCCGCTCGGCGTCCAGCCCCGTCAGCGCGCTGGCGAGATAGGCCTGCAGATCCGCCGCGGGCGCGGGACGCGCCTGTCGTGCGGTGCGGGTGCCAGACGTCGGGACCATCGCGTCATGGTAGCGGAGCCGCGGTGACCTCGGCCGTCGCGTGTCGGCCGCGCGCTACCATGTGCTATCGACGCAAAGTCGCCCAACGGGAGGTGCTGCGGTGGTGGCAGGGAACGCGGAGAACCGGCCGCTGGTCAGTCGCGGGTTCTTCGCCGATGCCTCCAATTTCGAGCTGCGGTACGTCCAGGACTACGAGCGGATCAAGGAGATCGTCAGCGCGCTGCGGGCGGTGGATTACCGAATCGTGCTGACTAATGGCTCGTTCGACATCCTGCACGAGGGGCATTCCATGTATCTGGAGGCCTGCCGTGGTTTCGGCGACTTCCTGATCGTCGGAATAGACAGCGACGAGAAGATCAGGGCTCGCAAGGGCCCGCACCGGCCCGCGGTGCCCGAGATCGAGCGGCTGCGGATGGTGACGCACCAGCGCGGGGTGGGCCTGGTCACCCTCAAGCACCTGAACCGTCCCAAGTGGGAGCTGATCAAGGCGGTCCGGCCCGACGTGCTGGTGGCCACCGCCGAGACCTACACCCCGGCGGAGATCGAGGAGCTGGAGTCGCACTACTGCGGTGAGGTGCGGGTGCTGGAGCGGATGGCGACGATCAGCACGTCGGCACGGCTGCGCCGGATCCAGCTGGGGCTGGCCGAGCCGGAGCCGAGGGTGACGGCCGACCGGTGAAGCAGGTACTGCTCTACCTGCCGGTCCTGCACGCCGGCTATGAGGCGTTCCTGGACCGTCATGCCGACGCCGACGAGGTGCTGCTGCTGGGGGCCGGCTTCCGGGAGGTCTTCCCCGCCCTGCGCAAGGACATCCGGGCGCTGTCCCCCGAACGCGCCGCCGCCTGCCTGCGGCCGGGCCGCAGGGTGCGGGTGGTCGAGCCGGCGGACCTGCCGGACGCGCTGACCGCCTCGGTCCTGGTCATGCCGGACGAGGAGATCATGCGCAGCATCGCGCACGCCCACGGTCTGGACCCGGTGTTCGAGCGGACGTTCCTGCGTTGGGACCGGCCGTGGAGCAAGGCCGCGTGGCCGGTCGGCCAGTCGGTGACGATCAGCGCCGAGGAGCTGGCCCGTACGTACCTGCGCGTGGCCCAGGAGGAGGCCGGGCACAGCTCGGACTGGTGGCGTCAGGTCGGCGCGGTCGCGGTTCGGGACGGGGAGATCCTCGGCACGGCCCACAATCACCACCATCCCACCGAGTACGCCCCCTATTTCGACGGCGATCCCCGCAACGAGTACAGCCGGGGGGTCCACGCCGACCTGTCCACCGCCATCCACGCGGAGGCGGCGCTGGTGGCCACGGCGGCACGCGAGGGCGTCCGGCTGGCCGGGGCGGACCTGTTCGTGACCACGTTCCCCTGCCCGGCCTGCGCCCGCCTGGTGGCGGAGACGGGTTTCCGGCGCTGCTTCTTCACCGGGGTGTACTCCGTACTGGACGGAGAGGCGATCCTCCGGGCCGCGGGCGTCGAGCTGTTCTGGGTCGACCTGTCCGAGGGTGAAGGTCCCGACCTGCCCGAGCGCGCGGAGCTCGACCCGTCCCGGTAAGGGGCTCACCTCGCCAGTGCGGTGTCCACCGGCGTTCACCGGGCAAGACCTCACCGGCCGGCCGTGATCGAGCCGAGCACTGGTGAACCCCTGCCCCTCGCACCGGCAGCGTCCCGGCGAAGGTGAGCGATCACCGCGCCGGCGGAGGAACGGGGCGTACGGCGATCAGGACGCCGTGCAGGGACGCCACGATGGGTGCGGGGAGCAGCCCGCGGGTCACGACGTCGGTGGGTGAGGCGAACGGGCCGTGGCGGTCCCGGTCCAGCGCGATGAGCCGGGCCTGCTCAAGGGTGACGCCGGGTAGCGCCGCCAGAACGTGTTCGGGCGCGGCGTTGACGTCCACCAGGCCGCCGTCGTCGTAGAGGCGTGACAAGTCGGGGCGGCCGATGCCCAGCCGCACGGCGATCTCCGGGTAGTGGTCGGCGAGCGCGCGGGCCTGCTCCCGGCGGATCCGCCGGACCGACTCGGGGGGCACGGTCGACGGCGCGGACGCCACCCCGGCTCCGTGGACGACCCCGCCGAACATCGTGACCAGGAGGGCCGAGATCGCCAGCCCGTCCAGCGGAGTGAGCGTCTCGGCGTCGGTGCCCATCATCACGGCCAGCAGGAAGGAGGTCAGCGCGAAATAGCCGCCGGCCGCCAAGGCCAGTGCCCGGCTGTGCCGCCGGCCCGCGAGGTAGGCGAACAACGCCCAGGTCCCCGTGCCGAAGGTCGCCAGCGGCACCATGATCGCCGCCAGCAACGGCAGCCACGACCGGCGCGGAGCCCTCGGCACCACCGGAGCACCGAAGACCAGTGGGCCCATCGGCCCCATCGGGATCGTCGTGGCCCCTGGGGGGGTCGGAAGCGTCTGAGGGTGATCCGGCAGAGGCTGAACATGCGGAGCCCCCACCGGCCCGAGGGACGAAGGCCGAGCGGCCCGGCCCTCCACCGCATCGGAAGACGAGTCCTCCACCCGCCCCGGTGGCACGGGCCGCATGGCCGAGGACTCCGCCGGGTCAGGGGACGAAGGCGAAACGGCCGAGCCCTCCTTCGCCCCAGGGGATGCAGGCCGACCGGCCAGGCCATCCACCGACCCGGAGGACGAAGACGGGACGGCCGAGGCGTCCACCGGCCCAGAGAACGAAGGCGAGGTCCCTACCTGTCCAAGTGGTGGAGGTCGAACGGCCGGGTCGTCCGCCGGCCCGGAGGACGGGAGCGAGGCGGCCGAGGCGTCCATCAGCCCTGAGGACGAAGGCGAGACCTCCGCCGGCCCGAGGCGTGAAGGTCGGGCGGTCGGGCTCTCCACCGGCTCGGCGGGCGGGGCGGGCGAGGCCCCCGCCCGCCCCGGTGACACGGACCGGGCGGGTGAGGTCTGCGCCGGCTCGGAGGACGGAGGTGGGGTGGGCGGGGCGGGGAAGGGAGGTCTGGCGGGTGCGGACAGTGACGGGTCGCCGCGCAGGATGCCCAGGTGCAGTTCGCGCAGCCGCTCCCCCGGTTCGATTCCGAGTTCCTCCACCAGGCGTTCCCTGGCGTCCCGGTAGGCGATCAGTGCCTCCGCCTGCCGTCCCGACCGGTACAGCGCGAGGATCAGCCAGTAGTGCAGCTCCTCCCGGAGCGGGAACTCGTCGACCATCCGCACCAGCTCGGGCACCAGCCCGGCGTGCTCGCCCGCCGCGACCTCCATCTCCGCGTACGCCTCGAACGCGGCGGCCCGTTCCTCGGCCAGCCGTCTGCGGGCCGAGTCGAACAGCGGGCCGCGCAGGCCGCCCAGCGCCTCGCCGCGCCACAGCTCCAGGGCCGCGCGCATCTCCGCGCCGCCCGTCGTCCCGAGTCGCCGCGCCCGCGCGACGCGCGCCCTGAAGACCTCGGCGTCCAGGCCCCGCGGCGGGCAGTCCAGCACGTACCCCGCCTCGGTGAGCGCGGGCAGCCGTCCCGGCGTGCGGGGAGAGCGGCCGGGTTCCAGCACCCGGCGGAGCCCGGCGACGTACTTCTGGACGACATTGGGCCCGTTCTCCGGCGGGGTCCGCGGCCAGACCGCGTCGATGATCGCCTCGGTGGACACCGGCCGGCCGACGTTGAGCAGCAGTACGGCCAGCACCGCCCGCTGTTTGCCGGGCCCCAGGTCGAGACGCTGGTCGCCCCGCCAGGCGCGCAGCGGACCGAGGATCTCGAAGCGCAGGTCGTCGCCCACACGGGCCTCCCATGCGGGGAACACGGACGGGTCCGGCAGCGGGGCCGCAGTGGGACGGCAGTCCCACCGCAGTACTCCACAGCATAACGACAGCGTTTCCGCCGGGGCCGTTCGCAAGCTGGTCGCGAAGACGGGAACCGAACGGATCGGGGGACCCCCATGCACACGCCCAAACCCCTCGCGCTGGCCTCACTGCTGCTGGCCGGCGCGCTGGCCGTCGGCTGCGACCCCGGGGACGCGGCGGCGCCGACGGCCGGCTCCGCGACCCCGCGGCCCACCGCCACCACCTCTCCGAACGGCGTCGAGCGGCTGTCCGCGGCGGAGATCTTCCAGCGGGCCGAGCGGGCGGCCCTGTCGGCCTCCTCGATGCGGATGCGCGGTCACGTCGTGGAGGAGGGAGAGAAGGCCGAGCTGAACTTCCGGTACTCGGGCGGCCGCGCCGCGATGGGCGACGTGACCGTCAGGGGGGACATGCAGGTCAACCTGACCCGGATCGGCTCGACCCTGTACCTGAAGGGCAACGACGAGTTCTGGCGGGAGGCCGGCGGTCCGAGCGCGGTGAACCTGCTGTCGGGCAAGTACTTCAAGACCAGCACCAAGGACAAGGACCTGGCCGAACTGATCTCGTTCACGGATCCCGCGAAGATGTTCGACGACCTGCTGAAGCCCGAGGGCGAACTGACCAAGGGGGCGACCGCCCGGATCAACGGACGGGCCGCGATCGGGCTGGAGGACGGCTCCGGCGGCACGCTGTACGTGGCGACCGAGGGCGACCCGCACGTGCTGCGGCTCGACGCCGGCCCGGACGTCCTGATCGACTTCTCCGGCCACGAGGAGCCGGTCACGATCGGCCCGCCGCCGGCCGGCCAGGTCATCGACACCGACGAGCTCGAAGGCTGACCCGTTCCGCGGGCGTCCGCCCCGCAAGGCGGCGAGGCCCCGCCGGACGCCGGCGGGGCCTCGTCACTGCGTGCCTCATTCGGCGGCGACGGGCTCCTTGGGAGCGGCGCCCTCGCCCTTGACGGAGCGGATGAGGAGCTGGGAGACGTCGACGACCTCCAGGGTCTCCTTGGCGGCGCCGGCGTTCTTCTTCTCGTTGATGGCGTCGCCCAGCATCACCAGGCAGAACGGGCAGGCGGTGGAGACGGTGTCGGGGTTGGTCTCCAGGGCCTCGTCCACGCGCTCGGTGTTGATGCGCTTGCCGATGCGCTCTTCCATCCACATCCGGGCGCCGCCGGCGCCGCAGCAGAAGCCGCGGTCCTTGTGGCGGTGCATCTCCTGGGTCTTGACGCCGGGGACGGTGGCCATGATGTCCCGCGGCTGCTTGTAGACCTTGTTGTGGCGGCCCAGGAAGCACGGGTCGTGGTAGGTGATGTTCTCCTCGATCGGGGTGACCGGGGTGAGCTTGCCCGTCTCGACCAGGTGCGCCAGCAGCTGGGTGTGGTGGACGACCTCGTAGTTCCCGCCGATCTGCGGGTACTCGTTGGCCAGGGTGTTGAAGCAGTGCGGGCAGGTGGCCACGATCTTCTTGACGCCGGCCTCGTTGAGGGTCTCCACGTTCTGCTGGCCGAGCATCTGGAAGACGAACTCCATGCCCAGGCGGCGGGCCGGGTCACCGGTGCACGCCTCCATGGGGCCGAGCACGGCGAACTTGACGCCCGCGATGTGCAGCAGCTCGGCGACGGCCTTGGTGGTCTTCTTGGCGCGGTCCTCCAGGGCGCCGGCGCAGCCGACCCAGAACAGGTACTCGGCGTCGGCGGGCATCTTCTCGTCGACGACCTCGACCTCGAAGTCCAGCTCCTCGATCCATTCGAGGCGCTTCATCTCCGACATGCCCCACGGGTTGCCCTTGTTCTCCAGGTTCTTGAGCATGACGCCGGCCTCGGAGGGGAACGAGGACTCGATCATGACCTGGAAGCGGCGCATGTCCAGGATGTGGTCGATGTGCTCGATGTCGACCGGGCACTGCTCGACGCAGGCGCCGCAGTTGGTGCACGACCACAGCACGTCGGGGTGGATGACGCCGTCCTCGCCGACGAGCTCCTTGTCCACCTGCATGGCGATCTTCTGCTCGTCGGTGAACTTCTCCCGCTCCTCCTCGGAGGCCAGGAGGTAGGGGGCCTTGGCGAAGGCGTGGTCGCGCAGGTCGAGGACGACCATCTTCGGCGACAGCGGCTTGCCGGTGTTCCAGGCGGGGCACTGCGACTGGCAACGCCCGCACTCGGTGCAGGTGGCCATGTCGAGGTAGCCCTTCCAGGTGAAGTCCTCGATCTTGCCGCGGCCGAAGGTGTCCTCGTCGGGGTCGGCCTCCTCGAAGTCCAGCGGCTTGCCGTTGCTCATCATCGGCTGGGCGGCGCCCAGGCCGTCCGGGCGGCGCTTGAACATGACGTTCAGCGGGGCCAGGAAGATGTGCAGGTGCTTGGAGTTGACCACGATGACCAGGAAGACCAGCGCGACGCCGATGTGCGCCAGCAGGAAGGCGGCCTCCAGGAAGACCATCAGGCCGGACTCCGGCTCGCCGATGTTCTTCAGCAGCTGGCCGACCCCGTAGGAGGCGTAGGCGGCCCGCCCGTAGGAGAAGTTCTCGTTGGCGACCTCCATGCCGCGGAAGGCGAACATCGTCCAGATCACGTTGAAGATCATGAACAGGATGAGCCAGGCGCCGCCGGTGTGCGAGCCCTTGAACCGGGACTTGCGGTCCAGTCGCTTGGGCGAGTTCTTGATCCGGATGACCGTGAACGTGGCCAGGCCGGCGAGGCAGGCCAGCGCGATGGTGTCCTGGACGAACCCGATCGGCCCCCACGTCTGCAGGAACGGGATGTGCGCGTGCAGCCCGAACAGCAGCTGGACGCCGGCCTCGAGGTAGACGGTGGCCAGCAGGAAGAAGGCCCACATCACCGCAAAGTGCGCGGCGCCCGCCACGGTCCACTTCAGCAGCTTGCGCTGGCCGAGGACCTCGACGACCTGGCCTTCGACGTCGGCCTTGGGGTCACGCTTGACCTGGAGCACCCGCTCGGGGTCCGGCTGACCGCTCTTGAACCAACTCCACAGGAACTTCACCCGCCGGCCGGCCAGCGCTAGCGCCACCGCCGTACCGACGAGCCCAACGATCAACGTGACCGCGTACTGCAAGGTTCCGTCCTCCTGAGGTACGGGCGTCGGCTGTCAGCGTAGGGCGCGCGCCGAACAGCTTTACATCCGGGGCCGGATTACTACTCGTTGGTAGCATACGAGCCATAACACCCTGCACACGCCACCGTCCGGCAATCCGTGATATACCGCCCGTCACACTCCAGGGGCAAGCGAACGCGGCTCCCGCCGGCCGCACTGTGGCCTCGCACAACCTGCCCACTGCCCGCTGCCCGCTGCCCGCACGGTGACGCGCCGCCCGCCGTCAGACGGAGGGTTCTTCTCAAGGGAGCTCCTTGTCCATGAGGACGTCTCCCCGGTGATCACCCGATGCCGCCGGGGCTTTTCCCGGCCATGCGCGTCCTTCCGCCCAGCGGCAGGGCGCGGCGGAGGCTCGTTGTCCACGCTCCGTGATGGGACGGGGGAAACCGATCGTGCCGAATGAGGCTTTTGGGTCTTGGCGGAAGTGACCGTGCTCACCTAAGGTCCACAGCGCCGGGATCATCAGCGGAAGGCGCGCGCCGGGGGCCGCGGGATCCGACGGTGCCACCGTTCCGGGCCTCGGGTCCGGCCGATCACCGGGAGCAGCCCTTGAAGCGCACCGCCGTCCTCGTCGCCGTCACCGCCGCCCTCCTGGGCCTGGCCGCGCGACCCGCCACGGCCGCCGCCCCCACCCCGTCCGACGCCGACTTCGCGGACTGCCCGGCCCTGCCCGCCGGCGCGGTGGCCGGTACGTGGAAGTGCCACACGATGACCGCCGAGGACACCCTGATCGGTGTCAGCATCGGCCGGATGCACGCGCACACCCAGGAGCCGGTCCGGCTGACCATCGCGCAGGGCAGGCTCACCGACGGGACCACCGTCGCCAAGCTGGGCGGGCTGCGGGCCGAGCCGATCCCGTTCGTCACCGGCGTGCCGGGGACGCGGTGGGAGGTGCCGCACCCCACCGGGTGGAAGCTGGAGATCACTCCGACCGGGCTGGTCGAGCCCGGCGCGCTCGTCCCGCACACCGTCGGGCTGACCGCCCGGATCATCGGCGACGACCTGGGCGGCTCCTGCACGATCGGCTCGGCCGCCAAGCCGATCGTCATCGAGCCGGTCGTGGACTGGGCGCTGCCGTGGATGTCCGGCGGGACGCTGGTGACGCGCATGAAGGTGGCCGACATCACCTACGCCCTGGGCCTCGCCACCGGCTGCAACGGCCACGAATTCGCCGTCAACCAGGTGCTGGGGCTGCCCGCCAACGCCGCCAGCAACCAGTTCGTGGCCACCTGGCAGTACCGCAGCAAGCGCTACTGACGCACCACGACGCCCCCCGGCGGCCGGGGGGCGTCTGTCAGTTCGCGTCAGTTCGCGGTGCTGGGGACCGGTCAGGGACCGCCTCCGCCCGTCCGCGGGCCGCGGGGCATGTCCGGGAGGACGTCGACCCACTGCGAGGTCACGACCTCGTAATACCAGCGAGTGCCGGGCTTCATCCACGCCCTGTCGCCCTCGCCCTTCAGGTAGTGGATCTCCTTGGCCAGCCCGGCGCCGGTGGCCCGGTCGACGATGAAGTGGATCTCCACCGAGCCGTTGGGGTACCGCTGCCGCATCTTCAGGGCGGTGCCGGTCCGGCCGGCGGCGTCCTTGACGCCGTCCGTCGCGGTGACGCCGTCGATGCCGGCCAGCAGCCGGTAGATCGCCGCGCGCTTGGCGGGCGGCAGTGGCTTGGTCATCAGGATCCCGGCGGCGGTCTCGAACAGCTCGGCGTCGGTGTTCTCGCCGTCGTGCGCCTCGCCCAGCGGGTGCGCGAGCAGCAGGGCACGCAGCTCGGCGGGGTCTGCGGCGGCGCGCTCCAGCTCGTCCTGGGTGACGTTGAGCTCGTCCGGCGCGTCGGACGCCCTGCCGGTCGAGTGGGCGAACGCGCTGTCCTTCGGATTCATCTCCAGGTCCGGGACCCTGGTGTTCGGCGGCTTGCCGCCGCCCGCCTTGGGCTTGGGGCCGGTGACCCAGGCCGTCGGGGATCCGTCCGCCCGCCAGGCGGCCTCGTCGGCGGTGGTGGCGGGCCTGGCGCCGAGCTCCTCCGAACGGAACCAGCCCTCCTCGTCCGGCGAGCGCGGGTTCCACGCATCGTGCTGGTAGCGGTGCAGGACCGCGTACCGGCCGCCCGCCGGGCCGACCTGTTCGAGCGTCCCGAACAGGGTCCTGACGTGCCAGTAGCGGCCGGTCCGCTGCGGCTGCCGCTGCGCCCCGTGCGCGGCCGCCAGCAGCGCCGTGCGGGCGTTGATGGTCACCTCGCGCACCGCCGGTGCCGACGTACCGCCGCGCACCGCCGGTGCCGCCGTACCGCCGCCGGACGATCTCGGGGCGGGTCCGTCCGTGCCCGTGACGGCCATGGCCACCGCCAGCACGGCGGCGGCCAGGCCCACCAGACCCAGCCCCCACATCGGCCGCCGCGCCTTCCCCGGGGCCCGGGACGGGCGCGCCGCCGCCATGATCCGCGGCAGTTCGGCGTTCCGGGTGTGCGGCTCCACCGGGGCTCCGGGATCCAGGTGGCCGGGCCGGGCCTCCGCCAGCTGCCGCATCACGTCCTTCACGTCGCTCATCGCGCTTCCTCTCCAGTGATCGGCATCCGGGGACGGACGGGATGCACCGCACCCCTGCTCTCGGCGGCGGCGTCGACCGCGCGCACCAGCCGCTTGCGCGCCCGGTGCAGCCGGACGCGCAACGCGGGGGCGCTGCATCCGACGACCCGGGCGGCCTCGCGCGGCGTCAGCCCGTGCCAGGCGATCAGGATGAGGATCTCCCGGTCGTCCTCGGGGAGCGCGGCCATCGCCCGCAGCACCGCGAGCCGCTCGGCCACCTTGTCGGCGATGTCGTCCTCGCCCCGACCGGCCCACGCCCGCGACTCCGCCTCCAGCGCCGCGCGCCGCGCCTGTGCCCGGTGCCCGTCGCGCAGCACGTTGCGGGCCACGCCCAGCAGCCACGGCAGCGGGGACTCCGGCACGTCGGCCAGCCGTCGCCAGGCGATGGTGAAGGTCTCGCTCACCACCTCGTCGGCGATCTGCCGTCCCGCCCGGCTGACCGCGTACGCCCACACGTGCTGCCTACAGGCGTCGTAGATCGCCGTGAAGCGTTCCGCTTCGTCGTCCACCGCCCACCCTCCGTCCGTCCCAGTGCTCTGTCACCAGGAAGTGGGCCGGGAAGCCCCGTCGTTACCGATCCGGTTCCGGGGTCTCGCCGAGTCCCCGTCCCCTCCCCTGCACCACGGGAGGGAGCGCCGCCGTGGACGGCAGCGCTCCCCATTGCCGCGAACGTGTCAGGGGTGTGCGGGCTTGGCGTCGGTCCAGCCGGCGTGGTGGACCACGGTGTGGCTGAGGACGGTGCCCGGGGCCATCCCGCGGTACGGGCCTGCCGCCTTGACGATCATCTGCTGCTCGCCGAGGATCCGGTACGTCTTCGGCTCCAGGATGAGTACCTCGTCGTAGACGGTGCCGCCGCCGTCGTCCTTCGTGGCGCGCGCCGCCAGGCCGATGCCGCGCCGTCCGGCCCGGTCGGTGACCGTGCCGATCGACCGGATGCCCGGGGTGTCGGCCAGCAGCCGGAACGCCGCCGCCCGCACCTGCGGGGAGGCCGGCCGGGTGGTCAGGAACAGGGAGATGATCGGCAGGTCGAACCGGGCCGCCGCCTCCTTCTCCAGGTGGGGCTCCGACTCCACCAGCGCGCGCACGCGCTTGGCGCGGAGCTCGGCGTGGGATTTCCTGAACAGGCCCGGGTCCGTCAGCACCCGTTCCTCCGTCGAGGGTCCGAGCATCGGATTGCAGCCCTGCGGTCCGGCCGGGGACCCGTCCCCGCACGCACGGTCGTCACGGCGGCGCTTCTGCTCCGCGGAGATGGTCGCCGAGCGCCAGCCGGTGGATTCGGTGGTGAGGGTGTACGGCCGGCCGCTGGAGATCACCTTCCACGTCTTCGGCGATCCGGCGCGGCGCCAGGCGGCCTCGTCGGCGGGGGTCTGCGGCCTGCTGGGCAGGTCCCGGTCGAAGTTGTGGTCGGGCTCGTCCTTCGAGCGGGCCATCCACCGGTCGGACTCCCAGCGGTTGCCCTCGACGTTGTAGCCCGCTTTCACCCGGTAGGTGTCCGCGTACGTGGTGTGCAGCCGCCAGTACCGTCCCGGCTGCTCCTTCTCGGCGCTGTCGGCCGCGGCCAGCAGGATGGAACGGGCCGACCCGTCATCGCCCCCGGTGGTGCCGAGCACGACCGGCGTCCTGGTCGTCCCGCCGCTCAGCAGGCTCGCCCCTGCGACCACCGCGGTGGCGGCGGCGACCAGCCCCAGCCCGAACGTCATCCGCCGGTGCGGCCGGCGCACGGGCCGCCCGCCGACGACCCGTGCGCGGATCCGCTCCCGCGCGGCCGGGTCGGGTTCCGGGCTCCCGTACAGCTCCCGCACCATCGTGATCTCATCCACGGCCGTCCTCCTCCAGCATGGGGTTGACGCCGCCGAGCGCGGCGCGCAGCTTCTTCCTCGCCCGGCTCAGCCGGGAGCCGACCGTGCCGTACGAGACGCCGAGCACGGCCGCGATCTCGTCATGGCCGAGCCCGGCCAGCGCCATCAGCAGCAGGACATCGCGTTCGCCCCGGTTGAGGCCGGCGATCGCGGCGGCCAGTTCGGGACGCAGCCGCCGGGCGCTGACCTCCTCCAGCACCCGTTCCTCGGGGCCGGCGGCGGGACGGTCGGGGCCGCGGCGGCCGAGCGCCCGCAGCGCCCGCACCTCGGCCCGGCGGTGCTTGCCGACCAGTTTGGTGGCAATGCCGAACAGCCAGGTCCGAACGGCGGCACGGTCGGCGTCGTAGGCGTGCCGCTTGCGGAACGCGGTCAGGAACGTCTCGGCCACCACGTCCTCGGCCGCGTCCGGGCCCAGCCGGGCGGCGACGTACCGGTGGATCTCGTCGAAGTGGGCGTCGAAGACCTCATCGAAGCGCTCCGACAGGCTCCGCACCGGCCGGGGCTGGGCCAGGGCCGGTTTCTCCGAGTGGGACATGGCGGTCACCGGGGTTGTCCGATCATCAGGGACCTTTCCGGGAAAGCGGACGGCGGTCACGGGGTATCACCCGTGACCGCCGTCCGCTTTCCCGCCCCGGCCGGATGGGCCGAGCCCCGGTCAGCGGGGGCCGGTGTCGGTCCAGCCGCCCGCCATCACGGAGGTGGACACCAGGGTCGCCCCAGCAGGCAGGGCGGCGTTGGCGCCGGCCGGCCGCACCACGACGATCTGCGTGCCCAGCGCCGTCCCCCGCCGCTGGTCGATGATCAGGCGGTGCTCCAGGACGCCGTTGGGGGTGCGCTCGGTGGTCGCGACGGCGGTGCCGGTCCGTCCCTCGCCGTCGCGCACCGGCCCGATCGCCTTGACCGTGTCCAGGTCGGCGAGCATCCGGAAGGCGGCGCCCCGGACCTTCGGCGTGACCGGCATGTCGACGATCAGCCCCCGGGTCACTTCGAAGAGCCAGGCGTCGGACGTCATGGCCTGGCCGGAGGACTCGGTGCCGTGCCCCCGGTACCACTTGAGCAGGGATGCCTTGAGCTTGGCGGGGTCGGCGGGCAGGGCGCGCAGGTCCTTCACGGTGACGTTGCGGCCCAGCCAGAACACCTTGTCCCGGTCAACCAGCGGCGAGCCGCTCAGGTGCGGGCTTCCCGGCTGGGTCTTCAGCTTCAGCGGCTTGCGCACCTTTGAGCCGGGGCCGACGGGCACGGACACCGAGAAGGTGGCGGGAGAACCCGCCCGGCGCCATGCGGCGGTGTCCGCCGGTGTCGCCGGCGTGGCCCCCAGGTCCTGCTGGCGGCCGTACTGCTTACCGCCCGGGGTGCTCGGCGTCCAGCCCTCGCTGCGCTGCCGCCAGACGACCGTGTAGGCGCCGTCGCCCTTCCCGACCCGGAAGGAGTGGCGGTCGATCGTCGCGGTGTGCCAGTACTTACCGGTGGTCTCCGTCGTGCTCTCCGCCTGTTCGGCGGCGGCGACCAGGATGGTGCGGGCCGACAGTTCCCCGGTGGCCGTCTGCCCGGGGGACTGCGGTGCGGGCGAGGTCGTCCCGGACACCGCCACCGCCACCGCGACGGAGGCGGCGGCCACCCCCGCCAAGCCCGCCAGGCCGAGGCCCGGGCTCCAGCGCGGCAGCGGGAACCGGCGGCGGGCCGGTGCCGCCGGTCGCGGGTTCGCGATCTCCGACAGCAGCCGCCGGCGGCCCTGCGCCGCGGTCTGCTCCGCCGGCGTCTCGTCCAGCATCTCGCTGATCATCTGCAGCTCGTTCATCAGGGGAGAACCTCCAGGTCGAGGGCGGCGCGCAGCTTCTTACGGGCCCGGCTGAGGCGCGAGCCCACGGTGCCGTAGGGGATGTCGAGGGCCTGGGCGACCTCGTCGTGGGCGAACCCGCTCAACGCCACCAGGAGCACCACGTCCCGTTCCGCCTGTGACAGCGAGGCCAGGGCGCGGGCCAGCCGGGGCTGCATCCCCTCGGCGGCGACCAGGCGGACGACCCGGTCCTCGTGGCCCGCCGTGCTGGACGGCTCGGCGCCGGCCCTGGCCAGCGCCTTGTAGCGGCGGGTCTCGTCCCGCTTGTGCTGGGCGACGAGGTTGGTGGCGATGCCGAACAGCCACGGCCGCAGGGCGCCGCGCCGCGGGTCGAACGCCTCGCGCTTGCGGAAGGCGACCAGGAAGGTCTCGGCGGCCAGGTCGTCGGCGACCTGCGGCCCGAGCCGTCCGGCCACGTAGCGGTAGACGGCGGTGAAATGGCGGTCGTAGATCGCGGTGAAATGCTCGGGATCCCGCAGGGACCGCGTGAGGTCCGCCGCGTCCTGCTCCTGCCGCGCGGTGGCCGTCACGGGCTCCCCGGGGTGAGCGGCCGTCCGGGCCTGCGCGGTCATGCGCTCGTCTCCGTCGGGCACGCACCCGTCGGGACGGCTGCGTGAGGCACGATCTTTCGGTGTTTCTCCGTCATACACGGCTCTCTCGGGGCGTTGGGGTCAAGGGTCACCCTTACTCCGGCGAAAGGCCCGATCGCTTTCACGCCCCCGGCCTCGACAGCGCGACGACCCCGCTCCACCGGGGCGGGTTCCAGGGGCCATCGTCCAGTCGGGGTCACCCGTGATGCGGCGTCTCGTCCGTCCGACCGACCTCCAGGACCGCCCGGCCTTGTCGTCGGCGTGGACAGCGATCGTCCGTTGTTGTCCGCGGGCCCCGGCCGCCTTCCCCGGTTCCGCCGGATTCGGGAACCGGAATAGCGGGCTCAACCGTCTTGTTAGAGAGGACAGCAGCAAAGTTGAGTCGGGTCGACTCAAGTGATTTGACAACAGGGTCGGCACGCGGCAACCTTGCGGCAGAGGGACTCAAGCCACGTGCCCGCCGTGCGCGGGCACCGAGACGGCCGCCCCGGGGGACGGCCGAGTTACGACGGAGGACGAAGACCATGGCACGTGCGGTCGGTATCGACCTCGGGACGACCAACTCGGTCGTCGCGATTCTGGAGGGCGGCGAGCCCACCGTGATCGCCAACGCGGAGGGGTCGCGGACCACGCCGTCCGTCGTCGCCTTCGCCAAGAACGGCGAGGTTCTCGTCGGTGAGGTGGCCAAGCGCCAGGCCGTGACCAACGTCGACCGCACCATCCGGTCGGTCAAGCGCGAGATGGGCACGGACTGGAAGACCGCCATCGACGGCAAGGACTTCACCCCCCAGCAGATCAGCGCGTTCGTGCTGCAGAAGCTCAAGCGCGACGCCGAGGCCTACCTGGGCGAGAAGATCACCGACGCGGTGATCACCGTTCCGGCCTACTTCTCCGACCACCAGCGCCAGGCCACCAAGGAGGCCGGCCAGATCGCCGGCCTGAACGTGCTGCGGATCATCAACGAGCCGACCTCCGCGGCGCTGGCCTACCACCTGGAGAAGGAGAACGAGGCCACCATCCTGGTCTTCGACCTCGGCGGCGGCACCTTCGACGTGTCCCTGCTGGAGGTCGGCGACGGCGTGGTCGAGGTCAAGGCCACCAGCGGCGACAACCACCTGGGCGGCGACGACTGGGACAACGCGGTCGTCGACTGGCTGGTCACCCGGTTCAAGAACGCCCACGGGGTGGACCTGTCCAAGGACAAGATGGCGCTGCAGCGGCTGCGCGAGGCCGGTGAGAAGGCCAAGATCGAGCTGTCCGGCTCCACCGAGACGCAGATCAACCTGCCCTACATCACCGCCTCCGCCGAGGGTCCGCTGCACCTCGACGAGAAGCTCACCCGGGCCGAGTTCCAGCGGATGACCTCCGACCTGCTGGACCGCTGCAAGGGCCCGTTCCGCCAGGTGGTCAAGGACGCCGGGATCGACGTCTCCGCCATCGACCACGTGGTGCTGGTCGGCGGCTCCACCCGGATGCCCGCGGTGGCCGACCTGGTCCGCGAGCTGACCGGCGGCAAGGAGCCCAACAAGGGCGTCAACCCCGACGAGGTGGTGGCGGTCGGCGCCAGCCTGCAGGCCGGCGTGCTCAAGGGCGAGGTCAAGGACGTCCTGCTGCTGGACGTGACCCCGCTGAGCCTGGGCATCGAGACCAAGGGCGGCATCTTCACCAAGATCATCGAGCGCAACACCACCATCCCGACCAAGCGGTCGGAGGTGTTCACCACCGCCGACGACAACCAGCCGTCCGTGGAGATCCAGGTCTACCAGGGCGAGCGCGAGATCGCCGCGTACAACAAGAAGCTGGGCACCTTCCAGCTCACCGGGCTGCCCCCGGCGCCGCGCGGCGTCCCGCAGATCGAGGTCACCTTCGACATCGACGCCAACGGCATCGTCAACGTCTCCGCCAAGGACCTCGGCACCGGCAAGGAGCAGTCGATGGTCATCACCGGCGGCTCGGCGCTGCCCAGGGACGACATCGACCGGATGATGCGCGAGGCCGAGCAGTACGCCGAGGAGGACCGCCGGCGCAAGGAGGAGGCCGAGGTCCGCAACCAGGCCGACACCCTCGCCTACTCCACCGAGAAGTTCCTGCGGGAGAACGACGAGAAGATCCCCGCGGACCTCAAGAAGGAGGTCGAGGAGGCGGTCGCCGAGGTCAAGAAGAACCTTGAGGGCACCGACACCGACGCCATCCGCACCAGCACCGAGAAGCTGGCCCAGGTCAGCCAGAAGATGGGCGCCGCCATGTACGCCCAGAACCCCGAGGCCGGCGCCCAGCCGGGCCCGGACGGGGCCGCGGCCGGTGACCAGGGCGGTGACGACGAGGTCGTGGACGCCGAGATCGTGGACGATGACAAGAAGGGTGGTGCCGCGTGACCTCTCCTTCCAAGAAGGGCGAGGAGCGCGAGGGCCCGGTGATCCGTGATCGCAGGAGGATCGACCCGGAGACCGGCGAGGTCCGGGAGCAGGCCGCCGAGGCCGCTGCCGAGCCCGCCGCCGGGTCGGCCCCGCCCTCTGCGCCCAGTGACGAGGAGACGGCCGCTCTGCAGGCCCAGCTCGACGAGCGCACCGCGGACCTGCAGCGCCTGCAGGCGGAGTACGTCAACTACCGCAAGCGGGTCGAGCGGGACCGGGTGGCGGTGCGCGAGCAGGCGCTGGCCAACGTGCTGACCGAGCTGCTGCCGATCCTGGACGACATCGACCGCGCCCGCGACCACGGCGAGCTGACCGGCGGGTTCAAGTCGATCGCCGACGCACTGGACGCCACGCTCGGCAAGCTCGGCCTCGAACGCTACGGCGAGAAGGGCGAGCCGTTCGACCCGACCGTCCACGAGGCGCTGATGCACTCCTACTCCGCGGACGTCACCGAGACCACCTGCGTGGACGTCCTGCAGTCCGGTTACCGCATCGGCGAGCGGATCATGCGGCCCGCCCGGGTCGCGGTGGCCGAACCCGAGGACGGCTCCGGCGGCGAGGACGACTCCTCCGACGAGTGAACGGCACGTGACGACGAGCGGCGTCCCGGACGGCCCGCGCCCTGCATGCGGGCCGTCCGGGGCCCCCCGCACCACCTGACGACGAAGACGCACAACAGAACGCACCACACGCACACGTACGAAAGCGGGGCACCGTGAGCACCAAGGACTTCTTGGAGAAGGACTACTACAAGGCCCTTGGTGTCTCGAAGACGGCCACCCAGGACGAGATCAAGAAGGCCTACCGCAAGCTCGCCCGCAAGTACCACCCGGACGCCAACAAGGGCGACGCCGACTCCGAGGAGCGCTTCAAGGAGATCTCCGAGGCCTACGACGTGCTGTCGGACGACAAGCGCCGCAAGGAGTACGACGAGGCCCGCCGGCTGTTCGGCTCCGGGGGCTTCCGCGGCGGCCAGGGCGGCGGGTTCGGCTTCGACCTCGGCGACCTGTTCGGGCAGGGCCAGACGGCCGGGGGCGCCGCCGGGGAACGGATCGGCGACCTGTTCGGCGGGATATTCAACCGGGGCACCGGCACCCGCGCCGGCGCCCGCCGCGCCCGGCGGGGCGCCGACGTGGAGACCGAGGTCACCCTGTCGTTCGGCGAGGCGATGGACGGGGTCACCGTCCCGCTCCGGCTGACCAGCGAGGCCGCCTGCGCGAACTGCCGGGGCACCGGCGCCAAGGCCGGCACCGTACCGCGGGTCTGCCCGTCCTGCGAGGGCACCGGGCAGGAGACCCGCAACCTGGGCAGCTTCGGGTTCTCCGAGCCCTGCCGCGAGTGCCGCGGCCGCGGGCTGGTGGTGGACGACCCGTGCCCGACCTGCCACGGCAGCGGCCGGGCCACCGGCACCCGCACCATCCAGGCCCGGATCCCGGCCGGGGTGGCCGACGGACAGAAGATCAGGCTCAAGGGCAAGGGGGCGCCCGGCGAGAGCGGCGGCCCGGCCGGCGACCTGTACGTCACCATCAAGGTCACGCCGCACAAGGTGTTCGGCCGCAGCGGCGACAACCTCACCCTCACCGTCCCGGTGACCTTCGCCGAGGCCGCGCTGGGCGCCCAGATCAAGGTGCCCACCCACCGCGGTATGCCGGTCACCCTGAAGATTCCCGAGGGCACCCCCAACGGCCGTACGTTCCGGGTCCGTGGACGCGGCGCCACCCGCCGCGACGGCACCAAGGGCGACCTGCTCGTCACCATCGACGTGCAGGTGCCGCAGAAGATCGACGACACCACCCGCGAGGCGCTGGAGAAGCTGCGCGCCGTCGAGAACGGCGACGCGCTGCGCTCCGAACTGCTGCACCAGGCGAAGGAGTGATCCGATGGACCACTTCGGCGACGACACCCCGGTCTATGTGATCTCGGTGGCGGCGCAGCTGTCCGGGCTGCACCCGCAGACGCTGCGCACCTACGACCGACTGGGGCTGGTCTGCCCCGGCCGGACGGCGGGCCGGGGACGCCGCTACTCGATGCGCGACATCGTGATGCTGCGCGAGATCCAGCGCCTGTCGCAGGACGAGGGCATCAACCTCGCCGGGATCAAGCACATCCTGGAGCTCCAGCGCGACAACGACCGGCTCCGCGACGAGCTGGCCCGCCTGCGCGCCGCCGTCGAGGAGCTGTCCAACGAACTCGAATCCACTCGGGCCGTGGCCGCCCGGCTGGCCGCCCAACTGCGGCGCGGCCCGGCCGGCCCGGCCGGCGGCGACCTCGTCCCGATCCGCCGCACCAGTGTCGTGCTCTGGCGCGACCGCAACTCGCAGTCCTGACTTCGCATCGGGGAGAAACACGTGGACTACAAGCTGACACGCAAGAGCCAGGAGGCGGTGTCGGTCGCGGTCCGCCGGGCGGCGGCCGAGGGCCACCCCCAGGTAGAGCCGCTGCACCTGCTGGTGGCGCTGCTGAGCGTGCCCGAGGGCACGGCCGTCCCGCTGCTGGAGGCCGTCGGCGCCGACTGGAAGGCCGTCCGCCGCGACGCCGAGGAACGCCTGGACTCCCTGCCCAAGGCCGCCGGCTCCACGGTGAGCAGCCCACAGATGTCGCGGCAGCTCATCGTGGCGATGAACACCGCCGGCAACCGTGCCCGGCAATTGGAGGACGAGTACGTCTCCACCGAGCACCTGCTGGTCGGCCTGGCCGCCGACGGGGGTCCGGCCGCCGAGGTGCTGCGCAAGGCGGGTGCCACCCCGCAGGCGCTGCTGGAGGCGTTCGAGAAGGTACGCGGGCACGCCCGGGTCACCAGCGAGGACCCCGAGGACACCTACCAGGCGCTGGAGAAGTACGGCGTCGACCTGACCGCGCGGGCCCGCGAGGGCAGGCTGGACCCGGTGATCGGCCGCGACACCGAGATCCGCCGGGTGGTGCAGGTGCTGTCGCGCCGCACCAAGAACAACCCGGTGCTGATCGGGGAGCCCGGCGTCGGCAAGACCGCCGTGGTGGAGGGCCTGGCCCAGCGGATCGTGGCCGGTGACGTGCCCGAGTCGCTGCGCGGCAAGCGGCTGGTCGCCCTCGACCTGGGCGCCATGGTCGCCGGGGCCAAGTACCGCGGCGAGTTCGAGGAGCGGCTCAAGGCCGTCCTGAACGAGATCAAGAGCAGCGACGGCCAGATCGTCACGTTCATCGACGAGCTGCACACCATGGTGGGCGCGGGCGCCGCCGAGGGCGCGATGGACGCCGGCAACATGCTCAAGCCGATGCTGGCGCGCGGCGAGCTGCGCATGATCGGCGCCACCACGCTGGACGAGTACCGGGAGCGGATCGAGAAGGACGCCGCCCTGGAGCGGCGCTTCCAGCAGGTGTTCGTCGGCGAGCCCACGGTCGAGGACACCATCGCGATCCTGCGCGGGCTCAAGGGCCGCTACGAGGCGCACCACCAGGTGCAGATCGCCGACTCGGCGCTGGTGGCCGCCGCCGCGCTGTCGGACCGCTACATCACCGCCCGGTTCCTGCCGGACAAGGCCATCGACCTGGTGGACGAGGCCGCCTCCCGGCTGCGGATGGAGATCGACTCCCGGCCCGTGGAGATCGACGAGCTGCAGCGCTCCGTGGACCGGCTGCGGATGGAGGAGCTGGCCTTGGTCAAGGAGTCCGACGAGGCCTCCAAGCAGCGCCTGGAGCGGCTGCGGCGCGACCTGGCCGACAAGAACGAGCAGCTCAGCGCACTGGTCGGCCGGTGGGAGCAGGAGAAGGCCGGGCTGAACCGGGTCGGCGAGCTCAAGAAGCGCATCGACCAGTTGCGCGGCGAGGCCGAGCGGGCCCAGCGCGACGGCGACCTGGAGACCTCTGCCCGCCTCACCTACGGGGAGATCCCGACGCTGGAGAAGGAGCTGGCCACCGCCGCCGAGCAGGCCGAGAGCCGTAACGCCATGGTCAAGGAGGAGGTCGGCCCGGACGATGTCGCCGACGTGGTGGCCTCCTGGACCGGCATCCCGGCCGGCCGGCTGCTGGAGGGCGAGACCGCCAAGCTGCTGCGCATGGAGGAGGAGCTGGGCCGCCGCCTGATCGGGCAGGCCGCCGCGGTCAAGGCCGTCTCGGACGCGGTCCGCCGGGCCCGCGCCGGGATCGCCGACCCCGACCGTCCGACCGGCTCGTTCCTGTTCCTGGGTCCCACCGGGGTCGGCAAGACCGAGCTGGCCAAGGCGCTGGCGGAGTTCCTGTTCGACGACGAGCGCGCCATGGTACGCATCGACATGTCGGAGTACTCCGAGAAGCACAGCGTGGCCCGGCTGGTCGGCGCCCCGCCCGGCTACGTCGGGTACGAGGAGGGCGGCCAGCTCACCGAGGCCGTGCGGCGCCGCCCGTACTGCGCGGTCCTGCTGGACGAGGTGGAGAAGGCCCACCCGGAGGTCTTCGACATCCTGCTCCAGGTGCTCGACGACGGGCGGCTGACCGACGGCCAGGGCCGTACGGTCGACTTCCGCAACACCATCCTGATCATGACCTCGAACCTGGGCTCGCAGTTCCTGGTGGATCCCACGCTGGGCGCCGAGGCCAAGCGGGAGTCGGTGATGACCGCTGTGCGGGCCAGCTTCAAGCCGGAGTTCCTCAACCGGCTCGACGATGTGATCCTGTTCGACGCGCTGTCCACCGACGAGCTGACCCGCATCGTGGACCTGCAGGTCGACCGGTTGGCCCGGCGGCTGGCCGACCGCCGGCTCACCCTGACGGTCACCGAGGCGGCCCGCGAGTGGCTGGCCCTGACCGGCTACGACCCGCTGTACGGCGCCCGCCCGCTGCGCCGCCTGGTGCAGACGGCCATCGGCGACGAGCTGGCCCGCGAGCTGCTGTCCGGCGCGGTCGGGGACGGCGACGAGGTGGTGGTGGACCTCGACGAGTCCGCCGACCGGCTCGTCGTCCGCCCGGCGGTGACCCTCACCAAGTAGTCCGGGCCTTCCGGCGAAAGGCCGCTCCCGTGCTCCGGGGGCGGCCTTTTTCTTTTTCTCCGATATCGGGTTGACGTCCGGTGCGGGTGTGCTGCTAATGTTCTGCGCATGGAGATCTGATCCCTCTGGGTTGAGCCCGCCGCCCTCCGACCGGCCTTCTGGTCCGAGGCGCGCATCTGCTCCCTGATTCGCCGTTCCGGCATCCGTTCCTCGTCTGCTCGCAGCGTTCCGGTCTTCCCGTACGACCATGTTCGTCGTGCGTTCTGCCGGGACAGGTATGCGGTCGTCACCCTCGGCGTCCTGCCGTGTCAGGCGTCCGGGCGGTGACGCCGCCGCCCAAAATCCTGTGGACGACGACGTTTTCCCGCGCGTTCAGGTGAGCCTTCCATTCCTTTTCCAGCGGCCGCCGAGGCCGTTATTCACCATGCCCGGAGGTGTCATTTATGCGAAACACGAACTCCACCGAGAACGTCGGCAAGAAGGCCAGGAAGGGCTCCGGCCCGGCATCCCGCTTCGGCGGCGTACCGGACCGCAAGAGCGCCGCCCTGTCCCGGGGCGCCCGCCCCAACGCCCGCCGCCTGCCCACCCGCAACATGAGCCGGGGCCGCTGACCGTCCGGCGGGCCCTCCTCTCCGCGACCGGCCGGACCGGCCGCCTCGGCGAACACCGACCCGAGGCCCGTTCTCCCCGTCCGGCCGGTCCGCGGACCCCACTGGCCGCAGTGAGCCGAAGCCACCGACCCTGAAGGGCCGCCCCGCACAGTTGGGGCGGCCCTTCGCCGCGACATCCCGGCCGCGGCCATCGCCGGGGTCGCCGAGCCCGGTCCGGGGCCGAGCCGCCGGTCAGGCGGTGGCGCCGCCATCGATGACGTGGTCCTGACCGACGACGAAGGCGGCCTCGTCCGAGCACAGCCAAAGGACGGCGGCGGCGATCTCCTCGGGGGCGGCGACCCGGCCGATGGGCAGGGCGGCCTTGTAGCGCTCGTCGCGTTCCTCGCGGGTCTCGCCCGGGCGGAACGACATGGGGGTGTCAACGGGGCCCGGGCTCACGGCGTTGATGCGGATGCCCTCGCCGATGTATTCGAGCGCCGCGGTACGGGTGAGGGCGGTGACGGCGGACTTGGAGGCGGCGTAGGCGCTCGCCCCCGGCAGCCGGTAGTGGTCGCCGATATTGGAGGACACGTTGACGATCGCTCCGCCGCCGTGCTCGCGCATGTGGGCGATCTCGTGCTTCATCGACAGGAAGACGCCGGTGAGGTTGGTCGCCAGCACGGTGTCCCAGACCTCCTCGTCGTAGTCGGCGACGGGCCCGAGCATGCCGAACACTCCCGCGTTGTTGAAGGCGACGTCCAGCCGGCCGTGCCGGGACACCGCCGCGTCGACCATCGCGGCCGCGTCGCCGGGCCTGGTGAGGTCCGCGACGACCGTGTCGGCGGTCCCGCCCTCGGCCTCGATCAGCTTGGCGGTCTCGGTGAGACGGCCGGAGTCGCGGCCCGCCAGCATCACGGTGGCGCCCTCCCTGGCGAAGGCTCGGGCGGTGGCGCCGCCGACCCCTCCGGTGGCGCCGGTGACGAGTACGACCTTCTCGGTGAAACGTGCGTTCATGCCTTCCTCCGTGTTCTCGAGTGGATGAGTGCGAGCAGTGCGGCGAGGGCGAAGGCCACAGCGGCGACGCCGGGCGCGAAGCCGTGGCCACCGGCGGTGACATCCCCGCCCGGGGACGCGGGGGAACAGCGCCATTCCGGCCATGACCGGACCTCAAAATTAGACCGATCGTTCTTGAATTTGGGCAGGAGAAGCTCTGCGGAGGACTCCGTCCGGGGATCGGCCCAGGATCAGTTCAGCGTCGCCATCGCCTGGTCGACGGCGTCGCGCAGGCGGGCCGGGTCGGGGTCGGCGCGGCCCAGCACGCGGATGCCCTGCAACAGCACCAGCAGCAGCCGGGCCAGCGCCCGGGGGTCCTTGCCGGCGCCGAGTTCCCCCTGCGCGCGGGCCCTGATCAGCGCCGAGGTGAGCGCCGCCTCCAGCCCGTCCCAGCTCGCGGTGACCCGCCGGGCCATCACCGGGTCGCGCGGCGCCAGTTCCACGGCGGTGTTGACCACCATGCAGCCTCGCCGGTCGTCCAGGCACTCGGCCACGTAGGCGTCGAAGAGGGCGCGCACGGCGGGCAGCACCGGTCCCGGCTGTGAGAGCCGTTCGATGACGTCGCTCTGCTCCAGATAACGCTCCAGCGCCTTCAGATAGAGGGCGTGCTTGCCGCCGAAGGTGCCGTAGATGCTGGCGCGGGCGATGCCGAGACGCTCGACCAGATCGGCCATCGAGGTGGCCTCGTACCCGCGTTCCCAGAACAGCTCCAGCGCCTTCTGCAGCACCGCGTCCGGATCGAACTCTTTGCTCCTGGCCACGCCCCGGACCGTAACACTTTCCAGAACGAACGGTCAATAAATCACTCTCCCGGAGGCGGCGCGTCCAGGGCGGAGTTGTGCGGCTACGCCCGTGACTGCGACGCGGCCGTGGAACGGCTGCGCTCGCAGGGCGTACGCGTCCTGGAGGAGCCGGCCGACCAGCCCTGGGGCGAGCGAATGGCGCGCGTGCTCGACCCGGACGGCAACCGGCTGGTCATCCTGTCCGTCCTGTGACACCGACCGGCCCGCCGGGCGTACCAGGCGGCACTGGCGAGGTCACCGGGTCAGGCGGGTGGGTCGAGGCGGTTGCCGAGGTCGGGGAGTTCCTTGCGGATGCGGCGGTCCATGGCGCGGGCGAAGTGCTCGTCGGCGACGGTGCGGGCGACCGGGCGCAGGCGTTCGACGGTCCGGGCCAGGCGGGCCAGCTCGGCCGGTGACGGGGGGTCGCCCATCGGGTCCAGCAGGTGGCGGCGGGCCATCCGGACGAACGCGAACGCCATCCGGTCGAAGGCGGCCTCCAGCTCCCAGCTCACCGCGATGATCGCCGACAGCGGGACGCCCTCCTGCACCAGGGCGGCGGTGGCCTCCAGCAGGCGGGGGATGCGGTGGACGACCCGGTCGCCGTCGACCCTGATGTAGCCGAGCTCCTCGGCCTCGGCGAGCACGTCCGGGGTGAGCTGGTCGCCGAACATCTCCGCCAGTTCGTCCATGGTCAGTTCGGTCTCGGCCTCCCGGCTCCAGGGCGCGGACACCGCCCACTGGAAGCCCAGCAGCTCGCCCACGTCGCGGCCCTGCTCCCAGGCGGCCAGCAGTTCCTCGATGCCGTCCAGCCGGTAGCCGCGGTCCAGCAGTTCGGCGATGAGCCGCAGCCGGTCCAGATGCGCCCGGGAGTAGACGGCGACCCGGCCCTCGCGCCGGGGCGGGGGCAGCAGCCTGCGCTCCTGGTAGTAGCGCAGCGTACGGACGGGGATGCCCGCCTCCCTGGCCAGCTCCTCGATCCGGTACTCCTGCCCTGACCTGGCCGGCGCCTTGCTCATGCGTGCTCCCCGCTCGCCCGTGACGCGCCTCGCGGGCGCGGCCCTACCTGGTCGTGTGCCCATCCGTGGAGCCCGCTCCGCCCGCCTGCCCGCACGCTCACCATCGCCGTGCGCTCTCCGGTCCGGCCCGTGCCGGGCGCCTCCGGCTCGCCCGTACGCCCACCGTACTGCTCGGCGTCCAGACCTCACCAGTCGGCACTGGCGTGATCAGCCCACCGAAAACCGGCAGATGCCACAGCTCGCAGGGCCGGCGGCGGCCCGGCTCAGTCCTGCGCGGACATGGTGGCCAGCCAGGCGTGCAGCGCCATCTCCATCTCCAGGCGGCGATCGGTGGCGTGCAGGTCCTCGCCGAACAGGTCCTGGAGCTGGTTGATCCGGTAACGGACGGTCTGCGGGTGGACGTGCAGGGTCTTGGCGGCGCCCTTGACGTTGAACCCGTGTTGCAGGCAGGCCAGCAGGGTGGCGCCGAGCCGTTCGGCCTCGCGCGGGCGCAGCTTCAGCAACGGCGCCAGCAGTCGTTCGGCCATCATCCGGGGCAGTTCCTCGCGCTGGAAGAGCACCAGCGTCGGCAGGTGATCGGCCCAGTGGACCACCGGTCCATCGCCGGGGCGCCATGCGATGATGCCCCGTTCCACCAGCCCGAGCGTCTGCTTGGCCCAGTACAGGGAGGCGGCGGCCTTGTCGACGGTGACGGTCGGGCCTATCACCATCATCCACGGAGACGGCAGCTCCGCCAGGTACGGCAGTCCGCCCGGCCGGTCGGGGTCGGGTACGACGCCCCACGGCCGCGCCCCCCGTACGTCCGCCAGCACCTCGGCGGGCAGGCTTGGGAGCACCGGCTCTTCGGCGTGCGGACCGGACACCTCGGCCCGCAGGGGCGCGAAGACCAGCGCCGCCGTGGTGCGCGGCACGGTCCAATCGGCCTGGGCGGCGGTGTCGGCGATGACCTCAGGCGCCACGGACGGCTCGGTGACCAGCAGGGACAGCAGGCGGACGCGGTGACGCACGCGGTCGTCGCCCTGCTTGGCCAGTTCCCGGCGGTGGCCTTCGGCGGCGGCGTCGGCGAACTCGTCGAGCGAGGTGAACACCGCTTCCGCGAACGCCCGGTACATGCTGCGCGGCAGCCGCAGCCGCTCGGACTGGACGGCCAGCCAGCGCAGCACGGCCCGCGCCCCGGCCCGCAGCGCGGACTGCAGCCGGTCCAGGCCGCGCCCGGCCCGTGCCTCCTGCGCGCCCGCCTCGCCGAACAGGTCGAGCATGTGGCGCGGCCAGCCGGTGGCCGGCCCGCCCATCAGGTCGGCGAACTCGGCGACGGTCCGGCGGATCGTCTCCACCAGCGCGGCCCGCCGCTCCGGGTCTGTCTGCCAGGAGTACTCGGGGACCTGGGCCGCCACCTCGTCGACGATCTCGGTGGCGAGATCGAGCCGGTGGTGGCGCAGCAGCGCCGCCGCCTGCACCGGTACCAGGCTCCAGGGCGGGAGGTGGTGATCACTCATCAACGCCGTCACGATCGTCGCCTACAGCCGTACGGGGCCGAGTCCGGAGTCGGCCGCCCACCGCCGTGGAGATCATCGGCCGCCGGTCTCGCCAACGCGAACATCTCGCCCACCTCGCTGCCCGGGTCGTAGCTGCCAGCCTGAACTGGCATGGCGGCAGGTTACGCCACATCCCTACCCGCTGGTAGCCCTTTCCCACGCAGTGGGACACGGTCACGAACCCTGGTCATGCCAGCTGCAACTGGAACACTGAAAGTCTGATGGCGACAACGGAACGTGCTCGGGCCGAACCCCCGGCACGGGACGGCGGGCCTCGTCCCTATCCCTCCGTTCGAGAGCGGGCGCGCCGCCCTCCTCCCCGCCGGCGCGCCCGCGTCTGTGAGGGGCGGCGGCCCTCCCCGCGAGGCTGTACCTGCCGCCGCCCCGGCTCTACCGGTCGCCGCCCTCCGCCAAGGCGCCCTTGACCGCGACGATCGCGTCCATCGGCCGGTCGGCCTCGCAGATCGGGAAGCCGCCCGCCCGTACGAACCACAACCGGCCGCCGTCGGACGCGCGCTTTTGCGCCCACACCTCGACCCTCCGGCCCTCGTCGTCGGTGACGGTCAGGTGGTGGGACTCGACGGCGACGGCGTACCCCTGGCCACGCAGGGGACCGGCCAGTCCGTGGAGCGCCTGCCGGCGCGCGTCATCGGCCGCGATCATGCCGCGACCTGGAGGAGTCCGAGCCGGACCCCGGCACGCCGCCACATGCCGCGCTCGTCACGACGGGCGGCATGCCGCCCGCGAGGCGGCGGCGCGGGCGGACTGGTGGGCACGGTGACGCGGGACGCCTGGTGGTGTGGGGGCATCGACCGCGCCACCGCGCCGCCCTCACCCAGCCGGGGCTGCTGGGCCCGGGCCAGGCGAGGGGTCTGGGAGATGTCCCCGACCGGCGGGCGCTGGGTCAGTCGCGCGGGCACCGGCCGGGGAGACTGGGGGTAGTGCTCCCGGTAGTAGTCGGGCAACGCCCACCACGCGCCGGTCTCCTCGCCGAGCCACACCATGGCGCGGGGGTACCGGCGGCGAATCTCGCGAATCTGCCGCTCGGCCGTGGACGGCCCACGGCCCGCCCACGGGGCGGACGCCACCGGAGCGCGTTCGGTCTCGGTACGATCCATGACAGCCAGGACCTCCATCCTGGTCAGGCCCCGGGGGACGCCAGCGCTGCAATCGCTGGACCGGGGCCGCTTCATGTCTGGGACGGTCTCGCCGGATCACCCTGCATAGCCCTCCGGCGCAACCGCTCCTCCACCATGCATGCACAAGTGCTAGATCACAAGGCACATGTGCAAATTCGTTGACCCAATGTGTCCACGAAGCTACACCTGATACACCCGTACCGTGACAAGGTGGCGCACATGGCAGAGCAAGGGCCGACCGCTCGGCAGCGCAAGCTTGCGGCACTGCTCAAGCGGTACCGCGACGAGGCAGGGTTCATCCAGGAAGACGCCGCCGAGTTGATCGGCATAGAGCGAACCAAGCTGGTCAGGATCGAAGGCGGACGACGCATCCCCACCGTGGCCGACGTCGAGAAGATCCTCGACGCCTACGGCCCCGCCGACGAGACGACCAGGCGCGGCATTATCCGACTGACCGAGCAGGTCCGCCAGCGCGGATGGTGGGCGCCGTTCACCGATGTGTTGGCCGGCAGCTACGCGGAGCTGGAGCACGCGGCCGACCGGATCCGTATGTTCCAGGTGCAACTCGTCCCCGGACTGCTCCAGACCGAGGACTACGCCCGCCTCCTGATCGCCAAGCACTTCCCCGACTTGCCCGAGGAGGAGATCGACCGACGCGTCCAAGTCCGCATGACCCGGCAGGCGATGTTGAAGCGGAAGAACCCACCCCGGTTGGAATTCATCCTCACCGAGGAGGTACTACGCCGCCCGGTCGGCGGCCGGGACATGATGCGCGATCAGCTCGGTCACCTGTTGGCGGCATCCACCCGGCCGCATGTGTCGGTCCGGATCATCCCGATCGATCGGGGCCACTACGCGTCCATTGGTGGCGGCAACCTGGTGCTGTTCGAGTTCAATTCGGTAGTGGATCTGAACGTCGCGTACCTGGAGACCATCGTCGGCGGCAGGTACGAAGAGAACGCTTCACAGGTGCGTGCTTGTAGCTTGATATACGACCGCCTCGCCGAGTCGGCCCTACCAGAAGATGAGTCGGCGGCGCTCATCGGCACCATCATGAAGGAGACGTAAACATGGGCGACTTCCCCAGCCCACGCCCACAGTGGCGCAAGAGCAGCCGCAGCGGCGGCGGCAACGAGGCTTGCGTCGAGTTGGCTGCGCTCAGCGGGACCATCGGGATCCGGGACAGCAAGAACCCCGACGGCCCGCACCTGAACGTTACGCGCGACGCCCTCGGCAGCCTCCTGAGCACCATCAAGGCCAACTAAACGTCTGACCGCACAACCGTCCCCGGCTCAACGGGCCGGGGGCTTCTCATTGCGCTGACACCGCCTGTCGGCGGTGTCAGCGCAGGTAGACCACGTCGTACTCCCCGGCCGCATGGCAGGCCCGGATGGTTGCTTTGGAGAACTTGCCGACCGAGGTCTTCGGCACCTCCGTCACGATCGCCCACCGTTCGGGTACCTGCCAGCGGGCGACTCGGGTGGCCAGGAAGTCGCGTAGTTCGTCGAAGGTGACCTGGTGGCCGTCCCGGATCACCACGGTGGCCAGGGGGCGTTCGCCCCACTTGTCGTCGGGGACGCCCACGACCGCGGCCTCGGCCACGGCCGGGTGGCCCATCAGGTGGTTCTCCAGTTCGACCGAGGAGATCCACTCGCCGCCGGACTTGATGACGTCCTTGGCCCGGTCGGTCAGGGTCAGGTAGCCGTCAGGGCTGATGTGCCCGACGTCGCCGGTGCGCAGCCAGCCGTCGTGGAACCTGTCGGGGTCCTCGGCCCGATAATAGGAGCCGGTGATCCACGGGCCGCGGACCTCCAGCTCGCCGACGCTCTCGCCGTCGTGCGGCAACACCACTCCGTCCGGGCCGACCAACCGGGCCTCGACGGGGGCCGGGAAGCGGCCCTGCGTCAGCCGGTGGGCGCGCACCTCCTCGCCCGTGGCGGTGACCGGCGGCCGGGCCACGGTGCCCAGCGGCGACATCTCCGTCATCCCCCAGGCGTGCAACAACGTGATGCCGTGCCGGTCGTAGGCGTCCATCAGCGCGGGCGGGCAGGCCGAGCCGCCCACGACCGCCTCGCGCAGGGAGGAGATGTCGGCGTCGGGGTCGCCCTCGACGTGCGCCAGCAGCCCCTGCCAGACGGTCGGCACACCCGCGCCCTTGCCGGGCCGGGACGCGCGGATGAACGCGGCCAGCGGCCCAGGTGACAGGAACCGGTCCGGCATCGCCAGAGACGCCCCGGTCAGGAACGCCGCGTACGGCAGCCCCCAGGCCAGCACGTGGAACTGGGGGACGATCCCCAGCACCTTGTCGTGCGCCGACAGGTCGAAGGCGTCCGGCATGGCCGCGGCCATCGCGTGCAGGTAGATCGACCGGTGGCTGTAGACGACGCCCTTCGGGTCGCCGGTGGTGCCGGAGGTGTAGCACATCGCGGCGGCCTGCCGTTCGTCCACCTCGGGCCAGTCGTAGCCGGCCGGACAACCGGCCAGCAGCTCGGCGTAGTCGTGGACGGTCACGCCCTTGGGCGCGGTGAAGGCGCCGGGGTCGGCGCCGCCCGCCCGGTTGACGATCAGGTGCTCGACGGTCTTCAGCCGGGGCAGCAGCGGGGCCAGCAGCGGCAGCAGCGTGCCGTCCACGATGATGACGCGGTCCTCGGCATGGTCGGCGATGAACGCGATCTGGTCGCCGGACAGCCGGATGTTGAGCGGGTGCAGCACCGCGCCCATGCATGGGACGGCGAAGTAGGCCTCGACGTGCTCGGCGTTGTTCCACATGAACGTGGCGACGCGGTCGCCCTCGCCGACTCCCAGCTCGCGCAGCGCGTGCGCCAGCCTGGCGGCGTTCACCCCGATCTCGGCGTAGGAGACACGGCGCAGGCCGCCGGGTGTGGCGGTGTCCACCGTCGCCGAGGCGTGCCGTGCGGTGCCGTGCTCCAGCAGCCGGCGGATCTGCAGCGGAACGTCCTGCATCGTGCTCAGCATCGATGGCTCCAGATCAGAGGGGGTGACCGGATCTCACGTGCCGGCGGGACCGGCGGGATCGGCGGCCGAGGCCGCGGCGCCACCGGCCCCGACCAGATGCGTGTCGGCGCCCGCGGCCAGCCAGCGGGTCTCGAAGTCGCCCATCACGCGCCGGGCGTGGCGGGTGACGGTCGCCGGGACGAACGCCCGCGCCAGTTGCAGGGCCGGCAGCCAGCGCTGGCCGTAG
Source organism: Thermomonospora echinospora (assembly GCF_900108175.1). GTDB lineage: Bacteria > Actinomycetota > Actinomycetes > Streptosporangiales > Streptosporangiaceae > Thermomonospora > Thermomonospora echinospora. The sequence continues at coordinate 38,076 of NZ_FNVO01000024.1, forward strand.
ACATGGGGGCGGCGGCGGACGATGCCGTCCACCAGGCGGTCCACGGTGGGCTCCAGAGGGTAGGTGCGGTTGGTGGGGAACGGCAGCCCGGCGCGCATCTCGCGCAGCACCTCGTTCTCGTCGGCGCCCCGCACCATGTCGGTGTCGGTCCAGCTCAGGTAGCCGACGCCCACCCGTACGCCGTGCGGGGCGAGCTCGGCCCGCAGGCAGTGGGCGAACGCTTCGACCCCGGACTTGCTGGCGCAGTAGGCGGCCATCATGGGCGCGGCGCACAGCGCGGCCAGCGAGGCGACCTGGAAGAAGTAGCCCCTGCTCTCACGCAGCGCGGGGATGAAGGCGCGGGCGGTGGTGACGCTGCCCAGCAGGTTGACCTCGATGACGCGGGCGAACGTGCGGGGGTCGGAGTACTGCACCGGCCCGCCGGTGGCGATGCCGGCGTTGGCGATCACGACGTCGATGCGCCCGTACCGCTCGACGATCTCCCCGGCGACCTTGGCCATGGCCGCGTCGTCGGTGACGTCCGCCTCCCACCAGCCGGCGTCCTCGCCGCACGCCTCGGCGACCCGGGCCAGCTCGGCGGGCTCCAGTCCGAGCAGCGCCAGCCGGGCGCCGCGTGCGGCCAGCCGCCGCGCCAGCAGTTCGCCCAGGCCACGGGCGGCACCGGTGACCACCACGACCTGGCCGGCGATCCCGGGTTTCGCCATGGTGATCGTCCTTCCTTTCCCCACGCCGTACGCTGCCAGTCTCAACTGGCAGTTACCGCAGAGTAGACCATTCTTCCTACTGGCCGGTAGCCCCCAAACGCTTGCGGAGTCACCGGGTGACTGTGAGCAGTCACCGAGCATCCGGCGAGCACGAATCGCCAGTTAGGACTGGCACTGCGAGACCCACGACGCCCCGCCGAGCCCCACCCCCGGCGTCCGCCCGGTGGACGCGGAGGCGTCCGGTGGACTAGAGATGCGCGATATGACCGAACTGGTTCTCGGACCCCTCCTCCGTCATGTCGGCGAGCGCACCGCGACCGTATGGGTGGAGACCGACCGCCCCTGCACGGTGGAGGTCCTCGGCGCGTCCTCTCCGACCTTCACCGTCCACGGTCACCACTACGCCCTGGTGGAGATCGACGGGCTGGAGCCGGGTTCGCAAACCCCCTACCAGGTGCTGCTGGACGGCCAGGTCGCCTGGCCCGAGCCGGGTGAGCGGAGCCTCCCCGACAGCGTGATCCACACCCGGCGGGACGGTGGCCCGGTACGGCTGGCGTTCGGCTCCTGCCGGCGCAGCCCCGACCCCCGCGGCGAGCACGGGCCGGACGCCCTGTCGGCGTACGCGCACCGGCTGGCCGAGGGGTCCGGCCAGTGGCCCACCGCGCTGCTGATGATCGGCGACCAGGTGTACGCCGACGAGCTCGGCGAGGAGATCCGCGAGTTCATCCGCCGGCGGCGCGGCACCGACAGCGAGCCGGTGGACGAGCTGGCCGACTTCGAGGAGTACACCTACCTGTACCGGCTGGCCTGGCGGACCGACCCGGCGGTCCGCTGGCTGCTGTCCACCGTGCCCACGTACACGATCTTCGACGACCACGACGTACGGGACGACTGGAACACCTCCTACACCTGGCGCGAGCAGATGTGGGCCCTGCCCTGGTGGCGCAGGCGCATCACCGGCGGCCTCGGGTCGTACTGGATCTACCAGCACCTGGGCAACATGTCGCCCGAGGAACGGGCCGCCGACGAACTGTACGCGCGGGTCCGGGCGGCCGACGGCGACGCCGGGGAGATCGTGGACGAGTTCGCCGAGCGGGCCGACAAGGAGCCCGACAAGGCGCGCTGGAGCTACACCCGCGACTTCGGCGGCACCCGGCTGGTCATGGTGGACAGCCGCTGCGCCCGGCTGCTGACCCCCGACCGCCGGGCCATGCTGGACGACGCCGAGCACCAGTGGCTGCGCGAGCAGTGCCGGGGCGGCGTCGACCACCTGCTGCTCGCCAGTTCGCTGCCGTACCTGCTGCCCCGGGCCATCCACAACGCCGAGAACTGGAACGAGGCGATGGCCGGCGGCGCCTGGGGACGGGCCGGCGCCCGGCTCGGCGAGAAGGTCCGGCAGGCCGCCGACCTGGAGCACTGGGCCGCCTTCGACGCGTCCTTCCGCTCGGTGGCCGGCGACGTGCTCGCGGTGGCCCGCCAGGAGCGCGGCCCCGCCCCGGCGAGCATCGCGTTCCTGTCCGGCGATGTGCACTACTCCTACCTGGCCCGGGTCACCGCCCCCGACAGCGGGGCGACGCCGATCTCCCAGGTGGTCTGCTCACCGCTGCGCAACCCGCTGCAGGGCAGGTTCCGGCTGGCCAACGTGCTGGCGTGCCGGCGGGGCATGGCCTGGGCCTTCCGGGGGCTGGCCGCGCTCGCCCGCGTCCCGAAGCCGCCGCTGCGGTGGCGGCTCACCCGCGGCCCGTGGTTCGACAACATGATCGCCACCATCGAGGTCGACGGCCGGACGTCCCGGGTGCGCTGGGAGGCCGCCGCCGACGGCACCACGCTCACCGAACGCGGCACGGCGGACCTGTCGGCCTGAACGGGACGCAGACCGCCGTCGCCGGGCGGGAACTCTTGACCTGCTCTTAAGGCGGGTCTCTGTGGCTCCATCTACGATCGAACCGACCGTCGAACTCGGCTGTAAAGATCTATGGACGAGGCATTCCGGATGGCCAGAGGCCCTGGTAGCGTCCCCTCGCAGTGTCCGTGGAGGCTGTCGGTCGTGCATCGGCGGCGAATCGCCGTATCGGCTTACGGCACAACAGGCCTTCACTACGCTAGTGATGCCCGGGATCCCTCGCAGCCCCGCGTCCGCTGAGATGGAACGTGGGCCACCGGCAGGGTCGGCGGCGGCCCCCGGCTCCGTCGCGGAGCCGGCTGCCGAGGGTCCCCGTAGCGAGAAAGGGCGGTGCGACATGGATCGCTGTGCGCTGTTCGTAGACGCCGGCTACCTGCTGGCCGACGGCGCGATGGCGGTGCATGGGACCCGCCATCGGGAGGCCGTCTCCTGGGACTTCGCCGGGCTCCTGCAACTGCTGGGCAACCTTGGCCGCGAGCGCACCGGCATGCCGCTGCTGCGCTGCTACTGGTACGAGGCGACCGTCGAGGGGCGGCGCTCCCCCGAGCACGAGGCGCTGGCCGACCTGCCCGGCCTCAAGCTGCGGCTGGGACGCATCCGGCCGGGCCGCCGTGAGGGCGTGGACACCGAGATCCACCGGGACCTGCTGGCCCTGGCCCGCAACGGGGCCATCGCCGACGCGGTGCTGGTCAGCGGGGACGAGGACCTGTCCACCGCCATCTGCGACGCCCAGGAGCTCGGCGTGCGGGTCACCGTGGTGCACGTCGCGGTGGACGGCAACTGGACGATCTCGCGGGTGCTGCGCCAGGAGTGCGACGACCTGATCGAGATCGGCTCCGGTCATCTGCGCCCGTACGTCACCCTGCTCAGCGGGCTCGACCAGGGCGGCGCCCCGGTGTCGCCGCTGTCCAACGGGCACGGCAAGAGCAGCGGCCAGTCGCTCGCGCCGCTGCCGACCGGTCCGCTCAGCAGCCCGCCGCCCAGCTCCCCCCTCACCGGGCAGCCACCGGTCCCCACCTCCTCCGGCGGCGGGACGTCCTCGGCGAACACCGGCTCCAACCCGCTGCCGAACGGCGCGGGCTCCGGGTCGGGGTACGGCGGCTCGCTGGGCACCACCGGCACGCGCAACTACGGCTCCCCGCCCCTCGACCAGCCGTCCGGACCGCCCGCGGGCTCCGGCTTCGGCGGGTTCGGCGGGGTCAACGGCTCGGCGTCCACCGGCCCGCAGATTCCCGCCCCCTCGCCCCCGATCCCGTCCGCCCCCACTCCCTCGCCTTCCCCGCCGTCCTCCCCACCCGGCGGGATGACGCAGTACGGGCCGCCGCCCTCGCCCACGCCGACCGGCCCGCAGCCGATCCCCCAGCCGTCGTCGCCGCCGATCTCCTACACCGGCCCGCAGCAGCAGTTGTCCCCGCTGCCTGCTGTGCAGCAGAGCACCCCGACGCTGGCGGACGCGGTGAAGGCCGCGCACAAGGAGGGCCAGGACTTCGGCGAGTCGGTCGCCCGGGACGCGCCCGCGCTCTGGCTGGAGGCGGTGCTGGCCCGCAAGCCGCGGATGCCCTCGGACCTGGAGGCCCGGCTGCTGCAGGGCTCCTCGCTGCCGATCGACTTCCTGCTGCACGACGAGGTACGGCACGCGCTGCGCCGCGGCTTCTGGGACGCCCTGGAGCGCTCTCGCCGGTAACCCCCGGGTGACCGGCCGTCGCGTCGCAGGTCGGGCGGGCCGGGACGAAATCGAATCGGATTCGCGATCATCCGCAAATCCCCCGCTTCGGGTGCCGACCGGCGGGTAGCGTTGAAGCGTGACGCATGTGACGGAAGACGATCTCGACGATCTGGAGTTCGCCACCCTGCGCACGGGCGATCACACGTCGGCGGCGCGGCGGCTGTCGGAGCTGGCCGCGTCGGTGTCCGGAGGGGTCTCCCGCGCCAAGGTGCTGCTGCGCGCCGGGGAGCAGTGGCAGCACGCGGGCGATCATGGCAAGGCGGCCGAGCTCTACCGTCAGGCGATCGAGGACGGCGGCGAGACCTACGGCGACCCGCGCGCCTACCTCGCCGACGCGCTGTTCGAGCTGGACCGCCCCGACGAGGCACGGGACCTGATCGAGCAGATCCGCGCGGACGCGCCACGCGACCCCGAGGTCTACCGGACCGTGGCCGAGGTGCTGTACGCGCAGGGGGACCTGGCCGGGGCGTACGAGTGGGCGACGGCGGGCGCCGACATGGTGCTCGCCCTGCGCGAGCGCCGCACCGGCCCCGGCGACGACCTGGTGGTCGCCGAGGACAGCCTGGAGGGACTGCTGCGGCTGCGCTACCGGGCCAGGATCGACCTCGGACGCTCCGAGGACGAGTACGACGCGATGCTGGACGACCTGCTCAAGGCCCCCTGACCGGCGCCCGGCGCGCGACCCGCCGGGGCGGGCCCCTGCGGTCCTTCGGGCACCGTGCCCGGCGATCCGCGCGGCGCCTCGCGCGATGTCACATCCGCGAGGCTCCTCAGGTGGCCACGTGCGCCTGCCAAGGTCCGCCGGGTGGCTTCACAGGGCGGCGATGAGGTCGTTCAGTGCTCGTGCGATGTCGCCGCCGGAGTGGGCGTGCGGCGTTCTGATCGGCCAGCCGCGCAGCCTGGCCTGGCGTATCGGCGGGTTCTGCTCGTCGCGCGTGCTCAGATATCCGCACGGCGCCTCCGGCCAGTCGGCCGGGACCGGCACCGCGCCCTCGGCCGGGCCGAAGGCGTTGCCGTTCCCGTGCCCGTGGTCGTGCCCGTGGTCGTGCCCGTCGTGGTCGGGACCGGAGGGGCGGCGGTGCACGGGAAGGTCGGCGTCCACGAACACGTAGCCGCCGATCGGCCGGTGGGCCGCGCGCTGGGCGGCGGCGACGGCCGGCAGCAGCGGGCCCGCGGCGCCCCGGCCGACGAGCACCAGCGGCACGTTCGGACCGGCGGCGGAGATCACCAGCGAGGCACGGGCCACATACCGCATCCCGCCGCCCTCCCGGATGTCGGGGGCGATCACGTCCAGCCCGTACGAGCGCAGCAGTTCGGGAAGCCCTCCCCAGGCGCCGGCGGTGGCGTGGGGAGGGTGCAGCAGGATCAGCGAGCCGGGCGTCATGGCGCTATGCGACCCTGTGGAAACGGCGCGGCATCAACCGAAGGTACACCCGCCCGGCCCGCCGTGGCATGCCCCGCCACGCCGCGCCCCGTCCCGGTGCACCGTGCCGCGCAGGCTGCACCAGGGCGCGACTAGGGTTCTTGTCGTGAACGACCGCGAAGAACTACTGCAAGAGATCAAGAAGAAGGCCGTCGTGCACGGCGAGTTCACGCTGTCGTCCGGGCGGCGCGCCACCTGGTACGTCGACCTGCGCCGGGTGACGCTGGACGGGCGGGCCGCCCCGCTGGTGGGGCGGGTGATGCTCGACCTGACCGCCGACCTGGCCTACGACGCGGTGGGCGGGCTGACCCTCGGCGCCGACCCGGTCGCCGCGGCGATGCTGCACGCCGCACACGCCCAGGGCCGCCGGCTCGACGCGTTCGTCGTCCGCAAGGCCGACAAGACCCACGGCCTGCAGCGCCGGGTCGAGGGCCCGGACGTGGCGGGCCGGCGCGTGCTGGCCGTGGAGGACACCTCCACCACCGGCGGCTCCGTCCTCACCGCCGTGCAGGCGCTGCGTGAGGCGGGCGCCGAGGTGGTCGGGGTGGCGACCATCGTCGAACGGGGGGCCGCCGAGCGCATCCGCGCCGAGGGCCTGGACTACCGCTCCGCCTACCAGGTCTCCGACCTGGGCGTCGACTGACCCGTTCACCGGCCTGCGACACGGGCCGGGCGGTGGAGGGACGTGGGGTGGGTCAGCCGGACCTGGCGGGCACGGCCCACTGGCCGCGTCCGCCGTCAGTGTCGGTCTGCAGTTCGCCGTAGATCCGCACCTCGACCGAGGCCGAGTCCGACACGACGACGTCCAGCGGCGCCTGGTCGTACTTGCGGGTCTCGCCCGGACCGAGTTCGCCGCGCAGCAGGACCGCCCCGTCGCTGCCGGGCACCTTCACGAAGACGGTGGTGGGCCGTCCGGTGACGGTGATCACCAGCGGGGCCGCCGACGGGTCCACGGAGGGCGGCTCCTGCGAGCCGCCCGGTTCTTCGACGCTCTGGGTCGAGGGCAGGGCCGAACTCGGCGCGGGCCCCGGCGGCGGCGAGGTGAGCGCGTTGACCAGCGCGAGCCCGCCGATGACGACGAGAGCCAGTGCCGCTGCCACGGCAAGGGTCGCGAAGAGTATGCGCGCAAGACCTCTAGGGTCCGACCGGTGACGTCCCACATGGGGAGGTTAGCGAGAACTGTCACCGCTCAGCGACGCTCGCGACTGTTCTGCTGCATTCTTGTCGGCGTTCAGGCGCGCCTCGCGGCGTCCCTTCATCACCTCACGCACGATCGGAATGATCGAAAGTAGGACGATCACCACGATTCCGGGCATGATGTAGGTCTCGATGTTCGGAATCTTCGAACCGAGGAAGTGGCCGGCCAGGAAGAGCCCGTCGGTCCACAGCACGGCGCCGATCACGTTCCAGAGGAAGAACTTGCGGGCATCCATGCCCAGCATCCCGGCCAGCGGGTTGAGGAACGTCCGCACGATCGGGATGAAGCGGGCCAGCACCACGGCCTTGGCCGGGCCGAACTTGTCGAAGTAGTGCTCGGCCTTCTCCACCCATTCCTGGCGGAAGATCTTCGAGTCCGGCCGGTCGAACAGCCGGCGTCCGTACTTGGCGCCGAGCCAGTGCCCGAGCTGCGCCCCGGCGATGGCGCACAGCGGCCCCCCGACCAGCAGCACCGGCAGCGACAGCGGCTGGTCCAGGCCGATGCCGCTGGCCGCCGACCCCACGGTGAACACACCCGCCGCGAACAGCAGCGAGTCACCGGGCAGGATGCAACCGAACAGCAGCCCGGTCTCGGCGAAGATGATCGCCAGGATGCCGATCACGCCGAACGTGACGATCAGGGACTGAGGGTCGAGAAAGTTCACCGCGAGTTCCACGGTGTGAGCTTATCTGTCCAGGCCACGCCTTTCCTCCCGAAGAGCCAAGGCCGTCCCGCCTCCGGCGTCCCGGTGGCCGCCCCGCGTCCCCGCCGTCCCGCACCGGTGGCCCGGCTTCGTGACACCGCCCCTGACATGCCCTGTCACCAGGGGAACCGGGATCGGTCCAGAGCACCCCGGAGGTGTTTCGCGGCCGCCGGTCCGGGATACTTGGCCGTAGGCTGGCCGGTGGCGTCCCCCGATGGGGCGGGCCCCAGTCACAGGGCCGGTCATGGCACCTCGCTGCGGACAGGCGTGAAAGAAAGGACGTTCACAATGCCCATCGCGACCCCTGAGGTCTACGCGCAGATGCTCGACCGCGCCAAGCAGGAGGGCTTCGCCTTCCCCGCCATCAACGTGACCTCGAGCCAGACGCTGAACGCGGCGCTGCGCGGTTTCGCCGAGGCCGAGAGCGACGGCATCATCCAGGTCTCCACCGGCGGCGCCGAGTACCTGTCCGGCACCGCCGTCAAGGACATGGTGACGGGCTCGGTGGCGTTCGCCGAGTTCGCCCGCGTCGTCGCCGACAAGTACCCGGTGAACATCGCGCTGCACACCGACCACTGCCCCAAGGACAAGCTGGACGGCTTCATGCGGCCGCTGGTGAAGATCTCCCAGGAGCGGGTGGCCAAGGGCCTGGACCCGCTGTTCCAGTCCCACATGTGGGACGGCTCGGCGGTGGAGCTGCACGAGAACCTGCAGATCGCCGCGGAGCTGCTGGAGGAGTGCGCCAAGGCCCGCGTGATCATGGAGGCGGAGATCGGCGTGGTCGGCGGTGAGGAGGACGGCATCGTCGGCGAGATGAACGAGAAGCTCTACACCACCGTCGGCGACGCGCTGGCCACCGCCGAGTCCCTCGGGCTGGGTGACAAGGGCCGCTACATGCTGGCCGCCACCTTCGGCAACGTGCACGGCGTCTACAAGCCGGGCCACGTCAAGCTGCGCCCGGAGGTGCTCAAGGAGATCCAGGAGGCGGTCGGCGCCAAGCACGGCCAGGACAAGCCGTTCGACCTGGTCTTCCACGGCGGCTCCGGCTCCTCCCTGGAGGAGATCCGCGAGGCGATCTCCTACGGCGTCATCAAGATGAACATCGACACCGACACCCAGTACGCCTTCACCCGCCCGATCGCCGACCACATGTTCCGCAACTACGACGGCGTGCTGAAGGTGGACGGCGAGGTCGGCAACAAGAAGCAGTACGACCCGCGCTCCTACGGCAAGGCCGCCGAGGCCGGGATGGCCGCCCGCGTGGTCACCGCCTGCGAGAACCTGCTGTCGGCGGGCAAGAAGCTCGGCTGACGCCCGCACGTCCCACGTCCCGTCCGGCCGTGGCCGCGCCCCCTCGGGAGCGCGGCCACGGCCGTTCGCGTGACGGGCGGCTGCTCGACAGGGCGTTTTCTGACGCAACCCGGGTAGCCTCGTAGCCGTGTTGCCCCGCACGTACGAGAGCCAGAACTGCTCGATCGCCCGGTCGCTGGAGGTCGTCGGAGACCGCTGGACGCTGCTGGTGATCCGCACCGCCTTCGAAGGGGTGCGGCGCTTCGACGACTTCGCCGCGCGGCTGGGCATGGCGCGCAACGTGCTGACCGACCGGCTGAACCGGCTGTGCGACGAGGGCATCCTGCGCCGGCACCGCTACCAGGAACGCCCCGACCGCTACGAGTACCGGCTGACCCGCAAGGGCGTCGAGCTGTGGCCGGTGATGATGATGCTGCTCAAGTGGGGCGACCGCTACTACGCCGCCGACGGCCCTCCGATGGTCGTCGTGCACCGCGGCTGCGGCGGCACCCTGACCGACCGGCTGGGCTGCGACTCCTGCGGCGCCGCCCTGGGCCCCTCCGACGTCGAGCCCCGTCCGGGCCCCGGCGCCCGGCCCGCCGGCTGACCGTCCCCTCCCACCGGCTGACCGTTCCCTCCCGCTGCCTTCCGCCGGCAGTGTGACCGATAGAGGGTTGCTTCACGAAACTCTTTGGGATCCAATGAGTTTTATGACGCAACTCAAAGACGAGGGCGGCTCCCCGTGGCTGGGCGACGTGCGCGTGCGGCCGTACGGGATCACCGACGGGCCGCGGCTGCGCCGGATGTCCGGCCGGCTCTCGACGCACAGCCTGTACTCCCGGTTCTTCGCCGGCACCCCGCACATCCCCGACACCTACGTCCGGCACCTGGACCGCCTCGACCACTGGGACCGCGAGGCCCTGGTGGCGCTGGTCGACGACGACATCGTGGGCATCGCCGAGTACGTCCGCGCCCCCGCCGACCCCCACCGCGCCGAACTGGCCGTGCTCGTCACCGACCCCTGGCAGCGGCACGGGGTGGGGCGGCTGCTGGTCGGCTGCCTCGCCCTGACGGCCGCCCGGCGCGGCATCACCGCGTTCGACGCCGGAGTGCTGCCCGGCAACCGCCCGGCCCTGTCGGCCATCCGGACGGCCTGGCCCCTGGTCCGCCCCTGGCACGAGGACGGCTCGGCCCACTTCCGGCTACCGCTCGGCGCGCCCGCCTGACCGATCCGCCCCGACCCGCCGGGACGCCCGCCCCGCCGTCCGAATTACGATGGCGCACATGACCCAGAACCTGCTCGGCGGACCGCCGCCCACCCGACTTCCGGAGAACACCGAGGCCCAGACCGCCCTGAACGACGGCGTGGACCCGGTCGAGGTGGCCGCCAAGCACCCCACCCACTCGGCCGCCTGGGCGGCGCTGGCCGACCGCGCGTTCGAGAACGGCAACGTGATCGAGTCGTACGCCTACGCCCGGACCGGCTACCACCGGGGGCTCGACCAGCTGCGCCGGGCGGGCTGGAAGGGGCACGGCCCGGTCCCCTGGGAGCACGAGCCCAACCGCGGCTTCCTGCGCGCCCTGCACGCGCTGGCCCGTGCCGCCGCCGCCATCGGTGAGAACGAGGAGGCCGACCGCTGCCGCACGTTCCTGCGCGACAGCAGCGCCACCGCCGCCGACCACCTGGACGCCTGACGACACGGCCGGCCCGGTCACGGCACCTGCGGCACCTGCGGCACCTGCGTCACCGCCGCCCCGCAGGTGCCGTGATGCCGCACTCGTCACGGTTCCGGGACGTCAACGGCCTGCTCAGGGACCTGTGATCGGCCTGGCGCGGTTTCCCGGCGGCCCGACTCCGGGTACGATTTGCACGCAAGAGGCCCCTTAGCGCTTGCGCACAGGGGCCTTCGTCATGAGAGGGGATGTGCGCCGCGCCGCCGGTGTGCCGCGGAAGGGGATGACCTGATGCCTGCCATCGTGCTTGTCGGAGCCCAGTGGGGGGACGAAGGCAAGGGCAAGGCGACCGACCTGCTCGGCGGGGACGTCGACTACGTGGTCCGCTACCAGGGCGGTAACAACGCCGGCCACACCGTGGTCATCGGGGACAACAGCTACGCCCTGCACCTGCTGCCGTCCGGGGTGCTGTCGCCGGACGTGGTGCCGGTCATCGGCAACGGCGTGGTGATCGACCCGGGCGTGCTGCTCGGTGAGATCGACGGGCTGGCCGAGCGCGGCGTCTCCTGTGAGCGCCTGCTGATCTCGGCGAACGCGCACCTGATCATGCCGCACCACCGGGCGCTGGACAAGGTCACCGAGCGGTACCTGGGCAAGGCGCGGATCGGCACCACCGGCCGCGGGATCGGCCCGGCCTACGCCGACAAGATCAACCGGATGGGCATCCGGGTGCAGGACCTGTTCGACCCCAACATCCTCACCCAGAAGCTGGACCTGTCGCTGCGCGAGAAGAACCAGGTCCTCACCAAGGTCTACAACCGGCGCCGGATCGAGACCGGCCCCATCGTGCAGGAGTACGTCGAGTACGGCGAGCGCCTGCGCCCGTACGTCGCCGACACCACCCTGATCCTCAACAAGGCCCTGGAGGACGACAAGGTCGTGCTGCTGGAGGGCGCGCAGGGCACCCTGCTCGACATCGACCACGGCACCTACCCGTTCGTCACCTCCTCCAGCCCCACCGCGGGCGGCGCCTGCGCCGGATCCGGCATCGGCCCCACCAAGATCAACAAGGTGATCGGCATCCTGAAGGCGTACACCACCCGGGTCGGCTCCGGGCCGTTCCCCACCGAACTGCTCGACGAGATGGGCGAGTACCTGCGCAAGACCGGCGGCGAGTACGGCGTCACCACCGGGCGCGACCGCCGCTGCGGCTGGTTCGACGCGGTGATCGCCCGCTACGCCACCCGGGTCAACGGCATCACCGACTACTTCCTCACCAAGCTGGACGTGCTGTCCGGCCTGGACCAGGTGCCGGTCTGCGTCGCCTACGACATCGACGGCGTCCGGCACGACGAGATGCCCGCCTCCCAGACCGAGTTCCACCACGCCAAGCCCGTGCTGGAGTACTTCGACGGCTGGAAGGAGGACATCTCCGGCGCCAAGACGTTCGAGGACCTGCCCCCGAACGCGCAGGCCTACGTCCGGGCGGTCGAGGAGATGTCCGGGGCGCAGATCTCGGCCATCGGCGTCGGCCCCGGCCGCGACCAGACCCTGTCGCTGCGCCCGCTGGTGTGACCTCCGCCGGCGGGCGCGCCGCGCCCGCCGGTCACGTACCGTATGCACCTTTGATCCTGTGCGATCCGCCACGATCGGCGCTTCTGTTGCCCAAACAGCCGATGCACACGCCACCAGGGTGTCTACTCTTGGGTCGGCGGCCGTTCCGAAGGCCGTAACCGGCTGATCGGGGGACGTTTGGTTACTCCGCGTAACGTGCCCGGGGTGACGTTCCAGAACGGACGCGTCGAGGTGCACGGGCATCGGGGAGCGCGGGGGCTGCGACCGGAGAACACGTTGCCCGGTTTCGCGTACGCCCTCGAACTCGGCGTCGACGCCATCGAGTTCGACGTGGGCCTGACCGCCGACGGCGTGGTGGTGGTCAACCACGACCAGGCGCTGTCCCCGCTCACCACCACCGACACCGCCCCGGCCACCCCCGGCGACCCACTCTTCCCGTACGTGGGCCGCGATATCCGCGACCTGACGCTCGCCCAGATCAGAACGGTGGACGCGGGGGTGCGCAGGATCGGCCCCGGCCAGGACGGCGACCCGCTCATCCTCACCCAGCTTCCGCTGCCCGGCACCCGGCTGCCTACCCTGGCGGAGGTCTGCGAGCTGCTGCACGGCCTGGACGGCATATGCCCGGCCGTCGAGCTTAAGACCGACCCCGGCTGGCCGGACGACGAGATCCGCCGCTTCGTCGTCGCCGTCGCCGAGGTCCTCGACGCCTTCGGCCTGCTGGCCCGCTCCCGCTTCCTGGCCTTCGACTGGCGCGTCCTGGCCGAGGCCCGCAGCCACGCCCCGCAGGCCGCCCGCGTCGCCCTCGTCGAGCGCAAGACCCTCGCCGCCGGCACCGGCTGGCTGGCCGGGCTGTCCCCCGACGACCCCACCGCCGCCGCCGTGGCCGCCGGCGCGAGCGTCATCTCCCCCGAACACCACCTGGTCACCTCCCAGCTGGTGCACGACGCCCACGGCCTCGGCCTCCCGGTCGCGGTCTGGACGGTCAACGACCCCGGCGACATGGCCCGCTTCATCGAGTACGGTGTCGACGCCATCGTCACCGACTACCCCGACCGTCTCCACCAGGTCCTGACGTCCTACGACCTGCCCCGCCCGGCCCCCTGCACCCCGGCCGCCCACCTCCCCTAGCGGCTCCCACCTGCGATCTTCATCTGGAGGCCGCTCCGGGTTCGCCGGCCGGACTCCGCAGGCTGCCAGTTTCGTCCCGATCTTCGACAGTCGAACGGGAGCCGCGATGAAGTCACGCACCCGGCGGACGGGCCTGGCCGCCGCCGCCATCACGATCGGGTTGACCGGGCTGGTCGCCGTACCGCCGGCGGAGGCCAGCCCGCAGGGGCTCTTCGAGCGGGCGGCCACCTACCCGGTGCTGGAGAACCGGCCCGCCGGGACGCCCGCCGAAGACGCGACCGTGGCGGAGATCAGCGCGGTGAGCGAGGACGGGCGGACGCTGGTCTACACCGACGCGGCGGCCGGGCGGCTGGGGTTCCTGGACATCTCCGACCCGGGCAGGCCGCAGGGCCGTGGGACGTTCCCCCTGGCCGACGGTGAGGAGCCCACCTCGGTCGCCGTGGCCGGGCCGTACGTGCTGGCCGTCATCGACACCAGTGAGAGCCACACCGACCCGTCCGGCCGGTTGGACGTGATCCGGCTCGCCGACCGCACCAGGGTGCGCAGCCTGGAACTCGGCGGACAGCCCGACTCGATCGCGCTCAGCAAAGACGGGCGGTACGCGGCGATCGCCATCGAGAACGAGCGGGACGAGGACGCCGGCGACGGCGGCCTGCCGCAGGCTCCCGGCGGGTTCCTGCAGATCCTCGATCTCACCGGCGGCGACCCGGCGGGCTGGAGACTGCGCAAGGTGCCGTTCACGGCCGCAGACGGCACCGCGCTGCCGGCGTTCGCCCAGGCCGGGCTGGACACCCCGGCCGACCCCGAGCCCGAGTACGTCGCGATCAACGACGCGGGCAAGGTCGCCGTGACGCTGCAGGAGAACAACGGCGTCGCCGTCGTCGACCTGCGCACCGGAAAGGTCGAACGGGTCTTCTCGACGGGCCGGGTCACCGTCACCGGCATCGACACCGACGAGAACGGCACGGTGGAACTCACCGGCTCCATCAAGGACGTGCCGCGCGAGCCCGACGCCGTCGCCTGGATCGACGACCACACCCTGGCCACCGCCAACGAGGGCGACTGGAAGGGCGGCAGCCGGGGCTGGACCGTCTTCAGTGACACCGGCAGGGTGCTGTGGGACGCGGGCAACACCTTCGAGCATCTGGCCGTCCGTTACGGCCACCACAACGAGGACCGCACGGGCAACAAGGGCACCGAGCCCGAGGGCCTGGCCGTGGCGACCTACCAGGGCCGCCGGTACGCCTTCGTCGGCTCCGAGCGGGCCAACTTCGTCGCCGTCTACGACGTGTCCCGGCCGTCCAAGCCGAGGTTCGTGCAGTTCCTGCCGACCAACGCCGGACCTGAGGGGCTGCTGCCGGTGCCATCGCGGGGCCTGTTCATCGTCTCCAGCGAGGAGGACGACGCCGACATCGGACTGCGGGCGGGCGTCCAGGTCTTCCGGCTGGGCAAGCCCAACGTGCCCGGCCTGGTGGCCAGGGAGCCGATCGGCTGGGGTGCGCTGTCGAGCCTGTCGCCGGTGCCCGGTGACCGGCACGGCCTGTACGCGGTGTCGGACTCGTTCTACGCCCCCACCAAGATCTACCGGATCAACACCCAGGCGAGCCCCGCCACGATCACCAAGGCCCTGACCGTCACCAAGGGCGGTGCCCCGGCCGCCTACGACGCCGAGGGCATCATCGCCCGGCCGCACGGCGGGTTCTGGCTGGCGTCCGAGGGCGACGCGAGCCAGACCGGCACCCTGTACGAGCGGAACCTGCTCGTCCGGCTGGACAAGCAGGGCGCCGTCCAGCAGGAGATCCCGCTGCCGGACGACATCGCCGCGCGGGTGGGCAAGCAGGGCCTGGAAGGCGTCGCGGTGACCGGCGCTGGCGCCCACGAGCAGGTCTGGGTGACGTTGCAGCGGCCACTGCCGGGCGACCCGGCCGACGTGGTCCGGCTGGGCCGCTACAGCGTCGCCACCGGCGCGTGGGCCTGGTTCGGCTACGAACTGGAGCCGTCGGCCTCGTCCGGCAACTGGAACGGGCTGTCGGAGCTGATCGTGACCGGCGACCGGCTCGCGGTGGTCGAGCGGGACAAGGCGGCCGGCCCATCCGCCGCACACAAGAAGATCTACTCCATACCTCTGCCCACCGGCACGCCCGCCGCGGGCACCCTCCCGGTGCTGCCCAAGCGGCTCGACCGCGACCTGCTGCCGGACCTGCGAGGCTTCGGCGGCCACGTCCAGGAAAAGGTCGAAGGCCTGGCCGTCGCCGGAGACGGCCGCGTCTGGATCGTCACCGACAACGACGGCGTCAACGACGCCACCGGCGAGACCGTCTTCTCCTCACCCGGCACCGCCCGCCACCTGTTCGGCCACTGACCTGCACCGACCCCCGCCGCCACCCACGGCGGCGGGGACCAATCGGAATAACCCCCGCTTATCGTCGTTTGCCCTACGCATACGAATGACCACCCTTAGTGTCCACATGTGCCGACACGAGAACACGAGATCTGGCTCGAACTGATCCAGGAACGACCATCACTGGCCGCGGACCTGCTGCGCCTGGTGCACCCGGAGGTCCCGGACTTCGAGGAGGCCCGGGTCGAGTCCGGGGCGCTGAACGACTACAAGCCGACGGAGTACCGCGCCGACTCGGTGGTCAGCCTGCTGTCCGGGAACAATCCGGCGCTGGCGCTGATCGTGGAGGTGCAGCGCGGCCCGGTCAAGGAGAAGCGCTGGAGCTGGCCGGCCTACCTGGGGACGCTGTGGAGCCGGCGGCGATGCCCGGTGGCCCTGCTGGTGATCTGCCCGGACCGTGGTGTCGCCAGGCAGGCTCGGGTGCCGATCCAGATGGGGCACCCGGGCCTGGTGATCACGCCGCTGGTACTGGGGCCGGACGAGATGCCGACGATCATCGATCCGGACGAGGCGACGCGGAACGTGGAGCTGGCGGTGCTGTCGGCGCTGGTGCACGGCACCGAACCGGAGGCGGAGAAGGTCTTCGCCGGCATGTTCGACGTCTTCCACCGCGCCGGTCTGGACGGCACGGCCGAGGCCCAGGCATATATTGACGAACTGCTGGCAATGCTTCCCCAAGCGGCCGGGAAGCTTCTGGAGGCGATCATGCAGACCAAGCAGCACGAGTACAAGAGCGACTACTTCCGCCGGGCCAAGGCCGAGGCCGAGGCCGAGGGCCTGGCCAAGGCGGTCTTGACCGTGCTGGACAGCCGCGGCGTCGAGGTGACCGACGAGGTCCGTGCCCGCATCGTCGGCTGCACCGACCTGGAGCAGCTCGGTGTCTGGCTTCGCCGGGCCGTAAGCGCCGCCTCGGCCGGTGACCTCTTCGACTGATCCTCAATCGCCGTCTTCGCCGGGTGCCCCGTTCGCCGCGGCCCCGGACGTCCCGCCTCCCGCCGCGCGCCACCGGGGCCGGCCGCGTCCCGGCGGGGACCGCGGCCGGCCTGCGGACGGTCCTACAGCCAGCCGTTGCGGCGGAAGCCCCGGTGCAGGGCCAGGCACATGACGCCGATGACGGCCAGGACGAGCACGTAGCCCCACTCGGTGTGCAGGGCGGGCATGTTGTCGAAGTTCATGCCGTAGATGCCGGTGACGGCGGTGGGCAGCATGATGATGGCGCCCCAGGCGGAGATGCGGCGCATGTCCTGGTTGTCGGCGACCGTCACCTGGGTCATGTGGGCCTGCAGGATCGGGTTGAGCAGTTCGTCGTAGGACTCGACCTGCTCGCGGACGCGGGTCAGGTGGTCCTCGACGTCGCGCAGGTACTCCTTGATCTCGGCCGGGACGAAGCGGCGCCCGGCCAGGCTGCGCAGCGGGCCGGCCAGCGGGCCGACCGCCCGCTTGAGCTGGATGACCTCGCGCTTGAGCCGGTAGATGCGGCGGGACTCGTCGGTGCGCTCGGGGGAGAACACCGCCTCCTCCACCTCGTCGATGTCCTCCTGGACGGCGTTGGCCACGCACATGTAGCCGTCCACCACCCGGTCGGCGATGGCGTGCAGGACGGCGGTGGGTCCCAGGGCCAGCCGCCGGGGGTCGGCCTCCAGCCGGGTGCGGACCGGGCCCAGCTCGCCCTGCCTGCCGTGCCGCACGGTGACCACGAAGTCGGCGCCGCAGAAGACCATGATCTCGCCGGTCTCGACCAGGTCGCTGCCGTCCGGGCCGTGCTCGGCGTAGCCGACCGTCTTCATCACGAAGAACTGGACGTCGTCGTAGCGTTCGAGCTTGGGTCGCTGGTGGGCGTGGATGGCGTCCTCCACCGCCAGCGGGTGCAGGCCGAAGACCGGGGCCAGGCGCTCCAGTTCGGCGGCGTCGGGCTCGTGCAGCCCCACCCACACGAAGCCCATGCCGTTGTCGTTGCGGTTCAGCTCGCCGTCCCGGACCAGCCGTACCGCGTCGGCGACGGTCTCGGTGTCGACGCGCTGCCCGTCGATGTAGGCGGCCCAGTCGATGACGGCCGAATCGCGGGGGGCGGGGACGGAGGGGGCAGTACGGTGCGGACGCGCCAGCGGCTTGAACAGCGCCATGGTCGCCCGGCCAGGACGAACGCGGGTCATTGCCATCGGGGGTTCCCTTCCCGCCGGCCGTGCGCACGCAGAGCGCGCTCGACCCGCGGGTTCAGCGCGGGGAGCGCACGAGGGCAACGGCCGGACGCCGGATGAAGGCGGACGGATGAACGGTCACGCTCGGACTGTGAGGGACCTCTGCCGTACTGCAAGGATCACCAGGACTCATCCCGACCACCTCCCTTCACTCCTCGGCGTCAGGGCACAGCCGCACAAGGCTATCAATCGATAACAAAGACGCCCCGGCGGCGCCGAAGGTTCACCGCCACAGATGTGGTACCCGTCTCAACAAAAGCATTCATACACGATCGAAGACGGCCCGAGCGTGCGTTCCGGCGGTTCGCCCCGGGCACCGCCTCGCGCACTGTCCCGCGCACCGCCCCGCGTACCGCCCCGGGCGCCGCCCCGCGCGCCGCGTCCGGCCGATAGGCTCGGGCGACGTGCGCATCCTCGTTCTGGGCTCCGGTGGCCGTGAGCACGCCATCGCCCGCGCCCTGCACCTCGACCCCGTCGTCACCGCGCTCCACGTCGCCCCCGGCAACGCCGGGACCCTGGAGATCGCCCACAACCACGTGCTGGACCCCACCGACCCGGTCGCGGTGACCGAACTGGCCGCCCGGCTGCGGCCCGAACTGGTGGTGATCGGCCCGGAGGCGCCGCTGACCACCGGGGTCGCCGACGCGCTGCGGCAGGCCGGGGTGCCGGTGTTCGGGCCGGACCGGGCGGCCGCCCGGATCGAGGGCTCCAAGGCGTTCGCCAAGGAGATCATGGCCGCGGCGGGCGTGCCGACCGCCGACTCCCGGGTGTGCGAGTCGTCCCGCGAGGTGGACGAGGCGCTCGACGCGTTCGGGCCGCCGTACGTGGTCAAGGACGACGGGCTCGCGGCGGGCAAGGGCGTCGTCGTCACCGAGGACCGGGACGAGGCCGTCCGGCACGCCGCCTCCTGTGGCCGGGTCGTGATCGAGGACTTCCTGGACGGGCCCGAGGTGTCGCTGTTCGCGCTGAGCGACGGCAACTCCGCCGTCCCGCTGCTGCCCGCGCAGGACTTCAAGCGCGCCTACGACGGCGACCGGGGCCCCAACACCGGCGGCATGGGCGCCTACACGCCGCTCCCCTGGGCGCCTCCCGGGCTGGTGGACGAGGTCATGGCCACCGTCGTGCAGCCCACGATCGACGAGTTGCGCCGCCGCGAGACGCCCTACGTGGGCGTCCTGTACGCGGGGCTGGCGCTGACGTCCCGGGGCGTGCGGGTCGTGGAGTTCAACGCCCGCTTCGGCGACCCGGAGACCCAGGTCGTGCTGGACCGGCTGGCGACGCCCCTGGCCGGGCTGCTGCAGGCGTGCGCGATCGGCGGGCTGGACCCGGCGACCCGGCTGGAGTGGCACCCGGGCGCGGCGGTGACGGTCGTGGTGGCGGCGGAGAACTACCCCGCCTCCCCGGTCAAGGGCGACGTGATCGAGGGCCTGGCGGAGGCCGCCGCCGTCCCCGGCGCGTACGTGCTGCACGCCGGGACGAAGCTGGACGAGGAGGGCCGGGTCGTCGCGAACGGCGGGCGCGTCCTCAACGTCGTCGGCACCGGGCCCGACCTGGCCGCCGCCCGCGCCACCGCCTACGACGCCGCCTTCAAGATCCGCCTGCGCGGCTCCCACCACCGCACCGACATCGCCTTGCAGGCGTCCCAGGGCTGAGCAGCGGAGCCGCGACAATAAACTCGTGTCGTGATCGAGCGTTACACCCTTCCGGAGATGGGGCGCGTCTGGAGCGACGCGCACAAGTACGAGCTGTGGTGCCGGGTGGAGACCCTCGTGGTCGAAGCCCACGCCGAGGCCGGCACGATCCCGGCGGAGGTGGCCGAGCCGGTCCGCAAGGCCCCGCCGCCCACCCCGGAGCGGGTGCACGAGATCGAGGCGGTCACCCAGCACGACGTGATCGCGTTCCTGTCGGCGTGGGCGGACAACACCGAGCCGCGCGAGGCGGCGGCGTACGTGCACTTCGGCATGACGTCCTCGGACCTGCTGGACACCGCGCTGGCCGTGCAGCTGGTCGAGGCCACCGACATCCTGCTGGAGAAGGCCGACCGGCTGGTGGCGGTGCTGCGCGACCACGCGCTGGAGCACCGCGGCACCCTGCGGGTGGGCCGCACGCACGGCATCCACGGCGAGCCGGACGTGTGGGGGCACCGGGTCGCCGACTTCGCGTTCGCCATGGCGCGCTCGCGGGACCGGCTGCGGGCCGCCCGCGCGGCGGTGGGCGTGATGGCGATCTCCGGCGCGGTGGGCACGTACTCCAACATCGACCCGGCGGTCGAGCGGTACGTGGCCGATCGGCTGGGCCTTAAGCCCGCCGACGTGTCGACCCAGGTGGTGATCCGCGACGGCGTCAGCGAGTGGGTCTCGGCGCTGGCCATCATGGCGACGGTGTGCGAGGCCATCGCGCTGGAGGTACGGCACGGGCAGCGCACCGAGGTCCGCGAGCTGTGGGAGCCGTTCGGCAAGGGCCAGAAGGGCTCCTCGGCGATGCCGCACAAGAAGAATCCGATCATGTCCGAGCGGCTGGCGGGCATGGCGCGGATCGTGCGGGCGCAGGTCGTCCCGGTGTTGGAGGGCATCCCGCTGTGGCACGAGCGGGACATCTCGCACTCCTCCACCGAGCGGATCGCGCTGCCGGACGCCTCGATCGCGCTGGACTACATGCTCAACCTGACCATCCGGCTGATGTCCGGGCTGGTGGTGGACGCCGACCGGATGCGCGCCAACCTGGAGTCCACCGGCGGGCTGATCTACACCTCCACCGTGCTGCTGGAGCTGGTCGAGGCGGGCATGTCCCGCGACGACGAGGCGTACCCGCTGGTCCAGAAGGCGGCGATGGAGACCTGGGAGAGCGGCGTCCCGTTCCGGGAGACGCTGCGCAAGCACGCCGCCGAGGCGGGGCTGACGCTGGACGAGGCGCGGCTGGACGAGGTGTGCCGCCCGGAGCGGTTCGTGGCGCGGCTCGGCCCGGTCTTCGAGCGGCTCACCGCCCTGTCGTGACGTCCCCGAGGAGCGCTGAGTGAGCGCCGTGCTGACCGGCCTGAACGTGTACCCGCTCAAGGGCGGTGGCGGGACGGTGCTGACCTCGGCCGAGCTGGAGCCCAAGGGGCTGCGGTACGACCGCGAGTTCATGCTCGTCACGCCGGAGGGCCGGTTCCTGTCGCAGCGGGACCTGGGCCTGATGGCGCTGCTGCGGCCGTCCTACGACGGTGAGGTCCTCACCGTGCGGGTGGCCGATCCGGCGGCGTCGCCGGCTCCGCTCGTCCACAAGGCGACCGAGGACGGGCCGGTACGCGAGGTGTACGTGCACCGTTCGCAGTGCGAGGGCGTTGACCAGGGCGACGAGGCCGCGGACTGGTTCTCGGCGCTGCTGGGCGTCGACTGCCGGCTGGTCCGGTTCACCGGCCATCGGGAGACCGGCCGGGGGGGCGGCGAGGTGGCGTTCGCCGACGCCTACCCGCTGCTGCTGATCTCGGAGGAGTCGCTGGCCGACCTGAACGGCAGGCTGGCGCGGTCGGGAAGCGGTGAGCACACGCCGCTGCCGATGAACCGGTTCCGGCCCAACCTGGTGGTGTCGGGACTCGGCGCGTTCGGCGAGGACTCGGTGAAGCTGCTGCGCGTCGGCGAGACGGTGGTCGAGCTGGTCAAGGCATGTGCGCGGTGCGTGGTCACGACCACCGACCAGGACACCGGGGAACGGGGCCGCGAGCCGCTGCGCACGCTGGCCTCCTACCGGACCATCGGCCGGGGCATCCGGTTCGGGCAGAACGGGATCCCCCGCACCCCGGGCACCGTCCGGGTCGGCGACCCGGTGGAAATCCTGGAGACGCGATGAGGGTTGTCATGTGCGCAGTGGCCGGTCCGGCGCCCGTACCCGGCGGACGCCGACCGGCGCGCACCGCGTCCAGGACCGTCGACGACATGAAGGCGTCATGAAGCATCTGCACAGTGGCAAGGTCCGGGACCTGTACGAGCTGCCGGGCGGCGAGCTGCTCATGGTGGCCCGCGACACGATCTCGGCCTACGACTTCGTCCTCGACTCGCCCATCCCGGACAAGGGGCGGATCCTCACCCAGCTCTCCCTGTGGTGGTTCGAGCGGCTGGCGGACGTACTGCCCAACCATGTGATCTCGACCGAGCTGCCGGACGGCGCTCCGGCCGAGTGGGCGGGGCGGTCGGTGGTGGTACGCAGGCTGGACATGGTGCCGGTCGAGTGCGTGGCCCGCGGCTACCTCACCGGCTCGGGGCTCAAGGAGTACGGGCGCAGCGGCTCGGTGTGCGGGGTGCCGCTGCCGGAGGGGCTGATGGACGGGTCGCGGCTGCCCGAGCCCATCTTCACCCCGACGACCAAGGCGGCGGTCGGCGACCACGACGAGCCGATGACGTTCGCCGAGGTGGAGGCCGCGGTCGGGGCGGAGGTGGCCGGGCGGCTGCGGGAGATCACCGTCGAGGTCTACCGGCGGGGCGCCGAGCTGGCCGCCGAGCGTGGGATCATCGTGGCCGACACCAAGATCGAACTGGGCTGGTCGCCGGAGGGCGAGCTGGTGCTGGCCGACGAGGTGCTGACCCCCGACTCCTCCCGGTTCTGGCCGGCCGACCGGTGGCGGCCGGGGCGCCCGCAGCCCTCGTTCGACAAGCAGTTCGTCCGCGACTGGCTGGTCTCGCCGGAGGCCGGCTGGGACCGCGCCGCCGGGGATCCGCCGCCGCCGCTGCCGCCCGAGATCGTCGAGCGCACCCGGGCCAAGTACGTCGAGGCGTACGAGCGGCTGACCGGGCGGACCTTCCGGTGACCCGGGCGGGTCCGACCGGCGGGCATTTTCGGCAGGGCTGCGAACTTTCGAATGATCAGGGGTAACTTGGGTCAGTCGGTTTACCATGGTCCTGGTTTGCACACATGCGGCACGGGTCACACTCCGAAGGCCGGAAGGTGCGAACCTTCCAGGGCGTTCGGCGATCTAAACAGCTGAAGGGGCGGCTCCCCCGAAGGGGGCGCAACGGGCATCCCGACCGTCCACCCGGTGGTTTACTACGAGAGCGCGAGGCGGCGGCGGCCCGGCACTCGTGACCCGCCGGCGAACGGGCGGGTGACCCGCAACTCGACACCCGCATCCCATAAGGAGCTAAGGCGTAATGAGCATGGGCCACGAGGTTCGTTACCGCGTGCGCGGCGGCCACAAGCTGCAGGGCACCGTCTTCATCCAGGGCGCGAAGAACGCCGTGCTGCCGATGATCGGCGCGTCCCTGATGGCGTCCAAGGGCCGCACGGTGCTGCGGAACGTTCCGATCATCGAGGATGTGCGGCGTGCGGTGGAGCTGGCCCAGGCCGTGGGCGCCAAGGCCGAGCTGCACGAGGCCGAGCGCACCCTGGTGATCGACGCCTCCACGCTGACCAGCCCGGTGCTGCCGGCCGAGATCGCCGCCCGTTTCCGCGGCTCCTTCCTGTTCGTCCCGGCGCTGCTGCACCGGCTCGGCGAGGCCGTGATCGAGGGCGTCGGCGGCTGCAACCTGGGCAGCCGGAACCTGGACTTCCACTACAACGGCTTCAAGCGGATGGGCGCCACGGTCACCGAGCAGGTGGCCGACGACGGCGCCGGGGTGATCCACATCAAGGCCGGCGACCTGCGCGGCGCCACCCTGTACTGCGACACCCCCTCGCACACCGGCACCGAGAACCTGGTGATGGCCGGGGCGCTGGCCACCGGCACCACGCTGATCAAGAACTGCGCACTGGAGCCCGAGGTGCTCGACAACATCGAGTTCCTGCAGCGGATGGGCGCGCGGATCAGCGGCGGCGGCACCGGGTTCATCACCGTGGAGGGCGTGGACGAGCTCACCGCCGTCGAGCACACCGTGATGCCCGACCGCATCGACGCCGGCGTGTTCGTGATGGCCGCCGCCATCACCGGCGGCGAGGTCAGCCTGGTCGGGGCGTCCCTGGAGCACCTGGGCGTGGCCGCCGACAAGCTGGAGCAGATGGGCGTGGAGTTCCACCAGCAGGGCGCGGTGCTGCAGGTGCGCCGCGAGCGCCCGCTGCGCCCGATCAACGTGATCACCGACGAGTACCCCGGCTTCGCCACCGACCTGCAGTCCCCGATCATGGCGGTGTCCTGCCTGGCCGACGGTCCCAGCTACATCTACGAGCGGATCTTCGACGGCCGGTTCAAGCTGGTGGACGAGCTCACCAAGATGGGCGCCGACATCCAGGTGGACGGCAACCGGGCCAAGGTGCTCGGCCCCACCCCGCTGCACGGCGCCGAGGTCGTGGCGCACGACCTGCGGGCCGGCAGCGCCCTGGTGCTGGCCGGGCTGGGCGCCGAGGGCGAGACCACCATCACCCAGGCCTACTACCTGGACCGCGGCCACGCGCACATCGCCGAGCGGCTGTCCCAGCTCGGCGCCGACATCACCCGCGAGGTCGGCTGACCCGTACGCCCGGAGCGGACCCCGAGGGCGGGTCATCTGACCCGCACTCTGACCGCCCGCTGACACCACCACGGCCCCTGTCACCGCCGAAAAGGCCCCGTGACAGGGGCCTTTCGCATGGTGAAGACTTGACCCGGGCACTTCGGACATCCGAAGATGCCCGATCGAGCCTGACCGTATGGTGACAAATTACTGACTCAAGGGTCGCATAGGTTACTTTTTCGCCGCACTCTTGATTCGATTTCGCGTCTGGGCGTCACACTTCGTCGCCCTGACCCGATCTGCCCAATGAGGAACGAATCGCGGGAACTGCGGTGCTGGGTCAGAAGGCAGGGGCGACTAGCCATGAGTCAACCGTTGGGCGGAACATGCGCGACCGCGCACGACCGCAAGGGGCCACCACCACCCCCCGGGGGAGGGTGCCCATGACCGCGTCGAGGTCGACGGGGTCCGCGCCCGATCTGACGATCGGGGTGGTCGGCCCGCATGATCTGGTGGAACGCGTGATGCTCATGGGTCACGGCCCCACGCCGGTGCCCAGCCGGCTGGTGGCGGCGGCCTACCGGGACGAGCAGGAGGCCGCCGACAAGGTCGTCCGGCTCGGGGCCGGGGTGGACGTGTGCCTGTTCGCCAGCCCGGTGCCCTACGACTTCGCCCGCAAGGCCGGGGTGCTGACCATGCCGGCCACGTACGTGCCGCTCAACGGGGCGGCGCTGCAGGGCGCGCTGCTGCGGGCCGCGCTCGACGAGCGCTTCGACCCGGCCAAGGTCAGCATCGACGTGCTCGCGCGGGCCGAGGTCGAGGAGGCCTACAGCGAGGTCAGTCTGGGCACCGAGCACGTGCACCTGCGCGAGGAGGCCGCCGGGCCCGGGACGCTGGCCGCCTTCCACGAGCGGCTGTGGCGGCGCGGCACCACCACCGTGGCGATGACCTGCGTGCACGCCACCGCCGAGCGGATGGAGATGGCCGGGGTGCCGACCATCCGGGTACGCCCCACCGGCGCCGCCATCCGCAGTTCGCTGCAGACCGCGGCGCTGCTGGGCGCCCACCACCGGCTGGAGGAGTCCCAGCTCGTGGTGATCCTGGTGGACGTGCCGACGCTGCGCGAGACCCCCCGTCGGGTCACCCCCCGCTACTGGCGGGACGAGCTGAAACTGACGCTGCACCGCACGCTGCTGCAGGAGGCGCACCGGATGAACGCCTCGGTGTGGCCGGTGGACGACCACAGCTATCTGGTCACCGCCACCCGGGGCTCGGTCACCACCTCCACCGAGGGTTTCCGGACACCCCCGTTCGTCGAAAAGGTCCGCGAGGAACTCGGGCTGGCCATCGAGGTCGGCATCGGCATGGGCCGCACCGCGCACGAGGCCGAAACGCACGCGCGGGCGGCGCTGGCCCGCTCGCAGTCCTCCCAGCGGGCGCAGGGCTTCGCGCTGGACCGCGACGGCCGGGCGCTGGTGCCCGCACCGCGCACCCCGCCGCGCAGCCAGCCGCAGCCCAAGCCGAAGGGCCTGGAGATCCTGGCCCGGCTGGCCGACAAGCTCGACCAGGAGGGCGCCGGCCGGGGCTCGGGGGCGGACTCCCAGCCCCTCATCGTGGACGCCGAGAACGCCGGCCGGATGCTCGGGGTGACCCCCCGCACCGCCCGGCGGCTGCTGCGCACCCTGGTCGAGGAGGGCCTGGCCTGGCCGCTGCCCCCCAACCGGACCCCGCAGCCCGGCCGCCCCCGTCAGCTCTACCGGCTGATCGTGGAGAAACTCGGTCCCAAGGCCGCCTCCTGACCGTCCGCCCTCCGGCGCCCACCGGTCCACCCGACCGCGGACAGGCCCGCTCCCTGTCCAAGGCCGCCTGATCACCCGGCCGACCGACCGCCCCACAGCGGTCACCGGCCAGCCGCCGCCCGGGAATCCCCGCCCCGGCCGGCAACCCTCCGGCGCCGGCGGATCCACCCGATCGCGCACAGGCTCACTCCGGTCCAAGACCGCCTGGTCAACCGGTGGATCGACCTCCCCGTGGCGGTCACCGGCCTGCCGCCGTCCGGGTATCCCCGCCCCGGCCGGCAGCCCTCCGGCGCTCGCGGATCCGGCTGATCGCGAACAGGCTCACCCTCGGTCCGAGGTCGCCTGGTCAACCGGTGGATCGGCCGTCTCGTGGCGGTCACCGGTCGGCCGCATCGCACCGGTCCGGCCGCTCGCCGGGAGAAGGTGATCAAGGCATGACAACCATCGGGACGGATGGGGCGTCTGACCTATAGCGGTCGTCCACGATGATTGAGGACGAAGCGGCGGCGATAGTGTCCAATGCACCGTACCGTCGCCGTCGTACCACGGCTCGACGCAACGGAGGCCCCGACGGCGGGGCGGTCCGAGGGCGGCTCGGAGCAAAGGATGTGATGTGAGCGGGGAATGGGCGGTTTCGGGGTATCGCCATGTCCGTGAGCTCGGCGGAGGATCGACCGGACGGGTGATGCTCGCCGTCCGCAAGTCCACCGGCACCCCTGTTGCGATCAAGTACCTGCCACCGCGTCCGGGCGCCGGGCAGGCCTTCCGGGACGAGGCGCGGCTGATCGCCGGGCTCGACGACGACACGCTGGTCCGGCTGCACGAACACGCCGAGTCTCCGCACGGCGTCGCGCTGGTCGGCGAGTTGGTCAACGGGATCAGCCTGGAACGCCTCATCAAGGCCGAGGGCCGGCTCGCCCCGGAGGCCGCCCTGGTGATCTTCAAGACCGTCCTGCTGGCGCTGGGGGCCGTACACCGGACCGGGCTGGTCCACGGCGCCGTCACCCCGGGGAACGTCCTGGTGGACGGCGACGGGAACGGCAAGCTCGCCGGTCTGGGCGTCACCGCCTGGACGGGCGCCCCCGCCGCGGGCGGGTCACCGCACTACCAGGCGCCCGAGCTGCGGTACGGCGGCCGGGTGACGCCCGCCGCCGACATCTACGCGGCGACCGCGGTCCTCTACGAGTGTCTGACCGGCGAGCCGCCCACCGGGGGCACCGGCACGGCCCGGCCGCACGAGGCGCCCGGTCCGCTCGTTCCGCTGCTCACCGCCGGGCTCGCCGGCAATCCCGACGACCGCCCCGTCACCGCGCGGGTCTTCCTCGGCCGTCTGGAGACCGTCGCATCGGCCGCCTACGGCCCCGGCTGGCAGGAGCGCGGACGGGCCCTGCTCGTCGAACGGGCGGCGGTGCTGACGCTGCTGTTCCCGCTGTCCCGCAAGATGGTCAGCGACGAGAAGGCCAGGGCCGCCGCGTTCGGAAAGGCCGGACGCCGGCGCGCCCGCGGCGGGGTGCTCGCCGTGGCGGCCGCCGCCCTGATGCTGCTGGCCGGTACGGGCGCGGTGGTGTACGCGGCCGGGGGCTCCGGCGGTGGCGGCGACGCGCTGCCCGGCGTGTCCGCGTCCAGCACGCCCTCCGCCGAGGCGCCCGCCCCGGTCGGCCTCGGCCCCACGGGCGGCCCGTCGACCAAGCTCATCTCCCCCTCGCCGAAGAGGTCCGCGAGCCCGGACGTCCGGGGCGGCGGGTCGCGCAGCCCCGACGACCGCCCGTCCGACCGGCCCAGCCAGCAGCCCTCCTCGCCGGGTCCGAGCACGTCCCCGCCGTCGCCCGGCCAGTCCTTCGTGGCCACCGCCGTCCAGGTCATCGCCCTGTCGCTGGACTCGCAGGGCACCGTCGCCACCGCGCAGGTCAAGGTCACCGGCTCGGGCAAGGGCCAGGTCACCGTCTCCGTCCAGTTCTATGCCGGCGAGGCCGCCCACGGCAGCGCCGAGACCCTCACCGTGACGGTGGACGGCGAGACCACCGTGCAGGTCTCGCACTCCTACGACACCTGTCCCGGCGCCTACGCCGGCCAGGCCACCGCGGCCCCGGGCGCCCCGGCCGCCCATCGCCTCGCCGCCGAAGGGCAGTGCACCACCGCCTGAGCCGGCCTTCGAGGCGGTCGGTTCCGGTCGCGGACGCCCCACTACGGTTGTCCGAAACGCCGGAGCCGACCCTGGGCTCTCGCGGAAACGCGCGGACCGATACCTGCTATCCGGAGGGCCGGGGCATGCCCTATCGTCATGACCCATGACCCCCCATGCTCATGACACCCGTCCTCTGACGATGACCCCGCTGGCCTGGGCCGCGCTGGTCGTGGTCTACCTGGTGTGGGGCTCGACCTACCTCGGCATCGAGATCGTCATCGAGACGATCCCGGCCCTGGTCAGCGGGGGGATGCGCTTCCTGGTCGCGGCGGCGCTGCTGGCGGCGTTCCTGGCGGTGCGGCACGGTCCGGGAGTGCTGCGGGTGTCCCGGCGGCAGCTCGGGTCGGCCGCGCTGGTGGGGGTGCTGCTGCTCACCGGCGGGAACGGCATGGTCGCGGTCGCTCAGCAGCACATCTCCAGCGGCCTGGCGGCGCTGCTGGTCGCCGCGGTGCCGCTGTGGCTGGTGATGCTGCGCACCCTGGGCGGCGACCGGCCGCCGACGGCCACGCTCGCCGGAGTGGTGACCGGCTTCGCCGGGGTGGCCCTGCTGTCGGTGCTGTCCGGCGGCGAGGCGTCGGGCAGCGTGCTCGGTATGGCGGTGGTGCTGTTCGCCTCGCTGTCCTGGGCCGTCGGATCGTTCCTGGCCGGCCGGCTGGCGATGCCCGGCAGCAGCTTCACCGCCAGCGTGTACGAGATGGCGGCCGGCGGGCTGGCGCTGCTGGCGATCGGCTTCGGGCGCGGCGAGCGCGTTGACCTGACGGCGGTCTCGGGCCGCTCCTGGCTGGCGCTGGGCTACCTGGTGGTCTTCGGGTCGCTGCTGGCCTTCACCTCCTACGCCTGGCTGCTGGGCAACGCGCCGCTGTCGATCGTCGGCACCTACGCCTACGTCAACCCGGCGGTGGCCGTGCTGCTCGGCGCCCTCGTCCTCGGCGAGGCCGTGACCTGGGGGATGCTGGCGGGCGGCGCCTTCATTGTGCTCGGGGTCGGCATCGTGGTCTCCACCGAGAGCCGCCCCAGGCCCGCCGCCCTGCAACGGCGGCCAGACGACGCCCCCGCCGTCGAGGACGTCGCCCTGGAGACCCCCTAGTGCGGTGACCGTGCGGCTTCACCGGGTGGCCACGGCGTCCGCAGAGCCGGATCGCGCGTGCCGTCCCGGCCATGCCGACGGCCCCGGCCGTACCCGGCCCGGCGGACGTTGGGAGACGCCGCCCTAGACGTTGCGGTGCGGGTAGTCACCGGCCACGGCGAGGAAGGCGTCGTTCTCCTCGGGGGAGCCGATGGAGACCCGGACGCCCTCGCCCGCGAAGGGACGGACGCTGACGCCCCGGGCATCGCAGGCGGCCGAGAAGTCCATCGTCCGGTCGCCGAGCCGCAGCCAGACGAAGTTGGCCTCGGTGGGCGGGACCGCCCAACCCTGGTCGCGCAGCACGTGCGCGACCCGCTCGCGCTCCTTGACGGTGGCCTCGACGCGTTCGAACAGCTCGTCCCCTGCCGACAGGGAGGCGACGGCGGCGGCCTGGGCGAGCGCGTTCACGCTGAACGGCAGCATCGTCTTGCGGACCGCCTCGGCCACCACCGGGTGCGCCACCATGAAGCCGGTGCGCAGACCGGCCAGCCCGTACGCCTTGGAGAAGGTGCGGAGCACGGCCAGGTTGGGGCGGTCGCCGTACAGGGTCAGTCCGTCGGGCACCTCGTCGTCGCGGACGTACTCGCGGTAGGCCTCGTCCAGCACCACCAGGCAGTCGGCGGGCACCCGGTCGAGGAAGGCCTCCAGCTCGGCGCGGCGCACCACCGTGCCGGTCGGGTTGTTGGGGTTGCAGACGAAGACCAGGCGCGTCCGCTCGGTGATCGCGTCGGCCATCGCGGCCAGGTCGTGGCTCTCCTCGCGCAGCGGGACCTGCACCGACTCCGCCCCCGACAGCGACACCAGCAGCGGGTACGCCTCGAAGGAGCGCCAGGCGTACAGCACCTCGGCGCCGGGCTCGCCCACCGCCTCCAGCAGCATCTGGGTGACGCCCACCGACCCACAGCCCACCGCGACGTGGTCGGCGGGCACCCCGAAGCGAGCCGAGATCGCCTCCACCAGCGCGGTGGCGTTGTTGTCGGGGTAGCGGTTCACCTGCCGCGCCGCCTCGCCGATCGCCTCCAGCACCGAGGGCAGCGGGCCGGACGGCGACTCGTTCGAGGAGAGCTTGTAGGACCGGCCGTCGGCCGACACGACGGTCTTGCCGGGCTTGTAGGCGGCGAACCGGTCCAGCACGGAGCGGAAGCGAGGGGTGGTTGCCTCGGACACCGTTGTCCTCCAGGTGTGACGGATGATGCCTCAAGACTACGAAGGAACCCGCACGTACGGAGAAGCAGGGGCGACCGGTCAGGGGCGCGGCCGCAGCATGGGCGGGCGCAGCTGCTCGGCGTCCCCGCGCCGGTACAGCTGGGCCGGGCGTCCGCCGTCGCGGGTGGTGGTGCGCCCGGTGGGGATCAGGAAGCGGTCGGCGCCGGTGACCTTGCGGTGGAAGTTGCGCGGGTCCAGCGGGGTGCCCCAGACGATCTCGTAGACCCGGCGCAGCTCGGCCACGGTGAACTCCGGCGGGCAGAACGCGGCGGCCAGCGAGGTGTACTCCAGCTTGGCGCGGGCCCGCTCGATCCCGTCCCGCAGGATCCGCCGGTGGTCGAAGGCGGCGCGGTCGCGGTCGACGAGGTCGTCCACGGGCGTCCACAGCACCTGCGCCCGGCTGGAGGCGGGCAGGTCGGGCGCCAGCCCCAGATAGGCGACGCTGACCACCCGCTGGCGCGGGTCGCGGTCCGGATACCCGTAGGTCGCCAGCTGCTCCAGGTGGATCCGCACGTCGGCCAGCCCGGCCCGCTCGGCCATCAGCCGGAACGCGGCGACCGGCAGGTCCTCGTCCAGGTGGACGAACCCGCCGGGCAGCGACCAGCACCCGTGGTAGGGCGGCCGGTCGCGCCGCCACGTCAGCGCGCACAGCCGCTGCTCGCGGACGGTCAGCACGACGAGGTCCACCGAGACGGCGACCCTGGGCACGGTCATGCTCTGAACGTTATCGGCCCCGATCGCCTGTGGGGTCCCGCTTGCGGGAGCCGGCCCCGCAAGCCCGCCGCGGGGTGCCGGGACCGTTCCCCGGGCCGGCCCGTCAGGGCAGGATGCGCTCGGCGTGGTCATGGGCCTGGCGGGCGAGCTGCTCGGCCTGGGCCCGGGTGACGGTGGGCCCGAACAGCGCGATCGTGGCCATGTAGCCCTGCCCGCGCAGCACCACGTACCAGGTCTTGACGGCGCTCTTGCCGCTGGTGGTGGCCACCCCGACGATGCGCGAGCCCTGCCCGACGTTGCCCGGGCCGGCCTCCACCACCTCGTGCTTGGACCACCGGTCGCCGATCTTGATGCGGAACGTCTTGCACTCGGCCGGCATCCGCACCTGCACGTGCTGCTGGGCGACCGAGGGCGGCACCGCCATGAGGGCGACCGACGCCGACTGGCCCCTGCCCTTGCCGAAGATGGCGACGGAGGCCGGCACGGTGCGCAGTCCCGTGTCGGAGGTGGTGCCGGCCCCGGTGATCCGCGAACACTCGGGCTTGTCGTAGGTGACCCGCTGCTGGAGCTGGTTGAAGTTCTGGATGCTCTTCAGCGAGCCGTACTCGCCGGCCTCCGGCTCACCGGTCCGCCGGTAGCCCAGCAGTTCGGTGGGCAGCGCCTGACGGAGCTGGTCGGAGGTGTAGCCGGTCCCGGCGGGGGCCACCCGGTCACCGGTCTGCCGGGCCTTGGTGTCCCCACCGTCCCCGCCGCCGCACCCGGTGGCCAGTACGGCGGCGGAGACCACGATGGGAAAGAGGACATTGACGCTGCGTGACGAAGCCATGCCCGCGACCCTACTCGCGCCCCTGGGGCGACACGCCAGTAACGACACGCCGTGACCTCGCCCTGGTGAACGGGCGGATCCGGCGATCCGGGCCTTACCTCCGGCCGGCGGGCTCAGGAGGCGTCGGCGGTCTCGTTGTAGACCCCGGCGTAGTCCTGGCCGGACAGTTTCTGGATGGTCTCGACGATCTCGTCGGTGATGATGCGGCGGGCCTTGGCCGGCGGCAGGTCGCGATAGTGGGAGAAGTCCATGACCGGGCCGATCCGGACGGTCGGGCGGGGCCTGCCGGGCCAGCACACCCGCGGCAGCGAGGCGCCCACCGGCTGGAGGGTCTCGGTGTTCTGCAGGCCGACCGGCAGCACCCGGGCGCCGGAGGCCAGCACCAGCCAGCCGGTGCCGGTGCGGCCCCGGTACAGCCGTCCGTCCCGGGAGCGGGTGCCCTCCGGGTAGATGGCGAAGGCCCCGGCGTTGTCGAGCACCCCCTTGGCCTGCTCCAGCGCGCCCATCGCGGCCCGCTGCGCGCCCCGCTGGATCGGCATGTGCCCCAGCGTGGTCAGGAACCAGCGGACGAACCGGCCCTTGAGGCCCGTCTGCTCGAAGTACTCGGCCTTGGCGATGTAGGTCACCGGCCGGGGGATCACCAGCGGGATGACGAAGCTGTCGATGAACGACAGGTGATTGCTGGCGATGATCAGCGGCCCGTAGGCCGGCACGTTGTCCAGTCCCTCCACCCGTGGCCGAAATAGCACGCGCAGGATCGGAGCCACCACGCGTGACATGAACGTGTAGAACACCCAGCCTCCCGAATTCCGCACGGCCACTGTAACGCCCCATCCGAACAGGGCCCGAACCCGCATCGCCGGGAATGACCGCTCACAGCTCAACGGCAGGATGAAGGGGATATCTCACACGCCGGCGGTCGAACTGGGAGCAGATCGGAAAAATCATCTGTAATACTGGACGGTAAGTCCAGTGTTTCCCCATTCCTACCGCCGGGTAAGCGATTTTCGTCACCCGGTACAGGGCTCAGCCGCACCCTTCGAACTGCGGCACGCTGTTCGTCGTCCGCAGTCCGGTGCGGCCGAACCACTTGCCCAGCAGGCGTCCCGCGGTGCCGTCCTGATACATCTGCGTCAGCGCGGTGTTGACCGCCTCGCAGCCGTCGATGTCGCCCTTGGGCAGGCCCACCCCGTACTTCTCGTCCGAGATCGGGGCGTTGACGATCCGCACCGCCTCGCCGCGCTGGGCGGCGAACCCGGCCAGGATCAGGTCGTCGGTGGACACCGCGTCCAGCCCGCCTCCGGCCAGCCGGTTGACGCAGTCGCTGTAGGAGGAGGTCTCCACCAACTGCGCCTCGATCCGCCGCTCCTCGGTGACCCGCCGCCAGGAGTTGGAGCCGGTCACCTTGCACAGCCTGCGGCCGCGCAGGTCGCGCACGTTCCGGATGGCGGCGTCGCCGGCCCGCACCAGGGTGTCCTGGTGCGCGACGTAGTACGGCCCCGCGAAAGTCACCTTGGTCTTGCGGCTGGCGGTGATCGAGTAGGTGGCCACGATCATGTCCACCCGGCCCTCCTGCAGCACCTTCTCCCGCACGCTGGAGGGCGTCTCGGTGAACCTGACGTCCGCGCCGGCGAACCCCAGCTTGCCGGCCACGTACCGGGCCACGTCCACGTCGAAGCCCTCGAACGCGCCGTCCGGCCGCCGCAGGCCCAGCCCCGGCTGGTCGGCCTTCACCCCGATCGTCAGGGTCTCCTTGTCCAGGATCGACCCGCCGTCGCCGGTGCCGCAGCCGGCGAGCGTGGTGGCCGCCACGGCGGCGGCCGTGAGGCAGGCGGCGGTACGGGACGAACGCATGCTCGCAACCTCCGGTGGTACGGCTCAGCGGTACTCGGCCAGGCGGGGCCGGACGCCGACGAGGATTCCGATGACGATGGCGACGCACGCGCCGGGCAGGATCACGTTCCAGCCCCGCAGCCCCTGGTCGCCCTCCTTGATGGCGCCGTCGAACGTGGCGCGGTGCTGACGGGCCAGCTTCACCAGCGCCGCGTCGTACCGCTCGAACTCGCGCGCGTTCAGATGCCGGGCGAGCGCCTGCCCGCGCCGGCCGGCGGCCACCTGCTCGCGGACGTCGCGGTCCTGTTGCTGGAACGCGCGGTAGCCCGCCAGCACCTCGGCCACGGCACGCGCCTCCTGGCTGCCGGGCTCGGCCTGCCGGGCCTGGTCGCCGAAGAAGCCCAGGAACGTGACCTCCGACCCGCCCTCCGGCTTGAACTGCTCCACGGCGGGGCCGAGGTTGACGTAGTAGTCGCCCAGGCTCTTGGTCCGCTCCGCGTCGAGGTAGAGGATCGCCTGCGACTTGTCGAAGTAGACCTGCTCGTAGGTGTCGGCCCGGACCGGGTCGAGCAGGTAGCGGCTCTCGTCGGCGTAGGCGCTGTTGCTGATGGCCCGCGTACGCGACAGCGCCAGCACCGAGTCGAACCCGTCCTCCTTGGCGGTCTCCAGCCGCCCGGCCAGCGACCCCAGCAGCCCGGCCGCCGCCACCACCAGCGCCAGCGTGCCCAGCGTGGCCAGCGCCAGCGCCGGGTTGAGCAGCCGCCGGAACCGCCGCGCCAGGTACACCTGGACGGCCACCAGCGCCACGATCACCAGCGCCCCGGCCGCCAGCGTCCACAGCCGCCCGGCCAGCACCGCCGAGTGCCTGGTCTCGTACGTCTTGCGGACGATCGAACCGCTCTCCAACGTCAGGTTGTAGGCCTGCGGCAGCAGTTCCAGCTTCATCAAGTCGGTCGCCTGCCGGTACAGCGCCTGCACCGGGGGCGACGGCGGACCGGCCGCGTGCCCCTGCTGCTGGTCGAGCTGCATCGCCTGCCCGGCCAGCCGCTCGTAGCGGCCCAGGCCGTCCAGCACGGCGCGCACCGTGCGCTGCTCGGTCGGGTCGTCCCCGGCGAGCTGGGCGGCCTGCAGCAGCGCCTGGTTGGCCTCGGTGCGGCGCTGCTCGTACAGCCGCAGCGAGGCGTCCCGGCCGCGCCCGAGGCCGTGGTCGCGGCCCAGCAGCAGGACGTTGGCGACCTGCGCGTCCATGTCGTTGAGCGCGAAGAACAGGTCCCCGGTGGCCACGACCTGGGGACCGGCGTCGTGCCCGATGGTGTCCAGCCCAGTGCGGGCGTTGCCCACCCCCCAGTTGGCCACGCCGAACAGCACCCCGACCGTGACCACCGCGGCCAGCGCCAGCGCGCGGACGCGGGCCGGGACGGTACGCAGGTGGACGCGGCGTCTGATCCGCTTGAGCGTGCCGGGCCGCCGGGCCGGGACGGACGCCTCGGGAACGGGCCGGCCGGCGGGACCGGCAGGCGTGGGAAGCGGGCCGCCCTGCCCCACCGGATGCTGCACCGTAGTACTCACGGCGACCTCAATCCTTCCGCAGCGTGATGGTCGTCCACGCGCCCACGTGGATGCGGTCTCCGTCGTGCACCGGGACCTCCACGTTGAACTCGATCGGATCGGCCGACCCATTGAGCGTGGTGCCGTTGGTGGAGCCGGGATCGACCAGCACCCAGGTGCCGTCCGGCCGGGCCAGCAGCACCGCGTGGACGTGCGACACCCCCGGGTCCTCCGGAGGGGCGCTGAGGTCGATCTCCGGGGTGAAGCCGCGCGAGGCGCTGCGCCGGCCGATCCGCACCTGCGGGCCGACCAGCATGTAGCGGCGCTCCGGCGCGTACGGGGGGAACGACAGCGACCCGGCGTCGGGCCCCAGCTCGGCCAGCACGGTCTCGAAATACGCCCGGTCCGCCGCCACCACCGCCGACCAGCCCCCGGGCCCCGCCACTGGACGCGGCACCGGCTGCCCGGCCGGCTGCCGCCGTGAGGGCGTCGAGGCGGCCGGCGCGCCCACCGGCATCTGCAGCGTCGGGCTGGTGACCAGCGGGCCGCCGGGCCGGTTGCCGGTCTCGAAGTCGTACCCGCAGGTCTCGCAGAACCGGCCGGTGCGCGGCGTGTCGTCGACCGGGCACGGCTCGTCCGGCGATCCGGGCGGCTGGCCCGCCCCGGTGGAGGCTCCGGCCGCCCCGCCCGCGGCCGGAGGGTGGCCGCCCGTGGTCCGGGCGGCGGGCGGCGGTGTCGGCGCCGCCCCGGTCATCAGCCCGCCGCAGACGTCGCAGTAGTCGTCCGCGGCGGACGGATGGCCGTTCGGACAGGTCGGCATGGCGTCAGCCTCCGTCCTTGCGGGTGCGTACCGTTTTCGTGGACCGGGTGTCCAGCGACATCTCGTCGGCCTTGTCGACGTCCTTCTTCAGCCGAACGGTGCCGGTGACCGGGTCGATGACGTCCACCACCTTGTCCAGCAGCCCCGCGATCTGCTGGTTGCCGGCCTGCCGGGCCAGCACCACCGCGCGGCCCAGCCGGGCGGTGGCGGTGTCCAGGTCACCCTCCCGCCGGGCCGCCAGGCCCTCCTGGATGGCCTCGGCCAGCTCCGCCTGCCCCGTGTAGCCGGCCACCCGGGCGTTGATCTGGGTGGACCTGGCCTCGTCGTCGGTCCACTCGGCCAGCACGTTGCCGCTGGCCAGCACCTGCTCACCGCCCGCGCCGTCGGGGGCGACCAGCTTTACCCAGGCGGCCCGCATCTGTCGGCCCACCTCGCCCGGCGGGACCTGCACGCACAGGTGGTAGTCGCGGACCTCATCGCCCCACGCCCCGGTCGGGTAGTCGCCGGACTGCGGCCCCGACTCGGTGCGCTTGTCGGTCAGGTCCGCAAGGCTCGGCGACACCTGCTTGACGAACTTCAGCACCCCGTGCTGCGGCGTCCACACCCGCAGCGCCACGTCCGCCACCGACTTGCCCATGGCGTTCTCGGTCATGGCCCGGAAGTCGGCCTCCAGGTCGCGCGGGTCGGCCACGATGTCCACGCTGCCCAGCAGGGTCGAGGCGATCTTGCGGAGCTCGCCCACCTCCCAGTCGGTGCCGACCCCCCGGCAGTCGCACACGAAGCCGCCGTTGACCTCGGCCAGGGCAACGTCGAGCTCCGCGTCGGTCTCGTGCTGGTTCTTGCCGTCGGTCAGCAGGATCGCGTGCCGTACCCCGCCGCCGCCCTGCGCGGCCATCATCTTGCCGGCCATCCGCAGCCAGGAGCCGATCGCGGTGCCGCCGGCGGCCTCCAGGCGGCCGATCTCCCGTTTGGCCTCCTCCTTGGTGCGCGCGTCGGCCACCGCCATGGTCTCCCCCTTGGGATAGACCGGGCGGGCGAAGTTGAACCCGGCCACCACGGCGAAGTGCACGCCGTCGCGCAGCGCGTCCACCGCCGCCTTGGCCGCCCGCTTGGCCTCGGCCATCTTGCCGCCGAACGACATGGAGCCGGAGGTGTCGATGATGATCACCTCGGCGGCCGGGTCGCCGGGCGCGCCGCCGACCGGGCCCACGCCCGAGCCGCTCGCCTCGACGGTCACGATGGCGTGCACCTCGCGGCCGCCCTCGGGCAGGTACCGGTTCTGGTCGACCTTGACGGTGAACTCGGGCATCTCGATCAGCTCCTCGCCTCGCCGTGCGGGACACGGTCCGCCGCCTCCGCCCGGGACGGCGGGAACGGGATCAGCACCACCGTGATGTTGTCGTGGCCGCCCGCCTCCAGTGCCGTCCGCACCAGCGTCCGGACGATCTCCAGCGGCGGCCGGCGGGGGTCGCGCGCACGGGCGGTGTGCACGGCCTCGGCCAGTTCGGCGGCCTCCGGCAGGTAGTTCCACAGGCCGTCGCTGCACAGCAGCACCGCGCCGGACCCGCCGGGCTCGAACGTCTCGGCGCGCGGCCTGATCGCACCGGCGTCGGCGCCCAGCCAGGCGGTGACCGTGTGGGCGCGGCGGTCGGCGTGCGCCTCGGCGGGGGTCATCAGGCCCAGCTCCACCATCCGCGCCGCCCACGAGTCGTCCACGGTCAGCGCGGCGGACGGGCGGGCGCCGTCGCCCCCGGAGATCCAGTAGGCGCGGCTGTCGCCGGTCCAGCCGACGGTGACGGCGGTGTCGTCCACCACGGCCGACACGTAGGTGCAGGCGGGCGCGTCGTGCGGGGAGTCGGCCAGCGCGGCGACCGCCTTGCCCGCCCGCGCCAGCGCCGCCCGGGTGGCCTCCCGCGGGTCGGCCCCGGCGGTGAGCTGGGCGGTGAGCATGGCCGCCCCGGTCTCGGCGGCGACCCGGGAAGCGTCCTCGGGGCGAGGCGCGGAGGAGACCCCGTCGCACACCACCGCGACCACCTTCCCGCAGGCCGAGGCCACCGCCATGGCGTCCTCGTTGCGGCTGTGCCGCAGCCCCCGGTCGCTGACCCCCACGGCGGCGGCCGTCTCGATCTCCACATGCTCACGCCCGCTGGGCTGACGCAGCCCGCACTGCTCGCAGTAGCCGTCCGCGCTGATGTCCGTCCCGCCGCACTCCGCGCACGGCGCGGCGGCCGGCCGCGACTGCGGCGCGGGCGGTGGGCCGGGCGGCGGCGTCCGGAGAGCGGGGGCGGGCGGCACCGGGACGGGCTGGAACGAGGGCGGGGCGGCGCCGCGCAGGGGCCGGCCGCAGGCCTCGCAGAAGTCGTCGTCCGCGTGGACGGGCTCGGCGCAGGCCGGGCAGCGGGGGGCCGCCGAAGGTTCCATGTCGTCGTTGCCTCCCCATCGGTCCGGCCGGTGGTCGTCCGTCGTACTCACCACAGCGTCCGGGGGCGGACCGCGTTGGCCCGGTTCACCAGGCGGTGCCTGGCCCGCGGGTCGTCCGACAGCCGGGCCAGTCCCCGGTAGGTCTCCTCCAGCCTGCGCCGCAGCGCGCTCTCCGACAGCGGCACGTCCAGCACGTCTGGCTGTCCCTGGCCGTTCGGCGACCGGTACGCCAGCGCCCAGCGCAGCGCGGCCTCCAGCACCTCGGCGGTGAACCGGCCGGACCGTTCGGCGTCCAGCCGCAGGCCCTGCAACCGCCGCCCGGCCCCCGCCAGCTCCATCGGGGACAGCTCGGCCGGCTGCCGGCCGCGCACGGCGGCCGACACGGCGGCCAGCTGGGCCGCCACATGGTGGCTGGAGATCCGCGGCACCGAGTCCAGCACCCGGACGGCGTTGACCCGGTCCCCCATGGCCATCCGCACGCGCGCCGCCCCGAACGCCGCGCTGACGTACGCCGGGTCGGTGCGCGCCACCATGTCGTAGTAAAAGGACGCCGCCGGCAGGTTGCCGGCGCACTCGTGGGCGAACGCCAGTGCCAGCTTGGGCGACATCTCCCCCGGCATCAGGTCGTAGAGGTCGTCGAAGATCGCCACGGCCTCGGCGCAGTCCCCGGCGGCCAGCGCCGACAGCCCCCGGTACCAGTCGAGCCGCCAGTCGTCGGGGTGCGTCACCTCCAGCTCGGTCAGCAGCGCGCCCGCCTCCTCCAGGCTGCCGAGCTCGACGCGTACCCGCACCAGCATCAGGCTGACCTCGGGGGAGGACGTCGGCGCCGAGGTCAGCGCCGCCTCCAGGTCGGCGGGGTCGCGGGCGGTCAGCCCGGCCAGGAACCCGGCGGCCGGGTCCGTGGCGCTCACCTGCGGCACCGGCAGGGCCGCGGCGGCGGCGCGCACGTTCAGCGGGGGCAGCACGGGGCGGTGGGCCTCCTCGCCGTCCTCCTCGTCCGCGCCGACGGCGATGTCGGTGCCCGCTGTGTACTGCTCGGGGCCGAACAGGGTGGACGGCGCCGGGCGGGGCCGGCCGTCCTCGGCGGCGAGCACCTCCCGCAGCACCCCGGTGAGCTGCTCGGCCATCTCCGCCGCGTCCTGGAACCTGGCGTCCGGATCGGCGTGGGTGGCCCGGCACAGGAACCGGTAGTACGACTCGTGCCGCATCAGCAGCGGCACCTGCTCACGCGGCGGCAGGCTGCCCGCGTACCTGCCGGTGTAGCCCCGGAACGGGAAGCTCAGCACGGCCAGCGCCCGGCCCACCGTGTACAGGTCGGAGGTGACCGACGGGCCATCGGTGGCGATCTCCGGGGCCTGGTAGCCGACCGTGCCGAAGATCGGGCTGTCCTCGTCGTCGATCCGCCGCACCCCGCCGAGGTCGATCAGCTTGAGCTGCTCCTCGGACTGGATGGCGTTGTCGGGCTTGAAGTCGCAGTACAGCAGGCCCCTGCTGTGCAGGTAGCCCATCGCGCGCAGCACCTCCAGCCCGTAGGCGATCACCTGTGGGAGCGGCAGCGCGGTCTCCTCGCCGTGCTCCCTGCGCAGCCGGGACAGGATGTCCTTGAGCGACTGCCCGCCGACGTACTCCATGACGATGTAGCCGACGAGCTCGCCAGTGCCCGGATCGGGGTGCTGGACGAAGTTGTAGATCTTGACGATGTTGGGGTGGTCGACCTGCGCCAGGTAGGCGCGCTCGGCGGCGGCGGCCTGCATGGCGTCGGCGTCCCCGGAGTCCAGCAGGCCCTTGAGCACCCGCCAGCTGTCGCTGACGTTCTTGTCGCGGGCCAGGTAGATCCAGCCCAGTCCGCCGTGCGCCAGGCAGCCCAGCACCTCATACTGGCCGCCGACCAGTTCGCCGGGCTGCAGCTTCGGGGTGAAGGAGAAGGCGTGCCCGCACTTGCGGCAGTAGCCCTCGGTGCGGCCCGGCCGCCCGTCGCGGCCCCGCCCGACCGGCTCGCCGTCCACGCTGCAGAAGCGCCGGTGCTCGGGCACCTCGGGGTTGCGCATGATGGCCGTGGCCGGGTCGCGGTACGGAACGGACGGCACCTCGACCAGGCCCGCGCCGAGCATCCCCCGGCGGGACGAGCCGGTGGCCCCGCTCTTCCCGCCGGTCCGCGCGCTGCGCCCGGAGGCGGTGCGCCCGGACGCGGTACGCCCCGACCCGGACCCTCGGGTGCCGGCCGTGCCCGCCGTCCCGCCCGTACGACCGCCGGACGTCCCGGAACCCGCCGCCGCACCGGAGGACGGCAGGGGAGGGGGAACGCTCGGAGGGTACGAGCCGCCGGGGTATCCGGGGCCGAAGGGCCCTCCTCCCGCACCGGGCGGCTGCCCGGCACCGGCTCCCTGGCCGAAACCAGATCCCTGACCGAGGCCGGACTCCTGGCCGAAACCAGATCCTTGGCCGGAACCCTGGCCGAAGCCGGAACCTTGGCCGGGACCGGAACCCTGACCTGGGCCGGAACCTTGGCCGAAGCCGGGACCCTGGCCGGAACCGGATCCCGGATAGAAACCGGGGCTCTGACCGGCGGAGCCCTGACCGGGGCCGGTGGGGCCGGGAGCGGGTGGGGGCATCTGGTCCGGGGCCGGTGCGGATCCCTGCGCGGGGGCGGGCTCCGGGGCCAGGCCGTCGACGTTGCAGAAGCCGTCCTCGATGTAACCCGGGCAGCCCGGCCGGGTGCACTTTTCCATCAGTCCGTCCCCGTTTCGAGGGATCTGAGCACTCGCTGGTACTGGGCCAGCACGACGGTGGATCGCTGGAGGTCGCAGGGGGCCGTCCAGAGGAGTTCGCGGGCCTGTTCCTGCAGCCGGGTCAGCTCGTCGTGCTCGGCGAAGCCCAGCCGCGCCGCCTTGACCCGGTAGGCGTCCAGCCGTCCGCGCAGCTCGTCCCGGCGTTCCAGCAGCCCGCCGATGAGGCGGCGGCTGCGCTCGGCCTGCTCCAGTGCGGCGGCCACGGCGCCTTCCAGGGCGGCGACCCGGCCGGCCAGTTCCGGCCAGCGGCCCGCGTCGCGCAGCCCGGCCAGCGCCGCCAGCCGCTCGCGCAGCACGGGGGTGGGGTCGGCGGGCTCGTCCACCCCCGGCGAGGCGATCTTGACCTGGACGGTGCGGTAGGCGTCCCGCGCCTGCGCCAGCACCTCGCCGAGCCGGGTCAGCGCGGACTCGATCCCGCCGACCCGCCGGTCGTACTCCTCGCGCACCCGGACCGCCTCGACCAGCACGTCACGGACCTTGGCCAGGTCCGCGCGCACCGCGTCCAGCCGCGCGGTGTCGGCCCGGCCATCCCGGACCAGCGCCAGCGGATCGGTCCGCACCAGCTGCCCGGCGGCGGCCAGCTCGCGGCCGATCCGGTCCAGCTCGGCGTCCCGGCCGGCCGCCAGGGAGCGGGCGAGCCGGGCGGCCTCCCGCCACTCCTCCTCCGCCGCGTCCAGCGGGCCGAGCAGCGTCTCCCAGGCGGCGTCGACGGCGGAGATCAGGCCGATGGCCTCGTCGTAGGCGGCGGTCATCCGCCCGACGGCCTCGGCCAGCGTGAGACGTTCGCTGGTCGGCCCGAGCAGCGTGCGCCGCTCCAGCGGGACCTCGTCGAGCGGAAGCTCCACTGACGGGCCCGACAGCAGCGCGGTCAGCTCCCGCAGCGTCGCCTCGCCGGGCCGTGTCTGCCGGTCGCGCACCTGCCCGGCCTCGTCAAGGATCCGCTGGTAGGCGTCGAACAGCCGCCACAGCAGGGTCAGCCGTGCCGTGACGTCATCCCAGCGGCGGCGGGTCGGCCCGGCCAGCCGGGCGCCCTTGAGCAGCCGGTAGCCGTGGTGGTTCTCCAGGTCGAGCAGGTTGGCGGAGATCCGGTCGCGGTCCTCGCGCAGCGTCTTGAGGGCGTGGTCGACCGCCTCACGGCTCATGGGCGTCGCATCCCTGTCGCTCACTGCCGCTCCGCGTCGTCCCGTCGCCTCTATTACGCCTCCACCATGGGACGCCTCGACCATCGCCATCGTTCAGCCTGACGTCTATATTGCCGATCATTTGTGACCGGTGACACCGTTCCCGGCAAGTGATCGTCTACCGCCCGGCCGGCTGTCGGCCCGTTCAGCTCGGCGGGGTCAGCGGGCCCGCAGGCCCGGCCGGCGGGCGAGGCGGATCCTCGGGAGGCGGGCCGTACCGCGGTGGATCCGGGTGAGGCCCCATCGGAGGGCGCAGCGGAGGTCCCTGGGGCGGGGGCGGCATGCCGCCCTGTCCGGGCGGGAACGGGCCGGGCGGCGGACCCGTCGACCCCATTGGGCTCATCGGGCCCATCGGGAACGGGCCGCCGGGCCAGCCGGCCGGGGCCAGGCGAGCCCTGCGGCGCCTGCGGGTCAGCACAACCGTCCCGGTGACGAGCCCCGCGACCAGCAGCAGCGCCACCGCGCCGCCACCGCCGATGGCCACCTTCGTGCTCGTCGGCAGCGGCGTCTCGTCCTTGCCCGCCGTGATGGCGGCCTGCGAGTCGGAGATGTACTTGCCGACGTACGGGTGGCCGGGGGCGAGGTTCTGCACCTCGCGGAACTTCGGCAACGCCTTCTTGTAGTGGTGCTTGTAGTACAGGTCCAGCGCCGTGTTGTACGCGACGCTGGTCGGCGAGACCACCGGCTGCACGTTCCGCTCGTTCAGCTTCTCGGCGACCACGCTCACCGGCAGCACCAGTTGCTCGTTCTGCGCGCTGCCACCCTCCCCGTCGCCGAGCGTCGCGATCAGGATGCCGACGACCTTCCCCGAGTCGCCGATCACCGGCCCGCCGGAGTTGCCCCCGTACGCCGGGGCCTGGGTCTGGAAGTACGGCACGCCCTGCTGGGTGGTGCGCTGCGCGTTGATGGGCCCCTGGGTGAACGCCGGCTGCAGCCTGCTGCCGGGGCTCAGCGACTCCTCGTTGGTGACCGTTCCGGGGAAGCCGTCGATGTACAGCGAGCTGCCCACGTGGACGTCGGAGTCGGCGCCCAGCTCCAGGGTCGGCAGGTTCCGCTGCCCGGCGACCTTGAGGATCGCCACGTCCTTGCCGGGGTAGTTCTCGCCCTTGGCCAGCACCTCGGCGGGCAGCGACCGGGCGGTGTCGACCCCGCCGCCGGGCTGGGAGAGCTGGACGGTGGTGACATTCTCCAGGTCGCGCAGCTTCAGGTGCTCGGTGTTGAACTTGGTGAGCAGCTCGGAGGTCTTGCGCTTGAGCTCGTCGTCGGCGTCGACGCCCTTCAGGATGGCCTTGGCGATCCGCTCGTCGTCGGCGCCGAGGTCCTCCTGGGCCTGCTTGGCGAACGCCGCCGCCGTGACCTTGGTGTCCGGCGCCACGCAGTGCGCCGCGGTGACCATGTGGCCGTCGGGCGTCACCCACCAGCCGGTGCACAGCGCGGTGGACTGCGCCTCGACCACCCGGTCAGGCCCGGACGGCTTCAGGTACTTGCCGACGTCGCCGAGCATCCGAGTGATCGCGGTCTTGACCATGCTGCGCTCGTCGCTGGGGATGCGGCCGTCCACCGCGTCCTCGGCCACGTCGCGCAGCAGCGACTCCAGGTTGCCCTGTTTGAACGACGGGTAGGGCACCACGACCTCGGCCGAGATCCGGG
The DNA here is from genome assembly GCF_900108175.1 of Thermomonospora echinospora. GTDB lineage: Bacteria > Actinomycetota > Actinomycetes > Streptosporangiales > Streptosporangiaceae > Thermomonospora > Thermomonospora echinospora. The sequence goes on from NZ_FNVO01000024.1 coordinate 82,498, forward strand.
TGGTCAGCAGTTGCACGGCCGGATGGGTCCTGGCGGCCAGCCTGGTCGCCGGCGGCACGTCGTCGTCGGCCCGGACCGGCCCCGGCACGGCCGCGACCATCATCCCTGCTGTGAGCAGCACCCCGATCGGCCTACGCATCGCCGCTCCAGACCCGTACCTGCCCCGACTGACCCTTCGGCCTGCGGGCCGAAGGGCGGGCCAGGCGGCCCCGCTCCGCCGTGGTCACCCAAACCCTCTGAAATCGAGTATCGGCGGGTCACGCGGCGCTGTCACCGCCGGTGTCGTGCGCCCTGTTTCCTGACCTGCAAACATGCGACTTCAGGCCGGAATCGGTCAGCCGGCCTTACCGCGGGATCCGTTCCTTGCTTCCGGGGGGACTTGCGGAACGCGGCGTTGAGCGCCGGGCCGGCCCGCGAATCCATTGCCGGGCCACGGCGTTCCCCGCGAAATCCGGCCTCGATCCAGGATGAAGGCAGAAACCGCCGATCGGCCGCCCGCTGCGGTCAGGTGTCATCGCTGGGCGGCGAGCTTGACCCCCAGCCCGATGAAGATGCCGCCCGTCGCGGTGTCGATCCGGCGGCGGGCGGCCTGCCGGCGGCGCAGCCAGCCGCCGATCCGCCCGGCGAGCACGCCGACCGTGCCGTCGACGAGGAACTCCAGCGCGATCAGGATGGCCCCGAGGATCGCGAACTGCAGCCACACCCGTCCCAGCTCCGGATTCACGAACTGGGGCAGGAAGGCGATCGTGAAGGTGACCATCTTGGGGTTCAGCAGGTTGGTCAGCACACCGTTGAGGTACGCCCGACGCCCCGACATGCCCGTCCCCGCGACCGTCCCCTCGTCCTGAACGTCGTTACGGTGACGGATCATCTGCACGCCGAGGTAGATCAGATAGGCGGCCCCGACGATCCGCACCACGGTGAAGGCGGTCGGCGCGGCCTCGAACAGCGCCGCCAGCCCCACGGCGGCCACGGCGATGTGCACAGCCTCACTCGTGGCGACCCCGGCCGTCGCAAGCAGCCCGGCCCGCGGGCCACCCCGCATCCCGCACCCCAGAACGAACACCATGTCCGGCCCCGGGGTGACCATGGCGATCACCGAGGTGACGGCAAAGGCGACGAGCAGCTGTTGATCAACAGGCATCCCCCATGGTGACATGCCGATGATCCACCGGACAGGGAATAAACGGCTCGTTCCCCTATCGTCCGGGACCAGGGGATTTGCCGTTCAGCAGGGTCCGGATCGCGTTGGCCGGCCTGGCCGCTCGCTGGGCGGGGTTCGCCGGCCGGACCGGCCGGTGCGATGGCCGCCGTGCGCCGGCACGGGCGCACGGCGGTGATGTCACCGCCGCCGGGGGCCGCCGGTGCGGACGGCGACCCCTGGCGGCGGCCGTGCTCAGACTCCGATCGACTTGGCGATGATGGTCTTGAGTACCTCGCTGGTGCCGCCGTAGATCCGAGAGACGCGAGCGTCGGTGTACAGGCGGGCGATCGGGTACTCCAGGATGTAGCCGTAGCCGCCGTGCAGCTGCAGGCACTTGTCGACGACCCGGGCCTGCACCTCGGTGCAGAACAGCTTGGCCATGGCGGCGTCGGCCGGGGTGAGCTCGCCGGCGTCCAGGGCCTCGATCGCGCGGTCCACCATCGAGCGGGCCGCCTCCACCTCGGTCGCGCACTCGGCGAGCACGAACTTGGTGTTCTGGAACGAGGCCACCGGCTTACCGAAGACGGTGCGCTCCTGCACGTACCTCTTGGCGAACTCGACGGCGGCCGCGGCCGAGGCGTACGAGGTCATCGCGATGCCCAGGCGCTCCTCGGCCAGGTTGTGGGTCAGGTACTCGAACCCGCGCCCCTCCTCGCCGAGCAGGTCCGCCACCGGGACGCGCACGTCGCTGAACGACAGCTCGGCGGTGTCGGAGCTGCGCAGCCCGATCTTCTCCAGCTTGCGCCCCACCGAGTAGCCCTCGCTCTTGGTGTCCACGACCAGGATCGACAGGCCCGCGCGCCGGTTCTCCGGGGTCGGCGGGGAGGTGCGCGCCACCACCAGCACCCGGTCGGCCAGCACGCCGCCGGTGATGAACGTCTTGGCGCCGTTCAGGATGTAGTGGTCGCCGTCGCGCTTGGCGGTGGTCTGCATGCCCGCCAGGTCCGACCCGGTGCCCGGCTCGGTCATCGCGATCGCCGTCATCATCTCGCCGGAGACGAACGGCGGCAGCCAGCGCTTCTTCTGCTCCTCGTTGCCGTACTTGAGCAGGTAGGGCAGCACCAGGTTGACATGCACGCCGTAGCCGCCCAGGCTCACCCCGGCACGGGCGCACTCCTCGGAGATCACCGCCTGGTACTTGAAGCTGGTCTCGCCCGCGCCGCCGTACTCCTCGGGCACCTGGATGCCGAGCACGCCCAGCTCACCGAGCTTGTAGTAGAACTCGCGCGGCGGGTGCCCGGCGGCCTCCCACTCCGCGTAGACCGGGGCGACCTCGGCCTCGATGAAGTCCCGGATCGTCTCCCGGAACGCCTCATGGTCCTCATTGAACAGGGTCCGGCGCACGACGCGCTCCCTTCGTACGGCTGGTGCAGGGGCGGCCGGCGGGACACCGACCTCTACTCGAACGAAATTCTAGAACATTATTTTAAGGCCGGATCCTGGTGCCCGCCGCAGTCCCTCAGGTCCGGCAGGGGTAAGCCGTCATGGTGCGGCCGTCTGACGCCGCGGCCCTGACGGCTCCCTACCGGACGCCGATGTGGCGGGCTCGTCCTCGCGCTGCCCGATGTGGCGCATCCCTCCCTCGGCTCCGCAGTACTCCGCAGCAGACGCGTCAGGCCGGGTCGGGCTGCCCTCGCCCGACCCGGCCTGATCCGGGATCCGCTTTACTTACCCCCACTGCCCCGGCTGGTAGTCGCCCGCAGGCTGCTGGATGATGACGTTTATCCGGTTGAAGGCGTTGATGAGGGCGATGAGGGACACCAGGGCCGCGAGCTGCTCATCGTCGTAGTGCTTGGCCGCGTTCGCCCAGACCTCGTCGCTGACACCACCGGCGGCGTCGGCGAGGCGGGTGCCCTGCTCGGCAAGCTCCAGCGCGGCCCGCTCCGCCTCGGTGAAGACCTTCGCCTCCCGCCAAGCCGCGACCATGTTGAGCCGGACGGCGGTCTCCCCGGCGTGCGCGGCGTCCTTGGTGTGCATGTCGAGGCAGAAGCCGCAGCCGTTGATCTGGCTGGCCCGGATCTTCACCAGCTCCTGGGTCGCCATCGGCAGCGTCGAGTTCGCCAGGACCTTGTTCATCGAGACGAGGTGCTTGAGGGCCTTCCCCGCGACGTCACTACCGATGTAGTCGAGCCGAGCTTCCATGACGATCTCCTTGCCGTTGGACGGTTCCACCTCGTTGACGAGACAGACCGCCCGGATGTGACACAGCGCCCCGACGTGACACACCTCACCCCTGCGAGCACGAGCCGAGCACCGGAACCACCAACGAACTCGACACCAACCGCAGGCACCGCCGACACACCCGGTCACCAAAAAGGCCGACCCCGTGATCGGAACCGGCCTGCCCACGCAGGAAAAGGCCAGGGCCAAGTCCGGAAGATCACGTCCCTGCCCTGCGCCTTCACAGCGGGGCGAGTAACGAAAGTCGAGGAAGGCCGCCGGCCCGTCTGGCGTCGTTCCTCCAGGGAGCGGGCCGGGGCGTGAAAATGGAGTTCCCCGTTGGAAGAACGGACTTCGCGCCCTGGCCTGGCCTGCTCGGCTCGGCTCGGCTCGTCCAAGGACGAAGGACGTCGAAGGATGGAAAGACCAGATTTACATCTTCACCACCGGCAGCCAGAAGGTATGTGCCCCCGGCTTCCCGGAGCCGGAGTGCCTCCGCCGGAAACGAACTCAGCGGTCCTATAAGTTACGACGCAACATGCGAAGGAGATCATGTGGAGCCTGGCCTAGGCGGCGTTCGTATACCATTGCTCGTTCTGCTCGCTGGAGTCGCCCTGGTCACCGGTTGCGGGAGTGAGGGCCCGAAGTCGCGGGTCGGTATTCCTCCGGTCGGCGCATCGCCGCAGGAGGTCGTCACGGCGTACGTGGCGGCGATCAACGCGCACGACAAGGAGGCGGGGCGCAGGCTGTCGACCCCGCACTTCGCCCAGCAGCAGGAGGGCGGCGAGGACGATCAGTTCAGGAACATCGTGGAGATCTCTCATTTGCAGGTCCAGACTCCCCTCTCAAACGGTGGCCATGAGTCGGCGGACGGCAAGCGCTACCAGGACGCCGTGTACGTCCCCGTGACGTTCATCCTCAAGCAGCGCGAAGTCGTGTCGATGCCGAACGGTCACACAGCCTGGGGATACATCCTGGTCCGCACCGGCGCGGACCAGCCCTGGCGGATCAACGACCACGGAGTCGGCTGATCACTGCGGCGGCGTAGTCCCGATGACCGCCGTCAGCCACGCGACCAGGCGGGCGGTACGAGGCGCACCAGGCGGCGGCGTAAGCACCGCCGCCCCTTGACCAGGCCAAGGCACCGGCCACCGTTTCGAGATCACGGTCACGCTCGCGCCGGCGTACGGGCTACGGCGCGGCGAGGTACTGGACCTGCACTGCTCGGGACGCCTGCACCACCCGGCTCATGCACGCGGTGAAGCGGCTCAAGAACCGCGGCAAGACCGGCAACCGCAAGACCCGACTCCTGATCCCATGACGAAAGCGGCGATCTTGGGTCGGAATGACCGTTACCGTGGCGACAAGGGAGAGACCGACACATGACATCCGACAGCTTCCGTATCGGGGGCGATATCACCGTGCGCCGGCTCGGGTTCGGGGCCATGCAGCTGCCGACCGAACCCGACGAAGCCCGCAAGGCCTCCATCGCGGTGGCCCGGCGCGCCGTCGAGCTGGGCGTCACGCTGATCGACACCGCATACCTCTACGGGTGGGGCGCGAACGAGGAACTCCTCGTCGAGGCGCTGTATCCCTATCCGGACGAGGTGCTCATCACCACGAAGGTGGGAGTCGTACCGCCGGACCCGCCGCGCGAGGCAGCTCTGTGCGGGCGCCCGGAGGTCCTGCGGGATCAGGTCGAGCGGGCCCTGCGCCGGCTGCGGGTCGACCGGCTCGACCTGCTCCAGCTACACCGTATCGACCCGGAGGTACCGCTGGCCGACCAGGTGGGGACGCTGGGCGAGCTGCAGGCCGAAGGCAAGATCGGCCATATCGGGCTGTCGGAGGTCACCGTCGCCGAGCTCGACCAGGCACGGCAGATCATCGATGTCGCCAGCGTGCAGAACCGCTATAACGTGCTCGACCGCGAGCACGATGCGGTGCTTGAGGCCTGCGCCGCGGCGGGGATCGCCTTCCTGCCCTGGAGGCCTGTCCTCCCCGCGGCCGCCGAGCCCCCAGGGGAGATCGCCACCGTGGCGGCCGAGCTCGGTGCCACCGCGGCTCAGGTCGCACTCGCCTGGCTGCTCGACCGTTCGCCGGTCGTACTGCCGATCCCGGGCACCGCCTCGATCGAACACCTGGAGGAGAACGTCGCCGCAGCAAGCCTGCGGCTGAGCGACGACCAGCGGAGCCGTCTGAACGCCACCCGGCCACGCGTGTGATCGGCGCCCCGGAGCCATCAAGGCGGCGCACCGCCCCGGCGCATCGGGCGTACCAAAGGCAACTGCATCAGGCGGCGGAGCCCCAGAGACGCGCACGATCAGCCTGACGGCCAAGACGGCCCAACGCCGCCTGCGGCCCGGAGATCCCGATCCGGTGGTGTGGCCGTACTCCGCCGCTGTACGGGCAACGGCAGAGGCCCCTCGCGGTGCTCGCGAGGGGCCTCTGACCTGTGGCGCAGCCGAAGGGATTCGAACCCCTGACCTTCTGATCCGTAGATCCCCAAACGATCACCGAACCCGTTCGGATCAGTCCGCACGCTGGGCCGCCGACCTGCCGCCTGTCCGGACTCGTTCACGCGAGTTCAAGATCACCCGCCCGCGTGGCTCCCACCCTGGCTCCCAGGATCCACGCTCCAGCGGCTTTCAAGAGCGCTGATGATCTCGGGCAGGCTAGTGCACTGACCTCGATGGGTGTCTGTCGTGACCCGGATGGGTCGGTCCGCCATCCCGCGTATGTCCCGTGTGCCGTCACGAGGGCCGTGCCATCACGAACCAAGGTGTACGGGACGAGCGGCTTGGAAGTCTTGAGCGAGGGTCAGGAGCCGGTCCGTATGAACAGAGTGCGCACCGATCAGTTTCCTCCGCTCGACCGGTCTAGTCTTCGAGACCGACTGACGGAAGGCATGGCGCTATGCGGAAACTGATCTACGGCATGAACCTGACCCTGGACGGCTACATTTCCGCGCCCGGCGACGACCTCGGCTGGAGCGAGCCCAGCGATGAGCTGTTCCAGTGGTGGCTCGATCAGGAGCGGGTGATCAGCCTGTTTCTGTATGGGCGCCGACTGTGGGAGAACATGAGCGCCTACTGGCCGACCGGCGACCAGCAGCCGGGCGCCACCCCGGCGCAGATCGAGTTCGCGCGGAACTGGCGGGACACACCGAAGGTGGTGTTCTCCTCAACGATCGACAAGGTCGACTGGAACACTCGCCTGGTCACCGGCGACGCGATCGCCGAGATCACCCGGCTCAAGGCCGAGGACGGCGGGCCGATGAGGGTCGGTGGCGCAACGCTCGCCGGGGCGGTCATGCGGGCCGGGCTGATCGACGAGTACGAGATCGTCACCCATCCGGCCCTCGTGGGCGGCGGCACACCGTTCTTCACTGCGCTGGAAAGCTGGGTGAACCTGAACCTGGTGGAGACGCGGACGTTCCCCGGCGGCGTGGTCTTGACCAGGTATGAGACAAGGCGCTGAGCGCGATTCCTTCGCGAGGGGCTTGTCTGAGGGAACGGCAGTACGCCCCGGAGCAAGGTCGAGCTGTTCGCTGCGATGAGGTGTGACTTGCGCTAGCGCACCTCAGCCCCGAGCTTCCCGTCCGCCATCGTCCCGTGCTCTGCACTACCAGGGCGGGGCCAGGGTGCCGAGGTGGAGCGTCCCACCGGACGAACGACCTTGGTGCCCTGGCCCTGGTCCGGTAGATCTCCGATCGGGACGGCGGCGGACGGGAAGCTCCCCACCTCAGACCTCGTCCGCCTCGACGGTGCGGGGGAGAGTCTTCCCGGAGTCGGAGGCCCCCGCCGGAGGCATGTTCGAACCTGATCCCTTTGGCGTGCTCCAGCTCGGCGGCGACGCGTACTCCATGGCGACCGTGAGCCGGGCGGCTGGGCGTGGGCGGTGGCTTTCGCGCGGCCGCCTTCGGCCCGCCAGGGTGGGACCGGCGCCCACGCCGCACGCCCGCCCCGGCGACGCCGGGCGGACGGTGCGGAGGCGCGAAGCGCCGCCGCCCTTGATCGGTGGCTGACGGACAACCTTCCCGGCTCGGTGGCCGAATCGACCGAAGACGACTACAACGACACGGTACGGCTGCACCTGGCTCCCGCGCTTTCGGCAGCGCCTCACGTAGTGGCCAAGGAAGGACGGACGCTCACGCTCGACCAGGCCAAGACGCTGCTTGCCGAGGTGGCCGGCCACCGCTTCGAGGTCGCGATCATGATCGCGCCGGCGTACGGGCTGCGGCGCGGTGAGGTGCTGGCCTGCACTGGTCAGCGCTGAACCGGGACGCCGGAACGATCCGGCTGACGCACGCGGTGAAGCGGATCAAGAACCGCGACAAGACCAGCGCCCGCAAGACCCGGCTTGTGATCAGTGAGCTGAAGACGCCCAAGTCACGGCGGACGCTCGTCCTCACGCCGCAGATCCTCGGCAAGCTCCGGCGTCTGCACGCCCAGCAGGCCAAAGCGAAGATCGCCATGGGCGAGCTGTGGCGGGAGCACGGGCTGATCTTCGCCACCGAGGTCGGGACTCCGATGGACCCGGACAACTTCTCCCACACCTTCTCCAAGCTGACCAAGCGTGCCAGGCTCGGCCACTGGCACCCGCACGAGCTACGGCACTCGGGGGGCCTCGCTCATGCTCGCCCAGGGCACGCCGCTGCACGTGGTGTCGGAAATCCTCGGCCATGCGAGCATCGCCATCACCAAGGATGTTTACGGACACCTGATGGTGGACGACAAGCGCGCGGCGGCCGAGTCGATGACCAACGCTCTCTTTGGGACCTGACCGACCGGTGGCTCCCAACGTGGCTCCCACCGCCAACGCAAAGGCCCCCCGCGATGCTCGCGAGGGGCCTTTGACCTGGTGCGCCGCCGAAGGGATTCGAACCCCTAACCTTCTGATCCGTAGCAAGATCAGCAATGTCCAGGGATGTCCGCACTCGTCCACTGAGCTGGTGTCGAGCCGCTGCGCCGTCCAGCCCTATCCACGGCTGTCCAGGACCGTTGTTAGCACTGGGGTTAGCAAGATCCACGCCCATGATGCGAACCGGCCGCGTCACCTACCGATACCTCTTCGTCCCGAACTATCGGCGATCATTGGCCTTCGCGGCTCTGCTCAGCTCGCAACGTGTGTCGACGTGTGGGCACGTGAGCCGTTGTGTCCCCCTTGCTGTACCTGTCTGCTGTGCAGTAACCCGCGTGCCCTACGTCAGTACCCGACGTTTCAGAGGGCAAGCCGACCCGGAGCGCAGGGCCGGCCACGGCCCGAGCACCGGAAGCGGCGCGGCAGCGATCGCCCCAACCACCAACGGCACTCAACCACCCACGCGATCGTAACGGCCTGTGGTGTCACACTGTCCCTGGGCGCCATCTAATTCTCGTCATGCCTTAGATGGTTGAGATTGCTGCGAATAGTTGCAGTCAATCGATGCTTGTCTCCAAAGACGCGCAGACTTTTCTCGAGTGCGTCTTCCAGCAGGAAGATCGCTCGGTCTACGTCGCCCGCTGCTTGATAGGCATATGCAAGATTGTTTCGGACGGTTAGGGAATCCGGATGATGCTCGCCCAGCACGCGAACGCTTGTGGTGAGCACATCCTCATACAGAGAAATGGCTCGCGAGAGATCGCCGATCGCCTCGTAAGCGCTGGCGAGATTATTCCGCGAAGTCAGAGTGGCCGGGTGATCCGAACCCAATATTCTGATTCGATCCCTGAGAGTGCCTTCGTAAAGAGATGCAGCTCGCGAGAGGTCACCGATTGCCTCGTAGGCGCTAGCGAGATTGTTACGCGAAGTCAGAGTGTCCGGATGATCGGGGCCAAGAATTCTCATTCGATCGACTGCCACTTGCTCAAGTAGCGGGACAGCACGTTCGAGGTCACCGATTGCGTAGTATGCATAAGCGAGATTGTTACGCGACACAAGAGTGTCTGGATGCTCGTTCCCTAGGATCCTCTCACGGTCGGCAAGCGTGGTTTGCAAGAGAGGAATCGACTTGGCAAAATCGCCAACCTCCTGATAGGCGTAGGCGAGGTTGTTTCGTGCGGTAAGAGTGTCAGGATGGTCCTCGCCGAGTTCTTGGACGCGCTCACTCAGGACGCGCCCATAGAGCGGTATAGCTCGACCTAGATCACCTACTGTTTCATAGGAATAAGCTAGGTTGCTATGAGATTCAATGGTTTTTGGATGTCCACTTCCGAGTGCACGCTCACGCTGTTCAGCAAGTTGCTCGTAGAGCCGAACCGCGCCATCAGGGTCGCCTGTTTGAGTCAAGAGAAATGCTAGGCGGTGCTTTGTCTCCAATACGACCGGGTGATCATCACCCAACATATTCCGCTGACCCTCAAGGATCTGAACATAGAGGTCGCGCGCGTCGTTCCACCTCTCTGCCTGGATTGCTAGAGTGGCTTTATTGGTGAGTCCAACTTCGCCAGATGGGCGATTTTCTAGAGTTTCCAGTGCTTGAGCTAGCTCTGAAGGTAGCTGCCGATAATCATGAGTAGATTCTGCTTCAATGAGGACAATCCCTGATGAAGTGCTCACGGAACGCAGGCGCGCACTTACTGGATTAGTGGTCAGCAATGCAACAATTGATCGACCGGGCCAACTCGATGCCAGATCTGCTCGCGCCTGTTCAAGAAGCCGGACTATTTGGGAGTGGAGTGGCTGACGGCCAAGTCGTATTTCCATGCAGAGCAGCGATCCCCCACCATTAACGGCCACAAGATCTGGCTGCCAGCCGGCCGGTGCTATCTCGCGGGCTTCGGACCATCCGAGATTCTCCAGCGCGCGCAGGATAGACGCGACCACCTGTGACTCGTTTTGAGGCGAATTCATCATGATTGTCCTCACGGCCGGTGGGAGAACGTCCACCGCCCTCTTATGCGCGGTCTCAGTTGCTCAAATATGAACGGGAGCGGGAGGGTCAAGGCTGGCAATCCTATCGCGAGGATAAGGGAGAGGACATTGTAGTCGCGGGCATCGCTTTGAGGCTGATCCAGCTGACCCTTTACTAGAAAGATTGCCAAGACTATGAGAAGGACACTGATGACATAAGAGAGCTTGGCCGGGCGAGAGGTCATCGGAGATTCTTCTTCGGACCAGCTAAGCAACTCGCTACGGGATCTATGGTCCTCAAGAAGGCAGTACTTCACCTCCGCTCTCCTGAATCGGCCTCCAAGAGAGCTGATCAGTGCCGACGTCAACGCATCAGTCTCGCGGACCAACAGAGCAACTGCTGCCGGAACGGGCAAGCCACTTGCCGGAACAGTCACCGTAAAATCCAACGTCGATGTGGTATTGCAAAAGAATTCAACCTTGCAATTATTGAGATCTATAGCAAAATCAAGTCCACTTATTGTCAACCCCGGCAATTGGGTACGAAGAGAGGCATGCACATCGGATGGCTGCATCGGAGGATGTTTTATCTGGCCAGATACAACCAGCGCCATCCTGAAGTACCTCCACGAGTTCAATGCTGCCCTACAGGATCCCACGCTGGAGTGGCCATGTGCTCCATCTCCACAGGGTTGGAGCCGGGCGGCCGGGGCGGGACCGGCCCGGAGAGGCCGCACGCCCGGCCCGGCCGACCGGCGGCGGCGCGTAGCGGCGCCCTTGAAGACGTAGAGAAAGTCCTCATCGGGCAGACCCCTATTCTGAATATCCGCAGGTGAGAAGCCTGTGAGGGCGGACTGTCCCGGCTGATGGTTGACGGGTGAGTCTCAGCTGATGCGTGACAGTGTGCGGGTTGACTTGTCCTGGTCGGCTGCCGTGCTCGCTGGTGGTAGAACGCTCGGTTATGGGTGAGGACCGGCTTGCTGAGGTTGGGCGGGAGCTTCGGCGGTTGCGGATGGCTGCCGGGCTGTCCGGGATGGAGTTGGCTCGGCGGGCTGGGGTGCCTCAGCCGACGGTGTCCCGGGTGGAGACAGGTCGGCGGGTGGCTGATGTCGAGGTGGTGGTTCGGCTGCTCGGTGGGCTGGAGTTGGCACCGGCGGAGCTCGAGCGGCTGGCCTCGGTGGTGCGTGAGGCGTATGCGGGGTCGGTGCCTCGGCGGGTGGATGCGGGGGTGTCGTTCCGGCGGGGGTTGGCGGTGGAGCTGGAGCGGGCGGCCTCGGTGGTGCGGTCGTTTGAGGCGATGGTGGTCCCTGGGCTGTTGCGGACGGCCGGCTACGTCCAGGCCGCTAAACCGGTCTCGGCCGGGGACGGGGTGGAGCGGTCAGCGGTGCTCGGGGATGAGGGGCGCCGCTTCACGTTCGTGATCAGTGAGCACGTGTTGCGGACGTGGCCGGGGTCGGGGGCGTGCATGCCGGGGCAGCTTGCTCATCTGGTGGCGGTGGCCGGGCGGCCGAATGTGCGGCTGGGGGTGGTGCCCGCGGGGGTGGGTGTGGACTCGGGGTGGTCGGGGGTGCCGCTGCATGGGTTCACGCTGTATGACGAGGCGGCGGTGACGGTGGAGACGTTCACGCGTGAGCTGACGCTGACCGGTGAGGCCGACGTGCGGGCGTATGTGGAGATCTTCAAGGGGTTCGCGCGGTCGGCGGTGTTCGGGGATGAGGCGCTCGGGCTGGTGGAACGGGCGGGCCGGGATCTTGGAAAGGCCCTAGGCTCTATTCACTGAACGTATTGAATAGCCCCCTGGATCTGTCATACGCTGCATCGCCCTGGGGTGTGTAGCCCCCTAGACGCCTGGGTGGTGATGCGTATGGCGCGCTGGTCCCGGTTGTTCGATGGCAAACCCGAGTCGGTCGGTCTGGCGAGGAAGTTCGCCCGGCTGGTGCTGGTGGATCACGTCCTGGCCGACACGGTCGAACTGGTCGTCAGTGAGCTGGCCACGAACGCCCTGGAGCACACGAGCAGTGGGGATCTGGACGGGCTGTTCGTGGTCCAACTGGAGGTCTTCCCCGATCGCGTCGAGGTGGCCGTGATCGACATGGGGGCGGACAGTCGACCGGTCCTCGTCGGGGACGACCCGGCGAACGTGACGGCGCTCAGCGGGCGTGGGCTGCACATCGTGCGGGCGCTGTCCAAGGAGTGGGGCTGTGAGCGGGTGCGGGTCGGGCTGCGGGTGTGGGCCGACATCGCGTGTGAGGCGTGATGAGGTGGCCTCGTTCCTCCCGGTGCGGGACCCGGGACGGGTACATCGCTCACCTTCGTAAGGGTGAGCGGCCGTGTGATGACTGCCGTAGGGCGTACTGGCGGAACGGTCAGGGGCCTGATTGGGCGGTGCTCGCGAAGGCGTACGAGCGGGCGCTCGTACGGCTGTCATGGCGGCATCGTGAGGAGTTCAAGGCGCTGTATGCCGACGAGGTGGCCGACGCGATCACGGCCGGGGAGTCGGAACGGCGGGGCGGTTCGTGAGCGGTCCGCCGATCCCGCGTCGTCGGCGACGGCTGCGGGCGGTGAGCGCCTCGACAGGGGCCGAGTTTTCCCGCGTGATGTCTAGAGTCCTAGACTCGCTGCGAGAAGCGGGAGAGGGTGCCATGCCGGGCGAGTTCGAGCGCATCGCGCAGATAGAGGACCCGTACGAACTGCTGCGCGCGGCGACCGAACGTCTGGCTGAGGCACAGCAGGAGGTTACGGAGCTGGCGCGGTTGCGGCGGCGGCTGATTCAAGAGCTGCACGCGCAAGGGCTGTCGTATGCGCAGATCGCCTCGGCGGCCGGGCTCAGCCGCGGGCGTATCCACCAGATCCGGCACACAGGGCCGGCGCCTGAGGGGGCGTTCCTCGGCTCGGGTGAGGTCACGGTGGTCACGCCGCTGCGGCCCGACCCGGCCAGTGACCGGACGTATGTGGCGCTGGATGACCTGACCACGGGCAAGCGGCTGGAAGAGCTGGCGCGCACGTTCGATCTGTCGGTCAGCTATGACCATGTTTCGCTGTCGGGTGAGATCGACCTGAACCGGGCTGGGCTGCTGGTCATCTGCGGGCCTCGGATGTCTCCGGCGATGCATGAGGCGTACGGGAAGGACCCCGTGCTGGAGTGGGAGCGGGATGAGGTCGGGTGGCTGCTGCGCGACACCCGGGCAGGTCAGGAGTTCCGCAGCGGACAGGAGGAGGACCCGGTGCGGCCGTATGACGTCGGGTACCTGGGGCGGCTCCCCCGGCCGGATGGGAAGGGCTCGTTCCTGGCGATCGCGGGCATCCATCCTGAGGGGTCACTTGGGGTGGTGCATCTGCTGACCACTGACATCGGTTCCCTGTGGGGGCAGGTCGGCGGTGATCGGTTCTCCGTGGTGGTGGGTACGGAGTACGACCCGAACACCCATGAGCCGGTACGGACTGAACTGCTGACGCCCCTCTACCGGCACGACGAGGCGGCCTAAGGAGACAGGATGCGGGTGCTGATCGCCAGCGAAGCGGCCCGTCCAGGACGGGACAACGAAGACTTCGCGGCGGCGGCACCCGGCCTCGGAGTCCTCATCGACGGGGCCGGCGCCCCGGCCGGGCTGGAGTCGGGGTGCTCGCACTCGGTGTCCTGGTACGCCCGGACCCTCGGCGGGCTGCTGCTGGCCGAAGCCATCGAGACCAAGCTGAGCCTTGCGGATGCCCTGGCCGCGAGCATCGAGCGGGTCAACGCGCTGCACTCGGGGACGTGCGATCTCCGCCATCCCGGCTCACCCTCGGCGACCGTGGTGGCCGCTCGGGTGGTGGGTGACCGGCTCGAACATCTAGTGCTGTCGGACTCGGTCCTCGTCCTGGACCGGACGGGCGCTGATCCGGTGGTGATCAGTGATGACCGGCTGGCCGAGGTGAACCGCAAGCTCGATGACCCGGACGAGCGGCCTCTCCTGGGGACCTCCGAGCATGCGGCGGGGCTGCTCAGCCGAGTGCAGAAGCATGCCGCGTACCGCAACCGACCTGGCGGGTTCTGGGTCGCCGGCACCAAACCCGAAGCGGCCGAGCAAGCGCTGACCGGCTCGACCCCGCTGGATGAGTTGCAGGCCGTCGCACTGCTCAGCGACGGGGCAAGCCGACTGGCCGACCGCTTCGGCCTGATGACCTGGCCCGACCTGCTGGCCGTCCTCGACAAGAGCGGACCGGCCGAACTCATCGCCCGGACCCGCGAAGCCGAAGCCAGCGACCCAGACGGGGCACGCTGGCCGCGCGGCAAAGCCTCCGACGACGCCACCGCCGTCTACTGGGCACTGACCGACTGAGATTTTGTAGACCCCCCTAGACAGTTCGCCACCTCGTCGCTTACCTTGATTGAGTACCCCCCTAGACAGTCTCGGCATGGGGTCGAGAGCACTGTCTAGGGGCCTCGACAAGCGGAGTGCTCATGCGAAACATCCCGGTGGACGTCTCGGCGCTTACGTTCGTGTGCGTGTCGCCGCCGCGTCCCAAGCTGGTCGACCAGAACACCGGTGAGGTCCGGGTGGACCGCAACGGGCAGACGGTCTACACGGTGGGTCTGTCGGCGGCCGACGAGGCGGGGAACGTCGACCTGGTCAAGGTGGCCGTGGCCGGTGACCCGGCGGTGTCGATCGGCCAGGTGGTCACCCCGGTGGGGCTGGTCGCCTTCCCGTGGGAGCAGCAGCTCGGCGGCCGAATGCGGTGGGGTATCGCCTACCGCGCCGAGCAGATCATCCCGGCCGTCCAGGCCGCCCCGGCCTCGGTCGGGTCGGTGGGCTCGGCGGTGCCGGTGTCGGCGGACGTGGCCTGAACGGCGGTCCGGCGATGAACGATCACGTCCTGATGCTCGCAGTCTCGGCCGCCGTCATGGTGGCCGGGCTGTGGGCCTGGCGCCGCTGGCACCCGGCGTCGTTCTGGTACGGCGTCGGCTACCCCTCCCGCACGGTCTTGGTGTATCTGACCTGGGCGCACGTGGCCTCTGGCTGCGGGCTGTCCCGCAGGCGGCGGCGCTGGCGCCTGACCCTGGACGCCGTCCCGGTGGCAGGGCCGGCGGCCCGGTCGGTCACGGTGGCCACCTACAGGCGGCGGATGCGGCGGGTGGACGTCGAGCGGGCGCCCCGCCTGGGCTGGCTGCGCCCCACCCGGCTCGGCTGGCGGGTGCGGGTCCGGCTGCACGACGGCCAGGTTCCCGCCGACTACGAACGCGCGGCCGAAGGCATCGCGCACGCCTGGCGCGTCCACTCCGTCCGCGTGGTCGACGTCCGCCCCGGCAAGGTCACCTTGTGGGCGACCATGCGCGACCCCCTCACCGAGGTCACAACGGTCCCGGAGACCGGTGAACTGCTGACCGTGCGGCCCGGGAAGCTGGAGAACGGCGCGGACTGGGTGATCGACTTGCGCACCGTGCCGCACTGGCTCAACGCCGGAGCCACCCAATCGGGAAAGTCCAACCTGGCCAACGCCATCCTCAAGGGCCTGGCGCCTCAGCCGGTCGCCCTGGTCGGCTTCGACCTCAAGGGCGGGGTGGAGTTCACCCCGTACGCGCCCCGCCTGTCGGCGCTGGCCACCACACGCGCCGAATGCGTGGGCCTGCTCGGTGACCTGGTCGCCGAGGTCGAGACCCGCATGGCCACCTGCCGGGCGCACGGGGCGCGAAACGTGTGGAACCTGCCCGACCACCTGCGGCCCGTGCCCATCGTGGTCCTGGTGGACGAGGTGGCCGAACTGTTCCTCATGGCCGACAAAAGCGAAAAAGACCAGGTGGCCAAGACCGGTACCGCGCTGCTGCGGGTGGCCCAGCTCGGCCGCGCGTTCGCCGTCCACCTGATCGTGTGCGGGCAGCGCATCGGCTCCGACCTCGGCCCTGGCGTCACCGCCCTGCGCTCCCAACTGTCCGGCCGCGTCTGCCATCGGGTCAACGACCCCGAAACCGCCACCATGACCCTGGGCGACCTCGACCCCGCCGCCCTCGACGCAGCCCGCGCGATCCCGGCCGAGACCCCGGGGGTGTGCGTGGTGGCCGGCCAAGACGGCACCTGGCACCGCGCCCGCTCCGTCTACGTCCCCGAACACGAGGCCGAACAGGCCGCCCGCACCTTCGCGCACCTGGCCCCGGACTGGGCCGACCTGATCGGCGGACCGCCCACGATCCGCCCGGCCGCCGCCTAACGGCACTGCCCTCCCCCCTCTCCCTTCTTCCGGCTGGCGTGAGCCCTGATCGCGCTATGTCCCTCCCCGACCCATGTCCGAAACCGACCCGATGGAGTTGCCCGTGACCGCCCGCGTGATCGTCCTGCGGCCCCGTCGCCTGACCCGTCCTCCGGTCCGTCCTCGTCCCGTCCCGGCGCGTCCGCGCCCCGTCCCGGTCCGTCCGCTGCCGTCCCGCCGCCCCGGCTCGTCCGTCCTGGTGGGGCCGGTGGTGGAGTGGGACGGCGTCCGCGGCCTGCACACCGCCACCTGCGGCCGGTGCGCCGAGACCATGACCGCCGTCTCGGCCGGTCGCGCCTACGGCTGGGCCGAGGACCACGAGTGCGATGCGGAGTTGGCCGCGCTGCTGGCCGACCTGACCGGCGGGACGGCGGCATGACCCGCCGCGTACTCCCGGTCGTGGCCGACTCCGGGCCGGTGATGATCTTGGCCGCCATCGCGGCGGCCGGGTCGTTCACCCACATCCGCGACACGGCTCGTGAGCACGGCCAGCACGGGTGGATGGCCTGGGCGGTGGCGGTCTGCATCGACCTGACCTGCGTGATGGCCGCTCGGGAACGGCAGCGCGACAAGCGCACCGCACGGGCTACCCGGCCGCTGTCGTGGCCAACGCTGGTCCTGGTCGGCGGCATCCTGCTGTCGCTGGCCGCCAACCTGGCCCAGGCCGAGCCGACCGTGTGGGGCTGGGTCACCGCCGGCACCCCGGCCGCCGCCTTCCTGGTCGCTGTCTCCATGCTCGAACGCCGCGCCGCCCACCGTCCCGCCGCGCGCCCTGCCGCTCGCTCTAACGCGTCGGCCCCTGATGGGCTGGCCGTCCCGCCGTCCTTCGGCTGTCCCGCCGATTCGTCGCCGTCCTCGTCGCCGTCCTCGTCGCCGGTCTCGGCGGTCCGGGACCGTGTCCGTCCCGAACTGGCCGCCCCCGGCCCTGCCCTGGTCGAGGACGGGCAGACCGAGGTCCCGCTCCCCGCTGCCGACCCGGCGGCCTCGTCCCGGCCGGACGACTCCGGCCGTCCCGCCCCGGCCCGCCCGGCCTCCGCGACGGGTCCGGCGGGTCTGGCGGGGCCGCTGGTGGAGTTCGCCCGGCGAGTGGCCGACGAACACCACACCCGACACGGCCGCCCCATCACCCGCGACGCCCTCCGCGCCCGGCTGGGCGTCTCCAACCAGCTCGCCTCCGAACTACTCCGCCAGATCCGCGACCAGTCCGCCGCCTGACCCCTACCTGGGAGGTATCTACATGACCGCCAACCCGATCGTTCCCGGTGACCTGTTCGCCCGCCACCAGACCATCACCGGCCTGCGCGCCCTGGCCGACTTCCTGGAAGCCAACCCCGCCGTCCCCGTGGACGAGTACGGCGAGGACTACAGCGTCTACACCCGCGGCCACTGCGACACCGGTCAGCGGACCGAGGTCGACCG
>NZ_FNVO01000074.1 GCF_900108175.1 Thermomonospora echinospora
CCCCTGCTCGTGGTGGCTTGTGACTCCACCTCCGAGCATGCGCCCGGCGGAAGCGTCACGGGGAGCGGAGGCCCCGCCCCTTCATCGCATCAGAAGCAGGTTCGTTGGATTTTCGGCGATTGCTACTGGCACCCTAGGGCGGCCCGGGCGGTGGCGATGTGGTCTTCGGCGGTGTTGGAACCGGCGTTGCCCGGCCGCAGCACCAGGGCGGCGGTCTCCCCGGTGCCGCCCGGGCCGTGGTCGATGAACGCGTCCTGCCGGGTCGCCTTGCCTAACTCGAGGCGGATCGTCGGGCAAGTTCGGTCGCCAGGAGATCGCCCGTCGTCTCGTCGAAAGCGATGAGCCTGACGTGCTGGAGGCCGGTCGCTGCGGAGGTGATGGTCGTGATCGCGATCCGTGCCGCCTCCTCGGCGGGGAATCCGTAGACGCCGGTGGCGATCGCGGGGAAGGCGATGCTGCGTACGCCGAGTTCGTCGGCGACCTCCAGGCAGCGGCGGTAGCAGGAGGCGAGGACTTCGGCCTCGCCGTGGCCGCCGCCTTCCCAGACGGGGCCGACCGTGTGGATCACATGCCTGACTGGTGGATCGAGGTCGAAGCCCGGTGTGACCATCGCATCGCCCGGATCGCAGGGGCCGATCGCCGCGCCCGCTTCGGCAAGGCGCGGGCCGGCCGCCCGGTGGATCGCGCCGTCCACTCCGCCGCCTCCCATGAGCGACTCGTTCGCCGCGGTGACGATGGCCTCGGTCCGCTCACGGGTGATGTCGCCGACGACGACCTCGATCACTGGCATGCCCCTGATGATGCCCGAAACGACAGGCCCTCGATTCGGTGTCCGCCGTAGGAGAACGTGTGGACACCGCCATGGCCCCCCTGAGTGCAGAAATTGGCGCTAGCCGGTGGGCGCTCGGGAAGAGGGGCTAGGTGGGGTTGGCGGTCTGTTCGTCGGCCTCAGTGAGGTTTTCTCAGCGGAAGTCACCGCCAGGCGTTGTTGAGGACGAGGGCGGCCTGGGTGATGGCGCCGATGCGGCCGGGGCTGAGGGTGACGTGGCGCAGGGCGCGCCAGC
>NZ_FNVO01000030.1 GCF_900108175.1 Thermomonospora echinospora
CTGGATCTGCACCGGCCCGACCTCGGTCGACACCGTCTTGGCCGAGCTGCCGTTGCGGTGATTGCCGGTCGGCGCGGCCGGGTGTTCACCGCGCTCATAGCCCAGATGCTCGGTCATCTCGGCCTCCAGCGCGGCCTGCAGCACGGTCTTGGTGATCCCGGCCAAGAGCCCGTCCGGGCCGACCAGCGACACCCCCTCGGCCTTGGCCTTGGCGACCAGCTCGGCGGCGAGCTGGACATCCAGCCCGCCCTGCGGCTCGTCCTCGTCGTGGTTGGTCACGTGTGATCCTTCCCGGCCGGGGCATCGGCCCCAGCCTTCCGGATCACCACCCCACCCACACGATCTTTAGGACAGTCCCTTACAGGCTCCGTTCAGGGGCCGGGCCGGGTCCAGGGGGCGAGGCGGGTGCGGAGGTCTGCTTCGTCGAGAGCGAAGTCGGCGGCGGCGTAGTGGTGGGTGCCTTGGGCATTGCGGGGATGGGCGGCGTGGTAGCGGTCGATCATGCTGGTGGAGTCACCGGGGGTGAGGCCTGCGGCGGTGTAGATGCGGTGGAGGACGGCGGGGGTGTCGTGGACGAGGTCGTCGTAGGCGATGTCGAGGATGGTGATGGCGCCGGCTTGGGGGGTGCGGCGGAAGGCGTGGGCGCGGCGAAGCCATAGTTCGGTCTGGTCGGTTTGGAAGCGGCCGACGTCGGCGGGGTCGACGTGGTCGCTGTAGGTGGAGCGGAAGACGCAGAAGAGGCTGGCGCCGGAGGCGATGGTCTGCACGATGTCGCGGTGAAGGAAGATCACGCAGGCGCCGGGGAAGGCGGCGGCGAGGCTGGGGGGCTCGGCGGTGTGGGCGGGGGCTTTGAGGAGCCAGCGGCGGCTGTCGGCGGCGAGGGTGGCCAGGACGTGGCGGTAGCTCAGGTAGGTGCCGGTGAGGTCTTGGTCGGCGAGCCAGTGGCTGTAGCAGTCGAGGCGGACGGTGGCGCTGAATCCCCAGTTACGGAAACCGGAGTTCATCGCGACAACGCACTCCTCGGGCAGGCGCGGGCTGTGGTCGTGGACGGTGGCCAGGGCGGGGTTCAGCAGGTTCAGCAGGTCGTTGGCCGCCGAGCCGACCCGGATGAGTTCTTCGCGCCGCTGTGGGGAGGCTCCGGCGAATTTCCAGGGGACGGCCAGTTCGGCGGGGAGCGGCGCACGCAGGCGGGGGTCGGTCGCCAGGAGTCGGTACAGGAAGGTCGTTCCGGTGCGCCATCCTCCGGTGATGATGATGGGCGGTTGGCCGAGCGGCCGATTGGTGTGCGCGAGGCGGTTCATCGCCAGGCGGGCGCGCAGGGCGGCGACGGCGGAGTCGCGGACCATTCTGGTGCCGACGGCGTTGAGGCGGCCGTCGTCGTGTGCGGAGGCGAGGTAGCGCTCGAGTCCTTCGCGCCAATGCACGGGGTCGCCGAGCTCGGCGGGGTCGGTGTCGCGCAGTGCCCTGGCGATGATGGGGCCGGGGTCGAGGGCGTAGGCGTGGGGGCGGGTGGCGCGGTCGGCTTCGGCTGCGGCGTAGATCGCCTCGGCCTGCGGGGTGCGTTGGGGAGGGCGCCAGAGCGTCATGAGCCAGGTTCACCTCGAGCTTGACGCGGTGCCCAGCGAGCTGGGCGTCGCCGTCCCGGCCGACGGTCCAGTCGATCTCGATCGCCGTCATGGTGGGCAGGTGACTGCGTGGGACCGCCGAGGGCGCGGGCTCGGGGCCGGCGGGCCAGGCCCCGTGCAGCCGGAGCTGGGCCAGCCCCAGCTGATCTCCGAAAGTACGCGACCGATCTCGGAGCGTACAACGAGGAAAGGGTGCCCTTATTCGGGTTGGGCGGTCGGAAACGGGGAACCGGCGCCATGACCTTGCGCGGCGGCTCATTCGATCGAGATCGAGCGGGCCGGTTTCTGTGTACGGAGGAAACCAGCCCGCCTCTGCGGGTGCGGCCGGATTCGGCCAGAGAAAACCCTAGGACGAATTCCCCGGACCGCCTGTCCGTAGATCGAGAGATTCTCGTGTTGAGACGATCGCTGTACGTCAAATTGCGGCCGGGCGCCACGAGTCGATGCCTTCGACGAAGGGTCGCACGGATGAGCGCTCCGCAAGCTTTGACGCCGGTTCCCAGCCGCTACCGATCCGTGGGAAGCGTACCGTCCCATGGATTCGGGTGAAGCGGAGGATCCGATCGGTCCCGGCCCGGCTTCCGCGCGTCGCGCCCCTGACAAAGGCGGGCCGCCACGTTTTCGGTCCAAGCGGACGAACGGCCGTCGCGGTCGGATGATGCCCGCTGAACTGGAAGAACGCCCAGCGTGCGGCGTCTAGTGCCGTGTTACAGGGATATTTCATGGTCCGGCCCTGGGGATCATGATTTTGGTGCGCAAATAATACTCGCCTGAGTTTTGTGCCCTTCGAGTAAGTATCTGGATTCGCCGCCGCTCGGCGAACATGAGGCGCCGTTTCTGGATCGCGAAGTGGGGATGTCGTCGTGGCTGAGAACTCGTTGCCCGAGTACGCCGAGCTGTTCGGGGAGTCGCGGTTCGTGGAGGGGCAGGACGCGAGGGCGGTGACTTCTCCGGCGGCGTACTTCGTTGAGCTGCTGGGCCTGCTGGAAGGCACATTCGACCGTCCGGGCCTGCTGGAACGCAGGCCGGATCTCAAACGGATCGTCCTGGACGAGAAGAACACCTTCGGCGAGACCGCCTACCTGGACATCGTCAATGAAGTGCTCGAACGCCTCGTCGGCCCCGATCCCTACGAGACGCTCCGTACCCGGGTCCACCCGTTCGGGCTGCCGTTCTCGGTCCGGAACGAACGGCTCCGCGCGCATCTCGACGAACTGAAAGTCACCCCGGAGGAGCTCTACCGGCTGTTCGCCGCGCGCGTCGATCACGACCTCGCCGCCCGCGAGTACCTGGGCCTGTCGGCCGAGGACGTCACGGTGCTGACCACCGAGGCGGTCCCCGAGGCCGAGCTGGCCAAACGCTACGGGCTGATCGCCGGCGAGAACTTCGACGCCCTCCTGGACGCCCGCCGCTTCCTCGAGGCGACCGGCCTGGACGAGGCGGCCCTGCGCGAGCTGGTGAAGCTCCGCACCGAGGTCCAGCTGAACCCCGAGGAGACCCGCCTGGCGGCCCCGGCCGGGCCGGTCTCGCTGATCGCGTGGCTCGACCGCACCCACCGGCTGATCCGGCTGACCCGCAAGACCGGCCTGACCCTCACCGACGCCGACACGGTCCTGACCACCTTCGCCGCCGGACGCCTCGACCTCCCCGCCCTGCGGGCCGTCGCCGGTGCGGTCCGCCTGGTCCGGCTGCACGGCATGACCATCCCGGACGTCTGCGGCCTGATCCTGCCGTGGAAACCGGCCGAGGGCGTGGTCGTCGAGACGGCCACCGGCAACATCCTGACACCCGCGAACCGCGACTACCGGTTCCGCCTGGCCGCGCTGGTCGACGTCGCCGAACCCGACATCGTGGAGATCGTCCGCCGCTACCGGCAGCGCTACTCCGCCAACGAACCCGGACCGTTCGACGGCGGCCGGGTGGAGCTCCCCGAGATCACCCTGATCCGGCGGTGCGGCCTGCTGGCGCGGGCCCTGGGCATCTCCGCCGGGGAGCTGTTCGACCTGCTGGTCGCGATCGAGGGCGACCCGTCGCTCCAGCGGTACTCGACCTTCGCGGTGCTGGGCGAGCCGGGCCCGCAGACCCGCGACCTGCACGCGGTGCTGCGCGGCGGCCCGCCGCAGACGGTGCTCTGGCTGGCGCAGGTGCTGTTCGCGATCGCCGGCTGGATGGGGCGCGCCGGGTTCGACGGCGCGGAGCTTGCCAAGATCCTCGGCGGACGTCCCGAGACCGACGATTCCGGACGGATCGCGCTGTTCAAGCGGCTCGGCGAGGAGCTCGACCAGGTGGCGCTGGAGCCGTCCGCGCTGGTGTCGGACCGGTTCGGCGAGCGTGCGGCGCAGGTCGTCCATGACGTGCTGGTCGCCTGCCACCCCGGCGTCGTCCCGTCCGTCGGCAGCCGCGCCCTCGAACTGGACGCCGAAGCCGCACGCGGCGCCGCCTACCGGGCCGTCACCGACCTGGGCGTGATCTTCGCTTCGGACCTCAAGGGGCTGGGCCTCGGCGAGCGCCTCCAGAACAAGATCTTCCGCAATCTCGTGTTCCGCGGGGTTCTGCACGCCGACGGTGCCCTCGCGGCCGAGACCACCGCCCTCAGCCCGGCGGAGCTGGCCGGGGACTTCTCCGCGCACCGCGAGGCCGTCTTCAAGGCGATCGGCGCGACCATCAACGGGGCGGCGGTGTTCCGGCCGTCCGACCTCGCCGCGTTCGGCGAGCTGAGCGACGCCGCCCGCGCCGAGCTGTACGACAACCTGTGGTACATCGGCTACATCGAGGAGCACGGCGCCCTCGTGGAGCCGGACTTCTTCCTGGACGTCGAGAACATCGCCCACTTCGAGGTCAACGCCGATCTCGCCGACGCGGCCGGTCCGCTCGGCGCGCTGTTCGCCGAGCGCTTGGCCGACTTCCGCGACGACGCGCTGCGCCTGGAGCCCGCCGCCCTCGCCGAGCTGTGGCTGACCCCCGCGCAGACGACCCGGCTGCTGGAGAGTCTGAACTTCAACGGCCACCTCGACGCCGAGGGCCGCTTCACCGACCAGGCCGCGCTGCTGACCCTGCCGCTCGCCGACTTCGGGCTGGCGGCCGAGTTCGCGCCGATCCGCGCCGAGCTGCTCGGGATCCTCCAAGCCAAGATCGCCGCGCACCGCGCCAAGCTGACGACCTTCAGCTCGGACGACTTCGCCGACCTCGCCGACGGGCTCGCCGCCCGCCGCGCGTTCACCGCGATGGACGGCGTCCACCTGTCCGGTGGCCGGGTCCTGGACGCCGACGAGTTCGCCGACCCCGAGGGCACCGTCTGGCTCGGCCCGGGCTTCCTCGCCCCCGACCAGGACGCGGTTTTCGCCCGGATCGTCCGGGTGCTGCGCGATGAGGCCCCCTACTGCGTCGCCCCCTCCGCCCTGGACGCCCTGGGCCTGGACGAGGCGGGCCGCGACCAGGTGATCGCGCACCTGATCAAGGAAGGCGACCTCACCCCGCGCCTGGCCGTCACCCGCGACCGCCTCGGCTACTTCGCCAACCCCGACAACTCCCTGGCGTTCACCCTGCCCGGCGCCCCCGACCACGCCCGCAAGGTGTTCTTCCTGCTGCACACGGTCGCCCGCGCGCTGACGGCGGCCGTCACCGAGCTCACCGACCGGCTCACCGCCCTGGCCGGCCGCCAGGACACCACCCTGTACTCCTGCCTCGCCGACGTGCTGGGCGTGCCCGCCGCCGTCGCCGAGGCCATCGCGCAGTGTGTCACCGGCGGCCCCGCGCAGGCCCGCGCGCTGCTGTCCGTCCCGGCCCTGGACCTGGTGGAGCCGCCCGCGGACGCCTGGGTGCGCCTGGCGGTCCGGCGGATCCGCCGGTTCGCGGCGCTGGCCGCCAAGCTCGGCCTGACCCCGGACGAGGTCCGCGCGGTCTTCGCCGACCAGGACCTGACCGGCAAGTTCCCCGAGCCGCTGACCCTGCCGCAGGGCGTGGACCGCTTCGACGCCCTGCTGGAAGGCGGCGACGGCCTGCTGTACCTGTTCGTGGGCAACGGCTACTGGACGTACTCGGCCGCCACCCACGAGCCCACCGGGACCGGACGCCGCCCGCTCACCGACCTGTCGTCCCGGTTCGCCGCGCTGACCTCGATCGACGCGGCGTTCGTCCGTCCCGGCGGCGTCGAATGGCTGGTTGGCCGCGACGCCGCGGGTACCTCCTCCGTCTTCACCCGCGACAAGGCGGGCACCGCGTGGGTGCCGCGCACCCAGACCTTCGGCAAGGTCAAGAGCGCTTTCACCGATCCGGCCCGGATCGACAGTGCCTACACCGACGCCGACGGGCACACCTACTTGTTCGCCGGCGACCAGTACGTCCGCTACTCCAGCGGTCTGGCCACCGCCGACGAGGGCTACCCGCGCCCGGTCGCCGACTGGTGGCAGCACGAGGGCCTGCCCGGCCCGGTGCCGACCACCCCCCTGGACGCCTGCTTCCAGGACCGTGACGGCCTCATTCATGTGTTCACCGGCGGCGTCGAGCACACCACCGCCGGGACGGCGCCCACCGCCCAGGGCTGGGGGACGGCGCCCGCCCCGGCCGGCCTGACCGGCGTCGACGCCGCCTACATCGAGGGCGCCGCGGCCCGGCTCCTGGCGGGCGGCAGGTGGCTCAGCTACTCCGACAGCATCGAGAACCCGGGCGTCCTGGCCGACGAGGGCACCGTCCGTCCCGCCGGGGTCCCGCCGCAGTTCGAGACGGGCGTCGAGGCCGCGTTCACCGCCCCGGACGGCGTCGTGCACCTGTTCAAGGACGGCCGGACCGTCGCGCTGACCGGCCCGGGCGCGACCTCCGTCGCGGTCGCCGACCGCTGGGGCGTGCTGCCCGCGCCGCTGTCCGGCGGGATCGTGGACGCCGCGTTCACTGGCCTCGACGGCAAGACGTACCTGTTCAGCGGCTCCACCTACCTGCGGTACTCCACCGGCGACTACTCGGTCGCCGACCCGGGCCACCCGCGCTCCATCGCCGGCGACTGGGGCGGCCTGACCAAGGTCGAGGCGTCGTTCGTGCTGGACGGCCACACCTACCTGTTCGGTATCGGCGGCCACCTGTTCGACCTGCCCGCCGACAGCCGCGCCGACCTGGACGCGGGCCGCGTCACCCCGCGGCTGCGCAACCTGCTCGCCGAGCACGACCTCACCTTGCGCGAGGTCCGCCGCAACGCCGGCGACTGGGTCCTGGCCACCGAGGAGGGCATCACCCTCACGGTCCGGCTGGAGGGCCTGCGGCTGAAGGCGTCCGGCGACGGTTCGCGCTTCTACGTCCGGTACTCCACCCGCGACTACCGCACCCCCGACGCCGGGTTCCCCAAGCCGCTGTCGGACAACTGGTGGAACATGCCGGCCCACATGGAGCTGGGCCCGGTCGACGCGGTGTTCACCGGCCGCGACGGACGCACCTACCTGTTCTCCGGCGACCGGTTCGTCCGCTTCGATGCCCGGCACCGCTGGTGGTCGGAGCCGATGGCGCTGCGCGAGCGGTGGGACAGCATCCCCTTCGCCCGGATCGACGCGGCGTTCGTCGGCGTCGACGGCCGCACCTACGTCTTCTCCGGCGACCGGTACGTGCGGTACTCCACCGACGACTACACCCAGGTCGACGACGGCTACCCGGAGAAGATCTCCAGCCTGTGGGGGCGGGTGTCCAACACCCTGGCCCGCACCGGGAAGGTCGACGCGGCGTTCGTGCTGGACGCCGTCGAGAGGATCGACGGGATGGACAGGCCCCGGACCAGCGCTTACCTGTTCTCCGGCGACCAGTACGTCCGCTACACCTACACCGGCACCGCGACGCCCGCGACGGTGGACCCCGGCTACCCGCGTTCGCTGTCCGCCCTGCGCACCGAGCCGGGCCTGGCCGGACTGCCCGCCGGGTTCGGGCGGATCGACGCCGCCTACTCCGACCGGCGCACCGCCTACCTGTTCTCCGGCGGACGCTGCCACGCGGTGTCCGGCACCACCTACCGCCGCTACGACGACCTCCCGATCCGCGATCTGACCTGCGCGTTCATCCAGGACGGCACGCTGGTGGCGGCGACCGCGGCGGGCTGGGTGCGGCTGTCGGCGCTGGAAGGCCGCACCGTCACCGCGACCCCGTTCCGGCCCCGCGCGCTGCGCGGCGTCCCGGACCGGTTCCGCACCGGCCTGGACTCGGTCCTGACCGGCGCCGACGGCAACACCTACCTGTTCCAGGGCGCGACCTGCTTCAACACCCAGCTCGGCCGCCCCTACCCGGCCGAGCAGGAATGGGGACGGCTCCGCAACAACCTGTACGAGACCGGCGCGGTCGACGCGGCGTTCGTGGGCCGCGACGGTCGCACCTACCTGTTCTCCGGCGACCAGTACGTGGTGTACGCCGCCGACGGCGGGACGGCCATCGACGGCGACCCGCGGCCGATCGCCGACAGCTGGGCGGGCCTGACCAGCGTCGCCCTCGCCTACGTGCACGGCGACCGCACCTATCTGTTCGAGCGCCCCGACGCGGCCGGACGCCGCCGCTACCTGGTCTACTCCGGCACCACCTACGACGCCCCCGACCCCGGCCACCCCGGGCTCGCGGACGCCGCCTTCCATCAGGCGCCCGAGGGCTTCCCGTTCCCGTCCGCGGTGCTGTCCAGCGGCGACACCCTGACCTTGCTGGCGGGCGAGTCGTGCGTGTCCCGCAGCGGCTCCGGCAGCTGGTCGCGGGTCCGTCCGATCGAGCGGCTGTACCCCGGTTTCGGCCACGACCTGGACGCCCCCGACGGCCTGCGCTCGGCGTTCCGCGCCGCCGACGGCACGATCCACTTCTTCTTCGACGACACCTTCGCCTCCCTGACCGGCGAGGTGTTCGGCGCCCGCACGCCCGTCCGTGACCGGTGGGGCCGCTCGGCCAACCCGTTCCTGCCGCCGGGCGCCGCGGTCGACGCCGCGTTCGTCTGGAAGGGCCAGTACACCTACCTGTTCTCCGGCACCCGGTACGTCCGCTACACCGGCACCACCTACCGGCACATCGACCCCGGCTACCCCAAGACGATCATCGGTGAGCTGCGCAAGGAGCCGCCGTTCACCCACCTGCCGGACACCTTCGACGCGGCGCTGGCCGCCCCGCTCGACGCGGTCGTCGGCAACGACCGCACCATCCACCTGATCAGCGGCGGGGTCTGCCACACCGTGTCGCCCGAGCCGACCGGCACGATCGATCTCGCCGGGCTCGGCCGGACCCGCGACAACCTCGCGACGTCCGGCCGGGTCGACGCGACCCTCGTCGCCGGCGGCCGCACCTACCTGTTCTCCGGCGACCAGTACGTCCGCTACTCCGGCACCGACCGCAGCCGCGCCGACGACGGCTACCCGCGCCCCCTGTCGGCGCTCGCCGCCGAACTCGGCCTGCCGCCGCTGCCGCCGGAGTTCCAGGACGGCCTGGACGCCGCGTTCGCCGCGACCGATGGCACCATCCACCTGTTCAAGGGCCGCGCCCACCTGGCCGGGGGAGTGGTCACGCCGCTCGCGGGCGTGTGGGGCAAGAACGGCAACGCGTTCGAGTCGGGCGCCCTGGACGCCGCGTTCACCGGACCCGGCGGCGAACTGTACGCCTTCCGCGGCGGCCAGTACGTCCGCTACCCCGCGACCGGCGCGCTGGACACCGCCGAACTCGGCTACCCGCGCACCATCACCGACGACTGGGGCGACCTGCCGCCGGACTTCGAGGCCGGGATCGACGGCGCGTTCACCCTGGACGGCCGCGTCTACCTGACCAAGGGCGACCGGTACGTCCGGTACTCGGGGTCCGGCCGGGTCGTGGACCGGACCTTCCCGCAGGCGTTCGCGCACCGCTGGACGGGCGGTGCCGACTACCGGCTCGGCGACGTGCACGTCATCGCGGGCTTCGCCGAGCTGTGCCGCACCCGCCCCGACGGGCTCGCGGCGTTCCTGCTGACCGGCGCCGAGGACCCGTACGCGCACCTCGCCGACCGGTTCGGCTGGCCGCTGGAGGAGGTCCGCTGGGCCCGCCGCAACATCGCGCTGCTGCGGCCCGACACCCGCGAGGAGGACCTGTTCGAGATCGAGTTCCTGCTGTCCCTCGCGAGCCTGTTCAAGGTCACCGGGCGGATCGGCAGCGGCCCGGCCGAGCTCTACGAGAAGGTCTGGGCCAAGCTCTACGGCCCCGTCCGCGACCAGGACGCCGCCGCGACCGCGCTCAACGACATCCTGCGCCGCCGCTCAGCCCCGGCCGAATGGAAGATCGTGTCGGCCCGGCTCCGGGACCGGCTCAACACCCGCCGCCGCGACGCCCTCGTCGCCGCGCTCACCCCGGTCCACGGCAAGTCCCGCGACCTGTACGAGAAGTACCTCATCGACGTCGACATGGGCCCCGCGGGCATCACCTCGCGGGTCCGCGAGGCGATCGCCGCGACCCAGCTGTACGTCCAGCGCTACCTGCTGGACCTGGAACGCGCCGACCTGCCCGCCGGGGTCGACCCCGTCCAGGTCAAGGCGCGGCTGCGCACCTGGTGGAAGTGGATGCGCACCTACCGGGTCTGGGAGGCCAACCGGAAGGTCTTCCTGTACCCGGAGAACTACCTGCGGCCCGAGCTGCGCGACCGCAAGACCCCGGCGTTCCAGGCCCTGCAGGACGACCTGCTCCAGCGCGAGATCACCGCGGTGACCGTCCAGGGCGCCTACAAGCGCTACCTGGACGAGTACACCGAGGTGTCCCGGCTCACCATCGCGGGCGGCTACGTCTACCCGGCCGAGGGCGCCGCGACCGGCGTGCGCCGCCTGGTGCTGTTCGGCCGGACCAGGACCGACCCGCGCCGCTACTACTACCGGACCGCCGAGTTCCGCGAGGGCGACAAACTGTCGGCGACGTGGCGGCCGTGGCTGAAGGTCGACACCCAGATCACCGCGGACCGGGTGGACCCGGTGCACGCCTTCGGCCGGGTCTTCGTGTTCTGGCCGGTCGTGTCCGCGGTGCCCAAGGAGGACCAGAGCAAGACCACCATCACCACCAAGGAGTCCGGCGGCAAGCAGGAGGTCACCGCCGAACCGCCGAGCTACAAGGTCAGCGTCTACTACTCGTACCTGAACCTGAACGGCGACTGGCTCCCGGCGCAGCTCCTGGCCTCCGACGTGGAGCGCGACGGGCCGATCAGCGGGGTGAGCCTGTACGTGCAGGCGTCGCGGACGGTGCCCGGCGGCGACGTGCACGACTCGATCGTGGTGCGCTGCGACTACACCGTCGGCACCGGCACCGCCGCAGTCCCGGTCACCGCCGCGTTCAGCCTGACCCCGGAGCTGACCTCGCGGCCCGCGACCAAGACGATCGCGCCGCCGCGCCCGGTCGACCTGTCGCGCGTGTTCGCCGAGCCGACGCCCATCGACCCGGCCGGGGTGGTCCGCTTCAACGCGCCCGCCGACAGCCAGGACGGCCCGTGGTGCAGCGTCGACCACAAGGGCGGCAGCTTCCTGGTCCGGCCCGTCGACGCGCCGTCCGACGCGCCGCAGGTGCTGCCCTACAAGGGCAACGTCGACCGGCTGCCCACCACCTGGAGCCAGGTCGACGCCGGATTCCAGCTCCCCGACGGCACCCTGTACGTCTTCGACTCCGCCTCGGGCCTGTACGCCCAGGCCGGTCCGGGACGGCCGACGTCCGGGCAGGTCCGGCAGAAGACCTACGACCGGTTCGGGTACGCCGCCAACAACCTGGGGACCTCGGCCGCCGTCGACGCCGTCCTGATCCGCGGCGACAAGGTGTTCCTCTTCTGCGGCGACGAGTACTACCGCTACCAGGACTACCTGTTCGGCGGGAGCCAGCTGGAAGCCGGCTACCCCAAGAAGCTGGCGACCAACACCGAGAACCTGCCCCGCTGGGACAAGGTCGACGTGGCCTTCGTCGCGCCCAACGGCACCGAGGTCTTCTACTCCCGCGCCCTCGACGGGTACGTGACATCCGGGTCGCTGACCAATGTCAAGCCGGTCGACGCCAACTGGCGGCTGCCCGCGCGCACCCCGATCACCCGGGCCGTGATCTCCGGCGGACGCGCCTACGTCGTGGGAGGCGGCCAGTATGTCCGGCTCCTGGCCGACCTGACCGCCGGAGCCGGCTACCCCAAGCCCCTCACCGGCAACAACGACGACGTCCCGGTGCAGGAGCCGACCGGCCCGTCGCTCACCCTCGGCGGCGGCCTGTTCACCTTCGACAACGCGCGCGGCACCTTCTCGGCGCGCGGCGGCGGCCAGGACGAGGCGCCCCGGCAGACCTGGGAGCTGGGCCGCGCCGCCAACGCGTTCACCACCGAGGGCAAGATCGCCGCGGCCTACATCTCCAGCGGGAAGCTGTTCCTGGCGGGCGCGCAGCAGTACGTCCGGTACACGCTGGCGTCCGACGGGTCGGTGCCCCGGTTCATCGACGCCGGATACCCCAAGCCCGTCGCGCAGCCGCTCAACGGCGTCATCACCCGCGGCGACCAGCGCTACCTGATCAGCACCGGCGGGTATGCGCCGGTGGGACGGGACTTCGAACCCGGCACCGCGGTCTCGCTCCTGTCGTACACGGCGAACTGGCGGGGACTGCCCCCCGGGTTCCCCGCCGACCTCACCGGCGCCATGTCGACCGACGGCGCGCTGTTCCTGTTCCTGCGCTCCGGCTATGTCACCTCTCCGACGGCGGACGCCACCGCGCGTCCGTACGAGACCGCGACGCTGCCCATCGAGATCGTCAGGCTGACGTCCAGCACCGCCGCCGAGCTGAACCGGCGGCTGCTCACCGGCGGCGTCGACGCGCTGCTCGCCCAGCCGACCCAGGAGCTCGACGAGCTTCCCTCGTTCAGTTCCACGATGTCCGACGCGACCACCATCCAGGTGAAGCCGAAGGTCGCCACGCACGTCCCGGTCAGCACCCACCTGGACTTCGACAGCGCCAACGGCCTGTACTACTGGGAGATCTTCCACCACGCGCCGATGCTCATCGCGCAGGCGCTGAACGAGGCGCAGCGGTTCGAGGACGCCCGCCACTGGTACGAGTTCGTCTTCGATCCCACCCGGCACGGACGACCGTGGCGGTTCCTGCCGTTCCTCGCGGTCGACCCGGGCGCGCTGGTCGCCGCCTGCCGTCTCGACCTCACCGAGCTGGGCAACGCCACGCTCACCGCCCGGCTCACCCCGGTCCTCGCCTCGCTCGACCCGATGATCCCGGCGTTCCGCCGGGCCCGCGACCTGACCGCCGCCGAACGCGACCGCCTCGCCGACCTCGCCGACACCGGCCTCAACCCGGTCAAGGAGGCCCTCTCCGCGATGCCGCAGGACGCGCGCACCGCCGAGCTGGCCGAGCGGATCGCACTGATCGGGCAGCTGCGCCGCCAGTACGACCTGATGGGCGACCGGCGCGCGCTCCTGCAGACCTACCTGGACGACCCGTTCGACCCGCACGCCATCGCCGAGCTGCGCCCCGACGGCTACCGGCGCGGCGTCGTCATGGCCTACATCGACAACCTGCTCGACTGGGGCGACATGCTGTTCCGGCAGTACACCGCCGAGAGCGTCGATGAGGCGCGGCTGCTGTACATCTTCGCCTACGACCTGCTCGGCCGCCGTCCCGCCACCCTCGGCACCGGGCTGCTCCCGGCCGCCGCGCCGTACGAGCTGACCGACGGCGACGGGCCGGGCGAGACCGCCCACCTCACCGCCGACGGCACCCTGCTCAAGGGCGGCGGCATCGTCCACGCCGGCGTCGCCAACCCCTACTTCCACGTGCCGGGCAACGCGCAGTTCCTGGAGTACTGGACCAGGGTCGAGGACCGGCTGACCAAGATCCGGGCGTCCCTCGACATCCTCGGGATCAGCCGGCCGCTGCCGCTGTTCGACCCGCCGCTGGACGTCATGGCGCTGGTCCGCGGCGCCGCCGCCGGGCTGTCGGCCGACCAGGTCACCGCCGCGCTCGCCGCGCCGATCCCCGCCTACCGGTTCGACATCGTGCTCGCCCGCGCCAAGGAACTGGCCGGACGGGTCCGCGAGCTCGGCTCCGCACTGCTGGACGCCATCGAACGCCGCGACGGCGAGGAACTGGGCCTGCTCCAGAACCGCCAGGACGCCGAGCTGCACGCCCTGACCCGGCAGATCAAGGAGCAGCAGATCAAGATCGCCGAGGAGGGTCTCGCGGAGGCGCGGGCCGCCAAGGCGGGCGCCGAAGCGCGCGTCAAGCACTACACCCAGCTGATCGCCGAAGGCATGTCGCCGCTCCAGATCGCCCAGCTCGTCATGATGGGGCTGGGCGCGACCGGCCAGTTCGTCGCCGGTGGGCTGAAGATCGGCGCGGCCATCGCCAAGTCCGTGCCGCAGATCCACGCCGGACCGTTCATCTTCGGCACGACCACGGGCGGCGAATCGGTCGGCGGGGCGCTCAGCGAGGCCGCGGAGATCTCCGCCTCGCTCGGCGAGGGCTTCAGCATGGTCGGCGAGCTGCTCGGGGTGATCGCCGAATTCGAGGGTCAGAAGCAGGACTGGGACCTCCAGCTGGCCACCGGCCGCGCCGAGGTCGACCAGCTCGGCCACCAGATCGCCGGAGCCGAGCTCCAGGTGGCCGTGGCCCGCCGCGACCTGGAGATCCACCTGCGCGAGGCCGCCCACCTGGACGCGGTGAAGACCTTCCTGACCACCAAGTTCGCCGGAGCCGAGCTGTACGGCTGGATGGTCGGGCAGATCTCCGGCCTGTACTTCCAGACCTACCAGCTGGCGTTCGACATGGCTCGCGCCGCCGAACGCGCCTTCGAAGCCGAACGCGGACGGGCCCCCGGCCTGATCCGGCCCACCTACTGGGACTCGCGCCGCAAGGGCCTGCTCGCCGGCGACCAGCTCAGCCTCGACCTGGAGCGGCTCGACAGCGCCTACTCCGAGGCGGGCGCCCGCGGGATGGAGATCACCAAGAGGGTGTCGCTGCTGCGGCTCGACGCGGCCGCGCTGCTGGCCTTCCAGACCGAGGGCCGGTGCGAGTTCGCGCTGAGCGAGGACCTGTTCGACCGGGACTTCCCCGGCCACTACCGGCGGCAGATCAAGTCGATCAGCGTCGCGTTCGCGACCGCCGAAGGGCCGACGCAGCTCAACGCCACGCTCACCCAGCTCAGCGACAAGACCGTGCTGACGCCCGACCCCAAGGCCGTCGGATACCTGCTCGACCCGCGCGGCGCGCCCCCGGCGTCGCTGCGCTCCGCATGGCGTCCGGGGCAGCGGATCGCCCTGTCGGAGGTGACCGACGGGGAGGACTCCGGGCTGTTCGAGGTCCGGTACGACGACCCGCGGTACCTGCCGTTCGAGGGCTCCGGCGCGGTCTCGCGGTGGCGGCTGGAGACCCGCCGCCCGCCGTCCGGGCTGCGGGACGTCACCATCACCGTCCGGTACTCGGCCGAGGACGGCGGCGAGACGTTCGCGACGGCAGTGCGCGGCCTGCTCAAGCCGTACCCGGCGGCCATCGCCCTCGACGTCGCGGCGGTCTTCCCCGACGAGTGGGAGGACCTGCGCACCGACGAGACCGGTGAACTGCGCCTGCCGGTCACGCCCGACCTGCTGCCCGGCATGTCGGGACGGCAGATCACCGGGATCACCGCGCTGTACGGCGCGGACTCCACGACCCGGCTGCTGCTCGACGGCGACGCCCGCCAGACCCTGGTCGAAGGGCAGCTGCTGCGACCCGCCGGCCTCACCGCCGGGCCCACCCCGTGGCGGCTGACGCTGTCCGGTTCCGCCGAGGACCTGACCGGCCTGACCCTGATCCTGCTGTACCGAGCCACCGCCTAGCGAGGTCGCGATGCCCCCCAAACCGAGCACCAAGAAGATCAAGAAGCGGAAGAAGTCGGCGTCCGACCGGACCATGAGCGCGTCGAGCTCTTCGTTCGACTCCGATTCCGACAGCCGACCGGGCTCGGCGATGAGCATCGACTCCGACGGCCCCGACACCCACTCCACCCCGGTCCGCGGCTCCCGCCCGTCCGCTATGGACCTGGACGACGACGGCCCCTCCTACAACTCCAGCACCAAGATCGGCCCGTCGGACCGCACGTCGTTCCGGGTCGGCGCTACACCCAAGCGGGCCTGGAGCGACGGCTCCGACTCGGACTCCGACTCCGACGGCCCCTCCCGGCCGTCCAGCGCGGTCAAGCGCGTCCGGGTCGCCGTGCCCAGCAGCGACCAGCAGGGCAAACCGGTCAACGGGCCGGTGCGCCCGTCGACCGCCGGTCCGTCGCCGTCCAGCAACCAGTCGCCCGGCATGGCGGCGCTGACTGCCCTGATCGGACCGCTCCCGGGACCCAACCCGGGCCCGCAGATCATGACCGTCGCGATGCAGACGGGCACCATGGCTCCCCAAGCCCCCCAGATCGTGGTGAACCCGCCGCAGCCCGGCGCGCAGCAACAGGCCGCAGCCCAACCAGTCGCGCAGCAACAGGCCGCGGCGCAGGCCGTGGCGCAGCCCGGCGTGCGGAACCTCAACGCGTTCTCGCGGACCGGCGCCATAGGGATCGCAGACGTCAACTACTACCCGGTCTTCTCAGTCGAGAACGGCACGGTCGGGACCGTCGATTTCGGCACGACCCGGACTCCGAGCCCGTTCGGCAAGGAGATGGGCGACCACACCGCGGCCTGGGCGGGCGTCGTCGACTCCCTCCACGCCAGCGTGTTCGGCAAGACCCTCGCCGGAGCCGTCCAGGAGCTGCGCGACCGGCAGGACGCTGCCGACCAGTGGATGGACGGCCCGCTGCCGAACGGCGACGACCCGCCCGTCCTGAAACTGTGGAAGATGCTGGACGAGGACGACCAGCGCGCCCGGCACGCCGCGGTGCAGGGCTACGCCTTCAAGGTCCGTAGCGAACTCGACAGCGCGGACACGATCATCAAGGCGGCCACCGCGGCCAACCGGCCGCTGACCGCGGCGGAGACGGACACGGTCAGCGCTCACTTGAGCGAGGCTCTCGGGCACCACGCGGCCTACCGGAACATGCTGCCGCTCGCCACCGTGCCCGCTGCTTCGGACCGCGGCTCGATCGGCTCGGGCGAAGGGACGCACCGCAACAACGTCCTGGCCATCGACATCGCCATGGACGAACGGCGCAGGAACCCCAACGCTCCCCAGCCCGACGCCAAGGCCATCGACAAGGCCGGCAAGGGACTGCACGCGATGTTCTCGATGTCCGCGGCCACCCGCGCGGCCCGGCTCAGCGAGGCGCTGAACCCGCAGAAACTCCAACAGACCAAGGCGGACATGGAGGCGATCAGCAGGTACACCCGGGAGTTGCGGAACGGGATCGCCGCGGCCATCCCGCCGCTCGCACCGGCCAATGCCGGAACGGGCGCCAGGCGGGTCACCCAGCTGGCCGCACCCAATGCGTTGAAAGACCTGGTGGACCGTCTGGACGACCTGACCAGCCCGAATCCCGCACATCCGCATCCCGCCGGTAAGGTCGTCGCTTTCACCGACAACGACAAGAACCACCCCGAGGACGCGCTGGCGGGGCTCGCCATCGACGGGATTCAGGCGGTGAACGATCTCAAGCGCTTGGCCGCGCTGCCCAAGCCCACGGCCGGGGAACTGAAGACGCTCAGAACGAGTGTCGAGAAACTCGCCAAATGGCACGACGGCCTCGACGGCGTCATCACCAGGCTGTCGAAGCCGGAGGCGGACGTCCGCGCCGATACCGCCCTGATGCTCGCGCACATGATCAACGAGCACCAGAGCAACATGGCCACCGCCTATCCCGAGGCGGTCAAGGCGACCGGTTTCCTCCAGAACGCCGCGGGCGCCCATGATCCGGCCGCCGCCGCCAGGGAGACGCTCAGGAAGTACATCGACGACGGCGAGGCGAACAAGACGCTCGACGTCGAGCGGGGGGAGCGGGACAAACTGCTCGCCGATTTCGACGCCGCTTACGCCTCGCTGAACCACACCCCGAAGATCGCCGCCGACAGCAAGTGGGTGGTCGGCTCCCGCAACACCGGCCTCCTCGTCGGAATCCGCAAAGGCGTTCCGGTGATCCTGGGACGCGCGGCGCCGCCGCCCGGCATCGACGGCATGGGCGCGCACAGCACCGCTTGGAAGACGGAGACCGACGCCGTGAAAGCGATGGTCAAGGGGGTGCGGGAGAACGGTGGCGGGGACGCCGAGATCATCGACCGCTTCAAAACGGAGACGGAGGGCGATCTCAAGAGCAAGCTGATGACGGAGCTCGGCCCGACCCTACCCGCAGGCCAGCTCCGCAAGGGCCAGCTCAGGGATATCGCCGACGCCGCCTATGCGGTCCACGCCGCGGACACCCCCGAGCAAGCGATCCGCGCTTACCTCACTTTCCGTAACGTGCTCCCGTTCGCCACCGTCGACTCCGATGGCCGCGCCGGCCGTGGCGAAAGCAGGGCCACCGCCGCCAAGGGGACCTTCGACGATGTCGCCCTCAGCGACGAGGCCGCCCTGAGGGCCGCCGACTTCGAGGGCGATGCCGCCACCCAGATCGCCGCTGCCAAACAGGCCATCGCCGATCTGAAGACCTACAGCGCCACCACCTACGGCGCCGACCCGGCCTTCGTCAAGATGATCGACGATGTCGCAGACAAGATGGACAAGAAGGCCGACAGCCTCACGAAGAGCCCCCCGGAGGGATACACGGATGCGATCAAGAAATTGATCTACGATACCCGCTGGAAAGAGCACAAACGGGTCTTCAAGATGACCCAGTAAGGGGACGCCCACCTCAGCGGCATAGGCGCCCGAACCGCCGATGGATACGGTGAATGGCCGATGGCCATTCACCGTATCCATCGCTCTTCGAGGCGAGGCGGATGCCCGTGCCCCCGGCGCGAATCACCTTAGAGCGTGTCCTACGTGGTGAGTTTGATGAGCCGCTTGTAGCAGACGAGGGCGGCGGCCAGGCCGAGGAAGGCCAGGTAGTTGCGGAGGTCGCGTTCATAGCGGAGGGTCAGGCGGCGGTAGCCGGTCAGCCAGGCACAGGGTGCGCTCGATGACCCAGCGGTGTCGTCCCAGGCGGTCGTCGGGCTCGATGCCCTTGCGGGCGATCCGGGGCCGAATACGTTGCCTTCCCAGCCATTGGCACAGGTCAGGGATGTCATAGGCCTTGTTCGCATCCAGCACCACTTGCGTGCCAGCCCATGTCACCACCTGCCGCCCGGTGTCGGTGTCCCCGAGCGAACAACGAGCGAACATGGAAAACTCAGGACGTGCCCGTCGGGCCTTGGCCATGTCCACCGAACCCGCAGCTCAAAGCTGGTGACGCAATATTCGACAGAACCAGCGAATGCGGATGGTGCCCCTGATGTCGCGGATGGTGCAGGTCACCGTGGCTCGGCGTCTGGGGCAGGCGACGTTCTCGTAGGTCTTGCTGCTTTGGGGGCGGGAAAGTTTCAACGCGTGCGGGGAGTAGCGGGCGTAGGCGTAGCCGGGGGTGTAGAACCGCCTGTGCATGTGGTTGAGCGTCACGCTGGCCTGGAGCCGAGTTTTGCCATGAGGTGGCCTCCCTCTCGTCCGAGATCATAGGGGACCACGTGTTGGCGTCTGTTCGACCTTGCCGACACCATCATCACCGTCCGTAGCCTGATCCGCAGATCCTGGACAACCTACCGCTGGGACACCCGCCCCGAATGCTGCCGATGATCCCTCGCCTATCTGCGTAAACCCGACCCGGTGCCCATCGACTGTAGCGCCGGGCACGCTGCTGGCCTGGCATCAGCGGCTGATCGCCCGACGGTGGACCCACCCGAGCAAGGAAGGTCATGTCAACGTTCCTTGTCTCCGAAGTAGGCTCGCTGGATCTGATCCCGGTCCTCTCGGAGATCAGCCGCGGGGCCGATGAGCACCACCCGGCCGTGGTGGAGCACGACTGCCTCGTCGGCGACGCTGAGCGCCTGGTCGATGTGCTGCTCGACGAGCACGATCGCCGTGCCGTCCTCATCGGCGAGCCGGCGCAGCTCCGGCAGGATCTGCTTGATGGCGACCGGAGACAGTCCCATGCTCATCTCGTCGATGAGCAGGACCCTCGGTCGGAGCAGCAAGGTCTTCGCGATTGCGAGGAGCTGCTGTTCTCCTCCGGAGAGCAGACCGCAGCGCCGGTTCAGGAGAGGCCGCAGTTGCGGGAACCGGTCGAGTGCCGGGCCGAAGCCGCCCCGTGCCTTGGCCAGCCGGAGATTCTCGGCGACGGTCAGGCGGTGGAAGACTCCCCGGTTGTCCGGGATCAGGCAGAGTCCTGACCGGGTGGCGCGCTCGACGCTCCCGGTGACGGGCGAGCCGGCGGCGGTCACCGTCCCGCCAAGTGCCGGCAGCAGACCGGCGGCCGCGCGCAGCGTGGTGGACTTCCCCGCGCCGTTGGGGCCGAGAAGCGCCAGGATCGAGCCGGCCGCGACCCGCAGGTCGATGTCACGGATGGCGGGAACCCCGCGGTAGCCGGCGCTGAGGCCGCGGATCTCCAGTGCGTCGGTCGTCTCGGTCACGGGGTCACCGGGCTTCCCAGGTAGGCGGCGATCACCTGGGCGTCGCTGCTGACGTCGCTTGGCGCGCCTGAGGCGATGATCTTCCCGAAGTCCATGACGTAGACCCGGTCGCAGACGTCGAGAACCAGCGTCATGTCGTGATCGATCAGCAGGACGCCCGGACCGGAGGCTGCGATCCGGCGCAGTTCGTGCCCGAACTCGGCGCTCTCCTCGGTGTCCAGTCCTGCGGCGGGTTCGTCGAGCAACAGCACGCGGGTGGAGCCGACCAGGGCCCGTGCCACGCCGGCGAGCTTCTGTCGGCCCAGGGAGAGTTCGTCGGGGCGGCGTCCGGCCATCGCCTCCAGGCCCACCAGGCTCAGGGCCTCCTGAATGTCCTCGTCGGCCCGCTTCCGGCGTCTGCCGAGGTCGGCGACCAGGCCCCGCAACCCGGGTGGATCGACCGAGACGGCGAGGTTCTCCGCCACGGTGAGGTCGGTGAACAGTTCCCCCGACTGCCAGGTCCGGGCGAGGCCCAGGCGGCGACGCCGGTGCGCGGGCACCGAGTCGAGCCGGACGCCGTCGAGTTCGATCGTGCCGGTGTGGGGCGCGAAGCCGGTGACGGCGTCGACGAAGGTGGTCTTCCCCGCGCCGTTGGGCCCGATCAGGCCGACGATCTCCGCGGCGCCGACCTCGATGCACACCTCGTCGTTGGCCCGGACGCCTCCGTACTGCACGGAGATGTCGCGGGTGAGCAGCAGCGTGTTCGGGTCACCGGACATCGGCGGGCTCCTTTGCGTGGGCGGCGGCCGGCGGCTGTGCGGGGGACCGCCGGGCCCGCCGGACGAGGAGCCATTCGGGGACGGCACCGCGGTGCGGCGAGAAGACGACAACACGCAGCAGCATCGCGGCCGCCACGATGAGCGTGTAGTAGTGGCCCAGGTCGATCGTCTGGGTGAACACCAGGTACAGCAGCCCCAGCGGTCCGGCGATGCCCGCGAGGATCGCGCCCGAGATACGGGTGATGTCGCCGACGTAGGTGGTCGCCAGGACAGCCAGGCCGACGAGGACGGTGAACGAGGCGGCCGAGAGCTGGCCGCGGCTGTAGCCGATCAGGCATCCGCCGATTCCGGCCAGGAACGACGCCAGCGCGAAGCCGAGCAGTTTGACCGCCGGGACGTTCACGCCCGCCGCGGCCGCGGCGCGTTCGTTGGACCGTACGGCCAGGAACGCCCGCCCGGTGGCCCCGGACAGCAGACGCGTCACGGCGATCAGCAGCACCGCGACGATCACGAGGACCATGAAGGAGAACCGCAGCGTGATGAGGTCGGTGCCCTCGCGGACGGCAAGGGAGAACCCGAACAGGGACGGATCTGCGATCAGATTGCCCGTGTAGGGCGTCATCGCCGGGTTGTTGAAGACGAAGCTTTCGATCGCGAGTGCCGCCGCGATGGTGGCCACCGCGAGCTGGGCGCCTCGGATCCGCAGCGCCGGTACGCCTACCACGATCCCGAGGGCCGTCGCGGTCAAGGCCGCCAGCAGCATCGACAAGGGGAAGGGGACGCCCACGTTCGTCGTCAGCTTCGAGAGCGCGAATCCAGCCGCGCCGGCGAAGGCCATCGTGGTCAGCGAGATCTGGCCCAGGTAGCCGGTCAGCAGCACGACCGACGCCGCGATCAGCGTCAGGATGATCGACATCACCAGGCTGAAGCGCCACTGGCCCGTGGTGAGGACGATGGCGACCGCCGTTCCGGCGACCGGCGCGGCGGTCCACAGCGGCCGGAGCCGCGGCACCTGCACCGGCGCCTGTGCGCCGGCGTCACGGGCGCCGCGTTCCGGGATGCCGCGGCCGAGCAGGAACAGCGCCACCACGACGATGACGAACGGGACCGCGTCGCCGACGCCGGCCTGTGCCCACGACGGCCACCAGCTCTTGGTCGTCAGGAAAAGCAGGATCTGCTGGACCGAGCCGAGGGCCAGACCGGCGCCGCAGGCGACCCCGATCGACGTCAGGCGGCCCACGAGCGCGACGGCGAGGGCCGGCACGACGTACAGCATGTAGCTGGTCGGGTCCAGTCCGCCGATCGCCGGCGCCGCCAGGATCACGATCAGCCCCGAGACGAAGCCCGTCGTGCCCCACATGAACGCGGCGAGCCGGTCCGGCGAGTATCCCATCAGTCGCAGCGCCTGCTCGTCCTCGGCGCCCGCCCTGGTGGCGACGCCCATCCTGGTGAACCGGAAGTAGCCGGCCAGGGCGAGCGCGATCCCGATGGCGGCCGCGGCCAGGATCAGGTTGCTGACCGCGATCGTGGCGCCGCCGAGCGTGAAGACCTTGGATGTCAGCGTCGGGAGCGGGATGAGGCTGCTGGGTTCCGTGCCGAGGGCCTTGGCATTGAACCGGAGCGGGATCAGGGCCTGGATGAACAGCATCACCCCGACCGACGCGACGACCTGCCCGAGCTCGGGGGCCCGGCGCAGCGGACGGAACACCAGGAGGTGGGCCAGCAGGCTCCACACCAGTCCGCTGGCCGCGCCGATGAGCACCGCCGGCCACACGTCCATCGGTCCGGAGCCCAGTTGGACGCTGCCGACCGGCAGGACCAGCACGCCGTTCGTGCGAAGCCCGGCCACCTGCCACACCGCCCACAGCGCCACCGACCCCTGCGCGAAGTTGATGACGCCGGTGGCGACGTAGATGCTGACGAGCGACGCCCCGAGCACCGCGTAGACGGCTCCGGTGGAGAAGCCGATGACGGCGAATTGCAGAAGATCGTTCATGGGAGGTTCGCGTGCTCAGCTGGCGCCGGGGATGTTCGCCATGATCGCTGGAGCCGGGGTGATCCAGTTGCCGGTGACGGGCTTGAGCGAGAGGTCCTTCTGCACCGAGAACAGGAGCATCTGGGTGGTGCAGTTCGGCGTCGTCTTCTTGCCGCAGGTGATCGGGGATCCGAGGAAGGTGGGGAAGTTCTTCAGGGCCTTGAGCGTGGACAGCACGGTCTTTCCGGTCAGGTCGTCGGGCGACGGCGCCAGAGCCTTGGCGAAGTCCACGACGGTGGCGAACTGGGCGTAGGCGTAGAAGTCGGCGGGACCGCTGGTCTTCGAGATGTACTCGGTGGCCGCCTTGAGGTTGTCGACCGCCGCCTTGGGCGCGTACCGCTCCGTACCGGGCAGCCACACGGACGAGTACAGCGTTGCCCCGGGGGCGGACGCCGGGTCGGACTTGATGAAGCCCGTGCACGCGGCGACGAAGATGTCGCCCGAGTAGCCGACCGACCTCAGGTTCTTGATCAGCTGGGTGCAGACCGAGGCGTTCGGCGAGGCGATCAGGCCGGCGACGTCGGGCTTGGTCGAGGCGATCGTGGCCGCCAGGGCGCTGAAGTTCGGGTTCGTGGGCGAGAAGTAAAGGCCGTTCGCCTTGATCCCGATGGCTCCGGCCAGCGGCTTCAGCTGGGTATCGACGGTCTTGTGCGAGGCGGGGGTGTCCACCAGCGTCAGTGTCGCCGACGTCTTGCCCTCGGCCTTGAACCCCTGTAGGGCGCCGACGAGGAACGAGGCCTGGGGCGCACCGAAGTAGACGCGTCCGGACGCCGCGCTACCGGTGGTCTGGTCGAACGGGATCTGGCCGATCAGGGGGATCTCGGCCGCCTCGAGGATGGCGATGCCGGCGCTCGAGCTGAGGTTGAAACCGTCGAAGGCCGCGACGACGCCGTTCTGGACGAACTTGTTGGCACAGCCGATGGTGGACTCGGGGGTGCCGTCGACCGAGCAGGCCTCGACCACGACCGGCCTGCCTCCTATGCCCTTCAGTTCCTTGGCGATGTAGTTCACGCCCGCGTCCATCCCGGACTTCACCGCGGGGACCGCCACCGCCCCCTTGTCCGGATTGAACAGGCCGACCTTGATCGGCGCGCCCGTGAGGGCTGGATCGTCGGAGGGCTGGTCGGAGCCTCCGGAGCAGGCGGCGGCGGCCGTGAGCAGCAGGCCCATTCCACCGCTCAGCAGGACTCGCAACAGAGTCGTGCCCTTGTGCATACCCAGGTTCATCGCTGGCCTCGCTTCTCTGGTTCGCATGCGCCCGGACCACGAGAACCGGCAGGCCCGCAGCTCAGGGGAGTGTTAACCGCGTCACACAAAGCCTGAAAGTACCTATAAACTGAGACTGAGGTCAACCTCTGTTTAAATGCGGAGCCACGAGATTTCGGTCCTGTTCACGGTGGCTGGTAAGATCGTGACTCTCAGCGATCATCGAAAGAGGTGCAGCGTGCCCGAGCCCGCCGCCGGGACCGGCGGAGCGAGCGGGGGCCGCACCCGTGTCGACCGGCGCCGCGAGACCACGCCACGGCGTCTTCGTGAGGCGGCGCGCGTCGTCTTCGAACGGGACGGCTTCCACAACGCCCGGCTCTCCGACATCAGCACTGAGGCGCAGGTCGGGTCGGGGACGCTTTACAACTACTACCGGTCCAAGCACGATCTGCTCTACGAGCTGATGAAGGGCATCTCCGCTGAGTTGACCGGGATCGCGGCCGACCACATCAGCGCGCAACAAGACCCCGTCCATCGCGTTCGAGAAGTCAATCGGGTCTACATCAAGGCGTTCCGGCGCAACGCCCGCGTTCTGCAGGCCGTCTATCAGGCGCGCGACGAGGATGAGCGGCTGAAGGCCCAGTGGGACGAGGTCGCCGATCACTTCCAGAGCAGGGTCACGCGCGCCATCGCCGACTGGCAGAAAGCCGGCATGGCGTACAGCGATCTGGACCCGCGTCACACCGCGCATGCCCTGACGCTGATGGTCGAGCGCGTGGTCATGGCATGGTCGTACGAAGGCGTCGAATACGACGCGGAGGTCCTGATCGACACACTCGACAAGATTTGGATCCGGTCGCTGGGACTGACGAGCCCCGCCAAGTTCCACGCCGGCACTACTGCGCGGCCCGCCGCCGAATAGCCCCGAGGCGCCTCACACGGTCCGGACGCGGGCCTTCAGTACTCGTCACACGGTCGCTGAGCTGGCCGGCGGCGGTCGATCAGTCTGGGGATGACATGCTGAGGCGATCTCAACCCATGTTCGGTCGCGCGCTCATCGGCTGGTGACGCCGGGCACGCTGCTGGCCTGGCATCGACGTCTCGTCGCCAAGCGTTGGACCTATCCGGCCAAGGCCGGTCGCCCAGCGATCCCTGAGGAGGTTCGCGACGTGGTGATTCGGCTCGGCATCGAGAACCCGCGGTG
Source organism: Thermomonospora echinospora (assembly GCF_900108175.1). Lineage (GTDB taxonomy): Bacteria > Actinomycetota > Actinomycetes > Streptosporangiales > Streptosporangiaceae > Thermomonospora > Thermomonospora echinospora. The sequence continues at coordinate 25,311 of NZ_FNVO01000030.1, forward strand.
GGGCCACCGCCGAATCCAAGGCGAGTTGCCGGCCTTGGGATGTCAGATTGGTGCGGGCACCGTCCGTGGATCCTGTCGGAGGCTGGGCTGGTTCCGGCGCCGCGACGGGCGTCACCGACCTGGCGGCAGTTTCTGACCGCCCAGGCCTCCGGCATCCTGGCCGACTTCCCCGCGCTGTCCGTCCAGGATGCATCGATCGACCTGGTGGCGGCGGTCATGCCTCAGCTGGCCCACCGGCCGGCCGAGGACGCCGCCGCGATCGTCCTCGGCACGGGAACGGGCACCGGCACCGGCGTTCGTCCGCGCGGCCGTGTTCCGGCCACGTCGCACCGGCCGGAACACGGGCTGACCAGGGATGATCTGTGGCTGTGATCGTGTCGCCGAGCGAACGTCGAGCGGGCACAGGAACGAACCGCCCCATAACGACCGCAGGGCAAACGCTACATCTTCGCGTTTGCCCTGATCAAACGGGGTGCGCCGTCAGGGACTTGAACCCCGAACCCGCGGATTAAGAGTCACCGCCGTACGTATCGCCCCGTGTCAGGTGGTGCCAACAGGTGCCGTTCTGTTTGCATGGCTTCCATTTGGCGTACCGTCCTTTGCCGGGTAGTGACATCGGGTGCCGTGGCGATCGAGCGAACAACGAGCGAACCCACCGCCCAATGGCTCACAGGGGCGCTTGCGCAGGTAGTGGCCCCAGTTATTGGGTCGCCGCAACTCATCGTTGGGTGCCAGACTAAAGGCTGTCACGTAACTCGGTTCTTGTGAGAGCGGCGCCGGGCCGGGTGGCAGTGCTGGTCAGGCGGCGAGTGCGAGGTTGTGCAGGTAGGCGATCCCGGCCACGGTGTCGTGCAGGGTGGACGCTTTGCGGCGGTGGTCGCGGAGGATCTTCCAGCACTTCATGCGGGCCAGAGCGTGCTCGATGCGGGCGCGGACGCTGCGGTGCACGCGATTGAGGTCTTCCTGCCAGGCCGGCAGTGGGCCGCCGTCGCGGGGCTTGCGGTAGGGGATGATCACGTCGGGGTTGCCCTGGTAGGCGCCGTCGGCCATCACGTGCCGCCCGGCCAGGGCCCGGTCGATGCCCGAGTCGCGGTAGGCCTGGCAGTCGCCCGCGGTTGCCGGGCAGTGGCTTGCCGACGGCGACGGCCAGGCGGGTGTCGGCGTCGATGGCGATCTGCACGTTGACCGAATACCGGTAGTTCTTGCTGCGCGCGGCCAGGCTCCGATCCCGCAAGGGCACCAGCGTGCCGTCCATCGGCGATCGAGGTGCCGCCGCGCTCGGCCACGATCCGCACCAGCTTGCGGAACTGCCGGGGCGTCAGCCCGGTGAACGGGCCGATCCACTCCTGTCGAGCAGCCGTGATGACCTGACCCACACAAGATCATCTACCACAACCGGCAGCGTTACGTGACAGCCTTTAGACAGGTCCAGGACGTCCGGTTCTCAGCCGGAAGGACGTCGGTTCGAATCCGACACGGGCTACTTCAGCAAGTTCAGCGAGCAAGACCAGCAAGGCCCCGTTGACCATGGGTTAGGTTGCGAGGTTTTCACCCGCGCAGAAGCGGGTTCGAGTCCCGCCGGGCTGCTCGAAGCGCAGTAGGGGAGCCGGGTCGCCCCCCCCGGGCCTCATAAGCCCGAGATCGCCGGTTCGAATCCGGCCTGCGCCACCACTTCCCTCCCACGATCCGGTGTCGCCCAGCGGTAGGGCAGCGGGCTGTTAATACTCCAGCCGCACTTGGAGATCTCGGTCTGATCGAGGCTGGGACGTATGCAATAAGAATGTCGTCACTTCGGCACCTCCTTACCCCTTCAGGTCAGCGTTTCTGAGATGAGGGAAGGGCAACCGAGCACGGCCTGACAGGCCTTGCGCGCGCTTGGCGCAGGGGGTGAAGTAGGTTCGACCGTCCCGGGGTGTTTGGGCTTGGAGGCCGCGTGGCGACGATGTCGGGTAAGACCTGCCTGGTGACCGGTGCGACCAGTGGCATCGGGAAGGAGACCGCTGTCCGACTGGCGGGGGAGGGCGCCACCTTGATCGTCCCCGCCCGGACGGTGGACCGCGGTGAGGCGGCCGCCGATGAGATCCGTCGCCGGGTGCCGGGGGCGCGGGTGGAGACCCTGGCCGCCGACCTGTCGAGCATGGCCCAGGTGCGGCTGCTGGCCGAGCAGGTCCAGGCCCGGTATGACCGGCTCGACGTCCTGGTCAACAACGCGGGCGTGATCATGATGCGGCGGCAGCCGACCGTCGACGGCTGGGAGAGCACCCTCGCGATCAACCATCTGGCACCGTTCCTGCTGACCAACCTGCTGCGCGGGCTGCTGGAGCGCAGCGCTCCCGCGCGGGCTCACCGTCCGCCCGGGGCACCGGCTCGTGTAGCTCAACGGACAGAGCACCGCCTTGTCAGGGCGGAGGATGCGGGTTCGACTCCCGTCGCGGGCGCCGGGGAAGAGGCGCTGGCTCAAGGTGGGCGCCGGTCAGCACGACCGAAGATTCAGGGCTCGAGTCCCTGTGCGCCGGTGTGGCAGATGGCGGGAGCGGTCGAGGCTGCGGCCGCACCCGGCGTCGTTCACCTCGCTGCGGTCTGGGCAGCCCCCGACCGCAGCGGAGTTTCCTGCACCTGCTCGTGTAGCTCAGAGGGAGAGCGGCTCCCTTACAAGCAGCGGGCCGCTGGTTCGAATCCAGCCGCGAGCACCAGGCCCTCGTAGCTCAGAAGCCGTCCACGGCCGTCTCGTGAACGGAGCCCTCCTCCGGAGAGAAGTCCTCCGGTCCCATCCGGAACCGCCCGCCGGCACCCAGTGCATCCCCTCCGACCGGCCGGAGCCGGTGTTCTCGCCGCTCATGCTCGGTAACCGCGCTTCCTGCCGAGGTGGTCGAAGGAAGCACATATTACCTACCCATTTGGTTGACTATGTCGGGAGTGTCCTGCAAGGATCGCTCCCGCTGATCTTCAACGGCCCTGCCGGGCCGCTCTTGTGAAGGAACACCGCCATGCCCAGCCGCCGTCATTTCCTCACCGGTTCCGCCATGGCGCTCGGGGCGGCCGCGCTGCCTTCTCTCCCCGCCGCGGCGGCCACGCGCCCAGGCGACGGCGAGGAACGAGGACGGCCCAACTTCGTGGTCGTTCTCGCCGACGACCTCGGCTACGGCGAACTCGGCGCGTACGGGCAGCAGCTGATCAGGACCCCCAACATCGACCGGCTGGCCGCCGAGGGCCTGCGCTTCACCGACGCCTACTCGGCCGGTCCCGTCTGCGCCCCGTCCCGGTGCTCGCTGCTGACCGGCCTGCACTCCGGGCACGCGCGGGTGCGGCGCAACCCCGGCGGAGATCCCGCCTCCATCTCACTGCGGGACGGTGACACCACCTTCGCCGAGGTGCTGCGCGCACGCGGCTACCGCACCGCCTGCATCGGCAAGTGGGGCTTCGGGCCCGAGCAGGGCGGGCAGGCCAGCCACCCGAACTCCCGCGGCTTCGAGGAGTTTTACGGCTACATCACCCACGGGCACGCCCACGACTACTACCCCGCCTACCTGTGGCACAACGGTGACAAGGTCCAACTGCCCGAGAATGGCGACGGCAAGAAGGGGACCTTCGCACCCGACCTGTTCCGGGACCGCGCCCTCGACTTCATCAAGACCCACCGGAACGAGCCGTTCCTGCTCTTCCTCACCCCCAACGTGCCGCACGCGCCCAGCGACGTGCCCAGCACCGCCCCCTACGACGACCAGCCCTGGCCGGCGGCCGACAAGGGACACGCCGCCCAGGTCACCCGTCTGGACGAATACGTCGGGACGCTCATCGGCGCGCTGCGCGAGCACGGCCTGGCCGACTCCACGGTGGTCCTGGTCACCAGCGACAACGGGCCACACGAGGAAGGCGGGTTCAACCCCGACCGATTCGATGCCAACGGGCCGCTGCGCGGCTACAAGCGGAACCTGTACGAGGGCGGTGTCCGGGTACCGCTGATCGCCTGGTCGCCCCGCCGGATCCGCCCCGGCACCAGTGACCGGCCGACCCAGCAGACCGACCTGCTGCCCACGCTCGCCGAACTGGCCGGCGCGCCGGCACCGCGCGACATCGACGGCCTGTCGATCGCGTCCCTGCTGAACGGCAGGTCGGGCGGCGCCGCGGCGGCCGGCCACCTGTACTGGTACCGGCTCGACGGCGGCGTCACCGCCCGCGCCAACAAGACCGACGGCGGCCGCATCTCCCGGCTGGCCGAGGCCGTACGACAGGGCGATTGGAAGGCGGTGCGCTTCGCCCCGGGCAAGGACCGCACCGTTCCCGACGACCAGTGGCAGGTCGAACTTTACGACCTGCGTTCGGACCCGGGGGAGACCACCGATGTCGCCGTCGCCCACCCGGCGGTCGTCACCCGGCTGGTCGGGCTGATGCGCGACTCCTGGGTCGATTCCTACGAGCGGGAGCCCTTCGGGTTGTCGCTGGACGTCCCGGACATCCTGCTCCCGGGAGTGACGTACACGATCACCGGGACGTTCGGCAACGGCTCGGAGCAGACGTGGGCAGGCGCCCGGCTCCGGCTCCACGCGCCCGGCGACTGGTCGGTGCGGCCGATTCGGCGCGGCTTCGGCCGCCTGGCGCCCGGTGGGCGGGTGCAGGCCGAATGGCGGGTCACCGTGCCAGAGAAAACGACCGCCACCCAATGGCGGCTGGCCGTGACGGCGCATTGCACGGCGGGCGGGACCCCGCTGCGCTTCAGCACCGAACGGACCTTCGTCCCACCACCGCCCCCACCGTCCGACGACGCCTACCTCAGCGACCTGACATGGCTCAGCGCCGTCAACGGCTGGGGTCCGGTCGAGATCGACACCAGCAACGGCAAGGCCGCGGCCGGAGATGGCACACCGATCAGCTTCGGCGGCACCGTCCACGCCAAGGGGCTCGGCGTGCACTCTCCCTCGGAGGTGGTCTACCACCTGGGCGGGCGGTGCACCCGGTTCACCTCGGTCGTCGGCATCGACGACTTCTCCGCCCAGCAGAGTGCCCGCGGCAACGTGATCGCCGAGGTCTGGGCGGACGACACCAAGATCTTCGACAGCGGTGTGCTGCGGGCCGCCACCGGACCGCGCCAGGTGGACGTCGACGTGACCGGAGCGCGGCTGCTGCGCCTGGTGGTCCGCCAGGCCGACGACGGCAACGGCTTCAACCACACCTCATGGGCCGACGCCTTCGTCCGGCACGTCGACTCCAGCACCCAGCGATGACCCGGCAGGGAGGATCGGGCAGGAACGGCGGCGTCAGCCGACGGCACTTCGTGGCGGCGGGCTCGGCGGCGGTGGCCGGCGCCACCATCGGCGCACCCGCCGAACCGGCCGCCGCAAGCAGGCGAGCCGGCCGGCCGAACATCCTGCTGGTGTACCTGGACGACCTGGGCTACGGCGACCTCGGCTGCTACGGATCCCAGGTGGTGCGCACCCCCAACCTCGACCGGCTGGCCGCCGAAGGCACCCGGTTCACCCAGGGCTACTCGGGCGCACCGGTGTGCAGCCCGTCACGAGCGGCGCTGCTGACCGGACGGGTGCCGCCCAGGACGGGTGTGACGGACGTGCTGGATGCGTCCGAGTCCCGGGGGCTGCCGCCCACCGAGCGCACCATCGCCGAGTACCTGCGAGGCGCGGGCTACTACACCGCGTGCATAGGCAAGTGGCACGTGGGACGCCCCTCGGAGCACAACCCGCTCCAGCACGGCTTCACCAGCTTCTTCGGCCTGAACGCGGTCTACACCGCCAACACGTACCCGATCGACCTGTGGCGGGACGAGCAGGTGGTCGGGTCCGTGACCGACGACGCGGACCTGGCCACCCTGACCCGGCGCTTCACCGACGAGGCGATCGCCGCGATCGACCGGGCCGGGGACCGGCCGTTCTTCGTCTACCTGGCCGAGGTGATGCCGCACCTTCCGCTGGCGGTCGAGCCGCAGTTCGCCGACCGCTCCAGGGCCGGTACGTACGGGGACGTGATCGAGGCTACCGACCACCATCTCGGCCGGCTGTTCGACACCTTGCGCGCACGCGGCTTGGACCGCGACACGCTGGTCGTCGTCGCCAGCGACAACGGCCCATGGTTCCAGGGCTCGGTGGGCGGCCTGCGCGGACGCAAGTACGACGTGTTCGAGGGCGGCACCCGGGTGCCGTTCATCGCCCGCCGCCCGGGGACGGTACCCGCCCGCACGGTCTCCTCCGACATCGTGTCGGTGCTGGACCTGCTGCCCACCTTCTGTTCCCTCGCCGGCGTCCGGCCCGACCCGTCGATCACCCTGGACGGGACCGACCTCGGACCGGCTCTGCGGGGCGCGCGCCACAAACCTCGCCCGCCGATCTACTACTACCTCGGCGACCAGCTCGCAGCCGTCCGTGAAGGCAAATGGAAGCTGCACGTCCGGCGGCGCGGCTCGGACCAGCGTTACCTGCCGGAGCTGTACGACCTGCACCACGACCCCCGGGAGAGCTACGACCTGGCCGGACGCAACCCCGGCACGGTGGAACGACTCCAGCGGCTCATCGCCGAATTCGAGGCGAGCGTCCGGGACGAGCCCCCGCTACCGGGCGTCGTGCTGGATGCGGGGCCGCTGTTCGCGGGCCGGGAGGGCGCTGTGAAGGTGACCCTGACCGGCGCGGCACGTCCGGACGGCTCGCCGGCGGCGCAGGTGACCGCCGCCGTCGAGGCGCCCCAGGGATGGGCCACGCGCCCGGTGACGCAGACCGTTGACCTGTCGTCCAATCCGTCCTTCGAGGTGCCCGTCACCCCGCCCGCCGGGACGACCCCGTCCCCCGGCAAGCTCGCGACCTTCGTGCTCACCGCCAAGGCCACGATCGACGGCGTTCCCTTCTCCGATACGGCCAGGGCCGTCGCGTACGTCGTCCCGCACGGAGACGACGTCGCGCTGGCGCTCGACGCGGGCACTCCGGAGGGGCCGTTGCTCCCGTCCTACCGCCGGCTCGTCCCCGGCAGCGTCTGGGACTCCGCCGTGGGCTATGGCTGGGTGGGTGCCGCCCCCCAGGCCCGCGACCGGAACGCTCCGGACGCGCTGCGCCGGGACATGGTCACCTCGCAGGCGCCGGCGGTGCTGCGCCTGCGGATCCCGGCGGGACGGCGGACCGTCTCGATCCTGCGCGGCGACCATGGCTTTGCCACCACGGGCATCCAGGTGGAGACCGCCGGTGAGGTCGTGGTGCCCACTGGGGCGGACATCGCCGCGGGCGAGTACTGGTGGGAGCAGTTCACACTCGACGGCGGCGCCGACGGGCGCACCGTGGACCTGCGCTTGTCCAACACCGAGAACGTCTACTGGAAAGTGCTCGCCCTGCTGGTGAGATAGCCCGGCATGACCACGCATCAACAGGCCAAGACGCACGGAGAACGCACATGACCGGGCAATCGGATCGGAATCTGACACGACGCACCTTCCTTGCGGCCACTGGAGCGGCCGCAGGCTCGTTGGCCCTCACCTCGGGACCGGAACGCACGGCGGCCGCGGCCGCACAGGCGGCGACCGATGCGGTCGTGCCACTGGCGAGGAGTGTGCAACGCTCGTGGCTCGGACCGGACTTTTGGGCCAACAGGCTGCAGGACTGGCACCTTGCGGACGGACGTATCGAGGGCATCGCAAAGCCCGGCCCGCACAGGTTGCGGACGATCGGGATCCTCACCAGGGAGCTGACCGGTGATGGAGCGGCGCGTCTGCGGGTGCGTACGGGGACGCTCGCGCCCGGGCCGGGATTCTCCGGCTTCCTCGTGGGGGCGGGCGCCGGCGCGCTGGATCCGCGTGCCGCCGCGCTGGTCCAGGGACCCTCCGGTGAGGGCGGCGGACTGCTGGCCGTTTACGGATCAGACGGGCAGGTGGCCTTCCGCGACCACGCCGAGGAGTCCCGGCCGTTCGCCTTCACGGCGTTCCCCGCCAAGGTCGACACGCCTGCCGCCGGACCGCGGACCTTGGACGAGGACGTCGAGCTGGTGCTGGAGCTGAAGCCCTCGGGCGGCGGTGACCTGCGGCTGCGGCTTTATGCCCGCGACCGGCGCACCGACAGGATCCTCTCCTCCGCGACGCTGGAGGGGGTGGCGCCGGAACGGGTGCGAGGTGGTTTCTCGCTCGTCGAGTCCGACGACCGGCCGGTCCAGGGGGCGCGGTTCTGGTTCAGCGACCTGCATGCGACGGGTCCGGGCGTGACCATCCATCGCGATCGTGCGTTCGGCCCGATCGTCGGCACCCTCTTCTCCGTCTCCGGTTCGGTCCTCAAGCTCACGGCACAGCTGGTCCCGCTGGGTCCTGACGATCCGCGTGAGCTCTACCGGCTGAACAGGGACCTCGGCGAACTCACCGATGTCGCCGCCGAGCACCCCGCCCTGGTCCGCAAGGCCGAGCGGCTGCTGGCCGGCGCCGTCTCGGGAGCTTGACCCATGTCCGGCTGCACTCCGTCCGACGAGGGCAACACCTCGTGCTGCGCTCCGTCCGCAGGTGGGGGCCATATGATCGAGGCCATCACGCTCGGCCCTCCAGGGCCGTTCCGTCCAGTCGCCGCAGACCGCAACCCCCGCGGGCAGGTCCGCCTTTCGGGCGGTACGTTCACGATGGGCGACACTTTCGGAGAGGGATACGCCGCCGACGGCGAGGGGCCCGTGCATGATGTGCGCCTCGACCCGTTCTTGATCGACGCCACCACGGTCACCAACGCCGCCTTCGCCGCGTTCGTCAAGGACACCGGCTACGTGACCGACGCCGAACGGCTCGGCATGTCCGCGGTGTTCCACCTCACGGTGCAGGCCGACTCGGCCGACGTCCTCGGAAGGGCCACGGGCACACCATGGTGGCTGGTCGTGCGGGGAGCTTCCTGGCGTCACCCGCACGGGCCGCTGTCCTCCATCGGCGCACTGCAAAACCACCCGGTGGTCCAGGTGAGCTGGAACGATGCGCAGGCATACTGCGCGTGGGCGGGCAAGCGCCTTCCTACGGAAGCCGAGTGGGAGTACGCCGCCCGCGGCGGACGGGAGGGCAACAGGTTCCCGTGGGGTGACGAGCTCACCCCACGCGGCCAGTGGATGTGCAACATCTGGCAGGGAACCTTCCCCACCCACAACACCGCCGAGGACGGCCATGTCGCCACCGCTCCCGTGAAGTCCTTCCGGCCCAACGGCTTCGGGCTGTGGAACATGGTGGGCAACGTCTGGGAATGGTGCGCCGACACCTTCGCGGCCGACACCTATGCCGTCCGTGCAGGCCAGATCCCCGTACACGATCCCCGTGGCCCCCTGCACGATCCGAGCCGCTCCGCTCCGCGCGTCATGCGCGGCGGCTCGTTCCTGTGTCACGACTCGTACTGCTACCGGTACCGGGTGGCGGCACGGTCGAGCAACACCGCCGAATCCGCGGCGGCGAACATCGGCTTCCGTTGCGCCAATGACGCCGGCTGACGAGCACGCCGCGCTTTCCCCACCACGTCCGCGTCCATGAGGAACAGCGGTCTCACTCCACACGCGCATCGGAGGCGCCCATGACCAGGCCGAATCTGACCGGAGTCTCCCGCCGCCGCTTTCTCGGCGGCGTCGCGGGCGTGGCGGCACTGACCGGGCTGGCCCCGGCTCCGGCGGCCGCGGCACGGTCGCCGGAGCCGGGGCACGGCCGCCGGCCGCCGAACGTCGTCTTCATCTCCATCGACGACCTCGGCTGGGACGAGCTCGGCTGCTACGGCAACACCTTCAACGAGACACCGCGCATCGACCGGCTGGCCCGGGAGGGCATGCGCTTCACCAACGCGTACGCCGCCGCACCGCTGTGCTCACCGACCCGTGCCGCGCTGGTGACCGGCCTTTACCCGGCACGCACCGGGATCACCGACTACCTCCGGGCCGAAACCGCGGCGAGCAACAAATATCTTTCCCCCGACATCCCGACTGTGCCCGGCATCCTGCGCCCCTACGGCTACACCACCGGCCTGATCGGCAAGTGGCACCTCACCGAGACCTACAGCGGGCCGTACACCGACCGGCTGGGCAACCCCTATGCCCACGGGTTCAACGAGGTGATCGCCTCCGAGCGGAAGTACATCGCCGACGGCGACTACTTCCACCCGTACTCCTTCATGCCGGACCTGCCTGCGCGCGAACCGGGCGAGTACCTTACCGACCGCCTCGCGGCCGAGGCCGTGGACTTCATCACCCGCCACCGCGACGAGCCGTTCTTCCTTCACGTCTCCAACTACGCAGTGCACACCGCCCTGGACGCCAAGCCGGATCTGGTCGCCAAGTACCGGGCCAAGCCCGGCGCCGGCGAATCCCCGAACCGTCCGGTGCTGGCCGCCATGCTGGAGAGCATCGACGCGCAGGTGGGCCGCATCGCCGACACGCTGGCCGAACTCGGCCTGGCCGACGACACACTGCTGCTGGTGACCTCCGACAACGGCGGCCCCTACCGCGACGCCAACCACCCGCTGCGCGGCGGCAAGGGCGAGCTCTACGAGGGCGGCATCCGGGTGCCGCTGGTCGCGCACTGGCCCGGCCAGGTCGCCCCCGGGCGGAAGGACGCCACCCTGACCAGCACCATCGACGTACTCCCCACCGTCCTGGACCTCGCCGGCGGACGCTCCGACGAGAAGTTCGACGGCACAAGCATCGCGCCCGTGCTCACCGGCACCGGCGCCGTCGACCGCGACACCCTGTTCTGGGTCTATCCCCACTTCATCGGCCGAACCCATCCACACGCCGCCGTCCGGTCCGGGCAGTTCAAGCTCGTGCAGTACCTCCGTGACGGGCGCAGCGAGCTCTACCACCTGGTCCGCGATCCCGAGGAGACCACCGACGTCTCCGGCCGCTACCCCCAAAAGACCCGTCAACTGCGCGCGCTGCTGAAGGCGCACATCGCCGACGTCGGCATCCTTCCCGCGCCGCCGACCTTTGAGGCCTACCCCAGCCCGGAGCTTGAGGAGTCCTTCGACACCGACCTGGAGCGCTGGAGCGTACTGCCCGTGACCGCATACACCGGCCAGGTCACCGTCACCGGCGGGCGGCTCGCGGTGACGGCGGACAAGATGACCCACCTGGTGTTCCGCTCCGATGTCGCCCCGGGCTCCGACAAGGTGGCGATCGTGCTCGACCCGGGCGCATTCGCACAGGCCGGCACCCAGGACACGGTTTTCGTCGGCCTCGCCAAGGACGCAGGCAATTACCTGCTGTTCCGCTACCACAACGGGCTGCACCGGGCCGGCTGGGACCTGCGCGTCAACGGCAGGCTGATCACCGCCGGCGCCGAGCCGCTGGACAACCTGGACGGCACCGTGGACCTGACCGGGCCGGACGCCCGCTACGCGTTCGTGCTCCGCGGCCACTCGGCCACGGCGTACGCCGACCAGGGCAACGGATGGGAGTTCCTGTTCACCGCCGACACCGGCGGTGCGATCGACTTCAGCGACCCGGGGGTGCGCGCGCAGTACCGCTACGCCGCGAGCGTCCGACTTGACGACGGCACCATCACCCTCGACGGCCTCACCGCACGCCGAGCCTGACGTTCCGTCCGCCGCGCGCCTTCCCACCACGTCCGAGTTGTGGAAGAAATCCATGAGGAAGACACGTCCCGAGTGGACGTTTCATCTCGTGGTTTCTGTTTGGTTCCGGGTCGGGTTCCGCGCCAGGTGGGGGTGGCTTCGCCGGTGAGGCGGCGGCTCATGAGATCGATCATGGCGATGTGGATCATGGCTTGAGAGCTGGCGGGCAGGGTCTCGTAGTCGCGGACCGGGCGGCGGTGCAGCATGAGCCACCCGAGGGTGCGTTCGGCGACCCAGCGGGGTGGCAGCGGGGTGAAGCCGCGGGTGCCGGGCGGGCGTTGCACGATCTGCATGTCGATGCCGAGGGTGGCGGCGTGCTCGACCAGATGCCGGCGGTAGCCGCCGTCCACCCACGTGGTGCGGAGGCTGGGGTGGTCGGTGGCGATCTGGTCGATCAGGGCGGTGCCGGCTATCGAGTCCTGGACGGAGGCGGCGGTGACTTCCGCCGCCGGCAGCAGCCCGAGGGGGTCGACCACGATGCTGCGTTCGATCCTTTGTGGCGGCGTCGATGCCCTGGTCGGCAGCCGGAACGTTGGCGGAGGTCTTGACGCTCTGGGCATCGATCACGCCGGCCGATGGTTCGGCTCGTCGGCCCTCGGCGACGCGCACCAGGCGGTGCAGCAGGCCGACAGCTCGGTGAACAGGCCCTCCTCGCGCCAAAGACGAAAGTAGCCGTAGACGGTCTGCCAGGGCGGGTGGTCGTGCGGCAGCTGCCGCCAGGAACACCCGGTGCGGTTGACGTAGGCGATCGCGTCCACGATCTCGCGACGCGGCCACTTCTCCTTACGCCCGTCCCAGTGCTCGGCGGGTAACAGCGGTTCGATCAACGCCCACTGCTCATCGGTCAGATCCGAGGGATAGAACCGTTCACGCATCCCCGGCCCCTACCCAGCAGGCGAAGGCCCTGGCGATCACCTGTCAAACACCCACTAATCCTCCAATGGGAAATCGTGTCCGGGTCTGTACGGTCAACGGTGTAACTCCTGATCAGGGAGTGACTGATGATGATGACCGATGTGAAGGCAGGCGCCCAGGTGGCCAAGCCCGACAAGCCGGCCGACCAGCCGGGTGGAGTGGACCCCGAGCTGATCGGCCGGCTGGTGGCCCAGGCCCGCGAGCAGGGCATGGAGCTGACCGGTGAGGGCGGTCTGCTGGCCGAGCTGACGAAGCGGGTGCTGGAGTCGGCGCTGGAGGGCGAGCTCACCGATCACCTCGGCTATGACAGGCACGACGCCGCCGGTGACGGCAGCGGGAACTCCCGCAATGGCAAGCGGGCCAAGACGGTGATCACCGACGTCGGGCCGGTGACGATCGAGGTGCCGCGGGATCGGGACGCCTCGTTCGAGCCGAAGATCGTCCGCAAACGGCAGCGGCGTCTGTCGGGGGTGGATGAGATGGTGCTGTCGCTGTCGGCCAAGGGCCTGACGCATGGGGAGATCTCCGCGCACCTGGCCGAGGTCTACGGCGCGCAGGTGTCCAAGCAGACCATCTCCACCATCACCGACAAGGTCATCGACGGCATGACCGAGTGGCAGAACCGGCCGCTCGATGCCGTCTACCCGGTGATCTTCCTGGACGCCGTGCACGTGAAGATCAGAGACGGCCAGGTCGTCAACCGCCCCATCTACGTGGCTCTGGCGGTCACCGGCGAGGGCACCCGCGACATCCTGGGGTTGTGGGCCGGGGACGGCGCCGAGGGCGCCAAGTTCTGGCTGCACGTGCTCACCGAACTACGCAACCGCGGCGTCGGCGACGTGTGCATGGTCGTCTGCGACGGCCTGGCCGGTCTCGGGGATGCGGTCACCGCGACCTGGCCGCGCACGATCGTGCAGACGTGCATCGTGCACCTGTTGCGCGGCAGCTTCCGGTATGCCTCCCGCGCCGACTGGGCCGCCATCGCCAAGGCCCTCAAGCCCGTCTACACCGCCCCCACCGAAGAAGCCGCGATGGAACGCTTCATGGAGTTCACCGAGGCCTGGGGCGCTAAGTACCCGGCGATCGTGCGGTTGTGGGAGAACGCCTGGGCCGAGTTCGTCCCCTTCCTGAACTTCGACGTCGAGATCCGCAAGGTCGTCTGCTCCACCAACGCCATCGAGTCCGTCAACGCCCGCATCCGCCGGGCGGTCAAGGCCCGTGGGCACTTCCCCAACGAGCAGGCGGCGCTCAAGTGCGTCTACCTGGCGATCATGGCTCTGGACCCCACCGGGAAGGCCCGCAAACGCTGGATCACCCGCTGGAAGGCCGCCCTGAACGCCTTCGACATCACCTTCGACGGACGCCTGTCCGCCGCCCGCAACTGACCCGAACAAGATCCAGTTACACCTTTAGCTGGACAGACCCTCCTGAGCTGGTCGGGTTCGTTGTTCTGGTCGTGGTGGGGATGGCGGAGGCCGATGAGTGGACGGGTCTTCCCGCTTGATCGTGGACACCTTCAGGCCTGGATCATGAGTGGTCCAGAGGAAGGAGTCTTGGTTGGGGACCTGCAGGTATCCGGCGGAGTTTCGGGCTGACGCGGTGGCGTTGGCCCGGTCGTCGGGCCGGCCGATCGCGCAGGTGGCCATGGAGCTGGGCGTCAATCACGAAACGTTGCGGACCTGGGTGCGCAAGGCCGAGGAGGGCGAGCGGCCCGGCGTCGCTGCGGAGACGGCCAAGGACGCCGGGCTGGCCCGGCTGCGCAAGGAGGTGGCCGAGCTGAAGCTGGAGCGCGAGATCTTGCGCAAGGCGGTCGCCTGTTTCGCGAAAGAGACGGGCTGGTGAGCCGCTTCGGCTTCGTCGGGGATCATCGCGGCGCTTTCGGCGTCAAGCGGCTGTGCCGGGTGCTGGGTCTGTCACGTCCAGGCTTCTACCGCTGGCGCGCCTCGGCTCCGGCGCGGGCTGCTCGGTGCTGCCTGCCACCGCCCGGCGCACCGCCCCCGCCCACCGCGTCCCCTCTAGGGCCGAGGTGTTGCGACGACCACTAGAAGGTGAGGAGCCTGGGGCAGGGGCCGTCCCGCTGGGCCCGTGCTCAGACTGCGCTGACCCAGTGCGCTGCGATGGTGATGCGTCCGTCGGTGTTGCTGAGGATGGAGGCGTTGTTGCCCTGCGAGCCGATGCCTCTGGCGTACAGGCTGACGACGTCGTTGGCGTCGAAGGCGGCCAGGACGGTCTGCCCGGCGGTGGCCTGGAGGATCAGGTTGGCAGGGCCGCCGCCGGCGAGGGCCTGGCTGCCGTCGGTGGGGCTCTGCCCCTTGTACAGGATGGTGCTGGCCCAGTAGTTGGTGTTCGCGGCGCCCGAATTGACCACCGAGCGGGCCTGGTAGGAAACCTCCCACACCCCGGCGAAAGGAATCGTGATCGTCAGGCCCGACGGGTAGACCTGCGCATAGGCGGTGGTGAGGACCTGGTCGATGATGAGCGGGCCGGTCTGGACCCACATCTTGGAAGGTCCCTGCAGGGAAGACGCACTGGCCGGTGTCGTCGTGCGGGAACGCTAGCCCGGCATGACCCGGCGTGACAGGAGCCTTGACAGCGCTACTCGTATCGCTGTTGTGGTGATGGACACTACCGGCGCGGTCGGGCGGTCCTCCCACCTCGCCGATCGACGGGACGAGGACTTCTTCTACGTTTTCAAGGATGCCGCTTCGCGGTGCTGAGACGGCGAAGACCTCGCCGGGCGTGCGGCCTTTTCCGGCCGGTGCCGGCGCGGATCTCCGCCGTCTGTGAACCGTCGTTATGAACTCAGCCGCCGCGGCGAGCGCCGTTCAGCTTGTTCGGCGTGCGAGGACCTGCTTGGGCGAGGGAGGGGCGGATGGGGTGTCAGTCGACGGTGATGTTGAAGGGGACGTCGAAGAAGCCCCCTGCTGCCTTGGTGGTGAAGACCAAGACGTTTCGGGCGGGGTCTCCGCACGGGGTGGAGGAGGTGCCGACGTAGGCGTCGGTGCCGGCGCCGGTCCAGAGCTTGGAGATGACGGGTACGGCCTTGGCGGCGTTGATGTCGGGGTCGAGTTCGATGTAGTACGCCCCGGTGCTGATTTTGCTGACCTTGGTGACGCCGGTGGAGCGCACGACGGTTCCGTCAGCGTTGATCATGGCGGAGGCACGCGCTCCGGGGGTGTGCCTCCGCCGATGGCGGCCAGGGCAGTGGGTACGCCGACCATGAGCGCGGCACCCTCCAAGCGTTCTCCACGCTGGTCAGTCGGATGTTCAGGTAGGGGCCACGGCGAAGGCGGCGCGGTCGGGGGCCGGCAGCCATTGGCGTGCCGGGTCGAACGGCCGGAAGTTGCTCTCGATGAAGCGGGTGAGCAGGGCCAGCACCGGGTGGTGGTTCTGCCGGTGATGCAGCAGCGAACACGGATAGACGGGCGCGGGATCGACGAGCGGGATCTGCACGGTGCGGGGATGCCACGGCAACCGCAGCCCTTCACCGCCGAAACCGATGTGCTCACCGGCGCCTATCCGCTCCACGAAGTGCTCCCAGCCGAAGTCGGGCCCCGAGGTGTCGATCCGGATGTCGAACGTGCTGCCAAGAAGGCTGTAGAAGTCGGCCCACTCGCTGCCGGGGGCGTTGCCAGGCATCCACACGGTCGATCCGGACAGGCGTTCCATCTCGATGTGCTGCCGACTGGCGAGGGGGTGGTCGCGGCTGACGAGAAGATGCACCGGTTCCAGGTACGCGGGGATGTGCCGGAGTTCCTCGTTCTGCGTCCCCCTGACGCGGCAGAAGAACGCGTCGACGGATCCGCGGGTGAGGGTGCCGTGCGCCGATCTGAGCCCGTTCGATGTGAGGATCTCGATGTCCACGTCCTCGACGGTCTGGTGGAACGCCTGGAGCAGATCGACGGTCCGTAGCCGGGTGTCCAAGACGTCGACCCGGAGTGCACGGCGCCGGGAGCGCAACAGGTCGACCGCCTGGTCGGCGAGGCCGACGAGGGAGCGCGCGTGGTGGAGGAACGCCCTGCCCTCCTCGGTGAGATCGGCCCCGGCACGGGTGCGGAAGAACAGCCGGGCGCCGAGGTCGGACTCCAGCTTCGCGATGCGCTTGGAGATGGCCTGCTGGCTGACTCCCAGCCGGGTCGCAGCCTCGCTGAAGTACCGGTCCTCGGTGAGGGCCACGAAGGCTCGAACCGCGCCGAGATCTAGGTCCAGCGGGGCCTGCATGACAACTTCTGGTTGTGAGTTGTCGGTGTGTCGATTGTTGGACAACCACGCCTGCTCTCGGGTCGAATGCCTGGGTTCGCGGCCGACTCTACAACCAAAGGGTGTGGTTTCTGGTGGGATCCTTCGTGCACCTCCATGTGCACACCGAATACAGCATGCTCGACGGCGCCGCCAAGGTCGGCCTGCTGATGGAGGAGGCGGCACGACTTGGCATGCCGGCCGTGGCGATGAGCGACCACGGCAACGTGCACGGGGCGTACGAGTTCTACCAGACGGCGCGCAAGACGGGGATCAAGCCGATCATCGGCATTGAGGCGTATGTCGCCCCCGCCTCCAGGCACCACCGCAAGCCGGTGTACTACAGCGACGACCTCTCGTTGCGCCGCTCCGACGACGACACCGGCGAGGGCGGGGACGTCTCCGGGCGTGGTCTGTACACGCATATGACGATGTGGGCGGCCGGTGATCAGGGCCTGCGTAATCTCTTCCGGCTGCAGTCCCGGGCCTGGCTTGAAGGGCATGTCCAGAAATATCCACGTATGGATGATGAATTGCTCGCCGAGCACGGCCAGGGCATCATCGCCACGACCGGCTGCCCGTCCGGCGAGGTGCAGACCCGGCTCCGGCTCAGCCAGTACGACCGGGCCGTCGAGGCCGCCGCCCGGTACCGCGACATCTTCGGCCCGGACAACTACTTCCTGGAGCTGATGGACCACGGCCTCGCCATCGAGCGCCGGGTCCGTGACGACCTGCTCAGACTCGGCAAGGAGCTTGACCTGCCGCCGCTGGCCACCAACGACTCCCACTACGTCACGGAGAGCCAGGCCCAGGCCCACGACGCGTTGCTGTGCGTCGGCACCGGTAAACGGCTTGCCGACACCGACCGCTTCCGGTTCAGCGGCAGCGGCTACTACGTCAAGTCCGCCGCGGAGATGCGCGCGTTGTGGGACGCCGAGGTGCCGGGCGCCTGCGACAACACGCTGCTGGTCGCCGAGCGGGTAGGCGACTACGGGGAAGTGTTCGCGCATCGGGATCTGACGCCGCGGTTCCCCGTACCGGAAGGGGAGAGCGAGTCGAGCTGGTTGCGCAAGGAGACCCTGGAGGGGGCGCGCCGCCGCTACGGCGGCCGGCCGTCGCAGGAGGTGCTGGACCGCATCGACTACGAGCTGTCGGTCATCGACACAATGGGCTTCCCCGGCTACTTCCTGGTGGTCGCCGACATCTGCCGGTACGCCCGCGAGCACGGCATCGGCCTGGGCCCCGGCCGCGGCTCGGCCACCGGATCGATGGTCGCCTACTGCACGGGCATCACCCAGCTGGACCCGATCGAACACAAACTGATCTTCGAACGCTTCCTCAACCCCGAGCGCATCTCCATGCCGGACGTAGACCTCGACTTCGACGACCGCCGACGGGACGAAATGATCGACTACGTCACCCGCAAATACGGCGACGACCGGGTCTGTCAGATCGTCACGTTCGGCACCATCAAGGCCAAAGCCGCCATCAAGGACTCCTGCCGGGTGCTGGGCCTGCCGTACGCCCTGGGCGACCGCATCACCAAGGCCTTCCCCGCGGCGGACGGAGGCAAGGAGATCCCGCTGGCCGCCATCCACGACACCGGCCATCCCCGCTACGGCGAGGCGACCGAGCTGCGCCAGATGTATGAGCAGGACCCCGACGTCAAACGGGTGATCGACACCGCCACCGGCATCGAGGGCCTCACCCGTGGAACCGGCATCCACGCCGCCGGCGTGATCCTCTCCAGCGAGCCGCTCATCGACGTGATCCCCCTGGTCAAGCCCAAGACGGACGGACCTGTCATCACCGGCTTCCCCTTCACCCAGGCCGAGGACATGGGCCTGCTGAAGATGGATTTCCTCGGCCTGCGCAACCTCACCGTCATCGGCGACGCCGTCGCGAACGTCCGCGCCAACAAGGGCATCGACATCGACGTCCTGGAGATCCCGCTCGACGACGCCGCGACGTACGAGCTGCTGGCGCGCGGCGACACGCTCGGCGTCTTCCAACTGGACAGCGGCGGCATGCGAGTGCTGCTGAAGCTGATGCAGCCGACCACGTTCACCGACATCGCCGCGGTGAACGCGCTGTACCGGCCTGGCCCGATGGAAATGAACGCCCACACCAACTACGCCCTGCGCAAGACCGGCAGGCAACCGGTCGAGCCGATCCACCCCGAGCTGGAAGAGGCGCTGGAACCTATCCTCGGCGATACCTATCACCTGGTGGTCTTCCAGGAGCAGGTGATGGCCATCGCCCAGCAGCTTGCCGGCTACTCCCTCGGCGCCGCCGACATGCTGCGCCGGGCCATGGGCAAGAAGAAGAAAGAGGTCCTGGACGCCGAATGGGACCGCTTCTCGGCGGGCATGCGCAGGCGCGGCTTCTCCTCGGAGGCCGTCAAGGCCGTCTGGGACGTCCTGGTCCCCTTCAGCGGCTATGGCTTCAACAAGTCCCACACCGCCGGCTACGGCCTGGTCTCCTACTGGACCGCCTACCTCAAGGCCAACCACCCATGCGAGTACCTGGCCGCGCTGCTCACCTCCGTCGGCGACGACAAGGACAAGATGGCCGTCTACCTGTCGGACTGCCGACGCCTGGGCATCAAGGTGCTGCCTCCCGACGTCAACGCCAGCCGGCTGGACTTCACCGCCGTCGGGTCCGAGATCCGCTTCGGTCTGGGCGCGGTGCGGAACATAGGAGCGGGCGTCGTCGAGGCGATTGTCGCCACCCGCGAGGCCCGCGGCGCATACACCGACTTCAATGACTTCCTCGCCAAGGTCCCGGCGGTCGTCTGCAACAAGCGCGTCGTCGAGTCGCTGGCCAAGGCCGGCGCCTTCGACAGCCTGGGCCACCATAGAAAAGCCCTGGTCACAGTGCACGAAACCGCGGTGGACGCGGTCGTTGACGTCAAGAGGAACGAGGCGCACGGCCAGGACTCGTTGTTCGGCGAGCCCGGCCAGAGCGGCGCCTTCTCGGTCGCGATCCCCGAAGGCGAGTGGGACAAGGCCACGCTGCTCGCCTTCGAACGCGAGATGCTGGGCCTCTACGTCTCCAGCCACCCGCTCGACGGCGCAGAAAGCGTTCTGTCCGCCAACCGCGACACCACCATCGCCGACCTGCTCACCTCGGGACGCCAGGACGGCGTGACCCGGATCAGCGGCATTATCTCCGGCCTGCAACGCAAGGTCACCAGACAGGGCAGCCCATGGGCGATCGTCACCCTCGAAGACCACGACGCCTCCGTGGAGTGCTTCATTTTCCCCAAGACCTACACCCTGTACGGCGAGACGCTGGCCGAGGACCGTGTCATCTCCGTTCGCGGCCGGATCAACGTCCGCGATGAAACCATGAGCGTCTACGGCGAGGAAATCGCGATCCTAGACGTCTCCCAGGCGGACACCCATCCACCCGTGGTGATCTCAGTCCAGGAGGCACAGCTGAACCTGCGGGTCGTGCAGGAGCTGAAGCAGATCCTGATCACCTATCCCGGCCGGGCGCCCGTCCACGTGTGTCTGCACCGCCGGGGCGCCAGGAGCGTGCTGCTGAACCTCGTGCCCTTCCAGGTCACTCCGGGGCCCGCGTTCTACGGCGACCTCAAAGCGCTGCTCGGCGCCAGCGTGATTGGCGGCACATGACCGGCGGGTGCAGCGTGTGCGCGTTGCTATACCGCAAGAGCCATCGAGTCTCTCGTCGGGACACTGCGGTCGTGCCACCGAGCAGATCACTCTGGTTCCCGTTGGCCCATTGAGCAGCATCGCTACCGTGCTCGACATCGACCCCTCCTGGCAGCGCATGCGATTCCAGATCCTCGGCTTACCTTGGCTGTCCCCTCATCGAGACTCCGTTTCGTGACGTGTTCTACTGAGCTTTTCGTTAGTTCTGTGGGTATGGGGAGGTGGGTTGTGTGAGCATCGCGGCATGCCCCCCAAGGTCGAGTCCGGCAACCACGAAGAGGCCGTCCCGCCGTTGACCCGGCCGCAGTTGGCCGAGGCGCGGCGGATGCGGGCGGCCGAACTGCTCAGGCAGGGCCGTTCCCAGGCCGAGGTCGCCCGGATGGTGGGCGTGTCGGCCGAGAGCGTGCGGCGCTGGAAGCGGCGCATGGAGGCGGGCGGGGTGGCGGCGCTGCGGCGCCGTCCGGCCACCGGCCGGCCCGCCAAGCTTGATGACGTCCAGGTCGAGAAGGTCCGCGTCGCGTTGGAACAGGGCGCCCAGGCCCACGGCTTCGACGCCGACCTGTGGACGCTGGAGCGGGTGGGGCAGGTGGTCGAGCGCGTGTGCGGCGTTCGACTGTCGCGGGCCTCGGTGTGGCGGCTGCTGACCGCTCGTTTGGGGTGGAGCCTGCAGCGCCCCCAGCGCAAAGCCGTCGAGCGTGATGAGGCCGAGATCGCCCGGTGGGTGGCGCACGAGTGGCCGCGGATCACAAGGGGGCGGTGAAGAACCGGGCATGGATCGTGTTCGTCGACGAATCGGGGGTTTCGCTGCTGCCTCAGGTGCGGCGCACCTACGCTCCCCGCGGCCGCACCCCGACCCTGCGGCACCGGCTGAACCGCAAACGCGCCTGTATGGCCGCCGCGCTGGGCTACCACGCCGCCGATGCCGGGCGTGGTGCGCGGTTGTGCTTCGATCTGCGTCCCGGCACCTATGACACCGCCGCGTTGATCGAGGTGCTCACCCAGCTCAAAGCGTTTTACCAGGGCGAACGCGTGGTGCTGATCTGGGATGGGCTGTCGGCGCACTGGAGCCGGGACATGCGCGCCTGGGCGGCCGGGCAAGACTGGCTCACCCTGGAGCGGCTGCCCGCCTACGCGCCCGAACTCAACCCGGTGGAGATGCTGTGGTCGGCCATCAAGACACGCGAGCTGGCCAACCTGGCCGGTGACCATCTTGCCGACGTCGCCGATGCCGCCGAGGCCGGCATCGGCCGCATCTGCCAGGACGACCGGCTCGCATGGTCCTTCCTGGCCCACACAGGGCTGAAAATCCACCCACCAACACCACAGAACTAACGAAAAACTCAGTAAGGGCTGACCTGGGGTTCATCGTCAACCACAGCGACTGCAGCCGGGGCCAAGGCGCGCATGGGGTGCTGCATCTGACCACGGTCCGGTACCTGCGGGGAGAACAGCGACGACATCCACGAAGCCTTCCTTACCCCGGGATGCGCGCTGATCTGCTGGCGGCGCCTGTCAAAACTCCTCAGAAGAGGACCTCGCCCTCACGCAGCAGCCAATCCCTGATGCTGGGTGCACTGTCCAGGAAACGACTGACTTCCGTCCCCTCGGTGCGCGAGGTCACCTTGGGCAGCGAGGCGAAGTCACCGGGGAGCACGTCCAACAGACCCCTGACGCGTTCTCCTGTGCGCAGAGCGATCAACAGCTCGCACCGCAGGTGAGGAGGGACGTCCGGGCGATGGGGCAAATCGCGCCACAGGGCTGGCCACAGGTAGTGGGTTCCTGCAGGAGCAGCGTTCGCCGCGACCCACGATGGCGGCAGGCGCTGGCTGAGACCAAGGTCGAGCGCCCGCTCTTCCAGCTCCAGCAGCGAGGCCGTGGCAACGGCCTTCAACTCCCGAGGCAGCGGCTTGTCCGAGTCCACTCACCCATGCTTCCTGACAGCGCCCCGGCGCCGCCGCCTCCGCGGCCGTCGCGAAGGCGATCTGACCCGCGCTGCGCGCCTGTGCCCACGGGCGGGGACGAGGGAAAGGCCCATAGCGTGCAGAGCACGAAGGCCCCTGGCTTTCCTGGGGCCTTCCCGTTGCCATCCAACCAACCGGCGCCTGCACCTCCGAAGGTACGAGACAGCACGAGTGTTAGGAAGACTAGGCGGACGACACCACCAGCACCCAGCCGCCGCCGCTGCGGAGACGATGGATGAGGCCCCGACCGTGCCCGCCGTACTTTAACCCTGACGACCGGAACCGGCTGACCATCCGGGACCAGGAGGTCGACAAGGCGTTCCGCGGTCGGCCACTGGGGCTCGACTGCGCGGCCGGGAGACGGTGCACGGCTTGCCCGGCGGGCCCAGCAGACCGGGCAGGTATTGCCACGTCCCTCGGCGTCCTGGTTGAGGGATGTCCGAGGCTTGGGCTTGCGGACGTGGACGATCGTCATGGGGAATCTCACCAACGTGCCGGGGGAACCGCGCCTCCAGCTCGAAGAACTTCAGCAACAGGCAGAAGCCCAGCCGCGTCGCACCGGTCTTGTTGGCCACCAACTGCCAGTCGTCATCCAGCAGCGTCCACGCCTCTACCAGCTCTTCCGGCTCCCATTCGCGCCGCACCACACATCCCCATTCGCCCGATCGGCCCCCCGGGTCGGAGACGCCCTCGAATGTCAGGGATGCGCTACCGCGCGGCACACCCGACTCGTGACGATCACGAACCGCAACCGTGACTGATCACAGAGCTACTTTGGCCCTGGGGTCACGTTCGGGAGAACACCGCCGGCTGGGGTCAGTACGTGGCAGGCGGCTGGAAGCTGCGGAGCCGGTTGCAGCAGCTTTCTCGGCAACACTTCGCGATCAGTTGGCCCGTGGGGAGTAGTCGACCACCGAGGTCAGTCCGCGTCCGGCCAGCTCCAGCACGCCATTGTCGATGACTCGTGGATTTGCTGCCGTCCAAGGCTCTTGTGCCCGCTTGTGGACAGCACTCTTGATCAAGGGGCGAACTTCGCAAATAGTGTTGATCATTGCCGGATGTCGGCGGTCGCCACAGGCTGCCTGGTTTTCGCCGTACGACCCGAGGGGATTAATGAAACACACACGAAAGCTCACGGCGGTGATGTTCTTCGCTGCAGCCGGATCCCTCGCACTTCCGGTCGTAGCCGGGAACAGCGACCCGCAGCCTCCCCCCAACGTGGAGGGCGCAGCGATACCCGCGCCGCCGCCGACTCCAGGCACGGAGACTACGCAGGCGAGGCGCGCGCGCCCTATGAACGGCCAACTCGAAGCCACTGTCCGTGCACAGGCCGACCGTCACATGGCGGCAAGCGCACCGCTCAACGCAATGCTCGCAGGAGCCGACTACGAGATCGTGCGCGAGGGCCCCTGGAACCGGAAACGCAGCAGGGCCGCAATCGGCGTGGTGCGGGAACTCAAACTGTCCCGGCCAGTCGATACGGCGATGAGGAAGTGGCCGGCGCTCATCTGGGACGACAGCGGCGACACCTATCTCAGCCGGGGCTTCAACGCCTCCTACAGCGACATGAGCACGCTCGTCGTCTACATCGACGCCAGCCGCGGTGTGGTGGCCCTCACGCCGGGGCCGGAGGCCAAGGTCGTTGTCGGACCGGGCAATGAATGGACCAAGTCCCTCAAGAAAGGCTCCCACTGATGGGACATGAGAACCAGGAAGACGCCACCGATAAGAGCTCTATCGTCATGATGATCATGGCGGTCCTGCGACGTCGAGCGCGGCGAACAGATTCGTCGTGCCATGGCGCACGTAGTTATGTGTACGTTGCTCGGTGCTGCCGAACGAGATCGGCAGCACCGGCTGTATCCGATCCAGAGCCTGGATCTGGGTCTTCTCGTCCACCGACAGCACCACCGCGCCCACCGGAGGGGCCAGGTAGAGCCCGACGACATCGATCACCTTCTCGGCGAAGTCCGGATCCGTGGACAGCTTGAAGGTGCCCTGCCGGTGCGGCTTCAGGTCATGTTCCCGCCATATCTGCGCGATGAAGTTATGGAAGACATAGATCCCCTCACGTTTCAGGCGTCTGGCCATCTCGCGGCTCGACCAGTGACTTAAACCGGTCTCCGCGGGCGGCGAAATGCGAGTCAGCGCCATGATTCTGGAACGCACCGAGCTCGGCACCTCACGCGGACGGCCCGTCGGTTTACGGTCTGCCAGGCCATCGATTCCCAAGCCCTGATAACGGCTCAGCTATCGATACACCTTCTGCTTCGTCGTCCTCAGCGCGCCGGCGATCTCGGCGACCGGCCGCCCCTCATCACGCCACAGCACCATCCGTGCCCGATCGCATACGGCCGCAGCGACGTTCCGGTCACCGGCAAGTGCCAGCAACTCTCGGCGTTGATCCTTCGATAACTTCACGGCAGCCATGCTGGCAGACGGCCGCCAGAAAATCTCAGGCTTTCAATTGCGAGACACTAGTCAGCGCCCGTCATTCGGTCTTTTCGCTACCGTCCATCGAAATAGTGAATTCCAGGGTCTCTTTCTCGCCTTGGCGAACCTCTGGCAAATGTGTTTGCATCTCGGTGATTCGCAACGCTACGGTGATCATGAACTGCTGGCAGTACCTGAAGTCGTTAACGGTCGGTGTGTAGTCCTTCGGACGCTGAACGAACAGATCCGGGTCCATGCGCATGATCCATGGGCACAGGGACCGGAAACGTACGTACTCGTCGTAGGCGATACCCAGGCTCATCACTCGCAGGGCCTGTTGAGCCGGATCTGCGAACATCGCCACCTGATCGAGCAGCTCTGCGATCAGGTCGATCTCCTTCCTTGCCGCGCGGGAAGGTCGAGCCTCGAGGAGCGTCGCGATCCGCGCAGACAACAGCGGTACGCCTATCTGTGGGCCGAAGGCGAACGCCTGTCTGGCGCCCTTGGCGGACACATACTCGTCGAAGAGGTCGTCAAAGGCGTTCACCAGGAGGGCCATCGCCTTGACGTGTTCGCCTGCATCCCACGCCGCTGCCGCCCGCTTGAGGGCGCTCCGGGTGTCTTCATGCGTGACGAGGTCGGCCATGTCGATCTCGTTGAAGGCCGCCCCGAACACCCTCGGGGTGTTGTCCTCGAAGAACGCGGTCACATCACCGCGGGCCTGCTCGACGGTCGGCGTGCCGGGGAGCGCACCGACGTGCTTGAAGTTGTTCCGCGCTCGGTTAAGCCTGTCCATGGCGACCTTGCCGGACAGCACGATCCCGTTCGCCAGCTTGTTAGGGTGCAGTTCGTCCCAGTACCTCATGAACTGGATGTGGTTGGGCAGCGTCGCGCCGAGATGCTCGCCAGTGAGCACGAGGAAGTGCTCGACGGCGTCGTGGAACGATAGGACGCTGGTGAAGTTGAGCGGTTCCGGCAGCCGGGACTGATCGACGCCCTGCTGGTACAGGAGGCGGATGAACGCCAGGCGCTTCATGGTGAGCGGGTCAAGGATCGTCGAGCCGGTCATAGCGCCATCTTCCCGTCAACCCCGATCGGGTTGGGCAACCGCATGCTCGGCGGCCTGGACGACCTCAAAGCCACCATCACCGCCCGGCTGCAGCACCAGCCCGACCTGCTCGCCGGCTTCCTGGCCCACACCGGCCTTCCCCTCCACCTAGCCTGACCTTGAAAATTCAACCTCAGTATCAGCCGGTTCTTCGCGGCGGCGTTGATCCTCCAGCAACATGTATCCATAGACCCGCAAAGGCAGAAGCCTCTGCTGACGCCGGAGTGGCTCGTCGGTCGCTTATGACTGCTGGGAACTCGTGTGAAGCCGTGGCTCGTAGCAGCCACGCGTGCCAGCCTGGGGGAGTGCCCCGTTGCTATCCGCCCTTATCGCAGCGTCAGCTGAGCGTTCTGCAGTGGGTGGCCGAAGGCTGCCCTGCCGGTCGATGGGACGGCTTCACCTACAAGCAGAGCGCGTACGCGCTGGCTGACCGTGGACTGGTCACGATCAAGCGGCGCCGCAACTCCTGGAACGCGACGATCACCGACCACGGCCGCTACTACCTCGAACACGGCCGCTACCAGCCCGCAGAGCAGGCCGTGCCGCCTCCACGGCAGCATCCCCGCCGGGCAACACGAGAGCAGACGAAAGCCTCACCGCCCTCCCCGGCCATCGAGGAGGTCTCGGCGCAGGCACTCTTGGCCAAACTGACGCACGGCGGTGTGCTCACCGTTCCTGACCCACCGGCTCCCGTGCGGGGGCGTATCGGCGGGCGATCAGCAGAGCGATCACCGAGAGGCTGGTTCCCGAAGGGCATGTGCTCAGGCACACAGGCCGCGACAGAGGCGACCTGGTGATCCAGCTGATCAGCGTGGATGAGGTTCCACCGCAGCCAGAACCGCTACCCTCCATCCCCGTACCACAGTCGCTGCATGGCAGCCATGAAGCGGTCCGTGCGCTGCGCGACACCCCGGGACTGCTGCATGTGTCAGCCAAGACGAAGGACCGCGCCCTGCTGATCGCGCAAGCTATCGCCGACGAATGCGGCCGCCGCGGCTATGCTTTCGGGCTTCGTCACGAGGGCGAACCGGGCTTTCAGATCACCAACGATGACATATGCTTCGAGTTCACACTGGCGGAGGAGCTCGAGCGCGGCGAGGTCATGGACAGCGAGAAGCTGGCGGCGGCCAAGTACGACTGGCAGCGCGTCCCCTCCTCCCTCGGCCAAGTCTTCTCCGGCAGGCTGATCCTGCGGCTCGAGGCAGGATACGGATCGACGTTTTGGGCCGACCGTAAGCGGTGGAACCTCGACCAAAAGCTCCCAGCGGTGTTCAAGGAGATCGCTGATCGCACCGCGGCCCAGCTCGAGGCACGCGACCGCGCGCAAGCGGAACGGCTGCGGCGCCGGCAGGCATGGGAAGAGGCGATACCGCGCGCCAAGCGCGCATACCTCGACGCGCTGAATCGCGATCGTCTTCACCGGCAGGCAGCCAGATCAGCCGAGGCCGAAGCACTTCGAAGCTACTGCGCACGCCTGAAAGATGCCATTGACGCCTGCGACGACCCGCGCCAGGCGCAGCGCATCATGGAGTGGACGCAGTGGGCGCAAAGCGAAGCCGACCGCATCGACCCTCTCCACGATCTGGACTCCTTGACCTATGTCACGCCTGCAACCATTGAACCTTCTGACTTTGATGAGTTCATGCCGCCTGGCATGAGCGCCTATCGACCGCCGGACTAGTCGTCGGTCTCCTCAAAACGGAGCGTCTCCACCGGCGTTCCGAGCTCACGTTGCAACCGTGATGCCTCGGAAGCATGACCGGCAGCCTTCAACGCGTCGATCGCGGACTGGGCCAGCTCACCGACCCTGCGAACCTCCTTGCGCAGCTCCACAAGCTCATCGAAGCGCTCCACCGCATCGACGCCGCACCAAGAAAGCAGGATCTCTCTGCGAGGCCTGTAGTAGTCGTTGTCGAACTTGGCGCAGAACTCAGGTTCAAAATAATGGTCGTTGCTGCGGCGCCCGCCACGTGACCACCTGCCATGAATCGCCTCGTAACGGGCCTTGCGTTCCTCATTGCGCACTTGCAGCAGGAACGGCTCAGGGTTCCGCCGCACCGCAGTCGTAGCAATCAGTTCAGTGACTTCCCATGGCGCGACCAGCACTCCATCCTCGACGAATGCATCCGGATGCCCGGTCAGCTGCTGCTCATCCAGCCCCAGCTCCAACGCCAGACGAGCCGGGTCGGTGATACAGACCACTCCTGAGGAGCGATGATCGAGCCATACCTTCTCCTCATCGAACAACTCCTCAATGACACCCTCGGCGACGCTCTCCCGCGGGTCGTCAAGAGACAGGCCGGACGCGTTGACCCGTTCCCACCGCGCTTCCCGGGCCCGATACTCCTCCACCTGCTCCCACGGCACCTTCAACCGGGCGGGCGGCACCCATTCCTCACGCCCTTCGAATGAGACATCGACGAACC
The DNA here is from genome assembly GCF_900108175.1 of Thermomonospora echinospora. Classification (GTDB taxonomy): domain Bacteria; phylum Actinomycetota; class Actinomycetes; order Streptosporangiales; family Streptosporangiaceae; genus Thermomonospora; species Thermomonospora echinospora. The sequence continues at coordinate 53,622 of NZ_FNVO01000030.1, forward strand.
GGACCAGCACACGCGGCGGTCGACGAGTCCCGAACCGGACAATCGAGACCTCTACAAGGTCATCGGCTCGGCGAGCCCGATACGCCCACGCCTCTCCTGCTTCCACTCTTCCATAATCGCACCCTGCACACCCACCAGCGGGCCTGACGAATCATCCCGACCAGTGATCAAAGAGGAAATGATCTCTGCAAAGGGCGTGCATCGACGGGCTCCGCTTCTCAGCTGCGGCCAAGGACGGGTTCGCACCGACAGCAGGAGCAGCTCTCCTCCAGGCCCCATACCTGCGGCAAACGCTGAGACACCCTCGAGCAGACGCCAGACGGCAGTCAACCCTGGCACTAGGGCGACTGCCTCAAAGGGGACGTCGTCGCGGCCAGGCCGCTGCCGATTCTTTTCTCTGGCGCGGCGGTGTCGCCGCGCCAGACGAGCAGTGGCTACTCCAAGACGATCATCGTTCGTTCGAGGTACTTGTCCAGATGATGCGTCTTGTAGGGAAAGGCGTCCCACAACTGTTGGACGGTCTGGGTGTGAAGGTTGCCGAAAGGCACGATGCAGTCGGGCTCTTGCCACACGGGCGAGGCCACGGCCCGTCCATCGGGTTCGATCAAGATGGCGTGGCCGGCGCCGATACGCATCCAGTCGGCGATGGTGATCCGCGGCTTCCAGCCGTTGCGCTCGCGTTCGGCCTGCAAATGCTCATACAGGCGGTCGAGTTCCTCACCAGTAGTGAAGTCTTCAAACAGGTTCTTGCTGAGCCCCTTGGGGATGGTGGTGAGGATCTTGACTTTCTTGGCACCGAAGATGTCGCCGGTCTGCGCAATGTAGTTGATCACATGCTTGTTGCGGCCCATGTACACGCAGATGACCGACAGGGGGATCTCCTCCTCGGCCAAGCGCCGCAGGCCACGGATGACCTTGTCATACTGGCCGCGGATGGCGTTGTGCTGGCGACGAGGCCCGTCCACGGTGACGTCGACGTAGTGGACCAGGTCGCGCAGACGGGCTGCGGCGTCGCGGGTGATGAGGCTGGCGTTGGTGGACAGCACGATGCGCTCGAACTTGCCCTGGGCGTGTTCCAGGACGCGCCAAAAGTGCTTGTAGGCCATGGGCTCACCGCCAGAGAAGATGATGCGCCGCATCCCTGCCAGCTTGTCGATCATAGCGAGGACTTCGTCGGGGGCGCGGGTGCGGATGCCGGGCGGCTCAGAGCAGTACACACAGCGGAAGTTGCAGTTGCGGGTGAGCTGGAACGTCAGGCTCAGCGGCCGGTCCATGGCCGCGACCAGTTGTTCGGTCTTGACGTTGTCAGTGCTGGTGAAGCACTGGGCCTCGTCGTCGAACTGGACGGTCGGCAGCAACATCGGTGCCTCCTTGAGGGTGCAAGAGGACTTCTTCGAGCCGGGGACAGCGCGCCAAGGCTTGGCCAACGAGGCCGTCGCCGCCACAGATGGCAATGCCGTACTCGCCGGCCAGCAGCGCGATGGCCACACTCGCCTTGTGGTGACCGATGCCACGCAGCGCCGTCAACCGTCGCAGCAGTACAGGAGCCGACGGCTCATCGCTCCACAGGCGGCGAGGCTGGCCGCCGTAGTCGCGCACCAGCACCTGGCAGGTGCCGATGACGTTACGGGCCATGGTGGTGGCGAACGGGTGCACGGCGGGTTTGCGGCGTAGCACGTCAGCCAGATCCCCGGCGTCCAAGACGGCCAGGTCTGCGGCGTCCAGGCCGCCGAGCCGGTCGCCGAGCCGGGCCGGGGCACACCAGGCCGTCTCCGCGCGGATCCGCTGGTTGAAGATCACACCAAGCAGGAATTCGAGGTCACCGCCGGGAGCGTCCAAGTCGGGCAACCGCAGGGTCATGGGAGTCCTCCTGTGCAGCAGTTCACCAGCCAGCCGGTGAGCGCTTCTTGATCGCCGATGTCGGCATTATTGGCGATCTTGTAGGGGACGTCCAGCCTCCGCATCCGTTCCGCATACCGGATGTACAGGGAGAACTCGTTCGTAGACCCTTTTTGCAGCCGGGTCGCCGAAGAACGTGCGTTCAAGCGTTCACGAAGCGCATCGGCAGGAACGTACAGCACTACGTTGAGCGTCGGTAGCGGAAAGGATTCATTCAGCCGGTCGATGACGTCTTCTGCGACACCGTCACCAGTATGGAAGATGTAGCTGGACAGGATGTAACGGTCGCAGATGACCGTGCGCCCGGCAGCCAGAGCCGGTTCGAGTTCGGCGTCCACGTGCCAGCGCCGGTCAGCAGCGATGGCTTTGGCCAAGGCCAGACCGGTCAACCGCTGCTCATTGCCGAGGTCGAATCGCGGTGTGGGCTCCTTGGTGATCAGCACCTTGGAGGCCCCCGGCGTACCGGTGATCCGTTCGGCCAGCGCGGCGCACAAGGTCGTCTTCCCGACGCCCTTCGGACCCTCAAGCGCGATGAACCGACCTCGCACCATGGCGGCCTACCGCAGTGCAAGATTGCAGGGATGACACCAGCAAACGGCCAGCCGCAATGCAAGGAGCACATGCACCCGAAATCACCCCTGTGTCCGTTATCGGCCAGGATCTATCGACCGATTCACCCCGGACAGTAACAGAGGCAGCAATTCTTCTAAAGAAAGAAAACTGATGCCATCCGGACAGGGGCGGATGCGCCTCTTTGTGTCCAATGCCCTGGACACAACACTGCGGCTGCGTTAACGCCGGGCGTTGAGCTGCGCGATCTTTCCCGTCACAGCCGCGTTGAGATCGGTACCGGTCAACGCCGCCAGCAGCGCAACGCACACGATCACGTCAGCCATCTCAGCACCAAGGGAGTCCTGGCTGTACTGGCCAGCCTTGTCCCGCCGGTGGATTCCGGCATGCCCGAGAACCTCCGCATGAAGTTCACCGGCCTCCTCACCGAACTTGGCCGCCTGCGCCAGCAAGAACACCCGTGGATCCTCGTGGTCCAGGTCGAGATAGGAAGCCAGCCAGCGAGCCTGGCCTTCGGCCCACTTGGCCACCTGCCGCAGCGTGAGCCCCTGTAGGTCTGTGGAATCTGGCCGCGGCCGCGGACCGGGAAGGTGCTGCTCGTGCGGTGCTAGCCTCATCATGCCTCCGCATCCAAGTGATGAACCGCCCAGTTCGGGCATGACGTTAAGCCCTACCCCGCGCGGTCCCATTCAGGGGGTCACGCTAGCGGCCTGCCCGTGCTGGCATGGCCTGTCCGCGCGGAAATCTTCCAATCAACGCCGCGCCCGCTCTAGGCCAACGGTCACCGGTCGCAGCAGGGGCCACGTAGCAGACCTCACCAGGCCGCCATGGGCCCGTCGACGGACGGCGGCCCTCACCCAACTGGGCTTCCCCTCTCAAGAGCCGGTCTGGCGTGCGTGCAGCCGCAGGTGGCTTTGCGATGCGACCAGTGCTGTGGGGCAGCAGCGCAGTTTGCACAAGATGGTCCGAGTCTTCAGCCGGGTGATGGTGAGCTCGCCATAGCCACGGAGGCGGGTGGGGGCGTGGTTCGGATCTTTCTGTGGCTCGTGCTTGTCGCGACCGCAGTAGTGTCTGCGACACAGGTCAAGCCGTGCGGGGATGCGCTGTGAAGCAAACCGTTCCCGTACCGCCGCCTGAGCGACACCAAAAAAATATACAATGTAAAGGTAGCGGATTGAAGCCATACCAGAGGCCGCCATGCTGCAGCTGAACCTGTATCTGGCCAGCGGCCTGGGCACGCACCGTGCTGGGCCTCTGGGTGCACATTGTCGGCACACCCCCACACCGGCGCGGATTCCAGGTCCACCCCAAGCGGTGGGTGGCCGAACGGCCCCTGGCCTGGCCGACCGCCCACTGTAGGTCGGCCCGCGACTATGAACGCCACACGCAGACTGGGACACTCCAGCATCACCACGATGGAAAAGTACCTGCCCATACTTCTCGGGAGGACGATGCAGCCCTCAGCTGCGGAACCGCGCCTACGCAGCAGATCAAGTTCGGTGAACCGGCCCGTGGGCCTGACCAGGAGGCCTCACTACCGTTCGCATCCAACAGGATCGGGTCGGAGGGATGCTGTAAGTACAGCCGAGAGCAGTCTGTGAGCCCACCGACGCTTGGCCGGAACCTCTCGTCACACTGAGCCGTCAAAGCCCGACAGGGGAGGGGAAGGGCGGTGAGACATGGCTGAGAACACCGAGGTGCTATCGGTATACGTGGCTTGTCTACGGCAGATCTGGGCCAGGCACGGGGCACCGGGTGCGGAGGAGATCGCCAGCCGAACCCAGGGGCAGATCTTTCCCATGTCAGCGCCTCAGGTCGAGGCGTACCTGCAGGGTGAGGCGATCCCCGAGAGCTCGATGGAGCTCCACGTCCTGCTGTACGGGATCACGGATGGTTACGGGCGAGCGTGGTCCAAGGGACCCGAGGAGCCCGAATCCGAAGTCATGACAGCGTTGCGGCTATGGCGCGAGGTCACGGACACGCCCAAGGGGCCTGACACTACCCCGCTGCCCGTTGTGCCCGACCGCATCGACCCCTCGCCCCCTGATATCGCTCCCTTGCCCCCTGATTTTGCGGCGTCGCCGCAAGACATCATGGAGGTGGCCATCGAAGTTGCCACCTACTTGGGGGCTGCCGGCATCGGCGGGATCATCGGCAACCGAACCGACTCCGTCGTGGTACGGGCCGCCTCAAGGCTGTTCCAGTCCGTACGGGACCGCTGGCAGAGCCGAGGAGCGGACACTGATGGACCTCTCAGCGAGGAAGAAGCCGTTGACGCCGCCATCGCCGCCGCGCTTGCGCACGACTACCGCCTGGAGTCCCTCCGGGTGGCCAGTACCGAACAGCGGTCTGATGGTTCCTGGCGCGTGTCTTTGACCGCACCACACCTCACGCTGCGAGTTCTAGTACCGGCAGGCGACCCTGCCGACGCCACCATCCTGATCATCCCGGAATGAGTGCCCTCTCCAAAAGCCACAGGGGCCGTCCCTGCCTTTGAACCCCTGTACGACGATCTTGATTTATGAAGAGACTCCGGCACGCGGGTGCCGCTCCGAACAGCTCCGAAGGTCGGCGAGCCGCACGAACACCCGGGATTTCCGCCCACCCTGCACACCTCGACGACGCCCCGTCGCCAAAGCCCTTTCCTACCGATCAAAGGTGCTCACAGGGCCATGTAAGCACCCGCCCCCGAATACGACACGGTCGAATACGGCAGGACACCAGTCCCGCCCTCCCGCTGCTCGCTCTCTCCCGTCACTCCCGCCGCTCGTGCCCGTTCTCGGTGCCGCCCGGCCGCGCTGACCACGCCCGGTCAGCAGCCGCCGGGGGATTTCCGGCTCCTCTGGAGACACCCACGCGCGCACGCAAAGGACGGCCGCGTGGTGCGTGGTGCCGGGTCCGGCCCGCAGAGGCCGCACGCCCGGTTGATGCGGTGATCCCAGGGAAGCTATTTCACCGCCGTCGCCACCAGCGCCACAGCTTGCCCACCCGCTGTTCTTCGTCTCGTCGGCGCAGGACTTGCCGGTTGGAGTACAGGGACAACCCGTCGGCAGTCCGCCACACGCGGTACGGGCCGAACCCGCCGCTATGCATCGTGTTCACCTGGGTGCATTGGTTGTACTCCATGAAGTCGATCACAAAGTACGTACCGCTGAGTCGTCTGGCGTCGATCTCCAGATTCACGCGCAGGATCTCGGTGATCTCCTCGAACGAACCGTTGACCAGCCCCTTTACCCCCCAGGCCTTGCGGAGGCTGTCGTACTCGGCCTGCAGCCGGTCCTGGTCGATGACCGGAGTCGCCTCGATCGCGTCGGTGAAAGCCTCGATCGCCGCAGATACGGTGGCCGCCCTCACCTCGGTGTCCTTGGTGACCCGGGTCTTCGCTCCGGTTCCCTGCGGGCTGTCCTGCGTGCCCTCGGTTGCGTTCTCAGCCCCGGGAAGCACACCGAGGTCGAGCGGCGCCGACACGCGGACGAAGCTGTCAAGGTGGGTCCCGCTGGCGACGCGAACGCTTCGATCCTGGCCGGGAATGCCGACTATGGCGCGCACGCTGTTACCGCCCAGGTCGTCGGGCCCGCGTCCGACCAGGTGGAACACCTCGCCGACCAGTCGCTGCGTATGCGGGTCCCAGAGTTGTACGCCCGCGTTCTGCCGTTTGGTGAAGCCGAGGGCCAGAAGGGTCCGGTCACCCAGGGGAACAGGAGTCAGTGCGTCGACGCTGACATCGAAGTTGGCCTGTATCACCCGTTTTTCGGTGCGCAGATTCCACACGGCGACCTTGTGCTTTGTCGCAATGGCGACGAGGGAATCGCCGTCGGCGCCGGTGAGGAAGACCATGTCATCCGGCCTGTCGGAGCTGTCCAACCTGAGGTCGCGCCGCCGCCACTCCCCGGCGCCGGCGGACCCGTCCGGGGCCCAGAGTTCCATGCGGCCGTCGTAGCCTACGACGGCGAATCCGGCCTTCTCATCCCCGAACCGCCCGCCTGCCAAACGGAGGAGTAGGGGATCGCCGACGGCGGCCCGGAAGACGGTACGACCGCTTTCGGGATCAATGACACGCACCCCCTCCTGCTCCGAGGTGACGATCAGCCCGGGTGCGGCGGCGGTCGCGGGTACAACGGCCATGGCCCAGGCAGCGCTCACGTCGACCTGCAACAAGGGCGATCCGGCGTCGCTCAAGTCCAGCGGATCCCACAGCGTGAGCTGCTCGCTCCCCCAGCTCACCAAAGCCCACGCCCCGGACCCAAGCCGCACGGCACCGAGCCCCACCACATCGACCTCGTCGACGTTCACGGGCCCGCCGACAAGATGCCCTGACTGCGGATCCCACAGCCGCACGGACCCGCCCGCGTCCCCGCTTGCCAATAGGCACCCGGCCGTCAGCCGCTGGGACGGCCGCCAGAGACCGGACTGGCCGCTCGTGACCGCGCAACTCGTGTGATCCGCCCATACCCGCTAACCCTAAGCACCCGCCATGGGACCGGTCCCGCCTTCGGCTGATCTCAGCAGCGCGGGGGCCACTCCTCTCTCCTCAGGTGGAGTGCCCTTCCCGCTGGGGTGCGGCCGTCCCGGCGGTGCTCTCGCCGGAGCAGAGCGGCGCTACAGCCTGACGGAATACGACACCGTCGAATACGACATGGCACCGGTCAAGGTCTGTCGCCACGTGCCGGGGGCATGTGCCCTGTGTCCAGTCCGCGCGAACGCTTCAGGTTCCGAACTAACTCTTCAGGGAAGCTGCGGGTCCGGGCATGATCAGCGCCATGGAGGTCCTCACGCTGCAGCGCCGGTTCCGTCCCTGGCGCTATGGAGTCAGCCACTCAGAGCTGCTGATGCATGGCCATGCCGACGCGAACGGTGACGAGCACATCAACGTCCTGTTCGAAGACGTCCGTGCCGTCAAGCTCCGCACGTTCTACGACCCGCTGGTCCTCCAGCCGGCAGACGAGCAGACACGCCTCAGCATCCTGGACTTCGCCCAAGTGCCCGCCCGGTTCCACGCCCGGTTCCTGTGCCTGACCTTGCCTACGCCGGACGCCGAGCCGGGCTTCATCGCCTGTGCTCGCGCCACCGTCTTGTCCACCTCCACCGACCGCGCCGGCATCTACGACTGGACCGACCGTTCGCGCGTGCTTCACGACCTGCGTCCGATCGAGCCGAGGGACCCTCATTCCACTGAAGGCGCAAGGTAAGTCCGAACGAGATCAGCAGCGGTTGTTCGGACTTACCCTCCAACCCGCAGGTCATCGCCTCAGGCCCTGCAGAGTCAGCCCGGACGAAACCCCCGTGAGGCCGGGTACGCCTCGCCGCGCGCTGCTCAGCCCGAGCATCTGCAGGAAGAATGACCGCCGCCCCGTTGCCGGGTGCCTTACCTGTCCACGCGGCGGCCGCGCTGCCCGCACCGTCACGGCCGAGGGACCGCGCGCCCGGCGCGAGGGGGTGTGGGGGTCGGCGCGACCCCCACAAAGAAGCCACGCCCGAAGGGTGTGACCGCTAGAGAGGTTGGGCCCTCCCCCTGGAGTGTGGACACCTTGAGTGCCGGATCATGGAGATCTGGAGATCAAGGAGTCCTTTGTGGGCATGAAGGTGTACCCGCCTGAGTTCAAAGCGGACGCCGTCGCGTTGTATCTGTCGGACCCGACGCGCACGTACGCGTCGGTGGCCAGGGACCTGGGCATCAACCGCGAGACGCTGCGGTTGTGGGTCCGCAACGCCCGGACCGGGCAGGCCGGGCAGGAGACCGTCACGCCCGCCGCGACCCGGCGGCCGCGGCAGGCCGCTACCGCCTCGGCCGCCGGGCCGGCCCCTTCGGAGGCGGTGCTGGAGGAGGAGAACCGGCAGTTGCGGGCCCGGGTCCGCGAGTTGGAGGCCGAACGCGACATCCTGTGCCGGGCGGCCAAGTATTTCGCCGGGGAGACCAGCTGGTGAGCCGCTTGCGGTTCGTCGCCGACCACCGTGCGCTGTTCGGCGTCAAGCGGCTGTGCCGGGTGCTGGGAGTCTCCCGCTCCGGGCTCTACCGGTGGCAGGCCACCGCCGACGCGCGGGCCGAGCGGGTGCGCGCTGACACCGAACTGGCCGCACAGATCACTGAGGTTCATGCCGCCTTCGACGGCACCTACGGCAGCCCGCGCGTCACCGCCGAACTACGCGGCCAGGGCTTGCGCATCAACCACAAGCGGGTGGAGCGCGTCATGCGCTGCTTCGGCATCGTTGGGGTGCACCTGCGCCGCAAGGTCCGCACCACGGTGCCCGAGCCGGATGCGGCACCGGTGCCGGACCTGCTCAGGCGTGAGTTCACCGCCCCGGCCCCCAACCGCAAGTACGTCGGGGACATCACCTACCTGCCCATCGCGGGCGGTGAGTTCCTCTACCTGGCCACCGTCCTGGACCTGGGCTCGCGCCGCCTTGCGGGCTGGTCGATCGCCGACCACATGCGCACCGAGCTGGTCATCGACGCACTGCAGGCCGCTGCCGCCACCCGCGGCGGGAACCTGGACGGGGTGAGCTTCCCCCCGTTGCACGGACACCAACGGTGAGGTCACTCGTGGGCATCTGAGGGCAGGTTGAGCCCTTCGAATGCGACGGGGCTGCGCATTCCGATGCTGGAATGACGCCTGTGAGAATTGTACCAGCATTCGATCCATTCGAAGACCGCGCCGGCCGGCTCTTCTCTGGCTTTCCACGTCCGGGTGTCGAGCAACTCCAGTTGCATCGTCCCCCAGAACGACTCCATCATGGAATTGTCGTAGCAGTCACCGACCGTGCCCATCGAGCCGAGCAGCCCGGCGTCCCGCAGACGTTTCCCGAACGCCCATGACGTGTATTGCGTTCCGTGGTCGGAATGCAGAATTGTCGAGCGGGGTGGCGGGTTGCGTCGTGTGACGGCCATGGCGAGTGCGTTGATGACCAGGTCGGTGTCTTGGCGGGTGTCGATCGACCAGCCGATGATGCGCCCGCAAGAGGCGTCCAGCACGGCGGCGCAGTACAGTTTCCCTTCCGTCGTGGGGTGTTCGGTAATATCGGTGAGCCACAGCCGGTCGGGGCCGGCGACGTCGAAGTGGCGCTGCACCAGGTCCTCCTCCGTCGCGGCGTTCACCAGGTCGCGGCGCCCTCGCCGCCGGTAGACGCCCTGCAGCCCGGCCCGGCGCATCAGCCGCTCCACCCGCTTGCGGTT
>NZ_FNVO01000034.1 GCF_900108175.1 Thermomonospora echinospora
CTCGCAGTCCAGGCCAACGACGGGGAACCAGGCGGGGAAGAGGTCGATCAGGTGTGCGAGGGTCTGGGCGTAGTCGGCGCGGGTCGCCGGGTCCTGGATGGAGTCGAGGAAGTGCTCGACGGCGGCCGCGACGCGCGGTAGGCCAGGCCGGCCGTTCCGGCCGGGATAAGGGGGAACGGACGCCACCAGGACCTCCTAGAGCCGACGTGGTACATGATGCTGCCGGATCACCCCCGGCCCGGCGGACCCCGAGCCGGGCGGACGCTGCCTCTGACGAGGCTATGCGACAGGTGATTTCGCTTCTGTGTCACACCCGCTGGCAACGGCTGCTCTCGCTTGCTGGCGGTGACACGCCTGACGGCACCCAGAGTGGAGGGTCTGGGTCCGCGTGGCAGTGCCCCGTTGCTGCCGAGGCGGGCGGGGTCAGAAGGGTGGATCATCGGAGAAGTCTCCGTTCCTGGTGACCCAGGGGTTGTTGGCGGGCTGCGGTGCCGGGGAGGACGGGTCGGCGTCGAGGGCATCGTTCCAGGCCTCCATGAACGCCTCGCGGTAGGAGGGGGACGGGGCGTCTCAGCGGCTCTCGTCGGGATTCACCCCGGCGAGTTCGCACAGGGCCAGGAGGACGGCCTCGGCGGTCTCCCAGCGGCTGGGCACGGACAGGCCCAGGATCGTCCGGCGGACCGTCTCGTGACTGGCCCCGCCGCCGTACGGAATGGCGGCGATGCGGCCGACCGCGTGTTGGTCGACCTTCGACTGCCGCACCGCCACCTCCAGGCCTTGGGCGACCTCGACCACGTCCGGCAAATTCAGCGCGGCCAGTTCACCGCGCCGCGCCATCATCGCCCAGCCCAGCACCAGCAGGAACTGGTCACAGACCACCAGCGCCTGCGGCCGTGGCACCGGGACCGGTGGCGGCGCGGCCGCACCAAGCAGATCGCCCAAGCCGACATCGACCGGGGCGAGCGGTTCGGGCGGGAGGGCACAGGCGGCCACCAGCGTCCGCAACTGATCGACCGCCAGCACGGGCGCCCGGCGTGCGTCGGGCAGCCCGGCGGTCGCGCGCTCCCGCCAGTAGCTCTTGATCACCGCCAAAGCGGCGCCGGGGTCGGGTGGCATGGCCCCGCTCGTTCGATGGACGACGCGGATCGCGGCCAACTTGCTGGTCAGATAGGAGGCGCCTTCCCGCCGTCGGCGCGGACCGACATGAACTCGGCCACCGTCTCAGTGGTGGCCGGCAGCGCGGTCCGCCCCACCCGCGCGCACCAGGCGGTGAAATCGTTCCACGAACGCATGTAGGCACGGCGGGTGTCGTCAGGGATCGAAGCTAAGATGCGCTCGGTCACCCGCGCCGACACCACGGTCTCCGGCCCCGGCACCGCCGGCCGCCACATCAACACCTCGACCGGCCCGGCCCGGCTGGCGCACTCACCCCAGCGGCGCCGCCTGCAACGCCGCAGCCGGTCAGTACCACCGCTCCCCGAACGGCCGACGCAGCCGACCGGTCCGACCGGGCGGACCCATCATCACGGGACATGCCAACGCCTCCCAGCGGCGCGGCCTTCCGCTATGACACCCCGCGGGCTACGACCCGGTACCGACAGTTCCACCCGCTCACGGAAACCACCCCCGCTTCCCAGTACTCAGGGTCCTCCCCGGCCCTGTGGTGGCAGCCCGAGCCGAGCGCCCTCACTGAGGATGTCGCCATCCGGCTAAATAAGACATCACGACATGTCTAAGACAGTTGGGCCTAGACAGGGCAATAAGTGATCATGCATCCTAATTTTCACGTGCATGATCAACGCTTTGGACCCACGTATCCCTGTCGGGACGCAAAGGCCTGAGCGGCCGGTGGGACACGGCGGGGGTGATGTGGCGGTGGCGTGGGTGACAGCGATCGGCCCGGCCATCGCGCAGGTCGACTACCGCCTGGAAGCCTCCGCTGGCTGCGGGCTGTCCCGGGAGCATGGGCACGCCGCCGAGGCTGAGGCTCAGGCCGGGTACCGGATGGATGAGGCCGACCGGCTGACGTGGTTCGGCGGTGGGCTCGCCGAGGTCGGCATCACCGCCGGCGCGGCGCTGGCGGGTGAGGCCGACAAGGCCAAGGCGCGGGCGTTGATGGACGGCGTTCATCCCCAGACCGGCGAGCGGCTGGTAGAGCCGAAGCGGGCGGCACATCCCCGTGGCAAGCTGCCCGCTGCTCCGTTCCTCGCCGCCGTGGAGGAGTTGGCGGCCGCGCGGGGGGTGCCGGCTACCGAGGTGGCGGCGTCGCGGTGGGGCCGGGCACGGCTCGCGCAGATGACGCGGATGGTGGCCCGCGAGGGCGAAACGCACCGGGTGGCCGTCAAGGACCTGGAGCGCCTGGCCGGCGCGCTCGGCGTCGATCTGGGTGCCGTCTACGAGGCCAGGGAGCTGACGGTGGCGCGGGCGCACCGCGCCGAGACGGTGCGGGTCGGGGACCGCGGGTTCGACCTGACGATCGACATTCCGAAGACGCCGAGCGTGTGGTGGGCGCTGGCCGATCCGCAGGCGGCAGCGCTGCTGCAAAACGCCTTCCGTGAGGCGGTGACCGAGACGCTGGCCGAGGTCGAGCGGTGGTGCGGCTACGTGATGCGCGGCAAGCACGGCGACGGCCGTACCGCCCGCCGTATCCCCACCAGCGGTCTACTGGGCTGGGTCATGTGGCACGACGTCGCCCGCCCTGTGGCGGGGCAGACTCCGGATCCGCACCTGCACGCGCATGCGGTTATCGCGCACATGGTCTGCGGTGCGGACGGCCGGTGGAGCACGCTGGCAACGGCGGCTGGGAGTTCTACCGGCATGTGGAGGTAGTCGGGGCGCTGGCCCAAGCCCGCTTCCGCGCCAAGACCACCGCCCTGGGGTTCCGGTGGGAACGGGTGCCCGGGAGCCGGGTGTGGGAGCTGGCCGGTGTTCCCGCCCGCTTGCGGGAGGTGTTCTCCAAGCGGTCCGGCCAGACCAGCGGAATGCTGGTCCGGTTGGGCATCGATCCGGATCGGGCCACCACCGCCCAGATCAAGGCGGCGTCCGCGATGTGCCGGGAAGGCAAGGACACCGCTCCGCTCGCACCGGCGAGCTTGGTCCATGCCCCGGTGGCCACCGGAACACTGGAGGCTGACCTAAGGGAATCCTGGCGCAGGCAGACGGTGGAGTCCGGAGCCGATCCAGACACGGTCGTGGCAGCGGCCCGCCGCGGCGGTGGGCCGGACGGTGGTACCGGAATCGGCGGACCGGACGGGCCAGTAGGACCGGACCTTCCGCCTCGCCCTCCGCGGACTGTTCCGCCCTCTCCTCCGTCCCGGCGGAACGCGGAACAGCCAGCGGAACGGACCACGGAACGGGCGGAACGGACCACGGAACGGGCGGAACGGTCTGCGGAACGGGTGGAGCGGTCTGCGGAATGGGCGGGGCGGCCCGCGGGGGAGGTGGCGGAACGGATCGCCGCCGCGGTGTTCGATCCCGAACACGGCCTTACCGCCCACGCCAAGGTCGTCACTCGGCCGAAGCTACTGGCCGCCGTCCTGGACGAGCTGCCCGCCGGCATCACATCGGCGGCCGCCGCCGAGGAACTGGCCGACGCGGTGGTGGCCGGGGAAGGTCCAGCGGTGCGGCTGGAACGACAGGGCCCGGCCTACAGGACCCACCCTGAGCGTTACACCACCCGCGACATCATCGCCGCCGAACAGCAGATCCTCGCCGCCGCCCGGGACGGTTATCAGCGGCCCGGCCGCGAGGACGAGGGTCTGGCCGTGGTCGATGCCCAGGCCGCCGAGCTGGCGATCGAGACATTCGAGGCCGCCGCCGGCTTCGAGCTGAGCCGGGAGCAGCGCGAGGTCATCCAGCGGCTGACCGGCGCCGGGCATGGTGTCGACGCGGTGGTCGGCGTGACCGGGGCGGGCAAGACGACGCTGATGGCGGCCGCCCGGGCGGCGTGGGAGGCGGCCGGGATGGTCGTGCGCGGCGCCGCCGCCGCAGCGGTCGCCGCCCAGGCCTTGCAGGCCGAAACCGGCATCCCCTCATCGACGATCGCATCCGTGCAGCGGGCGCTGGAGGATCCGGATGCCCCCGGCCTGGACGGCGTCGACGTCCTGGTCATCGATGAGGCCGCGATGGCCGATGATCGGCAACTCGCTGATGTCCTGTCCGCCGCCCAGCGCACCGGCACCAAGGCCGTGCTGATCGGCGACCCGCTGCAGATGAAGGCCATTGGTGTCAGGGGGACGTTGGCTGAAATCCACCGGCAGGTCGCAGGCCCGCTGCTGACCGAGAACCGCCGCCAGCGCGAACCGCTGGAACGCCGCGCTTTGCAGCTGTGGCGGGCCGGGGACCGACACGGTGCCCTGCGTACCTGGGCCGTCGCCGGCCGCGTGCACGCCGGAGGCAGGCGCGAGGACACCTTGGCGCGGATGCTGACTGACTGGGAGTCGGCCCGCGACCACCTGGCCCGTACCAGCGGCGAACGGGACGTCCATGAGGAGCTGGACCGGTTGCTGATGCTGACCGGCACCAACGCCGACGTCGACCTGCTCAACCAGGGCGCGCGCCTGACCCGCCGTAAACGTGGGGAGATCACAGGCCCTGACCACAGCTACCAGCTCGCCACCGGCGGCACCCTCGCCCTGGCCGTGGGGGACTATGTCCGCGTCCGCCGCAACGACTACCGGACCCGGCACAAGGACGCCCCGGCCGACGCCGTCGACGTCCTCAACGGCTACCGCGGCATCGTCACCGGGTTCAACGGCCGCGACCCGGTGGTGCAGCGGCGAAGCCAAACCGAAGACGGGCCCGGGGTAGAGACCGCCACCATCCCCGCCGCCCGCATCGCCGCCGGCGACCTGTCATACGGCACGGCGATGACCGTGGCCTCAGCCCAAGGACTAACCAGCGACATCACCTTCGTGTACGGGCCGGGCCTGGGCCCGCACACCGTCTACCCCGCCATGAGCCGCAACCGGAAGCAGGCGCACCTGTACCTGCCACGTGACCTGCTCGAAACCGACACCGACCGGGCCCGCCACGGCGCCCCGCACAGCCCCGTCGACGAACTGGCCCGCGCGATCGGCGCCTACGCCCGCACCCTGACCGGCGACCGCGCCGACCGGCTCGCGCTCACCGAACTCGGCACCGTTCCTGCACCTCCCACTGGCACCCCAGCCACCGAAGCCGCTCCGGCCGCCCAGGCTGCTGGGGCCGGGCGTGAGAGTATTCAGCCCTCTGCGGTGCCGCACTGGCGCAAACGGCCGTATGGCACCTACACCGACAAGTACCTGGACCGCCTGGCCACCGCCTACCGCGCCCAGCTCGATCGCTTCCAGCGCATCGAGGCCCGCACCGCAGCAGAGACCGCGGCGGCTCGCCGCGGCAAAGGCCCCGCCGCCACCGTCCTGGCTGAACGCCGCCAAGCCCTCGCCCAGGCCGCCGACATTGAGGCCCAGCTCACCCAGGCACGAGAAGAGGCCGACCAGGCGGGGGCGGACATCGCCGACGCCACCCGGCAGGTGACCGCTGCCCGCGAACTCACCCAGCACGGCCGCCTAGCCCTGCGCATGGCCAGCATATCCCGCGCCCAGGCCCAGCAGCAACTGCAGGACGCCCACGATGCCTGGCAGGCCGCCTGCGACCGGCAGACCACCGCCCAGCAGCGCACCGACCGACTCGCCCGTCAGGCCGCCGACGCCTACCGCCAGGCCCCCGCCCTCCACCTGCCCGGCGCCGGCCAAGAGAGCGGCGCCGACCAGGAGAGCGGCCGCTGGCACCACGGCGCGGCCACCGCCGACCTGGCCGCCCTGACCCGGCGGTGGGACGAGTACTTGGCCCTCGCGATCCGCGCTGACCTGCGCACTGCCCCCAAACGCGCGGCCCAGACCACCCTGGGCCGCGCCTACGCCGCCCACCTCGCCGGCATCGACACACCCCACCAGGCCGTCGACGCCGACGAAGCCCACCGCCAGCTCGCGGCCATCACCACCGAACAGAACCTTCGCCGACAGATGCCCACCGACCACGCCGACCAGGAGCGCACGCAGCGCACCCAGCACCACCGCCGACAGACCACCGGCCGCACCGCCCACCAGGCCGGCCGCGCCGCCGCGCACGAGCAGGACCGCCAGTACGAGGCCTCCCGGCCACCCGGCCCCAGATACGACCACGGACGCGGATCCAGCCGCTAGCCCGGCGCGGACGCACCGCAGCCGGCCCCGGCTGCCCTGCTTCACCCTCCGCGATGACGCCCCGTGCCCGGATTCAGGGCAGGGCGGACGGCCCGGACAAGAGGCGACCCGATCCGCGCCTGCTCAGCCACCAGGCGGTCCCGCAACTGCAGGACCCACTGGCCGACACGATGGACAGCCGAGACAACCGATCCCGGCGTCCGCCGGAACTCTTCAGCCTCGCAGAGACAGCAGCGCCATCACCACCCGAGCGGCCTGCCGCCACCAGCCGCGCAACCGACCCTGGGCTTGTTCCTCGATCTCAGGTCCCAGGTGTCGCTCTGCCTGATCCTTGGCTCCCTCGGTGACGCCGGCCGGAACTTCCCTCCAAGCACGACCCGGCCTGCTGGAGCGCTGTCCGCGTCCGGGTGACGTCGCCATGTGCACGATCGGACGGGACGCACCCAGAACTATGACACCTCTTGAACCATCTTGACCCTTATGCGACCCTTTGAAGGAAGATACGGTCCGAAGATCCTTAAGTTGCATCGTCGGTGTCATGGACTCGGGCCGGTGTCGCTGAAGGCGTAGCCCTGCACGAGCTGCTGCACCACAAGCTCCTCGCAACGCCTTCAGCCTCAGGCGCGTCCGCGCGTCAAGCGGCTTGTGGAGGCCCTGCCGACAAGGCCCCCGGAGCCAGCAGAAGGGAGAGCCATGCATCACAACAGACGGCCGTCCACCCGAGCTGGCCCACTGTTCCAAACCTGCTACGGCTCCACCCCAGCACCCCACGCGGATGGCCTGCCCGAACTGTGGGGGTATGGCATGAGGTCACCAGACAGAAAGCTCTCCACCCTCACCACACGGAGGACGGGTGACCCGATGCCCCGATGGCGCGGAACGTGTGGTGATCGGCCTCACCTCCTCCGCCTTGGCCTGCGAAGAGATCGCAGGGGGGCATCTGCCCTCAGCTAACGTGAGGGCGTCCCAGCAGAGATCGCCCAAGGAACGCCATGAGTAGTGAAGCGGATCGGCACCCCGACATCCTGACCACCAAAGAGCTCTCGCTCAGGCTGGGACTGTCACAAAAGACCATCCGCCGTATGGCCGCCGCAGGACAACTCCCCGCGCTGCGGACGGGCAAGGACCTCCGCTACTCCTGGCAGGCGGTCCTCGACACCCTCCGCCGCGCCCAAGACCCGCACACTCCCGCAGCAGCCAGCGCCCGAGCCGCCGGTGGCAACGCGCTCGCCGTAGCCAGAGACAGCGCCTACGCCGCCACCGACTCCTGGAGCCGGCTGCGTGCAGTCCTCCAACTCTTGGTCGAGACCAGCGAGAACCTCGACCTGACGTCAGAGCAGCGGGCGGAACTGGCGGACGGCCTGGCGGCTGCCTCCGTGGCGATCCGCGAATCGGGACGTAGGTCCACCCAGCCGCAGGTCACCATCAGCCAGCACGGAGGCCACCGCGACTCACCATCAGGTGAAGACCCAGTTCACGCTGCGGCCGTGACGCTGAATGACTTGATGCGGGCAGTAGCACGAGTCCAGGACGACCAGGAAGTCCGCCGCGCCTTCGCACATGGCGATGTTGGCCAGGCCCTGCGAGAGCTGAGCGATGACGCCTCAGCGGAGAACGCCCCACCGAACCAATAAGTGCGCCACCACCCTCCAGAACAGTGCGCAGAAGATGAGGCACCGTACTCCAGTCGCTGGTTGGAGAACGCCTCCAGATCCTCCACGTCATCGGGTTGCGAGCCTACGGAGGTGGGCCTGCATTCGCCGCTGAGCGAACGCCTCGACTGCCACAGGTTCCGGAGGCTCCATGACCGCCTCGATCGCCAACACATCCATGACACACAAGCTCTTCCGGGCGTGATCGAGAACGACGAGTACGCCCCCTCCTGTGTCGCGTAATCCACCAAACCCCATCCCAAGCGACTCGGCGGATAGGGCATCGCCTAGAAAAACAGAATGTCATACGCGTCATTTCCCTGAGAGAGGGGACTCACTGAAACTGAGATCGTTGTCTCTTCAAGCAATGCGCTACCAAGCCACCGCGATTACTGGCCTCACCTTCCACCGAGCCACTCCTGGAACGGCCACCCTGTATGCGAATCATCACGGCAACCACACCAAAAACCCCGTCGCCGCCCGCTGAAAACCCCACGACCTTCCCAGCTGTACGGACCTGCACTGATGGACGCAAACCCTCAGCTGCGACGGCCTCTTCAGCACTAAAGCCCACCGCTACTCGGCCATCTTGGTCGCACTCCGTGAAGCCCGCATCACCTATCGCCAAACTCAAAACGGCGAAAACCGCGCCCTCGGTGAGCGTCAGAAGTAAACCGCCTTCGCCGTGGGCTGGTTTACCCATGCCAACAGTGGATGGCTCAACGCGGGAGACGCCCTCCTGGCTGACACCGCCGCCGACCAAGCTCGCCGACGACGCCAAGCCGGCTACGGCTCATAGCTAAGCCGTGCTCGATGCTTCAACCGTCGCTGCTTGACCACCGTGAACCGCAGGAGATGACAGCATGACCACCGCTGACGAAAATCACGCCTCTGCTGAGCTGCTGCTCGGCGGCTGGTACACGACTGAACAACTCGCTGAAATAATTGGAGTCGACCCGTCCACCCTTCGGCGCTGGCGAACTTCGAACCCCGTCCAAGGACCCCCCTTCGTGCGGATGTCCGGAGCGGTCACCCGCTACAGCGTGCTCGATGTCGAGCGCTGGCTGGCCAACCGCCGCATTGACCCCAGAGAGGCTGATACGTGACCTATCAGGAGATGCCCCCCATCGGTGTATCGCTGTCGGTCGACATCGAACACCGGCCGGACCGCCGGCTTCCCTACCGCGCCCGGGTGCGCTGGACCGACCCGGGCACGAAGCGACGGCGCTCCAAATCCGAAGCGGTGGAAACCATCGAGGCGGCGCAAGCCTGGATCGACACCCTGCAACGGGCCGCCCAAGCGGGCATCGACCCCATGACCGCCACGATGGCCCTCGCGGCCTACGGCGAGACCGTGATGCCCCTGGCCCTTCGTGGCCTGGAAAGCAAGACCCTGGATCCCTACCTGGCGGGCTGGCGCAAACGCGTCGTTCCAGCGCTGGGGCATCTTCCCGTCCGGATGATCACGAACGGAGCCGTTGACCGGACCGTTCACGCCTGGATCGCCGATGAGTGCGGACGCTCCACGGTCAAGAACAGCCTGGCGGTCCTGGTGCGGGTCATGGAACAGGCGGTGCGCGACGGCATCATCGACCGCAACCCGGCCCGCATCACCGGCTGGCAGCGCCACTACAAACAAGCCGAAGACGAACTGGACGACCCCCGCTCCCTGGCCCTATCGGACTGGGAAGCGCTCGTCACCCTCGCTGACGCTCTCGTGGAGCGATCCGCCGACCGCTACCCGGGCTGGGGTGATGTGGTCCTGTTCTCCGCCAGCACCGCCGCCCGCATCGGCGAGGTGTCCGGTGTCCGGACCCGCGACATCGACCGCGACAACTGGATGTGGACGGTCCGACGGCAGACCACCCCCAGCCCCGGCGGCCTGGTCGACAAGGGCACCAAGGGCAAGCGCGCCCGCACCATCCCACTGATCGAGGAAATCCGCGACCTGGTCATCCGCCGTCTCGACGCCGCTGGCGACGATCCTGACGCGCGCCTGTTCACCGGCCCACGCGGTGGCCGCATCACCACGGCGATCCTGCGGGACGCCACCCACTGGGACGAGGTCGTCACCCGGCTCGGGTACGAGCATCTGCGCCGTCATGACCTGCGGCACACCGGTCTGACGTGGATGGCCGATGCCGGGATTCCGGTGCACGTCCTCCGAAAGATTGCCGGACACGGCTCGCTGACCACCACTCAGCGCTACCTGCATCCGGATGTCCGCTCGATCACCGCCGCCGGCAAGGCCCTGAGCGACCACCTCAGCGTCCGTAGGTCCCCAAGTGGTCCCCGGCTCAAGGTCGTCTAGCCGCTCGGTCTGACTCGAACACCCAAAGCGAAGGCCCGTTGACCAGGCTTTTCGCCTCGTTCAACGGGCCTTGCTCACCGTCGGGATGGCGGGATTTGAACCCACGACCCCTTGACCCCCAGTCAAGTGCGCTACCAAGCTGCGCCACATCCCGGTGCCTGCCGCAGCAGGCGTGACTACCTTAGCGCAGTCGGAGGGTTGGTGCGTACCTAGATCGCGGCACATGGGTGGCCGGGGTGGGTGGGGGCTGGTAGGCATGGCGGGTGCCTTCCTTGACGTTGCGCGGGCTGGTGGCCTTGTCGGTGGCGGTGCTCGGGATGGGCATGTGCGGGTGTACGGAGAAGGGGGAGCCGCACGCCGGGCCGGGGGGAGTGGCGAAGGCGGGGACGACGAGGCCGGAGCCTTCGCGGACGGTGGGGCGGCGGGTGGTGCCGCGGGTGCCCAAGGGGGTGCGGGCCGGCTACATGGTGTTCGACCGGGAGACCGGGAAGGTGACGGCGCAGCACAACGCGCACGGCACGGTGCGGTCGGCCTCGGTGGTGAAGATCCTGATCGCGCTGGATCATCTGGAACGTAGTGGTGGGCGGGCGGTGCCGGCCGGGGATCTGGCGCTGTTGCGGGGGATGCTGCGGTCCAGTGACGACGGGGCGGCGACGGCCTTGTGGAACCGTGGGGGGCGCGGGGCGATCGTCACGCGGATGGTGCGGCGGCTCCGGCTGGCCGACACGGCGCCGCCGCCGGCGTCGCGGCCGGGGTACTGGGGGTACACCGCGATCAGCGCGTACGACGTGGTGAAGACGTACCGCTATCTGCTGGAGAAGGCGCCTGAGAGGACCCGGCGGTTTGTGCTGGGGGAGTTGCGCAGGGCGACCCGGTGCGGCAAGGACGGGTTCGACCAGTACTTCGGGATCCCTCGGGCGCTGCCACGGCCGTGGGCGGTCAAGCAGGGGTGGTCCGGATTCGGGACGGTGCCGGACGAGCCCTGCGGCGGGGCGACGGCGAACGGGCTGCGGCTGCGGCCGATGGCGGGTGCGGAGCCTGGAGCGATGGCGGCACCGGAGCCTGGGCTGAGGCCCGAGCCGGTCTCTGCCGCCGGGCCGGGAGCGGTGGCGGCGCCGGGAGCGGCGGCGGCGCCCGATCTGGGGCTGGGGCGTCCGGTGCTGCACACCACCGGGACGGTGGGGGAGGGCGACCGCCGGATCGTGGTGGTGCTGACCCTGCATCCGGCGGGCGGCTCGTTCCGGATGGCCGCGACCCGGTTGACCGAGCTGACCGGACAGGTGTTCCGGGCGGGCGGGGGCTGATCTCCGGCGCCTCCGGCGACCTCCGGAGGCTGTGGGCGACGCGGGCGTCGTCGGCATCGCGGGCGCCGCGCGATCCTCGCCGAGGACACGGACGAGGACAAGGGCGGGGGCTGGCCGGCCGGGGCCAACCGCGACCTGCGGGTGTGTTCCGTCGCTGTTGCCCGATTGTTATTGCTCGCAACAAACCCGGGGCTCGTACCCCCTGGCGATGCTGGTCGCGACGACATATGTTGCGGGGCACAACATTTCGACCGGTGGTCCGCGACCCGGCCCACCGTGCGACGCGCGTTGCGAACACGTCCGGGAACCACCCCTGCGGCCACCACCCCGTGGTCGCCTTCCAGAAAGGACCCGTGCAGATGCGCAAGGGCATCCTCAGCGTCGCCGCGATCTCCGTGGTGGCGGCCCTCACCCTCACCGCCTGCGGGGACGACTCCGGCGATGACGCCGAGGGCGGCCAGGTCGGCGCCGTCAAGGGCAAGGTCGGCGTGATCCTGCCCGACACCAAGTCCTCGGCCCGCTACGAGAGCTTCGACCGGCCCTACCTGGCGGAGGCGTTCAAGGCCGCCGGCGTGCAGTACGACATCCAGAACGCCGAGGGGTCCGCCCAGCGGTTCCAGACCATCGCCGACCAGATGATCACCAGCGGGGTGACCGTGCTGCTGATCGACGGCATCGACTCCAACTCGGCCGCCGCGGTGACCCGCAAGGCCCAGCAGCAGGGCGTCAAGACCATCGACTACGACCGGCTGACCCTGGGCGGCGTGTCGGACTACTACGTCTCCTTCGACAACGTGAAGGTCGGTGAGGAGCTCGGCAAGGGCCTGCAGAAGTGCCTGGGTGACAAGGACGCCAACATCGTCTACCTGAACGGCGCGCCCACCGACAACAACGCCACCCTGTTCGCCCAGGGCGCCCACTCGGTGCTCGACAAGGTGTCCGGCTACAAGAAGGTCGCCGAGCAGGCCGTGCCCGGCTGGGACAACCAGCGCGGCGCCACCATTTTCGAGCAGATGTGGACCCAGCAGAACGGCAAGATCGACGGCGTGCTGGCCGCCAACGACGGGCTCGGCAACGCCGCGGTGTCCATCCTCAAGAAGAACAAGGTGGCCGGCAAGGTCCCGGTGACCGGCCAGGACGCCACCCTGCAGGGCCTGCAGAACGTGCTGGACGGCACCCAGTGCATGACCGTCTACAAGCCGATCAAGCAGCAGGCCGACGCCGCCGCCAAGCTGGCGATCTCGCTGCTCAAGGGCGAGAAGGCCGAGACCAACGGCACCACCAAGGACACCGAGGGCAACCGTGACGTCCCCTCGGTGCTGCTCACCCCGATCGGGATCTTCAAGGACAACGTCAAGCAGGTCGTCGACGACGGCTTCGTGAAGCAGGAAGAGCTCTGCGCGGGCGACTACGCCGACAAGTGCAAGGAAGCCGGCATTCAGTGACCGGCCCGGGGCGCCCGCGCTCACAAGGCGCGGGCGCCCCTCGGCTCGTCCGAGAGGAGCACAGTGGCTGACAAGGCGACCCCGGTACTTCAGCTGACCGGGGTGAACAAGAGCTTCGGCGCGGTGAAGGTCCTGCACGACGTGGACTTCGCCGTGTACCCCGGGCAGGTGACCGCACTGGTCGGCGACAACGGCGCCGGCAAGTCCACGCTCATCAAGTGCATCGCGGGGATCCATCCGGTCGACTCCGGGCAGTTCTTCTTCGAGGGCCGCCCGGTCGCGATCGGCGGTCCCCGGGAGGCCGCCGCGCTCGGTATCGAGGTCGTCTACCAGGACCTCGCGCTGGCCGACAACCTGGACATCGTGCAGAACATGTTCCTGGGCCGCGAACGCACCCGCGGGGTCGTCCTGGACGAGGCATCCATGGAGGAGTCGGCCAGGCAGACCCTGTCCCGGCTGTCGGTGCGCACCGTCAAGTCGGTGCGCCAGATGGTGGCGAGCCTGTCCGGCGGCCAGCGGCAGACCGTCGCCATCGCCAAGGCGGTGCTGTGGGAGTCCAAGGTGGTGATCCTGGACGAGCCGACCGCCGCGCTCGGCGTCGCGCAGACCCGGCAAGTGCTGGACCTGGTGCGGCGGCTGGCCGACACGGGCCACGCGGTGGTGCTGATCTCACACAACATGAACGATGTGTTCCAGGTCGCCGACCGGATCACCGCCCTGTACCTGGGCCGGGTGGCCGCCCACGTCGAGCGCGCCGCCGTCACCTCGACCCAGGTGGTCGAGCTCATCACCGCGGGCCGGTCGGGGGACCTCGGTCTGGCCCCGACGACCGCCGAGAACACCCTGTGATCGGGACTGCTGATGTCAACCCACTCCCACGAGCTCAAGGAGGCCGCCGTGCAGGTGGCTGACTCCGACTTCGCGATCGACCGGCGCGAGCACACCCTGTCCTCGGCCGTCCGCGACTACTGGACGCGGGTGCGCGCCGGGGAACTCGGCGCGCTGCCGTCGGTCTTCGGGCTGGTCGCGCTGATCCTGCTGTTCACCGTGCTGCGGCCGGAGACGTTCCTGTCCGAGCGCAACATCGCCAACCTGTTCGTGCAGGCCATGTCGGTGACGATCCTGGCGCTGGGCCTGGTGTTCGTGCTGCTGCTCGGCGAGATCGACCTGTCGGCCGGGGTGACCAGCGGGGTGTGCGCCGCGGTGATGGCCAAGCTGATGGTCGAGACCGGGCAGCCCTGGTACGTCGCCGTGCTCGCCGCGCTGGTCACCGGGCTGGTGATCGGCGCCGCTATCGGGTTGCTGGTGGCGGTGGTGCGAATACCGTCCTTCGTGGTGACGCTGGCGCTGTTCCTGGGCCTACAGGGCATCACGCTGCGGCTGATCGGCGAGGGCGGCACCGTCCCGGTGCGCGACGACGTCATCGTGGCGCTGGCCAACGACAACATGCCGATCTGGCTGGGCTGGACGCTGGCCGTGGTGTGCTCGGCCGGGTTCGCGGCCTCCCAGTTGCTGCGCTGGCGGCGGCAGCGGGCCCGTGGGCTGGCCGGACGGCCGCTGGGCCTGGTGCTGGCGCAGATCGCGGTGGTCGCCGCGGCGTTGCTGTTTGGCACCTTCCTGATGGGCCTGGACCGCGCGCCCAGCCCGCTGATCGTGCTGAACGGCGTCCCCTGGGGCGTGCCGGTGGTGGCGATCCTGGTGATCGTGGCGACCTTCGTGCTGGGCCGTACCGTCTACGGCCGGCACGTGTACGCGGTGGGCGGCAACGCCGAGGCGGCCCGCCGGGCCGGGATCAACGTGACCGCCATCCGGATGTCGGTGTTCATGATCGCCTCCACGCTGGCCGCGGTGGCCGGCATGGTGGACGCCTCCCGACTGAACTCGGTTACCCCGGACGCCGGTGCCGGCAACGTCCTGCTGTACGCGGTCGGGGCCGCGGTGATCGGCGGCACCAGCCTGTTTGGCGGCAAGGGCCGGGCCATCGACGCGGTGCTGGGCGGCCTGGTGGTCTCGGTGATCGCCAACGGCCTCGGGCTGATGGGCGCGCAGGCGTACCTGAACATGCTCATCACCGGAGGGGTGCTGCTGTTCGCCGCGAGCATCGACGCGCTCGCCCGCCGCAGGCGCGCCGCCGCCGGGCGGTGAGGTGAGCCGGACGCACGGAGCCGACGGCCGGGCCGCCCCCGCGGGGAGGGCCCGGCTGGTAGGCTCACCGCGGCGGCGGGCGACCGCCTCAGCTCCTGGGATGAGGCGTCAGGTGGGGAGCCCTGCGAGATGTCCGTGACACCCGTGCTCGACCTGCGCGGAGTCGGTAAGAGCTTCGGCCCGGTCCAGGTGCTGCACGACGTGGCCCTGTCGGCCTACGCCGGGGAGGTCACCGCGCTCGTCGGTGACAACGGGGCGGGCAAGTCCACGCTGGTCAAGTGCCTGGGCGGGATCCTGCCCATGGACAGTGGCGACTACCTGTTTGAGGGCCGCCGGGTACGGGTGAACAGCCCGCGCGAGGCCGCCGAACTGGGCATCGAGATCGTCCACCAGGACCTGGCGCTGTGCGAGAACCTCGACATCGTCCAGAACATGTTCCTGGGCCGCGAGTGGCGCAGCGGGCTGGTGCTGGACGAGCCGGCCATGGAGGAACTGGCCGCCCGCACCCTCACCGGCCTGTCGGTGCGTACCATCAAGTCGGTGCGGCAGCCGGTGTCCAGTCTGTCGGGCGGGCAGCGGCAGAGCGTGGCCATCGCCCGCGCCATGCTGTGGGACAGCAAGGTGGTGGTGCTCGACGAGCCGACCGCCGCGCTGGGCCTCGCGCAGACCCAGCAGGTGCTGGAGGTGGTGCGGCGGCTGGCCGACAAGGGCCGGGCCGTGGTGCTGATCTCGCACAACATGAACGACGTCTTCGCGGTGGCCGACCGGATCTGCGCGATGTTCCTCGGCAGCACGGTCGCCCAGGTCAGGGCGTCGGACGTGACGCACGCCCAGGTGGTGGAGCTGATCACCTCGGGCCGCGGCGCCGACGGCCCGTCCGGCGTGCCCGCCCGGATGAACGGCGTAGGTCGGGCCCGCCGGGGCGACGAAGCCGGACCGGGATGATGCGCGCCGCCCCGTCGCAGGAGGAGGTCCGCCGCCACAACCTGGGCACGCTGCTGCGCCACATCCATCTGCGGGGTTCGGCCTCGCGCGCCGAACTGGCCGAGGGGATGGGCCTCAACCGCAGCACCATCATGGCGCTGACCAGCGAGCTGACCGCCGCGGGGGTGGTGCGCGAGGAACTGCCGCGCGACACCCCCCGGCGGGCCGGTCGGCCCTCGCTGGTGGTGCGGCCCGAGTCCACCAGGGTGTACGTGCTGGCGTTCGACATCGGGGTGGACCGGCTGGTGGCGGCCCGGGTCGGGCTGGGCGGGGTGATCTTGGAGCGGCGGGAGGCGACGCGTCCGCGCGTCCCGTTCGACCCGGACGAATTGGTGGGCGCGCTGGCCGCCTTCACCCGCCAGCTGGTGCGCAGGACCGACCGCGACGCGGTGTGCGTGGGCGCCGGGGCGGCGTTCTCCGGGACGGTGCGCCGCGCCGACGGCATGATCCGCTACGGGCCGAACCTGGGCGCGATCGATGTGTCGCTGGGGAACGCGTTGTCGCGGCGGCTGGGCCTGGGGCTGACCGTGTCCATCGGCAACGACGCCAACCTGGGGGCGCTGGCCGAGCACCGGCGCGGCATCGGGGCCGGCTGCACGGACCTGATCTACCTGCACGGGGACGTCGGGATCGGCGGCGGCATCATCGTCGGCGGCCGCCTGCTGGACGGGGTGGACGGGTACGGCGGCGAGGTCGGGCACATGGTGGTCAACCCGTCCGGGCGGCGCTGCGCCTGCGGTTCGCGGGGCTGTCTGGAGGCCGAGATCGGCGAGCACGCGCTGCTGGCCAACGCCGGGCGCACCGGCGCCGGGCGGGTCGGCCGGGACGCGGTGCGCGCCATGGTGGACGCCGCCGCCCGCGGTGACGCCGCCGCCCGCGATGCGCTGCACCGGGCGGGGGACTGGCTGGGGCTGGGCGTGGCCAACCTGGTCAACGTGTTCAACCCCGGCATGGTGATCTTCGGGGGCACCCTGCGCGACATCTATCTGGGCTCGGCCGCACAGGTCCGCAGCCGGCTGGCCACCAGCACGCTGGCCGCCCCGCGGGAACGGGTGAAGCTGCGCACCGCCGAGCTCGGGGACGACACCACGCTGGTCGGCGCGGCCGAGCTGGCGTTCAGCGAGGTGCTGGACGACCCGCTGGAGGTGCTGGCGCGGCTGCGCACCACGGCCGCCGGCCGGCTGCCCGACCGCAGTGGAAGCAACGCCTGAGCCACAGCGTCCGCCCATGGGAACACCGGCGTCTGACACGGGCCGGCCCCGGCGCGACGAGGCGTCGGTGGCCGCCGATCCGCCAAGCGGTGAACCCGGGGCGTCACCTTCCGGACACGCTACCGGCGTTCGGGAAGCAGCGCCTCCAGTACCTCGGCGGCGGGCCGGTCGGCGGCCAGCCGGAAGCCCGTCCCGGCCCACAGCGCCATCGCGTCCTGCTCGCCCCGTCCTGCGGCGGCCCGCCGCAGGGGCGTGGTCATGTTGTGGACGTGCGGGTACGCCGCCGGGGCGTACGGGCCGTGCTCGGTCATGAACCGGTTGACCAGCCCGCGTGCGGGCCGCCCGCTGAACGCCCGGGTCATCGCCGTCGCGGTGAAACGCGGGTCGGTCAGCGCGGCCTTGTGTGCGGCGGGCGCGCCGCTCTCGGGCGTGCGCAGGAACGCCGTGCCGGCCTGGGCGGCGATCGCGCCCGCCGCCAGCACCTGCGCCACGTCCGCGCCGGTGGCCAGCCCGCCCGCGGCGATCAGCGGCAGGTCGGTGATCTGCCGCACGGCGGCCAGCAGGTCCCGCACCTCGTAGGCGGGCAGGTCCGCGTTGGCCCACGAGCCCCGGTGCGCGCCGGCCTGCGCGCCCTGCACGCACAGGGCGTCGGCGGCCGGCACCGACCGGGCCTCCTCAGGTGTGGTCACGGTGACGACGACGAGCGAGCCCCGTTCGCGGAACGCCTCGACGACCTCCCGGGACGGGCAGCCGAAGGTGAAGCTCACCACGGGCACCGGGTCGGCCAGCAGGTCGGCGACCTTGGCGTCCCAGTCGTCGTTCCCGCCCGCCGGCTCGCCGGTCGCCGTCCCCAGCCGTGCGGCCTCGGGCGCGAGCCGCTCCCGATAGGCCTGGAGCGCCGCCGCGTCCACCTCGGCGTCCTGCGGCACGAACAGGTTGACGCCGAAGACGTCGGTCTCCCGCCGGACCCGCTCGATCTCGGCCCGCACCTGCGCGGCGCTCTTGTAGCCGGCCGCCAGGAAGCCCAGGCCGCCCGCCCGCGACACCGCGGCCGCCAGCGGCGGGCCCGACGCCCCGCCCGCCATGGGCGCTTGGACGATCGGGTGGCGCATCAGGTCCCGCACGCTCATGACGGCGAGCCTAGCCGGGCGCCTGCTCGCCCAGCCGGGCCACCTGGCCGAGCAGCCCGAGCTGTGCGGCGATGGTGACCAGGTCGAAGTAGACCCGCTCGCACACGACGCGGTCGCCGTCGAACAGGAACAGCGCGACCATCCGGCAGGTGAACCGCCTGCCGGTCGCCTCGAAGCCCAGGTACGGCCCCAGGTGGGTGCCCTGGAGGTCGAACTCGACGATCACTGCGTCGTCGGCGTGCCGCAGCACCACGTTCTCGTTGCGCTGGTCGGGGAAGGCGGCGCGGGTGGCGCGGTAGTACCCCATCACCTCCTCGGCGCCGTCGAAGACCTGGCCGGTGGCGACCAGTTCGTAGCGCGGATGGTCGAACGGGTCCAGCGCCCGGTCGAAGTCCAGCTCGTTCTCCGCCTCCAGATGCTCGCGGACGACCGCCTCGCGCCGGGCGCGCAGGCTCTGCGGATCGGACGACCCCGCCGGTGTGGTCTGCACGAGAACCTCCTCTTTACCCGATGTAACGTCTCGGCCGGTGATTTGGTGACGATCATCTTGACCCGGGGGTGAAGGATGCGTCACCGTGGCGGGCCGCCGCGGTGGGAATCAGCCGCCGGACGGGGTTGTTGCAGGGGCCGGGCGAAAAATCGATCGCCTTGCGTCCGTAGGGTGACTACGGTCTTGTGGGTTGTGCCCGCCGCTTCGACGACTGCGACGACTGTGAAGGAACGCGTGTGAAATCGCCGCTGGCCGAGTTGCGGCAGCGTCTGCCCGAGCTGATGCCCGAGGACCAGCACCGGCTGCGCCGCCGTATCGACGGGGCGCGGGGCCTGCGCGAGGAGGCGCTGGCTGCGGTCACCGCGCGCATCGCCGTCGACGTCGAGCGGGCCGAGGCCAGGGTGGCGCGCCGCCGGGCGGCGGTGCCGTCGATCAATTACCCGGCCGAGCTGCCGGTCAGCCAGAAGAAGGACGACATCGCCGCGGCGATCCGCGACCACCAGGTCGTCATCGTGGCGGGGGAGACCGGCTCGGGCAAGACCACCCAGCTGCCCAAGATCTGCCTGGAGCTGGGCCGCGGGGTGCTCGGCACCATCGGGCACACCCAGCCGCGCCGGCTGGCCGCCCGTACCGTCGCCGACCGCATCGCCGAGGAGGTCGGCACCCCGCTCGGCGAGACCGTCGGCTACAAGGTGCGCTTCACCGACACCTCCAGCGACGACACGCTGGTCAAGCTGATGACCGATGGCATCCTGCTGGCGGAGATCCAGGGCGACCGGCTGCTGCGCCGCTACGACACGCTCATCATCGACGAGGCGCACGAGCGCAGCCTCAACATCGACTTCCTGCTGGGCTACCTCAAGGAGATCCTGCCGCGCCGCCCCGACCTGAAGGTGATCATCACCTCGGCGACGATCGACCCGGAGCGGTTCTCCCGGCACTTCGGCGAGGCGCCCATCGTGGAGGTCTCCGGCCGCACCTACCCGGTCGAGGTCCGCTACCGCCCGATCGTGGACCCCGAGGACCCCGACGCCGACCCCGACCGCGACCAGGTGCAGGCCATCTCGGACGCGGTGGACGAGCTGATGCTGGAGGGGCCCGGCGACATCCTGGTGTTCCTGTCCGGCGAGCGGGAGATCCGCGACACCGCCGACGCCCTGGCCAAGCGCAACCTGCGCGACACCGAGATCCTGTCGCTGTACGCGCGGCTGTCGGCCGCCGAGCAGCACCGCGTCTTCCAGCCGCACCGCGGCCGCCGGATCGTGCTGGCCACCAACGTCGCCGAGACCTCGCTGACGGTGCCGGGCATCAAGTACGTCATCGACCCGGGCACCGCGCGCATCTCCCGCTACAGCCACCGCCTGAAGGTGCAGCGGCTGCCGATCGAGGCGATCTCGCAGGCGTCGGCCAACCAGCGCAAGGGCCGCTGCGGCCGGGTATCGGAGGGCATCTGCATCCGGTTGTACTCCGAGGAGGACTTCGCGAGCCGCCCGGAGTTCACCGACCCGGAGATCCTGCGCACCAACCTGGCCTCGGTCATCCTGCAGATGACCAGCCTGGGCCTGGGCGACATCGCCGCGTTCCCGTTCGTAGAGCCGCCGGACCGCCGCAACATCAAGGACGGCGTCGACCTACTGCACGAGCTGGGCGCGTTCGACCCGGCCGCCAAGGACCCGCGCAAGCGGATGACCCCGCTGGGCCGCAAGCTGGCGCAGCTTCCGGTCGACCCGCGGCTGGCGCGCATGGTACTGGAGGCCGACCAGAACGGCTGCGTGCGCGAGGTGCTGGTCATCGCCGCCGCGCTGTCGATCCAGGATCCGCGCGAGCGGCCGGCCGACCGGCAGCAGGCCGCCGACGAGCGGCACCGCCGCTTCGCCGATCCCGCCTCCGACTTCCTGGCCTACCTCAACCTGTGGAACTACCTGCGGGAGCGGCAGCAGGAGCTGTCAGGCAGCCAGTTCCGCCGGATGTGCAAGAACGAGTTCCTGCACTACCTACGGATCCGCGAGTGGCAGGACCTGCACGGCCAGCTCAAGCAGGTCGCCAAGGGCCTGGGCGTCACCGTCAACACCGCCGACGCCGAGCCCGAGCGCGTCCACCGGTCGCTGCTGGCCGGTCTGTTGTCGCACATCGGCCTGATGGACCCCGAAAAGCGCGACTACCTCGGCGCCCGCGGCGCCCGGTTCGCGGTCTTCCCCGGCTCGGGCCTGTTCAAGAAGCCGCCGCGCTGGATCATGTCGGCCGAGCTGGTGGAGACCTCCCGGCTGTGGGCCCGCGTCAACGCCAGGATCGAGCCCGACTGGATCGAGCCGCTGGCCCAGCACTTGGTCAAACGCAACTACAGCGAGCCGCACTGGTCCAAGAAGCAGGGCGCGGCGATGGCCTATGAACGGGTCACCCTCTACGGCGTGCCGATCGTGACCCAGCGGCGGGTCAACTACGGCCGCATCGACCCCGAGTTGGCCCGCGAGCTGTTCATCCGGCACGCCCTGGTGGACGGCGAGTGGGAGACCCACCACGCGTTCTTCCACGAGAACAGGGCGCTGCTGGAGGAGATCGAGGACCTGGAGCACCGGGCCCGCCGCCGCGACATCCTGGTCGACGACCAGACCCTGTTCGACTTCTACGACGAGCGGCTGCCCGCCGAGGCGATCTCGGTCCGGCACTTCGACGCCTGGTGGAAGAAGGCCCGCCGCACGACCCCGGATCTGCTGAACTTCGACAAGCAGATGTTGATCAACGCCGGCGCGGACGAGGTCAGCGAGGCCGACTACCCCGACGAGTGGCGGCAGGGGCCGCTGCGGCTGCGGCTGACCTACCTGTTCGAGCCGGGCGCGGACGCCGCGGGCACCGACGGCGTCACCGTGCACGTCCCGCTGCAGGTGCTCAACCAGGTCGGCCCCGACGGGTTCGACTGGCAGGTGCCCGGGCTGCGCGCCGAGCTGGTCACCGAACTGATCCGGTCGCTGCCCAAGCAGCTGCGCGTCAACTTCGTGCCCGCCCCGGACGTGGCCCGCAAGGTGCTGGCGCGGGTGTCGCCGCGCAGCGAGCCGCTGCTGGCGGCGCTGGAGCGCGAGCTGCGCGCGATGACCGGCGTCACCGTGGCCCGCGAGAGCTGGGACCTCGCGCGCGTCCCCGCCCACCTGAAGATGACCTTCCGGGTGGTCGACGGCCGCGGGCGCACCGTCGCCGAGGGCAAGGACCTGGACGACCTCAAGCGGCGGCTGCGGGGCAAGGTCCGCGGCACGCTGTCCACCGTCGCGCAGCAGGACGGCATCGAGCGGGCCGGGCTGAAGACCTGGGACCTGGGCGACCTGCCGCAGATCTTCGAACGCCGGCAGGCCGGATACGCGGTCAAGGCGTATCCGGCGCTGACCGACGAGGGCGACAGCGTCGCCGTCCGCATGTACGAGACCCCGGCCGAGCAGCGGCAGGCGATGTGGCGGGGCACCCGCCGGCTGCTGCTGCTGAACTCGCCGTCCCCGGTCAAGCTCCTGCAGAACGGGCTGACCAACCAGGGCAAGCTGGCGCTCAGCCACAACCCGCATGGCTCGGTCGCGGCGCTGTTCGACGACTGCGTCACCGCCGCCGCCGACAAGCTGATGGCCGAGGCCGGCGGGCCCGCCTGGGACGCCGGCGGCTTCACCGGGCTGCACGACCACGTACGCGCCGAGCTCGCCGACACCGCCGCCGTCATCGTCGGCCATGTCGAGAAGATCCTGCGAACGGCGCACGAGGTCGACCGGCGGCTGCGCGGCACCGCCAGCCTCACCCTGGTGCCGTCGCTGACCGATCTGCGGGCCCGGCTCGACGAGCTCATCGCGCCCGGGTTCGTCACCGCCACCGGCTGGCAGCGCCTGCCGGACCTGCTGCGCTACCTGCGGGCGATGCAGGTCAGGCTGGACAAGCTGCCGGACAACCCGGGCCGGGACCGGCTGCTGATGCAGCAGGTGGAGCGGATGCGGCAGGAGTACGAGCACCTGCTCCACCGGCTGCCGCCGGCCCGCCGCGACGAGGAGGCGGTCCGGCAGATCCGCTGGATGATCGAGGAGCTGCGGGTCAGCCTGTTCGCCCAGCAGCTGGGCACCCGCTACCCGGTCTCCGACAAGCGCATCCTCAAGGCCATCGCGCAGATTCCGCTGTGACCCCGGGCACGGGCGGGACGCGGTGACCTGCACGGCGTTCCCCGCCGCGCACCCGTGGACGCCGCCGCCCGAGCTCAGGCGGTGATGTCGCGGCGGCGCAGGCCGTAGAGCCCGGCCGCGGCCAGCGCCGCCGTCACGACCGCCAGCCACACCATCGGCGCGACGGCCATGGCCGCGCCCGGCAGCTTGGGAACGTGCGTGAACGGGGACAGGTCCATCGCCCACTGGTCCAGCTCCAGCAGCGGACCGACCTGCCCGAGCAGCAGGAACACCGCGATCGCCGCCCAGGCGCCCGCCACGGCCCGCGGCGCCGGCCCCAGCAGGGCCAGCGCGATGCCGGCCGGCACCCAGGCCGCCGGGACCTGCACCAGCGCGCCCCCCATCGCGTCGGCCATCGCACCTGCCAGATCCCCGCTGGTGAGCCCGTAGGTCAGGCCGGTCGTCACCCCGCCGACCACCAGCAGCAGCGCCGTGCCGAGCAGCGCGATGAGCGCATGCCCGCCGGCCCACCGGACCCGGCTCACCGGGGAGGCCAGCAACGGCTCGGCTCGGCCGTGGGCCTCCTCACCGCGCAGCCGCAGCATCGCCTGCACCGCGTAGACGGACGCGGTGAGCGCCATCAGCCCGAACGCCGTGACGAGGAAGGCGTTGGTGAGGTCGGTGGTCCCGCCCATCCGGGCGATCGCGTCCCGGGTGCTCGGGCTGTCGCCCGCCAGCTCGTCGACGCCCTCGATCGTCCCGCCGAAGACCAGCCCGTACACCGCGAACCCGGCGGCCCAGGCCGCCAGCGCGCCCCGCTGCAGCCGCCAGGCCAGCGCCAGCGGGGAGCGCAGCGACGGTGCGGCCTGCGCGGGCCCCGGCCGGGACGGCAGCAGCCCGCCGCCCAGGTCCCGTCGCGCGACCAGCGAGTACGCCAGCGCGGCCAGCAGCATCGCACCGGCCAGTGGCAGCGCCAGGACCCACCAGCGGTCGCCGGCGTAGGGGCGCACCTGCTGTCCCCAGCCGATCGGCGACAGCCACGACAGCCAGGTGGGGCCGTTCGCGCCGCCGGAGTCGGCGACGGCGCGCAGCAGGAACGCCGCCCCGAGGAGCGTGATGGCGATCGTGTTGGCGACCCGGGCGTTGCCGGTGAGCTGTGCGGTGACCGCCGCCACCGTCGCGAAGAACGTCCCGGTGAGCGTCCAGGCCAGCCCGAACGCCACGGCGCCGGCCGCCCCCTCGCCCATCAGCAGCAGCGTGACCGACAGGCCCAGCGCCAGGTTGGCGAGGAACGCGGTGCCGAGCGCCACGGTCAGCGGTGCGTACCGGCCGACCACCCCGGCGCTGACCAGTTCGAGCCGGCCGTCCTCCTCCTCGGCGCGGGTGTGGCGGACCACCAGCAGGATGCTCATGACGGAGACCAGCACGGCGGCGGCCGCGCCCAGCCGCCAGGCGGTCAACGCGCCGACCGAGGCGGCGTGGGCCGGCCCGTAGAAGGCCAGCAGCGAGGTGTTGGTGTTGATCCCGGCGGCGAACTCGCGGCGTTCGGCCTCCTCCGAGTACAGCCCCTGATAGCCGGTGAGGACGGTGAGGGCGAGCACGAACAGCAGGCCCACCCACACCGGGATCATCACCCGGTCGCGGCGCAGCGCCAGCCGCAGCAGCGTGCGCGCCCCGGCGTTCGCGGTCATCGCGCCGCCGCCTTCGCCTCGGCGCCCAGATCGTCGGCGTAGTGCCGCAGGAACAGCTCCTCCAGCGTGGGCGGCCGGCTGACCAGGCTGACCACGCCCGAGCCGACCAGGTGCCGCAGCACCTCGTCCAGCCGGCCGCCGTCCACCTCGAACCGCACCCGGGCGCCGTCGGCCTCCAGGCCGTGCACCCCGGCCAGCCCCGCCAGCCCGTCCGAGGGCCGCGCCAGCTCGGCCTGGATGGAGGTGCGGGTGAGGTGGCGCAGCTCGTCCAGCGTGCCGGACTCCACCGCGCGGCCCCGGCGGATGATGGTGACCCGGTCGCACAGCGCCTCGACCTCGCTGAGGATGTGGCTGGACAGCAGCACGGTGCGGCCGCGCCGCCGCTCCTCCCGCACGCACTGCCGGAAGACCTCCTCCATCAGCGGGTCGAGGCCGGAGGTGGGCTCGTCCAGGATGAGCAGCTCGGCGTCGGAGGCCAGCGCCGCCACCAGCGCCACCTTCTGCCGGTTGCCCTTGGAGTAGGCGCGGCCCTTCTTGCGCGGGTCCAGCTCGAAGCGTTCCAGCAGCTCGGCGCGGCGCCGCGGGTCCAGCCCGCCGCGCAGCCGCCCGAGCAGGTCGATCACCTCTCCGCCGGACAGGTTGGGCCACAGGGTGACGTCGCCGGGCACGTAGGCCAGCCGCCGGTGCAGCGCGGTGGCGTCCCGCCAGGGGTCCCCGCCGAGCAGTTCGGCGGTGCCCGCGTCCGCCCGCAGCAGGCCCAGCAGCACGCGGATGGTGGTGGACTTTCCCGAGCCGTTGGGGCCCAGGAAGCCGTGCACCTCGCCGGGGGAGACGGTCAGGTCCAGCCCGTCGAGCGCACGGGTCCGGCCGAAGGTCTTGACCAGACCGGACACCGAGATCGCTGTGTTCATGTCTTCAGAAGCTACACCGTTTTCACAAATCCGTGAATGTTGTGAATCGGATAAACTCTGCTCACCTTGTCGAAGGAGCTGATGACACCGTGAACGAGGCGCCGATCGCCCATCGCGACGACCGGCGGGAGGAGCGGGACGCCGAGGCCCTGGCGGGCTTTGTAGAGAGGTTCGCCGGACAACTGGTCGACGCGGGCATGCCGCGCATGCCCTCACGGGTGTTCGCCGCGCTGCTGACCAGCGACGCCGGCCGGATGACCGCCGCCGAGCTGGCCGAGGCCCTGCAGGCCAGCCCGGCCGCGATCTCGGGCGCCGTGCGCTACCTGGGGCACGTCAACATGGTCGCCCGGGAGCGCGACCCGGGGACGCGCCGCGACGTGTACCTGGTCCGCCCGGACGTCTGGTACGAGATGATGGCCGGCCGCGACCAGACCCTCAGGCTCTGGACACGGACGCTGCGCGAGGGCGAGCGGCTGGCCGGGTCGGGCACCCCCGCCGCCGACCGGCTGGCCGACGCGGCGGAGTTCTTCGATTTCATGCGCGCCGAGCTGGACGCCATGCTGAAACGCTGGCGCGAGCACCGCGAGCACCGCGAGCACCGCGAGCAGCGCCACGGCGACCACGCCGTCTGACCACGCGCTCCCCGCCACCTGCCGGGCCGTGCCGGTGCCGCATCCCGGCGGCTGCCGCGCGGCCCTGCCGGAGACCTGGTGGCACGGCAGCGACCGCGACGACACGACCCGGGTCCGGCGGGCCTGCGCGAACGACCGGCCGCGCATCCTCCGAGCGCGTCAGGAACGAGGCCGGGCCGGAGCGGTGGCGCAAACGCCATGAGCGCCACCACGAGGCAGGGCCTGACGCGGCGCCACTACCCTCCGGGCTGTACGGGCACCGCGTCCAGGCAGCAGTCGCCGCACAGGCCTGCGCCCGAGACCCGGTAGTACAGGCAGCAGCTACGGCGCCGGAAACCCAGGCCCGGTCCGATGGGCGTACCGGCACCGCGCAGCCCGCCGGTGGCCAGCAGCCGCGCGGCCAGTCCGAGACCGGGGGCGGTGAGGGCGGGCCGCGCCCCGGCCAGCACCCGCAGCGTGCCGACCAGCGCGGACGCGGCATTGCCCCACAGCAGCCCGGCGGCGACGCCCGTCCGGTCGCGTACCGCGGAGTTGATGCCTTCGAGTTGCTCCACGACGACCGACTGATAGACGGCCGCGGCCAGCTCGTCCGGGCCGGTCACCCGCCGCCCGGACACCTCCGGCAGCCACAGCGGGACGGCGCCCGGCGCGCCCGCCCGGTACCGCAGCGAGGCCAGGCTCGGCACGACGCCGTGGACGAGCGCGCAGCCCAGCACCGGCGACCACAGCCTGGCGGCCAGCCCGAGCTGCGCGGTGGAGGCGGCCACCCTGACCTCCCCGGTGCGCAGCCGCGCGGCCGTCACCTCGATGAGCGCGTCGACCCCGTCCGGGAACGGCCGCCACAGCGGATCGACCTCTTCGGCCGGGTCGGTGGAGACGGCGAAGAACGGGCCGAGACCGGCGACGTCCGCCAGCGCCTCCGTCACCGCCCGGCGGCCTGATCCTTCCTCGCGCACAGCCGGGAGTATAGGCATGACTGCAGGCAGTGGCATGGACCGGTGCTCACCCGAAGGAGACGGGTGTAAGTCGCCACATCACCTCCCAAGTCACTACAGCCTCATATGTCAAGTGCGTAAAGTGCATCTATGCCAAACAGCGATGAGCCCGGCGTCAACGGTGCGGAGTTGGTCGCGCACTCCCTGGATGCGGGCGGTCAGGGGGACGCTGACACCGCCGTGGCCCGGGTCGGGGACCCGGTCACCGTGTGGCCCTGCGCCAACTGCGGGCGTCCGGTGCCGCAGCCGGTCGGCGGCTCCCGCACCATCCGGTACTGCCAGGACAACGACGGCGTCTGCGAGCGCGAGGCACGCGGCCGCCGCGAGCGGGGCCGGGACGCGCCCGGGCTGACCGGCCAGGTCGCCTGGACCTGGGAGCTGGTCGAGCGCCTGGAGAAGATGGCCGACGGGCTCGCCGAGTCGCTGACCTCCGAGCTGAGCGTCGCCGGGGTGGAGCGGCGCGTCGCCGAGATCCGGGCCGAGGCCGCCCGGGACCTGGCCGTGGCGCAGAGCGAGCGCGACGCCTCCGAGCGGCAGGCCGAGGAGGCGCGCCACGAGGCCGCCACGGCCCGGGCGCGGATGCAGGCGGCCGAGGAGGAGGCCCGGCGCGCCCGCCAGGAGGCCAAGCTCGCCACCGCCAAGCGGGACGCCGCCCAGCAGGCCTGGGAGGAGGCGCACCAGGTCGCCCAGCAGGCGGTGGCCGCCAGGCAGGCCGCCGAGTCCGAGCGGGACCGGGTCACCGCCCGCGAGAACGAGCTGCTGTCGGCGCTGGAGTCCAGCCGGGCCGAGCTGGTCGCCCTGCACGCCAAGCTGGCCGAGACCGAGGCGGCCGCCGAGGCGCAGCGGGCCGAGGCCGCCGTCACCCGGCAGGGCGCCGAGGACCTGCGCACCGCCATGCGGGAGGCCGAGACGCAGCGGCAGCAGGCCGTCCAGGCGGCCGCCAAGGCCGAGGAGGAGCGCACCGCCGCCCGCCGGGCCCAGGCCGAGGCCGAGGCCGAGGCCGCCCGGGCCGCCGCACGCTGCGGGGAGGCGCTCGGCGAACGCGACGCCGCGCTGGCCCAGACCCAGCAGGCGCTGGCCGAACGCGACCGGCTCACCGCGCGGATGGCCGAGCAGGCCGGGCAGTCCCAGCAGCTCGCCCAGACGGTCGCCGAGCTGCAGGCGGCGCTGGCGGCGCTGGCGGCCGAGCGCGACGCCGCCCGCGCCGAGGCCGACCGGGCCCGCCGCCAGATCGACCAGCTCACCCAGAACGTGTCGTCCGGCGTGCTGCCGGGAGTGCCCGTGGCGGGCTCGGCCGCCCAGGCCCCCGCCGCTCCGGCTCCGGGCGCCGCCTCCGGCGGTCCGGCGTCCGTGCCCGGCGGTCCGGCGCCCCGCCACGAGGCCGTACCGTCCCCGGCACCGATCGGCGGCGGCCTGTACGAGGCCCCGGCCACCGGCTACAACGCCGCATCGGGCTCATTCACCCCGGCCTCGTCCCCCTACGGCCCCCCGGCGCCCGCCGGGCAGGACCAGAACGGGCGGTCCGGGGAGGCGGACCGGGAGGATCCCCTCTTCGCCCGTCCCTGAGACGCCCCGCGCCGCCGGGCGGTCCCGGAGCGGGGACCGTCCGGCGGCGGGCGGCTCAGGGCAGTGGGCGCAGGTCGCGGCGGAGGGGATGGTCGGCGGGCACCTCGACCAGCACGATCCGCACACCGTCCGGGTCCTCGATCCACATCTCGATCAGCCCCCATGGCTCCTGACGGGGCTCGCGCAGCACGCTGACCCCTGCCTCGCGCAGGCGGCGGTGCTCGGCCTCGACGTCGCGCACCTGGAGCCAGAGCATCATCGCACCGCCCGGGCCGTCGTCCGAGCGCCCGGAGACCTCCAGCAGGCCCTGGCCGAGGAAGTAGACCACGCCGGGCTCGTCGGGCGGCCCGAACTCCCGGTGCACCGCCAGGCCGAGCACCTCGCGGTAGAAGCGGTGGCTGCGCGCCGGGTCGGCGGGACGCAGCAGGGTACGGCTGCTCAGCACGTCCATGGCGGCCTCACCCGGTGAAGCTGGCGAAGTAGGTGGCGGCCATGTCCTGCTCACCGTGCCCGGCGGCCTCAGCGCGGCGGAAGCGCTCGCCCGCCGCCGCGGCCACGTCCAGCCGCAGCCCCGCCGCGGCGGCCGCCTCGGTGATCATCTGAACGTCCTTGCCGGCATTGCGGACGCTGAAGCTGGTGGTGTAGTCCCCGTCCAGGATCGCCCGCATCTTCGCCTGCAGATAGCCGCTGTCCAACGGCCCCCCGCTCACCACCTCACGGAACAGCGCGGGATCGACGCCGAGCCCCTCGACCAGCGACAGCGCCTCGGCGATCACGGTGGTCAACGAGATCGCATAGCCCACCGCGGCCAGCTTCAGCCGCATCGCGGCCCCGGCGTGCTCGCCCACCCACAGCGTCCGCTGTCCGACCGCCTCGAACACCGGCTCCAGCGCCGGGCGGGCCGCCTCGGGCCCGGCGGCCAGGACGAGGAGCGCGCCCTGCTCGGCCGGCTGCCGGGTGCCCTGGACCGGCGCGTCCACGAACGTGAGGCCATGCTCGGCGGCCAGCGCGGCCAGCGACTCCAGGTCGGTCAGCGAGACCGTGCTCATCTGCGCCCACACCTGCCCGGCGCGCAGCCCATCCGGCGCGTCGCGCATCGCCGACAGCACGGCCGGCCCGTCGGCGAGCATCGTGATCACCACGTCGGCGCCGTCGACGGCCTCGGCGGGAGAGGCCGCCACCTGCGCCCCGTCCGCCCGCAGCGGCTCGGCCCTGGCCTGCGTGCGGTTCCACACCCGTACCCGTATCCCGTGTTTGAGGAGGTTGCGGGCCATGGCCGAACCCATGATCCCGGTGCCCAGCAGTGCGACGATCGGCATGCTGCCGCTCCTTCGAACCTCGACGGTCGTTACGCTCCACAACTAGGGCGCGTCGTCACGGACCGTCAAGATGACCGGCCTGCTCCTGCCGGTCGGCAGCGGTGTAGGGGGCGGCGAAGACGTCCAGCGTCCGGTCCAGATGCGCCGTCCACCAGGCCACCAGCGCCACGTCCGCCGGGAGCAGGTGATCGCGGCCGGCCCCGCGTTCCAGGTGGCGTTCCAGGTAGTGGCGGCGCAGCGGTCCTAGGTCGCACAGGTGCTCCCACCACAGCCGGTGCACCGCCGAGCAGAGCTGCCCGGCGTCCAGCGGGAAGGCGGCGCGGTGGCCGCGCACGAACGACTCGACCCGGTCCAGGTCCAGGCCGCGCTCGTCGCCGTACCCGGCGAACAGCGCCACCGCCGCCCGCACCAGGTCCCCGGCGAACGGCGCGACGCGCAGGCCACCCCACCCGACGACCGCCGCGACCTGGCGGGTCCGGCCGTACAGCAGGTTCTGGGCGTGGAAGCCGCCGTGCACGTAGCCGACCGCGAACGCCTCCACCTCGGGCGGCTGGTGGTCGGTCAGCTCCTCCAGCAGCGCCCGCCGCTCGCGCAGCCGCCGCCCGGCCAGCGCATCGAAGTCGTCGCCGTCGTCCGGCAGCGCCGCCAGCAGCCGGTCGACGGCGGCCACCGTGTCGGCGGCGCGGCTGGTCGGCACCAGCAGGCTCTGCTGGACCGGCGGGGTCAGCCGGTCCAGCTCGGCATGCAGCCGCCCCAGCAGTTCCCCGAGCCGGTGGCACTGGTCCAGCGACAGCTCTAGCCCGCCGCGCCGCGTCCCCTCAGTCCACGGGTACAGCGCGTACGCCCGGCGCTCGGCCTGCACGAGCGTACGGCCGGTGCGCGCGGGGACCGGGGCCGGGACCGGCAGCCCGGCCGCGTCCAGCGCCGTCGTCACCGAGTGCTCGAACAGCACCCGCCGCCGGTCGGCGTCCCCGTACCGCTTGAGCAGGACCGTGCCGGCGCCGGTCTCCACCC
Source organism: Thermomonospora echinospora (assembly GCF_900108175.1). Taxonomy (GTDB): domain Bacteria; phylum Actinomycetota; class Actinomycetes; order Streptosporangiales; family Streptosporangiaceae; genus Thermomonospora; species Thermomonospora echinospora. The sequence goes on from NZ_FNVO01000034.1 coordinate 31,110, forward strand.
GCCACGCCCGGTGCGGCCCGTCGCCCGGCAGCGCGACGATCTCGCGGGCGTCGCCGAGATCCCAGCGGCGCAGCAGCCGCGGCGCGGGCGGCTCGGTGCCGGACGCCCCGCCCGGCTCGGTGTCAGGCTCGCGGTCGCGCACGTGGGCACCTCGCTGGCGTCGCGCTGACAGGTCCTCGAACTGATGTTCAGCTGACGCTACACGCGCTGTCGGCCCGCGTAAAACCCCGCCACGGCCCGCCGGGTCAGACCTGTGGTTCGCCCAGTTCGGTGAACAGGGTGAGCTGGAGACCCGCCGGGCCCGTCAGCCGGGAGTTCAGCGAGTTCCACGGGGTGCGGGTCGGCTCGGCCAGCACGGCGGCGCCGGCCTCGGCCAGCTCGGCCGTGACGGCGGGGGAGTCGTCCACCTCGAAGGCCACCCGGATGTGACCGGCCACCCGCCGCCCCACCTCGACCTCGTCGATGAACTCCGCGTGCGGCGGGTCGGCCAGTTCCAGGGTGGCCCGCCCGGCCTCCAGGATGGTCACCCGGCCGCCCTCGGAGGAGAACGCGGCCCGCTCGGTCAGGCCCAGCACGTCCCGGTAGAACCGCAGCGCCTCGTCGTAGTCCCGGCGGTCACGGGTGGTGACCACCAGGCGCATCTCTCGGACCGCCGCACTCGCGGGACGGCCGGATTCCCTGTTCTCGGACATGGCCGCCAACGTATGCGATCTTGATCCCCGGCGGCGAACGGCGGGAGCTCTCCGCCGTGGACCGGGACAGGACGAGGCCTCGCCCGTGAACCGGGACGGATCGAGGTCTTGGCCGTGAACCGGAGACAGGCCGAGATCTTCGCCGTGAACCGGGAACAGACCGGCGCGTGCCGGCGCTGAAGCCGGATGATCACTATTCGACCGGAGGAATCACGATGGACAAGCTCACCGACGACGCCAAGGCGCTGCTTAGCCGTCCCCTGCACGGCTGGGTCACCACGGTGCGGCCGGACGGGTCCCTGCACAGCACCCTGGTGTGGGTGGACGTGGACGGAGACGATGTCATCGTCAACACCGCGGTCGGCCGGGCCAAGGAGAAGCACCTCAAGGCCGACCCGCGGATCGCGGTGAGCGTCGCGGACCCCGACAACGACTACCACTACCTCAGCGTGTCCGGAACGGCACGGCTGGAGCCCGAGGGCGCCGACGAGATCATCGACCGCCTGGCCAAGAAGTACCTGAACGCCGACACCTACCCGTTCCGCCAGCCGGGCGAGGAGCGCGTCACGGTGCGGCTGACCCCGGAGAAGGTGATCTACAGCACGGGGGCCTGACCTGGGGGAACGCCGGCGTGACATAGCTCTCCGTGCCCGCTGTGAACGTCGTGGCGGGGGTGTCTGTCCTACGACCGAGGGGGCGGGCGGCGCCTACCGTCCGCCCAAGGTCACGTCTTTGGGGGACGGATGCACGACACCACGGGCAACGAACCGACGGTGCAGACGGTGATCTCGGGCGAGGTCGCCGGAGACGACGTGGAGCGGGCCGAGCGGGCGGTGCGCGCGGCGCTGACCGGCGCCCGCGGCCGCGTCGCGTCGGCGCGGGTGACGCTGACGGTGCTCGCCGAGCCGGCGCCGCCGCGGCCGGCGCTGGCCCAGGCGGTCATCGACCTCGGCGGCCGCAGGCTGCGCGCCCAGGCCGCCGCGCCGAGCCTGCCCGAGGCCATCGACCTGCTCCGGGACCGGCTCGCCCGCCGGGTGGCCGCCTGAAGGACGGTCGGGAGCCCGGTGCGTACGACAGGGGCGGCGTGTCCCCCGGCACCTGGTGCACGCCGCCCCGTCTTCATCCGGGCCCGTCCCGCCCGGCCCCTGCCCGGTCCGCGGTCAGGGCTTGTCCTGCTCCAGCAGCTCCTGGACGATCACGCTCTGGTACGGACGGGACGGGTCCGGCCGGTAGGCGAGCATCGCCAGCGAGGCGCCGTCCTCGTCGCGGATCTCGAAGCGGTAGCCGTCCTGCGGCTGCTCCAGGTCCGCCGCGGCCTGGTCGTGGCGGAGCCTGCATATCGTGTCGACCTTGTCGAGCGCTCCCTTGAGGGTCTCGGCGTCACTGACGAACCTGGCCGGCTCGCCGCTCTCCCATATCTCGAACATCAATGGCGTCCTGTCGGCGGTCGCGGGCGGTGGCGGTGGCGCGGAAGGTGGCTGATCCACCCCCGCCTTACGCGCACAGGGGACAGCTTGCGCGGAATTGTTCCAATCTTCAACCGTTCTACGGAAGATCGTCCGACCCCGCTCGCCGGACCGTGCCGATCCGGCGTCACAGCCGGGTGGGAACGGCCTGGACCGGGGCCGGGATTTCCCGGCGGGCCCATCCGGTCGCCCGCGCCCGACCCAAGGCGATCTACTCCGTAGATCGCGAAGGTCCGGGAGAACCCGCCCAGAGCGAAATGCCGGAATGTGTAGGAATGGGGCCGAATGGGAGTTCTGAGCGTGCCAACCGGAGCCCCGGCCGGAACACGGTGCGCCGTGGAATCCGTCCGCGCTCCCGCAGCCGCCCGCGTCAGGGCGGCTGTCCGTCCCTGTACGTCGCCGACCACGCCCCCGATCGCGGCCGCCGCGTCCATGTTGACGTGTCTCGGCCGTCCCGGGCCGGTCACATCCGCCGGAGCATCTCCTCCAGCAGCCCGCGGGTCTGCCCGGCGTGGCAGGCGTCCACCGACAGCCGGTCCATGACCTGGCGGTAGCGGTCCACGTCGGCAGGCTTGTCCAGGTACAGGGAGCTGGTGAGCTGCTCCAGGTAGATCACGTCCGACAACGTGGGCTCGCCGAAGCGAAGGATGGAGAACGGGCCGCCCGCGGCCGCGTGCCCGCCCGCCGCGAACTGGACGATCTGCAGCGTCACGTGGTCCAGCCTGGTCATCTCGACCAGATGCCGGAGTTGGGCGCGCATCACCTCCGGGCCGCCGAGGGGACGGCGCAGCGCCGCCTCGTCCACGACCGCCCACAGCCGGAGCGGATCGGTCCCGTGCAGCCGGCCCTGCCGGGTCATCCGCAGTCGTATCCGGCGCTCGATCTCCTCCGCGGTGGCGTCCGGATGGCCGAGCCGCACCACCGCCCGGGCGTAGTCCTCAGTCTGCAGCAGGCCGGGCACGAACTGCACCTCATAGGTACGGATCAGCGAGGCCGCCTGCTCCAGGCCGATGTAGACCTGGAACCAGTCGGGCAGCACGTCGCCGTACTGGTGCCACCAGCCCGGCGTGTTGGCCTGGTGGACCAGCCCCAACAGGGCCGTGCGCTCGTCGGCGTCCCGCACGCCGTACAGGGTCAGCAGGTCGGCCACGTCCCGCTCCTTGAAGCCGACCCGGCCATTCTCCATCCGGCTGATCTTGGAGTGCGAGCCGCGGATGGCGTACCCGGCCTCCTCGGTGGACAGCCCGCGCGCCTCGCGCAGCCGGCGCAGCTGGGCGCCGAGCGCGATGCGCAGCGCGGTGGGGCCGTTCCTGGGGTAGGCGATCACCTCGCCCAGGGGCGGCTCGCCTTCGGCGTGAGCTCGGCTCATGGGGAAACTCCCGGGGGTGGCGCCGGCCGGGCGGGGCGGCGATGCGGACCATCGTCACCGGTGTACGGGCCTGGTGTCCAGGCTGCCACGACACGTCCCGCACGGTGCACAACGAGCGGGCCGCGGGATGGTTACGCGCGATCTTTTGTTGAAATGCACGTGCATCAGACCTTGCACCTGCACAATGTACGGAGCAGGATAGCCCGCAGGCCCCCCGGCGTGACCCCCCCGGAGATCGCGATGAACGCACACCTGACCGACAGCGATCGTGAAGCCCTGTGGCTCGCACATGAACTCCGCGAGGAGATGCGACAGGCGCTCGAACGGAGAGGGGTGACCAGCGCCCCCGGAGTGTCGCCCTTCGTCGACTCCACCGGTTGCCCCAGCGTGATCGTGCGCATGGACGCCGACGCTGTCCGCGCCCTCGCCCTCATCCTCGGCGAGCATCGCGCGGCGCCCGCGATGCCTGCGCCGCCCGCGGCCCCCGTCGGCCCGCCGGCCCCGATCCCGCCCGCCGCGCAGCGCCGCCACGACGGCTCGCACGTGTTCCCGACGCGTGAGCCGGTCGGCTACCCCCAGCCCTGATCTCGCCCGACGCCCTGCGGCCGGGGCGGTACGGTCCCGGCCCGGCGTCGTCGCCGTGCCGGGCCGCCATGACGGCCCCCAGGCGTCCCGCCGTCCTATCGTCCCGTGAGATCCGCGATCGGTCCGATCGCCGGCCTCCCTGCATGAGACTCGCCGGGCGATGATCTCCACGCGCTCCATCACCGGATGCCGCGACGACGGCGACGCCGCGGCCCTGCGGTCTCCAATGAGTCTCACTCTTCCGGCCTGACCCCCCGCGCGAAGAACATCGGCCCCGCCGCTTCGACCGAGCGGCGGGGCCGATGCGCATGCTCCGGTTCGGGCGGTGCACCGGTGGCGCAGCACGCGTTCCCAGGGCGCCGCGAGCATGTGTCCGCATAGCCGGTTCAAGGCGGTCCTAAAAGATCTACCTGCGGAGATGAATAGAACCGGGCATTTGACCTGTTCTTGGTATCCGTACTTATACTCGCGGCAAGCGGCGGTCAACGAACCGCCAAGTCAGACCCCGAGACAGTAGATCCAATAGCCGTGGCGCCCCGCACGCCATGCGGGCCCTGTCATCGCCGGCCCTGTCGCCGAGTTGCGACGCCCTTGGGCTGTTCGCCCCGCGCCGGTGATTCCCACCTTCCCTCTAGGCCGTGAGGCCGGCGGTCGCGTGCCCTTTCCCGGGCCCGTGGCGGATCCGCCGTGCCCGCCGGCCCACGAAAGGAAATCCATGCGCAAGCCCGCCAAGCCCGCCAAGCCCGCCAAGCACGCCAAGCCTGCTAAGCGCGTCGAGCTCAAGCCCACCGGGCGCGTCGCGCTGACCGGCCTGGCCGGAGCGGTCCTGGTCACCGGCATCACCGTCGGGACGATCACCAAGCTGACCGCCGAGCCCGCCGCCGCCGAGCAGATCCCCGCGGCCGCCGCCCGGCAGGAGGCCGGGGCGCCCACGACCGTCGAGAGCAAGGCCGCGGCCCCCAGGGCGCTGCTGACCGGCTACACCACCGCCTCCTATTTCTGGGACGACGGCTCGGGTATCCGGGGCGACACCGGGGCGCCCGCCAGCGGCAAGCCCATGCAGAAGGGCATGTTCGCCAGCCCGAGCTGGCCGCTGCTGACCAAGGTCAAGGTCACCTACAACGGGCGCAGCGTGGTCGGGTTCGTCGGGGACCGCGGGCCGGGCGAGCCGTCGCACCGGGGCATCATGCTCGACCTGGACACCTACTCGTTCCGCTACCTGCACGATGGCGGCCGGCCCGCGAGCAAGTACCACGCGGGCACCGACGTGGGCCATCTCAAGGGCGTCAAGTACGAGGTCCTCGAGTGGGGCTCCGGCCGCGGCGAGAAGGGGGCGCCCAAGCCGTTCGGCACCTGATCTTGGAACGTTCCAGCAACTTCGCCCGGGGGTGGGGGCGGGCGCCGCGGCGCCCGCCCCCACCCCCGGGCGAACGCGATCTTGCGCATGGTGTCCTGAGTGCGGCCTTGTGGCGTGCGCCTTAAGAAGGTTAGGCTCGCCTTGGTTAGGCGAGGCTAACCTAACTGTTGAGCGCCCGTTTCGGAAGTCACCGAAGGCCGACCCCGCCGAAAGGACACCCATGCCCCTCCCCCCGACCTGCGGCCCGGCAGACCACGTGCACGACCTGGTGGGCATCGGATTCGGTCCCTCCAACCTGGCCCTGGCCATCGCGCTGCGCGAGCACGACGCGGCGGACGGGATCGACGCGGTGTTCTTCGAGAGGCAGCCGGCCTTCGGATGGCATCGGGGGATGCTCATCGAGGGCACCACCATGCAGGTGTCCTTCCTGAAGGACCTGGTGACGATGCGCAACCCGGCCAGCGAGTTCAGCTTCCTGCACTACCTCAAGGCGCGCGGCAGGCTGGCCGACTTCATCAACCACAAGACGATGTTCCCCTCGCGGGCGGAGTTCCACGACTACCTGGAGTGGGCCGCCGCGCGCTTCACCGACCAGGTCGAGTACGGCGCGGAGGTGGTCGCGGTCCGGCCGGTGCCCGGCGACGGGCCCGTGGAGGCCGTCGAGGTCGTGGTCCGGCGTGGCGGCGGCTCCGGCGAGCTGGTCACCCACCGCGCCCGCAACCTGGTGATCGCCGCCGGGCTGGAGCCGGTGCTGCCGCCGGGCGTGACGGCCGGCGAGCGCGTCTGGCACAGCCACGAACTGCTGCACCGGGCCGGCGGGCTGCGCGAGCCGAAGCGGCTGCTGGTGGTGGGGGCCGGGCAGAGCGCCGCCGAGGTCACCGAGTACCTGCACCGCACGTTCCCGTCGGCGGAGGTCTGCGCGATCTTCACCAAGTACGGCTACACGCCCGCCGACGACAGCTCGTTCGCCAACCGCATCTTCGACCCCGAGGCCGTGGACCACTTCTACGCCGCGCCCGAGGACGTCAAGCGGATGCTGCTCGACTACCACCACTCCACCAACTACTCGGTGGTGGACCTGGACCTCATCGACGAGCTGTACCGGCGCGCCTACCAGGAGAAGGTGACCGGGGCGCGGCGGCTGCGCATCCTCAACGTCTCCCGGATCGCCGAACTCGACGCCGGCCCCGCCGCCGTCCGCGCCACCGTGGAGTTCCTGCCGACCGGGGAGCGCACCACGCTGGAGGCCGACGCCCTGGTCTACGCCACCGGCTACCGCGTCGGTGACCCGGCCGCGCTGCTGGGCGAGGTGGGGGAGCACTGCCTGCGGCTGCCCGGCGGCGCGCTGAGCGTGGGGCGCGACTACCGGGTCGCCACCACCGACGACCTGCGCTGCGGCATCTACCTGCAGGGCGCTACCGAGCACACCCACGGCATCACCTCGACGCTGCTGTCCAACACCGCGATCCGGGTCGGTGAGATCGTCGAGTCCATCGCCGCCGCCAAGGCCGCGGCGCCGCCGTCCCCGTACGCGCTCAGCCCTCTTCGCTGACCCGCTGCGGGGCCGGGGAGGGCCCGTCGGGTCCCGGGTTCCGCGACAGCGGGCCCTCCGTCGGCACCCTGCTGCCGTCCTGCGCGACCGGCGCGGTCACCTGCGTGCGCAGGTACAGGCCGAGCACCGCCGTTACCATCGCGCCCGCCGTGGCGATCTGCTGCTGGCTGATGTCCCAGCCGAAGGAGACCATCAGCTGCAGCACCGCGGTGAGCAGCCCGGCCGCCGCCGGGATCACCTTGTCCTTGGCGACGACCCACGAGATGGCCAGGCCCATCGCCATGGTGGCGACGGCGTTGATGCCCGCCTGCTGGGCCTCGCTCAGATCCACCCCCCAGGCGACGAGGAACTGGACGGCGACGGCGACCAGGGCCAGCCATGCGGCCGGGTCCCTGCCGAAGATCTTCAAGGCGTACCTCCGGATGGCGCGGCGCCCGGCGCGAACGCGAGGCTTCGGGGGGTGCGGCCCGCGGGCCGCCTCGCTGTGGACATCGGCCGGCCGGCCGCGCCGTTACGCGCCGCAGGTCCTCGGCTTCAGGACGCGATGATGCGCTGGGCGCGGCCGAACAGCCCCAGCGTGATGGCGTGCAGCAGGTCGCCGGTCTCCCGGGGGGCCTTGCCCGCGCAGGCCCGCGCGTGCGTCCCCTCCAGCACGATGCCGAGCTTGAAGCAGGCCAGTACCGTGTACCAGCCGATGGAGTCCAGGTCGCGGCCCGCGGTCGCCTCCGGGCGCCCGGCGTAGGCGGCCACCAGCTCGGCGGGGGAGGGCAGCCCGCCCGCCAGCCCCAGCGGGCCGGCGATCTGCGCGGTCCCGTCGGCCTGGTCCGGCCAGGTGGCCAGCAGCCAGCCCAGGTCCAGCAGCGGATCGCCGATCGTGCACATCTCCCAGTCCACGATCGCCGCCACCCGCGGCCCGTCGTGGGCGAACATCAGGTTGGCCAGGTGGTAGTCGCCGTGCATGATCCCCGGACGCCAGGACAGCGGCCGGTGCCGTTCCAGCCAGTCGGCCACCTTCTCCAGGCCGGGGATGTCCGGGCCGGGGTAGCCGTCCAGCGCCGAGTAGGAGTCCAGCTCCGACATCCACCGGCTGACCTGGCGCTCCAGGAACCCCTCCGGCCTGCCGAAGTCGGCCAGCCCGACGGCCTCGTGGTCGACCGCGCCCAGCGCGGCCAGCGCACGTGCCGCGGCCAGGCCCATCTCGTGCCGGATGGCCGGGTCACCGGCGTGCGGCTCGGGCAGCTCGGTGGTGGCGTTGAACCCCTCGACCGGTGTCATCAGGTAGAACACCGCGCCGTGCATGACCTGCTCGTCCGGGCAGGCGGCGATGAGGCGCGGGGCGGGCACGTCGGTGCCGTCCAGCGCCGCCAGCACCCGCGCCTCCCGGCGCAGCACGTCGTTGGTGCGGGCCCGCAGGTGTCGGGGCCCGCGCCGCAGCACGTACGCCCGGCCGCCGCGCCGGAACCCGACCAGCACGTTCTGGGTGCCGCCGGCCAGCAGCCCGATGTCCTCCAGCGGCCCGCCGGGCAGGCCCTGCTCGTCCATCCACGCGGCCAGGGCCCCGAAGTCCACCACGTCCGGATTGATCTGCGCGCTCACATGCCGGAGAGTAACAGTGATGCGCTTGCATTAATGGTTGAGGCGGATAGATCATCGGTGGAACCCCCACCGAGGAGGCCGGCCATGGCTTGGGACTTCGAGACCGACCCCGACTACCAGAAGCTGCTCGACTGGGCCGACGCGTTCGTCCGCGACGAGGTCGAGCCGCTCGACCTGGTGCTCGGCGACCCCTACGACAAGGCGGACCCGCGCCACCGGGCGCTGGTGCGGCCCCTGCAGCAGCAGGTCAGGGACCGCGGGCTGTGGGCCTGCCACCTCGGCCCCGAACTCGGCGGCCAGGGGTACGGCCAGGTCAAGCTGGCACTGCTGAACGAGATCCTGGGCCGCTCCCGCTGGGCGCCGTCGGTGTTCGGCTGCCAGGCGCCCGACTCGGGCAACGCCGAGATCATCGCGCTGTTCGGCACCCCCGCGCAGCAGGAGCGCTACCTGCGGCCGCTGCTGGACGGGGAGATCTCCTCCTCGTACTCGATGACCGAGCCGCACGCCGGCGCCGACCCCACGCTGTTCACCACCCGCGCGGTCAGGGACGGCGACGAGTGGGTCATCAACGGGGAGAAGTGGTTCTCCTCCAACGCCAAGCACGCCGCCTTCATCATCGTGATGGCGGTGACCGACCCCGAGGTCAGCGCCTACGAGGGCATGTCGATGTTCATCGTGCCCGCCGGCACCCCCGGCCTGGAGATCGTCCGCAACGTCGGAGTCGGGCCCGGCCACGAGGGGCGGGAGGGCTCGCACGGCTACCTGCGCTACAACGACGTCCGGGTGCCCGCCGACCACCTGCTCGGCACGGAGGGCGGCGCGTTCGCCATCGCCCAGACCCGGCTGGGCGGCGGCCGCATCCACCACGCGATGCGCACGATCGCGCAGGTCCGCCGGGCCTTCGACATGATGTGCGAGCGGGCGGTCTCCCGGCAGACCCGCTGGGGGCCGCTGGCGAAGCTGCAGCTGACCCGGGAGAAGATCGCCGACAGCTGGATCGAGATCGAGCAGTTCCGGCTGCTGGTGCTGCGCACCGCCTGGCTGATCGACAAGCACCGGGACTACCGCAGGGTCCGCAAGGACATCGCCGCGGTGAAGGCGGCCATGCCCAAGGTGCTGCACGACGTCGTCCAGCGCGCCATGCACCTGCACGGGGCGCTCGGGGTGTCCAACGAGATGCCCTTCGCCGCCATGCTGCTGGGCGCCGAGGCGCTGGCCATCGCCGATGGCCCCACCGAGGTGCACAAGATCACCCTCGCCCGGCAACTGCTCAAGGAGTACGAGCCGGTGCCGGGCCTGTGGCCCACCGCCCACCTGCCCACCCGCCGCGCCGCCGCCCGCGAGCGCTACGCCGAGACCCTGGAAGAGGCCCTGGAACACGCGATCGGGAACCAGTGACCGACACCCGGACCCGCCTGCTGGAGGCCGCCGAGCGGCTCTACGCCGAACGCGGCATCGACGCGGTCAGCCTCCGTGAGATCAACCAGGCGGCCGGGGCCCGCAACGCCGTCGCCGTTCAGTATCACTTCAAGGACCGGGCCGGGGTGCTGCGGGCGATCATGGCCCGGCATCTGCCGGATGTGGATGCCCGTCGGCACGCGCTGCTGGACGCCTACGAGGCGGCGGGCGAACCGGACGTGCGGGCGCTGGCCGCCGCGCTGGTCCGCCCGCCGGCCGCCAAGCTCGCCGACCCGGACGGCGGCCGGCACTTCCTGCAGATCTGGGCGGAGCTGGTGAGCCGCCCGCAGGGTCCGCCGGGCCGCGTCCCGGCGGACCCGGGGGAGATCGGGGGCAGCCTGCACCGCTGGCGGGCGCTGGTGGAGCCGCTGCTGGCCGAGGACGCCGCCCGGCTGCACCGGCGCTACACCGCCATCCTGCACGCCGCGATCGAACTGGCCCGGCGGGCCCGGTCCGGTCCGCACTCCGACGACCGGCTGTTCACCAGCTACCTGATCGACGTGGTCACCGCGATCCTGGCCGCCCCGGTCTCGGCGGAGACCCGCCGGCTGGCCGCCGAACGCGACGCCGCCCGGACCCGGAAACGGGACTGACGACCCGTACCCGGCCACGGCGGGAACGCCTCCGCCCGCCGGCCGGACGGCGACCGCGGACGCCGGCCCGGCCGTGCGCGGCCGCCGGGTGACAGCAGACCACAAATAGAGAACTTCTCTAGAGAAGCTCTCTGGAATCCCCTACGCTCCCGTCATGAGCAACGCACGGACAGACCGACCGGACCGCTGCCCGACCGCCGTCGTGACGGGAGGCAACCGGGGCATCGGGTACGCCGTCGCGGCGCGGCTGCTCGACGAGGGCTGCGACGTCGTCCTGGTCTCCCGGGACCGCGAACGCGGCGAGGCCGCCCGGTCCCGCCTGGCCGCCGTGGGCAGTCCTCGGCTGGTCGTCGGCGACCTGTCCGGTGTCCGGACGATACGGGCGACCGCCGAGGCGCTGCGCGAGGCCTGCCCCCACATCGACGTGCTGATCCACAACGCCGGGCTGTGGCCGAGCCGCCGGGTGCTGGGCGAGGACGGGCTGGAGCAGGCGTTCGTCACCAACCACCTGGCGCCCTTCCTGCTCAACCTGGAACTGGAGGAACTGCTGGCGGCCTCGTCCGCCCGGGTCGTCCAGGTGAGCGCCGGGCTCTACGTCAAGGGGCGGGCCGATCCGGAGCGGACGCCCACCGGGCTGGACTTCCACCCCATGCGTACCTACGCCGACACCAAGTTGTGCAACCTGCTACTGGTCCCGCTGTTCGCCGAACGCTGGCAGGATGCCGGGGTGACCATCAACGCCCTGCACCCCGGCGTCATCCGCACCGGGCTGGGGGACCGCCGCGGTCCGCTGGGCTGGCTGCTCAAGGCCGTCAAGCTGACGTGGAAGAGCCCGGAGACCGGTGCCCGGCCCGTCGTGCGGCTGGCGCTGTCCGGCGAGACCGCCGGGCTGACCGGCCGCTACTTCCACCTGGAGGACGAGCACGCCCTGGAGCCCGTCGCCGCCGACCGGACGCTGGCACGGCGGCTGTGGGACCAGGCGGCCGGGCTCACCGGCGTGCCGCAGACGCCACCGCCCGTCCGCCACGACGTTCCCTGAGGCTGCCGGAGCATGTCGCCCAAGCACCGGCGGGGTGAGGCGACCGTCGACCGGGTGCTGACGGCCGCCCTCGACCTGTACGCGGCCCAGGGGCCCGACGCGCTGACGATGACCGCCCTGATCGCCGAGACCGGGGTCAGCAGCGGCAGCCTCTACCACCACTTCGGCAGCGTCGACGGCCTGGCCGCCGCGCTGTACGCCCGCTGCATGGCGGACCTGCTCGACGCGATCGCCGACGCGCTCGAGGACGCCCGCACGGCACGGGCGGGCGTCCAGGCCCTGGTCCGGGCCTACCTGGGGTTCGTTCGCGACAACCCTCCGGCGGCGCACTTCATCCACGCCTCGTCCTACGCCGGCTTCCTGCCCGCCCACGCCGCGCGCATCGCCGAGGCCAAGGCCCCGCGGATGGCGCGGATCGCCGCCTGGCTGCGCCCGCACGTGGCGGCCGGCCGGATCGTGGACCTGCCCGAGCCACTGCTGGAGATGCTGGTGATCGGGCCGGTGGCGGAGACCGCCCGCCGCCGGCTCGCCGGCGACCCCGGGATCGACCTGGCGCAGGCCGCCCGGCTGCTGCCCGAGCGGATCTGGCGCGCGGTCCGGGCCGACCCCGCGCCGCCGGTCGATCCCGTGGGCTGACCCTCCCGCCGGCCGGTCCGGCCGTCGGCCCCTTCCTTCGGCCGGCCCTGCGGAGTGACCCGCATCGCGTCGGGCTCATGGTCCGGGCGTCCGCCGGACGGGCCGCCATGCCGTGATGCGGGCGGGACGGATCCGTGGCCGCAGAAATTCGCCGGCTCCACTTCCGTACGTCCCCTGCATGGCCGATAGACCACCCGGACCCGGCACAGAACGCTGCGTCGACCGCCTTGTAGCGGAGTGTGCCGGGCGTTATCCTCAGGCCAATTCTTAGGAAACTTTCCTAAGAGATGTCTGTTCCTAGTGGTTCGGGGGCCGAGCTGACAGGAGGACCATGTTCCCGAAAGGGCCCATGACCAGCGGGCGGCGGGTGACGGCGGTGGCCGTCGCGGCGCTGCTGTCGACCGCCGGCGCGGTGGCGCTGGCACCCACGGCCTCCGCCGCCGCGGTGACCGCCTCGTGTACGAAGACCTCAGACTGGGGCACCGGCTTCGAGGGCCGGTGCACGGTGACCAACGGCACCACGGCCACGGTCAACGGCTGGAAGGTCGAGTTCGACCTGCCCTCGGGCACGTCCATCACCTCGTCCTGGGACGCCGTCCGCACCTCCTCCGGCGGCCACTACACCTTCACCAACGTCGGCTGGAACGGCACGCTGAACGCCGGGGCCACGGCGAGCTTCGGCTTCAACGGCTCCGGAGGCGGCCAGATCTCCGGCTGCCTGGTCAACGGCGCCGCCTGTGACGGGTCCGGCCCCGGCCCCGGCGGCGACACCCAGGCCCCGACCGCGCCGACCGGTCTGCGCTCCACCGGCAAGACCTCCTCCACCGTCTCCCTGGCCTGGACCGCCTCCACCGACAACGTCGGCGTCACCGGCTACGACGTCTACCGGGGCTCCACCAAGGCCGCGTCGGTCACCGGCACCCAGGCCACCGTCGACGGCCTGTCGGCCAACACCGCCTACACCTTCACGGTCAGAGCGCGAGACGCGGCGGGCAACACCTCGGCGGCCTCCAACGCGGTCAGCGTCACCACCGAGCCCGGCGGCTCGGGAGGCGGCGGCGACAAGGTCATCGGCTACTTCGCCCAGTGGGGCGTCTACCAGCGCAACTACCACGTCAAGAACATCGACACCAGCGGCTCGGCCGCCAAGCTCACCCACATCAACTACGCCTTCGGCAACGTCCAGAACGGCCAGTGCACCATCGGCGACAGCTACGCCGACTACGACCGCTTCTACAGCGCCGCCGAGAGCGTGGACGGCGTCGCCGACAGCTGGGACACCGGGGCGCTGCGCGGCAGCTTCAACCAGCTGCGCAAGCTCAAGAAGAAGTACCCGCACCTGAAGGTGCTATGGTCGTTCGGCGGCTGGACCTGGTCCGGCGGCTTCGGGCAGGCCGCGCAGAACCCGGCCGCGTTCGCCGAGTCCTGCTACAAGCTGGTGGAGGACCCGCGCTGGGCGGACGTCTTCGACGGCATCGACATCGACTGGGAGTACCCCAACGCCTGCGGCGCGACCTGCGACACCAGCGGCTTCGCCTCCTTCCGCACCCTGATGTCGGCGCTGCGCGCCCGGTTCGGCTCAGGCAACCTGGTCACCGCCGCGATCACCGCGGACGCCACCTCCGGCGGCAAGATCGACGCCGCCGACTACGGGGGAGCGGCCCAGTACGTGGACTGGTACCTGCCGATGACCTACGACTTCTTCGGCGCTTGGGCCGGCACCGGGCCGACCGCCCCGCACTCGCCGCTGAACTCCTACAACGGCATCCCCATCCAGGGCTACGACTCGGCCTCGGCCATCGCCAAGCTGCGGGCCAAGGGCGTCCCGGCGAGCAAGCTGCTGCTGGGCATCGGCTTCTACGGCCGCGGCTGGACGGGCGTGACGCAGAGCGCACCCGGTGGCAGCGCCACCGGCCCCGCGCCCGGCACCTACGAGCAGGGCATCGAGGACTACAAGGTGCTCAAGACCCGTTGCCCGGCCACCGGCACCGTGGGCGGCACCGCCTACGCCCACTGCGGCAACCAGTGGTGGAGCTACGACACCCCCGCCACCATCGGCGGGAAGATGGGCTACGCCAAGAACCAGGGTCTGGGCGGCGCCTTCTTCTGGGAGCTGAGCGGCGACACCACCGGCGGTGAGCAGATCACCGCGATCAGGAACGGCCTCGGCTGAGGCTCACCGGTCCGACCCGGGCCCCCGCGGCGCGGGGGTCCGGGCGAGGAGCGCGGAACCCGGGAGGGCGTCCCGCCCGACCGGGTTCCGTCATGTCCAGGTAGATCAATTTTTGATCGACTTTTCCGGGAGGGTTCTTTCTTGTAGCGTTCGAGCGCTTTCAGCATTACGCGCCGGTTAGGCGCACGCGGGCTCGGACGGAAGGGACGCCACCGGCGTGAGGACATGATCGTGCTCTCCATGTTCGTCGCGATGTTCGCGACGTGTCTCATCGTGACGGCACGCCGGCCCGCCAGACGGGAGGCACAGGCGTCCGCCAGGTACCCGGAGTCCATGACCGCGGTGCTCGAACCCGAGGCCGAGGAGTACCTGGCCTGGCTGGCCGACCGGCACTGGCCGGCCGACGAGTACCTGGACCTGGAGCGGGAGTGGCTGGCCGAACTCGACCCGGCCGACCTGCCCGCGGTGCGGCCCTGCCCGGGCTGCCGCCGCCATGACGAGGACGTGTGGCCGTGCCGGATGTGCGGCCTGCTGCTGCACTCCGGCTGCGGCCACGGGATGCGGCGGCGGCGGGTCGGCCGCCCCTACCAGACCCGCGACATGCAGGCCGAGGCGGTCATCGCCGAATGGATCTGCACCAACTGCTCGTCCGTCGTCGGCCTGGACCTCGACGAGAGCGCCGACGAGGGCTGACCTCTCCGGGACCCGTGCCGGAGCCCGGCGTCCACCGCCGGGCTCCGCGGGAGCGGAGAGCCCCGCAACGCCCGCCGTGCGGCAGGGCGTTGCGGGGCGGGACGGATCTCCTCGCGGTGACCCGTGCGGTCAGCGGTTGTGGCCCGGCAGGCCCTTGTCGAGCCCGGCGCGGCGCAGCGCGTCGGCGAGCGCGCCGCCGCCCTGCGAGCCCCCGCCCTGCCCGCGCGAGCCGCCCCGCGGCCCACCGCGGGATCCGCCGCGCCCACCGCCGCGGGGCTGCCCGCCGTCCCGGCGCCCCCCGTCGCGGCGCCCCTGCCCGGAGCGGTCGCGGCGCTCGGCCGGGTCATCGTTCAGCCGCAGTGTGAGCGAGATCCGCTTGCGCGGGATGTCCACGTCCAGCACCCGCACCTTGACGATGTCGCCGGGCTTGACCACGTCGCGCGGGTCGCTGACGAACGTCTTCGACATCGCCGAGATGTGCACCAGCCCGTCCTGGTGGACGCCGACGTCCACGAACGCCCCGAACGCCGCCACGTTGGTGACCACGCCCTCCAGCACCATCCCGGCCTTCAGGTCGGCCAGCGTCTCCACCCCGTCGGCGAACGCGGCGGTCTTGAACGCCGGGCGCGGGTCACGGCCCGGCTTTTCCAGCTCGGCCAGGATGTCGGTGACGGTCGGCAGCCCGAAGGTGTCGTCGACGAACTGCGCCGGCCGCAGCGACCGCAGCGCCTTGCCGTTGCCGATCAGCGCCCTGATGTCGGTGCCGGTCGCGTCCAGGATGCGGCGCACCACCGGGTAGGACTCCGGGTGCACGCTGGAGGCGTCCAGCGGGTTGTCACCGCCCTGGATGCGCAGGAAGCCGGCGCACTGCTCGAACGCCTTGGGGCCCAGCCGCGGCACTTCCCGCAGTGCCTGCCGGGTGCGGAACGGGCCGTTGGCCTCACGGTGCGCGACGATGCCGGCGGCCAGCCCCTCGCCGATGCCCGACACCCGGGTCAGCAGCGGCGCGGAGGCGGTGTTGACGTCCACCCCGACCGCGTTCACGCAGTCCTCCACCACCGCGTCCAGCGACCGCGACAGCTTGGTCTCCGACAGGTCGTGCTGGTACTGACCGACCCCGATGGACTTGGGGTCGATCTTGACCAGCTCGGCCAGCGGGTCCTGCAGCCGCCGGGCGATGGAGACCGCCCCGCGCAGCGACACGTCCAGGTCGGGCAGCTCGTGGGCGGCGTACTCGGAGGCCGAGTACACCGAGGCGCCCGCCTCCGACACCACGATCTTGGTGAGCGTGAGCTCCGGGTGCCGCTTGATCAGGTCGCCGGCCAGCTTGTCGGTCTCCCGCGAGGCGGTGCCGTTGCCGATCGCCACCAGCTCCACCCGGTGCTTGGCGGCCAGCCCGGCGAGCACCGCGATCGATTCGTCCCAGCGGCGGCGCGGCTCGTGCGGGTAGATGGTGGCGGTGTCGACCACCTTGCCGGTGGCGTCCACCACCGCGACCTTTACGCCGGTGCGCAGGCCCGGGTCCAGTCCCATCGTCGCGCGGGTGCCGGCCGGCGCGGCCAGCAGCAGGTCGCGCAGGTTGGCGGCGAACACCCGCACGGCCTCGTCCTCGGCCTCCTGGCGCAGCCGGGTCCGCAGGTCGATGCCCAGGTGCACCAGGATGCGGGTGCGCCAGGCCCAGCGCACCGTCTCGGCCAGCCACCGGTCGGCCGGCCGGCCCTGGTCGGCGACCCCGAAGGCGCCGGCGATCCGCCGTTCGTACCAGCTCGGGCCGGGCGCGGCCGCCGCGTCGTCGTCGGCCTCGGGCGACAGCTCCAGGTCGAGGATCTCCTCCTTCTCGCCGCGGAACATCGCCAGGACCCGGTGCGAGGGCAGCTTGGTGAACGGCTCGGAGAACTCGAAGTAGTCGGCGAACTTGGCGCCCGCCTCCTCTTTGCCCTCCCGTACCCGCGACACCATCCGACCCTGCGACCACATCCGCTCGCGCAGCGCCCCGATCAGGTCGGCGTCCTCGCCGAACCGCTCGACCAGGATGGCGCGGGCGCCCTCCAGCGCCGCCGCCGCGTCCGCCACCCCCTTGCCGGGGTCGACGAACACTTCGGCGGCGGCCTGCGGGTCCCGCGTCGGGTCGTTCAGCAGCCCGTCGGCCAGCGGCTCCAGCCCGGCTTCCCGCGCGATCTGCGCCTTGGTGCGCCGCTTGGGCTTGTAGGGCAGGTAGATGTCCTCCAGCCGGGCCTTGGAGTCGGCCTGCATGATCTGCTTCTCCAGGGCCTCGTCGAGCTTGCCCTGGGAGCGGATCGACTCCAGGATCGCGGTGCGCCGCTCCTCCAGCTCGCGCAGGTAGCGCAGCCGTTCCTCCAGCCGCCGCAGCTGGGTGTCGTCCAGCGCCCCGGTCGCCTCCTTGCGGTACCGGGCGATGAACGGCACCGTGGCGCCGCCGTCCAGCAGCTCCACGGCCACCTGGACCTGCCGTTCCCGCACGCCGAGCTCCTCGGCGATCCGCAGGTGCAGTGCGTTGCCGGGGCCGTTCCCCGCTCCCGTCTGGGACGTCTGAGACGTCTGGGACATCGTCACGATCTCGATCCGCCTTCTGTTCGGTCGTCGGCAGCAATTGTGCAGGTGTTCGACCCGCTTGTCGCGCCGATGCGCCCTGTCTTCCGGCCAGGTGAGCGGTGCCGTAGTGTCCTCCTATGGGCAAGCCGCTGGTGCTGCTGGACGTCGACGGAGTCCTCAACCCCTTCCAGCGACCGCACATCGGCTACCGCCGTCACCGGGTCGCCCCCAACGGCGTCCCCTTCAAGCTCTGGCTGAATCGCGGGCACGGGCCGATGCTGGTCGAGCTGGCCGCCTCCACTGGTGCCGAGCTGGCCTGGGCCAGCTACTGGTGTGACAGGGCCAACCAGTGGATCGCGCCGCGCATCGGGCTGCCCACGCTGCCGTTCGTGCCGATCCCCGACTTCCCCGGCACGGCCGAGGCGGTCTCGCTCGGCGCGTGGAAGGCCCGGCACGTGGCCGCCTGGGTGGGTGACCGGCCGTTCGTGTGGTTCGAGGACGAGCCGGACGCGGCCGAACGCCTGCTGGACCACCTCGCGGAGGGCTCGCACCTGCTGGTCCGCATCAACCCGCTGCAGGGCCTGCTCGACGGCCACCTGGACCGGGCCCGCGCCTGGCTCACCCGCCTGAACGCAGAGGACTGAGCCCCGGGGGCCCTACCGGCGTGTCCAGTCGGGCTGCAGGAAGTCGGCCACCCGGGCGGCGCGGCCCAGCAGCACGACCTCGCGGAACTGCCACAGCATCGCGCCGGTCGGGGCGTGGATCACCATCCGCGGGCCCAGCGTCATCTGCAGCAGCCGCCCGCCGTCCAGCTGTGGCACCCAGCGCACCGCGTCGTCGGCGGCCAGCCGCCGCAGGCCCACATGGTGCACCGAGTGCACCTCATCGGGGCTGGGACGCAGCGGCCCCGGATCGGCCGGCATCAGCACCAGCGGGGTGATGACGAACCCGGAGGCGGCGGGGAAGTCGTCCAGCCTGCCCAGCACGTCGGCGGGACCGGCGGACAGGCCGATCTCCTCGTGCAGCTCGCGCAGGGCAGCCTGCTCGGCGGTCTCGCCGGCGTCCACTCCGCCGCCCGGCAGACCCCACTGGCCGGCGTTGCGGCCCCGGGCGGCCCGCTTGATCACAATCACCGAGGGCGCGCCCTCGTGCTCCACCACGCACAGCGCGACGGCCGCCCGCCGCACGCCCGGCCCGCCGTCCAGCACGGTGTGGTCGTGGGCCGCCAGCCGTTCGCGGGCGAGATCGGTGAACGCGGTGAGGCTCGTCAGGGGGTCGTCGGGGGGACCGTCCAGGGGTTCGCTCATCCGCCGATCCTCTCAGCCCCTCCGCCCGGCCTCGCCGGGGGCTCCGGTGGCGCAGTCCCGCGCGTAGCGGGCCGGGGGAGTGCCCACCGTGGCGGTGAAGTCCCGCACGAAGTGGGCCTGGTCGGCGTAGCCGAGCTCGGCGGCGAGGGCGGCCCAGTCGACGCCGTCTCCGGCCGCGGCGCGCTCGGCCGCCTCCTGCATCCGGTAGCGGCCGATCACCCATTTGGGCCCGACCCCCACGTACTCGGCGAAGCGGCGCTGCAGCGACCGCGTCCCCACGCCCAGGTCGGCGGCCAGCCTGTCGACCCGGCTGATCGTGGGGTCGGCGGCGATCCGCCCGACGATCGCGGCGACCTCGGCGACGGCGGGGTCGGGCCGCTCGGGGACCCGCGCCAGCAGGAGGTCCTCCATCAGGGCGATCGCCTCGGCCTCCTCGGGCGCCGCGATGACCTTGTCGGCCACGACCCTGGCCTGCGGGCCGAAGATCTCCTCGACGGGCACGTACCGGCCGGTGAGGGCCGACACCGGCCCGTCCAGGAACGGGCGGAACCCGCCGGGCAGGAACCGTACCCCCACCACCCTGCCGTGCCCGGAGATGGTCTCGGTGAACACCCCCCGGACGATGCCGACGACCCGGGCGCGCCCGCCGGTCGTGAAGGTCATGTGCACCGACGGGTGGGTGAGCACCTGCTGGCTGTGCGGGGGCTGGCCGCGCAGGTCCCAGCGCAGGATCCAGTGATACTCGGCGTAGGGGGCCAGCTCGGAGGAGGGCGCCAGGCGATGCATCCGGAAGCGCCGCAGGGCGGTCGTGGCCCGCAGGATGCCCCTGGTCGAGTCCGGCACGCTCCCGGTCATGGGGCCCAGTGTCGCATTTCTTCAAGACCGCCCGAACCGGGCTTTCCTAAGGTGGACAGTCACGAGGATCGCGGACCCGCTCGGGCTGCGATCCTCATGGACTGATCCGGACGACACACCCAGGAGAGGCGATCATGGAACTCAGGCCCCTGATGGCACAGGCCGCCGAGGCGGCCGTCGCGGTCGTCGAGGGCATCGACGAGACCCGGCTCGGCGACCCCACCCCGTGCCCCGACTTCGACGTCCGCGCACTGGTGAACCACCTCATCAAGTGGACGAGCGGGCCCGGGGAGGCGGCCGCCCGCAAGACGCCGCCCCCCGACTCCGCGGACGGGGACACGGACCTGACCGCCGAGCCCGGCTGGGCGTCCCGGTACGCCGAGCGCGCCCGCCGTACCGGTGCCGCCTGGTCCGAGCCGGCGGCGTGGGAGGGAGTCACCGCCCTCACCCCGGCGGGACAGATGCCCGCCTCCTTCGTCGGCGGCATGATGTTCGCGGAGTTCCTGCTGCACGGCTGGGACCTGGCCGCGGCCACCGGCCAAAAGCCCGGCTTCGGGGACGAACTGGAGCAGGCGCTGTGGCGGCAGGTCCGGGAGATGGCCGACACGGCCCGCAAGTACGGCGCCTTCGGCCCGCAGGTGGAGGTCCCCGAGTCCGCGCCGCCGCTGGACCGTGCGTTGGGGCTGGCCGGACGCGACCCGCACTGGACACCCTGACCGGGTGACGATGCCGGGCCGGCGCCCGGGAAGCCCTAGGCTTGTGCCCATGTCGACGTCTTCGATCCGTGTACGCTTCGCACCCTCCCCGACCGGCATGTTCCATGTCGGCGGGGCCCGTTCCGCCCTGTTCAACTGGGTGATGGCCCGGCAGTCCGGGGGGACGCTGGTCCTGCGGATCGAGGACACCGACACCTCCCGCAACAAGCCCGAGTGGACCGAGGGCATCATCCGGGCGCTGGCCTGGCTGGGCATCGACGCCGACGAGTACGAGGGCCCCTACTTCCAGTCGGCCAACCTCGAGGCGCATCAGCAGGCGCTGCACACCATCCTGGAGCAGGGCCGCGCCTACTACTGCGACTGCACCCGCGAGGACGTGATCGCCCGCACCGGCGACTCCAACAAGGGCTACGACGGGTACTGCCGCGACCGTGGCCTCGGCCCCGGCGACGGCCGCGCCGTCCGCTTCCGCACCCCCGACGAGGGGCAGACCACGGTGGTCGACCTGATCCGCGGCAAGCCGACGTTCGAGAACCGGGTGCTGGAGGACTTCGTCATCGCCCGCTCCAACGGGTCGGTGCCGTTCCTGCTGGCCAACGCGGTGGACGACATCGCCCAGGGCATCACCCACGTGGTCCGCGGCGAGGAGCACCTGTCCAACGCCCCCAAGCAGCAGCTGCTGTGGGAGGCGCTCGGGCACGAGCCGCCGGTCTGGGCGCACGTCCCGGTGATCGTGAACGAGAAGCGGCAGAAGCTGTCCAAGCGCCGCGACAAGGTGGCCCTGGAGGACTACCAGGCCGAGGGCTTCCTGGCCGAGGCGATGCGCAACTACCTGATGCTGCTGGGCTGGGCGCCGTCGGGGGACCGCGAGGTGGTGCCCTGGGAGGTCATCGAGCGCGAGTTCCGCATCGAGGACGTCAACGCATCCCCGGCCTTCTTCGACGTCAAAAAGCTGCGGGCGATCAACGGCGACTACATCCGGGCGCTGCCGGCCGCCGACTTCGTCGCCGCCTGCCTGCCGTTCCTGGAGCGGGCGCCCTTCGAGGCGGACATGGGAGTGTTCGCCCAACTGGCGGAGCTGGCCCAGACCCGGGTGGCGGTGCTGTCGGAGATCGTGACGATGGTGGACTTCGCGTTCCTGGACGAGCCGGTCTTCGACGAGGCGTCCTGGAACAAGGCCATGAAGGAGCCCGCCGCCGAGATCCTCGCCGCCGCCGAGGATGCCTACCGCGACGCCCCCTGGAACACCGAGGAGCTGAAGACCCGGCTGGAGCAGGTCGGCGCCGGGTTCGGCCTCAAGCTCGGCAAGACCCAGGCCCCCGTCCGGGTGGCCGTCACCGGCCGCACGGTCGGGCTCCCGCTGTTCGAGTCGCTGGAGGTCCTCGGGCGGGACACCACGCTGGCCCGGATCGCCGCCGCCCGGACCCGCCTCACCGGCTGACCGCCGACCCGCCGTCGCGGCACGCGCCCGGTCCCGATCGCCGGACGATGATCGAGACGGGCGCGTGCCCGGACGATCGTCATACGGCCGCAAGCGCCCAGCGCACGGCGCGGACGGCCGGGCGGCTTGCAGGCGCGGTCAGCGGCGGAAGGTGATGCCGCCGGGGTAGTGGCCCGAGGCGCAGGTGTAGCGCAGCCGTCCCGGGGCGGGGGAGCCCAGCGGGATCCTGGTCTCGCCCGTCACCGGCAGCATGCGCTCCAGGTCCCGCCCTGGGATCACGAACGCCCTGGTGCAGCCCCGCGTCTCCCTGGTCCGCACGACCAGCACCGTGGGGAGCCCGGACCGCGCCACGATCGCCGAGGGCCGGTATCCGCGGTCCAGCGCCCACACCGTGATCGTCTGCACGCCCGCGCCGTCGGTCCGTACGAACTCCGCCGACCCCTCCGCCACGGCGCGCGCCTGGCCGGGGGAGGGCAGCCAGCCGCCCAGCCGCAGCCCCGACATCAGCGTCCACCCGGCCACCACCAGCACCACGGCACCGGCCACGGCGCCCAGGCCGCCGCCCAGCGCGCCCAGCCCCCGCCCCAGCGCCATCCCCAGCAGCGCGAACACCGGAGCGGTGCCCAGCACGAACCCGGCCATCACCGCCGCGCCGCCCAGGGCCGAGCGGGAACCGACCGCCAGCAGTTCGGCCGACAGGGTCAGCCCGCACGGCACCAGCACCGTGAAGGCCCCCAGCGCCACCGGCCGCCGCAACCGCCCGAAGGCTCCCGGCGAGCGCGCCGCCCCGGGATTTCCCACGACTCCAGGCCCCCTACCGGCCGGCGGTGCGGCGCAGTGCCCGGACTGGCCCTCCCGCCGCAGCAGCCGCCGCGCGGCTGGGACGCCGAGCAGGTCCAGGGCGAACACCGTCAGCAGCACACCCGCTGCCACCAGCAGCGCGGCGCGGACCCGGGGACCGGGCGCCACCGCCGCCCCCACCGCGCCCAGCAGCGCCCCCAGCACGGTGTGCGCGGCCAGCTTGGCGGTCAGGAACGCGATGACCGGCAGCAGCGGCCGGCCGGCCTCCCGCACCGCCCCGGTCAGCAGCCCGAACTGGACGGACGCGCACGAGGCGGCCCCGGCGAGCAGGCCCGTGCCCGCCCCGGCGGCGAAGAGCGCCACCGTCCCGCCGCCCGCAGAGCCCGCCATGCGCCCACCTCCGCAGCGGAACCCTGCCCGGTGCCCAAGACGGACAAGCGTGGCCGAACGGTCAGTTCTCCGAAGCTCCCGTACGCCCGGTGGCCGGATGCCGGGAATCGGACAGCCCGTCCAGCGCGGCGCGCAGGTCGGCGACCCGCCGGGCCAGCTCCTCCACCGTCGGCCGCAGCGTCGACGGCGACTGCTGCAGCACCGCGCCGACCTGCTCCTCGATCCCGGCCAGCCCGGCCGACAGCTCGGCCGGCGGCGGCCCCGGCTCGGTGGACCCGGTCCGTGCGCGCAGCAGGGCCGCCTGGTCGCGCAGCAGGGCCGCCTGGTCGCGCAACTGCCGGTTCTTGCGGTGCAACTCCACGAACACCGACACCTTGGCGCGCAACACCCACGGGTCGAACGGCTTGGCGATGAAGTCGACCGCACCGGCGGCGTAACCGCGGAAGGCGTAGTCCGGGTCGCTGTTGACCGCGGTCAGGAAGATGATCGGCACATCCCGGGTCTTCTTGCGCCGCTTGATGTCGCGGGCGGTCTCGAACCCGTCCATGCCCGGCATCACCACATCCAGCAGGATCACCGCGTACTCGTCGGTGAGCAGCGCCTTGAGCGCCTCCTCGCCGCTGCGGGCGCGCACCAGGTCCTGGTCCAGTGAGCTGAGGATCGCCTCCAACGCGACGAGGTTCTCCTCACGGTCGTCCACAAGAAGGATCTTCGCCTTGTCGTCCACGCCTGGTGTCTCCTGATCATGATCGTGCGCCCTGACCGTCCGCCGTCCGCCGGCCGGGCGCGGGGCGCCCGGCCGGCCGTTCAGCGCACCGTGGCGCGCTGCAGCCAGGTTCGCATGAGGTCCAGCAGATGATCCACATCCACCGGCTTGGGCACGTAGTCGGACGCCCCGGAGGCCAGGCTCTTCTCCCGGTCGCCCTTCATGACCTTCGCCGTGATGACGATGATCGGCAGGTCGGTGAACTGCGGCATGCCGCGGATCGCCTCGGTGGTGGCGTACCCGTCCAGGCCCGGCATCATGACGTCCATGAGCACCAGGGCCACGTCCGGGTTGCGCTGCAGCAGGTCGATGCCGGCCTGGCCGTCCTCGGCGTACAGCACGTCCATCCCGTAGCCCTCCAGCACGCTGGTCAGCGCGAAGACGTTGCGCACGTCGTCGTCGACGATCAGCACCTTGCGCCCGGACAGCACGGCGTCCAGATGGTCGGCCGGAGGCTCTTCCAGGAACTCCGCCAGCGCCGGACCGGCCGCCGCCTCCGGGGCCGGGCGCCCCGAAGAGACCGGCGGCTCGACCTCCGCCGGCGGTGGCGGGGAACCGGCCCCCTGGTATTGCGCCGGCAGATAGAGGGTGAACCGGCTGCCGCGCCCGAGCTGACTCCTGGCGTGGATCTCCCCGCCCAGCAGATGGGCGATGTTGCGGCTGATCGACAGACCCAGGCCGGTGCCGCCGTAGCGCCGGCTGGTGGTGCCGTCCGCCTGCTGGAACGCCTCGAAGATCACCTGCAGCTTGTCCTCGCTGATGCCGATCCCGGTGTCGCTGACCTCGAAACCGATCACCAGCGGCGCCTCCCGCAGCCCCGGCGCGCTGAACTCCTCGTCATTGCCGGCGGGCGCGATCGTCAGCTTGACCTCGCCCTCGGAAGTGAACTTGACCGCGTTCGACAGCAGGTTGCGCAGCACCTGCTGCAGCCGCTGCTCGTCGGCGTACAGCAGCCCGGGGACGTCGGGCGCCACCTCGATCCCGAACGCCAGGCCCTTGTCGACCGCCATCGGCCGGAACGTGGCGTCCACGTAGTCGACCAGCTTGGTGAACGCCAGCGGCTGCGGATGCACCTCCATTTTGCCGGCCTCCACCTTCGACAGGTCGAGGATGTCGTTGATGAGCTGCAGCAGGTCGGTGCCCGAGTCGTGGATGGTCCGGGCGAACTCCACCTGCTTGGCCGACAGGTTCCCCTCGGGATTCTCCGACAGCAGCTTGGCCAGCACCAGCAGGCTGTTGAGCGGGGTGCGCAGCTCGTGCGACATGTTCGCCAGGAACTCCGACTTGTACCGCGACGACAGCGCCAGCTGCTCGGCCCGCTCCTCCAGGGTGCGGCGGGCCTGCTCGATCTGGAAGTTCTGGATCTCGATCGCCCGGTTCTGCTTGGCCAGCAGCGCCGCCTTGTCCTCCAGCTCGGCGTTGGAACGGCGCAGCTCGGCCTGCTGGCGCTGCAGCTCGTCGGAACGTTCCTGGAGCTCCTGGGCCAGCCGCTGGGACTCGGTCAGCAGCGCCTCGGTGCGCGAGTTGGCGCTGATCGCGTTGATGGTGACCCCGAGGGTCTCGGCGAACTGATCGAAGAAGGCCAGATGGGTGGCGGTGAATCCGCCGAAGGAGGCCAGCTCGATCGCCCCCAGCACCTGATCCTCGAACAGCACCGGCAGCACGATGACGTGGGTGGCCGACGCCTGGCCCAGCCCCGACCGGATCGTGACATAACCGGGCGGCGCGTTGTCGATCAGGATCATGCGCCGCTCCAGGGCGGCCTGCCCGACCAGGCCCTCGCCGAGCCGGAAGGACGTCCCGTCCGGCGTGGGCCGCACCCCGTACCCGGCGATGAGCGCCAGCTCGGTCTCCCCGTCGCCGTTCGGCCGGGCCAGGTAGAACGCGCCGTAGTCGGCCGAGGCGGTCGGGGTCAGCTCGCTCATGATGAGCTGCGCCATCTGCGTCATGTCACGGTGGCCCTGCAGCAGCCCGCCGATGCGGGCCAGGTTGGACTTCAGCCAGTCCTGCTCCTGGTTGGCGTGCGTGGTCTCGCGCAGCGTCGCCACCATCAGGTTGACGTTGTCCTTCAGCTCGGCCACCTCGCCGGCGGCCTCCACCGTGATCTCGCGGCTCAGGTCGCCGCTGGCGACCGCGCTGGTGACCTCGGCGATCGCGCGCACCTGGGTGGTCAGGTTGGAGGCCAGCTCGTTGACGTTCTCGGTCAGCCGCTTCCAGGTGCCGTAGACACCCTCGACCTTGGCCTGCCCGCCGAGCCGCCCCTCGCTGCCCACTTCCCGCGCCACCCGGGTGACCTCCGAGGAGAACGCCGACAGCGTGTCCACCATCGTGTTGATCGTCGTCTTCAGCTCCAGGATCTCCCCGCGCGCGTCGACGTCGATCTTCTTGGTCAGATCCCCGTGCGCCACCGCCGTGGTGACCTGGGCGATGTTGCGGACCTGGTAGGTGAGGTTGGAGGCCATGCCGTTGACGTTGTTGGTCAGGTCCTTCCAGACTCCCGACACGCCGCGCAC
>NZ_FNVO01000038.1 GCF_900108175.1 Thermomonospora echinospora
CCCGCCCGTCCCACCGTCCCACCGTCCCACCGGGGCCTGCGGTCGAACCCGTACGAGGCGACGCCGCGGCCCCGGCCCGAACCGTTCATGCCGCGGACCGGCCCGTCGAAGACGCCGGTCCGCGGCACGAACGAGCCCGCGGCACGAACGAGCCCGCGGCACGAACGAGCCCGCGGCACGAACGAGCCCGCGGCACGAACGAGCCCGCGGCACGAACGAGCCCACGGCACGAACAAGCCCACGGCACGAACAAGCCCACGGCACGAACAAGCCCACGGCACGAACAAGCCCACGGCACGAACAAGCCCACGGCACGAACGAGGGAAGCCGGGTCTGGGGCGCGTTCCGGCCCTGTGGGCAGGGCGGCCGTAGGCCGTTAGGGCTGGATGCGGCGGGTGCGGTCGCGGGGAGTCAGGGCGTGTGGCTCTGAAAAGGGCGGGTATTCTCGTGACAGGTGTGCCGGGAAGTCTGGTCGGCAGGGGAATGTCCGTTATGTGATCCCGGTGATCCGGGTGCGGGCTTCTTCGTGTTCTTGCCCGCCCACCAGCCCGGGAGTGCCGTGCAGCGCCCTGTCGCCGCGATCTGGCCTGTTCACCACACCGTTCGTTACAGCCGCAACCTCGCCGAGGCGCTGCGCACGGAGACCATCGGCGGGTTCGTCATGCTCGCCGCCACGGTCGCCGCGCTGGCCTGGGCGAACAGCCCCTGGCGGGATGCCTACGAGTCCCTGCGCCACCAGGTGGTCGGGCCGTCCTGGCTGTCGATGGACGTGGCGCACTGGGCGTCCGGCGGACTGCTGGCGGTCTTCTTCTACATCGCCGGGCTGGAGTTGCGGGAGGAGCTCACCCACGGGGAGCTGCGCAATCCCCGGAACGCCGCGCTGCCGGTCATCGCGGCGTTCGCGGGCGTCATCGTGCCGGCGGTGCTGTTCCTGGCGGTCAGCGCGGGCGAGGCCGGGGCACTGAGCGGCTGGGCGATCCCCACGGCCACCGACATCGCGTTCGCGCTGGCCGTGCTCGCGGTGGCGTTCCCGTCCTGTCCGGCGCCGCTGCGGGCGTTCCTGCTGACCCTGGCGGTGGTGGACGACCTGATCGCGATCACCATCATCGCGCTCTTCTACGCCCACGGGCTGGCGCCGCTGTGGCTGTCGGCCGGGATCGCGCTGATCGCCCTGTTCGGGGTGCTTCAGGCGCGCGGGGTCCGCTCTCCCTGGGTGTACGTGCCGATCGCGCTGCTGGCCTGGTACTGCGTGTACCGCAGCGGGATCCACGCCACGGTGGCCGGGGTCGCCCTGGGCATGCTGACCAGCCCCCGGGAGACCTCCGACGAACGGCGTACCAGCGCCGAGCAGGCCGACCACGTACTGCGGCCGTTGTCGGCGGGGGTCTGCGTGCCGCTGTTCGCGTTCACCTCGGCGGGGGTGGCGCTGAGCCCGTCCGCGCTCGGCGACGCGGCGGCCGACCGGGTGGCGCTGGGAGTGTTCGTCGGCCTGCTGGTCGGCAAGTTCCTGGGGGTGTTCGGCGGGGCGTGGCTGGCCGTCCGGCTGGGCCTGGCCCGGTTGGGCTCCCAACTGGACTGGCGGGACATCGCCGGGGCCGCCGTGCTCGCCGGGGTGGGCTTCACCGTCTCGCTGCTGATCGGCGGCCTGGCCTACCCGGACGCGGCGCAGTCCGAGCGGGTGACCACGGCGGTCCTGGTCGCCAGCCTGTTCGCGTCGGCCCTGGCCACCGTGGTGTTCCGCGTCCGGGTCCGGCAGCGCGCGGCCGTCGCCGCCGAATGACCGGAACGACGCACGCCGCCATACCGTCGGTAGTCCGGGGACCGTACACCGTCGGCATGGCAACGCCGGGTGGCAGTACGGTGATCCCTGCTGTCAGGCTATGCAGCGTGCCCTGGGATACCGGTGCCCCGGGAGAAGGAGAGCGGACATGACGGAGGCAGAGCCGGGCGAGCGGTTCGAGGACAAGTCTCTCGGTGAGCTGGTCGCCCAGGCGTCGAGCGGCATCTCCAAGCTGATCAGAGCCGAGATCAGCCTGGCCAAGATGGAGCTCAAGGTCGACGCCAGGAAGGCGGTGATCGGCTCCGGGCTGTTCTTCGTGGCGCTGGCCGTCTTCGCACCGGTGATCATCTTCATCGGGCTGGGTCTGGCGTACGTGTTCATCGAGCTCGGCGTGTGGCCCTGGGCGGCGTTCTTCCTCGTGGCCGCGCTCTACGTCCTGGTCGCCGTGCTGCTCGGGGTGGTCGGGGTGCTGGTGGTCAAGCGGATTCGGGGGGCCAAGCGCACCCGGCGGACCCTACGGGACCTGCCGAGCGCGTTCCACCACGAGGACTCCGACCGGCCCGCGCTCGCCCAGACGGACTGAGGGACATGACCGGGCGCGGCGAGTCGGTCGTCGAGGTCGAGGGCCCCTGGACGCACCGGGCGGTCAGCGCTGGAGGCACCCGCTTCCACGTCGTGGAGGCGGGCGAGGGGCCGCTGGTGCTGCTGCTGCACGGCTTCCCCGAGTTCTGGTGGTCCTGGCGTCACCAGTTGGTGTCGCTGCCGGCCGCCGGTTTCCGCGCGGCGGCGGTGGACCTGCGCGGGTACGGCGGCAGCGACAAGCCGCCACGCGGGTACGACCTGGTGACGCTGGCGGGCGACG
This sequence comes from Thermomonospora echinospora, assembly GCF_900108175.1. GTDB lineage: Bacteria > Actinomycetota > Actinomycetes > Streptosporangiales > Streptosporangiaceae > Thermomonospora > Thermomonospora echinospora. The sequence continues at coordinate 2,643 of NZ_FNVO01000038.1, forward strand.
CCGCCGGGCTGGTGCGGGCGCTGGGCGAGGCCAACGCCACCGTGGTCGGGCACGACTGGGGCGGGCTGCTGGCCTGGACGATGGCGGTCTACCGGCCCAAGGTCGTACAGCGCCTGGTCACGGTGTCGGCCCCGCATCCGCTGCGGTTGCGGCAGGCGGTGCGGACGGGGCTGCGCAGCCAGGCGTGGGCGAGCCGGCACTCGCTGGAGTTCCAGGTGCCGATGTGGCCGGAACGGCGGCTGGTGCGCGACGACGCGGCCCTGGTGGGCCGGATGCTGCACGAGTGGTCCGGGCCGGACTGGCCGGACGAGGTGACCGAACGGCGGATCCGGCAGGCGATCCAGATCCCGGGGGTGGCGCACTCGGCGCTGGAGTACCACCGCTGGCTGATCCGTTCGCTGGCCCGCCCGGACGGCATCCGGTACGCCCGCCGCATGCGTGCCCCGATCCAGGTGCCCACCCTCCAGTTGCACGGCGCCCTGGACACCTTCACCCTCCCGGGCAGCGCCCAGGGGTCGGGCCGGTACGTGGCGGCCCCGTACCACTGGGAGCTCATCACGGGCGCCGGCCACTTCCCCCACCAGGAACGCCCCGAAGACTTCGACGCAGCCTTCCTCGGCTGGCTCCAGGACCCCGACCACTGAACACGACCCGCCGGACCCGGCTACCGCGGCCGCGGGGCCGCGTCAGTGCGGTACGCGCAACCGCAGCATGAAGGGTGCGGTGGCCAGGGCCGGGTCGTCGCTGCGTTCGGCGAGTTCGCGGCTGGTGGCGGCGATTCCGGCGACGTCGATGCGGTGGGGCGGGGCGGGCGCGTAGGCGTCGAGGCGGTCGGCGGCGCGGGTCAGCAGGGCGCGGGCGCCGCGTGGGTTGCCGCGCCGGAGGTGGGTGAGGCCCACGGCCACCTGGGCGAGGCCCCGCCACAGCTCGCGTTCGGCCTCGGGGGCCGACTTCCAGGCCGCCTCCAGCACCTCGTGGGCGTGAAAGGGGCGGTCGGCGTCGAGCAGCCGCTGGGCCTCGGTCAGCGCCTCCTGGGGGGTCGGCGCCAGGTCGTCGGGCATCGTGGGCACCCCGGGGGCGCCGTGCGGCAGCGGGCGCCCGTAGGCGTCCCGCGGACGGGCGTTGCGCGCCCGGCCCAGTTCGTCCCGATCCCGCATGGGCCCAACCTACGCGGGCCGAGGGCGCCGTCAGTCCGAGCAGGCCCCGGTGTCGACCGGGGCGGAGGCGGTCCGGCCGATCTCGGCGTCCGGCTCGACCTCCTTGGCGGTCAGCGCGTACCCGGTGGACGGGCTGTCGAGCGCCGCGGCGAAGATCACCCCGTAGACCGAGCCCTGCGGCGACAGCAGCGGGCCGCCGGAGTTGCCGGGCTCGACCTTGCCGCGGATCGCGTAGACCTCGCGGGTGACCTCGCCGGAGTGGTAGATGTCGGGGCCCTTGGCGTCCTGGCGGGCGCGGATGCGGGCGGCGTCGGCGGTGTAGCCGTGGCCCTTGGGGAAGCCGGCCACGATGGCGTCGTCGCGGGTCCGGGCCGGGCCGTCGAAATCCAGCGGCCGGGCGTCGAAGCCGGGCACGCGCAGCACCGCGACGTCGCGCTTGGGGTCGTACAGCACCACGCTGGCCCGGCCGCGCCGCTGGCCGTCCCAGGAGATCACGTCGACCTGGCCGCGGACCCCGGCCACCACGTGGGCGTTGGTCATGATCCGCTCGGGGGCGTACACGAAGCCGGTGCCCTCGATCTTGCGCTGGCAGTCCGGCGCGGTGCCCACGATCTTGAAGATGCTGCGCTTGGCGGCCTGCAACTGCGGGGTGCTGCGCACGTTCTCGTCCGGCGGCGGCACCTCCACCACCGACTCCCCGCCGAGGCCGTAGAACACCCGCGGGAACTCGCTGCTGTCCACGAACTGCTGGAACGAGGAGAACCAGGTCTGCGACTGCTTGGGCATCACCGTGTCCACGCCCTCCAGCACCGCGGAGGCGTTGACCTGGGTGCGCAGCCACTCGATCTTGGCGCCGGACAGCAGGATGCCGAAGAACCAGGCGACGACCAGCAGCGACAGCGCGCTGACCAGGGCGCCGCCCACCGCGTCGGCGGCGCGGGCGTTGTTGCCGGTCACCCGGTTGCGCAGCATCGCGCCCAGGGACGAGGCGGCGAGTTGGCCCAGGGTGGCGGCCAGGAACGCGATGATGATCGCCAGCAGCGCCTGCTGGGCGGTGCCGTCGACCACCGCCTCGGCGATCGGTGGGGCCACCAGCACCCCCACCACGCCGCCCCCGACGAAGCCGACGAAGCTCAGCAGGCTCACGATGAAGCCCTGCCGGTACCCCGATACGGCGAACAGCACCACGAGCACCAGCAGGATCAGATCAAGAACGTGGTCGCCCAGCACGAATTCACCGTATAGCGCTGGGCGTGAGATTCACGTCCCCGCAACGGACCAGTTCCGGCGGCACCCCAATAACCGCAGGGAGTGACGCGCGTGACCGATCCGAGACACACCGTCGCCCCGGGCGCGTCACACACGGACGGCGGGGGTCAGCCTCGGGCGGACAGTGCGACGACGTCCGGGGGCAGGTCCTCGGTGCGGTCGGGGTCCCAGGGACGCTCCCAGCCGCCGAGCCGGAGGATCTGGGTCATCAGCCCGGCGGTGAAGCCCCACACCAGCATCCCGCGCACCCGGAACGCCGGGCCGGCGTACCCGGAGGGATGCCGGACGCTCAGCCGGTTGTCCGGGTCGGTCAGCTCCGCCAGCGGCACCCGGGCGACCGCGGCGACCTCCCCGGGGTGGCCGGGCGAGACCTCGGAGGGCTCGCGCCACCAGGCCACGACCGGTGTGACGCGGTAGTTGCTGCGCAGCAGGTACAGCTCGGGCAGCGTGGTCAGGACGTCGCAGCCGGACGGCTCCAGCCCGGTCTCCTCGTAGGCCTCGCGCAGCGCCGCCGCCACCGGGCCGTCGTCGGTGGGGTCGATGCGCCCACCGGGGAACGCCGGCTGCCCGGCGTGCTTGCTCAGCGTCGCCGCCCGCTGCGTCAACAGTACGTCGGGGCCCTGCGGACCCTCACCGAACAGGATCAGCACCGCGGCCGGGCGGGCGCCGTCGGGCGGGCGCATGTACGAGGGCACCGTCATGCGGGGGGCTTCGGTGAGGAACCGGTCGAGCCAGGGCGGGGGGTTCGCAGATGACGTCACTTCCGTACCAACCTGATCAATGTCTGCCTGCTTCCCGGCACGAGCCGTCATGAGAACGGCCCGGTCCGCACGAGCTTGGCGGCGGCCTTCTCGTCGGTGGGCCCCTCCCCGAACGACGGGCACAGCCGGGCCAGCGGGCACACCCCGCAGGCGGGACGGCGGGCGTGGCAGATCCGGCGGCCGTGCCAGATCATCCGGTGCGACAGCACCGTCCAGTCCTTGCGTGGGATCAGCTCCCCGATCTCGTGCTCGACCTTGACGGGGTCGGTCTCGGTGGTCCAGCCGAACCGGCGGGCCAGCCGGCCGAAGTGGGTGTCCACCGTGATCCCGGGCACCCCGAAGGCGTTGCCGAGCACCACGTTGGCGGTCTTGCGGCCCACCCCGGCCAGCTTGACCAGGTCCTGCAGCCGGCCCGGCACCTCGCCGCCATGCCGCTCGCACAGCTGCTGGCCCAGCTTGATGATGTTGTTCGCCTTGGCTCGGAAGAAGCCGGTGGACTGGATGATCTTCTCCAGTTCCTCGCGTTCGGCGGAGGCGTACTCCTCGGCCGTCCGGTAGCGCGCGAACAGGGTCGGTGTGACCGCGTTGACCCGCTTGTCCGTACACTGCGCAGACAGGATGGTTGCGACCAGCAGTTCCAGCGGGTTCGTGAAGTCGAGCTCGCAGTGGGCGTCGGGATACAGCGCGGCGAGCTCTCGGTTCATCCGCCGGGCACGGCGGACCAGGGCGAGGCGCGATTCCGGGGCGTTGCGAGGCACGGGCAAAGCGTATGCCGTGTGCCCGGTCCTCCGTCCCCACATTGCCCCCACCCTCACGTACGCGGTGGGACGTACGTCACACTGTTGGTGTAGGTGTTTCTAGGAGGAAGCGTGACCGACCGCGACGTGGACGTTCTGAGCAGGGCCCCGCTCTTCGAGGCACTGGACGAGCAGGGGGCCAAGGCGCTGCGCGCCAATGTGACCGAGGTGCGGCTGGCACGCGGCCAGACCCTGTTCAACGAGGGGGAGACCGGTGACCGGCTGTACGTGGTGCTGGAAGGCAAGATCAAACTGACCCGCACCGCGCCGGACGGGCGTGAGAACCTGCTCAGCGTGCTCGGTCCCAGTGAGATGTTCGGCGAGCTGTCGCTGTTCGACCCGCGGCCGCGCACGGCCAGCGCGATCGCGGTCACCGAGGTCCGGCTGGCCGGGCTGGGGCATGACGACCTGCGGCCGTGGTTGACCGGGCACCCCGAGGTGGCCGTGCAGTTGCTGCGCGCGCTGGCCCAGCGGCTGCGCAAGACCAACGACGTGATGGCCGACCTGGTGTTCACCGACGTGCCGGGGCGGGTCGCCAAGGCGCTGCTGGACCTGGCCGAGCGGTTCGGCCAGCCGTCCGACGTGGGCCTGCACGTCCACCACGACCTGACCCAGGAGGAGCTGGCCCAGCTGGTCGGCGCCTCCCGGGAGACCGTCAACAAGGCGCTGGCCGACTTCGCCGCCCGTGGCTGGCTGCGGATCGAGGCCCGCGCGGTGGTGATCCTGGACATCGAGCGGCTGCGCAAGCGCTCGCGCTGACCGTCCGTTCCGCTTTCGTTTCGGGGGATTTCGGGGGCTGGGGTCGCCGCGGTGGGGAGGCCGGGCGACCACAGCGCAGCAGATACCTTCCGGCCCGCCTCGGCGGCGGGTCAGGACGGCAGGCGTCCGACGTCCTTGAGATAGTCCAGTTGCGCCTGGACCGACCATTCGGCGGCCGGCCACAGTGACCGGTCGACGTCGGCGTACACCCGTTCGACCACCTCGCGGGCGGTGCGGGCGCCGGCCTCCACGGCCGCCTCCACCTGGGCCAGCCGCTGCCGGCGGTGCGTCAGGTAGCCGTCCAGGGCGCCGATCGGGTCGTCCAGGCTGGGACCGTGGCCCGGCAGGATCACCTGAGCGCCGGTCTCCTCGGAGAACCGCCGCAGCCGTTCCAGGGAGCCCAGGTAGTCGCCCAGCCTCCCCTCGACGACCGTGGTGCCGTAGCCCAGCACGGTGTCGCCGGTGAGCACCGCCCCGTCGGCCGGCAGCCAGAACGTCAGCGAGTCATGGGAGTGCCCCGGGGTCTCCATGACGTGCAGTTCCAGCCCGCCGACCGTGATGACCTGGCCTTCGGTCAGCCCCTCCTCGCCCAGCCGGTGCCGGGGGTCCAGCGCCCGCACCTGCCGGGTGCCGGTCAGCTCGGCGAACTTCCCGGCGCCCGCCGCGTGGTCGGGGTGCCCGTGGGTGAGCACGATCAGGCCGACCCGGCGGCCGGACTCCTCGATCTTGCGGGCCACCCGGCGCAGGTGCTTGAGGTCCTTGGGGCCGGGGTCGATCACCACCACCTCGGCGGCGTCCGGCTCGGCCACCACCCAGGTGTTGGTGCCGTCCAGCGTCATGGCGGACGGGTTGGGGGCCAGCACGCAGGTCGCCCGTTCGGTGCCCATGCCGTCGATCTCGTGCATCCACGCCATCCTCTCTCCGGTCAGCGCGCCGAGATGGCGCAGGACCGACGTCCCGGCCAGGCGCCAGGCGATCGCCCTGGGCACCCCCTGCCCGAACAGGCCGCCCCGCCGGAACAGCGAGGCGGGCGGTATCCGGCTCACAGCTCGGTCGGCCTCCGTTTCGGGCGGCTCCGGTGCCCCGTCGCGGCGACGGGGGCGGCCGCACGCTCCCAGTCTGATCGCCTTCCGGTTCGTCCGCACAGCGCGGGGTCCCGGTTCGTCCGCACGGTGCGGGGTCCGGCTCCCGGTCAGAGGGTGGGGTAGTGCTCGGCGGCGTCCTCGGGGACGACCAGGTACGCCTCCCCGTCGATGATCTTCGCCTGCGGGGCGTGCGGGACGATCGTGCGTTCGGCGGCCAGCACGTCGGCGACCGTGGCGTAGTCGGCCAGTTCCGCCAGCGTCGCCAGGGTGGGCGGCAGCAGGAACCACTCGCCTCGCCGCGCCCGTTCGACGGCGTCGGCCGGGCGCACCCAGGCGACCCGGTCGGCCTCGGTGCTGACGTCGCCGGCGCGCTGCCCCTCGGGGATCGCGGCGACGAAGAACCGGGTGTCGTAGCGCCTGGTCTCGACCTCCGGGGTGATCCAATGCGCCCAGGGGCGCAGCAGGTCGGCGCGCAGCACCAGCCCGCGCCGGTCGAGGAACTGCGCGAGCGACTGCGAGCGGTCCAGCAGCGCCTGCCGGTCGGCCTCCCAGGCGTCACCGCGGGTGTCGTCCACCACCGAGCCGGGGGTCGGCCCGGCCAGCAGCACCAGGGTCTCCTCGAAGGTCTCCCGGACGGCGGCGCACACCAGTTCGCGGGCGACGGTCTCGTCCGCGCCGAACGCCTCGCCCCAGGCGCGGGGGGACGGTCCCGCCCAGCCGATGGACGCCTCCCCGTCGCGCGGGTCGACCGACCCGCCGGGGAAGACGTAGGCGCCCGGCGCGAAGGCCATCGAGGCCACCCGGCGCAGCATGAACGCCTGCAGCCCGTGCTCGGGGTGATCGCGCAGCACCACGACGGTGGCGGCGTCGCGGACGGGCACGGGATCGATCCGTCCCGCCCGCATGTCCTCCAGCCGTTCCCGCATCTCGGCGGGCAGCTTCAGGCCCTTGATCATGCTCATGAGCCGCCCGCCGAACGTTCGATCCTCATGGCGGCCCATTCGGACACACCGAACGTCATTCTGTCAAGCTCCGTCGCGTCAGCCCGCGACCTCGGCGATCAGCTCGACCTCGACGGGCACATCGCGCGGCAGCGCCGCCACACCGACCGCGCTGCGGGCGTGCCGGCCCACGTCGCCGAAGATCTCGCCCAGCAGGTCGCTGGCCCCGTTGATGACCAGCGGCTGGTCGGTGAAGCTCGGCGCGCTGGCCACGAAGCCCACCACCTTGACGATGCGCACCACCCGCGACAGCTCGCCGACCTCGGCCTTCAGCGCGGCGACCGCGTTGAGTGCGCATATCCGGGCGGCCTGGACGGCCTCCTCGACGGTGACCTCGGCGCCCACCTTGCCGGTCACCGCCACCTCGCCCTTGACGATCGGCACCTGCCCCGAGGTGTAGACCAGCGAGCCGGTACGGACGGCCGGCACGTAGGACGCCAGCGGCGCCACCACGTCGGGCAGTTCCAGGCCGAGTTCGGCGATCCGCTCCTCGGGTGTGCTCACTGGAGCTCCCGCTTGAAGTAGGCCACCAGGTTCTCCGGGTTCGGGCCGGGGATCACGGTGACGAGCTCCCACCCGTCCTGGCCCCAGTTGTCGAGGATCTGCTTGGTGGCGTGCACCAGCAGCGGAACGGTCGCGTACTCCCACTTCTTCATGGCGCTCAGCCTAACGATGGCCGCGCCGTCCCCGTCATGCCGATCGGTGCTGGTGGTACCCCCACCCGGAGAAGCCCGCTGCCCCCATGTCCGCGGGCGCCGGGGATTCGTAGTTTCGGAGGCGGTCGCGGCCTCTGGCGCCGCATCTCCCTCGTGTTCCGTCGGAAAGGACTCCGCCCCATGTTCAGATCCGCCTCCGCGCCGCCGCCTCCGGGTGACTGCGCGGTCGAACTGCGGGGCGTCCGGCGCACGTACGGGCGCGGCGGGTCGGCGGTGCACGCGCTGCGCGGCGTCGACGTACGGTTCGCGCGGGGCACCTTCACCGCGGTCATGGGGCCGTCCGGGTCCGGCAAGAGCACCTTCCTGCAGTGCGCCGCCGGGCTCGACCGGCCCACCGCCGGGACCGTGTGGCTCGGCGGCGAGGAGATCACCGGGCTGGGCGAGAACCGACTGACCGAGCTGCGCCGCAGCCGTGTCGGCTTCGTCTTCCAGTCGTTCAACCTGCTGCCCTCGCTGACCGTGCTGCAGAACGTCCTGCTGCCCCGGCGGCTGGCCGGGCTGCGGCCGGACCGGCGGCGCGCCGCCGAACTGCTGGCCCGGGTGGGGCTGGGCGAGTACGAGAGGCGGCGGCCGGCGGAGCTGTCGGGCGGCCAGCAGCAGCGGGTGGCCCTCGCCCGCGCCCTGGTCACCGAGCCCGAGGTGATCTTCGCGGACGAGCCCACCGGGGCGCTGGACAGCCGGACGGCCGGCGAGGTCCTCGCGCTGCTGCGCGGCACCGTGGACGAGTTCGGCGCGACCGTCGTCATGGTCACCCATGACCCGGTGGCCGCCTCGTACGCGCATCGGGTGCTGTTCCTGGCGGACGGGCTGCTGGCCGGGCAGTTGGACGGGCCGACACCGGCCGCGGTCGCCGACCGGATGGTCGCCCTGGCGCCGTCCGCGGGCGCCGTGTCATGAGACTGCCGCGCCCGAACGGGCTCGCGCGGGCGTCGGTGCGCGCCCGGCCGGCCTCCTTCGCCGGGACCTTCGTCGCGCTGCTGTTCGCCTCGATCGTCGTGACGGCCTGCGGCACCCTGCTGCAGAACGGTGTCACCGCCGAGCTGCCGCCCACCCGGTACGCGGCGGCGCCGGTGGTGGTCACCGTCGACCAGCACGCCACGATGACGGTCCGGTACGGGCCGGAGACCGAGCAGGTGTCCGAACCGCTGCCCGGCACGGCCCCGGTCCCGGCCGCGCTGGCCCCGCGGATCGCCGAACGTCCCGGGGTCGCCGCCGCCGTGCCCGACCAGGCGTTCCCCGTGCAGGCCGGCACGGTGCCGCTGACCGGGCGCCCATGGTCGGCCGTCCAGGTCACCTCCTACGGCCGTGACCCCCTGGCCGGGGGACGGGCGCCCGCTGACGGTGAGGTCGCCCTCGACGCGGCCACCGCGCGTACGGCGCGGCTCGGGCTGGGCGGCGTGGTCACGCTCACCACCGCCCAGGGCACACGCGACTACCGCCTCGTGGGGCTGACCGGCGAGCAGGCCACCGTGTGGTTCTCCGACGCGGACGCCGCCGCCTTGTCCGGACGGCCGGGGCAGGCCGACGCCATCGCGGTGTTCCCTGAGCCGGGCGTCCCGGCCGACCGGCTCGCACGGGAGGTCCGGACCGCCGTGGGCGACGGCGCCAAGGTCCACACCGGCAACGACCGCAGTCTCATCGAGCACCCGGAGCTGGCCGACGCCAAGGAGGTCCTCAGCGGTCTCGGCGGCTCCTTCGGCGGCATCACCACCCTGGTCGCCGTCTTCGTCGTCCTCGGCACGGTCGCCCTCGCCATCGCCCAGCGCGGCCGTGAGATCGCCATGCTGCGGGCCGTCGGCGCCACCCCGCGCCAGATCCGGCGCACGGTCGCCGCCGAGTCGATGATCGTGGCCCCGCTCGCCGGGGCCGCCGGGGCGCTGCCCGGGATCGCACTGGCCTCCTGGTGGTTCGGTGAGCTGCGCGACCGAGGCGCGCTACCGGAAGACCTGCGGATGTCGGTCGGCTGGATACCCGTCCTCACCTCGGTCGCCGCCCTCCTGGCGGCGTCCCTGGCCGGCGGCTGGCTCGCGGCCCGCCGTCCCGCCAAGGCCCGGCCGAGCCGGGCGATGGGCGAGGCGGCGGTCGAACGGACCCGGCCGGGCATCATCCGCACGGCACTCGGGCTGGCCGCCCTCGGCGGCGGCGTGGTCCTGGCCCGGGTCGCCGCCACCGCCGCCGGGGAGCAGGCCGCCGAGTCCGCGCTCGGCGTGGTGGGGCTGTTCATGTGCGCCGTGGCGCTGCTGGGTCCGGGCATCGCCTGGCTATCGGCGCTGGTGCTGGGCGTCGTGCTCCGCGCGGCCGGGGCACCTGGCCGGTTGGCCGCCTACAACTCCCTGGCCGGCTCCCGCCGTCTCGCCTCCGCGATCACCCCGATCGTGCTGACCGTGGCGTTCACCGGCACCCTGCTCTTCGTACAGAGCACGCTCGCGCACGCCACCCTCAGCCAGGCCCGCCGGGGCGTGGTCGCCGACCACGTGCTGACCGCTCCCGGAGCCGGCCTTTCCGCCGACGCTTCCGAACGCGCCGCCCGTTTGCGGGGCGTGGACGTGGCGGTGGGCGTGCTCCGCTCGGGGGTGCTCATCCGCACCGGCGACTACATGACGGAGGCGTCCGCGATCGGGCTGAGCGGCCAGGCCACGGCGTGGCCGAAGGTGCTCGACCTCGGGATGGTGAAGGGCGACCTGGCGGCGCTGTCCGCTGGAGGGACGACGGTGGCCCTGGACCATCTCGTGGCCGAGTCCGCCGACGCCACCGTCGGCAGCCGGATCGACCTGTGGCTGGCCGACGGGACCAAGATCAGGCCCACCGTCGTGGCCCTCTACCGGCACGGCCTCGGCCTGGGTCAGGTGGTGCTGCCCCGCGAGACGCTGGCCGGGCACGTCACCTCCGCCTTCGACGCCCAGGTGCTGGTACGGAACGCGCCGGGAGCCCGGCAGGAGACGGTGCGGGACGCCCTGCGCCGGGAGGTCGGCGTACCGGGCCTCACCGTCACCGACAAGGCCGGATTCGCCGCCCAGACCGACGAGAACATGGAGCTCAACGCCTGGGTCAACCTGGTGATGGCCGCCGTGCTCGGCGGCTTCGCCGCGATCGCCGCCGCCAACACCCTGGTGATGACGATCCTGGACCGCAACCGCGAGATCGCCCTGCTCCGCCTCGCCGGTGCCACCCGCCGCCAGGTACGGGCCATGGTCCGCTGGGAGGCGCTCCTGGTCACCGCCACCGGCCTCCTGATCGGAGGCGCCATCCTCACCATCACCCTCATCCCGTTCGCCCGTGGCATCACCGGCGGCACCCCCCACATCCCCCTCTCCACCACCCTGACCATCGCAACCGCCGTATCCGCCCTATGCCTCCTGTCAACCGCCCTACCCGCCCGCATGCTCCTACGGACCCCACCGGCCCCCACCGCGTCCCGCTCCTAAGGCGACGCCATGGCCGCCAAGGTCCGTGACGTCCTGTGACCGAGCTTCCCGTTCCGGCACGATGACCACGTCCGGCGCCCGAGGCAACCGGCCTTCACGCCTCTCGCCTCACATGACCGGAGCGGGTTCTCTGATGGGCACGTTCCCGGGTCCGGGGGCCCCGCGGCGCCAGTCCCGGCGCGTCATGCGCACGTCGTATCGTCGCGAGCCGTCCGGCAGATTGCGGTTCAGGACATCCGACAGGCTGCGCGTCTGCCGGATCAGGCGCATACCCAGCGGTGTGAAGGTCTGCTCGGTGAAGATGCGCGGGGCGAGGAGCGGATTGGTCAGCGCCTGCGACAGGGCGTCGACTCCCACCATCCGTGCCATCAGTGCGGGCAGCGCGGAGTCGGGCCGCAGGTCCTCCGCGAAGAGGCCGACGTACAGTTCGACCTTGTCCACGCTTCCATAGAGTTCGCGCAGGGCGCGCTGCACGGTCGGGTCTCCGGAGATCTGGTCGAAGTCGGTCACCCGGGGAAAGCTGAAGATCTCCCGATAGTCGTTGTACGGCGCCAGGTGGACCTCACGGGCCTGAACGATGCTTGCTCTTTCGACTTCTTCGAGGTACGGGTCGGTGTTGAACAGCCCTATTCGGCAGGCGGCCTGGCGGGAGGAGCTCTCGAAGAGCGCACCGAGCCCGTGCCGGACCAGGACCTCGTTGTTGAAGACGGTCGCGGCGATGGGCATGCTCTCCTCGCCGACCTGCAGCGTCGAGGGCACCAGGCTATGCCAGCGATAGAGGAGGTTGAACTCGATCGCCATCCAGTTCTGCCGGTACCACCGCTCGTTGGGGAAGGCCGACGGATCGAGGAAGAACTTGAAATGATACGGCGCGATATGCCGGATGTAATCTTCCACCACGATCCTGATCAGCATCACGATCAGGATGTCCCGGGCGGTTTCGAAGATCCTGTCGTCGTCCCACTCGGGGTGGTCTCTCGCCAGCAGCCTCGCGACACGGTTGTGCTCGCGAAGGAACAGGACGTTCATCATCGAGTAGCCGACCTGGGAGTTGCCTCGATCGCCGCCCATCGCGAAGAGCTGGTTCTTCTGCGCATCCGACAGCTCGTCGAAGCCTATGACCGACAGGCCTTGGAACTCGGGTTTGACGACCCCGTCCCGGCAAAGGTAAGGGGGGAACTCCTCGCCGTCGATGACCTGGCTCTTCAGGAGGCCGCCCTCCCCGGCACGGAGCAGCTTGGTCACCTCGCGGTTCAGGCCGTAGAGCTGGCTCAGGTCGATTTCGTGATTCGACGTGTTCTTCCTCGGGTCTCGAGGAAGCGAACGGTCACTGCGCAAGAACCCGTCAGTGAACCACTGGGCGAAGTTGGCGAAGAGAACCGTGGACTTCGGGCACTGGAGGCCGTCGCCACGGCGCAGGAAGAGATCGGTGGTCCTCCCGAGGTCCGGACGACTTCCGTCGCCATCCGGTACGGGCGGGAGGTGCCGGCCGTCGAATGTGCGGTCCGTGAGCGAGCGCCAGGACGTGTACGAGGCCATCGTACTGAGCGGGTTCGGCCGCGGCGGGGTCTTTGAAATGGCTCGGTTGATGAGAGCCCTGTTGACCTTGCGCCGCAGCACCGGAATGCGCTGGACCAACCGCCAGACAGGCTCGAAGTGTGTCGTCAGGTAGAATTCTATCCGGTTGTTCCAGCCGTCGTTGACCTTACTTCTCCCGGTGTTCATCGAGCCCCCGGTATTCTCAAGTACTCGCACTCAAGGAAATGGTGAATCGTTCGGGGAACGGCCCGCCCTGGAAGTCGATACTCCCGTCCGGCGGAGGAAGCAGCGAAACCTCTGGGCGCAAGAGGACTCGCCGGACGACTTCCGGTATCACCACGCCCGCCACACGACGCTCCAAACAGGTGTGATGGCCGAAACCGAAGTGGAGTCCAGTGGGGTCGAGGCGATCGATCCGGAAAGAATTCCCGTCCGGAAAGTAGTGTTCATCGAACATGGCGGAGGCGGTACACGCGAAGACGATCGAGCCGGCCGACCGCTCAAGATAAGTCATAGCACCCATTAGCCTCCAGTAGCCACTGTATCCGCAGAGCCCCGGACGAAAAATCATGTAATCACCAAAAATGGAACTACGAGCTTTAATGGTTGATGGCGGGATTCATACCTGCCGGCTGCTGCGGCATGCCGTGGTGATGAGGTAAAGCGCTCCGGGTCCGAGGGAGGTTCCGGGGACGCGCGCTGACACGGCCACCTGCGTGTCATCGCCCCGTCACCGGGATGGACAGAAACGCCCTGGGCTCGACCTCAACCAGCGGAGCCCGGAAATGCCGACGCCTTGCACCAAGCGGTTGAGGCAGCCGCTCAGGACGTGATGGCGTATTCGGTGAATCGGCCGCAGGCAGCGAATCCCAGACTCCGGTAGAGGGGTTCCCCTTCGGGGGACGCCTGCAGGACCACGATGGGGTGGCCCTCGTCGTGGGCCAGATGCAGGGCGGCCAGGGTGATGGCGGTGCCGTGACCGCGGCGGCGGTCGGTGGCCAGGGTCGAGACGTTATAGATCCCGGCGACGCCCGCATGGAGGAAGACTTCGGCGGTGCAGACGGGACGTTCGCCGATGTAGCCGACGAGGTAACGGGCGGGGCAGCCGGGGGCCAGGGCCAGCTCGGCGGCATCGGCGTAGAACCGGCGCACGGTGGCGGCGGGCGGGTCCCAGTTCGCGGCGAGGACCGCGGCATAGTCGGCGAGCTGGGCGGGTGTGGTGACCCGGCGGATGACCAGGCCGGTGTCCTGCGGCCGGGGCAGGGTCCCCTCGGTCAGGTCCCGCCACATGCCGTTCTCGTCACCGGCCTCGGGGAGTCCCGCGGCGGCCAGAAGCGCACCGAGGTCCGCAGGCGTGGAGGCGGGCCCCACCCACCAGGAGAAGGGCCTGCCGGTGGCGGCCAGGCGTTCGACGGTCTCGGCAACCCGCGCCGGGGCGGTGTCGGGGGCGAACCGTGCCGCCGCGACCATGTTGAAGGTGTCGTCGCCGGTGCCGCTGTCGGCGATCAGCAGATCGTCCGTCGCGATGACGGTGGCGCCCGCCATGTGCCGGTGCAGATGGCAGGAGTGCTCGGCCAGGTTCTGTTCCAGCCTGGCCTGCAACTCGGATGCCTCGACCATGGATCCCGCGCTCACGCGCCCATCGAACCATGCCCAGCCCCGCCGCCACATCTGGATTTCGGGGCAGGTCACGCCGCCGTGGGACGCGACCGCCGGTGCCGTCACCACGATGAGCGGAAAGCCCAGATCAGTCAGAGATCTAGGTAGTGAAAGTCAGGTGATGACGCGGGAAAGCGTGTATCGCCGCAGGTCACAGCATTGAGCGTGACCGGTTCGCCGGTATCGCGTCATCATGATGTCATCGCTCCGCGTTTGTGCTGGTCAGAGCTTTGCAGGGACGACTGCGGCCCTGTCGTCCGGGTCACCGTCAGCGGCGAAGGCGTCATCTATGGCGGACCGGGTCCGGTCGTCCTCTTCGGGGTACAGGTGCCCGTACGTGTCCGCAGTGATCATGATCGAGCTGTGGCCCATTCGATCCCGCAGCGCCGGCAACGAGGTCCCGGCCGCGATCTGGAGAGAGGCGTACGTGTGCCGCAGCGCGTGGAACACCACGGTCTCAGGTATGCCCGCCCGAGCCCGAGCGAGGTAGAACGCCTCTCGCAGTCCGTAGCTCGTGAGCGGCCCGCCCTTGGGCCGGGTGAAGAGGAGTTCGGCATCACGCACGGTCGATCCGTCCACGTGCGAGACGTCTTGCGCCACCGGGGGGAAGCTCTCGCGGTGTTCCCGCAGCGCCGCTACGACCGTCTCAGGGATCGGTACGGCCCGCCTGGAGTACCGGGTCTTGGGAGGAGCGAGGCGACATCCCTTCTCGGTCATCTGCCGATCGACCTTGAGCATGCCTGTTTCCAGGTCGACCCGATCCCAGGTCAGCCCGCAGACCTCCGAGATGCGCAGTCCGGTGCCGACCGACAGCAGAACGGCCACCGCGTACCGCTGCGGCATCGACGCGGCGAGCGCCCGCACTTGCGACACGGTGAGCACCTGGACCTCATTGTCAGGCACCTCCGGAAGGGTGATGCGCACGCACGGCGAGGAGGGGATTCGCCCGTCGATCGCATGCGCGCTGCGGAACATCGAGGCAAGCGCCATGTAGATGTTCCGTACCGTACGGGGTGAGAGGCCCTTACCGACCAGCCCGTTGACGAAGTCCTGCACCTCAGCCCGGGTCACGGCCCGGAGTCGACGGCCCCCCAGCGCCGGGACGATGTGCAGGCGCACGTACTGGTCATAGTTCTTGTACGTGCTGGGCCGCTTGACCTCTGCGGTTTTCAGCCACTCAGCCGCGTAGCCGGCCACCGACACCGCACCCGCCTTTACGTCGATGATCACCCCCTCGTTTCGCCGCGAACGGGTCTTGTCCCGGAACGCCTTAGCTTCCTTGAGCGTCCCGAACGTCTCCGAGGACTGTTTTCCGTTCGCGTCCCGGTACGGCACCTTCCAGGAGTACACATCCTTGCCCAGCCGCTTGGATTCCCGCTTGTTGAGGACCTTACGGACACCGTCACGCATCTCCCCTGCACGCCATTCTTGAGCAGCCACGATCACCCACCTTCCTGTTGACGCCTGTTGACACAACAATATGCCGATTCGCCCGCAAAAATGAGAGCATGAGGCTCCCGACAATGGCCACAATAGGCAGATTCATCCTCGGCGAAAATGTTGACGGCCAAGCGGGCGGCCCACCCACCCACCCGGGCCGGTTGCGGACGTACGACCAGCTCACGGCCTGCCTATGGTTGATCCAGGCGCCAAGCCCTTGGAGCCGCAAAGCGGCGCACACTTCTTGATGCGTCACTGCATACGGGGCCTACGCATCGCGTCGCAGGCCCCGCAGACATCAAGCTATTTCTCGAACCGATATCGCTGCCGGAGAACGGCCCTTATTTCTTCGGGGTCGAACCGTACCGCTTGCCCCATCCGGTAGTAGGGGAACAGCTCTCGATAGTTCTCGTACACCCATGACGTGGGCTTCTTGAGGAATCCCGACAGGTCTTCGACCGTCCATAGCTCGTCGGGACCCGACGCGCCCCGAAGTTTCTGCGTTGCCGTTCCGGGCGTCCGCGTCATCGGCCGCCGTCCTCTTGGTGGCCGGCGGTCTCGCGGGCATGTTCGCGTGCCTCCCGGTGCTCACGCGCCAGCGTCGCGGCCAGCTCGACATCCCCGGGGCGGAGGTATCCGAGCCCGACCATGCGCCAGTCTCCGACCATGACGGTCGTGTCGTTGCGGTGGCTCCACGGGTCTGCCGCCGCGCCTCCCCCGGTCCGGGTCCGCCAGTTGCGGCGGGCGATCCGAAGCGCGGTCAGGGTGGTGGAGTAGCGGCGTGACTTGGTGGCGAAGTGGCCGGCGAACCCCAGGGTGTGTGCGTGCCTGGCCAGCCGCAGGTCAGCGCATTCGGGCCGCTGGTCCAGCAGGAAGCAGGTCGAGGCGAGGAGGGACACATGCGGAGACAGGCCCCGCCGTCGCAGCCTCGCCAGATCCGACGCCTCGAAGCGGGTCACCGGTAGATGCGGAAGGATGTCCCCGGCGGTCTTGGTGGCGTACTTGGCCACGTAGGCCGCAGCCCGTTCCGGCGCGTTCACGGTGGTGATATCGAGCTGCTTACCCCACACCGCCGTACGCCTGTGGTGATCGACGGCGGGCAGCGGTAGCGACATGCGTGCCGCCGCATCCCGGATCGCCTCTTCCAACAGGCCCACGTCGGCCCATGAAGGAGGAGGCACGATCGCCGCCGGATCATCAGCATTGATGCCGTCGAGCCGTATCACCGCGTGCAGGTGAATCGCCGCCCGTCGCTGCCATTCGGTCACCTTGACGTAGGAGACCCGCAGCCGCCGCCGGACCGTCCGCACGCCCATCGGTCGCCCGGTCCTCCGGGAGGCGAGCCGGGCAAGCTCTTGGTACAGGTAGATGACGGTACGCCGCCATAGTTCCGGCATCACCGCGTGCCACAGCACATGGCCCGGGTAGTCGTAGCACTCGTAACACAGCGGTGTGCCGACGTGCGGATCATCAGGGCCGTGGGCATCCGGGCACCACAGGCGCGTCCCATGCGGGCACGTCGGCCGTGCGCGGCGCAGTCGGCACCTCCGCCCCTCCGGCGTGATGCGGTGCACCGGCCCGAAGGACGGCGCGGTGAACGTCGCGAACACCGCCGGATGGTCGGCCACCGAGGCGGGTACGGCCGTACCGTCCTGCTCCCGTAGAGCTTCGTCGGTCGGCCGCCGGCCCCGCAGCCCAGCGGCGACCAGGTGCCAGGTGTCGGCCCGGTAGATCCGCGAGCAGGCCAGGCACACCGCCGCGCGCCGGTCCTTACAGGCCACGAGCAGACTGCCGTCAGGTTCCTCCGCGCTTGAGTACGTGGCCCGGATCTCTCCGGTTGCGGTATCGACCGCGAAGGCGCGTCCGTAGATGCGGACCGGCCGCACGCAGTGCCCGGCGTGCTCGACCTGACGCGCCCACTTCTGCCAGGCGTGGGGGTCCGCGACACGGGCGATCATGTCGGCCACCACCGGGGACATCACCGGTACGGGTGACGTCCCCGATGCGACCGAGGTTGCCGAGGGCCTCACCTGGTCGGCCTCCCGTAGATGAAGTTCCACAGTGCGAAGGCCAGTTCCTCATGGTCGCCGCCGTTCGGATCGATCGTCGGGTAACCGCGTGCGGCCAACACGTCGGCCACCTCGGTCAGCAGTCCGTCAGTGAACCGGTAGTCGATCCGGTCCCCTCGTCTCACCGGGTACGCCCGGTCCGGGGTGGTCCCCTGGTGCCCGTTCGTGGGCTGTGATGCGTCTTGCGTCATAGGCAGGTCTCCTTTCTCATCGGCTTGCGTGCAGGTGGGGGTCGGTTCTCTGGGTGGCGGTAGAACACCGCCCACAGGGATTCACGCGGCGCGCTGGTCGCCCTCATCGGTCTCCCGATGGCCGTAGTGGTCTCGCAGGGCCTTGCCGCGCGCCGCGATGGCGCGGATCTGCTCATCGGTGAGGTAGCAGGACTTCACCCGCCGAGGGGTGTCGCCCTCGGCCAGCAGCAGCCCGACGCCGGGGGTCCGGGTGTCGATGGTGGCCGCGCTGACGCCCGCGGTCGCCCAGCCCGCGCCCAAGATCGTGTCGGACGCGTCCTTGGTGGTGCACCGCATCGCCCACCGGTAGGCCAGCAGATCCCGCAGGCTGGAGGGCACCACGTCCGTGGACGGCTTCTGTGTGGCCGCCGCCAGGATGATCCCGGCGGCACGGCCCCGCGCGGCGAGGTCGATCGCCAGGTCATTGAACGCCTGACGCTTCTTGCGGTCGGAATGAGCCGTGAAGAACCGGAGTTCGTCCACCGGCACCAGGTACAGCGGCCCATCGGCAGGAGTGACGTTGCGTCGCCCCGCCGCCTCCAGTGCCTCATACCGCCGATCCATGATCGCTTGTAGGTCCGTCGCGGCGGCGATGGCCTCATCGATGTCGTTCGCCACCACCCGATCCAGGACCGGACGCCACAACGCCAGTTCCAGCCGTTTGGCGTCCAGGCCCCATATCCGGACGGTGGGATCCAGTGCGGCGCAGGCGATCAGTACCGACAGAGCCGAGGACTTGCCCGCTCCCGGTTCACCGCCGAGCAGCAGGTTCCGGCCGGGCAGGGTGACCGTGACATGCCGGCCCAGTTCATCAATGCCGATCGGGACGGGGTTCCACAGGTCGAGCCGATGCGCGTCCGCCCACGGCCACCCGATGACCCCGCTCACCGTCTGGGCGCTGTCCGGCAGGAACGGGTCACGGCGGATCACTTCCACCTCCGCCAGGTGCGCGCGGTCCACATCACGGGTGACCCGCACCTCGCGGACCTGCAAGCACACCGCGACCCGTTCGGCCTCACTCGCGAGATCCTCAACGGTGCCGCCCTTGGGGATGCGCACCCGCATGTGTTCGCCCGCCGGAACGGCTCGTATCTTCACGATCCGGGGAATCCGGTCGTTGACCGTCGCCAGCCCCGCGAACCGGCAGGCAGCGTCCCAGCCGCGCCGGAGCCGGCCCCGCCACAGCATCAGCCCGAGCGTTCGCCGCAGCACGGGCACGGCCAGGCAGACCGCGACCACGCCGACGATGATGCCCACTGCCGCCCCGAGCCCGTACCGGATCCAGGCCCAGCCGCCCAGCGCAGCGAGCACCAGCGCGCAGGCGATCTCCCGCCGCCACAGCCACGCGGGACGCAGCACGTACACCGTGAACCGAGCGGCCGGTGAGTACTCCGCCCGGATCGGCAGCATCGGCCTCTGCACCGCCGGAGGAACACCGACCGGACGGCCTTTCGTCTGGGGTCCGCCAACGTTCATCAGCGTTCACCCCGCTGCGTGCCGCCGTCCGAGGCAGCCCCGGCGAGGAACTCCGCACGGCGTTCGGCGAGAAGTTGCCACACCGACGCGGGGATCAGTGCGTGGAACGCATTCGCCAGGGCGGCATCCTCGTCTGATCCGACCACCGGCAACACGCGCTGACCGGACCGCCCGAACGCGGTCATGCGCAGCCAGCGGTAACCGCCGTCGCTGGACGCGGGACGGTCGTCACCCCGGGAGAGCACACCGGCCGACAGCGCCATCCTCGCCACCGCTTGCCGCCGCACGGCATCGACGGGAACCCGCCACGCCCACGGGGTCAGGGCCGCGTGATCGATGACGTACATCAGCCGTACGCCGTCGACCACGCTGAGGCTGATCGCATACGACGCCCGCCACGGCACCGGAACCGCCCCGTCGTCGCCGCCCAGCGTCGCGCTGAAGTCGCCGGGGATCTCGGCCAGGCCGATGGACGGGTCTTTCTTCTCTCCTGTCGTCATCGGTGCCCCCGGTTCAGGCCGGAGCCTTGCCGGTAGACGCCGAACGCGGCCCGCCCTGGGACGGTGCCGGCGCCAACGGCAGGACCGCGTCGGCCGTCCACCAACTCATGTCGCTGGCACCGCTGGACTTGTTCAGCACCAGTCCGGCCACCTGGACCGGCTGTCCCTGGGCCAGGCCCGGGTCACCGGCCAGCCGCACCCGTACCGGAGCCGAGTCCTTGCCGTCCATCGCCAGCAGGGAGACCACGAACACCGGAGCACCCTCCGGAGTGGTCTTCGGCTGCTTGGTCTTGAAGTCGCGCGCCTGCTGCGGCGCGTCCGCCACTACGAACGTGAGCCGTGTCGAGTCGATCGGGAACCTCAAAACACCACCTCCTTGTCCTGCGGGCACAGCCCGCTTGGCCGTTGCGAACGTTGAGAACTGATCGGGCAGAGAGGACCGCACAGCCCCGCGCGGTCGGATCTCTTGAGCAGGGCCGATAGGGGGGCATGACCCTGGTGGCCGTCCTGCCTGTCGAGCTGGGTCGGAACGACGCCGGAGGCGAGGGGGGTTACTGGTCGCCCTTCCGGGACCGGCGGCGAAGCCAGCGGGCGCGGGATCGGCACTTGCGGCACCGCTTGTTGCCCCGCTCGACGCGAGCGCCGCACTCGCAGCTACGTCCGGAGATGCTGTCCGGAAGATCGCGCATGCTCACCTCCGGGCCGCGTGACGGGCGGCGGCCGGCTCGGCGGGCTCGTAGACGTGGACGCCCAGGACACGACGCGTCGCGGACCGGGTCCGGGTGCCCGGCGTGCCGCGCAGGCTCATGTGACGCTCCTCCGCGCGGATGCCGGCCAGCAGCATCGCGAACACGCCCAGCGCGCCACCGGCCAGGAAGACCGCCAGCAGAACGATTGCGTTGAACATCGAAGATCACTCCCTCGGGGATGCGTGAGTGGACCTGACGCAATCGAGAGTGCGACTCGGCGCATGGACGGGATCACTGCGCGGCTGGACGTGTTCGGGACGTCCTCACTAAAGTGAAGGCGTCCTGAGACGTCCTGATGAACCGGTCGGGTGCATGCCGAACGAACGACTCCGCGCGGCTTTGCTGGAGCGAGGGTTGACCGTGGCCGCGCTTGCCGAGGCGATCGGCGTCGATCAAAAGACGGTCGAACGGTGGATGACCACGGGACGCACCCCCTACCGGCGGCACCGTTTCGCGGTGGCCTCACATCTGGGGATCGATGAGACTTACCTGTGGCCCGATGCGCTCTCCCGGGAACAGGTGGCCTCCGCGTCAGAGAGCGAGATCATCACCGTCTACCCGCATCGCTGGTCCGTGCCACGTGATGCATGGGGACGGTTGTTCGCGAAGGCGGAACGGGAAATCGGCGTACTGGTCTACGCGGGTTTGTTCCTGTCCGAGGACGCCGGAGTGCAGAGGATCTTCGCGGAGAAGGCCCGCGCCGGCGTACGGGTGCGAATCCTGCTGGGCGACCCCGGCAGCCCGCAGGTCACCGAGCGCGGCGCAGACGAAGGTGTCGGCGACGCCATGGCGGCGAAGATCCACAATGCGATGGTGTTGTACCGGCCGTTGCGCGCCATCGACGGCGTAGAGTTCCGGCTGCACCGCACCGTGCTCTACAACTCGATCTACCGGGCTGATGACGAGCTGCTCGTCAACACCCACGTCTACGGCGTCACCGCACCTCACGCCCCGGTATGGCACCTGCGCAAAGTCGCCGGCGGTGACATCACGAACACCTATCTCGACAGCTTTGAACGGGTCTGGGAAGGTGCTACACCGCTACCGGGAGAGTGATGGCCCGCAGGATCGACTACTACAACGACCCGAACGCGCCCAAGGCCAACAGCCTCGTTCCCTCCGTCAATGTCGTCGTCACCAACGACGCCGGGGAAATCCTGATGATCCGGCGTACCGACAATGACAATTGGGCGCTTCCTGGTGGTGCCATCGATCTCGGCGAATCTCTCCCGCAGGCGGCCGTACGAGAGACCAAGGAAGAGACCGGCATCGACTGCGAGGTAACCGGTCTGGTCGGCATCTACACCGACCCCCAGCACGTCATCCGCTACACCAGCAACGAAGAGGTTCGCCAGGAGTTCTCCATCGTGCTCACGGCCCGCCGCATCGGTGGCGAGCCGACGACGAGCAACGAATCCCGCGAGGTCTGCTGGATCGCCGCAGCGGAGGCGATGAACCGCCAGATGGACCGCTCGATGCGCCTGCGCATCGGCCACTATCTAGAGAACCGAGATCAGCCGATCATCGGCTGAGCGTTCAGACCACGGCCACCGGCAACTGTCCGGCGATGTTGTGCACGGCCCCGAGAAGCCGGGGGGACGCCGCCTCGATGGCGCGGCTGACCAGGTGACCGGGGCCGTAGCGGGCATGGATCTCGGCAAGCCGCCGCTCAACGGTCAGATGCGTACCGTCCGGACCGGTGGTCATGTCGCAGTAGATCAGCGCTTCCGTCAGCGCCTTGGGGCCAGGCGGGAACTCACCCGCCAGTTCCCCGGCAAGACCACGCTCGGTCGCTTCGATGATGGCGCAGGAGTGATGCGCGACCAGACGGCACAGGACGTCTTGCGCGCCCAGGACGTCACGCAGGTAACGAGCGCCGTCGAGCGGATGGAACCCGGTGACCACCAGCGCCGGGGCGTACCCGATGTCATGCAGCCACGCCGCGGCCTCAAGCAGGTCGGCGTCATCGCCCATGATCGGGGCGAGGCTGCGAGCCTGCGCGGCCACCCCCTGTGTGTGCGCCCAGCGGCGCGGAAGCGGGGTTTCGAGGATGCTACGGGCGGTCTCACTCGCCCAACCAGTCATGTCGCTCATGCCTGTGACGTTACGAGCGCTACGGGAGACGTCCACGGACGGCAACGGGTCATCTAGGGACGTCTTCCAGCAAGCCGTCCCGGCTGGACCAGGTACATGCACGGGGCCACCGCCGACGATCAACGCAGGAGGCGGCGCGCTGCCTCCTGCTCACCGCCGTGCGGGACGTACACCTGACGACGTGCCCCGTTGGGAAAGCATCCCTGCCACCAATCCTCGCCCAGTTCGTAGAACGTGGCGACGGGTGTCCCGTCCTGGGTGGCGATCCAGATGCCGTCCGGCTCCCGCGTCAGGGTGATCTGCCGCATCGGTCCTCTATCTCTCAAGCGGGTGTACCGATGCCGTCTCCTCCCCACGGCATCGGTACACCCGCGTCTGGGAGGGTCGGCGGCCCAGGGCAGGGGCTTACCAGGCCGCCGCCCGGTTCCTATCCGCCGTTCGATCCACGCAGCGGAATGACGGGGCACGGCTCGGCGTAGATCTCCGCCAGCCGTTCATCGAGTTGCCCCGGCGACTCGGCCCGGGTGAGGCCGACGCAGGTGTGTCCCACCCACATACCGCACGACATCGGGATGATGAGCGCTTGGGGGTAGCGGATCCTCAGCACGGCCATCGCAGACGCGTCTTCCACGCTGTACACGGCTACTCACCGCCCCCGCGAGTCTTGGGCAGCAGGGCTTGCAGCCGTTGCCGGATCACGGTCGGGTCGTCCAGGTCGGGATACCAGGAGGCCCACCCCAGCGTGAGCAACTCGTGCCGAACGGCGTCGCGCTCGTGCTCGTTGCCGTGGCCGTCAAGAACAGCCATCACCGCCACCCACAGTTCCCGGGACAGTTCGACCTGCCGGTCAGACAGGGGCAAACGGTCGCGCCACGACTCGCGCGGCTCGTTGTCGGGCCACAGGCTGAACGCCTCCTGTAGGGCTTCCTCGACGTAACCGGCCGCGTTGTCCAGTCCGAGCATGTAACCGATGTGCCCTTCGGGGACCGGCCCGCCGAGATGCGTCTCAATGTGCTTACGCATGCCGGTGAGCTTGTCGTCGAGGAGGATGTTCAGCGCCTGGACGAGCGTCCCGTGTTCGCGGTCCGCGCGGCGGCGAATCTCGGCGAGCACCTCGTCACGGTTCATGCCGTCCTCGCCATCAGCCCCAGTCCGACCATGGTCCGCCGGAACCGGCCAGGTATACGGGCCTCGTGACGACCACGACCGGTCCGAGTGGGAGGCGCGGTGGTGCGGGACGCCACGGGGCGTGGGGGCATCGACCGCAGCACCGCGCCAGCCTGGTTCCCGCCCGGCGTGCGGCGCTGGGTCGGACGCGCGGGTGCCGGGCGGGAAGTCTGGAGGAACTGCTTGTAGTGCTCACCGAGCTGGTGCGCCAAGCCGGCAGCGGTCGGCGCGTAGATGAGGCCGGCCGCGCCGGTCGGGGCGGCCATCCACAGCTCGGCCTTCTTGCCGTACCAGACGACGGCATCGGGGTACTGCGCGCGGATCTCGGCGGCCTGCCGCCGCCGCGTCTGCTCCGTGGTGGGCACGGGGATCGGCCATGCGGGCGGGGGCTCTAGGGTTCTGTTCAAGTCAGGACTCACCTCCTGGCCAGACCCCGGGGAGCGGTGCGGCAACACCGTCCGGGGTCGCTTTGTGTGGGGGGAACGGCGAGTGCGGAAGCCGTTCGCCACGCAACCGAGCCTCCCGTCAGCGGCGGGACCTCTCTACCGGCACTTAGGGACGTCTAGGGACGTCTTCTGTTAGCGTCGTTCATGGCCTTGTCTCCCGGGAGGGTCCATGAACGACACCTTGCGCCGAGCGCTCACCGACGCAGGACTCAGCGAAGCCGACATAGCCACCCGGCTCGACGTCGATCCCAAGACCGTCCAACGCTGGATCGCCGGCCGAGTCCCCTACCCGCGCTACCGGTCCGAGCTGGCCCGTCTCCTTGAGACTGAGGAGGCAGACCTATGGCCCAGGCTGAAGACGAGCCGCCCCAGGGTCGAACAGCCCGGAACCGAGATCATCGCCACCTACCCGCACCGCTCGGCCGTCCCCCGCCAGGCGTGGCAACACCTCTTCCAGTCCGCCGACCACGAGATCGGCATCCTGGTCTACGCGGGCCTGTTCCTCGCCGAGGACCTCGGCCTCCTGCGCGTCATCGCCGACAAGGCCCGCGAAGGCGTCACCGTACGCATCCTTCTCGGCAACCCCGACGGCCCCCGCATCGCCGACCGAGGAGCCGACGAGGGACTAGGCGACGCCATGGCCGCCAAGATCCGCAACGCCCTCGTGTTCTACCGTCCTCTGTGCGAGATCGACGGCATCGCCATACGCCAGCACGACACGACCCTGTACACCTCGATCTACCGCGCCGACGACGAACTCATGATCAACCCACACGTCTACGGCGTACCCGCCGCCCAGGCCCCCGTCATCCACCTCCACAAGGCCAGCACCAGCGACATGGCCAGCACCTACCTGGACAGCTTCGAACGCGTCTGGGCAACATCTGAACCGATCGACTGACCTCCGAGCCGTACGGCGTCCGCCCCAACTGGCATGACGGGGCCAGGACGTTTGAGGACTTTCCCTACATACATCAAGGAGTGCTGCTACACGCCGCCAGCAGCAGCCCTCCTTGGCGCGCCAGGAACACAGTCCTTCCCATCAGCTTCTGCTGCATCGGTATCGCGTAACCGCCTTAGCAATATCCAACTTCATTGCAACCTCAATATGAATGATATTCACCATGTGGGCAATATGGCGAATCACAGAGATTAGCGTGATATTCGGCAACTTCTCTATACCGCCAATCACTCCCCTCGCCAGTCTCAAGCCACGCGTCAAGCCCTTCATACCAGAGGTCATGCACGGCATCCCAATCAAATGCGTGTGCAGTAATCGGCAAACTTGCACCTGTACACACGTAGCCAGAATTGCCAAAGATTGCTGGATCGACACCTATAATATTTTTGATTTTATCGACTGACCAGGCCAGTGTGACATCCCCCAGCGATGCACCTTCTTCCTCCCAATCAACGGAACCACTGCGTGCACCTGCCGCAATGGCCTCTTCGATGCCAGAGATCAGATATGATCCCCGACTACGCGCCCGAAGCAGGGGATCTTCTCCACCAAACCAGTACCGTTCAGCCCCTACATAACCTTGCTGACCCGTAGGGTTCCTGCGGAGCTTTAGCGCCTCAGCTGCCAGCTCGGTGAATGGTTCAGAACTATATCCCGCCTCTACGTCATAAATCGCATTGAGCAGCGCAAGCGCATCATAGACATCGGCCTTAGTGATCTCGGCATGACCGAAATGTGCGTGATCGTTCCCCAGAAAGCGAATTTGATGCGCCCAGGCTGCGAGGCGGGGATGCGCATGGAACCTATTATCGATGGCAGCTTTTAGGCTCATGTCCTTTGTGCTATAACCACCGGTGGCACAGATCGCCTCTATGATCTTGCGCATCGATAGGGCAGCTTCACCATACAACTCATATTTCAAGCAGCGGAGCGTCCTACGCCGCTCATCCATGATGTCTGGGGAATCGACCATGTCTGCAATATAAGCGCCAGCACCGCCATGGCGCACGCACGTTTCAACGATACCTATCGTAGCCGTGCAGGCTAGTATCGACAGGACTGAGCATTACGCGAGGTCAGCGCGTCGCCACTTCAAGCTATCGGTTGCAGAGCGCTCGCCCTCTACAACCGCCGGCGCTCCCGACGACGATTTAGCTAGCTGCCGATCACTTACCCCACCGTGGTGCGGAGTCAAGGAGGGGAGGCCGTAGAACCTGTAGTGCTAGCCAGCGATCTAGTGATAAGATAGCCAGCAGTCTGGTGGGCTTCGCTGCCGCTGGACACCTGTTCAAGCTTCTCTTCTCACCGGTTGGCACTCGACTCCCGAGCGCGGCGTGTTGGGCCGCTAAACGGTGATCAGCTTCCTCTCCTCTGTAGGGAGGAAGGTGGAGTTCCAGCTTCTTTCGGAGCTGGAACAGGAGGGAAGGTAGTGGACAGCTCACAACTGAAGAGGTTGTACGCCCTGATCGCTGTGCTCCTCGGTGTGATCATAGCAATAGTGGCGGGAATTCTCAAGTCACTCGACGGAAGCACTCTAGCTGCCGCCTTCCTTTACGCGGGAGGCGCATTCGTTACGGCCGTAACCGTGACGTTGGCGCTGATGTCCGTGATGGGCTTGTTTGATCCCCCCCGGGGCTGACTACGGAAGGCTCTGGTTCGAACTTGTCATCAACCGGAGCCTTTCGTGCTCCGGGAACACTAGAGCCAACTTCGCAAAGCTGTTCTCGCTTCCATTTACTTACTGACCATCCGTGCTGTTCAGGATAGCAACTAGCAAGACAGCTATTTGTTGTGCTGGGCTTACCTCACCTTGAGCAACTCTTATAGCTTCATCGTAGAAGGCCTCCAGTTTACTTTCCGTGAGAAGTTCTCCCCGGATCGCCCCCGCATCACGCAACGCAATCGATAGAACAGCACAAGCTTCGCCAGGCCTGTTTCCTCTTAGGAGGTTCCGAGCCTCAAACATCGAATAGTAGAGTTCCTGTGTGTGCTGAACATCTTTTCGCGCCT
The DNA here is from genome assembly GCF_900108175.1 of Thermomonospora echinospora. GTDB lineage: Bacteria > Actinomycetota > Actinomycetes > Streptosporangiales > Streptosporangiaceae > Thermomonospora > Thermomonospora echinospora. The sequence continues at coordinate 29,953 of NZ_FNVO01000038.1, forward strand.
CCGCCAGGAGTGCTGAATCCTGCGATGCCAAATGGTGTACTTCTGATTCTGGTGCAAGTGCTTCCGTCAAGCTCCGTATAGCGGATATGAGGCCATGTGCATGGAGAAATATTTCCCAAAAGCCAAAATCGTTGGGGAACAAGCGATCCCTTGCAAGGCCCTTGCCAGGTAGCAAACCTACGCGATGCGGACTTAGATGCAGAGACATACTATGTGCACGATAGTCCCTGGATTCTGCGTTCTCGCCAAAATTTCCAATACCAGCAGTTTTCAAGCGTTCACGAACCTTGACAGGGCTGAAATATTTCTTCAGTGTCTTCTGATCAGCATCTAGCCAGTTTGTAATGTTGGCGGGGTCGAGAGCGAAATCCCTCAGAAGGTACTCGATCTCTAGAACATCTCTCATGGCGTCGAAGGCGACGCTACTATAACCCGATATAGTCGCTTCTAGTGCAGTTTCAAAGTCCGCCGCACTACGCCTTAGCAGAAAAGCAAGCCCCTTAAATGAAGGATGGTCGATAAATGCTATTATCAGATCGTCAAGTCGAATTAGTAGATCATTTATTCCGCTAAGTCTAATATCGCTTACGAGCCCAGCAGCTCTCTTTTCTCTGCGTCGTTGCGCTTCGCGAAGGGGCGCTGCAAGACGAGGCACTCGGCCCTCTAGGTCCACAAGGGTTTGATCGTAAGACTTCTTTTCGTGGGACACCTAGAAATCACACTCGTTCTTGTCTTCGACCTGCATCCATAGATTCACATGACCATCCAATGTTACAGCTGGCATCGATGCACTGAGCTCCGCCCGCACAGAACGCCATGTTTTAGTTTCATCTTCTGTCTGTCCACGCACCGACTGCACTGGGATGCCGGCGTATGGGGGAAGGCTCATGTACTGTCATGGGCTCATACTTTCAGGGCTCCACAGCCGTTGCATCCACTTCGGTCTAAGTCGTGGGTTCAAGTGGTTACGGAGGTCACTGTGCTCTGGATCGGCTTGTCTCCTGACCATGCGGGTGCGGGTGGCGATAAAGCTGACGGCAACATCGACTACTGTCGCAACCGTGGCACACCCGGTTGCCCTGCACGCCTGGCGGACGACATGGTCGGAGTGAGGGATCGTTACTGCTGGTGAGCAGAAGGCCAGGGTCCCATGACGGGTGGCATCCACGGTGGTACTGTGGGCTCCGTACGCCTCGCCTCTGATTATGGTACATCTGTGTATTGTAGATTTACTAACGGCGGGTCTGGACAACACTGGACGAGGATGGACCCGCAGGGGCTATACAGCAGGGGCTGAACTGGGTAGCGGGGACGGACGTGGATGGGAACGGCCACCGTTATTCCTGTTGCGGACCAAATGGGAAAACTACGGCCGTGACGACCGCTACGGCAGCTGGGTACTGCTTGAGCTGGAGTGACCAGAAACTCCCAGTAATTTCAGGCCACGACTGTGCTTGTGTAGATCTGTAGTACCCCGATAGCTCGGCGGCAGATCGGGCCTGCGGGCGGCACTCCGCGCCGTCCTCGGCCCGTCGCCGTCGAGCTTCGATTCGTTCTCCCAAAGCATCTTGGCTCAGCCTCACTCTGAGGTCAGGGTGCCAGCACCAGCCATCACGCCCACCAGGAGCCGGACCGTCATCAACTTGATCACTGGCCGCCTCACCGCGTGCACACCCTGGAGTCCTCAGCGAGGCGCGGCTTGAGCTGTGTTCACTGAGCGCTGCGATGTACCCGCCCACCCACCCGGGCAGTCCGCACCTGATGTTGGACACGGACCATCCCGGAAGTCATCGTCCAACTGGAACCACCCGGAAGAACTGGGAGAAGACTCACCGTCGCGCTCAGGGAAGCTCTGTAAGCATGATCAGGGTCGCATCACCAAGCTTGCCGCTGAGCGACTTGATCAACTTTACCGCACCGGAAAGGCCCTGTCGGTTTCACCAGTGATGACGAGTGCGACTTGTACCTGCATGCGGGACGCAGAGGGGGATGTTTGCCAGATCGCTGGGTTCGAACGTTGATCTCTAAAAACGTGGTGATCGTCGTTCTTGACGATTGACGGAGAGTCCGTTGTAAGGACGGCCGGAGGGGAACTCGTACCCGCGACGCCGTCGATCGTGCCCTTACTCTCGCAGCGAATGATCTGTCGACTGACCTCGTGGCAGCCGTACAGCCTGCCACTCAGCTCCGCCGCAATCAGCCAACAGCCCAAAACGCCAGTCGAGCACTGCGATCGCAATGCTGGAACGTCCGTCGCTCCGGGGCGGGCCTCCGGTTGCCGGATCCCGCCTTGGCCAAGGAATCCTGAGCGGGCCGCCCATCGGACTGAGCCGGGCAGCCCCAAGGGAGCCCGTTCGCCCAGGCAGGCTAGCGGCCCGCTCCCCTTAACCAAGGCCGGATCCGTCCACCTCCGTCCCGCCCCTCCGAAGTTGCCCCGCCTACAGGACGGCCAGTCCTCACGGGTCAACCGTGTCAACATCTCGTTCGGAGCGGGCAACGATCTTGTTGACACGTGTTGACGCGGCCGATTCCGTGTCAACACCCTGTCATCAGGATGGGCAGGAATGCCCCGGAGCGCACCGGATCCGACCCCAACCGACAGACCCCAGAAATGCCGACTGACCTGGGCGAACAGCACCGCACCGGAGTGGACCGGAACGGGCTGGAAGGCCCAGGTCAGTCACGTAGAGAGATAGTGGAAGCTCGGTTTCGGGTGCATGAGGAAATCGTGGTGGGAGATGTTCCAGGCGTAGGCGCCGGCCATGGAGAAGGCCACCACGTCTCCTACGGCGATTCTGTCCACCGGTATTTCGCGGGCGAAGACGTCCTTGGGAGTGCAGAGCTGTCCTACCAGCGTGACCCTTGCCGAGGTCGCTGAAGGCCCCTGCTCGCCTTGGGGGATGACGGTGAAGGGCTGGTCGTGGTTCTTGGTCGCCGGGGTGCGGAGGTGGTGGGTGCCGCCGCTCAGGACGGCGTACCACTGGCCGTGGGCCTTCTTCACGTCCAGCACCCGCGTCACGTACCAGCCTGCGTAGACGGTCACCGCACGTCCCGGCTCGATCCGCAGCGTCTGTCCGGGGTGTGCCAGGGAGGCGATCTCTCGTCCGTACCTCGCCCAGTCGAAGCGGCTTTGCGGGTCGGTGTAGTCGACGGCCATGCCGCCGCCCAGGTTGAACTCGGGCGCCTGCGTGCATCCGGCCTTGTCCAGCCAGGGGCGGGCCCACTCCAGGATCTCGGCCGACTGCCGCAGCATCGCGTCGGCGTCCAGGCCCGACGCCAGATGGGCGTGGACGCCCCGCAGCCTCAGCCAGGGGGCGGCCGCGAGGATCTCGTGGCACGCCTCGATCGCCTCGGGGTCCATGCCGAACGGCCCGGACATGGCCAGCGCCACGCCCCGACGGTCTCCCGCCAGGTTCACCCGCAGCAGCACGTCCGCCTCGTGGCCGAGGCAGGCCAGCCGTGCCAGCTCGTACGGGCTCTCCACATGGATGCGCTCGGCCTCCCGAACGGCCAGGGCCAGCTCGGCGTCCGTCTTGCCCGGCCCTCCGAACGCCAGCCGCGCCTGGGGCAGCACCCTCCGGACGTGCTCCAGCTCGCCCCCGGAGGCCACCTCGATGCCGTCCACATACGGCGCCACCGTCGCCAGGATCCGCGCGTCCGGGTTGGCCTTGGCCGCGTAGAACAGTTCCGGCCCGCTGGCCAGCGCCTCCCGGATCCCCGCCACATGCTCGCGCAGCGCGTCCAGGTCGTACACGAAGGCGGGCAACCCGCCGTCCACGGCCAGCTCCCCGGCCCGCCGCCGCACAGCCTCACTCAGCACGGCCCAAGTCTTGCGGAACGACTCCCTGCCCGCCGCAGACCCCCGGCCGGCCGCCGGGCTAATGGAGGTCGCAGGACAGTGCGCCGACCGTGCACTCGACCCTCGCGCCGTAGGCGGAGGAGGACAGGACCTTGCCGGGGTTGCGGAACGGCCGTCCTCGGGGTGTGCCGTCGGAGCGGACGACGACGGTCTCCCGCGCGGTCCCGGCCACGGTCTCGATGACCAGTTCCCAGTCGATGTCGGACGAACTGCTGGTCGCCAGGACCTCGAACACGATCGGCTCGTCCTGTTCGAGCGAGACGAACTTGCGGTCGAAGTAGGGCCGGGTGGCCCGGCCGCCCTGGTCGACGGCGTACAGCCGGAGATCGTCGGAGTCGAGGGTGATCGTGCCGGCCTCGACATCCTCCGAGCCCCCGCTGGGCCCGACGACCAGCGTTCCCGATACCGGCTCGCGGCGGGCCAGGACGCGGGCGCTGATCTGGATGATCTGGAGCGGGATGTGGCGGCGGCCCACCAGCGTCATCTTGAAACGCGTCTGGGAGGTGTCGCAGGAGTCGGTGAGGCAGATGCTGCCCGAGCGCATGCCCCCGTGCGTCCTGGCGAACCGGTCCAGCAGTGCCACCGACGGGCGCAGGCGGTCGAGTTCGGAGAGTTCGGCGGCCGGCAGGGGCCGGTCGTACCGCCAGAGCACGTCCACGTCGTCGTTCCACGACTCGGCGAGGGACACCCGCAGCGGCGGCTCCTCGGCCAGGCGCTGATCCTTGGCCTGCTCGTTCCGGCTCTCCTGCATGGGGCCCATGTAGTAGGCGCCGAAGAACGTGGCCACGGCGAGCAGCAGCGGAAAGAGGATCGCCCCGATGATGAAGGCCGCCTTCCCCTCCCCGCCTCCGCGCCCGCCCCGGGGGCGTCCGTGCGGAGGACGGGTCGGCGGCGGCCTTCGGGGACGCCCCTCCCGGACCGCTCTGGGCGCGCCCATCGGTGCGTGGTGCCGCCCCGTCCGGCCACCCGCCCCCCGCGGGTGCCGGGGGCTGCGACCAGGCGGTGGCGACTCCGGCATCGTCACAGCGTCCGATGATCCGGTATCCAAGAACCACTATCCACAAAGCGATATTGAACAGACCTTTCCCCACCTTGGCCGACTGTTGCTTTTATGGACACTCACTCATTGATAGTGAAGCCAGAAAATACCAGTGTTGAGGGGTTTTGCACTGTCTGATATCCCTATGCCAGATGTGGACCCGGCCGCGTCCGGTCGGTCGCCGCGCTCCGGACCGACCACGGTCGCGGCGGCCCGGGAACGTCCGGGAACACGTGTGTCAGATCGCCGTCGCGGGGTAAGCGCTGCCCGGCGACGCGTACCGCATCGGAGCGGGAGGCCGTAACCTCGGTGGGACGACAGACGTCCAGCGGTCGGGGGCAGGCCCCGTTGCGGGCTGGAAGGAACGGAGAAGCCGTGGAACCCGGTGGTCAGCTCAACATCCAGCAACTGCTGGAGCAGGCGCAGCGGATGCAGGAGCACCTCGTCGCCGCGCAGCAGGAGCTCGCCGATACGGAGGTGACCGGCACCGCCGGCGGCGGGCTCGTTACCGCTACGGTCAACGGCCAGGGCGAGGTGACCGGCCTGGTCATCGACCCCAAGGCCATCGACGTCGACGACCCGGCCGACACCGCCGAGACGGTCGCCGACCTGGTGCTGGCCGCGATCCGCGACGCGGGTCGGGCCGCCGCCGAGCTGCAGCAGCAGAAGATGGGCCCGCTCGCCCAGGGGTTCGGCGGGGGCGGTTTCCCGGGGCTGCCCGGTATGCCCGGCATGTAGCCCGGACCGCGCCGCCGACCGACACAGCCAAGGGGAGGGACCGTTGTACGAAGGGGTCGTCCAGAACCTCATCGACGAGTTGGGCAGGCTGCCCGGCGTCGGCCCCAAGAGCGCGCAGCGGATCGCCTTCCACCTGCTGGCCGCCGACCCGGCCGACGTGGAGCGGCTGACCAAGGCGCTGCGGGAGGTCAAGGACAAGGTCCGGTTCTGCCGCACCTGCGGGAACGTGGCCGAGGAGGACGAGTGCCGGATCTGCCGGGACCCGCGCCGCGACCCGGCGGTGATCTGCGTGGTGGAGGAGTCCAAGGACGTCGTCGCCATCGAGAAGACCCGCGAGTTCCGCGGCCGGTACCACGTGCTCGGTGGGGCGATCAGCCCCATCGAGGGCGTCGGCCCCGAGGACCTGCGGATCCGCGAGTTGATGCAGCGGCTGGCGGACGGCACGGTCACCGAGCTGATCCTGGCCACCGATCCCAACCTGGAGGGCGAGGCCACCGCCACCTACCTCGCCCGCCTGGTCAAGCCGATGCACCTCAAGGTCACCCGCCTGGCCAGCGGCCTGCCGGTGGGCGGTGACCTGGAGTACGCCGACGAGGTCACCCTGGGACGCGCGTTCGAAGGACGGAGACTCCTCGATGTCTGACATTCCCCCCCGCAGCAACAGCCCCGAAGAGTGGGAGACGCTCGCCGAACGGGTCACCCTGCACGTCCGCAACTACCTCAGCGGACTGGAGGCGGTGGCGCGCGGTGAGGCCGCCACGCACACCCTGCCGGTGCTGTTGCTGGAGGTCTCGCAGGTCATCCTGGCCGGGGCGCAGCTGGGCGCCAGCGCCGACGTGATCCCGCCTGACAACTGGGAGCCCGAGCTCGGCCCTGACCCCGACCTGGACGAGGTCCGCCAGGGCCTCGCGCAGCGGCTGGCCCCGGTGGACGAGTACGTCGAGGTCTTCGACCCCTACAACGACCCCGAGCCCACCGCCTACCGCCTGTCGGACGACCTGGTGGACGTGGCCAGCGACCTCGTCCACGGCCTGCGCCACTACGAGAGGGGCCGCCCCCTGGAGGCCCTGTGGTGGTGGCAGTACTCCTACTTCAACCACTGGGGCAACCACGCCGGCGCCGCGCTGCGCGCCCTGTACGCCGTCATCGCCGGCGCCCGCCTCAACGTCGCCGAGGAAGCCGCCGTCGTCCAGTAGCGACGTCGCGGCCGGGCGGGCCGTCGTCGGTGGTGGCCGCTCGTCGGTGGCTGCGTTCCCCGTGGGTGGTTCAGCGGGCGGGCGGGACGAACTCGGGCTGGTCGAGCAGGCGCAGCCAGCTTCCGTCGGGCTGGCGCCTGACGACCTGGGCGCGGGCGCCGGCACCGTCCCCGGGCGGGGTCGAGGTGAGTGCGATGTCACCGCTGACCAGTGTGGGCAGCGGCTCCTCCGGCTCGAAGCGGGGGCGACCGGCCAGTACTTTCTCCCACAGTGCGCGGATCGCCTCCCGGCCGACCGTCTGGCTGCCGGGCGGGTAGGCCAGCACCGCGTCCTCCTCGTAGAGGGCGGCGACCCCGGCCGCGTCACCGGCGTTGGACCGTTCGACGAACAGGCGGGTGATGTCCTCGGGCCGCATGGCCTTGTCGTATGCGTCGTAGTCCGGCATGGCTTCCTCCTGGGAGTCGTGCTTCGGCGCCTCCCAGCCTGGTCACCTACCTGCCAGAAGTCCAACAGATGGTTCTTCTGGAAACTAGAATCTGTAGTCATGGACCTGAGGCAGCTGGAGTACTTCGTCGCGGTCGCCGAGGAGCGGAACTTCACCCGGGCGGCCGAGCGGGTGCACATCAGCCAGTCCGGTGTCAGCGCCCAGATCCGCCGGCTCGAACACGAGCTCGGCGCCGAGCTGTTCGACCGGTCGGCGCGCACCGCCACCCTGACCGTCGCGGGCAAGGCCGCGCTCGAACACGCCCGCGCCGCGCTCGCCGCCGCCGAGGCGGTCGGCCAGGCGGTGAGCGAGGTGACCGACCTGATCCGGGGCCGCCTCACGGTCGGGATGGTCATCGGCTGCACCGTCACGCCGCTGTTCGACGCCCTCGCCGCGTTCCACCGGGCGCATCCCGGGGTGGAGATCTCACTGCTGGAGGACAACTCCGACCGGCTCGTCGAAGGGGTGCGCGCCGGTGCGCTCGACCTGGCCCTCGTCGGGGCCGCCGGCGCCGTCCCCGGGGACCTGGACGCGCTGACGATCATCAGTGAACGGCTCGTCGCGGCCGTCCCGCCCGGCCACCCCCTGGCCGGGCGACGGCAGGTCACGCTGCGCGACCTGGCCGACCACCCGATCGTGTGCATGCCGCCCGGCACCGGCCTGCGCACGGTCTTCGACCAGGCCAGCGCCGCGCAGGGGCTGTGCCCCAGGATCGCCCTGCAGGCCAGCGCCGCGGACGCCATCGCGGACCTGGCCGCACGTGGCCTCGGCGTCGCCATCCTCAGCGCCTCGATGTCCGCCCACTACCGCGACCGCCTCACCGCCGTCCCCATCGCCGACGTCGAGACCCCCGCCCTGCTGACCCTGGTCTGGAAGAGCACCCACAGCCCTGCGGTGCGCGAACTGCTGGTCCACAGCCGCCGTACCTTCGCCGAAGTCTGCTGAAGCCGCTGGCCGGGGCGGACGCCACCTGGTGGGACGAACGGCAGCGCATGGACGGTGACGATCTCGACCGCCTCGCGCCAGTGCTCGCCCGCGTCGCGCAGGGGCCCCCGACCCCCTGATACCGACAGCGGCCGGCACTGCGAACGGCCGTGTTCCGGCAGCCTCTCGTTCCGATTGCGAGAGGTGTCTCTGAGGGCAAGATCGTGGCATGTTGATCTCATGGCGAACTGGCGGGACAAAATCACCGTTGCTCCCCCGTGGGCGTACTTCCTCCTGACGTGCGCCTTCTGCGGGCCGTCGTTCGGTGTGCTGATGTGGCTGCTGATGCCGCAGGCCGATGCCTGGTCCGCGCTTGCCGGAGGTGTCGCCTTCGGCGTGGGCTTTCCCGCGTTCATCACGTCCTCCGTCGTCAGGGAACGTCGCAGGCTCCGGGAGACGGCGGGAGACCTGAGCAGGCAGGATCTCCTCGCACTGGCGCGAGCGGTCCGGGTCGGGGAGCCCCCGGCCGATCCGGCACTGGACCGGCCGCTGCTCGCGATGCTCGAACGCCGGCGAACGCAACTGGAGTCGGCGGCCCGGAGCAACCCTTGGATCTTCGGGGCGCTGGCGGCGGTCGGCCTGCTGCGCGCGTTCACCGAAGGGGAACCGCGCGTGTACGCCGGTACCGCCGTGCTCCTGGTCCTCCTCATCGTGTCCCTGAAGCTCCTGAGCATGCGCAGGACTCGCCTCGAACGGCTCGAACAGCAGATCAGCGCCCGCGAGGAGAGGCCCGCCACGCAGCCAGAGGGATGACCGACCGGTCGGACCCGATGGGCTCCGCGGGCGGTGCCGCCCGCACCGGTCAGTTGTTCGCCGTGCCCTGGCCGTCACCGGACGACATGGAACCGGCAGGGTGCCGTGCCGCTGCCGGCCGGATTCGGGTGCGGGCGCTGACAGGACGTCTGTGATTTGCCAAGATCCATTGGACCGGGGGCGGGAGGAGTACGGATGATCCGGCTGGACGTCGGCCTGCCTCGGTCGAGATGGTTCGCCCTGCTCGGCTGTCTGCTTCCCTGTCTTGTGCTGGCGGAGCTGGTGCTGGCCGCGATCAGCGTCATGTTCATCGGCTGGGAGGCGGGCATGGAGGTTCCGGGCGTCCTCTTCCTTGTGTTCCTGGTCGTCGCCAACTCCATCGTCGCCGTTTCGCTGGCCCGCCACTACGGCAACGCGTTCTGGCTCGACGGCAGGGTCCTCATCCGGCGTTCGGTGACCGGCCGCAGGCATTGAGGTTTTCTCAGCGGAAGTGAACGGGCGTACTGGAAGGAAGCAGGCGCAGGGGACGTTGCGGGGCGTTGTGCTGTTGCCCTCTGGAAGCCGCAAAGCCCCTGGTAGGACAGGTCTCACCACAAGATCTCGTCCGCTGCACCAGAGGCTTTGCGTTGGTTCCCTATGCTGCCATGCTCGATGTCCCCCGTCCGGTCGTCGCCTACGTTGCCCGGCTGCTGGCGGCACATCGCCGCCGGATCGGCACCCCACGCGGCTCGCGGGCGCCGGGCCCGTTCCGGCAGGCCATGTTCA
>NZ_FNVO01000044.1 GCF_900108175.1 Thermomonospora echinospora
CCGCCGGCTCGGCGTCACCCGCTCCCGGGCAGCGGTGGGCACCAGCGCCGACAACGCCGCGGCCGAGGCCTTCAACGCCACGCTCAAGCGAGAGACCCTGCAAGGCGCCCACCACTGGCCTGACACCCGCACCGCCCGCCTGGCGGTGTTCCGATGGATCACCCGCTACAACACCCGCCGCAGGCATTCGCGCCTCGGCCACACCTCACCGATCGACTACGAGAAAACCACAGGTAGCCTGACCGCTGCCGCCTGAAACCCGTGTCCACATTCCGGGGGGAAGGCCCCTGGAACACCTGGACCCCGAACGGCAGGCTGCGGCCGGGCAGGCGCCGGATGAGGGGGCGGCGCGTGCGGTCGCCGCAGTGAACAAGGCGGGCGGGTTCGCCGCCCAACTCGCCGACATCGAGGAGGTCTCAGCCTTCCACGGCGATAACTACGAGTTGCTCGTGGCCCGGTACTTCAAGGCCGACCGGGCCACCGCGCTGGCGCTGGCCGGGTCGCTGACGCTGCAGGCCACCTCCGCCGACCACAGTGTGGTGGAGGCGCTGTTGCACGCGGTGGCCTACTGGGGCAAGACCCGCGACTTCATCCCCGACCACCGCGAGGGCGTGCCGCTGGATCTGTCGTTCGCCTCGGGGAACTGGCTCCGGGCGGTACGGGACCGCGCCCACCCTGGGATGCTGGTCAAACGGCATTTCGAGGCGATGGTGTTCACCTACCTGGCCGAGGAACTGCGCACCGGCGACATTGCGGTGGCCGGGGCGAGTGAGTTCGGGGACTGGTCGGCGCACCTGCTGACCTATGCCGAGTGCCAGCCGCTGATGGCTGAGTTCTGTTCCGAGGTCGGCCTGCCCGCCGGCGCCGGCGGGTTCACCGCGGCGTTGAAGGAGCGGCACGCCCAGGCCGCAGCCGACCTGGACGCCGGCTACCCCGACAACGCCGACCTGGTCATCGGTGAGGACGGCGTGCCGGTGCTCAAGCCGTTACGCGGGATGGGCACCTCCAAGGCCGCCGTGCAGCTGGGTGAGGAGATCCGGCGGCGGATGCCCGAACGCACGCTGATCCAGATCCTGGCCCGTACGGCGTACTGGCTGGGCTGGTGGCGGCACTTCGGGCCGGCCTCGGGCAGCGATCCGAAGTTGAAGGACCCCCAGGGCCGGTACGTGCTGACCACGTTCGCGTGCGGGTCGAACATGGGTCCGTACGAGGCGGCCCGGCACATCCCCGCCATCACCGCGCACGAGATCTCCCTGGCCAAGAACCGGCACGCCAGCATCGCCAAGCTGAACAAGGCGATCGCCGAGGTCGTCAACGCCTTCACCCAGCTCGACCTCACCCGCGCCTGGGGAGACGGGTCGTCGGTGGCCGCCGATGGCACCCAGGTCGACACCTACATCGACAACCTGCTGGCCGAGAACCACATCCGCTACGGCGGGTTCGGCGGGATCGCCTACCACTACGTCGCCGACCACTACATCGCGTTGTTCTCCCGGTTCGTCCCCTCCGGGGCGTGGGAGGCGATCTACATCATCGACGGGCTGCTCGCCAACGCCTCCGACGTCAAGCCGGGCACGATCCACGCAGATACCCAAGGCCAGAGCTTCCCGGTCTTCACGCTCGCGCACCTGTTCGGGTTCGACCTGATGCCCCGGATCCGGAACTGGAAGGACCTGATCTTCTTCCGCCACTCAGCCGACGCCCGGTATGAGCACATCGAGGCACTGTTCGGCGAGGCTGGCCGCAGCGTAATCGACCGGCGGCTGATCGAGAAGATGTGGCCGGATCTGATGCGGGTGGCGATCTCGATCCGCGAGGGCCGGCTGAACTCGGTCACTATGCTGCGCCGGCTGACCTCCAACTCCCGCCGCAACGAGATCTACAAGGCGTTCCGGGAGGTCGGCCGCAGCGTCCGCACGGTCGCGCTGCTCCGTTATCTGGCCGATCCCGCGCTACGGCGCCGGGTGACGGCGGCCACGAACAAGGTCGAGGCCTACAACGGATTCTCTAGCTGGTTGCGGTTCGGCAACGCCGGCGTCATCGCCGACAACGACCCCGCCGAACAAGAGAAGCTCATCAAGTTCAACTCCCTGCTAGCCAACTGCGTGGTGTTCCACACCGCCCTGGACATGACCAATGTCGTCCGCGAACTGATCGCCGAGGGCTGGGAGGTCACCGCCGAGCTCCTCGCCCAGCTGTCGCCCTACCTCACCGAGCACATCAACCGGTTCGGGATCTACCCCACCGATGACCTGGCCATCAAACCCGCCGCCTTCGATCCCGCCCTGGCCGAGATCGACTTTGAGACGCTGGACAAGGCTGCATGAAACCCGACCCCGCGGAAGGCAGACACGCTCGTGAGACTCGGTAATGCCGCTGACGTGGCGTGGGCCGGCCCTGGTGCTGCTGCTCCAGGTCCTCACCGTCACCGACCCGGCCGATCCTCGATTCGAGGACCTGCACAAGAACATCTCCCAGCGCCGCACCGCCCTATGACGTCTTGGCCCGAGGAGGGGTCGGTGCGCGGCGGGCGGCCGCCGTGTGCGCGCGGTACCGGCCCGGCGCGATCGCGAACTCCCGCTTGAACGCCCGCGCGAACGCGAACTCCGACATGTAGCCGGTGCGCTCGGCGACGGCGCGCAGCGGCAGGTCGGTGTCGCCGAGCAGGCGCGCGGCGATGGTCATCCGCCACCAGGTCAGGTAGGCGAGCGGCGGGAAGCCCACGGTCGCCGTGAAGCGCCGGGCGAACGCCGCCCGCGACAGCCCGGTCTGTGTGGCCAATGACTCAACCGTCCAGGGCCGCGCCGGGTCTTGGTGGATCGCCCGCAACGCCGCCCCCACCACCGGGTCGCGCAGGGCGGCACCCCAGCCGGTGGTCACGTGATCGGGCTGTTCCTCGTAGAACGCGCGCAGGATGTACAGCAGGAGCAGGTCCAGGAGTGCGGGCAACGCGGCGTCCCCGCCCGGCCGTGGATCGGCGGCCAGTTCGTGGCCGAGCAGTTCGATCGCGCCGCGCAGAGCGGGGTGGCGGCCGACGCGGGCCGGCAAGTGGACGACCTCAGGCAGCTCGGTCAGCAGCGGATGGACGCGCGATTGGTCCAGCCGGTAGGCACCGCACAGCAGCTCGGTACCGGCGCCGGGGCCCTCCTCCCGCCCGACCGCCCGCTTCGTGGGCCGACGCTCTTCGCCGAGCGAGAGGTCGTCGTACGTGATGCGGGCGTCGGTCAGCGGCCGCTTCGGAGAATCGGCGATGGCGTGCCCGAGCTCGCGCGGCAGGAACGCGACGTCGCCGACGCCCAACATGATCGGCGCGCCGTGGGCGGGCAGCAGCCAGCAGGACCCGCGCAGGACCACGTGGAACCCGGCGCCGTCGAGCGGCCGAAACCGGATGCCGAACGGCGCGCGCAGGCGGGTCCGGGAAGAGTGCGGTCGGCCCGTGCGCATCGCCGTGACCGCGTCGCTCAGCACGTCCATGGCACCAACAGTACGGTCTGCCTCGCGACGCCGAGACGATCGGATATGAGGAGGGCATGAATGGGCATGGGACCCGCCTCCCTTGCTTCCTACGGTGATTCTCGAACCGGTCGCGGGCCTGCCGTGACCGCCGGATCTCCAAGGAGAACGAGATGAGGATCGCCGTCTACGGCGCGAGTGGATTCACCGGCCGGCTCACGGCCGCCGAGGCACTCGGCCGCGGCATGACCCCGGTGCTGGTCGGGCGGGACGAGGAACGGCTGCGCAAGGCCGCCGTGGAGGCAGGAGCGGCCGACGCCGAGGTCCGGGTGGCGGGCCTGGACACCCCGGCGGCGTTGGCGGACGCGTTCGGCGACTGCGACGCGGTCGTCAACTGCGCGGGGCCCTTCACCTCGTGGGGCGAACCCGTGATCCGCGCCGCGATCGCGGCCCGCCGCCACTATGTCGACACCACCGGCGAGCAGCGGTACATCAACCGGGTCCTGGACACGATGGGCGGTGCGGCCGAACGCGCCGGTGTCGCCGTCGTCCCGGGCATGGCCGACGACGGTGGCCCGGGCGATCTCATCGCCCATCTCACGGCCGAACGCGTATCGCCCATCGAGGAACTGCTGATCGCGGACATGCGGCCTCCCGGCGGCTCGGCCTCGCGCGGCACCGCCCGTACGATGGCGGCGGTGTTCGCCGACGGGCCACTCGACTACGTCGACGGATCCTGGCACCCGGCCGGCTCCGCCGCCCGTACGTCTCTCGCCGTGCCCGGCTCCGAGGAAGAGGTGCCGGTCACCGGGTTCGCGCTGCCTGGCGTCGCCACCGTGCCGCGCCACGTGACGGCGCGGCGCGTCCGGAGCGTGATCCGGGAGGACGTCGCGGCGATGTTCAGGGCGCTGACCTCCGACGTCGTGGACCGCATCCCGGAGACTCCGGACGAGGACGCCCGCCGCGCCTCCCGCTGGCTGATGGTCGCCCGCGCCGACGACGGCCGTGGCCACCACGCCCAGGGCTGGGTCACCGGTCCCGACGGGTACCGGCTCACCGCGGTGATCGCCGTCGAAGGCGCCCGGCGGCTCGCCACGGGCGGGGAACAAGCGGGGGCTCTCACTCCCGCCCAGGCGTTCGACCCAGCCGACTTCCTGGGCTTCCTGGGATCTTACGAGGTGACCTGGCAGGTGACCGGGCCCGCCGCATGACGCGATGCTCGGGCGTCCTGGCCGAACGCCCAGGGCAACTTGCCACGTCGGGGTCGCCCTGAGCGCCGTGCCGCTCCGCGCCCGTCGGCTACTCGGCGAGCCGACCTGGCGGCCGCGCTTGTTTGGCTCTGAGACCACGCCGATGTGTGGACCCTGGCGTGCCGTCACCCGGCGCGCGGCTTGGGCCTGTTCTCGGAAGTCACGAGCAGGCCGTACGGCGTCGCTGGCGCGCGCCGACCGCCACGGCGCTCAGGCGCGCTCTTGCGCGCGTGACGAGACAGCGTGCAGTTCGGCGGACTCGGTACGGCCGCAACCGGAGTGGCAACGGCTCGGGTGGTGCGGCGCCGGGCAGCGCGTGAGCGCGGACGTCCGTCGCGCGGTGGTGACCATCGGCGGCTTCTCGGGGAAGTCATCGGCCGCCGGAGTCGTGCACTCTATCGCGGAAAGTGTCAAGCCTTCTGCGATACTCACCGAAGCGAACAGGAAGAACATCCCGCCGCAAGCGGGGCGACTCGCACAACTTTTCTGCGATAACGAGGAAGCAGGGAACCCAGTGGGGAACGTACGGCCGATCACACCGCCGACCGCGATGGCGATCGGCCCGGCGATCTCCGCCTACCTCGCCACCCTGTCCGGACCGGAACAGCGCGGCACCAGAACCGTCTACCGTTCAACGCTGCGGGCCCTGGCCGCCGAGATGTCGACCGGTAACTCCGCCGGCTTCCCGACCGCGGAGTTCGACACCGAGGCCAGCGTCGAGCGGCTCACCGACTGGTTCACCACGCGGTGGGCGAACCGGGCTCCGGCGACCTGGAACCGCAACCTCGACGCCGTACGCGCGGCCACCCGCTACTGGATGGACCAGGGGTGGATCAGCTCCGATCCGAGCCGGCGGCTGCGGCGCCGCGGCCGCGCGCCCGACCGCACCCGCGCCCTGCCCCGCGGCGACGTCGAAGACTTCCTCGCCCGCGAGGACCTCGAGCTCCGGCTGAAGGTCCTGGCCCGGATGCTGTACGAGACCGCCGCCCGGGCTTCGGAAGTCCTCGCGCTCGACATCGAGGAGGTGGACCTGCGCAACCGGTGCGCGAAGGTCCGCCGCAAGGGAAACGCCGTCGACGTCATCGTCTGGCAGACCGGCACCGCCCGCCTGCTCCCGCGCCTGATCGGCGGCCGGAAGAAAGGCCCGCTGTTCCTCACCGACCGCAAAGCCCGCGTCCCCCTGGCCGCCGCCGACCTCGATCCGGCCACCGGGAAGGCTCGGCTGTCCTACCGGAGGGCAGCCGAGCTGTTCACCGCGGCAACCGCGGCCTGCCCCGGTGGACCCTGGACCCTGCACCAGCTCCGGCACAGCGCGTTGACACACGCCGCTGAAGACGGCGCGAACACCTCCACACTGCTGGCATTCTCCGGGCACACCAACGTCGCGAGCCTGGCTCGCTACGCCCGCGTCTCAGCCGAAGCCCTCACCCGCTGGCAGCACCAACGCGACCCCCACCGTCGCCGCTGACCAGCGGAACCGGCGAGGTGTCTCCGCCACGAGCGACCCCGCCACCTACCCGACCGGCATCCGCATCACGCCTCGCTGAAGCCGCCGCCGACCAACCTCACCGATCGTCTTCTTCCTCGTCGGCGTTCCAGTCAGCAGCCGACTGCGCCCGCCGGTCGAACTCCTCCTGCGCCGTGTCGGACTCGGGATGACGCGCGGCAGCCGACATGGATCCTGGCCTTCGCCTCATCGTCCATCGGCCGGTGTTTGCTCATGCGGAGGGGATACCCAGCCCGAAATGCCTGCCCGCCGTTCAAGATCATCTAAATGTGGGTTTTGGGCTGGACCCGCTGGTAGCAATCGCCGAAAATCCAACGGATATGCCTCTGACCTGCACTTACGTAGCGGTCTTGGGCTGGCCCGCCTGACCGGGGCCTACCCGTCAACGCAGGTCAGCGGCATATTTGTTGGATGCTGCGCCAGTACTACCGAAGTCCCTAGTGAGAGTGGGGATGTAGTCCGGCTCGGGCGGCCCAGGCGGCCACCTGCGTCCGGTTGGTCAGGCCCAGCTTGGCCAGCAGGTTGCGCACGTGGGTTTCGACGGTGCGTTCGGAGACCACCAGGTGCTCGGCGATCGCCTTGTTCACCAGTCCTTGCGCCACGAATCCGGCGACCTCGCGTTCTCGGGCGGTCAGCGCCGCCACGCCCGCGCGTACCCCGGTGAGCTCATCGACCAGTGTGGATGCCGTCGCCGCGATCGGTGCCATGCCGAGCCGGCGAGCGGTGCGCGCGGCGTTTCCGGCAAGGGCCAGTGCCCGGGCCCGATTGCCCTGCCCTGCCCGCGCGGCGAGGGCCTGGGCGTGGCTGAGTTGGGCGAACGCGAGCGTCGTAGGGGCGCCGGTCCGTTCCTCCATGGCCACCGCGGCGGTCAGGTGCCGGTCGGCCAGGTCGTGCTCGCCTCGCGCCGAGGCCAGAAGGCCGAGCGCCCGGTCGAACGATCCGTAGAGGGTGTGGTAGCCGGCATAGGGCTCCAGCAGGTGATAGCAGGTTCCGGTGGTGTCGGTGTCGGCGAGGGCGACGGCCACCTCGGCGCTGAGCACGGCCATATGGTCCCAGCTGTGAATACGCGGTGCGTCGGCGATCCTGGAGCGCAACCGGCTGAAACAGATTCGGGCCTGGTCGTGGTCGCCGGCGTCGAGATAGGCCATGCTCATGACCGCGGTCTTGACGGCCGAGTACTGTGCCGGCAGTGTCGCCAGACCGGCTTCGAGCTCGTCGATGTACTCGGCAATACCACCGGTGAAGTGCAGCAGGCCCGCCATGAACGCCGAGTGCATCGCGATGGCGGTCGGGTCTTGGATAGCGTCGGCCACCTGACGGGCGGCCATGGCGTCGCTGCGGGCCTGGGTGAAGTCGCCGGCGAGCAGTGCCCGTGTGGCGCGTAGCCGCAGCAGGTGCCAGCGTCCGACCGGTGTGCCGAGCCGATCGACTACCTCGGCCAGTTCGGCGATGTCGCCGTCGGCGCCTTCCAGCGCGCCGAGCTGGAATTGGGTCGGGATACGCCAGACGAGCCCCCACAACGCGCCGTCCGGACGGCCACAGCGCCCGGCCAGTTGTTGCATCCGGCTCCCCAGTGCCAGGCGCTCGCCCGCCTGGTCGGGTGACGCGATGACCTGGAGCCTGGCGTTCAGCGCATGGATCAGCGCCGCGTGGTCGCCGTTGTCCTCGGCCATCGCCATGGCCTGGCGGCTGACCGCCTCGGCCTCGTCCGTCCTCGCCGACTCGGCGAGGATGGTGGCGTGCTGGGCCAGCACCGCCGCGTGCCGCGGGCTGTTCTCCTCGCCGAGCAGCGCGCGGGCGCGTTCGCACAGCGCGGTGATGGCCGGGCCGGCCAGCCCGGCGAAGCCGCGGACCACCAGTGCCGCTTCGGCGGCCAGATCTGCGAGGCCCAGCCGCTCGGCGATATCGGCGACCTGAGCACAGTCGTCCAGGGCGGTGGTGACCTGGCCGTCGAGATAACACGCCTGCGCGGCGGCGAGCAGCAACCGTGCCCGCAGCGGCGGATCCTCGCCGCCGAGCAGGTCCAGTGCGTGGCGGCACCACCGCTCGGTGGCCGCGAAATCCAGCCGTCGGGCCGCCGCGTCGCCCGCGTCCCGGCACGCGCGCACGGCGGCTCGGCGGCTGGGCGCGTCCACGGCGGCACGAACCCGATGCCGAGCCAGCTCACCGGGCCGATCCTCGTTCGGTCCGGCCGCGGCCAGTGCGTCGGCGATGCGCTGGTGCCAGCCGATGCGCTCGGTCCGGGACAACTGGGCGTAGCGGGCCTGACGGATCAGCTCATGCGCGAAGCGGATCGTCGATGGCGCGTGCGGATCGTCGATGAGCAGCCCGGAGGCGATCGCCTCGGCCACCGCAGACTCCACCTGCGCGCCGAAGGCCGCACGAAGCAGCTCGACGTCGATCTCCTCGCCGATGGCGGCGCAGGCGTCGAGCAGCGTGCAGCAGTCCGCGCCCAGGTGCGCCGTCCGCATGGCCATCAGCCGATGAAGCTCGACCGGCAGCTCGATCCTGTCGGTCTCACCGGCCGGCCGCGCCAGGCGGCCCTGCCGGGCCAGCAAGCGGGTCAGTTCCCGAACGAACAGAGGGTTTCCGCCGACAAGCCGATGAATGCGCCTCGGCCAGGAGCTGTCGAACGGCTCCTGGCTGCGGCGCAGGTAGGTGGCGATGTCCGGGATGCCCAACGGGCCGAGCCGTAGGCTGTGCACGGTCGGCAGTCCGGCGATTTCCATCAGGGTCTGCGGCAGGTGCCGGCCGCCGTCCGGGTCGCGCACGGTGCCCAGGACCAGCAGCCGTGCACCGTTCTTTTCGTCGCACAGGTGGCGAAGCAGCCGTAACGACGACTCGTCCGCCCACTGCAGGTTCTCCAGCACCACCACCAGCCCGGCCGGCTCCGCCGCCGACGCCAACGCCCCCACCGTCGCCGCGACGGCCCGGAACCGGGCCACCGCGGTCGGCTCGGCGACCACCGGCTCACCGTCCGTCGTTCGGCGAAGGTCCAGCAGACTCGCGGGCAGGCCGGGCAGACCGTCCCGGCGCGCCTGGTCGAGCACCCGAAGCCACGGCCAGAACGCCGGCGCGCCCTCGTCGGCGACCGCCCGCCCCACCGCCACCGGAACGCCCTGCTTTGCGGCATATCCTGCCAGCTCCTCCACCAGCGCGCTCTTGCCGATCCCCGCCTCACCGAGCAGCAGCGCCACCGTGCCCGCCCCGCCGATCGCGGCGGCACACAAGTCCTGAAGAGCCTCGAGCTCCCGGGCTCGGCCGACCACGCAGCGCTCCATGCCCGCATTGTCGCAAACGGCGTCGGCCACGTCGGCCGATCGCCATGCCGCTCCACGGCGCATGGCAGCGTCGATCCCCAGGTCAACCGCCGCAGCCTCGAACCGTCCGGTTCCGGCCAGGCGGGGGCGCCTACGTGGCGGACTTCAGTACTGGCACTGAGGCCGCCGACCCCAGGCACCGGCCAGCATGTGCGTGACATCAACAACGACCGAGAGGAACTCAGATGTCAACCAGCACAAGTGATCTCGTCGTCGGCGCCGACGAGACCGCGGCGCTCGCCGTCGTCGGCCCGAACGATCTCACCGCACTCACCGGAGCCCCGCGGACGTTCAGCCCGCACGGCTACGTCCGCAGCGACGGAAGAAACGTGGTCGTGTCCTACAGCGCCAGCAATCGGATCCGGGAACTGGCGCTCGAGGGCGACCATTGGGCCAGCTACGACCTGACGAAGGAGGCGGGCGACGCCCCTCGCGGATTCGCCCCGCGTGGCTATGTCCGCAGCGATGGAGTCACCGCGGTGGTCTACCTCGGGCTCAGCTCCGACGGACACCACATGCACGAGCTGGCGCTGATCGGCAATGCCTGGCGGCACACCGATCTGACCGCGAAGACCGGGGCCATCGGCGGCGGCACCATGCGACCCTACGTACGCCACGACGGGACGACCGTCATCGTGTACCGCGGACCTGACGGCCACATCCATGAACTCGCCCGCGAGGGGAACACCTGGCGGCACTACGACCTCACCATCGAATCCGGCGCGCCCACCGATCCGCAACGGCTGCCGTCCCCCAGCGACCAGCCGATCGGTTACGCCCGAAGCGACGGGTCGAGCGCGGTGGTCTTCCGCAGCGCCGACGGTGAGATCCGCCAGCTCAAACTGACCAACGTGTGGGAACACAGGAACCTGACCAACGACGCCGGCGACCCCAAGGCGACCTATGGCCTCGCGGCGGCGGTGCGCCACGACGGCGTCAACGTCATCTTCTACGCCGGCCAGGACCACCACCTGCACGAACTCTCCCTCGACCCGTCCGGGGAATGGCAGCACAACGACATCACCGCACTGTTCAACGGCCCGCAACTCGGTGACGGCGCGCACATCGAGGTGTTTCCGATCTTCCGGAGCGGCCGCGCCATGACCTCGGTGGTGTACGACGACGCCGATCGGCACCTCAACGAGTTCCGGCTGGACGGCACCTGGAAGAACACCGACCGCACCACCCAGACCGGCGCGCCGACGCTGGAGCCCTTCATGATCGCGGCCTACCAGCGCACCGATGGCGTGACCGCCTTCCTGTTCAGCAGCCACCCCAACCCCGACCACCACATTTTCGAAATCACCCGCTGACAGGCGGCGGGCGCTACCGCGCCCGCCGCGCACAGCCGGGCACCGGCCTGATGACCATTGATCACGTCGCGACTCGTCCGCCGACGGGCTATTCAGGATTCCGGTAGTACTGGCACAGCCTCCAACAAATATGCCGCTGACCTGCGTTGACGGGTAGGCCCCGGTCAGGCGGGCCAGCCCAAGACCGCTATGTAAGCGCAGGTCAGAGGAATATCCGTTGGATTTTCGGCGATTGCTACCAGGACCCCGTCCCCTTGTGGCGCTCCGATGTGACAGGGAATAGCCAATTCCCTGTCACATCGAGGTGCCCCCATGGGACAGATCCAGGCTCGGCTCGAACTCGACGAGTACCACCTCGGCAAGCTCACCAAGAGGCAACGGCCGGGCGAGAGCCTGGACGCCGCCAGCAGCCGCCTGCTCGCCGACCTCCTGGACGACGGCCCCGGCGCCGACGCCCGCGCGCAAGTCCGCGGCTGGGCCGAGGAGTACGCCGCGGCACTGGCCGACAGCGACGACCCGGCCGCGGCCGCGTGGGCCGAGGCACTGGCCTGGTTCGCCAAGCGCACCAAGGGCGGCAGTCTCAGCATGCTGGTCCACCAGGAGTTCGTTGAGCGGTTCGGCGTCGACCCTTACGCCGAAGACAGCAAGGAGACGTCCCGATGACCCAGCCCGGCAGTTTCAGCAATCAGAAGGGCGGGTGGGCAAGACCACCACCTCGATCGGGCTCGGGGAGGCCCTGGGGCAGTCGTCAGGGGGTGCCATGCCGATCGACGTGGATGGCCCGCCGCTGCAAGCCGCCTACGACAACGTGGCCGCCTACAACCGCGCCGCCCTCCTCTTCCCGCTGCCCGCCGATGCCGACGAGATCTAGCGCATCTTCACCGACCCCATCGAAGACCCCGACGGCGCCGAGTTCCGGCTCGACTTCGCTCCGCACGGCCTGGACGCCGCCCCGGATGACGTCGGCAACCTCGTCCTGCGGCCGTGGGGAGGAGACGGCCCGATCATCGTCCTGGCGGTGAACGTCACGCGCGAGCGGGTCAACGACCTGATCACGCTCAAGCGCCGCCCGCACACCCTCAAACGGCTGCGCGCGGAGCTGAGCAAGCGAGGCTTCCCCGCACCGCCCGGCGGCGAACACGGCGGGTGAAGGCCACGATGAGCTGCCGCTGCCACGAGCCCGAGCGGTGACCACCACCAGCAGCAACAACGTCGTCCCGCTGGCGGCCGCCGTCACCCTGGGCGAGGCCGCCGAGCAGTTTCTGGCCCGCCGCGACCTGGACGCGGACACGCTGCGCTCCTACGGCCAGATGCTGCGGCGGCTGCGCCGCGAGCTCGGCGACACTGTCCCGCTCGCCGGGCTGACCGCCGACCAGGCGGCCGCGGTGTTCACCGCCGCGTGGGACGATGCGGCCCCGCGGACTTGGAACCGTCACCGCTCTGCACTGCGCTCGTTCACCACCTGGGCGGCCGACCGAGGCCAGGTCACCACCGACCTGGCCGCGCTGATCGAGCGGCGGCCGGAGAAACACGACCGCACCCGCGTCATTGACCGGCACACCGTTGACGCCCTGCTGGCCGATCCGAAGGTGGCGCTGCGGGAGAAGGCGCTGCGGCGGCTGGCCTATGAGTCGGCGGCCCGCGCCGATGAGGTCCTGGCGCTCAACATCGAAGACCTGGACCTGGCCAACAAACGCGGCCAGATCACCGGCAAGGGCGGCGACATCCGGTGGATTCACTGGCAGTCCGGCACCGCGCGCCTCCTCCCGCGGCTGATCGGCGGCCGTACCAGCGGGCCGCTGTTCCTGGCCGATCGACGCCCCGCGCCTGCACGCACGCCCGCGGCCGCCGACCTGTGTCCTCACACCGGCCGCAGCCGGCTGTCCTATGAACGCGCCGAGTACCTGTTCAAACAGAGCACTAAGAAGCACGACCGGCGCAAACGCGGGTTCACCCTCCACCAGCTCCGCCATTCCCGGCTCACCCATCTGGCCGAGGACGGCTGGTCCGCCCCGATGCTGATGGGGCTCAGCGGTCACACCAACATCCGTTCGCTAGCGATCTACACCAACGTCACCGCCGAAGCGGTCGGCGCCGCGCTCGCCAAGCAAGACCCCGCCCGTCGGCACCGCTGACCTCAGCAAACACCTAGCCGCGGCCCCTTTCTGCCGTATTCGTGTGTCCTGAACGTGAAGGAGAGTTCGATGTAGGCGGATGATCTGGAGCGATGCTGCTCGGATGATGAAGGTCTGGCCCTTCGGAGCCGCCCTGCGGAGGAAGACTCCAAACCACCTCATGCCGCGTTGGCTGAAGACTGTCGTGGTGAGCGATGAGGAAAAGGCGCCGGTGAGGCGTCAGGTGGGGACCGGGAAGGCGAACGCGAGTGAACCGCCGATGACGTGTCGAAAGCAGAACAGATGACATCGAAACCGGAGAGTGAATACGACCCCGGGACAGAGCCTGGCGGGTGTCCGCTTATTGGCCAGGCGGTGTCCGGCATGGAGGCGGCGCGAGCCCGGCCTGCGGCGTTCGAGTGGAACAGGAGAAGGTGCGCATGGACACTGCTCGCGAGGGCGGGCGTCAGGGAAGAGCCGTGCCCTGGGGAGGATCTGGAGTCGGCGTCAGAGTACCCGTCGCCATGCGTGCCGGCGGACCGGCCCGTAGTAGTGACGAAGGCCCTGTAATGGGACTGGAGCGAAGGGGCCGGGTTGTTCGTGATCCGTTTGTTCGATCAACCGGACAAGATCCGGGAGGAGTCGCATGAACGAGTTGAAATCACCAGGCAAGCCGTTCGATATCTCGAAGCCGGCCGTCCTGGAGGCGTGGAAGAAGGTCAAGGCCAATAAAGGTGTGGCCGGGGCGGACGGGATGTCCATCGAGGAGTTCGAGAAGGATCTGAAGAACAATCTGTACAAGATCTGGAACCGGATGTCCTCGGGGACATATTTTCCGCCGCCGGTCCAGGCCGTGGAGATCCCGAAGGCGCACGGCGAGGGCATGAGAATGCTGGGTGTGCCCACCGTGGCCGATCGGGTCGCGCAGACGGTGGTGGCCGGGGTGCTGGAGGCGGAGATCGAACCGATCTTCCACCCGGACTCTTACGGCTACCGGCCGGGACGCTCGGCGCTGGATGCGGTCGGGGCCTGTCGGCAACGGTGCTGGAAGTATGACTGGGTGGTCGAGTTCGATATCCGGAAGTTCTTCGACTCCGTGCCATGGGACCTGGTCGTCACAGCGGTCCTGGCTCACACCGATCGACCGTGGGTGGTGCTGTATGTGAAACGGTGGCTCGCCGCACCGTTGGCACTGCCCGACGGGACCTTGCGGGAACGAGATCGCGGGACCCCACAGGGCTCGCCGATCTCACCCGTCCTGGCGAATCTGTTCCTGCATCATGCGTTCGACGCCTGGATGGCCCGGGAACTCCCGGGCGTGGTGTTCGAGCGCTACGCCGATGACGCGGTCGTGCACTGCTCCAGCCTGGAGTTGGCCGAACGGGTACTGGCGGCGATCAAGGGGCGGATGGCCGGGGTCGGGCTTCAACCGCACCCGGACAAAACCCGGATCGTGTACTGCAAGGACGACAGGCGACGTGGCTCGCACGAGCACACGTCGTTCACGTTCCTGGGGTTCACCTTTCGGCCGCGAGGGGTGCGGACGAAGACCGGGAAGATGCGCTGTGGCTTCAACCCGGCCGTCAGCAAGGAAGCCTTGAAGCAGATGAGTGCGACGGTGCGAGCCTGGAGGCTTCACCATCGCACCGGATCCTCCGAACACGACCTCGCACGACGAATCAACCCGGTCGTGCGGGGCTGGATGCAGTACTACGGGGCGTTCTACCGCTCTGCACTGTATCCCCTCCTGGCCCGCATCAACGCCTACCTGATGCGGTGGTCACGCAACAAGTACAAGCGGCTCCGGGGCCGCAAGAAAGCCCAGGACCAATGGGAGAAGGTCGTGAAAGCGCGACCGAGACTCTTTGCCCACTGGATCTGGGTGAACACAGTCCCGAAAGTCTGGTGACCAGAACGACAAGAGCCGTGTAATGAGAGATTGTTACGCACGGTTCTGTGGGAGCCCCGGGCTGAGACGCCCGGGGCCACCCGACCGGCCGCCCCCGAAACAGGCCGTCCGAAATGGCGTTTCATCCCCCGCCGTCCGATTTTCCGATACCTCTGGACCGCCTGTTGGGAAACCGTCTAATCCCGACACCCTGCGGACAGACCGATGCCCAGTGGATCGGCTACCTGGCGGCTGGAGGTCACGTTCGGGAGCGGAGGGCCTACCCGGCGGGCCGGGACGGAGCTAGAGGTCCGGTCCGGGGAAGGTGATTTTCGCGAGTCTGCTGTCAAGCCAGTCCTCCAGGTGGGTGGGCTGGGGGATGGTGCCGGGGTTGTGGGGTTGGTTGAGGTCGGCGACGATCTCGGTGAGGACTCTGCGGCGTTCGGCCGGGTCGGTGACGGGGATGGCGCGGGCGCGCAGGTCGGCTTTCACGCCGTATTTGAGGTGGAAGGTGAAGTCGGGGTGGGTCAGGAGGTTGGCGTACCAGTCGGTCGGGCGTCCCTGGGGGCCGCTGCACAGGTAGGTCTCGCCGTGAGCGCGATAGAAGAAGATCTCTATGCGGCGGGGGATGCCGGTGCGGCGGCCGGTGGTGGTGATGTCGATGATGCGTTCGCGGGTGGTGGCGGCGGGGGTGAACTCGATCGCCCGGCGGACGGCGGGGTCCACGGATGGTCCTTTCGCGGGGTGGGTCAGGCGGCGTCGTGCTTGAGCGCCGGACCGAGCAGGAGGCCGCCGTCGACGACGTATTCGGAGCCGGTGGCGAAGGACGCCTCGTCGGAGGTGAGGAACAGCAGCAGGCGAGTGACGTCGGCGGGTTCCCCCATCCGCGGGATCGCGAAGGGCTCGGGTGAGTAGAAGTCGGAGATGGGGGCGTCGCTGCCGGCGGCTGGTTCGGTGATGAACGGGGTGGCGATGACGCCGGGGTGGATGGCGTTGACGCGAATGCCGTCGCGGCCCAGTTCCAGGGCGGCGGTCTTGGTCAGGCCGCGGACGGCCCACTTGCCGGCGACGTAGGGGGCGTAGAAGGCGGTCCCGCCGATGCCGGAGGTGGAGGCGATGTTGACGATCACGCCTCTGCCAGCCCGGCGCAGCGACGGGACGGCCGCCTTGATGCCCAGAAAGGCGCCGGTCAGGTTGATGTCGAGGATCCGCTGCCACACGCGCAGGTCGGTGGCTTCGATCGGGGCTGCGGGGTTCTGCACTCCGGCGTTGTTGACCAGGATCGACAGGGGGCCGAAGCGCTCCTCGGCGGCCGCGACGGCGGCGGTCCAGGACTGCTCGTCGGTGACGTCCAGGCGGACGAACAGGGCGCGGTCGCCGAGTTTGGCGGCAAGGGCGAGGCCGTGTTCTTCGGCGATGTCGGCGATCACGACGTTGGCGCCTTCGGAGTGGTACGCGCGGATGTGGCTGGCCCCCTGCCCGCCGGTGCCTCCGGTGACAAGCACAGTGCGGTCTTCAAAGCGTCCCATGGGTGTTCTCCCTAGTAATGGTGAGTCGAGCGACTCGCCTCACTGTGGACGTTATGTGATCCGAAGATGGTGAGTCAAGTGGCTCACCTCGCCTAGGATGGGGGTATGATGACCGGACCTTCGTCCTACCACCGGCGCGTCGCGGAGCAGAAGAGGGAAGCGATCCTGGGTGCCGCGACCAGGCTGTTCCTCGATTCCGGGTACGCCGGGACCTCGCTGGCCAAGGTCGCGGAGGCCGCGGGGGTGTCGAAGGCGACGCTGTTCAAGCAGTTCCCGACCAAGGCGGCGTTGTTTGACGCGATCGTCACCACCTCGTGGCGAATCGGCGAGGAAGACGGCGCCCAGCCCCCCGTGGGCGACCCCGTCGCAGGGCTCACCGTGATCGGCCGCCGTTACGTCGCCCTGCTCACTCGCCCGGACATGGCCGACCTGTTCCGCATCGTCATCGCCGAGATGCCGCGTTTCCCGGAATTGGCCGAAGCCCAGTTCAACCGCGGCAAGATGCCCTACTTCGAGTCCGTCCGCAGCTATCTGGAGGCCGAGCGCGCGGCGGGCACGATCGTGGTGGACGACCTCGACCTGGCCGCCACGCAGTTCCTCGGGATGATCTCCAACTACGTGTTCTGGCCGCAGATGCTGCTTCCGCACTGGGCGCCCGACGAGGCGTCCATGGACCACGTGGTGGACGAGGCCGTCCTCATGATGCGGGCCAGGTACGGCGCGGGTTAGAGATCCGGTGCGGGTCAGAGGTCCGGCACCGCCGTGATCTCGGCAAGGATCGCCGAGACCGGGCCGAGGCTGATCAGGCCGCTCGCGGCCCCCGCCTGTTCGCCTGCCGCCGGGAACAGCGCGGCGTGCGCCCGCCGAAGGACCAACGGATCGCCCAGCGACAGCGTGGCTCGGGCGAGGAGGGCCCACAGCGCCTCGGCGAGGAGATCATGGGGCGGATCGGGAACGGCGCGCAACGCCTCGGCCGCCTCGTCTCGCCGTCCGGCCGCCAGCAGCACCGGGAGGGCCCACGGGCGGTACGGTCCGAGCCGGTCCGGGTCCTCCGGCTCGGGCGCCCGGTCGTGGCGCACCCGCAGGGCCTGCAGCGCCAGGGGCGGGAGGCCCTCGCCCAGGCCCGGCATGCCGGCCGAGTCCACAGGGACGGCCGCGGCCCGGTAGGCGGCCTCCTTGGCAGCGAAGGGGACCTCGGGGTCTTCGGCGCGGCGAAGCGCGCGGTACCAGGTGGTGAAGACCGACACCAGCGGCCGGCCATGGCGCTCGGCAAGGCCGTCCAGGAGGACGGCGTGCCGCGCGATTCCAATGCAACGGTCGCCAGCAGGCGCACCCGCACGCCGGGAGCGGTGTCCTCGGGGAGACGGGCCAGGGTGCGCTCGGCCGCCGCGACGATTCGGGCCGTCTGCGCGGGATCGTCGGACCGGGTCCAGTTCGCCGGGACGTCGTAGGCGTCGATCACCCGGGCAGTCAGCTCGGCGTCGCCCAGTTCCTCGGCGGCCTCCACTGCGGCGGCGCGGTGCTCCCGGCCCGCGAGGAGACCGTCCGCGCCGGTGACGGCGAGCCCCCGCATAAGCCCGACCGCGGCCTCCAGCCGCAGGCGCGCGCCCGGAGCCGCCCGGTCGTGGGCGGCGGCCGCACTCGCCCAGACCCGAGCCGCCGGGTCGGCGGGCCAGCAGCGCCGCCCGCAGCCCTTCGTCCGTGAACACCATCGGGCAGATCTTGTCCGCCAGCCAATCGGCCAGCACGTCCTCATCCGCCCGGGTCGACTCCCGGAACCCCAGTGCCTCCCGCACCTGCGCCCGGTGCCGCTCGATCGACCAGCCCGACCAGTCGTACTCGGCCAGCAGCGCCGGATCGACCTTGACCTGCCCCGCCATGTAGTCGACAGCAGCCTTGGGCAACTCACCCACGTGCCGGGGAAACCGGCCCTCCTGCTCGAAGAACTTCAGCAAAAGGCTGAAGCCCAGACGCGTCGCCCCCGTCTTGTTCCCCACCAGATCCCAGTCGCCGTCCAGCAGCGTCCACGCCGCGATCAGCTCCTCCGGCTCCCACTCCCGACGCACCCGAACCCGCCCTCCACCCGACCGTCTCCGACACGAAAACGATCGAGCAGGAACCCCCGCTAACCCACCGCGTTCCCCCACTCGCAACGATCACGAACCGCAATCGCGACCTCTCAGTCAGTTACCTGGCGGCTGGGGTCACGTTCAGGAGCGGAGGGCCTGTTCCGCCGCTGAACCCCACCTACATCGCCGCGCCGGATGGCGGTAACTCCGCCCGCGTCTCCTCGCTACCGCCACTGGCCGAGTGGTTGTCGCTCAAGCCCCGTAGCGGGCCACCAGGCCGGCAATCGCGACGATGATCACCTCGGCGTCCTGGCGGGAATACACGAACGACTCGGTCGTCTCGTCGTCGTGCGCGGCACCGCAGGCCAGGGAGTAGACGTCCTCGACGACCATGGCCCACCGTTCGTCTTGGGTGCGGTCACGGGAGTTCTTGGCCTTTGCGGACTTGGACAGGGCCTTGACCTCGGGGGTGTTCTTGACCTGTTCCAACGCGGCGCGGGCACTGACGATCGCCGGTTCGTTCTTGCCCTCGCGCAACATGCCCCGGGCATCGCGGATACGGCGGACCGCTGTGGCGCGTGCATGGTCCTCGGTGACCGGGACGAGGAGCTCGACGTAGGAGGCGGCGTCCACGCGCTCCAGTTCGCGGAACCAGTCACCGGGCTGCACCATCGCGTTCAGGGTGCCCGTACCGGTCAGCAGCCGCCCGTTGGCGTCGGGCCTGGTCAGCGACAGGTTGACCAAGAGCAGCAACGCTTCACCGTGCCACCGCAGCCGTTCCATGATCCGCAGTTGCTCGTCGCTGATGAACGTGGTGAAGGGCTGGCTGGATGTCGGCATCGCCGACGGTGTGATCGGCGTCAGCACGTTCAAGTCGCATAGCAGCAGCGGCTCCTGGGGTGTCTTACGTACCTCGACGTTCCCCCGCAGTTACAACGGCGGCGGGTCCGGCTGGTCGGTGAACCGCTGGAACTGCAGCCACAACTCCAGCTTCGCGCCGCCGACCGCTGGCCACAGGCAGAACCATTTCTCGCGGCCAGTGGACACTGCCACCCGGTCGTCCTGCCCCACCTCGATCGAGATCATCTGTCTTCCTTCCGAGCTTCGTTGCCCGGATTGATCATCCTCCCTGCCACTCACGGTCCGCAGCGAATATCGAGCCTCACGCCCATTACCTTCGGCAGCAGCCGGTCTGACCGGGGGCCTTCCTGGAGTGCCGCCGGAATACGGCAGAAACGGGCCGTTGGGGCTGTGGCACCCGGTGCGGCTCGTTCGATGGGGGCGCTTATGGTCGCATCATGAGAGTTTTCGTCACGGGCGGGACAGGTGCGCTCGGCCGCCATGCCGTGCCCGAGCTTGTCCGTGCGGGGCATTCGGTCAGCGCGCTCGCTCGGACCCCGGAAAAGGCCGCGCTGCTCGCGAGCTGGGGAGCCGAACCCGTCGAGGTCTCGCTCTTCGATCCTGATGCCCTGGCCACCGCCTTCCACGGCCACGACGCAGTCGCGAACCTCGCCTCGGCGATCCCCTCGCCGGCCCGGTTCATCAGCGCCAGAGCCTGGCGGGCGGCGACCCGGGTCCGGACGGAGGGCTCGGCGGCCGTCACGGACGCGGCGCTGGCCGCCGGGGTGGAGGTCCTGATCCAGGAGTCGGTCTGCATGATCTATCGCGACCACGGCGCGGCCTGGATCGCCGAGGACGCGCCGGTCGACCGATACCCGATCTCGGCCGGGAACCACGCGGCGGAGGCGGCCGCCCGCCGGTTCACGGAAGCGGGCGGCACCGGTGTCGTTCTGCGGTTCGGGGTGTTCTACGGGCCGGGCGCGACGCACAGCGAGCAGATGTACGCCCAGGCCCGACGTCATGTCGGCCTCCTCGTCGGGCGGCCCGGCGACTACATGTCCTCGATCCACATGGTCGACGCGGGCACGGCCGTCGTGGCCGCGCTGGGCGCACCCGCCGGTACGTACAACGTGGTGGACGACCGCCCGCTGACCAAGCGCGAGTACGCCGACGCGCTCGCCCGGGCGGCCGAAGCGAGCATGTGGCTGCGGGTTCCCGGCCGTGCGGCGCTGCTGTTCGGCGCTCGGCTCACCTCCCTGACGCGGTCGCTGCGGGTCGCCAACACCCGCTTCCGCGACACCACCGGCTGGGCGCCGCGATACCCCAGCGCCGTCGAGGGATGGACGGCCACCGCCAAAGCACTGCGCACCCCGCAGGCACCCTAGGCACGAACCGTTCCACCATGAGATCACCCCACCCGGTCTCGGCGACGGCTTCCCCGCCGGGGCTTGGGGAAGCGCATGGCGGCGCGGGAAGTCCTTGTGGCGGGTCTCGGCCATGATGAGTCGCATCGGGACTTCGACTTCGTCAAGGTCGGCGGCGGCCGAGGGCGGAAGTTGGTGAAGGACGCTCAACAGGCCCGCGAGGAGGATCGGAACGGTGGTTAGCGCTAGCCAGCGTTCCGGCAGGCCGGAGATGGGACGCTGAACGGTTGCACCGGGCGGAGTGCCTGCACTGTCCGGCGTGAGTGGCAGCGTCGGCACAGGTCATAGGCTCTACCGCTAATTTCCGTACCGATCCTCCTCACAGCCCGTTCTGAGAAGGCCATGACCTGAGCGGACGCTCTACTTTGCGGCTGGCGGCACGGACCCGAGTGGAGGGCCCCGAAGGGTGCCACCGGAATACGGCGGAAAGGGGCCGCGCCGGGGGTTGACCAGACAGAACGCAGGGTCTGTCCCGTCCCCGGAACGACATCACCACAGGTCAGGCTCTTAACGCCGGTTTCCGACCCAATCCGGTCCCCCAGGCCACACGCCGTGCCACCGCCGAAACCCCCTGCCGAGCCGAAGCGATCGCCACAGGTCATCCCTGAAGGGGCGGGGCCGGTCAAGGGGTGGACTGTGGTGGCCGGTGGTGTGTGAGTTCGTTTTCTTACCGGTCCCGGGCGGTTTCAGGGCGTGCCGGGTCGGCGTCCGGGGTCAAGGTGGAGCGCCCGCAGGCGAAGCCTGTGGACGTACGACCTTGACGGCCGGGCGACCGGGCCGGCGGATACTGATGATCGCCGGGACGGTGTGGGTGTTGTGAGTCACGTGCCCCAGGCGCAGTCGTCTCCCGAGAGAGGCAGTCCGGCTGCGGTCATCCCTTCGCCCGGTTCTCT
>NZ_FNVO01000035.1 GCF_900108175.1 Thermomonospora echinospora
TCCAGGACCTGGTCCGCGCCCGCGGCGGCACCCGGCGGGAGTAGGGAATCCTGACGCACCGGCCGTTACCGGACCAACGCCAGTCGTGGAAGGGGCAGGCGATCTCATCACCCTTGACCTCGCCTCGGCTCAGATCACCGCCCATATGCCGGCAGTAGGCGTCCAACACGTTCAACCTGCCGGTGCTGTCGGCGAAAACGACCAGCTTGGTCCCGAACGCCTCAACCGCATGCGGCCTACCATCGTTGAAGTGCTCCAGCAGACCAAGGCAGTGCCACCCACGCGCATACCGAGTGGGCGGCGCCACCGCCTCAATCACGCGCACCTCGTCGTCCGGAGTGGTCTGGGATGTGGTCATAAGAAGCTCCAAGATCGAGGAATCCGGCAGCGCCCAAGCCGGGACAGGGATGGGATACGGCGCCGCCGGTCACCGTCCGCTGTGACATGGGTCTCCCTGAAAGGTGAAGCTAGACGGCGGCGACCCCGGCGGCCACGAGGTCTCCCGGTAGCCGGGAAACTCCTGCGATACGGGCGGAGTCCCGCCCGGCGTCCGCATAGGCGACACGGTCGGCCAAGCTGATGGGCGGGCGTGGGTCCGACGTTCGGCGACGCCCACGGCCCGCGGCACGACCTGGCGTGATTCCCGCCCCCGGTCCTCCCGGTGACCGGAAAGAACGAGCCCGAACTACGATCACAGTTCGGGCTCGGGCAAGAGCGACGACGCGCAGCCTTCCGGAAAAACCGATGAGGACGGCGGCGTCCGGTGCGGCAGGCCGGCCCCCGACACGGCCTGCCGCACCGACCTGATCCACCCGGAAACCGGCGTCCTGGCCGGACGAGCCGGTCAGGTGGCCAGTGAGGGGGAACGGCTCAGCTCGATCATCTCGGTCAGCGCCTCGGGGCCGATCTGGATGCCGGTGAAGTTCAGGAAGCGGCGCATCGGCATCGAGGCGATCATCTGCAGCATGTCCGCGCTCTGCTCGGACTGGCGGGCCTGCTCCTCGGTCATCCCCTCGGCGAGGGCTCCCATGAGCGCCGGACCGACGGCCGGGTGGGAGAACCAGTCGGAGACGGTGGAGTCGAGGGACAGGACCTTGGTGACGGTGTCGCCGGGAAGGGTGATCGTCTGCTCGGCGACGACGCGCGCGGCGTTCTCCCCGATCTGGACGGTGTACTCGCCGGCGGCGACCGTCCAGCCGCCGAGCTCGATGTCGTAGTAGGCGAACGCCCGCCTGTCGAGGTCCAGTTCGACGACGCGCGACTGCCCCGGTTCGAGGGCGATCTTGGTGAAGGCGCGCAGTTCCCGGGCGGGCCGGCGGACGGGCCCGGCGTCGGTGGCGACGTACACCTGGACGACGTGCTTGCCCGCGCGTTCCCCGGTGTTGGTCACGGTGACGGAGACGGTCGCGGTGTCGTCGCCGGTGAGCGTGACGGACAGGTCGCGGCTCTCGAAGGCGGTATAGCTCAGACCGTGGCCGAACGGATAGCGGACCGGGACCCCGGCGGTCTCGTAGTAGCGGTATCCGACCATGACGCCCTCGCCGTACCGGACGTGCCTCTGCTCTCCGGGGAAGTTGAGGTGGCTGGGGTTGTCCTGCAGCCGCAGCGGGATGGTCTCCGCGAGGTGGCCCGAGGGGTTGACGACCCCGAAGAGCAGATCGGCGACGGCACCGCCGCCCGCCTGTCCCAGCAGCCAGCCTTCGAGGATCGCGTCGACGTCGTCATGCCAGCCCTCCAGCGACAGCACGCCGCCGTTGGACAGGACGACGACGGTGCGGGGGGCCGCGGCGGCGACGGCGCGAATGAGCTCCACCTGGTCGGCGGGCAGGTCGAGGGTGTCGCGGTCGAAGCCCTCGGACTCGTGGTCGGCCCCCGCGAAGATCACCGCGATGTCGGTGTCCCCGGCGGTCCGCACGGCCTGCTCGCGCAGGGCCTGTTCGCCGGAGTCGTCGGCACCGAACCCCCGGGCGTAGGTCACGGTCTGCCCGTGGGCCTCGGCGAGGTCCTGGATCGCCTTCAGCGCGGTGTCGACGCGGGTGGGGTTGATGCGGGAGCTGCCGCCGCCCTGGAACCGAGGAGACGTGGCGAACTCGCCGATGACGGCGATCCGCCGCGTCCGCGGCGTGATGGGCAGGGCCTCGTTGTCGTTTTTGAGCAGCACCGCGCAGTCGGCGGCCAGTTCCCTGGCCAGGGCGT
The DNA here is from genome assembly GCF_900108175.1 of Thermomonospora echinospora. Classification (GTDB taxonomy): domain Bacteria; phylum Actinomycetota; class Actinomycetes; order Streptosporangiales; family Streptosporangiaceae; genus Thermomonospora; species Thermomonospora echinospora. The sequence continues at coordinate 2,197 of NZ_FNVO01000035.1, forward strand.
GGTGCCCGTCGACGTCGAGGCCTCCGGTCGCCGGGGCGGCCAGGCCGGTGAGGGCCAGGACGCGGCGGGCGGCCTCGTCGACGACGGCTTCGTCCAGGTCGCCGGCGCGGACGGCCTGCACGACCGCCCGGTCGACGGCGCCGTTGGTGCCGGGCATCTCCAGGTCCAGTCCGGCGGCCAGCGCGGCGACCCGGTCGCCGACGGCCCCCCAGTCGGAGACGACGGTGCCGTCGAAGCCCCACTCGGTGCGCAGCAGGTCGGTGAGCAGCCACCGGCTCTCGGCGGCGTAGACGCCGTTGATGCGGTTGTAGGAGCACATCACCGTCGCGGGCCGCGCCTCGGTCACCACTCGCTCGAAAGCCGGCAGGTAGATCTCGCGCAGAGTGCGCTCGTCGACGTCGGCGCTGATCTGCATGCGGTCGGTCTCCTGGTTGTTGACCGCGAAGTGCTTGACCGACGCGCCGGGCCCCTCGGCCTGCATGGCCCGGACGTGGGCAGCGCCGAGAACTCCGGAGATCAGGGGGTCCTCGGAGTAGTACTCGAAGTTGCGTCCGCACAGCGGCGATCGCTTGATGTTCACCCCGGGCCCGAGGACTACGCAGACGCCGAAGGCGCGGGCCTCCCGGCCGACGGCGGCGCCAACCCGAGCGGCGACCTCGGCGTCCCAGCTGGAGCCGACCGCCACGGCGGGCGGGAAGCAGGTGGCGGGCAGGCTCTTGTTGATGCCGAGATGGTCGGCGTCACCGTCTTGCATGCGGATCCCGTGCGGGCCGTCGGTGAGCACGATCGACGGGACGCCCGCTTCGTCGATCGGTTTGGTGGCCCAGAAGCCCAGTCCCGAGAGCAGCGACGCCTTCTGCTCCAGGGTGAGGTCGGCTGGGTCGATGTACGGCATTACCGCGTTCCTTCCAGGGGCTCGTGGATGGCTGGTGGCTCACTGGTGGGCGCCGCCGTCGATGCGGATCTCGGTGCCGGTGATGAACGCGCCGTCGTCGGAGATCAGCATCGCCACGACGCCGGCGACGTTCTCCGGGCCGGGCAGACCGTTCCCGATGGCGGCGGTGAGCTTGGAGAACAGGTTCCAGTCGACGTCTTCGGGCACCAGCGAGCCGATGTTGTTGGTGATACCGCTGCTGATGCCGCCCGGGACGACGTTCACGGCGCGCAGGCCCTGCTTGGAGTACTCCAGGGCGAGGCCGTGGGTGAACGAGGCGATGCCGCCCTTGCTGGCGGAGTAGGCGGCCATGAACGGATGCGCGAAGAACGCGGAGGTGGAGCTGAAGTTCACCACCACACCCCGGCCCGTCTCCAGCAGGGCGGGCAGCGCGGCCCGGGTCATCAGGAAGGTGCCGGTGAGGTTGACCGTGATGACGCGATTCCACAGCTCCAGGGAGCAGTCGTGGGTGTGCGCGCCGCGCAGGATGGCCGCCGCGTTGACCAGCGCGTCCAGGCCGCCGAGTTCGGTGACCGCGGCGGTGACGACGACGTCGACCGAACTCTCGTCGGCGATGTCGACGCTCTTGGTCGTGAGCCGGTCGGCGGTGCCGGCCTGGTCGGCCAGCGCGAGCGTCTCCTTCAGCCCGTCCTCGGCGACGTCGGCGGCGACGACGCGGGCGCCCTCGGCCAGCAGCCGCAGCGCGGTGGCCCGGCCGATGCCCGACGCCGCTCCGGTGATCAGCACACGCCGGTCGGTCAGTCGCTCCATGTCCTGTTTCTCCTTGGGCTCGGTGGAAGGGTGGTCCGTGAGGGTCGTTCGGCCGATGCGATGGCGGCGACGAGGTCCGTCTTCAGTTCGTCGGAGGCGCTGGGGACGTACTCCAGGAGCTTGTTGAGGGACACGCTCGCGGCCTCCGGGGCAGTGCCGTCGATTGGGACGCCGGGGAAGTGCTTGGCGAACACCTCGGTGAGGTTGCGCCAGACGGCGGGGTCTTCGGCCAGGGTCTTCAGCGGGGTGTCGAGGTCGTACCCGGCGCGGCGGCCGCGGTCTTCGGGCAGGTCGTACCGCCAGGAGTGGCTGCCCGCCGGTATGTCGACGACGAGGGAGTCGGGGTGCAGCGGCAGGGTGACCTTCGCCTCGGTGCCGTCGGGGATGGTGACCTCGACGTTCATGCGCCGGCCGGTGACGCGCCAGGCGACCTCGATCCCGCCGTGCATCGTGTCGTGACGGACGGCGGCGTGGGTGAGGCCCCCGCCCGGCCGGGGGGTGATGCTCATGGTGCGGTAGCCGGGTTCGAGAGGGGCCAGGCCACCGACCACGCGGTGCAGCCAGTCGGCGACGGCGCCGAGGGCGTAGTGGTTGAGCGAGGTCATGCCCGAGGGGTTGACCGTTCCGTCGGGGAGGATCGAGTCCCACCGCTCCCAGATCGTCGTCGCCCCCATCGAGACCGGGTACAGGAACGACGGGCAGCCGGTCTCCAGCAGGAGCAGGTACGCCTCCTCCAGGTGGCCGGTGTCACTGAGCGCGTGCAGGACGAGCGGGGTTCCGGCGAAGCCGGTCGAGATCCGGTATCCGGCCTTGGCCACCAGTTCCGCCAGCCGCTTCCCGGCCCGGACCTTCTGGTCGGCGTCGAGGATGCCGAAGGCGATCGCCAGCGCGTAGGCCGTCGCGGTCTCACCGGACACCCGCCCCGCCGGAGTGACGTACTCGCGGCGGAACGCCTCGCGCACCCGCTCGGCGAGCGCCGCGAAATGCGCAGCGTCGGCGTCCTCTCCCAGCAGGGCGGCGGTCTCGGCCATCTCCCTGGTGGTCTTGCACAGGTAGGCGGAAGCCACGAGGTGACGGTCGGTCTTGCCGCCTGCGGGATTGTCCATGGGGGCGTCGGGATCCAGCCAGTCTCCGTACTGGAATCCGCTGCTCCACAGCCCCGTCTCGTCCAGCAGTTCCTCGACGCTGCGGATGAACGTGGTCATCGACGCGTAGCTCTGCCGCAGGATGTCCAGGTCTCCGTACTCGCGGTACAGCGTCCAGGGCAGGCTCACGGCCGCATCGCTCCACAGCGCCGTCGGCGGTGACGGTGTGGACAGCACATCCGGCACCACCCACGGCACGTAGCCCTTCTCCCGCTGTTCGGCCGCCAGGTCGGCCAGCCAGGAGCCCAGTACGCCGCGGACGTCGTACAGGAAGGCGGCGGTGGGAGCGAACGCGTTGATGTCCCCGGTCCATCCCAGCCGCTCGTCCCGCTGGGGGCAGTCGGTGGGCACGCCCACGAAGTTGTCCCGCATCGACCACACCGCGTTGGCGTGCAGCCTGTCGACCAGTTCATGGGAGGTCTCGAACCAGCCGGTGCGGGTCATGTCGCTGTGCACGACCACGGCCGAGACGGCCTCGGGCCTCAGCTCGCCCGGGTAGCCGTCGACCTCGACATAGCGGAACCCGTGGAAGGTGAACCGCGGCTCCCAGACCTCTTCGCCGTCTCCGCACAGGGTGTAGCGGTCGGTCGCCGCCGCGGTGCGCAGCGTCTCGGTCTCCAGTTCGCCATCGACGAGGACTTCCGCATGGCGGAGCGTGATGGTGCGGCCGGCCTCTCCGGTGACCGTCAGCCGCACCCAGCCGGAGATGTTCTGCCCGAAGTCCACGATCGTCTTACCGCTCGGGCTGGTCGAGATCTCGACGGGCGCCAGCTCCTCGACGCGCCGGATGGGCGGTGCGGTCGGGGTGATGAGGGTTCCCAGGTCCCACTCGAGCGGCTCCGCCGGCGACCAGGAGCCGTCGTCGAATCCGGGACGGCTCCAGCCGTCCGGTTCCAGGCGTGCATCGTAGGTCTCACCGTCGTACAGGCTGTTGGCGAGAACCGCGCCGGTGCTCGTGGTGAAGGCCCGGTCCGTCCCGATCACCTCGGTGCGGTCGTCGTACTCCAGCTCGAGTTGGAGGAACAACGCGGGCTGGTCGGTGTAATGACCGCGCTTGCCCTCCCACCCGAGACGGCCGGCCGCCCACCCCTCGCCGACGATCGCGCCCAGCACGTTCGCCCCGGACTCGATCAGCTCCGTGACGTCATGACGGCTGACGTTGAGCCGGTGGCGGTAGGACGTCCACCCCGGCGCGAGGACCTCGTCCCCCACCCGGGTCCCGTTGAGGTACGGCTCGACGATGCCGAGCGCCGTCACATACAGCGTCGCCCGCCACGGCCGGCCGTCGCTGGTGAACTCGCGCCGGAAGTAGGGCGCCGGGCCTCCCGGCTCGCCGGACAAGGGGGAGGTGATGAAGCCTGCCTGCCAGGCGGGTGACATGGTGACGCTCCTCGCTGTCGATCAACGGACGGACTTGATGCGCAGGACGATGAGACCGCCGAGCACGGTGCAGGCGGCGGCGACGAGGTACAGCAGCGTGTAGTTCTTGTCCTCCCCCGCGGTCACGCCGACCCCGAGGAACAACGGCGCGACGAGAGGGGCGAGGGCCTGCGGGATCGTCGCGGCGAAGTTGTAGATGCTCGTGTACCGTCCGGCCTCGGTGTCGCGTTCGGGGAGCACGTCGAGCAGGAGCGCCTGGTCGACGGCGGCGAACATGCCGATTCCCATGGAACAGGCGAGCGAGCCGGCGAAGAGCAGCGGCACGTCGGAGGCCAGCGCCATCACCACGGCACCGAGGGAGAACACCAGGGCCCCGGTGAGAACGAAGACGCGACGGCGGCGGTGGCGGCGCCCCACAGGAAGCCGTCGGGAAAGTGGGTCATGGTGGCCTTCCGAATCGACTGGGCCCGAATCCGGAGCAGCTCTTCGTCGGACGCCGGCGGGCTCTTGTCCAGGCGGGAGGTGCCCACGCGAAAACCTAGCGTTACTTGGTTTTCGTGTCCAGATCACATCTCCGCGACACTGTCATACGTTTCTCAATCAATGATTGACTTCTGTATGCCGTACTCTTCGAGTGGTCCCTCCGCATCGCAAGGAGACCTGGAGCATGCCGGTAACGCTGCTGAACGCCATCGCCCCCGGTGCGGTGCTCACCCGGCTCATGCTCGGCTCCACCGGCGACGGCGTCTGACCCCGGCAGGCGGTCGGCCCGCCCCGGGACCGGTGAACGGATGAGGCCGACCGCCGCGCCTCCTGATACCGGGCCTGGCTCGGGTTCAGTGGATCATCGCGCCCTGGAGTACGGTCGTGCAGGTGACGAGCCAACGCAAGCCCCGCGGCCCCTACCGCAAAGGCATCGAACGACGGGAGCAGATCCTCAAGACCGCCCTGGACGTGTTCGCCCAGCACGGAGACCGCGGTTCCTCCCTCCAGGAGATCGCCGACCGGGTGGGGCTGTCCCAGGCGGGGGTCCTGCACTACTTCGGTTCTCGTGAGGAGCTGCTGCTCGCCGTGCTGGAGCGGCGGGACAGGCTGGACTCCGAAGTGGCCAACGAGGTGCAGAACCCGGGCGACGCGGTGGCCCAGACGGTGCGGCACAACACGGAGCAGCCCGGGCTCGTCAAGCTGTTCGTCGCCCTCTCGGCGGCGGCGACCGACCCCGCCCACCACGCGCACGGCTTCTTCGCCGACCGGTACCGCAATCTCGCCGACGTGATCGCCCGAGGCCTGGAGGAGGGCCAGTGGGACGGCCGGGTGCGCGCGGACGAGCAGGCCGAGCACATGGCCCGGCTGCTGCTGGCCGTCTCGGACGGCCTCCAGATCCAGTGGCTGCTGGACCCCTCCCTCGACATGGCCGCGATGGTCGAGACCTTCAACCGGATGTGCCTGGCCTGGGCCGGCCCCGAGGAGCAGGAGCCGGAGCCGACCCGATGACCGCGGTCGTCAGGTGGCCGCCTGGCCGACCTCGGCCTCGTCGAGCCGCCTGACCTTGGGGATCAGCAGGACGGCCAGCAGGCCGGCGACCGTAAAGCCGGCGGCGAGCCAGAAGGCGTTGGTGTAGCCCGCGTCGAGGTAGAACTGAGTGCCCTGCAGCACCCTGCCGTTCTGGGCGAGGACGACGAAGATCAGCTGCGTCACTACCGTGGTGACGATGCCCTGCGCCATCCCCTGCATGCCGTTGCCCAGCGACTGCTCCGACGGGGACACCGCCTGGATGACCATGATGGGCGCAAGGGCGGCAACCGTTCCCATCCCGATCCCGAACGGAATCCCGCTGAGGACCAGCTGGGGCACCGAGTGGTGGAACAGGGCCATCAGCCCCAGCCCTGCGGCGGCGCACAGCGCACCGGCCGCCAGCAGGACGCGTGCGTCGATCCGGCGGGCGAGCGCACCGGCCGTCACGGCCACCGCGACGATCAGGACGCTGCCCGGGATCCCGATCACGGCCAGCCTGGTCGCGGTGAAGCCGAGCCCGTCGGAGACGCCCGGGATCCGGGGCATCAGGCCGAGGAGCTGGTTGATCGTTCCGGCGGAGAAGACCGTTCCGCCGATCAGCGAGGTCGCCAGCACCACCGTCCACACCTGCCGGCGCGCCAGCAGGGACAGGTCGAACATCGGATGGGGCACCCGGCCCTCGACGACCAGGAACGCGATCAGCGCCACGATGCCGCCGCCGATGAACGCCAGGGTGCTCCCGCCGGTCCACCCCCACTCCGCACCCTTGCCGACTCCGTAGACGATGGCGGCCAGGCCGCCGCCCAGCAGCAGTCCGCCGAGCCAGTCGATGCGGGTGCGCTCCTCACGGACCGGGCTCTCGGGCACGAAAGCCAGCAGCAGGACCAGGCTCAGTGCGGTGGCGGCCACCAGGAACCACAGCACGCCCCGGAAGCCGTGGTGGTCGACGAGCCAGCCCGACAGGAAGGGGCCGCCCAGGGCGACCAGGCCGACGCCACCGCCGATGAGCCCGCTGGCCGGTCCGACCAGGCGGGGCGGGAACACGTCCCGGGAGATCGCGTAGACCAGCATGGCGATCGGCGTGTAGAAGCCCGCCACGCCACGGCCGACAAGCAGCGCGGAGTAGCTCGTCGCCAGGGCCGCGATCAGGTCGCCGGCCAGGCCGAGCACCGTAATGACGACCATGACGCGCTTCTTGCCGTACATGTTGGCGGCCTTGACCACGAAGGGCGTGACGAAGGTGCCGACCAGGGCCGTGGTCAGCGTGAACCAGGCGATCTGGGTGGTCTGGAAGTGAACGGTGATCTGGGCCTGGGCGTTGCCCGCCAACAGGCCGATCACCGACAGCAGCTGGGCGGGCCACAGCAGGGCGATCAGCAGCAGCGTGAAGCGCGCACCGAAGCGGGGACCCGCGGCGTGCTTCGGCGAAGCCTCGATCGAGGTCATGAAGGTGACCTTTCTGGGGGTGGAGGTGTGACGGAGCACACTAAGCCCAGAAACCGAGTAGCACTAGGTTTCTAGTCCACTGAGCGGCCATCCGCCCGTCCTCGCCTCGCAGATCGAACCGACACCCAAGCCAGGGCTTCCGGGACACCCGCACGTCCGCCACCTCACAGAAGGGGGTCATCCTTCGCCCCTCACACCCTTTACAGGCAGATCGGCGGTGACTAGCATCACACCGCTGACAGAATGTGCCAACTTGGCAGAACATGTCAGCAATGCTCGGAGCGGCGCGGGAGGTGCCATGACCCCATCACAGGCAGAGCAGACTCCGGCGGCGATGATCGATCGCGTCTCGTCACTGCTCGGGGTGTTCGACGGCTCGCGCCGGCTGACGCTGGCGCAGATCTCGCGCAAGGCCGGCCTGCCCCGTTCCTCGGTGCACCGGATCCTGCAACGTCTGGTCGAGCTCGGCTGGGTGGAGCGGCACGGTTTCGAGTACGGGCTGGGGCTGCGCATCTTCGAGATCGGCTCGCTGGTGGTCCGGCAGGACGGGATCCGGCGCGTCGCCGTCCCGTTCATGCAGGACCTGCATCTGCGGACGGGGCTGACCGTTCATCTCAGCGTCCTGCGCCAGACCGACATCCTGCATATCGAGCGGATCGGCGGCCGGCCCGACGACCGGGACTGCTGGCAGGTCGGCGCACGCCAGCCCGCGCAGCACACGGCCGCCGGCCGCGCCCTGCTGGCCCGGCTGGACCCGACCGAGCTGCCCGACCTGGACCTGTCGGCTCCGCCCACCGCCTACAGCGTGCGGTCCCCCGCCCAGCTCGAACGGGAGCTGCAGAAGATCCGCGACTACGGTGTCGCCGTCGACGTGCACGGGATGGTGCTCGGGTTCGCCTCGGTGGCCACCGCGATCGGGCCGCCCGGGCGGTCCTCGGCGGCGCTGTCGGTCACCGGGCCGGTCAGTGCGCTGAAGCCGGACCGGCTGGCCGCCGAGATCCCCGCCACCGCCGCGAGCATCTGGGACGCCGCGACGGCCGGCCGGACCAGAGCACGGTCACGTTCCTCCGTGGCACGCGCGGGTGCACCCCGCACCGGACACCAGCGGACCGGCGACGCGCGTCACCGCCGCTGATCGGACCCGTCCCAGGACGACATCACCGTCGTCAACGCCTGTTCGAGCAGCTTGTCCAGGTCCCGCGAGGCGTCCGTGCGGATCCAGTGTTGGTACGCCAGCCGGACGGAGTGCAGGACGAGGCCGGCGTGCAGCACGCCGTCGAACGGGTCGTCGCCCACCAGCCGCCGGCTTCGCAGGAAACCGGCGATCGGGTCGGTCAGCAGGTCGTCGATCGCGTGCCAGCGCAGCCGGTACTCGGGCGAGTCCATGATCACCGACAGGAAGCGGCGCCACGGCTCCCCGGGGCGCGCGTCCTCGAACACGTCCCAGGAGAACGCCCGGACCAGGGCCGTGACGACGTCACCGGCCGCGGGCGCGGCCTGCAGCGCCTCGATGATCAGTTCCGCCGCCCGCCGGAACAGCGGCACCACGACGTCCTCCTTGACGGCGAAGTGCCGGTAGAAGGTCCGCGGGGAGATCCCCGCCCGGTGACAGATGCTCTCCACCGTGGGCCCGGTCCCGCCGTCGAGCACGAACAGCTCCTGGGCGGCCATGGCCACCGACAGCCGCAGTTCGTCGGATCGGCGCTCGGTCAGCGTCCGGCGCACCGGACTCTTCACGCCGACCACCCCTCTTCCCGTCGCGGGCCTTTGGGCGTGAATCCGAGCATAGGAGACAGCGTAGTCGCCGGACCGGCGGTGTCCGCTGTCCGGAACACCGAGCCGGGTGTCCGGCCAGTGGGAAGCCGACTCCCCATGGGACGGGCGGGCGGGCCACTGTGACGAGGGCCGATGCGCGACCGGTCGTTCCCGAGCGTCGCGGCGCCCCAGAACCCCTCAGGAGGACATGTGGCGAGTGCAGCCGAGCGCTTCGCAAACGGAACGGCACTGGTGACCGGTGGCGGTGCGGGCATCGGGGAGGGATTCGTCCGCCACCTGGCCGCGCTCGGAATGCGGGTCGTCGTCGCCGACCTCGACAGGTCCCGGGCCGAGGCCGTCGCGAACGACGTCCGGAACTCCGGTGGTCGCGCCGAGCCCTACGAGGTCGACGTCACCAACGAGGCGGCAGTCGAGCGGATGGCGGCCGATGTCTACGCCGAGTTCGGCTCCGTGGAGATGCTGGTCAACAACGCCGGGATTGAGACCGGCGGCCGGTTGTGGGACATCCCCGTCTCCCGCTGGCGACAGGTGATGGCGATCAACGTCGACGGGGTGTTCCACTGCGTGCGGTCGTTCGTTCCGCGCATGATCGCCGCCGGACGGCCGGCCGTCGTGGCCAACCTGTCGTCGGTCGGCGGCGTGCGGACCGTGCCGCTGCAGACCCCCTACATCGTCAGCAAGCACGCCGTGCTCGCCCTGACCGAGTGCCTGCACCAGGAGATCCGGCTCACCGGTGCGCCCATCCAGGTCTGCGCGGTGCTGCCGCACTCGGTGCGCAGCCGGATTTTCCTCGACGCCCAGGCGGCGGCGCCGGCCGGCGACCCCGCCGCCGACCGCTTCTTCGGCTGGATGCAGGAGGCCAACGTCACCAGCGGGCTGGATCCGGTGGACGCGGCCGAGCACATGGTCGGCCAGATCGCGGCGGGCCGCTTCTGGATCTTCTCCGACGACGAACGCGGCGCGGAGGCGCTGCAGGCGCGCGCCGACCATCTGGCGCACCAGACCGAGCCGCCGGACCCCCGGGCGATGTTCCAGGTCCTGGCGGACGACCACACCTCCTGACCGGCGGGCGCGTTCGGGCTCGCCGCCACCCCACGAAGGAAGGGACACCGCATGAGTGCCGTACCGGCACAGGACCCCCGGGTCGTCAAGGCGTTGGATCGGGCGCGGGAGCTCGGCGAGGAGGGCCTCCAGGTCGCCGCCTACCTCGGCGGCGACCTCATCGTCGACGCGTGGGCCGGATCGGCCGATCCGCAGGCCGGACGGCAGGTGGACGGGTCGACCCTGTTCAACGTCTTCTCGGTCACCAAGGCCATCACCGCCACGGCCCTGCACATCCTGGCCGAGCGCGGGCTGGTCGACTACCGGGCGCCGGTCTGCCGCTACTGGCCCGGGTTCGCCCGCAACGGCAAGGAGTCCATCACCGTCCGGGACGTGCTCAGCCACCGCGCCGGCATCCCCTGGATGCCCGAGGACGTCACCCCCGAGCGGCAGGCCGACTGGGACTGGATGATCCGCGCCATCGAGGACATGCCGCCGGCCTTCGAGCCCGGCAGGACCAACTCCTACCACGCGCTGATCTGGGGCTGGATCGTCGGGGAGATCGCGCGGCGGGCCGACCCGGAGCACCGGCCGGTCGAGGTGCTGATCCGTCAGGAGATCGTGGAGCCGCTCGGGATCAGCGACCTGTTCCTCGGCCTGCCCGAGTCCGAGGACGGGCGGGTCGCCCGTCTGATCGGAGGCGACCCGGCGCCCGACGCCTCGGAGACCTACCTGCGCGGCATGCCCCGCCAGGTGTTCCCCGGCTCGACGATCTACAACACCGACCTGGCGCGCCGCACGGTCAACCCGGGCGCCGGCGCGATCGGCAACGCGCGCGCGTTCGCCCGGTTCTTCGCCATGCTCGCCGGTCACGGCGAGCTGGACGGCGTTCGCCTGCTGCCGGCGGACGTCGTCGACGGCTTCACCGAGCCGCGCGAGGACGCCGACGTCACCGATCTCTACCTGGGCGGCATCGCGCACGTGAGCGCGTTCGGCTACTGGCTGGGCGGCTCCAGCCCGACGGCCAACCCCGCCGTCGGCCCCAACCCCCGGATCCTGCACCACCCCGGTGCGGGCGGGTCGATCTCCTGGGCCGAACTCGACACCGGCCTGGCCGTGTCGATCTGCCACAACCGCATGCACGAGGGGCCGTTCGAGCCGTCCGCGCATCCGTTCGTCCCGATCGCCGAGGCGGTGCGCGCGATCGCCGCCGAACGCCTGGAAAGGAACTGAGCGACATGTCGAACGCACCGGGCCGCGGCGACGACCGTGCCGAGATCTGCGACCTGCTGTCGCGCTTCGCCTTCCTCGCCGACGAGGGCGACCCGGCCGAGACCGGGGCGCTGTTCACCGCGGACGGCGTGTGGGAGACGCACGACAACACCTTCCAAGGGCCTGACGAGATCGCCGCGGCCCTGCAGGGCTACCGGGACAAGGGGGTGGCCGGCCCGCAGTCCGGGACCCGGCACATCATCACGAACGTGGAGGTCGACTTCGACGGCGCCGACTCGGCGCGGTCCCGTTGCTACTGGCTGCTGGCCGGCCGGGGTGACGACGGCACCGTCCGCATCCTCGCGCTCGGCCAGTACCACGACACCCTGCGCCGCCAGGAGGGGACCTGGCGGCTGGCCCGCCGCCGGGTGGTCGCCTGACCCTCGCCGGACGACCAGTCAAAACCTAGCAATATTCGGCTTTGGTCTTGACCCGTGCTCCAGGTCACATCTAGGGTCCTGCCAAGGGGGTTGATTAAAACGTTTTAATCAGCCCCCTGTCCATCTCGCCCCTGTTCAGGAGCATGCATGCCGCCCACCCCCCGCATGCGGCGGGCCACCGCCGTCCTGGTGCCGATGCTGGCCGCCGCCTTCCTCGCGCCCTCCGGAACCGCTTCGGCCGCCCCGTCGCCGCCCTTCGGTCCCACGTTCGCCCGCCAGTTCGCCGCGCCGCCCGCCGATGCCAGGCCGAGGGTCCGCTACTGGTGGCCGTGCGGGGACATCACCCCGGCCGCCATCGACGCCGAGGTGAAGCAGATCGCCGACCACGGCTTCGGCGCCGCCGAGATCCAGTGCATGTTCACCACCGATCCGGCCCGGTACGGCTGGGGCGGTCCCGTCCTCACCCAGCGGCTGGAGCAGGCCGTCGAAGCCGGTCGCCGGTACGGGGTGGACATCGATCTCACCGTCGGCCCGTCGTGGCCGCTCGTGGTCCCCGGCCTCACCCCCGACAGCCCGCAGGCCGCCCAGGAGATCGCCTACGGACGCCAGGTCGTCGAGGGCGGCTCGACCTACACCGGCCCGGTCCCGGCGGCCCCCGAACCACGCGCCGGCGTGACCAGGCAGACCCTCGTGGCGCTGCAGGCGGTCCGGTGCGTCGGCTCCTGCACCGCCGCCAAGCCGGTCAAGCTGGACAAGAGCACCCTGGTCGACCTCACCGGATCCGTCCGCGATGGCGCCGTCACCTGGACGGCCCCGGCCGCAGGGCAGTGGCTGCTGCTCGGCTACTGGCAGCGCGGCACCGGCCAGGCGTCCGTCTCCGGGCAGGCCGTCTCGGGCGAGGCGGCCTACGTGGCCGACCACTTCAGCTCCGCCGGCACCGGTGCGGCGACCGGCTACTGGGACTCCCGTGTCCTGACTCCGAAACTACGGCGACTGCTCAAGAGCAACGGCGGCGACCTGTTCGAGGACTCCCTGGAACTGGACTCGGCCCTGCACTGGACCTGGGACCTGCCCGACCGCTTCCAGGACCTGCGCGGCTACTCGCTGCGCGAGAACCTGCCGATGCTGTTCATCGACAGGATCCACCGCCAGTACACGCCGGTGACGCCCGACGACACCCCCGACTTCGAGTTCACCGACGGCAGCGGGGCCCGCATCCGCGACGACTACTACCGCACCCTGACCGACCTCTACATCAGCGAGCACGTCAAGCCGCTCAAGAAGTGGGCCAACGCGCTGGGCCTGCGGCTGCGCGCTCAGCCCTACGGCACGACCATCGACACCCCGACCGTCGACACCGCGCTCGACGTTCCCGAGACCGAATCCCTCGGCTTCTCCCCCGACTACACCGACGAGCCGTTCCGCTGGATCTCCGATGGGGCCGTCCACCTGTCCGGTAAGAAGGTCTACTCGCTGGAGTGCTGCGGCACTCTCGACAACGCGTACGCGCAGACCTGGCCGCAAATGCTCAAGCACTTCAACGCGGCCTTCGCGCACGGCGTGAACCAGATCGTCTACCACGGCCTGGCGACCGAACAAGGAATGGGAGCCCCTTGGCCGGGCTTCTCCCCGTTCACCGTGCAGGGCGGCAACGGCTTCTCCGAGGCGTGGGGGCCGCGGCAGCCCACCTGGGACGACACCGACGAGATCACCGGGTGGACGGCGCGCATGCAGTACGTCCTGCGGCAGGGCCGCCCCTCGGTGGACCTGGCGGTCTACCGGCAGAGCTACGGCCACGCGGTGCAGGAGCCGGCCGGCGCGGCGGGATTCACCTACGACTTCACCGGCCCGGACCAGTTGGAAGGCCTGCGCGTACGCGACCGGCGGCTGGCCCCGGACGGCCCGGCCTACCGGGCGCTGATCCTCGACCGGCAGCCGACCCTGCCGGTGAAGGCCGCCCGGCAGATTCTGGCGCACGCCCGCGGCGGCCTGCCCGTGGTCATCGTCGGGACCCCACCGAGCCGCACTCCCGGCGCCGACACGACGGGACGCCAGGACACCGAGTTGGCCGGGCTCATCAGGCAGCTTCTCGCCCAGCCGTCGGTGCGCCGCATCGCCGACCAGAGCGCGCTGTCCTCCGCCCTCAAGGATCTCGGTGTGCGGGCCGCGGCGGAGGAATCCGGCACGTCGGGGCTGGCCACCGTGCGTCGGGCCACGTCCGGCGGTCAGCTCTACTACCTTCACAACCCGACCTCCTCCCCGGTTTCCACGCAGCTCTCCCTCGAAGGTGATGGCAGGCCGTACGCACTGGACGCCTGGAGCGGGAAGATCACCCCGACCGGCCGGTACCAGGCCGACCAGAGCCGGGTCACGGTGCCGGTCGATCTCGTCCCGGGCGGCAGCACCGTGATCGCCCTCGGCGGCGGACGGGAGCGGCACGTGACGGACACAAGCGGCGGCGAGATCGTCTCCGGTGGCGACGGCCTGCTGCTGCGTGCGAGCACGGCGGGCACCTACACCGTGACCCTGGACGACGGCAGGCGGGTCCAGGCGACCGTGCCCGGGGTCGATGCCGGGCAGACGCTGACCGACTGGGCGTTGTCCGTCGAGGACTGGCACCGGGGCGCTGACGGCAGGCGCGAGGTCACTCGTCACGAGCTCGATCTGCACGGCCTGAAGCCGTGGTCGGAGATCCCCGAGCTCCAGAACGTGTCCGGCATCGGCATCTACCGCACGACGGTGCGGCTCGGCCGGGCGGACGGCGCCTACCTGGACCTCGGGGAGGTCACCGACACCTTCGAGGTGACGGTCAACGGCCGCGTGCTGCCGCCGGCCGACCAGGTGGCCCGCCGGATCGACCTGGCCGGACACGTCAGGCCGGGCACCAACACGATCATGGTGCGGGTGGCGACGACGCTCCGCAACCGGCTCCGCGTGACCGAGGGCTTCCCCCTGCAGGCCCAGCAGCCCCGCCAGCGTTACGGCCTGGTGGGCCCGGTCCGGCTCGTCCCCTACCGCCAGGTCGCGATCCAGGACTGAGCACCCCCGGAATCCGGCCCGGACGATCAGCCGCCTTCAGCCCTCGGAACACGCACCGAGGGCTGAAGACGTTTCCCGTTGATCGTGGCAGCGGGCATGGATCGATGCGCGACGCACGTCTCCCGCCTCGACGCCACCGCGTCCCAAGCCCGCCCCCACAGCCGGGGAATGGCCGCTGATCAGGGCCGAACCGGACGGCCGGCCCCGTGCGTCTCCGGCCCGTGACGAGCGCGGGCGGGAGTTCCGGAAAGGTGTTCCACTCACCGGTCAGCGCAGTCCCGTCGTGCCGTCCAGGTGCTGTTCGCTGATGCCGTCGCCTCCGCAGCAGAAGGGATGGCATGCCGGTGCCCACGCGAAGGAGAATCCCGCAACTCGACCCCGATGCGCGTGCGCTGCGGGATGCCTTCGAGAAGCAGGGCAGACGGCCAATGCGCGAGATCGGCGTGGAGGCGATGCGCAAGGTCTTGGAGGACGTGCCGCACCCATCCGGCCTGCCGGAAATGGCCACCGCCGAGGAGCATCTGCTGAACGGGCCGCACGGACCGTTCAGGCTGACCGTGCACAGCCCTTCGGCCGCCGGGGAACTGCCGGGCATCGTGTATTTCCACGGCGGTGGAATGGTCCTCGGGTCCAACCACTCGTTCGAGCCGCTGGCCCGCAACATGGCCCACCACACCGGGGCGCGGGTGGTCGCCGTCGAATACCACTTGGCGCCGGAGTTCCCGCCCCCGGCGCAACTGGACGACGCCTGGTTCGCCACGAGGTGGGTCGCCGAGCATGCCGGTGAACTCGGGATCCTCCCCGACCGTCTCTGCGTCGCCGGTGACAGCGCCGGCGGGACCCTCGCCGCCGGTGTCTGCCTGATGGCCCGCGACCGGGGCGGGCCGCGGATCTTCTGCCAGATCCTCGTGTACCCCGGGGTCGACCGCGACCTGGGGGCGGCATCGATCTCGGAGTTCTCCGACGCCTTCGGCCTCGGCCGGGACGACGTCCTCTTCCTGCACGAGGTCGCCAGGGCGGGCGGGCCGGAACCGACGTCGCCCTACCAGGTGCCCGCGTACGCCGACGACCTCACTGGGCTGCCGCCGGCCATCATCGCGGTCGGTGAACTCGACCCGATCCGGGACTGGGCCGAACGGTACGCAGAGCGGCTGCGCGACGCCGGGGTACAGACGACGATCACCCGTTATCCGGGTGCTTACCACGGCTTCCTGTTGCGCATGGACTTCGTTGCGCGCGGGCGGCTGGCCATGGCCGAGATCGCCGGGATCCTGCGGGCCAAGTTCGCCCATCCCCTGCCGTGGTGAACCCTCACCGCTCCCCCGCGGAAGTGAACGAAGGAACCGGTGTCCCATGACCGTGATCTCCCCGACCGACCCCACCCACGTCGTGCTGCCGGTGACCGAGGTCGACCGCGACGAACTGCGGGCCGCGGTACACGCAGCCGAACCCGGTCCGCTGCTCATGGCGATGGTCCACATGACCGGTGACACGTCGCTGGTGGCGGAGTTCCGCGCCAGGCTCGACGCTGAACGCGGCGCCGTGCCGCCCGTTCCCGGGCGGTACCCGGAGGCGGTCGCGGCGGAGGTCCGGGCGCGGGCGTTCGCGTTGTTCGAAGGCGGGATGGTCCCGAAGCTGACCGTTCCCAGCGACGCTCTGTTCCGGCGGATGGCCGAGGTGTGCGTGGACGACGCCGTCGGGGAGGAGTTCACGGCCCACCTGCGGGAGATGGGCGGCTTCGAACCGGCCCGACGTCACGTGCCCGTCACCAAGGTCCCGCCGCCCGGTTTCAAGGTCATCGTCATCGGCGCCGGCATGGTCGGGCTGAACGCCGGCATCAAGCTGGCGGAGGCCGACTTCGACTACCAGATCTTCGAGGAACGCGACGACATCGGGGGCACCTGGTCGCGCAACGTCTATCCGGGCGCGGCCGTCGACACCCCCAGTCACTTCTACTCGTACTCCTTCGAGCTCAACCCGAACTGGTCCAGGTACTACCCGACCGGCCCCGAATACCTGGACTACATGCGTCACGTGGTGGACAAATACGGACTCCGGTCGCGCATCGCGCTCTCGACGAAGGTGCTGCGCTGCGAGTGGACCGAGGAGACCCGGCGGTGGAAGGTGATGGTCCGGGCCGCCGACGGATCCGCCCAGGTACATGAGGCGAACGCCGTCATCACGGCGACCGGCATCCTCAACGCCGCCTCGATCCCCGACATCGACGGCATGGACGCCTTCACCGGCACGGTGATGCACACCGCCGAATGGGACCCGAAGGCCGACCTGACCGGCAGGCGGGTCGCCCTCCTGGGCACCGGATGCACCGCAGTCCAGGTCGCCGCCGAGTTGGTGGACCAGGTCGAGGCACTGCACGTCGTCTTCCGCCAGCCGCACTGGATCGTGCCCGAGCCCATGGTCGAGGCGGCCGTTCCCGAGGCGGTCCGCTGGGCCATGGCCCGCATTCCCTACTACCAGCAGTGGTTCCGCGTGAAGACGTACTGGTACGCGGGCGACAAGGGATGGGACAGGCCGCGCATCGATCCCGAGTGGAGTGCGGCCCATCTGTCCGTCTCGCCGGCCAACGACGTGGTCATGCGCGTCTGCCTGAATCACCTGGAGCGGACGTTCCCCGACCGTCCGGACCTTCGGGCGGCCCTGACCCCGGACTTCCCGCCGTACGCCAAGCGCATCGTCAAGGACCCGGGGTTCCTCGCCGCTCTCGGCCGCGAGAACGTCTCCGTGCACCGGGCGTCGTTCCGGCGGATCGAGCCCGACGGCGTGGTGACGACCGAGGGCGAGTTCCTCAAGGCCGACGTCATCGTCTTCGCGACCGGCTTCAAGCTGGAGTTCCTGTCGTTCATGGACGTCGTCGGTCGCGACGGGCGGAAGCTGGCCAACGAGTGGGCCGGCCAGGATCCGCGCGCCCACCTGGGGATCATGGTCCCCGGGTTCCCCAACTTCTTCGTCACGGCGGGCCCCAACTCGGCCCCCAACCACGGCGGCGGCCACAACCTGGTCAGTGAGGGGCACGTGCACTACGTCATCGAGTGCCTGCAGTACCTGGTGGAGAACTCCTGGTCCGCCATGGAGCCCAAGCGTGAAGTGGTGGAGGAGTACAACCGGCGCGTCGACGAGGCCCTGGACAAGACCGTCTGGAAACACGGCGGCACCGCGACGGGCTACTACCGCAACGCGTCCGGCCGGGCATGGGTCAGCTGCCCCTGGCGGCTCGTGGACTACTGGACGATGCTCCGCGCGCCCAGGCCCGAGGACTACTACTTCACCGAAACCGGACAGCCGTGATCGAGTGCTCTGAAATGGACCGCCGCGACCGGACGCCCCACGGTCCGTCAGCCGGGGTCGTTCAGCAGGAAACTGCTCCGCAGCGACTGGGCGAACCGGTTCAGCAGGCCGGCGAACTGGTGGATCTCGTTCTGCGGCCAGTTCCCCATCATCTCGGTGAGCATGGCCACGCTGGTCTCGTTGATCCTGTCGGCGGCCCACCGTCCGGCGGGGGTCAGCGTGATCGAGATCGCCCGCAGGTCGTCGGGTTCGGTGACGCGATCCACCAGCCCGTCCGCGAGCAGGCGGGCGAGGACCTTGCTGACGTTCGACTTGCTGGTGTGCGCGTGCTGAGCGAGGTGGGACGGCCTGGCCGTGCCGCCGACCCGGTCGAGTTCGAGCAGGATCGTCATCATGGCCGGGTCCACGTCGACCCGCGCCCGGGCGAGGATCAGGTCCTGCATGCCGACGGCCGTCCACCGGCCCAGGATCAGCCCGAACGAGTCCAGGACGAGCCGGAGGTCCTCGTCACCGCGGGAGTGCGTCCCGCCAGCCTGCTCCGTCATCCGGTTGCCGGACCTTCTCTCCCTGACGAGCCGTCGCCTGCGTCAGCGGCAGGTCGTTTCCGGCCGAAACTATATCCGCGAGCCCTGGCGTATCCGTCCGGTGCTCTGTTCGGAGGGGTGCTGCGGCGGCGCCGTCCCGTCGGTCGCCTCCCGACGCCCGACGTGGCGCGGCCACCTCCGATGATCTTCGCAGCGCCCCCTTCCCCCGGTAGGTGACTTGCACTACATTCACCAATATAGTTTCCAAAGGAAACTTTTTCCTCCGTCATCGATCTGTGCGGCGGACGCCGCACAGATCGGCGGCCACCGGCCTGGACGCCCTCGGCGCCCGGCCCGTCGACCTCACGCACCACCCCGAAACGAGGCACGCCATGTTCGAGGCGACCGCGGAGCGCATCGCCACCGGTTTCAGCTGGACCGAGTGCCCCCGCTGGCACGAGGGCCGTTTGGTCTTCAGCGACATGTACAACCGCCGGATCCTGTCCCTCCCGCCGGAGGGCGGCACCCTCGAGACCCTCGTGGACCTGTCCGAGCGCACGGGCCTGGACGGTGCGGACATCGTCACGGTCGGAACCGGCTTCCTGCCCGACGGGCGGCTGCTGGTCAACTCGATGTTCGAGAAGGTCGTCCTGGTCGTCGACGGCGGTGAGGTCTCCGTCTACGCCGACCTGCGCGAGCTGGCCGTCGGCCCGATCAACGACATGGTGGTGGACGCCGCCGGGCGCGCGTACGTCACCCAGCTCGGCTTCAACCTGTGGGCCCAGGAGACCCCCGCCCCCTCACCGATCATCATCGTGGAGCCCGACGGCTCACCGCGCATCGCCACCGAGGGCGGCGAGCTGATGGGCGCCAACGGCATCGCGATCAGCGCCGACGGCTCCACGCTCGTCACGGCCGAGGCGTTCGCCAACAAGATCACCGCCTTCGACCTGAATGCGGACGGCTCCCTGTCCGGCCGCCGGACCTTCGCCGAGCTCGACGAGCTGCCCGACGGGCTGTGCCTGGACGCCGACGGCGCCGTCTGGGTCGCCCAGCCCCCCGCGTTCCGCGCCCTGCGGATCGTCGAGGGCGGCGAGGTCACCGAGCAGGTCACCGTCCCGGCGGCCGAGGCCGGGTCCAGCACCGCCTGCGGCCTGGGCGGACCGGACCGCAAGACCCTCTACCTGTGCTGCGGTTTCGAGGTCTTCGACTGGGAGGCCTCCCGCAAAGGGGCCCAGGGATCGATCTGGGCGGCCCAGGTGGAGGTCTCCGGCGGAACGACCCGCCCCTGACGAGACCAGGGCCCTCCGCCGGAGCGGACCGAACACCGCGGGGATCACCACGCGTCTGGTACCGCCGCTCGACCACAGCAGACTTCGAAGGAGTGACCATGTCCGACCTGGACTTCACCGGGAAGACGGTGATCGTGACCGGAGCGGGCCGCGGCCTCGGCCGCGCCTACGCCCGGCTGCTGGCGTCCCGGGGCGCCAACGTCGTCGTCAACGACCTCGGCGGGGACACCGACGGCGCCGACCCGTCGCCCGGGCCCGCCGCGCTGGTCGTCGATGAGATCAGCGCCGCGGGCGGCTCGGCGGTGACGAACGCCGAGTCCGTGGCGTCCGAGGAGGGCGCGCAGTCGATCGTCGCCACCGCGCTGGAGACGTTCGGCCGGATCGACGCGGTGGTCAACAACGCCGGCAACTACCGGCTGGCGTCCTTCGAGGAACTGACCCTCGACACCGTGCAGGCGTTCCTCGACGTCCACTACAAGGGGAGCCTGCTGATGGCCCGCGCCGCCTGGCCGCACCTGGTCAAGGCCGGGGAGGGACGGATCGTCAACACCGTCTCCGCCGCGATGGCGGGCGTTCCCGACATGGTGCACTACGGATCCGCCAAGGGAGCCGTCTACGGCCTCACCCGCAACCTGGCCGTCGCCGGAGCCACGCACGGCATCAAGGTCAACGCCGTGGCCCCCGGCGCCGGCACCCGCATGATGGACCTGGCCGCCGCCGCGCTGCCGCCCGGCACCGCCGAATACATGAAGGAGCACATGCCGCCGGAGATGGTCGCGCCCGTCGTCGCCTATCTCGCCCACCCGGCCTGCTCGATCACCGGCGAGGTGCTCAACGCGGCCGGAGGCGCGGTCTCCCGGCAGGTCATGATGACCACCCGCGGGATCCACGGCCCCGGCCTCACCCCCGAGACGGTCGCCGCCCGGATCGAGGAGATCTGCGACATCACCGAGGCGCAAGTCGCCGAACTCATGATCGCCGACCAGGCCGGAGACCGGTGATGGGCCGAGCCCGGTGGACCATCGAGGTCGATCGCCGCCGCTGCATCGGCAACCAGATGTGCGTGAACGTCGCCGGCGACCACTTCGTCCTCGACCAGGGAAAGTCCAGGCCGGTCGCCAACCCGGTCGCCCCCTCCGACGACGTCCTGGAGGCCGTCGAGCTGTGCCCGCACTCGGCCATCACCGTCCGCGACGAGTCCGGCGGCCTCGTCGAGCCGTCCTGACCGCCGACCACAGCCACCCCGACACCGCAGGAGCACGACCATGACCGTCGCCAAACCCGAATATCCCTTCGGCCCCGTCCCCCCGGCCGAGGCCCTGGAGATCATGCGGGCACTGCGCAACGACCGCCCGATGACCAAGGTCTCCTTTCCCTTCGGCGGCGAATGCTGGCTGATCCACCGGCACGACGCCTGCCGGGCGATGCTGGAGGATCGCCGCTTCGTGCGACAGCCGTTCACCGCCGGCAGGCCCGTCCCCTATGACGTCGAGTTCCCGGAGTTCCTGACCAAGACCCTGCAGTTCATGGACCCGCCGGACCACACCCGGTTCCGGCGGCTGGTCGCCAAGGCGTTCACCATGCGGCGCGTCGAGACGCTGCGCGGCAAGACCCAGGCCATCGCCGACGAGCTGATCGACGCGATGGTCGCGGCCGGCAGCCCCGGCAACCTGGTCGACGCCTACGCCCTGCAACTGCCCATCCGCGTCATCGGCGACATGCTCGGCGTGCCCGAGGAGGGCCGGGCCAACTTCGTCCAGTGGAGCCACGCGCTGCTGGCGACCTCGGGCATGACCCCCGAAGAGATCGGCGAGTCGATGACCTCGCTGTACGTCTACCTCAACGGGCTCATGGCCGACAAGCGCGCCGACCCTCAGGACGACCTGCTCAGCGCCTTGGCCGCCGCCCGCGACGCCGACGACCGGCTCACCGACGCCGAGATCACCGAGATCGCGATGCTGCTGGTGGTGGGCGGATTCGACAACACCGCCAACTTCATCGAACTGGGCGTGCTGGCGCTGCTGTCCAGCCCCGAGCAGCGCGCCGCCCTCATGGCCGACATCGACGGGGTCATACCGACCGCGGTCGAGGAGATCCTGCGGCACGTCAGGTTCGCCATCGGCGGCGGCATCTCCGGATCTGCCGGTCTGGTCCCCTTCGTCGCCACCGAGGACGTCGAGATCTCCGGGGTCCTGATCAGGGCCGGGGAGGCGGTTGCCGTGGACCCGACCACCGCCAACCACGACGACAACGTCTTCGCCGATGCGGACGTGTTCGACGTCACGCGGTCCCGCAATCCCCACCTGACCCTCAGCCACGGGCTCCACCACTGCCTGGGCGCACCCCTGGCCCGAATGGAGCTCCAGGTGGCCATCGGCACGCTCTTCCGCCGGCTGCCCGGTCTGAAGCTGGCCAGCGAGCCGGTCTACCAGCAAGGAGTCCTCACCGGAGGCATGATCGACCTCCCCGTCTCCTGGTGAGCACCGGACCCAGGGCCCGCCGGGTCGGCGCCGCAGCCGGCGCCGACCCGGCTCGGCGTCCGGCCACGGCACGAGAACGAGAAAGGAGCAGGCCGTGCCCTTCCTGATCGGCGACGCCTGCGTGGACGTCAAGGACAAGACCTGCATCACGGTCTGTCCCGTGGACTGCATATACGAGGGCGACCGCAAGCTCTACATCCACCCCGACGAGTGCGTCGACTGCGGAGCCTGTGAGCCCGAATGCCCGGTCACCGCCATCTACATCGTCGACGACGTCCCCGACGAGCTGACCTGGGCCATCGACGACAACACCCGCTTCTTCTCCGAGCCGCTCCCCGGTCGCTCCACTCCCCTCGGCTCTCCCGGCGGAGCCGCCACCATCGGCCCCATCGGCACGGACACCCCGTACATCGCCGGCCTCCCCAGGAACGACCGCTGACGGTCACCGCCCACCGAACGGGCGGACGTCGGTTCCCGCACTGCTCGCACCCTGGCTGCTCTGATTGTCAGCCTGCTGGAGCACCCGAAGTCCACAGGACTCCAGGCCCCGGCACGATCGGGCCACCAAACTGCTGATGGGCGGCGTCCATCAGGCACCGGTGAACTACCTGCCGCTTCCCTTCCCGTCTTCAGGGACGTAAGCGGTCTATGCCCGTTGCGGGCCGCCGCCTCCAAGTGCGTTGCAGAGGTGACGGCCCGCACAAGGCGGTCGGATCGGCGGCGGCGCGTTCACCAGGTCGAGGTCTGTCCAGTGATCCGGCGTAACTGGACAGACCTCGCCCCGCGTCGGCTGCCCGGTCTGGATCGCGGACGCCGCCCTTGACGTTGCCGTAGCTGATGGCGTGTTCCCAGCGGATGTAGTCGCTGACCGGCTCGGACACGATCCTCAGCCATCGGAACCGCACCCCGCGGTCGACCGCGGCGCCGACGAGGGCGATCCAGGCGTCCCAGTCGTAGGAGGTGTCGCCGTCCTGCTTCCACTTCAGGAAGGCCGGATCGGTGGGGTCGTAGGTGTCGCGGGCCTCCAGGTGCACCACGGACCGGACGGTGGCGGCCAGGAGGTCCTCAAAGGACGGCTCTCCCGGCCCGGTCTGGCCCGGAGTGTAGGTGCCGGTGAGGGCCGCAAGGAGGGCGGGTTTGAGACTGGCGGGCGTCCAGATCACGGCCTCGTCGTCGGCGATGTCGGTGTGCTCGCCGATCAGCGCGAGCGCGTCGGGGTCGGTCACTTTCCGGCCCACCTGGAGCAGATCCCCGGTCCCCGGGACGGCCAGGACCACGGGGCATTTGTTGGCGGGCGAGTCCTCGTCGATGCCGACGAACTCCAGGCCCGCGGCCGGATCGGGCTGGGCTTGACCCTCTGAGCGTTCCTGCGGGCCGGGGATGTCCGTCATCGCGTGCTCCTCCACCGAGACCAGCCGTCGTCTGCACAAGGCAGTGGTCCGACCTTGACCGGCACCAAGCACGCCGGTCAAGAAACCCGCACGGCGGGTGTGAATGTCTGTGAACTTTCTGGCCACCCCGCCGCGGGCGGGCGTACTCCTATCCACGTGAACCCCCACGGTGGCACCGATCAACGACTGTCCGGCAAGCCGCTCGCAGACGTGGACGGCCGCCGCCGCGTCGTCCCGGCGGAGGCCGGTTCCCGTGGAAGGCTGGCCCACGCCCGCCCGCGGAGCCCACGGGCAGCAGAGGCCGCCCGCGCATCTCCCGCCGCCCGCAGACGGGACGTGCAGCGGGCACCGTCACTGCTCACCAACGGCGAGGACTCTTTCCGTGACTGATATGACCACCGACCACACCGGCGTCGATGAACTGCGCGAGGCCGCCATCGCGGAACTGCGCTCCGCGGGCACGCTCGCCTCCCAGGAGGTCGAGGCCGCGTTCCGCGCGGTGCCGCGGCACACGTTCATCCCCGAGGCCGACCTCGCGACCGCATGGGCCCCCTACCGGGCGGTCGTGACCAAGCGCGACGAGCACGGCAACGCACTCAGCTCGGTGTCGGACATGCACGTCCAGTCCTACATGCTCACCGAGGCCCGGATCGAGCCGGGCATGAACGTTCTGGAGATCGGGTCCGGCGGCTACAACGCGGCGCTGATCGCCGAGCTCGTCGGCCCCGACGGCCGGGTAACGACCGTGGACATCGACGAGTGGGTGACCGACCGGGCCAGCCGCCTGCTGGACGCGGCCGGATACTCCTCCCGTGTGGAAGTGGTGCTCGCCGACGCCGAGGCCGGCATGCCAGACGGGGCGCCGTACGACCGGATCCTGGTCACCGTCGGCAGCTGGGACATCCCCCCAGCATGGACCGAGCAACTCGCCGACGACGGGCTGCTGGTGGTGCCGCTCGAACCCGGTCGGTCTGCCGCCCCTTGTCACACACGTTCGCGGCCGGCCACGAGACCGCCTTGCGGCTTTGGTCCGGAACTCGTGCACCAACTCCCACAACGCCTGCTCGCCCCTAGCCACCGCAGGGAACACCACGTCGCGGACCTGCTCGTCGGGGCGGCCAAGGCGGTCTCGGCGATGGGAGCAGGATGTTCTCCTTCCCGGTTGTCCTGTCTCAGCGAAATAGTCATCGCCAGGCGTTGCCGAGGACCAGGGCTGCTCGGGCGATGGCACCGATGCGGCTGGGCTGAGAGTGATGTGCCGCGTGGTGCGCCAGCGTTGCTTGAGGCGGGCGGCGGCGCGTTCGCCAGCACGCGGGAGTACGCCTTGTCGGCGGAGGGCCGCAGGCGGGTGCCCACGCCCGGAACGGGCCTGGGGGTGTGCGCGGAAGCTCGGTGCGCCGCACACGTGAGCCTTGGGATCGGTGGTAAGTCACGAAGGCGGCGCGCATAATGCGGGCTCCGACGGGGCAGTAAGCCCTGACACGTGTATCTGACATGACGGACAGGTCGAAGTCGACCTCTCCGGTGAGGTCCACAGGCGTTGCGCGCCGGGAGACCATGCGGTGCTCGCGGTTTCGGGCGGCGCGGCCTGGCCGCGTACCGGCTCGCGGGCGACAGCGGCCTCGGGGGCGGCCCAGTCCGTCGGGTGCGGGGCCGGAGAGCGGAGCCTCCGGAAAGCGAAGCAATCAGAAGGGGCTAGCCATGGCATCGAACGTCGCCGACACCGTCGCGCATCCCAACGGGGAGATCACCGACGGTTTCACGTTGACGATCGAAGCGTTGCGGGCCAACGGGGTCGAGAACATGTACGGGGTGGTCGGCATCCCGGTCACCGACCTCGCGCGCATCGCGCAGGCCAAGGGCATCCGGTACATCGGGTTCCGCAACGAGCAGGCCGCCGGGCACGCCGCGGCCGCGGCCGGATTCCTGACCGGACGGCCAGGGATCTGCCTGACGGTGTCGGCGCCCGGCTTCCTCAACGGGCTGGTGGCGCTGGCCAACGCCACCACCAACTGCTTTCCGATGATCCAGATCAGCGGGTCCAGCGAGCGCCATATCGTCGACCTGCAGCAGGGCGACTATGAGGAGCTCGACCAGTTCAACGCAGCCAGGCCCTTCGCGAAGGCCGCGTTCCGCGTGGACCGGCCCCAGGACATCGGCCTCGGCGTCGCCCGTGCCATCCGTGCCGCGGTGTCCGGGCGGCCGGGCGGGGTGTATCTGGACCTGCCGGCGGCGGTGCTCGGGGCCACGATCGCCGCCGAGGCGGGCCGGGCCTCGCTGGTCCGGGTGGTCGACCCGGCGCCCGCGCAGATCCCCGCGCCCGAGTCCGTCGCCAGGGCCCTGGATCTGCTGGCGCACGCCGAGCGTCCGCTCATCGTCCTCGGCAAGGGGGCCGCCTACGCCCGGGCCGACGAGGCGATCCGGTCGTTCGTGGAGACCACCGGCATCCCGTACCTGCCGATGTCGATGGCCAAGGGACTGCTGCCCGACGACCATCCCCAGTCGGCGGCCGCGGCCCGGTCCCTGGTGCTCGGGCACGCCGACGTGGTGATGCTCGTCGGCGCCCGGCTGAACTGGCTGCTCGCACACGGGCAGCCGCCGCGCTGGTCGGCGACGGCCAGGTTCATCCAGGTCGACGCCGACCCGGTGGAGATCGACAGCAACCGGCCGATCGACGCCCCGGTGGTCGGTGACATCGCCTCGGCGATGGCCGCGTTCACCGACGCCCTGCGGCCCGACCAGGTCACCGTGCCGGACGACTGGTGGAAGGCGATCAGGGCCCGCACCGCGCAGAACGTGGCGAAGATGCACGGCAGGCTCGCCGGCGACGGCGCCCGGATGAACTTCTCCACCGCGCTGGGCGCGATCCGCGACGTGCTGGACGGTCACCGTGACGTCTACCTCGTCAACGAGGGCGCCAACACGCTCGACTTCGGTCGCGACATCCTGCCGATGTACCTGCCGCGGCACCGGCTCGACTCCGGCACCTGGGGCGTCATGGGCGTCGGCATGGGCTACGCCATCGCCGCGGCGGTCGAATCGGGCAAGCCGGTCGTGGCGGTGGAGGGCGACAGCGCATTCGGGTTCAGCGGCATGGAGATCGAGACCATCTGCCGCTATCGGCTGCCGGTCGTCACGGTCATCTTCAACAACGGCGGCATCTACAAGGGCGACGAGGTGAACGCGAACTCGGCGGACCCCGCCCCCACCGTCCTGCTGCACTCCAGCCGCTACGACAAGCTCATCGCCGCGTTCGGCGGCACCGGCTACCAGGTCGACACTCCGGACGAACTCGACCACGCGCTGCGCGCGGCGCTGCGCTCCGACGGGCCGACCCTCATCAACGCCGTCATCGACCCGACCGCCGGCACCGAAAGCGGCCACCTGAGCAGCATGAACGTCACCAGCTCGCTGCAGCCGGCGCACTGACCGCACCACCGAGCCAAGGGAGCCGTCCCAGTGACCACGAAGATCACCGCGCATGGCGCCGCCACCCCGGCCCAGCACCTGAACCCCAGCAAGCCGCACGCACTGGAGCACATCACGGTCGTGGACTTCACCCGCGTCCTGGCGGGGCCGACATGCACCCGGATGCTCGCCGACGCCGGGGCGCGGATCATCAAGATCGAGCGCCCCGGAACCGGCGACGACACCCGCGCGATGGGCCCGTTCACCGCCGACGGCAGCTCGGAGTACTACCGGTTCGCCAACCTGGGCAAGGAGAGCATCGCGCTCGATCTGAAGGAGCCCGGCGACCTTGCCGTGGCCAAGGCGATGATCGCCAAGGCGGACGTCGTCGTGGAGAACTTCCGTCCCGGCGTGATGGCCAGGCTCGGTCTCGACCCGGCCGAGCTGGTCAGGGAGCATCCACGGCTGATCGTGTGCTCAATCTCGGGCTTCGGCCAGTACGGGCCGCTGCACATGCAGGCGGCCTACGACACGGTCATCCAGGCCATTTCCGGGATCATGGACGCCACCGGCGAGCCCGACGGCGGCCCCACCCGGGTCGGCACCTCCATCTCCGACATCCTGGGCGGTGTCTTCGGCTACTGCGGCATCGTCACCGCCCTGACGGCCAGGGAACGCACCGGCAAGGGGACCACCGTCGACGTCGCCATGCTCGACGCCACGTTCTCCACGATGGAACAGGGCCTCATGGACGCCCTCGGCATCCATCAGCGCCCGCACCGCATCGGAAACCGCCACCCTTCCATGGCGCCGTTCGACACGTTCGGCTGCGCCGACCGGCTCCTGGCGATCTGCGTCGGCAACGATCGTCTCTTCGGCGTCCTGGTGGACACTCTGGGCAGACCGGAGCTGGCCGAGGACTCCCGCTTCGCCACCAACGTCGACCGGACGAACAACCAGGCCGAGCTCAAGCACGCCATGGAGGAGGTGTTGCGGACCGACAAGGCCGCCGCCTGGCACGAGCGGCTGGAGGACGCGGGCGTGCCGGTCAGCCTGGTCCTCAACGTCGACGACACGCGCGGCCTCGAACACATCAAGGTACGCGGCATGGTCAAGGAGGTCGGCGGCTACCAGGTGCCCGGCAACCCGATCAAGTTCGGCGCGTACAACTCGATGGGTACCATGATCCCGTCGCC
This sequence comes from Thermomonospora echinospora, assembly GCF_900108175.1. Classification (GTDB taxonomy): domain Bacteria; phylum Actinomycetota; class Actinomycetes; order Streptosporangiales; family Streptosporangiaceae; genus Thermomonospora; species Thermomonospora echinospora. Next base: position 30,493 of record NZ_FNVO01000035.1, read on the forward strand.
GGAGCTGGACGACCACGGTGCCGCGCTGCGCGCCGAGTTCGCCCCCGCGCCCGGCGATGGCTAGCCGGGCGGCCGGCGGCACCGCCGCCACGGCCCGGCCCGGCATGGCCGGGCTGATCGAGGACAGCATCCGCCGCGCGCCCGACCGGATCGCCCTCGGGGTGGCCGGCGGCGGCATGCGGCTGTCCTACCGGGAGCTGGGCCGGCTGGTGCGAGCGCTGGCGTCCCGGCTCACGGAGGCCGGGATCAACCGGGCAGACCCGATCGGCATCTACTGCGACAACCGCCCGGAGTTCGTCCTCGCGCTCCTTGCCGCCTGGACGACCGGGGCGGTGGCCGTCCCGATAGATCCGGAACTGACGGGCGTCGAGGTGCACACGCGCCTGGCCGCGGTCGACGCCAAGGCCGTCCTGCTCGCGCATCACCTGCGCGAGAGCTATCCCGCCGACGCGGACGCCCGCCCGGCATGGGTGATCGACATCGACGCCGCGCGCGCCGAGGTGGCCGTCACCGACGTCCGCCACGGTCATGGCGTCGACCGGACCGCGCCGTCGCCCGCGCGGGCGACGCCGGGCGGCGGCCCCGGCGATGCCGACGCCCCGGCCGTGCTGCTGTTCACCACGGGAAGCACCGGCACACCCAAAATCGTGCCGCTCACCCACGCCAATCTGGCTGCCTCCGTCGCCGGCATCCTGTCGGCCTACCATCTGGGACCCGACGACGCGACCCTGGTGATCATGCCGCTGTTCCACGGCCACGGCCTCATCGCCGGCCTGCTCGCCACCCTCGCCAGTCGCGGCGCCGCCCACCTCCCAGCCGGCGGGCGCTTCTCCGCGCACCTGTTCTGGGACGAGACCGCCGACGCGAAGGCGACCTGGTACACCGCCGTGCCCACCGTCCACCAGATCCTGCTGGCCCGCGCCGACACCGACTACCCGGCCGACGCCCCTCCCCCGCTGCGGTTCATCCGCAGCTGCAGCGCGCCGCTCGCACCCGCCGTGCTGCACAGGACGCGGGAACGATTCGGCGCGCCGGTGATCCCCGCCTACGGCATGACCGAGACCGCGCACCAGGCCACATCCAATCCGCTTCCGCCTGACGGCGCCTGCAAGGACGCCTCCGTAGGACACCCCACCGGTCTGGAGCTTCGCGTCACCACCGCCCACGGCACCCCGGCCGCCGTCGGCGAGACCGGCGAGGTGCACGTACGCGGACCCGCGCTCACCGGCGGCTACCTCAACGATCCCCAAGCCACTGCCGCGGCCTTCACCGACGGGTGGTTCCGCACCGGCGACCTCGGACATCTGGACAGCGACGGTTACCTGTTCCTCAGCGGACGCACGAAAGACCTGATCAACCGCGGCGGCGAGAAGATCGCTCCGCACACCGTCGAGGCGGTGCTGCTCGCCCACCCCGCCGTTCAGGACGCGCTGGCGTTCGCGGTACCCGACGCCAAGTATGGCGAGGAGATCAATGCCGCCGTCATTCTCCGGCCCCGAGGCCACACCACCCAGGCCGACCTGCAACAGCACTGCCGGGCCCGGCTCTCGGACTTCGAGATCCCCAAGAGGATCCACTTCCTCGACCGCTTTCCCCGCACCGCCAAAGGCGACAGCGACCGCCGCGCCCTCGCCGCCGAACTCACCCGCGACCAACCGGCGTCATAGCACGGGCGCCCAAAGCCACAAGGCCGCTCCGAGGAGCCGCACCACATCCTATGGACGCTGGCCTGCTCTCGATACTGGGAGGCTCTGGGACAGTTTCCGGTCGACCTGCGGTTTTGTCAGATGCTGTCACCATGGATTGCCACATAGTGTCATCAGCTGTGACCTGCGGACTCTCTGGGTTGGCTGCACCGAATGCGGCTCATTGAGCTGTTTCCATCCTGATCGTGCTGGTCACAGGGTGGTTGCAGGACGGGCAACCCGATCATGAAGCAGTGAAGCTCCTGGTAGATGCGGAGTCGACCAAAACGACCGCCCCGCCAGGAGCTTGGGGTGTTGTTCTACCGTGCCGCCCTCGATCTGTCGCCCCAGACCTGCACCTTCGTGGCTGACCTCATCCGCGGCCACCGCCGCCCGATCGGCTCGCGGTGGCGGGCGCTGCCGCCCGGCCGCCAGGCGCTGCCGGCAGCTGGTCCATCTGCGCCGTAATGGGACCTTCCCCGCCCTGGTCGCCGCGTTCGATATCGGGGTGGCCACCGCCCACCGCCACGTCACCGAGGTGATCGCGCTGCCGGCTAAGGCGACGCCCGACCTGCGGCAGGTGATGCGGACCGCCCGACGCATGGCGTACGTGATCCTGGACGGCACCCTCGCCGGAACCGACCGGCTGTCGGGAGCAAAACGACCGGCTGTACTACTCGGGGAAACATCACCGGCACGGCGTCAACATCCAGTTCCTCACCGACCCGCACGGCCGGCTGATCTGGGCCTCCCCGGCACTGCCCGGCAGCTTCCACGACCTGACCGCCGCCCGCACCCACGGCATCGTCCAGAGCCTGACCAGGTGGGCGATCGCCTGCTCCGCCGACAAGACGTCCCATGCGGTTAGCGTGTCAAGCCGCTGCCAGGGGGCGGGGTGTGAACGCGGCGGCCTCCTGGTAGGGCTGTCGGGTGTGCAGACAGTGGTGCAGGCAGCCCAGCAGGCGGTTGAAGGTGTTGCGCAGTGCGGCGGTGTGGCTGTCACCGGCCTGGCGTCGTCGCTGGTAGTGGGCGTGAGCACCGGGTGAGGCGGTCAGGGCCGAAAACGCCCACTGGTAGCCGGCGGTGGCCAGTCGCTGGTTCTTGACGCGCCGGTGCATCACGATCACCCTCTTGCCCGAGGCGCGGGTGACCGGGGCCGCCCGGCGTAGGCTTTGAGGGATCTGGCATCGGTGAACCGCGAGCGGTCATCGCCGATCTCGGCGAGCACCCGGGCGTCGGTGAGTCGACCGAGACCGGGCAGGCTGGTGATGATCTCGGCGTCTGGGTGCTGGTCAAAAGTCTCTTCGGCGGCTGCGGCGAGCTCGTCGGCGTTGACGCAGGCGGTGTCGAGGGCCCGCAGCAGCGCCACCGCCCGGCGGCCCATCGCCTGCACGGGCCAGCGGTGGCTGGCGCAGGTGCTCGCTGGTCAACGCCTGGTGGATGTGGGCCGCCCGAGCGGTCACGCCGCGTTGCCGGCCGGCCTGGCGCAGCAGGTCGGCGATCTGCTCGACCGACAGTGCCGCAGCGTCGGCCGGTGTCGGCGCGGCCGCCAAAATCGCGCGTGCTTCGGGTCGCATGATGCCGCCTCGGGCGTCACGGAACGCCGCCAGGAAGGCCGGGTAGTACTCGCGCAGCAGCGACCGCAGCTTGTTGTGCGCTTGGGTGCGGTCCCACACGGCGTCCTGCTGGGCGCGTGCCAGCACGGCGACCGCTTGGGCGAGTTCGGAGTCGGCCGGCAACGGCCGGTGTGCGGCCATGTCGGTGCGCAAGATGTTGGCCAGTACCATCGCGTCGGCATGGTCGGACTTCTTGCGTGAGACCGTGTGCCGTTCCCGGTAGCGGGCCACCGCCATCGGGTTGATGACGAACACCGGCCGCCCACTGGCCCGCAGGCAGGACACCAACAACCCCCGTGAGGTCTCGATCGCCACCGGGATACGGGCGTCTGGGCCGTCACCGGCCTGGGCGAGCATCTCCAGCAGGTGCCCAAACCCGGCCGCGTCATCGCCGATGCGCCGCCGGGCCACCAGCCTGCCGTCGCCATCGACGATCGCCACGTCGTGGTGCTGCTCGGACCAGTCGATCCCGCAGAACACCGCCATAGGCATCACCCCAGGTCATCACGGTTGCGCTTTCGCCGGCTGCGATCACGCCGCGGCCTAATGACAGGACTCGCGGTCCACCATCCCACCAGCGGTTCGTGACCTCAGACCCCCGCAGGCCCTCCCACTTGTTCAAGGGCTCACCGGCCCCGGCACACGCAAGAGGCGACTCCGCGAGCGGCTCAAGCCACGAATACCAAGGACCCGACCCCGCCATGGCCTGAACACGGATAGACCGCTCTTGTCGCAGCGCTACCAGCGCCGCCTACTCGCCAGGTCTCCACCGCCAACCACGGGGCCGGGCCTACCTGCTCATTAGACGTACTGCGGCGCAGGAGGCGCCATCGGTACCCCGTTCAAGCGCCGCAAGCACCGCAGGCTCGGCACACGCAAGAGGCTGTTCAACCGGCACCACGCCCAGGTCCGCGCCCTCGGCGAACAGGGCGCCGCCACCCTCAAGGACTGGCACGTCCTCCGCAAGGCCCGCTGCTCACCAGCCCGGATCACCACCATCGTCCAGGTCATCCTGGCCCTGCACCATCACACCAACTGAGGTTGGAAACAGCTCACTGGCTCGGCTCCGCCTGCCAGAACTCCTCCACCCAATGGACTCAGTCGTCCCCGGGGAGGTTTCCGGCGAGGTCGCGCATCGCACTCTGTGCGCGTTCGATTGCTATGCGTTCAGCGCGTTCGGGGTCGTGGGCGCGGATGGCGTCGAGGGTGCTGCGGTGGCTCTCCCATCGCGAACGACCGAAGGTGGGATCCTTGCGCAAGCGGTCCACTGAGCGCTTGCGACGTTCGACGCTTGAAAGAGCGCGTGTCTGCTCGAAGAGCCGGATCAGAACGGGATTGTGGGTGCTGGCTAGTACGGCGGCGTTGAACTGTTGCACGCTGGCGTACAGGTTTTCGGCGTGTCCGTCGATGGGCAGGCCTTCGGCCACGCGGGCAGCATAGAGCCGGGTCTGGTCTTCGGCTGCGTCGAGTAGTCGAGTCAGATGCGCGATGTCGGCGTCGGTCGCGTGGACGGCCGCCAGCCGTGCCACCAAGCCGCGGAGGGCGACCTCCACCTCAGCCAGTTGCTGCGGGGTGCCACTCACGCTTGCAGCAACGCAGACGGTCCGCGGGCTCTTGCGTTCGAGGAGGCCGTCGGCCTCAAGGCGCTTGATGGCCTCGCGGACCGGAGTGGGGCTCACAGAGAGCCGCTCCGCAAGCCCGCGTTCGGTCACCCGCTCCCCCGGCGCAAGCGCACCTTCGACGATCAGGTCTCGCAGGCGTCGGTACGCGCGTTCAGCCAGCGATGTCGAATCGAGGCCACTGAGCTGATCTTGCACCTTTCCTCCTGGTGGTCGGAGCAAGCATAGATCGCAACAGCATGAAGCAGAGGTTCCATCGATGCTATTGCAAAAGGCATCGACGTGGCATAGGGTCCACTGCGACCCCCGGTGTGACGTGCGTCATGTCTCTGGCCGGGGCTCCACAAGGAGAGGTCGAAGCACATGAGGTTGGTTTCCCGAGGCGCAGCGACCGCCCTGTCTGCTGCGCTGATGCTGTCCGCTTGCAGCAACGGAGGGGGCGAGCCGAAGATCGTCGCCGACACGTCTCGGCCTTCCGAGATCTCGGCCGACACGGTCTCTAAGGCCGAGGCAGAGGGTGAGGTCGTGGTTTACACCAACTCGCCGGACGAGCTTTGGGACGCGCTGATCCCCAAGTTCAAGAAGGCCTATCCCGGGATCAAGATCTCGCCGGTAAGCCTCAACGGCCCGGAACTGGTCCAGCGGCTGCGCTCGGAGCAGAAGTCCGGGGCAGCCACGGCTGACCTGGTGATCGACAGCTCGCCGAGCACGCTGTTCGACCTGGCGGACACCCTCGAGGCACGCGATTCGGTGTTCGACGCTGATCTGCCGGACTATGCCAATCCTCGACCGGGGGTCTACGCGATCTCCGCGGACCCGTCGATCATCGTCTACAACAAGGCGGCCGTCGGCGACAACCCGCCTGAGTCGCTCGCCGACGTCGCGGCCATGGCCGACGACAAACCGGGCAAGCTCGCGACGTACGACATCGACAGCGAGAACGGCTATGCGCAGATGTGGACGTTCGCTGAGCAGCGCGGCGATGCTTGGACCCTGTACGACCAGTTGGCCCCCGCGACACGGTACGAGCTCAACGGCGGCTCGATGACCCAGAAGATTGCGCAGGGCGAGTACGTCGCCGGCTACTTCCAGTCTGGGTTGGTCCGTGGCCTGCTCAAGCCCGGCGGACTCGACTCCATCGTCGGCTGGAGCTACGAGAAGGACGGCACCACCGTGGTGCCCCGCTACTCCGCCGTGGTCCAGGGCGCCGCTCACCCCAGCGCCGCCGCCCTGCTCCAGGACTACCTTCTCTCGGCGCCTGGTCAGACGGTTGCCTGTTCCAGCGGGCTGACCGCCGTTCGTGACGACGTCGCGGACACCTGTGGCGACTTCGCCGTCAAGACCGTCGTGGACGAGGTCGGCCAGGACAACATCTTGATGGTTCCTCTGGAGGAGACGATGCGGACTGAGAAGCCGGACTTCGTCGCTCGGCTGGAGAAGGCTCGGGGCAAGTGACGCTCTCGACATCGCTCCGTCCGCGTCGTGGCCGGCACAGTGGTGCCGCGCGGACGGACCGGCTGATCCAGTGGGGCACCTGGCTGCTGGTCGTCGTGCTGATCTTCGGTCCGATCGTGCCCGTCGTCTATGCCGGGTTCGTCGACCGGCCTCTGTACGAGTCCGGCGGTGTGCTGACCCTGGACAACTTCGGCGCCCTTGGCGAAGATCCGGCCTTCTGGTCGGCGCTGCGCAACACGGCACTCTTCGCGTTGATGGCGGCGGTGCCCGGGGTGTTGATCGGTGCTGGTCTTGCGGTGCTGGTCGCACGCACCGATCTGCCGATGCAGCGCTTCTTCGGCGTCGTGCTTGTCGCGCCCCTGCTGTTCCCTGGGCTCGGCGTGACCCTCGGCTGGGTCACCATGTACTCGCCCAGCGGCTTCGTCTCGACCTGGGTGGCCGAGCACTTCGGCTCCACGCCGTGGAACCTGTACTCCCTGCCCGGCATGGCGATCGTCACCCTCGAGAAGTCTGTCCCGCTTGTCTACCTGATGGTCCGTGCTCGCCTGTCCTCTCTCGACACCTCCATCGAGAGCGCGGCGCTCACCGCAGGTGCCCGTCCCCTCCGGGTGCTGTGGACCATCACCCTGCCGATGCTGCGCCCCGCCCTGCTCACGGCAGCGATCCTGATCGTGATGATCGCCTTCGAGACGCTCGGACTGCCGTTGATCCTCGGAGGCCCGGTCGACATCGATACCCTATCGACCTACCTCTACCGGACGTGGACCACCGATCCCGCGCGACAGGGAACGGTTTCTGCGGCAGCCTCGGGCCTCCTGCTGCTCGTGACGATCCTGCTGTGGCTGCGGACCCGGGTCGAGGGAGACGCCAGCCGCTACGCGACCGCGGCCGGCAAGGCCACGGCCACTCGCCGCCTCCACCTGGGTCCCCTGCGGTGGCCGCTGGCCATCCTCATCAGCAGCTACGTGGTGGTGGCGATCGTCCTGCCCGTGGTCGGCCTCGTGATGACATCGGTCACCTACATCTTCACGCCGGCGGTATCACCCTGGGACGTCCTGACGAGCCGACACTTCGAGACGGTCTTCACCAACGACTCGTTGTTCCGCTCGATCACCAACAGCCTCCTGATCGGCGTGGTCGGGTCGGTGCTTGCAACAACAGGGCTGGCGACCGCTGCGCTGGTCGCCCACCGGTCACGGTTCCGCCTGCGCTCGACGCTCACGCCGATCCTGTTCTACCCGCGTGCTCTGCCGGGCATCGTGGTCGGCGTCGGGATCTTTTGGAGCTTCGTCCTTCTGACGCCGTTGGAGCCACTGCGAACGACCGTGTGGGGCATCATGCTGGCCTTCATCGTGCGCAACACGGCCATCGGCTACGCCGCGATCCAGTCCAGCCTGTTGGCGATCAGCACCGAACTGGATGCCGCAGCCCGTACCAGCGGCGCCACCTGGTTCAAGACATGCCGAACGATCGTCGTCCCGCTGCTGCGGCCAGCTCTCGCTGGCTCCCTCATCTTGATGTTCGTCTCGATCCTCAACGACTACGACCCTGCGGTGTTCCTCGTGACCACCGGCAACGAGGTGCTCGGCGTCACCATGCTCAAGCAGTGGGCGGCAGGCTTCGCCGGACCAGTCGCCGCCCTCGGGATCATCCAAATCGCCATCACTGCGTTCGCGGTAACGATCGGGCGTCTGGCCTGGGGAGTGAAGCTTCATGCCTGAAATCAACGTGTCGGCGCTCGGCCTCGACTACGCCGCAAAGACCGCCATCGACGATATCTCCTTCACCGCCCGTGAGGGCGAGTTCCTGACCCTGCTCGGACCCAGTGGATGCGGGAAGACCACCACCCTGATGTCGATCGCCGGACTGGTACAGCCGACGCGGGGATCGATCACCTGCGGGGCCGACGTCCTCTTCGACAGCCAGCGGTCCATCGACCGGCCCCCGGAGCGGCGCAACTGCGGCGTCGTCTTCCAGTCCTACGCCATCTGGCCGCACATGTCGGTGGCCGACAACGTCGCCTACCCATTGCGTCTGCGCAAGGTCGGCAAGGCGGAGATCGCCAAACGGGTGCAAGAGGCACTCGCCATGGTCGAACTGGCAGCTTTGGCGGAGCGGTATCCGCACCAGCTGTCGGGCGGACAGCAGCAGCGGGTGGCGCTCGCACGTGCGATCACCTACGGTCCGGGCGTCCTGCTGCTGGATGAGCCGCTGTCCAACCTCGATGCGAAACTGCGGGAGCAGGCGCGGATCTGGCTCAAGGAGTTCCAGACGTCGGTCGGTCTGACCACCATCTTCGTCACGCACGACCAGGACGAAGCGTTGGCGCTCAGCGACCGGGTCATCGTGATGAACGACGGGCACATCGAGCAGGTCGGAACTCCGGAGGAGATCTACCAACGGCCGGCTTCGCCCTTCGTGGCGTCGTTCCTCGGATCTGCCAACCTCCTGGCCGGCACGGTCCTCGGCACCGCTGGTGGCCTCACCCAGGTCCGGCTCCAGGACAGTGGACAGACGGTCTCCGTGGGAGCGGACAGTCTCGCCGGTGACGTGCTGGTGATGATCCGTCCTGAGGACGTGGAGCTGTTCTCCGACACCAACGCCGCCGACCACGCAACCCTGCAAGGGACGCTGGCCTCCCGCACCTTCGTCGGCTCCTCCTACCGCTACATCATCGACTGCGGCGGACAGAAGCTGAGCGTCGCCTCACGCGAGCGGTGGGAACCGGGCCCGGTGAGGCTGCGCTTCGCCCCCGAGCGGGCGCGGCTCTTCCCCCACGCCTCGGCCACGGCCGTGCCCACCCTTACTGAGGAGCTCTCCCATGCTTGAGGAGACACAGGCGGCGCTCGGCGCCCTTCTCGGACGATCAGTCCAGGCCTTCGACCTGTCCCAGCCGCTCGAGAACGGCATGCCGTGCTCGCCCAGCCATCCCGGGTTCCACATGGCGCTGATGCGCCGACATGGCGACCTGATGCGGGGCGCCGGCTCAGGATCGAACGAGATCATCACCTTCGGTGGTCACGTGGGGACCCACGTCGACGCCCTGGCCCACGTCGCCGCCCACGGCCAACTGCACGGAGGCATCGACGCCGTTGCCAACAGCGTAGGTGGCCGCCACCGGCAGCTGGGCGCAGAGACCATCCCGCCGACGCTGTGCCGGGGTCGGCTACTGGACATCCCCCGCGTCCTCGGCCAGGGACGACTCCTGGCGGGCTACGGCGTCACCGTCGACGACCTTCAGGCCGCCGCCGGAACGACGCCTATCGAACCCGGTGACGTCGTCCTCGTGAGAACCGGGTGGCCGCAGGTCTACCACGAGTCTGAAACCTATATAGGGCACCGCGAAGGCGCGCCGGGGGTGACCGGCCCCGCCGCCGAATGGCTCGCCAACCACGGTGTGCGGGCAGTCGGCTCAGACACCATCGCCTTCGACCAGATCCTGCCCGGTCTCGGACACTCACAGATGCCTGCCCATCACATCCTGCTGGTCCAACGCGGCATCCACATCATCGAGGTGCTCAACCTCGAGGAACTGGCCGAACACGGCGCCGCGGAGTTCTGGTTCCTGATGATCCCGCTGCGCCTCGTCGGCGCCACCGGATCACCCGTCCGTCCCCTCGCCATCGTCGACCCGACATCACTGGAGACCAGCCGATGAGCGCCCTTCTTCCCCGGCCCTTCGACCCCGCCGCCGTCGGCCCGCTCGAGGGCTGCCGCGTGCTGGACCTGAGCCGCCTCGTCTCAGGCGGGCACTGCGGCATGGTGCTGGCCGACCTCGGCGCCGACGTGATCAAGATCGAACGGCCTGACGGCGGTGACGAACTGCGTGGCGGCCGCATCGCAGGAGTCGCAGCTTTCTGGACCGTCTACAACCGCAACAAGCGGTCGGTCAGCCTCAACCTCAAGTCCGAGGATGGCCGCCGGATCCTCCTCGACCTGATACAGAACGCCGATGCGCTGCTGGAGAACTTCCGACCTGGCACCTTGGAGAAGCTGGGCCTCGGCCCCGACGTGCTGCTGGAAGCGAACCCGCGGCTGGTGATCACTCGCATCTCGGGGTGGGGCCAAACCGGGCCCTACTGCCAGATGCCCGGATTCGGCACCCTGGCCGAGGCCGTGTCCGGGTTCATGCATCGCAACGGTTTCGCCGACCGGCCTCCGGCGCCGCCTCCGACGGCGCTCGCCGACATGGTGGCTGGCCTCTATGCCGCGACGGCGACAGTCGCCGCTGTGCTCCATGCACGAGGCGGGGGCCCCGGTCAGACCATCGACGTGTCCCTGTTCGAACCCTTGGCCTCGATCATGGGCCCCGACGCGTTGCTCGACCAGCTCGGCCACCTGCCGACGCGTGGGGAAGGCACTCGCGCCTCATCCGTCAAGGGCGTCTTCCGGACCTCGGACGACAAGTGGCTGGCGCTGTCCGCAGGAGCAGAGAGGATCGTGAAGAGCCTGTTCGCCGCGATCGGTGAACCCGACGTTCTCGACGACCCGCGGTACAGCGGATACCAGGCCCGACTTGATCACCGGGACGAGATCAATGCGATCATCGGACGGTGGATCGAGAACCGTACCTCGGCCCAGGTGCTGGAGGTCTTGCGCGACCAGGGCGTCACGATCGCACCCGTGCTGTCCATGGCGGATGCCCGCCAGGACCCCCACTTCCTCGCCCGTGAGGTCTACGTCGATGTCCCCGGGCGCGATGGAGAACCGGAAACGATCGCCATGCACAACGTCGTTCCCCGCATGTCCGCAACACCCTCGGGTCTACGTCGGCCAGCGCCGAGGCTGGGAGAGCACAACGACGAAGTGCTCGCCGAGATCGGCGTGTCTGAAGAGGCGATGCGCGATCTCGTCGCCCGCGGCGTCCTCGGCAAGAAGGCGACGGAGGCCGGCGATGCCTGATCCCGTAGGGAACGCGGTGTGGCGGTCGCTGCTCTATGTCCCGGCCAACCGCGACCGGTTCGTCCGCAGCGCCGTGTCCTCCAGCGCAGATGCCGTGATCCTCGACCTGGAAGACGCTGTCCCAGCCGAGCACAAGGCTGCCGCAAGGGAACAGTTGTCGGGCGCCGTGGCGGCCTTGCGTCAGGGCACGGCGGCCGTGCTGGTCAGGGTCAACCGCCCGTGGACCGCCATGATCCCCGACCTGGAGGCAGCCGTGCAGGCTGGTGTTGACGGCGTGATCATCCCCAAGAGCGACGACGCCGGCATGATCCGCACCGTCGACCAAGCACTGTGCGAGCTAGAAGGAGACACAGCTGGTGCGCCGACGAAGGTCATTCCGCTCATTGAATCCGCCCGCGGAGTGCGTCGGGTCGATGAGATCGTCGACGCCAGTACTCGCGTCATCGCGGCATCCACCGGAATCGGCGACCTCTGCCTGGACCTCAGGGCCTCCCCTGACAGCACAGCAGTCACGCACGCCTTCACCGAAGTCGTCCAGGCGACAAAGGCGGCCGGCCGCACACCGCTGGGGCTCGCCGGACTCATCGTCTCCTTCACCGACATCGATCAGTTCCGCGCACTGGCCGCCACGTCGCGGGCCATCGGCAGCACCGGCGCCTCCTGCATCCACCCACGCCAGATCGGCACACTGAACGAGGTGTTCGGGCCATCGCCCGACGAGATCGACGGCGCCCGACGCGTGGTGTCGGCCTATGAAGAAGCTGCCGCCGAAGGGCGTGGTTCGGTCATGCTCGGAGACATCTTCATCGACAACGCGAACTACCGGTACGCCAAGGAACTTCTCGAGCGGGTGTGACCACCAACCGGGCTCATAAGAGATCGACGCACCAAGAGCTAGGAGTCCGGGGTTGATGCTGGTGAGCTCGCGTAATCGTCCAGCGGTTGGCGCTGAGAACGATCATGGTCAGGGTGGGAGGGTGCTGATCCGGTTCTCGTACTCGCGGCGGGCCTTGCGCTAGGCCAGGACCGCCGGGATGCCCTGGCCACCGTCGAGCGGCTCGCAGCGGGTGAGGAGTTGGCGGTGCACGGCGGGGACGGCGCTGACGCGCAGGGTGTAGCCCTGGCCGCGCCGTACGGTCACCCCCTGGTCGAGCGCAGCCCGCTCGGCGGGCTCCAGGTCGGTCGCGCGGGGGAAACCGGCGACCTTGCCCGGCATGTCGAGGGTGACCGGCAGCTCCGGAGCGGGGGCGTCCTCCTCGATGGCGGTGTGGTCGGGCAGGAGGTCGGCGACGGCGGTGCGGATCGCGCCGCGGCTGACGTCGTGGTCGCGGGCTAGGCGGCGATGGAGCGGCCTTCCAGGTACGCGGTGCGGACGTCGCCGGTCTTGTCGGCCGGGACGGCGGGGCGGCGTCCGCCCTTGCTGCCCTTGGCCTTGGCGGCGCGCAGTCCGTCGTAGGTCAGTTCGCGCTGGAGGTCGCGCTGGAGTTCGCCGGCGGCGGCGAGGGTCTGCGCCATGAACTTCACGGTGGACAGTAGTTCTCCGGTGCGCGGGTGGCGGGCGGTGAGGTCCATGGCGGAGAACGCGCCGTCGTGGATGCGCAGGGCGAGCCGGTCGCGGTGCAGGACGTCGAGCACGTCGAGGATGTGCCCGGTGCCGCGTACGAGGCGGAACATCTCGGAGAAGTGCACGGTGTCCCCGGGCCGGGCGTAGTCGAGGAGCGCGCGGGGTGCGGCCGGTGCGAGCGCCGGTGGCGGGCTCGCGGTCGCGACCGAGACGCGGGAAGGGCACACCGGCCATGCGTGCGGGGCCGGGGCGGGGTCAGCCGCCGTCCGCTGTGGCGGGCGAGGGGGAGTGGAGAAGTCTGCTGAACCAGCGGCGGAGGTAGGCGCGGAACTCCTCCGGCGACCGGGGCGGATGGCCGGGGTCTATGACGAAGGACTGCAGCAGCCGGAGCATGAGTTCGACGAGTTCGTCCAGGTCGGTGGCGGTGTAATCGCGGGCGGTCCAGTCGATGTCGAAGCGGGTGAGGATCATGCGGCCGAGCGCCATCGCGGTGGGCGAGGTGATGCTCTGGGTGAAGGTGCCGGTATGGCCGCTGGCCAGCAGGATCCCGAGGTACGGATCGTTTGGCAGTTCTTGGATCGTATGGAGCATGCCCTCGGCCAGGATTTCGGCGTCGCCGCTGATGGGGGCGACGTGGGCGGCGAGCCGGTCCAGGAAGTCGCCGACGGCGTGCTGGGCGGCGGCCACGAGTAGTTCCTCAGTGCCGGCGAAGTAGAAGTAGACGGTTTGCCGGGTGACGCCGAGTTCCTTGGCGACGTCGGCCAGGCGGGTCTTGGCCCCGTACCGGTCGATGCACCGCATCGTCGCCTCGATGATCCGGCCTCGGGCCTCGACGTCGTCGCCCGGCTGGTCACCGCGCCATCCATGCGTCCTGGCCATCGCGCGCCGCCTCCGATCCACCTGCCGTCGTTCCCGGACGGATCCCTGCGATCCTAAGGGGCCGCGATCGGCCCCGGTCCGCGCACAGGGCCGCCGAGCGCTCTTGACTAGACGACTACCATTATATGTATGGTCGTTTTATGACGGACATCGCCGTGCCCCCCGGCCGCTCCGCCGCGCCGCTGGACGAATCGCTGACCGACCGCGCCCTGGACATCGCCGTGCGCAAGACGACGGAGATGGCCGACAGCACCCTGGCGGTGCCGCTGTCGTACTACCGCGATCCCGCCCTGTACGAGCGCGAGCTCGCGCTGCTCAAGACCACCCCGCTCGCCATCGGGCAGAGCGCGCAGCTCACCGAGCCGCACGCCTATTTCGTCCGCACGGTCCTGGGCAGTTCGCTGCTGGTCACCCGGGACGCCGACGGCAAGGCGCACGTCTTCCTCAACTACTGCCGCCATCGCGGCGCCCGTCCCGCCGAAGGTGAGGGCGTCGCGCGCCGCTTCACCTGCCCGTACCACGCCTGGTCCTACGACTCCAAGGGCTGCCTGGCCTCGTTCCCCGGCCGGGCCGGCTTCCCGAACCTGGACAAGAGCCGCTACGGCCTGGTCGAACTCCCCTCGCAGGAGCGCCACGGGTTCGTGTGGGCGGTGCTGACCGCCGGCGCCCCGCTGGACCTGGACGCCCACCTCGGCCCGCTGGACGCCGAGCTCGCCCAGTGGAGGTACCAGGACTACGGCTACCTGACGGCCCGGGAGTTCACCTCAGGTGTGAGCTGGAAGGGCGCGCTGGAGGCCTTCGCGGAGGGCTACCACTTCCCCTTCGTCCACGGCGAGAGCGTCATCGGCCAGAACACCCTGGCCGACACCTCGATCCACGACACCTTCGGCCGGCACCACCGGATGGGCTTCCCCTTCAACTGGATCACCGCCCTCGCCGACGCCCCCGGCGAAGCGACGCGGCCCGACCGCACCCCGAGCGCGAACATGGGCATCATCTACTGGATCTATCCCAACCTCATCCTGGCCAACAGCATGGTCGGTGTGGAGATCATCGACATGCTCCCCCACGACGCGCCGACCACCTGCACCGTGCGGCACAGCTGGATGGGCGTCACCCCCGCCACGGACGAGGTGACCACGGCCATGTACCAGGACGTGTACGAACAGGTCCACGCCGCCGTCCGCGACGAGGACTTCCTCATGCTGCCCAGCTGCGGCGACGGCGTCCGCAACGGCCAGCACGACCACATGCTCATCGGCCGCAACGAGATCGGCGTCCAGCACATGATCCGCACCATGGCCGACGTCCTGGACATCGCCCTCGACACCGATCGCCTCTAGGATGAGCTTCCCCCTGTAGCACGGACTGCTGACCTGAGGTCACCTGTGATCATCAGGAAGGATGTCCGCCATGCCCTCACCGCACCCACCCGAGTTCCGCCGCCGCGCCGTCGAGCTGGCGCGCCAGGGTGACAAACCGCTCGTCCAGCTCGCCAAGGACCTGGGAATCAGCCGTTCCTGTCTGCAGAACCGGGTCAGCCAGGCCGACGCCGATGACGGCCAAAGCGGCGAGTCCGGTCGGCTGACGAGCACTGAGAAGAAGGAACTGGCCGAACTGCGGCGCCGTAACCGGCAGCTGGAGACCGAAAACGAGATCTTCAAGCGGGCCGCCGCCTACTTCGCCCGCGAAAACGTCTTCCCAAAGTAATCTACTCGCTGGTCCGTGAACTCGCCGCCGACTCAATCCCGGTCGCGGTGGCCTGCCGGGTATTGAACGTCTCCACCTCGGGATACTACGACTGGCTCGGGCGGCCCGAATCACCGCGTGCTCTGCGCAACAAGGAACCGGCGAAGATGATCCGCGAAATCCATGCAGAATCGCGCGGCAGCCATGGCTCGCCACGGGTACATGCCGAGCCGGCGCTCGGGCTGGGCGAGCAGGTGAACCGCAAGCGGGTGGAGCGGCTGATGCGCCGGGCCGGGCTGCAGGGCGTCTACCGGCGGCGAGGGCGCCGCGACCTGGTGAACGCCGCGACGGAGGAGGACCTGGTGCAGCGCCACTTCGACGTCGCCGGCCCCGACCGGCTGTGGCTCACCGATATT
>NZ_FNVO01000057.1 GCF_900108175.1 Thermomonospora echinospora
GCCACCGAGACCGGCGGCAAGGTCACCGCCACCGACTGGCAGGTCGGCGTCGCGCTGGGGCTGACCAGCCTGTTGGGCATCGGGCTGCTGGAGCTGACCATCGCGCTCAAGCAGCGCGCGGCCGGTGGCCGGTCGGCCGCCGAGATCCGCCAGTCGCTCATCCGGCGGATCTGCTACCCGCGGCTGAGCGCTCAGGCCGCCGCGATCGCCGCCGCCCGTGGCATCGACGCCGAGGCGGCGTGGCGAGCGGCGTGGATCGACCGGTACGGCATCGGGCCGGACTCCACCCGGCGTGAGCGCCGCACCGCCCGCAAGATCCTGGCCCGTCAGCGCAAGGCCGACCGGCGCGCGGCCAAGGCCGGTGCGCTGAGCATCGACGGCGACACGATCGTCCGCCGGGCCGGTGAGCGCCCCGAGCCCACGATCCCGGCACCGCCGGTGAGCGCCGACGATGAGCGGCCGCCGGGTGAGCGCCCGGAGCTTGAGCGGCCGGTGACCGCTCGCGACCCGCAGGTGCGGGAGTGGGCGGTGAGCAGCGAGGCCGCCGAGGGAATCGCGGCGATGGAGGAGTGGCTGAGCGCTCAGGCGAGTGCACCCGGCACGCTGCGGGAGCTGCCGCCGGGTGAGCGCCCGGACGGTGAGCGCGCCGAGGGTGAGCGCTCCCCCGAGGACTCGGTGAGCGCTCAGGACCGGCCGACTCGTGAGCGCCCGAAGCGCCGTCTTCGCCGCAAGGTGAGCGCTCGGGATGACGACGCTCAGGACGAGGCCGCCCGGCGGCTGGAGGCCGTGCGGAACCTTCTCTCCGCTCAGCCGGACATGAGCGGTGCCGACATCGCCACCGCGCTCAGCATCCCGCCGAGCACCGCCCGTCGGCTGCGCGCCCGGGTGCTGCGTGAGCGCAAGGGCGGGGGTGAGCGGTGATGGCGGCCGCGAGGGCCAGGACGCGCACGTTCGGTGCGCTGCAGGCCGCTGGCGCGGCGTTGGTCGCCTCCCGTGAGGAGGTCGCCCGGTTGCGGGGTCTGCTGGTCCGGGCGCGCCAGGACCTGGCGTTGCTGCGGGCGGAGGACGCCGAGCTGCTGGCCTACGCCCGCGCCACCGTGGCGGCGGCCCGCGCCGGTGACCCGGACCCGGTCGCCATCTTGGCCGGGCTGCTGGAGGAGCGCGGGCAGCTCCCGTCCGACGGCACGTCGCCGGCGGCGCTGCTGGCCCAGGGCTACCGCACCGGTCAGGCGGGGGGTGAGCGGTGATGCGCGACTTCGAGGCCGTCTTCGCCGGCGACCCGCAGACCGTGAGCGAGGCCCGCGCCCTGGTGCGCGAGGCGCTGGCCGATCTGCCCGCCGACCTGCGCGGCGACGCGCTGACCTGCGTGAGCGAGCTGGCCACCAACGCGCTGCTGCACACCGCCTCCGGCGACAAGGGCGGCAAGTACACCGTCCGCACCCAGGTCGGCGACGACGGCCGGGTGCTGGTGGAGGTGACCGACGAGGGCACCGCCGACTCGGCGCCGTGGGTGCCGCCGGCGGGCTCCGAGTGCGGCCGTGGCCTGCGCATCGTCACCGCGCTGGGGACCGTGCGCGTCGCCCGCGCCGGGACCGGTCCCGGCCGCCGCGTGCAGGTTCTCCTCCCCGCCCCCTTCCCCACTTCGTCCTCCCCGGAGGGATCCCGATGACCATCACGACCACCTTCAAGGCCACCGTGGCGACCGCGCGGGACCGCTGGACGGCCCGCCGCCGGTACTTCGGGACCGAGGAGGTCTTCAACGAGACCTGGCAGAGCCTCTACTCCATCGAGCACCCCATCCCCCGCGGGGTGACGCTCGGCAAACTCGCCGACATCTGCGACGCGCTGCACGACCAGCACGTCGCCGCGTTCGGCGACACCCTGCGCGCCGAGACCCTGGCCGCCAACGAGCAGTTGCTGAGCATGGCGGCCTCGTGCGAGCTGCAGCTCGCCCGCTCGACCTGGAAGCCCGTCGACGAGCTGCGCGCCGGCGACAGCTTCGAGTTCGCCGGCGAGTGGGCGAAGGTGCTGGACGTCACCCAGACCCAGCCCGCGGTGTTCCAGGTGCGCTTCGCGATGGCGGACATCGGCGAGGACGACGGCGGGATCAAGACCCTGGAGTGGGACGCCGGGGAGACCGTGCGAACCTCCGGCGCCGACCGCCCGGACCTGGAGGTCACCGGGCTGGCCTGCGGCTACGGCATCACCGGCCAGGAACTCACCGAGTGGCAGCGCCTGGCCACCACCGCCGACCGCGACCACCGCGCCGGCATCTACGCCACCCTCGCCGACCTGGCCGAACAGCGTCTCGGCACCGGCGCCGCCGAGACCCTGCGGGAGCTGGCGGCCACCGAGGTGGAGCTGATCCGGCCGGTGCCGCTGCCCAAGCCGATCTGTCCGCGGGAGGTGCGGGCGTTCTTCGCCGTGGTGCTGGCCGTGTTCGGCGCGCAGGTGGCGGTGCTGGCGCAGACCCCGGTCCTGACCTGGCCCTGGTTCGTCCAGTTCGGGACGTACGCGCTGGTCTCGGTG
>NZ_FNVO01000028.1 GCF_900108175.1 Thermomonospora echinospora
CAGTACTGCTCGAAGGACTTCGAGGCCGTCTGCCGCCGGCTCGGCGTCACCCGCTCCCGGGCAGCGGTGGGCACCAGCGCCGACAACGCCGCGGCCGAGGCCTTCAACGCCACGCTCAAGCGAGAGACCCTGCAAGGCGCCCACCACTGGCCTGACACCCGCACCGCCCGCCTGGCGGTGTTCCGATGGATCACCCGCTACAACACCCGCCGCAGGCATTCGCGCCTCGGCCACACCTCACCGATCGACTACGAGAAAACCACAGGTAGCCTGACCGCTGCCGCCTGAAACCCGTGTCCACATTCCGGGGGGAAGGCCCGTGGACGGCATCTCCCACTACTGGGCCGACCGCCGCACCACCCTCCTGCGGCTGGCCAGGTTGGTCGGCAAGGGTGAGTTCGCCGAGCTGGGCGACGGCGCCGCCGCGCCGGCCGGTACCGGTGCCTACGCCCTGGATCAGTCCTGGCACATCGGCTGGCTGTTCGCCGCGGCGCTGATCGCCTGCTTGGGGGTGGGCTGAGATGGGCGAGCGGATCGAGTTCCGGCCGGACGGCCCGCACAGCGACGACTACACCACCGACCTGGCCCGCGCGTTCGCCGAAGCGGTGCGCGTGCTCAACCACGCCACCATGCGGGCGGGACTGCACTACCCGTCCACCGTCTACGACATGACCGGCAACCTGGCCACCGGAACCGCCGGACTGGGCCAACTGGTGTCCCAGATCGGCGCGTTCCTCAAGCGGGAGGCCACCGCCGGCAACCTGGCCGACACGTCGGGAACCGACCCGCGGCTGACGGTGCGGGACGCCGCACTGGCCATCCAGGACGCCGAGTGCGCCGCTGCGGCACTGGCTGACGCGCTGCGAGACATCCAGTCCGCCGTGTCCGGCCTGTACGTGCCCGACCCTGACGAGCCGGAAAAGACGAGCGGCGAGACCGGTAAGGACGGTGCGTGGTGATGCGCCGCCGGACCATGGCCATGTTCTTCGACCCCGCCGGCACCCGCTACGGCGTCCCTACCTGGCCGTGGCGGATGGCCCCGCCGCACCTGTTGACCCGTCGTCAGCTCGCCGCCTGCGGGCTGCGTCCGGGTGGCCAGCCGATCGCCGGTCAGGTGCTGTGGCGGTCGCGCCGGTACAACGCCCCCGGCGGGGTTCGCGCCGCCTACCTGTATGACGTGCGGCTGGCGCTGCCCAAGCGGATCGCCAGTCCCGCCCAGCGCGCCGCGCTGGCCAAGGCCCTCACCGTCCGCCGGACGTGCCCCGAGTGCGGCACTGACGCCGGTTACGTCCTGTCCCGCCATCTGGGCGTCTGCCTGGAGTGCGCCGACGCATGGGAGATCGCGTCATGACCCCCTTCAACTCGACCCCGCCCCCGTCCTTCGGTGCCCTGCCCGGTGCCGACCACGACGCGCAGGCCCGCAAGCTGTCGGGCAACGAGTTCACCGCCGTGTGCGTGGTGGCCGCGTTGGTCGGCGCGCTGGGATTGCTGGGGTTCATCAACAGCTTCGCCGCGGTGATGCGCGCGGCCGAACCGTCCTTCGGTCGGCTGGCGTGGACGGTGCCGGTCGGCATTGACCTGGGCATTGCGATCTTCGCCGCGCTGGACATCGTGCTTGCCCGGCTGGACATGCGGGTTCGGTGGCTGCGGTTCATCGTCTGGGCGCTGACCGCCGCGACGGTCTACCTCAACGTGGCCGGCGAGGACACGGTGTTCGGTCAGGTGGCGCACGCCCTGTTGCCCTGCCTGTGGGTGGCCGCTGTCGAGATCGCCGCACATGTGGTCAAGGTCCGCGCCGGCATCGCCGCCGGCACCCGGATGGACCGCATCCGGGCATCGCGGTGGCTGCTGGCACCGGTCCGGACGGCCGCGCTGTGGCGCCGCATGGTGCTGTGGGAGGTCCGTTCCTACCCGACCGCCCTGGACCGCGAACGTGCCCGGCTGCTGGTCCTGACCGACCTGCAAGACAACTACGGCGCGGTGGCGTGGCGGTGGAAAGCACCCCGCCGGGTGCGCGCCCTGTACCGACTCGGCGAGCTCGCCCCTGCTCCCAGCGACGCCCCGACCGCCGGTGAGCCGACCGCGCTGGCCGACACCGACCGGCCAGCGATCGAGGCCGGAACGCCGGAACTGGCGGACACACCAGCCGACACAGCGCCCGACAACGGAGCGGACACCGCCCCGAACACGATGACCGACACCGCGCCGGACAGCACCCCGGACAACGGCGACCGCACGGTGTCCGCCATCAAGCGGTCTCGACCGTCCGCCCGTAGGACCGGCGGTAAGTCCGCCAAGCGCAGTGACCGGCTGGCGGACAAGGCGCGTGCACTGCTGACCGCCAACCCGGACATGACCGGCGCCGAGTTGGGCCGCCGTCTCAAGGTCTCCGAACGCACCGGCGCCCGTCTGCGCGCCCGTGTCCTGACCACCACCAACCCCACCCACGAGCCCGCCGCGGCTGCCGCTGGAGGTGACGCCTGATGACCACCAATGAGCCCATGGGCGAAGTCATCAACCTGCCCGTTCGCCCCGACCCCGCCCCGACCACCGCCGCGCCGACCGATGCGGACGGTGGCGCCCGCCCGCCGTTCCCGACCGCCCCGGCGACCAGCGACCCGGACGGCCCCGGCCGCGACGTCGGCGAAGTGCTGGAGGGCAAGGTTCTGGTCGACCAGCCCGACACCGACCGGCCGGACATCCGGAAGCGGATGCTGGCCGACACCGGGCAGCGCCGGCCGATCATCGCCCCATGGCTGCGCGACCGCAACGAGGCCCGCGCGACGGTGCGGTGGGCGGTCGGCTACGCCGGCCACGTGACCGGCTACCACGCCGCCCGCTTCCCGCTGTACGGGCTGCGGCTGGCGCTGCGCTCGCCGCGTGGACTGTGGCGCGTGGTGGTGGGCACGTGGCGATGGACGTGCGACGCCGAAGCGATGCCGCTGCGGATGCATGCCGCCGACCGCAAGGACGCTGACACCTACTTGAAGCTGCTGCGTGAGCGTGACGACCGCGTGAGGTGGCGCCGCATCATGGCCGGCGCCGGACTGGCCGGCACTGGGCTGGCCGCCATGTCGGTGTCCGCCGCGGGCGGGATCACGCAGGCGACCGTGTTCGCCGCGGTGGTGGCGGTACTGGGCTGGATCGGCACCCCGTCCGACAAGCGCATCCTCGACACCGCGGTTGTCTCGACCAAGGCGCCCAAGCTCACATCCGAGATCGTTGTTCGGGCGCTGGCGTCGCTCGGTATCGCCGAGATCAACAAGGCGGTCGGCAAGGGTGGTGGCGGGATCACCTTCCCCGCGCCGATCACCCGCGACGGCCCCGGCTGGCGCGCCGACGTTGACCTTCCGTACGGCGTCACGGTCACCGACATCATGGAACGCCGTGACCGGCTGGCGTCCGGCCTGCGCCGCCCGCTGGGCTGCGTGTGGCCCGAACCGGCGCACGATCAGCACGCCGGCCGGCTCGTGCTGTGGGTGGGCGATCAGGACATGAATCAGGTCAAGCCGCCCGTGTGGCCGCTGGCCAAGACCGGTACCGCCGACCTGTTCAAGGCGATCCCGTTCGGCACCGATCAGCGTGGCCGCCCGGTGACGCTCACCCTGATGTACGCGAACATGCTGATCGGCGCCATGCCCGGCGCCGGCAAGACGTTCGCCCTCAAGGTGCCGCTGTTGGCCGCCGCCCTCGACCCGACCGCGCAGCTTCGGGTGTTCGAGCTCAAGGGCACTGGTGATCTGGACTTCTCCGAAAAGGTCGCCCACCACTACGGGTCCGGCCCGGACGACACCACCATCGGCGAGTGCCTCGCCTCGCTGCGGGAGGTCTACAAGGAGCTTGAGAAGCGCGCCAAGACGCTCGCCGGCCTGCCCAAGGACCTGCGCCCGGAGAACAAGGTCACTCCGCAACTGGCCGCCCGCAAGTCCCTGGGACTCCACCCGCTGGTGTTCGTGGTGGACGAGTGCCAAGAGCTGTTCTCGCACCCCGAGTACGGCGCCGAAGCCGGCACGCTGGCCACCGCCATCATCAAGCGTGGCCGCGCCCTGGGCGTGATCCTGCTCCTGGCCACCCAGCGCCCCGACAAGGACAGCCTGCCGACCGGCGTATCGGCGAACGTGGGCATCCGGTTCTGCCTGCGGGTCATGGGCCAGCTCGAAAACGACATGATCCTGGGCACATCGATGTACAAGAACGGCATCCGCGCCACCACGTTCACCAAGCAGGACAAGGGCATCGGCTACCTGGTGGGCGAGGCCGACGAACCGCAGATCACCCGCGGCTACTACCTCGACGGCCCCACCGCCGACCGCATCGCCGACCGCGCCCGCGCCGCCCGCAAGGCCGCCAGCACCCTGACCGGCTACGCCGCCGGCGAGGACACCACCCCCACCGATGACGGCACGTCCCTGCTCGCCGACATCGCCGCCGTCCTGCGCCCCGGCGAGGACAAGGTGTGGTCGGAAACCATCGTGACCCGGCTCGCCGAACTGCGGCCCGGTCTCTACACCGGGTGGACGCCGGCCCAACTCGCCGACGCACTCAAGCCGTACGGAATCACGACCGCCCAGGTTTGGGGACAGGACGAAAACGGCAAGGGCGCCAACCGCCGCGGCATCGCCTGCGAGCACATCACGGCCGCCCTTGAGGCCACCCGTACCGACGCCAAATAACCCCGCCGGGTGCCGCTAGGTCTAGCACCCGCCCCCGCTAGACCTAGCGGCCCCGCTAGCGCCCCAACCCCACACCTACCAGCGATCAAGCACCTAGCGCCCCCACCTGCACGCACGCCCAAACCGGCCCGGAGGGCACCCATGACACCCCTGCTCACCGCCGCTAGCGACACCACCACCAACCCCGCCGCTCTGCTGGCGCTGGCCGCGCTCGCCGGCATCGCCTACGTGATCCACTGCGTGATCTGGCCGTTTGGGTCATGCCGTAAGTGCGACGGCGCCGGCCGGTTCCGCTCGCCCTCCGGCCGCGCGTGGCGCTACTGCAACCGCTGCGGCGGCAACGGCGCCCGCATCCGCACCGGCCGCCGCATCTGGACCTAC
The DNA here is from genome assembly GCF_900108175.1 of Thermomonospora echinospora. Taxonomy (GTDB): domain Bacteria; phylum Actinomycetota; class Actinomycetes; order Streptosporangiales; family Streptosporangiaceae; genus Thermomonospora; species Thermomonospora echinospora. Next base: position 5,055 of record NZ_FNVO01000028.1, read on the forward strand.
CTCAAGCACACCCACGACCGCGACCGCCGCACCCGCTGACAACCCAGAGGAAGCAGGGAGCGGCCCGGCGCACAGCCACCAAGCACGCCGCCGGACCGCTCTTGCTCCAACCGATCAGGCCCGTAGGCCATGAAGGGAGCAGTCCCCACGATGGCACATCACCCGCTATCCGTCCCGCCACAGTCCGGCACCGGCCCGCGTATCGGGTCGCTGTGTTCGGGCTACGGCGGGTTGGACCTGGCCGCCGCCGCGGTGCTGGGCGGGCACCCGGTATGGGTGGCCGACCCCGACCCCGGCGCAGCCGCCACCCTGGCCCACCACTGGCCGGACGTGGCGAACCTGGGCGACATCACCGCGACCGACTTCACGACCGTGCCCGCCGTGGAGGTGCTGTGCGCGGGCTTCCCCTGCCAGGACATCAGCAACGCCGGCCCGCGTGCCGGGATCGAAGGGAGCCGTTCGAGTGTCTGGCGAGACGTCGCGCGAGCCGTTCGCGATCTTCGACCCGGCTACGTCGTGCTGGAGAACGTCGCAGCTCTCCTTGCTCGGGGAATGGGAACCGTACTCGCAGACCTGGCCGCGCTCGGGTACGACGCGGCGTGGACGTGCCTACGCGCGTCCGACGTCGGCGCCCCGCACCGCCGCGAACGGGTCTTCATCCTCGCCCGGCCCGCTGTTGCCGACGCTCCGCACGACCGACACCAACGGCCCCGGCGCGCACGGGACGGGCGGCCCGGACCTGCGCACGGTGGTGGCGTTGCTGCCCACCCCGGCGTCCCGGGACCACAAGGGACCGGCCGCCCGGCGCAGCGGCATTCCGCAACTGCCGAACGTGGTGTTGGCGTTGCTGCCCACCCCCAGGGCGAGCGACGGGACCAAGGGCGGCCCGAACCAACGGGGGTCGTTGGGGGACTTGATGCTGCCGTCTGCGGTGGCGCGTCTGTCGAGTGGGGACGGTACGCGCCCGCCATCGCCCGATGGGAACGAGTGTGCGGACGGCCAACTCCTGATCCCACTGAACCCGCCCCCCGTGGCGGACGGCGCCTGAGCCCCCTATTCGCCGAATGGCTGATGGGCCTGCCCGCCGGATGGGTCACCGCCGTGCCTGGCCTGACCCGCAACCAACAGTTGCGGCTGCTCGGCAACGGCGTGGTACCCGCCCAAGGTGTTGCTGCGCTGACCGTGCTGTTGACGGAGGCGAACGACCTGACGGGAGTGGCGGCATGACCAACGCCCCTGGTCTGATGACGGCTGCGCTCACGCACGCTGAGCGGGGTTGGTGCGTCTTCCCGTTGCGGCCCGGCGACAAGCGGCCAGCGCTGCGTGCCGACTGGGAGCGCCGCGCGACCGCTGCCGACAAGGCGCGTATCCGGCGGTGCTGGGAACACGCCGCTTACAACGTCGGGATTGCGTGCGGCCCGTCCGGGCTGATCGTGGTTGACCTGGACGTGCCGAAGGCGGGGGAGCGCCCGCCGGCCGAGTGGGCGCGTGAGCCCGGCATCTGGGACGGCGCCGACGTGTTCGCGACGTTGTGCGAGCGGCACGGCCAGCCGTTCCCGTTCGACACGTACACGGTGCTGACCGGCCGCGGTGGGATGCATCTGTACTTCACGGAACCGGCCGGCCTGGAGCTTCGCAACAGCGCCGGCCGGTTGGGCTGGCTGATCGACACCCGCGCCCGCGGTGGCTACGTGGTGGCCGCGGGGAGCATCGTGGCCGGCCGTGTCTACACGGTCGTGAACGATGCCGACCCCGCCCCACTGCCGGGATGGCTGGCCGCCCTACTCACCGCGTCGAGCCGACCGGCCTACGGCGCGGTGAGGATGCCGGAGATACCGCAGGACCACGCCGCGGGCTACGCCGGTTCGGCGCTGCGTGGCGAGGTTCAGCGCGTTCTCGACGCGACGCCGGGCAACCGCAATCACACCCTGAACCAAGCGGCGTTCGCGCTGGGCCAGCTCGCCGCCGCGGGGATGCTGCCTGAACCGCTGGTGTTCGACTGCCTGTTCGCGGCTGGCCAGCACATCGGACTGTCGGCGCGCGAGTGCGAGGCGACTATCCGAAGTGGGCTCATGTCGGGCGCTCGCCGGCCGCGGATGGGGGCGGCATGACCAGCGCTGACCAGATCCTTGCCGCGGCGGGCGCCGATCAGCAGTTGGCCGCCCTGCACGCCCAGCCCTGGGACGACCCCGTACCACTGGGCGCGCGCCGGCGCACCCTGCCGACGTTCCCAACCGATGCGTTGCCCGGATGGGTCGGCGCCATGGTGGCCGCGGTCGCCGAGGAAACCCAGACCCCGCCCGATCTGGCCGCGTGCGTGGCGCTGGCTGCGCTCTCGACGGCCGCGGGCGGTCGGGCGCTGGTCAACGTGCGGGGTTCATGGACGGAGCCGGTGAACATCTTCACCGTGGTGGCGATGCCGCCCGGCTCACGCAAGTCGCCGGTGTTCCGGGCGATGACGCAACCGTTGCTCGCCGCCGAGAAAGACCTGATCGAACGCGTCAAGCCGCACATCATCGAGGCCGAGTTGACGCTTCGGGTGGCGCGCGCCGCCGCCGAGAAAACCGCCGCGGTCGCCTCCAACAGCAGCAAGCCTGGTGGCGACCCTGACAAGCTCGCCGAAGCGACCGACGCCGCCATGGTCGCCGAGTCCATCACGGTGCCGACCCAACCAAAACTCGTGGTGGACGACGTGACGCCGGAAACGGCAACGTCGCTGTTGGCCGCCCAAGGTGGCCGGCTGGCGGTGCTATCGGCCGAGGGCGAGATCTTCAACATCATGGCCGGCCGCTACTCCAGCACGCCCAACCTGGGCGTGTTCCTCAAAGGCCACGCCGGCGACATGCTCAGGGTGGACCGGCAAGGCCGGCCAGCCGAACACATCGACCGGCCGGCGCTCACGCTCGGGATCGCCGTTCAACCCGAAGTACTCGCCGAGCTCGCCCGGACGCCTGGATTCCGCGGCAAGGGCTTGCTCGCACGCATCCTGTACGCGATCCCGGACAGCAACATCGGATACCGGGAGGCCGAACCCGACCCGGTTCCCGACCGGATCACCGAGACCTACACGGCCAACCTTGCCCGGCTGGTCAGCGTGATGCACGACTGGGACGACCCCGCCCGGCTGCTACTTGCTCCCGACGCGCGCCCTGTGTTCCTGGCGCACCGACAGCGCACCGAGGAACGCCTACGGCCCAACATCGGCGACCTTGCCCACATTGCCGACTGGGGCAGCAAGTACGACGGCGCCGTTGCCCGCATCGCCGGACTGCTCCACCTTGCCCAGCACATCGAAGACGGGTACCGGCACCCGATCAGCGCCGACACCATCAACGCCGCCATCACCATCGGCGAGTACTACGCCCAACACGCGCTCGCCGTGTTCGACGCCATGGGCGCCGATCCCGACCTAGAGGCCGCCCGGACCATTCACGCATGGATGGAAAAGCACCGGCCCGAACAGTTCACCGTCCGCCAACTCTTCAACGGCATCCGCAGCGCCACCTACCGCAAGGTGGCCGACCTTCGCCCCGGCCTCGAACTACTGGAGGAACACGGCTGGATACGACGCCAACCCGCACCCGAACGCAAAGGCCCCGGCCGCCCCCCGTCTCCCACCTACACCGTTCACCCCTACCTGTTGGCCGGCGCACAGCCACCAAGCACGCCGCCGGCCGGCCAGTGACAACCGATCGACCCCGACGGACCCCAAGAGGAGCTGCATGAAGCAGAGCAACCGCCAGAACGAAAAGCTCACCGTCGCCGAGGTGTGCGCCGAACTGAAGATTGCCCGGTCCACCTTCTACGACTGGCGCGCCAAGGGGCTCGCGCCGAAGTGCACCAGGATTCCGAACGGTGACCTTCGCATCCTCCGCGCCGACCTGGACGAGTGGTGGAACTCCTTGCAGGAGACCGCCGCCTGATGAATAACATCACGTACGACGTTCGTATCTACAAGACCGAGGTTTACCGCGGCAAGAACGTCACGACCTACACCGTCCGATGGAAGACCGGCCCCAAGCCATGGAAGCAGCCCTTCCGCAACAAGGCGCAGGCCGACAGCTTCCAAGCCGAGTTGCGTGCCGCCGCACGCAAGGGTGAGGCGTTCGACATCACGACCGGCCGGCCCGTCGCATGGGGACGCGCGGGCAAGGACGTGTCGTGGTACGCCTTCTGCGTGTCCTACGTGGACATGAAGTGGAAAGGCGCATCGGCGAAGCACCGCGCCAACACGGCGTGGGCGCTGGTCACGGTCATGCCCGCGATGCTGGCCACCGAGCGTGGGAAGCCCGTGGACAAGCGCGTCCGGTCGGCGCTGCGGAGGTGGGCGTTCAACACCAAGAACCGCGGTGAGTGCCCCGAGGACGCCGCCGCGGTGCTCAAGTGGGTGGAGCGCAGCACCAAGCCGGTTTCGGCGCTCGCCGATCCGAAGGTGATGCGTGCCGTCCTGGACACCGCCGCGACCCGGCTGGACGGCAAGCCGGCCGCCCCGTCCACCGTCCAGCGCAACCGCGCGATCTTGCACCACGCCTGCGAGTACGCCGTAGAACTGGGCCTGCTCGACAGCAACCCGGTCAAGACCACCAAGTGGAAGGCGCCCAAGGGATCATCGGAGGTTGACCGTCGATCGGTGGTCAACCATCGTCAGGCCCGGCGCCTGCTGGAGGCCGTAGGCGCCCAGGAACCGAGTGGGCCGCGGTTGGTGGCGTTCTTCGCGGTGATCTACTACGCCGGACTACGCCCCGAGGAAGCCGTCAACCTGCGTCGCGACAACGTGATCTTGCCGCTGCTGGTCCTGAACGAAGAGACCGGCCAGGTGGAGAAACCCGCCGACGGATGGGGCGAACTGCGCTTCTGCACCGCCGCCCCGGAGGTCGGCGCCGAGTGGACCGACGACGGCGCCCGCCGCGAACATCGCCGACTCAAGGGCCGCGGGCAAGGGGAGTGGCGCCGCGTGCCGGTCCCGCCCCCGCTGACCCGCATCTTGCGCCGACACCTGACCGACATCGGCACCGGCCCCGGTGGGCGCCTGTTCTGGGGCGTGCGTGGTGGAGAGCTGCCGACCATCACCTACCGGCGCGCGTGGGACAAGGCCCGTAGAACGACGCTGAGCGAAGCCGAGTACGCTTCCCCGCTCGCCCGCCGCGTGTACGACCTACGGCACGCCTGCGTGTCCACCTGGCTCAACGGTGGCGTCCCGGCCCCCCAGGTCGCCGAGTGGGCCGGCCACAGCGTCGAAGTACTGCTTCGCGTTTACGCCAAGTGCATCGACGGCCAAGACGAGACAGCCAAACGCCGTATCGAGGCTGCGCTTCGCGGCTGAACCCGCGTTAGAAACGCAAACAGACTGGGGGCGCTTCCCAACAGTGGGCAGCGCCCCCAAGCGCGGTGAAGGACTGCGTTCGGTCCTGATCTTTCCCCTTGGTGACGCTTGTTCTAGGCGCTCAGGACTCCTCGGTATCACATGGTCACACGGGGACGGTGGCATTGGGTGATATGACTAGTCGGCTGGGCCAGGTGCCCAGATTGTTAGTTCCATTCCTCGTCATTCACCCGGTGCCACCACCCGGGCTGGGCCCGTCGAGCTCCCCAAACGTGGGATGAGTGCTCTAGTTCTGACCAAAAACTCTCGACTATGTGATCAAGTGTTGACCAGATTTGATCGATGGTATCGTCTATATCTTCCCTGTTGCGAGAAATGTATTCTTGTGCATCATCTAGGGCGCTATCGGTGTGGGTGGCGAGTCGCCGATGAAGGGACTGTCGGGATATCTCGTAAAAGGCAGACAGGGTGTCCCATGACATTGATGCATAACGCATCAATGCACAGTTCAGGGCTTCCAGATGGCGGACGTTGGCGACTGCGTTGCGGGTAGCTGTGGGGTCACTGGCAAGTGGGTGACACGGGTCGGCGATAGCCAGCAGGGTTGATGCTAGGCGTAGCGCCGTGGCGGATCGTGCCAGAACCAAGCTCTGTACACGTTCATCGAGGTCCGACATAGCACCCGATCCTCTCAAGAGTGTCAGCAGGAAGTTGACACTTTTGGAGGGTTCGTCCGAGAGCCTTGATGACGTAGGGGAGCGGCCTCCTTGGCAGAGGAGACCGCTCCGTCGCTCATCGGTCCTGAGGAGACAGATGAAACCCACCAAGGGTAACGCCAGGCAGGCAGATGATCAGAACTCGCATGTGATCGTCTTCACTCTCAGCGTCGAGATCGAGGGCGAGCGATCATGTGTGATGTCCAACGAGTCGGGGCCTGACGAGGGCGCCGGCGCTACCCATTGGCGGAAGTGGAGCAGGGCCGGAGGGGTCATCGTCGGTATCGCGACCGTCACAGGAACAGCTCTCGGCGTCGCTCAGTGGCTTGGCTGGCCCTAGGGAGCTTCGGCACGTATCCGGCACGGCTGGCCGCCGCGCCCCGGTGGCGGCCGGACACAGCCGGACGGGCCAACGAGAACGCCCGACCGCATGTGTGCTGGTCGGGCGCTGGTTGATGCTGATGATCAGGGGTGGGCAGGGGCGGGGTCGAACCGCCGACCTTCCGCTTTTCAGAAGTACCAACCCCGCACCTGGGCCGCGTCTGCCGTGGGTACTGGGCTGCCGGGGTGTGCCGAAGGTTGGTGGCGGCTGTCGACGTTGCCGTCAGTGTTGCCGTCATCCGCACCTGTGTAGTCAGAGGACAAGCCGACCCGGAGCGCAGGGCCGGCCACGGCCCGAGCACCGGAAGCGGCGCGTCAGCATCTTGTCCTCAGCCTGCGACTGCGCGACGCGCTGCGCAGAGTTCCTGCCAGGACGACCTACTCATCTCTGTCCGTCTGGGCCTGGTCACCGGTTCGGGTGTGCGTTCGCGTGAGCGGTCGTGCTGGCCCCTTCCTGGCCCCCTGGCCGGCGCCTCTGGCAGACGCCTCGGCAAGGAAGGCTCTCCGAAGCGGAGAGAACAGCCCACGGCATCTGACGGGGTGATGAACATGCCTGATCGGCGCAGTAGCGGGCAGCAGGGGCACGCGTGGGATGCCCCCGGTGAGACGGACACCCGTCGTGCGCAGGTCTGGGCGCTGGCGCAGACGCTCAGTGCCCACGGCTATGAGGCTGAGATGGCCGAGTCCGAGCCGCTGTTGGTCGTGGCGGTGGCGTCCGGCTCGCCGGTCCAGGTCCGTTGCGCGTACCGGGACGACTGCGGCGGCGAGCCGTGGTTCTGCTTCGTCGGCGGTACGCCCATCGCCCCGGCCGACGACAACCACCTGCAAGACGCCGTGGTCGCGGTCAAGGGCGCGCTGGCCGGACGGGACTGAAATCCGATGGTGACCCCTCACCTGGAACGGCTGGCCGAGGAACTGGCCGATGACGGCTGGCGGAGCCTGCCGTACTACGAACACGACCCGGCGTACCTGCGAGTGTGGCATCCGGACCTGGACTGCTTCGGGCTGTCGGTCGGCGTGCTGCCCTTCCTGGCGACGGCGGCCGGTGAGGCCGTGTGGTGGTACGTGCTGCTGCCACATGTCCGGCTGGCACCCTGCGATGACGTGCCGGGGGCGGTCGGGCAGATCGCGTTGCTGCTGGGGCCGTGGGCGATGGCGGCACGCTCCCAAGAGGCGGCCCGGTGATGGCCGCCCCCGGTAAGGATGCGCTGGGCCGCTTCGTCCCGACAGTGCCCGCCGACCACCTGCGGTCGGTGTGGCTGCTGGCACGCCGGGAGTTCGGCGAGGAGTTCCCCGGCGTGGTGGTGTGGTTCGGGCTGACCTCACGCTAGTGGCGGGCGATGGTCTCGGCGGCCGGCGGCTGGCGCCTGCTGGAATCCGCCCAGCCCGACGACCTGCGCATGCAGATCCGCGGGGCGCTGGGGTTCTGGCCGGTGTCCGCCTCACAGCGCCACAGCAGTATGAGCCAGCGGATTTACGCCCCCCGCCGATAGCGCTGTGCTCAGCGGTCCGGCGTGTCGTCGTGTACCAGCAAGTATCCTCTGTGCATCATAATAGAATGACTTGGCTTCCCCTTGTCTCAACGCTGACCGGAGGGCTGCTAGCGCTTATCGGTAGTTGGCTTGGGCAACTATGGAGTGAGCGCCGCGCGGTCGAGCGCGAGAAACGTGAGCGCGAGCATGAGCGCGAAGTGTGGGCCCGCGGACTCCGCTACGAGGCCCACATTGGATTTCTCAAAGAATTCGACGTCAAGTTTAAAAACATCTTCGAGCACTATAGCAGCGGCGCCAACTCTGAGCCGCCTGAGGACTACCTAACTCCCGTATGGGACAGACTCGAGTTGATGCGATTGGTGTCGGAGAATAGTACCGTGAATATGGCAGAGGAGGCACTCAAAGGGCTACAAGAATATACTTACGAAAGAGGGGGATGGGAGCAGGTTGAATGGTCTCGCGATCGCTATTTGGGCACTATCCGCGAGGAGCTTCGACTCCCTCCAATAAGACTGATGGGCGACTAGTAGGCACATCAAAGGCTGACGCTCACAGCATTACCACGTCCAGAAGGCAAGGGGACCCGGAGCGCAGGGCCGGCCACGGCCCGAGCACCGGAAGCCCCGCGGCAGCGATCGTCCCCAGCCACAGACGGAACTCAACCACCCACGACGATCGTTTCGAACCTCGGTCAACCACGCTCGATCGACCAGCCGTCTCCTGCGTCAAGAGGCAGACAGCTTAGCGATCCTCTCCGTAGCGAGCTCGTCAGCAAGCTGGGCAATCTCATCAATGTCTTGGCGCTGAGGGTCGGTGGTGTAAGTTGCGAGCACGTACCCACGGATGACGGAGCGAATATCCCCAGCACCGACGCTCACCCCCGAGGCCATGAGTTCACTAAGCCTGGTTTCACCCTCATTGGCGGCGGCATAAGGGTCAGTGAAGACGGCGCCACCTGTTACGGTGGCACGCTTCCTACACACGACCACTGCGTCCAGGTTCGATGGCTCCACTCCACCCTTCGTGACACTGGTGGTCATTTCGCCTTTAACGGGCTGGACCGCAGTGACTACGAATCCGGCCTTTGCCAGCGCTCTCGCTAGTGCTACCCATCCAGTAAGGCGCGCTTGATGGAACGTAAAGGCCAGCAGTCCGTTGGACTTAAGCACGCGGTGACACTCTTGCCATACTCGAGTGATAGCAGCCTCAAAGGCATCCGGCGATGCGCTTTGCACTTCATTGCTGCTTCTAGTGGTGATCAACTCTCCTGGCTTATCCTCTGCCAGTGATGTCTTTGAGCACTCCGGAAACGGCTCTAGTTCACGCAGCCAGACGTAGAAGAAGTCTGCCAACTCGGAGTAGTGAACATTATCCATGTACGGAGGGTCTGTGATCACTAGGTCAACGGACTCGTCGGGAAGGTCCGTGTTCGAGGAATCTCCCGTTCGAAGATATATTTGCCGTGACGAAAATCCATCCGACGGACATGCATTGGTGATCGTAGCCTCTACCGGCAGCGAGAGGCCATGAACTCGCTCCACTTTATTGCCGCGGAGGATTTGATCGGCGGGCTCGCTTTTGTATTCATGAGCTCGGATGAGGCGGCTCTTGAACAGGGTCGAAAAGGACCCCGATGAAGCTGGAGTGCCCCACGGATGAGCTTCTAGCGGTGTCCGCTCCGGTTTGAGGACATGATGGCTAAACATATGTCGGACCGCTCCCGTTCCTTCTCCCTTGAAGGAACAGAACATGTTGTTGAACTCAAGAGTCCCCGAAAATAGTGCGATCAGCGCCTCACGCTCAGCAGGCCCTGCCTCAAGTTCCCGCAGTGCTGTTGCGAGCAGTCCTAGAGAGTAGAGTTGCCGGTCGTTGAAGAAATGCCGCCATTCAGTGAATCCCCAGCGTAGAGCCTGCCGCGTGTTCTCGCCATCATCTAGCCGTCCAGAGGGAAGAACCAGAGTGGAAGCATTTTCCTTAAGTAGCGCTGTGCACTCGCCATACAGTGCAATATCGTAATCAGTGATGGGCTCGTATCGCTTCTTTCCATCCTTGCCCAGCACTAGCTTTGCATACATCTCATAGCGCGGGGGGTGGTCATTCAGAGCATCCAAAACCTTAGTGAGCGTCCCGCAGTTGATGCATTTTACCGTGGCGCGGGACACGGCGCCATCAGATGTTACCTGATGGCCGTTGCGGCAAGTGGCAGATGTGAAGTCGTAGCGTCCTGCAATGATGTCCAGACAGATCGGGCAGACTATCTGTGCATCGGGGACGCGCTTCGGATAGGCGTTCTTCGAGAAGATGTGTGTCGAGAACAGCCTTACATCTTTCCCGCAGAGTGGATTAGGGCAAAGGGCCAAGGCGACCCAGAAATAATACAGGACAGTTTCACCTGTTTCTGCCCTGTGTACTCGGTCGATCTCCGGCCGGCAGGATTCCTCGATGAGCTTGTATGCACGCTGGAGCTCGGCAATATCCCATTGTTGTACTGCCTGCCGCTGAACGAGTGTAGCGACCGGATTGATATCGTAGCCGATTACTCGTGCGCCCAGCTTGGCTGCCTCAACGACAGTCGTGCCCGAGCCTGCGAAAGGATCGAATACAGTAAGCCCATCGAACCTGCAAGCAGACTCGTACAGCGCCATTGCATCCTCGTCCTCGCCACAGACTGCCGATACGAGGATCCCCCGGAAGACGCTACCGAGCCGCTTTGCCCACCACTTGTGAGTACTCGTCGCAGGGCGATGTACCTCTTTCCGCCAAGACTCATGTTCGCCGATCCGACTCAAGGGTCCAGCCGGAAATGAGTGTTCTAGCACGGACGACAGAGGAACGCTCGTGCGAACAAGCTCGATGTCAGGCATGCTTGGAAGCGGCTCCAAGTCAAACAGCGTCATTGGTATCCTCTATCAAAAGCTGCTTCTTGGCTTGCTCCACGTTTTTCATGGTCACGGGACCACGCCCTTGCCCCTTCAAGCGATAGGCGGCGAAGTGGTGTTCCTTGCCAGCGGAAGGGTTAGGGGCAAGTTGGGGCGTTAGCACGTTACTTTGCAGGTCGAAGTTATACCCGATGACGATCTTTTCTGTCTCGACCCTCACCAACTCTCCCACCCTCTCCAGCCGGCCGTCAATCTCTGTCTCCGCCGGAACAATCAGAGTGGCCTGACCGCTTGTCCCTTCAGCCAGCGCGAAGGGGGTCGGCGCTACGTACATCTTTCGGTCCCGGACCAGTAGATCCCCGTATGATCCGAAACCTCGGAAGCTGTCATTTTTATGGACGTAAGTGTGATCTGCGTTGAGGAAGTCGCCATGGCACACTACCAGATCGATGACTGGATACCTTTCCTCACTCGTATCTGAGGGGTATCTCCCGAAGACATAGTAGATTGTTCTTCCGTTGTGGAATCCGGTGGGAACTCGGCTGTTGCTGTCGTAGCTCGCTTCCCTACCAGGCAAGCCCAATCCCTTGACTTCGTAGCCTTCGGCATAATTCACGAGAGTGAAGTCTGGATAGCTATTTCGGCCAGCGGAGTCATGCAGAATCCCCGCATCAACCAATCGGTCTCGCACCCAGTTCTGAAAGTGAAACTCCTTATCCGATCGGCTGACGCGTTGGATAAGAATGTCGTGTTTCCTGGCTTCGCAGCAAGCAACGAAGAAGTCTGCACACGTAGAGGAGGGGGGAGTGTCCACTGTGTACTTCCTGGCGTCACGGGGCTGGGATCGGTTCACCATAGGCTAGTGGGCTCGACGAGCGCATCGGTGGAACGCCGCGCAGCTACGCTGGGGTAGCGACAGATGACTCTGGTGTTCACCGTCGTCGGTTATTGAGGTAGCCAGGCGGGCGGCGCGGCGGGACCGGCCCGGAGAGGCCGCATGCCCGCCGCGGCGATCCGGCTGGCGGCGGTCCGCGCAGCGGGGCGCCCTTGAAGACGTAGAGAAAGTCCTCATCGGGCGGGGTGTCGGACTATGTAACCGCTGGTCAGAGCGTCTTCGCGGCGGGCGGGCCGGGAAGACTGGTCGGGCTGCCTGCTGGTGGGCTCGTCAAGGTGGGTCGGTGTGGCGGTAGGGCAGGCCGGCGAACACTAGGGCTGCTTCGATCTCGCTGATGCGGCGTGGGCCCAGGCCGGTGATCTCGTTGAGCTTGTCGTCCTGGGCGAGCTTGAGCACGTCGCCTACTGTCCGCGGTGGGTCAAAGGGGGCTTCGTAGGCCAGGGCGAGTCGGTTGTAGGCCATGGCGGATAGGACTGCTTTGAGGCAGTGGATGGGGCAGGCTGCGGTGATGCGGTGTGTCCGGTGGGCCATCGCTGCTCTCTGGGGCGGGGCGTCGGCTGGGGCTGGATACGCTGGATGTAGTCGGCAAGTTGCTCGGGAGCTTCCTGTTCACTTGCGGACCCATGACACGCCTTCGGTCGGCTCTGCCGCGTGCAGGGTCGTTGTGACGGTGCGGCTGTGTGCTGGGTGTGGTCGGAACACTGTTGCCCTTGGCCTCTCTTCGGGACGGTGGGATGGCGTCGTTTACCGTCTGGGGCGGGTGGAACGGGACGTGGCGGGGCCTGGTGCATGAGGGTCCGGCCTTGGGGTGGCCGGTTGGGTGGTCTTGGGTGGGGTGTGTCCGGCGGGTCGTTGCTGGTCTCTCGGGTTGGGGGCTGGCTGGGGCTGGATGTGCTGGATGTAGTCGGCAAGCTGCTCGGGGGTGTTGGCGACGAGCGTGGTCGCGTTGCCGCGTAGGGCGAACCATCGTTGGGTGAGCGGGTTGAACAGGAACGCCCAGTGAGGGAACTGCTCACGTAGTGCTCGGAGGGCGGGTGCGGGGTCGACCTCGTTCATGGGGCCGGTGGGGGTAGCTCGGCCCATACGGTGCGGCCGGTCTGGTCGCCCTTGACGCCCCATGCGGTGGTCAGGGCCTCGACGAGGGTGAGTCCTCGTCCGCCTTCGCGGCCGCGGGTGGGGAGGCCGAACACTTCGGGGCCGCCCTGGTCCTCGATCTCCACCAGGGCGCCGGCGTCGGGGCGGCGCTCGACCGTGAGCGTGAACGTTCCGCCCGGCCGGCCGCTGCGGGTGTGCTCGACGGCGTTCGTTACCAGCTCGCTGACGATCAGTGTGGCGTCAGGGTGGTCGGGGAGATGGGTGGCGGTGAAGCGACGGGCCGCGCGTACCTGGTCCCTCAGCCCGGAGAAGGTGTGTTGCCACTTTCGCCCGTCTTTTTGAGTGATTTGGGTTGCGCTCATCGGGGGTTCCCCTCGCGATCTTGCAGGTCAGAGCACCTGCACCCAGTGACTGATACTTAAAGTACGGGTATGGTAGTTCGAGTACAAGTCACTTCGGGTACTTGTGCCGCACAATAAGTACTGATCTCGTAGAGGAAGCAACGGAGGAGGTCGCACCATGTTCGGTCTGGTGGTCCGGTTCACCTGCAAAGACGAGGCGAGCGCCGAGGAGTTCGATCGGCTGGTGGGTGAGACGGTGGAGAAGATCCGGGAGCTTGAGCCCGGGACGTTCGTGTACGCGACGCATCGGGTCGAGGGGCAGCCGCTTCAGCGGATCTTCTATGAGCTGTACCGGGACCGGGAGGCCTTCGACGCGCACGAGGCGCAGGAGCACACCAAGCGGTTCCTCGGCGCCCGTGACGAACTCCTGGCCTCGGTCGAGGTGGACTGGCTGGAGCTCCAGGCCGGTAAGGGCACGGCGGGGTGAGCACTGAGTACCAAAGGGCGCTGGGCCGGCGGATCGCTCAAGAGCGCAAGCGGCGTGGGCTGTCGCAATCTGAACTCGCGCGGCTGATCGATCGGTCGGTGGCGTGGGTCTCCCAGGTCGAACGCGGGGTGCGCAAGATCGACCGGATGTCGGTCTTGGAGAAGGTCGCCGAAGCGCTGGAACTGCCGTTGTCGGAACTGGCCGCCGAGGCCCCGGTGGTCGCTGCCACTACGGAGGAGATCCCGGGGTCCGCCGGCCTGCGCCTGGTGCTGTCGGGCGCTCACTCGCTGCGGGCCATGCTGCACTCGGCTCCCGTCCCGCCCACGGACGAGATTCGGCCGCGGGTTGATCGGGCGTGGGAGCTGGCGCACGAGAGCCGGTATGTGGAGTTGGCCGACCTGCTCCGCGGGCTGGTGCCAGCGCTGGAAACGGCGGTGCGGTCGGCGGAGGAGGAACGTCGGGCCGAGCTGTTCGAGTTGCTGGCCTCGACGTACCAGGCGTGCTCGGCGGCGCTGGCCAAGCTGGGTGAGCCTGAGGCGGCCTGGATCGCTGCGGACCGGGCGATCGTGGCGGCGGAACGGGCCGGTGATCCGCTGATGATGGCGGCGGGTGCGTTCCGGCTCGGCTTCGTGTTCCTCGGCGCGCGGCACTTCGACCAGGCGGAGGAGACTGCCCGGACGGCTTCTGAGGCGCTGTGGTTCCTGGCCGACGAGGGCAAGCCCGATGCGATGTCGCTGTGGGGTGGGCTGACCCTGCAACGGGCGGTGGCCGCGTCCCGGCTCAACCAGGCCGATGCCGCCTATGAGCACTTGGCTCGGGCTCGTGAGGTCGCCGAACGGCTCGGGGACGGCCACAACTACTACAACACCGAGTTCGGGCCGGCCAACGTGGCACTCCATGAGGTGGCGGTGGCCGTCGAGCTGGGGGACGCCGGTCATGCGCTGCGCGTCGGGGCGGCGGTGGACACCTCCACCCTGTCGGCCGAACGGCGGGCCCGGCTCGGCATCGACCTCGCTCGCGCGCACGCCCAGCGCCGACAGGTCAACGAGGCGGTCTCGACCCTGCTGGAGGCCGAGACGATCACGCCGGAGCAGATACGGAATCACCGGATCGTCCGGCAACTGGTGTCCGATTTGCTGGCCATGCAGGACCCGCCCTCTCCTGAGCTGCGGGAACTCGCCGACCGGGTGGGCGCGTAGAAAAAGTACGTGGACCGATACTAAAAGTACTAGTAGAGACTCTGAGTACCGGGTACTGTCTGTGCTGAGGCTGAAAGACCCCTAGGAGGTGACAGCCCAGCACAGACGCTCATCGCGTTCAGGAGTGGGAGAAGACCGCTCTTGGAGGCGGAGACAGGCCACAAATGAAAGTGGCCTGAGCGGGAGAACCCGCCCAGGCCGGATGCGGTTAGCACCCTAGTTGGCGCTTCGATGCTACCCGCTTCGGACTGCACGGCGCGTGTTCTCCCTCGTCCCCGAAAGCCTGCTCAGCAGGCCGACGAGAGGTGTACTCAGCATGCGCAACATCCCTGTTGACACGTCCGCCCTCACCTTCGTGTGCGTGTCGCCGCCGCGTCCCAAGCTGATCAACCAGGACACCGGTGAGGTCAAGGTGGACCGCAACGGCCAGACGGTCTACACCGTGGGCCTGTCGGCGGCTGATGAGTCCGGCCGCGTCGAGCTGGTGAACGTGGCGGTCTCCGGGGACCCGGGGGTGGTGATCGGCCAGGTGGTCACGCCGGTCGGGCTGGTGGGGTTCCCGTGGGAACAGCACATCAACGGCCGGATGCGGTGGGGCATCGCCTACCGCGCCGAGCAGATCATCCCCGCCGTCCAGACCGCCCCCGCCTCGGTCGGGTCGGTGGGCTCGGCGGTGCCGGTGTCGGCGGACGTGGCCTGAACGGCGGTCCGGCGATGAACGATCTCGTCCTGGTGCTCGCAGTCCTGGCCGCCCTGGTGATGGCCGGGCTGTGGGCCTGGCGCCGGTATCACCCGTCCTCGTTCTGGTACGGCGTCGGCTATCCGTCCCGGATGCTGCTGGTGTATCTGACCTGGGCGCATGTCGCCTCTGGCTGCGGCCTGTCGCGTAAGCGGCGGCGCTGGCGCCTGACCCTGGACGCCGTCCCGGTGGCAGGGCCGGCGGCTCGCTCGGTCACCGTCGCCACCTACAAACGGCGGATGCGGCGGGTCGACGTCGAGCGGGCGCCCCGCCTGGGCTGGCTGCGCCCCACCCGGCTCGGCTGGCGCGTGCGGGTCCGGCTGCATGACGGCCAGGTTCCGGCGGACTACGAACGCGCGGCCGAGGGCATCGCGCACGCCTGGCGCGTCCACTCGGTCCGGGTGGTCGACGTCCGCCCCGGCAAGGTCACGCTGTGGGCCACCATGCGCGACCCCCTCACCGAGGTCACCGCCACCCCCGAAACCGGGGAACTGCTGCAAGTGCGGCCGGGCAAGCTGGAGAACGGCGCGGACTGGGTGATCGACTTGCGCACCGTGCCGCACTGGCTCAACGCCGGAGCCACCCAGTCCGGCAAATCCAACCTCGCCAACGCCATCCTCAAGGGCCTGGCCCCGCAGCCGGTCGCGCTGGTGGGCTTCGACCTCAAGGGCGGGGTGGAGTTCACCCCGTACGCGCCGCGGCTGTCGGCGCTGGCCACCACCCGGGCCGAGTGCGTGGGCCTGCTCGGTGACCTGGTCGGCGAGGTGGAAGCGCGGATGGCCACCTGCCGGGCGCACGGGGCGCGGAACGTATGGACCCTGCCCGACCACCTGCGTCCTGTCCCGATCGTGGTCCTGGTGGACGAGGTGGCCGAACTGTTCCTCATGGCCGACAAGAGCGAGAAAGAGGAGGTGGCCAAGACCGGTACCGCGCTGCTGCGGGTGGCCCAGCTCGGCCGCGCGTTCGCCGTCCACCTGATCGTGTGCGGGCAGCGCATCGGCTCCGACCTCGGCCCCGGCGTCACCGCCCTGCGCTCCCAGCTGTCCGGCCGGGTCTGCCATCGGGTCAACGACCCCGAAACCGCCACCATGACCCTGGGCGACCTCGACCCGGCCGCCCTGGATGCCGCCCGCGCGATTTCGGCCGAGACTCCGGGGGTGTGCGTGGTGGCCGGCCAGGACGGCACCTGGCACCGCGCCCGCTCCGTCTACGTCCCCGAACACGAGGCCGAACAGGCCGCGCGTGACTTCGCGCATCTGGCCCCGGCCTGGGCCGACCTGATCGGCGGACCCCCCACGATCCGCCCGGCCGCGGCATAACCCGGCGCTCTTTCTCTCCCTCTCCTCTTTCCATGGCTGGCGTGAGCCCTGATCGCGCCGCGTCCCTACCTGGCCCATGCCCAAAAACCCGATCCGATGGAGTTGCCCGTGACCCCCCGCGTAATCGTCCTGCGGCCCCGCCGCCTGACCCGCCCGCCGGTCCGTCCCCGTCCCGTCCCGGCACGTCCCCGCCCCGTCCCGATCCGTCCGTTCCCGTCCCGCCGGGTCGGCTCGTCCGTCCTGGTGGGGCCGGTGGTGGAGTGGGACGGCGTCCGCGGCCTGCACATCGCCACCTGCGACCGGTGCGCCGACACCATGACCGCCGTCTCGGCCGGACGCGCCTACCGCTGGGTCGAGGACCACGAGTGCGATCCCGAGTTGGCCGCGCTGCTGGCGAACCTGACCGGCGGGACGGCGGCATGACCCGCCGCCTCCTGCCCGTGCTGGCCGACTCCGGGCCAGTGGTCGTCCTGGCCGCCATCGCGGCGGCCGGATCGTTCACCCACATCCGCGACACCGCCCGCGAACACGGCCAGCACGGCTGGATGGCCTGGGCCATCGCGGTCTGCATCGACCTGACCTGCGTCATGGCCGCCCGGGAACGACAGCGCGACAAACGCACCGCCCGCACCGCCCGGCCGCTGTCGTGGCCAACGTGCGTGCTGATCGGCGGCATCCTGCTCTCGCTGGCCGCCAACCTCGCCCAAGCCCAGCCGACCGTATGGGGCTGGGTCACCGCCGGCACCCCGGCCACCGCCTTCCTGGTCGCCGTCTCCATGCTCGAACGCCGCGCCACCCACCGTCCCGCCGCCCGTCCTGACGCCTTGGCCCCTGATGGGCTGGCCGTCCCGCCGTCCTTCGGCCGCCCCGCCGACTCGTCCCCGTCCTCATCCTCGCCGCCGGTCCCGCCGGTCCCGGCGGTCCGGGACGGTGCCCGTCCCGAACTGGCCGCTCCCGACCCTGCCCCGGTCGAGGGCGGGCAGACCGAGATCCCGCTCCCCGCCGCCGCCCCGGCGGCCCCGTCCCGGCAGGACGACTCCGGCCGTCCCGCCCCGGCCGACTCGGCTCGCCCGGCTGGTTCTGCTAGTTCGGCGGGGCCGCTGGTGGAGTTCGCCCGGCGAGTAGCCGACGAACACCACACCAAGCATGGCCGCCCCATCACCCGCGACGCGCTGCGCGCACGGCTGGGCGTGTCCAACCAGCTCGCCTCCGAGCTGCTGCGCCAGCTCCGCGACCAGTCCGCCGCCTAACCCTGGGAGGTATCCGCATGCCCGCCAACCCGAACCCGGTCGTTCCCGGTGATCTGTTCGCCCGGCATCAGACCATCACCGGCCTGCGCGCCCTGGCCGACTTCCTGGAGGCCAACCCCGCCGTGCCGGTGGACGAGTACGGCGAGGAGTACAGCGTCTACACCCGCGGCCACTGCGACACCGGTCAGCGGGCCGAGGTCGACCGGGTGGCCGCCCTGCTCGGCGTGACCGCCGCCGAAAGCGGCACCCGCTATCTGGCCTCCCGCACCTTCGGACGCATCACCTACCGCATCGTGCACATCCCCGCCCGATCCCTGGCCGAGAACGACGCCCGCAACAGCTACTGGAACAACATCACCCCCGACCCGGCCGACCACGACCCCGCCGCTGGACGGGTGGCCTGATGCCCACCCCCGACCCGGCCGCCCCTTCGGCCGACCGGCCGCCGGTCTCGCCGGTGGCGGTGCGGCGGTGGGTGTGCTGCCACTGCGGCGGCACCGGCCTCACCGGCGACGGCGCTACCTGCCCGCACTGCCACGGCCATGGCCACGACTAACCCCGGCCCCTCGACTCCTCGATCGGAGATGCCTGCCGTGTTCGTTCGCCGCTGCGGCTTTCTCGCCTTCTGGCTCGTCCTGGCCCTCTACGTCCTGCGCCACCCCCTCGGGGCCGCTCAGACCGTGGCCGCGATCGGCTCCGGGCTGGCGTCGCTGGCCGATGCGCTGGCCGCGTTCGCCTCCGTCCTCTAACCCACCCCGTAGGTAGCCGCCCCCGGCGTGGCCGCACAGCCGCCAAGCACACGCCGCCACGTCGGGGGCCATCCCCCAACCGCCTCAACGGACAGGAGACCTGCCCATCGTGCCCCACGCCGCCCTCACGCCGGTGGCCGTCCGCGACATGGCCGCCAAGATGAACCGCCCGGACTTCCGGCAGTGGGCCGCCCGCACCCGCGCCCTGGGCGGCTGCGTCCAGCCGGTGCACCTGCGGGGTCGTGTCGAGCATCTGGACCCGCTGACCGGCGAGGTGCTGCACCGCTACACCACCTCCCGCGAGCCGGGCGGGACTTTGCGGGTGGCGTGCAAGACCCGGCGGGCGTCCCGCTGCCCGGCCTGCGCCGAGACCTACCGCGCCGACACCTACCACCTGGTCCGGGCGGGCCTGGTCGGCGGCAAAGGCGTCCCGGACTCGGTCACCGCCCATCCGGCCGCGTTCGTCACCCTCACCGCACCCTCCTTCGGGCCGGTGCACACCCGGCGCGAAAAGCCCGGCAGCGTCCAGCCCTGCCACCCCCGCCGCAACGCCGGAACCTGCCCGCACGGCCGGCGGCTGTCGTGCACCGCCCGGCACGGCGCCGAGGATCCGCGGCTGGGGGAGCCGCTGTGCCCGGACTGCTACGACCACACCGGCTCCGTGCTCTTCAACGCCTGCGCGCCGGAGTTGTGGCGCCGGTTCACCCTGGCCCTGCGCCGCAGGATCGCCAAAGCGGCCGGGCTCACTGTCACAGCGCTGGGCGACGTGCTCACCGTGTCGTTCGCCAAGGTCGCCGAATACCAACGGCGCGGCGTCGTGCACTTCCACGCCGTGATCCGCCTCGACGGACCCGGCGGCCCAGCCATCACCCCGCCCGGCTGGGCCACCTATGCCCTCCTCGCCGAAGCGGTGGGGCAGGCCGTCCGCGCGGTCACCGTCACCACCCCCGAAGCCGACGGCGTCCCGGCGCGGTCGTTGGCCTGGGGGGATCAGCTCGACGTCCGCCCCATCACCACCACGGGCGAGCTGACGGACAAGGCGGTGGCCGGCTACATCGCCAAATACGCCACCAAAGCCGCCGAATGCGTCGGCACCCTCGACCGGCGCATCCGAGCAACCGACGACCCGAACGACCTGCCCGTCAGCAACCACGCCCGGCGACTGATCGGCGAATGCCTGCGCCTGGGCGCCCTGGAAGAGATGGCCGAACTCCGCCTTGCTGAGTGGGCCCACATGCTCGGCTTCCGCGGCCACTTCTCCACCAAATCCCGCCACTACTCCACCACCCTCGGCCAACTGCGCGCCGACCGCATCACCCACAACCAGCGCAAACACGAGATCACCACCGGGCGCCTGCCCCTCACCGACGAGGACCAGGTCCTCGTCATCGCCCACTGGCGCTACGTCGGCCAGGGCCTCACCCCCGGCGAGGTGCTGCTCACCGCTGCCCTGACCGGCTCACCCCTGCCACCACTCGACTCGTCCACGACCCATGGAGGTGCCGTTTGAACGAGAACGAACGGGTCCTGACCCTCGACGAGGCTGCGGCGCTGCTCCGGCTGAGCCGCTGGTCTCTGTACAACCTGATCCGCTCCAACCGGCTCCGCACGATCAAGGTGGGCCGTCGTCGGATCGTTCCCGCTGCCGCGATCGATGAATTCCTGGGCGAGTCCTTGGAGGTGGCTGCCTGATGACCGTGACCCTTCTACCCGTCCCGGACGAGCCGGAAGAGCCGGAGGAGTCGGCGGGCCGTAAGTCTCGTAAGTCCCGTTCCCGTAAGCGGGCCAATGGTGAGGGCACGATCTATCAGCGCAAGGACGGCCGGTACGAGGGTGCCGCGTTCGTGCCGACCACGGCGGGGACCTTCAAGCGTGTCCGGCTCTACGGGCGGACGCATGACGAGGTGCGGCGCAAGCTGACCAAGCTTTTGGAGCAGGCCGACCAGGGCATCCCCGTTGCGGCGGAGAGTTGGACGGTCGGGCAGTACCTGACGTACTGGCTGGACAACGTGGTGCGGCCCGAGCGTAAGCCCAGGACCGCCCAGGGATACGAGAGCGTGATCCGGCTCTATCTGATCCCTGAGTTGGGCAATAAGCGGCTCGGCAAGCTGGCCGCCCGGGACGTGCGGGCCTTCATCTCCCGTGTCCGGGCGCTGTGTCTGTGCTGCAAGCACGGGGTGGACGCTGCCCGTGAGGTGCCGCGCTGCTGCGCTCTCAAGGGCGGGGAGTGCTGCCAGTCCCGGCTGTCGGTGCGCATGGTCCAGTCGATTCACGCCGTGCTGCGGAACGCTCTGGAAACCGCGGTGCGTGAGGAGGTCATCCCGCGCAACGTCGCCAAGCTGGTCCAGGTCAGCGCACCGAAATACAAGGTCAATCGCGGGCTCACCGTCGACCAGGCCCGCGCGGTCCTCCAGGCGGCCAAAGACGAACGGCTCTACGCCCTGTACGTCCTGGCGCTGTGCCTGGGCCTGCGGCGCGGTGAACTGCTCGGCCTGCGCTGGCAGGACATCGCCCTCATGCCCTGCCGCGCCTGCGACGGGGAAGGCGGGGAGGCCGACGGCGCGGAATGCGAGGTCTGCGCCGGCAACGGAATCGAAAGCGCCACCCTGGAAGTGGTCCAGACGCTGCAACGGGTCGGGGGAGCGCTGCGCTTCGTCCGGCCGAAAACCGACGACTCCGAACGGACCATCCCCCTGCCCGCCCTGTGCATCACCGCCCTGTGTGAGCACAAGATCCGCCAGCACGCCGAACGGGCGGACGCCTGGCCGGACTGGCAGGATCACGGCCTGGTCTTCCCGTCCCGGCTCGGCACCCCCATGGAGCCGGACAACCTCCGCCGAAGCTGGGGCCGCATCCGCGAGACCGCCGGGCTGGAGGGCGTCCGCTTCCACGACATGCGGCACACCTGCGTGTCCCTGCTGCTCCACCTGGGCGTCGCGCCGGACGTCGTCCGGGAGATCGTCGGACACAGCGACATCGAGGTCACCATGACCATCTACGCCCACACATCCCTCGATGAAAAGCGGGCGGCGCTGCGGAAGCTGGGGGATGCCCTCGGCTGAGGCCGTTGCCGTCAGCGTTGCCGTCAAAAACGCCCCGAGCCTGTTGGCTTCGGGGCGTTTCGGCTGTTCGGAGAGGTGGGCAGGGGCGGGGTCGAACCGCCGACCTTCCGCTTTTCAGGCGGACGCTCGTACCGACTGAGCTACCTGCCCAAGGCGCTGGTGCGCCCTGGCGGTCCTGACGGGATTTGAACCCGCGACCTCCACCTTGACAGGGTGGCGAGCACTCCTAACTGCTCCACAGGACCTTGCTTTACCGAGCCTATCGTCTCGGTGGGTGTCCCCCGACCGGGCTTGCCGGTGCCGGGCAACGACCGAGAGCATACGCGATGCCCGGGACATGCGCCAACTCGATATCCGGGGAGGAAGGTGGGAGGAGGAGGCCCGGGGGGAGAGGGGTGCCGGGGCGCTTCAGCCGGGGGGCTTGGGCGGGGTGGTCTGGGGGAGGCGCAGGACCAGGCGGGCGCCGCGGGGGCTGTCCTCGGCGACCAGGGTGCCGCCGTGGGCGTGGGCGGTCTGGCGGGCGATGGGAAGGCCGAGGCCGGTGCCGCCGGAGGCGCGGTTGCGGGCGGTGTCCAGCCGGGCGAAGCGCTGGAAGACGGTCTCGCGGTGTTCGGGCGGGATGCCGGCGCCGTCGTCGCGGACCTCCAGGACGGCGGTGCCGTTCTCGGAGCGGACGATGATGTCCACCTTGGAGGCGGCGTACCGTTCGGCGTTGTCGAGCAGGTTGACCAGGAGGCGGGCGAGCCGCAGCGGGTCGCCGCGGACGATCACGTCGGAGTCCAGGTGGGTGTGGATCGGCACTCGTCCGGGCCGGCGGTCGATCTCGGCGGAGACCAGCGTGCCCAGGTTCACATAGTCCATGGCCCGGTGGGCGCCGGTGTCCAGGGCGGTCAGTTCCAGCAGGTCGGTCACGATGGCCTGGAGCCGGTCCAGGCTGGCCAGCACCTGGGTGGCCATCTCGTGCCAGTCGGTCTCCTCCGGATACCGCAGGGCCTCCTCGACCTGGGCCCGGGCGGCGGTGATGGGGCTGCGCAGGTCGTGGGAGGCGTCGGAGGTGAAGCGGCGCATCTGGACGAGCGCGGCGTCCAGTCGTTGCAGGGTGGCGTTGACGGTGTCGGCGAGTTGTCTGATCTCGTCGTGGCTCTCGGGGACGGGAACGCGGCGACCGGTGTCGGAGGCGGTGATCTCGGCCAGTTCGGCGCGGATGGCCTCCACCGGGACGAGGGTCTTGTGGACGGTGTGGGAGGCGCCGACGGCGGTGAGCAGGACGAGCAGCAAGGAGATGGAGGCCAGGAACACCACGGTCCCGCTGCTGACGTACCAGGGGATCGTCCGGTTGGCCGTGTACACGGTCCAGTCGCCCTCGGACTGGTAGACGCGGAGGACGACCACGTTCATGCAGTCTCGCAGTCCTCGTGGTGGGCAGAGCTTCCGGCTGGCGAGGTCGGCGCTCTCGGGGGGTTGGAAGTCCGCCATCGGGGGTTTGTGGGCGAGGTTCGCAGTGCCCGACACCACCCGGCCCCGGCTGTCGAGCACCTGGATGGAAATGCCGTCCTGCTCGGGCAGGAGCGGGGGCAGGCTGCGGCGCTCTATGAGGCGCATCACGCTTAGGGCGACTTGAGTGTCGCGGGTTTTCCGGTAGTCGGCGGCCCGGTTGCGTACCCCGAAGACGACCAGCGCGCTCACCAGGAGGCATACCAACGCCATGACGCCGCCGGCCAGCAGCGCCAGCCGCGTCCGGAGAGACCATGTGGTCTTGATCTCGTGCACCTCCAGCAGATGGCCTGAAATCCACCCCTACCGGCTGGTCGGTCCGGCCGAACGCCTTCGACGCCCATAGCCGGGCAAACTGTTCGTGCTGATATGGGGGTATGTGTGTGGAAAAGCCCGGCCGATGGGATGGATCCCGGGCCGGGCTCTTCCAGTCGGGTGGAGGTCAGCGGGTCTGGCGAAGGGCGGTGTACTGGAGCGCCGCGAACCCGGCGACCACCAGGGCCTGCAGCACCGCCCACACCCCACCGGCCACGTTCAGCTCCGGCCGGCCGGTGGCGACCGCCACGATGCTGAGGACCGTCCACAGCAGGTTGGCCTCCACGACCGCCATGGCGGCGCCGCGGCCGATCCGGTCGGGCATGGACACCGCCCACACCGCGACCGCGTAGACCAGCAGGAGGGCCCCGATGGCCCGGCCGGGGCCGGTCGGCAGGCCCAGCAGGCTCTCCAGCGGCCCGGCCAGCGCCAGGTAGGCCAGCCCGTTGACGCCGGTGATCACGGCGTCGATCCGCAGCGCCGCCCGCAGCAGCCTCCGGCCGTCGGTGAACAGGCCGCCATCGGTGACAGAGCGAAGGGAGGTCATGGCGGTTTCCCCTTTCGGAGCCTCGTCGTTGTCGACGCCTCCGACGCTAGGGACGCCGAGTAGCCACCGCGATTACCTGACGGGTAACCCCCGACCGGAGAACGGTCAGGCGCCCGCCAGCCGCAGGGCCTCCTCGCGGTCCAGTGCCCTGCCGCGGTCGTGGGCGGCCCGGTAGGCGTCCTCGCCGATCAGCTCGCGGGCTCCGGCGGCGACCCGGGCGGCGTCAGTGCCGGCGGCCGCCGGGATGCCGCGCAGCCCGGCGGCCACGCCCAGCAGCAGGGCGGCCCGTTCGCCGTCGCCCTCCAGGAGGGCCGTGCCGGCCAGGCCGTCCACGGCGTCGGCGACGTACATGACGTTCTGGCGGCGCATCGCCAGCGCGAGCCCCTGCCGGTGCAGGGCGCGGGCCCGCTCGGCGTCGCCCTCGGCCTCGGCGGTCCAGCCCAGCCCGACCAGCGCCTGCGCCCGTGTCCAGCCGGTGGCGAACCAGTTGTCGGACGCGGAGTTCAGGGACGCCTCGTAGTACCGCCGAGCCTGCGCCAGGTCGCCGCGCAGCCGGGCGATCTCACCGAGGCCGTGGTACATGCCGTCGGCCTTCTCCCCGGCTCCGGCCCGGCGGGCGACCTCGGCCGCCAGCCTGTAGTCGGCCTCGGCGCGTGCATAGTCGCCGTCCCGGACGAACGTGGTCGCGCGCAGGGCCAGCAGGTCGGCCCGCTCCTCGTACGCGCTGAGCTGATCGACCAGCTCCAGGGCCCGGTCGATCAGCGCGTGGAAGCGTTCCCGGTCGCCGCGCCAGTCGGCGACCTGGGCCAGCGGGTCCAGCGAGTTGGCCATGCCCCAGCGATCCCCGAGCGCGCGGAACCCCTCGTAGGCCGCCTCGAACTCCGGCTCGGCCACGACCAGCTCGCCCTTGAACAGGAGCTGGAAGCCGTCGCCCAGGTGGCTGATCACCTGCGACCAGGCGTCCGTCCCGAGCTGCACCCGGTGCTGCTCGACGCTGGTGCGCTCCGGCCCGGCCAGCAGCGCCCAGTAGACGATCCCGCCGGGCCAGCGCAGCGGCCGGTCGATGCCCTTCATGATCGCCTCGGCGTGGTCCAGGCGGCCGCTCAGCTCCGGGTCGAGCGTATTGCCGGAGGCGGCGTTGGCCAGGCACAGCACCCACTCCTCGCCCAGGTCGTCCGGCGGCTCGTCGCCCACCGCGACCAGTAGTTCACCGGCCAGCGGGGCGCCCTCCACCCGGCCGCGCAGCCACCAGTACCACGACAGCGCGGCCACCAGCCGCAGCGCCAGCGTGGTGTCGTGGCGGACGGCCCAGCGCAGCGCGGCGTGCAGGTTGCCGTGCTCGGCAGCCAGCCTGTCCAGCCAGTCCAGTTGCTCGGCCCGGCGCAGGTACGGGTCGGCGGTACGGGCCAGGTCGAAGAAGTGTTCGGCGTGCGCCCGCTGCAGCCGGTCGCGTTCGCCCGCCTCGGCCAGCCGTTCGGCGCAGAAGGCCCGGATGGTCTCCAGCATCTGGTAGCGGCCGTCCGGCCCACTGTGGACGAAGGACTTGTCGACCAGCCCGGCCAGCAGCTCGTCGATCTCGTCGGGGGACATCTGGCACACCCGCGCCGCCGCCTCCAGGGTGACACCGCCGCTGAACACGGTCAGCCGCCGCGCCAGCGTCTGCTCCCCGGCATCCAGCAGGTCCCAGCTCCACTCCACCACCGCGCGCAGCGTCCGATGGCGGGGCGCGGCCGTACGGTCGCCGCGCGACAGCAGCCGGAACCGGTCGTCCAGCCGGGCGGCGACCTCGGCGGGCGGCAGCGAGCGCAGCCGGGCGGCGGCCAGCTCGATGGCCAGTGGCAGCCCGTCCAGGTCACGGCAGATCCGCAGAACGAGATCGACGTTGTCGGCGTCGACGGTGAAGCCGGGGCTGACGGCGGCGGCCCGTTCGGCGAACAGGCGTACCGCCGGGTACTCCAGCGCCTGTTCGGCACGGACCCCCTCCGGCGGCAGCGGCAGCGGCGGCAGCGGCCACAGCGACTCGCCGGTGATGCCCAGGGCCTCCCGGCTGGTCGCCAGGACCCGCAGCTCGGGGCAGGCGCTCAGCAGCCGGTGAACGAGGCGGGCGGCTTCGTCGACGACGTGCTCGCAGTTGTCCAGGATGAGCAGCACCCGCCGGCCGGTCAGCGCGGTGACCAGGCGTTCGACCGGGTCGACGGAGGCGTCGCCGGGCGCGGGCCGCAGCCCGCTCTCGCGCAGGCCCAGCGCGCCGAGCAGCGCGCCGGCCACTTCGGTCCCGTCGCCGAGCGGGGCCAGGTCCACGAAGCGGACCTCGCCCGGCTCCAGCGCGCCCGCCTCGACCGCCAGCCGGGTCTTGCCCGCGCCACCGGGACCGATCAGGGTGAGCAGGCGCTGCCCACTCAGCAGCTCACCGACCCGCCGCAGCTCCTCCTCCCGCCCGACGAACGTGGTGAGCCGGGCGGGCAGCCGAGACGGCGCCACCCCGGGAACCTGCTCGGCACCGGGCGCCGCACCCGCCCGAACGTGCACCGGACCGGACGGCGGATACCCGGAACCGGCCGCCGCACCAGGACCGGGCACCGCCCGCACCGGACCGGACGAGGCCCCGGCCGCCGAGTGCGGGTGACCGGGCTGCCCATCCGTGGGATTGAACGGCGCGTACGTAGGGCCGGTCGGCGCGTGCGTGGGATCGGGTGGTGGTTGCCCGGGGCCGGACGGTGCATGTGCGGGGCTGGTGGGCGCATGCGTGGGATCGAACGGTGCGTGCGCGGGGCTGGTCGGTACGCGCGCGGGGTCGGGTGGTGTGTGCGTGAGGCCGGGCGGTGCGTGTGTGGGGTCGGATGGTGCATGTGCGGGGCTGGTGGGCGCGTGCGTGGGATCGGACGGTGTGTGCGCGGGGTCGGTGGACGCGTGCGTGGGATTGAACGGCGCGTGTGTGGGACTGGTAGGCGCGTGTGTGGGGTCGGATGGTGCATGTGCGGGGCCGGTGGGCGCATGCGTGGGGTCGGACGGTGTGTGCACGGGTCCGGACGGTGTGTGGCTGGGGTCGGTAGACGCGTGCGTGGAATCGAATGGCGGGTGGGTGAGGCTGGGCGGTGTGTGCGTGGGGTCGGGCGGTGTATGGGGGAAGTGAGGGGGACGGTGGGGGGTGGGGGGTGGTAGGAGAGACTGGTTTGCTTGGAGGATGGCGAGGTGGACGGTGGTCAGTTCGGGGGATGGGTCGGTTCCCAGTTCCTCGGCGAGGAGTCGTCGCGCGTTCTCGTAGACCGTCAGTGCCTCGGCCTGCCGGCCGCTGCCGTACAGCGCCCGCATGAGCTGGGCCCGTGCTCGTTCCCGCAGCGGGTGCCGCTCCACTAGTTTCTGCAGCTCCGCTACCAGGTCGCGGTGCCGCCCCAGTGCCAGCTCCGCCTCGGCCAGGTCTTCGGTGGCCGCGGCCCGCATCTCCTCCAGCCGGGCCGCCTGGGCGGCGGCGAACGGTGCGTCCGCCACGTCGGCCAGGGCCGGGCCGCGCCACAGGCCGAGCCCCTCGCGCAGCAGCGCGGCGGCGCGGGCGTGCTCACCGGCGGCCAGCGCCCGCCGCCCCTGCCCGGCGAGCCGCTGGAAGCGGTGGGCGTCCACGGCCTCGGGATCGACCGCCAGCCGGTACCCGGCCGGGTGGAACTCCACCGGATCGCCCTGGCCCGGCAGCCCGCGCAGCCCGCGCCGCAGCCGCGACACCTGGGACTGCAGGGCGTTGGCCGCACCGGTGGGCGGGTTCTCCCCGTACAGCCCGTCGATCAGCCGTTCCGTGGTGATCACCTGGCCGGGGTCGAGCAGCAGCAGGGCGAGCAGCGAACGTACCCGAGGGCCGCCCACGCCGAGCGGCGTGCCGTCGGCCGACCTCACCTCCGTCGTGCCGAGGATGCGGAACCACATGGTGGTGATTGTCGTCCATTTCAGTTAGGTGCGGGTATGTGATCCTGTCACCCCTGGGACAGCCCGCCGGTATGCCATGATGCGGGCACCTTTGACTCAACGAGGAGTGGTATGACCGCCGAATCGATCGAGGACGGCCTCATCAACGCGTTCCGGCGGATCGACGTGGACGGCGACGGCAAGCTTGACCTGATGGGTTTCACGCTGATCCTGGACGAGTTGGGCCTGTCGTGGTCGCGGGCCGAGACCCAGACCAGATTCGAGATCGCCGACAGCAACCGCGACGGGCTGATCTCCCTGGGAGAGCTGCGTGCGATGCTGGTCCCCTACAACCTGGCCGGCCCTGCCGGCGCCCCCGCCTGACGGCGTTCCCAGACGGGCGGCGGGGAGCCCGCCGCCCGAGGCGTGCAGAGTCGCCGCCCGGCCGATGCCTTCGGAAGCCTCCGGCCGACCCGAGGCCTTCAGGGCTCTCCGGCAGGCTTGAGGTCTTCGAGAGTCTCCGGTCAGTCCGGGGCCTTTAGGGCTCTCCGGCCAGTCCAGGTCTCCAGGAGCCTTCGATCGGTCGATGTCTCCAGGAGTGGCCGTTCGGGAGGCGGGTACGCGGCGGGGCATGGACGCCTCGATCAGGCTGCGGGTGGACGGTCAGTGGCGGACGCTGGACGTCGACACGCGCACCACGCTGCTGGACGCCCTGCGGGAACGGCTGGGGGTGACCTCGCCGAAGAAGGGCTGCGACCACGGCCAGTGCGGCTCGTGCACGGTGCTGCTCGACGGGCGGCGGGCCGTCACCTGCCTGGCGCTGGCCGTCGCCCATGACGGGGCGGAGATCGTCACCGCGGAGGGACTCGCCGACGGCGAGGACCTGCACCCGGTGCAGCGGGCCTTCCTGGAGCAGGACGGCCTGCAGTGCGGCTACTGCACGCCGGGGCAGGTCTGCTCGGCGGTGGGGATGCTGGAGGAGGTCAAGGCCGGCTGGCCCAGCCAGGTGACCGAGGATCTGGCCGGCCCGCCGGAGTTGGACGACGAGGAGATCCGCGAGCGCATGAGCGGCAATCTGTGCCGCTGTGGCGCCTACCCCAACATCGTGGCCGCGATCCGGCAGGGGGCGCGGTGAGACCGCTGGAGTACCGACGCGCCGAGGACCCGCGCCGGGCGGTGACGGCGGTCGCCGGGCGCCCCGGGGCGATGTTCCTGGGGGCGGGCACCAACTTGGTGGATCACCTCAAGCTCGGCGTCGCCCGGCCCGACCTGCTGGTGGACGTCTCGCACCTGCCCTACGACAAGATCGAGCCCCGTCCCGGCGGAGGGCTGCGGATCGGCGCGGCGGTACGCAACAGCGACCTGGCCGCCCATCCGCTCGTCCGGCAGCACTATCCGGTGCTGGCCCAGGCGCTGCTGTCGGGCGCCTCACCCCAACTGCGGAACCTGGCGACCACCGCCGGCAACCTGCTGCAACGCACCCGCTGCCCGTACTTCCAGGACGTCACCACCCCGTGCAACAAGCGCGAGCCGGGCACCGGCTGCTCGGCGCTGGAGGGCTACAACCGCGAGCACGCCGTCCTCGGGGCGTCCGAGCACTGCGTGGCGGTGCACCCGTCCGACATGGCCGTGGCGCTGACCGTGCTGGACGCCGAGGTGCGGGTCCTCGGCTCGGGTGGTGAGCGGACCATCCCCATCACCGAGCTGTACCGGCTGCCGGGGGATCGGCCGGACCGCGACACCGTCCTCAAGCACGGCGACCTGATCACCGCCGTGGACCTGCCCGGCCTGCCGATGGCGGCGCACTCGGCCTACCGCAAGGTCCGTGAGCGCGCCTCGTACGCGTTCGCGCTGGTCTCCGTGGCGGCGGCGGTGCAGGTGCGAGATGGGGCGATCACCGATGCGCGGGTGGCGTTCGGTGGGCTGGCACACAAGCCGTGGCGCGCGTACCGGGCGGAGGAGGCCCTGCGCGGCGTGCGGGTCAGCGCCGCCCCCGGCGACACGCTGGCGGAGGCCACCACCGCCGCGCCCATCGCGGCCGGCGGCGCGGCCTCCACGGGGGAGAACGCGGGCGGCACCTCCACCGTGGAGGACCTACGGGCGGCGGCCGACGCGGAGCTCGCCGACGCCCGCCCGCTGGCGCACAACGCCTTCAAGATCCCCATGGCCCGGAACACGTTCGTCGCGGTGCTGCGCGGCCTGCTGCGCGAGGAGGGCGCGACACGATGACCGAGACCATCCGGGCCCGCGCCATGGGCCGGCCGCTGGAACGGCTGGACGGCCGCGACAAGGTCGTCGGCCAGGCGCCCTACGCCTACGAGCAGCAGGTCACCGACCCGCTCTACCTGCATCCGGTGCAGGCCGTGATCGCCCGTGGCCGCATCAACGCCATCGACACCGCCGACGCCGAATCCCTCCCCGGCGTCGTCACCGTGCTCACCCACCTCAACGCGCCCCGCCTCACCGGCGACGGTGACGGCGACGACAGGGAGTTGTGGGTGCTGCAGTCGGACGAGGTCCACTTCCGGGGCCAGTTCATCGGCGTGGTCGTGGCGGAGACCTCCGAGATCGCCCGGCACGCCGCCGACCTGGTCCGCGTCGAGTACGAGCGGTGGCCGCACGACGTCGAGCTGAGCGCCGACCGCGACGATCTCTACGCGCCGGACAAGGTGAACGCCGGTCACGACACCGACACCGACGTCGGGGATGTGGCGGCGGCGCTGGCGGACGCGCCGGTGGTCGTTGATCACACCTACCGCACCCCGATGGAGTACAACAACCCGATGGAGCCGCACGCCACCGTCGCGGTGTGGGATGCGGGTGGGCTGACCATGTACGACTCCACCCAGGGCGTCCATGTGGTGCGGCAGCGGCTGGCCCCGCTGTTCGGGCTCGACCCCGGTCACGTGCGGGTGGTCGCCCCGCACGTCGGCGGCGGGTTCGGCAGCAAGGGCGCCCCGCACGCGCACAACGTCCTGGCCGGGCTGGCGGCGCAGGTGACCGGCGGCCGTCCGGTCAAGCTCGCGGTGACCCGGCAGCAGATGTTCTCGGTGGTGGGCCACCGCACCCCGACCATCCAGCGGATCGGCCTGGGCGCCGAGACCGACGGCAGGCTGACCGCGCTGGTCCACGAGGTGGTGGAGCACACCTCCCGGATCGTGGAGTACGCCGAGCAGACCGCCGTGGTGTCCCGGATGATGTACGCCGCCCCGAACCGCCGGACCCGGCACCGGCTGGCCGCGCTGGACGTTCCGGTGCCCTTCTGGATGCGGGCCCCCGGCGAGGCGCCCGGGGCGTTCGCCCTGGAGGTCGCGATGGACGAGCTGGCTGTGGCCTGCGGCCTGGACCCGGTCGAGCTGCGGATCCGCAACGAGCCCGACGTCGATCCCGAAAGCGGCAGGCCGTTCTCCGGGCGGCGCATGTCGGAGTGCCTGCGCGAGGGCGCCCGCCGGTTCGGCTGGGAGTCGCGCGACCCCACCCCGGCGGCCCGGCTGCGCGACGGCTGGCTGGAGGGCACCGGGGTGGCCGCCTCGGTGTATCCGCGCATCATGCAGACCGGCAACCGCGCCTGGGTCCGGTACGGGCCGGACGGCCGGTACGAGGTGGGCATCGGCGCCGTCGACATCGGCACCGGCACGTGGACGGCCCTCACCCAGATCGCCGCCGACGCCCTGGAGGTCCCGGTCGAGGAGGTCCGGCTGCGGATCGGTGACACCGACCTGCCCGAGGCCGCCGTCGCCGGCGGCTCCGGCGGCCTGTCGGCGTGGGGGTCGGCGGTCGTCGGGGCGGCCCGCGCTTTCCGCGAGAAGTTCGGCCGTCACCCGTCCGCGGGGGACGAGGCCACCGGGACCGCGCCGGAGAGCCCGGCCGCCGAGGACTTCTCGATGTACTCCTTCGGCGCCCAGTTCGCCCACGTCCGGGTGCACGCCGACACGGGGGAGATCAGGGTGCCGAGGATGCTCGGCGTGTTCACGGTCGGTCGGGTGGTCAACCCGCGCACCGCCCGTTCGCAGTTCGTCGGCGCCATGACCATGGGGCTGTCGATGGCGCTGCACGAGGAGGCGGTGCTGGATCCGCGCTTCGGCCATGTCGTCAACCACGACCTGGCCACGTACCACATCGCCACGCACGCCGACGTCCAGGACGTTGACGCGATCTGGCTGGACGAGGAGGACCCCCGCTCCAACCCGATGGGGATCCGGGGCATCGGCGAGATCGGCATCGTCGGGGCGGCCGCCGCCGTCGCCAACGCCGTCCACCACGCCACCGGTGTCCGTGTCCGCGACCTGCCGATCACCCCGGACAAGCTGTTCCACTGACCATCGCACCGGCCTGCCCCGCCGGGTGAACGGCGGCATTCCGTTGTATGCCTATTGATTTGGTAGGAAAACTAGGGCAAGCTGCCGGTGTGCATCCCCTCCAGGCCCTCCCCCCGGCTCGCCGCCTCGTCGTGCGCCTGCACGTCGACCTGCGGCGGCAGGCGAGCGCCCTGTGTCCGCGTTGAGGCACTCCACCCGACGTCCGTCGACCGGCTCATCGGAAGGGTTCGTCCGATCATGTCCGCACCGTCCCTCGACCTGGCCCGCCCGGCCGGCCGCGTTCGGAACGTTCCGATCCGGCTGCCCCGGGGCGCGCTCGTCCGCCTCGCCAGTCCGCTGGCGCTGCTGGTGCTCTGGCAGTTGGCCGGCACCACCGGCCTGCTGCCCGAACGGCTGCTGGCCGCCCCCTCGACCATCGCCGCCACCGCCCTGGACCTGGTCCAGGACGGCACGCTGACCGGCGCGATCGGCGTTTCGCTGCGGCGGGCCGTGCTGGGCTTCCTGCTTGGCGCGGCGGCCGGGGTGGGGCTGGCGCTGGTGGCCGGACTCAGCCGGCTCGGCGAGCACGCCGTCGACCCGCCGATGCAGATGCTGCGCGCGCTCCCGCTGTTCGGCCTGATCCCGCTGTTCATCCTGTGGTTCGGCATCGGGGAGACGCCCAAGGTGGCCCTGGTCGCCTTTGGTGTGGCGTTCCCCCTCTACCTGAACACCTACGCCGGCATCCGAGGAGTGGACGCCAAGCTGGCCGAGCTCGGCCGGGTGCTGCGGCTGGGGCGGACCGCGCTGATCCGGCACATCGTGCTGCCCGGCGCGTTGCCGCAGACGCTGGTGGGGCTGCGGCAGAGCCTAGGCGTGGCCTGGCTGGCGCTGATCGTCGCCGAGCAGATCAACGCCGACCGGGGCCTGGGCTTCATGATCAACGACGCCCGGGAGTTCCTGCGCACCGACGTCGTCGTGGTGGGGCTGCTGACCTACGCGCTGCTCGGCCTGCTCACCGACGCCTTCGTCCGGCTGCTGGAGAGGAGGGCGCTGGCATGGCGACACGAGTTCCGGGCGTAGCCGCGGACACCGGCGCGGATGTACCGGTGACCTCTGCATCCGGATCGGAGGCATCGGCGACCCCTGTATCCGGATCGGAGGCATCGGCGACCCCCACATCCGGCGCGAACGCACCGGTGGCCCCGGCATCCGGATCAGGCACACCGGTGACCCCCGTATCCGGATCGGAGGCCGGCGCGTCCGCCTCCGTCACATCCTTGCCCGAGCCGGTCGTCCGGGTTTCCGGACTGGTCAAGCGGTTCGGCGACCGCGCCGTCCTGGACGGGCTGGACCTGGAGATCCGGCGCGGGGAGTTCGTCGCGCTGCTGGGCCGCAGCGGCTCGGGCAAGTCCACTTTGCTGCGCGCGCTTGCCGGGCTGGAGCCGGTTTCCGGCGGCGAGTTGGACGTACGCGGAACGGTGTCGGTCGCGTTCCAAGAGCCCCGCCTGGTGCCCTGGAAACGGGTGGCGGCCAACGTTGCGCTCGGCCTGGACGACCCGGACCCGATCGTGGCGGCCGCCGCGGCGCTCACCGAGGTGGGGCTGCTCGGGCACCGCGACGCCTGGCCGCTGACCCTGTCCGGCGGCGAGGCCCAGCGCGTCTCGCTCGCCCGCGCGCTGGTCCGCAAGCCCGGCCTGCTGCTGCTGGACGAGCCGTTCAGCGCCCTGGACGCGCTCACCCGCATCACCGTCCACCGGCTGGTGCTGGACCTGTGGGCGCGGCACCGCCCCGGTGTCCTGCTGGTCACCCACGACGTCGACGAGGCGCTGCTGCTGGCCGACCGGGTGCTGGTGCTGGAGGACGGGCGGATCGCCCACCAGAGCACGGTCGGTCTGGACCGGCCCCGGCACCGCGACCATCCCGAGCTGATCGAGCTGCGCACCGTCCTGCTGGACCGGCTCGGCGTGACCGTTGAGGGGACTTCATGAATCGGCGCATCGCCGCCCTGCTGGCTGCCCTGACCCTGATCGTGGCGACGGCCTCGGGCTGCGGCGACTCCGGCGAGGACGCCGACGCCGCGACCGGCCCGGTGGACCTGACCAAGGTGACGCTGCGGGTCGGCGACCAGAAGGGCGTCAGCATCCAGTCCCTGCTGAAGGCGGCCGGGCAGCTCGACGGCACCCCCTACAAGGTGAGCTGGTCGCTGTTCACCTCCGGGCCGCCGATCCTGGAGGCCATCAACGCCGGGGCGGTGGACTTCGGCTCGGTCGGCAACACGCCGCCGGTGTTCGCCGCCGCCGCCCGTTCCAAGATCGTCATCATTGGGGGCACCGAGGTCGCCCTGGACGGCCAGGCCATCGTGGTGCCCCGCGGCTCGGCCCTCAAGACGCCCGCCGACCTGCGCGGCAAGAAGGTCGCCGTGGCCAAGGGCAGCTCCGCGCACTACCACCTGCTGTCGGTGCTGAAGAAGAACGGGCTGGCCTTCACCGACATCCAGCCGCAGTACCTGCAGCCCGCCGACGCGCTGGCGGCCGTGTCCGGCGGCCGGGTGGACGCCTGGGCGATCTGGGAGCCGTACACCTCCCAGGCCGAGGCCCAGACCGGGGTGCGCATCCTCGCCGACGGCAAGGGTTACGTGAACGGCTACAACTTCCAGATCACCTCCCGGTCGGCGCTGAAGGACCGCAACAAGGTCGCCGCCCTGAAGGACTTCCTGGCCCGCTTCCACAAGGCGCTGCTGTGGGCCAACGAGCATCCGCAAGAGTGGGCGAAGCAGTGGGCCGCCGACACCGGGCTGCCCGTCGAGGTCGCCGAACGCGCCCACCGGCGCCGACTCGCCACGATCATCCGCCTCGACGACACGGTGGTCGCCGAGGAGCAGCGGGTGGCCGACGCGTTCTCGGAGGTCCGGCTGGTGCCCGGCAAGGTGGAGATCGCGGACTTCTTCGACCGGCGCTTCAACGACATCGTCTCGACCCGATGAAGGACCCGTACCCATGACGCTGAAGTTCCACTGGTTCCTGCCCACCTTCGGGGACGGCCGTTCCCTGGTCGGCGGCGGGCACAACGTCCCCCGGGGGATCACCGCGCCGGCCGGCCGACCGGGCCGGGCCGACCGGCACCGCGCGCCCGACATCGACTACCTGGCCCAGATCGCCCGGTCGGCCGAGCAACTCGGCTTCGACGCCGTCCTCACCCCGACCGGCACCTGGTGCGAGGACGCCTGGCTGACCACCGCCGCGCTGATCCGCGAGACCAGCCGGCTGCGCTTCCTGGTGGCCTTCCGGCCCGGACTGGTCTCGCCCACCCTGGCCGCCCAGATGGCCGCCACCTTCCAGCGGATCTCCGGCGGGCGCCTGCTGCTGAACGTGGTCACCGGCGGCGAGCAGGCCGAGCAGGCCCGCTTCGGCGACCACCTGAGCCACGCCGAGCGCTATGCCCGTACCGACGAGTTCCTGTCGGTCGTCCGGGGCGCCTGGGGTGAGGAGCCGTTCGACTTCACCGGCGATCACTATCAGGTGGCGGGGGCCACGGTCGCCGGCGACGTCGATCCCGTCCCCGAGCTGTACTTCGGCGGCTCGTCGGAGGCCGCCGGCCCGGTCGCCGCCCGGCACGTGGACGTCTACCTCACCTGGGGCGAGCCTCCCGTGCAGGTCGCCGAGAAGATCGCCTGGATCCGCAAGCTGGCCGCCGAGGAGGGCCGCATCCTGCGCTTCGGCATCCGCCTGCACACCATCAGCCGCGACACCTCCGAGGAGGCGTGGCGGGAGGCCGACCGCCTGCTGAAGGACATCGACCCCGCCGCCGTCGCGACCGCCCAGCAGACCCTGGCGCGCAGCGACTCGGTGGGCCAGCAGCGGATGCTCTCCCTGCACGAGGGCTTCCGCGAGGGCGGCGGCTCCACCCGCGACCTGGAGGTCTACCCCAACCTGTGGGCGGGCGTCGGCCTGGTCCGCGGCGGCGCCGGCACCGCCCTGGTGGGCAGCCACACCGAGGTCGCCGACCGCATCGAGGAGTACGCCGACCTGGGCATCACCGAGTTCATCATGTCCGGCTACCCGCACCTGGAGGAGGCGTACTGGTTCGGCGAGGGCGTCCTACCCGAACTCCAGCGCCGAGGCTCCTTCGCCCCCGGCCTCTGGGGCACGGCCTGACCGTCCCCAGCACGAGCGCCGCCCCCGCCTGCCGGGGGCGGCGCTCTGCGTTACGCCGCCTCGACGGCGGAGACTCGGTGTCTGCGTACATGGGCGTCACGGATCTCGGCTTGCTGCGCGGGCTCCGGCCCGGAGCCCCGAAAGCCCTCCAGCGCCGCGTCCGACTCCCACTGCTCGTACACGTTGATCCGCCCTGGCTCGATCGGGTCGGCCGACAGCACGAAGTCCAGACACCCGGGCGTACTCCGCGCCTGCTCGATGACCGGGCGACACCCCGCCAGATACTCGTCCCGCGCCTGCGGATCGACATGGATCCTGCCGGACACGATGATCATCCCTCACCCTCCCGAAAACCGTCACCGAATGGTCCACGGATACAGACCGCACGACGCCCCGAAACCCATCGCTTTGTCACGGTCCGCTGGGGACGGTCACCGTCGCCGGGCGGGGTGGTCCTGCTCCTGCGCTCGGTGGACTTGCGGGACTTGCGGGACTTGCGGTGCTTGGCGACGGCCGGGCCTGCCTCGGCAGGACGGCCGATCCGTGTCACCGGATCCAGCGCGGTGGCTGCATACCTCCGCCGTACCTCCGCCGTACCTCCGCCGATCTTGACGTTATCGTCGCCTGAACGCGGTTCAGAGCGCAATAACGTCAAGATCGGCGAGATCTGCGAGGTCTGCCGGGGTGAGTGGACACGGTGGGCGGCCCAGGCCCGTACCGCCGCGCCTCTCCGGGTACAGCGCCTCACATCCGAACGTGCCGAAGCACCGATCCCGCTCCCCATACGACTGAGCGCCGCTCCAAGTCACGGAGCGGCGCTCGATCAGGTCACGGTCACCGGGTCGATATGCGTGCGGCGGCCGGGCCGGTGGGGAGCCTGGCCGCGTGGTCGAACACCTGGCCCTCAGGCCGAGTCTTTGACGGCGTGGACGAGCGCGGCCCACTGGGAGCGGGTCAGCAGCAGTTTGGGTCCGTC
The DNA here is from genome assembly GCF_900108175.1 of Thermomonospora echinospora. Lineage (GTDB taxonomy): Bacteria > Actinomycetota > Actinomycetes > Streptosporangiales > Streptosporangiaceae > Thermomonospora > Thermomonospora echinospora. The sequence goes on from NZ_FNVO01000028.1 coordinate 42,661, forward strand.
GGGGTTCTTGCTGTCCCGTACGGCCACCGTGTGCTCACACCCGCCGACCTCGACGCAGTCGCCGCCGTTGTTGCTATGGGTGCTCTTGCGCCAGGCCACGTTCGTGAGGTCGGAATCGCTCACGGGCAGCTGTCCTTGATGGTGTGGACGAGTGCCGTCCACTGGGTGAGGGGGAGAACGATCCTGGGGCCATCGGGGTTTTTGGAGTCGCGGATGGCGATTCCGGTGCTGAGGTCGGCGATCTCGACGCAGTTGCCGCCGTTACCGCTGTGGCTGCTCTTGCGCCAGACTGCACGGGACAGGGCCTCCTGGGTCATGGCCCGCACCTCCTCGTATCACTCGTGCTACGACAGGTCCTCGGCCACCCGGGCGATCATCGCTCGCGACTCGTCAGGGTCGAGCGCCTTGGCGATCAGGTGGTTGAACATCAGCGTATAGCGCTCGATTTCCGGTGTCTCCTCCAGGTAGAGGCCGCCCGTCTGGTTCTCCAAATAGATGATGTCGGGGTCACTGGCCTCCGGAAAACTCAGGATCGTGAATGATCCCTCCATGGCAGGGTGCGCTCCCGCCCTGAACGGCAGAACTTGGACGCTCACATGTGGCAGTCGGGCCAGCTCCGCGACATGACGTAGCTGGTCGCGCATCACCTCAGGGCCGCCGACGACGCGGCGGATCACTGCTTCGTTCACCACCGCCCAGAACGTGAGCGGGTTGTCTCCGGTCAGCCTTTCCTGACGCGCCGTTCGCACTGCGATCTTGCGTTCGATCTCCTCCTCGCTATCGGCTGCGGGCGCGGTACGCAAGAACTCGCGGTAGTAGTCCGGGGTCTGGAGCAGTCCGGGCATCAGCTCCGCCTCGTACGCCCGGATGGAGGACGCCTCGGCCTCCAGGCCGACGAAGAACTGGAACCAGCTGGGGATGGCGCTGCCGTAGGAGTGCCACCAACCCCTCTGTCGGGCCTCCCGGGCGAGGGTCAGCAGCACCTCGCGCTGATCGGCGTCCACGTCGTAGATATCGAGCAGCACCCGTAGCTCGGTCGGGCGGACGCGCCGGTCGCCCTTCTCCCATCGGCTGATCGCCGAGCTGCTGAAGTCGCCGTCCGCCTGAGCGACGACCTGTTCGATCGTCAGGCCGCGCTCTTCGCGCAGGCGGCGCAGCTCGTACCGGAGCCGACGGCCGCGCACGGTCGGACTTGGACGTACCGGCATAAAGCCACCTCTTTTTTGGGGAATTGACAAGAGGGACTTGCCAATCCTACGCAGTGCAATGCACCGTTGACGGTGTGCAGCATGTCAGGGTGGTGCGCCCCGTGCGGGCGGAAGGCGGGTTTTCACCACCTCGGTATGCCGGTCAGGTGCAGGCAGGCGGACGTACGCACAGGCGATCGCGGTGAGCATGACCAGGGGTGCGGTCGTCGTACGGGGATGGAGGAAGGTCGATGGCTGATGTCCCGCGAGAGGGCCGGGAGGGTCCTGGGGAGCCGCCAGTACGGCCGGGCGCTCATGACGCGGAGGTGGCGGGGACGCTGATCGAGGTCGTGCCGAACGGGGCGTGGGCGGTGCGGGTGCTGTTGTGCGCCACGTTCCCGGCGGTCGAGGAGCAGGTGCGCGGGGCGCGGCGGGCGGTGCGGCGGGTGCTGGGCGCGCATCCGGAGTTCGACGCGGGGGACGCGGAGCTGCTGGTCAGTGAGCTGGCGGGCAACGCGGTGCGGCACAGCGGGTCGCGGGTGTTCACGGTGGAGCTGGCGTGTACCTGGAGCGGGGCGCTGCGGATCGTGCTGGTGGATGAGGGGCGGGGGAGCACGACGCCGCATCTGCGGGCCGGTGGGCCGTCCGATCTGGGTGGGCGGGGGCTGCGGCTGGTGAACGAGCTGGCCGGGCGGTGGGGGGTGGTCCGCGAGCGGGGCGGTCGGCTGGCGGTGTGGTGCGAGCTCGGTGGCGGTCCTCAGCCGTACGCCCGTCCCGGTCTCCGTGGTGGGCGTCGCCTGGCCCGGAGGGTACGAGACGGTGATCCCGGGTTCCCCAAGGTCGGGTACGGCCTGGTGGCGGGTCGGTGGTGACGGGGGGTGGCCGCGCGATCGGATGAGCCGGGACGCGGCGGACCACCACCCGGTACGTACCACCCCTCGTTCGGTACGCATCAACCCTCGTCAGGTACGCGACACCCCTCGTTCGGCGCGGTCTACCTCACCGATCGGGAGCGGGAGGCGATCAGGCTGGCCGCCGAGGTTCGGGAGCTGATGCGGGCCTGGATGGTGCGTCGGGGCGTGGCGGCGACCCTGGGTGTTTCCCCCTACGTGGACCGCGCGGGTCGGCCGAATGTCCTCATCCGTGTGGACGTCCACCTCATCCTCGTCATGCTCCTCAGCCTCCCGGACGGGTGGACGCCGCCGCCTCCGGCCGGGCGGCCCGGTGGTCACTCCCGCAGCGGCCGGTGATGGCCAACGCGGCTTCGGCCCGGTCACGCCGTCGTGACCGGGCCGAAGCTTTGTGAGCACCGCGGCGGCCACCCCCGCCGCGGTGGATCAGGGGTGCGGGATGAAACGTCCGAAGCGGCCGTGGTGGTAGACCAGGGGGGTGCCGCCGTGGCCGTCCCGGGTGCCGATGACCAGGCCCACCACCAGGTGGTGGTCCCCGATCTCGACGGTGCCGTGCGGAACGGCCAGCAGTTGGGCGGTGACCTCCTCCAGGAGGGGGACGCCGCCGGGGCCGGGATACCAGGCCGTGGGGACCGCGAAGCGGTCGATGTCCTTGCGGGCGAAGCGGTCCGCCACCTCGGCCTGGTGGCCGGCCAGCAGGTTGACCGCGAACAGGTCGGCCTGCGCCAGGTCGGGCCAGGTGGTGGAGGACCTGTCGACGTAGAACGACACCAGCGGCGGATCGAGGCTGACCGACGAGAACGAGGTCGCGGTGAGGCCGACCGGCCGGCCGTCGGCGCTGCGGGCGGTGACCACCACGACTCCGGCGGCGTGCCGGGCCAGCGTCCGGCGGAAGCGCTTGGCGTTCACCGGCCGGTGGGTGAGGGTCTCGGTCATGACGCCGCCTCCAGGACGATCTGGGGCACGATCCGGTCGGCCCACTCGGCGAGCACCTCGTCCAGGTCGGGAAGCTCCGACTCCAGCAGGGCCAGGCCGGGGGTGGGCACGCGGGCGCCGAGTTCCACCAGCAGCGGCCGCAGGTGGACCTCGACCGCCAGGGAGTGCCGGGGGTGGCCCAGCACCAGTACGGGCAGCGCGACCGTCGAGGCCAGCGCCCCCGAGGGCAGCAGGTCCAGGAACGACTTGAGCAGGCCCGTGTAGGTGCCCTTGTAGGTCGGGCTCGCCACCACCAGCACGTCCGCGCCGGCGGCCAGCTTCAGTGCGTGGTCGAGGTCGCCGGAGGGCTCGGGAGCGTAGATCTGGGCGGCGAGCCCGGACAGGTCGATGACCTCGTCCGGCCCGGTCCGCCCGATCCGGCGGGCGACGACGCGGGCGGCCTCGACGGCGGCGTGGCGGGTACGGGACCCCGCGCGGGGGTTGCCGACCAGGGTGACGACGCCGCTCATCGCAGCCTCACCGGGCGGTGCATATGAACGGAACGGGGGGTGCGCAGGCAGTTGTTCACGGGAGGTCTCCGGAAGGGTCAGTGGTAGGTGGGGTCGGGAGCGGCGGGCCAGGGAGCGCCGGTCGTCGGCAGCCCGGCGGAGCGCCAGGCGCGGTAGCCGCCCACGACGTCGGTCGCGCGCAGCAGGCCCAGGTCGTGCAGTGCGGCGGCGGCCAGACTGGAGGTGTAGCCCTCCGAGCACAGCACGATGACGCGCACGTCGTAGCCGGTGGCCTCGGGCAGCCGGGCCTGTCCGGCGGGGTCGAAACGCCACTCCAGGACGTTGCGTTCGATGATCAGCGAGCCGGGCACCTCGCCCTCGGCGGCACGGTGCGCCTGCGGGCGGATGTCCACCAGCAGCCCGTCGCCCACGCTGAACTCCTTGTACGCCTCGGCGGGCTCCAGCCGGACGAGCCGCCGCCGGGCGTCGGCCAGGATGTCGTCGATGGAGCGGGCGCCGGGCGGGCGGCCGGTCACCACTGGTCGGACCGCTCGGCGGCGAGCTGGACGAGCTCGCCGGAGCCGGTGAGGTCGTAGCGGTTCATCACGGTCAGCGGCGGCGAGTAGACGTGCACGCTGACCGCCGGGGCGTCGGATGCGTTGATCACCTCGTGGATGTACCCGGTGCCGAACTCGCGAGACTGGCCCGTCGCCAGCGTGCGCCGAGCGGTCAGGTCGTACTCGTCCAGGCTGCCGAGGGCGACGGCGAACGCGCCGCGCGAGTCGCCGTGGTCGTGCAGCCCGGTGGACTGCCCCGGCATCCAGCTGATCAGCCAGATCTCCACGTCGTCGTCGCGGTGCAGGCGCTCGTACCAGCGTTCCTCGGTGCGCAGCCGCACCCGCTCGATCCAGTCCTGCGGGGCGGCGGCCAGCGACCGGGCGATCTCGGCCGGCCGGGTCCCGGCGGGCGCCGGGGAGGTGCTCAGGGTCATGGGTCACTCATCCGTGTGCGGTGTGTCGGTCGTCGTGCTCGCCGGAGGTGGCGGACGGACACAGCGCGCTCGCCTGCCGGCGCAGATCGACGTGGCGGCGCAGCCAAGGGCGGCGGCGCGGCCGTCGAGGGACCCCGGAACGCATGCCCTCACGATCGCAGAGGTTTCCTAGTGAGTCAACAGGAATAGTCGAGTAGACGGGGGCGAGCTGCTGTAATTACTTAGGGTGAGCGGATGCTGACGGGGTATGACCCGCAATCATTTGATCGTTCATGGTCGGGGGCGGGGCAGCATGCGGGGGGCTTCCTGCGGGACGGTACGAATCGGGCCCGATGGGCGGCGCGGGCGGCGCGGCTCCGGGGCCGGCGCGGCGTCGCGATCGACGCCGGTTTCCCGGCACGGCCGAAGGCCCGGCCACGGGCTCGCGTCCAGGACGGGGGCGGCCACGGCGGTCCTGCTGCTGGGCGGCCTGGCGGCGGGCTGCGGCCCCGGGGACGGCGGGCGGCCCGTCATCCACCTCTACAACGCCCCCCAGCGGAGCATCGGCGCGCTCGTCGAACGCTGCAACCGGCTGGCCCACGGCCGGTACCGGATCGTCGTCGGCATCCTGCCCCGGGACGCCGCCGGCCGGCGGGCGCAGATCGTCCGGCGGCTGGCGGCCGGCGACCCCGGGCCGGACGTGATCGGCATGGACGTCACGTGGACCGCCGAGCTGGCCGAGGCCGGATGGATCCGCCCCTGGACCGGCGTGCACGCGCGGCGGGCCCGGCAGGGCACGCTGGCCCGGCCGCTGGAGACCGCGACCTGGCGGGGCAGGCTGTACGGGGCGCCCTACCACACCAACGTCCAGTTGCTGTGGTACCGCTCGGACCTGATCCCCAGGCCGCCGGCCACCTGGAGGGGGCTGATCCGGGAGTCCAGACGGCTGGCCGCCGCGGGCAAACCGCACTTCGGCGAGGTGACCGGGGCGCCGTACGAGGGCATTGTGGTGTGGTTCAACAGCCTGGTCGCCTCGGCGGGCGGGAGCGTGCTCACCTCGGCCGGCGACGCCGTCTCGCTCGGCGAGCCGGGACTGCGGGCCCTGCGGGTCATGCGCGACTACGACCGTTCGCCGGCCGCCGACCCGTCCCTGCCGAGCATGCGCGACGACGACGCCCGGCTGGCGATGGAGGGCGGCGGCGTCGCCTACCAGGTCAACTGGCCGTTCGTCTATCCGTCCATGGCCGCCAACAGGCCCCACATGCTGCGGCACCTCAGATGGGCCCCCTACCCGGGCATCACCGGCCCCGGCAGGGCCCCGCTGGGCGGCGCCAACTTCGGGATCAGCGCGCACTCCCGGCATCCCGGGCAGGCGTTCCGGGCGGCGCTGTGCCTGCGGGACGCCGAGAGCCAGCAGATCGCCGCCGTCCGGGACGGGCTGCCGCCGACGATCCGCGCCGTCTACGACAAGCCCGAGATGGCCAGGGCCTACCCGATGCGGCAGGAGATCCTGCGGGCGCTGGACACCGCCGCGCCGCGCCCGCGGACCCCGTCCTACCAGCACGTCTCGACGGCCATCTCCACCGTGCTGTCACCCCCCGAGGCCATCGACCCGCCACGGACGCTGGCCAGGCTGCGCGACCTGATCTCCAAGGCCCTCGAAGGCCGGAGAGCGATGCCCTGACGCGGCTCTTCCACAGGCCAAGGGCTCACAGGCGGCGGGGTGCGGCCATGAAGCCCTGGCGGCGGTCGCGGTGCGGCACCCGCCGGCGGCGGAAGTCGCGGGCGTGCTCCAGCAGTTCCGCCGCTCCCAGCACGACCACGTTCGCGGGATCGTCGCCCGCCACCCGGGCGGGCAGCCCGGTTCGGGCCTGCACCAGAGCGGTCAGGCCGGCGAGCCGGGCGCCGCCGCCGGTCAGAGTGACCCCGTCGCGGGCCAGGTCGCAGACCATGTCCGGCGGGCAGGCGGCCAGCGTCGTCCGGATCGCCTCCATGAGGGTGTCCAGCGGGCCGGAGACGGCGGCGGTGACGTCGGCGGGGGACAACATGACCGGTCGGGGCAGCCCGTTGTCGGAGTCGCGGCCGTGCACCAGGAAGGGCGCGGAGGCGAACCCCCGCTGCGGGCCGGCGCCGAACCGCGCCTTCAGCGTCGCCGCGACGTCGGCGCCCAGCAGGACCCCCTTCTCCTCCCGTACGTGCCTGGCGATCGCCTCGTCCAGGTCCTGCCCGCCCACCCGCACGGTACGGGCGGCGGCGATCGAGCCCAGCGACATCACGGCGATGTCGGTCACCACGGCCCCCAGGTCGACGACCATCACGGCGCGCGGCTCGTCCAGCGGCAGCCCCGCGCCGATCGCCGCGGCGAGCGGGACGGGCACCATCGCCAGCCACCGCGCGCCGACGCTCGTGGCGGCCGCGCTCAGCGCGCGCAACTGCACGTCGGTGATCTGGCTCGGCACGGCCAGCGCCAGCCGCGGATTGGCCAGGTAGCGGCGGCGATGGGCGATACGCAGCAGATGCCGCAGCAACCACTGCACCGCCTGCGGGTCGGCCGGCACGCCGCCCTCGAACGGCCAGGAGAACAGCACGTCGCCGGGCGTCTGGGCGCGTATCGCCAGCGCCTTCTCCCCCGCGGCCAGGAATCCTCCGGTCTGCGCACTGGTCGCCAGCAGCGACGGCACGGCGAGCACCCCGCGCCCGCGCACATGGACGCGTGCGGTGCGGCTGCCCAGGTCGACGGTGGTGTCACGGCAGGGGAAATCGCGAAGCGACATGCTCGGGCTTCCCTTCCGGGCGTGGAACGCAGGACGCGCCGCCGGCCGTTGCGGGCGTATTCCCGCAGTCCTGGGAAACGGGATCGGCGCCGGACCGGGGCACCGTGGCCGTTATGTACCCGCAACCCCGCCGATAATCGTCAAGCCGCAGGAAAGAAGAACTCTTCGGTCAACATCCCCCAAGGCCTACTCGGCGGGATAAAACGGTCTCGGCCCGGCCGGGGAACGGCGTGGCCTCAGTGCTCCCCGCAGATCCGGGCGATCGTCTCCCGCAGCGCCGCCACCTGCGGGGTGTCGCCCGCGTACGCCCGTACCAGCGCGGCGAGCTCCAGCAGCCCGCCGGGATACTGCGCGCAGGTCCGCACGATCGACATTCCGTCCATATGGGGCTGGGGCCGCCGGGCCACCCGGATCCTGATCTCCCGCCGCAGCGACTCCACCACCCCGTCACGGCCCTCCGCCGTCACCATCAACGGGATGTCCAGCAGCCGGTCGACCACGTCCAGCAGTTCCTTCATGGTGAGGTCGGCGGACGGGCCATGGCCGACGCCCGGCACCGTGATCCGCACCTCGGCGCGCGGCTCCTGCGCCGCCGGTGGATCGGCCGGCACCAGTTGCGACCCGTCGCCGCCGTGGCCCTCCCCGGGGATGCGCAGCCAGGCCGTGGCCCGGGTCTCCTTGTTCGCCACGGGGAGGGGCCGGAACTCGTCCGGGTCGATCAGGCCGCGGGCGTCGCGGATCACCTCGTCGTACAGGGCCTGCGAGGCCAGCACCCCCAGCACCGAGCCGGAGCGCTTCAGCGCCGCCTTGAAGCCCGGCGCGTCCAGCAGCCGGAACACGTGGTTGGCGTCGGCGCCCACGATGCCCTTGCCGTCGGACTTGGCCCGCCCCAGGTGCAGGGCCGTCCGCAACCGGATCCTGGCGACGTCGGAGGCCAGGTCGTTGTAGTCCAGCAACCTGCCGCGCAGCAGGTCGATCAGCGGATGCACCAGCCGCGAGGAGTCCAGCTCCGGTGGCAGCACCACCATCACGCCGTCGCCGCGGTCCTCGTGGTAGCACCGGCCCGGCGGCAGGTCCGCCCGCTCGAAGCAGTCCTCCAGCATCGCGTACAGGGCCAGCCGCATGTGCTCGCGGGCCAGGTCAGAACGGGAGTGGGCGGTGAAGCTGACGATGTCGCAGACGAAGAAGGTGCACTGCCCCGAGGGGTTCCACCCGTCCCGCCCACCGAACGAACCGCTTGCCATGACCGCCGGGCTCCCCTCGGCACCATCGAACATCGACAACTTTGCCTTGCATTACACGTCACGGACAAGGCCGGGAATGTGCTGTCCGGCGCAGAGTCGCCACCCGGCTGCGGCTTACGGTGCCGCCCCCCGCGCCCCGGCCCGTGGCGGGGGAGCCCGCGGCGGATGGAGGGCTCGTTGCCACGGCTGCCACATATTTGTCGCCCCATCGGCCGCCGAAAACAGTGGAATGGGATGTCGTGTCGGCTTTGCCGGTGGGGTTTTCGGGGAGATCGCGAAATTCTCCCGTGAGTGTCCGTGCCTTTCGGACGGGCTGGACAGCGGCTCGGAACAGGTGTGAAACTCGTCCCGTTCCCCGCTGTGAGACCTGGTGAAACCGGGTGCGGAGCGGGAATCGGCGGGCGGTGGGGCAGAAAAGGCGCCGGTTCGACAGAAAGGCACACGATGAAGCCGTACGCGACTGCGGACTTTACAGCCGTCCGCACCGGGGGCTCCCGGGAGCAGCCGTGACCGTATCGGATGCGCTGAACCGGCCGCCGGGCGTGCCGACCCGGCACCGGATGGCGGCGCGGGTCGCGGTGGGGCTGGCGTTCGGGCTGGCCCTGCTGCCGTCCGGCCGCCTGCACGCCGTCCTCACCAGGATCAGCAGGGGTGCCGCCCCCGCCGGTTACGAGCAGGCGAAGGCCGCGCGGGACGCGGTATTAGCGGTGAGCCTGGCCTGCCTGGGCTCGCGCGGCTGCCTGCCGCGGTCGCTGGCCACCGCCCTGCTGTGCCGGATGTGGGGAGTGTGGCCGACCTGGTGCGTGGGCGCCCGGACCAGACCCCCGTTCGGCGCGCACGCCTGGGTCGAGGCGGAGGGCCGCATGGTCGGCGAGGACGCGTCCGAGGGCTACCTGAACACGCTGATCTCCGTTCCGCCGACCGAACCGGGCCGACGTGCGGGTACGTCCCAGACATGATCGAGATTCGCCGTGTGTACGACGCGCCGCCGGAGCGGGGCGCGGTATTCCTGGTCGATCGGATGTGGCCGCGCGGTAAGCGCAAGGAGGACCTGTCCCTCGACGGCTGGCTGCGCGAGGTGGCCCCCTCCACCGAGCTGCGCCGGTGGTTCGGGCATCGTCCCGAACGCTTCGCGGAGTTCGCCGAACGCTACCGCCGTGAGCTCGACGCCGCGCCCGACGCCGTACGCCCGCTGCTGGAGGCGGCCCGCCAGGGCCCGCTGACCCTGCTCTACTCGGCCAAGGACACCGAGCACAACCAGGCCGTCGTCCTGCGCGACTACCTGCGGGACCGGCTGGGGGACGAAGACGACCCGAACGGGTGATCTCCGTCGTAATCCTCGGATGTCCCGACATGCGCTGCTAACGTCGTGCCGCCGGGGGACGGGGAGGCACGGGGTGAGGGCGATCAGGTGGCGGGACCGATTCCGCTACTGGTTCGACAACACCATGTCCAAGGGCACCCCGGCGCTGATCGGCTGGCTCGGGCTGGCCTCCGCCGTGCTGATCGTCACGGTGGCGTCGCTGGCCCTGCTGCTGGCCCCCGGCGACACCGACGAGAACGGCCACTGGGCCGGGGTGCTGTGGCGCAGCCTGCTGCGAACGCTGGACGCCGGCACCATGGGCGACGACCAGGGCAGCGCGCCGTTCCTGGCCCTGATGCTGACCGCCACGGTCGGCGGGCTGCTGATCGTCAGCGCCCTGATCGGCGTGCTCACCACCGGCCTGGAGGCCAAGCTGGAGGAGCTGCGCAAGGGCCGCTCGCGCATCGTGGAACGTGACCACACGGTGATCCTGGGCTGGTCGGACCAGGTGTTCACGGTCATCGCCGAGCTGATGGAGGCCAACCAGAGCCGCCGCCGCTCGTGCGTGGCGATCCTGGCCGACTGCGACAAGGTCGAGATGGAGGACGCCCTCCGCGCCCGGGTCGGCGACACCGGCCGCACCCGGGTGGTGTGCCGGCACGGCAACCCGCTCAAGGTGGCCGACCTGGAACTGGTCAGCCCGGCCACGGCCCGTTCGATCGTGGTGCTGGCGCCGCCGGTGGACGACCCCGACACTCATGTGATCAAGGTGCTGCTGTCGCTGGGCACCCGGGGCTGGTCCGAGCCCCGGCCGCACGTGGTCGCCGCCGTGCAGGACTCGGCCAACCTGCCCGCCGCCCGGCTGGCCGGCGGCCCGGCCGCGCACGTGATCGACGCCGACGACATCGCGATCCGGCTGATCGTGCAGTCGCACCGCCAGTCCGGCCTGTCCCAGGTGTGCACCGACCTGCTGGACTTCAAGGGCCACGAGTTCTACATGCGGGCCGAGCCGGGCCTGGTGGGCACCACTTACGGGGACGCGCTGCTGGCCTACGAGCTGGGCATCCCGGTCGGGCTGCGGCGGGACGGCGCCGCGCTCCTCAACCCGCCGATGGACACCGTGATCTCCGCCGACGACGAGATGATCGTGCTGGCCGAGGACGACCTGCTGATCAGGCTCGGCTCCGACCGTCCCGCCGTGGTGGAGGAGGCGATCGAGGTCGTGCACCCCCGCATCCCCGAGCCCGGCCGCACGCTGCTGCTGGGCTGGAACCACCGCGCTCCCAAGATCATCAGGCTGCTGGACGAGTTCGTGGAGGCCGGCTCTGAGCTGACCATCGCCGGGCTGTGCGAGGACCCCCGCGACGGGCTCGGGACCCTGCGCAACCTGACGGTCGGCTTCGTGTACGGCGACGACACCGCGCGGGGCTTCCTGGAGTCCCTGGACGTCGGGTCCTACCAGCACGTGGTGGTGCTGTCCGACGAGGCGTTCGACCCGCACCTGGCCGACGCCCGCACCCTGGTGACCCTGCTGCACCTGCGCGACATGGAGGACCGGCTCGGCGACCCGTACTCCATCGTCAGCGAGATCAACGACGACGCCAACCGGGAGGTCGCCCAGGTCACCAAGGCCGACGACTTCGTGGTCAGCGCCAAGCTGATCAGCCTGATGCTCACCCAGCTCAGCGAGAACCGGTACCTGTACGACGTCTTCTTCGACCTGCTGGACCCGGCCGGCTCGGAGATCTACCTCAAGCCCGCCGCCGACTACCTGACCCCCGGGGTGACGGCCAACTTCGCCACGGTGATCGAGGCGGGGCGGCGGCGCGGCGAGACCCCCATCGGCTACCGGCTGATGGAGCGCTTCCACCAGCCGCCCGGCTACGGCGTCGTCCTCAACCCCGACAAGGCCGCCCCGCTGACCTTGTCCGCCGACGACCGCGTCATCGTCATCGCCGAGGATTGACCCGCCTCCTCGGGACCTCCGGCGTCCATGCCCCGCGTCACGGCGTGATGGCGCCATCGGACAGTGCGGCGGAAAGAGTTCTCGGTGTCGGGGCGGACCGCCGTACGGTCCCGGAGGGCTCAGGTGGGTTCGGGGTCCTCGGCGTCCAGGTCGCGGGCCAGCAGGGCGGCGAGTTCGTCCAGTGCGCGTTCGGCCTGGCCGTCGTCGCCGTCGGCCTGCAGGGTGACCTCGGTACCGTGGGCGGCGCCGAGGGTGAGCACCGCCAGCAGGCTGGCGGCGAGGACGGGCGGGCGGCCGGGCACGCCGATGAGGACCTTGACGGGCTGGCGGGCGGCGGCCTCGACGAAGATCTTCGCCGGCCGGGCGTGCAGGCCCTGTGCGGCGGCGACGGTCACGGTGCGCTGAGGCATGATGCCTCCTTCCGGGGGGTGGGGCCGTCCCCGGCCCGGTGGCCGGGGACGGCACGGGTCAGCCGATCACAGCGGAGCGCCTGGCCGGCCTCCGCCGGGGAGCACCACTCAGGGCTGGATGGTGACCTTGATGGCCTCGCCGCGGGCGACGAGGTTCAGGGCGTCGGGCAGCCGGTCCAGGGAGAGGCGGTGGGTGATGAGGTCGTTCACCGGAACCTGGCCGGAGCCGATCAACTCCAGGGCGCGGGCGTTGTGGGCAGGGCTGGAGCCGTTGGCGCCGACGATGCTCAGCTCCCGGTAGTGGACGGCGTTGGAGTCCACGGAGATGATCGGGTCGTCCTTGGGGAGCCCGCCGAAGAAGCTGATGCGGGCGCCGGGGGCGGCCAGCCGGAGGGCCTGGGTCTGGGCGTGGCCGGACGCCGCCGCGGTGATGGCCACGTCCGCGCCCCGGCCCCCGGTCAGCTCGCGGACGGCCTCCACCACGTCGGTGTCGGCGGCGCACAGCGCGGCGTCCGGCTTGACCAGCTCGGCGGCCTGCTCCAGGCGTTCGCGGTTGAGGTCCACCAGGAACACCCGGCCCGCGCCCCGGGACCGCGCCACCCGCACGTGCAGGCAGCCGATCGGGCCGGAGCCGAAGACCACCACGTCGTCGTCGCGGCCGACCCGTGCCAGCTCCTGCCCGTTCAGCACGCAGGCCAGCGGCTCGGCCACCGACGCCTCGGCGAACGAGACCCCGTCGGGGATGCGGTTGACCCCGTCCACGGCCAGCACCTTGGCCGGGACGATCATGTACTCGGCGAAGGCGCCGTCGTAGTGGTACCCCATCGACTCCTGGCGGGCGCACACCGTCATCCGGCCGCGCCGGCACTCGGCGCAGCTCCCGCAGGGGATGGCGGCGATCACCTGGACGCGGTCCCCGGGCTCCCAACCGGTGCCCGCCGAGCCGACCGACACCACCTCCCCGGCGATCTCGTGGCCCATCACCCGGGGCGGCACGATGTGGTGGTGCCCGAAGCGGGAGATCTTCACATCGGTGCCGCAGGCGGAGCAGTTGTGGACCCGGATCTTCAGCTCGCCGGGGCCGGGCTCGGGCTCGGGCGCGTCCTCCAGCCGGATGTCGCCGGGCGCATGGAAACGAGCGACCTTCATGGGGTAGTTCCTTGCTGTTCGGGCCGGAGAAGCCGGATGACCTCCTCGGCGGTGGCGGCCTCGCGCAGACGGCGGGCCCGGCCGGGGTCCATCAGGATCTGCGCGAGTTCGGTGAGGATCGCCATGTGCCCGTCGCCGCGGGCGGCGATGGCGATGCAGACCGTGACGGGATGCCCGTCCCAGTCCACACCGCCGGGAAACCTCAGCACGGCCAGGGCGTCGCGGAGCACGGCGTCCTTGCCGGCGGCCGTGCCGTGCGGGATGGCCACGCCCTCGCCGAGGTGGGTGGACAGGGAACGCTCCCGCTCCAGCATGCTGTCGACGTACCCGGCGGTGACGGCGCCGACGTCGGCCAGCGCCCGGCCGCACTGGCGGACGGCGTCCTCCCGGCCGGTGGCGCGGGCGTCGAGGCGGATGGCGCGCGGGTCCAGCAGCCGCGCCGTCCCGCCGTCCGGCGTGCCGGACGAAGTACTGGACGAGATGCCGGACGAGGTGTCAGGCACTCAGCACACCGCCGTCCCTGATGGCTGTGACGACCCCGTCGACCGCCGGGTCCCCCAGGTAGACCTGGAACGGGACGACCACCTTGCCGGGGGCCCCGCGGCGGGCGCGGTCGGCGAGCCCGGTGTGGCAGACCACCACGTCGGCGTCGGCGGGAATGGAGTCGACCGGGGTGTGCTCCACCACGACCTGCTCCTTCTTGAGCGCTCTGCGCAACTGGCCGGCCAGCATGACGCTGCTGCCCATGCCGGCGTCGCAGGCGATGACGAGTTTGCGGACGTCCTTGCCGTTGATGGTGGTCATGAGGGGTCGGCCCTTTCGGTGAGCGTCACGGTCGGGCGGGAGGAGTCGTCACGGACACCGTCGGCACCGGTGTCCCGGCCGCCCGGGTGGGCGGTCTCGTCGCCGTGCTGATCGTCGGTCTCGGCCCTGTCCTGGGTCCGGTCGCCGTCCTCGCCGCCGTCCTCGCCGGTTTCCGTACGCGGCTCGGCGAGCCTGCCGAAGCCCAGCAGCGCCGAGCCGACCAGGAACGACACGGCGGCGGAGGCCAGCATCCCGGTGTAGACGCCGACCCAGTTGCCCACGCCGCGGGGGGTCTGCGCCAGGTAGGCGAAGATGCTGCCGGGGGAGGGGGTGGCGACCAGCCCGGTGCCGAAGGCCATGAAGATCGCGACCCCGGTGGCGCCGCCGGCGATGGCGGCCAGGATCATCCGCGGCTTCATCAGGATGTAGGGGAAGTAGATCTCGTGGATGCCGCCGAAGAAGTGGATGATCATCGCGGCGGGGGTGGTGGGCCGCAGCCGGCGCGGTCCGAAGAAGGTGTAGGCCAGCAGCACGCCCAGACCGGGCCCGGGGTTGGACTCCAGCATGAACATGATGGACTTGCCGGCCTCGGCGGCCTGCTGCACGCCCAGCGGCCCCAGCACGCCGTGGTTGATGGCGTTGTTGAGGAACAGCACCTTGGCCGGCTCGATCAGTACCGAGGCCACCGGCAGCACGTCGTGGTCGACCAGCCAGCCGACCGCGTCCCCGGCCGCCTCGGTGACGGTGCGTACCACCGGGCCGATCGCCCACTTGCCCGCCACCGCCATGGCGGCGGCCAGGATGCCGGCGGAGAAGTTGTCCACCAGCATCTCGAAGCCGGGCCGGACCCGGTCCTCGACCAGCCCGTCGAACAGCTTCATCAGCCAGGCGGCCAGCGGCCCCATGATCATGGCGCCCAGGAACATCGGGGCGTCCGCGCCCACCACGACGCCGATGGTGGCGACCGCGCCGACCACCGCGCCGCGCTGGCCGTGCACCATCCGGCCGCCGGTGTAGCCGATCAGCACCGGCAGCAGGACCTTGATCATCGGGTCCACCAGCTCGGCGAGGTCCTCGTTGGGCAGCCAGCCCGTGGGGATGAACAGCGCGGTGATCAGCCCCCAGGCGATGAACGCCCCGATGTTGGGCATCACCATCGCCGCCAGATATCCGCCTATGCGCTGCACTCTGGCGCGCATACCGGTACCCGTGGCCTGAGGTGTGTACGCAGTGGCCATGCACGGCCTCCTGTCGGTCGGAACGGGGTGGACGAGGGACGGGCGGGTCTGCGTGAGGGGAAACGAGATCCACGTGGGGATGAACGGGATCTGAACGGGGTGGACGGGCTCTGAGCAGGGACGGGGTCTGCGCGGGTGGACCGGGGCGTGGATCAGGGTGGGAGCGGGCGGTTCAGGTCGGGGTGTTCATAGACATGGACGATGTCGTGGCGGATGTCGGCGGGGCCGGGCATCCGGCTGGCGGGCAGGCGTACCGCGGCCGCTCCCCAGGCCAGGCCCTCGGCCAGGGCGCGGGGCCCGCGGGCGCCGCCGGCCAGGAAGCCGGCCAGCAGGGCGTCGCCGGCGCCGACCGTGCTCTTGGGGCGGGTGACCGGGGCCTCGCCCGCCACGACCCCGTCGTCGTCGACCAGGACCGCGCCGTCGGCGCCCAGGCTCACCAGCACGGCGCGGGCGCCGCGCTTGCGCAACTCCTGGGCCGCCTCGACCACGTCGCCGAGGCGTTCGGCCCGGCGGCCCACGGCCTCGGCCAGCTCCTCACGGTTGGGTTTGACCAGGTCGGGACCCGCCTCGACGGCCGCGGGCAGCGCGGGGCCGCTGGAGTCGACGGCCACCCGGATCCCGGCTGGAACGAAGGTGCGGCACAGCTCGGCGTAGATCCCGTCCGGCACGCCCGGAGGCAGGCTGCCACAGGCCACCACCCAGCCGGCCGTCTCGGCCTCGGTCAGCACCGCCTCGGCGACCGCGTCGAGCTCGGGCCGGGTCAGCGCGGCACCGGGCTCGTTCAGCTTGGTGACCACGCCGCCGGGCTCGACGATCGTGATGTTGGAGCGGGTGTGCCCGGCGACCGGTACGGCCCGCACGCGCAGTCCCCCGGCCTCCAGCAGGCGCTGTAGCCGGTCGCCGTCCGGCCCTCCGGCGGTGATCACCGTGCCGCAGGCCACCCGGTTGGCCAGCAGCGCGCGCGAGACGTTCACGCCCTTGCCGCCGGGGTCCAGCCGGGCCGACCGGGTCCGGATGACCGCGCCCCTGGTCAGCTCGTCCACCTCGATGGTGCGGTCCAGGCTGGGGTTGAGCGTCACCGTGACGATCATGCGCGGGCCACCGACCGCCGCTGTGGCATGTTGTTTCCTTCCCGTTTTCCTGTGTTCTCCTGTGTTTACGCCCGAACGGGTGGCAGGTCAAGGCTCCGGCCGACGAAAGTACGGACGCCTCCGGACCCGATGCGCCGCCCGAACCCGGCACAGACCAACGTTTCCGCAGGTCACATCCAGACCGGCCGCCGAGGCCGGACAGCGGTCGAGGCGAGGAGGTCAAGGGAAGAGCGGAAGCGAAAGGGAGAACGGCGGCGAGGGGAAGAGCCGGCCGGCCGGGCCGGGCACTGCGGCGAAGGCAGGGCCCAGGCGAGAGACCGGACGGAGGGGAGGCCGAACGCGGACGATCTCCGGGCCGGTGGCGAGGGAGAGAGCGGAGCGAAGGAAGACGGTGGCGAGGGGGAAGGCGCGGCCGCCGGGCCGGGCGCTGCGGCGAAGTGGGTGTCGAGGTGAGGGAGAGCCGGGCAGCGGGAGAAGGTCAGACGCGGATGATCTCCGGGCCGGCGGCGGCCAGTTCGCCGGCGCGCTCGGTGTCCAGGCCGGTGTCGGTGATGATGACGTCGATGGCCGACAGCGGCGCGAACCGCACCAGGTGGTCGTCACCCATCTTGGTGTGGTCGGCCAGCAGGACCCGGCGCCGCGACGCCTCGATCATCGCCCGCTTGGCCGCCGCCTCGGGCTGGTCCGGGGTGGTCAGGCCACGGGCGGCCGAGCAGCCGTTGGTGGCCATGAACGCCACGTCCACGCACAGGTCCGCCAGCGGGCGCAGCACCCAGTCGTCCACGGTGGCCAGGGTCCGGCCGCGCACCCGCCCGCCCAGCATGATCACGTGCAGGTTGGGCCGGGTGGCCAGCACGGTGGCGTGCGGCGGCGAGTTGACGATCACGGTCAGCTCGCGGTCGGTGGGCATGATCCGCACCAGCCGCGCCGTGGTGCTGCCGGCGTCGATGATGACCGAGCCGTCACCGGGCAGTTCCTCCAGCGCCGCCTTGGCGATGCGCTCCTTCTCGTCGGTCATCACCGTCTCGCGTGCCGCCAGGGCGGGCTCGAACCCCAGCCGTTCGACCGGGATCGCGCCGCCGTGCACGCGCCGCAGCGTCCCGGCGCGCTCCAGCACGGTCAGGTCCCGCCGGATCGTCTCGGTGGTGACCGAGAACTCCTCGGCCATCGCCACCACGTCGACCCGGCCCTTGGCACGTGCCCGCGCGAGTATCGCCTGCTGCCGTTCCTCGGCGTACATGCCGCGCGTCACCCGCCCCGGGTCGTGGTCCGTGTGAGTCCATTGTCATATACGCGGGTCGTCTCGGGATGGCTAGTCTTCGCCGCAGGCCCCGCAGCGTCCGGTCGAGGTGATCACATGGGTTCCGCCGTTCCCGAGCTGTACGCCACCAGTGATCTGCACGTCGGCCATCCGGAGAACCGGGCGCTGGTGGAGCGGGTCCGGCCGGGCTCGCCCGGCGACTGGCTACTGGTCGCCGGCGACGTGGGGGAGCGGGTCGCCGACATCGAGTGGGCGCTGCGCACGCTGGCGGAACGCTTCGAGAAGGTGATCTGGACGCCCGGCAACCACGAGCTGTGGACGCCGGGCGGCGAGGACGCGGGGCTGCGCGGCGAGCGGCGCTACCGGCACCTGGTGGACCTGTGCCGGAGCCTCGGCGTGGTCACCCCCGAGGACCCCTATCCGGTCTGGGAGGGCCGGGGCGGGCCGGTCACCATCGCCCCG
This sequence comes from Thermomonospora echinospora, assembly GCF_900108175.1. GTDB lineage: Bacteria > Actinomycetota > Actinomycetes > Streptosporangiales > Streptosporangiaceae > Thermomonospora > Thermomonospora echinospora. The sequence goes on from NZ_FNVO01000028.1 coordinate 60,855, forward strand.
CTGTTCCTGCTGTACGACTACACCTTCCGTCCGCCCGGCGCGTCCACCAAGCAGGAGGGGCTGGCCATCGCCTACGAGTCCGGGATCGTCTGCACCGACGAGGCGCTGCTGCACCCCGACCCCTATCCGGACCGGGAGAGCTGGTGCGCGGCCAGGCTCGCCGAGAGCGCGCGGCGGCTGGACGAGCGCCCCGCGGGCCTGCCGACGGTGCTGGTCAACCACTTCCCGCTGATCCGGGAGCCGACCCGCGTGCTGCGCTACCCGGAGTTCGCCCAGTGGTGCGGCACCGAACGGACCGACGACTGGCACGTGCGCTACGAGGCGACCGTCGTGGTGTACGGGCACCTGCACATCCCGCGCACGATCTGGCGGGACGGGGTGCGCTTCGAGGAGGTCTCCCTGGGCTACCCGCGCGAGTGGCGCCCCCGGGGCACACCGCCCGTACTGCGCCGGGTCTTCCCGGACTGAGCCGCGCCCACCGGCGCCCGGCCCAGGCACCCCGGTACACGATCGCGGAGACGGTGGCGTCGCTCGGCCGGTGCCCGGCCCAGGCGCTCCGGTGCACGATCGCGAAGTCGGCGGCGTCGCTCGGCCGGTGCCCGGCCCAGACGTTCTGGCGGACGATCGCAGAGACGGTGGCGTCGCTCGGCCGGTGGCCGGCGGGCCGGTTCGGGGAACGCGCCCCGGTGTCAGGTCGGGAGGGTTTCGGGGGTGCGCCGTCCGGAGATCAGCGCCGGACGGATGCGGATGAAGGCCTCCCGCCGTCCGGGCGCCCAGGGCCGCAGCGGCAGATCCCGCAGCCGGGCCGTCTCCTCGGGGTCGGACACCACCCGGGCGGGCCCGATGACGACCACGGACCAGCCGGTGCGCGCGTCCGCGTCGAAGTCGTCCGCCTCGAAGGCCACGATGGCGTTGCGGGCGGCGGCGGCCAGCTTGGACCCCTCGCCGGTACGGATGACCACGTCGCCGCCGTCGAGGATGAAGTTGACCGGCTGGACGGCCGGCAGCGCACGATGGGTGAAGACGATCCGCCCCAACGGCACCTTGGCGAGCAGGGTCCTGCATTCCTCAGGGTCCAGGATTTCCAGACCCCCGCTGTCGTACGGCATGGTCCCAGCCTCGCCGGTCCCCGCGACGCCCGTTAGGGACCAAGGTCCCCAGTCGGCCCGGCCGGTCCTCAGCGGGTGGTGCCCTCACGGTCGGCCTTGAGCTGGGCGGCCAGCGCGGCGGCCTGGGTGCGGCGGCGCATGTCGAGTTTGCTGAACAGGTTGGAGACGTAGTTCTTGACGGTCTTCTCCGCCAGGAACATGCGCTCGCCGATCTGCCGGTTGGTCAGCCCCTCACCGATCAGCTCCAGGATCTGGCGCTCCTGGTCGGTCAGGGCGGCCAGCGGGTCCTTGCGGGCGGCGCGGTCGCGGACCCGTTGCAGCATCCGGGCGGTGCTGCGCGGGTCCAGCAGGGACTGGCCGGAGGCGACGGTGCGCACGGCGCCGACCAGGTCCGAGCCGTGGATCTGCTTGAGCACGTAGCCGGAGGCGCCCGCCATGACCGCGTCGAACAGGGCGTCCTCGTCCTCGAAGGAGGTCAGCATCAGGCAGGCGACCTCGGGCATGGCCGACCGGATCTCCCGGCACACGCTCACCCCGTCGCCGTCGGGCAGCCGTACGTCCAGCACGGCCACGTTGGGGCGGGCGGCGGGGATGCGGTCCAGCGCCTGCCGGGCGGTGCCGGCCTCGCCGACGATCTCGATGTCGTCCTCGGCGGACAGCAGCGCGGCCACGCCCCGCCGCACCACCTCGTGGTCGTCCATCAGGAACACCCGGATCGGACGCTCCTGGGGGGACTCCTGGGGGCTCATGCGGTGCTTCCTCACATGTCGGGCCGGATCGGTCTTCCGGGCGATGCTGACGCTGGTTTCGTTACCCGATGCTGCCGGGCCGCGAACGTTCCGGACGTCGGGGGCGAAGGTCCCGAACCAGGCAATGCGGGACCTGCTACCTACAATGATGCAGTGATAGCGGGACAGGACCCAGGTGATGACCGGGCGAAGCTGATGCTGCCCCAGCTCAAGCTGGACGACCTGCTGACGGAGCTGCAGGCCCGGTTGGAGACCGTGCGCTCGACCCGCGACCGCGTGCACGCGCTGCTGGAGGCCGTGGTGTCGATCGGCGGCGACCTCGACCTGGAGACGGTGCTGCACCGTATCACCGAGGCGGCCACCACCCTGGTCGACGCCCGCTACGGCGCGCTGGGGGTGATCGGGGACGAGGGCGAGCACCTGATCCAGTTCGTCACCGTGGGGGTGACCCAGGAGGAGATCGACAGGATCGGGCACTGGCCGCACGGCCACGGCATCCTCGGCCTGCTGATCAAGGAGCCCCGGCCGCTGCGGCTGCACGACCTGGCCGAGCACCCCGAGTCCTACGGCTTCCCGGCCGGCCACCCTCCGATGCGGGGGTTCGTGGGGGTGCCGATCCGGGTCCGCGACGAGGTGTTCGGCAACCTCTACCTGACCGAGAAGGCCGGCGGCGGCGACTTCGACGAGCAGGACGAGATCGTGCTCACCGCGCTGGCCACGGCCGCCGGTGTGGCGATCGAGAACGCCCGGCTGTACGCGGCCGGCCGGCGACGCGAGCGGTGGCTGGCGGCCTCCGGGGAAGTGACCACGGCGCTGCTGTCGGGCCGTGCGCCGGCCGACGTGATCGCGCTGGTGGCCGAGCGGGCCCGGCAGATCTGCGACGCGCGGCTGTCGATGGTGGCGCTGGCCGACGAGGCCGCCGGGACGTTCGTGATCGAGGCCGCCGCGGGCCCGGACGCCGACCGGCTGCAGGGCCTGCGGGTGCCCCTGGAGCAGTCGGTGGCCTTGCGGGTCTATCGCTCCGGGGAGCCGTCCTCGCTGCTGGAGGGCCAGGCCCTGGCCGGTGACCTGGAGGTCGGGCCGGTGCTGATCGTCCCGCTCGGCACGGGCACGGCCGCCCGCGGCGTGATCTGGGTCGGCAACGCGCCGGACGCCCCACCATTCCGGCAGGACACCGTACGGCTGCTGGAGGCGTTCGCGGGCCCGGTTACGGTGGCGCTGGAACTGGCCGAGCGGCGCAGCGACGCCGAGCGGCTGACCCTGCTGGAGGACCGCGACCGGATCGCCAAGGACCTGCACGACACCGTCATCCAGCGGCTGTTCGCGACCGCCATGACGCTGATGAGCGCGACCAAGCTGATCGAGCGGCCGGACGTGTCGCTGCGGGTGCGGCGGGCCATCGACGACCTGGACGACACCATCCGGCAGATCCGCTCCACCATCTTCGCCCTGCAGACGCCGCCGGACGCCGAGGGCCTGCGCAGCCGGCTGCACACCATCGTGGACGCCGCCGCCGAGAGCCTCGGCTTCGCCCCCTCGGTCCGGCTGGCCGGCCTGCTGGACACCGCGGTGGACGAGGAGATCGGCGAGCACCTGCTCGCGGTGGCGCACGAGGCGCTGTCCAACATCGCCCGGCACGCCCACGCCGGTGAGGCGTCGGTGAACGTGGACGTCGGCGACAGCGACCTGACCCTCCGCGTCGAGGACGACGGGGTCGGCATCCCCGAGGGCGGCCGCCGCAGCGGCCTGCGCAACATGGCCGACCGCGCCCATCGCCTCGGCGGCACCTTCACCGTCCAGCCTCGCCCCGAAGGCGGCACCCGCCTGGTATGGACCGTGCCCCTCCCCTCGGAGAGCTGACCCGCCGCCCCGGCGGACATGAGCCTGGACCGTGCCCGGCTCCCTGAGCACCGACCCGGTTCTGAACGACATACGCGTGGGACTGCGCCCGGCTCCCTGAGCACCGACCCGGTTCTGAACGGCGTGCGTCCGGGGGCGGGTTATCCCTGGGGCATCCGGGCGGCGATGCCGTCGAGGAGGCAGGCCAGGCCCTCGGCGAAGACGGCGTCCCAGTCAGTGGACGGGTGGCCGTGGTCGACGAGGGACGGGTAGCGGTCGCGGTGGGCCGTCAGGTGGTCGGCGATGGTCTGGCGGGTGGCGGGGTCTTCGTGGCCGCGCCAGGCGGCCTGCATCATCGCCGATCCGATCACGTAGTGGGATAGAGCGTAGGTCGCGGCGGTGAGCCGGGGGCCGCTCAGCCCGGCCTCGACCAGGGTGGCGTGCAGGAACTCCGTCCGTTCCAGGACGTTGGGGCCCATCAGGGGGCGGCCGAGCAGCACCGCCGTCCAGGGGTGCCGCAGCATCGCGGCCCGCCATTCGCCCATCAGTGCGGTCGCGTCCGCCCGCCAGTCGCCGGATGGCTCGTCCGGTACCCGCGCCTCGCCGAACACCGTGTCCAGCGCCAGGTCGAGGACGTCGTCCTTGGTCTTCACATGCCAGTACAGGGTGGTGGCGCCGGCGTTCAGCCGTTCGGCGAGGCGGCGCATCGTCAGTCGGGTGATGCCTTCCTCGTCCAGCAGTGCGATCGCCTCGGTCACGATGCGCTCGCGCGATAGCGGCGGCGCGTTCCGCTCGGACCGCCCGGACCGCTCGGGCCGGAACCACACGCCGCCCGCCTCACCCTTGACCATGCCGCCCAGTCTAGTACGTTGTGCCAGTACCCGACCAACGTTCTAGAAGCCGGATCAGTGTTCGAGAGGCGGTGCGGGAGTGGGGCATGTCGAGGTGAGCCGGGTGACCTATGTGCTGCCGGACGGGCGCCCGCTGCTCGATGACGTCTCCTTCCGCGTCGGCGAGGGCGTGAAGGCGGCGCTGGTCGGCCCCAACGGCGCGGGCAAGACCACCCTGCTGCGGTTGATCGCGGGGGAGCTGTCACCTGCGCAGGGCACCGTCGTCTCTTCCGGAGGGCTCGGGGTGCTGCGCCAGTTCGTTCCCGGAGACCGGACGGTCGGGCAGTTGCTGCTGTCGGTGGCGCCCGCGCGGATCCGCGCCGCCACCAGGGCGCTGGCCGCGGCCGAGGCCGCGCTGGGCGAGGACGAGGCGAGCCAGCTCGCCTACGCACAGGCGATCACCGACTACACCGACGCGGGCGGCTACGACATCGAGGTGGTGTGGGACGCCTGCACGACCGCCGCGCTCGGACTGCCGTACGACGAGGTGCGCGACCGCAGGGCCGCGACGCTGTCGGGCGGCGAGCAGAAGCGGCTCATGCTGGAGGCGCTGCTGCGCGGCCCGGACGAGGTGCTGCTGCTGGACGAGCCCGACAACTACCTGGACGTGCCGGGCAAGCAGTGGCTGGAGGAGCGGCTGCGCGCCACCGCCAAGACCGTCCTGCTGGTGTCGCACGACCGGCAGTTGCTGGCCAACGCCGCCGACCGCATCGTGACGGTCGAGTCGCGGAACGTCTGGGTGCACGGCGGCGGCTTCGCCTCCTATGCGCAGGCCCGGCGGGACCGCACCGCCCGGCTGGACGAGCTGCGGCGGCACTGGGACGCCGAGCACGCCAGGCTCAAGGAACTGGTGCGGACGCTACGGCAGCGCGCCGCCGGCAACGACGCGGTGGCCTCCGCCTACCAGGCGGCGCGCACCCGGCTGGCCCGGTTCGAGGAGGCCGGGCCGCCCCAGGCGCCGCCCAGGGAGCAGAACGTCCGGATGCGGCTGCGCGGCGGCCGTACCGGCAAGCGGGCGGTCACCTGCCAGGCGCTGGAGCTGCCCGGCCTGGTGGAACCGTTCGACCTGGAGGTCTGGTACGGCGAGCGGGTGGCGGTGCTGGGCTCCAACGGCTCCGGCAAGTCGCGCTTCCTGCAACTGCTGGCGGGCCTGCCCGAGCCGGACGTGCCCCATCGGGGCGCGGCCCGGCTGGGGGCACGGGTGGTGCCGGGGCACTTCGTCCAGACCCACGAGCGGCCCGACCTGCGAGGCCGTACCCCGGCCGAGATCATCATGACCGGTCACGCCTGCACGCTGAACGACGCGATGCGGGCGCTGGCCCGCTACGAGCTGGCCCCGGCCGGGCGGCGGCCGTTCGAGACCCTGTCGGGCGGGCAGCAGGCGCGGTTGCAGATCCTGCTGCTGGAGCTGTCGGGATGCACGCTGCTGCTGTTGGACGAGCCGACCGACAACCTCGACCTGGCCAGCGCCCAGGCGCTCCAGGACGGGCTGGAGGGATATGCGGGCACGGTGCTGGCGGTCACCCACGACCGGTGGTTCGCCGCCGACTTCGACCGGTTCCTGGTGTTCGGCGCCGGCGGGCGGGTCACCGAGTCACCGGTTCCCCTTTGGCACGGCTGAGGCGAGCTCGTCCAGGCCGTGGGTGATGCCGGCGGTGAAGACCTCCAGGTCGAGGGTGGTGTCGAAGTCGCCGGTGACGCCGAAGTACAGCCGGCCCAGGTAGGAGAAGATCCCGGTGGCGATCCCCGCGCCCGCGGCGATCGGGACGTACGGGTAGAGGGCGACGACCTTGCGGCCCGCCACGTACAGCGGGAACTGCGGGCCCGGCACGTTGGTGGTGACCGTCTGGAACAGGGTGCGCGCCACGGTCATCACCGCCCGGGAGGCCAGGGACAGCATGGTGGGCGCGGTGCCCGCCAGCCGCACCAGCGCGTCGGCGCCGGCGGCCTGGTGGGTCTGCTTGAGCCGGGCCATCTGGGCGTGCAGCGACTCCACACGCGCGAGCGGGTCGGGCTCGCCGCAGGGCAGCTCGACCACCAGGGCGGACACCCGGTTGCCGAGCGTCTGCGCGTCCTGCCGCACCGAGACCGGCACCAGCGACCGGACGAGGGTGTCGGGGGCCAGTTCGCCCCGCTCGGCCAGCAGGTCCCGGAAGCCGCGGGTGACGGCCGCCAGGATGACGTCGTTGACGGTGTAGTCCAGGTCCAGTTCACGGCGGATGGTCTTGACCTGGTCGAGGTCGGCCTCCAACGAGACCCAGCGGCGGTGCGGGCCGGTGGGGCCGTGCAGCGAGGGGACCGGCGGGTGGGCGATGTGCTCGACGGTGTCCGGCAGCCCGCCGGCGAACTGGCCGGCCTCGCGCAGCCGGTCGGTCTGGAAGGGCAACGCGGGCAGCCGTGCCAGGCGGCGGACGAGCGCGCCCGCCGGTGCCACGACGCTCTGGCCGAGCCCGCCGAGCGCCAGCGACAGTTTGGACGGCGCCGGGTCCTCGGCCGGCTGCGGCTGCTCCCCGGGGCCGGACGGGGGGTCGGGCTCCAGGTCGAACAGCACGGTGATCAGGTCGCTGCCGCCGACGCCGTCCACGACGCAGTGGTGCACCTTGGCGATGAGGGCCCAGCGACCGTCGGCGAGCCCCTCGGCCACCCACATCTCCCACAGCGGCCTGGCGGGGTCCATCCGCTGGCTCATGATCCGCCCGACCAGGTTCCGCAGCTGCTCGGGTCCTCCCGGGGACGGGACGGCGGTGTGCCGCAGATGGTAGGAGAGCCGGAAATTGGGGTCGTCCACCCAGCCCGGCAGGTCCAGGTTCAGCGGCACCGTGCGCACGCGCTGCCGGTAGCGCGGCACCTGCGGCAGCTTGGCGGTGACCGTGCGGACCAGTTCCTCATGGGTGGGCGGCGGCCCCTCCAGCACGGTGACCGAGGCGATGTGCAGGGGCGTCCGCTCGCTGTCGGCGAAGTAGAACCCGGCATCCAGCGTGCTCATCCGCTCCATCGCGGCCACCTTCCGTCGGCTCGACGCACTGTCCCCTCAGCGTCCCTTTCCAGCATGCTCATGCCGTATCCGGGAGGGACGGGCCGAAAGTCCTCAGGACCGTGACGTCCTCGCGCCGGGCACCGACCCCGCCGTGCCGGTGCCGTGGACGTCCGTCCGCGTGGTGTTCCCAGGTCGGCCGCACTAAACGCGGCGAACCCGGGTACCGGAGCCATAAAGGACTTTTCGGTCTCCCGGAATCTTCCCGCCGAGGTGGATCATGCCCATCACGCTGGCGTTGGCCGGCGACACGATGCTGGGACGCGACGTGGCCAGGCGGCTCAGCGCCGTCTCGTCCCGCGACCTGTTCTCCACGGCCGTACGGAACCGGTTCACCGCCGCCGACCTGGCCATCGTCAACCTCGAATGCTGCATCTCCACCCGCGGCGAGCCCTGGCGGTCGCCGGGCAAGATGTTCCACTTCCGCGCCCCGCCCAAGGCGGCCGAGTCGCTGTCCTGGCTGGGCGTCGACTGCGTGACCCTGGCCAACAACCACGCCCTGGACTACGGCTTCGAGGCCCTCGCCGACACGCTCGACCATCTGGAGAACGCCGGCATCGAGGCGGTCGGGGCGGGCCTGGACGTGGAGCAGGCCAGGGCCGGGGTGATCCTGGAGGCCCGTGGCATGCGGGTGGGGGTGCTCGGCATCACCGACCACCCCGCGGACTTCGCCGCCGGACCGCACCGTCCGGGCGTCGCCTACGCCGACCTCGGCTCGGGCGTCCCCGGGTGGGTGACCGAGCGGATCGCCGACCTGCACCGCCGGGCCGACGCCGTGGTGGTCACCCCGCACTGGGGCCCCAACATGATCGCCGAGCCCCTGCCCTACGTCCGCCGGGCCGCCGAGCGGTTCGTGGACGCCGGGGCCACCCTCGTCGCCGGTCACTCCGCCCACATCTTCCACGGCGTGGCCGGGCCGATCCTGTACGACCTGGGCGACTTCATCGACGACTACGCGGTGGACGACCGGCTCCGCAACGACCTGGGCCTGCTGTGGCTGGTCACCCTGGACTCCCGGGGACCCCTGGAGGTGACGGCGGTCCCCCTGGCCCTGGACTACTGCCGCACCCGCCAGGCCGGCGGAAACGAGCGGTCCTGGATCCGCGACCGCCTGACCAGGGCCTCCGCCGAGTTCGGCACTCCGGTGGAGGAGCACGACGGCGTCTTCACCCTGCGCGTGGCCGTCCCCGCCCGCTGATCCCGCCGCCCCTCGGCCCATCACGGCCTGTTCGCGTGCAACACCTGGAACAGCCGTACCCACTGGTCAGGGTGGACGTAGGCCACCACCGTGCCCCGGTCGAGCCCGGCCGCACCGAACGCGTCGTCCACGCGGGAACGCGGGTGGACGCCCCGCAGGGACGCGTGCAGTGTCCCGCCCCGGCCACCGAACCCGACCTCCACGCACCGCCGGTAGGCGGGCAGCGCACCGGGCGGCAGCAGGGGCCGTGCCCGCCGGTCGACCCGCAGGATCGCGGAGTCCACGCGCGGCACGGGTCGGAACAGGCGGCGGTCGATCCGGCCCGCCAGCCGCCAGCCGAACACCGGCCAGGTCTGGACGGTCAGCCGGCTCCACCGCCCGTAGTCGCCGGTGCGCTTGCGCGCGTACTCCAACTGGGTGATCAGGGTCGCCGAGACCAGGCCCGGCGCGGCCAGGGCCCAGTCCACGATCCGGGAGGTCACCGCGTAGGGGATGCTGCCGGCCAGGTGGAACGGCCCCTGCGGCGGACGGGCGCGCAGGAAGTCGCCCGGCACGCATCGCACGTTGCCGAGCGGGGCACAGGCCGCCCGCAGCCGCCCGGCCAGGACCGGGTCGATCTCGTAGGCGATGACGTGCCCGGCCCGTTCGGCGAGCGCGGTGGTGATGCGTCCATCACCCGCACCGACCTCCACGACCAGCGCCCCGCCGGGCAGGTCGTCGGTGACGGTACGGGCGTAGTGGTGGATGGTGGCGGGATCGATGAGGAAGTTCTGGGAGAGGGTGCGGCGGGCTCTGTCACGGGCGGTGCGCCCGGCGGGCACGCCGGTGCCCGGTCGCGGTCGGCGGTTCACGGTCGCTGTCCTTCGCTGCCGGCCGTACGGGCCGGCGACGGGGGACGGGCGGCACGCGGCGTCCCGCAACCGCGCGGACGCGGGATCAGGACGGGCCGGCCGCCCGTCCGCAGAGGTCAAGGGCGGTCGAAGCCCCCGGGCCCGGGAAAGGACGGCACAGCGACACACGAGCGGTGCACGGCGAACGCGCACAACGACGATCACGAAGGCCCGCGTGCACGAGGACCGCGAAGGTCCGCGTGAGCGGGATCGCGAAGGTCCGCGTGAACGACGGTCACGAAGGTCCGCACAAGCGGCGATCAAAGGTCCGCATGGACGGCGATCAAAGGTCCGTGTGAGCGGTGATCGTGAAGGTCCGCGTGAGCGGTGGGCGAGTCGTTACGCGTGACGGTCGAGAGTGGGCGCCCTTACAGGCCCAGGAGAGGACGGCCCGCGCGCAGCCGGCAGAACGCCGGGACACAGGCGGTCAGCTGGACCGCGCTGTTCGTGAAAGGTGCACACATGTTCCCGACCCTAGAAGGAAGGCGCCCCGGCGACCAACAGGTTTTCCGCCCGCACCACCCGGTGTGGCAGAGCCCGGAAAAGCGGAAACCCCCTCCCAGGCGAGGCGCTGGGAGGGGGTCGCTCGGTGAGAGGTGGCGGTCGGTGCATCACTTGAGGATGGGGAAGCGGCGGACCAGGGCGGTGCGTTCCCAGACCTTGCCGAGGCCGAGGGTGCGGCCGGCGCCGACCAGGGCCAGGCCGACCAGGACCAGGGCGTAGATCAGGTGGTCGTCCATGAAGGGGTTGTTCTCGGGGGGCAGGACGGCGGTCCACATCATCACCAGGAGCAGGGCCCCGGCGGCGGCGGCGATCCGCATCCCGATGCCCAGCGCCAGCGCGGTGCCGATGCCGGCCAGTCCGATCATGAACAGCCAGTCCGCCCAGACCGCTCCGGCGAGGCCGTGGTAGAGCCCCTCGAACGGGCCGGCGACCGCGTTCTTCAGGAAGCCCTCGGTGGGGTGGCCGCCCTCGACCCACGCCTTGGCGGCCGGGGTCTCGTGCCCGAGGCCGAAGGTCTTGTCCAGGAACGCCCACAGGAACGTCCAGGCCAGCGCCAGCCGGGTGACCGCCCAGACGTAGCGGGCGGCGGGGGCCTCGGTCAGCGGCGCGGTGGCCGCCAGGTGCGGCCGGGGGAGTACGGGACGGTTTCTCTGCTCGGTTGCGGCCATCTCCAACTCACCTTCTCGGGATTCGGTGCGTCTCTGTTTTCGACACCTTGAGTGAACCCCGCCGGACCCGGGCCGTCGCAGGGCCCAACGGGGCCCTCCCAGGAGGACTTTGGTCCCGATATGCCGGGACGGTGCGGCCCTAGGCGGCTGCCCGTCGCCCTCGGGACGGGGCGGCCGGACGTCGCTGACTGTGCGTGGTCGGCCGGGGCGGAGACGAGGGAAGGCGGCAACCGCGCGATTGGGGGCTTGCGCGCCCATCGGTCCAACTCCGACGAATGGTAATCCCGCAGGTCAGCAAGCTGACGAGGCGGTGGGCGGGCAGAAGTTTGCCTTTTCCTTTCCACTTCTCAGGGTTACCGGCTCGTCGCTCATGGTAAACGTGTGACTCCAGCGTGGTCATTGCATCACGCTGGGTAACAGCCCCCACTGCCGGGGAATCCCGGCTTGGAGTTGTCGTGACCGATCGTTCCCCATGGGCGCGCCCTGCCGTGGCACGCCCCGCGCGGCGTGTCGCCACCCGGCGCGGTGCCCTGGCGGGCATCGCCGCGGTGGCGGCCGCCGCAGTGCTCGTGACGGGCTGCGGTGGCGGCGAGCACAAGCCGCAGACGGGCCGGACCTCCGCCCCAGACCTGTCGAAACTGCCGCAGGCGACGACGTTCACCACGTTGCGCGGCCTGCCGCAGGACCCCCACCCGTTCGCGGAGACCGGCGGCACGGTGGTGAACCCCGCCGTCACGCTTCCGGTGTCGGCCGAGCCCGGCGGCCCGCCCGTCGTGGCGCTGCCCGACAGGCAACTGGACGGCCCCACCTGGGTCCCCGTTCTGGAGGCCAAGGACGGCTGGCTGCGGGTGATGTTGCCCAGCCGGCCGAACCGGGTGACGGGGTGGATCCGGCAGGAGGGCGCCAACCTGACGGCCGCCCACAGCCCCTATGTCGTCAAGGTGGACACGGGGGAGCGCCGGCTCACCCTCGTGCGGTCCGGCCGCAAGATCGGCGCCTGGACGGTGGCGGTGGGCGCCGCCAAGACGCCCACCCCGGCCGGACGCACGTTCCTGCTCGGCCTGCTCAAGCCGTCCGACCCCAAGCCCAGCCCGCTGATCATGCCGGTCGGAGCGCACTCGGAGACGCTCGACACCTTCGGCGGCGGGCCCGGCACGGTCGCCTTCCACGGCTGGGCCGACGAGTCCGTCTTCGGCAGGGCCGTCACCCACGGCTGCGTCCGGGTGCCCGACGACGCGCTGACCCGGCTGTCGAAGGTGCCGCTCGGCACCC
>NZ_FNVO01000036.1 GCF_900108175.1 Thermomonospora echinospora
CCGGTGAAGGTCCAGGTGCCGTTTTGGCCGGGGGCGGTGGTGGTGAGTGTGGATGCGGGGCCGCCGATGGTGACGGTGGTCGAGATGTCGCCCGGCACTTCGTAGAGTCGCGCTGTGAGGGAGCCGGTGTAGTTGTCCTTCGGGTTGAGAACGATGGTGTAGGTGCCGTCCAACGGCAGGGTGGTGGTGTTGAAGGCGCAGTGATTGCCGCAGGCCTTGGAGTCGAGCAGCGTGGAGCCGTCGGGACTTTTGACCTGCACGGTGGCGTAGTTGATGTTGCCGTAGGTTCCGCCGGTGAAGTTGAAGTAGACGCGTTGGCCGGTCGTCCCGGTGAACAGCCAGGTGCCGTTCTGACCCGGCGAAGTGGTGGTGAGCGTGGACGCGGGGCCGCCGATGGTGATCGTGTCGTCGGAGGCGTCCTCCGGCACGTCGGTCACCTTCGCGGTGAGAGAGCCGGTGTGACCGTCCTTGGGGTTCAACCGGATCGTGTAGGTGCCGCCCACCGGCAGGATGGTGGTGTTGAAAGCGCAGGATGTGCCGCAGTATGCGGCGCCGTACAGCGCCTTCCCGTCGGGCTTGAGCACCTGCACGGTGGCTTGGGTGATGCTGCCGAACGTGCCGCCGGAGAAGCCGAAGTAGAGCCGCTGTCCGGCGGTGCCGGTGAACGTCCACGTTCCGTTCTGCCCCGGGTCGCCCACGGTCAGCGTCGAGGGCTGCCCATCGGTCGTGACCGTGGCCGAGACGTCGGCCGGGACCTCGTTCACCCTGGCGGTCAGGGCGCCGGTGTGGGTGTTCTCCGGGTTGAGGACGATGGTGTAGGTGCCGCTCACCGGCAGGGCGGTCGTGTCGAACGAGCAGGACCGCCCGCACCAGCGGGCCTCGGACAGCGCCTTCCCGTCGGGCTTGAGCACCTGCACGGTGGCTTGGGTGATGCTGCCGAACGTGCCGCCGGAGAAGCCGAAGTAGAGCCGCTGTCCGGCGGTGCCGGTGAACGTCCACGTTCCGTTCTGCCCCGGGTCGCCCACGGTCAGCGTCGAGGGCTGCCCATCGGTCGTGACCGTGGCCGAGACGTCGGCCGGGATGGTCGACACCCGCAGGGAGTAGGCTCCCGTGCTCTCTCGTTCGGGTTTGACGACCAGCCGGTAGGTTCCGGCGGCCAGCCCCCTGACCTCACCGTCCTCGCAGCCCTTGGAGGCGACCTTCGCGCCGGCGGCGTTCCGCAGCTCCCACAGCAGGTTGTTGCCGCCGCCCGCGCACGACCGGATGTCGATGTAGATCGAACCGCCCTGGGCCACCTCGAACTGGTAGGCGTCCTCGGAGATGCTGGTTTCCAGGTTGCCGGCGCCCGCTGCCGGGACGCCGTCGGAGACCGACAACGGCAGCGTCGCCTCGAACGACTGGGGCGGCACGACCTGCATGGACAACTGGATGTCGTCGATGCCGAACCCCTGGCCGGAGACCCCGTCCACGCCGGTGCCGCTGAAGGTGAACTCGATCTGGCTCTTGGCGTGCTCGAAGGGGACCTGGACCCGGTAGACCGAGAACGGCACGCCGCTGGCGAGCGTCCCCGAGGAGGCCGGGGTGAGCTCACTCGGTGTGATCACGTACGGATCGCCGCGGTCGGTCTCGACGGTGACGGTCTCGGTGTCGTCGTCGGAGTTCCAGTCGCCGAGGGTGATCAGGTCGAAGGCCAGCGTTCCGTTCATGTGGGGCGGCAGCGACTGGACGAAGAACCGGTAGGACCCGCTGCCGCTGAAGCTCCCGGCGAAGGTGCTCGTCGCCGGGTCGGACGATACCCGGGTCGGCAGCAGGTTCTCCGGCAGCGGGCTGGTCTCGAAGTCGACGGACAGGCTCCCGTTGGCGTCGACGGTCGCGGCCTGTGGGTCGAGCACGATCTCCTGCTGCTGCGCCGCCATCTCCGCGAAGCTCTCGTCGGAGGTCAGGGCGATGTCCAGGACGCAGGCGTTGAACTGCGGGCCCGGTGGCACCTGCTGCTCCTCGCAGTAGGCGGCGCCCGCGCTGCGCTGCTCGGGTGTCAGGTCGTGGATGTTGACGATCTTCTGGGGGAAGGACAGGTCGGTGAACGTGTCGGTGCTCTGGCCGGGGGCGTAGGTGAACAGCGACTCGTTGTTGCTGACCCGCCAGGAGTCGGCGTAGGACTCGTGCAGGACGGCCGGCGACGCGTTCACGGGCAACTGGGTACCGTCCCGCAGCCGCAGATCGTTCTTGGGGTCACCGTCGGCGTTGCCCAGCAGCCCCACCAGGTCGCTGTCAGAAGTGCGGGGCATCTTGAGGCTGGCGTGGCAGCACGCGCCGTCCCACTGGAACATCGGGCCGTCCGGGCCGTCCCACAGCACGTAGTAACTGCCGCCCGAGCGGAGGACGGCGGCCTGGGCGCCCAGATCGACCGCGTCGCCCGAGGCCAGGCTGACCAGCTCGCCGTCGATGCGCAACTGGTAGTTACCGAGTTCGACCACGTGTTCGTTGACGTACATGGCCGTGCGGTCGATGATCGAGACGTTCTCGCGCCGTTCGGTGAAGCGCGCCTGGATCTGCATGTCGTACCGGTCGGAGTCGGCCAGCAGGAACTCGCCCACGGACTGCAGTTCGTAGTGCAGGCGGTCCACGGTGACCAGGTGCGGCTCGCCGTAGACCTTGCTCGGGCGGTGCAGCCGGAACCACTCCCGCAGACGCTCCAGCCAGCTCGGCTTGGGCTCCTCGGTCTGGTTGCCCGGGCGGGGGAGGGTCTGCGGCGGGTCCGGGTGCTCGGCGCACTCGGCCAGGTCCTCGATCTCCTCGATGCGCAGCAGGCCGGGTTCGGGGGAGGTCGCCCGGTAGGTGCGGATGACCGATGCCGCATTGGTGATGGGCTGCCCGTCGGCCGACTCGCACTTGGACTTGTTGTCCTCGACGCGGAACAGGTCGACGTAGGGACCCCAGTAGTTGAGGATCTGCCCGCGCGCCACGCTGGTCATGCCGTTGTTCCGCAGGTAGTCGATGTACCCGTCCACCTGGCCGGGCCATTGGGCGTAGTCGTTGTTGGTGGTGACCTTGGCCTCGATGACCTGGACCGCGGCGTTCGGAGCGGGCATGGTGCGGTCGTAGTAGAGGATGTCCAGCCGGTCCCTGCCCACCTGCATTTCCCACTGCACGTCGGGGGTCACGCCGGCCAGTCCGGGCTCCAGTTGGTCGCTCAGGTAGCGAATGGCGCGGGCCTGCCCGATGTACTCGATGCCCTGACCGCATTTGTTGTGCCGGTAGACGTGGGAGAGGGCGTCGGGCCGGCTCTTCAGGCAGCCGTCGACGTTCTTGAGTCGCCGCCGCGTTGTGTACTTGTACCCGTTGATGCAGCGCTGCGGCTCTCCGCTCACACCGGGCTGCCAGTTCTCGTCGTTCGGCTCGTTCGGCTGGCACGCCGTGGGGGCGGCGAGGGCGGGCCGTTCCGCGACGAACATCTGTATCGGGGAGAGCATCGTCACAAGGAGAGACAGCGCGACGAGCGTCCGGACGAGATGCATGTGTCTCCCCGATTCTGTTTTCAAATGAACCTTCTGGACCGTAGGACGCCATCGAACCGGCGGACCACTGCCGTCGACGACAAAGATCATCATCGCTTCTTGCGGAGATTGACTTGATCTTGCTCGGGGAATGTGGCAACCCCGTCCGGGCGGAAAGCCGAGAGCGGGCGTGGACCTAATTTCGGTTCGGACTGTTCGCCTCACCGGAAGGGGCCGATACTGCCACTCGCGCAGGTCACGCAAAAAAGGGACGACGAGCACACGCACGGTGACCGGACGGAACGGCTCCCGCCGACGGCGAGTACACCGGGCCGGTACGCTGCGGCCGTGGGCCGGCCGGCGCTCGGAGGTGGGCAGTGGGGGATCGTTCGTGGGACGTTGTCATCGACGCGCTGCCGGAACGGCGGGTCGAGCGGGCGTGTCTGGTGTTGGGGTTGCATCGGCGGCATGACACCGTGGTGGCCGTCCTGGACGCCGATGCCGGGGAGTTCGTACGCGTTCCGGAGATCGAAGACGGCCTCCATTCGCTGGCGCTCTACCGTGATGGCACCCGCCTCCTGCTGGGCCGCTCCGGGGGCGGCCATAGCCTGCTCACCTTGGCCACCGGGTGGCGGCAACCGCTCCCCGGGGAGCCTGGGCTGGCCGCGCCCTCACCCGACGGCCGCGATCTGGCCGTCCTGTCGCCGGGCACGGACGAGGTCGGTGACGACACCGTGTCCGTGAGCGTGTCCCGCATCGGCACGCCGGGCGCGCGGCGGCTGTGGCGGGCGCCGGGCGGCTGGTCAGAGGAGAGCGCAATCAACTGGTCTCCCGACGGGCGGCTGCTGGCGGCCACCTACCTCGATCCGGACGAGGAGATAGCGGCCGTGATCCTCGACGCCGCGGACGGCACCGTCCTAGGTCACCACCCCCAGATGGGCACGGTCGGCGGACCGGGCGGGGCCTGGCTGAGCGAACGTGGGCTCCTGCTGTACGACGAGTACGCCGGAGATGACGAGGCTTGGACGCTCCAGGACCCTTACAACGGCGGTAGCCGTGGCCCCGACCGTCTGCCCGGCGCCCTCATGGCCGTCGTCGGCGACCGCATCATCCGCTACGTCCACGACGCCGGCTTCCTCCGGTTCGTCACCACCGACATGGACGGTGGTGGCCTGCGGCCCTTCATCACCGTCCCCCCCGGCTCGACCTTCTGGAGACTCGACGTCGCGCCCCCCGTGCTGCTGGAGTTGTGGGCGGCTGCGGCTTCCCGCTGACGGAAGCCCGTTCGAACCGCCCCGGCGCCTGCCGTTACGGCACCACCCTCACAACCCGAGCAGTGCGACCGGTCACCCGCAGGGGCGGCGGGGGACCGGTCGGAGGCGATGACCGGACTACGGCGCCTGCTTGGGGTGTTCGAGCCTGCCTCGACGGTGACACGCTGCGCCCACCGGCTGTCACTGGCGCACATGGCGCAAGGTCCGGTGCCCGGTCCGCGGTGAAGCCGCGCATGGCTGCGCGGGCGTGCCGACGTGGCGGTTCGGCATCCACAGGCTGCGACGCCGGGTGTCCCAGAGGGCTGCGCCGGGTTTGTGAAGATAATGGATTTGACGTCGAAGTCGAGTTAAGATCGCGGCGAGCGGGTGCCGTGCGGGCACGGCGGGCTCACCCCTGATCACTGCTGAGGAGGGCCGGAGCGTGGAGACCTCACGCATAGCCGACATCATCGAGATCGAGCAGTTGCTCGCGCGCTACGCGGTCGGCATGACGAAGGACGACGTGGACGCGGTCGTGGCCGTCTTCGCGCCGGGCGGCACCTACAGCGCCTTCGGGGAGAAGTACGGTGTCGACGACTTCCCGGAGCTGGTGGCGGCCGCGCCCAAGGGGTTGTTCTCGGTGGGCACCCCGGCGATCACGTTCGAGGGGGAGGATTCGGCGCGGGGCGAGCAGCCCCTGTGCTTCGTCGCCCAGCACGACCACTCGATGCGGATCGGCTGGTACACCGACACCTACACCCGCACGCGGGAGGGGTGGCGGCTGCGGACCAGGGCGATGACGTTCCTGCGCCGCAGTGGTGCCCGTGACTCCGGGCGTCCCCATGACCCGCTGCGTCCTGCGCCCGGGCAGAAGTCCACGAGCTGAGCCGCCTCATGGATCTGCAGGAGTTTCGCACCGGCCTGGACGCGTGGCTCGACGAGCACGAGCCGGAGCTCAGGGCCGAGTCCGGTCCCGACCTCACGCTCGACGAGGAGATGGAACACCTCTCCAAGGTCAAGCGCATGACGTACGACGCGGGCTGGATGCGCCGGGGCTGGCCCGAACGGGTGGGCGGGCTCGGCGGGTCCACTCTCATGCGCGCCTATCTCGGTGAGGCGCTGGCGTCCCGCGACCTGATCGAGCCCGGCGTCTACTCGATGACCGAGGTGCTGGCGCCCACCATGATCGAGTTCGCCCGTCCCGAGCTGGCGGCGGAGATGGTGCCGCGGCTGCTGCGCGGGGACGAGACCTGGTGTCAGGGGTTCTCCGAGCCGAGCACCGGCAGCAACCTGGGCTCCCTGTCGTGCCGTGCCCGCCGCGATGGCGACGCCTGGCGCGTCACCGGCCAGAAGGTGTGGACGAGCCTGGCCCAGTACGCGCACCGCTGCGTGCTACTGACCCGGACCGGCTCACCGGAGTCGAGCCACCGGGGCATCACCGCGATGTTCGTGGACATGGACTCACCGGGGATCACGGTGCGTCCGATCCGCGCGATCCACGGGCGGGACGAGTTCTGCGAGGTGTTCTTCGACGACGTGCGCGTCCCTGTGGACCGCACGCTCGGCGAGGTCGGCGGCGGCTGGGCTGTCGCGATGGACCTGCTGCCCTACGAGCGGAGCACGTCGCTGTGGCACCGCGGCGCCTACCTCCGGCAGCGGCTGGGGCGCCTGCTGGCCACCGTTCCGGACGGCGCGATCGATCCCGGCGACCTCGGCGAGGTCGTCCAGATGGTGTTCGCCTTCCACGCCCGCTCCCGTGGGACGCAGCACCGGATGGCGCGCGGTGAGCGGCTGGGGCCGGAGACCTCGATCGACAAGGTGCTCCTCGCCACCACCGAGCAGGCGGTGTTCGACCTGGTCGCGGACGCGGTGCCGACGGCCATCGCGATCGGCGACGACGCGGACGGCGACCGGTGGCGCACCGAGTTCCTGTACTCCCGGGCGGCGACGATCTACGGCGGCAGCGCCGAGATCCAGCGCAACATCATCGCGCGCCGCCTTCTCGACCTGGGGACCGAACGATGATGGATGCCGAAACCGCCGAGTTGCTGGCGGAAAGCCTGGGGCGGGCCTTCCGGCACGAGAGTGTCGCCGCCGTCGAGGCATCGCTGGCCGAGGTCGGCTGGCGGGAGGCCCTGCAGGAGGAGGGCGCGGCCGTCATCCCGCTGCTGTTCACCCGGCAGGGCGCCGCGAACGCGACGTCCGGCGCGCTGGACGATCTTCTGACGGCTGCGCTCGGGCTGCCGGCCGATCCGGGGACGGCATTCGTCCTGCCGGAGTTCGGGACGTACGGGACGCCCGGCCGTGTCCAGGACGGCGGCCTCACCGTGCGGGGCCTTGGCACCGCACGGATGCCGAGCGCCGCCCGCGCCGTCCTGCTCGCCGAGCGGGACGGCGCACTCCAGGCGAT
The DNA here is from genome assembly GCF_900108175.1 of Thermomonospora echinospora. Taxonomy (GTDB): domain Bacteria; phylum Actinomycetota; class Actinomycetes; order Streptosporangiales; family Streptosporangiaceae; genus Thermomonospora; species Thermomonospora echinospora. The sequence continues at coordinate 7,161 of NZ_FNVO01000036.1, forward strand.
CACCGTGGAGACGGGCGGACTTTGCACCCGGCCGGTCGGGGGCGTCGACCCGCGCCTGGGACTGGTCGCGGTCGAAGGACAGGGTGTCCTCGCGTCCGGTAGCACCGCGGTCACACCCGCCGCTTGGGAGAACGCGCTGGCGTCCGGGCGGGTGGCGGTGGCGTACGAGCTGATCGGCGCGAGCCGGGCGATGCTCCGCCTCGCGCGGGAGCACGCCGTGACCCGCATCCAGTTCGGCAGGCCGATCGGCACGTTCCAGGCCGTCCGGCACCGTCTGGCCGAGTGCCTGGTCGCGATCGAGAGCGCCGAGGCCGCCGCCGCCATCGCGCTCGGAACGGGGGACCGGGTCTCCCCGCTGCTGGCCGGGATGGCCAAGTCCCTCGCCGGACGGAACGCGCGCACGGTGGCACGCCACTGCCAGCAGGTGCTCGCAGGCGTCGGATTCACCGACGAGCACGACTTCCACCACTACTTCCGGCGCGTCCTCACCCTCGACGGGCTGCTCGGTGACGCGAGGACGCTGACGCGCGAACTCGGCGAAGAACTGCTCCGTGACCGGCGTCTGCCGGCCGCGCCGCCCCTGTAGAAACACCGCCGGTGGCAGGGGCGGCGCGCGCCCCTGCCACCGGCGGGCCTAGCCTTACTTCTTTCGCTGGGACAGCCGCCTGTCCAGGGTCGCCCGCAGTTCCGGCGACAGGAAGGACCGGTCCTCCGCGGCGATCGCGAAGTCGAGCGTGGCGAGGACGGCCCGTTCCAGGTGCAGGTTCAGCACGCGCTTGGTGTCCTCAAGCGTCCGGCGCGGCATGGCCGCGAGCCTGCGCGCACAGGCCATCGCCGAGGACATCACCTCGCCGTCGGCGCAGACATGGTTGGCCAGGCCGATCTCGGCGGCCCGGCGGGCGCTGATCCGGTCGCCGGTCAGCGCGTACTCCTTGGCCAGTTGCAGGCTCGTCAGCAGCGGCCAGGTCACCGGGCCCCCGTCGGCCGCCACCAGCCCGACCAGGACATGGGGGTCGGCGAGGTAGGCGCTCTCCGCGATGAACACGATGTCGGAGAGCGCGGCCAAACTGCATCCCAGGCCGACGGCGGGCCCGTTGACCGCCGCGACGATCGGGAGCCTGCACTGCACCATCCCGGTCACGATGCGGCGGGCGTCCACCAGGGTCCGCCGCCGCAGCTCGTCGTCCTTGGTCAGCTCGTCCAGGTAGGAGAAGTCGCCGCCCGCCGAGAACGCGCGCCCGGCGCCGGTGAGTACCACCGCGCGGGCCTCCTCGTCCGCGTCGAGCCGGGGGAACAGCGCGCCGAGCCCCTCGTGCAGGGCGTGGTTGGTCGCGTTCAGGGACTCGGGGCGGTTGAGCGTCACGATCCTGATCGGCCCGTCGGCGGTGACCTCGATCTCCGGGGGCATCCCGTACGCGCCGCTCATGCGACCGGGAGCCCGAGGATCCGGGTCGCCACCAGGTTGCGCTGGATCTGCGACGTCCCGCCCATGATGCTCTGCGCCCGGCTGTAGAGGTACATCTTCAGCCATGTGTCCTCCTCGATGCCGCCGGTGAGGTTGCTCATGCCGAGTGCGGCGTGCCCGACGGCCTGTTCGACACGCGTCATCAGCAGTTTGTCCACCGAGCCCTCGGGCCCGTGCGAGATCCCGTCCAGCCGGTCCGAGAGCCGCCGACACACGTGCAGCCGCAGCATCTCGGCCTCGACGACCGCCCACGCCACGTCCCGCACGTTCTCCTCGGTGAACCGGCCGGGCGCGGAGCGCAGCCGGTCCACGAGCTCGTTGACCGCCTTGCTGTAGCGTGCGACGTAGCCCAGCTCGCCCGGTTCCCGCTCGTGGCTGACCACGGTCATGGCCAGCCTCCAGCCCTCGCCCGGCGATCCGACCATGTCGGACGCCTTCGCGACCGCTCCGTCGAAGATCACCTCGCCGAACTCCCGGGTCACCCCGTTGATCATCTTGAGCGGGCGCTGCTCGATGCCCGGCTGGTCCATCCGGACCGCGAACGCCGACAGGCCCCGGTGCTTGGGCACGTCGGGGTCGGTCCGCGCGAGCACCAGACACCAGTCGGCCTCGTCGGAGTAACTCGTCCAGACCTTGTGGCCGGTGATCACGTACTCGTCCCCGCGGGGGACGGCGCGGGTGCGCAGCGAGGCCAGGTCCGACCCGGCGTCCGGCTCGCTGAATCCCTGGCACCAGCGTTCCCGCCCGCTGACCAGGCCGGGCAGGAAACGGCGCCGCACATCCTGGCCGCCGTGCCGCATCATGCCCTGCACCAGGTAGCCGAGGCTGGGCCGCGGCGGGGCGCCCGCCTGTGCCAGCTCCTCGTCGACGATCGCCTCGTACACGCTGGGCAGGCCATGGCCGCCGATCTCCTCGGGCCAGGACAGCCCGAAGAAGCCGGCGTCGTAGAGGGCCCGGTGCCAGGGTGCCTGGCCGTCCCAGTACTCGTCGGCCGTGGACGACTGGGGAAGCTTGGGGTTGTTCTCCGCGAGCCACGCCCGCAGCCGCGCGCGGAACGCGGCCTCCTCGGGGGAGTCAGCGAAGTCCATCGTGCACGCCTCCGATCTTGCGGTGCGCGACGACGCGGGCCAGATTCGCGCCCACATCGCCGAGCACCTGGGTTGACAGCAGCGCCCGCCGCAGGTGGATGTGGGCGAGGCATTCCCAGGTCATGCCGATGCCGCCGTGCACCTGGATGGCGGTCTCGCACACCTCGCGGGCGGCGCGGGCGCAGTAGGCCTTGGCGACCGCCGCGGCGGCGAGCGCCTCGCCGGGCGGCAGGGTGTCGGCCGCCCAGGCCGCGTGCCGGGTGACGCTGCTGGATCCCTCGATCGAGACGAACGCGTCCGCCAGCATGTGCTGGACGCTCTGGAAGGAGCCGATGGCCTTGCCGTACTGGCGGCGGACACTGGCGTACTCGCGGGCCAGATCCACCGCACCGCGCATCGTCCCCACCAGATCGGCGCAGGTGAGAGCGAGGGTGAACGCCGACCACGCCTCGATGTCCTCGGCGGTGAGCAGGCGGCGGCCGGCGCCGGGCAGCCGCTCGGGCGCCGCTCCCTCGACCATGGCGGCGGGACGGGTGAGATCGCGTCCCGGGGACGCGCCGGCCACCGGGACGCCGACCAGGTCGTAACCGTGACCGGTACGGACGAGCGCCAGGGCGGACGCCACGCCCCGGGCGTCGATCGCGACGCCGGAACAGCGGGTCTGCTCGTCTTCGACGACGACCAGGCCGGACAGATCGGGGCGCAGCAGCACGGTCTCCAGGGCGGTGGCGGGCTCGGCACCCGCGCGGCGCCGCAGCTCGGTGGCCAGCGTCGGCCCCAGGAAGGAGGCGTCGGCCGGGCCGCGGCCGAGCTCCTCGGCCACGATCGCGGTCTCGACGGCGGAGGCGAGCGGCCGGCCCTCGTCCTCGGGGGCGCGCAGCTCGCGCCAGCCGGAACCGGTCAGTGCCGCCTCCAGCCTGGCGGTGCGGGCGGCGTCGTCCAGCTCGGCGACGGAGCCGGGCGCGTGGTCGTCGACGAGGCGGGCCGCGGCCTCGCGCAGCGCCTGTTGTTCCGCGGAAAGGCGGACATCCATCAGCGCTCACTCCGTGACGGGGCAGAGGTTGCGATGGCGGCCGGGTGGGGGGCGGACTTAAGGATCATGTGGCGGCGACCTCGGGAGAAGCGCGCCGGCTCCACGCGCGGGGGTGCGCGCGGACCGCCGGCGCGGATGCCTGTGAGCTCTTTTCTACTCTAGATAAAAGTCTATACTGACGTCGATGTCAATCATGGAGGCCTGACATGACCGACACTCCGGGGCCGACCTGGCCGAGCATCGCGGCGATGACCGCGTCCGCAGCCGAGCGCTTCCCCGACCGCATCGCGGTCGTGGACGGTGACGCGCGTATCTCCTATGCGGAGCTGTACGAGGAGGCCCGTCGGTTCGGGGCGGCGTTGGTCGCCGACGGTGTCGAGCCCGGCGACCGCGTCGGTGTCTGGGCGTTCAACAGCCGCGAGTGGATCGTCGCGCTGCTCGGGCTGTACCAGGCGGGCGCCGTTCTCGTCCCGGTCAACACCAGGTTCAAGGGATGGGAGGCCGCCGACATCCTGCGCCGCGCCAAGGTGAAGGTCCTGGTGACGGTGACGGACTTCCTCGGCAACGACTACGTGGAGATGCTCGCCGGCACGGGCGTGTCTCTGCCGGACCTGCGGACCGTCGTCATCGCCCGGGGCCGCCCGTCCGGGTCCGGGGTGATGTGGCCCGATTTCCTGGCGCGCGCCACCGAGGACGGACTCGCCGAGACCGATCGGCGCCGCGCGGCCCTCGGCCCGGACGACACGTCCGACATCCTCTTCACGTCCGGGACGACCGGGACGCCCAAGGGCGTGCTGATGACCCACGGCCGGACGATGGGCGTGGGAACCGACTGGGTCGCCATGACCGGGCTCTCGGCAGGCGACCGCTACGTGATGGTCAACCCCTACTTCCACATGTTCGGGTTCAAAGGCGGCATCCTCGCCTGTGTCGCCGCCGGCGCCACCATGTACCCGCAGGCCGTCCTGGACGTGGACAAGGTGCTGGCGCAGGTCGCCGAGGAGCGGATCACCGTCCTGCCCGGGCCGCCGACCATGTACCACGCGATCCTGGAGCACGCCGACCGCGGCCGGTACGACCTGTCGAGTCTGCGCGTCGCGGTGACCGGCGCGGCCGACATCCCCGTCGAGCTCATCCGCCGGATCCGCGACGAGCTGCCGTTCTCGGTCGTTGTCGCCGGTTACGGGCTGACCGAGGGCGGTACGGCCAGCTCGACCGCGCCCGGCGACGATCCGGAGACCGTCGCCACGACGGTCGGCCGCGCCCGTCCCGGCTTCGAGATCCGCGTCGTTGACGGTGCGGGCGGTGCGGCCAGGCCGGGCGAGGTCGGTGAGATCGTGCTGCGCGGGCCGACCGTCATGGCCGGGTACCTGGACGACCCCGACGCGACGGCGGCGGTGCTCTCCGCGGACGGCTGGCTGCGCACCGGCGATCTGGGGTGCCTCGACGAGCGCGGCTGCCTGCGCATCGCCGGACGCTCCAAGGACATGTTCATCGTCGGCGGGTTCAACGCCTACCCGGCGGAGATCGAGGCCATGCTGCTCGAACACCCGGGCGTCCGGGAGGCCGCGGTCATCGGCGTCCCCGACGAGCGCCTCGGACAGGTGGGCATGGCGTTCGTCGTGCCGCGCTCCCCGAAGCCGTCCGCGGACGAGGTGATCGCCTGGTGCCGGGAGCGGATGGCCAACTACAAGGTGCCGCGCTTCGTCGAGCTGATCGACGAGCTGCCGCTCACCGCGAGCGGGAAGGTGCGCAAGACCGCGCTGCAGGAGCGGGCGGCCGCTCGCGCCGCCACCTGATCCGACTCAGTATTTATTTTGACGTCGATTTCAGACTTTGCCCAGGGAAGGGACGGACACGTGGACGACACGCACGAGCACGACCTCGAGCCGATGCTGGAGGCCGTCCGCGCCTTCATCCGCAAGGAGGTGATCCCGCGCGAGGCGGAGATCGACGAGAGGGACGAGGTGCCCGCCGAACTGCGCGAGGCCGCCAAGCGGATGGGGTTGTTCGGGTTCACCATTCCCGAGGAGTACGGCGGCCTGGGCCTCGGCATCGTCGACCAGTGCCGGCTGCTGATCGAGGTCGGGTACACCACCCCGGCGCTGCGCTCGATGTTCAGCACCAACGTGGGTATCGCCGGTCAGGTGATCATGGACGCGGGGACCCCGGAGCAGAAGGCGCACTGGCTGCCGAGGCTCGCCTCGGGCGAGGCCGTCGCCTCGTTCGCGCTCACCGAGCCGGACGCCGGGTCGGACCCGTCCGATCTGCGGACGAGCGCGGTCCGCGACGGCGACGAGTGGGTCCTCAACGGCAGCAAGCGCTACATCACCAACGCGCCGATCGCCGACGTGTTCATGGTGTTCGCCAGGACCGACCCGCACAGCAGGTCGTCGCGGGGCATCTCCACGTTCATCGTCCCGGCCGGCACTCCCGGACTGACGGTGGGGCCGCGCGACCACAAGATGGGCCAGTTCGGAGCCTGGACGGCCGACGTGAATCTGGACGGCGTGCGGGTGCCGTCCGACGCGGTGGTCGGCGGTGCGGCAGGCGTTGACACTGGATTCCTGACCGCGATGCGCTGCCTGTCCAACGGGCGCCTGCTGCTGGCCGCCGCCTGTGTGGGGATGTGCCAGCGGCTGATCGACGAGTCGGTCCGGTTCGCCTCCGACCGCAGGCAGGGTGGCCGGCCGATCGCGTCCCACCAGCTGGTGCAGGCGATGATCGCGGACTCGGTGACCGAGACGATGGCGGCCCGCGCCCTCGTGCTGGACGCCGCGCGCGCCTACGCGGACGGTTCCGACCGCCGGACCGGCCCGGCCGCCGCCAAGTACTTTTGCAGCGAGACCGTCGGACGCGTGGCCGACCGCGCCGTCCAGGTGCACGGTGGCGCCGGGTACATGCGGTCGGTCCCGGTCGAGCGGTTCTACCGTGACGCGCGGCTGTTCCGGATCTATGAGGGGACGAGCCAGATCCAGCAGGTCATCATCGCCCGTCAGACGATCGGCGCGGCCGCGGGCTGAGAACGAGGAAGCGGCCCGGGCCGAGCACGCCCGGGCCGCCCCGTCTTGGGTCGTTCGGCCTTCGTCAGGTGGACAGGATGGAGACCGCGGCGACCCCGGGCGCGCCGTACAGTTGGGCGAGGCCGACCCGTGGCTCACCGGCGACCTGGCGGTCGCCCGCCTGCCCGCGCATCTGCAGCACCAACTCGCGGACCTGCCGCAGGCCCGAGGCGCCGACCGGCTCGCCGTTGGCGATCAGGCCGCCGTCGGTGTTGATCGGAAGGCTGCCGCCCGGCGCCGTGGCCCCGGAGGCGATCAGCTTGTTCTGCTCGCCGTCCGCGCATAGGCCGACCTCGGCCATGTGGATGACCTCGGCGCCCGCGTCGGTGTCCTGGAGCTGGGCGATCTGGACGTCCGCCGGGTCGACGCCCGCCGCCTCGAACGCGGCCCTCGCGGCGTCCACGGTCGGCGCCGGAACGTGGTCGGCCGCCACGGAGGCGGAGGGGGTGTGCACCTCGAACGCCCCGAAGCGCCGGGTACGGGTGACGACGCTGCGCAGGTAGATCGGCTTGTCGGTGTAGCGGTGCGCCACGTCGGCGCTGCACACGACCAGCGCCGCCGCGCCCTCGTTCGGGCTGCAGAACATGTACTGGGTCAGCGGGTAGTTGACCATCCGCGACCCGAGGATCTGCTCGGGGGTCAGCGGCTTGCGCCGGTGCGCGTTGGGGTTGAGCTCACCGTTGCGGTAGTTCTTCGCGGCGACCTCGGCGAGCGTCTGGTGCGTGATCCCGTGGTCGTGCATATAGCGGTTGATCTTCATGCCGAAGAACTTGGTGGTCAGGAACAGCCCCATCTCGCCGTACCAGGGCGGGCAGCCGTACTCCTGGGGATCGGCGGTGAACGCGCCCGACTCGTGCTTGTCCATGCCGAGGACCAGGCCGATCTCGTGCTGCCCCAGCTTGATCGTCTGGCTGGCCAAGGCCAGCGCGCTGCCGGCGGTCGCGCAGCCGTTGTAGACGTTGGTGAACTGCACACCGGTCAGCCCCAGCTCGGCGACCACGGCGTCCGGTTGGTCGACCTCGTAGCTCCCGCCCACGGCGAACTGCATGTCCGCCCAGGTCAGGCCCGCGTCGGCCAGCGCGTCCCGGGCCGCCTCGGCACCCATGGCCAGGGCCGGCTTGCCGGGGAAGCGGCCGAACCGGTGGATCCCCACTCCGATGATCGCGACATCAGGCATGATCGGCCCCTTCCGGGCTGAAGGCGAACGTGATGATCTCCTGGCCGTCCTCGTCGGTGCGGAACGGCATGGTGACCAGCCGCATCGGCATGCCGAACTCCAGCTCGTCCTGGGTGCAGCCGGTGATGAGGCTCTCGACGCGCAGCTGGCCGGGGAGCTCGATCACCCCGACCAGCCAGGGCTCGAACGGGTCCGTCCCGGCGAACTCGCCGCGGAATGGGGCCTTTGGCGGGAAGCCCTGGGACGTCCACGTCCAGAGGGTTCCCGAACGGCTCAGCAGCGCCCGTTCCACGGCGGCCGCGCCGCATCGGGCGCAGCCGGCGCGGAGCGGGAACACGTGCGTGCCGCATTCGGCGCACCTGCCGCCGATCAGGCGGGGCTCGTCGTCGGGCCAGGTGAACAGGTCATCGGCGATGGGGACCGGTGCCATCTCTTCTCCTTGCTTCCCCGCCCGCCGGGGCGGGACGGGGGTTACGGTGGCGACCCATCCTATACTGACGTCGACATCAAATAAAGTGACGGAGCAGGGTCGAGCAATGCCCTCCGGAACCACCCTGGGCGCTTGCAAGGCTTGACATTATTGACGTCGAAGTCATAACTATGGATCGTATTCACTGAAGGATGGGGTGAGTTGTGCAGGACGGTGACGGACGGTTGGCCGCGGTGACGAGGCTGCAGGCCGACTACGCACGGTACGTCGACGGGGGCGAGGCGGAGGCGTGGAGCGCGCTCTACGGTTCCCGGGGCGTGCTGACGATCTCCGACGGCCGGCGGATCGGCGGCAGGGAGGAGTTGACCGCGTTCGCGGCGCGGGCGCCACAGGGGGTTCACCTCCAGGGCGTACCCGGCATCGAGGAGCGCCCGGACGGCGACATCGACTCGGTGGCACCGTTCGTGTTCTTCAACGCCGAGACCGGCGCCATCGTCGCAGGGACGTACCTCGACCGGATGACCTGGGAAGAGGGGCGTCTGGTGTTCGCCAGGCGGCACATCGACATCAAGCGGCCCGCGTGAACCGCTCGCTGCCGGGTCGGTCACCTCGGCGGTGGGCGCCCGAGGGCGGTGCCGGAGGTTTACGACGCCGGGTGCGCCGGTACGGCATTATGTTTCTGACGTCGAATTCATCACTTGGAGGACGGGATGGATCCAGAGCCTCGCTCGGCGAAAGGCCGCCGGACGCGGGCGCGCCTGGTCGAGGCAGGCAAGACCGTGTTCGAACGCGACGGCTTCCTCCAGGCGCGGATCACCGACATCGCCACCGAGGCCAACGTCTCGCACGGGTCGTTCTACCACTACTTCGATTCCAAGGAATCCCTCTTCCGGGAGATCGCCGAGGAGGTCGAGGTGCGCCTGGTGTCCATGGACGACATCGCGCAGGACCTGGCCGACGACGCCGGGCCGATCGAGCGGATCCGCGCGGCCAACAAGGCCTACCTGACCGCGTACCGGAAGGAAGCCCGCATCATGCGGGTGATCGAGGAGGTCAGCCGCTACAACGACGACGTCCGCAGGGTGCGGTCCAAACGCGACGACTACCTGGCGGCCCGCCTGGAATCGGCGATCAAACGGCTGCAGGCCGAGGGGCTGGCCGACAAGCGCGTCGACGAGCGGTACGCGGCGACCGCGCTCGGTGGCATGGTCGCCAAGTTCGCCGAGATGATGTTCATCGGTGGCGCCCGCTTTGACACCAACGAGGCGGTGGAGCAGCTCACGCTGCTGTGGGCCAACGCGCTGGGGCTGAGCCCGGACGCCGACAGTAAGGCCCGCGCCAGGAGCGAGAAGGCCGGCAGGGCCTAGCCGGACGTCGGCGACGAGGCCCGCACCAGGGGCAGCGGGGCGATGCCCGAGCCTTCCGCTCCTGGCGCGGGGCCGCACCGTTATCCCCGTACCCGTTCAAAGATCGCGGCGATGCCCTGGCCGCCGCCGATGCACAGCGTCTCCAGCCCGTAGCGGACCTCCCGCCGCTCCATCTCGTGCAGCAGCGTCGCCACGATCCGCGCTCCGGTGGCCCCGACCGGGTGGCCGAGCGATATGCCCGAGCCGTTGACGTTGAGCCGCTCGAAGTCGCCGGGCGCCAGACCCCACTCCCTCGTCACCGCCAGCGCCTGGGCCGCGAACGCCTCGTTCAGCTCGATGAGGTCCATGTCGGCCAGCGTCAGGCCGGCGGCCTCCAGGGCCCTTCGCGTCGCCGGCACCGGCCCGATGCCCATGAGATGGGGCGGGACCCCGGCGATCGCGGTGGATACCACGCGCGCCAGCGGCCGCAGCCCGTGCTCGGCGGCGAACTCGGGCGTCGTCACCAGGCAGGCGGCGGCGCCGTCGTTCTGGCCGCTGGCGTTGCCCGCCGTGACCGTCGCCTCGGCGTCCTGCCGGCCCATCACCGGACGGAGCGCGGCGAGCCCTTCGAGGGAGATGTCGCGGCGCGGGTGCTCGTCGGTGTCGACGACCACGTCACCCTTCCTCGTGCTCACCTTCACCGGGACGATCTCTTCGGTGAACGCCCCGCGGTCCTGGGCGTCCAGCGCGCGCCGGTGCGACCGGTAGGCCAGCTCGTCCTGCTCCTCGCGGCCGATCTTGTATTCGCGGCGCAGGTTCTCGGCCGTTTCGAGCATGCCGCCCGGCACGGGGTAGGACCTGCCGCCGGCCGTCGTCCGTCCGCGCGTCAGGGTGTCGGTCAGCGTGATGTCCCCCGCTCGCGAACCCCAGCGCGCGGTCAGGGAGTAGTGCGGTGCCTGCGACATGTTCTCCGCGCCCCCCGCGATGATCGCCTGGGCCGCGCCGGAGCGCACCATCGCGGCCGCGTACACCACGGCCTGCAGACCGGACCCGCAGCGCCGGTCGATCTGCACGCCGGGAACGGTGGTCGGCAGGCCGGCGTCGAGGGCGATGACCCGTCCGATCGCGGGCGCCTCGGCGGTGCCGTAACAGTGGCCGAACACGACGTCGTCGACGAGCGCGCCGTCCAGACCGCTGCGTTCCATCAGCGCCTGGACCACCGTCACGCCCAGCTCCTGGACGGGGACCGTCCTCAGGGCACCGCCGAACCGGCCGATCGGGGTCCGTACCGGCCGGCAGATCACAGCCTCGTTCATCTGACTCCTTGAAGCGTGGAGACCCCCGCCTTCAGGCAGGGGAGGAAACGCGGCACCATGCCGCAGGGAACATGTGTTCGATTCTTAACCGTGGGACCGATAGGATCCGAGGCGTGGCGCAGCTCGTGAAGCGGTGTGGCTCGGGCGGCGTTCACACCGCGCCGGCTCGGCGGAGTTCGTCCTGCGCCTCGGGGGTGAAGCCCAGGTCCGTGAGGATCGCGGTGGTGTGCTCGCCGAGGCCGGGGACGTTCTCCAGCGGCGTGCGCCACGCGGGGGTGATGACGGGCGGGAGCAGCGAGGCCAGCGGACCCACCGGCGACCCGACCTCCTGCCAGCGGTCGCGTGCGGTCAGCTGCGGATGGTCGACGACCTCGGTGACCCGGTGGAACTCGGCGTTGCCGATGCCGGCCGCGTCGGCGCGCGCGCAGATCTCGGCGAGGTCCAGTGTCGCGGTCCAAGCGGCGACGGCCTCGTCCAGCCTGGCGCGCTGCCCGCACCGCTGCGGCGTGGTGGCCAGGGACGGGTCGTCCGCCAGGTCGGGACGTTCGATGAGGTCGCGGGCCAGGCGCTGCCATTCGGCGTCGTTGGTCGTCCCGAGGACGACGGTGCGCCCGTCCTTGGTGGGATAGGCGTTGTATGGGGCCACGATGGGCGAGGACATGCCGATCGGCGGTCGCTCCCGGCCGGTGTAGCGGGCGTACAGGAGGGCGAAGCCGAGGAGGTCGGCCGCCGTGTCGAACATGCTCACCTGGAGGGCGGCGCCGGTGCCGGTGCGGGCGCGCCCGAGCAGCGCGGCCATGATGCCCGCCGCCGCCTGCATCGCGGTGCCGATGTCGGCGATGGGGATGCCGGGCTTGGCGGGGGCGTCCGCCTGTCCGGTGGCGGCGCAGGACCCGCTCTCGGCCTGGACGAGCAGGTCGTAGGCGCGGCGATGGTCGAGCGGCCCGCCCGTGCCATAGCCGGAGATGTCGACCGCCACCATCGACGGGTACCGCTCGGTCAGCGTCGCCGCGTCCAGCCCGAGGCGGCGGGCCGAACCGGGCGCGAGGTTCTGCACGACGACGTCGGCGCGCCGCAGCAGCCGATCGAGGACGGGGCGGGCCTCGGGCCGCTTGCAGTCCAGTGCCAGCGACCGCTTGTTGCGGTTGAGCCAGACGAAGTAGGTCGCCATGCCGTCGGCGGCGTCGTCGAACCAGCGGGTGAGGTCCCCGGAGCGTGGGTGCTCCACCTTGATGACCTCGGCGCCGAGATCGGCCAGCATCCGCGTGCAGTAGGGCGCCGAGACCGCCTGTTCGAAGCTCACCACGACGGTGCCGGTGAGGGGCGCTTCTGGGGTGGCGGCCGGGTCCTGGCCGCCGGACCGGTCGGGCATGGGGTCCTCCGGGCTGCGTGCTGCGGGGTACCGACGGACATTAGTATAACTCGACGTCAATATCGATCTGCTTCCACCTAGCTTAGGTGTGGACCTCCGGAGGATTGACCGGCGGGTCCAGTCGTTATAATTTCGACGTCTATGTCAAGTTGTTCGAGTGGATCCGTCGCGACGGGCACCGCGCACCTGCTCGCCACCCGGGCCGGCGGCGTGCTGACCCTCACGCTCAACCGGCCTGAGGTCCGCAACGCGTTCTCTCGGGAGATGCTCGAAGCCCTGGCCGCGATGCTGGACTTCGCCGCGGGGGCGCGGGACATCCGAGTCGTGGTGCTCGCCGGGGCGGGCGGCACCTTCTGCGCCGGCGGTGACCTCACCAGGCTCGCGGCGGGGGAGAGCATCTTCGGCCCGGCGGACGCCCCGGCCGTGCGGCTGGCGGCTCAGAAAGCGCTCCAGCGCGCGACGGTCGTCCGGCTTCGCGAGCTGGACAAGCCGTCCATCGCGCTGATCGAAGGGGCGGCCGTCGGCGCCGGTCTCGGCCTCGCCCTCGCCTGCGACCTGCGCTACGCGGGCGCGTCCGCGATGCTGCGCACGGGGTTCGGCAGGCTCGGGCTGGCGGGCGACTTCGGCTGCACCTGGTCGCTGAACCGGCTGGTCGGCGCCTCCCGGGCACTGGAACTGCTGTACCTCTCACCGCCGCTGACCGCCGCCCGCGCCCAGGAACTCGGCCTGGTGACCGAGACCGTGCCCGACGAGCGGCTCGGCACGCACGTCTCCGAGCTCGCCGAGCGCCTGACCGCCGTCCCCCCGGACGCGGTGAAGGCCATGAAGCGGCATGTGGCCCGCGCCCACGACCACGACCTCGCATCCTGCGCGGACGCCGAAGCCGAGTGGCACGTCCGGCTCCTGGAGTCCGGCGCCCACCGGGCGGCCGTCCGCGCGATCACCCGCGGCCGCGTCCGTGCCGCGGGCACCCTCGCCACCCCCGAGAACTCAGGAGCCAAGCAATCATGACGAACCTGGACGGCCGCGTTGCCCTGGTGACGGGCGCGGCCCGCGGCATCGGAGCGGAGATCGCCCGTACCTACGCCCGCGCTGGAGCCCGGGTCGGCGTCCTCGACCTCACGGAGGACCTGACCCGGCAGACCGTGGCCGCGATCGCGGACGCGGGTGGGCAGGCCATCGGCCTCGGCGCCGACGTCGCCGACGCCGGGCAGGTCGAGCAGGCGGTGCAGCGGCTCGTCCAGGAGTTCGGCGGGCTCGACATCGTCGTCAACAACGCCGGCGTCACCCGGGACAACCTGCTGTTCAAGATGACCGAGGACGACTGGGACACCGTGATGAACGTCCATATGCGCGGCGTGTTCCTGGTCACCCGGGCCGCGCAGCGGATCATGGTCGAGCGGCGGTACGGGCGGGTCATCAACATCTCCTCGACCTCGGCCCTGGGCAATCGCGGCCAGGCGAACTACTCGGCGGCCAAGGCCGGCATCCAGGGCTTCACCCGGACGACCGCCATCGAACTCGGGCCGTTCGGCATCACCGTCAACTCGATCGGCCCCGGCTATGTCGACACGGAGATGACCCGGGCGACGGCCGAGCGCCTCGGCGTCCCGGTGGACCGACGCCTGGCCGAGGTCGCGGCCACGCTGCCGATGCGGCGCGTCGGGAGGCCCGCCGACATCGCCAACGCCGCTCTGTTCCTGGCCGCGGACGAGTCGGGATTCGTGACAGGCCAGGTGCTGTACGTCGACGGCGGACGCTCGGTGCGCTGACCCCGGAAGACCGATCGAGGAGCTTGCGATGACCCAGAACCCTGCACCGGACGCCAACACCGCCGCCGATGAGACGCTGACCGACGAGGAACTGCGCGCGGCCGTCCGGGAGCTGGCCGAGCGGTTCGACGACGCCTACTGGGCCGAGGTCGACCAGGAGACCAGGTTCCCCTGGGAGTTCTACAACGCGTTCGCCGAGGCCGGCTGGCTCGGCATCGCGATCCCGCGCGAGTACGGCGGCGCGGGCATGGGCATCTCGGCGGCCGCGTCGATGATGTACGAGATCGCCGCGTCGGGGGCGGGCATGAACGGCTGCAGCCCGTTCCATCTGACGATCTTCGGCCTCAACCTGGTGGCGCGGCACGGCGGCGACCGCCTGTGCCGTGAGCTGCTCCCCGCCGCCGCCACCGGTGACCTGCACGTCTGCTTCGCCATCACCGAACCCGACGCCGGCTCGGACACCAGCCGCATCCGCACCTTCGCCCGCCGGGACGGCTCCGACTACGTGATCAACGGCCGGAAGGTCTGGATCACCAAGGCGGCGCAGTCGCAGAAGGCGGTGCTGCTGGCGCGCACCGGCGAGCCCCGCGAGGGCGGGCGGCCGACGGACGGGTTGTCGATGTTCGTGGTCGATCTGACCGGTGGCGAGGTCGAGATGCGGGCGATCCCGAAGATGGGCCGCAACGCCGTCTCCTCCTACGAGTTGTTCATGGACGACTTCCGCGTCCCCGGATCGGCCCTGGTCGGGGAGGAAGGGCGCGGGTTCACCTACCTTCTGGACGGCATCAACCCCGAGCGGATCCTGCTCGCGCACGAGTCGCTGGGCATCGGACGTGCGGCGCTGCGCCGGGCGGTCCGGTACGCGGGGGAGCGGGTGGTGTTCGGCCGTCCGATCGGCCAGAACCAGGGGATCGCCTTCCCGCTCGCCGAGGCGTCGATGCGCCTGGACGCGGCGGAACTGGCCGCGCGGCACGCCGCCGCCCGTTACGACAGCGGGGAACCGTGCGGCAAGGAGGCGAACACGGCGAAGTACCTGTGCGCCGATGCCGCCTTCGCCGCGGCTGACGCCGCCGTCCAGACGCACGGCGGATTCGGATACGCACGCGAGTACCACGTCGAGCGTTACTTCCGGGAATCCCGCCTGATGCGCATCGCGCCGGTCAGTCAGGAGATGGTGCTGAACTACATCAGCGAGCACGTCCTCGGCCTGCCGAAGTCGTACTGAACAGGACGGGGAGACGTATGCGCATCGCTGTTCATTCGGGCGTCACCATGCGCGGAAGGGTAGAGGGCGTCGTCGGTGAAGTGCGCAAGGTCGCCGAGTACGGCCTTGCCGGCTACTGGGCGCCGATGCTCACCGGCCATGACACGCTCACCACGTTCGCCATCGCCGGACGCGAGGTGCCGGGGGTCGAGCTGGGAACGGCCGTCGTGCCGATGCCCCTGCGCCCGCCCTTCGCTCTCGCGCAGCAGGTGGCGACCGTCCAGGAGGTCCTCGGCGGACGGCTGGCTCTCGGCATCGGCCCGTCCCATGAGGCCCTGGTCAGAGACGCCTTTGGGCTGGAGTGGACGCCGCCCATCGCGGCCACGCGCCGCTACGTGGAGCAGTTGCAGGCCGTCATGACCGGCCGGGACGGACGTGGGGTCGCCATCGGCGGCGATCCGACGCCGATCCTGCTGGGAGCGGTCAACCCGGCGATGGCGCGGCTGGCCGCACAGGTCGCCGCCGGCGTCGTCACCTGGGCCGCGGGGCCGCGCACCATCACCGAGGTGATCCGTCCCGCCCTGCGCGACCGCCCGGCCGAGGAGCCGTTCCGGATCGTGGCCGCCCTGCCGGTGTGCGTGACCGACGACGTCGCGAGCGCCCGCGAGCACATCCACCGCCGGCTCGGGGCCAACGACCGGTTCCCCTCCTATCAGAAGGTGCTGCGCCGGGAGGGCGTGGACGGTGTGGCCCGGCTGGCGATCGTGGGTTCGCCGGACGAGGTCGCCCGGCGTCTGGACGCGTTCGCCGACAGCGGTGTCACGGACTTCGCCGCGCACCCGCTGGCCGAGAATGATGTCGATGCAGAACGCACGTGGGAGTTCCTGGCCGCCCGTGCGGCGGCACGCTGAGTAGCAGGTCCAGGCGGTTTTTCCGCATTGACGTGTCCTGGACCACACCTATATTGTGACGTCGAAGTCAATTTTCGTCCCGCAGCTCGGGGAGGGCGAGGCCATGCCTGCGCCCTCCCGGCGGAGAAGGGAGCGACGGCGTGAGCGTTGTCGCCCAGGCTGTCGTGGGCACCATCGTGACCGGGTCCGTCTACGGCCTGGTCGGAGTCGGATTCGCGCTGCTGTTCCGTGCCTCGAAGGTCCTGAGCTTCGCGCAGGGCGGCTTCATGCTGCTCGGCGCGTTCGTCTTCTACTCGCTGGTGACCGGCGGGCGGCCGTTCCTGCCCGCGGTGCTCGTCACCATGATCACCGTGGCCGCCTTCAGCGCGGTGGTCTATGTGCTGATCTTCGCCCGGGTCGCCGCCCGGGAGGCGTTCGCCACCTCGGTCGCCACGATCGGGCTGGCCGGCGTCCTGCAGGCGGCCGTGGGGATCAGGTACGGGACCGCGCCGCTCAGCCTGCCCGACGTGGTATCAACCCGCGCGTTCCGGATCCTGGGAGCGGTGGTGCAGGTCGCCGACATCGTGGCGGTCGTGATGGCCGTGACCGTCGTGGCGGCCCTGGTGCTGATCCTGCGCCACTCCCAGATCGGTCTGCGCATGAACGCGGTGGCCGACAACGCCACGCTGGCGGTGCACCTCGGCATCAGCTCGGCCCGGATCGCCACCGTGGCCTGGGCGCTGGCCGGGGGGACGGCCGCGCTGGCCGGCATCGCCTTCAGCCTGCGGTCCGCGGTCGACCCGGTCGGGGTCGCCAACATCGGGCTGCTGGCGTTCCCGGCCATCATCCTCGGCGGCCTCGGCTCGGTCGGCGGCGCGCTCGCCGGCGGGCTGCTGCTCGCCGGCATCCAGAACGCGGTGCGGATCGGCATCGGAGCCGGCTGGGTCGACTTCGTCTCCTTCGCCCTCATGCTCGGGTTCCTGTTCTTTCGCCCGTCCGGGCTGTTCGGCAAGGCGGAGGTCGTACGGCTGTGACCACCGATGCCATCAAGGACCGGACAGGCGCGGGAGTGCTGGGCCGCACGCTCGGCCGGATGCTCGGGCGGCAGGGCAGCGGGACCCAGTTCGTGATGGGCGCCGGGCTGCTGGCCGCCGCGCTGTGGGCGCTCAACGGCGGCCCCTTCCTCAACCTCGTGGGCCAGTCCTGCGCCGTCTACGCCGTCGCGGCGATCGGGCAGTCCGTGCTCATCGGCAGCGCCGGTCAGATCGCACTCAGCGGCGCCGCCTTCATGGCCATCGGCGCCTTCGTCACCGGAAGCCTCGCCGGCACGCCGCTGGAGACCTTCCCCTTCCCGCTGCTGATCTGCGCGGTGGTGGGCTGGCTGGTCGGTCTGCTGTCCGGGCTGCCCGGCCTGCGGTTCCGCGGGCTGTACCTGCTGCTGTCAAGCCTCGCGCTGCAGTTCATGGTGACGGCGGTGACCAAGAACTACCAGTCGGCCCGCCACCCGGCCGGGCTGGAGGTGCCGCCCCTGCACATCGGCCCGCTGGACGTCTCCACCGGTCAGTCGTTCTACATCGTGCTGATCACTCTCCTGGCGACCGTGTACCTCGTCGTCGCGCTCGTCGAGCGGACGGGGGTGGGCCTGGCGTGGCGGGCGATCCGCGAGAGCGAGGAGGCGGCCGCGGTCAGCGGCGTCGACGCCGTCCGCTGGAAGCTGTACGCCTTCGCCATGAGCGGGGCGATCACCGCGGTCGCCGGCTGCCTGATGGCCTACCTCGTCGGGCGGGCGGACTACGAGACCTACAACCTCAACCTGTCGATCGCACTGATCACGATGATCTACATCGGCGGCATCCGCTCCCGGCTGGGCGCCCTGACGGGGGCGGTCATCATCACCGCGCTGCCGTACATCCTGCAACTGCGGCTGCCGGGATGGCTGGCCGGGCTCGGGATCGACGCGAACTGGTACACCGAGAACCAGAGCATCGCGAACGCCGGCCTGTTCAACCTGCTCTTCCTGCTCGTCGTGCTCTTCGAGCCCGAGGGCGTCCAGGGGCTGCTCGGCAAGGCGGAGCGGCTGCTGCGGCGCACCCTCAGTGGACGACGCACCGGACGAACGACGGAGTCGCCGGCATGACGGACTCAACGCCCACGGATCCGGTGTTCACCGGATCGGTGTTCACGGTGCGGGACCTCACGGTGACCTACGACGGTGGCCCACCGGCGGTGTCCGGCTACCACGTCGACTTGGCCCCCGGAACGCTCACGGTCATCCTCGGCCGCAACGGCGCCGGGAAGACCAGTACGCTGCGCGGCATCACCGGCTTCCTCGCGCACGAGTCGGGCTCTTCGAAGGGGCGGATCTCGATCCGCGGCCAAGTGGTCAAGCGCCCCAACCCACTGCGGCTGTCCAAGCTCGGTGTAGGCCTGGTGGCCGACCAGCACAAGGTCTTCGTCAACATGTGCGTCCAGGACCAGCTGCGTCTGGTGGCGTCCCGCAAGCAGGACCTGGAAGAGATGTACGACTTCTTCCCACGGCTGCGCGAACGCCGTACCGTTCGCGCGGGGCTGCTCAGCGGGGGCGAACGGCAGATGCTCGCCACCGCGCTGGTGCTGCTGCGCAAACCGAGCGTCCTGCTGGTCGACGAGCTGTCGCTGGGACTGGCGCCCGGCATGGTGCGCGAGCTGATGGGCCATCTGCGCCGCCTCGCCGACGAGCGCGGGCTCACCATCCTCGCCGCCGACCAGGCCGTGCACGCCTCGCTGCACGTCGCCGACCAAGTACAGGTCATGGACAGCGGGTCGCTGGTGGCGAGCGGTCCGCTCGACTCGCTGGACATCGACGCCGTCCTCGACACCTACCTGGGGCGACATGAACGCTGACAGCGAGGTCAAAACCGATGCCCGCCGGCTCCGGGTCGACGGGGTCGACGTCGACCTGGGCGGTGTGCGGATCCTGCGGGGCGTCACCTTCGACGTGCGGCCGGGCGAGGTGTTCGGCATCGTCGGCCCCAATGGCGCGGGCAAGACGACCATCCTCAACGTCATCGACGGCATCGTCCGGCCCAGTGCCGGCACCGTCCGGTACGGGGACGTCGACCTGTGCCGCGTGCGCCCGCACGACATGCGCAAGCACGGGATCGGGCGCAGCCTCCAGTCGACCCACTACTTCCGTGACCTCACGGCGTTGCAGCTCGTCGCGCTCGGAGAGCTGCCGAACTCCATCGTGGGCGCGCTGCGTTTCGCAGGCCACCGCAAGCGGCGCAAGGCGCAGGCGGAAGCGCGCGACAAGGGCATGGAGGCGCTCAGACAGTTCGGCTTGGAGCAGTATGCGAACCGGCCCCTGAGCGAGCTGTCGAGCGCCGTGCAGAAGCTGGTGGACATCGCCCGCGCCGTGGTGACGGGCGGTGAACTTCTCCTGCTGGACGAGCCGACCTCCGGGGTGAGCGGCCACGAGCGCGGCGGGATCGGTGAAGCACTGCGCCGGCTCCGGACGCTGGGCCGCACCATCGTGCTGATCGACCACGATCCGGGTTTCGTGACCGGCAACTGCGACCGCCTGATGGCCATGAACTTCGGCGAGGTCCTGGACGTGGGACTGCCGGACGAGGTGATGAGCAGCGAGGCCGTCAAGCGCTCCTACCTCGGTGAGTCGGCGAATACCGACGTCGGAATCGAGAGAGATCTATGACAGGCGGCGGGCGGACCGGCCGGCGGCCGCAGGCTGGCCGGATCGGGCCCAAGCCCGGCGAGCCGTGCGTCATCCCGGTGGGCCTGGGAAGGGCTGCGGTCACGCCGCCGGAGAGACCTTGACGCCGCTCGTCCCCGCTTTTATTTTGTGACATCAAAGTCAAAAACTAGATGTCCCTCATGGGGCATCCCCGGCGCCCCTCCCACCCCGTACTCATGACAAGGATGTTGCGATGTCCCGTCCACACAGAGCCACGCTCAAGGCCCTCGCCCTGGCAGGTGCGGGCGCCCTCGTTCTCGCCGCGTGCGGCGGCGGATCGGACGCCGCCTCGGGCGGCGAGTACAACTGGGGCATCAACGCCGAGCTGTCCGGGGCCACCTCGGCCTACGGCAAGACGCTCCAGCAGGGCATCCAGGCCTACGTCGACGAGGTGAACGCCGCGGGCGGCATCAACGGCCACAAGATCAAGCTGACCGCACTGGACAACGGGGGTGAGCAGTCCCGGGCCGCGGCCAACACCACCCAGCTGGCCACGGCCCACCGGGTGAACGTCATCTTCGGGAACGTGCTGAGCTCGAACTGCTCGGCCGCGCAGCCGGTCGCCGTGCGCAACAAGGTGCCGCTGGCCTGCATCTCGGCGGCGGAACACAACCCCTACGTGTTCAACATCGGGCCCGACAACGCGCGCGCGGCGACACCGCTGTTCGAGGCGGCCAAGAAGGTGACCGGCAAGAGCGACCCGAAGACCGCCTTCGTCTACCTGAACACTCTCACCGACCTCGCGCTCGCCAAGGACGTGCAGGCCAAGGCCGCAGGTGCCGGCATCCAGCTGGCGACCGCCCAGGAGATCGACCTGATGTCGACCGACTACTCCAGCCAGACGGCGAAGGTGGTCGCGGCCAAGCCCGACGTCGTCCTGATCTCCCACACCGGGCCGGGCCTGCTGAGTGTGCTCAAGGGGGTGCGCGCCGCCGGCATCCAGGCGCCCTTCGTCTGGCTGGACGGGACCGCGAACCTCACCTCGCTCGCCTCGTCCACCGACGAGAACGTGTACGCGATGACCGTGTACTCGCTGGTCCAGCCGGACGCGACGGAAGAGGGCGCCAAGGCCTACATCAACGCGGTCAAGTCCAAGATCAAGGACTCCTCGACCCTGATGGGGCTCAACGACGGCGAGGCGGTCATGGGCTACCTGAGCGCGAAGGCGTACGGCGAGGCGATGAAGGCCTGCGGGTACCCGTGTTCCGGCGAGCAGCTCAAGCAGCAGCTGGAGAAGCTGCAGACCTCGATCCCCGGCATCGTCGACGCGTTCGGCTACACCGCCGACGACCACTACCCGTTCAAGAACTGGTACCTCTACAACGTGGTCGGCTCCAAGGCCACGTTGACGCAGACCCTGGCCGCGGGCTCGTCCTCCTGAACCCGCCCCCATGAGGCCCGACCCGGCCCGTGCGCCCGCCCCGGGCGCACGGGCCGGGTCGGTTCAGCGGTAGTCGCCGCCGGCCAGGTAGCGTTCGAGCCGCGGGGCGCTCGCGGCTCGCGACACCAATTCGATTCTGGCGTCAGAATTGGGTAGGGTGTGGTAGCAGCCGCCCGCACGCCGCCCCTCGCCGTCGAGGATGGCCGCCTCCCACGCACAGCCGCGCCCCTCCAGGGCCGCCGATTCCCCGGCCACGTCCTCGCTCCACATGCCCAGATGGTGGAGGCCGGTCTTCTCCCACACGCTGTCGTCGACCCGCACCAGCAACTCGATGTAGGGCGGCCCTTCCAGGGACAACACGAACGTCTGGTGGAACGTCCGGGGTCCGGAGGGGGTGGCGAACTCGGCGGGGAAGCGCTGCACGCGCCCCCACGTCACTCCGGTGGCCTCGCTGAACTCCTCCATCGCCGGCTCCAGGGCCGCCACGACGATACCGACGTGGTAGATCCGCGGAATGCTCATACGCCCGCTCCCAACTATTGACGTTGACGTCGAAACCTACTTTGATGTTAGTCGTCAGCGCCGGTGGGCGGAAGCCGCCCGCCCCCCTCCCGACCACTGAAGGCGATACGGTGACCCGAAGCTCTGCTCTCGAAGGCTGGGGCATCCGGACGGTTCCCGCCGGGCTCGCTCAGCGCTACCGCGACGAAGGCTGGTGGACCGAGGACTCCCTCGGCGCGATGGTGGCCGACGGTCTCGGCCGCGCCCCCCACCTGCCCTTCCACGTCCGCTCCAAGGCGCGCCCCTACACCGGGACCCTCGCCGAGGTGGACCGGGCGGCGCGTTCGCTGGCCTGGGCCCTGCGGGTCCGGGACATCGGCCCCGGCTCGGTCGTCATGCTCCAGCTGCCGAACTGGGTCGAGGCGGCCGTCACGTTCTGGGCCGCCACCTACGTCGGCGCGGTCGTCGTCCCGGTGGTGCACTTCTACGGCCCCAAGGAGGTCGGCTACATCCTGGACGACACCCGTCCCGCGGTGATCGTCACGCCCGACCGGTTCGGCCGCACCGACCACCTCCAGCAGTACGAGCAGCTGCTGGCGGGGCGGGACGAGGAGCCGCTGTGGCTGGTGGTGAGCGACCGCCCGGAGCGGGAACTGCCCCGGGCCGCCACGCCCTTCCACCGGATGCTGGACGCCGACCCGCTCACCGGGCCCGAGGCCGTCGACCCCACGGCCCCGGCGATCGTGGGCTTCACGTCCGGGACGACGCTCAACCCCAAGGGCGTGGTGCACAGCCACCAGACGATCGGCTGGGAGGCGCGCCAGGCCGATCACTTCTACGGCAAGGGCGGCCCACCGCAGCTCGTGGGCACCCCGGTCGGCCACTTCATGGGGATGATCAACGCGTTCCTGCTGCCGCTGCTGCGGTCCGAGCCGGTGCAGCTGATCGACGTCTGGGACCCGGCCGAGGTGCTACGGGCGATGAGCGAGCGCGGCCTCGGCATCGCCGGCGGTCCGCCCTACTTCCTGACCAGCCTGCTCGACCACCCTGACTTCACCCCCGAGCACCTGGCCCAGATCCCGTACATGGGGCTGGGCGGCGCGACGGTACCGGAGGCCTTCACCGAGCGGGCGACCAAGGAGGGCATCGCGGTGTACCGGTCGTACGGGAGCACCGAGCACCCGTCGATCACGGCGAGCCTGCTGGACGACGCGGCGGACAAGCGTCTGCGCACCGACGGCCGGGCGCTGCCGGGCGCCGAGTTCCGCCTGGACGGCAACGGCGAGATCCTCTCGCGCGGCGCCGACTGCTGCATCGGCTACACCGATCCCGCGCTGACCGCCCGGGCGTTCGACGCCGACGGCTGGTACCGCACCGGCGACATGGGCGAGGTGGACGGCGACGGCTACCTCACCATCACCGACCGCGTGGCCGACGTCATCATCCGGGGCGGCGAGAACATCAGCGCCCAGGAGGTCGAGTCGCTGTTGCTGAGGATGGAGCAGGTCGCCGAGGTCAGCGTGGTGGCCGAGCCCGACCCGCGGCTGGGCGAGCACGCCACCGCGGTGATCCGCCCGCACGAGGCGGCCGGGCCGGTCTCGCTGGAGGACGTGCGCGCCCATCTCGCCGCGGCCGGGCTCGCCCGGCAGAAGTGGCCGGAGTCGGTGCACCTGGTCGAAGACTTCCCGCGCACGGCGACCGGCAAGATCCAGAAGTTCCGCCTGCGCCAGCAGGTGCGTGACGGCTCGCTGCGGGAGACCCGGTGACACGTGCCGGTCGATGCGTTCCGCGCACCCGTGCAGTGCGCGGTGGACGCCCTCCGAGAAGGGAGAGGTTTTGGAACCGTCGGGTTACGTCGACCGGCCGGACTACCGCGTGGACGTGCGCCGCAAGCGCAACCTCATCCGCGTGACCCACGAGGGCGTGGTGCTGGCGGAGACCACCGCCGCCCTCGTGGTCGACGAGCAGGACCACGGACTCGTCCTCTACATACCGCGGGCGGACGTGCGAACCGAGCACCTCGCGCCCTCCGACCAGACGTCGCGGTGCCCTTACAAGGGACGGGCGAAGTACTGGCGGCTGCGGGACGGCGATGACCCCATCGCCTGGGAGTACCCGCAGCCGTACACCGAGGTCGCGATCCTGCGCGACCACATCGCCTTCTACCAGGACCGGACCCTGGTGCAGATCGGCACCGCCGACCCGGTCGTCTCCACCCCACCCCGCCCCTGACATAGGGAGATTCCCATGCGCCGAGCCCTCAGCCTCGCCGCCCTCACTGCCCTGGCGGCGGCCACCGTCACCGCCTGCTCCGGCTCCGGTTCGGAGAGCGAGTACGGCAAGGACCTCACCGGTGAGCCCATCAACCTGTCGGTGATCGCCTCCGGTCCCGGCCCCATCTACCAGCCCGAGCTGCTGAAGGCAGCCCAGGCGACGGCCAACGCGATCAACGACGCCGGCGGCGTGAAGCCGGGCGGCGGCGGCGCGGCCCGGCCGATCAAGCTGATCCACTGCGAGGCCTCCACCGTCACCGACCCGAACGCCGCCACCAAGTGCGCCCGTGAGGCCATCGACAAGAAGGTGATCGCCGGGGTCGGCAAGTACGTCTCCTCCGACGCGGTCGTCCAGGCCTTCCACGGAGCGAAGATCCCGCTGGTCGGCACGCAGGTGCAGACCGGGCAGGACTTCACCAGCCCCGCCTCCTTCCCGATCCAGGGCGGCTCGCCGATGCTGTCGGCGGCCACCGGCGTCGCGCTGCAGCAGGCGGGGGCCAAGACGGTGGCGGTCGTGACCGGTGACAGCCCGTCCGGGCGGCTGGTGCCCCAGTACGTCAAGGCCCTGCTCGCCGATCCCGGCGACCTCAAGGGCGCCCACTACCTGCCCTTCGACGTCTCGGCCGACCTGACCTCGCACTTCAGCCAGATCGCCGGGGCCCGCCCCGACGGGGTCGCGCTGCTGGCCTCCACCGACGTCACCACCAAGACGATCGTCGGGCTGCGGCAGGCCGGCTACCGCGGCAAGATCGCGGTCGTGGCGACCGCGGTGTCGGAGGCGTCCCTGGCCAAGATGGGCGACGCGAGCGAGGGCACTGTCGTCGTCAGCGACTACGACGCGGCGACCAACACGGCCAACCCGAAGATCAAGCAGTTCGTGGACGAGATGGACAAGTACGGCGACGGCAAGATCGAGGGCACCGAGTTCGCGCTGAACGTGTGGGCCGCGATCCACCTGGTGGCCGACAGGCTCAACGGGGCGACCGACATCAGCGGCCCGGCCCTGATGAAGTCGCTGGAGGGGAGCAAGGTCTCCATCGGCATCGCCCCCGACTTCACCTACGGCTCACCGAACTTCCTCAAGCTCCCGCGGCTCCCGCGCGCCACCGTCCAGTTCCAGACGGTGCAGGGCGGCAAGATCATGGCGCCCGAGGGCGGCACGTTCACCGATCTCAACCAGTTCGCCAAGAAGTGACCGGACCCGGTCGGGAGCCTCGCCCATGAACGACCTGCTCACCTTCCTCATCCTGGGGCTGTCGGTGGGGGCGGTCTACGCCCTCACCGCCCAGGGCCTGGTGCTGATCTACCGCGGCAGCGGGGTGGTCAACTTCGCGCAGGGCGCCTACAGCATGATCGGCGCCTTCCTGTTCTACCGCGTCGCCCCCGACCTGGGGCTGCCACAGGCCGCCGCGTGGCCGCTCGCCCTGGGCGTCCCCGCGCTGCTCGGCGCCGCCACGCACCTGCTGCTGATGAAGCACCTGCGCCGGGCGTCGGCGCTGGTGCGGCTGGTGGCGACCCTGGGCGTGTTCGCGCTGCTGGTCGGGATCGGCTACCAGCTGTGGGGGCGCGGGCAGGACCTGGTCGTCTCCCCGCTTCCGCACGGCACCCACCACGTGTTCGGCGCGGAGGCGGGGATCGGCGAGGACCGGTTCTGGGTCATCGGCATTGCGGCCGTGCTCACCCTCGGCCTGGTCGCGCTGTTCCGCTGGACGCCGTTCGGCCGCACCACCGAGGCGATCGCGGAGAACCCGGTCGCCGCGGCCGCCCTCGGCACATCACCGGACAAGGTCGCCACCGCCAACTGGGTGCTCGGCGCCGTTCTGGCCTCGCTGGCCGGCATCCTGGTCGCGCCGATCCTGTTCCTCAGCGTCGAGGCGCTCGCCCTGATCGTGCTGCGCTCGCTGGCGGCGGCGCTGGTCGGCCGGTTCGTCTCGTTCTGGCGGACACTGGCGGCGGCGCTGGTCATCGGCGTGGTCGAGACGCTGCTGGGACGCTACATCGTGGACGAGGGGCCGCTGGCACCGCTGGTCTCCGACGACCGGCTGCTGCTGGGCGCCTTCACCGCCCAGTCGGTGTCGCACTCGGCCGCGTTCCTCATGATCGTCGTCGTGCTCTTCGTCGCGGGCCGCAACCTGCCCGTCCGGGGCGAGTTGTTGGACCGGTTGCCGGTGCTGGGCTCCGGCCGGATCCGGCTCCCGGGCCTGCTCGCCGCGGTGGCGGTGACGGTCGTGGTGATCTCGGTCGTGCCCGCCGCCTGGGCGGCCTCGATCCAGGTCAGCCTGGCCGCCGCGATCATCTGCCTGTCGCTGGTGGTGGTCACCGGCTTCACCGGGCAGATCTCGCTGGCGCAGATGGGTCTGGCCGGAACCGGCGCGTGGATCGCCGGCAAGCTGATCCAGACGCAGTCGTGGCCGTTCGTCCCGGCTCTGATCGCCGCCGTGGTCATCACCACCGTGGTCGGGGTCGTGATCGCGGTGCCTGCGCTGCGCACCCGGGGCGTGAACCTGGCCCTGCTGACCTTCGGCCTGTCGGTCGTGCTGTCCCAGCTGATCCTGCAGAACCCCGCCCTCACCGGCGGGCTGGAGGGCATCGACATCGGCAAGCTGAACCTGTTCGGCTGGGAGCTGGACGGCTTCGACCATCCGCGCCGGCTGGCCTTCGTCACGCTCGCCGTCGTCGTCGTCGTGTGCGTCGCGGTGGCCAACGTCCGGCGCAGCGGCACCGGGCTGCGGCTGATCGCGCTGCGCAGCAACGAGCGGGCGGCCGCGGCGCTCGGCCTCAACAGCGCGGTGATCAAGGTCTACGCGTTCGGGCTCGGTGCCGCGCTGGCCGCGCTCGGCGGCGTGTTCCTGGCGTTCCGGCAGCAGAACCTGGTGCTGACCGAGTTCTCCCCGTTCTCGTCCGTGCAACTGGTGGTGTACACCGTGATCGGCGGGATCGGCTACGTGATCGGCGCGCTGGGCGGCGGCTCCTTCGCCCCCGGCGGCGTGGGCGGGCAGATCCTGCACTCCTTCGGGCTCGGCACCAACGCCCTGGAGATCGTCTCGGGCGCCATGCTCCTGATGATCATCCTGGCCAACCCCAGCGGGATGGCCTTCGAGCAGGTCAGAGCCGTCACGGCGGTCCGCGAGCGGATCACCTCCGGTAAGCGCCGCGAATCCGCGTCCGCCGCCGCGCCCGTCCCGGCCGACGCCGGGGACGTA
This sequence comes from Thermomonospora echinospora, assembly GCF_900108175.1. Classification (GTDB taxonomy): domain Bacteria; phylum Actinomycetota; class Actinomycetes; order Streptosporangiales; family Streptosporangiaceae; genus Thermomonospora; species Thermomonospora echinospora. The sequence continues at coordinate 34,404 of NZ_FNVO01000036.1, forward strand.
CCAAGGGCGGAGCGGCCGGCGAGCGCGCGCACGCTGGAGGTCAGCGGGCTGAACGTCCGTTTCGGACGTGTCCAGGCCGTCGACGACGTGAGCCTGCGCGTGGGCCCCGGTGAGGTGGTGGCGCTGATCGGACCCAACGGCGCCGGGAAGACCACGGTGATCGACGCGCTGACCGGCTTCGTGAGCGCGGAGCGCGGAGGGCGGATCCGGCTCGGCGACCAGGCTCTGGAGGACTGGAGCGCCGCGCGCAGGGCCCAGGCCGGGCTGGTGCGCTCCTTCCAGTCCCTGGAACTGTTCGAGGACCTGACGGTATTGGAGAACCTGCTGGTCACCTCCCAGGTCCCGGCCCTGCGGTACGTCACCGACCTGGTCCGGCCGCGCAGGCCGCGGCTGACGGCCGCCGGGCAGGCCGCCGTCCAGGAGTTCGGGCTGGCCGACGACCTGGACCGCTTCCCCGGCGAGCTGCCGCACGGGCGGCGCCGGCTGCTGGCCATCGCCCGGGCCGTGGCGTCCGACCCGGCCGTACTGCTCCTGGACGAGCCCGCCGCCGGCCTCGGCGAGGAGGAGACGGCCGAGCTGGCCCGCCTGATCCGGCGGCTGGCCGACAATCTCGGCATCGCCGTCCTGGTCATCGAGCACGACATGTCGTTCGTACAGACCTGTGCCGACCGGATCGCCGTCCTGAACTTCGGACGGCTGATCGCAGACGGTGAGCCGGAGGAGGTCCTGCGCGATCCGGCCGTGGTGGAGGCCTACCTGGGAACCGACGCGCAGGCCGAGCCGGAGAGGGCGTGAGGTCCGTGCTGCTGACCGTCGAAGGGATGTCCGCCGGGTACTCCGGCGTGGACGTCGTCCGCGAACTCGACCTGACCATCGACAAGGGCGAGGTCGTGGCGCTGCTCGGCCCGAACGGCGCGGGCAAGACCACGACGCTGTTGGCGCTGGCCGGGGTGCTGACGCCGACGTCCGGGAAGGTCCGCTACCGGGACGCCCCGCTGCGCGGCGCGCTGCACCGGCGGGCGCGGCGCGGCATCTCCTATATCAGCGAGCAGGGGTCGGTATTCAGCCGGCTGACGACGCTGGCCAACCTGCGGCTTGGGCCCGGCCCGGTCGAGGACGCGCTGGCGCTGTTCCCCGAACTGGAGCCGCTGCTGGGGCGCCGCGGCGGCCTGCTGTCGGGCGGCGAGCAGCGGATGCTGGCGCTGGCCCGGAGCCTGGCCGGAAAGCCGGACCTGCTGCTGGTGGACGAGCTGTCCCTGGGGCTGGCACCGTTGATCGTGACGCGGCTGCTGGAGCGGCTGCGCGCGGCCGCCGACGCCGGGACGGCGGTGCTGATCGTCGAGCAGCACGCCTCGCAGGTGCTGGCGGTCAGCGACCGCGGTTACGTGCTGCGGCGCGGCCGGCTGTCGACGTCGGGCACGGGCGCCGAACTGCTCGCTTCACCCGATGTCCTCCGGTCGGCGTACCTCGGAACGGGACCGGGCTGACCGACGCCCGGAACGGAGCGGAGGGCGATGGCCGGTCCGTTCTCGCCCGCGCGTCATCGTGGGGGAGTCCCTCACGATGACGCGCGGGCCGGCTTCTAGCGGGGGAGACCGAGGCCCCGGCGGGCGATGATGCCGCGCTGGATCTCGCTCGTCCCGCCGTAGATCGTCGTCCCCAGGGAGAAGCGGAGCGCGTGCTCGACCCGCCCTCCCTCGGGCGCGCCGGGCGACAGGTGGCCGCGCAGGGCATCCGGGCCGAGGAGGTCGAACAGGTCCTCGGCGGCTCGGGTCAGTGCCTCGGAGCTGAAGAGCTTGGCCATCGGTCCTTCCGCCACGGGGACGACGCCCTGCCCCGCCATCGCCGCGGCGCGCCGCTGGAGCAGCAGCGAGACCTCGGCCTCGGCGGCGCACCGGCCGAGGCGTTCCCGCACGTCCGGGTCGGTGATGCGGGGCCGGCCCGAGTTGCCGCGCGCCGTACGCGCCCATCCCTCCGCCGCCTCCAGCAGGCGCAGCATCGAGGCGCCGAAGCCGACCGAGTGCTCCTCCTGGAGCGCCTCGCCCAGGACGCGCCAGCCGCCGCCCACATCGCCGATCCGCCAGTCGTCGTGGACGCGCGCATCCCGGTAGTAGGTGATGTTCGTCCGTTCACCGGAGATGGTGCGCACGGCCTGCGCCTCGATTCCGGGCTGGTCGGCGGGGACGAGGAACACGGTCAGGCCCTCGTGCTTGGACGTGGTGCCGGTCCGTGCCAGGAGGAACACGTAGTCGCCGATGTGCGCGTTGGTCGTGAACATCTTGGAGCCGTTGATGACCCACTCGTCGCCGTCCCGCACCGCGCGGGTCCGGGCGGCGGCGAGGTCGGACCCGCACTCGGGTTCGGTGAAGCCCAGCACGATGAGGATCTCACCGCGCACGGCCCTGGGGATGATCTCCGCCCGCTGCCGGTCGTTCCCGCACCGCAGGATGGCGCGCGCGACCATGTGCGTCGTGCTGACCCCGTACGTGGGGGCTTCAGCCTTGCTCAGTTCTTCCTCGACGACGGACAGGCCGAGCGGGTCGCAGGGGCGTCCGCCCCACTCCTCGGGCCATCCCAGCGCGAGCAGTCCGGCCTCGTGCATCGCCCGGACGAATGCGTCGTCATGCGCGACACCAGTGCGGTGGCAACGCTCGGCCAACTCGTCGGTGAGATGTTCCTTGAGGAACGCCCTGACCTCCGCACGCAGCGCCTGGCCTCGTTCTCCTATGCCGAAGTCCACTGTTCCTCCATCGGTGCGGCCGTCCGGACGGCGCTGTAACGGTGGTCGGCCGCCCGGCGGTAGGCGGCGCGCGGTTCGAGGCAGACGGCGGCCCATGCGCGGGCGCGCCGGTAGTAGAGCTGGATGTCGTACTCGTCGGTGAAGCCGTAACCGCCGTGGAAATGCAGGCTGCGGTAGGTCGCCTCGCGCGCCGTCTCGGTCGCGAATGCGAAGGCCATGGCCGCCAACTCGGCGAAACGTCCGGGCTCTGTGCCGTGCGCCCACGCGGCCTCGTAGGTGAGCAGGCGGGCACCGTCGACCGCGGTGGCCGAGTCGGCGAGGGCGTGGCCGATGGACTGGAACGAGCCGATCGGAACGCCGAACGCCCGGCGCTGCTTGACGTAGCCGACGCCGATCTCGACCGCGCGGGCCGCGATGCCGACCTGGGCGGCGGCCGTGAGGAGGAGGAACTCGTCCAGTGCGGTCTCGTAGGCGGCCTCGGCGCCGGGCCCGTCCGCGAGCACCTCGGCGTCCGGGCCCAGGCGCAGGTCGGCGAGGGGCATCGCACCGAGGTTCTCGACCTGGCCGTGGTCGCCGCCGGATGGGACGAGCAGCAGCCGCCCCCCGTCCATCACGAGCACGTCATCGGCCACCGCGCCGGCCGGTACGAGCCGGGCCACGCCCTCGCGGCTCGGGTGCACGGCCATCGTCACGGTGCGCTCACCCGCCAGCGCCGCGGCGAGTGCGGAGGCGGCGCGCGGTGTCCGGAGGCGGGCCAGGAGCCGCGCGGCAACCTGGGCCTCCACGATCGGGACGGGGGCGAGGAAGCGTCCCTGGACCTCGGCGACGAGCGCGAGGTCGAGCGGTTCGGCGCCCCATCCGCCGTCCGCCTCGCCGACGGCCATGGCCACGATGCCGGCGGACCGCACCGTCTCCCACAGGGCGGGGTCGAAGCCGAGCGGCTCGGCCGCCCGCACCCGGGACGGTGGCGACGCGTCGCCGAACAGCGCGGTGAAGGACTCGACGAGCCGGCGTTGCTCGTCGCTGGGAGCCACGTCCATGGGGTACCCCTGTTCTCGTTCAGATCGCCACGATGCCGTGCCGGGTGGCGCGCACGCCGTTCAGCTCGGCGTCCCAGGCGTCGTCCGGGACGCCCGCCGCGCGGAGCGGCCCCTTCATGATCTTGTTGGATGCTGACCTGGGCAGCTCGGGAACGAAGGCGATGAAGCGGGGGACGGCGAAGTACGGCAGCCGTTCGGCCAGATACCGGAACAGGTCGGCGGGGTGGGGCGGGCCCTCCGGATGGGGGACCACCAGCAGCAGGACCTCTTCCTCGCTGTGTTCGCTGGGCACCCCGACCGCCGCGGCCTCGGTGACCTGCCCGTGCGTGTTCGCCTGTGCCTCGACTTCGAGTGAGGAGATGTTCTCACCGCGGCGGCGGATGCTGTCGCGGACGCGGTCGACGAGGAAGAACTCGCCGTCGGCCGTTCTGCGGACGGCGTCCCCGGTATGGAAGTAGGAGTTCCGCCATGCCGCCGCCGTGGCCTCCGGGCGCCCGAGGTAGCCCTGGAACATCGTCCACGGCTCGTGCGGGCGGACGACGAGTTCCCCGATCCGCCCGTCCGGCACCGGCCGGTCGTGCTCGTCCACGACCAAGGCGTCGAAACCCGGACGCACCCAGCCGAGCCCGCCGGCGCCCGAGACCCCGTGCGGGGCGGCGAGCGGCGTGGCGGCCTCCGTACTGCCGTAACCGGCGCAGTAGGTGACGCCGAACCGTGCGCAGAACGCGTCCACGTCCGCCGGGACCGGCGCCAGGCACACCTTGCGCAGGCCGCTCGTCCGCTCCAGCGGGCTCGGTCGCTGCGCCTCCAGGAAGCGCGCCATGGCTCCGGTCAGCACGGCGAAGGTCGAGCGGCTGCGGGCGATGTCCTCCCAGAAACCCGACGCCGAGAACCGGGGACAGATGTAGGCGCGGGCACCGGCGATCAACGCGTTGTAGACGCCCCACAGCTGGCCGCCCACGTGGAACAGCGGCAATGCCACGTAGCTGGTGTCATCCGGCTCGACCGCGCCGATGTACACCGGGCTCGCGTATCCGTAGGCCTGGGCGTGCGGGACGAGGACGCCCTTGCTCGCCCCGGTCGTCCCGGAGGTGTAGAACACCGCCGCGATGTCCCAGGGCTCGGCGTCGGTGATCGTGGGCTCGCCTTCGGGCAGCCCGAAGGCGCCGAGGCCGGTCTCCGTCGGAACGTGCGCGATGACGCGGCCGCGCAGACGCCCGCCGTCGGCCCCCTCCAGACGATCGAGGTAGTGCGTCTCGGCGATCGCCGCGACGGCGTCGCTGTCGTGCACGACGTGGTCGAGGAAACCGCCGTCGAATGCGGTGTTGACCGGGACCTCCACCGCGCCCGCGCAGGTCAGGCCCAGCCACGCGATCACCGCGTCCACATGGTTGTCGAGCATCAGCAGGACGCGGTCGCCGGGCCGGATCCCGTGAGCGCGCAGCCCGCCGGCCAGAGCGGCGGCCACGTCCAGCAACGCGCCGTAGCCGAGTTCGACCCCGGGACCCGCGAGCGCCGGCCGGCCGGGGTGCCGCTCGGCGTGTTCCCGCAGGACGCGCACGACGGTGCGCTCGGCCAACGGTGGAAGCGAGCCTTCGAAGGACGGTTTCATGATGTCTCCCCGCGGTCGGAGGTTGTGGGGCCGGTCCGGAAGTGCAGTGCGCCGCGGGCCGCGACCCGGCCCTTTCCGTTGACGACCTTCGTGCGTACGGAACCGCCGCGGGACGGAGCGAACGCGATCGTCAGCCGGTCGACGTCCGACACGGGGCTCAGGTACGACATCTCGGCCGCGACGAGGCCGCCGACGCCGAGCCGCCTGAGGTTCTGCGCGGCCAGCCTGGCGACGATGCCCAAGGTGACCTCCCCGGGCAGCGCCGGCGCGGACAGCCCGAGTTCGCGAGCCCGGACGGGGTCGATGTGCATCGCGTCCTGCACGCGGCCATCGGCCGTCAGTCCCAGCAGAGTGCGGAAGACCGCGGCCTGGTAGGGCCGGACGCTCTCCCTCACCTCGACCGTCCGGCCGCCGCCCTCGGTGTCGCCGGTGCCGGAGGAAGGCGGCCGCGTACTCCTTCCGTGGGCGACCCGGAAGTGCACGTCGAGCGACGAGTGCGCGATGGTCTCGCCGGCCGCGCACGTTTCGACATCGAGCGTCAGCACCAGCCGTCCGGGGGAGCGTTCCTTGACGCTGAGCGCTGTGACGGCGCGGGCCCGGTCGCATTCGGCGGGGAGCGGGCGGTGGAGGCGAACGCGGGTCGCGCGCGCGAAGGACGACAGGCCCGCGTGCTGCGTTCCGGCGGCGAAGTCGATGAGCGCGTCGTGCGCGAAGCGCGTCGCGAACGTCGGCAGTGGTCCGAAGTCGGGCGCCGACTCCCAGACGAACGCGCGGGCGTTGCGTGCGTCGGCCCCGGTGGCGATGGCGTACGTGATCGTGTCCCGGAGCGACCACCGCACCGGGTACGCGCGCCGTCCCCAGCCGTCGACGAAGCGCAGGATCTGTGAAATCGCGTCCGGCACGTCCCCTCCCCGGGCTCCCGTCCGCAGAGCCAACTCAATTTCGACGTCGTTGTCAATAGATTGGCCGGAGGGCTAGATTGCTCCGGGACGCCGCGCCGGACCGCGTGGCGCGATCGTCGACCTCGATGCGTCTGGGGAGTGAGAGCGATGGGGGCTGGTGGAGAGCGGGCCGCTGCGGGCGGGCCGGCGAAGCCCTGGGACCAGGACGAACTGCTCCGGCTGATGGACGTCCAGCCGGCCGGACCAGGGCGGTACACGGCGCCCGCCCACGGCGCGACCAGCCGTAACGTGGTGGAGGCCGGTCAGCTCCTCGCGGATGCGGTCGTCGCGGCGTCCAAGGAGATCCCCGGCCAGCGGGTCACGTCAGCGTCCATGGTGTTCTCGCGCGCCGCCCGCCACGACGAGGAGATCGCCGTCGAGCTGGACGTACCGCACAGGGGCCGGACCTACTCCACCGTCCAGGCGCGGGTGATGCAGGAGGACAGGCTGCGCTGCGCGGGGCTGATCCTCATGGGGACCGACGCCGATGACCTGATCGGTTCCACCGCGCCGATGCCCGACGTCCCTCCGCCGGACGCGGTGCGCCCCTTCGAGTGGCCCGACATGCAGGTTCGAGGCCGCGAGCTGCGCATCGTCGACGACGCCTACGACTGGGACCCCGGGCATGTCGGGCCCGCCGAGTTGTTCGTGTGGACCCGCTTCGCCGACGCGCCGCCGGTCGGGTACCTGCACAGCGCCCTGATGACGCACTCGGTCACGCACTGGACGATCGCTGCGGCGCTGCGCCCGCACGCCGGCTACAGCGAGGCCATGGCGCACAAGACGATCTCCACGGGAATCTCCAAGGCCACCGTCGCCTATCACGACGACATCGACGTCACCCGATGGCTCCTCTACGTCAACCAGGTCGTCTACACGGGACGGGGGACGACCCAGAGCGAGGGGCGCGTCTACGGCGAGGACGGACGGCTGGCCGCGTCCTACTCCGTGCACGGGATGATCCGGCCCCTGGTGCGCAGGCCCTCGGCCCCGGACATGGTGCTGTGACGGCACGGCCGGCAGCGTCCGGCGGTATCCGGCAACGTCCGGGCAGTTCATTGATTTTGACATCGAGGTCGATATACGCTGCAGGCGATCCAGCCGTGCCCAAGAGTGGCCGCGGGAGTGAGCGCCTCGCCCCGGCGACCGGGAGGTCACCGGGACTCCTCGTGGAAGAGGCGATCCATGTCGATCCGAAGGGGTGACTTTCATGCCGTCACGCGAGCTGCCGTATCCGCTGTTCGACGCGGACAACCATCTGTACGAGACCGAGGACGCCTTCACCCGGCACCTGCCGAAGGAGTACCAGGGCGCCATCGAGTACGTGCAGGTCAGAGGGCGGACGAAGATCGCGATCCAGGGGCGGATCAGTGAGTACATCCCGAACCCGACGTTTGAGAAGGTGGCCCGCCCCGGCGCGCAGGAGGACTACTTCCGGCACGGGAACCCGGAGGGCAAGTCGTACCGGGAGATCGTCGGCAAGCCGATCGAGTCGATCCCGGCGTTCCGGGAGCCGGGACCGCGGCTGGAACTGATGAACGAGCAGGGCATCGAGCGCGCCCTGATGTTCCCGACGCTGGCGAGCCTGCTGGAAGAGCGGATGCGCGACGACCCGGAGCTGACCCATGCGGCGGTCCACGCGCTGAACCGGTGGCTGGAGGAGGTCTGGTCGTTCAACTACCAGGACCGGATCTTCACGGCACCGGTGATCACGCTCCCGATCGTGGAGGAGGCGGTCAGGGAACTGGAGTGGTGCCTGGAGCGCGGCGCGCGCGTCGTGCTGGTCCGTCCCGCGCCGGCGTACGGGGTCCACGGTCCCCGCTCGATCGCGCTGCCGGAGTTCGACCCGTTCTGGAAGCTGGTCCAGGACAGCGGGACACTGGTGGCCTTCCACTCCTCCGACAGCGGATACCAGCGTTACACCGCCGACTGGGAGGGCAAGCAGCGCGAGTACCTGCCGTTCACGCTGCAGCCCTTCCGCGAGATCGGGCAGTGGCGGGCGATCGAGGACACGGTGGCGTCGCTGATCTGCCACGGCTGCCTGTCCCGTTTCCCGGACCTGAAGATCGCCACCATCGAGACCGGGTCGTCCTGGGTGGGGCCGCTGCTGGAGAAGCTGGCGGTCATCCACAAGAAGATGCCGCAGGGCTTCCAGGAGGACCCGGTGGAGCAGATGCGCCGGATGATCCACGTGAGCCCGTTCATCGAGGACGACATGGCCGCGCTGGCCGACCTGCTCGGGACCGACCGGGTGCTGTTCGGCTCGGACTTCCCGCACCCCGAGGGCAAGGCCGACCCGATCACCCATGTGGACGACCTGGCCACCTTGTCCGACGAGGCCAAAGCCAAGATCATGGGCGGCAACCTCTCCCGCCTCATCCCCGTGTGAGCGGACCGCACGTCCCTTTCCAGCCCGAGCGCGCCGTGGTGACGGGTGCGGGGCCGGGGCGTTGGAGGGCCCGCCGTCCGTCCGGGCGGCGGGCCTGACGCCCCGAGGACGCCCCGAGGACGGTCCGGGCGGCGGTCGCGGACGAAGGAGCGATCACGATGACGACTGACCGGGCTCACGCCGGCCTCTACCTGCCGCAGGTCCGGATGGACTTCGCCGCCATCGAACGGCGGGCACGGGCGGCCGAGGAGTGCGGCTTCCACTCCGTCTGGTTCATCGACCATCTGGCGCCTCCGGCGGGCCGCGATCTCGACATGCTCGACGCCTGGACCGTCGCCACGGCGGTGGCCATGCGCACCGAGCGGCTGCGCGTCGGCCATCTCGTGCTGTGCGCGGAGTTCCGCCACCCGGCGCTGCTGGCGAAGATGGCCGCCAGCCTGGACGTCCTGTCCGGCGGGCGCCTGGAACTCGGCCTGGGATGGGGATCGGTCGCCAGGGAGCTCACCGACTACGGATTCACCGATCCCGGGCCCGCCGCCCGCGCCGGCCGGCTCGCCGAGACCATCGACATCCTCCGCCTGCTGTGGAGCGGCGAGCCGGTCGACTTCGACGGCGAACACTGGACGCTCCGGGCGGCGGTCTGCCGTCCTCGGCCCGTTGACGGCCGGGTGCCGATCCACATCGGCGGTGCCGGTTCCCGGCTCACCATGCCCCTGGTCGCGAGCCGGGCCGACTGGTGGAACTGTCCGTCGAGCGCCGCGGACAGGCTCGCCGAGCTGCGCCCGTCGGCCGGCGCGGCCCGGATCTCGATCCAGCACCCGATCGGCCTGGCCGCCTCCTCGGCCACCCGGGACGAGGTCGTCGAGACGACCCGCCGTCGCTTCGGCGCCTGGGGAGGGGTCGTCGCCGGAACCCCCGACGAGGTCGCCGAGGCGCTGTCGCGCGAACGTGCAGCCGGGGCCGAACTGTTCGTCTGCCAGTTCCACGACTTCGGTACGCCCGAGACGATCCGGCTCTTCGCCGAGGAAGTCCTGCCGGCACTCCGATGACCGCAGCGCACCGAGGGAGCGGGGATTTGACCACCAGCACCGATCCGCAGGCGTCGCAGGGGATGCTCGGCGAACTCGGCTTCGCGACCAGGAGGGTCGGCGAGGACCTGCACGGTACGGCTTCGGTCACCCCCGCGATGCACGCACCGGGCACCCCGCACCTGCGGACGTCCATCCTGGCCGCATGGGCCGACACACTGACCGGGCTGCTGGCCACCCAGGTCACGGCACCCCGTGTGCCGGTGACGCTGGAACTCGACGTCCAGCTGTACCGTCCGGCTCCCGCGAACGGGACCGTCGACGGGATCGCCAGGGTCGTCAAAGTCGGCCGCTCGGTCTTCGTCGCCGGCGTCGAGTTCACCTCGGCCGGTGCCGAACCGCTGGCGATCGCGCACGCGTCGTTCATGATGGCCCCCGACCCCGGCATCACGCTGCCGACCGCCTTCGACGTCGAACTCCCGTTGCAGCGCGAGCGGCTGGTCAAGCCGTTCGCCGAGCGGGCGGGCTGTACGCGCCGCGGCCCTGGTGTGGCCGTCCTGCCCCGATCCGAGGACGGGCTGAACGCCTCCGGCACCATCAACGGCGGGCTCATCGCCCTGGTCGCCGAGGAAGCGGCACTGTCGCTGGCGCCGGGCGACACCTTGTGCTCGCTCGGCCTGCGCTATCTCCAGCCCGCCCGGGTGGGGCCCGTCGTCGCCACCGCCCGCCTGCGCGACGGTCTCGGCCAGGTGGAGTTGCGCGATGCCGGTAACGGCGACCGCCTCACCGGCATCGCCACCGCCAGAACCTTCCATGGTGCTCGGCGGACCCGGAGCCGGTGACGCGCGAGGAAGCGCAGGGATCAGCCGGTGGCCTGGGCGGGACGGAGGATCTCGTCGGCGAACCGGCGCAGGCCGTCCAGCGCCTCCCGGGAACGGGTCCATGGCGCGACGATCATGCGCGTCACCCCGGCCCGGGCATAGGACTCGATCTCTTCCGGCCGGCTGATCCGGGCGCCGGGCAGCGTCACCTCGATCGGCGTGGTCCGTCCTGCGCGCTCGGCCAGCTCGCCCAGCAGTGCCAGTGAGCGGGGGAGCCGCTCCAGAGTGTGGTTCATCGGCATCCAGCCCGTGCCGACAGTGGCCGCCCGGCGCAGCGCCGCTGCCCCGTCCCCGCCGATGTGCAGCGCCGGCCCCGGTCGCTGCACCGGCTTCGGTTCGAACGCCACGGGACCGAAATCGAAGAACTCGCCATGATGCTCCACCACGGCCTCGCTCCACAGCCGGCGGCAGACCGCGATGGCCTCGTCCACACGCGCCCCGCGACGGTCGAAGTCCAGCCCCACCGCCTCCCATTCCGACCGCAGCCAGCTGGCCCCCACACCGAAGGCCAGCCGACCGCCGGACAGCACGTCCACCGTCGTCGCCGCCCGCGCCGTCACGAACGGGTGCCGCAGCCCGATGTTGTACACGCAGGTGCCGAGCCTTATCCGGGTCGTCCGCGCCGCTAGATGGCACAGCATGCCCAGCGCGTCGAAGACCGGGACCTCGGGCGGTATCGGCGGGTGGTCCGAGCCCTGATGCGGGCTCCCCGCAGTATCGATCGGCACGACCAGATGCTCGGGGATCCAGACCGACTCGAACCCCAGCCGGTCCGCCTCTTCGGCCACCTCGCCCCACAGTTTGGGATTGACGGCGCCGAGCTGCACCCCGAACTCCATATCAGCCCTCCGAACTCGGTTATTCTCATGGCGGGTACCGATCCGCCGCTGGACGACTTGCCGGCGTTCGCCGCCCGCGCGACTCGATCCGGCGTCGCAGACCTCCGCGTGCGGTCGGACCCGAACGCTCTTCACCGCGAGATCGTCCCCGTGATGGTCGCCTTCCTCGCGACGTGGACCTCAGCGGCGGCCGGAACCGTCTTTGCGGAACCGGCCGCCCGCGGCTGCTCACTGCCTCCTGAGCTTGTCCTTCATGCCCTCGAGTTGCATGAGGACGGGGTAGCCGTCGACGCTGAGGGCGTTGCCGTGGCCGGTTTGGTGGGTGTCGAACACCGACTGGACGGCGGCGTAGAAGCCCTGCACGTCGAGGGTCTGGTTGACGGCTCGTTTGGCCTGGCGCAGCGCGAACGGGTGCATCCGGGCGATCTGGCCGGCCAGCTCCATCGTGGCG
>NZ_FNVO01000032.1 GCF_900108175.1 Thermomonospora echinospora
GGGTGAACGGTGTCGTGCGTCTCGGGCTCAGTCCGTTCGTCTGCCGGCGGTTGGTCTCCCGTCGCAGGGCTGTCCCCTGGAGTGTCGGTGGGTGGGACGGGTAGCGCGCGGGTGGCGTCGGTCGGCTCGGGTGGGGGCTGTTCGTTGGCTGGGAGGGGGTGTGCCGGTGCCTGGTCTTTCGCTGGGGTGTCGGCGGGCAGGGCGTCCAGGGTTTGGGTGGGGTCGTTCGGCTCAGGGGTGGGTTGAACGGTGGGGTCGGGTTCGCCTGTTGGGGCTTCGGGCGTGTCCGGGAGGACTGTTAGGGGACGGGTGGTGTCCTCGGGGCGGAGGGACGGAGGGGCGGACGGGACATCGTCCATGGGGGTGAGTGGGCGGGTGGTGTCGGTGGGGGGTTGGGCCGGGGGAGTCGGCTCGGCTGTGGTGGCGTCTGCGGGAGGCGGGGGGGAGGCGGTGTCGTTCGCCGGGGTGGGGGTGTCCTGGGTGGGGAGGGTGAGGTCGTGGCAGAGGGCGGGGGCGGTTGCCAGGCAGCGTCCGAAGGTGCTGTGTTGCAGACGGTCGGTGGCGGTCTCGACCAGGGTGGGGTCGAGGTCCTGGAGGTGGGCGTACTCGGGATGGTCTTCGGCGAGGTGTGGGGGGCGGCCCTGGCCGTCGGCGACCAGGAGCCAGTGGCGGGTGCGGACGGCGCCGATGAGGAGGTCGGCGTCGCCGAGCCGGTCGGCGTCCACGACGATCAGGGTGTCGAAGACGGTGCCCCGGGAGTAGTGGCTGCGGCCGAAGCTCGGCGGGGTGCCGTGGACGAGGTCGGCGGACTCCAGGTCGGCGGCCAGTTCCTCGATCCGGGCCATGGCCTCGGCGCGGTGCCGGGACAGCAGGTCCATGGGGACCTCGTCCAGGTCCGTGCCGCAGATCCGCTGGACGTGCCTGCGGGAGCGGGCCTCCGCCTCGTCGAAGGCGCGCAGCTCGGCTTCGAGGTTGGCGATCTGTGTGGTGGTGTCGGCGCGGTGGCGTTCCAGCTCGGCGTCGAGGGCCGACCGGTGGTTGCGGGCCTCGGCGGCCTCGGCGTCGGCGCGTTCCCTCCCGGCAGTGGCCTCGTCGTGGACGTGCCGGGCGGCGGCGGCGTGCTGCTCGGCCTCGGTGGCGGCCTGACCGGCCTGCCGGGCGGTGGTGGCACTTCGGTCGGCGTGACCGACCGCCTCGGCGGCCTCCCGGGCCAGCCGCTGGGCCTCGGCGTAGGCGGTGTCCCGCTCGGCGGTGAGGGTGGCGAGCCGCCCGCCGAGCCGTTCCTGGGTCTGGGTGAGGGTCACCAGTTCGTGTTCGGCGTCGGCCATGAACCTGGCCAGCCCGGCCCGCAGCGCTTCGGCCTGCTGGTGCGCCTGGACGGCGACGTGGGCGCGCTCGGCGGCGTCCTCGGCCTCGCGGCGGCGCGACTTGACCAGCTGACGGGCCTCCTCGACCTCGGGCGGCGGCGCGGCCACGTGCAGTCGCTGCCCCCAGGTGAGCTTGCGGCGCTGGGCGGCGTAGCCGGACTCGGCGGCGGCCAGCCGGTAGTAGCTGGCGTGCTGGGCGGCGGTGGCGTCGGCGGCGGCGGCCGACAGCTGTTCGGTCTCGCGGGTGGCCACGGGGAGGGTCTCCCGGGCCCGGGTGAGCTCGTCGGTGAGCGTCGCCTCGCGGTCGCGGGCAGCCTGCAGCTCCTGCTCGCAGTGCAGGGTCTGCTGGGCGAGGTCCCGGTGGCGGGCCTCGGCGGTGTCGGCCGCGCGGGTGCGCGCGTCGGCGTCACGGGCCGACGCGTCCGCGATGTCCTGCACCTCGCGCCAGGTGGCCCGGGCGCGGTCGGCCTCTTCGGTGCGCCGGGCGCGGTCCCGTTCCGCCCGTTCCAGCCGCTCGCGGGCCTCCGCCGCCTGCTCGTCGGCGGTCTCGATCCGCCGGTCGACGGCCTCGATCGCCGCCACCAGCCGCTGTTCCTCGGCGGCCAGTTCGGCGCGGCGCCGTACGCCGTGGGCCCGCAGGTCCTCCAGCGCGGTCAGGTCGCGGGGCCACTGCTCCAGCCACAGCAGTTCCCGGCGCAGCCGTTTGAGATCGTCGAGCGGGTCGGGTACGGCGCCGTCGCCGGGCGGCTCGGCCCGGAGCGTCTTGATCTCCGGCATCTCGCGCAGCGCGTCCAGCAGCGCGGCCACGGCCTGCGGATCGGGCGCCAGCAGCAGTGTGCGCCGGCCGTCGGCGGCCAGCCGCCGGACGATCTCTGCGAGCGCCGCCGTCCGCTCCGGCCCGTCCGCCGCCCGCACCAGGCAGGCGTGCGGGCTGTCGAGGGCCGCCTGAACGATCTCCTCAGGGGAGGACGGGACCGGCTCAGTGACCTCCGGCCCGGTCTCGGCGGGAGCGGGCGCGGCGTTGCGGTAGTCCTCGTAGAAGAGGGCGCGCGGGTCGTCGGGGACGGCCGGGGTGGCGATCGTGCCGGTGGGGCCGGTGCGCCGGGTCAGCTCGGCCGGATCGACCAGCAGCCGGGCCAGGTCGGTCCAGTCGCCGACGCCCTGCTCCTCCAGCAGGGCGCGGACGGCCTCCAGCCGGGGCGCCGCCGTCGCGGCCGACGAGCCCACAGCCGAACCCGTCTCCTCCAGCCGTTCCAGCAGCGCGGCCACCGGCAGGTAGGCGGCCATGACACGGTCGCGCAGCGGGGATGACGGGCCCGCGGCCTCCTGTGGTGGCCGGCCGCCGAACGGTCCGTCCGACTCTGCTGGGTGGTGCGCCGTCTCCATGGTTCCCCTCGGCCGCGGGTCGCTTTCCGCATCTGCATTCCCGCCAGGACCAGCGTCTCACGCCTGAGACCCGTCACCGCAGGAAGACCATCATGATCGACTCAGGAACGTCCCGGTGCACGCACCCCGGGCCTTTCCCGCGCCCGGCGCCCGTTCCCTGAGCCGAAGGGCGGGGTTCCACGCTTCCGAAAGCCGATGAACCGGACGGCGTTCTCGGAGCGTCTGACAGGACGATCCGCCGAAGCCGGCGCCGACGACGGTCGGGGGAGAGCCGGTGGCGACAGAGGTGAAGCATGCGCGTTGCGGCAGGCCGTCCGCGGCTCCGTCGTCGTCTTGTGGTGCCCGGTGTGCTCCTCATGGCGCTCACCGGCGCCTGCTCCAGCTTCGCGGCCGACGACCGGCCGGTCTCGCCCTCCGCGTCCGCCCCGGTGGTACGGACCGACAGGGAGCCGATCGCCCGGCGCTTCCCCGCGCTGGGCGACTTCCGGCAGGTTCACTGGCTGGGCGGGGTCGTCGGTGGGGCTCCCAGCGCCCGGGACACCGTCCCCGGCCCGTCCACCTACTGGATCCACGCCGTCGTCGTGCCGGACGAGGCCGGGTACCGGCGCATCGTGACCCGGTTCACCTGGAACGAGGCGCCGCGTCCCGAGGTCGACGAGCCGCTGGCGGCGAAGGTCGATCTCTCCGGCGAGTGGGCCACCGGCCCGGACTACTGGACGCACCTGGCCCCGGGCCCCGGCTACACCGGAACCGTCCACCTCAACCGGACCCACCGCTACCTCTACCTGACGGTCACCATCGACTGACCGCTCCCGGCGGACGCGGCGGGGGACGGGCCGCGGCTCAGCTCAGGTGCTTGAGGCGGGGCCACAGGACGGCCCAGGGTTCGCGCTGGCCGCGGCAGACCCAGACCGGCAGGCCCTGCTCGTCGTTGTCGAGACCGACGCCGTTGTCGATGCGGCCGGCGACCGTGACCTCGGTCCAGTGGCGCTGGAGCGCGGCGGAGCCTTCGGGGCCGACGACGATGACCGGCCCGCCCGTGTCGGCGGGACGGCCGAAGTACCAGTAGCCGTTGTGGGCGCTGTAGGGGCGGGGCAGCCCGAGGTCCGGGCCGTACAGGTCGAGCGCACCCGCTTCCCCGTAGTTGGCCGTGAGGATGATCGCGCGGGAACGTTCGTCCGGGGGCAGTGAACGGTGCACCCGGGCCACCTCGGCGGCGAACCGGGGCCAGCCCACGGTCTCCGAGGCGTCGGCGTTGATGGCGGGCTGGGGAGTGTCGGCGAGTCGGTCGACCGGATAGACGGGCAGCGTCGTCGCCACGGTGACCACCGCAGTGATCGCGTAGGCGGGCACGGAGACCGCCCAGCCCCAGCCGCGCGGCGCCCCCCGGCGTTCGACCTCGACCGCGCCCGCCGCCCACAGGGCCGCCCACAGCCCCGCCAGGTAGTACGGCTTCCCTGCGGTGACCAGGAAGAGGGCGCACAGCAGCAGGTACCCGTAGCCGAGGAAGCGGTGGCGGGCCAGGTCGGGTGAGCGCAGCAGCCGCCACAGCCCGTAGATCCACAGCCAGGACAGCACGACCCCGGTGAGGAGCAGCTGGAAGGGCACGAAACCCGCCCGGCCGCCGAAGTCACCCTCCTCCGCGATCCGCTCGGACATCTCCAGTTGCGGCCAGCCGTGCCGCGCCTGCCACAACAGGCCCGGCACGGCGGCCAGGACGAGCACGGCCGCGCCGGCGAACAGCATCGGGCGGCGCAGGAAGTCGCGGGGACCGGCCAGCAGCAGCCCGGCGACCAGCGCGGCGAGCAGCATCCCGGCCAGGTACTTGACGTTCACCGCCAGCCCGGCCACCGCGCCGATGGCCAGGAGCAGCCGCTGGTCCCGGGTACGGACCCAGCGGACCGCCAGCCAGGCCACCACCGTCGACAGCAGCACGTCGAACGTGGCCGTGGACAGCAGGTGCCCGATGGCGACGGCGAACGGGCACACCGCGTAGGCCCCGGCGGTCAGCAGCTGGGCGCGCTTGGCGCCGCCCAGCTCCCGCGCGGTGAGCGCGGCGACGACCACGCCCGCTGCCGCCGCCAGCGCGGACGGCACGCGCAGCATCACCAGGGAGTCCCCGAAGACGGCGGTGATGGCCCGGGCGAGCAGCGGCACCAGCGGCGGCTGGTCGGGATACCCCCAGTCGAGGTGCCGTGCGGCGACACGGAAGTACAGCTCGTCACGGTGGTAGCCGTACCGGGCGCTGAAGACCAGCAGCACGGCCCCGAGCGTGCCCGCAATGAGCAGGACGGGTCTCCACGCGACCGCGGGCGGAGCGCCGGTGGGCTGGGACTCCTGCTCGGATGAGCCGGACTCCACCGGCGTCGGGGGGATCATGCCCGCACCCTAATCCCGGCCTGGTATCCCGTCACGGCTCCTGCCGGAACCGGCCGGTCCCGGACACCGGCCGGTTGGCGGCCCGTAACTGATGGGGACCGACGTCCTCGGTCCGATACGTTCCCGGTATGTCTCGACCAGCCGAAACCGGTCCGGGTCCGGTGACCGCGGACGATCTCGACCTTGCCGTGCAACTGACCGTGGCCGCTCTGCGGGAGACGCCGCCGGAGGCATGGGAGCGCACGGCCGGTTCGCTGGAGTGGGACTGCTGGGAGACCGTCGAGCATCTCATCGACGACCTGTTCTCTTACGCCGTCCGACTGGGTCCCCGCACTCCGCCCTTGGACGGCCGGGTGCCCTTCGCGCGGGAAAGGCGGCGGCCCGGCGGTCCCGCGAACTCCGTCCACGTTGACCGTACGGCGGATCCCGCCGGGCTGTTGCAGGCGCTGGAGGCCAGCGGCGCGCTGCTGGTCGCTATGGTGCGCACGACGCCACCGCAAACCCGCGCGTATCACGTCTACGGAGTCTCAGACCCCGAGGGCTTCGCGGCGATGGGGATCGTGGAGTCCCTGGTGCACACCCACGACCTGGCCGAGGGGCTCGGGCTCACGTGGGACCCGCCCGCCGACCTGTGCTCGCGGGCGCTCGCCCGGCTGTTCCCGGATGCCCCGCAGACCACCGACCCCTGGCCCACCCTGCTGTGGGCCACCGGACGAGCCGAACTCCCCGGCCACCCCCGCCGCACCACCTGGCGCTGGAACGGCATACCGCACTCAGAGCGCACAGCGCCCTAGCCGTGCTGTCCCGGGACGTCGGTGACGACGTGAGCTAGGTTCCGTCGCGGTCGCCGAGGCGTTTGGCGGCGTCGCCGGCGCGGTGGAGGGCGGACTCGACCTCGGCGGCGTCGTCGCTGAGCTCCTCGATGCGTTCGGTGGCCAGCTCGTGGACGGCGGTGCGGGCGTGCAGTTCCTCGTACGCCTCGTTCCGGCGTTCCAGCTCCATGATCTCGGCGCTGTTGTCCGGAGGAGACGGCACAGGCCGCACCTGCGGAGACGACGCGCCACAGTTGCTTCAGAGCAGGTGAGACAACGACGTCCCCCCAGCATGGGGGCGAAGCAGAGCACAGGGAAAGCCCGGCGAGGCCCCGCCCCAGCACGGGGGTCACACAGGGGCGGGGCCCGGCGCCACGATGTCTCCGTCGAGGACGTGGCGCTCCGGGCACGCCATGGACCGTGCCCAGTACTTCCTACAGCGTCGGATGGCTCCGGTTTGTCACACTCCTGCGCATATCGCCGTACCGTCACCGTTTCGCCGCAGTTCAGAGCCCGTACCGGCCATCCGGGAACGCCGGGAGGAGAGCCCGGTCACTGGGTGACCGGCCGGCCGTCCCCGTTGAGCTTCACCCAGACTTCCTCCCGCCACACCCGCAGCGACCGGGGCGCCTCGATGCCGAGCCGTACCGAGTTTCCGGCGATCTGGAGCACCTGGACGACGATGTCGTCGCCCAGCATGAGCTTCTCGCCTGACTTGCGGGAGAGGACGAGCACGGTGCTTTCTCCTTGAGCGGCCGGTGGAAGCGACGCCCGCCCCGGCCCTGCGGGGCGGACGTTCGTCGGTCCCCTTGAGGATGCCCGTCCACCGGCCCGGCGTCCTGCCCGTCCGGCGATCCCGTCCGGCGGCCGTTCCCGCCACCGGCGAGCTATGTCCCGGTCTGTGGCGATTCGCTGGTTTTGGGGTCCGTCCGGCCCGGGGTCAGTCGCCGCGCCACCAGCGGGTGACGGACGCGACCAGCCGCCGCAGCCCGGACGGCTGCGCCACCGGGGCGTGCGCGGCTCTGGAGTCGGGCATCGGGGTGACGGGCCGCGCGTTGTGCTCCTGCTTCGGGGCCTCGGGGGTGTGGACGGGCGGGAAGCGGACCGGCATGGACACCGGGGCCCGGTGGAACATGCCCGGACGCCACTCCAGCTCCTCCACCGGGACGGCCAGCTCCATGTCGGGAAGGCCGTCGAGCAGCTTCTCCAGCGCGATCGAGGCGATCAGCCGCCCCTCCTCCCGGACCGGGCACAGGTGGGGGCCCGCCCCCCACGCCAGGTGGGCCCGGTTGCCCACGCGCTGCTCGCCGGCCTTGGACGGGTCGGTGTTGGCGGCGGCGAAGCTGATCACCACGGGCCGGTCGGCGGGCAGCAGATGACCGGCCAGCTCCACGTCACGGACCGGGTAGCGGGCCGCGTAGTTGGCGATCGGCGGGTCCGTCCACAGCACCTCGTCCAGCGCGTCCTCGATCGGCACGCTGCCGCCGGACAGGTCACCGGCGAACCGGTCGTCCGACAGCAGCAGCCGCAGCGCGCCCGAGATCAGGTTGCCCGCCGGCTCGATGCCCCCGCCCAGCAGCACCGTCAGCTGGTGCGCCATCTCCTCGTCGGTCAGCCGCGCCGGGTGGGCCATCAGCCAGGAGGTGATGTCCTCACCGGGCCGCGCGCGCTTGTGGGCGACCAGCTCCATGATGCCCTCGGCCAGCTCGGCGTTGGCCTTCTCCGCGTCGATGGCCTCGAAGATGCCGCTCATGCCGGAGACGATCTTCTCGGAGATGTCGGACGGGCAGCCGAACAGCTCCATGAACACCAGCACCGGCAGCGCCATGGCGTACTCGCCCTGGATGTCGGCCTGGCCGTGCGGGCCGATCCACTGCAGCAGGGTGTCGGCGCTGCGCTCGACGTACCGGCGCAGGGTGGCGGTGTCGAGCCGGGCGAACGAGTCGAGAATCGCGCCCCGCAGCCGCGCGTGCACGGTGCCGTCGGCGAACAGCGCGTTGGGCCGGTAGCCCATCATCGGCAGCACCGGGCAGTCCGGCGGCACCGTCTTTTGCCACTCGCTCGGGTTGTTGAGGAACGTGCGGTCGTCGCGCAGCATCTCCAGCACGGCGTCGTACCCGATGGCGAGCGTGGCCGGGACGCCGGGGGCGATCTCCACCGGCGCGAACTGCCCGTGCTCGCGCAGCCGGGCGTAGGTGCCGTGCGGGTCGGCGGCGAACTCGTGCCCGTACATCTTGACGAGGCCGTGCGCGGGACAGCCCGGGGGTGGGGCGGGCTCGGTGGACTCTGCGGTCATGCGTACTCCTGGCCGGGGGTGAGGAGATGGTCGACGAGAGCGATCAGCGCCCGGGTCGCCGAGATCGGATCGCGGGCGTCGCAGGTGACCAGCGGGGTGGAGGGGAGCAGGTCCAGGGCCTCGCGGACCTCCTGCAGCGGGTACACGGGGGCGCTGTCGAACTGGTTGACGGCCACCGCGTACGTCAGGCCATGGGTCTCTAGCAGGTCCATGACCTCGAAGGAGTGCTCCAGGCGGTTGGGATCCACCAGCACCAGCGCGCCCAGCGCGCCCCGGGCCAGGTCCTCCCACAGCCGCTTGAAACGGCTCTGGCCGGGCGTGCCGAACAGGTACAGCACGAGTTCGTCGCTGAGCGTCAGCCGGCCGAAGTCCATGGCCACGGTGGTGGTGGTCTTGTCGGGGGTCCCGGCCAGGTCGTCCACCAGAGCGCCGGCCTGTGTCATCCGCTCCTCGGTGCGCAGCGGCCGGATCTCCGACAGGGTGCCCACGAACGTGGTCTTGCCGACCGCGAAGTGACCCACCACCAGCAGCTTGACCGCGGTGCGCACGGTGTCGCGCACATAACGCCGGTCAGAGGCGAGCACGGAGTCCATCGAGCACCTCCCTCAACAGGCGTTCGTGGGCGGACCGGTCGGCGGGATCGGCCGGGGCGTTCGCCCGGGTGGTGATGTGGCCGCTGTCCACCAGGTCCGACAGCAGCACCTTGGCCACGCTGGGCGGCAGGTCCAGATGCCCGGCGACCTCGGCCACCGACAGCGCGCCGCCCTGGCACAACGTCACGATCCGGCGCTTTTCCGGGGTCAGCGGGCCCACCCCGCCGCTGGTGGCGATCACCAGCGTGACCAGGTCGAAGATGTTGCGGCTCGGCCGTGCCCGGCCGGCGGTCACCACGTGCGGGCGGACCAGCGCCTTGCGGTTGCGCGGCGGGGTCATCGACCGGCGCCTCGCCGCGGCGGGCTGGTCAGCTCCTTGCCCAGCCGCTGGACCAGCTCCTGCAGCCGGAAGGAGACCGCCTCCATGTCCACCTGCGGGGTGGCCGACACCGCCAGGTAGGCGCCGGGCCCGGCGGCGACCAGGAAGACATAGCCGTCGTCGAACTCGGTCACCGTCTGCCGCCAGGCGGAGTCGGCACCCCCGCAGAACTCGGCGGTGCTGCGGGCCAGCGACTGCAGGCCCGACATGCCCGCCGCCTGCCGTTCGGCCTCGTCCCGGCTGATCCGCTCGGAGTGGGCCATCAGCAGCCCGTCGGCCGACAGCAGGATCGCCTGCCGGGTCTCGGGCATGCGCAGCGCGTCGTCGAGCATCCACCCGAGCCTGTTGTCCATCGCTTCGGTCATGACCGCTCGTTCCCTTCGATGTCGGACGCGGGTTCGGTGGCGTTGCCGGGGTCGGCCCCCGCGGCGGCGGCGCGCCCGGACCGGGTGCCGCGCTGCCAGGCGCCCAGCCCTGCGGCCACCTCCTTGGGAGGGCGGGCGGGCCGGGCGGCCGCCGGGCCGGCCGGGTCGGCGGAGGCGTCGCGGGCGGCGTCCATCCGGCGCCGCCGGGGCAGCGGGCCGGGCGCCGAACGGGTCGCCGGGACGGTCTTGGGCTCGGCCGGCGCCGCGGGGGCGGCGTCCTGTCCGTCGTCGACCTTGGTCAGCAGGTCGTTGGGCACGAACACGACCGCGCGGACGCCGCCGTAGGGGGAGCGGGTGTCCACCGACACCGTGAACCCGTAGCGGGCGGCCAGCACGCCCACGGCGGCGAAGCCGATCCGCGGCGGGTCGCCCAGCCTGGCGATGTCCCCCAGGTCGCGGCCGGACAGCAGCGCGGAGGCCCGCTGGATCTCCTCGGAGTTCATCGCGACCCCGGCATCGTCGATCATGATGGCGACCCCGTTGTGCGCGAGCTGGAAGTTCACCTCCACCGGGGTGTTGGGCTGGGAGTGGCGGGCGGCGTTGTCCAGCAGCTCGGCCACGGCCAGCACCACCGGCTCCACGGCCCGGCCGACGATCGCCACGCTCACCTCGGAGCTGACCTGGACCCGCAGGTAGTCGCGGATCCGGGAGGTGGCGCCGCGTACCACGTCCACCACCGGGGCGGCCGAGCGCTGCTGGCCGGGCCAGGAGCCGAACAGCACGGCGGTGGCCTGCGCCCGCCGGCCGAGCTGGGCGTTCATGTGGTCGATCCGCAGCAGGCCGGCCAGCACCTCGGGGTCGTCGTGCCGCTGCTGCATGTCGGAGATCGCCAGCTGCTGCTCGTTGGCCAGGCTCTGCACGGTGCGCATCATCGCCTTGAGGGTGCCCTTGGCCGACTGCTCGGCATTGGCCTTGGCGCTCTCCACGGCCTCGGTGAACAGTCTCATGACCGCGGTCATGGTCTTGTCGAGCCCGGTCGCGGCGATGCGCCGCTCGTCCAGCGGGCCCGACACGGTGACCGGCCGGCCCTCCAGCCGGTCGCGCAGCTGTGGCAGCCGGACGGCGGCCAGATGCCGCAACTCCTCCTCCTGGAGCCGCAGTACGTCGGCCAGTTCGGCGTTCCGCCGCCTGAGACGGTCGGTGACGTTGCGCTGGCGTGCCAGCAGGAGCGCGGTGACGACGAGGCCGGCGCCCAGACAGGCCAGCGTCGCCGACAGCAGGAATTGCCCCATCACATCCTCGCGTACGGGGGAACGGACGATCGCGGTGCGGAGGTCGGTATGGACG
Organism: Thermomonospora echinospora; assembly: GCF_900108175.1. Lineage (GTDB taxonomy): Bacteria > Actinomycetota > Actinomycetes > Streptosporangiales > Streptosporangiaceae > Thermomonospora > Thermomonospora echinospora. The sequence continues at coordinate 10,925 of NZ_FNVO01000032.1, forward strand.
ATATGGAGATGACTGATGGCATGACTGCCCTCACCTGCCCGTGTGGTGTGGATCACGGACAGTAGGTGGTGATTATGCCGGGTTCTGTGGCCATGGGGGGCTTATCCGCCATGTGTCGCCGGATCGGACCGACGAACCCCTCGCCCGCGGGCCCGCTCCAAGATCCTTTTCCGAGGGTGGGCGCGACGGCTCAGGCCGAGTCGCGCACCACCAGCTCCGTCGGCAGGATCACCGGCTCGCCGGGCCGCTCGTCCCGCGGGGCCAGCAGGATGCGGACGATCTCCTTGGCGACCTCGGCGATCGGGTGATGCACCGTGGTCAGCGGCGGGTCGGCGAACCGGGCCGCCTCGATGTCGTCGAACCCCACCACGGCCACGTCGTCGGGCACCCGGCGGCCCGCCCGGCGCAGCGTGTGCATGGCGCCGATCGCCATCAGGTCCGAGGCGGCGAACACCGCGTCCAGGCCGGGATCGTCCTCCAGCAACTGCCGCATCGCCGCCGCCCCCGACTCGCGGGTGAAGTCGCCCATCGCCACCAGCGACCGGCGGTCGGTGCCGGAGACCACCTCGCGGTAGCCGGCCAGTCGGTCCAGCCCGGCGGTCATGTCGGGCGGCCCGGCGATGGTGGCGATCCGCCGCCGCCCCTGGGCGACCAGGTACCGCACCGCCGCCCGCGCGCCGCCGACGTTGTCGCAGTCGCAGTAGGGCGGCCGCACCGTCGACACCGGGCGGCCGTGCGAGATCACCGGGACGCCGGTCCGTGACAGCGCGGCCGGCAGCGGGTCCGAGCCGTGCAGGGACAGCAGGATGACGCCGTCCACGTGGCCGCCGGCGACGTACCGCTCGACCCGGGTCTGCCCGGCGGGCGAGGAGGCCAGCATCAGCACCAGCTGCTTGCCGGCGTTCTCCAGCTCCTGGCTGACGGTGCGCACGACGATGGAGAAGAACGGGTCGTCGGAGAAGACCCGTGCGGCCGGCTCGGAGACCACCAGGGCGATGGAGTCGGTACGCTGGGTGACCAGGCTGCGGGCCGCTGAGTTCGGTACGTAGCCCAGCTCGTCGATGGCCCGCAGCACGGCGTCGCGGATCTGCGCGTTCACCGTCGCCGAGCCGTTGACCACCCGCGACACCGTGGCCCGGGAGACCCCCGCCCGGGCCGCGACAGCCTCCAGCGTGGGCCGTCTCATGCCGTGTTACCCCCCAGCCCGTTGCGGGCGATGACGTCGCGGAACCAGTGGGCGCTGTCCTTGGGCAGCCGGCGCTGGTCGACGTAGTCCACGTAGACGAGGCCGAACCGCTTGCCGTAGCCCTCGGCCCACTCGAAGTTGTCCAGCAGCGACCATACGAGGTAGCCGCGCAGGTCCACCCCGGCGGCCAGCGCGGCGTGCGCGGCCCGCAGGTGCCCGTCCAGGTAGCCGATCCGGAACGGGTCGCGCACCCGCCCGTCCGGGCCGGGCACGTCGTCGAACGCGGCGCCGTTCTCGGTGACGATGAGGGGGACGCCCGGGTAGTCGCGGTCCAGCCGGACCAGCAGCTCGGTCAGCCCGTCCGGGTCGATCGGCCAGCCCATGGCCGTCAGCGGCGGCTCGGCGGGCAGGAACGCGATGCCCCGCGAACCGGGGAAGGCGGGGTTCTCCGGGGCGCCGGGGGAGGCCGCCACATAGGTGGGGTTGTAGTAGTTGATGCCCAACAGGTCGATCGGCTCGGAGATCACCGCCAGGTCACCGGCGGCGATATGGCCGAGCCCGGCCGCGCGGTCGACCTGCTCCAGCACCGGCCCGGGGTAGCGTCCGCGCAGCACCGGGTCCAGGAACTGCCGGTTGAGCAGCGCGTCCACCAGGTCGGCGGCGGCGTCGGCCGCGTCGCCCGGGGCGCCGGGGGTCGGCACCGGCGCCAGGTTGAGGGTCAGCGAGATCTGGCGGGCACCGCCCTCCCGCAGGACGCCGGTGGCCAGGCCGTGCGCCAGCAGCAGGTGGTGCGCGGCGCGGAAGGCGTCGCGGGCCGAGGTGCGGCCGGGGGCGTGCACACCCGACCCGTAGCCGAGGAACGCCGCCACCCACGGCTCGTTGACCGTCGTCCAGGTGGCGACCCGGTCGGCCAGGAGGTCGTGCACCACGCCAGCGTATTCGGCGAAGCGCAGGGCGGTGTCGCGCTCGGTCCAGCCGCCGCGGTCCTCCAGCGCCTGCGGCAGATCCCAGTGGTAGAGGGTGGCGTACGGGGTGATCCCGGCCTCCAGCAGCTCGTCCACGAGCCGGTCGTAGAAGGCCAGGCCGCGCGGGTTGACCGGGCCCGCGCCGTCCGGCCGCACCCGCGGCCACGACACCGAGAACCGGTAGGCCGGCAGCCCCAACTCGGCCATCAGCGCGATGTCGTCGCGGTGGCGGTGGTAGTGGTCGCAGGCCACGTCGCCGGTGTCCCCGCCGGCGACCGCGCCCGGCCGCCGGGCGAAGGTGTCCCAGATCGACGGTCCCCGGCCGTCCTCGCGCGCCGCGCCCTCGATCTGGTACGCCGCGGTGGCGGCGCCCCACACGAAGCCGGGCGGGAAGAGCAGCGGTCGGTCGCCGGCCTCGATCGTGGTGGCCGTCATGCCTGAGCTCCCTCCGATAGGACGTGCCGGGGCGGTCGCGGGCCGGGGACGCTCACGCCTTGAGGGCGCCGTCCATGATCCCGCCGATGAGCTGCCTGCCGAACAGCAGGAAGATCGCCAGCAGGGGCAGCGTCGCCACCGCGGTCCCGGTGAACATCAGCGAGTAGTCGGTGTAGTAGGCGCCGTTGAGCAGGTTCAGCGAGTACTGCACGGTCGGGTTGTCGGGGTCGAGCACCGCCAGCGGCCAGATGAACTCGTTCCAGGTCTGCATGAACGTGAACAGCCCGAGCACCGCCATGGCCGGCCGCAATACCGGCAGCACCACGCTCCAGTAGATGCGCGGTGTCGAGCAGCCGTCGATGCGGGCCGCCTCGATCAGCTCGTCGGGCAGCGCCTGCAGCGTGTACTGCCGCATCATGAACACGCCGAACCCGGTGACCAGGAACGGCACGATGACCGCCTGCAGCCGGCCGGTCCAGCCGATCTCGGCCATCAGCATGTACAGCGGGATGATGCCCATCTGCACCGGCACCATCATCGTCGCCAGCATCACCAGCAGCGCCGCGTTGCGGCCCCGGAAGCGCAGCTTGGCGAACGCGAACCCGGCCAACGAGGCGAAGAGCAGCGTCGAGACCGTCACGGTCGAGGCGGCGATGGCCGAGTTGACCAGGCCGAGCGTGAAGCGCGCCTGCTCGTCCCCGAACAGCCGGGCCAGGTTGCCGCCCAACTCCCCGCCGGGGACGACCGGCGGGGGCACCGAGCCGACCACGTCGTTGGTGCGGGTGGCGACGACGAACATCCAGTAGATGGGGAACATCGACAGCACGATCGTGGCGGCCAGCATGATCCGGGTCAGCGGCCCGGCGCCCCACAGCGCCGCCACCGTCCCGCCGCGGCGCCGCCCCCGCGGTCCCGTGATGATCATCAGGCCCTCCCTCCGCCGACCCGGCGCAGCCACAGGAAATTCAGCAGCGAACCCAGCAGGATGAGCAGGAACAGCAGCCAGGAGACCGCCGAGGCGTACCCGTAGTCGAACCGGGTGAAGGCGTTCTCGAACATGTACATCGTCACCGTCTGGAACTGCCGCAGCGAGCCGCCGGCCATGTCGCCGTTGCCGAACAGCAGCGGCTCGGTGAACAGCTGGAAGCCGCCGATGGTGGAGATGATCGCGGTGAAGATGATGGTCGGCCGCAGCATCGGCAGTGTGATCGTCCAGAACTGGCGGCGCCGTGAGGCCCCGTCGATCGCCGCCGCCTCGTACAGGTCGCGGGGGATCGACTGCATCGCCGCCAGGTAGATCAGCGCGTTGTAGCCGGTCCACCGCCAGTCGACCATCACGCTGATGGCCAGCCACGCCGACCAGCGCTGCGCCGCCCAGTCCAGGCCCTCCACCCCGAACCAGCCCAGCACCCAGTTCACCAGGCCGAAGTCACGGCTGAACAACTGGCTGAAGACGATGGCCACCGCCGCGATGGAGGTGACCATCGGGGCCAGCACCCCCATCCGCAGCAGCGTCTGCCCGCGCATCCGCCGGTTGAGCGCGTTGGCCAGCAGCAGCGCCATCACCAGTTGCGGAACGGTGGCGACCACGAACATCCCGGCGGTGTTGTACACCGAGTTCCAGAACTGCGGGTCGGTCAGCACCAGCCGGAAGTTCTCCAGGCCGGTGAACTCGCGGGAGCCGATCAGCTCCCAGTCGTGCATCGCCACCCACAGCGTGTAGCCCATCGGGAACAGCCCGAAGAGGGCGAACAACAGGAAGTACGGCGAGATGAACAGGTAGGGCGAGAACCTGATGTCCCAGCGGGACAGCCGGCCGGACCACCCCCCGCCGCCGGCGCGGCCGGACGGCGGGGGAGCGGCCTTCGGCGAGGGCCGGGAGCGGACGTGGACGGGAGCGCTCATCGGCCGGCCTAGCGGGCTTCGCGCTCGGCGTCGGCCAGGGCCTTGCGCCAGGCCGCGTCCGGTGCGAGCTTGCCCTGCTCCAGCGCCAGCAGCGCGTCCTCGAAGCGCTGGCCGACCGGGTTGTTGTCGGCGCCGAGGTACAGCGGCCGGAGCGCCTTGGCGCCGCCGGCGTAGATCTCACCGACCGGGGCGTCGCTGAAGTACTCGTTCCGGAACGACGTGACCGCCGGGTCGCCGAGCGCCTTCGGCGAGGACGGCAGGTTGTTGCGCGCCTTGAACGCGGTGATCTGGCTGTCCGGGCCGGTCAGGAACTTGGCCAGCTCGGCGGCCTCCTTGGGGTGCGCGCTCTGCTTGGGCACCGCCAGGAACGACCCGCCGCGGCTGCCCGCCCCACCGGGGATCGCGGCCACATCCCACTTGCCGGCCGCCTGTGCCCCCGCGTTCTCCTTGATGACCCCGAGCATCCAGGACGGGCAGGCGATGGTGGCGAACCTGGCCTCCTTCAGGCCGGTGCCCCAGCTCGGCTCGAACGACTTCAGCCCCGCCGACAGCCCGGCCTGCTGCATCTTCACCGTGGTGTCCCAGGCGCTCCTGACGGCCGGGTTGGTGCCGGCCACCAGCTTGTCGCCGGTGTCGAAGTAGGTGTGGCCGACGGTCTGGCTGGCCTGCTGGGCCAGGATCGAGTTGTAGAGGTTGACCGCGCCGTCGACGAACTTGGCGTCCTTGACCTTGCCGGTGTACCTGCGGCCGGTGGCGATGTAGTCGTCCCAGGTCCGCCACAGCGCGCCGACCTTCTCCCGGTCGGTCGGCAGGCCCGCCTTGGCGAACAGGTCGGTGCGGTAGCACATGGCCAGCCCGCCGACGTCGGTGCCGAGCCCGACCAGGTGCTTGCCGTCGCGGGTGAGCGCCTGCTTCCACTTCCAGTCCAGGAAGCCGCCCTGCATCGACCCGGCCCCGTGGTCGAGCAGGTTCACGAACCGGTCCGGCTGCGCCATGAACTTGGTGAGGATGCCCTCCTCCAGGGCGACCACGTCACCGGCGCCGCGGCCGGCGGCGATCCACCGCTCCAGCCTCGGCAGGTACTCGTCGAGCTGCACCACGTTGCGGTGCTTGATCTTGATGCCGGGGTGGTCGGCCTCGTACCTGGCGAACAGCTCCTCGTAGCCGAAGGTGCTGAAGGTGTCGACGGTGAGGGTGATCGTCCCGTTGGAGCTCTCGCTCCCGCCGCCTCCGCAGGCGGCGGCGCCCAGGGCCAGGGCGGCGGCGGTGACCAGGCTGGAGATGGTGCGGAAGCGGCGGGGCGCCCGGGGGTGGGGTCTGCGCATGAGTGTCCTCGGGGGTGTAGGCAGGCTCGCTCCGGAGCCTGATCGGACTCAGAGAGCGCTCTCTCAGAGGGTGGGGTTCGGGTGTTCTCCTGTCAACCCCGCGGCGGTACGGACCTGATGACGGGTGGCGGGGAGAGTCGCCGCCCATACCCATGACTACTGCGTTTTACCTGCTGAATCGGTTCTCCAGAGGTTTGGAAGCACCCTCTGCCGGGCCGGTGGCTACGGCCTGAGGCACCCGTCGGCGTGAGTGTCGCTCTTGAAAGAGCGCTCTCACAAATCTTGCGAGAACTCTTGACAGGCCGCTGTGGGCGGGTGAGATTGACCGGCACGCGAGCCGCCTGGCAGCAGGCGCCCGCCGGATGTCGTCCCTTCGCGTGGAAGGCCCCGCCATGCCCCACCCGCCCCCGCAACCCGCCCACCCCGTCCAGGACCCGGGCGCGTCCCCGCACCGCGCCCGGGTCCTCCGCCCGCCGTCCCCCGTCCGCGCCGGCCTGTCCCGGCTCCGTGCTCTGCGCTCGTCATCCCTCGTTCGCGCCGGGCGGCCGTCCGCGCCGGGCAGGTGGCGGGCCGTCCTCGCAGCGGTGGCCGCCATGGCGCTCCCGGCGGCGGCCGTCATGGCCCTGCCGTCCCCCGCCGGCGCGTCGCTGCCCCCGCCGCCGAGCGGCTGGAGCCTGGTGTGGGCCGACGACTTCACCGGGTCGGCCGGCGCGCTTCCCTCCTCGGACAACTGGCTGATCAGCACCGGCCACAACTACCCCGGAGGCCCGGCCAACTGGGGCACCGGCGAGATCCAGCGCTATACCGCCGATCCCGCCAACGTCAGCCTGGACGGCGGCGGCAACCTCCGGATCACCCCGCTGCGGAGTGCGTCCGGGGAGTGGACCTCGTCCCGGATCGAGACTCGCCGCACGGACTTCAAACCGGCCGACGGTCGGATCCTGCGCATCGAGGGCCGGATCCAGATGCCCGACGTCACCGGCTCGCAGGCGCTGGGATATTGGCCCGCGTTCTGGGCCCTGGGCTCCCCCTACCGGGGCAATTACCAGAACTGGCCGGCGGTCGGCGAGTTCGACATCATGGAGAACGTCAACGGCCTCAACACGGTGTGGGGCGTGCTGCACTGCGGCGTCAATCCGGGTGGAGCCTGCAACGAGACCTCCGGAATCGGCGCCAGCCGGGCCTGCCCGGGCACCTCATGCCAGGCCGGAATGCACACCTACCGCTTTGAGTGGGACCGCAGCGTCACGCCCAACCAACTGCGCTGGTACGTGGACGGCCAGCAGTTCCACAGCGTCAGCCAGAGTCAGCTCGACGCCACCACCTGGGCGAACATGACCGGGCACAACGGCTACTTCCTGCTGCTCAACGTGGCGATGGGCGGGGCGTTCCCCAACGGCGTCGCCGGGTTCGGCACCCCCACCGCCGGCACGGTCTCCGGACGCCCGATGCTGGTGGACTACGTCGCCGTCTGGCAGAGCGGCGGGGGCACCACGACACCGCCGCCGACCGACCCGCCGCCCGGTTCGGGCTTCGACGCCCGCTCGACCATCCAGGCCGAGAGCCGCTCGGCGCAGTCCGGCGTCCAGTGGGAGACCACCACCGACACCGGGGGCGGCCAGAACGCCTCGCACATCGCCAACGGCGACTGGCTGCGCTTCGACGGCGTGCGGTTCGGCGGCGAGGCGGCCCGCCAGTTCAGGGCCCGCGTCGCCTCGGGCGCCGCGGCCGGAGTCAGCGGCCTGATCCGGGTGCGGCTCGACAGTCCCACCGCACCGCCGATCGGTGACTTCGCCGTCGGCAACACCGGCGGCTGGCAGAGCTGGCGGACGGTGCCCGCCAACATCACCCCCGTCACCGGAACCCACACCGTCTATCTCACCTTCGAAAGCGGCCAGCCGGCCGACTTCGTCAACCTCAACTGGTTCACCTTCTCGACCGGGTGACGTCGCGGGCGGCGTCCCGGGGAACCCCGGGGCGCCGCCCCTCGGCCGAACTCCGTTCCCGGCCCTCGCGGACAGTGCCCGTTCGTGATGCGCAAACGTCCGGCGCCGCCCTGCGCCGCAGGCGCCCGCACCGGCCCCGGTTCCTGCGTCTACCAGCAGGTTTATTTCAGAGACGACCGGGGAAGCGAGCGACGTTGGGGATAAGTCCGCACAGGAGGGAGAGCCGTCATGGCCGCTCGTACTCCGGGGGCTCGTACCGCGGGCCTGGAGACACATCCCGACCTTCGTGAAATGCGGGCCCGCTACGATGTCGCCGCCGAGCGGACCGTCGCCCAGATCGTCAATGGGCTGATCATGTTGACTGGCCTCTATCTGGCCATCTCACCGTGGGTGGTCGGGTTCAGAGGCAGGACCGACCTGGCCGTCAACAACCTGATCACCGGGATAGCGCTGACGATCCTGGGGGCCGGTCTCGCCGCGGCCTTCGCCCGGACCCACGGCCTCACCTGGGTCGTGCCGGTCATCGGCATCTGGACCATCATCGCCCCTTGGGTGATCTACGGCAGTGCGGTCACCAGGTCGATGATCTGGAACAACGTCGTGACGGGTGTCGTGACGGTCCTCTTCGGGGCCGCGGCGATGGCCGCCATGGCACTGCGCCGGAAGTGATCCGGAAAGAGTGATCCGCAAGGTGGGCCGACCGGGTGGACGCCTCCGGCCGAGATCGGACGCGCCCCCGGCCGAGGGCCCGGCGACCTGACGGCGGTGGCCCCGCCGTCATGTCGTCACCGGGCCACCGAGCCACTACCGGCCGGTCCGGCGCGCGGCCGGATGTCCCGGCCGTGGTGATTGAACGCGGTATGGCAGGGTATTGCGGTCTGGCCCTGCCTTGATCAAGGTTGCGAAGGAGACCGCTCACCGATGTGGCGTACCGTAGGCCGACCGAGTCGCGGCACGGCGAGGACGAACGGGTGATCCTCGCTCATCGGCCGCCGACCGGGACCGCCGGGTGCCGCACGCGGCCGCGCACGTCCACCGGGACCTCGCCTCCGGCCGCCCGCGCCGGCCCGCCCATGCCGACCGGCGTGTCCTAAACTCCCGGCACCACGTACCGGCGGTCGCCGGCATCGCTTCAACCGTCGAGGGGTGCCCCCTGTCCGGGCAGAGGTCCACGGCGGCTGAGCTGTGTTCGCCGGAGCCCTGTCGGTTCGTCGGGAGCCCTGCCGGCGAACGGATCCGCCTACCCGGTGTACGGTGAGCCGCCCGGAAGACATTAATGTCTTGGCAACAAGCACTTTACGGAACCAGGGCCGCCCCTTTGGGAGGCTTTTCAGACGTTCCGCGTTAAATCGGAGGAACACGCCGCAATACCGCGGACACATCCATCCAGGAGGTAACAAGCACAATGAACGCGTCACTGGCCAACCCCCGTCGTACGAGGATCGACGCCTGGCCCAAGCCGCCGCAGGCCGAGGACCCCGCGACGCGGCGCCCCGACTGGCTCAACGGCTCCGTCCCGCACACCCCGGCCGAGCCGATCAACGGTGTGCCAGTGGCCGACCGGTCGTAGTACGGCGGCCGGGCACGTCGACCAGCACGTGCTCGACTGAGCCTCTCGACTGGAACATGTGCGCGGGCGGCGGCTGGTCCAAGCCTCGCCGCCGCCCGCTCTCCTCCGAAAGGGAGGAGTCCGTGATGCTCCGGACCGGCACCGTTATCCTTCCCACCCCATCGGCCGAGTTCACGTACTCGCGACCGAAGACCTCGCGCCGGCCCGCACCCGTCATTGCGGGAACCGGCCGAATCGTCACGCGGTGAGGGTGGCGCCGAGTCACCGGTCCTGAGGTGAGCCGAGCAGGGTGCCGGCCCCGCCCGACGATGCGCGGCCGGATCTACGTACCGCCGGGGGCACGCCGCTGGGTGGCCGGTCCGGCCCCGGGCGTGGGGCCGGGCGGATCAGCGGGTGGACGGGTTCGGGGTGTCGATCAGTTCGTCGTCCGGGTCGTGGGGGAGGAAAGAGGTCCCCAGCTTCGCCGTCCAGCCGACCGTCAGCAGTCTGCCGTAGTGGTCGGCCGGGTCCTGCGGGAGGAAGCCGATGTTGACCGGCGCCCCGTAGGCGACGGTGAGGAAGGGGGAGGGAACGTTGAGACTCACTGCAGCGCCTTCCTAATGTCCTCCTCGCCGAGGAGCGGGTCGTTGCTGGGGCCGCTCTCGGTCTCGGCCGTCATGGAGCGCTGCCTGGGCGCCGCGGAGGCCGGCGGCGGCGTGGGGTCGGCCGGGGTCGCGTTGTGATGCTCCGGATGACGCGCCTGGTAGTCGATCATCGCCTGGGTGATCTCGGCCTCGGCGAAGCGCGGCCCCCAGAACTGCGCGGACACCGGCAGGCCCTGCACCTGGCCGACCGGGAAGCTGACCATCGGCCAGCCGAGCGCGTTCGGCACCTGGTAGTACGCGCGGTAGACCGGGAAGCCGGTCCCGCCCGACCGCAGCCCGATCACGTCCCCGAGAGACAGTACGAGCATGAAGTCGACGTCGTGGTCGCGCAGCGCCTTGGTGTAGTTGGCGATCAGGGTCCGGCGCCGCTGCTCGCCCTCGTACCGCACGGCGGCCGGGATGCCGCCGTAGAACCGGTCGGCGCTGGCCAGGCTGGCGCTCGACTCGCCTGGCCCCCGCCGGCCGTACTGACTGGTCAACGTGGCCACCGCCGACTCGGCCGGGATGCCGCTCTCGCAGAAGTCGGCGACCGCCTTCGCGTAGCGGACCTCGTACCGGTTGGCGTTGACCACCGCGGCGGACGGCGACACGGGCGAGCCGTCCACGGTGGCCAGCACGTCGGAGGAGGAGAAGTACGGGTTCTGCTTAGGGTCGGTCATGTCCAGGCCGGGGAACTCCTTGACCGTGGCGCCCAGCGCGCGCAACTCGCCGACGAGCCGGTTGAAGACCGCCAAATGGCCGGCGCCGTACGTGGACTGCGGGCTGACTCCGGTCTTGATGCCGGAGCCGACCCGCATCCAGTCGGTCTGCGGGATGCCGATGGTCAGGCCCCGCAGCGGCTTCGACCCGGGGCGCGGGCCGAACGGAATCTGCGGGAACGGGTTCGGCGCCGCGAGGGTCTGCGGGTCGTTGACCGCGTCCGGTCCGAGGATGGTGGCCAGGATCAGCGCGACGTCGCGCGCGCTGCGCCCCATCGGGCCGAGCACGTCGTAGGCGGGCGACAGCGGCATGACCCCGGCGATCGACACGGTGCCGAGCGAGGGTTTGATGCCGGTGGCCCCGTTGGCCGCCGACGGCATGATGATGCTGCCGCCGGTCTCCTCCCCGAGGCAGGCCGCCGCGAGCCGGGCGACGGGTGCGACGCCCGACCCCTGGCTCGATCCGCCGGGGACGTGCGCGACGTTCCAGGCGTTGCCCGCGAAGGTCCCGGTGATGGATCCGGAGAAGGCCGAGCAGATCGTGTGGCCGAGCAGGACCACCCCGGCCGCGCGCAGCCGGGCCACCGCGGTCGCGTCCTGGAGGGCGACGTTCCCGGTGAAGGCCTGGCTCCCGTTCTTGGTTTGGAAGCCCTTGATGCCGACCGAGTCCTTGATGCCCATCGGGATGCCGCACAGCAGCGACAGGGGAGTGCGGGAGCGGCGGTAGGCGGCGATCCGCTTGTCGGCCGCCCGCGCGGCGGCGAGCGCCGCCTCCTCATCGACGCGGACGAAGGCGTTGTAGAACCCGGTGTTGGCATAGGTCTCGAACGGGCCGTTGAGCTTGTCGATCCGGTCCAGATACGCCCGGGTCAGCTCGACGCTCGACACCTTGCCGGCCCGCAGCAGCGCCGCCAGCTCGAAGATCTCGTAGTCGACCAGCCGCGGGCGCTTCGGGATGCCCTTCAGCGCGGGCGGGCCGGCCACCCCCGCGCCCGTCCCCGTCCCCGTGCCGGACGGCTTCGGTGCCGGTGCCGCCTCCGCCGCCCTGGCGCCGAAGGTCATGGCCAGTGCCGTCCCCGCGGCCGTGGCGCCCGCACCGCCGATCAAGGCCCGCCGGCTCAGCCCGGCCGGAACGGTGTCCCGCACGCCCGGTTCGACCTTCGTCACGGACCCGTGTTCGTCTCCCACGCACCTACCTCGTCTCTGCCAGGTGGGATGGGGCACTACCGGAAGATCCGAAATGCCCCGTATGCACGGGTGACGGTAAGGATGGGTCGTTTCCTCCGTGTTCGAAGATCGTGACGAAGGCATTTCGGACTACCCGATATGACTACAAGTGTTGATCCGTGACAGCCCGAGGCCGCTGCGTCCGCCCCTCGCACGTCTCCCGGCGCACGCCGCACCACCACCGCCCGCCCGCGACCGGCGGCACACGTCTGCATGGACGAACCTGCATGGCGAACCCGCCCCGCATTGCAGACCGGCCAGACGAGCCTGGACGACCGCCAGGAGAGAAGAGGCCACGGTCACCCCACCGACGCGAACACCGGCGAAGCGGACGCGGCGGCCGGTGGTCCTGTCCCGGCACGCCTTCGCCGGTGAGCTCCACGCGGGAGCCGCCCCCGGAACATCACGGACGATCCAGCCGAAAGAAAACAAAGAATTCGGTGAGGTCGGGGAGGGTGAGACCCGGTGGGGGGAATTTTGCCTAAATTGCTTCGCTGAATGTTTCACATGTCCAGCTGATGCCCATACCTCAATGGTGTTGAACTGAACCCAGGAGTTTGGGCATGAAATATGGGCTGAATATCGGCGATTCTGCATGGGTGCTCGTCAGTTTCGCCATGATACTGCTCATGACACCGGGCCTCGCCCTGTGCTACGGCGGCTCGATCTCCCTGCTGGGCAAACAGATCGTCGCCATCCTCGCCGTCGGCCGCTACGGCTGCGTGCTCACTTACCTCATCGGCAAGGCCGTGGGCGTCCTGTTCGCCTTCCGCCCGAGCGTCCGTGAGGAGGCCGCGGGCCTCGACACCGAACTGCGCATCGGATGAACTCCGTCGGCACGGGGCCGTGACCGGCGGCGGCACGCGGGACGGCGGCCAGACCGACGGGCCCCTGCCGCGCCTGTTCGTCGCGCTCGCCTTCACGACGGGCATGATCGACGCGGTGAGCTTCCTGGATCTCGGTCAGGTCTTCGTCGCCGCCATGACCGGGAACATCATCATCCTCGGCCTCGGCCTGGCCGGCGACGGTACGCCGCTGCCCTCCGCGCTGTCGCTCATGTCTTTCGCGGCGGGAGCGGGCGGCGGTGGCCGCGCCGTCCTGTCGTGGCCCGGGAACCGGCACCGCGGCCTGCTGCTGGCGGTGGGCATCGCGGTCCAGACGGTGCTGGTCTGCGGCGCCTCGGTGCTGGCCTCCCGGTACGGATTCGCCGAACCCTGGGCGCGGTGGCCGATCATCGTGATGCTCGCCTTCTCCCTGGGCTGGGGATACGCGATCGTGCGCGGAATGAAGGTGCTCGACCTGAACACGACGGTCGTCACGACCACGCTCACCGCGCTGTTCGCCGAGCCCGTCGTGCCCGCCAAGCAGAGCCGCAGACTCGTCTCGATCTGCGCGTTGCTGGCCGGCGCCCTGGTCTCGGGCGCACTGCGGCGGGTGCTCTTCCCGGCGGCCCCGCTGTGGACGGCCGTTCTCGTTCTCACCGGATGCACCGTGATCACGTGCGTCGCCGCCAGGCGTTCCGATGCGGAGCGCTGGCGCTGAGGACGCCTTCCCACGGCGGACTCCGGAGACCGAGGACGTCGTGCTCTCCACACCGCAGGGGATCTCGCGTGTCACCGCCTGAGCCGGTCGGGCGCAGGCACCCCCAGCAGCAGTCTGCGGACGGCGTCCCACACCTGCCTGAAGGCGGTTTCGACCTCAGGTGACCGCTCTCCGAGGACACGGGCCCAGGCACCCCGCTCTCCCGGTAGGACACTGGCTCCGGCCCGCAGCCCGGTACGTGCGCATGGCGCTGGGCCGGCTCGCGGACTACAGCAGCCTCCTGCCACCTGCGGTGCGCGCCATCCTGCTCCCCGAGCGGCCCAAGCGGGCAGACCTCATCGCGCCGGCCCACAGTCAAGGGGTTGCCGTCCTCTGGCCGGAGGGCACCGGCTACGGCAGTAGCGACCCCGCCATCCGGCTCTAACCCCTGGCCGCCCAGGCTCGCAGGCGCCGCCAGCTTCGGCACGTATTCGGCACAGGTGGCCGTACGCCGCCGTAGACAGCCGTAGATCACCGGGCACGGCCACGACAGCGCCCTACCGCGTTCCCGCAGGTAGGGCGCTGCTTCGTGCTGCTGGTGAGAGTGCCCCCGGCAGGATTCGAACCTGCGGCACACGGTTTAGGAAACCGTTGCTCTATCCCCTGAGCTACGGGGGCTCGACGCTGGTCAGAGCCTAGCGGACTCGTCCGGCCGTCCGCTGCGTGCGGTGATCATTCCGCACATGGTGCACTGCGCCCGGCCGAGCGCTCCGACGGCTGTCCGTCGTCCTGGTACAGGGTACGCGGTCCACGTCGCTTCCTGCGCAGGGTTATCGGTGTGTCTGCCCTGGCCTGGATGGGCTGAAAGCAGCGTGGTGGCCTGCTGCCCGGCTCCGGCACTGCCTGGCATGACGCCTTCTGATCCGTAGCCACTGGCCACCCTCTGCTCGCGCGCTCTACCCAGCTGGACCCGTGTGCCTCTGTACGGTCAGGTGAGCCGGTGTTGCTGGTACTTCCCGGCTGTACGGCACCTGTGTACACCGCATGCGTCTGGGGGTGTGGCGGGACCGGGCACATGTGAGTTCGGTGCCTAGTCCAGGGCTGCGGAGGAAGCCGTTCCCTGGGCGGTGGACGTGTCTGCGAGGTGGGTCGTGCCGCCGCCGACGACGCGGAATCCGTACGGTCCGCTGGGGCGCCACAGTTCGGTGACGGTGCAGTTGGGGATGTCGCAGGCGCCGTTGAAGTGGCGGAAGCCGCTCATCGCCGTGGCGTCGGGGTCGGTGACCCCGGTGAACAGCGACCAGATCACGGCCTTCATGAAGATGCCGTGCGTGAACACCGCGATCGTGCCCTCCTCGGGGCGGTCGGCGAGCCGGTCCAGGAAGGCGCGGACGCGAGTGATGAGCGCGGTGAAGGACTCGCCGTCGCCGCCGTTGACGTAGGCGGGGTCGGCGCGTTGCCAGTAGGCCTCGGCGAACGGCCGCCGTTGCGCCGTCGTGGTCTGCGCCCCATGCAACCGGCCCAGATAGGTGAACTCCTGAACCGGCCACTCTTCGTAGGGCACCTCGGGAAACCGCTCGACGGTCGGCTCGGCGGTCTGCCGTGCGCGTACGAATGAGGAGCTGACGATCAGCTCGGGCGGCGCGGTGAACGCCGCCGCCGTCCGCGCCGCCTGCTGTCGTCCGAGCGCCGTGAGCGGAGACGCGCCCGGCCCGTTCGTCGGCAACCCGGCGTTCGACTCGCTCTGCCCATGCCGGATCAGCCACACCCGCCGCACGTTGATCATGCTGACAGGCTGACACGTGGGCGCGGCATCGCGAAAGGCCCGGTAGGTGGGGCGAGGACGGCGGGCCGGCCACGGTGAGGGCGTGCTGTGGAAGGCGTACGGGGTGCATCGACGGTGAGCCCATTCCAACCAGGTTCGTGAGCCCTGCGTGGCCGGCGCCGGGACGCCTGGCCTGGCCGTGGAAGCGGCCGGATCCGCAGGCGACGGTGTCGGCCCGGGCGTGTTCGGCGGCCCGTTGACCGGCTAGGGCGGCAAGTGGGAAAGAGCCCAGTGACGGGGCTCGGGTGAACCGGTCGATTTTCAGCTGACCCGCGAAACGAGATCGGTTACGCTGACGCCGCCCATGGAAACCGGTATCCACGGCCAGGCGAAAGCTCCGGCGAGCTTGCGAGTCGAGGCCCGGCATACCGGTTTCGGTCGCCTGCGGACGACGAGCCGGAACACCTGTCACGCGGCTGTCCCAGCGGCTATGGCGAACGAAGCGCGTATCAGTCGCGGTGGCACAAGGGGAGCCTCGTATGCGGAAGATCCCGACCATTTTCGTGCGTGACTGGGACGGTGACCCGAAGCACGTCACTTCCGTCCGCAACCCTGAGTGCGCGTGGGTGTTCGCCGGAGAGGGCATCGCCACCCGGAAGTACGACGGTACTTGCGTGATGTTCGACGGTGAGCGGTGGTGGGCACGGCGGGAGGTCAAGCCCGGAAAGGCCACCCCGGCCGGATTCGTGCTCGTGGAAGAGGACGGCGAGACCGGGAAGAGGGTCGGCTGGGAGCCGATTGCGCAGTCGGGGTTCGCCAAGTTCCACGCCGAAGCCCTCGCAGCCGCCGACCGGCCTGGGGAGGCTCCTTCCGTGTGGGCGCCCGGGACGTACGAGCTGTGCGGCCCGAAGATCAACCGGAACCCGGAGCGCGCCGAGACTCACGTACTGATCAGGCATGCCCTTGCCGAACGGGTGGAGGTGCCCTCGCCGACTTTCGATGGCATCTGCGAGGTCGTGCGGCGGTTGGCCGCAGAGGCGGGCGCCGAAGGGATCGTCTGGCACCACCCGGACGGGCGCATGGCCAAGATCAAGGCCCGTGACTTCCCGGGGAACGGCCACTGATCCGTCGGCTGTGTCGTTTCTGCGCCCATGCCGCGTACGAGTTGCTGAATTGTCGCGGCGGTCTGTTGACCGGCCGGGACGACAAGTCGGAAAGAGTTCACTGAAGCGTTCGTTCAGATAAGCCTGTGCCGCTTGGTCCTGGCCATCGATGTTTCCATCGGCCGTGAGGATCCGGTCCGGGGACTCGGGCTGTGCGTGCACGGGGCGAGTGACCAGGCGCTGGTGGTGATCCATCGCATTGCCGGGATGCTCGGGTGCGTGGTGCACGACTGCTCTTCGGGGGAGATTCTGCGTCCGGGGGACATGGGGACCTGGCATGAGTACCAGCAGTGGCGTGACCGCGCGCTCGGAACTTCCGACAATCGTGAGCCCGGCACCTGACCAGCACAGGTGGGTCTGGGGCGCTGTCGGAGGATTGGGAGCGGTCACAGGGGCGCACAGGAGCGGGCGGGCTGGGCTGGGGTCCTGCTGCAGGAGAACGCGGCGTCATGTGACCGGTGACAGCGGCGGGATGCCGGAGGTGGGGACGCAGGCTGTTTCTTGACGAAGGGCGTCGATACGCTTCCGTGCCGTGACAGGTCGGCATGCGAAAGGTGTGGATCAGCGACGGTTCCCGTCCGCGCGGAGGACGGCGCTGCTCGTCGGGGCCCTGGCCGTCCCCGGGCTGCTGGTCGGGGGAGCGGTGGTGCTGGGGCCGGACTCGGAGCCGCAGGGCGGGCCGCCGCGTGCCATCGCGGAGGCGCAGGTGAAGTCGGCTGGGCCGCGGCCGACGCCGCGGGAGCATCCGACGTTCGGGGAGTACGTCCCGCCGCGGCCGGTGGTGAAGAAGCAGCCGGTGCGGAAGGTGCCGCGGCGGGCGACGAGTCCCCGGCCGCGGCGGTCGGTGCGGCCGCCGCATCCCGAGTGCCCGAAAAGTTGGCGTTACAACCCGTTCCTGCGTCGTTGGTGTGAACGCCGGGGTTACCACGCTGATTGAGTCCGTTACACCCGGTCCATGCTCGAACCTGTAGTAGCGTTCCTGCGATCGACTTCTTGGCTCCCGGAGGACACGTAGGTGCTGATCCCGCGATCAGCGGCGCTGGGCGCGGCTTTCCTGGCGGTGACGCTGCTGGCGCTGGTCTACGCCCCACAGGGCTGGGTACATCGGGCGGCCGCCTGGAGCGTGGCCGATCCCGTCGACGACCTCCGCCGCGAGGCGGACAAGGCGCGTGACGATCTGGAGAAGGCCACCAAGCAGTGGGAGAGCCGTAAGAAGGAGCTGGCCGAGTCTCAGACGAAGCTGCAGGACACTCTCAAGGAGCTGGGCAAGGCCGAGGCGGAGCTGAACCGGATCCGGGCTCCGCTCGCGCGGCTGGCGAACACGGTCTACCAGCATCCGGGAGCCGCCGGATCGCTGGGGATCCTCAACAACGGCGGCTCGGACGCGGCGCTGCGCATGACGGCCGATCTGACCCATATCGCCAGGGGGCAGGAGGCGCTGATCCGGCGGGCCGACGAGCTGCAGGAGCGGTACGAGCGGCTGGCTTCCACCGCGCAGGAGCTGCAGTCGCGCAACGCTGTCGAGCAGACCAGGCTGCAACGGCAGATCCAGACGCTGAAGCAGCGCTCCGCCGAGCTGACCGCACAGCTGACCACCATGCTCGACAAGCTGGAGGTGAGCCGGGAGAAGCGGCTGCTGATGAGCTGCTCGGCAGATCTGGTCGCCGACGCGCGCAAGTATCCCAACGGGCTGGTCCCCTCCAAGTACCTGTGCGATCTGCCACAGAAGGGGGAGCAGCTCCGGGCGGATGCCGCCCGAGGCTTCTACAAGCTGAACGTGGCCTACAAGAAGCAGTTCGGGCGGGACATCTGCGTCACGGACTCGTACCGGAGCCTGGCCGACCAGCAGCGGGTCTACTACCAGCGCCCCGGGTTCGCCGCCGTTCCCGGGCGCAGCAACCACGGGCTGGGTACGGCGGTGGACCTGTGCGGTGGTGTGCAGACCTCCGGATCGACGCAGTTCAACTGGATGGAGGCCAACTCGCGCAAGTACGGGTGGTTCCATCCGAGCTGGGCCTACAGCAATCCGTTCGAGCCCTGGCACTGGGAGTACGGCTCCGAGGGCTGACACGCGGGGCACCGGGCGAAGGCGCGCCGTCCGCCGAAGGCATGCCGGGTGCGGCCCGTCGTGTCCGGGGTTCACAGGACCACTGGTTCGACCTCCGAGGTGCAGAAGCGGCAGCGGGTGGCCTTGTTGGGGATCTCGCCGAAGCAGTACGGGCAGTCGCGCGTGATCGCCTCCTCCTTGCGCTGCAGCAGCGTCAGCAGCTTGGCCACCGGCAGGACGACGAGGAAGTAGACCACCGTGGCGATGATCAGGAAGGAGATCGCCGAGGTGAGGAACACCCCGTAGGGGAACGCGGTGCCGTTGACCGTGAAGCTGAGGGACCGGTAGTCGGGCTGTCCGCCCACCAGCGCGATGAGCGGCGTGATGAAGGCGGTGACGAAGTTGGTGACCAGCGTCCCGAATGCGGCGCCGATGACGACCGCCACCGCCAGCTCGACCAGGTTCCCTCTGAGCAGGAACTTCTTGAAGCCTTCCACCGATGCCTCCAGGAGGTTGATGACCGAAGGGGGTTGAACTATTACCACGCGCGACCACCCCTGTTGATCAATCTCCGACGATCGTGACGGAGAGCCGGGTGCCGGCGGCCCCGGCCAGCGCGGCGGCCTGCTCCCGGCTGGTCGCCAGCACGACCAGCCCTCCCTGCCCACCGGTCTCGGAGTCGTCCCGGAGCACCGCGATCACCGGTACGGCCGCCGCCACCACCCGTGCGTCCGGGAACCTCACGGTGACCGGTGGAAGTCCCCGGACCGCGCGGAAGACCCGATCGCCGACGGGACCGGCCCGCCCGGTGACGCGTTCTCCCAGGTGAACCCGTGCCGCTAGGCCCCAGCCACCGACGCTCTCACCGGTTGCCGGACACGCCCGGCGAGGAAGGCCAAGGCCGGAGGACCTGATGCCGGACTGCTGATATGCGACGGCCCGTC
The DNA here is from genome assembly GCF_900108175.1 of Thermomonospora echinospora. Taxonomy (GTDB): domain Bacteria; phylum Actinomycetota; class Actinomycetes; order Streptosporangiales; family Streptosporangiaceae; genus Thermomonospora; species Thermomonospora echinospora. The sequence goes on from NZ_FNVO01000032.1 coordinate 30,266, forward strand.
CCAGACCAGATGCGGGGCGAGACGCGCCGACCGGCTGGACGTGGTGATCGCCTGAGCGGACATGGAGCCGACCTCGATCCGGAACGGCCGATGCCTGCGGTGGAGTCTTGGTCCGGTCCGGGGGTGGACCGGCCGGTGTTCGTGGCGGGGCCTCAGTCTGGCCGGGGGAGGGGGTGGCTGGTGTTTGCGGTAGGGCGGCCTCTGGCCGAGGGGTGGATGTGCCGGGGATGTCCGGGACGAAACCGTCCGTGCCGAGGTCGGGCGCGGTGCCGTTGGTGAGGACGTCGACACGGTCTCCGGGGCGCAGGAGCCGGATGGTGGCGGCGTCGGCCACGCGCACCGGGGCGGCGACCACGCCGGGGCCGTACCCCTTCAGAAGGCCGCCGCTGACCAGGCGCGCATCGGTGATGACCTCGCCTCGCCGGATCGGCCCGGTGAGGACCCGCCCGGCGACGCGATCCCGTAGCGCTCCGTCCGGAACGGCGGTGGGCGGGAGCACGACGGAACGTACGTCCTGCCTGCGCAGCGCCGTTCCTCCCGGCAGGTCACGGGCCGCGGCGAGGACCTGGACGCCCGCCGGATCGAGCGGGCGGACGGAGGCCAGGCCGAACGCCACAGAGAGGGCGGCGAGGATCGCTGCGACCGGGCGGCGATGACGTTTTAAACGCGGCAGGCCTTTGCCCGAGGCGGTGCGCTGTTTCACTGCCGTGCTCCCTTCATGGCTTCATGGGTCGGGCGTCGTACGGGTCGTTCGAACCGTCCGGTCGGGGCAGCGCATCCGGCCAGTGGCCGAGACGGCAAGGCGCACGGGCCAGGGTCGACAAGGCGCACGGCCAGGGACGGCAAGGTGCATGGCCAGGGACGGCAAGGTGCGCGGCCGGGCCGGAATCGGGCGCGGGCAGGCCACGCCCTGGGGCGTCACAGTGGTCCGGTCAGGGGAGTTGCAGGGGAAGTTCCATGTCGTCCAGTGCATGCGGGCAGGGGCAGGCGCGGTCGGCGGGGAGGCTCTCGACCAGGGTGGTGACGAGGGTGCGCAGCCGGTCGACGTTGCCGGCGAAGACCCGGAAGACCTCCTCCATGGTGACCCCCTCGCCCTCCTCGATGCCCGCGTCCAGGTCGGTGACGAGGCAGAGCGGGGTGTAGCAGAGGGCCAGCTCGCGGGCGAGGACGGCCTCGGGATGGCCGGTCATGCCGACCAGCGTCCAGCCCTGCGCCGCGTACCACTGTGACTCGGCGCGGGTGGAGAAGCGGGGGCCCTCGATGACGACGAGGGTGCCTCCGTCGACGGGCTCCCAGCCGGCCTTGTGCGCGGTGTCGAGCGCGGTGCGCCGCCCCACCGGGCAGTAGGGGTCGGCGAAGGACAGGTGGATCGCGCCGCCCTCGTCATAGAAGGTCTGCGCCCGGCCGTACGTGCGGTCGACGAGTTGGTCCGGGACGGCCAGCGTGCCGGGGCCGTAGGCGGGCGTCAGCGAGCCGACCGCGCTGGGGGCGATCACCTGGCGGACGCCGAGCGAGCGCAGGGCCCACAGGTTGGCGCGGTAGGGGATCTTGTGCGGGGGATACCGGTGGTCGCGCCCGTGCCGGGGCAGGAAGGCGACCCTGCGGCCGGCGACCGTACCGACCGCGATCGGATCGCTGGGCGGGCCGTAGGGGGTGTCGACGCGCACCTCGTCGAGGCCGTCCAGGAACGAGTAGAAGCCGGAGCCGCCGATGACCCCGATTTCGGCGTTTGCGGTAGTCATGGCGCCGACCCTAGCCAGCGCCCGCACACCCCCGGCAGCCCCGGCGCAAATTGTGGATAACCGTAGGTTCCTACCGCCGGTCTTCGGAGCCCACCCGGTATCCCGGTATGGAGGGCCAGCGCACCGTGAGGACGACGGACTCCTCCTCCGCGTACCAGGAGTGGTCCACGCCCTTGCCCCACACGACGTAGTCGCCCTGCTCGGACAAGGTCACGGTGCGGTGGGGGAACTCCAGGCGGAAGCGTCCGCTGATGAGCACCAGCAGGGCCGTGCGCTCTTCTCCGGTCGTCCACTCCGCACGCTCGTCACCGGGCGGATGCACGCCCCACTTGATCTCGACGGCGTCGCTGTGGCGAAGATCCGAGGGGTCCTTGAAATGCCCCAGCAGCCATCCTCGGTCCAGGGCCGCGTCCGGCCCCGCCTTGCCCACGTACACGCCGTCGTCCATGGATCCGGACGGTAGCAGCCCGCAGCTCACGAGGCCGCCGGGGCCGCCGGGGCCGTGACAAGGGCGACCTCGCAGCGGCGCCGGGCCGCTGCGAGGTCGCCGGGACGCGGGATCAGCCGACGGGTTCGAGGGTCCGCTGACGGCCGTCCTCGTCGAGGCCGGCGGGGGGCTCCCGGCGGGCCAGACGGCTCGGGGCCCAGATGCGGTGGCCCAGGTCGTAGGACAGGGCGGGCAGCAGCAGGGAACGGACGACGATGGTGTCGACCAGCACCCCGAACGCCACTACGAAGCCCATCTCCACCATGCTCACCAGCGGCAGGGTGGCCAGCGCGGCGAACGTGGCGGCCAGCACCAGCCCGGCCGAGGTGATCACGCCGCCGGTGACGGTGAGGCCGCGCAGCACGCCGCGGCGGGTGCCGAGGGCCTGCGACTCCTCGCGCACCCGGTGCATCAGGAAGATGTTGTAGTCCACGCCCAGCGCCACCAGGAAGATGAACGCCAGCAGCGGGAATCCGGCGTCGGCGCCCTCGAAGCCGAAGACGTGCTGGAAGACCAGCCCGCTGGCGCCCAGGGTGGCCAGGAACGACAGCACCACGGTGGCCATCATCAGCAGCGGCGCCACCAGCGCCCGCAGCAGCGCGACCAGGATGGCGAACACCACCACCAGCACGATCGGGATGATCACCAGGTTGTCGCGGGAGGCGGCCCGGTTGATGTCCAGGTTCGTGGCGGTGGTGCCGCCGACCTTGGCGTCGGCGCCGGGGACGGCGTGCACGGCCTCGCGCAGCCGGTCGATGGTGCGCTGGGCGGCCTTGCTGTCGGCGCGGTCGCCCAGCGTCGCCTCGTACTGGACCAGGCCGCCGGCGGTGACCGGCCTGCCGACCTCGGCGACGCCCCGGGTCCCGGAGATCGCCGCGGCCAGCTGCCCGGAGGCGGAGGCGTTGCCGATGACGACGGCCGGGGAGCCGGAGCCTGCCGCGTAGTGCCGGGCGAGGATCTCGCCGCCGACGATCGAGTCCGGCTTGTCGACGAACTGGCCGGCGTCCGACAGGCCCTCGGCCTTGAGCGAGCCGAGGCCGAGCGTCATGCCCACCAGGACGAGCGCGACCACCGCCGCCAGCGTCCGGGGCCGCCGGCCGACCAGGCGGGCGATCCGCGCCCAGACGCCGTGCTCGCGCTCGTAGGCCTCGGGGTCGAGGTACCTGGCGTCGTAGCGGGGCACCAGCGGCCAGAAGACCCACCGGCCGAGAATCACCAGCAGCGCGGGCAGCAGCGTGGTCATCGCCAGCAGCGCGGTGACCACGCCGGCGGCGGCGACCGGGCCCAGCCCCGCGGTGGAGTTCAGGTCGGCGGCCAGCAGGCACAGCAGCCCGAGGCTGACGGTGCCGGCGGAGGCGAGGATCGCCGGGCCGGCGCGGTGCAGCGCGAACGCCATGGCCTCATGCCGGTCGGTGTGGCGGTGCAGTTCCTCGCGGTACCGGGCGACCAGCAGCAGCGCGTAGTCGGTGGCCACCCCGAAGACCAGGACGGTCAGGATGCCGGCGCTCTGCCCGTTGACGGTCAGGTCGGCGTACCGGGCGAGCAGGTAGACCAGGCCTTGCGCCAGGCCCAGCGCGGCGACCGCGCTCAGCACCGGCACCAGCCACAGCACCGGGCTGCGGTAGATGAACAGCAGCAGCACGATCACGACGATCCCGGCGGCCATCAGCAGGAAGCCGTCGAGGGTATCGAACACCTTGAACATGTCGGTGCCGGCGCCGGCCGGGCCGGTGACGTGCGCCTCCAGGCCGGGCGGGCCCCGCTTGACCAGATCGCGGGCGTCGTCGACGGCCTTGATGGGGTCCACGTCCTTGAGCGGGACGATGGTCTGCAGCGCCTGGCCGTCCTTGGCCAGGATCGGTCCCTGGGGCTGCTCGGCGCCCGGCAGCCGGCTCAGCGGCACCAGGTCGGCCTGTGCCTTGGCGCGGTCCTGCGCGGTGATCCCGCCGGGCCGCTGGTAAACGATCACCGCTGGCGTGGTCTCCTCGGCGCGGAACCGTTCCTGCAGCTCGACGACCCGGGTGGACTCGGCGCCGCCGGGCAGCCAGGCGGCGGCGTCGTTCTCCTCCACATCGCCGAGCTTGCCGGCCAGCGGGCCGATCAGGGCCAGCAGGACAAGCCACAGGGCCAGCACGGCCCACTTGGTCCGGCGGCCCGCGGGCAGCCCGGCGAGCCGGGCCCACCGTCCACCCGGGGGCGCCTGGCCTGGAGCGGTCATGATCTCTCCTGACTTGAGATATGTCGCGTGTTGATGGGAGATTCTCTCTGTATCAGAGATTTGTCAAGTACTATCGCGAGTAACCGAGGTCGGTGACGGCGCCGTGCTCAGCTTCTGTGGTGCGGCCCGCCGTGGTCATCGGGGGAGCACCCTGAACTCATCTGGGGTGACCCTGACCGCGTATCAGGGACTACGGCGCTGTGGACGGACCATGGCGCCGGGTGCCGCACATGAGCCGATGGTGCAGGCAGGACGTGCGGGTACGTGTCGTCTAAGGGGAGTGGATGTGGTCTCCGCCTCGCGAAGTAGGCGAAGGGGACGGGATACGGCGTACGTGTCACTGCGGCCGAATCCCGGGCCGGGCCGACGCGAAGAGGCCGGTGACCGGATCCGGCCGGTGCCGCAGCCGCGTACGTCATCGGCGTGCGGCGGCCGCCAGGGGCGCGCCCTCAAGAGGGAAGAGTTCCGCATAGGACACCGCCGCTCACCTGGGTCGCCCTTACCGCTGCTTACAGGACAACTCTGTACGGAACGGGGAGCGAGCACAGTGGTGCCTGAACCCGAAGCAGGGGTGTACCTATCTCCACCTTGGAGGAAGCCTCCGCTCAGGCGGTAAGACCGAGCACCGCGGACGGGCATGACAAAGCCCCGGTGACCCGTGCAGGGTCACCGGGGCTGAAGCAGAACCAGACCGAACGACCGCAGCGGATCGCCCGGCACTTTGAGGTCCGCTCCCCGAAGGAACAGGCTCAGGCGGCCTCGGCGAAGTGCGGATCGTGCCCACCCCGGCCCGCCGCGGGTCGTCCCAGAGGAACGGGTCGATGCTCGGGGCACTAGAGCTCGACGACGTGATCGGCCGGAGCCTCGCGATGGCTGCCGTGCGGGTTGGCCACCCTGGAGCGGGAGCCGGCCGGGCTTTCGGCGCGGCCACCGTACGAACCAGGCGGCCCAGGCGGCCGGTCCCGGGTCTCGGCGGTGGCCGCCGTACCGGTCAGGCGACCTTGGAATCCGAGCCCGAACCCGAGCTGGAGGAGGCCGCCGCGGTGGAGCCGCCGGACGAGGAGTCGGACTTGGTCGCCGACTCGGACTTGGTGTCGGCGGACTTGTCGGAGGAGCCGTTGCTCGACGTGGTCGAGCCGACCGAGGACTTGCCGCCGCCCCGGCTGTCGGTGCGGTAGAAACCCGAGCCCTTGAAGATGATCCCGGCCGCGGAGAAGACCTTGCGCAGCCGGCCGCTGCACGCCGGGCACTCGGTCAGCGCGTCGTCGCTGAACTTCTGCACGACCTCGAGGGGCTCGCCGCATTCGGTGCAAACGTACTGATACGTCGGCACGGTCTCCTCCTTGCCGCCACAGTCTCGCGGAAGTCCCGCAGACTGGCACTCTCATGACACGACTGCTAATAGTACTGCTCGCGTGGTACCGCTCACCCCACCGGACCGTCCGCCTACCGCCCGGTCCGGGGTCCCCCTTGCGGCGCCTTCCCCACAACACCGCCATGACCTGCCCAATTCCGCCAAGAGCGGGTCGAACGGGACAGCTCACTCGCCCCGTTCGCCGAACCAGCCGGCCAGCCTGCCGCGCCGGCTGACGGCGCGCAGCCGGCGCTCGGTCGCCTCGCGGACGTCGGCGGTGGTGACGACCAGCAGGATGTCGCCGCCGCGCAGCGCGGTCGTCGGCTCGGGGACGAAGCTGCGGCCCTCTCGCACGATCAGGGTGATGGACGCCCCGGCGGGCAGCCGCAGCTCGAAGATCTCCACTCCGCCGAGCGCCGAGTCCGCCGGGATGCGGACTTCCAGCAGGTCCGCCTTCAGCTCCTCCAGCGGGGCCGCCTCCACGTCGAGGTCCTTGGCCTCGCCCTCGACCGGCAGCCGCAGCACCCCGGCCACCGGCGGCAGGGTGGGGCCCTGCAGCAGCGTGAACACCACGACGATCACGAAGACCAGGGAGAACAGCCGGTCGGAGCCGGGCACGTCCGCCGACATCGGCACGGTGGCGAACACCACCGGGACGGCTCCGCGCAGCCCCGCCCAGGACAGGAAGACCTTCTCCCGCAGGCCCAGCCCGAAGCCCAGCGTGGAGGCCCACACCGACAGCGGACGGGCGACGAGCACCAGTATCGAGCCCGCGACCAGCGCCGGGATCACCTGGGCGGGCAGCTCGGACGGGGAGGCCAGCATCCCCAGCATCACGAACAGCCCGATCTGCGCCAGCCACGCCAGGCCCTCGGCGAACCCCCGGGTGGCCGGCCGGTGCGGCAGGCGGGCGTTGCCCAGCAGCAGCGCGCACAGGTAGCACGCCATGAAGCCGCTGGCGTGGACCAGTGTGGCCACGCCGTACGAGCCGACCGCCAGCGACAGCACCGCGATGGGGTACAGGCCCGAGGCGGGCAGCGCCGCCCGGCGCAGCGCGAAGATCCCCAGCCAGGCCAGCAGCAGCCCCAGCGCCGCCCCGGCCGCCAGCTCGTAGACCACCAGCGGGACCAGCAGCCACGGCCCGGGCCCGTGCGCCTCCACCGAGCTCAACAGCACGACGATGATCACGACCGGGGCGTCGTTGAAGCCGGATTCGGCCTCCAGGATCCCGGCCAGCCGGCGCGGGATCGGCAGCCGCCGCAGCACCGAGAACACCGCCGCCGCGTCGGTGGGGGCCAGCACCGCGCCCAGCAGGAACGCCAGCCGCCAGTTCAGCGCCAGCAGCCAGTGCGCGGCCACGGCCACCACCACGATGCTGACCGCGATCCCCAGGGTGGCCAGCGCCAGCGCGACCGGTACGGCGGATCTGACGTTGCGCCAGTTGGTGGTCAGGCCGCCCTCGACCAGGATCACGACGAGCGCGGCCCAGCCCAGCGTCTGCGCGAGTTCGGCGTTGTCGAAGTTGATCCCGAACCCCGACTCGCCGATGAGCAGCCCCAGGCCCAGATAGGCCAGCAGGCTCGGCAGCCCGAGCCGGTGGGACAGCCGTACGGCGAGGATCGCCGAGAGCACTAGTGCGGCTCCGGCCAGTAGCCATATGTCGAGCCGCACATCCCCACCCTTCGGGCTGATCGTTCAATTGATGTAGAGATCCTACAGAGATGCGTCCGTTACCGCGCACATGTGGTTAATCCATCCCTGTTCACCGGCGTCTGACCAGCGGCTCCACTCCGTTCACCACGTTGCGCACCGGACGTCCCGCGACGGCGGCGGCGACGTTGTCGCGCACCAGCGACACGATGTTGAGCTGCGCCTCCAGCGTCGCGCCCGCCACATGCGGCGACAGCAGGACGTTCTCGTGCCGCCGGAGCGGATGGTCGACGCCGAGGGGCTCGTCCTCGAACACGTCCAGGGCCGCCCCGCCCAGCCGCCCGGAGTCCAGCGCCGCCAGCACCGCCTCGTCCGGGACGATCCCGCCGCGTGCCACATTGATCAGCAGGGCGCCCGGCGGCAGCGTCGCCAGCCGTTCCGGGCCGATCAGCCCGGCCGTCTCGGGGGTGAGCGGAAGCGCCAGCACCAGGATGTCCGAGGTGGCCAGCAGATCGTCCAGCTCCCGGTACGTGGCGGACGCGTCGGGGCGGCGGCTCCTGCTCCAGTACGACACCGCGCAGCCCAGCGCGGCGAACAGCCCGGCCGCCTCGGCGCCGATCGCCCCGTGGCCCAGCACTCCGACCCGCCGGGAGTGGATCTCCCGGGTGCCTCGGCCGAGCAGCGCCGACTGCGACCACTCGCCGGCCCGCATCCGCCGGTCGCCCCACGCCAGCTGCCGGCACAGCGCGAACGCCGCGCCCACCGCCCACTCGGCCACCGAACGCGCGTTGGCGCCCGCGGTGTTGGCGACGGGCACGCCCGCCCCGGTCAGCGCGTCCAGGTCGCAGCTGTCCACGCCGACCTGCGGCATCTGGACGAACGCCAGCCGAGGCGCGGCCCGCACCGCCGCCCCGTCCAGGGCCAGCGCCCCGGTGAAGTCGCCCACCACCAGTTCGGCGTCGGCCAGCGCCGCGTGCAGCCCCGGTACGTCGCGGGTGGCGGGGACGGACACCTCGACCGCCTCGCTCAGCGGCGCGAACATCCCCCGGATGATGTTCTCACCCAGCGGGGGCAACGCCAGGACCCGCCATGGCCGCCTGTCGTCCACCAAAACCTCCCCTGTCGGTTTTTTCGGGGGAGGTTAACCCGATCCTCGCATTCCGCCCGTCCGGGTCGACCCGCGACCGGCCGGAAACGCCGGTTCGGAACCGACGTTCCCGGCGGTCCTGCCGCAGGTCAGCCGCGCCAGCGCGGGAGGTCGTTGACGATCAGGGCCCGGATCAGGAGACCGGGACCCGCCGAGGCCGCGGGGGTGGCGGTCAGCCGGATCATCCCGTCGCCGGCTTGTTCCACGGTCGCCTCGGGCAGCAGCCGCTGCCACGCCGTGCCGGTCCGCGACGATCCCTCGCGGAGGGTCCGCTGCAGCGTCCGGACGGCCGCGGCGGCATCCCCGTCGACCTGGACGCACATGATCTGGCGCAGGTCACCGGCCGAGGCACCGGACGTGACGCCCACCCCGACCAGGTTCGGCGGATGCGGCTGAGGCTCGTCCACCAGGAGTACGGCCGCGATCGCCGTGCCCAGGCAGCCGGCCACCGCCCGGTGCGCGGGCTCGTCCGCCAGCGAACCGCTCCCGCGCTCGGCGGGGATGCGGCGCAGCGCGTCCCTCTGCCGGGCGTAGGTGATGCCCTCGCCGGAGTCCACCCGGACCACGTTGAGGCCGTGAGAGGCCGTCACTCCCAGCTTGACCAGCGGGTCGTCGGCATCGAGGCCGTCTTCCGACGCCCCGGCCCACGCGTTCGGGACGCCCGGCACCGGCGTGTATCCGAGGCCGGTGAGCTTCGCGCCGATCGTCTTCGCGTCGAAGGGCCCGTTGATCCGGCCCGCGTCGCCGGACGTCGACCCGGTCACCAAGGCGTCGGTCGCCTGGGACAGGTCGATGCCGGTCGGCTGCGCGATGCGCTCGGCGAACCCGGCGAGCTCACCGGCGCCCACGGCCAGCAGGCCGAAACGGCGGTCGAAGGGCCTGCCGTTCGACACCCGGCGCAGCGCGGCCAGGTCGGTGAACTCCACATGCCGCTTGTTCTCCTCGGTGGCGGTCACCTGCGAGAGCGCGTACAGCAGCCGGGTCGTGGGAGGGCCCGGCACAGTGGGACGGCCGGACGCCTGCGGACCCGGCTCCTCGTTCGTGCAGGCGGCGGTGCTCAGCAACGCCACCGCGCCGAGCACGCTGACGAAACGCCGGACGGTCGATCTCATGGCAGCCTCCATCAGCCGGTGGCGGGGGGCGGACGCGGTAGCGGGGCACCCCATGGAGTGGATCCGCCGCCGGAGGGCTGCGGTGGGAGCACCATGATCTTCCCGCAGGTTGGACGCCCGGGGAAGAGGAGCGGTTCGGCCGGTGGGACGCCGGCGGTACTAGACGAGCCGGCTGTACTAGGCGAGCCGGCTGTACTAGGCGAGCCGGCGGTATTGGGCGAGCCGGCGGTATTGGGCGAGCTGGGCGGGACTAGGCGAAGCGCACCAGCCCCCGTGAGGGCGTGACGACGGCCCTCAGCCGCTGGTCGTGCGGCTCGGCCGGGACCGTGTCGACCAGTTCGTGGTCGTACACCAGCCCCACCGTGAGGATCCCCGAGCCGACCCGGGCCAGCGCTCGGTCATAGGAGCCGCCGCCCCGGCCCAGCCGCAGCCCGGTGCCGTCCACCGCCAGCGCCGGGACGAGCACCACGTCGGCCGCCCTGATCGCGTCGGGTCCCCGGGGCGGCTCCGTCGGCTCCAGCATCCCGATCGCCCCGGACCCTCCCGGCGGCCTCGCCTCGGACGCCTCCTGCGGCGTCGGCTGGAGCCCTGGACCGGGTGTGATGTGCGTCTCTGTGTCGGACGCTCCCGGGAATCCGGGCTCTGCCTGCGTCCCCGCTCCGGGCGATTCCGGCGTTCCGGCCCCGGGCGTCCGAAGCCCCGGCCCGGCCGGGCCGGAACCGAAGCGGGGCGCCGGGGCCAGCGAGTCCGGCCCCTCGTAGGACGCCCAGTCCAGGTCGCCGTCCGGCAACAGCCGCGGCAGCAACACGTAGGTCCCCCGCTTCCACAGCGCAAAGAGCAGGCTGCGGGTCTCCGGCTCGGCGCCGAACGAGACATAGGCGGCCACCGAGGCGGCCATCTCCAGTTCGGGCAGCCCGAGCAACGTGTCGCGCAGCGCCCGTCCGGCGGCGGCCCGCTCCCGCGCGTCCATCGAGGCACGGGCGCTCAGCAGCCGTCGGCGGAGGTCGGACTTGGAGTCGGCAACTTGCACGCTTGGGTCCTCGCAGAGTGGTTAGGGTCTGGTCATGACTGACGCGAAACCTGTGACGAAGGCGGTCGTCCCCGCGGCCGGCCTTGGTACTCGATTCTTGCCCGCCACCAAGGCCACCCCCAAGGAGATGCTGCCGATCGTCGACAAACCGGCGATCCAGTACGTGGTGGAGGAGGCGGTCTCCGCCGGGCTCACCGACGTGTTGATGATCACAGGTCGCAGCAAGCGGTCCATCGAGGACCACTTCGACCGCGCCTACGAGCTGGAGGAGGCGCTGCGGGCCAAGGGCGACGACGAGCGGCTGGCCGCCGTCCGCGAGTCCAGCGAGCTGGCCACCATGCACTACGTGCGGCAGGGGGACCCCAAGGGCCTGGGTCACGCGGTGTCCTGCGCCCGCCGGCACGTGGGCGACGAGCCGTTCGCGGTGCTGCTCGGCGACGACATGATCGACGAGCGGGACGCGCTGCTGACCCGCATGATCGAGACCCGGCAGCGGTTCGGCGGCAGCGTGGTGGCGCTGATGGAGGTCGAGCCCGACCAGGTCTCCGCCTACGGGTGCGCGGCCATCGAGCCGACCGACACCGACGACATCGTGCGGATCACCGACCTGGTCGAGAAGCCGCCGCCCGAGGAGGCCCCCAGCCGGTGGATCATCATCGGCCGGTACATCTGCGACCCGGCCGTGTTCGGCGTGCTGGAGCGGACCCCGCCGGGCCGCGGCGGCGAGATCCAGTTGACCGACGCGCTGCGCACCCTGGCCGGGACGCCGGCGGAGCAGGGCGGCGGAGTGTACGGGGTGCTGTTCCGCGGCCGGCGCTACGACACCGGCAACAAGCTGGAGTACTTGCGCACCCTCGTGCAGTTCGCCTCCGAGCGCCCGGACCTGGCGCCGGAGTTCATGCCCTGGCTGCGCGAGTTCGTCGACAAGCACGCCTCATGAGCGGACCCCACCCTGGCGCGGGCGGCACCGGCGCCCCGCCCGCCGCCGACCGGTTGCGGACGGTGGACGAGCACCTGGCCGAGATCCTCGGCGCGGTGCCGCTGCTCGCGCCGATCGACCTGGCGCTGCTGGAGGCGGAGGGCGCGCTGCTGGCCGAGCCGGTGTCCGCGCCGATCCCGCTGCCGCCGTTCGACAACTCCGCCATGGACGGCTACGCGGTGGTCTCGACGGACGTGGCGAGCGCCTCCGAGGACAGCCCGGTCACGCTGCCGGTGGTCGGGGACGTGGCCGCCGGGGACACCGGCGTCTCGGCGATCCGCCCCGGCCTGTGCCTGCGCATCATGACCGGCGCCCCCATGCCCGCCGGCGCGGACGCCGTCATCCCGGTGGAGTGGACCGACGGCGGCACCGTCTCGGTCCGGATCACCCGCCCCGCCCCACCGGGCCACTACATCCGGCGGGCCGGGGAGGACGTGCAGGCCGGCCAGGTGGTGCTGGAGCCGGGCGTACGGCTGCGCGCGCCACAGCTGGGCATGCTCGCCGCGGTCGGCCGCGCCCGGGTCAGCGTGCGTCCCAGGCCGCGGGTCGTGGTGCTGTCCACCGGCGACGAACTGCGCGAGCCCGGCAGCGAGCCGGCCTTCGGCCAGATCTGGGACTCCAACAGCTTCATGCTGACCGGCGCCGTGAACGAATCCGAGGGGGTCGGGATCCGGGCGGGCGCCCTGACGGACGCGCCCGAGAAGGTGCGGGAGGCGCTGGAGGACCAGCTGATCCGCGCCGACGCGATCATCACCACCGGCGGGGTCTCGATGGGCGCCCGGGACGCGGTCAAGGAAGCCCTGACCGGCACCCTGACGTTCACCAAGGTGGCGATGCGGCCCGGCAAGCCGCAGGGCTTCGGGCTACTGCACGGCATCCCGATCTTCACGCTGCCCGGCAACCCGGTCAGCGCCTACGTCTCGTTCCAGGTGTTCGTGCGTCCCGCCCTGCTGGCCATGCAGGGCCTGCCGCCGGAGCCGCCGGGGGCCGGCACCGCCGTCCTCACCGAGGAGGTCAGGTCACCGGCCGGGCTGCGCCACTACCTGCGCGGCCGGCTGTCGTCCGGCGAGGACGGCGACCTCGCGGTCACCCCGGCCGGCGCGCAGGGATCGCACCAGATGGGCGCGCTGGCCGCCGCCGACGCGCTGATCGTGGTGCCCGAGGAACGCGACATCGTGCCGGCCGGTGAACGGGTCGAGATTTGGCGCCTGCCACGATGACACTCCAGCAGAACCCGCCGCCCGCAGCCGTGGCGGCGGGACCGTCCCCGGAAGGTGGCTGCCCCTGATGGCCGGGTCTCCGCAGTTCTCGCATCTGGACGAGTCGGGCCGGGCACGGATGGTCGACGTGTCGGCCAAGGACGTGTCGGTGCGCACCGCGACGGCGACCGGGTTCGTCCGGCTGTCGACCGAGTGCGTGGGGGCCCTGCGCGCCGGAGACGTCCCCAAGGGGGACGCGCTCGCGGTGGCCCGCATCGCCGGGATCCAGGCCGCCAAGCGCACCCCCGACCTGGTGCCGCTGTGCCACCCCATCGCGATCCACGCCGTCCAGGTCGACCTGGACGTCCGGGACGAGGGCGTGGCGATCGAGGCGCGGGTCCGTACCGCAGACCGGACCGGTGTGGAGATGGAGGCGCTCACCTCGGTCGCCGTGGCCGGGCTGACGCTGATCGACATGGTCAAGGCCCTGGACCCGGCCGCGGTGATCACCGACGTCCGGGTCGAGGAGAAACTCGGCGGCAAGAGCGGACCGTGGCGGAGGCCGGCGTGATCCGGGCGATGGCGGTGACGGTCTCCAACCGGGCCGCGGCCGGGATCTACCCCGACCGGTCCGGGCCCGTCCTGGCCGGCCTGCTCGCCGATCTCGGCTGCCGGGTCGACGGCCCCGTGGTGGTGCCGGACGGCGAGCCGGTCGCCGCGGCCCTCGCCGAGGCGGTGGCCGCCGGGTACGACGTCGTCGTCACCACCGGCGGCACCGGGCTGACCCCCACCGACCAGACCCCCGAGATGACCCGCCGGGTGATCGAACGGGAGGTGCCCGGCATCGCCGAGGCCATCCGGTCGCAGGGCCGCGACAAGGTCCCCACCGCGATCCTGTCGCGCGGGCTGGCCGGGATCGCCGGACGCACCCTGATCGTCAACCTGCCGGGCTCCACCGGCGGGGTCCGGGACGGGATGGCCGTGCTCGGAACGGTGCTGGCGCACGCCGTCGACCAGATCGGCGGCGGAGATCATTCGCCTCCCGGCGGCAACTGATGGCGTCGAGACGCCCGTGCGGGGGATTATGAAGACGTGGAACGCTTGCGGGGTTGGCCGGTCACCCTGACCGACGGTCCGGTCGGACTGCGACCGTTGCGGATGCGTGACGCGGCGATATGGCGGGACACGCGGGTCAGAAATGCCGACTGGCTGCGTCCCTGGGAGCCGACCAATCCGGAGACCCCGCTGTTCCGCACCGGACTGGGGCCCTATCTGAGCATGGTGCACCTGATGCGCCGGGAGGCACGGCAGGGGCTCGCCCTGCCCTGGGTGGTCACCTACGAGGGCCGCTTCGCCGGCCAGCTCACCATCGGCGCCATCGTGTGGGGCTCGGCCAGGTCGGCGCAGATCGGCTACTGGGTGGACCGGCGGGTCGCCGGGCGCGGGGTGATCCCCACCGCGGTGGCCATGGCCGTCGACCACTGTTTCTTCACCGTGGGGCTGCACCGCATCGAGGCCAATATCCGTCCGGAGAACACCGCCAGCCGCCGGGTGGTGGAAAAGCTGGGCTTCCGCGAAGAGGGAATTCGCCGCCGCCAACTCCACATCGACGGGGCCTGGCGCGACCACATCTGTTACGCGCTGACCGTGGAAGACGTTCCCGGCGGCCTGCGTTCCCGCTGGCGGGCGGCGGCCGAGCGAACATTCCCCGGCCCGCCTTCCTGACCGTTGGATTCCTTCGAGCAAGAAAGCCCGGGTAAACAGCGGGTAACCGCGATCACGATCTCGCGACACACCGCCCCGTATGCTCGTCAACCGCTGACACCGGGTCCTACCGTGCGGGACGTGAACATGCGCGCGCCGACGGTCAGCCCACGTCCTTGGCGTGCCGCCGGGGAGGGCCCTTGAGCAGTACCCTCCTCTACCTCGCCATCGTCGCGGTCTGGGCCGTGGTCCTCGTCCCCATGTGGCTGCGCCGCGACAACGACGGCTTCTCCCGCCTGCTGTCCAAGCGCTCCGGCTCGCCCGAGGAGCTCGACCTGGAGGAGGACCCCGCTCTCGACGACCGGGAGCCCACAGCCTACGACGAGCCCGTCGAGGCCCCGCCCACACCCCCGCCCCCACCGCGCCGCCGCTCCAGCCGCGCCGCGGTGATCGCCCGGCGCCGCCGCCGCACGTTCGGCCTCACCCTCCTCCTGCTGGCCTCCGTGACCGTCGTGGCCACCGGCCTGGCCCCCTGGTGGGCCGCCCTGCCCTCCGTCCTCCTCCTCGCCGGCCACCTGTCCCTCCTGCGGGTCGCCGCCGCCATGGACACCGCCCGCCGCCAGGCCGAGGCCCAGGCCCGCGCCGCCGCCCGCCGCGCCGCCCGCGAGGCCGAACGGCCCGAACGGCCCGCCAAGGCCGAGATCATCGAACTCGTCCTCCCCGACGAGGTCTTCGACCAGTACGCCGACGACCGCCGCGCCGTCGGCGACTGACCCACCTCTCCCCGGACCGCTCGCCACCCCACCCCACCGCTCCCGATGCGCGAACCACCCCCGAAGTTTGCTAACCTTGCGGAGTCCTCGGGGCTGTAGCGCAGTCCGGTAGCGCACCTCGTTCGCATCGAGGGGGTCAGGGGTTCAAATCCCCTCAGCTCCACCCAGGTCAAAGGCCGGTTCCGATCTTGGAACCGGCCCTTTTGATCTTTGTACAGCAGCGATGTACAGCTACGCCGTCAGGCGAGCTGCTTGCCGAGCTTGCGCAGCGCCTTGCGGGTGGCCGCTGTGCTGACCTCGCTGTAGATGTCCATGGTCACGGCGATCTGGCTGTGTCTGAGGATCTGCATCACCACGCGGGGATGGATGTCGAGCGCCACCAGGAGCGAGGCACAGGTCTTGCGCGTCACGTGAACGGGCACCCGCCGCACGCCCGCCCGATCGCAGGCGGTGGCGAAGCTGCGGTTGAAGTTGCGCGGCTCCACCGGTTGGCCGGTACGGGTGGTGAAGACGAAGCCCGTGTCCGTCCACTCTGCGGCAGCCTCACGGGCCGTGTCCTGCTCCTTCTGTCGCTCCCGTAGCGCGGTGGTGCAGATGCCGACGAGGGGGAGCGCCGCGTCGGAGGCTTCGGTCTTGGTCTCGCGGTGCAGGAGCCTGCCCTTGACCCGCTGGAGCTGCCAGCCGACCCGGACCTCTTCCGCGTCCAGGTCCACATCCGCCCACCGCAGGCCCAGCACCTCACCGCGCCGCAGGCCCAGAGCGAGGATGAGCACGTACGCGGCGTACATCGGGTCACGCCGCTTGCGGGCCGACTCCAGGAACTTCCGAGCCTCGTCCACCGTCCAGGGCTTCACGCGCCGCTTGCGCGGCTTGGAGACCCGCAGCAGCGCAGCCGCGTTGCGGGGAAGGATCTCCTCCCGGACGGCGTTGCCCAGCGCCGCCCGGAGCGTGGTCCACGCGTCCCGGCAGGTGCGCTCGGAGGCGAGCTGCTTGCAGCACTTGCCGACCGCGCAGCACCGGCGCGCCTTCTCCTCCCGCCGGGCGTCCTTGCCCTGGGCGCAGCACTGGCAGGTCTCGCGCAGCTTGTTCAACCAGGTCCGCACGTCCGCCACGGTGAGCTTGTCGAGCCGCTTACGGCCGAGCGTGGGGACGATGTAGAGCCGGACGAACATCTCGTAGTTGGCCGCCGTCGCGGGGGCAAGCTCAGGCTGAACGACGTCGGCCAGCCAGCGCTGTAGGTACGCCTCCAAGGTGGGGGACTTGGTGGCCACCGGTCCCTTGCGCGCGGCGTCGTGGAGCTTGAGCCATTTGTCGTGGGTCTCCTCACGCGTCTTGCCGTAGGCCCACTTCCGCGTGCGCTTGCCGTCTGGGGTGGTGACCCAGACGTAGGCGGCGTAGCCGTTGCGGTAGGGGAAGACGGAGCCTTCCCCGTTGGCGCGGCCACGGCCGCGGGTCTTGCGGGTGGTCTTGGTGTCGGTGGGGGGCGTGGCCGTCATGCTGCTTCTCCCATGAGCCGGTTGACCAGGTCATCGATGGCGGTGCGGGGGATGAGGCGGCGCCGGCCGAGGTGGAAGGAGGCCAGTTCGCCGTTGCGGAGCAGGTCATACAGCTTCCAGCGGCTGATCTTGAGCAGTGCTGCCGTCTCGTCGACGGTCAGGAAGTCGCCGGGAGCATCGGTCACGCGCAGCCCTCCTCACCACGCTCGGCCTGTTCGGCGCGTTCGGCCGCGATGCGCCGGGCGGTGCGGGCACGCGCGCCGATGGCATCGGCGAGGATCTGTTCCTTGTCGGTATAGCCCTGTCCGGCGAATCGCCAGTGCGCCAGCACGAGCGTGCTGCCGGGATCGGGCAGGCCGTTGCGTTGGCGGGATTCGGCCGTGCGGTGGTCGGCGCGGTCCTGGCGCAGGGTGCCGAGGTTGACCGAGTAGCGGCGGGACTTGGTGGCGAAGTGCCCCCGGAACCCCAGCATGTGAGCCCAGGGACGTAGCCGCAGGTCGGCCAGTTCCGGCAGCGCGCCCAGGTCCCAGCAGGTGCGGATCATGCGCCGGGCGTGCGGGGTGACGGGAAGGCTGTCCGGGGCCAGGCCGCCGTTGGTGCCCAGCCCGCCGCACCGCTTGCACACCGCCGTTCCGGCCCGCCCGGTGGTCCGGCCGAGGCCCGCGCAGGGGCGGCAGGCCAGCCGCCGGTCCACGGTGCCAGAGGTCTCGGCGCCCTTGGTGGCGTACTTGGCGATGTAGCCCGCCACCGCCTGATCACTGAGCCCGTCCCCGTCCGAGCGGACCAGGATCGGCCGGACGTCGATCTGGTCACCCCACTCGAACACCCGCTCACCACCGCCCGGAGCAGGGGAGGCGACCGCCACCCGCCGGGCCGCTTCAGGGATCGCGGCGGCCAGCAGGTCAGCGGTGGCCCAGCCGGGCGGAGCGTCGTCGGGGCCGCCCGCGCCGTCGAGGCGGATCACGGCGTGAAAGTGGACCAGGCCGCGTTGTTGGTACTCGGCGACCTTGGCGAACGCGGGCCGCACCAGCGCCGCGAACCGACGCCGGGACAGGCCCGCCTGCCGGGCCAGTTCCCGCCGCAACTCCAGGGTGAACCGGTGCCACAGCCGACCCGCGTGCGCCTGCCACAGCACCGCCCCGACGTAGTCGTAGCAGTCCGGGCAGATCGGCTGACCGGCCAGCACATCCCCCACCTCATGCCGCAGCCCGCAATGCTCCGCCGCCCCGTGGACACACACCGGCCGATCCCGCCGGGGACGACAGGCCACGGTCTTGCCGTCGCGTTCCCGCCGGACATGCACCGGCCCGAACGAGGGGGCCGTCAGGGTGGCGAACACTCGCGGATGCTCGCTGACCGCCTCGCCGATGCCCTTGCCGCCGGACAGGCCCGCCCGGATGAGCTGGAACACGTCCCGCCGGTAGACCTCCGAGCACGCCGGGCACACCGACGCCCGCCGGTTCCCGCACGCCACCAGCAGCCGCCCCGTCGGCTCATCGGCCGTTCGGTAGACGTGCAGCACCTCACCGGTCGCCGGATCGATGATCTGCGACTCACCCACCAGATGCACCGGCGCCGAACACCCACCCGTCGAGGCCACCTGCCGGGTCCACCGCTCGAAACCGGGCGCCGAAGCCACCTCGACCACCGCCCGCGCCCATGGCGGCAACACCACCCCCGCACCTGCCGTGTCGTCGTTCCTGCCGTCGTCGCTGGTCGCCGTCACACGCACCACCTCCACAGCTAGGCCAAGACGTAGCCTCACACGTGCTACATCTCATCCCACGGCGGACACGTTACCATCACACGTGCTACGTCTTGTCAGATCGAGAACGGCCCGGAGGCCCTAGATGAGCGACAGCCCCAGCCGCGCACGCTGGCGCGAGCTGACCGACTTCATGCGCACCGACATCCTCGACGGCCACTACCAGCCCGGACAGGCGTTGCCCGGAGAGGCGCACCTGGCCGACACCTACGCCACCTCACGCCCCACCGTCCGCAAGGCCATCGCCCAACTGGCCGCCGAAGGACTGCTGACCGTCTCCCACGGACGCGGCACCTTCGTCCGCCCCCGCCCCGACCGCCGCCTCATCGTCATCGGCCAAGGCCCCCACCTGGACCTACTGGCCCCCAACTCCGACCTGGCCGCCCAGGGCTGGGAACCGGTCACCGTCCCTAGCGACGCCGAGCGCCAAGACCCTGAGTTCGCCCACGGCCAGCCCATCCCCAACCCCTGCGGCCTGGAGGAGGCCGAGGCCCTGGGCATCCGCACCGGCACCAAGGTCATCCACCGCTACGCCTTCTGGCAGCACACCAAGACCCGCACCCGCATCTACCTCGACAGCAACATCCCCCGCGACCTACTCACCACGGACGACCAAGACGCCGAGATCCAGCCGCAGGACTACTACGCTCACTTGGCCGACCGGTACGGCCCCGTCCGCTGGACCACCACCGTTCACGCCACCATGCCCACCGGCCACATGACCGAAGACCTCAACATGGAGGCCACCGGCACCCCCACCCTGGTCATCCGCCGCATCATGCTCAACACCCAAGGTCGGCCCCTGGAAGTCACCGAGATCCACGCCCCCGCCGACCGCTTCGAAGCCACCAGCGCCACCGACCACGACCCCACAGCACTGGCAGATATCACCGCCCTACACCTGTGACCAGCATAAATATTGAGGTGGGCTCAAACTTTCTTTACTGCGTCAAGGGCGCCCGCTACGCGGTCGCCGGAGCGGACACGCTCGGCTCTGCGCGCCGGGTATGCGGCCTCTTTGGTCTGCTCCCGCCGAGCAGCCCGCGCGCCCGCCCAGAGCCGCCCGCGATGAGCTGACCGACTCACAAGGAAACTTCCCCAGGCCCCCGACTATGTCAACGTTCCTGAACCCGGTGCAGAGGTCCGAGGAGCGAACTCACGGAAGTGGTCGGTGTTGAAGATCTTTTCTTCTAGGATCAGGTGCCCTGGTCCATCTGCGGCCGTGGGCCTCCTATTGCTGGACAGGCACCGAAACTGCTTTCAGCGTAGCCTCGGCCTTCGCCAACAGGTGGTCGTATGTAATAACCGACACGCCGTGGAGTCTAGAGTTCAACCCATGCAAGGCTCGCTGCTGCGCCGACTCCCATTCGTCCGAGCGGCCAATTACCACGGTTGCCCTTGGGTGGTATGCCGCCAAATCGGGAAAGTCTTGCACAAGAAGACCTGCCTGCTCATGCAGCTTGTCCAAGTACCTGTGGCATTGGCCAATGGCTTGGCTAACCTCCTGGGACCAGTACCAACTCTTGTGCGCTCTATCGAAACGAAGGACCTTCTTGTCGGGTCTTTTGAGCTCAATGATATCTCGCAGTCGATTTAGTGTTGAAGCCATCATTATGTCGACAGTGTCTCCGACAGATATATGGCGAAGCTCATCTCTGGAAATGTAGGAATTGCCAAAAGCCCAGGAGTGTTGTTCGCACCATTCTTGATACTTGGCCTCTTCGTTGACTCCGGAATGGAGATAGCTCTTGAGTTCTGCAACTGCCTTTCTTAGCTCCTGAACCCGCAGGGCGGCGAAAAAAGTGCTCCTCACGTCGCTAGCGATATCAATCAATGAAAACTGTTGAATTATTTCCGGCTGAGTCAAAGCCGCAGCGATCTGATGAGCAACATCTGAGCTGTCGCGCCCTCTGTCTGTCGTGCTTATCGAGTCAACTCGAAGATCCATTGTACGGTCACTATCGAACAAGGCAGTGCGATTTTGCTGGAAGCTCAAGCCGCTGATTTGGCGAAGTCGCAGCAGGGGTATCTTTACTTCCTGCTTCTCTCTACGCCCAAACAATCCAGTCTTTGCTCGGATGTCGCTAAACCACTCCTCAACAGGCTTGTTGTCGTCGATTACAAATTCTCCAATGTAGACACACTTCTGCGCTTGAGTCTCGAATACTCGAACAGGATATCCCCGCCAGTGATGACTTAGAACGCTCAAGTTTTCCGATGTTACTTGATCCCAAGGTTCAGGGTGGCCAGGACATATAAGAAGATCGTCTTTCCATAGGTACCCTTTCCTTTGGTCTTTGGGTGGCATGGAAATGAAAACAAATACATTTGGTGTTCTCGCGCTCGCCCCCACCCTGTTGCTCGTGCTTCCACCATAGATGGAAGTAAGCTTACTTCTGTCCACGAGCCCCCCTTCTGGGATAACCCAGGCGGCTGGCCATTCAGGAGAAATCTCCTTCTCATTGGCAGCTGCAATCAAATTGCTCCATTGCCGCTCCGAAATTTCAACCTCAATTGCCTTAAATGTTGATGTGGAGCCAGGGCTTTTGTGGGCCACTGCCGCCAACTCACTGCATCCCATTTCTGTGAGTCGCTGGGGCGTGATCGGCCTGCTGAAGCAGTAGTGGTCGAGCGACACGTGGGCACTCTTGGCGACCTTAGGTGTTTGCATAACATGACGCGGTCCACTTGGAGAGTTCAAGTGCCTGATAGACCTTAGTGAACGCTCTTCTTTTTCGACAAGCTTACTCACTTTACCTATCGCTACGATGCCACTTGCTCTGCCGCGTCGCCACAAAATAACTTGATCGCCAACCTTAACTGACTTAGGCGACAGGAGAATCCGACTATCCCAACGTTCGATTCGAGCTTCCGCATAGCTCGTCCTGTCGAGCTTCGAAGGTGTATCTGGCGCGACGATCAGCCATCGCTTCATGAGCGTCTCCGGGGGTGAGTCAATGGATGTCTACCGAGCACACATCATGCAAGATGCGTACGACATCTGGAGGGTGATTCGGTTCATCACAGGTCATGGAGCCCTGAGATTGCGATCGAGCATCCTGTGGGATGGGCCAGCAGCGGTGCAGGTTCAGTCGCACTCCGTGCCGGAGGCGCTACCACAAACACGCTACTGTCTTTAGCCTCGCTTCTAGAAGCGATGGCGAGCAGGGCCCCTGGGCAGGTCATGGGACGGATCTGGACCGGTGTGGATCTTTTGACCGGGCTACGGATCAGATGGTGGATGCGTGTGGGGTTGTGGCTGGTCCCGCCCACCGGGGGCTGTGGACGGCCGCCGCGCTTTGCGCGTGCGGCCTGGGGGCCGTTCGCAGCGCGGCCCCGCCCACAACCCCCCGTGGACGGTGCGCCCACCAGCCGCACACCCCAAACGGGCACGCCCACACGCAAGACCCACCCCGCCAGGGTGCCGGGCAGCGGCTTGCAGGCCCGGCGGTCAGCCCGCGTGGAAGGTGCCACCGGCGCCGGCTGACTCCCTCCGGCCGCCCCTTGCGGGGTGCCCTTCGGGCATCCGCCGGCCCCGACCCTGCCAGCACGGAGCCCAAGTCGCGGCCCTGGGTCCGGCGGCAGATCAGCCGTGGTGGTGGTGTTGGTGGATCAGGCCCGCCGCCACCAGGACCCCAAGAAGTTGCTCGGTGCCGCCAGGTCCCAGGTTCTTGACGAATCGAAGCCTGTCGTGCTCCCACAGCCGGACCACATCCCCCACGGTCGGCTCCCGGACGCCCTCACCGGCCAGGTAGTCCCGCAGGGGGTTGACGATGCGCGGGGACGGCGTGAGGCACGCCAGCGGGCAATCCCGCATCAGCGGCGGACTCTGCGACTGCATATCTGTAGACCTCCCGAAACGAAGAAGACGGGTCGATATCGTGCAGCGGCGTTCCCGACCGGGGCGGGAAGTGCTGCCGCCCCTGCTTCCGTTCCTCGCGGCCTAGCGGCCACTGCGGTACGGGTCAGGGTTGCCCCCGAACCGGCGGTGGTGCGGTGTGGCGGACACCGGCCAAAACCCCAGCGCTCCGCGGATCTGCGTGCGCAGGTCATCGGGCTGGGCCGATTCCAGCAGCCGCCAGCCACCGGCCGCCGGGACCATCGCCCGCCACCGGCCGGAGGTCAGCCCGAACCACACCATCACGCCGGGGAACTCCTGCCCGAACTCGCGACGGGCCAGCAGCCACGCCAGCCGCAGATCCTCACTGCGCGGGACCGCCCAGCGGCCCAGCCGATCCGTGGCGGGGGCCGTCATCGGGCCGCCCGCCGTTGCCGGGCCGCCATCACCCACGGCCCCAGCAGCCAGGCGATCTGGCCGACCGCGCCCGCCACGTCCGCGCACGGGGTCAGGCGGACGTGCGGCAGCATCACGTACCACCACACGGCCGCCTGGCGGGTGCCCGCCGGGCCGGGTCGGACGCCGACTGACAGACCGAGGACCTCCAGGTCCGGATGCCACACCCGCAGGAACGGCGGATCGTGGTCATAACGCGGCAGGACCTGCCAGCCGTCATCGAGCAACGCCGCCGCCAGCCGGTCCAGGTGGCCGATCACCATGAGGAGTCAGCCCCGCCGGGCCAGCGCGCCCTTGACCGCCACCACCGCGTCCTGCAGATGGTCACCGTCGGCCGCCGCCAGCGGCCCGCCACCGGTCAGGAAGAACCACGGCTCACCGCCGCAGTCCTGCCGGTAGTCACACCGCACCTGGACCGGGGAGCCGGAGGAGACCGCCACCACCAGCAACGGCTCGGACTCGGCCACCTCCACCCCGTACCCGTGCGCCTTGAGCACCTGGGCCAGCGCCCAGACCTGGGCGCGCCGGGTGTCCGTCTCACGGGGAGCGTCCCAAGCGCGTCCCGTATGTCTTCCGCTGCGACGATCAGGCATGTTTTCCACCGCCTATCGAATGCCGTTGACTGTTGCCTTCGCTTCGGCGAGCCTCCCTTTTCGGGGCATCTCTCAGAGGTGCCGGCCAGGGGGCCGGGGAGGGGCCAGACTGGACCCAAGGGAGGGGCCAGCGTGAGCGACGACAGGCGTAAGCGGTTCGGCGCATACCTGGCGCGTATGCGCCGGAAGGCGAACAAGAGTCAGCGGCAACTGGCCGAGATGTTGTGCCGCATCTCCGGAACGGCATCCGTGACGCGCAACGAGGTCAGCCGGTGGGAGCGCGGGGAACGTGTCCCCACGGTGTGGCTTCCGGCGCTTGCGACGGCGCTGGGCATCCACCTGGACGAGCTTGAACGTGCGGCAGAGCACGCCCGAGGAGACGACATACAGAACGGAACACCGAGCCCTGCGGAAACCCTGGCGATCCTGCTTCCCGACCATGGGGAACACCTCGGCCCGCTCGCCAGCCACGTGGGCCGCCGCATAGGCATGTCCACGGCGGATGGTCTGGCCGCCCGTGCGCACGGGCTACGGCTGGCCGACGACGTGATAGCGGGCGGGGACCTGATAGCCCCGGCATTCCGCGAACTGAACGCGGCCATCAGGCTCTACCGCGAGACGACGCACACTGAGGAAGTCGGCCGCGCCCTCCTTGCGAGCATCGCCGAAATGGCCCAGATCGCCGGATGGATCGCCAGCGACGCTGGCCAGCACGACCAGGCCGAGCGCGCATACCGGCTGGGCGTCTCAGCGGCACGCGAAGCCCAGGACTCCACCCTTGCCGGAAACCTCGCGGGCAGCCTCGCCTACCAGCTCTCCAACACCGGCCAGGAGGACACCGGCCTCAGCCTCGCCCAGGCCGCACTAGAGGAGGCAGGCCCCGACGCGCCGGGGAAGACCAGAGCCCTCTACCTGGACCGCGTGGCATGGGCTCACACCAAGAAGGGCCAGAACCAGCAGGCCATGCGCGCCTTGGGCGAGGCACACGAGGCCCTGACCGAGGACGGTGCAGACGAGGCCCCCACCTGGGCTTACTGGGTCTCCGCCGAAGAACTCGACGTCATGGACGCGCGGGTCTACACCGAACTGCACAAGCCGCTGAGAGCCGTTCCGCTCCTGCAAGAAGTGCTGAGCCGGTACGACGCAACACACGCCCGCGAACTGGCCCTCTACCTGTCATGGCTCGCCGTCGCCCTGGCCGACGCCAACGAGCCCGAAGAAGCCGCCAACACCACCCGCCGCATACTCGACCTGACCAGCGACCTCACCAGCGACCGCACCAACCAACGAACCCGCGTCGTCCTGGCCAAGCTGGAACCGTTCCGGCACGTACCGGAAGTACGCGAGATCCTGGACGAACACGCCGCCTGACGGACACCACCTCAGCCGACGAGCGGCCTCCACGGCTCATGGCCTACAGCACCACCGACGCTCCGGAGAGGCCGTGACCAGCCGCGTCGCGGGTGCTGCTGTACAGCACGGAAGTACAGCAACGTACCCACACGGCAGTACCCGCGCCCACCCCTCACCACACGGTTGACCAGGGCGAAGCCCAAACGACCATGGCCGGGCAGGTAGTTCGCATCGAGGGGGTCAGGGGTTCAAATCCCCTCAGCTCCACCGCAGGTCAGGCCCGCTTTCTGGGCCTCGGCCGAAGTCCCACGACCCGGGGGTTGTGGGAATCCTGTGGGACGATCTTGCGATCGTCCCCTTCTTTTTTGGCCGCGCGGGCGGTCAGCAACTCCTCCAGCACCGCCACCGGCGAGTGCGGGTGCATCCGGAGCCGGGCGTCCAGCGCGGAGTTCCACCGCTGGGTGAGCGCCTCGATCAGTTCGGCCCGCATGGCGTCGGTCACATGGGTGTAGCGGGCCGCGATCCCGCCCATCTCGTGGCCGAGGCGCTCATGGGCCAGGATCTCGGGGATGCGGTCCTCGGTCATCCAGGTGCGGTGCGTGTGCCGTAGCAGGTGGGGGGTCAGGCCGTCGCGGATCGCCGTCCAGCACCAGTCGGAGCGTTCCACGTAGTTGCGGCCCCGGACCGGCGTTCCGGGGAACGGGTCGGCCAGCAGCGGTACGGGCCGGCGGGGGAGCGGCGCCTTCTTGGGGTACCAGCCCTCGGCGGCGGGCTTGAAGATCATGCTTTCGAACCCCGAACGCCGCCAGTGAGCGGCGGTGACCGGCGTCAGCCTCTTGTCCACGCGCCGCCGGGTGGTGCGGCCGGTGAAGATGTACCCGCCGCCCGCGTGCGGCGCTGTGGGACGCTGTGGGCGGTAGCAGGGGCACACCTGCGCGCGCTCGGCCTGGGTCGCCTTGATCTGGCGGCTGAGCAGCCCGGACAGGAACGGCGGCAGGTCGATCGTGCGGCGGCTGTCCTCCTTCGGCGGGCACTTGAGCCAGGTGCTGTCGTCGAGTTCCTCGAGCTGGTGCTCGATCCTCAGCTTCGACATCCGGAAGTACGGACGCTCCAGGCCGACCAGTTCACCCCAGCGGGCGCCTGTCCACGCCTTCGTCACGACCAGGATGAACTCGTCGTCGCGTCCGCTGAGAATCGCGCAGCGCTCGGCCAGCAGCAGCGCGCCGAGCGGGTCGACGACGGGCTTTTCCGGTCTGCGGTGTTTGGCCTTTCCCGCCCGCCGGCCCCGTCCGCGTGGCCGGGTCACCGGGTTGACGTCGATCTTTCCCTCGGTGGCCGCGTCGCCCATGCTGACGTGCAGCACTCCCCGGTAGGTGCGGATGCTTTCCTCGGCGTACCCTGCGGTCCGCAGCCGACGTTCCCACTCGGTGACCCGGACGGTGGTGATGTTGCGGAGCGGGTCGGTCTCGAATTCGGGAAGCAGGATCGTCTCGATGGTCAGCCGGTAGTTCCCCATCGTCCGAGGACTGAGATCCTGGCGCGCGTACCAGCCGTTCACGTAGGCGGTGAACGTCTCCTGACCTGCGGCAGGATCACGCCAGGTCCTGCCGCGGACCTTGGCCTCCTCGTCGTTGGCGGCCTGCTCGGCCTCCCGCTTGGTGCGGTACCGGATCGCGGCTCCTCGCCCGTCCTTGACGGTGGGCCACTTGCCGTTCCCGTCGCTGAACCGCGCCAGGTAGTAGGCGTTGGAGCCTTTGCCGCGTTTTTCTGCATATGCCATCTCTTGCTCCGGTGGGGAGTGCTTTTGGGGGGTGTCTTCGCCTGAGTCCTGCTGATAGATGTGCAGCTGTTCACGATTGGGTGTGCTGGTTGTGGCCAAGCCCTTTGGGGGATGAATTGCCTGCGGTGGCTTCCGGGGGCGTCATTGCCATTATCGCGGGAATGGCGGGACTCTTTGAGAGGTCAGGTGGGCTGGCGGGACCGTCGAGGGCGCCGGGCGCGGAGGGCGGTCGCCGGCGGGTCGGCGGGGGGCGGTGCCGCGATTCTGCGGCGCGGTGCGGAGGAGTGCCGCACCCGTTCCTCCGGCCGCATCTCGAAGATCCGGACGATCTCGGTGAGGTGCGCGTCGGTGAACCTGTACTGCCCCGCGATCATGACGAAGGGGATCTCTCGTCGCCGGGCTCGCTCCTTGATCCACGACGGGGTGCACTGGAAAAGGTCTGCGACCTGCCCGGCGGTGAGGAGACGCCCGGGGGCTGAGGCGCTGCCGGGCGAGCGTGGCGTGTCAGCCGGCCGCATGCACACCCGCGGTGGCCGCGATCGTGGCTTGGGTCCGGCGGCTGCCTGCGTCACGGACGGGGATCACCGGCTCTTGCGTTTGGGTGAACAACGCCGCAGCGGGCCAACGGCATTGGCTCGTCAGGTACTTACCTCTCGGGAACGCCGGTATCCGGGGAAGATCAGCGTGACCAACTGATGTGTACGTGACCATGCTGTAAATATGCTCATGTAAAAATAGCTGGTCAATGCACGGGTGACGGTGAGCCGAGGTGAGCACGGCTGCCGCACGGTGGTCGACGACGGCGCCGAACGAGGCGGTTGGACTTTGGGCCACTACAGCCTCGACCGCTGCGGGCGGTCGGGATGACGCAGAACGAGGAGCGGGCGGTTACTGCGAGGTCGTGTCCTCGTCGAGCTCGGGGAGTCCTTCCAGGGTGCGGGCTCGGGTGATCATGTCCTGGATGGTCTTGAGGGTGGCGTCTGACAGGCCGGCGGCGCGCAGGGCGAGGTCGCGGACGGCGTCGTCTCGCAGGGCGAGCTTGACGTCGGCTTCCAGGGCGGTGTCGGTGGCCGGGTCGGTGTCGTCGAAGAAGTACAGGGGGGAGACGCCGAAGAAGTCGGCCAGGGCGGCGATGTGGCGGCGGGTGGGGTTGTCCTTGATGCCCTTGCGGAGCTGCCAGATGTAGGCCTGGGAGATCACTTGTTCGCCCGCCGCCTGGTTGATGGCGTCGGCCACCTCGACGTTGGTGTAGGGCTTGCGGCCCTTGGGGTGGGCGGTCTGGAACAGGTGCTCCAGGCGTCGGGCCAGCAGGCCCGGCTCGGCGTTCTGGCTCATCTGGCTGGTGGGTTCCCTCGACTGGGCGGAGCCGCCCTCGCGTGGACTCCGCTAGATCTGAGTTCTCAGATCGGACTGTCGTTTCACGCCAGTATAGCTCAGTGGGTCCTTTTCAGAACCAGTTTCGCCTGGTCGCAGACGTGCGGCCTTGTCCCTCCACGGTCGGGACGGGCCACGTGGCCTAGTAGGGCTCGGTGAGGTGGGGGAGTTCCTGCGTGTATGTTCCGATCTGCTGCTGGGGGTGAAGGGATGACACCGCAGGAGTTGGAGGGTGTGCGGGCGAGGTCGGAGGAGTTCGCCGACCAAGTGTTCGCTCCCTAATCAGATCGGGGAGTCGGCCATACGGCAGACTTCTGGTGATAGCCGCCGGCAGGTGAGCACTCTTTGCTCTTGGACTTCGAGTTCTGGCGAAAGACCGTGCCCCTGCCGGTCGGCCAGGAGAGTTGATCGCTGCTGGGATGCCGTGCCGGTCCAGCTCCGGATGAGCTTCCCCCCGTTGCACGGACACCAACGGTGAGGTCACTCGTGGGTATCTGAGGGCAGGTTGAGCCCTTCGAATGCGACGGGGCTGTGCATTCCGATGCTGGAATGACGCCTGTGAGAATTGTACCAGCATTCGATCCATTCGAAGACCGCGCCGGCCGGCTCTTCTCTGGCTTTCCACGTCCGGGTGTCGAGCAACTCCAGTTGCATCGTCCCCCAGAACGACTCCATCATGGAATTGTCGTAGCAGTCACCGACCGTGCCCATCGAGCCGAGCAGCCCGGCGTCCCGCAGACGTTTCCCGAACGCCCAGGACGTGTATTGCGTTCCGTGGTCGGAATGCAGAATTGTCGAGCGGGGTGGCGGGTTGCGTCGTGTGACGGCCATGGCGAGTGCGTTGATGACCAGGTCGGTGTCTTGGCGGGTGTCGATCGACCAGCCGATGATGCGCCCGCAAGAGGCGTCCAGCACGGCGGCGCAGTACAGTTTCCCTTCCGTCGTGGGGTGTTCGGTAATATCGGTGAGCCACAGCCGGTCGGGGCCGGCGACGTCGAAGTGGCGCTGCACCAGGTCCTCCTCCGTCGCGGCGTTCACCAGGTCGCGGCGCCCTCGCCGCCGGTAGACGCCCTGCAGCCCGGCCCGGCGCATCAGCCGCTCCACCCGCTTGCGGTTCACCTGCTCGCCCAGCCCGAGCGCCGGCTCGGCATGTACCCGTGGCGAGCCATGGCTGCCGCGCGATTCTGCATGGATTTCGCGGATCATCTTCGCCGGTTCCTTGTTGCGCAGAGCACGCGGTGATTCGGGCCGCCCGAGCCAGTCGTAGTATCCCGAGGTGGAGACGTTCAATACCCGGCAGGCCACCGCGACCGGGAT
>NZ_FNVO01000037.1 GCF_900108175.1 Thermomonospora echinospora
CCAGGGGACAGCTCTGCGACAGAGCACCCGGGCGAACGGACTGAGCCTGAGACGGATGACGCCGTCCGTTCGGGTGGTGTCCGGTCCGTTGAGGCGTCGGGAGAGGGCTCGGCGGTGGTGGACGGCGGCTCGGCGGGTACGCGGGCTGTTTCCGGTCCGGGGGACGCCACCCGGCCGATGGGCGTCGTGGCCGGGCCGGGGGTGGCGCCGGGGGCGTCTGCGGAGCGGGGAGAGGCCGGTCCGGGCGGTCGGGAGACGGTGGACGGTGAAAAGCCCGTCGGGTGAGGTCAGCGGGACCTGGTGGTGCGGTGGCGGTCGTAGTGGCGGGCCACCCGGGCGCGGTTGCCACATCCGGGGGAGCACCATTCGCGGCGCGGGTGGTTCTTGACGAAGAACAGGATGCAGCCGGGGCCGCCGCAGGCCCGTAGCGCGGTGCGGTTAGGGCCGCCAAAGATCTCGATGGCAGAGCGGGCGATGGTGCCGAGCACGGCGTCCACCGGGTTCGCGGAGGTCATGGCCGTGACGGTGAGGTCGTCGCCGGAGGGTTCCAGGCGGGGCCAGGCGGGGGCCAGCGCCGACGCCGCGTTGAGCTCGTCGATCAGTGCCGCGGACGGGTGGTGGCCGTTGACGATCGCGCGGGTGCAGTCCCGGACGACGTCGCGCAGCCGGAGGAAGCGGCCGAGGTCGTCAGGGGCGAGCGCGGTGACGGCGGCGTCGGCCGCGCCGGGGACGAAGGCGCCCGCGTAGTCGCGCAGCCAGGCGGCTAGGTGTTCCGGCTTGGCCAGGCCCTCCTGAGGGTTGCCGCGCACCGCGTACCGGGTGTTGCCGAACTCCACGGCCAGGGGTTCGCCCAGCGTCGGGGCGCCTCCGCTCTCCAGGCTGTCGGGATCCACGAAGACCAATGGTGGCAGCCCTCTTGAGCGGCCCCGCCCCCGACAGGCGGATTGAAGCGGTCCATGCGCAGGCATGGCCGCGTGATTTCCGGGAAGCCTGAGCACAGCATCGCGACCCCGCGACCAAGATCGTACGAAGATCCCGTATGGACGGAATAACTCGGCGATCTTGGACGTTCCACCAGCCAGGCGAGGCCGATCGAAGCGGCCCCCACGATCACAGGGAGGCACTCGATGACCACGAGTAGTATTCCACGCCCCAAGTCCGGTGACGACCGGCGCCCGATCAGGTCCACCTCGCTGCGTGCCCTCGCCGTAGCCGCCCATCTGGAACGCGGCCTCGCCGCCGAGGGGCCGCCCGGCCGGGACGAGCCGAGCGTCGAGTGCACCGAGTCCGAGACGGCCTGACCACGAATCCGCACCGGCCGGGCGACCGCGGCGACGGTCGCCCGGCCGGTTCTTGCCCGCGCCCTCCCCGGCACCGCGGCCCAGGCGCTTCGTCAAGGCAAATAGGCTGGTACGACTCACATGTGATGCCCTTGAGCCTGATGTGACGAAAGAGAGCAGCGTGACGGACAGGACCATGCCCGATGCCCATCCGCTGCGCGCGGGGGATCCCGCCCGCCTGGGCGCCTACGAGATCCTCGGCCGGCTGGGCGAGGGCGGCCAGGGCTCGGTCTTCCTCGGCCGTCCCCTCGGCCCGGCGGCGTCCGCGGAGTTCGTCGCGATCAAGCTGCTGCACGCGGGGTTGACCGCCGACCCGGCCGCCCGGGGACGGTTCGCCCGCGAACTCGAGGTCGCCAAGCGGGTCGCCCGCTTCTGCACCGCGCAGATCCTGGACTCCGACGTGGACGGCGAACAGCCCTACATCGTCAGCGAGTACGTCCCCGGCAGTTCCCTGTACAAGATGGTCACCGAGAGCGGGCCGCGCACCGGCGGCGCGCTGGAACGGCTGGCCATCAGCACGCTGACCGCACTGACCGCCATCCACCAGGCGGGCATCGTGCACCGCGACTTCAAGCCGCACAACGTCATGCTGGGACCGGACGGCCCCCGGGTGATCGACTTCGGGGTGGCGCGGGCGCTCGGCGGCGGGGAGACCCAGAACGTCGGGACCCCCGCCTACATGTCCCCCGAGCACTTCAACGGCGGCCCGGTCGGACCCGCCGCCGACATGTTCGCCTGGGCCACCACCATGGTGTTCGCGGCAACCGGTCATCCGGCGTTCGGCAATGACGAGATGGGCGCGGTGATGCACCGCATCCTCACCGCCGAGCCGGACCTCGGCGACCTGCCCGAGCCGCTGCGCGCAGTGGTCGCCGCCTGCCTGGCCAAGGACCCGGCGCTGCGGCCCAGCGCACGGCAGGCCCAGGAACGCCTGGTCGGCGCGGACACCGTCCCCGGCCCCATCCCTCAGCCACCCGCCATCACGCACACCGATCCCGCCGATGGCGCGAGCGGCCCACAGGCCTCCTCCATCGGAGGGGGATACCCTCCACCGCCTCGGCACGCCCAGCACCCGAGCGGCGTCACGCCCTTCGGATCACCGCCCGGCCCCGCGTACGGCCCGGCGGGCGCCACAGGCCCGAGCAGGCCGGCAGACGCCGCAGGAACGGCGAGGACCGCAGGACCGAAAGGCCCGGCGAGGTCGGCAGGGGCGGTGAGCCCTGCGGGATCGGCAGGACCGGCGGGCTCCGCAAGCCCGATGGGCTCCGCAGGACCGGGAGGCCTCACGAGGCCGGGTGGTCCCACAGGGCCGGGTGGTCCCACAGGGCCGATCGGATCGGCGGGTCCGGCGGGTCCGCCGTCTGCGAAGCGGTCCCGGCGTGGGCTGCTCGTGCCCGCGGTGGCGGCCGTGGCCATCGCAGTGATGCTGGTCGGCGGCTCGGTGTGGATGGTCGCCCGTTCCGGCGGTGAGGGCGAGGCCGAGGCGAACACCGGCGCGGCCGCGGTGGTCCCCGGCGGGCCCGGGGGCGGCACGGCCGCGCCCAGCGGCGCGGCCGGCACGGCCGGCTCGGCAGGAGCGGCTGGCGCGGCACCGAACGGGCACCGTACCCCCGGCACGTCCCCCTCCGGCAGGCCGGGGAACTCCACGAAGCCGAAGACCGGCCAGAGCTCCCCGGCCGGTGAGAAGCCCCGTGCCAACAGGCCCGGCGGCGGGGGCGACACGGACGCCGGCGGCTCGGGCCGCGGCGGCGACGACTCCACGCCCGAGCCCTCGAACCCGTACAGCCCGCAGGCGGTCTGCGACTCCGGCGGCCACGGCGGCGGCTACTACGTCCAGCGGTCCACGACGTTCGCCGGCGGCATCGCCTACCAGCTCTACAACAGCTCGGGCTACAACTGCGCGGTCACCATCAAGACCAGGGACGTCGGCAAGTCCACCAGCGTCTGGGCCAAGATCGAGAGCCGGAGCGGCAGCTCCGACAGCGACAGCGGCTCCTTCCAGTACTACGCCGGCCCGGTGTTCGTCTACGCCAAGGGCCAGTGCGTGCGCTACTCCGGCGGCACCCCCGCCGGCAGCGGCAGCGCGTCCTGGGGCAACTGCGGCTGACCTCGGAACACCCGGACCGGGGCACGAGCGACCGGCAGCACCGAACCGCCTGGCGTCCACGCCGATGCCGGGCCAGGGAACGACCGGCACCGCACATACCGCGTCTGCCCCGATGCCGGGTCGAGGAAGGGCCTGCACCGCACATGCCGCCCCCGCCCTGATGCCGGGTCGGGGAACGGCCGGCACCGCACATGCCGCGTCGGTGCCGCGCCGGACGACGAAAAACCCCGCCGCAATTATGCGGCGGGGTCCGGTATCGGAGGGATCGGCTGCTAGTTGGAGCCGATCAGGTGATCGAAGTCGCCGTCCTTGGCACCAAGGATGAGAGCCTCGATCTCCGGTCGCGTGTAGATGAGCGCCGGGCCCTCGGGGTGCCGGCTGTTGCGCATCGCCACGCTCCCGCCGGGGAGCTCTGCCATCTCGACGCAGTTGCCCTGGGAGTTGCTGCGCCGGGACTTCTGCCACCGGGCACCGTGCAGCTCGGCGGCAGGCATTCCGTTGTAGGTCTTGAGCATCTATGTCTTCCTGAGAAGGTCGCCGAGCATCTCGACGGTGCGCTCCGGAGTCTCGCTGTCGACGCACAGGCGTTCCATCGCCTGCAGGTAGTTGTCGACGTCATCGCGTTTGTCCAGATAGAGGGCTCCGACAAGGTTCTCGACGTACACCACGTCCGGCAGGTCCGGCTCGGGAAACCGCAGGATGGAAAACGCCCCGCCCTCGGCGGCGTGACCGCCGAACCGGAACGGCATCACCTGGATGGTGACGTTGGGCAGTTTCGACATCGCAATGAGATGTTCGAACTGGCTCCGCATCACCTCGGGCCCGCCGATCTGCCGTTTGAGCGCCGCCTCGTCCAGCACCGCCCACAGCCGGGGGGCGTGAGGGGCGGTCAGCCGCTGGGCGCGCTGCATGCGCACCGTGACACGATCTTCGATCTCGTCCTCGGTGGCGCCCGCGTTGCCCAGCCGGATCACCGCCCGCGCGTACTCCTCCGACTGCAGCAGCCCCGGCACGAACTGGCACTCGTAGGTCCGGATCAGCGCGGCGGCCTCCTCCAGGCCGACATAGGCCTGGAACCACTTGGGCAGCACCTCGTTGTAACGGTGCCACCATCCCGGGGTTTTGGCGTCCCGCGCCAGCTGCAACAGCGCCTCCCGCTCCGCTTCGTCGGTGACGTCGTACAGCGTGAGCAGGTCGGCCACGTCTCGCTCTTTGAAACTGACCCGCCCCAGCTCAAGGCGGCTGATCTTGGACTCCGACGCACGGATGACATACCCCGCCTCCTGCCGGCTCACGCCCTTGCGCTCGCGCAGGCGGCGCAGCTGCGAGCCGAGCAGGATCCGACGGACCGTCGAACCGGCTCCCGGCGTCTCCGGAGTCACGCCCAACCTCCCGCTAGATGGCGGACAGCGCACTAAGTGTGCCACTCCCGTGCTGTCTCCGGGTGCTCCCTCCGATCTTGGACCGGCCCACGCCGCACGATCTGAATGCACGTGCATTGGGCCTTGCATTCGCACGCTACGATGCGCAGGATAACGCACGGGACTTCCGAGCCATGGCTACACCACGAGATCACTCTGCGGGGTCTGGGGATGACGTCACGCCACACACGCGACGAGCCGCGGTGGGGCTGGGCTCCTGTCGTTTCGGCCGGTTACGAGCCTGCCGAAAACCGGGAGCACAGCGCGGCAGCGGCCCCGATACCGGAGTCCCGGGATCTGCCCCCCGCGCTCGAACGGGGACTACGCCTGCTGATGGACGGGACCGAGGGCACGGTCACCTACATCGTCCGCCCCGACCCGGAGGCCGTCACCGCGGCACGGCACTTCACCACCTCCATGCTCGGTGGCTGGGATCTGGGCGGGCTCACCGACGACGTCGCGCTGGTCGTCACCGAACTGGTCACCAACGCCCTGCGGCACGGCGTCCCGACCCACCCCCACTTTCCGTCGGGGCCGCCGGCTCCCCTATCTCCCCTGGCGTCCTCCGTGCCCGGCTGCGACGACGCGATACGGCTCCGCCTGCTCCACGGCCGGGTCCACCAGACACCCTGGCTGCTGGCGGGCATCCTCGACGGAGGCCAGGAGGCTCCCCGGCGCAAGGAGCCCGACTACATCGCCGAGACCGGCCGCGGCCTGCACCTGGTCGACTCCTTCACCCACTGCTGGGGCTGGCGGCCGATGACCGCAGGCAAGATCGTCTGGGCGCTGTTCCGGCACCCCTGACGGCCGCCGGACGGAACACTGTCGGAGGGTGGAGGAAGAATCGCGGCATGTGCCGCAGCATCAAGACACTCCGACCGCCCTTCCAGGACGAGACCACCGACGCCGACATCCACGCCGCCGCCCTGCAGTACGTCCGCAAGGTGTCCGGCTTCCGCGCCCCGGCCGCGCACAACGCCGAGGCGTTCGACCGCGCCGTCGCCCAGGTCGCGGCGGCCACCGCCGACCTGCTCGCCTCCCTACAGGTACGCGGGCGTCCCACCGGCTGACCTTCTCCCCCTTCCGAAGGCAGCGGCCCCACGACCAGGGGCCTCCGCCTGCCCGCGGGTACGCGAGCGTTCCGGGGTCCTACCGGTTGCCGCGGTGTTCGGCCCCGCCTCCCCGTGGGTACGCGGGCGTTCCACTGATCGACCCCCCGAAACAGGGGGCCTCCGCCCTCGGGGGCTCCGATGAATCGGGCCGCCGGATAACCCCCGACCGTATGGGTATGGACAGCTACCGCACCGGCCGAAACACCCCCCGCCGGAAGGCCCCGACCCTCCCGGCGCACCGAAAGCACAGGAGTATCCGTGGAATTCGCGGTCGATCAACACGTCGAGCAGGGTGTCAACATCGTCAAGGTCTCCGGGGAGATCGACGTCTTCAGCAGCCCCCGGCTTCGCGAGATGCTGCTCGACGTCATCGAGAAGGGCCCCCTGCGCCTGGTGGTGGACCTCGGTGACGTCACCTTCCTGGACTCCACCGGCCTCGGCGTGCTGGTCGGCATCTACCACCGGCTGCGCGCCCGCAACGGCTCCATGGCGTTCGTGGGCGCCAACGAACGGGTGCGCCGGGTGTTCCACGTCACCCAGCTCACCAAGATCTTCGTCCTCCACGACACCCTGGAGGAGGCCCTCGCCGCCGAGCGGGAGGACAGCCGGGCCGGTTCCTGACCGGCCCCTTCACACGTCCCGGCACGGCCACGGGACGCTCGGGTCCGGGTACGGTGAGCCTAGATCAGGCGCTAGATCAGGCGAACGCCGTGCCGCGGCCACCTCCGGTCGCGGGCATCGACGGGACGGGAGCGTTTCGTGGCTGAACAGCCGCTGCATGAGCACACGCTCGGCAATGGGCTGCGCGTGGTGGTCTGCGAGGACCATGTCGTGCCGCTGGCCGCCGTGAACATCTGGTACGGGGTGGGTTCGCGGCACGAGCAGACCGGGGTGGACGGCAAGAGCCGCACCGGGCTGGCACACCTCTTCGAGCACCTGATGTTCCAGGGCTCGGCCAACGTCGCCGAGGGCGAGCACGCCGCGCTGATGGAGAGCGCCGGCGCCACGTTCAACGCCAGCACCTCGTTCGAGCGCACCAACTACTACGAGACCGTCCCGGTGAGCCACCTGGAGCTGGCCCTGTGGCTGGAGGCCGACCGGATGGGCACCCTGCCGGCCGCGCTCACCCAGGAGAACCTGGACAACCAGCGCGACGTGGTCAAGAACGAGCGCCGCCAGCGCTACGACAACCAGCCGTACGGCACCGCCTTCGAGCGCCTGTGCCGGCTGACCTTCCCGCCCGGCCACCCCTACGCGCACACCCCCATCGGCTCGATGGAGGACCTGAACGCGACCACCATCGAGGACTGCGTCGAGTTCTTCCGCACCTGGTACGCCCCCGGCAACGCGGTGCTGTCCATCGTCGGGGACGTGGACCCGCAGGCGGCGATCGCGATGGCCGAGCGCTGCTTCGGCGGCATCCCGGCCGGGCCCGCCGCGCCGCCCGCCCGGCCCGGCGAGGTGGCCCCACTGGCCGGGGTGATCCTGGAGGAGGTGGACGAGGAGGTGCCCTCCCCGGCCTACTTCGCGATGCTGCCGCTGCCCCCCGACGGCGGGCACGCGATCGAGGCCGCCGAACTGGCCGCCGAGATCCTCGGCGGCGGCTCCGGCTCCCGGCTCTACGACCGGATGGTGCGCCGCGACCAGATCGCCACCGAGGTGTGGACCGGGGTGACCCGGCTGGTCGGCGGCCCGTCGCTGGCCATCGTGGAGGCGATCGGGCCGGACCCCGCCAAGATCGCCGAGGTGCTGGACGAGGAACTGGCCGCCTTCGCCGCCGACGGCCCCACCGAGGACGAGACCGCGCGGGCGACCGCACAGGCCGAGCGGGGCCTGCTGGAGCGCACCGAGACGGTGACCGGGCTGGCCAACGCGCTGTCGGCCAACGCCACCCAGTTCGACGACCCGGCGCGGGTGTTCACCTCCGCCGCGCGGGCCGCCGCGGTCACCGGCGCGGAGATCAAGGACGCGGCACGGCGCTGGCTGGCCCCCGGCACCCGCACCGCTCTCAGCTACGGAGGCGCCAAATGACCACGCTGATCCCGGACTTCCCGGCGCGTCCGGTGCCCGGCCCGATCCCGCCGTGGGCGTTCCCCACCGGCACCGAGGGGCAGATCCCCGGCGGCCCCGCCACCCTGCGCTGCGACCTGCCGGGACGGCGGCTGGCGGCCGTCCGGCTGGTGCTGGACGCCGGGGCCGGCCGCGAGCCCGACGGGCTGGACGGGGTCGCCACCCTGACCTCCCGCGCGCTGCTGGAGGGCACCGAGCCCGGCGGCGGCACCAGGCTGGCCGCCCACTTCGAGCGGATCGGCGCCAGCCTGCACGCCTTCGCCGACCTGACCGCGCTGCGCGTGTGGCTGGACGCCCCGGTGACCCGGCTGGGCGAGGCACTGGAACTGCTGGCCGAGGTGCTCGGCGGCCCGGCGCTGGCCGACTCCGACGTACGGCGGCTGGTGCGCGAGCGGCTGGAGGAGATCGCGCAGGAGGACGCCGACCCGGGCTCGCGGGCCATGCGGGAGCTGCGCGCCCGGCTGTTCCCGGACCACAGCCGCCCGGCCCGGCCCACCGGCGGCTCGCCGGACTCGGTCGAGCGGCTGACCGGTGCCGACGTACGCGCGTTCTTCGCCGCCGCCTCCCCCGCCGAGGCCACCGCGGTGATCGCCGGCGACCTGACCGGAGTGGCCGCCGAGGATCTGCTGACCTCGGCGTTCGGCGGCTGGCGGACCACCGCCGCGCCGCTGCCGGCGCCCGACACCACGCCGCCCACGCCGGGGCCGCGGCTGGTGGTCGTCGACCGGCCGGGGTCGGTGCAGAGCTACCTGGCGATCGGCCACGGCGTGCCGGGCCGGGCCCATCCCGACTGGCCGACGCTGACGGTGGCCTGCCACGTGCTGGGCGGCGGGCTGACGTCCCGGCTGAACGCGCTGCTGCGCGAGGAGAAGGGCTACACCTACGGGATGCGCGCGGGCCTGCTGCGGATGCGGCACTGCGGGGTGTTCATCGCGCAGGGCGCGGTGCACACCGAGGTCACCGCCGACGCGGTGACCGACGCGCTGGGCGCGCTGCGCAGCGTGCTGGACGGGGTGGGCGACGGCGAGTGCCGGGCCTCGGTGAGCGCGCTGGCCGACCGGGCGCCCGCCGACTACGAGACCTCCCGCGCGGTGGCCTCCGAGCTGGCCGACGCGGCGGCCTCCGGGCTGGGCGTCGACTATCCGCGCCGTTACCTTGACGAGCTGCGGGCGGTGACGCCCGAGCGGATCGTCCGCGCCTACGCCGAGCACGTCTCCCAGGACGCCCTCACCGTGGTGGTCGTGGGCGACGCCGGCAAGATCCGGGGCCCGCTGGAGGATCTCGGGCAGGGTTCCGTGACCGTCGTCGAGGGCTGATCGTCGTCCTGTCCGGGGCCGGGAGGGCGCTCTCGGCCCCGGATCGGGGCGCCGGAACACCGGGACACGCCGGGGCCCGCCGCGCGATCACCGCGATACGGTCGTGGCAGGTGGTTAGGGTCGTGTCGCGGCCATGTCCCGAGGAGCGGGAGGAGCGGTATGACCACCTGGATCGTGATCCTGCTCTGCCTGGCCGTGGCCGGGCGGGAGTTGTACCTGGCCTTCGATCGCAGGCTTCCGCAGGCCCAGGCGGAGATCGTGTACCTGCGTGACCAGGTGGCCGAGCTCAGCCGGCGGCTCGACGATCCCCCGCCGCAGTCCGGGGCGGAGGAGCCCGAGCCCGTTCCCGAGGCCGAGGGGCCGCCGGCGGCGGGGCCGCTGACGCGCGGGACGGCGCCGCAGCCGCCGCGGCCGGCCCCGGCCAAGGCGACCGCCGCGGCGGCGGTCTCGGCGGCGCTCATCCGCCGGCTGGAGCGCGAACTCGGGGAGCTCACGGCCCGGCTGGCCGCCCTGGAGCACCAGGTGGGCGTCGCCCGCGACGCCGAGGCCGCCCGCGCGGCCTCGCTGGACGCGCTGGAGCAGACGGTCGGCACCCTGTACCGGGAGATGATCGACCGGCTGGAGCGCGAGGACGGCGCCGTGCGGGGCCTGCTGTTCGCCGAGGAGGCCGCGCTGGAGCCGGTGCTCACTCTCGCCTATGAGCGCTGTGTGGCCGATTCCGGCCTGCGCGTGCGGGCCAAGGAGCCCGCCGCGGGCAGCCCCTGGTGGACCGGCTACCTGCTGTCCGGAGGAGACCCCGACGAGGTCGCCGCCCGGCTGGTGGCGCAGGCGCGGTCGCTGCGCGAGCCCGGCGACCCGGCGCCGCTGAACGCACTGCTGACCGAGCTGGCCGGGCTGCGCGGCACCGGGGTCGTACGGATCGGCGCGTTCACCGCCGTCCGCATCCGCGGCACGCTGGTCTGCGGGATCCTCGGCGAGGACCCCGGCGGGGCCGACCCGGTCGAACTGGCCGCCCGCCTCGACGGCCACGCCACCACGGTCCGCTGGGACCCCGCCCGCTTCCCGCTCACCGGCTGAGCCGCCTCCGACGACCCTTCCCCGTCCCGCCGCCCGGGGCCACTCGGTACGAGCCGGGTGGCCCAGTACGAGCCGGGTGGCTCAGACGGCTCGGTACGAGCCGGGTGGCTCGGGTGGCCGGTCAGGGCCAGAGCATGCGGGCGTTCGCCTGGGTGGTGACCGTGTCCTCCTCGATCACGAAGCCCAGCGGGCACCAGGGGCGGCGGGCGGCGTCCACGTAGACGACCAGGCCGAGGCCGAGCGCCGGGTCGATATAGGCGACATGGCGCAGCGAGCGCAGCTCCTCACGGGTCTGCGCCCAGGATTCGGGCCGGGCCGGGTCGTACAGGGCCGACGTCACGGTCCGGCACGCATGCCGCCACAGCGAGCCGGCGTTGACCACCCGCGTCCCGGCCCCGCGCAGGTCGGCGACGATCACCACCCCGGCGTCGGGGCCGTCCGCCGCGTCGGCGGGACCGGACCGGTCGGCGGGCTCGTGGTCGGGCTGGATCGGGCCGCCGAACGGCCGGTACAGCGACTGCGGGTTGAGCGTGTCGATCACCAGGACACCGTGGTGACGCTGCCGGAACCCAGCCGGGGCGCCCCGGCCGCTGCCCGGCCCCACGCCCAGCGCCGTCCATCCGGGCTCGGCGGAACGGCTCGCGGTGCCCCCGCCGAGGCCGCGCACACCGGCGCCGGCGAAGTGGACGCTCAGGTCGAGGGCGAGGCCGGAGTCGTCCGGCCACACCGGGAAGGGCGCGCCGCCGTCGCCTCCGGCAGGCAGGAACGCGGCGCCGAGCAGCTCGTCCATCCGCCGGGTCAGCGTCCCGGTGACGCCCAGCCCCGGGAACGCGCCGTCGGCGACGACCAGCATGGCCTTCCATGTCACGGTGGCCGCGTACGAGCGGACGAACTCTCCGGGCAGCAGCGGATCGGGCCCCGCCTCCTCCAGCGGTGTCACCTGCGCCGGGGTGGCCGCGGTCGGCTCGGCGGACAGCCCGTGCGCCGGCGAGTACACCCGGCGCCCTTCGGGGACCGGCTCCTGCGCGTCCTCGGCAGGCTTGGCATGCCGCCCGACCGACACCACCCGCTCGGCCGCGGCAGCCTGCGGATCATCGACCACCGGCGCCCAGTCCTGGGACGCCTCGCCTTCCGACCCACCCGACGCCACCGCAGACGCACCTGCCGCGTCCGACGACGTCCCGGACACGTCCGATCCTGACGCCACAGCAGAGCCGGCCGGGGACGCCGGGGGCCCATCCGGCGCCCTCGCCACAAGCACATCCGGTGACGCCGCCGCGTCCGATGGCCTCCCGGACACGCCCGGCACCGACGCCGCAGGCGCACCCGGCCCTGACCCCTCTGACGTACCCGGCGACGTCGCCGCAGCATCCGCAGACGACGCAGACGCACCCGACCCTGACCCCGCAGACGCATCCGGTGACGGCGACCCAGCGGCCTCAGGCAGGGACGCTGACGGCACATCCGGCGACGTCGCCGCGGCGTCCGCAGACGGCACAGACGCACCCGATGGTGGTGTCGGCGACGCATCCGGTCCCGACCCCGCAGACACATCCGGTGACGGCGACCCAGCGGCTTCAGGGAGGGGCGCTGACGGCGCGTCCGGCGGGGTCGCCGTAGCGCCCGATGGTGGTGTCGGCGATGCGTCCGGCGTTGCCGGTGCGGTGTCCTGAGGCGTCGCAGGCGTGGCCGGGGCCGGCTCTGTGGGCGCGGTCGGCGGTGGCGCCGTCGGGGTACCCGGTGGCGTGGCCGCCGCGGGCTGGTCCGCGGCGGAGGCCGGCTCGGGTCGTTCCGGGGTCGGGGAGGCGCCCATACTCATGGGGTCGATCGTCGGTCCCACCGGCCGTCCGTGGCAAGTCGGTTCAGCCGAACAGGCGGGTGCACAGGCCCGCCACGCCGTCGGCGGCGTCCGGGCCGGGCGGTAGCACGGTGAGCAGGGCCTGGGACTCGGTGGTGTCAAGCCGTAGCCGTACCCGCACGTCGCGGCGCGTCTCCCGGGGGTCTGGGGCGCCGTGCGCGGCGGCCACGTCGGCCGGGCCGATCGGCACGGTTTCGGGCAGTTCCGCGAAGGCCGAGCGCTGCCCGGCGCGCAGCTCCTCGACCCACAGGTCCAGCAGCCTGCGGGCCAGCCCGTTGAGCAGTTGCCCGCAAGGCTCCACCAGGTCGGCCGGAACGTCCTCGGCATGCAGTTCCGGCAGCCCGAAGCGGGCCAGCCCCTTGGTGTTGAACCAGAAGCCGGCCGGGCCCTCGGTATGCGCCAGCAGCATCCAGTCGACCAGCCGGGTGTGCCCGCGTTCGTCGGGCAGCGAGCGCCACAGCCGGTCCGGGTCGAGCACCTGCGGGGTGAAGACGTCCACCACCGGGGCGTCCAGGGCGGCGCCCAGCGCACCGGCGACCGCGCGGGCCGCCCACTCGTGCGCGGGCGGCCAGCCCGGCTGGTAGGCCGCGCGGACCGCGCACACATGGGTGGCGGCGGACACCTCGGCGACCTGCCCGGAGGACGCGCCGAACGCGGCCAGCAGGTCGGTCGGCAGCGGCGGGAACTTGCCGGCGGGCCGCAGGTCGAGGGTGAGCAGCGGGCTGCCGAGCATGCCCAGCGCCAGCTCCCGCAGCGGTGCCGGGACCCGCCGCGTCACCTGCTCGCGGGCCAGCTCCATCGGATCGCCCGGCGGCGCCCCGGCCGCCACGGCGTACGTGCCGTGCACCATCTCCGGCACCGGCAGCGTCAGCACCTCGCCCAACTGATCCCCCGAACCCGCGTCGTCAATGGGACAGACCCTACCGATCAACAACAAAAAGGATCTTAGAAAGAATCTGTCGTAAAGGCGACAAAAATCTTCCAACCGCGTACAGCGCACTCTTCCGCCCGCGTGACCCCAGAACGCGTGCGTTACAACCGGTCACTCATGCCGCGATTGCAACACCCTG
The DNA here is from genome assembly GCF_900108175.1 of Thermomonospora echinospora. GTDB lineage: Bacteria > Actinomycetota > Actinomycetes > Streptosporangiales > Streptosporangiaceae > Thermomonospora > Thermomonospora echinospora. Next base: position 13,372 of record NZ_FNVO01000037.1, read on the forward strand.
ACCACAAGCGGCAAAAGCCGCTTGTCACGCATTGACACACATCCGGCCCGGACGGACGATCGCCCCGCCCCCCGCCGCCCCGACGACCCTCCGCTGGAGGCGCGATGATGCGCAGACACTTCCGGAAACGAACCCCCCTGTCCATGGTCGCCGTGGCGGCGCTCCTGACCGGAGCACTCGCCGCCACCCCGGCCCAGGCGTCCCCCAAACCGGCCGACGCCGCCTTGCAGCGCGTGGACGTCTACACCGGCGACCTCGGCAATGAGCAGCTCAAGGCGCTGCAGACCGCCGGGATCGACCACGCCGACGTGGTCGTCACCAAGGGCGCCCGCGGCAACGCCCGCGACGCGCGGATCCGCGTCGAGCTCACCATCACCGGCGTCCAGGCCCGCGAGTTGGCCAAGCGCGGGGTCAAGCTGACGCTCAAGAAGATCGAGGGCAAGACGGCCGCGCAGCGTTCGGCCGCCGCCCAGGAGAAGGTCTTCCGCCCCTACAGCGGCGAGGGCAACATCCGCGAGGAACTGCTCCAGGTCGCCAAGGACCACCCGGACATCGCCAAGACGGTCGACATCGGCCGCAGCCTCCAGGGCAAGCCGATCACCGCCGTCCGGGTCAGCAAGGGCGTCGCCAAGCTCAAGGACCGGCAGCGCCCGGCCGTGGTCTACCAGGCCACCCAGCACGCCCGCGAGTGGATCACCCCCGAGATGGTCCGCCGGCTGCTGCACCACTATGTGGACGGTTACGGCACCAATGCCGAGCTGACGAGGATCGTCGACACCACCGACCTGTGGTTCGTCCCGGTGGTCAACGTCGACGGCTACGACCACACCTTCACCGACGACAACCGGCTGTGGCGCAAGAACCTGCGCGACAACGACGGCGACGGACAGATCACCGGCCAGGACGGCGTCGACCTCAACCGCAACTTCCCCTACAAGTGGGGTTACGACAACGAGGGCTCCTCCGACGTCCGCACCAGCGAGACCTACCGCGGCGCCTCGCCCGGCTCCGAGCCGGAGACGCAGGCCCAGATCAAGCTGTACGAGCGGGTCAGGCCCACGTACGCCATCAACTGGCACTCGGCCGCGCAGCTGTTGCTGTACGGGGTGGGCTGGCAGGCCCTCACCCCCAGCCCGGACGACCTGATCCACACCGCCATCGTGGGCGACACCGACAACCCCGCGGTGCCCGGCTACATCCCGCAGCTCGGCGCCCAGCTCTACACCACCAACGGCGAGACCGACGGCCACATGGAGAACTCCTTCGGCACGCTGACCCAGACGCCGGAGATGTCCACCTGTGACTCCGCCGCCAGTTCCGATCCGGACGACGCCTGGGAGCCGGAGGACTGCGGCAGCGTCTTCGAGTTCCCCGACGACGAGACGCTGATCAAGACCGAGGTGGAGAAGAACTACCGCTACGCCATCGACGTCGCCAAGTCGGCGCACGCCCCGGACAGGCCGTACTCGCCGGTCGGCCGGACCGTGCCGGACTTCGCCGTCGACGAGTTCGGCACGTCCTACGGCTCCTCCCAGACGGCCGCGTCGGTGATCCGCCGGTCGCTGCGCGACAAGCGGATGCACTACCGGATCAACGGCGGCAAGGCCCGCTCCACCGACGTGCAGGAGTGGAAGGGAGGCGAGCGCTTCGGCCGGGACGGCACCCACTACTTCGCCGAGTACCGCGGCAAGGTGAAGGGCCAGAAGCCCGGTGACAAGGTCGAGGTGTGGTTCTCCGGCGTCCGGTCCGGCAAGGGCGGGGGCCAGGTCGCCAGCAAGCACTTCACCTACACCGTCCGCTCCGACCAGGGCGCCGAGGTGCTGGTCATCGCGGACGAGGACTACAAGGGCGTCAACCCGACCTATCCGGCCGGGACCAACACGCCCCGCTACGCCCAGCAGTACGTCGACGCGATCAAGGCCAACAAGATCAAGTCGGTGGTCTGGGACATCGACCGGGACGGCGTGCCGCACGACCTCGGCGTGCTGGGGCACTTCGACGCGGTGGTGTGGTACCTCGGTGACAACCGGCTGACCCAGGACGCGGTGGACGACCCGGTGAACTCGGTGGTCGGGCCGTTCCCCGACTCCCAGGTCGCCGACCGCGCCAAGGATCTGGTGCTCAACGTCCGCTCCTACCTCAACGAGGGCGGCAAGCTGCTGCACACCGGCGAGACCACCAGCTACTTCGGCCCGCTGCGCGGCGCCAACGGCGGCGGGATCTACTACGGCCTCAAGGGTCACCCGGAACAGCCGTGCTTCCTGTCCTCCAGCTTCCGCGACGACTGTGAGCTGCTGTCGGACGACTTCGTGCAGTACTACCTCGGCGCCTACGACCGGGCCGTGGTGGGCGCCCCGACCGGGTTCACCGGCGAGGGCCGTCCCTACGACGGCCGGGACGCCGGGCTGGCTGGCACCGCCACCAACCCGCTCAACGAGGTCGGCGGCTTCCAGGTGACCAGCACGGTGCTGCCGTCCGACGAGTTCCCGCAGTTCCGCAGCTGGAAGGGCGGCGACTACGTCGGGGCGGCCGGGCCGTACGAGCCGATCGAGGGCCAGTGGTACGTCGCCGGGACGCACCAGGACGCCCTCTACCGGCGGCTGACCCGCACGATCGACCTGACCTCGGTCACCGCCGCGCAGGCGCCCACCCTGCAGGCGCAGCTGACCTTCAGCACCGAGACCGGGTACGACCACGTCATCGTCGAGGCGCGCACCGAGGGCGGCGACGACTGGACGACGCTGGCCGACAAGAACGGGCGGACCTCCTCGGCCCTGCCGGCCGAGTGCTCGGCGGGCTTCCTGCTGGCGATGCACCCGCACCTGCGGCACTACATCACCGGCGGCAACCCCTGCTCGGCCACGGGCTCGTCCGGAAGCTGGAACTCCTTCACCGGCGAGTCCGGCGGATGGATTCCGGGGGCCTTCGACCTGTCCGCCTACGCCGGCAAGAAGGTGGAGGTGTCGATCGCGTACGTGACCGACCCGTTCACCGGTGGCACCGGAGTGTTCATCGACGACACCCGGGTCACCACCACCGGCGGCGAACTGGACGCCGAGGGCTTCGAGTCGGGCCTGGGCCCGTGGGCCATCAACGGCGCACCTGAGGGCAGCCCCGGCAACGCCAGTGAGTTCGTCCGCTCGCAGGCCCTGATCGACTCCGTCTCGGCGGTGGTGACCAGGGACACGGTGCTGCTCGGCTTCGGCGTCGAGCAGGCCGCCACGCAGGCCGACCGCAACCTGCTGGTCGGCCGCGCGCTGCGGTACCTGCTCGGCTGACCACCGCAGCACCCGAACCCCGAAGGCCCCGGCCGCCTCCACCGGCCGGGGCCTTCGGCCTGTCCGGCACCGGCTCCGGGCGGTGCCCGCCCCGTCCGGCGATCATCGCGACAAGGTTTTGAACAAGATTGTGAGGCACGCCACGCAACCTCTTTGCCGTTTCCAGGCGTCTTCATGAGCAGAACACAACCGATGGGCGACCACACCTGATCGCACGTGGCCCGCGACGTCCCGTTCCCGGGAGGCCGTCCGGCCCCGCCGATCACGTCGCCGCCCGGCCCCGTCCCCGCGAGGCCGGACGACATCTCCCGCGCTTGATCCGCCCCCGGCCGCGCGCCGGTTTCGAACCCGTGGGCGGGGCAGGACGTACATCCGAACGACGTACGTCAGGGAGTTCACGAGTTCTCATACAGGTGTCCGCGGTGGACCACCGCCACGAACGCCGAGGAGCCCATCCAGTAAGGGGGCGGAGGGGGTCCGCCCAGTGACGAGTCAACCTACAGGAGCGATGATGGCCGCTGCCGCCACGCCGCGCGCAGAGGATCTCGTGCGATACGAGCGCGACGTGCTTCCGTACACCGACCCGCTCTACGCCAGCGCAGTGCGCATGACCCGTAACACGGCCGATGCCGAGGACCTGGTACAGGAGACCCTGGCCAAGGCGTACGTGAACTTCCACCAGTTCAAAGAGGGCACGAACCTGAAGGCCTGGCTGCATCGCATCCTCACCAACAACTTCATCAACTCCTACCGCAAGAAGCAGCGGGAGCCGCAGCGCGCCGGACAGGACGAGATCGAGGAGTGGCAGCTGGCCCGCAGCGCCTCCCAGGCGGCCGGATTCCGTTCCGCCGAGGCCGAGGCGCTGGACCGCATGCCCGACAACGACATCATCGCCGCCCTGCGGGCGCTGCCCCGGGAGTTCCGGGACGCGGTCTACCTCGCCGACGTGGAGGGCTACTCCTACAAGGAGATCGCCGAGATGATGGGCACGCCCCTGGGCACCGTGATGTCGCGCCTGCACCGGGGCCGCAAGCAGCTGCGGGAATCCCTCGCCAGGTACCGCAACGCCGCCCTGGCCGCCTGACACCGGCGGGTCCGGCGCCCCGCGTTCAACACATAGGGTGATGTTCTCGATACATTAGGTGACAGTACTGTCATCTGTTCTCGGGAGCGTCGATGCCTCATCTGGCCGCCACCACACTCACCGGCGCGGCGCTGGTCGCGCTGCTGCCCGCCGGGATCGTCCTGGCCGACACGCCGTCCCGGTACGACCGGCCCGCGGCCGGGACGCACGGGACGCATCTGAAGCTGACCGTGACCTACCCGGGGGCGCCGGTCTCCAGCGCCCGCACCGTCACGCTGCGGTGCGACCCGGCCGGCCGGGATCATCCGCACGCGGCCGCGGCGTGCGCCGACCTGGACCGCTCGCACGGCCGCTTCCTGCACGACCCGCGCCAGACCATCTGCACGATGGAGTACCGGCCGGTGACCGCCAAGGCCACCGGCAGGTGGCAGGGCCGCGCCGTCAGCTTCACCAAGTCGTTCCCCAACGCCTGCGTGATGGACGCCCGCACCGGCGCGGTCTTCCGCTTCTGAACGCCGCGGCCCCGCAGACACCCGGCCCGGCGGCCCGGCCGACGCGGCGGCACACCCAGCCCGGCGGCACACCCGGCCCGACCCGGCCGGCCCGCAGACGTCTGGCCCGGCCCGGCCGGGCGTCTACGGGCCGGAATCCGGCATCCCCGCCGAGCGCCCGCATAGGAGCGGTCCCTATGGGTAAGGCGCCTTCACCCGGAAGGAAGGCGGGTGCCGTGCCACCCAGGATCAGGGAAGTCATGTCAGCCGCACCGATCATGGTGCCCCTGGAGACGACCCTGGCCGAGGTGGCCCGCCTCATGCGCGACCGGGGCATCGGCGACGTTCTCGTCACCTCCGCCGGCCGGTTGTGCGGCATCGTCACCGACCGGGACATCGTGGTCCGGGCCGTGGCCGACGGTCTGTCGGCCGTCGTCACCACCGTCGGCGACATCTGCAGCGCGGGGCCGGCCACCGTACGCCCCGACGACGACACCGCCGCCGCGGCCGCGCTGATGCGGCGGCACGCGGTCCGCCGCCTGCCGGTGGTGGAGGGTCACCGGACGGTCGGCATCGTGTCGATCGGCGACCTGGCGATCGTGCACGGCGACGACCCGGTGCTGGCCGACATCAGCAAGGCCCCGCCCAACGTGTGACGGGCCGTGCGCGGGGAGAGGAAGCGAACCAGATGACGCAGCCGGATCGCCGCCACCGCACCGGCCGGGCGGGCCTGCCGGCCCGTCCGGACTGGGACGACGGCCCCGCAGTGGATACCGTGGGACCCATGGCCACCTCGGACACCGTCATCACCGACGAGCTGGCGATCGAGATCGCCCGGCTGGGCCTGGTCCGCGAGTCGTCCGACGTGGCGACCCTGCACCGGGTCACCCAGCTGGCCGCCCGAGCGGTGACCGGCTGCGCGGGCGCCACCAGCCTGCGCTGGAGCACGGGCGGCGCCCCCGAGCCGCTGACTGTCGCCAGCAGCCATCCCGACCTGGCCGAGCTGGTCGACCTGCAGCTCGCCCGCGGGGAGGGGCCGATCTTCGACGCGGTGCGCAGCCGCCGCCCGGTCAGCTGCGATGACGCCCTCGCCGAGACCCGCTGGCCCGGCCATGTGGCCGCCATGCTGCGGCGCGGGGTGCGCTGCTTCACCACCACCGTGCACGAGTACGACCAGGTGCTGATCACCCTGACCGTGTACGGGGTGGTGCCGGGGGCGCTCGACCCCCGCCAGCAGGCGCTGGCCTCGCTGCTGCTGGCCCAGGGCGGTGCGGCGGTCTCCAACACCCACCAGTTCGACGACGTCCACCGCACGGCCGTCCAGCTCCAGCAGGCGGTGGAGGCGCGGGCCGTGGTCGACCAGGCCAAGGGCATCCTGATGCACGCGCTGGGCTGCGACGCCGAGCGGGCGTTCGCCGAGCTGCGCCGGATCTCGCAGACCCGCCATGTCAAGCTGACCGCCATCGCCCAGCGCATCGTCTCCGGCCAGGGCCTGCCCGACGATCCGCCGCCTGGCCGGGACGAGGCCGAGCGGGCCTGACCAGCGCCTGTAGTGGGCATCACCTTAACGGGACCCGCAACATGCCCCTGGCAGGCATAAGCTGCGCTCATCGGTCCGCGCAGTGGATCCGGCGCCCGCCGCGCCGGAGAACCGAGTGGTAAGAGGGAGTCCTGCATGCCGGAACAGCTCGAACCGGGCGTTCTCATGCGCGAGATCAGCGACCTCGAGGGGCGGATCGGGGATCTGCGGCAGGCCGCCGCCATGCCCGAACCGGATCTGCGGGCCACCCTGGACGCCGCGCTCGTCGAGCTGGAACTGGCCCTGGCCGCGCTGCGCACCATGGGCACCGGCCAGTCCAGCGCCGAGGGCCGCACCGCCGCCGCCGAGGCCGAGCGCCGGGTGCTGCGCACCGTCTTCCAGGACGCCCCGGTGCCGCTGTTCCTGCTGGACCGTGACAGCAGCGTGCGGCGGGTCAACCGGCAGGCCGCCACACTGCTGGGCACCTCCCCCGGCTACGTCTCCGGCAAGTCGTTCACCGTCTTCTGCGACCTGCCCACCCGGGCGGCGCTGCGGTCGCAGCTGGCCGCCGTGGTACGCACCGGCCGCCGCCGCCACGCCCAGGTCCGCTTCCTGAGCCGCAACAAGCCCGTCGAGGCCGTGGTGACGCTGGCCCGGGTGTGGATCAGGGGCGAGCCCGACCCCATGGTGGTGGCCGCGGCCACCCCCGCCTCCGGCGGGATGCCCGTCCCGGACAAGCCCAGGCGGGAGGAGGCCGAGGACGAGGCGGTCGCCACCGTCGTGCACCGGATGGACGTGCTCGCCACCGCCAGCGAACTACTGCTGGACGAGCCGGTGTTCAACGAGCAGGTCGCGGTCCGCCGCTGCGCCCGGCTGCTGGCCTCCGAGCTGGCCGACTGGGTGATCGTCGACGTGGCCCAGGACACCCCGGCCGGCACCGGGCGCGCCCCCGACCTGCGCCGCCAGGTCGTGATCGGGCCGGGCGGCGAGCGGGCCGAGGAGCTCACCCACCTGCTGGAGGACCTGAACCCGGCGCCCGGCACCCTGCCGCAGTCGGTGTTCACCGGCCGGCAGGGCACCCTGCACCCGCACGTGGCCGAACTGTCGATGCTGGGCTCGCTGCCCGACGGCAGCCCGGTGTGCGGCGCGATCAGCGCCACCTCCGTACTGTGCGTGCCCATCGAGGACGGCCGCCGCTGCCTGGGCACCATCACCCTCACCGGCAGCGGCGAGCACGGCCCGTTCGACCTGATGGACCTGGGGGTCGTCCAGCGGCTCGGCCGCTACCTGGGGCTGGTCATCCGGGCCGCCCGGCTGTACCGGCGCCGCGCCGAGGTCGCCGCGTCCCTGCAGGCCAGCCTGCTGCCCAAGGCGCTGCCGGCCATCCCCGGCCTGGAGGTGGACGCCCGCTACCTGACGGCCACCCGGGGGGTGGAGGTCGGCGGCGACTTCTACGACGTGTTCCCGACCGGCACCGGCTGGGGCTTCGTGCTCGGCGACGTGTGCGGCAAGGGCGAGGAGGCCGCCGCGGTCACCGCCACCGCCCGGCACGGGGTCCGTCTGCTGTCACGCTGGAAGACCGAGCCCGCCGAGGTGATGAGCATGGTCAACCTGGCGCTGCTCAGCGAGGACCGCTTCGTCACCGCCATCCTCGCCGGGATGGAGACACTCGACGACGGCATCCGGCTCACCCTGACCACCGCCGGCCATCCCCCCGCGATCGTGGTCCGCCAGGACGGCCTGATCCGCACCACCGGGGGCGGCGGCGTCCCCCTCGGCCTGTTCGAGGACTTCGAGCCGGCCATCGAGTCCATCGACCTGGCCGAGGGCGACACGGTCTTCCTGCACTCGGACGGGGTGCTGGACGCCTGCACCATGACCCGCGAGCGGTTCGGCCACGAACGGCTGATCGAGACCCTGGCCGCCAGCGCCGCCCTCCCGGTCCGCGAGATGCTGCTGGCGGTGGAACGCGCCCTGATGGACTTCTGCGACGGCGACCTGAGCGACGACGTGTCCATCCTCGCCCTGCGCGTCCTCCCCCAGACCCTCAACTAGCCCGGAGCCTCCCCAGGCCCCCGACTGAGAGTCCTGCCGGACTACACGTCCAACGGTCGGGTCCATCTCCACTCCCAGACGACGCCGACCTCGGGGTCTTCTTGGTCATTGGTGTGCTCGAAGCCGAGCGACACGAGCACACCCGTCGACGGATTCGGGCCGGGCAGTGTGTGAGCAAGGACGTGATCGACCTCGCTGCTGGCGACAGCGCGCTCGACCAGTGCCCGGGCAGCGGCCACGCCGAAACCCCGGCCCCGGAACTCCGGGGCGATCTCGTAGCCGATCTCGACGGTGCGCTCTGCCGGCGGGGCCGCGAAGCCACCTGAGCCGAGGAGCTGTCCCGTCGCCGGGTCGAGAAAGAACTGCATTGACCACGAGCGGTCAGCTTCGGATGCGGTCTGCAGGTGCTCCAAGGTGAAGCCAATGGCCTCGGGGAACTCGGGCCATCCGTCCGGGACAGATGAGCCGATCAACTCGCCGAACAGCGCTCGGTTGTCGTTCAGCGCGTTCAGCAACGACTCGGTTGCAGCTAGAAGACGGACCTGCGGGTAAGACGACATGCGGAATCTCCAATCGTGTTGGGAAGACTGCACGACCTGGAGATGCAAGAGTGACCAACGAACAGGAGCGCAGCCGAAACGAGGGCACGCCAAGGCAGACACCTCGGCGGTGACCGGAAAGTGGTCGGCGCTCCTGAAGTTGCTCGTAGTCGATGGCCCGAAACGCTCGGGCCGAGACAGATCCTACGCGCCGCGACGAAGTCGACACAAGGCAGGCACTGCCCCCGATGTCCTGGCACAGAACTGTCACCGATGTCCCAAGACATCACAGCGGGTGCTCGGTTGCCCGCGCGGTGAGGGGCGCCCCGAATGGGAAAGGCCGCTTCGCGGCGGCCGTTGTCAGGGCGGGGCTGGTGGGGTGGGTGTGGGTACCACATCATCCCCCGCGTTTGCGGCTGAGGGGTGCTGTGCTCGATAGCGAGCATCGCGGCTTGCTGTGCCAGCCGGTTTGGGTCCTCTTGAAGTGCAGACGGCGAACCGGGATCCTGGCGGTGGTCGCGGAGCAGGGAGGGCCTTCGCCATGTGGGACGGATTGGTGCTCGTAGCTTTCGGACTGTGCGGCCTGATAGCGATGAGGGCGGCCGTGTCGAACCTGCGATCTTCCGGATCTGGCCGACCCGATCGGAAGTCCATGGAGGAGTACTTTGATCGCTTTGGGCTCTTCCTCGTCGGCTCGGTGTTCGTAGTCGTTGCCATCGCGGCTCTCTTCTTCGGCTTCTCCGTCCGTGTGGCGCCCTGGCAGCATTTCGCCAGTGTGGGGCTGGTCGCGCTGGGAGTGGTCACGGTGAAGTTCGTGTGGAAGAGGGCACTCGGGCGCCTGCGGTCATGAATCTGAGCCCGGCCGATCGTCGTCACGGCGAGCGGTGCGGTTGGTGCAGGTGGCGAGACGGGGCGGCCGGAAACAGGGTGCGCAAGGTGAAGGGATTCTCGCCGGGCGCGCCCGTCCGTTGGGACCGCTCGCGCTTTCTGGTCCGTCCACAGTGCGGAAATGATCGACACCGCCGGTGGGGTAGGGGCCCCGCCGCCGGATGTCGATCACTGGCCGCTGCTGTGGGCGGGACCGGCCACGCGCGATGAGCGCGCCCGGCCTGGCGGGCGCGCTCCTTGACCTGGTAGGGAAATCCCTCACACAGGCCGTGTCGTCACTCGGCCGGGTCTACGTCCCAGCCGTATTCGAGCGTCCAGTAATGCGTCGGCATGACGTGAACGCATACCTCGACCGGGCGGTTGTCGGCCGTCCAGCCAACGTGGGTGATGACGTAGACCCGCTGATCGGCGGACATCTGGAGGAAGTCCGCTTCGTCGTCGTTCGGTGGCCGTACGGTGATGCTCTCGGTCATCCGCACCTGGCGGTAACCGAGGTCGGCCATCCGGCTGACCATGCCGCCCTGTCCCTGGTTCTGCTCCTCCAGCACGGTGCCTGCGGCGATGTCGAGCGGGATGTAGCTGGGCGCGATCTGAACGGGAACGCCGTCGGCGTACATGCGTCGCGACCGGACGACCACTTCCTGTCCGGGCTCGATGTTCAAGATCGCGGCGACCTCTGCGGGCGGTACCACCCTGCCCACGGTGAGGTCTGACCGGGGCTCCATCCCGAGCTTGCGAACCTCGGAGTCGAACGCTCCCCGGGCGCGCTCCCGGGAGTCCTTGCGGTACCGCGACACGGCGTCACGGTTGATGCGGGGGGTCATGGCGGTCACGGTGGTGCCCCTTCCCTGTTGCGTGGAGACCAGCCCTTCGGCTCGAAGAACCCGCAACACGTTGTTGATCGTGGCTCTGGTGGTGTTGAACCGCTCTGCGAGCGCCGGCTCTGGCGGGAACAGCGAGCCGCGCTCGTAGTCGCCCGCTTCGATCTCACGGCGCAAGATCGCGGCGATGTCTCGGTACGACGGCTTGCTCATCCTCGCCTCTCTCCGTTCGGGTCCCCCGATCATAGACGACTTCGCAAACGTTAAACGTTTCCCTTGACTGCCCGTCACGAGAGTGCAACGCTTCGACCGGAAACCTTAGACGTTAGATCTTTCGGAGGAAGATTCTATGTCACCCGAGGATCCGGCATGCCGGTGCGCGCTCGACTCGCTTGCCTCATGCCTTGAGAGGGCCGGGGGCGTGGTCGTCCGAAAGATCATGCTCAACAGCGGTGGTGGGCGTAAGAGCACGGCGCTGCGGGTTCTTAACGCGGCGAACGCGCAGGTGAACGCCACCGTGTCCTGTCACCTCGATGAGGGGGTCCCCGGGCGGGTGCTGTTCGCCTGGGCGGGGGGCGACGTGATTTCGGCGGTCTCCCCAGAGGAAGCGGCGGCCTCCGTGCTGGCCGCGCTTGGGCTGTCAGCGTCTCCGCCAAACCGTAGGGAGGTCGAACACGTGGCAGTGGTACGGGCAACCGAGCCTGACAAGGGCCAGACGGGGCGGTGGAGGGCCGACCCCGCGCTGACGCAAATGCGGGTGCGGCTGCTGGCGGATCTGGCGATCGCGCTGGTGGAGCGTGGTCAGGCGTCCCGGATGGTGGTGGAGGCCAACGGCGAGGCGGTGCTGATGCTGCGGTCGGCGTGGGGCCGGAACTCAGTTGGGGTGGTGGTGATCCGGCGTGGCCAGAACTGGGCGTACCTGTGGGACGGGTCCCGGCGTCGGCCGATCAGCGACATGGACGACGTGAGAGCGGCGGCGGCGGAACTCGCGGGGGTGCGGCTGTGATCACGGCGGGCCTGCTGGCGGGTGCGGGGGTGCGGTTCGTGGAAGCTCTTCGCTTCCCGGCCGAGGATGACTCGCCGGACGCCAAGGTGCATGTGCGTGAGGTACGGGCCTACCTACGCGAGGTACTGGACGGCGCGGGGGTGGACCTGGATGACGTGGACCTGATGGCCTCGGAGATCGTCACGAACGCGGTGTTGCACACCGCTAGCGGTCGGCCGGGCGGGCGGGTGTGGGCGGCGGTGATCGCCACCGATGAGGTGATCCGGGTGGAGATCACCGATCAGGGCGGGACGGCGGGCGAGCCGCGCATCCCGGCGTATTCGGTGCTGGGCGGGCGGGGCCTGCTGATCGTTCAGGAGTTGTCGGCCCGGTGGGACTGGGCGCGCAACGGTGAGGGCTTCACGACGGTGTGGTTCGAGGTGCCGCGTACCGGTGGGGCTGGGGAGTGGCCTCGGTGAGCGAGATGGATGAGCTGTCGCGGCTGCTGTGCCTGCACGGGGTGCGGGTCACACCCTTCGGTGAGGGCATGGTGGCGTGGCTGGAGCGGTCCGGGGACATGGTGCGGGCGTACGTGGTGACTTACGACTCCTGGCGCGGCGGCGGGCGGCGGTGGATCGCGTGGGGGCCGGGCCGCTCCCAGCGGTGCCCGGCGGTGGAGGTGGACCGGGCGGCGCTGGAACTGCTGGCCTGTCTGCGGGAGATGCCGGTGGGGTCGCCTCCTGCACCGTGGCCTAGGCCGTCACGGGACTGCCGGGGGGTGGACGGGTGGCGGGGCCGGTGGCGGCGGCTGCGCGCTCAAGCCCGTGCCCGGCTGGGCTCTGAGGCGGGGCAGTGATGGGGCGGGCCGGCGCGGAGCGTGATGTTCGTCGGCTGCTGGAGGCGAGTTTGCGCCTCCCGTACACCGGGTCCGAGGGCATCGGGAGCACCGAAAAGGCGTTCTTGGAGGTGGAGCGGCTTGCCGCCACGTTGACTCGTCGGCACGGCCGGTTGCGGTTCCTGGGGATGCTGGCGGGCATCGTGCAAAGCGGGGCAAGGGAACTGGCGCGGGTGAGCGGCCGGTCCCCAGAGGCCATTGCCGCCGCGCATACCGGGTTCTGCTCCGATGACGGGCTTCGGGAATGGATGGCCGAGGTCATGCGTACCCCTGCCGGTGCCGCATGGTCACCACCTCCGGCCGACGCTGCGATGGCTCCGGCCATGGCGTTGGCGTATCTGCACGTGACGTTGTGCCTGGCCCTCCACGGGGAGACGAAGTCGTGATCCCTGAGGGTTCCGGCGTTCAGCCTCTTGAACGGCGGGCACCTGGCGAAGCTCTGACCAGCACAAACGCGAGATGGTGACAAGATGATGACGCGTAACCGCTCCGGTCACACGGACATGCCGCTGACCTGCGGTTACGCGTCACCCGGATCGTCTCCGGCAGGAGCGGTGAAGACCGCGAGGAACGAGCGATCTTCACCGCGACGAGGGAAGACCGCGCGTTCCCAGGCCCGCTCGCCGTCGCGGCGGAGCCGCGACCATGAGCACGCCCGCTCGCCGTCGCGGCGAAGCCGCGACCGTTAATACGCCTTGCCGAAGATGACGCGCTTGCCGTAGGCCGACGGCTGGCCGCACTTGACGCAGACGCCCTGCTCGGCCGGGCCCTCGGCGGGGATGCAGCGCGGGGTGGCGGCGGTGTCGGCCTTGATGTCGTCCTCGCACTCGGCGCGACCGCAGTGGAACGCCAGCGCCCAGCCCTCGGCGACCTGCGCGCCGAAATCGTCCCAAACCTCCACCGCCCGGGTGTGGTCGCCCCGGAACGTCTCGGCCCGGGCCAGCAGGAACGCCTGGAAGTCGGCCAGGATCTGCGGCATGATCTCCGGCACCCGCTCCAGCGGGACGGCCTCCTTGCCCTGGCCCTCGACGGTCGGCAGCCGGCGGACCAGGGTGGCGACCCCGTTCTCTAGGTCGCGCGGGCCGATCTCCAGCCGGATCGGGACGCCGCGCATCTCCCAGTCGTTGAACTTGAAGCCGGGCGACAGCTGCGGCCGATTGTCGTCCACGTGCACCCGGATGCCCATCGACTTGATCGCCGCGCCCAGCCGGCGGGCCTCGGCGGCGGTGGCCTCGCCCTGCTCCTTGCGCCCGATCGGCACGATCACCACCTGGTAGGGCGCCAGCCGCGGCGGCAGCACCAGCCCGGTGTCGTCGCCGTGCGTCATGATGACCCCGCCGATCATGCGGGTGCTCATCCCCCAGGACGTGGTGTGCGCCAGGGTGAGCTTGCCGGCCTCGTCCTGGTACTGGATCTCGAACGCCTTGGCGAAGTTCGTGCCCAGGTAGTGGGACGTGCCGGCCTGCAGCGCGCGGCCGTCGCGCATCATGCCCTCGATCGTGTAGGTGCGCACGGCCCCGGCGAAGCGCTCGCCGGGGGTCTTCTCCCCCGGCACGACCGGCATGGCCGCCAGGTCGCGCGCGACCGCCGCGTAGGCGTCCAGCGCCCACATGGTCTCGCGCATCGCGTCGGCCTCGTCGATGTGCGCGGTGTGCCCCTCCTGCCACAGGAACTCGGTGGTGCGCAGGAACATACGGGGCCGCATCTCCCAGCGGACCACGTTGGCCCACTGGTTCAGCAGCAGCGGCAGGTCGCGGTGCGAGCCGATCCACTTGGCCATGTACTCGCCGATGACCGTCTCGGAGGTGGGCCGCACCACCAGCGGCTCCTCCAGCTCCTTGCCGCCCGCGACGGTGACGACGGCCAGCTCCGGCGAGAACCCCTCGACGTGCTCGGCCTCCCGCCGCAGGTACGACTCGGGGATGAACATCGGGAAGCAGGCGTTGTCGTGCCCGGCCTCCTTGATCCGCCGGTCCAGGTCGGCCTGGAGCAGCTCCCAGATCCGGTACCCGTACGGCCGGATGACCATCGTGCCCCGCACCGGCCCGCGATCCACCAGCTGCGCCTTGATGACCAGCTCGTTGTACCAGGCGGAGAAATCTTCGCTCTGCGGCGTCACACCTTCACGACTCACGCAGACGAGGGTACTCACTGCCCGTACCGCCGCAGGCCCGGACACCGGCGGTCCCCGGCCGGATCCCGGCCGGGGACCGCCGTCCGCTTACCCGGAGACCTTTCCCGCCGGACCGCCGATGACCCGGCGTTTACCCGATGTTTCCGGCCGCCGCGGCCCCGTGCGCGCGGTGCGGCGCGCACGTTCCGGGCCGCGTGTGGCCGCTTCCGGCGAAGCTTGCGACCCTCAGATGCGGTGCTGCTCGGTGTGGATGCCGATGGCGCGGGCTATCTCGCCGACGTTGTGGAACTTGCGGTCCTTGGGCAGCCCGGTCATCGCGGTGACCACGTTGCCGGGGGCGTGGTTGCGCTCCAGGAACGCCAGGATCTTGCCGCGGTCGGCGGGATAGTCGAGCGGGGCCAGCACCTGGGCGATCTGCGAGCGCCACTCGACCTCGCGGGCGGTCATATCGACGCCGCCGCCCTGGCGCTCGGGCGGCATCTGGGCGGAGGCGGGGGGCTCGCCGGTGGGCTCGGGCTGCCGCCACTCCTCGACGTGGGTGGGGCCGCCGCCGCGGATCATCCCCTCGGTCTCGTGCTTGAGCTCGTCGTCGACGCGCGGGCTTCGCTTGGCACTGTCACGGGGCATGGTCTGGCTCCTAATCAGTTCGGGGAGTCGGCCATACGGCAGACTCCTGGTGGTAGCCGAACCTCGGCATGGCTCACTGCCCCCTCGCCCGGGCGCCCTCCCGCAGACGCTCAGGGTCGATCTCCCGGGCGGGGTTGCGCCGTATGTACTCGGCCTCCAGCTCGGCCGTACGCCGCGTGTGCTCGGCCAGCGCGTGATCCGAGGCGTGCCGCAGCGCGTCCATCCGGGTCTCGTACAGGTTGTTCAGCTCACGCATCAGGTCGGAGTCATTGAGCAGGGCGGGCTCGACACCAATCCCCATCGGCTTCCCCCATCGGCCGTATGTCACTGAACGGGTCGGACCGGCCCCTACCCGATCGCCGGCGCGCAAACATCCTGCGGACATCCCGCGCGTATCCGCGGCTACCGCGAGCCGGGCCAGTGCTCTGGCCTTCAGGCCCGGGGGTGAAGGCCCCGCGCGGCCGGGCCGTCAGGCCCGGTCGCGTTCTAGACCGGCCGGTTCTGCTGCTCGATGTACTGCCGCAGCACCGTGAGGGGTGCGCCGCCGACCGATCCGGCGAAGTAGGACGCCGACCACAACCGATTGGCCCGGTAGTAGTGGCGGGCCAGCTCGGGGAACTCGGCGCGCATCCGCCGGGACGAGACTGAATCCCGGCCTTTCAGGCCAGGGAGCGCGTCAACGGGCCGGGGTCATCCCCGGCCGGTGGGCGGGGCAGAAGACCGTCAGCGCGGCGGGCCGTTTGCCGAACTCGACCGGCGGGCTCACCGCGTGCGTCTCCCCGTCCCGCGCCACCCGCAGGTCGCCGTGGGGCGCGGTCAGCGTGAGCGACGTCGTCTTCCAGCGCGAGTAGCCGGGGGTCAGGTGCAGGTGGCCGAACAGCACGGCGGCCAGCGCGCGCAGCCTGGACACGTGCCCGCCGGAGAAGGAGATCAGCCGGACGTCGAGCCGCCCGTCGTCCAGCCGTCTGCGCCAGGTCGGCGCGGGCCCGTGCGACCCGTACACGCCGTTGCCGACGAACGCCAGCCACACCCGGCGTGGCCGGCCGTCCACGCTCACCTCGATCGGCGCGGCGCGGCGGAACGTGCGGACCGCCGCCACCGCCGTCGCCGGCCACTTGCCGATCCGCTGTTCCAGCCGCTCGCGCCGGTCGACCAGGTCGGTGTACGCGCCGAAGCTCGCGGTGTTGAGGAAGATCGCCTCCTCCCCGGGCTGCCGCACCGTCCCCACGTCCACCCGGGTCAGCCGGCCCGCCCGGTAGGCGGCCACGGCGTCGGCCGGATGCTCGATCCCCAGCGCCCGGGAGAAGTGGTCCAGCGTGCCGCCGGGGACGGTCAGCAGCGGCACCCCGTGGCGCAGCGCCGCCCGGGCGCCGGCGTTGACCGTGCCGTCGCCGCCCACCACCGCCAGCACCCGGGCGCGTCCCGCCGCCTCATCGAGCAGCTTGGTCAGGTCGTCCTGCGGATCGGCCCGGACGATCTCGGCCGCGGGCAGTTCGCGCGCCAGCAGCCCGGTGACCCCGTCACCGCCGCCCGCGCCGGTGTTGACCACCGCGACCACGCCTCGGCCGTCCTCGGTGACCAGTCCGGGCACGAACAGGCCGTGGACGGTGGTGGCCACCGGCGGGCGGGCCGGCCACACCAGCCGGGTGCCCAGCGCGGCGGCCACGCCGATGCTGATCCCGGCCAGCACGTCCCCGGGGTAGTGCGCGCCGGTGTAGACCCGGGCGAACGCCACCGCGGCGGCGGTCACCGCCACCGGCACCGCCACGATCGGGGACGCCTCCAGCGCCACCCCGGTGGCGAACCCGGCGGCGGAGGCCGAGTGCCCGGACGGGAAGGCGTGCGAGGTCGGCAGCTTCCAGCGGATCCGCACCTGAGGGACCAGGTCCACGACCGGGCGCGGGCGCCGGAAGGCGTGCTTGCCCAGCAGGTTCACCGCCGGGCTGGCCAGCGCGATCGCGATGGAGCCGCGCAGCGCGGCGCGGCGCAGCCGGGGCCGGCGGGTGGTGCCGAGCACCGCGGCCGTGGTGAACCACAGCACCCCGTTGTCGGCGGCCCGCGACAGCCTGGGCAGGACGTACTCCAGGCCGGGCAGGCGCGCGGTCGCCACCGCGTCGAACGCCCACCGGTCGATCGCCGAGAGCCCGCGCAGCGCGCGATGGTGGCGCAGGCGGGCGCGGCGCCGGCCGCGGCCGGTGCCGGGAGCCTGCCGGGCGAGGTCGGTGAACGGGCGGGATGCGGAAGATCCGCCGGGACGTGCGGCGTCCAGCCGCCGGAGGTTGACGCGCATGCGACGGATATCCCCCGCAGGACGGACCTGACTCCGGCGGAATCTCCCGAAGATCACGAATCAGGGGTCACATAGGGGTGAACGTCCCCCTGGTCTCCGTGACTGCAATAGGCTTCGGCCCATGAGTCACCCGGACCGGTTCACTCCGCCGGGTGGCGAGTCGGTAGACACGATCCCGGAGCCCCCTACCTTGGCTGGAAAGAGCGCCGAGTCCCTGGCCGAATTCGCCGCCCGGCACGGACTGACGCAGAGCGCGGCACGCCCCCCGCTGCGCACATACATCCAGGACCTCTGGCAGCGACGCACGTTCATCTGGAACTTCGCGTCGGCCAAGAGCATGTCGATGTACACCTCGTCCCGGCTGGGGCAGGTCTGGCAGGTGCTGACCCCGCTGCTGAACGCGGGCGTCTACTACCTGATCTTCGGACTGCTGCTGGGCACCAACAAGGGCGTCAGCAACTACTCGGCCTTCCTGATCACCGGGGTGTTCGTGTTCACGTTCACCCAGCGGTCGCTGACCGCCGGGGCCAGGTCGGTCGGCAACAACCTGTCGCTGATCCGGGCGCTGCACTTCCCCCGGGCGTCGCTGCCGTTCGCGATGGTGATCGTGGAGCTGCAGCAGTTGCTGGTCTCCATGTGCGTGCTGGCGGTGATCGTGGTGGTCACCGGCGAGCCGCTGTCGTGGCACTGGCTGCTGGTGCTGCCCGTGCTGGTGCTGCAGCTGATCTTCAACATGGGGATCAGCCTGGTGATCGCGCGGATGGGCGCCTTCGTGCGCGACATCCAGCAACTGCTCCCGTTCGTCACCCGGACCTGGCTGTACTTCTCCGGGATCTTCTTCATGACGGCGAGCCTGGCCGAGAAGGACGCGCTGCAGGACTATCCATGGATAGCCAAGGTGCTGGAGGCCAACCCGGCGTCGGTGTACATCGAGCTGGTACGCACCTCGCTGCTCGACAGCTACCGGGGTGACCTGGCCGCCCACCACTGGGGCCACACCCACCTGTGGTGGTACGCGCTGGCCTGGGCATTGGTGGCCTTCGTCGGGGGATTCTGGTACTTCCACCGTGCGGAGGAGAGGTACGGCCGTGGCTGAGGTCAAGGAGAGGGCTCGGGTGAGCGACTCCGCACCCCAACCCCAGGTGGTCATCGACCCGACCCGCGAGCCGATCGTGGTGGTCGACGACCTGCACATCGTCTACCGGGTCTACGGGGCCGGCGGCGGCAAGGGCACCGCCGCCACCGCGCTGATGCGGGTGCTGCGCCGGCAGAACCGCCCGCAGATGAAGGAGGTCCACGCCGTGCGCGGCGTGTCCTTCGTGGCCTACCGGGGCGATGCGATCGGCGTGATCGGCACCAACGGCTCGGGCAAGTCCACGCTGCTGAAGGCGATCGCGGGCCTGCTGCCGCCGGCCCGCGGCGGCGTCTACACCCAGGGCCAGCCATCGCTGCTGGGCGTCAACGCGGCGCTGATGCGGGAGCTGTCGGGCGAGCGCAACATCGTGCTGGGCTGCCTGGCGATGGGCCTGACCCCCGAGGAGACCAGGGCCAAGTACGACGAGATCGTCAAGTTCGCCGACCTCAAGCCGGGCTTCATCCAGTACCCGATGTCCACCTACTCCTCGGGGATGGGCGCCCGGCTGCGCTTCGCCATCGCCGCCGCCCGCACCCACGACGTGCTCCTCATCGACGAGGCGCTGGCCACCGGGGACGCCAAGTTCAAGCGGCGCAGCAAGGCCAAGATCAACGAGCTGCGCAAGGACGCCGGCGCGGTGTTCCTGGTCGCCCACAACCTCGACCAGGTCGAGGAGACCTGCAACCGGGTGATCTGGCTGGACGAGGGCAGGATCCGGATGGACGGCGACACCAAGGAGGTCATCGCCGCCTACACCGAGGCCACCGGCAAGTAACCCATATCCCGCACCGCGCGTTCCGTAGGAGGTCTGCATGCCCGGACAGCCGCCGCTTCCGCACGAGTATCTGCCCGAGGTCCCGTCGTTCACGGTGACCAGTGACGACATCGCCGACGGCGAGCGCATGGCCGAGGCGCAGGTCTTCGACGACTGGGGTTTCTCCGGAGGCAACGTCTCCCCGCAGCTGCGCTGGTCGGGCTTCCCGGAGGAGACCAAGAGCTTCGCGGTGACCTGCTACGACCCCGACGCCCCGACCGGCAGCGGGTTCTGGCACTGGGTGCTGTTCGACATCCCGGCGAACGTGACCGAGCTGCCCGCCGGGGCAGGGGCCGCCGACTCCACGGTGGGCGTCCAGTCCCGCAACGACTACGGCAACAAGGCCTACGGCGGGGCGGCGCCGCCTCCCGGCAAGCCGCACCGCTACGTGTTCACCGTGCACGCCCTGGACACCGAGTCGCTGGGCATCGACTCCGAGGTGATGCCGGCGGTGGCGGGCTTCAACATCACCGCGCACACCCTGGCGCGAGCGTCCATCGTGCCGGTCTACGAGTCCTGACCGGCTCCCACCCATGACATGCGGGCCCCGCCGTGACCACTGTGGCACGGCGGGGCCCGCGCGTTCTCCGGGCCGTGCGCTCCCTCCGGGCCGTGCGCTCCGCCAGAGTCCGCACGGCCCGCACGGCCCGTCCGGACGCGGCGGAGCGCCGGTCAGCGGGACGGCAGGACCATGTCCTCGAAGGGGAACCGGTCGGCGAAGGCCGGCTTGAGGTCGTCCAGCCACACCGCCGCCGGGTCGTACTTGGCGAAGAAGGGCTTGTTGACCAGCGCGTCGTCGCGGCACTGGATGAAGTGCAGCACGAAGACCTTCTCACCGCCCAGCTCCACCACCCCGTCCACGCAGACCTTGCCGGGGGTGGCCGACATCGACGGGCCGCGCACGGTCCGGGCCAGCCCGGAGACGTTGCGGTAGGCGTCGCTGAAGATCTCATGCGCCTGGGCCAGCGGCACCGCGAAGTAGTCCTGCGGGCCGGTGTCGCGTTCCACGAACATGTAGTACGGCACCATGCCCATCCGGGTCTGGGTGCGCCACATGGACTCCCAGACCGCCGGGTCGTCGTTGATGGAGCGGATCAGCGGGGCCTGGGTGCGGATCACCGCGCCGGTGTCGCGGATGCGGCGCACCGCCCGGTGCACCATCTCCGGCTCCAGCTCGCGCGGGTGGGTGAAGTGCGCCATGAACGCCAGGTTCTTGCCCGCCGCCACGACTTGCTCGAACAGCCGCAGCATGGCGTCGGCGTCGGGGTCGGTGACGAACTTCTGCGGCCAGTAGGCCAGCGACTTGGTGCCGATCCGGATCGACTCCAGCTGCTCCAGGTCCAGCAGCGGCTCCACGTACCGGCGCAGCACCGGCTCACCCATGATCATCGCGTCGCCGCCGGTGAACAGCACGCTGGTCACCTTGGGGTGGGCGATCAGGTAGTCGCGCAGCTGGGTGGTGTCGTCACCGGCCAGCTTGAGGTCGGGGTCGCCGACGAACTGGGCCCAGCGGAAGCAGTACGTGCAGTACGCGTGACAGGTCTGGCCCTGCTTGGGGAAGTACAGCACGGTCTCGTCGTACTTGTGCTGCATCCCGGGCACCGCGCCGTCGCCGAAGCTGGGGACGTTGAGCTCCAGTTGGCCGGCCGGGTGGGGGTTCAGCCGCATCCGCACCCGGTTTGCGGCGGCCTCGATCTCCTGCCGGGGGGCCTGGCGGCGCAGCAGGTCACCGATGTGCGCGACGTCGTCGGCGGGGAGCATGTCCTCCTGCGGGAAGACCAGGCGGTAGATCGGGTCGTCCGGCACGGCCGACCAGTCGATGAGCTCCTCGACGACGTAGCTGTTGGTCCGGAATGGCAGCACCGTGGCCACCGCCCGGATCGCCAGGCGCTGCTCCGGCGGCAGCCCGGCGCGGACGGTGAGTTCGTCCAGGTGCTTGGCGGTGAAGGCACGGAACTTGCGGCCGGTGGACCGCTCCGTGGACGGCACCGCGTCATTGACCAAGGTCACGTGGCAGTACTCCTTGTGTTCATGTGAAGGCCCCCTGCACCCCTTCACCCCTGCGCCCCCGTCACGATGTACAGATACCCTCTCCGCTCGGTAAAGATACTGGTCAACGCGCATGTTTCCGGCCGGAACCAACACGAGTCGGGCAACAGGGGGGCCATCTGTACAACGATCCAAAGGCGGGAAAGTGTCGCCCCTCCGCTGCGCACGGTCAGCCCTCCCTATCCTGAGCAGGGAGATGCCGATGCGAGCGCGGGGACTGAGGGAACAGGTGAAGCCGGGGCGTCACGAGGCCGGGCCGGGCCGGATGCCGGGCCATGCCGTGGTCCTGGCCGTGATCGCCGGGCTGAGCTACAGCACGTTCGTGCTGGGCCACTTCCTCAACCCCGACCTGGACCTGATCAACGCCTACGTCAGCGAACTGTCGGCGGTCAACCAGCCCTTTCGCGCCGTCTTCAACACCGGCGACCTGGTGACCGGCGTCTGCTCCGTGCTGGTGGCCGTCACCGCGCTGGCCCGGCTGGCCCGCCGTTCGCTGGCCCGGGCCGGCTGGACGTTCCTGCTGCTGTTCGGGGCGTGCGCCATCGGGGACGCGGTCTTCCCGCTGGACTGCGCCCCCAGCCTGCAGACCTGGTGCGCGCTGCGCGAGCAGGCCCAGCAGGTGTCCTTCTCCCACCAGTTCCACGCAGTGACCAGCAGCTTCGTCATCGTCTTCGGGGTGCTGGCGCTGTTCACCCTGTCGCTGGCGGCCCGCCGGTACGGCTGGTGGCCGACGCTGGCCCGCTGGGGCCGGATCCTGGCCGTCGCCGAGGCGCTGTGCGGGCTGGGCACCCTGCTGTTGATGATCCGCGGAAGCTGGCTGGGCTTGATGCAACAGGTCCAGATCGGCATCCTGTGCGCCGGGCTGCTGGTCATCGCCCGAGCACTGCATGAGGACCGGGTGGCCCGCCCGTCCGTGCTCGCCGCCGGCCCCGCGAGGAGATGCCATGAGCCAGAACGGTGACACCCGCCGGGACGGGACGTTCGTCGATCTCGCCGGCGAGCGGATCCACCTGGTGCAGACCGGCCCGCCGGACGCCCCGCCGGTGCTGCTGACCTCCGGGCTGGGCGGCGCCTGGTTCGACTGGGAGCCGGTGATCGAGGCGCTGGAGGGCAACCGGGTGCTGTGCTTCGACCGTCCCGGCACAGGGCTGAGCCCGGCCGCGCACAGCAGGCCCAGCCTGCGCCGGGAGGTCCGGCTGCTGGCCGCCCTGGCCCGGTGGGCGGGCCCGCCGGTGACGGTGGTGGCCCACTCCATGGCCGGTTTCCAAGCCGAGGCGCTGGCGCGCGTCCATCCCCGGCTGGTGCGCGGGCTGGTGCTGCTGGACCCCAGCTACGAGACCTCGCCGTGGTCGGGCGTACGGATCTCCGCGGCGATGCAGCCCGTCCTCCAGGTGGCCGGCCGGGCGTTCGGGCTCACCGGCATCCCCTGGCTGACCGCCCCCCGAGCCCGCCGATCGCTGCTGCGGTTCACCAGCAGACGCAAGCCGCCGGTGCCGGACAAAACGGTGCGCGCGGTGTACGGGCGCGGCACGGTGCTGGGCACCCTGCTCGCCGAGAACGCCGCCTACCGCGAGATGGCCGCGGACGTGCTCGCGCTGCGCAAGCGACTGCCGTTCCCGCCCGTTCCGCTGGTGGTGCTCACCGCGCTTGCCGACCTGGGGGACGGGGAGAAGGCCGCGGGCTGGACCGCCGACCACCGCGAACTGGCCGCGATGAGCCCGTACGGGCGGCAGGTGGACCTGCCGGACGCCCTGCACCTGGTGCAGCTCGACCGGCCCGACGCCGTCGCCGAGGCCGTCGCCGAGGTCATCGCGGGCGTCCCGGCGGACGAGGACGGGCCACAGTGACGATCCGGCCGTTCCCGGCCTGCGCCGCCCTGGCCGGCCTGGCGCTCCTGCTGTCCGGCTGCTCGGTGACCCGAACCATCTCGGCGGGCGCCTACCGGACCGCCGTGGCGGACGGGACGGTGGCCGAGCTGCGGCGGCTGGGCATCACGGCGGAACGGCGCCCGCAGTGCCACATGCCGGACACCGGCTCCCCCACCGTCGTGCGGATCACCTGCACCGGCCGGACGGTCACCGGCCAGCCGATCGGGGTGCGGGGCGTCGTCACAGCCGCCGACACCTCCCGCCCGGACGAGCACTACGTCATCACCGTCGCAGGCCGGGAGGTGCTGCGTAAATCCTGTCTGGGGCTTGGCTGCACCGCACAGCACACACCGGTGCACCAGCACGAGCCCCGGTACGAGAACGGCCAAGTCCCGGAAAAGCCCGCCCGCCACGACGGATGAGCCCGTGCCCGATCGGTGACCTTACGTGATGTGAAGGTACTCAGTGGTGTGAAGTCACTCGACGGTGTGCGGGCGAAGGTGCTCATCGGCGCGGTCGCCGCCGTCGTCCTCGTGGTGAGCGGCACGATCGCGTACTTGGTGTTCTCCGATCGCCGGGAACTGCGGCACGAGACCCAGGTGGCGCTGCGCACGGCCATGCCCGCCCTGGCCACCGCCGAGCTGCGGTCCCGAGGGCACGCCCTGAACGGCCCGCTGAAGTGCGCCGACATGGCGGGATGGACGAAACGCAAGATGCGGGTGCGGTGCGCCGGCACCACCACGGACCACAAGCCGGTCGAGGTGATCGGGGCCGCCGAGCACGTCGGCAAGCAGGAGTTCTTCACCATCCTGGTCGACGGGCGGCCGGTGGTGCAGAACGTGCCGTGCCTGGGTTCCGACTGCCGCACCGAGAACTGAGGCCACCGGCGCGCCCAGCCGTGCCCGACCGCTGCCGGCCGTGACCTAACATGCGTTGAGCCGCCTTCGGTGAACCGCCCCCCATCCCTGCCGCCCCTCGGCGGCGACCGATCTTGGAGCCCGTGAATGACCGGCGATGACACGGGCGCGCCCGCGCGTCCCGTGGCGATCGACACCATGGGCGGCGATCACGCGCCCGAGGAGATCATCGCCGGTGCGGTGACCGCGGTGCGCGAGCACGGGGTGCGGCTGGTGCTGGTCGGGCAGGCCCCCCGGGTGCGGGCCGAGCTGGACCGGCACGGCGTGACCCGGGAGATCCCCATCGTGCACGCCGAGGAGACGCTGGCGATGGACGAGGGCGCGCTGGCCAGCTGGCGCAAGCCCCGCTCCTCGGTGGCGGTGGCGTGCCATCTGATCAAGACCGGCCGGGCCTCGGCGCTGGTGTCGGCCGGCACCACCGCCGGCGTGGTGGCCACCTCCCGGCTGCGGCTCAAGGCCCAGCAGGGGGTGCTGCGCCCGGCCATCGCGGTGACCCTGCCCACCCGGCCCCGGCCCACGGTGCTGCTGGACTCGGGCGCCACCGCCGACGTCAAGCCCGAGGCGCTGGTGCAGTTCGCCGCGCTCGGCACCGCCTACGCCCAGGTCGCGCTGGGCGTCGAACGGCCCCGGGTGGGACTGCTGACCATCGGCGCCGAGCCGGGCAAGGGCAACAAGGTCGTCCGGCGGGCGCACGAACTGCTGGCCGGGGGCCAGCACGGGATCGAGTTCGCCGGCAACGTCGAGGGCGACGACCTGCTGACGGGCGCGGTGGACGTGGTGGTGACCGACGGCTTCACCGGCAACGTCGCCCTCAAGACGATGGAGGGCGCGGCCCGGATGGCGATGGCCGAGCTCCAGGAGACGCTCAGGTCGAGCACGACCGCGAAGATGGGCGCGCTGCTGCAGCGCCGCCGCCTCCAGGCGCTTCGGGACCGGCTGAGCTCGGAGACCTACGGCGGCGGGGTGCTGCTGGGACTGAACGGCACGGTGGTCATCGCCCACGGGGCCTCACGGGCACGGGCGATCACCTCGGCCTGCCTGCTCGCCCACGAACTGGCCGCCGGGCACATCGTGGAGCGGATCCGCGACCAGATCGCGGCCACCCGCACCTCCCGCTTCGTCCTGCGCCTCGGCGAGAAGGCCGACAAGGAGGCCAAAGAGGCCAAGGAGCACAGGACGGAGCAGGAGCCGCCCGCCCGGCCGGAACCCGGCCCGTGACGGACCCGCCGCCCCGTTCCCCGGGAACGCTCCGTTCCCCGTGAGCGCCGCGGACGTCCCCCGCTACTGGAGGTAGCCCTCCACCTCGCCGGGCGGGCGGACGTCGGCCTCGTCGGGGTCCTCCCCGGCGCGGTCCTTGGCGCGGCGCTGCCTGAGCAGGTCCCAGAACTGATCGAGCGCCACCTCGAGCCGCATCAGGCGCCGCTGTTCCTCCGCCTGGTTCAGCTCGCCCCTCTCGTGCAGATCGCGCAGCCGGCGCTCCTCCTCCACGAGTTCACCGATGCGTACCAGGATGTCCCGCTCGTCCATGACGATCCTCCCTTCGAGGAGCGCCAGAGCCCCCTCCCGGCTCAGGACGGGGCTCTGGCGACCGGACGGCCGCTCATCCGTTCTCCGGCTCGTCGGCGTTCGTCAGCCCGCTGAGGAAGCCTCCGCTGGTCTCCGTCGAATGCTGCATGGCGCCGAGGTCGGTCTTGGGCTCCACGAACCCGGTGGTCTCGCCCGCGCGCCCGGCGGAGCCGGCCGTCCGCTCGGTCTCGGCGGCCGACCGCCCGCCCACCGGTCCGCGCCCGGCCGTAGTTCCGCCCGTCACCGACCCGGGCCCGGCGGCCGTGCCGCCGGCGGACGCCTTCGGTGCGGCCGAGCGCGCGGTGGCGGTGCTCCTGGCGCCGCCGGCCGCCGACGTCCTCCCCCTGGCCGTCGTGCTCTTGGCCGCCGGCTTGCGGGCCGTCGTCTTGGCCCCGGTTGTCTTGGCCGCGCCGGATTTCGTCCTGGTGGACTTCTTGGCGGTGGTCGTCCTGGACGTGGTGGACTTGCGCGCGGGCTGCCTGGCGGCGGTGGTCCTCCCCCCGGCGGCCCGGCCGGTCGTGGTCTTCCTGCCCCTGGAGGTTCCTCTCCTGGTGTCGGTGGCCCCGGACGTGCCGAGGGCCTTGGCCACGCCGACCACCGTCTTGGTGGCGCCGACCATCGCCTTGCCGGCGGTGGTGACCGCCTTGGTCACGACGCCCACCGACGTCTTGGCGGTGGAGGCCGTCTTGGCGGCCACCGACTTCATCTGCTCGGTCGCCGAGGTCTCGGCGGCCGGCGCGGTCGTCCGCCGCCTGCCGGACGTGGCCGCCCGGGTGGACCTCTTGCCGGCGGTGGTCTTCGTCCGCCCGCCGGTGGTCCTCCGGGCGGTGCCGGTCTTCCCGGCGGCCGTGCTCTTCGCACGTGTGGCCGTGCTGCGGCCCGTGCGGGATGTGGTTTTCGCAGGCACCTGATCTACCCCCCGTAATGATCAGCCTGGGGGTTCCATTCCACGGTTACCGTTGCACTACACCCGTTTCCGGGTCACACCTGCTGACCGTCTCTCACATGCCGATGGGGTGCCAGACGGTTTTGGTTTCTAGGAAGGCGGTCATCCGGGTGGTTGCGGGGTCGGTGGTCCACTCGTCGCCGGTGGGGGGCAGCACCCGTTTGAGGTTGCCGGCGGCGGCCTCTTGTAGGGGGCCGGCCTGGTCGGTGGGGGTGCCGGCCAGGTCGAGGGCGTTGACGTCCATGTGGCTGGCCAGGATGGGGGCCAACTCCTCGCGGTGGCCGGTGAGGATGTTGACCACCCCGCCCGGGAGGTCGGAGGTGGCCAGCACCTCGGCCAGGGTGATCGCCGGTAGCGGCGCCGGCTCGGAGGCGATGACCACACAGGTGTTACCGGTCACGATGACGGGGGCGAGGACCGAGACCAGGCCGAGCAGGGGGGAGTCGGGGGCGATGACGGCGACGACACCGGTGGGTTCGGGGGTGGAGACGTTGAAGAACGGCCCGGAGATCGGGTTGGCCGACCCGGCGACGGTGGTGAGTTTGTCGGCCCAGCCAGCGTACCACACCCACCGGTCGATGGCCGCCTCCACCTCACCGGCCGCGGCGGTCTTGGCCAATCCTGCGGCGCGGAGTTCGTCGATGAACTGGGCGCGGCGGCCCTCCAGCATCTCGGCGATGCGGTACAGGATCTGCCCCCGGTTGTAGGCGGCACGCCCCGCCCAGCCGGCGAACGCCTTACGCGCCGCCGTGACGGCGTCGCGGGCGTCTTTGCGGGAGGCGTGGGCGGCATAGGCCAGGAAGGCGCCCTTGGCGTCGTTGACCACGTACGACCTGCCGGACTCCGAGCGGGGGAAGGCCCCGGCGATGAACAACTTGTAGGTCTTACGCACGGCCAAGCGCGGCGCACCAGACCTGGGACCAGACCTCGGCGAAGCAGGCATCGGCGAACCGGACGGCGAATCGGGCACCGGCGTGTTGGGGGTTGGGTTAGACATTGAGGTAGGCCTCCAGTCCGTGGCGTCCGCCCTCGCGGCCGAAACCGGATTCCTTGTAGCCGCCGAACGGGGAGGCGGGGTCGAACTTGTTGAAGGTGTTGGCCCACACCACCCCGGCGCGCAGCCGCTGCGCCATCCACAACATCCGTGACCCCTTGTCGGTCCACACCCCCGCCGACAGCCCGTAGGGGGTGTTGTTGGCCTTCTCCACCGCCTCGGCCGGAGTGCGGAAGGTCAACACCGACAACACCGGCCCGAAGATCTCCTCCCGCGCGATCCGATGCGATTGCGCCACCCCGGTGAACACCGTCGGCGCAAACCAAAACCCCCGCTGCGGCAACACACACGCCGGCGACCAACGCGCCGCGCCCTCATCCTCACCGGCCTGCGCCAACTCCCGGATCTTGGCGAGTTGGGCGGCGGAGTTGATCGCCCCCACATCGGTGTTCTTATCCAACGGGTCCCCCACCCGCAGCGTCGCCATCCGCGCCTTGAGGCGCTCCAGCAACTCCTCGGCGATCGATTCCTGCACCAGCAGCCGCGAGCCGGCGCAGCACACCTGCCCCTGGTTGAAGAAGATCCCGTTGACCACCCCCTCCACCGCCTGATCCAACGGGGCATCCTCGAACACGATGTTGGCGGCCTTACCACCCAACTCCAGCGTCAGCCGCTTGCGGCTGCCGGCCACCGCGCGGGCGATCTGCTTACCCACCTCCGTCGAGCCGGTGAACGCCACCTTGTCCACCCCCGGGTGAGCGGCCAACACCCGGCCGGTCTCCCCCGCCCCGGTGACGATGTTGACCACCCCCGCCGGCAGGTCGGCCTGCCGACAGATGTCAGCGAACACCAACGCCGTCAACGGCGTCGTCTCGGCCGGCTTGAGCACCACGGTGTTCCCACACGCCAACGCGGGGGCGATCTTCCACGCCAGCATGAGCAGCGGGAAGTTCCACGGGATGATCTGCCCGGCCACCCCCACCGGCCCAGGATCGGCCCCGAACCCGGCATGCTCCAGCTTGTCCGCCCACCCCGCGTAGTAGAAGAAATACGCCGCCACCAACGGCACATCCACATCCCGCGACTCCCGGATCGGCTTACCGTTATCAACCGACTCCAGCACAGCCAACTCCCGGGCACGCTCCTGAATGATCCGAGCGATCCGGAACAAATACTTCGCCCGCTCCCGACCCGGCATCGGCCCCCACACCCGCTCAAACGCAGCCCGCGCAGCAACCACCGCACGATCCACATCGGCGG
>NZ_FNVO01000040.1 GCF_900108175.1 Thermomonospora echinospora
ACTGCCGTGAGATCGTCGACAACGTCGTGGACATGGCGCACTTCTTCTACGTCCACTACTCGTTCCCGACGTACTTCAAGAACGTTTTCGAAGGGCACATCGCCAGCCAGTACATGAACGGCAGGTCCCGCCCGGACGTGGACCTGGGCACCCACTACTCGGGTGAGGAGCGGGTGAGCGTCTCGCAGGCCTCGTACTACGGCCCGTCCTACATGATCAACCCGATGAGGAGCACGGGCGGTCAGGGCACCCTGGAGAGCATCCTGATCAACTGCCACTATCCGGTCTCACCGACCAGCTTCGTGCTCCAGTGGGGCGTGATGGTCAAGCGGCCCGCCGGCGTGTCGATGCAGGAGGCCGAGCAGTACGCCCAGGGGTTCGCCGCCGGAGTGGAGAAGGGCTTCCTGCAGGACGTGCAGATCTGGCGGAACAAGGCCAAGATCGACAACCCGCTGCTGTGCGAGGAGGACGGCCCCGTCTACCAGCTCCGCCGCTGGTACGAGCAGTTCTACGTGGACGTCGAGGACGTCACCCCGCAGATGACCCAGCGGTTCGAGTGCGAGATCGACACCGAGCGGGCCAAGGAGTTCTGGCACAAACAGGTCGAGGAGAACCTCGCCGCCGGCCGCACCGTCGGCCTCGAACCCGAGACGACCCAGGCCAAGGACTGACACCACCCCCACAGGGCGGCGACCCGCGCCAGCGCCGCCTTGCGGGCGCCGTCCCCGACTGACCTCCCAGGAGACATCTGTGCAGTCCGTGGCCTGCCACCTGTGCGGCTCATGCGTGCTGGTGAAGAAGAACAACCTCGCGCACACCGAAGTCCAGTGGACGACCGACACGAACCAGTGCGTGGAACTGAACGAGCAAGCCGACCGCGGTGTCCAGCGCGGGACCGTTCCCACCTGCCTGCACCTGCGCGACAGCATCGAGGCGTCCGTGCGCAGCGGGCTGGTGCCGGTCCCCGACCTGGACACCCGGTACGAGGAGTGAACCGATTGAACGAGACCGGGCCCTGCACCGTGACGGTCCTCGATGTCGTCGAGGAGACCGCGGACGCCTGCTCGCTGGTGCTCGGCGTGCCCGGCGAACTGCGCGACGGGTTCGCCTATCGGCCCGGCCAGTTCCTCACCCTGCGGATACCCGGTGCCGGTGGTGCGGGACTGGCCCGCTGCTACTCGCTGTCCAGCGCACCCGGCGTCGATCCGCACCCGAAGATCACAGTGAAACGGGTGGCCGGGGGAGCCGGATCGAACTGGATCTGCGACAACGTCCGTCCCGGGCACACGATCGACGTGCTTCCGCCGGCCGGTCTGTTCACACCCGGGAGGCTGACCGGCGACCACCTGTTCTTCGCCGGCGGCAGCGGCATCACCCCGGTGATCTCCATCATCAAGGCCGTGCTGGCACAGCCCGAGGGCACCGCGGTGCTGTGCTACGCCAACCGTGACGAGTCGTCGGTGATCTTCGCCGCCGAGCTGCGCGACCTGGTGGCGCGTCACCCGCGGCGGCTACAGGTGATCCACTGGCTGGAGAGCGTGCAGGGCCTGCCGACGGCCGACGCGCTGGCCGCCCTCGCCGCCCCGCACGCCGACCGGGACGCCGCGTTCGTCTGCGGCCCGGAGCCGTTCATGGACGCCGTCGCGCAGGCGCTCCGCAGCGTCGGCATGCCGGGGGACAAAGTGGTCGTGGAACGTTTCCGGTCGCTGACCGGCGACCCGTTCGCCGACCCGGCCCCGCTCCCCGCCGAGACCGGCGACGTCACCGCGGTGCGGGTCACGGTGACCCTCGACGGCGACCGGCACTCGTTCCCCTGGCCGTCCCAGACCCCTCTCCTCGACCTGCTGCTGTCCAAGGGGATCAGGGCGCCGTTCTCCTGTCGGGAGGGGGCGTGCAGCGCCTGCGCCTGCCGGGTGACCGCAGGCGAGGTGAAGATGCTGCGCAACGACGTCCTGGAAGAGGAGGACCTCGCGGACGGCTGGGTGCTGGGCTGCCAGTCCGTGCCGGTCAGCGAGGACATCGAGGTCACCTACGACTGACGTTCCCCACGGAGGAAAACGCATGACGGCCACCGATGCGAACGCCGGGGCCGGGACCTCGGTCCGGCCGGCGATCGACCCTGCCGACTTCCGCGCCACGCTCAGCCGCTTCTGCTCGGGCGTCACCGTGCTGGCCGGTTTCGGCGAGGACGGTGCCCCCGTCGGCCTGACGTGCCAGTCCTTCACGTCGCTGTCGTTGACGCCGCCCCTGGTGCTGGTCTGCCCCGGCCGCAACTCGACGAGCTGGCCGCGGATCGGACGTTCCGGCCGGTTCTCCGTCAACGTCCTGGCACAGGACCAGCAGAACGTGTGCTCCGCCCTGGGCCGCTCCGGCCCGGACAAGTTCACCGGGGTGCGCTGGCGGCGCACCGACCGCGGTGCCCTGGTGATCGACGGGGCCATCGCCTGGATGGACTGAGACATCGAGGCCGTCCACGGCGGCCTCGCGGCTCTCCCAGAATCCATGACGCGCATAGTCCTCGAACGCCTCGTCGATCAGAGGCGTGAGAGTCAGCCCCGGGTGGACGGAGTTGACCCGGATGCGACGGGGACCGAACTCGACGGCGGCGCAGACCGTCAGCATCCGACCGGCCGCCTTGGAGACCGCGTAGCCGAGGTTCTTGTCCGACGGCATGAAGGACGACATCGACATGTTGTTGATGATCGAGCCGCCGCCGTGACGCTTGTCCATCTCGCCTCGCAGGGCGTCTCCTTCGTCCACCGCCAGATCGGTGGCGACGACACCTCTGACGCCCTCACGCAGGAACGCCTCGCATACCCCCACGCCGATGTTGCCGGAGCGACCCGCCCCGGTGACGATCGCCGTCTTGCCTTCCAAACGTCCCATTGCCCCTTCTGAGACCGAAGCATCAGCCGAATTCCCGCACACGCTGACCACCGTGTCGCCACTGGACGACACGGCCTAACCCTCGTGGACGGGCTGGTGGGCCGCGTGCTGTGCGGCGACGTAGCCGAAGGCGATGGCGGGGCCGATCGTGGCGCCGGCGTACTCGTTGCCCATCACCGACGCCGACACGTTGCCGGTGGCGTAGAGCCCTTCGATGGGGCTGCCGTCGGCGCGCAGGACGCGGGCGTGCTCGTCGGTGACCAGGCCGCCCTTGGTGCCGAGGTCGCCGGCCTCGATCCGGACGGCGTAGTACGGGCCGGATCCGATCTCGTCGAGGTTGGGGTTGGGCAGGGTCGGGTCGCCGTAGTAGTGGTCGTAGGCGCTGTCACCGCGGCCGAAGTCCTCGTCGCGGCCGTTGCGGGCGAACCGGTTGAACCGCTGCACCGTGGCCTGCAGCGCGTCCGCCGGAACTTTGATCCGGCGGGCCAGCTCGTCGAGGGTGCCGGCCTTGGTGACCGGCCCGCTGTCGTACCACGCGCGCGGGAACGGCTGCCCCGGCATGACGCCCGCGAACTGGTAGCGCTTGCGCGCCTTCGCGTCGAAGATCTCGTACGCGGGGATGTGGCCCCCTTCGAGCTGCGCGTGGACGAAGTTGACGTAGGGCGCCGCCTCGTTGGTGAAGCGTTCGCCCTTCTGGTCCACGATCACCATCGGCGGGATGCACCGTTCGGTGACCAGGGGGAAGATCCCGCCGTCGGGCAGCCTGATCGAGGGCATCCACCAGGCGTCGTCCATCAGGTCCAGCTCGGCGCCGGCCCGCCGGCCGATCCGGATGCCGTCGCCGACGTTGCTGCGCGCCCCGGCGCTGAAATCCTCCCGCCCGAGTTCGGGCAGGTGCTCCTTGCGCATCTCGGGGTCGTGGTCGAAACCGCCGGTGGCGATGACGACGCCGCGCCGCGCCCGGACCCGCAGGGGACGGCCGCCGCGCTCGACGACGGCGCCGGTCACCCGGCCGTCCTCGACGACCAGGTCGGTGATGGGAGAGTCCAGCCACAGCGGGATGCCGAGGTCCTTCATCGTCAGCCGCAGCCGGACGACGAGCGAGGCGCCCAGGGTCTTCATGTGGCGGCGCCGGACCAGGTTGCTCAGCACCCGCCAGGCCGCGACCCGCAGCATCCACTTGCCGGACCAGGTGCGCTTGAACATCATCAGCTGCCGGCCCTCGTAGCCGGTGAACCACAGTCCCAGCGGAGCCGGAAGGTCGGCCTTGAGCAGGAACTCCTCGTCCGCGCCGAGGAGCCTGGCGTCGATCGGCCGCGGCTCGACGGTGCGCCCGAGCGGCCGTCCACCCGGCTCCTCCGGGTGGTAGTCCGAGTAGCCGGGGCACCAGCTGAAGTCCATATGCCGGCTCACCCGGTGCAGCATCTCCATGGCCTTGGGGCCGTGCTCGACGTAGGCGTCCAGGCGGGCGGCGGGGACCCGGTCCCCGATGATCGCCTGGAGGTACCGGCGGACGTCCGCCGGATCGTCCTCGCGGCCGAGGGCCTTCAGCGTCGGGTTGTTGGGGATCCAGATCCCCCCGCCCGACAGGGCGGTGGAGCCGCCGTAGCGGGAGTCCTTCTCGACCACCAGCGCGGACAGCCCCGCGTCATGAGCGGCGATGGCGCCGGCCATCCCGCCGGCCCCGCTGCCGGCCACGAGGATGTCGACCTCGTGGTCCCAGCCCGGATCACTGGACGTCATGAGGGCCTCCGATGGAGATGGACGGGCGCGCCCGTGTGCGAAAGGAATGCGACGAGCCGGATGCGGCGATGCCGGAGACCACGGTCGGGCGGGGGCATCGCGAGGGGCGGGTTCGTCGCCGATTCTTCGCAGGGAGGCCGCTTCCTACGAGATGTTCTCCCAGTCACTGGAACACATCATCACTTGGAGTACGGCCAGCCGTCCCGATCGGCAGGACCCACGGATGAAGCAGACCCTGACAAAAGCTTCCCGCTCAGCGGGATGATCCTTGCGCTTGTCGGCGGAATCAGGTCAGAACCAGTCGGTCAGCCTGGGCCATGTGGCCCACGCGTCCAACGCCCCGGGCGGCCAGCCGCCGCCCCGGGACTCCTCAGAACCGCGGAGCCGGTTCCGTGACGACCGGGCGTTGGCCGCGCGCCACACCCGCTGCGCGGCCTGTTGCACCGCGGGAGTGAGCTGGGTGAAGTTCATCTGACCGATCGGCCCGCACACCGACAGGGCCGCCACGGCGGCGCCCGGGCCCCGGACGGCCGCGGCGACGCATCCGATGCCGCGCACCGCCTCCTCCCGGTCGAAGGCGGCTCCGCGCTCGCGCACCTGCTGCAACTCACTCAGGAGCCGGCCACGATTGGTGATCGTGAACCGCGTCCTCGCCTGGAGGCCGCCGTCGATCACCTTCTGGACGGCCTCGTCACCGGCATAGGCCAGCAGCGCCTTGCCCACCCCGGTGCAGTAGGCCGGGGCGCGCCCGCCCATCCGCGACGGCAGATCGGCGCCCGGCGGACCGCCGATCTTCTCCAGGTAGACGATCTCTGTGCCGTCCAGCACGGCCAGGTGCACCACGGTGCGACTAGAGGTGGCCAGCTGGTGCATGAAGGGGATCGCGGCGTCCCGGAGCCGGTTCTGCTGGAGCACCAGCGAGCCGAGTTCCAGCATGCGGATGCCGAGCCGGTAGTCGTTGCCCTCCCGGGTCAGCCAGCGAACGGCCACCAGCCGATCGAGGATGCGGTGTACGGAGGAGCGAGGTAGGCCGGTGCGCCGGACCACCTGAGAGAGCGACAGGTGGGCCGAGCCGTCGAAGGCGTCAAGGACGCGCACCACGCGGTCGATCATCGACGCCGGAGCGACGTCGCCTTTTTTCATCTGAACCATCCTATTCAGCGGGATATCCTCCGGCCGTCGGTCGCTGATCCAGCAGGGCGGCCGAGGTCGTCCGACCAGAAGGAGGCCACGGTGAGTGACCAGGTTCGCGATGCTGTTGCAGCAATTCTTCCCGATCTGCGGGACAGAGCGAACCAGGCGGACCGTGACCGGGCGATCCCGCGCGCGTCGATCGAGGAACTGACCGCGGCCGGCGTGTTCGGGATGTTCGTGCCGAGCCGGTACGGCGGGACGGAGTCCGACGTCCTCGCCTTCCTGGAGGTCGTCCGGGACGTCTCCGCCGCCTGTGGATCGACGGGCTGGCTGGTGGGCTGGTTCGGCGTGCACGCCTGGCATCTCGGGCTGTTCCCCGTCAGGGCCCAGGAGGACGTGTGGGGCGAGGATCGTGATGCGCTGCTGGCGGCCGCGTACGCGGCGACCGGGCACGTCGTCGAGGTCGAGGACGGGTACCGCCTGCAGGGGCGCTGGGGCTGGGCGACCGGATGCGAGCACGCGGACTGGGTGTTGCTCGGCGGCCTGCTCACCGCGCACGACGGCTCGCCGGCCGACCTGGTGACGTTCCTGGTGCCCGCCGGTGACCTGCGGATAGAGCGGAACTGGGACACCGTGGGCCTGCGCGCCACGGGAAGCCACGACCTCATCGCCGATGACGTCTTCGTCCCGGCGCACCGGACGCTGAGCTTCGCTCCCTGCCTGGAGGGCTGGGCGCCGGGCACGGAGGCCAATCCGGGCGTGCTGTACCGGTTGCCGCTGCCGTCGATGTTCGCCGCGGTGGTCGCCGCATCGGTGATCGGCATGGCGGAGGGGGCCTACGCCTCGTTGGTGGGGTGGCTGCGCACCCGGCTCGGCATGTCCTGGAGCGGCCTGTCGCTGGGCAGCGACGACTTCAGCAACGCCCGTCTGGCCGCGGCCAGCGCCGATGTCGATGCCTCGTGGCTGCAGTTGGTGCGCGACGTGCGGGAGATCGTGAACTGCGCCGGGGACAGCGGGCCGGTCCCGCTGTCGCTGCGCAGGCGGATCCGCCGCGACCAGGTCGTGGCGACCCAGCGGGCGGCCGCCGCGGTGGACCAGCTGTTCGAGCACTCCGGGGGAGAGGTGGTCCGGCTGGGCAACCCGGTGGAGCAGGCCTGGCGCAACATCCACACGACGCAGGCGCACGCCCTCAACGACCTGGACCGGACACTGGCGATGTACGGCGCCGGCGAACTGGCCGTCGACGCCCATCCCCCCATGGTCTGAGGCCGCCCGCGGCAGACGCGTCCCCTCATCCGTCGCCGAACCGTGCCAGCCCGGAACCGATCACCGGCGTGGCATCCTTGCAGACCTCGAACGCCGCGGTGCCGCCGGACACGTGCGCCTTCAGCTCCAGGACGTCTCCCGGGACGACCGGAGCGGTGAACCGGCAGCCGGCCTCACGCAGATCGGCCGGATGCGCGCCGATGGTGCGGGCCAAGACCAGCAGGCTCGTGGCCATCGTGCACAGGCCGTGCAGGATCGGGCGTTCCTGGCCGATTGCCCTGGCAGCGGCCGGGTCGATGTGGATCGCGTGCTGGTCGCCGCACAACCGGTAGAGCGCCGCCTGCTCGGTGAACGTCTCCACCGTCGTGGTGCGGGATGCGGTCCACTCTGCGGCACGGCGTCCGCTCGGGCCTCGTTCCCCGCCGAAACCACCGGCGCCCGGAGCGAAGATGGACCACCGGGCGACGAAGCATTCGCTGTCGACCCGGACCTCGAAGACGGCGGCCGAGCCCTTGTCCCACACCGCCTCCACACAGGCCGACATCGTCAGTTCGCCGCGCGGCGGCAGGGGAGCGAGGACCTCCAGGTGCTGGGCGCCGTGCAGGCCGCGGGCCGTGTCGAACGCACCGGCACCGCCGAGCGCGTCCGGGCCCCACTGCGCGAGGGTCAGACCGAACGTTGGCAGCGGCCGTAGCCGTTCCTCGTAGACGAGGTCGAGTTCGGTGGCCCTGGCTCCGACGGCCAGCGCGTACAGGATCGCGTCCCGTTCCGTCCAGGTGACGGTGCGTTCCCCCAGGAAGCGGCCGATCCAGTCGCCCGCGTTCTTCGGCTCCATCACGACATCCGCTCCAGGATCAGTGCCATGCCCTGGCCGCCGGCGGCGCACATGGTGACGGCGCCAACCTGCCCGTCACACCGCCGCAGCCCGTTGACAAGGGTGGTGGTCAGGCGGGCGCCGGTCATGCCGAACGGGTGCCCGAGCGCGATCGCGCCACCGTGCACGTTGACCCGCTCCAGATCCAGGCCGAGGTCGTCGCACACGGGGAGCACCTGCGCGGCGAACGCCTCGTTGATCTCGACCAGGTCCAGGTCGGACACGCTCATGCCGGCGTGGGCGAGCGCCCGGGTCATGGCCTCCGTCGGGCCGAGACCCATGATCTCCGGGGACAGGGCCGACACTCCGGTGGAGACGATCCTGGCCAGCGGTGTCAGCTCTAGGTCGCGGGCCCGCTCGCCGGACATGACGACGAGTGCAGCGGCACCGTCGTTCAACGGGCAGCAGTTGGCCGCGGTGACGGTCCCGTCGGGGCGGAAGACCGGGGCGAGCGCCGACACCGCTTCGAGGGTCACCCCGGGGCGGGGACAATCGTCGCGGGCGACGACCGTCCCGTCCGGCAGGGTGACCGGCGTGATGTCGACCTCGAAGAACCCGTCGGCGATGGCCTTCTCGGCGAGGTTCTGGC
Organism: Thermomonospora echinospora; assembly: GCF_900108175.1. Lineage (GTDB taxonomy): Bacteria > Actinomycetota > Actinomycetes > Streptosporangiales > Streptosporangiaceae > Thermomonospora > Thermomonospora echinospora. The sequence continues at coordinate 8,493 of NZ_FNVO01000040.1, forward strand.
TTCGGGCGCCGAACTCGTCCTGCCGCTCGCGGCTCACTCCCCGAAGCCGCGCGACGTTCTCCGCCGTCTGCCCCATGGCGATGTAGGGATCGGGCAGTCCGCCGTCCTCACGCGGATCCTTCCACGGCGGCGCTCCCGCGGTGGAACGGGCCTGAGTCCTGGCTTCGGCCTCGGTGTATCTGGGGTTGTGGGTGTCCTCCATCCCGTCCGCCTTGCCCTTGCCGAACCGGGAGACGCATTCCACCCCGGCGGAGACGAACGCATGGCCCTCGCCCGCCTTGATCGCGTGCAGCGCCATCCGGGTGGTCTGCACGCTCGAGGCGCAGTACCGCTGCACCACCGTGCCCGGGACGCCGTCGAGACCGGCCCCGACGGCGGCCTGCCGCGCGATGTTGTATCCCTGCTCGCCCGCGGGCTGGGCGCAGCCGACCATGATGTCGTCGATGGACGCCGGATCCAGCGCCGGTACCTGCGCGAGGGCGGCGGCGAGCATCTGGCCCAGCAGGTCGTCGGCGCGCATGTCCTTCAGGGAGCCCTTGAACGCCCGGCCGATCGGCGAGCGGGCCATGGCGACGATGACGGCGTCGGGCATGACTACCTCCACGGTGAATGTCGATCCTGTACCGGCGGAACGGGTCACCCGGCGCCGTAGACCGGCTCGGGGGCCGGGGACTTGCGGATGAGGTCGCGCACGGCCGCGCCCACGTCGGCGGCGGCCCACCGGCGGCCGAGGTCGACGGCCGGACCGTGCCGCCAGCCGTCCTCGACGCAGATCCGGCCGCCCTCGACCTCGATCACCCGGCCGGTCACGTCCGCGGAGTCCTCGCTGGCCAGCCAGGCGACGACCGGTGAGACGTTGTCGGGGGCCATGGCGTCGAAGCCGGAGTCCGGCACCGCCATCTTCTCGGCGAACGCCCCTTCGGTCATCCGGGTTCGCGCCGAGGGGGCCAGGGCGTTGACGGTCACGCCGTAGCGGGCCAGTTCCTCCGCGGCCACCAGGGTGAGGGCCGCGATGCCCGCCTTGGCCGCGCTGTACGTCGCCTGCCCCAAGCTGCCCTGCAGACCGGCCCCGGAAGAGGTGTTGATGACGCGCGCCCGCCGGGCCCGGCCGGCCTTGGATTCCGCGCGCCAGTACGCCGCCGCGTGCCGCAGCGGTGCGAAGTGCCCCTTGAGGTGCACCCGGACGACGGCGTCCCATTCCTCCTCCGAGGTGTTGACCAGCATCCGGTCCCGGAGGAATCCGGCGTTGTTGACCAGCGCGTCCAGCCCGCCGAACGTGTCGATCGCCTGCTGGACGAGCCGTCGCGCGCCCCCGAAGTCGGCGACGTCGTCGCCATTGGCGACCGCCTCGCCGCCCATGGCCCGGATCGCCTCGACGACCTCGTGGGCGGGGCCGGTGGACCGTCCGGCGCCGTCGAGGCCGGCTCCCAGGTCGTTGACGACCACCCGGGCGCCCTGGCGGGCCAGTTCGAGCGCGTGCGCGCGCCCCAGCCCGCGTCCGGCGCCGGTGACGATGACGATCCGTCCCGCGCAGATTTCGTTCACGCCTGCTCCTCGTCGTGGTGCGCGCCCGCGGCCCCGTTGCCGTTCGCGGGGCCCGGGCGCCGGGGGTGTTAGGCTACCTAACAAATATTTGGTCAACAACCACCTCTTGGTGGTCGGCGCCGGTGAAGGGCAGGACATGGGCATCACTTCGGTCGCACAGGACGGCATCCGTGTCATCACGATGGACTTCCCGCCGGTCAACGCGCTGCCGGTGGCGGGATGGCGGGATCTGGCCGACGCCGTGGAGGAGGCCGGCCGGGCCCCGGACACGAGGGCCGTCGTGCTCCGGGCCGAGGGGCGAGGCTTCAACGCCGGGGTCGACATCAAGGAGCTGCAGCGGACCCCGGGCTTCGAGGCCCTCCTCGGGGTCAACCGCGGGTGCTACGCGGCGTTCAAGGCGATCTACGAGTGCGCCGTCCCGGTCGTCGCCGCGGTGCAGGGCTTCTGCCTCGGCGGCGGCGTCGGCCTGGTCGGCAACTCCGACACCATCGTGGCCAGCGAGGACGCCTACTTCGGCGTGCCCGAGGTCGACCGCGGTGCGCTCGGCGCCGCGACGCACCTGGCCCGGCTGGTCCCCGTCCACCTGCTGCGCACCCTCTACTACACCAGCCGCACCATCCCCGCCCGCCAGCTCCTGCAGTACGGGTCGGTCCTCGAGGTGGTGCCCCGGGACCGGCTCGACGACGCGGCCATGACGGTGGCCGGGGAGATCGCGGCCAAGGACACCACGGTGATCCGCGCCGCCAAGGAGGCGCTGAACGGCATCGACCCGGTCGACGTCCACCGCTCCTACCGCTTTGAGCAGGGGTTCACGTTCGAGCTCAGCCTCTCCGGCGTCGCGGACCGGCATCGGGACGCTTTCGTCGCCACGGGCCGGCCCCTGTCCGGTGACCAGGTGAAAGCCTGATGGGGAGCCGGACCGCGCCGCCCGGGATCTCTTGACGGTGTGATCTGGCTCATCTAGTCTCCCCGCTCTAACAAGCGTTTGTTTGTAGACACGTGTGTCGATCGTCCGGGCGGAGGACTGGGAGATGATGCAACGTTTCGTGACGGCGGCCATGGCGGCCGCGAGTGCGGCGGCGCTTCTCGCGGGGTGCGGGAGCGGGGAGACCGGCGGTGGTGCGGACGGGCCCTACCGGGTGCTGATGACGGCCGGTCTCAGCACCCAGGGGGCGCTGGCGGGCAACGCCGCCACCTCGGTGCTCTCGGTCAGGGCGAGCGTCGCGCAGGTCAACAGGGCCGGCGGGGTCGCGGGCCGCAAGGTCGAGCTCACCGTGGTCGACGACGAGGGCAACCCCACCACCGCCCTTACCAAGATCCGCCAGGCGATCGCTGCGCAGCGGCCCGACGCCGTCGTCAACGCAGGCCCCTCCACGGTGGCGGCCGCGACCCTGCCCGTGCTCAAGCAGTACAAGATCCTGTCGTTCAACATCGCCCCGACCGAGGACTCGGCGAACCCGGCGGTCAACCCGCTCAACTTCGACATGACCGGCAACCCGGAGGACTACATCCGCGGTTTCATCCCCCACCTGAAGGAGAAGGGTTACCGGTCGGCCGGGATCGTCCACGGCAGCACGGCCACCGGCGTGACGTTCGCCGAGCAGATGGAGCCCGCCCTCAAGGCGGCGGGCATCACCGTCGTGGGCAACCAGGAGTACGACTCCGCCGCCCTCGACATGACCCCGCAACTCCAGGCGCTGCAGTCGAAGAACCCGGACGTGCTCGTCATGGACGGCTACGGCGCGCCGGTCGGCCACCTCCTCAAGGGCGTGGAGAAGCTCGGCTGGAACGTGCCGATCGTCGCCAACAACTCGGTCAGCGCCACCGGCCTGATCTCCACGCCGCCGCCCACCGGGGTCCTCGGGACGCCGCAGGTGCGGAACCTGGTCACGCAGGTCTACCGGAGCACCGTGCACGACCCCGCCGACCGGGCCGTCAACGAGGTGGTGGCGGCCATGGCCGCGCTCGGGAAGATCGAGTCCACGCTCATCATGGCGACCAACTACGACGTCCTGCCCCTCATCGCCGCCGCGGCCGCCAAGGTCGGCCATGCCGGCGACCCGCAGGCGCTCGCCAAGGCGCTGGAGGATCCCCAGGTCCAGGCGAGCGCCAAGGTGGTCATCATCAGGCGCTACAACTTCCGGCCGGACTCCCACGGGCCCAACCTCGCCGCCGACGACCTGGCGTTCGTCGCTCCGTCGCCGCTCAAGAACGGCCAGTTCCAGTGATGCCACGGGCCGGCGCGCCGACGAACGGCGGTGAGAGGCCATGACGATCATCTGGGGCGGGCTCGCGCTCGGTGCGGTCTACGCGCTGGTCGCCGTCGGCTACAACATCGTCTTCATCTCGTCGAAGACGTTCAACTTCGCCCAAGCGCAGCTGATGATGGTGGGGACGTTCGTGGCCCACACCGGCCTGGTGACGCTCCGCCTTCCGGTGGCCCTGGTGGTCCTGATGGCCACGGCCGCGGTCATGGCCGTCGCGGCGGTCGAGGAGCGGCTGGCGATCCGGCCGGTCGGCGATCCGGAGGCGGTGCTGGTCACCACCCTCGGCGCTGCGGTGCTGCTCAACGGACTGACCCAGCTGGTGTGGGGCGGCCAGCCGCTGACGGTGCCGTTCTTCGGCGGCGACCAGGTCCTGGAACTGCTCGGCGGCCGGGTCTATCCGGTGGAGATCGCCCTGGTCGTCGTCGCCGTGGCTCTGGTCGTGCTGTTCACCTGGTTCAGCCGCCGCTTCGTCACCGGCCTGGCGCTGCTGGCCATGGCCGAGGACCGCGAGGCGGCGATGCTGCGCGGGATCGACGTTCGCCGGCTGGCCTTCTGGACGTTCGCTGCGTCGGGCGCGCTCGCCGGCCTGCTCGGGGTCTTCGTCGGCCCCAAGACCTTCGCGGTCGCCACACTGGGCGCCTCCCTCGCGCTCAAGGGCTTCGTCGTGGTGGCCATCGGCGGGTTCGGCTCGATGCCGGGCACGCTCGTCGGAGGGCTGGTCGTCGGTCTGGTGGAGGCGCTGGCCGCACGCCATCTGGGCAGCGAGTACGCCTCGATCTCCGTCTTCGCCGTGCTCATCGCCATTCTGCTGGTCCGGCCGTCGGGGCTGTTCGTCCGCACGCGGGAAAGGGCGGTGTGACGATGGCCCTCTGGCGGCGGCTGCGCGCCCTCCCCACCTGGATCCTCCCCGTCGCCCTCGGCGCCGTGCTGCTGATGCTCCCGGTGCTCGGGCTCGACTTCTCGGCGTCCCGGCAGATCCAGCTGGCCTGCATCCTGGCCCTCCTGGTGAGCGGGCTGAACCTCAGCCTCGGCTACGCCGGGGAACTGGCGCTCGGCCAGGCGGCGATGTACGCCGCCGGCGCCTACACCGCCGGGATGCTCTCGGCCGCGGGCCACACCGACATCGCCGTGCAGCTCGCCGCGTCGGGCCTGGTGGTCCTGGCGGTGGGACTGCTCACCGGTGTGGCGGGGCTGCGGCTCGGAAGCTGGTCACTGGCGATGACGTCGTTCTTCCTCGTGCTGCTCGTGCCCGACGTGCTCGCCGTCTTCGCCGGCCGCACCGGGGGCCGGAACGGGCTGAGCGGCATCCTGGGGCCGACCCTGTTCGGCCGGCCCCTGGACCCCACCGGGTTCTACCTCGTCATCGGTGTGGTCTTGGTGGCCTGGTTCGCGGTGATGCGGAACATCGTGGTGTCCAGGCACGGCGTGGCGCTGCGGGTCCTCAAGCAGAGCCCGGTCCTGGCGTCGTCCATGGGGATCTCGGCCTTCCGTATGAAACTGCTGGCGTACGCGCTCGGCGCCATCCCGGCGGGACTGGCCGGAGCCCTCTTCGCCAACCTCGACCTGTACGTCTCGCCCGAGGCGTTCGGCTTCACCCTCGCCACGACCGTCCTGGCCGCCTCCATCCTCGGCGGGACGACCAGCGTCTACGGTGCGCTGGCCGGGGCGGCCGTCATGCAGTTCGGGCCGAGCCAGTCCTCGCGGTTCCAGGAGTTCGCCCTGGTCTTCACCGGCGTCTTCCTGATCGTCGGCGGCGTCCTGGTCCGGGGCGGCCTGGCCGACCTGGCCCGCAAGGCCGTCACCCGTCTCGATCGGGCCGCCGGCCTGACGCCGCAGCCGGCGTCCGGTACCGAGGGGACGGCGGACATCCCGCCGATCAAGGGGGCGACGCTCGCCGTCGAGGACGTCTCCAAGGCGTTCGGCGGCAACCGGGCGCTGGACGGGGTGAACTTCCGGGCCGCGCCGGGCCGGGTCACCGCGCTGATCGGCCCGAACGGCTCAGGCAAGACCACGCTGCTCAACATGGTCTGCGGCTTCTACCGCACCGACTCCGGCCGCATCCTGCTCGACGGCGAGCGGCTGGAGGGCGCGACGCCGCACCGGGTGGCGCGGGCGGGCGTCGCCCGGACCTTCCAAACGCCCAGCATCCCGGACGGCGTGACGGTCCTCGAAGCGGTCGCCGCCGGCCGCTACTCCACCGACCGGGCGTCCGTCCTGTCCGCGGTCCTGCGGCTACCCGGCTTCCGCCGGGTCCGCCGCGCCGACCGGGAGGAGGCCGAACGCATGCTCGCGCTCGTCGGCATGGGTCATCTGCGCGGCGAGCGGGCGTCGGCGCTGCCGCTCGGCATGCGGCGGCTGCTGGAGGTGGCGCGGTCTCTCATCGCCGCCCCGGGTGTGCTGCTGCTGGACGAGGCGGCCTCGGGCCTGGACGAGGACGAGGTCGACCGGCTGGCGGAGCTGATCCGCCGGATCCGTGCGGCGGGCGGGACGGTCGTGCTGGTCGAGCACAACTTCCGGCTCGTCCTGGACCTTGCCGACGACATCGTCGTCCTCGCGCACGGACAGGTCATCGCCCAGGGCCCGCCGGCGGAGATCGAGACGAACCCGCGGGTGCTCGGCGAGTACCTCGGCGCCGCACAGGAGGTGGCATGACAGCCCCGCTATCACCCGAGCCCGTGCTGCGGGTCCGCAACCTGGCCACCGGGTACGGCGACCTGCGGGTGGTGTGGGACGTGAGCCTGGACGTGCGGCCCGGCGAGCTGACCGTGCTCCTCGGCCGCAACGGGGCGGGCAAGACCAGCACGCTGCGCGCCGTCGCGGGCCTGAACAAGGCGTCCGCCGGATCGGTGGAACTGGCCGGCGCCGACGTGACCAGGACCCCCGCGCACCGGCGGGTACGTCAGGGACTGGCGTACGTGCAGGAGGGCAAGCGGGTCTTCCACCGGCAGACGGTCGAACAGAACCTCGTCGTCGGCGGGTACACGCGTGGCATGAGCCGGTCGGCGCTGCGGGCCGAGGCCGAGGGGATCTACGAGATCTTCCCCGTGCTGGGCGACAAGAGGAACGTGCTCGCCGGCGACATGTCCGGCGGGCAGCAGCAGATGCTGGCCATCGGCCAGGCGCTGATGGCCGCGCCGAAGGTTCTGCTCCTGGACGAGCCTTCCGGCGGCCTCGCGCCGGTCATCGTGGGACAGGTCATGGAGCAGGTGGCGCGGCTCAGGGAGCACGGCATCGGCGTGCTGCTGGTGGAGCAGGCGCTGGAGGCGTCGATCCGGGTCGCGGACCACATCGTCGTGCTCGACATGGGCCGGGTGCTCGTCAGCGTCCGCAAGGACGACCTCGACGACATCGCCACCCTGCGCGAGGCCTACTTCGGCAGGCGCGCCGGGCACGAGCCGTTGCGGTCGTCGCCGGACGACCGGTGAGAAAGGGACCGGAGAATTGGCGCTGAAGATCGACCTGACCGATCACGTCGTCCTGGTGACGGGAGGCACCCGGGGTGTGGGGGCGGGCATCGCCCGCACGTTCCTGGAGGCCGGTGCCGCCGTCGAGATCTGCGGCCGCACCGCTCCCGGCCCGGCCCCGGCCGTCCCCCGCTTCAGCCAGGTCGACGTGCGGGACGAGGACCAGGTCCGCCACTGGGTGGACGAGGTGGCCGGACGGCACGGCAGGATCGACGTGGTGGTGAACAACGCCGGGGGAGCCCCCTTCACCGGCTTCGCGGACGCCTCCCCCCGCTTCCACCGCAGGATCACCGACCTGAACTTCCTGTCGGCGGTGTTCGTCGCGCAGGCGGCCTACCCGGTCATGAGCGCGCAGGACGCCGGGGGAGTGGTCCTGAACATTACCTCCATCAGCGCGCGCCGCCCCAGTCCCGGGACGGTGGTGTACGGCGCGGCCAAGGCCGCCCTGGAGAGCCTCACCCGCAGCCTCGCCGTGGAATGGGCGCCGCGGATCCGGGTCAACGCCGTCAGCTCCGGCCTGGTCGAGACCGAGGGGTCGGCGGACCACTACGGCGGCCCCGAGCAGGTGGCGCGCGTGGCCGCGACCATTCCGCGCGGGGTGTTCGCCAAGCCCGCCGACATCGGCGCGGCCTGCGCGCTGCTGGCGTCGCCGCTCGCCGCCCACATCACCGGCGCCATCCTCAACGTGGACGGCGGCGGTGAGTGGCCGGCGTTCCTCCAGCACGCCCCGGGCACCGAAAAGCTCCCCGGAACGGCACCCTGAAGACCCGGCAGGGCCGGGTGCGGGCCTCAGCCGTGCGAGGCCCGCACCCGCAGTTCCGTCTTGAGGATCTTGCCGCTGGCGTTGCGCGGCAGGACCTCCACGAACACCACCTCGCGGGGTGTCTTGAAGCCGGCCAGCCGCGCCCGGCAGTGCGCGATGAGGGCGTCGGCGTCGGCCATGGCGCCGGGACGGGCCACCACATAGGCCGTCGCGACCGACCCCATCCGGGGGTCCGGTCTGGCCACCACGGCCGCCTCGGAGACGTCGGGATGTGCGGCCAGGACGTTCTCCACCTCGGCCGGATAGACGTTGAACCCGCCGACCGTGAACATGTCCTTGAGCCGGTCGGTGATCTTCAGGCAGCCGTGCTCGTCGAGACGGCCCACGTCGCCGGTGTGCAGCCAGCCGGCGGGGTCGATGACGGCCCGGGTGGCCTCCTCGTCCTCGAAGTAGCCGAGCATCACGTTGCGGCCGCGGACCAGGATCTCGCCGTCCTCGCCGGGCGGCGCGTCTGCGCCGTCGATGACGCTCACCAGGCGCAGTTCCACCCCGTCGACCGCCGGACCGGTCGTCTCCGCGACATGGCGCGGATCCTCGTCCGGCCGGGACCGCGAGACCATCATGCACTCGGTCAGCCCGTACGCCTGGGCCACCTGGTCGAACCCCAGCTCCTCCCGCATCCGGCTGAAGAGCGTTTCGGGGACGGTGGCCGCGCCGGCGGTGGCGAAGCGCAGCGACGACAGGTCGTGCTCCTTGAGGCGGGGATGGTCCAGCAGCGAGACGAACAGGGTCGGTGTCCCGGGCATGACGGTGATGCGCTCCCGCTCGATCAGCTCCAGCAGCCGGTCGGCGTCGAACACCGGCACCGGATGGACGGCCGCGCCCGCGGTGAACGAGGTGATCACACCGGCCTTGTAGCCGAACCCGTGAAAGAAGGGATTGACCACTGCATAGCGGTCCTCCGGGGTCAGGCCCGCGCCCCTGGCCCAGATACGGGCGACGTCGACCGTCTGGCGGTGGGCGCTCATGACGCCTTTCGGCCGGCCGGTCGTGCCCGACGTGAACAGGATGTCGCACACGTCGTCGGGGCTCACCCGATCGGCCGCCGCCCGGGCGGCGGCCGCCGGAAGCTCCTCCGCACGGGCCAGGAACGCCTCCCACGGCAGCGTGCCCGCCGGCTCCGGCCCGGCGGGCACGTTGACGAGGGCGCTCAGGTGCGGCAGGCCGGGCACGGGGCCTGCCGTCTGCTGTCCGCCGGGTTCGGCCGCCGCCGCCCGGAGCATGCCGACGAGGTCCAGGCCCAGGAAACCGTTCGAGGTGACCAGCACGGAGGAGCGCGACCTGGCCAGGATCTGCGCCGCCTCGTGTCCCCGGTACCGGGTGTTCATCGGGACGACGACGGCGCCCATGGACTGGGCGCCGAGCATCGCCACGATGAACTCGTACCGGTTCGGCATCCAGATCGCGACCCGGTCCCCGGGCCGCGTGCCGAGCGCCAGATACGCGCGGGCGGCGCGTTCCACGAGCCCGGCGAGATCCCGGTAGCGCAGCCGCACGTCCCCGTCCACGACGGCGAGACGCGCACCATGGTCGCGCACGGCCTCGCGCAGCATGCCGGGGATGGTCATCGATGGCCCTGAGGCGTTCATGTCACTCCAAGGAGTGGGACGGTTCGGCGCTCGGCCGATCGTGCGCCACACTGGATGGATACGTCAAACAAACAATTGGTCAAGGTGAGGGAGACACGCATGGCGGTGGCCAGGGCGCGCAAGAGGGCGCCGAAGAAGGAGACGGTCAAGGCCGATGGCGTCGACCGGCGCGCGCGCCTGCTGGAGGTCGCGGCCGAACTCTTCGCCACCCAAGGGTACGCCGAGACGACGATGCGCGACATCGCCGACAAGTCGGGGATCCTGGCCGGGAGCATCTACCACCACTTCAGCTCCAAGGAGGCCATGCTCGACGAGATCCTCCGCGACTTCCTCACCCGGCTGTACGAGCAGTTCTCGGCCATCGAGCAGGAGGGTGACAACCCCCGCGAGGCCCTCAGCAAACTGGTCCGCGTCTCCTTCTCCTGGATCCACGACTCCCCGCACGCGGTGGCCGTCTACCAGAACGAGACCGACAACCTGGTGCGCCAGGAGGCGTTCTCCTACGTCGCGGACTACAGCCTGAAGATCGAGGAGGTCTGGCTCCGGGTGCTCACCAGGGGCCAGACGTCCGGGGTCTTCCGGCCCGACCTCGACGTCAAGGTGTCCTACCTGTTCGTCCGTGACGCCATCTGGTCCGCGGTGCGCTGGTACCGCCCCGGGGGGCAGCTCAAGCCCGAGACCGTGGCCGGCCAATTCCTCGCCCTTCTTCACGGCGGCCTGTTCTAGGGCGTCCGCCGCCCCCGGTCAGCCGGCCACCTCGCGGGAACGCAGCGACTTCGGATCGATGACCTCGCGGATCAGCCGCAGCTCCTCGGGGGTCGGCGTGCGGGTCTCGGTCGCGTCCGTCCCGTCGATGGGGAACCCGGTCTGCTGCTGGACCTGCTCGACGGTGACGCCCGGATGGACCGACTTGATGCGCAGGTGGCCCTCGGGGTCGTAGTCCAGGACGGCGAGGTCGGTGATGACGACGCCCAGGTCGTGGAACCGCTGGGCCGTGCTTCCGCCTGCCCGCGCCCGGTCGTTGCCGACGCCGGAGACGATGTCGACGCGCTCCACGAAGACCTTGGGGGAATGGCCGGGTACCCAGTAGTCCGTCCGGTGGTTGACGGTGTTGCCCGGCGCGCCGCGGACCCCGATGAGCTGCCGCTTGGGGCGCCGCCAGTCACCGATGGCGGAGATGTTCTGGTTGCCGTACCGGTCGATCTGGCTCGCGCCCATCATGCTCTGCCGTCTGCCGGACTGCAGCACGTCGAAGATGCTCCGGAACGGCACCCACGCCTCGATCACCCCGCCGTCCGCCGCCGTCCCTCCCAGCGGCGGGGGCTCGCTCATGAAGAACGCCTCCCCGTCGGACAGCACGAGGTCGGGGGAGTGGGTGAGGCGGGCCAGCCGGGCGCTGACGGCCGGAACGATCCCGACGGCGTGCGCCAGCACCTCGCCCGCGCCGCGCCAGGATTCGGACGCGGCGACGATGCACACTTCGGCCCTGGTGAACTCCACGGTCACACACTCCTCACGTCGGTGCCGGACTGGGCGGCCTGCCGGCCGGCGACGGCGGCGTGGTACCCGCTCTCGTCGCCGCGCAGGTACGTCTCCTCGAAGCGCCGCCAGGCGCCGGGATCCTTCGCGGCTGCGGCGTACTCCTTCTGGAAGGTCTCGTCACGGTCATAGTCGGGGACGCAGGACGTGAAGTGGGCGCCCTGCGGCGCCTCGATCACGCCGGTGACGTACATGCGCCTGACGAGCAGGGACTGGACGGGAGCGTCCTTGAGCAGCCGGTCGGTCGGAACGATCTCCTCGCAGCTGAGGTAGCAGCGGTCGGCCGCCATCGCGTAGAGGTCGTCGAAGTAGGGGTCGGGCCCGAGGTACTGCCCGTTGCCCGCGGCGTCCGCCCGGTTGAGGTGGATCAGCGCGACGTCCATCCGCAGCGCGGGCATCGCGACGTACTCCTCGTCGTCGTAGGGCGAGGCGACGGTGCGCAGGCTGGGGTTCATGGTCAGGACGTCAGAGGCCAGGCCGGCCCGCGTGGGCAGGAACGACAGCCGCTGTGCCGCCGCCTGAAGCCCGGCCACGAACATGCCCTCGTCGTACTCGGCGGTCTCGATCGCGCCGTTCTGGCGGGCCGCGCGGAAGTGCGGGTCCAGGGCGATGCTGTCCAGTGAGACGAAGCCGTAGACCAGCCTGCGCACCTTCCCGGCTGCGCACAGCAGCCCGACGTCGGGCCCGCCCAGACTGACCACCGTGAGGTCCCGCACGTCCGTGCGCAGCAGCGCACGCACCAGCGCCATGGGTTTACGGCGCGAGCCCCAGCCACCGATGCCGATGGTCATCCCCGACTCGATCGTCGCGGCGAAGTCCTCCAGGGACATCGTCTTGTCGCTCAATGAGGTCACTCCTCCTCGGTGACGGGCGCCCTTGCCGGGGCGCGCCGCCTCCCGCATACTCGTCGGACAGTAGTTAAACAAACATTTGTTAGAGAGGGAAGAGTGCAGTGACCCAGCAGGCCAGCACAGCGGATCCGGCTTCCGGCGGGACGCGGCCGGAAGGCGCGCGGCACCCCGCGCTAAGGACCCGGGCGACGGAGTTGTTCGGTGTCGAGTATCCGATCGTCCAGACCGGCATGGGGTACGTCTCGGACGCCGGCCTGACCGCGGCCACCGCCAACGCGGGAGGGCTCGGCATCCTCAGCGCGGGGCTGCTGTCCTACGAGGAATTGGCGCAGGCCATCGACACCGTGCAGTCGCTCACCGACCGGCCGTTCGGCGTCAACATCCGCGCCGACCAGCCCGATGTGGTCAAGCGCGTCGACCTGCTGATCCGCAGGAAGGTGAAGGTCGCCTCGTTCGCCCTGGCGCCGCGCGAGGACCTGATCAAGCGGTGCAAGGACGGCGGGCTGGTCGTCATGCCGTCCACCGGCGCGCGCCGGCACGTCGAGAAGGTGGCGGCCTGGGGCGCCGACGCGGTCATCGTCCAGGGCGGTGAGGGCGGCGGGCACACCGGCCAGATTCCGACCAGCCTGCTGTTGCCTCAGGCCCGGGACGCGGCCGACATCGTCGTCCTGGGCGCCGGCGGTTTCTTCGACGGGCGCGGTCTGGTGGCGGCGCTGGCCTACGGCGCCGACGGCATCGCGATGGGCACCCGCTTCCTGTTGACGTCGGACTCGCCGGTGGCGCAGGCGGTCAAGGAGGAGTACCTGACCAAGTCCGTCGACGACACGGTCCTCACCCGGCAGATCGACGGTGTTCCCCAGCGGGTGGTCCGCGGGCGCACCATCGACCAGCTCGAACGCGGCTCCGCCCTCGGGCGCCTGTTGCGGGCGGTCCGCAACGCCGTCGCCTTCCAGAAGATGTCGGGCACCCCGTGGAGCGACATCGTCCGCGAGGGCCTGGCCATGAAGAAGCGGCACGACCTGAGCTGGAGCCAGGTCGTGATGGCGGCGAACGCCCCCATGCTGTACCGCACCGCGCTGCTGGACGGCCGCCCCGACATCGGGGTCATGGCCACCGGACAGGTCGTCGGCCTGATCGACGACCTGCCGAGCTGCCGGGAGCTGATCTCCCGGATCGTCGCCGAGGCCACCGAGATCCTGGAGCGCCTCGAACACGGCGGACGCTAGGGCACCGTTCGGGGCGGCCAAGGCCGCCCCGAACGGTCAGCGGGCGGCCAGGCGCAGGTGCCCCAGCAGCCGTCTGCGCTGCTCGTGCGGCTGCCCGAAGAGCTGGGACGTGGCGTGCGCCCGCTTGAACAGCAGGTGTGCGTCGTGCTCCCAGGTGATGGCGATGCCGCCGTGCAACTGGACGGTCTCCGCGGCGACCGCGTTGAGCGCGTCGGAGCACCACGCCTTCGCCGTCGCCGCGCGCTCCCGGAGGTTCGCCGAACCCTGGGCGGCCGACCAGGCCGCCGCCCAGGACAGGGTGCGGGACGTCTCCACGTGCACCAGCATGTCGGCCATCCGGTGCTTGAGCGCCTGGAAGGAGCCGATCGGGCGGCCGAACTGCACCCGCTCCTTGGCGTACGCCACCGTCATGTCCAGGCCGCGCTGGGCCGCCCCCACCTGAAGCGCGGTGACGGCGACGGCGGCCACGTCGTACAGCTCGCCGAGCAGGCCGGCGGCGCCCTCGCAGAGCAGCCGCCCGGGAGCCGAGTCCAGGTCGATCCGGGCGAACCGCAGTGTGATGTCCAGGCCCGTCATGGGCTCGCGGTGGACTCCCTCCGCGGCGGAATCGACCTCGTACAGCTCGACCGTGCCCGCGTCCCGTACGGCCACGACCAGCAGAACGTCGGCGGTCGTGCCGTCGAGCACCAGGTGCGCCGACCCGGTCAGCCGCGCCTCTCCCGCCCCGGCGTCCGTGGCCCGCACGTCGGAACGGTCGAGGTGCCAGCGCCCGTCGGCCGAGGCCCAGGCGAGTGCGGCCAGCGTCGTTCCGGCCGCGATGCCGGGCAGCAGCCGTGCGCAGGCGTCGGCGTTCCCCGACCGCAGGAGCGCCTGCGCCCCCAGCACTCCAGAGCCCAGGAGCGGCGAGGGGGTCAGCGCGTACCCGAGCCTCTCCAGGACCACGTGCGTCTCGAACAGGGAGAACCCCGCGCCGCCGTACTCCTCCGGGACGGCCAGTGCCGCCGCCCCGATCTGCTCGCAGAGCGTCGACCACAGCGCGGTGTCGTAACCGGGCGCGCTCTGCGCCGCCCGGCGGACTGACTCGCTGTCGCCGCGCCGCTCCAGCAGGGCTCGGACGGTGGCGTCGAGTTCGGTCTGTTCCTCGCTCAGCGCGAAGTGCACGGAACGCTCCTCATGCGGATGCGGCGGTGACGGCGTCGAGCACCCGGGCACGATGGAATCCCACCGTGCCCCAGGCGGTGGTGAGGGCGCGGATCTTCGTGATCCACAGTCCGAGGTCGTACTCCTCGGTGTAGCCGATCGCCCCGTGCGTCTGGAGCGCGGTGCGGGAGGCGCGGTAGGCCGCCGCCGACGCTGCGGCCTTGGCCGCCGACACGTCACGGGAGGCGTCGGCGCCGTCGTCGCCGAGCGCGACGGCCGCGCCGTACACGAGCGGGCGGGCGAAGTCGAGGGCCACCCGGACGTCGGCCAGGGCGTGCTTGACCGCCTGGTACTCGCCGATGGCCCGGCCGAACTGCCAACGTGACCTGGCGTACTCCACCGAGGTGGCCAGCACGTGCTCTCCGGCACCGAGCAACTGGGCCGAGCAGGCCAAGGTGGCGGCGTCGAACGCCCGCCCGACCTGGACAGGATCCACGGAGCCCAGAGGCTCCCCTGGACGCGCCTCGAACAGCCTGCGGGACCGGTCGACGGAGGTGCGCGGCTCTCCGGCCTGCGCCGCGCGGAGCGTCGTGCCGTCGACGAGCAGCACGTGGTCGGCCACGTCGGCGTCGAGGGCGAACGGGGTCATGGGCGGCGCGGCGGCGGTCACGATGGCGCTCCCGCTCGCCACCTCGTCCAGCGACGGCCCGCCGCCCGCGGCCGTGAGCAGGGCGGGGGCCAGCACCGCCGACTCGATGTACGGACCGGGCGCCAGGTGGCGCCCCAGGGCCTCGAATGCGACCACCATGTCGGCGGGCTCGGCCGCCAGGCCGCCGTGGGATTCGGGCACGCACAGCGCGGTGACCCCCAGGTCGGCCAGCCGCTTCCACAGCTCCAGGCCCGTGGCGGCGTCGCCGTCGGCCCAGCTCCGCGACACGGCGGGCACCTGCGCGTCGCCGAGCAGGTCGTCCAGCGCCTGCGCGAAGCCCCGCTGCTCGTTGCTCAGGGCGAACCTCATCGGTTTCCTCTCGGCAGGCCGAGCAGCCGCTCGGCCACGATGTTCCGCTGGATCTCATTGGTGCCCGCGTAGATGGGGCCGGAGAGCGAGAAGAGATAACCGTCCATCCACGCGCCGCCGGCGGCCGCGCCCGCGTCCCGCAGCTCGGCCTCGGGACCGAGCAGGTCCAGGGCCGTCTCGTGCAGCCGCACGTCCAGCTCCGACCAGAAGATCTTGTTGACGCTGCCGTCCGCGCCGACGCTGCCGCCCTCGGCGAGCCGGGTGACGGTGCCGAACGTGTAGAGGCGGTAGGCCTGGGCGGCGATCCAGGCGTCGGCGACGCGCTCGCCCAGGGCAGGCGACCCGTCGCCGCGTTCCCGCCACAGATCCAGAAGCTGGTCCGCCGCCGCGCAGAAACGGCCGGGAGAACGCAGGGACAGTCCGCGCTCGTTGCCCGCGGTGCTCATCGCCACCCGCCAGCCGTCGCCGGGCGCCCCGAGGACGTCGGAGTCCGGCACGAAGACGTCCTCGAAGAGGATCTCCGCGAACCCCGGATGCCCGTCGAGCTTGTGGATCGGGCGGACGGTGACGCCGTCGGCGTCCAGCGGGAACAGGAAGTACGTCAGCCCCCGGTGCCGCTCGGCCGACGGGTCGGACCGGAACAGCCCGAACCCCCGGTGCGCGAACGCGGCCCTTGAGCTCCAGGTCTTCTGGCCGTTGAGGATCCAGCCGCCACAGGTGTCGTCGCGGACGGCGGTGCTGCGCAACGCCGCCAGGTCGCTGCCGGCCTCGGGCTCGGACCAGGCCTGCGCCCAGATCTCGGTGCCGTCGGCCATGGGGCGCAGATACCGTTCCTTCTGCTCGTCGGTGCCGTACTCGAAGAGGATCGGCGCGAGCAGCGAGATGCCGTTCTGTGCCACGCGGGCCGGTGCACCCGCCCGGTAGTACTCCTCCTCGAACAGGACCCACTCCAGCAGCGAGGCGTCCCGGCCGAGGTAGTCGGCCGGCCACGACACGACCGACCACCGGTCCGCCGCCAGGGTCGCCTCCCACTCACGGTGCGCCTCGAAGCCCTCGGCCGTGTCCATGTTCGGCAGGGGCGTCCTCGGAACGTGCTCGTGCAGCCAGGCGCGGGCCTCGTCCCGGAACGCCCGGGCGCGGTCGTCCAGGTCGAGGTTCATCGGGCGTTCTCCGGCCGCGCCGACGAGTCGCGCATGCTGCGGGCGTCCATCCCGGCCAGCGAGTCGACGCCCACCTCGGCGTTGTGCGCGTGTGCGGCGTGGTGCAGGCCGAACACCGAGTCCATCCCGGCCCGCATGCCCTGCAGGTCCTCGGCCTGGTTGATCGCCTTCTTGGTCAGCGCCAGCCCGAAGCTCGGCATCTGGCTGATCCGCTCGGCGATCGCCAGGGTCGCCTGCTCCAGCTCCTGGTGGGGCACCACGTGGTTGACCATGCCGAGCTCATGGGCGCGGCGCGCCGGGACGCGGTCGCCGGTGTAGAGGAACTCCCGAGCGGCCCGCGGGTTCATCACCCACGGGTGGGCGAAGTACTCGACCCCGGGGATCCCCATCCGCACCACGGGGTCGGCGAAGAACGCGTCCTCGGAGGCCACGATGAAGTCGCAGGACCAGGCCAGCATGAGCCCGCCGGCGATGCACGCCCCCTGCACCATGGCGATCATGGGCTTGGGGATCTCCCGCCACCGGCGGCACATGCCCAGGTAGACCTCGGCCTCGCGGGCCAGCCGCCGGTCCACGCCCTGCTTGCGGGTGTGGTCCCACCAGATCACGGCCTTGCGCTCGAACGACTCGTCGATGTCGCGGCCGGGGCTGCCGATGTCGTGACCGGCGCAGAAGTGCTTCCCGTTCCCGGCCAGCACGATCACCTTCACCTCGTCGTCGTCGACCGCGCGGGTGAACGCGGCGTCGAGGGCGTAGGTGACCTTGGAGTTCTGTGCGTTGCGGTACTCGGGCCGGTTGAGGGTCACGAACGCGACCGTGCCGCGCCGCTCGTAGGTGACCACCTGCTCCTCGGCGGAGGTCTCCGCGCTGCTCATCATCTTCTCCCGCTGATCGTCCGGTGAGCGGTCAACGGTCTTGCGCCGACTCACCTAACAAATGTTTGATTTGCTATCGTGCAGCGCGCGACGGACCGTCGCAACCCCTGTTCATCGGACACGCACGGCGGAGGACGGATGTGGACCTGACGTACTCGGCGGCCGACGAGGCGTTCCGGCTCGAGGTCCGGGACTGGCTCGCCGCGCACCTGTCCGGCGACTTCGCCGAGCTGCGCGGGCTGGGCGGTCCCGGCCGGGAGAACCAGGCCTTCGACGAGCGGCTGGAGTGGGACCGATACCTCGGTGCCCACGGCTGGACCTGCCTCGGCTGGCCGACCGAACACGGCGGACGCGGGTTGAGTCTGGCGCGCCAGATCATCTTCCACGAGGAGTACGCACGCGCGAACGCCCCCGCACGGGTCAACCACCTCGGCGAGGAACTGCTGGGACCGACGCTGATCGCGTTCGGCAGCCCGGAGCAGCGGCGTCGGTTCCTGCCCGAGATCGTCGCGGTCCGGGAACTGTGGTGCCAGGGGTACTCCGAGCCCGGTGCGGGCTCCGACCTGGCCTCGGTGGCGACCCGGGCACGGCTCGACGGGGATGAGTGGATCATCGACGGCCAGAAGGTGTGGACGTCGCTGGCGCACCACGCGGACTGGTGCTTCGTCGTGGCCCGCACCGTTCCCGGCTCCCGCCGCCATGACGGCCTGTCGTACCTGCTGGTCCCCATGCGCCAGGACGGCGTCGAGGTCCGGCCCATCACCCAGCTCACCGGGACGTCGGAGTTCAACGAGGTGTACTTCGACGGCGCCCGCACCGAGGCGTCCCTCGTCGTCGGGACCCCTGGCGACGGCTGGAAGGTCGCCATGGCGACCCTCGGGTTCGAGCGCGGCATCTCCACCGTGGGACAGCAGATCGGCTTCGCCCGGGAACTCGACGCCGTGATCGACCTCGCCCGCCGCAACGGCGCCATCGACGACCCGGTGATCTGCGACCGCATCGCGCACGCCCGGATGGGCCTGGAGGCGATGCGGCTGCACGCCCTGCGCACCCTGGCGGGGGACGCCTCCACCGGGCCGGCGCAGGCCTCGGTGTCCAAGCTGGTCTGGGCCAACTGGCACCGCGGCCTTGGTGAACTGGCCATGCAGGTCGCGGGGGCGCCGTCGCTGGTCGTCCAGGCGTCGCCGTACGAGCTGGACGACCTGCAGCGCCTGTTCCTCTACAGCCGCTCCGACACCATCTACGGCGGCTCGAACGAGATCCAGCGGAACATCCTCGCCGAGCGTGTGCTCGGCCTGCCCAGGGAGGCCCGGCCGTGACCACCCCCAAGACCGAACAGCCCGCCCCTGCCTACGTTCCCGGCCACCGACTGCTGGAGGACCGCACCGTGGTCGTCACCGCCGCCGCCGGGGCCGGCATCGGCTCGGCCGCCGTCCGGCGCTGCCTGGAGGAGGGGGCCCGCGCCGTCGTCCTCGGTGACACGCACGAACGCAGGCTCGCCGAGGCGGGGAAAGCGCTCGGCGAGGAGTTCGGCACCGACCGGGTGGCCGCCGTCCTCTGCGACGTCACCGACGAGTCGCAGGTGGCGGCGCTGCTGGAGGCGGCCGAACCGTTCGGCGGGGTGGACGTCATGATCAACAACGCTGGGCTGGGCGGCACCGTGTCCCTCCTCGACATGACCGACGAGCAGTGGAACAGGGTCCTCGACATCACCCTCACCGGCACGTTCCGCTGCATCCGCGCAGTGGGCAGACGGATGGTCGAGGCGGGCCGCAAGGGCGTCATCGTCAACAACGCCTCGGTCATCGGATGGCGCGCCCAGGAGGGCCAGGCCCACTACGCCGCAGCCAAGGCGGGCGTCATGGCGCTCACCCGATCCGCCGCCATGGACCTGGCCCCGTACGGAATCCGGGTGAACGCCGTCTCGCCGAGCCTGGCCATGCACCCGTTCCTGGCCAAGGTCACCACGGCGGAGTTCCTGGCGGAACTGAAGGCCGGGGAGGCGTTCGGGCGGGCCGCCGAACCGTGGGAGGTCGCCAACGTCATGGTCTTCCTGGCCAGCGACTACTCCTCCTACCTCACCGGCGAGGTCGTGTCGGTGAGCAGCCAGCACCCCTGATCCGCGAAGGAGACTCCACATGGCCGAGGCCTACATCATCGAGGCGGCCCGCACGCCCGTCGGCCGCCGGGGCGGCGCGCTCGCCGGCATCCACTCCGCGGACCTGGGCGCCCACGTCATCTCCGCCCTCGTCGACCGCAGCGGCATCGACCCGGGCCGGGTCGATGACGTGATCTTCGGCTGCACCGACACCGTCGGCTCGCAGGCCGGCGACATCGCCCGTACCGCCTGGCTGGTGGCCGGGATGCCCGACCATGTGCCCGGCGTGACCGTCGACCGGCAGTGCGGATCGGCCCAGCAGGCGGTGCACTTCGCCGCGCAGGGCGTGCTGTCCGGCACCGCCGACCTCATCGTCGCCGGCGGAGTACAGAACATGTCGGCGATCCCGATCTCGACCGCGATGGCGGTGGGAGAGCAGTTCGGCTTCACCACCCCGTTCGCCGAGTCGCCGGGATGGCTCGCCCGCTACGGGGACCAGGAGGTCTCCCAGTTCCGGGCCGCCGAGATGATCGCCGACAAGTGGGACATCTCCCGGGAGGAGATGGAGGAGTTCGCGCTCCGCAGCCACCGCCGGGCCATCACGGCGACCGACGAGGGCAGGTTCGCCAAGGAGATCACGCCGATCGGCGGCATCTCCGCCGACGAGGGGCCACGCCGCGACACCAGCCTGGAGAAGATGGCCGCACTCCAGCCGCTCCGCGAGGGCGGACGGCTCACCGCGGCCCTCGCCAGCCAGATCAGCGACGGCGCGGCCGCGCTGCTGGTCGCCTCCGAACGGGCCGTCGCCGACCTCGGCCTGACGCCCCGCGCCCGGATCCACCACATCTCGGTGCGCGGCGACGACCCGGTGTGGATGCTGACCGGCCCGATCCCGGCGACACAGCACGCCCTCGAGCGGACCGGCATGTCGATCGACGACTTCGACCTCATCGAGGTGAACGAGGCGTTCGCGTCGGTCGTGCTCGCCTGGGCCAAGGAGACCGGAGCCGACCTGGACCGGGTCAACGTCAACGGCGGCGGGATCGCCCTGGGCCACCCCATCGGGGCCACCGGGGCCCGGCTGATGACGACGATGCTGCACGAACTGGAACGCCGCGGCGGACGCTACGCCCTCCAGACCATGTGCGAAGGCGGCGGCCAGGCCAACGTCACCGTCATCGAACGCCTCTGACCACCATCCGCACATGCCGAGACAGGAGAGACCATGAACGACACCGGCCGTCAGATGCACCTCGCGGTCTTCGCACAGGGGCTGGGCGCGGCACAGTCGGTGTGGCGGTCCCCGCGAACGGAACCCGACAAGGTCCACACCCTCGGCCACTGGGCGCGGGTCGCCCAGGTGGCCGAGGAGGGCAAACTCGACGCGGTGTTCATCGCCGACGCCCTCAACCTGAGCACGTCGATCGGCTCCGACGCCACCGAACGACCCGACCCCATCGCCGTCCTGTCCGCGCTGTCGGCGGTGACCTCGCGCATCGGGCTGGTGGGGACCAGCTCCACGACGTACAACCAGCCGTTCACCGTGGCCCGTCAGTTCGCCACCCTCGACCACCTGAGCGGCGGCCGGGCCGGCTGGAACATCGTCACCACCGCGATCGCCGCGGCGGCCGGCAACTACGGCTCCGCCGAACTGCCCGAGCACGAGGCCCGCTACGAGCGGGCCGAGGAGTTCGTGGAAGTGGTCACCCGGCTGTGGGACGGCTGGCAGGAGGACGCGATCGTGCTGGACCGGGAGGCCGGTGTGTACGCCGACCTCGCCCGGATTCGGCGGCTCGACCACGAGGGCGGGCATTTCACCGTCCGCGGTCCGCTGACCATCCCCCGGCCGCCGCAGGGATGGCCGCTGCTGGTGCAGGCCGGATCCTCACCGACCGGCATGAACCTGGCAGCCCGGTTCGCCGACATGGTGTTCACCACGCAGTTCGACATCAAGGACGCCAGGGCGTTCGTCGACCGGATGCGGGAACTGGTGACCGCCAAGGGACGCGACCCGTTCGCGGTCGCCGTCATGCCGGGCGTCACCCCGATCGTCGGCCGGACCGTTCAGGAGGCCCGGGACCTGGCCCGGGAGCTCGGAGACCTGGTGCGCCCGGAGGCGACGCTGGCCTTCATGCAGCAGATGTTCGGCGGGATCGACTTCACCGTCTACGACCTCGACGAGCCGTTCCCCGACGTCCGCGACCTCCTGCCGCCGCATGCCAGCGTCTCCCGGCCCCGGCTGTTCATGGCGATGGCCGAGGAGGAGGGGCTGACGCTGCGCCAGGTGGCGCAGCGGATCGGGCTCAGCACCGGCCACCGCTCCATCGTCGGGACCCCGGACCAGATCGCCGATGAACTGGCCACCTGGTTCACCGAGGAGGCCGCGGACGGCTTCAACCTGATGCCCGCCGACCTGCCCAGAGGACTGGAGGACTTCGTGGAGGAGGTCGTCCCGCGACTGCAGGACCGAGGACTGTTCCGCAAGGAGTACACGGGGAGCACCCTGCGCGAGCACCTCGGCGCTCCGGCGCCCGAGCCCGTTCACGGGAACGGCCCGTCCATGGCGGAGTCCAAGTGACCGGCCCGGCGGAGTCGTTCGACGCACGGCGGTTCCGCGAGGTCCTCGGCCACTATCCGACCGGAGTCGTCGTCATCACCGCGATCTCCGAGAGCGGGGCGCCGGTCGGGATGGTGGTCGGCTCGTTCACCTCCGTGTCGCTGGATCCGCCGCTGGTGGCCTTCCTGCCGAGCCGGACGTCCAACAGCTTCGCGCAACTGCGCACCGCCTCCTCGTTCTGCGTCAATGTGCTCGCCGCCGACCAGGAACAGGTCTGCCGGCAGTTCGCCGCCAAGACCGGCGACAAGTTCGCCGGCGTGGCCTGGCGGGCCGCCCCGTCGGGTGCACCCGTGCTGGAGGAGGCGGTCGCCTGGATCGACTGCGACTTCGACGACGTCCACGAGGCCGGTGACCACTTCATCGTGCTCGGCCGGGTCCGCGATCTGGGGATTCTGAACCCGACGCCTCCACTGCTGTTCTTCCAGGGCGGGTACGGCGCGTTCTCGCCGGGGGCGCTCGTCGCGCCCTACGAGGGCGACCTGCTGAACCACATCCGGCTGGCGGACGCCGCCCGGGAGCACATGGAGCGGATCTCGGCCGAGCTGGAACTGGAGTGCTACGCCCAGGGCATCGTGGCGGACGAGCTCGTCATCGTCGCCGGTTCGGGAACGCAGCGGAGCACGGTGCGCGGGCACATCGGCCGCAGGATGCCGTTCGCCCCGCCGTACGGGGCGTTGTTCGTCGCAGGCCGTGGTCAGGAGGCGGTCGACGCCTGGCTGTCGCGGCGCAACCTGCCGCTGACCGACGAGGACCGCGACCACTACCGGGGGATGCTCCAGCGGGTGGCGGACCGTCGATGGTCCATCGCGCTGCGGGCTCCCGAGCACGACGAGGTCTGGGACGAGATCGACCAGTTCTCCACAGCGCCCCGTACCCCCGGGTTGGAACGCCGCATGGGCGCGTTGCTGGAACGGCTGAAGGGCCACTACGAGCCCCAGGAGCTGGCCGGCGACGAACTCCACGACGTGCGGCTGCTGGGCGCCCCGGTCTACGGCCCGGACGGCAGCGTGGTGCAGGTCCTGGCCCTGTTCGGAATGCCCCCGCAGGCGGGCGTCGAGCAGATCGCCGCATGGCGGGACCGTCTGGCCCAGGCCGCCGACGCGGTCACCGCGGCGATCGGCGGTCGGGCACCGGACGCCCGCCGGCCATGAACGATCGGCCCGCGACAGGCGGGTCCATGCTTGATGAGGGAGATGGTCGCCATGACCAGGGAACACGCGGTCGTCACCGGAGGCAGCAGCGGCATCGGCCTGGCGGTCGTACGGCGTCTGATGAAGCGGGGCCTGGCCGTGACGGTGCTGGACATGCAGCCGCCGCCGGACGACGGGCCGCAGGCGTTCCAGGTCGACGTGACCCGTGAACCGGACGTTCGGGCGGCCCTGGCCGAGGCCGCGCGGACGGCGGGAACACCGACACGGTTGGTGACCTGTCACGGCATCCGCGGTGAGTTCAAACCGGCCCTGGAGCTGAATCTGGACGCCTATCGGCGGGTGCTCGACGTTCACCTGGTCGGGACGCTGGTCACCGCGCGGTCGCTCGTCGCCGGGCTGCTGGCGGACGATGCCACCAACGGCGGGTCCATCGTGACGATCTCCTCGACGACGGCCTACGGGGGATGGGCCAACCAGGCCGACTACGGTGTCGCCAAGGCCGCCGTCGAGCAGCTCACCCAGAACCTGGCGATCGAGTGGGCCCCCCTCGGCGTCCGGGTCAACGCGGTCGCCCCGGGACACACCCTGACCCCGATGGTCCAGGAGATGGTCGATCAGGGGTACGACCTGTCGGCGACCGAGGCGCGGATGCCGCTGGGCCGGCTGTGCACCCCGGACGAGATGGCCGCCGCGATCGAGTTCCTGCTGCTCGACGCCACGTTCTCGACGGGTGTGCGGATGCCGGTGGACGGCGGGTGGACGGCGGTGGGCAAGTGATCGGCCACGGCGCGACCCGCCGGATCGGGGATCTGGAGGTCTCCGCGATCGGGCTGGGGGCGATGACCCTGACCCAGGTGCCCGGCTACGACGCCGAACGCGGCGTCCGGACCGTGCACGCCGCCCTGGACGCGGGCGTCACCCTGATCGACACCGCCGACGTGTACGGCCCGGCGGGCGGCGACTACGGCGTGAACGAGCTCGCGGTCGCCGAGGCGCTGCGGCGCTACCCCGGCTCTACCGAGCGCGTCGTGGTGGCCACCAAGGGAGGCCACGTGCGGTTCTTCGACACCGACACGTGGTCGATCGACGGCCGGCCCGAGTATCTGCGCCGCGCCTGCGAGGCGTCCCTGCGCCGGCTCGGCTTGGAGACCCTTCCGCTGTACCTGCACCATCGCCCCGACCCCAAGATCCCCTATGCGGAGAGCATGGGCGGGCTGAAGGAGTTGTACGACAAGGGGCTCGTGCAGCGAGTGGGCATCTCCAACGTGAGCGTGGAGCAGGTCAGGCTGGCCCACGAGATCCTCGGTCCGGCCCTGGTGGCGGTCGAGAACGAGTACTCGCCCCGCGCCAGGGACGGCGAGCCCGTCATTGAGCTGTGCGAAGACCTCGGCCTGGCCTTCCTGTCCTGGGGGCCGTTGGGTGGTATGCGCGGGGCCAAGGACCTGGGATCGGCGTTCGGGGCCTTCGGCGACGTGGCGGCCGCCCGCGGGGTGAGCCCCCAGCGGATCGCCCTGGCCTGGCAGATGCACAGGTCCCCGGCGATCATCCCGATCCCGGGCGCGAGCCGGCCCGAGTCCATCCTCGACTCGCTGGCCGCCACCGACCTCGACCTCACACCCGAAGAACTCCAACGGCTGGACCGGACGCCCCGGTCCGCATGACGACTCCGCCCCATCCCCCGGAGACGAAGGAGAGACAGTTGTCCACAGTCCAGGAGCACCCCGACGAGGCGGTGGACGTGGTCGTCGTCGGTTCCGGCGGAGCCGCCCTGGCGGCCGCCTACACTGCTGCGGCCGGCGGGCTGCGCACCCTCGTGCTGGAGAAGACGGAGTTCTTCGGCGGCACCAGCGCCTACTCGGGGGCCTGCATCTGGCTTCCGGGCAACCAGGCCCTGCACCGTGCGGGGCGGACCGACAGCGCCGAACTTGGGATGACCTACTTCAGGGCCGTCGTCGGGGACCGCACGCCCGCCGCCCTGCAGGAGGCCTATCTGTCCACCGGCCCCGAGCTGGTGGAGTTCCTCGAGTGCGATCCCGTACTGCAGTTCAAGCACATGCCGTTCCCGGACTACTTCGAGGCACCCGGCCGGCTGGAGAACGGGCGGGGCATCTTCCCCACCCCGCTGCCGGCCGCCGACCTCGGAGCCAGGCTCATGCAGCTCCGCCCGCCCATCGCGCCCGACCAGTACGGCGTCGTGCAGGACCGCGAAGTCCTCACCGGCGGCCAGGCACTCATCGGTCGGTTCCTGCTCGCCCTCGACGCGACGGGCAGAGCGGACCTGCGCACCGGTGCGCGGATGCGGTCGCTGATCGTCGAGGACGGACGGGTGACCGGCGTCGTCGCCGAGACGGGTGGAACGGCCACGCGCATCCGGGCCGAACGCGGGGTAGTGCTCGCCGCGGGCGGATTCGAATGCGACGACGAACTGCGCGCACTCCACCACGACCTACCCGGCGGGCAGTGGACCTCGGCCGCACCCGGCTCGAACACCGGGGACGCCCTCGCGGCGGTGCAAGCCGTCGGCGCGGCGGTGGATCTGATGGACGAGGCGTGGTGGTGCCCGGCGACGCTGTTCCCGAACGGGCGTGCCGCGTTCACGCTCGGCCTACGGGGCGGGATCCTGGTCAACGCAGCGGGTGAGCGGTTCGCCAACGAGTCCCTGCCCTACGATCGGATGGGCCACGAGATCCGCCGCGGCCACGCCACCGGCGTCTCCCACATCCCGGCCTGGTTCGTGTTCGACGACAGGTTCGACAACATCCCGGCGATCTGCCAGCCGGTGCCGGACCCGGCGGCATTCCGCGAGGCGGGCCTGTGGCGCACCGCCGGTACCCTGGCGGAACTCGCCGACCTGATCAAGGTCTCCGCGGACGCGCTGGAACGCACCGTCGAACGGTTCAACGGTTTCGTGGAATCCGGGGCGGACGCCGACTTCCACCGGGGAGAGGACCCGTTCGACCGCTTCTTCGCCGCCGGCGACGGACCGAACCCGTGCCTGATCCCCATCGACCGCGGCCCGTTCCACGCCGTCCAGATCGTGCTCGGCGACCTCGGCACCAAGGGCGGCGCGCGGATCGACGTCGACGCCCGGGTGCTGGACGAGTCGGGGACCCCGATCCCCGGCCTGTACGCGGCGGGCAACTCGGCCGCCTCCGTAGCGGGGCACGTCTATCCGGGCCCCGGTACCCCCCTCGGCTCGGGCATGGTCTTCGGCTACCGGGCCGCCAGGCACCTGCTGCCCCGATAACGGATACCGGACCATCGTGACCAGGGAGGAACGCGAGTGAACACGACGAGGACGGCTCCGGTGCCCGCGTCACAGGTTCGCGACTGGGCGGCCGAGACCGACGTGATCGTCGTGGGTTTCGGATGCGCCGGTGCGAGTGCCTCGATCGAGGCGGCCAGAGCAGGAGCCGAGGTGCTGGTCGTGGACGCCGCGGGCGGCTGGGGCGGGGCCTCGGCCATGTCCGGCGGCGAGATCTACCTCGGCGGAGGGACCCCCGTCCAGAAGGCCTGCGGCATCCAGGACACCCCGGAGGCGATGTACGACTTCCTCAAGCTCGCCACCGGACCGGGTCCCCACGAGGACAAGCTCGCCCTTTACTGCGAGGGGAGCCTGGAACACTTCGACTGGCTCGTCGGCTGTGGTGTTCCGTTCAAGTCCGGATTGTGGACGGAGCCGTGCTGGGAGGCCCCGACCGGTTACGGGCTGATGTACACCGGAGGCGAGAACGCCCACCCGTTCGCCGATCTGGTGCCCCCCGCACCGCGCGGCCACATCGTGCACATGGAGGACAAGAGGCCGGGGGAGCGGTCGGCGGGATGGATGCTGATGAGTCATCTGGTCTCGACCGCGGAGCGGTCCGGGGTCATGGTCCGCTACGGCACCCGGACCGAGCGGCTGGTGGTCGACGGCGACCGCGTCGTCGGAGTCGGAGCCGTCACGTTCGGCGAGCGGGTCTTCCTACGGGCCCGGCGCGGGGTCGTTCTCGCAGCCGGCGGCTTCGGGGCGAATCCGGTGATGCTCGCCCAGCACTCGCCGCGGCTGCTCGGCAACTGGCTGGTCGGCACCGACCACGATGACGGCGGCGCCATTCGGATGGGCCAGGCGGTCGGCGCGGCGGTCCGGCACATGGAGGCCGCACAGGCCGCCTTCCCCGCCGATCCCGCGCTGCTCTTCAGGTCCCTGCTCCTGGACGTGCACGGGCGCCGGTTCATCAACGAGGACACCTATCCCGGGCGTGTGGGGCAGGCCGCGTTGTTCCAACAGAACCGCAAGGTGTTCATTCTCTACGACGAGGCGATCAACGAGGAACTGCAGCGAACCGGCGGCCGCGCGGCCGACCCGACCTGGGTGTCGGACGATCTCGCCGAGCTCGAGAGGCGAATGAGGATCGCCCCGGGCGTGCTGGCCGGCACCGTCGAGATGTACAACGCGAACGCCGAGAAGGGCGAGGATCCGCTGTTCCACAAGTCGGCACGATGGCTCAGGCCGATCACCCCGCCGTACGGAGTGCTGGACCTGAGGGACGCGGCATTCGGGATCTTCACCCTCGGCGGCCTGCACACCTCGCCACAGGGGGAGGCCCTCGACATCGACGGCGCTCCGGTACCCGGACTGTTCGCCGCCGGCCGGACGACCAGCGGCATCCCCTCGTGGGGCTACTGCAGCGGTACGTCGCTGGGCGACGGCACCTTCTTCGGCCGCTGCGCCGGCCGGTCCGCGGCGGCCCGCTGACGGCGATCGCGATCGCCGTCTCCGGCAAGCTCCGGCGAGCATTCGCCCATGCCCGCTCAGCGGCATGGCATCTCGTGGACGTGGAGCATGGCAGGGTCGTCTGCGAGCTGCACCGACAGCCGCTCAGTCTTGTCGTGACACCGGGCAGCAGGCGAGGGGCGGGCGCAGAGAACGGACACGAGGAAACGGCATCCGTACTGGCGGGTGCCGTCTCCTCGTATCCATGAGAGCTGGTCGGATCGGCTGAGTCCGCCGACTCGGGCGGTGTTACTTCTCGGGCGGGGTGAACGCGGCCAGCGGCTCGGAGCCGGACCAGTCGTGGCCCCAGTAGCTGTCGGCGGTGATTTCTTCGGCGGTGTAGTAGGTCTCGTCGACGAGCATGCCGTCGGTGCCGTACTCGATGTCCCAGCCGCCGGGGGCGCGCACGTAGAAGGAGATCATCTTGTCGTTGGTGTGGCGGCCCAGTGTGGAGGAGATGGAAAAGCCCAGCCGGGTGACGTTGTCCAGCGCGCGGCCGACTGCGTCGAGGGTGTCGACCTCGACCATCAGGTGGACCAGGCCGGGGTCGCCGTCGTGCGGGGCGGGGACGACGGCCAGGCTGTGGTGGCGCTGGTTGACGCCCATGAAGCGG
>NZ_FNVO01000042.1 GCF_900108175.1 Thermomonospora echinospora
AGGCCGAGCCGCAGCGGGCTGTGGTCCAGGACGGGGCCGAAGAACACCTCGACCGGTGTGCCCGCCGGGTCGGTGAAGGCGATGACCTGCTCGGCGTCGCGTTCGGCGGCCTGGGCCGCGGACAGTTCGGTGACCTGGGTGCCGGACTTGTCGACCGCCTCGCGGACGGCGGCCAGCGCGTACTGGTCGCGTACCTCCCAGCCGACGGCCAGTACCCGGTCGGTCTCGCCGGGCAGCACCGCCAGCCGGTGCCGGCGCTCGTCCATGCGCAGGTACAGGCCGTCGGGATCGGGCCCGGACCCCTCGGCGAAACCGAGCCCGTCGATCGCCAGCTCGCGCCAGCGCTCGATGTGGCGCGTCTGGACCTTCAGATAGCCAAGCCCTCGGATCTGCGTCACCGTGCCTCCTTGGATGTCGTGGGAATGGCCGGCCACCTGGGCCGGCGCCTAGAGTCGGGAGCCGCTTCTCCCGGCCAGCGGGAACCTGGCGGACGATCAGATCATGGAACGCATCGGGCCCTGCGGGGGCTCGATGTCCAGGTCCGTGAGCGCCGAGACGTGGTAGACGGCACCGGGCACATGGATGGCGTGGGACAGGCCGACATGGGCATCGCGCCAGAAGCGCTGGATGGGGTTGTCGGTGCGCATCGCGTTGCCGCCGGAGCGGACCACGATCTCGTTCATGGCCTGCACGGCCCGCCAGGCGGCGCGGACCTGGGTGCGGCGGCCGGCCGCCCGCTCGCCGAAGCTGACCTCCCGGCCCGCGGCGGCCTCGTCGTGCATGCGGCAGACGAAGTCCAGCAGCCGAGTGCGGGAGGCGGCGATCTCCTCGGCGGCCTCACTGATCGCGTACAGCACGTACGGGTCGTCCTTGATCTTGGTGCCGACGATGGAGACGCGGTCGCGCTGGTAGGCCAGGTGGTGGGCGAGCGCCCCCTCGGCCATGCCGATCACCGCGGACGTGATGCCGAGGGGAAAGGCGCAGGAGAACGGGACCAGGTAGGTCGGGTTGGTCAGGCCCGCCTCCCTGGCCTGGGATCCGTCGATGACCTTGGCGAACTCGATGGCCCGGTAGTCGGGGACGAAGGCGTCGCGGACGATGATGTCCTTGCTGCCGGTGCCCTTGAGTCCGGCGACCTCCCAGGAGCCCTCGACGATCTCGTAGTCCGAGCGCGGCAGGATCAGGTGCAGGCCAACAGGTGGCGTGACCATGTTTCCGTCGGCGTCGCCGAGCATGGCGCCGAGGAAGATCCAGTCGCAGTGGTCGGTGCCGGAGGAGAACTGCCAGCGCCCGTTGAAGACGTACCCGCCGTCCACCGGCCGGGCGATGCCCATCGGCGCGTACGGGGAGGCGATCCACACGTCGGGGTCCTCGCCCCAGATCTCCTGCTGCACCCTGGGGTCGGCCATCGCCATCTCCCAGGGATGGATGCCGACGATCCCGGCGATCCACCCGGTGGAGCCGTCCAGCGCGGCGATCTGCATGACCGCCTCGGCGAACTCGCGGGGGTGCGCCTCCATCCCGCCGTACGACGCCGGCTGCAGCATCCGGATCATGCCGGAGTCGCGCAGCACCTTGGCGGCCTTGTCGTCGAGCCTGCCGAGCTGCTCGTTGACGGAGCCGAGCGCGCGGATCTCCTCGGCCCGTTCCATGATCGTGTCGAGCACGGGACTGGTCATCGTCTGTTCTCCAGTGGTGTCTTACGTCGGCCGTGGGTGGTTCGGGCCGGGCCGACCGGTCGCGTCGGCAGAGGACGACGAGGCCGTCAGCGGGCCTGCCGGTGGGAAACCGTGCCGATGGTGGTCGCCGCGGCCGATGGCCGGCGGCGTGTCATGAAGCGCGGACGAACGCCGTGTCTAGGCGGAGTCCTTGCGGGTGAGGAAGGCCAGGACGGCGTTCTCCCAGGCCTGCTTCTGCTCGATCATCACCCAGTGCCCGCAGTTGGGGAAGATGTGCACCTGCACGTCGGGGATGGTACGCATCGGGACCAGCACCATGTCGACGGGACTGACCCGGTCGTCGCGGCCCCAGGTGATCAGGGTCTTGGCCCGCAGCCTGTGCAGCATGGCCCAGTAGGGAGGGGCGTCGGAGGCGGCCGACATCTTGGTGCGGGCCTCCATCGCCGCCTTGCCGTACATGCGGCGGGCGGAGGCGAGGGTGTCGGGATCGGTGGCCTGTGCCCAGCGTTCGGCGATCATCTCCTCGGTGACTAGCGCCGGGTCGTACACCATGGAGTGCAGCCACTGGACGAGGCGCTCGCGGGTGGGGTCCTCGGTGAACTCCATCAGCAGCTTGATGCCCTCGCCTGGGGAGGGGCCGAAGATGCTCTGGCCGATGCCGCCGATGGTGACCAGCCGCCGCACCCGATCCGGATGCGCCATCGCCCACTGGGTGCCGATGATGCCGCCCATCGAGTTGCCGATGACGTCGACCTGGTGCAGGCCCAAGCCGTCCAGGAAGCGGGTGACGGCGCCGCCGGCGGCGACCATGGGGTGCTGGTCGGTGGGGTCGCTGACGCCGAACCCGGGGAACTCCAGGACCAGGCAGCGGAAGTGCTCGGCCAGCGCCGGCAGGTTGCCGCGGAAGTTGCGCCAGCCGGTGACGCCGGGGCCGGAGCCGTGCAGCAGCAGCAGCGGCGGGCCGTCGCCGGCCTCGTGGTAACGCAGCAGGCCCTGGTCGGTGGCGAGTTCGCGCGACGTCGACTCGTAGGTCAGCTCCGTGGTCATGGTCCCTCAGTTCCTCGGGGTGGCTTATCGGGGAACGTAATCGGCGTCACATCGCAGCCGCCCCCTACCCTCCCGATCAGCGGGAGACCGCCGCCGGCGCGTCCCTGATCAGGAACCGCCCTTGGCGAGGGCGCGGTCAGGCCGGCGGTGATGAAGGCCCCGACCCGGGTCGGGGCCTTCGACGGGGGGATCAGGAGGTGGTGGTGCCGCCGTTGAGACCGATGGTCTGACCGGTCATCCAGGACGCCTCCTCCGAGGCGAGGTAGGCGACCAGGTGGCCGGCGTCCTCGGGAGTGCCCAGCCGCCCCACGGGGATGGGGTCGGCCAGCTTCCTGACCAGCTCGGGGTCCTTGACGTTGCGGAGCACCAGGCCGAGCGCCACCGTGTTCGCGGTGATGCCGTGCCGTGCGTTCTCCTTGGCGATGTGGCGCATGAAGCCGATCGCCCCGGCCTTGGCCGCCGCGTAGGTCGACACGCCGATGTCCAGGCCCACCGTCCCGGCGCCGGACGAGATCGTGATGATCCGGCCCCAGCCCTTGGCGACCATCGGGTCGAGCGCGGCCTTGGTGCAGTTGAGGACGCCGTAGAGGTTGACGTCGATGATCTGGCGCCAGTAATCGACGGGCATCTCGCGGAACTGGTACATCTCCATGGTCCGGTCCGGGCCGCCCGTTCCGGCGTTGTTGACCAGGATGTCGACCGGACCCGTCCGCTCGGCGACCTCGGCGAAGGCGGCGGTCACGGCGTTGAGGTCGGTGACGTCGAACGGCACGGCGAGCGCACTGCCGCCGGCCGCGGTGATCTCCTCGGCGACCTGCCGGGCGCGGTCGGCGTGGTAGTCGTTCACCGCCACCGTCGCGCCCTGCCGCGCCAGGCAGCGGGCGATACCGGCGCCGACGTTCTGCCCGGCGCCGGTGACCAGCGCGATCTTTCCATCGAGATTGAACACGGTGTCTCCTGCCTATCGGAATGCGAAGGTCATGCGGGCGTGAGGACCACCCGGCGGCGGGCCAGCCGCCAGCCGGCGGCCTCGCGCCGCAGCGTGTCGTGGTACTCGCCGACCGCACGACACCGAGTGACGTCACCGCCGGCGACCAGCAGCCAGTAGCAGCGGGCGGTCGCCGAGTCCGGCCCCGTCACGCGGACCTCCAGGTTGGTGACGAGGTGCCGGTTCCCCGAACCAGGCCCGGTGACGCCCGAGGCCCGGCCGGTCATGCTGCGCGCGATCTCCGCCCGGCCCACCGCGGTGACGTCGCCGACGACCCAGACCGCGTCGTCGGTGAACAACGCCAGCAGGTCGGCGGGGTCCTCGCCGGTGTCGGACAGGAACGCGAACCGGGCGATGAGGTTGCGGATCTCCTCCGCCGCGCCGGGGTCGGTCATCATCTGCTCCCGCCTGCCGGGAGGGCCATCGCCTCAATCTCGGCGAGCATCGCGTGCGGGTCCCGTGGGGGCGACTGACCGGCCAGCACTTCGGCGCGGGCGTCGAGTGCGGCCTTGCCCGCGGTGTCGTCGGAGAAGACCCAGAAGTCGCCCGCCGCGAGGGCGGCGGTCATGTGGGCCGCGGCCTCCAGCGGGTCCATGCCGTCGGCGACGTTGGCCGCCTGCATCGCGTCGAAGAGCCGGTTCGCGGTGGGGTCGGCGGTCGGCGCGGCGGCCTGGGCGCTCAGGAAGATCCGGCTCTTGACCGAGTACGGCAGGATCGCCGAGACCTGGATCGGTGCCCCGGTCAGCGCCACCTCCTGGTGCAGGCACTCGGTGAGCGCCAGCACCGCGTGCTTGCTCACCATGTAGGGCGTCTGGAGAGGCGCCGACGACACGCCGCCGACCGAGGACATGTTGGCGACCACCGCCGGCCGGCCCAGTTCGATCATCCGGGGCAGGAAGGCGCGCACCGCATGGAAGATCCCGTCCACGTTGACCGACATCAGCTGCCGCCAGCGGGCGACCGGGATCTCCCACAGGAGTCCGGCGGTCTCCAGGCCCGCGTTGTTGACGAGCAGTTCGACCGAGCCGAACTGCGCGAAGGTCTGTTCGGCCAGCCCCTCCAGCGCCTCGGGGTCGGCGACGTCGACCTGCGTGGCGACCACCCGTCCCTGCCCGGCGGCCAGTTCACCGGCCAGCCGTCGGCCGCCGTCCAGGTCGAGGTCGGCGATGACGACGTTCATGCCGATGCCCGCCAGATGCCGGACGAACCCCTCGCCGATTCCCGCGGCGCCACCGGTGACGACGGCGGTGCCGCCCGCGAACCGCTCCCGCGCGGTGGGCGGTGTGGCGTCGGTCATGTCAGCTCCTCGAACTTGGCGCGGGCGAGTGCCCCGATCTCGGTGAAGGCGATGCGGGCCCGGCGGATGTGGGCGGCCTGCGACAGGAATCCGTGGCACACCCCCGGGTAGCGCAGTAGCGCGGTCGGCACTCCCGCGTTCCGCAATCGTTGGCCGTAGTCCTCGACCGCGTCGCGGAGTGGATCGGCCTCCGCCGACACCACGATCGCGTCGGGCAGCCCGGACAGGTCGCGGGCCAGGGCGGGGACGCCGTACTCGGTGTCGGCCGATTCGTCGGGGCCGAGGTACTGGTTCTTCATCCAGACCACGTCCGCGCGGGTGAGGATGGGCCCGTCGGCGAACTCGACCATGGACGGGCGGTCGGAGGCGCGTTCGAGCCCGGGATAGAACAACATCTGGACGGCGATCGGGGGACCGCCCTCGGCGCGGGCGCGCAGGGTGGCGCCGGCCGCCAGTGATCCGCCCGCGCTGTCGCCCGCCACGGCGATGCGCGCCGGGTCGATGCCCAGGTCGGCGGCGTTGTCGTGGGCCCAGAGGACGGCCGTGTACGCCTCGTCGGTCGCCACCGGGTACTGGTGCTCGGGGGCCAGCCGGTACTCCACGCTCACCACCACCGCGTCGCAGGCGGCGGCCAGGTTGCGGGCCAGGCCGTCGAACGAGTCGAGGGTGCCCATGATCATGCCACCGCCGTGGAAGTACACGATCGCCGGGCCGCCGGGCTCGGGACGGGGCCGGTAGACGCGGACCGGCACGGTGCCGTGCGGCCCCTCGAACGCCCGGTCCGCCACCTCCGCCATTTCGGGCGCCGGCGCGGGGGGAACGGACTCCATCCGTGCCCGCGCCCCTTCGACGCCGACTTCACTGAGCGGTCTCACCCCCGCCGCCTTCGCGGCCTCCAGCAGCGCCGCCGCATCCGGGTCGAAAACGACCATCGCGGATCTCCTCTCCACGCCGTCAGCGCAGCACGAACTTGGACACTTCGGGCGTACGGAGCATCTGCCAGTAGTCGACCATCCGCCAGGGGTTGGGGAGGATGACCCGGCCAGAGGCGTTGCGGTAGTAGGTGTGCGCCCTGTCGGAGTTCCGCCAGATCGAGCCCTCCATCTGGGCGTCGACCTTCTCCAGGAACTCGTCCTGCGCGGCCTGGGTAACCTCGATCGAGCGCACGCCGCGTTCGACCAGCAGCTGCAGGCACTCGGTGATGTAGTGGACGACGGCCTCGGTCATGAAGTTGTGGCCGCCGCCGTGCCCGCTGCTGGAGTTGGGGCCGGAGGTGACGAACAGGTTCGGGAAGTTCGGCACCGTTCCGCCCAGGTAGGAGCGCGGGTCGTTGCCGGCCCACTGGTCGGCCAGCCGGACGCCGTTCCGTCCGACGATCTCGATGGTGGACAGGAAGTCCAGGGTGAAGCCCGTGGCGTAGATGATGACGTCGAGTTCGACGAACGTGCCGTCCTCGGTCTCGATGCCCTGCGGGGTCACCCGGACCAGCCCGCTGGTGACGACGTCGGCGCGGTCACCGGCGAGTGCGGCGTAGTAGCCGCCGGGGTCGCGGATGATGCGCTTGCCGTGCGGGGGGAAGTCCGGGGTCATCTTCTGCAGCAGTTCGGGGTCGTGGCCGAACGACGCCTCCAGGTGCCGCAGGCACATCTGCAGGTACCGGTCGTTGGCCTCGGAGATCGACAGGGGATGGGAGGCCATCCACTCCTCGTCCACCCGCACGGTCGGATAGTTGTTGTCGGTGACGAACCAGTAGGTCTTGGCCCGTGCCCAGCGCTCGTAGAACGGGACGTGCTGTTTGAGCCAGCGTTCCCGCTCGGGGACGATCCCCTCGCCGAGGTTGTTGGGCATCACCCAGTGAGGCTGGCGCTGGAACAGCGTCAGGTGCTCGACCCGGTCGATGATCGCGTCGACGACCTGCACTGACGTGGCACCGGCACCGATGACGCCCACCCGCTTGCCGGTCAGGTCGACCGAGTGGTCCCAGGCGGCGGTGTGGACGCTCGGCCCGGCGAACGTCTCACGGCCGGGGACGTCCGGGTACTTCGGGCGGTTGAGGAACCCGGCGGCCGTGATGACGGCGTTGGCCCGCGAGGTGACCTTCCGGCCGCCGTGGTCGGCGGTGATGACCCACTCCTGCGCGTCGTCGTCCCACACCATGGACTCGATCCTGGTGTTGAACCTGATGTTGGGCCGCACGCCGTACTTGTCGACGACCCGCTGCAGGTACTCCTGGTACTCCGTGCCGACGGGGTAGTACCTGGACCAGCCCGCCTCCAGTTCGAAGGAGAAGGAGTAGTAGATGCTCGGGGTGTCCACCGCGACGCCCGGATAGGTGTTGATCCGCCAGGTCCCGCCGATGTCGTCGCTGCTCTCGAAGACCTCATAGGAGAACCCTGCGTCGGCGACCGCGATGGCCGCCGCGATCCCGGTCATGCCCGCGCCCAGGATCGCCACCGTGAAGTCCTCCGGCGGCGCGGTGCGGCGTTTGATGACGGGCACGCTCGGGACGAAGCCGGCCTGCTCCTTGATGACGCCGATGAACTCCTCGCCGACGTCGGCCCCGGTGGCCAGACTGATCATCCGGTGGAACAGGGCGTCGTCGGGCACCTGGAGGTACTCGTCCTGTGCCGGGCCGGTGAGCGCCTCGATGAGCATCTTCTTCAGCTCGGCGAAGTGCTCCTCCGGCAGATGCCCGACGGGCAGCAGGCGGATGTCGCCCTTGTGCTGCGGCTGCTCGAAGCCGAGGTGCCGCCCGAACCTGTCCAGCAGCGAGGCGTCGCCGGTGATCTGCACCAGGCTCATCAGCAGCAGCGCGGCGTCGCCCGCGTCGAGGTTCCCCTCAAGCTCGGACGTCTGGAGCCGTCGGGGGGCGATGTACAGGTCGATCAGGCGGTGGGGCTGCAATGTCATCTGCGACTCCTGCCGGAGGGTTCGTGCTGGTGAGAAGGGGGCTGGTGATCGGGATCACCCATTGAAACGACGCCTTGGAGGTCTTGTCAACAATATGGACAATCAAGATAGGATCCAATCCGTGCAGTCATCGCCCGTCGGAACGCGAGGAAGAGCGGTCACGTGACACTGAGGATCACGGCGGTCGACGCGCCGCCCGGGGCGCTTCACGAGCTCAGGCTCGAGGTCAGGGAGTTCCTCCGGCGGGAGATCGCCGCCGGCGGCTTCGAACCTGAGGCCGACGCCTGGATGTCGGGCGTCGACCCCGCGTTCAGCAGGCGGCTGGCCGGGCGCGGCTGGGTCGGGATGACGGTCCCCGCCCGGTACGGGGGCCACGGCCGCTCGGCCCTGGAACGCTATGTGGTGACCGAGGAACTGCTGGTCGCCGGGGCGCCGGTGGCCGCGCACTGGATCGCTGACCGCCAGATGGCGCCCGGGATCCTGCGTAACGGCAGCGAGGAGCAAAAGCACCGGTACCTGCCCGGCATCGTGCGCGCCGAGCAGTTCATGGCGATCGGGATGTCGGAGCCGGACTCCGGCTCCGACCTGGCCTCCGTCCGCACCCGGGCGGTCGAGGTCGACGGCGGCTGGCGGCTCACCGGGACCAAGGTCTGGACCAGCGTCGCACACATCGCCACGGCGATCGTCGTGCTCGCCCGCACCGACGAGGGCGGCGATCGGCACTCCGGGCTGTCGCAGTTCATCGTGGACCTGCCGCATCCGGCGGTCACCATCTCGCCGATCATCACCATCGACGGCGCGCACCACTTCAACGAGGTCGTCTTCGACGATGCGGTGGTGCCACAGTCCGCGCTGCTGGGGCGTCGCGGCGACGGATGGCGGCAGGTCACCGCCGAGCTGGGCAACGAACGCTCCGGACCGGAGCGCTTCCTGAGCGCGCTGCCGCTGCTGCTGGCCTGGACGCGCACCGGCGCCTTCGCCGACGACCCCCTCGCGCGAGCCGACCTCGGCCGGCTCGTCTCCCGGCTGACCGCGCTGCGTCAGCTCTCCCTCGCGGTCGCCGAACGCCTGTCGGCGGGCGAGAACCCGGCAGTTGAAGCGGCCCTGGTCAAGGATCTGGGCACCGCGTTCGAGGGCGAGATGGTGGACGTCGTGCGGCGCCACGTCGATCCGGCGTCCGGCGCGGTCCCCGAGCAGCTCGCGGCCATGCTCGCCAAGGCCGTCCTGCACGTGCCGGCGTTCACGCTGCGCGGCGGTACCAACGAAGTCCTGCGTTCCATCGTGGCGAAGGGGTTGACCGGCCGATGAGCGATCACCTGGAGGATCTGGCTGAGGCCGTCCGCGGGGTCCTGTCGTCGCGGCGACCGGTCGACGCCACCGCCCCGGCGGGCCTCGACACCGCCCTGTGGAAGGAACTCGAACAGCTCGGGTTCACCTCTCTCGCCCTCCCCGAGGAACTGGGCGGAGGTGGCGGCACCGTCAGGGACGCGGCCGTGCTCGTCCGGGAGGCGGCCAGTGCGTGCGCCGCGGTCCCCGTCGCCGAGGCAGCGTTCGTGGCGGCTCCCATGCTCGCCGCCGCCGGAGCCCGGCCGCCGAACGGTCCGCTCACCGCCGCGCCGGGCGACCTGTACGCCGAACCGGTGCACGGCGGCACGTGGCGGATCACGGGTTCGCTGTCCAGGGTGCCGTGGCTGCGCTCGGCCGGGCACGTCGTCACGCCGGTCACCACGCCGGACGGTCCGGCGGTCGCCGTCGTGCCGGTGGGCCACCGGCTGCTGCGGCTTGTCGAGGGGACCGACCTGGCCGGTGAGCAGCGCGATGGTGCAGTGCTCGAAGGGGTCGAGACCGACCAGGTGTTCCCGCTGCCGGCGGGGACATGGCGCCGCGACGCCGAACTGTACGGGGCGGCCGCCCGCGCGTTGCAAATGGCGGGCGCGGCCCGCGGCGTGCTCGAGGCGACGCTGCGACACGTGGGGGAGCGGGTGCAGTTCGGCCGGCCTCTGGTGAGGTTCCAGGCGGTGCAGCACCAGTTGGCGGCGCTGGCCGCCGACGTCGTCACCGTGGAGGTGTCGGCGGATGCGGCGATCTTGGCGCTGCTGCGCACGGGCTACGACCGCGAGCTCATGGTGGCCTCGGCGAAGGCCGAGGCGTCCGCCCTCGCCCGGTCGGTGGCGGCCGTCGGCCATCAGCTGCATGGCGCGATCGGCTTCACCATGGAGCACCGCCTGGGCGCCTACACCCGGCGTCTGTGGTCCTGGCGGGACGAGTACGGCAACGAGCTGTACTGGCACCGCAGGATCGCCGAGCTGGTGGCCGACCGCGGCGGCGACGTGTGGGGGCTGGTGGCCGACGCCGACCGGCGCCCGGAAGGAGCACAGGTCCATGTCGGCGACTGAACTGGAGGCGCAGGCGTCCGCCGCCTGGGCGATCCCGGAGCAGGCGGCGGGGATCCTGCACGGCCTGCGGGTGCTCGACCTCAGCCGGGTGCTCGCCGGGCCCTACTGCGCCCAGATGCTCTCCGATCACGGAGCCAGCGTGATCAAGGTGGAGGGGCCCGCCGGGGACGAGACGCGCGGCTGGGGGCCGCCCTTCCATCCGGACGGGACGAGCGCCTACTACCACGGGCTCAACCGCAACAAGCGCAACCTCGGGCTGGACCTGTCGACGGAGGCCGGGCGGGCGGTCCTGTCCCGGCTCATCGCCGAGGCCGACGTCGTCGTGGAGAACTTCAAGACCGGGACAATGGCGCGCTGGGGCCTGGGCTACGAGGAGGTCCTGTCCGAGCGCCACCCGCACCTGGTCTACTGCCGGATCAGCGGGTTCGGCGCCGACGGCCCCATGGGCAGGCTGCCCGGCTACGACGCCGTGCTGCAGGCGTACGGGGGCCTGATGAGCGTCAACGGCCATCCCGACCGCGAACCGCTGCGGGTCGGGGTGCCCATCGTCGACCTCATGGCGGCCAACCTGGCCTTCAGCGGCATCCTGCTGGCCCTGCACGAGCGGCGGGACAGCGGGCGGGGCCAGCTCGTCGACATCGCGCTGCTGGACGCCGTCGTGTCCATCCTGCACCCGCACTCGGCGAGCTGGATCGCCGACGGCCGGGTGCCGCGGCGCACCGGCGGCGCCCACCCCGTCGTGGCCCCGTACCAGGTCTTCACCACCCGCTCGGGCGACTTCTTCATCAGCGCGGCCAACGACCGCCAGTTCGCGGCGCTGATGCGGGTGCTGGGACGTCCCGAGGTGGCCGAGGACCCGCGGTTCGCCGACAACGCCGCCCGCATCACCCATCTCGACGAGCTCGCGCCGCTGCTGGCGGAGCTGATCGGCGCCCGGGACGGCGGGGAACTGGCCGGCGAGCTGATCGCGGCCGGGGTGCCGGCGAGCCCGGTCAACGACGTCGGCACCGCGCTGCGCGAACCGCAGGTCGCGCACCGGGGCCTGTTCGTCGACACCGACGAGTACCGCGGGGTGGGCGTCCCCATCTCGTTCGGCCGTTCGCCGACGCGTCGGCCCACCGCGCCGGTGGCGCGCGGTGCGGACACGGCGTCGATCCTTGCGGGCCTGGGCTACGACGAATCCGAGATCACCCGGCTGGGCTCCGAGGGCGCGTTCCGTAGTAGCTGACAGGTCCGTTCGTTACCAGGCGGCATCGCCGCCGGGCTGCGCGCCCGGCGGCGATGCCGCCTGCCGTCGTTCGGAGAGAAGGCGTTCTGCCTGTTCAGAGCGGGTTCTCTTACTGTCCACATATTTCGGAACAACTCTTGTAACCAAGATTGGATCCTGTCAGCATGAGACCCGCATCACAGCGGTGTCGCCGCTGACGGACGTACACGGCCGTTCGGGGGCGCGCCGGGGAAGGAACGAAATGAGCATCGAACGGATGTCACCCCGGGTGCTGGGGACGGGCCTGCTGGCCTTCGCGCTGCTCTCGGCCGGTTGCGTGAGCGAGTCCGGGCCGGACGGCCCCAAGTCCCAGAAAGTCGCCAGCAACCTCGTCCGAGGCGGCGACGAGGGCGTGTGCACCCCGGACCGGGCGGGCGGGTCCGTCACGATCACCGAGCAGAACGAGTACGCGACGCTCGACCCCGCCGGCGGATCGTTCAACTTCAATCCCGCCCAGCAGATCTACTCCAGCCTGATGCGCTGGAACCCGGCCGTCTCCAGGCACGATCCGCTGCTGGCCGAATCCCTGACCGGCAACGACGACCACACCGTCTGGACCCTGAAGCTGCGCGAGAGCGCCGTGTTCGGCGACGGCACCCCGCTGGACGCCGAGGCCGTCATCGCCTCGGTCGAGCGGCACCGCGCCAAGGACTCGCTGTCGACCTGGGCGGCCCGCGCCCGTTCCATCTCCGCGATGAAGGCGGTCGACGAGCACACGGTCGAGTTCACCCTCGCCTCCCCGTGGGCGGAGTTCCCCTACCTGCTCGGGACCGGCGTCGGCATGATCACCAACCCGAAGGTCGACCCGGCCCGGCTGGCTTCCAAGCCGCCGGCCGCCGCGGGTGCCGGGGCGTTCGTCTTCGACCACTGGACCCCCGGCAACGAACTGGTGGTCAAGAAGAAGGCCCAGTGGTGGAACGGTCCGGTCTGCCTGGACTCC
The DNA here is from genome assembly GCF_900108175.1 of Thermomonospora echinospora. Classification (GTDB taxonomy): domain Bacteria; phylum Actinomycetota; class Actinomycetes; order Streptosporangiales; family Streptosporangiaceae; genus Thermomonospora; species Thermomonospora echinospora. The sequence continues at coordinate 12,525 of NZ_FNVO01000042.1, forward strand.
ATCCGGGTGATCGCCCAGGTCGACAGCAAGGCCCGCAAGGACACCTTCACCAAGGGGGAGGCGCAGGTCTTCGTCGGCACCGCCGACCTGGAGATCTCCCAGCAGGTCATCGACGAGGGCGCGCACCACGCGAAGTATCCGCTGCGGCTCGGGCTCACCCCCAACTTCGGCATCGGAGCCGACGCCAAGACCACCATCGGGGCGGACAGGACGGTGCGGCGCGCCCTCCAGCTCGCGCTCGACCCCAAGCTCATGAGCGACCGCATCACCGGCGGCGTCGCCGAGCCGACCACCACCCTCGTCTCCAGCGACAGCCCGCTCAACCAGGGCCTGCAAGGGGTCGCCCACGATCCCGAGGAGGCCAAGAGGCTCGTGGCCCAGGCCAAGGCCGCGGGATGGGACGGCAAGCTCTCGGTGATGGCCCTCAACCAGCCCAACAACATCGCCATCGGCAACCAGGCCATCGCCCAGTGGAAGACCGTCGGCATCGAGGCCGAGCTGCACACGCTGGAGCTGGCCGACTTCGTGAAGGCGTCGATCCTGGGCGGCGGCGGCTTCGACGTCATGGTCTCTGGAGGGGGCAACCAGCCGCTCCCCGAGTGCACCTCCTGCGACCTGGACCAGTACGCCACCAAGGGGGCCGGCAACCGCGTCGGCTACAGCAACCCCAAGATGGACGCCCTCGCGGAGAAGCTGAACGCCGCACAGCCCGAGCAGCGCCCGGCACTGCTCAAGGAAGTGCAGGCGGTGTGGAACGAGGACATCCCGCGCATCCTGTACGGCCAGCAGTACTACCTGGCGGCCTGGTCGCCCAAGCTGCAGGGCGCCAAGCCGTCGAGGCTGCTGACCATCGACCTCTCCCAGGCGTGGCTGACCAGATGACCGCCACCGAGATCCGGCCGGCCGGGAAGGCCTCCCTCCCGGCCGGCCGGGGCCGCACCCGCCGCGGCGGCATGACGCGCTACGTCCTGGCCCGCGTCGCCCGGTTGCTGAGCATCATCGCCGGGGTCACGTTCATCAGCTTCTTCCTGCTGAAGCTGACACCGGGCGATCCGGTGGCCACGGCCCTCGGCCCGGAGGCCACCCCAGAACAGGTCGAACGGCTGCGCGCGTCGCTGGGCCTGGACCGCCCGGCCTGGGAGCAGTACCTCGACTGGCTGGGCGGCGTCCTGCACGGGGACTTCGGGACCACGCTCACCCAGCCGTCCCGGCCGGTCGGCGGCGAGCTCGCCGCCCGGCTCCCGGTGACCCTGCAACTGATCGCCCTCACCATCGTGCTCAGCCTGGCGATCTCGATCCCGCTGGCGGTCTGGTCGGCGCACCGGGCCGGCCGGACGTTCGACCGGGCGGTGTCCTCGGTGCTGTACGGACTGGTGGCACTGCCCGGTTTCGTCGCGGCGCTGCTGCTGGTGCTGGTCTTCGTCTTCCACGCCGACGCCGCGCGCACGGCCGGGCTGGCGGTCGCCGGTGCGGCACTGGCTATGACGGTGGTCGCCGCGCTCCGCTCCCGGCGCGCGAGATCGTCCCCACTGCCCCCGCTCATCGGAGGCGGAGCCGTCGCGGCGGTCGGGCTGGCGGTGTACGCGCTGCTGCCCGACTTCCCCCGCCAGGGCTTCGTGCCGCTCGGCGAGGGCGTCGGCGCCAACCTCACCAGCGTCGCGCTGCCGGTGATCGCGCTGACGTTCGTCGACATCGCCGTCTTCACCCGGCTGCTGCGCGGCGACATGATCACCGAGCTGGCCAAGCCGCACGTGCTGGCCAGCCGGGCCAAGGGCATGTCCACCGCGCACGTGCTGCTCCGGGAGTCGCTGCGGCCGTCGATGTTCTCGCTGATCACCGTGGTGGGCCTGACCATCGGCCAGCTCATCGGCGGCACCATCATCGTCGAGCACATCTTCCGGCTGCCGGGCGTGGGATCCCTGCTGGTCGCCAGCGTCCGCAACGGCGACCATCCCGTGGTCCAGGCCGCCATCTTCGTCATCGCGACCGTCTACGTCACGGTGAACTCCCTCATCGACATCGCCTACGCGTACCTCGATCCCCGCGTGAGGCAGGTGAACTCGTGATGACCGTTCAACCGACCAAGGCCCCGGGGCCGCGGCTGCCGGGCTTCGTCCGGGGCTGGCTTCCCCTGCTCCTGGGCGGTGCGCTCGTCGGCACCGCCCTGTCCACGCCGATGGTGCTGCCCGTGGTCCGGTTGGCGCTCGCGGTCCTCGGGCTGGCGTTCGCCTACGCCGGGGCCGCCCGGCTGCTGCGGGCGCGGTTCGGGCCGGACTTCGATCCGGGCCTGTGGCTGGGCGTGGCGTGGCTCGTCCTCATCGTTCTGGCGGCGGCCACGGCCGACCTGCTGCCGCTGCCGGAATCGCTCGACCCCTCCAAGGCCCTGACCGAGCCGACGTACGCCGCTCCCTCGGCCGCGCACCTGCTCGGCACCGACCAGTACGGCCTGGACATCCTCGGCCAGATCGTCCATGGCGCCCGCGTCTCGCTCATCGTCGGCCTCGGCGGCGTCCTGATCGGCGGGACCATCGGGACCCTCCTGGGCCTGACGGCGAGCTACCTGCGGGGCCGTGTCGACGGCGTCGTCGGCTGGGGGACCGACGTCCTGCTCAGCTTCCCCCCGCTGGTGCTGCTCATGGCGCTGGCCGCGGTGCTGGAACCGCGGACCCGCAACATCTGCCTGGCCCTGGGCATCCTGGTGATCCCCTCGTTCGTGCGCCTGTCGCGCGCCGCGGGCCTCAAGGTCGCCGGGCAGCCGTTCGTGCTGATGGCGCGGGCGCTGGGCGCCACCCGCCGCAGGATCCTGTTCCGGGAGATCCTGCCGAACATCCTGCCGTCGGTGCTGTCGTACGCCCTGCTCGTCGTGGCGATCCTCATCGTGGCCGAGGCGTCGCTGTCGTTCCTGGGGCTGAGCATCCAGCGGCCTCAGCCCACCTGGGGGAACATGATCGCCGAGGCCGAGGCCAAGTTCCAGACGCACCCGTTCCTGCTCGCCCCGGCGGTCCCGCTGTTCCTCACGGTGTACTCCATCAACCGCATCGGCGACTTCCTGCGCGCCGGCAAGGACGGAGGATAGGCGATGCCATCAGGGACCGACAGCACCACCGACCTTCTCGTGGTCCGCGGGCTGCGGACGACGCTGCGCACCCCGCGCGGCCCCCTCGCCGTCGTCGACGGAGCCGACCTGCGGGTGCCGCGCCGCACCACCGTCGGCGTCGTGGGCGAGTCCGGATCGGGCAAGACCATGTTCGCCCGGTCGCTGATGAACCTGCTGCCCGCCGGCGCCGAGGTCACCGCCGAGGAGCTCACCTTCGACGACCGGGAGCTGGATCCCCGGCGTCCCCCGCACCGCCACTTCTGGGGCACGGAGATCTCGATGGTCTTCCAGGACCCCATGACGGCGCTCAACCCGGTCCGCACGGTCGGCGCCCAGATCTGCGACCCGCTGCGGGTTCACCAGGGCATGGGCCGGGGGGTGGCCCGGCGGCGCGCCGCCGAGCTGCTGGGCCACGTCGGCATCCCTGCCCCGTGGTCCCGGCTCGACCAGTACCCGCACGAGCTGTCGGGCGGGATGCGCCAGCGCGTCATGATCGCCGTCGCGATCTCCTGCGAGCCCAAGCTGCTGGTCGCCGACGAGCCGACCACCGGCCTGGACGTCACCGTCCAGCGGCAGATCCTGGCCCTGCTGCGGCGGCTCAAGGACGAGCACGGCATGGCGATGCTGCTCATCAGCCACGACATCGCGCTGCTCGCCGACGAGGTCGACCAGGTCGGCGTCATGTACGCGGGACAGGTCGTCGAGCACACCGACGTGGCGCAGATCCGCGGCAAGGCCGTGCGGCACCGCTACACCCGAGCGCTGCTACAGGCCCATCCCGACGTCAACGCACCGGCCCGCACCCGCCTGGAGAGCATCCCCGGCGGACCGCCGGACCTGCTCGCCATGCCCGAGGGATGCCGGTTCGCCGCCCGGTGCGAGCACGCCCGGGAGATCTGCCGGGCCACGGCGCCGCAACCGACCCGCGACCCGCGGACCGGGGCGGCCTTCACCTGCCACTTCCCCCACGAACCGGCCGAGGAGCTGGTGTGAACACGACCGACACATCGACGCAGGACCCCCTCCTGCGGGTGGAGGACCTCGTCGTGCAGTACCCGACGGACGCCGGGACCGTCCATGCGGTCTCCGGCGTGACCTTCGACGTCCACCGCGGCGAGACACTCGGCATCGTCGGAGAGTCCGGCTCGGGCAAGTCGACGCTGCTGCGGGCGTTGTTGCGGCTGACGCCCCACACCGGCGGCTCGGTGCGCTACCGGGACACCGTGCTGACCGACCTCGGCGAGGAGCCGATGCGTCGGCTACGGCCGTCCCTGCAGATGATCATGCAGGATCCGATCGCCTCCCTGAACCCCCGGCGCAAGGTCCGTGACATCGTCGCCGAGGGGCTGCGGATCTGGCCCGACCGGGTGACCACCTCCGTCGAGGAACAGGTCGCCGCGGGCCTGGACGCGGTGGGCATGGACATCGGGATCGTCGGCGACCGGCGGCCAGGCTCGTTCTCCGGCGGCCAGTGCCAGCGCATCGCGATCGCCCGCGCCTTGGCCCTGCGGCCGGACGTGCTGTTCTGCGACGAACCGGTGTCCGCGCTGGACGTGTCGGTGCAGGCGCGGGTGCTCAACCTCGTCCACGACGCCAAGGAGGCCCTCGGGCTGACGGTCCTGTTCGTCTCCCACGACCTGGGCGTCGTCAAGAGCGTCAGCGATCGGGTGATGGTGATGTACCTGGGCCGGATCTGCGAGATCGCACCGGTCGAGGAGATCTACGAGTCCCCGGCCCATCCGTACACGAACCTGCTGCTGTCGTCGGCGCCCGGTTCGCACCGCCCAGCCCCGCCCGACCTCACCGGCGAGACGCCGTCCCCGCTCGATCCGCCGTCAGGGTGCCGGTTCCGCACCCGCTGCCCGCTCGCGCAGGAACGCTGCGCCGCCCAGGCCCCTCCGCTGCGGGCACTGCCCGGAGGGCGCGGCGTCGCCTGCCATTTCCCGCTCGTGACTGAAGACCGCGACGAAGCCGAGGCTGGTGCCACATCATGATCATGACTTCCGTCGACCGGGGAACTGCCCGGCTGACCTTGAACAACCCGCGCCGCAAGAACGCCATCACCCTGGAGATGGCGGCCATGATCGAGGAGTTCTGCGACCGCGTCCACGCCGACGAGGCCATCGGGGCGGTGATCGTGGACGCCGAGGCCGGCTACTTCTGCAGCGGTGCCGACACCCGCGACCTGGCGAGCTCGTCGGCCGACCCGGCCTCACCGGAGGCGGTGGCGCGGACCTCGGCCGTCTACAACGCCTTCGTCGGCGTCGGGCGGCTGCCGGTGCCGACCGTCTCGCTGGTGGCCGGGGGCGCGGTCGGCGCCGGGCTCAACCTCGCCCTGGCCACCGACCTGATGATCGTCACCCCCGACGCGGTGCTCGACAGCGGGTTCCTGGCCCGCGGTATCCACCCCGGCGGTGGGCACCTGGCGCTGCTCGGCCGCGCGGTCGGCTACCAGCAGGCCGTCGCGCTCGGCGTGCTCGGCGCCGCGCTGTCGGGCACCGAGGCGGTGCGACGCGGGCTGGCGTGGGTCGCCGTCGAACCCGGCGAACTGCTGGAGACGGCCACCCGGCTGGTCGCCAAGGCCGCCGCCGATCCCGCGTTGGCACGCCGCATCAAGAACAGCGCCGTGGTGGAACTCGGTCCTCCAGCGGTTTCCTGGCCGGCGGCGGTGGAGATCGAGCGGGGCGTGCAGATGTGGTCGCTCGGCCGTAAGGGGGACGCCGGCTGGGCCCGCAAACCGGACAAGCCCGTCGTCGGCGGGAACGAGGCGTGACGGTGTCCGGCCCGCTGGCGGGAGTGCGCGTCCTGGACTTCAGCACGACGTTCTCCGGCCCGTACTGCACGCACCAGCTCGCCGACCTCGGCGCCGAGGTGATCAAGGTCGAGTCCCCGGGCGGGGACATCACCAGGGGACTGGGGACCGCCCGTTCCCCTGGGATGGCGAGCGTCTACGTCGCGAGCAACCGGAACAAGGCCAGCCTGGAACTCGACCTCAAGCGGCCCGGGTCGCGCGAGCTGGTGCGTTCGCTGATCGAACGGGCCGACTGCCTGGTCCACAACATGCGCCTGGGCGCGGCCCGGCGGCTCGGACTCGACCCCGAGACCGCTCTCGCGGTGAACCCGCGTCTCGTCCACGCCGCCATCACCGGTTTCGGCAGCGACGGACCGTACGCCGGCCGACCGGCCTACGACGACACCGTCCAGGCGGCGTCCGGATTGGCCTGGCTGCAGAGCCTGGGCGGACGGGACGAGGCGTACATGGCGACCGCGGTCGCGGACAAGGTGGCCGGACTGGCGGCGGCACAGGCCGTCATCGCCGCACTGTTCTGGCGCGAACGCACCGGCCGCGGCCAAGCCGTCGAAGTCCCGATGTACGAAACCGTCGTCGCCTTCACGCTCATGGAGCAGTGGGGCGGACGCGCGTTCGTCCCACCGCTCGGGCCGACGGGGTACGCGCGGATGCGCTCGGCCCACCGCCGTCCGTATCGCACGGCCGACGGGCTGATCTCGGTGGTGGTCTACCACGAGGGCCACTGGCGGCGCTTCCTGGAGTTCACCGGGCACGCCGACCTGCTGGACGAGGAGAGGTTCCGGACGGTCGAGGCGCGCAACGCCAACATCGACGAGCTGTACGCCCTGCTGGCACGGCTCCTCACCAGGCGCACGACGGCCGACTGGCTGAAGATCTTCGACGAGATCGACGTCCCGGCCATGCCGGTGCGCACCCTGGACGAGGTGCTCGACGACGAGCATCTGCGGGCCGTTCGCTTCTTCCAGGAGGTCACGCACCCAGAGGAGGGCGCATTCCTCGCCGCCCGCCACGCCACGAGGTTCAGTGCCTCGCCCCCAGCGCCGCCGTCAGAGCAGGCCCCACCCGACAGGCTGGGCGACGGGCGTGACGCCGTGCGCCGATGGCTCGATGACCGGCCGCGCGCCGGTCGTGAGGAGACCTGGTGAGAAGACTGAATCCAGTACCGTATTCCCATACGATCTCATGGCGGGGAGGGAACGGTGCCGGCCGAGAAGACGGCCGCCGGCAGGCGCACCCAGGCGGTTGAACGCGTGGTGGGAGAGCTCCGGCGGATGATCATGTCCGGCGAGCTGCTTCCCGGCCAGCAGATCCGCCAGGAGAACATGGCCGAACGCCTGGGGGTGAGCCGGCTCCCCATCCGCGAGGGGCTGCGCCAGCTGACCGCCGACGGCCTGGTCAGCCACACCCACAACGTCGGCTACACGGTGGCACGGCTGAGCCAGGCGGAGTTCGACCAGATCTACCTCATGCGCAACCTGCTGGAAAACGAGGTCATCCGCTGCCTTCCCACGCCCACCGACGCCCAGCTACAGCGCATCATCGACCTCAACGCCGAGGTGATCACCGCCGCCGAGCAGCTCGACCTGGTGGAGATGCGGTTGCGCAACCACGACTTCCACTTCGAGATCTTCCGTCTGAGCGATCTGGGCCTGGTCATCGACGAGATCGAACGCCTGTGGAACTGGGCCGCCCCCTACCACGCCGTCTACCTCTTCTCACCCGACAGCCGCCGCGCCGTCCTCGAAGAGCACGAGGCGATGATCGAGGCCCTCCGCAACGGCGACAACATCCGTCTGGCCCAGCTCATGGACCAGCATCGCCACGGCTCCGAAACCCAGATCGGCCTGATCCTCGGCGCAGGCCCCATCGCCCGCCCCACCTGAGACCGGGGCATCTGCGTCTTCGCTCGAACGAATCGGGCGACCACGATGTGGCTCGCCTGCCCCGTCGATGATGGTCGTCTTCGCGGCCATCGCCGTCGCCACCGCGACGGCGACGGCCTGGAGCGACGCGGCGATGATTGTCCCCTGGACGCTCTACCAGCGGTACGGCGACCTCGGCGTTCTGGAGAGGCAGTCGCCTTGGCCGAGGTGAGCCTGCCCAACGGAACCGAGTGGATTGTCGGTTCGGGCGTCCACCGGTGGAACGTCCCGTTCGCCGCCGCGGACCTGTCCCCGCTGACCCTGGACAGCACCTTCGGCGAGGTCGCCGACCGGTCCGGCGGGTTGAAGGCCGTCACCGACGCCATCGCGGCCAGGAGGCCGGAGTTCGCCGAGTTCATCGAGGTCGGCATGAACGCGGTGGAACCGAAGACGAAGGCCCGGGACGCCCTCGGCATGATCCCCGACGCGGAGCCGATCCTCCGCGACGTGGAGTTGGCGCTCGGCAGGCTGTGAGACCTCCGGTTCCACTGAGCAGGAGGGAAACTTCCTGGCCCGCTCGCGGCTGCGGGACGGTGAAGGCGATCCTCGGAGGCCGTGGATCGGCGGCTCGGCGGGGACGGGTTCATCGGGCGACTCCTCTGGGAGCCATGGGAGTCAGGCGAGGAGGGCATGATGGAGCGTTACGCTGACCGGCGCGTGCTGGTGACGGGTGCGGCCTCGGGCATCGGAAGGGCGGTCGTGCTGCGGCTGCTGGCTGAGGGCGGCAGGGCGGTGGCGGTGGACGTCGCCAAGGAGGGGCTGGAGGAGACCGCCCGGCTGGCGGCGGAGATCGGCTCCAGGGAGCGGCTGGTCACCGCGGTGATCGACATCTCCGACGAGACGGCGGTGAACGAGGGCGTGGCCGCGGCCGTCGCAGGGCTGGGCGGCCTGGACGTCCTGGTGAACGCTGCCGGAATGCTGCGCGGGGCGCGCACCCACGAGTGCGAACTGGAGCTGTGGAACCGGGTGATCGGGATCAACCTGACCGGAACTTTCCTGATGACCCGGGCGGCGCTGCCCGCGCTGCTGGAGTCTGGCAGGGGAGTGGTGGTGAACTTCAGCTCCACCGCCGCCCAGTTCGGCCACCCCTACATGGCCGCCTACTCCGCCAGCAAGGGCGGCATCCTGTCCTTCACCCACTCCATCGCCCAAGAGTACTCCAGACAGGGGCTGCGGGCCGTCAACATTCTGCCCGGCGGCATCAGCAGCGGCATCACCGACAACATCGCCTCGCTGGTGCCCGAGGACGTCGACTGGAACCTCTTCCTCAAGCTCAACGCGGCGATCGGCCAGGGTTTCGGGGAGCCGGAGCACATCGCGGGCGTGGTGGCGATGGTGGCCTCGGACGACGGCGCTTTTATCACCGGCACCGAGATCCGCGTCGACGGCGGCGCGCACCACTGACCCGCGCCCGCCCGCTAAGGGCGGGGGCCTCAGCGGGCGGGTGCGGTCAGTCCGGCGCTGAGGAAGGCGATGAGGGTCTCGGACTGGATCTGGGGCCGGGCGGAGGAAGGGTCCGAGGCCTGGCCGTAGATCTCCAGGAGGAGGGTGAAGGCCAGCCGCCAGCGTTCGGAGATCTCGCGCACCGACAGCTCGGGCATGGCACGGCCGAGCATGACCTCGAAGGGCGCCGAGCTGAACCAGGGGGAGGAGGCCGGTATCCGCCACCTGGGCAGGGTGGTACGGGCCAGCAGGCGGCAGAGCATCCGGCCCTTCTCGGTGCGGACGAGTTCCTCGAACGGCTGGACGATCGCCGCGACGAGGTCGGCGACGGAGAACGGCTCGCCCTCGTCGGGCTGCTCCGAGCGCCGGATGATGGGCGCCAGGCGGTCGGCCCAGACCGGGACGAGCTCGCGTTCCAACAGGGCGGCGATCAGACCCTCCCGCGACCCGAAGTGGTAGTGGACCGCTCCGGAGTTCAGCCCGGCCTCGGCGTTGACGGCGCGGACCGAGACCTGGTCGGGGTCCTTGCTCAGGAGGAGCCGCTCGGCGGCGGCCAGCAGCCGGTCACGGGTCGAAGAAGTCTCATCGGACATTTGGTCATTGCATCACACCCTGCGCAATCATTGTTCAACCATTGATTGAATAGTGATGGGCTCCTGGGCGTCGGGGGCCGGTCGAGAGGAGGTGGGCGATGGCGACCTTCGTCGTCACCGGATCGGCCTCGGGTATGGGAGCGGCCAGCGCCGCCCGGCTCGCAGCGGAAGGACACACCGTGATCGGGGTGGACCTGCGCGACGCGCAGGTGATCGCTGATCTGGGCACGCTCGAGGGCCGCGCAGCGGCGGCCGAGGAGATCCTCGGGCTCAGCGGCGGCACCCTCGACGGCGTCGCCGCGATCGCGGGCGTCGGGCCGAACCTGCCGAGCGCCGCCGCGGTCATGTCGATCAACTACTTCGGCACTGTGGCCCTGCTGGAGGCGCTGCGCCCGGCCCTGGCCGCCTCGGGTGCCGGACGGGCCGTGGTGATCGGCTCCAACTCGGCCTCCACCGTCCCGCTGGTGGACGACGGGCTGGTGGACCTCGCCCTCGCGGGGAACGAGGAAGGCGCACGCGAACACGCCGACGCTGCCCAGGCCGCCATGCCCGCCGAGATCACCGCGATCGTGCCCTCGATCGGCGCCTACGCCTCCTCCAAGCTTGCGATCGCCCGCTGGGTGCGCCGCACGGCGGTCACCCCCGAGTGGGCGCGCCAGGGAGTGCTGCTCAACGCGATCGCGCCCGGCGCGGTCCTCACCCCCCTCATGCTCGGCTCCACCGGCCGTGAGGAGGACCTGGACGCCGACGGGTTCCCCACCCCCATGCCGCTGGGGATCTTCGGCCGTCCCGAGGACATCGCCTTCTGGGTGCACCAGTTCCTCAAGCCCGAGGCCCGCTACACCACCGGAGCCGTCCTGTACGTCGACGGCGGCACCGACGCGGCCATGCGGCCCGACGCCCAGCCCACCCCTATGACCTTCTGAACCTCTGGAGGACGCGTGTCCGCCCCCGACGTCTTCGCCCCTGCCCGGCTCGGCCCGCTCACCCTGCGCAACCGGATCATCAAGGCCGCGACCTTCGAGCACATGGCCCCCGGCGCCCTGGTCAGCGACGACCTGATCGAGTTCCACCGCGCCCACGCCGCCGGCGGCGTCGGCATGACGACCGTCGCCTACTGCGCGGTGGCCCCCGAGGGCCGCACCGAGCGCAACCAGATCTGGATGCGGCCCGAGGCGCTGGAGGGCCTGCGGCGCCTGACCGAGGCGGTGCACGCCGAGGGCGCCGCCGTCTCCGCGCAGATCGGGCACGCGGGTCCGGTCGCCAACGGCAAGTCCAACGGTCTGCCCGCGCTGGCCCCCACCGCCACGTTCAGCCCGCTGTCCATGCAGCGGATCCGCAGGGCCACCGCCGCCGACATCGAGCGCATCACCAAGGCGCACGCGGACGCCGCGCTGATGGCCGCGGAGGCGGGCTTCGACTTACCTGCTGACCATCAAGGGCAACCGGCCGTCGTCACACGCCGCGGCCATCGCGGCGGGCCGTGAGCTGATCGCCGCCGAGCCCGGCCATGTGACCGAGGAACGCGGTCATGGCCGGATCAACCGCTGGACCACCTGGACCACCGGCACCGACGAGGGGATCGGCCCGCCCTGTGCGGCCCGGCTCGCGGTCATCCGCCGGGACGTGGCCGATCTGGCCGGACAACCGCTCAGCAAACAGATCGTCCTGGCCGCCACCAGCCGCGCCCGCCTGTCAGCCGCCGAGGTCAGCGCACACCTGCGGCGGCACTGGGGCATCGAGAATCTGGAGCACCGGCCCCGCGACACCATCTGGCGCGAGGACGACCAGCAGGCATACCTCGGCAACGGACCCCGCGCCATGGCCACCCTCCGCAACCTGGCCCTCGGCCTGCTCGACATCAACGGGATCATCAAGATCAAAGAGACCGTGCAGGCCATCGGCCGCAACCCCATGCGAGCCGTCCCGCTCATCACATAGCGTCACGGCCGCCGATCAGCAGCCGACTTTGAAATTGCCCTGGTCCCCGCCCCAGCCCCAGCCTTCACCTGACCACCCGCAGAACGCGCACAGCACTCCGCGAAGAGACCCGGGCGGTTCGACGTTCATGTGAGTTCGTGACGGCTGCGCAACACCCACCACGGCCTGCCGTTGGGTCAGAATTTTCCAGGAGGCTCCGGGGAGCCTATGACGAGAACGTTCTGCAGTTCCCCCCGGCCGCTTATGCCGGTCTTCCGATAGACCCGATACAGATGGTTGTCAACGGTACGCACCGTGATGCCGAGTTGCCAGGCGATGTGCTGGCTGCTCTGTCCCGTAGCGGCAAGGCGTGCGATATCGCGTTCGCGGTCGGTCAGCTCGGGAGTCCAGCAGGCAAGGACGGCCGGTGTCATGACGCCCTCGCAGCGTCGCGCGAGTTGATGGCAGCGGTCGGCGGCCCGTTGGGCGTGCATCGCGTTCGAATTGCGTGACCACAGGCGCGCCGCGTGCGCTGCAGCCTCCGCGGCGTGCAGGTGCATGCCTGCGGCCTCGAACGCGGCACAGACCCGCTCCATGACGGACGCGTCACGGGCGGCGAAGGCGGCGGCGTGTTCGGCGTAGATCTCGATATGCGGGGCGTCCGAAGCGGTGGCGAGTTCGACGAGCCGCCCGGAAACGGCTGCGGACTGGCCGAGGCGTACCGGCAGGTGCAACAACTCCGCCTCCCAGAGCAGGGCCTGCTGCCGCCGGGCGCCGTCCGCGGTGCGTACCGCCTGCCGCGCGGCGTCGCGGACTCGGCCCTGGGCGGCCAGGATCCACGGCTGGACCATCTGGAGGGCCGGAACATGGAGCACGCGGTAGGACTCCACGCGAGCCAGATGCGCTTGGTCGAGCAGCGTCTTCGCCTTGGCGGCGTTGCCGATCAGCGCCTCGATGCCGGCCCACTCGCCGAGGACCAGCGCCGGCTGACCCCAGGAACTGTTGTCGCACAGCGTGGAGAACGCTTCCCGCATGTACCGTTGAGCCGATCGCAGACGCCCCTGACGGGCGGCGACCCTGCCGAGGTTGAACTGCCAGAAACCCTGGTTGCCGATCCATCCGGAGTCCTGTGCCTGTCGGCATTGGGCGACGGCGGTCGCTTCGGCTTCGCTCAACCGCCCCGAGAATGCCTGGATGCTGCACAGCCAGCCCAATAGGCCCGCACGCACCAGCGCTATGTCGTCATCACCGGACATCGCCGATAGTGCCGATTCAGCCGACTTCCGTGCGGTGACCGTCCGCCCGCGGCAGAAATTGTCAATGCACTCGGCGTACCGTATCCGGAACATTGTTTGCGGGTTCGATGGTGCACGATCCCGGGCGCGGGTGACGGCCTGCGCGTACGCCGGCCAGTCGGCCTGCACTGCGAGCAGGACGGCCTGCAGCGCGGCCAACTCGGCGCGTGCGGCGTCATCGGTCGTCGCCTGTTCGGTACGGCGCAGCAGTTCCAGCGCGTCAGCGGGCCGATCAAGGGACAGGTACATGTTGGTGGCGCGCAGTTGCACCGACCGCAACTGATCGCGGCCGGACGTGACGGTCTGCGGGAGGTCGCTGTGGACCTGCTCCGCTTGCACACCACGCCCGACGTAGCCGAGCGCGACGGCCAGCGTCTGCCGGGCCGGCGCACCACCACCGGCATCGCAGGCCGCCTGGGCCAACCGCGCTGCCAGGGCGAAATCCATCGCCAGGACGGCGCGGTCGGCCGCGGACAGGAGCAACTGCGGATCGGTGAAATCACCGGCTTCCAGAAGCCAGCCTCCGACGCGGGCCAGGTCCTCGCGCCGGCGCATGCCCGTTCGCCGGATCGCCGCCGCCAGCTTCCGGCAGTGCCGCCGCCGCCGGTGGAGCGGTGTCTGCCCGCGCAGGACCTCTCCATAGAGGAGATGCGCCAGCCGGAGGTGCATGCGCCGGCCGTCCCCCTCACCGACGACAAGGCCGCGGCGGTCGAGCTCGTCCAGCACGGCGGCACCGGCCAGTTCTTCGAGGACTGCCACGCCCAGCGGCTCCCCAAAGGCCAGCAGTTCGGCAGTACGCTGCACCGCCGAAGGGAGCCGCCCGATGCGCCGGCTCACCAGATCGACCAGTTGCGCACTGAGCCGGAACGGTCCCTGCCAGCGCCACACCTCCTCGACAACCGCCAGCGCGCCGAAGGCGAGTCCGGCGTCAACGAGTTGCTGCAACCACAGCACATTGCCGCCGCTGCACTCCCAGAGCCGACGCGCGGTCGCGGTCTGAACCTGACCGCACAGCGTCCGTTCCAGCAGGCGTCTGACGGGATCCGGCTCCAGCGGCCGCAGATCGGCTCTGCCGACATAGTCCCCGCGCATCAATGCCTCGATCGCGTCGGGCAACGCCGCACCAGAGCGTGCGGTGAGAACGACCTTCGTGCCGCCGCGTACGACCAGATGCAGCAGCAGGGCGGCCGAGCCGTCGTCGAGCAGATGCACGTCATCGACGAACAGGATCCGCTGTCCGCCACGAACATCGGCGAGCAGCGCGTCGGCAAGGACCCGCAGCAGGTTGGGGTGCCCGTCGGCGGTGGGCCACGTTGCCGGTAGCAGATGCGCCAGAGCTCCGAAGGGGATCTGTGCGGCGCTCTCGGTGGCCGAGGCCGTCAACACCCGCCCCTGGGAGGTGGCAACCCCGGACAACAGTTCGCGGGCCAGCCGCGTCTTGCCCACACCGGCCGGACCGATGATCAGCAGACCGGACCGGTCGGGGTGCTCCATCAGCGATGTCAGCTCGCTCAACGTCTCGTCCCGGCCTGTGAGCGGCCAGGAACGAGGAGACGGACGGGCCTCGTGTCCCAGGCGTTCCGGCGAAGCCGGACGTCCATTCCGGTCTTTCATTGAAAGCCCTTCTGTGCGGACCGGTCCGCGCAGAAGGACCGGCCGCCCATGGCCGGGTCTGAGTACCAGACTACTCACGATACCACTCCGCCTCAATGATAAGTTTCAAAGCGTCACGCGTGGCATACGAGAAAAGGTTCTCGGTGAACACCCGAGGCGAGTGCCGACAGGGAGGTGAATCCGCCGCCCATTGCCGGCGACATGGTGCCGGCGACCTCAAAAAAATGTCCGTCCGCATCCAATCGCCCACCCCAAGGAAAGCAGACGATGACAGAACTTCATCTCAAGGCCGCGGGGTTGATCGCAGCAGCCGTGGCCGCGATCGGCGGCACGGTCCTCTCGGCACCGGGCGCCTCGGCCTCGAGTCCGGCGCCGGCGGCGCCACGGCTGTCGCCCTCGACGACGGCATCGGCGGAGATCGCTTGGCATCTCCTGAACTGGAACAGCGGTAAGTGCCTCAGCCCGGCGGGCGGAGGCGTCCTCAACAACACCACCACCGTCATCTACAACTGCGACACCCACCCGTCACGCATCTGGTACACGGTGGACAAGGGAAACTCCCTCTTCCACATCCAGAATCCCAACAGCGGCAAATGCCTGAGTCCCGCCGGAGGGGCCGGCACGAACAACACCGAGACCGTCATCTACAACTGCGACACCCACCCGTCGCGACTCTGGTACACCGTCTACAAGGGCAACAGCCGATACTACATCGTGAACTACAACAGCGGTAAGTGCCTCAGCCCGGCGGGCGGAGGCGTCCTCAACAACACGCCCACCGTCATCTACAACTGCGACGCCGACCCGTCGCGTCTTTGGGGTTTCGCCCTGCCATAGCGATTCTGGTCACGACGGCCGGATCACGACCATCGCCTTTACGGCGATGCCCGCCCGCTCGGCGCCAGGGCACGGTCACCATGAAGTCCGGCCATACCGTCCGCGAATGTTCCCTGGTCACCACCTGCCGTTCGTTCGCGCGCCTCCTGTTCGCGTCCCGGGCCGGTCACGCTCGACATGGTCAGCACGCCGGTCCGGCCGCTTCCGCGCCGGGACCACCCGATCGGACCGCGGATACGCGGTCCGATCAGCCGACGTCGTTCACCCCCTCCGCAACACCACCGGACCGACGGCGCCGGGGGTCTGTCCAGCTAACGGCGTGCGCCGTGAGGCGCTGTGATTCGAGTGGAGGTGGGAGACCTTCGCCGATGGCCTGTCGCAGCAGGTCAGCGTAGCTGAGGGCAGCCTGATCCGGGTGGTGCCGGGGAGGGTGGGAGCAGCCCTGACAAAGCCGGGACGTGCCAGTACCGCCAGATGGTGCGGGTCCGGTGAGCGTGATGGAGAGGAGTACGAGAGGAACCGGCGTTGTTACGTCCCTCCACTTGACGCCTGCTCGAACCTGGTGGATCGGGGCAGGACGCGGTGCGTACTCGCCGGCGGAGCCGGCGAGGAACTCCTGGGCCGGTTTGCCGTTGCTGGCTGGGAGGCCATGAGGAAGGTCTGCGGCGTACTCATGGCGATGCCGCAGGGACAAAGTCGGGCTCCTACTTCGTCGAGCGAATCGCAGTGAACACGGGAACCATCCGGTCGCAGCTCCAGGTCGCGGGCGTCCAGCCCGTTGACGGGGATAGGCGCATCGACCGCTGAACGGGCCGGGTGGGGCGGAGCCGCCGTAGTAGTCCGAGGCCGGGAAAGCCGGTCACATGGCGAAGGGCGGCAGCGGTTTCGAGAAGGGATGGAGACTGCAATGCCGAAAGACGCGCTGCCGAACGGCAGCGCCCAAGGCCCGGCCCCCGTGGGGTCGTGGTCGCGGGTATCGGAGATGCAGGCCAAGCTTCACCGTTGGGCGGCGGCCGATCCTGGTCGCCGGTTCGATGACCTGTTCAACTTCGTGCACGACCCGGCGACGCTGATCGTGGCGTTCGACCGGGTCGCGGACAACCGCGGGGCACGCACTCCTGGGATCGACGGCCTGACGGTCGCCGATGTCGAGGAACAGATCGGTGTCCCGGGGTTCCTGAACGACCTGCGGACCTGTTTGAAGGATGGTTCGTTCCGTCCGTTGCCGGTGCGGGAATGCAGGATCCCCAAGCCGGGCGGGTCGGGGAAGGTCCGCGCTCTGGGGATACCGACAGTGCGAGACCGGGTCGTGCAGGCCGCGTTGGAACTCGTGCTGGAACCGATCTTCGAGGCCGACTTCGAGCCGGTCTCGTATGGGTTCCGGCCTGGACAGCGTGCGCAGGACGCGATCGCTGAGATCCACCATTTCGGCACTCGAGGCTACCGCTGGGTGCTGGACGCGGATATCGAGGCGTGCTTCGACCGGATCGACCATACGGCCCTGATGGACCGGGTTCGGCTCCGGGTGAAGGACAAACGTGTCCTGTCCCTGGTCAAGGCATTTCTGAAAGCCGGGATCCTGACCGAGCTCGGCGGGAGCAGGAGCACCACGACCGGAACGCCGCAGGGCGGCATTCTGTCTCCGCTGCTGGCCAACATCGCCTTGTCGGTGCTCGATGAGCACCTGATGGGGCCGTGGAAGCCGGGTGGGTCGATGTCGAGCGAGGGCAAGCGCGGGTATCGCCGCCGCCGGGGTCTGCCGACATGGCGGCTGGTCCGCTATGCCGACGACTTCGTCGTCCTGGTCCACGGGACGGGCAATGACACGCAGGCGGTGCGCGAGGACGTCGCCAGGGTGCTGGAACCACTCGGGTTGAGGCTGTCACCTGCCAAGACCCAAATCGTGCACCTGAGTGACGGGTTCGACTTCCTGGGGTTCCGCATCCAGTGGCGCCGCAAGAGGGGAACCGATAAATGGCACGTCTATACCTTCATCGCCGACCGGCCCATCCGGTCGTTGAAGGCCAAGATCCGTGCCCTGACCCGCAGGAAGTCGCAACAAGACCTGGGATCCGTGCTGATCAGGCTCAACCAGATCATGCGCGGCTGGGCCAACTACTTCAAGCACGCCGTGGCCAAAGACCGGTTCTCCGCACTCCACCAGTTCGTTTGGTGGCGGCTGATCCGGATGCTGCAACTACAGCACCGCTGGAACTGGAAGGACGTCCGCCGCCATCTCACCACCCCCACCGGGCGGTGGCTGCCCATCACGGCGACGGACGGGACCGAGTTGTTCAACATCGCCAAGGTCACGGTCACCCGATACCGCTGGCGGAGCAACAAGATCCCCAACCCCGGGGGTATCTCGTCAGGTGTGTAAGGAGGGTCGCAAGGGAAGCAAGTGACGGGCGGGAGGGCCCGCCTGTTCGGGGGGATGTGCATGATGTCCGTGATCGAGAGTGTCGCCGACTCCACGTCGGCCACGTTAAGTGATCGTTCGTCTACTGTGGGGGAGGTGTCGGGGCGTCCGCTGCGTGAGCTGATCGATGACCGGCTGCTGGACGAGCTGCTGGCCCGCTCGCGGGACGAGGCCGGCGGGCTGCGGCTGACCGGTGAGGGCTCCCTGCTGGGGGAGCTGGTCAAGGCGGTGCTGGAACGCGCCCTGGAGGCGGAGCTGACCGCGCATCTGGGATATGGGCGGCACTCGGCCGATGGGCGGAACTCGGGCAATTCCCGTAACGGGGCGATCCGCAAGACGGTGCAGACCGGGGTCGGGCCGGTGCAGATCGCGGTGCCGCGGGATCGGGCCGGTTCGTTCGAGCCGGTGCTGGTGCCCAAACGGGCCGGCCGGGTGGCCGGCGGGCTGGACGACATGGTCATCAGCCTGTATGCGCACGGCATGACGGTGCGCGACATCGTGCATCATCTGCGGCAGGTCTACGGCACCGAGTTGTCGGCCGAGACGGTCTCACGGATCACCGATCAGGTGCTGGAGGAGGTCAAGGCCTGGCAGGCCCGCCCGCTGGAGGCGGGGCGGTTTCTATTGATGATCGCGAACTAGCTGGTTGTCGTGCGTGTGAGCCATCTTCTCATGGCCTCGGCCGGGGTCTGATCGCCGAGCACGATACGGGGTCGGGTGTTGAGTTGTCGGGCGACGTCTTTGAGGTCTTGGGCGGTGTGAACGGCCAGGTCGCTGCCCTTGGGGAAGTACTGGCGGAGCAGACCGTTGATGCTTCTATGTCAAGCCGCGAGCTGATGGCGGGTGACGTGGTGCTGCCAGGTGGCTTGATCGGCGGTCATGGCGCGGTGGATGACGTCGATGAGATGGCGTTGGAGGATGCGGCGGGCGCCACGCTTGCCCTTGGCGGGTTCATGGCGTTCCAGGAGTCGTTGAGCTGCTGGGTGGAAGCGTTTCTGGACGATGGCTGCGGTGTAGAGGACGCTGTTGAGGCGTCGGTTGCCGCCCCGGTGGAGGCGGTGGCGTTCCTGGTCGGAGGAGTAGACCGGGATGGGGGCGCAGCCGGTGTAGCGGGCGAGCTTGGCCGAGGTGGGAAAGCGGGTGATGTCGCCGAT
>NZ_FNVO01000045.1:0-14264 GCF_900108175.1 Thermomonospora echinospora
AAGCTTTCCGGCACGTGTTCTCCGAGTCACCCAGCGGCCCATCGCGGAGCCTCTCCCGTCGAAGCAGCCCCGCACGACCCACCTTGCACCAATAGGTGTTTTCGTTGGTGCCTCGTTGCCAGGGCGCATGGGGGTCGCAGAAGTAGATGCGAAAGCCGGTGAGGGCTTCGATGTCTTCATGCAGGGCCATCTCGCGGCCTTGGTCCCAGGTCAGGGTCTTGCGGAGCTCGGGCGGGATCCCTGCGGTCTGGGTGATCAGCGCATTGCGGAACGCGGGAGCCTTCCAGCCACGGGGCAGGTGGATCAGCTTGACATAGCGGGTGGTCCGCTCGACCAGCGTGCCGATGGCCGAGGCCTGGCCGCGGCCGATGATGAGGTCGCCCTCCCAGTGGCCGGGGATGTGTCGGTCGTTGGCCTCGAGCGGACGTTGCGCCACCAGCGTCATGTTCTTGATCTTGTTGGGGACGGGGACGCCGCGGCGGTGCGGCTTGCGGCGGGTCCGGCCGGTGCGCAGCTTGCCGGGCTTATGGCCGAGGAGCCCGGCGAACAGGGCGCGGTAGATCGTCTCCGGGCATGCCTGCATGTCGATTTGGCCGGGGTAGGTGCGGGCCAGGAACCGGGAGATCTGCTGTGGTGACCACCGGTCGGCGAGCTTGTGCCGGACGACAGTCCGCAACGGCCTGCTGGAGCGGATCCTCTCCGGCTTGGGCCGCTGGCGGCGCAGTAGTGCCTGGTTGTGGGCCCACCACGGCTGGTATCGCCCATCTGGTTTGCTGTTACGCCGGATCTCCCGGTACACGGTCTGAAAGCTTTTACCGATCGACGCGGCGATCTGCTTGACGGTGTCGCCGGCCTGCAGACCATCGGCGATGGCGATCCGGTCGTCCTGGGTGAGGAAGCGCGGGGAGATGGGTCCGAGGTCGGGGACAATCACCCCGCCAGCGTCGAGGAACCACAGCGACCCGCAGCTGGTCGACACGCCGATCTCCCGGGCTGCTGCTGCACCCTTGTGCCCCTCCCGCAGCAGCTCGAAGTACCGCTTCTTCACCGACGACGGCAGCTTGTTGTGCGCCCACCGAGGCATCCGAACATCCCTTCACCGGAACGTTCACAACCACCGATAGAACTCAAGCGGTCTATCCGGTGGTGTTCCTGGACGCCCTGGTGGTCAAGGTCCGCGACAACCACACCGTCGCCAACAAGCCCGCCTACCTGGCGGTCGGGATCGACGCCGACGGCGACAAGCACGTGCTGGGCATCTGGCTGGCCCGCACCCCGCAGCAGACCACCACCGCCGCCGAGGGCGCCAAGTTCTGGGCCTCGGTGATGAGCGACCTGCGCAACCGCGGCGTGGTCGACATCCTCATCGCCTGCTGCGACGGGCTGACCGGGTTCGAGGAGGCCATCACCACGGCCTTCCCCCACACCACCGTGCAGACCTGCGTGGTCCACCTGATCCGCAACGCGCTGCGCCTGGTGCCCCGCAAACACCACAGCGCGATGGCCGCCGACCTGAAGAAGATCTACACCGCGCCCACCGCCGAGGCCGCCTTCGACGCACTGGCCGCCTTCGCCGACACCGACCTGGGCCGCAGACATCCCCAAGCGGTCAAGGTCTGGGAGAACGCCTGGGACCGCTTCACCCCGTTCCTGGCCTTCACCCCGCCGGTCCGCAGACTGCTCTACACCACCAACAGCATCGAGTCCCTGAACTACCAGCTCCGCAAGGTCACCAAGGCCCGCGGCCACTTCCCCAGCGACGACGCCGTCGTCAAACTGCTGTGGCTGGCCATCCTCAACATCGAGGACAAACGCGCCCGCGAACGAGCCGCCGGCACCGGCAAACGCAGCGGCTACCCCGGACGCCTCATCGAAGGGCAACACACCCGAGGCTGGCGCGAAGCACTCAACGAACTCACCATCGCCTACCCAGGCCGAATCCGGTAAAGAACACCAGACACCATCCAAGATCAACTTTACACACCTGGCGTTACAGGCTCCCGCAGGTCGACAGGGTTGTTTCTCGGTCAGGCTGATCGAGGGGATGGGGCGCTCTGGTCGGGCAGGAGGTTGCCCAGTGCGGTCGGGATGGCGGCGCGGCTGACTCCGTGGGCGCGTGCGAGTGCTGCGATCGGGGTGCCTTGTCCGGTGTAGGCCGACTGCACCTTTTCCAGGTCGTCTCCGGTGAGGGCGGGCGGGCGGCCGCGGTAGCGGCCTTCAGCTTCCGCTGCGGCGGCTCCCTCGGTGGTCAGCTCGTTTTGGATGTCGCGCTGGAATTGGCCGACGGCCGTGATGACGTTGATCAGCAGATCCGTGGTCGTG
The DNA here is from genome assembly GCF_900108175.1 of Thermomonospora echinospora. Taxonomy (GTDB): domain Bacteria; phylum Actinomycetota; class Actinomycetes; order Streptosporangiales; family Streptosporangiaceae; genus Thermomonospora; species Thermomonospora echinospora. The sequence continues at coordinate 2,323 of NZ_FNVO01000045.1, forward strand.
TGTCGCTGGCGGCCAGGTCGTGGAAGTTCGACAGCGGCCCGGACAGGACCCGCAGGGCGAGGCCGCGGGCTTGGCACCAGGCGCGGACGTTGTGGATGTCGACCAGGTCGCGGCAGAGCCGGAACAACTCCGACACAGTCAGCGTGTCGCCGGGGTGCGCGGCCGCGGCGACTCTGGCGAACGCGGGCCGCTCCAATACGGGAATCTTGGAGGTGGTCGCCGGGTCCTCGAACAGCCGCACGCCTTCGGCGGGCCGGAAACCCTCGGCGATCCCTTCGGTGCGGACCAGGAGGCCGGCCGGACCGGCGGTTATGGCCCGGACGGGTGGCGCGACAGGACTGCCGCGCCGCCCGTGAACGCTCCGTGGGCGCTTGCCCCGGCGGTGCGGCGTTCCGTTAGTTGATCTTCCCTTCGCGGAGAGACCTTGCGGATCTGACCGCTCGTCGCCGCATCGCCGGGCGGTGTCTTTCTGCTAGAGGTTCTGCGCACCGATCCAGTTGATGTGAAGGCCCCACTGCTGGGCGTCGTTCACCGTCAGTTCTCCGTCCTCCAGCTCCAGCTTCCTGAGGTAGACCCTGAATCCCGTGACCGTCGGCTCGTAGACGGAGGAGGAACCGGCCAGGTACCACATCCTCTGGTTTCCGCCGAGCGAGATGGTGTAGACCGGGGTGCCCAGGGCGGGGTTGAAGCCCGCGCTCGAGGTGTTGACGTCCAGGTAGATGCCGGGACCGTCCGTGTAGTTCTGCCAGTTCTGGCCAGGCGTCGTGCGGCCTGCACCGGTGATGGTCGGCATGTTCCTCCTTCGGGAACGAGAGCAATCCCCCACAGCCCGCCGTCACGTGTGACACGGCAGGGACCCAAGGGGCGTGCCCGGTCGTCGGTTCATCGCCGAACGTAGCCATCTGGGTGTGTTCTGTCAGCGTCGTGTTCCGTGAGGCGGACTCGATCTCTGATCAACTTGGAGTTCCAGGACTCTCTTGGCGAGTATTAACGCCAAGCCTTGCCGACCCGGCAGAACGACGGTTCTGCCCGGTCCACCGAATCGCTCCAGCCCAGGTCGGCGCGTCGCACTCGGTCGCCCGCCCTTTCTGCCCCGGGCCGCCAGCGGCCACACCGCGCCGAAACCCGGTCCGCAGTGTCCCCGTCCTGACCTGCGGTTCCGGTGCTTAGCGCTCGAACCCGGCCGGATAGTCCCGGAACCCCGGTTCACTTCCTCGGCGCAGGAAGTCATGCAGCCGGCGCAGATCCGATTGTTCGGCTGTCGCTCGGATCGGACCGGGGCCGGTCAGTCTGCGGTGAGCCGATGTTCCTCGATCCCCGTTCCGCCAGGCGACACACCGGTCAGCACGGTGCGTGGTGGCGTGTTTTCGTGGGGTGACCAGATCGGGTGGGTTCCCCCGCCCGTCCGGTGGGCGCGGGGTCGGCCTGGAGGCCGGGCCTGTGCCGTGGCCGGATGCCGCTGGGTCAGGAAAAGGAGTACCGCATGGCACTGGGTGGAGCCATCGCCCCGTACGCGCGCGCCGGGGCGATCGTCAACGCCGACGGTTCGGTGATCAGGTCCAAGGGCGTGACCGCGGTCCGCAAGACCGCCACCGGGCGATACTGCATCGAGTTGGAGGCCGGTATCGACGCCTCCACCGCGCTGGTGGTCGCCACGCCCAAGTGGGGGGCCAACTGGGACAGCATCGTGCTGGTCAACGAGGGCCCGGTCGACTGCGGGGACGCCTCCCGGAACGTGTTCGTGGGCACCGGCCGTCCCTCGGGCGCGGCCGACGAGCCGTTCGTGGTCGTAGTCCTGTAGCACCCGCGCCCGGCAGGTCGACCCCGTCACCCGCGCCAGGAGGCGGAGGCGGCGGGGTCGATCAGGGCGACGCGGTACCGCCGCCTACCGGCGATCCGGGCGCCGCCGGCGCGGGCCGCCTGCCGGCGCGCGGGCGGACGAAGCCCGCGCCCCAGGGCGACCGGAGTGGGGCTAGACGAAGCGCCACTTCTGGTTGGGCTTGCCGCGGTCGGCCACGACCACCCGGTAGGTGCCGGGCTGCTTCTCCAGCAGGGTGACGGCCTTGGTGGGGTCGCCGGGGAAGAAGTAGCCGTCCTCGGCCCGCCACTGGGTCTGGCCCGACTCGCCGCGCCCCTTCAGCGTCACGTGGTCGTAGCGGCCGTGGATGTTCAGCGGGGCGGCCAGGGTGTACCAGGAGCGGATGTCCTTGCGTAGTTGACCAGGTGGTAGTGCTCTTGCCCCCAGGAGTTCTTGCGGTCGTCGAGGAACCAGCGCTCGTAGTTCTTGCCGGAGGGTTCGGTGGCCAGGCCCAGCACCTGGTTGGCGGTGTGGGTGTAGTGCACCGTCTCCCGTGTCCTCTCCAGCCAGTCGGTCTCCTGCTGGGAGCCGGTGATGGTGCCGCCGGGCAGGGCGGCCAGGTACAGGCCGGTGGCCTCGTTGATGATGCAGAACTCCCCGTCGGGGAACCCGTTGGACATCTGCTGTCCTCCTCACGTCAGGGCGGATGGCTGCGGGCGGCGGCCGGAGCGCGCGAGCGGGAAGCCGGGCATGCGCACCACGGCCTCCCCGACACGACCCCACCACCATTTATCACTGAACGTAGCTATCTGGGTGTGTTCTGTCATTGCCGGGTTCCGTGAAGTGGACTCGATCTTTAATCAACTTGCAGTTGCCCCCACCGTCCGCAGACGACGCCGTTGCGCCAGCGACCGGTTGCAGACCAAGAGGGCAGCCGGCGCGGCCGCATCGGCGGAGGCCCCACCGTCGTCAACGACCTATCCGAGGGGCCGGCCTCGTACGAACTGGCGCAGGCGGGTGCGGTCGCGTTCTTCCTCGGTGACCGATCGCTGCCAGGCTGCCGGCCCAGAACTCTGGACGCCCCGTCTGAAGGAGGGCCGGCTGTTCACGGCGGTCAACGACACGGCCGGATCGGGATGCGACTGGTCCCGGTACGGTTCTGGCAGCATGGTCGGGCGATGATGAGAACCCCCCGTTCCGGTGAGCCTTACTGGTGTGCCCCTCACCCGCCCAACGCCGACCCCTTGCCGCGTGACGGCCGCCGCAACTGCGGCTTCTGGGAGCGCGTGCTGCGCCGTCAGTGGGATCCCGGCCAGGGTGTCCCGCCTGCGGAAACCATCGCGGTGATCGACCGGCTCGCCGCCCAGCCCGTCCACATCGCCTCCCTGGCGATCAACGAGCTGGACGAGCTGTGGGTCGGCGTGGGCGCGGTTCCGCAGCTCGACCATCTGGGTTACCTGTCCGGGCAGCCCATCGGCCCGGGATCGGCGATCGTCTGGGACGACGTGCCTGGTGCCACGGTCGGCCGCACCGTGGTGATCGGCACCGGACGGACGGTCTCCTCAAGTCTCGTCGATCATGAATTGGGTCATGTCATCGAACGGTCCCGTCGGATGGCCGAGCAGCGCGACTGGCAAACGATCATGCTGCGGTGCCGCCCGCATCTGATCGTGGAACGCTGGTACGACCCGCTGGAATGGTGGGCCGAAGCGTGGGCGATGGTGTCCACCGGCCAGCTGCAGCGCCTGGTGCGTACCCTCAACGGGCATGAGGAGGTCGCCGAGATGGTCGCGCGTTACTATGTCCGCAGGTACGGGCTGGAGGTGAGATCACGATGACCGCGCAGGCCGTGATCAAAAACGGGGAGTTGCTGCTGCCCCACCCGGTCGGCTGCGGCGCCGAGCTCATCACCCCCGACGACCCCCGCTACGACGACCTGCTGGCGCATGCGGTCCGGGATGAGGATCTCAACGGCACCCCTGAGCAGAACGCCGCTCTGGCCGCCCGGTGGGCCGCCAAATGGGCGCGGGAAGACCGCCGCACCGCCTGACCGACGCCTTGTGCGCAGACGGTCAGGTTCCGGGAGCCTCTGACAACTCCGGCGAGGCCAAGCCGATCGCGGTCACTCCGGCGTCCTCGGCGAGTTGACGCCGCAACCTGGTGTTCTTGCCTTCCAGCTCCGCCGCGCGCAGCGCGAGGACTTGGATCTGGTTGGCGTAGACGCGGATGGTCTTCTCCAGTTCACGGACCGTCCGGGCATGATCGCTCTTGAGCTTGCGGCGCTCGCGTTTGAGCTCGGCGATCTCCTCGCGCAATTGGAGGAGTTCGGGCTTGTGCGCTTGGGCGTTGGCCTTGGCGGCCTCGAAGCGGGCGACGATGTCGGGGCTGCGGTAGAAGGAATCGCGGCCGACCCCGGCCTCGCGGCACAGGTTGGTCACCGTCAGCTGCCCGTCGGTGCGGATGGGCTGCCCGGCCAGCAGCCGGGACAAGGCGTCCTCCAGCCGGGCGCGGGTCTGCGGCCGCGTCACCGGCCCCCACCCCCCGGTGCTGGCGGCCCGGCGTCGACGTCTGTCCCACCGGACGGTTCAGGGGGTGTGGAGGTGATCTGGCCGATCGCGGCGTCCAGATCCGCCACATGTGTGGTGAGCGCGGCCTGCTGCAGAGGCGGCAGCGAATCGGACAGGGCGGCCTGATCCTGCAGGCGCTGGGCCTGGTCGCGGGCTGCGATCAAACGAGGCAAGTGCACTGCCGAGCGGCGGGCGTTGGGGCAGCGCAGGCACATGGTGTGCGCGGGGACCGGGCGGCCCAGGGCGGTGGCGCGTTTGACGCACACGGCGGTGGCGGCGTTGAAGAAGCAGTCGTTGAGCACGCCCGGGTGCAGCGTCTTGGTCAGGTGCCGCAGCATCACCCGCAGCCGCGCCTCATCGGCGACGACACCGGGCAGGTCGCCAAGCTCGGCACGGATGCGTTCGAACTCCGCCCCGATCCGGGCGGCCGCGCCGCCGCCGGCGCGGCCGCCAGCGTTCCAGTCCCGGTACAGGTCTTGGACGTAGTCCAGGCGAGCGACGGCCTCTTCGGCGGCGACCTCGGCGGCGAACCCGGAGGCCGACGTGCCGGCGTACCCCTCGAACACGGCGATCTTGGTGTGTTTGTACTGGCGGGCCCCGGCGACCACGCCGAACGGCTGGTGGGCGATGTGCCAGGCCAGGGTGCGGCGGAACTGCGGGGTGGTGAACCGCCACGGCGCATCACCGTCGCGCGGCAGGTACGGCTGGTCGGGGCGGCCGAACAGGTGTTCCAGGTGGGCGCAGAAATTCTCCAGCCGCTGCGGCATGTCCGACAGCACGCGGTGGCTGTCTCCATGGCGGCGGCCGAACAGGTGGGTGGGATCGGTGTGCAGAGTGCGGGCGACCGCGACGGCCTGGTGGACCTGTTCCAGCACCACCCATTCGGTGTGGTCGCCAGTGAGCCCGCGGCCCTTGAAAACCTTCCCGCGCAGCTTGTGCCGGAGGCGCCCGTCGGCGGCCACGGTGGTGAAGGCGCAGTCGGGGGCCAGCTCACGGACCTCGACGTCGCGCATGCCCGACAGGTAGGCGATGACGATCCAGCAGGCGGTACGCAGCTGCTGGACCTCCTCGTTGAGATGCCACCCGTCCAGGCTCGGCCGCCACGGCGCGCCGGTATCCGGCCAGGGCGACATGACGGTGGCCAGCCCGCCCGGCTCGTAGCCGAGTTCGGCGCCAGCGTCATGCAGCAGCCTGCGGTGCCCTTGCCAGAGGGGCGCGCGCAGCCCGCACAGCAGCGTGATCAGGGAGACGTTCGGTGCCTGCAGGACCCCGTCGACCTGGCGGACCCGGCCAAGGCGCCCGTTGGCGGCCGGCAGGGCGGGCAGGCCGCGGCCCGCAGCGCGGCGGGCGGCGATGAAGTCCACCAGCGCCTGCTTGCCCTCCCCGGACACCAGCGGTGGGCGGGCGGCCACCCGCGCCCGCAGTCCCTCCAGCTCGGCCTGGGCTGCGGCCAGATCGACGCTGGCGGTGGTCACATAAAACAGCGCGGCCCGCAGCAGCGGCGCCATCACCTCCTCAGGGATGCGTGGCGTGGTGTTCTCCTCACCGCGGCGATGTCCGGCCACCTGGGCGGCCGGCCGCCCGGCCCAGGGAAGGAACTCCAGCCGGTCGGCCGTCATGAACTCCCCGTGCACAGCCAGGTTCTGCAGCAGCCGTACCCGACAGGCCACGGCGCTGCTGCTCAGGGTGCGCTTCCACCGGGCCAGCAGCTCGTCCAAGTGGTGCTGGCGGGTCGTGACCAGGCGTTCCACGCCGACCGACCGTAGTTCGGCCAGCATGTGGCGGAACATTGTCAGCTCGGCTTGAGCGGAGGTCAGTTGCAGCGGCCGCGCGCCCCGGCCGCTGCGCCGCGAGGTCGGCAGGCCCCTCCTCAGGCGGGACTGCAGGTACTGCTTGGCGGCCAGCCGCATCACCGGATCGGTGATCGGGGTGAAGTCCAGGTCGGGAGCGATGATGGTGCGGCGTAGCAGCGGCCGTAACACCCAGATGTCGTCATCGAACCGTGGACCCGACTGCCCGTCGGGAAGCAGCCCGGTCGGCAAGACGTACCCCTCGCGCCCCTCCTGCTGGGCGCCCATACGCGCCGCCGACGCCGGCGCGGCGGCATCGACGCCGGACAGCGAGAGAGCCGAGGGGAAAGCCGGTGAGGAGGCCGGCAGGCCGGGGTCGGTGACGGCGTCGGTCACAGCATCGTCTCCCACAACTCGGGCGGCAGCAGCAACCGGGAGCCGTCGGCCTCGGTGATGGCCTGGGCGGTGCGGACCTGGACATCGGAGAACTTGGCGCGCACACCGTGCACCAGCCGGTCCCAGGCCGTGCCGTACCGCAGCTGCCATTCGGCCGGCGGCATCTCCTCACGCTGCCGTTCCACGAAATCCAAGAACGCCAGCACCTGCGGCAGGTGCCGGGTGGTGAACACCGCGTTCGGACACTCCACACAGCCCCACATCGGCACCGGGCACGGCTTGCCCACAGCAGCGAACGGCGTGTGATGGAAATCCCGGCAGGACGCCAGGAACACATCCTGCTCACCCGACAGCGCCGCCTGGACCTGTGCGGGCGGAAGATCCTCAAGGTCGTCTCCGCCGAGGCGGCTGCCGTCCTCGTCCAGGACCACCGGGGGCGGCAATGCGACCTGGAGCGCTTCGGCCAGGCCGTTTTCCACCGCCCGGTCGTGGAGCTCGTCGTGAGCGCCGATGTCGGCATAGTGCCGGGCAGCCACCTGCGGGGAATGCCCCTGGGCGAAGTCCGCCAGTACCCCTGCGGCCTTCAGGTACTGCTGGGATTTGAAGGACTTACGCAGCCGCCGCAGGTCCAACACCAGCGGGCCGCCGTCATGATCGGTGAGCTGGTCCAGGCCATGGCGCTGCAGCCACCGGGCGTGCAACCCGTTGATCGAGATGCGGCGCCGCCCGGCGAACGTCTCCCGCGTGCCCTGGTGGCCATGGTCGATCCACAGCAGGTCACCGCCGATCCGGTCCCGGCCGCGCTGGGTCAGCCGCAGCACCAGGCGGATCAGGCCGCCGGGATGATGAGCGGCACCGCCGTCGGCGACCCGCATGGTTTTGTGCGGCTCGCTGCGAGCCCGCCTCTTGGTGTACTTGATCGTCACGAACCCGCGGGCAGGGTTGACCAGACAGTCGGCTCGAAGCCGCTGGGCAGAGCTCGGCTCCAGCCCGGTCACGCAGATCAGCAAGGTCAGAAAAGGCAGGAGATCATGGGCGTTGAGGTACAGGCGGCTGTTCAGCCGCCAGACCCCGCCCAGCCGGTGGCCCACCTCCCAGCGCCGATGCGAGTCCTCGGCGGTCAGCGGACCGCGGTGGACCACATGCCACAGGACGTTCTCCAGCCGGCCCCACCCGCCGACGCCGGGGTCCTCGCCCCGGCCGGCCAGCGCCTCGCCTTCCAAGATCCGCGCCTGGATCTCGCGGACGTCCGCCAGGGCGGCGGCCTTGATCGCCTCGAACACCGGCCCCGGATAGGAGTTCAGCGGCGTCCAGGCCGGGCCGCTGTGCCGGGTGGTGAACCCCAGCCGGGCGGCGAACTCCGGCTCGAAGGCGTCCGGGTCGCCGTCGTGGACCGCGCGCAGCACACGCACCACCCGCATGACCTGCGCGTGGGGCCGGCCGCTGTCGCGGCCATAGACGTTGACCAGCATCTGCTCAAAGGCGTCCAGATGCTCCGGCTCCAGATCCGCCAGCTCGAAGTGCTCACCGCCGGCGCCCTCGGCGGCTGCGACGAAGTCCAGGAACCTGCGCAGCGGGGGCAGCAACCCCTGGACGGTCTGCCACGCCTGCACCGGCTTGCCCTGCCCTCCGACCCTGCGCAAAGCTTCCCCGAGCGGTCGGCGCAACCGAGGGCACGGCCACTGCGACAGATCCACCACCGCGTCGCCGTCCTCGAACCCGAGCGTGAACACGACCGGGCCCACCCCCGACACACCGGGGTCAGCGGCCTCCTCGTCTGGCCAGTCGTCTTCAGCGAACCGGGCCCACCGGCCACGAGTTCCCGTCCGCGCCCCTACGCTCACGCGACGCTGGCCTTCACCCGGGCGAGCGCTTCGGCCTGCTCGTCCCAGTCCGCCAGCGCGGCGAGCACGATCTCCTGCGCCTCATCCAGCATGTCGAGATAGACGTAGATCGTCTCCTGTGATCGGTGCCCCAGCAGCAGCTGGAGCCGCCGCATCGGATCCCCGATCAGCATGCGCTTGACCTGCTGCCCCGACAGGGTCCGCGCATCTTCCATCCGCAACGCCCGGACCGTCTGGCGCAGCAACAGACCCAGCATGTGGACGGCGAACGTGTGCCGCAGAGTGTGCGGGGAGACCTCCAAGTCCAGCCCCACCGACGCGCACCGGTCGTTCGCCCGCCGGAACACCGCCTGCCACGTCGACCGGCCCAACGGTAAGCCGTCCTCGCCCAGCCACAGCAGCAGCGGCTCACCCACCGTCCCGGCGGCGTCCACCCTCGCCAACCGGACCCGGTCCTCCACCGCCAGCCTCGCGCAGGCCAGCCTGCCGCGCCCGCCCGTCAACGTGACCGAGGTCCGGCCGGCGCCCACCACCCCCAGCCATTGCGCCGGCACCCGGTAGGCACCGGCCGCGGCGCGTCGGTGCACCAGTTCCTCGCGCTCGATGCCGACATAGGCGTGCAGCGCCCGCAGGACCCGCCGGGACACGTACACCATCCGAGCCCGGCCCCGTTTGGTGACCGTGGCGGCCAGCGCCAGGGCACCGACCTTCTGCCGCTCGACCAGCGACGGCAGCTCGTTCACCAGCAGATAGGACGCCTCCGACAGCCTCATCCCGGTGACAACCAGCAAATCGGCGAACACCGCGTTGCGCTGCCCGTTACGCCCCCGCCAGCACCGATCCGCCCGACCATCCGGCAGCCGGCCCAGCAGCCCCACGTCCCGCCACGTCAGATAATCCTCATACGACAAGAACCGAGCCGGTCCTGACTCCTCGTCCTGCTCGTACTCCGCGTTCACCCGGACCACCGCCAGGCCCCGCGGCGTCACAACCGTCCGCTCCACCTTCCGGAACGGCTCGCCCTCCAGCAACCCCTCATAGATCGCCCACTCCACCCACTTGTCCAGGGCCGCCAGGAACCGGTTCCACGTCGACGCCGCAACCCGGAACGACCCCTCCGCCCGTCGACGAACCCGCTTATAGGCCCGAAGGTCCTCCTGCCCCGCCTCCCAGATCGACCGGCCACCCCGCCGCAGCGCCAGGAACCGGCAGAACAGCGCCAAATCCCGCGCGTAGGCCTCCACCGTCAACGCCGACCGAACACCCCACCCGTCCATCTCCCGCACGAACCGGTTGAGCTCTAAGTCGTAAGACCCATCCGGTCCCAAGATGAAGGGCACCCCGTCACGAGCTCCCGCCAGCTCCAACACCCGCCCGGCGTCCACGCCGCCCAGACCAGCCCCGACCAGCGCAGCAGCCGAAGACGTCTTGTACAAGAACACGCGACCCCCCGTGCCGACCCCCAAGCACGGAGGCTCTCACAGACAGAACAGCGACACCCGAGAACCGTGAACATAATCGTGATCCACCAGGCTCGCGGACACATGCCGGCCAGTGCCGATGACCACGACCCGGCCAACGGTCGCACCCGGGACGTGATCCCACAGGGTCGCCGAGCCGATCCGCACGGGCTGCCCAGCCAAGTGCTGCAGGTGATCCAGTGAAGGGACCGTTCCCGGCCCGACCCACAGCTCATCAGTCTGGCCGATCACCAAGGACGCGATCGGCACGGGCTGGGCGGCGATCCGGTCGATCGCCGCGATCACCTCCGGTGGAGGAGGACCTTGGTCGGGGTTCCACTGGCGCCGCAGGACGAACTCCCAAAATCCGCAGTTGCGTCGCCCGTCGCGGGGGAGAGGGTCGGCGTCAGGCGGGTGGGGCGCGCACCAGGACGGCTCGTGAGCGGGAGGGGTTGTCATCGCCTGCCCATGCTGCCAGAGGCCAGCAGGGCATGACGCATCCTGGACAAGGACGGCCCACCGCCCGACTCGAGGTCGCGGGTGGGCGCGTAAGACACGGCTGTCCGGTCGTGATGAATCTGGTACAGGCACAGGCCACGGACCTGGGATGTGTCAGGTTGGGTGAGACGGTTGGGCCGCCGCCGCGCACTGGACGTGACACAGCCCGGCAGATTCCTCCATCGTCTCCGCAGGTCACCAGGCAGCGTCTCAGGGAACTTGGCGCAGATGAACGAATGCGTCGAGTCGGCGAGACGTGCGTCAGGTTCGACGAGACCGAACAACAGCTGCGATGTCCCGTCTCAGTTGAGCTGGCACAGCCGTAAGCCCCTGACCTGCGGTGCGTCAGTTTGCTTGAGACGGGACAGTACGAGTGGGCGGGCTCGTCAGCTCTGCTCGGCCTTGAATCCTGACGGACAACGGGACCTTCGAGGAGTTCGTGTACGGCGGTCGTGGTGGGAGCCTGGGTAGGCGGCCGAGGCCCTACAGGTGAGCGGTGAGGGCATCGGCAGTGGCGGAGTTCTTGAGGTAGCGGACGGCGCGGTGGAAGTCGAATGCGCCGATCGCGTTGGTACGATCGGCGGCTACGCCGGCGAAGCGGGCGGGGATGCCGCGGGCGGGGATAGCGATGATGTCGCCTGGGTCGGCGATGTTGATCCACGTGCCGATCCCCGGCGGGCGGCGTCGCAGGCCTTCGTGGGGGACGAGGCGGTCATGGACGATGTCGGGCATCGCCAGCGGAGACCCCAGGGTGATCAGCAGATCGATCGGCGGGAGTTCATGGGCCCACAGGGTCTCGTAGGTGACGACGCTGCCCAGCGAGTGCGCAATCACGACCTGCGGGTGGACCGCGGTGATGGCCTCGGCCACCCGGATCCGGGCGCGCTCACGTCGGCCCGGCTCGGTGAAGTAGGTCTCGACCTCACCGAAGAACCTGGCGACCAGGGCGCGGACCGCGCCGTGGTCCAAGCCGTAGCGGTTGGCGACCCAGCTGATCGCGGCGCGGACTGGCGCGGTCACCCAGCCCTGCACGGTCGGCTCATCGGCGCCCAGCAACCGCGCCCAGGCGATCACCCTGGCCTGGGCCGCCTTATCGAGCGCGTCCAGCTCTTCGGGGCCTTGGGGGGTGCGGGTGCGCAGGTGATCGGCGTAGTAGGCCATCCGCACCTGGAGCCCCGACTCCTCGTGAGGCCGTTGCAGGCCCGCAAGGAGCGCGTTGTGCCACCACCCGGCGATCCGATCCGCTGCCGCTACTGGGCCCAGCGCCGCCTGGTGATTGCCCACCCCGTGCACGCCCACCACCGTGACCGGCCCTGACATCACGTCCGCCATGTGCCCATCCGTTCCATGCAGACGACCTCCCAGCTCAACCCCACGATCAACTCACCTGTCGGCGCTACCGCCAGGCAGTTCAGCGGATCGGGAGTGGCAAGGACACTCAGCGGCCGCTCGGAGCCGATGTCCCACTCCCGCACCGCGCCGTCCCCGCTACCGGTGATGGCGAGCAGGCGGCCCTGCCATGTAGTGCACGCGACGGCCGCTACCGCGCCGATATGGCCGGTCAGCGGCTCACCGAGCGGTGTGCCTGC
>NZ_FNVO01000045.1:15618-20686 GCF_900108175.1 Thermomonospora echinospora
CGGTGTGACCGGTAATCGGTCCGCCGACCGGTACGCCGAGGGTCAGGTCCCACGCCTGCACCGTGCCGTCGTGGCCGCCGGTGACGGCGACTGGGCGGCCTTCCAGCGTCGTGCATGCGACCGCAACCACCCAGGTCGCGCTGTCCAGAGTGGTGCGCAGTGCCCGGTGGATCTGGCTGGCAGTGGCCCAGGCGGGCCACCAGGCAGGCTCCGGTCGTGGTAGGCGTAGAGTCGCGGTGAGATCGGGGATGCGGTGGCGGGCGGCGTCGGTGGCCAGGATCGATCGGCGGGCGTCGGGCTCTTGCTGCTGATGTAGGTGGGCGGAGGTCCGGTACACCGCCGCGTGCCGTCTCGCCTCTGGCCCGTTCGCCTCGTCCAGCAGTGGGATCAGGGTGGCGGGGTCGGCGTGCACGAGGAATTCGGGGTCGGTGAGGAGTTCGTCGAGGCGGCCGGCGGCGGCGGCGTGCTCGGCGGCGTGCGAGAGGGCGTATCGGGACGCGCCGGACCACATCCGGCCGTCGGCCTGTGACCCAGGTTCGCTGCGGCCCCGTGACGGTGTGGTGGACGTCGGGGCTGCTGATGGCAAGAGCCGGTCCAGGACGCGTGCTTCCCACTGCCGGGAGGTACGGCGAACGGTCATGGCGCTGGTGGGGCGGTGGGGTGGTGGCGAAGGTAGTCGGTCAGGCCCTGGTGGAAGAGGCGGTAGTGGATGACGCCGTGCTGGTCGGGGGTCAGCCGCAGGTAGAAGCGGATCCCGGCGAGGGTGTGGCGTGCCTGGGCTGGTGCGGGGTCGGGGATGTGGGGGCCGTCGTGGTGGAAGACGGGGGCAACGTGGGTCAGGACGTCCAGGGGCATGCCGTCGCCGCGGGCGTAGGCCAGGGAGGCCAGCAGGGGCCGGGCCCACGGGTCGGTGGCGCGGGCTTGCAGGTCCATCTCCATCACCTCCCACAACGTGCGCGGGACCTGCCCGCCGAGTACCCAGGCGAAGGCGGGGTCGGGCGGCAGGGCTTGTGCGGTGATCTTGTGGTGGGTGTACAGGGCGGCGACCAGGAACGCCCCCCATCGCGGATCAGCCGGATCACCTGGATCGGTCACACCGGCTAGGCCTGCTGGGCTGGCCGGGTCGGTGACGGTTCCAGCGGGCGACGCTGGCGCCGGGGGCTGGCGGGTGGTGAGGGTGGCGGCGAGGGCTTCGGCGAAGTGGGCGCGCGCGGTCTTGTAGGCGGCAGTGTCGTAGGGGGGCTGGCGGTCCAGCAGCGCGGTCACGTATCCGGTGAGGGCGGCGCGGACTTCGGTGGGGGGTTCCTGGTCCAGGTCGATGAGGTGGCCGTGGTCGCGGGCGGCCTGCAGCAGCGGTTGCAGCGAGGCCCATGCGCGGGTACCGACCAGCAGCCGGCACCAACCCCCGCCACCCTCACCACCATCTCCATTACCGGCCTCGTCGCCGTCGGCGGGGTCGGCCGTCAAGGGGGAGCGCGGGTGGGTGCGGGTGGCCAGGGGTAGCAGCACCTGTTGGATCAGCTCGGACGGTTGGGCGGCCTCGTCGACCGCGTCGACCACGATGACCGGCGGGCTCGTCCCGGTGGTGATCGCCTCCAGCAGGTCCGCGGTGGTCCACCCGTGCTGGGCGCCCCCACCGGCCGATGCTGCACTGGCCTTTTCCGCAGCGGGCTGCGCTGGGGCGGCAGGGCCCATCCGCTCGTCTTGTTCACCGCCGTCCTCGTGCGGCCGGAGGCCGGGGGGTGGGAGGTGGAGTTGGCGGGCCAGAGAGTCGATGATCTGCTGGGTGGTCAACTGCCGGGCGTGCACCGCGACCAGGTGCTCGTTGCGGGAGGGCACGTGCGGCAGCCGGTTCCACGCCGGGTCGGTCGCCTCACGCAACCCGGGGTGGGCGGCGCATACCAGCACCCCCAGCAGCGCCGACTTGCCGCTGCCCGGGCTACCGGTCACCACCCGCAGCCCCTGACCGGGCTCGGGCGGGCCAATCTCATCCAGCCAGGCCGACAACTCGCCCAGCAGCCGGTCCCGGCCATAAAACAGGCCCGTGCGCATCCGCGGGCGCGGCCCGTGGGCGTAGGCACGGTCGACGAAGTGCGCCGGGTCCAGCCCCAGCGCAAGGTCGCCCAAGCCGGGGTCGACGCCGTCGGGGAGCAGGTCGGCGTCGGCGGGGACCAGGTTGGGAAAGAACGCGAAGTCCGGCTCGCCGTCCAGCAGGGAGAACAGGCTGCAGGTCACCTGCTGCCCATGCCCATGGGCGGCGACCTGGGCCTGGACGTCCAGCGCCACCTGCCGCGGCGCGATCGACCCGAACCCGCGGGCGACGTTGTAGCCGCCGTCGGCGACCTTGCCCAGTGCGGCGATCATCGCACGGGTGAAGTTAGCGTCATAGGCCGGTTCATCGGCCGGTGAGGCGGCCAGCACCACGGTGCGGCGCCGATCGATCGTCAGCTGGTACGGCAGTCGCACTGCGGTACCGGCCTGGCACACATCCAGCAGGAACAACGTCGCAGGCGCATCTGGATCACGATCGGCCCGCCGTACCCACCCAGCCACATCGGTGAGCTCATCGGCACGGCCGTCGGCCCCAAGGACCTCCAGGCCATCGTAGTTGGGCGGCTGGACCCCATGGCTGAGCACATGCACTACCCGCACCCCGCCCGCTGGCATTGGCTCCCGCAAGAATCCCAGCACGGCCGTGCCGAGCTCGGCAGCTGACTCATTCCCGTTCAGCGTCACGCAGTGGTAGCCCAGCCGGGCCAGCGCCGCCGTCATCTGCCCGCGCAGGGCGTCGGCGCCGGGAATGTCGGCGGGGGTGCCGGTGGGCGGCTCGTCCTCGCCGGAGTGAAAGGAACCGATCACCGCGCACAACGCCCTGCGCACCGGCACCGGCCCCTCCACGGCTCACCCCGCCCTCACCCGACCGTCTTCACGGGGAGATTAGCCACTACATCCCCGAACAGGCCCCGCAAACGACGCAACCCGCCCACGGCATCAAGTACGTCGCAGCTCATGCTGATGGTATGAGGAAGAGCACGCTGCTCGTCCCTGGGCTGGAGGTCGCGGAGAAGATCTTCGAGACGGCCGCCGCGGCGGTCGCGGCGTCGCCGAAATCACCTGGACGACGGCCCCATGGTCGAACGCGGCTAGGGCCTGTTTCAAAGTTGATCAGAGCCATTCGTTGATGGCAGCGATGTGGATGGTGGCCTGGTAGCGGACGGCGAGCTTGTCGAACCGGGTGGCGACCGCCCTGTGACGTTTGAGCCGGTTGATGCCGCACTCGACCGCATGGCGCTCGCGGTAGTCGACCGGGTCGAAGCCGGGCGGTCGTCCGCCGCGGGCGCCGCGCCGGAGTCGATGGCCGGCCTGGTCGGCCGGTTCGGGGATCGTGGCCGCGATGCCCCGCCGCCGCAGGTGAGCACGGATCGCGCGGGAGGAGTACGCCTTGTCCGCGCGCACCCGTTCCGACCGGGTCCGGGGGTGCCCGCCGCCGATGCGGGCGATGCGGATGCCGGCCATCACCACCTCGAACTGCGGCGCATCACCCCGCTGCCCGGCGGTGACCACTAGCGACAACGGTTTTTGCCCTTGCTCGCAGGCCAGGTGCACCTTAGTCGACAGCCCGCCCAGGGAGCGGCCCAGCGCATGGTCGGCGAGCTCGGTCACGGTTCCGCCGGGCGGCTCGGCCTGCAGTTCGCCGTGGCGGCGGGCACCGGCGGCGTGCTGGTGAGCACGCATGACGGTGGAGTCCACGCCGACCTGCCAGCCGATCAGCCCGGCGGCGTCGGCACGGGCCTGCAGCCCGGCCAGGATCTGAGCCCAGGTGCCATCGCGCCGCCACGGAACACTCCGTACACCGCTTGCCAGGAGCCGTAACAGCCGGGCACGTCCCGCCAGGGCACCCCGACCCGCACCCACCACCGGATGCCGTCGATGAGCTGCCGTTTCGTCCATTTCGAGGGTCGACCCGGCCGCTTGCCCCCGGGCAGCAGCGGTTCCAGCCGCGCCCACTGCTCATCGGTCAGGTCGAACCGCCTCCTCACCGCTAGGGCGGCCACGAGGTCTCCGGTGGTTCAGGGTCTTCATGGTCGATGAACCCTCTACCGGAGACCTCACTACTTAGCGATCACGACACACCATCACCCCCCGGACTTCAAAACAGGCCCTAGCCGCCGGCCCCGACGCAACCGCCGCAGCCGCGTCGGCCTTTGAGGATCAGACCGGATTTTAGCGGTAGGGGCTGCTACCTGCGGCGATGCGAATCTTCAGACCGGAGAGTGTGCACTCTGCCCGGTGTAGCTGTTCAGCGCCCCGTCTTCGACCTGCTGGAACGCCGGCTACCGCTAATCACCGTTCCGATCCTCCTCACGGCCCTGAACGGCTGTCGTTGCCGGTGAAGAGTGGTCAACGGTTCCGGTGACCGTCTGCGGGGTCGTGCTCGGTGGTGGTGTGGGGGAGGCGGGGTCGCTGCCGAGCAGGTTCTGCTGCTGGGCCCAGTTGGTGAAGGAGGTCAGTGCCGACAGATGCCGGTTCCTGGTGGCGGGTGCTGCATCGTCCCAGCGGCTCATCACCGCCTCGTAGTGCTCGCAGTCCAGGCCAACGACGGGGAACCAGGCGGGGAAGAGGTCGATCAGGTGTGCGAGGGTCTGGGCGTAGTCGGCGCGGGTCGCCGGGTCCTGGATGGAGTCGAGGAAGTGCTCGACGGCGGCCGCGACGCGCGGTAGGCCAGGCCGGCCGTTCCGGCCGGGATAAGGGGGAACGGACGCCACCAGGACCTCCTAGAGCCGACGTGGTACATGATGCTGCCGGATCACCCCCGGCCCGGCGGACCCCGAGCCGGGCGGACGCTGCCTCTGACGAGGCTATGCGACAGGTGATTTCGCTTCTGTGTCACACCCGCTGGCAACGGCTGCTCTCGCTTGCTGGCGGTGACACGCCTGACGGCACCCAGAGTGGAGGGTCTGGGTCCGCGTGGCAGTGCCCCGTTGCTGCCGAGGCGGGCGGGGTCAGAAGGGTGGATCATCGGAGAAGTCTCCGTTCCTGGTGACCCAGGGGTTGTTGGCGGGCTGCG